>NZ_JANUHB010000009.1 GCF_024756255.1 Massilia agilis | reverse complement strand
GTGGGCACCGGCCCGACGCACGGCACGCTGGTCTTGAATGCGAACGGCAGCTACGAGTACACGCCTGCAGCGAATTACAACGGCCCGGACAGCTTCACCTACACGGTCAGCGACGGCTCGGGCAGCAATACCTACAACGTCAGCATCACGGTCAATCCGGTGAACGATGCACCGGTGCTGGCGGTTTCGCCCGTCACCGTGGGCCAGGGCGCGACTATTACGCTTAGCACGAGCTACCTGAACGCGACCGATGTCGACACAGGCAACGGCAGCCTGACGTACACCGTCACCAGCGCGCCGGGCAAGGGCACCATCACGGTCAACGGCACGGCTGCGACCACGTTCACCCAGCAGGACGTCATCGACGGCAAGGTGAGCTACACGGCCAACAGCTACGGCAGCGATCAGAGCGACAGCTTCAGTGTGTCGGTTTCGGACGGTGCCCTGACGGATGCGAAGCCGGTCGCCGTGACGATCACCTCGGCCAACGTGGCGCCCACCAGCACTGGCGGCGCGGTCACCACGGCCGAGGATACCAACTACGTCTTCAGCGCGTCGGACTTCAACTTCAGCGACTTCAACACCGGCGATGCGATGACCAAGGTCAGCATCTCGGCCGCGCCAGGTGCCGGCAAGCTGCAGGCATTCGTCAGTGGTGCATGGCAGGACGTCGGCGCCAGCGCCAGCGTCACCACAGCGGAGATCAATCTCGGCCATCTGCGCTTCGTGCCGGTCGCGGATGCCAACGGTGACCCGTACACCACCTTCACCTACAAGGTGTATGACAACGCCAGCGCCGCATCCAGCGATGCGACGATGACGGTGAAGGTCACCCCGGTCAATGACCTGCCAGTGGCCGCTGACGGAACGATCACGACCAACGAAGACACCAGGGCGACTGGCAACCTGCCGGCAGCCACCGACGTCGATCACGATGTGGTCACCTACGCCAGCGCGACCGGCCCGTCGCACGGCACGCTGGTCGTGCATGCCGACGGCAGCTACGAATACACGCCGGCCGCAGACTACAACGGCCCGGACAGCTTCACCTACACGGTCAGCGACGGCTCGGGCAGCAATACCTACAACGTCAGCATCACGGTCAATCCGGTGAACGACGCGCCGGTAGCCCACGGCGGCGCGAGCGGGACTGGCACCGTCGGCGAACCGCTGACGCCAGTGTCGGTACCGGCCTTCACGGACATCGATAGCCCGACCATCACCTACAGCGCGACCATGGCCGACGGCAGCCCGCTGCCGGGATGGCTCAGCTTCGACCCCGCCACGCGAACGTTCTCTGGAACGCCGCCTGCGGACGCCATCGGCGCGCTGCAGTTGAAAGTGCTGGGCAGCGACGGACAGTTGTCGGCCAGTGCGGCGGTCACGCTGACCGTGCTGAACCCGGCTGCACCGCAGCAAACGGTGAGCATCGCGACGATGACGAAGGACACCGGCGCATCCGCCACCGACTTCATCACCGCCGACGGTTCGGCCAACCGGACCGTGAGCGGCACCTTGAGTGCGCCCCTCGGCACCAACCAGGTCGTCCAGGTGTCGTTCGACGGCGGCGCAACCTGGACGAACGCCACGACGGACGGCACCAGCTGGAGCGCGGTCGATGGTGGCGCCCATACGGCCGGCTGGAAGATCGTGGCCCGGGTCACCAATACCGCAGCGAACCTGCACGGCGCCGCGGACAATCGCGACGTTGTCCTCGACACGACCGTACCCGCAGCGCCGACCGTCAATGACGTGGTCACCGAATCGACCAGGCCAGTGTTGACCGGATCGGCCGACGTGGGGCAGGGCGAAACCTTGCGCATCACCATCAATGGCGCAAGCTATGACGTGGTGGCGCAAAACGGCAAGTGGACACTCGACCTGTCCGCTGTGTCGGCGCAGCCGCTCAATGTGGGCCAGTCCTACGACGTTACTGCGACCGTGACCGACCTCGCGGGCAACCATCGCGATGGCAGCGGCAAGGTCATCGTGAACGAGAAGCCGCAACCGACACAGGCACCGACACAGGCGCCGACGTCGGCACCGACGCAGGCGCCGACACCGGCACCGACCGAAGCGCCGACGCAGGCGCCGACCCCGGCGCCGACCGAAGCGCCGACGCAGGCACCTACCCAGGCACCTACGCAAGCGCCTACCCAGGCCCCGACCCCGGCGCCGACGCCGGCCCCGACGGCGCCACCGCCGCCAGTTGTCGAGCCGGTGCCCTCGGCGCCCCAGCCCACTGCCGCGCCCACGCCAGTGGAAGCGCCGTCGGCTCCGCCGGTGGCTACGACGCCGTCGCAGACCACGACCGTTCCGCTGGACCAGCCGGCGCCCGGCAGTGTGGTCGGCGCGGACGCGCAGCACCTCACCTCCGGCCAGGGGACCCGCGCGCTCGAGACCAGCAGCGAATTGCAGATCACTCGCAGCGCAGAGCTGAGCGACGTGTACACCCGTTCCGAAGGTTTCCGGACCGTGGTGGCCAAGGCGGACGAACCGGCGCTGGTGCTGTTCCAGGGCGTGCCCGACCAGTACGTGGAAAGCGGGACGCACCTGTCGCTGACGGTGCCGGCCGACGCGTTTGCGCACACCCAGCCCAAGGCCATCGTGCGGCTCGCCGCCCAGATGCAGGACGGCCGCCCGCTGCCAACCTGGGTGCAATTCAACGGTCAGACCGGCCAGTTCACAGGCGACGCGCCGCCGGGCATGCGCGGCGAGCTGCGCATCAAGATCATCGCGCGCGACATGGACGGGCGCGAGGCAGTGGCGCTGTTCCGCGTGAACGTGGGCCAGGGCCGCGTGGCCGGACAGGTCGAAAATGCCCCGGTGGGCAAGCCCGGCTTGTCGCAGCAGCTGCGAGCCGCCGGTTCGCGCCCGGCCGCGACACCGCCGCAATCACGATAGGTTTGGATGGACAGGCAAAATAACGCCGTCGCGAATCCGTTCGCGACACTGGTCGACATGGCGCACCGCGCGCGCCACGTCGAGTCGGCTGTGGAACTCGATTTCCTCGCCGTGAACGGAACGCATGCGCTTGCGCCATACCGGCAGGCTGCGCTGTGGTTCGAGGACCGCCACGTATGCGCGCTGTCGGGCGTGGTACAGATCGAGGCCAATGCGCCGTACGCGCAGTGGATCGGACGCCTGTGCGGCGAGCTGCGCCGGGCCGGACCGGTCGGCGCATTCGACGTGCCCGAGCCGTTCGCCCAGGAATGGGGCGAGTGGCTGCCGGCATACGGCTTGTGGCTGCCGCTGCCGGTGCCCGGCGAGACTGGCGAGGAGCTGCGCGGCGGCTTGCTGCTGGCGCGCGACATCCCGTGGATGGACCACGAGGTGGCGCTCTTGAGCGAATGGGCCGATATCCTGCGCCATGCGATTGCGGCGCGCCGGCGCCCGGTGCGCTGGACGCCGACGGCGATCCGCAGCCGCATCCGCCAGCGGATTGCTGCCGACAAGGCCGCCGGACTGCCGTGGTGGCGCCGCCGGGCGGTGCAGGCTTCGCTCGCGCTGGCCGCGGTCCTGTGCATCCCGGTGCGGCTGACCGTGCTGGCGCCGGGCGAGCTGGTGCCTGCCAATCCGGCCGCGATCCGCTCTCCGCTCGAAGGCGTGATCGCGCGCTTTGATGTCAAGCCGAACGACTTCGTGAAAAAGGGCCAGCCGCTGTTCGAGTTCGACGAAGCCGAGCTCCTGTCACGCGCGGCCGTCGCGGCACAGGCGCTCGCCACCGCCGAGGCGGAATACCGGCAGGCGCTGCAGCAGGCGCTCACCGACGGAAAGTCGAAGGCGCAGCTGGCCACCTTGCAGGGCAAGATCGAGGAACGGCGCGCCGAAACCGACTACCTGCAGGGCCAGGCCGCGCGCGCCCGCGTGACCGCGCCGCGCGACGGCATCGCCTTGTTCGACGAGCCGAGCGAGTGGGTAGGCCGCCCAGTGCTGACGGGCGAGCGCATCATGCGCATCGCCGAACCGCGCGACGTGGAGGTCGAGGCGTGGCTTGCGGTGGGCGACGCGATCCCGCTTGAACCTGGCGCGCCGGTGAGCCTGTACCTGGCCTCCGGCCCGCTCGACGCAGTCGATGCGCGTGTGCGCTACGTGGGCTACGAGGCGGTGGCCCGACCCGACGGCAGCTACGCCTACCGCGTGCGCGCCACGCTCGACGCGCCGAGTGGCCAAAGGGTGGGGCTGAAAGGCACGGCCAAGCTGTCCGGCGGCCGCGTGCCGGTGGTGTACTGGATCTTGCGCCGTCCGCTGGCGACGGTCCGCCAGGCGCTGGGATGGTAGCGATGGAACAAGCGTTGCGGCTGCCGCCGCTGCGCGAGGAACTCAGCCTGCATGCCGGGCCCACGCTTGCCAGCGGGGAGCCGAGCCACACGCTCGAGGACCCGGTGCGCAACCAGTTCTTCCGCATCGACTGGGTCACTTTCGAGATCCTCAAGCGCTGGTCGCTCGGCAACCCCGATGACATTCTGCTGTCGCTGCGCGCCGCCACGCCGCTGGACCTTGGCGTGGCCCAGGTCGAATCGGTGCTGCGCTTCCTGGTCGACAACCAGCTGGTGCAGCCGGACCCGCTCGGCTCGGTCAAGGCCATGGCCGCGCGCCACAAGGCCGCGCAGGGCAAGTGGACCACCCAGCTGCTGCATCATTACCTGTTCTTCCGCATCCCGCTGGTCAAGCCGGACCGCTGGCTCACCCGCGTGGCGCCGTCGTTTGCATGGCTGTTCTCGGGGGCCTTCATGCGCCTGACGCTGCTCGCATTCCTGGTTGGCGGCACGCTCGTGTGGCGCAGGTGGGACGAATTCGCCAGCACCCTTGCCGGTTCGTTCACCACCAGCGGCCTGCTGGCCTATGCGCTGGCGGTTGTGTTCGTGAAGTGCGCGCACGAGATGGGACACGCGCTGACCGCCAAGCGTTACGGCTGCCGCGTGCCGGCGATGGGCGTGGCCTTCTTGGTGCTGTGGCCCGTGCCGTACACCGATACCAATGACGTGTGGCGCCTGTCGAACAAGCGCCAGCGCTTGCGGGTTGCGGCGGCCGGGGTGGCGACCGAACTGACGGTCGCGGTGTGGGCCACGCTGGCGTGGGCCGTGCTGCCCGATGGCGTGCTGCGCTCGATCGCGTTCCCGCTGGCCACCACCACCTGGATCGCCACGCTCGCGATCAATGCCAGCCCGTTCATGCGTTTCGACGGCTATTTCGTCGTCTCGGACTGGCTGGACATGCCGAACCTGCATGGGCGCGCGTTCGCGCTGGCGCGCTGGCAGCTACGCGAGTGGCTGTTCGCGCTGGGCGGGCCGCCGCCTGAATTTTTCCCGAAGCGGCGGCATTGGGGCCTGGTGCTGTTCGCATGGGCGATCTGGCTGTACCGCCTGGTCCTGTTCCTCGGCATCGCGGTGCTGGTGTATCACTTCTTTATCAAGCTGGTTGGCATTTTCCTTTTTTGCGTCGAGATGAGCTGGTTCGTACTGCGCCCGATTTTTACCGAACTGCGCGAGTGGTCGGCACTCTGGCCCGCCCTCAAACGCAGCCCGCGCGCGCGCCGCAGCGCCGCGCTGGCCGCCCTGGTTGCGCTGCTGTTCGTGGTGCCGTGGCCCACGCGCGTGCAGTCCGGCGCCGTGCTGCGCCCGGCCGACGTGTACCCGATCCACGCGCCCGAGCATGCCCAGGTGGTCGTGCTGCCGTTTCATGAAGGAGCCCAGATCAAGGCCGGGCAGGTGATGGTGCAGTTCGCCGCGCCCGAAACCAGCAGCCGGCGCGAGGCACTGCAGGCGCAGGCCGAGCGGCTGCGCTGGCAGCTGGGCGCGTCCGGTTTCGATGCCGAGCAGCGCGCGCAGAGCGGCGTGCTGCGCGAGCAGCTGGCCACGGTCGAGGCCCAGCTCGAGGTGCTCGATGACGAAACCGCGCGCTACACGCCGGTAGCCCCGTTCGACGGTACGTTGCGCGACGTGCAACCGGAGCTGGCGAGCGGCGTCTGGGTCGGCAAGCGCGAGCGCGTTGCGGTGCTGGTGAGCGACCGCGCGCACGAAGCGAGCAGCTACCTGGACGAGGATACGGTGCGGCGCGTGGCGGTGGGCGACAGCGCGCGCTTCTACGCCGACGGCCTGGCCGGCCCGGCACTGCGGCTGACCGTGACCAGCATCGACCGCGACGCCAGCCGCACCCTGCCCAGCGGGCTGTGGTCCGCGCAGCAGGGCGGAACGGTGCCGGCGCGCGAAAAGCAGGGCGAGTGGTATCCCGAGCACGCGGTGTACCGCGTCACCTACCGGGTGGACGAGCCGGCGCAGGAACTGGCCGGGCATGCGTGGCGCGGCAAGGCCGTGATCGACGCGAAATGGGAAGCGCCGGGCGCACGCTTCGTGCGCGCACTCGCGGCGCTGGTGTGGCGCGAAGCCGGGTTCTGAGCGGCGGGCCGCTGGCGAATCAAGCGGTGGCCGGCGGCGCGTCCGGCACGATCACCTTGCCGAAGTAGCCGTACTGGAGGCTGGCCGCGATGCGCTTGCCGACCAGCTGGAACTCATGCGCCACCGGCGGCTCGAACAGTCGCTCGGTGGTCTTGAAGAACATGCCCAGCCACAGGCGGAAGTGGTCCGGCTCCACGCCCGACAGCGCCATGTGGGTGCCGAACACGTTGCCCTGGAAGTTGTGGGTGCCCAGCATCACGGTTGACCAGAACTCGACCATGCGCTCGAGGTGCGCATCCCAGCGATCGCCAATGGCTTTGTCGAACACCGGGCCGAGCACGGCATCGGCGCGCACGTCGTCATAAAACTCGTGGACCAGGGTATGGATGGAAGAGCGGTTCAGCGGCAGCGAGGACATGGTGCAGTGCAGTAAAAGATGATCACCGAATGCTACTCCTCGGGCACGCTTAAATCAACAAAGCGAATGTATGTTTTATGCGAGGATGCGGAACAAACGGCTGCTCGCTCATCATTTCTGTGCGACAATCCATGTTTCCCGGCGGATACATTGATCCGCACACTGCGACACACGAGATGGACAGCTTTCGAATACCGCGGCCACACCGGGGACGAGCCCGGCCGCGTCGCTTCACATGAGTACTTCGTTCGGCGCATTCAGCAAGCGCGCCGCGGCGTCCCGTGGCGTGCGCCAGCGCAGCCCAAGGAACGAGCGCGAGCAGGTCGATCGCCTGCGGGCGCGCTTTGACCTCATCTGCCAGGCCACCTCGGATGGCCTGTGGGACGCCGAGGTCGATCCCGACCCCGCGCGCCTGACCGATCCGGCCGCACCGTTCTGGTGGTCGCAACAGTTCAGGAGCCTGCTCGGGTTTCGCGACGAGCGCGAATTCCCCAACGTGCTGGGCAGCTTCCTCGCGCGGCTTCACCCCGAGGACCTGGAACCCACGCTCAACGCCTTCCGCGCGCACGTGCAGGACCGCAGCGGGCAAACGCCCTACGACGTGGCGTGCCGGCTGCGCTGCCGCAGCGGCGAATACCGCTGGTTCCGCGCGCGCGGCCACACCCGGCGTGCGGCGGACGGGCGCGCGCTGCGCGTCGCCGGCGCAATGACCGACATCACCGACCGCAACACCCTGGTGACGGTGCGCCGCAACGCCGAAACCATCATCGCCAGCCTGCCGGCAGGACTGCTGATCCTGGACGAACTGCTGCGCGTCGTGGGCTCCAATGACGTCATCCACCAGATTCTGGGCCTGGTCGGCGCGGACGACATCCGCGGCCTGCCGATTGGCACCGTGCTGCCACAGGAAGCGGTGGCGCGGCGCGCGCGCGACATGCTCGAACGCGGCGGCACCTCGCATGGCATCGAGCTGCGGCTCGGCGACAAGTGGCTGCGGCTCGCGATGACGGGCGTCGCGCTGGACGACGGCCGGCGGGTGCTGATCGTGGCCGAGGACGTGACGGCCGAGCAGCGACTGCGCAAGCAGGCACGCGAGCACGCAACGCGCCACCGCGACCAGGCGGCGCTGCTGGACAAGGCGCGCGACGCGATTGTGGTGCGCGGCATGGACGGGACCATCCAGTTCTGGAACAAGGGCGCGGAGCGCATGTACGGCTGGAGCGCAGACGAAGTGCTGGGGCGCCAGTCCGACCCCTTGCTCTACCCGACCCCGGGCGCCGGCTCGGCGCTGGCGGCCGACGCGGCGCTCGCATCGGGCGAATGGAGCGGCGAGCTGGAACAGCGGCGCAAGGATGGCAGCGTGCTCACGGTCGAGGGCCACTGGACGCTGGTGCGCGGCGAGGACAACGAGCCGAAGTCCTTCCTGGTCATCAATACCGACGTCACCCAGCGCAAAGCCAGCGACGAGCGCATTCGCACGCTGGCCCTGTACGACACGCTGACCGGCCTGCCGAACCGCTCGCTGTTCGCCGACCGGCTGAGCCAAGGGCTGGCCGCGGCGGCACGGGAAGGCGGCGAGCTGGCGGTGCTGTTCATCGACCTGAACCGCTTCAAGGAAATCAACGACACCCAGGGCCATGGGGTCGGCGACGAGGTGCTGGTCAAGGTGGCGCGCCGCTTCCAGGGCGCGCTGCGCGAGCACGAAACGCTGGCGCGCCTGGCCGGCGACGAGTTCGTGGTGATCGCGCAGGCGGCAGGCCGCCACGCCGCAGCCGCGATCGCGGGCCGGCTCGAACAGGCGCTGGCCGAGCCGGTCGGCGCGCGCGGGCACACCTTCTCGGTCGGCCTGTCGATCGGCATCTCGATCTATCCCGAGGACGGGGCCAGCATCGACGACTTGCTGCGTTGCGCCGACATTGCGATGTACCGCGCCAAGGCCGGCGGCGGCGGCCACTTGTTCTACCAGCCGCAGATGAGCGTGGGCCTGGCCGAGCGTATGGAACTGGCGCGCGACCTGATGCGGGCGTTTAACCAGGGCGAGCTGCAGTTGTACTACCAGCCGCAGGTGAGCCTGGACAGCGGCGAGCTGGTGGGCGCAGAGGCGCTGGTGCGCTGGCAGGACCGCGAGCGCGGCTGGGTCAGCCCGTCGGTGTTCATCCCGATCGCCGAGGCGCGCGGCATGATCGGCGCGCTCGGCAGCTGGGTGCTGCGCGAGGCGTGCCGCCAACTGGGCAGCTGGCGCCAGCGCGGCCTGCGCTTTCCGGGACGGCTGTCGGTCAACCTGGCGGCACAGCAGCTGGAGCAGGCCGGCATTGCCGAGCGCATCCAGCAGATCGCCGGCGAAGCCGGGGTCGAGCCGGACTGCCTGGAGCTGGAGCTCACCGAAAGCGGCCTGATGGCCAACGTCGAGCGCGCGATCGGCATCATGGGCACGCTCAAGGAGGCCGGCTTCTCGATCGCGATCGACGACTTTGGCACCGGCTACTCGTCGCTGGCCTATCTCAAGCGCCTGCCCGCGGACAAGCTCAAGATCGACATCTCGTTCGTGCGCGAGATGCTGACCGACCGCCACGACTACACCATCGTCAACACCATTATCGGCATGGCGCGCAACCTGCGGCTGAAGGTGATCGCGGAAGGGGTGGAGCAGCCGGCCCAGGCCGAAGCGCTGCTCGCGCTGGGCTGCGACGAGGCGCAGGGTTACTACTACGGCAAGCCGGTGCCGGCGGAGGAATTCGCGCGCCAGTGGCTGGCCGCGCACGCCTGATGGACGTAGGGTGGGCACTTGTGCCCACGCGGGCAAGCGTCGGCTGACGCGCCGCGTGGGCTCGAGAGCCCACCCTACGAAAAGCGCCGTTATCCGGCCTTCAGCATGCTGCCGCTCTCGCGGTAGCGGGTGTGCCAGTCGAATGCCTTCTCCAGCACGTGCGGGGTGTGGCCGCCGCGCTGTTTGGCTTCCGCCACGTACTCGCGCAGCATGTCCTGGTAGGGCGCGGCCACGCAGTTGGCGATGATGACGTCGGCGCGTTCGCGCGGCGCCAGCCCGCGCAGGTCGGCCAGCCCCAGTTCGGTGACGATGATGTCCACGTCATGCTCGGTGTGGTCCACGTGGGTCACCATCGGCACGATCGACGACACCTTGCCGCCCTTGGCAATGGACTTGGTGGCGAACACCGACAGGTAGGCGTTGCGCGCAAAGTCGCCCGAACCGCCGATGCCGTTCATCATGTGCGTGCCCAGCACGTGGGTCGAGTTGACGTTGCCGTAGATGTCCGCTTCCAGCGCGGTGTTGATTGCGATGATACCAAGGCGCCGGATCGCCTCAGGGTGGTTCGACACTTCCTGCGGGCGCAGCACCAGGCGGTCCTTGTAGCGGCCGAAGTCGCTGAACACCTGCTTGCTCTTGCTCGGGGAGAGCGTGATCGACGAGCCGGAAGCGAAGTCGAGCTTGCCCGCGTCGAACAGGTCGAAGGTCGAGTCCTGCAGCACCTCGGAGTACATCGTCAGGTGCTCGAACGGGCTGTTGGCAAAGCCGGCCATCACCGCGTTGGCGATGGTGCCGATTCCGGCCTGCAGCGGCAGCAGCTGGCGCGTCAGGCGGCCGGCCTCGATCTCGTTTTCAAAGAAGTTGACCAGGTGCCCGGCGATTGCAGCGGTCTCGCTGTCGGGCGGCTGGATCGACGAGGTGCTGTCGACCTGGTCGGTGATGACCACTGCAACGATTTTCTCGAACGGGATGTCGATATAGGGCACGCCCACGCGCTGGTTTACCGACACCACCGGCAGCGCTTCGCGCGTCGGGCGCGCTTTCGGAATCCAGATGTCGTGCAGGCCCTCGAGGTCGGGCGTCTGCGACAGGTTGATCTCGACGATCACCTTGTCGGCCAGGATCGCGAAGCTGGCGCTGTTGCCCACCGAGGTGGTGGGGATGATGGCGCCGGACTCGGTGATCGCGACCGCTTCGATGATCGCCACGTCCACCGGCTTCATCTGGCGCGAACGCAGGGTTTCCACCGTCTCCGACAGGTGCTGGTCGATGTACATCACTTCGCCGCGGTTGATCGCCGCGCGCAGCACGGGGTCGGCCTGGAACGGCATGCGGCGCGCCAGCGCGCCCGCTTCGGTGAGCAGCTTGTCCGTGTCGTTGCCGAGCGATGCCCCGGTCAACAACGTAATGCGCAAGGGCTCGTGGCGTGCGCGTTCGGCCAGTGCGGCGGGCAATGCTTTGGCATCGCCTGCACGGGTAAAGCCGCTCATTCCGACGGTCATGCCGTCCCGGATCCAGCTTGCTGCCTCCTGCGGGCTGGTCACGCGTTGCATCAGGCGCGGGCAACGGATGCGGTCTTCGTAGTTGTCTTTCATGGATGTCTCTAGTTGTGATAAATGGTTTGGTGCTTCAGTTCAGGCAGTAGCCCGTTGGCGCCAGTGGCGCCGGAATGTCGTCGTCCCCGAGCGATTCGCGCAGGTCGATCTCGATGGTGCGGCATAGCGCATCGAGCGGCAGGTCGTTGGCCGAGGTGCCGAACGGCTCCTCGATCTCGTCGCCCAATGCGTCCAGGCCGAAGAAGGTGTAGGCCACGATCGCCACCACGAACGGCGTCATGTAGCCGATCGAATCGACCAGGCCGAACGGCAGCAGGAAGCAGTACAGGTAGGCGGTACGGTGCAGCAGCAGCGTGTACGAGAACGGGATCGGGGTGTTGCGGATGCGCTCGCAGGCGGCGACCGTGCCGGCCATGTGCGCGAGCGTGGCGTCGAGCGCGGGGACGATGCAGTGTTCGAGCCGTCCCTCGCGCGCGGCGCGCGCAAGGTCGGCACCCATTTCGAGCATGAGCAGGTGCGGCAGGTTGGCGCCGCGCTGCAGGCGCTGCCATTCGGCCGGGTCGAGGAAGGGCGCAAGCTCGGCGTCGGCGCTGGAGCCGCGCAGCCGGTGCTTGAGCGCGTAGGCGAACGCGATCGCGCGGCGCACCATGCGCGCGCGCAGGTCGGCCGGGTCGCGCGCGTAAGGCAGGTGGGGGTCGATCAGGGTCAGGCACTGGCGCGCCAGGTTGCGCGACATGAGCACCAGCTCGCCCCACTGCTTGCGGCCTTCCCAGTAGCGGTCGTAGGCGGCGTTGTTACGAAAGCCGAGGAAGATCGCCAGCGGCAATCCCATCAGCGTGAACGGAATGCTGGTGAGGGTGATCTTGTGGTGCCACAGCGCGCCGTCAGTCCAGGTGACGACGACCGCGAGCAGGGTGGTGACGATCAGGCTGTTCCTGATGGACGGCAGGATCGAGCCGCGCATGACCAGGAACAGACGCAGGCCGGACGGGCGGTCGCGGACAATCATGCGCGGCCCCGCGCGGACACCCGTGCAAAATGTCTTCGATCGGTCATGCGTTCCAGTTGACGTAATTGCACGGAGCTGCCGTATCATGCGGCTGCTCCGGGCAAGACTTTGATTGTGCACGCAAGAACGGGAAGATTTCTAATTCAGAGTGCGAATGTCCGTCATCCTCGCGGTGAATCATGAACAAACATCAAGGCGCCTGGCGTAACAAAGCGCCTCAAGCTCCGGCCAGCGCCGGATAGTCGATGTAGCCGTGCGCGCCGCCGCCATAATAGGTTTGCCGGTCCGGCTGGTTCAGTGGCGCGTGGCGGCGAAAGCGCTCGGGCAGGTCGGGGTTGGCGATGAACAGTTGGCCGAACGCGACCAGGTCCGCCAGGCCCTCGCTGAGCACGGCGTTGGCGCGCTCCAGCGTGTAGCCGCCGGCCACGATCAGCGTGCCCGGGTACATTGGACGGAACAGGCGCGCCGACAGGTCGGGCATCGGATGCTCGCCCTGCGGCGGCATTGGCTCGATCAGGTGCAGGTATGACAGGCCCATCGGCGCCAGGCGCCTGACCACGTTGCTGAAGGTCTGCTCGGGATGGCAGTCGCACATGTCGTTGAAGGTGCCGCCGGGCGACAGCCGCACGCCCACGCGATCCTTGTCATAGACCGAGCAGGCCGCGTCGATCACCTCGAACAGCAGGCGCGCGCGGTTCTCGACGCTGCCGCCGTACTGGTCGGTGCGCTGGTTGGTGCCGTCTTCGAGGAACTGGTCGAGCAGGTAGCCGTTGGCGCCGTGCACCTCCACGCCATCGAAGCCGGCCCGCTTCGCATTCCCGGCCGCGCGCCGGAACTCTTCCACAATGCCGGGAATCTCGCCGGTTTCGAGCGCGCGCGGGGTGGGAATGTCCTTCAGCCCGGTGGCGGTGTAGGTCTGCACGCCGCGCGGCGCAATGGCCGAGGGCGCAACGGGCAGCTGCCCATCGAGGAAATCCGGGTGCGAGATGCGTCCCACGTGCCACAGCTGCATGAAGATCACGCCGCCTTGCGCGTGCACCGCGTCGGTGACCTGCTTCCAGCCAGCCACCTGCGCGTCGCTGTGGATACCGGGCGTGGCGATGTAGCCCTGGCCGTGCGGGGCGGCCTGGGTCGCCTCGGTGATGATCAGCCCTGCGCCGGCGCGCTGGCTGTAGTAGGTGGCCGCCATGTCGGACGGTACGTTGCCGGCGCCGGCGCGGCTCCTGGTCAGCGCCGGCATCACCATGCGGTTCTTCAGTTGCAAACTGCCGAGCCGGTAGGGGCTCAGCAGGTCGATCTGCTCTGCGGTTGCGTTCATGATCCGTGCCTCCCTGACGCTGGCTCCCCAGTCTAGGAAAACACGTTAAGTGCGTCAAATGCCGATGTAACAGTGCGCGGGCCGCGCTAATCGCGGCCGAGCCGCGCGTAGGCGTCCAGCAGCGCCGTCTTGTACACCACCCCCAGCAGCAGCGGGTCGGCCAGGCTCTGCACCACGGGCAGCCGCTCGCCGTGGTGCGCGAGGAACTGCTCGAACGCGTCCGCCAGCGTCATCTCGGGCGTCACCAGGGGCAGCGCGTCGCGCCGCAGCAGGTCGGCGGCAAGCTTGTCGCGGGCGCTATCGTCTTCCAGCGCGGCGGCCAGGTCGCGCAGCGCCACCACGCCCTGGTAGCGCCCGTTCGCGTCAACGATATAGACGTACTTGACCGGGTGAGCGCGGAACATGGCGGACAGCTTGGCCAGCGGCGCGTCCAGCGGCAGCACCGTCTCGGCTGGCTTTACCAGCTCGCGCATCTGGGTGCCGCGCAGGCGCAGCCGTTCCTGCTCCTCGCGCTGGCGGCGCACCGTGATCTCGTACATCGACGGCCCGCCCACGCCGCGCGCCACGAACCACGCCAGCACGCAGGCCAGCATCAGCGGCAGCATGGCCTGGTAGCTGAGCGTCATCTCGAAGATCATCAGGATCGCCATCAGCGGCGCGCCGGTGGCGGCGGCGAGGAAGGAGCCCATGCCGACGATGGCATAGGCCGGGGCGGCGGTGACCAGGCCCGGCCACAGGGCGTGGCCGGCGAGCCCGAACAGGTAGCCGAGCGCGGCGCCGACGAACAGCGTGGGCGTGAAGATGCCGCCCACCGCGCCCGAGCCCGCGGTGAGCAGCGTGGCGAGCACCTTGAACACGAGGATGGCCAGCACCGCCGACCACACCCACGGCTCGTGCAGCAGCGAGTTGACCACGCTGTAGCCGTTGCCCCAGACCTGCGGCACCCACACCGAGATGATGCCCACGCCCAGTCCCGCCACGCCCAGCCGCAGCGGCAGCGGCAGCGCGCTCTTGGCAAAGCGGCGCCGGGCAAAGCCCAACAGGCGCAGGAACTGCGGCGCGGCCAGCCCCGCCAGGATCCCGAGCGCGGCGAACAGCGGCACCTCGAGGTTGGCGATGTCGGGGAAGGCCGGCATCTCGTAGGTCGGGTGGTAGCCGGGCAGGCGGCGCATGGTGATGTTGGCCACCACCGAGGCGATCATCATCGGCGCCAGGCTTTCCATCAGCAGGGGCCCGAGCACGATTTCGCCGACGAAGAAGGCGGCTGCGATCGGCGCGTTGTAGGCGGAGGTGATGCCGGCCGCCGCGCCGCACGCCACCAAGAGGCGCAAGCGTTCGGGATCGAAGCGCGTCACGCGCCCGATCAGCGAGGCGCCCATCGCCGCCAGCTGCACCATCGAGCCTTCACGGCCGATCGAGCCGCCGGAGGCGATCGTGCACAGCGAGGAGGCGCTGCGCAGCAGGGTTTGCGGCACCGAGACCGCGCCGCTGCCGGCCGCGATGGCCTCCATGTAGTCCGGCACCGCGCTGTCGCGGTAGCGCCGCGCCAGCACCAGGAACAGGCCGGCCGCAATGCCGCCGGCGGCCGGCAGCACCACGCGCAGGTACCACGGCAGGGCCGCTGCCATTTCGACCAGCGAACCGCTGTGCCCCGAGATCAGCCACTGCATCGCCGCCAGCCCGTCCCGAAACGCGATCGTGGCCAGCGCTCCCACCAGCCCGGCCAGCGCGGCCCACAGCAGCATGGCGTGGGCGGGCGGCAGGCGGCGCGGCAGCGAAGTCAGGAAGGCAAACGGCATAAGGCGTCAGGCGTGCGAAAAATGCCATGATCGCACGAGCCCGGGTTGCGGTCACGCGCGCGCCTCAGGCGAGCGCGAGCCCGGCGATGCGCGCCGCCGCGGCACCGTCTTCGGCCCGTATCCGGTTGCGCGCGTCGTGGGCAGCTGCGGTGGCGCGCCCGGAACACACCTGATCGAGCGCGCGCAGCCAGTCGCCACTGCCGCTGCCCGGCCCCAGCTGCAGTCCGGCGCCCAGAAGCTCGAGCCGCGCGGCGTTGTCATGCTGGTCGTGGGCGCACGGCACCGCGATCTGCGGCACGCCGGCGCGCAGGGCTTCGGCGATGGTGCCGATCCCGCCATGGTGGACCAGCAGCCGGGCGCGGGGCAGCAGCAGGTCCAGCGGCACCCAGGGCACAGGCAGCACCTCGGGCTGGCGTTGCGCCTCGCGGTCGCGCGTGACCAGCAGCACGCGCATGCCCTCCGCGAGCGCCGCCGTGGTGGCGCGCTCGACCCAGGCCGGGCGCCTGGCCACTGCCGTGCCGGCCGTAATGACCGCCAGCGGACGCTCGCCATTGGCGAATGCCTCGACCTCCTCGCCCAGCCGCTGGCTTGTGCGCGGCGGCAGTATGAAACCGGCGAAACGGCCCTGGCGCGGCCAGTCGGGCGCGGCCGGGGCAAACCATTGCGGGAAGGCGTAGGCGACACGCGCGCCGTGGATGTAGCGGGAGAAGACCCGGTTCACCGGCGCCAGGCCAAGCTCGCGCCGCAGCGGGTTGAGCGCGCGCTTGAGGACCGGGTCCACGAAAGCGGTTTCCGCCAGCCGCATCGCCGCGCGCCGCAGCAAAGGCGGCCAGCCCGGGGGAATGCTGGCCGCGGGCCAGCGCGGCGGCCGCTCGGCCGACCACATGATCGACGGCGACAGGTGCACCGTCAGGTTGCGAAACCCGTCCAGCTCTTCGGCCAGGCGCGTGGCCAGCGCGAACGACGAGCCCACCAGCACCGTGTCGCCGCTATCCCAGCCGGAGCGGATCAGCGGCAGCGCCGAGCGCATCGCCGCGCCGTAGTAGCGCCACGATTCGGCCAGCCCGCGTTCGGCGGTCCAGACGTCCGGCTTGTCGAACACGTCGTCGAACACGTCGTCCGCGCCGATGCTGCGATAGTCGATGCCGGCCGCGTGCGCCTTGTATCGCGCCGGGCCGAGCATGGTGGTGTCCACGCCGCGCGCGGCCAGCGCGCGGGCGATGCCGATGAAGGGGAAGACGTCGCCGCCGCTTCCCACCGCGCACACGAGCGCGCGGCGTGCCATGAAGTTGTGAGCCAAGATGCATGTCCTTGCGAGGTTGAACCGCAGGACAGGATAGGCGGCTGGCCGCGCCGCGTCTTGAAAAAAGCCGACATCGGCGAACGACGCCAGGGGCGGGCGATCGCCCCCGGGCCGGCGGCGGTCAGCGCACCCCGACCATGCCCTTGACCGACGAGACCAATTTGGCCGGATCGTAGCCCAGGCCGTCCTTGAACACGATCTCCACGTTCTCGACGTCGGCGATGCGGCGCGTCGGGTCGCCCTTGAGCACGACCAGGTCCGCCTCCTTGCCCGGCTCGATCGTGCCGATGCGCTCCAGCTGGCCCAGGTAGCGCGCGCCGTTGGCGGTGGCGATGCGGATCGCCTCGACCGGGGTGAAGCCCGCCTCGACCAGCAGCTCGATCTCGCGCTGGTCGCCAAAGCCCGGCAGCACGCCGCCGTTGCCGGTCGGGTCGGGGCCGGCCAGCAGCAGGCCGCCGGCGCGCACGAACGCCAGCTCGAACGCCATCTCCTTTTTCAGCGCCGCCTCCAGCTTGGCGGCGCGCCCGGGGGCTGCCGCCGCCTGCGCACGCGCATTCAGGTGGCTGCGCAGCGACTCGGCCGACATCATCGCCATCTGCTGCTTCGACAGCACCGGGCGCGTGGCCACGAACTGCTCGAACACCGGCAGCGTCGAGGTGATGGCGACCTTGCGCGCGACCAGCTCGCGGATCAGGTCCGCTACCTGCTTGCTGTCCACCTCCAGCTTTTCCCAGGACGCCGCAATCTCCCCGCTCGACGGGCACTGGTCCTTCTTGCGGTTGGGGACGAATTCGGAATCGGTAAACACCGGGCCGTGCTCCAGGTCGTCGATGCCCAGCGCCGCGGCCTGGCGGTAGTCCACCGAGCACAGGTGGCCGGTCAGCTTGCGCCCGTGCTTGTGCGCTTCGTCGATCGCGGCGCCCAGCACATCGGCCTTGATGTTCATGTAGGCCTTGAACGAGGTTGCGCCTTCGCCCGACCAGAACGCGACCGTGCGGCGCGCGTGGTCCTGCGCGTCCAGCGACGACATCTGCGGGAACGCGCTGCCCTCGCCCTCGAGGTAGGGGCCGGTCACGTCGATGTGCGGTCCCGGCATCTGCAGCTTGTCGATCTTGCTGCGGATGTTCAGGTCGGTGTACGGCTCGATGCTGCCGGTGGTGCGCATGGTCGTCACGCCCGCCGCCAGGTACAGGCGCGGGGCCGAGAACGCCAGCTCGGTGACCAGAAAGCCCGGCTGCGGTATCTTGTCATCCTCGTCCAGGTTGATCGAGGCGGTGTACATCAGGTGGTTGTGCATGCCAACCAGGCCCGGGATCACGCTGCGGCCCTCGAGCGAGACCACGTGGGCGCCCGCGGGTGGCGGCGCGGCGCCATCGGTGATCGCCTCGATGCGGCCGTTGCGCAGCACGATGGTGCGGTCTTCCCTGGCCGGCTCGCCGGTGCCGTCGATCACGCGCACGTGGGTCAGCGCGATCAGCGGCTGGTCGAACTTGAGGAACTTGCGCACTTCCGCCGACGGGGTCTGCGCCTGCACCGCGCCGCACACGGCCAGCGCGATCAATACCAGTTTGCTGCGAATGCCAGCCATGTGACTCCTCCAACGTTGAGACGCACATGCTGGCATGGAAACTGTGGCAAGGCAACCGTGCGGCCCCCGCCGCGGCCTGGCGGTCAGGCTGCGCGCGCGGCCTCGTCCTGCGGCCGCGTGGCCGGCGTGGCCAGCGGCAGGCGGACCACGAACACGCTGCCGTAGCCCAGCCCGTCGCTGCGCGCCTCGACGCTGCCGCCATGCAGCTCGACCAGCTTCTTGACCAGCGCCAGGCCCAGCCCCAGGCCGCCCTGGGTGCGGTCGAGCGTGCGCGTGGCCTGCGTGAACAGCTCGAACACGGCCGGCAGCAGGTCCGGCCCGATGCCCACGCCGTTGTCGCGCACTTCCAGCTGCGCCATGCCGCCGGCGCAGGCCAGCGTGACGCCGATTGCGCCGCCATCCGGCGTGTACTTGGCCGCATTGTTGAGCAGGTTGGTCACCACCTGCACCAGCCGGGTATGGTCGCCGATGACCGTGACTGGCGCCGGCGCCAGGTCGAGCGTGAGCCGGTGCGAGCGCGCGTCCACCAGCGGGCGCGATTGCTCGACCGCTTCGCCGACCACACGCACCAGGTCGAGCCGCTCGCGCGCCACCGCGACCAGCCCGCGCGTGACGCGCGAGACATCCAGCAGGTCGTCCACCAGGTGCCGCATGTGGCCGACCTGGCGCGCGATGATCTCGCTGATCTGGCGCACGCGCGGCTCGGACGCGTAGGCCAGGCGCAGCATGTCGGCCGCGCTGCTGATCGGCGCCAGCGGGTTGCGCAGCTCGTGCGCCAGCATGGCCAGGAATTCGTCCTTGCGGCGGTCCGCCAGGCGCAGCGCTTCTTCGGCGCGCTTGCGCTCGGTGACGTCGATCGCGATCGAGTGCACCACCTGGTGCCTGCCGTCGGCGCCCACGCCCAGCTTGCCGCGCATCTCGACCCAGGCGGTGCTGCCGTCGTCGGCGCGCCTGATCCGGTGCACGCCGTTGAATTCGCCGCGTTCGGCCAACCCGCGCTCGACCTCGGCCATGATGGCCGGGCGCTCCTGGGCGTCGAGCAGCTCCCAGAACTGGTCGATGTTGTGCCACGACCGGCCGAACACGCTCTTGAGGTTGGCGGCGAAGGTGAGTTGGCCGCTGACCGGGTCGCGCTCCCACACGGCCATGTGCGCCGCGACCAGGCCTTGCCGCAGGCGTTCTTCGCTGTAGCGCGCGGCCTGCCGGGCCTCTTCGAGCTCGGTGATGTCGGTGCAGGTGCCGAACCACTGCACGATCCTGCCGGAGGCGTCGCGCAGCGGGGCCACCGAGGTGAAGAAGCTGCGAAAGCGGCCGTCGGCGCCGCGCATCGGGAAGGTCATCTGCGCCATCTGGCCCAGCGCGCGCGTTTCGTGCCAGCGCCGCAGCACCTCCGGCAGCACCTGCGGGTCGTGCAGCTCCTGCCAGTTGGTCGGGTCGAGCTCGCCCGGGCCCTTGCCGGTGAATTCGTACCAGCGGTCGTTGAACCAGCTGATGCGCCCGTCCGGCTCGGCGATGAACACCAGCTGCCGGATCGTGTTCGACAGCTGCAGGAAGCGGCCGCGTTCCGCTTCCAGGTGGCTGTGCTGGTGGTACAGGCGGTCGAGCATGCGGTTGATCGAGTTGGCCAGGCCGACCACTTCGCTCGATCCCGCGAGCGGCGCGCGCTGGGTGCTGATGCCTTCGTCGCCGATGCTGGCGGCAAATGCCTGCAGCCGGCGCAGGTCTTCGGTCAGGCCGAGCGCCAGGCGCGCGCCGAGCAGGAACACGGCCGCCGCCAGCGCCACCGCGATACCGACGATGAGCGCGTACTGCGGCGCCGGCGACGGCAGCGGCGCCGGCAGCTTGCGCATGTCCTCGCGCAGCGCCAGCCCGAGCGGGGCCAGGCTGGGCGGCAGTCCCTTCAGCTGCGCGCTGCCCGGCCCGGCCGCGCCGATGGCCAGCGCGGACCCCGGCACCGGCTGCAGGTCCGCCAGCCGCACCTTGTACATCAGCGCGCCCTCCGGGGTATGGGTGCGCGAGTAGCGCAGCAGGTACACGCCCAGCAGCTCGCCGCCGCCGGCGCCGGGGCGGATCGCGGCCAGTTCGCTGTCGCTGTCGATGCGCTGGCGCAGCCAGTCGCGGTCGTCCTGGCTGAAATCGCCGTTGCCGTTGCCGGCGATCGGCTTGCCTTCGAAATCGGTGAACAGCACCTGCACCGGGATGCCGTTAATCTGGCGCAGCCCGCGCAGGAAGGGCGTCAGGTAGGTTTCCTTGCCCGCACTGTCGACCAGCGCCGTGGCCAGGATCGGGCTGGCCGCCACGTCCGCCATGCGCGAGGCAAGCGCCTGCAGGTTGTTGCTGACCGTGGTCGCGTGGAACAGCACTTCGCGCTGCTGCAGCAGCGCGTTGGCCTCTTCGCGCTGGCGGTCGATCAGCCAGAACGAGGCCAGCGACCCGAGCAGCACCGCGGCCGCGGCCAGAATGGCGGCGGCGCGCGCAAAGCGGCGCGACAGGCTGCCGGACGGGAGGTGGCTGGCCATCGATCAGTCCCGGGACGGCACCAGCACGCCATCGGCGCGGTAGCGGGCCAGCAGCAGCTCGTGCGGGCCAAGCGCCTCGTGGCGGGTGGCGGTGAACGGCGGCGCATAGGTCTTGATCAGTCCCTCGTAGCGGCCGACGCGTTCGAGCGCGTCGCGCACCGCCTTGCGGTCGGTGCTGCCGGCCAGGTCGATCGCGCGGGCCAGGATGTGCGTCAGGTCGTAGGCGTGCGCCGCGCCCACCGGGCCCTTGATGTCCTCGATGCGGCGCACCTTGGACACCCGGGCCGCGCTGCGCAGGAATCGCTGCACGCGGGCGGGATCGGCGCGAAAGAAGCTGAAGGTCTGGATCACCGACAGGTCCACCTGCTGCAGCGCCGGCCCGGCCTGTGCGGCGAACTCGCCGCCTGTGATGCCCCAGTGGCTCAGCAGCGGCACCCGTTCGCGCTTGGGCAGCGCCGCCACCTCGCGCACCAGGATCGCCGCCTCGTCGTCGTTTGCCACCAGCACCACGGCCTGCGCACCGGCCGCCAGCAGCTCCTTGTACTTGTCCACCAGCGAGGTGTCGCGCCAGTTGTACCAGGCCGTCTGCACGATGCGCGGGCCCGCTTCGCTGGCGACGTAGCGTTCGGCCGCCACCTCGCTGCTGCGCCCCCACGAGGTGTTGGTCAGCAGCAGGCCCACGCGCGACAGGCCGCGCTGCTTGGCCGCAGCCAGCAGCTTGGGAATGGCCAGCGAATCGCGCAGCGACAGCCGGAATACGTAGTTGGGACGCATGTCGTTGTCCACGATCGCGTCGGCGGCCGACCACGGCGCCATGAACAGCGTGTGGGTCGCCTTGAGCGCCGGGAGCTCCTCGATCACCACCGGGCTGAACCTGCCGCCGAACACGGCGACCAGGTCCTTCATCTTCGCGAATTCCTCGATGTTGCGGATGCCGCGCGCCGGGATCGAGCGGTGGTCCTTGATCACCAGCTGCAGCGGGCGCCCGCCCAGCACGCCGCCGGCGTCGTTGATTTCCGTGATCGCCGCGCGCATGCCGAGTTCGACGGCCTGGGCCGATGTGGAATTGTCGAGCCCGAATTCGCCGTCGATTCCCAGCAGGACCGGCGTGCCGGTCGCGGGGGCGGGGAAGGCCGGCGCGGCCACCAGCGCCTGGAGCAAAAGCGCCGCGCCAAAGCCGCGTCGGGACAGCGCGCCAAATCTGTTGAGCATAAGCCTGGAATCCTCTGCCCGGGATACGGGAAAGAGTCAATTGTACCGTTCCCAGGGGAATCGAGTTCACATTTCCTGCCAAAAAAAACGGCAGCGTGGCATGCTATCAATACCTGCCTGGCGCTGGTAGCATGTTCGCTCTCGACGATTTGCCAATGGAGATGCGGTGCAGCGTGTATTGATTCTGTTGGGCCTGGTGCTGCTGGTGGCCGGCCTGGGATGGCCGTGGCTGCGCAAGCTGCCGCTGGGCCGGCTGCCGGGCGACATCCATATCGTGCGCGCTGGGTTCAGCTTCCATTTCCCGATCGTGAGCTGCCTGGTGGTCTCGGTGCTGCTGTCGCTGGTGCTGTGGCTCTTCCGCCGCTAGCGCGTCAGCGCGGCGTGGCGAACACCTGGGTCCAGTAGGCCCGCGCGGTCTTGCTGGAGGGGTTGACGAAGTGGGCCGCGCCCATCTCGGTGAACCCGGGATCCATCAGGTTGGCGCAATGGCCGGGGCTGTCCAGCCAGCCGGCCACCGCGGCTTGCGGCGTCGGTTGTCCGGCCGCGATGTTCTCGCCGACGCGCCGCCAGGCGTAGCCGGCCTGTTGCGCGCGCTCGGCCACCGTGCTGCCGTCGCTGCCGTGGTGGCTGAAGTAGCGGCGCATGGCCATGTCCTGGCTGTGCGCGAGCGCCGCGCTGGCCAGCGCCGCGTTCCACGTGACCGTCGGCGCGGCCTCGAAGTGGCGCGCGCCGCAGTTGCGGCTGGCCGCGCGCGCCTGGTTCACCAGCTGCAGGATCGCCTGCCCCGTCACCGGCCAGTCCGGCAGGCTGGCGCGCACCAGCGGCTGCGCCAGCACCACCTGCCACTCGTTGCCAACGTGCAGGGCGCCAATGGCACTGAAATCCGTCCCCAGCAGCACATCGCAGTAGGCCTCCCGCAGCGCGGCCAGCGCCGCTGCGGCGTCGGCCGGGCCTGTGACACTGACGGCCTGCGCGCGCACGACCGGGTAGCCGGCGTCTTCCAGCGCCTGTTCCAGGAAGGTGGCGGTGCGCACCCGCACCGCCGACAAGGCCAGCTGGGGCGACAGCGGACCGGCCGGTGCGGCCTTGTGCCCGTGGCAGCTGCCGGGCGCGGCGCGGTAGTCGTTGACGAGCTGGACCAGCTGGCCGGCGTCGCGCGCGGGTGGCGCGCCTGCGGCGGCGCAGCTCGCGCAAGCCAGCATCAGGCACAGGAGCCAGTTCCGGCCGCCGGCCAGCGCAGCAAGCGGGCGCATCAGCGTCTTCCTCATCGGTTGGCGGTGGTTCCCAGCCAGCCGCGTAGTTGCCGGATCGCCAGCTCCTTGTGCTTGGCCTCGATCTCGATCCACGGCGCGTGCGCGTAGCTCGATGGCATTACGCTGATGAGGTCGGCATGCTGGCGGTCGTTGAACCCGTCGCGGCCGTTGGAGATGTGCACCAGCTGGTGCCCGGGCACCGCCCAGGTCGAGCGCGCCTCCTGCAGCATGGCCGCCACGCTCGGGTCGTCATAGCTGGGCAGCTTGTCGTGGACGATGTGATGATGGGCATCGAATACCATCGGCACCCCGCTGCGGCGGCAGATCGCGACGATCTCGTCAGCGCCGTACGCATACTCGTCATTCTCAAGTGCAATGCGCGAGCGGATCGCCTCCGGCAGGCGCGCGATGGCGGCCACCAGCGCGTCCGCGCGCGCGGCCTTGCCGCCGTGAATCTCGACCAGCGCCCAGGGCGAACGCGGCTGCCCCAGCAGGTCGAGGATGTCGGCATGCATCTGCAAAATCTTGACGCTGTTGGCCACCACGTCGGCCGAATCCGAGCTGAGCACCACGAACTGGTCCGGATGCATCACCAGGCGGATGCCTTTTTCACTGGCACGCGCGCCGCAACGGGCGAGCGCGCCGGACAGCTGCCCGAGCAGCTCGCGGCCGATCGGTTCGTCGGCGAACGGGAAGATCGACGATGGAATCCGGTACAGCGCAATGCCTTCCTGCTCGCAAAAGCGCAAGGCAGCGTCGAAGGACTGGATGTTGTCGCGGTAGATGTCTTCCAGCAGCTTGCGCTGCGTGGCGATCGCCTGGTCGAGCAGGCGCTTGCGGGTGATGGTGCGGTAGCGCACCTGGGTGGAAGCGGTGATGCAGACGAGGCCGAGGCGGGGAGTCATGAGCAAGCCGTTGCGGTAAAGATGGCCAGTATATGTCGCCGGCCAAAGTGGCGCACGGGCACATTTGGACACGGCGGGCGTTGTCGGACACAATGCCAGTTTGAGTCGCGCGCGTCGGGCCTGGCTTGCCGCGCGGCATACCATGAACCAGCGGCGCATGAGACTTCTCGCCGTGCTGGGAATCCTGCTCGCGATCGCCTTGCCGGTTGCGCTCTCGATCTTTCTTGCGCGGCACCAGAGCATGGACCAGGAACAGCAACGGGCCATAGGCTACGCGCGCGAGGTGCTCCTCCGGTCCGAAACCACCGGCGACGAAATGGAGGCGGCGTTCAGGACGCTGGCGGCAAGCCCCTCGCTTGATCCGTGCAGCGACGCCAACATCGACCTGATGCGCAAGCTCGACGTCTCGTCCCCCTCGATCCAGGCCATCGGCGTGGTCAATGGCGACACCTTGCAGTGCTCGTCGCTGACCAGCCCGGCCGAGCCGGTATTCATCGGCGCGCCGGACGTGCGCCAGCCCGCCGGGCTGCTGGTCTGGACCAACGCCGAACTGCCGTTCGCGCGCGGCGTGCATTTCCTTGTGGTGGCGCGCAAGCCCTATGCGGCGATCATCCACAAGGGCCTGCCGATCGCGGTCAGCAATGCCGGGCAGGGGATGTCGGTGGCCCTGCTGTCCGAGCGCGGCGAGATCCTGACGGCGCGCGGCTACGTCGACGCGGCCTGGCTCGGCCGGCTGGACGGCAGCCTGCAGGCGAGCTTTCGCAACGGCGACTATGTGGTGGCGGTGGTCAAATCGCCGCGCTATTTTGTCGATGCGGTGGCGGCCCTGCCTGTCAGCGAACTGAACGAGCGCACCTGGGCCATCGCGCGCACCGTGGTGCCCTTCGGCATTGCGATGGGCCTGCTGCTGGCGTGGGCCGCCGTGGCGCTGGCGCGCTCGCAGCTGGCCATGCCCGCGGTGCTCAAGTCGGCGCTGCGGCGCAAGGAACTGTTCATGGTGTACCAGCCGGTGGTGGACCTGCGCACCGGCCGCTGGGTCGGGGCCGAGGCGCTGATCCGCTGGCACCGGCCAAAAGGCGAGGCAGTCCGGCCCGACGTGTTCATCGTGGCTGCCGAGGACAGTGGCCTGATCCGCCAGGTGACCAAGGAGGTGGTGCTGGAACAGGTGCGCGCGGACGCGGCCGTGCTGTTCCGCGACTTTCCGAACTTTCACATTGCGATCAACCTGGCCGCCGACGACCTGCAGTCCGAGGCGACGATCACGATGCTGCGCCAGCTGGTGGACGCAACCGGGGCGCGCTCGGGCAGCCTGATGGTCGAGGCGACCGAGCGCAGCTTTGCCGAGCCGCGGACCGTGCGCGGCATCGTCGATGCGCTGCGCGCGGCCGGCATCCGCATCGCCATCGACGATTTCGGCACCGGCTATTCGAGCCTGTCGTTCCTGGAAAGCCTGCAGTTCGACCTGCTCAAGATCGACAAGTCCTTCGTCGACACGCTCGACACCGGCGCGCCGACCAGCCAGGTGATCCACCACATCATCGAGATGGCCAAGGCGCTCAAGCTGGAAATGATCGCCGAGGGCGTGGAGACCGAAGCCCAGGCCGCTTTCCTGCGCGCACGCGGCGTGCATTACGCGCAAGGCTGGCTGTTCGCGCGGCCCATGTCGTTCAAGCATTTGCTGGAAGCGCTGCACGGCGAGCTGGACGTGACCCAGGGCGAGCCCGAGACCGGTTAGGCCAGCTGTCCCTTACTGTGCATCAGCGTACGGACGGCAAATGCGGCGGGTGGCATCCTGCAACCGTGACGACATTCATCAAGAGGGAGGCCATCATGGGTAAGTATTTCCTGGCGTGGATCATGGGTGTCCCAGCGATCGTGCTGGTCCTGATCTACCTGTTCATGCACTGACCAGTTTCCTGGCTGCGCAAACGAAAACGCCACCCCCCCGGGGTGGCGTTTTCTTGCAGGCCAGGGCGGCACGCATTGCGCGCTGCCACCGGGCGCGTCAGCTCTTGCGGACGAATTCCGACTTCAGGCTCATGGCGCCAAAGCCGTCGATCTTGCAGTCGATGTCGTGGTCGCCTTCGACCAGGCGGATGTTCTTGACCTTGGTGCCCTGCTTGACCACGCCGCCGCCGCCCTTGAGCTTGAGGTCCTTGATGACGGTGACCGAGTCGCCGTCCTGCAGCACGTTGCCGGCCGCATCGCGCCACACCCGCGCCGTCTCTTCCGCGGCCGCGTCGGCCTGGACCGGCCATTCGTGGGCGCATTCGGGGCAGATGTAGTTGCCCGAGCCGTCCTCATAAGTCAGGGCGGAGCCGCAGGCGGGGCAGGGTGGCAAGGTGGTCATGGCAGATATCCTGAAAAGTTAGAAGGATGAAAATGAGAACGCCAACCGCAGGGGTTGGCGTTTTTATTGTTCTTGTTCTTGGTGGCCCGGGGCGGAATCGAACCACCGACACAAGGATTTTCAATCCTCTGCTCTACCAACTGAGCTACCAGGCCAGAAGGGTGATTATAGCCGACGGTTAGCAACTGGCAAAATTGTTTGGGAGGGGACCGCCCTGGCGCGGGCTGCACGCCATGCAGTCGCGGCAGCTTTCCGGCAGTGCTTGCCCGACCTGTTGTCGTCACGCCGCGTCGATCAGAAATAGCCTTGCGGAAACATCGGCTATAACATATACTTTAAATGCATCTTTTAAGCGACGGCATCAAAGCCGTCCGCCGTAGCGTCGCGATCGACCGACGCACGCGTCGTCGCGGGTGGCAAGCACGCTGCCCATTATCGGCCGTTTGCAGGAAAACCAAAGACCCGCCCCGCTTTCGAATAGGTCCAAGCCCAGCTCGCCAACGCGTTGTTGCTCACATTGTTCGGCCCAGTGCTGCCTGATGAGTGGCTCGCGTCACGTCCTCCGACTGCCGGATGTGCGTCTGGACGAGGCTCGTCTTCAGGGAGCATTGCACGAGCGCGCCATTGGAACCAGAAAAGTTTTGAGAGGACATATGCGTATCAGCAATATGAAGATCAGAAGCCGCCTGGCACTTGGTTTCGGCATCGTGCTCAGCTTGTTGGTCATGCTGATCGTGGTTGGCGTCACGCGGCTTTCCGGCATCGAAGCGTCGACCACGAAAATGATCGACGTCGAGTGGGCGAAAGCCGATGCGGCAAACACGATTAACGCGACGATCCGCGCGCAGACGCGGCGCACGATGGAATTGTTCCTCGTCCCTGACAAGCAATACCGGGACAAGATCCATGAGCATATCGAGGCCAACAAGAAGATCATCGTTGCGGCGCTGGGGACGCTGGAACGCCTGGTGTACTCGCCAGAGGAAAAACAGCTGCTGGCTACCGTCAAATCCGAACGCGCGCAGTATGTCGCGTCATTCAGCAAAGTCAGCAAACTCGTCGACGACGGCAAGCCGGACGAAGCAAAGCAAGTGATGCTGCAAGAGACGCTTCCGATCCTCGACAAGCTGCAGGCATCGGTGCTTGAACTGAAGGATCTGCAGAAGAATCTGGCGATGGCGGCCGCGGACGGGGTGAGAAGCGCATCCGGGTCGGGCGTGCAGGCAATGCTGGCGCTGGGCGCCGGCGCGTTGCTTGGCGGGCTCGCGTTCGCATTCCTGATTGCGCACTCCATCACAGGCCCCATCAATCGCGCAGTCGGTGCCGCCAAGACGGTTGCGGCCGGCGACCTTACCAGCGTCGTCGAGGTTGCATCGGCAGACGAAGCCGGGCAGTTGCTGCACGCGCTGAACGATATGAGTGCCAGCTTGCTCGGCGTGGTCAGCGAAGTGCGCAACGGGACCGATACCGTCGCGGCTGCATCGGCACAGATTGCGGCAGGTACCCGCGATCTGTCGTCGCGCACCGAAGAACAGGCCAGCTCCCTCGAAGAAACGGCTGCCTCGATGGAAGAGCTGACATCGACCGTCAAGCAGAATGCGGACAGCGCGCGGCAGGCGAACGCGCTTGCCGCCTCGGCCTCCGACGTGGCACTCAGGGGCGGCGATATCGTGGGTGAAGTCGTGAAAACGATGGACGCGATCAACGAGTCCGCCAGGACCATCGCCGACATTATTGGCGTGATCGATGGCATCGCTTTCCAGACCAATATTCTCGCGCTCAACGCTGCTGTCGAAGCGGCGCGCGCCGGCGAGGACGGACGCGGCTTTGCGGTCGTAGCGGCGGAAGTGCGCGCCCTGGCGCAGCGTTCGGCTGGAGCGGCCAAGGAGATCAAGACGCTGATCGGCGATTCGGTCGAGCGGGTCGATGCCGGCTGCCGGCTGGTTGAACAGGCCGGCAGCACCATGGATGACATTGTCGTGAGCGTGCGACGGGTAACGGAAATCATGGCCGAGATTACCGCGGCAAGCGATCAGCAAACCGCGGGCATTGGGCAGATCAGCCAGGCGATCATTCAAATGGATCAGGTGACGCAGCAGAACGCCGCCCTTGTCGAGCAGTCGACCGCGGCCGCTGCATCGCTCGAGGAAAAAGCGCACAGCCTGGCCCGCGCGGTTGCGGTGTTCAAGATCAGCGCCGACGACGCAGGCGGCTCTTCCGCAGCAAGGCGCGTCGGGCCGCAGTCGAACCGCAGGCAACTTTCGGCAAGCCCGTCGCCGGCACTGCAGAGCGCCGCGCAGGGCGCCGCCTGATCGATGGCGACACGGGCCCAGCCCGCCAGGTCGTAAGCGCGACCTGGCCATGAGGTGATCATTTTCAGCAGATACGAGAATTCCGATGAAACAAGCAGATGCGAAATCGAGTCAGGCGCTGCGCCTTGCGCGGGTATTCCTGGTCGTGGGGCTGCTGGCATCTGCTGTGGTTTACTGGGCAGGTGTTCGGCTCGTCAACCAGGAACTCCAATCCCAGCTCGACATCCGCGCAAGAGACGCCAAGCACAACCTGGAACGCCAGCTTGGCGCCTATGCGGAAGCCTTACGCGGCCTGCAGGCCGAGTATCGCGCAACTGCGCATCCGACCCGGGCGTCGTTCCGGCAAAGTGTCACCTGGCTCAAGCTGAACGAGCGGCTGCCGGCCGTGCAAGCGGTCGGCTTCAGCGAGCGGCTTGCTCCGGCCGGCAAGACGCCATTCGAACAGGCGATTCGCAAGGAATATGCGCACGAGCTTGCGCAGCCGCCCGTCATCCACCCGCCGGCCCCATCGCCGACAGCGGATGCCTTCGTCGTCAAGGCGATCGAACCGCTGGCCCGGAATCGTTACGGGCTGGCCTTTGATCATGCAGCGGAACCGCGCAGAATCGAGGCGATCGAGCGTGCCCGCGATACCGGCGATTGGGCGGCGACCCGCCGGGTTCGCCTGTTTGTCGAGCCAGGCGACGTGGATGGTGTCGTTTTCTATACGCCGATGTATCACGGCGACATACCCGATACCCTCGCCGGCCGCCGCGACGCCTTGTCCGGCGTCTTCTTCCTTGCTATCCGGGTCGACGAAATGCTGCGCAATGTCTTTGGCGCCAAGCTGCTCGACGATCTGGACATTGCAATCCGCGACAAAGCGAACATGCCTGCCACGCGAGCGGGGAATGTCGGGCAGACGCTAATTTTCAGCAATAATCCAGATGATGTTGCCGCTCCGGGCACGACGCTCGCTGCCAATGGCCCGCTACGACGTACCTTCGACCTGACGTTCGGAGGTACCACGTGGGAGCTCAGCCTGACCATGCGGCCGACGTTCCAGACACGTTCGCAGTATTGGTTGCCTCCGCTCGCCGGATTGGCAGGTGTCCTGCTCAGCTTTCTCGCGTTCTTTTTCATGCGCTCGCTCAATGTCGCGCGGCAGGCTTCCGATGCCGGCATGCGCGAGGCGTACCTGAGCTTGCAGGCGAAAGAAGAGCAACTCAACGACATCGTGCAGTCCATTGACGAAGTGCTGTGGACGTTCGACACCTCGTCCGGCGAGGTGCGCTATGTCAGTGCCGCGGTTGAACGTCTCTACGGACGCAGCGTCCAGTCCTTTCTCGACAGGGCGCGCCTGTGGCTGCGCTGCGTGCACCCGGCCGACCGCAGGCAAGTGATCCGCGCCGTCAGGAAACTGGCTCGCAAGGGGCAGGACGAAATGCTCTACCGAATCGTCCGGCCCGATGGCGCGGTGCGGTGGATGCACTATGAGGCACACTATGTCGCAGGCACGTCGTCCAAGCCGGGGCGCGTGGATTGCCTCGGCAGGGATGTGACCGAGCAGCGGCAGATGGAAGAGTCGCTTCGTCGCAGTAACCGTGCGCTGCGTACCATCCACGCCTGCGAGAACGAATTGGCCAGCGCGGCGCATGAACACGCACTGTTGCAGGGTATTTGCGAAGTGGTCGTACGCGAGGGATATCGGTTGGCGTGGTCCGGCCTGCTGGCACGGGACGGCGGCGTCGAACCGGCGGGCATCGCCGGCGAACAAGATGGTTACCTGGCGTGTATCGACGGTGCGCTACGCGCCGGTGCCACGGGAGCGGGCACCATCGGCACGACACTGCGCACGGGCCGCCCGACGATCATCAACAACCTGCAATCCGACCCGCAATTCGGCCCGCGCCGAGAGCAAGCATTACGCCGTGGTTTCAATTCGAAGATCACGCTCCCGCTGGTGCATGATGGCCAGACTGTCGGCTTGCTGAACGTGTACGCAGCCGAGCCGGATGCATTCGATGCGGAAGAGGTGGACCTGCTCACCGGGCTGGCCAACTCGGTGGCGGTCGCGATGCAGTTCCTGCGCAATCGCAGCGCCAAGCTGGCCGCGGAGGCTGCCTTCCATCTGCGTCAACGTGCCATTGAAGCCAGTCCGAACGCCATCGTCATCACCAGCGCAGCAGCGCCACACTATCCGGTGGAATATGTGAACCCTGCCTTCGAACGCATGACAGGCTATTCGGCCCAGGAGATCGCCGGGAAAAGCCTCAGGGTGCTGCATCAAAATGACAAGGAACAGGCCGGATTGAAGGAACTGCGCAGGCTCCTTCGCGCCCAGCAGGAAGGCCACGTGACAATAAGGAATTATCGTCGCGACGGGGCGATGTTCTGGACGGACGTTCACATTGCCCCGGTACGGGATGAGACTGGCGAAGTGACGCACTTTGTCGGTGCCAAATATGACGTGACGACCACCAAACGTTATGAAGAGCAGCTCGAGCTCCAGGCCAATCACGATGCCCTCACCATGCTCGCCAACCGCAACCTGCTGCAGGAGCGGCTCAACCAGGCCATTGCAGCCGCAGCGCGCGACGATAAACCCGTCTGGGTGGTGTTCCTTGACCTCGATCGCTTCAAGTTCGTCAACGACACGCTCGGTCACCAGGCCGGGGATGTCCTGCTCAAACAGGTGGCGACTCGCCTGCGCAGCGTGGTTCGCCACAGCGACACTGTCGCCCGCCTCGGCGGCGACGAATTTGTCCTGGTATTGGCCGAGCAGGCCGACACATCGCTGGAGACGGCACTTGTGCAGCGAATCATGGACGTCGTTGCCCCACCCTTCATTGTTGGGGGCCACGAATTCTTCCTGACCTGTAGCATGGGCATCGCAGTCTATCCCGCAGATGGCAGGGACGCGGAGACCTTGATCAAGCATGCCGATATCGCCATGTACAGCGCCAAGGGCGCCGGACGCGACAGCTTCCAGTTTTACACGGCATCCTTGAATGAAAAGGCATTGGCGCGACTGCGCCTCGAAGGCGACCTGCGCAATGCGCTGGAACGCGGCGAATTCCTGCTGCACTATCAGCCGCAGCTCGATCTGCGTACGGGCAAGGTCGTCGGTATGGAGGCACTGATCCGCTGGCAGCACCCGGAACTTGGCATGGTCTCGCCGGCACGCTTTATCGGGCTGGCCGAGGAGATCGGATTGATCGGGCCGATCGGGGAGTGGGTGCTGCGTACCGCTTGCATGCAACATCGTCGTTGGCAGCTTGCCGGATTGCCTGCACTGCGCGTCGCAGTCAACTTGTCTGCCCGACAGTTTGCCGATCGCGGGCTGGCACAATCGATCGCCGCCATTTTGACTGACACGGGCATGTCTGCCCAGCATCTGGATATTGAGCTGACGGAGAGCATGGTGATGACCGATGTCGAGTTCGCCATTGGCGTCTTGCGTGAACTCAAGGCACTGGGCGTGCATCTCTCCGTGGACGATTTCGGCACTGGATACTCCAGCCTGTCGTACCTCAAACGCTTCCCCATCAATCTGCTGAAGATCGATCAATCGTTCGTGCGCGACATCACGCTCAACAGTGACGGCGCCGAACTGGTGCGTTCGATCATTTCGCTTGCGCATGGACTACGCCTGCAAGTGATTGCAGAGGGCGTCGAAACCGAGGAACAATTGACATACCTGCGACAGCACGGCTGTGATCAGATGCAAGGGTATTACTTCAGCCAGCCTCTCGCTGCGGACGCGTTCGAACAGCTTCTCCGCGAAGAGCGCGCATTGCCTGTGCACGATATGGCGGTGATGGCGTTGCCGGACTAGGGATCGGGATGGCCAAACCGGCTTGACTGTGCGTCCAGCCGCGCAGTTCACGCGCACACGTCTATCGGGATCAAACAGACGAGCAGGCTGGGTGGTAGCGTGGAATCCATGCGGGCTGCGGTCGCCGGCCCGATTTCATGGACGATAGACCGTGAACAGCTTGTTCCTCTCCAGGGTTGCAACGCTGCGCTGGCTCGCCGCCTTGATCGCCGTGAGCTACCACGTCCGGTTCTTGCTGTTCGCCAATTATGGGCATGTCGCGCACAAGGGCATCCTGACACGGCTGTTCTACTTCGTCACCAGCCTGGGCCACGAATCCTTCATCGCCTACATGGTCCTGAGTGGGCTGCTGCTCGGCGGCCTGCCGCTGTCGCGGTGGCGGCGCGGCGCCGATCCCCGGCCCGACCTGTGGCGCAACGGGCGCAAGGTGTACTTGCTGCTTGTGCCGGCGCTGGCGGCGGGCGGCCTGCTCGACGTGGCGGGCGGCGCGCTGTTCGCCGAGTCCGGCGTGTATGCGGCGCTGCCCCAGTCGGCGCCCACCCACCTGACGCCGTTTGTCTTGTTCGGCAACCTGCTGCTGTTGCAGGACATCGTTGTCCCGGGCTTTGGTAGCAACGCCATGCTGTTCCTGCTTGCCTACGAGGCCTGGGCTTATGTTGTGCTGGCCACCGCGTTCTCGCTCGGACCGTCCGGGCTGCGCCGCGGCTGTGCGGTGGCGGCGCTGCTCGCGGCCGCGCTGGTGCTGGTCGCACCGCGCTACCTGGGCTACCTGGCCGCGTGGCTGCTTGGCCTTGCGGTGGCGGCGTGGGCGCCGCGCTGGCGCCGCCGCGTGCCAGGCTGGGCCGGCGCCGCGGTATTGTTTGCCGTCCTCCTCGCTTCGCGGGTGGCTGGGGCACGCCTTGCGGCGCTGCCGCTGCCCTACGTTTCGCTGCTGCGCCTGCTGCTCGACCTGATGGTGGCAGGCGGGCTTGCCGTGTTCCTGGCCGCGCTGTACGGGATCCGCGGGCGGCGCGCGCGGCCCGGCACGGTGGCGCGGCTGCGGCGCAGGCTGGCCGGGCTCGGGCTGCCCCTGTATGCGACGCAATTCCCGCTCATGGCGTTCGCGGTCGCGCTGGCCAACGCGTGGCTGGGCTTGCCGCTGGCGGCGCAGCCATCGGCAGGCGGCTTGCTGGCGTTCGCGCTCGTGATCGGCGCGATCTACCTGTTCGCGCTGCTGGCCGCGCGCGCGTCGGCGGCGCTGGCGGCCATGCTTCCCAGCGGGGCCGCAGCAAGGTGGAGCAGGCAATGGTCCAACGCCTATGCCTCGCTCGGGCGCTTGTCGCGCAGGCCATGATGCACCGGGCGGGCGCGCACGCCGCCCTGCCGGTCAGGCCCGGCCGTCCTCGCCCTCGCGCAGGCGCAACCGGTCCTGCTCGAACGAGCGCGCCAGCTCGTCGCGCGCGGCCTGGGTGATCGAGATCATCGCCGATTCGTCCTGGTAGTGCGGGTAGATGGCCTCGACGGTCGCCAGGTTGTGGTCGCGGAACTTCAGTCGGGCACGCTCGGCCGTTGTCGGCTCCACGCCCATCTGTTCCAGCGCCCACTGCCCCAGCATCAGGGCCGATTCGAAGGTTTCGCGCTCGACCAGTTCGACGCCGCGGTTGCGCAGCTCGTACACGTGGGTCACGTTGCGCGCCCGCGCGATCAGCTTCAGATGCGGAAAATACTGGCGGACGATGTCGGTCAACGCCAGGTTCGCCTCCATGTCGTCGATCGCGTTGATCAAGAGGCGCGCCTGGCCGGCGCCGGCAGCGCGCAGCAGGTCGAGCCGGGTGGCGTCGCCGTAGAACACCCGGTAACCGAAGCGGCGCACGGTCTCGATCATGTCCGGGTCGTTGTCCAGCACCGTGACCTTGATGCCGGACGCCATCAACAGGCGCCCCGCGATTTGGCCCACCCGGCCAAAGCCGGCCACGATCACGCGCGCTCCCTCCGGCTCGATGGTGTCGGGTGGCGGTGTGGCGGGCGAGTGCAGGGTCTTGCCGAGCGCGTTGCCGGCCGTGACGGCCAGCGGCGTGAGCGCCATCGACACCGCCACCATCAGCACCAGCAGCTCGCCCCAGCGCGCCGGTATCACGCCGGCAGCGTGCGCCACGCCAAACACGACGAAGGCGAATTCGCTGCCCTGGGACAGCAGGGCGGCGAACGGCCAGTGCTGGGCCGGCGCAATCGGCATGGGCCGCGCCACCAGGCCCAGCACGGCCATCTTGACCAGCATGAAGCCCACCGACAAGAGCAGCACCTGCCCCGGCACCTCGGCCAGCAAGCCCAGGTTGGCCGACATGCCGACCGAGGTGAAGAACAGTCCGAGCAGCAGTCCCTTGAACGGCTCGAGGTCGGTCTCGAGCGCCTTGCGGTATTCCGAACTGGCCAGCAGCACCCCGGCCAGGAAGGCGCCCAGGCCCATCGACAGGTGCGCCAGCGTCATCAGCTGGGCGATGCCCAGCACCAGCAGCAGCGCGAACGCGGTGAAGATCTCGCGCAGCCGGGTGCGCGCGATCAGGCGCAGGGCCGCCGGCATCGCGTAGCGGCCCGCCACCAGGATGCCCGCGATGGTGGCCGCCGCCAGCGGCGCATTGAACGCGGTCTGCGCCGCGCCGTCACCCAGCAGCGGCGTGATCACCAGCAGCGGAATGGCGGCCATGTCCTGGAACAGCAGGATCGCGAACGCGGCGGTGCCGGCCGGGGTGTGGTCGAGGTGGCGCTCCTGCATGTTCTGCACCGCGATCGCGGTCGAGGACAAGGCCAGCGTGGCCCCGGCAATCACCGCGGCCGTGCCCGGCATGCCGAGCAGCCAGGCGCCGAGCGCCAGCGGCAGGCCGCAGGCCACCAGTTGCAGCGTGCCGCCGGCCAGCACCAGGGTGCGCATGGCCAGCAGCTTTTCCGGCTGCAGCTCCAGGCCGATCAGGAACAGCATCATCACCACGCCGATCTCGGCCACATGGCTGATCAAGTCCACGCCCTTGACCAGGGCCAGGCCCCACGGCCCGATGAGGCAGCCGCCGACCAGGTAGCCCAGCACCGAGCCCAGCCTCAGGCGCTGCGCGAGCGGCACCAGCAGCACGGCGGTGAGCAGGAACACGATCGGGGTGAGCAGCAATTGGGGCATGATCTGGCTGTGAGCAGGGGTGTCCGCCGCCCGGCTTGCTGCCCGAGCTGACCGGCCGGTTGGCCTTGCCACGATTATATCGAAGCGCCCGGCCCGGCACGCTCGCGCTGTCAGTCGTGGGCGGCAAACACCTCGCGCGCCGCGAATACCCCGTTCAGGGCCGCCGGGAAGCCCGCGTACAGGCTCATCTGCAAGATCGCTTCGATGATCTCCGCGCGCGACAGTCCCACGTGCAGGCCGGCGGCGATGTGCACCTTGAGCTGGGGTGTGGCCGTGCCGAGCGCGGTCAGTGCCGCGATGGTGGCCAATTCGCGCTGCTGCAGGGTGAGGCCCGGGCGCGAGTAGATGTCGCCAAAGCCGAACTCGACGATGTAGCGGCCCAGGTCCGGGCAGCAATCGGCCAGTGCCGCGACCACCTGTTCACCGGCCTTGCCGTCCACTTCCTTCAGGCGTTTCCAGCCCCGTTCGTAGCGTGTTTCCATTTTCTTCCCTTTCTGTGAGTTGGTGCTCCATGTCGCCGTACAGGGAAATCTTCTGGTGGAGATAGCCGAGCGTCTCGGCCAGCGCATCGAGCTCGGCCTGCACGGCCGCCGCATGCTCCTCGAGCATATGGCGGCGTTCGCGGATGCTGCCCAGCTCCTGGCCTGCTTCGCGCAGGCGTGCATAGCGCTGCATTTTCTCCACCGGCATCCCGGTTGCACGCAGCCGCAGCAGGAACGCGATCCAGCCCATGTCCTCGCTGCGGTAGCGCCGGTGCCCGTTGGCGCGGCGCGCCACCGGCCGGATCAGGCCGATGCGCTCGTAGTAACGCAAGGTGTGCACGGAAAGGCCGCAGGCTGCGGCCGCTTGCTGGATGGTCAGTGCGGCGGTCATGGTGGGAATCGTAGAAGTTGGAGTGCGCTCGAAGTCAAGCAAGTGTACCGAAGCTGTCATACATACCGATGTTTCCTTGGCACACCTTTGCTTTTGCATTAGCATCCAGCCAGTTCAAAAGCTTAACCAGGAGACAGACATGAAGCGCACCTTGTGCAGTACCTTGATCGTGGGCTTGTTCGCCGGCGCCGCGCATGCCGCCGGCCCGGCAAGCGTTGCCGCCTCAACCGCTCCGGCGGCGGTGGCGGCGGCCCAGCGCGCCGGCGTGGACGTGGCTGCCTTCGACAGCACGGTGCGCCCGCAGGACGATTTCTTCCGCTACACCCAGGGCAAGTGGCTCAAGGATGTCGAGATCCCGTCCGACCGCTCGAGCTGGGGCGCGTTCAATGTTGCGCAGGACAATGTCGAGCAGCAGATCCGCACCCTGGTGGAGCAGGCGGCGCAGGACAAGCACGCCAAGCCCGGCTCGCCGGCGCAGAAGATGGGGGATTTCTACAACAGCTACGTGGACCAGAAGCACCGCAACGAACTGGGTCTGGCCCCGGTCCAGCGCGAGCTCGACGCCATCGCCGCGCTGCGCGACAAGCGCCGGTTCGCGGCGCTGGTGGCGCAGCTGGAGATCGCCGGCGCCGGCGGCCCGCTGCACCTGTCGGTCCACCAGGACAACAAGGATTCGGCCCACTACCTGGCCGACATCAACCAGTCCGGCCTGGGCATGCCCAACCGCGACTATTACCTGGCCCAGGACGACAAGCGCCTGGCCGAGGTGCGCGCCAAGTACCAGCAGCACATCGAGCACATGCTGGCGCTGGCCGGCCACGCCAACGCTGCCAGCGAGGCGGCCGGCATCGTCGCGCTGGAAACCGAGATCGCGCGCGTGCAGTGGAGTGCAGTCGAGAACCGCGACCCGGTCAAGGGTTACAACAAGATGACGGTCGCCCAGCTGAAAACGCTGATGCCGAACTTTGACTGGAACGGCTACCTGAAGGCAAGCGGCGTGGGCGGCAAGGCCGTGGCGGTGAACGTGAGCCAGCCGAGTTACCTTTCCGGCCTGTCGGCGATCATCGACAAGACCCCGGTCGAGACCTGGAAGGCCTACTTCCAGTTCCGCCTGCTCTCCGCGTATGCGCCCTACCTGTCGCAGGCCTTCGTGGACGAGAGCTTTGCCTTCCGCGGCGCCGTGCTGTCCGGCGCCAAGGTCAACCGCCCGCTGGAAAAACTGGCGATCGCCGAGATCAACCGCGACATGGGCTTTTTGGTTGGCAAGGCCTACGTGGACGCGTACTTCCCGGCCGAGCGCAAGCGCCAGGTCGAGGACATGGTGAAGAATTTCCTGGCTGCGTTCAAAGAGCGCATCGATACGCTCGAATGGATGACGCCGGAAACGAAAAAGCAGGCCCAGGCCAAGCTGGCCAAGATCAACGTCAAGGTCGGCTACCCCGAGAAGTGGCGCGATTACACGGCGCTGGTGGTCAAGCCGGGTGACCTGGTGGGCAACGTGCGGCGCGCCCGCGCCTTCGCGCACCAGTTCCAGGTGAGCAAGCTGGGCAAGCCGGTGGACCGCAGCGAATGGGAAATGACGCCGCAGACCGTCAACGCTTACTACAGCCCGGAGATGAACGAGGTGGTGTTCCCGGCAGCGCGCCTGCAGTCGCCGCTGTACGATGCCGACGCCGAACCGGCCGTCAACTATGGCGCGGTCGGCATCTCGATCGGCCACGAGATCAGCCACGCCTTCGACGATCAGGGCGCCCAGTACGACGGCGACGGCAACCTGCGCAACTGGTGGACCAGCGAAGACAGCGAGAAATTTGCCGCCAAGGGCAAGCTGCTGGCCGAGCAGTACGGCAGCTACAGCCCGGTCCCCGGCTACCACCTGAATGGCCAGCTCACGCTGGGCGAGAACATCGCCGACAACGCCGGCGCGATCATGGCCAGCCGCGCCTACCAGATCTACCTGGCGGGCCGGCCGGCGCCGGTGATCGACGGCATGACCGCGGAGCAGCGCCTGTTCATGGGCCTGGCCCAGGCACGGCGCGGCAAGGCGCGCGACGCGGCGCTGATCGCGCAGGTCAAGTCCGACCCGCACTCGCCGTCAGAATTCCGCGTCAACGGCAGCCTGCGCAACCATCCGGGCTTCTACGAAGCGTTTGACGTCAAGCCGGGTGACAAGATGTACCTCGCGCCGGAACAGCGCGTGATCTTCTGGTAAGGACGCCGCGCCCCGGGCGGGGCGCGCGGATGTGAGGCCGGAGCGGAAAAGCTCCGGCGTTCACAGAATCTCGTGCCACTTGGCAGTGGTCGAATACTCTTCCTTGTATTCGCAGAACATGCCCTCGCGCTCGGCGACCTGGGCACCGGACTTGTCCTTGAGGATCCAGTGGAACTGCTTGCACGGGAAGCCGGCCACCGGCTGTTCGCCGCTCAGCAGCACCTGGCCCTGGAATTTGGCGCCTTTCCAGTCGATGTGCTGGCCAGGCTTGAGCGCCACCAGCATCGCGTCGAATTTGTCCTTGCTGATGCCGCCCTTGCCCATCGAGAAGTGCGCCCACGCGTCGAAACTGTAGCCGCCCTCGCAATCGCTGCACGGCACCTTGCTCGCATTCTCGAACTTCTTCTTCATCTCGCGCGCCGCGTCGAACTTCAGGTCGGCGAATTTGTAATAGCTGCACTGGGTCTCTTCGGGCCACAGCACCTCGGGCTTGAACCCGGCCGGACGCTCGCCAACCGGCGGCAGGACATTGCCTTTCAGCTTGCGGCAACCTGGCGCCGCGCCCGCTTCGGCAGCGCGTTGCGCGGCGGGGGCAGCCGGGGTATCGGCATTGCGTGTCGCGGGCGCGGCCGCGGGACTGCGCTCCTGCGGTTCGGCTGCCGGCTTGTCCACCACCTTCTGCACCGCGCCCACGGCGGCCTGGGCGGCGGCGTTCTTCAAGGTGTCGAGCCACTGCGCATGGGCGCCGAGCGGCGCCAGGGCGATGCCGCACAGGGCGGCAATGAGGGTCTTCCTGATCATGGCGATATTCCGTAAATACATGGCAAAACCACCATTATTGCAGGCCAGGCTTGGCAGGTTGTCGTAAATGTTTCTCCGTTTTCGCGGACAGTCGGAGACGCCGCTGATGGTGACGAAAGTTGCCGTTTGAGCAAGCTCAAGCGTCCTGCCCGAGGGCGAAAACTTTCCGCTACAACTGGCTAGACTGGGATGGCGCCGTCCCGTGCGACGGTTCACGTCTCTTCGTCAGGAGGAAGCCACATGAAGAAAGTACTGGGGATCGGCGCCGCGTTGTGCCTGGCCCTGAGCGCCGCGTTCGCCTGGTCGGCCAATGACATGCGCAAGGACGACTACCTCGAGCACCAGATCAGGCGCGGCTACGAGATCGTGCCGCCGGGCGTCAAGCTCAACCTGCAAGACAAGAATCGCGCCCTGGTCGGGCTGGGCAGCTACATCGTCAACACCAGCGGCTGCATCGATTGTCACAGCCATCCCTCGTACCTGCCGGGCGGCGACCCGTTCCAGGGCCAGCGCGAGATCATCAATGCGTCCGAGTACCTGTCCGGCGGGCGCACCTTTGGTCCCGAGATCACCGCGCCGAACCTGACGCCCGACCACGCCGGCAAGCCGGCCGGCCTGACGCGGCGCGAGTTCATCGAGACCCTGCGCAGCGGCCACAACCCCAAGGACCCGGCCGGGCAGATCCTGCAGGTCATGCCGTGGCCAACGTTCGGCAAGAAGACCGAGGCCGACCTGGCCGCGATGTACGAATACCTGCGCGCGATCCCGTCGCTGCCGGACAATTCGCACCCGGGCCCGTAGTTCAGGTTGCCGCGCGGCGGCCGTTGCCGCTGCGCCGGTCCACCAGCCCGTGCCGGTGCTCGACGCCGCTGTATGGCAACTCGTTGGCCGCGCTGATCGATTGCCGCACGCGCCCGGTCGCGCCCTGGTTGCGTTCGTAGAAATTGCGCACGATGGTCCCGGCGGTGTCGCGCGCGCCCAGCCCGAACGACAATCCAATGGCCAGCGCGATCGCCCCGACCAGCGCCATGAACAGGATATCCACCAGCGTGCTGGCCACCCCGATCTGGTACACCGCGACCAGGATCGCAAAGCCCCAGACCGCCCACCGGGCCGCCGTGGCCACCAGTTCCGGACGCTCCAGCCGGGCCTTGGCGGCGGTCTCGCGCACGATGCCGGACACGGCATTGGCGGCCATGCCGCCGATCACCAGCACGATCACGGCGACCGCCAGGTTGGGCAGCCACATCAGCAACTGGTGCAGCACCTGCGACACCGCCGGCACGCCCAGCGCGTCGAACGCGACCACCAGCGCGATCAGCCGCACGAACCACTTGGCGATGCCGGCCAGCACGCCCGACGGCGAGCGCTTCAGCGCCTGGGCCATCGGCCCCATGCCCGCGCGGTCGGCAAAGCCATCGAAATGGACGGCGCGCAGCAGCGCCACGATCGCCTTTTCGATCAGCGAGGCGATCAGCCAGCCGATTCCCAGGATGATGAGAAAGCCGATGATGCGCGGAACGGCCGCAAACAGCAGCGACATGGCTGCGGACAGCGAGGCCATCAGCGATGCGCCCCAACTGGTGATCTGCGAGTTCATGACGTCCTCCGTGAGCTCGATGGTGACGGTCATCGTTCGACCGGCCGAGCGTGGCGTGGTTCGGCGGCGTCGACCGTGCTCGCCATCAAGCCCGAGGAGCGCCAGGCCCAGCGCTCAGGCCGCCTGCGCCTGCTGGACCTGACCCACCCACTGGTGCGCGCGCGCCTCGCCCTCGTGCGCGAGCAGGAACTGGAAGCCGGCGTGCAGGGCCTCGTCGGCCAGCCTGCGGTCATGGCGCGCCGCCTCGGCCAGGTAGTCGAGTCCTTCGCGGCGGCGCTCGTCCAGCAGGATCTGGCCGTACATGCAGGACGCCTTCGGGAACGGCCCGCCGCGCTGGCGCAGCAAATGCGCCAGCACCGGCTTGGCCGCCTGCGCCGAGTCGAATTCCACCTTCAGCACCGCCAGCTCCTGCAGCTCGTGCAGGGGCAGGCCGGACAGCGGGGCGGCATCGAGCTCGCGCAGGCGCGCCTGCGACCGGGTCACGCGGCGGTAACGCTCGCCCCAGTCCTTGCCATGGTCGCGCCACCATGCCTGGTCGAATTCCTCGGCCAGCTGGTTGGCCAGCTCGCCCAGCAGCGACACGGCGGCGCTGCGCGCCAGCGGCTGCGGCAACGCCGGGTGCTGGCCGAGCGCCTCCACGCGTTCGCGCAGGCAGGGATGGGTGTCGTCGTAGCCCGACTCGTACTGCCAGGCGGTCTTCAGGCGCTCTTGTGTCGCCCATTCGTCGTGGCTGATCCGCAGCGCCGTGGCCAGCGACTTGTACGGCATGAAGCCCGGGCGTTCGCGGGTGTCGGCCTGGCGGTACAGGGTGGACCAGAACTGCGTGTGGAACCAGGTGGCAAGCAGTTCGCTGCGCACCAGGCTGGCGGCGGCCACGTCCGCGCCGGCGAGCTTGGCCGAGGTGCGGTCCGCCTCGTATTCGTGCTGGCGGCGCAGCACAAAGCAGCAGGCGTCGAAGTAGGGCATGAAGGCATCCAGTGGCTTGAGCAGCATGCCATACCAGACCGACGCTTCCGCGGCCGCGTCCACCCGCTCGTGCACCTTGTGCAGGATCAGGCGCTGGCGCCATACCCAGTTGCCCAGCCGCCCATGCGCGCCGCACAGGTGGCCGTATTCGTGCGCGACCACCGACTGCATGCCGGAGGTGCTGTGGCCGAGCAGGAAGGGCAGGCCGAGAACGAGGTAATTCACGCTCGGCCCGACCAGGCCCCAGCTCGGCAACTGCACGATACCGGCGTTGTAGTCGGTATCGACCAGCACATGGTGGATGGCGGGACCCTTGAGCCGGGCCTGCATCTTGTCGAGCAGTTCGAACAGCACCGGCGCTTGTGCGCGCGTGATCGCCCGGCCCTGCGGCGGCTGCAGGCGCATCGCCAGCGTGCGCAGCGTGACGTACAGGATCGGCACCGACATCAGCCCAAGGATGCCGGCGGCGATGGCGACACGGTTCACGCCGTGCTCGCGCGACCACACAACGGCGCCATACAGGAGCGCCGCATTGAGGAACAGGACGCAGAACAGGGCCACATAGGCGGCCATGCTCATCAACAGAACCCGGGCCCGGAACGCCTGCGGCGAGTTCGCCGACTGCGCTTCCAGGCGCTTGACCAGCCAGCCAAATTCTTCCTCGTTCACGGCACGCCCCGTTATTGAACAGAGCTTGATTGTATTGTGAAAAACTTGCTTCTTGGTAATATTTCTGCGAGGACCCTCTACCGCCGTATCATTGCTCGATAACACACTCAAGGAGCCCGCCCATGAAGCTTCGCTACCATCTCGTGTCGTGCTGCCTGGTCGCATCTGCGCTGCTGGCGTCCGCCGCCGCGCCGGCGGAGCAACTGGGCGAGAACATCCGGCATCGCCTCGAACAGCGGCGCGCCGACCGCAGTGCCGCGACCGGGCTGCAGGAACTCCAGGTGCAGGGCCGCAAGGTGCTGGTGCATGTGCCGGCCGGGTACGATCCCGCCCGCCCGGCGCCGCTGGTACTGGCCTTCCATGGAGGTGGCGGTAGTGCCGACTTCATGGCCGACGACGCCCGGTACGGCCTGCAGCGCCAGTCCGACCAAAGCGGCTTTCTCGTTGCCTTTCCGAATGGCGCCAGCAGGCTGCCCGGCGGCCGGCTGGCAACCTGGAACGCGGGTGCCTGCTGCGGCTACGCGCGCGACCAGGGCAGCGACGACGTCGGTTTTGCGCGCGCGGTCGTGGGCGCGCTCAAGGCGCGCTATGCCATCGACGAGCGCCGTGTGTTCGCCACCGGAATGAGCAACGGCGGCATGCTGGCCCACCGGCTGGCGTGCGAGGCGGCGGACGTGTTCCGTGCCGTCGCATCGGTTGCCGGGCCGGATGCTACCCTGCGTTGCGTCCCGTCGCGGCCGGTCTCGGTACTGCACATCCATGCCCGCGACGACGACCACGTTCTGTTCGACGGCGGCGCCGGGCCTGGCGCATTCCGCGACCAGCGCAGTGTGATGGATTTCGTGTCGGTGCCGCAGACCATTGCGCGCTGGGTGCAGCGCGACCAGTGCAGCGGCAAGGTGCAGCGGGTGCTGCAGGTCCCCGGCGCCTACTGCGAGGCGTATCAGGATTGCGCCGGCGGGGCACAGGTCCAGATGTGCGTGACGGACACCGGCGGCCATTCATGGCCGGGCGCGGACCGTGTACGGCAGGGGAAGGAAGCGGCATCGACCGCACTGGACGCGAGCGCTACGATCTGGCGCTTCTTCGACAGCCAGCCGCCGCGCCGCGGAAATTGACGAAAAAAAACGCCAACCTGAGTCAGGTCGGCGTTTTTCTTTGAATCTTTGGTGGCCCGGGGCGGAATCGAACCACCGACACAAGGATTTTCAATCCTCTGCTCTACCAACTGAGCTACCAGGCCAAGAGAGGCATGATTATAGCCAGCAGATTTGCACTCTGCAAGTCCCGCTTGAAACTTTCTCATCGCCCGGGACGCGCCCGCGGACGGCCGCGCGAGGCCGAGTCGCTATAATGAACGCTATGACTACCTCGACCTCTTCCTCCGCACAGTACCGCAGCGACGTCTGCATCGTTGGCAACGGCGCCATCGCCAAAACCACGGCCCTCGGGCTCGCCCAGGCCGGTCACAGCGTGACCTTGCTGGTCCCGCCCGCGCGCTCGGGGCCGAAGGAAGAGACCAGCGGCGCCCAGCCGGCGTGGGACGTGCGGGTGTACGCGCTCAACCACACCGCGCACAACCTGCTCTCGTCCCTGAAGGTGTGGGGCGCGCTCGACCTGTCGCGCGTGGCGCCGGTCGATTCGATGATCGTGAACGGCGACGGCGAGAACGCCGGCGGCCTGTCGTTCGACGCCTTCAGCGCGCACACTGGCACGCTGGCCTGGATCGTCGAGGACAGCAACCTGGCGCAGGCGCTGGACGCGGCGCTCAAGTTTGCGCCCAACGTGCAGATCGTCAGCGGCCGCGCGGCCAGCCTCACCGCCCGCCACGATGGCGCCAGCGTGCGCCTGGACGATGGCACGGTCATCGAGGCCGAGCTGGTGCTGGGCGCGGACGGGCGCGAATCGTGGGTGCGCGGCCAGTGCGGCATCGGCATCGATTACCGCTCGTACCACCAGCGCGGCGTGGTCGCCAACTTCTCCTGCGAAAAGCCGCACCACGGCGTGGCCTACCAGTGGTTCACCTGCGATGAAGGCATCGTCGCGCTGCTGCCGTTGCCTGGCAACCGCGTCTCGCTGGTCTGGTCCGCGCCTGACACCCTGGCCGATACCTTGATGAGCGAATCGCAGGGCGAGCTGGCGATCCGCCTGGGCGAGTTTGCCGAGGACAAGCTCGGTTGCCTGAAGCCGCTGCAGCCCGAGATGGTCAAGGCCGTCCCGCTGGTCATCATCCGCCCGCACTCGATCGTGGCGCCGCGCGTGGCGCTGCTGGGCGACGCCGCGCACGCGGTGCATCCGCTGGCCGGCCACGGCATGAACCTGGGCTTTGGCGACGTGGTCGACCTGCTTGAAGTGCTGGCCGGCCGCGAGGAGCACCGCAGCCTCGGCGACGAGCGCGTGCTGGCCCGCTATGCCCGCGCCCGCAAGGAAGATGTGCTGTTGATGCAGCTGGCGACCGACGGCCTGGAACGCCTCTTCGGCGCGAATCTTGAGCCAGTGCGAGTGATCCGCAATTTGGGGTTAAACTTGCTCGATAAATTGCCGATGGTAAAGCGCCGGCTGATTGCCCACGCGATGGGCAGGTAACTCATTCATTAAGGAATACATATGTTGAAGCGAAAGCTCGCCGTATTGATGGCGACGGGCCTGATTGCCTCCTGCGTTGGCGCCGAAAATACGACCGAAGCGAGCATCCGCAAAGCGGTCGAGCCGCGCCTGGGTGGCGCCAAGATCGAATCGGTCAAGGAGACCCCGTACGCCGGGCTGTACGAGCTGCGCGTCAATGGCGACATCCTGTACACCGACAAGACCGGCCAGTACCTGGTCATCGGCCACATCTACGACGTGAAGACCTCGCAGGACCTGACCCGCGCCCGCATCGAGGACATCCAGAAGATCAAGTTCTCCGACCTGCCGCTGGACCTGGCGATCAAGCAGGTCAAGGGTGACGGCAAGCGCGTGATCGCGGTGTTCGAGGACCCGAACTGCGGCTACTGCAAGCGCCTGCGCCAGACCACGCTCAAGAACACCGACAACATCACCATCTACACCTTCCTGTACAACATCCTGTCCGACGATTCGGTCGCCAAGTCGAAGAACATCTGGTGCTCGGCCGACCGCGCCAAGGCCTGGGACGACTGGATGATCAACGGGAAGCAGGCCCCGGCCGCGCCGGAAAACTGCCAGACGCCGAACGACAAGGTGCTGGCGCTGGGGCAGAAGCTGCATATCCAGGGCACGCCTGCGATCTTCTTTGCCGACGGCAGCCGCATCCCGGGCGCCGTGGACCAGAAAGCGCTGGAAGCCAAGCTGGCAACGCTGAAGTAACTAGAACAACCACAACTGGGGGAGAAGCATGGTTCAACTGAACGTCAACGGGCGCGACGTACAGGTCGACGCCGACCCGTCCACGCCCATCCTGTGGGCGCTGCGCGACAACCTCAACATGACCGGCACCAAGTTCGGTTGCGGCGCGGCGCTGTGCGGCGCCTGCACCGTGCACCTGAACGGCAACCCGGTCCGTTCCTGCGTCACGCCGATCTCGGCGGCGGTGGGCCAGAAGATCACCACGATCGAGGCCATCGAGCAGGACAAGGTCGGCAAGGCGGTGCAGGACGCGTGGGTCAAGCATGACGTTCCCCAGTGCGGCTACTGCCAGAGCGGCCAGGTGATGAGCGCGACCGCGCTGCTGCGCACCAACAAGGCGCCCACCGACGCCGACATCGACAGCGCCATGAGCGGCAACATCTGCCGCTGCGGCACCTACCAGCGAATCCGCGCGGCCATCAAGGACGCGGCCAAGACCCTGGCATAAGGAGGCCACATGCGTACCGAATGGATGAACCAGGAGGCGCCCGTGCGCCCCGAGGGCGGCCTCTCGCGCCGCGGCTTCATGAAGGCCGGCGCGGCGCTTGGCAGCGGCCTGGTGCTCGGCTTCGTTATTCCCTCCGCCGGCCGCTTCGCGCGTGCCGCGGGCGCGGTCCCGGCGCCGTCTGCGCCCAACGCCTTCCTGCACATCGCCCCGGACAACACGGTCACCGTGATGGTCAACCGCCTGGAATTCGGCCAGGGTGTGCACACCGCGCTGCCGATGCTGATGGCCGAAGAGCTGGACGCCGACTGGTCGCAGGTGCGCGGCGAGCTGGCCCCGGCCGGCGACGCCTTCAAGGACCCCCTGATGGGCATGCAGATGACCGGCGGCTCGGGCAGCGTGGCGCACTCGTTCACGCAATACCGCGAGATCGGCGCGCGTGCCCGCGCCATGCTGGTGGCGGCCGCGGCCCAGAAATGGAACGTGCAGCCGGCGCAGTGCCGGACCGCGAACGGCGTGGTGTTTGGCCCGGCCGGGCAGAAAGCCAGCTACGGCGAACTGGCCGACGCGGCGATGGCGCAGCCGGTGCCGGCCACCGTCACGCTCAAGGACCCCAAGGATTTCCGCTTCATCGGCAAGCCCATGAAGCGCATCGACGCGCGCGCCAAGTCGAGCGGGCGCCAGCAGTTCGGCCTGGACTTCAAGCCCGAGAACTGCAAGGTGGCGCTGGTCGCACGCCCGCCGGTGTTCGGCGCCAAGGTGACGCGCTTCGATGCCGCCAAGGCGATGGCGATCAATGGCGTGCGCGCCGTGGTCGAAGTGCCGACGGACCGCGGTGGTCGCGGCGTGGCCGTGATCGCCGACGGCTACTGGCCCGCCAAGCAGGGCCGCGACGCGCTGGCCATCGACTGGGACACCAGCGCGGTCGGCAAGGTCGATACCGCTAAGCAGATGCAGGAGTACGCCGCGCTGGCCAAGACGCCCGGCACGGTGGCCAAGAAGGCCGACATCTCGCCGCTGGCAAGCGCGCCGAAGAAGATTTCGGCCGTCTATGAATTCCCCTACCTGGCGCACGCGCCGATGGAGCCGCTCAACTGCGTGGTGGAACTGCGCGCCGACCACTGCACCGTGTGGGCCGGCACCCAGTTCCAGACCCAGGACCAGGCGGCGGTGGCCGCAACTGCCGGCCTGAAGCCCGAGCAGGTCACGGTCAACACCATGATGGCGGGCGGCGGTTTCGGGCGCCGCGCGGTGCCCACCTCGGACTACATCGTCGAGGCGGTGGGCGTGGCCAAGGCCTGGCGCGCCGCCGGCCACAGCGAGCCGGTCAAGGTGATGTGGAGCCGCGAGGACGACATCAAGGGCGGCTATTACCGCCCGGCCTACGTGCACCGCGCCGATATCGGCCTGGACGCCAAGGGCAACATCGTCGCATGGGACCACGCCATCGTCGGGCAGTCGATCATCTCCGGCACGCCGTTCGAGCCTTTCATGGTCAAGAATGGCGTGGATGCAACGAGCGTGGAAGGCATGGGCGAACCGTACGCCGTGCCGCTGAACCTGACCGTCCATAACACCAAGGCCAACGTGCCCGTGCTGTGGTGGCGTTCGGTCGGTTCCACCCACACCGCGTTCGTGATGGAGACCCTGATCGACGAAGCGGCGCACCTGGCGAACATGGACCCGGTGGCATATCGTAAAAAGCTGATGGGGCCGGAGCACAAGCGCCACCTGGCCGCGCTCGACCTCGCGGTAGCCAAGTCCGGCTACGGCAAGAAGGCGCTGCCGAAGGGGCATGCCTGGGGCGTGGCGCTGCACGAGTCGTTCAATTCGGTGGTGGCCTACGTGGTCGAGGCCTCGCTCGACAAAGGCGCGCCCAAGCTGCACCGCGTGACCGCCGGCGTGCACTGCAACCTGGCAGTCAATCCGCTGACGGTCGAGGCGCAGGTGCAGGGCGCGGCGCTCATGGCGCTGGGCACCACGCTGCCCGGCGCGGCCATCACGCTCAAGGACGGCGTGGTGCAGCAGCAGAACTTCAACGACTACCGCGTGGCGCGCATGAACGAAATGCCGCATGTGGGCGTGTTCATCGTTCCGTCGGCGGAGCCGCCCACCGGCATGGGCGAGCCGGGCCTGCCGCCGCTGGCGCCGGCCTTTGCCAACGCACTGTATCGCCTCACCGGCAAGCGGCTGCGCAAGCTGCCGTTCGACCTTACCGCCGCCTGAGGATGCGGCCGTGACCCCTGTCGGCATTTTGCTGGCCGCCGGCAGGGGCAGCCGCTTCGACCCCTCCGGCGCGCGCAACAAACTCCTTGAGCTTCTGCCCTGTGGCGAGCCTGTCGTGGCCCGCAGCGCGCGCCATCTGCTCGCGGCCATGCCGCGCGTGGTGGCCGTCGTGGGGCCGCATTCCGGCGACGTCGTCCATGTGCTGCGCACGCTGGGCTGCGAAGTAATCATCTGCGACGAGGCCGGGCAAGGCATGGCAGCCTCGCTTGTCCACGCCATTCGTCATTCGCTGCCCGATGCGCAGGCCTGGATCGTGGCGCTGGGCGACATGCCGTTCGTTCGCCCGGCCACCATCGAAGCACTGGGCGCGGCGCTGTCATCGGGCGCGGACATTGCGGCGCCGGTATTCAAGGGCCGGCGTGGCAACCCGGTCGGCTTCAGCCAGACGCACCTGGCTGCGCTGCTGGCGCTGCAAGGCGACCAGGGCGCGCGCGCCATCCTGCAAGCGAATCCGGTCACGCAAGTCGAGGTGGACGATCCCGGCGTGGTCGAGGACATCGACGAGCAGGCCGACCTTTCGCGCGGACGCGACAGCCGCTGACGCAATCGTCGCTTCGTGTTCATGGCGAGTGGCCGCTGCCGGGCTCTTGCGATTACACTACAAAAAACCATTCCATCGCTGACCATGAAAAAACCAACCCAGAAGAAGGCGCCGCCCGCGGTCCAGTACACGATTCTGCCACGCGACCTGTCCGGTCACCTGTTCGACGTCACCGTCACCGTGGCCGAACCGGATCCGCAGGGGCAGGTGTTCGCGCTGCCGGCGTGGATCCCCGGCAGCTACATGATCCGCGAGTTCGCGCGCAATATCGTGCGCATCCGGGCCGAGTCGAACGGCCAGGCCGTCGCGCTGGAAAAGGTGGACAAGCACACCTGGAAGGCGGCGCCGTGCAGCGGCCCGCTCATGGTCTGGTACGAGGTGTACGCGTGGGACCTGTCCGTGCGCGCCGCGCACCTGGACCAGACCCACGGCTTCTTCAACGGCACCAGCGTGTACCTGCGGGTGCTCGGCAAGGAAGAGGCGGCGCACCAGGTGGACATCCAGGCGCCGCAGGACCCGGCCGCCGCCAACTGGCGCGTGGCCACCTCGCTGCCGGAGCTGGGCGCCAGGCGCTACGGCTTCGGCACCTACATCGCCGCCAACTACGACGAGCTGATCGACCACCCGGTCGAGATGGGCGAATTCGCGCTGGCCACCTTCAAGGCGCACGGCGTCCCGCACGACATCGTGATCACGGGCCGCGTGCCGAACCTGGACATGGCGCGCCTGCAGGCCGACCTGAAGGCGATCTGCGAGGCGCAAATCGCTTTCTTCGAGCCGAAGACCAAACGCGCGCCCATGAGCCGCTACGTGTTCCTGACGATGGTGGTCGGCGATGGCTACGGCGGCCTCGAACACCGCGCATCCACGGCGCTCATCTGCTCGCGCGCCGACCTGCCCAGCACCGCCGCGCCCAAGGGCAGCGAGCCGGGCGAGGGCTACCTGAAGTTCCTGGGCCTGTGCAGCCATGAGTACTTCCACACCTGGAACGTCAAGCGCATCAAGCCGGCCGTGTTCGCGCCGTACGACCTGCAGGTCGAGAACTACACGCCGCTGCTGTGGCTCTTCGAAGGCTTCACCAGCTACTACGACGACCTGATGCTGGTGCGCGCCGGGATCATCGACGAGCCGACCTACTTCAAGTTGCTGGCCAAGACGGTGGGCAGCGTCCTGCGCGGCAGCGGGCGCACCAAGCAGAGCGTGGCCGAATCGAGCTTCGACGCCTGGAGCAAGTACTACCGGCAGGACGAGAACGCGGCCAACGCCATCATCAGCTACTACACCAAGGGCTCGCTGATCGCGCTCGCGTTCGACCTGACGATCCGGGCCAAAACCGGCGGCGCAAAGTCGCTGGACGACGTGATGCTGGCGCTGTGGCAGCGTTACGGGCACGATTTCTACCCGTCCGTCGGCCGCGGTGTGACCGAGGGCGAGGTCGAGGCGCTGTTCGACGAAGTGTCGGGCGTGAAGCTGCGCAGCATGTTCGAGCGCTACGTGCGTGGCACCGAGGACCTGCCGCTGGCCAAGCTGTACGCGCCGTTCGGCGTCAAGCTCGTGGATGAGCGCAAGGGCACCAAGCCTTCGCTGGACGCGAACGTTGGCCGCGACACGGGCGGCGCCAGGCTCACCGGCGTGCACGAGGGCGGGCCGGCGCACCGGGCAGGGCTGTCCGCGGGGGACATCCTCATCGCGCTGGACGGCATTCGGGTGACGGGCAATCCGTCCAACCTGGACACGCTGCTGGCGCGCTACAAAGTTGGCGACAAGGTCACCGTGCACGCCTTCCGCCGCGATGAGCTGATGAGCTTCGAAGTGAGCTTGCAGGGTGATCGGGTGCCGGGCATTTCGCTGTCCCACGCGCCCTCGGCCAAGAAGGTCGCCGTGCTGACCCGACCGAGCGAATAAAGGGTAGATACTGTTATGTCCGTCAAGCGGTGTGCAGGGCCGGATTGAATTTT
>NZ_JANUHB010000008.1 GCF_024756255.1 Massilia agilis | reverse complement strand
TTGAAGCTGGTGGTGCCGGCTTAGGCCGAGAACGACGAACCGCAGCCGCAGGTCGAGTTGGCGTTCGGGTTCTTGATCACGAACTGCGCGCCTTCGAGGTCGTCCTTGTAGTCGATCTCGGCGCCAACCAGGTACTGGTAGCTCATCGAGTCGATCAGCAGCTGGACGCCGTTCTTGACCATGGTGGTGTCGTCTTCGTTGACGATTTCGTCGAACGTGAACCCGTACTGGAAGCCCGAGCAGCCGCCGCCCTGCACGAACACGCGCAGTTTCAGGTCGGGATTGCCCTCTTCCTCGATCAGTTGCGCAACCTTTTGAGCGGCGCTGTCGGTGAACACGATGGGCGTCGGGATGGTGTTTTCTTGCACGTCAGCGACTGCAGTCATTTGGTAACTCCTGGATGGATTCGGTTTGCCGTCCATTATAGTCGCTCGGCGAAAGTCATGCTTCGGTCACCTCCGCCCCCACCGCCAGGTGGAAGACCGGCTCGCCCGTCTGTTGATGGGTTAATTTCCCGGTAACAAGAGCGCCACCGTGCATCTCGAGCAGCTTGTAATGGACATCTCCATGTATGCGGCCTTTTGGCTGTAATTCAAGTAGCTCGGAGGAATAAACCGTACCGGCAATATAGCCATTCACCACCAGGTTGGCGCAGCGCACCTCACCCTCGATGCGCGCGTGCTCGGAGACGATCAGCACGCTGTCAGCGCCGTCGCCGGCTACCACGTTGCCGTGTACCTCGCCATCGATGCGCAGGCCGCCCGTGAACATCAGGTCGCCCTCGATGCGGGCGGAAATACCGACCAGGCTGTCTATTTCGCTTTTGGCATTACGACCGAACATGATGGCACCCCTGCAAGAAATGACGGGAACGGACGGAGCTTGTAAAACCAACCAGAGGTCAATTTATCTCGCTCAACAGTTACCGCTTTGATCTAGATCGTGTCCGGCTCAGCCGAAAACGACGCCGCAGGGGTGCAAATCCGTTACGGCAACAGCGCGATCTGTTGCAAACCGGTCTCTTCCGGCAGGCCGAACATCAGGTTCATGCACTGCACGGCCTGGCCGGAGGCGCCCTTGACCAGGTTGTCCTGCACCACCAGGATCACGACCGTGTCGCCATTCTCGGGGCGATGCAGCGCGATGCGCAGCATGTTCGAGCCGCGCGTGGAGCGGGTTTCCGGCAGCGAACCGAACGGCATCACGTCCACGAACTGCGAATCCTTGTACTCGGCCTCGAACAGCGCCTGCAACGCGGCGTTGTCGATGTCGCGGGTCAGCTTGGCGTACAGGGTCGAGAACATGCCGCGGATCATCGGCACCAGGTGCGGGGTGAAGATCAGGCCGACTTTCTGGCCGGTGTAACGCTGCAGCTGGGCCGAGGTTTCCGGGGTGTGGCGGTGGCCGGCCACGCCGTAGGCCTTGAAGTTGTCGCTCGCTTCCGAGAACAGGGTGCCGATCTCGGCCTTGCGGCCGGCGCCCGATACGCCGGACTTGGAGTCGGCGATCAGGTTGCCCGCGTCGATCACGCCGGCCTTGAGCAGCGGGTAATAGCCCAGCTGCATGGTGGTCGGGTAGCAGCCCGGGTTGGCGATCAGGCGCGCGCCCTTGATCTGCTCGCGGTTCAGCTCGACCAGGCCGTACACCGCCTCTTCCAGCAGCTCGGGGGCAGTGTGGGGAATCTTGTACCACTTCTCGAACACGGACGCGTCCTTGATGCGGAAGTCGGCGGCCAGGTCGATTACCTTGACGCCGGCCTTGAGCAGCTCGGGCGCCTGCGCCATGGCCACGCCGTGCGGGGTGGCAAAAAACACGACGTCGCACTTGGTCAGGTCGGCCTTGTCGGGCGCGGAGAAAGCCAGGTTCACGCGGTCGCGCAGCGACGGGAACATGTCGGCGACCGGCAGTCCGTCTTCCTTGCGCGAAGTGATGGCGGTCAGCTCCACCTGCGGGTGAACGGCTAACAGCCGCAGCAATTCCACGCCCGTGTAACCGGTTCCGCCGACGATGCCAACTTTGATCATTGTGGTTTCCTTGTGATGAGACATTGCCTTTCGGCCGAGGGTGCAATTTTAGCAGTCTCGCGGCCGCCATGCCGGCGGGCACGCGTTGCGCCGGCTTTTGCTCACAGCAATTCGATCTCCGGCGGCTGGCGCAGCGCCGCGCCCACTAGCTCGAGCCCGCGCGCAAGGCTGGCGCGACGCGGCACTGCGCCCAGGGTCAGGCGCACGTAGCCGCGCGCGCTCGGCTGCACGGCAAAGCTCTCGCCCGCGGCCAGCAGCACGCCCTGCCGCTCCAGCCCCTGGGCAAAGCGGTCGCCGCGCCAGCCCGGCGCCAGCGCGATCCAGACGTGGCTGGCCATGCCGTTGACGGGCACGCCCAAGTGCTGCTGCGCCAGCTGCGCACGGGCGGCTGCCTCGTCGCGGCGCCAGCGCAGGATCTTGTCGGCCAGGCCCTGGCGCTGCCAGCTCGCCGCCAGCTCGGTCACCAGCGGCGAGACCATCCAGATGGTCGCCCGCAACTGCGACTGCAGCGCGGCCTGCCAGCGTGGCGGCGCCTGCACGTAGGCCAGCCGCAAGCCGAAACCGATCGGCTTGGACAGGCTGGCGAGGTAAAACACCTGCGCGGGGGCGAGCGAAGCCAGCGGCGGCAAGCCCTCGGGCGCCAGCGGGCCGTAGTCGTCGTCCTCGATCATCGGCAGGTCGTGCCGCTCCAGCACCGCCGCCAGGGCCTTGCGGCGGGCCGGCGACATGGTGGCCGCCGTTGGGTTGGCCCAGGTCGGCTGGCAGTACAGGGCGCACGGCGCGTGCTGCTCGCATGCCTGCGCCACGGCGTCCGGCAACACGCCCTCCCCGTCGCTCGCGACCTCCACCAGCGCCAGGCCCAGCTGGCGCGCGGCCAGCATGAAACCGGGATTGGTGAACGCCTCGCACAGGACCACACCGCCGGGGCGGGACAAGGTCGCCAGGATGGCATACAGGCCGTTCTGCGCGCCCGCCGCGATCAGGACGCTGGCGCTGCTGGCCGCAACGCCACAGCGCGCAAGCCAGGCCACCGCGGCCTCGCGGTGCGCCGGATTCTCCCCGGTGACCTCGGGCGCGAGCAGGCCGGCAAGCCCGTCGCCGCGCAGGCAACCAGCCAGCGCCTGTTCGAGCATGTCGCGCCCGTCGATGCCCTCGGGGAAGGCCGGGGCGTGGGTGCGCAGGTCGATCGCGGCGTCGGCAAGCGCATCGCTCGCCCGCCGCACGTAACTGCCGCTGCCGACCCCGCATTCGATCAGGCCGCGGCGCTGCGCCTCGATGAAGGCGCGGCTGACGGTGCCGACGGTCACGCCCAGCGCCTTGGCCAGCTCGCGTTGTGCGGGCAGGCGCGCGCCGGCCGGCAGCACGGCCTTGCGGATCGCGTCCTGCAGCGCATCGACGATCGCCAGATAGATCGGCTTGTCACCGCTGGCGGGTAGCTCAGGTATCCAATTTGTCATGAAACAATTTTCTTTTTGACTGCATCATTCCGTCAAGTGTACCATTACATTTAATGTTCAAAAACATATTGTACGGATTCAATGAGAACGCTTGCCACCCTGCAGTCCCTCCGCCGCCAACGCGCGCTGGTCATCCTGGATGAACTGGCCGCGTGGCTGCGCGTGCCCAACGACGTCGAGGACAGCGCCGCGATTCAGGCAAACGCCGGCCACCTGCGCGAGATGCTGGCGCGCCGCGGCATCCACTCCGAGCTGTGGCCAACCGCCAGCGGCCGCCCCTACGTCTATGGCGAGCTATGCCGCCTTGGTGTGCGCGAGACGCTGCTCATCTACAGCCACTACGACGGCGTGCCCGCTGGCGAAGGCTGGCACTCGCCGCCCTACGAGCCCCGGCTGCGCAGCGGCGGCGCCGACTCCGGCTTCGTGCACTGGCCGGCCTCGCCAGCCGCGATCGAGCCAAGCTGGCGGCTGTATGCGCGCTCCGCCGCCGATTCGAAGAACGCCATCGTGGCGGTACTGTCGGCGCTGGACGTGCTGCGTGCCGCCGGCATGGCGCCGGCGATGAACCTGAAATTCCTGTTCGACGGCGAGGAAGAGCGCGAATCGCCGGGACTGGCCGGCATCATCGACCGGCACGGCGCGCGCCTGGACGCGGACCTGGTCATTTCGGCATCGGGCGAATTGCACCAGAGCGGCCTGCCGACGGTGGCCTTCGGCGTGCGCGGCATCGTGCAAGCCCGCCTGACCTTGCATGCGGCGGCGCACGATGCGCACAGCGGCCATTTCGGCGGCTTTGCGCCCAACGCGGCGGTGCAGCTGGCGCACCTGATCGGCGCGCTGGTGGATGGCGACGGCCGCGCGCGGCTGCCCGGCTACGGCAAGGACGCGGCGCCGCTGGACGCCTCAAGCCTGGCCGCGATCGCCGCCGTGCCGCCGATCGAGCACGAGGTAGCCCAGCGGCTCGGCATGCGCGAGCTGCCGCGCGACAGCCTGCAAATGCTGATCAACCAGCCCACCTTCAACCTGCGCGGCCTGGCCGCCGGTGGCGTCGGCGCTGGCGCGCGCAACGTTGTGCCAGGCAGCGCGGTCGCGGAATTCGACCTGCGCCTGGTCGAAGGCATGGCGCCCGAAGCAGTCTGCGCACAGCTGCGCGACGGGATCGCGGCACTCGGCTACCCCATTGTTGACGGCACGCCGACGGCGGCCACGCTCCGGCAATGCGGGCCGGTGGTGCAGCTGGACTGCCTGGCCGGCTTTCCCGCCACCCGCACCCCGCTCGACCATGCGGCTGGCCGGCGCATCGTCGCCAGGCTGCGCGCGCTGCTGGGCCAAGAGCTCGTGCTCGAGCCCAGCGAAGGCGGCAGCCTCGCCTTCCACCACTTTGCCCGCGCTGGCCTGTCGGTCATCACCATGCCGATTTCGAACGACGACTGCAACCAGCACAGTCACGACGAAAACCTGCTGCTGTCCACACTCTACCGGGGCGTGGACCAGTGGCTCGCCATCCTGGCCGGCGACGGCCAGGCCCTTCCCTCTCAATCAGGAGAAACATCATGATCAAACTGTCCGTGTTCTACCCGTTCGACGCCGCCGCCCGTTTCGACTTCGACTACTACCGCGACCAGCACTTCCCGATGGTGATGCAGCGCCTGCAGGCATTTGGCGTCAAGGGTTTCGAGGTCGACCGCGGCCTGCCCGACGCCGACGGCAATCCGCCGCGCTTTCTCGCCGTGGGCCACCTGCTGTGCAGCGACGGCGAACGCCTGGCCGCCGGCCTGGCCGAGCACGGGGCCGAGATCATGGCCGACGTGGCCAACTATACGGACCTCAAGCCCTTCACCCAACTGAACGCCGCCGGCTGATCCGGCCCGGGAATCGTATGTCTCCATACAGACTAGGAATCATTGGATGCGGCACGATGGCCCGGGCGCTTGCGCCCCGGCTGGTCGCATCCGGGCAGTTCGAGATTGCCGCCGCCTGGGACCCGGCGCCGCAGGCGCGTGCGGCGATGGCCGCGCTGGCGCACAACGCCATGCGCCCCAGCGCCGAGGCGGTCCTCACCGACCCGGACGTGGACCTGGTGTACATCGCCTCGCCGCCCGGCACCCACTTGCAGTACCTGGCCGCCGCGGCCGAAGCCGGGAAAGCGGTCCTGTGCGAAAAACCGCTGGCCCTGGATGTCGACGCCGCCGCCACGCTGGTGGCGCGCGCCCGGCGCGAAGGCTGGCGCGTGGCCGTCAACTTCGTGTTTGGCGCATCGCCGCCGGTGGCCATGCTGGCCGCTCTGCTGCGCGACGGTGCGGTGGGCCGGGTCACGCGTGCCGAGGTGCGCCTGCGCTTTCGGCAATGGCCGCGGCCCTGGCAAGCAGATGCGACCTGGCTGGCGCAGCGGGCCGAGGGCGGCTTTTGCCGCGAAGTCCTGTCGCACTTCCTGTTCCTGCTGGTCCGCCAGCTCGGCACGCCGCACGTCCTGGCGCATGCGGTGGTCTATCCCCGCGATCCGGCCGCAGCCGAAACCAGCCTGCAGGCGCAGCTGCGGATCGGCGACACGCCGGTGGAGATCGACGCCGCCGTGGCCGGCGCCATCGACGACGACAACCGCTGCACCTTTGTCGGCACCGACGGCGCGCTGCGCATGCACGACTGGTACTGCGTGCAGCGCCGCATCGGCGGCGAATGGCACCCGGTCGGGGCGGCGGACAAGGAAACGAGCTACCGGCAAACGCGCGAAGGGCTGGTCGAGCAATTGCGGGCTTTTTGCGCCGGCGCGCCGCATACGCTCGCCACGCTGGACGAAGCCTGGCAGGTGCAGCAGACCGTGGAGGCGCTGCTGCGCTGAACGAGCTGCGTAGGGTGGGCTGAACGAGCGGCGTAGGGTGGGCTGAACGAGCGGCGTAGGGTGGGCTCTCGAGCCCACGCGGAAAACACGCGGCGCGTGACAGCGCGTGGGCTCGAGAGCCCACCCTACCGCCAACGAGCAAAAAAAAGCCGCCGGCTTTGCAGCGGGCGGCTGATTTTGCAGCAGCGATGAACGCTGCGGCAGCGATTAACGCTTCGAGAACTGCTTGGCGCGGCGTGCTTTGCGCAGGCCGACCTTCTTACGCTCGACTTCGCGGGCATCGCGGGTGACGAAACCGGCACGTGCCAGGTCGCCCTTCAGGCCTGCATCGTAGTCGATCAGGGCGCGGGTGATGCCGTGACGGACGGCGCCTGCCTGGCCCGACTCACCGCCACCGTGCACGTTGACCTTGATGTCGAAACGCTCGACGTTGCCGGTCAGTTCCAGCGGTTGACGGATGACCATCAGGCCGGTTTCACGCGAAAAGTATTCCGCTGCCGGTTTGCCGTTCACGGTGATCTGGCCGGTGCCGGCCTTGATGAACACGCGAGCGACTGCACTCTTGCGACGGCCAGTGCCGTAGTTGTAGTTACCGATCATGAGTCAGCTCCTTAGATCTCGAGTGCTTGGGGTTGCTGGGCAGCGTGCGGGTGGGTACCTTCCGCATACACTTTCAGCTTCTTGAACATCGCGTAGCCGAGCGGACCCTTGGGCAGCATGCCCTTGACGGCCTTTTCCAGCGCACGACCCGGAAAACGCTGTTGCATTTTCAGGAAGTTGGTTTCGTAGATACCGCCCGGGTAGCCCGAGTGACGGTAGTACACCTTGTTGTTCGCTTTGGTGCCGGTCACGCGCAGTTTGCCTGCATTGATCACGACGATGTAGTCGCCGGTGTCGACGTGCGGAGTGAATTCCGGTTTGTGCTTGCCGCGCAGTCGGAGTGCCACTTCGCTGGCAACACGTCCGAGGACTTTGTCCGTCGCGTCAATCACGAACCAGTCGCGCTGGACTTCATGTCCTTTAGCGGAAAAAGTTTTCATGTTGACTTCCTAAATTGGTTAAATGCTCAAATTACGCGGTGGTTCCGCCCTCGCTGGCGCGGACTCGACCTTATTGTCTTTTCCTGAGCAAACGGAAAGCCTGCCATGATAGCGGACAACGGGCTCCCGGGTCAACCCAGCCGCGCAGCCTTGTGGCGTGGGCGCATTCAACCAAGGTTAAGTTGCAAATAGGAAATTTGGTCTAGAGTGGACCTTGAGCCTACCGTTGACCTCGCCGCGATTGCCAAATTATTATGACTCCGACCAGAATAGGAGTGCCTGTGAAATACAAGTTACCGTTGGCGACGGCCCTGGCGCTGCTGCTGGCCACCCCGGCGCGGGCGACGGAGCCGCCAAGCGAACGCACCTGCCACCTGCCCGGCTCGGAAGACGCGCTGCGTTGCATGACGCTGCCGGTGCCGCTGGACTATGGCAAGCCGGGTGCCGGCACCCTCAGGCTGCACGTCACCGTGGCGCGCGCCTATCGCGAGGCCGCGCGTCCCGACCCGCTGTTCGTGCTGGCCGGCGGCCCGGGCGAAGCCGGCAGCGACGTGCTGCCGCTGCTCTCGGGCGCCTTCAAGCGCGCCCGCGCCACCCGCGACATCGTCTTCATCGACCAGCGCGGCACCGGCCTGTCGGGCAAGCTGGATTGCCCGATGCCGCAGGAAGACACGATGGGCGACGAGCAGCTCGACGCGCTGGTGCGCGCTTGCATTGCCAACTCGCGCGCGCCGTTTGCCGCCTACACCACCCAGGCCGCCGCCCGCGACATCGAGCAGGTGCGCCAGGCGCTGGGCTACGGCAAAATCAACGTCTGGGGCGGCTCGTACGGCACCCGCCTGGCGCAAGCCTACGCCCGTGCCTATCCGGGTTCGGTGCGCACCCTGCTGCTCGATGCCGTCGCCGCGCCCGACCAGGTGATCCCGGCGGGAGGGCGCGACAGCCAGGCGTCACTCGACAAGGTATTCGACCTGTGCGCGCGCGACGCCGCCTGCCACAAGGCCTACCCCAGCCTGAAGCAGGAATTTGCGGCGCTGGTCGAGAGCGCCGCGGCCGGCGTCAAGCTGTCGCTGCCCGACCCGCGCACCGCGCGCCCGGTGAGCTTCACCATGTCCAGTACGCGCTTTCTCGGCACCGTCCACAACATCCTGTACAGCCCGGCCGACGCGCGCCGCCTGCCGTTCCTGGTCCACACGGCCTACCAGGGCAACTGGGCGCCGTTCGTGGCGCGCCAGAACCTGTTCTCCGACCTGTCGGCGGAAGGCTCGAATGCGCTGCTGCTGCACCTGGCCGTGGTCTGCGCCGAGGACGTGCCGCGCATGACGCCCGCGCTGCTGGCCGCCGACGCGGGCGTGCTCACAGCGCCGATGGCAAAGCGCATCGTGCCCTTGTGCGCGGCGATGAAGGTGCCGGCCGTGCCCTACAAGGCGCCGTCGCGCATCGACGCGCCGGCCCTGCTGCTGTCCGGCGCGCTCGACCCGGTCACGCCGCCGCACCGCGCCGAAGAGGCGGCGCGCCACATGGCGCACGCCCAGCACGTGGTGGTGGCCAATGCCGGCCATGGCGTGTCGCAGCTGCCGTGCGCGGCGCGCGTGCTGCGCGAATTCCTCGACCGCCCGGACAAGCCGGTGGACGCGCGCTGCCTGTCCGAGATCCCGGCGCCGACCTTCCAGCTCGGCAGCGCCGGCCCGCAACCCTGACCCCTCCAGCCCATGATCGAAGTTGACGAAGTACGCAAACAATTTGGCGGTGTGAAGGCGCTGGGCGGGGTGAGCTTCACCGCGCGCGACGGCCAGATCACGGCGCTGCTCGGCCCCAACGGCGCCGGCAAGACCACGCTGCTGCGCACGCTGGTGGGCCTGTTGCGGCGCGACCACGGCACCATCCTGATCGACGGCGTCGATCCCGAGCGCGACCCGCTCAAAGTGCGCAACAACATCGGCTTCTTGACCGACCAGTTCGGGCTGTACGAGCGCCTGTCCACGCGCGAGTACCTGGCCTACTTCGGCGAGTTGAACGGCATGGGCGGCCGCGCACTGGACAGCCGCATCGACGCGGTATCGGAGATGCTGTCGATGGACGACATCATCGACCGCCGCTGCAAGGGCTTCTCGCAGGGCCAGCGCATCAAGGTGGCGCTGGCGCGCACGCTGCTGCACCGGCCGCGCCACCTGCTGCTGGATGAACCAAGCCGCGGCCTGGACGTGATGAGCACGCGCGCGCTGCGCCACGCGCTGTCGGCGCTGCGCGCGGAAGGCTGCTGCGTGCTGATGGCCACCCACGTGATGCAGGAGGTGACCCACCTGTGCGACGACGTGATCGTGATCGCCAAGGGCCACACGGTGGCGCAGGGCTCGCCCGGTGAGCTGTGCCGCCGCACCGGCATCGCCAACCTGGAGGACGCGTTCGTCAGCCTGGTGGGCGAAGAAGGGATCCTCGCATGAAGCCGCGTTTCATGGTGGTGCTCCTGAAGGAGCTGCGCGAAACCCTGCGCGACAAGCGCACGCTGGCGATGCTGGCGCTGTTCACGGTGATGTACCCGGTGGTGCTCGGCTTTATCCTGCAGCAGATGGTCAACCGCGCCACCAAGCCCGAGCGCGAAGGCGCCGAGGTCGCCGTCATCGGCGCGGCCAGGGCGCCCAACCTGATGACCCAGCTCAGGCAGAAGAACTTCACGCTGCGCGAGGTCGCGCCGATGGACGAGGAAGGCATCGCCGCCCTGCTCAAGGGCCGCAAGACGGTGGCGGTGCTGCGCGTGTCCGACAAGTTCGTCGAGAACTACGAGGCCATGCGTCCGGCCGCGATCGAGCTGTGGTTCGACTCGGCCGCCGACACCGGCTCGCGCCCGCGCGACATCGAGGACGTGATCAACGCCTACGGCTCCAACATCGCGGGTGCGCGCCTTCTCGCGCACGGGGTGTCGCCGGCCACGCTCTCGCCGATCAAGCTGCAGCGCTACGACACCGGCACCAACGCCTCGCGCTCGGCGGCCATGATCGGCAGCATCCTGGCCGCGCTGTTCTTCCCGTCCTTCATGCTGGGCATGGCCACCGCGATCGACAGCACCGCCGGCGAGCGCGAACGGCGCTCGCTCGAAGTGCTGATGGCGCAGCCGGCGCGCGCCGCCGACCTGGTGGTGGGCAAATGGCTGGCCGCCGGCACGCTCGCGATGGTGGGCGTCACGCTCGAACTGGCGCTGGCGCACCTGGTGCTGTCCTGGCTGCCGCTGGAAGAAATCGGCATGGCATGGAGCCTGTCGTGGGGTGGCCTGGCCATGGTGTGCATCGCCGCGCTGCCGCTGTCGCTGTTCGCCGCTGCGGTGCAGGTGGCGCTGGCCATGAATTCGAAGTCGTTCAAGGAAGCCCAGAGCCTGCTCAGCTTCGTGATGCTGGTGCCGATGGTGCCGGGCGTGCTGGTATCGATGCTCGACCTGAAAACGGCCACCTGGATGTACCTGGTGCCGATGCTCTCGGACCAGACCCTGCTGCGCGAGATGGCCCGCACCGGGCAGGTGGAAGCGGTGCCGTTCGTGCTCACCTTCCTCAGCTCGGCCGTGCCGGCAGTGGCGGCGGTGGCCTTTGCCGCGTGGCGGATGAAGAGCGAGCGCTACGTGCTGGCGGTGTAAGCCTTACAATAAGCGCATCGCACAATAGCGGAGAACGCAAATGGAAGTGAAAGTCAGCTGGAATGGCCCGTCGGGCATGAGTTTCCGGGCCGAGACCGGCTCGGGCCACATGGTCAGCATGGATGGCGCGCCCGAGGGCGGCGGCCACAACCTCGCGCCGCGGCCGATGGAAATGGTGCTGCTGGGGACCGGCGGCTGCACGGCCTACGACGTGGTGCTGATCCTCAAGCGCGGGCGCGAGGACGTGCGCGGCTGCGACGTGACCCTCAAGGCTGAGCGCGCCGAAACCGATCCGAAGGTGTTCACCAAGATCCACTTCCACTTCACCGTCACCGGCCGCAACCTGAAGGAAGCGACGGTCGAGCGCGCGGTCAACCTGTCGCACGACAAATACTGCTCGGCCTCGATCATGCTGGCCAAGACGGCCGAGATCACGCACTCGTTCGAGATCGTCGAGGCGTAAGGGTTTTCACGCAATCGTTGGACGCGTGGGCGGGAGACCCGCCCACCCTACGGCGGGCGTTCCAGCACAATCAGATGTAATAGGCGGTGGAGGTCATCACCTTGGCCATCGCCTGCATCGCCATTTTCACCGGCAGCGGCATGTCGGTCGCGCCCAGCGACTGGGCGGCGGCGCCGTGCGCGATCTCGTCGATGCGCATCTGGTCCACGATCGCGCGCGACTTGGCGTCCTGCGGGGGCAGCGCGTCGAGGTGGCTGTTCAGGTGCGCCTCGACCTGGCGCTCGGTCTCGACCACGTAACCCAGGCTGTGCGCATCGCCCATCTTGGCGGCGATGGTGCCAAGCGCAAACGCGCCCGCATACCACAAGGGATTCAACAGGCTGGGCTGCGAGCCGAGCTCGGACAGCCGCTGCGCGGTCCAGGCCAGGTGGTCTTCTTCCTCGCGCGCGGCCTGCTCGAACTGGGCGCGCACCTCCGGCGTCTGGGCGAAGCGCGCCTGCGAGTCGTACAGCGCCTGCGCGCAGACCTCGCCCACGTGGTTCACGCGCATCAGGCCGGCGCTGTGGCGCTGCTCCTCTTCGTTCAGTTCGCCGTCGGCGGCATGCGCGGCCGGGTTGGGACGGGACGAGGTGGCTACGCCACCGACCACGCGCAGGGCGCGGTCGAAGCCCACGATCAGGTGGTCGAGGGGATTGATGGAACGGTTGGCAATCATGAAATAGTCAAAACGATACGGCTGGAAAGCGCCATTATAGGCCTTCGCCTGCTGCCGGTCCGTTCCGTTCGCCCTCGCCCGGCGTTTGCTGCGCCTGCGCCAGCAGCGCCTGCTGGCGCTCGATCCACTCGTGCAGCGGCCCGGTGACCTCGAGCCTGGAGATATTCTTGGCCACGCCCAGGTTCAGCGACAGCAGGAACGGAATCGTGTCCGCCGGTACGTCGGCACAGCATTCGGCGAACGCGGCCATGAAGCGCTCGGACTGGACCACCGGCATCACCTTATCCCCGCTCATGAACTGCAGCACGCTGGTGATGCTGTGGCCGCCGCCGATGGTGTGGTAGATGAAGCGGTTGTACTCCCGGTCCACCTTCTTGAAGTCGATCGCCTCGCTGGTCATCAGGCCGGCCAGGTAATACAGGCCCAGCGCGACGCGGAACCAGTCCGTCGACTCCTGCCGGGTGCGCGCCAGGCGCATCACGGCCTGTACCTTTTCCTTGATTGCGGTGTCCATCGCGCCATTATCCACCTTTCTGCGTGGCACAACGAAAAATGGCAACGGCGCGCGATTTTCCCGGTCAAACCGGTATCAACCTGGCCGAGGCACCCCGTGGACATGAGCGAAACCGGACCGCTGGACGACAAGGAGCTGGCACGCAGGCGCATCCTGGTCGCCTCGACCGTTGGCATGGGCACGGTGGGCCTTGCTGCAACGGCGATCCCGTTCGTGGCGTCGATGGAACCGAGCGAGCGCGCCAAGGCCGAGGCGGCGCCGGTGGACGTGGACGTGACCCGGGTTGCACCGGGCGCGCTCATCACCGTCAACTGGCGCGGCAGGCCGGTCTGGGTGCTGCACCGCACGCCACAGATGCTGGCCACGCTGGGCAAGCACAACGCGCTGCTGCTCGATCCCGACTCCCAGACCGACCAGCAGCCGAAATACGCGCGCAATCCCACCCGCTCGGTGCGCCCGGCCTTCCTCGTGGTCGAGGCGGTGTGCACCCACCTCGGCTGCATTCCCGTTTTCCGGCCCGAGCCGGGCGCCGCCGACCTTGGCGCGGACTGGCCCGGAGGCTTCTACTGTCCCTGCCACGGCTCCAAGTACGACCTGGCGGGCCGCGTTTTCCGCAACGTGCCGGCGCCGGTCAACCTGGCGGTGCCGCCACATGCCTACCACGGCGAGCGGCTCGTCATCGGCGAGGAAGGGCCCGGCGTAACTACGTGAACCCGGTAGGGTGGGCAGGTTCCCTGCCCAGGCGTTCAGCCACCCGTCAAACCGTTGCATTTGGGAAAAATTGCCCGATCGCACCGCCTGCCGTGGATTCAACACATCACCGCGCCCTGCTCCCGGAATCGCGCATTCTGCTCCCCCAATTGCGCAGCGCATCGCAAGAACACCCCGGGCGCGGTGACAATTTAATACAATGCAAGCGTCAAAGAGTCCGTAAGGCAACATCGTGCGGATATGTGCCGCACCACGAGGAGTATTCATGGAATTACGCATCCGCAACCTGTCCAAGACCTACGCCAATGGCGTGGTGGCGCTGGACAACGTCAGCCTGCGCATCCCGCCAGGGATGTTCGGCCTGCTCGGCCCGAACGGGGCCGGCAAGTCGACGCTGATGCGGATTTTGGCCACGCTGCAGGAGTGCGACTCCGGCTCGGTCTTTTTGGGCGACATCGACGTGCTCGACGAGAAGGACGCGGTGCGCCAGCTGCTGGGCTACCTGCCGCAGGACTTCGGCGTGTACCCGAAGGTGACGGCTTATGAACTGCTCGACCACTTCGCGATCCTGAAGGGTCTTTCCAACAAGGCGCGCCGGCGCGAGGTGGTGGACGGCCTGCTGCAGCAGACCAACCTGTTCGAGGTGCGCCACCAGCGCATGGGCGGCTTTTCGGGCGGCATGCGCCAGCGCTTCGGCATCGCCCAGGCGCTGCTGGGCGACCCGCAGCTGATCATCGTGGACGAGCCCACCGCCGGCCTGGACCCGCAGGAGCGGGTGCGCTTCCACAACCTGCTGTCGGACATCGGCGAGGACAAGACGGTGATCCTGTCCACCCACATCGTGTCCGACGTGGCCGACCTGTGCGCCAACATGGCCATCATCAACAAGGGCCAGGTGCTGCTGTGCGGCGAGCCGCAAAAGCTCACCTACGACATCGAGGACAGCATCTGGGCGCGCTTCGCCACCAAGCAGGAGCTGCCGCTGCTGCAGAAGCAGCATGCGGTGATCTCGACCCGGCTCCTGATGGGCCGCACGCTGGTGCATGTGTACAGCGAACGCGACCCCGGCGACGGCTTCGAGCCGACCCAGGCCAGCCTGGAAGACGTGTATTTCGCCACCATCGCGGGCCACTACCGGCCCGAAGAAGAGGTCAGCTGAAGCATGCGGGCGATATTTGAGATTGCGCTGTTCGAAGCGAAGCAGCGCCTGCGGATGCTCTCGACCTGGGTGTACTTCCTGATTTTCCTGGCGCTGGCGATGCTGTGGATGGCCGCCGCCGGCGGCGTGTTCAAGGACGCGGTGGTGTCGTTCGGCGCGCGCGTGGCGATCAACGCGCCGCGCTCGATCGCCATTTCGTCGGCGGTCTTGGGCAGCTTTGGCGTGATCGTGATCGCGGCGATGATGGGGCGCGCGGTGCAGCAGGACTTCGAGCGCGAGATGCACCACTTCTTCTTCAGCGCGCCGATCGGCAAGCACGCCTACGTGTTCGGCCGCTTCCTCGGCGCGTTCGCGGTGCTCGCGATCGTCTTTGCGAGCATCCCGCTGGGCGCGCTGGCCGCCGGCTGGATCCCGGGAATCGACCCCGACAAGCTCGGCCCCATCCACGCCTCTACCTACCTGCAGCCCTACCTGCTCACGCTGCTGCCCAACCTGTTCATCTTCGGCGCCATCTTCTTCGTGCTGGCGGCGCTGACCCGGCGCATGCTGCCGGTGTATGTGGCCAGCGTGGTCATGCTGGTCGGTTACATCGTGGCGCCGTCGCTGGCGCGCGACCTCGACTACAAGACCCTGGCCGCGCTGATCGACCCGTTCGGCACCACCGCCCTGATCCGCCTGACCGAATACTGGAGTGTGGCCGAACGCAATGCCAAGGCCGTTCCGTTCGAAGGCGTGTACCTGATGAACCGCCTGATCTGGGCCGGCTTCGGGTTGGTGGTGCTGGTGCTCGGCTACTGGCGCTTCTCGTTCGTGGGCAGCGTGGACGCGGGCGGCAAGGCGCGCGGTGAAGCCCAGGCCCCGCTGGCGCTGTCGCATGCCGCGGTGGACACGCGCGAGACGCCCGATTTCGCGCGCCGCAGCCTGGGCCTGCTCCTGCTGCGCGCCAGCTGGTACAGCGTGCGCGAATCGGTCAAGAACATCTACTTTGCCGTGATCGCGCTGGCCGGCGTGCTGGCACTGGTGGCCAGCTCGCTCAACCTGGGCTCGCTGTTCGGCACCAACACCTATCCCGTCACCTACCAGATCCTCGACATGATCCGCGAGGTGTACTCGCTGTTCATGATCGTCGTGACCACGCTGTATGCCGGCGAACTGGTCTGGCGCGAGCGCGAGGCGCGCATGGCCCAGATGATCGACGCGCTGCCGGTGCCGAGCTGGGTGGCGCTTCTGGGCAAGACCATTGGCCTGATCGCGCTGCAGGCGCTGATGCTGGCCATTGCCATGGTAACCGGCATGGGCATCCAGCTGGCCAAGGGCTACTTCTCGCTCGAGCCGGGCCTGTACCTGCAAGGCCTGTTCGGCGTGATGCTGCCCGAGTATGCGCTGATCGCGGTGCTCGCAATCGCGGCGCAGGTGGTCATCAACCACAAATACCTGGCCTACTTCGCCCTTATCCTCTACTACATCGCGCTGGTCACCTTCGGCTCGCTCGGGCTGGATCACCCGCTGGTGCTGTACGGCGTGACGCCCGAGTTCATCTACTCTGCCATGAACGGCGTGGGCCACCACCTGGTGCGCGAGCGCGCCTTCCTGCTGTACTGGAGCGGCGCGGCGCTGATGCTGCTGTCGGTGTCGCTGTTGCTGTGGCCACGCGGGACCAACGAAGACTTCAGGAGCCGCCTGCGCGCAGCGCGCCGCTGCCTGACGCCGGGCGTGCTCGCCAGTTTCGGCACCGGCCTGGCGGTGTTCGTCGGCATGGGCGGCCTGCTCTGCTACAACCTGGAAATCGCAGGCGACTACCAGACCGCGTTCGCGCGCGAAGAGCAGCGCGCGCAATACGAGCTGCGCTACAAGCGCTACGCCAGCCTGCCGCAGCCGCGCATCACCGGCACCGACCTGCAGGTGGACATCGCGCCGGAAACGCGCAGCCTGATGGTCAAGGGTGTGTACGAACTGGAGAACCGGACCGGCCAGCCGGTGCGCGACGTGATCCTGTACCAGGACCGCAGCGCCGCGTTCAAGCCGGCGTTCTCGCAACCGGCCACGCTGGTGGCAAGCGACCGGCAGCTGGGCTTCTACCATTACCGGCTGGCGCAGCCGCTCGCCAGCGGGCAGCGCATGACCCTGTCCTACACGCTGATCTGGGCGCCCGGCGGCGTGCTGGGGCTGGGCCAGGACACTCCGGTGGTGGGCAACGGCACCTTCTTCACCAACGAGATCCTGCCGCACATCGGCTACCGCGAGGAGGCCGAGCTGGTGGACGCGCGCGACCGCAAGCGCCACGGCCTGCCGCCGCGCGAACGCATGGCCGCGCGCGACGATGCGGCATCGCAGTCGATCAACCAGGTCGGTCCGGACGCGGACTGGATCCGCTTTGACGCGGTGGTGAGCACCAGCGCCGACCAGGTCGCGATCGCCCCTGGCGAACTGCAGCAGGAGTGGATCGCCAACGGCCGCCGCTTCTTCCACTACCGGATGACCAAGCCGATCCTGAACTTCTACGCGTTCCAGTCGGCGCGCTACGAAGTGCGGCACGACCGCTGGGGCGACGTGGCGATCGACGTGTATTACCATCCGGGCCACGACTACAACGTGGACCGCATGATCCGCGGCGCCAAGGCGGCGCTCAGCTACGGCTCGCAGCGCTTCTCGCCGTACCAGTACCACGAGCTGCGCATCGTCGAGTTCCCGCGCTACGCCCAGTTCGCGCAGTCGTTCCCGGGCATGATCCCGTTCTCCGAGAGCATGGGCTTCATCGCCAAGGTGGACGACAGCTCGCCCAAGGACATCGACTACCCCTACTACATCACGGCGCACGAAGTGGCGCACCAGTGGTGGGGCCACCAGCTGATGGCCGCGCACACGCGCGGCGGCACGGTGCTGTCCGAGACGCTGGCCGAGTACACCGCGCTGATGGTCATGCAGCACACCTACGGGCCGGCCAAGATGCGGCGCTTCCTGCGCTACGACCTGGACCGTTACCTGATGGGCCGCGCGCACGAAAGCCGCAAGGAACTGCCGCTGGCGCAGAACGAGAACCAGGACTACATCCACTACCGCAAGGGCAGCCTGGCGATGTACCTGCTGCAGGACCTGCTGGGCGAGGACAAGGTGGACCAGGCCCTGCAAGGCATCCTGGCGCGCCATGCCTACCACGGCAACCCCTACCCGAACGCGACGGTGCTGGTGGACGCGCTGCGCGCGATCACGCCGCCGGACAAGGCTTACCTCATCGACGACCTGTTCGAGTCGATCGTGCTGTACGAGAACCGCGCCGACAGCGCCGTCGCGCACAAGCGGCCGGACGGCAAGTACGAGGTGGTGCTGCATGCGACCGCGGGCAAGGTGCGCGCGGGCGAGCTGGGCGACGAGCAGCCGGCGGCGCTGCGCGACTACATCGAGTTCGGCGTGGACGACAAGAACGGCAGCCCGATCGTGCGCGAGCGGCGCCTGGTGACGGGACGCGAGCAGCAGGTGACCCTGGTGGTGGACCGGGTACCAGGGCGCGCGGGCATCGACCCCGACAACAAGCTCATCGACCGCAAGCCGGCGGATAACATGGTCAGCGTCGAGTTGCGCTGAGCGCAGGCTTTCGCCACTTGCGTAGGGTGGGCACTTGTGCCCACGCGGTACTCACGCGGCGCATGCCAAACGCGTGGGCTCAAGAGCCCACCCTACGACCTGGCCTTCGCGTAGGGTGGACGGGGTGAGGCTGGGCAGTGCCCGGCCGAACGAACGCCCACGCGTCCAACCAAAGCATGATTTACCGCAGCGTCCCTGTTGTTTGAACGCGTGGGCGGCACAGCCGCCCACCCTACAAATGCATTAGTGGACGGCGCGAACCGTCAAAAGGCTTCCCACTCGCCGCCGCCCGCCATGGCGGTCTCCTTGCGCGGGCTGCGGCTGGATGCGCCCTGCGGCCGGCGCGTGGCCGTCACCGCCAGGGGCGGCGGCGCTGCCTTGCGGGCCAGCGCCGCCCTGGCCACGGGGGCGCCCTGCGCGCGCTCGTCCACCCGGAAGGTGCCAACCAGGCCAGCCAGCCCGGCCGCCTGTTCCTGCATCGCCTCGGCGGCGGCCGAAGCCTCCTCCACCAGCGCCGCATTCTGCTGGGTCACCTGGTCCATCTGGTTGATCGCCTCGTTCACCTGCTCGATGCCGGAGCGCTGCTCCTCGCTCGCGGCGGCGATCTCGCCGATGATGTCCGATACGCGCTTGACGCTGGCGACCACGTCTTCCATCGTCGAGCCGGCCCGGTCGACCAGGCGCGAACCGGCTTCGACCTTCTCCACCGAATCGGTGATCAGCACCTTGATCTCCTTGGCCGCGGCGGCCGAGCGCTGCGCCAGGTTGCGCACCTCGCTGGCCACCACGGCAAAGCCGCGGCCCTGCTCGCCGGCGCGCGCCGCCTCGACCGCCGCGTTCAGCGCGAGGATGTTGGTCTGGAACGCGATGCCGTCGATGACCGAGATGATGTCCACGATCTTGCTGGCCGATTCGTTGATCGCGCCCATCGTCTCCACCACCTGCGACACCACCGTGCCGCCCTGCGCCGCGGTGCCCGAGGCGGCGGCAGCCAGCTGGTTGGCGGTGCGGGCGTTGTCCGCATTCTGCTTCACGGTCGAGGTCAGTTCTTCCATCGACGACGCGGTCTCTTCCAGCGAGCTGGCCTGCTGTTCGGTGCGCGAGGACAGGTCCTGGTTCCCGGCCGCGATCTCGGACGAGGCGGTCGCAATCGCATCCGTGCCAGTGCGCACCCGGGTGACGATCCCCAGCAGCGACGCGTTCATGTCCTTGAGCGCGGCCATCAGCTCGCCCGTCTCGTCCTTCGACTCCACGCGCACCTGTGCCGTCAGGTCACCTTGCGCCACCTGCTTGGCCAGGTCGAGCGCGCGGCGCAGCGGTGCCGTGATATTGCGCGCAAGGCTCAGCGCAACCAGGGCCGCGAGCACCGAGGCCACGACGCCGCCGCCGATCAGGGTTGCGGCCATCGTCGCGTGTAATTCCCGGGCGCTCTGCTGGCGCTGCTCCAGCAGGGTGAGCTCGGTCTGTTTGATCGTGGCGACCTGGGCGCGCATCGCGTCCATGAACTTTTTGCCCTTGCCTGCCTTCATCAGCGTGACCATCGACGCCATGTCCGCATCGCCCGCCTGGCGGCGCTGGACGATCGTCTGGTCGATCACACCGTCCAGCCACTGCTGCTGCTGCGTGCCCAGTTCCTGCAGGCGTGCCTGCTGGGCAGGATTATCGGCCGTGAGCGTACGGGCCTGCGCCAGGTACTTGGCGAACGCTTCCTTGCCCGCCTTGTAAGGCTCAAGCGAAGCCTCCTGCCCGGTCAGGGCAAAGCCGCGTTCGCCCGTCTCGATGTCGATCAGGCTGGCCAGCGCGCCATCGACCGCGCCCAGTACCTGGTAGGTATGGATATTCATGTTGTTCGCCGCGCCCAGCCGGGCGAAGTTTGCATAGGCGATCACGAACAGCGTCACCAGCACAGCCACGACGGCGCCAAAACCCAGGTATAACCGGGCCGCAATTTTCAGGTTGGATAGTTTCACAGGAGCCCTCTACGTGCGCCGCGGCGGGACCCGCGGCGCGTTCAATTTCTGCAGATCAATATAGCGGAAACTGTGAGTGCCAGAAATGTTTACCTCGCCTTTTTGTCACAAATTTGAGACGTATTTTCGCGGATATCAAGCAAGGCGGCTTTCAATAAAGGACAAAATGTGAAATGCGCAATTTTCACCCATTAGCATCACGACGAGCCAAGCGTGACAAAAAGTTACCGCAAAAAAAACGCGAACCGAGGTTCGCGTTTTTCTTCAGGCCGGATTGCTTACTTTTTAGCTGCCGCGCTGGCCCGCTTGGCCGGCGCCTTGCGCGCCACGGCCTTTGCCGCGGCTTTGGGCGCCGCAGCCTTCTTCGCGGTCTTGGTGGCCACGGCCGCACCGCCGTTGCCGCCGTCCTCGCCATCGTCCGCCGCTGCGGCAGCCGCCTTGCCCTTGGCTGCCGGCTTGGCCTTGCGCTCCTCGAACTCGAAGCTGATCTTGCCGTCCTTGCCGCGCACCAGGAAGGCCTTGAACGGCCGGCGCGTGCGCTGCGAAACGAAGCCGGGCAGCAGGTCGGTCTTGCCCTCACCCAGCAGCTTGGCCATCTGCTCGGGCAGGATCTCCTGCTGCAGGATGATGCGGCCACTGCGGAAGTCGCAGGTCTTGGGCTTGGCCACGCTGTGCTCGCACACATAGGCCAGGCCCATCTCGTACACCCCGGCGCCGCATTTCGGGCACGGACCGAGCGGGGTCTGGCCGGTGAAGTCCACGCCCTCGCCTTCGTCCCCTTCCTGCTGGTCCTGGCCGAAGTCGAACTCGAGCTTGAAGTTGTGGATCTCCTCGTCGCGCACGATGCGCAGGATCGCCGCGAACGGACGGCCCATCTTCGAGCGGAAGCCCTGCAGCGGGCCGATGGTGCGGTCCTTGAGCAGCTGCTCGACTTCCTCGATCTCGAACTGGCGCCCGCCCGGCGTCTTGGACATCGAGAACTCGCACTTGGTGCAGGCAAAGCGGCGGTAGTTTTCCTTGACCACGCCGCCGCAGTTCGGGCACGGCGTGTGCAGGGTCGCGTAGTCGCCCGGGATCGTGTCGCTGCTGTATTCCTTGGCGCGCTTGACGATCACCTGGGTCATCTGCGCGATCTGCTGCATGAACTCTTCGCGCGAGATATTGCCGCGCTCCATTTGCGACAGCTTGTATTCCCACTCGCCGGTCAGCTCCGGCATGGTCAGCTCGTTCACGCCCAGGCCGCGCAAGAGCGTCATGAGCTGGAACGCCTTGGCCGTCGGGATCATCTCGCGGCCTTCGCGGATCAGGTACTTCTCGGTCAGCAGGCCCTCGATGATCGCGGCGCGCGTGGCCGGCGTGCCCAGCCCCTTGCCCGCCATCGCGTCGCGCAGCTCGTCGGAGTCGACCAGCTTGCCCGCGCCTTCCATGGCCGACAGCAGCGTCGCTTCGGTGTAGCGCGCGGGCGGCTTGGTGGTCAGGCCGTTGGCGGTCAGCTTGTCGGCCAGGACCTTCTCGTCCTTCGCCACCGGCACCAGGGTCGCGCCGCCCTCCTTGTCCTCGGCCACCTCCTTGCCATACACGGCCAGCCAGCCGGGGTTGGTCATCACCTTGCCCTCGGTCTTGAACTGGTGGCCCGCCACGGTGGTGTAGCGGGTGGTGACCAGGAACTCGGCGGCCGGGAAGAACACGGCCATGAAGCGGCGCGTGACCAGGTCGTACAGCTTCTGCTCGGGCTCGGACAGGTTCTTCGGCACCACACCGGTCGGGATGATCGCGAAGTGGTCCGAGATCTTGGTGTTATCAAAAATGCGCTTGTTCGGCTTGACCCAGCCCTTGTCGAGGATCTGCTTGGCGAACTGGTGGTAGTTCGCGTTCTCCTTGAGAACCTCGAGGGTCGATTTCACGGTGCCGAGGTAGTCCTCCGGCAGCGCGCGCGAATCGGTACGCGGATAGGTCAGCACCTTGTGCTTTTCATACAGCGCCTGCGCCAGGCCCAGCGTATTCTTGGCCGAAAAGCCGAAGCGGCCGTTGGCCTCGCGCTGCAGCGAGGTCAAATCGAACAGGGCCGGCGCCATCGAGGTGGTCGGCTTGGATTCCTCGGTGACCGTGCCCTGCTTGCCGCGGCAGGCCGCCACCACCGAATCGGCGGCAGCTTTGCTCCACAGGCGCTCGGCGCGCTTTTCGGGATCGTTCTCGTCCTTCTTGAACGACTGGTCGAGCCAGCGGCCTTCGTAGATGCCGGCCGCGCAGACGAACTCGGCGCGCACCTCCCAGTAGTCGCGCGGGACGAACTTCTTGATCTTCTCTTCGCGGTCCACCACGATCGACAGCGTCGGCGTTTGTACCCGGCCCACCGTGGTCAGGTAGAAGCCGCCCTCTTTCGAGTTGAAGGCGGTCATGGCGCGGGTGCCGTTGATGCCGATCAGCCAGTCGGCCTCGGAACGGCAGCGCGCGGCGTCGGCCAGCGGCAGCATCTCTTCGTCGCTGCGCAGGTGCGCAAAGCCGTCGCGGATGGCGCCGGCGGTCATCGACTGCAGCCACAGGCGCTTGACCGGCTTGTTGGCCTTGGAAGCCTGCACGATCAGGCGGAAGATCAGCTCACCCTCGCGCCCCGCGTCGCATGCGTTGATCAGGGCGCCCACGTCCTTGCGCTTGATGAGCTTGTTGAGCACCTTGAGCCGCGATTCGGTCTTGGCGATCGGGTTCAGGGCAAAATACGGCGGAATCATCGGCAGGTGGGCAAAGCTCCACTTGCCGCGCTTGACGTCATACTCTTCCGGCACCGCGATCTCGAGCAGGTGGCCGACGGCCGACGACAGCACGTAGTCGTCGGACTCGAAATACTCATCGTGCTTGGTAAAGCCGCCGAGCGCCTTGGCGATGTCATTCGCAACGGACGGCTTCTCGGCGATGATGAGGGTTTTGGTCATAGTGTTTCTCGTCGTACTTATATTAGAGGCTTGGCCGCATCATACATGCTTGTCGCCGAGCCGGTCGTTTTCCCGAAAATGTCTTATTAGTAACAGTCCGGGCCAAGCGGCCAATGATAAGCGGGTTGCCGCGCAAACGGCAAGTGGGCTCGGCACCGGGGACTATGCAATAGTTGTTAGCCCCACGGCAACTAAAATGCGGCGTATGTTTGCGCTGGGGACAGAAAATGGGCCAGCGGGCGGCACCGCCCGCTGGCCGTACCCGGCTAGGGTTGGGTGGCCGAGGACTGCAGCCGGCCGGGGTCGAAGCCCTGGCGCACCAGGCGCGCCAGCAGCGCCTGGTAGGCACCCGGGTCCACTTTGGGGGTGCGCGCCAGGATCCACAGGTATTGACGGCGCGGCTCGCTGACCGCCACCAGCTGGTAATTCGGATCCAGGTCGATCACCCAGTAGTCGCCCCACACCTGCGGCAGCCACGACAGCCAGGCCGGCGCAAAGCGCACCTCCAGCCGCGCCGAGTCGCGCCCGCCGAGCTGGCGCGCGACACCGATTGCCTCGTCCATGCTGCCGTCGGCGCGGCGGCAGCGATTGCGCACCTCGACCGTATTGTCCGGCAACATGCTGTACTGGGCGGTCGCGCTGCCTGCGCACTGGCGCTGGAAACGGTTCGGGTAGCGGGCAATTTCGTACCAGGTGCCAAGATAGCGCGCCAGGTCCAGCGAAGGGATCGGCGCCAGTGGTGCGGGGGGCTCGGCGCGCGCAGGCGCGGCCAGGGCCAGCAGGGCAGCGGCCAGGGCCAGCATCAGGGTGCGGGAAAAAGTAAGTTTCATCGGCGCAGTCGCGAACCGATCGGCCACGGACCGGCTGCTCAGTGCAGCAGCCGGGGCAGCACCTCGCCCTCGCCGTCTTCCTCGTCGTCGCCGAACAGGTCGTCGAACATGAGTGCGTCCGGCTCCTTGCCTTGGCTCCACAGGAGCATCAGCACGATGATCTTGAGCTTGCCCAGCGAGACCGGGGACTCGCCCAGCGCCAGCGCGCGCTCGATGACGATTTCGCGCTGCACGGGACCGAGCACGCCGGCGCACTCGAGGAAGGTGATGAAACCGACCGCGGCAGTGCCGAGGTCGTCGAATTCGCGGCGGGCGTAGAAACGCGTGCCCGTCGACGCGGCGGTGTCTAGCATGTCCTCGCCCGCCATTTCGGCCAGGCCGCTCAACCAGTCGAGCGCTTCGGAGATTTCGACATCGTCAAAGCCCACCGCCGACAGCTTGCGCGCCAGGGCGGCCGGCTCGGGGCAGGCATCGGGACGGTAGTACGTCTCGTAGAGATAGACCAGAATGTCGAACATAGTGGCGCTACTGTAGCAGTTAAGCTCGCCGCGACACAAGTGCCGCACGGCACGGCCCTGGGAACGTTGTTTTGCAGCCTTATCGAACCCGCCATGCATTGGTTCCTGGCAATGACGGGGTGGGTAGAACAAATGTCCTTAAAAACGCTGGCAAAGCTCAACAGCAGGGGGAGACCGAAAGCCGGGGCGCAGCCACATCTCCGTAGGGTGGGCAGATTCTGCCCACGCGTTCAACCGGCCCAAGCAAGCCGCGCGGCCATCCGCGCAGCGCTTGAACGCGTGGGCAGACGAGCTGCCCACCCTACCCGCCCGATCAGCGCACCAGCCGCTGCACCGCCCCGCCGGGCAAGCGCTCGATCAGCCCCGCCAGCTCGAGCAGCAGCAGTTCGCTGTTCAGGGTCGACGCCTTGGCGCCCGTTGCGGCAGCCAGCGCATCGAACCCGATCGGGTCGAAACCGACGTGGTCGAGCAAGCCGCCGCACGCCTGCTGCGCGCGCGGGCGGCGCCCGGCCAGCGGCGACAGCTGCAGCGCCTCCAGCACCTCGTCCACCGTCTCGACCAGGCGCGCGCCTTCGCGGATCAGCTTGTGGCAGCCCTTGGACAGCGCCGAGTGGATCGAGCCGGGCAGCGCGAACACCTCGCGCCCCTGGTCGGCCGCCACATGCGCGGTGATCAGCGAGCCCGATTCCGCCGCCGCCTCCACCACCAGCACGCCGGCCGACAGCCCGCTGATGATGCGGTTGCGGCGCGGGAAGTTGCCGCTCGTGGCCGGCGTGCCGAGCGCGTACTCGCTGACGATGCAGCCCTGTTCCGCGATGTCGCGCGCCAGCGCCCGGTTGGCGGCCGGGTACACGCGGTCCGCGCCGGTGCCGATGACGGCGATGGTGGCGCCCTCGCCCTTGAGCGCGCCGGCATGGGCTGCCGCGTCGATGCCCAGCGCCAGCCCCGACACGATCGTGACCCCGGCTTGCGACAGGGCGCGCGCGAACCCCTCGGCATTGGCCTTGCCCTGGGTGCTTGCGTTGCGGCTGCCGACGATGGCCAGCGCCGGCCGCGCCAGCAGGCCGGGATTGCCATTCACGTACAGCATGAGCGGCGGATCGGCGATGTTGGCCAGCGCGTTGGGATAGCGCGGGTCGTGCTGCGTGATGATGTGGTGGGCGGGTTCGGCCAGCCACGCTTGCGTGGCCGCGAGCAGCGCATCGAATTGCGCCGAAGGCGGCGCACACAGGGCGCGCGCCTGGCGTTGGGTAACGTGTTGCGACAGCGCCGTGACCCCGGCCGCGAAAATGGCCGCCGGCGAGCCGAAGTGCTGCAGCAGCAGGTTGGCGCTGCGGCACCCCACCCCGCTTGCCTGTTCCAGGCGCAGCCAGTGGGCAAGGTGATCGGCGCTGGCGGCGGTGGTGGGGTCCGTGTCCTGCACGGCGGGGTTACTCCGGTGAGTTGGCCACGTCGCCGACTCGCACCGGCTCCGTCACTTGCATGATCAGGCCGTACGAGACGTGCTTGAACACGCGGAAAATGAACAGCGTCCCGAACTGCTCGTCGGGCAGCTTGATCTTCTTGCGGAACAGGCCCAGGAAGCCCTTGCTGCCCGGGTCGGTCACCGTCTGGCCGTAATGATAGAGCTGCAGCACGGAGCCGATGTCGAGTCCGTCAACAGAACCCTTATTGACAGTGACGACCTGGCTCTGTGCGGCCTGCGCCACGTCGGCGTAGATCGACATCACGCGCGCCTTGACCGGGCGCTCCGGCGGGTGCGGCGCGTAGTTGCGGATCGGGGTCGGCGGGGCCGGCACCAGCAGGTCGCCCACGCCCATCTCGCGGTTCGAACTGGCGACCACGAAGGTGTGCACGTCGGCGCCGCCCCGGGCCGGCGCCTGCAGCGCCACGGTGCCAAGGTAGGTGGCCTGGTAGGCGGTCACCTTGCCCGACTCCGGATCGGTCAGCGGCGTGCCCGGGCGGAATACCTGGAACGAGCTGCCGCCGTTCAGGTCGCCCCGCACATAGACCTTGTCGCCCTTGCCCAGGTACATATGCCCTTCCGGCGAGGCGGCAATGCGCGCGGCGCCGGCCAGCTCGTCGGCTTCGACCACCAGGGGTTGGGACAGGAATGGCTCGATCGCGGCGGCGGGAATGGCCGGGACCGCGTCCTTGCCCAGCGCTTCGGTGCGCAGCTGGGGCGACATGCGCAGCTCGGGCGGTTCGCCCTGCGCGTCGCCGGCGCCACCCTCGCCCGGCTTGTGCAGCGACAGGCGGCCGTGCGCGCGGTCGAAGTAAATGATCTGGCCGGGGTAGATCCAGTGCGGGTTGCGGATCTCGTCCTTGTTCAGGCCCCACACTTCCGGCCAGCGCCACGGGCTGTTGAGGAAGGTGCCGGAGATGCCCCACAAGGTGTCGCCCTTGACCACCACGTGCTGGTCCGGCGCGTCGGGCCGGAAGTCGCTGCCCGGCGCGGCGTGCGCCCCGGCCATCGCCGCACACGTGAACAGGGCTGCCGCTGCAAGGCGGGTCCCGACTATGCTAAAATTTTTCATCGAAACGGTCCGTAAAGTGCGGCTGTCACGCGACAAATGCTGGCTGCGCCGTTCGCCCCGGCCGAACCACAGCACAAGAGACGGCGCCTGAACCCGCAGGGCGGATCCAGAAAGTTGCCGAACTGTATCAAATTCTGCACATAAATCCCTGAACTAGCAAGACAAAACCGCGTCCTGCTTCCGGGCTGGCGTGCAGTATTTGTGCTTGTGTGGACGCTTTTCCAACAAACCTGATTGAACAGATATCACGACCAGACACATGGCCATTTTGAACATCCTCCGCTATCCCGACCCTCGCCTGCACAAGGTCGCCAAACCGGTGACCGATTTTGGCGAGCGCCTGCAGCAGCTGGTGGCGGACATGGCCGAAACCATGTACGACGCGCCAGGCGTGGGCCTGGCCGCGACCCAGGTCGATGTACATGAGCGCCTGATCGTAATCGACGTGTCGGAAACGCACGACCAGCTCAAGGTGTTCTGCAACCCCGAAATCATCTGGGCCAGCGAGGACAAGCAGCTGTACGAGGAAGGCTGCCTGTCGGTGCCGGGCATCTACGACGGCGTCGAGCGCCCCGCGCGCGTGAAGGTGCGCGCGCTCGACCAGCACGGCAAGCCGTTCGAGCTCGAGGCCGACGGCCTCCTGGCGGTGTGCGTGCAGCACGAAATGGACCACCTGATGGGCAAGGTGTTCGTCGAATACCTGTCGCCGCTCAAGCGCAACCGCATCAAGACCAAGCTGCTCAAGGAAGAGCGCGGCATGCAGCGCGAACCGGGTCCGCGCGCCGCCGGCGCCCGCCGCTAAGGTCCGCCCATGAAGGTCGTTTTTGCCGGCACCCCGGAGTTTGCCGCCGTGGCCCTGCGCTCGCTGTTCGAAGCGGGCTTCGAGATTCCCCTGGTCCTCACCCAGCCCGACCGCCCGGCCGGGCGCGGCATGCAGTTGCAGGCCTCCCCGGTCAAGCAGTTCGCGCTCGCGCACGGCATTCCCGTGCTGCAGCCGCTGTCGCTGCGCCTGGACAGCAAGGATCCCGAGCGCGCCGCGCAGGCCAGGGCCGCGCACGAGACGCTGTCCGGGCTCGACTACGACGTGATGGTGGTGGCCGCGTACGGGCTGATCCTGCCGAAAAGCACGCTCGACATCCGGCCCTGCATCAACATCCACGGCTCGCTGCTGCCGCGCTGGCGCGGCGCCGCGCCGATCCACCGCGCGGTCGAAGCGGGCGATGCCAGCACGGGCGTGACCATCATGCAGATGGAAGAAGGCCTGGATACCGGCCCCATGCTCACGATCGAGGCGATCCCGATCGAGCCGCAGGACACCACCGGCAGCCTGCACGACAAGCTGGCCGCGCTGGGCGGGCGCATGATCGTCGATGCGCTCCAGCGCTACGGAGAACTGCGCCCGGTGCCGCAGCCCGGGGAAGGCGTCACCTACGCCGCCAAGATCAGCAAGGAAGAAGCGAAGCTCGACCTGTCGCAGCCGGCCGAGGCGCTGGCGCGCAAGGTGCGCGCGTTCAACCCGTTCCCCGGCGCGCATGCGCAGGCGGGTGGCGTGACGGTCAAGATCTGGAAAGCCGAGCCGGTGGAAGGCGCGGGGACGCCGGGCAAGGTGCTGCAGGCCGACGCCCAGCACGGGATCGTCGTCGCGTGTGGCCAGGGCGCGCTGCGCCTGGCCGAGTTGCAGAAACCGGGCGGCAAGCGCCTGCCGGCTGCCGAGTTCCTCAAGGGTTTCCCGCTCGAGAACCTCGCGTTCGAGTAAGGCGCCGGGTAGGCGGGAGCGCCTTTCCTGCCTTTCCTTTTACCGTTAGCAATGCACGCCGGCGTTGAACTCCACCGCTAGTCATGCACGCCGACGCTGAACGCGTGGGCAGGGAACCTGCCCACCCTACTGTTGCTGCTGCGCCGCGGCGCGCTGCGCGTCCATGTGGGCACGCAGGACCTGGTTGATGCGGGTCTGGTAGCCAGGGCCCGCCGATTTGAACCATTCCAGCATGTCCACGTCCAGGCGGATGGTGACGATCTGCTTGACGCCGCCGCCAGCGTGATGCTTTTGCGCTACGGTGTCGAGGGGGCGCACTACCGGCTGATTCCAGTCCGGCTCGTATTCTTTGTTCATTGGATCTTCCATTTCGGCTGCGCACGCGACGGCGCGACACATGCCAGTTATTTAACACTTTCAGCCACGCCACCGGTGGCACGCTCTGATTTTCGTACCGATATGTAACGCGGAGATTGCTGAGGGGGCGCGAATTGTATCGCAATGTAACGACAGCGGCTGTTAATACACAATGTTACAAATAACTGACCCGCGGGTCGCCAAACACTCGCAGATGGTGAACTTTGGCCGCCGCGGCTGCCTAAGAACCAAACAGCCGCGATCACGTATAATTTCAGACCCGCCCAACAGTGCGGCTTTGCGCCGCGCCTCTTGAAAGCAGAACGATGAATACCCGCACCGCCGCCCCCTCCCCGATCGAAGCCCAGCTGCGCGACATCCTTGCGCGCCGCATCATGATCCTGGACGGCGCAATGGGCACCATCATCCAGCAGTACAAGCTGGACGAGGCGGCTTACCGCGGCGCGCGCTTCGCCGATTTTGCCGCGCCTGCCGGCAGCGGCCACCGCGAGCTGTTCGTCAAGGGGAACAACGAGCTGCTGACCCTGACCCGGCCGCAGGTGATCCAGGAAATCCACGAGCGCTACCTGGCCGCCGGCGCGGACATCATCGAAACGAACACCTTCGGCGCCACCCGCATCGCCCAGGACGACTATCACATGGCGCATCTCGCCTACGAGATGAACGTGGAGGCAGCCAAGCTGGCGCGCGCCGCCGTGGCCAAATACAGCAGCGCCGACAAGCCGCGCTTCGTGGCCGGCGCACTGGGGCCGACGCCGAAGACCGCCTCGATCTCGCCGGACGTGAACGACCCGGCCGCCCGCAACGTCACCTTCGACGAGCTGGTGGCGGCCTACCACGAGCAGGTGCGCGGCCTGGTGGAAGGCGGCGTGGACCTCCTGCTGGTCGAAACCATCTTCGACACCCTCAACTGCAAGGCCGCGCTGTTCGCGATCGACCAGTACTTCGACGAGCATCCCGAGACGCCGCGCCTGCCGCTGATGATCTCCGGGACCGTCACCGACGCCTCGGGCCGCATCCTGTCCGGCCAGACCGTGCCGGCGTTCTGGAACTCGGTGCGCCACGCCAAACCGCTCACCATCGGCCTGAACTGCGCGCTGGGCGCCGCGCTGATGCGGCCCTATGCCGAGGAGCTGTCGCAGATCGCCGATACCTTCGTCTGCATCTACCCGAACGCGGGCCTGCCCAACCCGATGAGCGACACCGGCTTTGACGAGCTGCCGGCCGACACCTCGGCCCTGCTGAGCGAATTCGCCGACGCCGGCTTCATCAACATCGCCGGCGGCTGCTGCGGCACCACGCCCGAGCACATCAAAGCCATCGCCGAGATCCTCTCCACCACCGAACCGCGCCGCGTGCCCGACATCCCGGTCGCGATGCGCCTGTCGGGCCTGGAGCCGTTCACCATCGACGAGAACTCGCTGTTCGTGAACGTGGGCGAGCGCACCAACGTGACCGGCTCCAAGGCGTTCGCTCGCATGATCCTGAACGAACAGTTCGACGAGGCGCTGTCGGTGGCGCGCCAGCAGGTCGAGAACGGCGCCCAGGTCATCGACATCAACATGGACGAGGCGATGCTGGACTCAAGCGCCGCGATGCAGCGCTTCCTGAACCTGATCGCGTCCGAACCGGACATCTCGCGCGTGCCCGTCATGATCGACTCGTCCAAATGGTCGGTGATCGAGGCGGGCCTGAAGTGCGTGCAGGGCAAGGCCATCGTGAACTCGATCTCGCTCAAGGAAGGCGAAGACGAATTCATCCGCCAGGCCGTGCTGTGCCGCCGCTACGGCGCGGCCGTGATCGTGATGGCCTTCGATGAGCAGGGCCAGGCCGACACCTTCGCGCGCAAGACCGAGATCTGCAAGCGCGCCTACGACGTGCTCACGCAGAAGGTCGGTTTCCCGCCCGAAGACATCATCTTCGACCCGAACATCTTCGCCATCGCCACCGGTATCGAAGAGCACAACAACTACGCGGTGGACTTCATCAACGCCACGCGCTGGATCCGCGAGAACCTGCCGCACGCGAAGGTGTCGGGCGGCGTATCGAACGTGTCGTTCAGCTTCCGCGGCAACGACCCGGCGCGCGAAGCGATCCACACCGTGTTCCTGTACCACGCGATCAAGGCCGGCATGACGATGGGTATCGTCAACGCGGGCATGATCGGCGTGTACGACGAACTGGACCCGGTGCTGCGCGAGCACGTCGAGGACGTGGTGCTCAACCGCCGCGCGGACGCGACCGAGCGCATGATCGAATTGGCCGGCACCCTCAAGGCCGGCGGCAACAAGCAGGAGCAGAACCTCGAGTGGCGCAATGCGCCGGTCGACAAGCGCCTGGCGCACGCGCTGGTGCACGGCATCACGCAGTGGATCGTCGAGGACACCGAAGAGGCGCGCCAGCAGCTGGCCAATTCGGGCGGGCGCCCGATCCAGGTGATCGAAGGCCCGCTCATGGACGGCATGAACATCGTGGGCGACCTGTTCGGGCAAGGGAAGATGTTCCTGCCGCAGGTGGTCAAGTCGGCGCGCGTGATGAAGCAGGCGGTGGCGCACCTGATCCCGTTCATCGAAGAGGAAAAGAAGGAACAGGAGCGCCTGACCGGCGTGGTGGCCAAGCCGAAGGGCAAGATCGTGGTCGCCACCGTCAAGGGCGACGTGCACGACATCGGCAAGAACATCGTCTCAGTGGTCCTGCAATGCAATAACTTCGAAGTGGTGAACATGGGCGTGATGGTGCCGGCCTCCGAGATCCTGGCGCGCGCCAAGATCGAGAACGCGGACATCGTGGGCCTGTCCGGCCTCATCACCCCGTCGCTGGAAGAGATGGCGCACGTTGCGCGCGAAATGCAGCGCGACCCGTACTTCCGCGAGCGCAAGATCCCGCTGCTGATCGGCGGCGCCACCACCAGCCGCGCGCACACGGCGGTGAAGATCGCCCCGCATTACGAAGGCCCGGTGATCTACGTGCCGGACGCCTCGCGCTCGGTGTCGGTGGCGCAGTCGCTGATGTCGGTGGACGGGCGCGATGCCTACCTGGCCGAGATCAGCGCCGACTACCAGCGCATCCGCGAGCAGCACGCCAACAAGAAGGCGCTGCCGATGGTTACGCTCGAACAGGCGCGCGCGAACAAGGCAAAGCTGGACTACGCCCCGGCCAAGCCGAAGTTCATCGGACGGCGCGAGTTCCGCAACGTGGACCTGGCCGCCGTTGCGCGCTACATCGACTGGGGCCCGTTCTTCCAGACCTGGGACCTGGCAGGTCCCTACCCCGCGATCCTGCACGACCCGGTGGTGGGCGAGGCCGCGTCCAAGTTGTTCGAGGAAGGCCAGGCGCTGCTCAAGCAGATCATCGAGGGCCGCTGGCTCACCGCCAACGGCGCGATCGCGCTGCTGCCGGCGAACTCGGTCAACGACGACGATATCGAGGTCTACACCGACGATTCACGCGAACAGGTGGCGTTCACCTGGTACGGCCTGCGCCAGCAGGGCGTCAAGCCGGTGGTGGACGGCGAGCAGAAGCCGAACCGCTGCCTGGCCGACTTCATTGCGCCCAGGTCGTCGGGCATTGCGGACTACATTGGCATGTTTGCCGTGACGGCAGGGCTGGGCGTGGAGAAGCACGAGCAGCGCTTCCTGAAGGCGAACGACGACTACTCCGCCATCATGCTCAAGTCGCTGGCCGACCGCCTGGCCGAGGCCTTTGCCGAGTACCTGCACGAACGCGTGCGCACCGACCTGTGGGGCTATGCCTCCGACGAGAAGCTGTCGAACGAGGAGCTGATCGGCGAGCGCTACAAGGGTATCCGCCCTGCCCCCGGCTATCCGGCCTGCCCCGAGCACACGGTCAAGCGCGCGCTGTTCGACACGCTGCAGGCCGGCGAGATCGGCATGGAGCTCACGGATGCGTTCGCGATGTATCCGGCAGCGGCGGTGTCCGGCTTCTACTTCTCGCACCCGCAGTCCACCTACTTCGTGGTCGGGAAGATCGGGCAGGACCAGCTCGAGGACATGGCGCGCCGGCGCGGCATGGACAAGGCGGAGCTGGAGCGTTACCTGGCGCCGAACCTGTCCTGATGCGCGGGCGGCCACGACCCTGTCATTCGTAGGGTGGGCGGATCTCCCGCCCACGCGTTCAACTAAAGCTTGCGTTGCCTCTGCACGAGCTCTGTTTGAACGCGTGGGCAGAATCTGCCCACCCTACGAACGACGGGGTTTATTGGTTCTCCTGCCTGAACTTCCACACGGCGAGCGCGGCGAATACCACCGCAAAGCCCAGCAGCGCCAGCGTCGCCGGCCCGGCCACTTCCATGCCGAAGCCGCGCCAGGTTACCGCGTCGAGCCCGTCCACCGCCCAGCGCGTCGGCATCGCCAGCGAGACGTTCTGCATCCACGGCGGGAACATGAACGAGGGCATCCACGCACCACCGGCCATCACCATCAGCAGTGTCGCGACCATGGAGATGCCGCGCGCCGCCTCCGGCGTCTTGCCCCACGCCGCAATCAGCAGCCCGAACCCGGCGGTCATCGCAGCAAACGCGAACACCACGCACACAAAGCCGGCCACGCTGGCCACATGCACGCCAAAGCCCAGCACCGCCACGACGAACACCGCGCACATCAGCCCGAATGCGATCAGCGCGGTGGACGCGGCCCGCGCCAGCAGCACGGTGGTGAGCGACACGGGCGCAGCCAGCAGCCGGTTCCACACGCCGCTGCGCTTGGCCAGCAGCACGCCGATGCCCATGTCGATCCCCATGAACAGGATGAACTGCACGGCCATGCCGGCGAACGAGTGCGCGTAGCCGTTGTAGCCCTCGGCGGCAGGCCCCGCCTTCATCGGTTCGTCGTTGGTCGAAAACGGCATCGACAGGCCGGCCGATTCAGCCTTGCCGTTGTCCTGCAGGCTCACGTGGTAGTTCTTCACGCTGCCCAGCAAGTCGCGCAGGGCCTTCGCATCGGCGTCCGGCCGCTTTTCCAGCTCGCGCAGCCCGCGGTCGGCCAGTTCGGCGCCGCGCCGGCCGCCGAACATTTCGCTGCTGACGGTTTGCATGACCTGTTGCGTCAGCATTCCCTTGACCATCGCCAGCACCGCTTTTTGCGACGGATCGTACAGCAGGCGCACCTGCGGCTTGTCGGCCACGCCGAACAGCGCTTCGCCGGCGGCGTCGCCAAAGCCGGCGGGGATCACGATGGCAACGCCCTGCTTGCCCTTGCTGACGGCGGCCTCCGCGTCCGGCAGCGACATGGCGCTCAGGTGCAGGCTCGGGTCCGCGCGCAGGCCGGCCTCGATTTTTGCGGCGACGTCGCTGCTGTCCTGCATGACGAGCGCAACGTCGATGGTCCCCTTGTCGCCGGCGCCACCGGTCAGGTAGCCGAAGAAGGCGCCGATCAGGATCGGCATCACCAGGCTGACGAGCAGGCGCCGGCGGTCGGACAGGAACAGGATCAGGTCCTTGCGGACAAGTGCAATCAAGGCGGTCATGTCAGTCGCGCAGCGAGCGCCCGGTGAGGTTGAGGAAGATGTCTTCGAGGCTGGCGCGGGCGGTGGCGAAATGATGGATCCGGTAGCCGTTCTTTTCCAGCCAGGCCAGCAGCGAGACCGCGTCGTCCGGGTCGGCCAGCCGCACCTCGTACGCCGTGCCGTTGGCGCTGATGCCCGCCACCCCGGCCTCGCCGCGGAGGCGTTCAAGGTGCTCTTCCTTGAGCGGCTCGCGCAGCTCGAAACGCAGCGCGGCCTGCGCCGGCAGCCGCTCGCGCAGCGCCGCCGGGCTCTCGTCCGCCAGCACCTTGCCGTGGTCGATGATGACGATGTGGTCGGCCAGCCGCTCGACCTCTTCCATGTAGTGGCTGGTGTACACCAGCGAGCGCCCTTCGCGCTTGAGCTGTTCGAGCGTGTCGAAGATGGCGTTGCGGCTTTGCGGGTCCACGCCCACCGTCGGTTCGTCCAGGATCAGGAGCTGCGGCTCGTGCAGCAGCGCGCAGGCGATGTTCAGGCGCCGCTTCATCCCGCCCGAGAACGTGGCGACCTTGTCGCGCGCGCGGTCCTCCAGGTTGGCCAGCGCCAGCGCCGCCTTGCAGCGTTCGGCCAGCAGCGTGCCCGCCAGCCCATACAGGGCGCCGAACAGGCGCAGGTTTTCAAGCGCGGGCAGGTCCTCGTACAGCGCCAGGTCTTGCGGCACCAGCCCGATGCGGCCCTTGGCGCGCATCGCATCCGGGTTGATCGGCTCGCCGGCCAGCAGCACCTCGCCGGCATCGGGCCGCACCAGGCCGCACAGCATGCCGACGGTTGTCGATTTGCCGGCGCCGTTCGGGCCCAGGAGGCCGAGCGTCTGCCCGGCCAGCACACGCAGCGATACGCCATCGACGGCGCGCCGCTCGCCGTAGGATTTCACCAGGTTTGAAGCACTCAACAGGACATCGGGCATCCGGCCTCCGCATTGTTGGATGATTAACGGTTGCCGAGAGTGTCACCTTGATATTGTCTTAACGCAAGTCCCTCTTATGTCCGCCAGCGAACTTACCGGCGAATTTGTTGCCAAATACACTGCGGGAATGGCCCGCAAAGGAGGTTCATCATGGCACTGCGTTTCTCGACCAGGCGATGGCAGGACCAACTCATCCTGCTGCTTGGTATCTGGCTGTTCGTTTCACCAATGGCGTTGGGCTATCCCGGCTCGTCGCCGGTGGCCATCAACGGCTTCGTCGCGGGACTGATCATGGCTGCGCTGGCCATCTTCGACCTGTACAAGACCTACATCTGGGCCGTGCTGCTCAACCTGATCGTGGGGATCTGGACGGCGGTGTCGCCCTGGCTCATCAACGTGCAGGACCGGCGCATGACGGCCAGCCTGCTTATCGTCGGCATTGCCACCGTGGTGCTGGCGCTGTGGGAGATGCGCACCGACCCCGAGCTGCATGCGCAATGGGTGGGAACCGGCACGGCAAGCTGAAGCCGCCGGCCGAACCACAAAAAAAAGCGGGCCCGCGGGTCCGCTTTTTTTTTCACGCCGCGATCAACCCGGCTGGAGTGCCGCGCGATAGCCGATCGGCCCCTCGCCGCTGTAGGTGATGCCGCCGTTGAAGGTTTTGCCGCCGTCGCCCGAGGTGATGCTGGCCGCCACCACCTGCTGGCCGGCGCGGCAGCCGATCAGCCACACCCCGCCCGGATGCCACGGGGCCGACGAGCCGCCCCACTGGTTCTCGACCTGGTAGTTGTTGCCCGCGACCATCGTCGCGCGAAAACCGATCGGCCCTTCGCCCACGTACTGCATGGTGCCGTTCAGGGTTTTGCCGTTGTCGTTGGAGGCGATGTTCAGCGCGATCACGCCCTGGTCGCGGCAGCCCAGCACCCACACGCCGCCCTGGTGCCACGGCGCGGCCGAGCCGCCCCACTGGTTCTCGGCCAGGTACACGCCGCCATCGGCCAGCTGGCTCTTGAAGCCGATCGGGCCTTCGCCCGCGTAGGTCATGGTGCCGGCCATGGTCTGGCCGCCGTCGCCGGACTCGATGTTCAGCGCGACCACGTTCTGGCCGGCGCGGCAGCCGATCACCCAGGTGCCGCCCGGGTGCCACGGCGCCGCGTTGCCGCCCCACTGGTTCTCGACGATGTAGGTGTTGGCCTGGGTGAGCGTGGCGCGCACGCCGATGGCGCCCTCGCCCGCGTATTTCATCTGGCCCGTGAAGGTCTTGCCGCCGTCGCCCGACGTGAGGTTGACGGCGACCACGTTCTGGCCGGAACGGCAGCCAAGGACCCACATGCCGCCTTCCTGCCACGGCGCGGACGAGCCGCCCCACTGGTTTTGCACATGATGGAGATTATTCGATGCCTTGCTCGTTTTGGACATGTTTCACCCCTCCTGAACCATGGTGTTGCAGCAGTTCGGCGCTGCCCCGGATTTCGGTTTTGTCTTACATTCGTTGTCAGAAAAACACCGACAGGGAGGCCATTCTGCGCGTTCCGGCCGCAGGCGTGGCCTATCAACTATGAGGGGTGAAAAAACCAAAACAGGCAGCGTGCATAAACGCTGCCGGGCAGCGGCTCAGGCGCCCGCGGGGAGCGGCGCGCCGTCCACGAACACCTTCAGTTCGCCCGGTGCGAAATCGGTCCACTGCTCGTTCTTGGTCAGCGGCTCGGTGACGATGATGGCGACGCGGTCGCGTGGGGTGGTGACGGTGGAAAAATCGACTGACAGGTCCTCGTCGGCCAGGTGGGCATGCGCGAACGGGTGCTGGCGCACGATGTAGCACAGCTTGGTCGAGCAATGCGCGAACAGCGCGGTGCCGTCGGACAGCATCATGTTGAAGGTGCCGTGGCGCGCGATGCGCTGCGCCAGTTCGGCCACGGCCGCGCGCAAGGCCGGCAGTGGCGGCGCGCCGTCGGGAAAGCGCGCGCGCAGCTCCTGCAGCAGGTAGCAGAACGCCAGCTCGCTGTCGGTGTTGCCGACCGGGCGGAACGGCCCGGTGAGCGCCGGCGCGAATTCCTTCAGGTCGCCGTTGTGGGCGAACACCCAGTAGCGGCCCCACAGCTCGCGCACGAACGGGTGGCAGTTTTCCAGCGCCACCTGGCCCTGTGTGGCCTTGCGGATGTGCGCGATGACGTTGGTGGACTTGATCGGGTAGCGCTTGATGAGTTCGGCGATCGGCGAGTGGATCGCGGCCTCGTGGTCGACGAAATGGCGCACGCCGGCGCCTTCGAAGAATGCGATGCCCCAGCCGTCACGGTGGGTATCGGTGCGCCCGCCACGGTGGGCAAAGCCGGTGAAGCTGAAAACGATGTCCGTGGGGACGTTGCAATTCATTCCGAGAAGCTGGCACATGGCGGCAAGCTTACCATGTGCCAGCGCTGCCGGGCCGCTTGCCAAGCCGACCCGGCGCTTGGCGCTTAGTGCAGCACCACGGGCTGGCTCATCAGGGTGTCATACGAGCCCAGGAAGTCGTCGATTTCTTCCATGGTCGGCTCGCTGGCGATCAGGTTGTTGACGTCGCGCCGGAAGGCTTGCGCCAGTCTGCCGCCGATGAATGCCTCGCGACGTCCAGCCTTGTCGACGATCTCGTAGCCGCCAAAGCGCAGGGCTTCGAGATTCCGGTCGGCGCCGAATTCGACCACGCTGTACTGTTCGCTGTTATAGATCATGTTCATGATGACTCCTCCCGATCAGAGTTGTGTGGCGACCAGCCGCGCGGCGGCGAGCGGCTGGCTTGTCACTTCAGTGAAGAAGTGGGGCTGGGCCGAACCGATTTCAAGAGTGCTAATTCGGCGCCAGTTCCAACAGCTGATCGTATGGCGCGCTGCAGAGCCACGATCGCAACTGACCAAGATGCTCCGCGTTCGCCAGCCCGATGAACAGCTGGGCCGGGCGGCGGCGCAGGAGACGATTTAATGTTACACGCAAAACCAGATTCCCGGTGCAGCACAGGCAACCGGGAGCGATGCGTTCAATCAACAGTGAGGGGGACGGCAGGAGGACCGGCTGGCCGTCGGGCAAGCCTTCGAGAATGACGGCGGAAAGTGCGCCGTCGTGGTGCAGGCGCGCCGCGATCGCCTGCTCGCGCTCATGGTAGGACGGGCCGGTGACCAGGGTGGTGGTCACGCGCCGGCCGGTCATCCTTGTTTTTTAGCAAGCTTGCCCGGCTCGACGCCGAGCTGCTTGAGCTTGCGGTACAGGTGGGTGCGCTCCAGGCCCGTCTTTTCGGCCACGCGCGTCATGCTGCCGCCTTCGCGCCCGAGGTGGTGCTCGAAATACATGCGCTCGAATGCATCGCGCGCCTCGCGCAGGGGCAGGTCGAAGCTGAGCGTGTAGCCATGGCCGTGCGCATCGCTGGCCGTGGCCATGCCGATCATGCGGCCGTTGAGGGCCGGCGCCGGCGCCGCCGCGCTGAACATGGGGCTGGGCACGGCCACGCTCTCTTCGCTCGGTGCGGCCGCGATCGGGCGCGGGGCAATGGCCGGGGCGCGCGCCACTTCTTGCGCACGCGTAAGACCTTGCTGCACGGCCTTCAGCAGTTTTTGCAGCGCGATTGGTTTCTCCAGGAAATTCAGTGCGCCGATCCGGGTCGCCTCGACCGCGGTGTCGATTGTCGCGTGGCCGGACATCATGATGACCGGCATCGTCAGCAAGCCGTCGCGCTGCCATTCCTTGAGCAGCGTGACGCCATCGGTATCGGGCATCCAGATGTCGAGCAGCACGAGGTCGGGCGCGCCCACGGCGCGCGCCTCGCGCGCCTGCTGCGCATTCTCGGCCAAGGTGATCGCATGGCCTTCGTCGCCCAGGATCTCCGAGAGCAGCTCCCGGATTCCCATTTCATCGTCTACTACGAGTATGTTCGCCATGTGTGTGCCTTCCAGATCTCACCCATCAACAGGCATGATTTTATGCGCGATTTACGCTGCGGCCAAGTTCGCCTCAGGCGCTAACTTTAACAGCAAAATGAACACGGAAGCGCCGGTTCCATCGGCACGGTTCGATATATCGATCCGGCCACCATGCTCGTCGATGATCTTCTTGACCATCGGCAGCCCCAGTCCGGTGCCGCGCGCCTTCGACGTGACGTAGGGTTCGAACGCGCGCGACAGGATCTTGGGCGCGAAACCGGGGCCATTGTCCACGATCGCCATGCGCACCGCGGTGCCGGCGGCGCCGTCCGCGCCCTGGTAGTGGATCGCCTCGGTGGTCAGGTCGATGCGCGGCGCAGGGGCGGCATCAGAGCGGTCGGTCAGTGCGTCCTGCGCGTTCTGCAGCAGGTTGTGGATCACCTGGCGCAGCTGGGTGGCGTCGCCCATTACGTGCGGCAAACCGGGCGCCAGCGCGGCATGGATGATGTCCGAGTCGTCGCCCGACTGGTACAGGCGCAGGATCTCCTCGATCAGCGCGTTCAGGTCGAGCGGTTCGAGCACCGCCGGCGGCGCCTTGGCGTAGTCGCGGAAGTCATCCACCATGCGCTTCATCGCGGCCACCTGGTTGACGATGGTGGTGGCGCCCTTGTCCAGCAACTCCGATTCCTTGGGCGGCAGGTGCGGCGCCAGCTTCATCTGCATGCGCTCGGCCGCCAGCTGGATCGGCGTGAGCGGGTTCTTGATCTCGTGCGCCAGGCGCCGCGCCACCTCGCCCCAGGCGACCGAGCGCTGCGCCGAGATCACGTCCGAGATGTCGTCGAACACCACGATGAAGCCGCTGCCCGCCCCCACCGGCAGGCGCGAGCCGCGCGCCAGCAGGGTGATGTCGTGGTCCTCCGGCGAGCCCGGCCGGCGCGGCACCTCGATCTGCTGCTGCCAGTGCGCGCGCAGGCGGCTGCCGGCGGCGGACTGCGCGCTCTGGGCAGAGAATGCGCGGTTGATGATGCCGGCAAAGCCTTCCAGACCCTCGATCTCGTCCAGCGGCCGGTCGGCCAGCGCCCCCGGCTCCACCTGCAGGATGCGGTGCGCGGCGTCGTTCGTGTTGACCACCACGCCGTCGGCGTCCATCACGATCACGCCGGCGGACATGTTGGCCAGCACCGACTCCAGGTGCGCCTTGGCCGACTGCAGCGCGGCGCGGTTGCGCTCGACCGCGCTCCTGGCCTCGAACAGCTGGCCGGTCATCGCGTTGAACGACTGGGTCAGCGTGCCCAGCTCGTCCTTCGTTTCGACGATCGGGCGCGGCGACAGGTCGCCCTCGGCCACCGCGCGCGTGCCCTCGGCCAGCACCAGGAGCGGCTGGGCCAGGTTTTCCGCGATCAGGAAGGCGCTGGCGAGCGCGCCGAACATGGCCAGCAGCAGCGTGAGCGTGAGCGTTTCGATGTACATCTTGTGCAAGCCCACGCGGTCCACCAGGCGCTGCTGGTATTCGCTGTAGGCGGTGCGCAGCACCTCGGCGTTGGAAGCCAGGTTGACCGGCACCGACTGCAAGAGCTGCAGGTAGCGCGGCGCCGCGCCCGGCGGCTCGGGCACCGCGCGCACCACGCGCAGGCGCAGGCCGGTGGCCGCGTCCAGCGCATTGCCCTCGCCGGCCGACTCGCGGAAGTCGCGCTCGATGCCGCCCTCGGCATGGGCGTACCCGGCGGGCATGCCGGCCTGGCGCAGGATCTGCGGCGTTGGCAGGTCGGCCGCAAGGTCGGCGCCGCGCGTGCTGGACGACGAGGCCAGCAGCTTGCCCTCGGCGTCGAGCAGCATCGCGCTCTGCATGCCCGAGGTGTCGTTGACCGCGCGCGCCAGCACCTGCCTTGCGTGCAGGTCGCTCTGCCCGGCCAGCGCGGCCGAGGTGCTCTCGGCGGTGGCCGACAGCTCGGACAGCGCCTCGTCCAGCGCGGCATGGCCCAGGTTCAGCCCAGATTCGAGCGCCGCTTCGATCTTCACGTCGAACCACGAATCGATCGAGTGCGACACGAACTGCACCGACACCATGAAGATGACCAGCCCCGGCAAGATGCCGATCGCCGCGAACAGCAGCACCAGCCGCGCCATCAACCGGGAACCGAACTTGCCGGCCCGGTAGCGCCGCACCAGCCGCGCCAGCGCCACCACGACGAGCACCAGCATGCCGGCCGCCATCGCGGCATTGAGCCCGAGCAGCCAGGAGTAGTTGCGGTCGAAGAAACCGGAGTTGTCGGACGCGGAGGCCAGCAGGAACAGCAGGATGGAGACGATCGCCGCGCCGACCACCAACGCATAGCGGAAAGCCTGGTTCACGCTTTACTCAGCCTTATAGGTGAAGGTTTTCTTGCTGGACGTGAGCCGCCAGTCGGCGTTGTTGAAGGCGTTCACCTGCAGCGGCTTTTGCAGGTACTCGCGGTCCATGAACATGCGCAGCGTGACATTGTACGTCTCGCCGGGCTTGAGCGCGCCCTTTGGTGCGATCAGCCAGCGGCTGCGGCGGATCATGAACAATGCCTCATCCAGCGTGGGAAAGCTCTGCTGCACGCTGCCCATCACCCGCACGTGGTACTGCCGGGTGAGCACGTCGTACTTGATGCTGATGGTCTGGCGCTGCGAAACGGCCTTCTCGTCGGTCCACCACCAGCGCGGGCGGGTCAGCTCGATCTCGGTGGTGAAGTACAGCGGCACCGACAGCTGCAGCGCGTTTTCCAGCCCATGCGGCAGCTCGAAGGCGTAGGCGGCGTTCAGGCGGTAGCCGTCGTCGGAGGACTCGATGACCGCGCGCGTGATGTCGATCCCGTCGGACGCCTGCGCCTGCGCGCACGCGAACGCCAGCAGGAGCTGGCAGGCGAGAAGGCGTAGTAAGCGTACGATCACGAGTGGGGCCAGTGCCTATTAGTTAGTACTTGTTGTCAGAGACCGGCTACGCCCGCTTCTGGAACAGGGCGTAGAACAAACCGTCATGATCCTCTCCGGCGGCACTGGCCGGAAGGAGCTGGCCGGGCGCATCCAGCCGGATCGCGCCGTGGCGAACTGCGAATGCGGCCGCCTGCGCCTCCGATTCCTGGGGCCACAGCGAGCATGTCACGAACAGCAATTTACCATCCGGGCGGAGCATCTGCCACACATTGTCGAGTATTTCGGACGAAAGTGTTGCAAGTTGGAGCGTGTCCGATTTACGCCGTAACCAGCGGATGTCAGGGTGGCGCCGCACAATGCCCGACGCGGTGCAGGGCACGTCGGCGAGGATGCGGTCGAACAGCTGGCCGTCCCACCAGTCGCGGTCCTGCGCCCCGCCCGCGACCAGCCTGGCGGCCAAGCCCAGGCGGCCCAGATTCTCGCCCACGCGGCGCAGGCGCTCGGGGTCGGCGTCCACCGCGGTCAGGTCCACGCCGGCCAGCTCCAGGATGTGGCCGCTCTTGCCGCCGGGGGCGGCGCAGGCGTCCAGCACGCGCATGCCATCGTGCAGATCCAGGAGCGGCGCGGCCAGTTGGGCGCCGGCGTCCTGCACCGACACCACGCCTTCATGAAAACCGGGGATCCTGGACACGTGGATGGCCTGCTCCAGGCGCACCGCCGCCGGCCCGACCTGGGCCGCGCGGATGCCGGCGCCGGCCAGCACGTCCAGGTACGCTGCGACGCTGCTCTTGCGGCGGTTCACGCGCAGGGTCAGCGGCGGGTGCACGTTGCCGGCCTCGAGGATGTCCTGCCACTTGTCCGGATACGCGGCGCGCGTGGTGTCGATCCACCACTGCGGGTAGTTCCAGCGGGCCGGTGGCTGGCGCAGCGCGTCCGCCAGCAGGGCGTCACGCTCCCGCTGGAAGCGGCGCAGCACCGCGTTCACCATCGCCTTGGCGTGGGCAAAATCGGGGTGGGCGGCGGCCGCGCGCACGGCCTGGTCAACCACCGTGAAGGCTTCGTAAGGCGGCGCCTCGCCGGCCGGCGGGTCGAGCAGCGCCAGCGCGCAGCCCAGCAACCCGGCGAGCATCGGCGGTTCGGGCGCCTTGGACGTCATCAGGCCGATCAGCGCGTCGGTGCGGCCGAGCTGGCGCATGGCGCGGTAGGCGATGTCCTGGATCGCGCCGCGCGATTGCGGCTCGGCGTCGAAGGCCGCAAACACGGCGGCCAGCGCCTGCGGCAGCGCGGTGCCGGCGCGCACCCGGGCCACGCTGCTGGCTGCGCCCAGCAGCGCAAAGGCGAGCGAATCGCTTGGCAGCTCGGGGCGATAGTCGAGCTGGTGGACCGTCTTGACCTCGTAGCTGTGGCGCAGGCGCGGCCCAGGCTCGGCTTGCGGCGCGGCGGCAGCCGGTGCAGGCGCGGGCCGCGCCGGCTTTGGCGAAGCCGGCCTTGGCCCGGCCGGCTTGGACGGCCCCGGTTTCGGCCCGGCGGCTTTCGACTGCCCGGACCTGGCCGGTCCCGCTTTGGCGGGCGCGGCCTTGGGCCGGGGTTTGAGGGTGAGCGTCGGGCGCTTTTCGGTCATGGCGATCGTGGATGCATAAAGGACGGCCATTGTACCGGCTTAGCCTTTGGCCAGGCTTAAACCGTCGCGCCGCAGCGGGCCCTGACGGTATTCGGCGCTGCAGCAAACCAGTATAATGGACGATATTTTGCCTGTGGCGCGACCACGGCCCGAACCCTTTACAGACGAACCACCATGCTCGCCCAACAAAAACAAGAAATCGCTGCCCTGTTCCAGGCCGCCCTTGCGCCGATCATCGCCGGCAGCGATTTGACCCCGAATATCGTCCTTGAGCGCCCGCGCGACCCGTCGCACGGCGACATCGCCTGCAATATCGCCATGCAGCTGGCCAAGCCGCTCAAGACCAACCCGCGCGAACTGGCCACGCGCCTGGTCGCCGCCCTGCTTGCCGAGCCCGCCGCACAGGGGCTGGTGGAATCGGCCGACGTGGCCGGCCCCGGCTTCATCAACCTGCGCGTGGCTGCCAGTGCCAAGCAGTCGGTGGTGCGCACCATCCTGCAGCAGGGCGAAGGCTACGGCCGCAGCACCGCCGGCACCGGCCGCCACGTGATCATCGAATTCGTGTCCGCCAACCCGACCGGCCCGCTGCACGTGGGCCACGGCCGCCAGGCCGCGCTGGGCGACGCGCTGTCGTCGCTGTTCGAGTCGCAGGGCCACCAGGTCACTCGCGAGTTCTACTACAACGACGCCGGCGTCCAGATCCTCACGCTGGCCAATTCGGTGCAGGCGCGCGCGCGCGGCTTCCGCCCGGGCGACACGGAATGGCCCGAGTCGGCCTACAACGGCGACTACATCCAGGACATCGCCGACGACTTCCTGGCCAAGAAGACCGTCTCGGCCAGCGACGGCCAGCCGGCCACGGCCAGCGGCGCCACCGACGACCTCGAATCGATCCGCCGCTTCGCGGTGACCTACCTGCGCAACGAGCAGGACATCGACCTGCAGGCTTTTGGTGTCAAGTTCGATAACTACTACCTCGAGTCCTCGCTCTACACCGACGGCAAGGTCGAGGCGACCGTCAAGGCGCTGGTCGATTCGGGCAAGACCTACGAACAGGAAGGCGCGCTGTGGCTCAAGACCACCGACTACGGCGACGACAAGGACCGCGTGATGCGCAAGTCCGACGGCACCTACACCTACTTCCTGCCGGACGTGGCCTACCACATCGAAAAATTCCGCCGCGGCTTCACCAAGGCGATCAACGTGCAGGGCAGCGACCACCACGGCACCATCGCGCGCGTGCGCGCCGGCCTGCAGGCGGTGAACATCGGCATCCCGCAGGGCTACCCCGACTACGTGCTGCACAAGATGGTCACCGTGATGAAGAACGGCGAAGAGGTCAAGATCAGCAAGCGCGCCGGCTCCTACGTGACCGTGCGCGACCTGATCGAATGGTCGGGCAACGGCGACATCACGCGCGGGCGCGATGCGGTGCGCTTCTTCCTCATCTCGCGCAAGGCCGATACCGAATTCGTGTTCGACGTGGACGTGGCGCTCAAGACCAGCGACGAGAACCCGGTGTACTACGTGCAGTACGCCCATGCACGCATCTGCTCGGTGCTGGCGCAGTGGGGTGGCGACGAAGCGGCGCTGGCGAACGTGGACCTGGCCCCGCTGACCGCCCCGCGCGAGGCGACGCTGCTGGCCACCCTGGCCGACTACCCCGAAATGCTCGAGCGCGCGCTGGCCGAACTGGGCCCGCACCAGGTCGCGTTCTACCTGCGCGAGCTGGCCGGCGAACTGCACGGCTACTACAACGCCGAGCGCGTGCTGGTGGACGACGAGGCGCTCAAGCTGGCGCGCCTGGCACTCTTGGCGGCAACCCGCCAGGTGCTGCGCAACGGCCTGGCCCTGATCGGCGTATCCGCACCCAACAAGATGTAACCAGAGAAGGCGTCAATGACCGTCCAGCACCCACTCCACAGCCGCCAGCGTGGCAGCACGCTCACCGGCATCATCATCGGCCTGATCATCGGCCTTGCCATCGCGGTGGCGGTGGCGCTGGCGATCACGAAAGGCGCCTCGCCGTTCACCGACAAGGCGGTCAAGACCGGCCGCCCGGCAGACCCGGAACCGGGCCAGGCGACCGATCCGAACAAGCCGCTGTACAGCAACCGCGACGCCGCGCGCGAAGCGAACAAGGAACTGAGCGCCCGCGCCACCACCCGCAGCGGCAACGCGGCCGACGCCGACCCGCTCGGCGCGGCGATCGCCGGCATGAAGGAGCCTGCCGCGCACGGCGAGGCGCCGCGCCCGGCCCCGGCCCCGGCGGCGGCAGCCCCGGCCCCGGCACCTGCCGCGCCCGCCGCACCCGCCGCGGCCCCGGCTGCGGGCGGCGACGGCTATGTGTACTACCTGCAGGCCGGCGCGTTCCGCGAAATGGCCGACGCCGAAAGCGCCAAGGCCAAGCTGGCCCTGCTCGGCTTCGAGGCCAGCATCAGCGACCGCACCAGCGATTCGGGCGTGCTGCACCGCGTGCGCATGGGCCCGTACAACCAGGTCGAGGCAATGAACAAGGCCAGGGCCAAGCTGCTCGACAGCGGCGTGGACGTGGCCATCGTCCGCAACCAGAAATAGGGAGCTTCCCATGCGCCTGCTGCGCCGCCTGCTGATCGCTTGCGCCCTGCTCGGTTTCGTTTCGGCCACGGTCGCCTCCCCCAACGCGCCCACGGCCGGCGTCGAATACCTGGTGCTGCCGGCCGCGCAGCCGACGGACGCCGGCGACAAGGTCGAGGTGACCGAGTTCTTCGCCTACTACTGCCCGCACTGCAACGCCTTCGAGCCGGTGCTGGCGGCCTGGGTCAAAAAGCAGGGCGCGAACATCGTGTTCAAGCGCGTGCACGTCACGCGCGACATGAACGTGCTGCCGCAGCAGCGCCTGTTCTACACGCTCGAGGCGCTGGGCCTGCTGGAGCAGTACCACGCCAAGGTGTTCGCCGCGATGCACGAAAGCCGCCTGCCGCTCAATACCGACGAAGCCGTGTTCGACTGGGCAAGCAAGGCCGGCATCGACCGCGCCCGCTTCATCGACACCTACCGTTCGTACGGCGTGCAGGCGCGCATGTACCAGGCCAACGCCAAGATGCAGGCCTACGGCATCAACCAGTGGCCGATGGTCGCCGTCGGCGGCCGCTACCTGACCTCGCCCTACCACGCCCACCTCGGGCAAACCGAACCGGTCGCCGAGAGCCAGATGCAGCAGGAGGCGCTGCAGGTGATGGACTACCTGGTCGCACGCGCGAAAGCGGACAAGAAATGACGCATGCCGCCGGCAGCATGGACCGCGTGTTCATCACCGGCGCATCGAGCGGCATCGGCGCCGCGCTGGCGCGCCGCTACGCGCAGCAAGGCGCCACGCTCGGCCTGGCCGCGCGCCGCCGCGAACTGCTGGAAGAACTCGCCGCCAGCCTGCCCAATCCCGAACGCCACCGCGTGTACGCGCTCGACGTGCTCGACCGCCCCGCGCTGGCGGGGGCCGCGCAGGACTTCATCGGCGCGCTCGGCGGCGCCGACATCGTGATCGCCAACGCCGGCATCTCGCACGGCACGCTCACCGACCGCGCGGAAGACCTTGGCGTGTTCGACGCCGTGTTCGCCACCAACGTCAACGCCACCGTGGCCACCTTCGCGCCCTTCGTCGAGGCGATGAAGGCACAGCAGGGTCCGCGCCGGCTGGTGGGCATCGCCAGCGTGGCCGGCATCCGCGGCCTGCCCGGCGCCGGCGCCTACAGCGCTTCCAAGGCGGCGGTGATCTCCTACTGCGAGTCGCTGCGGCTCGAACTGAAACACCATGGCATCCCGGTCGTCACCATCGCGCCGGGATACATCGACACACCAATGACCCGTCACAACCAATACCCGATGCCCTTCCTGATGCCGGTGGATCGCTTCGCCGAACTGGCGGTGCGCGCCATCGGCCGCGGCGACAGCTACCGCGTCATCCCGTGGCAGATGGGCGTGGTCGCCAAGCTGTTGCGGCTGCTGCCCAATCCGCTGTACGACGCCCTGTTCCACAAGGCGCCGCGCAAGGCGCGCAAGGTGGCGCCATGAACGCGGCATCGATCGCCGCGCTGTCCACGAGCGGCGTGCAGGTCGAGGTGGTGCCGCAAACCGGATCGACCAACGCCGACCTGCTGGCGCGCGCGGGCGCGCTCGCGCAGCCGCTGCTGCTGGTGGCCGAGCACCAGACCGCGGGGCGCGGGCGCGCCGGGCGCAGCTGGCTGTCCGCCCCCGGCCATTCGCTCACTTTTTCGCTGGCGTGGAAGTTCGAGTCCGGGCCGCAGGCGCTGTCCGGGCTGCCGCTGGCAGTGGGCGTGGCGCTGGCCGAAACGCTCGGCCGGCTTGGCGTGCAGGTACAGCTGAAGTGGCCGAACGACCTGCTCAAGGATGGCGACAAGCTGGCCGGCATCCTGATCGAGACGGCGGCCGCGCCGGGCCCGGGCATCTGGGCCGTGATCGGCGTGGGCCTGAACCTCGTGATGCCCGACGAACTCGAACGCGAGATCGGGCGCGCGGTGTCCGCCGTCCCGTGGCTGGCGCGCATGGACCGCGACGAACTGATGGCGGCGCTCCTGGACGGACTGGCCGCAATGCTGCGCCAGTTCGAACGCACCGGGTTTGCCACTTTTGCCGCGCGCTGGAACCTGCTGCACGCCTACCAGGGCGACACGGTGCGCATCCTCGACCGCGGCGCGGTGCTGCACGAAGGCGTGGCCGCCGGCGTGGACGACACCGGCCGGCTGCTGCTCGACACCGGCGAACGCCGCATCGCGATCGCCGCCGGCGACGTTTCGCTGCGGCTGAAGGAGTGACGACGATGCTGCTGCTGGTCGACGCGGGCAACACGCGGGTCAAGTGGGCGCTGGCCGACATGGCGGCGGCCCCGGGCGAGTGGCTGGCGCAAGGGGCAGTCGCGCACGCCGCGCTCGACACGCTGCCGCAGTCCTTGCAGGGCCTGCACATCGAGCGCGCCATCATCTCCAACGTGGCGGGGGCCGAGCTGCGCACGCGGCTCGGCGCCCTGCTGCCGACGGTACCGACGGAGTGGTTCGCGTCGAGCGCGCAGCGCGCCGGACTGGCGAACGGCTATCGCAACCCGACCCAGCTTGGCTGCGACCGCTTTGCCGCCGCGATCGGCGCGCGTGCGCTGGAACCGGGCCGGGCACTGGTGGTGGCCACCTGCGGCACCGCCACCACGATCGACGCGGTCAGCGCCGACGGCGTCTTCATCGGCGGGATGATCCTGCCGGGCCTGGCGCTGATGGCGTCTTCCCTGGCCCGCAACACGGCCCAGCTGCCGCAGGTGGCGCCAGGCGCCGCCCCGCCCCCGCTGTTCGCCGACAATACCGACGATGCGATCGTCTCGGGCTGCCTGTCGGCGCAGGCCGGCGCCATCGAACGCGCTGTGCGGGCGCACCAGGCCGAACGCTGCATCGTGTCCGGCGGCGCGGCGCCGTGGATATCCACCTCGCTCAACATCCCGCACCGGCTGGCCGATAATATGGTGCTGGTGGGTTTGCACGCGGCAGCCCTTGGCGCCGCACAGATGGAGGAATAGACCGTGCTCAAATTCGTCTTCTGGATCCTGCTCGGCCTGAACGGCGTGCTGTTCGCTTACTCCAAAGGCTATCTCGGCAACGTGAAAAGCGAGGAACACGAACCGGCGCGCGTCAAGAACCAGCTCGAGCCGCAGCGCGTGCAAATGGTGACGGCCGAGCAGGCGCAGGCGGCCGCCGCCAGCGCCGCGGCGGCCTCGAGCGAAGCATCCGCGCCGGCCGCCGCCTCCGCGCCCGCTGCCAGCGCCCCGCCGGTGGCCGTGGTGGCCTGCACCGAAGTGGGCCCGCTGTCCCCCGCCGACGAGCGCCGCTTCCAGGCGCGCCTGGCCAAGCTCGATCTGGGCGAGCACGAAACGCACGTGACCGTGCCGTTCCAGGAAGTGACGAGCCGGCTGGTGTACATTCCGAGCCTGGGCAGCAAGGAGGCCGCCGACCGCAAGGCGGCCGAGCTGCGTTCGATGGGCGTGACGAACTTCTTCATCATTTCGGGCGATTCGCCCTACAAGTACGGCATCTCGCTGGGGCTGTTCAAGTCCGAGACCTCGGCCCAGGCCATGCTCGCGTCGCTGGCCAAGCAGGGTGTGCGCAGCGCGCGCATCGCCCCGCGCGGGCCGGTCAGCAACCGCACCGTGTACCAGTTCCGCGGCATCGATGCGGATACGCGTGCCAAGATCGTCGACATCGCCGACCGCTACGACACCGCCGACGTGCGCGCCTGCAAATAGCGGCTAACGCCGCACGATGATCGGCTTGATCCCGAACCCTGACGGCAGTTCCGCCACCGCCTTCTGCGCCTGCTCGCGCGTGCTGAACGGCCCGCGCAGCAGCCTGTTCACCGCGCCCGCCGCGATCACCTTGAGCGAATCGGCCGCCAGCCCGGCCTGCACCAGGCGCTCGCTCATCTCCTGCGCCTTGCCGGCCTTGCTGAACGATCCCAGCTGCAGGTAGAAGCCGCTCGCGGGCGCGCTTTGCGCCACCGGCGCCGGTTCCGGCTCCATGCGGTCCTCCAGCATCAGGGCCGCGATCGACGGCGGCGCCGGCACCGCCTGGGCGGCGGAGGTGGCCTCGCGCCGCGCGGTCGCAATGCGCGCCGGGTCGTTGGGGAACATGCGCTCGATCTTGACCTCGTGACTGCCCTTGCCCAACAGGCCCAGCTTGAGCGCGGCCGTGTACGACACGTCGATGATGCGGTCGGAATGGAAGGGCCCGCGGTCGTTGATGCGCACGACCACCGACTTGCCGCTTTCCATGCTGGTCACGCGCGCGTACGACGGAATCGGCAGCACCGGATGCGCGGCCGTCATCTTGTACATGTCGTACAGCTCGCCCGAGGACGTGCGCTGGCCATGGAACTTGACGCCATACCAGCTGGCCACGCCGCGCTGCGTGAATGGCTCGTCGTTGATCAGCGGCGTGTAGGTCTGGCCGAACACCGAGTACGGCTTGTTCGCGAACTTCGCGTACGGCTCGTACTTGACCTCGGCGTCGGGCACGTCGCGCAGGCCCGGCGGCGGATTCTCGCCGGGGCCGTCGTCCTGGTAATAGCCGCCACGGCCGGAACCGGCAGCCGGCAGCTTGGGCAGGTCGGGATCGATCTTGTGGTCCTTGGCCGACTTGTGCGGCCACGGCAGGGGAATGAAACGGTGGTGCTCTCCGGTGGAGCTGCAACCTGCCATCAACGCCGAGAGCATGATGACCGTAGGGAGGGTTCTCGAAACGGCCATCAGGCTCCTCGTTCAGTCAAGTCTGCACCAGTTTTCGGTGTCTTTGTATGCTCATCAATATACCAGACGCGAGGCCCAGTGTGAAAAGCGCGGTCCCGCCGTAACTCATGAACGGCAGCGGCACGCCGACCACGGGCAGGATGCCGGACACCATGCCCATATTGACGAATGCGTAAGTGAAGAAGCTCATCGTGATCGATCCGGCGAGCAGGCGCGTGAACAGGTTGGGTGCGTTCGCCGCGATCATCAGGCCGCGGCCAATGAGCAGCAGGTACAGGAACAGCAGCACCAGGTTGCCGACCAGGCCAAACTCTTCCGAATACACCGAGAAGATGAAGTCGGTGGTGCGCTCGGGGATGAACTCGAGGTAGGCCTGGGTGCCCTTCATGTAGCCCTTGCCGGTGACGCCGCCCGAGCCGATCGCAATCGTGGACTGGATGATGTGGAAGCCCTTGCCGAGCGGGTCGGAGGTGGGGTCGATCAGCGTCATCACGCGCTCGCGCTGGTAGTCGTGCATCACCGACCACACCACCGGCAGGCTGGCCCCGGCGGCGGCGGCCAGCCCGAGCAGCGCCTTCCACGACAGGCCGGCCAGGAAGATCACGTAAAAGCCGGGCGCGAGCACCAGCAGCGAAGTGCCCAGGTCGGGCTGCCTGGCGATCAGCCCGACGGGAATTACCAGCAGGATGGCGGCGACGATGAACGAATGCCAGCGCACCATGCCCTGCTTGAACTGGAAGTACCACGCCAGCATCAGCGGCATGGCGATCTTCATGATCTCGGACGGCTGGATGTCCACGCCCACGTGCAGCCAGCGCCGCGCGCCCTTCTTGACCGTGCCGGCCACCGCCACCGCAATGAGCAGCGCCACGCCCACCGTGTACACCGGCACCGCCAGGCGCAGCAGCGTCTGCGGCGGCACGTTGGCCGCCACCCACATGATCACGAAGGCGACCAGGATGTTGCGCATCTGGCCTTCCAGGCGGCCCGGGAAGTCGTGCCCGGCCGACGACAGCGTGACCAGGCCCGTGCACAGCAGCAGGAACAGGATCAGGGCCAACGGGCCGTCGAAGACCGCGAAGTAAGGCTTGAGCCTGCGCCCGAGCGAGCGCCGTTCCGGAATGTGCGCCATGGCTTACTCCTTGTTCCCGGCCGTTTCGCCGCCGGGCCTGAATTCAGTGGTCGCGCCCGCCGGCGCCGTGGTCTGCGGATCCGAAGGCGGCTCGGCATCCGGGTTCGGCTGCGGCGGCAGCGGCTTGTCCTTCTCGCCCGGCTTTTTGCCCAGCAGGTAGTAGTCGAGCGCCTTACGCGCGATCGGCGCGGCCACCGCCGCACCAAAGCCGGCGTTCTCGACCACCAGCGCCAGCGCGATGCGCGGATGATCCGCCGGCGCGAACGCGATGAAGAGCGCATTGTCGCGCAGCCGTTCCGGCGTCATCGCCGCGTTGTACTTGCCGCCCTTCAGGCCCACCACCTGCGCGGTACCGGTCTTGCCGCCGGCCGTGTACGGAATGCCCCGAAACGCCTGCGCGCCGGTGCCTTCGGTGATCACGCCCACCATGGCGCGCTTGATGGTGTCGATGTTCTCCTGCTTGAGCGGGATGCGCGCGCTCTCCTTGGGCACGGTAAGGGTGCGCTTCCTGGACACCGGGTCCTCCACCGTCTTGACCAGGTGCGGCTTCATCACGACGCCGTCGTTGGCCAGCGTGGCCACCGCGTGCGCCATCTGCAGCGGCGTGTAGTTGTTAAAGCCGTTGCCGATGCTGATCGAGATCGTGTCGCCGCCCACCCACTTCTGCGCCGCGCGGTTCTTCTTGAAGCGCTCGCGCTTCCACTCCTGCGACGGCAGCACGCCCTTCTGCTCGTGCAGCAAGTCGATGCCGGTGATCTGACCGAAGCCGAACGGCGCCATGAACTTGCTGATCGCGTCGATGCCCATGTCGTTGCCGAGCTGGTAATAGTAGGTATCGCACGACAGCACGATCGAGCGGTACATGTCGATGAAGCCGTGGCCGCCCTTCTTGTCGTCGTTGAAGCGGTGCCCGCCCAGCATGAAGAAGCCGGGGTCCGAAATGCCGTATTCGGGACGCCGCTTGCCCAGCTCCAGCGCCGCCAGCGCCATGTAGGGCTTGAAGGTGGAGCCCGGCGGATAGGTGCCCGACAGCGGACGGTTCATCAGCGGCCGGTCCAGCGAGGTGTTCAGCTCGTTCCAGCTCTGCGCGTCGATGCCGTCCACGAACAGGTTGGGGTCGAAGCCCGGGCGCGACACGTAGGCCAGGATGTCGCCGGTGGCCGGCTCGATCGCCACCAGCGCGCCGCGGTAGTCGCCGAACGCTTCCTCGACCACCTTCTGCAGCTCGATGTCGATCGACAGGATCAGGTTCTGGCCCGAGGTGGGCGCGGTGCGCGACAGCGTGCGGATCGCGCGACCGCCAGCCGAGCGTTCCACTTCCTCGTAGCCGGTGATGCCGTGCAGCTGGCGCTCGTAGCTCTTCTCCAGGCCTTCCTTGCCGATGTGGTCGGTGCCGTTGTAGTTGGCGGCGTCGTCGCTGCCGGCCAGGTCGTTGGCCTCGCTCTGGTTGATGCGGCCGATGTAGCCGATCACGTGCGACGCGGTCTCGCCCAGCGGGTACTGGCGGAACAGGCGCGCCTGCACTTCCACGCCCGGAAAGCGGAAGCGCTGCGCGGTGAAGCGCGCCACCTCCTCGTCGGTCAGGCGGGTGCGGATCGGCACGCTGGCGAAGTTCTTCGACTCTTCCAGCAGGTGCTTGAAGCGCTTGCGGTCCTTGGCCTCGATGGTCACCAGCTTGGCCAGCTCGTCGATCACCGAGTCCATGTTGGCCTGCAGCTTGGACGGTGTGATCTCGAGCGTGTAAGCGGAGTAGTTGCGCGCCAGGACCACGCCGTTGCGGTCCACGATCAGGCCGCGGTTGGGCACGATCGGCACCAGCGCGATGCGGTTGTCCTCCGCCTGCGCCATGTACTCGCTGTGCTTGATCACCTGCAGCCACACGAAGCGCGCCACCAGCAGGCCAAAGCAGATGAACACGAACACCACCACCGCAGTCAGGCGCATGCGGAACAGGTGGATTTCGCGGTCGTTGTCTTTTATCTCGGTCATTGGTACTACTCAGATCGGACGCGTATGGTCGCGGTCGATCGCGCGCCGCTGCGGCGCCAGCAGCAGCCACGTGATGAGCGGCCACAGCGCGACGGCAACCGCGCTGTCGATGAACTGCAGCCAGCCCGCCCAGCGGCCGCTCGCCATCAGGCGCACGATCGACTGGATCGCCTGCGCGAACAGCAGCAGCGGGAACACGTGCATCGCCTGGGTGATCACGGGGAACCACAGCACGCGGCGGTGGATCATGATCGCCAGGTACGACAGCAGCGTGTACGACAGCGCGTGCTCGCCGAGCAGGGTCGCGTCGTGCACGTCCATCAACAGGCCCATCGAAAAAGCGACCCCGATGCCGACCTTGCGCGGCTGGTGGATGCCCCAGAATACCAGCACCAGCGCGGCGAAATCGGGCGCGCCCACCCAGCGGCCCCAGGGCAGCAGGTTAAGCATGAAGGCGCAGGTCAGGCTGAACGCGATGAACAGCGGGCTGACCGGCAGCAGGATGTATTGCGGGCGGTTCGCGGTCGGCATTACGCGCCCTCCTTGCGTTGCGCCTGCTGCGGCACGGCGGCCGCGGCGGTGGTGGCGCCGGCGCGCGCCGGCTGCGACGGCTTTTGCGCGGCCGCGGCCTGTGCCGGCGTGGCGGCCGCGGGTGCAGCGCGTTGCGCAGCGCCCCCTGCGGCCGGCACCGTGGCGGGCGACGGCGCGCGCTGCGCCGACGTGGCCGCCGCTGGCGTCTGGGCCGGCGTGCCGGCGGCGCCGCGCGGGCTGGCGGCAGCTTGCGGAACGACGTTGGTTGCGGCCGGCGGATGCTGGGCAGCGCCCGTTGCGGCCGGTGCGCCCTGCACCGCTGCGCCGGGCGCCTGGGCCGCTCCCGCTGCGGGCGCGGTGCCGGAAGGCTGCTGCGCCGGCAGCGGCGCCGAAGGCAGCGGCGGCAGCGGCACCGGGTCCATCGCCGGCAGGTTCTTCTTGTTCAGCGCAACCGTCTTGCCGGCTTCCCCGGCCGGGCGCGGCGGCTTGGCCTCGCTCGACATCACGATCAGGAGTTGCCGGTTGCGGTCGATGCCGGCCAGCGGCTGGCATACCACGCGCCCGAACGCGCCCTGGCCAACGCTCTCGACCTGGATCACCTTGGCCACCGCCAGCCCGGCCGGGTACATGCCGTCCAGGCCCGACGTGACCAGCACGTCACCCACCTGGATGTCGGCGTTGGGCGCGACAAAGCGCAGGTCCAAAAGGCCCGACTGGCCGCGGCCGTAGGCCACGCTGCGCAGGCCCGAGCGCAGCACCTGCACGGGAATGGCCTGCTCCTTGTCGGTCAACAGCGTCACCTCGGACGTGAACGGGAACACGCGCGTGACCTGGCCCACCACGCCGGCGTGGTCGATCACCGGCAGGCCCAGCGTGACGCCGTTCTTCATGCCGCGGTCGAGCACGACCTTGTGCACCGCCGGATCGCGCGCGTCGTACAGGATCTCGCTCATCATCGAGTGCACCGGCAGGTGCTCGCGCGCGTCCATGAGCTTGCGCAGGTGGGCGTTCTCCGCCATCTGCAGCTGCGCCTGCTGCAGCGCCTGCGAGGTGGCCACCTGCTGGCTCTTGAGCTCGGCCACTTCCTTCTGCAGCGACGACAGCGACGAAAAGTAGTCGCCCATCGACGTCAACGCGTCGCGCGGCATCAGGGCCACCATTTGGAACGGGTACAGGACCGTCGCGGCCACCTGGCGCACCGCGGTGAGCGCGTGCAGGCGCGCGTCGATGACGAGCAGCGCAATGGAAATGAGCGCGAACACCGTCACCTTCACCCGCGCCGGGGCGCCCTGTTTGAAAAGTGGCGGTGGACTGTATTCCATGAGTTGAGAATAATGAATGCGCCGGTCCCCAAGGTCAACGCGGGCAGTCGCGCGGCCCTGGAAAGCCGCGCGCCCTGCCCGCGTCTAGGCGCAGTACACGCTTATTCGTACGAGAAGATCGAGCCCAGCTTGTCCATGCGCTCGAGCGCCATGCCCGAGCCGCGCACCACGCAGGTCAGCGGATCTTCGGCCACCAGCACCGGCAGGCCGGTCTCTTCCATCAGCAAGCGGTCCAGGTCGCGCAGCAGCGCGCCGCCGCCGGTGAGCATCATGCCCTTCTCGGCGATGTCGGCGCCCAGTTCCGGCGGGGTCTGTTCGAGCGCGTTCTTGACGGCCGAGACGATGTTGTTGAGCGGGTCGGTCAGCGCTTCCAGGATCTCGTTGGATGAGATCGTGAACGAACGCGGGATGCCCTCGGACAGGTTGCGGCCCTTGACTTCCATCTCCTTGACTTCGGAACCCGGGAAGGCCGAACCGATCGCCTTCTTGATCGCCTCGGCGGTCTGTTCGCCGATCAGCATGCCGTAGTTGCGGCGGATGTAATTGACGATCGCTTCATCGAACTTGTCGCCGCCCACGCGCACCGAGCCCTTGTACACCATGCCGCCCAGCGAGATGATGCCGACCTCGGTGGTGCCGCCGCCGATATCCACCACCATCGAGCCGGTCGCCTCGGCCACCGGCAGGCCGGCGCCGATCGCGGCGGCCATCGGCTCTTCGATCAGGTACACCTGCGAGGCGCCCGCGCCCAGCGCCGACTCGCGGATCGCGCGGCGTTCGACCTGGGTGGAGCCGCACGGCACGCAGATGATGATGCGCGGCGACGGGCGGAAGAATTTGGAGTCGTGCACCATGCGGATGAACTGCTTGAGCATCTGCTCGGTGACGGTGAAGTCGGCGATCACGCCGTCCTTCATGGGACGGATCGCTTCGATGTTGCCGGGGACTTTGCCGAGCATCTGCTTGGCTTCCTTGCCGACGGCCTGGATGGTCTTCTTGCCGTTCGGCCCGCCCTCCTGGCGGATCGCGACGACCGACGGCTCGTCCAGCACGATGCCCAGCCCGCGCACATAGATCAGCGTATTGGCGGTGCCCAGGTCGATTGCCAGGTCATTCGAAAAGTAGCTGCGTAAAAAACCAAACATGTGTGTCCTGAATGCGCAAGTCGGGTGCGCTAAACATTGATGGAGTGGAGATGCCGTGCCCGAGCCCGTCGCCGCGGTCGGCCGCTGGCGGCCCCGCGGCCGGCCCCTTTCGGCGCCAGCAACGCATTAGCCCGCCATTCTACCTTATAATTTGCCGATTATTTCGCGAAACCCCTTCGATTTCACAAGGACGAGACAAGCGAATTCGGCCGCGTTACCAAGGTTTTATCGACCGTAGCCGGCAAGGAATCAGGTTTCACCATTCGCCCAACCATTTTGCCCGCGGCAGCCATGCCGCGCCCTAGCCATGTCCCTGACACTATCAGACGTTAAACGGATCGCCAACCTGGCCCAGCTCGATATGGACGAAGCCCACGCCGAGAAGATGCTCACCGAGTTGAACGGCATCTTCGCGCTGGCCGAACAGATGCAGGCGGTCGACACCAGCGGCGTGGCGCCGCTCGCCCAGCCGCTCTCGGCCATCCTGGCGCTGCCGCTGCGCCTGCGCGAGGATGTGGTCACCGAGGAAAACCATCGCGAGGACTACCAGAAGCCCGCGCCCAAGTCCCAGGACGGCCTGTACCTGGTGCCGAAAGTGATCGAATAACAAGGTACGCAGCATGCATAACAAGACCATCAAAGAACTGTCGGCGCTGCTCCAGTCCAAGCAGGTGTCGGCCACCGAACTGGCCCAGCACTACCTGGACCGCATCGCCGCCAGCAACCTGAACGCCTTCCTGGATGTCGAGCCCGAGCTGTCGCTGGCGCAGGCCCGGGCCGCCGACGAACGCATCGCCCAGGGTACCGCGGGCGTGCTCACCGGCGTGCCCATCGCGCACAAGGACATCTTCGTCACGCGCGGCTGGCGCTCGACCGCCTCGTCCAAAATGCTGGGTAACTATGTCAGCCCATTCGACGCGACCGTCGTCGAAAAATTCAATGCGGCCGGCATGGTCACGCTCGGTAAACTCAATTGCGACGAGTTCGCCATGGGCGGCTCGAACGAGAATTCGGCCTTCGGCGCGGTGAAGAACCCGTGGGACCAGCAGGCCGTGCCGGGCGGCTCGTCAGGCGGCTCGGCCGCGGCAGTGGCCGCGCGCCTGGCGCCGGGCGCCACCGGCACCGACACCGGCGGCTCGATCCGCCAGCCGGCCGCCTTCTGCGGCATCACCGGCATCAAGCCCACCTATGGGCGCGTGTCGCGTTTCGGCATGATCGCGTTCGCCTCCTCGCTCGACCAGGGCGGCCCGATGGCGCAGACCGCCGAGGACTGCGCGCTGCTGCTGAACGAAATGACGGGCTTTGACGAGCGCGACTCGACCAGCCTCACGCCCGAACAGGGCAACGTGCGCGAAGACTTCGGCCGCGACCTCGCCAAGCCGCTGAACGGCCTGCGCATCGGCGTGCCCAAGGAGTACTTCGGCGAGGGCCTGGCAGCCGACGTCGAGGCCGCCGTGCGCGCCGCACTGGAGCAGTTCGTCAAGCTCGGCGCCACCCTGGTGGACATCTCGCTGCCGCGCACCAGCCTGTCGATCCCGACCTACTACATCATTGCGCCGGCCGAGGCTTCCTCGAACCTGTCGCGCTTTGACGGTGTGCGCTACGGCTTCCGCGCGCCGGAGTACAAGGACCTGCAGGACATGTACAAGAAGACCCGCGCCGAAGGCTTCGGCCCCGAGGTCCAGCGCCGCATCATGGTTGGCACCTACGTGCTGTGCCACGGCTACTACGACGCCTACTACGTGCAGGCGCAAAAGATCCGCCGCATGATCGCCGACGACTTCCAGGCCGCCTTCCGCGACCAGTGCGACGTCATCATGGGCCCGGTGGCCCCGAGCGTGGCATGGGACCTGGGCGCGAAATCGAACGACCCGGTGGCCAACTACCTGGCCGACATCTTCACGCTCTCGACCAGCCTGGCGGGCCTGCCCGGCATGTCGATCCCGGTCGGTTTCGGCCAGGGCGAGAAGAACGCCAACCGTCCGGTCGGCCTGCAAATCATCGGCAACTACTTTGCCGAAGCGAAGCTGCTGAACATCGCGCACCAGTACCAGCAAGCGACCGACTGGCATCAACGCGCGCCGCAAGGCGTCTAACGTAGGGTGGGCAGGTCTCCTGCCCACGCGTTCAACCAGCGCCCGAATACTCGCAAAGAGAGAAAAATCATGCAATGGGAAGTCGTCATCGGTCTTGAGAACCACGTCCAGCTCACGACCAACTCCAAAATCTTCAGCGGCAGCTCGATCAAGTTCGGCGCCGAACCCAACACCCAGGCCAGCCCCGTGGACCTGGCGCTGCCGGGCGTGCTGCCGGTACTGAACCGCGGCGCGGTCGAACGCGCGATCCGCTTCGGCCTGGCCGTGGGCGCAAAAATCGCCCCGGTCTCGGTGTTCGCCCGCAAGAACTACTTCTACCCGGACCTGCCCAAGGGCTACCAGATCAGCCAGTTCGAGGACCCGGTGGTCCAGGGCGGCACCATCAGCTTCTGGTACGAGAAGGACGGCAAGCAGGAGTTCAAGACCGTCAACCTGACCCGCGCCCACCTCGAGGAAGACGCCGGCAAGTCGCTGCACGAGGACTACGCCGGCATGAGCGGCATCGACCTCAATCGCGCCGGCACGCCGCTGCTGGAGATCGTGTCCGAACCCGAAATGCGCAGCGCCGCCGAGGCGGTCGCCTACGCCAAGGCCCTGCACTCGCTGGTGATGTGGCTCGGCGTCTGCGACGGCAACATGCAGGAAGGCTCGTTCCGCTGCGACGTGAACGTGTCGGTGCGTCCGGTCGGCCAGAAGGAATTCGGCACCCGCTGCGAGATCAAGAACCTGAACTCGTTCCGCTTCATGGAAGAGGCGATCCACTACGAAGTGCGGCGCCAGATCGAACTGATCGAGGACGGCGGCAAGGTGGTGCAGGCCACGCGCCTGTGGGACCCGGACCGCAAGGAAACCCGCGAGATGCGCACCAAGGAAGACGCGCAGGACTACCGCTACTTCCCCGACCCCGACCTGCCGCCGCTGGTGATCGGCCAGGACTGGATCGAGCGCGTGAAGGCCGACATGCCCGAACTGCCGGCAGCGATGCGTGAACGCTTCGTCAACGACTACGGCCTGCCCGCGTACGATGCCAACGTGCTGACCTCATCACAGGAGATGGCGACCTACTACGAAGCCATCGTCGCCAAGGCCGGCAAGGAAAACGCCAAGGCCGCCGCCAACTGGATGATGGGCGACGTGTCCTCGACCCTGAACCGCGAAGGCGTGTCGATCAACGAAGCGCCGGTGGAAGCGTCGCAACTGGCCCTGCTCCTTAAGCGCATCGCCGACGGCACCATCTCGAACAAGGCGGCCAAGGAAGTGTTCCAGGCGATGTGGGAAGCGAAGTCGGGCGACGAGAACCTGGCCGACATCGTGATCGAGCAGAAGGGCCTGAAGCAGATCTCCGACACCGGCGCGCTGGAAGCGATCGTGGACGAGGTGTTGGCCAACAACGCCAAGTCGGTCGAGCAGTACCGCGCCGGCAAGGAAGCGGCGATCAACGCGCTGATCGGCCAGACCATGAAGGCATCGAAGGGCAAGGCCAACCCGGCCCAGGTGACTGAGCTGTTGAAGAAAAAGCTCGCGGGCTAAGCGCGCGTTCTCTTCACGCAAAAACCGGGGCCTGCGCGCCCCGGTTTTTTATTGCGTTGACAACGCTCTCGTGCCACGATGACCGTCATTCCAATCCACACCGGAGGCAGCGTGAGCAGCGAATACGTCGTGGCAGTCGAGAGCAAGCCGGAACCGGGCGACATGGCGGCAATCGTCCGCGGCCTGACCGAATTCAATGCGTCCAAGGCCGCGGGCGATACACCGAACTACCTGCTTGTCACGCTGCGCGACGCCGAGGGGACGGTGGTTGGCGGACTGCTTGGCGCCACCTACCTGGGCTGGCTGCAAGTGCAGGCGCTGTGGTTGCCAGAAGCACTGCGCGGGGGCGGGCATGGCCGCGCCTTGATGGCACAAGCGGAGCAGGAGGCCATTCGGCGCGGCTGTCCGCGCGCTTTTCTGGAAACGCTCAGCTTTCAGGCACTGCCGTTCTACGAAAAGCTGGGGTACAAGGTGTTTAGCAAACTCCCCGACTTCCCGCCGGGCGGCGCGCGCTATGCGCTGACCAAAGAGCTGGCATGCGAATGACCACCAGACGCCTGACCAGACGCGAGCTGTACGCCTACGAGGGCCGCTGGAAGCTCATCCTGTTTGCGTGCGCGGTCGTGCTTGTCGTTGACCTGGCGTATATGGTCGGAACCCATCCTCGCGGACTGCACCGGACGGCCGGCTTTTTCATCATCGGGTCATGCGCTGGGGGATGCACAATTGCCCTACGAAGATTGCATAAGGCCGGCTTGACGGAGACGAAGGGAAGCGGCGGCATCGGCCGCGACGCCGGTGACCTGGACATCTCCGACATCATCGACACCGCCTCCGGCGACGATTGAGTCCCGGCTCTCAACAATCGCCCAGCAGCGCCAGCGCCTGCCGCCTGGCTGACGCCCGCAGCGAACTGCATAACGCGGCGTCCTCCGTGGTGCGTGCCAGCAGCATGCCGCCCACGCACAGCGACAGGATCGCCTGCGCGCGCTGCTCCCCATCCTCGGCCCCTGCCAGCGCGCGCCGATAGACCTCGGTCAGGTTGCGCACCAGCTGGGTGTAGGCCTTCTGCGGCATCAAGCCCGCCCGCGCCACATCCCCTGGCAGCGCGTAGAGCGGGCAATGGTAGTCGGGGCTGCCCAGCACCTCGTCGCTCAGGTAGATGTCGACGATCCTGCGCGCCAGCTCCATCGGCGTGGGCGCCGGCCGGCCCTTGAAGTCGGGGCGGAACGGATTGCACGAGCTGAAGCTCTCGACGGCCGCCGCGTACAGTTCGTCCTTGCTGCCAAAGTGATTGTAGAAGCCGCCGCGCGTGAGCCCGGCGTCGGCCATGATGCAGTCGATCGACACCTTCTCGAACCCGTGCCGGTTGAACAGCTTGCGCGCCGACTCGACGATCCGGGCGCGGGTGCGTGCCTTGTGTTCGCTGGTGTAGGGCATCTTCTTGTCCTCCTCAGGACCCCATTATCGGGCGATTCAAAATATGTTCTTGAACATATTATCAAGGTCCGTATCCTGCGGCTTGTCCAACCAAGGAGAGCAAGCATGTACACCCTGACCACCTACCGCTCCGTCCCCTCGTTTGCCATCGGCTTCGTGCGCGACCTGCGCGTGCGCTGGGCGCTCGAAGAGGCCGGCCTGCCGTACCAGCTGCGCCTGATCGAGTTCGACGAACGGCATTCCCCGGCATACCGCCAGCAGCAGCCGTTTGGCCAGGTGCCGATGCTGCAGGACGGGGATCTGTCGCTGTTCGAATCGGGCGCCATTTTGCTGCACCTGGGCGAGAAAACGCCCGCCCTGCTGCTGGACGCGCCCGCTGCCCGCGCCCACGTTCACACATGGATGTTCGCCGCGCTCAACACCGTCGAACCGCACGTGCTCAACCTGGTGAGCCTGCTCGCGTTCTCGTCCGGCGAAGCATGGGCAAAAGAGCGCCGCCCGGCGCTGGAAGAAACGGTGCTACAACGCCTGCGCGACCTGGATGCATGGCTGGAAGGACGCGAGTACCTGGCGGGCGGCTTCAGCGCCGCCGACATCCTCATGGTCACGGTGCTGCGCCTGCTCGGCGCGACCGATCACGTGGCCCGGTTCCCGCACCTGAAGGCGTACCTGGACCGCTGCACCGCGCGGGCCGCTTTCAAGAAGGCGCTCGCGGACCAGCTGGCGCTGTATGCGCCGAAAGTGGCGAACGCGTAAGACCCGTAGGGTGGGCAGCTCGTCTGCCCACGCGTTCATGCAGCGCCTGCGTGATCTGGAAGCGTGGGCAGGCAAGCTGCCCACCCTACCTGTCAGACGCCGTAGCGCGCGCGGTACGCGGCCACTTTGTCCTTGAACTGCGCCAGCTGCGGGTCGTCCGCGTGGGTGGACAGGTAGCCAAACAGGTCGTCGAGGTTGGCGATCGAGATCACCGGAATGCCGAACTCCTTCGACACCTCCTGCACCGCCGAATGGGCCGACAGCGCGTCGTCCTTGCCCGAGCGTTCCATGCGGTCGAGCGCGATCAGCACTGCGCACGGCTCGGCGCCGGCGGCGCGGATCATGTTCACCGACTCGCGCACCGAGGTGCCGGCCGAGATCACGTCATCGACGATGACCACTTTGCCCTGCAGCTTGGCGCCGACGATGGTGCCGCCTTCGCCATGGTCCTTGGCTTCCTTGCGGTTGTACGCGTACGAGGTGTTGCGGCCCTTGGCGGCCAGCGCCACGGCGGTGGCGGAGGCAAGCGTGATGCCCTTGTAGGCAGGCCCGAACAGCATGTCGAACTGCACGCCGGAATCGAGCAGCGTCTGCGCGTAGAACTGCGCCAGCTGGCCGAGCGTTGCGCCGTCGTGGAACAGCCCCGCGTTGAAGAAGTAAGGCGACTGGCGGCCGGCCTTGGTGGTGAATTCGCCGAACTTCAGCACTCCCGTCGAGACCGAAAACGCGATAAACTCTTGGCGCAAGTTGTTCACGATAACCCCAAAAATAAAAGACGGGCTGTATTGTAATCCGCCCCCGCCCCTGGCGCACGCATCACCCCGTCCCACTCACTGTCCATGCCACGAATTATCTCCGCCAACCTCAACGGCATCCGCTCCGCCCACAAGAAGGGCTTCTTCGACTGGATGGGCAAGCAGGACGCCGATTTCATCTGCGTCCAGGAGCTCAAGGCCCAGGAGGCCGACATGACCGAGGAATTCCTCGCGCCACACGGCTACCACGGCCACTTCCACTATGCCGAGAAGAAGGGCTATTCGGGCACCGGCGTGTACAGCCGCAGCAAGCCGGACGCCGTGCGCACCGGCTTTGGCTGCCCTGAATTCGACGCCGAAGGCCGCTACACCCGCTGCGACCTGGGCAACCTGACCGTGATCTCGGTGTACTGCCCGTCCGGCTCGTCCTCGCCTGAGCGCCAGGAAGCCAAGTTCCGTTTCATGGACGTGTTCCTGCCGCACCTGTCGGAGCTCAAGGCCGAAGGCCGCGAAGTGGTGATCTGCGGCGACTGGAACATCGCGCACAAGGAAATCGACCTGAAGAACTGGAAGGGCAACCAGAAGAATTCGGGCTTCCTGCCGGAAGAACGCGCGTGGATGACGCGCATTTTCGATGAGCTGGGACTGGTGGACGTGCACCGCGGGATCGACCAGCGCCCCGAGCAGTACACCTGGTGGAGCAACCGCGGCCAGGCCTGGGCCAAGAACGTGGGGTGGCGGATCGACTACCACGTTGCCACCCCGGGCATCGCGGCCAGCGCGAAGGCGGTCTCGATCTACAAGGACGAGCGCTTCTCCGACCACGCCCCGCTGATCATCGACTACCACCTGTAAGCCGCGTCACGGCCCGCCACCGATCGATGCGCGGGCCAGGAGGCGCCGCCCTCAGCCCTCGCGTTCGTAGTAGAGGACTTCGCCGCACTCGGAGCACACGACGGCGCGCACGTCGCCGCGGCTGTTCATGTTGCGCCGGTGGACCCGCGCCTCGCCGCACGAGTGGCAATGCACGTCGGAGCGCGCCACCGCGCACTCGGGATGCGTGCTCAGGTACCAGCTCAGGCTGTGGCTCTCCCACTCGGCGCTCTCGCGGCGGTGGTTCAGGGTGATCAGGATGAAGGCGGACACCATCACCACCGGCACCGCGCCAAATGCGCCCCACATGGCGCCGATGAAGGCTTGCTGCGCCAGCGGCCCGTCCTCGCCCGCCAGGAACAGCAGGCAGCCGACCAGCGCGCCGACAGGAATCAACCAGAATGGATGGGGTTTGACGGACGGCGGGTCCGTTTTGTTGCTCGGTACAGTCATCTCGTTCCTTTCGATGTAGGAAGATTTGTTGCCTGGGCCTTGCTTTGACATCAACATAGCAGCTCTGCCGTCGGCACGCAACGCTGTTCGATGCTGCACCGCAGTGATGAGCGCCGCTATCACCCCCTGCCGGGGGGATTCGCTCCCTGACCTCTTTCCCGGGGCCAATTTTCCGGGTTAAATGGCTTGTTCAAATACCAAAGGCCCGGCGCCGCCGCGCACCTGCGGCGCCCAACATGCCATGACCCGACCGACTTCCTTCCTTTCCGGCCCCTTCGCCGCAAGCGCTGCCCAGCCCGGCGTTGTTTTGATGCAGGGCAGCAGCCGCTCTTCCGCGGACATCGCGTTCCCGGTGCCCATTTTCGGCGGCGCGACCCCGAGCGGGGCGCCGGACCACATGAGCATCGACCTGGTGTTCAGCACGGCGATGGCGCTTCGCTCGGGCGCGATCTGGATCACGGACGGGGCGGTGCAGACGGTGGTCGATCGCGGCACCGGCCTGCCGACGATGCGCATCATTGGCGCGACCGACACCAAGCAGGTGGCAGCGAGCAGCGTGCATTTCAGCGGCAACCATGTGGTGATCGATGGCTGGGACCTGCAGCCGCAGCACAGCTACAGCGTGGTGATGGCGCCCGGCGCCCTCGCATCAAGCAGCGGCAACGCCTTCGGCACCCTCAACCCCGGCATGGCGCGCTTTGACACCGGCGCCGCGGTGGACCGCTCCGCGCCCACCCTGGTCTCGATGAACCTGAGTAGTTCGATGCTGCGCAGCGGCGCCCCGGCCACGCTGACCATCAAGTTCTCGGAAGCGGTCCCCGACTTCAACGCATCGATGGTGACCACGCCGAACGCGGTGCTCACCAACCTGCAGTCGGACGACAAGATCACCTGGACAGCAACGCTCTCGGCGACGGACCTGAACGTCGAAACCAGCGCCAACGTCGGCATCAACATGATCAACCTGCACGACGCGGCCGGCAACGCGGGGATTCCCACGAGCCTTGCGGCCAGCTACCAGGTTGACACCAAGCCGCCCGCGCTGCCGTCGATCCAGCTCGCCGGCATTGTGCTCGACAGCGCGCACACGATCGGCCTGACGCTGGTGTTTACTGAACCGGTGCAGGCACTGCCGGCCGCGGCGATCAGCGCGCCGCACGCGACCGTGGGCGCGCTGGCGACCAGCGACAACGGCCGCACCTGGACGGCCACCCTGTCGGCGGCCGACACCACGCCCAGCAGCGGCAACCAGGTCAGCGTGGACCTGGGCAAGGTGCTCGACATCGCCGGCAATGCCGGCAGCGGCACCGTGTCCAGCAGCGCCAGCTACGCCATCGCCACCGCGCCAACCGGCGGCCTGACCGCCACGGTGGCCCTGTCCGGCGCCACCACGCTGCGCGCCGGCGGCGCCGCGCCGACCGTCACCATCACCTTCTCGGAAGGCGTATCGAGCCTGGACCCGGGCGCAGTCTCCACGCCCAACGCACAGCTGCAGGACCTGCACCCGGTCGATGCCTCGGGCACGACCTGGTCGGCCACGCTGGCGCCTGGCGCGGGCGGCATCAACGCGCCGTCCAATGCGGTCGCCATCGACATGGCGCGCGTGGTCAGCACCGCCAACCACACCGGGACCGGCACTGCCAGTTCCGGCAACTACGCGGTGGACACCATCGTCACCGCCTGGCTCGCGCCGACGGTGAGCATCAACGACACGGGCGTGAGCAGCAGCGACTACCTGACCACCGACAGCCGCCTGAACTTGAAAGGCTGCGTCATCGGCCTGTCGGGATCTGGCGCGCCCGCAGACGGCACCTCGGTCAGGCTCATGCTGGACGGCGTGGATGCCAGCGCCTCGCTCGCGTTCAACAACGAAACGCAGAAGTACACCTGGTCCGCCTTCAACTCCACCGTGCTGGCCGAGGGCGCACACCAGGTCACGGCCTGGCTGCAGGACGCCACCGGGCACCACAGCGCGCAAGTGACCCAGGTGTTCACGATCGACTCGACGCTCCCGTCGCTCACCGGCCCGGCCACCGGCGCCACGCAGGACGCCTCGTCGCCGCTGCTGCTCAACTTCAGCGAGCCGGTCTATCTCGACCCCAGCGTCGCCTCCACCGCACTGCAACTGGAGAACGTGAGCGCCTATGCCGGCATCGCCAGCATCACCATCGACGACCGCAATTTTTCGGCCGACCACAAAACGCTGGCCGTCTCGGCCGACGCGCTGCACCTGGCCGGCGGCAGCACCTACAGGGTCACGCTGCCTGGCGCGGTGATCATGGACCGTGCCGGCAACCTGCTGCCGGCCAGTTCGGTCGAACTCAAGGCCAGCGGCACCTATACCGACACCACGGCGCCGTCGGCGCTGCGCGCGGACGGCGTCACCAGCAGCGGCTGGCCCGGCAAGAGCTACCCGGCCGGCACCACGATCGACATCGCCGTCCTGTTCGACGAGGCGGTGCGCGCGGTCTCGGGCCAGACGCCGTCGCTGGCGCTCAATACCGGTGGCACGGCCACCTACAAGAGCGCGAGCAGCGACGGCAAGACCCTGCACTTCAGCTACACGGTCGGGGCCAGCGACGCCGACACCGCCAGGCTCGACATTGCCGACGCCAGCGGCCTGGCCGGCAAGATCGAAGACCTGGCCGGCAACAAGCTCGACGCGTCGCACATCCAGGTCGCGCCGCTGAACCTGGAGTGGAACATCGCGGTGGACACCCACGCCCCGGCCGCGCTCAACGCGCCGTCACTCTACAGCTACAGCGACCACGGCATCTCGCACAGCGACCGCCTGACCAACGATGCGACCCCGACCCTGACCGGCACCGGCGCCGAGCCGGACGCGCGCGAGATTCAGCTCTACGAGGGCAGCACCAGGATCGGCGGCGGCTACGCCAATGCCGACGGCACCTGGTTCGCCGACGTGTTCGATTCGAAGGCGCTGTCCGACGGCGTGCATACCCTGTCCGTGCTGCAGATGGACCAGGCCGGCAACCTGGGTCCGCTGTCGGCCACGGTGCAGGTCACGATCGACACGGTGGCCCCGGCCAGCGTGCTGTCCGCACCCGCGCTGGACCCGAGCAGCGACACCGGCGTCTCGAACAGCGACCACATCACGCGCGACACCACGCCCACGCTGACCGGCACCGCAGCGCCCAACAGCCTGGTGCGCATCTACCTGCTGCAGTCCACCCCGGCGCTGATGGGCGAAGGCGTGGCCGACGCCAGCGGCAAGTGGAGCATCACGTCCAAGAACCTGGTGGTGGGCAGCACCTACCAGTACGTGGTGCGCCAGTGTGACGACGCCGGCAACGAAGGGCCCGATTCCCCGGCGCTGACGATCACGATGGATACCAATGGCCCCACCCTGTCCAGCTCGACCGCATCCGTGGCCTCGGGCGCGGCCTTCATCCTGAAGTTCAACGAACGGATCGACGTCGCCTCCGTGGGCGCGCTGACGCTGTACGACTCGGCCAACCATGTGGTGGCGACCTATGCCGCCGGCGCCAACTGGAGCGTGGGCAGCGACGGCTCGCACGACATCTCGGTATTCCAGATCGACGGCCTGGCCAACGGCGCCTACAAGCTGCACGCCGAATCCAGCCAGGCCGCCGACCTGGCCGGTAACGTGTCGCTGGTCGGCCTGCCGGACCTGGTCTTCACCGTCGGGCCGCCCACGACCTGACGGGGCGGTATGGCAGTCGCCCCCATGCAACAAGGAAACAAAAAGTTAGTTCCCTCGGGAAAATGTTGCTGTTTTGTTTGTTATCATCCCGCTATTCAGGTTCGCCCGTAGCGGGCTCCGTGCCACCGTTTACCTGCCGGCCGCCTCCGGGCCGGGCATCCCATCATGACCACATACTCGAGCGTGCCTCCCCTCCTGACCGACATCGTCCACGTCACAGGCAGCCCCGGCCACCTGCGCCTGGACCTGGGCTTTTCGACCGGCATGGCGCGCGGCAGCGGCAGCATCTTCATCACCGACGGCGCCGCCCAGAGCGTGATCGACCGCGCCACCGGCCTGCCGACGATGCGCATCGTCGGCGCGACGGTCACGCGCGAGGTGCCGGTGGGTAGCGTGACGATCGACGGCAACCACGTGTACATCGACGGGCTCGACCTGCCGGGCGGGCACAGCTACAGCGTGCTGATGGGGCCGGGCGTGCTGCTGTCCAGCTCGCAATTCCCGTTTGCCGGCCTCTCCAACCCGGGCCGGACCTCGTTCACCGTGTCGAACACCGACACCATGCCGCCCTCGATCGTTTCGACCTTGTTCACGCCGGCGCTGAACGCGGCTAACAGCGGCACCATGAGCATCACCTTTTCCGAATCGGTGCCCACGCTCGATGCCGCCGCCTTCACCACGCCCAACGCGGTGATCACCAACCTGCACCCGGTGGACGCCAGCCGCACCACTTGGCAGGCGACGGTGACCGCCGCCGCCAACGTCCAAGGCACCAGCAACGTGGCATCGCTGGACATGACGCAGGTGAAGGACGCCGCCCTGAACGCCGGGACCGGCGTTGCCAACGTCGGCACCTACCTGTCCGACAGCGTGCTGCCCACGCTGCCGAAAGTGGCGTTCAGCGGCATCTCGCCGGTGATGAGCAAGACCGGCGCAAGTGCCACCCTCACCTTTTCCGAAGCGGTGAACCTGACCGTGGAGGCGCTGTCGGCCACCTACGCCAACATCACCTCGCTCACCACCCTTGACGGCGGCGTGAACTGGACGGTCGGGCTGTCCCCGATGAGCGGCACGACCCAGACCGGCAACCTGCAGATCAACCTGGGGCGCGTGCAGGACATGGCCGGCAACTTCGGCGCCGGCATCGCCACGTCCGGGGCCTACAGCGTGGACACGCAGGGTCCGTCGGTGTCCAGCATTGCACTCGACGGCACGGCGATCAACCCGACCCACAGCGTGACGCTGACGATCACGTTCTCGGAAGCGGTGAAAAATCCGGCCGCGGCCATCACGACGCCGCACGCGAACCTCACCAGCCTGCACAGCGACGACGGCGGCGTGACCTGGGTGGCCACGCTCACCCCCGCCAGCAGCGACACCGGCAACAACTTCGTCAACATCGACGCCGCGAACGTGCAGGACGTGTACGGCAACGCCGGCATGGGCACGGTCACCAGCACGACCGGCTACAGCGTCGATGCCAACACCGCGCCGGTGGGCCACGCCACCGTCGCGCTCAGCGGCTCCAAGCTGGTCTGGGGCGGCAGCATCGGCGTGACCATCGGCTTCGAGGTGGCGGTAAGCAGCATCGATGCCGACGCGATCAGCGCCCAGAACGCGACGGTCGAGAACCTGCACGCCTCGGCGGACGGCAAGACCTGGTACGCCACGCTCAAGCCGGCCGCCGGCGGCACGCTGGAGGCGACCAACACGGTGAGCCTGAACCTGGCCAAGGTCCACCCGGCCGACGCATCGGCGTTCAGCGGCACCGCGGTCTCGACCGGCTACGCGGTGGACACCACGGTCACCACGCTGCTGTCCCCGGACCTGGTGATCGACGATACCGGGCCGGATGCGCACGACTACATCACACACGACGCGCAAACCCTGGTTGGCGGCCACTTCGTCGGCACCCTGGGCGCCGACCAGTCGGTCCAGCTGCGCATCGACGGTGTGGCCATCGCACAGGACCAGATCTCGATCGAACGCGGCGCCACCTCGAGCTGGAGCTACAAGGTGAGCACGCCGCTGTCGGACGGCAGCCATGTCATCGAAGCGAACGTGATCGACACTAACGGCCATGCCAGCGCCACCATGAGCCGCACCATCACGGTCGAAACCACCGCGCCGGTACCGGCGCTGGTTGCGCCCGTGGAGGGCACCTTGTACGACCCGGGCCTGCCACTCGTGATCACCTTCAACGAGAAGATGTACTGGCACGCCAGCACGACGGAGTACCGCGACGACCAGGTCGTGCTCGAGGGTGCGGACGGCCGGGAGGTGTTCGTGACCATCAGCGCAAGCAACCTGTCGGCGGACGGCAAGACGCTGACGATCGGCGCGGCCGACGCCAAGCTGGTCTCGGGCCTGGGCTATACGCTCTACCTGCCCGGCACGCTCACCGACATCGCCGGCAACATGGCGGCCGACCATCCGCTCGAATTCCACACCTCGGGCGTGTATGTGGACACGCTTGCGCCGCACGCGACCCGCGCCTGGCTGTTCACGGGCTCGCACGATTCGTACGGCGCGGGTTCGACGATCCACATCGGGGTGACGTTCAGCGAGCCGATGAAGCTGGCTGAAGGGGCGACCCCGTCGCTCGGCTTGAGCAGCAACGGACAGGCGAAGCTTCTCGCGTTGACCGAAGGCGGCACGTACGCCGTCTTCGAGTACACGGTCGGCGCCTCCGACGTCAACGGCGAACTCAAGCTGTCCAGCACGGCCAACCTGGTCACCGGCCTGACCGACCTGGCAGGCAATGCGCTGGTTGCGTCGAACATCGACTTCACGCAATTCGACCTGCTCGGCGGCACCGCCGTGATCGACACGGTCGCGCCCGCCGCACCCGGCAAGCCCACCCTCGACCCGGCAGACGACACCGGCACCGCGGGCGACAACATCACCTCCAAGACCATCGTCACCCTGCACGGCGACAAGGCCGAACCGGGTAACGAAATCGACTTGTATGACGGCGAATACTGGTTGACCTCTACGGCGGCCGACGCAAGCGGCAACTGGTCGATCACGACATCGCTCACGGTCGGCATGCACAACCTGGTGGCCAGGCAGATCGACGATGCGCACAACGAGAGCCCGTCGTCCTGGCTGGAGCTGACCATCGTCAGCAGCGGCATCGCAAAGCCTCCCGCGCCGGCGCTTGCCACGGTCAGCGACAGCGGCGTGCACGGCGACGCCATCACCAACATCGCCTCCCCGACCATCAGCGGGACCGGCAGCCTGCCCAACGCGAAGATCGAGCTGTTCGACGGCACCACCCGCGTGGGCAGCGCCACCGCCAACGCCGACGGCGTGTGGAGCCTGGCGCTGTCGAACCTGACCGAAGGCATGCACGATCTCGCGGTGCGCCAGACCGACGGCGCCAACAACACCAGCGCCCTGTCCGAAGCGCTGGCGCTGAACATCGACCTCTCCGCCGAGCGGCCAAACGCACCGGTGCTCAACAGCGCAACCGACAGCGGCACCGTGGGCGACAACCTCACCAACGCGACCAATCCCATCCTGATGGGCATGGGTTGCGAGCAAGGCGCAAAGGTCGAGCTGTTCGACGGCACCACCTCGGTCGCCGCCGCCGTCGCCGACGAGATGGGCGACTGGACCATCACGCTCGCCTCGATTACCGAAGGCCTGCACAACTTTACGGTGCGCCAGACGGACCTGGCCGGCAACGTGAGCGTCGCATCGGACGTGCTGGCCCTGACCATCGACCGCACCGCGCCCGCCGCACTGACCGGGCTGGCGCTGTCCGCAAGCAGCGACTCCGGGGTGTCGAACACCGACCACATCACCAACGTCAAAAAGCCCGTCATCACGGGCGGCGGCGCGGTGCCCGGCATGCGGGTCGACCTGTACGATGGGGCGGAAAAAGTGGGAACCGGGACGGCAGACGGCAGCGGCAATTTCAGCATTGCCCCGTCGGGCGAGCTGTTGGACGGGAGCCATGCGCTCAGCGCACGCCAGCTGGATGCGGCCGGCAATGCCAGCGTGGCGTCCGCCAGCGTCGCGGTCACGATCGACGCCACGGCGCCAACGGTGGCCAGCTGGACCAGCTCGGTCACGGGCAGCGGATTCCAGCTGGTGTTCAGCGAGCTGGTGGACCACGGCGCACTGGGCACAGGCACGCTGTGGGACAACTCGAACAACGCCTCCGACGCCCATGCCAACGACCCGAGCAACTGGGGCACCACGATGCTGAACAACCACGAAGTGTCGGTCCTCACGCTGCATCCGAGCAAATCGGGCAAGCTGTCGCTGGACCTGAGCGGCGTCACCGACGCGGCAGGCAATCATGTGGCGGCGACCACGATCGACTTCCCGTTCGACGTGATCACGGCCCAGATCTACCTCGGGCCTTCGGTCCTGTACTAAGGCCAGTCGAGCGCGCGCTCGCTGGCGAACTCGCGTGGTTCGCCGGTGAGCGGGTCGTCGAACGCGATTGAACGCGCCAGCAGCTGCAGCGGCGCCGAGAAATCGTCGCCCTTGCATGGCAGCGCCACGGGGTAGAACGCGTCGTTCAGGATCGGCGCGCCGAGCGAGGCCATGTGCAGCCGCAGCTGGTGCTTGCGACCGGTGTGCGGGTGCAGCCGGTAGCGCGCCACCTTGCCGCGCTCTTCGATCAGCTCCACCAGCGTCTCCGAATTCGGCTCGCCCGCCTCCTCCTTCATCACGAAGAACTTCTCGCCATCGACCATGCGGCTGCGGTAGGTGAACGGGAATGCGCGGCCGGCGATCGGCGCGGCCAGCGCTTCATACACCTTGCGGATCGCACGCTTCTGGAACAGCGACTGGTACTTGCCGCGCGTGGCCGGGTTGTGCGAGAAGATGACCACGCCGGCGGTCTCGCGGTCGAGGCGGTGGATCGGCGTGAGGTGCGGCAAGTCGTACTGGCGCTTCAGGCGCACCAGCAGGGTCTCGTGCAAGAAGCGCCCGGTCGGGATGGTCGGGAGGAAGTGCGGCTTGTCCGCCACCAGCAGGTGCTCGTCCTGGAACAGCACCTTTTCCTCGAACGGGATCGGCGTTTCGGGCTCCTCCAGCTCGCGGTAGTACCAGATGCGCATGCCCTGGCGCACGTGGCTGTCCGCCGCCAGCGCCCTGCCCTCGGCGTCCACCACTTCGCCACGCGCCAGGCGCGCCGTCCAGCCCTCGGGTGACACGTCCGGGAAACGCTCGCACAGAAAGCGCAGCATGCCGCCGGCCAGCGTTTCGGTGATCCACAGGTAGCTCGGCGCTACGCCATCCTTGATCGGCAGCGGAACGAAGGCATTGGCCTGGGCCTGGTGGCCTGGCCTAACGAAGCGCGACATTGCTGCGGTACGGCGGCAGCTTGTCCACGGTGGTGCCCTTGGTGCGGGCGTACAGCGGAAGCAGCACGTTCATGTGGTCCTGGATCTGGGCGATGCGCTCCGTGCCCAACGGGTGGGTGGAGAGCAGCTCGATCGGCGCGCGCTGGTTCTGCGCCGCCATCTTCTGCCACAGCGAGATGCCGGCGCGCGGATCGAAGCCGGCGCGGGCGGCCAGGTCCAGGCCAACGAGGTCGGCCTCGCGCTCGTCGTTGCGCGAGAATTTGAGCACAAGCAGCTGGCCGGCCGCGTTGGTGGCGGTGCTGGTGATGTTGGGGTCGATGCCCAGCCACGCCGACAGGGCGGCCCCGCCGAGCCGTGCGCCCAGCGAAGTCAGTCCGGACTTGCCGGCCTGCTCCAGTCCGTGCTCGCGCAGCGCGTGCGCCATCTCGTGCCCCATCACCGCCGCGATTTCGTCGTCGGTCAGCTTGAGCTTGTCGATGATCCCGCTGAAGAAGGCGATCCGCCCGCCCGGCATGCAGAAGGCGTTGACCTGGTCCGACTCCAGCAAGTTGACCTGCCAGTTCCAGCCGGACGCCTCGGGGTTCCAGCGCGGGGCGAACGGGATGATACGCTGGGCGATGGCGCGCAGCCGCCGGGCCTCGGGGTCGCTGGCCGGCACCAGCGCGCCCTTTTCACGCGCGGTCGAGATCAGGCCCGAGTACTCCTGCGCGGCCTGCTGGTTGAGCTGCTCCTTGGAAATCAGCACGCTCCAGTATTTATTGATCGGACGTAAGGTAATCCCGTCCTGCACCTCTTGCTGCTGCGGCTGGGCCGCCGGCACGGAGCCGACGCTGGCGCACAGCACCAGCAGCATGGCAACGCGTTTTAATCGTTTCATTTTCTATCCACAAGACCGTTATTGGCGGCCCCGTCCTCCCGGCGATATGATCGTTTCGGCAATCATAAACCCAAGCGGGCCGCAGGCGGCGCGGGCTCAGGCCGCAGCGCGCGCCTTCTTGCGCAGCCTGAACACCGCCAGGCTGCCGCGCAGGTTGGGCAGGAAGTGCACCGGCGCGCCGTCGGCCAGCGCGACGCATTCGAGCACCTCCAGGCCGCATTCCTCGGCCAGCTCCTGGAAGTCGTAGATCGTGGCGCAGCGCACGTTGGGGGTGTCGTACCACTGGTACGGCAGCGAACGCGACACCGGCATGCGGCCCTTGAGCAGCGCCACGCGGTGCGGCCAGTAGGCGAAGTTGGGGAACGAGACGATCGCCTCGTGCCCGACCCGCACGATCTCGCGCAGCAGCGCCTCGACCTGCTGCATCATCTGCAGCGAGGACAGGCACAGCACGGTGTCGAAGGAATTGTCGCCAAACAGGCCGAGCCCCTGCTCCATGTCGTGCTGGATCACGTTGATGCCGCGCTTGGCGCTTTCGAGCACCTTGTCGTCCGCGATCTCGATGCCGTAACCGGTGCAGCGCTTGGCCTGCTCCAGGTAGCGCAGCATGGCGCCGTCGCCGCAGCCCACGTCGAGCACGTGCGCGCCTTCGCGCACCCAGCGCGAGATGAACGCCAGGTCCGGGCGGATGAGGGTAGTCTGTTGCGTGCTCATGCCGCCTCCTTAGCAAGCGATTCGCCCCAGATGCGGTCGTAGTAAGCCCGCACCACGTTCATGTAGCGCGGGTCTTCGAGCAGGAACGCGTCGTGGCCGTGCGGCGCGTCGATTTCGGCGTAGGTCACGCGGCGGCGGTTATCGACCAGCGCCTGCACGATCTCGCGGCTGCGCTCCGGTGAAAAGCGCCAGTCAGTGGTGAACGAGGCGACCAGGAACTGCGCCTGCGTGCCGGCCAGCGCCTTCGTCAGGTTGCCGTCGTATTCGCGCGCCGGGTCGAAGTAGTCGAGTGCCTTGGTGATGAGCAGGTAGGTGTTGGCGTCGAAGTACTCGGAGAACTTGTCGCCCTGGTAGCGCAGGTAGGATTCGATCTCGAAGTCGATGCCGAAGTCGAACTTGTAGTCGTTATTTTCTGCGGCGTTGCGCAGCTTGCGGCCGAATTTTTCGGCCATGTCGTCGTTGGACAGGTAGGTGATGTGGCCGATCATGCGCGCCACCTTCAGGCCGTTCTTCGGCACCACGCCGTGCTCGTAGAAGTCGCCGCCGTGGTAGTCGGGGTCGGTCAGGATTGCCTGGCGCGCCACGTCGTTGAACGCGATGTTCTGCGCAGACAGCTTGGGCGTGGACGCGATCACGATGCAGTGGCGCAGCCGCTCGGGGAACATGATCGACCAGGTGAGCGCCTGCATGCCACCCAGCGAGCCGCCCATCACCGCCGCGAACTGCCCGATGCCAAGCCGCTCGGCCAGGCGCGCCTGCGCCGCCACCCAGTCCTCCACCGTCAGCAGCGGGAACGCCGCGCCGTAGGGCTTGCCGGTGGCCGGGTTGGTGTGCATCGGCCCGGTCGAGCCGAAGCACGAGCCCAGGTTGTTCACGCCAATGACGAAGAAGCGGTTGGTGTCCACCGACTTGCCGGGGCCGACCATGTTGTCCCACCAGCCGGCGCTTTTCGGGTTATCCGCGTAGGTGCCCGCGACGTGGTGCGAGGCATTGAGCGCGTGGCAGATCAGCACCGCGTTCGACTTGTCGGCATTGAGCGTGCCGTAGGTTTCGTACATCAGGGTGTAGTCGCTGATCTGGGCGCCGCTTTGCAGGCGCAACGGTTCCGCGAAGTGCATCGACTGAGGCGTGACGTTTCCGATTGATCCCATCTAAGGCTTCTTGGTTGTTGGTAGGGTGGGCGGTTCTCCCGCCCACGCGTTCAAATCCGGCACGAGCAGAGGTTCCGTCAGCGCCAGCGCCGCTTGGACGCGTGGGCGGGGGACGCGCCCACCCTACGATAGTTACATGGCCTGCAGTTGCTCCACCGCCTGCGCGATTTCGGCAGGCTCCATCGAGCGCAGGATCTTGCGCGTGCAAGGCGCAATCGCCTTCAGGTCGCTGTTGAGGATTTCCTGCTTGACCGCGAGCAGCTGGGCCGGATGCATCGAGAATTCGCGCAGGCCCATGCCCAGCAGCAGGCGGGTGAGCTTGACGTCGCCCGCCATCTCGCCGCACACGGCCACGTCCTTGCCGGCCTTCTTGCCGGCTTCGATGGTCATCGCGATCAGCTGGAGCACGGCAGGGTGCAGCGGATTGTACAGGTGCGCCACTTCGTAGTCGACCCGGTCGATGGCCAGCGTGTACTGGATCAGGTCGTTGGTTCCGATCGACAGGAAGTCCAGCCGCTTGATGAACATCGGCAGCGCCAGCGCGGCGGCCGGGATCTCGATCATCGCGCCCACTTCGATCGCGGGGTCGAACTTGGTATTTTCCTCGGCCAGCGTGGCCTTGGCCTGCCTGAGCATCGCCAGCGACTGGTCGATCTCGAACGCGTGCGCCAGCATCGGGATCAGGATGCGCACCTTGCCATAGGCGGACGCCCTCAGGATCGCGCGCAGCTGGGTCAGGAACATCTGCGGCTCGGCCAGGCAGTAGCGGATCGCGCGCAGGCCCAGCGCCGGGTTGAGCGCATTGTGCTCGGTCGGGTCGAGCGGCTTGTCGGCGCCGATGTCGAGCGTGCGGATGGTGACCGGCCGCCCCTTCATCGCCAGCACCGCCTTGCGGTACTGCTCGAACTGCTCGTCTTCGCCCGGCACCTTGTGCTGCTGGCCGGCGCGGCCCATGAACAGGAACTCGGAGCGGAACAGCCCCACACCGGTGGCCCCGGCTTCGAGCGCGGCCGGGCAGTCGTCCGGCAGCTCGATGTTGGCCAGCAGGGTCACCGGGGTGCCGTCGCGCGTGACGGCCGGCGTCTTCTTCAGCTTGAGCAGGCGCTTGCGCGCCTTGAGCAGCGCGGCCTGGCGCGCCCGGTACTGTTCCAGCACCAGCGGGCTCGGGTTGCAGATCACCACGCCCGCGTCGCCGTCGATGATGACCCAGTCGTCCTGCTCGATCAGGCGCGAGGCCTGCGACAGGCCGACCGCGGCCGGAATATCCAGGCTGCGCGCCACGATCGCGGTGTGCGAGTTCTGGCCGCCGACGTCGGTGACGAAGCCGATGAAGGAGCGGTCGCGGAAGGCCAGCATGTCCGCCGGCGAAATATCGTGCGCGACCACGATCATCTGCGGCCGGTAACTGTCGTCGTCCTCGCGCGGCGGCGGCATCGGCAGCGCGGTACCCATCAACACCTTGAGCACGCGCTCGGCCACTTGCTGGATGTCGTGCTTGCGCTCGCGCAGGTACTCGTCCTCGATCTCGTCGAACTGCGAGGACAGCTCGTCGATCTGGGTCACCAGCGCCCATTCGGCGTTGTAGTGGCGGGTGCGGATGATGTCGAGCGGCGCCTCCGAGATCATCGGGTCGGACAGGATCAGCGCATGCACGTCGATGAAGGCGCCCAGCTCGGTGGGGGCGTCCTTGGGCAGGTCGGTCCACAGCGCTTCCAGGTCGCGGTGCACCTGCGCGATCGCGTCCTGCAGGCGCTGCACTTCGGCTTCGACCTGCTCTTCCGGCACCAGGTAGTGCTTGACGTCGAGCGCGGCCGGCGTGAGCAGGTGCGCGCGGCCGATCGAGATGCCGCGCGAGACCGGTATGCCGTGGAGCGTGAACGATGCCATTGGTGGTCTCGTCTGAAGTCGGCCCTGGCCCGGTTCGTAAGGCATTACTCGCCTTCGCCGAATTTGTCGTTGACGAGCGCGGCCAGCGCCTGCACTGCCTCTTGTTCGTCCGGGCCTTCGGCCTCGAGGGTGACTTTCGCGCCCTTGCCCGCGGCCAGCATCATCACGCCCATGATCGACTTGGCATTGATGCGGCGCGCGTTGCGGGTGAGCCAGACGTCGCTCTGGAATTTGGCGGCGAGCTGGGTGAATTTGGCGGAGGCCCGGGCATGCAGGCCCAGCTTGTTGATAATCTCGAGTTCCTGTTGAATCATCTTGTCGTTATATGGTCGATCTTACGCCTTACCACCTTGTTTTTGCATCTAAAAATCATCCGGCTTTGCCGGTGATTTTTAGCCAATGGTTCTCCAAACAAAAGTAGGGGTGTACTTTTGTTTGATGTTTTAATCCGGCCCCACCCTCACCCGGTTGTCGATCTTTACCGCGCCATTTTGCGCGCCGGCCAGCGCCATCTCGGCCACCACGTCCAGCGAGTCGCGGCGGTAGGTGATTGCGCGCAGCAGCATGGGCAGGCTGATCCCGGCGATGACCTCGACATGGCCCGCGTCGGCCAGCGCATTGCAGCAGTTGCACGGCGTGCCGCCCTTGATGTCGGTGATCACCAGCACGCCATCGCCGTCGTCCAGGCGCGCGATGGCACGCCGGGCCAGCGCGTTGACCTCGGCCAGGTCCTGGTCCGCGGTCACGTCGATCGCCTCGAAGCGCTCGGTCGGTCCGCGAAATACGTGCGCGACCGCCGCAATGAATGCCTGGCCCAGCGGTGCGTGGGTCAGCAGGAGGATGCCTACCATGGTCTCAAGTGTTCAAAGCCTGCTCGACCGCGTCGATGAACATCGCGGCTACGTCAAAACCGGTCTGGTCGGTGATCTCCTGGAAGCAAGTCGGGCTCGTCACGTTCACTTCCGTCAGGAAATCGCCAATCACATCTAATCCTACCAGCAACAGGCCACGCTCGACCAGAACTGGACCGAGCGCCTCGGCTATTTGGCGGTCGCGGCTGGACAAGGGCTGGGCCACGCCGGTGCCGCCGGCGGCCAGGTTGCCACGCACTTCGCCGGCTTGCGGGATGCGCGCCAGCGCGAACGGCACAGGTTTGCCGCCGATGACCAGCACCCGTTTGTCGCCCTTGACGATCTCGGGAATGTATTTTTGCACCATGATGGTGCGCTTTCCTTCGAGGGTCAGCGTCTCGATCACCGAACCCAGGTTCATGCCGTCGGCCTTGACGCGGAAGATGCCCGAGCCGCCCATGCCGTCGAGCGGCTTGAAGATCACGTCGCCATGCTCGGCGTGGAATTCGCGCAGGCGCGTCGCGCTCTGCGTGACCAGCGTGGGCGCGGTGAACTCGGGGAACTGCGCAATCGTCAGCTTTTCGTTGTGGTTGCGGATCGCGGCCGGCTTGTTGAACACGCGCGCGCCCTGGCGCTCGGCCATTTCCAGCAGGTAGGTGCCGTACACGTATTCCATGTCGAACGGCGGGTCCTTGCGCTGGATGATCGCGTCAAACGACGACAGCGGCACCGACTCGCCGGGCGCGGCGCGGTACCAGTCGTCAAGCTCGCCGGTCAGCGTGATCTTTGCGACCTCGGCCGTGGCGATGCCTTGTTCGAGCGCCATGTCGTGCTGCTCGAAGGCGTAGATCTCGTGGCCGCGTTTGGCGGCCTCGCGCATCATCGCGAAGGTCGAATCCTTGTAGGTTTTAAAGCTGGACAGCGGATCGGCGAGAAAAGCGATTTTCATGGGCGGTTCCATTGGATGAATGCCCAGATTTTAGCCGGAAACGGTGAAGGCCGCCGGGTTGGCGGCTTTGGTACGGCAGGGCTCACACGGCCTTTCCGGCCTGCAGCGGGCAGGCGGCCATCGGTTCTTCCAGCCGGCGCGCCAGGCCGGCGCGCAGCTCGGCCAGTGCCGTGATGCGCGTGTCGATTTCAGCCACCTTGCGGCGCAGCGCCGCGCGCAGCTCGGCGCCGGCCTGTTCGGGGTTTGCCAGCAGGGGCAGCCCTGCCTCGATTTCGGCCAACGTGAACCCCAGCGTTTGCGCCATGCGCACGTAGCGCAGCCAGTCGGCGGCCTCGGGCGGATAGTCGCGGTAGCCGTTGCCGCGCCGGCGCGCGGTCAGCAGGCCACGCTTTTCATAGAAACGCAGGGTATCGCGGGAGAGGCCCGTTGCCAGCGCCAGTTCGCCGATTTGCATATCCATCCTACAAAGTGCTTGACCCTTGAGTGTACTCCACGGTTGACGATGGGCGTCCCGTTTCTTCAAGAGGATACCCATGACACCGATTCCCCTGCCCGCATTCATCCGCATCGTGCGCGCCAGCGCCTGGTACGACATCGTGCTGACGGCCCTGTTTGCCACGCCCTGGACTTTCGCCCTCGCGCACGAGGCGATGTCCGCCACCAACCAGATGCTGGGCGGCGCAGCGCTCCCGCCGTTCGGCATTTTCCAGACGCTGATCGCCTGCCTGATGGGGTCCGTGGTGCTGGTGTGGTCGGTGCTGCGGCTGGTCGAGCCGTCGGTGCGCCTGGGCCGCTTCGACGGGACGGGGCGCTTCCTGTTCTCCACGTGGATGGCGTGGGCGCTGGCCAATACCGGCGCGCCGTTCCTGTGGCTGCTGCTGGTGCCCGAGTTTGCGTGGGGTGTGGTGCAATGGTGGCCGGTGGCGCGTAGGGTGGGCTCTTGAGCCCACGCGTGCACACGCGGCGCGTGAACGGCGTGGGCTCGAGAGCCCACCCTACCGCTTAATACACTTCCGGATTGGGATCCGTACGCTCCAGCTCCAGCGACGCCGCCAGCAAGGCCAGCCGCGCCACCACGCCGTACACGTAGAACCGGTTCGGCGCGGCCGTGCCCGGCTTGGCCTTCAGGTCCGGCACCGCGTGCTGCTGCGCGAACGCCAGCGGCACGAACTGCGAGCCCGGCGCGTTCAGGTTCTGGTCCACGCCGCGCTCGGCGTGCACGCGGTAGAAGCCGCCCACCACGTAGCGGTCGATCATGTACACCACCGGCTCGGCCACCTTGTCCTCGATCGACTCGAAGGTCGGCACGCCTTCCTGGATCATCACGTCGGTCACCTGCACGCCGTCCTTGATGACCGACATCTTGTTGCGCTGCTTGCGGTTCAGGTCGCGCACTTCGCTGGCGTCCTTGACGGTCATGATGCCCATGCCGTAGGTGCCCGCGTCCGGCTTGACGATGACGAAGGGCTTTTGCTCCTTCATCCCGTATTCCTTGTACTTCTTCTTGATCTTCGACAGCAGCATCGATACGTTGTCGGCAAGGCAATCGAGCCCCTGGTCTTCCTGGAAATTGACCTCGCCACACTTGGCGTGCAGCGGGTTGACCAGCCACGGGTCGATGTCGATCAGCTTGCCGAACTTCTTGGCCACCTCGTCGAAGGCCTTGAAGTGGTTGCTCTTGCGCCGCACCGCCCAGCCGGCGTGCACCGGCGGCAGCAGCGCCTGTTCGTGGATGTTCTCCAGGATCGGCGGCACGCCGGCCGACAGGTCGTTGTTGAGCAGGATGGTGCACGGGTCGAAGTCGGCCAGCCCGACGCGGCGGCCGTTGCTCGATCGCACCAGTGGCTCGACCACCAGCATGTTCCCGTCCGGCAGCGCCAGCGGCGTCGGCTGGGTGATTTCCGGCGACAGCGAGCCGAGCCGCACATGCAGGCCGGTCTGGCGGAAGATCTGCATCAGGCGCTGCACGTTTTGCAGGTAGAACGGGTTGCGCGTGTGGCTTTCCGGGATCAGGAGCAGATTGCGCGCATCCGGGCAGTACTTGTCGATCGCCGCCATGGCCGCCTGCACCGCCAGCGGCAGCATCTCGGTGGCCAGGTTGTTGAAGCCGCCGGGGAACAGGTTGGTGTCCACCGGGGCCAGCTTGTAGCCGGCATTGCGCAGGTCCACCGAGCAGTAGAACGGCGGGGTGTGCTCCTGCCATTCAAGGCGGAACCAGCGCTCGATGGCCGGGGTGGCCTCGAGGATTTTCTTTTCCAGGTCGAGCAGGGGACCGTTCAGGGCGGTGACGAGGTGCGGAACCATGAATGTAGCGTCCTTAGTTTGGCTTCTTTATAAGTATGGTAAGGATACATCGGGGCGCGTCATCCGTTTTTAAAGGCCGTGCTGTTGGAAGGGACAAAAAAAGGCGCCCGAAGGCGCCTTTCCGGTCAGCTATACCCTCGTTTTATCACGAGTGATACGCCGATTCTCCATGGCTGGTGATATCCAGCCCTTCTCGCTCCTGCTCTTCCGGTACCCGCAGGCCGACCGTCAGGTCAACCAGCTTGTACGCAATCAATGCCACAACCGTGGACCACACGATGGTGGTCAGCACGGCCTGGGCCTGGACCCACACCTGCGCGCCGATCGAATACGCATCGGCGGACATCTTGTTGGTCACGTAATCGAAAATCCCCTGCCCGCCCAGGTTCGGCGAAGCGAACACGCCGGTCAGCAGCGCGCCCAGGATGCCGCCCACGCCGTGCACGCCGAACACGTCGAGCGAGTCGTCGGCGCCCAGCATGCGCTTTAAGCCATTGACGCCCCACAGGCACACCAGGCCGGCCACCAGGCCGATGACCAGGCCGCCCATCGGGCCCACATAGCCGCAGGCCGGGGTGATCGCCACCAGCCCTGCCACCGCGCCCGAGGCGGCGCCCAGCATCGACGGCTTGCCCTTGAAGACCCACTCGCCCAGCAGCCAGGACACGGCAGCGGCAGCGGTGGCCAGCATGGTGTTGACGAAGGCCAGCGCGGCCACGTCGCCCGCTTCCAGCGCCGAACCGGCGTTAAAGCCGAACCAGCCGATCCACAGCAGCGAAGCGCCGATCATGGTCATGGTCAGCGAATGCGGCGCCATGTACTCGCGGCCGTAGCCGATGCGCTTGCCCACCACGAAGGCGCCGACCAGGCCGGCTACCGCAGCGTTGATGTGTACCACCGTGCCGCCCGCGAAGTCGAGCGCGCCCTTCTGCCACAGCCAGCCGGCCTGCGAGGTGGCCTTGGCCAGGGTGGCGGCGTCGGTGATCGCGTCCGGGCCCGGCCAGAACCAGACCATGTGCGCGATCGGCAGGTAAGCGAAGGTGAACCACAGCACGGAGAACAGCAGCACCGCCGAGAACCGCATGCGCTCGGCAAAGGAACCGACGATCAGGCCGCAGGTGATGGCCGCGAAGGTGCCCTGGAAGGCGACGAACACGAACTCGGGAATCACCACGCCCTTGCTGAAGGTGGCCGCCGTCGAGAAGGTGGCGGTGGCCGGGTCCCAGATGCCGCGCAGCAGCGCGCGGTCGAGGCCGCCGATGAAGGCATTGCCTTCGGTGAAGGCGAGCGAGTAGCCGTACAGGTACCACAGCACGGTGATGACCGAGAAGATCATGAAGACCTGCAGCAGCACCGACAGCATGTTCTTGGCGCGCACCAGGCCGCCGTAGAACAGGGCCAGGCCAGGGATCGACATCATCGCCACCAGCAAGGTGGCGACGAGCATCCAGGCGGTGTCGCCCTTGTTGACGACGGGGGCGGCAGCCCAGGCGGGCAAAGCGGTGCCGAGCGCGCAAGCGGCAGCCAGCACGCGGGTCATGGTTCGTTTCATGGCGTTCCTTTCAGAGTGCGTCGTTGCCGGTCTCGCCGGTACGGATACGGATGACCTGTTCGAGGCTGGCGACGAAAATCTTGCCGTCACCGATCTTGCCGGTGCGCGCAGCGGTTTCGATCACCTCGATCACCTGGTCGAGGATGGCGTCGTCCACCGCCGCCTCGATCTTGATCTTGGGGAGGAAGTCGACCACGTACTCGGCGCCGCGGTACAGCTCGGTGTGGCCCTTCTGGCGGCCAAAGCCCTTCACCTCGGTCACGGTCATGCCGTGCACGTTGATGGCCGACAGCGCTTCACGCACCTCGTCCAGCTTGAAGGGCTTGATGATCGCTGTGATCATTTTCATGACTTACCTCTTTCAAAAAGTTTTGGTTAAGGACGCGACCACGCCCGAGCGTCCCAGGCTGCGGCCATCCGGCGCCACGTAGGCGCTGGTGTTGGTCTTGACCCAGGCCAGGCCGACGGTGGCCCAGCCGAAGTCGCGCGCCAGGCCCACCTTGTAGTCGGTGTACGAGAGCGCATCGTTGTGGTGCACCTGCTGGCGGCCGGCGTGCAGCTGCAGCGTTACCGCCTGCCAGCCGGTATCGATGTTCGCGCCCAGGTCCCAGTAGCCGCTCTGCTTGCTGTCGGCGGTGCCGAACAGGTTGGTCAGGCTGCGCGAATACTTGAGGTAGCCCGGGCCGTAGCCGAGCTGGCCATAGAGCTCGAAGGTGTTGGCGTTCGGGTGCAGGCCGTTGCTCGGGTAGAAGTAGTAGAGGCCGCCCACGTCGTAGCTCACGCCGCCGCCCAGCTCGCCGCGCTTGCCGCCGTACAGGTCCCATTCGACGCTGCCCGAGCCGCCCAGGTCGCCGGTCCAGTGGATCGTCGACAGCCAGGTGCCGGCGTACAGCCCGGTCGGGGTGTGCGTGTAGTCGGCGCCGCCCTGCAGCGCCGGGTCCAGCCGCGACTGCGAAATGCCGCGGTACCGGTAGTCGCTGACCACGGCCGCGTTGTAGCTCACCTGGTGCTCGGCCGCCGGCTGCTCCTGCGCCTGCGCCATCGGGACGATCCAATTGCATGCGGCCAGCGCCAGCGCGGCCGTGACTGCTTGTTTCATTTTCATGACATCCCCTTCGTGAACGATGATCCTGTTGCGGTTACAATCGATATGCACGCCTGACCTTCATCTAGCAGGATGCGTGCCATGTCCCAAGAACCGTGCCGTGCTTGCTTTTTGAGCGAGCACGCACCAAATGGGTTTCAGGATTTCGCTGCCCGCGCCGCGCGGGCGCACCAACAGGCGGCAGGCGCACCGCGCCGGTGCAGCCGCCTACTTCGCCAGGAACAGAAACGGAATGAATACTTTCTTCAACGACTTGCAGGACAAGCTCAACCAGGCTTTCGAGAACTCGCCTGTCAAGGACATCGAGCGCAACGTCAAGGCCATGATGACCCAGGGCTTTTCCAAGCTGGACCTGGTCACGCGCGAGGAGTTCGACATCCAGGCCCAGGTGCTGGCCAAGACCCGGGCCAAACTCGAGCTGCTCGAAGCACGCGTGGCAGAGCTGGAGGCACGCCTGGCTGCACAGGCTTCTTAAACTAGTTTAAGGCGTCGTTTCCAGCATTCATGGATAGTCTGTTCGATTGGCCGCAAAGGCCAGAACAGTCAATTAGGACCGCTAGGCATGAATGCAAACGACAAGATAATCAGCACGTCACAGATGGCACCGCAGGAGGTGTCGCTCGATGTGCTGCGCGAAAAATACGCCAAGGGCACTGAACAAACCGTCGCCGACGTGCGCGCGCGCGTAGCCAACGCGCTGGCCGCGCTCGAACCGGAACCGCTGCGCGCCGACCTCGAGCAGCGCTTCCTGTGGGCCCAGGAACAAGGCTTCGTCCCGGCCGGCCGCATCAATTCCGCGGTGGGCATGGGCATCAAGGCCACCCTCATCAACTGCTTCGTGCAGCCGGTGGGAGACTCGATCACCGGCGCCGAAAACGGCCTGCCCGGCATCTACACCGCCCTCTCGGAAGCTGCCGAGACCATGCGCCGCGGCGGCGGCGTCGGCTACGACTTCTCCGCCATCCGCCCGTTCGGCAGCAAGGTGCGCGGCACCCAGTCGCGCGCCTCGGGGCCGGTCTCGTACATGGAAGTGTTCGACTCGTCGTGCAAGACGGTCGAATCGGCCGGCGCGCGCCGTGGCGCCCAGATGGGCGTGCTGCGCATCGACCACCCGGACGTGGAAGCCTTTGTCGCCGCCAAGGACAACGGCGCCTTCTCCAACTTCAACCTGTCCGTGGGCGTCACCGACGCCTTCATGCAAGCGGTGCAGGCCGACGCGCCGTTCGACCTGGTGCACGCGGCCGAGCCCAGCGATGAACAGATCGCAGCCGGCGCATGGCAGCGCGACGACGGCATCTGGGTGTACCGCCAGCTGCGCGCGCGCGAGCTGTGGGACCGCATCATCCAGTCCACCTACGACCACGCCGAACCGGGCGTGCTGTTCATCGACCGCATGAACGCGGAGAACAACCTGTGGTACTGCGAGACCCTGCGCGCCACCAACCCTTGCGGTGAGCAGCCCCTGCCCGCCTACGGCTGCTGCGACCTGGGCTCGCTGAACCTGACCATGTTCGTGGACCGCCCGTTCACGCCGCAGGCCAGCTTCGACTTCGCGCGCATGCGCGAAGTGGCCGCGGTGGCCGTGCGCATGCTCGACCTGGTGCTGGACGCGACCGAGTGGCCGCTGCCGCAGCAGGCCGAAGAAGCGCAGGCCAAGCGCCGCATCGGCCTGGGCTTCCTTGGCCTTGGCAGCGCGCTGGTGATGCTCGGCCTGCGCTACGACGCGAACGAAGGCCGCGAGCTGGCGGCCCGCATCGCAATCGAGCTGCGCGACGCCGCCTACGCCGCCTCGATCGAGCTGGCCCGCGAAAAAGGCCCGTTCCCGAAATTCGACGCCGAGCGCTACCTGCAGGGCCAGTTCACCGGCCGCCTGCCGGAGTCGCTGCGCGCGGCCATCCGCGAGCACGGCATCCGCAACTCCCACCTGCTGTCGATCGCGCCCACCGGCACCATTTCGCTGGCGTTCGCCGACAACGCCTCGAACGGCATCGAGCCGGCGTTCTCGTGGACCTACCATCGCAAGAAGCGCCAGCCTGACGGCTCGACCCGCACCTACGAGGTGGCCGACCACGCCTGGCGCCTGTACCGCCAGCTCGGCAACGACGTGACCGACGACGCCAAGCTGCCGCCGCAGTTCGTCACCGCGCTGCAGATGCGCGCCATCGACCACCTGCAGATGATGGAGGCGGTGCAGCCGTTCGTCGATACCGCGATCTCCAAGACCGTCAACGTGCCGGCCGATTACCCGTACGAGGACTTCCGCGACCTGTACACCGAGGCCTGGCGCGCCGGGCTGAAGGGCCTGGCGACCTACCGCCCCAATTCGGTGATCGGCAGCGTGCTGTCGGCCACGCCCGAGCCGGAAAAGCTCAAGGCGCCCGACGACGACCCGCTGCGCAAGCGCTTCGAGCGGCGCCCGCTGGGCGAGCTGGAATCGGTGACATCGAAGATCGAGTACTCGACCCAGGAAGGCAAGAAGTCGGTGTACCTGACGGTGAGCTTCATCCGCGCCCAGGGCGTGTACGACGGCCAGCCGGTCGCCATCGAGCGTCCGTTCGACTTCTTCATGCCGACCAACCAGCGCAGCGACGGCCAGCAGTGGATCACCGCATCGATGCGGATGCTGTCGATGGTCGCGCGCGCCGGCAGCCCGATCGCCAAGGCGCTGGCCGACATGCGTGAAGTGGTGTGGGAAAAAGGCCCGGTGCGCTGCGGCTACCTGACGCGCGAGGACGGCACCCAGGTGCCGGTGTACCACGACTCGGAAGTGGCGGCGATCGCCTTCATGCTGCAGCGTATCCTGATCCGGCGCGGCTTCCTGGACGCCTACGGCCACCAGGTGCCAGTGCCGGTGCTGGCCAAGCGCTTTGCCGAGCGCGTCTGCTGCTCGCACGAGACCACCCCGCAGCCGGTGGCCACCACCGTCGAAGGCGTGGCGCCGAACGCCTCGGGCGCCAAGTGCCCGGAGTGCGGCGCGCGCGCGCTGCGCAAGATCGACGGCTGCACCCGCTGCACCGAATGCAACTACGTGGGCGGCTGCGGCTGACCAGGCACGCGGGCCTGGCCCGCGTGTGTCCAACGAACGAACCACCGCGCGGATGACGCGCTATTCTTCAAGCAGGAGCAACAAGCATGATTCACCAGAACCTTCAATTGGCCGCCGCCCTCGATGCCGCCGGCGCTGCCGCCGTCAACCGCGCGCTGTCCGCGCTCGCGGGCGTGAGCCAGGTCGGCGCCGCCGACGGCACCAACCGCGTGGCCATCGCATTCGACGACAACACGACCTCGGCCCAGGAAATCGCCGCGGTGCTCGCACGCACCGGCTTTCCGCTGCGCGAAGCCCCGAAGACCGGCGGCTGCTGCGGCGGCTGTGGCGGCGGCGGGCACTGATTCCCGGAGCTTCCAGCAGGTCCCCGCCCAGGCGGGGATTTTTTTTGGATGCCTGATCGGTAGGGTGGGCAGGTTCTCCTGCCCACGCGTTCAAAGCACGGTCGCGCCGTGGCAATGCATGCTTCCATTGGACGCGTGGGCGAGATACCCGTCAGGCCAGCCCCGTAGGGTGGGCACTCGTGCCCACGCGGTCGTCATGCGTCGCATGAACGGCGTGGGCTCGAGAGCCCACCCTACGTGCAGCCGCAGGCGGCCGCGTTCAGGCCAGCGAACGCGCCAGGAACGGAAGGAACGCGTCCATCCGATAGTCGACGTCGAGGTGCTCGTCGTCGAACTCCTCGTGCACATGATGGATGCCAAGCCGGGCCAGTTCCTGGCTGAGGCGGCGCGCGCCGAAATGCAGGAAGTACTGGTCGCGCCAGCCGCAATCGATCCACAAGCCGCGCGCCTGGCGCAATGCGACCGCATGGTGCTGCACTGCCAGCACCGGGTCATGGCGCAGCCAGTTGGCCCAGCGCGCTTGGTCGAAGCGAGCGGTGTGCGGGTCGCACGGCAGGCTGGCGAAACGGTATGCCGACGGGTCCGGGTCATAGGTGGCCGCCAGCGCAAGGTGCATGCGGCAGCCGCGTTCCTGTGGTGTCACCTTGCCCGCGCTTTCGAAGTGCGCAAAAAAGCGCTCGACCGAATGATCGAAGCGCTCGAGCACATTGAGCGCCGCGTAGATGCCGGGTTTGTACGCGATCTCGAAATCCATGTCGCCCGAGGTGCAGGCCGCGGCCGACCAGAAGCCCGGATACAGCATCAGGTGCCACAGCGCGCCAAAGCCGCCGGACGATTTGCCGAACAGGCCGCGCCGGCCAGCCCCGCCGCAGCCGAAGCGCTGCTCGACGAACGGCACCACTTCCTGCACCAGGTAGTCGGCATAGCGGCCGGTGGCGTCGCCGTTGATGTACTGGTTGCCGCCAAGTGCGGTCATGCAATCGGCGAACACCACCACGGCCGGCGCCATCGCCCCTTGGCCAATCAGGCGGTCGAGCCGCTCGGGAACGTTCTCGCCGATGTTCTTGCGTGCGACGTGGTCCGGCCCGCAGCTGTTAAAGCCCGGCAGGTCGGCCAGTAAGGGCGCCGGGCCGGATGCGTACCCCGGCGGGGTGTACACGTACAGCTCGCGCTGGTGCGGGTCGCCCAGCGGGTTGGCGCGCAGGACGTGGCTGTCGAAGAGGAAGCGGTGGACGGTGCCTTGGGCGAATTGGCTGGTACGGCGCATACACGTGTGCTGGTTCAGGAACCGCCAACGCGGCGGTTCTTAAACGGATTATACGTGCGCCCGGCCTTGCCCCGGCTCAGATGGTTTTGGAATACTGCATGCGCTGCAGCGGCACGTGGTTGGGCTTGCCGAGCCAGGCGTCGAACGCCATCGCGATGTTCCGGATGAGCAGGCGCCCGCGCGTGGTGACGCTGATGGCGCCGTCCTCCAGCGCCAGCAGGCCGTCGGCCTCGAACGCGCGCAGCTTGGGCATCTCGGCCGCGAAGTAGTCGTTGAAGACGATGCCGTGCGCCTTTTCGAAGGCGGGCACGTCGAGCGTGAAGTCGCACATCAGGCGCTGGATGACGGCGCGCCGGATGCTGTCGTCGCTGGAGAGCGCAATGCCGCGCGCCAGCGGCAGCTCGCCACGGTCCAGCGCCGCGTAGTAGCGCTCCAGCGACTTTTCGTTTTGCGCGTACACGCTGCCCACCGCGCTGATCGCCGACACGCCGACCGACACCATGTCGGCCTCGGCATGGGTCGAATAGCCCTGGAAGTTGCGCTGCAGTCCGCCGCTCTTCTGGGCGATCGCCAGCTCGTCGTCGGGCTTGGCGAAGTGGTCCATGCCGATGTACACGTAGCCCGCATTGGTGAGCTGCTCGATGCACAGCGCCAGCATGTCGAGCTTGACCTGCGGCGCCGGCAGCTCGTCCTCGTCGATCAGGCGCTGCGACTTGAACAGGGCCGGCATGTGTGCGTAGTTGTAGATCGAGATGCGGTCGGGGCTGGCGGAGACCACCTTGGCCAGCGTTTGCCGCATCGTTTCCATGCTCTGCTTGGGCAGGCCGTAGATCAGGTCGATGCTGACCGAGCGGAAGCCCGCTTCGTGCGCGGCGCGGATCGCGTTGAGCGTGAGCGCCTCGGGCTGGATGCGGTTGACCGCCTTCTGCACCTCGGCGTCGAAGTCCTGCACGCCCAGGCTCAGGCGGTTGAAGCCCTGGCGCCGCAGCGAATGCACGCGCTCGGGGTCAACCGTGCGCGGGTCGATCTCGATCGAATACTCGCCCTCGGTGTCGCCCACGAAGGTGAAGCGGCTGCGCAGGTAGTCCATCAGCTCGCCCATCTGGGCGTCGGACAGGTAGGTCGGCGTGCCGCCGCCGAAGTGCAGCTGCTCGACCCGGTTGTCGGCGCCGAACAGCGCGGCCTGCATGTCCACCTCGCGCTTGAGGTAGTCGAGGTAGATGGCGGCCTTGTCGCGGTTGGTGGTGATGATCTTGTTGCAGCCGCAGTAGTAGCACAGCGACTGGCAGAACGGGATGTGCACGTAGAGCGACAGCGGCCGCACGCCGCCGGCCGCGCGCAGCCCCTGCACCGCGGCCTGGTAGTCGAGCGCGGTGAACTGGCCGTGGAAGCGGTCCGCCGTCGGGTAGGACGTGTAGCGTGGTCCCTGCTGGCTCATCCGTTCGATCAGGTCGGCGGACAGGTCCAGCGCGCCCGGCGCCGGGAATGCGGTTTTCGACATCGTGTTTCCTTGTTGGTGTTATCCCTCGCGCCCATCGATGCGCGGGCGGCACAGGTAGGGGCCGTACACAGCCACGTACAGCGCGAATGCGGCGCTCCAGCAGACCGCGGCGGCGACCAGCGCGACATTGCGCGCGCCATCCGGCGACAGCGCCGCCACCAGGCGGGTGACCACGCCCAGCTGGACCAGCACGTACATCGCCGTTTCCTTCGGCCCCGACGCCAGCTTCCTGCCCGTGTGGCCAAGTGCGGTGCGCGTCATCATACCAAGGATCAGGCCGGCCAGCGCGCCCACCGCGAGCACGTGCACGGCGGCCGACTGCGGCACCACGCCAAGCTGCGACAGCGCCAGCAGCAGGAAGCCGAACGGGATCCACGCGTACGACGCGTGCAGGATCCACACCAGCGGGTTGCCCAGGGTGGAGAGCGGCTTCCAGCCAGCCAGGCGCATGGCCTGGAACACGGCCGCGGCCAGTGCCAGCGGCGCGGTCACGATGGCCGGCAGGTTCAGCCCCCAGGCCAGGCCCGCGGCGGCGGTGCAGCCCAGCGCCAGCTTGTCGGTGCGCGGGTTGCTGACGGTCTTGGCGCCCACGCCGTTCTGGGTGAACATCGGGATCACGCGCCCGCCGATGGCGCCCTCGATCACCACCACGACGATGATCGCGGCGTAGATCGGGCGCAGCGGCGAGGCGTCGATCCAGCCCAGCATGGCGGCGTGGTACAGCGCATTGGCCACGGCCAGCAGGCCAAGCAGCGCGACCAGGAACAGGTTGCGCTTGTTGCCGGTGCGCTTGAGCACCTGGTAGAACGGCCACGCCGCAACCGGCAGGAACGCCACGTCCACCACGGCGGCCACCAGCGGCGAGCCGGCGAACATGGCCACCCTGCCCGCAACCCACAGCCCGGCAATGGCGCCAAGCTGGGCGCCGCGCGGGGTCCACAGGCCGGTCCAGTTGCGCCCGGCGGTATACAGGAAGCCCACCACCACCGCCACGACGAAGCCGAACATCATTTCATGCACGTGCCAGGCCAGGCCGACCTGGAACGGTCCGGCCACGCCGTAGTAGCTGGCGATCCAGGCCGGGATGCTGATGGCGGCAAAGGCCGCAGCCAGCAGGTAGAACGGGCGGAACCCCAGCGCCAGCAAGGCCGAACCCGGCGTTGGGGCGGGCGCTTCGCGTTCTTCGATGGTCAAGAGAGACATGGTATTTCTCCGTTTAAGATACATTTTTAATGCATCTTATACCGGACAGCCTGTGCAGGCAACCTAGATCTGTGGCCGAGTTGCTTGTCGCGCACGCCGGGCCGAACTCGCGCATGTTTTGACCTGCATCATGTGCCGATTGCCCTAGAGCAACCGACAATGCGTTGCGGTCAGGCGGCGGCGCGCTTGTTGAAGTGCAGCTGGATCGCCTGCACGCCGGGCGTGCCCAGCTTGGGATCGCGCGCGACCATCTGCTCGAGCGTGACGCTGTCGAGCACGCCGAGGAAGGCGCTGGTGGCGCGCGCCAGCGCCCCGCGCATCTCGCAGCCGGCCGCGTACAGGCACGGTGCGGTGCTGGCGTCGAAGCACGAGGCCATATAGAAGTCGCTCTCGGTCTCGCGCACCACTTCGCCAATGGTGATGGTGGACGGTTCGCGTCCCAGCCGCAGGCCGCCGCTGCGCCCGCGCACGGTTTCGACATAGCCGAGCGTGCCCAGCTGGTGCACCACCTTGGTCAGGTGGTTCTTGGCGATGTTGTGGTTCTCCGCGATGTCGCCAATCGTGACCAGGCGGTCGCGGTTAAGCGCCAGGTACATCAGCGTGCGCAATGCATAGTCGGTGTAGGAAGTCAGTCTCATTGTCGGGCCATTCGCGCCATGCGCGATAACAGGCACAAATTTTACAACTTTTTGTGCCGGTGTCTCAAAAAAACACAACCTGGGTCAAGAAAACATACATTTCGTTTGCCTCAAATAAAAGATGCACCTAGAATGCATCTTAACTGCTGCCCAGCAGAAAACTTTGGAAACCCATTAACCCAACCACCAAGGAACTACCATGCACGCCACGCGCAAACTATGGAGTTGGCTTGCGATCATCTGCGTAGTTTCCTTTGCCGTCCTGCTGTGGGTCGGCAAGGAAATCTACCTGAAGGCGCCACCAATCCCCCAACAAGTCACCAGCACCAAGGGTGACGTTCTGTACACCGCCGACCAGGTGATCCTCGGCCAGCAAGCCTGGCTGTCCGCCGGCGGCCAGCAACTTGGCACCGTCTGGGGCCACGGCAGCTATGTCGCACCGGACTGGTCGGCCGACTGGCTGCACCGCGAAGCCCTTGCACTCCAAGATCTGTTCGCTCAGCGCAATTACAAGACCAACTATGCAGATTTGTCCGCCGAACAGCGCGGCCAGGTCGACGCGCTGGTCAAACAGGAGCTGCGCACCAACACCTATGACGAAAAGACCAAGACGCTGGCCCTGTCGGACATCCGTGCCGAAGCCGTGCGCCAGGTCGCGCAGCACTACGCCGGCCTGTTCGGCACCGACTCCAAGCTCGACAAGCTGCGTGAACAGTATGCGATGAACGCCGGCTCGCTGCCCAAGGCAGACGAACGCCAGGCGCTCACCGGCTTCTTCTTCTGGTCGTCGTGGGCCGCCGCCGCCGATCGTCCGGGCGAAGCCGGCCTGTCGTACACCAGCAACTGGCCGATGGAGCCGCTGGTTGGCAACAGCCCGAGCGCCGGCACCGGCATCTGGTCGATCGCCTCGATCATCCTGATGATCGGCGCAATCGCCGCCATGATCCTGTACCACTCGTCGCACAAGGAAGAAGACGACCCGACCCCGCCGAAGGCCGACCCGCTGTTCAGCCTGAAGGCCACGCCGTCAATGAAAGCGACCAAGAAGTACTTCATGGTCGTGATCGGCCTGATCCTGGCGCAGGTGGGCTTTGGCGCCATCACCGCGCACTATTCGGTCGAAGGCCACGCCTTCTTCGGCTTCCCGCTGGCCGACATCCTGCCGTACACCGTCACCCGCACCATCCACACGTCGTTCGCAGTGCTGTGGATCGCGACCGCATGGCTGGCCACCGGCCTGTACATCGCCCCGATCATCGGCGGCCGTGAACCCAAATTCCAGAAGCTCGGCGTGGACGTGCTGTTCTACGCGCTGCTGTTCATCGTGGTCGGTTCGACCGTGTGCGGCTGGCTCGGCACCATCGAGCACAAGGGCACCGAGTTCTCGTTCTGGCTCGGCAGCCAGGGCCTGGAATTCACCAGCATGGGCCGCATCTGGCAATACCTGCTGTTCGTTGGCCTGTTGTTCTGGGCCTTCCTGCTCGGCCGCGGCCTGTGGCCCGCACTGACCAAGCCGTCGGAAAGCCGCGGCCTGATCATGATGGTGTTCCTGGCCGCCTGCTGCATCGGCGCCTTCTACGCCACCTCGCTGGCCTGGGGCCGTACCACCCACTACTCGATGATCGAATACTGGCGCTGGTGGCTGGTGCACCTGTGGGTCGAAGGCTTCTTTGAAGTGTTCGCCACCGCAGTCATCGCCCTGCTGTTCACCCGTCTTGGCCTGATCCGTGCAGCGACCGCCAACAGCGCCATCGTGCTGGAAACCATCGTGTTCCTGTTCGGCGGCATCCTGGGCACCCTGCACCACCTGTACTGGACCGGCACCCCGACCTCGGTGATCGCCATCGGCGGCATGTTCTCCGCGCTGGAAGTGGTCCCGCTGTCGATGATCGGTTTCGAGGCATACCGCAACTACCAGCGCTCGAAGGCAGCACCGTGGGTCCAGGCCTACAAATGGTCGATCCTGTCGTTCATCGCCGTCGGCTTCTGGAACATGGTCGGCGCCGGCCTGCTCGGCTTCTCGATCAACACCCCGATCTCGCTGTACTACGTGCAGGGCCTGAACCTGACCGCTGCACACGGCCACGCCGCGCTGTTCGGTGTGTACGGCATGCTCGGCATCGGCCTGATGCTGTTCTGCCTGCGCGGCCTGACCAACCGCATGGCATGGTCGGACGCCCTGCTCAAGCAGATGTTCTGGCTGCTGAACATTGGCCTGGCGATGATGGTGTTCATGGCACTGGTCCCGGCCGGCATCTACCAGGCTGCCGCCAGCATCACCAAGGGCATGTGGTACGCCCGTTCGCCGGAAGTGATCCACTCGGCGTTCATGGAAAACATGGTGTGGCTGCGTGTGCCGGGTGACATCGTGTTCGCCATCGGTGTGCTGTTCCTCGCCGTGTTCGCCCTGCGCCTGCTGCGCGGCGGCGCACCGAAGGAAGCCGCGGTCGCCGCAACCGAACCGGTTGCAGGCACCAAGGCCTAAGCAATGCAGGGCGCCGGCTCCCCTCTCCGCCGGCGCCCTGCCAACCCACACAAGGAATCCATCATGTCCAACTGCACTTGCAACGATTCGGCCCAGGCCAACAACACCCACCTGTTCGACGCGCGCGGCGTGGCGCGCCGCTTCCGCCATGCCTCGATCTTCGGCGCGCTCGAGTCGCTGACCCCGGGCGAGACCATGCGCTTCGTGAACGACCATGATCCGCTGCCCCTGCTGGCCCAGCTGCGCAACTACTTCGGTCCGCGCATCGACATCGGCTACGTGGCGCGCAACCCGGAAGAGATCGTGATCGACTTCACCGTCAAAGCCTGACAGCGCCAAGCGCACCGACGACCATGCGACTGACCGACTATACCGATTACGCCCTGCGCGTGCTGATGTACGTCGGCGCGCAGAAGGACCGTCTGGTGACGATCCAGGAGATCGCCATCAACCACGGCATCTCGAAGAACCATCTGACCAAGGTCGTGCACCGGCTGGGCCTGGCGGGCCTGGTCGAGACCGTGCGCGGCCGCACCGGCGGCGTGCGCCTGGCGCGCGACCCGGAAACCATCACGATCGGCTCGGTCGTGCGCCTGACCGAGCCCGATTTCACCATCGTCGAGTGCTTCGACGAGGAAAAGAACACGTGCGCGCTGGCGCCCATTTGCGTGCTCAAGCACGCACTCGGACGCGCAACCAGTGCATACTTGCAGGAACTGGATCGCATATCGCTGGCCAGCGTGCTGCCGCTCCCGCGCTCACGGCTGGCCGACGGATTCGCCGAACTGACCTTTTCCGGATGACGATGGACTACCTGCTGCTCAAACACTTCCACATGACCTGCGCTGCCCTCTCGGGCAGCTTTTTCCTTGTGCGCGGCACCTGGATGCTGGCCAACTCGCCGCTGCTGCAGCGCCGCTGGGTCAAGACCCTGCCGCACCTGGTCGATTCCCTCCTGCTGGGCTCCGCGGTCGGCCTGGCCGCCTGGAGCCACCAGTACCCCGGCGAACAGCCCTGGCTCACGGCCAAACTGGTCGCCCTCGTGGCCTACATCCTGCTGGGCAGCGTGGCGCTCAAGTACGGGCGCACCAAGACCGTGCGCACGATTGCGTGGCTGGCGGCTTTGACCACCTTCGGTTACATTGTGGCCGTGGCCGTCACCAAAAACCCGCTGTTCTTCCTTTGACCCGCAATGCCCAAGACTGATCCGCAAGACATCCTGCTCGACGTGCGCGGCCTGCCGCCGCCCGAGCCCCTCGAACGCGTGCTCGACGCGCTCGACACGCTGCTGTCCGGGCAGCGCCTGCGCATGCTGGTCGACCGCGAACCGCGGCCGCTGTACCGTATCCTCGATGCCAACGGCCACCGCTTCCAGGCCAAGTCGCTCGCGGACGGCAGCTTCGAAATCCTGATCTGGCCCGCGTCCTGATGCAGCGGGCGCTTTCGTTCGACACCACCCCGCCCCTGTCGATTCCGCTGCGGTTCATGCTGACCGCGCCCTGGTTTGCGGCGGCGGCCGGGCTGCTGCTGCTGTGGAGCGGCGCGCCGGCATTGCAGAGCCGCTGGAGCGGCCCCATGCTCGCGCTCACCCACCTGATGACGCTGGGCTTCCTGGCCATGACCATGCTGGGCGCCATGCTGCAGATGCTGCCGGTGGTGGCGGAGTCGCCGTTCCCGCGCCCGCGCGCGGTGGCGTGGGTGTCCTGGCTTGGCCTGGTGGGCGGCACGCCCCTGCTGGCGGCCGCGCTGCTTGGCGGGCCGCGCTGGCTGTTCGCCGCCGCACCAAGCGTGCTCGGGCTTGCGCTGCTGGTCTTCGTGGCCGGCGCCGCGCGCGCGCTGGCGCGCCGCACCAGCCCAGGGGCCCTGCCCATGGCCGCCGGCATGCGCCTGGCGGTGCCCGGGTTCTTCCTGACCATCGTGCTTGGACTGTCGCTCGCGGTGTTCCTGGCCGGCGGCCCGGCCCTGCCGGTGATGGCGGTCACCGACCTGCACGCAGCGCTTGGCCTGCTCGGCTGGGTTGCCATGCTCGTCATGGCGGCCGGATTCCAGGTGATCCCGATGTTCCAGGCCACGCCCGTGTACCGGCGCGCGGCCAGCTTTGCGCTGCCGCCGGCGCTGGCGCTGCTGCTGTGCGCATGGGGCGCCGCAGGGTGGCTGCGGCCGGCCTGGCAAGCCCTGGCCGGCTACGGCGTCGCACTGGTGCTGGCCGGCTTTGCGGGCTATTCGCTGTGGCTGCTCTCGAAAAGCCGGCGCACCACCCCGGACATCACGACCTGGTACTGGCGGCTGTCGCTCGGCAGCCTGCTGTGCTGCGCGCTCGTGTATGCGTGGCCCGGGATCGACCCGGACCGCAAGGCAGTGCTGCTGGGCGTGCTGTTCGTGGCGGGGTTTGCCACCTCTGCCGTCAACGGCATGCTGTACAAGATCGTGCCGTTCCTGCTGTGGTACCACCTGGGCAGCGCCGGCGTGGCGCGCGCGCGGGTGCCGGGCGTGAACAACTGGATCGGCGCACGCGCCGCGAAACGCCAATATGCGGCCCATGCCGCCGCGGTGGCGGCGCTGTGCGTGGCGGTGGTGGTGCCGGTGCTGGCGCGGGCGGCAGGCGCACTGTTCGCGGCGCAGGCAGCCTGGATCGGCACGATCCTGGCCGGCGCAGCGCTGCGTTACCGCCGCATTATTACCGCGTCAGCTCTCGAACGCGCGTAGACGCTGCAGGTCGAGGATCGTGACCTCGCGGCCGCGCAGCGCGATCATGCCGCGCGCAACCAGCTCGTGCAGCACGCGCGAGAAGTACTCCGGCGTCAGGTTCAGGCGCGACGCAATCATCTTCTTGCTGGCCGAAAGGGTGAAGCGCGCGCCGTCGGCCGGCGGCTCTTCGTTGAGCAGGTAGCTGACGATGCGCTGGCTGCCCGAGCGCAGCGAATACGATTCGACGTCGGCGATCAGGCCGTGCAGGCGGCGGCTCATCCCGGACAGCATGCGGCGTGCCAGCACCGGGTTGCGGTCGATCTCGTCGAACATCACCTTCTTCGAGATGTGCAGCAGCAGCGAGTCGGCCAGCGCGTGCGCGGTCAGCACGTACGGCCGGTCCATGAACATCACCGCTTCGCCGAAGCTGTGCCCGGGCCCGACGATCTCGACGATCTTTTCGTTGCCCTGCGCGGACACGAAGCCGAGCTTCACCTGGCCGTACACGACCGTATGGAAACCGTGGCAAATGTCCCCGCGCTGGAAGATCGGCTGGCCACGCACCGCATGCACCTCAACGGTGCCAGCGGCGATGGCCGACAGTTCCTCCGGCCCGAGGTCCTGGAACAGGGGCTGGCGCTTCAAGAATTCACGCGGATCGATTTTTTGTATAGCCATGACAGGCGCTCACAAGGTAAAAATGAGGCGCGCGTTTGGGGACGCACGCCTCGCGGGTCACACAACGGGCGCGCCGATCGCGCCCGCTTTCACACTGGTTCAATGGCCCGAGGCTGCGTCCGGCTTGCTCGAGGTCTTGAACACTTCCGGGTTGTCCTGGCCGGTCACGTACAGGAAGCCTGCCAGGCCCTTCTCCATGCGCGAGAGCGCGTGGTCAACCAGCACGTAGCGGCCCGGCACTTCGACCTTGAACTCGACCATCGTGGCGCCGCCCGGTGCGACCGTGGTGGTCTGCACGTTGCGCAGCGGCGGCGAGGTCAGGTCGCCCATCGAGTACACGCGGTCGAACACTTCGCCGATCACGTGGAAGCTCGAGGTCAGGTTCGGGCCACCGACGCCGAAGAAGATGCGCACGGTCTCGCCGACCTTGGCTTCCATGCGGTAGGTCTTGGTCAGCGCTTCGTGGTTGCCGTTGAAGATCATGTGCTCAGGCTGTTCGGCCAGCAGTTTGTCGAGCGAGAACTCGTTTTCGCCGGCGGTGCCATGGCGCTGGGCGGTGTAGAGCTCGCCCTGCATCACGTAGAACTCGCGGTCAACCTTCGGCAGGCCCCCTTCCGGCTCGACCAGGATCATGCCGTACATGCCGTTCGAGATGTGCTGGGCGACCATCGGGGTAGCGCAGTGGTACACATACAGGCCCGGGTTGAGTGCCTTGAAGGTGAAGCCCTTGCTGTTGCCCGGTGCTGCCTGGGTCACAGCGGCGCCGCCGCCAGGACCGGTCACGGCGTGGAAGTCAACCGAGTGGATCATGTGGCTGTCGGCCGCGTTGGACAGGTTCACGTCCACGGTGTCGCCCACGCGCACGCGGATGAACGGGCCCGGCACTTTGCCGTTGAAGGTCCAGTATTTGTAGGTCGAGCCGTCCATCAGGCGGCCGGTCACCTCGGTGGTGTCCAGGTTCACCTTCAGGTGCTGCGGGCCACGGGCGCCCACCGGGGTGCCGACGTCGCGCGGGTCGTGCGAAATCTCGACGCCTTGCGGTTTGGCCTGGACGGCGGCGTCGCCGACGATCAGTTTGCCGATCATGCCGGCAGCAACGTGGCCCGGCAGCGAGCAGATGTAGTTGAATTCGCCCTTCTTGTTAGCGCGGAAGACGATCGAGGTACTTGCGCCCTTGCCGTTGACCTGGTTCGACTTGGCGCCGAAGTCGGCGATGGTCAGGTCGTGGGTGGCTCCGTCGCCATTGACCAGGTTGATCTGCACCACGGCGCCTTCCGGCACGCGCAGCGTCGGGTTGGCTTGCCCATCAAGGGCGCCGCCCTTGCCAACGAAGACCAGCTTGCCATCGGCGATGTCGGTGCGCAGCGTGAAGGTGACGTCCGCGACGTTCTGCACGGCCGAGGCCGCGTGATGGGCTTGGTGTTGTGCGTAGGCGGGAGCCATGCTGGCGGCGCCCAGGACGAGGGATGCGATGACGGTCGAGATCAGCTTGCGTTTCATTTGTTTCACCTTGGGGTTGTTGTGTCGTGTTCTTTCGTTTCGTTACGGGACAAATGATAGATTTCAGATGCATCTTAAAAAAATGATGTACATCAAAAAAACCTAACGTACGGAACAATGGGCGAGACCGTGCCATCATAGGCGTCAAGCGGAGTGAACAGCGCTCTATAGGGAATTTGATCTACATCATGTTTAAAAGATGTATCGCGCATGTATGATTTGTCGCAATAAGGCCACACCAAGCCCGACCACGCGGTGCGCCGCGACATACATTGAGGAGCAAGATCATGAAACGCCGTCTCACCATCGCAGCCAGCCTGGCCGGCCTGCTGCCTTCTCTCGCTTTCGCCAGCTGCGGCGCAGCTTTCTGCACGGTGAACACCAACTGGACTGCGCAGTCCGCCTTGGTCGATGCGGGCTCCTCGTATGATTTGCGCTACGAATTCATCAACCAGGACCAGCCGTTCGCCGGCTCGGACAAGATCGCCGTTGGCCAGATCCCGCACCACCACGACGAGGTGAGCACGCTGAACCGCAACCTGGTGGCGACTTACAGCCGCAGCTTTGGCAACGGCTGGGGCCTGTCGATCAGCGCACCGCTGGGCGACCGCGACCACGTCCATATCCACAACCACCATGGCGAGAAGGTCAACGAGCAATGGAAATTCACCGAACTGGGTGATATCCGGGCAGTGGGCCGTTACCAGTTCTTTAGTGGCGGGGAAGCAACGGCGCCCTCCGCGGGCGGGGTGATGGCGGGCCTGAAGCTGCCCACCGGCCGCACCACGGTGGCCAACGACGGCGGCGACGTCGGCGAGCGCAGCATGCAGCCGGGTACCGGCACCACCGACCTGATCGTCGGCGCCTTTTATCACCAGACCCTGATGATGTCGGACGCTTCGTGGTTCGCGCAGGCGCAATACCAGCACGCCCTGAACAGCCACGACGGGTACAAGCCGGGCGCGCAATTCAGTGCGGACCTGGGCTACCGGCACGGGCTGGGTGAGCGCTTCGGCGCGCAGGTCCAGCTGAACTTCGTGCACAAGAGCGCGGACAAGGGCGCCTCGGCCGAGCCGGCAGACAGCGGCGGCCGCTTCGTGTACGTGAGCCCGGGCCTGACCTATGCCATTTCGGGCAACCTGCAGGTGTACGGCTACGTCCAGCAGGCGCTGTACCGGCACGTCAACGGCGTGCAGCTGACGGCCGACCGCGCATTCCTGCTCGGCATCACCGGCAAGTTCTGATCCGTTTGGCGGCCCTCAACAGGGCCGGGCGCGTGAACAAGCAAACTCTTGCGAGTTCAATTCGCGCCGAAAGCCATGAGCCTTGCAGTCCTTCGCAGTCGCGCCCTCGCGGGCATGGATGCGCCCGCGGTCAGCGTCGAGGTGCACCTGGCCAACGGGCTGCCCGGCCTGACCATCGTCGGCCTGCCCGACGCCGAGGTGCGCGAAGCCAAGGACCGGGTGCGCGCCGCGCTGCAAAATTCCGGCTTCGACATTCCGGCCCGGCGCATCACGATCAACCTGGCGCCGGCCGATCTTCCCAAGGAATCGGGCCGGTTCGACCTGCCCATTGCGCTCGGCATCCTGGCGGCATCCAAACAGATTCCGTCGAAGGAGCTCGGGCGGTACGAGTTTGCCGGCGAGTTGTCGCTGTCCGGCGAGCTGCGCCCGATTCGCGGCGCGCTGGCCATGGCGTTCGCCATGCAGCGCTGCCTGGCGGCGCCATCGTTCATCCTGCCCCATGCCAATGCGGACGAAGCGGCGCTGGCGCCGAGCGCTGCCATCTACCCTGCCCGCTCCCTGCTCGAGGTGTGCGCCCATTTCATGAGCGCCGATGAAAGCGGCCGGCTGGCGCGCCACGCAGGCAGGGCCGAGCCGGCGAGCCCGGACTACGCCGACTTCGCCGACGTCAAAGGGCAACAGTATGCCAAGCGCGCGCTGGAAGTTGCGGCCGCCGGGCTGCATTCGGTGCTGCTGGTGGGCCCGCCGGGCACCGGCAAGAGCATGCTGGCGTCGCGCTTTGCGGCACTGCTGCCGCCCATGAACGATGAAGAGGCGCTGGAATCGGCCGCTGTCCAGTCGCTGGCCGGGGCGTTCCGCGCCGAACGCTGGAAGACGCGTCCATTCAGGTCGCCCCATCACACAACATCGGGCGTGGCGCTCGTTGGCGGGGGCAACGTACCGCGTCCGGGCGAGGTGTCGCTCGCGCACAACGGCGTGCTGTTCCTGGATGAGCTGCCGGAATTCGATCGCCGCGTACTGGAGGTGTTGCGCGAGCCGCTGGAGTCCGGCCACATCACCGTGTCGCGCGCCGCCCACCAGGCCGATTTCCCGGCGCGCTTCCAGCTGATCGGGGCGATGAATCCCTGCCCGTGCGGCTGGCTCGGCCACCCCTCGGGCAAATGCCATTGCAGCAGCGAAGCGGTACAGCGCTACCAGGACCGCATCTCGGGGCCCCTGCTCGACCGGATCGACATGCAGGTGGAGGTGGCGCCGATGACGCCCGAGACGATGGCCGCAGAGGCGGACGGCGAACCGAGCGAAGCGATCGCCGACCGGGTTGCCCATGCATACGCCATCCAGCTGGCGCGCCAGGGCAAACCGAACCAGCAGCTGGCCACGCGCGAAATCGACCGTCACTGCCGGCTGGACGCCGCCGGCGAGGCACTGCTGCGCCAGGCCATGGCGCGCATGCACTGGTCGGCGCGGGCCTACCACCGCGTGCTCAAGGTGGCGCGCTCGATCGCCGACCTGGCCGGCGCGCCGCGCATTGCGCCAGAGCACGTGAGCGAGGCGGTGCAGTACCGGCGTGGGCTGCGCGAGCGATGAGCGGCTGGTTGCGCCACGCCCGCCCTGCTACCATCGGTATATGCGACCACATTCCATCCTTGCATTCGCCGCTGCCGCCGCGACCGTTGCGCTCGCCGCCTGCAGCCCCAAGTACAACTGGCGCGACTACATGAGCCCGGATGCGCCCTATCGGGTGATGTTTCCCGGTAAGCCCGCAACCTACACGCGCAGCGTCGACCTGGACGGCATGCGGGTGGACATGACCATGACCGCTACCGAAGTCGAGGGGGCCATGTATGCGGTCGGCGCCGCGCAGGCGCCCACGGCCGCCCAAGCCCAGGCAGCGCTGGGCGCAATGAAAACCGCGCTCGTGCGCAACATCGGCGCCACCGCGACGCAGGAGAAATCGAGCGCGACGGCGAGCGTGTCGGGTGCCACGTCCAGCGCGTCGGCAACGAACGACGTGACGGCCGATGGCGTACTGAACGGCGTGCCGATGCGGCTCGTGGGGCATTTCGAAGCACGCGGACAGCGCTTCTACCAGGTCATTGTCGTCGGGCCGGCCAAATCGGTGGCGCCGGAGCCCACCGAGCAGTTCATCTCGTCGTTCAAGGCGCAGTGAGCGCGTACCGCGCCGGCGTCAGCTGGCGAGCCGTGTTATCGTTTTAGTCATCCAACCAACTGGAAAGAATCATGCTTATCACGTTCAGATGCAAGGCCGCTCCCGAGGTCATGATGTACAAGGAGCACGCAAAGCGGATCCTCGATCTGCTGAACAAGGACGCCGACCGCGGCGTGATCACGGCGGCCGAGGCGCCCAAAGCGGTCGAGACAATCGAGAAGGAAATTGCCGAATCGCGGAAACACCAGGCGGCGGACGAGGTGCAGCAGGACATCAAGGCGCACACCGCGCCTGACGACAAGGAGCATGAGGGCATGGAGACGGTGAGCTTCGCCACCCGGGCTTATCCCCTGCTCGAAATGCTGCGGGCCGCACGAGACCACAAGTGCGACGTTATGTGGGGAGTGCTGTAAGCGCTACTGCGGGGCCGGCTACCGGCCCCGCCGCGTGCCAGGGCGGCAAAAACAAAAAAGCCCG
>NZ_JANUHB010000007.1 GCF_024756255.1 Massilia agilis | reverse complement strand
TGGGCTCCCGAGCCCACGCGCCGAATACGCGCCGCGTGATCACCGCGTGGGCACAGGTGCCCACCCTACGGGAGACTATGCCTCGCCGTCGCGCTTGTATTCGTGATACTTGCGGGCGTCGCCGCGCACCTGGTCCGCGGGATATTTGGCGCGGTTCAGCACCATTTTTTCCTGCACCGCCGCCACCAGGTCGACGTCGAGCTTGTCGGCCATCCGCACCAGGTACACCAGCACGTCGGCCATCTCGTGCCTGACCTCGCGCAGCTTCGCTTCGCCCAGTTCGCTTGCGCCGCCGTGCTGCAGCCACTGGAAATGCTCCAGCAGCTCGGCCGCTTCGACGGCCAGCGCCGCCGACAGGTTCTTCGGCGTGTGGAACTGGTCCCAGTCGCGCTCGTCCACGAACTGGCGCACCAGGTCGCGCAGCTGCAGGAACTGGCCGGACGGTTCGCTCACGCCGGGGTCCAGCCTTCGGCGTAGCGCGCCAGCAGCGACTCGTACTTCTGTGCGAGTTCTTCGGCGCTGGACACGGTCACGCCCAGGTCGCGCAGCAGGCCGTCCTTCAGGCCATAGACCCAGCTGTGGATGGTCAGTTCCTGGCCCCGCTCCCACGCGTCCTGCACGACGGTGGTCTGGGCGCAGTTGATGACCTGCTCGGCCACGTTCAGCTCGACCAGGCGGTCGTGCGCGGCGCCCTTGGGCATTACCTCGCCGAGGTAGCGGCCGTGCTTGTGCTTGACGTCCTGCACGTGGCGCAGCCAGTTGTCGGCCAGGCCAACGCGCTGGCCGGTCAGCGCCGCGCCCACGCCGCCGCAGCCGTAGTGGCCGCAGATGATGATGTGCTTGACCTTGAGTACTTCGATCGCGAACTGCAGCACCGACAGGCAGTTCAGGTCGGAGTGCACGACCACGTTGGCGATGTTTCGGTGGACGAACATCTCGCCCGGCATCATGCCCAAGAGTTCGTTTGCCGGCACGCGGCTGTCCGAGCAGCCGATCCACATGAACTCCGGCGCCTGCTGGGCGGCCAGCGATTTGAAGAAATCCGGATGTTCGGCGACCACCGAATCGGCCCATGCGCGATTCTTGGCGAACAGTTCTCGGGTGATGGGTTTTGAGTTAGGCATGTGATTCCTATGTGCTTACGCTGCGCTTGAAGGTCGCCCCCGCGGAGGCGGGGGCCCATGGACGATCTCCGACAGAGATTGCAGGCACATCCACGGCTCGGTTATCGGAGCCTCAGCATGGGTCCCCGCCTTCGCGGGGACGACGTTGCTTGAGCGCTAACGGTTATCTCGAAAAAAAACCGCTGGGACTCGCGCCATCCAGCGGTTCGGACCCTTACTCGAAGAAGTCCTTCACTTTGTCCATCCAGCCCTTGCTTTGCGGGCTGTGCTTGGCGCCGCCCTCCTTCGTCAGGCGGTCGAACTCGCGCAGCAGCTCTTTCTGCTTCTCGGTCAGCTTGACCGGCGTTTCGACCACGACGTGGCAGAACAGGTCGCCAGTATACCCCGAACGCACGCCCTTGATGCCCTTGCCCTTCAGGCGGAAGGTCTTGCCGGTCTGGGTGCCCTCGGGCACGGTGAACGACACCTTGCCCGACAGGGTCGGCACTTCGATCTCGCCGCCCAGCGCGGCCTTGGTGAACGAAATCGGCATTTCGCAATGCAGGTCGTCACCCTCGCGCTGGAACACCGCGTGCGGCTTGATGTGGATTTCCACGTACAGGTCGCCCGGCGGCCCGCCGTTGGTGCCCGGCTCGCCGTTGCCGGTCGAGCGGATCCGCATGCCGTTGTCGATGCCGGCCGGGATCTTCACTTCCAGCGTCTTGTTGCGCTTGATGCGCCCGGCGCCGCCGCAGGCCGCGCACGGCTCGGGGATCACCTTGCCGCTGCCGTGGCACTTGGGGCAGGTCTGCTGGATGCTGAAAAAGCCCTGCTGCATGCGCACCTGGCCGTGGCCGTGGCAGGTCGAGCAGGTGACGGGCGAAGTGCCCGGCTTGGCGCCGGTGCCGTGGCAGGTGTCGCACTTGTCCCAGCTCGGCACGCGGATCGTGGTGTCGAACCCGTGCGCCGCCTGCTCCAGCGTGATCTCCAGGTTGTAGCGCAGGTCTGCGCCGCGGTACACCTGCGGGCCCGAACTGCGCCCGCGGCCGCCGCCAAAGATGTCGCCGAAGATGTCGCCGAACGCATCGCCGAAACCGGCGCCGCCGCCAAAGCCGCCAAAGCCGCCCGCGCCCATGTTGGGATCGACCCCGGCATGGCCGTAACGGTCATAGGCCTCGCGCTTCTCCGGGTTGGTCAGCATCTCGTAGGCTTCTTTCACCTCCTTGAACTTCTCTTCCGCTTCCTTGTTGTCCGGATTGCGGTCAGGATGGTATTTCATCGCCAGCTTGCGATAAGCCTTCTTGATGTCCTCTTCCGAGGCATTCTTCGCGACCCCGAGGATCTCGTAAAAATCACGCTTTGCCATTTGTCGGCACCTTGCTGTTTATCTCAACTGTTGAAACGGTCTTTGCAAAAAAACCGAGCCGGGCACCATACGGCTGCTTCGGCTCGGCACTTTTCGCGGGATCAGCAAAGCCGATCCCCTTGTATTACTTGGCGTCCTTGACTTCCTTGAACTCCGCGTCCACCACGTCGTCCTGCTTGGCCGACGAGGCCTGCTCGGCGCCGGCGCCCGGCTGTGCGCCAGCTTGCGCGCCGCCAGCCTGTTGCTGCTGCATGTCGGCGTACATCTTCTCGCCCAGCTTTTGCGCCGCGGTGGTCAGGGCTGCGATCTTGGCGTCGATATCCGACTTGTCGCCGCTCTTCAGGGCGCCTTCCAGGTCGGTGATCGCCGCTTCGATCTTTTCCTTCTCGCCGCCTTCCAGCTTGTCGCCGTACTCGGTCAGCGATTTGCGGGTCGAGTGTACCAGCGCATCGCCCTGGTTGCGCGACTCGGCCAGTTCCTTCAGCTTGTGGTCCTCGGCCGCGTTCAGCTCGGCGTCCTTCACCATCTTCTGGATCTCTTCTTCCGACAGGCCCGAGTTGGCCTTGATGGTGATCTTGTTTTCCTTGCCGGTGGCCTTGTCCTTGGCGCCCACGTGCAGGATGCCGTTGGCGTCGATGTCGAAGGTCACTTCCACCTGCGGCACGCCGCGCGGTGCCGGCGGGATGCCTTCCAGATTGAACTCGCCCAGCGCCTTGTTACCGGCAGCCATTTCGCGCTCGCCCTGGTACACCTTGATGGTCACGGCCGGCTGGTTGTCGTCGGCGGTCGAGAACACCTGCGAGAACTTGGTCGGGATCGTGGTGTTCTTCTGGATCATCTTGGTCATCACGCCGCCCAGGGTTTCGATACCCAGCGACAGCGGGGTCACGTCCAGCAGCAGCAGGTCCTTGCGGTCACCGGCCAGCACCGAGCCCTGGATCGCCGCGCCAACTGCCACGGCTTCGTCCGGGTTCACGTCCTTGCGCGGATCCTTGCCGAAGTATTCCTTGACCTTTTCCTGCACCTTGGGCATGCGGGTCATGCCGCCGACCAGGATGATGTCGTCGATGTCCGAGACCTTCACGCCAGCGTCCTTGATCGCGGTACGGCACGGCTCGATGGTGCGCTCGATCAGCTCCTCGACCAGTGCTTCCAGCTTGGCGCGGGTGATCTTCAGGTTCAGGTGCACCGGTGCGCCGTTGGCCATCGCGATGTACGGCTCGTTGATCTCGGTCTGCTGCGACGAGGACAGCTCGATCTTTGCGCGCTCGGCCGAAGCCTTGATGCGCTGCAGGGCGATCGGGTCCTTCTTCAGGTCCAGGCCGTTGATCTTCTTGAACTCTTCGATGATGTAGTCGATGATGCGCTGGTCGAAGTCTTCGCCGCCCAGGAAGGTGTCGCCGTTGGTCGACAGCACCTCGAACTGCTTCTCGCCTTCGACGTCGGCGATCTCGATGATCGAGATGTCGAACGTGCCGCCACCGAGGTCATACACGGCGATCTTGCGGTCGCCCTTTTCGGTCTTGTCCAGGCCGAATGCCAGCGCGGCCGCGGTCGGCTCGTTGATGATGCGCTTGACGTCCAGGCCCGCGATGCGGCCGGCGTCCTTGGTCGCCTGGCGCTGCGAGTCGTTGAAGTAGGCCGGCACCGTGATCACGGCTTCGGTCACTTCTTCGCCGAGGTAGTCTTCGGCGGTCTTCTTCATCTTGCGCAGCACTTCGGCCGAAATCTGCGGCGGGGCCAGCTTCTTGTCACGCACGCTGATCCAGGCGTCGCCGTTGTCGGCCTTGATGATCTGGTACGGCATCAGGCCGATGTCCTTCTGCACTTCCTTCTCGTCGAACTTGCGACCGATCAGGCGCTTGACGGCAAACAGGGTGTTCTTGGGGTTGGTCACGGCCTGGCGCTTGGCCGGCGCGCCAACCAGGATCTCGCCATCGTCCTGGTAAGCAATGATCGACGGGGTAGTACGCGCGCCTTCAGCGTTCTCGATCACCTTCGGCTGGCCGTTTTCCATGATGGCGACGCAGGAGTTGGTGGTCCCCAGGTCGATACCGATGATTCTGCCCATGATTTTGTTCCTTTTATGTAATAGATTTCAGATGGCTCAAATATTGGGAAAAACTGCGTGCTTTCAAGGGTGTTTTCCGACCTTCACGATGTTTTTTGTTATTTCGGCTGCGCTGCCGTCACGATCGCGGGACGCAGCAGGCGGTCGGCGATCATGTAACCCTTCTGCAGCACGTTGACCACGGTATTGGCTTCCTGCTCGGACGGCACCACGGCTACAGCCTGGTGCTTGTTCGGGTCGAGCTTGTCGCCCGGCTGGGGCATGACCTCGACCAGCTTGTTGCGTTCGAAGGCGGCGTTAAGCTGCTTGAGCGTCATTTCCACGCCTTCCTTGATCGATTCGACGGTCGGGGCTTCCACCTTCAGTGCCATCTCCAGGCTGTCCTTCACCGGCAGCAGTGCCTCGGCAAAGCCTTCGATGGCGAATTTGTGGGCCTTGCTCACGTCTTCCTGGGCGCGCCGGCGCACGTTGTCGGCCTCGGCCTTGGCGCGCATGAAAGCGTCGTGCGTTTCAGCCAGCTTGGCTTCGGTGGCGCTGAGCTGTTCTTCGAGGCTGGGCTCGCCAGCGGCGGCCGGCGCCGCTTCCTGGGCCGGGACCTGCTCCTGGCCGTCCGGCTGGTTCGGCACCTCTTGGTTTTCTTGGTCTTGCATCGAAAAAACTCCTAGAATCAAGGACTTGGCAAAGTGTTGGTGTTGTCCTGCTGTTGTACAGGCCACCAGATGGGGCGATCTCCTACATTTTCAAGGGGAATGCGGATCAAACTGTTATGTTGCCATTTCACCATTCGTTACAAAATTTACACAACCGGGGATTCTTTTCGGCGGCGGAAGTTCTAAGATGGACTTGTGAGCAGCGTCGCGCACGAGCGACGTTTTTGTGTCGCCCTTGGGGTCGAAACCATGAAATTGCAATTGATCAGTGCCGCCATCGTGGCCTACACCATCCTCGCGATGGCGTGGATCTGCTATGCCGGCCTGGGGGTTCAGGCGCACTGAAAACCTGACATTTTAACAGGCCGGCAACGCCGGTCCCTGCCTCTGGCTCCTGAACCAGCCTGCCCGCATGCGTCACAAGTGCCCGCGCGGGCACCAGCCCTCGGCGATCCCGCCCCTCTACACCGCTCCCATCTGCGCCGCCCGCTCACCGCCGACCGCGGCATCGCGCCGTTCGGCTTCGCGCTGGGACGGGCTCATCATCGTGGGCCAGCCGATCAGGTGCTGCTCGGCAATCTCGGCCATGCCGGCGATCCAGGCCGGCGCCTCGTTCAGGCAGGGAATGTAGCGGTAGTCCTGCCCGCCGGCGGCCTCGAACTCGCGCCGCACTTCCATGTTGATTTCCTCCAGCGTTTCCAGGCAGTCGCTGGTAAAGCCCGGGCAGATCACGTCCAACCGGCGCGCGCCCTCGCGTGCCAGTTGCGCCACGGTGGGCGCGGTGTACGGCTGCAGCCATTCGGCGCGGCCGAAGCGCGACTGGAAGGTGACGATGTAGTCGTTGGGCGACAGGCGCAGGCGGTCGGCCAGCAGGCGCGCCGTCTTGTGGCATTCGCAGTGATAGGGGTCGCCCAGCAGCAGGGTGCGCTTGGGCACGCCGTGAAAACTCATCACCAGCTTGTCGCCGCGGCCGTTCGCCTCCCAGTGCTCGAGAATCGTGTCGCGCAGCGCGTCGATGTAGCCGTCGTGGTCGTGGTAATGCTTCACCAGGCGCAGTTCGGGCACGTTGCGCACGGTGGCGTAGTGCGCGAACACCGCGTCCCAGATCGAGCCGGTGGTGGTGCCGGAGTACTGGGGGTAGGCCGGCATGATCGCGATCCGGTCCACGCCCTCGGCCTTCAGGCGCGCCAGCACCTCGGGCAGCGCGGGCGAACCGTAGCGCATGGCCCAGGCCACCTTGATCGAATCATGGCCGCGCTCTTCCAGCGCCGCCTGCAGCAGCTCGGCCTGCTTTTCGGTGTGCACGCGCAGGGGCGAGCCGTCGCGGGTCCAGATCATCTCGTACTTGGCGGCCGACGCGCCGGAACGGAACGGCAGGATGACCAGGTGCAGGATGAACCACCAGATGCGCTTGGGAATCTCGACCACGCGCGGGTCGGACAGGAACTCTTTCAGGTAACGGCGCACGGCCCGGCGGCTTGGCGCATCCGGAGTGCCGAGGTTGACCAGCACGAGCGCGTTGCGGGCAACGCTGCCGTGGGTGTGCGGTGGTTCTTTTTGGAAAGGCATCTGTGCGGTGTATGGACGGCTTGTGACCCGCCATTATAAATTCAGCCACGCTTGGTGCAGCAAGGATATTTGCGCGCGCCGTCGCGGGTTGGTAGGGTGGGCGGGTCTCCCGCCCACGCGTTCAGGCTGCGCAAGCCCGGACTGGACGCGTGGGCAGCAAGCTGCCCACGCTACGATGCACGGTGCACAACCCGTCAGGACGCCAGCAGCTCGCGCGCGTGCTTGCGCGTGGTCTCGGTGATCTCCAGCCCGCCCAGCATGCGCGCCACTTCCTCCACGCGCTCGCGCGCGCCCAGCACGTCGATGCGCGAGACGGTCTTGCCCGACGCCAGCGTGCCCTTGGCCACCTGGAAGTGCTGGTTGGCCTGGCTGGCCACCTGCGGCAGGTGGGTCACGCACAGCACCTGGCGCTGCTGGCCCAGGCGCTTGAGCAGCCGGCCCACCACTTCGGCCACGCCGCCGCCGATACCGCTGTCCACCTCGTCGAAGATCAGCGTCGGCGTGACCGTGGCGCTGGAGGTGATCACCGAAATGGCCAGCGAAATGCGCGCCAGTTCGCCGCCCGAGGCCACCTTGGCCAGCGGCCGCGGCGCCACGCCGGCGTGACCGGCCACCAGGAACTCGACCTGCTCCAGTCCGTGGGCGGTCGGCTCGCAATCGGCAAGCAGCACCTCGAACTTGCCGCCGCCCATGGACAGGTCCTGCATCGCCACCGTCACCTGCTCCGACAGCGTTTTGGCCGCCTGCGCGCGGGTGCGCGAGAGCGCTTCGGCCAGCGCCATGTAGGCCGCCTTGGCCTTCTGCTCCTGGCGGCGCAGGCCGTCGATGTCGGTGGCGTCGGCCAGCTGGCGCAGCTTGTCGGCCAGCGCCGCGTGCTCGGCCGGCAGCTCCTCGGGCGCCACGCGGAACTTGCGCGCGGTGCCGTGGATGGCCTCCATGCGCGCGTCCACTTCGCGCAGGCGGGCCGGGTCCAGCTCGACCTTGTCGATGTAGTCGTTGAGCGCGTACACCGCCTCCTGCAGCTGGATGCGCGCCGGCTCCATGCAGTCGAGCACCGGCTGCAGCGCCGCGTCCACGTCCACGAGCTTGGCCAGCTTCTGGTTCAGGCCGGAGAGCTGCGACAGGATCGGATGGTCGGACTCGGAAATGGCGGCCAGCGCCTCCTGCGCGCCTTCCAGCAGGCTGGCCGCGTGCGACAGGCGGCTGTGCTCGTTGGTGATCTCGGTCCACTCGCCCGGCTTGACGGCCAGCTTGTCCAGCTCGCCCACCTGCCACTCCAGCCGCTCGCGTTCGAGCATCACGTTCTTGGCATTGGTCTCGAACTCCTCGAGCTGGCGGGCCAGCTGGCGCCAGGCCTTGTAGCTGGACGCCACCGCCTGCGCCTGCGCGCGCGCGGCCGGGTCTTGCACGGCCAGCAGGTTGTCCAGCAGCGCGCGCTGCGCGTCGTTCTTGAGCAGCGACTGGTGCGCGTGCTGGCCATGGATATCGACCAGCATCTCGCCCAGCTCGCGCAGCTGCGCGGCCGTTGCGGCCACGCCGTTGATGTAGGCCTTGGAGCGCCCCGCGTTGTCGATCACCCGGCGCAGCAGCGCCCCGCCCTCGTCGACAGCAAACTCGTTCTGCTCCAGCCAGGCCTGGGCTACGGGCGTGGCCGCGAAATCGGCCGTGATGTCGGCCTTGGCCGCGCCCTCGCGCACCATGCTCGCTTCGCCGCGCCCGCCCAGCGCCAGCTGCAGCGCGTCGATCAGGATCGATTTGCCGGCGCCGGTCTCGCCGGTCAAGACCGTAAAGCCGCTGGAGAATTCGAGCTCGATGGCATCGACGATGACGAAGTCGCGGATGGTCAGGGTGCGCAGCATGAAGAAACAGGTCTCCTGTGTGTTCTTATGAGAGCTTGCCGTCGCTGGACGGGTACTCGTTCCAGTGCAGCTTTTCGCGCAGCGTGCCGTAGTAGCTCCAGCCCTGCGGGTGCAGGAAGGTGATCATGTGCGGCGAGCGCGAGAGCACGATCTCGTCGCCGTGCTGCAGGCTGGCGAAGGTCTGCATGTCGAAGTTGACGCTGATGTCGCGGCCGTTGACGATCGTGACCACGATTTCGCTGGAGTCGGGCACGACGATCGGGCGGTTGGACAGCGCGTGCGGCGCGATCGGCACCAGCGCGAAGCCGCGCACGCTCGGGTGCAGCAGCGGGCCGCCGGCCGACAGCGCATAGGCGGTCGAGCCGGTCGGCGTGGTGATGATCAGGCCGTCCGAGCGCTGGTTGTACATGAACTGGCCGTCCACCGTCACGCGCAGCTCGGCCATGCCGGCGCCGGTGCCGCGCGCGACCACCACGTCGTTCACGGCCACGCCGCAGAAGATCATTTCGCCGCCGCGCATCACGCGCCCTTCGAGCAGGGTGCGCTGTTCGGTGGTGGCGCTGCCTTCGAGGATCTCGCCCAGCGCCGGCAGCATGCGGTCGATCGGGATGTCGGTGATGAAGCCCAGGCGGCCCTGGTTGATGCCGATGAGCGGAACGTTGTACTTGGCCAGCTGGCGCGCGATGCCGAGCATGGTGCCGTCGCCGCCGACCACCACCGCATAGGAAGCGTGCTTGCCGATCTCGGGGGCGCTCATCGCGGCCACGCCCGGCATCTGCACGTGGGCCGCGGTCTCGGCCTCGAACACGACGCGGTAGCCGGCGCCCTGCAGGAAGCCGACGATGCCGGCGACCGTTTCCTCGATCCCGGCGGTGTTGTGCCGCACGACCAGGGCGATGGTCTTTTGTGGTTCAGGCGAAGCGGGCATAGGCTAGTGGTCGGTCGATGGGTGGCACACGCGGCAGATTAACCGATTATCCATGGCGCGGCTACACGGCGGCCGGCCCGGGACTGTACAAACGCACAGTATAGTTGGGCCGGCCGGCGCGCCGCAAGTTCAGTGCGCAAGCGCCATCGCCAGGGCCGCCAGCACCGCGATGGACATGCCGAGCAGGTGCAGCGCCATCAGCACGATCCAGCGCAGCGCGGTGGCGGTGCGCGAGCCGCCATACACGCGGCGCATGGCGGTGGGCAGGTAGAACGCGAGCCAGAAGCCCAGCGCCGGGCGCAGGTAGGGCACGTTCGCGGGCAGCACGATCATCAGGATCAGCATCAGGAACGCGAACGCGTTGGTGTGCAGCGCGAACAGCAGGTGCTCGCCGTACAGGCGCCCGGAACCGAGGTACAGCAGCTTCAGGTACAGCGCAAACACCGGCATCATCGCGAAGATCGCGTACGGGCCAAAGGCGAAGAACGCCGACTTGAGCGCCTCGAACTGCTCTTCCCGGGGCAGCCTGCTGAAGTGGCCGATCTTGGCGCCCAGGTTTTTGCCCAGCTGCGCTTCGAGGCGCTGCTCGTCACCCTCGTCCAGCCGCAGGAATTCAGTATTGCCCTCCCCGTCCGGCCGCGCGCGCTTGGCCGTATCGATGGCTTTTTGGGCCAGCACGATCCCGGCGGCGGCCGCCGCGCCGCCTTCCTTCTTGGCCGCGTCGATGTCCGCCTGCACCTTGCCGAGCTGCTGCGCCTGCTCGGCTTGCTGCGCGGCCGTGACCGGCTCCTTTGGCTTTTCCGTGTTGAAGCCGTGCGTGTTCATCTTGAGCACCGCGAACAGCACCAGGCTGAACGTCAGGTACAGGCGCAGCGGCAGCACATAGCGCACGCGCTTGCCTTCGATGTAGTCGCGCGTCAGCCGTCCGGGCTTGAACAGCAACAGCACGAGTGTCTTCCACAGCTTGCTTTCGAGCGCGATGTAATGGCCGACGAACTCGTGGATGTACTCGCCCACGCCCGGCACGTGGGCGTGCGTGTCCTGCCCGCAGTGCTGGCAGTACGCGGCCTGCACGGCCGCGCCGCAGTTCAGGCAGTGGGTGGGCGGTTGGTGGACGACGGCTTCGTGTTTCAAGGCAAAGACCCTGGAATAGTTCAAGAACGGCAAGTTTAATGGCTCCGTTGTCGAAATGCATCATCCAATTGCGCGACCGCCCGCGCCGCAGCGCGTTACGATCCAGGCAACAGCATGGAAAGGAGAAGTGATGGTTACCGAAACCAAGGACCGCTTCGTCAATACCAGGGCGCCGATGCAAAACGACCAGGTCAAGCGCGAGCCGCACGAGCGCGACGAGTCGCCCGACGCCCAGGACCAGCGTCCACGCGGCGTGATCAGGCAAGCCGCCGAAGACCTGGCGCAGGGGCTGGTGGACACCGATGCGCGCGACGGCGCCGACATCGAACAGGCCACGCAGCCCGCGCCCGGCGCGACCGGCCAGGCCAACCCGCTGCCCGACCGTTCGCGCGACATGCGCGATCACGATGCGCCGCATCCCGGCCAGGGGAAGAACCAGTGAGCGCCCGGCTGGCGCTGGCTGCCGGGCTTTGGGCCGCGGCGGCAACGGCAGTCGCGCAGAACATGCCAACCGGCTTCGGCCCCAACCCGGCCTTGCCGGAACCGGAGCATTCCCTCATCCCGACCCTGCACGTCGCGCCCACCGAGCCGTGGCCCAGGGGCACGCACCCGCTGCCCGCGGCCGGGCTGGAAGTGTCCGAGTACGCGAGCGGGCTGGACCATCCTCGCAACGTGTACGTGCTGCCCAACGGTGACGTGCTGGTGGCCGAGACCAACCGCCCGGCCAGCGCCAAGGAAAAGCAAAGCATACGCAACATGGTGCAAAAACACGAGCAGAAGGTGGCCGGCGCCGGCGTACCTTCGGCCAACCGCATCACGCTGCTGCGCGGGCTCAAGCCGGACGGCAGCGCGGCCGTCAAGACCGTGTTCCTCGAAGGCCTGAACTCGCCGTATGGCATGGTGCTGGTGGGACAGGACTTGTACGTGGCCGACGCCGACGCGCTGCTGCGCTTTCCGTACAAGACCGGCGAGACGCACATCGCGGCCAAGGGCAAGGAGGTGCTGGCCCTGCCGGCGGGCATCAACCACCACTGGACCAAGAACGTGGTGGCCAGCGACGACGGCAAGAAGCTGTACGTGTCGGTGGGCTCGAACAGCAATGTCGGCGACAACGGCATGGAAGTGGAACTGGGCCGCGCCGCGATTTGGGAATACGACATCGCCAGCGGCAAGGGCCGCGTGTTCGCCACCGGCTTGCGCAACCCGAACGGGCTGGCGATCAACCCGCAAAACCACGTGCTGTGGACCAGCGTGAACGAGCGCGACGAGATCGGCAACGAGCTGCCGCCGGACTACATGACGTCGGTGAAGGAAGGCGGCTTCTACGGCTGGCCGTACAGCTACTGGGGCCAGCACGTGGACACCCGCGTCAAGCCGCAGCGGCCCGACCTGGTGGCCAAGGCCATCGTGCCCGACTACGGGCTGGGCGCGCACACCGCGTCGCTCGGCCTGGCGTTCTACGACGCCAGCCTGATGCCCCAGTTCAGGAACGGCGCGCTGGTCGGCCAGCACGGCTCGTGGAACCGCAGGCCGTTTGCCGGGTACAAGGTGATTTTCGTGCCGTTTACGGACGGAAAACCAAGCGGGCCGCCGCAAGATGTGCTGGCCGGGTTCCTGAGCAAGGACGGACACGCGTACGGCCGCCCGGTGGGCGTGGCGGTGGACCGGCAGGGCGCGATCCTGGTCGCGGACGACGTGGGCAACAAGGTCTGGCGGGTCACGCCCGCCGGCAAACATTCACCTGAAGGGAGAACACAATGATCAATCGCACCGGCAGCGCCGTCTGGAGCGGCGGCCTCAAGGACGGCAAGGGCACGGTATCGACGCAAAGCGGCGTGCTCAAGGACACGCAATACGGCTTCAAGACGCGCTTCGAGGACGGCGCCGGGACCAATCCCGAAGAACTGATCGCGGCCGCGCATGCGGGCTGCTTTACGATGGCCTTGTCGGCCCAGCTGGGCGAGGCGGGCATGACCGCCACGCGGCTGGAGACGACGGCCACGGTGTCGCTGGACAAGGCGGACGGCGGCTTTGCGATCACCGCGGTGCACCTGGCGCTGGTGGCGAGCATTCCGGGCGCCACCGACGAAGCGTTCCAGGCCGCGGCGCTCAAGGCCAAGGAAGGCTGCCCGGTATCCAAGCTGCTCAAGGGCGCGAACATCACGATGGATGCCAAGCTGCAGGCGTAGGGTGGATCTCGTAGGGTGGGCTCTCGAGCCCACGCCTTTGCAAGTGGCGCCTATCCCCGCGTGGGCTCAAGAGCCCACCCTACGCACGATCGGGCAAGAACCGCCGGGAGCGCATACAATCGCAGCTTCGTTTCACATCTCACAAGGACCACGAATGCGCATCCTGCACACCATGCTGCGGGTCGGCGACCTGCAGCGCTCGATCGATTTCTACACCAACGTACTGGGCATGAAGCTGCTGCGCACCAGCGACAACCCCGAGTACAAGTACAAGCTGGCCTTCCTGGGCTACGGCAGCAACCCCGACCACGCCGAGCTCGAGCTGACCTACAACTATGGCGTGGACAAGTACGAGATGGGCACGGCCTACGGCCACATCGCCCTCTCCGCTGACGACATCTACAAGGTGTGCGACCAGGTGCGTGCCAAGGGCGGCAACATCACGCGCGAGCCGGGTCCGGTCAAGGGCGGCAGCACCGTGATCGCGTTCATCACCGATCCGGACGGCTACAAGGTCGAACTCATCGAGCGCAAGGATGATGCAGGCGGCGCCGGCCTGAACGCCTGATCGCCCATCCCCTGCCGCGGCGGGTCAGCGCGGCAGCGTCACCCTGAAACAGCAACCGGCCTGGCCGTTGGCCAGGCATTGCGCGTCGCCGCCGTGGTGGCGCGCGATCTGGCGCACCAAATTCAGGCCCAGGCCAACCCCGCCGGCCGCCTCGCTGGCGCCGGCAACGCGGTAGAACGGCTCGAACACGCGCTCGCGTTCACCCTCGGGAATGCCCGGGCCGGCGTCGCGCACCTCCAGCCGCAGCATCCCCTGCACCTCGTCCAGCTCCACCTCGACGGCCGAACCGGCGCCGTGGCGGACCGCATTTTCAAGCAGGTTGCGCACCATGCGGCGCAGCAGCCTTGGGTCTCCGGTCATGCCGAACGCGCGCGCCTGCAGCTGCGCGCCGGCGCGCGCGCACTCCTCGGCAAGGATGCCGGTCAGGTCCACTTCCTCGGCAAGCGCGGCGCCGATGCCGACCGCCTCCAGCCGGCTGGCCAGCAGCACCTCGTCGATCAGCTGGTCCAGCTCGGCCACGTTGCGGCGCAGCTCGGACGCGACGGCCGGCGCCACCTGCCCGGCCGCCAGTTCGGCCGCCATGCGGATGCGCGCAAGCGGCGAGCGCAGTTCGTGCGAGGCGTTCGCCAGCAGCGATTTCTGGGCGCGCACCAGCGCCTCGATGCGGGCGGCGGCATCGTTGAAGCTCGCGGCCAGGCGTGCGACTTCGTCGTCGCCCTCGACCGCAACACGCGTGGCCAGCTGGCCTTCGCCCCACGCGTGAACGCTGTCCTGCAGCCGTTCCAGCCGGCGCGTCAGGCGGCGCACCACGGGATATGCCACCGTGGCCACGGCCAGCGCAATCAGCGCCAGCATCACCGCCAGCCCGGCCAGGTGCATGCCCGGGCCGACGACCGCCAGCCCCGCGGCGACGGGATCGAAGGCCAGGTGCGCCAGCGCGAACAGGAAGGCCGCAAGCAGCAGGCTGGCCAGCAAGGCCAGGTAGAGGCGCACGTACAGCCGCCGCGGCAGCGGCACGCGCGCGGCCTGCGGCGCGGCGTCACGCATCCTGCACCTTTGCGAACACGTAGCCGGCCCCGCGCACGGTGATGATGCGGCGCGGCTGGCGCGGGTCGTCCTCGATCGCGGCGCGCAGGCGGCCGATGTGGACGTCGACCGAGCGGTCGAACGGATCGAAGGCCGCGCCCTTGACCGCGTCGATCAGCTGCTCGCGCGACAGCACGCGCCCGGCGCGCTCGGCCAGCGCGACCAGCAGGTCGAACTGGTAGGCCGTGAGCACGCGCGCCTGGCCGTCCACCCGCACGGCGCGCGCGCCAAGGTCGATGTCGAGGCGGCCGAAGCGCAGCACCTCGGCGCCGGCATCGCCTGCCAGCGGCGGGCGGCGCAGCACGGCGCGCACCCGCGCCAGCAGTTCGCGCGGCTCGAACGGCTTGGGCAGATAGTCGTCCGCCCCGATCTCCAGGCCAAGGACACGGTCGAACGGATCGCCTTTGGCGGTCAACATCACGATAGGGATCGAGCGCAGCGGCGGGGCCAGCGCGCGCAGCTGGCGGCACACGTCCAGGCCGTCGGCGTCCGGCAGCATCAGGTCCAGCAGGACCAGCGCGAACGGCGCGCCGTCCTGCTGCAGCAGGGCCAGGCCCTCGCGTGCGCTGGCCGCATGCCGCAGCGCGAAGCCGTGCGGCGCGAGGTAGGCCGCGAGCATGCCTGCCAGGCGCTCGTCGTCTTCGATCATGAGGACATGCTGGACCATGCGCGGATCATACCTCAATGCATGTGCGCCCTGAGGTGCTCGGCAAACTTCGCCCGCTGCTCGGGCGTGAGCACCTCGGCGGCGTCGGCCGCTGCCGCCGTGATGCGGCGGCTGATCTGGTCGAACAGCCGCACCTGTTCGGCGCGCAGCTGTTCCAGCGCGGCGCGGTCCACCACCGGCGCGGTCAACAGTTCGTGCGCGCGTGCGTGCGCCTGGTGGAACTGTTCGTGCAGCGGGCCCAGGTCGGCCACGGCGGCTTTGGCGATGGCCTGCACCCGTGCCTTCTGGTCCGGGCTGGCGCCGGTGGTGAGCTGCTCGACCATCCGGTCCACATGCGCCTGCATCGACGGCTGCCCGCCGTGCCCGTGATGACCGTGCATGCCGGGCGCGGCGCCGGCCAGGCTCGCATAGGCAGCGCTGGCCGCGATGGCCAGCGTGGCGCCGAGCAGCCAGCGCCGCAGCGGGCGGAAAGCGGGGATCTTGTTGTCGTCGTACGTTTTCATGGAGAGCCTCTTGTGTGGTGAAGGAGCTTCCACTGTACGGCGGCCGTTTTGCGCTTCTGTGTGGCGCGGGTAAAGTTTTGTAAAGCGGCGCTGCGAAAAAAAACGGCGCCACGCGGGCGCCGTTTGGTTTGGTGCAGGCAGCGATCAGTGCTGCAGCAGGCCGTTCACCGGCACCAGGTCTTCCTCGCGCAGGGTACCGGCGGCCGACTTGAGCTTCAGGCCGTTGACGATGGTGTTGTAGCGCGCCTTGGCCAGGTCGGTGCGGGTCGAGTACAGCTGCTTCTGCGCGTTCAGCACGTCGATGTTGATGCGCACGCCGACCTGGTAGCCGAGCTTGTTCGATTCCAGCGCCGACTGGCTCGACACCTCGGCCGCCTCCAGCGCCTTGACCTGCGCCAGCCCGCTGTTCACGCCCAGGTAGGCCTGGCGCGCCTGCAGCGCGGCGTTGCGGCGGGTCGCTTCGAGGTCGTTGCGCGCCTTGTCTTCCAGCGCGATCGACTCGCGCACCTGCGAGGTCACCGCGAAGCCGTTGAACAGCGGGATGCTCCACTGCACGCCGATCGCGTTGTTCTTGGTGGTCGCCGAGTTCTGGGTCTGGCCGTCCACCTTCTGGTGCGTGGAGCTGGCCACCAGGTCCAGGGTCGGGTAGTGGCCGGAGCGGCGGCGCGAGATTTCGTGCTTGGACGATTCGAGGTTCAGCTGCTGCACCTGGACCAGCGGATTCTGGTTTTCCGCCGAGCTGATCCAGTTGTCGATGGTGAGCGGCTGCGGCGCGGTCAGCGTGACGCCCTGGCGCAGCGTCGCCAGGTCGCCCGGCACGGTGCCGATGATCGCCTGCAGCGCGTTGCGCTTGTTGTCCAGGTCGTTCACGGCGGCGAATTCCTGCGCCACGGTCAGGTCATAGGCGGCCTGCGCTTCATGGGTGTCGGTGATGGTCTGGGTGCCGACCTCGAAGTTGCGCTTGGCCGATGCCAGCTGCTCGGTCACTGCGGCTTTCTGCGCGCGCACCGATTCCAGCGTGTCCTGCGCGCCCAGCACGTCGAAGTAGGCCTGGGCCACGCGCGTGATCAGGTCCTGGCGGGCCTGCGCGAACTGGGCCTCGGCGATCGCGGCGGCCAGCTTGCCCTGCTGGTACGACTCCCAGCGGTCCCAGCGAAACAGCGGCTGGGTCAGCGACACGCTCCAGACGTCGGTGCGCAGGTTGCTCGTCTTCTCGGTGATCAGGCCATCGACCGAGCCATCCTTCAGGACATTGGGCGCGCCCAGGTTCCACGGCGCGACGTTGGTGTCGTTCTTGGTGCTGCTGCCGCTGGCGGCGATGGTCGGCAGCAATCCAGCACGCCCCTGCGTGGTCTTCTCGCGCCCCGCGGCCACCGCGGCGCGCGCGCCGGCGAACGTGGCGTCGTTGGCCAGCGCCTGCTGGTACACCTGGATCAGGTCGGTCGCTTGCGCTTCCAGCGAGAAGAAGGCGCCGGCCAGCAGCACGGCGATGAGGGGTTTCTGCATTGCTCTCTCCATCGGAGTCATCAAAAGTAGTAGGAACAGGTCAGTACTTCGGCATCGAAGGCTCGACCTGCACGGCCCAGGCGTGTATCCCGCCTGTTAAATTCGTGATCTTGCTGAATCCGTTACGCTCCAGGAACGCCGCCACCTGCATGCTGCGCGCGCCGTGATGGCAGATGCAGACGATTTCGCTCTCGTCGTCCAGCTCGCTCACGCGGATCGGGATCAGGTGCATCGGAATCTGGGTCGAGCCGGCGATGTGGCAGGTCTCGAATTCCCAGTTCTCGCGCACGTCCAGCAGCAGCGGGCGCGGACGCGCCGGGTCGGCCAGCCAGGCGGCCAACTCGGGAGCGGTTATTTGCTGCATTCTCAGAACTCGAAGTGCGACGCCACCGGCGCACCGGTCAGCGGCTTGACGTTGGTCTCGAACACCTTGACCGTGCTGTAGGCCGTATCGGCCACGCGGGTCACGATGTTGCACGACATGACAGGCGGCTCGCCGATGATCGCGGCGATGCGCCCGCCCACCTTGAGCTGCTTGAGGAAGCCTTCCGGCAGCGACTCGAGCGAGCCCGAAACCACGATCACATCGTACGGCGCGTGCGCGGGCCAGCCTTCGGCGGCGTTGCCCAGCTCCACGGTCACGTTGGTCACGCCGGCCCTGGACAAGTTGGCTTCGGCCAGCGCTTTCAGTTCCGGCGAGATTTCGACGGCAGTGACGTGGCGGCCCTTGTAGGCCAGCAGCGCGGCCAGGTAACCCGAGCCGGCGCCCACCAGCAGCACGTCTTCGTGCTTCTTGAGCATCACTTCCTGCAGGATGCGCGCTTCGATCTTCGGCGCCAGCATGGCCTCGCCGCCCGGCAGCGGGATCTCGACGTCGGCGAACGCCAGGTTGGCGTAGGCCTGCGGCACGAACTGTTCACGCTTGACCACGTGAAGCAGGTCGAGGACGTCCTGGTCCAGCACGTTCCAGGGGCGGATTTGCTGTTCGATCATGTTGAAGCGGGCTTGTTCGATATTCATCTCAATACTCGGCGGAAAAAGAAATAATCCGATATTTTATCGTTGAACTGCCTCAGGACGAACATCTTAACGACGAGCGCCCCGCAAGCAGGGGAAATTGCGACAGGTTGCAGTTTAAGGGGGATGAACGCCGAAAATTGCGGCCTGGCGTGTTTGACAACTCAGGCCGCGGGCCGCGCGCGGCTGTCGACGGGGAGCAGGCCGAACAAGGCCATGTCGAGGAAGGTGGCGAGGAAGGCGTCCGGGTTCAGCTCGGCGCGGGCGCAGGGGCCCACCGAATGCTTCCACGTGACCAGGGTGAGCATGGGCGCCATCAGCACCTGGGTCATCTGGACCACGTCCACCGGGCGGAACTCGCCGCGGGCGATGGCGCGCTCGAGCATGCCGCGGATCATCATGGTGCCGCGGGTGACCACTTCTTCCTGATACATCTGGGCCAGCTCGGGAAAGTTTCCGGCCTCGGCCATCACCAGCTTGACGATGCCCGATGCCTTGGTCGCGCCGATGCGCTGCCACCAGTTCTGGATCACCTGGCGCAGCAGGTCGGCGCTGTGGCCTTCGAAGGCGGCGATCGAGACTTCGGCGTCGCCGATCACCGGCACGATGCTGTTGCGCACCACGGCCTTGAACAGCTCTTCCTTGTTCTCGAAGTACAAGTACAGCGTGCCCTTGGACACGCCGGCGCGGCGCGCCACATCTTCCAGGCGCGTGGAGGCGAAGCCGCGTTCGACGAACAAATCGAGGGCGGCAGCGAGCAATTCCTGCGGCCGCGCATCCTTGCGGCGTTCCCAGCGCGGCTTGTTCTCAGCAGGAAGTTGCATCAGGCAACCCAATGAAATTGTGGTGCATAAATATAGGCTGCCGTGAAATCCCCCGTCAACTGCCGCGCAGCCGCAACAGATTGAATCACAATTCCAACAAATTTCATAAATTATTGACGAAAATAGTTGCATGCGCGAAAATCGTGATTATTGCAATCATCCAACCTGTTCGCCATGTTCAAAGATCAAACTGACGTCTGCACCACACAGGAGGCGGCCGAGATTCTTGGCCTGTCGGTCACCTCGGTCCAGAAGCTGGTCGAAGGCGGCGAGATGCCGGCGTGGAAAACCCCGGGCGGGCACCGCCGCATCCCGCGCGAATCGGTGCTGGCCTTCAAGGCAGGCGGCACGGTGCCGCGCCACGACAAGGCCGCCCCGACCCGCTCCACCCTGCTGGTGGTCGAGGACGAGGAGATGCAGCGCGCGGTGTTCGCGACCCAGTTCGCCAAATGGAACCTGCCGCTCGACGTCACCTTTTGCAAGAACGGCTACGAGGCCCTGATCGAAATCGGCCTGCGCGCGCCGGACATCCTGTTCCTGGACATCTCCATGCGCGGACTGGACGGCTACGAGGTCATGGAAACCGTCCTGAACAGGTCCTCGCTGCGCGACGTCAATATCGCCATCGTGTCCGGCGTGCTGCCCGAAGAACTGGCGGCACGTGGCGGCGTGCCCCCGGGCGTCGCGTTCTTCCCCAAGCCCGTGCGCTACGACGAGCTGCGTGGTTTCGCCACCGCCTGCTGCATGCGCAAGCAGCGCCTGCATGCCTGAGGCTTCGATGACGGCGGACCGGATCACTGGAGAGGCAGGCATGGGCGAGCCCGGCTGCATCCTGGTTGTGGAAGACAACGCGATGAACCAGCAGCTGCTGGTGCGCCAGCTCGCGCGGCTCGGCCATGCCAGCGTGGCCGTGGTCGGCAACGGGGCCGAGGCGCTGCAGTGGCTGGAACAGCACGCATGCAGCCTGGTGCTGACCGATTGCCAGATGCCGCACATGGACGGCTACGAGATGACGCGCCGGATCCGCGAGCGCGAACGCCACAGCGGGCGCCACGTGCCGGTGATCGCGCTGTCGGCGGCCGTGATGGATGAGGACAAGGCCAACTGCTTTGCCGCCGGCATGGACGAGCACGTATCCAAGCCAACCCAGCTGGCAACCCTCGATGGCACCCTGCGCCGCTGGCTGGGGCCGCGGGAACCCGCACGCACGCCAGAGAAGGGGGCGCCAAGGTGAGCCTGACATACCGATTGATCGACCCTGCCGTCCTGCTGGACGCGGCGGGCAACGACCAGGAAGGCTTTATCGAGCTGCTCGCGCTGTTCGTACGGGTCGCGCCGGACGGGCTGCGCCAGCTCCAGCTGGCCATCGATGCGGCCAGCCACCGGGATATCGCGCACCACGCGCATTCCCTCAAGAGCTGCCTGTCGCTGGTCGGCGCCCACGGCCCGGCTGGCCGGCTGGAGCAGCTCGAACGGGCAGCGCGCGCCGGCCAGGACCTGCCCGGTGCCGGCTTCACGATTGTTTACGAAGAGCTTATCGAGGTGATTGCGGAAGCGCTGGCGTGCCGGATCTCGGCCAGCCAGCCGGCTTGGGCAATCACCGAAATAGAAACGCCAACCCTTGAAATATGGAGCGAACAACATGGACGCAAGAACGAATGCCGTAAGTGAAGCGCGCTGGGGCGCCCCAGTGGAATACACCTTCTCTTGCGCGAATCCGCAGCGCTGGATCGACCGCCTGCGCGAGATGAAGCAGCTGCGCAGCGACGCCCAGCTGTGCCGCGTGCTGCAGGTGCCGCCGCCGATGATCAGCAAGATCCGCACCGGCCGCATCAACGTGAGCGCCGGCCTGATGATCCGTATCCACGAGGTCTACAACCTGCCGATCTCGGACCTGCGCAGGATGATGTCCGAACACTGACCGCTTGCGCTGCCGGCGCGTCACCCAGGACGGGTGCGCGCCGGACCGTGCGCAACAGGCAGCTGGCCGGTCTTGTACGACGCGGCAACTTTCACCAGCGGGCGGCCTGCCCGCCCACCTTCAAAACCATGATCAACCGCCTCAAGAGCGCCACGCCCGCCATCTTGTTGTGTGCGTTTGCGGCCATGCTCACGGCCGGCGTCTGGCTCACCACCACCAACCAGATCCGCGAGGCCCGCGAGCACCTGCTCGAGACCGCCTCGCACGACGCGGCCAGCCTGGCCCGGCTGGTGGAAGAGCATTCGGTGCGCACCATCCATTCGGCCGACCAGGCCGTGCAGTTCATCAAGCACGAATACAAGGAGCGCGGCGAGCACCTGGACCTGGCGGCGCTGGTCGCGGACGGCGTGATCCTGAACGACATCTTCAACCTGTACAGCATCGTCGGCCCGGACGGCGACGTGCTGCTCTCGGACAAGCCGTTCGCGCCGGTCAACCTGTCCGACCGCGAACACATCCGTGTGCATCGCGAGCACCAGGTCGAGGGCCTGTACATCAGCAAGCCGGTGCTGGGACGGGTGTCACAGAAATGGTCGATGCAGCTGACCCGCCGCATCGACGGCCCCGGCGGCCAGTTCGGTGGCGTGGTGGTGGTCTCGATGGACCCGTTTTACTTCACGCGCCTGTACGAATCGGCACGCATCGGCCCGCACAGCTCGGTCGCACTGGTGGGGGACGACGGCATCGTGCGCGCGCGCCGCTCCGGCAACCTGAGCGAAATCGGGCAAAACGTCAGCAACAGCAAGCTGTTTCACATCATGCGCGCCAACCCGGGCGCGGTATTCATCCGCACCAGCGTGCTCGACGGGCGCGAACGGGTGTACACGGCGCGCCGCGTGGAGGGCCAACCGCTCATGGTGGTGGTCGGGATCGACACCGCCGACGTGCTCGACGGCTACGAGCCACTGCGCATCCAGTTGCTGCTGCAAGCGGCCGGGGTGACGCTGGCGATCGCCATCTTCACCCTGCTGCTGCTGATCCTGTTCCGCGACCTGGTGCGCAGCCGTGCCCAGGCGCTGTCGGCCAGCGCCGCCAAGAGCCAGTTCCTGTCCAACATGTCGCACGAACTGAGGACCCCGCTGAACGGCATCCTCGGTTACGCCGAACTGTTGCATGAAGACCTGCCCCAGGGCAGCGAACAACACGACTTCGCGCGCTTCATCCACGAAAGCGGCACCCACCTGCTGGCACTGGTGAACCAGGTCCTGCAACTGAACAAGATCGAATCGGGCAACGAGCGCGTGACGACGGAGGTCCTGGCCGTACGCCCGCTGGTGCAGCAGGCGGCCAACGCGCACCGCAGCAGCGCCATGGCCAAGGGCCTGGCACTGGACTATACGGTGGAACCGGACACGCCCGAGCTGATCGTGAGCGACCGCCTGAAGCTGACGCAGGTGCTCAACAACCTGCTCCACAATGCGGTGAAATTTACCGATACCGGCTCGGTGCAGCTGGCGGTGCACCGCGCCGGCGAACGCTTGCGCTTTGCCGTGAGCGACACCGGGCCGGGCATTCCGGTGGCGTTGCAGGGCAAGATTTTCGAGAAATTCTTCCAGGTCGATGCGCAGGCCGCGCGCCACAACGACGGCACCGGGCTCGGCCTGGCGCTGGTCAGCGAACTGGTGCGCATGCTGGGCGGGGAACTGACGCTGGCCTCGGAGACGGGGCGCGGCACCACCATCGCCTTCACCATCCCCTGCGTGCTGCCGCCGCAAGACGGCAACGACTAGATGCAGGCGGCTGGCGCATGATCCTGCCTTGGCCGGAGCGGCTCAGCCCGGACCCGGTTTGCCGGGATTGGCATCCGGCACGTTGTCGCCGCTGCCGAGCCCCCACTTCATCCAGTCGCTGCCAAAAATCTCGATCGGGTGCTGGGTTCGGTCCGACCCGTTGCCACATGCCAGGTTGTCGGCCGGGCAATACTTGTCGCAACCCCAGCAGATGAGCTCTGGCTTGGCGGGGCTGTCGGGAAACTTCTTACTCATGTTGAAACCTCGAGTGCGGCCCCACGAAAAGCGCGACGCCAACGCGGTGCGCGGCTATCATTGCGACCTGTACCCAGCCGATGCTACGCCTCGGCCCGCGCCACATTCCATAACCCAGGTCAAACAATGCGTAACCAGCCGCCGCCCTGCCGGCCCGGATGCGGCGCCTGCTGCACCGCGCCCTCGATCAGTTCGCCCATTCCCGGCATGCCCAACGGCAAGCCAGCCGGTGTGCGCTGCGCGCAACTGGACGACGACAACGGCTGCCGTATCTTTGGCCGCCCCGAACGGCCGGCGGTCTGCGCCAGCCTGCAGCCATCCGAAGAGATGTGCGGCGCGTCGCGCGCGCAGGCGATGTTCTTCCTTGCCGAACTGGAACGCCTGACCGCCTGACGGGAATTCTTTGCGGCCGTCTTACCGGGGGAGACGATGCTCGTGGTAAGCTTCGGACCCGCGCAGTTTCCTTCCGCAGCTGAAACTTTCCCAAACCATTTTCACAACACATGGACATCATCTTCGCGCTCAAGGCGGTCATCATGGGCCTGGTCGAGGGCTTCACCGAATTCCTGCCGATTTCGTCGACCGGCCACCTGATCCTGGCTGGCAGCCTGCTCAATTTCACCGACGAGCGCGCGAAGGTGTTCGACATTGCGATCCAGGCCGGGGCGATCCTGGCCGTGATGTGGGAATACCGGGCGCGCATCGGCACCGTGCTGGGCGGCATTGCGTCCGACCCGCGCCAGCAGAAATTCGCGCTCAACCTGGTGGTCGCGTTCCTGCCGGCGGCCATCCTGGGCTTCTTGTTCAACAAGGCGATCAAGGCGCACCTGTTCGCGCCGCTGCCGGTGGCGCTGGCCTTCATCGTTGGTGCGCTGGTGATCCTGTGGGCCGAGCGCCGCCACAAGACCCTGCCCGGCACCCACCGCATCGAGACCGTGGACGACATGAGCATGATCGACGCGCTGAAGGTCGGCTGCGCGCAGGCGTTCGCGCTGATCCCCGGCACCAGCCGTTCGGGCGCGACCATCATCGGCGGCATGCTGTTCGGCCTGTCGCGCAAGGCGGCCACCGAATTCTCGTTCTTCCTCGCCATCCCGACCCTGCTGGCGGCCACCGCCTACTCGGTGATCAAGGAACGCGCCGCGCTGTCCGCCGCCGACCTGCCGCTGTTCGGCATCGGCGGCCTGGCCGCGTTCGCCTCGGCCTTCCTGTGCGTACGCTGGCTGCTGCGCTACATCAGCTCGCACGACTTTACCGCGTTCGCCTGGTACCGTATCGTGTTCGGGATCGTCGTGATCGCCACGGCCCATTTCGGCTGGGTGATGTGGGCGGAATAAGCCCGGGAATTCCAAACACATGAGTACCGACCTCGGGGCGCGCGCGCTCCACCTGCTGCAGACCGTCTTTGGCTACCCCGCATTTCGCGGGCACCAGGCCGAGATCGTCGAGCACGTGGCGGCCGGCGGCGACGCGCTGGTGCTCATGCCCACGGGCGGGGGCAAGTCGCTGTGCTACCAGATCCCGGCGCTGCTCCGTGACGGCGTGGCAGTGGTGGTTTCGCCGCTGATCGCGCTCATGCAAGACCAGGTCGATGCGCTGGCCGAGGTGGGCGTGCGCGCCGCCTTCCTCAACTCCACCCAGACGTTCGACGAAGCGCTGCGCATCGAGCGCCTGGTGCGCACGGGCGACATCGACATCGTGTACGTGGCGCCCGAGCGCCTGATGACGCAGCGCTGCCTGGACCTGTTCGAGGATGCGCGCATTTCGCTGTTCGCCATCGACGAGGCGCACTGCGTGTCGCAATGGGGCCACGACTTCCGGCCCGAGTACATCCGGCTGTCGATCCTGCACGAGCGCTTTCCGCAGGTGCCGCGCATTGCGCTCACCGCCACCGCCGACCAGCTCACGCGCGACGAGATCGCACACCGCCTGCAGCTGACCGAGGCGCGCCAGTTCGTCTCGTCGTTCGACCGGCCCAACATCCGCTACCAGATCGTGGAGAAGACCAACGGCCGCAAGCAGCTCCTGGACTTCGTCACCACCGAACATGCGGGCGACTCGGGCATCGTGTACTGCCTGTCGCGCAAGAAGGTCGAGGAAACCGCCGAGTTCCTGGTCGAGAACGGCATCAAGGCGCTGCCCTACCACGCCGGCATGGACCACGCGCAGCGCGCCGCCAACCAGGCGCGCTTCCTGCGCGAGGACAACATCGTGATGGTGGCCACCATCGCCTTCGGCATGGGCATCGACAAGCCCGACGTGCGTTTCGTCTGCCACCTCGACCTGCCCAAGAGCATCGAGGGCTATTACCAGGAAACCGGCCGCGCCGGCCGCGACGGCCTGCCCGCTTCCGCGTGGATGGCCTACGGGCTGCAGGACGTGGTGCTGCAGCGGCGCATGATCGACGAGTCGGAGGCCGACGAAGCGTTCAAGCGCGTGCTCTCGTCCAAGCTGGATGCCATGCTGGGCCTGTGCGAGACGCTGTCGTGCCGGCGCATGCGCCTGTTGGACTACTTTGGCGAAAAATCCGGCCCCTGTGGCAACTGCGACACCTGCCTGGTGCCGCCGGTGTCGTTCGACGGCACGGTGCCGGTGCAAAAGCTGCTGTCGGCCATCTACCGGGTGGACCAGCGCTTTGCGGCCGGGCACGTGATCGACGTGCTGCGCGGCGCGCCAAGCGAGCGCATCAGCCAGTGGCACCACGACACGCTGTCGGTGTACGGCATCGGCGGCGAACGCAGCGAGCAGGAGTGGCGCGCGATTTTGCGCCAGGCCATTGCGCTGGGGCTGGTGACGGTCGACCACGAGAATTTCAGCTCGCTCAAGCTGACCGAGGCCGCGCGGCCGGTGCTCAAGGGCGAAAAGAAGGTGCAGCTGCGCCAGTACCAGAAGCCGGTCAAGCAAAAGCGCCAGGCCGCCAGCCCGCGCGGCTATGCCGAGATCGAGCTGTCGAAATCCGAGCAGGAAATCTTCGACAAGCTGCGCTGGTGGCGCGTGGAGACGGCGCGCGCGCACGGCGTGCCGGCCTATGTGGTGTTCCAGGACGCCACGCTGCGCGAGATCGCCAAGGTCAAGCCGGGCTCGCTGGACGAGCTGCGCGGCGTATCCGGCGTGGGCGAGAAGAAGCTGGCCTCGTATGGCGACGAGATTGTCGCGCTGATTTCAGAGATGGCCTGAACGCGGGCGTCATTTGAACGCGTGGGGTGAGGCTGGGCAGTGCCCAGCCGAACGACCTGCCCACCCTACCGCAAACCCAGTCAGAACTTCGTCCGCACCCCAAACACGAAATTGCGCCCCGGCAGCGGCGCAATATCCTTCAGCAGCGACGTCGACATCCGGATATCCTCGTTCAGCAGGTTCTTGGCCAGCAGGAACCACGTCAGGTCATGCTCGCCCAGCCGCTGCGTGTACGACAGATGCGCATCGAGCTGGTTGTAGCCGGGGGTCGGCGTGTGTTCCGACACCGCCAGCCGGTCCTGGCTGAACGCATGCGTCAGCGTCAGCCCGCCGCGCCAGGCCGCCTCGCGGTAGCCGATCCCGGCGCCGATGCGGTCGGCCGGCTGCAGCGGCAGGTTGCCGCCCGCGTCCAGCCGTCCGCGCGAGGTGTCGGCAAACACCCGGCCGGACCAGCCGGCCCCGGTCTGGTTGTAGCCCAGCTCGGCCTCGGCGCCCTGGATGTGGGCCTTGGCCTGCTCGAACAGGCGCTGGCGATACGGGCCGTTCGGGTTGCCGTCCTCGTCCACCAGCGTGTCGGTCACGCGGCCGTAGATGAAGTTGTTGACGTTGTTGCGGAACAAGTTCGCCTTCCAGCGCAGCAGCCCGCTCGTCTTTTGCAGCGACAGCTCGATGTTGCGCGAGCTCTCCTTTTCCAGGTTGGGGTTGCCGATATCAAAGGTCTGGGTCGCGTCGTGCGGGCCGCCCGAGTACAGCTCGTCGATGGACGGCGCGCGCTGCGCGTACGAGACCGTGGCGCCGACGCTGTAGCCCGGCATGAACGGCCACAGCGCGCCAAACGAGCCGGAGGCGAGGTCGAACTGGCGCTCCTTGTTGCCGACCGGCGAACGTTTCACTGCTTCATAGCGCAGGCCGGCGGACAGGCGCACCGGTCCGGCATCCGCTTCCTCCACGACGAACGCAGCGGCCGAGGTCGAGTGCGTGACCGGCACCGTGTCCGGACCGCCGTCCGCGCTGAGCGCCGAAAAGTGGGTGTTCTCGGTCTGGAACCCGACCGTGCCGTGCAGGCCCGCCCACGGCTTGTGCTCCAGCTCGGCGCGCGTTTCCAGCGAACGGTTGGAGAACAGCGTGGCCGGGTTGCCTTGCTGGTCGAGCTCGGCATGGTGGTAGTCGGTGTAGCCAGCCTTCATGCGCAGCGAGGTAAAGCCGGCCAGCGGCGCCTTGACCAGGCTGTCGAGGTCGTAGCGGTCCTGCTTCTGGTCGATGCGCGAGCCCTCGGCGCTGGGGATGCCGTACAGGTTCGACAGGTGGTTGGCGGACGCGCCGACATAGCCCCAGTCGTCGATGTACGAGCCGCCCACGCCCACGCTCTTCTCGTTGGTGTCGGTATGCGGCAGCCGGCCCGAGGCCGAGCCTGGGTCGCCCGGCACGGCGTTGCCGGGGATCTTGTAGTCGGCCGTGTCGCGCCAGTTGGCGTCCGCGTGCAGGCCGAACTTGCCGCTGGAACCATCGACCGAGCCGGACAGGTTGCGGCCATTGTCCACGGTGCTATAGCGCGCTTCGGCCTGGCCGCTGGCCTGTGGCACGAGCTCGGTCGGGATGCGCTCGTTGACCACGTTGACCAGGCCGCCGATGGCGCCCGAGCCGTACAGCAGCGCGGCAGGCCCGCGCAGGATTTCGATCTGGCGCGCCACCGCGCCTTCGGAGGCGACCGCGTGGTCGTTCGACAGGCCGGATACGTCCGAGGTGGCCATGCCGTTTTCGAGCATTTTGACGCGCGAGCCTTCCATGCCGCGGATGATCGGGCGCGAGGCGCCGGCGCCGAACGCCGATGCGGACACGCCCAGTTCCTGGGACAGGGTGTCGCCGAGCGAGCTGCCGATCTTGTCCCGCAGCTCGTCGCCGCCCAGCACCTTGGCCGGGTTCAGGATCTGGTCGCTCTCGGCGCCACGGATGGCGGAACCGGTGACGACCACCTTGGTCATTGGGGCGCCGCCGGACTGGGCAAAGGCCGGCGTGCCGCACGCCAGCAGGACCGCGCTGGCGATCAGCGTACGTTGGATGTGCATGTTAACAACCTCAAGCAAAACTGATAACGGGCAGCACTGCCGGCACCGGGGTGGCGGCAGTGCTGATCGGAACGGGTGTTATCAGGCCGAGGGTGGGGCGCGCGACAGGAAGACGCAGTGCGTCAGCAGGCACAGGGTGGGCGTGCGCGGCGCGGGGAGCAGGCTGAAGGCCAGCTCGACCGGCAGGAACAGGCGCACCACGCTGGGCAGCGCGAACGCCACCTGGGCGCTGGCCGCGCACTGCGCGCACAGGTCGAACAGCGCGGCCTTCGGCTGGCTGGTGCCGCCGGCCGCTCTCGCGTCCGAAACTTCAGCCGCTACCGGCGAACGGTCGAGCGCGGCGGCGTGCGAAATCCCATGCAGCAGCCCCACCTGCTGCGACAACAGCAGCAGGAGCGACAACAAGACATGGGTCAGGTAACGTTGCACGCGTGAAAAACCTTACGGGAGACGTGTGCATTCTAAGCGGACAATGCGACCTGTGCCAGCGATTCTTTCGGCTGGCCGGCGGCGTATTTACCGCTTGGTGAACACCAGGTCCCAGACCCCGTGGCCGAGCTTGATGCCGCGGTTTTCGAACTTGGTCAGCGGGCGATACGACGGCTTGTCGGCGTAGCCCTCGGCGGTGTTCTGCAGCGCCGGCTCGTTGGACAGCACCTCGAGCATCTGCACCGCGTAGTCTTCCCAGTCGGTGGCCAGGTGGATGTAGCCGCCCGGCGCCAGCTTCGCGCACAGCGCCGCCACGAATGGCCCCTGGATCAGGCGGCGCTTGTTGTGGCGCGCCTTGTGCCACGGGTCGGGGAAGAAGATATGCACGCCGGCCAGCGAACCGTCCGGAATCATGTCGCGCAGCACCTCGACCGCATCGTGCTGGATCAGGCGCAGGTTGGTGATGCCCTGTTCGCCGATCTGCTTGAGCAGGCTGCCCACGCCCGGCGTATGCACTTCGACGCCGAGGAAGTTTTTCTCCGGCATCGTACGCGCGATGTGGGCCGTGGTGTCGCCCATGCCAAAGCCGATTTCCAGCACGACCGGCGCATGGCGACCGAACGCGGCGTCAAAATCGAGCGGGTCCTTGGTGTAGCCGACCAGGAACTGCGGGCCGAACTCCTCGAACGCGCGCGCCTGCGCCGTGGACAGGCGGCCGGCGCGGGTGACGAAGCTGCGGATGCGGCGCTCGGTCGGGTCGTACAGCATTTGGCGGGCCGGGCCGTTGTTCGTGGTATCGGAGGACATGGGATCGCGGGAAGAAAAAGACGGCGGGATTATAGCCTACGGCCGCCGGCCTCAATGGTAAGGCAGGAAAGCAATCCCGTGCGCGATCGCGCCGATGACCTGGACTTGGTTCTCGTGGCTTTCGCTAAATTGCGCCAGCAACTCGGCGCGGCTGCCACCGCCGTCCATGAAGTTGACCCAGAACTCCAGCCCCTTCGCGTCCGGCTCGCGGTGCAGCACGTTGTGGTAGACCGTGGTCAGGAACGCCGCTCCGTCGAGCTTGCCGTAGCGGTCGGTGAATTCGGCGCTGGCGACGAACTGCGCCGCCACGTCCAGCAGCGGCAGGCCCTTGTCCATGGCGCCGATCCAGTAGCCCAGGCCCGCCTCGTCCGGGGCGCGGTCGAACGCGGCCTGATAGACGCGGTAGGCCTGCCCGGCCGCGCCGGACAGGTCGAACGCCAGCGCGCCGTCGCTGAACACGGCGCGCTCGATGTTGGCAATCACGGCGCTGCCGCTGGCGGCGGCCAGCTTGAAACCGGGGCCGTAGGTGGACACGGCATACCCCGCGCGCTTGCCCTCGAACACGACGGTGTCGAACCCGCCGGCGCCGTCGAACACATCGCTGCCCGGGCGCGCGATGAAGCTATCGTTGCCGCTCGAGCCAAGCAGGCTGTCGCCGCCGAAATTGGCCTTGTAGATGTGGCCGTTGGCCAGCTTGTTGAGCGAGATCGTGACCGCGCCCTGGTCGGTGGCGGTCACCACGTCGGCCATGCCGTCGCTGTCCACGTCGGCCACGATGGCGCGCTGGCCGGTGCCGGACTCCCAGTCCAGCCTGAAGGTGCCGTCGCCCTGGTTCAGGTACACCTTGGACGTGATCGGCCAGCCCGCCGACTCGGCCAGGATGTCGGCAAAGCCGTCATGGTTGAAGTCCACCGAGGTGAGCGACATCAGCCAGCCGGGGTCGGTGCTGTCTTTGCTCTGCGGTAAGCGTGCGGCCGTTTCGTCGCGGAAGTGGCCGGTGCCGTCGTTGACCAGCAGCTGGATGTAGTCCGTGTGATAGAACAGGTCGCGCTCGCCACCATTGGTCACGCTGAGCATCAGGTCGGGGAAGGCGTCGCCGTTCAGGTCGATCGCCTCCACTTCGAGCACGATCTCCTTGGCGATGCAACTGGCCGGCAGTGTGATCGGCGCGGTGCCGGTGAAATTACCGTGGCCGTCGTTGAGCAGCAGCTTGGTGCCGCTGTCCACGATATTGCCGTCCCAAGCGCCCAGGATCAGGTCGAGCGCGCCATCGCCGTTGACATCGACCATGCCCGAGAAGGTGTGGGTCTCGTGGTACTCGACGCCGCCCAGCTCGGTGGTGGGACGCGGCAGCAGCGAGGGCATCTCGCGGAAATGCCCCGTGCCGTCGTTGATGAGCAGGAAGTCGCCCTTGTCGAGGGTGTTCACCAGCACGTCGATATCGCCATCGCCGTCGACGTCGCCGGCGCTGCCGCCATGGTTGAGGTCATCGCGGCGCGGCAGGGTGTTGCTCACGTCCGCCAGCGCCGGTGTGCCGGGCGATGACAGGTACAAGCTGTTCTGACCGCCGGAAAACGGCGGCGCGTCGTTGCCAAAGTCGAGCTGGAACAGGTCGCTGCGCCCGTCATTGTTGAAGTCCGCGACGATGCTGCGCCCGCCGCCGACGACCTTCATCGGCACGCTGCCCAGCAGGCTGGCGGTGGCGTCGGCAAAGCCGCCCTTGCCGTCGCCAGCGAACACGAAGGTGGGCGCGGGCGCGGTGCCGGTGCCGGTTTGCGTCACGAACGCCAAGTCGGTGTGTCCGTCGCCGTTGAAATCACCAGCCTTGAATTGCGTGACGCCCGAGCCCGCGGGCACGGGAGCCTGCACCATCGTCTTGCTGGTGCGGAAATCGCCGACAAACGCGGAGCGCAGGATCAGCACACCATCCGCACCTTCGCCGGTGAACCGGATCGCTTCCACGCCGCTGAGCTTGTCGGTACCCTTGTCGCCGTTGGTAAAGTGTTTGACGACGGTGAAGGTGTCGCTCGCGGCGTCGTAGCTGACGTCGGCTGCGGTCGATTTTTCAAAGAAGTAATCGACCTCGTCGAAGCCGGCGCCGCCGATGACCACGTTGTTGCCGGCGCCGCCATAGAAAAATTCGTCGGCACTGCCGCCAATCAGCGTGTCGTCCCAGGGCGAGCCCTGGACCACCTTGAAGCCGACCAGCTTGTCGACGGTGCCAAAGCCATCCTCGGCCACGCCCGTGCCCAAGTCGACCCGCACGCCCGAGGGCGAATCCCAGTAGGCCACGGTCGCGTAACCGGCCTTGGCCACCAGCGTATCGTTGCCGCGGCCGCCGATGGCCAGCGCCCCGGACACCGCAATCGTGTCGTTGCCGGCATCGCCAAAAATCGGCGTGCCGTCGGGGATTCCAAGCTTTTGCTGGTCGATGTCGTCGTCGTTTGGCGTGCCGCGGTAGTCCATGCGCTGGGTCGTCTGTTCAAAAACCAGCGAGTATATAGGTTCCCTATCAGAAACGTAGCGGCAGCGCGAGCGACTGGGAAGACGGCGTCACCAGCTGCCCTGCGCGGTCCGCCGTTGTTTGGTATCGTTGCAAGATCCAGCCCGCGCGCCGCTGCGCGGTTCGCCACCTTGACCACGACTGCCCACGATGACCGATCTCAGCTCCTTCCCGATCACGACCAAATGGCCGGCCCGGCATCCGGACCGCATCCAGCTCTACTCGCTGCCCACCCCCAACGGTGTCAAAGTCTCGATCATGCTCGAGGAAACCGGCCTGCCCTACGAGGCGCACCGCGTTTCCTTCGACACCAATGACCAGCTGAGCCCCGAATTCCTGTCGCTCAACCCGAACAACAAGATCCCCGCGATCATCGATCCGGACGGCCCCGGCGGCAAGCCGCTGCCGCTGTTCGAATCCGGCGCCATCCTGCTCTACCTGGCCGAAAAGACGGGCCGGTTCATCCCGCGCGACCCGGCCGCGCGCTACCAGGCCATCCAGTGGCTGATGTTCCAGATGGGCGGCGTCGGCCCGATGTTCGGCCAGGTGGGCTTCTTCCACAAATTCGCCGGCCGCGAGTTCGAAGACAAGCGCCCGCGCGACCGCTATGTGGCCGAATCGAAGCGCCTGCTCGGCGTGCTCGACAGGCTGCTGGCGGCCCAACCCTGGATCGCGGGCGACGAGTACACGATCGCCGACATCGCGACCTTCCCGTGGATTCGCAACCTGGTCGGTTTCTATGGCGCGGGCGAACTGGTCGAATTCGACAACTACAAGAACGTCGCCCGCGCGCTCGATGCCTTTGTCCAGCGCCCGGCCGTGGCCCAGGGCTTGCAGGTGCCCGGCCAGTAAGCCTCAGTGGCAGGGACAGCCGGCGGCCTGGTTGGCGGCAACCAGGCCATGCTCGAACACGTAATCGGCAATGGCGTTGCCCTGCTCGATGCCTTCGAGGTTGAACTGCCAGTGCACGCCCAGGTAGATGCGGCTGTAGCCGTTTTCCAGTTCGGCCTGACTCAGGCTCGCATAACTGCGCACGATGCGCGGCCGCACCCAGCCCTGGTTGTCGCGGCTGACGCCGTTCCATTCGTCGGACAAGAAGCTGAAGGCGATGCGGTCGGTGCCGTAGAAGCGGCGCAGCATCTGGAACATGGCGCCGCCGAACGAGGCATGCCCGGACGGATAGGCCGGGAACGGCGGCGTGAAGTCCGGGCGGCGCGTGTTGGTGGCCTGGGCACCCAGCGGGGTCCAGCCGGGGTCGCCGCGCGTGGCCGGATTGCCGTCGCCCAGCCCGGTCGGGCCGGTGCCTTCGTCCGCTTCGCGAATGCCGGTGACGGGGCGCCAGAAGTCGTAATGCCACTTGTCGTTCCACGCGGCGATGCCTGCATCGGCCATCGCCGCGTTCACCAGCGCCAGCAGGCGTGCCAGCTCGACCGGGTCGCGCGTGCGCTTGCGCGCGATCTCGACCACGATTCTGTTGTAAATGCAGGGCGGCGTGCCGATCCACGGCGAGCCGTCGTAACTCCAGAAGATGCCGGTCACGGTCTGCTCGCGCGTGCGCGCCGTTGGCGTGACCTTGCCGTCACCGCCCAGCCGCTTGACCAGGTTGAACGCTGACGTGTATTGCGCGCTGGTGAGCGCCGGCGGCGGCGGCACCTGGAACTGGCCCACCGACGGCACCACGAATGGACGCACCTGACCCCAGGTTACGCCCAGCGCGACGGTGCTCATGCTGACCGGATCGGGCCGCCAGTGGCCGGGGGCATTGCTGGGAAAATAGTCCACCCCGACGGTGCGGTCGGTATTGTCCGCGCCATCGCCCGCGCGCAGGGCCAGCACCGCAGCTGCGGCCTGGCGGCCGACCGCGATGCCGTTATATTTGGCGCGCCCGTTAGGAATGGCCGCCAGGTCGTCCGCCAGCCACTTGTCAAAGCGCGCCCGCTGCGCCGTCCACAGCGCGGCCAGCGTGTCGTGCGCAGCCTGGGCGACGGCGGCATCGGGCGAGGTGTCCGACGGCGCGCGTGGCACTCCGGCGTAGCTCGGGTACTTCTGCTCGATCGCGTTGATGGCGTCGAACACGGCCAGCTGCACCATCGCCATCGCGCGGCTGCTGTGGGTGGGCCCGGCATGCTGGCCCGCGACCCGGTTTTCGCCGGGCGCCGCCGGCACGTGGTCGAGCTCCACCGCCCGGATCAAGGCATTGTTCCAGTAGATGACGCGCTGCGTGGCCGGTGTCGCCCCGCGGCCGTGCGCGCCGGCCTCGGCCTGGGCTTGTGCAGCCGGTGGCGCGGCCATGAACGCGGCCACACTCAATAAACATCCAATCAGCAATTTCATGGCGTCGCTCCGTTTGGCAAAGCGAGCCCGGGCGCTGGCGCCGGCGACGCTCAACGTATGAGCTCGCTCGGAGCTTAGGAAGGCGTTCTACCCGGCGCAAGCCCATCCGTGACAAAGTTTGCGCCAGCTGAAACGCGCTGTTCCACGCGGTTCATTATTGAAAGCCGGCAGCGCCTTAACGGCTGGGGGCAGGTGCTGGCGGTGCCAGCGGCGTGGCACGGACCGCAACGAACTCCCATCCGCCAGCGGTCGGGCGCAACAGCGAGAAGGTGAAGAATTCGCGCAGCACGCGCTTGCCCTGCGCGCCATCGGGCGCTTCGATGTACACGGCGTTGTCGGTGGCGACCAGTTCGCCGATCCGTTCCAGCCGGCGCACGACGGTGCGGTGGGTCAGTCCGGGCGGCAAATTGCGGAACGAGCCGGTGAAGTAGTCGAGCAGCGCGGCCTTGCCTTTCAGCTCGGTCTTGCCGATGGTGCTGGTCGCGTCTCCGGCATAGAACGCCACCATGGCGGCGGCGTCGCGGCGGTTCCAGGCATCGTCGGCGCCGCGTGCCAGCTCGGCCATGCCGGCGGGCAGCACGACGTCGTCGGCAGCGGCGGGCCCGGCCAGCACGGCGGACGACAGCAAGGCAAAGGCGATCAGGCAACGGCGGAAGGGATTGGTCATGGTGGCTCCTGTTGTGGTTAAAATGGCCACCTTAGCCAATCCGCGAGACGTGCCCAAGCGCAAATTCGCCAATCGACACCGCCTTACGCCAGTGCCCGGACAGATGCAATCCACGAATCGCGAAATGAAGCTGCACCGCATGCTCGCGCAGCTGGCCATTGCCGCCGGGCTGGGCGTGATGTTTGCGATCATTGGCCCGTTCGGCACCTACGGCGAGCTTGGCGCCACTGCGCGTTACGCCTACTGGGTCGGCCTGGTGCTGGTTGGCTACCTCAACATCGTGCTGTGCGCCCATGCACTGGCCCGGTTCCGGCCCGGCTGGGGACAGCGCTGGAGCATCCCGCTGGTCACCCTGCTGTCGGCAGTGCCGACCTCGTTCGCGGTGGCGTGGGCCGAGTCGCTGCTGCGGCTGGGGCACCCGGTGGCGCTGGCGGTGATGCCGCGCGTGTACGGGAGCGTGGCCGTGGTCCAGCTGGTGGTGCTGCTGTTGCTGACCCGCTTGCAGCCGGCGGGACTGCCGCTGGTGTCCAGCCGATCGCCGGTGCCGGCCGACATGCCCCCGCAGGCCGAACCTGATCCCGTCCCGCCACCGTTCCTTGCACGGATTCCCGCCCATCTTGGCGGCGAGCTGCTCGCGCTGCAGGCCGAAGACCATTACCTGCGCGTGATCACGGCGCAAGGTTCCGACCTGATCCTGATGCGCATGGCCGACGCCCTGCGCGAGCTGGAGGGCGAACCCGGGCTGCAGGTGCACCGCAGCTGGTGGGTGGCGCACCGTGCGGTATGCGCGGTCAAGCGCGACGCCGGCAAGACCGTGCTGGAACTATCCAACGGGATGCAGGTGCCCGTGAGCCGGACCTACCAGGCGGCCGTGCGCGCGGCTCCGTTCGAGGCGGCTGCAATCGAACGCTGATGTGGCCAGGCGCGGCACGCACCGCGTTGTCGAATTCGGCTGCGGCCATTCGTCCATACCTGTATCCCTGACACTTATCTGGAGGAGCTTGACGATGACCATCACCATCACCGCCTTTGAACGTTCGCCCGATGGCGGCAAGGGGCTGGCGCGCGACACGCGCGTACGCTGGGCGCTGGAAGAAGTGGGCCAGCCTTACCAGGTGCGCCTGGTGTCGTTTGCGGCGATGAAAGCGCCCGCGCACCTGGCCCTTCATCCTTTCGGCCAGATACCGACCTATGAGGAAGACGATCTCGCCTTGTTCGAAACCGGCGCGATCGTCCTGCACATCGGCGAGCGCCATGCCGGCCTGCTGCCGGCCGACGCCAACGGGCGCTCGCGCGCGATCAGCTGGATGTTCGCCGCCGTCAACACGGTCGAGCCACCGATCCTGGAACTGGTTACCGCAAGAATTCTCGAAGCGGACAAGCCGTGGAGCAAGGAGCGCATGCCGCTGGTCGAGGAGCGCGTGCGCGCGCGGCTCGCCCAGCTGTCGGCGCGCCTGGGCGATGCCGATTGGCTCGACGGCACGTTCAGCGCGGGCGACCTGATGATGGTGTCGGTGCTGCTGCGGCTTCGGGCGTCGGGCCTGCTGGACGCGTATCCCAACCTGGCCGCCTACGTCGCGCGCGGCGAAGCGCGGCCGGCCTACCAGCGCGCGTTTGCCGCGCAATTGGCGGTCAACATCGGGCATCAGGGGAAACCGGGCTGAATGTGTCGCGGGCCGGGGCTCGGCTTTTCAATGCTTTCTGGTGCTCATCCATGGGCGTAGAATGAGTTTGTCAACAATATTCATTAACCGAGGGAGTACATCATGTTTCCGGAATACCGCGACCTGATCACGAAACTGAAGACGACGGACCACCATTTCCAAAACCTGTTCGACAAGCACAACGAGCTGGACCAGCAGATCAAGAACAAGGAAGCGCATGTGTCCGAGGCCGAGATCGAAGACCTGAAAAAGCAGAAACTCGTGCTCAAGGATGAGCTGTACGCCATCCTGCGCAAGGCCAGCGCTGCTGCCTGAAGAGAGCAGGCGTAGTTTCACGAAAAGGCGGCGCGATGCGCCGCTTTTTGCTTTTTGGGCTGGAGGCAGCGGCCGCATCAGCAGACTACCGATGGGCTTCCTGGCGGCTCAACCTTGTCCGTTAGATCGATCGCACGGGCACCGCGATGAGAAATAATCCGTAGACAGCCCAGTGCGTCCACCGGGAGTAGATATAAGTGATTGCAGCCGCATGAAGTTGCGCAATCGAACAATTGTGTTGCTGAGCGAACTCAGCGTAAGTCCGAGGCTTCAAGAAGTACGCGTTGCATTTTTAGTAGCGCTTCGCGTGCCGCCCGGATACCCGACTCCGAGGCGAACGTAGCAGGATGCGGTTGTTCCGAGAAAACGAATCGTCCGTTGCCAGTCACCTCTTTAGTAATCGTGGCTCCGGAACTCAAGTCAACCAGCGAAAGTTGCAGCGTCATTGTGAAGTCAGTGGGCCACCAAATTGCCCATACGGCGGAGGATGAGTTCGTAGAAATCTGAGGCGCAATAAGAAAGTCAACGCCGCGGCGTTTCAGCTCCGCAGTGTCAGGCGGTGCCGTCAAGACCTTCGCACTGGCAAAGTTGTTTTTGAGAAGCCTAATCAGGTTAAGCTCCAGATCTTGATAGGGCTTGTAGGTGACGCTTTCGCCGCCGCCGCCCGGTGTGGTCACTTCCTTGTTTCGAAGGTCGTTGGAAATATACAGGGCGACGGTTTTAGGCGACCTAGACGCCGTCGGCGGCGGCTCGATATCAGTGAGGCCTGGCGTGATCGAAATCGTGTGCGCACAACCGGTAAGCAGCGATAGCGCAATGAGGAGAGCGAATAGTCGGATCATAATCGCAGCTGGATTTAGTAGAGGGAACCCGGTTGCGGGTCATATAATGCGATCCCAAAATTGGGGTAATACGTTTCCGCCAGGAGTGTTAGATCCTGTAACGTAATTGCCAGCGGCTTGATCTTGAAATGAATAGTAAACCCGGAAAACGATTTTGACGCTGAAAACTTGCCCAGATATGCAACGCGCCCCGGTGTCACCGTGAACTGCAATTTTTCCGACTGAGGAAGCTCTTTACGAGTCGATTTCTCCTTGTAAAAACTGTTGTAAGTCAGCCAACTCGAGATGCGATAACGACCGGGAGGCAATTGAATCATTGTTAGCCTTTCGCCAAGCTGAAACTTCTGGCTTGGGTCCGTGAAGGGCAACACGGTCTCTTCGCCCCCGTTCATGTTGGTGATGCCCAGTCCGAACTCCTCTAACGTGGGAACAAAGACGCCAGCCACGTAGCCTCTGTCAGCCCTCGGGATTTCGGCACGTGGCGTCACCGGTTGGATAGTGATGCACCCGTGCAGCAGTAATGCGGCTGCAGCAGTGATTAGACATTTGAGGACTCCGCTAGCTGGGCACCTGAGAGTGTTGCGCATGAAATACTCCTAATCAGAAGCGGCAAGCAACCGCTTAAGAAGATATTACCAATATATTAATGAATATGCGACGGGGAAATGTGCCACAGATGTCGCGCGAAACTGTGACGATGTCCTCCACCCCGATCGTGGTGTCCAGCTGTGTTTCGAACTAGCCGATGATCCCCGGGAGGTCACCGCCCAGCAGCTTCAGAGGCTCTATTTGGAATTGCGTAAAGCACTGCTTACGGTCAATGGCAACCAAGTCGCTTAAGCGCGATACCTGAATGACCAATCGCATCATTCATCCACGCTTATGCAGAATGACCGCTTCTGGCCGATAGCGGCCCCTATTTTTAGGCTCAGTGTCTGCGCTTCTGTCGCCCTCAGGGGAAGTGAAGTTCTCTATAGACGTTCCCAGCCCTTGATCTAGAAAAAGCTTACGCACGTCACCGAATGATCAAAAAAACCATTTTTGCTCGCTTAGGTCGGCGGTCAATGGCCGGGCGCACGGGGCCCAAAAGATGAGCGGCTTAGCTAATTTTGCTTTTAAGACTTCGTACAAGGGGGCAAGACGATCTCAGCGAAGGTGCCTACACCCGGAACTCAAGCTTCGTGAGGACGACGCCAGAAAGGCAGGCTGAGCGGGAATTCTGCGGAAAAAAAGGGGGGGAAGACGTGAGTCTTTGACTTTATTGGAGCGGGTGAAGGGAATCGAACCCTCGTCGTAAGCTTGGGAAGCTTCTGCTCTACCATTGAGCTACACCCGCGAAGGACACCCGGCATTCTACGCGCCTTTGTGCTCAGCTGACAAATTTTTGGTGGAGCACGCTTGACCTGGCACGTACCCAGCGGTCACGTCTGCACGTTGACAAAGAGGCAGCATCCCCACTACAGTTGCCGCCAAATTAACAACGGGATGCGGACATGGCGCTCAGGATGGCGGTCGAAATTTTCATGGCGCTGACGGCGCTGGCTTTGGGCATCGCGGCGATCGTGCGTGCGCGCCGCGCGGGCGAACCGGTGCTCGACCTGCTCGGCCTGCGCTGGGGCCCGACCGCCGGGCGCGACCTGCTGGCCGGCATGGCGATCACCGGGCTGGCGATGGGAGGCGTCTTCGTTGCCGAACTGGGCCTGGGCGCGATCACCACCGCGCCGGCCACGGCCGGTTCCAGCCTGCTGGTGCTGGCCCCCGTCAAGCTGGCGTTCACGCTCAAGGAAGAGATCATGATGCGCAGCCTGCTGCTGACGGGCCTGCTCATGGTGCTGCGCGGCCGCGCCGCGCTGGCGGTGGGCCTGTCGGCGCTGGCGTTCGGCTGCATCCACCTGACCAATCCGGGCGCGAGCCTGCTGTCGGTGCTGGGCAATACGCTTGGCGGCGTCATCTATGGCGGCGCATTCGTGCTGGCGCGCAACCTGTGGCTGCCGATCGGGCTGCACTTCGCGTGGAACTTCGTGCAGGGCCCGCTGCTCGGCTTTCCCGTCAGCGGCATGGACGCGGGCGGCCTGCAGCAGGTGCACGACCTGGGGCCGGCCTGGCTGACCGGCGGCAGCTACGGCCCGGAAGCGGGACTAGTCGGCATCGTCGCGCGTTTCGTGGTGATGGCGCTGCTGCTGCTGTGGGTCGGCGCGCGCGCCCGCGGCGCCAGCCCTGCGCTGCAAGCGGCCGCCAGCTGATTCAGGCGGCGCCGGGCTTGTCCACGAGCTCCTGCGCCATCCGCAGGCCCTCCACCATGGTCGCAAACGCCTGCTTGCGCGCGGCCTCGTCCGGCACCCGCAGCGCGTACGAGGGGTGGTAGATGGTCACTACCCAGCGCCCCTCGTGGCGCAGCGCGCGCCCGAGCATGTCCTTCAGCGTGACATGGCTGGTGCCGAGCACCGACTTGAGCGCCGTGGTGCCCATGGCGACGATAACCTGCGGCTTGACCTGCGCGAGCTCCTTTTCCAGCCAGTAGCTGCACGCCTCGATCTCGCGCTGGGCCGGCGTCTTGTGCATGCGCCGCTTGCCGCGCGGCTCCCACTTGAAGTGCTTGACCGCGTTGGTGACGTACACGGCGCGCCGGTCCACGCCGGCCGCCTCGCACACGCGGTCGAGCAGCTTGCCGGCCGGGCCGACGAAGGGCGCGCCGGCGATGTCTTCCTGGTCGCCCGGCTGTTCGCCCACCAGCATGATGCGCGCGCGCTTGCTGCCCGCGCCGCCCACCGGCTGGGTGGCGTGCTGCCACAAGTCGCAGCGGCGGCATTCGTCGAGCGTTGCCGGGTGCTGGCCCGGATCGCCGCCGGCCGCATCATCGCCAGCCGCGCCGGAACCGCGCCGCGTGCCGGCGGCCAGCAGCGGGATCACGCGCTGCGCCCCCTGCCCCGGCCCGGCCGGGTACACGCTGCGATAGTAGTCGAGCCAAGGCGCGATGCCGTCGCCGGTCAGCTCGGCCGCGTCGGCCACCAGCGGGCCGCAGTTGTGCAGCGTGGCGCCGTCCCACAGCACGCTCGCGTCCGGCGTGGCGATCATCCAGCTCACGCGCCCCATGCGGCTGACGAAGTGCTCGGCCACCTGCGGCAGCACGTCGTGCGCCGGCGCGTACCAGGCGACGAAACGTGGCGGCCCCGCATCTGCCGCGCGCTCGTGGAATCGGATCTTGTCCTGCATGTCGTGCTCCTCACGCCGCACTGCCGCCACCATCGCGTGCAGGCGTTGCCAGTCCGGGTCGCGGTCGGATGCGGCCTGCTCGCCGTGCTGCCAGCGCCACACCAGCCGGTACAGCAGCGCCCAGCGGTCGGGCGCGCGGCAACAGGCGGCGGCATGCAGCAGGTCCATCAGCCAGCGCGGCAAGACCGGCGCCGGGGCGGGCTTGTTCAGTTGAATGGACGCATTATGCGGCGCGGGCCGGGCGGCTGGCGCACCCGAGAACGGCGCGGCCCAATCGACCGCATCGGGCGCAACGCCGGCAGCCAGCAGCTCGCGCGCGGCCTCGCGCCATTCGGCAAAGCTGCGTGGCGCTGCGGGCGGCGGGACGGGACCTGGACGGATTGGCTCGATACTGTACATGCATACAGTATAAGCCGGCGGCGAGACGGCTGGCGTCCGCTAGGCGGTGTGCGCGCCGGCCAGCAGGCGCTGCGCGCGTTCGAGCTGGTCGGGCTCCATGCGCAGGCGGATGCGCTCGGCGTAGCGCGCCGCCCCCGGGGCATTCGACATTGCCGCGCGCTGCAGCCAGCACCAGGCCGCGACCAGGTCGCGCGCCACGCCCTGCCCGCTCGCGTACATCACGCCGAGGTTGAACTGTGCGCGCCCGTGGCCCTGGCGCGCGGCGGCCAGGTACCAGCCGTGGGCCTGCTCGTAGTCCTGTTCCAGGCCGGCGCCGCCGCAGTCGTGGCGCAGCGCCAGCGCGAACTGGGCCAGGGCGTGGCCCTGCCCGGCGGCCTTGCGGTACCAGTCGCACGCTTCGAGCGGGTCGTGGCCGCCGTCCTCGTCACGGTCGAGCAGCGCGCCGACCATGTACTGCGCCGGCGCGTATTCCTGCGCGGCGGCGCGGCGGTACCAGTGCAGCGCGCGTGCCAGGTCCTGCTCCACGCCGATGCCGTTCTCGAAGCGCAGTCCCAGGTCGAACTGGGCGCGCAGGTAGCCCTGCTCGGCCGCCTTGGCATACCAGGCGATCGCCTGCGCCGGGTCGGCCGGCACGCCGGTGCCGCTGTCATACAGTTGCGCCAGGTGGTACTGCGCGCCGGGCAGGCCCTGCTCGGCGGCCTGGCGGTACCAGTGCGCGGCCTGCGCGTGGTCCTGCGCCACACCCTTGCCCAGCTCGTAGCGCAAACCGAGATTGTCCTGCGCGCCGGCGTGGCCCTGCTCGGCGGCCCTGCGGAACCAGGCCAGCGCCTGTTCCTCGTCGCGCGCCACGCCATGCCCGCTGTCGTAGATCAGCGCCAGGTTGAACTGCGAGCTGGCGTGTCCCTGCTCGGCCGCGCGCAGGTACCAGCGAATGGCGCGCGTGGAGTCCTGCTCCAGGTCGATGCCCTTGTCGTAGCGTAGCGCCAGGTTGAACTGGGCCGGCGCATAGCCCTGCTCGGCGGCCTTGCGGAACCAGCCCAGGGCCTGCTGCGGATCGCGCGCGGCGCCCTGCCCGCCGTCGTAGCGCAGGCCCAGGCTGAACTGGGCACGCGCATGGCCCTGCTCGGCCGCGCGCCGGTACCACTGCATGGCCTGGTCCTGGTCCTGCGGCACGCCACGGCCGGCTTCGTACATCAGGCCCAGGTTGTGCTGCGCGTTGGGGTCGCCCTGCGCTGCCGCCAGGCCAAACCAGTGCAGCGCCTGTTGCACGTCGGCCGCCACGCCCAGGCCCTTGGCGTACAGCCAGCCCAGGTTGTACTGGGCGGCGGCATAGCCCTGCTCGGCCGCGCGCTGGTACCAGTAGAAGGCCTGCTGGTAGTCCTGCGCCACACCTTGGCCCTTCTGGAACATCACGCCCAGGTTGTACTGGGCCTGCGCCAGCCCGCCCGCGGCCGCCATGCGATACCACGCGACGGCCATCTCGTAATTCTTCGGCACGCCCTGGCCGTTGACATACATGAAGCCCAGGCTGTGCTGGGCGTTGGCGTTGCCCGCCTCGGCCAGCGCCTTCATGCGCACGAACTCGGCGCTCGGGCGCTGGTTGCCCGCCGCCGTGGCTTCGTGGATGCTGGCCGCCTCGCCCATCGCTACGCCTGGATCGCGACGGCGCCCTGGCCGCCTGCCTGGCCGCGCAGCGCGCCGATAAAGTCGGGCAGCGCGATCGGCCGGTAGTACAGGTAGCCCTGCATGGTGGCGCAGCCGTTGGCCTCGAGGTAGCGCGCCTGCGCCTCGGTCTCGACGCCTTCGGCCACCAGGTTCATGCCCAGCCCGCGCGCGATCGAGATGATCGCCAGGATCACCGGGTAGTGGCCATGCTCGTCATGGATCTCCTTGACGAACGACTGGTCGATCTTGATGGTGTGGATCGGGAACCGGTGCAGGTACGACAGCGACGAGTAGCCGGTGCCGAAGTCGTCGATCGCCACCGACACGCCCAGCTGGCACAGCTTGTTGAGCTGCTCGATGGCGTACTGCGGGTTGCGGATGCAGATGTTCTCGGTGATCTCGACCTCGATCTGGGCGGGCGCGATGCCGTAGCGCGCCAGCGCCCCGCGCATCTTCTCGAAGAAGTCGCCACGGTCGAGGTATTGCGGCGACACGTTGAGCGACAGGCGCACCGGCCCGGTCGCGGCCTGGTTCCACTTGAGCATGTCGCGGCACAGCGCGCCGATCATCCAGTCCGAGATCGGCAGCATCAGGCCGTTCTCCTCCGCGAACGGCAGGAACTCGCCGGCCGACAGCAGCCCGCGCTGCGGGTGGTTCCAGCGCATCAGGCCCTCGGCGCCGACGATGCGGCCGGTGACCACGTCGATCTGCGGCTGGTAGTACATCTCCAGCTCGTCGTTCTCGAGCGCGTTGCGCAGGCTGCGTTCCAGTTCGATCTTCTGGGTCGATACATCCTGCATCGACGCGTGGTAGAAGCTGTGGCCGTTCTTGCCCAGCCCCTTGACCTGGTACATGGCGATGTCGGCGTGGCGCAGCAGCTCGTCGATGGTCTCGCCGTCGCCCGGATAGATCGCAATGCCGATCGAGGCCGAGATGTGCACCTGGTGGCCGTCCAGGTCGAACGGCTGGTGCAGGCACTCGAGGAACTTGTCGGCCACCATGCAGGCGTCGGCGCGGTCGCGCAGTTCCGGCAGCACGATGGTGAATTCGTCGCCGCCCTGGCGCGCCAGCGTGTCGCCGCGGCGCAGGCATTCCTTCAGGCGCAGCGCGGCCTGCTGCAGCAGCTCGTCGCCCTTGACGTGGCCGAGCGTGTCGTTGACCAGCTTGAAGCGGTCCAGGTCGATGAACATCACGGCCAGCTCGGTGCCCTTGCGCTTGGCCTGGATCAGCGCCAGGCCCAGGCGGTCCTTGAACAGGATCCGGTTCGGCAGGTCGGTCAGGATGTCGTGGTAGGCCTGGTACGAGATCAGTTCCTCGGCGCGCTTCCTGTCCGTGATGTCGCGTGCCACGCCGTAGGTGCCGAAGAACTCGTGCTTCTTCACGTCGTGGTCGGGCACGTGCATGCCGATCGAATTGAGCGCGATCGTCATCAACGTGTTGTTGAAGGTGCGCTCGTGGCCGCTGCCGGTACGGCACTTCAGGCGCAGCTCGACGTTGCGCGAGGCGCGGTCGTCGGAGCGGCGTTCGTTGAACACGTAGCGCGCGCGTTCCAGGTCTTCCTCGTGCACCACCACCGAGTAGTGTTTGCCGATCAGCTCTTCGCGCGTGTAGCCCAGCAGCTGCGAGGCGCGGTCGTTCACGAACGTGAAGCGGCCTTCGTGGTTGAGCGTGTAGATGATGTCCGGCGAGCTGTCCACCAGGTAGCGGTACATCTTTTCCGAGTTTTCCAGCTGCTGGGCGATGCGCTCGTTCTCCAGCTTCAGGCGGCGCTGCGCGAGCGCGTTGGCCACGGTCTTGAGCAGCTCTTCACGGCTGTAGGGCTTGCGCAGGTAGTCGTAGGCGCCGCGCTTGACGGCGCCGATGGCCGCGTCGATCCCGACCTCGCCGCTCATCACGATCACGTCGGCGTCGATCTGTTTGGCGTTGATGAAGTCCATGATCTCGTGGCCGCCGATGTCGGGCAGGCGCAGGTCGAGCAGGACCAGGTCGAAGCGCAGCCGCGACAGCTGGGCCAGCGCCTCGCTGCCGGAGCTGGCGGTGACGAGATGGTAGCCGCGGTCGCGCAGCAGTTCGTGGAGCGACGCCAGCAGGCGCGGTTCGTCGTCCACCAGCAGCAGGCGCGGCTGCATGTCGGCGTCGAACGGGGCGGCGCCGCCGTGAAGCATGGTGGCGGTGCTGGCGGTATTCGGTGTCATGGTCATTTTCAGGCTGATCCGAGAACACGCGCCGGCAGGGCCGGCGGCGCGCTCACGCCGGCGCTGGTGGCGGCCGGCAGCAGGATTTCAAATGCAGTGCCGGTGCTGCCGCTGCGGCAGGCGATGTGCCCGCGCAGCTTCTTCACCAGGCTGTGGACAATGGACAGGCCCAGACCATGATGGGCGCCGTCCTTGGTACTTTTCACGGCAGAGAACAGATTGGCCAGCACGTCGCGCGGCAGGCCCGGGCCGGTGTCGGCGACGGCCAGCTCCACATACAGGGTGCGGTCGCGGTTGACCAGGCCCCGGCTGGTGATTTCGATGCGCCCGCCGGTCGCTTCCAGTGCCTCGACCGCGTTCTTGACCAGGTTGACCAGCACCTGCTTGAGCATGTCCGCGTCGCCGTCGATGCGTGCGTCGTCCTGCACCGACAGCACCACGTCCACGTTCGCAGGCAGGAAGCCGGTGGTGCGGAACAGGCGCAGCACTTCGTTCGCGACCTTGGCCACCTGCACCGAGTCCGGGCTGGTGGCGGCGGGCTTGAGGTCCGCCAGGCCGTTGATCAGCTGGCCGACGCGGTCGATTTCCTCGTTCAGGATCGACATCTCGCCCGAGACCGGCTCCTGGCGCGCAAGCTTCTCGTCCAGCACCGACAGGTAGTTCTTGATGATCGAGAGCGGGTTGTTCACCTCGTGCACCACGCGGCGCGAGGCTTCGCGGTATTCCTCGGCCACCTGGGCCAGCTGGCGGCGCGCGTGGCCGCGTTCGGACAGGGTGTTCTCGAGCGCGGTGGCGGCCTGCGCGCCGAACGACTTGAGGAAATGCTCGCGCTTCTTGACGGCGCCGAACTGCCACGCCGGCAAGCCGCCCACCAGCACGCCCAGGCAACGCGCGCCCGCCACCAGCGGCACGCACACCATGCTGTCGCTGCCGAGCATGCGCAAGAGCTGCTCTTCGGCCAGCCCGAGCCCCTGGTCGTCGCGCCGCACGAATGCGGTCTGGCGCGCCAGCGCGCTGTGCGCCACCACGCCGCCGCGCGCGAGCGGGATCGAAAATTCGGCCAGGCGGGCCACGCCGCCAACCGGTGCGCCAACCAGCGCTTGGCCGGTCGGGTTCTCGAGCAGCACCAGCGCCGACTCGAAGTCGAACAGCATGCGCGCCGAGCGCACCATCGATTCGAGCAGGCCCGCTTCTCCTTGCTGGCGCGCGAATGCCTGGCCGATCTCGGAGACCAGCACCAGGTTGCGCATCTCGTCGGACAGGCGCTGCGCGACCGGGTCCAGCTGGGCCGGCGCCTGCGCGCTCGGGGCCGGGATGTCGTCGGCGCCCGCCAGGTCGATGCCCAGGTGCTCGGCCGACTGCATGACCTGGCGCTCGGCCAGCGCCAGGATCTCGTCCAGGTCGGGGCGGGCCAGGCCGCACAGGCCCGCGCCTTCGAGCAGCGCCGCCTCGTCGTCCGCGTGCGCGGCCATCAGGTGCGCCAGGCGCACGATGCGGATCAAGGGATGGGCCGACTCCAGGCGGGAACTGGCCTCGTGGTGGTACAGCACCGAATCGGCAAGGAAGGAGTCGAGCTGCCAGCGCTCGATCAGCCAGGCACCGGCCTCGGTGTGGGTGATCTGCAGCGTGCGCTGCTCGACCGCGCACAGGTCCTCGTCGTCGCGCGCGGTGAAATTGAAGGCGTATTCGCGCGGCGCGGTGGCCAGCAGCGCAAGCCGCCCCACGTTGTGCAGCAGGCCGGCCAGGTAGGCTTCCTCGAGCGAGCCGTAGCCGGTGCGGCGCGCCAGCTCGCGCGCGACCACGGCCGCGGTCAGCGAATTCTTCCAGAACGCGCGCAGGTCGGTGCTGCCGGAATGGGGGAAGTTGTTAAAGGTCTGGAACACCGACTCGCTGATCACCAGCGTCTTGATCATGTCGGTGCCGAGCGAGACCAGCGACTGCTCCAGGTTGGCGCTGCGCGTGCCGCGGTGGTAGGCCGAGCTGTTGGCCACGGCGAGGATCTTGCCGGTCATGCCGGCATCCTGCGCGATCAGCGCTGCCAGCTCCGGCATGCCCAGGTCGTCGGCTTGCAGGTGACCGATCAGCTTGATCAAAATCTGCGGCATGGCCGGCAGGCGCGCGATCAGCAGGCGATTGCGGATGTCCTGGTCAGGTTGGTGCATTGGTCTCGGGCTGGGCCACCCAGGGCGGGCGGCGGTTAGCTGCTGTCAATACTGATCTTGCGAGTATGGAAATGTTTCTTGTTCCATTTCCCCGCTGAAATACTTTAGCTTAGCATATATACACGAGTTGTGATTCCAACACAACAGTTTCCGCACAGATTCTCATGTTTGCCACGTTCCTGCCGTTTACATGGCCCCATTGGCGGCCTGGCGGTAGCGGTACCAGCGCGACACCAGCCAGCACGCCAGCGCCGCCAGCGCAAAGCCGGCCTGGCCCAGCGCCAGCGCCAGCACCGAGTGCGACAGCGCCGGCGAGATCACCCCGGCCACGATCGCGCCCAGCAGCGTGGAGACGAACGACTGGCACGAGGCGACCGTGCCGCGGATGTGCGGGAACAGGTCGAGCGCGAGCAGCGTGGCGCCCGGTGCGATGATCGAGCTGCCGAAGGTGAAGAAGAACATGGGCAGCACGGTCCACGGCAGCGCCGGCGGGTTGAACAGGTGGTAGCCCACGTTGAACGTGACCGCGCACAGCATGAAACCGAAGCCGATGCCGATCTGGCGCGCAAAGCTCATCTTGCCGGCCATGCGGTTGGCCGTCAGCGCGCCCAGGAAGATACCCGACACCGACGGGATGAACAGCCACGCGAACTGCGACGGTCCCAGGTGCAGGTGCACCGGCATGAGCACCGGCGCGGCCGAGATGTACAGGAACAGGCCGGCAAAGTTCAGCGCCACCACGCCCGACTTCATGTGGAACAGGAAGGAGCTGAAGATCGCGCCGTAGCTGTGCGCCACGAAGCGCGGGTTGAACGGCTGGCGCTTCTCCCTGGGCATGGTCTCGGGCAGGTGCTGCCAGCAGACCCACCACAGCACCAGGCTGTAGGCGAACAGGGACAGGAAGATGGCGCGCCAGTCGAACAGCGTCACGATCCAGCCGCCCAGCACCGGCGCGATGGCCGGCGCGATCGAGAAGATCATCGTCACCATCGACAGCAGGCGCGCGGCCGGCGCGTCCGAATACAGGTCGCGGATGATGGCGCGGCCGACCACCACGCCGGCCCCCGCCGAGACGCCCTGCAGGATGCGGAACACCCACAGGTAGTGCACCGAATGCGAGGCGGCGCAGCCGAAGGTGCCCAGCGCGAACACCACCAGCGCGGTCAGGATCACGTTGCGGCGGCCGTAGGCGTCCGACAGCGCGCCATGCCACAGCACCATGCCGGCGAAGGCCAGCATGTACGCCGTCAACGTCTGCTGCACCTCGATGCTGGACGCGTGCAGGTTGGCCTCGATGCGCGGAAAGGCTGGCAGGTAGGCGTCGATCGAGAACGGCCCCAGCATCGACAGGCCGGCCAGCAGCGTGGCCAGGCCGCCGGCGCTGAGCATCGTGACCTTGTGGGGTGTGGGCAGCGGGACGGGCGTTACCGGATCTTTGGGCAGGTTGGGCGGCTCTGTCGGAAGCATGGATCAAGATTGCGGCGAGGCCTGCTTGGGTTTGGCTTCCTCGCGGCGGTTGAAGCCGGCCACCATGTCGAAGCGGAACAGGCGGCACTCGAGCGCGCCGTTGAAGAACGGCGTCTTGCGCGCCTCCTTCAGGCGCAGCAGCTTGGGCAGGGCCAGGTCGGCCGTGAACAGGAATACCGTCCAGCCGGCAAAGCGCTGCTTGAGCGTGGTGGAGAAGCTGGCGTAGAACTGGTTGGCCATCTCGTCCTGCGGCAGCGTGCGGTCGCCGCGCACGCCGATGCGCTCGCCGTACGGCGGGTTGGTCAGCAGGATGCCCGGCGTGGCCACCGGCGGCTGCACCTGCTGCGCCTCGATCTGCTTGAGCGGCACTTCGAACAAAATGCCGGCACGGCGCAAGTTATGGCGCGTCATCGCCACCATGTCGCCCGAAATGTCCGAGCCGAAGATGGTGGGTTCGGCCGGCAGCGCATTTGGCTTGATCGCCGTTTTGATCTGCTGCCAGGCGTCGCGGTCGAAGTCGCGGAATTTTTCGAACGCGAAGCGGCGGCGCGCGCCTGGCGGAATGCCCTGCACCATCTGGGCCGCCTCGATGAGGATCGTGCCGGAGCCGCACATCGGGTCGAACAGTGGGATTCCCGGCTTCCAGCCGGCCACGCGCAACAGGCCCGCAGCCAGGTTCTCGCGCAGCGGCGCGTCGCCCGTCTCCTCGCGCCAGCCGCGCTTGAACAGCGCCTCGCCCGACGTGTCGAGGTAGATCGTGAAGTTGCGCTGGTCGAGGAAGCCGAAGATGCGCATGTCCGGCGTGCGCGTGTTGACCGACGGGCGTTTGCCGAACTGGTCGCGGAAACGGTCGCACACCGCGTCCTTGATCTTGAGCGTGGTGAATTCCAGGCTCTTGAGCGGCGACTTGACGGCGGTGAGGTCCACGCGGATGGTCTGGTCCCAGTTGAACCAGTCTTCCCACGGCTGGGCCAGCACCAGGTCGTAGATGTCATTTTCGTTGTCGTAGCTCGACATCGCAACGCGCATCAGCACGCGCGAGGCGATACGCGAGTGCAGGTTGATGCGGTACGAATCGACGAGCGAGCCGGAGCAGTGCACGCCGCCGGGCACCTGGTTGTGCACCTTGAGCGTGGTGCTTTGCTGGGCGATCTCGCCCAGTTCTTCGGCAAGCGCCGCTTCCATGCCGCGCGGGCAGGGGCAGAAAAATGAAGTCATCGGTGTTCCCTTTGTCCGTTTAAGTAAAGACTAATACCGTTTGCACGTCGTCCCCGCGCAGGCGGGGACCCATAGAACTTGTGCGCCAAGGCAGCCGTTGACTCCGTGGCGTGCGCGGCATGGGTCCCCGCCTGCGCGGGGACGACGGTTCGAAGTTTGGTGGTTAAAAAGGTTTCACCACCACCAGAATCACAATCGCCATCAACAGCAGCACCGGCACTTCGTTGAAGTACCGGTACCACGTATGGCTGCGCTGGTTCTGGCCGCGCTCGAACTTCTTGAGCAGCGAACCGCAGGCGTGATGGTAGCCGATCACGACAATGACGAGCGCCAGCTTCGCATGCAGCCAGCCGCCCTTGAAACCGTAGCCCAGCCACAGCCAGATCCCCAGCAGCACCGCCGGCACGGCCAGCATGGTGGTGAAGCGGTACAGCCGCCGCGCCATGCCGAGCAGGCGGTCGGTGGCCGCGGCGTTGGTCTCCTGGGCCAGGTTGACGTAGATGCGCGGCAGGTAGAACAGCCCCGCAAACCAGGAAGCGATAAAGACGATGTGGAAGGCCTTAATCCAGAGCATGCGGTGCTTTCTTTTGTTATTCGCGAATCTCGCCGTGCCCGAACACGACGTACTTCAGTGAAGTCAATCCTTCCAGCCCCACCGGCCCGCGCGCGTGCAGCTTGTCATTGGAGATGCCGATCTCGGCGCCAAGGCCGTATTCGAAACCGTCCGCAAAGCGCGTCGAGGCGTTGACCATGACGGACGCCGAGTCCACCTCGCGCAAGAAGCGCATCGCATCGCTGTAGTCTTCGGTCACGATCGCTTCGGTGTGCTTGGACGAGTAGGTGTTGATGTGCTCCATCGCCTCATCGATGCCGGCGACGACCTTGACCGACAGGATCGGCGCCAGGTATTCGGTGCGCCAGTCTTCTTCGACCGCTTCGACCAGGTTCGGGTAGCCGCGCAGGATCTCGTACGACGCGGGATCGGCACGCAGCTCGACCTCTTTTGCCGCGTACAGCTCGGCCAGCCGCGGCAGCACGGTCGGTGCGATGTCGCGCGCGACCAGCAGCGTCTCCATCGTGTTGCAGGTGCCGTAGCGGTGGGTCTTGGCGTTAAGCGCGATACGTAGTGCCTTGTCGATATCGGCCTTGCTGTCGATGTAGACGTGGCAAATGCCGTCCAGGTGCTTGATCATCGGGACCGTGGCTTCCTTCATCAGGCGCTCGATCAGGCCCTTGCCGCCGCGCGGCACGATCACGTCCACGTACTCGGGCATGGTGATCAGGGCGCCGACTGCGGCGCGGTCGGTGGTGTCCACCACCTGCACGCCATGCGCCGGCAGGCCGGCCCCGGCCAAGCCTTCGGCCACCAGCTGGGCCAGTGCGCGGTTGCAGTGGATGGCTTCCGAGCCGCCGCGCAGGATGGTGGCGTTGCCGCTCTTGATGCACAGGCCCGCCGCGTCCACGGTCACGTTGGGGCGCGCTTCGTAGATGATGCCGATGACGCCCAGCGGCACGCGCATCTGGCCGACTTGGATGCCGCTCGGGCGCACCTTCATGTTGCTGATTTCACCGATCGGGTCGGGCAGCGCAACGATCTGGCGCAGGCCGTCGACCATCGTCGCGATGGCCTTGTCGGACAGCGCGAGGCGGTCGAGCAGCGCGGGAGCCAGGCCGGCCGCGCGGGCGGCGTCCAGGTCCTGCTGGTTGGCCGCTTTCAGGGCGGCGGCGTCGCGCTCGATCGCGTCGGCGATCAACAGCAGTGCCTTGTTGCGGGTGGCCGTGCTCGCGCGCGCCATCGCGCGCGAAGCCGCGCGGGCCTGGCGGCCGAGTTGTTGCATGTGTGCGGTGATGTCCATGATTCGTATGCTCAGTTTCAAACAGGGGGCAATTGCCGTAGGGTGGGCACAAGTGCCCACGCGGTCGGACGCGGCACGTATCACGGCGTGGGCACAGGTGCCCACCCTACGGCTCACGTCAGCGGGCAACCTTTAGCGCCAGCTGCAGCATCGCGTCCCAGGCGTCGCCGCCGAACTGCTTGCTGCGCAGGCCCTTGACCATCTTGTCCACCTGCGCCGCGTCCTGCAGCGCCGCTTCCAGCGTGCCCAGCGAAACGCGACGCAGCGCCGGCTCCATCATCCGCTCGCGCGGACCCCAGATCCGGTATTCCTTCAGCAAGGCCGGCAGTGGCCGCCCCTGCGCCATCCCGGCCTTCAATTTTAGCAGCGTGCGGATTTCCTCGGCCACCGCCCACAACACCAGCGGCAGCGCCTCGCCCTCGCCCTTGAGCCCTTCGAGCATGCGCGCCAGCCGCCCCGGGTCGCCCGCCAGCATCGCCTCGGACAGCTTGAACACGTCGTAGCGCGCCACGTTCATGACGGCATCGTGCACCTGCTCGTAACTGAGCTTGCCCGGCTCGTACAAGAGGCCCAGCTTCTGGATCTCCTGGTGCGCCGCCAGCAGGTTGCCTTCGACCCGGTCGGCAATGAAGTCCAGGCTGGTGCGGTCCGCGCTCTGCCCCTGCTGCGACAGGCGCATGCCGATCCAGCCCGGCAGCTGCGCGCGCTCGACATTCGGGATCTCGACGTACACCGCAGCCTGCTGCAGGCTGGCCACCCACGACGACTTGGCGGTCTGCCAGTCCAGCTTGGGCAGGGTGATCAGGGTCAGGTTGTCGGGCCCCAGGTCCTTGACGTAGCTTTGCAGCGCGGCGCTGCCGTCCTTGCCCGGCTTGCCACTGGGGATGCGCAGCTCGATCAGCTTCTTGTCCCCGAACAGCGACAGCGCCTGGTTCGCGGCCAGGAGCTCGCCCCACTTGAAGCTGCGCTCGACGGTGAGCACCTCGCGCTCGGAATAGCCCTGCGCGCGCGCGGCGCGGCGGATGCGGTCGGCCGCTTCCAGCGCGAGCAGGTGCTCGTCGCTGGTGATCACGTACAGCGGCGCCAGGCCCTTTGCGAGTTGGGCATCGAGCGCCTCAGGCCGCAGCTGCATCGCGCTCCTTTACGACGCGGCCGGCGCGGGCGATGCCGCCGGCGCGGCCGGCTTCATCGCGGCCAGGCGGCGCAGGATCTGCTGCACCAGGTCGCTCTGCATGTCGCGGTACAGCAGGTTGGCTTCGGCTTCCTTCGCCAGCACCTCCTGCTCGCTGAACGCCATGTTGCGGGACAGGCGAATCTCGGTCGGGCCCAGCAGCTGCGCGCCCTTGGCATCCGTGACGCGGAAGGTGAAGGTGTAGGTGAGCAGGTATTCGCGCACCCGGCCCAGGTTGTTCAGCGAGAGGATCTGGCGGCCACGCGCCTCGGACATCACCACCAGCTGGGCGTCCGCGCCCTCCGGCTTGTCGGCGATGACCACCGAATCGGCCGCACGCAGGTTGCGCTTGAGCTCAGTGCCCAAGGGCGACGTGTCCGGGAAGCCGACGTAGATGCTATGGAACGGCATGTTGTAGGTGCCATTCGAGCCGCGCAGCTTGAAGCCGCAGCCCGCCAGCAGTGCGACGATGAACAGCGCCGTGAACAGGCGCGCAAAAGGGAGACGGGCCGCGTTCATGGCTTACACCACGATGTTGACGAGTTTGCCGGGCACGACGATGACCTTTTTCGGCGTGCCTTCGACGAACTTCTGGGCCGCTTCCGACGCCAGCGCCGCCTTCTCGATGGCGGCCTTATCAAGGTCCTTCGGCACCTTGACCGAGCCGCGCAGCTTGCCGTTCACCTGGATCATCAGTTCGATCTCGCTCTGTTCGAGTGCCGCCGTGTCCACCTCCGGCCATTGCACGTTGAGGATGTCGCCGTACTTGGCGCCGTAGCCCAGGTCCTGCCACAGCGCGTGCGTGATGTGCGGCGCGACCGGGTTCAACAGGCGCAGGAAGATCGACAAGCCTTCGGCGATGACCGCATCGGTGGCCGCGCCCTCTTCCAACTTGCTCGACTCGAGCGTGTTGAGCATCTTCATGCAGGCCGAGACGACCGTGTTGTACTGGATGCGCTTCAGGTCATAGTCGGCCTGCTGCAGCAGCTTGTGCACTTCGCGGCGCACGGCTTTCTGCGCGTCCGACAAGCTGCCCTGCTGCTGGCCGGCCAGCGCGCGCGCCACGGCTTCGCGCTGGGCGTAGGCGAAGGCCCACACGCGGCGCAGGAAGCGGCTTGCGCCTTCCACGCCGCTGTTGGACCACTCCAGGGTCTGCTCCGGCGGCGAAGCGAACATCGTGAACAGGCGCGCGGTGTCGGCGCCGTACTGTTCGATCTGGGCTTGCGGGTCGATGCCGTTGTTCTTCGACTTGGACATCTTCTCGGTGCCGCCGATCGCCACCGGCTGGCCGTCGGCCTTGAGCACGGCCGACACCGGGCGGCCCTTGTCGTCGAAGGTCAGTTCGACGTCGGCCGGGTTGAACCAGGTCTTCTTGCTGGATGCGTCCTCGCGGTAGTAGGTCTCGTTGAGCACCATGCCCTGGGTGAGCAGGTTGACAAAGGGCTCGTCGAACTTGACCAGGCCGAAGTCGCGCATCACCTTGGTCCAGAAGCGCGCGTACAGCAGGTGCATGACCGCGTGCTCGATGCCGCCGATGTACTGGTCCATCGGCATCCAGTAGTCGTTGCGGGCCTTGTCCACCATCGCGTCATTCGAACCGGGCGAGGTATAGCGCATGTAGTACCACGACGAGTCAATGAAGGTGTCCATCGTGTCGGTCTCGCGGCGCGCCGGCTTGCCGCATTTCGGGCAGTCGCACTTGAGGAAGCGTTCATCCTTGTTGAGCGGGTTGCCGGTGCCGTCCGGGACCAGGTCTTCGGGCAGCACCACCGGCAGGTCCTTTTCCGGCACCGGCACGGCGCCGCAGTCCTCGCAGTGGATCATCGGGATCGGCGTGCCCCAGTAGCGCTGGCGCGAGATGCCCCAGTCGCGCAGGCGGAAGGTGACCTTCTTGTCGCCCAGGCCCATGCCCGCCAGGTCGCCAGCCACCGCGTTGACGGCGCCGGTGTAATCGAGGCCGTCGTACTTGCCCGAGTTGATGATTCGGATGTTTTCCTTGGCGCCGTACCACTCCTGCCAGCCTTCCAGCGAGAACGTTTCGCCTTCGACTTCGACCACCTGCTTGATCGGCAGATCGTATTTTTGCGCGAACGCGAAGTCGCGCTCGTCGTGGCCCGGCACGCCCATCACGGCGCCGTCGCCGTAGGTGATGAGCACGTAGTTGCCAACCCAGACCGGCACCTGCTCGCCCGACACCGGGTGGGTGACGCTCAAGCCAGTCGGCATGCCCTTCTTCTCCATCGTCGCCATGTCGGCTTCGATCACGCTGCCCTTCTTGCACTCGGCGATGAAGGCTTGCAGCTCCGGGTTGTCCTTGGCGGCGTGCTGGGCCAGCGCGTGTTCCGGCGCCACGGCGCAGAAGGTCACGCCCATGATGGTGTCGGCGCGGGTGGTGAAGACGAACAGCTTGCCATCGTTGATCAGCTCACCGGCGTCGTTCTTGATCTGGTGCGGGAAGGCGAAGCGCACGCCGGTCGATTTGCCGATCCAGTTGGCCTGCATGACGCGCACGCGCTCGGGCCAGCCCGGCAGCTTGTTTTCGACGTAGTCCAGCAGCTCGTCGGCGTATTCGGTGATGCGCACGTAGTACATCGGGATCTCGCGCTTTTCGATCAGCGCACCCGAGCGCCAGCCGCGGCCGTCCACCACCTGTTCGTTGGCCAGCACGGTCTGGTCCACCGGGTCCCAGTTCACGGTGCCGGTCTTCTGGTAGATGATGCCCTTTTCGAGCATCTTCAGGAACATCCACTGGTTCCACTTGTAGTACTCGGGGCGGCAAGCGGTCATCTCGCGCGACCAGTCGATCGCCAGGCCCATCGACTCCATCTGCCCGCGCATGTGGGCGATGTTCGAATAGGTCCACTCGGCCGGCGGCACGCCGTTGGCCATGGCGGCGTTCTCGGCCGGCATGCCGAACGCGTCCCAGCCCATCGGCATGAGCACGTTGTAGCCGTTCATGCGCAGGTAGCGGTACATCACGTCGTTGATCGTATAGTTGCGCACATGGCCCATGTGCAGCTTGCCGGACGGGTAAGGCAGCATCGAGCACGCGTAGTACTTGCCTTTCGGGAAGCGCGGATCGTTCTCGACGGCCTTGTAGGCGTCGATCGATTTCCAATACGCTTGCGCGGCCTGTTCGACTTCGGCGGGACTATATTTCTCTTGCATGATGTTTCTGCGGGCAAAAATTAGGGGTGGAGCAGAACATTATACTGGTTCATCTTGCACTGCGGCGTGGGCGGGGTGCAGCAGGCGCCCAGCTCGCAAAAGAAGCTACGCCGCGATGAACTGTCGCGGCTGTCGCTTGTCAAAGAAACATGACCAATCACTTCAACGCGCTCGACTACGCGCACCAGCTAGAGGCAGTCGGTGTACCGACGGCCCAGGCTGAAGCTCATGCCCAGGCAATGGCGGGGGTGCTGGAGAAGTGCCTGTCGGCGGCTATGGACAATGCCAGGCTCAAGAGCGAGCTTGAGTTCAAGATCTCGGAAGTGGCAGTGACGCTTCGCGCGGAAATAAAGGAACTTGAAGCCCGCCTGACTGGCGAAATGAAGGAGCTTGAAGCCCGCTTGACTGCGCAAGTCAACGAATTTGAAGTGCGCATAACGGCCAAAATCGAGAAAGACCTGGCCATTTGCAGAGCCGATCTCGAACGCAGGATCGACCGGCTGGAAGCGAAAATGAACGCACGGTTTCGCGCACAGTGGTGGGCGAACGGCGTGATGGTGGCAATGCTGGTCGGGCTCTACTTCCGCTAGCCGCTCAGCCCAGCACCAGCTCCAGCGCCGGCTTCTCGCCGTAGTCCTCGTAGCGCTCGTTGATGCCGATGATGCAGAACGCCATCTCCTCGAGGATGTCCTCGGCCTGCCCGCGCATCTTTTCCGCGTCCTTGACCACGATGCGCAGCACCTCGTCGTCCTTGAGACGGTACTTGGACATGCCGTCCTCGTCGCGCAGGTAGCTCAGGCAGTCCACCCAGGCGTCCATGGTCGCCTGGTACGAGTCGGGGAAGCCGAACGCGCGCTTGCATTCGGCGTGGAAGCTCGCCTCGTCGGTGATGGCGGCGCCGTTCAGTTCAGCGGTGGCCATGGCATCAAGCCTTGAGCCCGAGCACGTCGAACATGTCGTACTGGCCGCTCGCCTTGTCCGCCAAAAAGCGGGCGGCGCGCAGCGAGCCGTTGGCGTAGGTGACGCGGCTGCTGGACTTGTGGCTGATCTCGATGCGCTCGCCGATGCCGGCAAACAGCACCGTATGGTCGCCCACGATGTCGCCGCCACGCACGGTGGCAAAGCCGATGGTGGACGGATCGCGCTCGCCGGTCACGCCTTCGCGGCCGTACACGGCGCATTCCTTCAGGTCGCGGCCCAGCGCATCGGCAATCACCTCGCCCATCTTGAGCGCGGTGCCGGATGGCGCATCCACCTTGTGGCGGTGGTGCGCCTCGATGATCTCGATGTCGTAGCCTTCGGCAAAGCTCCTGGCCGCCATTTCGAGCAGCTTGAGCGTCACGTTCACGCCCACGCTCATGTTCGGGGCGAACACGATCGCGGTCTTCTCGGCGGCTTTGCTGATCGCAGCCTTGCCGGCGTCGTCGAAACCGGTGGTGCCGATCACCATCTTGATGCCGTGGGCGGCGCAGTATTCAAGGTGGCGCAGCGTGCCTTCGGGACGGGTGAAGTCGATCAGCACGTCGGCGCCGACCAGGCCCTTGTCCAGGTCGGACTGGATCACCACACCGGTCAGCTGGCCGGAAAAGGCGCCGGCATCGGTGCCGATTTCCGGCGAACCGGCCACGCCCAGCGCGCCGACCAGCTCGGCGTCAGGCGAGGCCTGCACCGCCTCCACCAGCATGCGGCCCATGCGCCCGCTGGCGCCCGCAATCGCGATCTTGATGCTCATATTGGTTCCTTACTTGCCTTCCTTGCGCTGGCGCACGTCCTCGAGCGACTTGCGCTCGTCCGGCGGCGGCGCGGCCACGGTGCCGGCGATGCGGGCGATGTACTCCTTCTCGGTCGGCAGGTGGCCACCGTCGAAGTGATCGACCTTGTTGTCCTTGAAGAAGACGGTCACGCGGCTGGTGGTCAGCTCGCCGTTGCCGCGCGCGAGGTAGAACGGGTAGTCCCAGCGGTCGGCGTGGAACATGTCAGTCAGGAGCGGCGTGCCGAGCACGAACTTGACCTGGTCGCGCGTCATGCCGGGCTTGAGCTGCTCCAGCATCTCCTGCGAGACGAAGTTGCCCTGCTGGATGTCCGGACGGTAGGGCGTGAAGATCCACAGGAACTTCTGCAGCTTGGTCACCGTGGTCGTCTGGGCGCCGGCGTTGGCAGCGGCGGCCGAGCGGCTGGCGTCGGCGGCAACGGCCTCGGGCGAGGCGTTCGCCGGGGCGGTCGGCTGGCTGCGCAGGCTCGAGCAGCCGGACAGCGCCAGCGCGCACGCCAGGCCGCCGGCAGCGGCTGCCAGCGCACGAAAACGGTAATTTACGGCAATCTTGACGCGCATAGGGGTCCTCAAAACGTTTGAGCAGGAGCTCCAAAACGCTATATCATAAAGCACTCTGCCCATTCACGAGTATCAAAACATGAGCAATAACCCAACCGACCTGAAGGCCAGCGGGCTGAAAGCGACGCTGCCGCGACTCAAAATTCTGGAAATCTTCCAGAACAGCGAGGTACGGCACCTGACGGCGGAGGACGTCTACAAGACCCTGCTCACGGAGAACATGGACGTGGGGCTGGCGACAGTGTACCGGGTGCTCACCCAGTTCGAACAGGCGGGCCTGATCAACCGCAACCACTTCGAAACGGGCAAGGCGATCTACGAGCTCAACGTAGGCACGCACCACGATCACCTGGTGTGCCTGGACTGCGGCCACGTCGAGGAATTCGTGGACGAAGAGATCGAGGCGCGCCAGCACCGCATCGCCGAAGAACGCGGCTTTCGCATCGCCGAGCACGCGCTCGCCATTTACGGTAACTGCACCAAGCAGAACTGCCCGCACCGGCACTGACCGTGTAGGGTGGGCACTTGTGCCCACGCTGTGGTACGCGTCGCGTGACCAACCGCGTGGGCTCGAGAGCCCATCCTACATCACACACTCACAGCGCCTTCAGGTACTCGGCCAGGTCGGACACCTCGGCCGGACTCAAGCCCAGCGCCTTGCGCTGGTTGTAGATTTCCACCACCTCCTTCAGCGTCGCCGCCTTCCCGTTGTGGAAGTACGGTGGGTGCTGCCACACGCCCCTGAGCGGCGAGGTGCGGTACAGCTTGGTCGCGCTGCGCGAGGCGTAGCTCGGCGCGCCGTTCGGCTCGGGCTCGCTCACCACCTGGAATGGCGCGTGCAGGCCGAGGTTGGCGTCGGTGAACTTCGATCCTAGGTGGCAGGTGATGCAGCGCCCCTTGCCGACGAACAGCGCGCGCCCGCGGCCCACCGCGTCGTAGTCGAAACTGCCCGGCGGCGGGGGCGGCGCCTTGAGCGACAGCTGGTAGGCGCGCAGCGCCGGCAGCGCCGGCCGCACCAGGTCGATGCTGCCGTTGGTGACGTCCACGCCAATGCGATCATCCTCGAAATGCCCCAGCCCGCCCATCTGGGTGACGGCCACGTAGCGGTTCCAGTAGGTGACGTCGTCGCCGTCACCGGTGTAGGTGATCTTGTGGATGCCGGCCAGGCCATAGGCCGGCGGGATCTCCACCGGCCCGTTCTTGCCGTCGATGTTAAAGCGCGGGTCGTAGCGCCCCCGGCCCCACGAGTTGTACACCGCCTTCTGCGCCGCGGTGAGTGCGGGCGACAGCGCGATCACGGCGCCCACGTTCAGGTCGCGGTTGGGCCAGCCGTCCAGGCGCCTGCCGATGCCGGCAGCGAACGAGTTGTCCACGGTGGAGTGGCACAGCGCGCAGGTGATGCCCACACGCTTGAGCACGTCCTGCCCCCGCACCGTTTCCACCCGGCCCACGATGCCGACCACTGCGCCCAGCTTGAGCAGGGCCACGGTGGTCCTGGGGCTGTTCAGGTCGATGCTGCCGTTCCTGATGCCTTCGCGCACGGCCGGCGGCAGCGCGTCCACGTCCACCTTGATCCCGAGCGAGAGCGCGGCGGCCGGACTGACCGAACTGGCGATCACCTCGTGCATGCGCAGCTGGTCGGTCCACTTGGCGCCGTCGCCGAAGGTATCGTAGCGGAAGATCTGGCGGCCCTTGGCGACCAGCAATGGATCGGGCTCATCGTCGTCGCGGTGGTGGCCGGCACAGGCGGCAAGCACGGCGGCCGCGAGCAGCGGCAGGCAAAGCTTTCTGGCGAGCATGGTGTCCTCCTTCGGGCGCGACAGGGCGCCTGATTTCTACGGTACACCTCGCCAACTGAACTGATCTTCAGCCAGCGCAAGCGCGGCTCAGGACGCCGGGAGCCGCGCGAGCACCGCCGCCACGATGCGGTCGCAGCGCGACCCGTCGAACGAGAATGCGTCCCCCAGCGCCAGGTCGAACTGGCTGGCCAGCGCGGCGCGCAGCATGGCGCGGGCGCGGAAGAAGCGCGAGCGCACGGTCGCCTCCGGGATGCCGAGGCAGGCCGCAACTTCCTCGCCGCTCAGCTCCTCCACCGCGCGCAGCACGAAAACGGTGCGAAATGCCTCGGGCAGCGCGTCGAGCGCGCGTTCCAGCAACACCCGCGCTTCGGCGCGCATCGCCTCTTGCTCGGGAGAATCCGTGCGCTCCTCGTCCATGGCGGCCTCCGCTGCGCTGTTGCCGGGTTCAACGGTGGGAAAAAGCGGGGTGATGTTGCCGCGCCGCCGGCTCTTGCGGCTGCGCGCGATCGCTTCGTTGACGACGATGCGGGTGAGCCAGGTGGAGAGCTTGGCGTCGCCACGGAAGCTGCCGATGGCGCGGTAGGCCTGCAGGTAGGCGTCCTGCAGGGCATCCTCGGCTTCGGCGTCGTCGCGCAGGATGCTGCGGGCGGCGCGGAACAGCGCCCGGTTGTGGCGCCGCATCAGGAGCGCGAAGGCGTGCTGGTCGCCCGCTGCGATGCGCGCGGCAAGGCCGGCGTCGGTCAGTGAGGCGTCGTCGTTGGTGCTGGTTGCGGTGCGCATGGCTCTCCCCGGTGTGGACAATCGCCGCATTGGATGACGCCAGCGCGCGTGGCGTTCCCGCGCAGCTTGAACGCGTGGGCGGGAGACCCGCCCACCCTACGCAAGCGACGCCGCGTTTCCTGCCCATGCGTCCAACCCAGGCCAGCAGGCCTGCCCGTCAGGAATGACTCAGCGCGTTGGAAAGCAGCTTGGCGGTGATGTCCACGATCGGGATCACGCGCTCGTAGGCCATGCGGGTGGGGCCGATCACGCCCAGGGTGCCGACGATCTTGCCGTTCACTTCGTAGGGCGCGGTGACCACGCTCATTTCGTCCAGCGGCACCAGCTTCGATTCCCCGCCGATGAAGATCTGCACGCCGCCGGCCTTGCTGGAGACGTCCAGCAGCTGCATCAGCCCGGTCTTCTGCTCGAACATTTCGAACATCTGGCGCAGCGAGCTCATGTTGGAGGACAGGTCGGACACCGACAGCAAATTGCGCTCGCCGGCGATGACCATGTCGTCGCCCTCGGCCATCGCCTCGCTGCCGGCTTCGACGGCGGCCTGCATCAGCCGGCCCATGTCGTCGCGCAGCTGGCGCAATTCGCCGGTCAGGCGCATGCGCACCTCGTCGAACGAGAGCCCGGCGTAGTTCTGGTTCAGGTAGTTGGCCGATTCGATCAGCTGCGACGGCGAGTAGTCCACGTCAGTCAGCAGCAGGCGGTTCTGGACGTCGCCGCGCGGGTCCACGATGACCAGCAGGATGCGCTTTTCGGACAGGCGCAAAAATTCGATCTGCTGGAACGCCGATTCGCGGCGCGGGCTTTGCACCACGCCGGCAAAGTGCGACAGCGAGGACAGCATCTGCGCCGCGTTGGCGATCACCTTTTGCGGCTGGTGCGCCGGCAGGCGCATGCTGGCCTCGACGCTGTGCTCGTCGATCTGCTGGACCGTGAGCAGGGTATCGACGAACAGGCGGTAGCCGCGCGGCGTGGGCACCCGCCCGGCCGAGGTGTGCGGGCTGGCCACGTAGCCCATTTCCTCCAGGTCCGCCATGATGTTGCGAATCGTGGCCGGCGACAGGTCGAGCCCGGAGATCCGGGACAGCGCGCGCGACCCTACCGGCTGACCGTCCGCGATGTAGCGTTCGACCAGGGCTTTGAGCAGGGTTTGGGCACGATTATCGAGTTGCATGATTTTGCGGTGGGCACCGGGTTGCCCTCCTATTATGCACGTTCGGCCCGCTGCTGTGCAGTCATCCGTGCTCGCGCTGCAGCCAATCGACCAGCTCGTGGAAGTTGCTGACGATCGCGTCCGGCACCACCTCGTGCTCCAGGTGACGGGTGCTGCCGGTGCGGTTCATCCACACCGCGCGCAGGCCGGCGCGCTGGGCGCCCTGCACGTCGAGCAGCACGTCGTCGCCCACGTACACGGCGTCCTCCGGCGCCACGCCCAGTTCCTTGCAGGCGGCGTGGAAGATGGCCGCGTCCGGCTTGGCGCAGCCGAGCTGGTGCGCGGCGACCGAGACCTTGAAATGGTGCGACAGGCCGATCGCCTTCAGGTCGGCATTGCCGTTGGAAATGGAGCCGACCAGCACCCGGTCCTTCAGCCGCAACAGGCCCGGCAGCACGTCGTCGTAGGGAACCACCGCATTGCGCGCAGCGAAGAATTCGACCATCGCGTGTTCGACCTTGGCCGGATCCTCGCCGGCCTGCTCGAACGCCGCCACCAGCCCGGCCCGGCGCAGCGCGCCCAGGTCGAGCGCGAACGCCGGGTTCTGGGCCAGGAGCGCCATGCGCGCCTGGCGCAACTCGTCGATCGAGAAGCGGCGCGCCACCCCGGGCGCATTGTCGGCCAGCCAGGCATGCAGCGTTTGCTCGGCCTGCACGATCACCGGCGCGATCGGCCACAGGGTGTCGTCCAGGTCGAACAGGATGGCCTTGGGCCAGGCGCGGCGCGTCGTTGTCATGTGAATCGGGGGAAGAGAAAGGCGGGCCAGCCAAGAATAGCGACGGCGGCGGTGAAAAGCAATCCTGGCCCAGCGGTTACACCGTGATACAAGGGTAATGGTTCAGCAAGCTGACAAATCGACTAAAATGGCGGCTATTTGTCTTTCAGGCGCACTCGGCTTTGGCGCCTTTCCTGTCCGCATTGGAGAAAATATGAAAAGTACGTACCTGCGCGCCGGCGTTGCCGCGCTGGCATGCGCGCTGGGGCTGTCGGCTTGCGGCGGCAGCAGCGGCCAGTTGGCGCTGGGCGGCACGATCTATGGCCTGACCAAGGAACAGATCGTGCTGCAGAACAACGGCGCGCATGACTACACGATCACGCCGTCCATGCTGGGCGCGGGCGGCACGTTCTACTTCCCGGACCTGATCGGCATCGACGAGGCGTACAAGGTGACCGTCAAGAGCTACCCGTCCAACGTGACGGGCTGCACGGTCAATTACGGCACCGGCCGCTCGGCCTTCAACGTCACCAACATCCAGATCGTTTGCGCGCTCAAGACCCATAAGCTGGGCGGGACCATCAGCAACCTGAAGGGCGATGGCCTGGTGCTGGTCAACGGCACCGACAAGGTGACGGTCCCGGCGGGCGCAACGACGTTCCAGATGACCGAGGTGGGCGAAGACCAGCCTTACGGCATCACGGTACTGAGCAGCCCGGCCAACCAGAGCTGCGTCGCGAGCAACGCAAGCGGCATCATGGGTAACGCCGACAAGACCGACGTCGTGGTCACCTGCACCCCCTGACGCGGCCGAGCCACTTTCCTGGAGAAACAGTCAATGAAGTTCACTTCGATGCGCAGCCTGCTGGCACTGGGCCTGGCCCTGACCCTGACCGCCTGCGGCGGCGGCAAGGCTACCTATACCATTCCGGGCACCGTGAGCAACCTGCAGTATGGTCCGCTGGTGCTGACCACCAACGGTATGGACGTGACGGTCAACCCGTCCTCCACCCTCGTGCCGCCGGTCTACGACGCGTCCAAGGTGCCCGCGGTCACCTTCGAGTTCCCCAAGCAGCTTGAATACGGTGACGAGTATGTGGTCACATTCAAGCAGCAGCCGCCGCACCAGAATTGCAGCATTCCCCAAGGCTATGAGCACGACACCGTCGGCCACCGGGCAGTCATCAACGTCCCGGTCAACTGCTTCCTGCAAGCGCATGCAGTTGGGGGCTCGGTGTCGGGCCTGACCGCGGACGGCCTGGTTCTGGTCAATGGCGGCGGTACCCTGCCCCTGGCATCGGGCGCTACCACGTTCACGTTTGCCAACACGGTCACCTACGGCCAGACCTACGGCGTGACCGTGCTGTCGAACCCGACCGGCCTGTTCTGCACCGTGGCCAACGGCGCCGGCACCATGCAGGACGCGGACGTGGCCAACATTGCGGTCACCTGCGTGCCGTCGGCCTGATATTCAGCCATGTGATGGAGAGCATTCCAAAAGGAAATTGGACGAATATGCTGTGGCGCAGCATACTGCACCTGTCTCCTCCAACTCTCCTCAGAAAAGAATTGGATTTAAGCCCGCCTCCCGGCGGGCTTTTTTTTATTTCCGAGTCACGACAGCCGGGATGTTTGTAGGGTGGGCTCTCGAGCCCACGCCGGGAACAGACGCAGCAGGTACACGCGTGGGCTCAAGAGCCCACCCTACCGTTCGTGGGACCCTAGCCTTTGAGGTTTGCCAACGCCACGTATTGTTCCAGGCTCACGGCCTCGGGACGGGCGCCGGGGTCGATGCCGGCCTCGACCAGCTGCGCCTCGGTGAACATGCCGGCCACGCAGTTGCGGATCACCTTGCGGCGCTGCGAGAACGCCTTCTGCACGACGCTTTCCAGCCGCGCGCCGTCCACGGCCAGCGGCTGGCGGTGCGGGATCATGCGCACGATCGCGGAATCGACCTGCGGCGGCGGGTCGAAGGCGGTCGGCGGCACCACGAACAGCAGTTCCATGTCATAGCGCCATTGCAGCATCACCGACAGGCGCGAGTAGGCCTTGGTGCCCGGCTCGGCCACCATGCGCTCGACCACTTCCTTTTGCAGCATGAAGTGCTGGTCCTCGACCTGCTGCGCGTACTGCGCCAGGTGGAACAGCAGCGGGCTCGAGATGTTGTACGGCAGGTTGCCGACCACGCGCAGCTTCTGCCCCTCGGGCACCGGGATCGATCCGAAATCGAACTTGAGCGCGTCGCCCGAATGCACCGTCAGGCGCTCGCGCGGGTAGGTTTTCTCCAGCCGCGCCACCAGGTCGCGGTCCAGCTCGACCACGTGCATGTGGTCCAGGGATTTGAGCAGCAGCGCGGTCATCGCCGCCAGGCCCGGGCCGATCTCGACCATCACCTCGCCACGGCGTGGCGCAATGGCGTCGATGATGTTGTGCAGGACGTGGTCGTCCGTCAAAAAGTTCTGGCCGAAGCGCTTGCGGGCAACGTGTTTCATGCTTGTTGTGTTTTTTTTAAATCAGGGATGGGCGCGGCGTGCCTGCACCATGTGCATGGCCACACGCGCCGCTTCTTCCATGCTGCCGCAGTCGGCCAGGCCCAGGCCGCGCGCGGCCAGGTCGAGCGCCGTGCCGTGGTCCACGGAGGTGCGGATCAGCGGCAGGCCGAGCGTGATGTTGACCCCGCGGCCGAAGGTGGCGTGCTTGAGCACCGGCAGGCCCTGGTCGTGGTACATGGCCAGCACGCAGTCGGCGTCCTTCAGGTACTTTTGCTGGAACAGGGTGTCGGCCGGGTACGGCCCGCGGGCGTCGATGCCGCGTGCCTGCGCGGCCTTGAGCGCCGGCTCGATCACGTCGATCTCCTCGCGCCCCAGGTAGCCGTTTTCGCCCGCGTGCGGGTTCAGGCCGGTGACAAGGATGACGGGTGCGGCAATGCCGAACTTGGTCTTGAGGTCGTGGTCGATGATGTTTAGCACCTGCGCCAGCGAGTCCTGCGTGATCGCGCCCGGCACGTCCTTGAGCGGCAGGTGGGTGGTGGCCAGCGCCACGCGCAGGTAGGGCTGGTGCTCGCCGGGCGAGCCGGCCAGCATCATCACCACCTTGGGGGCGTTGGTTTTCTCGGCGAGGTACTCGGTGTGGCCCGAGAACGGCACGCCGGCGTCGTTGATCGTGCTCTTTTGCAGGGGCGCGGTGACGATCGCGTCGAACCAGCCCGCCTGTACGCCTTCGATTGCGGCGTCGAGGATATCGAGCACGGCGCGGCCGTTGTCGGCATCAAGCTGGCCGGGCACCACGTGCGCGGCCAGCGGCACATCCACCACCGCAATGCGGTCGGGGCCGAAGTGCGGCAGGCCGCTGTAGCGCAGCGCCTGCAGCGACACGGCCGACAGCCGGATCGCCGGGTCGATGGCGCCTGCCGTCATCGACAGGAACGCCGCATCGCCGACCAGCACGCAGTTGGCTTGCGCGCGCAGCGCCCACGCCGCGCGAATCGAAATTTCAGGCCCGATCCCGGCCGGCTCGCCGGTCGTGATTGCGAGCGTCGGACGGCGCGCCACTGCGTTCATCGGATCACTTGTCCTCGCGGAACTCGACGTAGGCGCGGTCGCGCACTTCGCGTGCCCAGTCCTCGGTCGCTTCCTGCAGCTTGCGCTCGTGGATCACCTGGCGCGCCACGCTGCGCTCCTTTTCCTTGGACAGGTCTTCGGTCTTGCGCTCGATGACCTGGATCAGGTGGAAGCCGAACGGGGTCTGCACCACGCCCGAGATTTCACCCGGCTTCAACTGGCTCATGGGGTTCTCGAACTCGGGCACCGTGTCGCCCGCCGCCAGCCAGCCCAGGTCGCCGCCCTTGGCCGCCGAGCCGTCCTGCGAGTACTGCTTGGCCAGCTCCTCGAAGGTGGCGGCCTTGTTGTCGATCTTTTCCTTCAGCTCCAGCAGCTTGCGCTTGACCTCGGCTTCGGTCATGGTCGGCGTCACCTTCATCAGGATGTGGCGCGCGTGGGTCTGGGTTTCCTCGGCTGCCTTGGCGTCCTTGTTGTCGGCCGGCTTGCGCTGGTCCACCAGCTTGATGATGTGGAAACCCGTGCTGGACTTGATGACCGGCGTGGTCTGGCCCGGCTTGAGCTTGCGCAGTTCACTGGTGAACAGCGGCGGCAGACGGTCCGGGTCGCGCCAGCCGATCTCGCCGCCCTTGAGCGCGTCCGGCGCGTCCGAATAGGTGGCGGCCATCTTGCCAAAGTCGGCGCCCGTGCGCAGCTGGCGCATCACTTCGTCGGCGCGCGCCTTGCGGGCGGCGATCTGCTCGGGCGAGGCGTTCTGCGGGATGCCGACCAGGATCTGCGAGATGTTCATCTCGACCTTGTCGGCGGCGGCGGCCTTCTCGGCGGCCAGGTAGGTGTCGATCTCGGCCTCGGAGACCTGGATCTTGGCGTCCACCTCGTGGTCACGCAGGCGCTGCAGCATGATCTCGTTGCGGATCTCTTCGCGGAACTGGTTGAAGGGCAGGCCTTCCTTTTCCATCTGGTTGCGCATGTCCTGCACCGACATCTTCTGGTTCTCGGCGATGCGCGCGATGGCACGGTCGAGCTCGATGTCGGCGACCTTGACGCCGTATTCCTTGGCCAGCTGGATCTGGGCGCGCTCGACGATCATCGCCTCCACCACCTGGCGCTGCAGGTCGGCCAGGTCGGGCACCTGCGCGCCCTGGGCGCGCATGCGCTGCACCACCTGGTCGACCCGGCCTTTCACCTCGTTCTTGGTGATCACGTCGTCATTGACCACCACGTAGATCGAATCGATCACCTTGGCGTCGGCGGATGCCGGCGGCAGGAAGCCGCCAGTGCTGGCCTTCGGGGCCGCGTCCGTCTTGCCGGCTTGCGCATGCGCGGAACCGGCGGTGAGCGCACACAGCAGCGCCGCTGCGAGCGAGATCTGTTGCAAACGGGTAGTACGCATCATCTGGGAAGCACTCATTTCAGGTTGATCCATTGCTCACCGGTCAGGGGCGGCCGACGTTCGTGTTCAGCCGGGTGTAGCCGGGGATGCTCTTGTTAAACGATTCCAGCGGGTTGCCGAAACCGAGGCGCGACAGTCCGTTCAGCTCGATCTGGAAGAAGATCGGCGTCGAGGTGGTCTGGGCGGCGGTCACGAAGCGCGAGGCGCCGAACCGGAACACCCAGCAATCGGCCTTGTACTCCAGGCCGACCAGGCTTTCGAGCAGTTTCTTGTCCTTCAGCGAATAACTGACCCGGCCCACGCCATACCAGCGCGCCGACAGCGGCCACTGGCCCGACAGGTCGGCGTTGCGGAAGCTGTCACGCTGGTAACGGTACTCGGCGTTGACCACCTTCATCGGGGCCGGCTGCCATTGCAAGCCAGCGTTCGAGCTGTACAGGCTGTGGCCCTGGGCGTCGTATTGTACCCCGGTATCGAAGTTCCAGTGATCGGAAATGCGCCCGCCGGCGGCAAACAGCGCGTCCGACCGGCTCTGGTTCTTGGCGTCGTTGGCCGTCAGGGTCACGCGCGGGTTGCTGAAGTAATAGCGGGTGCCCACCGCCACGCGCAGGCGCTCGGCGCCATTGCTCTCGATGAAGCGCGACACCACGGCCGCGGTCAGCTGGTTGGCGTCCGACACGCGGTCGGCGCCGACGAAGCGGTTTTCGGTGAACAGCTGGGCGTAGTTGAAGCCGGCGATCGCCGTGTCGAAGTTCGGGATCTGCGTCTGGTCGCGGAACGGCGTGCGCACGTAGAACAGGCGCGGCTCGAGCGTCTGGGTGGCGGGGCGGCCGAACAGGCTGCCCTCGCGTTCGAAGATCAGGCCGCTGTCGAGCGAGAAGGTCGGCACCGCGCGATCCTGTTCATTGGGCGCGGGGCGGCCGAGCTGGTCGCGGTTGTCGGTCAGGTCGTACTTGGTCGCGTGCAGCATCAGCTTGGGCGTGATGAAGTAGCCCGGGCGCACGAACGGCAGGCTGACCTGCGGCACGAACACGAAACGGTTGCCCTGCACGATATCGCCCGGCTGCGAGAAGCGCGTCGCCTCGGCATCGACTGCCCAGTCGAACCCGCCCAGCACGTCGTAACGGCCGGCGTGGAAGTTCAGCTGCGGCAGCCGGTCGTACGGGCGCGGCACGAACAGCGCCGGGTTGCCGGTGGGGCCGATGGCGGCCGGGTCCTGCAGCACCTGGTAGTTCTGCACCCGCGCCGACAGGCTCCAGTACTGGGTGCCGTAATCGGTGCGCAGCTCGCGCAGCAGCTGGCGCTCGGCCGACGCGGCCACGGTGCGCGAGAAGTCGCTGGGGTAGTTGTCGTCGGACGCCGCGTGGATGGTCCAGCCGTAGGTCCAGCCCGGGGCGACGGTCTGGTTGTGCAGCGACTGCACCAGCCAGCGGTTGCGGTGGCGGATGCGGTCGTTGGGCAGCGCCTCGACGTGGGTCTCGCCGCTGTACGGGCCACGGTCGGTCAGGCCAAGGTAGCGGAAGGTGGCGCCCAGCTGCACGCCGCGGTTGAAGATCACGCGCGGGAACAGCGTCAGGTCGCGGTTGGGCGCGATGTTGACGTAGTACGGCACCATCAGTTCCGCATTGCCCTTGGAGCCCGCGCCGATCGACGGCGGCAGCCAGCCCGAGCGGCGCGCGCCCGACAGCGAGAACGACAGCGCCGGGGTGCCGATGATCGGCACGCCCTTGAAGTAGATGACCGTGTTGGCGGCGGTGCCGACGTCGCGGCCCTGGTCCAGGCGCAGCTTGGACGACTTGAGGTACCAGTCGGGGTCCGGCCCCTCGCAGGTGCTGTAGGTGCCATCCGAGACCACGCCGACTTCCTCGGACAGGAAATCGATGCGGTTGGCGCGGCCCTGCGCGTTATTCAGCTGCATGTGGTACTGGGGATTGAGCACCCAGCCCTTGCCGGTCTCCAGATTGAGCTGCAGCGCGTCGCCCTTGTAGCGGTCGCCGAAGCGCCACATCGTCACGTGGCCCTGCGCGGTCACTTCGTCCTCGACCCGCATGTAGCAGGCGGTATCGGCGGTCATGCCGGTGCCGTCGCGGGTGATCTCGACGTTGCTTTTTAAATTCAGTTCGCGGTCGGGGCGGCCGGTGATTTCCTCGGCGCGGATGGTGACCGGCTGGTCCTGTTCATCGGTGCTTGGCGGCTTGGCGGCTGGCGCCGTTTGTGCGTGCAGCGGCCCCGTGGCCACGGTGACGAGCGCGGTCAGCGCGAAGGCGCCTTTGCGCGAAGGTGGAAGGGCCGAAAACCAGCTCATGAAACGACTTGCTGCACCATAAACAGGCGATTTTTTGGATTGAATCCCTTATTATATGGGAACTTCACAATCAACCGGATTCCCCAGCCCGCTTCATGTCTTCTCTGTCTCAAAATTCCCCCACTTCCGCTGAAAAAGATGCGCGCCTGGCCCTCCTGACCGAGTGGCTGGCGGGCCTCGGCCTGGTGGACGCGGGCTCGCGGCGCCCGGCTTCTTCCGATGCGAGCTTTCGCCGCTACTTCCGGCTGGACGTGCTTGAGCCCATGCGCGACAAGCTGGGCGACACCCTGGTCGCGATGGACGCGCCCCCCGAGCGCGAGAACGTGCCGGCCTTTATCCACGTGGACGGCCTGCTGATGGCCGCCGGCGTGACGGTGCCGGCGATCGTTGCGCGCGACGTGGAGCGCGGCTTTCTGCTGCTGTCGGACCTTGGCACCACTACCTACCTGCAGCGCCTGGACGCGGACAACGCCGCCTTCATGTATTCAAGCGCGGTGGACGCCCTGCTCAAGTTCCAGCTGGCCAGCCAGCCAGGCGTGCTGCCCGAGTTCGACCGCGCGTTCGCCCTGCGCGAGATGAACCTGTTCCCGGAATGGTATGTCGGCAAGCACCTGGGCATCACCATGACGGATCAACAAAAGGCGCAGCTGGACCAGGTGTTCGACGCGATTTGCGCCAACGTGCTGGCCCAGCAACAGGTGTACATGCACCGTGACTACCACTCGCGCAACCTGATGTGGCTCGAGCAAGGCAACCCCGGCGTGCTGGACTTCCAGGATGCGGTGTACGGCCCCGTCACCTATGACCTGGCCTCGCTGCTGCGCGACGCCTACATCCAGTGGGACGAGGAACTGGTGCTGGACTGGGTGGTGCGCTACTGGCAAAGCGCCAAGAAGCTGGGCCTGCCGGTGAACCCGGACATCGACGCGTTCTACCGCGACTTTGAATTCATGGGCCTGCAGCGCCACCTGAAAATCCTCGGCATCTTCTGCCGCCTGAACTACCGCGACGGCAAGACCATCTACATGGGCGACCTGCCGACCGTGATGGACTACGTGCGCAAGACCGCCAACCGCTACAAAGAACTCAAGCCGCTGCTGCGCCTGCTCGACGCGTTCGAGGGCGAAGCGCCTAAGGTCGGCTACACCTTCTGAAGAATTCCCGATGAAAGCCATGATTCTGGCCGCCGGCCGCGGCGAGCGGATGCGCCCGCTGACCGACACCTGCCCCAAGCCGCTGCTCAAGGTGCGCGGCCGTCCGATGATCACCTGGCATGTGCTGAACCTGGTGCGCGCGGGGATCACCGACATCGTGATCAACCACTCGCACCTGGGCCACATGATCGAGGCCGAGCTGGGCGACGGCAGCCGCCATGGCGCGCGCATCGTGTACTCGCACGAGCCCACGCCGCTCGAATGGGCGGGCGGCATCGCCAATGCGCTGCCCCTGCTGGGCGACGAACCCTTCCTCGCGGTCTCGGGGGACATCTACGCGCCCTACTTCGATTTCACCCTGGCGCTCGATGCGCTCAAGGACGCGGACGTGCTGGGCAACCCGTACCCGAAGGACGAACGCGACATCGCCTGGCTGTACCTGGCGCCGAACCCGTGGCACAACCCGAAAGGCGACTTCGCGCTGACGATGTTCGAGGTGGCGAACGAGGGCAGCCCGATGTGGAACTACGCCGGCATCGGCGTGTACCGCCCGGAGATGTTCGAGGCGATCAAGCCGGGCGACTTCGTCAAGTTCGGCGCGCTGGTGCGCAAGTACGTGGACCAGGGCCGGGTGGGCGGCGAGATCTACAACGGCCAATGGGTCAACGTGGGCGTGGCCAGCCAGCTCGAGGAGCTGAACGCGCCGTTTGCGAAGGCTGCGTCATGAAACAGTTCGCTGCTCGCCGCGCGCGCCTGGCCGCAGCGATGCAGCCGGGCGCGGTGGCCGTGCTGTTCACCGCACCTGAAGCGCCGAGGAACGGCGACAGCGATTATCCCTACCGCCACGACAGTTACTTCTACTACCTCACCGGTTTTACCGAGCCCGAAAGCGCGCTCGTGATCGTGGCGGCGCAGGGCGACAAGCCGGCGCGCTCGATCCTGTTCTGCCGCGAAAAGGACGTGCAGCGCGAGATCTGGGACGGCTTTCGCTACGGCCCGCCGGGCGCGAAGGACGCCTTCGGCCTGGACGAGGCATATGCGATCGGCGAGCTCGATGCGCACATGGCGCGCCTGCTGGCCGACTGCCCGGCCGTCTGGTATCCGCTCGGGCGCGGTCTGCCGGTCGAGCAGCGCCTGGCCGGCTGGCTGGCCGCGGTGCGCGCGCAAAGCCGCAGCGGCATCACCGCGCCGCCGGCCGCGCACGACCTGCTGCCCGTGCTCGACGAGATGCGGCTGCACAAGGACGAGACCGAGCTGGCCACGATGCTGCGCGCCGGGACCATCTCCGGCAACGCCCATGCACGCGCGATGCGCGCCACGCGAGCCGGCATGTTCGAGTACGAGATCGAGGCCGAGCTGCTGCACGAATTCCGGCGCTGCGGCGCGCAGTTTCCGGCCTACACGCCGATCGTGGCGAGCGGCGCGAACGCCTGCGTGCTGCACTACATCGCCAACAACGCACAGGTTGCCGACGGCGAGCTCGTGCTGATCGACGCCGGCTGCGAGCTGGATTCGTACGCGGCCGACATCACGCGCACCTACCCGGCCAACGGCCGCTTTTCGCCCGCGCAGCGCTCGCTGTACGAACTGGTGCTGGCTTCGCAGCAGGCCGCGCTCGATGCGGTCGCCCCTGGCCGGCCGTACAGCGACATCCACGACGCGGCGGTGCGGGTGCTGGCGCAGGGCATGCTCGACCTGGGCCTGCTCGACAAGGGCAAGTATGGCAGCGTGGACAATGTGGTGGCAGAGCGCGCCTACCAGGAGTTTTACATGCACGGCACCGGGCACTGGCTCGGGCTGGACGTGCACGACGTGGGCCGCTACCGCGACACCGCGCGCGAGGGCAAGCCCTCGCGCAGCCTGCTGCCGGGGATGGTGCTGACCGTGGAACCGGGCATCTATGTGCGCCCGGCCCAGGGCGTTCCCGAGGCATACTGGAACATCGGCATCCGGATCGAGGACGACGTGGTCGTCACCGAGGGCGGCTGCCGCATCCTGACCGGCGCCGCGCCCAAGCAGGTGGCCGAGATTGAAGAACTGATGCGCAAACCATGATGAACGAAGAACTGCAAGTGGACGTGGCGGTCTGCGGCGCCGGCCCGGTGGGCATGGCGCTGGCCGCGCTGATGGCCAAGCGCGGCGTGCCCGGCAAGCGCATTGCGCTGGTCGATGCCAAATCGCTGGGACAGGCGATCTCGGACCCGCGCTCGATCGCGCTGGCCTGGGGCAGCCGCCTGCTGCTGGAAGAACTGGGCGCCTGGCCGCTGCCGGCCACCGCGATCCACCAGATCCACGTGAGCCGGCGCGGGCGACTTGGCCGCAGCCTGATGGACCGTGCCGAGCACAAGCTGGCCGCGCTGGGCTACGTGGCGCGCTACGGCGACGTGGTCGATGCGCTGGCGCGTGCCTGCGAGCGTGCGGGCGTGACCGTGATCCGGCCGGCGCGCGTGGTGGGCGTGGACGAACAAAGCGACCGCGTCACCCTTACGCTGGACGACGGCCGCACCATCCGCGCGCTGGTGGCGGTGCAGGCCGAAGGCGGCATCTTCGGGCAGCAGCAGGACCGCTCGATCAAGCGCGACTACGGGCAGACCGGCGTGATCGCGCGCATCAGCGCCAGCAACCCGATTCCCCATCGCGCCTTCGAGCGCTTCACCGAGGAAGGGCCGCTGGCGCTGCTGCCGCAGGACGGCGCCGATGGCCACCAGTACGCGCTGGTATGGTGCGTCAAACCCGAGCGCGCGGCGCAGCTGTTGGAGCTGGACGACCAGCACTTCCTGGCGCAGCTGGGCGACGCCTTCGGGTCGCGCCTGGGACGCTTTACCGCCGCATCGACGCGGGTGGCGTATCCGCTGGGGCTGAACGCGGACGCGCGCGCCACCGCGCGCACGGTCGCGGTGGGCAATGCGGCGCAGACGCTGCATCCGGTGGCGGGACAGGGCATGAACCTGGGCCTGCGCGACGCCGCGGTGCTGGCGCGCGTGTTGGCCACTGAAGGAGCGGGCCCGCATGCGGTCCAGCGCTTCGTGGACGAGCGCCAGCATGACCGGCGCCTGACCATCAGCGTGACCGATGCGATGGCGCGCATCTTCACCGACACCGGGCCGCTGCAATCGCTGTTCGGGCTGTCGCTGGCGGTGCTGGACACGGTCAAGCCGGCGCGCATGCTGCTGGCCGAGCTGATGATGTTCGGCCACCGCGGCGGGCGCGCGCCGCGCTATACGCAGACCCCTTAGCCCGCAACCCAAAAACGTCGTCCCCGCGAAGGCGGGGACCCATACTGAACGTCCGTTCACGCGGCCTATGGGTTCCCGCCTGCGCGGGAACGACGGTTTGAGGCTGTCGGCTAACCCGACGCCTCGAGCCTGATCATCTCCACCAGCTCGCGCGCATACGCCGGCAGCGCGTCGAGCTTCTGCACCACCACACTGCGCTCGCGCACGGCCCAGTCGTCGGACAGCTCCACCAGCGCCAGCTTCATGCTCTGGCTGTGGCGCCGCGCCGCCGACTGCGGCAGGATGCCGATACCCACGTTCGCCTCCACCATGCGGCACATGGCGTCGAAGCCCCGCACCTGGATGCGCAGGTTCAGGCGGTCCCCGCTGTCGCTCACCACCCGGTTCAGGAAGTGCTGCAGCGTACTGCCCTCGTGCAGGCCGATGTGGGGATATTCCAGCGTCTCGGCAAAGCCGATGCTGCCGGCCTTCGCCAGCGGGTGGCCTGCGGCCGTGGCCAGCACCAGCCGGTCGGTGGAAAAATTGATGATCTCCAGCCCCTGCCCCTGCACCGTGCCGGCGGCAACGCCGATGTCGGCAGTGCCTTCCTGTACGCCGCGCACGATGTCGTGGTTCAGCCGCTCTTCCAGCGCCACGTTCACCTGCGGGTGCGACGCGAGGAAGGTGCCGAGCACGTGCGGCATGAATTCCGTCACCGCGGTCGTATTGGCGAAGATGCGGATATGGCCCTTGATGCCGTTGTTGTACTGCTGCATGTCGCTCTTGAGCAGCTCGACCTGCTGCATGAAGCGCTGCGCGTGCGCCAGCAGCGTCTCGCCGGCCGGCGACAGGCTCACGCCCTTGTTCTCGCGATACAGCAGGCGCATGCCAAAGCGCGATTCGAGTTCCTTGATCCGGTTGCTGGCCGCCGCCAGCGACAAGTGCATCCGTTCGGCGGCGCGGGTCAGGCTCTTTAGTTCTGCGACGAAGATGAACAGGCGCAGGTCGGTCAGGTCGAAAAGCATGTGGCCACTTCCTTATTTCACTAAGGCATTCTAGCCCAAGCGCCTTGCCTACGCCGAAACCGTAGCCCCCCTTCCAAAAGCACAGATTGTGCGTTCGGGGTCCCCGCCCCACACTGGCCACCTTGTTACTGATGACCCTGACATCCATGACTGCTGACGCCCTCGACAATTCCTTACTGCAACAATGGGTCGGCAAGACCGAGACGCTCGACACCCGGGTCGGCGCGGCAACCGCCAACGCGATGGCGGCCACGCTCGACCGTGCCGACACGTTCAAGGAAGGCGACGCCCTGCCGCCGCTGTGGCACTGGGCCTACTTCTGGTCCGCCGCGCCGCAATCGGAAATCGGTCCGGACGGCCACCCGAGGCGTGGCGGCTTTTTACCGCCGGTGCCGCTGCCGCGCCGCATGTGGGCCGGCGGCCGCCTGAGCTTTGCCGAACCGCTGCCGGTCGAAGGCATGGCCACGCGCACCTCGCAGGTGATGAGCGTGACGCCCAAGAGCGGCGCAAGCGGCAGCCTGGTGTTCGTCACCGTGAAGCACGAGCTGGCGCATGCCGGCCGCGTGTGCGTAACCGAGGAACACGACATCGTCTACCGTCCGCTGCCCACGCCCGGCGCGGCTGCCCCGGCCCCGAAGATGGCCCCGCTTGACGCAGCCTGGTCGCGCATCGTCACGCCCGACCCGGTGCTGCTGTTCCGCTACTCGGCGCTCACCTTCAACGGCCACCGCATCCACTACGACCGCAGATATGTGACCAAGGTCGAGGGCTATCCCGGCCTGATCGTGCACGGCCCGCTGATCGCCACCCTGCTGGCCGACCTGCTGCGCCGGCACATGCCCGATGCGCGCATGGCCACGTTCTCGTTCCGCGCGGTTGGCTCGCTGTTCGACATCGAGCCCTTCACCCTGTGCGGCCGGCCCGACGCCGATGGCCGCACGGTGCACCTGTGGGCGCAGAACATGCGCGGCGAGCTCGCCATGCAGGCCGAGGCCACGCTGGCCTGACGCGCCAGACCAAGAATAATTTTTGGAGACACCAATGAACCACCACGACAACTACGAAGACATCCGCGATGCGGTGCGCGCCCTGTGCGGCGAATTCTCGGCCGAGTACTTCCGCAAGATCGACGAAGAGCGCGGCTACCCCGAGGCATTTGTCAACGCGCTGACCCAGGCCGGCTGGCTGGCCGCCCTCATCCCGCAGGAATACGGCGGCTCGGGCCTGGGCCTGACCGAAGCATCGGTCATCATGGAAGAGATCAACCGCGCAGGCGGCAACTCGGGCGCCTGCCACGGCCAGATGTACAACATGGGCACCCTGCTGCGTCACGGCTCGAAGGAGCAGAAGGAACGCTACCTGCCCCAGATCGCCAGCGGCGCGCTGCGCCTGCAGTCGATGGCCGTGACCGAGCCGACCACCGGCACCGACACCACCAAGATCAAGACCACGGCCGTGCGCCGTAGCGACCGCTACGTCATCAACGGCCAGAAGGTGTGGATCTCGCGCGTGCAGCACTCGGACCTGATGATCCTGCTGGCGCGCACCACGCCGCTGTCGGACGTGACCAAAAAATCCGAGGGCATGTCGATCTTCATCGTCGACCTGAAGGAAGCGATCGGCAAGGGCCTGACCGTGCAGCCGATCCTGAACATGGTCAACCACGAGACCAACGAGCTGTTCTTCGAGAACCTGGAGATCCCGGCCGAGAACCTGATCGGCGAAGAAGGCAAGGGCTTCAAGTACATCCTCGACGGCCTGAACGCGGAGCGTACGCTGATCGCGGCCGAATGCATCGGCGACGGCTACTGGTTCATCGACAAGGTGACCAAATACGTGAAGGAGCGCGAGGTGTTCGGCCGCCCGATCGGCCAGAACCAGGGCGTGCAGTTCCCGATCGCGAAAGCCTACGTGAACGTGGAAGCGGCCAGCCTGATGCGCTACAAGGCGGCGGCGCTGTTCGACGCCCACAAGAACTGCGGCGCCGAGGCCAACATGGCCAAGATGCTGGCGGCGGACGCGTCGTGGGAGGCGGCCAACGCCTGCCTGCAGTTCCACGGCGGCTTCGGCTTCGCCTGCGAGTACGACGTCGAGCGCAAGTTCCGCGAGACGCGCCTGTACCAGGTGGCGCCGATCTCGACCAACCTGATCCTCGCGTACATCGGCGAGCACGTGCTCGGCATGCCGCGCTCGTTCTGAGGAGACCGCCATGCGACCACTGGATGGAATCACCGTCATCACGCTGGAACACGCGATCGCCGCGCCGTTCTGCACGCGCCAGCTGGCCGACCTCGGCGCGCGCGTCATCAAGGTCGAGCGCCCCGGCGTCGGCGACTTTGCGCGCGCCTACGACCAGCGCGCACGCGGCCTGGCCTCGCACTTCGTGTGGACCAACCGCTCCAAGGAAAGCCTGACGCTGGACGTCAAGCACGAACAGGCACAGGCCATCCTCGGCAAGCTGCTCGAAGGCGCGGACGTGCTGGTGCAGAACCTGGCGCCGGGCGCCGCCGCGCGCCTTGGCCTGTCGTACGAAGCCCTGCGCGAGCGCTTTCCGCGCCTGATCGTCTGCAATATCTCGGGTTATGGCTCGGATGGTCCGTACCGCGACAAGAAGGCCTACGACCTCTTGATCCAGAGCGAAGCCGGATTCCTGTCGATCACCGGCACGGCCGACGAGATGGCCAAGGCCGGCTGCTCGATCGCGGACATCTCGGCCGGCATGTACGCGTACTCGAACATCCTGGCGGCCCTGATCCAGCGCGGCAAAACCGGCCAGGGCTGCGAGATCGACGTGTCGATGTTGGAGTGCATGGCCGAGTGGATGAACTACCCGCTCTACTACAGCATGGACGGCGCCTCGCCGCCGCCACGTGCGGGCGCGGCGCACGCGACCATCTACCCGTACGGGCCGTTCCCGGTTGGCGATGGCCGTATCGTGATGCTCGGGCTGCAGAACGAGCGCGAATGGGGGCTGTTCTGCGCCAAGGTCCTGCTGCAGCCGGAGCTGGCGACCGACCCGCGCTTCAACTCGAACTCGGCGCGCAACGCTTCGCGCGACGCACTTCGCGCAATCATCAACGAAACCTTCGCCAGCCTGAGCGCCGAACAGCTGATCGAGCGGCTCGACGCGGCACAGATCGCAAACGCGCACGTGAACACGATGCACGACATCTGGGAGCACCCGCAGCTCAGGGCGCGCAATCGCTGGGCCGAGGTGGATTCGCCCGCCGGCCCCCTGCCCGCGCTGGTGCCGCCCGGCGTGCCCAATACCTGGAGCGCGCGCATGGACCCGATTCCGGCGCTGGGAGCGCAGACGGAGGCGATCCTGGCGGAGCTGGGGTATGGGGACAAGGACATCGCGGCGCTGCGCGAGCAGAAGGCTGTTTGAAAAAAGTGTGCCCCCCTGCCCGTCGTTCCCGCGAAGGCGGGAACCCATGCTGAGCTTGCGGCCACGCGGCGCACGTTTGCTGCGACCCAGCCTCAGCATGGGTCCCCGCCTTCGCGGGGACGACGGTATTGAGGGTAGCGAAAAGAATTTGAGGAGACATTTGAATGCATGACGACCACCCCAGCCTGACACTGGCCACCTTCGCCGCCGGCCTGCGCTTCGAAGACATTCCCGCGCCGGTGATCCGCCGCGCCGAGGACCTGTTCCTGGACTGGTTCGGCTCCGCCCTCGCCGGCAAGACCGGCAAACCGGTGCAGATCATCGAATCGTTCGCGCGCCGCATGGGTCCGCAGGACGGCCCGTCCGAAGTGTTGGCCTTGCGCCGCAAGACCAGCCCGCTGTTCGCCGCGATGGTCAACGCCGCTTCGTCACACTATGTCGAGCAGGACGATGTGCACAATGGCTCGGTGTTCCACCCCGCGACCGTGGTGTTCCCGGTGGCGCTGGCGGTGGCGCAATCGACCGGCGCCAGCGGGCGCGAGCTGCTGGCCGCTTCCGTCGCCGGCTACGAGGTCGGCATCCGCGTCGGTGAATTCCTCGGCCGCTCGCACTACAAGATCTTCCATACCACCGGCACCGCCGGCAGCCTTGCCGCCGCTGCGACCGTCGGCTGCCTGCTCAAGCTCACGCCCGAGCAAATGCTGCATGCCTTCGGTTCGGCCGGCACGCAGGCCGCGGGACTGTGGGAATTCCTGCGCGACGCCGCCGACTCCAAGCAGCTGCACACCGCGCACGCGGCAAGCACCGGCCTGATGGCGGCCTACATCGCCAGCGAAGGCTTCACCGGCGCGCGCCGCATCCTGGAAGGCGCGCAGGGCATGGGCGCCGGCATGTCGCGCGACGCCGACCCGGCAAAGCTGGTCGCGGGCCTGGGCCAGCGCTGGACGCTGGCGGAAACCTCGTTCAAGTTCCACGCTTCGTGCCGCCACACCCATCCCGCGGCCGACGCGCTGCTGCAGGTGCTGGCCGCGCACGGCCTGACGGCGGAGGACGTCGCGCAGGTGACCACCCGCGTGCACCAGGGCGCGATCGACGTGCTCGGCCCGGTGGTCGATCCGAAGACCGTGCACCAGGCGAAGTTCTCGATGGGGACCGTGCTTGGCCTGGCCGCCGTGTTCGGCAGTGCGGGGCTGAAGGAGTTCGACGAATCGTTCCGCGACCCGCGCGTGATCGCGTTCCGCGACAAGGTGGAGATGGTGCTGGACGAGGAAGTGGACAACGCCTACCCGGCGCGCTGGATCGGCAAGGTCACGGTGCGCACCAATGACGGCCGCAGCTTCGATGGCCGCGTCGACGAGCCGAAGGGCGACCCGGGCAATACGCTGTCGCGCGAAGAACTCGAAGCGAAGGCACTGCGCCTGGCGCAGTTCTCGGACGCCGCCAGCCCTGCCGAATTACGCGCCGCCTTTGCGCGCATCTGGGACCTGGAGCACTGCGACCGGATCGACACCTTGCTGGCCGCGCGCTGATCCATGCTGTCGCGTTCCTATCTCTTCGTGCCCGGCCACCGGCCGGACCGCTTCGACAAGGCCTGCGCGGCCGGCGCCGACCAGGTGATCATCGACCTGGAGGATGCGGTGCCCCCCGCGGACAAGGTGGCGGCGCGCGCGGAACTGGCCGCATGGCTGTCGCCCGAGCGCCGGGTACTGGTGCGCATCAACGGCGCCGACAGCGAATGGTTCGAGGACGACCTGACCCTGTGTGCCATGCCTGGCGTGGCCGGCGTCGTGCTGCCCAAGGCCGAGCGGACGGCCGACCTGGCCACGCTCGCCGCGGCCGGTGCCCCGGCCATCCTGCCGCTGGTCGAGACCGCGCTCGGGCTGTGGAACTGCTCGGTGCTGGCGCGCATGGAGCGCGTCGAGCGGCTGGTGTTCGGCGCGATCGATTTCTGCCTTGACCTGGGCATCCGGGAAGGGCACGAACAATTGCTGTACGCGCGCTCGCAGCTGGTGCTGGCTTCGCGCGTGGCGGGCATTGCGGCGCCGGTCGATGGCGTGACCACGGCGTTCGACGACCTTGACCTGGTGAGCGCCGACACGCTGCGCGCGCGCGGCCTTGGCTTCGGCGCCAAGCTGTGCATTCATCCAAAGCAGGTCGTCACCGTGAACGACGCCTTCGTCGCAACGCTTGATGAGCTGGCCTGGGCCGGGCGCGTGCTGGCGGCAAACGACGCGGCACGCGGCGCCGCGGTGGCGGTGGACGGCAGGATGGTCGACCGCCCCGTGGTGCGCATCGCGCAGCAAATGCTGGACGAAGCACGGCGTCGCGGCCGCGCATGAAATAACAAATCGCGTGCCTGAAGCGGCATCGGGCGCGATCACACACCAAGCCGCATTACTTACAACCATCTGGAGACATTCTATGAAATTCAAGCCTATGCATGCGGCGCTGCTGGCCGCCGCCCTCGTCAGCGCCAGCGCCTTCGCGCAGGAGCCGATCGTCATCAAGTTCAGCCACGTGGTCGCCAACGACACGCCGAAGGGCCAGGGCGCGCTGAAGTTCAAGGAGCTCGCCGAGAAGGCGACCCACGGCCGCGTGAAGGTCGAGGTGTACCCGAACAGCACCCTGTACAAGGACAAGGAAGAGATCGACGCGCTGCAGATGGGCTCCGTGCAGATGCTGGCGCCGTCGCTGGCCAAGTTCGGGCCACTGGGCGTGAAGGAGTTCGAAGCGTTCGACATGCCGTTCATCTTCCCGGACAAGCAGGCGCTGTACCGCGTGACCTCGGGACCGGTGGGCAAGTGGTTCTTCAACAAGCTTGAAGCCAAGGGCATCCACGGCCTGGCGTACTGGGACAACGGCTTCAAGGACATGACCGCCAACAAGCCGCTGCGCGTGCCGGCGGACTTTCGCGGCATGAAGATGCGCATCCAGTCGTCCAAGGTGCTCGATGCGCAGTTCCGCGCGCTGGGCGCCAATCCGCAGGTGATGGCCTTCTCCGAGGTGTACCAGGCGCTGCAGACCGGCGTGGTGGACGGCACCGAGAACACGCCGTCGAACATCTTCACGCAGAAGACCCACGAGGTGCAAAAGCACATGACGATCTCGGACCACGGCTACATCGGCTACGCGGTCATCGTGAACAAGAACTTCTGGGACAAGCTGCCGGGCGATATCCGCACCGAGCTCGAAGGCGCACTGAAGGAGGCGACCGCCTACACCAATAAGATCGCCAGCGAGGAAAACGAGCAGGCGGTGGAGGGGATCAGGAAGGCGGGCAAGACCACCGTCTACACGCTCACGCCGGCCGAGAAGGCGCAGTGGCGCACGGCGATGGCGCCGGTGTACAAACAGATGGAGGGACGTGTGGGCAAGGAGGCGTTGCAGGCGATCGAGAAGGCGGTGGCCGGCAAATAAGCCACCGCTACGTCAGTCACCGTCGCCCCGGCGAAAGGCTGGGCGTCCCCACCGTGACCCATGCTGACTTCCCGAAGCCCGAGGCCTCAGCGCAGTGTCACAATCAGCAAGCGTCATCCCGGCGAAGGCCGGGATCCATACTGAGCATGCTACTTCGGAGATTCAGCATGGGTCCCGGCCTTCGCCGGGACGACGGTTTTGAGGACGGAGGTTTATTCGACGGCCTTGACCGTCGAGCAGATGGAGGGACGTGTGGGCAGGCAGGCGATCGAGAAGGCGGTGGCGGGCAAGTAAGGCGCCTCACTTGGCGGCGCCGTCGCCCGATTCTGGATCGGGTACGGCGCCGCCCTTCGCACCTTCCCGCGCGTCCTTCACCTCCAGGACCAATGTGTTCACGTCGGTCCTGGCTTTTTGCTGCGCGACCTGTACGGCTACCGGACGGGTATCCCATACAGGCCGCGGATGCCGGAAGAAGAACATCGTCTGGCTTACTCGACGGCTTTCACCATCGACTCGATCACCTTCTTCGCGTCGCCAAACACCATCATCGTGTTCGGCTGGTAGAACAGCTCGTTGTCCAGCCCCGCGTAGCCCGAGGCCATCGAGCGCTTGTTCACGATGATGCTCTTGGCCTTGTACGCCTCCAGGATCGGCATGCCGGCAATCGGCGACTTGGGGTCCTTGGCCGCCGGGTTCACCACGTCGTTCGCGCCCAGGATCAGCGCCACGTCGGTCTGGCTGAATTCGCTGTTGATGTCTTCCATCTCGACCACCTGGTCATACGGCACCTCGGCCTCGGCCAGCAGCACGTTCATGTGCCCCGGCATGCGGCCGGCCACCGGGTGGATCGCATAGCGCACCGTCACGCCGTGTTCAGTCAGCTTGTCCACCAGTTCCTTGACCGCGTGCTGCGCGCGCGCCACCGCCAGGCCATAGCCCGGCACGATGATCACCGACTCGGCGTTCTGCAGCAGGAAGGCCGCATCCTCGGGCGAGCCGGACTTGACCGGGCGCTGCTCCTTGGCGCCGCCAGTATCGGCCGCCGCCGCTTCACCGCCAAAGCCGCCGAGGATCACGTTGAAGAACGAGCGGTTCATCGCCTTGCACATGATGTACGACAGGATCGCGCCCGACGAGCCGACCAGCGAGCCGGCGATGATCAGCATCGCGTTATTGAGCGAAAAGCCGATACCCGCCGCCGCCCAGCCCGAATAGCTGTTGAGCATCGAGACCACCACCGGCATGTCGGCGCCGCCGATCGGGATAATGATGAGCACACCCAGCAGGAACGACAGCGCGGCCATGAGGATGTACGGCGTCCAGTGCACGCCGCCCGCGTCGGCAAAGCAGAACATCAGGCCCAGCGCGATGATGGCGATCGCCAGCGCCAGGTTGAGCATGTGCTGCCCGGCGAAGCGCACCGGGGCGCCCTGGAACAGGCGGAATTTGTACTTGCCCGACAGCTTGCCGAACGCGATCACCGAACCGGAGAACGTCACCGCGCCCACAAAGGTGCCGATGAAGAGCTCGAGCTTGTTGCCGAACGGGAGAACGCCATTGCGCTCGACGATGTTGAAGGCCCACGGCTCGGACACCGCCGCGATCGCGATGCACACCGCGGCCAGGCCGATCAGCGAGTGCATGGCCGCGACCAGCTCCGGCATCTTGGTCATCTCGACCTTTTTCGCGGCGTAGGCACCGATCGCGCCGCCCACCACCACACCCAGCAGCACCAGGCCAAAGCCCATGCCGCCCTGCGCCAGCTGCTCGCGCAGCTTCATCATCAGCGCGATGGTGGTCACGGCCGCGATGGCCATGCCGCTCATGCCGAACACGTTGCCGAGGCGCGCCGTGGCGGGCGAGGACAGGCCCTTGAGCGCCTGGATGAAGCACACCGACGCGACCAGGTACAGCAGGGTGACCATGTTCATGCTGATCGCGCTCATGCCATTTCCTCCTTGGCTTTGGCAGCAGCGGCGGGCGCGGCCTTGGGTTCCTTCTTCTTGAACATCTCCAGCATGCGCTGGGTGACGAGGAAGCCGCCGAACACGTTCACCGCAGCCAGTGCGACGGCCAGCGTGCCGGCGACTTGGCCGGCCAGCCCTTCAGTGAGGCCGGCGGCCAGCATGGCGCCGACGATGATGATCGCGGAGATCGCGTTGGTGACCGCCATCAGCGGCGTATGCAGCGCCGGCGTGACGTTCCAGACCACGTGGTAGCCCACGTAGATGGCCAGCACGAAGATGACCAGGTTGATGATGATGTGACTGACTTCCATTGCCTCCACCCCTATTCTGTAATCGGTAACCCGTAGGGTGGGCAGCTTCGCTGCCCACGCGTTCACATCGTGCTTGCGTGCGTTGGACGCGTGGGCAAGAGACTTGCCCACCCTACGTTATTGTTTGCGCAGCAGCTCGCCATCCACGCACATCAGCGTGGCGCGCACGATCTCGTCCTCGCGGTCGATGACCAGTTTGTCTTCCTTATCGATGATGAGCTTGAGGAAGTCGAGCACGTTGCGCGCGTATAGCTGCGAGGCGTCGGCCGCCACCAGCGTGGCCAGGTTCGGCTCGCCGATGATGGAGACGCCGTGCCTGACCACCGTCTTGCCTGGCTCGGACAGCTCGCAGTTGCCGCCCTGCTCGACCGCCATGTCCACGATCACCGAGCCCGGCTTCATGGCCTTGACCATCGCCTCGGTAATGAGCACCGGCGCTTTGCGGCCCGGGATCAGCGCGGTGGTGATGATGATGTCGGCCAGCTTGGCGCGCTCGCCCACCAGCTCGGCCTGGCGGCGCATCCAGTCGGCGGGCATCGGCCGCGCGTAGCCGCCGGTGCCCATCGCGATCTCGCGCTCTTCGTCGGTAACGTAGGGCACGTCGATGAATTTGGCGCCGAGCGATTCGACCTGCTCCTTGACCGGCGGGCGCACGTCGGACGCCTCGATCACCGCGCCCAGCCGCTTGGCGGTGGCGATCGCCTGCAGGCCGGCCACGCCCACGCCCATGATCAGCACGCGCGCGGCCTTGACGGTGCCGGCCGCGGTCATCAGCATCGGCATGAAGCGCTGGTAGGTATTGGCCGCCATCATCACCGCCTTGTAGCCGGCAATGTTGGCTTGCGACGAGAGCACGTCCATCGATTGCGCACGGGTAATGCGTGGCGCGGCCTCCAGCGCAAACGCGGTCAGGCGCGCGCCGGCCATCGCGGCCAGGTTGTCCTGGTCGAAAGGATTGAGCATGCCCACCAGCACCGCGCCCGCCTTCATCTGGCCGCGCTCGTGCTCGTCGGGTGCGCGGACCTTGAGCACCAGGTCGGCGCCGAGCGCGTCGGCAGCGCTGCCGATGGTGGCGCCGGCGGCCTCGAACGCGGCGTCGGTCACCGACGACGACAGCCCGGCCCCGGCCTGCACCACCACCTGGTGCCGCGCAGCCAGTTTCTTGACCGTTTCAGGGGTCGCGGCGACGCGGGTCTCGCCCGGCCGGGTTTCAGCCGGAATACCAATTCTCATCAATCCCTCCGATCAGTTGAATGTATGCACACCATCTTACACCTGAAAACCTCTTGTTATCCAAGTATCAATGTTGGTAATGGCTGAATCTGCCATTTTCAGGCCAAACATGATTCAACTGCAGTCATATCCCACGGTTTTTTGTATCAAATCAAGCTAACCTGCACGGTTCCGGCCGGGGGGCGCGCACGTATGGATGAGCGGGCCTGTGACACACCATGTAAAATGTCGGCTCATCGTCGAGGACCCGCATGCCCCATATCTGGAAACCGTCAGTCACCGTTGCCGCCATCATCGAGCGCGATGGCCGCTTTCTGCTGATCGAAGAGGAAACCAGCGAAGGGATTCGGCTGAACCAGCCGGCCGGCCACCTCGACCCGCACGAGTCGCTGGAAGAGGCGGTGGTGCGCGAGGCGATGGAAGAGACCGCGCACGAGTTCGTGCCCGAAGCGCTGGTAGGCATGTACATGTCGCGCTACATGTCCAAATCGCGCGGCACCGACGTCACCTACCTGCGTTTCACCTTCTGCGGGCGGCCCGGGCGCGAGCTTGACCGGCCGCTCGATCACGGTATCATTCGCACCCTCTGGATGACACGCGAAGAAATGGCCACCTGCCGCGAACGCCACCGCAGCCCGATCGTGCTGCAGTGCGTGGACGATTACCTGGCCGGCAAGCGCACGCCGCTGGCGTTGCTGCACACGCACGAGTCGGTGTACGACCGTGCGCTCACCCTCAAGACGGACGTTACATGAGCAAGAAAAAAGTCGTGATCGGGATGTCGGGCGGAGTCGACTCCTCGGTTGCGGCCTGGATGCTGAAGGAGCAGGGCTACGAGGTCGTGGGCCTGTTCATGAAGAACTGGGAAGACGACGACGATTCCGAGTACTGCTCGTCGCGCCAGGACTGGATCGACGCGGCCAGCGTGGCCGACGTGGTCGGGGTCGATATCGAGGCGGTCAACTTCGCCGCCGAGTACAAGGACCGCGTGTTCGCCGAATTCCTGCGCGAGTACCAGGCCGGGCGCACGCCCAACCCGGACGTGCTGTGCAACGCCGAGATCAAGTTCAAGGCCTTCCTCGACCACGCAATGAAGCTGGGCGCCGACCTGATCGCGACCGGCCACTATGCCCGCGTGCGCGAGAACAATGGCAAATTCGAGCTGCTCAAGGCACTCGACAGCACCAAGGACCAGAGCTACTTCCTGCACCGCCTGAACCAGGCGCAGCTGTCCAAGTCGCTGTTCCCGCTGGGCGAGATTGCCAAGACCGAGGTGCGCAAGATCGCCGAAAAGATCGGCCTGCCCAACGCGGCCAAGAAGGACTCGACCGGCATCTGCTTCATCGGCGAGCGCCCGTTCCGCGAGTTCCTGTCGCGCTACCTGTCGCACAAGCCGGGCCCGATCCGGCTCGACGACGGCACTTTGGTGGGCGAGCACGTGGGCCTGTCGTTCTACACGCTGGGCCAGCGCAAGGGCATCGGGATCGGCGGGCTGAAGTCGCACAAGAACGCGGACGGCACCAGCGAGCCGTGGTTCGTGGCACGCAAGGACATCGCCAACAACACGCTGTACATCGTGCAGGGGCATGACCACCCGTGGCTGCTGTCGTCGCGCCTTGCGGCGGGCCAGGCCAGCTGGGTGCTGGGCGAGCCGCCGGGCCAGCGCAAGCTGTCGGCCAAGACCCGCTACCGCCAGGCCGACGTGGCCTGCACCGTGACGTCGGAAGGCATGGAGCGCTTCGTGCTCGATTTCGACGAGCCGCAGTGGGCCGTCACGCCCGGCCAGTCGGCCGTGCTGTACGACGGCGACGTGTGCCTGGGCGGCGGCATCATCGACGGCGCCACGGCCGCCTGATCGCCTTCCGGTAACGCGCAGCGTGCTACCATTCGGCGACGCGGGGTGTCCCGCGCTGTCCGGAGGTTCCATGCTGCGCCATCATCTTTCCGCTGCCTGCCCCTCGTTCGCCGCGCTTGTGGCGCCGCCTGCAGCGCTGATGCTCGTTCTGGCCACGCTGTTGTGCGCGCCCGTCGGCGCCCAGCCTGCCACGTCGCCGCGCGACCAGGCTAACGCCATGTGGGCCGGGTCGGTGGGCGAATGGGGCCGCTATGGCATGATCGAGATGCGCGCGGACGGCAAGGTGAGCCGGCTCACGCGGTACAGCAACGGCGACTATCTCGGCGAAATCGAGGTGGCCGGGAAGGTCAAGCGGCTGCTGATGACCGGCCCGCAGCTGTCACCGCTGTACTTCGGCTTGTCCGAGCAAGAACTGGACTTCGGCCGCAACCCATTCTTCATGTTCCTCGAAGGTGCGGCGATTCCACTTTTCGCCCTGCACTCGGGCTTTCCGGGCGGTTCGGCGAGTCTGCTGCCGACGCCGGCGGAACACCCAATCAAGATTGGCCGGGATACTGCCACGATCTCCGCCTGGAACGCGCCCGGGACCGGAGTGGTGCAATACCGGCTGGCTGGCAATGCACAGTCCCCGAAGGTGGCGGGCCAGGTCAGCATGACCAGGCCCGAGCCGTTGACGCAACGCGAGATCGACAGCTGGGGCCCGCCGCAGCAGGTGAACCCGCCGAAGCCGGTCGCCCGGCCCTAGCCCGCCGCGGCCTGGTGCTTCTTGACGACCGCGATCACGGTATTGCGGATCGTGCGCAGCACCGCGTCGGCCTTGAACGGCTTGACAATGAAGCCGTGCACGCCACGCGCCACCGAGGCCTGGATGGTGGGCGCATCCAGCGTGCCGGACACCATGAAAATAAGCGCCTTGGGCAGCTGCTCGCGCAACTGCTCGACCACCTGGCTGCCGTCCTCCACCTGCTCGCGGGCGATGCAGACGAAGTGCGCCTGGTGCTTGATCGCCAGCGCCAGCCCCTGCGGCCCGGTATGGGTCTGGCCGACCACGTTGTAGCTGCCGTCGGTCAGCACCGTATTCAACAACCCGCGCGAAATCGCGTTCGAGTCCACAATCACCGCCTTGAGCATCTGCCTCCCCTGTCGTTACGCTTCGTATGCCAGCATGTTCCACGTCACGCCCAGCCTGACGTCGGTCTTGAGCTCGACCAGCTGGCGCGAAAGGTAGAGTATCTCACGCTCGGCCCTTAACCTCTCTCCAAGTGGGGTTTTCAGGATGCCGGCGCCGGCCATCACCGCGTCCAAGTCGCCATAGGCGTTGAGCAGCCGCGCGGCGGTCTTCATGCCGACCTTGGACACGCCGGGCACGCCGTCGGTGGCGTCGCCCATCAGCGCCAGCAGGTCGTGCAGGCGCTCGCTGGCCACGCCAAAACGCTGGCGCACCCAGGCGTCGTCGTGCCACTCGCCCTTGAAATGGTCCCACACCAGCGCGCCATGCGCGATCAGCGCGTGCAGGTCCTTGTCGGTAGTGGCCACTACCGCTTCGCCGCGACCCTCGGCCAGCCAGCGCAGCACGCCGGTGCCGATCACGTCGTCGGCCTCGACCTGGGGCACCGTCACCGCCCGCACGCCCACGCGCGCCAGCGACTGGTGGAACTCGGGCAGCGCGTCGCGCAGGTACGACGGCATCGGCGCGCGGTGCTCGCGGTAGCGCGGATAGAGCGCGTGCCGCCAGGTCGGCCCGCCATAGTCGAATGCGGCCAGCACGTGGGTGGGCTGGTGCGCCTCGAGCAGATTGCGGAACGACGAAAACGCATGGCGCAGCGCGATCCCCGCCTTCAGGTCCGAGTCCGGCTCGGGACTCGCCTCGTACACGCGGCGCACGATGTTCAGCCCGTCGATCGCAAGCAGCTTGCCCATGTGGTGTGGTGGATGTGGTGGATGCAGTTTTGCATTATCACTCGTCAGTGCTCCCGTGCAAAGACAGCGCTCGCGTGCGCTACCCATGCTTTTTGGGTTCGGTGTACTATGCGCAACGGCAACTTTTTGCAAAGTTGCATCAACATTCAAACGAATATGTGGAGAACCCGATGCCCCGCCGAAGCACGCTGAAGCTGTCCGCCCTCCCCTTCCTGCTCGCTGCCCTGTTCCAGCCCGCACTCGCCCAGACCCCGTACATGGCGCCGGACATTCCGGCCACCAAGTTCACGGCGACGCTGCCCGAGGCCGACTATGTGAAGCAGGAAGTAATGATCCCGATGCGCGACGGCGTCAAGCTGCATACCGTGATCGTGATCCCGAAGGGCGCGCAGCACGCGCCGATCATGCTGACCCGCACCCCGTACAACGCCTCCAAGCGCGCCGAGCGCATGGAGAGCCCGCACATCGCCTCGCTGCTGGGCGACGCCGACGACGCCTTCATCGAGCACGGCTACATCCGCGTGTACCAGGACGTGCGCGGCAAGTACGGCTCGGAAGGCGACTACGTGATGACCCGCCCGCTGCGCGGCGCGCTGAACAACACGGCGGTGGACCACTCGACCGATGCCTATGACACGATCGACTGGCTGGTCAAGAACCTGCCGCAGTCCAACGGCAAGGTGGGCATGGTCGGCTCGTCGTACGAAGGCTTCACGGTGCTGATGGCGCTGGTGGACCCGCACCCGGCGCTGAAGGCCGCCGTACCGATGAGCCCCATGGTGGACGGCTGGCGCGGCGACGACTGGTTCCACAACGGCGCGTTCCGCCAGTCGAACCTGGGCTACATCGCCAGCCAGAACGCCGCGCGCGGCAAGGGCGTGGAGATCGCCACCGGCATTTACGACGACTACGACGCCTTCCTGCGCGCCGGCTCGACCGCCGACTTTGCGCACCAGTACGGGCTGGACCAGCTGAACTTCACCAAGAAGATCTTCGAGCACCCGGCATACGACACTTACTGGCAGGAGCAGGCGCTGGACAAGATCCTGGGCAAGCGCGACCTGAAGGTGCCGACCATGACGCTGGTGGGGCGCTGGGACCAGGAAGACATCTATGGCGCCTATGCCACCTATGCGGCGCTGGAGCCGAAGGACAAGGCCAACAACATGAACTTCCTGGTGGTGGGGCCGTGGCGCCACAGCCAGGTCAACGGCGACGGCTCGACCCTGGGCGCGCTCAAGTGGACCGGCGACACTGCCGCCGAATTCCGCCGCGACTATATGCTGCCGTTCTTCGACCAGTACCTGCGCGACGGCGCGCCGAAGTTCGACACCCCGCCGGTGCTGTCGTACCAGACCGGCCCGAACCGCTGGCGCCGCCTGGACAAGTGGCCGCTGGCGCCGTCGTCCACGCCGCTGTACCTGGAGCCGGGCCTGCACCTGTCGTTCGACAAGCCGGCCGGCCAGCAGCAGTTCGACGAATACGTGTCCGACCCGGCCAAGCCGGTGCCGTTCGTGCAGCGCCCGGTGCGCATGGGCGACGGCAACGTCTGGCGTCCGTGGCTGGTGGCCGACCAGCGCCCGTACTCGGACCGTCCGGACGTGCTGACCTACGTGAGCGAGCCGCTCAAGGCGCCGCTGCAGCTGGCGGGCCAGCCGATGGTGAACCTGTTTGCCGCCACCAGCGGCAGCGACGTGGACTGGGTGGTCAAGCTGATCGACGTGTACCCGGACGAGGTGGCGCGCCAGCCCGAGATGGGCGGCTACCAGCTGGCGATCGCGATGGACATCTTCCGCGGGCGCTACAAGGATGGCTTCGACAAGCCGCATGCGATCCCTGCCAACAAGGTCGAGCGCTACCGCTTTGCGCTGCCGAACGTGGACCACGTGATCCAGCCGGGCCACCGGCTGATGGTGCAGATTCAGTCGAGCTGGTTCCCGCTGTACGACCGCAACCCGCAGACCTACGTGCCGAACATCTTCTACGCCAAGCCGCAGGATTACAAGAAGGCGACCCAGCGCATCTACCACGCGCCGGGGATGGAATCGGCCATCGAGCTGCCTGTTGTGAAGTAACCCGTCGTCCCCGCGGAGGCGGGGACCCATGGAACGCTTGTTCGGTGGCAAGCTCGAATCTAGCAACTACGCAAGCTCAGCATGGGTTCCCGCCTCCGCGGGAACGACGTTCGTAAGCCAACAATTCCGCTCCGTTCGGCACCACACGGAACTAACATCCCCGCCCGGCTATCCTTTGCCATCATGGGCGGCGCAATCTACATCGGCATTTCCGGCTGGCGTTACGAGCCCTGGCGCGGGGTGTTCTATCCCGAGGGCCTGGCCCAGCACCGCGAGCTCGAATACGCTTCGCGCCAGCTGCCAACCATCGAGATCAACGGCTCGTTCTATTCGCTGCAGCGGCCCGAAAGCTACGCCGCCTGGTACGCCGCCACCCCGCCCGGCTTCGTGTTCTCGGTCAAGGGCAACCGCTTCCTGACCCACATCCTGCGCCTGCGCGACCCGGAGGGACCGGTGGCCAACGTGCTGTCTTCGGGCGTGTTCGAACTGCGCGAGAAGCTCGGCCCGTTCCTGTGGCAGTTCCCGCCCAACTTCCAGTACGAACGCGAGCGCATGGAGCGCTTCCTCGCCCTGCTGCCGCACGACACCGACGAGGCGCTGGCGCGCGCCCGCCACTACGAGCCACGCATGGAAGGCCGCACCTCGCTCGACGCGGGGCCGAAGCGGCCGATGCGGCACGCGGTCGAAGTGCGCCACGAGAGCTTTCGCGACCCGGACTTCATCGCGCTGCTGCGCAAGTACAAGATCGCGCTCGTCGTCGCGGACACCGCCGGCAAGTGGCCGTACATGGAGGACGTGACGGCCGACTTCATGTACCTGCGCCTGCACGGCGACAAGGAACTGTACGCCAGCGGCTACAGCGAGGAAGCGCTGGAGCGCTGGGCCGCGCGCATCCGTGCCTGGACCAGCGGCGGCCAGCCCGAGGATGCGCAGCTGGCTTCGAGCAAGGCGCCGCCCAAGCGCGCCAAACGCGACCTGTTCTGCTACTTCGACAACGACATCAAGGTGCACGCTCCGTTTGACGCACGCAAGCTGATGGAAAAACTGGGCCTGCGCTAGAATCTGCTGGCAGAGTTGATGTTTTCAGGAGATTGCCATGAGATCAGTCAGCTTCATCCTCGCCGCGCTGCTGGCCACGCCCGTGCTGGCGGCCGACGCGCCGGTGCACAAGTCCGACGGCATGCTGGTCGATGCCAAGGGCATGACGGTGTACACCTTCGACCAGGACAAGGGCGGCAAGAGTTCTTGTACCGGGCAGTGCGCCGAGAACTGGCCACCAGTTGCGGCCGGCAGCACCAGGCTCGAATCGCCTTACTCGTCGATCACGCGCGAGGACGGCACCAAGCAGCTCACCTACAAGGGCAAGCCGCTGTACACGTTCTCAAAGGACAAGAGCCCGGGCGACAAGAAGGGTGACAAGGTCAAGGATATGTGGCACGTCGTAAGCGATTAGCGAGAACCGCGCGTAGGGTGGGCTCTCGAGCCCACGCGTTTTGTCACGTGGCGCGTGCCGCCGCGTGGGCTCGAGAGCCCACGCTACCGGTCGACGTGGAGCTTGATGACGCGGTGCTTGCCTGCGGGCGGCTCCGGCTCGCTGGTATCGCAGGCATGGCAGCTGCTGCAATCGCTGCCGCTGCCGCTGCCGCTGCCGCAACTGGCATCGGTATCGAACCAGCGCGCCAGCCGCGACTGCCTGGTGCCGCGCCCGTTGAGCAGGTACACGATCCGGCGCTTGAGCGCGGCCGGCAGGTACTTGCGCGCCGCAAACGCAGCGGCAACCACCACGATGACGGCGACAATCAGCTGCTGCACCATCTCAGGCCCCCAGCGCCAGCGCGACGCGGTAGGTGATGAACGACGCCGTGTACGCCAACGCGAACATGTACCCGGCCATGATGAACGAATAGCGCACGCTGCCCGTCTCGCGGCGCACCACCGACAGCGTGGACATGCACTGCGGCGCGAACACGTACCACGCCAGCAGCGACAGCGCCGTGGCCAGCGACCACGAATGCGCCAGCACCGGCGCCAGCGCGTCGGCGATGTCGTCGCCGCCACCGGCCAGCGCGTACACCGTGCCCAGCGCGCCCACCGCCACTTCGCGCGCGGCCATGCCTGGCACCAGCGCAATGCAGATCTGCCAGCCGAAACCGATCGGCTCGAAGACCACCGCCAGCGCGCGGCCCAGCATGCCGGCGATGCTGTAGTAGATCGGCGGCTGGGTCGCGCCTTCGGGCGCGCCGGGGAAGCTCGACAGGAACCACACCAGCACCATCAGCGTCAGGATGACCGTGCCCACGCGGGTCAGGAAGATGCGCGCGCGCTCCCACAGCCCGAGCGCCAGGTTTTGCAGGTGCGGCCAGTGGTAGGCCGGCAGTTCCAGCATCAGCGGCTGCTGGCGGTTTGCGCCCATGGTGCGCTTGATGAACCAGGCCACCGCCATGGCGCTGGCCACGCCGGCAAAGTACAGCAGGAACAGCACCAGGCCCTGCAGGTTGACCATGCCCCACACCTTGCGGTCGGGGATGAAGGCCGCGATGATCAGGGCATACACCGGCAGGCGCGCCGAGCAGGTCATCAGCGGCGCGATCATGATCGTGACCAGCCGGTCACGCGGGTTCTGGATCGTGCGCGCGGCCATGATGCCGGGGATCGCGCAGGCGAACGAAGACAGCAGCGGAATGAAGGCGCGCCCCGACAGCCCGACCCCGCCCATCAGCCGGTCGAGCAGGAAGGCCGCGCGCGGCAGGTAGCCGCAGTCCTCGAGCACGAGGATGAAGAAGAACAGGATCAGGATCTGCGGCAGGAACTGCAGCACCGTGCCGACGCCGCCGAAGATGCCCTCCACCAGCAGGCTGCGCAGCGGCCCTTCCGGCAGCAGGTTGCCGACGAATGCGCCGGTCGCCTCCACGCCGCTCTTGATCAGCTCCATGGGCGGCTGGGCCCAGCTGAACACGGCCTGGAACACCAGGAACATCAGCGCAGCCAGGATGACCGGGCCCACCACCGGGTGCAGCACCACGTGGTCGATCTGCTCGGTCAGGTTGCCGGTGTCGTTGGCATAACTGGTGCACTCGTCCAGGATGCGGCGCACCTCGCGCTGGGTCTCCTCGACCGGCACGGCGTCGATCGCCGCGAGCGGGTTGGGGGATACCTTGGTATCGAACGGCATGCGGTCGAGCAGCGCCAGCAGCGCCTTTTCGCCGCCGGCCTGGATCGCCACCGTCTCGACGACCGGGAAGCCCAGCTCCGCTTCCAGCTTGGCGGTGTCGATCAGGATGCCGCGTTTTTGGGCCACGTCCACCATGTTCAGCGCCAGCACCATCGGCAGGCCCAGGCGGCGGATCTCCAGCACCAGGCGCAGGTTCAGGCGCAGGTTGGTGGCGTTGACCACGCAGACGACGGCGTCAGGCGCCTGTTCGCCCTTGCGCAAGCCGGCCACCACGTCGCGCGTGATCGCTTCGTCCGGCGTTTGGGCGGACAGGCTGTAGGCGCCCGGCAGGTCGAGCACACGGAACGCGCGTCCACCGGGCGAGGTGAACGAGCCTTCCTTGCGCTCGATGGTGACGCCGGCGTAGTTGGCGACCTTCTGGCGCGCGCCGGTCAGGCGGTTGAACAGCGCCGTCTTGCCACAGTTGGGATTGCCGAGCAGCGCTATCAGCGGCGTCCTGGTCGCCGCGCGCACCTGCTGTTCCAAAGCGCCCATGGCTTACTCGGGCTTGATCGAGACCAGCGCCGCCTCGAAGCGGCGCAGGGCGAAGGTGGACTGGCCGACCTTCACTGCCAGCGGGCCGCCGGGCAGGCCGCGCTTGAGCATGCGGATACGCTCGCCCGGAACGAAGCCCAGCTCCATCAGCCGGCGCGGCACGTCGATCCCGTCTGCCCCACCGGAGGGTGCCAGGTGGATCACAATGCCGCTCTGCCCCGCTTTCAGGGCGTCCAGGGTGGTCAGGGTCGATGCCAGGGTCATGGTGTGGTGCGCGTAAGCCGGATGGACAGATGAGAACATCATAAACCTAAATGCGAATAATTTCTATTTGCGATTTGTACACGATGGGCTGCTCTGCCTCAATTCCGCAACAAAATGCTTGCGTCCGCAGTCGTGTTTGGCGAGAATATACCACAAATGAGAATGATTCTCATTCTTCTAGTCGAAACGGCAAGGAAAGAAACGCGATGATCGTCTGTGTCTGCAATAACATCTCCGACCGCGAAATCCGCCAGGCGGTGGACCTCGGGATTTCGTCGATGCCCGAACTGCACCGGGAACTGGGCGTGGGCACCTGCTGCGGCAAGTGCGTCAGCTATGCGCGGGAGGTTCTCAATGAGCATCTGGACGGCAAGGCGCAGGTGACGGAGCTGCATTTCAAGAAGAGCACCACGTCCGCTTGACCGTCCCGGCAGTAAATAACTCCCACTAGCCTGAAATCCGTCGTCCCCGCGGAGGCGGGGACCCATAGACCGCTTGCGTCGCCACGACTCGGGGGCTGACCACGACGCATGCTCAGCATGGGTCCCCGCCTCCGCGGGGACGACGTGGTTTGGGGATGTGGCGGCGCGCACGGCAGCAAATCCGACCGCGCGCCGCGTCCGGATCGCCTGCGCTAGAGTGTTTGCACAACACCACGCAAGGGCGACACATGAAGGGCGATCCGAACATCATCCGGCTGCTCAACGCGCAGCTGACCAACGAGCTGACCGCGACCAACCAGTACTTCCTGCACGCGCGCATGTACCGGCACTGGGGCCTCGTCAAGCTGGGCAAGAAGGAATACGACGAGTCGATTGGCGAAATGAAGCATGCCGACAAGCTCATCGAACGCATCCTCACGCTCGACGGCCTGCCCAACCTGCAGGCGCTGCACAAGCTGCTGGTGGGCGAATCGGCCCAGGAAATGCTGGAATGCGACCTCAAGCTCGAGCGCGCGGCCCAGCAGACGGTCAAGGAAGGCATTGCCGCCTGCGAGGTGGCGGCCGACTACGTCTCGCGCGACATCCTGCTGTCCATCCTCGAGGACACCGAGGAACACATCGACTGGCTCGAGACGCAGCTCGACCTGATCGTGAAGATCGGCTTGCAGAACTACCTGCAGGCACAGATGATCGACGAGTGAACGCGGCTCAGTCGATCTGCTCCCAGCGCCGCAGCCAGGGTTCATAAAAGCCGAGGTCCTGCGGCACGGCGCCACGGATGGTGCAGATCGCCCCGGCGAACGCGGTGGCCTGCTCCAGCATCTCGATGCTGGACCAGCCACGCGACATTCCATACAGCCATACCGCCGAAAAGGCGTCGCCCGCGCCCACCGTGTCGCGCACCTGCACCCGCGCCGCTTTTTCCTTCAGCCGGCTTTCGCAGTCCACATAGCGTGCGCCGCCCTCTCCCAGCGTCAGCAGCACGGCTTCCAGCTCGAACAGGTCGATCAGCTCGCGGCAGCTGTCTTCGAACGACGAGTAGTACAGGTCGCGCCGCACCACCAGCTCGGCCAGTTCGTCCTCGCTCAGCTTGACGACATTGGCCAGCTGCAGCGATTCATCGATACAGGCGTCGTCCGGCTCGTCGCCGCGCAGGTTCAGGTCGAGAAAGCGCGGCCCCGGGCAGGCGGACACCAGTGCTGCCAGGGCTGCGTGCGAGCGCGCATCGCGCTGGGCGAGCGTGCCGAAATACAGCGCGGACGGGGTCGCCTCCGACAAGGCCTGCACGGCGAGCGAGGCGTCGATCGCGTCATAGGCCTGGCCGGGCAGGATCTCGAATCGATGGCTGTGCCCGAAGGTCTGGACGACGACTCGGCCGGTCGGCAGATCCGGATCGGTTTGCAGGCCTGCCGTGGACATGCCGAACCGTTCGAATTCGGCCCGCACCAGCTCGCCGTTGGCATCGTTGCCGATGCGGGTGACCAGCAAAGGCCGTTCGCCGAACGCAGCCAGGTGGCGGGCGACATTGAACGGCGCGCCGCCGACCACCTGGTGGTCGCCGAAATCATCGACCAGCGCCTCGCCGAACAGGACCGGCGCGGGACGCTGCCCGCTCACGGCTCGTAGGGAACGGTGTCTTTGAACGACGGGCGTTCGGACAGCTTGTCGAACAGGCGCGCCAGGTTGGGGTACTCGTCGCGCCAGCCGATTTCGGGGAAGCGGAAGCTGAGCCAGCCGAGGCAGCAGCCGACCGCCACGTCCGCCAGCGTGTAGTGGTTACCCATGCAAAACGGCGAGTCGCCCAGGTTCTGCGACATGACGTGCAGGCCGGTGCCCACCTTGACCATCTGGCGCTCGATCCATGCCTCGCTCTGCTGCTCGCGCGGGCGCAGCGTGCGCTCCAGGCGCACCAGCACGGCCGCATCGAGCACGCCGTCGGCCAGCGCCTCCCAGACCTTGACGTCGGCCCGGTCGCGCCCGTTGGGCGGCAGGAGCTTGCACACCGGGGTGAGCGTGTCGAGGTATTCCGCGATCACGCGCGAGTCGTACATCGCGCTGCCGTCTTCCATGACCAGGCAAGGCACCTTGCCCAGCGGATTGGACTGGTGGATCCTGGTCTCCGCGCCCCAGACGTTGTCCAGCTCGAGCGAATAATCGATCTTTTTCTCCGCCATGACGACACGGACTTTGCGCACGTAGGGACTGGTGACAGAACCGATGAGTTTCATAAATGCTCAGGTAAGAGGATTGGATGACAGTATAGCATTGGCCCCCGTGCACAAAGTGGCGCGAGCACCGGCCTGCGGTGTGTCCACAACAAGGCTGCGCCACCCCGTCGGTGGTAAAATCCGCGTTTTTGCACGGACCGCCTGCCATGACCGCTAACACCCTCTCCACCCTGTCGGCCCTGTCGCCGCTCGACGGCCGCTACGCCGCCAAGACCGACAAGCTGCGCCCGATCCTGTCCGAGGCCGGCTTCATGCACCACCGCGTGAAGGTCGAGATCGCCTGGCTGCAGGCGCTGTCGCAAGCCGGCTTTGCCGAGATCAAGCCATTCTCGCCGCAAGCCGCTGGTTTCCTCGACCAGCTGGCCGCCGGCTTCACCGAGCAGGACGCGGCGCGCATCAAGGAAATCGAGGCCGTCACCAACCACGACGTGAAGGCGGTCGAGTACTGGCTCAAGGAGAAGGTCAAGGACATTCCGGAGCTGGTCGCAGCTTCCGAATTCATCCACTTCGCCTGCACCTCCGAGGACATCAACAACACCTCGCACGGCATGATGCTCAAGAACGCGCGCGACAACGTGATGCTGCCGGCCCTGCAAGGCATCATCGCCAAGCTGACCGAAATCGCGCACGTCAACGCCAGCCTGCCGATGCTCTCGCGCACCCACGGCCAGACCGCCAGCCCGACCACGCTGGGCAAGGAATTCGCCAACGTCGTGGCGCGCCTGTCGCGTGCGGCCAAGCGCATCGGCGAGGTCGAAATCCTGGGCAAGATGAACGGCGCGGTGGGCAACTACAACGCGCACCTGTCGGCCTATCCGGGCTTCGACTGGCCGGCGTTCTCGAAGAACGTCATCGAGCAGCGCCTGGGCCTGACCTTCAACCCGTACACCATCCAGATCGAGCCGCACGACTACATGGCCGAGCTGTTCGACGCCATCTCGCGCGCCAACACCATCCTGCTCGACCTGAACCGCGACATCTGGACCTACGTGTCGCTGGGCTACTTCAAGCAGAAGCTCAAGGCCGGCGAGATCGGCTCGTCCACCATGCCGCACAAGGTCAACCCGATCGACTTCGAGAACTCGGAGGGCAACCTGGGCCTGGCCAACGCGGTGCTGCGCCACATGGCCGACAAGCTGCCGGTCTCGCGCATGCAGCGTGACCTGACCGACTCGACCGTGCTGCGCAACATCGGCGTGGGCTTCGGCTACACGCTGCTGGCGTACGACAGCTGCCTGCGCGGCCTGAACAAGCTGGAAGTGAACCCGGCGCGCCTGGAACAGGACCTGGACGCGAACTGGGAAGTGCTGGCCGAGCCGGTGCAGACCGTGATGCGCCGCTATGGCATCGCCAACCCGTACGAGCAGCTCAAGGAGCTCACCCGCGGCAAGGGCATCACCAAGGAAGCGCTGCGCGAGTTCATCGGCACGCTGGCCATTCCGCAGGAGGCGAAGGACGTGCTGCTGCAGATGACGCCGGCGAATTACACCGGCCTGGCTGCGCAGCTGGCTGCCGCGATCTAACGATTCGGCTGCATCCGCATTACCCGTCGTTCCCGCGGAGGCGGGAACCCATGCTGAGCGTCCATGCACGCGGCCTATGGGTTCCCGCCTCCGCGGGAACGACGTTTTTGGGGCTAACGATCTTGTACGGTGCAGCCCTCACCGCCGCCACACCAGCTTGACCGCAATCCTGCGCGGCACCTCCATCCGCGTGCTCGCCGGCCCGAACTCGGCGTGTGATCCGTTCAGGTTCTGTCCGCTGACCGACAGCTCCAGGTCGCGCGACAGCCACCATCCAAAGCGCGCATCCACCGCCGTGTAACCCGGCACCGGCCCGATCGCCAGCGCGCCCACGTTTCGCACCGCAACCTCCAGCTCGCGCCTGTCATCGAAGCTGTAGCTCGATCTGAGCTGCGCCGTGTGCGCCGGATCGAACCCGGTCGTGGCCAGCCCACCCACGCTGTTACTGCCGGGCTTGAGCCGGAACCGTTCGCGCAGCGCCGTGAACCCGGCCGACAGGCGCCACTTTTCCGTCGCCTGGTAGCTGCCCCACGCCTCCACCCCATCGGCCGCGCCTTCCATCAGGCTGGCGAAGGCGACAGCCGTGCGGCTGGGCAGCAGTTCGACCGTGCGCAGGTGGTCGTAGTCGTTGTGGAACAGCGCCAGCGAATACGACAGCCCCGGCGCAGGCTGGCCGCGGTAACCCAGCTCATAAACCCTGGCCACCTCCGAACGCACCAGCGGCCCGCCGGCCACGATGTAGGGCGGCCTGCCGGGCACGAAAGTATCGGCATCGATGCGCGAAGGCGCGCGCACCGTGCGCGAGGCGCTGGCCCACAGCGCGTGCCCGGCCGCAGGCTTGAACGCCAGCCGCGCGGTCGGCAGCCATTCGCTGCCGGTGTAGGGGTTGCGCTCGACGCGCGCGCCGACGGTCAGCCGCAGCTTGTCCGACAGGCCGATCTCGTCCTGCGCGAACACGCTGGACCACGCCTGCCTGTCGTCGGCCGGCAGGAAGGCGATGATGTCGCTGTTGGTGACCCGATCCCGGCTGTGGCGGTAGTTCACGCCCCACACCACGCTGTGCGCGCCATGCGCCGGCAGCGAGTGCTGGACCTGCAGGTCGGCGATATCGAGCGATTCGGTAAAGCTGGGCGGCACTTCGCGCCGGGTGTAGTCGAGATAGGCCTGCACGCCGAGCGTGCCGCCGTCGTCGAGCAGGCGTTGCCAATGCGCGGTGAAGTTTGCGCCCTCGGTGCCGATGGTGCCGAGCCGCTGGTTTGCGCCGGACACGTTGATCAGGCCCGGCTCCGGCTGCTCCTGCTTGCCGCGATAGGCGTTGGCGTTCACGCTGAAACGGTCGGCCCCGCGGTCCCAGTCGGCACGAAAGCCCAGCTGCGACTGGTGCCAGCCGTCGTTGACTGGTGCGCCCGACGCCAGCTCGTTGTGCGAGCGGACCAAGGTCTTTGCGAACACGCGCCAGCTGGCCGTGCCGCTGGTGGCGCCATAGCGCAGCGCGGCATCGGCGCCATCGCTGGCCGCGCGCGCCAGCGCCAGCGTGCCGCCGGTCTGGTGCGCCGAGCGCGTGGTGATGTTGATGACGCCATTGACCGCGTTGACACCCCACAGCGTGCCGCCCGGCCCGCTGATCACCTCGATGCGCTCGACGTCCTCGAGCAGCACGTCCTGCGCGTCCCAGAACACGCCCGAGAACAGCGGCGTGTACACCGAGCGCCCGTCCACCAGCACCAGGAGCTTGTTGGGCGGGCTGTTGCTGCTGCCGTTCATGCCGCGCGCGGTGATCGAATAGGTTTCGTTGCTGGTCTGCGCCACCTGCAGGTTCGGCGCCAGCCGCAGCACCTCGGGCAGCGTAGCCGCGCCCGAGCGCCGGATGTCCTCGGCCGTGATCACGTACACCGACGCCGGCGCGTCGATCAGGCGCTCCGGCTTCTTGGACACCGAGGTGACCTGGATGTTGGCCAGCTCCTCGATCGTCATGTCGGCCAGCTCGCCCGGCCCTTGCGGCGCCGCGCGCGCAGGCAGCACCAGCGCCAGGCCGGCAAGCAGGGCCAGCAGGCGTCGGGCGGGTGAGCCGGTCTCGTGCATAATGCTCATGCGTCGTGCGGACAACGTAGCTTGAGGTTATTTTTGCTAAACCGATAATCGCAGATTTTACATTCCTTCCGCATCTTGTGGCGTTTCTGTCCGCTGTGTGCAGGGTTCGCGCGTCGCGAGCAGGCGCTGTAGTTTCTTGATACTATTTTGTTCTAATACGTACTAATTCTAACGATGCAACGCTACACCATTCCCGCCATCGTCCTGCACTGGCTGATTGCCCTGCTGATCGTGGCCGCCTTTGTGCTCGGGCTGGTAATGACCGACATCCCGGGCCTCACGCCGGCCAAGCTGCGCTATGTGTCGTGGCACAAATGGCTGGGCGTGACGGTGCTGGGGCTGGCGGTGCTGCGCCTGCTGTGGCGCCTGGGCCACCGGCCGCCTGCCCTGCCCGCCTCGACGCCGGCCTGGCAGCAAGGCGCCGCGCACGGGCTGCACGCGCTGCTGTATGTGCTGATCTTCGCGGTGCCGCTGTCCGGCTACGCGTTTTCGCTGGCGGCAGGCGTGAAGGTGGTGTACCTGGGCGTGTTCGAGCTGCCGGTGCTGTTCGGGCCCGACCCGGCCCTGAAACCCGTGCTGCGCGCGGTGCACTACTGGCTCGACATGTCGCTGGCCGCAGCCGTGGCGCTGCACCTGGCCGCCGCGCTCAAGCACCAGTTCGTCGACCGCGACGGCCTGCTTGCACGCATGCTGCCGTTTGCCCCAACCAAGGAGAACCCATGAAGTCATTCCGCCTGCTGATGCTCGCACCGCTGTTCGCGGTATCGGTCGCCGGCGCCGCGCCGTACAAGGCCGATCCGGCCACCAGCAGCATCAGCGCCGTGTTCAAGCAGATGAACGTGCCGGTCGATGCCAAGTTCAAGCGCTTCGACGCGCAGCTCGACTACGACCCGGCGCACCCCGAGAAGGCGCGCGCACAGGTGGCGGTGGACACCGCCAGCCTGGACCTGGGGGACCCGGAATACAGCGGCGAGGTGGCGAAGAAGGAATGGTTCAACTCGGCGCAGTTCCCGAAGGCGACCTTCGTCTCCACCGGCATCAAGCCGGCGAGCGCGGGCAAGCTGACGGTGTCGGGCAAGCTGACCATCAAGGGCCGCGTGCTCGACGTGAGCTTTCCGGTGGTCGCCAAAACCGAGGGCAACAAGCAGGTGTTCGAGGGCCAGCTGCCGATCCGGCGCCTGGCGTTCAATGTGGGCGAAGGCGAGTGGAAGGACACGAGCATCGTCGCCGACGAAGTGGTGATCAAGTTCCGCGTGAGCGCGGCCAAGTAATTTCAACCGACGAGGGAAAGTCCAAATGAAAGCAAGCAAACCCCTGATGGCCCTGGTGATCGGCGCGTGCGCCAGCGCGGCATTCGCGGCCGACACCTACACGATCGAGCCGAAGCACACCTTCCCCAGCTTCGAGACCGACCACATGGGCATCTCGGTGTGGCGCGGCAAGTTCACCAAGACCAGCGGCACCGTGGTGCTCGACCGCGCGGCCAAGACCGGTTCGGTGGACATCGCGATCGACCCGGCCAGCATCCAGTTCGGCCTGGTGGCGCTGGACGACCACGTCAAAGGCGCCGACATGCTCGACGTGGCCAAGTACCCGACCGCGACCTACAAGGGCCCGGTCGTGTTCAAGGGCGACGTGCCGGCCGAGATCAATGGCGAGCTGACGCTGCATGGCGTGACCAAGCCGGTCAAGCTGGCGATCAACAGCTTCAAGTGCATCCAGCACCCGATGCTCAAGCGCGAGGTGTGCGGCGCCGACGCATCGGGCTCGTTCAACCGCGGCGACTTTGGCGTGTCGTACGGGCTGCCGAAGTTCCAGCCGGAGGTGCGCTTGCAGATTCAGGTGGAAGCCATCAAGCAGTAAAGCTTTCGTAGGGTGGGCACATCGTGCCCACGCGGTGACAGGTAGCGTGTGACCGCGTGGGCACAAGTGCCCACCCTACGCAAAACAAACGGGGTTGCCGCGCGAGCGGTAACCCCGTTGTCACATCAACGGCCGTCGCCGTCAAAGTCGCCCGGCATGGCGCGCTCGACCTTGTCCCAGGCCGCGCGGCTGGCCATCTTGGCCTGGTCCCAGGTCAGGCGCGACTTGCCCTTCACGCGGTCCCAGTCGTCGGCCATGTGGCGCTCGGCCAGGTCGTAGCTCGGGTAGCGCGCCGCGCTGTTGTAGCCCAGCGCGTAGGCCGGCTGGTAGTCGTCGTAGGTGTAGCCCGGCGTGTAGTAGGGCTGGGTCTGGTAGTTGGTGCTCCAGTAGGTATCTTCCGCCTGCGGGTTGACCGCACGGCCAGCCGCCTTGCCGACCGCGCCGCCGGCCAGCGCACCCACGGCCGCACCGGCCGCCATGCCCACCGGGCCGCCCACCGCGCCCAGCGCCGCACCGGCCGCCGCGCCGCCGCCGGCGCCCACGCCTTGCGCCAGATTGTGCTCATGCAGCTGGTCGTCGGTTTTGGGGTTGACCACTTCGCCCGCGCCACGGCCGGCCGCGCCACCCGCCAGGCCGCCGATCACGGCGCCTGCCGCCATGCCGACCGGGCCGGCCACCGTGCCCGCAGCGGCACCGGCCGCCGCGCCGGCGCCCGCGCCCATGCCCTTGGCCAGGTAGTGCTGCGACAGGTCATCGCCGCCTTTCGGGTTCACCACTTCACCGGCACCCTTGCCGGCCAGGCCGCCGGCGATGCCGCCGATGACCGCACCAGCGGCCGAGCCCACCGGGCCCGCGGCCGCGCCGATGCCCGCACCGGCCAGCGCGCCGGCGCCAGCGCCCAGGCCCGTGCCGATCACGTGCGAGCCGCCGTTGTCGGTCCAGGCGCGCTGGATGTGCTCGACGTCTTCGTCCGAACGCGCATGCACGCCCATCAGGATGCCGCCGTTCTTGATGCCTTCCTCATAGTGCTTGACGCGTTCTTCGGGAATCCCGGCGCCGATCAGCGCGCCGATCAGGCCGCCCGCGATGCCGCCGGCGCCTGCACCGGCCAGCGCGGCTGCCAGCGGGCCGGCCACCACCAGGCCGAAGCCCGGCATCACCAGCGTGGTGCCCACAGCGGCCACGCCCGCCAGCACGGCGCCGATGGTGCCGCCGATACCGGCACCCACGCCAGCGCCTTCCGCGGCCTTGCTGCCCAGTTCGGTCTCGGTGTCGCCGAAGTGGGTCTTGCGGGTGCTGTCGGACATCATCAGGTTGACGTCGTCCTTGCCGTAGCCGCGGGTGGAGATTGCGCCATAGGCGCGTTCGGCGCTGGCACGGTCGGGGAACAGGCCGGTCACCATGCGCTGATTCTGCTGCGTCGTCGTGTCGTAGTTGCTCATGTCGAATCCTTCCTTGTCTGAGGGTGGGGGCTTGCCGCGCAAGCCGGGAGGCGTGCTGCCTTCCGGCCAACGATAGGACGCGGCCGCCCACTCTTCTGTTCGCTGACGCACCCAGTCGCCGACATTGTCGCGCTGTAAAAGAACGCGGCGGAGGAATCGCAATCTAACGTTCGTTGCCGCACCGACCTGAGGAGAGTCGGCCCTCTAGACTTTTTCACATGGCCACGGCAATCAATTGGCCTGGGGTATGTTCATCCATTGAGAGGAGGAATCAACATGTTATTCATCATCTGGATTGTCGTTGGTGGCATCTTGGGCTGGCTCGCCAGCATGGTCATGAAAACCGATGCCGAGCAGGGCATGATCCTCAACATCGTGGTCGGTATCGTCGGCGCCTTCCTCGGCGGCTGGCTGCTCTCGCCGCTGTTTGGCTCGGGCACGATCAATTCGGACGACTTCAGCGTGTCGTCGCTGCTGGTTTCCTTCCTCGGCGCCGTGATCCTGCTGGCCATCGTCAACCTGCTGCGTCGCGGCCGGGTGCGCTAAGTCATCCAATTTCTTGAAAACCAACGCTCACATGCGTTGGTTTTTTTGTACCCGTGCAGACCAAAACTGTAGTCGTGGCAATGACGAGCAGCATCCTCTCGCTGTTCGTGGGTTTCCTCGCGCTCAATTTCATGCCGAGCGAGAAGAAAATCGAGACCCAGCTGGCACGCCAATACGACACCGCCGACCCGCAATTCCGGCGCTCGCTCGGCGTGCTGCTGGGGCCGCCCATCGTCGAAGGCAACAAGGTCGACGTGCTGCGCAACGGCGACCAGATCTTCCCGGCGATGCTCGACGCGATCCGCCATGCGCAAAAGACGATCACGTTCGAGACCTACATCTACTGGTCGGGCACGATCGGGCAGGAATTCACCGAGGCGCTGGCCGAGCGCGCGCGCGCCGGCGTGAAGGTGCACCTGATGCTCGACTACATCGGCAGCATGAAGCTGGACCGCCAGCAGATCGAGGCGATGCGCGCGGCCGGGGTGCAGGTGCAGCGCTACCACAAGCCGGTGTGGTGGAAGCTCGCGCGGCTGAACAACCGGACCCACCGCAAGCTGCTCATCGTGGACGGCAAGGTCGGCTTCACCGGCGGCGTCGGCATCGCGGACAAGTGGCGCGGCAACGCGCAGGACGCGGAGCATTGGCGCGACACGCATTTCCGGGTGGAGGGCCCGGTGGTCGGCCAGATGCAGGCCGTGTTCATGGACAACTGGACCAAGGCGACCGGCGTGGTGCTCGACGGCGAGGAGTATTTCCCGCCGCTGGACAAGGCGGGCGACCTGCCGGCCCAGATGTTTTCCAGCTCGCCGACCGGCGGCAGCGAGAGCATGCACCTGATGTACCTGATGGCGATCACCGCCGCGCGCAAGACGATCGAACTGTCCTCGTCCTACTTTGTGCCGGACGAACTGGCGGTGAAGGCGCTGGCCGCGGCGGCCCGGCGCGGCGTCAAGGTGCGCATCATCACGCCGGGCAAGATCATCGATTCGGACGTGGTGCGCATCGCCTCGCGCGACCGCTGGGGCGACCTGCTGGCGGCCGGCGTGCGCATCGCCGAGTTCCAGCCGACCATGTACCACGTCAAAGCGCTGATCGTCGATGCGCGCCTGGTGTCGGTGGGCTCGACCAACTTCGACAACCGTTCGTTCTCGATCAACGACGAGGCCAACCTGAACGTGCTCGACCCCGATTTCGCGCGCGAGCAGGTGGCCGTGTTCGAGGATGACTGGCGCCGTGCCCGGCCCATCAGCCTGACGCGCTGGCAGGACCGGCCGTGGCTGGAAAAGCTGTCGGGCGAGTTCGCCTCGCTGCTGGGCGCGCAGCTCTGACAATCGCTCGCTGATTGCGGGGCATCTGACGCAATTCCGGCGGTGGCCATCAATTGTCCGAAGGCGGGAAGGCTTTCGCTTGGCATTGCGGGCAATACAGGTACAAAATTCGGCCATTGCTCAGCCTGAGGGAACCGGCACGATACTGCTGGATTGACCAACTTCCCGTAACGCCATCCTGGAAGGCAATATCCCCGCTCGCATAGCAAGGCGACCAGTCGAGCATGTGAAAGTAGTCGTGTTCCGTGACTTCGGCAGCGCGGTTGATGTACTCACGGATTTCCTGATAGCTGAGCCTGAAATTCGCACACTGCTCCCCCGGCTCGCGCGAAGACGGGGACGTCTCGCCGCTGTTCCGAATTGTGACCGTACTAATTGGAGGAAGATGTGTCTTGCGCATTTTCGGTTCAGTGCCTGAACCATCGTCCATCGCAGCGGTCGTGCTTGCCGTCACCGCAAAGATGAGTGAAGCAATTACCATAATGCGCTTTCGGCTTCAGTCGGGTTCTTGCGGGAGACGACCGGGTGCCTGAATACCTCCGTCATCGGAATTCCAAAGGTCGAGGTGAGCTCAGCAATCAGCCAGCGAAGCGACGCGTTTTGCTGCTCATTCACCGCTTCATAGACGCCCTGCTCTGCCGGGTTCTGGCCTTTGCCAGCTACCACGGCACCAACAATTTCAATCCCAAGGCTGTCCTCGTTCGAGGGGTAACGTTGAGGCACTTGCTTCGCCATTTCCATCCGGTGTTCGGTCTTGGGGCTGAAGCGCTTCAGCGCCTCGAGCTCGGTTGGGGTGCAACGGTACTCAGCGAGACACCGCGCGCGCAGTCTACCTACGTGCCAGGTCTGCCGGAACAACGACGCGGTCTGATAAATCGCCCCGTCCTTGTCGATCAGGAAATGCGCGCCAGTCGCGTTTTGCGTCGTGTAGTTACTCAAGCTTGAGGCCCCGGACGCGCCACCAGTTTGATGAACGATGATCCCACTTATCCGCTGTAGCAGTCCGCGCTCGATCAGAGGGCGTGGCGCCCGCTGAACGCGCGGATTGAGAACGTACCCTTGAGTGTCCACATGGAGCATCCGATCACCTCTTCCGACCCGGGTAAATTGACGCCGCCTGAATTCAGCTTGCCGTCTTGTTCGTTGCCAAATCCCAACCACCGGCCGTGCTCCCGCTAACGCCGCCGCCAATTTTCTGCTGGGTGTACTTCTCGCTAATCCTCGAAAAATTCAGCGTAAACTGGTCGACCAAGAGCCCGGAGCCGCCATAAGATTTTCTGTTGCTCGACACCAGCACGTTTTCCAGCGTTACCTCGTAATACTTGACCGGGCCTCCGCCGTCCGCGCGGAAGAATTCGAGCTTGGCTTTTGGAATTGTCTTGCCTTGGGCCGCTAGCTCCATCAGCTTTGGAGAAGCGAGATCGGCTGCCTTCGTAATGCGAATCGCATCGAAGGCGGCACGCCCGATCGTGTGGCCACCCGCGGTTGACATCGTGCCGGCAGTTGGCTGGACCACTCCCCAGTCGACGGCCTGGACCTCGATCCATCCCTTGTGCTTGTCGTCATTGGATTCACCGTTGACGCCATCAATCTGCAAATAGACATCGGATGCCATGCACTTCTCCTGATGAGTGGAGAGGCCATTTTGGCCCTGCGTGGAGCAATGCCATTTGGCGACACGCAAGGCATTGCAGTGCTAGCGTGAAAGCGCAAGCGCGGCGCGTCGATTCGCGCTTAGGGTTGACTATATGCATGCGGCTTCCCATACTGACGGGCACTCCCCTATGTGGAGCGGATGTGTTTTCCCACCCATCACGAGACAGCCAAGCAATGAAAAAATCCCTTCTCTCGCTCGCCATCCTGACCAGCTTCGCCGCGCACGCCGACGAAGGCATGTGGATGCCGCAGCAGCTGCCACAAGTAGCCAAGCAACTGAAAGCCGCCGGCCTGAAGCTGGATCCGAACAACCTGACCAAGCTGACCGAGTTCCCGATGGGCGCCGTCGTGAGCCTGGGCGGATGCTCGGCCTCGTTCGTGTCGCCGGAAGGCCTGATCGTCACCAACCACCATTGCGTGTACAACAGCGTGGCGGTCAACTCGACGCCGCAGAACGACCTGCTGGCCAACGGCTTTTTGGCGAAAACCAAGGCCGAAGAATTGCCGGCCGCGCCGGGCAGCCGCGTGTTCGTGACCGAGGAAGTGACCAACGTTTCGGACAAGATCATCGACGGCGCCACCGCCAAGCTCACCGGCAAGGCGCGCATCGATGCGATCGAGAAGAACGAAAAGCAGATGGTTGCGCAGTGCGAGAAGGACCCGGGCCACCGCTGCACCGTGGCTAGCTACTACGGCGGGCTGGAGTTTTACCTGATCAAGCAGCTCGAGATCCGCGACGTGCGCCTGGTGCACGCGCCGGCCTCGGGCATCGGCAAGTTCGGCGGCGACACCGACAACTGGATGTGGCCGCGCCACACCGGCGACTACGGCTTCTACCGCGCGTATGTCAGCAAGGACGGCAAGGCCGCCGACTTCTCGAAGGACAACGTCCCCTACGTGCCGAAGCACATTCTTTCAATCGCCCAGCAGGGCGTGAAGGAAGGCGACTTCATCATGGTGGTGGGCTACCCTGGCCGCACCAACCGCCACCGCCTGCCGAACGAAATCGCCTGGACCTTCGACTGGAACTACCCGGCGTTCGTGAAGGCCTCCGGCGAGATCCTCTCGATCATCGACGAGCAGACCAAAAACGATCCGGCCGCGCGCCTGAAGTACGCGGGCCAAATCGCGGGCGTGAACAACTACTACAAGAACCGCAAGGGCATGATCGCGTCCTACCAGGACAGCGACATCCTCGCGCGCAAGACGGCCGAGCACAATGCGCTCAAGAGCTGGGTGAACGCCAGCCCGGCGCGCAAGGCCGAGTTCGGCTCGAGCATCGAGGAGGCCGAAAAGCTGATCGCCCAGCGCGACCAGGAAGTGAAGAAGGGCTTCTTCGTCAGCTACGCGACCCCGCGCTTCCTGGGCTCGGCACGCACGCTGTACCGCCTGGCCAACGAGCGCGCCAAGCCCGACGCCGAGCGCAAGACCGGCTTCCAGGACCGCGACCTGCCACGCCTGACCTCGGTCATCGCCGGCCAGGACCGCACCTATGACGAGAAGGTCGACAAGGCGCTGGTGCTGAACTTCCTGAAGCAATACCTGGCCCAGCCGCAGGCCGAGCACAACGCCGCCTTCGACGCGGCGCTGGGCGTGCATGCGGGCATGAGCGACGCCGAGCTCAAGGCGCAGCTGGACACGCTGTACGCCGGCTCCAAACTGCAGGACAAGGCCGAGCGCCTGGCCTGGATGAAGAAGTCGCCGGAGGAGTTCAAGGCCAGCAACGACGCCTTCATCAAGGCGGCGGTGACGATGTACGAGCCGGGCCTGAAGCACGAGGCTGAAGAGGAAGAGCTCGCCGGCAAGATCCAGCAAGCCTATGCCAACTACATGAAGGCCAAGATCGCCTACATGCACAGCAAGGGCCAGGCCGTGTACCCGGACGCCAACAGCACCCTGCGCGTGACCTTCGGCAAGATCGCCGGCCGCGACCACGGCGCCGATGGCACCGGCTCGTGGACCGCGTTCACCACGGTCAAGGGCGTGCTGGCCAAGCACACCGGCGAAGGCGAGTTCAATGCACCGGAGCGCCAACTGGCCGCGATCCGCGCCAAGGACTTTGGCAAGTATGCCGATCCGAAGCTCAAGACCGTGCCGGTTGACTACCTGGCCACGCTGGACATCACCGGCGGCAATTCGGGCTCGGCCGCGCTGAATGCGAAAGGCGAGCTGATCGGCCTGGCGTTCGACGGCACGCTCGATTCGATCATCTCGGACTGGGACTTCAACAAGGCCAACACGCGCGACATCCAGGTGGACGTGCGCTACATCCTGTGGAACATGAAGCATGTGGACCACGCGGATAACCTGCTCAAGGAAATGAAGGCCGAGTAATCGCCGCCCGCTGGGGCAACGAGCCACGCCGCCGCAAGGCCGCGTGGCTTTTTTGTTAGCGAAAATGCCGCATCGCAGCATTCGCATCCTTGGCGGAAGAATGCGTGCGATGCCGGGCCAGCCCTGGACTCCGGGGCCAGAAACAGCACTGCCAGAGCCGGCGATTTTTCCTAGCAAAATACTAGGGTATTGCGCAAGCGGCACGGCTTTTAGACTTGATTGAGGACAATTTGATGCAAATCAAGTGCCTCTTTTGACCAAGCGGAAAAACCATAATCTCGATCATGTTTCTTTTCGGCACCAATCGCGAGAATGTGCACCAGCACAAACGCCTTTTTTTAGGAGAGATCTCGATGGATCGCGACAAGAACGAAAAGATTGTCAATGAAACGACGCAGGATAGCCGTCGTCGCTTCCTCGGCCGCAGCGCCATGCTGGGCCTGGCCGGCGCCGGCGTGGCCGCACTGAGCGGCTGCAAGGAAGAAGCCCCGGGCAAGAGCGCGCCCACCGCGGCAGCCGTCCCCAACACCGGCGGCGCCTTCCACGAAGTGGCCCCGGGCCAGCTCGACGACTACTACCTGCTGTCCAGCGGCGGCCACTCGGGCGAAGCGCGCGTGATCGGCATTCCGTCCGGCCGCACCCTGCGCCGCATCCCGGTGTTCAACATCGACCCGATGGTCGGCTGGGGCATCACCAACGAGTCCAAGGCCATCCTCGGCACCCGTCCGGACGGCCAGCTCAAGTACCTGACCGGCGACACCCACCACGTGCACGCCAGCTACAAGGACGGCACCTACGACGGCAAGTACGCCTGGATCAACGACAAGATCAACTCGCGCATGGCCCGTATCCGCCTGGATACCATGGAATGCGACAAGATCACCGAGATCCCCAACGTGATGGGCATGCACGGCCTGTTCCCGGACAAGTGCGACCCGGTCGACAAGAAGATCAACTACACCACCCGCGTGTTCGCCGGTTCCGAGTTCCACCTGCCGCAGCCGAACGACGGCCGCGACCTGGACGATCCGTCCAAGTGGTACGCCCTGTTCTCGTGCCTGGACGCCGAGACGATGGAAGTGCGCTGGCAGTGCCGCGTGGACGGCAACATGGACCTGGTGGCCACCTCGTACGACGGCACCCTGGCCGGCTCGAACCAGTACAACACCGAGAACGCCGCCGACCAGGCCGGCATGATGGCCGCCGAGCGTGACGCCTGCGTGTTCTTCAACATCGCGCGCATCGAAGCTGCCGTCAAGGCCGGCAAGTTCACCCACATCGGCAATTCCAAAGTGCCGGTCGTGGACGGCCGCAAGGTGTCGAACGGCGATCCGAAGACCGCCCTCACCTGCTACGTGCCGGTCGCCAAGAATCCGCACGGCGTGAACGCCAGCCCGGACGGCAAGTACTTCGTCTGCTCCGGCAAGCTGTCGCCGACCGCCACCGTGATCGACCTGTCGCTGGTGACCAAGTGGTTCAACGGCGAACTGAAGACCGAGCGCGACGCCGTGGTGGCCGAGCCGGAAATCGGCCTGGGCCCCTTGCACACCGCCTTCGACGGCAAAGGCAACGCCTTCACCACCCTGTTCCTGGACAGCCAGATCGTCAAGTGGAACGTCGATGACGCGATCAAGCAGTACAAGGGCGACAAGACCGTCAAGCCGGTGCGCGACCGCGTGGACGTGCACTACCAGCCGGGCCACGGCTACATCTCGATGGGCGAGACCAAGGAAGCCGACGGCAAGTACTTCAACTCGGGCAACAAGTTCTCGAAGGACCGTTTCCTGCCGGTCGGCCCGCTGCACAGCGAGACCGAACAGCTGATCGATATCTCGGGCGACAAGATGCGCATCGTGTCCGACCACACCGCGTATCCGGAACCGCACGACGCGATCATCGTGCGCCGCGACATCATCAAGACGCGCCAGATCTACAACCTGGATGACTTCCCGAACAAGGTCACGTCCGAGAACGCCGGCATCGAACGCAAGGGCAACAAGGTCCACGTGCGCATGATGTCGCAGGCACCGCAGTACTCGCTGCCGGTGATCAAGGTGAAGAAGGGTGACGAAGTGACGCTCACGCTGACCAACTACGACAAGGTCGAAGACCTGACGCACGGTTGCGCGATCCCGAACTACAACATCAACTTCATCGTCAACCCGCAGGAGACGAAGTCGGTGACCTTCAAGGCTGACAAGCCGGGCGCCTACTGGATCTACTGCACTCACTTCTGCCACGCGCTGCACCTGGAAATGCGCAGCCGCTTCCTGGTGGAGGCCTGATAGCAGGTTAAGGCAATGTTCAAGCGCCTCTTCGCGGGCCACATGGCGCAAGCCATGTGGCTCGCGCTGTGCATGCTGCTGCCGCAACTGGCGGCAGCATCGCTCTACAGCACCGAGCTGCCGCCCGAAGTCGTGAGCGGCCCCAACCTCTGCGCCGCGGCCCCGTGCCGCGACGTGCTGCCTGCCGCGCAGTCGTTTTCGCCGCGCAAGGGCTCTCCGTTCTACGTGGAAGGCTACGGCGCCGACAAGCGCGTGGTCGGCTACGTGTTCCTGTCCACCGACGTGGTCGACATCCCCGCCTACTCCGGCAAACCGGTCGTCACCCTGATCGGCATGGATACCACCGGCGTGATCACCGGTGTGCGCATCCTCAAGCACTCCGAGCCGATCCTGCTGGCCGGTTTGCCCGAGACGGTGCTGACCAACTTCGTCAAGCAGTACCTCGGCAAACGCGGCGACGCCAAGATGGAAATCGGCGCCGGGCAGGCCGATGGCGGACTGAATTTCGACGGCATCAGCGGCGCCACCGTGACCGCGATCGCCGAGAACCAGGTCATCGCACAAAGCGCCTTCATCATCGGCAGCCAGGTCGGCATCTTCAAGCGCAAGGAGCGCCCGCCCGCACACTTCAAGCCGCTCGCCGAGCAGCTGTCGTGGGACGCGCTGGCCAAGGAAGGTTCGGTCGGCCACCTGGTGGTGCCGGCCGAGGACGTCGGCGCCGACCCGGCCAAGGGCCCGTACATGGACCTGTACTTCGGCTACCTGAACGCGCCGACGGTCGGCACCAGCGTGCTGGGCGAGCATGGCTACAAGCGCCTGATGCAGGACCTCAAGCCCGACGAGCACGCGCTGTTCGTGGTGGCCAACGGCCAGGTCTCGTTCAAGGGTTCCGGCTTTGTCCGTGGCGGCATCTATGACCGCATCCAGGTACGCCAGGACAGCGCCAGCTTCACCTTCCGCGACACCGATTACCTGAACCTGTATGGCGTCGAGGCCCAGGGCAAGCCGGCCTACCGCGAGTCCGGCATCTTCATCATCCGCTCGAAGAACTTCAATCCGGCCTGGCCGTGGCAGCTGAGCTTTTTGGCCAACCGCACCGACAAGCAGACCGGCGCCAAGGTCTTCGCGCACTTCGACGAAGAATACTGGGTTCCGGCGCGCTACCTCGAAGGCGGCCGCCCGCGCGTGGAGCGCCCCGAGCCGGCCTGGCACAAGGCCTGGAGCGGCAAGAAGCTGGAGATCGCCCTGTTCGTGCTGGTGCTGCTGACCGCCGGCGTGCTGTACGCGCAGCGCGACAAGCTGGTGCGCGCGTCCAGCCGCAAGCACAAGCCCTGGATTTCGGTGCCGCGGCACCTGCTGTGGATCGCGAGCGTGGTGTACCTTGGCTGGATGCTGAAAGCCCAGCCGAGCGTGACCCAGGTGCTGACCTGGTTCCACTCGCTGATCCACCAGTGGAAGTGGGAACTGTTCCTGTCGGACCCGTTCATCTTCCTGTTCTGGATCTTCCTGGCCGTCACCGTGCTGCTGTGGGGACGCGGCCTGTTTTGTGGGTGGCTGTGCCCGATGGGTTCACTGCAGCATCTGGCATACCGGCTCGGCCAGGTGATCGGCCTGGGAAGATACCAACGCCTGCTGCCCAAGCGCGTGCACGACAAGCTCAAATGGACCAAGTACGTGGTGTTTGCGGTCCTCTTGGCGGTGTCGCTGTGGTCGATGGAAGCGGCCGAGACGCTGGCCGAGATCGAGCCGTTCAAGACCACCTTCCTGGTCGGTCCGTGGAACCGCCCGTGGCCGTACACGCTGTTCGTGGCGGTCATCCTGGGCATCTCGATCCTGTCCGAACGGCCCTACTGCAAGTACCTGTGCCCGCTGGGCGCATCGCTCGCGGTGCCGTCCACGTTCCGCCTGTTCGGCCTGAAGCGCAAGCAGGAATGCACCACCTGCCACGCCTGCGCCGCCGGCTGCGGCTCGCACGCAATCGACGCCCAGGGCAACATCGACCAGCGCGAATGCCTGGCCTGCCTGGACTGCATGGTGATGTACTACGACGACCATGCCTGCCCGCCGCTGGTCAAGGAGCGCAAGGCACGCGACAAGGCAGGACAGCCGCTCACGCCGATCGACGCGCGCGGCTACTTCATCCCGCTCGAGAGAGTGCGCGCGGAACTGGCAACCAAGGCCGGCCAGCAGCAGGGGACCGGCAAATGAAGGGGCACATAGGCCTGCTGGCCGCGCTGCTTGCAGCTGCGGCCAGCGCCCACGCCGCCGTGCTGCGGGTGGAAAGCGGCCAGTCGATTGCGGCCGCGCTGCGCGCGGCACGCGTCGGCGACACCGTGCAGGTGGCCGCCGGCACCTACCGCGAGAACCTGGTGATCGACAAGCCGCTCACGCTCGAAGGCGTGGGCAAGCCGCTGGTGCACGGCGGCGGCAAGGGCGACGTGATCCGGGTGCGCGCCCAGGACGTGACCATCCGCGGCCTGGCCGTGCAGGGCAGCGGCATCAACCTGGACGCGCAGAACGCCGGCATCTACATCCAGCCCGGCTCGGACCGCGCGCGCGTGGCCGATTGCGAGCTCACCGCCAACCTGTTCGGCGTATGGCTGGAGCAGTCGGCCGATTCCACCATCGAGCGCAACACCATCGTCGGCCGCGCCGACCTGTTCTCGGCCGACCGCGGCAACGGCATCCAGGTGTACAACACCATCAACTCGCAGGTGATCGGCAACACCGTCAGCCACACCCGCGACGGCATCTACGTGGACTACTCGCAGCACGCGCTGTTTCGCGGCAACCGCCTGCACGACGTGCGCTACGGTACCCACTACATGAACACCAACGACAGCACCTGGGAAGACAACGAGACCTGGCACAACCGCGGCGGGCTGGCGCTGATGGAGGTGCGCCACCTGGTGGTGCGCCGCAACCGCGCCTGGGGCAACGAAGAGCATGGCATCATGCTGCGCACGATCCAGGACTCGCTCATCGAGGACAACATCGTGGCCGGCAACGACCGCGGCTTCTTCATCTACGACGCCGAGTTCAACACGATCCGCGGCAACCTGGTGGTCGGCAACCGCAACGGCGTGCAGCTGACCGCGGGCTCCAGCAACAACCAGGTGGACGGCAACGACTTCATCAACAACCAGGAGCAGGTCGAATTCGTCGCGTCCAAGGACGTCGAGTGGGGCCGCAAGCAGCCCAACTACTGGAGCAACTATCGCGGCTGGGACCAGGACGGCGACGGCCGTGGCGACCTGCGCTACGAAGCGAACGACATCGTGGACCGCATCAGCTGGCAGTACCCGCTGGCCAAGCTGATGCTGTCCAGCCCCGCGCTGCAGGCGCTGCGCTTTGCCGCGCGCCAGTTCCCGGTGCTGCGTGCGCCCAGCGTGACCGAGCAGCACCCGCGCATGAAGCCGTGGCACACCAATTGGAGCAAATGGAATGGCGGACTACCGCATTGAAGTACGCAACGTGAGCTGTCGCTTTGGCGAGGTGCAGGCGCTCGACGGCGTGAGCCTGGCCATCGGCAGCGGCCAGATGGTCGGCCTGATCGGCCACAACGGCGCCGGCAAGAGCACCCTGTTCAAGGTAATGCTCGGCCTGATTCCCCCAACCAGCGGCGACGTGCTGCTGGACGGCGCCCCGGTCAGCGGCGAGCGCTTTCGCCAGGCGCGCCGCCGCATCGGCTACCTGCCCGAGACTTTCGCCACCTACGACAACCTGACCGGCGGCGAGGTGCTGCGCCTGTTCGCCGACCTGAAGGGCGTGCCGCGCAAGGAGTGCATCGGCGTGCTCGAACGCGTGGGCCTGGCGCGCGCCGCCGGGCGCCGCGTGGGCGGCTACTCGAAGGGCATGCGCCAGCGCCTCGGCTTTGCCCAAGTGCTGCTGGGCGAGCCGGACCTGGTGTTCCTCGACGAGCCCACCAACGGCCTGGACCCGGAAGGCATCCACGACTTCTACCAGGTGCTGCGCGAAGTGCAGGACGGTGGCACCACGGTGGTGATCACCTCGCACATCCTGGCCGACATCCAGGACCGCGTGGACCAGCTGGTGATCATGCGCGCCGGCCGCGTGGCCGCGCGCGGCACGCTGGCCGAGCTGCGCGCGTCCACCTCCCAGCACGCGCGCATCGAGGTGCGCGTGCGCGAAGGCGACGCGATGCGGATCGAAGCCAGCCTGGCCGGCGAGCATGCCATCGAGGTGCTGGCCGACCGCGTGCGCATCGCCTGCGCGCCGCACCAGAAAATGGCGCTGATCGCGCGCGTGGCCGCGCTGGGCGACGCGGTGCTCGACCTGTCGGTGCAGGAAGCATCGCTCGAACAACTCTTCCTTGGATTTGGAGGCAAGCATGGCACGCATTGAATGGCGCCAGGCAGGCGTGATCGCGCGCCAGGAATTCCGCGACCGCCTGCGCAACCGCTGGGTGCTGGCCGTGGCGCTAGTGCTGGCGCTGCTCGCGCTGGCCATCGCCTATGCCGGCAGCGCCCAGCAGGGCCAGGTCGGCTTTCGCGGCATCGAGGTGACGGTCGCCAGCCTGACCAGCCTGGCCGTGTACCTGGTGCCGCTGATCGCGCTCATGCTCGGCTACGACGCCATCGTGGGCGAGCGCGAACGCGGCTCGCTCGACCTTTTGGTATCGATGCCGATCACGCGCTTCGAGATCTTGCTTGGCAAATTCGCCGGCCTGTCGGCGGCGCTGGCCTGCGCCACCGCGGGCGGCCTGGTGCTGGCAGCGCTGCCGCTGGCGCCGCACTTCTCTGGTCACGACGCCTGGCACTACGTCGGCTTCGCCGCCAGCAGCGTGCTGATGGGGATGGCCTTCCTGAGCATGGCGATGCTGGTGTCGGTGCTCTCGCGCGACCGCATCCGCGCCAGCGGCGCCGCCATCGGCCTGTGGTTCCTGTTCGTGCTGGCCTTCGACCTGGGCCTGACCGGCGCGCTGGTCGCCAGCAACGGCGCGCTCGGCAGCGGCGTGTTCGGCGCGCTCCTGATGCTCAATCCCGCCGACGTGTTCCGCATGCTGAACATCTTCGGTTCCGGTGACGTGCAGGACATGTATGGCTTGGCCACCGCCGTGCCCGGCGTGCTGACCTCGCCGCTGCTGCTGGTGGGCGCGATGGCTGCGTGGATCGGCGTGCCGCTCGCGCTGTCGGCCTGGCGCTTCCGCTGAAAAAGGAGCTTGCGATGAGAGTCCTGTTCATTGGCTGGCTGATGCTGCTCTTGGCCGGCTGCGCCCGGCACGACCAGGTGGTGCGCGTGCAGGGGCACGTGTTCGGCACCCAGGTCGAGGTGAGCATCTACGGCGAAAGCGAAGAGCGCGCCCGGCAGCTGGGCGACGAGGTGCTGCGCGAATTCGACCGCCTGCACCACAAGTTCCACGCGTGGCAGCCAAGCCAGCTCACGGCGCTGAACGACGCGATCGCGCGCGGCGAGACCTTCCAGGCCGACGCCGAAATGGTGAGCCTGCTGCAATCGGCCGCGCTGCTGTCCGCACAATCGGACAACCTGTTCAACCCCGCGATCGGCCACCTGATCCGGCTGTGGGGATTCCAGAGCAGCGACATCCACGCGCAAGGGCCATCGCAGGCCGAGATCGACAAATGGGTGAAGGCCAATCCGCGCCTGTCCGACCTGCGCTACCAGGGCACGCGGATCCGCAGCGTGAACCCGGCCGTGATGATCGACCTGGGCGGCTACGCCAAGGGCTACGCGCTGGACCGCGCCGTGGAGATCCTGCGCGCCGCGCACGTCAAGGCCGCGCTGGTCAACACCGGCGGCAACATGATCGCCATCGGCCAGCCGGGCGAACGCCCGTGGCGCGTGGGCATCAAGGACCCACGCGGCGACGGCGCGCTGGCCAGCGTCGAGCTGCACGACAACGAAGCGATCGGCACCAGCGGCGACTACGAGCGCTACTTCATGAAGGACGGCAAGCGCCACCCGCACATCATCGACCCGCGCACCGGCGACACCACCGACACGGTGGCCTCGGTGACGATCATCGCCAGCGGCGGCGAGCACGTGGGCCTGCGCTCGGACGGCCACTCCAAGCCGCTGTTCGTTTCCGGGCCGCAGCACTGGAAAGAAATGGCCGAACGCCTGGGCCTGAACGAAGTGCTGCTGGTGGACGCCAACCGCAATGTCGTGATGACGCCGGCGATGCAGGCGCGGCTGGACAAACGTTGACGCGTAGGGTGGGCAGCTGTGCTGCCCACGCGTCCAGCCAGAGCGCGCGCCGCTTGAACGCGTGGGCAGCAAAGCTGCCCACCCTACCCTGCTGAATGCATTCGCTTGCGTTCAAACAGGGACCGGCGCGAATCGCGTGCAAAGATGAAGACGCATGCCACTCAAACAAGAAGGCGTCAACGCGCTGCCGCGCGGCGGGCTGGTGGTCCTGCCTGGCGGCAGCGCGGCGGACGTGTGGCGTACACGCAAGGCCACACCCGTCCCTCCATTTTTCATGATTTGGTTCATTTTTTTTGCGGCAATTCGCCGGGACAATGTACAGTTGCAGAATCCCGCAACCAAAACCGCATCAAAAGGAACGTTTCATGAAAGTATCGAAGCTCGTGATCCTGGCTGTGGCCAGCCTGGCCGCATTCGGCGCCCAAGCCGCAGGCAAACCCGACCTCGCTCTCGGCGAAAAAACCTACAACGCGACCTGCGTCTCGTGCCACGGCAGCGGCGTGCTGAACGCCCCCAAGCTCGGCGACAAGGCCGGCTGGGCACCGCGCATCAAGCAAGGCAAACCGACCCTGTACAAGCATGCGCTGGAAGGCTTCAAGATGATGCCGTCCAAAGGCGGCAACCCGGCGCTGAAAGACGCCGAAGTGCAGGCAGCGATCGACTTCATGGTGTCGAAGTCGAGCTGATCGGCGCGACGCACGCACCGCACAAGGCCGGGCATGTCCCGGCCTTTTTCTTTCAGCGCCTGGCAGTGGCGCGCTCCTTTCCGGCGTGCCGCGTCTCACGCATGCGCACCGCCACCACCAGGCCGGACAGGAAGGTCAAAGCCGCCACCACCCACACCGCGACGGGAACGCCGAATCGGTCCGCCACCAGGCCCGACAGCAAGGCGCCGACCGCATAACCGAGGTCGCGCCAGAGCCGATAGACACCGACGGTGGAGGCGCGCCAGGCCGGGTTCACTACGTCGCCGATCGCGGCCAGCAAGGTTGGATAGACCATGGCCGTGCCAACGCCAAGCAGCACCGCGCCGGAAGCGAACCACGCGAACGCCGTGGCCAAGGCGATCAGCCCAATACCCAGCGCTTGCACCCACATGCCGGCGACGATCAGGCCCTTGCGCCCGATGCGGTCGGAAAGCGCCCCGGTGAACAGCTGGCATACGCCCCACACCGCCGGATAGATCGCCGCCAGTACCCCGATCTGCGGCAGCGACAACCCGGCCGCCGCGAAGATGAGGGGGAACAGTCCCCACGCCATGCCGTCGTTAAGATTGTTCACCAGGCCGGCCTGGCTGATCGAGGACAGGTCGGGGTCGCGCCAGGTGGTGCGCGCAAAGATCTCGCGTTGCGAGGGCAGCGCCGCCGGCGCCGCCGCGCCGGCCTCGTGGTGCGCGTAGTCGCGCGTCTCGCGCACCGCCGCCACCGACAGCACGAGTCCAAGCACGACGTACGCCACGCCCAGATAGAACGGTGCGGGCCGCAAGCCGTAGCGCGCCGCCAGCCAGCCGCTGGCCAGCGCCGCGGCGCCCACCGCGAAATAGCCGGCGAACTCGTTGATTCCCATCGCCGTGCCGCGGTTCGCGGGCCCGGCCAGGTCGATCTTCATGATCACGGTGGTGGACCACGTCAGGCCCTGGCTGATGCCCAGCAGCGCATTGGCGGCCAGGATCCAGTTCCACGACGGCGCCCACATCAGCATGAACGGCACCGGCACCGCGCACAGCCAGCCGGCAACCAGGATCGCCTTGCGGCCGAACGCGTCCGAAAAGCGCCCGGCAACATAGTTGGTGAGCGCCTTCGAAACGCCAAACACGACGATGAAGGCGAGGATCGCGGAATGCGCGACCAGCCGGAATTCCTGTTCCGCGATGGCCGGCAGGATGGCGCGCTCCATCCCCACCATGGCGCCGACAAAGGCGTTGACCAGGACCAGCAGCGCGAACTGGCGCCAGTTGGCCTTCAGCCCCAGTTGCAGCGCGTGCTTGACTGGCCGGGGCGCGAGATTGCGCGGGACTGCCTCGGACATGGCCTCTCCTATATTCCAACGATTATTAGAATATAATGTAAGCCACCCCTGTACGGCACGTCAACCCGGCCGGCACTTGACCCCGTGCCCGGCATTGCCGAGACTACTCGCATGACAACGAATCGAAGCATCAAGGACGCGCTCTACGAGCAAGTGGCGCGCATCGGCAAGGCGGCGGCCAGTCCAAAGCGGCTGGAGCTGCTCGAACTGCTGTGCCAGTCGCCCAAGACGGTGGAAGTGCTGGCGCAGGACGCGGGCATCAGCGTCAAGCTGGCCAGTGCGCACCTGAAGGAACTGAAGGCGGCGCGCCTGGTCGATGCCGAGCGCCAGGGACGCTTTGTCCTCTACCGCCTGGCAAGCGAAGATGTCGCCCGCTTCTGGGTGGCGATCAGGCTGCTGGCCGAAGACCGCCTGTTCGAATTGCAGGAAGCGCTGCGCGGCCTGCGCGCGGCCACGCATGAATGGGAAGGCAACAGCCGCGACGACCTGCTGGCCAAGGCACGGCGTGGCGACGTGGTGGTGATCGACGTGCGGCCCGCCGAAGAATTCGAGGCAGGCCACTTGCCGTTTGCGCGCTCGATGCCCGTCGCGGAGCTGAAAACGCGGCTGTCCGAGCTGCCCCGGGACAAGCCGGTGATCGCCTATTGCCGCGGGCCGTTTTGCCTGATGTCGGCCGACGCCGTGCGCCTGCTGCGCCGGCACGGCATCGACGCCGTCCAGCTGCAGGAAGGCGTGGCCGAGTGGGCGGCCTGACGCCGCTTAGCGGTGGTTCAGCCGGCTGTTGCGCACGCCATACACGAAGTAGGTAATGATCGCCACCGTCATCCAGATCGCGAACACGCGGAAGGTGGTGTGCGACAGGTCCTTCATGATGTACAGGCAGGCCAGGATCGACAGCCCGGGCACGACATAGGGCCCGAACGGCACGCGGAAGCCCTTGCGTACGCCCTCGCCCTGCTTCTTGCGGATCACCGGCACCGCGATCGAGACCACGATGAACGCGGTCAGCGTGCCCATGCTTACCATGTCCCACAGGAAGGTCGAATCGACCAGGCCGGCCACGATGCCGACCACGACCGACACGATCACGGTGTTGCTCACCGGCGCCAGCGTGCGCGGGTTGACGGTCTGGAAGGTCTTGGGGATCAGGCCATCGCGGCTGATCGCGTACAGGATGCGGGTCTGGCCGTAGATCGTCACCAGCGTCACCGAAAACACCGAGATCACCGCGCCTGCCGACAGAATCAGCGCCGGCCAGGCCTGGCCGGTCACGTTCTGCAGGATCACCGACAGTCCCGCCTCCTGCCCTTCGAACAGGGCGGCCGGCTGGGCGCCGAGCGCTGCCACCGCCACCAGCATATAGAACACCGTCACGATGCCCAGCGCCAGCAGAATGCCGATCGGAACGTCGCGGGTCGGGTTCCTGGTTTCCTCGCCCGCCGTGGCAATGGTGTCCAGGCCGATGAACGAAAAGAACACGGTGCCGGCGGCCGCCGTCACGCCTGCCATGTCGCCCAGCCCCTTGGTGCCCGCGAAGAACGGATGGAAGTTGTTGATGTTAAAGCCGCTGAAGGCGATCACCGAGAAGAACACCAGGATCGCCAGCTTGATCAGCACCATGATCGCGTTGGTGGTGGCCGACTCGCGCGTGCCGCGGATCAGCAGCACGCAGCACAGCACCACCAGCAGGATGGGCGGCAGGTTGATGTGGCCGAAATGGAATTCCGTGCCCGCCTTGCCGGAAACGATCATCGGCGAGCGCAGCGCTTCGGGGATCTGCCAGCCCGCCGCGTTGTGCAGGAAATTGTTCAAATAGTCGGACCAGCCGATCGCCGTGGCCGACGCCGCCAGGCCGTATTCGAGCAGCAGGCAGGCCGCCACCACGAAGGCGCCGAATTCGCCCACCGTGGCGTAGGCAAACGAATACGAGGAACCGGACGCGGGCACGCGATCGGCCAGCTCGGCGTAGCACAGCGCCGTCAGGCCGGCGGTGAGCGCGGCCAGCAAGAACGACAGTACGACCGACGGCCCGGCCTTGGGCACCGCCTCCACCATGGTGAAGAAAATGCCGGTGCCGATGGTCGCCCCGACACCGATCATGGTCAGCGGAAACAAACCCAGCGTGCGACCGAGCCGGTTGCCGTCGTGGCCATGGCCCTCGTCCAGTGTGCGCTCTGCGGTTTTGGTGCGGGTCAGCTTTTGGCTCAGTGTCGTCGTCAAGGCGTGTCCTTTTGTCGCGCTGGTCGCAGGCAACGGGATCTCCGCGGCCCAAAGCCCGGATTATAGGGGTAATGCGCATGCGAAAGAAAAAACTTTCCTTAAACATTCATAAGTTCTGCATCTTTTGCGATACAATCCTGCCCCTGCCCTGCTCGCCCATGACCAGCGGGCATTTTTTCAGTCCAAAAACATGCATATTGCATGAACGTATCGAGGAATTCGAATGATCTCCGCCGCATCGCGTCCGTACATCGACGCCAGCGTGCCGGTCCTGCGAGAGCACGGCCTGGCCATCACGACCACCTTCTACCGCAACATGTTTGCCGCCCATCCTGAACTGACCAACCTGTTCAATATGGGCAACCAGGCTGCCGGGAAGCAGCAGCAATCGCTCGCCTCGGCCGTGTTTGCCTACGCGGCCAACATCGACAATGCCGCCGCCCTCGGGCCGGTGGTCAAGCGCATCGTGCACAAGCACGCCTCGGTCGGCATCAAGGCCGAACACTATCCGATCGTGGGCCACCACCTGCTGGGCGCGATCAAGGAAGTGCTGGGCGAAGCGGCCACGCCCGAACTGATCGCCGCCTGGGCCGAGGCCTACGGGTCGCTGGCCACGCTGCTGGTGGACGCCGAGCGCGCGATGTACGACGAAGCAGGCGTCGCGGCGGGCGAAACCCGCGCCATGCGCGTCACCGGCGTCACCCGCGAGAGCGAAACCGTGCTGTCGATCCGCCTGGTGCCGGAAGATGGCGCACCACTGCCACCGTTCGCCGCCGGCCAGTACGTGAGCGTGGCCGTGGACTTCGGCGACGGGCGCCGCCAGCTGCGCCAATACAGCCTGTCGGACGCACCGGGCCAGGACAGCCTGCGCATTTCGGTCAAGCGCGAGGACGGCGCCGGCGGCGTGCCGGCCGGCGCGGTGTCGAACTGGATCCACGCGAACGTCAAGCCTGGCAGCGTACTGCAGGTGACCCACCCGTTTGGCGAATTCACTCCGGACACCGAGTCGATCGACCCGGTGGTGCTGCTGTCGGCCGGCGTGGGCATCACGCCGATGATCGCGGCGCTCGACCGCATCGCCCAGGTGAACCCCGAGCGCCGCGTGATCTTTGCGCACGCAGCCGTCGATGCGGCGCATCACGCGCACCAGGCCGACATCGCGGCGGCCAAGGCGCGCATGCCCTACCTGCACGTGGTGACGTTCTATGAAGAGGTGGGCAGCGACGCCACGGCGCTGCCGGGACGGATGGACCTGGCCCGGCTGCCCGGGTGGCCGCTGTCGGAGACCAACGTGTACATGTGCGGTCCGCTGCCGTTCATGCAGGAGCAGTGGAACGCGCTGCTGGCCGCCGGCGCCCCGGCCGCACGCCTGCACCGCGAAGTGTTCGGGCCGGACCTGCTCGACAACCTGCTGTAAATGTAGGGTGGGCAGGTCCTCCTGCCCACGCGGCCAACCAAAGCCGTTCAGTCGACCAGCCGCACCGACTTGCCGCTGATATTGCGCTCCGCCGGATTGCCGCGCACGCGGATCGGCCCCGAGCCGGTGGTCTGTGCCAGCAGCGTTTGGCGCACGTTGGCGTAAATGCCGCCCGAGCCGCTGGTGGACAGGTCGGCGCGATCGCTCGTCAAGCCTTCCAGTTCCGCGTTACCCGATCCGGTGGTGCGCACGTTCAGCACACGCACCATGCCGCGTGCCTGCACCTGGCCCGAGCCGTGGATGCCGATCGTCGCATGGTCACCACGCAGTTCGCCGGCGATCAGGCTGCCCGACCCATTCACCTTCAGTTCCGCGCCGGCCGAGCGCAGGCGGCTTGCATCCAGCCGGCCCGACCCGTTCAGGCGCGCATCGAACTGGTCGACGTCGCCGGCCAGCTCCACCGCACCGGAGCCGTTCAATTGCACGCTCAGCGGCGCGCCGTTCAGGCCCAGCACGGTAACGCGGCCCGATCCGTTCGAATGCAGCTCGGTCAGGCGCGGCACCGTGTAGGTGATGTGGACCGGATTGCGGCTGCGGATGCGGTCGGCGTAGATGTTCAGGGTGTCGCCGCTGCTGTCGGTATGGATCAGCGGCAGCAGGTTCGAATCGGCCTCCACCACCAGCGAAGGCGCGGGGCCGACGCGCACGTCGACCACCATCGCGCCGTTCACGCGCAGGTGCTGGAAGCTGCCGATCACGCGCTCGTCGCGCGCAGAAATGCCGTTGCCTTCGACAGCGGGGTCGCTGCTGAAGGCAGTACGGACGTGAACGTCGCCATCGTTGGGGCTGACGATGATGGCGCACCCGCCCAGGACAGCGAGGCAGGCGATGGAAATCAGTTTGCGCATGAGGGGGCCTTTTTCGTTATTTGTATCAGCTGGCCTCAAGGACCATGCTGTCACTTTAACCAGCCCCCCGTCACGCCGCATCGTCGTTGCGACGAGCTGCAGGATTTGCGTGCTGAAGCGTCAAAAGTGCGGACCAGTGGAGATGACCCACGTAGGGTGGGCTCTCGAGCCCACGCGGCACATGCGGCGCGTGATCGGCCGCGTGGGCACGAGTGCCCACCCTACCTGTCAGCGCTGCCCCAGCTTGGTCGGCCCGAACAGGTTCTTGAGCTGGTGCGGCTGCGAACGCCAGTACTGCGGCGGCGCCGACACCTGCGCGCCCAGCTCCGCGGCGGCGTGCCACGGCCAGCGCGGGTCGTACAGGATCGCGCGCGCCAGCGCCACCATGTCGGCCTGGCCCGACTGGATGATCGTCTCGGCCTGCAACGGCTCGGTGATCAGGCCCACGCCGATGGTCGGCATGCTGGTCTCGGCCTTGACGCGGGCCGCGAAGTCGATCTGGTAGCCCGGGCCGAGCGGAATCTTCTGCTGCGGCGACAGGCCGCCGCTGGATACGTGGATGAACTGGCAGCCCAGTTTTTCCAGCTCCCTGGTCAACACGAGGCTCTGCTCCAGGTCCCAGCCGCCCTCGACCCAGTCGGTGGCCGAAATGCGCATGCCGACCACCATCGGCGCCGGCACGGCGTCGCGCACGGCCTTGAACACCTCCAGCGGGAAGCGGATGCGGTTTTCCAGCGATCCGCCGTATTCGTCGGTGCGCCGGTTCGACAGCGGCGACATGAACTGGTGCAGCAGGTAGCCGTGGGCGCCGTGCAGCTCGATGGCGTCCAGTCCCAGCACATGGGCGCGCCGGGCCGCGGCGGCAAAGCCTTCCTTGATGCGCGCCAGCCCTTCCTTGTCCAGCGCCACCGGCACGGTGTCGCCTTCGGCATGCGGGAGCGCGGACGGCGCAACGGTCTGCCAGCCGCGCGGATTATCCACCGGCAGGTTGGCGCCGCCCTGCCACGGTACTTCGCTCGACGCCTTGCGCCCGGCATGGCCAAGCTGGATGGCGATCTTGATCGGCGAATAGCGGCGCATCGATTCGATGGCAGGCTTGAGCGCCTGTGCATGCGCGTCCGACCACAGGCCCAGGTCATCCGGCGAGATACGGCCTTCCTGCGTGACGGCGGTCGCCTCGATGATCAACAGCCCCGCGCCCGACAGCGCCAAGTGGCCGAGATGGATGGTGTGCCAGTCGGTGGCCATGCCGTTGCCGTCGGCCGAGTACTGGCACATCGGCGCGATCGCGATGCGGTTTTCCAGTTGCAGCGGGCCGAGTGCGATGGGCGTGAAAAGCTTGCTCATGAAGACTCCCGTGTTTGCGAAACAGCTAGTCTAGCGCGCACGGGAGAAGTCTGCTGTGGGTGCACCGGAATGCACCAATAGTGTAAAACCCGTCGTTCCCGCGCAGGCGGGAACCCATGCTGAGCGAATTGGCACGCGATCTATGGGTTCCCGCCTGCGCGGGAACGACGTGTTACGGTTACGAGGGACTCAGGCGACGCGAACGACCATCAGGCCGGCCCGCAGGCCGACCCGCACGTCCGGATTGGGGAACACGACCAGTTCTTCGTCGTGCTGAACGGTATAAACAGTATTGCCGTCGGTGGCGATCACCTCGCCACGCTTGAGCGCCGTGAAGTTCTGCGTCTCGCGTCCAACGCTCATGCGGAAAGCGTCGGAATGCTTGACGATTTCCTGCACCTGCTTGAACACGTGCGGCATCTTCTCCGCCTGCCGCTGCGGCTCGCCGCGCAGCAGCCGCTCCAGCGCGGCCGCAACGCCGGCAAACTGCGACAGGTCGTTCTGCCCCAGCGTGCCGATGCGCCCCAGCTCCACCGTGCTGGCTGCCGCGCCGTGGTGCTCGGCGCAGTGGTAGCTGTAGGTGCCGGAGGACTTCGGGTTCATGATGACCGCGCCGATGGCCGCTTCTCCAAGCCAGCCGACCAGCGCCTGCTTGCGGTCCTGTTCAATCAGCTCGGGCACCACCGCAAACGTCGGGTAGTGCGAGGCGCGGATCGCCGTGTGCAGGTCCAGGTGCCAGCGCACCGGCCCTGCCCCGTCGAAGAACGCGGCGGAGGCCGCAATCATCGCGTCCGCCCGCGATGCCTCGGCGGTGCCAGCCAGCGCGCCGCGCTGCGCCCGGAACATGCGATTGAGGTCGGCGTCGATGAAACGCTTGCCCGCGCGGATCGCGTCGATGTTCCCGACACACAGCATCAGGTCCACCGCCAGCTGCTGCGGCGCGCGCGACAGCGCCTCGACCGCGTGCGCGACCATTTCGATCGGCCCGGTCTCGTCGCCGTGCACGCCCACCGACAGCAGCACGGCGGGACGTGTGCCGGCATCGGCCGACTTGACGGTCATGATGCCCCTGGCGGGCAGCGCGACCGCAAAGCCGGCGTCGCGAAAGCGCTGCGCGACCGTGCCGAAATCCGCTTCGGCCAGTGCGCGCACCGCTTCCGGCAGCGCGTTGCTTGGCTGGGAGCTCAGCATCAGGCGGCGATGCGATCCGGGCTGGTGCCCTCGGACAGCGCCCACACGTCGAGCATGGCCTGCTCCAGGTCCGTCGGCAGGGTGTAGCCGGCCAGGCCACGCTCCTGCATCACGGCGCGCACGGCAGCCATCGCGTCGCCGCCCTTGGCGCGCTCCAGCACCTGCATCAGCAGGCGTTGCTGGGCGCGGCGCAGGGCCTGCATCGCGTAGTTGCGCAGCTGTTCCTGCGACTTGCTGGTCGCCGGCAGCTTCAGGCCGCGCTCCAGGTTGTCGATGCCGGCGGCCTGGCGCAGGGCCATGCCAACCTGCAGGAACTGCGGCAGCGACATGCCAACCGCACGCTGTACAGACACCGCCGCGAACAGGAAGGTCGACAGCGAGTCGATGGTATCGACCTCCTTCCATGCCTGCACGAAGTCCTGCGGCAGGCCGGCGTGGCCGTCGGCCTCCAGCTTGGCCGGCATCAGCTGGCGCACCTGGTCCGCTTGCGCGAACAGGTTGGACAGCTCCTGCATGCCGTCGGCGCCGCCCGGCAGCGACAGCACGCCTTCGATCACGGCGCGCAGCATGGCGCGGGTGCGCATGTCCACGATCACCGAGACGTCGCGCGGCACGTTCAGCGCGTCGGCGTCGAGCGCGTGGAACACCGGCTCCAGGTGCAGCGCGGCCCAGGCACGGCCGAAGCCCTTGATCACCTCGGCTTCGTCCACGTGGTGCTCGGTGGCCAGGTCGCGCAACATCAGCGGGCCGCAGCGGTTGACCGATTCATTGGCCAGCACGGTCGCCAGGATGGCGTTGGCCAGCGGGTGCGCCAGCGGATCGCGCTTGGCCACCAGCTGCGCCGGGAAGTATGGGAGCAGCACGGTGCGCGCCCACGGCAGCTCGGTCAGCGGCAGGGTCGCCAGGATGCGCTTGAAGCGGTTCTTGACGTTGGCGATCACCACCGCCAGTTCCGGCGCGGTCAGGCCCAGGCCCAGCGCCTTGCGGCGTGCCAGCTCGGCGTCGGTCGGCAGCTGCTCCAGGTCGCGCGATACGGCGCCTTCGCTCTCCAGGCTGGCGATCAGCGCGGCGTAGCCATCGACCACCGAGGCGTTCGACTGCGCCTGCACTTCGCGCACCAGCAGGTGGGTCTGCAGCTTGTTGTCGCGCAGGACCAGGTCCTCGATGTCGCCGGTCATGGCGGTCAACAGGTGGTTGCGGTCCGCTTCGGACAGCTCGCCGGCGTTCACCTCGGTGTCGAGCCAGATCTTGACGTTGACCTCGTGGTCCGAGCAGTCCACGCCGGCCGAGTTGTCGATCGCATCGGTGAAGATGCGGCCGCCCGCCAGCGCGAACTCGATACGGCCGGCCTGGGTCGCGCCCAGGTTACCGCCCTCGGCCACCACCTTGCAGCGCAGCTCATTGCCGCTGACGCGGATGTTGTCGTTGGCGCGGTCCTTCACCTGCGCGTTGGTCTCGGTCGAGGCCTTGATGTAGGTGCCGATGCCGCCGTTGTAGAACAGGTCCACCGGCGCCAGCAGGATGCGGTGCATCAGCTCTTCCGGCGTGAGCGTGGTCTCTTCGATATCCAGCGCCTCGCGCACCTGCGGCGAGAGCTCGATATGGCGCGCGCTCCTCGGGAACACGCCGCCGCCGGCCGAGATCAGCGACTTGTCGTAGTCTTCCCACGACGAGCGCGGCAGCGCGAACATGCGCTGGCGCTCCTTGAACGACGCTTCGCAGTCCGGGTTCGGGTCAAGGAAGATGTGGCGGTGGTCGAACGCGGCGAGCAGCTTGAGCTTGCGCGACAGGAGCACGCCGTTGCCGAACACGTCGCCCGACATGTCGCCCACGCCCACCACGGTCACCGGGGTGGTGTTCATGTCGTGGCCCATCTCGTAGAAGTGGCGCTTGACCGCTTCGAATGCGCCCTTGGCGGTGATGCCCATCTTCTTATGGTCGTAGCCGTTCGAGCCGCCGGAAGCGAACGCGTCGCCCAGCCAGAAGCCGCGCTTGACCGCGATGCTGTTGGCGATGTCCGAGAACGTTGCAGTGCCCTTGTCGGCGGCAACCACCAGGTACGGGTCGTCCTGGTCGTAGCGCACGGTATCAGCGGGCGGCACGATCGCGCCGCGCACGCGGTTGTCGGTCACTTCGAGCAGGCTCGAGATGAACAGGCGGTACACTGCCTCGCCTTCCGCCGCCACCACTTCGCGCGCGGCGTCCTTGGGCATCATCTTGCAGATGAAACCACCCTTGGAACCGGCCGGCACGATGACGGCGTTCTTGACCATCTGCGCCTTCACCAGGCCCAGCACCTCGGTGCGGTAGTCTTCCATGCGGTCCGACCAGCGCAAGCCGCCGCGGGCCACCGGGCCGCCGCGCAGGTGCACGCCTTCGAAGCGGCGCGAGAACACGTAGATTTCGCGGAACGGGCGCGGTTCCGGCACCAGCGCCAGGTGGCTGGTGTCGAACTTGAAGATGATCTTGTCGCTGCCCGCTGCCTCGGCCTGGAAGTAGTTGGTGCGCACGGTGGCCAGCGCCAGGTCCACCAGCGCGGCGAAGATCTCTTCGGTGTCGGCGTGGTTGACCGATGCCAGGCCAGCCTTCAATGCCTGCAGCTTGTCGGTGCCGGCGGCACGTTCCTGTTCGGAGAGGGCCGGGTTGAAGCGCTGCAGCACGCCATTGACCAATTCCTTGGCCAGATCCGGGCGCGAGCGCAGGGTCTCGGCCATGTAGCGCACGGTGAACTTGCTGCCGGCCTGGCGCCAGTAGCTGATGTACGCGCGCACCAGCTGCACCTGGCGCAGCGACAGGCCGCCCAGGATCGCCAGCCCGTTCAGGCGGCCGTCCTCGGCTTCGTCGTTGAACAGCGCCGTGAACAGCTCCTCGGCCACCGGCGCGATGCCCGGCTTGGCCAGGTTGGCGGCAGAATCAAGATCGGCGGCCAGGCTGGTCACGTAGTGGCGTGCGCCGTCGGAGGTGGTGATCGCGAAGGTCTGCTCGCGGTCGATTGCCACGCCGGCATTGTGCAGCGCCGGCAGGATGCGCGACAGCGAAGGCACGGTGTCGCCGGTGTACAGGCGCACCGACGCGTTGGTGCCGTCGGTCTCGACGCGCACGGTCACGTGGTTCGACTGGCCGTTCTTGAGCACGGCCTGCAGGTCGCGGAAGGCCACTTCCGGCGGGGTCGCGGTCACGTAGTTGACCGGCAGGGTCGGCACCAGCTTCTTGAGCGCGTTGCGCGGGCCGGCGTCGTCCAGCGTGTTGACCAGGGTCGCAAAGCGGTCGTGCCAGCCGTCCAGCACCGACAGCAGCGGCTTCTGGATGTCGGTTTCCAGGTCCAGCGGGTAGCGCGCGGCGTGCGCGGTCAGGTACACGCGGGCCAGCGGGCCATCGGCCACCAGGGTTTGCGAACGCACTTCACGCGCGCCCGAGCTGGCCTTGAGTGCTTCGGCCAGCGATGCGGCCACTGCGCTGGAGAAGCGCTCGCGCGGCAGGTACACCAGCACGTTCAGGTGGCGGCCGTACACGTCGCGGCGCGCGAACACCTTGGCGCGCGGCTGCTTGTACAGCGACACCACCGAGCTGCACACCTGTGCCAGCCATTCCGGATCGGCTTCCAGCGCCTCGGTGCGCGGCAGCGATTCGAGGATCTCGACGAACTTCTCGGCGCGGAAGCCTTCCTGGCGCACGCCGGCGATCGACAGCACCTTGGCCACGCGGCCGCGCGCGAACGGCAGGCGCGCCAGCGGGGTGGAGGTGGCGGCGCGGGTGAACAGGCCCACGAAGCAGTGCAGGCCGAGGATGTTGCCCTGCGAGTCGGCGTTGCGCACGCCGATGAAGTCCAGCGGCTGGTCGCGGTGCAGCGTGCCCTCGGCGTCGGCCTTCACGATCGACAGCGATTCGTTGAATTTGGCGAGCGTCTCGACGTCGCCCGGGATGTTGGCGATGCAGGTGCCGTACACCGGGTGCGCCGTATCCTGCAGCACGCCGGTGCGGCTGGGGATGTCGCGCTCCAGTTCCTTGGCGCCCGGCTTGGCCACGTAGTAGGCGTAGCCGAACGCCTCGAAGCCTTCGTTCTTGGCCCATTCCAGGAATGCGGCCACTTCCTGGCCTGCGGGCGTGCCGCTGGCGGCAGCGGCGGCTGCCACCGCGGTCATGCGGTCGGCCATGGCGACGGCGTCGCGGTGCACGATGGACGCGTCATTGGCCACCATGCGGATGCGTGCGGTCAGTTTGTCCAGTTCGTCGAAAGACAGGTCCTCTGCCAGCAGGCACAGCACGTAGGACTCGAGCGGCGCGCCGGTTTCGCCCACCGACTGCACCATGCCGTTCGCGTCGCGGCGCACGGCCAGCACGGCGTTCATCACGCCGGCGGCGGCGATGCGCTCGCGGCGCAGGGCCATCACGAACGAGTCCACCAGGTAGGGCATGTCGTCATTCAGGATCAGCAGGGCGGTCGCCATGCCTCCGCGGCCGTCCGAATAGCGCATTTTCGCGATCTGGCAGCTGCTGCCCTGGCGCTGGGCGACCTGGGTGAAGCCGTCCCACAGCACCGGCGCGAGGCTCTCGGGCGCGGTGCCGGCCAGGTCTTCTTCGTCGAGCGATTCGATCCAGGCGCTGATCAGGGTGCGCACCTCCTGGGTGGCACCGGCAGCGCCCTGGCTTGCGCTCACCAGAGCCAGTGTCTGGGCACGCAAATCTTGAGGCATGTCTTTCATGTTGCTTCTCCAAAGCGTAGATATTGTTGCCGGTCGGGCGCGGGCTTGTGGCCTTTGCCCTGTCGGCTTTGTTGGGGACGGGGTTGGCCCGTCCGAATCCATCGGCTCCCTTATCCTGGGAGCATCATTAGCGTGCTATTAGAACATGCCGTGCGGGTGGAATCACCTTGAACACGGCCATCTTTTTTCAAATTCACGACAAGTCGTAAAGACCAGGCAGGCCCAGGATCGTCTCCAGTTCCGCCAGCGCGGCCATGCATTCGGTCGCCAGCTGCGGGTCGGCCAGGTCCTTGGGCTCGATCCGGTCGCGGTAGTGCTTTTCCACCCATGGCACCAGGCGCGCATACAGCGCCTCGGTCATGATCACGCCCTGGTGCATCGCGCGCGCTTCTTCGTCGGTGAGGACGACGCGCAGGCGCAGGCACGCCGGGCCGCCGCCGTTGCGCATGCTCTGGCGCAGGTCGAACTCGACCAGCTCGTCGACAGGGCCGCCGCTGGCGGTCAACTGGGCCAGGTAGCGCGCCACCGCAGGGTTCTCGTGGCACTCGTGCGGCACCACCAGCGCCATCTTCCCGTCCGGCTTGGACAGCAGCTGGCTGTTGAACAGGTAGCTCGCCACCGCGTCGGCCACCGGCACGTCGGCGCTGTCCACGCGGATTGCGGTGAGCCCGGCGCCCACGTTTTCCATGGCGACGCGCAGCGCGGCCAGCGTGTCCTGCTCGTCGGCGAAGGCCTGCTCGTGGTAGAACAGCACGTTGCCGTTGCCAACCGCGATCACGTCGTTGTGGAACACGCCCTGGTCGATCACCGCCGGGCTCTGCTGGGCGAACACGACCTGCGCCGGGTTCAGCCCGTGCAACCGCGCGACCGCCTGCGATGCTTCGAGCGTCTGGCGTGCCGGGTATTTTTTCGGGAACGGGGCGGACGGGTCGAACTCGACGCGGCCATACACGAAGAACTCCACGCCCGCGCTGCCATGCTCGCGCGCCAGGCGCGTGTGGTTGGCCGCACCCTCGTCGCCGAACGCCGGCGTGGGCGGCAGCGCATCGTGCACCACGAAGCGCTCCTGGTCGGCGAAGATCGCGCGCAGCGAGCGCGTGGCCTGCAGGTGCTCTTCCGAGCGGTGCAGCTTGTTGTTCAGGTTCGCCGCGGTGAAGTGGACGCGGCCATCCAGCGTGTCGGCCGAGGGGCTGACGGTGGCGGCATTGGCGGTCCACATCGGGGCGGCCGAGTAGGCACAGGCCAGGATCACCGGCGCATCGCGCCACGCCTGGGCCAGCACGTCGGCGTCGGTACCGGAAAACCCGATCGCGCGCAGCATGCGAAAGTTGGGACGCGCCTGCGGCGGCAGCAGTGCCTGCGCAAAGCCGCGCTGGGCCAGCGCGCGCATCTTGGCCAGCCCCTGCAGCGCGGCCTGGCGCGGATTGGACATGCTGCGCACGTTGCTGAACGAGGCCACGTTACCGAACGAGAGCCCCGCATAGTTGTGCGACGGCCCGACCAGCCCGTCGAAGTTGAATTCGCGCGCGCCCAGCATCAGATCACCAGCCCCGGCGACAGCTTGGCCGGCATCTCGAGTTCGGCCGCCTCGATCGAAGCGACCGGGTAGGCGCAATAGTCGGCGGCGTAGTAGGCACTCGGGCGGTGGTTGCCCGACTTGCCGACGCCGCCGAACGGCGCCGAGCTGGCGGCGCCCGTGGTCGGGCGGTTCCAGTTGACGATGCCGGCGCGCGCCTTGACGGCAAAGCGCTTCCACAGCTCTTCCGACGGCGACAAGAGCGCCGCGGCGAGACCGAATTCGGTGGCGTTGGCGACCTTGATCGCCTGGTCGAAGTCCTTCACGCGGATCACCTGCAGCAGCGGGCCGAACCACTCCTCGTCGGGGATGCCCTTGGCATCGGTCACGTCCACGATGCCGGCGGTGACAAAGCCCGCGTCCGGGTTCAGCTGGCGCATCTGCAAGAGCACCTTGCCGCCCTTCTCTGCCATGTCGGCCTGCGCCTTCACCAGGCGCGCAGCGACGGCGGCGGATACCACCGGGCCCATGAACGGCTGCGGGTCCGCGTTGGAAGGCCCGACGGCAAGCTTGGCCGCCACCTCGACCAGGCGGTCGATGAAAGCCTGGCCTTCGGGCGTATCGTGCACGATCAGGCGGCGCGCGCAGGTGCAGCGCTGGCCGGCCGAAATGAAGGCCGACATCACCGCGTGGTGCACGGCCGCGTCGATGTCCTTCACGTCCCACACCACCAGCGGGTTGTTCCCGCCCATCTCCAGCGCCAGCATCTTGCTGGTCTGGCCGGCGAACTGCTTGTGCAGCGCGGCGCCGGTCTGGCTGCTGCCGGTGAACAGCACGCCGTCGATCAGCGGGTTCTGGCCCAGCGCCACGCCGGTGTCGCGGCCGCCGTTGACGAGGTTGAGCACGCCCGCGGGCAGGCCGGCCTTCTCCCACAGCTGCACGGTTTTCACGGCGGTGCGCGGCGCGTATTCGCTGGGCTTGAACACCAGCGTGTTGCCCGCGATGAGGGCCGGGACAATGTGACCGTTGGGCAGGTGGCCCGGGAAGTTGTACGGGCCGAACACGGCGAACACGCCGTGCGGGCGGTGGCGCAGCACGGCATTGCCGTCCGCGACCTTGGCGGCGGTCTCGCCGGTGCGCGCGTTATACGAGGCCACCGAGATGTCGATCTTGTTGGCCATGGTGGCCACTTCGGTGCGCGCTTCCCACAAGGGCTTGCCCACTTCCTCGGCGATGGTGGCGGCGAGAGTCTCGGCGTTTTCCTTCAGCAGGTCGCGAAAGCGCTGGCAGATCGCGATGCGCTCTTCCAAAGGCGTGAGCGCCCAGTCCTCGAACTTGTCATGCGCGGCTTGCGCCGCACGGGCCACGTCATCCGCGGTCGATTCGTTGCTGGTCCAGGTCTGGCGCCCGGTGGACGGGTCGATCGTCGCCAGCAAGGGACCACTGCCGGCTTGCCATTCGCCGTTGATGTAATTCGACAGGTTAGCCATTGGTGTTCTTCCTTACGTTGAGTGACAGCGTGCGCACCTGGTCGCCCGCCTGGCAATGCAGCTGCGACAGCTCTTGCGCGGTCAGCGCAATGCGCGGCTCGCCCGGGCAAGCCTGGGTCAGCACCATGCGAAAGTCGTCCAGCTTCGTGTTCGATACCAGCACGTGGTCGGTCTCGCCCTCCGGCCGGCCTTCTTCGGCCACGGCCAGCACGCTGTCGCGCACCGCGCGCAGCTCGGACACGCGGCCCTGCAGCACCGGGCCGGCATCGAAGATGTCGATGTAGCCCTCGTAGTGCATGCCCTCGTGCTCCAGCAGCTTGCGCGCCGGGAGCGTGGAGCGGTGCACCTGGCCGATCGCGTCCTGCGCCTCCTGCGGCAGGTAGGCCACGTACAGCGGCTGGCGCGGCATCAGCTCGGCGATGAACGACTTCTTGCCGAGCGCGGTCAGGCCATCCACGTGGTTGAAATCCATCTTGAAGAAGTGGCGCCCCAGTCCTTCGTAGAACGGCGAGGTGCCATCATCGGCCTGGAAACCGCGCATTTCGGCGATGATCTTTTCGGTGAACAGGTGCGCGAACTGGGCGATGAACAGGAAGCGGCTCTTGGACAGCCATTTGCCGTTGAAGCCCGCACGGTACTCGGGCAGCAGGAACAGCGAGCACAGTTCCGACGATCCGGTCAGGTCGTTGGACAGGTACAGCGTGTCCATGCGGGTGAACACGCCGAGCTCGCGGCTGGAGTGCACCAGGGTGCCGATGCGGTAGTTGTAGAACGGCTCGGTCAGGCCGACGGCGCCCTTGATCGCGCACACGCCGGCAATGCGGCCGGCGCTGGTGTCTTCGAGCACGAACATGTAGTCGCGCTCTTCCGGCGGGATCGCCTGCGCGAACGAGGCGACGGCGCAGGTCACGCGCGCGCCCAGCATTTCGCGGTCGGGCTTCAGGGTGGTCATGCCGCTGCCCACCTGGCGCGCCAGGTCGATCAGGGCGTCCAGGTCATCGGCTTGGATGGCACGGATAAGGAGCATGGGCTTCCTCTTTCAGATTCGCACGCAGATGACGTTCTCGCCCGGTTCCACCTTCAGCGCGCGTTGCGCTTCCAGCGGCAGGCAGATCGTCTCGCCCGTGTCGGCCGAGGGGCAGGCCACGGTCACGGCGCGGAAATGGTTTTCGCTGCTGGCCACCGCGTAGTTGACCAGCGCATCGGGCGCACTGGCGGTCTCTTCGCAGGTCGCCACGCGGCGCATCATCGAGCCGGCGAACGAGCGCAGCGCGTTCTTGTGCGCCAGCAGGATCGGGCCGCCGTCGAAGATGTCGATGTATTCGTCCGACTCGAAGCCCTCTTCGGCCAGCAAGTTGAACGCGAGCTGGCCGCTGGGGTGGATCTGTCCCATCGCCGCCTGCGCGTCGCCAGGCAGCAGCGGCACATACACCGGATAGTGCGGCATGAGCTCGACGATCAAGGTGCGGTTGCGGGTGCCGCCGGTGACGCGCTCGGCATCGAGGAAGTCCATCTTGAAGAACTTGCGGCCCAGCGCATTCCAGAACGGCGCCTGGCCGTCTGAATCGGTGACGCCGGCCAGCGGCACGAAGAAGCGGTCGCCGAAGCGGTGCGGCGCCAGCACGGCGAACAGCAGGCGCGCGCGCGACAGCAGCGCGGCCTCGGCGCCGGCGTTGTCGCCCTCGCGCACGTAAAAGCCGGACAGCTGCGAATACGCGGTCAGCTCGGAGCACAGGGTCAGCGCATGCACGCTGTGGCTGATGTTGAGGTCGCGCGAGACCTGCTGGATGACGTCGTTGCGGAAGGCGAAATAGGTGCCGTTCGACCCGGCCGAGGCGTGGATCGCGGCGGTGCCGACGATCTCGCCACTGGCCGTATCCTCCAGCACGAACATATACGACTCTTCGCTCGGGATATCGACGTGCGCGCCGAACGACGCGATCGAGCGCTCGACCGACGCGGTCAGCTTTTCGCGCGTGCGCGGCAGGGTGTGCACTCCCGGCATCGGCAGCGCGGCCAGGGTCTCCAGGGCGCCGACATCCGCTAGTTCCACCGGACGGACTACAAACATGTGAACTCCCAAATGTGCGTGCGAAAGGCCGGCGCCGCCAGCTCTCGCTCGTCGTACCGGCGAAAGCCGGCACCCATGCTGAGCAGAGCCGGGACGCCCGCGGCAACTGGCCGCAAACTCAGCATGGGTCCCGACTTGCGTCGGGACGACGTGCGTAGTGGCTCAGGCCGCGGCCAGGAATTCGTCGGCCGCCTTGCGCATGATGCGGTCGGCATCGGCGATCTGCGCGTCGGACACGATCAGCGCCGGCGCCAGGCGGATCACGTCGGGACCGGCCACCAGCAGCATCAGGCCCAGCTTTTCGGCGGTCTTGGTGTAGTCCTTGGCCTTGCCCTTGTAGCCTTCGGCCATCGGCAGGCCGATCAACAGGCCCTTGCCGCGCACCTTGCCGAACAGCTGCGGGTAGTCGGCGGCCAGCTTTTCCAGGTTGGCGAAGATCTTGGCGCTGGCTTCCTTCACACGCGCCAGGAAGGCCGGCTGGTTGATCGTCTCGATCACGTTCAGCGCCACGGTCGAGGCCAGCGGGTTGCCGCCGTAGGTGGTGCCGTGCGCGCCGACGTTGAAGTACTGGGCGATCTCGTTGGTGGTCAGCATGGCGCCGATCGGGAAGCCGTTGCCCAGCGCCTTGGCCGAGGTCAGGATGTCCGGGGTCACGCCCACGTTCATGTAGTCGTACAGGGCGCCGGTGCGGCCCACGCCGGACTGCACTTCGTCGAAAATCAGCAGCGCGCCGGTCTTGTCGCACAGCTCGCGCAAGGTCTTGAGGAACTCGATGTCGCCCGGGATCACGCCGCCTTCGCCCTGGATCGGCTCGACGATCACGCACGCCACGTCATCGGTAATGGCGGCGCGTGCCGACTCGATGTCGTTGTATTTGATGTGGTTGATTTCCGGCGGCAGCGGCTCGAAGCCTTCGGTGTACTTGGCCTGGCCGCCCACCGAGACGGTGAACAGGGTGCGGCCGTGGAACGAGGACAGGCAGGACACGATGCGCGATTTGTGCGGGCCGAATTTGCCGTGCGCGTACTTGCGTGCCAGCTTGAGCGCCGCTTCGTTGGCCTCGGCGCCCGAGTTGCAGAAGAACGCGCGGTCGGCGAAGGTCGCTTCGGTCAGCGCCAGGCCCAGGCGCAGCACGGGCTCGTTGGTGTAAGCATTGGACAGGTGCCAGACGGTCTTGAGCTGGGCGGTGAGCGCTTCGGTCAGCTGCGGGTTGGCGTGGCCGAGGCTGCAGACCGCAATGCCCGAGGTGAAGTCGAGGTAATGCTTGCCTTCCTGGTCCCACACGTCCAGGCCCGAGGCGCGCACCGGCACGAAATTGGCCGGGGCGTAGGTCGGGACGAGGACCTCGTCGAAGGTCTGCCGAGTGACAGGCCGTGTGGTGACACCCGAATCAAGCTTTGCGTTCATGGCTATTCCTCATCCAATCTGATCAAAAGGGATGCGCGGACTCCTCCGCCGCGCAGTCAGGCCATTATAGGAACGCAACTACGCAGATTCTTTTCAATCTGCGACAGGCATTTTCATATTTAGTCGAACAACAAGGTTATTTGAGTTAGCTTAAAGCCGCCGTCCCGGCGAAGGCCGGGACCCATGCTGATTGTGCGGGCCCGCGGCGTTGTTCTTCCGGCAAGCAAGCGGTCTATAGGTTCCCGCCTCCGCGGGAACGACGTTGGAGCTACTGGGCGAGTTTGCGCTGGCGCTCTTCGCGTGGGGTATTGCCGAACAGGGCCCCGAAAGCCGTCGAAAAGTGCGACCCGGACGAGAAACCGCACATCAGCCCCACCTGCACGATGGAGTGGTTGGTGTCGAGCAGCAGCTGCCTTGCGCGCTTGAGCCGTAGCTCCAGGTAATAACGCGACGGCAATGTCCCCAGGTACTGCTTGAACAGCCGTTCCAGCTGCCGCCGCGAGATGCCCGCCAGTTGGGCGATCTCGTCGGTGGACAGCGGCTCCTCGATATTGGCTTCCATCAGCGTAACCGCCTCGGTCAGCTTGGGCTGCAGCGCCCCGAAGCGCGCCTGCAGCGCCACCCGTTGGCGCTCTTCCGGGCCGCGCACGCGGTCCACGCACAGCACTTCTTTCACCTGCGCCTGCACCGATGAGCCGAACAGCGTCTCGACCAGGGTGAGCGCAAAATCGATGCTGGCCGCGCCGCCGCAGCAGGTCAGCTTGGCGCCATCGACCTCGTACAGGTGGGGCGTGAACACGGCCTGGTCGGCGATGTCGCCGGCTTCCGCGTACAGCGACCACGGCAGCGCCGCGCGCACGCCATCCAGCGCGCCCGCGTCGGCCAGCCACAGCACGCCCGCCCCGACCCCGCCCCAGAACGGCGCGGCCCGGCAGCGCTGCACCAGGGCGCGCATGTTGGCGGGCTTGAGCCCGCTTTCGGATTCGTCCGCCACCAGCAGCACGATGTGCCAGGGCCGGGCGGCGTCGGCGGTGAATTTGTCGGGGCTGCGGATGTCCACGTGCAGCCGCTCCGGGCCGACGCTCTTGGCTGCCAGCCGCAGCGGCTGCACCAGTCCCGACCACGTCAGCGCGTCGGGCGCGCCCGCGTTCAGCAGCAACACGCGCAGCGGCCTTTCCTGCGCAAGGCGGGACAGGTCAGCGTGCTGCATGAAAGCGCGGGGACAGGGTCATTACTCGGGGGCGAGCGCGCCCGCGGGACGGCTCTCGGAATTCCATTGGCTGACTATCATACCGGAGATCAACAAGGCCGCGCCGAGCCAGCCGCGGGCCGTCAGTTCCTCGCCCAGCCAGAAGAAACCGAACACCGCCGCCGCGCCCGGCTCGAAGGCATACACGACCGCCGCCTCGTTGGCCGTGGTGCGCGACTGCCCCCACGACTGCAGCGAGATGATGGCCGCGGTAGCCACCACGCCCAGGTAGGCGAAATTGATCCAGTAGCGGCCGGTGGTCTGGCCCAGGTAGGCCCAGTAATTGGCCACGTCGTCCGCGCCGCGCGGCACTTCGCGCGCGAACAGCCAGAGCGCCGCGAACACGGCCACGGTCGTGATCTGGCTGGCCGTCACCGACAGCAGCCGGGTGGCGCGCTGCGTGCGCACTTCCATCACCTTGACGTAGGCGCCGAACGACAGGGCCGACAGCAGCGCCAGCGTGTCGCCCCGGCCCCAGCCGCCGCCATCCCAGCACAGCGCGGTCAGGCCGCCGATGGCCAGCAGCAGCGCCAGCACGATGCGCCGCTCGGGCAGGCGCCCGCCGATCACGCCCAGCAGGGGCACCACCAGCACGTTCAGGCCGCAGATGAAGGCGTTGCGGTTGGAGGTGGTCAGCGTCAGCCCTTCAACCTGGAAAATGAAGCAGAAAAACAACAGGAAGCCGAGGATCATGCCCGACCACAAGTCGTCGCGGCGCGCCTTCCACAAGAACGGCGCCAGCAGCACCGCGGCCAGCGCAAAGCGGACCAGGATGATCCACACCGGCGAGAAATTCGCCGTCAATTCCTTCATGGCAGGGAAAGTCGTGCCCCAGACCATGGTGACGACGAACAGGGCAAGGATGCCGGAAAGCTGGCGGTTCATGAGACTTGGTGCTATTGATAAAGGGTCTATGGTAACCGTCCCGCTCGCAAAACGCGAACGGCCGGGCATCAACCTGCGGCGGGAAGCTATAATCAATCCATGGGGGAACGATACTTACGCAGCATTCGCCTGCTGGCCGAATGCCTGCAGGGCTTCGAACGCCACACCGGGGAATCCGTGCGCGCCTGTGGGCTGACGCACGCCCAGTTCGACATCCTGGCCACGCTTGGCAACACCGCCGGGATGAGCTACAAGGAACTGGGCGAGCGCACCCTGATCACCAAAGGCACGCTGACGGGCGTGATCGAGCGCCTGGAGCAGAAACACCTGGTCGAGCGTGAACGCAGCAGCGGCGACAAGCGTTCGTTCTTCGTACGCCTCACGCCGCAGGGCCAGGCCCTGTTTGGCGAGGTGTTCCCCCAAGTCGTCGAGCACGGCAAGAAGCTGTTCGCCAACTACGGCGCGGCCGATTTCGACCAGCTGGACGAGGCGCTCTTAACCCTGCGGCAACGCATGGCGGACGCTGCGACCAACCACGAAACAAAGGAGCCATCTTGAAAACGACCCTGCTCGAGGGCAAAAAGCCCGCCCATTTCGACAAACACATCATCGGCAACCTGCTGCTGGACGTCGCGCCGGTGGAGGAAGTGCGCCAGGAAAAGCTCCTGATCGGCGTGCGCAACGAGGCCGGCGAGATCTACCGCCTGATCGGCGCGACCAAGCACAACAGCTTCATGAACGCGGTCGAGGAGCTGTTCGACCTGGGCCTGGTGGACGAGCTGGAAGACACCGAGGAAACGCGCGATGGCTGCGACGCGATCTTCAGCGAACCCTGACCCTTTCCGAAAAATTCCCTCCGGCAACATTTCCCGAGGGTTGTGATTTACCGGGAGTATAATTTCCCGATGGACAGAATCGACGCTCTCAAGGCTATCGCCGGCCAGGCCCAGCGCGGAGAGCTCGCGTTCCCCACCAGTGTGGACGCGACGCTCAAGCTGCAGCGCGCGCTGGCGGACCCGGACTGTCATCTCGAGGCGGCGGCCAGGCTGGTCCAGGCCGAGCCGGTGCTGGCCGCGCGCACCGTGGCCATCGCCAACTCCGCCGCCTACAACCACACCGGCCACGACGTCACCAACGTCAACGCGGCGGTGCAGCGGGTCGGCTTTCGCACGCTGGGCGCGCTCGCTTCGTCGGTGATCGTGCGCCAGCTGGCCGGCGAGCTGACCGATCCGCTGCTGCGCGCCAAGGCCGACCAGCTGTGGCAGCACAGCGCCCACGTGGCCGCGCTGGCGCAGGTGCTGGCGCGGCGCGTCTCGCGCGTCGATTCCGATACCGCCCTGTTTGCCGGCATTGTGCACGAGGTCGGCGGTTTCTACTTGCTCTCGCGCGCCGCCGAATTCCCGGGACTGCTGGACGATTGCACCGACGACTGGCTCGATCATGGCGAGGTGCCGATCGGCCGCGCGGTGCTGCTCAAACTCGGCGTGCCGGCGCCGGTGACGGGCGCGATCGAAGCGCTGTGGAACGGCATGCGCGCGCTGCCGCCCGAAACGCTGGGCGACACCCTGCTGCTGGCCAACGACCTGGCCCCGGTCGCCTCGCCACTGCATGAGCGGCCCGGCGCCACCACGGCCCAGGGCGCCACCACCATCGACCTGACCTCCGGCGAAGGGACGCTGGCCCGCGTGCTGGCGGAATCCGCGGACGAGGTCCGCAGCCTGGCAGCCGCCCTGCTCTGACACCCGGCCGCTTCCCGCAGGAACGCGGCGACGCCGGCCTTCATCTAATGCAGCAGTTTTCCTGTTCAACTACTTGAAAGGTACTGCCATGAAGATGTTCCACACCATTATTGCCGCCAGCCTGTTCGGCGCCAGCGCCGCCGCCATGGCCCAGGCCAGCGCACCGACCGACCCGCAAATCGCCGCCATCGTGGTGGCCGCCAACAACGCCGATATCGAGGCCGGCAAGCTGGCCGAGAAAAAAACCAGCGATGCCCAGGTCAAGGCATTCGCGCACCAGATGGTGTTCGACCACGGGGGCGTGAACAAGCAGGCGATGGACCTCGTGAAAAAGCTGAAGGTCACACCCGAGGAGAACGACACCAGCAAGAGCCTGAAGAAGAGCGGGGACGAGAACGTGGCCACGCTCAAGAAGCTGTCGGGCAAGAGCTTCGACAAGGCCTACGTGGACCGTGAGGTGACCTACCACCAGTCCGTCATCGACGCGCTGGACAAGTCCCTGATCCCGAACGCGAAGAACGCCGAGCTGAGGAACCTGCTGGTCGGCGTGCGCCCCGCCTTCGTCTCGCACCTGGAGCACGCCAAGTCGCTGCAGGCCACCCTGAAGTAAAGATTGGGGCGGAAAGAAAAAGGCGCTGACTGCGTTAAGTGTGGACGTCGTCCCCGCGCAGGCGGGGACCCATGCTGAGCTACAGGGCCTGCGGCGCGGCTGTGCGGCGGTGCAAATGGTCTATGGGTTCCCGCCTTCGCGGGAACGACGTCCACACTTAACGCGGACAGCGCAAAAAAAATGCCCGCTCCTGGGAGCGGGCAAAGTCCAAAACTAGGGATGTCCTGAAAGAGACGGTTCCATATTAGTTCCCGGGCCTTGCGCACTCTGTGCGATGACTCACACAAAAGAAAAAGTCCCCTCCTCCCGGCGATTGGGACAAAAAAAACCCGCTCACAGGGAGCGGGTGAAGTCCAAAACTAGGGATGTCCTGAAAGAGACAGTTCCCATATTACGCACAGAGGATTGAGCACTCTGTGCGATAACTAACACAATTCAAAAAAGCCACATCAAACGACGGCGCCATCGGTCTCGTCGCGCTGCTTGACCGGTTTGATCAGGTCTTCGCGCTTCACGCCCAGCCACATGGCGATGGCCGCGGCCACGAACACCGACGAGTAAATACCGAAGAGAATACCGATCGTCAGCGCCACCGCGAAGTAATGCAGGGTCTGGCCGCCGAAGAACAGCATCGACAGCACCATCATCTGGGTACAGCCGTGGGTGATGATGGTACGCGAAATGGTGCTGGTGATCGCGTGGTCGATGACTTCGGTCACGCCCATCTTGCGCTGCTTGCGGAAGGTCTCGCGGATCCGGTCGAAAATCACGACCGATTCGTTGACCGAATAGCCCAGCACCGCCAGCACCGCGGCCAGCACGGTCAGCGAAAACTCCCACTGGAAGAACGCAAAGAAGCCGAGGATGATGACCACGTCGTGCAGGTTTGCGACGATCGCCGCCACCGCGAATTTCCATTCGAAGCGCACGGCCAGGTAAATCATCACGCCGATCACCACCATCACCAGCGCATTCATGCCGTTCTGGGCCAGTTCCTCGCCCACCTGCGGGCCGACGAATTCGACGCGCTGCAGGCTCACCACCTCCTTGCCGGCCGCGTCAAAGCAGCCGGTGCGGCTGACCGCCTCGCCTTTTTCGGTGGTCGCCTGGATCTGCTTGGGCGTGCCGTTTTCGGCCGCGCACAACGCACCGAAGACTTTGGCCGAGGTATTCGAGCCCGCCTGGCCTTTCGGCAGGCGCAGCAGCACGTCCTGCGCGGTGCCGAAACTGGACACCTCGGGCTGTTCATAGCCGATCTTTTCCAGGTTGCGGCGGATCTTTTCCTGGTCGGCCGCGTGCGGATAGCGCAGCTCCATCACGGTACCGCCCGTGAACTCGACCGAGAGATGCAGGCCCTTGGTCGCCAGGAACACCACGGCGGCGACGAAGGTCAGCGCCGAGATCACGTTGAAAATCAACGCGTGGCGCATGAACGGGATGTCCCGTTTGATTTTGAAAAATTCCATCTTCTTTCCCGGTTGAGGTTATTTCTTCGCTGCGCCGGCGGCCGGAATGCCGGCCGTCCACACGGTGCCGATGGCGATCTTGCCCAGCTTCTTCTTGCGGCCGTACCAGAGGTTGACCACGCCGCGCGAGACGAACACGGCCGAGAACATCGAGGTCAGGATGCCCAGGCAGTGCACCACCGCGAAGCCGCGCACCGGGCCGGAACCGAACACCAGCAGCGCCAGGCCGACGATCAGGGTGGTCACGTTCGAGTCCAGGATCGTGGCCCACGCATGCTGGAAGCCGGCCGAGATCGCCGCTTGCGGACTGTTCCCGTTACGCAGCTCCTCGCGGATGCGCTCGTTGATCAGCACGTTGGCGTCAATTGCCATACCGAGCGCCAGCGCGATTGCGGCGATACCCGGCAGCGTCAGCGTCGCCTGCATCATCGACAGCAGGGCCAGCAGGAACAGCAGGTTGCAGGCCAGCGCCAGCACGCTGAAGAAACCGAACAGCTGGTAGTAGATGATCATGAAGATCGCGATCGCCACAAAGCCCCACAGGGTCGAGTGCAGGCCCTTGGCGATGTTCTCGGCGCCCAGCTGCGGGCCGACCACGCGCTCTTCGATGAATTCCATCGGCGCGGACAGCGCGCCGGAGCGCAGCAGCAGGGCCAGCTCGGCCGCTTTCTCCGGCGTGCCCATGCCGGTGATGCGGAAGGTCGAGCCCAGTTCGCTCTGGATCACCGGCGCGGTCAGCACCTGGTACTTGCCTTTTTCCTTCAGCAGCACGGCCATGCGCTTGCCCACGTTTTCGCGGGTAGCCTGGCGCATCTTGCGGCCGCCGTCGCCGTTCAGGTCGATCGACACGGCCGGCTGCTGGTTCTCGTCGAAGCTCGGGGTGGCGCTGGAAATGTAATCACCGGTCAGGATCACGTCCTTCGACACCACGATCGGGGCCGCCGGACCGGTGGTGAACAGCTCGTCGTTCAGCGGGATCTGGGCGGTCGTTTCGGTACCCGGGGTGATGCTCGGGTCCACCATGCGCAGTTCCAGCGTGGCGGTGCGGCCGATGATGTCCTTGGCGCGGGCCACGTCCTGCACGCCCGGCAGCTGCACCACGATGCGGTCGGCGCCCTGCTGCTGGATCACCGGCTCGGACACGCCCAGCTCGTTGATGCGCTTGGACAGGGTCGAGATGTTCTGCTTGACGCCTTCTTCCACCGTGCGCTGCAGCGCCTGCGGCTTGAGCGAGACCAAGAGGCGCAGGTCGCTGCCGTCAGCGGCGTCGGCAAACGCCAGGTCCTGGTTCTGGCCAAGCGCGTCGCGCGCCTGGGCGCGGGTGGCGTCGTCGCGGAAGTGGATCACCAGCTGGTCGCCATTGCGCTCGATGCCGGCGTGGCGCACGTTCTTGTCACGCAGGATGCTGCGCGCGCTCGCCTGGATGCCCTTGATCTTGGTCTCCAGCGTCGCCTTGGCGTCCACCTGCAGCAGGAAGTGCACACCGCCGCGCAGGTCCAGGCCCAGGTTCATCGGCTTGGCGCCGAGCGACTCCATCCAGTGCGGGACGTTCTTGGCCAGGTTGACGGTGACGATGTAGTCCGGATCGGTCGGGTCGCGGTTCAGGTCGCGCTCCAGCGCCAGCTTGGCCTTGAACTGGGCGTCGGTGCTGGTGAAGCGCGCCCGCACCGAGGCGGCGTCGCCCACGCCTTCCACGCTGACCGCGGTCGCGGCCAGGCCATCACGCTTGAGCGACTCGGCCACCGTGGTGGCCAGGTCGCTGGTGACCTTGGTCGTGGACTTGCCGGCCGTGACCTGCAGCGCCGGCGACTCGCCGAAGTAGTTGGGCGCCGTGTACAGCAGGCCCAGCAGGACCGTCACAACGATCAGTATGTATTTCCAGACGGGATAGCGATTCATGGTGTTCCAGCGTTCTATGTTGGGCTGCCGGGCGGCCGCGCGGGCCGCCAGGGACGCTTACAGGGACTTCAGGGTGCCTTTCGGCAGCAGCGTCGTGATCGCGTTCTTCTGCACGACGACTTCGGTGTTCGGCGCCACTTCGATGGTCACGTAGGTTTCGTTGACCTTGCTGACCTTGCCGATGATGCCGCCGGCGGTGACGACTTCATCGCCTTTGGCCAGCGCGTCCATCATGGCCTTGAGTTCTTTCTGGCGCTTTTGCTGGGGACGGATCATGAGGAAGTACATGACCACGAACATCAGGATCAGCGGCAGGAAGGTGGTGAGGTTGCCCATCAGGCCGGGTTCGGCCGCTGCCGTGGTTTGCGCGTAAGCGTTGGAAATGAACACAAGGACTCCGATTGTGATAGTTAGATTGAAAAAATAGCGCTGTATTCTAGCACCGGCCATTTGCGCGCGGGCCATTCCCGGCCATATGGGGTGGAGATGCTCTATTGCAAGATGTTGACTTAAAAACTACAGGCGGGACAGGAACTTGGTAGCCTGGATCGCCCTCAACACAAACCAACGTCATCCCGGCGCAGGCCGGGATCCATAGACAGCGTGTGTAATGGAAGAGGAGCGCCGCAGGCCCGCATACTCAGCATGGGTCCCGGCCTGCGCCGGGACGACGTTGGTTAATGGTACGGGTTGTTCAAACACCCCGTGCCCGGTCCGCATTGAACTGCAACCGGAACGCATGGAACCGATCCTCGTCAATCGCGTCGCGAATCTCCTGCATCAGCTTGAGGTAATAGTGCAGGTTGTGGATCGTGTTCAGCCGCGCCCCCAGGATCTCCTTCGAACGGTGCAGGTGATGCAAATACGCCCGCGAGAAGTTCTTGCAGGTGTAGCAATCGCAGGACTCGTCCAGCGGCGCCGTGTCGTCCTTGTAGCGCGCGTTCTTGATCTTCAGGTCGCCAAAGCGGGTGAACAGCCAGCCGTTGCGCGCATTGCGGGTTGGCATCACGCAGTCGAACATGTCCACGCCATTGGCCACGCCTTCGACCAGGTCTTCCGGCGTGCCCACGCCCATCAGGTAGTGTGGCTTGTCCGCCGGCAGGCGCGGGCCGACGTGGGACAGGATGCGCTGCATATCCTCCTTCGGCTCGCCCACCGACAGGCCGCCGATGGCCAGGCCCGGGAAGTCGATCTCTTCCAGCCCGGCCAGCGATTCGTCGCGCAGGCGCTCGTACATGCCGCCCTGGACGATGCCGAACAGCGCGTTCGGGTTCTCGCCGCGATTGAACTCGTTCATCGAGCGCTGGGCCCAGCGCAGCGACATGCGCATCGACTTCGCCGCTTCCTCGGCCGTGGCCGGGCGGCCGTCGATTTCGTACGGCGTGCACTCGTCGAACTGCATCACGATGTCGGAGTTCAGCGAGCGCTGGATCTGCATCGACACTTCCGGCGACAGGAACTGGCGCGAGCCGTCGATGGGCGACGCGAACTTGACGCCTTCTTCCGTAATCTTGCGCATCGCGCCCAGCGAAAACACCTGGAAGCCGCCCGAGTCGGTCAGGATCGGTCCGTTCCAGCCCATGAAGCCATGCAGGCCGCCGAACTTGTCCAGCACCTCGGTGCCCGGGCGCAGCCACAGGTGGAAGGTGTTACCCAGGATGATCTGCGAGCCCACTTCCTTCAGCTCGACGGGCGACATCGCCTTGACCGAGCCATAGGTCCCGACCGGCATGAAGATCGGCGTTTCGATCGTGCCGTGGTTGAGCTTGAGGCGACCGCGGCGCGCGTGCGACAGGCCGCTGGTGTCTTTCTTGAGAAGGGTAAATTCGAGCATGCTTAAAATCGGGATTGGGTGGTCAGCAGCATGGCGTCGCCGTAGCTGAAGAACCGGTATTCGTGGTCGATGGCGTGCGCGTAGGCCTTGCGGATCTCTTCATATCCGGCAAAGGCCGACACCAGCATCATCAACGTGGACTTTGGCAGGTGGAAGTTGGTGATCAGGCGCGTGACGGTCCTGAACTTGTAGCCGGGGGTGATGAACAGGGCCGTGTCGTCGCTGCCGGCCTTGAGCTCGCCGGACTGCGATGCCGACTCCAGCGCGCGCAGGCTGGTGGTGCCCACGGCAACCACGTCGCGCCCTGCCGCTTTGGCGGCGCGCACCGCGTCCACGGTCTCTTGCGGGATCGTGTACCACTCGCTGTGCATCTTGTGCTCGGAGAGGTTCTCCACCCGCACCGGCTGGAAGGTGCCCGCGCCCACGTGCAGCGTTACGTAGGCCAGCTTGACGCCCTTGGCGGCCAGCTTGTCCAGCAGCGGCTGGTCGAAGTGCAGGCCGGCGGTCGGGGCCGCGACCGCGCCCGGCTCCTTGGAATAGACGGTCTGGTAACGCTGCTCGTCGAACTCGCTCGCGCTGTGGTCGATGTAGGGCGGCAGCGGCAGGCTGCCATGCGCCTCGATCAGGTCGAACACGTCGGCATCGAAAATCAGGGTGAAGAACTCGCCGGAGCGCTCGCCGGTGGTGACGTCGAATGCGTCCGCCAGGCGGATCTTCGTCCCCGGCTTGGGCGACTTGGACGCGCGCACTTGCGCCAGCACCGTGCGCGGGTCCACTACGCGCTCGACCAGCACCTCGACCTGGCCGCCGGTTTCCTTGACGCCGAAAAAACGCGCCTTGAGCACGCGCGTGTTGTTCATCACCAGCAGGTCGCCCGGCTGGAGTTGGTCGACGATGTCGGCGAAATGGCGGTCGGTGATCTGCTCGCCATCGAGCTGCAGCAGGCGCGAGGCGCTACGGTCGGGCAGCGGGAACTGCGCGATCCGCTCGGGCGGCAGGTTGAAATCGAAATCGGAGAGCGTGTACATTCTGGTCATTTCTGGAACAATCAGCGCTGACACCCGTACAATACGGGCCTGTAGCGTTTCGGGCGAACCCTCTATTCTACGCCAGCGCACGCCAAATCGCCGCACCGTCATCCCGGCGGAAGCCGGGACCCATGCTGAGCGTCCGCGCACGCGACGTATGGATCCCGGCCTTCGCCGGGATGACGGCGCAGGCGGGCGGCAACTTGAACCCGCAACATATGCCCGCACCCAAACCGAAAGCCACCACGGCCCAGATCGAAGCCAAGCTCGCCAAGCTGGGGCTGCGCTCGGACATGGACCTGGTACTGCACCTGCCCATGCGCTACGAGGACGAAACGAAAGTCGTCACGATCCGCGAAGCCTGCATGCGCGGCGGCCAGACCTGGCAGGTCGAGGGCGTGGTGGTCAAGAACGAAATCGCGTTCAAGCCGCGGCGCCAGCTGCTGGTGACGATCTCGGACGACACCGGCGAAGTGCTCCTGCGTTTCATGAACTTCTACGGCAGCCAGGTCAAGCAGCTGGCCGAGGGCACGCGCGTGCGTGCGCGCGGCGACCTCAAGCACGGCTTCTTTGGCGCCGAGATGGTGCACCCGGCCTACAAGGTGGTCAACGAAGGCGCGCCGCTGCCCACATCGCTCACGCCCGTGTACCCCTCGGGTGAAGGGCTGTCGCAGGCCATCCTGCGCCGCGCGATTGCCGACGCGATGAAGCGCGTGGACTGGCGCGACACGCTGCCGCAGGCGCTCAGGGCGCAGCTGCAGCTGTCCGATTTTGAACCGTCGATCAAGCTGCTGCACTACCCGCCCACCGACGTGGACGAGCACGCGCTGACCGAGCGCACCCATCCCGCGTGGGTACGGATGAAGTTCGACGAGCTGCTGGCGCAGCAGCTCTCGCTCAAGCGCGCCCAGCGCGCGCGGCGCGACAAGGGCGCACCCCAGCTGCGCGCGGTGGGCGCGCTGTCCGACGCGTTCCTGGCGGCCCTGTCGTTCCAACTTACCGGTGCCCAGCAGCGCGTGGTGCGCGAGATCCGCGCCGACCTGCGCGAAGGCTTTCCCATGCAGCGGCTGCTGCAGGGCGACGTCGGCAGCGGCAAGACCGTGGTGGCAGCGCTGGCCGCGGCGCAGGCCATCGACAGCGGTTACCAGGCCGCGCTGATGGCACCGACCGAGATCCTGGCCGAGCAGCACTTCCGCAAGATCGCGGCGTGGATGGAGCCGCTCGGCGTGAAGGTTGCGTGGCTGACCGGCAGCCTGAAGAAAAAGGAAAAGGAAGCGGCGGTCGCAATGGTGGAGTCGGGCGAGGCGCAGCTGGCCATCGGCACGCATGCGCTGATCCAGGACACGGTCAATTTCGCCAAACTGGGCCTGGTCATCGTGGACGAGCAGCACCGGTTTGGCGTGGGCCAGCGCCTCACCTTGCGCAACAAGGGCGCGGGCAGCGAGGTGCCGCACCAGTTGATGATGTCCGCCACCCCGATCCCGCGCACGCTGGCGATGACCTATTACGCCGACCTTGAGGTATCGGTGATCGACGAGCTCCCGCCCGGCCGCAGCCCCATTGTCACGCGTGCCATCGACCAGAACCGGCGCGACGAAGTGATCGAGCGCGTGCACGCGGCCGCGCTGGAAGGCCGGCAGGTGTACTGGGTCTGCCCGCTGATCGAGGAATCGGAAGCGCTGCAACTGCAGACTGCGACCGAAACCTACGAGACGCTGGCCGAAGCCCTGCCCGACCTGAAGGTGGGCCTGGTCCACGGACGGCTCAAGCCCGCCGAAAAGCAGGAGGTGATGGACGCCTTCGCGGCGGGCCAGGTGCATGTGCTGGTGGCCACCACCGTCATCGAGGTGGGCGTGGACGTGCCGAACGCCTCGTTGATGGTGATCGAGCACGCGGAACGCTTTGGCCTGTCGCAGCTGCACCAACTGCGCGGGCGCGTGGGTCGCGGGTCAGCGGCCAGCGTGTGCCTGCTGCTTTACCAAAGCCCGCTTGGCCCGGTGGCCAAGGAACGCCTGATGACGATGCGCGAGACCACCGACGGCTTCGAGATCGCGCGGCGCGACCTGGAGATCCGCGGCCCCGGTGAGTTCCTTGGCGCGCGCCAGTCCGGGCAGGCGATGCTGCGCTTTGCGAACCTGGAGACAGACCAGTGGATCGTCGAACAGGCGCGCGACGTGGCGCAGCACCTGCTGCAGGAAGAGCACGGACCGTACCGCTTTACCGTGGACGCGCACCTCGAGCGCTGGCTCGGCGGGCGCGAGGAATTCCTGAAGGTTTAGTGTCGACCGCCGCGGGCTGCGATAAGACGTGCTCGAACGCGGGGCTCGCCGAGTGGAGCTGTGAATTTCGAGCGTTGACATGAGCACGTCGTCCCCGCGCAGGCGGGGACCCATGCTGAGCGTGCTTACACGCTGTCTATGGGTCCCCGCCTGCGCGGGGACGACGGTTCAAGACTCAACACTTGGCGCAGACGATCCGAACGTTTCCGTTGGATCGCCGCGCTACCGATTACTTGGCAGCGGCAGCCGGCTCGGTCTTGGCAGCGCCGGTGTCGGTTGCTGCTTCAGCCTTCTTGGCCACCTTTTTGTGAGCCTTGGCTTTCTTGTGCTTCGGCTCGGCCTTGGCGACCTTGGTGGTGTCGGTCGTCGCTTTCGCATCCGTTGCCGGTGCGGCGGCTTCGGTCTTCTGCACCGGTGCGGCCGGAGCGGCAGCCGGGGTCTGCGCGAATGCAGCGGTTGCGAACAGGCCGGCGATCAGGGTAGCGATAACTTTTTTCATGGCGGTGGTCCTTTGTGGTTTATCAGGTAGTGCACGATTTGCGTGCTACTGAGCCAAAAACGGATCGCCTGCCTCGGCTGTTGACGCGATTTACATTTGCTTACGTTGCATGCAAACGGTTACATCCGTAGGGTGGGCGGGTTTCCCGCCCACCCTACGGTGATTCCGGCTGGTCGGACGAATAGGACAACCCGATCTGGCGCCGGATCTCGTCCATGACCGCCATCAGCGACAGCGTCTCATCATGCGTCATGCCCGGGCTTTCGATCTGCCCGGCCAGAAAGCAGCGCTGTGCCTCGATCGCCTCGTGTACGTAGCCGTTGCCGATGAACGGCGTGTGCACGGTGCGCGCACTGCCGTCATCGAGCACGACGCTCAGCGATTGCGCCTTGTAGAACATGGTGTTCATGCGCACGTGCCCGCGTTCCCCCGCCACCGTCAGCTCACCGGGCGCGCGCGCCAGCAGCGAGCAGGCGCATACGGACATGCCGCCGCCCCGGTGCCTGAGCGTGAATCCGGTCTGCACATCGACGCCGGTGGCGCCGAACTCGGCCTGCGCCCGTACCGACTCGACTGGCCCCAGCAGCGCAGCCGCCACCGACAGCGGATAAATGCCAAGGTCCAGCAGCGCGCCGCCGCCCAGCGCCGGATTGAAGGCGCGGTGCTCGGGGCCGAAGTCGGCCTTGAAGCCAAAATCGGCAAAGACCTGGTGCGGGGCGCCGATCTCGCCGGACGCGATAATGCGCCGCACCTCGGCCATCGCGGGCAAGAAGCGCGTCCACATCGCTTCCATCAAAAACAGCTTCTTCGAACGCGCCAGCGCCACCACCTGCTCCGCTTCGCGCAGGTTCATCGCAAACGGCTTCTCGCACAATACGCCCTTGCCGCCGTTAAGCGCCATCAGTGCGTTTTGGGCGTGCATGGTGTGGGGCGTGGCGATGTACACCAGGTCCACGTCCGTCGAATCAGCCAGGTCCTGGTATGCGCCGTATGCCCATTCAATCTCGAATTCGGCCGCAAAGCGCTGCGCCGACTCCAGCGTGCGCGATGCGACGGCAGTGAGCACCGCGCCGGGCGTATCCTTGAGCGCGCTGGCGAACGCGCGCGCGATCTTGCCGGTGCCGATAATCCCCCAGCGTACCTTGTCGCTCATGGGCTCTCCCATCAAATGTTCCGCTTGGGCCGGAACACGCTCGCGTCCGCGTAGAACGCCTCATCCTGGTCCGGCCACCAGCGCGGCACGCCGAGGACCGGCAGCGGCGTGAAGCAGGAATTGTCCAGCCCATCTTCCCTGAGTTCGGCCGCGACACGCAAGTCGATCCAGCCGCGCTGCTCGTGTGCGGGCAGCGCGAAATAGGCATCGTCCGCCACCACGACGCGAGTATGCGCCGTGATCGCCTTGCGTGGCGCCACCAGCTTTTCCATCAGCGCGTGGCCGAACGACCATACCTGCGCGTCGCGCCCGAACATGGCACGGCGCTCGAACAGTGCTGCATGCCACTGGTGCGCACGCAGCAGCCCGACCAGCTCCCTGCCCTCGTCCGAATCGCGCACCACGAGCAGCGCCGCGTTCTCGTCGAAGATGGTGGCCGCGTCGCGCGCCGGGCCGCGCGATTTGCCCACGCCGGCCTGCGCGATCTGCGCCGCCTGCAGCGCGTTGAGCTCGCGCTTGATGAGCGGGAAGGTCTGCCACACCAGGGCGTTGAAGAAGTCATGCAGGTTGTCGCGCGTGGGCACGCAGCCGGTGGCGCCGATGTGCTCCTCGTAAGCCGTCCCTTCCGGCAGCGCGGCCTGCGGCACGAAACGGATCGGCTGGCCGCGGTGGTTGACGAGCCCCAGCGCCGCAGCGCTGGCGTTGAACGCTTCAATGAACTCGTCGCCCGCCAAGTGCACCTGCGCGAACGCCGGCCGCACCGAATCGAGCCACGGCCGCGACCAGTCGATTTGCGACAGCATGGCCCGTTACAGCATCTTCCAGTTGACCTGCTCGCCGGCGTTCAGCGGCACCAGCTGCGATTCGCCGAACGGCACGGTGGCGGGCAGCGTCCACGGCTCGCGCTTGAGCGTCATCGTGCCTTCATTGACCGGCAGGCCGTAGAAGGCCGGGCCGTTCAGGCTGGCGAACGCTTCGAGCTTGTCGAGCGCGCCCGCCTGCTCGAACGCGGTGGCGTACAGCTCCATCGCATGCAATGCGGTGTAGCAGCCGGCGCAGCCGCACGAGGTTTCCTTCGCGCCGATTGCGTGCGGCGCCGAGTCGGTGCCAAGGAAGAAGCGCTCGTCGCCGCTGGTGGCGGCCGTGAGCAGCGCCAGGCGGTGCTCTTCGCGCTTGAGCACGGGCAGGCAGTAGTAGTGCGGGCGAATGCCGCCGCGGAAAATCTCGTTGCGGTTGTAGAGCAGGTGGTGGGCGGTGATGGTCGCGCCGATCGGGCCTTCGGCCTCAGCCACGTACTGCGCCGCGTCCTTGGTGGTGATGTGTTCGAACACGATCTTCAGTTCCGGCAGGTCGCGTCGCAGCGGGCGCATCACGCGCTCGATGAACACGGCCTCGCGGTCGAACAGGTCGATGTCGCCGTCGGTCACCTCGCCATGCACCAGCAGCGGCATTTCCACTTCCTGCATCGCTTCGAGCGTCTTGTAGCACTTCTTCAGGTCGGTCACCCCGGCGGCCGAGTTGGTGGTCGCACCCGCCGGGTACAGCTTCACCGCGTGGATGAAGTCGGTGTCCTGCGCGCGGCGGATCTCGTCCGGATCGGTGTTATCGGTCAGGTACAGCGTCATCAAGGGCTCGAACTTGAGCCCCGGCGGCAGCGCGGCCACGATGCGCTCGCGGTAGGCGGTGGCGGCGGCCACGGTGGTGACGGGCGGCTTCAGGTTCGGCATCACGATGGCGCGGGCGAACTGGCGCGCGCTGTGCTGCACCACGCTGGCCAGGTGCGCGCCGTCGCGCAGGTGCAGGTGCCAGTCGTCTGGGCGGGTGATGGTGATCGTTTGCGGGGTTTCGATGGAGGACATGAGGCGGCTTTCGTAGAGCGGACTGCCCGCTATTTTACCTGCTGCCACCCACGTCCTGCGCGCCGGGCCCGTATTGACGGGGCGAGGTCATCCAGACACAGACACAATTCATATAGATGATGCAGTTGACACGTATGAATTCGCGGAGTACGATGGCTTCACGGTTCAAACACGAACTGACCGGACAAGGAGACAGAAATGATTCATTTTGTGGTGCATGAAGAGGGTGATTCGGTGGGCACGGTGGTGGTCGTGGACGGCGTCAAGGCTGGTTCCTCGCTGAGCGGCTGGGTCATGGAGCAGGACAAGATCGTTGAGATGCGCACCGGCAGCGACATCCCCGTCGGCCACAAGATCGCGCTGAAGGACCTGAACGTGGGCGACACCGTGATCAAGTACGGCGTGGACATCGGCAAGGTCGTCTCGCCCATCAAGGCCGGCGAGCACCTGCACGTGCACAACGTCAAGACCAAGCGCTGGTAAGCCGAGCGGCACCCAGGCAGAGCCCTAGCAAACGAATTCGGAATCGGAGACAGAAATGATTAACAAGGACACCACCTTCCTCGGCTACCGCCGCGAAAACGGCCGCGTTGGCGTGCGCAATCACGTCATCATCCTGCCGGTGGACGACATCTCGAACGCCGCCGCCGAGGCAGTGGCCAACAACATCAAGGGCACGATGGCGCTGCCGCACCCGTACGGCCGCCTGCAGTTCGGCGCCGACCTGGAGCTGCACTTCCGCACCCTTATCGGCACTGGCGCGAACCCGAACGTGGCCGCGGTGGTTGTGATCGGCATCGAGCCGCAGTGGACCAAGCTGATCGTGGACGGCATCGCCGCCACCGGCAAGCCGGTGCAGGGCTTCGCCATCGAGCACCACGGCGACCACGACACGATCTACCGCGCATCGAAGGCAGCACGCGAAATGGTGCAGTTCGCCTCCGAAAAGCAGCGCGAAGAGTGCAATATCAGCGAGCTGTGGGTCTCGACCAAGTGCGGCGAATCGGACACCACCTCCGGCTGCGGCGCCAACCCGACTGTGGGCAACGCGTTCGACAAGCTGTACGACGTGGGTGCAACGCTGGTGTTCGGCGAAACGACCGAGCTGACCGGCGGCGAACACCTGGTGGCCGCGCGCTGCGCTACCCCGGACGTCAAGGAAAAGTTCATGGCCTTCTTCAACCGCTACCAGGACGTCGTCAACCGCCACAAGACCAGCGACCTGTCGGACTCGCAGCCGACCAAGGGCAACATCGCTGGCGGCCTGACCACGATCGAGGAAAAAGCGCTGGGCAACATCCAGAAGATCGGCAAAAAGTGCAAGGTGGATGGCGTGCTGGACAAGGCCGAAACCCCGACCGGACCGGGCCTGTGGTTCATGGATTCGTCGTCGGCCGCGGCCGAGATGGTGACGCTGTGCGCGGCGTCGGGCTATGCGGTGCACTTCTTCCCGACCGGCCAGGGCAACGTGATCGGCAACCCGATCCTCCCGGTGATCAAGATCTGCGCCAATCCGAAGACGGTACGCACGATGGAAGAGCACATCGACGTGGACACCTCGGGCCTGCTGCAGCGCGAGCTGAACATGGATGGCGCCGGTGACAAGCTGCTCGAATGCCTGCTGCGCACCGCCAACGGCCGCCTGACCGCCGCCGAGGCGCTGGGTCACCGCGAGTTCGTGCTGACCCGCCTGTACGAGTCGGCTTAACCCAGCCTGAAAGCACGTCGTCCCCGCGCAGGCGGGGACCCATGGAACGCTCGCACGGCGGCATGGTTTGAAGCCGCCGAAGTGCAAGCTCAGCATGGGTCCCCGCCTGGCGCGGGGACGACGTTTTTGTAGGGTGGGCTCTCGAGCCCACGCCGTTGCAAGCGGCGCGTATCACCGCGTGGGCTCAGGAGCCCACGCTACGCGCGCTTCGCCGTCGCCACCTTCGCATCCGGAAAGCACTCCTTCACCGCCTCCGTGAACGCCATCCTGCTGTGGCGCGTGCGTTCCAGCAGCCCCACGCAGCGCTCGGTCGTTACCCCGGGCAGCGGAATCACCCGCAGCGCCTTGTCCTTGTCCCACTGAACGTTCGCCAGCTGCGGCACGATCGACACCCCAAATCCCTGCCGCACGATCTCGATCATCGCCTCCACCGAGTTCAGCTCCAGCTCGTCGCGCGTGGTCACACCCACCTGGCTGAGCACGTCCTTCACCAGCAGCCCGGTCCACGTATCCCGGTCAAAGCGGATGAACGGCGCCTGCTGCAGGATGTCCAGCGGCAGATCCGGCAGCTTGAAGTGCGGCCGGCGCGGCACGATCAGCACCATCGGCTCGTTGTACAGCGGCGTCCACACCAGCGTCGAGGCCAGCGCCCGCGGCGGCTTGGTGACGATGGCCGCATCCAGCTCGCCATGCTCGACCTGGTAGGCAAAGTCGCTCGACAGCCCCACGAACAGCTGAATCTTCAGCCGCGGGTGCTCGCGCTTGAGGCGCCAGAGCGCGTCCGCGAACGATCCCATCAGCGTTGATACCAGCGCACCCATCATCACCCTGCCCGACAGCTCGCCGCTCTCGTCGGCATTGGCCAGCGCCTCGAAGCGCACCAGCAGTTCCTCGACCTGCGGCACCGCCTTGCGCCCGGCGGTGTTCAGAACGACCGACCGTGGTCCGCGGTCAAACAACACCTGGTTAAGCTCTTCTTCCAGCGCGCGGATCTGCAGCCCGACCGCAGCCGGGGTCAGCCCGATCTCCTTGCCGGCCGCGGCAAAGGTGCCGTACTTGGCGACGGCGAGGAAGGTCTTGAAGGTTCGGATCGATGCCACGCTGGTCTCCTGCGAGAGGGAAAACGACACCCAAATAATAAAGAATTTCTTTATGTCGAACAAATAAAGTTTAGCTTTCGTTTGCCTATGCATTGGTCCAGAATGGACTTGTCAGCTGAATCATTTCAGCGCATCTCCAAGTTAGGATCGACATGACGACCAATCTTGAAGTGAAGGTCTGGCGCGGCAAGGAAGACGGCGAGTTCGTCACCTACGAGGTGCCCCGCCTCGAGAGCCAGACCGTGCTGGATGTGGTGACCCATATCCAGCGCCGCATCGACCCCGGCCTGTCCTATCGCTATGCCTGCCGTGTCGGCATGTGCGGCTCGTGCGCCATGACCGTCAACGGCAAGGCGCGCTGGACCTGTCGGACCCATGTGGCCAACGTGGCTGCCGACGGCAAGCTCGAACTCGCCCCCCTGTCCAACCTGCCAGTCATCAAGGACCTGGTCACCGACATGACCGGGTTCTTCGACAAGTGGGCACGCGCCAAGGGCAGCTTCAAGGGCGCCAAGACCCGCGAGGACGAGTTCGCGCTGGTCGAGCCGCAATCGACCATGCGGCTGGCGGCCGACGCCGGCATCGAATGCATCGGCTGCGGCGTGTGTTACGCCTCGTGCGACGTGGTGAGCTGGCGCCCCGACTACCTGGGCCCGGCCGCCCTGAACCGGGCCTGGACGCTGATTAACGACGTGCGCGACGTGCGCAACCGCGAGCGCCTGCTGGCGGTTGCGGGCGACGCCGGCTGCCACGCCTGCCACACGCAAGGCTCGTGCACCGAGCGCTGCCCCAAGCACCTGGAGCCGACCGCATCCATCTCGGGCCTGAAGCGCCTGTCCGCCAAAACGCTCGGGAGGAAAGCATGACCGACACCGTGACCGAGGTCAGGCTCTGGTACTGGGGCCGCATCAGCGCCATGGCGCTCACCTTTTTCGTGTTCGTGCACCTGGCGGTCATCATCTACGCCGTGCGCGGCGGGCTGACCGGGACCGAGATCCTGGAGCGCACCCACGGCAACCTCGCGTTCGGCCTGTTCTACGCGGCGTTCGTCATCGCGTGCACCGTACACGTGCCGCTGGGCCTGGCCCGCATCCTGCGCGAGACGGTGATGAGCGATCGCGCGGCGAACGTCGTGTCAAGCCTGTTCGCGCTGCTGCTGCTCGTGCTGGGCCTGCGCGCTGTCTATGGAGTGGTGCTGGCATGAACAAGACAAAGATGCGCACCAACGACTTCCGCGCCCGCAACCACCCGGCGTACTGGGCCTTCCTGGTGCACCGCTTCTCGGGCCTGGCGCTGGCGCTGTTCCTGCCGGTGCACTTCTGGGCGCTGGGCCACGCCATCAACGGCGCCGCTTCCCTCAACGGGTTCATCCGCGTGACCGACCAGCCGCTGTTCAAGTTCGGCGAGTGGGGCCTGGTGATCCTGCTGGCCGCGCACATGGCCGGCGGCGTGCGCCTGCTGCTGATCGAGTTTGGCAAGTGGAGCGGGTTGCGCAAGAACCTGATCGCCGTGACCGCCGGCTTTGCCGCCATGACCGGCATGGCGTTCGCCCTCGCGCTGGTGTTCTGAAAGGAGCTGGAGAATGAAGATCGATTTGGCCAATGTCGAAGAGGCCGCAAAACAGCTGTACATCCGGGCACTGAAGGTACTGCCGCCCGATATCAAGGGCGGGTTCGCACGCCTGACCGAAACCGAGACGGTGCCGCGCGCGCAGAACATCCTGGCCACGATGGTGCAGAACATCCACGTGGCCGAGGACAACGAGAACCTGCTGTGCCAGGACACCGGCGTGCCGATCTATAACGTGACGATCGGCCGCAACGTCCAGATCGACGGCTACGACCTGAAGCAGGCGATCCGCAAGGGCTGCGAGCGCGCCACCCGCGAACACCCGCTGCGCTCGTCGGTGGTGCACCCGCTCACGCGCCAGAACGAGCACACCTCGTGCGGCATCGAGGTCCCGGTGATCCATATCGACTTCTCCGATGTGCCGGACCAGCTGTCGATCCAAATGATCCCCAAGGGCAGCGGCTCGGAGAACAACTCGTTCCTGAAGATGGCCATTCCCGCCGAGGGCATCGACGCGATCAAGGAATTCGTCATCGACTGCGTGATCAACGCCGGTGGCAAGACCTGCCCGCCGACCATCGTTGGCGTGGGCCTGGGCGGCACTTCCGACCTGTGCGTGCACCTGGCAAAGCGCGCCGCCACGCGGCCGCTGGGCAGCCACTGCGCCGACCCCGAAGGCGCGAAGCTGGAGCAGGAGCTGTCCGCCGCCGTGAACAAGCTCGGCGTCGGCCCGCAGGGTCTGGGCGGCGACTCGACCGCGTTCGCGGTGCATATCGAGCTGGCCTCGACCCACATCACGATGAACCCGATTGCCGTCAACATGCAGTGCCATTCGGCGCGCAGGGCCACCGCGACCCTCACGCCCGAAGGCGTCACCTACGGATTCTGACATCATGGCCCACTACGAACTCACCATGCCGGTCACCGAAGAGCAGGTGCGGCAGCTGCGCGTCAACGACACCGTCACCTTGCAGCAGACGCTGTTCGGCATTCGCGACGCGACCCAGATCCACATGCTCGACCGCGGCCGCACCACCCGCTTCGACCTGCACGGCCACGCCGTCATCCACACCGCGCCCAACGTGCGCAAGGTCGAGAAAAGCCCGCACTACCCGGCCGGCTACCAGCCGATCTGCATCGGCACCACCACCTCGGACCGGATGGAGCGCTTCACCCGCCCGCTGATGGAGCAGTACGGCGTGCGCCTGATCGTCGGCAAGGGCGGCCTGCGCCAGGGTTCGCTCGACGCCTTCCGCGAACTGGGCGGGGCCTACCTGGCCATCGTGGGCGGCACCGCGGCCCTGGAAACCACCTGGATCGAGCAGATCGAGGACGTGGACCTGGACGACCTGAACCCGGAATCGCTGTGGAAGTTCAGGATCCTCAATTTTGGCCCGCTGCTGGTGGCGATGGACAGCCACGGCAACAGCCTGTACACCGACATCAAGGCCGACGTGAACAAGCGCCGCGCCGAAGTGCTTGCCAGCCTGGGAGTACAGCAATGAACGCCATCAAACGCATCCAGACCGACATCCTGATCCTGGGCTCCGGCGGCGCCGGGCTGTTCGCGGCCCTGCACGCGCACCAGGCCGACCCCAGCCTGTCGATCACCGTCGCGGTCAAGGGCCTGCTCGGCAAGTGCGGCTGCACCCGCATGGTCCAGGGCGGCTACAACGTGGCGCTGGCCCAGGGCGACTCGGTCGAGCGCCACTTCATGGACACGATCGAGGGCAGCAAGTGGCTGTCGAACCAGGAGCTGGCGTGGACGCTGGTGACCAAGGCCGTCGAGCGCATCCACGAGCTGGAGAACGAACTGGGCTGCTTCTTCGACCGCAACCCGGACGGCACCGTGCACCAGAAGGCGTTCGCCGGCCAGACCTTCGACCGCACCGTGCACAAGGGCGACCTGACCGGCATCGAGATCATCAACCGCCTGTCCGAACAGGTGTGGGCGCGCGGCATCCACCGGCTCGAGGAACATCGCGCCGTCGAACTGATCAAGACGGACGACGGCAAGGCGCTGGCGGGCGTGCTGATGATCGACATGCGCACCGGCGAGTTCGTGTTCGTGCAGGCCAAGGCGGTACTGCTGGCCACCGGCGGCGGCCCGACCATGTACAAGTTCCACACGCCGTCGGGCGACAAGAGCTGCGACGGCCTGGCCATGGCGCTGCGCGCCGGCCTGCCGCTGCGCGACATGGAAATGGTGCAGTTCCACCCCACGGGCCTGCTGGCCGGCACGCACACGCGCATGACCGGCACCGTGCTCGAGGAAGGCCTGCGCGGCGCCGGCGGCTACCTGCTCAACGGCGAGGGCGAGCGCTTCATGACCAATTACGACCCGCGCGGCGAACGGGCCACGCGCGACATCGTCTCGCGCGGGATCTACGCCGAAATGCGGGCCGGCCGCACCACGCCCAACGGCGGCGTGTACATCCAGATGTCGCACCTGGGCCCGGACAAGGTACGCAAGCAGTTCAAGGGCATGGTCGAGCGCTGCGGCGATTGCGGCTTTGACCTGGCGGGCGGGCGCGTCGAAGTGGTGCCCACGGCCCACTACATGATGGGCGGCGTGGTGTTCAAGCCCGACTGCACCACCGAGCTCACCGGCCTGTTTGCGGCCGGCGAGGACACCGGCGGCGTGCACGGCGCCAACCGGCTGGGCGGCAACGGCGTGGCCAACTCCACGGTCTTTGGCGGCATCTCCGGCGAGACGATGGCCGAGTGGACCGCGCGCAATCCCCAGTTCCGCGCGCCGAACGAAGCGGCGATCGCGCGCAGCATGCTCGAACACGAGCTGCCGTTCGAGCGCGAGCCGGGCGACCTGGAGGCGATTCGCGAGGCGCTGTACGAATGCATGTGGACCGACGTGGGCATCCTGCGCACGGCCGAAGGCATCCGGCGCGCCCAGCGCCGGCTGGAGGAGCTCGACGCCCAGCTGGCGCGCACCGGCATCCCGGCGGGCGACCGCGCCTACAACCTGAGCTGGCACGACTGGATGAACCTGCGCAGCCTGATCCAGGTGAGCCAGGTGATCGCCGCGGCGGCGCTGCAGCGCGAGGATTCGCGCGGCGCGCATTTCCGCGAGGATTTCCCGCAGGCGGGCGATTTGCACACGTCCAGTTTCACCGTGGCGCGCATGGAACACGACCGCTTGTCCCTGACGCGCGAACCCGTGCGTTTCGAGCGCGTGCGCCCGGGCGAGACGATTCTGAAGGAGGAACCTGCGGCAGCGCACTGAAAATGCTGCGACCGCAAACAAATCATTTAAGTGATCTAGTTGAATTTACCTGAACACTGGACTACCATGGGCTGTCCAACAGAGACAAGGATTCAGAGCTAGACAGAAGTACCATCCAAAGGGGAAGAGACACAACAAACAGGCGCACAAGCGCTGCCCCTCTCACCAACTATTGGAGGAGACATCCAATGCAACTCAAATCCATCCTGGCCTGCGCCGCCAGCGCTGTTTTGTTTGGCACCTCGCTCACCACGCACGCCGCCGAGGTGAAGGAACTGAAGATTGCCGAGCAGTACGGCATCAGCTACCTGCCCCTGATGATCATGGAAGACCAGCACCTGGTCGAAAAATACTCGAGCGAGGCAGGTGCGGGCGGCCTGAAGGTCACCTGGGCAAAGTTCGCCGGGGGCAACGTGATGAACGACGCGCTGCTGTCGGAGAGCCTGCACATCGCGGCCGGGGGTGTGGCGCCGCTGGTCACGCTGTGGGCCAAGACGCGCGGCAACTATGACGTCAAGGCCGTGGCCGCGCTCAACTCGATGCCGCTGTTCCTGAACACGCGCAACCCGAACGTCAAGACGATCAAGGATTTCACCGACAAGGACAAGATCGCGCTGCCCGCGGTCAAGGTGTCGATCCAGGCGGTAACGCTGCAGATGGCGGCCGAGAAGGCATTCGGGCCGGGCCAGCAGAACAAGCTGGACCGCCTGACGGTGTCGATGAGCCACCCGGACGGCCAGGCCGCCCTGCTGTCGGGCACCAGCGAAGTGGACGCGCATTTCAGCTCGCCGCCGTTCCAGTACCAGCAGCTCGAAAAACCGGGCATCCACACCGTGCTGAACTCGTACGAAGTGCTGGGCGGCCCCGCTACCTTCAACCTGATCTGGACGACCACCAAGTTCCGCAAGGAGAACCCGCGCGTGTACGCGGCCTTCACGATGGCGCTCGACGATGCGATCGCGATGATCAACAAGGACAAGCGCTGGGCAGCCGAAACCTACCTGCGCATCTCCAAGGACAAGGACACCGTCGAGGACATCATGAAGATGCTCGACGATCCGCAGGTGAAATTCACGACCACGCCGCAAAACGTGATGAAGTACGTGGACTTCATGCACAAGACCGGTTCCATCAAAGTCAAGCCGGCATCCTGGAAGGAACTCTTCTTCGACAACGTGCAGAACCTGCCGGGCAGCTGATCCCATCAGGGACTACCAGCAGATCGCTTGCCAGCATAAGGATGGAAAGTCATGGATATGAGTCAGAACCAGCAGCCCGATCCCCGCCCGCTTCTGGACGTGCGCGACGTAACGCTGCAATACAAGACGAAGGCCCACCTGGTGACCGCAACCTACCGCGTCAACTTCCAGGTGTTCAAATCGGACCGCTACGTGCTGCTCGGCCCTTCGGGCTGCGGCAAATCGACGCTGCTCAAGGCGGTGGGCGGCTACCTCACCCCCACCGAGGGCGAGATCCGGCTCAAGGACAAGCTGGTCACGCGGCCGGGCCCGGACCGGATGATGGTGTTCCAGGAGTTCGACCAGCTGCTGCCGTGGAAGACGGTGAAGGAAAACGTCATGTTCCCGCTGTGCGCCTCGGGCAAGCTGACCGGCAAGGCCTGCGAGGAAAAGGCCATGCAGTACATCGAGAAGGTCAACCTGGCCAAGTTCGCCAACCACCACCCGCACATGCTCTCTGGCGGCATGAAGCAGCGCGTGGCGATTGCGCGCGGCATGGCCATGGAGCCGGACGTGCTGCTGATGGACGAGCCGTACGCGGCGCTGGACGCCCTCACGCGCCGCAAGATGCAGGACGAGCTCCTGCAGCTGTGGGATGAGACCCATTTCACTGTGCTGTTCGTGACCCACTCGATCCCCGAGGCCATCAAGTGCGGCAGCCGCATCCTGCTGCTCTCGCCGCACCCGGGCCAGGTCAAGGCCGAACTGGCCAGCGCGCCGCGCGACTGCAGCGACCCGAAGGTGGCCAAGGAACTCGAACACGAGATCCACAAGATGCTTTTTGCAGACGAAATCGAAGAGAAGGAGGTGCAGCATGTCTAAGGACGCCATCCTGTGGTCGCGGCCGCCGATCCATCGCGAGCCGCTCGATTCATCCAAGTTCGGGGTGGTGGAAAAGCCGCTGTCGCCGTTCGAAAAGCTGTACAACTACAGCGCGCTGCGCAAGACCTTCATCCTCATCGTGCTGGTGGTGGCGTGGGAAGTGGGCGCGCGCGTGCTGAACAACGAGCTGCTGTTCCCGACCTTCGTCGCCACCGTGGACGCCCTGTTCAACGGACTGGCCAGCGGCGACCTGCTGCTCAAGATCTGGGCATCGCTCAAGGTGCTGCTGATGGGTTATGGGATCGGCATTGCGCTGGCCGGCGTGCTGACCGCGATCGGCATCTCGTCCAGGATCGGCACCGACTTCCTCGAGACGCTGACGTCGATGTTCAACCCGCTGCCTGCCATCGCCCTGCTGCCGATCGCGCTGATCTGGTTTGGCCTGGGTAACGGCAGCCTGGTGTTCGTGCTGGTGCACTCGGTGCTGTGGGCGGTGGCGCTCAACACCCACTCGGGCTTCCTGGCGGTTTCCAACACGCTGCGCATGGTCGGCCGCAACTACGGCCTGGGCGGGTTCAAGTACGTATCCAAGATTTTGATCCCGGCGGCCTTCCCGAGCATCCTCACGGGCCTGAAGATCGGCTGGGCATTCGCATGGCGTACCCTGATCGCGTCCGAGCTGGTGTTCGGCGTGAGCTCGGGCTCCGGCGGCCTTGGCTGGTTCATCTACGAGAACAAGAACCAGCTCGAGATCCCGAACGTGTTCGCGGGCCTGTTGACCGTCATCCTGATCGGCCTGATCGTCGAAAACCTCGTCTTCCGCACCATCGAAACCCATACCGTGCGCAAGTGGGGCATGCAGGCTTGACCAGGAGGAGCACATGAAGATCGTCATCTCCGAATTCATGGACGAGCAGTCCGTGGACGAGCTGCGCCAGCGCTTTGACGTGGTGTACGACCCCAAGCTGGTGGACAAGCGCGAGGAACTGCAGCGCCAGCTGGGCGACGCGCAAGCCCTGGTGGTGCGCAACCGCACCCAGGTCAGGCCCGAGCTGCTGGCTTGCGCGCCGCAGCTGCGCGTGGTCGGTCGCCTCGGCGTCGGGCTGGACAACATCGACGTGCCAGCCTGCGAGGCGCGCGGCATCGGCGTGATCCCGGCCACCGGCGCCAACGCGCTGGCGGTGGCCGAATACGTGATCGCCAGCGCCATGGTGCTGCTGCGCGGGTCCTACCTGTCCTCCGCCTCGGTGGCGGCGGGCGAGTGGCCGCGCTCGCAGCTGTCCGAAGGGCGCGAGAGCGCGGGCAAGACGCTCGGCCTGGTCGGCTTTGGGGGCATCGGCCGCCTGACCGCGCAATTGGCGAAAGCGCTCGGCATGCAGGTGGTCGCCTACGACCCGATGCTCGATGCCGGTTCGCCGGTGTGGACCGCGACGGGGGCGCGCTGCGCCAGCCTCGACCAGCTGGTCGCCGAAGCCGACGTGGTTTCGCTGCACGTGCCGCTCACCGATGCCACGCGCGGCCTCATGAACGCCGAGCGCATCGGCCGCATGAAGCCGGGCGCGGTGCTCATCAACACGGCGCGCGGCGGCATCGTGGACGAAGCCGCGCTGGCACAGGCGCTGCGCGACGGCCGGCTGGCCGGCGCCGCGCTCGACGTGTTCGAGGACGAGCCGCTCCCTGCGGGCTCGGTACTGGCCGGCGTGCCCAACCTGATCCTGACCCCACACATCGGCGGCGTCACCAAAGAATCGAACGAGCGCGTGAGCGCAATGATTGCCGAGCGGGTTGCCGAGCACCTGCTCGGCGCCACAACCACGGAGCAGTCATGCCAACACTTAGCATTACAGACTTAACCCAACTGGCGGCCGACGCGCTGCGGCGCGCAGGCGCCAGCGGCGAGATGGCGACGGCCACCGCCGCAGCACTGGTCGCCGCCGAGGCGCAGGGACTGGCCTCGCACGGCCTGTCGCGCATCCCGCAATACGCCGGCCACCTGCGGGCCGGGCGCGTGAACGGCGATGCGCAGCCGCGCGTGCAGCAAAGCCGTCCGGCCGCGCTGCTGGTGGACGCGCAGGAAGGCCTGGCCTTTCCCGCCTGCGCGCTCGCCGTGCACGAGGCGATCCGCTCGGCACGCGAATGCGGCGCGGCGTTTGCCGGCGTCACGCGCAGCCACCACTTCGGCACGGCGGCTTATCACCTGGAGAGCGTTGCGCAGGCTGGCATGGTGGGCCTTGCGTTTTCCAACTCGCCGGCCGGCATGCCGGCGTGGGGCGGCAAGCGCGCGCTGTTCGGCACCAACCCGATCGCGGCCGTGTTCCCGCGCCGCGATGCGCCGCCGCTGGTCATCGACCTGTCGCTGTCCGAGGTCGCGCGCGGCAAGCTGATGGTCGCGGCCAAGAAGGGCGAATCGATCCCGCTCGGCTGGGCACTGGACAAGGACGGCAACCCCACCACCGACCCGAAAGCCGGGCTGGAAGGCATGATGATGCCGGCCGGCGGCGTGAAAGGTGCGATGCTCGCGCTGGTGGTTGAGTTATTATGCTGCGCGTTGACGGGCGCGTCGTTCGGTTTCGAAGCCGACTCGTTCTTCAACGAGGAAGGCAACCGGCCGCGCATCGGCCAGGTGTTCATGGTCATCGACCCGGCGGCGCTTGCGGGCACCGACGTGTTCAACGAACGCCTCGAGACGCTGGTGTCGGCCATGCTGGTCGATCCGGACGTACGCCTGCCGGGCCAGCGCCGCGAAGCACTGGCGCAGAAGGCCCAGGCCGAAGGCATCGAGGTCCCGCAGGCCATGATCGATCAGCTGACAGCGCTGGCCAGGCCATGACACGTAGGGTGGGCTCTCGAGCCCACGCGGCTGCCGGCATGGTTGACCGCGTGGGCACAAGTGCCCACCCTACTCGCAAGCTGTAACCCAGGAGTTATTTGAATGGCATTCGGGATCGAGACGGTCGTGCTGCTGGCACTGATCGTCATGTTGGCCTACACGGTATTCGGCCTCACCGGCTTTGGTTCCTCGATCACGGCCATGCCGATGCTGGTGCAGGTGATCCCGCTGAAGATGGCCGTGCCGCTGATGCTCATCTTCGATCTCACCTCTGGCCTGCTGCTGGGCATGCGCAACCGCAAAGTGGTGGACCGCAAGGAGCTGCTGCGCCTGATCCCGTTCATGCTGGTCGGGATGGCCATCGGCGTGATCGCGCTGGTCAAGGTGCCGGAACGGCTGCTGCTGCTGCTGCTCGGCGCCTTCATCCTCGCGTATTCGGCGTGGAGCCTGCTGCTCAAGAAGGAACCCACGCCGCTCAGCCCGCGCTGGTCGGCTCCGCTCGGCATGGCCGGCGGGGTGTTCACCGCGCTGTTCGGCACGGGCGGTCCGATTTATACGATTTACCTCGCGCGCCGGCTGGACGACAAGGCTGTGCTGCGCGCCACCATCAGCGCGCTGATCTTCGTGACCGGCTTTTCGCGCCTGGTGCTGTTCTCCACCGCCGGCTTCTACAAGCAGGACTCGCTGCTGTGGCTCGCCGCCATTTTGCTGCCGTGCTCACTGCTCGGCCTTTTCCTCGGCAACCGCCTGCACAGCAGACTGCCGGCGCAGCGCGTCGTCCAGGTCATCTGGGGCATCCTGATCCTGGGCGGCACCAGCCTCATTCTGCGCAACTGGTAAGCGCAAGCCCCGTCGTCGAACGAGTGCACGTGCGACCACGGCTCACGCGTCCGCGGGGCGTAATAGCGCGCTTTGGAGCCACCTCAGACGAATCAACCATACACGGTGCTAACATGGCTCGCGCTCCCAAACAGCTTGCTTATTGCCATGAACAAACCATTCTCAGCGAAGAAGACTTTGAGCATCACCGAGCTCGGGCACAGCACGAAGGCGGTGGTTGATGCAGCGAAAACCGCACCGATAGCGGTGACCGACGATAGCGGAACCGTGGCCTACCTGGTTCCGGCAGACCTGTTCGAAGAAATGCTTGAAGCGCTGGAGGACATGGAACTTGCCAAAATCGTGAAAGAGCGGCGAGGCGGCCCCACCAGGAAAGTCTCCCTGGATGAACTATGAGCTCGAGTTTCACGAAGACGCTTTAAAAGAATGGAACAAGCTCGACGCCTCAGTGAAGGAGCAATTTAAAAAACATCTGGCAAGGCGTCTTGCTGCTCCCCATGTGCCGTCAGCACGTCTTCGTGGCCCCGGCATGGCAAACACCTACAAGATAAAGCTACGTGAACTTGGGTACCGCTTGGTCTACGAAGTGAATGAGCAAAGCGTCACCGTGGTTCTCTTATCAGTCGGAAAACGGGAACGAAACTCGGCCTACCGCATGGCTGAACTGCGCATCGCCAAAAAGCGTTAAGTTCAATAGAAAACTCCCGGTGCATACCCCTCCGTTCTGGGGGCATTGCACCGGGAGTTTTTAGTACCTGATCAGGTCAGGCGATCGCCGGCTTGGTCACCGGCACAACCACGGGCCGCGGCTGCAGCTCCTGGTCCACCTGCGGCTCGCATTCCACGTCCAGCACCGGCACGATGTCGCCGTTGAGCACGGCACGCGCCCGCTGCAGGTCAAGTTCGCCTTCCCAGCGCGCCACGACGATCGCGGCGACCGCATTGCCCACCAGGTTGGTCAGCGCGCGGATTTCGTTCATCAGGCGGTCCACGCCGATCACGAGCGCAATGCCGGCCACCGGCAAAATGTGGGTCGAACCGAGCGTTGCTGCCAGGGCCACCAGTGCCGCACCGGCCACGCCGGCGCCGCCCTTGGAGGTCAGCAGCAGGATCGCCAGCAGACCCAGCTGCTGCCACAGCGACAGGTCGATGTTCAGCGCCTGGGCGATGAAGAGCGAGGTCATGGTCAGGTAGATCGCCGCGCCGTCCAGGTTGAACGAGTAGCCGGTCGGGACCACCATGCCCACCACGGTGCGCTTGACGCCCATGGCCTCGAGCTTTTGCATCAGCTGCGGCAGCACGGACTCGGTGCTCGCCGTGCCGAGCACGATGAACATCTCTTCCTTCAGGTACTTGATCAGCTTCCACAGCGACACGCCGGCCACCTTGGCAATCGTTCCCAGCACCACGAACACGAACAGCAGCGTGGTCAGGTAGTACGCGCCGATCAGCGTGGCCAGCTGCTGCAGCGTGCCGATGCCGAATTTGCCGACGGTGAAGGCCATTGCGCCGAAGGCACCGATCGGGGCCAGCTTCATCACCAGGCCCACCACGCCCAGGAGCGCCTTGCCGAATTCATCGATGACTTCGCGCGCCTTGCGGCCGCGCTCGCCCAGCACCGACAGGCTCACGCCGAACAGCGCCGAGAACAGCAGCACCTGCAGCAGGTTGCCCTTGGCGAAGGAATCGACGACCGAGCTGGGGACGATCGAGGTGATGAACTGCAGGGTCGTTTGCGGGTGCGCCTTGTCGGCGATGGCCGCCACCGCGCCCTTGTCGAGCGAGGCGATGTCCGCATTGATGCCGGCGCCAGGCTGCACGATGTTCGCGACGATCATGCCGATGACCAGCGCCAGCGTGGTCACCAGTTCGAAATAGAGCACCGCTTTGCCACCGACGCGGCCGACCTTCTTGAGGTTTTCCATCCCGGCGATGCCGGAAACGATAGTGCAGAAGATGACCGGGGTGATCACCATCTTGATGCCGTTGATGAACACGTCACCAAGGGGTTTGAGATCGGTTGCAATGGCGGGATAAAAATGCCCGACCGCGACGCCAGCGACCAGCGCCACAACCACTTGGAAGTACAGACTGCGAAAAAGCGTGCTCCTCATTTACTCCTCCTACCGCTTCATGGAATTTGTCCCGTGCGGCTGATGCCATCTACAGATCCGCTCTTTGTCGGACACGGGGACGATTTGCGTTGGCCGTTAAAGGACGGCCGGCCGGTTACTTCATCTTTACCTCACCATTCTGTCCGTCGTCCCCGCGGAGGCGGGGACCCATGCTGAGCTTGCGTTCAGGGAGCTTCGAACAGCGCCACTTGCAAGCGTTCTATGGGTCCCCGCCTCCGCGGGGACGACGTGCTTTCAGGCTGACTTAAGCCGACTCGTAGAGACGGGTCAGCACAAACTCGCGATGCCCCAGCGCCTCGGCGGCGGTCAGGCGGCCGTTGGCGGTGCGCAGCATGCACTCGAGCAGCTTATCACCCGCACCATCCATGTTCAGCTCGCGCTGCAGCAAACCGGACGTGTCCACGTCGATGTGCTCGGCCATGGTGCGCACCGTCTTCGGGTTGGCGCAGATCTTGATCACCGGGACGATCGGGTTGCCGATCACGTTGCCCTGGCCGGTCGGGAAGAAGTGCACCACGTAGCCGGACGCGGCGCACAGCGTGACCATCTCGGCCGCGGCCGACGACGAATCCATGAACCACAGGCCGGAACCGGTCGGCGTTTCTGCCTTGTCCAGCACGCCGTCGATCTTGCACTTCTTGCCGATCTTCTGGATGTTGCCCAGCGCCTTTTCCTCGATGGTGGTCAGGCCGCCGGCGATGTTGCCCTTGGTCGGCTGCGAGTCCGACAGGTCGCTGGTCTTGTGGCGGTTGATGACATCCTGGTAGCGGTTGAAGAAGGCCATGAACTTTTCCCTGACCTCGGGGGTTGCGCAGCGCTCGGCCACCAGGTGCTCGCCACCGGTCAGCTCGGTCGTTTCGCCGAACACCAGGGTCGCGCCCAGCCCATACAGCTTGTCGAACGCATTGCCCACCGTCGGGTTGGCGCCGCAGCCGGAGGTGGTGTCCGATTCGCCGCACTTGGTCGAAACCCACAGCTCGCTGATGCTGCACACTTCGCGCTGCTTTTCGGACGCGAACTGCACCAGCTCGCGCGCCGCTTTCGACGCACGCATGATCGTGTCGTGGTCGCCATGGTGCTCGATGGCGAAGCCCTGCACCGGCTTGCCGGTCTTGGCGATGCCATCGACGATCAGCTGGGTCCATTGCGGCTCGATACCGATCACGACCACGGCGGCCACGTTCGGGTTGGCGCCCGTGCCTATCAGGGTGCGGAAGTGCAGCTCCAGGTCGGCGCCGAATTGCAGGCGGCCGTACGGGTGCGGCAGCGCCATCGTGCCCTTGATGTTGTTGGCCACCGCCTCGGCGGCGGCGTTCGAGATGTCATCCACCGGCAGGATGATGACGTGGTTGCGCACGCCAACGCGGCCGTTTTCGCGGCGGTAGCCGAGGAAGGTGGTGTCCTTGTTGATCATGTCTGTCTCCTTGATGCGTTTGTGCGGCCCCGCGGCTTACCAGCGCTTGGTCTTGACGTTGTGGACGTGCAGGTGTTCGCCGGCCTTGATCGGCGCGATCACCTTGCCGATGTCCACGCCGTACTTGATGACGGTGTCGCCCGGCTGCAGGTCCTTGAGCGCGATCTTGTGACCGATCGGGATATCGCTCACCGTACGCATCTCGATCACGTGGTCCGGCTCCATCACCCAGCCGTTCAGCGGCGTGCCGGCAGTGACGCCCTCGACCACCACGGTCCCCACGGAATCTCCATCTTCGTGCACCACAAAGTGAATCATTTTTGTCTCCTCGTTTTCAGGTCCAACACGACTAGCTCAAGACCATCCTAGCGCAGCGTTTCGCGTGCTGTCAACCATATCATCTAGATGATTTCAGGCTCAAACAATGGCGGTAATGAAGCGATTGATCACATACCCGCCGGTCATCAGGAACAGGAACAGGATACTTGCCAACAGGATAGGCTTGGCGCCCGCTTGCTGCACCGCGCCCACATGGGTACGCAGGCCCAGCGCGGCCATCGCCATCGCCAGCAGCACGGTATCGACCTGCAGGATGGCGGCCACCAGCCCGGCCGGCAGCAGGTGCAGCGAGTTCACGCCGGCGGCCACGATGAACAGCACGGCAAACCAGGGGATCGTGATCTTGCGCTTGGCCGCGCCGGCGCCGCCTTCGTTGCCGATGCGGCTGCTCAGGATGACCAGGAACGGGGCCAGCATCATCACCCGCAGCATTTTTTCGATCACGGCGAACGAGGCCGCCTGCTCGCTCACCGAGCGCCCGGCCACCACCACCTGTGCCACCTCGTGGATGGTGGAACCGGCATACAGGCCGTACGCAGTCTCGGACAGGCCCAGGTGCGGGTACAGCAGCGGATACACGAACATGCCCAGCGTACCGAAGATGACCACGGTGGCCACCGCCACCGACACCTTGTGCGCCTGGCCGCGCACCACCGGCTCGGTTGCCATCACGGCTGCCGCGCCGCAGATCGAGCTGCCGGCGCCGATCAGCATGGCGGTCTGCTTGTCCAGCCCGAACACGCGGGTGCCCAGCTGCACCGCCAGCGTGAAGGTGGTAGCGATGATCAACAGGTCGATCAGGATGCCAGCCCAGCCGATGTGCCCGATCTCCTGGAAGGTGATGCGAAAGCCGTACAGGATGATCCCCAGGCGCAGCAGTTTGGCCTTGGCGAACTCCACGCCGTCCGCGCTGAACGGCGCCACGCGCGGGAACACCGTGTTGCCCAACGCAATGCCGATCACGATGGCCAGCGTGAGTGCCGAAATGCCAAGGTGCTGCACGGCCGGCAGCCCCGCGCCCCAGATGCTGGCGGCGGCAATGGCGCCGGCCAGCGCCAGCCCGAGGGCGAACGGGGCGGGACGAATGGGCGAAGTTGTCATTGTTGTGCTCTCCGTGATGAAACCGAGCACCAACAGTACGCCGCTGCCTTTTATTATAAAAACGAGTAATATTGATATGATTAATCAGCATAAGTGATATAGAGGATGCTGCGCACCACTCTCAGGCAGATCGAAGTGTTCGTCGCCACCGCGCAAAAGGGCAGCGTGACCCAGGCCGCGGCCGCGATCGGCATGACGCAATCGGCGGCGAGCATGGCGCTGGCCGATTTCGAAAGCCAGCTCGGCACCCGCCTGTTCGACCGCGTGGGCAAGCGCCTTTCGCTCAACGACGACGGGCGCGCGCTCTACGCGCAGGCGGTGGAGATGATCGAACGCGCGCACGAGATGGAGCAGCTGTTCCGCAAGGACGGCCGCTCGGTGGACCTGCGGCTGGCCGCCAGCTCCACCATCGGCAACTACCTGCTGCCGCAGCTGATCGGGCGCTTTCGCGAGCAGCGCCCCGGCAGCCGGATCGAGCTCGACGTGGGCAACACGCGGCACGTGATGCAGAAGGTGCTCGCGTTCGAGGTGGACGTCGGCTTTGTCGAAGGGCCGTGCATGGATGCCGACATCGAGGCCATCTTCTGGCGCGCCGACGAGCTGGCGATCTGCGCGCGCCCGGACAGCCCGCTCGCCCGGCCCGGCGCCGCGACGCCCGAGGCGCTGCGCGAAGCCGGGTGGATCCTGCGCGAGCGCGGCTCGGGCACGCGCGAGGTGGTCGAGCAGCTCTTGACCAGCCAGCTGGGCGACATCAAGCTGGCCATGGACCTGGGCGGCAGCGAAGCGATCAAGCGCGCGGTGGAGGCCGGGATCGGCATCTCCTGCCTGCCCAAGCTCGCGCTGCAGGGGGCAATCGAGCGCGGCAACCTGGTCATGCTCGACACGCCCTACCTCACGCTCACGCGCTCGTTCCACATCCTGCTGCACAGGCAGAAGTACCGGACCGAAGCCGTCCAGACCCTGCTGGCGTTCTGCCAGGCGTAGCGCTTGTGTACGCCGGCCCACAGCGCCAGCAATTCAACTAGGTGATCTGCATGAATTAACCCCCGGACGGGCGTGTATTTGCTATGATGCGGTCAACTGACCTTATCTACCTGCCGGCAAACATCTCATGCAACAACTTTTTCGTTCGGACGTCGCCCTGGGCCTGCCCTTGTACCGCGAAGTCAAGCACAAGCTGATGGAATCCCTGCGCGACGGCGAATGGAAGGCCGGCGACATGATCCCGGCCGAAAAACGCCTGTGCGAGCGCTACGGCGTCTCGGTGGGCACCTTGCGCAAGGCGGTGGACGAACTGACCGCCGAGAACATCCTGATCCGGCACCAGGGGCGCGGCACCTTCGTCGCCTCGCACAGCCAGGACCGCTACATGTTCGGATTCTTCCACATCTGCCCCAAGACCGGGCAGAAGGAATATCCGAAGGTCGAGTTCATCAGCCTGTCCAGGGAAAAGGCGGACGCCGACAGCGCGCGCCGGCTCGGCATCGGCAAGGGCTCCAAAGTGCTGCGCATCGTGAACCGCCTGAGCCTTTCGGGACGGCCGGTGATCGTGGACCAGATCGTGCTGCCCGAGCGCTTCTTCCCCGGCCTGACCGAATTCCAGCTGCGCGAGCGCCGCACCACCTTGTACCAGCTCTACCAGGACAGCTTTGGCGTGGCCGTGCTGCGCACCGAAGAGCGGCTGGACGCGGAAGGCGCCAACGCCGAGGTGGCCGAACTGCTGTCGCTCGACCAGGGCACGCCGCTCCTGCACATCGTGCGCCGCGCGCTCTCGTTCCGCGACGAGGTGGTCGAGCTGCGGCATTCGTGGGTGCTGACCACCGACCACGAATACTTCGCGGGCGAGCGCGGTCAAGCGAGCGAATAACGTGTAGGGTGGGCACTTGTGCCCACGCGGTCAATCACGCGGCGCGTCACGCGTGGGCTCAAGAGCCCACCCTACGGGCGCTACTAGTGGATGATCCGCGCCAGGAAGTCGCGCGCGCGCTCCGACCGGGGCGTACTGAAAAACTCGTCCTTTGGCGTGTCCTCGACAATCCGGCCGTGGTCCATGAACACGATCCGGTCCGCCACCTTGCGCGCAAAGCCCATCTCGTGCGTCACCACCATCATGGTCATGCCTTCCTGCGCCAGGCCCACCATCACGTCGAGCACCTCGTTGATCATCTCGGGGTCGAGCGCGGAGGTCGGCTCGTCGAACAGCATCGCGATCGGGTCCATCGCCAGCGCGCGCGCAATCGCCACGCGCTGCTGCTGCCCACCCGACAGCTGGCTCGGAAATTTGTCCTGGTGCTTGAGCAGGCCAACGCGGTCGAGGTATTTGAGCCCGCTGGCGGTCGCTTCGTCCATGCTGCGGCCCAGTACCTTCACCTGCGCGAGCGTCAGGTTCTCGCGTACCGACAGGTGCGGGAACAGCTCGAAGTTCTGGAACACCATGCCGATCCTGGCGCGCAACCGGGGCAGGTCGGTCTTCGGGTCGCCGACCGAAATGCCATCCACCCGCAACGAACCCTGCTGGAACGGCTCGAGCCCGTTGACCGTCTTGATCAGCGTGGACTTGCCGGAGCCGGACGGGCCGCACACCACCACCACGTCACCGCGCGCAACGTGCGTGCTGCACTCGCTGAGCACCTGGAAAGCCCCGTACCACTTGCTCACACTGTCAATTTCGATCATGTTTTTCCGTCTGCGGCAAAGCGCCCGCGGCCTGTTGTCGCATACCCGGCGGGCATGCTTGACAGCACCATCTGCGCCAAGGATACTGCGGAACTTGCCAATACAATCAGAACTAATACTGGCAACTCGCTGATATAAACACTGCTATTTTGCACGATAAACGAGCGGTGCAGGACGAAAACCCGGCAGTGGAGACACCATCGGCCGGCTCTTACAGGAAGCAGCATATGAATAATCGAAACCGCCTGACCACCTACATCCTAGTCGGCCTCGTCCTCGGTATCGCCGTCGGTTACGGCGTCAATACCAATGTCGCGAACCCGAACGGCTTTGCCGACGCGATGTCGCTGGTGACCACCCTGTTCCTCCGCCTGATCAAGATGATCATCGCGCCGCTGGTGTTCGCCACGCTGGTGGTCGGCATCGCCAAGATGGGCGACGCCAAGGAAGTGGGTCGCATCGGCGTGAAGGCGCTGGGCTGGTTCATCATCGCCTCGATCATCTCGCTCACGCTCGGCCTGATCCTGGTGAACATCTTCCGCCCGGGCGATGCGTTGCATATGGCGGCGCAGCAGGCAGCCGATGTGCTGCCGGCGTCCACGGCCTCGTCGGGCATTTCGGCGTCCGGCCTCACGCTCAAGGAGTTCGTCACCCACCTGGTGCCGACCTCGATCGCGGACGGCATGGCCAAGAACGAGATCCTGCAGATCGTGATCTTCTCGATCTTCTTCGGCACCGGCGCCGCCGCTGTTGGCGCGCGCGCCAACGCGCTGATCGACGCAATCGACGGTGTCGCACACGTCATGCTCAAGGTGACCGGCTACGTGATGAACTTCGCCCCGGTGGCCGTGTTCGCGGCGGTGGCCGGCGTGATCGCCAAGAGCGGCGTCAAGGTGCTCTCGACCTACGGCGTGTTCATGGGCGAGTTCTACCTCGGCATCGGCCTCTTGTGGGTGCTGCTGACGCTGGCCGGCATTTTGTTCGTCGGCCCGCGCATCCTCAAGCTGCTGGCCGAGCTGCGCGAGCCGACCCTGATCGCGTTCTCGTGCGCGTCGTCGGAAGCGGCGTTCCCGAAAACCCTGGAAGGCCTGGAGCGCTGGGGCGTGAAGAACCGCCTGGCCGCGTTCGTGCTGCCGATCGGTTACTCGTTCAATCTCGACGGCTCGATGATGTACTGCACCTTCGCGACCGTGTTCATCGCCCAGGCCTACGGCATCCACATTCCGCTGTCGGACCAGCTGGTGATGATGCTGGTGCTGATGCTGACCTCCAAGGGCATGGCCGGCGTGCCGCGCGCTTCGCTGGTGGTGATCGCCGCCACGCTGGGCCAGTTCCACATTCCCGAGGCGGGCCTGGTGCTCCTGCTCGGCATCGACCACTTCCTCGACATGGCGCGTTCGGCCACCAACGTGATCGGCAACGGCATCGCCACCGCGGTGGTCGCCAAGTGGGAGGGCGAGCTGACCGAGGGCGTGGGCGCCAACAAGGACATTGCCACGGCCCCGCTGCGCTAAAGGGCGGCTGCCGCTGAAGTACACGAAGGCCTTCCAGCGATGGGAGGCCTTTTTTCACGACCAGAAGAACGATAAAAGGAGATTCGGATGAAGAAGCTGTACCTCGCAAGCGCGCTGCTTGCTTTCGGTAGCGCGCAGGCCGCGCCGCAGACGGTCGTGGACTGCGGCCGCCTGCTCGACGTGAAGAGCGGAACCTGGCGCGAGAAGGTGTCGATCGTGATCGAGAACGGCAGCGTCAAGTCGGTGGGCCCGATGGCGGGCGGCGCCGGCCACGTCGATTTGTCCGGCTACTCCTGCCTGCCCGGCTTCATCGACGCGCACGTGCACCTGTCGCACGAAACGCGCCCGCGCGTGGCGGCCCTGCACGACGAGATCAGCGCCAACCCGGCCGACTCCGCCTACCGCTCGGTCAAGTACGCCGAGCGCACGCTGCTGGCCGGCTTTACCACCGTGCGCGACGTGGGCGGCGAAGATAGCCTGAACGTCTCGCTCAAGCGCGCGATTGCCGAGGGCGATGTGCCCGGCCCGCGCATGTTCACCGCCGGCACCATTATCTCGACGTTGGGCGGCCACGGCGACCCGACCAACGACTACTCGCACAAGCTCTCGCGCGCGCTCGGCCAGCCCGGCCCGGCCGACGGCGTCATCTCGGGCCCGGACGAAGCGCGCCAGGCCGTACGCGCACGCTACAAGGAAGGCGCGGACCTGATCAAGGTGACCGCCACCGGCGGCGTGCTCTCGGAAGAGACCAGCGGCGAAAACGCCCAGTTCACCGAAGACGAGCTGCGCGCCGTGGTCGCCACGGCCAAGGACTACGGCTTTCGCGTGGCCGCGCACGCGCACGGCGCCGAAGGCATCAAGCGCGCGCTGCGGGCCGGGGTCACCTCGATCGAGCACGGCACCTACATCGACGACGAGGCCATCGAACTGTTCAAGAAAACCGGCGCGTGGTACGTGCCCACCATCTCGGCCGGCCGCTATGTGGCGGACAAGGCCAAGCTGCCCGGCTACTACTCGCCGCTGGTGCAGCCCAAGGCAGCCGCGATCGGCCCGCTGATCCAGGCTACCGCAGGGCGCGCCTACAAGGCCGGCGTGAAGATGGCGTTCGGCACCGATGCCGGCGTGTTCCCGCACGGCGAAAACGCCAAGGAGTTCGCCTACCTGGTGGAAGCCGGCCTCACGCCGATCGACGCGATCCGCACCGCGACCGTGAACGCCGCCATGCTGCTGAACCAGGCAGGCCGCCTTGGCGCCGTCGAACCGGGCTACGCGGCCGATATCGTGGCCGTCTCGGGCGACCCGCTGCGCGACATCGCGCTGCTGCAGCACGTGAAGTTCGTGATGAAGGAAGGCGTCGTCTACAAGAAGCCGTAACCAGGCCGGCCCACAAGGCCGGCCGCTGAAATAAGGAGAAACCCATGCTGTACCAAAAAACCGCCCGCTTCCTGTGGGTGCTGTTCGCGTGCCTGGCCCTGCTGTCGGCCAGCGCGCAGGCGCAGAACGCCAAGCTGCCGAACGTGATGATCCTTGCGACCGGCGGCACCATCGCGGGCACCGGCGCCACCAGCACCACCACCGTGGGCTACACCGCCGCCAAGGTCGGGGTCGAGGCGCTGATCAAGGCGGTGCCGGAGCTGTCGAAGGTGGCCAACGTGAGCGGCGAGCAGGTGTTCCAGATCGCCAGCGAGAGCATGACCAACGAGCACTGGCTCACGCTTGCCAAGCGCGTCAACGCCCTGCTGGCGCAGCCGAACGTGGACGGCATCGTCATCACCCACGGCACCGACACGCTGGAAGAGACCGCGTACTTCCTGAACCTGGTCGTCAAGAGCAAGAAGCCGGTGGTGCTGGTGGGCTCGATGCGCCCGTCCACCGCGATCTCGGCCGACGGCCCGATCAACCTGTACAACGCGGTGGTACTGGCCGGCAGCCAGGAAGCGGTCGGCAAGGGCGTGCTGGTCGCGCTGAACGACCAGATCAACGGCGCGCGCGACGTCACCAAGACCAATACCGTGACCGCGGATACCTTCAAGGCGACCGAGCTGGGCATGCTGGGCTACATCGTGGGCGGCAAGGCGCACTTCTATCGCACCTCGACCCACAAGCACACGGTCGATACCGAGTTCGACGTGGGCAGCCTGAACGCGCTGCCGGCGGTGGACGTGGCGTATTCGTATGCGAACGTGGGCACGGCGGCAGTGGATGCGTTCGTGGCGCAGGGCGACGTGGGCATCGTCCACGCGGGCACCGGCGACGGCAGCCTGCCGGCGCGCACCAAGCCGGCGCTGGTTGCGGCGCGCAAGAAAGGCGTGATCATTGTGCGCTCGAGCCGCGTGGGCCAGGGCATCGTGGCGCGCAACGGCGAGGCGAATGACGACGAGCTCGATTTCGTGGTGTCCGACACGCTCAATCCGCAGAAGGCGCGCATCCTGCTGATGCTGGCGCTGACCAGGACGCATGACACCAAAGAGATCCAGCGGATGTTCTACACCTACTGATCGATCAATCGGCAGCGCATGAACGTCGTCCCCGCGGAGGCGGGGACCCATGCTGAGCGGGCAGGAGAGTTGATGGCGACTCTGCCGCATACGGTCTATGGGTCCCCGCCTCCGCGGGGACGACGTTTTTGGGCCAGTGACTGCTTGCTTCGTTCGCGACCAGGCCGCAATGCGATCGACCTCGGCATGGGTCCCGACTTCCGTCGGGACGACGGGTTGAAGATGCCGGATTAAACCAGCGCGTGCCCCATCATGCGCGTGAGGATGGCCAGCGGGCTGGCATCCGGATCGTACTGCTCCGACGGCGGCAACTGCGCCGTCAGCTCCATCATGTACTGCCCCGACATGGCCGCATGCGGGGTTTGGTCCGAGAAGCACACCCAGGTGGACCCGGCCGGGAACGGCATGGTCAGCTGCGGCCCGTTCTTCTGGTACTCCATGTCCGACTTCATCGCGTCATGCAGCTGCAGCATCAGGTGGTCATACTCGCTGCGCAGCGACTTGGTCACCTTGAACGCCTTGAGCGCCCGCGCCTGCCATGCCGAATACGGCTTTACGCGAGGCAGGAAGCGCTGCGCCACCGTCTCGAACGGCTCGCCCACGCGCCACACCCGCGGCACACCCTCGGGGTTCACGTTGGCGAACACGCGCAGCAGCCGCTCGCCACGGTTGGGGCGCGACGGGAACGCGTCAACGTGCAGCCTGCGGTCGTCCGCGCGCCACGACTGCTCGCGCGTTTCCACCACCGACGGGCGAAAGCTCACCGGCCCGCGCCGTACGTGCTCCATGTAGCGCGGCGCCATGGTGGCCAACAGGCCCTCGGCCTGCTCGCGAAAGCGCTGCATCATTGCCGCCAGCCTCTGCTGGGTGGCCTCGTCGCCGGCGGCGCCTTTCAGCCGGCCGGTAGCGTCCTGGCTGATGTTGCGGCTCTTGGGGTCGCGAATGGCCGGGGTGAACAGCTTGAGCTCGTCCGCGGTAGGCTCAAAGGCCAGGTTGGGGAAGTACAGCACCTTGCCGGCTTCGAGCGCCGTGACCAGCGATGGATCACCCGCGCGCGGACGCTCCGCTATCTCTAGAATTTGATTTTCCATGGAAGACCATTATTCAGGGACCCGGTGCCGCGCGGTCAGGCCACCGGGTCATTTGTTAATCTCGATCAAACGAGATTTTACTCTTCTTCCACTTCCAGCGCTGAGCCCAGCTCTTCCTCCTTGCGGGCCTGCTGGCGCTCCCACATCTGCTTGTACAGCCCATCTTCGGCCAGCAGCGACTGGTGCGTGCCGCGCTCGACGATCCGGCCGTGGTCGAGCACGATGATCTGCTGTGCGTCGGCCACGGTGGACAGCCGGTGCGCGATGACCAGGGTGGTGCGGTTCTTCGCGATCTCCTTGAGCTGTTCCTGGATCGCCTGCTCCGACTTCGAATCGAGCGCCGAGGTGGCTTCGTCGAAGATCAGGATGTCCGGGTTCTTGAGCAGCGTGCGCGCGATCGCCACGCGCTGCTTTTCGCCGCCGGAGAGCTTGAGCCCGCGTTCGCCCACCATGGTCGCGTAGCCGTCCGGCAGGGTCTCGATGAAATCGTGGATCGACGCGGCCCGCGCCGCCGCGATGATGTCTTCGCGGCTGGCGCCCGGGCGGCCGTACGCGATGTTGTATTCGATCGTGTCGTTGAACAGCACCGTATCCTGCGGCACGATGCCGATGTGCTCGCGCAGCGATGCCTGCGTCACGCTGCGAATGTCCTGGCCGTCGATGCTGATGGCGCCCTTGTTCACGTCGTAAAAGCGGAACAGCAGCCGCGCCAGCGTGGATTTGCCCGAGCCGCTGTGGCCGACCACGGCGGTGGTGGTGCCGGCCGGGATGGCGAAATCGACATCGAACAGGATCTGCCGCTTGGGGTCGTAGCTGAACTCGACGTGCGAGAACGCGACCCGCGCGCCATGCGTGCGCAGCGGCTGGGCGCCGGGCGAGTCAGCCACCTCGCGGTTCTGCTCGAGCAGCGAGAACAGGCGCTCCATGTCGGCCAGGCTCTGCTTGATCTCGCGGTAGATCACGCCGAGGAAGTTGAGCGGAATGTACAACTGGATCATGAACGAGTTCACCAGCACCAGGTCGCCCAGCGTCATCTTCCCGTCGATCACGCCCTGCGTGGCGCGCCACAGGATCAGCGTGACGGCGGTGGCGATGATGAGCGACTGGCCGCTGTTGAGCAGCGACAGCGAGGTCTGCGAGCGTACGGCGGCGCTCTCGTACTTCTGCAGGCCCTGGTCGTAGCGCCGCGCCTCGTAGTCCTCGTTGCTGAAGTACTTGACCGTCTCGTAGTTGATCAGCGAATCGATCGCGCGCGTGTTCGCCTTCGAGTCCAGGTCGTTCATCGTGCGCCTGAAGTGCGTGCGCCACTCGGTGACGGTGACCGTGAACGCGATGTACACCACCAGCGCCACCGCCGTGATGACGGTGAACCAGACGTCGTAGTGCAGGGCCAGGTAGCCGAGCACCAGCGCGATCTCCACCAGCGTTGGCAGGATCGAGAACAGCGAATACGAAACCAGCGAACTGACGCCGCGGGTGCCGCGTTCGATATCGCGCGTCATGCCGCCGGTCTGGCGGTTCAGGTGAAAGCGCAGCGACAGCGAGTGCAGGTGCCGGAACACCTTGAGCGCAATGGTGCGCACCGCGCGCTGGGTGACGCGCGCGAACAGGAACTCGCGCAGCTCGGTGAACAAGGTGGTGGCAAAGCGCAGCGCGCCATACGCCACCAGCGCGCCCAGCGGCAGCACCAGCAGCGCCTGCGGGTTGTTCGGGCTGATGGTGAGCGAATCGATCAGCCTCTTGAGCACCAGCGGCACGCCCACGTTGGCCAGCTTGGCGCCGACCAGGCAGGCGAGCGCGGCCAGCACGCGCCACTTGTACACCCACAGGTAGGGGAACAAGGTCTTGAGGGTGGCCCAATCGTTGCGCGGACCGCCTGGCGGCGGCGGGGTATCGGAACGTGCGGAATGGCGGCGCATGGCAGGTGTCTGGGATTTATGGTTCAATTCGGAAGGATTGTAGCCTTTCAGAGAAATTCAAGATGACCACGCCAGAAAATACGAATGCCCCTGTCAATGCACTGCCGGAGGGCAAAATGCCGGTGCTGCGGGTGATGCCGGCGCCGTCGGACGCGAACGTCTATGGCGACGTGTTCGGCGGCTGGATCATGGCCCAGGTCGACATCGCCGGTTCGCTGCCGGCCACCCGGCGCGCCAACGGCCGCGTCGCCACCATTGCGGTCAACTCGTTCCTGTTCAAGCATCCGGTGTTCGTGGGCGACCTGCTGTCGTTCTACGCGGACATCGTCAAGGTCGGCAACACCTCGATCACCGTCTATGTCGAAGTGTACGCCGAGCGCAATCGCCTGCAGACGCACGTGGTCAAAGTGACGGAAGCCACCCTCACCTACGTCGCCACCGGGCCGGACCGCAAGCCGCGCCAGCTGCCGCCGCTCGAATCGCTGATGTCGCAGTAAGCGCGATGGACGCGCGCAGGCGCCTTCTGCTGCTGGGGTCGGCGCGGCTGTCGGCTGCGCTCGCCGTGCCCCTCGTTGGGCGAGCAGCGCCAGCAGATGCCGCCAGGACCAACCCGTTCAGCCTTGGCGTGGCCTCCGGCTCGCCGCTGCCCAATGCGGTGATGTTGTGGACGCGCCTGCTGGCCGACCCGCTTGACGCGGCGTCGATGCCGCCGGTCGCGCTCACGGTGCGCTGGGAGGTGGCCGAGGACGAGCACTTCCGCCGCATCGCGGCCAGGGGTACGGCGGTGGCGGCGCCCGAGCTGGCCCACAGCGTGCATGTGGACGCGCGCGGTCTCGAACCCGGCCGCTGGTACTGGTACCGGTTCATGTACGGCGACGCCGTCAGCCCGGTCGGCCGCACGCGCACCGCGCCCGCGCGCGACGCGCTACCGTCGATGCTCAGGCTCGCGGTTGCATCGTGCCAGCATTGGGAATACGGCAGCTATGCCGCGCACCGGCACATCGTGCGCGAAGCGCCCGACCTGGTGGCGTTCTTGGGCGACTATATTTACGAATGGGGGCCGTTCCAGCTGCGCCACCCGGACAAGCCGCAGCGCGTCAACGAATCGTTCACGCTGGAGCAGTACCGGGCGCGCTACGCGCAGTACAAGAGCGACCCGGACCTGCAGGCCGCGCACTTGGCAGCGCCATGGATCGTGACCTGGGACGACCACGAGGTGGCGAACGATTACGGCGGCCTGCGCGACGAGCGGCTGGCGCCTGACTTCCCGGACCGCCGTGCTGCGGCCTACCAGGCGTTTTACGAACACATGCCGGTGCGCCTGCCCGATCCGCGCAGCTTTGCCAGCGTGCGCATGTACCAGCGCTACGACTGGGGCCGGCTGGCGCGCTTCCACGTGCTGGACGATCGCCAGTACCGCACGCCGCAAGCCTGCGCCAAGCCTGGCCGTGGCGGCTCGAACGTGGTCAACGCGCGCGCCTGCGCCGAGCTGCGCGATCCCGCGCGCACGATGCTGGGCGGCGAGCAGGAGGACTGGCTCGCGCAGGGACTGGCCACGTCGCGCGCGCGCTGGAACATCCTGGCGCAGCAAACGCTGATGGCGCAGACCACTTACGCGCCCATCGTCACGCCCGAGGACGGGCGCTTCTGGACCGATGGCTGGGACGGCTACCCGCTGGCGCGACGCCGGCTGCTCGACAGCCTGGTGAAAAGCGGCGCCACCAATCCGCTGGTGCTGGGTGGGGACGTGCACACGTTCTACGCGACCGAGCTGCGCGCGGATTTCAGCCGGCCGGAATCGGCGCAGAACCGGGTGCTGGCCACCGAGTTCTGCGGCACCTCGGTGACGTCGAATTCACGGCCGCAGGCGCGCACGCTGGAATACCTGACGCGCAACCCGCACATCAAGTACGGGCGCAGCGACAAGCGCGGCTACATGATGCTGGAGGTGACGCCCAGCGCCACCAATGCGCGCTTCTTGGGGCTGGATGACGTGCGCAACGTGCAGTCGGGCGCGGCGCCGCTTGCTACGTTCCGCGTCGATGATGGCCGGCCTGGGCTTGTGCAGACTGGCTGACGACCCAACTACAAACTCCCGCACGTCGTCCCCGCGCAGGCGGGGACCCATGCTGAGCGTCCAGTCACGCGGTCTATGGGTCCCCGCCTGCGCGGGGACGACGGGTTGGTGTTAATGGCTCGCGGCAGGCACCGCCGGCTTTTCATCGCGCAGCTCGCGCCGCAGGATCTTGCCCACGTTCGTCTTCGGCAGCGCATCGCGGAACTCGATGTGCTTGGGCCGCTTGTAGCCGGTCAGCTCCTGCTTGCACCATGCCATGAGCTCTTCCGCCGTCAGGTTCGGATCGCGCCGCACCACGTACAGCTTGACCGCCTCGCCCGAGTGCTCGTCCGGCACGCCCACGCAGGCCACCTCGAACACGCCCGGATGCGCCGCGACCACCTCCTCGACTTCGTTCGGGTACACGTTAAAGCCCGAAACGAGGATCATGTCCTTCTTGCGGTCGACGATGCGCGTGTAGCCGCGCTGGTCCATCACGCCGATGTCGCCGGTCTTGAAGAAGCCGTCCGCAGTCATGACCTTGGCCGTTTCGTCGTCGCGCTGCCAGTACCCCGCCATCACCTGCGGCCCGCGCACGGCGATCTCGCCAGCCTGGCCGAACGGGAGCACCTTGCCGTCGTCATCGAGGATCTCCACTTCGGTGGACGGCAGCGGCAGCCCGATGGTGCCGGTGAAGTCCTTGATGTCGCAGCGGTTCGCGGTGACCACCGGCGAGGTCTCGGACAGGCCGTAGCCTTCGACGATCGGCGTGCCGGTCATCGCCAGCCATTTGTCAGCGACCGCCTTCTGCACCGCCATGCCGCCGCCGTTACAGACCAGGAAGCTGGAGAAATCGAGCTTGGCGAAGTCCGGATTGTGGAGCAGCCCGTTGTACAGCGTATTCACGGCCGGGAAGATGTTGATGCGGTACTTCGAGAGCTCCTTGACGAAGCCCGGAATGTCGCGCGGGTTCGGGATCAGCAGGTTCAGGCCGCCGGTACGCTGTCCCATCAGCGCGCAGATCGTGAGCGCGTAGATGTGGTACAGCGGCAGCGCACACACGAACTGCAGCTGCTGCCCCTCGGGCTGCTTCGACATGGTCGGCTTGAGCCAGGCCTCGTTCTGCAGCACGTTGGCGATCACGTTCCGGTGCAGCAGCACGGCGCCTTTCGAGATGCCGGTGGTGCCGCCGGTGTACTGCAGGAAGGCGATGTCGTCGTGCCCCAGTCGCACCGGCGTGAACTTCATGCGCGCGGCATCGGCCAGCATCTTGTTGAATCCGACCGCGCCCGCGATCTCGTAGCGCGGCACCATCTTCTTCACATTGCGCACCACGAAGTTGACGAGCGCGCCCTTGAGCGTGCCGAGCAGGTCGCCCATCGACGCCACCACCACATGCTTGACGCTGGTGTGCGCAATCACCTGTTCCAGCGTGTGCGCAAAGTTCTCGAGCACGACGATGGCCTCGGCGCCCGAGTCCACCAGCTGGTGCTGCAGCTCGCGCGGCGTGTACAGCGGATTGACGTTGACGATGGTGCAGCCCGCGCGCAGCACGGCCGCCATCGCGATCGGGTATTGCAGCACGTTGGGCATCATGATCGCCACGCGCGCGCCCTGCTTCAATCCGCGGTTCTGCAGCCATGCCGCCATCTGCTGCGACATGCGGTCCACCTCGGCGTAGGTGAGCGTCTTGCCCATGCAGGCATACGCGGGACGATCGGCATACTTGCGGAAGGACTCTTCCAGCAGGTGCGTCAGGGAGCGGTACTGCGTCCAGTCGATCTCCGCCGGCACGCCCTCCTGATACCACTTCAGCCAAAACCTATCCATTCATGCCTCGCCTTCTTCTTGTGCTATCCAACAAACTGCAAAACCGTACCACCTGGCGTGGTGCCGGTAGGGTGGGCGGGTCTCCCGCCCACGCGTTCAAATCACAGCGCTCATGTCGCTGCCGTACGTGGCTGCGCATGCGTCAATTGGACGCGTGGGCGGGAAACCCGCCCACCCTACGCAACCATGCGCCGCCGTTCCCGCGCGTGCTTACGCGGCTTGCGCCTCCTCGCGCAGCGCGCGCCGCAGGATCTTGCCGACGTTCGTCTTCGGCAGCTCGTCGCGGAATTCGATGTACTTCGGTTTCTTGTAGCCGGTGAGCTGCTGCTTGCAGTACTCCATGAGCTGGTCCGCCGTCAGGTTCGGGTCACGCCGCACCACGAACACCTTGACCGCCTCGCCCGAGTGCTGGTCCGGCACGCCGACCACCGCGCATTCGAGCACGCCGGCATGCGCCGCGATCACCGCTTCCAGCTCGTTCGGGTACACGTTAAAGCCGGACACGAGGATCATATCCTTCTTGCGATCGACGATCTTGACGTAACCGTTCTCGTCCATCACGCCCACGTCGCCCGACTTGAAGTAGCCGTCGCCGGTCATGACCTTGGCCGTTTCGTCCGGGCGGTTCCAGTAGCCGGCCATCACCTGCGGGCCGCGGATCGCGATCTCGCCGGGCTGGCCGAGCGCGACCTCGTTGCCGTCGTCGTCGAGGATCGCAATCTCGGTGGACGGCAGCGGCAGGCCGATGGTGCCGGTGTAGACCGGCACGTCGCAGCGGTTGGCGGTGGCCACCGGCGAGGTCTCGGACAGGCCGTAGCCTTCGGTGATGTGGGTGCCCGTGACCTGCTTCCACTTGTCGTTGACGGCGGCCTGCACCGCCATGCCGCCGCCATTGCAAAGTCGCAGGCCCGAGAAATCGACCTTGGCGAAATCGGGATGGTTGGCCAGCGCGTTGAACAGCGTATTCACGGCCGGGAACATGTTGACCTGGTACTTCGAGAGCTCCTTGATGAAGCCCGGGATGTCGCGCGGGTTCGGGATCAGGAGGTTGAGCGCGCCGGCGCGCATGCCCCACAGCGCGCAGACGGTGAGCGCGAAGATGTGGTACAGCGGCAGCGCGCACACGATGGTGGATTGCTCGAGGATCGGCTCGCGCGTCATCACCGGCTTGGACCATTCCTCCATCTGCAGCACGTTGGCGGTCACGTTGCGGTGCGTGAGCGTGGCGCCTTTCGAGATGCCGGTGGTGCCGCCGGTGTACTGCAAAAAGGCGATGTCGCTGGCCTTCACGTCCTGCGCGGTGAACGTCATCCTGGCGCCCTGCGCCAGCGCGTCCTTGAAGCGCACCATGTTCGGGATCGTGAACTCGGGCACCATCTTCTTCACGTTGCGCACCACGAAGTTGACCAGCATGCCCTTTACGCCGCCGAGCATCTCGCCCATGCTGGCCACGACCACGTGGCGCAGCTGGGTCTTGCCCAGCACCTCTTCGACCGTGTGCGCGAAGTTCTCCAGCACGATGATCGCCTCGGCGCCCGAGTCGCGGATCTGGTGCTCGAGTTCGCGCGCGGTGTACAGCGGGTTGACGTTGACCACCACATAGCCCGCGCGCAGGATCGCGGCCAGCGCAATCGGATACTGCAGCACGTTGGGCATCATGATCGCCACGCGCGCGCCCTTGGCCATGCCGCGGCTTTGCAGCCAGGCGGCCAGGCGCTTCGAGTAGGCGTCCAGCTCGCCGTAGGTCAGGAACTTGTCCATGCAGACGTACGCGTTGCGTCCGGCGTACTTCTGGAAGGCTTCTTCCAACAAGTGCACCAGCGAGTGGTATTGGTCGGGATTGATGTCAGCCGGTACCCCGGGCGGGTACGACTTGAGCCAAATTTTATCCATCGGGCGCCTCTGTCTCGAATGTAGTTATCGTGTGGGGCCGCTACGCAGGCCAGGCAAAGCGACAGCCGCGCGGCGCGCACGGATGCCTTGTGGCTTTGCCATTGCTGCTGTGATGCTATCGGGCAGAGCGCCGCTGTGCAAGCGCTTTTGCCCGGTTTGGAGTTTGTCCTCTAGCGCGAGGCGTCGATGGTGCGCTGCAGCACGGGCAGCGCCGGAAGGGTCGCGCCAAGGGACTTGAGCACGCGGTTGCGGTCGTCGCGCTCGAGGTCGGCGATGCGGCGCACTGCACGGTAGAACGCCGGGAAGGACTTTTCGCGCGCCAGCAGGTGGCGGAACGCCGGCACGAAGTCGTTGTAGGTGGCGATCGAGGCCAGGTGGGCGTTGGAGAGCGGCTCGGCGAAGAACTTGTCGTAGCCGGCATAGCCGCCCCAGCGCACCTTCAGGTCCTGGTAGTCGTCCTTCAGGCGCGCGAACAGCTGTGCCTTGGCCTGCCGCTTGGCGCCGTCGCTGACCGGCGACTTGTAGGTGTGCTCGAGCTCCTTGCGGTACTTGAGCAGCAGCTCCAGGAAGTCATGCTTGCGCGTGCTGTACTTGTCGTAGGCCTCGCGCATGGCCGGGTTGCCGAAGCGGTCCAGCCAGCGCTCCACGCCGGCCTGCTCGACCGTGCTGGCGAAGGACTCGTTGAACTGCGAGTCGCCCGGCACGTACACGATCTGGTGCGCGAGCTCATGGAAGATCAGGCGCGCCAGCTCCGCGTCGGGATAGTTGATGAAGGTCGAGACCAGCGGGTCGCTGAACCAGCCCAGCGTCGAGTAGGCCGGCACGCCGCCCACTTCCACGTCGTTGCCCTGCGCGCGCAGTTCGTTGGCATACTGCTGCGCGTCTGCCTTGCTGTAGTAGCCGCGGTAGTTCACGCATCCGGCCACCGGGAAGCACCACTCCAGCGGTTGCAGCGACAGTTCGGGCGTGGCCACCACGTTCCACAGCACGTACGGGCGCTTGAGGGCAGCGTAGTTCTTGTAGCTGTTATTGTCCGGCAGCGCCATCTCCTGCACCGCGAAGCGGCGGATCTGGCGCGCGGTCTCGAGGCGATGGCGCAGCTTGGGATTGGTGGCCGGGTCGGCCAGCCAGTCGTCGATCGGCTTCGCGTCCGAGAGCAGTTCAAGCTGGCCCTGCGCCGCCTGGGTGTAGTAGTTCAGCGTGGAGCAGCTGGCCAGCAGGCCGGCAGCCGCCCCCGCGACGAGCAGGGTGCGCAGCGGTCGGGTGATTCTGAAGCGTTTCATCGTCGATTCAGGGCGCGGCTTTTTCTACCTGCACCAGTAAGTCGTAGAAGGTCGGCCCGCGCCCCATGTCGGTCAGGTGCTGGCTGGTTACTTCGTTGGCGTTCCTGCCGTCGCTGGCGAGCTTCTTCCACCAGACCGACAGCGCCACCACCAGGCCTTCGCGCGCCTTGTCGGTCACGCGCGCGCGGGCCACGAACGAGCCGCGGTCGTTGAAGATGCGGGCCATGTCGCCGTGCGCAATCCCGCGCGCGGCAGCATCGTTCGGATGGATGTCCAGGTGCGGCTCGCCTTCGGTGGCGCGCAGGCTCTGCACGTTCACAAAGGTGGAGTTGAGGAAGTTGCGGGCCGGTGGCGAAATCATCGACAGCGGGTACTTGGCCGCCAGCGCCGGATTGGAGGCGACCGATTCGTACGGCGCAATGTAGGCCGGCACCGGGTCCAGTCCGTCGGCCGCCATGGCGCTCGAATAGAACTCGCACTTGCCCGACGGGGTCGGGAAGCCGCCTTCGGCAAACGGCGCCTCTGGCATGTTGAGCTTTTGCCAGCCGCGGCGCTTGAGCGACTCCCAATCGAAATGGATGGCGCGCGGGTGGCTCTTGTCGAAGGCCTGGGCCGCGAGCTCGTCGTCGGTTTCGCGGAACAGCGGATCGTCAAAGCCCATGCGCGCGGCGAGCAGGCGGAAGATCTCGGCGTTCGACTTGGCTTGGCCCAGTGGCGCGATCGCGGCGTTATTGGCCATCATGTACAGGTGGCCGTACGCCAGGTGCGCGTCCACATGCTCGAGCTGTGTGGTCGCGGGCAGCACGATGTCGGCATAGTCGACAGTGTCGGTGGCGAAGTGTTCGAGCACGACCGTGAACAGGTCCTCGCGCGCAAAGCCCTGCTGCACCTTGGGCGACTCGGGCGCCACCGCGACCGGATTGGAGTTGTACACCACCACCGCTTCGATCTTCGGACCGAACCCGGGCGATGCGTCGGCCAGCAGCGCGTCGCCGATCTGCACCATGTTCACCGAGCGCGGCTTGCGGCCGGCCAGCAGGTCCGGGCGCTGCAGCGCCGGTTTGTTGGCCGGGAACGAGCCGGAGGTCGACAACTGCACGCCGCCGGCAGCGTGACGCCATGCGCCCACCAGCGCCGGCAGGCAGGTCACGTTACGCACCGCCATGCCGCCGCCATGCACGCGCTGGATGCCGTAGTTCAGGCGGATCGCCACCGGCTCGCCGCGGCGCGCCGCCAGGCCGTATTCGCGCGCCAGGTTCACCACCTCGTCCACGCTGATGCCGCAGGTGGCGGCGGTGCGCTCGGGAGTCCACTCGGCCGCGCGTTCCTTCAATGCCTCGAAACCGAGCGTGTAGCGCTCGATGTAGTCGTGGTCGAGCAGGTCTTCCGCGATCAGCACGTGCATCATGCCCAGCGCCAGCGCCGCGTCCGTACCCGGCAGCAGCGCGATGTGCTGGTGGCACTTCTCGGCGGTGAGCGAGCGGTACGGGTCGATCGCAATCAGCTTGGCGCCGCGCCGCTTGGCTTCCTGCGCGCGCGTCCAGAAATGCAGGTTCGACGCGATCGGGTTGCCGCCCCAGATCAGGATCAGCTTCGCGTCCTGGAAGTGTTCGAGATCGGTGCCGATGGAGCCGCCGATCGTGTACTTGTAGCCGGTGAAGCCCGCCGTGGCGCAGATGGTACGCTCGAGCAGCGACGCGCCAAGCTTGTTGAAAAAGCGGGAAGACATCGCCTCGCCCTGCACCAGCCCCATGGTGCCGCAGTAGCTGTACGGGACGATGGCCTGCGGGTCGCGCGCGGCGATTTCGGACAGGCGCCGTGCGATCTCGTCGAGCGCCTCGTCCCAGCTGATGCGCTCGAACTTGCCCTCGCCCTTCTTGCCGACGCGGCGCAGCGGGTGCAGCAGCCGGTCGGGATGGTAGGTGCGCTCCACATAGCGCGACACCTTCGTGCACAGCACGCCAGCCGTGGTCGGGTGGTCCGGATCGCCCTTCACTTCCGTCGCCACGCCGTCTTTCACGGTGACGAGCAGGGCGCAGGTGTCGGGGCAATCGTGGGGGCAGGCGGCCCGGACTACGGTGGTGGTCATGAGGGAGGGTTCCAGCGAAAAAAACGTCGGTAAACCAATACTTTATACGAAGACGGCCCCGCTTGTGGCGGGTGTAGATGAGATTTGGCCAGAAGGCTTACAATAGTTTTTCAAATGGCATGGCATGCCCGCAACAGATTGGAGGCAATGGATGAAACTGGTCGAACCTATCCTCGCGTTTCAGCAAGAACTACAGCACATCCGGCGCGACCTGCACGCCCATCCGGAGCTGTGCTACGAAGAGCAGCGCACCGCTGACGTGGTGGCCGCCAGGCTGGCCGAATGGGGCATTCCGGTGGTGCGCGGCCTGGGCGTCACCGGCGTGGTCGGCATCATCAAAAACGGCAACTCGCCGCGCGCGATCGGCCTGCGCGCGGACATGGACGCACTGCCGATGCAGGAACTGAACACCTTTGGGCACGCGTCGCGCCACAGCGGCAAGATGCACGCCTGCGGCCACGACGGCCACACCGCCATGCTGCTGGGCGCGGCGCGCTACCTGGCCGAGCATCGCCACTTCGACGGCACTGTGTACCTGATTTTCCAGCCGGCCGAGGAAGGCGGCGGCGGCGCCAAGCGCATGATCGAAGACGGGCTGTTCGACAAATACCCGATGGAGGCGGTGTACGGCATGCACAACTGGCCGGGCATCCCGGTCGGGCAGTTCGGCGTGGTGGCCGGGCCGCAGATGGCCTCGTCCAACGAGTTCCGCGTGGTCGTCAAGGGCAAGGGTGCGCACGCGGCCCAGCCGCACCGCGGCATCGACCCGGTGATGGTGGCGGTGCAGATCGCGCAAGCCTGGCAGACGATCGTCTCGCGCGAGAAGAACCCGCTCGATACGGCCGTGCTGTCGATCACGCAGATCCACGCGGGCAGCGCCACCAACGTGATCCCCGACGAAGCGGTGATGGTGGGCACGGTGCGCACCTTTACCACCGGCGTGCTCGACCTGATCGAAAAGCGGATGCAGGAGATTGCAGGCGGCGTGGCGGCCGGCTTTAACGCGAGCATCGACTTCGAGTTCGACCGTAATTACCCGCCGCTGGTCAACCACGCGCGCGAAACCGCGTTCGCGGTCGAGGCGATGAAGGCGGTGGTGGGCGAAGCGAACGTGGACACGAACGTCGAGCCGACGATGGGCGCGGAAGACTTTGCCTACATGCTGCAGGCAAAGCCGGGCTGCTACGTCTTCATCGGCAACGGCGAAGGCGAACACCGCGCGCATGGCCATGGCCTGGGGCCGTGCCAGCTGCACAACGCGAGCTATGACTTCAACGACCAGCTGCTGCCGATCGGCGCCAGCTACTGGGTGCGCCTGACGGAGATGAGCCTGCCGGTAGCTTGACCCTCCACCTTTAGCATCAACCCGTCGTCCCGGCGAAGGCCGGGACCCATGCTGAGTTCACCGACACGCGCCGTGGCCTCGCCCCCATCGACTCACGCTCAGCATGGGTTCCGGCTTGCGCCGGAACGACGGTTAAGGCAACTTGTCGGGGCCTTTCCCTACCCGCTTCCCCGGATTATCCCGCTCCAGCCCGATCAGCGCCGCACTGTGGTCCGCCTTTGCCAGCTCGTGCTCGATCGCCGCATAGCGCCGCTCGGCCAGCTCGGCAAACGGCAGCGTCAGGCCGGCCTGGTGCGCCGCCGCCAGCACATTGCGGTGATCCTTCACCTGGCTTTTCACCTGCCCGCCGGGCATGAAGTCGCGGTCGAGCATGCGCTGTCCGTGCACCTCCAGAATGCGGCTGCCGGCAAAGCCGCCGCGGATCGCCTCGCGCACTGCCGCCGCGTCCGCGCCGGCCGCTTCAGCCAGCAGCAGCGCCTCGGCCACGATGTTGATCGTCGCGCCCACGATGAGCTGGTTGCACAGCTTGGCCACCTGTCCGCTGCCAACCGGCCCCACACGCATCGGCGTTCCCATCACGCGCAGCACCGGCTCGGCCTCGGCGAAGTCCTCTTCGCTGGCGCCGGCCATGATCGCGAGGGTAGCCGCTTGCGCACCGCCCACGCCGCCCGACACCGGCGCGTCGATGAAACGCACCTGCCGCTCGCGCAGCAGCATCGAGAACGCCAGCGCCTCGTCCTGCCTGGTCGAGCTCATGTCGATCCACAGCGCGCCCGGCTGCAGCGACGGCAGCGCCGCCTCGATCACGTCGCGCACCGCCGGTCCGGCCTCGAGCATGGAGATAACAATAGCCGCACCGCGCACGGCCTGGCCCAGGTCGGCATGCGGCTCGGCGCCGGCGCCGCGCAGCGCGTCGGCCTTGTGCGCGCTGCGGTTCCAGGCGCGCAGCGGATAGCCGGCCTGCGCCAGCCGGGTCGCCATCGGGCCGCCCATCAGGCCGATGCCGAGAAATGCCAGGGTTGGCAAAGTCATGGTGTCCTCACAAGATGTCACTGTACGATTTTAACAACCGGCCGAACGCAGCGCGGAATCGCCGTGACCAGTACAATAACTGGCACAGCCAGCAGCATCGGCGTCAACTCGAGAAAAGAAATAACCCATGGTCTCTATTCGTAAAGTCGCAAAATCGGTGGCGGCATTGGCCGCGTTGATGGTATCCCACGCAAGCTTCGCAGGCGACGGGCTGGATTCGTACTCGCTCGAACTGGGCGCGGGCGACCAGGTAGGCATGGTGCGCGCCGCGGTCCAGAAGGACTGGAACGTGCAGTGGTTCGCGTCGAACGGCCGCCACCTGGGCGGCTACTGGGACGCCAACATCGCCTTCTGGCGCGGCACCGACTACCGGCACGTCTCGGGCCAGAACCAGAACCTGTGGGTGATCGGCGTGACGCCGGTGTTCCGCTACCAGAACGACAACAAGCTGGGCTGGTACGCGGAGGGCGGCATCGGCGCCAGCCTGTTCTCGGAGCTGTACAACAACGCCGGCAACCGCCTGTCCACCGCGTACGAGTTCGCCGACCACATCGGCGTGGGCTATGTGCTCGACAACAAATGGGACATCAGCGCGCGCATCCAGCACTACTCCAACGGCGGCATCAAGCACCCGAACAGCGGTGTGAACTGGGCCGTGCTGCGCGTGGCGCGTCCGTTCTAATTCCTGCTGTCCGGTTGAAATCGGCTTCTTCCGGTTTGTGTGAAAATCGGGTTGGTGCCCGCGCTTGGCGGGCCCACCCGACAGGAAGAATCTCGATTGGATAGTTCCAGCACCGCCAAGAAATACCTGCCGTGGCTGGTCGCGACTGCCCTGTTCATGGAGCAGCTCGACGCCACCATCGTCAATACCGCCGTTCCCAGCATCGCGGCCAGCCTCAACGTCACGCCGCTGAGCCTGAAGTCGGTGGTCACCAGCTACATCCTCAGCCTGGCTGTCGGCATCCCCGTGAGCGGCTGGATTGCGGACCGCTTCGGCACGCGCCGCGTGTTCGGCAGCGCCATCGCCCTGTTCACGTTTGCGTCCGTGTTGTGCGGGCTGTCGCTCAACGCGCCGATGATGGTGGCCGCGCGCCTGCTGCAGGGCATTGGCGGCGCGCTCATGATGCCGGTCGGGCGCCTGACCATCGTGCGCACCTTTCCCAAATCGGAACTGCTGGGCGCGATGAACTTCGTGATCATCCCGGCGCTGATCGGCCCGCTGCTGGGGCCGACGGTGGGCGGCGTGATCGTGCACCTGGTGTCGTGGCGCGCAATCTTCTTCATCAACGTGCCGGTCGGGCTGGCCGCGCTGTTCCTCGTGTACCGCTACATGCCGGATTACCACGGCCAGGAGCGGCGGCCGCTCGACGTGGTTGGCCTGATCCTGTTCAGCAGCGGCACAGCCATCCTGTCGTGGCTGCTCGAGATCTTTGGCGAGCACACGCTCGACCCGATGACCGCCGGCCTGATGCTGGTGCTGTCGATTGCCCTGCTCGGCGCCTATGCCTGGCATGCGGCGCAACGCAAGTACCCGCTGCTGCGCCTGTCGCTGCTGCGCATTCGCACCTTCCGCATTTCCGTGCTCGGCGGTTTCTTGACGCGGCTGGGCGTAGGCGGCATGCCTTTCCTGCTGCCGCTGCTGTACCAGGTGGGCCTGGGCCTGCCGGCATGGCATTCCGGCCTGCTGATGATGCCCACCGCTGCGGCGGCCATGGGCATGAAGCTGATCGCGCCGCGCGTGCTGGGCCGGTTCGGCTACCGGCAGGTGCTGGTGGTGAACACGGTGTGCATCGGGCTGACCATCGGCCTGTTTGCGCTGGTCGGGCCGGGCACGCCCACGGCGATCATCATCGCCATCGGCCTGCTGCAGGGCTTTTTCAACTCGCTGCAGTTTTCCAGCATGAACACGCTGGCCTATGCGGACGTCGGGCAGAAAGACACGAGCATGGCGAGCACCATTTCCAGCTCATTGCAGCAATTGTCCATGAGCTTTGGCCTGGCCGCGGGCACGCTGATCACTGCCTGGTTTCTGGGCAATGTGCCGCAGACAAACCAGCCCATGGTCGAAAGCGCCCTGCATCACGCCTTCATCGCGCTGTCGGTGCTGACGATCGCTTCGTCGGCCGTGTTCTGGGCCCTGAAGCCCAACGATGGCGAGAGCATCAGCAAGGGGGCCAAGCGCCGCGCCGACGAGGAGTCAACGTCAGCGGCACAATAAGGACGCCCACGCCGGCTTGATCGCTCGATCAGCCCACCCCACCGGTGGGCTGATGCCGCTTCCCTTAACGCCGGGAAGGCTTATCCGGTGCGTGCGGCTTGCTCGTGAAATCGGACGCCGGCTCGTCGAGACCGGGCTTGCGGTTGTGCGCACCGGAAGCGCCCGCTTGCGGTTCCGCCTGCCGGCTTTCCTGCGCACCGGCGTGCTGGTACTGCTCCAGCCCGCCGTAGCCTGATTGCTGGCTCTCCCCGCGCCGTTGTTCTTCCGCGCGGGCCTGCATGCGCTGCGCCTGCTGGCGCGCGCTCCAGCCAGACTGCTGGGATCCGGCGCCACCGTACTGTCCGCCCTGGGACTGCATGTTTTCGGATTGCCGCGAGCCGTGCAGCAAGCCGGCATCGCGGTCCTCCAGCTTGCCCGGCCCGGCACCAGGCGAGCGCGACTGCAGGCTGCCTTCCGCAACCGGAACGATCTTCTCCTTGGTGCCTGCCTTGTTGGGTCCTTGGCCCTTCTGTTTCGAGCTCATGTGCTGATCCTCCCTGAACGGCGCGTCCTCATGACGCTATCGGACGATCATGAGGGCGGCGCTGCACATGGACTATCGGACTAAGGACTAATCCCGTGTAGGAAGGGACTGACTTTTGTTCGGGCGGCGCGTGCTTATTGCTGCGGAATGTCCATGCCCTTCCAACCGGCGTGGGCAAAGTGGGTACCGTATGCGTCCAGGGCCTCGGCCATACGATGCAATCCGTCCATGCGCGGCTTGGCCGGTGCCTTGCCCGCCATCACCCCGCTGGCAGCCATCATCTCCGAGATCACGACATGCAACTGCGCATCCGCGTCGGGGTCCAGCTTGCAGTTCTGCACGATCTTGGCGAGCTCGCGATCGATGCGCTTGGCCGCGTCGGCGTAGAGGGCGTCGCTTTCCTTGCCCGCATGCGCATTGGCCATCGTGGTAGCCGTGACCTCGCGAATGGTGCTCATGCCCTTGCGCAGCGGCAGATCGGTTGGCCACTTCTTGCCGTCCTTGAGTTCCACCTTGATGGGTTGGGGCTTGCCCATCGCACCGTGATCGTGACCGTGGCCGTGCTCATGCTCGTGCTGGCCGGCAGCGAATGCGAACAACGGGACGGCCAGGAACAGGGCGAATGTGAGTGATTTGGTGCGCGGCATAGTCTGGGATGGCGAACAAGAATGGATCAATGCTAGCACCAAGCGGTCCGCCAAAGAACGAACCTGGTTCAAGAAACCCAAAACAAAAAAGCCCCGTCGGTACCAAACGCGATCTCGAGCGCGTTCAGGCTACGGGGCTTTTCCAAAAGCGAAAAAGCCCA
>NZ_JANUHB010000006.1 GCF_024756255.1 Massilia agilis | reverse complement strand
AAAATTCAATCCGGCCCTGCACACCGCTTGACGGACATAACAGTATCTACAATGCCGGCACTTTCGGGGACGACGTAAAATGGCCGCTTCCCGCAACCGGATTAACCGATGACCATCCTGCTTTCCACGCTCAACGCCCGCTACACCCACGCTTCCCTCGGGCTGCGCTACCTGCTCGCCAACCTGGGCGAGCTGCAGGAGCAGGCATCGATCCTGGAATTCGTCATCGGCGCCAAAACCACCGAGGTGGTCGAACGGCTGCTTGCTCGAAAGCCACAAATCGTCGGCTTCGGGGTCTATATATGGAATGTCGAGGAAACTTCAAGAGTCGTTTCCATGCTTAAACGCGTGGCGCCGCACGTAACCGTGGTACTGGGCGGTCCCGAGGTGTCGCACGAAACGGCGGAACAGGAGATCGTGAAGCTGGCCGATTATGTCGTGACGGGCTGGGGCGATATCACTTTTGCCAAACTGTGCGGCCAGATCCTCAATGGCCCGCAACCGCTGATGAAGATCCATGCAGGCGAGCAGCCGCCCATGGACGCGATCCGCCTGCCCTATCATCTCTACAGCGCCGACGATATCGCCCACCGCACCATTTATGTCGAAGCCTCGCGCGGCTGTCCTTTCAAATGCGAGTTTTGCCTTTCCTCGCTCGACAAGACGGCCTGGCCTTTCCCGCTCGACGATTTCCTCTCCCAGATGGAATCGCTTTACCAGCGCGGCGCGCGCCTGTTCAAGTTCGTGGACCGCACGTTCAACCTGAACGTCAAGACGAGCCTGCGCATCATGCAGTTCTTCCTCGATAAATTGCAGGCCGCGCCCAACGATCCGGTCTATGCGCATTTCGAGCTGGTCCCGGACCACCTGCCCGATGCCCTGAAAGAGAGCATTGCCCAGTTCCCGCCGGGCGCGCTGCAGTTCGAAATCGGCATCCAGAGCTTCAACCCTGAAGTACAAGCGCTGGTCAGCCGCCGCCAGAACAACGACAAGGCCGCCGACAATATCCGCTGGCTGCACGCGCATTCGCACGCCCACCTGCACGTGGACTTGATTGCCGGCCTGCCGGGCGAAGACGTGGACAGTTTCGCCCGAGGATTCGATCACCTGGTCTCGCTCGGCCCGCACGAAATCCAGTTCGGCATCCTCAAGCGCCTGCGCGGCACGCCCATCATCCGGCATACCGGCCCGTTTGGCATGGTGTATGACGCCTTCCCGCCTTACACCGTGCTCGCCACCGGCAAGATCGACTTCCAGACGATGCAGCGGCTGGTGCGTTTTTCGCGATATTGGGACCTGGTCGCCAACTCCGGCCGTTTCGCCAATACGGTCAAGGCGCTGCTCGGCGATTCGCCGTTCGCCAATTTCATGGCGTTTTCGGACTGGATGTACACCCGCACCGATGCGACCCACCGCATCGCCCTGGACCGCCTTGCGAAACTGGTAGGCGAATGGCTGCAGGAGCGCGGCATGCCGCGCTCCGACGCACAAGCGCTGCTCGCCAGCGATTACGCAGGCCAGGCTGGCGCCCACGGGGCCACGCCGAAGGCGCCAGCTGCCGCCCCCGAACGCCAGGCGCGCCACTTGGCCGCCTGAGCACGCTAACACCCTGCGGGTGGCAGCGCATTCGAATCTCTTTTACACTGGCGCAATGCACCTTGAAAACGCGCCAACGTTAACCATCCGGCAACCCGACTCCGGCGCGGGACAATCGGTCGTTGCCACGGGTGTCTGGCAGGTGCATGCCCTGTGCGCCAAGCGCGGAACGCTCAAGTCGCTCAACCAGGAGCTCTCGCGCTACGCCGGCAGGACCGACCTCGGATGGGACCTGTCGCAGGTCGAGCGGCTGGACCACATCGGCGCCCAGATGTTCTGGAACGCCTGGGGCAAGCGCCGCCCCGCCGCGCTCACGCTCGATCCGCGGCAGGAGGAACTGTTCGGCCGCATCGAGGAAGCCGGCCACAACGAGCTGCCGCAAACGCGTCCGACCCACCTGGCGTGGGTGATCGCCCTTGGCGCCGGCATCCTGAAGTTCTTCCAGCACCTGCACCAGTTCGTGCTGCTGATCGGCCGCCTGATGCAGGATATCTGGCGCTTCATCCGCCACCCGCTCACCGGGCCGTGGAAGGAGATCTCGGCCAACGTCTTCCACTCCGGCTTCCAGGCGCTGGGCATCACGGCCCTGGTGGGCTTCCTGATCGGCGTGGTGCTGTCCTACCTGTCGGCGCAGCAGCTGCGCATGTTCGGCGGCGACATCTACCTGGTCAACATCCTCGGCATGAGCATCATCCGCGAGCTCGGGCCCCTGCTGGCCGCGATCCTGGTGGCCGGCCGCTCGGGCTCCTCGATCACGGCGCAGCTGGGCGTGATGCGCGTGACCGAGGAACTGGACGCGATGCTGGTGATGGGCATCTCGCACGGCTACCGCCTGATCATGCCCAAGGTGCTCGCGCTGGCGGTGTCGATGCCGCTTTTGGTGGTGTGGACCGATGCGATGGCCCTCATCGGCGGCATGGTCTCGGCCAAGATCGAGCTGAACCTATCGGCGCGCTACTTCCTGCAAAAGCTGCCCTCGGCGGTGCCGTTCGTGAACTACACGATCGGCCTGGCCAAGGGCGCGACTTTCGGCATGCTGATCGCGCTGGTGTCCTGCCACTTTGGCCTGCGCATCAAGCCGAACACCGAGAGCCTCGGGCGCGGGACCACCACCTCGGTGGTCACGGCGATCACGGTCGTGATCCTGGCCGACGCGGTGTTCGCGATCATGTTCAGCGGCGTGGGGTTCTCATGGTAGACAGCGACAAGCGCCCGCCGCAGCGCCTGAACCTGCGCCCCGACGTGGAAGTCGGCCCGCCGGTGGTCGAGATCCGCAACCTGTGGACCCGCTTCGGCCGCACGGTGGTGCACCAGGACCTGAACCTGAAGATCTACGCCGGCGAGATCCTGTCGATCGTGGGCGGTTCGGGCACCGGCAAGACCGTGCTGCTGCGCCAGATGCTGGGGCTGGAAAAGCCCTCGCGTGGTGAAGTGGTCGTGTTCGGCGAGGACATCAGCAGCGCCCAGCCCGAAGACCTGCAGCGCATGCGCAACCACTGGGGCATGCTGTTCCAGCAGGGCGCGCTGTATTCGGCGCTCACGGTGTTCGAGAACATCGCCCAGCCGATGCGCGAGCTGCACGCGCTGCCCGACGACGTGATCCGCGACGCGGTACTGCTGAAGATGAACATGGTGGGGCTGGGCGTGGAGCACGCCAACAAGATGCCGGCCGACCTGTCCGGCGGCATGGTCAAGCGTGCCGCGCTGGCGCGTGCGCTGGCGCTCGAGCCGCAGCTGCTGTTCCTCGACGAGCCCACTGCCGGCCTGGACCCCGACCTGTCGGACGCTTTCGTGGCGCTGATCCAGACCCTGCACCGCGAGCTCAAGCTCACCGTGGTGATGGTCACGCACGACCTGGACACGCTGTTCGCGCTGTCCACCCGGATTGCGGTGTTGGCCGACAAGCACGTGGTGGCGGTGGGCCCGACCTGCGACGTGATCCAGGTGGACCACCCGTTCATCAAACAGTTTTTCCTCGGCCCGCGCGGCCGGCGCGCGCTCGAAGTGCTCGATGAGCGCGTCAAGAACGAATCGGAGAAATGACATGGAAAACAGATCGCACGCGCTCATGACAGGCATCTTCACGATCGCCCTGTTGATCGCCGCGGTCCTGGCCGGCATCTGGCTCAATCGCGACCGCAGCGAGACCGTGCCGTACGAGATCGTGACCACGCAGTCGATCCCGGGCCTGAACCCGCAGGCGGTGGTGCGCTACCGCGGCCTGGAAGTGGGCCGCGTGAACGACATCATGTTCGACCCGCGCGTGACCGGGCAGATCCTGATCAAGCTGTCGGTGGACAACGACACCCCGGTCACCACCACCACCTTCGCCTCGCTCGGCTACCAGGGCGTGACGGGCCTGGCCTTCCTGCAGCTGGACGACGACCGCACCGGTTCGCCCATCCTGCAGAGCGATCCCAAGCGCGTGGCGCGCATCCCGATGCGCCCGGGCCTGTTGGACCAGATCGAAAAGCGCGGCCTGGCCATCCTGGACAAAACCGAAAAGATCACCGAGAGCCTGGACCGGCTAATGAGCCCGCAAAACCAGCAGACCATCATCGGCGCGTTCGACAGCATCGGCAAGACCGCGGCCGCCTACGGCGAACTGCCCAAGCGCCTCGAGCCCACGCTCGACAAGCTGCCGGCGCTGGCCACCAAACTCGACCAGACCGCCGCCTCGGTCAACGCGCTGGCGCATAACTACGACAGCCTGGCCACGCGCCTGCAGGCCAAAGACGGCCCGCTCGAGCGCCTGAACGGCGCCATCGGCTCGCTGCAGGGCGCGGCCAGCGGCCTGGAAATGCAGACCCTGCCGCACCTGACCGAAATGACCGACGAAGCCAAGGCCTCGCTGCGCGCCGTCAAGCGCACCGCCAACTCGCTCTCGGACCGGCCGCAAAGCATCCTGTTCGGCGGCCCAAGCCCGCAACCGGGCCCGGGTGAACCGGGCTTTGTCGCCCCGACCAAATGAGGACCGCCATGAACCGAATCCTGCCGCGCCTGCTGATCGCGTCGATCGCCCTGCTGCTCGCCGCCTGCGCCTCGCACAAGAGCGAGTCCACCACCCTGTTCGACCTCGGCCCGGCCGCCCCGCGCAGCGCCACGATCGACGCGCCCATGTCCGCGGTAGTCGTCAGTGAGGCCACCGGTTCGGCCGCGCTGGAAAGCGAGCGCATGTTCTACCGCCTGAACTATGCCGACGCGATGCAGGCGCGCGCCTATGCCAACAGCCGCTGGAGCACCAACCCGCTCGAAATGGTCACCCAGCGCGTGAAGACGCGGCTGGCGCAAACCGGCGTCAAGGTGCTGCAGCCCACCGACTCGCCCACCGGGGTACCGATCCTGCGCGTGGAGGTGGCCGACTTCACCCACGCGTTCGACAGCGCCAGCCAGAGCCGCGGCCAGGTCATCGTGCGCGCCTCGCTGTTTCGCGACCACGTCCTGCTCGACCAGCAGACCTTCAGCCGCTCCACGCCGGCCCCCTCGGCCAACGCCTCGGGCGGCGCCAACGCGCTGGCCGCCAGTACCGACGCGGTGGCGGACGACATCGCCGCTTGGCTGGCGCGCGTGAACCACACGACGCGATGACCGAGCACGAGCACGTGCCGCCGCGAGGTTCGCCGGTCGCGCGCGCCGCGCTGCTGGTGTACCTGCTGCTGATCGTGTACGCCAGCTGGTTCCCGTTTTCGGGCTGGCGCAACAGCGGCCTGTCGCCGTTCGAGTTCCTGAACCTGGCGCCGCAACGCTACTGGACGCGCTTTGACGTGATGGTCAACGTGGTCGGCTACATCCCGTTCGGCGTTCTGCTGGTGCTGGCGATGTACCCGCGCGTGCGCGGCCTGCTGGCGGTGCTGCTGGCGGCGGCGGCCGGCGTGCTGGTGTCGGGCACCATGGAGACGGTGCAGAACTACCTGCCCAGCCGGGTGCCGTCCAACCTCGACTTCTTCACCAATTCCGCCGGCTGCCTGATCGGCGCCTTCCTCGGCGCGGCGTGGTCGCGCAGCCTGCTCGACCAGAGCCGCCTGTACCGCCTGCGCCGCCGCTGGTTCGCCCCGCACGCCAGCCAGGGCCTGGTGCTGCTGGCGCTGTGGCCGCTGGCGCAGATCTACCCGCAGGGCTACCTGTTCGGCCACGGCCAAGTGCTGCCGATCGTGTCCGAATGGCTGTCCGAGTGGCTCGACACGAACATCGACCTGGTGGCGATGCTGCGCCCCGGCGCCGAGATGAGCGTGGAGCAGTACTGGCTGTCCGAGACCATCATCACCGCTTGCGGCATGACCGGGGCGGTGCTCACCCTGTTGTGCCTGTTGCGGCGCGGCGCCCCGCGCTATCCGCTGATGCTGGCGATGATCGGCGCGGCGCTCCTGGTCAAGACGCTGGCCAGCTCGCTGCTGTTCACCCCCGACAATGCCCTCGTCTGGATCACCCCCGGCGCGCAGGGCGGATTCGTGATCGGCGCGATCATGCTGGCGGGCCTGGCGTTCGCGCCGCAGGTGGCGCAGCGGCGCCTCGCGGTGGTCACGCTGCTGCTGTCGCTGATTGTCGTGAACACGATCCCGGTGAATCCCTACTTCGTCGCGACCCTGCAAGGCTGGGTCCAGGGCAAGTTCCTGAACTTTAACGGCGCGGCCCAGTTCCTGTCGCTGGCCTGGCCGTTCGCGGCCCTGTGGTTCCTGCTGCTTCCCTCGCACAAACTCAATCGGCAGTAGGAACGCGTATCATTGCGCAATAGGCTGCGAGGCGGCCTTATCATTTTTGCAGCAGGACCGACATGAACGACAACAAACCCTTTTATGAGCACCACGTGTTCTTCTGCACCAACGTGCGCGAGGACGGCAGCCGCCCGAGCTGCGGCAAGTGCGGCGCCTTCGACGCCCAGCAGCACGCCAAGCAGCGCATCAAGCAGCTCGGCCTGAACGGCCCCGGCAAGGTGCGCATCAACAAGGCCGGCTGCATGGACCGCTGCGAGGAAGGCCCGGTCGTGGTCATCTACCCGCAGGGCACCTGGTACACCTATGTCGATACCACCGACATCGACGAAATCATCGACCGCCACATCATGCAAGGCGAAGTGGTCGAGCGCCTGAAGATCTGAACCATGCTGAACAAGTTTTCGAAAAAGTTTTACCTGACCGGCCACGCCGGCAAGATGGAATGCCTGCTCGACCTGCCCGACGCGCCGCCCAAGGGCATCGCGCTGGTCGCGCACCCGCACCCGCTGTATGGCGGCACGATGGAAAACAAGGTCGCGCAGACCCTGGCCCGCACCTTCGTTTCGCTCGGCTACGCCACCGCGCGCTTTAACTTCCGCGGCGTGGGCGAATCGGAAGGCGTGCACGACAACGGCGTGGGCGAAGTGGACGACATGGCCCTGATGATGGCGCACATGCAAGAGCAGTATCCGGGCCTGCCGGTGGCGCTGTCCGGTTTCTCGTTCGGCACCTTCGTGCAGGCGAAGCTGCAGCAGCGCCTGATCGCCGAAGGCCGCCCGGCCGAGCGCCTGGTGCTGGTTGGCACCGCGGCCGGCAAGTGGCCGATGCCCGAGGTGCCGAAAGACACAATCCTGGTCCACGGCGAACTTGACGATACGATCACGCTGCAGCAGGTGTTCGACTGGGCGCGCCCGCAGGACCTGCCGGTGATCGTGATCCCGGGCGCGGATCACTTCTTCCATCGCAAGCTCGGCCACATCAAAAATGTCGTCATGCAACTGTGGGTGCGACACAATTGAGGCCAACGCTGGCCTATAATGGGCGCTCTTCTTTCAAAGCAATGCTATGCGGCATTGCCTTCGCTTCACCACCACCTGAGACGACATTGCTTCCATGAAAAAATTGTTTGCGGCCATTGCCGCCAGCCTTACGTTGATGTCGGCCGCGCACGCGCAGACCGTTCCGGCCCCCAACATTGCCGCCCGCTCCTGGACCCTGGTGGATGCCACCAGCGGCCAGGTGATTGCCTCGCAGGATGCCAACATGCGCATCGAGCCGGCCTCGCTCACCAAGGTCATGACCGCCTACGTGGTGTTCGGCGCCCTGCGCGACAAGAAGGTGACGCTGGACCAGATGGTCAACGTGTCGGTCGATGCATGGAAGGTCGACAAGAGCAGCTCCAAGATGTTCATCGATCCCAAGGTGCCGGTGTCGATCAAGGACCTGCTGTACGGCCTGATGGTGCAGTCGGGTAATGACGCGGCGGTGGCACTGGCCGAAGCCGTGGGCGGCGACATGGGCACCTTCGCCACCCTGATGAACCGCGAGGCCCAGCGCCTGGGCATGAAGGACACCAAGTTCGCCAACCCGCACGGCCTGCCCAGCCCGGACAACTACTCGACCGCGCATGACCTGGCGATCCTGGCCCAGGCCGTGATTCGCGACTACCCCGAGTTCTACAAGATCGATTCGGTCAAGGAGTTCACCTACAACCGCATCAAGCAGCAGAACCGCAACCGCCTGCTCTGGCTCGACCCGACCGTGGACGGCATGAAGACCGGCCACACCGAAGCGTCGGGCTACTCGATGATCGCGTCGGCGCACCGTCCCAACGGCCCGGCCGGCGAGCGCCGCCTGATCTCGGTGCTGTCGGGCGCCAGCTCGGACGGCACCCGCACCGGCGAGAGCCAGAAGCTGCTCAACTGGGGCTTCCAGAACTTCGACACCGTCAAGCTGTACAACAAGGGCCAGGCCATCGCGACGCCGGAAGTGTGGAAAGGTTCGCAATCGACCGTCAAGATCGGCTTCCCGAACGACGTGCTGGTGACGGTGCCGAAAGGCGTTGCCGGCAAGCTCAAGCCTGTGCTGGAGCGCAAGGACCCGCTGGTCGCCCCGCTGGCGCGCAACGGCCAGGTCGGCACGCTGAAGATGATGGTGGATGGCAAACAGCTGCTGGTGCTGCCGGTGGTGGCACTCGAAGAAGTGCCGCAAGCGACCATCTTCGGCCGCGCCTGGGACTCGATGCGGCTCTGGATGAAGTAAGCGCTCGCCTGTTCAAGAAAACGTGCGCGCTCCGCGAGGAGGCGCACGTTTTTTTACGCCCGGGCTAATGATCCAGGGACAAACGCGCACCGGGGGCCACGGCTATAATCGGAGCTACTGCTTAACCGAAAGACACCATGGCCGCCATCCTGCCCACCGACCTGACCTGCCCGCGCATCGCCACCCGCGCCGGCGGCCTTGAACTGTCGCGCGTGGTCGCTGGCATGTGGCGCATGGCCGAGTGGGGCATGTCGGTGGAGCAGCGCGTCGCCTTCATCGAGCAATGCCTGGACATGGGCGTGACCAGCTTCGACCACGCCGACATCTACGGCGGCTACAGCGTCGAAGGCCTGTTCGGCGAGGCGCTGCGGGCCCGGCCGGCGCTGCGCGAGCGCATGCAGCTGGTGAGCAAATGCGGCATCAAGCTCATCTCGCCCAAGCGGCCACAACACACGATCCAGCATTACGACACCACGGCCGCGCACATTACCGCCTCGGCCGAGGAGTCGCTGCGCCAGCTGCACACCGACCGGCTCGACCTGCTGCTGATCCACCGCCCCGACCCGCTGATGGACTTCGACGAGATCGCGGAAGCCTTCTCGCGACTGCGCAAGGCGGGCAAGGTGCTGCACTTCGGCGTATCGAACTTCAGCCGGCACCAGTTCGAGTCGCTCAACCGGCGCATCGAACTGGCCACCAACCAGGTCGAATTCTCGCCGCTGCACCTGGCACCGATGTTCGACGAGACCTTCGACGGCATGCAGGACCTGCGCGTGGCGCCCATGGTGTGGTCGCCGCTGGGCGGCGGGCGGCTGTTCACGGCGCTCGATCCGAACACGGAGAACCTGCGGCTGGTGATCAAGGAGATCGCCGACCGCATGAAGGTGCCGTTTGCGACCGTGGTGTTCGCGTGGATCATGCAGCTGCCAAGCCGCCCCATGCCGCTCACCGGCACCGGCCGACCGGAAGCGATTGCGGTGGCGGTGGCGGGCGCCGCGACCACGCTCGCGCGCAGCGACTGGTTCCGCATCCTGCGCGCGGCGCGTGGGCACGAGGTGGCCTGATGGGCGAACAGCCGCTCAAGATCGTCGAGGGAAGCGCGCTCACCGGGCTGCAGAAGAAGGACCTGCTCAACCGGCTGGCGCGCATCGAGGGACAGCTGCGCGGCGTGCAGAAGCTGGTGGCGCTGGCCGCCGAGCCGTCCGACTGCGACGCCGTGGCGCAGCAGATGGCGGCGGCGCGCAAGGCGCTGGACCGCGCATTCGTGCAGCTGCTGTCGGCCAGCGTGGTCACGCAAGGCGCCAACGCGGCCGATGTCGAGGAAGCGCGGGCGAGCGCAGCGCGGATCGCTGCGCTGCTGGACAAATTCGCGTAGGGTGGGCAGGTCTTCCTGCCCACGCGTTCAACTATCTGAAGAGCTGCCGCGACAATGCGAACTGCGGCTGAACGCGTGGGCAGTCAAGCTGCCCACCCTACGGTCGTTCGCCTGGACGACGTGTCAGTCGTAGACTTTCGGCGGCGCGATGCCGCGCCATCCGGTATGCCACGCGATATTGAGCAGCAGCGTGGCCGACACATACATCACGAAGAACAAGGCAAAGAAGCGCGTGCGCAGCAGCGCCAGCAGCACCAGGCACACCGCCAGGGCGACCAGCAGCTTTGCGTTCTTCGGCTGCTTGGAACTCGGGAAGCGCAGGGTCGAGACCATCAGCGTGCCAACCGCGATCATGAGCGCCATCAGCAGGAAGCCCTGCATGGGCGTGACCAGCGGCTCCGGCCAGGCGACCACCACCGAGGCCACGCACGCGGCGCCGGCGGTGATCGGCATGCCCACGAAGTAGCGCGGGTCGGTGCGGCCGACGCTGATGTTGAAGCGCGCCAGCCGCAGCGCGCCGCAGGCCACGAACACGAAGCACGCCAGCCCGCCCATGCGCACCAGGGTCGGATGCTGGGCCGCCATCTGCGCGTAGCCGTAGCAGTACAGCAGCAGGCCGGGAGCGCAGCCGAAGTTCATCACGTCCGCAATCGAGTCGAGCTGCACCCCGAATTCGGACTGCGTGTTGGTGGCGCGCGCCACGAAGCCGTCAAGCGCATCGAACACGCCGGCCAGCACCAGCAGGATGGCCGCCAGGCGGTATTCGTGCGGATCGCCCACCGGCGCGTTGTCGACCGAGATGACGATGCTGGCAAAGCCGCAGGCGATCGACAGCAGGGTGACAAAGCTTGGCAGGGCGAACTTCGCTCGGGCGAGGCGGCGTGGGCGTTCCGTGTTCACAGTCAGGGTAAGATTGAAGAAATGCCTATTCTACCGCCGCGTGGGGACTCGCTACGCACTTGTCGGGAATCATCCATTCCAGATTTCGCCTAGAATAAGCTTTCGTTTATCTAGCATTGCATGGGGATCCTATGAGCGGACTGCGTCGCTTGCGCCTTATCGTAGCGGTGTGCGCAACCGCCAGCGCGCTGGTTGCCTGCGGCGGCGGCGGGGGCTCGGGCAGCCCGGCGACCGCCAGCGCGGCGCCCCTGCCGGTCGAGCAGGGAGCGCCCGCGCTCACCAACGACATCGCCACCGACGGCCGCAACTGGATCAACTACCGCCGCACGCAAGTGGGCATGCCAACGCTCACGCGCAACGCCATCATCGACGTTGCCGCGCTCGGCCACTCCGAATACCAGCGCACCAACAACACGGTCACGCACGTGCAGACGCCCGGCAAGCAAGGCTTTACCGGCGCCACCCTGCTCGACCGCCTGACGGCCGCCGGCTACACCTTCGCCAACGCCAACCACGCCTACGGCGAGGTGATCTCGGCGACCTCCAGCACCAACGGCGCCTACCTGGCCGAGGAACTGATCACCGCGATCTACCACCGCTTCGTGATCTTCGAGCCGGTGTTCAAGGAGATCGGCACCGGCGCGGCCACCACCGCGGCCGGTTACAGCTACTTCACCGCCGACTTCACGGCCAACAACGGCTACGGACCGGGCGTCCCCGCAGGCAGCGTGGTGGTGTGGCCGTTCAGCGGCCAGACGCAAGTCACCCCCAACTTCTTCAGCGACTACGAGTCGCCGGACCCGGTGCCGAACGTGAACGAGGTGGGCTACCCGATCAGCGTGCACGCGAACATCAACGCGGTGCTGACCGTGCAAAGCTTCACCGTACGCCCGAAAGGCGCCAGCGCCGACCTCAATGTGCGCCTGCTCACCAGGGATGTCGATCCGGAGACGCCGCGCTCGGCCGCGGCCATTGTCCCGCTGGCCAAGCTGGCATCGGGCACGAGCTACGACGTGAGCTTTACCGGCACCGTGGATGGCACGCCGGTCAGCCGCACCTGGACCTTTACTACCAAATAAGGGAACGCTGCCTAACGGAGGGGCTTGCCACCGCGTTGGCGGCGGGAAGGGAACTGGACAGGGCGCCGGGGCGATGGCCGCCTTGGCGGGCTAGCGACCGCCTGCCCGGTTGTGCCGGTCAGCGCGTGAACTCGGCTTCTTCGTCGAACGCTGCGGCGCAGGTCTTGCCGCAGAAGCGGCGCACGCTGTCGAGCGGCTTTTCACAGTACCAGCACGAGCCCTTGGCGGGCAGGCTCAGGCGCGACGGAAGCGGACGGCCAGCGCCATCGACCGGCGGTTCGACAGCCATACCCTTGTCCGGCAAACTTTCTTGTATCGTTTCCAAGGTCCACCCCCTACCCGGCAACACGTCAAGTGACAAAGCAAGATTACTTCAGTGGAACAACGCGGGCATGAGAAAGCTCAAGCGACGTGGCCGCACCACCTGTGCTCGCACGGCAGTTGTAGCTGATTCAGTGTGCACTCAAGCCGACGCCGCTGCAATGCTGTCATTAACAACAGTGTCGCGTTGAAGCAAGCACGCAACAGACGTCAACACGCAGCACTTCCCGCACGCATTCGATCCGCGGAAATAATAACGAATTGCTAATAATTGGCGCGCACGTTCCGCACGCTTCGTGCGCTCAAGTTTGCCCACTCTTGATGACTACTCGATGATGTGGACATGGGCGAGATCACACGGCAGTAGCTGGACAGCAGGCTTGATGCGATCAAGGCGTGGATCGACGCCCCGCCGACTACTTCACGGGTTCCAGCGTTACTACCAGGCCCGCGCTCGTCGTGGCGATGCGGGTCGGCACGAACTGCACGCCGGCGTAGCGCAGGTCGTCCATCCGGAATGAGTAAACGGGCACGTCGCGCACGACCTGGTCCATGACCACGTTGGCGATCTTGGTGAACTGGCGCGACGACGACGCATCCACGCCGTCCAGCGCAAAGCGGTCCACGCGCGGGTCGGTCATGAACACGGCGCCGCGGTTCGGGTCAACATACAGCCTGCCGGAAAACGCCACGCGGCCGGTGTAGGCGTGCTTGAGGAACGGCGGCGCGATCTCGGCGTCCATCGAAATGCCGACGCGGTCGGCCTCGGGCAGCATGGCCAGCTGCGGGCGCGACAGATGCACGTCCACCAGCTCGAGCATGCGGTTATCGACCGGGAAGCGGCGGTCCAGGCCGGCCTGCAGCTTGTAGAGCGGCACCTCGACCTGGCGCGGGCCGACGAAGGTAGCGCAGGACGATAGCGCCGCCGCGGCGGTCATGGCAGCCACTGCCTTCAACAAAAATCTGCGGTTTCCCATCGGCGCTCCACTGGTCGGTCTGACGAATGCGGGAAGGCTAGCACATCCATCGCGCGCGGCACGCCACGGTCACACCCTGTTACCTTCTTCGAGATAGGGTGGGCACTTGTGCCCACGCCGTGTAACGAACAACAGAGATTTTCCCAGTAGACATATGTGCGGATGATGCGTAAAGTGCAACAATTGCCGCCCAGCAGGTGTCGAATCGCGCCAACTGATGCGGCGATTTGCCCCCAAGGTTCGGCCGCAATGCACATCGCGATTCATCACAGTTTGAAGTTGGCGCTCTCGGTTGTATTGCCGGCCCCCCTGTCCGGTTGCGCAACTTCCCAGGTCATGCGGCCCTTCTCCACTGACGGCTGCAGCCTGTTTCCCAGGCATCATCGCTGCGTGCCAAATACAGCGACAGCAACCCCACCCTAAGCTGCACGAGCGACGCGAAGTGAACGCCACGCTGCGTGCCATCATCGGGATAAATATGAAAACAAACTCAATAATAAAGTTCTCATCCCTGACTTTTGTCCTTTCACTGTCTGCCTGCGCGTCACAGACGCCATCGCGCATGGGGGCCGCCGCCAGCTCTCCGCTGAGCGACCTCAATGTCATGCGCGCAAAGATTCCCGAAGTCCTCGTTGACGCGCAAAAGCACCCCTACCTTGTGCCGGTTGACCAACATTGTGAGGCCATCTCCGTCGAAATTCATAAGTTGGACGAGGTGCTCGGCGCTGACCTGGACACGCCAGCGTCCGCAAACAGTCCGTCCCTCATCGAGCGGGGTTCTGAGGTCGCTGAGGACGAAGCGGTTGGCGCTGTGCAGAGGACAGCGGAGGGCCTGATTCCTTTCCGAGGCTGGATACGCAAACTCAGCGGTGCCGAGCGTTACTCCAAGCAGGTCTCGGCTTCCATCGCTGCAGGCTCGATTCGACGCGCTTTTCTAAAGGGGCTCGCCGCTTCGCAGAATTGCTCATGGCAAGCACCGCCTCAGGCGGCGCTTCGCTAACCGCCCCCGGAAGTAACTCTACTTTCCGATGCAGAACCGGCTGAAGATCACCCCGAGCAAATCGTCCGGCGTGAACTGGCCGGTGATGCTAGACAGCTGATCCTGCGCCAGGCGCAGCTCCTCGGCAAACAGGTCGAGCGACTGATCGTCCTGCGCCGCGTGGGCGGCCGCCAGGTCCAGGTGCGTGCGCGCTTCGCGCAGCGCGATCAGGTGGCGCTCGCGCGCCAGGTACAGCGATTCACCCGTCTGCTGCCAGCCGGCGATGCGCAGCAGTTCCGCGCGCAGCAGGTCGATGCCCGCCTTCTCGGCCGCCGACAGGTAGATGTGCGTCGCGTCCGGCGTCTGCTCGACCGTCGCCTTGTGGCCAGACAGGTCGATCTTGTTCCAGACCCGCACCACCGGCACACCCTCGGGGAAGGCGGCCACGATGTCCTCGTCCTCGCGCGTCGGCCCCTTGCTCGCGTCAAGCAGGTGCAGGATCACGTCGGCCTTGCCGACCTCGCCCCAGGTGCGCTCGATGCCGATGCGTTCGACCACGTCGATGCCTTCGTCGATCGCGCGGATGCCGGCCGTGTCGATGATGTTGAGCGGGATGCCTTCGATCTGGATCGTCTCGCTCACCTTGTCGCGCGTGGTGCCCGCAATCGGGGTGACGATCGCCACCTCGGCGCCGGCGAGCGCGTTCAGCAGCGAGGACTTGCCGACGTTAGGCTGCCCCACCAGCACCACGTTCAGGCCCTCGCGCAGCAGCGCGCCCTGGGCGGCCTGCTTGAACACATGGCCCAGCGATTCGATGATCCCGGCCAGCTGGCCGCGCGCATTCGATTTTTCGAGGAAGTCGATCTCTTCTTCCGGGAAGTCGAGGGTGGCTTCGACCAGCATGCGCAGGTTGATCGTCTGGTCGACCAGCTTGTGCACCACCTGCGAGAACGCGCCGGACAGCGATTGCGAGGCGGACTTGGCCGCCGCCTCGGTGGAGGCGTCGATCAGGTCGGCCACAGCCTCGGCCTGGGCGAGGTCGAGCTTATCGTTGAGGAAAGCCCGGCGCGTGAATTCGCCCGGTTCGGCAAGGCGCAGGCCCGATTCCGCACCCGCTTGGAGCACACGCGCCAGCAGCATCTGCAGCACGACGGGGCCGCCGTGGCCCTGCAGCTCGAGCACGTCCTCGCCGGTGTATGAATGCGGCGCCTTGAAGTACAGCGCAATGCCCTGGTCGATGACATCGCCGCTGGCGGACTTGAACGGAATGTAGGTGGCGTGGCGCGGCGCGAGCGTGGTGCCGGGGAAGAGGGCTTCGATGAGCGGCGCCAGCGACTTGCCGGACGCGCGCACGACGCCGATGCCGCCGCGTCCTGGGGCGGTGGCGATGGCGGCGATGGGGGAGGTGTCGAGTTTCATAGCGGGATTGTAATTTATCTACCCGAAGGAGGTGGCACCAGAAGGGGATCAGCACCTTCGCGGCAGTTACATAGCGCTAACAAATTCGCTACAAACGCTTGGCACAGTTAACGTTTCTTAACGCTGGCATTGCTGACAATCATCGGCGTCTGTTGCCAAACTTTACTCAGCCATGTCTTTACTGCGCCGGCCCGGCGTGCTGCACACTGCACGCGCCCTCACCTACTTCCTGGCCTTCGCCCTGATCTGCTTCGGGCTATGGATTAACAAGTACTTCGGCCGGCCAGACCTGGACCAGATCGCCTACCACGCGGGCCTTGGCGTCGAGGGACTGGCGGCCTCCGATCCGGTGCTGGTCGAACGCTTCCTGCGCTGGTGCGTGATCGCGCCCCTGGTGTTCGCCGCGGCCGCATTGCTGGCCGAGCGGCTGGGACACCGCGGCGCGGTGCGCGCCCGCGTGCCCGCGCGACTACGGCAGCTCGGCGCCGTCGCCGGCGGCAGGATGCCGCTCGTGCTGCTCGCTGCCGCCGTCATCTACTGGTTCGTGGACACATCGGCCGCACGTTACATCGCCCAGAACTTCGGCGAGGACTACTTCGGCAGCCACTATGCGCCACCGCAGTCGGCGCAGCTGCGGGCCGTGCATCCCAAGAACCTGGTGCTTATTTACGTCGAGAGCCTGGAAGCGGCCTATGCCGATCCGTCGCTGTTCGGCCAGGACCGCATCTCGCCGCTGACAAAGCTGGAAGGCACGAGCTTTGCGCGCTACCGGCAGGCGCCGGGTACCGGCTGGACCATCGCCGCGCTCGTCTCGACCCAGTGCGGGGTGCCGCTCGAACGGGTCGGCCTGTTCGACGTGAACACGCAGGGCCAGGTGATCGACGACTTCTTGCCCAACGCGACCTGCCTCTCCGACCTGCTCCAGCAGAACGGCTATCGCAACGTATTCATGGGCGGCGCCTCGCTTAAATTCGCAGGCAAGGACAATTTCCTGCGCAGCCATCACTACGAAGAGGCGTACGGCAAGGAAGAATGGATCGCGCGCGGCGCCGACCCGCGCGACATGAACGGTTGGGGCTTATACGACGAGGACCTGTTCGCGCATGCCAGGGACAAGCTGCGCCAGCTGCACGGCTCCGGCAAGCCGTTCAACCTGACGCTGCTGACGGTCGATACACACGAGCCGTACGGCTTCCAGTCACGGCATTGCAATGCCGGGGATGCGCCGCATTTCGAAGGGGTGGTCCAGTGCACGGCGCGCTCGGTCGCCGATTTCGTCGCCTTTATCAAGCAAAGCGGCTACCTCGCGGATACGAACGTCGTGATCCTGGGCGACCACCTGGCGCGCAAGAATCCGGTGGCGGACCGGCTGGAAGCGCTGCCAGAGCGCTACATCTTCAACAAGTTCATCTCGTCCGAGCCGGTGCACAAGAACCGCGAAGAGATCGTGCACTTCGACCTGCTGCCCACGATGCTCGAATTCATCGGCTTCGACGCGCATGGCAGGCAGCTCGGGCTGGGCATCGGGGGCTTGCGCCCGGACGACAAGAAACCCGAGCCGGACCGGTTCTCGAAGATGCGCGAGAGCCTGCTCAATCGATCGAATATCTATTTGGGCCTGTGGAAGTCCTGACCGGGGCCGCCTGACCCTGCCCCAAAAGAAAAAGCCCGTGCGAAGTGCACGGGCTTTTTGCTGGGAGAAGCGCTCGCTTATTGCGGGTTCAGCTTCTTGGTGATCACCCACTGCTGGCCGATCGAGACGATGTTGTTCACCACCCAGTACAGCACCAGGCCGGACGGGAAGAAGAAGAACATCACCGAGAACGCCAGCGGCATGAACATCATCATCTTGGCCTGCACCGGATCGGCCGGGGCCGGGTTGAGCTTTTGCGTGATGAACATCGAGATCGCGTACACGACCGGCAGGATGAACCACGGGTCCGGCTGGGTCAGGTCATGGATCCAGCCCACCCACGGCGCGCCGCGCATTTCGACCGACGCCTGCAGCACATAGTACAGCGCCAGGAACACCGGCATCTGCACCAGGATCGGCAGGCAGCCGCCCAGCGGGTTGATCTTCTCGGACTTGTACAGCTCCATGGTGGCCTGGTTCATCTTGGCCGGGTCGTTCTTGTAGCGCTCGCGGATCGCCTGCATCTTCGGCGTGAGCGTCTTCATCTTGGCCATGCTGCGGTAGCCGGCCGCCGACAGCGGGAAGAACAGCAGCTTGATCAGGATGGTGAAGGCGATGATGGTCCAGCCCCAGTTGCCCAGGACCTTGTGGATCATGTCCATGCCCCAGAAGATCGGCTTGGCGATGATGGTTGCCCAGCCGTAGTCCTTGACCAGCTCCAGGCCCGGAGCCACTTTCTCCAGCACCTTCTCGTCTTGCGGGCCGGCGTACAGGCGCACGTCGGTCGAGACGGTGGCGCCCGGCGCCACGATGCCCAGCGGGTACACCGTGTTGATCGCGTACAGGTTGGTGCCCTTCTTCTCGGCGGCGATGGTGCGGCTCACCTTTTCAGGCGGGACGAACGCGGACACGAAGAAGTGCTGCGAAACGCCGATCCAGCCGCTGGTCGATTTCTTCGCGTACTCGGCATCGCCCTTCTCGATCTTCTCGAACGACAGCTTCTGGTACTTCTCTTCCGGCGTGTACAGGGTCGGGGTGATGTAGGTGCGGTTGAAGTACGAGCTGCCTTCCGGCGTGTTGCCGTCGTGCTCCAGCTGCAGGTACAGCGACGGGTTCACCGGCGCCTGGGTCAGGTTGCTCACGTCATGGCGCATGTCGATCACGTAGTCGCCGCGCTTGAAGGTGAAGGTCTTGGTCAGCTTCACGCCGCCCTGCTCGGCGTCGAGCACGAGTTGCACCTGGTCCTTGCCGTCGATGGCGCGCGCGCCCGGACGGGCGGTGAACACGGTGTCGTGGTTCGGCAGCGCGCCGGCCGGGCTGGTGCCCAACAGGCCAGTCTGGGCCACGTACAGGTTGTTGCCGGCAATGTTGAACAGGACCTGGTTCTTGTTCGGATCCTGCTGGTCGCGGAACTTGAGCAGTTCCAGGCGCTTGATCACGCCGCCGGCGGTGTCGATGTCGGCCTTGAAGACGTCGGTGGTGATGGTGATGGTCTCGGCCTTCACCGGCGCTGCTGCGCCCGGCACGGCCGGCGTGCCCGGAACGGCGTTCGCCTGCGGCGCGGCCGGCAGGTCGGAGCCGGCCGGCTTGGCGGCGGGCGCGGTGGTGGCGACCTTGGCCGGCGGCGTCGCCGAGAACATCGACTGCTTGCCGTTCGACACCATCCAATCGTTCCACAGGACGATCAGGGAGACGGCGAACACGATCCACAGGATGGTACGTTTATTGATTTCCATTGGATTTCATTCAGTGGTGATTGCAACCGCAAGCGGCTGGATGAGAGTCCTGCCGCGCGGGCGGAACAGGGTCGACGCCGCCCGGATTCCAGGGGTGGCAGCGGCACACGCGACGCAGCGCGAGCCAGGACCCGCGGCCGGCGCCGTGCGTGCGCAGGGCCTCCACCGCGTAGTTGGAACAGGTCGGGTAGAAACGGCAGTTCTGGCCCAGCATGGGCGAGACCAGCAACTGGTAGCCGCGCACCAGCCAGACGAGCAGGCGGCTCATGGGGTGGCCGCCGCGGCGCGCGCCTTCTGGGCGGCGAACAGGCGTTCCAGCTCGGAGCGCAGCTCGGCCTTCAGGGCGCTGGTGGTGGCCGGGCCGGACTTGGTGTTGACCGGGCGCGCAAGGCGCACGATGCAGTCCAGCGGCGGCAGCCCGGTCACGCGGAACAGCTCGCGCGTGACCCGCTTGATGGTGTTGCGCGTGACCGCGCGCGGGGCAAAGCGTTTGGCCGCAACGACGCCCAGCCGCGCGTGCGGCAGGCTGTTGGGGCGGGTATAGAGCACGAAATGCGCCGTTTTTTGCGTCGGCCGCAAACGAAAAACGGATGAAAACTCATCCGTTTTAACGATTCGCCGAACGCGCGCGAAGTCGTGCAACCCTTCGCCTGTCATGGCCGACCGCGATCGATCGAGCAGCAGCTGGCCTTATACGGCCAGGCGCTTGCGGCCCTTGGCGCGGCGGGCGTTCAGGACCTGACGGCCACCACGGGTAGCCATGCGTGCGCGGAAGCCGTGCGTGCGCTTGCGACGGACGACGGAAGGTTGGTAAGTACGTTTCATGGTGGTCTCGCTTAAAGCAAATTAATATGCAAAATCGGGTCTGACGTCTCGTCAGCTTCGGGCGCCAATGACAGGATCGCAGTAGTTAAGCCAGCGTCACGCCACAGCAGATACTCGTTTCGCCCGCTCACATCGCCAGGTTGCTGTTGACGACCTGACATGGCATACGGACGGGGAACCCTGAATTAGACAGCATTTTCGGTCCAGCTGTCAAGGTCGCTGTTGTTGCCGAGGGGCGCCGTTCGCCGCCGCACCGTCGTCCCCGCGCAGGCGGGGACCCATGCTGAGTGTGCTGAGCTGCAGCAGAGATTTCGACAACTCATCTTGTCTATGGGTCTCCGCCAGCGCGGGGACGACGGGCGTGGGGCAAGGCGGCGATGACGCGCTGCAACAGGCTTCCTGTCAAGCCCGCCACGGTGAAAAATTCGCGACGCTGCCTGTGGATAACTCCCGCCAGTACAGGTAAAATAGCGTGTTACGTATCAATTAGCTGGCATTCATGGAAAATTTCTGGCAGACCTGTTCCGCGCAACTTGAACTCGAGCTGACGCCGCAGCAATTCAGCGCCTGGATCAAGCCGCTGGTCGCCCTCGACTACGAAGACGGCAAACTGCGCATCGCTGCGCCGAACCGCTTCAAGCTCGACATGGTCAAGTCGCAATTCGCCTCGCGGATCACGGCCCTGGCCTGCCAGTATTGGGAAGCTCCGGTCGAAGTGCAGTTCGTGCTCGACCCGAAGAACAAGAAACCGCTCGGGCCGGCCAGCGCGCCGGCGCCGGTCGTCAACGGCATGGGCATGAGCAACGGCGTCGGCGCGCCGATGATCTCGTCCAGCCCGGACAACATGAACATCGCCAACTCGCCCAAACGCGAGCAGAGCCGCATCAACCCGGACCTGACCTTCGACAGCTTCGTGACCGGTAAGGCCAACCAGCTGGCGCGCGCCGCCGCGATCCAGGTGGCCAACAACCCGGGCGTGTCGTACAACCCGCTGTTCTTCTACGGCGGCGTGGGCCTTGGTAAGACCCACTTGATCCACGCGATCGGCAACCAAGTGATGGCCGACCAGCCGGGCGCGCGCATCCGCTACATCCACGCCGAGCAGTACGTGCGCGACGTGGTCACCGCGTACCAGCGCAAGGGCTTCGACGACTTCAAGCATTACTATCACTCGCTGGACATGCTGCTGATCGACGATATCCAGTTCTTCGGCGGCAAGAGCCGCACGCAGGAAGAGTTCTTCTATGCGTTCGAAGCGCTGATCGCGGCCAAGAAGCAGATCATCATCACCAGCGACACCTACCCGAAAGAGATCACGGGCATGGACGATCGCCTGATCTCGCGCTTCGACTCCGGCCTGACGGTGGCGATCGAGCCGCCGGAGCTGGAAATGCGGGTGGCGATCCTGCTGAAGAAGGCGCAGTCGGACGGCGTGACGCTGTCGGACGACGTGGCCTTCTTCGTGGCCAAGCACCTGCGCTCGAACGTGCGCGAGCTGGAAGGCGCGCTGCGCAAGATCCTGGCGTATTCGCGCTTCCACGGCCGCGAGATCACGATCGACATCGTGAAGGAAGCGCTGAAGGACCTGCTGTCGGTGCAGAACCGCCAGATCAGCGTGGAGAACATCCAGAAGACGGTGGCGGACTTCTTCAACATCAAGGTGGCGGACATGTACAGCAAGCGCCGGCCGGCCAACATTGCGCGGCCGCGCCAGATCGCGATGTACCTGGCCAAGGAGCTGACGCAAAAGAGCCTGCCGGAGATCGGCGAGCTGTTCGGCGGCCGCGACCACACCACCGTGCTGCACGCAGTACGAAAGATTGCGCAGGACCGGGCCAAAAGCCCGGAGGTGAACCACGAGCTGCACGTGCTGGAGCAGACGCTGAAGGGGTAACCCGCCAGCGTGTAACCGTCGTCCCGGCGAAAGCCGGGCCCCATACGCCGCGTAATCAGACGCTCAGCATGGGTTCCGGCCTGCGCCGGAACGACGGCAGGACCGTAGGGTGGGCGTTCGGCTGGGCACTGCCCAGCCTCACCCTGCCCACCCGTCCAACGACAACGTGAGGCGCCGCGACAGCGCCAGAGCCGGTCGGACGCGTGGGCGGGACACCCGCCCACCCTACGGGCAATGATGTAGGAGAATTCTGGCAAAATAGTGCTGGAAAGACAGTTTTTATAAATACATACCTGAGGGATAACTATGCAACTGGTCAAAACCACCCGAGACACGCTGCTCCGGCCACTGCAAATCGTGAGTGGTATTGTCGAGCGTCGGCACACGATGCCGATTCTGGCCAATATCCTCATCCGCAAGGACGGCGAGAACGTGTCTTTCCTGTCGACCGACACCGAAGTGCAGATCACGACGCACGCGGCGATCGGCTCGGGCGCCGAAGTGACCGGCACCACGGTTGCGGCGCGCAAGCTGCTGGACATCCTGCGCGCGCTGCCGGAGTCGGGCGACGTGTCGCTGACCCTGCTGAACAAGCGCCTGACGGTGCAAAGCGGCAAGTCGCGCTTCGCGCTGCAGACCCTGGCCGCGGAAGAGTTCCCGACCGTCTCGGTAGCCGACAGCTACAACGCCAGCGTGACCCTGCCGCAAAAGACCCTCAAGCACCTGTTCAACATGGTGCACTTCTCCATGGCGCAGCAGGACATCCGCTACTACCTGAACGGCCTGCTGCTGGTGCTGGACGGCTCGCACGTGATCGCGGTCGCCACCGACGGCCACCGCCTGGCCTTCTGCCAGGTCGAGACCGAGCAGTCGTTCGAGCGCCAGGAAGTGATCATCCCGCGCAAGACCATCATCGAACTGCAGCGCCTGCTGGAAGAGAACGACGATCCGGTGCAGCTGGACATCGCCGCCTCGCAGGTGAAGCTGACCTTCGCCGACATCGAACTGGTGTCCAAGCTGGTCGAGGGCAAGTTCCCGGACTACACGCGCGTGATCCCGAAGGGCTACAAGAACGACTTCACGATCAGCCGCGACGAGCTGCTGCGTTCGCTGCAGCGTGCCGCGATCATGACCAGCGACAAGTTCAAGGGTGTGCGCTGCATGATCGAGCCGGGCATCATGAAGATCAGCTCGACCAATGCCGACCAGGAAGAGGCGGTGGAAGAACTGGAAATCGACTACGGCGGCGACAAGATCGACATCGGTTTTAACGTCACCTACCTGCTCGACGTGCTCAACAACCTGAAGTGCGACCAGGTGAACATTGCGCTGGGCGACTCGAATTCGTCGGCGCTGATTTCGATTCCCGATAACGGCGACTTCAAGTACGTCGTCATGCCGATGCGGATTTAAGAACCGACCCGCACCGTTTGCACGTCGTCCCGGCAAAAGCCGGGACCCATGCTGACTATCCGAAGTAGCACACGGTCTATGGATTCCGGCGGTCGCCGGAATGACGGTTTTTTGGCCAGGGGCTATGGCCAACAGTATCGGCCCGAACACAGTTTTAAGAGAAAGCAGTCATGTCCGAGAACACTGAAGCAATCCAAGCCGCCGCGAAAGCGGACGAATACGGCGCAGCCTCGATTCAAATCCTGGAAGGCCTGGAGGCCGTGCGCAAGCGTCCGGGCATGTACATTGGCGACACGTCCGACGGCACCGGCCTGCACCACCTGGTGTTCGAGGTGCTGGACAACTCGATCGACGAGGCGCTGGCCGGCTTCTGCTCCGAGATCCAGGTCACGATCCACTCCGACAACTCGATCTCGATCACCGACAACGGCCGCGGCATCCCGACCGGCGTCAAGATGGACGACAAGCATGAGCCAAAGCGCTCGGCCACCGAGATCGCGCTGACCGAGCTGCACGCCGGCGGCAAGTTCAACCAGAACGCGTACAAAGTGTCCGGCGGCCTGCACGGCGTGGGCGTGTCGTGCGTGAACGCGCTCTCCAAGCTGCTGCGCGTGACGGTGCGCCAGCACGGCAAGATCCACCAGATGGAATTCGTGCGCGGCGTGCCGCAAGACCGCCTGATCGAAATCGTGGACGGCTTCGAGGTCTCGCCGATGAAGGTGCTCGGCGATACCGACAAGCGCGGCACCGAGGTGCACTTCTGGGCCGACGAGGATATCTTCGGCACCGTCGAGTTCCACTACGAGATCCTGTCCAAGCGCATCCGCGAGCTGTCGTTCCTGAACAATGGCGTGAACATCAAGCTCACCGACCAGCGCACCGGCAAGGAAGAAGTGTTCGCGTTCGAAGGCGGCACCCGCGGCTTCGTCGAGTACATCAACCGCGCCAAGACCGTGCTGCACCCGACCATTTTCCAGGCCACTGGCGAGCGCATGTCGGACAACGACACGACCATCTCGGTGGACGTGTCGATGCAGTGGAACGACTCGTACAACGAGCAGGTGCTGTGCTTCACCAACAACATCCCGCAGCGCGACGGCGGCACCCACCTGACCGGCCTGCGCGCGGCGATGACGCGCGTGATCAACAAGTACATCGACGAGAACGACTTCGCCAAGAAGGCCAAGGTCGAGATCTCGGGCGACGACATGCGCGAAGGCCTGACCTGCGTGCTGTCGGTCAAGGTGCCGGAGCCGAAGTTCTCGTCGCAGACCAAGGACAAGCTGGTGTCGTCGGAAGTACGGGGCCCGGTCGAGGAAATCGTCGCCAAGACGCTCACCGACTTCCTGATGGAAAAGCCGAACGATGCCAAGATCATCTGCGGCAAGATCGTGGAAGCAGCGCGTGCACGCGAGGCGGCGCGCAAGGCGCGTGACCTGACCCGCCGCAAGGGCGTGATGGACGGGCTGGGCCTGTCGTCCAAGCTGGCCGACTGCCAGGAACGCGACCCGGCGCTGTGCGAACTGTACATCGTCGAGGGTGACTCGGCAGGCGGCTCGGCCAAGCAAGGCCGCGACCGCAAGTTCCAGGCCATCCTGCCGCTGCGCGGCAAGGTGCTGAACGTGGAGAAGGCGCGCTTCGAGAAGATGCTGTCGTCGGAGCAGATCACGACCCTGATCGCCACGCTCGGGACTTCGATCGGCCCGGACGAATTCAACGTGGACAAGCTGCGCTACCACCGCATCATCATCATGACCGACGCGGACGTGGACGGCGCGCACATCCGCACGCTGCTCCTGACGCTGTTCTACCGCCAGATGCCGCAGCTGGTGGAGCGCGGCCACGTGTACATTGCGCAGCCGCCGCTGTACAAGGTGAAGGCCGGTCGCGACGAACGCTACCTGAAGGACGACGTGGAGGAAGCGAGCTACATGATGAACGTGGCGCTGAACGGCGCCTCGCTGATTCCGCGCGACGGCGCCGAGCCGATCACCGGCGAAGCCCTGACCGAGCTGGTGCGCCAATACAACCTGGCCAACGCGATCATGATGCGCCTGACGCGCGTGATCGACCGCGCGGCGCTGACCGCGATTGTGGCCGGGGGCGTGAAGCTGGACCTGTCGTCGCTGGGGGCGGCCGAGGAATCGGCCAAGGCGATGCAGGCGGCCATCAAGGACCCGGCGGTGAAGGTGACCGTGCGCTCGGACGACCTGTCGGAGAAGCACTCGCTGCGCATCGAGCGCATGCGCCACGGTAACGTGCAGGTGACCTCGATCGATTCGGACTTTGTGGCCGGCGCGGATTACGGTGTGCTGTCCAATTCGGCATCGACCTTCAAGGGGCTGATGGGCGAAGGCGCCATCATCCGCCGCGGCGAAGGCGAGAAGATGAAAGAGTCGGCTGTCGTCGACTTCCACCAGGCGATGCAGTGGCTGCGCGATGAAGCGGAGCGCGGTGTGTCGAAGCAGCGCTACAAGGGTCTGGGCGAGATGAATCCGGAGCAGCTGTGGGAGACCACGATGGATCCGGCGGTTCGTCGTCTGCTCAAGGTGCAGATCGAGGATGCGATCGCGGCGGATCAGATCTTCACCACGCTGATGGGCGATGAGGTGGAGCCGCGTAGGAACTTCATCGAGACCAATGCGCTGCAGGCGGGGAATATCGACGTTTAACAAACGTTTGGCAGTGCGTGAATCGCTCGCGTACGCCATTACTAGTCAACCACTTCCTATCCAGTCATCCTAATTAGGAAGTGGAAGTGATGCACTTCCACGCTGTTGAGCCGCCAAGTGTCCGCAAGCAATTTCGCGCACGCGCTATGCTATCCCTTCTAGAAATAGGAGGGACAATGACAGATATCATGTCGGTCGCAGACCGGAGTCGACGGATGTCGTTGATCCGGTCGCGTGACACGAAACCCGAACTTGCTCTCCGGCGCGCGTTGCATGCCCGCGGTCACCGATACCGGCTCCACGTTGCTGGTCTCCCCGGAAAACCGGACATCGTATTCGCCCCTCGGAGAGTCCTCATATTCGTTAATGGTTGCTTTTGGCACGGCCACAAATGCCCCACTGGCCACATTCCTAAGTCGAACTCAGCATTCTGGCTCGCAAAAGTGACCGCGAATCGAGCTAGAGACGCGAAAAATATCCGGAAGGCGCGTAGCTTAGGCTGGAAAGTGTTCGTAGTATGGGAGTGCCAAATTCGTAGTCAAAAGCTAACTCAGGAAGTGGCCGATCGCCTGAGCCATAGGATCCGCTCCCGTCCTCGATGAGGGGCGCCCACCAGAAGGGACTTTTGCTAGCCCCCCCGTTCCCTGGACTTTTCCGAGTTCATCCCTTACAATCCGCAGAGGTGCGCATACGCAACTTGACGAGCTCAAGACTTGGGCCTTACGATACTGTATATATATACAGCGCTTGCGCTCGCAGTACATGGCGCCAAACATGGAGCAATTGCAGGGGAAGAGATGAACCATATTGAGCTGTTCGCTGGATGCGGCGGACTTTCTCTTGGATTAGAATCAGTCGGCTTTGACCTACTGCTTGCAAACGAGCTATCCCCGATGGCGGCGGAAACGTTTGCCTACAATTTTTTTGGTGAAGATCTCGCTGGTTACGATACTCCATGCGGGAAGCATGGCAGGCCGGCTCTGAGAACAAAGTGGTTAAGTAGCAAGTTCGCTGCAACCGACCTGAAGCAACGACTCCGCGAGGATCCACGTCAATACCCTGCCTTGGGTTCCGGGTCAAGTGATCTCAAGGCTGACGCGACGTTGAAAGGAAGCCTCGTAGTTGGCAGCATTATCCAGCTCAACCAGTGGCTGGCTAGAAATCCCCGCGCGCGCAGCTTAATCAAGAGCGGATTTGGCTCTGGAGGCGTCGATCTTGTTTCCGGAGGCCCTCCCTGCCAGAGTTTCAGCATGGCCGGGATGCGACAGTACGACAATGCACGGAACACTTTACCAATGGAGTTCGCTAATTTTGTTCAGATGGTCATGCCGAAGATGGCATTACTTGAGAACGTTACCGGCATCCTCCGCCCTTTCACCGTTGGCGAAAGAAAGATCCATGCTTGGTTCGAGGTTGCCAAAGCCTTTGTAGCCGCCGGTTTTGTCCCGCTCTGTCTCCATGTGAATGCAAAATTCGCCGGGGTCGCGCAGAACCGACCAAGGTTCCTGATGTTTTTGTTCAGGGCGGATATTTACCAGACTCTTCTTGGTTCGCTAAACGCGGCTGAAAAAGAACTCCTGGTCCCGTCAGGAAGATTTTTCGAGCGGGCGACGCAAGAACCTGACGTTGAATTCGAGGCAGGAGCGCTTCCCTATTTCGATGTGAAGGACTCATCGGACCTAGCGCTATTTCAAAATTCGTTTCTCGCCCCGCTGGTGGCCTACAGTGGTGATCGCACACCTTTCACGGTCCGCGATGCGATCGATGATCTACGTCAAGAAGGAGGCCACTACTCGCCCTATCTGGACCAAATCAACACGTACCTTGCACCACATGTGGCGCCGCATAAGATGGAGAACCATGAACACCGGCAAAATAGCCCGCACGTGAAACGCCGTTTCAGAATTTACCAAGTCTTGCAACAAGTGTCCCGTGGTGTGCAAAATGAAGTGCAGGCTCTGTTGGCGGGCACTGGCAACGACCTAAGCCACGGTAGCTTGGCTGAACTTTCTGCTCATTGGTTTTTAGGAGAAAAGGGCGAGCGGATTATTTTCGGCAAGAAGAATTACCCAGCAATGGTTCAATACTTGCTCGGGCACCAAACCAAGAAGCAGACCCAGAAAGCACTCGACCCATCAGCTCCAGCGCCTGCCGCGCTGTCGATCCCAGATGACGCTTGCCATTATGAAGAGTTGCGCACCTTGACTGTACGTGAAATGGCACGCATCCAGTCGTTTCCTGATAACTTCGCGTTCCGTTCGAAGATCACTACCGGAGGACAAATGCGTAAGTACGAGGTGCCGCAGTACACTCAGGTAGGCAATGCTGTGCCGCCATTACTTGGGAGAGCGATAGGCCGAATATTCGACGAGCTACTGCGGCGGACAAATGAGGCTATTCATGAGCCAGAGGCGGTGGTGGCCTAAGACGATCTATCAGACGAGCCTGCCGCAACGCCGCGAGGCGGTAGCCGATCGGCGACGTCGACGACGGCCGACCGATGATTGAAGCGGACTGGCCGACCGCCATGGCAACTTTGCCTAGCCGACATTGTCGCCGTTCTCATGAACGGGTCCCCCAGCCGCCCCTACAAGCTCATAAGCTCCCGGAATTGCGCGCGATGTTCGCGCTTGGAGTTGCGACGTGGTTATGTTCATTTACTTTTAGCTCGACTTGCCATAGGATAAATTCATCTCTTTCCAAATTAGATGAATATGGCTTCCGAACCGCTCGGCCGTGGCGCTGACAACATTGTCGATTTGGCACGCAAGACTGTCGTTACGGACATCTTGAAGACCCCAGTAGTGACGCAATGCTGGCCAGTATGGCGGCCGCTGATTCTGGACTCACTTGGCCTAGCTCCCACGGCTGGCCACTTTCTTGAGCTAGGCTCCCAACTTTCCGAAATATTTAGGAGCACTGCTCAGGCCGGACGTGGCCAAGATAGCCTTTCAGCAGGGGGCGCCGCGTGGGAATCATTGGTTTGCTATTACTTGAACCTGTGTTTGATCGGATCTAACGCGGTCGTCTTCAAGAAGCGCACAGCAGTTCCGCCATCCATCCAAGACGCCCTAACGATATCCTATCGTAACGTTTCAGCTAACACTGAGTCTGATATGGTTGCGGTAACATTCCCCGATAACGATGTAGCATTGCTGGAGCCTTTAGCGAAAGGGGAATCTATAAAAGAACGTCTGGATGTTATTGCCCAGCGGAGCTTTCCGGACCTAGCGGTCGCAATCGTCCAGTGTAAGACCAACTGGAACGACAACGCACAGATTCCAATGATGTGGGACATGCTATACAACGCCAAGATCTTTTACGACCCGCGAATCAATCAGGGACGCAACAATCGGCACTTAATCAATTTCAAGTCTTTCAATTACGCGTTCGTAACCGTCCCAACAAACAAGCTAGAGAGTTTCAAGCCTAATTCGTTGTCAGTAAAGAGGGTGAGTGAGCTATCTGGCGGAAACTACTGGGGCCGCCCGGATCAGCCCGGCATTGCTAGATCGATCCGCCAGATCTTCGATGTCGCGAAAATTGGTCCGTCTAGCGGGCGCGGAGTGCTGCCTTCTCTCGCAAGATTCCTGCCTTTGCTTCCAAGCAGGTACTCATATTTTCAGCTGTCCGACAGTCCGGACGTTCCTGTCCCGTTGGAAGAGCTCGGCAATAGCCCCCAACAAAGCCTCGCACTCTAAGGCGTGAGCGACCGGAAAGGCTGACCGTTCCCGTTTGCGGCCCGAACTGCCCTGCCGGTCGTCTTTTCGTTGGCATAATCGCCTACGGCTTTCTCAACGTCTGTCCACTCCCGCCCAAAAGCTCAGTTCCAGAGCCCATACCCTCGAATTGACCGGCAATCGACCGGGCAGTCATCATTCAGGTAAAGCTAGGCCAATTTCGAGAACCAAACTTCGATGCTACTCCAATAGCAGCCCGTGCCCCATGAGCGAATCCCGCCAAGCCGCGGTGAGACGATATCGATGTCGGCGCTCTTAAATGCCGGGGATCAGGTGGAAAAACGAGACGATCCGCTTCGCAAGCCGATGCCCGGCTCCGCCTGCTTTGTACTAGTTCGAAGTGATGGAATGATGAGAGTACGACAGCGGTTGACGCCGTCAGCTGGGCTATTCTTGCCCGTCATTGACGAACACGACTTATCAGCGCGCAGGCTCGTCAGTTTCTGCTTCGCTCAACTTGCACTTGCCGCGCTTTCGCTTCGGGGGGCAGAGTACCGGCGACAGCGCTCGGCGCTTGCCTGCGCCCCAGCCGTCAAGGGGCATCAGCGCGGTGCCCGGTCCGGATCGGGCTCGACGTTTGAATCGAATCGGTTCAGGTGCCGCATCACCCGTTGATCCGACGCGTACTTTCGCTTCAACCCAGCCAATCGACGATCAGTTCCTTTGCACAGCTCGTTGATCTCGCGGCTCACCTCTTTCGCCCGCTGCTTATCCCGAGGATCAGGAGGCTCTCCGCGCATGTGGTCGCAGCCTTCCCTTTCTTCGATATACGCGCGGACGTCTGCTGGCACCTTCTCGACTGCCGATGCTTGCAGAGAAAGCGCCGTGACTACCAAGAGCAGAATTATGCGATCCATATTGGGGGGCGTTCTCTGGGCCGTTCGAAGAGAGTCTTCATTGAACTATGCCAACGAAGCTAAAGCGTTGAAGTTAGCCAAGTCACCGCAGGGAAACGAAAGTCGCGCACCGCACAAACACCACTGAACATACCGGTACTTAAAGTACTGTTTGGCAATACCAGTGACAAACCATTTTTGTCCTGGCCGGGTTATCGATTAATCTTTTCTGCTAGAAAAATTGGGGCAGGAGAAATCGCCATGTTGATGAGTGCGCCCAAGTGGCTGGGCTTATTGCTGATAGCGACGCTTGCAGGGTGCTATACGCCAGCGCCAAGACCTGGCGAAATCATCTACCTGAAAATCGATGAGCCGGTGAGGCTCCCATTCCGCCCCACCAGCTCCGCGATCACAGCGCGCAATGCGCTTGACCAAGGCCTCTCTAGGGAAGACATCGAGAAAGGCCGCCTTGGCTTCGCGGAGTGTGCAGAACAGACCGCAGACGGCCCCAAGGCGCGCCTCTATGTCGTAACGGTTCCGGAGAGCATGCACTTCCCCCCGTATTGGCGCATGGAGCCATTCGCCGAAATCGTTCCTGGAGTCGGGTACGCCAAATCCGGGCCGTTGGGACATGCCATCGCCAAGACCCCGGCGCCGAAGGAGAACGAACTTGCTCAGCTGTCCTACGGAAAGCTCGTCAAATGTGATGCGACCGAAAAGCCCGGGGCACTCCGCGCGGAACTCACGAAGCTCTCGGACCGTTTCTGGTTGACGGATCTGGAACAGCAAGAGGACTGGAGCCGCGCATTGCCCAAGGATGCGGTGGCTGAAGGAAGGGTCTACGACGCGCACTGCGCCCTGGGCACCGACTACACCCGCAGCTGGTATGTGCTGGCGCCGCCCGGCCAAGCCTTGAGCGAAGGGCAGCTCATCAAGGCCCGCGCCGGGAGTGCGGTTGATGATGCCCCACAATCGCTCTCGCAGGTGCTCGAGGTCAGCGTTAAGAGCTATCGTACGGAAAAGGTATTTACTCGTCCCGTGATCAGCTGTTCACAGTAGCCCCAATCGTTTCGCAACTGACGACCAGCTGCCATGCCATCGTCCGCCCGCCGATCACGTCGCTGAGCCTTGTTTAAGTTGCCTTGGCAGCAATGCCATGCAAGAATGACTGCCGAAGTTGCTGCATCCGTCACCAAGCAAGGGGAACGACATGAGCATCTACGCGGGCAAGAATTTCAAAGGATACCTTGACCAGGCTGGCACAGGCCCCAAGCGCCACGCCAGGCGCCCCGCCGGGCTGGTCGACAACCGTGCGCAGTCAACGGTGCAGCGCCAGCAACAAGCCTTGGCGAGCAGCAGCCCCGGGGTCCAGGAGGCTGTCCAGTTGCGCAGCTCGGCAAGCGTAACGCCGGCGTCGCAGTCGGCGTCCCAGGTGGTACAGCGGGTGGTTGACCCATACAAGCCTGGCCGCGCGCTGCAGTCGAATTACAAGGTGATGCGCCACATGTCGCCCCAGCAAATGAAGTATATCCAGGGCCTGCACGAGGAAGCGAAACACTATTCGAGCGACGAGGCGGTAAAGTTGGCCCAAGGCACGACCAGCGCCAACAAATTCGAGTGGGACGTCGACAACAACCTCGGCAGTTATCAGTCGCCCCACGCGGACATCCAGAGCATCCTGAACAGTTACGGGCATCCGACAACCGACGTCGTCAAGGTCTACGATGACCTGGCCAACCGCATCAAGTTCGATGTCGGCTCAGGCGGAAAAGGGAAGCTGCAACAAGGAACTGCAAGCGACCTGCACCTCCTCTTCGACGCCGCGGCACCGCTGCACTTCGCCACCAACAAAACGCTGGGCAACCTGTGGCAAGACAATCTTGATGGCTATGGTGGCAAAAAGACCGGCAGCGGATTGTATTCGGTGCTGCGCAGCGAAATCACCAAGGATTTCAAGGCGGAAGACGTCGGGCACGCGACGCTGAATGACGTGCTCAAGAGCGTCAGCGGCAAACCTCCCGAACTGCACCACCTCGAATACAAATCGCTCTTCCCGCAGCACGCCCATAAAGCCAACAACCTGATGCTGACTGAACGCAGCGACAGTGAGTCAAGATCCGGCATGGGGCAACATGAGCTGATGCACTGGGTGGCCTCGGGCGCGAATCCCAACAAGTTCAAGGTACTCCTGCCTCAGTATCAGGAGGAATACGAGAAGTGGGTTAAGAAAACGACCGGTGGTGGGCTCTGATCAATCTGCCTCGCTGAGTCCCGTCAGGCCAGGTGCTTTCTCGACGGCGTTCACTGCTGCGCCGGCACTACTGGCGGTGGCGGCGGTTTCAGTTCCGTGAGCTTGGCGGGAGTGATTGCGAACGCCAGGTCTTCGCTTTGTGGTGCGATCGACTTCAGGTCAATCGTCACGTCATATTCGTACTGTTCGCCGTTCCCTATATCGAATTTGGCGAACTCGCTCTTGGCCTTCCCCTGGAAAAACAACTTCCCCTCAGCCTGCGACCAATCTGCCGTGCTGGTCTCGCCATCGTCGGCATTGTCCACCGGTTTGGAAAAGTTGAAGTGCTTTTTCAGGAGTGACGTCAATTCGCTCGTCAGCAACGCCTGACCGCCCGCGCCCTGCAGATAGGTGACGGGGTTGGTCTTCCAGAACGTGTTGACGGCCTGGATGTCCCACTTAAATGTCGACAAATAGTGGCGTTCAAAAATATGGGCCCAGGTGGCAGGAGGGACGTTGACCGTCACTTGCACGGGCACATTCACGAACGTGGGTCGGGCTCCGTCCTTCGCCAGCGATTTGGCGTCGAAGTTAAACGTGAAGGTCCAATTGGCCACCGCGGCGGCGGCGGGGCCACCGCCGACCTGGTTGGCCTGCGGATTGTCGAGCCAGGTGGCGCTTCGCTTTTTCACCCATTTTCCAGCATGCTGGTACCAGTGCTCTGGCGTGTAAGTGGGGATCTTCTCCGCGTTCAGCGCAGTGAGTTGGGTGCTGACGACGGTTAACAGGTTCACCAAATAATCTTCGACATCGCTGTTGTGATGTGTGTTCTTCTTGGAGTCGGCTGCCTTGGTTGGCAACACGTCGGCATGCACCAGCTGGTTCAACTCCCGGATAGCATTGTCGAGCTTGCGCATTTCCAGCGAAAAGGCGCTTTCCTTGACCACTCCGTTGGCGCCGCTTTCCATTTTCGGATCGAAGAAGTTCCCGGCGCCCTGGATCTGGTCTGCTCGTCCCGGTACGATATTCTCTTGAATGTTGACCAAATGCCCTTCCGTCAGCAGTTCGTGCGCGCCTTTGCTTTTCCCGCCTATCTCCCTGACCGCGTCAAGGGCCTCCTTCAGCCCTTCCCATCTGCTCTTCGGGTCACTCGCTACCTGATCCAGCGTTTTGAGCGTGGCGCTGAATGCCCGGAGTGCTTCTTGCGGCACCATGTGATCGAGCTGCACCTGATCTTTTGCAAGGTCCTTGATCGTTCGGCGTTCATCGTTTTCCGCGTCGGGGAAGTTGCCCTGCAATACACGTCCAACGGAAAGAGCGGCCGGCCGCGGCGCTTCGCTTGCCCCGTCGGCGCGCCGTTGCACGGGCAACGCGGCGGCGCGTGCACCCATGCTGTCCGCTTCCGCCTCCAGCCCGCGATCGTCGTTAACGGACGTGCCGCCCATTTGCACCGTCGGCCTGACCCGGCCCTGCGCCTGCTGTACCACGTGCCACGCCTCGTGCGGAAGATGATGTGACTGTCCGGGGGCCATGTGAATTTCGTTTCCCTGGGCGTAGGCACGCGCGTTCAGTTGCGCCGGCTTGGGCGAGCTGTAATGCACCCGCACGTGGTCCATGCTCATGCCGGAAAGAGACTCGATTCCGCTTTTCAGTTGCTCGGGCAGGCCGCCGGGGCCGGCCGCGGTGCGCTGTGCAACCGGTTCGGCGGCGGCGCGATTGTCCTGCAAGACGGTCCCGCGCCTGCGCCCGCTGTCCTGCGTCTGCTGGTCTGTCCGTTGCTGCCGCCGTTGGTGCGTCAACTCGCCCATGCCCTGCTCCTAGTGGATCTGGATCGTCTTGTTTTCTTTTCGGAACTCGCGCTTGATGCCTTCCATCAGGTCGTCACGCGTCACCTCACGCCGCTCGCGGCTGATCGCGTGCAGCGCGCAGTGGCGCAGCACGTTGATGATCGCGCCGCCCGCCAGTTCGTAGTCCTGGGCCACCTTGTGCAGGTCGATCTCCGGCGCCAGCTCGCACACGCCCTGGAACGCGTTGGTCCACAGCTGCAGCCGCTGTGCGGCCGACGGCATGGTGAAGTTGATCATCGTCTGGAAGCGCCGCGTGAAGGCTTCGTCCAGGTTGGCCTTGAGGTTGGTGGCCAGGATCACGGTGCCGGGAAAATCCTCGATCCGCTGCAGCAGGTAGCCGGTTTGCTGGTTGGCGTGGCGGTCGTTGGAATTGTTCGCGCTGGTGCGCTTGCCGAACAGCGCGTCGGCTTCGTCGAAGAACAAGATCCAGTCCTTGTAGCTGGCCGCGTCGAACACCTTGCCCAGGTTCTTCTCGGTTTCGCCGATGTATTTGGACACGATCATCGACAGGTCCACGCGGTACACGTCGCGCCCCGTCGATTTTCCGAGCAGGGCCGCCGTCAACGTCTTGCCGGTGCCGGGCGGTCCGTAGAAGGCGGCGCGAAAGCCCGGCTTGACCTTGCTGGCCAGCCCCCAGTCGCGCATCAGCGTGGGGCCGTGCGTGAGCCAGGCGCGGATCTCCTGCACCTGCGCCATCACCTGGTGGTCCAGCACCAAGTCGCGCCACTCCAGCGGCGTGCTGATGGGGCTGGCCGGGAACGAGGCACTCAGCTCAGGCCGCACCTTTTCGCCGCTCAGCAGGTAGTGCAGCCATTGCTCGGACAGGCCAAGCACCCCGGACAGCGGAGGTAGGCGTTCGTCCTCGCGTTCCAGCGTGATCACCTGTTCGGCACGCAGCCGGTGTTGCGGCGCAAGGATGCGCAGGGCGTCCAGCTGCAGCGCCGGGTCGTCCGCGCCGAGCACAAAGGCGAGCGTCTGCCCGGTCGGCAGGAAGCCACTGAACGACTTGCTGGGACAGCCGCCAAATTCGCTGAAGCCGCGGTCGATCAGCCCGTTGATGCCGAAGAAGATGTCGAGCGCCTGCGGACGCAGGTGCGGCGCGATCGCCAGCGCCAGCGCCAGCCGTTCGCAGGTGTCGAGCTGCCATGCCAGCACTTGCGCGGCGTACACGCTTTCGTCCGCCACGAGCGCGGGCGGCTCGATCTCGCGCCAGCGCCGTTCGTGCCCTTCGTGCTTCAGGTAGCTGGCGATGGCCTGGCGCACCACGGCGTCCAGCCAGTCCAGCTCGCGCTGCAGGGCGGCCAGGTTCTGCTCGGGCGACGGCGCCGGTTCCTCCATCACTAGGCCTCCAGCCGTTCCACGTCGTCCAGCGACAGGTCGGCCCAGGAGAAAAACTCGATGCAGGTATTGAGCGTGAGCTCGTTGGCGCGGCTCAGGTTGAGCAGGCTCGCCTTGTTCCAGCTCGCGATTTCCAGGTGGCTGTGGCGCGCCTCGTTATCGAACAGGTGGTTCAGGTAGCGGTCGTGCATTTTGTCGCTCAGGATGAGCTTCTTGGCCTTGAAGAAATACGCGGGCTGGCCGCGCCCCACTTCGTAGCTCGCCATGCCCTGGCTGCGCTCGGTCCTGGCGCTGGCATGGCCAAGCAGCGCATGCCAGTTGCCGTTGTCGCCCGCGGCGGACATTTCGAGCCTGGCGCCAGGCTGCCCCGCCACCGCCAGTGCCCATTCGTCGGTGCGGGCGATGCCGGTGACAACATACACTTCGCGAAACCCGAAATGCGTCTGCGTCAGCTTGATGGTGGCGTCGTCGCGCAGCTGGTGCCAGTTGCGCAGCAGGCGCGCGCGGGCCTCCTTGCAGTAGAACAGGAAGTCGCCGGCCTGCGCGAACTCCAGCGCCTGCCGCGTCCATTGCCGTCGTTCGCCATCGCCGTCGTCGCTCCAGCGCGCCTCGCTGGCGGCCAGGATCACGTTGCGCGCAAGGCTGAAGTCGGGCGGCGCGAGGGGAACCGGGGCGCTGGTATGCAGCGGCTCGACCAGGTGCGCGTGCTCCAGGTTGAGCAAGGGCTGGAACCGGCCTTGCAGCACCTGGCAGACATCGCCGACCGCCACCGCCTGCGTGAGCGGCTGCATGGGCAGCCACCCCGTTTGCAGATAGCAATCCCGATAGAAGTTCTTCTTGAACATGGGCGCCTTTCGTAACAATGGGCAGGCGGACCGGCCGCCTGCCCTGTGCGGGCCTGTTGTCGCGCGTGGCCGGTCAGGCGGCGTATGCAGCGGCGGTCGCGGCCGCAAGCCCCGCCTGGTACGAGTTGAGCCGGACCTGTGCGTCCGCGAGCTCGGCCTGGGCGTGCGACAACTGGCCGGTGACGATGTTGTTGCTCGTCAGCGCCTGGTTGTAATTGACCTTGGCGTCGTCATAAGCCTGCTGCAGCAACGCCACGATGCCGGGACCGTTCACGCCCGGCGCCGCATCGGCCGCCATCAGCACCTTGCCGGATTGCGAATCCCACAGGAAGGACATGCGGTCGCGCAGCTGTGTGGACTGCTGCGAACCCAGCGCGAGCACCTCGCTCGATTCGAGCAGCGTGGCCTCGGCCACATAGCAGCTTTGCAGCGCCGCGAGCGAGAGCGCGATGGCATTGTTGGCATTGGCCGCGGCCTTGGACATGTTGTCGATCAGCTTGTCGGGCACGAGCGGGTTGTTGGCCTTCTGCTTGTTGACCAGCTGCGCCGTCTTGTTGATGTACTCGATCGACAAGATCAGCTTGTTGACCAGCTCGGCCATCTGGGCTGCCACGTCCGAGGCGCCGGAACTGGCTTCGTTCACCTTGCTGGTTGCCGTCGTCATGCTGGCGACCAGCGAGCTCGCGCTCGACAGCGCGTCCTTGCCCAGGTTCAGGTTGGCCAGGGCCGACTCCTGGTCGTCGTCTGCCTGCGCCAGGTACAGGTTGAATTGCTGCGACTTCGCCTGCAAGGAACTGACGATGGCCTGCTGCTCGGCCACATCGTACTGCGCCTGGGTTACCGAGCCGGTCAGCGACTGGATCTCGGAATTCTTCTTGTCGGCCACACTGAGTGCGAGGCCGGGTGCCGAGGTATCACGCATGTGTTTCTCCTTGTTTTGGGTATTCGATGGATGGACGCTCAGGCGCCGGGCAGTTGGATGGTGTCGCCAAACGCGAGCGTGCTCACGTAGGCACTGGCGCTTGCCCCGGTCACGGTGGCAAGCACGTACGGCCGGTAGGTCGCGCCGGGGCGCAGCATGTTGCCGTAGTTATCCGTACTGCACGAATTGAAATTGATCGTGACGTTCGGCCGGATCGGGCGCGGACGGCTCGACGGTGCGGCCGCGGCTACCTCCGGCTGGCTGGCATCGGAGGGCTCTTCCGCCGGGGCAGCCGGCGCCACCATGAACTTTTCATAGTTCGCCGGCGCCACCTGCAGTGCGATGTCGAGGTCGAAGTAGATCGGCGACGGCTCCTTGCTCAGCAGGCCCAGCGCGAAGTCGTTCTGGTCTTCCTCGACCAGGATGCAGCGGTACTCCAGCTGGCCACCAGCCGGATTGAACGGCGCCGCGTAAAAGTTCACGAACAGCGGACGGTCAGGCTCGGCAGGCTGCGGCAGTTTCGCAGTGATGTTTTGTGCCGTCGGCAGCACCTCGGCCACCATGAAGCGCGCGCTCGGCGCAGACAGCCAATCCGAGTAGTTGTTGATGAAGAACTTGTACTCGTTGGAGAGCACCGCGTACAGGAAGGCGACGTAGGGCTGGCCTGGCACGATGTTGTTCAGGTACACATCGGTGGTGAAGGTCAGCTGCGTGCCGGTGAGGCCCATTGCCTGGAACTGGGTATTGCTTTCCTGCCTGGCATTGAACAGCTGCTCGGCCAGGTCGGTGGTCAGCGTCGTCTTTTTCGCTTCCGGCACCAGGGCCACGAAGTATTGCGGGGCCATCGCCGGGATCTTGAGGTCCCCGGGCACGGAGTAGAACTGCGGCGTGGACAGCACGTTGTAATTCACCGTCACCGTGCAGCTCGGCTGTGTCGCGGCCACCTCTGCCGAGGCAACGGAGACCGACAGGCCCACGTTCAACTGGGCATTGGCGTTCTGGTACGCCGTATCGATGGCGGCCGCCTCGCAATCGGCGTCCTTCACCGCGCCCTCGGCCTGGCGCTCGGCAATGCTGGCCTGGCCCACCGCGGCTTTTTCCGACACGTAGAGGTCATTGAACTTGTCGAACTCGGCCTGTGTTGCCTTGAGCAGGCCGTCGACCTTGCCCTTGAACGCGGTAGCCTGCGTGAGCACCGGGCCGGCGATGATTTCCGAGGTGTTGCTGGAAGCCATCATGGCCATGTCGGACACGCGCCGCGACTCGTTGGCAACCTCGTTGATCAGCGCGTTCGCGTTCAGGAGCTTGCTGTAGACATCGGTCTTGTACAGCGACGCGGTGGCATTGTTCAGCGCCGCCCCGATTTCCGCCGCCACCATCGCGATGGCGTTGGAGGCGATCTGCACGTTGGACGCGGCGGTCGCCATGTTGGTACCGCTGGTGGTGACGGTGCCGTTGGCCATGGTGGCGGTGGCCAGCAGGTTCACTGCCGCATTGTCGTTGGACAGGCACTCGGTGTTGATGGCCCCGGCCGACTTCAAGGTGTGCTTGGTGGCGCCCACCTTGTCCAGCGCCGTCAGCTGCGCGCCCTGCGCGTAATACAGGTTGTAATGCTCGGCGGTTTGCGTCGAATCGAGCCGGTCCTGTTCGGCCGCCAGGGCCCCGAGGGTGGCGATCGCCGTGCTTTTCAGGTTTTCTTCATAGGTATTCATCAGCTTCCTGTCCCTTCCACGAGTTATTGCAAATCACGACGGCGTGCGCGCTCTTCCGCAAACAATCCCGGAAAACCGCTCATACCGTCGGCCAGGTTACGTACACCGCTTTTTCCATCCAGGGCAGCTTGATGAAGGAAAAGGTAAATGGAGAGCGTGCCAACAGCACGTCGTAGGCACGCCTTTCCTCCACCACCAGGTTCCACCGCTCGCCGCCCTCACTCAAAGAACCGCCCCGCACCAACCAATTACCTCTGAAACCTTGTATCGAACTACTGCCGGCTGCACGCCAATATCCAATCGCCGCTTCCAGCAGGCTCTCGCAGAGCGCCTTGTCTTCCGCGGACATGTCGATGCCGGCTTCCACCGGCTCATGCCATGCCAGGCCACACAACACCTTGTTCAACAACAGCAAATGCTCCGGCGTCTCGGTGTGACCGGTCGCCAGGAACTGCAGGTAGTGCACGGCGCGGCGCTGCGCGTGCGCGCTGACGAAGCGGTCGCCCGCCACCAGTCCCAGCCGGGTGAACAGGGGCCGAAACCAGTCCTGCAACAGCACCAGGCCCGCGTTGTGGACGCTCCACGGGGCCGTCACGCGTTCTTCCACCGGATCCGGCCGGCGTGCCGGCTGCTTCGGCAACCGGGCGAGCTGCTTGGCGGCATCCGGCAGACGCGCGAGCGGCGGCTCGGTGCGGCCGGACAAGGCCTGCGCGAAGGGGGCGCGCAACGCGGCGGGCGCGGACTGCAGGCGCGGCTCCATGGCCTGCCGCAGCGCGCCGGTGTCCAGGTCCAGCTCGCGCGCCAGCCGCCACGACAAGCCAGCGGCAAGCTGGTCCGGCGCAAGCGCGGCCCAGTCGCCGCCCAGCCAGTGTTCGAGCACGAGCCGGAACAGCACCGCCTGCCTTTGCGGCGCGCCAGTGCCGGCGAGATCCAGCGCGGCCAGCCAGTCGTGCAGTTGGTCCAGCAGTGCGGCTTCGGCGTGGCGTGCGGGCGCGGCCGAGCGCATGGCGTCGAGCAGCCAGCTGAACGGCATGGCGTTCGACAAGCGGAACATGGCCGCGCTGTCGTGCTCCAGCCCGCGCAGGATCGCGAGCAGGCGGTCCGGGCGGAGCGTGCACAGGTCGAACAGCAGGCGCGCCAGGTCCAGCGGCCCCGCGAGCCAGGCGGGTGGGCGGCCGTGGCGCAACAGGTAGCGGGCCGCCTCGGCCAGGCGCGGGTGGTCCAGGTAGCGGCCGACGTAGTCCTGCTGGAATGCACGCGGGGCCGCCGGGCGCGATGGTGCGGCAGGAGCGGACGGATCATGTCGCACCGGAGCCAACGCACGCGACGACATCAGCACAAAGGCCTTGCGCCAGTGCGATTGGCCGAGTAGCGGCAGGTGCGCCAGGCAGGCGGCAACACAGGCCTGCACGCGGATGCCCAGGCGCAGGCAGGCGCTGGCCGCGACCCTGGCCAGAAGCGCGCTGGCCTCCAGCCCGTGCCGGCGGGCGTCGAAGCTCACCATCCAGAAGACCTCGTGCAGCTGCCGGTCCAGCACGGCGGCGGCGCCCTGCCAGCAGCCGCTTTCGCGCAGCAGGGCCGACCACTGCCGCAGCGCCTCGTCCGGCGCGCGCAACCCGGTTGGCAACTGCGCCACCAGCCAGCGTTCGACCGGTTCAACGTGGCGCAGACGGCCCAGCCGTTGCAGCAGCTGGTACTTGTCGGGCTGGGCGGACAGCCAGGTTCGGATCGCATCGCCGTGGTCGGCCTGCCGCCACAATTGCTCCAGCGCCTGCGCGGGAGCCGGCGTGCGCCCGGCCAGCAGCTGGCGCAGCGCGTCGAACAGCTGGGTGCGCAGCGATTGGCCGGCGCCTTGGGGAACGACCGGCGCAGCTTCTTCCGCCTGGGCCGGGCCAAGCAACGGCAGCAGCCATGCGCGCGGCTCGCCCGGCGCTGCCTCGTCCGAGTGGCCGCCATCGGGATCGAGACAGGCCCGCAGTTGCTGTTCGAACGACTCGATGTCCACGCCGCCCGCCTGCCGCAGCAAGGTGGTCAGGGTGCGCCAGTAGGCCCGCGGGTGGAAGGTTGCTCCCCTGCCGTGGCGGCCCTGGCGGAACGCGGGCAGCGCTTGCAGCAGCAGCGCCGGCAGCTCGAGCGCCAGGTCAATCCGGTCGAGGCTGGGCAGCAGGCCCTGCCGGTGCCAGCGCGGCAAGAGCGTGGCCAACGATGCGCAGAGTTGGCCGGCGGCCGGCTCGAACATCGCCAACACCGCCTGCCAGTCAGCCGCGCCAGCCAGCGCCAGCAAGCGCTGGGCCAGCACGGCATCGCTGACGCCGCGCAGCACTGGCTCGCGCAGCAGGGTGCTTGCCAGTGCCGGCTGCTGCGCCAGCTTGCCCAGCAACAGACGGCGCGCACCAGCGGCCGTGCCCTGCGCCGCCCGGCCGCCTTTCAGGAAATCGAGCAGGTCCAGCCAGTCGTCGCGCGAGAGGCCGTGCGCGGCCTGCGAACGCCCGTGGCTGCCGCGCAGCTCCTGCAAGATCGACAGCAGCTCGAAGCGGTGGTGCGTGGGATGCTCGGCCAGCACCGCGTGGATCAGCAGGTCGAGGAACAGACCGTAGGCGTAGCCGCGCTGCTTGCACACCTGCAGCACGGTGTCGTGCACCAGCTGGCGGCGGTTGAAGTGCGAGCCACGTTCGACCAGCAGGTAGGCCAGCAGCACCTGCCACACGGTCCGCCCGCTCCAGCGCTGCCGCTGCGCCACCGCCTGGGTGTGCTCGGCATGGGCGACGATGAATTCGTGGTCCTGCGGTTCCAGCACGCGCACCACGCGCGCAAGCTCGTCGGTGGAAAAATGCTGCAGCATGCCGTGCCGCACCGAAGCGGCCCGGCCCTCGCGGCGCAGCAGCCCCGCCATCCGCTGGGCATCCTCGTCGCTCAATACCGTGAACATCTGCCCCAGCCGCAGGCTCGCGCCGCCCGATGCCTGCCGCGCGCGGCTGTAGCGCAGCATCGCCGCGAACTGCGCCCATTGGTCCGGCGCTGCGGCGGCCGGCGCGCCAGGCGCGATCGCACGCGCAGTGCGCTGGCGGTGGACCGCCTTGATAGCCTGGATGAACACCGGGGTGGCCAGGCCCATCGGCTCGAGCGCGACAGCGGCCTCGGACATCTGCTCGAGCAGCGTGTCCTCGTCGATGTGGTAGCGCTGCGCCATGGCGCGCAGGTTGGCCTGCACGAACGCCATGGTGTTGAACAGGCTGCCGCGGTCCACCAGCAGGTAGCCGAGGATGTCGATCCAGGTATCGCTGCGGAACGCGCGGCTATCGACACTGGCCAGCCTGCGCTGGGCCTGCACGGCGAACAGGCCGTCGGCATACGAGCAGATGAAATCCGCGTGCCCGGGTTCGAGCAAGCGCACCACGCGCCGCACCCGGGGCTCGCCGGCCTGCCACACCAGCCGCCGCCGCACGGCCTCTGCGCGCCCCAGGTCCCGAACGAGGCCGATGACAACGTCAGGAAACCGGTCCAGCTGGCCGTCGAACACCTGCAGCAGGTCGGCGTTGCCGCTGAGCCACCACGGCATGCTGCCGTGTTGCAAGAAGCTCGCGATCAACTGCTGCGCCCTGGCGTTTTCATCCAGCACCAGCAAGTTATCGCCAAACACTTCCGCCAGGCCCCGGTCGTGCTGCGCGAGAAGATTGTCCAGCGCCTGCTGCAGGCTCGCGCGCAGGCGCCGGGGCAACTCCAGCGGCAGCTCTTCCAGCGCGATATCGCCCAGTTCCAGCTCCAGGCGCTCGATGCGCCATGTCGTCCCGGGCGGGCAGCGGCGCTCGAAAGACGCCCCGATCTCGCCGGGCAGCTCGCTGTTGCTCCAGTGGCTGAGAAAGTCTTGCAGCGCCACCCCGGTGGCCTCGTGGTCGAAGGTGGTTTGCCAGCGGCATTGGGCAATGACGTGGTCAGGCGGCATGCGCAACCTCCTTCCCGATGCCCAGCAGCTTGGCCAGCGTCGGCCCCGGGAACACGGCGTCGGGCGCATTCGCGGCCGGGCTCGCGTTGAGGCCGTTGTGCCATTCGACAAACAGCGGGATGAGCGGCTTGAGCACGGTGCACGACGCGTCCAGCCGGCGCAGGCGCACGTGCGCCGGCCAGTGCAGTTGCACCAGCGTGTCCAGGTAGCTGGCAAAGGCGGCCTGCTGGAACAGGGTGACGTAGGCCGGCAACACCAGCGTGGCCGCCAGGTAGTAGCCGGCGTCGTTGAACGCATACGACGGCAGCAGCAGGATGTGCTCGACCAGCAGCACGCCCTTGCGCTGCGTGGACAGCCAGCCCAGTTGGTCGGCGTGCACGCGGTAGGTGTTCTCGCCAATCGCCTCGGCCGATACCGGACTGATGTCCATCAGGCACTGTGCGCCATCGAACAGCTGCTGCTGCTCCTTGCCGCTGCTGTCCACACCGCGCACCACGACCACGTCCGTGTCCTTGAGCTGCCACGACGATCCCGGATCGCCGCCCTGCCGCAGCCATGACAGGAAATCCTCCTGCCGCAGCAGCGCCTCCAGCTTGTCGGCCAGGCTGGCCAGGTGCGCGGGCAGGCCGAGCAGGATCGCCAGCTTCAGCTCAAAGGCGGAGAAGTTGCGCAGGATACCCGCCGCGATCTTGTCATCCGGCCCGGCGCGCACACTGCTGGCTGCGGCGAACGGACCGGGCGCTGTGAGCGGATCGGCCGCCTGGTAGTTGAACCCGTTGGTGCGGTGGCTGGACAACTGCTGGTAGTTCTGCAACCAGACCGACTTGACGACGACGCGCGTCTTGAGCTCGCTGCCATACCACTGGGTGGCCTTGAACATCGGGTGGTACTCGGCCGCGTCGTCGCCGTGGCGCGCCATCAGGTGGGTCAGCATGGCGTCGCGGCGGCGCACCGCCTCGTCCTCGGTTTCGGTGATCGCGCGCAGGCCGTGAATGTATTCGTTGAACGGGAAGTTGCGGTAGCGCTTCCATGCGCCGCGTTCCACCTGGGCGTCGGGCTTGTTCGGGTCGAGCTGGTAATGGAAGGACTCGCTGCCACGCAACAGGGCCTGCACGTCCGGCACGTCGTACAGCGGCTGCGAATGGTAGGTGGTGCAGAACGTGCGGTGCAGCGGCCAGCGCTCGCCTTCCACCGGCTGCGGCGCTGCGAACGAGAACAGGTCGCCCACATGCGCGAGCTGGGAAAACTCGTTGGCGAGCAACTGGTCGTACACGAGCAGGTAGCCCTTGAGCTGGCGCGCGCTGGCGACGCGGTAGCTGGGAGTGTCCGACTGTAGCGAGTTCGGCCCGATGCCGTAGATTTCGGGAAAGGTGTTCTGTACCGAGTAGTACTGCTCGATGTTGCGGTAACTGCCCTGCGGTACGTCCGGCGCCAGGTCGACCTGCGACTCGACGCTGGCGGCGTCGTGGCTGGCGCGCAGGCTGGCCAGTTCGAGCGCGGCTGTATCCAGCGGGCGCGCCATGGGCTGCCCGATGCCCTGCAGGCCGAACCCGGGGCCGGGGGTTAGCTGTGGAATCTGGTCGTCACCGACCGCCACCTCTTGCCCGTCGTGGTCGGCGAAGGCCAGGCCGTCGAGGTGCGACACGCCGTCGATCGCTGCAATGAGCGTGTTGAGCTCGTACAGGCTGACCACCGTGCGCTTGGCGCCGAGCGCGTCGGGGCCGCCGATCCAGCCGTTGTCCAGGCGCGGGCCGTTGAAAATCTCGTCGGCCGTGAATCCCTGTGCGCGCAGCTCGCCGTAGCCCGACTGCACCACCGGCGGCACCTCGTACTCGCGCAGCACCTGCAGGATGCGGTTGTAGACAGCGCTGGCGTCCGCCCCGTCTTGCAGGTAAACCGATCCGGCCAGCGTGATCACCAGGGGCTGCAAGGGCTGCGGCGCGAGGAACTGCTCGCCCAGGTTGCGGTGCTGGTTGAGCAAGGCGTCGATGCGCGCGCCAACGAGCGCCTCGTCGGCGTCGGCGCAGAAATAGGTGAGGTAGCGACCGGTCAGGCGGCCGCTGTCCGTGCATTGGGGCACCAGGTACACCGCACGCACCGCCGCCAGCCGGTCGTGCACCAGCCTGCGGTAGTCGTCAGGCGTGACCGGGGAGCAGGTCAGGATGTCCTGCGGCAGGAAGAACTGCCCGTCGTAGTTGATGGTGCCGTCAGCGCGCGTGAGCACGTCCTCGATGGGAAACCGGGCGCAATAGCCCAGCTCGGTCAGCGCATAGCAGAGCTGGTCGAGGATGGTGACGCCCGGGTCGCTTTCGTTGAAATTGGTCCAGACCTGGCCGGCCAGGGCCTTCAGGCGCGCGATCCCTTCGTCCTTGAGCACGTCGAAATTGACGGCATCGGGCAAGGGTTCGTCGACGATGTAGCGGTCGTCGTCCATGAGGTCGTCGTCGCTCATGCGGCCACCTCCTCGCCGGCGGCTACGGCGTTGGCGTCATCTCCCGCGGCGGCTGGCGAACCCGGCGCGTCCGGTGTGGCAACTGACAGCGCGTGCTCCATGGCGGTGACAAACATGGCGCCCGGTTCGGGATTGAACAGTCCGCCCGTTCCCGGCTGCAGCGGCGCGCCATCGGCACCCAGCAGGCTGAACGCCGCGATGGACAGCACTTGCGGATGGCTGCGCAGCACGGAGATCACGCCCGAGCTGGTCAGCCCCAGCGCCATGTCCATCTGCGCCAAGTCGCTGTCGATCCACGGCGACAGGTAGAGCCGCAGCCACTGGCCCAGCTCGGCCAGCAGCGTGGCCGGGATGGCGTCGCTGGCGACCACCAGCGTGGCCTTGACCGTGACCTCCTGGTGCGTGAATCCGGCCACGCAAGGCTGGGCCATCGCCGACACGCGCTGGGCGAAGTACTGTTGCAGGGTATCGAGCTCGGCCGCATTCATCACGGGCCGCCAGGCGTTGGGCAAGGTGGCACTGGCGTAGCGGCTGACGAGCGCAACGGTGACCTGCCCGTCCTCGTCCGCCAGGGCACGCGCGAAATACAGGTCCTGGCTGGCCCCGTAGGCCATGTCCTCGTAATTGCGCAGGCTGCTGCAACGGTCTTTGTGGTTGAGCCTGGCCGCGACGCGCCGGTAGAAGCTCGCGAAGCCGCCGAACGAATCCTGCGTCTCGGCAGGCAAGCCGCCGCCCGACGGGAACGGTTGGACGATTGCGCCGATCGTGGGCGGCTGGTTGCGCATCGCCGTGATGGCATTGGCATCGATGAGCGGGACCTGCCCCGGCGCAAACATGGATGCGTCGGCGCGGCGCAGCTTGAGCGCCTGGGTTTGCACATATCCCAGCGTGACGTTCGGTGCAGTCTTGCCGCTTGCCAGCGCCAGCCAGTAGTTCCCGGAAGCCATCACCGGGCACGGCACCGGCGCGGGCAGCGCCAGGCGCACGATGCCGGAACGGCGCAGGCCGTCGGTGCCGTCTTCCAGCAGCGTGACAGGCTCCCATCCGGCGGCGCCCCAGCAGAACCAGTCCACGCTGTCCTCGCCGGCGCCGGAGCAGACTTCCAGGAAGAGCGAGAGCGTGCAGGCAGCGCTGACGCCGCCCAACCCAAGGTACAGCGCGCCCTGCCCGCCGACGCCGGGGAACAGCGGCAAGCCGCCTGCAGCCGCGCCCGGAATGCAGGCGGCAAAGCCTTGGCCGCCTGCCACCTCGGCGTCGAACGCCAGGTAGGATTGGAAGGGGCCGACGTGGAACAGTTGCAGCGGCTGCGCGCCGGCGGGCGGCGCGACGGCGGACACCGTGGCCGTGCTGCTGGCCGTGTAGTCCACCGACACACCCGCCTGGCGCGGGCTGTAGGGCGTGTTCGGCATCTCGAGCAGCGCCGGGCCGGGCGCGGGCGTGGGCTGGGGAGTTACCGTGCCGGTATCGTCCTCCGCAGGCTTGCCCAGGATTTTCTTGAACCATGCCCCGATCTTCTTGAAGACCGCCGCTACCGCCGCGCCGATCTTCTTGAACGCGGCCACGATGCCAGCCACGAATTTCTTGATCGACGTCCAAATCCTGCTGAGCAGCGACGGCTGCTTGGCCATGTCGATCAGCGTTTGCGCGTTTAGCAGGGTGATGTGCGAGACCAGCTTGGGATAGAGCTCGTAGCCGAAAGCCCAGGCCGGCGCCTGCAGCGCAAAGCGCAGGTACCCGGCGGCAGCCTGCAGCGGCGGCGGCAAGGCGGACCGGGCAAGGTCCGGTACCGGCGGGATCGGCGCCTCCTTGCTGGGCGCGAACGTGAACGTGCTCTGGGCGAGATTGGGCGGGACGGCCGGGGCAGGCGCTGGTGTCGGCGCAGGCACGGCTGCCGGCGCCGGGGTCGCTTGCTGGAACAGGCAGGTCGGCGCCAGCGAGTCCTCGACCGGCGGCGGCGCAGTGGGCAGCAGCGGCTCCCATCCCTGCGCGAGCAGCAGGCTCCATTGCCCGCGGAAGGCGGTGTTGTCGAAGGTTTGCACCGGCGCCGGCCGGGACATCAGGTAGGTGTTGTAGTCCTGGTAGTAGTCGGCGAAGTCGGCCGGCAGGTTGTCCCAGTGGATAGTGACCCCGAGTGTTTCGACCGGCTTGGCAAACACTTCGCGGCTGCCCACGTAAAAACAATTGCCCAACGCAGGCACGGGCCCGAACATCTCAGCCGCCCCGGTATCGGGCAAGGGCGACACATCGTTGGCAAGCGACAGCTGCGAAAGGCCCGTGACCGTGACGCCGATCTTCACCTGGCTCAGGCTTGGCGGTTCGAGCAGGTTGGCCGATGGCCCCAGCAGCAGCCGGAACATGGGCCAGTCGCTGGACAAGCCCTCCTGCGGCTGCGTGAACGCGACGATGGGCGGATCGGTTGGCAGCAGGCTGATCCCGATCGACGTCGGCGCCAGCGACACCTGCGCGGGCGGCACCGCCAGCCATGCCGTGCCGGTGCTCAGGTAGCAGGTCGCCCCATCGAACAAGCCGGCAGGCGGCGCGGCGGCAAACTCCAGCGTGATGGTGATGTTGCGCGATCCACCCTGTAACAGCAGCATGGGCGAGGCCAGCGCAAAGCCCTGCGTTACCTGCGTGCCGCCGGCGCCGCCGAACGCGGCCCACGGTTGTGGCTGCTGCGTGGGGTTGCCACAGTCCGTGCGGTACAGGCCGGGATCGGGGGCCTGCGGCTGGTAATACAGCGCACAGGCCGACGCAATGGCCGCGCGGTTGATCTCCACCGGCGCATCGCTGGCGAACACGATGTCGCTGTTGTCGGGATAGGTGCCGGCGGTGAACTCGGCGCCCTGCGGCAAGGCCAGCGTGCCGGCCGCCGCTTTGAGCGACAGGAACACGAACACCTCGTCGGGCTGCGCCGGCAGCGGCGTTTCCTGCAGCACGCGGCTGTAGTAAAAGTCCAGGTGCTGCTGGCCGTAGCCGTTGACCAGCGCGCGCTGCTTGTCCATCAGCGCGCTGAACGCGATGAGCAGGGCGGTGTCGGGAAAGCGGGTCGGGTTGTCCACCTGCGCGTAAAACTGCACGCTCGCCTGTTCCACCGTCTGCACCAGCACGTCAAACACCGCCAGCCAGGCGGCGCACAAGGTCTTCCACCCCGCAGACAAGGCGTCGCCCTCCGGGCGCCATACCGGCATGTCGCGCGCCCAGGCGGCTTCAAATCCTTGGTAAGTGGCGGTGTCGGGCCGGCCGACCTGGCCGTCCGGGTTGTTGCCGGTCTGGATGCTGAGGAACTGCTGGCAGGCCACCATCGTCCACAGCTGCCCGGACAGGCTGGTCTCGATTTTCTTCTTGAGAAAGGCGCCCAGCGGGTAGTCGCGCCCGCCGCGCTGCATGAAGTGCAGCCAGCGGTTGAGCGTGACGAAGGCTTCGCGCAGCAGCCGGCACAGGTCGTTGACCAAGGCAATGCGCTCGCCGTCGCCTGACGACATAAAACGCTGGTCCAGCTGCACGAACTGGACGTGGCCGGCCTTGTAATCGGTCTTGCCGATCGCGGCCAGCAAAATCGCCGGGTCCTTCAGGAAGAACGGCTGCCAATCCCCTGCCAGCCGGTTCTGCGCGTCGTAGTACAACACCAGCCGCGCCAGTTCGGCCACGAATGCGAGCCGGTCGCGGCTGTCGCGCGCATCGACCGGGCAGCTGGCCGGGTCGAGCGCCTGCGCGAGCCGGGCGGCGCGGCTGTTGGCATTCGTGCCTGGTCCGCTCACAGGTTCGTCCCCTCCGCGAGCGAGAACGGGAACACGTGGTTGTGGCGGGTGTTGGTGGTGCGGATGTGGTAGGTCACCGCGATGTACACGATGGTGCCGTCGGGGCTGGACACGTCCACCTTGTCCACGGTGATGCGCGGCTCGCCATTGAGGAGCGTGGTTTTGACCGACTGGACGATCTCTTCAGCCATGGTGGCGTCGAGCCGGCGAAAAACGTAGCGCGCCAGGTCGGAACCAATGTCCGGCTGCAGGCTGCGGCTGCCGCGTGGCGTGCCCAGCAGCAGGTCGATCGACTGGTTGATGTTGGCTTCGCCGGAACTGAGCAGCAGGTGCATGCTTGCGTTGTCAAAGCGCGGCGGGAACGTCCAGCCGGTGCCCAGGAAAGTGCGTTCGTTGCGCTCGTCCATGCCGCTCAGCCCCCGATGAGGACGGTTGGCAATCCCAGCACGATGGCGCCGCCGTGGGCCGTGGTGTCGCCCATCCGCGCCGCCGGCATGCCGCCGATCATCACGGTGGCCGAGCCCTTGACGATCGCATCCGGCGGCCCCACGCACACCAGGCTGTCGCCCACGCGCGCGGCCGGCAGCTTGCCGATCAGGACAGTCGGGCAACCCGGCCCCACTACCGGGCCGCCGACGTGGGGCACGGGCGGCACGCCTGGCGTTACCATCGGGCACTGGTGCATGTCGGTCAGGCGGGCGGCGGGCGGCATGGTCGGTTCCGGTTAGTTGATCATGACCATGGCGCCCTTGAGCGTCAGCGTCGCGCCGCCCTGCACTTCGGCGGTGGCGCTGCCTTTGGCGGCATACTGGAGCTGGGCGGTTTCCTTGATGTTCAGGCCCGAGGTGCTGACGTCGCCGCCGGAACTTTGCACGTCGATGCCGGTGGTGCCCTTGATCGTGACCTTCTGGCTGGCTTCGATCGTGATGTTGCCGTTGCTCTTGATCGTGATGCCGGACTGGGCCATGACGATCGAATTGCCGTTCTGGTCCTTCAGCTCGACCTGCTTGCCCTGGTCATCGAGCACCAGCGTGTTGCCGGCGGGCGTGACCAGCGACAGGATCTTGTTCTCGTCGTCGAACATGACCCGCAGCTCGCTCTTGCTGACGATGCCCTTCATGCTGTTCTTCTGGTTCGGCGTGAAGGCCGAATAGGTCTTGTTCTTCTGGCTGTACATGCTGCCCAGGATGACCGGATAGCGCGGGTCCTGGTTCAGGAAGCCAAGGATCACCTCGTCGCCCACCTCCGGCAGGAAGAACACGCCCTGCCCGTTGGTCGAGTAGAAGTTGGCCAGCCGCGCCCACAGCCCGGTGGCGTTGTCGTTGAACAGCGCCACCTCGACCAGGATGCGGTACTCGTTGTCCTCGTCTTCGTAGATCTTCTGGACGGTGGCGTTGTACAGGCCCTGGATCCCGGGCAGCAGGCCGGCTGCCGATGGCGCTTCGACCTGGTTCTCCTGCGCGAACCAGGTGGGCGCCATGCCGATGCTGGCCTGCGTGACCCAGTTTCCTTGCGAGACCTCGTGGCGCACGGCGGACACGAAATGCGCGCCGTCAAAGCGCGCGCCCAGCCCGTCGAGCGTCACGTACTTGCCCGGCACCAGGGCCGTGCTGCCCTGGAAGCGCACCGTGCCGGTGATCTTGGACAGCGAGCTCCTGAGCATCTGGGCCTTGGCCCAGGAGGTCAGTTCGGCGCTGGTTTCGGTGGCGGTGGTCTGCAGCTCGTAACTGGCCAGGCCGACGACGCCGGCCAGGGTCTTGCTGGAGAGGTTGCCGGGCCCGGCCAGCGTGTTGGCGGCCTGCGCCGAGATCAGCTTCTGGGTCTGGAAGTCCCAGGCGCTGGCCTTCACCTGCGACAACTGCGTCAGCGCGTTGAGCTCGGCTTCAAAGTCGAAGATGTTGCTGCCATAGGTGAGCGTGAGCGCCGATGTGGTGTCGGCGGTCGGGTCGAACACGCTGACCTTGTTGTTGATCGTGGTGGCCAGCATGCCGTTCACTTCCGCGCGCGAGAGCATGAAGTCCCAGTCGCTCACGTAGTACTGGACCAGGGTGGGCAGCTGGTTGCTGGTGGCGGTGACGGCGGCGGACAGGCCGGCATTGCCGATCAGGGTCTGGATGACGTCGCTGTCGGTCTTCTTGCTGAAGTTGGCGCTCTTGCGGCCGACGGTCATTTTCACCGCCTGGTCCTTGCATTCGATGTCGAGCACCGGGCCCATCGCATTGATGACCCGGATCGCTTGCTTGGTCACGATGCCGGAAAAGACCACGGTGTCCTGGCCGTCGTAGCCAAGCTCGATCGAGATCGTGTTGCCGGGAACGAAATTGGCCGAGGCGCTGATGGCGAAGTTCTCGGCCGACGGGTCGCCGTCGAGCACGGTGATGGTGGCGGTCGCGATCCGGTTCACGGCCTGTTCGATGTGGATCGCGTGCACAAGGTAGGTGCCGGGAATGCTGGCGCCGTTGACCTTGATGTCGTAGCTGACGACGCCGCCGGCTGTGGAATCAGGCATGGTCGGCCTCTGCGGGAAGTAGTGGCGGGACCGTCAGCACCGAGCCGGGGGCCAGGCGCCTGAACTTGTCCAGCCCGTTGTATTGGGCAATCTGGATGTAGTGGCCAGGGGAGCGGTAGATGCGCTGCGAGATCGCCGGCAGGCTGTCGCCCTCGACCACGGTGACCAGGTGGGTCAGGTCGGGCGAAGACTTCTTTTCCTTCTTGGCGAGCGTGGCCAGGTCGATGTACGAGCTGAATTCCAGCGACGCGCGCGCGCGCAGGGGTGTGCCGTCGGGCTTGAACAGCGTGTAGGACAGGTTAAAGCTGGTCAGCACGCACTTGAACGCCAGCCCGCTGCCCCAGTTGATGATGAGGTAGTTGGGGCGGTGGATGTCGCCGTTGTAGTCGTAGATGACCTTGGACAGCTGCTTGACTTCGGTGGGCATGTCCACCCGGGTGTCGTCCACCACGCCGGTACAGTCGATGACCAGCTCGAAGCTGAGCTTTTCGCTCAGCGTCTTGTTGTACTTGGTCGCGGGCGCGCTGGTGTCCACCGCCGCGTCTTCGTTGTACTGGATGCTGCGGCCCCATTGCAGCTTCTCGGGGTTGAGCATGACCTCATACTCGCCGCCGGCCAGCGTGCTGGTGAATTTCTCGTCGGTGTAAGCGACAATTTTCATGTTGCCCATGTGGCGCCCGTGTCCTTAGCGGTCCAGTCCGTTCCTCGGCGCCTTGTCCTTGATCGCTTTCAGGCATTCCTGCACGATCTGCTGCTTCAACAGGGCGAGCTGGTCGCTGCCCGGCGCCTCCTGGGTTCGGGCCGGGCTGACGATATTGGTCTGGATGACCAGTTCGCGGATTTCGACAGGCATCTCACTCATCTCCAAAAAGGGCGGCCACGCCGGCGTACTCGTTGTCGCGGCTGTCATCCACCTCGAAATAGCGGTACGCAAACTCGATCGTTTCCACCAGAATGCTGCTTTCCTGCGACTTCAGGTCGCTCATCTGCCATTTCACCGGATAGGCCTTGGCGAAGGTCCAGCTGATGCAGGTCTGGCCTTTTTCGTTGAGCAGGCTGACGAGGACATCGTGGGTCTCGACCGGCTTGCCCAGCCCGCCATCGAGCGTCATCTGGCACCACTCGATCAAGGGCGAATCGGCCAGCACCACGCCGCGCTTTAACACCAGGTTCTGGTAGGTGGTGCCGGCCGGGAGCCGGTAGCGGAAGCGGTTTTCGCCGCCGCTGCCGACATCCTCGGTCTTGATCTCCTTGCCCAGGCCGGAAGCCTCCTGGAAAGCAGCGTCGTTGGCGCTGCTTTTCCCGGTGACCTTCACACTGAAATAAAAGCTGGTGAGCAGGTCAGGACTTGCCATTCGTGATGATCAGCTGTTCATGCGCGATTTCGATCGTGTCCACGGCGACCTCGTTGCCGTCCGACTTGAGGTCGGTGCCGGTGATCTTGGTCGGCCACGCATTGTTCAGCTGCCACTGCATGGTCACCTCGCCCGCCTCGTCCAGCAACTTGATCAGGACGGTGCGGCGCGCGATGGTGTTCATCTTGATCTCGTCCATCCAGGCCCAGAACGTGTTGTCGTTGACGAACACGCCCCGTTTCATGGTGACGTTGCCGTATTTCGCGATGCCCGGCATCTTGATCGTCGAGAACAGCGGGTTGTTGCTGTGCCGGTATTCGATGACCTGCACTTCCTTGTCCATTCCCGACACTTCCTGGAATGCGATCTGCTTCAGCTGCGTTCCGAAGTCGACTTCGAAACGGAATTTGGGCATCGGCCAGGTTGCGCCTTCCTTGCTTCCATCATCTGCCATGGTGGTCCTCTCAGCTATAGGGTTCTACGGATTCAATGGGAACGCCGGATCGGGCCGGATCAGCCGGATTTGGCCTGCTGCTGTTGGAAGGTGAGGACAAGGAACTCGGCCGGCCTCACCACCGCCACCAGCACCGTCACCCGCATGTAGCCATCGAGCAGGTCGTCGGCCGTCATCGTGCTGCCCAGGCCCACCGACACCTGGAAGGCATCGGCCGGGGAAGCGCCCTGCAGCCCGCCTTCCTTCCACACGGTGGTCAGGAAGCTGCTGATCATGCTCTTGACCGCCGCCCAGGTGTTGGCGTTGTTCGGCTCGAACACGTAGGCGCGCGCGGCCAGCTTGACCGACTGTTCGATGAAGGTCATGGTCCGGCGCACCGAGACGTAGCGCCAGTCCTGGCTGTTGCCGTCGAGCGTGCGGGCGCCCCAGACCAGGATGCCCTGGCCGTTGAAGAAGCGGATCGCATTGACCGACTTGCCCGAGACGGCGTCGATGTTCAGGTTTTCCTGCTGGCTGTCGGTCAGCCGGATCGGCAGGCTCACCGCGCCCACGATGCTGGTGTTGGCCGGGGCGCTCCACACGCCGTTCTGGTTGTCGTTGACCGCGTACACCCCCGCCATCGCACCGCTGGGCGGCAGCAGGTTGGCCGTCTCGAGCACATGCTTGATGATCTGCGAATAGGTCTGGCTGGCGGTCAGCAGGGCCGCCTGCAGCTGGCTGTTGGTGAGCGGGTTGGCCGGCGGGTTCTGGATCTGCCCCAGGATCGTAGCCACGTCGGCATTGGGCGCGGACGGCGGATTGATGAAGGCCGCCAGCTGCTTGGTGTCGCCGCCGAACAGGTTGGTGAAGTCGATATCGGACGACTGCATGATGGTCGTGCCGATGAAGGGGTAGTAGCAGGTACCGAACTTCAGTCCGTTGTTGCCGGTGCTGTTGCGGAAGTTCTCGATGTCCTGGGTGTACATGATCGGGTCCGGGTTGGCGCCCCCGATCACGTCGAACAGGCAGACGGCGGTCTGCATCTCTTCGGCCTGCAGCAGCATGCCCTGCATCAGCGTCTGGTTGTCCGCCGGCGCGAGCAGGGTCGCTTCCGGGCAGATGTACATCGTCGGTTCCTGCTCGTTCTTGAGCAGGGCCAGGCCGCGCTGCAGGTCGGCCAGCTGCACGTTGGGGTTGACCGGGCGGGCGGTGGGATCGGTCAGTGGCTTCTTGCTGGCCGCGCCGTAACCGCCGACCGAGACGATGTAGGCGTCGCCGCCGCCGTTCTGGAAGAACAGGCGGATGCTGTTGTAAAGATGATAAATCGTGTTCGGGTCGGGCAGCACCGAGTAATACTGCCCGTTGATCATCATGTAATTGCCGACCGCGGGTTCCTGGGCCTGCGCCACCAGGTAATACTCGGGGCTGTATTGCCGGGCAGGGTCGGCCGGGGGCGGCGGATTATCCAGCATGAACATCGCCTGGAAATCGGCGAACGAGGTGATCTTCTGCGGTTTATTGCGTAATGATTTTCCCTGGTATTCAGCCTTCGGGGTATAGCCGATAAAAGCCGGAACCGCCGTGGCTATCGGCACGACTGAATTGGGAAAGGCATTAACCTCGTTAATATAAACTCCGGGAGTTGCATAGGTAGCCATCGATCACCCTGTTTTGGTTAGATATTAATTTCTTATTCCCGTCTGCTAATCTGCCTACAAATAAACATGCATCGCACAAAAAACGTACGAGGCATTGCCGCCTTTTCGCACTTCCAGCTGGTTTCCACCCGGGACCGGTAATCCCTTTATCACGCAATATTCCGCATTGTCGTCGTTATCGGCCGACATTCCGGCGGGCTTTGCCAACAAATCGAACATGACCGTCGGCTTTTGCTGCAAGGGAAAAGCGGTATCGCCTGAATCAAAACACATCGCCTTTTCACCGCCGGGCAATATTGCAGGCTGCGGTCCGGCGAAAACAAAGCCGTTTTTGCCGATCGCGGGATTTTCCAGGCGGGTCTGGCCGCGATTGACCAGGTAATACACCCAATGGACCTGGCGGGCGGCGAAACCGGCGCTGAACACGACGTCCTGGCCGCCCATCGCCAGCAGGTCGTCCAGGTACACCGACAGCACCCCCGCCACGCCGTCGCGCTGGACGGTGCGCGGTCCGGGTACGGGCGCAAGACGCCATTCGCCCGCCTCGTGCGTGCAGGATTTGCTGCTCAGGTCGAGTTGGCCGGCCCAGTCGAGCGGCAGGTCGGTCACGGTGAGGAATTGCTCTTGGTCGCAACCGAGCCAGAACACCAGCGGCGCCCCGTCCAGCTGGTCATCCAGGAAGCGCAACTGCGCCACGGGGTCCGGTTGGAACGTGGTCAGCGAAAACACCCCGTCGCGCATGCCGGGCACCAGGCCGTAACGCTGGAGGACCGCCCGGGTGGCTGGGTCCGGCGCCAATGTCCAGCCCTCCAACATGCCGCTGGCAAAATAGCCATGCGATATCTTGAGCTGGAAGAGGCAGGCGGTCATGGCTGCGACGAGGCGGTATAGTCCTGCACCGAGGGAACACTGCCCTTGACCTGGCCGGATTGCATGCTGACGTGCCTGATCTTGTAGACGATCGACGGCACGTAGCTGGTGCCGAGGGCGGTCCACAGATTGTGCATTTTCTCGGACGGCGAATTTTCAATCTCGAACTTCAGCGCCGAAATACCGTCTGGCATCTCCGGATTGGTGGACCGGGTAAAAGCGAGATTTTCCTGGAAATAGCCGATCACCGCACTCAGGAATTTCAGTGATTCCGCATAATCGTCGAAATTCGCGGAAACGAGAATATCGAGATTAAAACGAACGGCCGGGTTGACCTGGATTGAACGGTCGCCCTCGCGGCGGGTGCCGCCGGAGAATTGCTTGTTGGTCTCGTACTCGAGATTTACCAGCGTCAGCACCACCCGGTTGCGATTCTTTTGCGGCTCGGGCGAATCCGAGCCCGACAGGTTATCCATCACGACGATGCCGGGAGCGGCGTCCAGGTAAGACACCAGGTACTGGTCCAGAACCTTCCTGACGTAGCCCAACGACACATCAATCATCTGCCTGTCCTATCGCACAACGCGCTCGCTACCTTGCCGCAATTATCGGGGCCGACCCGATAGATTAGATGGATGGAAGAACTGGCGGTGACAATATCACGAAAGAAACGTTTCCGGCATATCCATTCAGGCTGTCGTTACAAAAAACCCGGCGAGCATGAAATATGCCGAATGGGCATTCAAACAGCATATTTTTCTATTTTCAAATCCCCTTTCGGCTCAAAAAAACTTGCCAGTATATCACTACAATCCTTGACGTAGGACAAGTCCTACTTGAGAGAAATTACTTAGGATGCTAAACTTTCGAACTCTAACGAATACTGACGATCGCGGATGCCAACTGCTTACGACCAGAGCCTGATGACCCTCGCCTCCTCCCTGGGGCCGGTCGCGCGCGCCTACCGCGCCGCCGTCGACAAGGTGGCGGGCGAGTACAGCCTGTCGCAGGCGACCGGGTTGCCGGTGCTGCTGATGGGCCGCATGGGCGAAGGCGTACGCTGCGGCGTGCTGGCCGACTTGCTGGGGGTGGAGGCGCCGTCCCTGGTGCGCGTGACCGACCAGCTGGTCGAAAGCGGCCTGGTCGAGCGCCGAGAGGATGCGCACGACCGCCGCGCCAAGACGCTGCACCTCACCGACGAAGGCAAGCGCCGCGCCGCTGCGATGGAAGAGGCGCTGGTGCCTTTCCGCCGCCAGCTGTTCGCCGGCGTGGCCGAGGAGGACGTGCATGCCTGCCTGCGCGTGCTGCAGGGCCTGTCCGCCGCCATCGCCACCCACCACGCCTGCGGGCGCAAGGCCGCGTGAGGGCGCCCACCGTTCAAGAGGCGCTCTTTTCCGTCAAAAGCTTCGCCGCCTCGATGCTTGCGCTGTACGTGTCGATGCGTATCGGCCTGCCGCGCCCGTTCTGGTCGATGATGACCGCGTATATCGTGTCCGCGCCGTTCGCCGGGCCCACGCGCTCGAAAGCGATCTTTCGCCTGGCCGGCACCTTTCTCGGCGCGCTCGGCGCGGTGGTGCTGGTGCCGACCCTGGTCGATTCGCCCGAACTGCTTTCGCTTGGCATTGCGCTGTGGGTGGCGGGGTGCCTGTACATCTCGCTGCTGGACCGCACGCCACGCTCGTACGTGGTGATGCTGGCCGGGTACACCTGTGCGCTGATCGCGTTCCCGGCGGTGGACCGGCCGGAGACGATCTTCGACGTGGGCCTGGCGCGGGTCGAAGAGATCCTGCTGGGACTGGGCTGCGCCACACTGATCCACACGCTGGTGTTCCCGCAGAGCTTTGCGCCGGTGCTGCTGTCGCGCCTGGACCACGCGCTGCGCGACGCGCAGCACTGGATCTCGGACGCGCTCTCTCCCAACGGCGACGAGCGCAGCGCGCAGGACCGGCGCAAGCTGGCCGCCGACATCACCGAGCTGCGCATGATGTCCACCCACCTGCCATTCGACACCTCGCACCTGCGCTGGACGTCCAATGCGATCCACGCGCTGCAGGACCGGCTGGCGACCATGGTGCCGCTGCTGTCCGCCATCGAGGACCGCTTGCTGGCGCTGCGCGAGCTCGGCGCGGGCGGCGTGTCGCTGCGCTGGAACGCGCTGCTCGACGATATCCGCACATGGACCGGCGCCCACCGCGGCCAGGCCGAGGCCGGCCGCGAGGTGGCACTGCGGGCGCAGATCGACGCGCTGGCGCCGGCGATCGGTTCGCACTCTGGCTGGCAGGAGCTGGTCGAGGTGAACCTGGCGGCGCGCCTGCGGGCGCTGCTCGACCAGTGCGTGGCGGTGCAGGCGCTGCGCGGCCACATCGACGCCGGCGCGCATGGCGAGCTGCCGGCGTCCGCGCGCGACGTGCGCCCGGTCGGCTCGGCCGCGCTGCACCTGGACCGCGGAATGGCGCTCATGTCCGCGCTTGGCGCGGTCATCGGCATCCTGGCCTGCTGCGCGTTCTGGATATTCACCGGCTGGCCGTCCGCGTCGGTCGCGCCGATGATGGCGGCCGTGATGTCCTGCTTCTTCTCGACCCAGGACGACCCGGCGCAGTTCATCAAGGGCTTCCTGCGCTACACGCTGTGGTCGGTTCCGGTGTCGGCCGTGTACCTGCTGGCGATCGTGCCGGCCGTTCACAGCTTCGAGATGCTGGCGCTTGCATGTGCGCCCGCATTCCTCGTGCTGGGCGTGCTGATCGCGCGGCCGGCGACCTTCGGCAAGGCGATGCCTTTCCTGTTCGGCATCCTCACCACATTGGCGATGCATGACACGAACAGCGCCGACATGGTCTCGTTCGCGAACACCATCATCGCCCAATTGGCCGGCATCTGGGCGTCGGCGCTGGTGACGCAGCTGTTTCGTACCGTGGGCGCGGGCTTTACCGCGCGGCGCCTGCTCAAGGCCGGCTGGAGCGAGCTGGCGCGCATCGGCAGCGGCGAGCGCGCGCCGTCGGTGACGGAGTTCTCGTCCCGCATGGTGGACCGCATTGCGCTGCTTACGCCGCGCCTGGCGCTGGCGGGCAAGCAGCAGGACCTGCTGGCGGCCGACGCGCTGGTGGACCTGCGCATCGGCCTGAACATGACGCAGCTGGTCGAGGCACGCGCGCAGCTGGGCCGCAGCCAGGCCGCGCTGTGGCCGCTGATGGAGCACCTGTCGCAGCACTTCGAAGCGCGTCCGCGCGTGGACGAAGACGGCGAAGCGCGCCTGCTGGCGTCGCTCGACAATGCGCTGCGCTCGGTGTGCGCGGCGCCGCCATCCAAGGGCCAGCGGGACGCGGCGACCGCGCTGGCCGGCATCCGGCGCGACCTGTTCCCGCAGGCCGCGCCTTACCAGAGCTCACCCGTGATTGAAAAGGAAATCCGATGATCGGCGAAGTGAACCTGTTCGGCATGTACATGCCCCCGCTGCTGCTGCTGATGCTGCCCGCGCTGCTGGTCTCGCGCGTGCTCGCGGGCGTGCTGGGGCGCGTGGGTTTCTATCGCCTGGTGTGGCACCCGGCGCTGTTCGATCTTTCGCTGTTCGTCATCGTGCTGGGCAGCCTCGCTTTTTTCGCATCCAACTGGTTTTGACATGGTCATGAAAAACTTTTTTCCGGCCGCGGGCCGGGTAGCGATTACCTTGCTGGCCACCGCCGGCGCGGTGTACGCCGGGGCGCAGTTGTGGCGCTATTACGAGGTCGATCCGTGGACCCGCGACGGCCGCGTGAAGGCATACGTGGTGCAGGTGGCGCCGGACGTGACCGGCCCGGTCACCAAGGTGTACGTGCACGACAACCAGGTGGTGAAGGCGGGCGAGCCGCTGTTCGAGATCGATCGCGCGCGCTTTGAACTAGCGCTGCGCCAGGCCGAGGCCACGGTGCAGGCGGCGCAGGCCGCACTGGCACAGGCGCAGCGCGAGAACAAGCGCAACACGCAGCTGGACGACCTGGTCTCGCAAGAGACACGCGAGCAGGGCCAGACCCGCACCGACCAGGCGCGCGCCGCGCTGGCGCAGGCCGAAGTGAACCGCGACACGGCGCGGCTGAACCTGGAGCGCACGCGCGTGGTCTCCAGCGTGGAAGGCTTCGTGACCAACCTGGACCTGCGCGTGGGCGGCTATGCGACCGCCAGCCGCCCGGTGATGGCCGTGGTGGACCGCAAGTCGTTCTACGTCGAGGGCTACTTTGAAGAGACCAAGCTGCCGCGCGTGCACCTGGGCGACCCGGTGCGAGTGACCCTCATGGGCTCGCACGACACGATTTCCGGCCACATCGAGAGCTTCGCCGAGGGCATTGCCGACCGTGACCGCACCACCGGCGCGAACCTGCTGCCGAACGTGAACCCGACCTTCAACTGGGTGCGCCTTGCCCAGCGCATTCCGGTACGCGTGGCGATCGACGCCGTGCCGGCGAACGTGCGCCTGGTCGCCGGCCAGACCGCCACGGTGCAGGTGCTGCCGGCTGCGCCGGCACGATCCGCGCTGCACGCCATGGCCTCCACCCCGAACAAGTAAGCACAGATGACTTCATACCGATCAAGCCTGACACGAACGGCAGTGGCGGCCGCAGCGGCGCTGCTTGCCGCCTGCACCACGGTCGGCCCGGACTACCACGTGCCGGCCGAAGCGGTGATCAAGCGGCCGGCCGCGTCCGCGCCTTTCATGGGCGCGGCGGAACAGCCGTTCAAGTCCGAACCACTGCCGGCCGACTGGTGGCGGCTGTACCACGACAGCACCCTCGACAAACTGATCGAGAAAGCGTTCGCCGCCAACGCGGACCTGCGCGTGGCGGCGGCCAACCTGAAGCGTTCGCACGCGGTGCTGGAAGAGGTCGAGGAGAAGAAGCGCCCCGAGGTGGACATGGAAGCGGCGCCGGCCTACGGACGCATCTCGGGCATGTCACTCGGCCTGCCCGAAGTGCTGCCGGATACCGGGTTGTATTCGGGCGAAATAAAAGTATCGTACCAGCTTGACCTGTTCGGCAAGATCAAGCGCGGCATCGAGGCGGCGCAGGCCGACGAGGAAGCGGCGCAAGCGGCGAGCGACATCGCACACGTGACGGTGGCCGCGGAGACCGCGCGCGCGTACGCGCAGGCTTGCTCGGCCGGCTACCAGATCAGGGTGGCGCAGCATTCGGTGGACCTGCAGCAGCAATTCGTCGACCTCACCGCCGACCGCGTGAAGAAGGGACGCGGCATTGCGCTGGACAACAGCCGCGCACGTGCCCAGCTCGAGCAGCTGCGCGCGGCGCTGCCGCCGCTGCAAGCGCAGCGCCGCACCGCGCTGTACAAGCTGGCGGTGCTCACCGGCGAGGTGCCGTCCAACTTTCCCGCCGAGGTGGCCAGGTGCGAGGTGCCGCCGCACGTGGCCTCGGCGATTCCCGTCGGCGATGGCGCCGCGCTGCTGCGCCGGCGGCCGGACATCCGCCAGGCCGAGCGCCTGCTGGCTGGCGCCACCGCGCGCATCGGCGTGGCGACGGCGGAGCTCTACCCCAGCATCAACCTGGGCGCGTCGTTCGGCAGCATCGGCATGATCCCGGGCGTGGGCGATGCGAACACCTGGCACTATGCGCTGGGGCCCCTGATCCGCTGGAGCCTGCCGGCCACCAGCCCGGCACGCGTGCACATTGCGCAGGCCAAGGCCGGCACCGAAGGCGCGCTGGCGCGGTTCGACAGCGTGGTGCTGGGTGCGCTGCGCGAAACCGAGAGCGCGCTGACGGTGTATGCGCGCGAACTGGATCGCAATGCGGCGCTCAAGGCTTCGCGCGACCAGAGCGCGCTGGCGGCACGGCAGGCGGACAAGCTGTACGAGTTCGGGCGCGCGGACTTCCTCACCCGGCTCGATGCGGACCGGGCGCTGGCTGTCGCGGAGAGCGCGGTGGCGGTGTCGGACACGCAGCTGGCCACGGACCAGGTGAACCTGTTCCTGGCGCTGGGAGGTGGGTGGGAGAGCACGCACAAGCAGCACCACGAAGAGAAGCACTGAGCATGCTTTGCGTAGGGTGGGCAGCTCGTCTGCCCACGCGTTCAGTCCGCGCCGGCTCTGCCTGGACGCGTGGGCGGGAGACCCGCCCACCCTACGAGTCAGGCCAGCAGTGCCTCTTCTCCTAGAATCAGCTCGGCGACCAGATCGGCTACCATCTTCACACGTGGCGACCGGCGCACGTCCGGGTGGACCGCCAGCCAGACCTCGCGGTTGACCGGACACGGATGCTGGTCGAAGCGCACCAGCGTATCGTCCCCGCGCGCGAGGAAGTGCGGCAGCGCCGCCAGGCCCAGCCCACCGCGGCAAGCCATCCACATCGTGGCCAGGTCGTTGGTGCGCATGCTGAACGGCCGCCCGGCCGCCAGCTGTTCCAGCCAACGCTGCTGGGGCGTTTCGCGCAGCAGCTCGTCGTAGCCGACGAATTCCCACGCGGCTTCCGGTTTCGATACCCATGGCGTCGCGCCGTACAGCGCATACCCCATCTGTCCCAGGCGCCTGGCCGCAAGTCCCTCTTCGTGCGGCCGTGACAGGCGCACCGCAAGGTCGGCTTCGCGCCGGTACAGGTTGGCCTGGCGCGGCTCGCCGATCAGTTCGATCGAGATGCCGGGCCAGCGCTCGCGCGCCAGCGCAAGCCTGGGCGCCAGGAAGGCGCTCGTGAACACGGGCGGTGCGGACACGCGCACCGTGCCGCGCAGCGCGCCATAGCCCGCGCCGGCGCGACTGAAGGCCAGCGCCTCTTCTTCGATGCGGCGCGCGTAGCCGAGCAGGCCTTCGCCCTCGCTGGTCAGCACCCAGCTTTTGGGCAGGCGGTCGAACAGGCGCAAGCCAAGCTGCGCTTCGAGCGCGCTCACGCGCCGCGCCACGGTCGAGTGCTCGACCCCGAGCACGCGCGCGGTTGCGGTGAGCTTGCCTTGGCGCGCCAGCTCCAGGAAGTAGCGCACGTCATCCCAGCCGAGGGATGTTTCGGTCGATTTTTGCACGATAACTGTTCATTTTTTTGGATTTCGGTTGATTTTTGCACGGACTACCATTGCCTGCAACATCAACCCCGACAGGAGAACCTCATGAACACCGCAATCGAACACGTGCGCATCCACGCCTACGGCGACCGCTCGGAACTGAAGACCGAGCTGGTCGCACTGCCCCCGCCCGGCCCGGGCCAGGTCCGCATTCGCCACGCCGCCATCGGCGTGAACTTCGTGGACGTGTACCACCGCACCGGCCTGTACCCCTTGCCGGTCCTGCCGGCCACGCTTGGCGCGGAAGGCGCTGGCATCATCGAGGCGGTCGGCCCCGGCGTGACGGACCTGGTGGAGGGCCAGCGCGTGGCCTATGCCGGCGCACCGGTGGGCAGCTACGCGACGGCGCGCAACCTGCCGGCCGAGCGTGCCATCCCGCTGCCCGATGCGGTCTCGTTCGAGGCCGCGGCGGGCGCCATGCTGCGCGGGATTACGGCGCACATGCTGTTTTCCTACGTGCGCCCGCTGCGCCCCGGCGACTCGGTGCTGGTGCACGCGGCGGCCGGCGGCCTTGGGCTCGTGCTCGTGCAGTGGGCAAAAGCGCTGGGCGCGCGCGTGATCGGGACCGTGGGCAGCGTGCCCAAGGCGGAGCTGGCGCTGGCGCATGGCCTGAACGAAGCAGTGCTGTACCGCGAGCAGGACTTCGTGGCTGCCGCGCGCGCGTTCGGCGGCGGCGAGGGCGTGCACTTTGCGATCGACGGCATCGGCGGGGCGACGCTCAGGCAGACGCTGGAAGCCGTGCGGCCATACGGGATGGCGGCGAGCATCGGCCAGGTGGCGGGCGAGATCGATGCGATCAACCCGGCGGACATCGGCCCCTACCGCTCGATCGCGTTTTCGCGGCCAGGCGTGTTTCGCTTCATGAGCGACATCGGGCGCTATCGGGAAGGCGCGCAGGCGACGCTGCAGCGCCTGGAACAGGGCATGCGCGTGCAGATCGGCCAGGAACTGCCGCTGGCGCAAGCGGCCGAGGCGCACCGGCTGATCGAGTCCGGCCAGACGACCGGCTCGGTGCTGCTGCGGCCGTAGTGTCCGCGGCCGGCGCGCGTCCGGCGCCGCCAGGATGGTGCGCAGGCGGCGCGGTCCGGCCTAGGCCGTGCCATCCTGTTCGGCTATCGGCTCGAGCGCTGCCCGCGCATGCGGTTCCAGCTCACACACGGCTTTTTGCAAAAGCTGCGTGAATAGTGCGCGCTCGGTGGCATCGAATGGCGACATCAGCGTGTCGTATGCCTGCTGCACCATGCCAGCCGCGCGCCTGATGGTGCTCTTGCCGGACCGGGTCAGCACCAGCTGCCTGCAGCGCCGGTCGCCAGTCCCGGTCGTCCGGGCCACCCAGCCTCGCTCCTCCAGCACCTTTACTACCTGGGATACCGTGACTTTGTTCATTCCCAGCACCCGGCCCAGCTGGCCCTGCGCCGACCCCGGCAGTTCATGCAAGGCGACGAGGACCGCGTATTGTGCCGGAGAGAGGCCCAACCGGGCACAACTTCCCTCGAAAATCGCGACGGATATCTGATGGGCGCGCCGCAGCATGAAGCCAGGACGCAGGTACAACTGGGACAGGTTTTCGATCGGTGCGGAAGGCATGCTGGCAAAGGGGATGGGAACTGTCGATCATCGGGGCCGGTATCCGCTGAGCTGTTGCCCCGCCTGACCCGGCAGGATCCGGTACCACGGCATGGCCGCAAAGGCGAACAGCGCAACCACGACGAAGGCCATCGAGAAGTCGGAAGCAGCCGGCGCGCTGCGCCCGGCCAGCCTTGCCGACCATTCTACCGCGAGCGCCGACAGCGATATGCCAAACATGATCGCCAACTGCCAGCCCAGGGTGTTGAGCGTCGTCGCCAGCGCGATTTTTTGCGGTGGCAGGTCCGCATAGGAAATCGCTGTCAGCGCGTTGAACTGGATCGAACGGGACAGCCCCGCGAGCGAAGCCACCAGTGCGGCACCCGCCACACTCCATCCCCGCGCGCCCGCCAGCGCACAGCCGAGCAGCGCCAAGGCGCACAGCAGGCCGTTCCAGAGCAGGACCCGGCGAAATCCCCAGCGCCTGAGCAGCCGCGCCGTCCCGGTCTTGGCCAGGAACGCCACCGCGCCACTGGACAGCAGCACCGCGCCACTTTCAAGCGCACTGAACCCCAGGCCAACCTGCAGCATCAACGGCAGGAGGAAGGGCAAGGCGCCATAGCCTACCCTGACCAGCGCGCCGCCCCAAAATCCGGTGGCGAGGGTGCCGACCGACAGCAGCCGGAAATCGACCATCGGGCGCGCGGCGAACCTGAAGCGCAGCGCGTACCAGCCGGCCAGCGCGGCCAGCGGCAGGCCGAGCATGAGCAACCGGGTGGCGCCAGTCCCGTGCCTGGCCTGCTCGAGCAGGAGGATCGCGAGCGTGAGCACCGCGCTCATGAGCAGCCATTCGCGTGCCTGGAACGGCGCATCGCACTGGTCGCGAAGCTGGGGCATCAGGCGGCGCGACGTGAGCAGGCCAAGCAAGCCGATCGGCACGTTGATCAGGAAGATCCATTCCCAGGAGGCGTAGGTGGTCACCAGCGCGCCAAGCGGCGGCCCGAGCATGGGGCCGACCATGGCCGGTGTGATCATCCAGGCCAGCGCCTGGACCAGGTCCGGCTTGCCCACCGTGTGGACGATGGCGGTGCGCCCGACGGGAACCATCAGCGCCGCGCCCACACCCTGGACGGCGCGCGACAGCACGAGCGACACCAGGCCGGACGAGAGCGCGCACAACAAGGATCCGAGCACGAACAGCGTGATCGCGCACTGGAAGACGCTGCGCGTCCCCCAGCGCGCGGCAAGCGGGCCGCCAAGCGGAATGAACGCCAGCGAGCATAACAAATAGACCGTCATGGTGATGTTCAGGCTCAGCGGATTGGTCGCGAGCGAGCGGGCGATATCGGGAATGGCGGGACTGATGATCGTCGCGTCCAGTTGCTCCATGAAGAACGCGCAACCAACCAGGATGGATAAGGGACGGAAGTCCGAGCGATGCTGCATATGAAAGTAGCGACAGGTGATGGGCACGCCGTATCTTCGCAGCCGCGACGCTGCGGCAGAAGCGCGAAAATCAGATATCCAAATTAGTTAATATACGTTCGAATCGTAAGTACCCTAACTATAAAATCTTCCCATCGAATTTTGAGAATCCCGCTTTGGCGGGCGAAGGGAGGAACACATGGCGACATTCAGACTTGCAGGCGCGGACGACGCGCACGCCCCCGGCACGATCATCCTCGACGCGCGTGCCGCGACGCAGTATTGGGCAGGGCATATTCCCGCCGCCCGCCACATCGACCCGGCCTTGCTGGTGCTGGCCCGCACCGACCGCGCATCGATCGAGCGGTTCCACACGCTGCTTGCGTGGACGCTTTCCTCGCTCGGCCTTACCACGTGCACGCCGGTGCTGGTGACGGGCGCGGAAAACGAGGTGAACGTCGCCCGGGTGGCGTGGGCGCTGGCCTATGCGGGGGTGGAGCAGGTGTCGGTGCTCGACGGCGGCATCAAGGCATGGCAGGGAGAACTGAGCGTGGACGCGCCGCAAGTGAAGCCGGCCCGGTTCGAATTGCGTGTGCAAGACGCCTACCTCGCCACGGCCGATGACGTGCTGGCAGCGTCCGGACAGGGCACCCTGGTGCTCGATGCGCGCGAATGGGACGACTACGCCGGCAAGCGCAGCAATGCCCGGCGCGCCGGACGCGTTCCGGGCGCCCGCTTCTGGGACACGCGGCAAGAGCTGGACGGGCTCGGCCGCTTTGCCAGCACCACACAGGTTTCGCAGGCCGCGGGCGCGCTCGGCGCCGCTGGCAAGACGATCGTGTACTGCGGCGGCGGCGGGCGCGCGGCGCGCACCTTCCTCGCTTTGCAGCTGGCCGGACTGGCCGGGACCGCGGTGTATCCGGCATCGTGGAACGAATGGGGCAATGTCGATGCGTACCCGGTCGACGCCACCCCGCTTTCGGCCTGAGCGCCCCAACCCCTGATACCCACTCACACCATGAAATCCGATATCGGCATCTTCGTCGACGAAGAAAAACTCGACCGCATCCAGGCCAAACTGCTCGACCTGGCGCGCTACGACACCCGCCCCATCTCCCATGAGGGCGTCAGCATCACGGCGCTCTCGCCCACCCTGGGCGGCCGGGTAAGCGGGCTGCGCATCGATGACACCGGCGAGGTCAGCCCCGCCCTGAAGCAGTTCATCCATGACGCCCTGGTCCGCTTCGGCTTCCTGTCCTTCGAACCGGGAACGGTACGGGCCGAGCACTTCGAGCATCTGGTTGGCCTGTTCGGGCCGCCGCGCCTGATGAACACGCCCTACACGCCCGACCGCGGCCGCGAAGGTCAACTGAATGCGATCGATTCGTCGATCAAGAAGACCCGCATGAACTACATCTGGCACATGGACCAGGTGTTCCAGCCCGATCCGCCGCGCTTTACGGCGCTGTTTGCGCAATCCGCGCCGGGGCTGGGCGGCGACACCCTGTTCGCCAATGCGGTCGCGGCCTACGACCTGCTCGACCCGCTGTTTGCGGCATACATCGAATCGCTCACGGCGGTGCATGACGTGGAGGCGCAAGGCTTCCTGACGCTGGCTTACCACGACTTCGCGCAGCGGGCGCAGCAGCGCGAGAAGTATCCGCCGATCGAGGTGCCGCTGGTGCGGGTGCATCCGGAGACGGGCCGCAAGCAGATCTTTGCCAACGAGCTCTACACGCACCGCATCCTCGGCGTGACCCGCCGCACCAGCCAGGCGCTGCTCGACGTGCTGTTCGATGCCGTCAATGCGCCGGAGGTGCAGGCCCGCCACCGCTGGGAGGATGGGGAGGCGGTGATATGGGACAACCGCACGGTCCAGCACCGTGGCGTGCCGGACTTCGGCCAGCAACGCCGTGTCCTGCACCGCGCCCTGGTGCTCTAGACATTTCAAAAGGAACTTCAAGATGCAACGCAGACAATTCATCCAGGCTGCCGGCGCCGCGGCGCTGGGCGCTCTCGCAGGCCCGGCGCTGGCCGGCGCCGCACCGGCCGTGCGGATCACCCTGCCCTCGCCCGGCAGCGCGGGGTCCGCCTGGCGAGCGCTGATCGAGCGCCACGGGTTGAACACCGACCCGTCCCTGTCGCTCAATTGGGTCACCGCCGATCCGGGCAAGATGCAGGTGCAGCTAAGCGCCGGGTCGCTCGACGTGGGCGTGTTCGGCGCCGTGGGACTGGCCACGCTGGCCAACCGCGGCAGCGACATCGTCCTGTTCGGGCCGGCGCTGAACAACCACGGCCGCTGGCTGGTCCGCGGCGACAGCCCGTTCCGCAAACCCGCCGACCTGCTCGGCAAGACGATCGCCACGACGGACGAAAGCAGCGAAACCTACCAGCAAGCGCGGATTGCCGCATCGCTGATCGGCATCGACCTGAAAAAAGACGTGAAAGTCATCCACGGCTCGCCAACCGCCAATCTCGCCCTGTTCGAGCGCGGCGACGTCGATGCGATCATCACGCTGGAGCCGACCGCCACGCGCGTGGTGGCGCGCGGCGCGCGCGAGATCGCGCGCGTGGCCGACATCTGGAAGCAGGCCACCGGGCAGCACGAAGACCCGATCCTGCTCGGCCTGGCGGCAAACCGCGCATGGTATGAGGCCAACCGCGCGACCGCCGCCAAGCTGGTGGCGCTGCTGCAGCGCGTGAACGGACTCGTGCGGCGCGAACCGGCCAGCCTGCTGGCCATCGCCAGCCAGATCGGCCTGAAGCCGGACGAAACCAAGGCGGCCGGGTTGCTGCCGAGCCGGCTGGCGCCGGCATATGCGACGCGCTGGGATGAGAGCGTATTTGCCGTGATCGACAAGCAGGTCGAGGTTGCGGCGAAACTCGGCGTGATCGATCGGGTGCCGTCACGCAAACTCTACGTCGGCGCCGGCGCAGCATGAAGACGGAAAAGCTGTGGCTGGTCCCGGCCGAGCCGCCGTCCCTTGCCGCAGCTGCCGCCCGATTGCGGCAGCTGGCGGCACGGTTCGGTCCGCAGGCGCTGTTCTTCGTGCTGCTGGTGGCAACGTGGGAATGCATGGCGAGCCTGCTCGAGTCGCCGCTGGTGCCGCACACCGCCCCCATCGGGCGCGAGCTCATCAAGATTTCGGCATCGGGTTTTGCACTGTCGGAGATCGCCATCACCTTCGCGCGCATGGCGCTGGGCTTCCTGCTCGCGCTGGTCATTGCGCTGCCAGTGGGGATCGCTACCGCCTTGTCAAAGACGGCCGAGCGCTTTTTCGAACCCGGCATCATCCTCGGATTGACCGTCCCCGGGCTGGTGTGGGCGCTGCTGTGCGTAATCTGGTTTGGGGTGAGCCTCGTCTCGCCGGTGGTTGCGGTTGCGTTGGGCGTGCTGCCATCACTGGTCATCTCGGTGCAGCACGGCGTTCGCTCGCTGGGGCTGGAACTGGCGCAGATGATCCTGGTGTTCCGCCTGCCATTCATGGTGGTGCTGCGCAAGGTGTGGCTGCCCCTGCTGTTCAGCTTCATCATCTCGGGTTGCCGCGTCGGGTTCTCGATCGCCTGGAAAGTGATCGTGCTGGTGGAGATCTTCGGCATGTCCAACGGCGTCGGCTACCAGCTCAATTCGCAGTTCAGCACCCAGAACGTGGAGGGCGTCATTGCGCTCACGCTCGCATTCTGGTTCGCCATGCTGCTGGTCGAACATGGCATATTCCGGCCGCTTGAAGCGTGTGCAAACCGATGGAAGAAGGCGGACGGCGATGACTAGCGGCGTGCGCATACAGGACTTGCACAAGGCGTATGCCGGACATGGAAGCGGACATGCGAAGCCCGTGTTCAGCGGATTGGACCTGGAGATCCGGGCAGGGGAACTGGTGGCGCTGGTGGGGCCTTCCGGGTGCGGCAAGTCGACCCTGCTCAACCTGATCGCGGGGCTCGAGGCGCCGTCGCGCGGCCAGGTCGGGTTCGACCGGCCGGCCGGGGACGTGAAGCTGGGCGTGGTGTTCCAGCAGCCGCGCCTGCTGGACTGGCTCAGCGTTGCGGAGAACATCTCGATCGTGACTGGCGGGCAGGCCAAGGGCGTGCCGCCGGACGTGGCGGCGCTGCTTGCCAAGGTCGAACTGCTCGAGCATGCGCACTCGTATCCCCAGTTTCTCTCGGGCGGGCAAAAGCAGCGCGCCGCCATTGCGCGCGCGTTCGCCGTGCAGCCGGACGTGCTGCTGCTGGACGAACCGTTCAGCGCCTTGGACGAGCTGACCGCGCGCCGCGTGCGCAGCATGTTGCAGTCGCTGTGGATGGACGACACCCGCGCGCGGCCGACCGGCGTGCTGGTCACCCACAACATGCTCGAGGCCGCGTTCCTCGCGGACCGGATCGTGCTGCTGGGGGGAAGCCCGGCCCAGGTGGTGCAAACCATCACGGTCGACATCGCGCGGCCACGCGATCCGGATGATCCCGCGCTGTTCGAGATTCATCGCGAGGTGATGGCGGCGCTGCACGCCTGAGCGGAGCGCGCGGGCAGCGCCGGCGGCGGCTTATAGCAGCTTGTCGAGCGTGATCGGCAGGTGCCGTATGCGCTTGCCGGTGGCGTGGTGCACGGCATTGGCAATCGCGGCGGCCACGCCGGTGATGCCGATCTCGCCGATGCCTTTTGCGCCCAGCGGGTTCGCATGCGGCTCGTCCTCGTCCACCACCAGCACGTCGATCCGGCCCACGTCCGCGTTCACCGGCACGTGGTACTCGGCCAGGTTGCCGTTGACGGCGCGTCCGTTGCGCTTGTCGTACACGGTCTCCTCGAACAGCGCCATGCCCATGCCCCAGACGATCCCGCCCATGAGCTGGCTGTATCCGGTCTTCTGGTTCAGCAGCCGGCCCACGCCGTACACGCCCGTCACGCGCGGCACGCGGATCTCGCCCAGCGCCTCGTCCACCCACACCTCGACGAACACGGCGCCGAATGCGTGCATCGAGTAGTGCTCCTTCTCGTGGCCGGGCGCGGCATCGGCCGTGACCTCGACCGGGCCTTTGCCGTGGCGCTTGACGATGCTGGACATGCGTTCGCGCCGTGCGGGGTCGCTCTTGAGGTAGAGCCAGCCGTCCTCCACCCCAACCTGGTCGGGAATGGCACCGTGCAGCGGCGAGCGCGCATCCGCGGAGGCAATCCAGATGAGCTTCATGCGCAGCGCGGTGGCTGCCGCGTGCACGGCCGAGGACACGCTGGCCACCGTGGTCGAGCCGCCGGATACGGGCGCCTCGGGCATGCGCGAGTCGCCCAGCTCGAAGCGCACCTGCGCGACCGGCACGCCGAGCGCATCGGCTGCCACCTGCGTCATCACCGTGTAGGTGCCCGTGCCCAGGTCCTGCGTGGCCGAGCGCGCGCGCACATGGCCTTCCTCGTCGATGGCGGCGCTGGCCCCGGCCGGCGAGCGGCGCGTCGGGTAGGTGGCGGTGGCCATGCCGTAGCCGACCAGCTTGTCGCCGTCGCGCATCGAGCGTGGCTGCGGATTGCGGCGCGACCAGCCGAAGCGCTCGGCGCCCATCTCGTAGCACTGGCGCAGCGACTTGCTCGAGAACGGCACGTCTTTTTCCGGATCGCGCTCGGCGTAGTTGCGCAGCCTGAGCTCGACCGGATCGATGCCGAGCTGGCAGGCCAGTTCGTCGAGCGCCGCTTCCAGCGCAAACGTTCCGGTTGCCTCGCCGGGGGCGCGCATGAAGGTGGGCGTGCCCAGGTTCATGCGCGCGAGCCGGTGCGTGGTGGCCTGGCAGGGCGACGCGTACAGCATCCGCGTGACGAGCGCGGATGGTTCGATCCAGTCCTCGATCATCGAGGTGTAGGCCAGCACGTCGTGGCTCGACGCGGTCAGGCGTCCGTCGGACATGGCGGCCAGCTTCATGCGCTGTTCGGTGATGGGTCGTGTGCCCACCGGGCCGAACATCTGGTTCCGGTCCAGCACCAGCTTGACCGGGCGCCCGGCCTGCTGCGCCGCCATCGCGGCCAGCACCACGTGCGACCACACCGAGCCCTTGCAGCCGAAGCCGCCGCCGGTGAAGGGGCACAGCACGGTCACCTGCTCGGGTTCGATGCCCAGCGTTTGGGCCACGATGCGCTGCACGCCCTTGATGTACTGGGTCGAGTCGTACAGCGTGAGGTGAGCGCCGGCCCATGCGGCGACGGTGGCGTGCGGCTCGATCGGGTTGTGCGTCTCATACGGGGTGGTGTACACCTCGTCCAGCCGCGCGCTGCCCGCCAGCAGCCCGGCCTGCAGGTTACCGCGCGCGCTGTCGGCAGGCTCGCCAAGCACCTTGTCGGGCGGGTGCGTGTGCTCCTTCGCTTCGTCGAAGTCGAGTACCGCGGGCGCCGTTTCGTATTCCACCGACAGGCGGGCCGCCGCCTCGCGCGCGTGCTCGAGCGTGTCCGCCACCACCACGCCGATCGGCTGGTTGTTGTAGTGGACCTGGTCGTCCTGCAGCAGCGAGAGCACACGGCCGATGGGCGGCTGGACCTTGCCCGACTTTGTCTCGTCAGGCAGGCGTGGCGCGTTCTCGTGGGTCATCACGAGCAGCAGGCCGGGCACCTGTTCGGCGCTGCCGGCGTCGATGCGCAGCACGCGCCCGCGGGGGATGGTGCTCGTCACCAGCACGGCATGCGCCATGCCGGGCAGTGTGTGCTCGGCCGAGTAGCGCGCGGCGCCGCTTACTTTGGCCCAGCCGTCGGTGCGGTTGATGGGCTTGCCGAGGATGCTCATGCCACGCCTCCTGCGGTGCGCAGCGCACGCTCGATGGCGCGCCGCGCCAGTTCGACCTTGAAGCCGTTGTGGGCCAGCGGGCGTGCGTTCTCGACCGCGGCTTCGCTGGCGCGCTCCAGCACCGGCGCCGCGAGCGGCTGGCCGCGCAGCGCGTCCTCGGCGGCGAAGGCGCGCCAGGGCTTGTGCGCCACACCGCCCAGCACCACCCGCGCGTCGCGCACCACGCCGCCGTCCAGGTCCACGGCTGCGGCCACCGAGACCAGCGCAAACGCATAGCTCGCGCGGTCGCGCACCTTGAGGTAGTGGGTGTTCGTGAAACGCGGCGGCGGCAGGTCGATTGCCGTGATCAGTTCCCCCGGCGCGATGACGGTGTCGTCCTGCGGGCGCTCGTCCGGCAGGCGATGGAAGTCGAGCACGGGCACGGTTCGCTCGCCGCCGGGCTGCGCGACGCGCACCACCGCATCGAGCGCGACCAGCGCCACCGCCATGTCGGACGGGTTGACCGCGATGCAGTGCACGCTGGCGCCGAGGATTGCATGGATGCGGTTGAAGCCATCGAGCGCGGCGCAGCCGGCGCCGGGCGTACGCTTGTTGCAGGGCCCGAGCGCGGGATCGGTGAAGTAGTAGCAGCGGGTGCGCTGGAGCAGGTTGCCGCCCACGGTGGCCATGTTGCGCAGCTGGGCCGAAGCGCCGCTGAGCAGCGCGTCGGACAGCAAGCGGTAACGCTGGCGCACCAGCGGGTGGTTGGCCGCGGCCGTGTTGGTGGCGGTGGCGCCGATGCGCAGGGCGCCGTCGGGCAACTCGCCGATGCCCGACAGGTCGAGGCGGCTCACGTCAACCAGCCGCAGCGGCCGTTCGATTCCGCTTTTGTACAGGTCGAGCAGGTTGGTGCCGCCGCCAATGAACCTGGCGCCGGGGTCGCGCCCGAGCTGCAGCGCGTGCGGCACGTCGCGCGCGCGTTCGTACGAGATCGACTGCATGGCCTGCCCTAGGCTCCGGGCGCGCCGCGTTCGACCACGCCGCGGATCGCGGAAACGATGTTGGGATAGGCGCCGCAGCGGCACAGGTTGCCGCTCATGCGCTCGCGGATTTCGTCGTCGGTCAGTTCGCCCGCAAGAAGCGCGTCCCCTTGCGTGAGGCGACTTGCGTCGCCGCGGGCCACTTCGCCCAGCAGCGCCACCGCCGAGCAGACCTGGCCCGGGGTGCAGTAGCCGCACTGGAAGCCGTCGCAGTCCATGAACGCCTGCTGCACCGGATGCGGCACGCCGAACTCGCCCAGCCCCTCGACCGTGACGATGTCGCGCCCCTCCTGCATGATCGCGAGCGTCAGGCAGGCGTTGATGCGCTGGCCGTCCACCAGCACGGTGCAGGCGCCGCACTGGCCGCGGTCGCAGCCCTTCTTGGTGCCGGTCAGCTCCAGCACCTCGCGCAGCGCGTCGAGCAAGGCGACGCGCGGCTCGATCATCAGGTCGTGCAGCGCGCCGTTGATGCGCAGCGTGACTTTCTGCGGCGGCACGTGGGGCGCGGCGGCGAGCGGCTCGTGGACGGCGCGCTGGTTCAGTTGGTCTTCAGGCATGGCGGTGGTCTTTCAAGGAAGTGCGCGGAACGTGTCTGACCGGGGGCGGGGCAGGCGGTTCCCGTGCCGGGACCGGCTGCCCATGCGAGCCGGCTAATCATCGCGCAAATCGAAAATCCGGGGAGCCCGGCTGACACCCGTTGCGTGTGCGGCTTGCCAGTGAAGAGTTCTATACTGGACATGTCCAACCAAGCGAGCCCGTCATGCGCAACGCACTCGTCCTCCTTGCACCACTGCTGCTGTCCGCCTGCGTCGATGGCGCGGCCGGCTATCTGGTGGCCGGCACCGACCGCGCCCTGGTGGTGCACGCGCAGCAGGACTATTTCTGGAGCAAGGACGTGAACCTGGACGTGATTGCGTCCAACCTGCCGGAATGCCAGCGGCGCTTTTCGTTAGGAAAGGTTCCGTCGGAACGGCTCGATGTCGCGCTGTATGCCAACGGGAACGGGATTTTCACCGTGCAGGCGGGCGATCGGCTGCTGCGCGTGGAAACCAGCCGCTGCGGCCAGCTTGCCACGCCGGCGGCCGCAGGCGGCACGCCGCTTGGCGCGTTCCGGCTGCTGGCGGACAAGCTGGTGTTCGTGGAAGCGGGTTCGACGACGATGGCGATGCGCTGAGCCGCAAGGACTGCTTACGGACGCAACCAGCCGCGGGCGATGGGCGCGGCCAGCACCCGGCGGTACACGGTTTCCATGGCCGGCACCAGGGTGGTGCACAGCGCGGCCGGAGCCCGCGTGTTGACCAGCGCCAGCATGCCAAGGGCGACGAACAGGGCGCCGATCATATCAGCCGGATAGTGCACGCCGAGGAAGACGCGCGACCACGCCACCACGATTGACACCGGCAACAGCCAGGCGCCGATGCGGCGCGCGTTGACGGACTGGCTGAAGGCAAGCACCAGCGAGACGGTGAACATGATGGTCGCGTGGTCGCTGGGGAACGAGCTGTCCGGCGCGTGGTGCATGAAGGTGTGCCCGACGCCGGCGACGAACGGGCGCGGGTGGAACCAGAGCAGGCCGATGACGGCGTTGGCCGCCAGCGCGCCGGCGGTGGCGAGGGCGGCGCGCACAGCGGCCTGGCGCTGCAGGCTGTCGCCGCCGATCCACAGCAGCAGCAGCATCAGGGGCACCAGCAGGATCAGCCGTTCGGCGGCAAACAGGGCGGCGGACAGGGGCCAGCCGTGCAGGCCGGCCTGTGCGTTGAAGAGGGAGAACAGGTAGAGGTTGAGGTGTTCGAGCATGATGGCCGCCGTCCGCTTTGATATCGAAATGACAATAGATGGGACTAGCTTAACGCAAGCTGGACAAGGCTTGCCACGCGAAATCGCAACAGAGTGTTACAGGACGGGTGAATTGGCGTAGGGCGGGCTCTCGAGCCCGCGCGGTTGGACACGCGGCGTGGGCTCGAGGGTCTGCCTTACCGGGCTGTCACACGGAGTTTGGACGCGTGGGCAGGAGACCTGCCCACCCTACCTAGCGCGGGCCGAGCAGCTTGTGCAGGCGGTCAATTTCCTTCGTGCGGCCGATCCGCTCCAGGGCCTGCTCGAGCAGGGTCTTGTCGCCGTCGCGCAGCATGGTCCATTGGGTGAAGTATTCGTGCACCGTGCGCCAGGGCGGGAACTCGGGCGGCATGCTGCGCCACGCCGCGCCGGAATCGAGGAAATACAGCACGGCGCAAAAGACGTCGTACAGGTCGTGCTTGCGCGGGCGCGTCTTGCGCCGCGCCGCTTCCAGCATGTCTCGGATGTGCTCGAACTGCTCGCGCGAGATGTCGCTCGGGAATTCTGGCCTGGCCATGTCGGTCGCCCCAAAATCACTTGGAGACGCCCGATCTGGAACAGGTTCCCGAACCCCGCTCGAAATGGATCAGTCGCGGGCCAGTGCCAGGAATTCGGTACGCAGCGCCAGGTTCGGCTGCAGTTCGCCCAGCATGGCGGAAGTGATGGTTTCCTCGCCCGGGGTGCGGATGCCGCGGCTTTCCATGCACATGTGGCGGCACTTGACGACCACGCCCACCGCCTTGGGCTCCAGCGCTTCCATCAGGGCGTTGGCGATCTGGATGGTCATGCGCTCCTGCACTTGCAGGCGCTTGGCGAACACATCGACCAGCCGGGTCAGCTTGGACAGGCCGACGATCTTGCCGTTGGGCAGGTAGCCGACCGTGGCCTTGCCGAAGAACGGCGCCAGGTGGTGTTCGCAGTGGCTGTAGACCGGGATGCCGCGCACCACGATCAGTTCGTTGTATTCCTCGGCGCCGTCCTCGAACGCCTTGAGGATCTCGACCGGGTCCTGGTCGTAGCCGGAGGTCCAGTGCTTCCAGGCTTTGGCAACGCGTGCCGGCGTCTCGTGCAGGCCGGGACGGTTTGGATCTTCGCCGAAGCTGGCGAGCAGGCGCCGCCAGTCGTTTTCGGTGAAGGCTTCTTTGTCAGACATGGTCAACCCTGATTTTCTGCGATTGCCGAGAGTATATAGAAAATGCGCGGAATCGACCGGAGAGGCCCGATTCTTTGATCCAGCCGAACTCGTCATTTGCAGAAACGGGCTAGCGTTACCGGGTACCTTTCCTGAGGAGAACACCCATGCTAGGCAGCACAGTCCTCGAAGTTGCCATCGGCTTAACTTTCTGCTTCGGCACCGTCGCGCTGATCGTCACCACCATTCAGGAAGCGCTGGCCTCGATCTTCCGGTTGCGCGCCAACACCCTGCTGGCGGGCATCAAGAGCATGCTCAACGACCCCAGCTTCACCCAGCTGGCGCAGGCCGTGTACGGCCACCCGCTGGTCAATCCGCATGGCGACGGCGCCGCGACCGACGAACACGACCTCAAGTCCAAGCCATCCTACATCGAGCCTGCCCACTTCGCCATTGCGCTGGTGGACACGATCGCGCAAAACGGGCCGGCCACCTACGAGGCACTGGGCAGCGCGATCGAGCAGATTCCCGATCCGCAGGTCAGGCGCGTGTTGCAGGGGCTGTACAAGCGGGCGGCGGGGCTGGAGCAGTTCCAGGCGCTGGTGGCGAGCTGGTTCGACAATGCGATGGAGCGCGTGTCGGGGGCCTACAAGCGCCAGCAACTGCTGATCTCGTTCCTGATCTCGCTGCTGGTCGCGATCTTTTTCAACGTGGACAGCATCCACCTGTTCCGTACCCTCTGGCAGCATCCGGTACTGTCCGCCGGCATCAACGGTGCGCCGGGCGCGCTCGACCAGGCCACGGTGCAGGCCTTCATGGCGCTGCCGATCGGCTGGACCAGCTTCCCGCCGCACCTGGACAACGCCTTCCTGCTGCAGGTGGCGGGCTGGCTGATGACGGCCGCAACCACGCTGTTCGGGGCGCCCTTCTGGTTCGACATCCTGCAGCGCGCGGTGCAGATGCGCGCCACCGGCAGCAAGCCGGAAGAAGTGGCGCGCGAGCGGCGCCAGGCGGCAGCGGGCACCACGGCCGCCGTCGCCGCGGCGAGCTAGCGGCCCGTGGGCCGGTGCGCGTCCACCAGCACGCTCGAAATCGAGATGTGCGGCACGCGTTCCGGCCACTCGTCGTGCGGCCCGAACCAGCGCGCCTCGCTGATCTCGTTCGGGTCCACGCGGATCTCGCCGTCCAGATAATCGGCGGTGAAGGCAATCATCAGCGAGTGCGGGAAGGGCCAGGACTGGCTGCCGAAATAGCGCAGGTTCTGCACGCGCAGGCCGACCTCCTCGAACACCTCGCGGTGCACGGCTTCCTCGATCGATTCCCCGGCTTCCAGGAACCCGGCCAGCGGCACAAAGCGCTTGGCCGGTGACTGGACGTGCATGGCGAGCAGCACAGAATCGCCCTTGCGGATCAGCACCATCATCGCTGGCGAGATGCGCGGATAGGCCATGTGGCCGCACGCGGGGCACTTGAAGCAGCGCTCACCCGTGGCCTGTTCGGTGCTGCCGCCGCAGGCGCCGCAGAAGCGGTGGGTGCGCGCCCACTCGGCAACCTGGGCCGCGCGCGCGGCCACGCCGACCAGGGTCTCGTCCATGCTGCCGAACATCAGGCCGCGCAGCGGTTGCAGGGCGTAGCCGGCCGGGACCGTTTCGTTGTCGAGCCAGCCGGCCTGGGCATAGCGGCGGTCGAGCAAGCCGACCGGCTGCATCCGGCGCGGGTCGAGCTCGAGGGCACGCAGCACGTCCTGGTCAGGGAGGGCCAGGTCGTGCTCGCGCACCAGCAGCCTGTTGCCATGGAACAGGAAATTCAACGGATCGTCATGCTCCTGCCGGACCAGGAGGGGCGTGAAGGTGGCGGGCGTTTGCAGCATTATTGGTGTCGTTGGAACAAGATGCTCCGATGATACCGTTTTCGCGCCGCGCCCGCCGGGCTCACGGTTTTGCCAGCTTCTTGCCCAGGTCGTGCGCGGCCTTCAGGTGCTTGCCCAGCGCGTCGCCGTGCTTCTTGGCCAACGTGGCGATGTCGCGGTCGGGCTCATCCTGCGCGTAATGGCGGAACACCTTGGTGTCGCGCTCGTGCACGTCGATGTTGTACTGGATCCAGCGCTGCTCGAAATCGCGCCCGGACAGGCTGGACAGCTCGTCCACCGTCAGCTCCTGCTCGGGCCGGACCTGGCGCGGCACCTCCAGGCCCTTGTCGGCGGCCAGCTTTTCCAACTCGCGGCCCATGCGGCCGTGCTCGTCGATCATGGCCTGGGCGAACTTCTTCACGTCCGCGTTCTCCGACTTTTCGATCGCGATCTCGCAAACCTGTATCTCCGCCATGGAATCCTGCATCGCCTCGATCAGGAACTCGTTGCCGCCGGTGTAGCGCTGGCCGCCTTCGCGGCGCGCCGGGGCGGCTTCCTTGTGCGCACCGTGCTCCCTGCCGGCCTCCTTGCCGCCGGCCCGGGATTCCTCCTTGCGGCCAGCAGCCTCGCGGCCCGCTGCGGGCGCGCCGGGCGCCTCGTCGGGCAGGCGGCCGAAAGCCTGGCTGACGTCGGCCGGGGTCTGGAACTGTTCGTCCGGCAGCTGCTCCAGCGAGGCGCACACGTTCTCGTCCGCGCCCTCGCGCCTGGCCGTATCGAGCAGCGTTGCTTTTGAAGCCGGGTAGTCGACGCCCTTCAGGTACTTCTGGATCTGGATCGGATTGACGCGCGCCATGATGCCCTCCCTTGGCAATGGTCTGGAAAAACAGGTCTGACCTCGTTGCGGCGCACAGGTTTCGCGCTTTTGCATGCGCTCGCCACGAACTAATTTGAACTCATCCTGCTCAAAGGGGGGCTGGACCGCTTCACCGCTTGCGCCAACCAACCAGGAGAACAAGATGAACGATGGCCCCGTGGTGCTGGGACTGAACCGCACACAAGATGCGAGCGCCTGCCTGCTGCACGGGTCCACGCTCATCTGGGCCATCCAGAAAGAGCGGCTCACGCGCCGCAAGCACCACTGGGGCCGGCCGGGCGACCTGCGCAACATCTACCGCGAACGCCTGCCCGGGCTCGACCGGCCCATCGACGTGCTGGTCGAATGCTTTTCATCCGACGAAGAGGTGGCGCGCCTGCCCGAGTACGAGGCCGAGCTGCAGCAGACCCTGCGCCTTGCGCCCGGCTGCCGGCGCGTGCGCATCTCGCACCACCTGGCGCACCTGTACAGCGTGTTCCATCCGTCGCCATTCCACGAGGCGGCGGTGATGGTGGTGGACGGCCAGGGCAGCCCCGTGTCCGAGCTGACCGAGCACTGGAGCGGTGCGGCGGCCGTGCCGGGCGACTGGCGCGAGGTGTCGTCGTTCTACCGCGCCAGCCGCGAACGCATCGACTGCATCGGCAAGCAGGTGTGGGACCGCGACGAGCACCGGCTGGCGGGGCTGGGCATGTTCTACTTCATGCTCACCCAAACCATGTTCCCGGGCGAGGGCAACGAGGGCAAGGTGATGGGGCTGGCGCCGCACGGCAACCGGTCTGCGTTTTCGCTGCCGCCGCTGGACGTGGACGGCGGCCAGGTCAGCGTGCCCGCCGCGTGGCGCGCGCTGCTGGGCGAGCGCAAGCGCTTTCGTTACGGCTCGCCCGGGGTGCGCTTTTCCGATTGCGCCAACCTGGCCGCCGCCGGCCAGCACGCGTTCGAGGAGGCGCTGCTGCAGGTGGCGCGCTGGCTGCACGCGGCCACCGGATCCGAGCACCTGTGCTTTGCCGGCGGAACCGGCCTGAACTGCTCGGCCAACGAGCGGCTGCTGCGCGAGACGCCGTTCCGGCAGGTGTTCATTCCGCCGGCGCCCAGCGATGCCGGCACCGCCCTTGGCTGCGCCATGTACGGCCTGGCCGAACTGGCGGGCGCGCAATGCGAGTTCCGCTGGACCAGCGACTACCTCGGCCCGGAGCCCGCGCTGTCGGCCATCGAGGCGGCGGTGTCCGATGCGCCCGACCTGATCGTCGAGCGCCTGCGCGGGCGCGGCGCGCTGTGCGAGCGCATGCTCGACCTGCTGTGCGCCAGCAAGGTGGTCGGGCTGTTCCAGGGCAGGAGCGAATTCGGGCCGCGCGCGCTCGGGCACCGCAGCATCCTGGGCAATCCGCGCCACGGCTACATGCGCGACTGGATCAATGCACGCGTCAAGCAGCGAGAGTGGTTCCGCCCGCTCGCGCCCATGGTGCTGGAAGAGCATGCGGCCGACTTTTTCGAGCTGGCTGGGCCGTGCCGCTTCATGCAGTTCGCAGCGCCCGTGCGCCCGGCGCTGGCGTCGCTGGTGCCGGCGATCACCCATGTGGACGGCACCGCGCGCCTGCAGACCGTGGGCCCGCAGGACGATCCCTTGCTGCGCTCGCTACTGGCAGGCTTTCATGCGCGCACCGGCATCCCGGTGCTGCTCAACACCTCATTCAACGGCAAGGACGAACCGATCGTCGAGACGGCGCTGGATGCCATCACCTCGTTCCGGCGCATGCCGCTGCACGCGCTGGCGATGCCACCGTTCTTGCTGCGCAAGCGCATCGAGCCGGAGCTGCCCGAATGATACGCGGCTACCCGGGCCGCGCCAGCGTCCTGCCGGGCGAGCGGCTGGTGCTGCACGTCGCCACCGACAGCCCGCGCTTTTGCGTCGGCTTTTATCGGTGGGGCGACGGCTTGCAACTGCTGTGGCAAAGCGCATGGCTGCCCGGCGAGCGCGCGCCCGAGCGCGGCGCGGCCGAGGACTGGGGCTGGCCGCCCTACGCGTTCACGGTGCCGAAGGACTGGCCGTCCGGGGTCTACATCGCCCATTTGCAAGAGCCCGGTGGCAAGCCGCTCGACCTGGCGCTGGACTCTGCGGCCGCGCTGTTCGTCGTGCGCGGAATGCGCCAGGGCGGTATGCTGTACAAGCTGCCGCTGGCAACCTACCACGCCTACAACTGCACCGGCGGCGCCTGCTATTACCTCGACCCGCCCCGTTCGGCCGATCCGCCGGGGGCACGGGTCTCGCTGCAGCGGCCGGGGGGCGGCATCGGCGGCACGGTCTGGTGTGCGCCCGACCACTACGACGCCAGCTCGCCGCGCCAGACCTTCGCGCACTGGGACGCGCGCTTCCTGCGCTGGCTGGCGCGCAAGGGCTACGCGCCCGAGTGCTGCACCGACCTCGACCTGCACGACGATCCCGAGCTGCTGTACCGCTACCGGTTGCTGGTCTCGGCCGGGCATGACGAGTACTGGAGCGAACCGATGCGCGACGCGGTCGAGGACTTCACGCGGCGCGGCGGCAACCTCGCATGCTTCGCCGCGAACGTGTGCTGGTGGCGGATTCACCTGGTGGACGGCGGCACGGCCATGGTCTGCCACCAGGGCGGGCCGCGCGGCGCGCGCGACCACTGGTGGCCACAGGGCGGCGCGGGCCGTCCCGAGGATGCCTTGTCCGGCGCCAGTTACCGCCACGGCGGCGGATGGTGGGATGGCGCGCGCAGCACCGCCGGCTACATCGTCCAGCAACCGGGGCACTGGGTGTTCGAGGGCACCGGCCTTGAGCGCGGCGAGGCATTCGGCCAGCACACCTGGCCGCCGCTGGCCGGCTACGAATGCGACGGCGTGCCGCTGGACAGCTTCGATCGCGACACCGGCATTGCGACCCTGTCGGCCTGGCGCGACGAGGAAGGCACCCCGGCCGATTACCAGCTGCTGGCCGCCTGCCCGCTCGACGCGCGCTGGCAGGAGCTGCCACCACGCACGCGCCATGGCGCCGGCGAGGGCGTGCACGCGGCCGCGATGGGTGTGTTCACGCGGCCCGGCATGGTGTTTGCGGCCGGCACCACCGACTGGGCGCAGGTGCTCGACAGCGGGCGCGACCAGCGGGTCGAGCGCATCACCCGCAACGTGCTCGACCGGATGCTGCGATTGTGAGCAATGCCATGGACGAGCCGAGCATCCACCCGCCGCTGCCGCGCTTCGTGCAGATCGAGCCGGTTGGCCAGTGCAACCTGCGTTGCCGCATGTGCCCGGTCCAGTTCCGTGCCGACGGCCAGGCCGGACCGCCCGCCTTCATGGCCGAGGACACCTTCCGCGCACTGCTCGACCAGTTCCCGGCACTGGCCGAGCTGCACCTGCAAGGGCTGGGCGAGCCGCTGATGCACCCGCGCTTCTTCGACATGGTCAGCCTGGCGGCGGCACGGGGCATCCGCGTCTCGACCAACACCAACATGACGGTGATGACCGACGAACAGGCGCAACGCTGCGTGCACAGCGGGCTGGACACCCTGCACGTGTCGATCGACTCGGCCGACCCGCGCGCGTACGCCTGGGTGCGCGTGGGCGCGCGGCTGCCGCTGGTGCTGCGCAACCTGCGGCGCGTGCTGGCCGCCCGGTGCGCCACGGGCGGCGGCCAGCCCCGCATCGTACTCATCGCCGTGCTGATGCGCAGCACGCTCGACGGCCTGCCCGCCCTGGCGCGCCTGGCGGCGGAACTGGGCGTGGACAGCCTGGCGGTCCAGCAGCTGTGCCACGACTTCAGCGAGGACACGCTGCCCGAACGCTACCTGCCGATGCGCGCGTTCATCGACGCCGAACTGCTGGGCAACGCGGACCGCGCGCATGCAGAAGCCGTGTTCGACGAAACGCGTGCGACCGCGGCGGCACTTGGGCTGGAGCTGCGCCTGCCGCGCCTGGCGCCGCGCCCGCACGCGCCGCAGGTGCCGGGGCCGGCGCGCTGCGACTGGCCATGGCGCGGAGCCTACATCAGCTACGACGGCAAGGCCATGCCGTGCTGCATGGTGGCAACGCCGGACCGGATATCGATGGGCGACATGGCCCGGCAAGGCGTGGCCGCGGTCTGGGCCGGCGAGCGCTATGCGGAGTTTCGCGCGCGCTTGTCGTCGCCCGAGCCGCCGCAGGTGTGCGCCGGCTGCGCCATTTACCGGGGAACCTTCTGATGGAGGAAACTGTGAACCGCCGACCACTGCTGCACCGGCTCGAAGTGCGATCCGTCGTCGTGTTCCGCGCGCTGCAGCTGGGCGACATGCTGTGCGCGGTACCGGCGCTGCGTGCATTGCGCAGCGCGCTCACCGACGCCCACATCACGCTGGTGGGCCTGCCATGGGCCAGCCAGTTTGCCGAGCGCTTCAGCCGCTACATCGACGAGTTCATCCCCTTCCCCGGCCATCCGCTGCTGCCCGAACAACCGGCTCGGCAACACGACCAGACGGCCTTCTACGCCGAAATGTGCGCGCGCGACAGCAGCCTGGCCATCCAGATGCACGGCAGTGGCGACATCACCAACGAGATCGTGGCCGGCTTTGGCGCGCAGGCGATGGCGGGCTACACGCGGGGCGACCCGGTGTGCACCGACAGCACCGTGCTGCTGCCCTACCCCGAAACCGGCACCGAACCCGAGCGGGTGTTGTCGCTGGTGGAGAAAATCGGCGCACACCCGGTTGGCAAGCACCTCGAGTTTCCCCTGTCCCCGAAAGACGAGCGCGAACTGCAGGACAGCGGCGTTGCCGAAGGGCTTGAGCCCGGCAGCTACATCTGTGTGCATCCCGGTGCGCGCTATCGCGACAAGTGCTGGCCGCCGGAGCGGTTCGCCGAGGTGGCCGACCACCTGGCCGATGAATTTGGCGTGGACGTGGTGCTGACCGGATCGGCCGCCGAGGCCGCGCTGGCCGGGCAAGTGGCGGCGCACATGCGCAACCACGCGGTCAACGCTGCCGCGCCCATCTCGATCGGCGCCATGGCCCACCTGATGCACGGCGCCCGTCTACTCGTGTGCAACGACACCGGCGTCTCCCACCTTGCCGCCGGGCTCAAGCTCAAGAGTGTCGTCATCTTCAGCAAGGCCGACATCGCGCGCTGGGCGCCGCTGGACCGGCACAACCATCGCTGCATCTGGGACCCCGGCGCGCAACGGGCGGCCACCGTGCTGCAGCACGCGCGCGCCTTGCTCTCCGGCGCCGAACCCGACACCGAGCGCGCCACAGGAATGTGGCCATACTGGTGACGGCAGCTTGGCGGCGGATCGCCAGGGCAGCACCGGACGCAGGGTCAGGGGCCGGACCGGCATGGCCAGCGGGCCGCGGTGCAGCCGGGCGCGGGGGAACGTGGATTCAAGCGACACCAAAATCACCCCGCGCCTCAAGACCGTCGTCCCCGCGAAGGCGGGGACCCATGCTGAGTGCGCGGCCGTGCGGCTTGCACGGCTGTGGTGGCGCCGCATGGGTCCCCGCCTGCGCGGGGACGACCGCGCCTGGGCCAGCGGCCAGCACGCCTACTGCTTAGTGACACTGCGCAGCAGCGACACTGCGAGTTCCGTCACCTGTTCCACCGGCACGTCCGACACGAAGCTCGGATCGTGCGGGCAGCGGAAGCGCACGTTCTCTGCGCCGCACACGGGGCAGTGCAGGCGCAGCGACAGCGCCGAGCGCAGCAAATGCTGGCGCAGCGGCGTGCCATCGATGAGGTTGGTGAACCAGAAGATGCCCACGCTCGGTGTGCCGATCGCCAGCGCCAGGTGCAGCGGGCCGGTATCGTTGGATACCATCAGCGCCGCGCCGTCCAGCAAGCCGCACAGGCCGGCAAGTGACAGCCGGCCGGTCAGGTCGATTGCCGGCCACGGCATTGCATCAATCACCGCGCGGACCACGGCAGCCTCGCTGGCCGTGCCGTTGACGGCGACCGCCGCGCCGGCCTTCGCCAGCGCGGTGCCCACCGCGGCAAACGATTCCGCCGGCCAGCAACGCCGCGGATCGGTGGAGCCCGGCTGCAGGACGGCGAGCGGACGCCCCGCGCAGACCCGGAATACCTTGGCCGCCTCGGCGCGGTCGGCCTCGGTGACGGCGAATTCATCGCCCAAGGGCGGCGGCGGCGCGCCCGCCAGTGCCGCCACTTCGAGCAGGGCAAGCCTGCGGTTGTTCGGCACCGCGTACCGCACCCAGCGATCCAGCGGCGGCGCATCGTCGGCCCGGTGGCCGACCGCGAGCCGGGCGCCGAAACGCTGGACGAACGGATTGGAATAGCGTCCACCGCCAAACAGCTGTACAGCCAGGTCGATGCGCGCGGCCTGGGTCTGCTCAAGGAAGGCCGCAGCCGCGCTGTCGCCGCACGGGTCGTCCGCGGCCAGGCCCACGCCCGGATACGGCGGCATCAGCACCACCTTGTCCACCGGCCCGGGCCGCCCATGCAGGAGTGCGCATTGCCAGGGCTGGCCGACCAGCGCCAGCTCGGCTTGCGGATAGGCCAGGCGCAGCGCGTGCAGTGCCGGCAAGGTGAACACGAAGTCGCCGACCGAATGCGGCACCAGCACTGCGATCTTGTTCACGTTGTCGAGCCTGTCGCGAACCTGCGCCTGCGCCTGTACCTGTGCCGGCCCCGCCACTGCGGCCCCGGCAACGCTGCCAGATGCACGGGACGTGCCGCGCGTGCTGGCTTGTGCTCGCCTGCTGCTCATACCGTCCGGTCCTGCCCGCAAGCCGTGTCGTCCCCGCCAAGCAGCACCTGCGGCGCATCGACCTCGCGCGTGTCCACCGTGGTCGGCAATTCCATGTGGTAGGCGCCAGACGGGATCAGCCCGCATCCGCCGTAGCGCTCCATCACGCGCAGCTGGGCCACCACGTCCTCGCCGCAATGCTCGGGCGGCAGCGCGCGCCAGAAGTCAAAACCGCCGCACTCGCGCAGCCTGGCGGTATCAAACAGCACGCAACCGCCGATCCACGCGACCCGGTAGTGGCGCTCGGAGTCGCGCGTCAGGCCCAGCCGCCCCTGCACGTGAAACAGGTTGGCGGCGCTGTGCAGGTGGTGCCGCGCCCACGCCCGCCCGCCCGGCCGCACCACCTCGGGCAGCACCGGGCCGTCCCAGAACGCAATGTGTTCCTGCCACGGCCGCACCTGCCCCAGGTAGCTAAGCCCGTGCAGCGCGCTGCCGACAAAACCGCAGCCCTGGGCGACAAGCGAACGGTACAGCCGCTCCACCAGGTCGGGTTCCAGGATCACGTCGTCGTCCAGGAACAGGCAACAGGGTGCCTGCGCCTGCGCCAGCAGGAAGGCGCGCTGTTCGGCCATGCCGCGCCGCGGCAGGTGGCGCAGCGCTTCCACCGGATGGCCACGCGCCACCAGGTAGCGCAGCACGGCCGTGACCTGAGCGTCGTCATACACGCTCGCGCCATCGGACTGGTCGGACACGACGATGCGCAGCGGCCCGCCGGACTGCGCGCCCAGTGCGGCAAGGGTGACGGCCAGCGCCGCCGGCCGGTTGCGCGTGGGGATGAGCACATCCACCGGCAGCGGCTTCACGGCGCCGCCTTCCCGGCCGCCGCGTCCTGCCCGGCTGCTTGCGCGTACAGGTAGGGGTTGAGGGCCGGATCGTTGTACATCTTGAACTGGCGGTAGACCTTGAAATAGGTGTCGCCGGCACGCGCCTCGCCAAGCAGCCGGTCCAGGCAGCCGGCCAGGTCGCGCCGCTGTGCGAGCAACTGCTCGAGCTTGGCGCCGCAGGCTTGCACATGGGCGGCGCCGGCCTGCACGCGCTCGGCCTGCAGCCGCATGTGGTGGATCTTGAGGGCGAGGATCGACAGCCGGTCCACCATGGCGCCCGCCGTTTCGCTGGACAGGCGCGCGCCGGGCCGCAGCCGCACGTGCGCCAGCTCGGCCAGGATCGCCTCGTCGATCGCCTCGACCGCGTCGTTGCGCTCCTGGTTGTGCTGGTCGATCAGGCGCTTGCTCGCGGCGATGTCGCTGGCCGGCACGTTGCGCCGGCGCGCGCGATCTTCCTCACGCCACAGCAGGCAGTTGCAACGGTGGTTGGCACCGATCCAGTGCCAGGCGCCGGGCAGGCCGGGCGGCAGCGGCGCCGGCCAGCCGGCACGCGCCAGTTCGCGGTCGTGGAACCGCACGATCGCCCACGCATCGAGCATGCCTTGCATCTGCGCCCTCCCTTCAGTTTGGCGGTTTCAACGCCCACGTTGGAGAAGGCTGAGCCGCCTGAAGTTCTGCGCAACGGCCCCGGCGCATTTGGCGCAGCGCAAACACCTGGCCGTGACGCGCCCTACCATCGTGCCAATGGACCTGCCCGACACCGCCTTCCCCTATCCCCGCCCGCAGCTGGTGCGCGCCGGCTGGGCCAGCCTGGACGGCTGGTGGGAGTTCGCGTTCGACGACCAGGACCGCGGCCTGGACGAAGGCTGGTACGACGGCCGCCCGCTGGCGCGCCGCATCCGGGTGCCGTTCCCGTACCAGTCCGGCACCTCGGGCGTCGGCACGCGCGAGGTGCACGAAATCATGTGGTACAGCCGCAGTTTCGAGGTGCCCGCCGGCTGGACCTTCGGCGAGCTGCTGCTGCACTTCGGCGCCGTCGACTACGCGGCCGAGGTCTGGGTCAACGGCCGCATGGCCGGGCGCAACCGGGGCGGGCACGTGCCGTTCTACTTCAACATTGCGCCCTACCTGCGGCCCGGCCCCAACCGCGTCACGGTACGGGTCGAGGACCGGCAGGATCCCTACCAGCCGCGCGGCAAGCAGTCCGCCTCGGGCAAACCGGTGCGCATCTATTACTGGTGCACCAGCGGCATCTGGCAAAGCGTCTGGCTCGAGCCGGTGCCGGCGGTGCGCATCGACCACCTGCGCATCCTGTCGGCCCAGCCCGACGGCATGCTGGCCGTGCAGGCCAACCTGCACGCGCCGTTCGGCGCCTGGGAAGCCGAGCTCGACGTGTTCGACGGCATCGAGTCCGACCACCTGATCGCGCGCACCCGCGCCGGCACCCACGCCGCCCACATCGTGCTGTCCACGCGCATCGCCTCGCCGCAGCCGTGGACACCCTCCAACCCGCACCTGTACCGGCTGCGCGTGCGCCTGTACCACCAGGGCACGCTGCTCGACAGCGTGGAGTCCTACACCGGGCTGCGCAAGATCGAACTGCGCGACGGCTATTTCCACCTGAACGGCGAGCGCATCTTTTTGCTGATGGTGCTCGACCAGGGCTACTGGCCCGACACGCTGCTGGCCGCCCCGTCCGACGCCGCGCTGCGCGCCGACATCGGCTGGATCAAGCGCTTCGGCTTCAACGGCGTGCGCAAGCACCAGAAGATCGAATGCGAGCGCTGGCTCTACTGGTGCGACCGCATGGGCCTGATGGTGTGGGAGGAAATGCCCAACGCGCGCGGCTGGTCCACCAAGGCCGAGGAAAGGCTGCTGATCGAATGGCTGCGCGCGATCCTGCGCGACCTGAACCACCCGTCGATCATCGCCTGGGTGCCGCTGGTGGAAAACCTCGGCTTTCCCGAGCTAACGATGCATCCCGAGCAGCACTCCTACCTGGAACAGATGGTCGGCCGCACCCGCATGCTCGATGCCACGCGCCCGGTGATCGACAACGACGGCTGGCACCACACCGACCTGACCGACGTCTGCACCATCCACGACTACACCTACCCCGTCGACAAGCTGCTGGCACGCTACACCGACACGCTGCGCACCGGGCGCCCGCCCGACAAGGGCTGGTCACGCGACACCTCGCTGTTCCTCGACGGCGCGCGCTACCGCGGCCAGCCGATCGTTCTGTCGGAAGTGGGCGGCTACCTGATGGAAGCGTCCGAGGTGGCGCCCGAACGGCGCGACCGGCTGTACGACGCCTACGGGGTGGTGCGCAGCGATGGCGAGCTGGCCGAGCGCTACCGGGTGCTGATGGAAGGCCTGGCCACGCTGCCGTTCCTGGCCGGGGTGTGCTACACCCAGCTGGCCGACATCGAGCACGAGCGCAACGGCCTGCTGACCGCGCTGCGCGAACCGAAGATCGACCCCGACGCGGTGCTTGCGCTGCACCGCCGCCTGTGGCCCACCGCCTAATACGCCTGCGGGTCGCTGGCGGCGCCCTGCACGGCAAGGCGCGGCTGGCCGAACCGTGCCGCGGTGCGCGCTGGCTGTGCGCGCGCCGGCGCCGGGCGTTGCGCCGACGCGTCGAGCCGGAACCGGGCAACGAGGCGGGCCAGCGCCGCGGCGCGGTCCTGCAGCGACTGCGCCGCGCCGGCCGCCTCCTCGACCAGGCCGGCGTTGCGCTGGGTGGCCTCGTCCAGCTGGCCGACCGCCTGGTGGATTTGTTCGATGCCCGAAGTCTGCTCCATGCTGGCCGCGCTGATCTCGGCCATGATGTCGGCCACCTGGCGGATGCTGGCCACGATCTCCTTCATCGTGGCGCCGGCTTCGTCCACCAGTTTGGTGCCGCTGTCGACCTTGGCCACCGAATCGGTGATCAGGCCCTTGATTTCGCCAGCCGCGCTGGCCGCGCGCTGGGCCAGGTTGCGCACCTCGGCCGCAACCACGGCAAACCCGCGCCCCTGCTCACCCGCGCGTGCCGCCTCGACCGCCGCGTTCAGCGCAAGGATGTTGGTCTGGAACGCAATGCCGTCGATCACGGAAATGATGTCCACGATCCTGCGCGCCGAGTCGTTGATCGCGCCCATCGTGCCCACTACCTCGGCCACCACCGCGCCGCCGCGCTCGGCCACGCCCGATGCGGTGGCCGCCAGCGCATTGGCCTGGCGCGCGTTGTCGGCGTTCTGGCGGACGGTGGAGGTGAGCTGCTCGACCGAGGCGGCGGTCTCCTCCAGCGCGCTGGCCTGCTGCTCGGTGCGCGCCGACAAGTCCATGTTGCCAGCCGCGATCTGAGTTGAACCGGATGCAATGGCGTTAGTGCCTTCGCGTACTTCGCCGACGATGCGGGCGAGTGCCGCGTTCATCTCCGCCAGTGCGGCCAGCAACTGGCCGAACTCGTTATGCGAACCTGGCGCAATCGTGCCCGACAGATCGCCCTGGGCCACCCGCCGCGCCGCCGCCACCGCCTCGTTGAGCGGACGGAAAATGCTACGCAGCAAGAACACCGCGGCGCCGCAGCCGAGCAGCCCGCCGAGCACGATCAGCGCCGCCATCCACAGGTCTTGCTCCGCAATGTCCTTGTGCGCCTGGGCGCTGTTGGCGCGGCCGCGCTCGGCCAGCAACTGCTGCAGGCGCTGGTAGGCCTGCTGGCCGTTCTTGTAGCCGGGATTGATCTTCGTAATCAGGATGTGTTCGGCGCCGTCCCAGTCGCCGCGCTGCAACGCCGCCTCGGCGGCGGCCACGCTGTCGATCCCCAGCCCAGCGCTGTCCGCGTACCATGCGCGAGCGCCGGCCTTGCCCTGCGCCGTCTGCAGCGATGCGGCGAACCCGTCCCAGGCCTTGCGCAGCTCGGCGGTATTCGCGTCGATCGCCGCGAAATGCACGGCCAGCGGATGGTCGTGCAGGCTGGCGTACTTGGTGTCCGGGTGGTGCTGTAGTGCCTGCAGGATCTGGCTGCGGTTCACTTCGGCGCGCAGCATGATGTTGCCGATCATGGCCTGCTGGCGCGCATCGCGCAGCGACACGCCCTCCAGCAAACCGACCGCATGGTTGGTCATGCCCAAGCCGACCGCGCCGACCGCGACCATCATCACCACCAGCAAGGTGACGGTCGCCAAGATCACGTGCTTGATGCTGGTATGTCTCATGCTTTGGTGCTCCTGTTATACAGTCATCTGAAAAATGCTGTATTGTCAGTGCCCTCTGTAGAGATTGCTATCTGGAAACTTTGCAGATCATCCAGAAATAATGCTCAACAGTCGCAAAGTGCACATGGACAAAATCTCATCGCTGGTCGGCCGCTATTCGTTCAACGCGCGCGTGTTTTTCAATGGAAGCTTCTGCGACGCGACCGATTTCGTCCAGGACGGCAAGGTGGGCCACCTGCACCTGGTGCGTGCCGGCCCTGTCGATTTCTCCAGCCCCGACGGCGCCAGCTTCCGGGTGGACGAGCCGGCAATGGTACTTTACCCGCGCGGCAGCAGCCACCGGCTGGCGGTGCCGAACGGTCACACGGCGGCCTTGCTGTGCGCCACCATCGCGTTCGAGGACGGCGCCCGCAACCTGCTCGCCCGGATGCTGCCCGACTGCATCTGCCTGCCGCTGCGCGAGGGCGGCACCCTGCGCCAGACGCTGTTCCTGCTGTTTGCCGAAGCGAACCAGAGCCAGGGCCGCGACGTGATCCTGGACCGCCTGTGCGACGTGCTGATGATCCAGGTGATGCGCCACCAGTTCGAGAGCGGCCAGTTGCCGGTCGGCCTGCTCGCTGGCCTGGCGGACCGCCAGCTTGCCCTGGCGCTGGAGGCGATCCACACCCGCGCGCACGAGCCGTGGCAGCTCGAAGGGCTGGCCAGGGTGGCCTGCATGTCGCGCGCGCGTTTCACCGAGCACTTCCGCAACGTGGTGGGCTTGCCGCCTGGCGAGTACCTGACCCGCTGGCGCATCACGCTCGCGCAACACCTGCTGCTGCGCGGCATGCCGGTCAAAACCGCGAGCGCCGAGGCCGGTTACGCCAGCCCGGCCGCCTTCACGCGCGCCTTCACGGCTTCTGTCGGAGTATCGCCGCGCCAGTGGCTGCACGCGGCGCGGGCGTAAACGCACTGCGGCGCCCGAAGGCGCCGCTGCAGCCAGATCAGTCGCGCTTACTTGAGCAGGCGCGCCCGGTTGGCAACCCAGGCGATGGCCAGCGCCAGCGCGCCGATCCACGCAATCGCGGCCTGCATGCCCAGGCCCTGGGCGATGGCGCCGATCGCAGGCGGCCCCATCAGGCTGCCGGTGTAGGCCATGCTGGCCACGCCGGCCAGCGCCATCGGCCCCTGCGCGCCGGCGGCCGAGAACACGAACGGAAACACCAGCGACAGGCCCAGGCCGGCCACGGCAAAGCCAAACAGCGCGCAGAACGCGTTGGGCGAGAGCACGGCGAAGAACAGGCCGGCCGCGCCGAGCATCGCACCGCCGCTGACCAGCGGCTTGGCGCCATAGCGCGCCTTCAGGCGGTCACCGAACATGCGCGAGGCGAGCATCATCACCGAGAACGACGACAGGGCCAGCGGGGCCAGGCCGTCGGTGGCGTGGAAGTGTTCGCGCAGGAACACGCCGCTCCAGTCGGCAATACTGCCTTCGGCCATCGAGCCGAGGAAACCGATCGCGCCAAGCAGCGCCAGCGGGCCGCGCGGCAGCGCGAATTTCTTCTTTTCGACGTGTTCGGCGGCATCGTCGATGTCCAGCATCTGGCAGGCGCCCCACAGCACCAGGGCCAGGGGACCGGCCAGCATGACGAAGTGGGTGGCCGGGGCAATGTGCAGGCTCGCCATCAGGCTGCCCAGGGTCGCGCCCGCCAGGCCGCCGGCGCAGCCCAGGCCGTGCAGCCGGGACAGTTCCGACTTGCCGGTCTGCTTTTCGCGCCGCGTGGCGGCCGAGTTGACGGCCACGTCGAAGGTCGAGGCGGTAATGCCGAGCATCAGTACCGCCAGCATCAGGCGCGGCACGGTCGGCGCCATGCCGATCGAAACCAGGTCGGCCAGCAGCGCCAGGCCCGACACCAGCAGCGTCTTGCGGGCGCCGTAGTTGCCCATCAGCCAGGACGAAATCGGGTAGGACACGACGGCGCCCAGGCCGCCGCACAGCAGCACCATCGACAGCGCGGCGTGCGACACGTGCACGCCGGCGGCCAGCGCCGGGATGCGGCCCGCCCACGATCCCATGATCAGCCCGAACAGGGCGAACAGCAGGGGCAGGGCGAAACTTTGGACTTGTACTTGGGTAAGCGAAAAGCGTTGGGTGGAGACAGGAGTTTGCATTGTTCCGGGTGGTCGGTTGGGCGGGCCTGCGAGGCAGGACGTTCAACTTCTTTCAGTAAAGAACTGCTAACAGGGCCTAAAAATGCGAAACGCCAACCGAAGTGGTTGGCGTCAGGAATAATTTACGAGAGGAATTTTAAAGAGTTTTTCCGCCGTCTGCTTTGCCTAGCGGAAAAAAATTTGCGTGCATTGCGAAGCTTGCAGCACTTGATTTTGAACACACAACATGCGGAGAAATTGCGCCACGTCACCTCAGCCAGGACCGGCCTGGTTTAGGTTTGAATCTTCCGTTCGGAAACTAACTGCATTCGAGAAGCAAATGAGGAGGTGGGCGATGGCCACGACTTCAACCCTGCTGCGCGTGCTGCGCCTGGCGATGGTCCCCGCGGCGCTGCTCGCGGCTGATGCCTGGGCCGCGAACCATCCTGCGGCGACGCACAAGGGCGCCGCCACCGAACCCGGCCTGCAATGCCAGCAGGTGCGCTACCTGCGCCCGCCGCCGGGCGACCTGGCGCGTGCAGGCGGACCGGCGCGCTGCGACGCCGCCGCGCTGTACTACGACACCCGCGCGATGCACCGGCCCGGCGACGCCGACTGGGACAAGGTGCGCGAATGCGCCTTTCGCACCGGCGACAGCGCGGTGCTGATGATGTTGTATGCGAACGGCTCGGGCGTGGCGCCCAACCTGGGGCTGGCGATGAAGTACGCGTGCGCCATGCCATCCACGCCGTCCGAGCTGCGCAACCGGCTCGCGCGCCTGAAGCGGCGCGACACGCGCACCGTGTTCGACCAGTGCGACGACGCCGGCCCGGCCCTGCGCGACTTCTGCGCCGCCGCGCGCGAGCGCCAGGGCGACCGCCTGCGCAACGACGACCTGGCCGCGCTCACGCGCGCGTGGACGCCGAAGGAACGCGTCGGGCTGGACATGGTGCGCGAGGCGATGCAGCACTTTGCCGAGCATCGCGGCGACTACGAGACCGACCAGGGCAGCCTGGCCCGCGCGCGCCTGCGCGCCGAGGCCCTGAGCGCGGAGCTGGACCGCTTCAACGAGGACCTGTCCGAATTCCAGCGCGGGAAGACGCCACGCTTTAGCGAGGGCGAATACAAGGCGCTGGACGACAAGATGAACCAGTTGTACCAGCAGTTCATGCAGGCCGTGCCGGGCCCGGACTCCTACCTCGGCTCGATCCGCAAGTCAGGGGTCGAGAAGACCCAGCGTGCCTGGCTCGCCTACCGCGACGCGATGGAGCTGTTCGGCTCGATCAAGTACCCGGACGTGCCGGCCTCCGGCTGGCGCGCGCTGCTCACCAGCCGCCGCATCCGCCAGCTGGACGAGCTGGAAGCGGCGGCCGAAGGCCGCTAGGCAGTGCCATCCTCGGCCCAGCGCGCCATCAGGTACGCAAGGAAGCTGCGCGCAACGGGCCCCAGCGCGCGCGCCGGATAGACCGCGTACACGCCGGTCTCGCGCCCGGACCACGCAGGCAGCACCTGCACCAGCTCCCCGGCGCGGATCGACGGCGCCATCGTCACCGCCGAGTGGAAGGCGATGCCATGCCCATCCACCGCCAGCTGGCGTACCGCGTCGCCGTTGTCGGCCCGCGCACGCGGACGCGGGCGCACCAGCCGCTCCCCCTCCGGGCCAACCAGGCGCCAGGCCTCGCCGTCGTGGCTTGCGGTCGAGACCAGGCAATCGTGCCGAGCCAGATCGTCCACGCTCGCCGGTTCGCCATGCCGCTGCAGGTACGCGGGCGCGGCCACCAGAATGCGCCGGTTCGGCAGCAGCTTCTTGGCGACCAGGGTCGAGTCCTCGAGGCGGCCGATGCGGATCGCCAGCGTCACGCCTTCGCCGACGATATCGACATAGCGGTCGGTTTGAATCAGGTCGATCTCGATCTGCGGGTAGGCGCGCATGAACCCGGACAGGTGCGGCACCACGTGGGTGCGTCCGAACACCAGCGGCACCGACAGGCGCAGCATCCCCTGCGGCAGCTCGTGTTCGTCGCGCAGCCGCTCCCAGGCCCCGCGCAGCTGTTCGAAACCGGCCGCGCAGTCGGCGTAGTAGCGCTGCCCGGCCTCGGTGAGCGACATCGCGCGCGTGGTGCGGTTGATGAGCACGATGCCCAGCGCCGCCTCGAGCTGCTTGACCAGCCGGCTCACCGACGACGGCGTCATCCCCAGCTCGCGCGCCGCCCTGGCAAAGCTCTGGTGCCTGGCCACGGTGACGAAGGCGCGCACCAGCGCCAGCGATGGCTCCTGCATTCGGTCCTCCTGTGAATGAATGTCTTGCTTTCCAAGCTATTATCAATGCAAATCGGGATTATTAACATGTGCTTCTCTTTACAGGAGGAACACATGGACAACGCACAGCACGCCCTCGCCTTCCACCACCTGCACGGCCAGCCCGAGCCGCTGCGCCTGCCCAACGCCTGGGACGCCAGCAGCGCGCGCCTGGTCGAACACCTGGGCGCGCAAGCGATTGCCACCACCAGCGCGGGCGTGGCCTGGTCGCTCGGCTACCGCGATGGCGATGTGCTGCCGCTCGAGCAGCACATCGCTGCCGTCGAGCGCATCGCGCGCGTGCTCACGGTGCCGCTGTCGGTGGACATCGAAGGCGGCTACGCGGACGACCCGCGCCAGGTGGGCGGGCACGTGGCGCGCTTCATCGCCGCCGGCGCGGTCGGCATCAACATCCAGGACGGCGCCGGACCGCCGGACCTGCTGTGCCAAAAGATCGAGCAGGCGCGCGCGGTGGCGGACCGGCTTGGCGTGCGGCTGTACATCAACGTGCGCACCGACGTGTACGCGCGCGGCCTGGTCGAACCGCAGGTACGGGTGGAAGAGACGCTCGATCGCGCGCGGCGCTACGCCAGCGCGGGCGCGGACGGCCTGTTCGTGTTGGGCGTTGTCGATCGCGAGGAGATCCGCGCCATCGCCGCCGGCACGCGCCTGCGCCTGAACGTCATCGCGTGGCCGGGCCTGCCGCCGGTGGGCGAACTGGGTGCGCTGGGCGTGCGCCGCGTCAGCGCCGGTTCATGGCTGCCGCAGCAGCTGTGGGCGCGCACCGCCGAGCTGGCGAGCGGCTTTCTTGCCGATGGCTGCTCGCAGCCACTGATCGAAGGGGCCGCACCCTACGCCCAGGTCAACGGCTTGTTCTGATCCGCCGCGTTCATTCGGGGCGGCGCAGCGGCTGTTCGCTCATGCCCCACAGGCGGTAGGCCCAGAACGACTCGTCCTCGAAGGTGCGGCGCCGCAGCTCCTCGGGCGGAAAACCGGTGATGCGCACCGTCTGGCGGCACAGGTGCGACTGGTCCGAATAGCCGGCGCCGTCGGCCAGCTCGCTCCAGTTGGGCCGACCCGAACGCTCGGCCACCACCGCGTCGAAGAACACACGCTCGGCGCGGCTGATCCCGTGCAGCTCGCGCAGCGGCAGGCCGGCCCAGTGCTTGATGCGGCGCTCGACCTGGCGCAGGCTCCGTCCCAGGCCCGAGTTCGCGGCCCGCATCATCAGGTTGCGCGTCCAGTCGGCGTACGCGCGCGCCGGCAGCCAGCTCTCCGGCCGGCGCCGCTGCCACAGCGGGTCGAGGAACTGCTCGACCAGCGCCACGCGCGCGTCGTCGTCCGGCGCCGCCTGCACCGCCGCGCACATCGCCATCCATTCGCCATCGAACACCTCGGCGGCCGGAACCACACGGTTGACGTAGGCGCCGGGATCGATCCCGAGCAGGTGCGCCAGCGCGTCCGATTGCAGCAGCAGCGCCATCACGTGTACCGGCCCCGGGTTCCAGCTGACGGTCGGCCGGCTGAACGGGCCGGTGAACATGACCCTGTCGGGCAGCGGCGCGCGCGGGCTGGCGGCATCGGCGGGATAGCCGGGTTCGAGCAGCTCGGCCTCGCCCGAGAAGTACCAGATGATCGAACACAGCGGCGTGGCAGGCAGGTGGTTGTAGCGCTGTTCGCTGCCCAGCGCCACCGCGCGCGTGTCGCGGCTCATCACGGCACGCACGAGCGTGGACAGCGAGGCGCGCGGCAGCCACATCTCGCAACGCGCGGCGGACAACGCCGGCGCAGCAAAGCCCAGCGAGGATTCATCGACCTTGTGCATCCGCCCAGTATAAGCAATCCGGAACGATATTTGCTAAAAAGTAAATGTCGCAAAAGTTCAAGACTTGCCACAATCGCATCGCTACGATGGCTGGGTTCAGTTTTCAGGAGATCGCAGTGCATCCGGTCAGTTTGCGAAACATTGGAAAGACTTACCGCCTCGATTCGGTCGAGGTGCCGGCCCTGTCCGACATCAGCGTCGACATCCGCCAGGGGGCGTTCACCGTGTTGTCGGGGCCATCCGGCAGCGGCAAGACCACCCTGCTAAACCTCATCGGCTGCATCGACGTGCCCGACCGCGGCGAGATCGTGGTCGCGGGCCGGCAGGTGAACGCGATGGGCGACGACGAGTTGTCCGACTTCCGCGCGCGCCACATCGGCTTCATCTTCCAGAGCTTTAACCTGCTGCCGGTCTTGAGCGCGTACGAGAACATCGAATATCCGCTGGTGCTGGCCAAGGTGCCGACCGCGCGCCGCCGCGAGCGCGTGCGCGAACTGCTCGACGCGGTCGGCCTGTCGGACCGCGCGGGCAACCGCCCGGGGCAACTGTCGGGAGGCCAGCGCCAGCGCGTGGCGATTGCGCGCGCACTCGCGACCGGCCCGGCGCTCGTGCTGGCCGACGAGCCCACCGCCAACCTGGACAGCCACACCGGCGCCGAGATCATCGCGCTGATGCGCGCCATGCAGCGCGAGCGCGGCGTGTCCTTCGTGTTTTCGTCGCACGACCCGCAGCTGCACGCCCATGCCGACGACCTGATTTTGATGCGCGACGGGCGCATCGTCGCCACTCAAGGATGGAACGCATGAACACCTTCTCGCTCGCACTGCGCAACCTGCTGCGCAACCGGCGCCGCTCGTTCACCACGCTGCTGGCCATGGTGGTGGGCCTGGTGGCGATCCTGCTCTTCGGCGGATACAGCTCCAGTATCAAGTACGGCACACAGACCGGCTTCGTCCAGTACAGCGGCCACCTGCAAATCCAGCGCAAGGGCTATTTCGTCGATGGCGGCGACAACCCGACCGCCTACGCCATCGCCGGCTACCAGCACCTGATCGACAAGATCCGCCAGGACCCGCAGCTGGCCCCGATGCTGGCCGTGGTCACGCCCACGCTGCAACTGGGCGGCATCGCCGGCGTGTTCGCCACCGGCGCATCGCGTTCCGTGATGGCCACCGGGCTGGTCGCCGAGGACCGCAACCGCATGCTGCAGTGGAACGACTACCAGCTGGTCAGCTACGCGCAGCCGCTGCCGCTGGCCGGTGCCGCGCCGGACGCGGTGGTGGTGGGCACCGGCGTGGCCCGCAAGCTCAAGCTGTGCTCCCTGCTGGACGAAGCCGGCTGCGCGGCGCAAGCACTTCCCGTGGCCGCGCACGCCGCCGCCCTCCCTTCGGATATCGCCGCGCTGGCATCGCTGGACCAGCCCGCAGCCAAGGTCGCCAGCGCCAACCGCATCGAGATGCTGGCCGCGACCGCGCATGGCGCTCCGAACGTGGCCAGCCTGGACGTCATCAAGGCCAACAACATGGGCATCAAGGCGCTGGACGACGTGTACATGGCGATGCACCTGGCGCAGGCGCAGCGGCTGGTATTCGGCAGCGAAGCGCCGCAGGTGACCGCGATCATCGTGCAGCTGAAGCACACGGCGCAGCTGGAGGCGGCGCGGCAGCGCCTGGCCGCGCTGCTGTCTGCCGAGCTGCGCGCACAAGACCTGGAAGTGCTCGACTTCGGCACGCTCAACCCCACCTATGGCCAGACCAACGAGTTCATGGATTCGATGTTCGGGTTCATTGCGCTCCTGATCGGCGTGATCGTGCTGTTCACGATCGGGAACACGATGAGCACCGCCGTGGTCGAGCGCACCGCCGAAATCGGCACGCTGCGCGCGATGGGCCTGCGCCGCTCCGGCATCCGCAAGCTGTTCCTGTGCGAGGCTGTGGTGCTGGGCGCGGCGGGTGCGGTTGCGGGTGTGGCATGCGCCCTGGTGGTAGCGCAGGCCATCAACCACAGTGGCTGGACCTGGACGCCGCCGGGCTATTCTTACGCCTACCTGGTGCAGGTGCTCATCGGGCAGAGCCCACGCCTGCTTGCCGGCAGCGTTATAGGCATGCTGGCGGTGACCGTGCTGTCCGCGTGGTGGCCGGCGCGGCGCGCTGCCCGGCTGGCCATCGTCGACGCCCTGCGCCACGCATGAAAGGAACGCACATGAAACGACTTTTTGCAGCCCTGCTGGCAGCGGCCAGCGTGCTGTTCGCACCCGCCCACGCCGCGAGCACTCCGCAGGAAATCCTGGCCGCCAGCGACGCGGTGCGCAACCCGGACTTCCCGTTCGGGCTGACCAACACGCTGGTCGAATACCGACAGGGCAAGCAGACCGACACCAGCGTGCTGGCGATCTATTCGAAAGCCGATCCGAACGGCGGGCAATTCCGCAGCCTGGTGCGCTACACGGCGCCGGCGCGCGACGCCAACAAGCTCATTCTCTACAACGGCCGCGACCTGTGGTTCTTCGACCCGGCCAGCAAGGCCAGCATCCGGCTCTCGCCGCAGCAAAGGCTGCTGGGGCAGGCCTCCAACGGCGACGTGGTGACCACGAACTTCGCGCGCGACTACCGCGCCACGGAGGCGGCCGAGGAAGAAGCGCTCGATGGCGAACGCGTCAAGCGCAGCTGCTACCGTCTCAATCTTGCGCCATCCACGCCGGACGCGTCGTACCACCGCATCGAGATGTGGGTCGAGAAGGGCAGCGCGCGGCCGGTCAAGGCCCGCTTTTACGCGGAGAGCGGCAAGCTGCTCAAGACTGCCTACTATCGGCGCTACCAGAAGGTGTTCGGCACCGAGCGCCCGACCGAGACCGTGATCATCGACGGGCTCGAGCCGGACTGGGTGACTGTGCTGCGCTTCTCGGACTGGGTCAAGCGCGACGTGCCCGAAGCCTGGCTCCAGCGCGACTACCTGCCGCGCTTTAAACCAGAATGAGCGCGCTGCGCGACGCCCTGCTCGCCGGCTGCCTGCTGGCGCCACTGGCGACAGCGGCCCAGGACCTGGACGTCGCCGCACTCGCATTGGCGGACCAGGCGCCGGTGGTCACGCCAGCCGCCAGTGACTGGCGCAGCTTCGTCGAGGCAGGCGCGGGCAGCGGCGCCAGCCGGCGCCTGTCGCTCGACCTGCAGTACGAGCACGCGGTGTCCGCGCAGTGGTCCATTTCGTTCGCCGACCGGTTCGACGTCAACTGGCCGGGCCGGCACGCCATCAACACGCTCAAGGATGCCTTCGCCAGCTGGCGTCCGGATGCAGGAACGATGCTGGACGCCGGTCGCATCAACCTGCGCAACGGGGTCGCGCTCGGCTACAACCCCACCGATTATTTTGGCCGCGCGGCGGTGCGTTCGGTGGTGTCGATCGACCCGGCCAGCCTGAAGGAGAACCGCCAGGGCAGCACGATGCTGCGCGGGCAGAAGGTGTGGGACAGCGGTTCGTTCACCGCCGTGTGGGCGCCGGCGCAGGATGGCGTAGGTGTGGCGCATCCGGCCCGGATGCTGCTCGCGGCAAGCCAGAAGATTGGCGTGCTGGCGCCGCAGGTGCTCGCTTACCGGGAAGGTTCGCAGCCGGCGCAGTTCGGCTTGAATGTCACGAGCCTGCTCGGCGACGCGACGGTCGCCTTTGTCGAGTGGTCTGGCGGGCGCAGCGTGTCGCAACTGGCGGCAAGCGCTGGCACCGGGCCGCAGGAGCGGCGCTGGCGCAACCAGGCCTCCGCCGGCCTGACCTACACGGCGCCAAACCGGCTCTCGGTCACCGCCGAGTATCACCACGATGGCCGCGGCGCGGACGACGCGGCGTGGGACATGGTGAGGCACGGCCCGCTGCCGCTGTACGGGCTGTACCGCAAGCAGGCGCAGGCGCTGCAGGTGCTGCCGACCCGGCGCGAGCTGTTCTTCCACGCGCGCTGGCAGGACGCGTTCGTTCCCCGGCTCGACCTGTCGGCCATGCACAACGTCGATCTGATCGACCCGAGCCGCCGCCTGTGGCTGGAGGCGCGCTACCACGCCGGGCGGTTCGACTACGCGCTGCAGTGGCAGCGGCATCGCGGCGAGGCGCTGAGCAATTACGGGGCGCTGTCCGCGACCAACGGGTGGCAGGCGACGCTGCGCAGCTACTTCTGAGTGGGGCTAACGTAATGAGAGCAAAAACGAGAAAAGGTTGAGCCCGAAATACCCGGCCAACGGTGCACCGAGCAAGATGCAAACGAAGCGCCGCACCAAGGTTGAAGCGCGCGTGCGAGCATCAGGATTGCCTCTGGCTACGAGAGCCGACCATAGCGCGCTGCCGCCACCCACCAGAAAAGCAAAGCTATACGTGATGAACAGGACGCCAATCATGAGAAATGCGTCGGATCCTCCCATCTGGCCTTTGTGCGTCTGTGCGTAAAAAATAACGCTGACGATCCAGATGAGGCCGAGTACGAGCGGCATTGTGCCTACGATCATGAGAGCGTTCCCGACGCGGAGTTTCCGCTGTGGCGTCATCAGTTCGATACCCCCAAGGCGCGCGCGACAGATCTATGCAGTGCAACTGGCCGCTATTCCCGCAAAATAGTATTTGAACAACAACTCGACTAAAGCACGAGATCAAGTGTGAGTAAAGAAAAAGCGCGCGTTCCATAAGGAAACGCGCGCCTCTACCAACAATAAAACAACAAGGTTGGTTTTAGAACGGAATGTCGTCGTCCATGTCCGAGAAGTTCGGCGCCGGGCGCGGGGCCGGGCGAGCTGCCGGGGCCGGGGCCGGCGGCGCCTGGCGCTGCGGCTGGCGTTGCGGCGGGGCGTCGTAGCCGCCGTCGTCCATGCCCATGTCGGCGCCGCCGCCCATGCCCTGGCGGCCACCCAGCATTTGCATGTTCTCGGCGATGATGTCGGTCGCGTAGCGCTCGATGCCGTCCTTGTCAGTGTATTTGCGCGTCTGCAGGCGGCCCTCGACGTAGACCGACGAGCCCTTTTTCAGGTACTGGCCCACGATCTCGGCCAGGCGGCCGAAGAAGGAGATGCGGTGCCATTCGGTCAGCTCTTTCTGCTCGCCGGTGTTGCGGTCCTTCGAGCGGTACGAGGTTGCCACCGCGATGTTTGCGATCGCGTCGCCGCTCGGCATGTAGCGGATTTCGGGGTCGCGGCCCAGGTTGCCGACGATAATGACCTTGTTCACGGATGCCATTGCTTGTCTCCTTCAGTTAAGTGAACCCTGACTCTGCACTTGACTAAGCATCAGGGTGGTTGTGTGTTCGCTGCGACTCGCTATTATGCCTGCTCTGCCGGCCGCCGCCTAACTTTTTGCGCGCGCATTCTACCCTCATCCGTCCGCCGGCGCACCCCAGGCGGTCGCGGAGCTGTTTCCCGGCTGCGCGGGCTCGGCCGCCTGCGCCGTTTCCAGCGGATTGCTGACCATTTCCTTCACCAGATAGGTCGGGCGCTGCTTCACTTCCATGTAGATCCGGCCGATGTATTCGCCCAGAATGCCGATGCCGATCATCAGCACCCCGCTAAAGCCCACCACCGCCGCCAGCAGGGTCACGTAGCCAGGCGTGACGACGCCGTACAGGATCGCCTGGAGGACAATCACGAGCAAATAGCCAAGGCCGATGAGCAGCACCAGACCGCCCAGGTAACTCCAGATCCGCAGCGGCACCGTACTGAAACTGGTGATTCCCTCGAGCGCGAAATTCCACGACCGCCATGTGTTGAAGGAAGACACTCCGTTGAAACGCCGCCCCACTTCATACTCCACGAACACGGGTTCGTAGCCCACCCAGGCGAACAGGCCTTTCATGAAACGGCGGTTTTCCCGCAATTGCCGCAACTTGTCCGCCACCTTTCGGTCGATCAGCCTGAAGTCGCCTTCGTGTTCCGACAGCTTGACGTCGGAAATGCGGTTGCTGATGCGGTAGAAGACGTTGGCAAGCATTCGGTAGGCCCGCGAATCGGTCTCGCGCGACACCCTGTGCCCGACCACGACGTCATGGCCCTGTTCCCACCGCGCAATGAAATCGCTGACGACCTCGGGAGGATGCTGCAGGTCGGCATCCATGAACACGACCGCATCGCTGTGCGCGTAGTCCAGCCCGGCAGTCAACGCTGCCTCCTTGCCGAAGTTCCTGGTCAGGTTGATGCCCTTGACCCAGCTCTCGGCCGCGGCCAGCGCGCGGATGTGGGCGAAGGTATCGTCCGTGCTGCCGTCGTTGACAAAGACCAGTTCGAACGCATAGCCGGGGTGCCTGGACAGCAGCGGGCGGAACCGATCGACGAAATGGCACAGGCTGCCGCTTTCGTTAAAGCATGGAACGACCACCGAGATTGTCTTCTTCATGGCACCTTCCGCTTCATGAGGCCATCAGGCCCACGCCAAGGATGATCGCAACCATGCCAGCCAGCTTGGCCATGGTGAATTGCTCGCCAAAATAGAGCACGCCGACGAGGAAGACCCCGAGTATCGACAGCGATGTGTAAGTCGGATACAGCACCGACAGGTCGAAGTATTTGAGGATGATGGAGTAGGCAAAAAACACGGCGGCGTACAGCAGCAGCGCGCTGCCCACCCGCAGCACCCAGCCCAGCTCGAAAGGCGGGTGGCTGGACGAGGCGCGCAGGAGTGCATGCGACATCGTCAGCACGGTAGCGAGCGCGCACGCCACGAGGACCAGGGGGAGCATGTTGCGCACGCGTCAGCCCGCATCGCCGCCAACATCGACCATCAGCGCCCAGTCGCCATCCTGCACAGTGCAGATGACGGGGTAGGGTTGGAACAACCTGAGCAGCGGCTCGATGCGCGGATAGAAGTTCAGGTGCTCGTCCAGCGTGTAGTAGAAGTAGCGCTGGCGCGGCACCACGACGAACAGCCGGCGCCTGGTTATGCGCAACAATTCCTTCACCGACGCCTCGACATCGAGCAGGTGTTCGATGACATGCGTGCAGGTGACGACATCGAACTCGTTTTCCGCAAACGGCAGCGCGGGCAGCATGCCCGGGTAAATCTGGAAGCGGCTGGCCGCGTCCTTGTTGACGACGACGTCTGCACCCGCGATACGTCGCCACGGACGGGCTTGCGCCAGACGGCCCAGCAGATAGCCATTGCCGGCCCCGACATCGAGCAAGCTCGCGCCGGTGTCCGCAGGAAGCTTGTCGAGGATGAACCTGACGGAAGCTTCGTTCAGGTCGGTGTTGCGACGTCGCGAGATCGATTTGCCCAGCGAAGCGTAAAAGCGACGGTATTCCTCTGCCGTCATGGAATAGGCCCTGGATTTGAACTCCATAAAATGCCTGACCGAGAGTGTTCCGTAGGCGAGCACGAAGAACGGCCACATGAACCAGCGGCTGTCGCGCACCAGCGGCGGAACCAGCTCATCCAGCACAAAGCGGATGCGGGTTGTCACTTCGCGTCTCATTGCTGCCGCCCCCGGGTGTCGGCAACAACGGCCTTGTCGGGCGCCTCCTCGACAAGCTCGGCGTAGCCGAAATTCTCGACATTGAAGTAGAGCTCGCGCGGGTCGCCCGGCGCCACCACACGCGCCACCTCGCCCTGGAATGACAGGGTGTGCTGCGCGGCGGGCGGAATGGACAACTCGAGCGAGGCATGGCTGGGGTCGCTACGCGAATCGATGTGCCAACGCCGCGTTCCACTTTCAACCTGGACCGTGCCGGCTGCTTGCGAGGCGACGTCGAAATCGACCCGGAGTTTCTTCGTGAGCGGCGATTCGTTAACCAGGGTAAGGCTGCTGCGGCGCGACGACCATCGGAAGTGCACGCCCTCGGCACTCGTCTCCGCGTCGTAAAAGCCCGGCCCCCAGGCAACCCGGATGGCCGGGTTCAGCCACTGCGCGCGTTGTCGCGCGAACTCGGGCGCCCCCACCTTGGCCAGCAGCCGGTCGCCTGCCGCGCCCAGGTCAAGCACCACGTACCGGGAATGGTCGAATTTTCGGACCGCGCCAGCCGCTTCCAGCGCCGACACCAGTTGCCTTGCATCGTCCTTGTAGGCGTACCGGTCGACCAGGATGGCATCGAAGTTCGAATACACCGCCGCATCCACCATCGCTGGCGGCGCGGTGCCGGCAAGGCGATCCTGCCACGCGCGGTGGCGCTGCGAGAACGACGGCCAGCTCCATCGCATGTTTTCCCCGCTCCACAAGAACGGGCGCAGGTGGTCGTACGACAGCATGCGGTCCTGCAGGTACCCCGGCGGAAAGCCGGTGAGCGGCAGCTGGAGAATGCTGGCGCCTGCCGGGTAAAGCGCCTGCAGGTGGGCAGCGATATCGCGGTCGGCCCGGTACTGGTTGGTATCCGCCACTGCGCGCTCGGGCAGGTTGCAGTCGAGCAGTTGGTCGTACAAGCCGAGCACCACGAACACGGCGACACACGGGTAGGCGATCCTCTTGCCCAGGCGGCCACGCGGCCATGCCCGCAACACGAAGCCAAGGCCGGCGAGCGCGAAGAATGCCAGGAAGACCGAGAAGCGGTTGTACGCCCGGATGTCGGAAAAAAAGAACAGGTTGAACACCGCGCCGGCGCCCCCCGCAGTGACGAACAGCAGGGTGAACAGGGACAATGGCGCAAGGCTTGCCAGCATCGCACCGGATTCGTCATTCGGCAGGCGCAGCACGCGCAGGGAGACCAGCAGCAGCAGGACGAAGCCGGCCGACGCGGCCAGGCCCAGGCGCGCCATGGTGTTTTCGTTTTCATTGGGGAAGGCGCTGGCCTGGTCCCGGCGCGCCCACTGGGCCAGGAAACGGACCGGGTTATGCGGATTCGGCACGATCATCCTGCGAATCTTGGCCCCGTAGATCTCCGCCTCGGCCGGCTTCTTGTAGTTCATTTCGGGCGGCTTGCCTGCGCTGTACCAGCTGTACAGGCTTGGAGACAGGTTGATCGACGTGGCGCCAATCACCAGTGCCATCGCAGTGGCGGCGACGGCGAGAACGCGGCGCGAGCGCGTGCCCACGTAGCCAACCACGCCCGCAAACGCAAAGAGCAGCACCGCGAAAAAACTGTAGTAGACGTAGTCAAACCCTTGGGCGATACACGCGGCATAGGCCACGCGCCTGATCAGCTTGTCGTTCTGGTTCGCCAGCCCGCCTGCAATGTGGACGGCGAGCAGCGCAAGCAGCGGAACGAGGTAGTACACCAGGTTCACGTGCGCGACGTTGCGCAGCAAGGCGAATGGCAGGAACGCGTACAGGATGCCGGCGGCAAAGGCATACACGCGGCCCAGGCCCAGCAGCCGCAGCGCGAGCGTCGAGCTGGCCGCGGACAGGGCCAGCGTGAGCAGCCAGAAACCGTTGAGAACCAGCCCCGGCTCCGAGGTGAAGAGCGAGATCGCCTTCATGATGAGCCAGTCGGCATTGGTCATGATCGGGAAGGCGGCTGCGTTCAGCTCGAAGGGCGCAGACAGCTGTGGAATGATGAACGTCCACCCGTTGAGCAGCATCCCTTTGATGTACATGAGAATGACCATCGAATCGCCCTGGTATTCGAAGGGAACCCGCAGGTCGTACGAGCGCAGGTGCAGCACGTTGTACGCAATGGCGGCCACAACTGCCACCTGGGCGACGTACAGGAGCGCTTTGCTTGCAGTGGGAAGGCGGCGGTTCATGGATGGCTTGGCATGACACTGGAAGACACGGCAATCCCTCGTGGATGGATTGATGCAATGGCCGCTAGCGCGCAGGGCGACGCCCGGACGTAGCCAAACATGCATCGGCTGGCGTCGCATGATACGCAAGCAAAAAAGGCAGAGTTGGAGGTGCGTCAACCGGGCGGCAAGCCCTGTTTCAGCCTCGCCCACGAGCAACTTTATTTGCGCGTTCTGGTGGATTTGTCATTGGAAAATACTTGAAGCGCACCATCTGCAGCTTTCCCTGCCCGCCTGCTCTCGCCGGTATTTGCAAGAGTGCATTGCAGGGTTGCAATCGCTGGCCTTCCGACCGGGACCGCAAATTACGGGCGAGAAAAAAACCAGCTATAGTTATGGGTTCTCCCCGTTGGCCCGCTCACCGTTTGCCTTGCGTGCGCCGGCCCCACATTAATTCGAAAGCCAGCTAAGAAGATTAATGGAAGAAATTCGCATCCGCGGCGCACGCACGCACAACCTCAAGAACATCAACCTCGATCTGCCGCGTAACAAGCTGATCGTGATCACCGGCCTGTCCGGCTCGGGCAAGTCCTCGCTCGCGTTCGACACCCTGTACGCCGAAGGCCAGCGCCGCTACGTCGAGTCGCTGTCGGCCTACGCGCGCCAGTTCCTGCAACTGATGGAAAAGCCGGACGTCGACCTGATCGAAGGCCTGTCGCCCGCGATCTCGATCGAGCAGAAGGCCACCAGCCACAACCCGCGCTCGACGGTGGGCACGGTCACCGAGATCCACGACTACCTGCGCCTGCTGTACGCGCGCGTGGGCACGCCCTACTGCCCGGACCATCCGGAAGAGCCGCTGGCCGCGCAGACCGTCTCGCAGATGGTCGACGCCGTCCTGGCCATGCCGGAGGGGACCAAGCTGATGATCCTGGCGCCCGTGGTGGCCAACCGCAAGGGCGAGCACAGCGACCTGTTCATGGACATGCAGGCGCAGGGCTTCGTGCGTTTTCGCATCCAGAGCGGCGTGAACGACGCGCGCATCTACGAAGTGGACGACCTGCCCAAGCTGAAGAAGACCGAGAAGCACACGATCGACGTGGTGATCGACCGCGTGAAGGTGAACCCGGAGATCAAGCAGCGCCTGGCCGAAAGCTTCGAGACCGCGCTGCGGCTGGCGGACGGGCGCGCGATCGCGCTCGAGATGGACAGCGCGAAGGAGCACATCTTCTCGAACAAATTCGCGTGCAACGTCTGCGGCTACTCGCTGCAGGAACTGGAACCGCGCCTGTTCTCCTTCAATAACCCGATGGGCGCCTGCCAGGAATGCGATGGCCTGGGCCACATCGAGTTCTTCGACCCCAAGCGCATCGTCGCCTTCCCCAACCTGTCGCTCGCCTCGGGCGCGGTGAAGGGCTGGGACCGGCGCAACCAGTTCTACTTCCAGATGCTGCAAAGCCTGGCGGCGCACTACGAATTCGACATCGACAAGCCGTTCGAGCAGCTGCCCAAACAGGCGCAGGACGTGATCATGTACGGCTCCGGGAAGACCGCGATCCCGTTCGCCTACGTGAACGAGCGTGGCCGCACCGTGATCCGCGAGCACACCTTCGAGGGCGTGGTCAACAACCTGCAGCGCCGCTACCGCGAGACCGACTCGATGGCGGTGAAGGAGGAGCTGGCCAAGTACATCAACGAAAAAGAGTGCCCGTCGTGCGGCGGCGCGCGCCTGCGCACGGAAGCGCGCTACGTAAAGATCGGCGCCGGCGAGCAGCAGCGCGCGATCTACGAGGTGTCGGACAAGCCGCTGCGCGACTGCCTCGAGTACTTCGACAAGCTGAACCTGACGGGCGCCAAGAAGGACATCGCCGAGCGCGTGATCAAGGAAATCGTCTCGCGCCTGAAGTTCCTGAATAACGTGGGCCTGGACTACCTGTCGCTGGACCGCAGCGCCGACACGCTCTCGGGCGGCGAGGCGCAGCGCATCCGCCTGGCCTCGCAGATCGGCTCTGGCCTGACCGGCGTGATGTACGTGCTGGACGAGCCGTCGATCGGCCTGCACCAGCGCGACAACGACCGCCTGATCGCCACCCTCAAGCACCTGCGCGACATCGGCAACAGCGTGCTGGTGGTGGAGCACGACGAGGACGCGATCCGCACCGCCGACTACATCGTGGACATGGGTCCGGGCGCGGGCGTGCACGGCGGCGAGGTGATCGCCGAAGGCTCGCTCAAGGAGATCATGAAGAACAAGAAGTCGCTGACCGCGGCTTACCTGTCGGGCGCGAAGAAGATCGAGGTGCCGAAGAAGCGCACCAAGGCCGATCCGAACCGCCAGCTGGTGATCACCGGCGCCACCGGTAACAACCTGAAGAACGTGTCGCTCACGCTGCCGGTGGGCCTGCTCACCTGCGTGACCGGCGTGTCGGGCTCGGGCAAATCGACGCTGGTGAACGACACGCTGTACCCGGCGCTGTCGCGCCACCTGTACGGCTCGCAGGCGGAGCCGGCGCCGCACGACGCGATCCACGGCCTTGAGCACTTCGACAAGGTGATCTCGGTGGACCAGGCGCCGATCGGCCGCACGCCGCGCTCGAACCCGGCCACCTACACCGGCGTGTTCACGCCGATCCGCGACCTGTTCGCCACCGTGCCGACCGCGAAGGAACGCGGCTACTCGGCGGGCCGCTTCTCGTTCAACGTCAAGGGCGGCCGCTGCGAGGCCTGCCAGGGCGACGGCGTGATCAAGGTCGAGATGCACTTCCTGCCGGACGTGTACGTGCCGTGCGACGTCTGCCACGGCAAGCGCTACAACCGCGAGACGCTGGAAGTGCAGTACAAGGGCAAGAACATCACCGAAGTGCTGGACATGACGGTGGAGGACGCGCACGAATTCTTCAAGCCGGTGCCGGTCATCGCGCGCAAGCTGCACACGCTGCTGGACGTGGGCCTTGGCTACATCAAACTGGGGCAGAGCGCGACCACGCTGTCGGGCGGCGAGGCGCAGCGCGTGAAGCTGTCGCTGGAGCTCAGTAAGCGCGACACCGGCCGCACCCTGTACATCCTGGACGAGCCGACCACCGGCCTGCACTTCGCCGACATCGACCTGCTGCTCAAGGTGATCCATCGCCTGCGCGACCAGGGCAACACGCTGGTCATCATCGAGCACAACCTGGACGTGATCAAGACCGCGGACTGGATCGTGGACCTGGGGCCGGAAGGCGGCGCGGGCGGCGGCACCATCGTCGCTTCGGGCACGCCGGAGGACGTGGCCGCCAACAAGGCCAGCGTGACGGGCAAATACCTCAAGCCGTTGCTTCGCTAAGCGTTTCGAAATTATGATGCGCTAACGCAACGAGGCTGCGCATTATTACTGTACAAAATTACAGTATAATGCGCGAGCCTTTGCCTGAATGCCGGTGCCATTGCGCTGCGCCGGCTGCTTTCCACTCAGCGGCTGGAAACACTCGTCGATATGAACAACGAACGCAGCAATGACAGTGCCCAGGGGCACCTGGATCTTGGCGACCTGCTGAACATCAGGAGCCTGGTTTCCGTTGCGTTTGCGCTCACCGGCGGCGAGCGTTTGACGGCGCTGGAAACCGCCGTGGTGGACGAGCACCGGACCGAGGTGTCACCCAAACTGGTCGCATCCGTCCGAAACGCGATCGAAAGCGGCACCGACCCGCTGGGCTCGGCCTATTCCCATATCCTGTCGCCTGAATTCAGGCGCAGCAGTGGCCAGACCTTTACCCCGGTCGCGGCGGTCACCGGCATGTTTCAATGGGCCGAATCGCAAGGGGACATCTGCCGTATCGTCGATCCTGGTGCGGGAACCGGGCGCTATGTGATTGCCGGCTTGCGGCGCAATCCCAACGCGCGCGGGATAGCGGTTGAACTTGACCCGGCGGTTGCTCTTTTATTGCGGGCCAATGCCTGCGTCCTGGGCCTGCAGGATCGCATCGAGATTCGCATCCAGGACTTTCGCGCGCTCGAGCTCCCTCAAATCGATGGCAGAACCGTTTTCATCGGTAACCCGCCTTACGTACGCCACCATGACATCGCCGCCGATTGGAAGAACTGGTATAGCGACCGCCTGAAGTCGCTCGGCCACGCGGCGAGCAAGCTGGCGGGACTCCACCTGCACTTCTTTTTAAAGGTGCTCGACCTGGCGCGCCCGGGCGACCTTGGCGTGTTCATCACCGCCTCGGAATGGCTCGATGTGAACTACGGCCAGTCGATGCGGGATTTGTTGACGAATGGCCTGGGCGGCAAAGCTGTTTTTGTCGTCTCGCCCACGGTACGCGTATTCGAGGATGCACTCGTTTCGGCATGCATTACCTGCTTTGCGCCTGGTTCTGACAGCGAGGACATCGAATTCAAGGCAATCGACAGTGTGGAAGAACTGGCGCTTCTCGGCGCCGGCAAGGCGACACCGAAGAGCGCGGCGAAAGGCGAAAGCAAGTGGTCCGGTTTCGTTCGCACCACGCCGCGCACCGTGAAGGCTGACTGGCCAGAACTGGGTGACTTTTTCAAGGTGCGCCGTGGCCAGGTGACCGGCAAGAACAAGGTCTGGGTCACGAAGGAAAACCGGTTCGGCCTGCCGGAAAAATTCCTGGTCCCATCCATCACCGATGCGGCCGATATTGTCGGCGCCACCGATAATCGCATCGACGATTTGGGTTCGCTGCGGCGGGTGGTGGATTTGCCCGCTTCGCTCGATGGGCTCCCGTCCGGTGAATTGGGTCCGGTTAAAGAGTTCCTGCGCTGGGCGCGTTCCCAACAGGCAGACAAGGGTTATATCGCCGAACACCGCACGCCTTGGTGGCGCGTGAACATGCAGGCGGTGGCGCCCAGTATTGTGGTCACCTACATGGGCAGGAGGCCGCCCGTCTTTGCCATCAATGCCGCCGGCGCGCGCTTGATCAATGTGGCCCATGGCTTATACCCGAAAGCTCCCCTTACCGAGGAACATTTGGTAGCATTGGTCGATTGGCTCAACAAGAATGTCAGCAAGGAGTCCGGGCGCGTGTACGCCGGCGGACTGACCAAGTTCGAGCCATCGGAGATCATGCGACTCCGGATTCCGAACGCAGAATTTTTCGGGGGGTGAGCAACGCCGGTGGTGATTCAACTATCCAGGAACGGTCGCATCTGGAGCGACGAAGACATTCTGGCAGATTGCACGGAAGCGACGCGCCTCTTCCGCATTCGGCGGCTGGACGAGTCGCTCGAGGACTACGTCTCCGAATTCACCAGCGCGGAGACGGCCGCCGCGTCGCTGATTGACCGGCTACCCGAACTGCTTCGCCGTCCCGTTGACCAGGAGCTGCTTGGCTCCATTGTCGGCAACCCCATGTTGTTCACGGCGCTGCGCTATCTGACCGCGCCGCCGGTCTCGGAAGACGACCTGAGGACTTTGTTGTCCGGGCGCGTCTCGCGAAAAGCCATCCGCAGCAGCCGCGAACTGGCCGAGCAACTGCAATTCCTCCTTCACCAGACCCTGGACCCCAAGCGGTTCTCCTGGATTCTCGAGGACCAAACAGCAACGCCGGAACAGAGAAGGACGGCGGTGATCGCGACCGCCGTGGCAATGACGGCGCAACGCGTCCAGGCCAACCGGCGCAGCGAGGAAAAGAAGGATCTCGAAAGCGCGGTTGAGGACTTGCTCAAGGCGCTGGACTATCAGCGGGTTCCAACGCCGCGCGAGCCGATTGAATCAGCCGAAGACCTGCCGCAAGCCGGCTTCTACATGACCAATGCCACGCTGGGCCACGACAACGGCGATTGCGTCATCGGCCTGAGAAATCGAAAACGCCTGGTGCTGGAATGTAAGAGCTCCAACTCGGGGATCAACAGCCGCAAGCGTTTGAACAAGGAAGTGGTGAAGGATGCGGAAAATTGGCGCAGCCAGTTCGGCAACCAGGTCATGACCGGGGCGGTGCTGCGCGGCGTATTCAACCCGCGTTATGTGAGCAACGCCCAGGACACGCCGCTGCTGATTTTCTGGGCGCATCGGCTCGAGGACCTGCGCGAGTTCATCACGAAGGAAAACGCCTGAACCGGCTGCCCGGCCTTACGGCGCGGTGGAGTACAGCGGCTGGTTCATGCGCACCGGCCGCACGTCCATCCTCACGTCGAATATCGACCAGCCCTCGCCGCGCTGCGACGCGTACTCGCCGTCCGGCCTGCGCGTGAAGCTGAACTCGAAACCCTGCTCCGGCGCCACGCTGCGCGGCCCGTCGAAGGCCAGCCCGATGGCCTGCTGCTGGTCGCTGTCGGCCAGCTTCTCCAGCAGGTTCACCACCGCCGTGTTGCCCAGGATGTCGGGGAAGAACACCGGGCCGCGATGCTCGGGCACGGCGAGCGCGGCACGCGCCTTGTCCGGCCCAGGTGTGTAGGCGCGGCTGGCAAGGTTGAAGCGGTCGCCGCTGTCCAGGTAGCTGATGCGGGCGTTGGAGAGGTTGAACTGCGGCTGCGTGCGGTCGGTGCTGGCCTGCGCCAGGTCGATCACGATGGCGCCGCGGTAGCCAAGCACGGTCACGTCGCGCGTGGGGCCGACGACTGCTGCGGTGTTCTCGTCGATTCCCAGGCCCAGCGTGTAGCGCTTGGCCAGCATCACCGGCAGCATGCGCGCAAAGCGCCCGCGGATCAGCAGGTGCTGGTCCACGAACACGTCGTCGCCGATGAAGCCAAGGCCCGGCGCCACGTCCTTGCCATCCTTGACCATGCCCTGCTTGAGCATCGGCAGGATCGGCGGCGGATCGAGGAACATGGTGCTGCTCATGATGGCCGCGCCTGCGCTGGTGCCCGCGATGACGCCGCCGCGCCGGTACATCGACCACAGCGCGTCCAGCACCGCCGTGTTGCTGCCGTCGGCACGCCGCAGCGCGCCGGTGATGCGCGCCTGGTCGCCGCCCACGAAGTAGGCCCCGCCGGCATCGCGCACGGCCTGGGCCAGGGACGGATCGTCGGCCGCTTTGCGCGCGTCGGTGCCGGCCAGCAGCGGCGCCACCGGCACCGCGAAGGCGCGCGCACCGTAGCGATTCAGGCGCTCCGCGGCGCTGCGTCCCGACTGCTCGGGGTGCTGCGCGGCGGACGGGAACACGGCGATGAGCGCGCCCTTGCCGCCGGCCAGCTCGACGATCTTCTGCCACACCTGGGCATTGTCGGCGCGCAGTCCGCCGCCGATGATGACCAGCGATCCTTTCGGCGCTTCGGCCGCCAGCGCGCTGGCGCAGGCCAGCGCCAGCAGCAGCGCCGTGCACAGTCTCTTGAACATCGTACCTCCGCAACGAAAAAGCGGGCCCGTCGCCGGACCCGCTTGCAAGTGCCTGTTACTTGAACGAGTAGTTCAGGCTGACGAAGCCGCTGCGGCCGCGCGGGTCGGTGTAGCTCGGGTCGTACCCGGCCAGGAAGAAGTAGGCCTGGTTCGAGAACGGCGGATTGGTGTCCGCCAGGTTGAGCACGCCGGCGCGCAGCTTGAGCTGCCTGGTGATCGCCCAGCTACCGGTCAGGTCCCACAGCGAGTAAGCCTTCACGCGGTTGGGCGCCAGCAGCTGGTCGGTGTACGGGTCGTAGGTGGTGTTCTGGTCGGTGTAGCCGCTCGAGTACTGGTTCGCCAGGGTCAGGCTGAACGGCCCGCTGTCCCACTCGAAATTGACGCGGTGGCGCCACTTCTGGATCACCTGGTCGTTCAGGAATACGCCCAGGTTGCTGCGGTACGGCTCCTGCGGGCCGAACTGGCGGTCGTACTTCAGCACCCAGGTGCCGGACAGGTTCACGCCGAACCGGCCCCAGGCGCCGCGCTCGCTGCGCCATTCGCCGCCCAGGTCGATGCCCGAGGTCTTCAGCCGGCCCTGGTTCTCCTTCATCAGCAGGATGTTGGAGATGAAGCCGTCGCTGTCGCGCTGGATGTACTTGCCGTTGTAGGCCGCCGGGTTCTCGGTAATCACCTGCTCGCCCAGGGTGCTGATCACGTCCTTCTTCTGGATGTTCCAGTAATCGACCGATACGTTGGTGCGCTTGCCCAGCTCGAACACCGCGCCCAGCGTGAACTGCTGCGACTTCTCCGGCTTGAGGTTGGGGTTCGAGCGGCGCTCGACCGGCCACTGGTCGGTGCACAGGTCGATGCTGCCTTCCTGCTTGACGCACTGCGGGTCGGTCAGGAAGCCGGCCGCGGTGCCATAGATGGTCGGGCGCTTCAGGTCCGACAACGACGGCGCGCGAAAGCCGGTGCCGGCCGAGGCGCGCACCAGCAGCGCCTTGTGCGGCTGCCAGCGCAGGCCGAGCTTGGGATTGGTGGTGCTGCCCACTTCGCTGTAGCTGTCGTAACGCAGCGCGAACTGCATCTCCAGCTCCTTGGTGAACGGCGCGTTCACCTCGGTGAACACGGAGCGCACGTTGCGGCTGGCGTCGGCGGTCTCCACGTCGAGCAGGGTGCCGACCGGCAGCGTGCTGTCGCGGTCGCCACCGAGGTTGTTCGACTTGAGCAGCTCGGACGGGGTGAACTTCTGGCTCTCGCGACGCAGCTCGCCGCCGATCGCGAGCGCTAGGTCGCCGCCTTCCAGCGCCATCAAGGAGCGCGACATCTTGCCGTCGATCGAGGTCGACACGCCCTTGGCCTTGCGCGCCTCGTCGTTGACGCGGATCGCGGCGAACAGGTCCTTGCCGGCCTGCGACGACGGGCCGAACGGATTGATGACACCCGAACGGATGCCGGCGTCGAATTTATCGAACAGGAAGTAGCCGTTCACGTACTTGTCGGTGGCGCGGTTCTCGGCGCGCGACAGGGCCGCGTCGTAGTCCCAGCCGGACAGGGTGCCGGTGGCGCCCAGCACCAGGCGCTGGCCGGTGCTGGTTACTTCGTTGCTGCGGTTGCCGGCCTCGGTCATCCGGTAGCGCAGGCCGCTGACGGTGGTGGGCAGCCCTGGCGCCGACAGCACCGTGCGGTACTTCTCGGGCAGCAGGCTGACCGGGAAGTTGCGCACCCGCGTCGGGTTGGGCGAGAGCACGTAGCGGGTCTTCGCTTCGGACTGCACCAGCTCCGCGAACAGCTGGTTGTCCGCGTCCAGCTGGAAGGTGGCGCGGCCGATGAAGCCCACCTTGCGCGAGTCCGGATAGATCTCGGTGTCTTCCATGTAGTCGTAGCTGCAGCCCAGCGCCCCGCCCGGGCCCTTGGCGGCATACACGGTCGCGGGCGGGTTGCAATCGGGCGAACTCGGGTTGATCCGGTTCGCGGTCGCTCCGGCAGGCAGCACGCCGGCGGCAATCAGCGCCTTGCGCTGCGCGGTCGACATGTCGATGTTGGCCGGGTAGGTATTGCTCGACATCTGGGCCGGCAAGGTGGTGGCGAGCGGGCGCTCGGCGATGAAGCTGCGCTGGCCGGAGCGCAGCGCGTCCAGCTGCTGCACGTCCAGCACGCCGAATACGTTGAAGCGGTCGCGCGCCAGGTCGCCGGTGCCGGCGCTGATGCTGGCGGTGCGCTTGCCGGCGCCGCCGTGCTGGGTGCCGGCGGCCGATGCGGCCAGGTCAACGCCGGTATAGTCCTTGCGGGTGATGAAGTTGATGACGCCGCCGATCGCGTCGGTGCCGTAGATCGCCGAGGCGCCATCCTTGAGCACCTCGACGCGCTGGATCGCGCCGGCCGGGATGTTGTTCAGGTCAACGCCGGCGTTGTCGCCCGGCGCCGCGAAGTTGGCCAGGCGGCGGCCGTTCAGCAGCACCAGGGTCGAGGACGCGCCGATGCCGCGCATGTTGGCCGCGTTCAGGCCGCGCTGGCCCGAGGTGCCGTCCGAGATGCTGGGGCCGTCCGTCAGCGGCGCGGTGTTGGCGCTGATGTTGCGCACCAGTTCGGCGGCGGTGGTCGCGCCCATCTTCTCGATGTCCTCGCGCGTGATCCGCTGGACCGGCAGCGCGGTCTCGCTGTCGATGCGCTTGATCGACGAGCCGGTGATCTCGACGCGCGCGATCTTCTGTTCTTCCTCTTGCGCGTGCGCCTGCTGCGCGATCAGGCTCAATGCGGCCACGACCGCCGATGCCAGGACGGTCGGCCGCACGCTTCTCGAATAGTTCTTGCTCATGCAATGCTCCCTCTTGGTGGTGACTCAGGACTGCTTCACAGTGCGGCGCCTGCGGACGCCTTCTTTTTTATGCGTGCTGCTGGTACGAATCTGGTGTTCACCGTAGAGGTAGGCGGCGATTGCCTCGGTATGGCGGGCGGCCTTGGCGACGTTGGCTTTGTTGGAGGTCATCAGCGACACCACCAGCGCCTCGATCAGGGCCAGCACCGCTGTGGAGCTGCTGGGCAGCACCGGGTGCGTACTGTGCGCATAGAGCACGTGGTGCCCGAGCTCGGCGAGCGGGGACGCGGGCGAATCGGTGATCGAAACGATGGTGGCGCCGGCGTCGCGCGCAAAGCGCGTCAGCGGCACCACGTCGAGCGTGTAGCGCGGCAGCGAGATCACCACCAGCACGTCCTTGCGGCCGATGGTGGCCAGGTGGCTGGCGGCGACCTCGGTGCCGCCGCTGGCGGCCACTTCCACCACGTGCTGGCAGAACGGCTGCAGGTGCATGGCGAGCGTGCCGGCCATGAACGAGGACAGGCCGAAGCCGAGCACGTACACGGTGCGCGCTTTGGTCAGGGCAGCGGCGATGCGGTCCACGTCGGCGCCGGCCAGCGAACGGCTGGTGGCGGTGAGGGCCGCCTCGGCGTAGCCGAGGCTTTCCAGCGCGGGCGAGGCGGCTTGCGCGCGCCGCGCGATGGTGCTGCGCAGTTTTTCGACCGGCTGCAGCACCGACTGCAGCGTTTCGGCCACCGCGCCGCGCATCGCGGCGTAGTTCTTGAAACCGAGGTCACGCGCAAAGCGGCTGATGGTGGCGGTGGACACTTCGCAGGCTTCGGCCAGCTCCTCGATACCGAGTGCGGTGACGCGCACCTGGTTGCGCAGGACGTAGTCGGCGATGGCGCGGTTGGAGGCCGAACCTTCGGCCAGCACTTGCAGCAGGGACTGGCCGAGCGAAGACTCGGCAAAGCCGACGTCGGGCGAGGTGCTGGGCGGGGCGGGATGGGGCATTGCGCGGTTCCGGATGACGGTTTTTTTACTTGTTTATCTGTGATGTAAATATCTAAACATTGCCAACTCTAAACCAGGATTCACCGCAAACTCAACAAGATTTTGAAAGATTTTTTTCAGTGATTTACGGTGTGTAAAAAATCATACATAATCGGCCGGGTAGCCGGACCACGAAGCCAGGAGATTTGCGCATGCATACCCAGACGCACCCGATCGCGACCGAGCAGAGCGTCGCCACCTACCAGCTCACCTCGCTCCACTACGGCAGTCCGGGCGCGGGCAAGAAGGTCTATATCCAGGCTGCGCTACATGCAGACGAAATTCCGGCGATGCTGGTGGCCCAGTTCCTGCGCCGCGAGCTGGAGCGGCTGGACGCGCAGGGGCGCGTGCGCGGCGAAGTCATCCTCGTGCCGGCCGCCAATCCGGTCGGCCTGTCGCAGGTGGTGCAGGGCACGCCGTTCGGGCGCTTCGACCTGTCCACCGGGACCAACTTCAACCGCTCCTTCCCCTACCTGGTCGAGGGCCTGAAGTCGGCGCTGGCCCGCCGGCTTGGAAGCGACAGTGCGGCCAACGTGGCCGCGATCCGGGCCGAGGCACGCGCAGCCATCGCGCACTGGGAGCCGGCCGACCACACCGAGGTGCTGAAGAAGACGCTGCTGGGGATGGCGATCGACGCCGACATCGTGCTCGACCTGCACTGCGATAACGAGGCGGTGCTGCACCTGTATGCCGGCAGCGCGCTGGCCGCCCAGGTCAAGCCGCTGGCCGCGCTGCTCGGCGCGCGCGCCCTGCTGCTGTCGGACGCCTCCGGGGGCGACCCGTTCGACGAAGCCTGCAGCCGGCTGTGGTGGGACCTGGCGGCGCACTTCGGGCCGGCCACGCCGATACCGCCCGCATGCGCCGCCATCACGGTCGAACTGCGCGGCGAGATGGATGTGCGCTACGACCTGGCCGAGCAGGACGCGACCGCGCTGCTGCAATTCCTGGCGCGCGAGGGCGTGCTCGACATTCCGCTGCTGCCGCTGCCGGACCCGCTGTGCGCGCCGACCCCGCTGGAAGGCGTGGAGCCGCTGCGCGCGCCGCAATCGGGGCTGCTGGTGATGCTCAAGCGGCTGGGCGAGCGGGTCAGCGCGGGCGAAGCAGTGGCCGATGTCGTCAACCCGGTGACCGGGGTTACCGCCACCGTGCGCGCCGGCCACGACGGGCTGCTGTTCGCCAGCACCGCGCACCGCCACCTGCTGCGCGGCATGCACATCTGTAAAATCGCCGGCGCCGCCGCCTTCCGCTCCGGATCCTTGCTGAGCCAATAGCCATGCGCCTGCGACTGCCCAACACCTTTGTGCTGCTGTTCGCAATCCTGGCACTGATCGCGCTGGCGACCTGGTTTGTCCCCGGCGGCAAATACGACACCCATCTTGTGGGCGGCAAGCAGCTCGTCGATCCCGCCTCGTTCCACTACGTGGCCAGCAACCCGCAGGGGCTGGTGGCGCTGCTGAAGGCGCCCATCAAGGGCTTTGTGGAAGCGGCCCTGATCATCGGCTTCGTGCTGGTCGTCGGCGGCGCGTTCGCGGTGCTGCAGCGCACCGACGCGATCGACACCCTGATCCGCTCGATCGTGCGCGCGCACCAGCATTCGCCGGCGGTGCGCGCGGCGATCATCCCGGTGTTCGTCACCATGTTCTCGCTCGGCGGTGCCACCTTTGGCATGAACGAGGAGGTGATCCCGTTCGTGCTGGTCTTCGTGCCGCTCGCGCTGGCGCTCGGCTACGACTCGGTCGTGGGGGTCTCGATCCCCTTCCTCGGCTCGCAGGTCGGGTTCGCGGCAGCCTTCCTCAACCCGTTCAATGTGGGGATCGCGCAGGGCATCGCGGGCGTGCCGGTGTTCTCGGGCACCCTGTACCGGCTGGTGGTGTGGGCGGTAGCCACCGCGGTCACCATCGCCTTTTTGATGTGGTATGCGGCGCGGGTCAAGCACAACCCGGCCCTCAGCCCAACCTTCGTGCTGGACCAGGCCCGGCGCAAGGAACAGCCGCCGGCCGTGGGCGACGACCGCATCTCCGGGCGCCACGCCGCGGTGCTGTCGGTCTTTGCGCTGACCTTGTGCGCGATGGTGGTGGGGGTGGTGCGCTTCGACTGGTTCATCGAGGAGATCGCCGCCCTGTTCCTGGCGATGGCGATCGTGGCGGGGCTGATCGCCCGCCTGGGGACCGACAGCTGGGTGGGGGCCTTCATGCAAGGCGTAAAGGACCTGGCGCCCACCGCGCTGGTGATCGCTCTGGCGCGCGGCACCATGATCATCGCACGCGATGCGCAGATCATCGACACCATGCTGCACGCGCTGATGCCGCTGGTGCAGTCCGTCCATCCGGTGTTCGCGGCCCAGAAGATGTTCCTGATCCAGTCGGTGATCAACTTCTTCATCCACTCGGGCAGCGGGCAGGCGGCGCTGACCATGCCGATCATGGCGCCGCTGGCCGACCTGGTAGGCGTGACGCGCCAGACCGCCATCCTGGCGTTCCAGCTCGGCGAGCTGTCCACGCCGATGATTCCCACCTCGGGCATCACGGTCGGCGTGCTGGCACTGGCGCGCATCCCGTGGCTGACCTGGGCCAGGTGGATGATCCCGCTGCAGCTGATCTACCTGGTGCTGGCCCTTGCGCTCCTGGTGCCGCCCTGCCTGATGGAGTGGAATTGAGGTCACGTCCGGTAGGGTGGGCAGATTCTGCCCACGCGTTCAAACAGAGCACGCGCACAGGCAACGCAAGCGTGCGTTGAACGCGTGGGCGGGAAACCCGCCCACCCTACGAAAAAAGGGCAGCGCCACCAGACGCTGCCCTTCCTTTGCATGCGAAGCCCGGCTTACTTGGCCAGGTGCTTCTCGAGCTTTTCCTTGGTCGCCACCAGCTCCTGCGGCAGGCGGTAGGAGAGCTTTTCGAACAGCTCGGTGTGCAGCTTGAGCTCTTCGCGCCATGCGTCCTCGTCGATCGAGGTGATCTGCACGAACTGCTCCTCGGTGAACACCACGCCGTCCCAAGTCAGGTCGGCGTAGGCCGGGGTGGTGCCGAACATGTGCTCGACACCGCCGGCCTGGCCCTTGGTGCGGTCCAGGATCCACTTCAGCACGCGCATGTTGTCGCCGTAGCCCGGCCACACGAAGTTGCCCTGCTCGTCCGTGCGGAACCAGTTCACGCAGAAGATCTTCGGCAGCGCGGCCGGGTTCTTCTCCGCCACCTTGCGGCCGAGATCGAGCCAGTGCTGGAAGTATTCGCTCATGTTGTAGCCGATGAACGGCAACATTGCGTACGGGTCGCGGCGCACCACGCCCATCTGGCCGGCGGCAGCCGCGGTGGTTTCCGAGCCCATGGTAGCAGCCATGTACACGCCCTCGGTCCAGTCGCGCGCCTCGGTCACCAGCGGCACGGTGGTCGAGCGGCGGCCACCGAAGATGAAGGCCGAAATCGGCACGCCGGCCGGGTCGTCCCACGCCGGGTCGATCACCGGGTTCTGGGTCGCGGCCACGGTGAAGCGCGCGTTCGGATGCGCGGCCTTGGTGCCGGACGCCGGGGTCCAGTCCTTGCCCTGCCAGTCGATCAGGTGCGCCGGCGGGGTCTTGGTCATGCCTTCCCACCAGACGTCGCCGTCGTCGGTCAGCGCCACGTTGGTGAAGATGACGTCGCGGCGCAGCGACTCCATGCAGTTGCGGTTGGTCTTTTCGTTGGTGCCCGGGGCCACGCCAAAGTAGCCGGCTTCCGGGTTGATCGCGTACAGGCGGCCGTCCTGGCCCGGCTTGATCCACGCAATGTCGTCACCGATGGTGGTGACCTTCCAGCCTTCGAACCCCGAGGGCGGGATCAGCATGGCGAAGTTGGTCTTGCCGCAAGCCGACGGGAACGCGGCCGCGACGTAGTTCTTCTCGCCCTGCGGCGACTCCACGCCCAGGATCAGCATGTGCTCGGCCAGCCAGCCGGTGCCGCCTTCCTGCGCTTCCTGGTAGCCCATGTTCGATGCGATACGCAGCGCGAAACACTTCTTGCCCAGGAGCGCGTTGCCGCCGTAGCCGGAGCCAAACGACCAGATCTCGCGCGTTTCCGGATAATGGACGATGTACTTGGTGGCGTTGCACGGCCATTTCACGTCTTGCTGGCCGGCTGCAAGCGGCATGCCGACGCTGTGCACGCAGGGCACGAACTCGCCGGAATCGCCCAGCACGTCGTACACGGCGCGGCCCATGCGGGTCATGATCTTCATGTTGACCGCCACGTAGGGCGAGTCGGACAGCTCGACGCCGATGTGGGCGATCGGCGAGCCCAGCGGGCCCATCGAGAACGGGATCACGTACAGCGTGCGGCCGGCCATGCAGCCGTCGAACAGGCCGTGCAGGGTGCGGCGCATCTCGGCCGGGTCCATCCAGTTGTTGGTGGGGCCGGCCTGCTCGCGGGTGGCGGAGCAGATGAAGGTGCGGTCTTCCACGCGCGCCACGTCGCTGGGGTCGGAGCAGGCCAGGTACGAGTTCGGGCGCTTTTCCGGGTTGAGCTTTTTCATCGTGCCGGCGTCGACCATTTGCGCGCACAGGCGGTCGTATTCCTCGGTCGAGCCGTCGCACCAGTAGATGCTGTCGGGCTTGGTCAGGGCGGCGATTTCCGCCACCCAGTTGATGAGCTTTTGATGCTTGATGTAATCGGGGACGTCCAGTGCAGCGACGCCGCCCATCACGGGCTGGTTCATAGGTGCCTCCAATGCCAATTAAGAATTCTTATGTTGTCCCGGAACGTCAGGATCGTCGTGTGCCCCTTGGGCCGCGCCAGGCGAGCTTCTCGCTGGCACTATTGAATCCATTCACGCGGATGGGTTCGGTGGGTACGGCGGTCATATCATTGGCCTTGTTGTATTTTTATCTGTTCAAGGCCGGCGTGCGGGTGAACCGTGTCAAAGCTTTAACTTTTCAGGCGATTGTACACCCCATGTGTCTGGATTCAAGCTCAGCACGACAAAAATGTAGGAATAATTGTTGAGTAATGTAGTGTGCTATTTGGTTTTCACTTGAGCGTGTTAATCTTTTACGAAATCTTGCCTAATTTCAGCTATTAGCTATGAAAATTGCAATTCTCGACGACTACCAGGACGCGGTCCGGAGCCTGGACTGCTTTGGCCTGTTGGACGGCCACGAGGTCAAAGTGTTCACCAGCTCGGCGCGCGGCGCGGGCCAGCTGGCGATCCGGCTGGCGCCGTTCGATGCGCTGGTGCTCATTCGCGAGCGCACCGCCTTTCCGCGCGCGCTGCTGGGCAAGCTGCCCAACCTGAAGCTCATTTCCCAGACCGGCAAGGTGAGCGGCCATGTGGACGTGGCCGCCGCCACCGAACGCGGGATCGCGATCGCCGAGGGCGTGGGCTCGCCGGTGGCGCCGGCCGAACTGACCTGGGCGCTCATCATGGCCGCCAGCCGCCGGATCGTGCCCTATGCAAACAACCTGAAAGACGGTCTGTGGCAAACCGCCTCGATCAACCCGCAACTGAACGGGCTGGGGCGGGTGCTCAAGGGGCGCACGCTGGCGATCTGGAGTTACGGCAAGATCGGCAAGATGGTGGCAGGCTACGCTAAGGCGTTCGGGATGCGCGTGCTGGTGTGGGGTAGCGAGCAGAGCCGCGCCGCGGCGGAGGCCGACGGCCACGAGGCCGCCGGCAGCCGCGAGTCCTTCTTCGAGCAGGCCGACGTGCTGACGCTGCACCTGCGGCTGGCAGACGCCACGCGCGGCATCGTCACCGCCGACGACCTGGCGCGCATGAAACCGGATGCGCTGTTCGTCAACACCAGCCGCGCCGAGCTGGTCGCGCAAGGCGCGCTGGAAGCTGCCCTGCGGCGCGGCCGGCCCGGCTGGGCGGCACTGGATGTGTTCACCGACGAGCCGCTGCCGGCCGATGCCGAGCTGCTGCGCATGCCGACCGTGCTGGCCACGCCGCACCTGGGGTATGTGGAGAAGGAGAGCTACGAGCTGTACTTCAGGGCGGCGTTCGAGAATGTGGTCAATTTCGCCAATGGCACGCCAACGAACATCCTCAACCCTGAAGCGTTGACAACATCTCGAACCTGAAAACCGTCATTCCCGGCACTGCCGGAAATGACTCCCGGCGAAGGCCGGGATCCATAGACCCTGTGCACGGTCGAAAATTGCGCACAAGCCGCGTTTCGTTCCCTCTCAGCATGGATCCCGGCCTCCGCCGGGATGACGGTCTTTAAGCTGGTGGCAGAAAACCTGCTAGCTCAGCGCAGCTCGGGCTCGCCGGTCAGGTTGATGCGGCGCGTCGGCATCGCATGCGTACGCGTCCAGAGCCCGGCCCAGCCCGGCGGCCAGCTGATCGACGGGCCGCTGTAATGCGGCAGGCCCGCGCGCACGGGCACCACCGGCACTGCCGGCATGTCGCGCAAACCACCGGCGGTGGCACGCTGCATGTCCAGGCTGTACATGTAGCCCGGCAGCAGCAGGTCGCACACATCCGCGAACCACGCGGTGTGGTCTTCGTCCTTGCCCAGCGCCTGCGCCAGCCCTTGCGGGTCGAATTTCGCCAGCGCGTGGATCAGCTCGTCGGTGGAAGCGCCGGGCGAATCGCCCCAGCCCATCACCGGGTTGTTGTTGTACTCGGCGCCCGAGCCATACCAGCCCTCGCGCCACGGCCGCTGCATCCAGTCGCGCTTGCCCGTGAACAAGTGCCAGCGCCAGTGCAGGCCGGACGGCTTGGGCCACGAATAGAGGTACAGCTTTTGGTAGCCGGCCTTGTGCAGCTCGCGCACCATGGCCATCAGGCGCGCGTGTGGCATGCGGTCGGGCGGCATGCGGCGGAACAGGATCGGTTCGCCGTCCGCGTGCTGGACTTCGTCGCTCGACAGGTTCAGGTCGAGCGTGCGCGACTCGTTGCCGAAGCGGGCCGAGATCCAGCCCGTCAACAGGTTGACGTGCACGATCACGCCATAGCCTCGGTGACGGTGGAAGATGACGGTTCCTGGGGCAACGGCTTTCATAAGTTAAGTCGGTGTTCTGGAAAAAGCGACGAGTGTACTCATCGGACCGGGAGGATTCTAGCGCAGACACATGTGGATACACGTCGTTTGCAGCTATCATTAGCCACCTTTTTTTCACCGAGTTTATAAACGATCATGACTTTGCGCCTCATCGCCACCGGCGGCACTTTCGACAAGCACTACAACGAACTGAACGGCAGCCTGGGCTTCGCGGACAGCCACTTGCCGCAAGTCATCAGCCGCACCCGCATGACGATTCCGGTGGCACTGGAAGTGCTGCCCCTGCTCGACTCGCTCGACATGCAGGACGCCGACCGCCAGCGCGTGCTGGCATCGTGCCAAGCGGCAACGGAGAAGGCGATCGTGATCGTGCACGGCACCGATACCATGCGCGAGACCGCGCAGGTGCTGGGTGCGGCCACACTGGACAAAACCATCGTGCTCACCGGCGCCATGATCCCCTACGAGATCGCCAACTCGGACGCGCTGTTCAACCTCGGTGTGGCGGTGGGCGTGGCCCAGACCCTGCCGGCCGGCGTGTACGTGGCGATGAACGGCAAGGTGTTCACCTGGAATAACGTGACCAAGAACCGCGCCGCCGGCGTGTTCGAGCCGCTGTAATTGCGACAGGGCAGCGTGGCGCTGCCCTTTCCACTGGTTTCCTATACTCCGCTCTCAACCCAGGGAGAGGAGAGCACGATGGCAGACCAGCGCCCGACGCTGACGACACGTCAGGGTCATCCCGTCCGCGACAACCAGTCGCTGCGCTCGGTGGGCGAGCGCGGCCCGGCGACGCTCGAAAACTACCAGTTCATCGAAAAGATCACCCATTTCGACCGCGAGCGCGTGCCCGAACGCGTGGTGCATGCGCGCGGCACCGGCGCGCACGGCTATTTCGAAGCGTACGGTAAGATCGGCAACGAGCCGGCCAGCAAGTACACTCGTGCCAAGGTGCTCAACCAGACGGGCGTGCAAACGCCGGTGTTCGTGCGCTTTTCCACTGTCATCGGCGGCAAGGATTCACCCGAAACCGCACGCGACCCGCGCGGCTTTGCGGTCAAGCTCAAGACCGTCGAGGGCAACTGGGACCTGGTCGGCAACAACCTGAAGATCTTCTTCATCCGTGACGCGATCAAGTTCCCGGACATGATCCACGCGTTCAAGCCCGACCCGGTCACCAACCAGCAGGAAGCCTGGCGCTTCTACGACTTCATCAGCAACACGCCGGAAGCGCTGCACATGCTTACCTGGGTCAAGAGCCCGTGGGGCATTCCGGCCAACTACCGCGAGATGGAAGGCTCGGGCGTGAACACCTACAAGCTGGTGAACGACCAGGGCGTGGCGCACCTAGTCAAGTTCCACTGGGTGCCCAGGCAGGGCGTACGCAACCTGACCGCGCAGCAGGCGGCCGAGATCCAGGCACACGACACGAGCCACGCCACGCGCGACCTGTACAACGCCATCAAGGGCGGCAACTATCCCGAGTGGGAGTTCTGCGTGCAGATCATGGCGGACGGCGAGCATCCCGAGCTGGACTTCGACCCGCTCGACGACACCAAGCGCTGGCCCGAGGACCAGTTTCCGCTGCTGCCGGTGGGTCGCATGGTGCTCGACAAGAACCCCGACAACGTGTTCGCCGAGACCGAGCAATCGGCCTTTGGCACCGGCGTGCTGGTGGACGGTATCGACTTCTCGGACGACAAGATGCTGCAGGGGCGCACGCTGTCGTACTCGGACACGCAGCGCTACCGCGTGGGCGCCAACTACCTGCAGCTGCCGATCAACCAGCCGCAGGACGCGGCCAGGGCGCACACCAACCAGCGCGACGGGCAGATGGCCTACTACGTGGACGGGCAGGGCGAGGACAAGCATATCAACTACGAGCCGAGCCTGATGGGCGGCTACAAGGAAGCGGACAGGCCCGAGCACGAGTACCGTCCGCACGTCGAGGGGCAGCTGGGGCGCTACCAGACTTCGCGCACGCAGGACGACTACAAGCAGGCAGGCGAGCGCTATCGCACGTTCGAGGATTGGGAACGGGAAGACCTGGTGGCCAACATCGGCGGGGATTTGAAGCAGTGCCCGGAGCCGATCCAGCTGCGCATGGTGTGGCACCTGTGGCACTGCGACGAGGACTATGGCCGGCGCGTGGCCGAGCGGGCCGGCATCGACCTGGAAAGAGCGAAGGCGCTGCCGCCGATGGAAGGCAAGCCGGCGCCGCATCAGGCGCGGGAAGGTAGCGGACAGGCCGAGGAGCCGGCGACCAGCGAGGAAGTGGCAGCGGTGAAGTGACCGGTAACACGTAGGGTGGGCAGGTTTCCTGCCCACGCGTTCAAGGAGCGCCCAACGGGCCGCGCGTCTGTCAAACGTTTGTTGAACGCGTGGGCAGGAGGACCTGCCCACCCTACCGGAAGCACCTGCGTCAGGCGAATTACGCCTTCGCCTCGCCGCCCAACGCCTCGACCACGTCGGCCAGCAGCTTGGCCAGCTCGCCGGTCATCAGGGCGATGTCGTTGTCAAAGCGCTCGTCGTCGCTGTAGGTGACGGCCTCGCCTTCCTTGATCACGTCCAGCGGCTTGACGCCCTTGATCGCCAGCGACTCGGTCAGCACGAACGAAATGCGGTCGTTCCAGGTCATCGCCAGGCGCGTGCACTGCTTGCCGGCGGCGATGTGGCGGCGGATGTCATCCGGCTCCAGCGTGTGCTTCACGTAGCGCACCGCAGCCTTGCTCTCGCCAGTGGCGCGCAGTTCGGTGTCCTGGTCGATGGTGAAGCCGTACGGTGCCTCGTCCGCCTCCAGCCAGCCGGTCATCACCGCCACCGGCGAACGCTGCACGCGCAGCGATTCGAGCGGCATCTTGTCCACGGCCTTGAGCAGCAGCTTGATCACGTCGTCGGCCTTGCTCGGGCTCGCGGCATCCACCACCAGCCAGCCGTTGACCGGGTCGATCCACACCCACACGTTGCTGCGGATGGAGAAGGCGCGCGGCAGCAGCTCGTCGGCCACGCGCTCTTTCAGTTCCTTCATCGCCTTTTTACCCGGAGGGAAGCCCTGCTGCTCTTCCAGCTCGGCAGCCTTGGCCTTGGCGACCTGGTTGATCACCGAGCCCGGCAGCAGCTTCTTCTCGGTGCCGAGCACCATCAGCATTTGCTTGTTGACCACGTGCACCAGATTGCCGTTGCCGCGCGGCGAATCCCAGCCCTGGCGCAGCAGCTCGTTGCTGCTCGCTGGAACAAAACTTTGTGGCTTCAGGGCCGCTTCCAACTGTTCAGGAGAAAAAGCCCACGGCGCGGGCAGGCGGTAAATCTGGAGATTCTTGAACCACATAAGTTGTATTTCCGGTGTCTCAGTTTTTCAGAGGAACGATATTCTACACGCTGCCGAGCCGCAATTTCACAGTCCGGTCAGCCCAATTTTCAAGCTTGCTTCATCGTCAAACAGCCGCAACTGCTCGACCTTGTCGGTTTCGCCGAGCCGCACGCCCACGCCGAGCAGGCGCACCGGGCGGCTTGCGCGCTGCCAGCCGGTCTCCATCAGGCGAGCATAGGTGGGGATGTGCGGCGCGCTGCCCACGCACTCCACCGTGGTCTGCTGGAAGTCGGCAAACTTGATCTTCACAAACAGCTTGTTGATTTGCTTTTCGGCGCCGGCGCGCTTAATCCGGCCCAGCAACTGCTCGAACAGGTCCGGCAGCAGCGCCAGGCACGCGGGCAGGTCAGGCACGTCGGGCGTGTAGGTCTCCTCGGTGCTGATCGACTTGCGCTCGCGCGCATTGCTCACCTCGCGGTGGTCGATGCCGCGGCACAGGTCGAACAGGCGCAGGCCAAAACTGCCGAAGTGGTGCTGCAGCTCCTGCTCGGTCCAGCCGCGCAGGTCGGCGCAGGTCTGGACGCCGAGCTTGTTGAGCTTGGCCGCGGTCACCTTGCCAACGCCGAACAGCTTCTTGACCGGCAGCGCCGCCACAAAGGCGTCCACCTCGTCGGGCCGCACCAGGAACAGCCCGTCCGGCTTGTTCCAGTCGCTCGCGATCTTGGCGACGAACTTGTTGGGCGCCACACCAGCCGACGCGGTGATGCCGACGGTATCGAAGATCCGCTGGCGGATCTCCTGCGCGATCAGCGTCGCGCTGCCCTTGCAGTGCGGGGAGTCGGTCACGTCGAGATAGGCTTCGTCCAACGACAGCGGTTCCACCAGGTCGGTGTAGGTGCGGTAGATGTCCATGATCTGGCGCGACGCCACGCGGTACTTCTCCATGCTTGGTGGCAGCACCAGCAGGTGCGGGCACAGCTTCATGGCCTGGGCAGTCGCCATGGCCGAATGGATGCCGAAAGCGCGCGCCTCGTAATTGCAGGTGGCGATGACGCCGCGCTGATCCGGCCGTCCGCCCACCGCGAGCGGGCGCCCGCGCAACGATGGGTCGTCGCGCATTTCGACGGATGCGTAAAAGCAGTCGCAATCGCAGTGGATGATTTTGCGGACCGGGGCGTTCAATGGCGCGAAGCAGCTCTACTGTAAATTTATACAGTATTCACCGAAACGGGCATTCGCGCAAGCGTCGGCCGTGATCGACAGGGCACCACTGCCACACTGTCATGCCATGGCAGCGCTGGCAGTATTGGCAGTCGCGCTGCCGGGCGCGACTTCTGGTTTTTCAACCACTTGGACACGTGCGCTACCGGGCACGCTTGTTGCAACTCCATGATGGTGACGTGGGTATTCCACGCCGCTGACACACTTCATCCAAGGAAGGGAATCATCATGCAAGCACTGCACCTGCTCTTCAGTTCGGACTTCGGCCTGCTCACCGTCGCCTTCTTCGCGCTCATGCTCGCGATGGCCGTGTACTTCATCCGCATCTTCAGCTCGCGCAACGCGCCGGCCAGCACCAAGAATAAATAACGGAAGGGACGGCATGGACGTGCAAGACAAGCCTGGACTCCAGGCCGCACCGCTGGCCCAGGCTGGCGGTTCCGGAGAGAAGGTCGTGGAGCTGTACGCGTCAGGCCAGAAGATCTACCCGCGCGCGCCCACCGGCTGGTTCGCCAGTTGGCGCTGGGCCATGGTCTGGCTCACCCAGCTCCTGTTCTACGGGGCGCCGTGGCTGACATGGAACGGTCGCCAGGCAGTGCTGTTCGACCTGGTGCACCGAAAGTTCTACATCTTTGGCGTGGTGCTGTGGCCGCAGGATTTCATCTACCTGGCGATCCTGCTGATGCTGTCCGCGCTGTCCCTGTTCCTGTTCACCGCCGTTGGCGGCCGGCTGTTCTGCGGCTATGCCTGCCCCCAGACGGTGTACACCGAAATGTTCATGTGGGTCGAGCGCAAGATCGAAGGCGAGCGCGCGGCCCGCATGCGGCTGGACCAGTCGCCCTGGGGGCTGCGCAAGCTGGGCATCAAGTCGGCCAAGCAGGCCGCGTGGATCGCCATGGCACTGGCCACCGGCTTTACCTTTGTCGGGTACTTCACGCCGATCCACACGCTGGCACGCGAAGTGGCCAGCCTGACGCTGGGGCCGTGGGAGACCTTCTGGGTCCTGTTCTACAGCTTTGCGACCTGGGGCAACGCCGGCTACATGCGCGAGCAGGTGTGCAAGTACATGTGCCCCTACGCGCGCTTCCAGAGCGCGATGTTCGACAAGGACACCCTCATCATCACTTACGACGCCAAGCGCGGCGACCCGCGCGGTGCGCGTGGCAGGAAGGTCGACCCGAAGGCTGCGGGCCTGGGCGACTGCATCGACTGCGGGCTGTGCGTGCAGGTCTGCCCGACCGGCATCGACATTCGCAAGGGCCTGCAGTACGAGTGCATCGGCTGCGCCGGCTGCATCGACGTGTGCAACGACGTGATGGCGAAAATGGGCTACCCCAAGGGCCTCGTGCGCTACACCACGCAAAATGCGCTGGCCGCGGGCTGGACGCCGAAACAGGCAAGGTCCCGGGTGCTGCGCCCGCGCGTGCTGGTCTACGCCGCAATCCTGCTGTCGGTTGCGGCGGCGGCCGGCCTGTCGCTGGCCTTGCGCACGCCGCTCAAGGTGGACGTGCTGCGTGACCGCGGCATGCCGCGCATCATGGAGAACGAAGCAGTCGAGAACGTGTACCGCCTGCAGGTCATGAACACCGATGAGCGGGACCACACCTACACGGTGCTGGTCGAAGGCCCGGCGGGGATGGCGCTCGCCTCGGAGCCGCTGATCGCCGTGCCCTCGACCACGACGCGGGCAGTGCCGGTGCGCGTGCAGTGGCAGGCGCCGCCAAATGCGGACAAATCGCAGCGCATCGTATTCAAGGTGCGCGATACGCGCGACGCGTCGATCGCAGTGAGCGAAAAGGCGGTGTTCCTCATACCGCCGCGCTAGGGCGGGCAGGTCCGGCGCAACCCGCAACGGCTAGCGCAGGGCCAAGCGCATGGCCTGCGACAGCAGCGGTGAGCCCGGACGAAGCGGTTCGGGCGCGCCAACCGGCCGGAAGCCGGCGCGCGCATACAGCCGCTGGGCCGGGGTGTCGCCCTGGGTGACGCCCAATTGCACGGCGCCGGCACCAGTCGAGCGCGCCCAGTGGATCGCCTCGCGCAGCAGCGAGGCACCCACGCCGCGGCCACGGCCTTCGGGCGCTACCCACACCTGGAACAGGTTCACCACCGACTCGTCGGCGGCATCGACCTTGGCCCACAGCAGGCCGACCGCGGCGCCGTCCACCTCGGCCACGAGCGGCCGATCGCGTCCGGATACGGCCGCCGCAGCCAGGCGCGCGGCCCAAACGTCGGCGGGACGCGGCTGTTCTTCGGCGAGCGTACTGCCGAAGGCATCGGGCGAATCGGCCAGGGAGCGCAGGCGCATGTCGCGCCAGGCTGGCCAGTCGTGTGGTTCGAGCGGTCGGATGATGTATGGGTCCATGCGGATCAGCTTACGTAAGCTGGGCGCTTCTGTCCATGCGTGAGTTGAACGCGTGGGCGCGCAGCCGAAAAAAAAGCGCGGCCAACAAGCCGCGCTTTCATTTGCCATGCCGGTGCTTACCAGCTCAGCTTGAGCGTGTACTTGCCGGTGGAGCCGGTGGCGCCGCCGTAGTAATGCACGCGCAGGTAGAAGGCCGCCGTGGTCGTGCCCGTGTTGGCGCGCGCGATCGCGTCGGTCGAGCCGGCGCCATTGGTGCTGCTTGCCAGCAGCGTGCCCGCGCTGTTGTACAGGTACAGGTCATAGTCCGCGGTGCTGGTCCCCATCGTCAGCGTTGCGCTCAGCGTCTTACCAGCCGGGAGCTGGACCACGAAATAGTCGTCGTCCGTGCTCGAACCCATGGTGCCGTTCACCGTGGTGCCGCTGGTGCTCACCGCGTTCGCGCTCGACAGCGTGTTGTTCGGCTCCACTTCGTTCTGCGTCGGCGAGGTGGTGGTGGTCGAGCCGATGGCCGCCGTCACCGCGGCCGATGCATCGACGATGCCGGCGCCGCAGCCCGAGCACGCGGCCGGGAAGGCGCGCGCGGTCGACTTGAGCTTGGCCTCGACGTCATCCGGCGTGAGGCCCGGATTCTTCGACAGCATCAGCGCGACGACGCCCGCCACGTGCGGCGTGGCCATCGAGGTGCCCATGTAGTAGGCGTAGCTGTCCGATGCCGGCGCGCGCGTGCCCGAGTTCAGCGTGGACAGGATGCCTGCGCCCGAGTCCCCGCCCGGCGCTGCCACGTCCACCAGCGTGCCGTAATTCGAATACGAGGCCTTGCCGCCGCTGCGTCCCACCGCCGCCACCGCGATCACGCCCTGGCAGTTGGCGGGCGTCGCGTTGCTGACGTTGGTGTTCGAGTTGCCGGCCGCGACCACCACCACCGACCCGCGCGAGCGCGCGCTGTTGATCGCGTTCTGCGTGGTGCTGTCGCAGGTGCCGCTGCCGCCCAGCGACAGGTTGAGCACGCGCGCCTTGTTGGCGTTGGCCGGCACGTTGGCGACTGCGCCGCCCGAGGTCCAGATGATGGCGTCGGCGATGTCCGAGGTGTAGCCGCCGCATTTGCCGAGCACGCGCGCAGGCACGATCTTGGCGCCGTAGGCCACGCCCGCCACGCCCACGCCGTTGTTGGTCAGCGCCGCGATGGTGCCGGCCACGTGGGTGCCGTGCCAGCTCGAATTCTGGTCCTGGGCCGGCACGCCGCTGCCGCACTCGCCGGCCACGGTCCAGTCGCCCGGGTCGCTCGCATCGCCGTCGCGGCCGGTGCCGTCGTTGGCAATGGTGCTGCTGGTGATGAAGTCGTAGCCGGGCAGGATCTGGCCCTGCAGGTCGGCGTGCGGACGGTAGCCGGTGTCGATCACGGCCACGTTGATGCCGGCGCCGGTCGACTTGTCCCACGCCGCCGGCAAGCGCATGCCGGCGGTAGCTTCATACAAGTCCCACTGGTTGGTGTACTGCGGGTCGTTCGGGGTGAACTGCGCGGTCAGGATGCGGTCCGGCTCGGCGTATTCCACGCTCGGGTCACGCTGCGCCAGCTCGGCCGCCAGCCTGGTGACATCCTCGAGCGGCAGCTTGCGGTCCAGTTGCACCACGTGGGCGCCGGTGCCGATCGTGTGCAGCAGCTTCATCGACAGGCCGAACTGCTGGCCCGCGCGGTCCAGGATGGCGCGCCGCGCGGCGCTGATCGGCGCAGCCTGGGCCGGCCCCTTGCCGCTGGCAACGGAATCCTTGTACTTGACGATCAGCCGGTCAGTCTGGGCGACGAAGGGCACGCTGTGCGCGGGCGCAGGCTGCTGCGCGTGGGCCAGGCCGGCCAGCAAGCCGGTGCCGATCACGGCGGCCGCGCAAAACTTCAACAATGACGGATGAAACCGGTTCATGAGACTCCTCGCTGTTACGTACAGAAAACAGCGGAAAGCCTACAGCTGAATCCGCTTGCACGCGGGCAACTCAAGGTGGATTCGGGGCGATTGCAACATAAAATTTTCCCGAAGTAACTGAACAATAACTTCGCCCGCCGGGATTCACACGTCCGTCATGTAAACGCGACAAAATCTTTCCGTTTGCCATCAGTTGTTTTTCGGTAACTATATATGCATAACTATGCGCATTCGTTTCCAAAAAAATATTATTGTGCGTCACCAGACTTATTGCACAATTAACGCCTTACCAAACGGACAAGAGACCGGCCAACGGCAGTCCGTCCACCGCGCGCCGCGCTTTTCACTCAGAGGGAAAACTGCATGTCGAAGACTTTCTACAAGCTGTCGGACTCCGATTTTTTCCAGGACTGGAGCAACAGTAGCCTGATCACCACCGCCAATGACTGGAGCGGCGTCCCGTCCATCATGGGCTACCGCGGCGACGGCCTGGCATCGAGCGGCAAGGATGCGCGCCTGGTGACCGGCGACAGCACGGTGGTCAACGTGAACCCCGACCAGGCGAACCCGAACACCTACACCACGGGCGGCGTCACCGAATTTTCCAAACTGGCCGACCCCACCGTCGCGCTGCAGGGCTCGGGCACGGCGCAGGCGCCGAACCTGGTGCTGTACCTGGACGCTTCGAGCCGCCAGGACCTGCACTTCTCGGTGGACCTGCGCGACATCGACGGCAGCGGCGACAACGCGGTCCAGCAGATCGTGGTGCAGTACCGCGTGGGCGACAGCGGCGCCTGGACCAACGTCCCTGGCGGCTACGTGGCCGACGCCTCGACCGGCCCCTCGCTGGCCAACCTGGTCACCCATCTTGAACTTGATCTGCCGGCGGCGGTGAACAACCAGTCGCAGGTCGAGATCCGGGTGCTGACGGCCGACGCGTTCGGCGCCGACGAATGGATCGGCGTGGACAACCTGAAGGTAACCAGCAAGGCGATGGCGCCCGACACCTCCCCGCCGGAGCTGGCCTCCACCAGCCCGCTGGACGGTGCGATCGGCGTCGGCCCCAACGCCGACCTGGTCCTGAACTTCAATGAGCTGGTCACGCTGGGCAGCGGCAAGATCACCATCAGCGACGGCGCAGCCGACGTGCGCGTGATCGATGTGGCCGACGCCAGCCAGGTCAGCGTCAGCGGCCAGCAGCTGGTCATCAATCCGACCAGCGCGCTGAACATCGGCACCACCTACCACGTGAGCGTGGACGCCGGCGCGGTGCTCGACAAGGCCGGCAATGCGTACGGCGGCACCGGCAGCAACCCGATCGACTTTTCCACGGTCGCCGCGCTCACCCACACCTACGAAATCCAGGGCGCAGGCCACCGCTCGCCGATGGAAGGCGCGCTCGTGATCACGCGCGGCGTGGTCACCGCGATCGACCCCAGCGCCACCGCCGGCGGGTTCTGGATCCAGGACCAGCAGGGCGACGGTAACGACGCCACCTCGGACGCGCTGTTCGTGTACGCGCCCGGCAGCTCGGTCCACACCGGCGACCTGGTCCAGGTGTACGGCACCGTCACCGAATTCAAGGGCAAGAGCACCAACAACCTGACCATCACGGAAGTATCGAACGTGCAGGAGATCTCGGTGCTCAGCAGCGGCAACACGGTTGCGCCCACGGTCATCGGCGATGGCGGCCGGCTGCCGCCCACGGAGGTGATCGACAGCGACAACTTCGGCGTGTTCAACCCGAGCCACGACGGCATCGACTTCTATGAATCGATCGAAGGCATGCTGGTCACCGCCAAGAACGTGCAGGTGATCGACGACACCTACCAGCAGGCGACCTATGTGGTGACCGACCTGGGCGCGCACGCGACCGGCATGAACGACCGCGGCGGCATCACCCACGGCGCCACCGACGTCAACCCGGAGCGCATCGAAATCTACGGCAACGGCGGCATCGCGGCGGGCGCGGACACGGCCTCGTTCGAGACCGGCGACCTGCTGGGCGACGTCACCGGCGTCATGTCCTACTACAACGGCAACTACGAACTGATCCCGATCGCTACCCCGACCGTGCAGTCGCACCTTGCCATCAGCAGCGAGACCACCGCGCTCAAGGGCGACACCGGCCACCTGACGGTGGGCGCCTACAACATGGCCAACATGGACCCGAACGACGCGCAGTGGAAGTTCGACGCGCTCGGCTATGACGTGGCCGTGAGCCTCGGCTCGCCGGACATCCTCGGTGTCGAGGAAGTCCAGGACAGCAACGGCACCGGTACCGGCGTGCTGTCGGCCGACGTCACCGTGGCCAAGCTGATCGACGCCATCGTCGCTGCCGGCGGCCCGCACTACGCCTGGGTGTCGGTGGACCCGACCAGCGAGAACTCGACCGGCGGCCAGGCCAACGGCAACATCCGCAACGTGATCCTGTATAACCCGGAGCACGTCAGCTACGTGGCCGGCTCGGTGCACCTGCTGTCCGATACCACCCCGGCCAATGGCGACTCGTTCGCCAACAGCCGCAAGCCGCTGGTGGCGGACTTCATGTTCCACGGCGAGGAAGTCACCTTCGTCAGCATCCACAACTACTCGCGCCTGGGCAGCGACGAGCTGTATGGCGTGGACCAGCCGCCGTACATCTCGGGCGACGCGCGCCGCACCGACCAGACCACAGCGGTGCGCGACTTCGTGCAGCAGGTCCTCGCAACCAAGCCGGACGCCAACGTGGTCGTCGGCGGCGACTTCAACGGCCTGCAGTTCGAAACCTCGCTGACCCAGCTCGAAACCGGCGGGCTGACCAACCTGATCTGGAAGCTGGAGGCAACCGACCGCTACACCAGCACCTTCGAGGGCAACAACGAGCAGATCGACCACCTGCTGGTCTCGACCAACCTGTACGCCAGTGCGCAGTTCGACGACGTGCACGTGAATACCAACCTACCCTACGACACCAGCCCGACCGACCACGACCCGGTGCTCTCGCGCCTGCTGATCAACCATGCGCCCACCACCGTTGCCGACACCAGCTACGGCACCGACGAGGACGTGGGCCTGCTGATCGACGCGCTGCACGGCGTGCTGGCAAACGACAGCGACATCAACGGCGACGCGATGAGCGTGGCACTGGTCAACGGCCCGGCGCACGGCACGCTGGCGCTGCGCGCGGACGGCTCGTTCGAATACCACGCCGACGCCAACTACAACGGCGCCGACAGCTTCACCTACGTCGCCAGCGACGCCTTCGGTGGCGCCTCGTCGGTCACCCAGGTACGGCTGGCCATCGCCTCGGTCAACGATGCGCCGGTGGCGGCCAACGACAGCGCCAGCGTGGCGGAAGACGCCGAGGTGACCATCAACGTGCTGGGCAACGACAGCGACGTGGACGGCGACGCGCTGTCGATCGTGCTGGCCGACGCCCACTCGGCACTGGGCGCGACCCTGGTGGTGGACCACGGCCAGGTGCGCTACCTGGCCGACGCCGACGCGTTCGACCTGCTCGCCGCCGGCAAATCGGTGGTGGACAGCTTCACCTACACCGCCGACGACGGCCACGGCGGGCGCAGCGCGCCGGTCACCGTCAGCATCACGGTGAATGAAGCTGGCGACAACCAGGTCGTCAACGGCAGCAACAAGTCGGGCACCTTCACCGACACCGCCGGCCATGACACCGTGTACAACGGCGGCAACGGCGACGACGTGGCGATCGGCCTGGACGGCTCGGACTCGCTCCACGGCGGCAACGGCAAGGACGTGCTGTTCGGCGGCGCCGGCGCGGACTTCCTGTTCGGCGATAACGGCACCGACATCCTGGTCGGCGGCGCAGGCTTCGACACGCTCACCGGCGGCGAAGGCCCGGACACCTTCGTCATCACGGCCGATTCGGGCAAGGACAAGGTGCTGGACTTCAAACCGCAGGTGGACACGATCGTGGTCGGCTATGCCGGCACGGACAGCGCGGCCGACGTTTCCGCCTTCATCAAGCAGACGCACGTGGTGGACGGCTTCAGCTTCGCCGACGTGGACCTGGATGGCAACGGCAGCATGGACGCGGTGGCGATCACGGGCGGCGCACTGGGAGGCAACACGGTGCTGCTGTCCGACTGGAGCGTTGCGACGCTGGTGGGCCAGGGCTTCCTGACCGCGGACCACCACGTACGCGGCAACTGGCTGCTGGCTGCCGATGGTGGTGGCGGCGTGTTCTAAGCGTTAGCCCGTCGTCCCCGGACTCGCCGTCCGCCTTGGCGGGGACCCATGCTGAGCGTGCTGGCCCGCGGCTCGGTCAACGATGCGACTGATCAAACGGTCCATGGATCCCGGCCTTCGCCGGGATGACGTGCGAAGGGTAACGATATAAATGGTTTAGGTAATAACGCGAACAAAAAAGGCCGCGATTTGACTCGCGGCCTTTTCATTCATGCGGCTACCAGGCTCAGAAATTGCCCTTGAACTGCACGCCCCAGACACGCGGCTCGTTGGTGAAGCCGGTCAGGTTGTTGAAGTCGATGGCACCGGTGATGCAGCGCTGGTCGAGGATGTTGCGGCCGAAGGCTGCGACCTCGTACTTGCCGGCATCCCAGGTGTAGCCGACGCGCAGGCCGCCTTCGGTCAGCGGCTTGCCCGAGAACTCGGCAGCTTCGTACAGGAAGAAGTTGATCTTGCTGCGGTACGCCCAGTCGGTGAACACGAAGAACTCGCCGTCGCCCATCGGGATGCCATAGCGCGCGGTGGCGTTGAGCATCCACTTCGGTGCCTGCGGCAGCGGGTTGCCGTCGATGACCACGCGGCCGGCGCCGTTGATCGGGTCCAGCACGGTGCACTGCGCGCACTTGTTGACCGACAGGCTCGGGTCGCGGATCTCGGTGAAGTTGTAGCTGCCGCCGGCAGTGACCTTCAGGCCGGTCGCAATGTTACCCTCGAAGTCGAATTCGACGCCGCGGCCACGGCTCTTGGCAGCGTTGATCAGCTTGGTGACGTTGGAGTTACCGCCCACCACGGTCAGCTGCTGGTTCTTCACGTCGTAGTCGAACACCGAGAACGTGGCGCGTGCACGGCGGTCGAACAGGTCGGCCTTGATGCCGCCTTCGATCGAGGTGATGGTCTCGGCGTCGGCCACGGTGATCGGCACCGACGAATTGGCGGCGGCGATACTCGGGGCGCGGAAGCCGGTCGCCACGCGGGCGTACAGGTTCACGTCGCGATTGAGCTTGTAGGTACCCGACAGGTCCCAGTTGACTTTGCTCTTGCTCTCGTCCACGAACGACGGGCCCACCTGCACCACGTTTTCCGCGGCGACGGTGTTGAAGTGCTTCTTGTCGTCGGTGTAGCGCACGCCGCCACGCACGGTGAAGTCATCGGTCAGCGCGTAGTTCACCGAAGCGAAGGCCGCCCATGCGGTGTTCTTCTGGTGGCTTTCCAGGTGGGAGGTCTGGCCCCAGGTCACGCTGCTGTAGTTGTTGGTGCCGACCTTGCCGTCTTCGTTGAAGTAGTAGGTGCCGGCCTGCCAGCTCATCGGGCCGACCTGCTTGGACTCGACACGGAACTCCTGGGTGTACTGGCGCAGGCCATGCACGAAGCCGCCGGTCTCGACCTGGAACGGGATGAAGCCCGGGCCGGCCGGGGTGCCGCCGTCGATGTCGCCGCGGCTGAAGTAGTCGCCGACGTGCTCGTAGCCGGTGATCGAGTACAGCTTGACCGGGCCCAGGTCCCAGGTCAGGCGCAGGTTGCTGCCGTTGGTGTCCAGGTGCTGGAAGTTGCGGCCGTTGCTGACCAGGCTGCCCAGGTCCACGCCGTCGGCGAAGTCGTTGGTGCCCTTCTTGATCAGGTTGGCGCGGAACAGGCGCGCGCTGCCGGTGGTGGCGCGCTGGTGCAGGTTCAGCAGGGCGCTGAACGAGGCGTTCGGGGTGTACAGGAACTGCACGCGCTCGGCGTGTTCGTTGTAGCCATCGAGCTCGCCGGTCTTCTGGGTCTTGGCCACGTCGGCGTAATTGTCCACGTAGTTGTCGCGGTGCTGGCGCAGGGTCGATACGCGCATGGCCCATTTGTCCGACAGCGGCACGTTGACCGCGCCCTCGACGTTGGCGGTGCCGCGGGTGCCGTACGACAGGTTGTAGTAGCCCTCGAGCTTCTTCAGGTGCGGCTTCTCGGATTCGAACTTGACCACGCCGGCCGGGGTGTTACGGCCGAACAGGGTGCCCTGCGGGCCGGCCAGCACTTCAACCGCGGCCACGTCGAAGATCGGGAAGCCCTTGAGCATCGGGTTTTCCTGCACCACCTCGTCCACCACCAGCGAGACCGGCTGCGAAGCGAAGTTCGAGAAGTCGGTGTTGCCGTAGCCGCGGATGTAGAAGCGCGGGAAGGTACGGCCGTTGGACGATTCGACGTTCAGGCTCGGCACCTTGCCGGCCAGCAGGCGGATGTCGTCGCCGCCGGACACCAGCACGTCGAGCTTCTCGCCCTTGATGGCGGTGACGGACACCGGCACTTCCTTGATGTTCTCGGTGCGGCGCTGCGCGGTCACGGTGACCTGCTGCAGTTCCGGTGCGGCGGTGGTTTGGGCGACAGCCGCGCCTACCGGCATGGCGGCAGCCACCGCCAGCAGTACGCGCTGGTGCATCCTGGACAACTTGATCATGGAGTTTCCCCTGGTTTTGTGAAAAAGGTGATGCGGACGGTGTCTCCCACACTTCTCTTTTTTTCCCGGCGCGGCGTCGAGCGACCGCGCGGACGGCTGCACGCCGCCCCGGCAACCGCCATTTCTTAGCGATGTTTTAAGGTTGCCGGCTTTATAAGCCCGACATTTTGGGGGATGTGTATGTCACAGGGCAAGAAAAACCGGCCAGAAAAGTGCTTTTCGCAACAGTTTGCCGGCAGATCCTTGCAGTGGGAGGTGCGTAGGGTGGGCAGATTTCTGCCCACGCGTCCAATGGACGGATGCCAGTCGTCAGGCTGATCCGGGACCGGCTGAACGCGTGGGCAGACAAGCTGCCCACCCTACGGTTCGATGAGAATCGCGCGGAAATCGTTGACGTTGGTGCGGGTGGGGCCGGTCACGACCAGGTCGGACAGCCGCGCGAACAGGCTGTAGGCATCGTTGTTGGCCAGGATCGCATGCGGATCGAGGCCGCAGCCGGCCGCGCGCGCCAGCGTGTCGGGGCCAATGACGGCGCCCGCATTGTCCTCGGTGCCGTCGATGCCGTCGGTGTCGCAGGCGATGGCGTGCACACGGGGCAGGCCGTCCAGCGCGACCGCCAGCGCCAGCAAAAATTCGACGTTGCGCCCGCCGCGCCCGTTGCCGCGCACGGTCACGCTGGTTTCGCCGCCGGAGATGATCACGCAAGGCGCGGCCAAGGGCTGGCCATGCTCGACCACCTGGCGCGCAATGCCCGCGTGGACGATGCCGACCTCGCGCGCCTCGCCCTCCATGCTGGAAGAGAGCACCAGCGGCGTGTAGCCGGCCTCGCGCGCGGCCGCCGCTGCTGCGTCCAGCGCCTGCTGGGCGGTGGCGATCACGCTGACGCTGTTGCCGGCCAGGCGAGGATCGCCCGGCTGCGGCGCGGCCAGTGCCGGATCCTGCAGCACGCGCAGCGCCTGGTCGGAGACGGCGATGCCGTACTTGTGCAGGATCGCCAGCGCGTCCTGCGCGGTGCTGCCATCGGGGACCGTGGGACCGGACGCCACCACGGCCGGATCGTCGCCCGGCACGTCGGACACCACCAGCGTGACCACGCGCGCCGGCGCGCAGGCCAGCGCCAGCCGTCCGCCCTTGATCGCCGAAAGATGCCGGCGCACGCAGTTCATCTCGCCGATCGGCGCGCCGCTTTTCAGCAGCTGCTGGTTGAGCGCGCGTTTTTCGTCTGCCGTGATGCCGGGCGCCGGCATCGACAGCAAGGCCGAGCCGCCGCCCGAGATCAGGCAGATCACCAGGTCGTCCGCGGTAAGGCCGGCAACCTGCGCCAGCATGCGCTCGGCCGCTTTGGCGCTGGCCGCGTCGGGCACCGGGTGACCCGCTTCCAGCACCTCGATGTGTTCGGTGGGCGCGCCGTGGCCGTAGCGCGTGACCACCAACCCGGACAGCGCGCCCTGCCAGTGGCGCTCGACGCCCTGCGCCATGCGCGCCGCTGCCTTGCCCGCGCCGATGACCACGGTGCGCCCCTTGGGCGGCGGCGGCAGGTGGCTTGCGACGAGTTCGAGCGGATCGACGGCGGAGACGGCGCGCTGGAACAGGTCGAGCAAAAGTTGGCGTGGAGCAGGCATGGTCATGGCGTGGGCGGTATCTGGAACTTGATATTGGCACAAAAAGCCACGCTCCCGCGTAGGGCAGCGTTGCAGGCGACGATTTTTTCGAAAAACCCTTGCGCGCTTTTCAAAGGATAGGCTATGATTCGGCCTCTTCGTCGGACGTGATGACAAACGTCGATGACATCGAAGAACGTGAGCGGGCGCTTAGCTCAGTTGGTAGAGCGGAGCCCTTACAAGGCTTAGGTCGGGAGTTCGAGCCTCTCAGCGCCCACCAGATGTCATCAAGGATCGATGTACCGATCAGTAAAAACGGAGCGGTAGTTCAGTTGGTTAGAATACCGGCCTGTCACGCCGGGGGTCGCGGGTTCGAGTCCCGTCCGCTCCGCCAACATCCGAAAGGGCCTGGTTACGCACCAGGCCCTTTCTCTTTTTCCGCCCGCCTTTTTCAGGCTCGCTTGAGCACCGGCGGTCCCACCTCCACCCGGTTGCGCCCGCCGCTCTTGGCCGCGTACAGCGCCTGGTCGGCGCGGGCCAACGCCGCCGTCAGCGCCTCGTTCGGCTCGACCAGCACCACGCCAATGCTCACCGTCATCCGGTGCGGCGTGCCGGCGGCGCACAGCGGCGCGTCGATCACGGCCTGGCGCAGGCGCTCGGCCGCCAGCACCCCGCCCGGCAGGTCGGTGCCTGGCAGCGCCAGCGCGAACTCCTCGCCGCCCAGCCGGCCCATGATGTCGTGCTCGCGCAGCGTGGCGCGCGCGGTGTCGGCAAACAGCACCAGCGCCTCGTCCCCGGTGGCGTGGCCGAAGCGGTCGTTGAGTTGCTTGAAGTGGTCGATGTCGAGCATCAGCAGCGCGATCGGCTTACGCAGCCGCAGCGCCAGCTGGCGCGCGCCTTCGGCCTGCTGGAAGAAGGCGCGGCGGTTGGCCAGGCCGGTCAGGAAATCGGTGGTGGCCAGCAGCGTCATCTGGTCGTCTGCCTTCTGCTTGCACAGCAGCAGGAAGCCGGCGCCGTTCACGATCATCATCAGGTACGCCGCCAGCCCGGCCAGCGTGTGCAGGCCATTGGCACCCAGCACTTGCGAGGGATCGCTCAAGCCCGCCCAGCCACCGGCGGCCATCGCCACGGCAAAGAGCGCATCGCTGCCGCCCATGATCTTTTGCAACAGCGAACGCTTGCGCGAACGCGGCCGCAACAGCACGATAGCCATTGCCGCGGCGTACATGGCCGAGATCACGCAGGCCAGCCCGAGCAGCTGCACGTACGTGGCGCGATGGATGCTCATGAACAGCATCACCAGCAGCGCAAGTACCGTGGCCGGGCCGACGGCACGGCGCCAGCGTCCGCATTCGAAGTAGATGCAATAGGCGGCCACTTCCATTGCAACGCCCGCCACGCAGCCAATGGCCTGCAGCGAATCGCCCAAGGGGCCGGGCACCAGCCAGCCGATGAACTGGGTCACCCCAAGCATCAGGCGCGACCACATCCACAGGGCCAGCCCGTCCTGTGACGTACTGCCCCGGATGTAGCCGGCCATGAGCAGCGCGAATCCGACGTTGCCGATGCCCAGCGCTAAAATGATTGTACGAATATCTACCACGGTAATTCCTTCTGCCATCCGCCCGCCACTTGCCGAGCATCATGCCAAACAGATAACAGCTGTTTCCATAGGGAATTTATCTTACTCGGTTTTGACAATTGCTGTTGCACAATTTTGTTAAACAGGCGATTTCCCCCCTCCGCCGGGGGGATCGGGAAACTCCGTAGTTCAAAATCTTCGCCCGGGGCATACACGAGGGCGTCCGATGCAGCATAATTGACAACACTTCCCCTTTTGCAACGCGGAGCCCCCGTGATACTCGGATTGCTGAAATCGCCGCCCATGTCGCCGCGCTTGCTGCGACTGAAGAACTCGGCCCTGTTCGGCTCCCTCAAGCCGCTCGAGCTCAAGATCGTCGATGGCCTGATGCACGAGCGCCGCTACCTGCCGGGCGAGATCGTGTTCGACGAGGGCGACGAAGGACAGGCGCTGTACCTGGTGATGAACGGCCGGGTGGCCATCCACCGCGGTAGCGGGGGCGAGCGGCAGCATGTGGCCGATCTCGGCCCGGGCAACTTTTTCGGCGAACTGGCGCTGCTCAACGATGCGCCGCGTAACGCCCAGGCGCGCGCGACCGAGGACAGCGAGCTGGCCGTGTTCTTCCGCGCCGATTTCCTGTCGCTGATGGAGACCGACGCCGTCATCGGCTACAAGATTTCGCTGGCGCTGGCGCGGCAGATGGCGCAACGCCTGGGCGAGTGGAAGGGGCCGCCCGAGCTGGTCGAGACGCCCTAGGACGACGCGCGCGACGGGACCAGTTCGCTTGCTTGTATGATGAGTTCCGTCGTTCAATCCGGATAAGAACATGGCAGGACGCAGTGAATACCTCGATTTTTCGAAAGGCATGCTCATCCTGCTGGTGGTGATCGGCCACAGCATCCAGTACGTCACCTACCAGGAATCCGGCTTCTGGAACGATCCCCTCTTCAAGGCCATCTACATGTTCCACATGCCGCTGTTCATGGCCATCAGCGGCTACGTCTCGACCCCTGGCCTGGTGTCCACCGGTCCGCTTGTGCTGGCGCGCGGCAAGGCATCGAGCTACCTCACGCCGGTGCTGGCCTGGGGCGCGCTGTACCTGGCGCTGCTGGCCCTGCATGGCGGCCCCGTGCTGTCGAAAACCGTGCTGTTGCGGGAATTCCTTGGACGGCTCTGGTTCCTGTGGGCCTTGTTCGGATCGCTGGTGCTGGTCGCGGTGGCACGCGCATGCGGCCGCTACTGGGCTGGCGCCATCGTCCTGATGTTCGCGGCGCTGCTGGCGGTGCCGGACATCGCGATTGCCCACCTCTTCAAATACACCTTCCCGTTCTTCGTGCTGGGGCATGCGGCGGCGCTGGCCAAGCTGCGTGCGCCATCGCCGGCCGGGCTCGCGGTGCTGGCTGCGTTGACGGGGCTGGCCAGCGTCGCTTGCTTCGCGCTGTGGCACGACGCGACCTACATCTACGTCTCGAAGATGGCGCTGACCGCGGCCAACCTTCCGAACATCGCGCTGCGCTATGCCGCCGGCGTCATCGTCTCGCTATTCGCCCTGTGCGTTTTCCATGGCGCCTGGCGTCTTCTTCCCGGGCGCGCGCGCCATGTCGTGGCTGCCGCCGGACGGGATACGCTGTACATCTACGTGGTGTCGATGTACGGTTTCATCCTCGCAGAGCAGTTGTCGAAGCAGTACCTGTCGCCCCCGCGCGATGCCGCTGCCGCTGCGCTGGTGTCGATTGCGTCGGGATGCATCATCACCGCCGCGTGCTGGCTGATCGGCCGCCGCATTGCCGCGAGCCCCGCTGCCGCGAGGCTCATGTTTGGAAAACGCACGAAGAGAAGGAGCCTGGAGTTGGGAGAGCGTACGGTGCCGGATGAGAGAGTCACATGAAGCCTGAAGAACGCGCCGGGCCGGTCGCCTGGGCCGGCATCGTTGCCACCACCAGCCTGCTGCTGGTGGTGCTGCAGCACACCTTGTGGCTGGTCCTGCCCTTCATCGTCGGCGGTGTGATGTACTACATGCTGCTCGACCCGATGCGCCGCCTCGTGCGCGCGGGCGTCAGCCGCAACGTCTCGGCCCTGCTCGTGTGCAGCGTCTTCTTCACGCTGGTGGCACTGGCGCTGGCCGGGGTGTTCTCGTGGGCCGGGCCGGGCGACGCGTGGCAGGCGGCGATCGGGCGCTACGTGGACGGCGGGCTCTCCTTCGTGCGCTCCACGATCTCGGCGGTCGAAGCCAAATTCCCGGTCCTGCGGGGCACGCACCTGCGCGGCATACTCAACCGCTCGATCCGCGCCCTCACCAACGACTTCCCGCAGCAGCACCTGGGCGCGTTCCTGCTGGCCGCCGCCGGCTGGTTGCCTTCGCTGCTGCTCGCGCCCTTCCTCACCTTTTTCTTCCTGCGCGACGGCGTGCGTTTCAAGAAATTCCTCGCGCGCGGCGTGCCCAACGCCTACTTCGAAAAAACGCTGTTCCTGATGCACCAGGTGGACCAGACCGCGCGCCGCTATTTTTCCGGCCTGCTGCGCCTGACGGTGCTCGACACGGCGGTGCTTGCGCTCGGGTTGTGGATCATCGGCGTGTCCTCGCCGCTGCTGCTCGGGCTGATCTCGGCGCTGCTGGCATGGGTGCCGTACGTCGGCTCGATCGCCGGCTGCGCGCTGGTGGTGGTGGTGACCTCGACCGACGCGCCGGGCAACCCGGCCATGGCCTATGGCGCGATCGTGGTGTTCGTGCTGGTGCGGCTGCTGGACGACTTCGTGTTCATGCCGCTCACGCTCGGGCGCAGCCTGCGCATCCACCCGCTCGTGACGGTGCTGATGATCTTCGTGGGCGGCGCGGTGGCGGGCGTGGTGGGGCTGATGCTGGTGCTGCCGCTGCTGGGTGTGGTGATGCTGGTGGGGGAGACGCTGGCGCGGCTGCTGACCAATCCGCGGCTGCGGGCGCGGCATCGTAATGCGCTGGCGCTGCGCGCCAAGCAGGCGAGTGCGGACCTGGTTGTTTGACCGAGGACCGCAGCTGGAAGTTGGACGCGTGGGCGGGAAACCCGCCCACCCTACAAATAGCGGTACGGCGGTAGGGTGGGCAGGTTTCCTGCCCACGCCTCCAACAACAGCTTATTTGCGGCTAGTCTTCGGCTTGGCCTTGATCGTCGAGAGAATCGACGGCCGCACCGCGGCGGACGGCGGCGGCGCCACGCTCACGGACACCCGCTCGCCCTTGCGCTGGCGCGGCGCCGGCTCCGGCCGTTCGGCGCATCCCTTGCCCTGCGCGGGCGCGCGCGGCCGCTCGGCGCCTGCCGGCATCGCGCGCTCGTCCTTCGGCTGCGTCGGCGGGATCAGGTGCTTTTCGCCATAGCCGATCAGGTCCGAGCGCCCCATCTTGGCCAGCGCCTCGCGCAACAGTGGCCAGTTCTCCGGATCCTGGTAACGCAAGAAGGCCTTGTGCACGCGCCGGATCTTGCCGCTCCTGGCGGTCTCGACGATCTCGGAATCCGCGTCCACCTTGTGCAGCGGGTTCTTGCGCGTGTGGTACATCGTGGTCGCCATCGCCATCGGCGTGGGCGTGAAGGTCTGCACCTGGTCCAGCTTGAAGTTGTTCTTCTTCAGCCACAGCGCCAGGTTCAGCATGTCCTCGTCGGTGCAGCCCGGGTGCGCCGCGATGAAGTACGGGATCAGGTACTGCTTCTTGCCCGCCTCCTTCGAGAAGCGCTCGAACATGGCCTTGAACTCGTCGTAGGCGCCGATCCCCGGCTTCATCATCTTCGACAGGGTGTTCTGCTCGGTGTGCTCGGGCGCGATCTTGAGCAGGCCGCCGACGTGGTGCGTGACCAGCTCCTTCACGTATTCCGGCGAGCGCACCGCCAGGTCGTAGCGCAGGCCCGACGAGATCTGGATCTTCTTGATGCCGGGGATGGCGCGCGCCTTGCGGTACAGCGAGATCAGCTTGCTGTGGTCCGTGCCCATGTTGGTGCAGATGGTCGGGTACACGCACGACAGGCGGCGGCAAGTCTCTTCGATCTTCTTGTCCTTGCACGACAGGCGATACATGTTGGCGGTGGGTCCGCCGAGGTCCGAGATCGTGCCGGTGAAGCCCTTCGTCTTGTCGCGCACGTGCTCGACCTCGCGCAGGATCGACGGCTCCGAACGGCTCTGGATGATGCGGCCCTCGTGCTCCGTGATCGAGCAGAAGGTGCAGCCGCCAAAGCAGCCGCGCATGATGTTGATCGAGAAGCGGATCATCTCCCACGCGGGGATGCGCGCGTTGCCGTAGCTCGGGTGCGGGCCGCGTGCGTACGGCAGGTCGTACACGCCGTCCATCTCGTCCATCGCCAGCGGCAGCGGCGGCGGGTTGATCCACACATCGCGTTCACCGTGCGCCTGCACCAGCGCGCGCGCGTTGCCGGGGTTCGATTCCAGGTGCAGCACGCGCGAGGCGTGCGCGTACATGACCGGATCGTCCTTCACCACCTCGTACGACGGCAAGCGCATCACGGTCTTGTTGTGCTTTTCCTTCGCCGCCGCCAGGCGTTCCTCGCGGCTCATGATCTTGATCGGCTTGACCTCGGGCTCGGCGGCCTTCTCGTCGGTCGCGCACGAGCGGTCCTGCGGGATCTCCTGATACGGGCTGGGGATCGGGTCCACGCGACCAGGCACGTCCACGCCGGCGGAGGCCTGCACGGTCCAGTCGTCGCCCGGCAACCAGCCCAGCGGCACCATGAAGGCGGTGCCGCGCAGGTCGCGGATGTCCTTGATGTTCTCGCCGGCGGCAAGGCGGTGCGTCAGCGCCACCAGCGCGCGCTCGGCGTTACCGAACAGGAGCAGGTCGGCCTTCGAGTCCGGCAGCACCGAGCGCCGCACCTTGTCGGACCAGTAGTCGAAATGCGCGATGCGGCGCAGCGACGCCTCGATCGAGCCGACCACGATCGGCACGTCGGGATAGGCTTCGCGCGCACGCTGGGCGTACACGGTCAGCGCGCGGTCTGGACGCTTGTTGGGCTCCGCGTTTGCCGTGTACGCATCCTCCGACCGGATCTTGCGGTCGGCCGTGTAGCGGTTGATCATCGAGTCCATGTTCCCGGCCGTGATGCCGTAGTACAGGCGCGGCTTGCCGAGCGCGCGGAACGCCTCGGCCGAATGCCAGTCGGGCTGGCTGATGATGCCGACGCGGTAGCCCTGCGCTTCCAGCAGGCGGCCGATCAGCGCCATGCCAAAGCTGGGATGGTCGATGTAGGCGTCGCCGGTGACGATGATGACGTCGCACTGGTCCCAGCCGAGCTTGTCCATCTCTACACGGGTCATCGGCAGGAACGGGGCGGCGGGCGCGCGGCTGGACCGCTTGGGAACGGACGCGAAAAGATTGGGTGGGGAGCTCATTGGCCGGCATTTTACCGGAAATCCGCTTTCCGGGCCTCCCCGTCACCCGGAAAACGGCTTAGTTATCAATAACTTGTGGTTATTCAGATGCCCATCGTGGCCAGGATGCGTCCCAGTTCCTGCAGGGTCGGTTCCAGGTGCGGGTGCTTGACCGCGAAGCGGGCCGTAAGCTCCTGGGCGCGCGATGCCAGCCCGTAGGTGTTGCGGTCGGGGTCGTCGGCTTGCTTCTCGAGCAGGCGCTGGATGTCGCCGTCGAGCTGGCGCAGCAGCATTTCGAGCTCGTCGTCCGGCTTGCCGGTTTCGTTCAGGCTGCGGTGCAGTGCCTTCAGGTGGGCTTTCAGGGTTTCTTCGTTACTCTGCGACATATTGATCTCACCAAGGATTCGTCTTTCACAATTCTATGCCAATCATACAAACCGCGGGCGACTAACTTTGCACCGAGCGCAGCAAACGCGCATAATGTTAGCCGTAAATATTGACAAGAATTCAAAATGCCGAAGACATTGTTCGTAGTTGGGGCTGGGGCAAGTGCGGAATTTGATTTGCCTGTCGGCGACGCGTTGAAGACCAGAATACGAGAGCTCCTCGGATATAGGTTCGAACACTGGGAACGAGTCGCGGGCGACGACTGCATTCTTAACGCAATAAAATTGTGGAGCACGCGGAATCGCCTCACCGGTCCGGAAGCAGATGCGTATATAGCAGCGTCACGATCTATCGCAGAGTCAATGCCTGTGGCTATCTCAATAGATAACTACCTTCATAGTCATAATGGCGATAAAGCTATCGAGCTCTGCGGTAAATTGGCAATCGTGCGGGCGATTCTGCTGGCTGAATCGAGCAGCAAGCTCAGGTATGACGGGAGCCTCGCAAAGAAAATTGATCTTGGCAGGGTGGAAAATACTTGGCTCGCCGCGCTGATGCGGTTTATTGGGGAAAATTGCAGCCGCGAGACAATTAAGAAGCGTCTTACCCAACTCGCTTTTGTCGTCTTCAACTACGACCGCTGCATTGAGCATTTCTTCTTTCACGCCTTCCGAACATATTTCCGCATGAGAGACGACGAGGCCGCGGAGTTGGTCAAATCATTAGAGATATATCATCCTTACGGAACTGTCGGAGGACTTCCGTTGGCTCGTCACGATGACGCGGAAAGTGTTATCGAATTTGGGCGCGATCCAGACGAGACAAAGCTACTCGCGCTGGCGAAAGGGATAAAGACCTTCACGGAAGGTATGGACCCGGCCAGCCCGACTTCGATCGCCATGCACAAGTGTGTAGCTAGCGCGTCGAGAACTGTGTTTTTAGGATTTGCGTTCCATCCGCTCAATATGGAACTCATGTGCGGGGCAAGTCGAACTGGGTTACTGCCGTCGGGCCAGGCATATGGCACGGTTTACAAGACCTCGCATTCGGACGTTAAGAACATCGAAACGTACTTGCGTAACACGATGGGCTTTGATGAAGTTTTTTTAGAACACTCGACGAGCGTGGAGCTTTTCCACGAGTATAGCCGCACTCTAAGATTCGACTAGCGGATGGCCTCACGCCACTGAATCAGGCAGACAGTGTAAGGTTGTGGACAAACAGTCCGACTGGTCTGGCTGGACATACTACGACGTTTCATGCGCTCAACAACCGACAAGTAAACTGATCCTGTATGTTCGAAGATCCATCACTACAATCACTTTCACAATGTGGCTCTGATGAAGAAACTCATGCTTCTCCTTTGCGCCGGTGCACTCGTCTTGGCTTTTGCGGCAACGGCTGGCGTCTGGTCCGGCAAGTACAAGAATCTCAACGCCTCGTATCTCATTTACTCCGGCGAGCCGGGCGAGCGCGCAGCACCAACAAAAAGCGATCGCAAAATCGCAATCGCAGTGACTGGCGAACCCGCGAGGGAAATTTTCGAGTCGCTTTACCCCGATGAAAAAGACGTGACGTGCACGACTGAGCGAGGCGAACGGCTCCGACGCAAGGGTGACGTCTGGTGTTCATTTCGCCCAAGCGACGGATACAAATGCTTCATGGGCTTCAACCTCCGCAACGGTGAATCCCATTCCGGAGCTAGCTGCTGACTAACGAAAAAGCCCGCCGGCTTGCGCGGGCGGGCTTTGGTGACGCAGGCGGCGATTACTCGCCAGTCAGGCCACGACGCTCCAGCAGCGGCTGGATGACCGGATCGCGGCCGCGGAACGAACGGTACATCTCCATCACGTCGGCCGAGCCGCCGCGCGAGAGCAGCATCTTGCGGAAGCGGTCGCCGTTCTTGCGCAAGAGGCCCCCGTTCTCCTTGAACCACTCGACGGTGTCGGCGTCCAGCTTCTCGGCCCACAGGTAGCCGTAGTAGCCCGACGAGTAGCCGCCCGAGAACACGTGCGAGAAGTAGGTGGTGCGGTAGCGCGGCGGGACCAGCGGGAAGTCCACGCCCCACTGGTGCAGCGCGTTCGCTTCAAAGCCCAGCACGTCGGTCGGAATCTGGTCGGCCGTCAGCTGGTGCCAGCTCTGGTCCAGCATCGACGCGGCCAGGTACTCGGTGGTGCGGTAGCCTTCGTTGAACTTCTGCGACGCGGTCACCTTATCCAGCAGTTCCTTGGGCATCGGCGCGCCGGTCTGGTAGTGCTTGGCGTAGTTGGCCAGCACTTCCGGCCAGGCCATCCACATCTCGTTGACCTGCGACGGGAATTCGCCGACGTCACGCGGCACGCGAGTGCCGGCAAAGCGCGGGTACTTCACGTTCGAGAACATGCCGTGCAGCGCGTGGCCGAACTCGTGGAACATGGTGCGCACTTCGTCGTAGGTCAGCAGGGTCGGCTCGCCCGCTGCCGGCTTGGGGATGTTCAGGTGGTTGGCGATCACCGGCTGGTTGCCCAGCAGCTTGCTCTGGTTGACGTAGGCGTTCATCCACGCGCCGCCACGCTTGTTCGAGCGCGCATACGGGTCGTGCAGGAAGATCGCGAGCTGCTTGCCGTCGGCGTCGAACACGTCGAACACGCGCACGTCCGGGTTATACACCGGCAGGTCGTGGCGCTCCTTGAAGGTCAAGCCGTATTCCTTGTTCGCGGCGAAGAACACGCCGTTGAGCAGCACCGTGTTGTACTCGAAGTAGGGGCGCAGCTGGTTCTGGTCGAACGAGTATTTGGCCTGGCGCACCTTGTCGGTGTAGAAGTCCCAGTCGTATGCGGTCGCTTCGAAACCACCCTTCTCGGCATCGATGACCTTCTGGATTTCGGCCGCTTCCTTTTTCGCGTTGCGCACCGCCGGCTTGGCGAATTCGGCCAGCAGCTTGTTGACGGCGTCGGTGTTCTTCGCGGTCTGGTCTTCCAGCATGTAGGCGGCGTGGCTCGGGTAGCCCAGCAGCTTGGCGCGCTCGGCGCGTGCCTTGGCCAGCTTGAGCACCAACTCGCGGTTGTCGAATTCGCCGCCGTGGCTGCCGCGCGCCAGCGACAGCGACAGCAGCTTCTCGCGCGTGGCGCGGTTGGTCAGCACGGCCAGCGGGGCCTGCTGGGTGGTGTTCACAACCGGGACCACGAACTTGCCGTCCATGCCGCGCTTCTTCGCCTCGGCAGCGGCGGCGTCGATCGCCTTGTCCGACATGCCGGCCAGCTCCTCGCGGGTGTTCACCACCAGCGCCGAGGCGTTGGCTTCCTTCAGCACGTTCTGGCTGAACTGGGTCTGCAGGCCCGCGATCTCGGCGTTGTAGGCCTTCAGCTTCGCCTTGTCGGCATCCGACAGCTGGGCGCCGGCGCGCACGAAGTCGGTGTGGTAGCGCTCCAGCAGGTACTTGGACTCGGCGTCCAGGTGCAGCTTGTCGCGCTTGGCGTACAGGGTGTCGATGCGCTGGTACAGCTTGCTGTTCAGGCGGATCGCGTCGCTGTGCGCAGCCAGCATCGGCGCCAGCTTCTTGTCCAGCTTCTGCATCTCCTCGTTGGTGTTGCAGCCGGCCAGGTTGAAGAACACGGACTGCACCCGGTTCAGCAGCCGGCCCGAACGCTCCATCGCCACGACGGTGTTATCGAACGTGGGCGCGGCCTTGTTGTTGGCGATCGCCTCGATTTCAGCGGCCTGCACGCGCATGCCTTCCATGAAGGCCGGTTCGTAGTCCTCGTTCTTGATCTTGTCGAACGCCGGATACTTGAACGGCAGGGTGCTCTCCCTGGCGAACGGGTTCGACGCGGGCAGCATCGAGGCCGGTTCGGCGTGGGCGAATTGGGCGGCGGCCATGGCGACGGCGGCGATGAGGATGTGGTTGCGGTTCATTGTCTCTTGTGGAGTGTTGTTGTCAAAGGGCGATCGGGATCATCCGGTCATTCAGTGGCCAGGCCGCGGCGCAGCAGCAGCGGCTTGATGTCCGCATCGCGGCCGCGGAAGTTGTGGTAGGTCTCCAGCTCGTCCTGCGAAGAGCCGCGCGACAGTACCATCTTGCGGTAGTAGTCGCCGTTCTTGCGCAGCAGGCCGCCGTTTTCCTTGAACCATGCCGAGGTATCGGCGGCCAGCTTTTCGCTCCACAGGTAGGCGTAGTAGCCGGCCGAGTAACCCAGCGAGAAGCTGTGCGAGAAATAGGTCGTGCGGTAGCGCGGCGGCACCAGGGCGTAGTCGGCGCCGGCGTTCTTCAATGCCTGCGCCTCGAAGGCCGGCACGTCGGCCGGGATCTGGCTGGGCGCGAGCTGGTGCCAGCGCTGGTCCAGGATCGCCGCCGCCGTGTACTCGGTGGTGATGAAGCCCATGTTGAAGGTCTTGGTCGCCAGCACCTTGTCGAGCAGGTCCTTCGGCATCACGGCCCCGGTCTGGTAATGCTTGGCGTAGTGGGCCAGCACTTCGGGCCAGGTGGCCCACATTTCGTTCTGCTGTGACGGGTACTCGACGAAGTCGCGCGCGGTGTTGGCGCCGGCGAAGGTCGGGTACTTCACGTTCGAGAACATACTGTGCAGCGCGTGGCCGAACTCGTGGAAGGCGGTGGTCACTTCGTCGAAGGTCAGCAGGGTGGGCTGGCCAGCGGGCGGCTTCGGTATGTTCAGGTGGTTCGCGACCACCGGGTAGGTGCCCAGCAGTTTGGACTGCGAGACGTACTCGTTCTCCCACGCGCCACCCTGTTTGTTCGGGCGCGCGTAGTAGTCCATGATGAAGATCGCCAGCTGCTTGCCGTCGGCGTCGAACACGTCGAACGTGCGCACGTCCGGGTCGTACACGGGCAGGTCGTGGCGCTCCTTGAAGCTGATGCCGAACTCCTTGTTGGCCGCGTAGAACACGCCGTTCAGTACGACGTTGTTCAGCTCGAAATAGGGCTTGAGCTGGCTTTCGTCGAACGCAAATTTCTGCGATCGCACCTTGTCGGTGTAGTAGGACCAGTCCTGCGGGCCGGCCTGGAAGCCGCCGTGTTCGGCGTCGATCACTTTCTGGATTTCGGCCGCCTCGCCGTGCGCGTTGGCTTCTGCCGGCTTGATCACGTCGGCCAGCAGCTTGTTGATCGCCTCGGGATTCTTTGCCGTTTCGGTTTCGACCGAGTAGGCCGCGAAATTCGGGTAGCCGAGCAGCGCTGCCTTTTCGGCGCGCAGCTTCACCAGGCGCAGCACCAGCTCGCGGTTGTCGAATTCGCCGCCGCGGCTGCCGCGTGCCAGCGATGCCGCCAGCAGTCGCTCGCGCACGCTGCGGTTGGTCAGTTCGGCAAGCGCCGCCTGGCCGGTGGTGTTGCCGAGGACGAGCACGAACTTGCCATCCAGGCCGCGCTTCTTCGCTTCCGCGGCGGCGGCATCGACCTGCGCGTTGGACAAGCCATCGAGCTCGGCGCGCGTGTCCACCACCACCGCCGATGCGTTGGCTTCCTTGAGCGTGTTCTGCGAGAACCTGGACTGCAACGCGGCGATCTCGCCGTTGTAGGCCTTCAGCTTTTCCTTGTCCGCGGGCGCAAGATTGGCGCCGGCGCGCACGAAGTCGCGGTGGTAGCGCTCGAGCAGGTGCAGCGATTCGGCGTCCAGCCCCAGGCTGGCGCGCTTGTCGTACAGCGCCTTGACGCGCGCCCACAGCTTGTCGTTCAGGTAGATGGCGTCGTGGTGCGCGGCCAGCCTGGGCTGGATTTCGCGGTCGATCTCGTCCAGCTTGTCGTTGGTGTTGGCCGTCTGCAGGTTCGAGAACGTGGTGCCCACGCGCGTGAGCAGCTGGCCCGAGCGCTCCAGCGCGACGATCGTGTTGTCAAAGCTGGGCGCCCGCTTGTTCGCCGCAATGCCGGCCACTTCGCGCAGCTGCTCGCGCATGCCGGCTTCGAACGCGGGCATGAAGTGCTCGTCCTTGATCTTGTCAAAGGCCGGGTAGTGCAGCGGCAGGGCGCTGGGCTTGGCGAAGGGGTTGGAGGCGTCGAGCGCGGGACCGGCTGCGACAGGGGCGGCGACCGCTGCATGCGCGAGCGCGAGGCTGGCTGCAACGATGAGCAGTTGTGGACGGTTCATGGAGTCTTTCGCGAACACGGTTGTCATGCTGCCAAGCGAACCCGGCAGGCGTATGCGCGCAAGATCATAGCAGGCTTATTGCTCAGTCGTCACAAGGAAAAGGTATGCATGTCAGTACGTAAGGACACCGGATAGCAACAGCTTTACGGCTTGGCCAGCCAGAAGCGCACCAGCGCCATCGACAGCGCGAACAGGTAGCCGTAGGCGAAGCTGTCGAGCCGGACGACGACCTGCTCGCGGCGGCGCCGCCACGCGCCGATCAGGACCATGACGGCGCCGGCAAATACCGGGGTCAGCGCCAGGTTGGCCAGGCGCAGGTGCATCCCGGCGAGCAGCGGCGGCACGAGGAAGACACTGACGAGGCCCGCCAGCGCGCCCAGGATGACGTAGCCGATTGCCGCCAGCCACGGCGTGGGCTCGCGCTTGAACGCCTCGGTGGTGCAGCGCAGGCCGAATTCGGCCAGCACCTCGCCGAACACTTCCACGACGAATTCAAGGACGATCTGAAGCAGCTGTTCCAGGAACAGTTCCATCGACGCTCAAGGGTAAGGCGTGTACCCGAAGCCGGCCGACATTACGCCCACCAGGGCGGTCTGGTTCTCATGGCTTTCGCTGAAGCCCACCAGCACCTCGGCCACGGTGGCGAGCTTGCGGTCAAGCACATCGGCCCAGTAGGCCACTTCGACGGGCGCGCCGTCGCGGTGCAGCACGTTCTGGTAGAACTTCTGCACGATCTGCGTGCCGGTCGGGTTGGCGCCATACACGTCCCGGAATTCCGGGGAGGCCGCAAAGCCGGCCGCCACGTTGGCCAGCGATGTGCCCTTGTCCATTGCCGAGATCCAGAAACCGAGCCCGCCCGGGTCCGGCGTGCGGCCGAATGCGGCCTGATACACGCGGTAGCACTGGCCGGCGGTGCCGTCAACGTCGAACGCCACCTCCTTGTCGGCGAACAGCAGGCGCTCGACGTTGGACAGCGAGTCCACGCCGTCCGCGCCGGTCGTGTCGCGCACCGTCACCGTTCCGTTGGCCACGCTGATGCTGTACGAGGACGCGGCCTTCCCGTACACGACCTTGTCCAGGCCGGCGCCGCCGTCGATCACGTTGTCGGCCTTGTTCTGCATGATCCTGTCGTTGCCGGAGGTGGCGGTGATGCGGGCGGCCGGCGGCAGCATCTGGCTGGCCAGCGCGGTAGATTCGTACAGGGTGCCGGCGTTGACGTTGGTGGAGGTGAAGCTCAGGCCCTTGGCCGTCATCACCGGCACGTTGAACACGCCGACGAACCACTGGTCGTTCATGAGCGTATTGAGCTGGCCGGCGCGCAGCGCTACCTCGAAGTGGCCAAAACCGTCATTGGTCCAGACCACCGGCGTGTTGGCGCTTGGCTGGTTGTTCATGAACTGGGTGATGACCACGTCCCTGGTGCCGTCACCGTTCACGTCCATCAGCCGGATGAATTCGCTCGCGCCGATTTTGCTGTTCTCGTTCGGCAGGCCCTCATGGCTGTCGGCGGCGGCGAAGTGGCCGAGCGTGTCGGCCACGAAGCTGGCCTTGTCGTTGCGGACCACGTCGAGCGCCCAGCCGTCGGCATAAGCGTCGCTCGGGATCGTCTCGGAACTGAGCAGCAGCAGGTCGTTGTCGCCATCGCCGTCAATATCCATGGCAGCGATGTCGTGCACCAGGCGGGCATCGCCGAAGTAGCCTTGCGGAAGGTAGGAGACATTGTTGGCGCCGTAGCCCTGCCCGGTGTTCCAGAACACCAGCGAGCGATGCTCGGGAATGAAGGTGGTGCCGTCATTGCCAAGCACCAGCTCGGGCCGGCCGTCCCCGTTCAGGTCGGTCAGCAGGGAGGCGGTGAACTTGAATTTTTGTGCACCCTGGCTGAGCAGGCCGCCCGCGTCCAGCGGCAGTCCCGCGTTCGTGCGGGTGAAGTTGCCCTTGCCGTCGCCGAGCAGGAAATAGGAATCGGGCCCACTGCCCACGTTTCCCACGAATAGGTCCAGGTGCCCGTCACCGTTGATGTCGCCGGCGGCGGCGCTGTGCGTGAAGTCCGAAAGCTGCGGCAGGTTGGCGGTCGCATCCACATAGCCGCCGCTGGCCTTGCCCAGCAGCAAGTGGTTCTGCGCGCCCGGGAACGGTGGCGCGTCGTAGCCATGATCGGCGATGAACAGGTCGGCCACGCCGTCCTCGTTGAAGTCGCCCTGCACGACTTCGCGTGCGTGCACCGTGCCGAAACCGGCCGGCAGCAAGTCCGGGGCCGGGACGTAGGTGCCGTCACCCTTGCCAAGCAACAACGTAGCGGCCTGGGGCGACGGATTGGTGCCGTTGAACGGATAGTAGGCACCAAACACCAGCATGTCGCCGATCCCGTCGTGATTGGCATCCACCACTTCCGGAATCGCCTGCGACGCGCTCTTCGTCGGCGCCGGGACCGAGCTGCGCACGACGGTGTAGTAGTCTTCGACTTTCTGGATCATCACGCCCTCTCCGGATCAACAGATATTGAACGAAGCTTGCAATATTGCATCACCGATGTGTTTACGCAAGTCATAATGCTTGACCCTCACGCAACGTGAGGCATCAGACTGGGTTCACCGTGGAAGAAAGGAGGAGTTCGATGCTGAAAGTGGGTGAGCTGGCCGAGCGCGCGGGCCTGACGGTGCGCACGCTCCATCACTACGACAGCATCGGGCTGCTGCGGCCTTCCGCGCGTTCCGATGCCGGCTACCGGCTGTACGACCGTGACGACGTGGCGCGCCTGCAGCAGATCCAGGCGCTGCGCAAATTCGGCATGGCGCTGGCCGACATCGGGGCTTACCTGGACAGTCCGGATGCCTCGCCGCTGGCGGTCATCGAGCGCCAGCTGGCCTGCCTCGATCGCCAGATCGACGAAGCCACCAGCATGCGCGACCAGCTGCTGCGCGTGCGTGCGCAACTGGCCCGCGGCGAGGCTCCCGAGCTGTCCACCTGGCTAACCACTCTGGAGCAGATGACCATGTACGACAAATACTTTTCGCAAGCCGAGCTGCAGCAACTGCGGCTCGTCCAGGCCAAGGAGTCGAAGCTGGACTGGCAGGCACTCGTCAGCCAGGTGCGCGCGCTGATGGCGCGCGGGATCGCGCCGGACAGCGCCCAGGCCACGCAGGTGGCGCGGCGCTGGCTGGAGATCCTCGACCGCGACACCGGCGGCAACCAGGACCTGGCCCGCAAGCTCGACCACATGCTGACCAACGAACCGCAGGCGCAGCAGGAGACCGGCATTTCGGTGGAGCTGCGCGCCTGGATCATCGATGCGATCGGCGCATTGCGCCTGGAGCTCTATGGCAAATACCTGCCCCCTGCCGTGATCGCGCAGATGCGCCGCCACCACGCCAGCCGCGGCCACGAGTGGCCCGCGCTGTTCGACCGGATCAGGGCGCAGATGCAGGCCGATCCGTCGGCGCGCGCGAGCGCGTCACGCGAGCTGGCGCGGCAGAAGGCCGAGCTGTTCGTCGACATGGTCGGCAGCGACCCCGCGACCGTGCCCCTGTTCCGCAAGGCGATCGGCTCCGAGCCGCTGCTGCGGATGGGCGTGGGCATGAGCGACGCGATGGTGGCCTGGCTGCAGGCGGCCGACGCCGCGCCCTGATCGCTGGCGGCTTGCGTGATAGGATGCGCGCCATGCCTATCACCTTGCGCGAATCCTATGACGTGATCGTCGCCGGCAGCGGCCCCGGTGGCGCCAGCACCGCGCGCGAGCTGGCGCGGCGTGGCCTGCGCGTGCTGGTCCTGGAGCAGGGCAGCGCGGCGCCGCTTGCCGGCACGCTGGCGCAGATGGCCGCCATCGCGGCCGTGCCGGGACGCGGCGCGTTCTTCCACAGCGACGCCTCGCTGATGGTCAGCGGGATCACGGCGGGCGGCAGTTCGGCGATCAACTTCGCCACCGCCGCGCCGCCGCCCGCGGCCATGTTCGCGGCCCACGGCATCGACCTGGCGAGCGCGCTGGCCGAACTGTCCGCCGAACTGCCGATGGCGCCGCTGCCGGACAACCTGGTCGGTCCCATGGCCACGCGCATGATGCAGGCCGCGCAGTCGCTCTCGCTCCCCTGGCGCAAGCTGGACAAGATGATCCGCCCGCAAAGCTGCCGCAGCGGCTGCTGGCGCTGCGTGTACGGCTGCCCGTTCGGCGCCAAGTGGACGGCGCGCGACCTGCTGGACGAGGCCTGCGCGCACGGGGCGCAGGTGGCGGACCGCGCGCAGGTACAGCGGGTGCTGGTCGAGGGCGGCCGTGCGGCCGGGGTCGAAGCCACCATCGGCGGCCGGCCGCGCACGATCAGGGCGCCGCTGGTGGTGCTCTCGGGCGGCGGCGTGGGCAGCCCGCGCATTTTGCACCGCTCCGGGCTGGGCCCGCGCCGCGCGCCGTTCTTCAGCGATCCGGTGGTGGCGGTGATGGGCATGGTGGACGACATCGACGGCGGCGCCGAAGTGCCGATGGCGGCCGGGATGGTGCTGCACGACGAGGGCATATCGCTGGCCGACCTGACCCTGCCGCGCCCGATGTACCAGGCGTTCGCGGCCCAGGTGGGCCGGCTGGACCGGCTGTTTTCGCACCGCCGCACCTTGAGCATGATGGTCAAGATCCGCGACGAGATCGGCGGCGCGGTCGGCCCGCGCTGGGTCAGCAAGCGGCTGGGGGAGCCTGAGCGCGAGCGCTTCGCACGCGGCATTGCGCTGGCGGGCGACATCCTGCGCCAGGCCGGCGCGCGCGGCATCTTCAAGACCTGGCACTTCGCCGCGCACCCGGGCGGCAGCGTGCGTATCGGGCACGGTGTGGACAGCGACCTGCGCACGGCCACCGCCGGCCTGTACGTGTGCGACGCCTCGGTGATCCCGGACCCGTGGGGCCTGCCGCCCACGCTCACCCTGCTATGCCTGGGCAAGCGCCTGGGCCAGCACCTCAGTAGTGGGGCGGCCGCTCGTTGACCGGCTGCTGCCCGGCTTCCTGCAGGTTGCGCACGTGGTCGGCCAGCTTGGCCAGCATCGCCTCGAGCTGGTCGATGCGGCGGCCTTGCTGGTAAATGGTCTGGTTCAGCGTCTCGACCAGGTCTTCCTGGTGCGCGAGCTTGATTTCGATATCGACAAAGCGGTCTTCGTGATCCACGGTGCTCTTCCTGGCTGCAAAGTGCGCATTATGCCAGCCGGCGCGTCAAGCCCCGGTCCAGGGCGTGTAGTCGATGCCGTTCTGGATCGTGCCGATGACCTGGGCCTGGTTCTCCGGGCTTTCGCTGAACATGGCCAGCACTTCCGCGCGCGAGGCCTTGTGCACGTTGTCGAGCCACCACTGGTAGCCCGCGCCCTCGGGCTCGCGGTGCAGGACGTGGTGGTAGAGCTGGGTGACGAAGTACTCGTCCGACGGGTCCTTCATGTACAGGTCCACCGCTTCCTTGTTGGCCAGCACCAGGCCGGATACCTGGTTCAGCGTGTAGCCGTGGTCCATGGCGTTGAGCCAGTAGGCGTAGCCGCCGGCGTCCGGGGTGCGGTCGAACGCGGCCTGGTACATGCGGTACACCTTGCCGGCGGCGCCGTCGATGTCCAGCGCCAGCCACTTGCCGTCGCTGAACTGGACGCGCTCGACGTTGATGAGCGTGTCGTGCCCGCCGTTGCCGACGTTGTCGGTCACGGAATAGCCCCACACTTCCTTCTTGACGATAAAGTTGGCGCGCGGTGCGGCGTACACGGCGGTGTCCAGGCCCGCGTTGCCGTCGATGGCATTGTCGCCAGCGCCGGGCTTGAAGGTGTTGGCGCCGGCGTCACCGTTCACGTTGAGCGCACTGTTGATCGAGAACGTCACGCGGTTTGCCGAACTGGTGGCGTTGTCCGCGGCGTCCACCGACACCACGGCCAAGGTGAAGTCGCCGTTGGGCAGCGGGCCGGCATTGTTGATGTACCAGCTGCCATCGGCGCCGACGGTGGTGCGCGCCACCTCGGTCCCGTCGGTCACGCGCACCAGCTGGATGATGGTCCCGGACTCGCCGCTGCCCACGAAAGTCGGCCGGTTGCTGCCGGGGTCGAGGAAGATGCCGCCGGTTGGCATGTCGGGCGCGTGGCCGTCAATGTTGAAGTAGATGGTATCGCTGTGCAGCGAGACGTTTCCCGCGGTATCGGTGGCAGTGGCGTAGGCCCACAGGTTCAGGCCATCGGGGAATGGCGCCGTGGTCACGCTCCACAGGCCGTTGGCGTCCACCTTGGCGGTACCGACCACGTTGCCTGCGTAATACAGGTTGATGGTCGAGTTTGGCTCGGCCATGCCGGTCACCAGCGGCGTGCTGCCCAGCGCATAGCCATTGGCGTTCTTGGCCACGCTCAGCGTCGGCGCCGCCGGCGGCGTGGTGTCGGCCGCAACCTGGGCGCGCTGCACGCTGTTGTCGCCCAGGAACTTGAGGTATTCGACCGAGGTCAGGGTGTCGGTGCCCTCGTAGGCCGAGCCGGCGACCACCAGCGCGCCGCTCTCCAGCTGCGAGATCCGGTAGTCGCTGCGGCTGCCTTTGAACACCACGGTGTCGGTGCCGTCGCCGCCGTTGATCTGGTCGTTGCCGCCATCGCCTTCCAGCGTGTCGTCATAGGGCGTGCCGGTCAGTACATCGTTGCCGTTGGTGCCGGTGATGTAGCGCGCGCCGGTGGTCGAATTGATGCCCAGCGCCCCGCGCAGGCCGTCGCCGCCGTACAGCCAGTTCAGCGCCGCGATGTCGTACTGGTTGTAGTGCTGGTAGGTGCCACCGGCCTCGGTGTACGCCATCAGCGTGTTGGCCGTGTTGTCCTGCGAGTCCGGCAGGACGATGGTGCCGGGCGGGTCGTCGGGCTGCAGGAAGGGATGCTTGAGCCCGAGCGCATGGCCCAGCTCGTGCAGCAGGGTCTGGTAGCCGGGCAGGCCCGGGGTCAGGTCGCGGTTCTGCGCATAGAACTCGTTGTTGTCGAGATAGATGTAGGCCGTTGCGTCGTACTTCAGCTCGCCGGTGGCGTCGGGGCCATAGGTGCTGTGCCAGCTGCACAGGCCGGTCGTGTACGAGTTGTCGGTGATGTCGATATTGCAGAAGTGCAGTTGCGCGTCGCCACTGGCCGTTTCCGTGAACGTGATGCCGGTGATCTTTTGCAGCTCGGCCAGGGCATAGCGCACCCAGCCCTGCTGCGCGGCGCTGAAGGCTTGCTGGCCGCTCCTGCCGTCCTCGTTGCCGGCGGTGACCGAGAAGGTGTACAGCAGCGTGTTGCCGGCAGGGGTCAGGAAGTTCCAGTCCGGCCCTTGGTCGAGCAGCGCGTCGATGTAGTTGTAGCCGGACAGCGGGGTGTTGAGGTCGTTGACGGTTGGCATTCTTATGATCTTCGTTCGATGGCGACAGGAATTCTTTCCGTGACGATGTCACTCGTGGGAAAGTATTTCTTGCACGTCACGAAGTCAAATAAGAGTTTCAATCGTGCGCGGGTCTTGCAAATTAGCCATGGTGAACACGCAACATCCGGGGCATATGTGCGTTTCCTAACCGACACTTCGCCCGTTTGATCACTCGGGCGTGGGTACTTTCGGGGTGTTGAGCAGCGCCTTCAGGTTGGCCAGGCGCTCCTTCGGGCTGAGTACTTCGTGCTCCTTGGGCGGCGCATCGCCGACGTCGAGCGCCATCTCCTTGATGAAGCGCGATACGTCGCAGTGCACCAGCTCGCCCGCGCGCTTGCGCTTCTTGCACCAGGTGATATGCAGCGTGCGCTGGGCGCGCGTGATGCCCACGTACATCAGCCGCCGCTCCTCCTGGATGCGCGCGGCGATGAACTCGACCGAATCGTCCGGGTCGCCCTTGTGCGGCAGGATGCCCTCCTCGCAGCCGACCAGGTACACGTGCGGGTACTCCAGGCCCTTGGATGCGTGCAGGGTGGACATGCGCACCGCGTCCGGCTCCTCGTCCTGGCCTTCGAGCATCGACATCAACGCCACCATCTGGGTCAGCTCGAGCAGGTTCTTTTCCTCGCCGCTGCGGTCGCGCCCGCCCATGCCGCGCTCCTTGAGCCAGTTGGTGAACTCGAGCACGTTTTGCCATTTGCTTTCGGCGGCGCGGTCGTCGAAATTCTCGTACAGGTAGTGCTCGTAGTTGATCTCTTTCATCATGTCGTCGAGCACTGCCGCAGCGTTCTCGCCGCTACCGGACGGGCCCGGCCGGCTGGCGCGCGATTCCAGCGCGATGATGAAGTTGCAGAACTGGCGCAGCGGGATCAGCTGGCGGTCGGCCAGCTTGGCTTCGATGCCGCCCTTCATCGCCGCCTCGAACAGCGAGCAATTCCACTGCAGCGAGAATTCGCCCAGCGCCTCGAGCGTGGCCATGCCCACGCCGCGCTTGGGCGTGGTGATGGCACGGATGAAAGCGGGGTCGTCGCCTTCGTTGGCGATCAGGCGCAGGTAGGCGATGATGTCCTTGATCTCGGCCTTGTCGAAGAAGCTCTGGCCGCCCGAGATCGTGTACGGGATGCGCTCCTTGCGCAGCGCCTGCTCGATCACGCGCGCCTGGTGGTTGCCGCGGTACAGGATCGCGTAGTCCGACCACTTGTTCTTGCGCTGGAAGCGTTCGGACGAAATCATCATCGCCACCTGGTCGGCTTCCTGCTCGTCGTTCTGCATCGCCAGCACCTTGATCGGCTCGCCCAGGCCGTGCTCGGACCACAGCGATTTTTCGAACAGCTTGGGGTTGTTCGAGATGACCGCGTTGGCCGCCTGCAAAATGCGCGTGGTGGACCGGTAGTTCTGCTCGAGCTTGATGACCCGCAGGTCCGGAAAATCGGTCTGCAGCGTCTTCAGGTTCTCCACAGAGGCGCCGCGCCAGGCGTAGATGGCCTGGTCGTCATCGCCCACGGCGGTGAACATGGGCTTCTTGCCCAGGCCCGTGACCATCAGCTTGACCAGCTCGTACTGGCAGGTGTTGGTGTCCTGGTACTCGTCCATGAGCAGGTAGCGCAGGCGGCGCTGCCAGCGGTCGCGGATCGATTCGTTGTTGCGAAACAGCTCCACCGGCAGCCGGATCAGGTCGTCGAAGTCCACCGCCTGGTAGGCCTGCAGCGTGGCCACGTAGCTGCGGTACACGCGGGCCGACATCGCCTCGTCCTCGTCGCGCGCGTTCCTGATGGCGTCTTCCGGATCGACCAGGCCGTTCTTCCACAGGCTGATCGCGTTCTGGATGCGGCGGATTTCCTGCTTGTCCGTGGTCACGGCCAGGTCGGACACGACGGTGTAGCAGTCGTCGCTGTCCATGATCGAGAAGCGGTCCTTGAGCCCCACGCCGGCCGCCTCCTGGCGCAGGATCTTCACGCCCAGCGAGTGGAAGGTCGACACCGTCAGCTGCTTGGCCTGCTTGGGCTGCTTGAGCAGCTTGGCCACCCGCTCCTGCATTTCCAGCGCGGCCTTGTTGGTGAAGGTGAGCGCGGCAATGTTGCGCGGGTCGTAGCCGCAGTGCTCGACCATGTACACGATCTTCTGCGTGATCACGCGCGTCTTGCCCGAGCCGGCGCCGGCCAGCACCAGGCAGGGGCCGTCGAGATAGAGCACGGCTTCGCTCTGCGGACCGTTCAGGCCGAATTTTGGTGCGTTGGACATGGGAAACAATTTGACGGGGACAGCAGGGGATTGTAACGAAGCTTTTGCCGTCGCGCCAAAGTGGACAGGAGGTATACTCGGCAGATTGGCGCTTTTGGCAATGGAGAGACTGCGATGAAACGACTGGTGTGCCTGCTCGCTGCCCTGGCGGTGGCGCCGCTTGCCTGGTGCGGCGAGGTACAGGTGGCGGTCGCCTCCAATTTCACCGCGCCGATGCAGAAAATCGCCGCCGAATTCGCGCGCGACACCGGACACAAGGCCGTGCTGGCATTCGGCGCGACCGGCACCTTTTACGCGCAGGTCAGCAACGGCGCGCCGTTTGAGCTGCTGCTCGCGGCCGACGAAGAAACCCCGGCGCGGCTGGAGCGCGAGCACCTTGCCGTGCCCGGCACGCGCTTCACCTACGCCATCGGCAAGCTGGTGCTGTGGTCGGCGCGCACGGGCCTGGTTGACGCCGAGGGCCGCGTGCTCGCGTCCGGCAACTTCCGGCACCTGGCGATCGCCAATCCCAAAACCGCCCCGTACGGCGCGGCGGCGGTGGCCACGCTCCAGCGGCTGGGGCTGTTCGACACCGTGCAGCCACGGCTGGTGCAGGGCGAAAACATCGCGCAGGCGCACCAGTTCGTCGCCACCGGCAACGCCGAGCTCGGCTTCGTCGCACTCTCCCAGGTGTACCGCGACGGCAAACTGACGGCGGGATCGGGATGGATCGTCCCGCCGCGGCTGCATGCGCCGATCCGCCAGGATGCGGTGGTACTCGCCAAAGGCCAGGCCAACCCGGCCGCGAAGGCGCTGGCCGCCTACCTGAAGTCGGACAAGGTGCGCGCGATCATCGCATCGTTCGGCTACGACTGAATGCAGGTGCTGGCCGACCCCGCCCCCATCTGGCTGACGCTCAAGCTCGCGTCCGTCGTCACGGTGCTGCTGCTGGTGCTGGGCACGCCGATTGCGTGGTGGCTGGCGCGCACGCGCTCGCGCATGAAAGGCGTGGTGGGCGCGGTGGTCGCCCTGCCGCTGGTGCTGCCGCCGACCGTGCTCGGCTTCTATCTCCTGCTCGCCCTCGGCCCCAGCGGACCCGTGGGACGCCTGACCGAGTCGCTCGGGCTGGGCGTGCTGCCGTTCACCTTTGCCGGGCTGGTGGTGGGCTCGCTGTTCTATTCGATGCCGTTCGTGGTCCAGCCCTTGCAGAACGCATTCGAGGCCATCGGCGAACGGCCGCTGGAAGTGGCAGCCACCTTGCGCGCCAGTCCCTGGGATACGTTCTGGTCGGTGGCGGTGCCGCTCGCGCGTCCCGGCTTTTTCACCGCCGCCATCCTCGGCTTTGCGCACACGGTCGGCGAGTTCGGCATGGTGCTCATGATCGGCGGGAACATCCCGGGCAAGACCCGCGTGGTGTCGGTGCAGATCTACGACCATGTGGAAGCGATGGAGTACGCACAAGCGCATTGGCTGGCCGCCGGCATGCTCGCCTTCAGCTTTGCGGTGCTGCTGGCGCTGTACGCGTTCAACGCGAAAAACCAGGTGGGCGGCGCGCGATGAGCACGATTCGCGCCCGGCTTAACATCGAACGCGACGGCTTTTCGCTGGCGGTCGATCTGGCCTTGCCGGGACAGGGCGTGACGGCGCTGTTCGGCCACTCGGGCGCCGGCAAGACGACCGTGCTGCGCGCCATCGCCGGGCTCGAGCGCGCGCCAGGCGGCTTCGTCGCGTTCGACGACGAGACCTGGCAGGACGAGGCGCGCGGCGTGTTCGTGCCGCCGCATTGCCGCGCGCTCGGGTACGTGTTCCAGGAAGCGAGCCTGTTCCCGCACCTGTCCGTGCGCGCCAACCTGGAGTTCGGCCAGAAGCGGGTGCCGGCGCGCGAACGCCGCGTCGACCTGGCCCAGGTGGCCGGGCTGTTCGGGCTGAGCGAGCTCCTGGCGCGGCGCCCGCAGCACCTGTCCGGCGGCGAACGGCAACGCGCGGCGATCGCCAGGGCGCTGCTGGCCTCGCCGCGGCTGCTGCTGATGGACGAACCGCTGGCGTCGCTGGACCAGCAGCGCAAGCGCGAGATCCTGCCCTACCTGGAACGCATGCACGATGCGCTGTCGATCCCGATCATCTACGTGAGCCATTCGGCGGACGAGGTGGCGCGCCTGGCCGACCACATCGTGCTGCTGCAGGCCGGGCGGGTAGTGGCCAGCGGCACGCTGACCGAGACGCTGGCCCGCACCGACCTGCCGGGCGCTTTCGGCGACGACGCCGGCGTGGTGTTCGAGACGGTGCTCGCCGCGCACGAGGAAGACGAGCTGTCGCGCCTCACCTTCGACGGCGGCAGCCTGTACGTGGCCCGCCGCCGCGAAGCGCTGGGCAGCCGCCTGCGCTGCCGCATCCACGCGCGCGACGTCAGCCTGGCGCTGGAGCGTCCGCGCGCGACCAGCATCGTCAACGTGCTGCCGGCGCTGGTGACCGCGACCGCCGCCACCGACACGCCGGGCCACGCGCTGGTGCAGATGCGCATCGGCTCGGCCCCGCTGCTGGCGCGCATTACCGAGCGTTCGCGCCGCGAGCTGGGCATCGTCCCCGGCATGCAGGTCTGGGCACAGGTGAAGGGCGTGGCCCTGCTCAACTGACGCTGCGCGTCAGAGAAAACGCGCCGCGTATTGGCCGAACAGGTCTTCGATGTGCGGCGCGTAGCGCGCCAGTTCGGACTGGGCGGCCGGCGACTGCCAGTCGTCCTTCCAGGTGATGGTCTCGCGCGAGGCCACCTGCGCCGTGCCGATCGCGGCGCCGTCGCGGCGGTAGTCGCACACGACGCCCCAGGGGAAGTCGCGGCGGTATCCCTTGCGCGCGTTGCCCAGACCAAAATCGACAAGCACACGCTCGTCGATCACGCACGCCGCATGGCCCTCGACCTGCCCCGGTTTGGCGTAGCCGGGCGCGCCGAGCAGGTAATTGCCGCGCTCCTGCACCACTTCGGCATAACAGCTCACGATGCGGGCCTGGTGGCCATGGGCGGCGGCGATACGGTGCACCAGCGAGGCCATCAGGAAGCACACGCTGCCGAAATTGTGCAGGTACAGCCAGCCAAGATCGTAGATGCGGTCGTACAGCAGGCGGCCGAACGCGCCCAGCTGCGGGTCGGCTGAGGCGATGAGCAGCTGCTGGCCGCGCAGGTCTTCGCGCACGATGAACAGGCTGTCGAAGGTGCGGCCGTACTCGTCCAGCAGTGCCAGGAAATCGGGAGTGGGGCAGACCTCGCCCAGTTCGCCAAAACCGACGAGCCGGGCCTGCGCCATCAGCTCCAGGTGCGCCAGCACCTCTTCGCGCGCATGCGGCAAGCCGGCGGCAATCCTGTCCACGTCGAGCGGCAGGCCGGCGGCAATGTCGTTGCCAAGCTTGAGGAACAGGTCATACCCAACCAGCGAAGCGGTCAGCGGAATATGCGTAACCACCCAGTTGCGTACCTGCGCCACGCTTTGCAGCATGGGAACGACTCGTTGTATTTGCATCTTAGACAACGGAAGAGACCTAGACACCCAGAGTGTGGCAGTTGCGGCGGTGACTTGCTATGCAAGGAATGTTTTTAACTGTAAAAAAGTGTTACAGGCGCGCTGGCACGGGGACGGTGCCATGGGTTACCATCGTCTCTTCGCCGCCACAGCGGCGGCCATGCGAGACCTGCCCCATGAAATTTGAACACCTCATCGTAATCAACGATCCGCTCAATCCGCTGATCGACACCATCACCCGTGAGCAGCTGTGGCGCGGGCTGGTGCTGCGCGCCGAGTCCCCCAAGATGTTCGTGCCGCACCTGGACGAATGCACGATCAGCGAACGCGAGGCGGGCAGCTTTGCGCGCCGCCTGCGCTACGGCGAGCTGGAAATCCGCGACCGCGTGCTGCTCACGCCGCTGCAAGAGGTGCGGGTGGAGGTGCCGGCGCAGGGCGAGATCGCCGCGTCCACGCTGAGCATGACGATCGAGGCGCCATCCGAAGGCGTGCTGTTCGTGCGCTTCCGTTACGACGACGGGCTCGGCGAGGCGCGCGACGACGTGAGCAAGATGTACGACGAATTCAAGAAGTCGGCCTACCAGGAGTCGGACCTCGATACGGTGCGCATCGTGCGCCAGCTGGCGGCGGAAGGGAAGCTGGACACCAGCTTGCTGAACTGACCCGGTAGGGTGGGCAGGTTTCCTGCCCACGCGTTCAGACCCAGCCGGATGAGCCCGTCGGCTCGCCCCGGCCCGCATGTGCTGCTTGAACGCGTGGGCAGGAGAACCTGCCCACCCTACGTGTTACGTTCCCGGTTCCGAGTCGGCGGCGTCGGTCTCGCTGGCGCCGCGCTCGATGTTCGCGGCCAGGTCGCGCAACGCCGTGCGTACGCCTTCCTCGATCACCGGGTGGTAGAACGGCATCTCCAGCATCTGCCCCACTGTCATGCGCGACTGGCAGGCCCAGGCCAGCAGGTGCGCCAGGTGCTCGCCGCGCGGCGCCGCCATTTCCGCCCCCAGAAAACGGCCGGTGCCGTATTCGCCGTACACTCGCAGTAACCCCCGGTTTTGCAGCATGACGCGGCTGCGGCCCTGGTTCTCGAACGAGACCTGGCCCACCGCGAACTTGGGCTTGCCCGGCGCCGACAGCGCGCGCCAGCTGGCGCCCAGCGTAGCGATGTTCGGTTCGGTGAAGGCGATGACCAGCGGCGTGCGCCGCAGGCCGGGACGCACGTCCGGGTAGCGGCCGGCGTTGTCGCCGGCGATCTTGCCGTGGTCGGCGGCCTCGGGCAGAACCGGGCGCTCGTTGTTGGCGTCGCCGGCAATGAAGACATGGCTGGCGCCGCACTGCATCGTCAGCGGGTCGAACACGGGAATGCCGTCGGTGCCGCGGGCCAGGCCCGTGTGTTCCAGGCCGATGCCGTGCACGTTGGGCGTGCGGCCGCTGGCCATCAGCACGTACTGGAAGCGCTCGGTCGTTTGCGTGCCCGATGCGTGGCGCACCGTCAGCGCCACCTGCTCGCCGTCCTGTACCGCGCCCACCACCTCGGTTTGAAAGCGCAGGTCGATTTCCTCGCGCAGGACGCGTGCGGCGGCCTGCACCACGGCCGGATCGGTCAGCTGCGCCACCCGCTCGCCGCGCGCAAACACGGCCACGCGCACGCCCAGCCGCGCCAGCGCCTGGCCCAGTTCCAGTCCGATCACGCCGCTGCCGATCACCGCCACCGAGGCCGGCAGGTCATCCCAGTAGAACACGTCGTCGCTGGTGATGATGCCGGGGCCGACGCCTTCGAGCTGGGGCAGGCGCACCGGGGTGGAGCCGGTCGCGATCACGACGCGGCGGCAAGCGACCTCGGTGTGGTCGTCGACCACCAGCGTGTTGGGCCCGGTGAAGCGCGCGTGGCCACGCAGCTTGTCCTCGGCCGGCATGTGCTCCACGCTGTCGAGCACAAAGCCGACGAAGCGGTCGCGCTCGCGCCGCACACGCTCCATCACGGCGCGGCCGTCGATGCGGGGCTCGCCCGCATGCACGCCAAAGCCGCTGGCGGCCTGCAGCATGTGCGCCGCTTCGCTGGCCGCAATCAGCAGCTTGCTCGGCATGCAGCCCACGCGCGCGCAGGTGGTGCCGTAAGGTCCGCTCTCGATCATCACCGTGCTTGCGCCCTGCGCCTTGGCGGCACGGTAGGCGGACAGGCCCGCGGTGCCGGAGCCGATCACGGCCACGTCCACGCTCAGTTTGTTCATGTTGTTCTCCCGTTCTGCTCGAAGGCCAAGATACGCCATTTTCCGCAGGCTTGCCGGAGAGGGTCAGATATCGAGGGGATCGACCTCGAGCGACCAGCGCACGCGCGTCTTCATCGCGCGCAGGTCGGCCATCCATGCCTTGAGAAAAGCCTGCAGCGCAGGGCGCGAGCTCGATTCCACGAGCAGCTGGGCGCGCTCCATGTTGTGCACGCGCGTCATCGTCATGGGGATCGGGTCGTTGATGAAGACCGCTTCACTCACCAGCAGTTCGCGTGCCGATTCCAGGAAGCCGATGGCGTCGGCCAGCTGGCGGGCTTCGGCGCGCAGCAGCGCCTGGTACATGAAGGGCGGCAGCGCCGCCTGCTTGCGTTCGGCCAGCAGCGACCCGGCGAAACGCTCATAGTCGTGGTTGACCACGGCCGCGTACAAGGGATCGGTCGCGTAGCGGGTCTGGATCAGCACTTCCGATTCGCTGGCGCCCTCGCCACGGCCGGCGCGCCCGGCGCGGCCGGCCACCTGCATCAGCTGCGCGAACAGGCGCTCGCTGGCGCGGTAGTCCTGCGAGAACAGCGCGGTGTCGGGATTGAGCACGCCGACCAGCGTGAGCTTCTTGAAGTCGTGGCCCTTGGCGACCATCTGCGTGCCGACCAGGATATCCACCTCGCCGCGGTGCACGCTGTCGAACGCGGCCTGGGCGCTGCCCTTGCGGCGCGTGGAGTCGGCGTCGATGCGCAGGATGCGCGCCTCCGGGAACATGGCCTGCAGGCCTTCCTCCACGCGCTGGGTGCCGCGCCCGAGCGGTTGCAGGTCCACGTTTCCGCAGTCCGGGCAGGCGCGCGGGATGCGCAGCTCCAGGCTGCAGTGGTGGCAGCGCAGCCGGTGCTCGGGCTTGTGCAGCACCATGAACGAGCTGCAGCGCGTGCAGTTGCTGATCCAGCCGCAGGCTTCGCAGGTGATCACGGGCGCGTAGCCGCGCCGGTTCAGGAACAGCAGCGACTGCTCGCCGCGCTCCATGCGCTGGCGCAGCGCCGCCACCAGCTGGCTGGAAAGGCCCTCGCGCGGGCGGTCACGCTCGGTGTCCACCAGGCGCACGCGCGGCAGCACCGCGTCCTTGACGGCGCGCTCGCGCAGCTCCAGCTTGCGGTAGCGGCCCGACTGCGCGTGGTGCCAGGTCTCCAGCGACGGCGTGGCCGAGCCCAGCACGATCGGGATGCCCAGCTGGTGCGCGCGCCACACCGCAAGGTCGCGCGCCGAATAGCGCAGCCCTTCCTGCTGCTTGTACGACGGGTCGTGCTCTTCGTCGATGACGATGAGCCTGAGCCTGGGGAGCGAAGCCAGGATCGCAAGGCGCGTGCCGAGCACGATGCGCGCCCTGCCCTCGTGCGCGGCGAGCCAGTGCAGCATGCGCTCGCCTTCGGCCAGGCTGCTGTGCAGCGTGGCGACCATCACGCCCGGAAAACGCGCGCGGATGTTCCCTTCGAGCTGGGGCGTGAGGTTGATCTCGGGGACCATGACCAGGATCTGCGCGTCGGGTTCGCGCGCCAGCACCTGGGCGCAGGCCTGCAGGTACACCTCGGTCTTGCCGCTGCCGGTGACGCCATACAGCAGCATCGGCGCGAAGCCCTGGGCGCTGCCGATGGCATCGGCCGCAAGCTGCTGGGCCGGGTTCAGCACCGGCATGCCGGCGGGCGCGGGGTCGTGCACGGCTTCCTGCTTCGCCAGCTTCTTGATGGCGCGGTCGAGCGGCACCGTGGTGCCCACGCGCAGGTTCTTGGGCAGGCCGGGCAAGGCCACCTCGCCCAGCGGGCGCTGGTAGTAGTCTGCGGCGAACTGCGCCAGCGCCAGCCAGGTTGGCGACAGCGGCGCCAGCTGGGTGCGCACGGCGATCGCGTCCTTCAGTTTTTCGGGCGGCACGTCGGATTCGCGCTTGACCGCGACGATCAGGCCCACCGCCTCGCGCCGTCCGAAGTCCACCAGTGCCAGCTGGCCGACCTGCGGCTCCTCGCCGGGAGCGCATGGCCAGCGGTAGTCGAACCAGCTGTCGAGCGGCGTATCCAGGGCGACTTGTAGGATGCAGTAGGACAATCTAGGCCTTGCTGGCGGTGGTTGTGGAAAACTTTGTGGACAATGGGGGCTTGACCCGCGATGAAGTTTACGTTAGCTCAAGATTGGATTTGCTCGCGTGCAAATTCTAGAGCGATTTTTCCTTTGTTATCAATGAGTTGGCATCATCCCCGCGCCAGGCTCACGATTTGCTGCTTGCCGCCCAATCGTTGTGCATAAGTGAGCCCGGGCAGTGCATAAAATATATCGCAACGCAGCAGAAAGCTCATCCAACACTTCAAGTTTCGCTGTAAACCCCGGTAAACGAAGGACTTTTTGGTCGAATCGACAAGCCCCTGTTGATAACTTTGTGAACAAAACACCGAAAACTTCTTCGGATCCGAGGATGCCGCAAGCAAATCTGGCTAGAGGAAAACCTCTAAAACAAAAAACCCTTGCAGATTCAATCGCTTACAGCACCCAACGATCACTGGACATTTCCACAGCAACTTTTCTTGCATTTGTGCAACGTGTGAACAAGTGTGAGTTTCACACTGTGAACATGAGGCCGGTTCAGGCCGCGCGCTGGCGCCGGCTGACGTCGTGGACCGCCTCGACCATGGCGCTCACCGACTCCGGCGGCGTGAACTGCGAAATGCCGTGGCCCAGGTTGAACACGTGCCCGTGCCCGGCCGAAGGGGTGCCGTAGGCGGTGAGCGAGCGCTCCACTTCGGCACGGATCTGCTCCGGCTGCGCGAACAGGATCGCGGGGTCCAGGTTGCCCTGCAGGGCGACGCGGTCGCCGACCAGCGCGCGCGCGCGGCCCAGGTTGACGGTCCAGTCCAGCCCCAGCGCGTCGGCGCCGATGCCCGCCATCTCGTCCAGCCACAGGCCGCCGCCCTTGGTGAACACGATCGCCGGAATGCGCACGCCGTCCTTCTCGCGCTGCAGCTGGCTGACCACCTGCTGCATGTAGCGCAGCGAGAACTCCTGGTAGGCCCCGTCGGCCAGCGCCCCGCCCCACGAGTCGAAGATCATCACGGCCTGCGCGCCGGCGTCGATCTGGGCGTTCAGGTAAGTGGCCACGGCCTGGGCGTTGATGTCGAGGACGCGGTGCATCAGGTCCGGGCGCGAATACAGCATCTTTTTAATGGTGTGGAATTCGCGCGAGCCGCCGCCTTCGACCATGTAGCAGGCCAGCGTCCACGGGCTGCCGGAAAAGCCGATCAGCGGCACGCGGCCATTCAGTTCGGTGCGGATCTGGGTGACGGCCTTGAACACGTAGTCGAGCGAGGCCATGTCCGGCACCGCGAGCGCGTTCACCTGTTCTTCGGTGCGCACCGAGCGCTCGAACTTGGGACCTTCGCCCTCGGCGAAGTACAGGCCCAGGCCCATCGCATCGGGCACGGTCAGGATGTCCGAGAACAGGATCGCCGCATCCAGCGGATAGCGGTCGATCGGCTGCAGCGTCACCTCGGTGGCATAGTCGGGATTGGTGGCCAGCCCCATGAACGACCCGGCCTTGGCCCGCGTTGCGCGGTACTCCGGCAGGTAGCGCCCGGCCTGCCGCATCAGCCACACCGGGGTGTAGTCGGTCGGCTGGCGCAGCAGGGCGCGCAGGAAGGTGTCGTTCTTGAGCGGGGCGAATTGTGGCATGGCAGACAATAAAAGGCGTGGGGAAAGCAGCTATTATCGCATCCCCGGACGCGCACTTATAATGCAGTTCCAGCCAACCGATTTCGCCCCTTCCCATGACCGCCCCGAACCGCAAACAGGCCGCGCCGTGCGGCACCTGGAGTTCCCCGATCACCGCCCATGTCGTTGCCGCCGGCGCCGCGCCACTGTCGCAGGTCATGCTCGACGGCGCCGACGTGTACTGGCTGGCGGGCCGCGCCAGCGAAGGCGGCCGCAACACGCTGCTGCGCCAGCGCGCAGGCACCGTGGAAGAGGTCACGCCCGCGCCCTTCAACGTGCGCACCCGCGTGCACGAATACGGCGGCGGCGCGTTTGCCGTCGCCGGCGGTGGCGTGTGGTTCTCGCATTACGCCGACAGCTGCCTGTACCGCATCGGCGAGGACGGCGAGCCGGCACCGATCTGCGCCGGCGGCACGCTGCGCTACGCCGACTTCGTGGCCGACGCGGCCCGCAAGCGCCTGGTCGGCGTGCGCGAGGATCACTCGCCCGGGCACGCCTATCCGGTCAATACGATCTGTGCGATCGGCTTTGACGGCCGCGAGACCGTGCTCGTGGACGGCAACGATTTCTACGCCGCGCCGCGCATCTCGCCCGACGGGCGGCAGCTGGCCTGGCTGTGCTGGGACCACCCGCGCATGCCGTGGCAGGGCACCGAGCTGTGGGTGGCCGACATCGCGGGCGACGGCAGCCTGCTCAACGGGCGGCTGGTTGCGGGCGGACCAAGCGAGTCGATCTGCCAGCCGGAGTGGTCGCCGTCCGGCGTGCTGCACTTCGTGTCGGACCGCACCGGCTGGTGGAACCTGTACCGCTTCGACGATGGCGTGGTGGCCGCGCTGTGCCCGCGCGAAGCCGAATTCGGCGGCCCGCACTGGACCTTCGGCGGCGCGATGTACGGCTTTCGCTCCGCGTCCGAAATCATCTGCACCTATATCGAACAGGGCGTGAGCAAGCTGGCGCGCCTGGCCAATGGCCAGCTGACCCCGATCGACAATCCCTACCAGGAGATCCGCGAACTGCGCGTCTGCGGCGATACGCTGGCGATCCTGGGCGGCGCGCCGACCATTGCGCTGGAACTTGCGCGCATCGACCTTGCCGGCGGCAAGCGCGAGGTGCTGGCGCGCTCCATCGCCAACGTGCCCGATGCAGGCTACCTGTCGGTGCCGCGCACCATCAGCTACCCCAGCGCGAACGGCCGCACCGCGCACGCATTCTTCTACCCGCCGGCCAATGCCGACTTTGAACCGGCCGCCGGCGAACGGCCGCCGCTGATCGTGATCGGGCACGGCGGCCCGACCGGCATGGCCACCAGCACCCTGAAACTGGCCACCCAGTTCTGGACCAGCCGCGGCATCGCGGTGCTGGACGTGAACTACGGCGGCAGCACCGGCTTTGGCCGTGCCTATCGCGATGCGCTGCAGGGCCAGTGGGGTGTGATCGATGTGGAGGATTGCGTGGCCGGCGCGCGTTACCTGGCCGACCAGCAACTGGTGGACCGCGAACGGCTGGTCATTCGCGGCGGCAGCGCGGGCGGGCTCACGACGCTGTGCGCGCTTACCTTCCACGACGTGTTCAAGGCCGGCGCCAGCTACTACGGCGTGTCCGACCTGGCGGGGCTGGACGCGGACTCGCACAAGTTCGAGTCGCACTACAACGAGTACCTGATCGCGCCCAAAGCACGGGCCGATGCGGTGTACGCCGAACGTTCGCCGATCCACCACACCGACAAGCTCAAGCGCCCGATGATCTTCTTCCAGGGCCTGGACGACAAGGTGGTGCCGCCGCAGCAGTCGGAGGTGATGGTGCAGGCGCTGCGCACACGCGGCGTGCCGGTGGCGTACATCACGCTCGAAGGCGAGGGACACGGTTTCCGCAAGGCCGACAGCATCGTGCGCACGCTCGAGGCCGAGCTGTACTTCTACCTGCGCATCTTCGGCATTCCCATCCCGCAGGGCCTGGCGCCGGTGGCGATCGAGAACCTGGCTGCATGAGCACAAGGGAGGCGTTCGAGGCCTGCAGCGCGCGGCAGAAAAACATCCTTGCCTTGCTCGCCCTGTCCGGCGAGCCGATGGGCAGGAGCCGCCTGTTCAGCCACATCACTTCGCTTGACGCCTTCGCCTCGGAAGAAGACCTTGCCGCGGACCTGGCGCGGCTGCAGGAACTGGGCCTTGCAACCATGGTGACGGGCCGCGGCGTGGTCGCGGCGCCGGACGCGACCTGGCCGGCGATCGAACAGGTGCTCAGGGAGCGCAGGCTGGACGAGTTCCGCGAGGTGTACGCCCAGATGATGCCGCTGCGGCTGGACTGGCAGGGCACGCCGATGCTGCGCAGTTACCGGCAAGGGCTGGCCTTGCTACGCCTGGCGCTGGTCGGCGGCGAGGGGCCAAAGATCGTGGGTCCGCTGCTGGCCGCGTGCCTGCGCTGCCATGAGGCCGCCTACCTGCACCCGCTGGTGGAGATCTGCGCCCGGCCGTTCGAACCGGCGCTGCTCGACCGCATCAACCCGGTCCTGCGCGACGACGTGCTGGCCGTCCTCGTCAAGAACGTCCAGCGCGAACCGGCCGCCGCACCGGCCATCCGCGAGCATGCCATCGACTACGTGGCGCAGGGCGGCGCCTCCATGGCGCTGCGGGTGGCGCTGGCCGAGCAGCTGCTGCTGTGCGCTCGCCTCACGGAGATGGAAGCCCTGCTGCACGACCTGGACGATTCGGCCGACCTGCTCTTTCGCGGCCTGCTACTCCTGCTGCGCGACGAGCTCGACCCCGCGCTGGACACGCTGGACAAGGCGCTCAAGGCGCTGCGCCGCGAGACCGGCAAGCGCAAGGCCATCTTCGAAGGCATCGGCGGCCACCTGTACGCGACGGCCATGATGAGGAGCGGCGCGGCCAAACACCAGAAGGCGCTGGACGCCTACCTCGACACAGCCACGCGCGCGGTGCAAAGCCACGACACGGCGGTGTACCAGCAGCTGTCGATGCTGCGCCAGATCCGCGGCGGCATGGTCGACGCCGAGGTGCTCGCCTCGCGCAACTGGGAAAGCGCGCTGCAGCCGTTCATGTTCCGCGCCCTGCTGCATTTCTGGCTTGGCGTGCCGCTGTCCGCCGAGCGACGGGCGCAGGCCGAACAGAACATCGAACTGGCGCGGCAGGCGGGCTTCGACTTCGTTGCGGCGCAACTGGCATCGGTGCTGGGCGGCCTTGGCGCGGTGGGCCGCGAGCGCGAGGCGATCGAGCTGCGCCAGCGGCACCGCTTTTCGGATATGGCGCTGTGGTTCGAGCGCGAGCAGCCGTGGGAACGCCAGCTCAACGCGCTCATCAGCCTGCAGGCCGAGACCCCGGCCGCCCCGGCGGAGCAGGAATCGCGGCTGGTGTGGCTGATCGCCTACGACTCACACCTGGGCGTGCGCGACATCGAACCGCGCGAGCAGAAGCGCGACGCACAGGGCAACTGGACACGCGGGCGCGCCCTGGGCCTGAAGCGCCTGGTCGAAGAGGCGGCCACGCTCGACTTTTTGACCGCGCAGGACATGCAGGCAGCCAGCGCCATCGGCGGTTACCGCTACTACGGCAGCGGCGTGCGCTACGAGTTCGACCTGGACAAGGCGCTGGCCGCGCTGGCCGGCCACCCGCTGCTGTTCTGGATGGACGCGCCGGGCACGCGGGTGGAGCTGCTGCCGGGCGAACCGGAGCTCCTGGTCAAGGCCGGGCACGGCAAGGTCACGATCACGCTGCAGCCGCCGCTGCGCGAGCAGCGCGGCGAGGTCGTCATCACGCGCGAGACGCCCACGCGCCTGCGCATCGTGCGCATCAAGGAAGAGCACCGGCGCATCGCAGCCATCGTCGGCGATGGCCTGGTGGTGCCGCTGGAAGCCGAACGGCAGGTGCTGAAAGCCATCGGCGCGGTGTCGTCCATCGTGACGGTGCAGTCCGACATCGGCAGCAGCGCGGCGGACATTGAACAGGTGGAGGCCGACGCACGCCTGCACGTGCACCTGCTGCCCTACCAGCAGGGCCTGCGCATGCAGGTGCTGGTGCGCCCGCTGCCCGACGCCGGCCCCTACTACCGGCCGGGCGAAGGCGCCGAAAGCGTGATCGCCGACGTATCCGGCGTGCGCCTGGAAGCGCGGCGCGACCTGAACGGCGAGCGCGACGCCGAACGCGCGCTGGTCGGCAGCTGCCACGCGCTCGAACATGCCGAATTCGAACACGGAGAATGGCTGCTGGCCCAGCCGCTGCGCTGCCTGGAACTGCTGGCCGAGCTGCAGGAGCTGGACGCCGGCAAGGTCGTGGTGGCGTGGCCGGACGGCCAGTCGTTCAAGGTCAGCAAGCGGGTCGAGGCCAAGTCGGTGCGCATCAACATCAAGCGCGACAAGGACTGGTTCGCGGCCGAGGGCAGCCTGGTGGTGGACGAGAACAAGGTGCTGGACCTGCGTGCCCTGCTCAAGCGCCTGCGCGAAGGCGACGGCCGCTTTGTCGCTTTGGGCGAGAACGAGTTCGTGGCGTTGTCGGCCGAGCTGCACCGGCGCCTGATGGACCTGGCCGGCTTTGGCGAACTGAAAGGCGACGGCGTGCGCGTGCATGCGCTGGCCAGCTTTGCGCTGGAAGAACTGGCGCGCGAGGCTGGCAGCGTCAAGACCGACAAGGCATGGCGCGAGCACCTGTCGCGCATGCAGGAGATCGAGACCTTCGTGCCCAGGCTGCCGGGCACGCTGCAGGCCGAGCTGCGCGACTACCAGCTCGACGGCTTCAACTGGCTCGCCCGGCTGGCGCACTGGGGCGTGGGCGCGTGCCTGGCCGACGACATGGGACTTGGCAAGACGCTGCAGGCGCTGGCCCTGATCCTGTCGCGCGCGCCGGAGGGCCCGGTACTGGTGGTTGCGCCCACCTCGGTGTGCACCAACTGGATCGCCGAAGCGGCGCGCTTTGCGCCCACGCTGAACGTGAAGCTGTTCGGCCCGGGCGAGCGCGCGCCGATGCTGGAGGACGCCGGCCCATTCGACCTGATCGTGGCCAGCTACGGCCTGCTGCAGCTGGAAGCGCCGCTGTTTGCGAACAAGCACTGGCACACCATCGTGCTGGACGAAGCACAGGCCATCAAGAATGCGAACACGCAGCGCTCGAAAGCGGTGATGGCGCTGCAGGGTGACTTTCGCATGGTCGCCACCGGCACGCCGCTGGAAAACCACCTGGGCGAGCTGTGGAACCTGTTCAGGTTCATCAACCCCGGCCTGCTGGGCACGGCCGACCAGTTCCAGCTGCGCTTTGCCGGCCCCATCGAAAAAGCACAGGATAAGCGGGCCGAAAGCAGCGCCCGCGCGCGCCTGCGGCGCCTGACCCAGCCGTTCATCCTGCGCCGCACCAAGGCACAGGTCTTGGCCGAGCTGCCGCCGCGCACCGAGATCGTGCTGCCGGTCGAGCTGTCGGAGCAGGAGCGGGCGCTGTACGAATCGCTGCGGCGCGAGGCGCTGGACAAGCTGGCTTCGCTTGAAGCGCCGCAAAGCCAGAAGGCGATCGCGATCCTGGCCGAGATGATGAAGCTGCGCCGTGCCTGCTGCAATCCGGAGCTGGCCGCGCCCGGCCTTGGCATCGCCAGCAGCAAGCTGGCCGCATTCGCGCACCTGCTCGACGACCTGCTCGAGAACCATCACAAGGTGCTGGTGTTCAGCCAGTTCGTCGATCACCTGTCGCTGATCCGCAAGCACCTGGACGAGCGCGGCATCGCGTACCAGTACCTCGATGGCGCAACGCCCATGCAGGAGCGCAAGCGGCGCGTGGACGCATTCCAGGCCGGCGATGGCGACGTGTTCCTGATCAGTTTGAAAGCCGGCGGCGTGGGCATCAACCTCACCGCGGCCGATTATGTGATCCACATGGACCCGTGGTGGAACCCCGCGGTCGAAGACCAGGCCTCGGACCGCGCGCACCGCATGGGCCAGCAGCGTCCCGTCACCATCTACCGGCTGGTCGCGCGCGGCACGATCGAGGAAGGCATCGTCGAACTGCACCAGCACAAACGCGAGCTGGCCGACAGCCTGCTGGAAGGGACCGACGCGGCAGCGCGCATGTCGCCGCAGGACATGCTGGCGATGCTTGGCCAGGGCCTGGCACGCTGACCTGGCCGGCCCCGGTGCTGGCGCGGCGGCGCGTTCCATGTGATCATGCGGTTTTTGCGGACCCGGCAGTTCTGGGCTCCGCGCGTAACTACAAGGCCGCAGAGATGATGAAAACGAAGATCGCCGTGGCAGTGCTGCTGTCCACCTTTGCGCTGGCGCCAGCGAGCGCCGCCAAGCATGGCAAGGCAGGCAAGGCCAAACCAGCGAAGGTCGTCAAAGCCAAGGCGTCCGGCAAATCGACGAAGCACGCCGCCGCGAAAGCGAGCGTGGTGAAAGAGAGCGCCCCCAAGGCAGCACCGGCGAAAGCCGCCGCAGTGCAGCCGGCAGCCGAACGCTGGCCCGACCGGCAGTTCGACAACCTGTCCATGCAGTTCCTGACCGCGCTGTGGCGCATCGACCCCGAGGGCGCGATCGAAGTGGGCAAGTTCGACACCGCCGCACGCGTGACCATTCCCGACCGCGAGACGCGCGCCAAGCGCCTGGCCTTTACCGAAGAATGGCTGGAGAAGCTGCGCGCGTTGAAATCGGAGCGGCTGTCGGCCAAGCAGCGCACCGACCAGGCGCTCCTGATCAACAAGCTGGAGAACGACCGCTGGCGCCTGGCCACGTTCAAGGAGTTCGAGTGGAACCCGGCGCAGTACAACGTGGCCCAATCGCTCGACCTGATCATGAACACCGAGTACGCGGCCAAGCCGCAGCGGCTGCGCACGATCTTGAAGCGCCTGGCGCGCGTGCCCGACTACTATCGCGCAGCGCAGTCGTCGATCGTCAACCCGACCCACGAGCACACGCTGCTGGCGCTGTCGCAGGCGCCGGGCACGCTGGTGGTGCTGGCCGACCTGGGCAAGGCGGCGCAGGACGACACCAGCCTCACGCCGCAGGAAAAGGCGATCTTCGCGCAGCGCGTGGCCAACGCGGGCAGCGCGCTGCTGGCGTGGGTGGAGTACCTGGCGGACCTGGACAAGTCGCAGCAGCAGATGCAGCACGCGCGCTCGTTCAGGATCGGCAAGCAGCTGTATGAGCAGAAGTTCGCGCTCGAGATCCAGTCGTCGTCCACCGCCGAGCAGACCTACCGCAAGGCGCTGGCCGCGCGCGACGAGCTCCTGGCGCGCATGGACACGCTGGCCGACCAGCTGTGGACCAAAACCATGGGCAGCACGGCCAAGCCCGAGGATCGCATCAAGAAGATCGGTATGGTGATCGACAAGCTGTCCGAGCACCACACCACGCGCGAGAACTTCTTCCCCGAGATCCGCCGCCAGATCCCGCAGCTGCAGGAGTGGGTGACCTCGCACAACCTGCTCGCGCTGGACCCGAAGAAGCCGCTGGAAGTGCGCGAAACGCCGATCTACCAGCGTGGCGTGGCTGGCGCCAGCATCGATGCGCCGGGGCCGTATCGCCCGCGTGACAAGACCTGGTACAACGTCACGCCGATGGACGGCATGAGCGCGGCCCAGGCCGAGAGCAGCCTGCGCGAGTACAACGACTGGATGCTGCAAATCCTGAACATGCACGAGGCGATTCCGGGCCACTACGCGCAGCTGGTGTACGCGAACCGCTCGCCGTCGCTGGTCAAGTCGCTGTTCGGTAACGGCGCCATGATCGAGGGCTGGGCGGTGTACGGCGAGCGCCTGATGCTCGACGCCGGCTATGGCGACAATGCGCCGGAGATGTGGCTCATGTGGTGCAAGTGGAACCTGCGCAGCGTGACCAACACCATCCTCGACTACAGCGTGCACGTGCTGGGCATGACGCAGGAGCAGGCGCTGGACCTGCTGGTGCGCCAGGCCTTCCAGACGCGCCAGGAAGCCGAGGAGAAGTGGCGCCGGGTGCAGCTGTCGTCGGTGCAGCTGACCAGCTACTTCAGCGGCTACAGCGACATCATGGAACTGCGCGAGAAACGCAAGCAGGCGCTGGGCGAACGCTTCGACCTGCGCCAGTTCAACGAGCAGTTCCTCAGCTACGGCAACGCGCCGGTGCGCGTGATCGGCGAGCTGATGCAGCAACAATAGCCCCACCGCCGTCGTCCCGTCGCACGACGGGACCCTTGCTGAGCTGGCACGCGCTGCTGCCCCGTTTTACTCAGCATGGGTCCCGACTCTCGTCGGGACGACGGTTCTCGGCTTGCCTCAAGGCAGCAGCTTGCGTCCGAACAAGCAGGAAATGTTTTCTGGTGGATACGATAGCCAAAGTCCCCCGCCAACATTTCCGAAAGGTATCTCATGAAGCCGCCCCGGATCGCCTGCTTGTTCCTTCCCATGCTGCTGGCCGCCTGCGCCACCACCCCGTCGATCGGCTCGTCGGGCGCGAAGACCGTCGCCACCGGTGCGGCGGCAGGCGCGACTGGCGAAAACGTCAACAGCCAGCTCGAGCACTGTCCGCAATCCTTGGGCACGATGTCGATCGTGGAAGAGGCCAGCCAGCCCTGGCTGCAGCAGATGTCGGCCGACTACCGGCTGCGCAGCACGGTGCCGCTGCTGCGCATGATCGTCCAGCAATCGAACTGCTTCGTGATCGTCGAGCGTGGCCAGGCGATGGCCAACATGCAGACCGAGCGCGCCCTGATGCAGGGCGGCGAACTGCGCCGCACCAGCAACTTTGGCAAGGGGCAGATGGTCGCGGCCGACTACACGATGACGCCGTCGATCACCTTCAGCCAGAAAAATACCGGTGGCGTCGGCGGCCTGTTGGGCGGGCGCATCGGTTCGGTGGCCTCGCTGCTGACGGGGTCGATGAAGTCGAACGAGGCCTCGACCATGCTGTTGCTGGTCGATAACCGCTCCGGCATCCAGCTGGCGGCCGCCGAGGGCAGCGCCCGCAACTGGGACATCGGGATGATGGGCACCTTCTTCGACCGGGGCCTGGCGGGCGCGAACGGATTTTCGAACACGCCGCAGGGCAAGGTGCTGGCGGCATCGTTCATGGATTCGTACAACCAGATGGTGCGCGCCGTGCGCAATTACCGGGCGCAGTCGGTGGCCGGGGGGCTGGGCAATGGTGGGATGCTCAAGACGAACTGAGCCTGCATACGGCGGTTGAACGCGTGGGCGGGAAACCCGCCCACCCTACGGTGCTCAGGCGGTCTCTTCCGGCGAGCGCGTGGCGCGCACGAAAATCGGGGCGACCAGCATACCCAGCTCGTACAGCAGGCACATCGGAATGGCCAGCGACAGCTGGCTGACGATGTCCGGCGGCGTGACGATGGCCGCGACCACGAAGGCGCCGACCACCACGTAAGGGCGGATCGAACGCAGCTTCTGCAGGCTGACGATGCCCATGCGCACCAGGATCACCACCACCACCGGCACCTCGAACGTGGCGCCGAAGGCCAGGCACATGGACATGACGAAGTCGAGGTAGTTGTCCACGTCCGGCGTGACGGCGATCGAGGTGGGCGCGAACTCGCTGATGAAGTGGAACACGCGCTTGAACACGAACACGTAGCAGAACGCCACGCCGAGCACGAACAGCAGCGACGACGAGATCACCAGCGGCAGTACCAGCCGCTTTTCGTGCGCGTACAGGCCCGGCGCGACGAACGCCCAGATCTGGTAGAACACCCACGGCAGCGCGATGATCAGGCCCAGCAGCAGCGTGAGCTTGAACGGCACAAAAAAAGGCGCCACCACGCCGGTGGCGATCATCTTGGACCCGACCGGCAGCGACTCGATCATCGGCGTGGCCAAAAAGTCATAGATTTGCGCCGGCCCCGGCCACAGGAGCAGCACCAGGCAGACGAGGGCAACGCCGATCATCGCCTTGACCAGGCGGTCACGCAGCTCGATCAGGTGGGAAATGAAGGACTCTTCGCCCGAGGCTTGGTCGGTCATCTAGAAAAACGATCTGTTGGATTTGGCGGCGGGGCGGTACTTGCGCACGCGCGCGGCGCCCGACATCACCCGGCCACGCACGCCGTTGCGGCTCTTGTACCAGGCCGGAATGGCGGAGCTGCGAACCAGCTTCTTGCGGCGGAAGTCGCGCGCCTTGCGCTCGAGGTCGGTGACGGTGGCCGAGGGCGCCGGCGGGGCCGCCGGAACGTCGCCACGCCAGGCCGATTCGACCTCGCCGATGCTGCTGGAGACGCTTTTCTCAACCTCTTCCTTGAACGACTGCGCGGTCTGCTCGACGTCCTTTTGCAGGTTGCGCAACTCCTCCAGCTCGATTTCGCGGCTGACTTCGGATTTGACCTCGTTCAGGTAACGCTGGGCGCGACCGTACAAGGTGCCGGCCATGCGCGCCACCTTGGGCAGCTTTTCAGGGCCGATCACCACCAGCGCCACCACGCCAATCAGCGCGAGCTTGGAAAGACCGAGATCGATCATGGAACGCGGTCAGGTATCAGTGACGAGTCTTTTCGCGCGTTTCCACGTCGATGGTCGTCTGGTCAGCTACCTGCTGCGGCGGCTGCGGCTGGGCCTGCTGGCTGGCAGCCGGCTGCTTTTCCTCGTCGTTCTTCATGCCGTCCTTGAAGCCCTTGACCGCCTTGCCCAGGTCGGAACCGACGTTACCCAGCTTCTTGGTGCCGAAGATCAGCACTACCACCACCAGCACGATCAGCCAGTGGCCAATACTTAACGAACCCATTGTTTTCTCCTTGCAAGGGCGCATCCCGCCCAAGAACCAACCGACAGTATAAGCGATGCGCTGCTGCCGTGGACAGAACCAGGGTTAAGTTCCGAGTCCGCGCCACGGACGCGGGCCGCCGTAGACGTGCAGGTGCAGGTGGTAGACCTCCTGGCCGCCGTTCGGGCCGCTGTTGATCAGGGTCTTGAAACCGCCGCTGAGCTTGCCGTCGGCATCCTGCTGCACTGCAATACCGTGCTCGGCGGCCAGTTTCGGGGCCAGCGCCAGCATCTTGCCCAGCAGCGCGGCGTGGCTGTCATTGCAATCAGACAACGTGGCGATGTGTTGTTTTGGGATCACCAGCAGGTGCACCGGGGCGGCCGGGTTGATGTCCTTGAAGGCGAGCAGGTCGTCGTCCTCATAGACGGTGGTGGAGGGAATTTGTTTTGCGGCGATCTTGCAGAAGATGCAGTTGTCCATGTTGTCCTCCGTGCGTCGTCCCCGCGAAGGCGGGGACCCATGCTGAGTGTGCGGTATGGAAGCGCCAACTTGGTCGCAAACTCAGCATGGATTCCCGCCTGCGCGGGAATGACGTTGTTTAATGTTTCGTCATTCCTTGCGCGCTGCTTTTTCTTCAAGGCCCGACAGCCCTTCGCGCCGGGCCAGCTCGTCCAGCACCTGCTGCGGCGTCAGGCCAAAGTTGGCCAGCATCACCATCGAGTGGAACCAGAGGTCGGCGCATTCGTACAGCACCTTGGACGCGTCGCCAGACACGCGCGCGTCCTTGGCCGCCATCACGGTCTCGGTGGCTTCCTCGCCAATCTTCTTGAGGATGGCGTCGTCGCCCTTGGCGAACAGCTTGGCCACATACGACTTGGCCGGATCGCCGCCGTTCTCGATCTTGCGCGATTCGATCACCTGCGCAATGCGCGCCAGGGTTGTGCTCATGTTATTTCTTCGGGTTGGTATAAATCATTTCCGGATCGCGCAGCACTGGCTCCACGGTGTGCCAGTCGTCGCCCTCGAACTTCTGGAAGAAGCACGAATGGCGCCCGGTATGGCAGGCGATGCCGCCGGCTTGCTCGATTTTGAGCAGCACCACGTCGTCGTCGCAGTCCAGGCGAATCTCGAGCACCTTCTGCACATGGCCGGACTCCTCGCCCTTGTGCCACAGCTTCTTGCGCGAGCGGCTCCAGTACACCGCCTCGCCCAGCTCCACCGTTTTGGCGAGCGCGTCGCGGTTCATCCAGGCGAACATGACCACGTCGCCAGTCGCCGCTTCCTGGGCGATCACCGGCACCAGGCCGTGCTCGTCCCACTTGATCTTCTTGAGCCACTTGGCGTTCGCCGCCGCGGTTGTCGGTGCCATCGTTGTTCCTTCAGTCCAGCCGCACCGGGATGCCGCGCTCGCGCATGAAGCGCTTGGCCTCGCCCACCGTGTGCTGCCCGTAGTGGAAGATGCTGGCGGCCAGCACCGCGTCGGCGTGGCCCTTGGTGATGCCGTCGGCCAGGTCGGCAAGGCCGCCCACGCCGCCGGAAGCGATCACGGGAATGCCGACCGCGTCGGACACGGCGCGCGTCAGGCCCAGGTCGAAACCGGAGCGGGTGCCGTCGCGGTCCATGCTGGTGAGCAGCAGTTCACCCGCGCCCAGCTCTTCCATCTTGCGCGCCCACTCCACGGCGTCCAGGCCCGTCGGGTTGCGTCCGCCGTGCGTGAACACTTCCCACTTGCCGGGCGCAACCTGCTTGGCGTCGATCGCCACCACGATGCACTGGGCGCCGTGCTTTTGCGAGGCGTCGAACACCAGCTGCGGGTTCTGCACCGCCGAGGTGTTCATGGATACCTTGTCGGCGCCGGCGTTGAGCAGGCGCCGCACGTCCTCGACCTTGCGCACGCCGCCGCCCACGGTAAGCGGGATGAACACGGTCGATGCCACCGCTTCGATGATCGGCAGGATCAGGTCGCGGCCGTCGGAAGACGCGGTAATGTCGAGGAAGGTGATTTCGTCCGCGCCCTGCTCGTCGTAGCGGCGCGCGATCTCGACCGGGTCGCCGGCGTCGCGCAGCTCGGTGAAGTTGACGCCCTTGACCACGCGGCCACCGGTCACGTCCAGGCAGGGGATGATGCGTTTTGCAAGCATAAGCTTAGGCTTCGGTGCCCTCGGTCAGTTCATCGGCGCGCTGCTGCGCGCTGGTCAGGTCGAGCGTGCCCTCGTAGATCGAACGGCCGCAGATGACGCCCTCGATGCCTTCGTCCTGCACGGCGCACAGTGCCTCGACGTCGGACAGGTTGTGTACACCGCCGGAGGCGATGATCGGCACCTTGACCGCCTTGGCCAGCTTGACGGTGGCGTCGATGTTCACGCCGGCCATCATGCCGTCGCGGCCGATGTCGGTGTACACGATCGATTCCACGCCGTAGCCCTCGAACTTGCGGGCCAGGTCGATGACCTCGTGGCCGGACATCTTGCTCCAGCCGTCGGTGGCGACCTTGCCGTCCTTGGCGTCCAGGCCGACGATGATGTGGCCCGGGAAGGCGCCGCAGGCGTCGTGCAGGAAGCCCGGGCTCTTGACCGCCGCGGTGCCGATGATGATGTAGCTGATGCCGTCGTCGAGGTAGCGCTCGATGGTGTCGAGGTCGCGGATGCCGCCGCCCAGCTGGACCGGGATCTCGTCGACTTCGTTCTCGACGGCGAAGTCCTGCACCACCTTGAGGATGGACTTGACCGCCGCTTCGTTCTTGGGCTTGCCGGCAAAGGCACCGTTCAGGTCCACCAGGTGCAGGCGGCGCGCGCCTTTCTTCAGCCAGTGCAGCGCCATCTCGGCGGGATCTTCGGAAAACACGGTGGCGAGGTCCATGTCGCCCTGTTTCAGGCGAACGCAGTGACCGTCTTTCAGGTCGATGGCGGGAATCAGCAGCATGGTCGTTGACGTTGGGTTGGACAGGTTGGGATCAAGGATTCCAGTGGACGAAATTGCGATACAGGCGCAGGCCGGCGGCCGCGCTTTTCTCGGGGTGGAATTGGGTGGCGACGACATTGTCCTTCGCCACCGCGCAGCAGAACGGCGCGCCGTAGTCGGTCTCGCCGATCGTGTCGGCCGCATCTGCCGGCACCGCGTAGTAGCTGTGCACGAAGTAGAAATAGCTGTCGTCAGGGATGCCGTCCCACAGCGGGTGCGCGCGCACCTGCTTCACGCGGTTCCATCCCATCTGCGGGACCTTGAAACGGGAGCCGTCGGGCTGCAGCTTGCCGTCCAGCGCGAAGCGCACCACGCGCCCGGGCAGCAGGCCCAGGCCGGGCGTGTCGCCTTCCTCGCTGCGGTCGAACAGCATCTGCTCGCCCACGCACACGCCCATCATCGGGCGCGTTTTGGCGGCGCGCAGCAGGGCTTCCTCGACGCCTGACTCGCGCAGGCTCTTCATGCAGTCGCGCATGGCGCCCTGGCCGGGCAGCACGATGCGGTCGGCGCTGTCGATGGTGGCCACCTCGCCCGAAATGACGACGCTGGCCTCGGGCGCGACCGCGGACAAGGCCTGCGCCACGGAGCGCAGGTTACCCATGCCGTAGTCGACCACTACTATCTTGTTCATATCTGAAAATCCGGGGGCCGGTGTCTGGTTACAGGCTGCCTTTGGTGGACGGGATGGTGCCAGCGGCGCGTTCGTCAAGCTCGGTGGCCATGCGCAGCGCGCGGCCGAATGCCTTGAACACGGTCTCGCACTGGTGGTGCGCGTTCTGGCCGCGCAGGTTATCGATGTGCAGGGTCACGCCGGCATGGTTGACGAAGCCGCGGAAGAATTCGCCGGTCAGGTCCACGTCGAAGGTGCCGATCATGGCGCGCGTGAACGGCACGTGCAGTTCCAGGCCCGGGCGACCGGAAAAGTCGATCACCACGCGCGAGAGCGCCTCGTCCAGCGGCACGTAGGCATGGCCGTAGCGGCGGATACCCTTCTTGTCGCCGATCGCCTTGGCCACGGCCATGCCCAGCGTGATGCCGGTGTCCTCGACCGTGTGGTGCGCGTCGATATGCAGGTCGCCAACCGCCTCCACCTCGAGGTCGATCAGGCCATGGCGGGCGATCTGGTCGAGCATGTGGTCGAGGAAGGGCACGCCGGTGTTCAGCTTTTGCTTGCCGGTGCCGTCGAGGTTGATCGCGACGCGGATCTGCGTCTCGTTGGTGTTGCGCGTGATTTCAGCGGTGCGGCTCATGATGGAAATGCTCTGTCAGTTCAACCCAGTGATGCCTTCAGGGCATTCAGGAATACGGAATTCTCTTCCGGCGTGCTGACCGTGACGCGGATGCAGCCGGACAGCAGTTTGCCCATTTTACTCAAATTTTTGATCAGCACCCGCTCCGCGAGCAGTTTGTCGACAGTCTTATCCGCATCGGGTACCCGCACAAGCAGGAAATTGGCGGCCGACGGGAACACCTGCACGCCCGGCAGGGCCGACAGTTCGCGCTGCAGCCGGGTGCGTTCCTCGTTCAGGCGCGCGGCTTGTTCGTCGAGCACGCCGACGTGGTCGAGCGCGAACTCGGCCGCGGCCTGGGTCAGCACGTTCACGTTGTAGGGCGGGCGCACCTTTTCGAACTGCGCCAGCAGTTCCGGCGCGGCCGACATGTAGCCAAGGCGGATGCCGGCCAGGCCCAGCTTGGACAGGGTGCGCATCACGATCATGTTCGGGTGCTGCGGCAGGCGGCCCATGAAGCTCTTGCGGGCGAACGGCTGGTAGGCTTCGTCCACCACCAGCAGGCCATGCTCGCCCTGGGCTTGGGCGATGCGCACCACGTCTTCGTCGTCCGGCAGGTTGCCGGTCGGGTTGTTCGGGTAGGCCAGGTACACCACCACCGGCTTGTGCTCGGCAATGGCGGCCAGCATGGCCGGCATGTCGAGCGTGAAGTCTTCCTTGACCGGCACGCTGACGAAGTCCATGCCGGTGAGGCGGGCGCTGCGCTCGAACATCACGAACGACGGGTACGGCGCCAGCACCACGGCGCGGCGGTCCTGGCGCGCCAGCGCGGTGTCGATGATGCTGATCAGCTCATCGGAGCCGTTGCCAAGCAAGACGTCATAGCCGGCCGGTACGCCCATCTTGGCGCACACGCGCTCCTTGAGGGTGGTGTACGAGGCCAGCGGGTAGCGGTTGATCACCACCTCGGCCAGGCGTTCGCCGAGCTCGCGGCGCAGCTCGCGCGGCAGCTCGTACGGGTTTTCCATCGCGTCCAGCTTGATGTAGCCGCTGGCGTCGGGCACGTGGTAGCCCTTCTCGGCGCGCACGTCGGCGCGAATGGTGTTGGCGATCAGGTTATCGAGAAAGCTCATGCCGTTCCCTCCTTTTGTAGCGGCGCGGCCTTGGCCGCGGCCTTGCGTTTCCTGGCGACTGCCGGCGCCATGTCGGGCGCGGCCAGCCGCGCTTCGATGATCTCGCAGTAGGCGGGATTCAGTTCAAAACCGGTGAAATTGCGGCCCGTTCGCTTGGCCGCGAGCGCGGTGGTGCCACTGCCCATGAACGGGTCGAGCACGGTGCCGCCCGGCGGGCACGATGCCTTGACCATGCGCTCGATGATCTCGAGCGGCTTTTGGGTCGGGTGGTCGGCGCGCTCGGGATGCTCGCGGTGCAGGCGCGACACGCTCCACACGTCCTTGGGGTTGTAGCCCACTTCCAGCCACTTGGCGCCGACGAAGATCGAGCGCGAGCGCGCCTTCTTGGTCTCGGGGTCGTACGGGATGCGCACTGCGTCCAGGTCGAAGTAGTAATCGCGGCGCTTGACAAAGAAGCCGATGGTGTCGTGCACCGACGAGAAGCTGCGGGTGCTGCCGCCCATCGAGGGCACGCGGCGGTCCCAGATAATCTCGTTCATCATCGTCATGCGCTTTTTCAGCATCACGAAGATCTCCGGCGCAAAGCGCCAGGTGAGGAAGATGTACAGGCTGCCGTTGGGCTTGAGCTTTGGGAGCGCGGTGTCGATCCACTGCTCGGTCCAGGCCAGGTAGTCCTCCACGCTCTGCTGGTCCGAGGCGTTGCCGTAGTCCTTGCCGAGGTTGTAGGGCGGGTCGGTCAGGATCAGGTCGATCGAAGCATCCGGGATGCGCGCCATGCCGGCCAGCGCATCCTCGCAGAAGACCTGGTTGACCCAGCCCGCACTCATGAGGCGGGCTTCAGGCGCAGCTCCGCGCTCCTGGCGTGGGCCTGCAGCCCTTCGCCGTAAGCCAGCTCGGCGGCCACGCGGCCGAGCGTCTGCGCCCCGGCCTCGCTCACGTTGATGATCGAGGAGCGCTTCTGGAAATCGTACACGCCCAGCGGCGACGAAAAACGCGCGGTGCGCGAAGTCGGCAGCACGTGGTTCGGGCCGCAGCAGTAGTCGCCCAGCGACTCGGACGAGAAGCGGCCGAGGAACATGGCGCCGGCGTGGCGGATCTTGTCGGCCCACTGCTGCGGGTGCTCGGCAGAGATCTCCAGGTGCTCGGCGGCGATGGCGTTGGCGATCGCGCAGGCTTCATCCATGTCGCGCACCTTGATCAGCGCGCCACGGTCCGACAGCGAGGTCTCGATCGTCGCGCTGCGCGGCATGGTCGGCAGCAGCTTGTGGATGCTCGCTTCCACCCTGGCGATGTAGTCCGCGTCCGGACACAGCAGGATGGCCTGCGCCAGCTCGTCGTGCTCGGCCTGCGAGAACAGGTCCATCGCCACCCAGTCCGGGTCGGTGGTGCCGTCGCACAGCACCAGGATCTCGGACGGGCCGGCGATCATGTCGATGCCCACGGTGCCGAACACGCGGCGCTTGGCGGCGGCCACGTAGGCATTGCCGGGGCCGACGATCTTGTCCACCGCCGGAATGGTCTCGGTGCCGTAAGCCAGCGCGCCAACCGCCTGCGCGCCGCCGATGGTGATCACGCGGGTGACGCCCGCGATCGCGGCAGCCGCCAGCACCATCTGGTTCTTCACGCCGTCCGGGGTCGGCACCACCATCACGATTTCCTTCACGCCCGCCACCTGTGCCGGAATCGCGTTCATCAGCACCGACGACGGATAGGCGGCCTTGCCGCCCGGGACGTAGATGCCGACGCGGTCCAGCGGCGTGACGCGCTGGCCCAGCACGGTGCCATCAGGCTCGGTGTAGGTGAAGCCGTTCAGTTCCTGCTTCTGGCGTTCGTGGAACACGCGGATGCGCTCGGCCGCGGTCTGCAGTGCCTTGCGCTGCGCTTCGGGCAGCGCGGCCAAGGCCTCGTCCAGTTCCTGCTGCTGCAGGTCAAACGCGGCCATGCTGGCGGCGCCGCCCGGAATGCGATCGAAACGGTTGGTGTATTCGAGCACCGCGGCGTCGCCGCGTTTTTTCACGTCCGCGAGGATCCTGGCGACCGCGCCTTCGATCGCATCGTCGGTCTCGGCCTCGAAGGCCAGCAGTGCCGACAGGGTTTGCTGAAAGCCGGGCGCGGTGGAGTCGAGTTTGCGGATTTGTACTGCCATGATCAGCCTTGTGTCCTTGATGCGCGCTCGAAGGCGTCGAGAATCGGCTGCAGCCGCTCGCGCTTGAGCTTGAGCGCGGCCTGGTTCACCACCAGCCGCGACGAGATTTCCATGATCTTTTCGACTTCGACCAGGTTGTTGGCGCGCAGCGTGCCGCCGGTCGAGACCACGTCCACGATCGCGTCGGACAGGCCCACCAGCGGCGCCAGCTCCATCGAGCCGTACAGCTTGATCAGGTCCACGTGCACGCCCTTGGACGCGAAGTGCTCGCGCGCGGTGTGCACGAACTTGGTGGCCACGCGCAGGCGCGCGCCCTGGCGCACCGCGGTTTCGTAGTCGAAGCCGGCGTTGACGGCCACCGACAGGCGGCAGCGCGCGATATTCAGGTCGATCGGCTGGTACAGGCCCTCGCCGCCGTGCTCGAGCAGCACGTCCTTGCCGGCCACGCCGAAGTCGGCGGCGCCATGCTGCACGTAGGTCGGCACGTCGCTGGCGCGCACGATCAGCACGCGCACGCCGGGGTCGTTGGTGGGCAGGATCAGCTTGCGCGAGGTCTCCGGGTTCTCGGTGACCGTGATCCCGGCTGCCGCCAGCAGCGGCAGGGTGTCTTCGAAAATGCGGCCCTTCGACAGCGCCAGGATGAGCTGTGGTTCAGCCGTATTGGTGTTATTCATATAAATCGTTACTTGATGCGGACGATATCCGCGCCCACTGCCGACAGCTTCACTTCCATCTGGTCGTAGCCGCGGTCGAGGTGGTAAATGCGGTCGATCAGGGTGGTGCCCTGGGCCGCTATGCCGGCGATGACTAGCGACGCCGAGGCGCGCAAGTCGGTTGCCATCACGGGCGCGCCCACCAGCCGGTCCACGCCTTGGATGAAGGCGGTGTTACCGTCGATTTCAATCGCGGCGCCCAGGCGGTTGAGCTCCTGCACGTGCATGAAGCGGTTCTCGAAAATCGTCTCGGTGACGCGGCTGGCGCCCTCGGCGATGGCGTTCACCGCCATGAACTGCGCCTGCATGTCGGTCGGGAAGCCCGGGTACTCGGTGGTGCGGAACGAGACCGCGCGCGGGCGCTTGTCCATGCGCGCGCGGATCGTGTTCTCGCCCAGGGTCAGGTCCAGTCCCATCTCGCGCAGCTTGTCCAGCGCCACGTCGAGGATGTCGGTGCGGGTGCGGGTGAGCACGATGTCGCCGCCGGTGGCCGCCACCGCGCACAGGAAGGTGCCGGCCTCGATGCGGTCGGAGATCACGCCGTGGCTTGCGCCGTTCAGCGCGTTCACGCCCTGGATCACCAGGCGGTCGGTGCCGATGCCGTCGATCTTCGCGCCCATCTTCACCAAGAGGTGCGCCAGGTCGGTCACCTCGGGCTCGCGTGCGGCGTTTTCCAGCACCGTTTCGCCCTCGGCCAGCACGGCTGCCATCAACAGGTTCTCGGTGCCGGTCACGGTGATCATGTCGGTGTGGATGCGCGCGCCCTTCAGGCGGGCGCACTTGGCGTGGATGTAGCCGCCTTCGATGCTGATCTCGGCGCCCATCTGGCGCAGGCCCTTGATGTGCTGGTCCACCGGGCGCGAGCCGATCGCGCAGCCGCCCGGCAGCGAGACCTTGGCTTCGCCGAAGCGCGCCAAGAGCGGGCCGAGCACCAGGATCGAGGCGCGCATGGTCTTGACCATTTCGTAAGGCGCAACCAGGTTGTCGATGTTGGCGCCGTTGAGCGTGACGTTCTCGCCGTCCTGCTCCACCGACAGGCCGGTCTGGGCCAGCAGCTTGAGCATGGTCTTCACGTCGTGCAGGTGCGGCACGTTCGTCAGTTTCACGTCCTGCGCGGTCAACAGGCCCGCGCACAGGATCGGCAGCGCCGCGTTCTTGGCGCCGGAGATGGCGATTTCGCCCTGCAGGCGCTTGCCGCCCACGATCTGCAGCTTGTCCATGCTTATCCTTGGTATTCGGCCGGGGTCAGGGTTTTCATCGACAGCGCGTGGATCTCTTCGCGCATGCGCTCGCCCAGCGCCGCGTACACCAGCTGGTGGCGCTGGATCAGGCGCTTGCCTTCGAAGGCCGGCGAGACGATGGTCGCGAAGAAGTGCTGGCCGTCGCCTTCCACCTCGAGGTGGGTGCATTCGAGGCCGTTCTTGATGTAACTGTGGATCAGTTCGGGAGTGGTCGCCACGATAATTCCTTGAAAGCGTTCTTAGTGGCGCAGCTTGTAGCCGCGCTTGAGCAGGTTGATGGCGACGGCTGCCAGCACCGCGAAAAACACGGCGACAATGGCAAGGCTGGTCCAGGGCGAGACATCCGACTTGCCGAAGAAGCCGTAGCGGAACCCGTCAATCATATAAAAGAACGGATTGAAATGCGAGACTGCCAGCCAGAACGGCGGCAGCTTCTTGATTGAATAGAATACACCGGCCAGGAAGGTGGCAGGCATGATCAGGAAGTTCTGGAACGCGGCCAGCTGGTCGAATTTCTCGGCCCAGATACCGGCGATCACGCCCATCGTGCCCAGGATCGCGGCGCCCAGGAAGGCAAACACCAGGATCCACAGCGGCGCCGTGAACGCCAGGTGCGCGAACCAGGCCGTGATCAAAAAGACACCGGCGCCCACCGCGATGCCGCGCACCACCGAGGCCGCCACGTAGGCGGAGATGATCTCCCAATGCGACAGGGGCGGCAGCAGGATGAACACCAGGTTGCCGGTGATTTTGGACTGGATCAGCGAGGACGAGGAGTTGGCGAACGCGTTCTGCAGCACGCTCATCATCACCAGGCCCGGGATCAGGAAGGCGGTGTAGGTCACGCCTTCGAGCATTTCGACCCGGCCTTCGAGCACGTTGCCGAAGATGAGGAGGTACAGCATCGAGGTGACGATCGGCGCGGCGATGGTCTGCGTGGCCACCTTCCAGAAGCGCAGCGTCTCCTTGTAGAACAGGGTGCGGAAACCCACGGACAGCATGCTCATTGGGCTTCCCCTTCCATGATCTGGATGAAAATGTCTTCCAGGTCGGCCTGCTGCAGCTGCATCTCGTCGATGACGGCGCCGCCTTCGCGCAGGCGCGCAAGGATGCCTTCGACCTCGGACGGCGCATTGACGCGCAGGCTGACGCGGTTGCCGTTGCCGCTCGCATCGTGCGACACCAGCGCGCGCAGCGACTCGGGCAGCGCGCCTCTCTTGATGTGCACCACCAGCTGCGAGCCGGACACGCGGCGCAGCAGGCCCTGCATCGAATCGAGCGCCACCACCTTGCCCAGCTTGAGCATGGCCACGCGCTGGCACATGGCCTCGGCTTCTTCAAGGTAGTGGGTGGTCAGCACGACGGTGTGGCCTTCGCGGTTCAGGCGGCCGATGAACTTCCACAGGGTCTGGCGCAGTTCCACGTCCACGCCGGCGGTCGGCTCGTCGAGCACGATCACGGGCGGCTTGTGCACCAGCGCCTGCGCCACCAGCACGCGCCGCTTCATGCCGCCGGAGAGCGCGCGCATGTTGACGTCGGCCTTGTTGGTCAGGTCGAGGTTTTCCATCACCTCGTCGATCCACTTGTCGTTGTTCTTGATGCCGAAGTAGCCGGACTGCAGGCGCAGCGTCTCGCGCACGGTGAAGAAGGGGTCGAACACCAGCTCCTGCGGCACCACGCCGAGCTTCTTGCGCGCTTCACGGAAATCGGTGACGACGTCGTGGCCGTGGATGGTCACGCTGCCCGCATCGGGGCGGATCAGGCCGGCCACGGTGGAAATCAGGGTGGTCTTGCCGGCGCCGTTGGGGCCGAGCAGGCCGAAGAATTCGCCTTCTTCGACCGTCAGGGAAACGCCCTTGAGGGCCTTGAAGCCCTTGTAGCTTTTCTCGACGTTGCTAATCTGGATCGCTGTCATTCTTGTTCGAGGCCGGCCAGGAGCGGCCGCCTTGCGGGGAAACGACCCATTATAGGGGAAATCGAAACTGGAAGAGGCTGGTGGGGATATTTACGACATGCGCCACGTCGTCCCCGGACTCGCCGTCCGCCTTGGCGGGGACCCATGGACCGCGTGGTTGAATGCGCGTTGACGCCGCAGGCCCGCCAGCTCAGCATGGGTCCCGGCCTTCGCCGGGACGACGAGGCTGAAGGCGCCGGTTTTTCAGCTGCCCGGCAGCAGGTCGTCCACGCCGTACAGGCGCGCCAGCGAGTGCACGTTGGCCGGCACGTGGATGAAGGACAGCCGCTGCCCGGCCGCCAGCGCCCGGCGCTGCCAGGCCAGCATCACCGCAACGCCGGTCGAATCGGCCGCCTTCACGCCACCCAGGTCGAACACGGTCTCGCCGGCGGCGATCGCGGCCAGGCCCTGGTCGAGCGCGGCGCGGCCGGACGCGAAGGTCAGCGCATCGAGCGACAGCATCGGGTTCGCTTCGGCCATGGAGGTTACCTCTTCGGCGCCTGCAGCGGCTTGCTGGCCAGCTGCTGGTTGCGCTCGTGGAGCTTCTTGATCAGGCCATCGACGCCGCCCTTGCTGATCTCGGACGCGAAGGTGCTCTTGTAGGTCTCGACCAGCCACGCGCCCAGCACGTTCAGGTCGAAGATCTTCCAGCCCTGCGGCGTCTTGGACAGGCGGTAGTTCAGCGTGATCGGTTCGCCGCGGGTCATGTTCACCTGCGAGCGCACCTCGACTTCGGTATCGGCCGGGTCGGCGCGGAACGGCTTGAATTCGAGCGTCTCGTTGCGGATCTGCGCCAGCGCGCCCGAGTAGGTGTACACCAGCAGGGTGCGGAACTCGTCGGCCAGGGCCTTCTGCTGTTCCGGCGTGGCCTGGCGCCAGAAGCGGCCGGCGGCCAGCTGGGTCATCTTCTGCGAGTCCACGTAGGGCAGGATCTTCTCGTTGACCAGGTCCATGATCTTGTTGCGGTTGCCGGCCTGGATGTCCTTGTCCGACTTGACCGAGTCGATCACGTCGGTGGCGATGCGCTTGACCAGCACGTCCGGCGCCTCGGCGGAGGCCGGCGCGGGAGCGGCCAGCACGGCGGTCGCGAACATGGCGGCGGGGACGGTAACGATCAGTTGTGCGATAGGTTTCATAAATATTCTTCCATTCGTTAGCGGGGCTGCCCGCGCTCGGTTCGTGGCGCGCGGCAGTGGCGTGTTAACTACTTTTGCGGTTCTTTGGATGACGGCGCAGCCTGCGGCGGCGGCGCAGCATCGCCCTCGTCGCCGTAGGCCTTCTTCATGTCGACCTTGCCGCTGGCCTCGTCGTCGCCGTAGGCGTCTTTCATATCGACCTTGCCGCTGGGCTCCTGCTCTTCATGCTGCCCCTGCTGGCGCAGCCGCTTCTCGTGCTTTTCCTGCGAGCGCTCGTCGTCGTAGACGCGGCTGGCGCGGCGCTGCAGGTAGCCGTCGCGGATGAACTCGTAGCGGTCGAGCGCTGCCTCTTCCAGCAAGTTGGACGCGTCCAGGATCGATGCGCGCTGGTCCACCGCACGCACGCCGATGCCGACGTTGCGCCAGTTGACCGGCATCTTGTGCGACCACGGGTCGCCCCACAAGTCGGCCGGAAGGGCAACGGTATCACGCACGGTAGATGGGCCCAGGATCGGCAACATCAAGTAGGGCCCGCTTGGCACGCCCCAGTAGCCGAGCGTCTGGCCCAGGTCTTCGTTGTGTTTACGCAACCCTGCGGGGGTGGCAATGTCGAGCACCCCGAAAATGCCGAAGGTCGAGTTGAAGGCAAAACGGGTCAGGTCGTTCATGCCATCTCGCCCTTTTGCCTGGGCAAGATTGTTCACCCCGCTCCAGGCATCGGTCAGGTTGCCGAAGAAATTGTTCACCCCGGTCTGCACAAAGCTCGGGGTGTGCTCCTTGTACAGCGTGGCGGCCGGCTTGAGCGCGGCGCGGTCCACGGTGTCGTTGAAGGTGAACACGGCGCGGTTGAACTTCTCGAGCGGGTCCTGCGGGTTGGCCGGCGTTGCGCAGCCGGTGAGCAGGACGGAGGCGGCCACGCCACCGAAGAGGGACAGCTGGCGGATCATTGCTGGGCGCCCCCTTCCTTGCCGCCTTCGGCAGCCTTGTTGTAGATGAACTGGTTGATCAGGTCTTCCAGCACCGCGGCGGACTGGGTGTGGGCAATGCGATCGCCATCGACCAGGTTGTTGGTGTCGCCGCCCGGCTCGATGCCGACGTACTGCTCGCCCAAGAGGCCCGCGGTCAGGATCTTCAGCGAGCTATCCTTGGGAAACTTGTACTGCGGCTGCAGGTCGAGGCGCACCAGGGCCTGGAAGGACTTGTCGTCAAAATTGATGTCGCCCACGCGCCCGACCACCACGCCCGCGCTCTTGACCGGCGCCTGCGGCTTGAGGCCGCCGATGTTGTCGAACTTGGCGGTGACGGCATAGGTCTTGGTGAACGAGATGGTGCTCATGTTGCCGGCCTTCAGGGCCAGGAACAGCAAGGCCAAGGCGCCGAGCACGACAAACAGGCCCACCCAGACGTCGATAATTTTGCGATGCATACTTTTTCCTAATCAGAGAGCCGCGCCGCGCGCAGCCAACACATTTACCTGTTGAACATCAGGGCGGTCATGATGAAGTCCAGCCCAAGCACCATCAGCGAGGCCACCACGACGGTGCGGGTGGTGGCGCGCGAGACTCCCTCCGGCGTCGGCTGCGCCTCGTAACCCTGGAACAGCGCGGTGAAGGTCACGGCCGCGCCAAACACAACGCTCTTGAGCACCCCGTTCAGCACGTCGTACTGCACGTCGATATTGGCCTGCATCTGCGACCAGAACGCGCCCTCGTCCACGCCGATCAACTGCACGCCGACCACGTAGCCGCCGATCACGCCAATGGCGGAGAACACGGTGGCCAGGATCGGCATGGCGACCAGTCCACCCCAGAAACGGGGCGCCAGCACGCGCTGGATCGGATTGACCGCCATCATTTCCATCGCCGACAGCTGCTCGCCGGCCTTCATCAGGCCGATCTCGGCGGTGAGCGAGGTCCCGGCGCGGCCGGCGAACAGCAGCGCCGTGACCACCGGGCCAAGCTCGCGCAGCAGCGACAGGGCCACCATTTCCCCCAGTTTTTCGGAGGCGCCGAACTGGCTCAGGATGTAGTAACCCTGCAAGGCCAGCACCATGCCGACGAACATGCCGGACACGGCAATGATCAGCAAGGAATAGTTGCCGATGAAATGGATCTGTTCAGAAATCAGGGCCGGACGCCGCAGCGCCCCCGGCATCTTGCCCAGCAGGTTGAAGAACGAGCGGGTGACGAAGCCGATCCGGGCGAACAGGCCCAGCACGAAGTCGCCGATGAAGGCCAGCGTATCGGTGATCATGCCGGGCTCCCAAGGCCAAGGTCCTCGGCCAGCGACTTGCCGGGATAATGGAACGGCACCGGGCCATCGGGGGCAGCGTTCACGAATTGTTTCACGTACGGATCGTCCGAGGCGCGCATTTCGGCCGGCGTGCCCTCGGCGACGATTTTTCCTGACGACATGAAATAAACGTAATCGGCGATCGCGAAGGTTTCGTGCACGTCATGCGAAACCAGGATCGAGGTCGAGCCGAGGGTGTCGTTCAGGTTGCGGATCAGGTTCGCGGTGACGCCCATCGAGATCGGGTCCAGGCCGGCGAACGGCTCGTCGTACATGATCAGCTCGGGGTCGAGCGCGATGGCGCGCGCCAGCGCCACGCGGCGCGCCATGCCGCCCGAGATCTCGCTGGGCTTGAGCTTGTGCGCGTTGCGCAGGCCGACCGCGTGCAGCTTCATCAGCACCAGGTCGCGGATGAGCTCTTCCGGCAGGTCGGTGTGCTCGCGCAGCGGGAACGCCACGTTGTCGAATACGGACAGGTCGGTGAACAGCGCGCCGAACTGGAACAGCATGCCCATCTTGCGGCGCAGGCCGTACAGCTCCTCGGTGTCGAGGTCGCCGACGACCTTGCCGGCCACCTTGATCGTGCCCTGCTGGGCGCGGATCTGGCCACCGATCAGGCGCAGCACCGTGGTCTTGCCGCAGCCCGACCCGCCCATGACGGCAATGAGCTTGCCGCGCGGGAAGTCCATGCGCAGGTTCTGCAGGATGGGGCGCGACCCGTACGCGAAATGCAGGTCGCGGATTTCGACAAGATTGGACACAGTGCTATTGGTTTTTGGGGAATCACGTATTGTAGTGCAGAAACGGCAATCTCTGCTGGCGACACCTCAATCTAGCAGGCGATATCGACGTGATAATACAACATTAATAACCGTCGAGTCAGATATTTCCGCACCGTAAGTAGTTGTTTTTCTTGAGATATGCATATTTCCCAAGCTTCAAAACGGCGAGGGATTTTAACATACATTCGCGAAGGTTAGCTCCTGTTGCGGTGCGTCAATAATGGTGCGTGCGTGCACTATTAAGGGTGGGTACGAGGTTGACAGTTATTTCCATGGGGCAAGAAGCGAGCGGGCTGCGACCGGCTTCTTTGCGTGCACGGCGGCAACCGGCTTGACCGTGCGCTAACCCATGCCTGGCACGATTGACATTCCTTTCTTAAGACCGAATCATGGCTTCATGAGCGACGTGACGCGCGAAGAAGTGGATGCAAAGGTAACGGCCGTGAAAGCCGAGGTATATGCTCGCCTGGCCGACTTCGAAGGAGTCGTCAGGACCGGTTTCGCCGAGCTGCGTGCAGAGATGGCGGTGCTGCGCGCAGAGATGCGTGCCGAGATGCACAAGAATACGGCGGACCTGATCAAGTGGGCCATCGGCCTGGCCATCGCCGTGGTCGGCCTGACGGTTGGCTTGCTGACCTACTTCAGCAAGGCGCCGCAACCCCAGCCGGCGCCGATCATCATTACGATCCCGGGCGGGGCCGGCGTTGCGCCGGCACCCGTCCCACCGAAATAGCCTTAGCGCGGCAATACCGACGAGCCCATCAGGAACTCGTCCACTGCGCGCGCACACTGGCGGCCTTCGCGGATCGCCCACACCACCAGCGACTGGCCGCGGCGCATGTCGCCGGCCGCGAAGATCTTGGGCGACGAGGTTGCGTAGGCGTTCTCGCCGTCCACCGTCGCACGGGCGTTGCCGCGCGCGTCCTTCTGCACGCCGAATGCGTCCAGCACCTGCTGCACCGGCGAAACGAAGCCCATGGCCAGGAACACCAGGTCGGCCTTCATCTCGAATTCCGAGTTCGGCACTTCGGTCATCTTGCCGTCCTTCCACTCGACGTGGCAGGCGATGAGCTTCTCGACCTTGCCGTTCTTGCCCTCGAAGCGCTTGGTCGCGACCGCAAATTCGCGCTCGCAGCCCTCTTCGTGCGAGGACGAGGTACGCAGCTTGGTCGGCCAGTACGGCCACACCAGCGGCTTGTTCTCGTGCTCGGGCGGCATCGGCATCAGCTCGAACTGGGTGATCGAGGCCGCGCCGTGGCGGTTGGAGGTGCCCACACAGTCGGAGCCGGTGTCGCCGCCGCCGATCACGACCACGTGCTTGCCGGTGGCCTTGATCTGGTCCTTGACCTTGTCGCCGGCGTTCACGCGGTTCTGCTGCGGCAGGAAATCCATCGCGAAGTGCACGCCCTTGAGCTCGCGGCCCGGCACCGGCAAGTCGCGCGGCTGCTCGGCGCCGCCGGCCAGGATGATGGCGTCAAACTGGCCTTCCAGGTCTTCCGGGAAGATGGTCTCGCGCGCCATGTTCGACACGGTGGCCGGGAAGTCCTTGCCGATCAGGGTGCTGGTGCGGAAGGTCACGCCTTCGGCTTTCATCTGCTCGACGCGGCGGTCGATCAGGCCCTTCTCCATCTTGAAGTCAGGGATGCCGTAGCGCAGCAGGCCGCCGATGCGGTCGCTCTTCTCGAACACGGTCACGTCGTGGCCGGCGCGTGCCAGCTGTTGTGCGGCAGCCAGGCCCGCGGGGCCGGAGCCGACCACGGCGACCTTCTTGCCAGTCTTTTCGAGCGCCGGCTGCGGCACGATCCAGCCATGCTCCCAGCCGGTGTCGGCGATCTTGCGCTCGATCGACTTGATGCCGACTGCCTCGCTGTTGAAGTTCAGCGTGCAGGCGGCCTCGCACGGGGCCGGGCAGATGCGGCCGGTGACCTCGGGGAAGTTGTTGGTCGAGTGCAGGTTGTCCAGCGCCCCACGGTAGTTGCCGTGATAGACCAGGTCGTTCCAGTCCGGGATCTGGTTGTTGACCGGGCAGCCGGTGTTGCAGAACGGGATGCCGCAATCCATGCAGCGCGCGCCCTGCACCTTGGCCTGCGCATCGGTCAGCGTCAGTACGAACTCCTTGTAGTTCTTGACGCGTTGGGTCGGGTCGAGGTGGCCCTCTTCCTGACGCTGAAATTCCATGAAGCCTGTGATTTTACCCACGTGTTTTGTCCTTTATTCGCACCCTCTGCACGTCGTCCCCGCGAAGGCGGGGACCCATGCTGAGTTTCGTGAAACGCGACCCTGGCAGTACTGCGCCCGGTCTATGGGTCCCCGCCTACGCGGGGACGACGTGCTCACTTTTCGTCTAATGCTTACGCCGCTTCCTGCTCGGCCGCGTCGTTGGCCTCTTCCATGCTGCTGTTGTGCATCTCTTCCAGCGCACGCTTGTATTCGGTCGGGAAGACCTTCACGAACTTGCCGCGGCTGTTGGCCCAGTCGTCCAGCAGGTTGCGCGCGCGCGTGCTGCCGGTGTGCTTGAAGTGACGCTCGATCAGGCGACGCAGGATGACTTCGTCCGGCTCGCGCTCGCCGCCGCGGGTTTGGCTGTGCCAGCCGGCCACGTCTTTCTGCTCCTTCTCGGGCAGCACCGGCACCAGGTCCACCATCGCGGTGTTGCACTTGCCGGCGAACTCGCCTTTCGGGTCGTACACGTAGGCCACGCCGCCCGACATGCCGGCCGCAAAGTTGCGCCCGGTGTCGCCCAGCACCACGACCGTACCGCCGGTCATGTACTCGCAGCCGTGGTCGCCGCAGCCTTCCACCACCGTGGTGGCGCCCGAGTTACGCACCGCGAAGCGCTCGCCGGCCACGCCGTTGAAGAAGGCTTCGCCCGCGATCGCGCCGTACAGCACGGTGTTGCCGACGATGATGTTATCCACCGCCCAGCCGCGGAACTCGGTGTTCGGGCGCACGATGATGCGGCCGCCCGACAGGCCCTTGCCCACGTAGTCGTTGCCTTCGCCGACCAGGTCGATCGTGATGCCGCTCGCCAGGAAGGCCGCAGCCGACTGGCCGGCGGTGCCTTGCAGCTGGATGTGGATCGAGTCGTCCGGCAGGCCGGCGTGACCGTAGCGCTTGGCCACTTCGCCCGACAGCATGGTGCCGACGGTGCGGTTGACGTTGCGCACCGGCGAGATGAACGAGACGCGCTCGCCCTTCTCCAGCGCGGCCTTGGCCTGCGCGATCAGCTTGTGGTCGAGCGCGCGGTCCAGGCCGTGGTCCTGCGCGTCGCTGTGGTAGATCTGGTGACGCGTGTCGGTCTTCGGCTGGAAGAAGATGTTCGAGAAGTCCAGGCCCTGCGCCTTCCAGTGGTTGATCGCCTTCGACTTGTCGAGCAGGTCGGCGCGGCCGATCAGTTCGTCGTAGGAGCGGATGCCCAGCTGCGCCATGAGCTGGCGGGCTTCCTCGGCCACGAAGAAGAAGTAGTTCACCACGTGCTCCGGCTTGCCCGAGAACTTGGCGCGCAGCACCGGGTCCTGCGTGGCCACGCCCACCGGGCAGGTGTTCAGGTGGCACTTGCGCATCATGACGCAGCCTTCCACCACCAGCGGCGCGGTCGCAAAGCCGATTTCGTCCGCGCCCAGCATGGCGGCGATGACGACGTCGCGGCCGGTCTTCATCTGGCCGTCAGCCTGCACGCGGATGCGGCTGCGCAGGCCGTTGAGCACCAGCGTCTGCTGGGTTTCGGCCAGGCCCAGCTCCCACGGCGTGCCGGCGTGCTTGACCGACGACAGCGGCGAAGCGCCGGTGCCGCCGTCATGGCCAGCCACCACCAGGTGGTCGGCCTTGGCCTTGGACACGCCCGCGGCCACGGTGCCGATGCCCACTTCGGACACCAGCTTGACCGAGATCGACGCGGTCGGGTTGGCGTTCTTCAGGTCGTGGATCAGCTGCGCCAGGTCCTCGATCGAGTAGATGTCGTGGTGCGGCGGCGGCGAGATCAGGCCCACGCCCGGCACCGAGAAGCGCAAGGACGCGATGTATTCCGACACCTTGTGGCCCGGCAGCTGGCCGCCTTCGCCCGGCTTGGCGCCCTGCGCCATCTTGATCTGGATCTGGTCGGCCGAGTTCAGGTACTCGGCGGTCACGCCGAAGCGGCCCGATGCGACCTGCTTGATCTTCGAGCGCAGCGAATCGCCTTCCAGCAGCGGGATGTCGGCGACCACGCGGTCCTTGCCGAGCACCGAGGCGAGGGTCTCGCCCTTGCTGATCTTGATGCCCTTGAACTCGTTCACGTAGCGCAGCGGGTCCTCGCCGCCTTCGCCGGTGTTGCTCTTGCCGCCGATGCGGTTCATCGCGACGGCCAGCGTGGCGTGCGCCTCGGTGGAAATCGAGCCGAGCGACATGGCGCCGGTGGCGAAGCGCTTGACGATCTCCTTGGCCGGTTCCACTTCGTCCAGCGGAATCGCCTTGGCCGGATCGATCTTGAATTCGAACAGGCCGCGCAGGGTCAGGTGGCGGCGGCTCTGGTCGTTGATGATCTGGGCGTATTCCTTGTAGGTGTTGAAGTTGTTGGCGCGCGTGGAGTGCTGCAGCTTGGCGATCGCATCCGGCGTCCAGACGTGGTCTTCGCCGCGCACGCGGTAGGCGTATTCGCCGCCCACGTCCAGCGCATTGGCCAGCAGCGGGTCCTTGCCGAAGGCCAGGCCGTGCAGGCGCAGCGCTTCCTCGGCCACGTCGAACAGGCCGATGCCTTCCACGCCCGAGGCGGTGCCGCGGAAGTACTTGTTCACCAGTTCCTTGTTCAGGCCCACGGCTTCGAAGATCTGCGCGCCGCAGTACGACATGTAGGTCGAGATGCCCATCTTGGACATCACCTTCATCAGGCCCTTGCCGATGGCCTTGGTGTAGTTGGCGATCGCCTTCTCGGCCGACATCTCGTGCGGCAGGTGGGCAGCCAGTTCGGCCAGCGTCTCGAGCGCGAGGTAAGGGTGCACGGCTTCGGCGCCGTAGCCGGCCAGCAGGGCGAAGTGGTGGGTCTCGCGTGCCGAGCCGGTTTCGACGACCAGGCCGGTCGAGGCGCGCACACCGCGCGCCACCAGGTGCTGGTGGATGGTCGAGGTGGCCAGCAGGGCGGGAATCGCGACCTGGCCGGCATCGACCTTGCGGTCCGAGACGATCAGGATGTTGTGGCCCGACTTGACCGCGTCCACGGCCTCGGCGCACAGCGAGGCGAGCGAGGCTTCGATGCCTTCCTTGCCCCACGAAACCGGGTAGCAGATGTTCAGTTCGTAGGACTTGAACTTGCCGCCGGTGTGCGAGCTGATGTTACGCAGGCGCGCCATGTCCTCGAAGCCAAGGATCGGCTGCGACACTTCCAGGCGCATCGGCGGGTTGACGTTGTTGGTGTCCAGCAGGTTGGGCTTGGGGCCGATGAAGGACACCAGCGACATCACCATCGCTTCGCGGATCGGGTCGATCGGCGGGTTGGTCACCTGCGCGAACAGCTGCTTGAAGTAGTTGTACAGGGGCTTGAGCTTGTTGGACATGACCGCCAGCGGCGAGTCGTTGCCCATCGAGCCCGTGGCTTCCTCTGCCAGCAGGGCCATCGGCGCCATCAGGAACTTCAGGTCTTCCTGGGTGTAGCCGAAGGCCTGCTGGCGGTCGAGCAGCGATGCGGCGGCCTTCTCGCCCTGGGCCTGGGCGGCGGCGTGGCTGCCTGCCAGCTTGATGTCGCCCAGCTTGATGCGCACCGACTTGATCCATGCCTTGTACGGCTTGGCGTTGGCGTAGGTGTCCTTGAGCTCCTTGTCGTCGATGATGCGGCCGGCTTCCAGGTCGATCAGGAACATCTTGCCCGGCTGCAGGCGCCATTTCTTGACGATCTTCGATTCGGGAATCGGCAGCACGCCGGACTCGGACGCCATCACGACGAGGTCGTCCTCGGTGACAACGTAGCGCGCCGGGCGCAGGCCGTTGCGGTCGAGGGTGCCGCCGATGTGGCGGCCATCGGTGAAGGCCATGGCGGCCGGGCCGTCCCACGGTTCCATCATCGCGGCGTGGTATTCGTAGAAGGCGCGGCGGTTGTCGTCCATCAGCGAGTGGTTTTCCCAGGCTTCCGGGATCATCATCATCATCGCTTGGGCAATCGGGTAGCCGGACATGACCAGCAGTTCGAGCGCGTTGTCGAAGCAGGCGGTGTCGGACTGGCCTTCGTAAATCAGCGGGAACAGCTTGGGCAGGTCGTCGCCCAGCACGGCCGACTTGAGCATGCCTTCGCGGGCGCGGGTCCAGTTGAAGTTGCCCTTGACGGTGTTGATCTCGCCGTTGTGCGCGATCAGGCGGTACGGGTGGGCCAGCGGCCACTCCGGGAAGGTGTTGGTGGAGAAGCGTTGGTGCACCAGGGCCAGGGCCGAGATGCAGCGCGAGTCCTGCAGGTCCTTGAAGTACACGCCCACTTGGTCGGCCAGCAGCAGGCCCTTGTACACGATGGTGCGCGCCGACATCGACGGCACGAAGAATTCCTTGCCGTGGATGAGCTTGAGCGCCTGGATCGCGTGGCCGGACGATTTGCGGATCACGTACAGTTTGCGCTCGAGCGCGTCGGTGACCATGATGTCCGGGCCGCGGCCGATGAAGATCTGGCGGATCACCGGCTCCTTGGCCTTGACGGTCGGCGACATCGGCATGGTCTCGTCGACCGGTACGTCGCGCCAGCCGAGCACCACCTGGCCTTCGATGCGCACGGCGCGCTCGATTTCCTGCTCACAGGCGATGCGCGAGGCGTGTTCCTTCGGCAGGAACACCATGCCCACGCCATATTCGCCCGGCGGGGGCAGTTCGATGCCCTGCTTGGCCATCTCGTCGCGGAAGTACTGGTCCGGGATCTGGATCAGGATGCCGGCACCGTCGCCCATCAGCGGGTCTGCGCCGACGGCGCCCCGGTGGTCGAGGTTCTTCAGGATCATCAGGCCTTGCTCGATGATCGAATGGCTCTTGTTGCCCTTGATATGGGCGACGAAACCGACGCCACACGCGTCGTGTTCATTGACTGGATCGTACAAACCTTGGGCAATCATGAGGCTTCTCCAACAGCTTTTTTGGGGGTTGAAGGCCGAGAATAGTGCAACGCAACAGAAAGTTCAACGAGAATAATTAGGGTCGGAGTCGAATTATTGGAGTACTTTTCCACTCACTGGATAATTGGGGACATGGTGAAGCAGCGCGAATTATTGTTGGACCCGCCCAGCCTGCGGACGCGATGTAGGGTGGGCAGGTCTCCTGCCCACGCGTTCAACTTACGGAAGATTGGATGCGACGCAGGCCAGGGCCACCCTACGCCACTCAAGCCGCCGGCGGCGCCTGTTTGAAGGGCCGGCCGCGCTTGGCCGGCAGGATGCGTCGGCTGGTCTTGCGCTCCAGCTCGGCCTTGAAGGTGTCGGTGGCCAGCGGCCAGCCCTTGCGCACCGCCTCGTCGATCTGCCTGAGCTCCTGCTCCGGGAGCCCTTGCTGCACCAGTTCGATGTAGGCAGCCTCGCGCTGGAACGGGGTATTGCCCAGCGACCAGTAGAGCGAGTGATCGCTCACTACCGGGTCCGGCCGCAGCCCCGCGTGGTGGCGATAGCTCGACCAGGGGTATTCGGCCGGGTCGGCTGCCAGCTGGGCGCGCACGGGATTGAGTTCGATGTAGCGGCAGCAGGCGAGGAAATACTTGTCGGCTTCGACCAGCGAGGTGCGGAACCTCCCCTGGAACAGGCTGCCGCTCCTGTTGTATTTTTGATTAAACCAGGGCACGTACAGGCGGCCGATCTTTTGCATCATCAGCGCCAGGCCCGTGCCGTCGCTCGGCGTGGCCAGCAGGTGGAAGTGATTGGGCATCAGCACATAGGCGTGCACGGCCACGTTGTAGAACCGGGCCGATTCCTTGAGCCAGCCAACGAGGCGCTCGTAGTCTTCAGGCTCACGGAAGATGAGCTGGTTGTCGTTGCCGCGGTGGATGACGTGGTGCGGCTGGTTGGGCAGGATGAGGCGGGACTGGCGGGCCATGGCGTCGGTGCAGGATCGGATTGCAGGGCATTGTACCCCACAATGGCCACCCTGTCCCCATTTCCGTCCAGCCGTTCAATATTTTCAGGCGACTGTGTCCCCAATAATCACCGGAGACGGCACGGATGCGCCAGCACCCTGTCCCCGATTGCGGGTCAGGACAAGGTAAAGCCGGCCGAGAGGCTGTAGCCCTCGCCATAGGCGCTGCGCAGCGGCAGGTCCTGGCCCAGGCCGCTGCGGGCCTTCTTGCGCAGGCGGTAGACCAGCATGTCGACGCGGCGGCTGGCCTCGGGGTCGTCCCCGCCCATGCCGGCCACGATGACCTGGCGCGGGACCGGCCGGGTGTTAATGGTCAGCAGGTGCAGGAAATTGCATTCTTTCTCGGTCAGGTCGATCACCCTGCCCATCAGCTCGAGCTGGCGGGCACTCACGCGCAGCACCCATTTGCTGGGCGCCGGCGCCGGCTCCTGCGGGCGCACGCGGCGGTCCAGCGCCTCGATGTGGGCGGCCAGTTCGGGGAATTTGATCGGCTTGGTCAGGTAGTGGTCGGCACCCAGCCGCAGGCCGAGGATGCGGTTATCGAAGGCAACCCGCCCGGTCAGGACCAGCAGGCCGATTTCCGGGTAGAGCTGGCGCATGCGCGGGATCACATTGAAGCCGTCCTCGTCAGGCAGGCCGAGGTCGAGTACCACGACCGCGGTCGGCGTGCGGGTCAGCGCGGCCCACATTTCGCTCGCAGTGGTCGCGACGTTCACTTCGTGGTCGAGCTCCCTCAGGAACTCGGCCATGTCGCCGGCGTAATCGCCGTTGTCTTCAACAATCAGGATTTGCGTCATGGAGATTGGCCATTGTTGTCATTGTGGTATGGGCGCCAATTGGGGCGTCCACCCCGGCCTGGGTTTAACGATTATCACGGTTGGGCTCCTGCGAATCAACAACTTTCCCGCGTTCAACCGGTGTTGGCAACCAGATTTTGAACATTGCGCCACCAAACGGGCTTTCGACGAGCTCGATCGTGCCTCCATGCACCTCCAGCACCGAACGCGCCATGTAAAGACCGAGTCCGTTGCCCGGTATGCCAGCTGCATTACTGCCGCGAAAACCCTTGTCAAATATGCGTGCTGCATCGCCCGCGGGAACGCCCGCGCCCTGGTCCGCGACCGCCAGCTCGGTGCCGTTGGCGACGGCCTGCCCGAACAAGGCGACCTCGCTGCCGGCCGGCGAAAACGCGAGCGCGTTGTCCACCAATACCTTGACGGCCAGCCGCAATCCCTGCGGGTCGCCGCGCAGTGTGGCCGGCAAGGCGTCGGCCTGGATGCGCACCGGCCGCCCGGCAGAGCGCAGCAGCTGGGCCGCCTCATCGAGCAACTGGCGCGGCGCGATCCCGGCCGGGGGCTTGCTGCGACCGAGCGCGGCCATCCGGTCGGGCGACAGGTATTCATCCAGCATGCCGATCAGCCGGTCCACCGCGGCGCCGATCTTGCGATAGCGCTGGCGCGTGGCCTCGTCGGCGTTGCCGCTGGTGGCTTCCAGTCGCTGGATGGCGCCGTCGATGGTCGAGAGCGGGGTGCGGAACTCGTGGTTGAGCATGCTGGCGAAGCGCTTTTGCTCCGCCGCAAGCGCGCGCCTGGGCGACTGGTCGCGGATCATGCCGGCCAGTGCCAGCGGCGCGCCGTCGGCATCAAGGATCAGTGTAGAGATGACTTCGACGGGCACCGCCTGCCCTGAGGCCGCTGGCACCTCCCATTCGCGCACCAGGCGCAGGCGCGAGGTGTCGCCGGCGGCGTAGCGCGCCAGCCGCTGCGGCAATCCGGCACACAGCGCGCGCAGCGGGCCATCCTGGGTGGGGCAAGCGAGCTGTTGCTTGAGGGCGGCTGGGGAATGGCCGAGCAGTTGTTCGACCGAAGGACTGATGTAGCGCAGATCACCCGACGGGCAATTGACGATGAAGGCGATGTCGCCGGCAATCTCGGCAATGGCGCGGAAAGCATCGGCCGCGCCCGGCGTCTTCAGCGCCGCGGGGCCTGAACCGTTGCTGCACGCGCTGCGATCCATGGACTGGCCTTTTCAAAAGTGACACTAGCGCCAGTCAGTATATCGTCCAGGCTGCGCCTGTGTATAGACAAGCGCAGCGGTGCGGCAACAGGAGCGGGCAACGGTGCAGGCCGCACCGTTGCCGCGCTTTACGACGAGGCGTCCTCGAGCGGCGCGAAGATCGCCTGCAGGTCTTCCTGCGTGAGCGCCATCTTCTGCGATTCGCCTTCGGCCAGGATCGATTGGGCCAGCTCGGACTTCTTCTGTTGCAGCTGCTGGATCTTTTCTTCCAGCGTGCCCTTGGCGATCAGCTTGTAGACGAACACCGGCTTGTCCTGGCCGATGCGCCAGGCGCGGTCGGTGGCCTGGTTCTCGGCCGCCGGGTTCCACCACGGGTCGTAGTGGATCACGGTGTCGGCCGCGGTCAGGTTCAGGCCCACCCCGCCCGCCTTCAGGCTGATCAGGAAGATCGGCACCGCGCCCTGCTGGAACGCAGCGACCTGGGCCGAGCGGTCGCGTGTCTCGCCGGTGAGGATGGCGTAGGGAATGTTGCGCGCGTCCAGCTCCTCCTCGATCAGCCCCAGCATGCTGGTGAACTGCGAGAACACGAGGATCTTGCGGCCTTCCTCGAGCAGGTCGTCCACCATTTGCATCAGGTCGGCCAGCTTGGCCGAGACCGGCTGCTTTTTGGACGGCAATGCCTTGACCAGGCGCGGGTCGCAGCAGACCTGGCGCAACTTGAGCAGCGCTTCCAGGATGACGATCTGGCTGCGCGCCACGCCCTTGCGGTCGATTTCCTCGCGCACTTTCTTGTCCATGGCCAGGCGCACCGTTTCGTACAGGTCGCGCTGGGCGCCGGTGAGCTCGACCTTGCGCACCATCTCGGTCTTCTCGGGCAGCTCCTTGGCCACGTTGTCCTTGGTCCGGCGCAACAGGAACGGACGGATGCGGCGATTGAGCAAACCGCGGCGCACCGGGTCGTCCTGGCGCTCGATCGGGTGGCGGAACTGGGCGTTGAAGGTCTTTTCGTCACCGAGCAGGCCCGGCAGCAGGAAATGGAACTGCGACCACAGTTCGCCCAGGTGGTTTTCCAGCGGCGTGCCGGTCAGGCACAGGCGGTGGCGGGCGTTGAGCATGCCGGCCGTCTGCGCCGCCTTGGAGCGCGTGTTCTTGATGTAGTGCGATTCGTCCAGGATCACCAGGTGGTAGTGGTGCTCGCGCAGCTTTTCCTCGTCGCGCGGCAACAGTGCGTAGGTGGTCAGCACCAGGTCGGCCTGGTCGATCTGGTCGAACAGCTCCATGCGCTCCTTGCCCTGCAGCAGCAGCACCTTGAGGTCGGGCGCAAAGCGGCTGGCTTCCTCGACCCAGTTGGTCATCAGGCTGGTCGGCGCGATCACCAGCGCCGGGCTGGTCAGGCGGCCGGCTTCCTTTTCTGCCAGGATGTGGGCCAGCGTCTGCACCGTCTTGCCCAGGCCCATGTCGTCGGCGAGGATGCCGCCCAGGTCGTATTCGCGCAGGAACTGCATCCACGACAAGCCGTCCAGCTGGTAGTCGCGCAGGGTGGCGCGCAGGCCGGCTGGGGCCGCCACTTTCTTGACGGAGCCGAAGCTGGCCAGCTTGCGGCCGGTCTCGCGCAGTTGCTCGCCACCGGACCAGCGCAGCGCAACGCCGCGCGCCAAGTCGTCCAGCCGCGCCGCGTCCAGCGTGGACAGGCGGACCTTGTCCTTGAGCTTTTCGTTGAAATACAGCTCGCCCAGCGTCGCCAGGATGGGCTTGACGCGGCCCCACGGCAGCGCCACGCGCACGCCGTCCGGCAGGGTGGCCAGCATCTGGTCGTCCTCGGCGTGGGCGGCCAGCACCTCGGGGTTGAAGTCGGTCGGCGCGCTGCGGATCAGCTGCACCAGCACCGGCAGCAGCGGCACCGGCTTGCCGTTGACCGAGATGCCCAGTTCCAGCTCGAACCAGGCCTTGCCCGCTTCCTCGGGCTCATCGATGCGGGCGTACCAGTCGTCCACCGGCACCACGTCGTAGCGGTACTTGGCGGACTTCTGCAAGTGCCAGCCGGCGTCGATCAGGCCGTCCAGGTCGCTTTCGGCAAAGCGCAGCCAGTGCGCCTGGCTGTCCAGCTGCAGCGCGCCCACCACGCCGCTGAGCGGTGCGGTGGCCGGCTTGCGGAAGCCCAGCTTGTGCAGCAGCGCCAGCGCGTCGGCCTCGGCGGCATCGTCGCGGTCGATGACTTCGGTGATGTCGCCCACCTGGCGCACCACGCGCTGGGCCGGGTCGAACGAGATTTGCTGGCCGTCGTAGTCGTAGGACAGCACGGCGTAGTCGTGCCAGCGCTGGCCGTTAACGTCAGGCAGTTGCACCGAATCGAGCAAGAGGTGCGGCACCGGCTTGACGTCGTTGCGCACGCGCTGCGACAGCGGCTGCGGCAGCGGCATCAGCTGCTGCAGGCCGTGCGCCAGCAGCAGCTGCGAGACGCGCTTCTTGTCGTTGCCGGTGAGCACAGGCGCCTGCGCGACCAGCGCCTGCAGCTCGGCCAGCGAGATGTCCACCCCGCCGCGGTTGAGCTCGAGCGGGCCGCAGGACAGGTTGTCCACATACCACGGCGGGTCGGTCGGCAGCATGTAGTCGATCTGGTCGGCGCCCGGGTGGTTCACGCCCTTGGCCGGCTCCACCGACCAGCCGAGCTTGGCGGCGCGGCCTTCGTCGCGCCAGGCCAGGTTGGCGCGACGCACCGGGCCGGCCTGCAGCGGGTACACCAGGCCGTTGGCCATGTCCTGCCACGAGTTGGCCCAGAGTAGTTTCTCTTGTTCAAGCAGCATCTGCAGCAGGATCGCACCGACCTTGCCCTTGGGTTCGGTGGCGCTGGTGCCCTGCGACGCGCCGCTGCGCATGGCGATGAAAAAGCGCACCAGGTCAACGTCGTCGCCCTCCAGGTAGGCGGGCGGCGCCGACAGCAGCGAGAACACTTCGCTGACCGGGGCGGCCGAGGCCACCTCGCCATTCGGGCGCAGCTTGGCCTTGCACAGGCAGATGGCAACGTGGCGGCCGCCGGACGTCGGGGCCATCACGTATACGAATTTAAATTGGACAGCCTTCGGGTCCGTCGCTTCGGCGGTCAGCCGGGGGCGCGGGTGCGCCGCCGCCTCGACCCGTTGCAGCCAGCTCGTCACCGGGGCGGGCAGGGCCGTCGTGCGCGCGGGGGCGCGCGCCGAAGGAGCTGCTTCGCTGGTGCCGTCGCGTTGGAAATCAACAGTGTGCATGGGTCCCTTGAGCCTGTATCAAAAAACACAACAAACGCTATTATCCTTCATACGGCCACTTCTGTTTTGTTCGGAATCGCACCTTCCCAAGAAATCTTTTCAACACGAAATTGCACTGAAGCAGAGCAAACCCGCGGGCGGCCCGGGCTGTTCCTGCGCTTCGACACCCCGCTGATCAGCCGGTTCGGCCAAAATGCAGTTCCCGCAACGGCGTGATGCAGCGCAAAATCCGGTCGCGGCGACGTTCTAAGGTGGCCGGACACCGGGTCCGGGCCGAATGCCGTGAACGATACCGTCACCTCTTCCGCCGCCATCGACCAATTGCTGGGGATCGTCGAGCAGGTCGCGCGCGAGAACCATCCGGGGCAAGCCTATGCCGTCACCGGGCACAGCTCGTTCGAGCGCGAACTGGGGCTGGACAGCCTGGCGCGGGTCGAGCTGGTCCAGCGCGTGGGGCGCGCGTTTGCGGTCGAGCTGCCGCCGCAGGCGCTGGCCGAAGCCGACACGCCGCTGGAACTGCTGCGCTTCTTGTCGCCGCGCCGCTACGAGGACTTGCGCACGGCGGCGCTGCCAACGCAAGGCGGCGCCGCGGTCCCCGCCCAGGCCGAAACGCTGCTGGAGGTGCTGGACTGGCACGCCAGCCGCGCGCCGGACCGGGTGCACATTCTGCTGCGCGACGAGCACGGGCGCGAAGTGCCGATCACCCATGGCGAGCTGTTCGCCGCGGCGCGCGAGGTGGCCGCCGGCCTGCTGGCGCACGGGCTGCGCCCGCGCCAGACAGTGGCGCTGATGCTGCCGACCGGCCGCGACTACCTGTCCTGCTTCTTCGGCGTGATGCTCGCGGGCGGCATTCCGGTGCCGATCTATCCGCCGGCGCGGCTGGCCAACATCGAAGACCACCTCAAGCGACACGCCGGTATCCTGGCCAACGCACAGGCGGCACTCATCATCACCGTGGAGGCGGGCAAGCCGGTGGCGGTGATGCTGCAGGCGGCGGTGCCCTCGCTCGGCGCCATCGTCACCCCGGCCGAGCTGCACGGTTCGGAGCACCTGCCGGCGCAGCGGCCGGGCAGCGGCGACATCGCGTTCCTGCAGTACACCTCGGGCAGCACCGGCGCGCCAAAGGGCGTCACGCTCACGCACGCCAACCTGCTGGCCAATATTCGTGCGCTGGTGCAGGCCGCACGCGCCGGCCCCGGCGACCGCTTCGTCTCGTGGCTGCCGCTCTACCACGACATGGGGCTGATCGGCGCCTGGTTCGGGTCGCTGTACGCGGGCATTCCGCTGGTGCTGATGTCGCCGCTGGCCTTCCTGGCGCGGCCGGCGCTGTGGCTGGAGACGATCTCGCGCCATCGCGGCACGATCTCGGCGGCGCCGAATTTCGCCTACGAGCTGTGCGCGCGCCACGTTGGCGACGAGACGCTGCGCCAGCTCGACCTGTCGTGCTGGCGCCTGGCGTTGAACGGCGCCGAGCCGGTGAGCCCGGCCACACTGGCAGCGTTTGCCGAACGCTTTGCGCGCTGCGGCCTGCGGCGCGAAGCGCTGGCTCCGGTGTACGGGCTGGCCGAGTCGTCGGTGGGGCTGGCGTTTCCGCCACCGGGGCGCGGCCCGCGCATCGACACCATCTTGCGCGAACCCTTCGTGCGCGAACGACGCGCGGTGCCGGCGCCGCGCGGCGCGAGCGACACCATCGCGCTGGTGGGTTGCGGCATGGCGCTGCCGGGGCACGAGATACGCGTGGTGGACGACACCGGCGCCGAGCTGCCGGAACGCGAGGTGGGCCGGCTCGAGTTTCGCGGGCCTTCGTCCACCAGCGGCTACTACCGCAACCTTGATGCCACGCGGCTGCTCAAGCACGGCGACTGGCTCGACACCGGCGACCACGCCTACATTGCGGATGGCGAGGTGTTCCCGGCCGGGCGCGTCAAGGACCTGATCAAGCGCGGCGGGCGCAACCTGTACCCCTACGACCTGGAGCAGGCGATCGGCGAGATAGCGGGCATCCGCAAGGGCTGCGTCGCCGTATTCGGCAGCCCGGACCCGGCCACCGGCAGCGAGCGGCTGGTGGTGGTGGCCGAGACGCGCGCCACGTCCGAGCTCGATCGCGCGCGCCTGCGCCGGCAGCTGAACGAGAAGGCGGTGGACGTGATCGGCATGCCGCCGGACGACATCGTGCTGGCGCCGCCGCACTCGGTGCTCAAGACATCGAGCGGCAAGATCCGGCGATTTGCCAGCCGCGAGGCTTACGAGCAGGGCACGCTCGCCCGGCCGGAGCAGCGGCCGTGGCTGCACGGCGCCCAGCTGGCAGCAAAGGCGCTGCTGGCACGGGCACAGGTGACGGGCAGGCGCGCGCTGGCCTGGCTGTATGCCGGCTACGCCTGGTTCGTGTTTGCGCTCGTGCTGCTCGCGTTCGGCGCGCCGGTGATCGCCTTGCAGCGCCCAGCGCCCGGCAGGCGCATGGTGCGCGCCGGCGCGCGGCTGGCCATGCGGCTGCTTGGCGCGGTCCCGCAGGCGCAGGGCCTCGCGCGCCTGCCACCCGAGCCGCATATTTTGCTGGTCAACCATTCCAGCTACCTCGATGCGATCGTGCTGGCCGCGGTGCTGCCGGCCACGCCCGGCTACGCCTTCACCGCCAAGCGCGAATTCGCGCGCCAGTGGTGGATGAAACGGCTCGTCACCGGGGTCGGCGGCGTGTTCGTCGAGCGCACCGACGCGCGGCGTGGCGCCGAGGATGTGGGCGCGCTCGTGGCCGCACTGCGACGCGGCGAGCGCCTGGTGGTTTTCCCGGAGGGGACATTCACCCGCGAGTCCGGCATCCTCGCATTCCATTCCGGCGCGTTCATGGCGGCAGCGCAGGCGCGCGCGCCCGTCGTGGTGGCTGCCCTGTCCGGCACGCGCGAAGCGCTGCGCGCCGGCAGCTGGCGGCCGCGCCATGCGCGCATCGCGCTGGAAGTCGGGCCCATGCTGCGCCCGTCCGGCGCCGGCTGGGCCGACGCCGTGCAGCTGCGCGAGGCGGCGCGGCAGTCGCTCGCGTCGCTGCGCGGCGAGCCCCTGGCCTGAGGATTTGCACACGCCGCCGGTACTGTCAAGACTGGCACTACGGCGCTGTTTGCGTATCATTGGCCGCTTGACTGACACCGTTTGGAACCAATGCTGCCATCCATCGAACAACGCCTTGCCCTTGAACTGTCCGCCAAGCCGGCCCAGGTTGCCGCTGCCGTCGCCCTGCTCGACGAAGGCGCGACCGTGCCGTTCATCGCCCGCTACCGCAAGGAAGCCACCGGCGGCCTGGACGACACCCAGCTGCGCCTGCTGGAAGAGCGCCTGCGCTACCTGCGCGAGCTGGAAGAGCGGCGCGCGGCGATCATCGCCTCGATCACCGAACAGGGCAAGATGACGCCGGAACTGCTCGACGCCGTCACCCACGCCGAAGACAAGACCCGCCTGGAAGACCTGTACCTGCCGTACAAGCAGAAGCGCCGCACCAAGGCCCAGATCGCGGTGGAAGCGGGCCTGGCGCCGCTGGCCGAGGACCTGCTGGCCGACCCGACCCGCAATCCCGAAGAGGAAGCCGCCAAGTACCTGCGCGAGGCCTTCACCAATGCCGACGGCGTTGCCAACCCCGGCGTGCCGGACACCAAAGCGGCCCTGGACGGCGCGCGCCAGATCCTGATGGAGCGCTTCGCCGAAGACGCCACGCTGCTGCAGTCGCTGCGCGAGTACGTGCAGGAGCATGGCGTGGTCGAGTCCAAGGTCATCGAAGGCAAGCAGGACGAAGGCGAGAAGTTCGCCGACTACTTCGACTACTCGGAGCCGCTGTCCACCGTGCCCTCGCACCGCGCGCTGGCGCTCATGCGCGGCCGGCGCGAGGGTGTGCTCGACGTGACGCTGCGCCTGGATTCCGAGCCCGAAAAACCGAAGTGGGACGCGCCGCACAACCCGTGCGAAAACCGCATCGCCGCGCAGTTCGGCATCAAGGGCATGGGCCGCCCGGCCGACAAATGGCTGCTCGACACCGCGCGCTGGACCTGGCGCGTGAAGAGCTTCATGCACCTGGAGACCGAACTGATGGGCGCCTTGCGCGAGCGCGCCGAGCTCGAGGCGATCCAGGTGTTCGCGCGCAACCTCAAGGACCTGCTGCTGGCCGCGCCGGCCGGCCCACGCGCGACGATGGGCCTGGACCCGGGCCTGCGCACCGGCGTGAAGGTGGCCGTGGTGGACGCGACCGGCAAGGTGGTGGACACCTCGACCATCTACCCGCACCAGCCGCGCAACGACTGGGAAGGCGCCCTGCACGTGCTCGGCCAGCTGGCGGAAAAGCACAAGGTCTCGCTGATCTCGATCGGCAACGGCACCGCCTCGCGCGAAACGGACAAGCTGGCGCAGGAGCTGATCAAGCGCCGCCCCGAGCTCAAGCTCACCAAGATCGTCGTGTCCGAGGCCGGCGCGTCGGTGTACTCGGCGTCGGAATTTGCCTCGCGCGAGCTGCCCGAACTGGACGTGTCGCTGCGCGGCGCGGTCTCGATCGCGCGCCGCCTGCAGGACCCGCTGGCCGAACTGGTGAAGATCGATCCCAAGTCGATCGGCGTGGGCCAGTACCAGCACGACGTGTCGCAGACCCAGCTGGCGCGCTCGCTCGACGCGGTGGTGGAAGACTGCGTGAACGCGGTGGGCGTGGACGTGAACACCGCCTCGGCGCCGCTGCTGGCGCGCGTGTCCGGCCTGTCGTCGTCGGTGGCGCAGAGCATCGTGTCGTACCGCGACATGAAGGGCGCGTTCACCTCGCGCGCGGCCTTGAAGAGCGTGCCGCGGCTGGGCGACAAGACCTTCGAGCAGGCGGCCGGCTTCCTGCGCATCATGAACGGCGAGAACCCGCTCGACGCGTCCGCGGTGCACCCGGAGTCGTACCCGGTGGTCGAGAAGATCCTCGCTGACATCAAGCGCGACATCAAGGGCGTGATCGGGGACGGCAAGCTGCTCAAGTCGCTCAACGCGTCCAAGTACGCGGACGAGAAGTTCGGCGTGCCGACCGTGACCGACATTTTGAAGGAGCTGGAAAAGCCGGGCCGCGACCCGCGCCCCGAATTCACCACCGCCACTTTCAAGGAAGGGGTGGAAGAGATCTCGGACCTGAAGCCCGACATGATCCTGGAAGGCGTGGTGACCAACGTGGCCGCGTTCGGCGCGTTCGTGGACATCGGCGTGCACCAGGACGGGCTGGTGCACATCTCGGCGCTGTCCAACAGCTACGTGAAGGACCCGCACACGGTGGTGAAGGCGGGGCAGGTGGTCAAGGTCAAGGTGCTGGAAGTGGACGTGAAGCGCAAGCGCATTGCGCTCACCATGCGCCTGACCGACAGCGCGCCGCAGCCGGGCTCGCGCCCGGAGCAGCGGGGCGACCGCAACGACGGCAAGCGGCTGGCACAACACCAGCGCCAGCAGGAGCGCGCGGCCCCTGCGGCTGGCGGGGCGATGGCCGCCGCGTTTGCAAAGCTGAAGAAGTAAGCCGATTGCGCCAGCCGCCGCCGGCTGGCCTTCAGCTGTCGCGGAACAGCTGTACCAGCCAGTCGGCGAACACGCGCACGCGCGCCGACAGCTGGCGCTGGCGCGGATACAGCACCGACACCGGGATCGGGGGCGGCGGCATATCGGCCAGCACGGGGCGCAACAGGCCCGTGGCCAACTGGTCGGCAATGCGGTAGCGCGGTACCTGGACCAGGCCAAGGCCGGCGATCGCCGCGGCCGTATAGGCTTCCGTGCCTGTGACGGACACCACACCCGGCGGCGTGGCAAGCTCGATGCCAGACCCGGTCACGAATTCGAGCGGATAGGGCCGGCCGGTGGCGGTGGAGACGTAGTGGACCGCCCGATGCCGGGCCAGGTCGGCGAGCGTGGTGGGCGTTCCGTGCCGGTCCAGGTAGGCCCCACTGGCGACGGTCAGTTGTTCCAGCTTGGCCGCGCGCCGCGCCACCATCGACGAGTCCTGCAACTGGCCGACGCGCAGCACACAATCGACGCCTTCGCGCACCAGGTCGACCAGGCGGTCGTCCTCGCCCACGTGCAGCTGGAGGCGTGGATAGCGTGCCAGGAACGCCGGCAGGGCGGGAAACACGAAGTGGCGCGCCAGCGTGGGCTGCAGGTTCACGCGCAGCAGCCCGGCGGGTTCCGTTCCGCGGAACGCGCCCTCGGCTTCATCCAGGTCGGCCAGCAGGCGCACGCACCGCTCGTAATATGCGGCTCCGTCCTGCGTGGGCGCGACGGCGCGCGTGGTGCGGTCGAGCAGGCGGGTGCCGAGCCGGCTCTCGAGGCGCTTGATGGCGTTGGTGGCGGTAGCGCGCGGAATCATGAGCTCTTCGGCCGCCTGCGTGAAGCTGCGGCGCGCGACGATGCGCACGAAAATCTGCATCTCGTGAAACCGGTCCATCTGCGTCATCGCCACCCCCTGCCCGGCATTATACGGCCGGGTGGCGCCGCCCCACGGCCGTGCCTCCGGATAGCTCAGACGGCCCCGCCGTTCGCGCGCAGCACCTGCCCGTTGACCCAGCCGCCGTCCGGGCCGGCGAGGAAGGCGACCACGCCGGCGATGTCCTGCGGCTGGCCGAGGCGTTCCAGCGGCGCCATCCTGGCAAACTGCTCGATCTGTTCCTCCGACTTCCCGCTCAGGAACAGCTCGGTCGCGACCGGGCCCGGCGCCACTGCATTGCAGGTGATGCCGCGGCCACGCAGTTCTTTGGCGAACACGCGCGTCATGGCTTCGACCGCTGCCTTGGTGCCGACGTACACGCCGTAGGTGGGCGGCGCGGCGTGCAGCACGCTGGTCGAAAAATTGATGATGCGCCCTGCATCGTTCAGGCGGGTTGCCGACTCGCGCATCGTGTTGAACGTGCCCTGCACGTTGATCGCGAAGGTGCGGGCAAACACCTCGTCGCTGGTGGCCGCGATGCTCACGTAGGGCAGCACGCCGGCATTGTTGACCAGGACATCGATCCGGCCCAGTTCGGCTTCGACCAGGTCGAACATGCGCTTGACGTCCTGGGGGTTGGCCACGTCCGCCTGCACGGCAAGCGCGCGGCCGCCGGCCTGCCGGATCGCCTCCACGACCGCTTCGGCCTCAGTCGCGTTGCTGGCGTAGTTGACCCCTATCGCATAGCCGTCCGCGGCCAGGCGGCGCGCGACGGCCGCGCCGATCCCGCGCGATGCGCCGGTCACCAGGGCGATGCGGCTTGGCTGGGTATTGTGTTCGGTATTCATGTTGACCTCCTCGGGTTGACGATGAGGCCATGATGATTGATATCGGCAGAAAGATAATCTCTTCCATACTGACTTCAAAATTCCACTTCCAATAACAATCAAGCGGCACCGTAGCCACGCTGCCTGTGTGGGCTTCCCGCCACTAGCCAACCGGGGCGGCGGTTTTCTTATAAAATGACGCCATTCAAATACATTTTTTACCCGAAGGCAGATCACACCATGAGCGACGTTCAAACCTGGATTAAAGAAACCGTGACCACCACGCCGGTCGTGCTGTTCATGAAGGGCACCGCCCAGTTCCCGCAGTGCGGGTTTTCCGGCCGCGCAATCCAGATCCTGAAGGCCTGCGGCGTCGAGAACATCGCCACCGTCAACGTGCTGGAAGACGCGGAAGTGCGCCAGGGCATCAAGGAATTCTCGAACTGGCCGACCATCCCGCAGCTGTACGTCAACGGCGAATTCATCGGCGGCTCGGACATCATGAACGAGATGTACGAATCGGGCGAGCTGCAAGCTCTGCTCAATGGCGGCAAGTAAGGACAAGCCGCGGCGGCTGGTCGTCGCCATCACCGGCGCCACCGGCGCCATCTACGGCGTGCGGCTGCTGCAGCAGCTGGGCGCCACACCGGGCATCGAGACCCATCTGGTGGTCTCGGATGCCGCCTCCCTCACCCTGCACCAGGAAGCCGGCATGCAGCGCCGCGACGTGGAAGCGCTGGCGCACGTGGTGCATCGCAACCGTGACGTGGGCGCCTCGATTGCCAGCGGCTCGTTCCAGACCGACGGCATGGTGATCGCCCCCTGCTCCATGAAGACGCTGGCGTCGGTGGCCCATGCCTTGTCCGACAACCTGATCGCGCGCGCGGCCGACGTGACGCTCAAGGAGCGCCGCCGGCTGGTGCTGATGGTCAGGGAAACGCCGTTCAATCTCGCGCACCTGCGCAATATGACGGCCGTGACGGAGATGGGCGGGATCGTGTTCCCGCCGCTGCCGAACTTCTACCACAAGCCGGCGAGCATCGACGAGATGGTGGACCACACGGTCGCACGCGTGATCGACCTGTTCGGGATCGAGCACGCGCTGGCGCCGCGCTGGGCAGGCATGAAGGACGTCAGCGGGAACTGAGCCCGGCCGCCGCCTCGACAGCAAGATTCCCGCTGGCAGCGGGAGGCAGGACTAGCGCTTGTCGGAAAGCACGTCGCCGATCGCGCGCTTCAGATCGCGCGCTTCCTCCAGCATGCGCCGCTGCTCGATCCGTTTTCGCATCACTTCGGCATGGCGCGCCGCCGACATCGGCGGTGCAGTCATCAGGTCCTTGAGCTGGGCGGTGTTGCTGTAGTTACTTTTCATCATGCGGCTGCCCTCGATGCTGTTCAGTTACAAGGTGGCGTACTGCCGTTGCCGCGTAGATTATGAGGCACTCTGCCCGTTTTGTGCTGCCTTAATGAAATAAATTTTCAATAAAGGCAAGGCACAAGCACTACTTCTGGTGGTTCATCCGCACCAGCATCCGGATGAACTCGCGGGCCAGCTGGCGGTGGTGCTCGTCCAGGCGCTGCAGGTCGGCGATCAGCTTGACGTCGGCCGACTCGAAACGCGCGCTGGCGTTGCCGCCATCACCGTTGGCAGCGCCGGCGTCGCCGCCGAAACGCAGCCAGTCGGCCGGCACGCCCAGCCACTGGGCGATCATGCGCAGTTTTTCCTGGGTCGGGATGGCCTCGCCGACCAGCCACTTGCGCGCGGCGTGCACGGTGATCGGTCGGCCTTCGAAACGAATGTTAAATTCGCGGGCGAGGCGGGTGGGACTGTCGGGGGAGTAGTGGGCGTTTTTCAGGGCCTGCTGCAGGCGTTCGCTGAAGCCTTCCCGTTCGTTTGTTGAATTCATGAGTGCACTATTTCACGCCGGGACCTGAAAGTCAGTCTCTCCATGGAAGAGACTAACTGCATCCTCGACGCGGTCTTCAAGTAACAAAAATGTGGAGATTGAAGAGATTTTCCAACCAGATCGAACAATACAGGAAAACGGCCGGCTTAGCATGAACCGCTGCGAAAACGTGGGTACGGGAAAACTAAATTGCCTGATGACGGGAGCTGGCCCGACGAAGCGGTGGAGAGAATCTCACGGCGCCACGTCTGGCGGCGCCATGTGAGGTGAGAATCTTGGCTCAGGACAATGCGAAGCGGATAACGCCGTCTGGACCGGTTAGCCGCCGTAACTTACCGTCTTTCCACAATTTATGCAGATGGGCCAGCGCCTCGCCGAGGGCAAAACTGAGCTGGTGGGCGTCGAGCTGGCGGCGAAACATGATCGGCACAATGTCAACTGCCGAACGCGGCTCGTTGCACGCAACCAACACTTCGGCCAGGCGCGCCTCGTGGTGTGCGCGCAGTTGCGCGATGCGCGTGTGCAAGCCGCGGAACGGGCGGCCGTGCGAAGGCAGCACCAGCGTGTCTTCCGGCAGGCCGGCGAACTTGCCGAGGGAATCAAGGTAGAGCTGGAGCGGGTTGCCTTCGGGCTCGACGGCAAACACCGACACGTTGGTCGAGATGCGCGGCAGCACCATGTCGCCCGACACCAACAGCCGCAGCGCATCGCAATACAGGGCCGCGTGTTCCGGCGAATGGCCAAAGCCGGTGATGACGCGCCAGTCGTGCTGGCCGATGCGCACCAGCTGGCCGTCCTGCAGGCGGGTGTAGGACGCGGGTACGGACGGCACCAGCGACGGATAGTAGTTGTGGCGGCTCTTCATCTTCTCGAGCATCTCCGGGTCGGCCAGCCCGTGCCGCTGGAAGTGCGGGACGGCCGAGGGACCATCGACGCCGGGCAAGCCGGCCGCCATCATGCGCGCGAACGCGAACTCGCCGGCCGTGGCCCAGAACGGCGCCGCAAAGCGCTCGCACAGCCAGCCCGACAGGCCGACGTGGTCCGGGTGGCAGTGCGTGGCCAGCACGCGCAGGAGCGGCAGGCCGGCCATCGGCCCGGTGAACAGCGCTTCCCATGCGCTGCGGGTAGGGTCGGTCGCCACGCCGCAGTCCACCAGCGCAAAGCCGTCGCGGCCCTCGGCCTGGTCGTCCAGCAGCCACAGGTTGATGTGGTCGAGCGCGAATGGCAGCGGCATGCGCAGCCAGCGCACGCCTGGCGCTACTTCGTGCAGGTTGCCCGGCGCGGGCAGGAGGTCGCCAAACGGGTAGGCGAGCTGGGACTCGAGTGGATTCATGCGGAAAGACCTTCGTATTCGGGCGGGCGGCGCGCTACAATGCGCTTGACGTTGACGTAAACGGAAAACGGATCGGGTGTCTTGATTCTAAGCGATTTACGTCCCTTGCCTCTCCCTTTACCGCGGTAGACCTCATGGCCACTTACAGCATCGCCGAACTGGCGCGCGAATTCGACATCACGGCGCGTGCGATCCGGTTTTACGAAGACCAGGGATTGCTCAGCCCCATGCGCGAGGGCCAGGGCGGACGCAACCGCGTGTACACGGCGCGCGACCGCACCCGCCTGAAGCTGACGCTGCGCGGCAAGCGGCTTGGCCTGACGCTCTCGGAAATCAAGAGCATCATGGACATGTACGAGTCACCCAAGGACACGGTGGCGCAGATCAACCGCTTCCTCGGGGTGCTGGCCAAGCAGCGCGAGACGCTGGAGCAGCAGCGCGCCGACATCGAGGTGGCGCTGGCCGAGATCACCGCGCACGAAGAGGAATGCCGGCGCCTGCTGGCCGAGAGCGCGCCAGGCAGCGCCAGCAAGGCGGCTTGATTAATTAGTCTCTCATTCCCCAACAACGTCGTCCCCGCGGAGGCGGGGACCCATGCTGAGGCGCCTCCACCTGCGGCGTCGGCAACTTTGCAGCGACGCATTCTGTCTATGGGTTCCCGCCAAGGCGGACGGCGAGTCCGGGAACGACGTGCTGGCGCTAACAATGCATTTTGCTGTGCCACAGCAATGCCGCTTATGCTTTACGTTTACGTAAACGTCAGCACTGCGGTATCATGCCCTTTCTGGCAATTCCGCCACCCCCACACCGTGAGGACGACGACATGCTGCATCTTCCTGGCTTGACCTTTGACCATGGCGAGGACATCGCCGCGCTGCGCGAGGCAGTGCAACAGTTCGCCGAGGCGGAAATCGCGCCGCGCGCCGCCGAGATCGACCGTACCGACCAGTTCCCGATGGACCTGTGGAAGAAAATGGGCGAGCTGGGCCTCTTGGGCATCACGGTGAGCGAGGAATACGGCGGCAGCAATATGGGCTACCTGGCCCACATCGTCGCGATGGAAGAAATCTCGCGCGCGTCGGCGTCGGTTGGCCTGTCGTACGGGGCGCACTCGAACCTGTGCGTCAACCAGATCAAGCGCAACGGCAACGAAGAGCAGAAGCGCAAGTACCTGCCCAAGCTGATCTCGGGCGAGCACGTGGGCGCGCTGGCCATGTCCGAGCCGAACGCCGGCTCCGACGTGGTGAGCATGAAGCTGCGTGCCGACCTCAAGGGTGACCGTTACGTGCTGAACGGCACCAAGATGTGGATCACCAACGGCCCGGACGCCGACACCCTGGTGGTGTACGCCAAGACCGACCTCGAGGCCGGCCCGCGCGGCATGACCGCGTTCCTGATCGAGAAGGGCTTCAAGGGCTTTTCGATCGCGCAGAAGCTCGACAAGCTGGGCATGCGCGGCTCGCACACGGGCGAGCTGGTGTTCCAGGATTGCGAAGTGCCGGTCGAGAACGTGCTGGGCGGCGTGGGCAAGGGCGTGAACGTGCTGATGTCGGGCCTGGACTTCGAGCGCACCGTGCTGTCGGGCGGCCCGCTGGGGATCATGAGCGCCTGCATGGACGTGGTGGTGCCGTACATCCACGAGCGCAAGCAGTTCGGCCAGGCGATCGGCGAGTTCCAGCTCATGCAGGGCAAGATCGCCGACATGTATTCGACCATGATGGCCTGCCGCGCCTATGTGTACGCGGTCGGCCAGGCGTGCGACCGCGCGACCAGCCCGGAGCAGGTGCGCGCACTGCGCAAGGACGCCGCCGGCGCCATCCTGTACAGCGCCGAGAAGGCCACCTGGATGGCCGGCGAAGCGATCCAGACGCTGGGGGGCAATGGCTACATCAACGAGTATCCGGTCGGTCGTCTCTGGCGCGATGCGAAGCTCTACGAAATCGGCGCAGGCACCAGCGAGATCCGCCGCATGCTGATTGGCCGCGAGCTGTTTGGCGAGACGATGTAAGCAGGGCGTTAGCGGCGCCTTCTATCATTAGCCCAAAAGCCGTCATCCCGGCGCAGGCCGGGATCCATGCTGAATGCGCAGCACTACTGGCGCTACCGGCTTCGGTACCTCGGCATGGGTCCCGGCTTTCGCCGGGACGACGATGCAAGCGGTAGCAATGAAATAGAATGTCCGCTCAACGACGCGCGCGAGACGAACGATGACTAAAGTTCCGTTCCCGAAACTGCTATCGTCCCAGATAGCATTCGACATCGCGCGCGCCATCCTCGACGGCTTCGACAAGCACTACCGCCTGTTCCGTCACGCCAGCAAGACCGCCAAGCGCTATTTCGAGATCGGCGCCTGGCCCACCGCCCAGCAGGCCGCGCGCGAGCGCATCGGTTACTACGACCGCCGCGTGCAGGAATGCGTCCACGCCCTCGAGGACGAGTATGCGCCCGAGGAACTGACCGACGCGGTCTGGCGCGAGGTCAAGCTGCACTACATCGGCCTGCTGTCGCACCACAAGCAGCCGGAACTGGCCGAAACCTTCTTCAACTCGGTCAGCTGCCAGATCCTGCACCGCGAATACTTCAACAACGACCACCTGTTCGTGCGCCCGACGGTGTCGACCGAGTACCTCGAGACCGAGGAGCTGCAGCCGACCTACCGCGTGTACTACCCGGCGGCGGACGGCCTGCGCTTTGCGCTCAAGCGCATCGTGACCAACTTCCAGCTCGACGCGCAATTTGCCAACCTGGGCCGCGACATCGAGCTGGTCGAAGCGCGCATGGCCGCCCAGTTCGGCCTGGAAAAGCGCGAGGCCAACCAGCAGCTGCAGGTGCTGTCCAGCCTGTTCTTCCGCAACAAGGGCGCCTACATCGTCGGCAAGGCCATCAACGGGCCGCAGGTGTACCCGTTCGTGATCCCGGTCCTGCACAACCGCCGCGGCCAGCTGGTGCTCGACACCGTGATCACGGACCAGGAAATGATCACGATCCTGTTCTCGTTCACGCGCGCCTACTTCCTCGTGGATATGGAAGTGCCCTCGGCCTACGTGCAGTTCTTGAGGAGCCTGATGCCGCGCAAGCCGCGCAGCGAGCTCTACACCATCCTCGGCCTGCAAAAGCAGGGCAAGACGCTGTTTTACCGCGACTTTTTGCAGCACCTGAAACACAGCTCCGACGATTTCGGCATCGCCCCCGGCATTCCGGGCCTGGTGATGCTGGTGTTCGAGCTGCCCTCGTTCCCGTACGTGTTCAAGGTGATCAAGGACTTCTACCCGCCGCCCAAGGAAACGACGCGCGCGCAAATCAAGGAGAAGTACCTGCTGGTCAAGCACCACGACCGCGTGGGCCGCATGGCCGACACGCTCGAATACTCGAACGTGGCGTTCCCGCTGGCGCGTTTTTCCGAGGAGCTGCTGGCCCAGCTGCAGCGCGACTGCCCGTCGCAGGTGGACATCGAAGGCGAGCGCATCATCATCCGGCACCTGTACATCGAGCGCCGCATGGTGCCGCTCAACATTTTCCTGACGCGCGCCGAGCAAAGCGGCAACGACGAGCTGGTCGAGCACGCGATCGTCGAATACGGCAACGCGATCAAGGACCTGGTCGCGGCCAACATCTTCCCCGGCGACATGCTGTACAAGAACTTCGGCGTCACGCGCCACGGCCGGGTGGTGTTCTACGACTACGACGAGATCGAGTACCTGACCGATTGCCAGTTCCGCGACATCCCGCAGGCGATGAACGAAGAAGACGAGATGTCGGCCGAGGTCTGGTACCCGGTTGGCAAGCACGACGTGTTTCCCGAGCAATTTGAGAGCTTCCTGCTCGGGAATGCGAAAATACGGCATTATTTCTTGAAGCACCACGCGGACTTGTTGACCCGCGCGTACTGGCAGTCACACAAGGAGCGGATACTCGCAGGCGTCGTCGAAGACGTCTTCCCGTACCCGCAGCAGATTCGATTCAGTAACCAGGCGGCCGCCATCCCGGCGGTCTATTCGCCGTCCTATTTGGAGAACCTACACAATGAATGATCCGATCGTTATCGTTGGCGCCGCCCGTACCCCGATGGGCGCGTTCCAGGGCGATTTTTCCTCGAAGGCTGCAAGCGACCTCGGCGCGGTGGCGATCAAGGCCGCGGTGGAGCGCGCCGGCGTCAAGCCGGAGTCGGTCGAGCACGTCTATTTCGGCAACTGCCTGATGGCTGGCCAGGGCCAGGCCCCGGCACGCCAGGCGCTGATTAAGGCCGGCCTGCCGCTGTCCACCGGCGCGGTGACCCTGTCCAAGATGTGCGGCTCGGCAATGCAGGCCGCCATCTTCGCGCATGACCAGCTGCTGGCCGGCAGCGCCGACATCGTGGTGGCCGGCGGCATGGAGTCGATGACCAACGCGCCCTACCTGATCCCGAAGGCACGCGGCGGCTACCGCATCGGCCACGGCATGATGTTCGACCACATGATGCTCGACGGCCTGGAAGACGCCTACAGCAAGGACGAGAAGACCGGCGGCGGCCGCTCGATGGGCACCTTTGCCGAGGAGTGCGTGGCCAAGTACCAGTTCTCGCGTGAAGACCAGGACAACTTCGCGATCGCGTCGGTGAAGCGCGCGCAGGAAGCGACCAAAGAGGGCTACTTCAAGTGGGAAGTGGCCCCGGTGACGGTGTCCTCGCGCGCGGGCGACGTGGTGGTGGACAAGGACGAAGGCCCGCTCAAGGCCAAGCTCGACAAAATCCCGGCGCTCAAGCCGGCGTTCAAGAAGGACGGCACCGTGACCGCCGCCTCGAGCTCGTCGATCAACGACGGCGCCGCCGCGCTGGTGATGATGCGCGAATCGAAGGCCAAGGAACTGGGCCTGACCCCGATCGCCCGCGTGCTCGGCCACGCCACCCACGCGCAGGAACCGAACTGGTTCACCACCGCACCGATCGGCGCGATGCAGAAGCTGTTCAAGAAGACCGGCTGGACCGCGGCCGACGTGGACCTGTTCGAGATCAACGAGGCGTTTGCCGCAGTGCCGATGGCAGCCATGCGCGACCTCGACATCCCGCACAGCAAGGTGAACGTGCACGGCGGCGCCTGCGCGCTGGGCCACCCGATCGGCGCCTCGGGCGCGCGCATCATCGTCACCCTGCTGGGTGCGCTCAAGCGCACCGGCGGCAAGCGCGGCGTGGCATCGCTGTGCATCGGCGGTGGTGAAGCGACCGCGATGGCGATCGAGATGGTGTAACGACCACTCGCGTATGATCCGTCGTTCCCGCGGAGGCGGGAACCCATGGACCGCTTGACCGGCCGCACCATCAGCCGCAAGTCGAGCAAGCTCAGCATGGGTCCCCGCCTGTGCGGGGACGACGGCGTTTAGGGAGTTGGAAATGCCCACAGCACTCATCCTCGGCGCGTCGCGCGGCATCGGCTTCGAGCTGGCGCGCCAGTACAAGCAGGACGGCTGGCGCGTGATCGCGACCGCGCGCAAGGCCGAAGACATCGACAAGCTCGCCCGGCTCGGCGCCGAAGCGCACCCGCTGGACGTGACCAGTGCCGACTCCATTGCCGGCATGGGCTGGAGGCTGGACGACGAGAAGATCGATGCCGCCTGGCTGGTGGCCGGTGTCTATGGCCCGCGCCATGACGGCTTCCCGACCGAGCAGGAATTCGACGAGGTCATGCACACCAACGTGCTGGCCGCGATGCGGCTGATCCCGATCGTCGGGCCGCTGGTCGCTGCCACGCGTGGCAAGCTGGCCGTGATGTCGTCGAACATGGCTTCGCTCGGCCACCGCAGCCAGGCCGGCGCTTCGTTGTACCGGGCCAGCAAGGCCGCGCTCAATTCGGTGCTGGTCGATGCCGCCCTGATCTACGGGCCGCAAGGCGCGACCTGCGTGGCCTTCCACCCGGGCTGGGTGCAGACCGACATGGGCAGCAAGAACGCGCCGATGCCGGTTGCCACCAGCGTATCCAACCTGCGCGCCACGCTGGCGCGGCTGGACGCGTCGGCCAACGGCAGCTTCCTCAACCACGACGGCAAACCTTTGCAGTGGTAGTCTTTTTTTACGAAACCATATGATCCTGACCGAAGAACACCAGATGATCCGCGACGCCCTGCGCGCTTTTGCGCAGGAGCGCCTGGCCCCCAACGCCGCCCGTTGGGACCGCGAGCATTACTTTCCGAAAGCTGAACTGAAGGAGCTCGCCCAGCTCGGCGCGTTCGGCGTGGCGGTGCCTGAAGAATACGGCGGCGCGGGCCTGGACTACGTGTCGCTGGCGCTGGTGCTGGAAGAGATCGCGGCCGGCGACGGCGGCACCTCGACCATCATCTCGGTCAACAACTGCCCGGTGTGCTCGATCGCGATGATGTACGCGAACGAGGAACAGAAGCAGCGCTGGCTGGTGCCGCTGGCGCAGGGCGAGCTGCTGGGCGCGTTCGCGCTGACCGAGCCGCACACCGGCAGCGACGCGTCCGCGCTGCGCACCACCGCCGTGCGCGACGGGAACGAATACGTCCTGAACGGTACCAAGCAGTTCATCACGAGCGGCAAGAACGGCGACGTGGCGATCGTCATGGCAGTCACCGACAAGGCGGCCGGCAAGAAAGGCATCAGCGCATTCTGGGTGCCGACCAATACGCCCGGCTACGTCGTGGCCGGCATCGAGCAGAAGATGGGCCAGCACTCGTCGGACACGGCGCAGATCGTGTTCGAGAACTGCCGCATCCCGGCCGAGAACTTGATCGGCGAAGAAGGCATGGGCTACAAGATCGCGCTGTCGGGCCTGGAAGGCGGGCGCATCGGCATCGCCTCGCAGTCGGTGGGCATGGCGCGCGCCGCGTTTGAAGCGGCGCTGGCCTACGCGAAGGAGCGCGAGAGCTTCGGCAAGCCGCTGTTCGAGCACCAGGCGGTGCAGTTCCGCCTGTCCGAGATGGCGATGCAGGTCGAGGCCGCGCGCCAGCTGATCCTGCACGCGGCATCGATGAAGGACGCGGGCCTGCCCTGCCTGAAGGAAGCCGCGATGGCCAAGCTGTTCGCGTCCGAAATGGCCGAGCGCGTGGTGTCGAACGCGATGCAGGTGTTCGGCGGCTACGGCTACGTGGCCGATTTCCCGATCGAGCGCATTTACCGCGACGTGCGCGTGTGCCAGATCTACGAAGGCACCAGCGACATCCAGAAGATCCTGATCGCGCGGGCGCTGTAAGAGACCGGTAGGGTGGGCGGGTCTCCCGCCCACGCGTTCAACCACGGCATGCGTTCAGGCCACGCGTGCTCTGTCTGGACGCGTGGGGTGAAGATGGCCAGTGGCCAGCTGAACGACCCGCCCACCCTACAAAAAAGTGGGGAGCCGGAAGGCTCCCCGTCCCCCCATCAAACCTTACTGCGTGATCACGCTCACCTTATCGAGGGTGAACGAGGTCTGCAGCGAATAGTCCTCGTTCATCTCAAACGAAATGGTCACGAGCTGCCCCTTGTATGGCGTCAGGTCGAAGCTGCGCAGCTGGTAGCCGGGCGCCTTGTCCAGGTTGCTGTAAGTCGCCAGCGTTCCGAGCAGGGTGCCGGCCGAGTTCTTGACCGTCACCACCAGCTTGTCGTACGCGATCGAGCCGCTGAACTCGTCGGTGTCGATGTGCAGCGCGTAGGTCAGCGTGGCCGATTTCGTGGACGGCGGGATATTGACCGTCTGGCGCAGCGACTCGGTGGCGGTCCTGCCGTTGCCGCCCAGGTAGGCGAAATAGCGGCCCTCGTACGGCACCTCGTTGTTGTAGCCCACCCAGCTGCCGATCACCCCGGTGGTGCCGAACCACCCTGCCGCCTGCGATTCGAAGCCGCCGTTGGTGATGCGCTCGAAGGGCGTGCTGGCCTCCACTGTCAGCGTCGCGGCGCTGCTGGAGGCGGTGCCGGCGGGCGACGCCGAATCGGTCACCCTGGCCGAGAAACGCGCTCCGTTGTCGTTTGCCGCAGCCTGCAGACTGTAGCTGGCATTGTTCGCTCCGGCGATGTCGGCGCCGTTGCGCATCCACTGGTACTTGTATGGCGGCTTGCCGCCAATGGCCCCCACCGAGAAGCTCGCCAGCGCGCCCGGCGCCACCGTCACGCTCTGCGGCTGCGCGTTGATGACCAGCGGGCCGCCCGTCGTATTCTCATCGACGTCGGCGCCGACATTGATCGCCGCGTAGGCGCGCTGCACGGCAATGGCCTCGCGGCTGCCGGCGCCGTACAGCTCCTGCGCGGCCTGGATCACCTTCGCGCGCGCGTCGGCGTAGTCGGTGGACGAGGTGAACTTGGTGGTCAGCGCTCGGAACCAGATGCGGTAGGCCTTGTCGTTGCCAATGCCGGTCATCGCGCGCGGCGACTTGGTCAGGTAGGGGCTGTAGTAGTCGCTGCCGCTGTCGGCCTTGGAACCCTGCGACAGGAAGTAGAACATGCGGTTGTTCGGACCGCTGCTGTAGTGCACGTCCAGCCCGCCGATCGAGCTGCTCCAGGCGTCCGGGCTGCTGCCGTCCTTGCTCGGCTTGTACATCCAGCGCAGCGGGTCGCTGGAGCGGCTGATCTCCATGCCGATCAGCCAGTCGTTGCCGGACGGGACGGTGCTGCCGGTGCCGCCGCCGCGCGCGTAGGCCTCGGTCATCTCGCCGTTGATGTCCGAGGCCGACTCGTTCAGGCCGCCGGATTCGCCGTAATACGCGAGGTTGGAGGTGGCCGCCGTGACCCCGTGCCCCATCTCGTGGCCGATCACGTCGACCGAGCCGAGCGAGTAGAAGTAGGTGCCGCCGTCGCCGATGAACATGCACTTGCAGCTGTCGCTGTAGTAGGCGTTGTCGTAGTTGTTATAGACGTGGGCGGCGATGTAGGTGGCGGTGTTGTTGCCGTCCAGCGAGTGCCATCCGAGCACGTTCTTGAGCGTGTCGTAGGTGTTCATCATGCCCCACAACGCGTTCACCGCCGCGGTCTGGCCATTGGCGTTGGTGGTGGAGCCGCCCGCCACATACTGTTGGCCATCGCCCCAGGTGTTGGTGCCGTTGGTGTACACCTCGCCCGCGGTGCTGCCGTGGTCGGCATTGGTGATGGTGTTGGCGCCGTACCTGCCGCCGGTGCCGCGCAGCGGGTCTTTCATCACAAAGCTGCCGCCGGAGGACGAGGTGCTGACCGGAACCTGGCCGTTGTACTGGCTCTTGCCCACGCCGGTCTCGGTCTGCAGCGCGTTCCATTGCTGCAGCACGCGTCCGTCCACCGCGCTGACGATGGCGTCGCGGTGCAGCGGCCGGTCGGCGTTGATCATGCGCGTCTTGACCAGGTAGGCGAGCTCGTAGCCGGCGACCTGGGTGACAAGGTCGGTGGCGTTGAGCTGGCTTTCGCGCTTGTGGAAGGCGGACGGGATGCGCACGCGCTTGAGCACCGGGTAGATCACCAGCTCGGCGGTGGGCGGCGAGACATGGGATGCACCCGGCGCGCCGGTGCGCACGAGCTGCTCGATGGCGCCCTGTGGCGTGAGCGCCGGCGTGACGTCGAAGTTGGCAAAGCGCTGGCCCAGGCTGGCCGCCGAGGCGCCACGCCCCAGGCCCGCGCGCCGGTCGGCCGCCGATTCGCTGACGATGTTGCCAGCCGCATCGCTCACCACCACCGATTCGGACTGGTACACGCGCACGCCCTTGTAGGTGTGGGCAAAGCGGCTTACGTAGGTGCCGTCGCTGCCGGGATGCTGGGCTGCGAGCAGGAAGCCGTGGTCCTGGTCGAGTCCGTACTTGGCGCGGGTGTCGAGCAGTTTGCTCTGCAGCACAACGACCTGCTGCGGATTGGGCGCGACCGGGCCGCTCATCCGCATCGACATGCCCGGGCCGCTGGGAGCCCGGCTCGCCGCTTCAACCGTGGTTCCCAGCAACAGGGGAACAGCCGCCATCGATGCGGCAAGCAATCTCTTATTCAGGTTCATTTTTTCTCCGTTGTTTGCTTGTGGATGTCGTCGGAGAGCTGGACGGTGGAGGTCGAGCTCAGCGTTGAACATAGGCGAGCCCGGCGCGGACGCTTTATGCGGCCACAACCTGTGTGCGAATTGTCGGGTTCGCACCGGTGACTCGTAGAGCAACGGAAATGAAACTGGCGTTCCGTGTCCAATAGACAACCGGATTTGGTGCTTCGGTTTAACGGGCCGCCAGCGCAGGCGGCCGCAGGAGCGATTACTGCCCTTCGGTGATGCGCGAGGAATGCGAGGACACGATGGTCCACTCGCCGCCACGCCTGATCCACACGCGCGTGAAGCGGAATTGTCCGCTCCACGGCTGGCCGTTCGAGACGCCCGACTGCACGCTCACGCCATTGACCACGGCGGTGTCGCCGTATTCGCGGATCACCACGTCACGGTTTTCGATCCGGCCGTTGACGCGGCTCTTGCTGCTCAGGTCGCCCAGGTAATCCACCTTGCGCTGCACGCGGCCATCGGAGTGGACCAGCACGAAACCGGGATCGATCAGCTTATCCAGCCCCGCCACGTCGGCGCGCTTGCGCAGCTCGTTCCACGACGCATCGCGCGCGGCGAGCAGCGGGTCGGCAGCGAACGCGAGCGGCATGATGGCGGCCAGCACGGCCGCACAGAACAACGGGAGCGTCTTCATGGGGTTCCCTGTAAAACGGTCAGCTCACCGCCGGTTCGAGGAGCGTGAGCGTCTGTTTGTCGGCGTCGAGCGTGGCCTTGACGCCGACCGGGATCGTGAACTGGTTGCGGATGTGGCCGAACGACCAGCCGGTCACCGCCGGCACCCTGAGCGGGGTGAGGTGGACGTCGAAGGTCTGGTCGAGCGTGAGCGACTCGTCGTGCTCGTCCGGGCCGCATTTGTCGCAAATGCCGACCATCAGCGCGGCCGCCTTGTCGAAGCCCACGGCCAGGTCGAGCTGGGTCATCCAGCGGTCGATGCGGTAGGGCTCTTCGTTGACCTCTTCCAGGAACAGGATGCTGTTGCGAAAATCGGCCGCATACTCGGTGCCGGCCAGGGCGGCGACCAGCGACAGGTTGCCGCCGATGAGCGGGCCGGTCGCCACGCCGCCGTGTACCGTGCGCACCGCGTAGTGCGGCTCTTCCTGCGCATGCAGCGCGTTCTCCTGCGCCATCTGGATGGTGTAGGTCGGCTGCGGGTCGGTCAGCACCGCCAGCATGTGCTCGTTGGAGTAGTCGCACGGGGTCGATGCGGCGACCGGGCCGTGGAAGGTGACCAGGCCGCTATGTCGGCGGATCGCCAGGTGCAGCGCGGTGATGTCCGAATAGCCGAGCAGGATCTTCGGATGGTTGCGGATCAGTTCGTAATCGATGTGCTTGAGCAGCGAGATCGCACCCGAGCCGCCGCGGATGCACCACAGCGCCTTGATTTCGGGGTCGAGGAACATGCCGTGCAGGTCGGCCAGCCGCATGTCGACCGAGCCGGCGTACTTGCCGAACACTTCGCGGATGTAGCGCCCCACCTTGACCTTGAAGCCGAGCGCTTCGATGTGCTGCACGGATTTCTCGATGGTCTTGTCGCTGACGTGCCCGGCGGGCGCGATCAGGCCGATGGTGTCGCCCTGTGCCAGGCGCGGTGGTTTGATCAGGTGTTTCATGGGTCGTTGCTGCGGGTGGGAGGCGCGTGCGCGGCGCGGCGCGGCCGCCAGCGCGGGGCCGGCCGGGGCCAGTGCCGCTGCCGCGATCAGGGATCCGAACGCGCGCCTGCTGATCTTACTGTTGGACATGCTGCCCTCGAAATAAAAAAGGCCCGCGCGGGCCGGAGGCGCGGAACGCCTCCTTGTCGCACGGGCCCTGCAGGCCAAGGCTGTCAGAAGAACTTGTAGTTCACGTTCAGCGTGTAGGCACGGCCACGCGGATCGGCCACGCGCGGATCCCAGCCGGCGCCGACGACGTCGTCCACGTTGTGGGCGGTGAACGGCGGGTTGCGGTCGAACAGGTTCTGGATGCCGAACGTGATCGTCGTGTTCTTCAGGCCGGTGTACGTGGTGGACAGGCCGAAGGTGGTGTAGCTGGCGACGTCCGGGTTGAAGCCGGCCGGCGGCGTGCCCTTGCCGGCGTTCGGCAGCTGGTCCTTGTAGCCCGAGGCAAACGTGTTGCTCAGCAGGACGCTCCAGTCACCACGGCTCACGCTGAAGGTGGCGCTGTGCTTCCAGCGCAGGTACAGGTCGCGGGTGAAGAACTTGCCGACATATTCTTCGTAGTTGCCGATTTCCGCGAACTTGTAGCTCTGGGTCCAGGTGCCGTCCAAGGTGGCGTTCCACTTGTAGCCACCGTCGAACTTGCCGTCGCCACGCAGGCCGAGGTCGGCGCCGCGGGTCTTGGCGCCAGCCACGTTGATCCAGCCGGCCTGGACGTACTGGATGGTGCCGTCCGGGTTGCGGATGATGTTGCCAGCCAGCGCAACCGGGTTAGCCAGCACGATGCTCGCACTGCGGTTCAGGATGCGGTCCTTCATGTTGATCGCCCAGTAGTCGAGCGATGCCGAGAAGCCCTTGAACGGCTCGACCACGACACCCAGCGTGCCCTGCTTGGAGGTTTCCGGACGCAGGTTCGGGTTGCCGCCCGACATGTAGCCGAACTTCTCCGGCGCGCAGAAGCGGGCGTCGCCCGGGTGCTGCGCGCAACCCACGGTGTCAACCACGCCGCTGGACAGCTCCTGGCTCAGCGCGCCGGTGTAGAGCTGGGTGAAGCTCGGGGCCAGGAAGCCCTTGTTGGCCGAGCCGCGGAACAGCAGCCACGGGGCCGGCTGGTAACGGAAGGCGATCTTCGGGTTGGTGGTGCCGCCGATGACGCTGTACTCGTCGTGGCGCACGGCCAGTTGCAGTTCGAGGTCCTTGGTCACCGGGGCAATCAGCTCGGTGTAGACAGCGCGCACGTAGCGGTACGACTGGTTCAGGTTGGCGTTGCCCGGTGCCAGCAGGATGTCCTCGGCGGCCACGTCCTGGTGGTACATGTAGCTTTCGCGGCGCAGGTCGAAGCCGGCGGCCATGGCCAGCGGGCCGGCCGGCAGGTCGAAGATCTGGCCGGAGATGTTGCCGTCCAGCTGGTCGAGGGTGGTGCGGCCAGTCTGGAAGCTGCCGATGTACTTGGTCTTGTTGATCGCGTCCATCGCGGCCTGGGTCTGGCCCTGGCCCGGCAGCGCCCACGGGTTCACGATGCCGCTGCCCAGCACGCTGTACAGGGCCTTGGTGTAGGCGTAACCGTCCAGCAGGTCCATCTTGGTGGTGCTGACCGCGCGCGACAGGCCGACGCGGTAGTCCCAGTTCTTGATCGTGCCTTCGGCGCCGATCAGCAGGCGGCCGCTCTGCGTCGTATTGTCCTGGGTGCGGTTGCCGACCGGGTTGGCGCGCCACTTGTACAGGATCGGCTTGGTCTTGTCGAAGGTCGGGATGAAGGCCGACAGGTCCTGGTAGTACGGGCCGCCGACCGGATAGGCGTTGCCGTTGGCGAACGAAGTCGAGATCTGGGCCGGGGTCAGGATCGAGGTGACGTCCGATTTCGAGCCAATCGCTTCGGCGAACACCTTGTGGTCCGGCGCCAGCTTGTAGGTGCCGCGCACCAGGAAGTTGCCCTGCTTGGACGGCGACTGCATCACGTAGTCCGCGCCGTAGTCATACGCGCACGAATACTTCGAGCGCAGCGGCGAGGTGACGTCTTTCCACAGGTCGGACTGGTATTGCGACATGCCCGGATAGGAGTCGCACTTGTTCTGCAGGCTCAAGAGGCCGGCCTGGAGATACTTGTTCGGATCGCCCGGCATCGTGAAGCCGGTGCCCAGCGCGCTGCCGGCGCCGGTCAGCTGGTTCGCGAACGGGGTGCCGGTGGTGTCCGGCGACAGGCCGCGCGCCGGCTGGAAGCCGTTGGCAAAGCTGCGCTGGCGCGAGTCGAGCTCTTCGTTCTTGGTGAACGAGAACGTGCCCATGATGTTGTAGCCGTCGGTCTCCAGGTCGCCCTTACCGGCCAGCAGCGAAGCGCGGTGGATGTTGCCGCCGCCGGCTTCCGTCACGTTGGTCGAGCCGGTCGCCTCCAGGCCCTGGTAATTGCTCTTGAGGATGATGTTCATCACGCCACCGATCGCGTCGGTGCCGTAGATCGCCGAGGCGCCATCCTTCAGGATCTCGATGCGCTGGATCGCGGCCATCGGGATCGAGTTCAGGTCGACCGCCTTGCCGCTCTTGCCGTGGGTCGGTGCGCGGCGGCCGTTGATCAGCACCAGGGTGCTGTTCGGGCCCAGGCCGCGGAACGAGGCGAACGATGCGCCGCCGCTGACGCGGTCTGCATCCGGGCCGAACACGTTGTTGCCCGAAGTCGGGTTGTCGGCGCCGGTACCGTTGGCCGAGATCACGCGCATCAGCTGTTCGGCCGAGGTGATGCCCTGCTTCTGCAACTGGTCGAACGAGATCACCTGCACCGGCAGCGCGCCTTCCTTGGCCACGCGCTTGATGCTACTACCGGTGATTTCAACACGCTGGATCGGGCCTTCAGGCTGGTCCGCACTGGACTGCGCGAAGGCAGGTGCGGCAACGCCGATCAGGGCGATCAAATGTGCTAGTTTCTTTAACTTCACGCGTCTCTCCTTGGGGTGTGCTTGGGCAGTGGTCTCGCCGACGGCCGAGATGATCTGGGTGTAATGTCAAGGCATTACGTTATGTTTTGTTCAAAAGGTAAGGCAGCAGGGAAGCTCTACCAAATGAAATATCTGGCGGGAAGTATAACTTCGCGGAATGATTACCCAGAATAAAACGCGCCGAAACGCTCACTCAGAGTGGGTAGTCCGTTCCCTTTCCGCAACATCGACATCCAGATAACGCCAGTTGGTGAATTCGACGGGGTGGCGCTTGTAGTTTTTAAGCCACGGTTGGCGGATATCGGCGGAGAGCACGTGGGTCAGCGGCACCCACGGGTTGTAGGCGTGGATCAGCTGGTTCATCTCGAAATACAGCTTTTTGCGCTCGGGACCGTCCGGGAGGGCGCGCGCCTTCTCATAGCGTTCGTTATAGGCGGGCAGGTTGAAGCGGGCGTAGTTGGCGCGGCCGGCGTTGGGGCCGTACAACAACTGGTAGAAATTGTCGCCATCGGGGAAGTCGGCCACCCAGTTGCTCTCGAACATCATCACCTTGCCCAGGCGCGAGGCCTTGATGATCTCGGTCTTCTTGTCGGACTTGAAGACGACGCGCAGCCCGATCGAATTCAGGCATTTGCGCCACAGTTCGTCGCGCAGGCGGCCACCGACCGTCGCTTCGCTGTGCATGGTCAGCGTCAGCGGCTGGCCGCCGGGGGCGCGGCGAAAGCCGTCGGGGTCGCGCTGGTCGTAGCCGAACTTGTCGAGCAGGGCGTTGGCCAGCGCAGGGTCGTAGGGCACCGGGCTGCGGTAGTTGGGGTCATAGCCGATCGCGTCCTGGGGCAGCGGCGAGTCGGCCTTGGTGGCCATGCCTTTCTTGAGCAGGGCGATGTCCTCGGCGTTGTTGTACGCCATCGAGATTGCGCGGCGCAGCGCCACCTTGTCCTTGCCGTAGCCGCCGATCAGCGGGTTCTCCATGTTCATCCACATGTAGTAGGTCTGGAGCACCGGGAAGCGGTACAGCTGCATGCCGCGCTTGGCCAGCTCGGGCTTGAGCTTGCCGTCCTTGATGACCATGTCGGTCATCGATTCGGGCACCTGTTCGATGTAGTCGTATTCGCCGTTCAGGAAGCCGAGCATGCGGCCCTGGAATTCTTCGGCGATCTTCACTTCGACGCGGTCCACGCGCGGCAGGCGCTTGCCTTCGAGCGCAGCGTCGATTTGCTTGTCCACGGGGTCCGCGCTCGGGGTGGCATGGAACACGGCGCTCGAGTACGGATTGGCCAGCAGCACGATGCGGTCGCTGCGCTTCCAGTCGCCGATCATGAACGGGCCGGTGCCGACCGGGTGGTTGCCGGCCTGGCCGGGGTAGGCTTCGACCACTTCGCGCGCAACCACGCCGGAGGCGGGGATGGCGAGGTAATACAGGAAATTGTTGTCCGGCTCGGCCAGGCGGATGCGCAGCGTGTACTTGTCCACTGCCTGCAGGCCCGGGATCTGGGTGTCGTAGCTGAACTTGTCCTTGAGCGCGGCGTCGCCGAGCAGCTTGCCCTCGAACATGTAGGCCCATGGCGATTTCAGGGCCGGGTCGTACAGGCGCTTGAGGCTGTACACGTAGTCCGCGGCCGTCACTTCGCGCTTCTTGCCCTTGAAGGCCGGATCGTCGCTGAAATAGATGCCGGGGCGCAGGTGGAAGGTGTAGGTCTTGCCACCATCCTCGATGCGCGGCAGCTCGGTGACGGTGTTGGCCGCCAGCTTGACCGGGCGCGCCAGGTAGTCGTAGCGCAGCAGCGGGTCGAACAGGTTTTCCAGCAGCGACAGCGAGGCCAGGTCCGATGCCACGGCCGGGTCCAGCCCGGTTTCGCTGGTGGACAGGAACATGTGCAGGACTTTTTCCTTGTGGTCGCCTGACGGTGCGTCGGCTGCGGCAGGCAGCGCGAAGCAGGCGGCAAGGATCAGGGCAGCGGCGGTGTGGCGTCGTGTCGTCATGAGTGGGCAGTTTTAGAGCGTCGTCCCGGCGAGCGCCGGGACCCATGCTGACTGTGCAGGAACGCAAACTCAGCATGGGTTCCGGCTTGCGCCGGAACGACGTTGAATCATAGGCGCAGCGCTTCATGACGGCAATAAAAGAAATATCGCTCATAACTTTTTTGCATGGCGCGGGTGCATTCTTTCATCCTTGGCGATTGCTCTCAGCCTATACTCTCCGCTGCACAATCGTGCCGTCAGGCATCTGGCACGTCATCAGCGGGAATTTCAATGGCATTAAATTACATCTGGTCCGGTTTCTTCCTGGTCGGCTTCGCCGCCGCTTTCGCGCAGTGGCTGTTCCTCGGCGACACCGAGATCTTCAAGAAGATCATCGACGGCACCTTCGACTCGGCCAAGCTGGCAGTGATGGATATTGCGCTGCCGCTGGCCGGCGTGATGACGCTGTGGCTGGGATTGATGAACGTGGGCGAAAAGGCCGGCGCGGTCGGCTTTCTGGCGCGGATCATCTCGCCGTTCTTCTCGCGCATCTTCCCGGATGTGCCAAAGGATCACCCGGCCACCGGCCACATGGTGATGAACTTCTCGGCCAACCTGCTGGGCCTGGACAACGCGGCCACGCCGTTCGGGCTGAAGGCGATGGAGAGCCTGCAGTCGCTGAACCCGAACAAGGACGAGGCCAGCAACCCGCAGATCATGTTCCTGGTGCTGCACACCTCGGGCCTGACGCTGATTCCGCTGGCCATCATGGCGCAGCGCGCGATCCTGGGCGCCAAGGACCCGTCGGATATCTTTATCCCGTGCATGATCGGCACCTTCATCTCGGCGCTGGCCGGGATCATTGCCGTGTCGATTCGCCAGAAGATCAATTTGTTCGACCGCGTCGTCATCGGCTGGCTGGGCGGCATCACGGCGGCGATTGGCCTCTTGGTCTGGTACATGACCAATTTCCTGACCAAGCCGGAAATTGAACTGGGCTCGCGCGTGGCGAGCAACCTGATCCTGCTGCTCATCATCGTGTCCTTCATCGGCGGCGCGCTGCGCAAGAAGGTCAACGTGTACGAATCCTTCATCGAGGGCGCCAAGGGCGGCATCCAGACTTCGCTCACCATCATCCCCTACCTGGTCGGCATGCTGGTGGCGATCTCGGTGATCCGCAACTCGGGCGTGCTCGGCTTTATCGTCAGCGGCTTCGACTGGGTGCTGGGCCAGCTCGGCCTGTCCACCGAGTTCACGCCGGCGCTGCCCACCGCGCTGATGAAGCCCTTGTCCGGCAGCGGCTCGCGCGCGATGATGATCGACGCCATGAAAACCTACGGCCCGGATTCCTTCGTCGGCCGCCTGGCCTGCATCTTCCAGGGCTCGACCGACACCACGTTCTACATCGTGGCGCTGTACTTCGGTTCGGTGGGCATCAAGAATGCACGCTATGCCATTTCCTGTGGACTGATCGCCGACTTTGCCGGCATCATTGGCGCCATCGGCGTCGCCTATCTCTTCTTCGGTTAAGGAACACCATGCTACGTCGCCTCGTCATCGCCGCCGCCTTTGTCGCCTGGCTGCCCGCGCACGCCCAGTTGCCGGAACCCGTTGCCCGCGTGCTTGCCGACAATGGCATCCCGGAAGCGGCGCTCGGCGCGCTGGTCCTCCGCGGCGATACCGTGGTGCTGGCGCACCAAGTCACGCAGCCGATGCAGCCGGCCTCGACCATGAAACTGGTCACGACGATGGTCGGCCTGGAACAGCTGGGGCCGGTATTCCGCGGCCGCACCGAGCTGCGCAGCAATGGCGAGGTCAAGAACGGCGTGCTCAAGGGCGACCTGGTGCTCAAGGGCGGCGCCGACATGGACTTTTCGAGCGAGGCGCTGGAGAACATGCTGCGCGCGCTGCGCTACCAGGGCATCCGCAAGATCGCCGGCAAGCTGGTGCTGGACCGCCAGCTGTTCAACCCGGCGCGCAGCGATGTGGGCGTACCGCCATTCGACGAGTCGCCGGAGGCGTATTACAACGTCATTCCGGACGCGCTGATGATCAACAAGAACATGCTGCAGATCGACATGCGCTCGACCGCCAAGCGGATCAAGCTGGAGATGCAGCCGACGCTGGAGAAGGTGTCGATCGGTTCGGACATGGTGCTCGTGGACGGCGAGTGCAAGAAATGGGAAGACGGCTGGAAGCTGCCCGAGGCGCTGCGCGACAAGAGCGGCCGCATCAAGGTGGTGCTGCACGGGACCTTCCCGCGCGATTGCGTGGCGGACAACAGCATCAACGTGGTGGACCGCAACGACTACCTGGACCGGCTGTTCCGGCTGAAGTGGAAGCAGCTGGGCGGCACCATCAGCGGCGAGACCGTCGAAGGCGCGGCGCCGCCAGACGCGCAGCTGCTGGCGGCGCACACTTCCCGGCCGCTGCCGGAGCTGGTGCGCGACATCAACAAGCCATCCGACAACACGCTGGCGCGCACCGTGTTCCTGAGCCTGGGCAGCCTGGAAGCCGACCCGCTGCTGGGCAGCCATCCCCTGCCGCCGAGTCCTGACACCACCTACACCCGGGCCGACCAGGCGGTGCGCAACTGGATGCGCGCGCACCAGATCGACGACAGCGGCTTGGTGCTGGAAAACGGCTCGGGACTGTCGCGCCTTGAACGGATCAGCCCGCAGCAGATGGGCGGGCTGCTCAAGGCAGGCCTGGCCAGCAACTGGGCGCCCGAGTTCCAGGCCAGCCTGCCGATCGTGGCGGTGGACGGCACCATGCGCCGGCGCCTGAAGGACAGCCCGGCGGCCGGCCATGCGCGCCTGAAGACGGGCAGCCTGAGCAATGTGGCGGCGGTCGCGGGCTATGTGCCGGATGCCAGCGGGCGCACGTGTGTCGTGGTCGGCATGGTCAACAGCGAGCTGGTGAAGAATGGCAAGGGCCGCGCGGTGCTGGATGCGCTGATCGACTGGGTGGCGCGCTCGGGGACTGCGGAAACCACGGTGGCAGTCAACCATTGACGGCTGGCTGCTCCGCCGGCCTAACAAAACCTTTCGCCTCGTCGTTCAGCGCGAACGAGCAATCTCTGGAAGCGACGAAGCCAGCCAAGAGTTCGCTCAACGACGGAAGACCATCGACCGAGGCACACGCGTGACACATCCGGCCATCGAATACTCGGACTGAGGCTGTTTACGTCCGCTATCGACCCGAAGTGGACACGTCGGCTAACGTCAGAAGTAAGCTGTAGCGAGAGGTTTTCGTCTCGCAATTTTCTACGTAAGTTCAGCGTACAAGCGCCGGAGTATCGCGTCGCCTGCGTCTGAATTCGCAAGCAGATAGCTACCGCTCCAGTTGTCCCACCCGGCGGAAATCACAAGCTCGGCACGTAAGAACGACGGACTTATGCCTTCATCGGGTCCAGCGACAGTGACCCCGCGCCTAGAAAATCCGAGTTCGTTTTCAAGTTTGGCGCATACCTGCTGGTATGCCACGGAATCATAATCGCCGAAGTCGAGAGTTACGTGCCCGTTTGCGGCGATGGACAAGGATGGGTTCATAGCGATGCATATGGCTGAGTTCAGACAACAATCCATTCTCGACGTAAGTCCGCTTCTGGCCGATAGCAGCCTGAGACGATCGGCTGTACCGACCCGTTGCGGTCCTTCGTCCGGGGACCACAACGCGTCTAACCAATCTTTATCCAATAGCGACGCGCCAGTTGCCCTTCGTCGAAGGTAATGCGTTCAAATACGCCACCATTCGATTCAATAACTTTCCGGGATCCAACGTTCGCGTCCTTACAGGTGATGCTTTTGGCCGAACTCGGCCTTTCAGACTCAGCATTACAGCTTACGGAAGATGAAAAGTCACGAACGGTCACCGGCACGATGTTCGCCAAGAGTTCGCAATTCATGTGCTTGACCCTGTTCTTGATGAGTTCATGAGGGACGTCCGCTCCGATAGGGAAGCTTCGGCCACGACTACGCGCGATACCGCATCAAGAATGCACAAATACTCGCCCGGCGTTACATTGGCCGCGGCGAGCACCGGCCGTTTATGGCTTCACGAACTTGAGCGTCATGCGGTCGCTCTCGCCGATGGCCTGGTACTTGTCGCGGTCAAGTGCGGCGTTGGTCAGGGTCGGCGGCAGCGCCCACACGCCGCCCTTGTGGTCGGCCTTGTCCTTTGGATTGGCGTTGATCTCGGATTTGCCGGCCAGCTTGAAGCCGGCGCTCTCGGCCATCTTGATCACATACGACTCGTGGACGTAGCCGCTCGTGGCCGTGGCATCTTGCGGCATGGATTCTGGCAGGCGGTGGTCGGTCACGCCCAGCACGCCGCCCGGCTTCAGGCTGGTGTACAGCGCCTTGAACATGTCCTTGACCTTGTCGTCGCCCAGCTCGACGAAGTTGTGCACGTTGCGGAAGGTGAGCACCATGTCGACGCTGTTTGGCGGGGCGAAGTTGTAGATGGCCTTTGACGGATTGAAGGCGCCCCGCACGACCTTGTCATAGACCGCAGGGTTGGACTCCAGCAAGGTCCTGGATATGAGGCCGGCACTGATCAGCTTGCCGTCCTGGCGCAGGTAGGGCGCCAGGATCTCGGTGTACCAGCCGCCTTCCGGCAGCAATTCGACTACCGTCATGGTCGGCTTGATGCCGAAGAAAGTGAGCGTTTCGTAAGGATGGCGCCAAGTATCGCGCGCCACGTTGGTGCTACTCCGGTGGCTGCCTGCGATGGCCGTGCGCAGCTGGGCATCGTCGGCCTTGTCGGCGGCCTGCGCGAGGCCGGCCAGGGCGCCCGCCAGCAAGCCGGCGGCCAGGATGAACCGTTTCATTGTGTCGTCTCCAGGATCGATGGCAGCGGCGCCATGCCGTGCCGCCCGGCAATCATCGACTACGTCCTACTTGTCGTCAAGTTAATATTTGTGGGCATCTGTCGGCAGTACGCTCGCGAACACATTTGGGAGAATTTCGATCAAATTCGACCGGCAAAACGCGCCGTCCGTGGTGACAGTACAATTTTGGCTCCGTAAGCCAATCTACTCCCAAGGCGTCCAAACATGACCTATCTCTTCAGGCAGGCTGGCAGTTCCGATATTCCGGCCATGTCGCGGATACGCCTGTCTGTCGCGGAAAATGTGTTGTCCGACCCGACAAGCATCACCAATGCGATGTACGAAGATTTTTTGGACAGGTCAGGCCGTGGATGGGTCGCGGAAAGCAACGGCGAGATCGTCGCTTTTTGCTACGCAAACAGCACAAACGCGTCGATCTGGGCCTTGTTCGTGCGGCCGGACCATGAAGGGCAAGGTCTCGGCAAAACCTTGCTTGGCCTGGCGGTGGATTGGTTGTTCAGCATTGGCCACGAGCGCGTCGAGCTGACGACGGCCGCCAACACACGCGCGGATCGTTTTTATGCGGCGCAGGGCTGGGTGCGCCAGGCTGCGGGCGCTTCCGATGTCGCCTATTCGCTCACCCGCGTAGGGTGGGCACTTGTGCCCACGCGGTGATACGCGCCGCGTGACTACCCGCGTGGGCTCAAGAGCCCACCCTACGAGAAACACGGGTCAGCAAGCCCTACAGCTGACGGTAATCCGCCTGAACCTTACACACCTCGGTGCGGCTCAAAGGTCGATCACCATCTCGAAACCGCCGAAGATCATGCGCTTGCCATCGAAGGGCCTGTTCTCGGGCTTGGCCATCTCGGCCGAGCGCGGATCCTTCATGACTTTTTCGTTGACTTCGTCGCGGTGGGCACGCGACTCGTACATGATCCACGCGAAAAACACGGTTTCGCCCTCCTCGAGGTTCACGCTCTGAGGGAACGAGGTCAGCTTGCCAGACTTGACGTCGTCAGCGATGCATTCACGGAACTGCAAGGCGCCGTGTTCGCGGTAGATCTTGCCCACCAGCGTGGCAAGCTCCCGGTATTTGTCCAGGTTGTTCTTGGGAACCGGCACCACGAATCCATCTACATAAGCCATCTCAGTCTCCTCGGAAAGTTCCAGCTTGTGACCTGATGCTTGGCCGGCAGGCGCCGGCCTTAGGTGCTTCAGGCAGCCTGGTCCTGCGGCACGGCCAGCTCGCGCACCGGCCGTACTTCCACGCTGCCGTATTTGGCCGGCGGAATGCCGCTGGCGATCCGGATCGCTTCGTTCAGGTCGGCCGCGTCCACCAGGTAGAAGCCCGCCAGCTGCTCCTTGGTCTCGGCGAACGGCCCGTCGTAGAGCGCTACCTGGCCATTGCGCACACGGACCGTCGTTGCGCTCGCGACTGGGTGGAGCGGCTCGGCCGCCAGCAGCCGCTGGCCCTCCACCAATTGCTGCGCATAGGCGGCACAGGTGGCGTCGGGGCATGCGTTCCAGTGTTCCTGGTCGAGATAGACGAGACACAGATATTTCATGGGCTTCTCCCTTGCAGGCGGTCAGTGTTGGATCAGGGCACCGTTGACGATCCAGGGCACGCCAAAGCGGTCCGTGACCATGCCCGAGCCCTGGGCCCAGAACGCCGGCGCGAACGGCATGGTGATCTGCCCGCCCTCCGACAGGTCGGCAAAGATGCGCTGCGCCTGTTCGACAGTGTCGTAGCTGAGCGTGAACGAGACACCTTTGATGCCCTCGTACGGCATCGATGGCGGGCAGTCCCCGGCGAACAGCATGTTGCCGTTCTTGTCGAGCGCAAGGCGGATGTGGGCGATCAGGTCGCCTTGCCCGGCCGGCGTCCCCGACGGACAGGGCATGTCGGCCATGCGGATGGTGGTCTCGATCTTGCCATCGAGAACACGCTCATAAAAGCGCATCGCTTCGGCGCAGTTTCCGTTGAATACCAGGTACGGGATCGGTTGCATCATGGTCTAGTCTCCTTTTCGCGGTTGATCGGGAAGCGATTGCGTTCCTTATCCCTTAGTCGAATGGGCGGGCGGCGGTTTCGACAGCCCCGCTCACAAATTTTTCGTCATGCCCGGAATTGCTCGATCCGGCGGCGCAAGAAGCGGCGTTCCGGCTCCTGGCGGGCCAGCGCCAGCGCCTGTTCGTAGGCGGCGCGGGCGTCCGCGTGCGCGCCCAGGCGCCGGCACAGGTCGGCCTTGGCGGCCCAGGCCAAGTGGTATTGGCGCAACGGCTCGCTGGCAAGCAGTGCTTCCACCAGCGGCAAGCCAGCTTGCGGACCGTCGCGCATGGCAACAGCCACCGCATGGTTCAGTTCGATGACCGGCGCTGGTTCATGGCGCAGCAGCACCTCGTACAGGCCGGCGATCTGGCGCCAGTCGGTGTCGCCCGCCTGCGCGGCCTCGGCGTGGACGGCGGCAATCGCGGCCTGCAAGGTGTAGGAGCCGAAGCGGCGCGACAGCAAGGCGCGCTCCACGCGCGTGCAGCCTTCGTCGATCAGGGCGCGGTCCCACAGGCTGCGGTCCTGCTCGTCGAGGGGAATCAGGTCGCCGTCGGCCGAGACGCGCGCGGCGCGGCGCGACTCGTGCAGCAGCATCAGCGCCAGGAGGCCAGAGACTTCGGGCTCGGGCAGCAGTTGCTCGAGCAGGCGCGCAAGGCGGATCGCCTCGGTGGACAGGTCGGCGCGCAGGACGGTATCGCCGGAAGAGGCGGAATATCCTTCGTTGAACACCAGGTAGATCACGCGCAGCACGCTTTGCAGCCGCGCCGGCAGTTCATCGGTGTCCGGCACCTGGTAGGGGATGCGGGCGTCACGGATCTTGGCCTTGGCGCGCACGATGCGCTGCGCCAGCGTGGGCGCGGCGACCATGCAGGCATGCGCGATCTCCTCGGTGGCAAGGCCGCACACTTCGCGCAGGGTGAGGGCGACGCGCGCTTCCTCGGACAGGCTGGGGTGGCAGCAGGTGAAGATGAGGCGCAGGCGGTCGTCTTCGAGTTCTGTAGCCTCGCCCGGGCCGGGGGCCTCGTCGGCGAGGTTCTCGACCACGCCGGCCGCGTCGTCCCACGCGGTAAAGCGGCGCTGGCGGCGCAGCTGGTCGATGGCCTTGAAGCGGCCTGCGGAGACCAGCCAGGCGAACGGGTTATTGGGGACGCCATCGCGCGGCCAGGTTTCGGCGGCGGCGATGAAGGCGTCGTGCAGCGCTTCCTCGGCCAGGTCGAAACTGCCGAGCAGGCGCACCAAGGTCGCGAAGACGCGGCGGGCGTCGTTGTGGTAAATCGCTTCCAGTGTCGCGGTGGTCGTCGTCACGGCGCGGGCCTTTCACGTCCGGGTTCGGGTCACTGTTCAGGTCAGCCTGGCAAGTGTATCGCAAATTGCAATTTTCTTAACGGCGCTTGGGCCGGTTGGACGCGTGGGCAGACGAGCTGCCCACCCTACGGTTATGGAAACGCGCGGATGACGGCCGAGGCGTCGTCGGCGTTTTTCACGGACATGCCCGTGGCGCCGCCCAGTTCGAACGCGCGCAGCTCGCCCACCAGCGCAGCCGCGCCGCGCGTCGCGCACGCGGCTGCCAGCTGCTCGTCGGTGTACAAACCGTACGGGTCAACCAACCGGTAGAAGCCATCGGTCATCATCAAGAGCACCGACCCTGCTTCGACCTCGAGGTTGAACTCGCGCGCATCGAACGGTCCGCCCGGCGCAAGACACAACGAGATGGGAGCGGCAGTCGAATTCTGGAATTCGCGCCGCGCACGCAGCATCGGCAGCAGCCGCTCGCGCCGCGTGGCCGGGTCGGTGATGCCCTGGCTGGCCAGCTTTGCGATCTCGTCGCGCACGATGCCTTCCTGCGCGTTGACGTACGGGTCCAGGTCCAGCACCGCTCCGCCGGGCAAGCGCAGCAGGGTCTTGCAGTCGCCCACGCACCAAGCCTGCAGCGCCGTGTGGCCCCGCTCGTGCCAGATGCGCACCCACGTCATCGCCGCAATGGGCCACGCGTACATTGGCACCGCCACCGCGTGCGTCTTCTCGTCGAACACGCGACGCACCTGGTCGAGCGCCAGCCGCACGCTGTCTTCCTGGCGCCGCCCGGCGCTCGCCGTATGTGCCAGCGCGCGGGCGAACTCGCGCACGAACCAGACCACGTCGCCTTGCTGCGCATCGACGTAGTCCCGGTCCGCCACCGAGGAACCGCCATCGATGATGACGATGTCGGTCCAGCCCTCCTGTTCAAACACCGCAATCAGGTCTTCGTTGTGGTCGCCGTGCCCGGGGGAAGAAACTGTATCGATCGTCATTGCTCGTTGTCGCGCCTCGAAAATATGGTGCCGGGCCTGCAAGCAGGCACAGCGATTGTATCGCCAATCGCCGGCGCGAGCCGGCACGCTGGCCTATCTGGCGCCCGGCTTGCCGGTGGCCCCACCACCGCTGCCGGCCGCGCTTGCGCTGCCCCCAGTACCGGCAGGCTGGGCAGCGCCGGCACTGCTGCTGTCGGCCGCCGTTGCGCTGCCAGGCGCGGCGACGGGAGCGGTGACCGGCGCTGGCGCCGCAGTGGACGTGGTTGCGCTGGCGCCGCTGCTGTCGGACGCGGCGCCACTGCCGCTCGCGCCACCCGTGCCGCTGTTGCCACTGCTACCGCCCGTGCCGCTGCCCGCAGGCGCGCTGGCACCGCCGCCGGAACCGCCGGCGCTACCCGACGCCCCGCCGTTCGACCCCATCTCCAGCCACGGCGTGCCCGGCAGCGCCGGCTTGGCCTCCACCAGCGCCACCTGCGCACCGGTCGAATCGCGGATCGTGCGCACCACGTCCACCATGGTCTGGTCGGTCCAGCTCTCTGGCGTGCCCATCAGGCGGCCGGTGAAGCGGCGCGGCCATTCGAGCCAGCCACCTTCCTTTTTGGTGAACACGGCGTACATGTCGAGGTGATAGCCGTTCTTGTACGGGAACAGGCAGGCGACCACGTTCATGTTGTCGCCGCCGTTGACGCGCGGCGCGCCCTTGGCGGTCCAGCTGGCGCCCTCGCAGCTGGGCGCGGCGCCGCTGCCCGGCGCGGCGCCGTCGGGGTTGGCCGGCTTGAACTTGCCCGGCTGCTCCTGCAGCTGGCCGGCCATGGCCGGGGTGGCGAGCGTGGCGTCGGCCACGTGGCGGCTGATGCCTTCGCTCGCGGCCTTGACCACGCCCGGGTTGCCCGGCGCGGTCTTGATGTCGAATACGCGGTAGTACTCGACCGTCTTGTCCCTGGATGCAAACACGTTGCCGTCGCCAGTGCTGCACCCTGCCAGCGCCACGCCCACGGCGAGCGCCATCAACGAGCTTTTCATTACGCACCTCTCTTGTAGTGGAATGGGGAGACCATCGTTGTTGAGAGAGGAATGACCGCGCGAAATCCGTGCAGCTGTGGGTATCAACCTCTCTGCAGTACGTGCCGATTGTCGAGGCGCGCAACAGGCCAAAGGCTGACAATGCTCAAGCGTGCGCAGCGTTATGCGCCGCCGCGACAAGGTCGGCGGCAGGCGGTGCGCGCCGCCACCGTCAGAGGACGCGGCGGAAGGTACGGCGCACCAGTTCGCGGTCGCCGCAATCGAAATGCCACCATTCGGTGTTGATGCCGACGAAGCCGGCCTGGTTCATCGCCTCGCGCAGCAGGCGCCGGTTGGCCACCTGCTCTTCGGTGAGCTGGCCGGCGACGAGGAAGCCCTCTTCCAGCGCGGGGTGCGACAGCTCGGTCATGTCGTCAAAGCCGGTGCCCATGTCGAGCTCGCGGCCGTGCTCGTCCACCAAGGTGATGTCCACCGCCATGCCGTACGAGTGGATCGAGCCGCGCAGCGGATTGGCCAGGTACATCTGCAGGCCGGTGCCGGCCAGCGTATCCCACAGCTGCTGCTGCACCCGCTGCGGGCGCAGCGCGTCCAGCACCACCGGCGTCAGGCCTGGCCTTTTCGCGTGCAGCCATGCCACCACCTGTTCCAGCCCCGCCGCGGCCTGCACGTGCAGCCACGCGCAGTCGAACGGCGAGTACAGGTCGCGGCCGACGAAGTTGTTGGCGGTCGCGTAGCGCAGGTCGATGGCGATGCCCCGGATGCTGGAGAGGTGGCGAAATTCCAGGCTGCGGGCGATCTCCTCGCTGGCGACGGTGAGGTTCATTGACATCCTTTTTCGAGCAGGGCGCGCGCGGTCGCGCCGATACAGTTGGCCAGCTCGCGCGCGCCATGCGAGAGCGGCGCGTGGCTGGCGGTCAGCAGGTAGAGCTGCACGGGAATCGCGGGTTCCCAGGTGCGGCGTTGCACCTTGTCCGGCGTCGCGGTGGCGGCGGTGAACGGGTCGAGCACCGCGGTGCCGGCGCCCGCCTCCACCAGCGAGCGCGCAATCTGGTAGGTCTGGACCACGGTGCGGAACACCGGCTGGGCGCCCTGCGCCTCGCACGCGGCAAGCACCATTTCGCCCAGCGGGTCGCGGTCGGCCAGGCCGATCAGCTCGCCGGTCAGACCTTCGGGGCCGATCGGCTGCGCGCATTCGGCCGCACTCCAGGTGCCGGCCGGCGCCATCACCGTCAGCATGCCCTGCGCGATCGGCTCGGCCACGATGCCGGGGTGGCGCGGGTCCTGCAGCGACAGCGCCAGGTCGGCCTCGCCCAGGCGCAGCGTGTTGACGATTTCACTGGTGTGGTGGGTCGAGAGCTCGCAGCGGGTTTCCGGGAAGTCACGCCGCCAGCTCGTCATCGCCTTGGGCAGCACGCTGATGGCCACCGTGGGCGTGGAAACCAGCCGCACCGTTTCCACCGCGCGGCTCTTCAGGCTGGCGGCAAGGCGGCGGATGCCCTGCAGGTCGCGGTTCAGCTTTTCGGTTTCGGCGAACAGCCGGTGCGCCTCGGGCTTGGGATAGAGCTTGCCGCGCACGCGCTCGAACAGCGGCATGCCCAGCTGCAGTTCCGCGTGCTGCAGCACCTTGGTCACTGCCGGCTGCGAGATGTGCAGAACCTGGGCGGCGCCACTGATGGTGCCGACCTGCATGATCGCGTGAAAGACTTCTATGTGGCGCAGGCGCATCGCGTTATCCCTTCAAAGTAAAGAATCCGCGGCGGGCGCGGATGTCCCGAGGATACAGCGAAAATTGCTCAGGAGCGACATATCACTGCTTGTTCAATGGCTGCGGCACTGCAGGTGTTGCGGGGACCGCAGCGGGGACCGGCTCCGCAGGCACCGGCGGCACGGCCGGCACGGCCGGCGCCGGTGCCGGCTGGATCACCGGGCTGGGCGAGCAGGCACAGGCGCAGACCGCGTTAGGCAGCGGCGCCGACGGCTGCACCACCGGCAGCGGCGCGTTGGCCGGCGTGGTCAGCACTTCGAGCAGGGTCGCGGTCTCGGCGTCCGGGGTGCCATCGATGTTTGCAGGACGGAATTTCGACTGGAAGGCCGACAGCGCGTTGCGGGTCTGCTCATCGTACAGGCAGGTCTGGGTGACGCCGTAGCCAAAGGCCGCCAGCTTGCGCTGGAACCAGGTCACGTCCGGCTGCTGGGCGTCGAACACCGGGCGCACGGTGGCCACGCGGGTGGCGTCCGGCCACACCGCCAGGCCCTGGTCGGCCAGTTGCTTCCACGGGAACATGGGGCCCGGGTCCTGCTTGCGGCCAGGCGCGATGTCGCTGTGGCCGAGCACGTTCTCGGGCGGCACGTGGTAACGCTGCGCAATGTCGCGCACCAGCGCGATCACCGAATCGATCTGGTACTGCGGGAACGGCGCATACACGCGGCCGGTTGGCGTGTCCTTCCAGCCCGCGTTCACGATCTCGATGCCCACCGAGCTGGTGTTCAGGTTGGTAAAGCCCTTCCAGCTCGACACGCCGGCGTGCCAGGCCTGCTGGGTTTCCGGCACCAGGTTGTAGATGATGGTCTCGGGATCGTCCGTCACCAGGTAGTGGGCGCTCACCTGCTGCTGGGTCAGGATCTTGATCGACGACGGCTTGTCGCTCACGGTGTAGTGCAGCACGATGAACTTGACGCGCGGCGACTGGGCCTTGGCGTTGTAGCTGTGGTCGATGCGCGGACCGGTGGCACAGCCGGCAAGCAGGGCAAGAAGCAGGGCGGAGATCAGGGCTTTCATCGTAAACACTCAGGTTGGATTGTGGTTGGGACTTGGTGCCGGGCTGGCGGCCAGCCGGGCCGCGGCGAAATGGGCCTGGCTGCCGGTATGCACCAGCTTGGTGTCGGGCGGCAGCGCGGCGCGCATCGACGCGGCGATCGAGGGATGCAGTTCGGACGCGCGGCCGGCCAGCGCCACCGGGCGCGGGCCAAAACGGTTGGCCAGCGCCAGCGCCAGGCGCGCAAGTTCCTGGCCGGCTTCGCACAGGATACGCTCGGCGGCCGGATCCTGCCCGGCGGACGCGGCAACGGCGAGCGCCAGCTTGCCCACTTCGCCGCGCTCCTGCGCATAGATGAACTGGCGCGACAGCGACCAGTCGTGGCCACCGATGTAGTCGAACACGGCCTGGGCCATCGGGGAATCTTTCCAGCAGCCTGGCTGTTCGTCCTCGTTGCGCCAGATGTGGCGCAGCGCCTCGCGCGCGATCCAGAAGCCGCCGCCGCCATCGTCGAGCATGACGCCGCGGCCGCCGGCGCGGTGGAACTTGCCGTCGCCATCGATGAAGGCGCCGATCGAGCCGGTGCCGGCATAGACCAGGTAGCCCTCGCCGGGCGTAAAGCTGGCGAGGTAGGCGATCTCGATGTCGTTACACAGCTTCACGCAGCGCGGCGACACCTGGAACAGCTCGGCCAGCCAGCGCTGCAATTGTTCGCCATCGCCGCCAAAGCCGGTCAGGCCCGCGCGCACGCGGCCGGGACGCCCATGGCTGAGTACTTCGCGCGCCAGTTCGGAGAAGGTGGCGTGCACGGTCTGGCGGCCGGCGGCGCTGCTCATCTGCAGCGCGGACAGGCCGGCGACGTGGCCGGCAGCGATGATCGCGCCACCCGGCGCGGCCAGTGCCCAGCGGGTCTGGGTGCCGCCGGCGTCGATGCCAAGGCCAATGCCGCTATCCGGGTCGAATTCCTGGTTCAACATAATCGTGCGAGTGTACGTCCAAGCCGGGGTCGGCACGAATGAAGTCTCGCGTTAAGTACATGAAAAAAGGTTATGAATGCCAAAGTGTCAGCTCTCAAACGTCGTACCGGCGAGAGCCGGTACCCATGCTGAGCGTCCTATATGGCTGACTCAGCATGGGTCCCGGCCTTCGCCGGGACGACGGGCTCGGGTCAGCTCTTGCGCCAGACCTGCACCCGCTCGCTCTCGTTGCCAAGGCGATCCACCGCGCTCACGAACACCGCATCGGCCTGGCCCAGCTTTGCATCGTCGGCCACCGTCACGGTTGCCTGCCCGGCCGGCGCCACCGCGAAGCGCCACTGGCTGCCATAGCGCGACCACACCGCGTACACCGCGTCGGCCTTGCCCGGCACCATCTTCAGCTTGACCGCATTGCCGGCGCGCGCCGCGCTCACCTTGGGCAGCGCCGGCGGCGTATTGCCCAGCCATGGCGAGGCCGGCACCAGCGCCGGCTGCGCGTAATGACCTGCCGTCAGCTGGTCATCGATGCCCTTGCGGTTTTCCATCAGCGTGACCATGCTGAAGTGCACATGCCCGCCGGCACCCGGCCGCGAGCGCGCCACGCCGATCTGCTGGATGATCTCCTGCGGCTGGTAATCCTTGGTCGGCGCGCCGATGCGGCTGGTGAACAGGCCCGGCCACACGTGGCGGCCCTGCGTGTTCTGTCCGATCCAGTAGTCCAGCAGCACGTCGTACGCCTGTGCGGTCTGCGAGCTCGGCCAGTACAGCTGCGGCGACAGGTAGTCCAGCCAGCCGTTCTGCAGCCAGGTCTCGGCGTCGGCGTACAGCTTGTCATATTGCGAGAAGCCGGAGATGCCGGGCGGACGGCGGTCCGGACGACCCAGGCCGAACGGGCTGATGCCGAAGCGCACCCAGCGTTTTTCCTCGTGGATCTCCTTGTACATGCGCTCGATCAGGTGGTTGACGTTCTCGCGCCGCCACGATGCCTTGTCCAGCTTGCCGCCGCTGGCGACATAGCGCTGCCACGAGGGCTGGTCCGGGAAGTCGAGCTCGGCCTTGCCTGCCTTGCCGTCGAGCGCGGCATCGTTGCCGGCCGCGCTGGGCGCTTCGATCGGGTACGGGTAGAAATAGTCGTCGATGTGCACGCCGTCGATGTCATAGCGCTTGACCACGTCCAGCACCACGTCCAGCGTCTGCTTGGAAGCCGACTCCTCGCCCGGGTCCATCCACAGGAACTTGCCGTAGCTCTTCACGGCGGCCGGATTGGTGCGCGAAATGTGGTTTGGCGCCGCCGGCGACCTGGCGTTGTTGTGGCGCGCACGGTACGGGTTGAACCAGGCGTGCAGCTCCAGGCCGCGCGCGTGCGCCTCGGTGATCCAGAACTTGAGCGGGTCGTACCACGGCTGCGGCGCCTTGCCCTGCGCGCCGGTCAGGTATTCCGACCACGGCTCCAGCTTGGAAGGATAGATCGCATCGGCCGCCGGGCGCACCTGCAGCACGATCGCGTTCAGGTTCAGCGCCTTGGCGCGGTCGAGGATCGCAATGGCCTCCTGCTGCTGCTGCTGCGCGGAGAGGTTCTGCTTGCTCGGCCAGTCGATGTTGGCGACGGTCGAGACCCAGGCGGCGCGAAACTCGCGCGGCGCCGGCGGCGGCAGTTCGCTGCTGGCCACTGGTGCGGGCACCGCGCCGGGCACCGTGGCCTTTGGCGGCGTGGTACATGCGGCCAGCAATCCACCCAACGCCAGCGCACTGGCGACTCCTGCAAACGCGAACGCGCGTCGTTTCAAATCAGGCTGCAACACAGCTCCCTTTTCTCAGACTTTGACGAACCACTTCTTGCGCCACATGAACCATGCCAGGCTGAACATGAACAGGTTGAACAGCAGCGCGTACAACAACGACGTATTGACCGGGCCGATCGGCAACTCGCGGATCGGCGCGTACAAGAGCTTGCCGAGCGAGACCTTGCCGCCACCGGGCTGGTCGAATTTGATAAAGCCGAACATCTTGGCCAGGAACCCGGACAGCGCGAACACGAACAGCGCGTTCATGCCATAGATGACGAACGGCCTGGCCCAGCGGCTTGCCGCCTCGCGCACGGCGGGGTAGGGATTCACGTCCAGCAGCCAATAGAAACTTGCGAACACCACCAGCGCCCAGCCCGTCATCAGCAGGCAGTAGGACGGTGTCCACAGGCTCTTGTTGATCGGCATGAGTATGGTATCGAAAATTGCACCAAGCCACAGGAACAGCAGGCCGGCGAGCAGCATCCAGACGGTCTGCTCGGTGCGCGGCACCTTGGCCAGCAGCCATTGGCCGGCGAGCACGCCGAACAGCTGGCTGCACAGGGCGGGCATGGTGCTGACCACGCCTTCCGGGTCCCAGGTCTTCGACTGCACCCACATGTGATTGCCCAGCAACATGCGGTCGATCCAGGCGCCGAAGTCCTTGCCAGGCTCGAGCACGCCGGCGCCGATGCCGGGAACCGGCACGGCGAGCATCAGCACGCTGTACAGCGCCAGCAGGGCCGCAATGATGAACAGCTGGGCGCGCCACCGGCAATACACGACGATCGGCGAAGCCAGCAGCGTGCACAGGGCAATGCGCTGCAGCACGCCAGGGATGCGCACCTTGTCTATGTTGAAGTACGGCAGGAAGTTGAGGATGAAGCCGATCAGGAAGATCAGCATGGCCCGCCTGGCCAGCTTGGCGAGCAGGCGCGGCTTGTCGGCCCCGGCGGCGGCCAGGCGGCCGAGCGAGAGCGCCATCGACACACCGGTGATGAACAGGAAGAAGGGGAAGATGCAGTCGGTGAAGGTCCAGCCGTTCCACTTGGCGTGCTCGAGCTGGGAGTAGAGGTTGCCCCAGTCGCCCGGATTGTTCACCAGCACCATGCCGGCGATGGTGAAGCCGCGAAATGCATCAAGTGAAGTCAAGCGGCCATTGGTGTCGCCCATCCTGCACAGTCCCCGTTGTTATTGTCTCGAACGTCGTTCCCGGACTCGCCGTCCGCCTTGGCGGGAACCCATGGACCGCGTGACCGGACGCTCAGCATGGGTCCCCGCCTCCGCGGGGACGACGGTTTTACTGCTAGTGGTTGTTACTTCTTACCAAACTCAGGATCGATCTTCACCAGCGACGCCATGATGAACGCCGGAATGGTCGACAAGCACGCCCAGATGAAGAAATTGCGATACCCGAGGAAAGCCTGGATGTCCCCGCTGACGTAGCCCGGCGCCATCATGCCCAGCGCCATCAGGCCGGTGCACAACGCGTAGTGCGCCGTCTTGTGCTCGCCTTCGGAGACCATGATCATGTACAACATCATTGCGGTGAAGCCGAACCCGTAGCCGAACTGCTCGACCGCGAGGCACGCCGAGATCAGCGCAAAGTTCTGCGGCTGCACGCTCGACAGGAACACGAACACCAGGTCCGGCAGGTGCACGCCGAACACCATCAGCCACAGGCAGCGCTTGAGCCCCCGGCGCGAGATCAGCCAGCCGCCGAACAGGCCGCCGAAGGTCAGCGCGACCAGGCCGACGGTGCCGTAGGCGCCGCCAAATTGCTCGTTGGACAGGCCCAGGCCGCCGGCCGACACCGGGTCCTTCAGGAACGGCGCGACCAGCTTGAGGATCTGCGCTTCGCCCAGGCGGAAGGTGAGGATGAAACCGAGGATCAGCCAGATGTCGCGCTTCTTGAAGAACGAGACAAAGGTGTCGATGAAGCCCTGGATCGGGTTGCCGGACCGGACCGCGTGGTCCTCGGCCGGGCGCGGCAGGATCAATTGGTGCCACGCCACCAGCACGCCGAACACGACCGCCAGGATCACGAACGAGGTGGACCACGCCATGCGCACGTCGTTCATCGAGCGCGTCAACAGGCCCACCAGCACCACCAGCGGCCCCTGCACCACCAGGTTGGCAATGCGGTAGAAGGTGCTGCGCACGCCCACGAAGGCGGCCTGGTCTTTTTGCCGCAGCCCCAGCATGTAGTAGCCGTCGGCCGCAATATCATGCGTGGCCGAGCTGATCGCCATGACCCACAGCGCGGCCAGCGACAGGATGATGAAGTTGGGCGCATGCAGCGCACCGGCCAGCGCGCCCAGCGCCAGCGCCACCACCAGCTGCAGCAGCACGGTCCAGCGCCGCTTGGTGCCGAACATGTCCACCACGGGCGACCACAGCGGCTTGATCACCCACGGCAGGTACAGCATGCTGGTGTAGTGCGTGATCTCGGGATTGGACAGGCCCAGGTCCTTGTACATGACGCCCGCGAGGGTCATCACGACGGCGTACGGAACGGCCTGGTTGAAATAGACGGAGGGCACCCACAGCCACGGGTTCCGGGCTTGCTTTTCTTGCATAACTCTTTCTTGGCCGGGCAGGACCGGGGCGCCGTTCACGTCTTATGCAGCCAGTGCCTGGCGCACGCTGCCGTGCGCCGCGTCCAGCAAGGCCCGAGCTTGCTCGACGCTGGTGTTTTTGGACAGGGCCACGATCGCGACCTTGACGTGAAAGCCGCACTGTTCCAGCACTTCGCGCGCGGCGGCCTCGTCGGCGCCGGTCGCAAAGCAGGTCAGGCGGATCGCGCGGCGCACGAGCTTGGCGTTGGTAGCCTTCAAGTCTACCATCAGGTTGCCATAGACCTTGTTCAGCCGCACCATCAGCGCGCTGGAAAAGGTGTTCAGCGCGATCTTTTGCGAGGTGCCGGCCTTCAGGCGGGTGCTGCCGGAGATCACTTCCGGCCCGGTGTCGAGCGTGACGCCGATCTCGGCCTCGTCCGCCACCGGGGCGTCCGGGTTGTTGGCAAAACCGATCGTCAGCGCGCCGGCCTCGCGCGCGGCGCGCAGCGCGCCCAGCACGTAGGGCGTGCCGCCCGATGCGGCGATCAGCAGCACCACGTCATCCTTGCCCACGTTGACCGATTTCAGGTCGGCCGCGCCCTGCACGATGTCGTCCTCGGCGCCTTCGACCGCGACGAACATCGCGTCGGTGCCGCCGGCCAGCAGCGCCACCGCGCGGCCGTGCGGCCACGAGAAGGTCGGGTACAGCTCCACGCTGTCGAGCACGCCCAGGCGGCCCGAGGTGCCGGCGCCGACATAGATCAGGCGCCCGCCCGCTTCCACCCGCGGCAGCGCGGCGGTGACGGCGGCGGCGATGCGCGGCGCAGCCGCGCGCACGGCGTTGACGGCGTTGAGCTGGTCATCCACCAGCACCTTGACCAGGTCCGCGGTCGGATACTGGTCGAGCAAGGCGTGGTCGTGGGCCGGGGTTTCGGTTTTGAGCATGGTGTTACGAAGGCACGAGGGGATGAAACCAGTGTAATACCAATTGACAACGTACTCCCATGAAAGGATCGGCCGTCATCATTCCGAAAAGTTATGCTGGCGGGCGCCGCATCTCGGCCACGAAGTCGTAGTGGTCGCTGCGGCAGTACGAATGGGTCAGCTCCACCGCTTGCCCCGACTCCAGGTAGCCCACGCGGGTGATGAACAGCACCGCCTGCCCTTCCGGCACTTCCAGCTGGCCGGCCAGCTTGGCCGGGGCATTGAGCGCGCGGATGTGCTGCAGCGCGCGCACCGGCATGTGGCCGGTCTTGTCCAGGTGTGCATACAGCGAGCCGACCACGCCCTCGGGGCGCGGCAGGATGGTGGCGGGGATCACGCTCACTTCGTAGGCCATCGGCACCTCGTCGGCCAGGCGCAAGCGTTCCAGCCGCGCCACGCGGGTGTTGGGCGACAGGCCGAGCGCAAGCTGCTCGTCGGGGTCGGCCAGCACCACTTCGCGCCGCAGCCATTGCGAGCTGGGCTGGTAGCCGCGCTGGGCCAGCTGCTCGGAAAAACTGGACAGGTTCGACAGCGGCTGCTCGATGCGCGGCGCAATGTAATTACCCGAGCCGCGGCGGCGCACCACCAGGCCCTGTTCGACCAGCTGGTCGATCGCCTTGCGCGCGGTCACGCGCGAGACGTCGAGCTGCTCCGACAAGGTGCGCTCGGAAGGCAGCGCCTGGTCGACCTGGTACAGGCCGTCGCGCACGTCCTTGATCAGCTTGCGCGCGACCTGCATATACAGCGGCGAATTGTCGTTCAGATCGATCTGGAATCCTGTGTTCATTGCTGCCCCGCGATTGCCCCGCTGCACCAAGTTTACTGTCCCGACAAGCGCGCACTTCACGCAGCCGGCATGAAAAAAACTTGGTCATGCATGAGGCGATGTTATATCAAACCATTTGTTTGCATTCAGAAAGGTTATGCTGCGCGAACGGCTATTCATTGGCAAGCCCGGCAGCACCGCCGTATGCTCGGCGCAGCACAAGCCGTTGCGGCCACACAAAAAACTACCGGAGAAGACACATGGACCATCGCAAGCGCACCCTGCTCGGCCTGGCACTGCTGGGCACAATCAGTCCCGTGATGGCGCTGGGCAAGGGCGGCAAGGCCGCGCCCGCCAAGCGCCACGACGCGCTCGACGCCGAGCTGGCGGCCATCGCACGGGACCCGGCCTGCGAGCTGGCGAGCCTGTCGGTGCTGGCGATCCGTAATGGCAAGGTAGTGTACGAGCAGCAGTTCGGCCAGCGTTTCTACGGCAACGGCGCGGCGCCGGACAAGCCGGTGCAACGCGACACGCTGTTTCGCATTGCATCCATCTCCAAGATGATGACCACGCTGGGCCTGATGCGCCTGGTGGAGGAAGGCAAGGTCGATCTGGACCGCGACGTGTCCGACTACCTCGGCTTCACGCTGCGCAATCCCAACTTCCCGGACCGCGCGATCACGCTGCGCCACCTGCTGTCGCACCGCTCCTCGCTGCGCGACGACGTGGGCTACTCGTGGGGCGCGGACACCGCGCTCAAGGACGTGCTGGTGCCCGGTGCCCGTCTTTACGGCAAGGGCGGCATGTGGGCCAGCAATGCGGGGCCGGGCGACTATTTCACTTACTGCAACCTCGGCTGGGGCATCACCGGCACCATCATGGAACGCGTGACCGGCGAGCGTTTCGACCGGCTGATGCAGCGCCTGCTGATCCAGCCGCTGGGCCTGTCCGCCGGCTACAACCCGGCCGAGCTGCCGAACGGCGCGGTGTCCCGGCTGGCCACCCTGTACCGCAAGCGCGCCACCGACGACAACGCGCAATGGAACCCGGCCGGCCCGTGGGTGCCGCAAGTGGACGACTACGCCACGCGCGCGCCGAGCGAGCCCGCCGGTATTGACAACTACGTGATCGGCGCCAACGCCACCCCGTTCAGCCCGACCGGCGGCATGCGCATCTCGGCGCACGACATGGGCACCGTGATGCTGATGCTGATGAACGGCGGCGTGCACAACGGCACGCGGATATTGAAACAATCGAGCCTGGACCAGATGTTCTCGCGCCAGTGGACCTACGACGGCAAGGGCGGCAACGGCGACTCGCTGGACGGGCTGTTCAACGCCTGGGGCTTGGGCAACGAGCAGTTCCCGGACGACCCCGCCACCAACACCCGGCTGGTGGAAGGCGGCGGTTTTGCCGCGGTCGGCCACCTGGGCGACGCCTACGGGCTCATGTCCGTGTTCGTGGCCGACCTGAAGAACAAGAACGGCATGGTCGCGCTGGTCGGCGGCACATCGACCGATCCGCTCGCGTACAAGGGTAAATACTCGTCGCTGGCGCGCTTCCAGGAGCAGATTTTGACCAGCATGTACCGCCGCGCGATCCTCGTGCCTGAGAAATAATGTTGGCTGTTTAAGAAGCATGAGGGGCGGTTATGCCCGCCCGCGCTACATTCATTAGCCGGGACGGGTTGGCAGCCCCTAAGCTGTTGAGTTATGACGAAGAATAACAGTGGTCAAGTAATCGTAATTGGCGGTGGTGTTGTCGGCCTGGCCTCGGCCTGGTGGCTGCTGCAGGCCGGATTTGGTGTCACCTTGCTGGAACGCGCGCCGGACATGGCGACCGGCGCCAGCTACGCCAACGGCGGGCAGCTGAGCTACCGTTATGTCTCGCCGCTGGCCGACGAAGGTGTGCCGCTCAAGGCATTCAAGTGGCTGTTCCAGGAAACCGGGCCGCTGCGCTTCAAGCCCGAATTCGACCTGCGCCAGTGGCGCTGGCTGGCGAGCTTCCTCGCCAACTGCCGCGCCGACGTCAACCAGCGCACCACCAACAAGCTGCTGCAGCTGGGCGAGCTGTCCAAGCAGGCCATGCAGCAGCTCGAGCTGACCATCCCGCACGAAGCCTTCCAGTGGCGCGAGTCGGGCAAGCTGGTCGTGTACCGCAGCGCCAAGTCGTTTGCAGCCGCCACCGCCAAGCCCGACTCGTCGCCGACCCGCCAGGTGTGGAGCGCTGTCGAATGCGCGGCCAACGAACCGGCGCTGGCCGCCGTGGCCGACAAGCTGGCTGGCGGCATCTACAACAGCGGCGAAGCCGTGGCCGACTGCCACGCGTTCTGCGAGGCGCTGGTGCAGCGACTGGCCGAACACCCGAACTTCCGCGGCTTCGTGCATGGCGAAGCGACCGGCTTCGTGACCGAAGGCGGCAAGGTGAGCTGGCTGGACACGACCGCCGGCAAGCTGTCGGCCGACGCCTTCGTGCTGGCTGCCGGCATCCAGAGCCGCACGCTGGCCGCCACCGCCGGCATTTCCCTGCCGATGTACCCGCTCAAGGGCTACAGCCTGACCGCGCCGATCCGCCAGGACGACGTGGCGCCGGAAATCAGCGTGACCGACTTCGAACGCAAGGTGCTGTACGCGCGCATCGGCGACAAGCTGCGCGTGGCCGCCATGGTGGACATGGTGGGCGAGGATGCCTCGCTCAACCCGAAACGCATCGCGAGCCTGACGCGCCAGGTGAAGGAAACCATGCCACGCGCGGCGGACTACACCCGGATCGAAGCCTGGGCCGGGCTGCGTCCCGCCACGCCCAACAGCGCGCCGATCCTGGGGCCGACCCGCTACAGCAACCTGTGGCTGAACGTGGGCCACGGCCCGCTGGGCTTCACCTTCGCCTGCGGCAGCGCCGCCGTGCTGGCCGACCTCATGCAGGGCAAGGCGCCGCCGTTTGCGCTGGATGGGCTGACGCTGCGCCGCTGACGCATCCGTAGGGTGGGCAGGTCCCCTGCCCACGCGTTCACATCCAGTCCGCGTTGGTTGAACGCGTGGGGTGAAGCTGGCCAGTGGCCAGCCGAACGAGCTGCCACCCTACGTATTTACACACACGCAAGCAGTTCACGGGACCCGGCCGCCCAAAATCGCGGATAATTGCCGCCATGTCCACCAAAGCCAAGCCGGCCGCCCCTTGCCCCTGCGGCGGCCCCGCGCTCGCCGCCTGCTGCGGGCCGTTCCTTGCGGGCGACGCCGTCCCGCCTACCGCCGAAGCCCTGATGCGTTCGCGCTACACGGCCTACGTGCTCAAAAATGAGGCATACGTACAGGCAACCTGGCACCCGAGCACCCGCCCGCAGGAGCCTGTGATCGATGAAAACGAAAAAATCCAGTGGCTGGGACTTGAGGTAAAATCTGCTTTACGTTTACGTCAACGTAAAGCAGATTTGCCGGAACAACCAGACAGCGATACCGTCGAATTCGTCGCCCGCTTCAAGATTGGCGGCCGCGCCCATCGCCTGCACGAGCTCAGCCGCTTCGTGCGCGAGAGCGGCGCCGATGGCGTGCCCCGCTGGTTCTATCTGGACGGCAGTTTCCCGAACGAGAACAACAAGTAGAGGACGGCAATGCCCCACATCGAGAGCAAACTCAACCCGCGCAGCGACGACTTCAAGGCCAACGCGCAAGCGATGCAGGCCCTGGTGGACGACCTGCGCGCCAAAGTCGCGCAAGTGGCCAAGGGCGGCGGCGAGGCGGCCTGCGCCAAGCACGTCGCGCGTGGCAAGCTGCTGCCGCGCGACCGCGTGCAGATGCTGCTCGATCCCGGCACTCCGTTCCTCGAATTCTCGCAGCTGGCGGCGTTCGAGATGTATGACAATGCGGCACCTGCCGCCGGCATCATCACCGGCATTGGCCGCGTGGCCGGGCAGGAGTGCGTGATCGTCTGTAACGACGCCACCGTCAAGGGCGGCACCTACTACCCGATGACGGTCAAAAAACACCTGCGCGCGCAGGAGATCGCGGAGCAGAACAACCTGCCCTGCATCTACCTGGTCGATTCGGGCGGCGCCAACCTGCCCAACCAGGACGACGTCTTCCCAGACCGCGACCACTTCGGCCGCATCTTCTACAACCAGGCCAATCTGTCGGCCAAGGGCATCCCGCAGATCGCCGTGGTGATGGGTTCGTGCACCGCCGGTGGCGCCTACGTGCCGGCGATGAGCGACGAGTCGATCATCGTCAAGGAGCAGGGCACCATCTTCCTGGGCGGCCCGCCGCTGGTAAAGGCCGCCACCGGCGAGGTGGTATCGAGCGAAGACCTGGGCGGCGGCGACGTGCACACCCGCCTGTCCGGCGTGGCCGACCACCTGGCGCAGGACGACCTGCACGCGCTGTCGCTGGCACGCACCATCGTGTCGAACCTGAACCGCGTCAAGCCCGTGCAGGGCGCCGTGCGCGAGTCGAGTGAGCCTAAGTACGCGCCGCAAGAGCTGTACGGCGTCATTCCCGTCGATACCCGCAAGCCCTTCGACGTGCGCGAGGTGATCGCGCGCGTGGTGGACGGCAGCGAGTTCGACGAGTTCAAGGCGCGCTACGGCACCACGCTGGTGTGCGGCTTTGCCCACATCTTCGGCCACAAGGTCGGCATCATCGCCAACAACGGCATCCTGTTCTCGGAGTCGGCGCTCAAGGGCACGCACTTCATCGAGCTGTGCTGCCAGCGCAAGATCCCGCTGGTCTTTTTGCAGAACATCACCGGCTTCATGGTCGGCCGCAAGTACGAGAACGAGGGCATCGCCCGCAACGGCGCCAAGATGGTGACGGCGGTGGCCACGGCCTCGGTGCCCAAGTTCACGGTCATCATCGGCGGCTCTTTTGGCGCGGGCAACTACGGCATGTGCGGGCGCGCTTTCTCGCCGCGTTTCTTGTGGATGTGGCCGAACGCGCGCATCTCGGTCATGGGCGGCGACCAGGCCGCGTCGGTGCTGGCCACCGTCAAGCGCGACGGCATCGAGGGTAAAGGCGGCAGCTGGAGTGCCGAGGAAGAGGCCGCGTTCAAGCAGCCGATCAAGGAGCAGTACGAGCACCAGGGCCACCCGTACTACGCCACCGCGCGCCTGTGGGACGACGGCGTGATCGACCCGGCCGACACGCGCATGGTGCTGGGTCTTGGCATCTCGGCCGCGCTGAACTCCGAAATCACGGACACCAAGTTCGGTGTCTTCCGCATGTAAGGGGGCGCTGCCATGGACTACCAGACCCTGCTTGTTACTGTCACCGACAAGGTGGCCACCGTCACCCTGAACCGCCCGGACGTGCGCAACGCCTTCAACGAGACCTCGATCGCGGAACTGACGCTCGCGTTCGACGAACTGGGCCACGACGATGCCGTGCGCGCGATCGTGCTGGCGGCGAACGGCCCGGCCTTCTGCGCCGGGGCCGACCTGAACTGGATGAAGAAAATGGCCGGCTACTCGGACGCCGAGAACCAGGCCGACGCCATGCGCCTTGCCAGCATGCTGCGCACGATCTACTACTGCCCCAAGCCCGTCATCGCAAAGGTGCAGGGCGACTGCTACGCCGGCGGCATGGGCCTGGTGGCAGCCTGTGACATCGTGGCGGCGGCCGAAGGCGTAAACTTCTGCCTGTCCGAAGTGAAGCTCGGCCTGATCCCGGCGACGATCTCGCCCTACGTGATCAAGGCAATGGGCGAGCAGGCCGCGCGCCGCTACTTCCTGACCGCCGAGCGCTTTTCCGCGCTCGAGGCAAAGCACATGGGTATGGCGCACGAGGTGGTGGTGCCGGAACAGCTGGACGTGGCCGTCGCCGCCATCGCCAAGGCGCTGGTCACCAACAGCCCCAACGCCGTGCGCGAGGCCAAGCGGCTCGTGCGCGAAGTGTCCGGCATGCCGATCGACGATGCCATGCTGGCCGACACGGCCGAGCGCATCGCCGCGATCCGGGCATCTGGCGAGGGACGCGAAGGCGTCGCCTCGTTCCTTGAAAAACGCAAGCCCTCGTGGCTTACATGAAGCGTATTGGATTCGATTTTGAAGCAAGATTCATCAAGCTGGATTGCACGGAGCCTGGCAAGCGTCTGGCACCCCTGCACCCAGATGCAGCACCACGAAGAGGTGCCGCTGATCGCGGTCAGCCACGGCAAGGGCGCCTGGCTGTACGACCATGAGGGCCGCCGCTACCTCGACGGCATCAGCTCGTGGTGGGTCAACCTGTTTGGCCACGCCAACCCGCGCATCAATGCCGCGCTGAAGGACCAGCTCGACAAGCTGGAACATGCCATGCTGGCCGGCTTCACGCACGAGCCGGTGGTCGAGCTGTCCGAACAACTGTCGGCGCTGACCGGGCACGCGCTCGGCCACGCCTTCTACGCATCCGACGGCGCATCGGCGGTCGAGATCGCGCTCAAGATGAGCTTTCACTACTGGCGCAACGCCGGCTACCCCAACAAGGGCGAATTCGTGTGCCTGCAGGGCAGCTACCACGGCGAGACCGTGGGCGCGCTCGCGGTGACCGACGTCCCGCTGTTCAAGGAGGCCTACGGCCCCATGGTGCGCGCGGCGCACGTGGTGGCCTCGCCCGACATGCGCAACGCGATGGAGGGCGAGTCGTCGCAGGACATCGCGCGCCGCGCCGCCGAAGACGTGGAGCGCCTGTTCGAGGAGCGCGGTGACAAGATCGCCGCGATGATCGTCGAGCCGCTGGTGCAGGGCGCCTCGGGCATGGCGATGTACGACCGCGTGTACCTGGAGATGATCCGCCAGTTGTGCGACCGCTACCACGTGCACCTGATCGCCGACGAAATCGCGGTCGGCTGCGGGCGCACCGGCACCTTTTTCGCCTGCGAGCAGGCCGGCATCTGGCCCGACTTCATGTGCCTGTCCAAGGGCATCAGCGGCGGCTACCTGCCGCTGTCGCTGGTGCTTACCACCGACCGCGTGTACGAAGCCTTCTACAGCGACGACATCCGGCGCGGCTTTTTGCATTCGCATTCGTACACCGGCAACCCGCTGGCCTGCCGCGCGGCGCTGGCCACGCTGCAGATCTTCCGCGAGGACGATGTTTTACGACGCAACCGCGAGCGCGCGACCAAGCTGGTGGCGGCGCTGGCGCCGCTGGCCGAGCACGAGCGCACGCGCCACTTCCGCCAGCGCGGCATGATCTTCGCGTTCGACGCGATCGAGCCGGATGCGCAGCGGGCCGCGTCCTTCGCGCGCCGCTTCTTCACAGTGGCGGCCGAAAACGAGCTGCTGCTGCGCCCGATCGGGCGCACCGTGTACCTGATGCCGCCGTACGTGCTGGACGACGAGGAGATCGCACTCCTCGGCGAGCGCACCGCGCGCGTGTTCGACGCAGTGATCGCAGGCTGACCGATGGACCTGATCGCAAGCGTTGAGAACAAGCTGGCGCAGCTTTCCGCGCAAAGCCTGACGCGCCGCCGCCGCGTTGCCGACACGCGCTGCGCGCCGCTGCAGGTGGTGGACGGCCGGCCCATGCTGGCATTTTGCAGCAACGACTACCTTGGCCTGGCCGCGCACCCGCGCGTCGTGGAGGCCCTGCGCGAAGGCGCGCAACTGTACGGCGTGGGCAGCGGCGCCTCGCACCTGATCAGCGGCCACAGCCGCGCACACTGCCTGCTCGAAGAGCGCCTGGCACAGATGCTCTCGCCGTGGCTGCAATCGCCGCAGGCGCTGTACTTCTCGACCGGCTACATGGCCAACGTGGCGGTACTGACCACGCTGGGCATGGATGCCGGCGCAATGATCTTCTCGGAAGAACTCAACCACGCCTCGCTGATCGACGGCGCCCGGCTGGCCCGGGCCGGCGTGTCGGTGTTCCCGCACGGGGACGTGGCCGCGCTGGCCACCCAGCTCGGAGCCAGCACGGCGGCCACGAAAATCGTCGTCACCGACAGCGTGTTCAGCATGGACGGCGACATGGCGCCGCTGCCGGAACTGCTGGCCCTGTGCGAGCGCCACGGCGCCTGGCTGGTGGTGGACGACGCCCACGGCTTTGGCGTGCTGGGCGAGAACGGCAGCGGGGCGCTCGAGCACTTCGGCCTGTCCTCGCCCAACCTGGTGTACGTGGGCACGCTGAGCAAGGCGGCCGGCGTGTCTGGCGCCTTCATCGCCGCCCACCACAGCGTGGTCGAGCTGATGGTGCAGCGCGCCCGGCCCTACATCTACAGCACCGCCGCGCCGCCGGCGCTGGCGCACGCGCTGCTGACCAGTCTTGATATCATTGCCGGCGACGAGGGCAAGGCGCTGCGCGCCCACCTGGCCTCGCTGATCGCGCAGCTCGATGCCGAACTCAAGCTCACGCGCTGGCGGCGGCCGGTGTCGCACACCGCCATCCAGCCGGTCATCATCGGCAGCAATGACGAAGCGCTGCAGGCCGCGAGCGACCTGCATGCCCGCGGCATCTGGGTGCCGGGGATCCGCCCGCCGACGGTGGCGCCCGGTACCGCACGCCTGCGCGTAACGCTGTCGGCCGCGCACACGCACGAAGAAGTCGCGCAGCTGACCGCCGCGCTGAACGACCTGGAAAGGACGTGACATGAGCTTCAACGACCCGCAAGAACCCGTCACCGCACCCGTCACCGTGGTGCCCACGGCCACGGAGCCGCAGAGCGAACCCATTCCCGAGGCGCTCGCCGCCGAGGGCGTGCCCTCGCGCTTTGCCTGCTTTGTCACCGGCACCGATACCGAGATCGGCAAGACGCTGGTGTCTGCCGCGATTTTGCACAAGCTGGTGCAGGCTGGCCAGCGTGCCTGTGGCATGAAGCCGATCGCGGCTGGCGCAGTGATGCGTGAAGGCGTGCTCCACAACGAGGACGCGGACCTGCTCGCGGCCGCCGGCAACGTGCACCTGCCGCAGCACATCACCACGCCGTTCATGCTGCGCGAACCGGCCGCCCCGCACGTGGCCGCCGCGCTCGAAGACAAGACGATCGACCCGGTGACGATCCTCACCGCCTACGCCGAGATCCTGGCCGCGTCCGACGCCACCGTGGTCGAGGGCGTGGGCGGCTTTCGCGTGCCGCTCACCGACAGCTTCGACACCGCCGACCTGGCGGTGCAGTTCAACCTGCCGGTGATCCTGGTGGTCGGCCTGCGCCTTGGCTGCATCAGCCACGCGCTGCTCACCGCCGAAGCCATCATCAAGCGCGGCCTGGTGCTGGCCGGCTGGGTCGCCAACGAAGTGGACCCGGCCATGCGCTTCATTGACGAGAATATCGAGGCGATGGCGCAGCGCATCCCGGCCCCGCTGCTGGGCCGCGTGCCACGCCTGCCTCACCCGTCGGCCGCAGCCGCTGCCGAATTCATCAACCTGTCGGGCGTGCCGGGCTGGCCGCCTGCCGGGTCCAGGTAAGACCAAAGGAATCAAGATGTCCCAAACCCAAGCCGTATCCCTGCACCGCCCGGTCACCATCAAGCAGCCGGAAAACGCGCCCTGGCCAGTGCCCGAGGTGCTCGCGCTGTTCGAGCTGCCGCTGCCGGAACTGATGTACCGCGCGCAGACGGTCCACCGCGCCAACTTCCCCGAGGGCGACGTGGAACTGGCCACGCTCCTGTCGATCAAGACCGGCGGCTGCGAAGAAGACTGCGGCTACTGCCCGCAGGCCGCGCGCTATGACACCGGCGTGGAAGCGAAGAAGATCCTGGAGCTGGACACCGTGCTCGACGCGGCACGCCAGGCCAAGGCCAACGGCGCCACGCGCTTTTGCATGGGCGCGGCATGGCGCAGCCCCAAAGAGCGCGACATGGAAAAGGTCGAGGCGATGGTGCGCGAAGTGAAGGCGCTGGGCCTGGAAACCTGCGCCACGCTGGGCATGCTGGAAGAAGGCCAGGCCGAGCAGCTCAAGAATGCGGGCCTGGACTACTACAACCACAACATCGACACTTCGCCCGACTTCTACGGCGACGTCATCTCGACCCGCCAGTACCAGGACCGCCTGGATACGCTGGGCCGCGTGCGCCAGGCGGGCCTGAAGATCTGCTGCGGCGGCATCGTGGGCATGGGCGAAACGCGCGAGCAGCGTGCCGGCCTGATCTCGCAGCTGGCCAACCTGAACCCGTACCCGGAATCGGTGCCGATCAACCACCTGGTGCAGGTGGAAGGCACGCCGCTGCACGGCCTGCCGCCGCTGGACCCGCTGGAATTCGTGCGCACCATTGCGGTGGCGCGCATCACCATGCCGCAAGCGCGCGTGCGCCTGTCGGCCGGCCGCCGCGAGCTGGGCGAGGCGGTGCAGGCCATGTGCTTCATGGCCGGCGCCAACTCGATCTTCTACGGCGACAAGCTGCTCACCACCGACAACCCGGAAGCGAACGACGACCGCGCGCTGCTGGCCAAGCTGGGCCTGCCCACGCGCGCCGCCACGCTCGACTCGGTGCAGAAGGAGAGCTGCGGCTGCTGATCCCGTTCGGTGGGCGGATTTCCGCCCGCCGTACCAAACCTAACAATAAATAACGAGACGACCATGTTCACAAAAATCCTCATCGCAAACCGTGGCGAAATCGCCTGCCGTGTCGCCGCCACCGCGCGCCGCATGGGTATCCGCACCGTCGCCGTCTATTCGGAGGCCGACGCAGGCGCGAAACACGTTGCCGTTTGCGATGAGGCGGTGCTGATCGGGCCGGCCGCCGCCAAGGAAAGCTACCTGTGCGGCGACAAGATCATCGCCGCGGCCAAGGCCACCGGTGCGCAGGCGATCCACCCGGGTTACGGTTTCTTGTCCGAGAACGCGGAATTCGCCGACGCCGTGGCGGCCGCAGGCCTGGCCTTCATCGGTCCGCCGGCCAAGTCGATGCGCGCAATGGGCTCCAAGTCCGCCGCCAAGCAGCTGATGGAAGGCGCCAACGTGCCGCTGGTGCCGGGCTACCACGGCGACGAGCAGGACGCCGCCTTCCTGCAGCGCCAGGCCGACCGCATCGGCTACCCGGTGCTGCTCAAGGCCAGCGCCGGCGGCGGCGGCAAGGGCATGCGCGTGGTCGAGCGTTCCGAGGATTTCGCCGCCGCGCTGGCTTCGTGCAAGCGCGAGGCGATCAGCTCCTTCGGCGACGACAAGGTGCTGGTCGAAAAATACCTGACCCGCCCGCGCCACATCGAAATCCAGGTGTTCGCGGACAGCCAGGGCAACTGCGTGTACCTGCACGAGCGCGACTGCTCGGTGCAGCGCCGCCACCAGAAGGTGCTGGAAGAAGCGCCGGCGCCGGGCATGACGCTCGAGCGCCGCATGGCGATGGGCGAGGCCGCCGTTGCAGCCGCGCGCGCCGTCGGCTACGTCGGCGCCGGCACGGTGGAGTTCATCGCCAACCAGGACGGCAGCTTCTACTTCATGGAGATGAACACCCGCCTGCAGGTGGAGCATCCCGTGACCGAAATGATCACCGGGACCGATCTCGTGGAATGGCAGATCCGCGTGGCCGCCGGCCAGCCGCTGCCGAAGCAGCAAGGCGAGCTTTCCATCAACGGCCATGCGATCGAGGCGCGCGTGTATGCCGAGAACCCGGAAAAGGGCTTCCTGCCGTCGATCGGCACGCTGCGCCACATGGGCACGCCCGCTGCCGTCGAGTTCGAGCTGGGCGGCACGCCGGGCCTGCCAGCGGCCGTGCGCATCGACTCGGGCGTGCGCGAGGGCGACGCCATCTCGCCGTTCTACGACCCGATGATCGCCAAGCTGATCGTCTGGGGCGCGGACCGCACGCAGGCGCTGGCGCGCATGTCCCAGGCGCTGTCCGAGTTCCAGATCGTGGGGCTGGCGACCAACATCGCCTTCCTCAAGCGCCTGATCGAAAGCGACGCGTTCTCGGGCGCGGATCTCGATACCGGCCTGATCGAGCGTAATGGCGAGGCGCTGTTCCCGCAGGCGAAGGCTGCCCCGGCCGCCGCGCTGGCGCTGGCCGCGCTGTCGCTGGTGGAATCGGAAAAGGACAAGTCCGCGAGCGTGGCCGCCAACCCGGCCGACCCGTGGGGCCAGGCGCTGGGCTGGCGCATGAACGGCGCCTACCAGCGCCAGCTCTCGTTCACCGACGATTACGCGGCCGGGACCGAGGCAAAGGCGTACAGCGTGAAGCTGACCTACCGCGCACACGGCTGGGACATCGAGATGGCGGGCGTATCGTCCAGGCTCGAACTGGTGGCGCGTGAGGGGGCCGAGCTGTCGATCCGTCTTGGCGACACCGCCTGCCACGGCAGCGTGCGGCGCGACGGCGACGTCTTCCACGTCTTCACCGGCGGGCGCCACTACACGCTGGGCTACAACGACCCGATGGCGCACGCTGGCGAACACGAAACCGGCGGCGGCCGCCTGACCGCGCCGATGCCGGGCAAGGTGGTCGCGGTGATGACGGAGGCCGGCGCCGACGTGAAGAAGGGCCAGCCGCTGGTCATCATGGAAGCGATGAAAATGGAGCATACGATTTCGGCGCCGTCCGATGGCGTGGTCGAAGAAGTGCTCTACCAGGTTGGCGACCAGGTCGCAGACGGCGCGCCGCTGCTGGCTTTCAAAGCCGCTGCCTGAAGGGACCGGGGATGCGCATCCTGCTGTTCCGCGCCGACGGCGTGACCCAGCCGTGGGTGGATGAGTTCGCGGCCGTGATGCCGCAGGCCGAAACGGTCGTGTGGCGCGAAGGCGAGCCGCATGCGCCCTGCGATTACGCGGTGCTGTGGGCGCCCACGCCGGCGCTGCTGGAACAGCTGGCGCACGTGAAGGCGATCTTCCTGATGGGCGCCGGGGTGGACGCGCTGCTGCGCTTTGGCGGCGCGCTGCCCGATGTGCCGATCATCCGGCTGGGCGACGCCGGCATGGGCATGCAGATGGCCGAGTACGTGGCGCACGCGGTGCTGCGCTATTTCCGCCGCTTCGACGAATACGAACAGATCGCAAGCCGCGCTGAATGGAAGCCGCTGCCGGCCTTCGACAAGCGCGAATTCACGGTCGGCGTCATGGGCGTGGGCAAGCTTGCGCTGCCCGTGATCGACACGCTGCGCCATTTCGGCTTTCCCGTGCGTGCCTGGAGCCGCAGCCACAAGCAGCTGGACGGCGTTGAGTGCTTTGCGGGCGCACAGCAGCTTGACGACTTCCTGCGCGGCGCGCGCGTGCTGGTGTGCATGCTGCCGCTCACGGCCGACACGGCGCGCCTGCTGGACCGGCAGCGCCTGTCGCTGCTGCCGCAGGGCGCGTACCTCATCAACGTGTCGCGCGGCGCCATCGTGGCCGAGCACGACCTGCTTGCGCTTGTCCGGTCCGGCCACATCGCCGGCGCCACGCTCGACGTGTTCGAGGGCGAGCCGCTGCCAGCCGGGCATCCGTTCTGGCAGGAGCCGCGCATCAGCATCACGCCGCACATTTCGGCGCTCACGCTGCGGCCCGAAGCGGTGCGCCAGATCGCAGCAAAAATCGACGCCCTCGAACAGGGCCAACCTGTCGACGACGTGGTCGACCGCAACCGGGGATATTGAGATGAACAGCCAACCGAACCTGCCGCGCAACGTCAAGATCGTCGAAGTGGGGCCGCGCGACGGCCTGCAGAACGAGAAGGAAAACGTGAGCGCGCCAGTGAAGATCGAACTGGTGGACCGACTGTCGCGCGCCGGCTTTGCCAACATCGAGGCGGCGTCCTTCGTCTCGCCCAAGTGGGTGCCGCAGATGGCCACCAGCAGCGAGGTCATGGCCGGCATTGCGCGCCGTCCGGGCACCATCTATTCGGCGCTCACGCCCAACATGCAGGGCTTCGAGGCGGCGCTGGCCGCCGGCGCGGGCGAAGTGGTGATCTTCGGCGCCGCGTCGGAGGCGTTCTCACAGAAGAACATCAACTGCTCGATCGCCGAGTCGATCGCGCGTTTCGAGCCGGTGGCCAAGGCCGCCAAGGCCAACGGGCTGCGCGTGCGCGCCAGTATCAGCACGGCGTTCGGCTGCCCGTACCAGGGCGAAGTGTCGCTCGACGCGGTGGCCGACGTGGTGGCGCGCATGCGCGACCTGGGCTGCGACGAAATCGACATCGCGGACACGATCGGCGTATCCACCCCACGCAAGACGCAGGCGGTGATGCTGCGCGCGGCGCAGGAATTCCCGCTTGAGCGGCTGTCCGGCCACTTCCACGATACCTACGGCCAGGCGCTGGCCAACATCTACGCCAGCATGGAAGTGGGCGTGGCGATCTTCCACTCGTCGGTGGCGGGCCTGGGCGGCTGCCCTTACGCCAAGGGCGCAACCGGCAACGTGGCCAGCGAGGACGTGCTGTACATGATGCACGGGCTGGGAATCGAAACCGGCGTGGACCTGGACCAGGTGGTCGATGCCGGGCAGTTCATTTCGCAGCACCTCGGGCGCAAGGCGGTAAGCCGGGCGGGCAACGCGATTGCGGCAAAACGCGCCGGCTAGGCGCGCACCGCCCACAACCCAAAACCACGTCGTCCCCGCGCAGGCGGGGACCCATAGACAGTTTGCATCGTGGCATGTTTGGTGCAGCTGCTTTGCAAACGCAGCATGGGTCCCCGCCTCCGCGGGGACGACGTGGAGGTGCCGCGTGGCGCTCGTTTGATCCGCATTCAATAGCACCACACCTCCCCTCGCTAGGCTAGCGTCTCGGCAGCCTAGTGAGGACACCGTGACCGCGATTGCTGAACGCATTACCGGCAGCAAGGAACAGACCCGGCAGACGTTCGTGGTCGTTCTCGGCGTCTATTTCCTCCTTCAAATCCTGATTCGCGTGCTGCAAGGCGGCGCGGTGGAGATGGACGAGGCCGAGCAGATTTTCTACGCCCAGCAATTCCGGCTCGGCTACGAGAACCAGCCCCCGCTCTATACCTGGCTGCAAGCGCTGGTGTTCCACGCCGTGGGGGTCAGCCACTTGGGCCTGGCCATCGCCAAGAACATCTTCATGTTCGTGCTGTACTACAGCCTGTACCGTACGGCGCGCATGCTGCTGGGCACGCTCGGCGCAGCCGTCGTGTCGTCGTCGCTGATCATGATCGTTACGCTGGGCTGGGAGGCGCAGATCGACCGCACCCATTCCATCCTCGCCACCGCCGTGGGCGCTGCCTCGCTGTGGACCTACACCACGCTGCTCGAGCAGCCGAGCAAGCGGCGGCGCGCGCTGCTGGGCGTGCTGTTCGGGCTAGGGATGCTGTCGAAGTACAACTTCCTGCTGTTCGTGATCGGCCTGGCGGGCGCCAGCCTGCTGGTGCGCGAGCACCGCCGCATCGTCTGGACCCGCGACGTGTGGATCACCCCGGCCGTCGGCCTGCTGCTCGTGTTGCCGCACGCGTGGTGGTTTTTCCAGCAGATCGACGCCGCCACCGCCGAAACATTGCGCAAGATGCGCGAGGGCGGGGCGCCCACAACCTACGGCAAGAACGTGCTGCTTGGGCTGCGCCACTTCTTCATGAGCTTGCTGTCGTTCGGCACGCCGCTGTGGGTGCCGCTCGCCTTCGCGTGGCGCGGGCGGCGGCCCGGCACGCCACGGTGGGAGGCGACCGACGTGCGCTTTTTCTTCTGGCTGTATGCAGCCGGCCTTGGCACGGTGGCCGCGCTCGTGCTCACCGGCGAACTGATCCACATACAAAGCCGGTGGCTGCAGCCCCTGCTGTTTTCGGTACCGCTCGGCTTCTTCGTGTTCTTCCCTCCGGCGAGCGACCGGGTGTACCGCAGGATACTCGTGACGCTGGGGGTGTTCGCCGTGGTGCTGGTCAGCGCGCTCGCGTTCCGGCCGCAGCTGCAGGCAGGGCTTGGCCGGCACCCGCGCATCCAGCAGCCCTATGACCAGCTGGCGCGCGAGCTTGCGCACCGTTTTCCGGATGTGGACGTGTTCGCGGTACAGGATCGGTTTGTGGGCGGGAACATCCGCTTGCAGTTCCCCGACAAGCCGGTGGTCCTGCTGGGGCAGGCGTGCGCACAGCAGGGCCGCATCCTGCTGCTGTCCGGAGACGGCTTTGACGACCGGCCTCGTGTGCCGCTGCCGGCCTGCCCCAACTTTACCGTGGCCGAACGCGGCCATCTTGCAGAGCAGTCGGTGCTGCACCCGCGCGAAACGACGGTGTTCGACTATGCCTGGGTGCAGGCGGCGCCGCCATCCCGGTAGGGTCGCGCGGGCGCCAGAAAGCAAAAAAGCCGACGCGCAAGACGTCGGCTTTCCTGTAAAACTGGTCGGAGTACAAGGATTCGAACCTTGGACCCTCTGGTCCCAAACCAGATGCGCTACCGGGCTGCGCTACACTCCGAGGAGGGGCATCATAACGGCTGGGGTCCTGCCGGTCAAGGAGCGCGCAAAACCGCGAGTGGGCAAAACATCAACCACAGGCCCGCCGTGCTCATTCGCCCTTCATGCGCAAGGCCCGCTCGTACAGCGCGTTTTTCTTCAGCCCGGTGATTTGCGCTGCCAGGCTGGCCGCCTGCTTGACGCTGCATTCGGACAGCAGGATCTGCAGGATGCGCTCGGCGTCGGCCTCGGCGGCATCGGACGCTTGCGGCGCGCCCTCGACCAGCACCACGAACTCGCCGCGCTCGCGGTTGGCGTCCGACTTGATCCACGCCATCGCTTCGCCCAGCGGGCAGCGGTGGATTTCCTCGAACAGCTTGGTCAGCTCGCGCGCGAACACCACCTGCCGGGTTGGCTCGAACGCGGCGGCCAGCGCCTGCACGCATTCGTCGATGCGGTGCGGCGCTTCGTAGAACACCAGCGTGGCCGGCACCCGTGCCAGTTCCGCCAGTTCCGCCTCGCGCTGCTTGGCCTTGGCCGGCAAGAAGCCGACGAAGTAGAACCGGTCGTTCACCAGCCCCGCAGCCGACAGCGCCGTCACCGCCGCGGACGGGCCGGGCAAGGGCACCACGCGCAATCCGGCGGCGCGCACCGCGTCCACGATGCGCGCGCCCGGGTCGGACACGGCCGGCGTGCCGGCATCCGACACCAGCGCCACGCGCTCGCCGGCAACCAGGCGCGCGATGAGTTTCGCGGCCACCTCGCGCTCGTTGTGCTGGTGCGCCGCCAGCATGTGCTTGTTCATGCCGAACCGCGCAAGGAGCGCGCCGGTCTTGCGTGTATCCTCGCACGCGACCACGTCGGCCAGCGCCAGCAGGTGCAGCGCGCGCAGCGTGATGTCGGTCACATTGCCGATCGGTGTGGCCACCACGTACAACGTCGCAGTAGGATAGGACTGCTGGGCTGCCTCGTGGATCACGGGAAGTTGGGCGATCTGGCTGGGCTGGGATTCACTCATGTCGGGGTTGCGATGCAAATTACTCGTCTCGAAGGCCTGCTGGCCGCGCTCGCGCTGGCGCTGCTGGCCGGCTGCGCGGCGCCATGCGGCGCGCCGGGCCGATTGTGCGCGCCCGCGGAGCCAAACACAAGCACGTTGGCAAAACTGCCAGTCCAGCCGCCGCCAAGCGCGTTCGCGCGCCCCGGCGCCGCCCAGGAAGAAGCGCCTGCGCCGCCCGCGCCCGTGGCCGGCCCGCTGCGCATCGCCCTGCTGGTGCCCTTGCAGTCGCCAACCCTTGCGCTGCCGGCCACGGCCGTTCGCGACGGCTTCCTGGCGGCCTGGCAGCACGACCGCGCCGGGGTCGAGGTGGACGTGGTCGGCACCGGCGACGACGTGGCGCAGGTGCTGGGCGCCTACCGCCTTGCCGCCGCCAGCCACGACCTCGTGGCCGGTCCCCTGGCGCGGCCCGCCGTCAATGCGCTCGCCGCAAGCGGCACGCTCGCGCGCCCCACCATCGCCCTGAACCACCCCGACCCCGGCGTGGCGCTGCCGCCCAACATGCTGGTGATCGGCCTGTCGACCGAGGACGAGGCCCGCCAGGTGGCCGACTGGGCCGCGCGCGAGCACCCGGCAGGGCGTGCGCTGGTGCTGGCCGGCGACCAGGCCTGGCAGCAGCGCATGGCGCAGGGCTTCGAGCGGCGCTGGAGCGAGCTGGGCAGGAACAGCCACCTGGCCGAACTGCCCGCTACTGACGGCAACGTGGACCGCGACGCGATCGACCTCGTGCGCACCCAGATGGAAATCGACCCACCGGAACTCATCTTTGCCGCGCTCGACGCCGGCCAGCTACGCCAGGTGCGCGCCGTGCTCGGCACCGCCGTCGCCTGCTATGCCGCCTCGCCCGCCAACCCGGGGCGCGACACGAGCGAGCCGATGGCCGAGCTGAACGGCGTGCGCCTGCTCGACCTGCCGTGGGAGGTCGAGCCCGCGCACCAGGCGGTGATGGTCTATCCGCGCTGGCTGGAGTCCGGCCACACGCTCGACATGGACCGGCTGTACGCGCTGGGCATCGATGCCTACCGGGTCGCGCAGGCGATCGCGCGCGCACCCAACGCGCCCGTCGAGCTCGACGGCGTGACCGGCAAGCTGGCCGCCAGCCTGTCCGGCAACCCCGCGTTCCGGCGCGTTGAAGCGGCCGTGGTGGTCCGCGACGGCAAGTTCGAAGCCGCGGGGCCCTGAGGGATGCGCCTGCCGGGCTTGTCAAAGAAACAGGAGCAGGGCCAGCGCTGGGAACAGGTGGCGCAGGCGCACCTGGAGCGCCACGGCCTGCGACTGGTCGAGGCCAACTTCCGCTGCAAGGCCGGCGAGATCGACCTGGTGATGCGCGACGGCGCCACCCTGGTGTTCGTCGAGGTGCGCCAGCGCGCCGCGCGTGCCCACGGCGGCGCGGCGGCCAGCATCACCCCGGCCAAGGTGCGCCGCCTGGTGCGCGCCGCCGAGCTCTACCTGTTGCGCTTTCCCCGCACGCCGCCCTGCCGTTTCGACGTGGTCGCGATCGACGCCGGCCAGCTCGACTGGATGCGCAACGCCATTGAAGTGTAAGCAATTTTTACCGGCATTGCCTGCCTTCACCTTTCCACTGCACTATAATCTCAGGCCATGAATACCCAACGCATCCTTGCACATTTCCAGGAAAGCGCCGACCTCAAACTGAAGTCGGCCGCGGTCCTGTCCCAACCGATTTCGCAGGCGGTCGAACTGATGTTCGCGGCCCTGTCCAACGGCAACAAGATCCTCGCATGCGGCAACGGCGGCTCGGCGGCCGACTGCCAGCACTTTGCCGCCGAGCTGGTCGGCCGTTTCGAGCGCGAGCGCTTCCCGCTGCCGGCACTGGCTTTGACCACCGACACATCGATCCTGACGGCGGTCGGCAATGATTACAGCTATAAGGATGTGTTCGCCAAACAGGTGCAGGCGTTCGGCCAGGCCGGCGATATCCTCTTGGCTATTTCCACTTCGGGCAATTCGGCCAACGTGCTGGCCGCGGTGGAAAGTGCGCTCGAGCGCGAAATGCGCATCGTCGCGCTGACCGGCAAGGACGGCGGCCAGCTGGCCAAGATGCTGACCGATGCCGACGTGCACATCAACGTGCCGCACACCCGCACGGCGCGCATCCAGGAGGTCCACCTGGTCACGATCCACTGCATTTGCGACGGCATCGATGTCGCCCTTTTTGGAGGAGATGAGGAATGAATACCCGACTGTCGAACGTGCTCTCGAAAGCCGTGCTGTGCGCCGCGCTGGCGGCCTCGCTGTCCGGCTGCGTCGAAATGATGGTCGGCAGCGCCGTGATGGGCGCGGTGGCCACCGCCGACCGCCGCACGCTGGGCGCGCAAACCGAGGACAAGGCCATTGCCGTCAAGGGCGAAGTGCGCGTGGCCAAGATCGTGGGCGACGCCGGCCATGTCAACGTGACCAGCTACAACCGCAAGGTGCTGCTCACCGGCGAGGTGAAGGACGAGGCGATGAAGGCCGCCGCCGAGCGCGAAGTGCGCGCCATCGACAACGTCGTGTCCGTGACCAACGAGCTGGAAGTGGCCGGCGCGTCGAGCTACACCTCGCGCTCGAACGACACCCTGATCACCACCAAGGTCAAGGCCAGCCTGGTCGACAAGAAGACCGTCTCGGCCGTGTCGTTCAAGGTCGTGACGGAACGCGGCAACGTGTACCTGATGGGCATCGTCACCCCGCGCGAAGGCAACATCGCGGCCGAGGTGGCGCAGGGTGTGTCCGGCGTACAACGCGTGGTCAAGATCTTCGAATACATCAGCGAAGAAGACCTGAAGGCCATGCAGGCGCAGAACGGCCAGGCTGCCTCGTAATTTAAGCAACCGCATCAATGCCGCCAATGGGCAACGAGGCTATAATCGGCACGTTGCCCAATTTTTTTGCACTCACATCATGAACGCTCCGGCCACCAAACGCTCCTGGATTCCCTACGCCGCCATCGGCGCGGCCGTGCTCGTCATCGGCGGCATCGGCTACCAGACCCTCACGCGCGAGGTCAAGGCGCCGGACGTCACCTTCATCAGCATCGACGGGCAGAAGATCAGCAGCCAGGACCTGCGCGGCAAGGTGGTCATGGTGAACTTCTGGGCCACCTCGTGCGCCACCTGCATCAAGGAGATGCCGGGCATGATCGACACCTACAACAAATTCAAGGGCCAGGGCCTGCAATTTGTTGCGGTGGCAATGAGCTACGACCGCCCCGACTACGTGCTCAACTATGCGCAAACGCGCCAGCTGCCGTTCAAGGTGGCGCTCGATTCTGGCGGCGACCTGGCCAAGCAGTTCGGCGACGTGGCCATGACCCCGACCACCTTCGTGATCGGCAAGCACGGCGAAATCCTCAAGCGCTACGTGGGCGAGCCGGAATTCACCGGCCTGCACCAGCTGCTGCAGAAGGCGCTCGCCTCCAGCTGATCTTCGCGTCCACGCCACAGCACGCCTGAGCTAACTCAAACCGGCTCCGGTTCGTTCGTCCAATCTTGACGCATCCCTTGACAGCCGGAGCATGGCGGTAGGGTGGGCTCTCGAGCCCACGCGGTGATACGCGGCCGGTGCAGGTGTGATGAGCCACGTAAGAACGCGTGGGCTCAGGAGCCCACCCTACGTGCCGTGCTCGCGGAGGAGGCGTCATGTGCAACCGTTTCAGCAGCTTTTTCCCGGCGGCCGTACTCGCAGCCCTGGCCGCCTGTTCCGCCGAGCGCCCGGTGCCGGGCGAGGCGGTCGTCATCCATTACCAGCACGTGGCCAACGCGCACGAGGTACGCTTCCGCGCCCCGCCCGTGCCGCCAGCCCGCGCCGCCGGCTTTGTGGTGCCGCGCTACCGCCAGGGCTTCTGGGCCATTTTTGTGCTGTGCAGCCTGGACGCGCGCGGGCGCAGCCTGCCCAGCTTCGTGTATGACGTCAACAACTTCAGGATTGATTACGGCGGCGACAGCTGGGGACCGCTGTTCCCCTACAGCCTGCGCTACGAGGATTCTGCCTGGCTCAACGGCACCCAGGACACCCCGGTGCTGGCCAGCGCGATCGCCGGCGAACTGCAGCAGGGGCCAAGCCTGCAGGTGTTCCAGCCGGGCTTTTACCAGGGGCTAAACTACCGCATCGCGCTGTTCGTGCCGCGCGGGCTGGACGACTACGGCGGCGACCAGCTGGGCCTGCGCTACCTTGGCCAACGCACGGTGTTGCTGGGCAACGGCTACCCGCCCTACGACATTCCGGCGGTGGGGGGCAACGCGGCCGGCGTGGCCTCGCGCTGCCTGCCTTGAGTCACCAGCGGCGGCGCTTGTCGTGGCGCTTGCGCGCCGCCGCGTTCTGCTGCTGCAGCAGCGAATCGACGCGCTCGGACGCTTCGCGCGCCAATTCCTGCGCCAGCGCGATGCTGGGGAAGTACTCCGGCACCCGGTAGCCCAGCCACGCATAAGCCGAGTACATGCGGCAGGTGTCCTCCACCTCTTGCAAGTTCTGCCACAGCAGCGAGTCCGGATGAGGCTGCAGCGGGCACGCCTTCTTCTTCGCCAGGGACAGCGACCAGTGCTCCCACGCGCTTTGCAGCACCGGCACCTTGGTCGACACCGGCACCAGCGACAGCGTGAACTTTTCGGCCACCGACAGCGGCAGCGTGTCCAGCCACTCGGCGCGCTCGTTCTGCTCTTCGGTGATCTTGGGGAAGAAGAAGCCGTCCGGCACGTCGATGTTGTGGACGAAGCGCTTGAGCAGCTTGACCAGCGAGGTTTCGCCAGTCACGGCCGAGATGCGGTGCAGCTGCTCGAGCGAGGGTGCCACCGCAAACCCGCTGGCCGGTACCGGCGGCACCTTTTCGCGCAGCAGCGCGCGCATGATTTCGTGCGTGTCGTCGTCATAGCCGGCGACAAAGCCCTCCTCGTGCACGCCAAAACGCCCGGCGCGGCCGGCGATCTGGCGCGCCAGCGCGGCCGAGATCTCCTCTTCCTCCACGCCGTTGTACTTGATCGCGGTGGTCATCACGATGCGCTGGATCGGCAGGTTCAGGCCCATCGCCAGCGCGTCGGTGCCCACCACCACGTCGGCCTGCCCCTCCCGAAAGCGCGCGGCCTGCGCACGCCGCACTTCCGGCGACAGGTTGCCGTACACGGTGGCCACCGACAGGCCCATCTCGGTGATCATGTCGCGCCACATCAGCACCTCGCGCCGCGAGAACGCGATCACGGCGTCGCCGCGGCGCAGGTTGCGCAGCTTGCGCACCGCGCCCGTCTCCATCGACAGCGGGGCCTTGCGCTTGAGGACGTGCACCTCGAGCTCGCATTCGAGCCGCGCCGCCAGCGCCTCCACCGCGCGCCGTGCCTCTGGCGCCCCGACCAGGTACACGACCTGGGCCGGCGCCCCGCACACGGCGGCGGTCCAGGCCGCGCCGCGGTCGCGGTCCGAGAGCATCTGGATCTCGTCGATCACCGCCACTTCCACCGGTGTTTTGGTGTCGAGCATCTCGACGGTGGACGCCACGTGCGTCGCGCCTTCCGCGATGCGCCGCTCTTCTCCGGTGATGAGGCTCACCTTCAGGTCCTCGCCGTGCGGCTTTGCCTCCAGCAGGCGTTCGTAGTTTTCCAGCGCCAGCAGGCGCAGCGGGGCCAGGTAGACGCCGCTTTTGGCGTTGGCCAGCGCTTCCATCGCGCGGTGCGTCTTGCCCGAGTTGGTCGGCCCCAGCAGGGCGATGAAGCGGCGCTGCATCTTGCTGGCCGCTTCAAACGTCTGCGGGTATTCGGCCAGGTTGATGCTTTCCTTGGTGCGCGCCGCGTGGCGCTCTTCCTCTTCGCGCTCGACCGCGTGCGCCAGACGCTGCGAGATGCGGTCGAACACGTACTCGGCCGGCTCCGAGGTTTCCAGCTCGTTCAGCACGTGCAGGAACAGCATCGGGTCCCAGCCGACGTCGTCGGCGCGGTCGGCAATGTCGGCGACGAACTCCTCGGCCTGGTGGCGCAGTTCCTCGATGTCTCGGTCGCTGGCGCGCTCCTCGATCAGTGCGCGGCGCGCGGACAGGTCGAGCTTGCGCCACTTGCTTGGCTTGGCCAGCACGCCCCGGCTGGGCACCAGCTTGTAGGGCACGCGCAAGCCCTCGTAACGCGCCTCGCCGCGAAAGCGCAGGAACACGCGGCCTTCCATCTTGACCAGCTCGACGCCGCGCTCGCCCAGCTTGAGGTCGTGCTCGAGCAGGGCGTCGTCGCCGCTGGTGGTGTCGGGCTCGTCGTGGGTGCGGGAGTTGTTCATGGGTTCACTATAGCGCGGCGGGAGGTGGTGTTCTGTGCGGGCGTGAACGGTGACGACGACCCGCAACTTTTGCACGTCGTCCCGGCGCAGGCCGGGACCCATGGACAGCGTGATCGGTCGAAATATCGCGCCCCAGGCCAGTTAGCTCAGCATGGGTCCCGGCCTTCGCCGCGACGACGTGCTGGGGGTACGGGTTACAGGAAGCGCGCCAGCAAGGCCTTGTCGAACTTGCCATCCAGCTGAATGCGCACCAGGTGCCCGCTGCCCGGCGCCACCTCGATCGGCTTGCCTTCCAGGTCCAGCATGCGCTCCAGCTTGACCTCGGCATTGCCGGACGGGTGAATCACCTCGATCCGGTCGCCCACCGCGAAGCGGTTCTTGACCTCGACCGTGGCCCAGCCGCCCTCGACCGCCTGCACATCGCCCACGTACTGGCTGCGGTTCGCTTCCGACGCGCCGCGCATGTAGTTCTGGTGGTCTTGGGTGTGGTGGCGCTGGTAGAACCCGTCGGTATAGCCGCGGTTCGCCAGCCCCTGCAGTTGCCCCAGAAGGTCGATGTCGAACGGCCGTCCCGCCACCGCGTCGTCGATCGCGCGCCGGTACACCTGCGCCGTGCGCGCCACGTAGTACAGCGACTTGGTGCGCCCCTCGACCTTGAGCGAGTCCACGCCGATTTTCACCAGCCGCTCCACGTGCTCCACGGCGCGCAGGTCCTTCGAGTTCATGATGTAGGTGCCGTGCTCGTCTTCCATCACCGGCATCAGCTCGCCGGGACGCTCGGATTCCTCGATCAGGTACACGCGGTCGGCCAGCGGGTGGCGCGGCATGTCGCCCAGCGACGAGAACGATTGCTGCTCGGCCTGCTCCAGCGCCTGGCGGTAGTTGAAGCTGATCGATTCCGGTGCGATGCGGGCGATGTCGCCGGTCGCGTCTTCCTCCGCATTCTGCACCTTGTAATCCCAGCGGCAGGAGTTGGTGCAGGTGCCCTGGTTGGCGTCGCGGTGATTGAAATAACCCGACAGCAGGCAGCGCCCCGAGTACGCGATGCACAGCGCGCCGTGCACGAACACCTCGATCTCCATTTCCGGGCAGCGCTGCTTGATCTCCTCGATCTCGTCCAGCGACAGCTCGCGCGACAGGATCACGCGGGTCAGGCCCTGGCGGTGCCAGAACTTCACGTCCGCCCAGTTGACCGCATTGGCCTGCACCGACAGGTGGACCTGCACCTCCGGCCACTTGTCGCGCACCATCATGATCAGGCCGGGGTCGGCCATGATCAGCGCGTCCGGCTTCATCTCGATCACCGGCTCCATGTCCTTCAGGTAGGTCTTCAGCTTGGCGTTGTGCGCGAAGATGTTGCTGGCGACAAAGAACTTCTTGCCGCGTGCGTGGGCCTGGTCGATGCCCTGCTTGAGGGCGGCATGGGTCGAAAAATCGTTGTTGCGCACGCGCAGGCTGTAGCGCGGCTGGCCGGCGTACACGGCGTCGGCGCCAAAATCGAAGGCGGCGTGCATCTTCGCCAGCGAGCCGGCGGGCAAAAGGAGTTCGGGAGCGGTCGTCATGACGCGAGGGTGCTTGAGGAAAGAACCCTCGATTATAACCAAGCGTCAAGCGGAACCGAAGAGCAGCAGGCGTGTCTGCAACGCATCTTGCCATCAGACTGTGCGGTTACTCCTACGGTCATTGGCGAACTCTTCCTATTTCCAGCGACCGCGCAGGCTTGCAGTATGTGGAATTCCCAAAAACTGAAGGAGGAATATCGATGAAGCCCTATCAAACCTTGCTGCTGGGCAGCCTGATGGCGTTTGGACTCGCAGCGTGCAGCTCGACCGACACCTACAACGGCCGCAGCAGCGGCTCGTCGATGAGCAGCGGAACGAGTTCCGGCTCGTCGATGGACAGCGGCGCATCCTCGACGGCCACCGGCGTCACCACCTCGGGCGGCACGACCGGCAACAGCAATACCAGCTCGGGCACCGGCACGACCGGGACCGGCACCACGACCGGCACCTCGACCAACAACGGTAACGACGGCCGCTAAGCTCCCCCGGGCTGGCCTGTCCAGCCCGGGCGGGCGCGGGTTCGCTAGTTCCCCGCCTGGCTTGCGGCCGCGGCCACGGCGGCAGGCCGCTCGGGGTTGAGCACCACCTGCACGTAGTTGTCGGTCTTGAAGTAGCGCTGCGCGGCGGCGCGGATGTCAGCCGCCGTCATCGCATCCACATCGTCCATGACCTTCAGGATCCGGCCGGGATCGGTGCCGTCGAGCACAGACACCTGCAAGCGCTGCATCCAGTAGACGTTTTCGCGCAGCGAGCGCTGGTTGCGCTGGCGCCAGTTGGTCTTCACCTTCGCCAGTTCCGCCTCGTCCGGGCCGGTGGTCTTGAGCCGTTCGATCTGCTCGAACAGCGCAGCGACCACCTTGTCCATCTTCTCGGGCCCGGTCGGGATCAAGCCGCTGATCACATAGTGCTCGTAGGGGATTTTGCGCACGGCGCCCGACAGGTTGCCGCCATAGATCAGGCCCAGGTTGGTGCGCAGCACCTCGTACACGCGCAAGTTCATCACCTCGATGAGGGCCGCCATGCGCAAGTTTTCCTGTTCAGACCAGGCGGCCGGGCCGGTAAAGGTCACGGACAGGGTGCTCTTCTGCTCGACGCCGCCCAGCACCTCTTTCTTGACCACGCCGGTCACGGGGCGCAGGCCGACGTCGCGGTAAGCTACCGTCAGCTCGGGGGTCGGCAATGTCGCCAGATAGGTCGCCAGCAGCGGCTTGAGCTTGGCGACATCGAAACTGCCGACAAGGACGAAGGTCATGCCCTTGGCGCTGGAAAAGCGCTGCCGGTAGATCTCGATGCTGCGGTCCAGGCTCATCCTGGCCACATCGTCGAGGGTCAGTTCGCGCGGCTCGTACGGGTGCTTGTTGTACAGGGTGTCGACGATCGCATCGCGGAAACGCATCTCCGGCTGGGCCTGGCGGTTGCGCAGCGCTTCTTTTCGCAGATCCATGTAGGATGCGTACAGCGTTTCGTCGCGCCGCACGCCGTCGAAGCGCAGCCACAGCATTTGCAGCATGGCCTCGATGTCATCGATGCCAGCGCCCGAGTTGCCGCGGACTTCATCGGTATAATCGGCCAGCAACGTACTCGCGGAGGCCGACTTGCCGGCCAAGATCTTGCCAACGTCCGCAGGCGAAAAGTCCTTCAGCCCCATGCTCGCCGCCACCTGGCTGGCGTACCGCGTGTTGGGGATATCCTTTTCGTCGAACAGCATCTGGCCGCCGAAGCGGGCGCCGCTCAACATCACCTGGTCGCGGTGGAAGTCGGTCGGCTTGAGGATCACCTTCACACCGTTGGACAGCGTCAGGCGCGTCAGCCCCAGCGTCTTGTCTTCCGATTCCTCGACGATGCTGCCGGGCGTGGGCGGGCGCTCCATCAGCCGCGTCGCCAACGCCTTGTCCTTGCGCTGGCCGATGTCCCCCTGCTCGGCCATGCGCGCCGCCGCCAGCAGCGCTTCGCGGGTTGGGGCGGGGGTGCCGGCACGCTCGACGCCCGAGTACACCACCAGCTTGCCCGAGTCCGCGGGAATGGTCTTGCGCGCGAACTCATTGACTTCTTCCAGGGTGATGCCTGGAAGGAGCTCCTGGACCAGACGGTATTCAGCCTCGGTCCCCGGCAACGTCTCGCCGGCCAGGAAATTGCGCAGGTATTCGCCAACATAGCTGGCTGAGTTGGTGGTGTTACGCTCGTTGTACATGCGTTCGTAGGAACGCAGCAGGTTCTTGCGCGCCCGCTCCAGCTCTGCTTCCGAGAAACCGAATTTACGCGCACGCATGTTTTCCTGCACCAGCGCGGCAATGGCCGGTTCCGCTCCACGCGGACCGAGCGCAGCTACGGCGTGATAGGCCTGGTAGCGCGCGGTAAAGCGCGTGATGCCGGTGATACCCCCTAGGAACGGCGCGTCCGGCTGCATGGTCAGCTCCAGAAGGCGCTGGTTCAGCATCGTGCTGAACAACGATTCAATCTTCTTTTCGCGATAGCTGCCATAGGTCAGGCGCGCTGGTGCAGGGGCGACCGGATAACGCAGGAACACAGCATTGCCGCTCGCTTCCTTGTCGGTCACGACCAGCGCTTCGGTGTCCAGGCGGGAAGAAATGTCCGGGTAGTTGCGCTCCCGTTCCGGCGCTGGGTTGGTCAGCCCGGCGAAGTGGGCGCGGATCTGTTTCTCGGCTTCGGACGGCTCGATGTCGCCCACCACCACCACCGCCATCAGGTCGGGGCGGTACCACTCACGGTAGAAGCGACGCAGGGTGTCCGGCTTGAAGTTGCGCAGCACCTCCTCGGTGCCGATCGGCAGGCGCTCGGCGTACTTGGAGCCATTGAACAGCTTGGGCATGACCACCTTGTTCAGACGCTCGCCCGCGCCCTTGCGCAGGCGCAGCTCCTCGAGCACGATGTCGCGCTCCTTGTCGATGTCGGCGTCATTCAGCGTCAGCCCGTGCGCCCAGTCCTCGAGCACGGCAAAGCCCTTATCCACGTTGTCCTTGCGGTCGGTGGGAATCGGCAGGATGTACACCGTCTCGTCGAACGACGTGTAGGCGTTCAGGTCGGCCCCCATCTTCACGCCGATCGCCTGCATGTAGTTGACCAGCTCCTGGCGCTTGAAGTGGGTCGAGCCGTTGAACGCCATGTGCTCGACGAAGTGCGCCAGGCCGCGCTGGTCGTCGTCTTCGAGCACCGAGCCGGCCTTTACCACCAGGCGCAGCTCGAGGCGCTGCGCGGGCGTGCTGTTCTTGTGGATGTAGTAGGTCAGCCCGTTGGGGAGCTTGCCCACCTTGACCTGCGGGCCGACGGGAATCGGCGCGGACAGATCGAGCGCCGCGAGTGCGGGCAGCGTGGCAGCAAGCAGGGAAACAGCGAGGGCAAGGCGACGGAGGAAGTGTCGGGGCATTAGCGGGTCCGCATTCAAAGAAATTGAACACGATTCTAATGCGCGGCCTTGTCAGAATTCTCTCGAAAACTTTCCCTTATGCATGCCTAGTGAAAAGCAATAAAAAAACCGGGACCGGAGCGCTGCCCGGGTCCCGGTTGTTCATGCAGGATGGCTGGCTCAGGCGCCTTCGACCCCCGCGTTGTGCGCCTGCTGGTCCGCATGGTACGACGAGCGCACCATCGCGCCCACGGCGGCGTGCACGAAGCCCATTTCGTAGGCCTTTTCCTCGAACATCTTGAAGGTGTCCGGGTGCACGTAGCGGCGCACCGGCAGGTGCGAGTTCGACGGCGCCAGGTACTGGCCGATGGTCAGCATGTCGATGTCGTGGGCGCGCATGTCGCGCATCACCTCGAGGATCTCCTCGTCGGTTTCGCCCAGGCCCACCATCAGGCCCGACTTGGTCACGGCCGAAGGATACATTTTCTTGAAGTCGCGCAGCAGCTGCAGCGAGTGGTGGTAGTCGGCGCCCGGGCGCGCTTCCTTGTACAGGCGCGGCACGGTTTCCAGGTTGTGGTTCATCACGTCCGGCAGGCCGTCCGCGAAGATGTTCAGCGCTTTTTCCAGGCGGCCGCGGAAGTCCGGCACCAGCACCTCGATCTTGGTGCGCGGCGACAGTTCGCGCGTCTTGGTGATGCAGTTGACGAAGTGGCCGGCGCCGCCGTCACGCAGGTCGTCGCGGTCCACCGAGGTGATCACCACGTACGACAGGCGCAGGTCGGCGATGGTCTTGGCCAGGTTGCCCGGCTCGTTTTCGTCCAGCGGGTCGGGACGGCCGTGGCCCACGTCGCAGAACGGGCAGCGGCGGGTGCACTTGTCGCCCATGATCATGAAGGTCGCAGTACCCTTGCCGAAGCACTCGCCGATGTTCGGGCAACTCGCTTCCTCGCACACCGTCACCAGCTTGTTGGCGCGCAGGATATCCTTGATTTCGTAGAAGCGCGACGAGTGCGTGGCCGCCTTCACGCGGATCCAGTCCGGCTTCCTCAGGCGCTCGGTATCCTCCACCGGCACGATCTTGATCGGGATGCGCGAGGTCTTGCTGGCGCCCTTCTGCTTTTCGCTCGGGTTGTAGACGGGTGCGGTGCCGGTATTGGTGTCGGAAGTCATGAGGCTATGCCCTTGTGAGGCTGTCAGTCGGGTTGTTGGGTGCTGGCTGGGGTTCCGCAGCCAGGTGGCGCACCAGCGCCTGCGCGAGCGCGTGCTGGACGTCGGCCAGCGGCGCCTCCACGCCCATCGTGCGCATGTCGACCGTGGCCAGGCCCGAGTAACCGCACGGGTTGATCCACGAGAAGGGGGTCAGGTCCATCGCGACATTGAGCGACACGCCGTGGTAGGTGCAGCCGTTGCCGCGCACCTTGAGGCCGAGCGCGGCGATCTTGGCGCCCTTGCGGGGCCCTTGTGCGATGTAGATGCCGGGCGCACCGGCAATGCGTTCGCCTTCCAGATTATACGCCGCCAGCACATCGATCACGGCTTGCTCGATGCGGTTGACGAACTGGCGCGCGTACAGCTTGCCGGCCGGCTTCTGGCGGCGCAGGTCCATCAGCAGGTAGATCACCACCTGGCCGGGGCCGTGGTAGGTGACTTCGCCGCCGCGGTCGGTCTGCACCACCGGGATCTCGTGCGGGGCCAGGATGTGCGCGCGGTCGGCGCCCAGGCCCAGCGTGTACACCGGCGGGTGCTCGACAATCCACAATTCGTCCGCCGAATCGGGCGTGCGCGCGTCGGTAAAGGCGCGCATCGCGGCGAAGGTCGGCTCGTAATCGGCGCGGCCAAGCTCGCGGATGATCGGCCTGGCGGGGCGGGTCGGGTGCATGGAAAATCGGTCGGGATTGGTGAACAGCCCCGTCATTATAAGCCAGCGCCCCCGGCCGCGCCTTGAAGGCAGCCAGTTTTTACAGCACCACCTTGACCATCGGATGGCCCGACAGCGCGCGGTAGATGTCGTCGAGCTGCTCGCGGCTGGTGGCGCGCACGATCACGGTCAGGCCAGTGTAGTTGCCCTTGGCCGAGGGGCGCACCGTCATCTTGCCAGAGTGGAAAGTCGGGTCGAGCTCGACCAGCACGCTGGTGATGGTGGCGGCAAACTCCTCGTGCGTTGCCCCCATGACCTTGATCGGAAAGTCGCTCGGGTATTCGATGAGGGATTCGTTCGGGTCCATGTGTGTTCCAGTTCAAAAGCGCATTGTAGCCAATGTGGGGGCAAAGCCCGGTGGTGCAAGCCCGCGCCGTCGTCTCGGCGAAAGCCGGGACCCATGCCGAGTGTGCGCAGCCGCGGCAGACGGACAAGGCGCGTCCGTTCACGCGGGTTATGGGTTCCGGCTTTCGCCGGAACGACGTGCTACTGCAGCCGCAATCTTTCGCGCAGCGCGGCGGTACAAAAAAAACGGCCGGCTCAAGGCCGGCCTAAACTATTCCCATCGTAGAGAGAAATAGCGGGACAAAATCGGTACCGGGAAACCCTGCGGCACGGGGCGCCTGGCGCCGCTGGTGCAGAAAGGCAGCGCCCGCAGGCGCTGACCCGATGCTGGAACTGTACCGATCGGCCCCGCCGCCAGCCATCGGAATGTGACGAAATGCATTTTCGGGTGGCTGGATTGCGGATAGGCGGGATAGTCGCGTCAGCGCTCCTGCTGCCGGGCGTTGTCGTCGCGTGCTCGCTGGGGCACCGGGGCGGCGGCGGGTGCCGGACGCGGTGCGGGCGGCGCCTGCATCGCCGGCGGCGACGGTGGCGGCGGCATCTGGCGCATCACCGGCGGCGGAGAAGGCGGCGGCTGGAACTGGTGCGCCACCGGCGGCGGGGCTGCCGGGGCGGGTGCCGGCGGCGGCGCCTGGCGCACTGGCGGCGGCATCTCGCGCCGTTCGAACTCGGCGCGGTGCGGCCGCTCCGGCGGCGCGGGCATCGCGGCCTGCGGCGGCGGCGCAACGCCGGCGGGAACCGGGCCAGGGGCAAGCGGCAGCGTCCGCTCGCGGCGCGGCTCGTCGCCCGTGTCCATCTTCTCGTGGCGCCACTGCAGGCGCGACGGCGGCAGCGGCTGCGCCTGTTGCTGGCCGGGTAGCACCGGCGGCGCGGACAGCACGGTCACCGGCTGCGGCGGCGGACGGTGCTCGGGAATCACCGGCTGCTGCGTCTGGATCGGCTGGCCCGGCTGGATCACCGGCGGCGCCGACATCGCGGCCACCGGCTGCGGCGGCTGGCGGTGCTCCGGAATCACCGGGCGCTGTGGCTGCGGCCCTTGCAACACAGGCGGCGCCGACAGCACCGTCACCGGTTGCGGCGGCTGGCGATGGTCGGGGATGACCGGGTTGGGCTGGGTCGAGAGCACTTGCGGCTGTGCTTCGCGGCGGGCACGTTCGTCGCCGCGGCGGTCCAGGCGGTCATGGTCGAAACGGTCACGGTCGAAACGGCCGCCGGGGCCGCGCTCGCCGGGACGTTCGTCGGCACGGCGTTCCTCGCGGCGCGCGTCATGCTCGCGCCTGCCCACGGGCGGCGGCGGCGCGGCGCCCGGCACGGCCTGCAGCGCCTGGCGTGGCACGTCCGCATGTGGCGCCTGCGTCACCGGCACGCGGCCACGGTGGGTGAACTGGTCCTGCGGCACCACGGTGATGCCGCGCGGCTCCGGCGCACGGTGGCGAAAATCGGGGCGCACGTCGCTGTTCAGGCGGCGCAGGTGGTCGTCCGGCGCGCGGTAGCCGGGCACGTAGCGGTCATGCGGCGACAGCGGGTACCAGCCGCGCGCGGGCAGGGCCTGGTGGCGGTCACGGAAGCGCACGCTCCAGTTCGACCCGCCCACCCAGCCGACCAGCGCCGGCGCCCACACCGGCCGGTGCTCGCGGTGTCCCGGCGCCCAGCACCAGCGCTTGTTCACGACCACCCAGCGCCCGTAGTGGAAGGGCGCGTAGCCCCACGGCGCGTTGTCCACCCAGGTCCAGCCCCACTGGTCCATCCAGACCCAGCTGCCGTCGCTGTACGGCGCCCAGCCCGGCGCCACCACCGTGGGGATCCACAGCGGGCCGTACTCGGTGCTCATCTGCCAGTGGCCGTAGCGGTCCAGGTCGGAATAGCCGGTCATTTCGGTGGTCACATAGCGCGTGGCGGCCGGCGCCTGGGCGTAGCGGTCGCGGTCCTGCGCCCAGTCGTCGAACGCGTCGCGCATGGCGGCGATGGTGCGCACGTCGTCGTCCTGCAGCTCGGCACGCTTGCCGGCGCGCAGCGTCAGGCTGGCGCCGCCGCCTTCCACGCGGGCCGAGCCCTCGAACACGGTCACGCTGCTGGTGTCGGCCACGCGCTCGGCATCCACGCGCAGCCGGCCCGGCTCCTGCATGCGCACCCGGCCCTCGGGCGTGGACAGCTCGAAGCCGCCCAGCACGTCCGGGTTGACGATGCGGATGCTGGCGCTGCCGTAGTGCAGGCGCAGGCGCAGGTTGTCGTCGTCCAGCTCGACCACCTCGAGCGACGAATCGCCGTCCAGCCGGATGAAGGTCGAGCCCACCTGCAGCTCGGTGCGCGCGCCGCGCGCGGTGGTGATCATCTCGTTGGACGTGACCGGCCAGTTGACCTGGGCGGTGGTGGTCTCGATGCCGTCGCCGCCGACAGTGACCTGTCCCTGTGCGAGCGCGACACGGCCGACGCGCGCCGGCGGCTCATCGGCCAGCGCCTGGGTGGACGCGGCGGCAAAGGCCAGCAGCATCAAGGTGTTAAGTAACCGGTTACGCATGACATCAGCTCCGCAAGGAAAGGACGAACGACCGCACACTGATTACAACGCACGCTCCGCGCGGCGGACAACGTGGGTTACAGAAAGTTGCATCTGACCTGTTACCGCAACAGGCCTGCCAGGCTCAGGCGCCGTGCCCGCGCTTGACGAAGAACAGCAAGGCGCCCACCACCATCAGCACGCCGCCAAAGAAGCGGTTCTGCAGCTTGACCATGCGCGCGTCGCGGAAAAAGCGCTGCATCGACGACGCCAGGAAGGCATAGCCGTGCATCACGATGGTATCGATCGTCACCATGGTCAAGCCGAGGATGACGAGTTGCAGCAGCAGTGGCGCGTCCTTGTCGATAAAGCCCGGCAGCACGGCAACCATGAAGATGATGCCCTTTGGGTTGGTGGCGTTGGTCAGGAAACCGGTCATAACCCGCTTGCCCAGCGTCGGATGGGCCGACAGGCCCTCGGTGGAGACGGCGCTGGCCTCGGCCTTGGAGCGCCACTGCGCCAGGCCCAGGTAGATCAGGTACAGTGCGCCGACGGTCTTGACGACCGCAAACGCCAGGCTCGACGCCAGCAGCAGCGAGCCGACGCCGGCGCCGGCGATCGTGAACACCAGGAGCAGCCCGAGCTGCAGGCCGAGCACGGTGCCGCTGGCTTTCTTCACGCCGTAGGCAAGGCCATGCGACATCGACAGCACTGCGCCCGAACCAGGGGAAATGGCAATCAGGGTGCCGGCGATGACAAACGCGATCCAGGTGGTGAAACTCATTGCGAAGGCGGGGAAAAGCGAGGGGGGAACTACAGGACAGCCGGCCCGCAGCAACCGGCGCGGTGCCGGGCTGCGTGCCATGCCGCGAAGGAGAGATTACTTCTTCTTCGGATTGACGGCGGCCTTCAGGGTCGCGCCGGCAGCGAATTTCGGGGTCTTCGATGCAGCGATCTTGATCACTTCGCCGGTCGACGGGTTGCGGCCTTTGCGGGCAGCGCGCTTGCTGACCGAGAAAGTGCCGAAGCCGGTGATGCCGACGGTCTCGCCCTTTTTCAGGCGCTCGGTGATGATCTCGATGACGGTGTTGACCGCGCTGTTGGCAGCGGCGCCGGACATCTCAGTACGTTTCGCAAATTCTGCGATCAGTTCGCCTTTTTTCATAAGTCCCTCCGGGGTTAAAAGAGCCCGCAGATTAGCACAAATATTTCTTAATGTAATCTTTTCTACGGAGCCCTTGCACCGAAGGAACCCTTGCTGTGACGGGATCGCGACGTTCCAGCCGTGCTTTATGCGCGGCACGCCAGCGCCAGCGGCGCGGCCGGCGCCGCCAGTCCGCTGCGCAAGGCGGCATTGATCAGGGTCTGGTAGCCGGTGCCGCAGCGTTCGGACAGCTCGCGAAATTCCTTGAGCACTTCGTCGTCCAGGTAGATCGTGATGCGCGTCTTGCGCTTGGGCGGGCGCGAACGGCGGGTCGGGACGGCGGCGATTGGCTGGTCTGCGTTCATGACATCTCCTTCGATTCATTCAATGCTGCTCCACGGCAGCGCTGGAGATTGCACTGTACATATCCCCCCCGCCAAAAGGCAGCGCCACGCGACGAGTTGCAAAAATCGCGGCCTGAAATGCAAAAAAACGGGCCCAAGCGTGCATACCGGCGCCCTCAGTTAAGATGACGCAATTGCCACAATGGGAGTAGGGAATGGCTGCAGGCAGTTTGCTGGCCCTGATCGACGATATCGCGAGCGTGCTGGACGACGTGGCGCTGATGAGCAAGGTAGCCGCCAAGAAAACCGCGGGCGTGCTGGGCGACGACCTGGCGCTCAACGCGCAGCAGGTGTCGGGCGTGAATGCCGACCGCGAGCTGCCGGTGGTGTGGGCGGTGGGCGTGGGGTCGCTGCGCAACAAGGCCATTTTGGTGCCGGCTGCGCTGGCGATCTCGGCCTTCGTGCCGGCGGCCATCACCCCGTTGCTGATGGTGGGCGGCGCCTACCTGTGCTTCGAAGGCTTCGAGAAGCTGGCCCACAAGTACCTGCACAGCGCGAACGAGGACCGCGCCCACGAAGCGGAGCTGGCCGCCGCGGTGGTCAGCGATGCCGACCTGGTGGCGCTGGAAAAGGACAAGATCCGCGGCGCGATCCGTACCGACTTCATCCTGTCGGCCGAGATCATCGTCATTGCGCTGGGCACCGTCTCGGGCGCGCCGTTCGCGCAGCAGGTGGCGGTACTGGCCGGCGTGGCGGTGCTGATGACGGTGGGCGTGTACGGCCTGGTGGCCGGCATCGTCAAGCTCGACGACGCCGGCCTGTACCTGAGCCGGCGCGCCGGCGCGCTCGCGCAAGGCACCGGGCGCATGCTGCTGGCGGCCGCGCCACGGCTGATGAAGGCGCTGTCGGTGATCGGCACGGTCGCCATGTTCATGGTCGGCGGCGGCATTCTCGGCCATTCCATCGCGCCGCTGCACCACCTGGCCGAGGGCGCGGGCGAGGCAATGCGCGCGGTGCCGGGCGCCGGCCCGGTGCTGGCGGCGGTCACGCCCAGCCTGGTCGATGCCGTGGCCGGCGTTATCACCGGAGCGGTGGTGCTGCTCGTGGTGCGGCTTACCGCGCGCATCCGCGGCAAAGGGCACTGAACAAGCTGGCCGCTGCGCCACCGGACGTTGAACGCGTGGGCAGAATCTGCCCACCCTACCATGTCTCGTAGGGTGGGCAGGTTTCCTGCCCACGCGTTCAACCAGCACTTGAATGGCCCACAGCCGCACTAAAACAGTGCATTTGCGCACCATCCCGGCCCCATCTGTTGTTAATACCCACTCAGCATTTGGTTTCATATTGACATCTTCTGCAGTGCCCCCGAGTATCAATGTTGCGCCTTTGAAAAGCCAAACGCGCGAGACAGATAAAACAATGGGGAAAAAAAGCATGCAGAAGAGAAGACTCGCAACGGAAAAACAAGCACTCGCCCTGGCCATCGCCGCACTGTTCGCCGGTGACGCCGCTTGGGCACAGGAAGCGGCCGCCACCGACGCGAATAATGTCGTGGTCGTGACCGGCACCCGCGTGGCCAACCGTACCGCCCTCGACACCGCGGCACCGGTGGACATCATCGGCGCCGACAGCCTGAAGAACGCCGGCTCGACCGAGCTGAACCAGGCGCTGTCGGTGGCCCTGCCGTCGCTGAACTTCCCGCGCCCGGCGCTGACCGACGGCACCGACACCATCCGTCCGGCCACCCTGCGCGGCATGGCCCCGGACCAGTCGCTGGTGCTGGTCAACTCCAAGCGCCGCCACGCCTCGTCGCTGGTGAACCTGAACGGCTCGATCGGCCGCGGTTCGGCGGCAGTGGACCTGAACACGATCCCGACCGCGATCGTCAAGAACATCGAAGTGCTGCGCGACGGCGCGGCCGCGCAATACGGCTCGGACGCGATCGCCGGCGTGGTCAACATTCGCCTGCGCACCGACCGCACCGGCGGCGAAGGCACCATCACCTATGGCGCCCGCATCACCGAATACGACCTGAAGAACGACAACCCGCCGGCCGGCGGCACCTGGAGCGGCCCGTCCTCGCGCAAGCGCACCGACGGCCAGACCGGCACCGTCAGCGCCTGGAAGGGCCTGGCATGGGGCGACACCGGCTACGTGGTGCTGGCCGCCGAGTACAAGGACCAGGCCCACACCGAGCGCAGCGGCTACGACATGCGCCAGCAGTACGCCAAGGTCAATGGCGCGTATGACCCGCGCGAGCTGACCATCAACCGCTTCAACGCCTGGTACGGCGACCCCGAGATGAAGCAGTCCACCCTGTTCGTCAACGCCGGCAATACCTACGGCGACGTCAAGGTGTACGGCTGGGCCAGCTACCAGAACCGCGACGCCCGTTCGGCCGGCTACTTCCGCCCGCCGCAGGACAGCCGCAACATCCAGTCGATCTACCCGAACGGCTTCCTGCCGATCATCGCCCCGCAGGTGGTGGACTACAGCGCCCTGGCTGGCGCCACCTGGACCTCGGGCGCGTGGGACATCGACGCCTCGCTCGGCCATGGCCGCAACGAGATGACGTTCGACATCCAGAACACCCTGAACGCCTCGATCGGCCCGTCCAGCAAGACCGACTTCGACGCCGGCGGCTTTGCCTATGACCAGACCGTGTTCAACCTGACCGGCGTGCGCACCGCCGACGTGGCCGGCCTGGCTTCGCCGCTGAACATCGCGGTCGGCACCGAGGCGCGCCGCGAAGGCTACCAGCTGCACGCCGGCGAGCCGGATTCGTACCGCTACGGCGGCGTGGTGCTGCCCAACGGCACCCCGGCCGCACCGGGCTCGCAGGTGTTCCCGGGCTTCCGTCCGGCCAACGCCACCAACGCCCACCGCAGCGCGCTCGGCGCCTTCGTGGACCTGGAAGCGAACCTGACCAAGGAACTGCTGGCATCGGTCGCCGTGCGCGGCGAGCACTACACCGACTTCGGCAACAACCTGTCGGGCAAGCTGTCGGCGCGCTATGACTTCTCGAAATCGTTCGCGCTGCGCGGCTCGGTCCAGAACGGCTTCCGCGCCCCGTCGCCGCAGCAGCAGAACTTCACCTCGACCTCGACCAACTTCATCAACGGCGTGCCGTTCGAGATCACCACCTTCAAGCCGACCGACCCGGTCGCGGTGGCACTCGGCGCCAAGCCGCTCAAGGCCGAGAAATCGGTGAACGGCTCGATCGGCGCGGTGCTGCGCTTCGACCCGGTCTCGATCACCATCGACGCCTACCGGATCACGGTCAAGGACCGCATCATCCTGTCCGAGAACCTGACCCAGGCCAACGTGCGCAACTACATCACCTCGCAGGGCTTCATCGGCGTGGGCGGCGGCCGCTTCTTCATCAACGGCGCCGACACCCGCAACCAGGGCCTGGACGTGGTGCTGAACGCGCCGTACAACGGCGGCACCGCCGGCCACTTCGACTTCACCCTGGCCGGCAACGTGAACAACACCAAGGTCACCCGCGTGATGACCACCGCCCAGCTGGCTGCGCTGAACCCGGCGCCGTCGCTGTTTGACCGTGTGAACGTGCTGACGCTGGAACGCGGCCAGCCGAAGAACAAGATCACGGCCAGCATGAACTGGAAGCTCGGTTCGTGGGCGTCGACGGTGCGCGCGACCCGCTACGGCGAAGTGCTGTCGCCGGGCACCACGCCGGCCTTCGACATCCTGCTCTCGCCGAAGACCGTGGTGGATGCGGAAGTGCGCTACACGGCATCGAAGCAGCTGACCTTCGCGCTGGGTGCGGACAACCTGTTCGACACCTATCCGGAGACGCTGCCGCCGTCGCTGAACACGACCGGCAACACGCCGTTCGCGAACTTCGGCCCGTTCGGCCACTCGGGCCGCTTCGTGTACGCCCGCGCGAACTACGCGTTCTAAGTTAGCCCCAACCCGTCGCCCCGGCGCAAGCCGGGGCCCATGCCGAGCCTCGGAACTCGCACCAGCAAGGTTTCAGCACACTCAGCATGGGTCCCGGCTTGCGCCGGGACGACGGCTCCGCTGCACCACGTTCACCCCATCCCGCACACTCCATCCCAGCGCCAGCAGCGCCATGCCGGTGAGCACCCAACTCGCCCAGCCGAAATCAGTTGGCACCACCGCGGCCGGCAAATCCCACCATCCCCGCAGCGCCAGCCCAACCAGCGTCATCACCACGCCCAGGTTGATGAACAGCAGCAAATGCAGCACCCGTTCCGGCACCGGCAAGATGCGGACATTCCCCTCGACCACGACGTCGCGCCCGGAAATGAGCAGCTCCGCCAGGAACAGCGCAACGATCCACCACCCCAGCGCCCCGTGCCAATCCCACCACGCCAGCGACAGGAACAGCGCAGCGAACACGAACTCGCGCCCGCTGTGCAGCAACTCTTCCTCGCCGCTGTCGGCGCGCCCGGGCAGCCGCGCCAGCAGCTCGTGGTTCAGGATCACGTCGATGCCGCCCAGCACGCCGTGCAGCATTAACGCCCAGACATAGAGCGGCACGTTTTTTCCTGTTACCTTAGACTTGGGTTGCGACGGCACAGCATGGCGCCACCGGCCAGGCCCAGCGCAAACGCGCCATACACCACGGCAAGCGCCGGGCGCGACAGGCGCTTTTCGTAGCCGGGCTTCAGGCGCTCGGGCGTGAGCTGGTAGTCCACGAAGCAGGCGACGGCCGAGGCGGCGGTGGCCGCGGCCAGCGTCTTGCCGGTATCGCGCGCATCGAGCAGGTGGCCGCAGGTGCGCTCGAACAGCACTGACCAGAAGGTCGCGCTCGCATGGTGGATCGCGTAACCTGGCAGCGTGTAGCGCACCGACGGCGTGTTGCGCCGGGCGGCCTTCTCGCCCCAGATCCAGTGGCTGATCGCGTTGGTGGGGGCAAAGTGGCTGTTCGCCTCACGCTTGCCCAGAACGGCCAGCGCCACGGTTGACAGCAGGCTGGACATGGCGCCCGAGACCATGCCACGCTGCATTGCCGTTTTCCAGTTTTCCATAGCGTCCTCGTATTCGGTGGTGAGTGAAAGGAATTGCATGCGGATCTTGCTGACGGGAGCAAGCGGCTTCATCGGCCAACACTTGCTGCACGCGCTGCTGGCGGAGGGCCATCACGTGGTGTGCGCGGTGCGCAAGGCCAAGGCCAGCACCGACCCGCGGCTCGCGTACGTGCATGCGGACTTCACCAAGGATACGGATAAATCCGTCTGGCTGGCGCGCCTTACCGGCATCGACGCCGTCATCAACGCGGTCGGCATTTTCCGCGAATCGGGCCGCCAGACCTTCGCGCGCCTGCATACGGAAACGCCGCGCGCATTGTTTGCCGCCTGCGCCGAGTCGCACGACGTGCAGATGGTCATCCAGTTCTCCGCCCTCGGCGCCGACCGCGACGCGCAGACGCCCTACCACCTGTCCAAGAAGGCGGCGGACGACTACCTCGCCTCGCTGCCGGTGCGCGCCTACATCGTCCAGCCGTCGCTGGTGTACGGCAAGGAGGGCGCCAGCGCGCGCGTGTTCAAGGCGCTGGCCAGCATGCCGTTCGCGGTGCGCTTTGGCAGCGCGCCGCAGCTGGTGCAGCCGGTGCATGTGGACGATGTGGCTGCCGCCATTGTCGGCCTGCTGCGGCACCGGCTGCCGCTGTCCGGCACCGACGTGACGGCGCAGCGCGTGCCGCTGGTCGGGCCGCAGGCACTGGCGTTCACCGACTACCTTGCGGCGCTGCGCACGGCAATGGGCATGGGCAGGCTGCGCGTGCTGCACCTGCCCGGCGGCTTTGCGCGGGTGCTGGCAAAACTGGGCCGCTGGCTGCCCGGTGGCCTGCTCGACGAGGACACCCTGAGCATGCTCGACCGCGGCAACACGGCCGATCCTTCGACCACGATGCTCCTGATCGGCCGCGCGCCGCGCCCGGTGCGCGAGTTCGTCACCGACCCGCCGGCCGAACGCCTGCAGGCCAAGCTGGCCTGGCTGCTGCCGCTGCTGCGCTGTTCGGTGGCGGCGGTGTGGATCATCACGGCGATCGTGTCCTACGGCCTGTATCCGCCGGCGCAAAGCTACGAACTGCTGGCGCGCACCGGCATTCCGGAAGCGCTGCGCCCGCTCATGCTGTACGGCGCAGCCACGTTCGACCTGGCGCTGGGCCTGGGCATCCTGCTGCTCAAGCGGCGCCGCTGGCTGTGGCTCGTGCAGATGGCGCTGATCGCCTTCTACACGGTGGTCATTGCGATCCGGCTGCCGGAATTTGCGCTGCACCCGTACGGGCCGCTGACCAAGAACCTGCCGATGCTCGCCGCGATCTGGCTGCTGTACCAACTGGAGGAGGAGTGACGTGGACTACCTGGTGGTGAAGTGGCTGCACATCCTATCCTCGACCTTTTTGTTCGGCACGGGCATCGGCTCGGCGTGGTACATGCTGTTTGCAAACATCAGCCGTGACGTGCGCGCGATCGCGGTGGTGAGCCGCTACGTGGTGGTGGCCGACTGGCTGTTCACGGCCACCACCATCATTGCGCAGCCGACCACGGGCTTTTACATGATCCACCTGGCCGGCTACCCGATGCACAGCCGCTGGATCGCCTGGTCGCTGGTGCTGTACCTGATCGCGGCGGCGTGCTGGATTCCGGTGGTATGGCTGCAGATGCGCTTGCGCGACCTGTCGCGCGAGGCCGCCGGCACCGGCGCGCCGCTGCCGCCGGTCTACTGGAAGTTCTTCCGCGCCTGGGTGATCCTCGGTGTTCCGGCGTTCTTCGCGTTTGTCGCCATTTTCTGGTTGATGGTGGCGAAACCGG
>NZ_JANUHB010000005.1 GCF_024756255.1 Massilia agilis | reverse complement strand
CGGGCTCTCGAGCCCACGCGCCGACACGTGCCGGCTGCAACCGCGTGGGCTCGAGAGCCCACCCTACCGGGCCATCGCCAGCTCAGAGTTTGCGGTGCTTGAGCGCCGGCAGGCTTTCGCGCACGCTGGCCAGCACCGCGGCGTCGATGTCGCCCGCCACCACGCCCTCGCCTTCGCGCAGCACCGCCTTGACCTCGCCCCACGGGTCGATCAGCATGCTGTGCCCGAAGGTGCGGCGGCCGTTCTTGTGCGTGCCACCCTGGGCCGAGGCCAGCACGTAGCACTGGTTCTCGATCGCGCGCGCGCGCAGCAGCACCTCCCAGTGCGCCATCCCCGTGGTGTGGGTGAACGCGGCCGGCACCACGATCAGCGCGCACTCGCCCATCGCCCGGTACAACTCCGGAAAGCGCAGGTCGTAGCACACCGACAGGCCAACCCGCCCGAACGGCGCCTCGAACGTGCCCACCGCTTCGCCCGGCACGATGGTGGCCGACTCGTTGTACGATTCGCTGCCCTTGGTGAAGCCGAACAGGTGGATCTTGTCGTAGCGCGACACCTGCTTGCCCTGCGGGTCGTACACCAGCGTCGTGTTGAGCACCTTGCCTGGCTCCCCGGACACCAGCGGCAGCGTGCCGCCGATCAGCCAGATGCCGTGCTCGCGCGCGGCCTGCGCCATGAAGCGCTGGATCGGCCCGTCCCCCGCCTGCTCGGCCTGCGCGACCTTGTCGGCGTCGCGCATGCCCATGATCGGCCAGTATTCCGGCAGCGTCACCAGCCGCGCGCCGCGTCCTGCCGCATCCTGCAAAAGGCGCGCCGCGGTGGCCAGGTTCTCGCTCACGTCGGGGGTGGATACCATCTGTACTGCGGCAACGAGCGTCATGGGGACTCCTTGTTGGTGGTGGCCTGCTGCTGGCCCTGTTCCTGGTTGCTGTCCAGGCGCGTGATGGTCGGCGACTTCCACGGCCCGGTCACCTGCAGCTGGTAGGTCAGCGCCTTCATCACCGGCGCGCGGATGAACAGCTGCGCCAGGAAGCTGCCCAGCCCGATCACCGGGTTGACCGCGAGCGCATACACCAGCGGGCCGGTGCCGAGGTTGAACTCGGGGATCACCACCACGTGCAGGTTGGTCGATTCGTTGGCGATGTCGGCCGTGCCATCCATCAGCACCGTTGCCGCCACGCCGCGCATCTTCAGATTATCCGTCTTCACCACGCCGCGCGTGATGGCGGCGTTGGCGGTGATCGCATCGAACGCCAGCCCTTCGGCGAACACGTCGTGGAAGTCCAGCTTGAGCAGGCGCGGCAGGGCCTGCAGGCTGAGCACGCCAAGCAGCTTGGCCGCGCCCGGGTCCTGCTTGAGGAACTGGCCGTCCTCCACGTTCATCTGGATCTTGCCCGACAGGCTGGGGATGTCGAGCGAGTACGGCAGCCCGTTCCAGGCGATGTCGCCGGAGAGCTTGCCCTTGCCGTGCTTGAGCGTCTCGGGAAAGCCGAGCCGGTCGAGCAGCTTGCCCGCGTCGTTGATGTCGAGCGTGAAGTTCATGCCCGTGTTGCTGTTGCCCTCGCGCGTGAGCCAGCGCCCGGTCGCGCGCAGCACGCCGTCCGGGTTGGACAGCGCCAGCCGGTCGATGCGCCACTCGCGCCCGGCCGCCGCCCCCGCCGCGACGTTGCTGGCGTTGAGCTCCAGGCGCCCGAACTGCTTGTTGAACAGCTCGAACCGGTCGGCCACGATGTCCAGCGCCGGGATCGACGAGGCGTGCGGCTTGTCCGGCACCAGCAGGTCCTTGACCTCGTTCGCGGCCGATTCCGGGATCACCAGCGAGGCCAGGCGCGCGGTCACCTTGCCCAGCCCCTGCCCGGTGGGCGACTCGTCCCAGGTCAGGTAGCCGACGATCTGGCGCGCGTGGATGCTGGCCTGCCAGCTGGCCTTCTGGTGCGAGGCGCCGACCACCACGTCCACCAGCTTGCGCTCGTCGAACATCAGCTCCGAGGCGCGCGCCGCGACCGTGTCCGGCACCACGTACTGGGCAAAGCCCGACGAGGCCGTGGCGCTCGCCGTGCCGGAAGCATCGGCCTTGCCGTCGCTGCCGGCCAGCTCGTTGCCAAGGGCGACCCAGCGGTCCACGTCCAGCGCCTTCATGTTCACGTTCAGCATCATGCCGCTGTCCGGCTCCGGCGCCGGCAGGTTCACGCCGATGCCGCCGCGCTTGACCAGCCACGGGCCGCGCCCCTGCTTTTCGCGCAGGTAGCGCGCCGCCACCCCATTGCCAAGGCCGATGCGGATCTCGTCGCGCGCCACGCCGGCGTCGTTGGCCGGGCCGCCGGCCAGCACGAAGTGCAGCGGCAGCGCGTCGCCCGCCACCTTGTTCAGGGGCGCCGGCAGTTCCATGCCCAGCCCGGCCAGGTTCGAGTCCAGCGTGACCGTGTGCTGGCGGTCCTTGACCACCACCGTGCCAGTGTAGCGCGTGCTGCCCGACAGGTGGCGACCCAGCCGCTGCAGCGCCGGCTCCGGCGCGGTGCGGCGCATGCCCTCGCCGGCCAGCGTGCCGGCCAGCCGCACCACGATCGCGCCGTCGCGCTGGGTGCCGCCGGACACCGCCAGCGGCGCGCCCAAAAAGTTACCGGCCACGCCGGAGAGGTTGAAGCCGCGTTCGTTGAATTCGATCTTCCCGTTCGAGCCGGCCAGGGGCGGCAGTTCGGGGAACAGCGTCACCTCGTTGCCCTGCAGCGCCAGCGCGCCCTGCACCTTCGTCTCCGGCAGGTGGTCGAGCGGCATGTGCAGCTTGAGCGCCAGGCGCGCATTGCCGGCCGCGCGCGTGTCTTCGGTGAAGTGGCCGATCCATTCGAGCACCGGGCTGGCCGCCACGTAACGCAGGAATTCCTGCAGCGGCGCGGCCGCGCTGCCGTCGATGTCGAGCATCAGTTCGGGCGCGCCCAGGTCGGGGATCACCGCCTTCACGTTCGACAGCGCCACGCCCAGCGTGCGCAGGTTGTCGCCGCGGATCTCCATGCGCGCCCGGTCGAACACGATGCTGCCGTTGATCTGCTCGGCCAGCGGCCACAGCGGCGCCTTGCCGTCCGCCGCCAGGTGTCCCGGCGCGTATTCGAGCCGACCGTTCTCGATGCGGCCGGCAGCGCGGAACTCGCCCGCCGCGCGCTCGGCCGCATTGTCGGCGCGGAACGGGAAATGCGACAGGTCGCCGCGCAGGCGCAGCGCCGCGTTCTGCAGGGTGCCGCCCTGCAGCGCCCCGGTCAGCCACTCGCGCAGGTGCGGCGGCGTGGCCAGCGGCAGGAAGCGCCCCACCTGGTTGATCTCGAAGCCGTCCACGGTGGCGGCGAAATCGGCGCTGCCCGGTCCCTTGCCGGCGCCAAGCGGCAGCACATGGTGGCCGGACAGGGTGGCCTTGAGCTGCCCCTGCTCGGCATGCAGGCTGTCCACCTCGACCAGCAGCTGGTCCTGCTGCGGATACGACCAGCGCGCCTGCAGCGCCACTTTATCGAACGGCATCGCGGGGTCGGCAAACCAGGCCGGCATGTACAGCACCAGCTTGTCCGAATCGAGCTGCACGTTGCCGCCGCGGTCGCTGGCGTCGATGCTGCCGGTCAGGTTGTCAAAGCCCGGCAGGGCCGGTTGCGCCGGCTGCGCGGGCAGCGTGCCGCTGGCCGGCTGGGCCGGACGCGCCGCCTGCGGCTTGAGCGACAGGTTGGCGACCTTGCCGCGCACCCGGTAGCTGCCCAGGTCGGGATAGTGCCCCTCCCACTGCGCCGTCACATCCTGCAACTGCCCGCGCGGGGCAAAATCGGCCAGCAGCTGGCGCTGCGACGGCGCCAGCGGCAGGTCGGCGGCCAGCTTGGCCAATGCCGCCAGGTCGAGCCTGCGCGCCTGCACCTCGGTCTGTTCCGGCTTGCCGCGCGCGGCCGGGCGCCAGGTTTCCGTCACCGTGGCCGGCGGCAGCAGCACCCCGTCGCGGGTGGCGACGGTGAAATCGGTCAGGGCCAGCGAGTGGCCGTTGGCGCCAAAGGTCGGCTTGCCGTCGCCCTCGCCGGGCTTGAGCGTTTCGGAGGCGGACAGGCGGCCGGACACGCGCGCCAGCTCCAGCGGCGGCAGGTCCGGCCGCAGGCGCGTGGACACGCCGGCCAGCGCCACGTCGGCGGTGAACCCGGCCAGACGCGCGTGGTCGAGGTTGATCCAGGCGCGCACCGAGCCGCGGCCCCGGTTCAGCTGGAACGGGTAATCGACGTATTGCTGCCATGCCGCCAGGTCGGTCTCGCGCATGTCGGCGTACAGCTCGCCCTTCCAGCGCGCGATGTCGGTCGGCCGCCCGAAGCTCGGATGGGTGAAGCGCGCACGCACGTCGAGCGGCTGGCCGAGCGCGGCCGGCGGCGTGGCCTTGAGCGCGAAGCGGTGGGTATTCCAGTGGTTCTGCAGCACCAGGCTCACGCCGGACAAGGCCAGCTCGGGCGCGCCGCGCGCCTCGTCGGTCCAGTGCAGGCGGCCTTCGCGCAGCACGATCTCGCGCTGGCGGAACAGCCAGTCCGGCCCGCTTGGCGCGCCCGGCTTGCCCTGCTCCAGGCGCACCCCGGCCACGAACAGCGTGCCGTCGGGCGTGCGCCGCACGTCCAGCTCGGGCCGGATCAGCTCCAGCGACTCGAAGCGCGGTTCGGCCGCGAACACACTCCACCATGACAGCGTGGCCGACACCGACGGCAGCGCCAGCAGCTGCCGGCCCTGGCGGTCATGCAGCGACACGTCGCCCAGGAACAGGTTCGGATGCAGCCCGTGCCACGATGCATACAGGCGCGAGATGGTGACCTGGTTGCCCAGCACCCGGCTGGCGGCGCGCTCGACATCGGGCTTGTAATAGTCGATGTTGGGCAGCACCGCATAGCGCAGGAACAGGAACAGCGCGGTGAACACGAAGTACACCAGCAGCACCAGCTTGAGCGTAAAGCCCAGCACGTGGTGCGACGCGCGGTTCGCATAGCGGTACGCCGCGCGCAACCGGCGCCAGCGCTCGGCGAGCGGCAGGTGCTCGTGCGCTGTCTGCGGGTCCGGATTGTGCATCAGGTTGCTAATAAAAAGGCTCGCCGTTTAATAATTCCTGAATAAGAGAGCGCTTGCAACATTCGCGGCGTCTACCTTACCATCATGCTGACCCCAGCCAGCATGGCGGGCAATTCTACCGCATAGCACGCCTGCCGGAACGCATTGTTTTACACTTCAGGCCCACCCATGAATGTTCCATCTCCGGCGTGCGCGTCGCGCTTTTATCAACGCTGGCTCGCCGCTGATCCGGCACGGGGGCCGCAAGTCGCTCAGCTGGCCCAATTATCGCTGGCTTCCCTCGATTTCGGCGCGGTATTGAAGCCAGATCTTGCGGCCGGCCTGCCGCTGGTGCGGGCGATGCGCCGCCTGCGCAATTTGTTACTTTCCGCAATCATCCGGCGCGACCTGGAGGGCCAGGCCGACCTGGACGAAGTTGTCACCGCGATCACCCGCTTTGCCGATTTCGCCATCCAGGCCCACCTGGCCGAACTGATGGACGACATGGTGGCCGCGCACGGCCAGCCGGTTGGCGAGGAATCCGGGCGGGCCCAGCAGATGATGGTGCTGGCCATGGGCAAACAGGGCGGGTTCGAGCTCAATGTGTCGTCCGACATCGACCTGATCTTCGTCTATCCGGAAGACGGCGAGACCGCCGCCGGGCCCGGCCAGCGCCAGCTGTCCAACCACGAGTTCTTCGTGCGCCTGGGGCGCAAGCTGATCGCGGCGCTGTCCGAAATCCTTGAAGATGGCTTCACCTTCCGGGTGGACATGGCGCTGCGCCCGAACGGCAAGTCCGGGCCGCTGGCGGCCAGCCTGGCCATGGTCGAGGAATACCTGGTGGTGCAGGGCCGCGAGTGGGAACGCTATGCCTGGGTCAAGGCGCGCGCCGTCACCGGCGACGCTGCCGACATCGCGGCGCTGGACGCCATCGTGCGCCCGTTCTGCTACCGGCGCTACCTGGACTTCGGCGTGATCGACGCGATCCGCAACATGCACGCCCAGATCCGCGCCGAGGTCGGCCGCCAGGAACGCCTGCACCCGGAGCGCAGCAACAACGTCAAGCTTGGCCGCGGCGGCATCCGCGAGATCGAGTTCCTGGCCCAGGTGTTCCAGCTGATCCGCGGCGGGCGCGACCCGGCCCTGCGCGAGCGCTCCACCCGCGCCACCTTGCGCTTGCTGGCCGAGCGCGAGCTGATGCCCAGGGAAGCGGTCGATGGCCTGCTGGCCGCCTACACCTTCCTGCGCAACCTCGAACACCGGCTGCAATACCTGGAAGACGCCCAGACCCACAGCCTGCCCGCGAATCCGGACGACCAGATGGTGGTGGCGCGCATGATGGGCATGCCCGACGTGGCCACCCTGCTCGATGCGCTGGAACGCCAGCGCGCGTTCGTGGCCGCCCAGTTCGACGACATGTTCGCCGACCCCGAGCCGAGCGCGGCGGAAACGCCCGAGGCCGCCGTGGTGATGGGCGAGGCGGCCGACCGCGACGCGATCGCGCAGCACCTGGCCACGCTCGGCTTTGGCGCGCCGCAGGATGCGGCCCAGCGCCTGGCCGGCACGCTGCAGTCGCCGCGCCTGCAGGCCCTGCCCGAGGCCAGCCGCAACCGGCTCGCCAGCCTGGTCAACGCCGCCCTGCCCCAGGTGGTGGCGGTGGTGCGCGAGGCCGGCGTGGGGGTTGACACCGCCACCCTCGGCCGCCTGCTCGACTTCTTCGAGGCCATCGCGCGCCGCTCGGCCTACCTGTCGCTCCTGACCGAGTACCCGCACACGCTCGAGCGCGTGATCCGCATGTTCAACGCCAGCGGCTGGGCCGCCACCTTCCTGACCCAGCACCCGATCCTGCTCGACGAGCTGCTCGACGACCGCGGCGGCGCCGCCGACGAGATCCCGCTCCTGGCCGCGCGCCTGGACGCCGAGCTGGAAGGCGCGCTGGGCGACACCGAGCGCCAGCTCGACATCCTGCGCGAAACCCACCACGCCCAGCTGTTCCGCCTGCTGGCACTGGACCTGGCCGGCGAGCTGTCGGTCGAACGCCTGGCCGACCACCTGTCGGCGCTGGCCGACGCCATCGTCGCCGCCGTCGTCAAATGGGCCTGGCGCACCATCGCCACGCGCCACCGCGAGGAGCCCGCGTTTGCCGTGATCGCCTACGGCAAGCTGGGCGGCAAGGAGCTGGGCTACGTGTCCGACCTGGACGTGATCTTCCTGTTCGACGACGACGACCAGGACGCGCCCGCCAACTACGCCAAGCTGGCGCAGCGCTTCATCACCTGGATGACCAGCCACACCCCGGCCGGCATCCTGTTCGACATCGACACCGCGCTGCGCCCGGACGGCGCCTCCGGCATGCTGGTGTCCTCGGTGGCCGCGTTCGAGCGCTACCAGGAAAAGTCGGCCTGGGTGTGGGAGCACCAGGCGCTGACCCGGGCGCGCTTTTGCGCCGGCGAACCGGCCATCGGCGCGCGCTTCGAGGCGATCCGCGAAAGCGTGCTGCGCCAGGACCGCAGCGCGCGCGAGGCCGAATTGCGCGACGAAGTGCGCAAGATGCGCCAGCGCATCCACGACGCCCACCCCAACCCCAGCGCCCTGTTCGACCTCAAGCATGACGCCGGCGGCATGATCGACATCGAGTTCATGGTCCAGTACCTGGTGCTGCGCCACGCCCACCAGCACCCGCAACTGACGGCAAATTCGGGCAACATCGCGCTTTTGCGCCTTTGCGGCGAGCTCGGCCTGGTCGATGCCGCGCTCGCGGCAGCCTGTGCCGATGCCTACCGCGCGCTGCGCCGGCTGCAGCACCAGGTGCGCCTGCAAGGGCAGGACAACGCCCGCGTCGAGCCGTCCCTGGTGGCCGGCCACGCCGCCGCCGTGGTGGCGCTGTGGCGCCAGTGCCTGGGCGAACCTGCCGCCTGAATCCTCCACTCCGGGATGTGTCGGCCGGAACTGTTGTTTTCCGGCCATCAAGCATTGCCAATTTATTGACACGGGTCAATACGTGATGATCTGATACATACACGTCTTTACCCCCACTCAAGAAGCCTCACCGGCGTCTTGGGTGGTCATTTGGCGTGTGTTGTAGCAAACCCAATAAGACGCATTCCGGCACGACCGGAACGCACCACAAACCCGGAGATTACATGCAACAACGTACCAAGATCGCAATGGCCGTGGCCGTCGCACTGCACTCCCTGGCCGCCTTCGCGCAAACCGACAGCAATGTCGCCCGCGTCGAAGTGACCGGCTCCCGCATCCGCCAGGTGGACCTGGAAACCGCCCAGCCGGTTCAGGTGATGACCCAGGAACAGATCCAGAAGAGCGGCCTGATCACCGTCGGCGACATCGTCAACAACCTGTCCTCGGCCGGCACCCCGGCGTTCTCGAAGGGCTCGACGCTGACCTCGAACCGCGAGCAGGGCGGCCAGTACATCAACATGCGCAACCTGGGCGCCAACCGCCTGCTGGTGCTGGTCAACGGCAAGCGCTGGACCTCGACCGTGGCGGGCTACACCGACATGTCGACCATCCCGGCGTCGATGATCGAGCGCATCGAGATCCTGAAAGACGGCGCCTCGGCGATCTATGGTTCGGACGCGATCGCCGGCGTGGTGAACGTGATCCTGAAGAAAACGATGGAAGGCGGCATGCTGTCCGTCTACCAGGGCCGCAACGAAAAAGGCGACGGCAAGAGCAACGACTATGCGCTGTCCTACGGCGCCGGCAGCGACAAGGCCTCGATCATGTTCGCGCTGTCGCACACCGAACAGGGCGTGGTGTGGGCCAATGCACGTCCGGAAACCGCTTCCAGCTACGGCCCGGCGCACACCGCCGGCGCCGGCGGCACCGGCCCGTGGGGCCGTATCCGCGCGGTCAGCGCCAGCGGCGGCGCCACCGGCATGAACATGTACCTGAACCACACCGGCGGCTGGCTGGGTGACGGCACCGGTTCCAATTCGCGCGATCCGGCCAGCTACCACACCTTCACCGGCGCCGACGCGGACACCTACAACTCGACCGACGAGATGATGTTCACCATGCCGACGCAGCTGAACAGCATCTTCACCAAGGGCTCGATCGAACTGCCGTACAGCATGCGCCTGACCACCACGGCGATGTACACCGAACGCAGCTCGTCGCGCCAGAACGCCGGCTATCCGCTCAACTCGATGACCCAGAGCAAGTACCCGGTCTACATCGACAAGGACAGCTACTACAACCCGTACGGCAACCAGGTGGCCGGTGCCGGCAAGGGCCAGGACCTGTTCTTCTACCGCCGCACCATCGAGGTGCCGCGCGTGACCGACAACAAGAACCAGACCCTGCACATCGACGCCGTGCTCGAAGGCGAATTCAACGCCCTGGGCAAGACCTTCAACTGGAACGTCGGCTACAACCACAGCGCCATCACCGGCAACGTGTTGCAGACCGGTAACCTGAACCTGCTGGCCCTGAAGAAAGCCCTGGGCCCGTCGTTCAAGAACGCCGCCGGCACCGTCCAGTGCGGCACCCCGGCCGCCCCGCTGTCGCTGACCGAGTGCGTCCCGTTTGACATCCTGGGCGGCCCGTCGGCCTCGAGCCAGGCAGCGCTGAACTACGTGATGTCCACCGGCCAGGCCACCTACGGCAGCAACGTGGACAGCGCCACCGCCGACATCACCGGCGAGCTGTTCAACCTGCCGGCCGGCGCCGTCGGCTTCGCCGCGGGCGTCGAGCACCGCACCCAGAAGGGCTACGACCGTCCGGGCCAGTTCGAGCAGTCCGGCTACTCGACCGACCTGGCCGGCAACGCCACCACCGGCAAGTACACCGTCAAGGAAGAGTACCTCGAGTTCAACGTGCCGCTGCTCAAGGGCGTGCCGTTCGCCGAGCTGCTGTCGCTGGACCTGGCCAGCCGCCATTCGGACTACTCGAACTTCGGCACCACCACCAACAGCAAGGCCAGCGTGATGTGGAAGCCGATCAAGGACCTGCTGGCGCGTGCCACCTACGCCCAGGGCTTCCGCGCCCCGACCCTGAACGACACGTTCGGCGGCGGCTCGCAGTCGTTCGACAGCTACCTTGACCCGTGCGACACCAAGTTCGGCGCCGCCGCCAGCGATCCGGCCGTGCTGGCCCGCTGCCGCGCCGCCGGCGTGCCGGCCAACTTCCGCCAGCTGGGCCAGTCGGGCACCCCGATCACCAGCGCCGGCGCGCAGACCCCGTTCCCGTTCAACACCGGCGCCGGCAACGACGCGCTGGAACCGGAAACGGCGACCACCAAGACCGCTGGCCTGGTGTTCAGCCCGGCGTGGCTGCCTGGCTTCTCGGGCTCGGTCGACTACTACGACATCCACGTCAAGAACCGTATCACCGGCGTCTCGGCCACCTACGAGGTCAACCAGTGCTACGTGAACGGCGTGCAGTCGTTCTGCGACAAGTTCAAGCGTGATCCGGTCACCGGCATGATCACCAGCCTGAACCGCGGCAACGCCAACCTGGGCGAACTGGGCACCAAGGGCGTGGACCTGACCGTCGCCTACCGCTTCAAGCGCACCAGCTACGGCCAGTTCAACCTGCGTTCGGAGTCCACCTACGTCAAGAACTACAGCATCAAGAGCACCGCGACCTCGGACTGGGTTGACTACGCGGGCGAATTCGGCATTCCGAAGTGGAAAGCCAACTTCTCGCTCGACTGGAACCTGGGCAACTGGAGCGCCACGCTGGCTACCCGCTACTACAGCGGCGTGAAGGCCCAGTGCTGGGATTCGACCACCGAGTGCAACGCACCGACCGAGCGCGCCAGCTGGGGCCCGAACGTAAACCACCTGGGTGCCGAGATCTACAACGACCTGTCGGTGGCCTACGCGTTCCCGTGGAAGGGCAAGCTCCTGGTCGGCGCGAACAACGTGTTCGACAAGAAGCCGCGCGTGAACTACAGCGCTGCAAGCGGCCTGGGCGGCACCTCGTCGGGCGCTTCGGTGGACCCGGAACGTCCAATCGACCGCTTCTTCTACGTTCGCTACAACCAGGCATTCTGATCCCGGCGGGCCACCCGGCCCGCTTGGCGAACGCCTCCTGAAAATGCCCGCCGGCGCCCTGCCGGCGGGCATTTTTTGTCATGCAGATGTCACGTTTGAACCTTCCCGGCCGGACTCGTCAAGTGGAATTCCGTGAGTATTTACGTACATACGCCGATTCGCAACAGTTGTGCATTTTCACGCGAGTTCCGTTGACAGCATGCCACCCCGAGTGATTCCATTGTTGGTTTGAAAAAATTGCTGAACGCTAATTCAGTAATTTCTTCGAAAACAACTCGCCAAAAGCGACCCGATGCGGCGGCTGACATAGGCTGCCGCCGTTTTTACCTAGGAGTTTGCAAAATGATGGAAAAAATCTTGTCCCGGTCGATCCGCGTGATCTGCCTGGGCGGCATGGCCCTCGGCATGCAGGCGGCATACGCGCAAGAAGCGCAGCCGCAATCGATGCAGCGCGTCGAAGTGACCGGTTCGCGCATCCGCGCGGTGGACCTCGAGACCTCGCAGCCGGTCCAGGTGATGACCCAGGAACAGATCCAGAAGTCGGGCCTGGTCACCGTCGGCGACATCCTGAACAACCTGTCGTCGGCCGGCGCCCCGGACTTCTCGAAGGGTGGCTCGCTGGTGTCGAACCGTGAAAACGGCGGCCAGTACATCAACCTGCGCAACCTGGGCTCGAACCGCCTGCTGGTGCTGGTGGACGGCAAGCGCTGGACCCAGACCGTGGACGGCTACACCGACCTGTCGACCATCCCGTCGTCGATGGTCGAGCGCATGGAAGTGCTGAAAGACGGCGCTTCGGCCGTGTACGGCTCGGACGCGATCGCCGGCGTGGTCAACATCATCCTGAAGAAGAAGATGGAAGGCGGCCAGCTGTCGGTCTACGAAGGCGCCAACCAGAAGCACGGCGACGCCAAGGCCAAGGACTTCTCGCTGACCTACGGCGCCTCGAACGACAAGGCTTCGCTGATGTTCGGCCTGTCGCACACCGAGCAGGGCGTGGTGTGGGCGAACTCGCGCGACATCACCTCGACCTCGTACGGTCCGGCACACGCCACCGCCGCCCTGGGCACCGGCCCGTGGGGCCGCATCGCCGGCGTTTCGGCCAGCGGCGGCGCCGACACCTCGGTCATCAACCAGGTCCTGAACCACACCGGCACCTACGATGGCGTGGGCACCGGCTCGAACTCGCGCGACCCGAACAGCTACCACAAGTACACTGGCGCCGCGGCTGACAAGTTCAACTCGACCAGCCAGATGATGTTCAACATGCCTAACCGCCTGGACACCATCTTCACCAAGGGCGTGGTCAACCTGCGCGACGACCTGCGCTTCACCACCACCGCGATGTTCTCGCAGCGCACCGCCGAAGCCACCGTGGCCGGCTACCCGCTGAACTCGACCTCGCAGAGCACCTACCCGGTCTACGTCGACAAGGACAGCTACTTCAACCCGTACGGCAACCAGGTTGCCGGCGCCGGCAAGGGCCAGGACCTGTACTTCTGGCGCCGTACCATCGAAGTGCCGCGTAACACCGAAAGCGAAAACCGCACGCTGCACATCGACGCCGGCTTCGAAGGCGAATTCGCAGTGCGCGGCCTGCCGTGGAACTGGGATGTGAACTACAACCACAGCGCCGTGACGGGCTCGACCCTGTCGACCGGCAACCTGAACCTGGTCAACCTGAAGAAGGCCCTCGGCCCGTCGTTCATGAACGCTTCGGGCGTGGTCCAGTGCGGCACCGCGGCCAAGCCGGTCTCGCTGACCGAATGCGTACCGTTCAACATCCTGGGCGGCCCGTCGGCCTCGAGCCAGGCTGCGCTGAACTACGTGATGTCGACCGGCCAGGCTACCTACGGCAGCACCGTCAACAGCGCCACCGCCAACATCGGCGGCGAACTGTACACCCTGCCGGCTGGCCCGCTGTCGTTCGCCGCAGGCTACGAGCACCGTTCGGTGTCCGGCTACGACCGTCCGGGCCAGTTCGAGCAATCGGGCTACTCGACCGACCTGGCTGGCAACCCGACCTCGGGCAAGTACAACGTCAAGGAAGCCTACGCCGAGCTGCGCATCCCGGTGCTGGCCAAGCAGTTCCTGGCCGAGAAGCTGGTGTTCGACCTGGCTACCCGCCACTCGGACTACTCGAACTTCGGCTCGACCAACAACAGCAAAGTCAGCTTCGAATACAAGCCGGTCAAGGACCTGCTGACCCGCGGTACCTGGGCCCAGGGCTTCCGCGCACCGTACGTGGGTGACACCTTCGGCGGCGGCCAGCAGTCGTTCGACACCTACCTGGATCCGTGCGACACCAAGTACGGTTCGGCAGCCAAGGATCCGGCCGTGGCCGCGCGTTGCGCCGCCGCTGGCGTGCCGGCGAACTTCCGCCAGCTGACCCAGACCGGCACCGCGCTGACCAACCCGGGCGGCGCACAAGGCGCCTACCCGTTCCAGGCCGGCGCCGGTAACGCCAACCTGCAGCCGGAAACCGCCTACACCCGCACGGTCGGCTTCGTGTACAGCCCGTCGTGGCTGCCGGGCTTCTCGGGCTCGCTGGACTGGTACCGCATCAACATCAACAACCGTATCACCAGCGTGTCGGCAACCTATGTCGCCAACCAGTGCTACGTGGCTGGTGTGAACACGTTCTGCGGCTCGATCAAGCGTGATCCGATCACCGGTGAAATCACCTCCCTGGCACGCGGCAACGCCAACCTGGGCAAGATGGAAACCGAGGGCCTGGACCTGTCGCTGGACTACCGCTTCCCGCGTTCCAAGTACGGCCAGTTCACGATCCACAACGAGACCTCGTATGTTGACTCGTTCAAGATCAAGAGCACCGATACTTCGGACTGGCAGGAATACGCCGGCGAGTACTTCTACAACCGCGTGAAGTCGAACACCCAACTGAACTGGACCCTGGGCAACTGGGGCGCCACCTGGGGCGTGCGCTACTACAGCCCGACCAAGGACCAGTGCTGGGATACCGATATCGAGTGCTCCAACCCGGGCATGAAGGCATCGTGGGGCACCGACGTGAACAAGATCGGTTCCGTCATGTACCACGACCTGAACGTATCGTACAAGACCTCGTGGAACGGCAAGATCATGGCCGGTATCAACAACCTGTTCGACAAGCAGCCGCGCATCGTGTACCAGGCCGGCGCCCAGTCGTCGAGCTCGTCGGTTGATCCGGACCAGTCGCTGGGCCGCTTCTTCTACGTGCGTTACAACCAGTCGTTCTGATCGGGCGGGGCCGCAAGGCCCCTCCAGTGAACAGCTGACCGATGCCCGCCCGGCTTTGCCCGGCGGGCATTTTTCTTTGCTGCGTCCCCCAGCGATGAAGCCTTGCCGCCGGTCCTGATCAGCGCCCGCCTGCGCCTGCTACACTTCGTTCATGCGGAGCAGGAACAAAATGTCTCACCCCGACAGGAGCGGCACATGGTGTGGTTTGTGTTGATGGGAATGGCTGGCGCGGGACTCGGCTACATGTCGGCCAGCATGGGCGTGCTCGCGGGCACCGTGTCCGGTTTGTTCATGGGCGCCCTGATCAAGGCCATATTCGCGCGCCTGCGAGCGGGTGGCGGGGCCACCGGCGACGACGCCTGGGGCATCGATTGGGGCAGCGGCGACAGCGACTGCGGCGACGCCGGCGGCTGCGACGGCGGTGGCGACGCCGGCGGTGGCGACTGAAAGAAAAAGGCCCGCCAGGGCGGGCCTCGAACCGGAGCGCACTCCCCGCGGGGAGTGCTTTCCGTCAGCTTAGAACTCGTATTCCGCGCCGATCTTCACCGAACGCGGACGCAGTGCGTAGGTCGTGCTGCGCAGGTCGATCGGGGCCGACTGCAGCAGCGCATTGCGGATGTTCATGGTCAGGCGCAGGTTCTTGAACCCGGTGTACACGAAGTTCAGGTCGGTGCGCACGTCCGCACGACGGTAGCAAGGATAGTCGGCGCCCGGCTTGATGCGCGCCGTGCAGCCAGCCTCGTTCCAGGTCGTCACGTCGGTCTCATCGTTGTTGAGCGCCGTTGCCGAGCTGCGGCTCACACGCATCGTGGTGGACAGGTCGCCCTTTTTCCAGTTGGCGGAGAACACCGAGACCAGCCGCGGGCTGCCGCGCAGACCGATGATGTTCGGGCGGTAATCCTGCGTGTCCGGATCCCACTGGCGATAGCTCAGGTTCAGCGTATTGGTCATGCCCAGGTTCAGCACGCCATAGCTGCCGAAATTCACACGCGTGGAGGCGTCGAAGTCGATGCCCGAGGTCTCGGTCTTGCCGAAGTTCTCGTACTGGATCAGCAGCGACTGCACGGTGCCGGCAGTGAAGGCCAGGTTGGCGCCCGGCGAGAGCTCGTTGGCACGGGCGGCCAGGCGCATGTCCTGCTCGCTCACCGGGTTACGCACCAGCAGCTTGGCGTAGTCCGGGTTCGACTCGCGCTGCAGCACGTACGACGGGCCGCGGTACGAAATCTCGTTGCGGCGTTCGATGCGCCAGTAGTCCACCGCGAAGTTGGTGTTCTTGATCGGCTCGAACACGAAGCCCAGGGTCAGGCTGCGCGAGGTTTCCGGCACCAGGTTCTTGTTGGCCGAGATCATCGCCGGGATCGAGGTCAGGCAGCCCGAGTTGTAGGCCGTGGTCGCATCGCTCTTGTCGGTCGAGTTGCCGCCCTTCAGGATGTCACGGATCGCGGTCGCGGTGTCGCAACGCTTCGGGTCCAGGGTGCTGTTGAAGAAGCCGGTCAGGCCCACCTTGCCCAGCGTTTCCGGGATGTTCGGGGTGCGGAAGCCGCCTGCCATCGTGCCGCGCAGCATCAACGACGGCGTGGCCACGTACTTCAGGCCAACCTTCGGCGACACGTGCGAATCGAAGCCGTCCGCCTTGTCCAGGCGCACTGCCGCTTCCGCTTCCAGCTTCTTGGTCACCGGCGCGCTCAGCTCGGCGTACAGGGCCGACAGGTTGCGCTGGCCGTCGATCCACAGCGAGCCGCGGCCGACGATCTGGGCGTTGACCACGTTGTCGGTGGACTTGACGTACATGTGCTCGCGGCGGAAGTCGCCGCCCACGGCGAACGACAGCGGGCCGGCCGGCAGCTGCATCAGCTCGCCGCTGATCTTGGCGTCCGCGAAGTCCTGCGAGCTCTTGCCGTCGGTACCGGTCGTCGGGAACATACGGTCCAGCAGGTCCTGGGTGTTCGGGCCGCCGATCTTGTACTCGCCGCTGGCCACGGCCGCCGGGAACGCATCGCGGTCAGGACCACGATCGCGCGACTTGGCGTCCGCGCCGATCCGGCCGGCCGCCACTTCCCACTCCCAGCCGTTGCGCAGCGAGCCATTCAGGCCGGCCATCACGCGGTACTGGTTGGCGGTGGTCGGGGCTTCCCACATGCCCACGTTGTCCATGAAGCGGTAGTCGATACCCACCGGGAACGAATACGGGTTGGCCGGGTTGCCCACGCCCAGTTTCGGCTTGGCCACCGACTGCGAGATCTTCTTCAGGCCGTCGAACCAGGTGCTCGGGCTGCCGGCGGAGTTCGCGTACGGCAGCGGATGGTAGGTGGTCTTGGTGCGCGAGTACGACACCTCGGCAAAGGCGCGCAGGTCGTTGTTGATCTTCAGGCGCCCCTGGCTGAAGAAGTTCACGCGCTCGGCCGGGTCGCTCCACGGGTTGATGCCGTTCAGGTCGCTCGTGCACAGGCCGCCGGAGTTGCGCTGCGCCGCCGGGCACGAGGCCACCGCGGTGCGCACGGCGGCGTGGCCGGCGCCGGCCGGCTCGTTCAGGTTGCCGGGGAACGAATACACGCTCGGGTCGCCGAACGCCGGGCTCACGTACTGGCGGAACCAGGCCGGGTAAAAGCCCATGACGTCGGACACATACACTTCCTTGCGGCGGTACAGTTCGAGGTTGGCGAACACGTTGTAGCCGTCGCGCTCGAGGTCGCCCTTGCCGCCGAGGATGGCGGCGGTGTCCTGGCCGCCGTAGTGGTGGCTCTCGTTGCGCTCGGCGCTGCCGGACACGCGCACGCCTTCATAGGTGTTGCGGGTGATGATGTTGATGACGCCGGCCATCGCGTCCGAACCGTACACCGCGGACGCGCCATCCTTCATGATTTCCACGCGCTCGACGGCGTCGGCCGGAATCGCATCCACGTTCACGAAGGTGGTCTGGCCGCCGTCCGCATAGGCGTAGTTGGACACGCGGCGGCCGTTCACCAGGACCAGCGTGGCGGCCTTGCCCAGGCCGCGCATCGAGGCGCCGGATGCGCCCTTGGCAAAGCTGGTCTGGCTGCCGTCATCCTTGAGGGTGCCGGAATCAAAGGCGGTGATGGTATCGAGCACCTGGCGCACGGTGTTGGCGCCGGTCGCCTTGATGTCTTCCCGCTTGAGCACTTGCACCGGCGAGGCGGTTTCGCCGTCGATGCGCTTGATGTTGGAGCCGGTGACGATAACGCGCTGCATGCTACCGTTGTTCGTGTTGTCGTCGCTGGTCTGGGCGAACGCCAGCGGCGCTGCGCCAAGCGTCAGCGCGACCGCGATCACGCTGCGTTTCAAAGTGAATTGCATTTCCACTGTTTTTGGTCTCTCTGAGGTCAGTTGTTTTGCTCTTGGTGCACGTTGCTCATGACAACGGCGCCCGCCAGTCTCTCAGAGACAGCTGCATCGCGGAAACATTTTCTTACATATGTATAGACATCCTTCACTTTCTGTTGTTTTGACAATACATATTTATACAAAGGTATTCTGGTGCTGGCGGCAAAAAAAAAGAGGCGCCAATGTCGCCATTGGCACCTCTTCTTCACCGCGCGCAAGCGCGCGGGTGCGGGATTACTTCGCGTTCATCAGCGCGACGGTGGTGTCGAGCATGCGGTTCGAGAAGCCCCACTCGTTGTCGTACCACGACGACACCTTCACCAGGCGGCCCGACACCTTGGTCAGGGTCGCGTCGAAGTTCGACGATGCCGGGTTGTGGTTGAAGTCCACCGACACCAGCGGCTCGGTGTTGTAGGTCAGGATGCCCTTCAATGCGCCTTCCGAAGCGTCCTTCATGATCTTGTTGATCTCTTCCACCGTGGTGTCGCGCTTGGCGATGAACGACAGGTCCACGATCGACACGTTGATGGTCGGAACGCGGATTGCGTAGCCGTCCAGCTTGCCGTTCAGCTCAGGCAGCACCAGGCCGACCGCGGCGGCGGCGCCGGTCTTGGTCGGGATCATCGACATCGTGGCCGAACGGGCGCGGCGCAGGTCTTCGTGCATCACGTCGGTCAGCACCTGGTCGTTGGTGTAGGCGTGCACGGTGGTCATCAGGCCGGTTTCCAGGCCGATGGTGTCGTTCAGCGGCTTGACCAGCGGTGCCAGGCAGTTGGTGGTGCACGAGGCGTTCGAGATCACGGTGTCGGTGCTCTTGAGCACGTTGTGGTTCACGCCGTACACGACGGTCGCATCGACGTCCTTGCCGCCCGGTGCCGAGATGATCACCTTCTTGGCGCCGCCCTTCAGGTGGGCCGAGGCTTTCTCTTTGCTGGTGAAGAAGCCGGTGCACTCGAGCACCACGTCCACGCCCAGCTCGCCCCACGGGATTTCAGCCGGGTTGCGCTGCGCGAACACGCGGATCTTGTCGCCGTTGACGATCATGTTGTCGCCTTCGACAGCGACGGTACCCGGGAACTTGCCGTGGGCGGTGTCATAGCGCGTCAGGTGGGCGTTGTGCTCGGCATTGCCCAGGTCGTTGATCGCCACGATCTGGATGTCTTGCTTCTTGCCGCCTTCGTAGAACGCGCGCAGGATGTTGCGGCCGATGCGGCCATAACCGTTGATTGCGACTTTGATCGTCATTCTTAGCTCCTGATTAAAAAAAACTGTGGGCAGCTGCGTCAACCGTAGGGTGGGCACTTGTGCCCACGCTGTGTTCAGGCGCCGCGTGCTCGCGCGTGGGCTCGAGAGCCCACCCTACCATTCAACCGATAACCGACTTGACCTTGGCGACCACGTTCTCGACCGTGAAGCCGAAATACTTGAACAGTACGCCCGCAGGCGCCGATTCGCCGAAGGTGTCGATCCCGACGACCGCGCCGTCGAGTCCAACGTACTTGTACCAGAAATCAGTGACGCCTGCTTCGATGGCAACCCGAGGCGTGCCGCGGGTCAACACGCTGGCCTTGTAGGCCGCATCCTGGCGCTCGAACACGTCGGTGGACGGCATCGACACCACGCGCACCGCAATGCCTTCGCCCGCCAGCGCGTCCGCCGCCTTGATGGCCAGCTCCACTTCGGAACCGGTGGCGATCAGGATGGCTTTGGCGTCGGCCGCGTCGCGCAGCACATAGCCGCCCTTGGCGATGTTGGCCACGGTCTGTGCGTCGCGCTCCTGGAACGGCAGGTTCTGGCGCGAGAAGATCAGGGTCGAGGGGCCGTCGTGGCGCTTGACCGCCGCGCCCCATGCCACCGCCGACTCCACGGTGTCGGCCGGGCGCCAGTTGTCCAGGTTCGGGATCAGGCGCAGCGACGAGACGTGCTCGATCGACTGGTGGGTCGGGCCATCTTCGCCCAGGCCGATCGAGTCGTGGGTGAACACGAAGATCGAGCGGATCTTCATCAGCGCGGCCATGCGCAGCGCGTTGCGGCTGTAGTCCGAGAAGGTCAGGAAGGTCGCGCCGAACGGGATGAAGCCGCCGTGCAGGGCCACGCCGTTCATGATGCCGGCCATGCCGAACTCGCGCACGCCGTAGTTGATGTGGTTGCCCGGCACGCCCGAACGCACGGCCTTGCATTCTTTCCAGTTGGTCAGGTTCGAGCCGGTCAGGTCGGCCGAGCCGCCCAAGAATTCCGGCAGCGCCGGGGCCAGCGCCTGGATCGCGTTCTGGCTGGCCTTGCGGGTGGCGATGTTTTCTTTCTTCTCGATGCAGGACGCGACCGCGGCGGCCAGCACTTGCTCGAAGTTGCCCGGCAGTTCGCCCTTCATGCGGCGCTCGAATTCGGCAGCCAGCTGCGGGTACTGGGCACGGTAGCCGGCGAACAGCGCGTTCCACTCAGCCTCGACCTTGGCGCCGCGCGCCTTCGCGTCCCAGGCTTCATAGATCGGGGCCGGGATGTCGAACGGGACCGCGTCCCAGATCAGGTGCTGGCGCACGGCCGCGATTTCCTTGTCGCCCAGCGGCGCGCCGTGCACCTTGTCGCCGCCCTGCAGGTTGGGCGAGCCCTTGCCGATGATGGTCTTGCAGCAGATCAGGGTCGGCTTGTCCGAGGTCTTGGCCTTGGCGATCGCGGCGTCGAGCGCGGCCACGTCATGGCCGTCCACGTTGCGGATCACGTTCCAGCCGTAGGCCTCGAAGCGTTTCGGGGTGTCGTCGGTGAACCAGCCTTCCACCTTGCCGTCGATCGAGATGCCGTTGTCGTCGTACAGCCAGACCAGCTTTTTCAGGCCCAGGGTGCCGGCCAGCGACGCCACCTCGTGCGAGATGCCTTCCATCAGGCAGCCGTCGCCCAGGAAGGCGTAGGTGTGGTGGTCGACGATGTCAAAGCCCGGACGGTTGAATTCCGACGCCAGCAGCCACTCGGCCAGTGCCATGCCCACCGAGTTGGAGATGCCCTGCCCCAGCGGGCCGGTGGTCGTTTCCACGCCCGGGGTGATGCCCACTTCCGGGTGACCCGGGGTCTTCGAATGCAGTTGGCGGAAGTTGCGGATCTCGTCCATCGACAGGTCGTAGCCGGCCAGGTGCAGCAGCGCGTAGTGCAGCATCGAACCGTGGCCATTGGACAGCAGGAAGCGGTCGCGGTTGGCCCAGTGCGGGTTGGCCGGGTTGTGGCGGTAATGACCGTCCCACAACGCAACCGCGATCTCGGCCATGCCCATCGGCATGCCGGGGTGGCCCGAGTTGGCCTTCTGGACAGCGTCCATCGCCAGCGCGCGGATCGCATTGGCCATCAGGGTGGTGGTTTGGGTAGGTTTCATGGATGCGTAAGTCTGGATTGGAAAGCGGCGGCGCGGTGCCTTAACCCATTATTCTACCAGAGCAGGGTGCTGCCGAATTAAAATGCAGCTTTTGTCGAATCGTCATCCAGGAGCCGCATGCCCCGCTTTTACTGCCCTTTGCCCCTCGCCGTCGGGACCACGGTCGACCTGCCGGAAACGGTGGTGCGCCACCTGCAGGTGCTGCGCATGGCGCCGGGCGACCCGCTCAAATTGTTCAACGGCCAGGGTGGCTGCTGGCGCGCCGCCCTCGCCTTCCTCGACAAGAAGCGCGCGCAAGCCAGCGTGACCGGGTTCGATGAGCGCGAGGCCGAGCTGCCGTTTGCGGTGACGCTGGCGCAGGGGCTGCCCGAAGGTACAAAGATGGACTGGATCGTCGAGAAGGCGGTCGAGCTGGGGGTGGCCGCGGTGCAGCCGCTGGCGGCGCAGCGCTCGGTGGTCAAGCTGGCCGGCGAGCGCGCCGACAAGCGTATCGCGCACTGGCAAGCCGTGGTGGTGGCGGCCAGCGAGCAGTGCGGGCGCAACCGGCTGGCCCGGGTCGCGCCGCTGGCGCAATATGGCCAGTGGATCGCGCAGCCGGCGGCGCAGCCGCGCATCCTGCTGTCGCCGCGCGCGTCGCAGTCGCTGCCGGCATGGGCGGCGGCCAACCAGCCGCAGGACGTGTGCATCGTCATCGGGCCCGAGGGCGGGTTCTCCGAGCAGGAAGAGGATCTGGCCGTGGCCGGCGGCGCGCTGATGCTGTCGATGGGGCCGCGCGTGCTGCGCACCGAGACGGCGGGGCTGGCGGCGCTGGCGGCGCTGGCCGCGCTGTGGGGCGGCATGTCATCCGCCACAGGCACGCCGGGCCGGTAAAAAAAACGCCCCGGCAAGCCGGGGCGTCTTGGCGTTCAAGCCTGGTTCATCAGAACCGGTGGTTGAACTCGGCCGACAGGCGCATCGAGCGCGCCGGCGTGTACGACGACACCGAGTTGTAGTTCACGCTGATGCCACCGGAGCCGCTGTTGTACTGCTCGTTGTACTTGGCCACGTCCTGGCTGTTGAACACGTTGAACACGTCCAGCTTCAGGGCCAGGCCCTCGAAGACCTTCGGACGGTACACCAGGTTCAGGTCCAGGCTCTTGGTCCACGGCAGGCGGCCCATGGTGCCACGCGGTGCCGGCACATTCTTGTCCCAGGTCGAGCCAAAGCAGAAGTGCTCGACGCCGTAGTTCGGCGACTGGCCCACCTGTTGCCAGTCCGGATCCGAGGCCGGGTTCGGGTCCCAGCCCAGGCAGCCGCGCGGACGGCCCGACTGGATCGACAGGTTGCCGCCCACGGTCCATTCCTGGGTGATGTCGTAGAAGCCGAACGCCTTGATCTGGTGCAGGCGGTCGTTCGGCAGCAGGCCGTTGGCGTAACGCATGATGCCCGAGTAGTCCCAGGTCGTGGTCGCCGCCACGTCGCCCTGGCCGGTGTTCAGGTCGGACAGGGTCTGGCCTTCGGTGTTGCCGGTGCTGCGCGACAGGGTGTAGTTGACCTTGCCGTACCAGCCGTTGCGGTACGGGTGCTCCAGGAACAGGTCCAGCGCCTTGTACACGCGCTTCGGTTTCTCGAAGCCCAGCTCGGCGGCGGTCAGGTGCACCTTGGTGTACTGGCCGTTCTGCATGAAGTCGATCATGAAGTCCTGGTCTTCGCCGGGATTGAACGACGCGCACTGGAAGTACGGGTAGATCGGGTTGTCAGCCGGGTCGAAGTCGGCCTCCCCTGCCATCTTGATGCCGTGGGCCAGCGCATAGCGGCGGAACGGGCGGCCGTCGCAGAAGTCGTCGATGGTCGACTTGAGCGTGCGGTAGGTCACCTTGGCGCCCCAGTTCAGCGACGGCGAGTAGGCCTGCTCGAAGCCGAGGGTCAGCTCGTCCTGGCGCGACGGCTTCAGGTTGAGCGAAGCGACCGTCTTCGGATCCTTCGGCTGGCCGAATTCGCCGTTGGCCGAGACCGGCACAGTCAACTGCGTCAGGCCGGTCGGCTGGCCGTTCTTGTCGGTGCCGGTGTAGCTGTAGTACTGGCTGGTGTTCTGCGAACCGTTGGCGCCGCGCAGCGCGACCACGGTCGGCATCTGCACGGTGTAGCGGCCGGCGCTGCCGAACACCTTCAGCGACGAGTCGCCGTTCACGTCCCACACGGCGCTGGCGCGCGGCTGGATGATGTTCTTCTGCTCCAGGTACGACACATGGGCCGAGTTCTGGTTCTCGAAGCTCTCGTTACGCACGCCGATCGTCACCAGCAGGTCCTTGGTCACCTTCCAGTTGTCCTCGATGTACTGGGCACTCTGCTTGGAGAACGCGTCCGACGCGGTGGACGAGATGGTCTTGGCCACGTAGTAGCCCTGCGATGCCAGCGGGCCGTTGCCGGAGAACGCGGGGATATTACCGCCCGGCACCGGGGTGGACTTGGTCGGATCGTCCACCTTGCCGTACGTCCAGGTCCAGCCACCGGCAGTCACCGTGCCCGCGGCCAGCGAGGAGACCTTGATCTTGTCGATACCGGCGCGCAGCGTGTGGCTGCCCAGCTTGTATTCGAGGTCGGCACGGAAGAAGTCAACGTCGTCGTACGACGGCGATGAGGCCAGGGTGGTGAATTTCTGCGGGCTGAGGTAGTTCAGGCCCGGCGCCTGGAACTCGGGCGAGGCGTTCGCGCCCGGCATGGTCGGGTCATAGCCGCCCGGCTCGGTGATGTGCTCGGTATGGCTGCGGCCGCCCAGCGCGGTGACGGTCAGGTTGTCGGTCAGGTTGCCGGTATAGCGCAGGATCTGCACTTCGGCGCCGTTCGGCGCGGCCGCGGTGCCCGGGGACTCCTCGTGCAGCGTCGACTTCACGACGCCACCCGGGGTGTGCGTCTTGTAGTCATAGGCACGGTACGAGGTGTCCACGGTCGGCAGGTCGCCCAGCTGGGTGAACTCGAGGCGGTGCTCGTCGGTGATGTTCCAGTCGAACTTGGTGTAGTAGCGCAGGGTCTTGACCATGCGGTCGCGGTAGCCCTGGCTGGCCAGCAGGCTGGCCGAGTCGTTCTGGTTGCGGTTGATGCTGTGCTGGTCGGACTTGGTGTTTTCCACCGCCGCGAACATGAACAGCTTGTCCTTGACGATCGGACCGCCGACATACGCGCCGAGCTGGTCGGTCGTGACCTCGTTGACGTGGTAGTCGGTGCGCGAGATGCCCTTGTTGGGGCTGGTGTCGGCGAAGTAGGCGTCCTTCTGCTTGCTGCGCAGGCGGTTCGGGGCGGTGCTGGCCAGCGCGCCCACTTCCCAGTTGTTGGTACCGCTCTTGCCGGTGATGTTGACCACGCCGCCGACCGAACGGCCGAACTCCGCGCCGTAGCCGCCGGTCTTGATCTCGGCCTGGGCGATGGCGCCGAACGGCAGCTCGGAAGCGCCCAGCTGGGTCAGCGGGTTGGTGACCGGCATACCGTTGATGTAGTACGCGTTTTCCGACGGGCCGCCGCCACCGATCGAGGCGCCGGCGATGTAGGTCGGGTCGCTCTTGGTGGTGTTCGGGGCCAGCTGGATGATCGCATCGACGTTGCGCGCGACCGGCAGCTTGGCCAGTTCCCTGGCGGTGAAGGTGGCGCCATTGGAGGCGCTGGTGACGTCGATGCGGCTGCGGCGGCCGGTCACCTCGACCTTGGCCACGCCGCCGCTGACGAAGACGGCTTCCACGCCCTGGCCGGCGATGACCTCGACCTCCGAGGTCTGGCCGTTCATGCTGCCGCCCTGCAGGGTGGCGCGGTAGCGGCCGATGGCCAGCGCCGACGCGGTGAACGAACCGGAGCCGTCCACCTGGACGGTACGTTGCTGGTTGGTGTCCAGGTTGCGGAGCACCACCGAGGTGGCGGCGCCCGGGGCAACCTTACCGTACACGGTACCGGCGGCGTTCGACTGGGCGGCCGCCGGCTGCATCACCGCGGCCGACAGCGCGGCCGTGGAAAATGCGATCGACAAAGCGCGAGCTACAACAGTTTTTCGTAACATGTGATTTCCTATTTGTTTTCCGGACGAATAAATCACTATTCAGCGCCGGGAAGGTTATGCGTTTTGAATCACCTGTAATGCTTTTTGTCCCAACTTATTTCTCTCTTCCACCTGAAGGTGAAAAATTCATTCTCTTTGCGATTTGTCAAAGAAAGTGAACTTAAACATAGAAACATATCGAAACTTCAAGTGTCAACTTTGCACAACCGTGAAATGCATATAAACAACAGTAACTATTCGCGCCGCATGCGCGGGCGCTGAAGGCGAAAAAAAAGCCGCCCCGAGGGGCGGCTTTGCCGGTGACGCTGGTTGATCAGAAGCGGTGGTTGTACTCCACCGTGAAGCGGGCCGAACGCGGCGCGGTGTAGCCGACGAAAGCGCCCGGGGTATTCCAGGTCGCGTTGCGGCTGCCGTCGTCGGTGTTGTACAGCTGGTCGACCTGCTGCACCGTCTGCTTGTTGAGCACGTTGAACACGTCCACCTTCAACGACAGGCCCTTGACCGCGGCCGGACGGTAGGTGAGCGACGCATCCAGGCGCACATCCCACGGCAGGCGGCCGGCCGAGCCTTGCGGCGACGGCGGGTTCTTGCCGGACGGGCCGAAGCAGTAGTGGTAGGCCGCGCCGTAGTCCGGGAAGCCGTCGGTCTGCTTGTCGATCGGGTAAGTACCCAGGCAGGTGATCGGCATGCCCGAGGCGGCCAGGAAGTTGCCGCCCAGGATCCACTCAGGCGTCATTTCCCAGTAGCCGTAGGCCTTGATCTGGTGCGTACGGTCGTTCGGCAGCAGGCCGTTGGCGTACTCCATGATCTCGTAGTGGTCCCAGGTCTGGGTTGCCGCCACGTCGGTCTGGGCCACCGCGGACAGGGTCTGGCCTTCGGTATTGCCCTTGCTGCGCGACCAGGTGTAGTTCACCTTGCCGTACCAGCCGTTGCGCATCGGGTGCTCGAGGAACAGGTCCAGCGCGGTGTAGGTGCGCTCGGGCTTGCCGAAGCCCATGTCTTTGGCCGACAGCGTCACCGGGGTCAGGTTCTTGCCGGTGCCCGAGAAGTCGACCAGGAAGTCGTTGGTCTCGCCCGGGTTGATCGAGGCGCACATGAAGCCGTTCCAGTTGTCCTCGTTCACGTTATGCGCGGCCGCCCAGGCGTCGAACGGACGCTGGTCGCACCAGTCGTCGATCGTGGTGCGCAGCTTGCGGTAGGTGACCTTGGCGCCGAAGTTCATCTCCGGCGAGTACATGCGCTCGAAACCGAGCGTGAACTCATCCTGGTAGGACGGCTTCAGGTTCTGCGCGGCCACCGTCTCGGGCAGCTTGGCCTGGCCAAACTCGTTGTCCGGCGACACCAGCGGGGTCAGCGCGGTGAGGCCGGTCGGCTGGCCGTCCGCGCCCACGCCCGTGTAGGTGTAGAACGTGCGGGTGTAGGTCGAACGCGAAGCGCCGCGGATCGCGATGTGGGTCGGGATCTGGATCGAGTAGCGGCCCAGCGAGCCGAACACCTTCAGGCTGGCGTCGCCGTAGGCATCCCAGACCGCCGACAGGCGCGGGTTGATCTGGTTGTCCATCTTCAGGAACGGCTGGCGGTCGCCGTTCAGGTTCTTGTACTGCTCGATGCGCACGCCGCCGGTGACCAGCAGGTCCTTGGTCAGCTGCCAGCGGTCTTCCAGGTACTGCGCCGACTGGTTCGAGAACGCGGCGGTCACGTCTTCGAAGATCTGCTTGCGCACGTAGTAGCCGGCCGCAGCCAGCGGGCCGGAACCGTTGTTGACCTTGGTCTTGTAGCCGGTCAGCGACTGGAGGTCGTTCGGGGTGTCGGTCTTGAAGTAGGTCCAAGTGAAGCCGCCGGCGGTCACGTCGCCCGCGCCGTAGGACGACAGCTTGTTGTCGTCGATACCTGCGCGCAGCGTGTGGTCGCCCAGCTTCCACTCCAGGTCCACGCGGGTGGACTTGACCTTGTCGTACGAGTAGTCCGTGTTGATGCGTTGGCCCGCGAACGGCTGCGGGTTGTTGTAGACCAGGCCCGGGGCCTTGGCGGCCTGGCTGTCGAAGGCGATGCCCGGCACCGTCGGGTTGTAGCCCATGCGGTCGTTGACGTGGTCGGTCTTGTTCTCGCCGTACAGCACCTGCAGGGTCAGGGCATCGGTCAGGTTGCCGGTGTAGCGCAGGATGTTGGTCTTGGCGCCGATGGTCGGCGTGATGTTGGCCACGCTCTCGAAATGGCCGCCCGAGACCACCTTGCCGGTGTGCGCGAAGGTGTTGTAGTTGAAGTCCGAGTAGCGCAGGTCCGATTCCGGCTTGTCGCCGATCGAGGTCCACTCCAGCCGGTGGTTGTCGGTGATGTTCCAGTCGAACTTGGCCAGGTAGCGGGTGGTGGTGTTCTTGCGGTCCAGCCAGCCCGACGGGAGGCTGCCGTCGGTGTCGGCTTCGTCCGAGGTGCGCGCCACGCCGTTGCGCTTCTGGTTGGTGCGCTCAGCGGCGATGAACATGAACAGCTTGTCCTCGATGATCGGGCCGCCCACGTAGGCGCCGACGCGGTGCTGGCTGTCGCTGGTCAGGTCGTTCTTGGCGTACAGGGTGCCGTCGGTGGCCTGGTCGTTGTGCGCGTAGTACACATTGCGCGCCTTCGAACGCAGCGCGTTCGGCTCGATGCTGGCCTGGGCGCCGGCTTCCCAGTTGTTGGTGCCGGACTTGGTGGTGATGTTCATCACGCCGCCGATCGAGCGGCCGAACTCGGCGCCGAAGCCGCCGGTCAGCACCTGGGCCTGGGCGATCGCGCCAAACGGCAGCTCGGACGCGCCCAGCTGGGTCAGCGGGTTGGTGACCGGGAAACCGTTGATGTAGTAGGCGTTCTCGGAAGCGCCGCCGCCGCCGAACGAGGCGCCGGCCGCGTAGCGCGGGTCGGCGCGGGTGGTGTTCGGGGCGAGCTGGACGATCGCCGAGACGCTCTGTTCGATCGGCAGCTGGGCCAGTTCCTTGGCGGTGAAGGTGGCGCCGTTGTTGGCGCTCGAGACGTCGATGCGGCTGCGGCGGGCGGTGATTTCGACCTTCGCCACGTTGCTGAACGAGGCATCCACGCCCTGGCCGATCAGCACGTCCACCTCGGTGGTGTTGACGACTTTGCCCTCGCGCATCAACTCGACCTTGTAGTGGCCCGGCGGCATGGCAGAGGCCTGGTAGCGGCCACTGGCGTCAGGCGTCACGGTGCGGCGCAGGCCGGTTTCCGTGTTACTGAGCACGACCGTGGCGCCGGCAGCGCCGTCGACACGACCGTAAACGTTACCCGAAGCGTTCGATTGCGCCATTGCGGGCTCCACCACCGCAACACTGAGCGCCGCAGCGCCAAAGGCAATCGACAAAGCATGTACCAACACGGTTTTTCTTAGCATTTGATTTCCTTTAGGTAATGCCCCGTGCCCAACATAGGCCCGGTTCAGCCGCTACCGGCCTGGCGCCCGGATTGCGTCCGGTGCCGCGTGTGTCCCTCACGACCGGTAACAAGTCGGCAATGTGAACATGCTAATAATCGCGAATCAAGTAACAATTTGTAGCTGCCGTTAAAAACAACAGATTGTAAAAATATAAATACATTGTGGGGAAGATTTGTTTGACAATCTTGTGACATTGCATCACATTTGGCCCTTCCCCAGCCCCGCGCGCGCCGCCGGCCGCCCAAATGAAAACCGCCCCTGGCGGGGCGATGTGGTGCGCCGGGATTGGCGCAGCGGGCCAGCCGGGCGGCTGGCGCGGCGCCTTACTTGCCGCCTTGCATCTCCGGCATCATCTCCTGCTGGCGCTTGAAGTCTTCCTTGTCCACGAACTTGCGCTCGTCGGCCATGGCGCGCGTGTTCTTGCGCGGCAGATGCGTGCCCAGCGGGGTATAGGTCTCCTCGTGGCTGGCCACCTGGCCGCCTTCGGTGGCCGCGCAGCCAGCCAGTACGGCAACACCAACCGCGGCAAAAATCAATTTCCTCAAGTTCTACTCCTTCAGTTAATCGGGTGATCTGGGCGACGAGCTGGAAAGCCTGCCAACCCACGAGTCTATCAGGGCGCGCTACAGAAATTGTATTGGATTGCAACCAATAGTCACCGCAGAAAGAAAAATGGCGGGCCGGCCGGTCACGAGGACCGGGCCGGCCCGCCATTGGGCCACCCGTGCACGGCGGCAGCTGCGCCGCCGTGCCTGCCGTCGGTTAGAACGTGTAGTTCAGGCCGAGGCTGTAGAAGCGGCCGATTGCGCCAGCCTGGTGCAGCGATGCGTTATACGCAGTCTGCGCGCCAGCGTTGCCGTAGGTCGACACGTCGATCGGCGGCTGACGGTCGAACAGGTTCAGGATCGAACCCTTCAGGGTCAGGTTCTTGCTGAGCTTGTACTGCACGTTCAGGTTGGTCGTGGTGAACGACGCAACGTGGCAGTAGTTGCCCGGCTGGACCAGGTTCTGGAAGAAGTTACGGCCGCCCACGTCGCCGGCGGTCGATGCGCAGTCAGTACCGCCCACCGACGGATCCAGGCTCGAGAAGTCGCTGACGTAGTTCATGGTGCCAGTCACGTCCAGCGGGCCGCGGGTCCAACCCAGGGTGAACTGGGCGCGGTCTTTCGGGTTACCGGTGGCGCCACCGACGACCGACGGGCCGTGGGTGCCGGCCAGCTGGTAGGTCACGCCATCAGCCGCTTCGGTGATGTAGCTGAACACGTGGTTGACCGACAGGCCAGCACGCAGGGTGCCCATCTCGCCCATGTTCCAGCGGTAGCGCACGTCAGCTTCGACGCCGCTGGTCTTGGTGCCGCCCAGGTTGATGTACGGCGACTTCGCGTACAGGATCGGACCGGCAGCCGGCAGGCCAACGTGGCTGGTGCCGTCGCCGTTCGAGATGTCGACCGGGGTGATCGGGCCACGGGCAAAATCCGGGAAGAAGGTCGGGTCGTTACCGGCTGCGGTCACGATCTGGTTCTTCACCTGGATGTTGTAGTAGTCCAGCGAGGCGTTCAGGTTCTTCAGCGGCTCGATGATGATGCCGAAGTTATACGAGTTCGACTTCTCCGGCTCGAGGTTGCCGCCGGTGGTCTGCACGTAGGTCGGGTTGATCGCGCAAGCGCCGGTCACGACACTGCCTGCATTGGTGTTCTTGCCGCCTTTGCAGTTGATCGGGTCGTTGATCACGTTAAACGTGAAGAACGAACCGGCATTGCCGGTCTCGGCCGGGTTCGGGGCACGGAAGCCGCGCTCGTAGCTGCCGCGGAAGCCGATCATCTGCGACGGGGTCCACTTGAACTTGGCAGCCGGGGTGAACGAGTTGCCGTAGGTGTCGTAGTGGTCGTAACGGCTGGAGAAGTCCAGTTCCAGGTTCTTGATCGGGGTGGCCTGCAGCTCGGCGAAGACCGCGCTGTTGGTTTCCTTGCCGATCACGAAGGCGTCGGTGTTGCCGGTGCGGCCGATACGCGACATCTCCGACGGCGGCGCGTTCTGCTCACGCTTGTGCCAGTGTGCGCCCACTGCCAGGGCCAGCGGGCCTGCGCCCAGTTGCATCAGCTCGCGCGAACCGACCACGTCGACGTAGTTCAGCTTCGATTCCATGTGGTTCGAGAAGCGCGGCGAGATCTTGTCGACCAGGGCCGGCGAGTTGCCGCCGGCCGGGTTCCAGCCGTTCGGATCGTTCGGGTTCGCGCCGTACGCGTTGATGGCGGCGTACAGGGCCGAGCGGTCGAGGTAACCGCTGTAGTCGATGTCCAGCGCAACCTTGGTCAGGCCGGCAGCAGCGTTGATGTCCCAACCGAAAGCGTTACCCTTCAGGTCAGCCGCGAAGCGGGTGCTCTTGGAGGTGTTGTCGCGGGTGATGGTCGGGTCCACGCCCGGGACGTAGCCGTACATACGTGCGGCAGCGCCCAGCTTGTTGAACGAGGCGGTGGCCGGGATCAGGGTGCTTGCCACGCGGCCGATACCGCTGGTCAGGACGCCGTTCCAGTACGAAGTGGTGCCGCCGAAGGTGGTCGGGTTGTAGGCCAGCGGGTTGGCGCCGCGGTTGTTGATGCTGTTACGCTGGAACATCGAGGCCTTCAGGCCCAGTTCCCAGTCGCCAGCCAGCTTCTTGGTGAAGCCGGCCATCACGTTGACGTTCTCGGTCGGCGGCGCGATGTACGAGAAGGTGTTGCGCACGGCGCAGGCACCGGCACGGTACTTGACGAAATCGCAGTCCGAGGTCAGGAACTGGTAGTTGGCCGGGTTGTCGACGTTGGCCACGCCAGCCGGGTTGGTGCCTGCCGGGTTGTACAGGAACGGAACGCTGGCCGCGGTCAGCTTGCCGTTCAGGCTGGTCGGCACGCCCAAGGTCAGGTTGTTACCGCCGCGCGAACGCCAGTCCGCGTTGTCCCACTGGAACATCTCGCGGTCGGACATCTTGATCCCGCCCTGGCGGCGCCATTCGGCCGTCACGTAGGCGTTGTAGCCGTCCGTGTCCAGGTCACCGAAGCCGGTGCTGAACGAAGCGCGGTGGGTCTTGCCGCCGCCGTGCTGGGTGTTGCCGGTCTCGGCGCCCAGGCGGGTGCCGGTCAGGTTTTTCTTCAGCTTGATGTTGACCACGCCGGCGATTGCGTCCGAACCGTACAGCGACGATGCGCCGCTCTTCAGGATTTCGATCGATTCAATCGCGTCAAACGGGATCGAGGAGACGTCCACGAAGGAACGCTGGGAGTCGTCCGACAGCGGATACGAGGCCATGCGGTGGCCGTCGATCAGCACCAGGGTTGCGCCGACGGTCAGGCCGCGCAGCGACACGCCGGTGGCGCCGTTCGCGAACGCGCCAGCGAAGCCGGTGCCCAGGGTACCGGCGCCGTTGGCGGCCAGGTCGGTCAGCAGCTCGGCGACCGAGGTCTTGCCGCTCTTCTGGATGTCGGCGGCGGTCAGCACTTGCACCGGGGCCGTGGTCTCGGTGTCGGTACGGCTGATCAGGGAGCCGGTCACGACCACGCGCTGGATGTTTTGGCCATCTTGCTGTGCGAACGCAGGGGTCGCAAACAGCGCGCCGCTGGCGATCACGGACGCGATCGCGAAGGGCATCGACTTCATTTTCAACATGATTTACATCTCCTTGGCATTTGCTTGGGATTGCTGTTTTTTCTCTTCCTGCCGGTTGCCCGACCATTCCGGTGCCGGCTCGGTATGGATCTGTATTTTGTCCATACGTGAGGGCTGAATGGGAACACAATCAATTGCGCAATGTCAATGAAACAATTAATGCACGATTAAAAACCAACACTTTGAAGTAAGAACTGCACGCCAAAACCGTTGATTATCGAAACATACATACCTCTCATACCGCGCCGTTTTTGCGGCTGAGAAGGTTTTCCGCAGTATGGGCGCCGCAGGTAAAATAGCGGATTGCCCCAGGAACCGAACATGCTGCGAATCACTGAACTGAAGCTCCCCCTCGACCACGCCGACGACGCCCTGCCGCGCGCGATTGCAGAGCGGCTTGGCATCGGCCCGGAAGCGCTGCGCCACTACACCGTGCACAAGCGCGCCTACGACGCGCGCCGCAAATCGGCCATCGTGCTGATCTACACGATCGATGCCGAGGTTGCCGACGAACACGCGGTGCTGGAACGCCACCACGGCGACCCGCACATCGGCGTCACGCCGGACATGGCCTACCACTTCGTGGCCAACGCCAGCATGCTGCCGCCGGGCAGCGAACGCCCGGTGGTGATCGGCATGGGCCCGTGCGGGCTGTTCGCGGCGCTGATCCTGGCCCAGATGGGCATGCGCCCGATCGTGCTCGAGCGCGGCAAGATCGTGCGCGAGCGCACGGTCGACACCTTCGGCTTCTGGCGCCAGCGCAAGCTCAACACCGAGTCGAACGTGCAGTTCGGCGAAGGCGGCGCCGGCACCTTCTCGGACGGCAAGCTGTACACCCAGATCAAGGATCCCAAGCACTACGGGCGCAAGGTGCTGACCGAGTTCGTCGAGGCCGGTGCGCCGGAGGAAATCCTGTACGTCAGTAAGCCGCACATCGGCACCTTCCGCCTGGTGAAAATGGTCGAGCACCTGCGCCAGAAGATCATCGACCTGGGCGGCGAAATCCGCTTCGAAACGCGCGTGACCGACATCCTGGTCGAAGGCGAAGGCGCGGCGCGCCAGCTGCGCGGCGTGGTGCTGGCCAATGGCGAGACGATCCCCACGCGCCACCTGGTCGCGGCGGTGGGCCACAGCGCGCGCGACACCTTCGAAATGCTGTACGAGCGCGGCGTGTACGTCGAGGCCAAGCCGTTCTCGATCGGGTTCCGGGTCGAGCACCCGCAGTCGCTGATCGACGTATGCCGTTTCGGCCCGAACGCGGGCAACGAGATCCTCGGCGCGGCCGACTACAAGATCGTGCACCACGCCTCCAATGGGCGCTCGGTGTACAGCTTCTGCATGTGCCCGGGCGGCACGGTGGTGGCAGCGTCGTCGGAGGAAGGCCGCGTGGTCACCAACGGCATGAGCCAGTACTCGCGCAACGAGCGCAACGCCAACAGCGCGATCGTGGTCGGCATCACGCCGGCCGACTATCCGGGCCACCCGCTGGCAGGCATCGCGTTCCAGCGCGAGCTGGAGTCGCGCGCCTTTGTGCTGGGCGGCGGCAACTACGACGCGCCGGGCCAGCTGATGGGCGATTTCGTGGCCGGCCGGCCGTCGAAAGAGTTCGGCTCGGTGATCCCGTCGTTCAAGCCGGCGGTGCACCTGACCGACCTGTCCACCGCCCTGCCCGAGTATGCGATCACCGCCATGCGCGAGGCCTTCGTCGCCTTCGACAAGCAGATCAAGGGCTACTACAAGCAGGACGCGGTGCTGACTGGCGTGGAGACGCGCACCTCGTCGCCGATCCGCATCAAGCGCGACGACGACACGCTGCAAAGCCTGAACACGCACGGCCTGTTCCCGGCCGGCGAGGGCGCGGGCTACGCGGGCGGCATCATGTCGGCCGCCATCGACGGCATCCGCGTGGCCGAAGCGGTGGCGCGCTCGATGGTCGCGTAAGGCGTGGCCAGCACCACCGGCAATCCCTTCGTTCCCGCGCTGGCGGTGGCCGCGGCCATGGTGTCGCAGTACGCCGGCGCGGCCTTCGCCAAGCACCTGTTCCCGCTGGTGGGCAGCGAAGGCGTGGTGGCGCTGCGCGTGGGCCTGTCCGCGCTGATCCTGCTGGGCTGGTTGCGGCCGTGGCGAACGCCGCCAACGCGCGCCGAGCTGCCCACGCTGCTGCTATACGGCGTCACGCTCGGCTGCATGAATCTGCTGATCTACCGCGCGTTCGCGCTGATCCCGATCGGGATCGCGGTGGCGATCGAGGTGACCGGGCCGCTGGCGCTGGTGCTGCTGTCCTCGCGCCGCCCGCGCGACTTCGGCTGGCTGGCCTGCGCCGCGTTCGGCCTGTGGCTGCTGTTGCCGCTGCACGCCGGCGCCGCGCAGCTCGACCCGAAAGGCATCGCGTATGCGTTCGGCGCGGCGGCGTGCTGGGCGCTGTACATCGTGTTCGGCAAGCGCGCATCCAGCGTGCAGGGCGGCGGCGTGGTGGCCTGGGGCATGCTGGCGGCCAGCCTGTTCATCGTGCCGGTCGGCGCCTACTATGCCGGACCGAGCCTGCTGGCCCCAAGCGTGCTGCTGGGCGGCCTGGCGGTGGCGGTGCTGTCGTCGGCCCTGCCCTACACGCTGGAGATGATCGCGCTGCGGCGCCTGCCGCGGCGCGTGTTCGGCATCATGGTCAGCTCCTCGCCGGCGGTCAGCGCCCTGGCAGGTTTCGCGGTGCTGGGCGAGCGCCTGGGCGCCATCCAATGGCTCGCGATCGCGCTGGTGATGCTGGCCTCAGGCGCAAGCGCCTGGACCGGCACGCGCGACGCCTGAGCGTGTGGACAGCAACCGGGCCGGTGCGTAGACTAGCCCGGTTGCCAACCCGTCCAAGAAAGCCTTGCCGATGCGCCGCCTTGCCCTGCCCCTTCTTGCCTTCGCCTGCTCGCCGCTGTTTGCCGCCGACTACGTGTTGCCCGCCACGCCCTCCACGGTGGCATGGGGCTACTACTCGGGCCTGGCCAAGCCCGCGCTGACGGTGCATTCGGGCGACACGGTGCGCATGCAAACCCTGTCCACCTGCGGCTCGCCCGAGCGCATGATCGAGCGCGGCGTGAAGCCCGAGCAGATCCCGCCCTACACCGCCGCCATCTACAAGGAGGTGACGGACAAGGGGCCGGGCGGCCACATCCTGACCGGCCCGGTGGCGATTGCCGAGGCCGAGCCGGGCGACGTGCTCGAAGTGCAGATCCTGAAGGTGGACCTGGACGCGGACTTCGCCTGCAACGCCTTCGGCCTGGGCAAGGGCTTCCTGCCGATGGACTACCCGTACAGCGGCTCGAAGATCATTCCGCTCGATCGCAAGAACATGATCGGCCACTTCGGTCCCGGCATCGAGATCCCGCTCAAGCCGTTCTTCGGCAGCATGGGCGTGGCCCCGGCCGGCGGCAAGATCGACAGCGCGCCGCCGTTCGCGCACGCGGGCAACCTGGACAACAAGGAGCTGGTGGCCGGCACCACGCTGTACATCCCGGTGGCGGTGAAGGGCGCGCTGTTCGAGGCCGGCGACGGCCACGCGGCGCAGGGCAACGGCGAGGTGGACATCACGGCGCTGGAGACCTACCTGTCCGGCACCTTCCGCTTTGTCGTGCACAAGAACCGCCACCTGGTGTGGCCGCGCGCCGAAACGCCGACCCACTACATCTCGATGGGCTTTTCCAAGGACCTGAAGGAAGCGACCGAGCTCGCGCTGCGTGACATGATCAAGTTCCTGATGGAGGAAAAGCACCTGTCGCGCGACGACGCCTACATGCTCTCGAGCGCGGCGGTGGACATGGAAATCACGCAGCTGGTGGACGGCAATGTGGGAGTGCACGCGATGTGTCCGAAGAAGATCTTCACCGGCGCGCACCGGTAGGGTGGGCACTTGTGCCCACGCGATGGTACGCGCCGCGTGAACCGCGTGCGCTCAAGAGCACACCCTACAGCCAACCGGATTTCCTGAAGCGGTAGTACAGGTAACCGCACACCACCACCATGATCGCCACCGCGACCGGGTAGCCGTAGTGCCAGTGCAGCTCGGGCATGAATTCGAAGTTCATGCCCCACAGGCCGGCGAACGCGGTGAACACGGCAAAGATGGCCGCCCATGACGCCAGCCGCTTGGTCACCTCGCCCTCGCTGATCGTCACCAGCGACAGGTTCACCTGGATTGCGATGCTGATCGTATCGCGGATCGTGTCGAGGCGCCCGTTGATGCGGTGCAGGTGATCCTGCACGTCGCGGAAGTAGTCCTGCACCTTGAGCGCCAGCGTGGGCACGCGCCCGCCGTGCAGGCGCCCGACCGCCTCGAGCAGCGGCGTGACGGCGTGGCGCAGCGTGAGCGTCTTGCGCTTCAGGTCGTACAGCTGCTCCACGTTCTCGCGCTGGGCGCGACCGCGAAAGATGCGCTCCTCGATCTGTTCCAGCTCCTCTTCCAGTGCCTCGATGACCGGGAAGTAGCGGTCCACCACCGCGTCCATCAGCGCGTACAGCACGAAACCGGAGCCCTTTTTCAAGAGGTGCGGCTCGCGCTCTGCGCGCGCGCGCACGCCCAGGAAGCCCTGCAGCGAATCGCGCCGCGCCGACAGCACGTAGTTGGGCCCGACAAAGACCGCGACCTCGCCCACCGCCAGCTCGCCGTCCTTCAGTTCGACCGTATGCATGACGGCGAACACGGACTCGCCGTATTCCTCGATCTTGGGACGCTGGTGGCCGCGCATTGCGTCTTCCACGGCCAGTTCGTGCAGGCCGAACTCCTCCTGCATCTTGGCCATCTCGGCCTCGTCGGCGTCGCGCAGCGCCACCCAGACAAAGCAGCCGGGCTTGGCGAGGTAGTCGCTGATGTCCTCGACCGGGATGTCGGAGAGCTTTTTACCTTCCTGGTAGGCGACGCAGTTGATCAGCATGAGGACGAAGGGCAGACACGGATAAGCGGAGCTTACACCATCCGGCCCGGCCGCACGGCTGCCGTAGGGTGGGCTCTCGAGCCCACGCGGGTGGGCACACGGCGCGTGCATCCGCGTGGGCTCGAGAGCCCACCCTACGGGCCTGCGTGAACCGATCAGCCGTCGTCGCGTGCGCCGTCGATGCCCAGCTCCGCGATCTTGCGGGTGATGGTGTTGCGCCCGATGCCCAGCCGCTGCGCGGCATCGTTCTTGCGCCCGTGCGTGAACTTGAGCGCGGCCTTGATCAGCGCCGACTCGAACTGCCGCCCCAGCACGTCCATGATCTCGTGGTTGCCGGCGCTGAGCATGCTGGCCGCCTGCAGCTCCAGCAGCCCGGTCCAGCCGTCGGGCGCCGGCGGCACGGTCATGGGCGCGGCGAACGCTTCGGCTTGCGCCGGCGCGGCCTGCGTGGTGGCGGCCGGCAGCCCCGCCGTCTCGTTGGCCAGGTCGCGCGGCAAGTCCTTGACCTCGACCATCTGGCCCGGCGCCATCACCGTGATCCAGTTGCACAGGTTTTCGAGCTGGCGCACGTTGCCGGGCAGTTCCAGCGTGGCCAGGTAGTTCACCGCTTCGTCCGACAAGCGCTTGGGCTCCACCCCAAGCTGGTGCGCGCTTTGCACCAAAAAGTGGCGCGCCAGCAGCGGAATGTCCTCGCGTCGCTCGCGCAGCGGCGGCAGGCGCAGGCGGATGACGTTCAGGCGGTGGTACAAGTCCTCGCGAAACAGCCCGTCGCGCACGCGCTGTTCCAGGTTCTGGTGGGTGGCCGCGATCACGCGCACATTGGCCTTGACCGGCTGGTGGCCGCCCACGCGGTAGAAGTGGCCGTCGGAGAGCACGCGCAAGAGCCGCGTCTGCAGGTCGAACGGCATGTCGCCGATCTCGTCGAGGAACAGCGTGCCGCCCTCGGCCTGCTCGAAGCGGCCGCGCCGCATCGCCTGCGCGCCGGTAAAAGCGCCGCGCTCGTGGCCGAACAGCTCGGATTCGAGCAGGTCCTTGGGGATGGCGGCGGTGTTGATCGCCACGAACGGCTCGCTTGCGCGCGGGCTGTGCTTGTGCAGCGCGCGCGCCACCAGCTCCTTGCCGCTGCCCGATTCGCCGGTGATCAGGACCGTCACGTTCGACTGCGACAGCCGGCCGATGGCGCGAAACACCTCCTGCATCGCCGGCGCGTGGCCGAGGATCTCGGGCGTCTCGGCCGGCATGTTCTCGACGCTGGCTTCCTCGCGCAGGCTCTCCTCGAGCGCGCGCCGGATCAGGGCCACCGCCTTGTCGATGTCAAACGGCTTGGCCAGGTAGTCGAAGGCGCCGCCCTGGAACGAGGCGACCGCCGAATCGAGGTCCGAGAATGCCGTGATCACGATGACCGGCAGGCCCGGGTGCTTGTCCTTGACCGCCTGCAGCAGGTCGAGCCCGGATTCGCCGGGCATGCGAATGTCCGACACCAGCACCTGCGGCGTCTCGCGCTCGAACGCGGCCAGTGCCTCGCGCGCGCTGGCGAAACTCTTCGTGTCCAGCCCATCGCGCGCCAGCGCCTTTTCCAGCACCCAGCGGATCGATGCGTCGTCGTCGACAATCCAGATTGGTTTCATGTGTTTCGTGTTCCCGCGCTTGTGTGGTTCGACATTGGACAGGGACACCGGCGCGCCGCGTTTATGGCAGCGGCAGCAGAATGCGGAAATCCGTCAGTCCAGGCCGGCTTTCGCACTCGATCACGCCCATGTGCTGCTGCACGAAGGTCTGTGCCAGTGTCAGCCCCAGTCCACTGCCGCCCGACCTGCCCGACACGAGCGGGTAGAACATGCGGTCGCGGATTTCGGGTGCGATGCCCGGTCCATTGTCAATGATATGCAAGTCTAATGCCAGCCCGTAGCGAACCTTGGCCAGCGTGACCTGGCGCGCCACGCGGGTGCGCAGGATGATCTCGGCGTCGCCGGCCGCAATGCGCGGCGCGAGCGCCTGGGCGGCGTTGTGCGCGATGTTGAGCACGGTCTGGATCAGCTGCTCGCGGTCGCCCCGGAACTCGGGGATCGAGGTGTCGTAGTCGCGCTTGATGGTCAGGCCGGTCGGGAACTCGGCCTGGATCAGGCTCCTCACACGCTCGCACACTTCGTGGATGTTGACGTCGCCCACGATGTGCGGGCGGCGGTGCGGCGCCAGCAGGCGGTCCACCAGCACTTGCAGGCGGTCGGCCTCCTTGATGATCACCTGCGTGTATTCGGACAGCTCGGCCGCATGGGCCGGCGGCAGCTCCAGCTCGAGCAGCTGAGCCGCGCCGCGGATGCCGCCCAGCGGGTTCTTGATCTCGTGCGCCAGGTTGCGGATCAGCTCCTTGTTGGCCTGGCTCTGGTCGAGCATGCGCTCTTCGCGGTCGAGCTTCTTCTGCTGCACGTTCTCGCGCAGCTCGATGACCACCTCGTTCTCGCCCGCGCTCGAGACGATCGTGTGCACGTGCAGCGGCTCGCGCCCGGTGCGCTCGAGCGTGAGGTCCTGGCGGCGGTCGGACCAGCGGTGCGCCAGCGCCTCGCGGCACAGGCCGGCCAGCTCGGCGCCGTTGGAAAACAGCGTGAGCAGGGTCGAGCGCGTGAGCTGCTTGTGCGATGTTTCGATCAGGTTTTCGGCGGCAGGGTTCGCGTAGCGCACCGCGCCTTCGCCGTCCACCAGCAGCACGGCGGAGGCCAGCAGTTCGAGGCCGTTGAAGCGGCCGGGGGCCGGGTCGGGTGCGCTCATTGATTGATCATTTGATGTTGGCGATCTCGCGCTTCAGGGCTTCGACGTTGCGCTCGGAACGCGCGATGTCGTCGCGCATCTGGGCCACGCGCTCCTGGTACTTGGCGTAGTTCTTCTCGTTGCCCTGGCGCTCAGGCTCGCCATTGTTGAAGTCGCGCTTGAGGTCGGCCAGCTTCTTCTCCTCGTTGCGCAGTTCCTCGTTGAGGATGCCGCGGCGGTCGTCGTCGCGCGCCTTTTGTTCGTAGCTGCTCACGCGCGGGAAGCTGGCCGGGCTGCTGGCCGCAGGCGGCGGTGCCGCCGGACGGCCGTTGCCAGCCTGGCGCGCGGGCGCCTGGCGCAGCGGCGGCGCGGAGATGAAGCCCGGCAGGTCGAGCGGCTTGCAGCCGCGCTTGGCCGTGTCGGTGAACTCGATGCGGCCACGGTCGTCGACGCACTTGTACACCGTCGACTGGGCCTGCGCCGGAACGAGCGCGAACAGCCCGGCCGCCAGCAGCGGCGCGGCGCCAGGCAGGCGGCGCATCAGTGTTGTCATTCCCATCTGTCAAGCGGCACGGCGAACCCGTGCATGAATTCGAACCAGCCCGAATATACCGCATCCACGAAAAAAAACGGGGAATGCCTGCCGGCCTTCCCCGTTTTATGTTGCAGGGTGGGCGAGGAACCCGCCCACCCAACATCGATTACGACGAGTAGTACATGTCGAATTCAACCGGGTGCGTGGTCATGCGCATGCGTTGCACTTCCTGCATCTTGAGCTCGATGTAAGCGTCGATCATCGAGTCGGTGAACACGCCGCCGCGGGTCAGGAACTCGCGGTCCGCGTTCAGTGCAGCCAGCGCTTCTTCCAGCGATGCGCACACGGTCGGGATCTTTGCATCTTCTTCCGGCGGCAGGTGGTACAGGTCCTTCGATGCTGCCTCGCCCGGGTGGATCTTGTTCTGGATGCCGTCCAGGCCCGCCATCAGCAGCGCGGCGAAGCACAGGTAGACGTTGGCCAGCGGGTCCGGGAAGCGCACTTCGACGCGGCGGCCTTTCGGGTTGGCCACGTGCGGGATGCGGATCGAGGCCGAGCGGTTGCGGGCCGAGTAGGCCAGCTTGACCGGCGCTTCGTAGCCCGGCACCAGGCGCTTGTACGAGTTGGTGCCCGGGTTGGTGATCGCGTTCAGGGCCTTGGCGTGCTTGATGATGCCGCCGATGTAGTACAGCGCGGTCTCCGACAGGCCGGCATAGCCGTCACCGGCGAACAGGTTCTTGCCGTCCTTCCAGATCGACTGGTGCACGTGCATGCCCGAGCCGTTGTCGCCGACGATAGGTTTCGGCATGAAGGTGGCGGTCTTGCCGTAGCTGTGGGCCACGTTCCAGATCACGTACTTCATGGTCTGGGTCCAGTCGGCGCGCTCGACCAGGGTCGAGAACTTGGTGCCCAGTTCGTTCTGGCCGGCGCCGGCCACTTCGTGGTGGTGCACTTCGACCGGGATGCCCATCGATTCGATGATCAGGCTCATCTCCGAGCGCATGTCCTGGAAGCTGTCGACCGGCGGGACCGGGAAGTAGCCGCCCTTGACGGTCGGACGGTGGCCGCTGTTGCCGCCTTCGATTTCCTTGTCGGTGGCCCACGACGACTCTTCCGAATCGATCTTGACGAAGCAGCCCGACATGTCGATCTTCCAGCGCACAGAGTCAAAGATGAAGAACTCGGGTTCCGGGCCGAAGTAGGCGGTGTCGCCCACGCCCGACGACTTCAGGTAGGCTTCGGCGCGCTTGGCGATCGAGCGCGGGTCGCGGTCGTAGCCCTTGCCGTCCGACGGTTCGATCACGTCGCACTGCATGAAGAGGGTGGTCTCTTCCATGAACGGGTCGATGTTGGCGGTGGACGGGTCCGGCATCAGCAGCATGTCCGATGCTTCGATACCCTTCCAGCCGGCGATCGACGAGCCGTCGAAGGCGTGGCCGGACTCGAACTTGTCCAGGTCGAAGTGAGACACGGGAACGGTCACGTGTTGCTCTTTGCCGCGGGTGTCCGCGAAACGGAAATCCACGAACTTGACTTCGTGCTCCTTAACCATGTCCATTACGTCTGCGGCGGTCTTTGCCATTCGTATCTCCTAAGTGAAAACGGGTGTCAGCCTGAGGTGGGGTCCAGCGGGCGACTGTTGACTGCCTGAACTAAAGCAGGTTCCGTGCCAGCCATCGCGCATGAATAAATGCGCAATCTGTCTTTGGAAACCGTGCAGTTTACCCATAAAATCTTTGCGTCACCTTACAAAATGAAGCGTGCGCCATGGCGGTGCATGCACCGAATTGGTGCAATTTCTTGAAGCAGCACCAAAGTGGTGCGCCATGCACTGCCGCGCAGCATCCACTCAGGGAGCCTGACATGAGCACTATCGAACACATCCTGGAAGAGGCCCGAACCCGCGCCCCGGGCCAGCCCTACGCGGGTGCCGTCACGCCGCACGAGGCGTATGCGCTGCTGCAGGCCGACCCCAAGGTCAAGCTGGTGGACGTGCGCACCAATGCCGAGCGCGACTGGGTGGGCCGCCCGGCCGTGCCCGAGGCGCAGCACGCCGCGGTGCAGTGGAACCTGTACCCGGGCGGCGTGCCCAACCCCGAGTTCGCGCAGCAGCTGGCGCAGGTTGCCGGGCACGACGACGTGCTGCTGTTCCTGTGCCGCTCGGGCGTGCGCTCGCGCCACGCCGCGCGCGTGGCCACCGAGATCGGCTACCCGAACGCGTTCGACATCCTCGAAGGCTTCGAGGGCGACCGCGACGCCGACGGCCACCGCAAGACCGTCGGCGGCTGGTGCAAGCACGGGCTGCCCTGGATCGGCGCCTGAATCGCTTGCCCCCATCGCGGGGGGATGAGTTCCCGCACATGCGCTGCTACCATGGCCACTCCTGAATACAGCGAGTTCCCATGTACAGCACAAGCATCGAGCGATCGGGCCTGGCGCGCCGGCGCGCCTTCGTATTGACCGCGCTGGCCCTGCTGGCAGGCTGCGGCGGCGGTGGCGACAGCAAGCCGGCACCCGTCGTCGAGCCCGAGCACCGGCTGGCCATTACCGTGGTGGCGGGCGATCCGATCCAAAGCGGGAGCGCGGACGGCACCGGCGGCGGCGCCCGTTTCGCCGGCCCGTCCGGCATCGCCATCGGCGACGGCGGCAACCTCTACGTCGCCGACACCCACAACAATACGATACGCAGAATCACCCCTGCCGGCCAGGTCTCGACGCTGGCGGGCTCCGCAACCGCATACGGCAGCGACGACGGCATCGGCGCGGCCGCCCGTTTCGCGCAGCCGGCCGGGCTGGCGATCGACGCCGGCGGCAACCTGTTCGTGGCCGATTACCTCCACGTCCGCAAGGTGAGCCCGGCGGGCGCGGTGACCACGATCGCGACCATCCCGCTTGGCACCAACAACGACGGCCGCAGCATGCAGCAGTTCGTGGCGCAAGCGGTGGCGGTGGCGCCCAACGGCGACGTGTACGCAACGACCGGCATCGGCACGCGCAGGATCACCGCGACGGGCACCACCATCATCGAAGGCGTGGACACGATGAGCGGCGTGTTCGGAACCAGGTTCCCGCCCGCGCGCGGCATCACGGTGGACAGCAGCGGCACGGTGTATGTGGCCGACCTGCAGCAGGCGGTGAGCAAGGTCGCCGCTGACGGCAAGCTGGTGCTGGTGGCGGGCACACCGGGCCAGACGGGCGACGCCGACGGGACCGGCACGGCGGCCAGCTTCAACGGCGTCACCTCGCTCGCCACCGACAGCGCGGGCAATCTCTACGCCGCCGACAGGTTCAACAACCTGATCCGGAAAATCACCCCGGCAGGCGTGGTCACGACCTACGCCGGCACGCGCGGTTCGGCCACGGTGGTGCCGGGCCCGCTGCCGGGCAGCGTTGGCCCGGTCACCAGTGTCGCGGTGGACAGGAAGACCGGCGCCATCTACGCGACCTCGGGCAACGCCGTCATCCGGATCGCGATGCAGTGAGCACCTGGGCGGGCCGGCCGGCCCGCCTGGCGATTACGGCGTGGGCATCACCAGCACCTGCAGGCCGGACGGCGTGCCCGGTGCGTGGTACACGCGCTGGGTCGCTTTCTTGAAGTCTTCCGGCTTCGCCTTCGGGATCGAGGTGAAGGTCTGAGGGTTCAGGTCGATCAGCGGGAACCACGAGCTCTGCACCTGCACCATGATGCGGTGGCCGCGGCGGAAGGTGTGGTTCACGTTGCCCATGTCGTAGCTGATTTCCTCCACTTCACCCGGCGTGAACGGCTCGGGCTTCTCGAAACTGTGGCGGAATTTGCCGCGCAGCGGATTGCCGCGCACGAGCATCTGGTAGCCGGCCATCGTCGTTGACGGCGGCGGCACATCGCCGCGGCGGCCGTGCTGCTCGCCCGAAGCCGGGTACTCCTGCGGATACACGTCGATCAGCTTGACCACCCAGTCCGCATCGGTGCCGGTGGTCGAGACGAACAGCTGCGGCCTGACCGGGCCGGCGATGGTCACGTCCTCTTCCAGCACATCGCTCTGGTACACCAGCACGTCCGGGCGGTGCGCGGCGAAGCGCTGGTCCGACACCGGGTACTCCTGCGGCACGTCGGTGGTGGCATAGCCGATGTACGGCACCGGTTTCCTCGGGTCGGACACGTACTCGTCGTACGCGCTGCCGGCTGCGGGCTGCTGCCAGCTGAGCTTTCCGTCGGCGCCGAAGTACAGCGTGCGCGGCTTGGCCTGCACCGGCGGCCACGCGCTGTAACGGCGCCAGATGTTCGAGCCCGTTTCGAACGCGGTCACTTCGGCGATCGGCCGCGCCGGCTTGGCGCCCTTGAGGTGCTCTTCGAAGAACGGGAACTGGATCTCCTTGCGGAAGTACTCGGAGGTCTTGCTGTCGAACTGCACGTGGCCCAGGCTCTTGCCTTCGCCGCGCGCCCAGCCGCCGTGCACCCACGGGCCGACCACCAGGCCGCTGAAGGTGGCCGGGTTGTACTTCTTGACCGCGTGGTAGATGCTGAACGGGCCGGTGGGGTCTTCGGCGTCGAACCAGCCGCCCACCGACAGCACGGCTGCCTTCACGTTCTTCATGTGCGGGGTGATGGCGCGGATCTTCCAGAACTCGTCGTAGGTATCGTGCTCGATGGTCGGCACCAGCAGCGCGCGCTGCTTGTCGGTCATGGTGGACAGGATGTTCGGCAGCGTCAGGTGCTGCAGGAAGAAGTCGTAGCCATCGGCCTGGCCGTAGTCGAAGCCTTCCCACTTCTTGGGCAGCGCGGTCGGATTCTGCGCGACCGTGAACGCGGAATAGAAGCCGAAGTTCGCGGCAAGCATGAAGGCGCCGCCATGGTACGAGTCGTCGCCCATGTACAGGTCGGCGATCGGCGCCTGCGGCGAGGCCGCCTTGATCGCCGGGTGCGAGTCGATGATGCTGGCGGCCGTGTAGAAGCCGGGGTAGCTGATGCCGTAGATGCCGGCCTTGCCGTTGTTGTTGGGGACGTGCTTGAGCAGCCATTCGACGGTGTCGTGCATGTCCTGGCTTTCGGTGCCCTCGCCTGCCGCCAGCTTCGCGTTCACGTGCGGCGTCATCTCCTGCCACTTCCCTTCCGACATGTAGCGGCCGCGCACGTCCTGCTTGACGAAGATGTAGCCCGAATCCTCGAACTCCTTCGACGGGCCGATCGCTTCCGGTACCCAGTCCTCGCCGTAATGCAGCTCGCCTTCGGCCTGCACGCCGGCGCTGTACGGGGTGCGGTTGATCAGGAACGGGTACGGGCGCGAGGAATCCTTGGGCACGTACACGGTCGTGAACAGGCGCACGCCGTCGCGCATCGGGATGCGGAATTCGTACTTGGTGTAGGTCTCGCGCAGGCTGCGCTTGGCGGCGGGAGCATCGGCGTGGACCGCATCGACGCCGGCCGCATGGACGACGCCGAAGGCCAGCGCGAGGCTCAGGGCAAGGACGGAAGGCAGGCGGGGCATGGTTTCCTTTGATTAATAAAAGAAAAGTCGCCAGTGTAAATCCAATCACCAAAAGTCGTCGGATTTTTACAATCACCGCCGGCCCCTGCGCCACTACGATCTCATCCATCGCCGTCGTCCCGGCGCAGGCCGGGACCCATGCTGAGCACCCGGAGTCGCACGCTCAGTATGGACCCCGGCTTTCGCCGGGGCGACGGCTCGTCCATGTAGCTTCCACAATAAAGGAGAACAAGCGATGTATGACGTAGTGATCGTCGGCGCGCGCTGCGCCGGCGCCGCCCTCGCGTTGCTGCTCGCGCGGCGCGGCATGACCGTCGCGGTACTGGACCGCGACGAATTCCCCAGCGATACCTTGTCCGGCCATTACCTGCACCAGTGCGCGGTCGCGCGCCTGGCTGGCTGGGGCCTGCGCGACGGCCTGGCCGCGCTGGGTGCGCCCGCCCTGCAGGGCATGCTGCTGGACCTGGACGGCGTGGTGCTGGAGGGCGAGCCACTGGCAGTAAGCGGTGAGCGCTTTGCGTTCTGCCCGCGCCGCCACCTGTTCGACAGCTGGCTGCTGGAGCAGGCGCGCGCGGCGGGCGCCCATGTGCACACGGGCGTGCGGGTGGACGGCCTGCTGTGCGACGCGGAGCGCGTGCGCGGCGTCGTCGGGCGCTCGCGCGCAGGCGAGCGGCTCGAATGGAACGCGCGCCTGGTGGTGGGCGCCGACGGCATGCAGTCCACCGTGGCGCGCCTGGCCGGCGCGCGCATGGTCGAAGAACGGCCCAGCTACGCCTGCAATTACTACGCCTACTGGGATGGCCTGGAGCTGGGCAGGGCCGAGCTGTACGTGCGCGGCGACGGCGTGCGCCGCTTTGCGGTGGCGGCGCCCACCAACGACGGCGCCACCATCATCAACGTGGCCTGGCCGCAGGAGGAACACGAACGCCTGCGCGGCGACATCGCAGGCGCCTACCTGGCCACGCTGCGCGCCCTGCCCGGCCTGTGGGAGAAGCTCGATGGCGCGACCCGCGAGCCGCGCCTGCAGGGACTGGTGAAGAACCCGAACTTCATCCGCCAATCGGCGGGGCCGGGCTGGGCCCTCATCGGCGACGCGGGCTGCCACAAGGACCCTGTCACGGCGCAGGGCATGGCCGACGCGCTGCGCGACGCCGAGATGCTGGCCGACGCGATCTCGCTCACCAGCGGCGCCAACCTCAACGCCGCCGCCGGCACCTACGAGGCCGCACGCAACCGCACGATTGCGCCGATGTTCGACTACACCTGCACCCTGGCCCAGCTCACCAGCCCGCCGCCCGAGATGCGCGCGCTGGCGCTGGCCATGCAAAGCCAGCCGCAGGCGCTGGCGCGCTTTTTCGGCGTGATGGCCGGTTCGGTCACCGTGCCGGAGTTCTTCGACCCTGCCAACCTGGGCGCGATCATGCAAGGCGCACCCGAATGCGTGCCATGACGCTTGTTTGCACAGCCCGGCACAGGACGTCTACAATTGGTCACACAAGGGGGAAACCATGCGTGTGAGGCGTTACCTGCCGGGCGTCGCGCTCGACGACGCGGTCGAGGCGTACACCCTGCTCGAAATGGACAAGGGCACGGCAGCGCAGCCCTTGCGCATGCTGCCGCCCCTGTCCATCTCGCTGTGCCTGCACTACGGCGGCCGCGTGCTGGCGGGCTACCGCAGCCAGACCGACGCGGTTGGCAGCGCGCTCACCGGCATGCACACGGCGCCGCGCACCTATGGCACCGACGGCCAGGTCGGCATCGTGCTGGTCACCTTTCGCGCCGGGGCCGTCGGTCAGTTCTTCCGGCTCGGCGCGCACGAGCTCCTGCACCTGAACGTGGAACTTTCCGACCTGCTGCCGCCGGGCGAACAGGAACGCATCGAAGAGGCGCTGTCGCGCGCGCGTGAAGACGGCGCCAAGGTGGCCGCTGTGGAGCGCTTCCTCACGCGCCTGCGCACCGAGCAGGCGGCCGACCTGCTCGCGCGGCGCGCTGCCGCCGTCATCGAACGGCATGGCGGCGAGGTGTCGATCGCGCGGCTGGCCGCGGCGCACCACGTGAGCGAACGCCAGCTCGAACGGCGCTTTACGCGCGCGGTCGGCATCTCGCCAAAAAAATTTGCGCGGCTCGCGCGCTTTCACCGCATGCTGGGAAAAATCGGCCAGGCCAGCTCGGTTGCCGACCTGGCGGCGGCCTGCGGCTACTACGACCAGAGCCACCTGATCAAGGAGTGCCGCGAATTCTCGGGCGGCTTTTCCGAGCTGCTGCCGCAGGGCGAGCTCACCAGCCTGGTGTTCGCCGGCCGCGCCGCCGGGTAGGGATGCACTGCGTGGACGTAGGGTGGGCGGGACCGCCGAGGGCTTGTGCCCACGCGTTCGCACGCCGCGAATGCACCGCGTGGGCTCGAGAGCCCACCCTACGCGATCAGGCCAGCGCCGCCCTCACCCGCTGCCGCACGAAGTTGATGTGGCTGCGCAGCTCATAAAGCGCATCGGCAAAGGCCAGCGGGATGCTGGTCTGGTTGACGCGCCGCTCGATGTCGTCGAGCCGGCGCATCAGGTCGGGCAGCGCCTCGGGGCGTTTGTCTGCCTGCGCCGCCTCCAGCGCCTGCTCGACCGCGCGCAGCTGCCCGTACCAGCGGTACACGCGCGAGCGGATGCGCCACACGTACAGCGGCGGCACCACCTTCGACAGCGGGATCAGGAGCGCCAGCAGCGGCACGATCACCACCCACATCCGTTCGAACAGGTTGGCCAGCCAGAAGCGCATGTAACGCTGCAGCAGCGGCGGGCCGTCGCGGTAGAAGCGCGCGGCCTCGTGCGCGACCGGGATCTCGGTATAGCGCGGGGTCGGGAACTGGCCCTGCTGCTGGAACCAGCCGGCGCCGCCGTGGATCTCGGTGGCGGCCTGCACGAACAGGTCGATCAGTGCAGGATGCAGGCCCTCGCGCGCGACCAGGGTGGCGGTGGGCGCGATCAGCTGGTAGTCCTTGGACGGGATGTCGCGCCCGAGGTCCACGATCCCGCGCGGCAGCACCACGTGGGTGAGGAACGGCAGGCGCCGCGTGTAGGCCTCGGCCTGGGTAAAGTCGAACAGCTTGATGCCGGGCGTTTGCAGCAGCATCTGGATCAGCGGCGCTTCCGGCGCGGAGCTGAACACGAGGCCGTCGATGCGGCCCGCCAGCAGCTCCACGGTGGCAGGCGTGTTTTCCAGCGCGCCAAGGCGCAGCTCGCCCGGCTCGACGCCGTTCACGGAAAGGATCTGGCGGAACAGGTTGGGCACGCCCGTGCCTTCTGGGCCGACGTTGATGCTCAGGCCACGCAGCTGGGTGAGGTTGTCCACCTTGACCGGGTCGCGCAGGAACAGCCACACCGGCTCGGTGAACAGGCTGCCCAGCGAGACCAGACCGCGCCGCTCGGCCTGCGCCTCGTTGGTCGAGCCGCTTTGCACGAAGCCGATGTCGGCGCGGCCTTCTACGAGCTGCTGCAGGTTTTGCTGGGAACCGAGCGAACGCCGCAGCGTGACCTGGATGCCGTTCTTGGCCAGCAGCCGGGCGTACTGGCGGCCGAACTCCTCGTAGGCGCTGTTTTCCTGCCCGGTGACGAGCACCACCTGGCGCGGCGGCGCGGGATCGACCAGCAGCCATGCGGCCACGCAGGCCGCGATCACCAGCACCACGGTGGGGCCGAGCGCCACCAGCATGTCGCGCAGCGAGATCGTGCTGAACTTGCGCACGTTCGACATTACGCGGCGCACTGGCTGCATGGACGCGGGCTACTCAAAACAGCGGGTTCCCTTCGACCGGCTTTTCACGCTTGGCGGGCGCTTGCTCCTCGCGCACCTTGGCCGGGCGCTTGGCCGCGGGCCGCGGTGCCTCTGCATCGGCTGCACGCGGTTTCGCGGGGGCCTTGGCCACTGCCGGCTCCTCGTGCACGCGCGCCTTGGCGGGGGCAGCCGGCTCGGCTTCGCGCGGCTGCTTGGCCACTGCGGCCTTGGGCGCTTCTGCAGCCGGCGCCGCAGGCTTGGCGGCCGTGCGCGCCGTCTCGGCCGCTTTTTTCGCCGCCACGGCCGCGGCCACGGATTTCTCGTCCACCTCGACGACGTTGGCCTTGGGGCCGGCCGCCGGCGCCGCCGCAGGGGCAGCCGGCCCTGCCGGCGCCAGCGCCGCAGTGGCCTGCACGTCCGGCGCCTCGGCAGCAGCCTGCGCGGCCTCGGCCGCCTTCTGTTTGGCCGCCAGCAGCGCCGCGTGGTTCGGTTCGATCATCGGCATCAGGCTCGGCGCCAGCGTCACTAGCAGCTGCACCGGCAGCGCGCTGGTGAAGTCGTAGTTGGCCGACTCGGGCCCGTGCACGTAGGCGGTCATGGTGCCGAAGAAGCGTTCGCCGATGTTAAAGACGAAGGTCGCCGAACGGTTCACGTAGCGCGACTCGATCAGGCGCCCGCCCTTGGCGAACACGTCGAAGCGCTGGTCGCCGGTGCCGGTCTTGCCGCCTACCGCGATCACCTTGCCGTCGGCCTGCACGAAGGCGTTCTTGGCGCGCTTGGCCGTACCCTCGGCTACCACGCCGCGGATCGCGTCCAGCGTGGCGCGCGCCACGTCGGCCGACAGCACACGCTCGCCCTCCACCTTGGGTGCGCGCTTGACCAGGGTCTCGTACGGGGTGGAGGCGGCAAAATGCAGCGAGTCGATGCGCTCGACCGGCTTTTTCACGCCGCCGTTGACCAGGATGCCCATCAGCTCGGCCAGCGCGGCCGGGCGGTCGGCCGACGCGCCCAGCGTGGTCGCATACGACGGCACCAGCGAATCGAACGGGTAGCCCATCTTCTTCCACTGGGCGTGGATCTTGAGGAAGGCCTCGACCTCGATCAGGCCGGCAATGCGCTTGTCCTGCGCATGCTTGCGGTGGGTCTTGAACAGCCACGAATAGACCTCCTGGCGTTCGTTGACCGAGGCTTTCACCACCTCGTCCCAGCCCGCCTTCGGGTGGGTGCGCAGGTAGTCCACCAGCCACAGCTCGAGCGGGTGTACCGACGAGACGTAGCCGCGGTCGGCCAGCGACATGTTTGCCGGGTCGTAGGTCTCGTACATCCTGGCCAGCTTGTCGTCCTCGACTTCGTTCTTGGACGGCAGGTTGTCGTTGATGTAGGCGCCGAACTGGGCCAGCGTGCCGTCCGGATGGATCGAGCGGTACACGGCGGCCAGGTGGGCCGGCGTCAGGTGCAGGCCCGACAGCAGCAGGCTCTCGGCCTCGGCAAACGACTTGCCCTTGTACTTGTTCCAGAACTTGGCAAGGAAGGTCTGCCCTTCGCGGTCAGCGAAGCGCGCCAGGTATTCGGCGCGGCGCGGATCGTCGGCGTCGGCCAGCAGCTGCGCCGACGAGCCGGGCAGCTGGAACATGTAGTAGCGCACCACGTCGCGCATCAGGCGCACGAACACCAGGTTGGTCGAGTTCTGCAGCGCCTGGCGCACGGTCAGGATGCGATGGTCGTCCAGCTTGCTGAAGTTGCCGAAGGTGTGCACGCCGCCGCCGGTGAAGAAGGCTTCGCCCGGGCTGCCCGAGTACTTGCGCTCGAGCGAGGCGTCGAGCATCGCGGGCAGGCCGCGGTCGGCGCCGGCCGGCAGCTGGCGGAAGTAGTCCACGCCCCACTGCGACAGGTGGTCCTTGGGATCGATGTGCACCTGGGCCAGGTCCTCCTTGCTCATCTGGCCGTAGCGCTCGTGCAGCTGGTCGATGATGTCGAGGTAGGTGACCAGCGTGCGCAGCTTGGCGGTGGATCCCAGGTCGAGCTTGGCGCCCTCGTTGATATCGAGCGGCTGGTCGAAGTTATCGGTCTGCACGCGCAGGTAGTTCATGTCCTTGCCACGCTCCATGAGCGTGAAGCTGTACACCACCTTGGACGGGTCGCCGTTGCCGAGCATGCCCTTGCCGGTCAGGCCCGCCTGTTCGGCCGCCTCGGCGCTGGAGAGCTTGCGCAGCATCGCCGTCACCGCTTTTTGCGCGTCGGCGTCGAGCGTGGTCTTGACCGACAGGTCGAGGCGGTCGAGGTTGTACAGGCGCGGGTCGCCCAGCAGCGTGGCCAGGTGGTTGCGCACAGCGTTGGCGGCCTTGCGCGAGACGAAGGCGTTGGCGGCCGGCGGCGCCACGCCCGACGCGGCGGACGGGTGCAGCTTGACCGCGAGCGCGGCGTCGCGGATCTGCGGCGTGATCACGCCGGCCTGGGCCAGCACGCGCAGGTGGCTGTCGGTGAGCACCTGCAGGTCTTGCGTGCCGGCGCCCAGGTAATAGGCCGGGCGGCGCTGCGCGATCATCAGCGACAGCGCTTCCTTGTAGGCCTGCACGGCTTCAGGCGTCCATTTGGGCGCGTTGAGCAGGCGGTTGACCTCGGCGAAATCGTGGCCGTACCAGACCCACATGCCATCGCCGATGCCGTTCACCTCGCCGTAGCCGACCTTGGCCGACAGCGGCACGGTGTTCAGGTATTCGAGCACGATGCGGCGCCGCGCGTCGGTCGTGTCCTCGCCGCCCTGGTAGGCGCGCAGCGTGGCCGATGCCATCTGGCGCAGCTTGTCGGTGAGCGAAGACGTGCGCCCTTCCGACGAGTGGCGGTACTTTTCGATCTGGGTGGCCAGCGTGCTGCCGCCGGCCACGCGCCCGCCGCCGCCCAGGCCTACCGAATGCAGCGTCTTGTCGAACACCGCCTTGGAGAAGCGGTCCCACTCGATCGCCGGGTTGCGCTTGGGGTAGGCCGGGTCGAGCAGCTCGCGGTTCTCGATGAACAGCAGGCTTTGCACCAGCAGCGATGGCGCATCGTCAAAGCGCGCATAGGTGCGCTCGGGGTAGCGCGCCGAGAACAGCATCTGGCCGTTGCGGTCCAGGATGTCCAGGCCCACGCGCGTCTTTTCGGGATAGGTCGCGAACAGGCCCAGGTCGGCCATCTCGACCATCTTGGGCGAGATGCGCGCCTGCGCATCGACCACGTAGTCGCGCGTCTTGAGCTTGCCCAGGTAGTCGGGCAGGTTGGCGTAGCCCAGCCGCTCGTCATAGGGACTGTCGGACGGGAAGCGGATGGCGTCGCTCGGCCCCGGCTCGACCCGGTAATGGAGCTTGCCGACCAGGTCGGCAAAGAACTTCGCCTGCAGGGCCGACGTGCGCGTCTCCTCGTACACCAGCCACGCAAACACCACGAAGATGACCATGAAGGCCAGCAGCAGGATGCGCGTGATGCGGCCCTTTTTACGCTTCTTGCCCGGTTGCGGGCCGTCGCCATCGGGCGGCGGCGCGTCGGGGCCGCCGGGAATCACCGACAACTGGGGCTTGGGAAATTTTTCCTGCGGCACTGCGCCCTGCGACATGATCGCCACCGGCACCGGGCCGGCGCTGGCGTGGACAAAGACGGCGCTGGGGCGCAGCAGGCGCGCGGCGCGCTCGACGAGAGGCCGCAAAGAACGGCGAATACTTTCCATGATGGCTCAACTGGTGTGAATCAATAACCCTGCGAACCCGTCACCGACCTGCTCGCCGTCCAGTGCTGCTGGTCTGTTCGACTGCTCGAGGGCGTCGTTTGTTTCATAGGGCGAAAGGCGTACTGCACAGCGACAAGTTGCCGTTCCGCTTGACACCATTCCACCACATCAACAGGTTGCGCACGAAACGCTGTTCAACAAAAACGCTGATGATGTTTAATTTTCGCAAAAAAACAACGACTGCGTTTACCCGACGGCATTTCCACCTACAAGCGCTGGTATTCCGCGCCTACACGGTCGAGCTCGGCGCACATGGCGGCAAACGCGCGCTCCACCTGTTCGGGGTTGCCTTTGACGCCCAGTTCGATGTGGCGGCGCGTGGTGGCGTCACCCACGCTGGGCAGGCTGAACACGCGCACGCCGGGGTAGCTCACCTGCAGCAGCTCCATCAGCGGCGTGAGCGCGGCCTCGGCCTGCCCGTACACCAGCAGCGCCCGTTCGGCGCGCGCCTCCTGGTGGAACAGGTGGGCGTAATGCGTGTCGAGCACCCAGGCGATCATGGGCCAGGCCATGACCGGGAAGCCCGGCACGAAATGGTGGTGGCCGACCGTGAAGCCGGCGACGCGGTTGTACGGATTGGGGATCAGGCTGGCGCCTTCCGGGAACTCGGCCATCTTCAGGCGCTGCAGGTTGTCCGGCGCGTTCATGTCGGCCTCGCCCCCGGCTTCGCGCGCGGTCTCGCGGATACGCTCTTCGATGTTGGCGCGACCCTCGGCGTGCATGACCAGCGGCCGGCCCAGCGCCGCCGCCGCGCACTGGCGCGTGTGGTCGTCCGGCGTGGCGCCGATGCCGCCGCACGAAAACACAATGTCGCCACCGGCAAAGGTGCGGCGCAGCGTAGCGGTGATGCGTTCGCGGTCGTCGCCGACGAACTCGGCCCAGGCCAGCTGCAGCCCGCGCTCGGCCAGCAACTCCACCACCTTGGGAAAGTGCTGGTCGCGCCGCTTGCCGGACAAGATTTCGTCACCGATGATGATGAGGCCAATTGCCATGTGCGCTCCAGAACGTCAAACAGGATAATCAGTTTGCCATGAATCGGCCGCGCTGGCTGGCGCGGCGTCAAGGGATCAAGGTCAACCCGCGGACTCCGCCCGCAGTGCGGCCAGCGCTTCCAGGCAGAAATACTGGAACCACAAGCCGGTGAACAGGAAGATCACGATGTAGAGCCAGATGGCCAGCATCGCCAGCAGCGGGAACAGCACCACCGAGAGCACCGCGCCGCCGATCCACGCGATGCCCGGCAGCGCCCCGGCCAGCCCCGACAGCGTGCCGATCGCCAGCAGCTGGCCGCGGTGGCGCCGCAGCAGTTCGCGGCGCTCCTCGACGCTGGCGTGGGCAGCGAGCGCGTCGTAGCCCATCACGCGCGCCGTCAGCCAGCCCCACAGCAGCGCATGGGCCGCCAGCGCCAGCGGCGGGACCGCGTACAGCGGCAGCGACACCAGCCACAATGCGATGAACACGACCATCGCGAACAGGTTCACGCCCAGGCTGCCGAGCATGCTGCCGCCCTGCTTTGCCTCCAGGTCCGGATACTGGCGCCGCGACACGTGGCGGGCGATGGCCGGCATCGCCACCACGCCCATGAACAGCAGCGAGGTGACGATCATCAGCGGCAGGAGCAGCAGCATCGCCGCGATCGGCACCACCATCGCCTTGAGCATGGTCAGCCCGAGCATGGACAGGATGCTGCCGCTCGCCGCGAACCCGCCATAGTCGGCGAACAGCGCGTGCAGCCAGTCGAGCAGCGGTTGCAGGTACATCCACAACAACCCGCCCCACAGCAGCACCGACAGCGCCAGCGGCAGCAGCGACAGCAGCAGGATGCGGCCAGAAAACTGCGAGCGCAGCGCGCGGCTCCAGGCGCGGGCGATCATGTTCATCGGGCCGGCTTCCTGCGCGAGAATTCGACCATGCGCACCAGGCCAAGCCACTGCTGGCGCCAGAAGCCGCGGCCGTAGTCGCGCCCCGGAACCTGGTTGCCGGCGGCGTCCTGGCGCGGCAGCTGGTCGCGCACGCCGGTGGCGGCGAATTCGGGCGTGAAGCGGGCGGTCCCGAACAGCATGTCCCACCACGGCAGCAGCACGCCGAAGTTGCAGCCGCCCAGCGAGCCCGTGCCCTTCGATTCGTGGCCCACGCCGATCGCATGGTGCAGGCGGTGAAAGCGCGGCGACACCAGCAGGCGCTCGCCCAGCCACCCGAAATGGATGCGCACGTTCGCGTGCTGCAGGCTTTGCAGCGCGCGCGACACCGACACCAGCAGCACGTACTGCGCCGGCGCCACGCCCACCGCCAGCGCGATCGCGGCCAGGTACACGTCGCGCAGCAGGTCGTCCAGCAGGTGGTTGCGGTCGTCGGTCCACAAATTCATGTTGCGCTGACTGTGGTGCAGGCTGTGCAGGCCCCACCACCAGCGCAGCTTGTGCTGGCCGCGATGGAACCAGTATTCGAAGAAGTCCAGCACCATAAGGTACAGCAAAAAGCTCGCGGCCGGCGGCATGCCCGGGAACAGGGATTCAAGGTTAAACGGGTGCACGCCCTCGAAGCGCAGCAGGCCGGCCACGTGGTCCATCAGCGGGTCGAGCGTGAAGAACACGGCCATCGAGAACAGGCCGGCGCGCTTGATGATCGTGTAGATGAAGTCGTTCCAGCGGGCGCGCTTGTCGGTGATCTCGTGCACCGGGATCAGGGATTCGAGCGGGCGCAGCACGGCGAACAGCACCACCAGCTCGCACAAGCCGGCCAGGAACCACTCGACGCCCTCGAACGCGTCCTCGGTGTACTCGCCAAGGCCGGTCACGAACAGGAAAGGCTCGACCACGGCCTGGAACAGCCAGCCCTGCACGACGCCGAACCAATCGATGAAATGCTGGATCATTTGGTAGCGCTTGAGTACGCGGGGTGTTGGGGTATGGTGCCGAAGCAGAAGCCCTTCTGCTCCAGTCCTTCGATCATCGGTTCCAGGTCGGCGCTCGCCCACGGGTCCTTGCGCGACCAGATGCCAAGGTGGGCCATGAAGATGTCGCCGTCCTTCAGGTTGTCGAGTGCGCGCTTGAGCAGCACGGCGTTCGGATAGGTCTCGGATGGCGTTTCGTCGCCCGAGAAACCGGCCTTGGCCCAGCCCACGTGCGCGTAGCCGCAGGCGCGCGCCGCGGCCAGCAAGTTGGGCGAGGTATGCCCGCCCGGCGCGCGAAACAGCGGGTCGAGGTGGCGCCCGGCCAGCTCGGCAAAGCGCGCGTCCACCCGCTTGAGCTCATCGCAGTACTGCTGTGCATCCCAGGTGAGCTTCTGCCCGGCGTGGGCGCCGAACTGCGGCTTGACCACCATCTTGCCGCCGGCCAGGTCGCGCTGCCAGTACACGTGGTCGAAAGTGTGGGTGCCGAACGCATGCCCCTCGGCCGCCAGCCGCTTCCAGAACGGCGCCCAGGACGGATCGAGCGACCAGTCGCCGCGCACGGTCTCTTCGTTGGCCAGGAAAAAGGTGGCGCGGATCGCATGCTTGCGGAGCACGCCCGCGATGAATTCGGCCTGCGACTGGCTGCCGGTGTCGAAGGTCAGGTAAATCGTGCCGTGGCAGGCCGGCGGCGTGGTGCCCGCCAGCGCCACGCTGGTTGACGCCGCCATCAGCAGCACGGCGGCGACTGCACGCCGTGCCTGCATCACGACCTCGGCGCGGAGTTGGCGAAGAACACGCCGTGCGGCGAGCGGCCGACCGGGATCAGCTTGATCACCTTGCGCGACGGGACGTCGATCACGGCGACCTTCTTAATCCAGCGCAGCGTCGCCCACAGGGTCTTGCCGTCGTTGGTCAGCTCCATGCAGTCCGGGCCGCCCGGCACGTTGATGGTGCCCACGTTTTCGAGGGTCACGGTGTCGATGATGTTGATCGTGTTGGAGACCCGGTTGGACACGAACACGTGGCGCTTGTCGCCCAGCGAGCGGAAATTGTGGGTGCCGTCGCCGGCCTTGATGCGCTTGACCGACTTCTGGGTGCGCCAGTCGATCACCTCGACATAGTCCGAACCCATGATGCCGACCAGCAGGTACTTGTTATCCGGCGTCATCACGATCCCCGCCGGCAGCTTGCCGACCGGGATGGTCCACTTGATCGTCTGCGTGTTCAGGTCGATGCCGCTGACCTGGTCGCTGCCCTGCTGGGTGACGAAAGCCATCGTGCTGTCGGCGTTGAAGGCGATGTGGCTGGGCAGGCGCGGCAGCGGGATGCGCTTGGCCAGCGCCAGGTTGGCGCCGTCGTACTTGTAGATGTCCACGCGGTCCAGCCGCAGCGAGGCCGACACGAACCACTTCTGGTTCGGCGAAAAGCCGATCTGGTAGGGGTCGAGCACGTCCGACAGCTTGCGCTGGATCTTGCCGGTGAGCGGGTCCAGGAAGATCAGCTCGTTGCCGACCGAGCTGGCCACGATCAGCGACTTGTTGTCCGGCGTGGCCATCAGGTGGTGCGGTTCCTTGCCGACTGCAAACGTGCCCTGGTCGGCGCCGCTGGCCTGGTCCAGCAGCTGGACCGTCGCGTCGCGCGAATTGAGGATCACCACCACGTTCGCATGCGCCGCCGGCAGGGCCGACAGCAGGCAAAAACTGGAGAGGACGAGCTTACGGAAACTGCGGAGCATAAAGATTTGTTGGCCCGAGGGAACAGAACACATATTCTACGTGGAAAATGACGGCCCGATGACTGGCATTACGCAGATTCGGCGCGCCGTCGCAACACAATGAAAAAACCGGCCATGGACCCCTTGCAGGGCATGCACTACAATCGCCGTTCGAACCTCAGCAATCTAAGGAAAACCATGTCCCTGATCACCACCAATTCCGGCCTGCAGTACGAAGACACCGTGGTCGGCAACGGCCCCGAAGCCAAGGCCGGCAACTTCGTCACCGTCCATTACACCGGCTGGCTGCGCAACGACGATGGCACCACCGGCGCCAAATTCGACTCGAGCAAGGACCGCAACGACCCGTTCCAGTTTCCGCTCGGCGCCGGCCACGTGATCCGCGGCTGGGACGAAGGCGTGCAGGGCATGAAGGTGGGCGGTGCGCGCCGCCTGGTCATCCCGGCCAGCCTGGGTTACGGCGCGCGCGGCGCGGGCGGCGTGATCCCGCCGAACGCCACGCTGATCTTCGACGTCGAACTGCTGGCGGTATAACGATGCGCCCGCTCCTGCGGTTGACGCTTGTGGCCGCCTTATTGCCCGCGCTGGGCGGCTGCATGGCAATGGCGGTCGGCGGCGCGGTGGTGGGCGGCGCGGTCACGGTCGCCGGCACCGCGGTCGATGCCGGGGTTGCGGTCGGCAAGGGCGCGGTCAATGTCGCCACCTACCCGTTCCGCAGCAGCGACAGCGACAACACCAAGAAGTAGCAGCCGTAGGGTGGGCTCTCGAGCCCACGCGGGCACACGCGACGCACCACGGCGTGGGCTCGAGAGCCCACCCTACGCGGCCACGATGCCGCCATGCTTTGAGCATTTCCTCTAATTTGCCGTCAATTGCGCGCCCGTTGCGCTAAGATGGCCGCTCCGTTGCCGCACCGGCAAGCCAACACACAAGAATACAAGGAGCATCCCATGAGTTTGCAGGAACAGTTCGCCCAGGCACAGATCGACTCGAAGAACCTGTCCGAGCGCCCCGACAACATGACCCTGCTGAAGATCTACGCGCTGTACAAGCAGGGCTCGAGCGGCGACGTGACCGGCGAACGTCCCGGCTTTACCGACATGATCGGCCGCGCCAAGTACGACGCCTGGGACCAGCTCAAGGGCATGTCGCAAGACGAGGCGATGCAGCAGTACATCGACCTGATCGAAGAGCTGAAGGGCTAAGCGAACACCTTGCGCATGCTCTCCGCCACCTTCGCCTCGATCGTCGGGGCGAACGCGCTGGCGAACAATCCCAGCTTGATGCGCATTGCCGCGCGCTGCTCGCCCAGCGTCAGCGCGCCCTCCACGCCGCTCCTGGCAAAGCGCAGCACGTCGCCGTCCCAGCGGCACGCCAGCCCGTACTCGCCGGCCAGCCGGTCGGCCACCTTCTGTGCCGCCGCCCGCGCGGCCTCATTGCTCAGACTGTGTTCCTGGACGATGTTGATGTCCGCCATCGGGCTTTCCTTCCTGTTCCATTAACCAAAAACCGCCATCATGCCAGCCGGGAGCGTCCAATGCCAGCCTCTGTCGCCGGCACGGCCCCGAGCGCTGGCTATTGACGAGCGTCAATGCCGACTTTGCGCGGCGGCGGAGTATTTCCGTTCAAGCCACTCGACAACGACGGGAGATACGGAACATGGAACCTCGCGCCAAGCCGCCGCACGATGACGCCGCCACCCAGCACGCACAGCCCCCGGTGGGCTACGTCCCCACGCCCAGCGCCTCTTACCGCAAGCACCGCAAGACAGCGCAGCTGCTCGACGAGCCCGGCCCGCCGGTGCCGGCCGGGACGCCGCAGCCCGAGCCGCAGCAGGTGCCGCTGCCCTACGCGTTCGGCGCGCGCGTGCTGATGTGGAAGCAAGACCCGTCGGTGACCGAAATCGGCACCCGCAAGGCCTTCCTGCCGGGCATCGTGCTGGCCGGCCCGCGCGATGCGCGCATCGTCTCCGGCGAGCCGGGCATCACCCCGGTCAGCCCGAATGCCTTCGGCGACTTCGTCACCCAGCCCGATACGCCACAATTCGATGCCGTCCATACCTTTGCCGTGGTGCGCCAGACGCTCACCATGTACCAGCGCGCCCTGTCCTCCGCCGGCGCCGAGATGCCCCTGCCCTGGCAGTGGAACAGCAGTGTGGACACCGCGCCGCTGCAGGTGTTCCCCTACGGCCTGCCGAACGTGATGAATGCCTTCTACAGCCGCGCGCAAAGCTGCCTCAAGTTCGGCGACTTCGTGCCCAGCGGGCAGTCCGAGCGCATCTATACCTGCCGCTCGTTCGACATCGTCTCGCACGAAACCGGCCACGCCGTGCTCGACGGCCTGAAGCCGCAGTGGCTGCAGGCCGACAACCCGCCCCAGACCGGCGGCCTGCACGAGTCGTTCGGCGACCTGACCGCCATTTTCCTGGCGCTGTCGCAGCTGGACCAGTGCGAGGCGGTCATCGCCCAGACCAAGGCGCACCTGCACGACAAGACCTTCCTGTCCGACATCGCCGAACAGTTCGGCCTGGCACTGGGCAGCACCACGGGGCTGCGCAACGCCGACAACGACCTCACCCTGTCCGATGCCGGCACCGAGGTGCACGCGATCTCGCAGGTGTTCACGGGCGCCGTGTACGACATCCTGGCCGACCTGTTCGCGTTCGAGCGCAACCCCGGGCTGGAGGATGACGCTGCACTGCTGCACCGGGTGGCCGCCTACCTGCGCGGGCTGGTGCTGCGCGGCCTGATCGCCGCCCCCGACAATGCCGCCACCTATGCCGACGTGGTCAACGAGATGCTGCGCATCGTCACCCAGGACGGCAAGCCGATCGACTACGCCAACTTCATCCGCAACCGGTTCGCGCTGCGCGAAGTGATCGAATCGCCGGTGCCGCTCACCGAGGACCACGAACCGGCCCTGCGCCTGGCGCCCAAGGTGCGCGACCTGCCAGGCGCCGTGCAGGACCGCCGCACCTGCTGCGGCACCATGAACCTGGCCGAGTACTACCACATCGAAAACGTGCTGGACGCCGAGGCCCAGGCGCTGGCGCGCTGGTGCGCCGAGCACGGGCGCAATGCGCCGGCCGGCGAGCAGCCCGGGGCCGATCCGGGCCCGGTGGGCGGTGGTTCGCAGGCGCAGGTGCAGCCATGAAGATCCGCGCCAAAGCCTGCGGCGGCATCGCCGGCCGCACCGACAGCTACGAACTGGACACCGACCGCAGCGCCAACGGCAAGTCGGTCGAGGACCTGCTGCACCGGATCGACTTTTTCGGCGCCGAACCGGCTTGCGGGGCCGGGGCCGACATCCGGCGCTGGGAAATCACGGTGGACGACGGGCCGCGCCAGCGCACCGTCACCGTATGGGAGGACGGCGCCTCGGGCGGGCCTGGATGGCAATCGCTGCTCGAACACCTGCGCAATACCGCGTAGGGCGGGCACTTGTGCCCACGCTGCCATCACGCGCTGCGTGCTGACGCGTGGGCTCGAGAGCCCACCCTACCCACCCTACCGCTCCAAACTGAATTTCAAAAAAGCCCGATCCACATCAAGGAAATCCCGCAATAAACCTGATATTTCGCCATTAATAAATCAAAGATCATCACATTTGCTTATGTGGATTGTGTATAAGACTGATTTGTGAGAACGGTCGAATTGCCCTAAAATACAGTGCTTTGCCATAGATTGATCGGCGGGCCAGCCTGGTCTTCAAGACGCCCGCGGCACCTCACCTCAGATAGGACTGTTATGACCCACGTTGTCACCGAATCGTGCATCCGCTGCCGTTACACTGACTGCGTCGATGTATGCCCGGTAGATTGTTTCCGGGAAGGCCCCAATTTCCTCGCAATTGACCCGGACGAGTGCATCGATTGCGCCGTGTGCGTTGCCGAATGCCCGGTGAACGCCATCTTTGCCGAGGAAGACGTGCCGTCGGACCAGCAGCAATTCATCAAGCTGAACGTTGAACTGGCGCGCGCGTGGCCGTCGATCACCAAGACCAAGGCGGCCCTGCCCGACGCGGAAGAGTGGAAAGACGTCAAGAACAAGCTCGACCAGCTCAAGCGCTGATCCTTGCCACCGGGTGCCGGCTGCCTGCCGCAGCCGCGCCCGTGCGCGCGCCTTGGCGCCGCGGCGCGGCCAGCGCAGTGCATCCATTTCAAAATCAACAGGAAGTAAGAGCATGACTATCAGTGCCACCCACGATGCGGGCAGCATCGCTCCCAACAGTTCGTTCGCGGGCGCCATCGACGCCGATGCCGTCATCATTGGCGCCGGCCCGGTCGGCCTGTTCCAGGTGTTCGAACTCGGCCTTCTCGAAATCAAGGCCCACGTGATCGATTCCCTGCCGGCGGTCGGCGGCCAGTGCGTCGAGCTGTACCCGGACAAGCCGATCTACGACATCCCGGCCGTGCCGGTGTGCACCGGCCAGGAACTGACCGACAACCTGCTCAAGCAGATCGAACCGTTCTCGCCGACCTTCCACCTGGGCCAGGAAGTGACCGTCGTGCAGCGCCGCGAAGACGGCCGCTTCAACGTCGAGACCTCGATTGGCACCCGCTTCATCACCAAGACCATCTTCATCGCCGCCGGCGTCGGCTCGTTCCAGGCGCGCACGATCAAGGTGGACGGCATCGAGAAATTCGAAGGCAGCCAGCTGTTCTACCGCGTCAAGGATCCCGCACTGTTCGAAGGCAAGAACCTGGTCATCTGCGGCGGCGGCGACTCGGCCCTGGACTGGACCCTGAACTTCGTCGGCAAGGCCGAGTCGGTCGTGCTGGTGCACCGCCGCGACGACTTCCGCGCTGCGCCCGCATCGGTGGCTAAGATGAAGGCCCTGTGCGACGAATACGAAATGCAGCTGATCACCGGCCAGGTGACCGGTTTTGACGAGAAGGACGGCAAGCTGACCGAAGTGAAGGTCACCGGCGCCGACGGCGTCACCCGCCGCGTGCCGCTGGACATGCTGCTGGTGTTCTTTGGCCTGTCGCCCAAGCTCGGCCCGATCGCCGAGTGGGGCCTGGACATCGAAAGGCGCCAGCTCAAGGTCATGGACACCGAAAAGTTCGAGACCAACGTGCCGGGCATCTTCGCCGTGGGCGACATCAACACCTACCCGGGCAAGAAGAAGCTGATCCTGTCGGGCTTCCACGAAGCCGCGCTGGCCGCGTTCGGCGCCGCGCCGTACATCTTCCCGGACAAGAAGATCCACATGCAGTACACGACGACCTCGCCGAAGCTGCACAAGATCCTCGGCGTCGAGACGCCGGTGTTCGACTAAGCCGTTCCGTAAGCTGTACGCCACAATGCCCCGCACCGCGGGGCATTTTCTTTTCAGCGACCCGGTTAGCAAACATGCCGGCGCGCACGCACGATGCTGCCGCCGACTCATCCGTTCCGTAACCCGCGCGCCACGCTGCCCGGCCAACCGGGGCATTTTCTTCCATGTGTGGAGCAGAGCACCAACGGCGCCATGCCAAAGGTGATACAACAGGTGTAACGAAGCATCGATCGTTTCCCGTGGGCTGCCGGAGGCTCTTTCCCAACGTCAAGGCAAATAACCTATAATTGATCTAGATTAGTTGCGCAAACGCTGCGACGCGCGCAGTACCACATGAAGGATTTTTTATGCTTTACCAACTGCACGAGATGCAACGCTCCTTCCTGACGCCGTTGATGCACTGGGCCGATGCCTCGTCGAAACTTTTTTCGCACCCGGTCTCACCTTTCGCGCACACGCCGTTCTCCCAAAGGATCGCCGCCGGCTATGAACTGATGTACCGGCTCGGCAAGGAGTACACCAAGCCCGCGTTCGGCATCGACTCGACCCTGGTCAATGGCGAGAAGGTCGGCATCATGGAGCGGACCGTTGTCACCAAACCGTTCTGCAAGCTTTTGCATTTCAAGAAAGACCTGAACGACCGCAAGATCGAAGCGCTCAAGCAGCCGAAGGTGCTGCTGGTCGCCCCGCTGTCGGGCCACCACGCCACGCTGCTGCGTGACACGGTGCGCGGCCTGCTGCCCGACCACGACGTGTACATCACGGACTGGACCGACGCGCGCATGGTGCCCCTGTCCGAGGGGCCGTTCCACCTGGACGATTACATCTACTACGTGCAAGACTTCATGCGCCTGCTGGCGCCGAACCTGCACGTCATCTCGGTCTGCCAGCCGACGGTGCCGGTGCTGGCCGCCATCTCGCTGATGGCAACCAACAACGACCCCAAGCTGCCCAAAACCATGACCATGATGGGTGGCCCGATCGACCCGCGCAAGTCGCCCACCGCCGTCAACGACCTGGCCGTGGAAAAGCCGTTCTCGTGGTTCGAGAACACGGTGATCTACTCGGTGCCGGGCAACTACCCGGGCTTTGGCCGCAAGGTGTACCCGGGCTTCCTGCAGCACGCCGGCTTCATCGCCATGAACCCGGGCCGCCACGCGCAGAGCCATCGCGAGTTCTACCAGCACCTGATCCGCGGTGACGACAGCTCGGCCGAAAGCCACCGCCAGTTCTACGACGAGTACAACGCGGTGCTGGACATGCCGGCCGAATACTACCTGGACACCATCAAGACCGTGTTCCAGGAGCACCGCCTTCCCAAGGGGACGTGGAAGGTCGGCGGCCAGCTGGTGCGCCCGCAAGATATCAAGACGGTCGCGCTGTTCACCGTCGAGGGCGAGCTGGACGACATCTCCGGCGCCGGCCAGACCCAGGCCGCGCACGAGCTGTGCACCGGCATTCCGGCCGACATGCAGTACGACTTCGTCGCGCCCAAGTGCGGCCACTACGGCATCTTCTCGGGCCGCCGCTGGCGCGAACAGGTGGCGCCCAAGATTGGCGAGTTCATCAAGAAATACTCCTGATCCGCAATCGTGGACCGAAAAATGCCGCAGCTTCCTGCGGCATTTTTTTCGCCCAAAATGTTGATTCCTGGCGCGCGCCTGCCGCGACCAGGGTTGCCGTCCGGTCCTGCGGGTGCCGCGCGAACACGGCCCCGACACTGCCGCCGCTGGCAAGCCGGTTGTCAACTGACGGCACGGGGCCCGGCCGGCACCTCTGGTGCTCCGGGCCATTCGTTTTACTGTCCGCTGACCGCCGACACGATCAGGCCGGTCGCCGCGGCGACCAGCACGTAGTCGGCGCCAACCTGCACCCAGCGATGTCCGCGCGGCGGCGGCGTCAGGCGATGTGCGCGCCAGTTGTCCACGACGTACTGGTGGGTGCGATAACGGCTCGGCAGCCGCTCGCCACGGTGCAGGTTGTGGTCCGGCCCGTAGCCGTCGTAACCCGAACTGAAGCTTTCTGTCCGGCCCCACCCGCCGCGCGCGCCGTCGTGGCGGTCGTCGCGGCGATCGCCTTGCATGCGCTCGTCACGCCGGTAGCGATCGTCGTCGCGCCGGTAGCGCTGGTCGTTGCGCTCGTAACGCTCATCATTGCGCTGGTAGCGCTCGTCGCGCTGCTGCCAGCTGTTGTCGCGCTCGTTGTGATAGCCGCGCTCCTGGGCCATGACCGAAACGCTGCTTGAAAGCATTGCGGCGACCAGCGCCGGCACGAAAAATTTCTTGCTCATGCTGTCCTCCCTTCATCGGCAAGCGTCATACACGCTTCGAGTAGACCACCGTTCAACAACTACCTCTGTTCGATGGGACACTTACCTTCAGAAAGGCGCTGCCGCGGGCCAGCAGCTTGCACGTCTAATATAATGACCGCTTTACCGCATCGCCGACCATCGTGACCAAGACTCTCGCCGACCAGATCGAAGACCTGCTGCCGCAAACCCAGTGCACCAAATGCGGCTATCCGGCCTGCCGTCCGTACGCGGAGGCCATCGCGCGCGGCGACGCCGGGATCAACCAGTGCCCGCCCGGCGGCATCGAAGGGGTGCGGCGGCTGTCGGCGCTCACGGGCCGCCCGGTGATTCCGATCAACCCGGCCAACGGCGTCGAGCGAGCGCGTCCTGTCGCCTTCATCGACGAGTCGCTGTGCATCGGCTGCACGCTGTGCATCCAGGCCTGCCCGGTGGACGCGATCATTGGCGCGGCCAAGCAGATGCACACCATTTTGCCGAGCCTGTGCACCGGCTGCGACCTGTGCGTGGCGCCCTGCCCGGTGGACTGCATCAGCATGATCCCGGTGACGGGTGAACTGACCGGTTGGGCCGCGTGGACGCAGGAACAGGCCGACGCCGCGCGCGCCCGTCACGATTTCCGCAACGCGCGGCTGCAGCGCGAGCGCGAGGAGAACGATGCCCGCCTCGCCGCAAAAGCGATCGAGAAGATGCGCGCCGTGACGGCCGAGCCGACCAACACGGCAGAGGAACTGGCGGAGAAGGAGCGCAAGCGCGCGATCATCGCCGCCGCCATGGAACGCGCGCGCCTGCGTGCCGCCGGCAACGCGCCGCCGCCCGAGAAAAAAGACTGATCTTCGCACCACGACAAAGCAGATGAACCCAGCCAAGCGCCTCGAGATCTTCCGCCGCTTCCGCGAAGCCAACCCCAAGCCGACCACCGAGCTGGAATACACGACGCCGTTCGAGCTCCTGATCGCGGTGCTGCTGTCCGCCCAGTCCACCGACGTGGGCGTGAACAAGGCCACGCGCCGGCTGTACGCGGTGGCAAACACGCCGCAACAGATCCTCGACCTGGGGCTGGACGAGCTGAAGAGCTACATCTCGACCATCGGGCTGTACAACAACAAAGCGAAGAACGTGATCGCCACGTGCCAGATCCTGGTGGACCAGTACGGCGGCGAGGTGCCGCACTCGCGCGAGGCGCTCGAGTCGCTGCCCGGCGTGGGTCGCAAGACCGCCAACGTGGTGCTCAACACGGCATTCGGCGACCCGACCATTGCCGTGGACACGCACATTTTCCGGGTTTCCAACCGCACCAGGATCGCGCCCGGCAAGGACGTGGACGAGGTCGAGCAAAAGCTGCTCAAGGTGGTACCCAAGGAGTTCCTGCACGACGCGCACCACTGGCTGATTTTGCATGGCCGCTACACCTGTGTCGCGCGCAAGCCCAAGTGCTGGAACTGTCTCATCGCCGACCTGTGCGAGTACAAGCAAAAAACCCCGCCCCCACCGGGATTGGTGCCTGACACCCAAGCCTGAGCCGCCTGCCGGCCTCTGGCGCAGCCTGCCGGGTTCATGTACGATCAGAAACATTGGCCGCTATTTCTACGGAAAGACGACACCGATGGGCGCACTGGGGATTTGCACGCTGGGCAGGGAAAACTGGGCTCAATTCAAGGCTTTGCGCATCAAGGCCATCGAAAGCGCGCCGTTCGCGCTGTGGCCGACCCGTGCCGAAGAGGAAGCGCTGACCGCCGAGCAGGTGCAGGCGCGCATCGAGCCCGGCCCGCACCAGATCGTGTTTGGCGCCTTCGACGGCGGACGGCTGGTCGGCATCGCGGGCCTGCGGCGTGAAAAACTCGAACAGATTGCGCACCGGGGCACGGTGTGGGGCGTCGCGGTCGATCCGCAGCGGCGCAAGGAAGGCATCGGGAGGAAAGTCTTGCAGCGCCTGGTCACCCACGCGCGCGACGAAGGCCTGCTGCAGATCCAGCTCGCGGTCGCCACCGAGAACCCGGCCGCGCGGGCCTTGTACCGTTCACTCGGCTTCCAGTCTTTCGGCATCGAGCCGCGCGCGATGCGCGTTGGGGACCGCTTTTACGACGAAGAGCACATGGTGCTGCGGCTGGACGAAATCGCCGACTAAGTCTTCAGACTTTCAGAAGATACAGCACGGCTTGTTCAAGGAGGATCAGGGCCAGGCCTCCACGCATGATGAGTCTGCTCGTGGCCTCGGCAATCTCAATCCTGCACTGACAATCGGCGGCGGTGATCTGCGAGCTCAGCCTCGTTTCCGCTTGAACGATCTCGGCCCGAAGCCGGCCTTCGGCCTCGGCAATTTTCGCGAGAATCTTCCGCTCGTCAAGCGCACACTCCGGGTTCGTTTCGACGCTCATAGCTGGATCCATGGAAAAAAGACTGATGGACCAAGTGTAGCGCCACCCGCTGCGGCCGCTTCGACAGGGCGCAGAAGGTCGAGCGGAACTTATCCGTCGTCCGGAAACCAGCTAAACGGTTTATAACAAAACCAGGTTATCGCGGTGGATCAGCTCCGGCCCCTCCACGTAGCCGAGGATCGCCTCGATCTCGCTGGACGCATGGCGCATGATGCGGCGCACCTCGCTGCCGGTGTAGTTGGTGAGCCCGCGCGCGACCGCCCTGCCGTTCTCGTCGACGCAGGTGATCACCTCGCCGCGGCGGAACTGGCCGTGCACCGCGATCACGCCGATCGGCAGCAGCGACTTGCCCTCCTGCGTGAGCTTTTGCACCGCACCCGCGTCCAGCACCACTTCGCCCGAGGTGTGCAGGTGGTCGATCATCCACTGGCGGCGCGCGGTCAGGCGTGCGGTGGGCGCGGTCAGCTGGGTGCCGATCGCCTCCCCGCAGGCCAGCCGCACCAGCACCTCTTCCTCACGCCCCCACGCGATCACGGTATGGGCGCCGGAGCGTGCCGCGCGCTTGGCCGCCAGCACCTTGGTCAGCATGCCGCCCCGCCCGATGCTGCTGCCCGCGCCGCCCGCCATCGCTTCCAGCGACTCGTCGCCGGCCTGCGCTTCCTTGATCAGGAAGGCGTTCGGGTCCTTGCGCGGATCGCTGGAGTACAAACCGCGCTGGTCGGTCAGGATCACCAACGCGTCGGCCTCGATCAGGTTGGCCACCAGCGCGCCAAGCGTGTCGTTGTCGCCGAACTTGATCTCGTCCGTGACCACGGTGTCGTTCTCGTTGATGATTGGGACCACGCCCAGCCGCAGCAAGGTGGTGAGCGTGGAACGCGCGTTCAGGTAGCGCTCGCGGTCGGCCAGGTCGGCGTGCGTGAGCAGCACCTGCGCGGTGCCGATGTCGTGCGCGCGAAAGCTGGTTTCGTAGATCTGCGCAAGGCCCATCTGGCCCACCGCGGCGCAGGCCTGCAGCTCGTGGATGTCGGTCGGGCGCGCGCCGAACTGCAGGCGCAGCATGCCCTCGGCAATGGCGCCGGACGAGACCAGCACGACTTCCTTGCCCAATGCGCGCAGCGCGGCGATTTGCGCGGCCCAGCGCGCGATGGCGGAATGGTCCAGGCCCCTGCCCTCGTTGGTGACGAGCGAGGAACCGACCTTGACGATGATACGGGAGGATTGCTGGATGACGGATTTCATGGAGACGGCACTTTCCCACGCGGGCGCAACGCCAACAGGGAAAGTCCCGCCAGCAGTTCGACTCCGCATACGGCTAATAATAACCCGGTAGGCAGCCCGATCGCGAAAGCCGCGACGAAGCGCCCCACAGGTTGAGCGAGGAGGAACAACGCGGTAACGTCGCCGAGCACCGAGGGGGCGTCTGGTTTGGATGCCTGCAGTGCGAGATACGCGGTAGCCAGTCGCATACCGACGTAGATGGCGTAGAACTGGCTGTAGCCGTTCACGCCAACGAGGAACAGGCCCATGCTTGCAGCGACCCGGTCAGGGTCGAGCATGGCCATGAGCGCGGCCAGCGAGCTTGCGGTGGCAACCAGCTTCAGGAGCTGGCTGCGCAGCGACCAACGGGTGATGATCGCCGCCGCCACTTACTCTTCGAGGATCTTGAAGCGCGGGTCGTCCGGGTCGATCGACAGGATGCCCTGCGCCTCCTCGGTCATCTGCGTCTCTTCAGCGCGGTGCTCGAGCGCGCGCTTCTCTTCCAGGTACTTGTAGATCGCGTTGACCAGGTCCTGGCAGCCTTCGCGGTTGAGCGCCGAAATCTCGAACACGGGGCCCTTCCACGCCATGCGCTTGACGAAGTCCTTCACGCGCTTGGCGCGCTCCTCGGCCGGCACCATGTCCAGCTTGTTGAGCACCAGCCAGCGCGGCTTGTCCACCAGCTCCTGGTCGTATTTTTCCAGCTCCTTGACCAGCGCCTTCGCTTCCTTGACCGGGTCCACGGTCGGCTCGAACGGGGCCAGGTCGACGATGTGCAGCAACAGGCCCGTGCGCGACAGGTGGCGCAGGAACTGGTGTCCCAGGCCGGCGCCCTCGGCCGCGCCTTCGATCAGGCCCGGGATGTCCGCAATCACGAAGCTCTTCTCGTGCGACACGCGCACCACGCCCAGGTTCGGGTGCAGCGTGGTGAACGGGTAGTCGGCGATCTTCGGGCGCGCGTTGGACACGGCCGTGATGAAGGTCGACTTGCCCGCGTTCGGCATACCGAGCAGGCCCACGTCGGCCAGCACCTTCAGCTCCAGGCGCAGCTCGCGGCGTTCGCCCGGCTTGCCGTCGGTCTTCTGGCGCGGCGCGCGGTTGGTCGAGGTCTTGAAGTGGATGTTGCCCCAGCCGCCCTCACCGCCCTTGGCCAGCAGTTCGGTCTGGCCGTGCTGGGTCAGGTCGGCGATGATCTCGCCGTTGAGGTTATCCACGATCAGGGTGCCGACCGGCATGCGCAGGTACACGTCTTCCGCGCCCTTGCCATAGCAGTCCGAGCCGCGGCCGGACTCGCCATTGCGGGCCAGGTGGGTCTTGGCAAAGCGGAAATCGACCAGGGTGTTGATGTTGCGGTCGGCCACAACATAGATCGAGCCGCCCTTGCCGCCGTCGCCGCCGTCCGGACCGCCAAACGGCCGGAACTTCTCGCGCCGGAACGACGCGCAGCCGTTGCCGCCGTCTCCAGCAATGACTTCAATTCTTGCTTCGTCAATAAACTTCATGTTGTGACCGCCAAAAAAACAAAAGGCCCTACCGGGGGGCAGAGCCTTGGATTGAAAGGCTTGCGCCTTACAACTTGCGCTGCTGGGCAGCGCGTGCGTGAATTACGCTGCTACCGCTTCGCTTGCAACGACGGTGACGTACTGCTTCGAGCCCACGCCTTGCTTGACGAATTTCACGGTGCCGTCGGTCAGCGCGAACAGGGTGTGATCCTTGCCCATGCCGACGTTGGTGCCCGGACGCACGGTGGTGCCGCGCTGACGCACGATGATGCTGCCGGCGTTGATCGCCTGGCCGCCGTAGACTTTCACGCCAAGGCGTTTGCTTTCTGAGTCACGGCCGTTGCGAGTAGTACCGCCGCCTTTTTTGTGTGCCATTTAGATGCTCCTTTGAATGACTTTGGGGACCGGCGGCAATTAGCCGTTGATCGCTACCACTTGGATTTCGGTGTAGTTCTGGCGATGGCCCTGACGCTTTTGGTAGTGCTTACGACGACGCATCTTGAAGATACGCACTTTGTCGTGACGACCGTGCGACACCACAGTCACGCGAACCGAAGCACCTTCCACCAGCGGAGCACCGAATTTGATGCTCTCGCCCTCGCCTACTGCGAGAACCTGGTCGATAGTGATTTCGGAACCAATGTCTGCCGGTATCTGTTCTACTTTGAGTTTTTCGCCAGCGACAACTTTGTATTGCTTGCCACCGGTTTTTATGACCGCGTACATGATTTGAAACCTCATCAATTGTTTAAAAGAATCCCCTCGGCGACATCCTCGTCGAGCGTGGGTACAGCCGGGAGAACACACGATTATACATGGAACGGCCCGCCGGGTCAAAAGGCCGGTTCAAGCCGCCGGGGACGTGGTTTGGTGGCAACGGACCTGGGACGCTTTGTCCCATCCAGCCGGCATGCTGGACCGGACGATTTCAGCTTGCATGTCGTATAATCGCGCACTTGACCGCTTAACGACCATTGCAGGTTTCCGCCTTGTCCGCCGCTACCCCCACCGCCCAACAGAATAACATCGCCCGCGCCATCGCTTCGGACATGGAGGCCGTCAACCGGGTGATCCGCCTGCGGCTGCACTCCGAAGTGAGCCTGGTGAACCAGATCGCCGAGTACATCATCAGTGCCGGCGGCAAGCGCATCCGGCCGGTGCTGGTGCTGCTGCTGGCCAACGCCTACGGCTACCGGGGCACCGCCCACCACGAGCTGGCCGCGGTGGTCGAATTCATCCACACCGCAACCCTGCTGCACGACGACGTGGTGGACGAGTCGTCGATGCGGCGCGGGCGCCAGACCGCCAACGCCATGTTCGGCAACGCCGCCTCGGTGCTGGTGGGCGACTTCCTGTATTCGCGCTCGTTCCAGATGATGGTCAGCCTGAACAACATGCGCGTGATGCAGATCCTGTCCGACGCCACCAACGTGATCGCGGAAGGCGAAGTGCTGCAACTGCTGAACATGCACGACCCGGACGTGACCCAGGAAAGCTACCTGACGGTGATCCGCTCCAAGACCGCCAAGCTGTTCGAGGCCGCGGCCCAGTTGGGCGCGCTGGTGGCGGGCGCGAACGACGCACAGATCGAGGCAGCCGGTGAATACGGCCGTTCCCTGGGCACCGCGTTCCAGCTGATCGACGACGTGCTCGACTACGCCGGCGACGCTGCCGAGATCGGCAAGAACGTCGGCGACGACCTGCGCGAAGGCAAGCCGACGCTGCCGCTGATCTACCTGATGGAGTATGGCACGCCGGAGCAGCGCGAACTGGTTCGCAGCTGCATCGAGAACGGCGACGAGCAGCACTTCGACGCCGTGCTGGCGGCGGTGACCTCGAGCGGTGCGCTGGACTACACGCGCCGCGAAGCGATTGTTGCCGCCGAACGCGCAGCCAACGCAATCGCCGACCTGCCCGAGAGCGAATTCAAGCAAAGTCTCTTGCAGCTCTGCAGTTTTGCAGTTGACAGGAACCACTAGAGCCCTTATAGTTATGCCTTCCCGAGATTGAGGCAACGCCGAAATCTCAAACCAGTCGGGGTGTAGCTTAGCCCGGTAGAGCGCTACGTTCGGGACGTAGAGGCCGGAGGTTCGAATCCTCTCACCCCGACCATTTCATCTCGTTGATTCTCAACGATCTTCCTTGGTTCTCAAGGACTTACAGTCTCAATGTCGCAAGTGAGTGTTACACCAGCTGAGGAGCAAGCTGTGTGTACCCATCTTATCAAGCGTAGCAATCGCTATTCCATTCGCCGCAAAATCCCCCGTTGACTTGCAGAGCCATTACGGTCGCGTTGAAGTCGTGAACGCGCTCGGCACGAGCGACCGTCGCGAAGCTGAACAGCTTTGCCGTATCGCTGGAGCCAAGCTCGATGAGGAGTTCGCGAGCGTTCGGGCCGCGCTTGCCGCTTCCGCTGCAGCTCAGGACACGCCTGCAACCGTCCCCGCACCCGCTACTGCGTCCATTCGGGTGAACGCGGATGAGGTTGCGTCGCGCACGCTCGGCCTGCTCCGACAGCGGCGGGACAGTGCTGCTGCACAGGGCTATGAGGCGCTGAGCGCGTTCCTCGAACGGCAGCAGTTCAACCTTGAGGACGCTGAAGCCATGTTGCGCGGCGAACTGGAACCGCTGCATCCGCTCTCCAAGCACGAGGGCCACCGAAACGCATTGCGCTCCTTCCTGACGGGGGATGGCAGCGTAAGGGAGCTACCTGAGCACATTGGCCATGCGCAGCCAGCGCAGGCCGCACAGCCCGTATTACTGGCACAGCCAGCCCAGCTTGATTCGCCGGTAAAAGCCACACAGCCCGCTATCATCGGCGGCCACACGATGGCAGAGATTGCGGACAAGTGGGTCAAGGAACGCAGCCTGATCCCGCGTACCGTCGGTCAGGCCAAAAAGGTCATCGGTAGGTACGTGGAACACATGGGCGACATGAAGATCGAGCAGATCACGCGCCGCCATGTGGTTCAGTTCAAGGATAAGCTGCTGGAATCGGGGCAGACTCCGGTCAACACGAACAATTGTGCCACCGAAGCCGCCAACGGGCTGACGCTTTGACTTCACGGGCAGCGTATAATCGCGCCCGGCTATGGAATGACGGAGCGCCCGAGGAACCGCACGTAAGCGCATAGTACCTATCCGTCATCATCGCCGCTGGAGGAATCATGAGCATCATCCCTGAACCGCTTCGCAGCCAGATCGAGGCAGCGGCCCTCATTTCACCGGACGTGAACATCCCGAACAACGATCCGGTTGACGATCCTACCGTCGAGGCAGGCCTCAGGCGACCAGTAGCGAAGGTAAAAGGAAAACAGATAGGGCGCACGCACACGGCGCAAATCAGAGAAATCGTTCGCGCTTGCCAAAAATGAAATAACGATGCATTATGGCAACCGTTGCGACTTTCTAGAGACCCTGTCCTGCGTCCGTAAAGATGAAAGATCGAGTAGTTAGCGGTATTTTTAGTTTCGCTGGTGCCTCCGTAATGATCGGTGCGGCAGGCTTCTTGTCTGCACTGGTTACCATGTTCATTGATGTCACGGCCTCGGTATCAGTCAAATGGTTGCTATTCGTTATTTTGGTATCCACGTCTTTGATGATGATCCTCTTGAAGATCATCTATGACGTTACGGGCGAGACGAAACCACCGCCCCCCTTCGAGCATCCGTTTAGATACATTGCCGAGGACAACATTTTTGTCATCAGACGAAACGATAATTTCCTGAACAACATTATCGTCGGTTGTTATCTACAACGCGAGGAAGTCGACAAGTTGGCTTTCTTGGGCGTCGTTCATCTGGTGCAGGACAAGGTCATCCAGATCAAGGTTCACACGAATTTGGGAGTGCTCACTTCCGTGCCGACATCAGTTGACGAGTTAAAGATGATTATCGTACGCCCAGTAGTCCCAGTAACGGCGCTGGAAGCGTTGATGCCAGGAGAGTAGAAATGAGTGATCGCTATTTCGGAAAAGTAGTAAAGGTGCAAGACCGGTACACGATAGTGGTGAATGTCGGGCTAGACGCCGGTGTTAAGCTGGGCCAAAGATTCCTTATTGTTGGTCTTGGTGAGACCATAAACGACCCTGACACAGGCGAACCACTGGAACAACTTGAAATCGTAAGAGGTAAGGCGCAGGTAACGCACGTGCAGTCAAAAATCGCTACGCTTAGTTCCGTGGAACTGGAGCGCGAGCCCGAAACGAAAGAGATTACAAAGGTCTTGTCTCGGCCAAGTGGGATAAGTGGGTTAATAGCTGGCGGCATTCTCAGTGCAGGTGGACAAAACACTGTTACAGAAACCATTCGACCGGGTGAAGTCCGACCGAAAGAACTGGCAGGTGTTCAAGTCGGTGACTTCCTAATACGAGATTGATTTTTCTCTTAACCTTGCAGTTTGTATGGCCGATCACTTAGGGCGGCAATCGATGGCTCGATTAACTGATTGAGGTGCTTGGCCACAGCTCATTCGCGTCGGGGTCCCATCAACGAGCGTTGGCGCAACTGCAGCCGCTGGCAGTCCTCCGCTGCGCTTCGCTGACTGCAGTCACCTGACATAGGAAGGACTCGGTTTCAATGCATCTGCCGCCCCGTGGCTTGGCAACAGATAAACGTTATCTGGCAAGCACGAAAGAAGCTGAACATCGAACCCTCCCTGATTACCTGACGGCGGTCGGACTTCGGATCAATGGCAGAGCAGCCTGTCACCCGATGCTCTCGCATCGCCCGTGTGGTGACTTGCCTTTTATCGTGGGCCAGCACGAGGCCGGATGAACCGGGCCTGTTGTGTCGTATAGCAGGACGTAATCACCCCCGCCTTGAACGGCTGGTGCGGCGTGTGTCGTATAGGGTGCCGAAATTGATTTGATGCCGAACTACCAGCGTAGCGCGGCTTGCGTGTCGTAGAGTGAACCAAAATCGCCGTAGCCGGGACAACTGCTAAGACCGATCCAGCGGCCCTTAGAGCCGCCCAAGCATCGCCGGGGATGTTCGGCTCAGGCACCTGCGTTCGCCTCGCCACGACCCGTCTCAGCCGCCTTGGTTGGCTTGCTAGCTGCGCCCTGAACCTCGGCCCTGTACCGCTTCACCGTGGCCGGGCTGATACCGAACTCGGCCGCTGTCGCTTCGATACTCGCCTTCCGTTCCTGTCGCCACGCCTCCACGGTCGCAGCATCCGCAGCCCTTGCCCGTCCCCGGTACTTCTCGGGTTCCTCACGCATGGCCCGGTCGATACCGCGCCGCTGCATTTCTTTCCGGTTCAGGTAATCCACCTCGCCTTGAGCCTGGATGAACGCTAACAGGGCGTCCCGAGTGGCCTTCTTGAGCGGGTCCGTGGTGCTACCGTCGAACTCCATGCCGTTCAGCGTGCAGCGCACGATTACGCCCTTCTCCATGAGTGCTCGCATCACTCGGGCCAGTTCATCGTACCGGCGTGAGATACGGTCCAGCCAGCGCACCACCAGCACATCACCGTCGCGTATAGCCAGAAAGCACTTAACCCATTCTGGCCGGTCCTCGGGTGCGACGTGATACCCGGACACGCCCTCATCAATGAACACGAGGTTCGACTTGATGCCCAGCTTCGCGGCCTCCTCGTGCTGAGTGGCGGCTGTCTGGCCGTCCGTGGTGCTGATCCGTCCGTAGTAAACGATGTGCTGCTTCATGGCTTACCTAGCTCAAATGGTCAATGGCTCAATACTGTGAGGTGGCTCAATGACAGTCAACCCTAATGAGCTAGTCAAATAGGCTCAACCGGCTGACTCGCTGTGGTATGCCCTATTGAGCTGATAGCCTGAGCTTGGCGTGCGGGATCGGTGGCCGTGCGAAGCGAACAGACGAAAATCCCAGTGAGGGCCGGGCGCTGGCCGATGGCGTCGAGCCGGGATCAGTCGGCGCAGATCAGGGAGCCGGCGTGCTGGATGATGTCGAGCCGAACGGCAAGCGACGGACGAGCGCGCCTCCCCGGCTGAAGGGCCGCCACGGGACGTTTCGGGCCGGGGCCGCATGGGGGCCGGTGGGCCGCGCAAACCCGCGCTGGTACCCCCGCAAAAATCCGGAGCAGAAAGAGGTCGCGGCCTGTTCCCTTACTTAGATTTGCCAGAACCGACATCACCGCCGGCGCTGGAGCAAGCATCCCTTCCCTAGATAACACCAGAGTTTGTGTGGGTGGCCATGTGTTTGCCGAGCAAGGTGGGTGATACACTGATGAATGGATAACAACTACCGGCAAGGCTTCATGGACAAGCTACAGGCAGTGAAGTTTCTACAGGGCACCCTCGGCGAGATAGCACTGCCAGATGGCTCCGCCGCCACTGAGCGGTTTAGTGGTCTCCGGGATGTAGACGGCAAGATACGGGAGGTGCGGATGATCCTTGATGGACTCGACGGGCTTCCACCGACCTTGGTATCGGGCATGGCGGAAGACATCGACTTTCAGGCAAACAGCCGCCGCATCCGCCTTGAAACCCTTGCGCGATACATTCGTAGTGCCCTCAAGTTTGTTGACACTGGCGCGTTTGAGAAGCCGAAGAAGATCATTCATGCGCCACCGGACTTCTCGCGCTTAACGAGTTCCGTGCCCGGTCTCAACGATGAGTTGGAGAAGCGATGGCGTGAAGCACAAAGGTGTATTCACGTTGAGGCGTACACCGCAGCGGTAATCATGATGGGAAGCGTCCTCGAAGGATTGCTTCTCGCGAGAGCCCAACTATCCGCCTCAACGGCGTACCAGTCAGGGAGAGCACCACGCGACAAAACGGGCAAGAGTCCGGCCATCCACGACTGGAACCTCAGCACGCTCATCGACGTTGCGGCTGACATTGGGTGGCTCAAGACTGATCGAGGCAAGTTCAGCCATGCGCTACGGGACTCGCGCAACGTGGTCCATCCCTGGCAGGCGGTTATGACCCGCGCAAACTTCGACCAAGCAACATGCAAGACCTCGTGGCACGTACTGGACGCCTCTGTGGGCGATTTGCTTAACTCGTTGAACTGAGTATGGATCCTAAGAAATTGTTTTTGGATGATCGGTTTAGGGGTGTCTGTGCCTACTGCGGCGGGATTGGAGACTCACGCGACCACGTCCCTTCGCGGATTCTCTTGGACGAACCCTACCCGAACAACCTCCCCGTTGCAGAGTCATGCGTCCAATGCAACAAAGGCTTCTCCTTGTCAGAAGAGTATCTTGCATGTTTCATCGAGTGCGTCATTCAAGGCACAACTACCTCCAACGACAACTTCAGGCCAAAAGTAGTGGAAACCCTTAAAGCTCGACCATCGATCAGGCAAAGGATAGAACGCTCCAAGCGCCCCGATGAGAACAACAAGATGCATTGGGTTCCCGAAGCAGAAAGGGTTGAAGAAGTTGTACTTAAGCTTGCCCGTGGCCACATTTCATACGAGCTTGGCCTTCAGCACATCGAAGAGCCCGAGGCTATTGAAATAACACCTATTCCATGCATGTCCGAGGAACAGCTAAGGTTGTTCTTCTCCCTAGAAGATGAAGTTGGCAGTCTGTATCCCGAAATAGGAAGCCGGGCCTTCATAAATTTCCTGTCTGGAAAGCCGACCGCCTACGATCAATGGCAAGTCGTCCAGCAGCACAGGTACCAGTACGCGGTGGGCCAGTCCTGCGGTGACTGGGTAAAGATAGTTTTGAGCAACTACCTCGCCTGTCGGGTGGCGTGGGGGTAGCCCGACGAGTAACGTCAAGTAGTGGAAAAATAGCGACTGGTATTTATTTTCAACAGTTCAAGGGTGTCATCTAGGAAATCCTGTGGCGATTGAGTTACACGCGCAATGCGTCCGGAAGGAGAAGAATCATGAGTGAAGTACCCAAGTCCGATCTTCGGCTACTGATCGAGACGCTACGAAACGACGCTGGCGACTACTTCCGTGAAATCGCTAGATACGTCAAAGAAGAACCTGGTGAGTCTTGGCGACCTCGACTGTCGCCCGATCACTACTGGCAGCAGGTATCTGACGATTCCCTCCAAACTGCGCGAAGTATTGTCCAGCGGGCGGTGAGATACAGCGCGCAAGTTGCAGAAGCTATGCGAGCAGCGCCACTGGTGGGAGGAGAAGATTTAGCAGACCTGAGGCACGCGACAAAGGCCATGCGCGCCTCGATTCAGCTACGTAGATACCGATTCGAAGAAATCGAGGTGTTGAACGACGAAGATCGCATTCTGGGGGTGCGCCCCGCAATGCAGAGCGACGATGAGCCACTGCCGCCATTGGAGGCTCAGGTCGTGTTCCACGACAACACATCAACCATTCTACGAATCTTAGCTTTCGTCGAGGCTTCCGAGGATCTCTCCCCTCCGGGTGCCGGCGCTCCTGCCAACAGTATCGATGCTCCGCGGTATCGTCCAGGCACGGCATTTGTAATGATGTGGATGGATCCAGCGCACCCGGAGCTCACCGACATTTGCGACGCTGTAAAGGAGACTTTCCAGCGGTTCGGTGTCAACGCAGTAAGAGCAGACGACATAGAACACGATGGCCAGATCACGCAGCGAGTTCTTAATGAGCTCAGAACCAGCGAGTTTCTCTTCGCAGACCTAACGGGTGCTCGCCCAAACGTCTACTATGAGGTCGGCTTCGCGCACGCGCTGGGCCGCCGAGTCCTACTTTATCGAAAGGCAGGCACCGGCCTCCACTTTGACCTCGCTGGCTACAACTGCCCAGAGTATGCCAATTTAAGAGACCTGAAGGAGAAGCTCGCTCGTCGACTCGAAAGCATGACGAATCGAAAAGCTGAAGGTGGGGAAGGCGATGCCTAACATGGCAGTTAAAACGGACAAGGTGGCGCTCGATCAGCGTGCTCTTGAATACCGGCGCGAAAGTCCTTTACGCAGCGTCGGATGCGCCGGATTACCTCACTGATAATTCCGGTTTGTTAATCGAGCGGCCCCAGCTAGCGAACCGACTTACAGCCTGTTACACTACAGCTTTCCATGTGTAACACCACCTGCGACGTAAGTCACTGATTCGGTGAAGTTCGAATCCTCTCACCCCGACCACCGAATTTAAAAGGCCAGATCAAACGCAAGGTGATCTGGCTTTTTTCTTGTCTATTCCGCAGCCTCGACATCAGCCAGCAACTGCCGGATCTCCGGCACGCACGAGCCGCAATTGCCGCCTGCCTTGACGCAGGCGGTCACGCCAGCCACATCCATCAGCTTGTGTTCGCGGATCGCGTTGCAGATCGTGGCCCGGCCCACGCCGAAGCACGAGCACACGGTTGGGCCGGCATCGCTGCCGCCTGCGCGCGCGCGCCCCGCCAGCAGGTCCGCGCGGTCCTGCGCCGACAGGCGCTCCTGTTCGAACAGGGCGGCCAGCCATGCGCGCGACGGCAGCGCAGGCAGGCGCGACACGAACAGGCAGGCCTCGATCCGCCCATCGACCAGATGCGCGGCACGGTACAGGCCCGCGCCCTGGTCTTCGTACTCGAGCCAGTCGGCATCCTCGTCGCACACGTCGAGCAGCTCGCGCGCCCAGCCGGGTGCAAGCGCGATCGGCTCGCGCCCGGCCAGCTCGTAGCGGCGCAGGCCCTGTCCCTCGATACGGGTCCAGTTGGCGGCGCGCTCGAGCGCACGCCCGCGCCGGCTCAGGATGAAGCCGTGCCATGCGACGCCGAACGGCTCCACTCGCACGGGCGTGTGCTTGAACTCGGGCTCGCCCGACAGCGGGTCCACCACCGGATTCACCACTGCGCCCACGCGTGCGTCCGCGGCCGTCTGGCCGCTCCAGTGGATCGGCACGAACAGGCTGCCGCGCGCGATGCCGCCGCCATGCGCGACCCGCGCCACCATCTCGCCCCAGTCGCTCATCACGCGCGCCAGCTCTCCTTCGCGCACGCCGCACAGCAGCGCGTCCTGTGGGTGCATGTCGATGAACGGCTCCGGAACATGGCCGGCCAGGCGCGGAGACTTGCCGGTGCGCGTCATCGTGTGCCACTGGTCGCGCACGCGCCCGGTATTGAGCACCAGCGGATAGTCCCCGCCTGGCAGGTTGGCCGGGCCACGCGGCGTCACCGGCACGAGGCGTGCGCGGCCAGACGGTCGGGCAAAGCGGCCGTCGCCGAACAGGCGCGCGGCGCCACGCGGCTTGCCATCTTCACCGTGCGTGACCGGCCACTGGATCGGCTCGAGCTCGTCGTAGTCGCGCCGGCTCATGCCAGCCAGCCCGTCGAGTCGGAACACGCGCGCAGTGGCGCCTTCATTGCGCCACGCAGACAGCCGCGCGTGCTCGTCGAAGATCTCGTGCACGGACTGGTAATCGAGGCCGCCGAAGCCCATGCGCTGCGCCACCTGGCACAGCACCTGCCAGTCGGCGCGCGCCGCGCCGGGCGCGGGGAGGAAGGAACGCTGGCGCGAAATGCGGCGCTCCGAATTGGTGACGGTGCCGTCCTTCTCGCCCCAGCCGAGCGCAGGCAGCAGCACGTCGGCATAAGCGTTGGTGTCGGTGCCGGCAACGATGTCCGAGACAACCACCAGCTCGCATTTGGCCAGCGCGCGCCTGGCCTGGTCGGCGTCGGGCAGGCTCACCACCGGGTTGGTGGCGATGATCCATAACGCCTTGATCCGGCCCTCTTCCACCGCGCGGAACAGGTCCACCGCCTTCAGCCCCGGCTGATGCGCGATGCGCGGGGAATCCCAGAACGCCTGTACCGCCGCGCGCTGCGTTGGGTCCTCCAGCTCCATGTGCGCCGCCAGCATGTTGGCCAGGCCGCCCACCTCGCGCCCGCCCATGGCGTTCGGCTGCCCGGTCAGCGAGAACGGGCCCATGCCAGGCTTGCCGATGCGACCAGTCAGCAGGTGGCAGTTGATGATGCTGTTGACCTTGTCGGTGCCGGAAGACGACTGGTTGATGCCCTGCGAGTATGCGGTGACCACCTTGGCCGTCGCGGCAAAGGCATCGTAGAAGGCAAGCAGCAGGGCAGGATCGACGCGGCATGCGCGCGCGACCGCGTGCAGGTCGCCGCAGGTGTCCTGGGCCGCCGCCAGCGCCTCGTCCAGCCCTTCGGTGTGCGCGGCGATGAAGTCCCGGTCCGCCCTTCCCTGCCGCGCCAGGTGGCACAGCAGGCCATTGAACAGCCAGGCGTCGCTGCCGGGCTTGATCGGCAGGTGCATGTCGGCCAGTTCGACCGTCGCGGTGCGGCGCGGATCGATCACCACGATTTTCATCTGCGGCCGCAATTCACGCGCACGCACCAGGCGCTGGAACAGCGTCGGGTGGCACCAGGCCGCGTTCGACCCGGCCAGCACGACCATGTCGGCCAGTTCGAAATCCTCGTAGCAGCCGGGGACGATGTCCTCGCCGAACGCGCGCTTGTGCCCGGCCACGCTGGACGACATGCACAGGCGCGAGTTGGTATCGATGTTGGCGCTGCCGATGTAGCCCTTCATCAGTTTATTGGCGACGTAGTAGTCCTCGGTCAGCATCTGGCCCGACACGTACAGCGCCACCGAATCAGGCCCGTGCTGCGCGACCGCGCGCGCAAAGCCGGCGGCCACACGGTCCAGCGCCTCGTCCCAGCTCGCATCGCGCAACTGGCCGCGTTCGCGCAGCGCAGGCTGCAGCAGGCGCCCGTCCAGCCCCAGCGTTTCGCCCAGCGCCGCACCCTTCACGCAGAGCCGGCCGCGGTTGGCCTCGTGCTTCTCATCGCCGGCGATGGCGAGCGAGCCGTCCGGCTGCGCCGTTGCGGTCACGCCGCAGCCAACGCCACAATAGGGACAGGTGGTGCGCACCGCCAGCGGAATGGTCGACAACTTCAAGATGGGCTCCTCGTCAGGCGGCGCACAGCGCACGGCCGAACAACAACGTGTCGCGCATCGATGAAACATCAGCGCGCTGCTGGATCAGGTCGAAATACCACGGGCCGTCCTGCACGTCGCCGTACAGCACGGCGCCGGCAAGCCGGCCGCCGCTGAGAACGAGGCGCTTGTACACGCCCGCGCCGCGGTCGCGCAGCACCAGGTCCTCGCTGCCTTCGCCGCCCACGATGTCGCCTGCCGAAAACAGTTCGACGCCGGTCACCTTGAGCCGCGTTGCAGTCGGCTGTTGCACGTAGCGGCGGTGGCCCGCTCCGGCCAGGTGCGCCGCGCACACGCGCGCCTGGTCCCAGATCGGCGCCACCAGGCCAAAGGTCGCGCGCCGGTGCTGCACGCATTCGCCAACGGCGTAGATGCGCGGGTCGTAGGTCTGCATGGTGTCGTCCACCACGATCGCGCGCTCGCAGTACAGGCGGGCGTCGCGCGCAAGCCCGATGTTCGGCCGTACGCCGGCGGCCATGACCACCAGGTCGGCCGCAATTTCGCTGCCGTCGGCCAGGCGCACCGCCTGCGCGCGTTCCTCGCCCACGATCGCGGCTGTCTGCGCGCCGAGCAGGATGCGAATGCCCTTACGCTCCAGTGCCGTCTTGAGCAGCGCGCCGGCCTGGCGGTCCAGCTGCTGGTTCATCAGGCTGTCGGTCACGTGGAGCACGGTCACCTGCATGCCGCGCCGCGCCAGTCCGCTGGCAGCCTCCAGCCCCAGCAGCCCGCCGCCGATCACCACCGCCTGCCCTCCCTGGCTGGCGGCAGCGAGCATCGTGTCCACGTCGCCCAGGTCGCGAAAGCCGATGACGCCTTCGAGCGCATGCCCGGGCACCGGCACGATGAAGGGCGTGGAACCGGTTGCCAGCAGCAGCCTGTCGTAGCGCACCACCAGGCCCGATGCCGCGTGCACCGTGCGATTGCCGCGGTCGATCCGCACCACCGGGTCGCCGGCAAACAGGGTGATGCCATGCTGGCGGTACCACTCGCGCCGGTGCAGCATGATGTCGTCCACCGTCTTTTCCCCGGACAGCACGGGCGACAACAGGATGCGGTTGTAATTCCCGTGCGGCTCGGCGCCGAACACGGTGATGTCGTAGGCATCCGGCGCAATCTTGAGCAGTTCCTCGACCGTGCGCATGCCGGCCATGCCGTTACCGACAACCACCAGCGCCGGCTTCATGCCGCTACCCAGACCATTCCGTCCGCCACGCGTGCCGGATAGCAGGCGACGGAGCGCTCGGGCGCCTCCAGGCATTCCCCAGTGCGCAGGTCGAAGTGCTGCTTGTAGATCGGCGAGGCCACCACCACGCGCTCGCCCAGGCTGCCGACGATCCCGCGCGAGAGCACCGCCGCATGCGCGTTCGGGTCGTAATTGGCGATCGCAAAAACGCCCGGCTCGCCGCGCCCGACACGAAAGACGGCGACCTGCTCGCCATTGAGCAGTGCGCACACGCCGGTATCGGGAACGATGTCGTCGAGCGGGCAGACGGGGGTCCATTGGTTTAGTTGAAGATCGCGATGCATTGCTGTTCTCCTTTGCGAAAATAGTCAGGCCGAGCGTGCGGCGATAGGGATGATGCGGCGCTGGCGTTCCTCCGGCGTGGCCGGGCGCACCTGCCCGCGCTCCGGCATGAACACCACGTTGGCGTCCGCCGCATCGCTGTTGACGAAGTGCCGGAAGCGCTTGCGCGTGGCCGGATCGGTCACGGCGTGCTTCCATTCGCACACATAGGTATCGACGACGTGCTGCATGTCCGCTTCGAGCTCCGCCGCGATCCCCAGCTTGTCCTCGACCACCACCTGCTTCAGGTAGTCCAGCCCGCCCTCCAGGTTCTCGCGCCAGGTGCTGGTGCGCTGCAGGCGGTCGGCGGTGCGCACGTAGAACATCAGGAAGCGGTCCACCAGCTGCACGACCTGATCCTCGGTGAGGTTGGAAGCCAGCAGCTCGGCATGGCGTGGCTTCATGCCGCCGTTACCGCACACGTACAGGTTCCAGCCCTTGTCGGTGGCAATCAGGCCGACGTCCTTGCCTTGCGCCTCGGCGCACTCGCGGGTGCAGCCGGACACGCCGAACTTCACCTTGTGCGGCGTGCGCAGGCCCTTGTAGCGGTTCTCCAGCGCGATCGCAAAGCCCACGCTGTCGCCCACGCCGTAGCGGCACCAGGTCGAGCCCACGCACGACTTCACCGTGCGCAGCGCCTTGCCATAGGCGTGGCCGGACTCGAACCCGGCCGCGATCAGCTCTTCCCAGATCTGCGGCAACTGCTCGAGCCGCGCGCCGAACAGGTCGATGCGCTGGCCGCCGGTGATCTTGGTGTACAGCCCGTACTTGCGGGCGACCTGGCCCACTGCGATCAGTCCGTCGGCCGTGACCTCGCCGCCCGGCATGCGCGGCACCACCGAATACGTCCCGTCCTTCTGGATGTTCCCAAGGAAGTAGTCGTTCGTGTCCTGCAGGCTCGCGTGCTCGGGCTTGAGCACGAAGTCGTTCCAGGTCGAGGCCAGGATGTTGGCGGCAGTCGGCTTGCAGATCTCGCAGCCCAGGCCATTCCCGTGCCTGGACAGCAGCTCGGCGAAGGTGCGGATGCGGCCGACACGGACCAGGTGGAACAGTTCCTGCCGCGAGTACGGGAAGTGCTCGCAGATGTGATTGGACACGGCCACGCCCTGCTTTTCCAGCTCGGCGTTGAGCACCTGGGTCACCAGCGGCACGCAGCCACCGCAAGTGGTGCCGGCGCAGGTGGCGGCCTTGAGCGCGGCCAGCGTCGTCGCGCCGTCCGCCACCGCCGCGCACAGTGCCCCCTTCGAGACATCGTTGCACGAGCAGACCTGCGCCGTCGCCGGCAGGGCCGCCACGCCGAGCGCCGGCCGGGACTTGCCGTCCGCCTGCGGCAGGATCATGAACTCAGGCGACTCCGGCAGCTCGGTCTGGTTCAGCATGGCCTGCAGCAGCGTGCCGTACTCGCCCGCGTCGCCCACCAGCACCGCGCCCAGCAGCCGCTTGCCGCAGCCGGACACCACGATCTTCTTGTACACCTGCTTGCGCTCGTCGAGGAACTGGTAGCTGCGGCTGTCCGGCGTGCTGCCATGCGCGTCGCCGATGCTGGCCACGTCCACGCCCAAGAGCTTGAGTTTGGTTGACAGGCCCGCCCCGGTGAAGGCGGCTGCCTGTCCGGCCAAATGGCGCGCGGCGGTGCGCGCCATGTCGTAGCCGGGCGCCACCAGCCCGAAGAGCTGGCCGTTCCAGGCGGCGCATTCGCCGATGGCGTAGATGTCCGTGTCGGACGTCAGGCAGCGGTCGTCGATTGCCACCCCGCCCCGCGGCCCTGTCGCCAGCCCGGCGGCCCGCGCCAGCTCGTCGCGCGGGCGAATGCCGGCCGAGAAAACGATCATGTCCGTTTCCAGGTGGGTGCCGTCCGCGAACCGCATCCGGTGCCGCGCCTGGTCGCCGTCGACGATCTCTTGCGTGTTCTTGTGCGTGTGGACAGTCACGCCCAGCTCTTCGATACGACCGCGCAGCACCCTCGCGCCGGGATCGTCCACCTGCACGGCCATCAGGCGCGGCGCAAATTCGACCACGTGCGCGCTCAAGCCCATGTCGCGCAGCGCCTTGGCGCATTCCAGCCCGAGCAGCCCGCCGCCCACCACCACGCCTGAGCGCGAGCGAGCGCCGCACTCCTGCATCGCCTCCAGGTCTTCGATGGTCCGGTAGACGAAGCAATCGGCACGCTCGCGCCCCGGGATCGGCGGAACAAAGGGCGATGAGCCGGTCGCCAGCACCAGCTTGTCGTAGCCGAGCACCGCGCCGCTGGCAAGCCGCACCGTCTTGGCCACACGATCAATGGCTGCAGCCCGTGCATTGAGCTTGAGCGCGATATTGTGGCGTTCGAAAAATCCCGGCGCGACCAGCGTCAGCTCGTCCGCCGACCTGCCCGCAAAATATTCCGACAGGTGCACGCGATCGTAGGCGGGACGCGGTTCCTCGCACAGCACGGTCAGCTGCGCGGCCGGCATGCTTGATGCCAGCGTTTCGACGAATTTGTGGCCAACCATGCCGTGGCCGATGACGATGACTTTCATGGCTGGCCTCCTAGACTGCCGTGGAAGGCGCGCCGGCGGCGTCGCCGGCACGGATGGAAAAGCGGGCGGCCAGCGCGCACAGGCTGGACGCCAGCACCAGCGCACCCAGCACCAGCAGCGTGCGGTGCAGGTCGCCCGTCCCTTTCATCAGGAAACCGGCCAGCACCGCGCCGACGTTGCCGCCGGCGCCGACGATGCCGGCCACCCCGCCCAGCGCCTTGGGCTCGACGAAGGGCACCAGCGCGTAAGTCGCGCCGCAGGCCATGTGGGTGAACAAGCCAAAGAACAGCATCGCCGCGACGGCTGCGTCCACCGCGCCGGCATTGGCGAACCACAGCAGGCCAAGCCCTTCGCCGACCATCAGCGCGAACAGCACCGTGACCCGGCTGTTCAGGTCGCGGCTGGCGGCCGCCTTGTCCGATACCCAGCCACCCAGGGCGCGCGCAAACAGCGCCAGCAGGCCGAATGCGCCGACCGCCAGGCCGGCCGATTTCAGCGACAGGCCATAGTGTTCGACGTAGTACGTGGCCGCGATGTTGTGGATGAACAGTTCAATGCCGAAGCACGCGCCATAGGTGACGAACAGCAGCCACGCACGATGGTTGGCGCAGGCCGCCTTGAAGCTCGCCCAGCCGCCCTTGCCGCCGGATTCGATCGGAACGCCGGCCGCGCGCAGCGCATCGTAGTTACCGTCCGGGCAATCCTGGGTGAAGCGCCAGTAGGCCGCGGCCGTCAGCAGCAGCATCACGCCCGGCACCAGCAGCGCCAGGCGCCAACCCATGCTCTCGCTCACGCCCAGCATCACCAGTGCGCTGAACAGCAGCGGCATCACGGCTTGCGTGGTGCCGCCGCCGCTGTTGCCCCAGCCCGCGCTGGCCGCGTTGGCGGTGCCGACCACCTTGGGCGCGAACATCACCGAGGTGTGGTACTGCGTGATCACGAAGCTCGCGCCGATGGCGCCGATGCCGAGCCTGAACAGCAGGAAGCTCTCGTAGCTCTGCGCCAGCGCGACACCGAACACGGGAATCGCGCCGAGCAGCAGCAGCGCGGTGTAGGCTTTGCGCGGGCCGTAACGGTCGCACAACGGGCCAATCGCGAGCCGCACCAGGATGGTGATCGCGACCGCCGCGATATTGATGTTCGCCACCTGGTCGGGCGAGAGCGCGAGTTCGCCTTTAATCACCGGCATGAGCGGTGCGCAGGCGAACCAGGCAAAGAAGCAGACGAAAAATGCAACCCACGAGAGGTGGAAGGCACGCATCTGTGGCGTACTGAACGAAAAGAGCGCGATGCGGTTTGCTTTGCTGGCCATGTGTCATCCCTTCGGAAAAACAAAAAGGCGTCCGCATGCCAGGGCCAGGGATTGGCCGGGGAATGCGGACGCCGTTGTCCTGTGCCAGTCCGCCGTTGGACCGGCTGTGAAATGTAAGGGATCGCCGTTGATCCGACAGCAGTAGTTGCAAGAGGCGTGCCAGCCAACGCGTACAGGGAAGCGGGCGCCGGGCGGGACAGGCTGCGCTTCATGGCGGTGCAGCCTGCGCGAAAATGATGCGGCACGCCGCACCAGCGGCGGGACTGGCTCAGGCGTGGCTGGGCGCCACGAACGATGCCGCGTACAGCGCTGGGTCGCGCCCGTTCCAGGTACGGCCGTCGATGAGCCGCGAGCTGCGCGTCACGGTCGACGGCAGCGGCGTGTTGGTGGCGGCTGCGGCCTCGCGATACAGGTCCAGCCGGTTGACGCGCTCGGCCACGGCGCGGTAGTCCGGGTCATAGGCGAGCAGGCCCCAGCGGCGGTGCTGGGTCATGAACCACATGGCGTCGGACAGGTAGGGAAAAGTGGCGGCGCCGTCGCCGTAGAAACGCAGCCGGTGCGGGTCGTGCCATCGGTGGCCCAGGCCATCGTTGTAGCAGCCCAGCATCCGCTCGCGAATCAGTTCGCGTGGCACGTTCACAAAGGCGGGGCTCGCAATGGCCTCGGATGCCGCTTCGCGGTTGGCCGCCGAAGCGTCGATCCAGCGGCCGGCCTCCAGCACCGCTGAGACCAGCGCCCGGCAGGTGTTGGGATGGTGCTGCGCGAAGTCGGCGCACGCCGCCAGCGCCTTGCCCGGATGGTCGGGCCAGACCTGCTGGCTGGTGGCGACGGTCACGCCCACGCCTTCGCGCACGGCGCGCTCGCCCCACGGCTCGCCGGCACAGAAGCCATCCATGTGGCCGGCCGCAAGGTTTGCCGCCATCTGGTTCGGCGGCACGGTGGCCACGTGGCAGGCGGTCATGGGATCGATGCCCGCCGCCGCCAGCCAGTAATACAACCACATCGCATGGTTCCCGGTCGGGAAAGTGTGCGCAAACGTGAAGCGCCGCGCTTCGTTCGCCATCAGCGCGGCGAGCCCTGCTCCGTCCACTGCGCCGCGTGCGGCCAGCGCGCGCGACAGGGTGATCGCCTGGCCGTTCTGGTTCAGGTTCATCAGCAGCGCCATGCTCTTCTGCGCGGTGCCGACCCCGAGTTCGACCGCATACACCATGGCGTACAGCAGCTGGGCGCAATCGAGTTCGCCCCGCACCAGCCGGTCGCGCATGCCCGACCACGACTGCTCGCGGCTGAGCACGATCCGGATGCCGTATTTTTCGTCCAGGCCCAGCACCGACGCCATGACGAGGGAAGCACAATCGGTCAGCGGCATGAAGCCGACCCGCACCGTGCTGCGCTCTGGTTTATCCGATCCGGCGACGAACGCGCCCTTGCCTTGCAGGCCAGTCATACGATTCCTCTTTTAAATGCCACGCTCAACCCAGCAGGTCCTCGACATCGAGGATACGCTGGGCGATCTCGGCCAGTTTCAGGTTCTTGTTCATCGCCATGCTGCGCAGCTTCTGGTAGGCCTGCTCTTCCGACAGAGCGTGGCGCGCCATCAGCAGTCCCTTGGCGCGCTCGACCACCTTGCGCTCGGCCAGCTTCTGGCGCGTCTCGGACAACTCGTCGAGCAGCTTGCGCTCGCGCCGGAAGCGTGCCAGCGCCACGTCGAGCACCGGCTTGACGCGCTCGGGCTGCAGCCCGGCCACGATGTAGGCCGTCACGCCCGCGGCCATCGCCGCTTCCACGCTGGACTCGTCCTGGTCGTCGGTGAACAGCACGATCGGCCGCGGCGCCGCGCGCGTGGCCAGCACGATGTGTTCGAGCACGTCGCGCGCGTCCGATTCGCTGTCGGCGATGATGAGGTCGGGCTGCAGCTGGGCGATGCGCTCGGGCAGGAAGATATCGGCAGGCAGCGAGGCGACGATGTCGTAGCCCGATTCGAGCAAGCCGATGCGCAGGGCCGCGCCACGCCGCGCCTGGGCTGCGGCGGAGCCGTCCTCGTCGGTGGCGGTGGTCGGGTTGACGACCACGATGCGCAGCCTGGGTGAAGCACTTTCGGATTTCATGCCCGCTTACGCACGCAAGAAACGGGCCACCTTTGCGGCTGCAAAGTATTTTGGAGGGTGATAGCCGGCATCATGAACGAAAACTTACCTCGCACACGGCGGCTACCTATACTTCAACTCATCGAATCACCGCACCAGACATCATTGAATCGAGAGGAAGAATCATGACTGCTATTGGATTTGTCACTGTCGGAATCGCCGTTGCCGCCGTGGTTGCACGTGTCGCATCGCTGGTCATCATCGCAGCCAAGGAACAGCATAACCTCAGCGCTTAACGCGTACGTAGGGTGGGCGGGTTTCCCGCCCACGCGTCCAACCAGGGTATGATCCAACGCTACGTCGCTGTCAATTGAACGCGTGGGCAGGAGGACCTGCCCACCCTACCGGGTACCAGCACGATAAAAGCCAGGCCAACCGAAAGGTGGCCTGGCTTTTTCATTCACGCCAGCTGCAAGGCTTTCAGGCGGCGGTACAGCGTGCGTTCGCTCATGCCGAGCGCACGGGCGAGTTCGGCGCGGGTGCCCGCGAAGCCGGCCGCGTAGGTGGCCAGCGCCTGGTCCGTGAGCTTTGCGCCGGTGGGCACCGCACGGGTCGCCACGCCCGGCGCGGGCAAGCCCGGCTGCGTGTGGAGCACGAAGTCCGGTAACTGCGCGAGCCCGATCACGCGGTCGTCCGCAAACAGCGTCGCACGTTCGAGCACGTTGCGCAGCTCGCGGATATTGCCCGGCCAGCTATACGACTGCAGCGCCGCCAATGCTTCCGACGTGACCCGGTACGGCCGCCCCATCTTGGCCAGGCGCTGCAGCACCGACTCGATCAGCAGCGGAATGTCGTCGCCGCGTTCGCGCAGCGCCGGCAGGTGGATCGGATAGGCGCTGATGCGGTAATACAGGTCCTGCCGAAAGCGCCCGTCCGCGACCATGTCCGCCAGCGGCTTGTGGGTCGCGGCCACCAGGCGAAAATCGCTGTGCAGCGTCTCCAGCCCGCCCACGCGACGGTAGGTGCCGCTTTCGATCAGGCGCAGCAGCTTGACCTGCATGCCCAGCGGGACGTCGCCAATCTCATCCAGGAACAAGGTGCCGCCGCGCGCCGTCTCGACCAGGCCGTGCTTGCGCGCCAGCGCGCCGGTGAACGCACCCTTTTCGTAGCCAAACAGTTCGCTCTCGAACAGCGTTTCGGTGAGCCCTGAACAATCGACCACGACGAACGGTCCGGCGGCGCGGTCGCTGGCTTCGTGCAGCGCGCGCGCGAACAGTTCCTTGCCGCTGCCCGATTCGCCCAGCAGCAGCACCGGCAGCATGGCCGGCGCGGCCCGCTGCAGCGATTCGAGCGCGCGCACGAAGGCGGGCGAGCGCCCGACCAGTCCATCGCTGGTGGTGCGCGCCGATGCATTGCGCACCGTGACCAGCCGTTCCACATAAGCCACGACCTCGTGCGCGTCGTCCAGGATCGGCCGCAATTCAACGTTCACGTGTTCCGGCCCGCGCGGCGTGTGGTGGATGTGCAGCACGCGGTCGGGGCCGCGCTTTTCCTGGGCCTTCTTCATCGGGCAGTGCTCGCCCGCCAGGTCGCACGGCACGTCGTAGTGGTGCGATACCCGGTAACACTTCTGCCCGGCCGCGCTGTGCCCGGCGATTCCGAACTGGCGCTGGTAGGCCGTGTTGGATGCAAGGATGTTGTAATCAACGTCGAGGACAATCATTGGCTCGGACTCGTGCTCAAGGAATGAGACGAGCGCCTGGACCTGGGGGGCGGACGGTGCGGATGGCATGGTGGCGACCTGAAACGATGACCTGTCCATTATGCACCTTCAGCGCCGGCGACTGCCAGAAAACTGCCAATAAACTGCCAAATTTCTGCCACAGGCTGCCATTACCGGCGGAAATCCCCGCGCGCGCCGCCCATCCGATCCCGCCCGCCACAAATAAATCCTTTCATTTCAACGACTTGCAGAATATCCGCAACATCAGTGCGGGCTGGCATGGCGCTTGCAAAAGTCCTGGTACCGGCAATGGCTGCCGCACAACTGGAGACAATAATGGGAAAACAAAACGCAATGGTGGTCGAGGGCTTTTTCGACCCGCACACCTGGACCGTGACTTACATCGTTCTGGACCGCGAGAGCAAAGAGTGCGCGATCATCGACAGCGTGCTGGACTATGACCACAAGTCCGGCCGCACCTCCACCACGAGCGCCGACAAGGTGATTGCGCGCGTCAGGGAACTGGGCGCCAACGTGACCTGGATCCTTGAAACCCACGTGCACGCCGACCACCTGACGGCCGCCCCCTACCTCAAGGAGCAGTTGGGCGGCAAGGTCGGCATCGGCAAGCACATCACGACCGTGCAGGGCGTATTCGGTACTCTCTTCAACGCCGGCCCGGGCTTTGCGCGTGACGGCAGCCAGTTCGACCACCTGTTCGAGGATGGCGAGCACTTCACGATCGGCGCCCTGCGCGCGCAAGCGATGCACACGCCGGGCCACACGCCGGCCTGCGTCACCTACGTGGTCGAGGATGGGGCGGAGACGGCCGCCTTCGTCGGCGACACCCTGTTCATGCCCGACTATGGCACCGCGCGCTGCGACTTCCCTGGCGGGGACGCGCGCACCCTCTTCCGTTCCATCAACAAGGTGCTGAGCCTGCCGCCGGAAACGAAGCTGTACATGTGCCACGACTACCAGCCCAACGGCAGGCCGGTGGAGTTCGTGACCACCGTGGCGGAAGAACGCGCCAGCAACATCCACGTACGCGACGGCATCAGCGAGGACGAGTTCGTGGGCATGCGCAGCCGCCGCGACGCCACCCTCGACATGCCCGTGCTGATCCTGCCCTCGGTGCAGGTGAACATGCGCGCCGGCCACCTGCCGGAGGCGGAAGACAACGGCATGCGCTACCTGAAGATCCCGCTCAACGCCCTGTAAGCACCACCCACAATCCAACAAGACCGGAGACAACATGGACATCCACTACCTGACGGCCGAGCTATCGGTCGCGCCCCAGATCCAGGCGGCCGATATCGCCACGCTCAAGCAAAAAGGCTTTCGCGCCGTGATCTGCAACCGCCCCGATGGCGAGGGCAACGACCAGCCACTGTTCGCCGAGATCGAGCAGGCGGCGCGTGCGGCCGGGCTGGAAGCGCACTACCTGCCGGCCGAATCGGGCAAGGTGACCGACCAGCAGGGCCGCGACTTCGGCGCCCTGCTGGCCACCCTGCCCAAGCCGGCACTGGCCTTCTGCCGCACCGGCATGCGCTCGACCACCATGTGGGCGCTGTCGCAGGCGGGCACCCTGCCGCTGGCGCAGATCATCGAAAAAGCCTCGCGCGCGGGGTACGACCTCAAAGGCGTGGTGCGCCGCATCGCCAACAACGGCCGCACGCCGGTCGAGGTGGCCGAAGCCGAACACGAGGTGGTGGTGGTGGGCGGCGGCGCGGCAGGCATCGCCGTCGCGTCCAGCATGCTGGCGCGCAGCCCGGGGCTGGACATCGCCATCATCGACCCGGCTGACGTGCACTACTACCAGCCCGGCTGGACCCTGGTGGGCGGCGGCGCGTTCAAGGTGGAGCGCACCGCGCGCACCATGGGCTCGACCATTCCGCAAGGCGCCAAGTGGATCAAGGCGGCGGTGGCCGCGTTCGAACCGGAGCGCAATGCCCTCATCCTGGACGGCTGCCGCGTGGTCAAGTACAAGCAGCTGGTGGTCTGCCCCGGCCTGAAGCTCGACTGGCACGCGATCGACGGCCTGGCCGAAACGCTGGGCCAGAACGGCGTCACGTCCAACTACCTGTACCACCTGGCGCCCTACACCTGGCAGCTGGTGCAGTCGCTGCGCGGCGGCCGCGCCCTGTTCACCCAGCCGCCCATGCCGATCAAGTGCGCCGGCGCGCCGCAGAAGGCCATGTACCTGTCGGCCGACCACTGGCGCCGCAGCGGCGTGCTGGAAGAGATCGACATCCGCTTCTACAGCGCGGGTGACGTGCTGTTCGGCGTGAACGACTACGTACCGGCCCTGATGGAGTACGTGCGCTCGTACATGATCGGCCTGAACTTCCGCCACAACCTGGTGGCGGTGGACGGCCCGGCGCGCGTGGCGACCTTCCGGCACGTCGAGAAGGACGGCACGGAGCAGCTGGTGAAGGAGCCGTTCGACATGCTGCACGTGGTGCCGCCGCAAAAGGCGCCCGACTTCATCCGTGTTAGCCCGCTGGCCGACGCCGCCGGCTGGGTCGACATCGACCAGGCCACGATGCGCCACAAGACCTACGCCAACATCTACGCGCTGGGCGACGCCGGCAGCTCGCCCAACGCCAAGACCGCCGCCGCCGCGCGCACGCAGGCGCCGGTGGTCGCGCACAACGTGCTGGCCGCGCTGGGCCAGGCCAAGGGCGAGGCGCGCTACAACGGCTACGGCTCGTGCCCGCTCACGGTCGAGCGCGGAAAAATCGTGCTGGCCGAATTCACCTATGGCGGCAAGGTCGCGCCCAGCTTCCCGAGCTGGCTGATCGACGGCACCCGTCCGTCGCGCCTGGCGTGGCTGCTCAAGGAGCGCATCCTGCCCCCGCTGTACTGGGAAGGCATGCTCAAGGGACGAGAATGGCTGGTCCACCCGGAGCTGGTGGACGTGAGCACGCCTTCAGCCACCTGAAACGTTTATCGACAAGGAGTTCATCATGCAAGTTAATGTAGGCGGATTGGACAGCGGCCTGCGCATCGGCGCCGGCCTGGTCATTCTTTCGTTGTACTTCGTCCTGGCAGAGGATGTGCGCCTGTGGGCACTGGCGGGCTTGGTGCCGCTGCTCACCGGACTGTCCGGCCGGTGTCCGCTCTACAGCGTCTTGGGTGTGAACACCTGCAAAGCCCCGCGGCAGTAACAGGGGAATGCGATGAACGATTCACCCACTGTACTGAACCGGCGCCTGGTCCGCGACCTGGCGCTGGCCGTCCTGTTCAAGCTCGTCGTCCTTGGCGTGCTGTGGCAGGCATTCTTCCACGAGCACGCACCTGCGGGCACGCAGCCCGACGTGCTGCAGGAGGTGCGCCATGGTAACTGAGCAACTGGTCGACCTGTCGCGCCTGCAGTTCGCGGCGACGGCGCTGTACCACTTCCTGTTCGTGCCGCTCACCCTGGGCATGGTCTGGCTGCTGGTGATCATGGAAAGCGTGTACGTCATGACCGGCAAGACCGTGTACAAGGACATGACGCGCTTCTGGGGCAAGCTGTTCGGCATTAACTTCGCCCTTGGCGTGACCACCGGGATCACGCTCGAATTCCAGTTCGGGACCAACTGGGCCTACTACTCGCACTACGTGGGCGACATCTTCGGCGCGCCGCTGGCCATTGAAGGGCTGATGGCGTTCTTCCTCGAGTCCACCTTCATCGGCCTGTTCTTCTTTGGCTGGGACCGGCTCTCGCGGCGCCAGCACCTCCTGGTGACGATCCTGATGGCCGTTGGCACCAACCTGTCGGCGCTGTGGATCCTGGTGGCCAACGGCTGGATGCAGAACCCCGTGGGCGCCGAGTTCAGCCCGGAGACCATGCGCATGGAGCTGGTCGATTTCTGGGCCGTGCTGTTCAACCCCGATGCCCAGGCCAAGTTCGTGCACACCGTATCGGCCGGCTACGTGACCGGCGCGATGTTCGTGCTGTCGATCTCGGCGTGGTACCTGCTGCGCGGACGCGACGTGGAGTTCGCCAAGCGCAGCTTCCGCGTGGCCGCCGCCTTCGGCCTGGCCTCGGCCTGCTCGGTGATCGTGCTGGGCGACGAATCCGGCTACACCGTGGGCGAAGCGCAGCAGGCCAAGATGGCCGCCATCGAAGCCATGTGGGACACCGAGCCGGCGCCGGCGCCGTTCAACGTGATCGCCCTTCCCAACCAGGCGGAACTGAAAAACGACTTCGCGCTGCAGGTGCCGTGGGTGATGGGCCTGATCGGCACCCGCTCGATCAGCAAGGAGATCCCGGGGATCAAGGAGATCCAGGCCAAGAACCGCGCGCGCATCGTGTCCGGCATCGACGCCGTGACCGCGCTGGAGATCATGCGCCGCGACCGGCATAACGAAAAGGCCGCCGCGCTGTTCGAAGAACACAAGGCCGACCTGGGCTTTGGCCTGCTGCTGAAAAAGTACACCGCCAACGTGGCCGAGGCCACGCCGGAGATGATCGAGAAAGCGGTGCAGGACACCATTCCGCGCGTGGCGCCGATGTTCTGGGCCTTCCGCGTGATGGTGGCGTTCGGCTTTGCCATGCTGGTGCTGTTTGCGGCAGCCACCTGGCAAACCATCAAGGGCCGCTGCGCCGCCAGCCCGCGCCTGCTCAAGGCCGCATTGTGGTCGCTGCCGATGCCGTGGATCGCCGCGGAACTGGGCTGGTTCGTGGCCGAATACGGCCGCCAGCCGTGGACCATCTACGGCGTGCTGCCGACCCACCTGTCGGTGTCCACGCTGTCGGTCGGCTCGTTGTACGGCTCGCTGGCCGGCTTCGTCGGCTTTTACACGGTGCTGCTGGTGGTGGAAATGTACCTGATGGTGCGCTTTGCCCGCATCGGCCCGGCCAGCCTGGGCACCGGGCGCTACGCCGGCGAGAAGGCGCACGCCGCCGCAACCACCTCGGGAGAAATCCATGCTTGATTATCCGACCCTCAAACTGATCTGGTGGGTGCTGGTCGGCGTGCTGCTGATCGGTTTCGCCATCATGGACGGCCACGACATGGGCGTGGGCACCTTGCTGCCTTTCGCCGGCCGCAGCGACGTCGAGCGCCGCGTCATCATCAACACCGTGGGGCCGCACTGGGACGGCAACCAGGTCTGGTTCATCACCGGCGGCGGCGCCATCTTCGCTGCCTGGCCGCTGGTGTACGCGACCGCGTTCTCCGGCTTTTACTGGGCCATGCTGGCGGTGCTGTGGGCGCTGTTCTTCCGGCCGGTGGGCTTTGACTACCGCAGCAAACTGGACAACCCCACCTGGCGCTCGGTGTGGGACTGGGGCCTGTTCGTCGGCGGGGCGGTGCCGCCGCTGATCTTCGGCGTCGCCTTCGGCAACCTGCTGCAGGGCGTGCCCTTCCAGTTCGACGATACCCTGCGCTCGACCTACACCGGCAGCTTCTTCGGCCTGCTCAACCCGTTCGCGCTGCTGTGCGGCGTGGTGTCGTCGGCGATGATCACCTTCCACGGCGCGGTGTACCTGGCGCACCGCACCGAAGGCCACATCCAGGCGCGCGCGCGCCGCGCCGCCAACTGGGCGGGCCTGGTGCTGCTGCTGGCCTTCAGCGCCGCCGGCGTGTGGCTGGCACGCGGCATTCCCGGCTACGTGCTCGCTTCCGCACTGGACCCGGCTGCCCTGCCCAACCCGCTCGGCAAGGAAGTGGTCCGTACCGCCGGGGCGTGGCTGGCCAACTACCACCGCTACCCGGCCACCGTGGCCGTGCCGGCGATGGCCTACTGCGCGGTGCTCGCGGCGCTGGCGTGGCTGCGTGGCGGCTACACCCTGGCCGCCTTTGGCTGCTCGGCGCTGGCACTGGCTGGCGTGATCGGCACCGCGGGCGTCTCGATGTTCCCGTTCGTGATGCCCTCGTCGTCCGATCCGCGCTCCAGCCTCACGGTGTGGGACAGCACGTCCAGCCACCTGACGCTGGGGATCATGTTCTGGGCCACGCTCATCTTCATGCCGATCGTGATCGCCTACACCAGCTGGGCCTACAAGGTCATGTCCGGCAAGGTGACGACGGCCTATGTGCGCAAGCACGACCATTCGGCTTATTGAGGAGGATTCGTCATGTGGTATTTCGCCTGGGCGCTGGGGGTCGGCTTTGCCGTCCTGCTGGCCATCCTGAACGCGATGTGGGGCGAGCACGAAGAGGCGCGCCGGACCGGCTTTAACGATGACGCAAGCAGCGGGGGCCACGGTGGAACGTGATGCGCAGGCCCGCCCCGCCGCCCCGATGGCGCTGCTGCCGCTGCTGCTGGCCTGCATCGTGGCGCTGGGGCTGACCATCTATCCACAGCTGGCCATGCGCGCGGGCCGCCCGGACCATGTGGCGGCCATGCTGGCCATGGCTTCCATGACGACCGGGTTCGTGCGCGGTGTCGGCTTCGTTCCGCGGCGCCAGCCCTGGCGCGCCGTGTTTTCCACCCCGGCGTGCCTGGCCTGCGCCGCGCTCGCCGCGCTGCGGCTGTGGGGCGGCTGATGCTGGTCGACCTGCTCCTGGGGCTGGTGACCGGCGCCATCCTTGCGCTGACCGGCGCCGGCGGCGGCATCCTCGCGGTGCCGCTGCTGGTGTTCGGCGCGCACCTGGACATGGCCACCGCCGGGCCGATCGGCCTGCTCGCGGTGGGCATGGCCGCGGCGCTCGGCGCGGTGCTGGGCCTGCGTGCCGGCATCGTGCGCTACCGGGCCGCTTTGCTGATCGCACTGGCCGGCGCGGCCTTCTCGCCGCTTGGCCTGTGGCTTGCCCACCGCATCGACAACCGCATGCTCACGGTGCTCTTTGCACTGGTGCTTGCCTACGTTGCCTATCGCAGTTTCACCCAGGCCGGCAAGCCGCCCGGCACTGAACACAGCCTGCGGCACTGCGTGCGCGACCCTGCCAGCGGCCGCTTCATCTGGACGCGGCCCTGCGCGCGCGTGCTGGCGCTGTCCGGCACCGTCGCTGGCCTCTTGTCCGGGCTGCTGGGCGTGGGCGGCGGCTTCGTGATGGTGCCGGCGCTGCGTGCCTACACCGAGCTGGAAATGCAATCGGTCGTGGCGACGTCGCTTGCCGTGATCGCGCTGCTGTCGGCCACCGGCGTGGCCACGAGCGCACTGTCCGGCGGCTTCAACTGGGCGGTTGCCCTGCCCTTTTGCGCCGGCGCGCTGGCTGGCATGCTCGTGATGCGGGCGGTTGCGCACCAGCTGGGCGGCGCGGTCATGCAGCGCGGTTACGCTGTCGTGGCGGGAACCGTTGCGCTGGCCATGCTCTTGAAAGCGGCACTGGCCTGATTCCCGGGTTGCCAACGAAGCGAGCCATCCGCTACACTGCTACAAAATTTATATCGATATGCGGAGCAGTGGATGCAGGATGTGTTGAACCCGGCGGTGGGAGCGTTCGTCCTCGAAATGGTGCGCGGCTGGCTGTTCGGTAATGCGCTGGCCAGCACGGGAAGCGCGTTGCTGGTTCTCCTGGCGCTGGCGCTGGCCTGGCGCCGCCGCCTGCCGGCCATGCTGGTGCCCGAGCACGGCACGGCGATCGTAATCTTCTGTGTCGCGGGACTGTGCCTGGCGATGGGTATGGGCGAGCGCGGCGACGGGCGGGACCAGTTCCGCTCTACGCCCGCCGCTGCGCACGGCGTGCCACAGCGGCGCGGCTAGGCGCGCGGTGCGCGCAGCAGCACAAAGCGCGCGGCGTACAGCACGATCAGCGTGCCGGACAGGTCGCCGGTGACCATCGCGACAAAACTGCTGCCCAGGTTGGCCTTGTGTTCGTAGAACGCGAACCACATATGGTGCAGTGCGGGACTGGCGATCGAGAACATCAGGGCGCACTGCAGCAGGTTCATCGACGTGAGGTTGGTGAGCGACGCTTGCAGGCCGTAGGCGTGGCGGGCGATGCGGTACACGCCGTAGGGCGCCACGGTGGCGAGGATGCCGCCGACGAAGGCACGCAGCGGATCATGCGGGAAGAAGTAGAAAAACGAGACCAGCCAGGAAGCGGCCAGCAGGCCAACCGCCCCTGCTTCGGCAAACAACAGCGTGCACAGAAGGCGCACGCCGGCGGGCAGGTAGATCCAGTTGACGCCGACGGCGAATTCAAGGCGCGAGAGCAGCAGTTCGTTCGCTGCCAGCGCCAACAGGAACAGGATGACGGTGGCGGCAGCCATCGAGAGGTTCAATTTTAACTGACTCATCTTTACAAACATGACTGCGTTACAATGTCACCCCGGCTGTGCGCGGTGGGCGTGCAGCTTAACGTAAGGCAGTCGCTTTCAGCAACCTACTCTTGATGAAAACCACACGTCCTGCCGACATCTTCCTGCGTTTCCTCCAGCTCGCCGAGGCGGTGCGCGGCTTGCCGTCGCTGCCCGACCTCGATCCGCTCGAAGAGCGCATCCTGATGCTGGTCGCGCGCGCCGGCCAGGAGCACCAGCGCCTGTCGGTGCGGGACATGATGGCCCGGCACGAGCTGGGCGCGCCGGCCACGGTGCACACGCGCCTGAAGTCGATGCGCGAGAAAGGCTGGATCAAGCTGTCCGACACCGAGGACAGCCGGCGCAAGCAGGTCGAGCTCACGCCTGCGGCGCTGCAGCACTTCGACCGGCTGTCGCAGTGCATGCTCAAGGCCACCAAATCGGCCGGCTGACAGCGGCCGCTCCTCCCGTTTTCGCCCGTCCACGGGCGCCAAATCCTCCGTTGATCCGCCCCTTGCCGGGCACCGTTTGCAGCAGCGTAAGTATACGTTCCGCTTATGCTGACTATCACAAACCAAAAGTTTCGTTATAGCTCTGGGGAATCTATACTGCACCGCAACATAACGCAGTAATTCATCGGAGAATCACATGTCTGCAGCAACGATCACCCAGGCGCACGACAAGGGATTGCGCCACCACTTCAGCGCCCTGCTGGCAACGGTTGGCGAGTTCGCCGCCCAGCTGTACGCGGCCCACGGCGGCTGGCTTGCCCCCATGCGCGACGCGGCTGCCGCCCGCGCCCGCCAACAGGGTCGCGACGCCCTGCTGTCGCAGGCCAACCAGGCCGAGGCGCATTCGCCCAGCCTGGCCAACGAACTTCGCAATTTTGCTTCGAGAGGATAAATCATGACCGCTATCGAATACGTGTCCATCGCCATCGCCGTCATCGGCACCGTCGCCCGCATCGCGCTGTTCTTCCCGCGCGTGTCGCAGAGCGTGACCAAGCAAGCCTGACGCGAACCAGCGTTCCAGACAGAGCCCGGCCCGTGCCGGGCTTTTTCATTGGCGGCGCGTACTTACGCATGCGCGCATCGCCCCCGGCGGAAAAGCCTTGCGCCACCTCCCGCCCCGTGTGTTGCTGAGCTAGAATGCTCGTCGCATTTCCTTCTAGACAGCATTCCCGTTCACTCACTCGGACCATCTCGATGCGACTACTGCTCCTTTCCATCACCGCCGCGCTGATCGCGCTGCCCGCGGCGGCCAGCACGCCAATCACCCTCGACCAGGCGATGTCCAACCCGGACTGGATCGGCAACCCGACCGAAGCGGCGTGGTGGAGCTGGGACGGCAAGCAGGTGTACTACAAGCAGAAGCGCGCCGGCTCGCCGCTGCGCGACACCTGGGCCGCGCTGCCCAAGCCGCACGTGGTGGCGGACGGCGAGCTGCCCAAGCTCGACAGCCAGAACATGGTGTTCAACCGCGAGCACACCCGTGCCATCATCATGCGCAACGGCGACCTGTTCGAGCGCGACCTGAAGACCGGCGCGCTGACCCAGATCGTCAAGAGCGCGACCCCGGTGACGTCGCCGCAGTACTCGAGCGACGAAACGAGCGTGCAGTTCCGCCTGGGCGACGACTGGTACAGCTGGCACCGTGCCGAGCGCCTGGTGTCGCCGGTGGCGCTGCCGCGTGCGGCCAAGGACCCGAATGCGCTTGAAGACGACGCGCTGCGCGCCATGCAGCTGCGCCTGATCGCGACCCTGAAGCGCCAGAAGGACGAGCGCGACGCCAGCCGCGCGCGTGCCGAGGAAGAGCGCCGCTTCGATGCCACCCGCGCGCCGGCGCCGATCTACCTGGGCGACAAGATCGCGATCCAGGGCAGCGCCCTGTCGCCAAGCGGCCGCTGGCTGCTGGTGGTGACCGGGCCGAAAGACGCCGACAAGGGCCGCATCGGCAAGCTGCCGCGCTATGTGACCGAATCGGGCTACGAGGAATTCCAGGACGAGCGCACCCGCGTCGGCCGCAACATGCCGGCCTCGCAAAGCATCAAGCTGGTGGACCTGACCACCAACAAGGTGCAGGAGCTGTCGTTCGACACCCTGCCCGGCATTGCGGAAGACCCGCTGGCCGCGCTGCGCGCCGAGCACAAGCAGCCGGCACTGAAGGGCAACCGCGCGGTTCACGTGGTGTCCGAATTCGGGCAGCCGATCCAGTTCACCAAGGACGGGGCACAAGCGGCGATCATGATCCGTTCGGTGGACAACAAGGACCGCTGGATCGCCACCGTCGATTTCGCGCAAGCGAAGCTCAAGCCGGTGCACCGCCTGACCGATCCCGCCTGGGTCAACTATGACAACAGCGAATTCGGCTGGCTGCCGGACAACCGCACGCTGTGGTACCTGTCGGAAGAAACCGGCTATTCGCACCTGTACACGAGCGATGCCAACGGCCACGCGCGCGCGCTCACGCAGGGCAAGTGGGAAGCCTCGGAAGTGAAGTGGTCCGCGGACGGCTCGACCGCGTACATCCTGTGCAACCGCGCCCAGCCCGGCACCTACGAGGTGTGCTCGGTGTCCGGCAAGGACGGCGCCACGCGTGAAGTGACCGCCTTTGATGGCGGTGTCGAGAACTTCGCGATCTCGCCGGACCAGCGCAAGCTGCTGGTGCGCTACTCTTCCTCCTACCTGCCGGCGCAGCTGGCCACCGTGCCGGCCAGCGGCGGCGCCGCGGTCAAGCTGACCGACACCCGCACCGCCGACTTCAAGGCGCGCGAGTGGATCATGCCGCAGTTCGTGGCCGTGCCGTCCACCCACGGCGGCGACCCGATCTGGGCCAAGCTGTACCGCCCGGCCCAGCTCGAACCCGGCAAGAAGTACCCGATCGTGATGTTCGTGCACGGCGCCGGCTACCTGCAGAACGTGGACCGTCGCTACACCAACTACTTCCGCGAGCAGATGTTCCACAACCTGCTGGTACAAAAGGGCTACGTGGTGCTGGACATGGACTACCGCGGCTCCAAGGGTTACGGCAGCAAGTGGCGCACGGCGATCTACCGCAACATGGGCCACCCCGAGCTGGAGGACTACATCGACGGCGTGCACTGGATGGTGGACCACCAGCAGGGCGACGCGAAGAACGTGGGCATCTACGGCGGCAGCTACGGTGGCTTCATGACCCTGATGGGCCTGATGCGCGCGCCGGAGGTGTTCAAGTCGGGCGCGGCGCTGCGCCCGGTGAGCGACTGGACCAGCTACAACCACGGCTACACGGCCAATATCCTCAACACCCCGGACATCGACCCCGAAGCGTACAAGGTCTCGTCGCCGATCGAATATGCCGAGAACCTGCGCGGCAACCTGCTGATCGCGCACGGCATGGTGGACGACAACGTGTTCTACCAGGACTCGGTGCGCATGGCGCAGCGCCTGATCGAACTGAAGAAGGACAAGTGGGAACTGGCCAGCTACCCGCTGGAGCGCCACGGCTTCGTGCAGCCGGAAAGCTGGTACGACGAGTACCGCCGCATCCTCGAACTGTTCGAGCGCACGCTCAAGCAGTAAGCACGAAGGCGCCTGCGGGCGCCTTTTTTGTACGCGTAGGGTGGGCAGGTCCTCCTGCCCACGCGTCCAACAAGCGATTGAACGGCGCGCCGCAAAAACGGCCCAGCAGATAAGCTCACGGCTCCGCCAACCGATGAGCCGCAGCATGCGCCACCTGCTCCTGATTTCAATCGCCGTCGTCCATCTTCATGCCGCAGGCGCGGGCCAGCAGGTCACGCTCCCTGCCGGCGCAAAGCTCAATCCCCAGCGTGTGCTGGCCGAGCGCTACGCCGCCCCTTCCCCCAAATCAATTCCGGCCCGCCCGGCGGCGGCCGCACCCGCAGGCGGCATCGCCAACGTCACGTTCGAAAGCGCCACCACGCAAGCACCGGTGCCCGTCACGTTCGGCCAGGTTTTCGCACCCGGTGCGCTGCGCCCGGGCGAGCAGCTGGCCGGCAAGCTGGCCGGTGGCGGCACGGTTGGGCTGCAGGTGGACGTGAAGGCACGCCACGCCGACGGCTCGGTGCGGCATGCGGTCATCTCGGCAGTGCTGCCACGCGTGGAAGCGAGTGAACCGCTCGCCATGGCGCTGGCCACGTCACAGGCATCCGCCGCCGCCCGACCGCCGGCCCCGGCCCAACTGCTCGACCAAGGCTTTACCGCGTCCGTCAGCGCGGTCATCGACGGTGAGCGCTACAGCGCGTCCGCTGAAAAGATGCTGGCCGCGCAAAAGCCGGCAACCTGGCTGTCCGGCCCCGTCGCCAGCGAGTGGGAGGTGGCGGCGCCCCTGGCCACCGCGAACGGCCAGGTCCACCCGCATCTATCAGCACGCTTTGCGATCCGCTGGTACCCCACGGCGCACGCGGCGCGGGTGGACGTGACGGTTGAAAACGACTGGGCCTACGAGCCGTCGCCGCGCAACTTCATCTACGACGCCGTGGTCTCGGTTGGCGGCAAGGAGGTCTATGCCAGGAACGCCCTCACCCACTACCACCACGCGCGCTGGCGCAAGCTGTTCTGGTGGGGTGCGGCACCGGCGGTCCACGTACGGCATGACACCGGCTACCTGATCGCCACGCGCGCCCTGCCCAACTACGACCGCACGGTGAGCATCAGTGAGGCGGCGCTCGCGGCGCTGCAGTCGCAGTGGACCGGGCCGCGCACGGAGCCGATGGGCGTGGGCGCCGCTGCGCAGGCCATGCCCACGACCGGCGGCCGCCCGGATATCGGCCTTCTGCCAGCCTGGGGGGCGATGTACTTGCTGAGCATGGACCAGCGCGCCAGACAGGTCACGCTTGGCACCGCCGACCTGGCGGGGAGCTGGTCGATTCACTACCGCGACAAGCGCACAGGACGGCCCGTCAGCCTGCTCGACTACCCGTACATGACGATCGTCGGCAAGCCGGGCGACACGCTCAACCCGGCCGCACGCCGGCAAGAGGCCTTCCCGCCCTGCGCGGCGCCGGATGCGTGCAAGAGCCCGTACGTGCACGACGTTGCGCACCAGCCCGCGTTCGCCTACCTGCCCTATCTCGTCACGGGCGATCGCTACTACCTGGAAGAGCTGCAGTTCTGGGCGATGTACGACGTGTTCGCATCCAACCCGGGCTACCGCGACAACGCGAAGGGACTGCTCAAGCCCGAACAGGTGCGCGGCCAGGCGTGGGGCTTGCGCACGCTGGGCGAAGCGGCCTACATCACGCCCGACGACGACCCGCTCAAGCGCCATTTCGTCCAGCTTCTCGACTCGAATCTCGACTGGTACAACGCAACCTATGCAGCCAATCCATCCGCGAACAAGCTGGGCGTGATCACCAACGGCTACGCGCTGGTGTACGACAAGCAGACGGCGCTCGCGCCGTGGCAGGACGACTTCTTCACCGCGGCGGTGGGCCATGTATGGGAGCTCGGCTTCGATAAGGCCGCGCCGCTGCTGAAGTGGAAGGCGCGTTTCCCGATCGGCCGCATGGTCGGCCCCGGCGCGTGCTGGGTGGACGGCACGATCTACGCGATGAAAGTGCGCGACAGCGCCGGCAGCGCGATCTACGAGAGCATTGGACAGGCCTACCGCGCGAGCCACAAGAGCGACTTCGTTACCCTGCCCTGCGGCGGACCGGAGATGGCCGCTGCGCTCAAGCTGGGCGTTGGCGAAATGGCCGGCTATTCGTCGGTGGCGACGGGCTTCCCGTCCAACATGCAGCCGGCCCTCGCTTACGCAGCGGACGTGGCCGGCGAGGCAGGAAGGAAAGCGTGGGCGCAATTCATGGCGCGCAGCGTCAAGCCCGACTACGGCAGCGCGCCACAGTTTGCCATCGTGCCACGCCGGTAGGGTGGGCTCTCGAGCCCACGCGTTCACACGCTGCGTATCACCGCGTGGGCTCGAGAGCCCACCCTACGTCAGCGGTCATCCACCCACAAAATCGAGCAGCGTCAGCGCCACCACCTTGGTCGCCTTGCGCAGGTCGTCGAGCGCCAGCTTCTCATCCGCCTTCTTGGCATTCGACTCGGGCACCGTGCGCGGGCCGGCGCCGTACAGCACCGCCGGAATGCCGCGCTCGCCGTACAGCCGCGCGTCCGCATACAAGGGCGTACCCTGCGCGGTGATCTCCTCGCCCATCACCTCGCGTCCATGCTGCTGCAGGCTGGCCACGAGCTTTTCCGACCCCGGCAGCGGCCGCAGCGCGTGCGACAGCAGCAGCCGCCTGATCTCCAGCCGAATGCCCGGCATGTCCCGCACCGCGTCCTCGATCAACGCGCGCACCTGCGCCTCCACCTGCGCCGGGTCTTCATCGGGAATCATGCGGCGGTCCATCTTGAGCACCACCTTGCCCGGCACGACGTTGGTGTTGGTACCGCCGTCGATGCGGCCCACCAGCATGGTCGGCGAATCGATACCCGGCACCTTCGACTTGATCTTCTTGAGTTCCGGCAGCTGGCCGTAGATCGCGTTCAGGATGCGCGTGGCGGCCTGCAGCGCGTCCACGGCGGTTTCCGGCATTGCGCCATGCCCGGCCTTGCCATGCACCGTGATCTCCAGCTGCAGGCAGGCGTTGTGGGCAGTGACGATGTTGTAGCTGAAGCCGGCCGCGATCACGTAATCCGGCCTGGTCAGGCCCTGTTCCAGCAGGTAGCCCGGCCCCAGCAGGCCGCCGAACTCCTCGTCGTAGGTGAAGTGCAGCTCGAGCGCGCCCTTGAGCGGCACGCCCAGCGCCTCGAGCGCGCGCACCGCAAAGACATAGGTGGCGAAGTCGGACTTGGACACCGCCGCTGCGCGGCCATAGATGTAGCCGTCCTCGATTACGCCGCCGTAGGGTGGCTTGGTCCAGCCCTCCCCCGGCGGCACCACGTCGCCATGCGCATTGAGCGCCACGGTCGGCCCGCCCGCGCCGTAACGCCGCCGGATGATGAGATTGGTGATGCTTTCCATGCCGTAGTCGTGCACGCGCTCGGGCGGCACCGCATGCTTTTCGGCGGTCCATCCGTATTCCCCGACCATGCCGGCCACCGCCTCCGCATGCGGCGCGTTGTTCCCCGGCGGCGTGTCGGTCGGGATGCGGATCACCTGCTGCAGGAACGCGACCTCTTCATCGAAGTGCTGGTCGATCCAGCGCGCCAGTTGTTCTTGTACTTGCTTGTCCATGTCATTGGTTTCCTGTCTTGGCGCCCGACTCGAACCAAGCGGCCACCTGCGCGCGCTCGGCATCCGTCATGTTGGTCAGGTTCCCGAGCGGCATGGCCTTCAGCTGCACGGCTTGCTGGTAGATGCGCGGCGCGTTCTGGCTGATCGCATGCGGGTCGTCCAGCACCACGCCCGCGGGCGCGGTCGAAAAGCCTTGCTGCGTCGGGTGCGCGGCGTGGCAGCCGACGCAGCGCTGGTCGAGGATCGTTCGCACCTGCGCGAACTGTGCGGCCGGATCGGCGCCCGGCCTGGTTGGCGCCGGCGGGCGCGGCGCCAGAACGACGGCCAGCGCCAGCAGCAGCGCAACGCCCGCAGCCGGGTACTTCCATTCGATGCGGCCCTTGTGGCGCAAATTGAAGAAGTGGCGGATCAACGCGCCGGCCGCCATGATCACCGCCAGCACCGCCCACGCATGCTCGCTGCGGTAGGTCATCGCGTAGTGGTTGCTGATCATGATGAACAGCACCGGCAGCGTGAAGTAGTTGTTGTGGACGCTGCGCTGCTTGCCGCGGATGCCGTACACCGGGTCGGGCTTTTGGCCCGCCATCATCGCGTTCACCATCTTGCGCTGGCCGGGAATGATCACCATCGCCACGTTGGCGACCATGATGGTGCCGATCATCGCGCCCACCTGGATGTACGCGGCGCGGCCGGACAGCAGGTGCGTGAGCACGTAGGCCGAACCGGCCAGTAACAGCCACATGACCACGCCAAACGCCAGGTCGTGCCGGCCGAGCTTCGATTTGCACAGCAGGTCGTACACCACCCAGCCCACGACCAGACTCGCAAGGCCAATGCCGACGGCCTGCCAACTCGACAGTGTGGCCACGCCGTGGTCCACCATCATCGCCTGCGCGTTCAGGTAGTACACGATGGTGAGCAGCGCAAAGCCGGACAGCCAGGTCGAGTAGGCCTCCCATTTGAACCAGTGCAGCTCCTTGGGCAGCTGCGCGGGCGCGACCAGGTACTTCTGCGGGTTGTAGAAGCCGCCACCGTGCACGGCCCACAGTTCGCCGGACACGCCCTTGTTCGCGAGCTCGGAACCGGGTGCGGGCGGGCGAATCGAGTTATCCAGCCACACGAAATAGAACGACGCACCGATCCATGCGATGCCGGTGATGATGTGCAGCCAGCGCACGAGCAGGTTGAGCCACTCGAGCACATAGGGAGTGAGATATCCGAACACGTCCATGCATGGTTCCTTGTTGCGGGATTGCTTGACAATAAACCGATTTCAATTTGTACAACATGAGAAATGCCGTATATTTGACATATCTGAAACCTTATACGCTCGCATGGCCAGCCTGCCCCAGCACCTCGACCTGCACCTGATCCGGATCCTGTACCTGCTGCTGGTCGAGAAGAACGTCTCGCGCGTCGCCCTCAAGCTGAACCAACCGCAGCCGTCGATCTCGGCATCGCTGCGCAAGCTGCGCGAGCTGACCGGCGACCCGCTGCTGGTGCGTGGCGCGCGCGGCATGGTGCCGACGCAGCACGGCGAAAGCCTGCGTGCGCCGGCCAAGCGCATCCTGGACGAGGCCGAGGGCCTGTTCGTGAAGAAGGCGCCGTTCGTGCCGGAGCAGGCCGAGCGCACCTTCCACATCGCCGCGCCCGACTACCTGGACACCCAGTTCCTGCCCGGCGTGGTGGCGGCGCTGCGGCGCGGCGCGCCCAACAGCCGGGTTGCGATCCACGGCCTGGGCCCGGGCACGGACTACCTGCGCATGCTGTCGGACGGCGAAATGGACCTGGTGATCGCCAACTGGGACGAGCCGCCGCAGCACCTGCACATGTCCAAGCTGTTCGAGGACCCGATCGTGTGCGCGATGCGGGCCGACAGCCCCTACGCGCGCAGGACCGCCGAGGACGCGATGACGCTGGAAGACTACCTGAACCTGCCGCATGTGGCGCCGTCGCAGATGCTGCCGGGGTACCTTGGCGTGATCGACTCCTGGCTCGACCGGCAGGGCATGCAGCGCCGCGTGGCGGTCGAGTCGCCCTACTTCGGGCTGATCCCGTACATGCTCACGCAGAGCGACCTGGTGCTCACCACCGGGCGCCAGTTCCTGCGCTTTTACGAGAAGACGCTGCCGCTGAAGGTGTTCACGGTGCCGGTGAAGTTTCCGCCGATGCGCTTTTACCAGCTGTGGCACGAGCGCGTGCACCAGTCGGCGGAGCACAAGTGGCTGCGCGACCAGGTGAGTGCGGCGGCACGCGCGCTCGGGACCAGTAACGTGCGTTGAACGCGTGGGCGGGAGACCCGCCCACCCTACGGGAAGCGTGAGGGCTTTCGTAGGGTGGGCGCTCGGCTGGGCACTGCCCAGCCTCTCCCTGCCCACGCGTTCAACCGCCGCTTGATATATCGCGAATCCACACAAGACCATCACGGTGGTGCTATAACTACAACCCCGTCGCGCATTATCATCCCACCATGACGACGCTACCCGACCTGAACAGCTGCAGCCCCGAGGAATTCGCGCACGCGCTGCACGGCATCTACGAACACTCGCCCTGGATCGCGCAGCGCGCCGCTGCCCGGCGTCCGTTCACCACGCTGGCCGCGCTCAAGCTCGCGCTGCAGGACGTGGTGCGCGATGCGAGCGAAGACGAGCAGCTGTCCCTGCTGCGCGCCCACCCCGAACTGGCCGGCAAGGCCGCCATCGCCGGCGCGCTCACGCGCGAATCGACCGGCGAGCAGGCCAGCTCGGGCCTGGACAAGTGCAGTCCCGACGAATACGCAACGCTGCACCAGCTCAACCGCGACTACGGCGACAAGTTCGGCTTCCCGTTCATCGTCGCCGTGCGCGGCCCGACCGGGCGTGGGCTCACGCGCCGCGAGATCATCGACACCTTCGCGCGGCGGTTGCAGAACCAGCGCGCCGACGAGATGGCCGAGGCGCTGCGCCAGGTCCACCGGATCGCCGAGATCCGCCTGAACGACCTGCTCGGCGTGGAGCTCGCGTTCGGCCCGCAGGCGATGCAATGGGCCGAGGCCATTGGCGCCTGGAGCGACGACGAAGGCGCCCTCACCTGCGCCTACATGACCGATGCGCACCGCCGCACCGCAGCCCAGTTGGCCGAGTGGATGCGGCAAGCCGGCATGCAGGTGCACATTGACGCGGCCGGCAACGTGGTCGGCCGCTACGCCGCATCCACGCCTGATGCAAAGACGCTCATCACCGGCTCGCACTACGACACGGTGCGCAACGCCGGCAAGTACGATGGGCGGCTTGGCATCCTGCTGCCGGTCGCCGTGGTCCGGCACCTGCACGAGCGCGGCGAACGGCTGCCCTTCCACCTGGAGGTGGTGGGCTTCGCCGAGGAGGAAGGCGTGCGCTTCAAGAGCACCTTCCTGGGCAGCAGCGCGCTGGCCGGGCGCTTCAATGCCGCCCTGCTGGACCAGCAGGACGGCAACGGCATCACCATGCGCCAGGCGCTTGCCGATGCGGGCCATGACGTGGATGCGATCGCGGCCATCGCGCGCGATCCCGCGCGCCTGCTCGGCTTCGTCGAGGTGCACATCGAACAAGGCCCGGTGCTGCTCGAGCGCGGCCTGCCGCTGGGCGTGGTGACCGCGATTGCGGGCAGCTCGCGCTACCTGGTGGAGCTGACCGGGCTGGCCAGCCACGCCGGCACCACGCCCATGGACATGCGCAAGGACGCCGCCGCGGCCGCCGCCGAAATCGTGCTGCTGGTCGAGCGCCGCTGCGCGCAGGCGCCATCGCTGGTGGGCACGGTGGGCCAGCTGGAGGTGCCGGGCGGCTCGGTCAACGTGGTGCCGGGACGCTGCAAGCTGTCGCTCGACATTCGCGCCGCCGACGACGCGGTGCGGCTGGCAGCGGTGGACGAGGTGCTGGCCGGGATCAGCGCCATTTGCGCGCGGCGCCAGGTTGGCCTGTCGGTCTTCAAGCTGCTGGAAGCGGAGGCCGCGCCGTGCGCACCGCGGCTGATGGACCAGCTGGGGGTGGCAGTGGAGCGCGCCGGGCTGCCGCGCTTTGACCTGCCGTCCGGCGCCGGCCACGACGCCATGCAGATGGCCGCGATCACCGATGTGGCCATGCTGTTCACACGCTGCGGCAATGGCGGCATCAGCCACAATCCGCTCGAAACCATGACCGCCGACGACGCCGAAGTCGCCGGGCAGGTGCTGCTCGACTTCCTGCGCAAGCTGCGCTAGCAATGGCGCCGCGTTGCAGGTAGGGTGGGCTCTTGAGCCCACGCCGCTGGCACGCGGCTCGTGAGCACCGCGTGGGCTCAGGAGCCCACCCTACACGCTTCCAACGTCTCTTCCATGCACGCGCAGCGTGCGCCGGGATGGCGTGCGATGCACCATACTGGGGCGCGTAACGCACCGGCATGACGCAGCCGCACCATCGCCGCCTGCGCCGCAGGTTCATCCCAGTGCAGTGCACCGCAATGGCACGCTTCTTGCACCCTTCCTGCACCTCATCCGTAATCAGGCAGCAGCAATAATGGACGCATACAAAACTGGCGCAGACGCGCTGTTCATCCTGCTCGGCGGGATCATGATCCTGGCAATGCACGCAGGCTTCGCCTTCCTCGAGCTGGGCACCGTACGCAAGAAGAACCAGGTCAACGCGCTGGTCAAGATCCTTGCCGATTTCGCCATCTCGACCATCGCCTACTTCTTCGTCGGTTACGCGATCGCCTACGGCATCAACTTCCTGGGCAGCACCGAGACCATGGTCGCAAAAAACGGCTACGAGCTCGTGAAGTTCTTCTTCCTGCTGACCTTTGCGGCGGCGATCCCGGCGATCATCTCGGGCGGCATCGCCGAGCGCGCCCGGTTCTACCCGCAGCTGATGGCCACCGCGCTGCTGGTCGGCCTGGTGTATCCGTTCTTCGAAGGGATCGCGTGGAACCATCGCTTCGGCATCCAGGCCTGGCTGCAGCAGGCGTTCGGCGCCGAGTTCCACGACTTTGCCGGCTCGGTGGTGGTGCACGCGGTCGGCGGCTGGGTGGCGCTGCCCGCCGTGCTGCTGCTGGGCGCGCGCCGCGGGCGCTATACCAAGGAAGGACGCATCGCGGCGCACCCGCCGTCGAACATCCCGTTCCTGGCGCTGGGCGCCTGGATCCTGACCGTCGGCTGGTTCGGCTTTAACGTGATGAGCGCGCAGACGCTCGACAAGATGAACGGCCTGGTCGCCGTGAACTCGCTGATGGCGCTCGTCGGCGGCACCCTCACCGCCCTGGTCCTCGGCCGCAACGACCCCGGCTTCGCCTACAACGGCCCGCTGGCCGGGCTGGTTGCGGTGTGCGCCGGCTCGGACCTGATGCACCCGCTGGGCGCGCTCGTGACGGGCGCCATCGCGGGCGCGATCTTCGTCATCATGTTCACGCAGGCCCAGAACAAGTGGAAGATCGACGACGTGCTCGGCGTGTGGCCGCTGCACGGCCTGTGCGGCGCGTGGGGCGGTATCGCCGCCGGCATCTTTGGCAGCCGCGCGCTGGGCGGCCTGGGTGGCGTGTCGCTGCTGTCGCAGCTGGCCGGTACCCTGCTCGGCATTGCCATCGCCGCGCTTGGCGGTTGGGCGGTGTATAGCCTGATCAAGGCGACCCTCGGCCTGCGCCTGGACCCCGAACAGGAGTTCGATGGCGCCGACCTGTCGATCCACAAGATCAGCGCCACGCCGGAACGCGAAACGATGTGACCCCTTCCATGGGGGAAGATCGACAAATCGTGTGCCGAATCTGCAACTCGTGATGTAAGGACGACCACAAACCTTCGCGCCGCAGGTATGCTCTTTCTCGTTTGCAATATTGTCATGTATGCATGTCTTGGCTGGCAACTCTTTGAGAAAGAAGGAATGTGGACACCCTCGATACGATCGAGCACTGGCGCGCCAGGACCTTTTCGTCACTCCTCAATTTTGTCCTGGTCTTTGGCGTCCTCACCGCGCTGGCAAGCGTGTGGGCGGCATTGGAGCGCGACCTGTGGCCGGTCGTCGTCGTTGACCTGGCCGCGCTCGGCTGGCTGCTGGCGATCTGGTGGTGCGACGGCGCGGCCCACGCGGTCCGTGTCGGCAACTTCCTTGCGCTGATCTTCCTGGTCGGGGTCGGGCTGATGATCACCGTCGGCCCGGTCAGCCAGGTGTACCTGCTGGCCGCCCCGGTGCTCGCGACCGTGCTGCTCGGGCTGCGCCCTGCGCTCTGGTGGCTCGCCTGCGCCAGCCTGGCGGTGTTCACCCTCAGCTTCGCCGGCATCGCCCGGCTCGACGCCAGCGCCATTGCCGCCGGGCCGGCCGCCGCCGCGATCGTGGCGCTCAACTTCCTGTTTGTCGGCGGCTTCATCACCACCACCTGCGCCATGCTGCAGCGCGGGCTGATCAAGTCGCTGGAGCGGGTGGCGGTGTTCGCGCGCTCGCTCGAGCAAGGCAAGAACGAGCTGCAGGCGGTGAACAATGAACTGCGCCTGACCGCCGCGGCAGTGGCGCGGCTGAACGAGATGGTTGCCATCGTCAAGTCCGACCGCCACGGCGGCGCGCAGCCGATCATCTTCGTGAACGACGCATTTGAAATGCGCTCGGGCTACCAGCGCAGCGAACTGCTCGGCCGCGAATGGGACATGCTGCTGGGCGCCGAGCCGCAATCGCGCCAGGCGCGCCGGGTCGCGCTGTCGATGGCCAAGGTCGAACAAGCCGATGCCGAACTGCTCTACCACAGCAAGTCGGGCGAACCGTACTGGGTCGAGCTGGAGCTGGTGCCGTTTGCCGACGAAGGCGGCATGAACACGCACTGGGTGGCGGTCGGGCGCGACGTCACCGACCGCAAGAAGGTCGAGCGCCATATCCACCAGCTTGCGTACTACGACGGCCTGACCGGCCTGCCCAACCGGCGCCTGCTGGTGGACCGCATCGAGGCGCAGCTGGCCGCGGTGCAGACCACCACCCACTTCGGCGCCATCCTGCTGGTGGACCTGGACCGCTTCAAGTACATCAACGATGCGCGCGGCCACGCAACCGGCGACGCGCTGCTGCGCCACGCTGCCGAGCGCCTGGCCGCGCTCGCGGGCAAGGACGACACCGTGGCCCGCATCGGCGGCGACGAGTTCGTGATCCTGCTGCCGCGCCTGTCGGACGACTTCGACTACGCGACGGTGGCGGCGCTGGCGACGGCCGACAAGGTGCGCGCCGCCATCGCCGAACAGTTCGACATCGACGGCCAGTCCTATTCGTCCTCGGCCAGCGTGGGCGTGGCCCTGCTGCCCAAGTCCGGCCAGACCGCGCAGGACCTGCTGCGCGAGGCCGACACCGCCATGCACCGCGCCAAGCTGGCCGGGCGCAACCGCGTCTCGATCTTCGAGACCACCATGCGCGCCGAAGTGGAGCAACGGCTCGCGCTGGAACGCGATCTGGCCGCCGCACTACGCCAGGGCGAGCTGGCGATGCACGCGCAGCTGCAGGTGGACTGCGCGGGCGTGCCGCACGGCGTGGAACTGCTGGCGCGCTGGCGCCGCGCCGACGGCAGCTTCGTGTCGCCGGAGCGCTTCATCCCGGTGGCCGAGGAGACTGGCCTGATCCAGCCGCTCGGCCAGTGGGCACTGCGCGAGGCTTGCCTGGCGCTGTGCAAATTCACGCAGGAGGGTTTCAAGCTGCCGGTGTCGGTGAACGTGAGCCCTTCGCAGTTCCGCCAGCCTGACTTCCTGTCGCAGGTACGCGCGGTGCTGGCCGAGACCGGCGCGCCTGCCCATCTGCTGATCTTCGAGCTGACCGAGAGCCTGCTGGTCGATAACCTGGAAGGCACGCTGTCGCGCATGCACGAGTTGGCGGCGCTGGGCATTCGCCTGTCGATCGACGATTTCGGCACCGGCTATTCGAGCCTGGCCTACCTGCGCCGCATGCCGCTGTTCGAGCTGAAGATCGACCGCACCTTCATCCAGGACGCGCCGGGCGACGAAAACGGCAAGGCGATCGTGCAGTCGATCCTGGCGATGGCCAGCCACCTGGGGTTGCGCGCAACCGCGGAAGGCGTGGAGACGCACGAGCAGGCGTCGTTCCTGGCCGCGAACGGTGCGGCCGGCATGCAGGGCTACCTGTTCGCGCGGCCGATGCCGCTGCCGGACCTGATCACGCTGCTCAACGAGAACCCGCGCGGGTTCGTGGCTTCAAGCGCGGCCGGCGACGCCGTCCCCGCGGCGGCGGCCTGACCCGCGGCTTCAGCCGGCTGCGACGCCCGCGCGCTCGAGCATGGCGTGCAGCAGCACGTTGCAGCCGGCCTCCAGATGGCCGGGTTGCGCGTCCTCGATTTCGTTGTGGCTGATGCCGTCCTTGCACGGCACGAAAATCATCCCCGATGGCGCCACGCGCGCCGTGTAGATGGCGTCATGGCCGGCGCCGGACACCACATCCATGGTCGGGTAGCCGAGTTTGGCGGTTGCAGCACGCACCGCGTTCACGCAGTCTGGGTGGAACGGGCACGGCGGGTAATACGACACGCGCTCGATGGACACGGACAGGCCTGTGGCGGCCTGGGTCTTTGCCACAAAGGCCAGCATCTCTTCGTGCATGGTATTGAGCAGCTCGTCGCTGACGTTGCGCAGGTCGATGCTGAACTTGACCTGGCCGGGAATCACGTTGCGGCTGTTGGGGAAGACCTGCACCATGCCCACCGTGCCGCGCCCGTACGGCGGGTAGCGGTTGGCGATGGCCACCACCTCCTGCATGATGGTGGTGGCCACCTGCAGCGCGTCGCGGCGCAGGTGCATGGGCGTGGGGCCGGCGTGCGCTTCCATGCCGCCCACCACGCAGTCGTACCACGACAGGCCCATCACTGCGGGCACCACGCCGATCACCTTGCCGGCGTCTTCGAGCACCGGCCCCTGTTCGATGTGGGTTTCGAAGTAGGCGCCGATGGGATGCTGGCCCGGCACCTGGTCGCCCATGTAGCCGATGCGCGCAAGCTCGTCGCGCACGGATTTGCCATCGATGTCCTTCGCCGCGTACGCCGTCTCCAGCGTGAACGCGCCGCAGAAGACGCCGGACCCCATCATCACCGGGACGAAGCGCGAGCCTTCCTCGTTGGTCCAGAACGCGACCTCGATTGGCGCCTCGGTCGTGATCTTCAGGTCGTTCAGGGTGCGCACCACTTCCAGGCCGGCCAGCACGCCGTAGTTGCCGTCGAACTTGCCGCCGGTGGGCTGGGTGTCGATGTGGCTGCCGGTGACGACCGGCGGCAGCGACGGGTTGCGGCCTTCGCGGCGCATGAACACGTTGCCGATCTGGTCGATGGTGATCGACAGTCCCGCGTCGCGGGCCCATTGGACGACCAGGTCGCGGCCCTGGCGGTCCAGGTCGGACAGGGCCAGGCGCTTGACGCCGCCCTTTTCGGTCGCGCCGATATGGGCGAGGTCCATCAGGGAGTTCCACAGGCGTTGGCCGTTGATGCGCAGTTCGTTCATGGTGACCTCATTCAGTTGCGGCTTCTGTTGTTGTCCGGAGCCTCAACTGGATGTGGCTTCGGAGGCTCAGCATGGGTCCCGGCCTGCGCCGGGACGACGGTTCAGGCGGCGGTGGTGGCGAACGGCGGGCGGTCGATGTAGCGGCCGGCGCCCTCTTCCGCGCACAGCTGGCCCTTGTCAAACACCAGCTTGCCGCTGGCCAGCGTGTGCGTCGGGATGCCCTTCACCGTCCGGCCCTCGAATACGTTGAAGCCGCCCTTGCTGTACTGGGTCTTTGCCGAGATCGTGCGGCTGCCCTGAGGGTCCCACACCACGATATCGGCATCCGCACCCACCGCGACCAGGCCCTTGCGCGGGTACATGTTGAAGATCTGCGCCGCATTGGTCGAGGTGACGCGCACGAATTCGGACGGGGTCAGGCGGCCGCTGTTCACGCCAGCATCCCACACCACGGCCATGCGCTCCTCCACGCCACCGCAACCGTTCGGGATCCTGGTGAAGTCGTCCTTGCCCATTGCCTTTTGCTCGGCGCAGAAGGTGCAGTGATCGGTGGCCGTGGTGTGCAGGTTCCCCGCCTGCAGGCCGTGCCACAGCGCGTCCTGGTGATGACGTCCGCGGAAAGGCGGGCTCATGACGTGCGCTCGGGCGAATTCAAGGTCGTCGGACCGGTACACGCTGTCGTCGATGACGAGATGGCCCGCCAGCGCCTCGCCGTACACGCGCTGGCCGCCCGCGCGGGCGCGGGTGATGGCGTCAAGCGCCTCGGCGCACGAGACGTGCACGATGTACACCGGGGTGCCGAGCACGCCGGCAATGGTGATGGCCCGGTTGGCTGCCTCGGCCTCCACTTCGGGCGGGCGCGACAGCGGGTGCGCGGCGGGTCCGCGGATGCCCTTCTCCAGCAGCGCGCGCTGCAGCTGGAACACCAGCTCGCCGTTCTCGGCATGCACGGTCGGGATCGCGCCCAGCTCGAGCGCGCGGCTGAAGCTCTTCACCAGCGTCTCGTCGTCGGCCATGATCGCGTTCTTGTACGCCATGAAGTGCTTGAAGCTGTTCACCCCGTGCTCGCGCACCAAGGTGCCCATCTCGCGGTGCACCGACTCGTCCCACCACGTGACCGCGACGTGGAAGGTGTAGTCGCCTGCCGCCTTGCGCGCCCAGCCGCGCCAGGTGTGGTAGGCCTCGAGCAGCGACTGCTTCGGGTCGGGGATCACGAAGTCCATGATGGTCGTGGTGCCGCCGGCCAGGCCCGCCGCCGTGCCGGTGTAGAAGTCGTCCGCCGTGACCGTGCCCATGAACGGCAGCTGCATGTGGGTGTGCGTGTCGATCCCGCCCGGCATCACGTACTGGCCGCGTGCATCGATGACGGTGGCGTGTGCTGGCGCGTCCAGGTTCTCGCCCACGGCAACGATCTTGTCGCCGTAGCACAGCACGTCGGCGCGGAAGGCACGGTCGGCATTGACGACGGTGCCGCCTCGGATGATCACGGTCATGGGCGTCTCCTGGCAGAGGTTAGCGGTTGGACTGCGCGGCAGGCCGCAGCGCCGGCAGCGCGCGTCCCTTCATCATGGCGCCGTACACAATGGCCGAGATCAGCATGCCGACGAACCACGCATAGGTGTAGATCGTCTTGAAGCTCTCGCCCACGTTGGGGAACGACGCCGGGAATGCGTTGTTGAGAAAGCCGGGAATATTGGGCACCACGCCGGCGACGAAGGCGATGACCGCCGCCAGGTTCCAGCCGCCGCTGTAGGTGTAGATGCCGTCTTCGCGGTACATCTGCTCGACATCCAGCTCGGTCTTTCGGATGAAGTAGTAGTCGATGATCAGGATGCCGGCGATCGGGCCAAGCAGCGCCGAGTAGCCGATCAGCCAGGTGAAGATATAGCCTTGGGTCGATTCGAGGATCTTCCAGGGCATCATCACGAGCGCGATACCGGCCGTGATGTAGCCGCCCGTGCGGTAGCTCACGTATTTGGGAGCGAGCGCGGAAAAGTCGTAGGCCGGGCCGACCAGGTTGGCGGCCAGGTTCACGCTCACGGTATCGATCAGCAGGATCAGGAGCGCGATCAGCACGCCGGCGCCCGTCATGCGGCTGGCCACGTCCACCGGATCCCACAGCGCCTTGCCATACAGGACCACGGTGGCCGAGGTGACGATCACCGCGAGTGCCGCGAGCAGGCCCATTGGCACCGGCAGGCCGACGCTCTGGCCCACCACCTGGTCGCGCTGGCTCCTGGCAAAGCGCGTAAAGTCGGGAATGTTCAGCGCGAGCGTGGCCCAGAACCCGACCATGGCGGTCAGCGATGGCCAGAACGTGCTCCAGAACTGGCCGGCCTTCTTGCCGCCTTCGACAAACTGCGACGGCTGCGACAGCAGCGGGCCAAAGCCGCCGGCCTTGTTGTACACCCAACCCAGCAGCACGAAGCAGATCGCGATCTTGAGCGGCGCGGTGTAGGTCTCGAGCTTGCGGATCGATTCCATGCCGTGCACGATGAAGTAGAACTGGATCGCCCAGAACGCCAGGAAGCACAGCAGCTGGCCCGGGTTGATGCCCAGGCCGTCGATTTTGGCGCCGCCGATCTCGTGGCCGGACAGGACCCCCAGCAGCGTGTAGATCATGCTGCCGCCGAACCAGGTCTGGATGCCGTACCAGCCGCAGGCGACTATGGCGCGCATGAGCGCGGGCAGGCGCGCGCCGGCGGTGCCGAACGATGAACGGGCCAGCACCGCGTAGGGAATGCCGTATTTGGTGCCGGCGTGCCCGATCAGCAGCATCGGCAGCAGCACGATGGCGTTTGCCAGGAACACGGTGAACACGGCCTGCCAGCCCGACATGCCGTTTTCGATCAGGCTCGCCGACAGGGTGTAGGCCGGGATGCACATCACCATGCCGACCCAGAGCGCGGCAAAGTGGTACCAGCGCCAGGTGCGCTGGCTGGCGCTCGTGGGCGCCAGGTCGTCATTCCACAGCTCCGTGCTGCGCGAAACTTCATTAGTCACGTGTTCCTCCAGTATGGCTTGTAAACGATGCGCGCCAGTGTAGCTCAAACGTCCATACACGGGGCCAGTGCGCGCCGTGCGGCGGAACCCGCGCTGGTTGAACGCGTGGGCAGGAGACCTGCCCACCCTACCCGAAGCGTGACCGTAGGGTGGGCAGCTTTGCTGCCCACGCGTTCAAGCAGCGCCGGCCGGCTCGCACCGGGGATTTCGCGGAGTGAAGCTGGCCAGTGGCCAGCTGAACGAATCCGCGCCCGTCAGCCAACCAGTTCCCGTCGCGGATTTCGCGGATCTTGTGTCCAGTTCATGTACGGCTTGCCCGTATCCTGCGGCGTCATGGTGATGCATCCCTCCACGGGGCAGGTGATTTCGCACAGGTTGCAGCCCACGCATTCGGCCTTGATCACCTCGAAGCGCCGCGCGCCGTTCTCGTTCAGGTGCGCGATCGCCTGGTGCGAAGTGTCCTCGCACGCCGCATAGCACTTGCCGCACTTGATGCACTTGTCCTGGTCGATCTGCGCGATGACCTGGTAATTCATGTCCAGGTACTTCCAGTCGGTGGTGTTGGCAACCGCCTTGCGCGAGAACGACTCGATGTTGCGGTAGCCTTTCTCGTCCATCCAGCGCGCCAGCCCGTCCTTCATCTCTTCGACGATGCGAAAGCCGTGCAGCATGGCGGCCGTGCACACCTGCACCGAGCCCGCGCCCAGCGCGATGAACTCGGCCGCGTCGCGCCAGTTCGAGATGCCGCCGATGCCCGAGATCGGCAGGCTGTGCGTGGCCGGGTCGCGCGCAATCTCGGCCACCATGTTCAGCGCGATCGGCTTGACGGCAGGGCCGCAGTAGCCGCCGTGGGTGCTGGCGTTGCCCACCACCGGGTAGGCCACCATGCGGTCCAGGTCCAGGTGGGTGATCGAGTTGACGGTGTTGATGAGCGAGACCGCGTCCGCCCCGCCGCGCAGTGCCGCCCGCGCCGGATGCCGCACGTCGGTGATGTTGGGCGTGAGCTTGACGATGACGGGCAGGCGCGTGTGCTTCTTGCACCAGGCGGTCACCATCTCCACATAATCCGGCACCTGCCCCACCGCCGCGCCCATGCCGCGCTCCGGCATGCCGTGCGGGCAGCCGAAATTGAGCTCGATGCCGTCGGCCCCGGTTGCCTCCACCAGCGGCAGGATCGCGGCCCACGGCGCTTCCTCGCACGGCAGCATCAGCGACACGACCAGCGCCCGGTCCGGCCAGTCCTTTTTCACCTGCGTGATCTCGCGCAGGTTGATTTCCAGGCTGCGGTCGGTGATCAGTTCGATGTTGTTGAACCCGATGACCTCGCGGTTCTTGCCGTGGATGGCCGAGTAGCGGGACGAGACATTGACCGCCGGCGGATCCTCGCCCAGGGTCTTCCACACCACGCCGCCCCATCCGGCTTCGAAGGCGCGCACCACGTTGTAGGCCTTGTCGGTGGGCGGCGCGGAAGCCAGCCAGAACGGGTTGGGCGATTTGATCCCGCAGAAATCGATGCTCAGGTCGGCCATGCTGCCTCCGCTTGGGTTTGGATGTCGTTGTGGATCGCTATCGCCGCCAGCTTGCCGTGCTGGACCGCCTGCACGGTCAGGTCCTGGCCCGGCGCCACGCAATCGCCGCCCGCGTACACGCCGGGCAGCGCGGTTCGGAAGCCCGCGTCCACGCGGATGCGGTCGGCCTCGCGTTCAAGTTCGCGCGCAATCGGGTCGGCAAAGGTGGCCTCGTCGGCGGTCTGGCCGATCGCCTTGAACACGGCGTCGGCCGCGATCTCGAACGTCTCGCCGGTGCGCACCAGGCGCTCGCCGTCCATGCGGGTGCGTTCGAAGCGCATGCCGCGCACGCGGCCGGATTCGTCCAGCACAATGTCCAGCGGCGCGGCCCAGGTGCGGATCACCACGCCGTTGGCCTTGGCGATGTCGATCTCGTGGCCGGTCGCGCTCATCGCTTCCTGGCCGCGGCGGTACACGAGCGTCACCTCCTCGGCGCCAAGGCGCCTGGACTGCACGGCGATGTCGATGGCCGTGTTGCCCGCGCCGATCACCACCGCCCGGTGCGGGACCGGCAGCGTGGACAGGTCCGTGGCCTGGCGCAGCGCGGCGATGTAGTCGATGGCAGCCATCAGGCCGGGCGCATCCTCGCCTGTCAGGCCCAGCTTGCGGCTGGCGCCAAGGCCGGTTGCGAGGAACACGGCGTCGTAGCGCGCCTGCAGGTCGTGCAGGTGCAGGTTGGTGCCGAGCACGCGGCCGTATTCGATGGCGATGCCGCCGACCTGCAGCAGGAACGCCACCTCGCGCTGGGCGAAGTCGTCGGTGAGCTTGTACCTGGCGATGCCGTATTCGTTCAGCCCGCCCGGCTTTTCGCGCGCCTCGTACACGACCACGTCGTTGCCGAGCATCGCCAGCCGGTGCGCGCACGACAGGCCTGCGGGGCCGGCGCCGACCACGGCGATGGTCTTGCCGGTGGACGGGGCGCGCTGGAACGGGTGGCCATCGAAGTGCGCGTGATCGAGCGCGTAGCGCTGCAGCAGGCCGATCTTGACCGGCTGCGCTTCGGCGTCATGGTTGCGCACGCAGGCCTGCTCGCACAGGATCTCGGTGGGGCACACGCGGGCGCAGCTGCCGCCCAGGATGTTCTGCTGGAGGATGCCATAGGCGGCGCCGTTGACGTTCTGGTCGTGGATGTTGCGGATGAAGCTGGCCACGTCGATGCCGGTCGGGCAGGCGTTCATGCACGGCGCGTCGTAGCAGTACAGGCAGCGCGCGGCTTCAATGGCGGCCTGGCGGGCGGTGAGCGGCGGCGCCAGGTCGGTGAACTGGCTGGCCAGGGCGGCGTGCGAATCGGCTGCCGGGGGCAGGTGCTGGAGAGACTCGATCATGTGCATCCCTTCGGTTATGCGTTATCGGTGCTGCTGCCAACTGCGGTTTGCTGCTACTGCCGTATGTACTCAACTCCCAATTCCCCGTCGTCCCCGCGGAGGCGGGGACCCATGCTGAGCGTGCATTCAGGCGCCGTATGGATCCCGGCCTGCGCCGGGACGACGTTCTGGGGCTGACAATTGAAAGTGCGCTGCGAGTTCGCTCGCAGCGCGAAAAAGATCACTTCATCTGCGGGAACGCGAACTCCACGCCGCTGCTCGCGGTGTTCGGCCAGCGCTGCATCACGGCCTTGTGGCGCGTGTAGAAGCGCACGCCTTCCGGCCCGTAGGCATGGTGGTCGCCGAACAGGCTCTTCTTCCAGCCGCCAAAGCTGTTGAATGCCATCGGCACCGGCAGCGGCACGTTCACGCCCACCATCCCCACCTGGACCTGGCGCACGAACTCGCGCGCCACGCCGCCGTCGCGGGTGAACACCGCCACCCCGTTGCCGTACTCGTTTGCGTTGATCAGTTCCAGCGCGCTGCCCACATCCGGCATGCGCACCACGCACAGCACCGGGCCGAAGATCTCTTCCTTGTAGATGCTCATCTGCGGCGTCACATGGTCGAACAGCGTGCCGCCGACAAAGAACCCGTTTTCGCGCCCCGCCACCTTGTAGCCGCGGCCATCCACCACGAGTTTGGCCCCCTGCTCCGCGCCCTCGCCGATCAGCCGCTCGATGCGCTGCTTGGCTGCGGCGGTGACCACCGGTCCCATCTCGGCGCCCTGTTCCATGCCGTCGTTGATCTTGAGCGCGGCGGTGCGCCTTGCCAGCGCGTCCACCAGCTTGTCGCCGGCGTCGCCGATCGCCACCGCCACCGAAATGGCCATGCAGCGCTCGCCCGCCGAGCCGTAAGCCGCGCCGATCAGCGCGTCCACCGCCATGTCCATGTCGGCGTCAGGCATGACTACCATGTGGTTCTTGGCGCCGCCCAGCGCCTGCACGCGCTTGCCGTTGGCGCTGCCACGCGCGTAGATGTACTGCGCGATCGGGGTCGAGCCGACGAAGCTCACCGCCTCCACGTCCGGGTGATCGAGCAGCGCGTCCACCGCCACCTTGTCGCCCTGGACCACGTTGAAGACGCCGTCAGGCAGCCCCGCCTCCTTCAGGAGCTTCGCATGCAGCAGCGACGCCGACGGATCGCGCTCGGAGGGCTTGAGCACGAAGGTGTTCCCGCAAGCGATCGCCACCGGGAACATCCACATCGGCACCATCACCGGGAAGTTGAACGGCGTGATGCCAGCGACGACGCCGAGCGGCTGGCGCATCGACCAGGCGTCGATGCCGCGCGCGATCTGGTCGGTGAACTCGCCCTTGAGCAGCTGCGGAATGCCGACCGCGAATTCGACGACCTCGACCCCGCGCGCCACTTCGCCTTGCGCGTCGCTGAAGGTCTTGCCGTGCTCGCGCGTGACCAGCGCCGCGAATTCGTCCACATGCTGCTGGCACAGTTGCAGGTACTTGAAGAGCACCCGGGCGCGCGCCAGCGGCGGCGTGGCGGCCCAGGCCGGGAAGGCTGCGGCGGCCGCGGCGACGGCGCTGTCCACTTCCTCAGTCGTGGCCAGCGCCACGCGCGCGCAGGGCTCGCCCACGGCAGGGTTGAAGACCTCGGCATAGCGGCCACCGGTGGTGTCGACCGCGCGCCCGTTAATGTAATGCGTGATGGTGGTATCCAGTTCGATCATGTGACGCTTTCTTAATCCAGGTTCTTGAGTACGTTGGTGAGCTTGCCGAACAATTCGTCGATGTGCTGCTTTTCCAGCACCAGCGGCGGCGACAGCGCGATGATGTCGCCCGTCACGCGGATAAGGATACCGTCCGCGAACGCCTTCTTGAACGCATTGTAGGCCCGCGCGCCCGGCTTGCCCGCAATCGGCTCGAGCTCGATGCCGGCCACGATGCCGACCGAACGGATGTCGATCACGTGCGGCAGGCCGCGCAGCGCGTGCACCGCGTCTTCCCAGTACGGCTGGATGCTCTTTGCATGCTCGAGGATCTTCTGCTCCTTGAACACCTCCAGCGTGGCGAGCGACGCCGCACACGCGACCGGGTGGCCCGAGTAGGTGTAGCCGTGGAACAGCTCGATGCCGGGCGGCGCTTCCATGAACGCGTCGTGCAGGAACTGCTTGGTGAACACCGCGCCCATCGGGATGGTGCCGTTGGTGAGCCCCTTGGCGGTGGTGATCATGTCCGGCTCGACGCCGAAGTAGTCGGCCGCGAACGGCGTGGTCAGGCGCCCGAAGCCGGTAATGACCTCGTCGAAGATGAGCAGGATGCCGTGTTTGTCGCAGATCTCGCGGATACGCTTGAGATAACCCTTGGGTGGCACCAGCACGCCGGTTGATCCGGACACCGGTTCGATGATGACGGCGGCAATGGTCGACGCGTCGTGCAGCGCGACGATGCGCTCCAGCTCCTCCGCCAGTTCCACGCCGAACTCGGGCTCGCCGCGCGAGAACGCGTTTTTGGCCAGGTTGTGCGTGTGCGGCAGGTGATCCACACCCGGCAGCAAGGGACCGAAGCTCTTGCGGTTGGAGCCGATGCCGCCCACCGACAGGCCGCCGAAGCCCACGCCATGGTAGCCGCGCTCGCGCCCGATCAGCCGCGTGCGTCCGCCCTCGCCGCGCGCCTTGTGGTAGGCCAGCGCGATCTTGAGCGCGGTATCGACCGACTCGGAACCGGAGTTGGTGTAGAAGACGTGGCCGAACTTGTGGCCGGTGTACTCCATCAGCCGGTCGGCCAGGTCGAACGCGGCCGGGTGGCCCATCTGGAAGGTCGGCGCGAAGTCGAGCTGGCCGACCATCTCGCGCACCGCCGCCACGATTTTTGGCTGGGCGTGGCCACAGGGCACGCACCACAGGCCGGCGGTGCCGTCGAGCACCTGGTTGCCGTCCACGTCCTTGTAGTACATCCCTTCTGCCGACACCAGCAGCCGCGGGTTTTGCTTGAAGTCGCGGTTGTTGGTAAAGGGCATCCAAAACGACGACATCGACTCGGGTCTGGATTCGTTCATGCGGCGTCTCCCTCGATTAGTTTCGCCGGATTTTTGTCCGTTCGGCAAAACGTTAATGTAATAATAATCAGCAGTACAATGGCGGCACAGATACACAACCGGCAAAAGCGCCCAACCGTATTGGTAACACAAACTGTACAGTTGCGGGCACGGTCAGCGGAGCGGCGGATGGATGAATCGGCATCGACTGGGGAACTTCCATGCGGCAAGAGCGCGTCGGCGTGGCCGGTGCTGGCGATCGATCGCAGCAAGCGCGGCAGCCTGGTCGAGCAAATCGTGGCAGCCATCTCACAGATGGTAAACCAGCGCGCGCTGCGGGTTGGCACAAAGATGCCATCGGTTCGACAATTCGCAAAGAGTAACGGCGTGAGCACCTTCACGGTGGTCGAGTCCTATGACCGCCTGCTCCATCTCGGCCTGCTGACCTCGCGCCGCGGTTCCGGCTTTTTCGTCGCGCGTGCAAGCGCCGCCACGCCCAGCCAGCAGCCGACCGAGCCTGCCGCCGCCGTGGTCGATGCGCTCGCGCCCGAACTGTACTCCGGCCAGTCCGACCTGCTGCCGGTGGGCGCCGGCTGGCTGCCGCCGGAATGGTATGGCGAATCGACGCTGATCGGCGCGGTGCGCCACGCGATGAAGATCCCGGCCGGTCGCCTGCGCGGCTACGGCCACCCGCTCGGCCTGCCCGCGCTGCGCCAGCAGATTGCCAGCACCCTTTCGGCCGAGCTGTTCGCGGTCGAGCCTGACCAGGTCCTGCTCACCCATGGCGGCACGCACGCGTTCGACCTGGTGCTGCGCACCCTCACCCGGCCCGGCGACACGGTGCTGGTCGAGGAGCCCGGCTACAGCAACCTGCACGCGCTGGTGCGCCACCACGGCTGCGTCGCGGTCGGCATTGCGCGCGGCGAAGCGGGCCTGGATTTCGAGGCGCTCGCGCGGGAGGCCCAGGCCACCCAGCCCAAGCTCATGTTCGTGAACACCGTGCTGCAAAACCCGCTCGGCACCTCGCTCACCCAAGCGCAGGCGCACCGCCTGCTCGCGCTGGCCGAGCAATTCGATTTCTGGCTGGTGGAAGACGACATCTACCGCGAGCTGGCCGCGCCCGGCGAAGCGTCGCTGGCGGCCATGGACGCGCTGCGCCGCGTGATCCGCGTCGGCAGCTTTTCCAAGACGCTGTCGCCGCTGCTGCGGGTCGGCTCGATCTGCGCCTCGCGCTCGCTGGTGCCGGAACTGCTGCGCGTGAAGATGCTGGCCGGGCTCACCACCTCCGAGATCAACGAGCGCGTAGTATGCGATGCGGTATCGGCGCGGGCCTACCGCCGCACGGTGGCGCGGCTGGTGCAGCAGCTCGACGACGCGCGCCAGCAGGCACTGGACGCCCTGCGCGAGGCTGGCCTCGAGCCGGTCGCCACGCCGCGCGGCGGCATGTTCGTCAGCGCCCGCCTGCCGGGCGTGCCAAGCGCGCAACGCAACGGCAGGAGCATCGCCGCGCAGGCGCTCAAGGCCGGCATCCAGCTTGCGCCCGGCGAATTCTTCACACTGGGCCAGCCCGATTCGGTCTGGTTCCGCTTCAACGTCGCGTATGCAGCCGACCCGGGCCTGCTGCGCTTCCTGCATTCGATCGATTGAGAGGACTAGCTGATGGAACCCATTGAAGGCGGCAGGCGGCGGCACGCGGGCCGCGACCGGGTGGAGGCGAGCATCGTGGCCGCCGCGGTCAGGATCTTTGCCGAATGCGGCTACGAAGGCGCGGCAGTGGCCGGCATCGCCGAGGCGGCGGGGCTGTCCAAGCAAAACCTGATGTACTACTTCCCGACCAAGCAGGCGCTCTACCAGCGCGTGCTGGACGACGTGCTGGACGACTGGCTGGCGCGCATGGAGAGCCTGGCCGACCCTGATGGCGAACCGGCCGACGTGCTGCGCGCCTACGTCAAGGCCAAGCTGCGCTTCTCGCGCGAGCAGCCGAGCGCCTCCCGCGTGTACGCGATGGAGGTGATCGGCGGGGCCAAGCTGTACGGCGAGCAGATCCGCGAGCGCGTGGTGCCGCTGGTGCGGCGCGATATCGACGTGTTCGAGCGCTGGATCGCACAAGGGCGCATCGCGCCGGTGGACGCCACCCACCTGCTGTTCTCGATCTGGGCCATGACGCAATCCTACGCCGACTTCGCCGCGCAGATGTCGCTGGTGCTCGGCCGCGGCGAACTGGTGCACGAGGATTTCGAGCGCGCCGAAGAACTGATCACCCACATGGTCACGCGTGCGATCGCGGTGGCCTGAACCGAAACAAGACAATGCCCAACCTGACACCCACCGTCCTTTCCACCGCCCGCCTGCGCCTGCGCTGGATGACTGAAGCCGATGCGCCCGCCCATTTCGCCGTCTTCTCCGATCCCGAAGTCACGCGCTTCTGGAGCAGCGGCCCGTGGACCGACATGCAGCAAGCCGTCGACGCGATCGGCCGCGAGCTTGCCGCCTACCGCGACGGCAGCGCCGTGCGCTTTGCGGTGGAACTGGCCAACCAGCCCGGGCTGATCGGCACCGTGTCGCTGCACCGGTTCGTGGACCAGAGCCGGCGTTGCGAAATCGGCTATGCATTCGGGCGCGAACACTGGAACCGCGGCTACGCGGCCGAGGCGGTGCGCGCCGTGCTCGATTACGGCTTTCGCGTGCTCGACCTGAACCGCGTCGAGGCGGACATCGACCCGCGCAACCTGGCCTCGGCCCGGGTTCTGGAACGGCTGGGCTTTCGCAAGGAAGGCTTCCTGCCCGAACGCTGGATCGTGCAGGGCGAGCCTGCCGACACACTGCTGTACGGGCTGCTGCGGCGCTATTGGGACGCGCTGCCACTCGTCGCTTCCTGATACCGGCTGAACCCGGATATGCGCATTTCATCGGATCGCTATGGCGACCGTGGCGCCGCTGGCCTAGAGTGGCATCATCTCCACTGAAGTATGGAACTGCCGTGAAACCTGCAAATTTTTCAACCCTGCTCGACGACCTGCGTGACGCCTGCCTGATGCTGCTGGCGGCGTTTGCGCGCGCTGCCAAACAAATCGCCGCCCTGCCCTGGCCCGCATTGCTGTTCTGCGCCTTCCTGTTCGCCTTCGCGCTCACGCTGGTGCCGCTGGCGCTGTTCGTGTTCGTCGTGCTCCTCGCGATCAAACTGGTCGTCACCGCCATCGTCGTGGACAAGCAGCGCCGCCGGAGGAACTGACGTGCAAGCCAGCCAGTTCAATCAACTGCTCGACTTCGCGCGCGCCGCGGTGGACGAAGCGAAGAAGCTGTGGTGGCTGTTCTTCGACTGGGTTGCCGTGGTCGAATGGCGCCAGCTCATCATCACCTGGCTGCTCGCGTTCGTCGCCCTCGGCATGCTGCACACGCCCGAGCCGGCGGTCTGGTACGTGATGATCTCGTTCGGCGTCAAGGTGCTTGCCGGCGGCAAGCGCCGTGCCGAACTGATGGCGCGCGAAGCCACGGTCAAGGCCGACGTCGCCAACCTGGAACGGCGCCTGACCGAAGCGCAGATGGCCGCGCTGCAGGCGCAGATCGAGCCGCACTTTTTGTTCAACACGCTGGCCCTGATCGGCCAGCTGATCGAGACCGACCCGCCCGAGGCGGCACGCGTGCACCAGCACCTGATCGACTACCTGCGCTCGACGCTGCCGCAGATGCGCGCCGGCGGCAAGAGCACGCTGGGCAAGCAGGTCGAGCTGTCGCGCGCCTACCTGGCCATCATGCAGGCACGGATGAAAGAACGGCTGGCGGTGCGGGTGGAGGTGCCTTCCTTCCTCGACAGCGCGCCGTTCCCGCCGATGATGCTGCAGACGCTGATCGAGAACTCGATCAAGCACGGCCTGGAACCGAAGATCGAAGGCGGCACCATCGTCATCCAGGCCCATGTGGAAGGCGCGACGCTGCATGTGGACGTGTGCGACGATGGCGTGGGCATCGACCCGCACGCCGACGACGGCGTGGGCCTGACCAACATCCGCGAGCGCCTGCAGCTGCTGTACGGCAGCCAGGCCGAGCTCGTGATCACCATGCCGCCTGCCGGCGGCGCGTGCGCCTCGGTGCACATACCCTACAAGATGATGGAGGATGCATGACAACGCCAACCGGCCGCCGGGCCACCGCGCTGATCGCCGACGACGAGGAACCGATGCGCACGCAGTTGCGCACGCGCCTGGCGGCCGTGTGGCCAGGGCTGGAGATCGTGGCCGAGGCAGCCAACGGCGTGGAAGCGGTGGCGCTGGCAAAGCAGCACAAGCCGGACATCGCCTTTCTCGACATCCGCATGCCCGGCATGGGCGGCATCGAGGCCGCGCGCGAACTGTACAGCAGCTGCCACATCGTGTTCGTCACCGCCTACGACCAGTATGCCGTGACCGCGTTCGAACAGGGCGCAATGGATTACCTGCTCAAGCCCGCCTCGCCCGAACGCCTGGCCCGCACCTGCGAGCGCCTGCAGCAGCGCCTGGCCAAGGCGCCCCAGGACATCGGCGCCCAGCTGGCCCAGCTCACCGCCGCGCTCAAGGACAGCGGCGGTTCCAGGCCCAATTACCTGCGCTGGATCCAGGCCCAGGTAGGCGGCAGCCTGCGCATGGTCAGCACCAAGGAAGTGCTGTTCTTCCAGTCCGACGAAAAGTACACCCGGGTGCAGACCGCCACCGCCGAGCTCTTGATCCGCAAGACGCTCAAGGAACTGGCGGACGAGCTCGACCCGGACGAGTTCTGGCGCATCCATCGCTCCACGCTGGTGCGCGTCGACGCCATCGCGTCCGTCTCGCGCGACCTGCGCGGGCGCCAGATGCTCAAGGTGCGCAACTATCCCGGCGAGCTGGAAGTGAGCCGCAACCACGCCCACCTGTTCCAGCAGATGTAATTCAAGGCCGTGTTCGCGCGACTTGCGGTAGGATTGTCTATCGACTGGAAGAACAACGGAGAGCGCATGAACAAGGACGAGCAGGAAATCCGCAACCTCATCGAAACCTGGCTGCGCGCCACGCGCGAGGGCGACATCGACACCGTGCTTGGGCTGATGGAGCCAGACGTGGTCTTCATGGTGCCAGGCCAGCCGCCGATGGTCGGGCGCGAGGCGTTTGCCGACGCGTTGCGCGCCGTGGTGGGCAAGCATGCGGTCGAGTCGAGCAGCGACATCGACGAAATCGCGGTCTTTGGCGACGTGGCCTACTGCCGCACGCGGCTGAAGGTCACGGTCAGGGCCAAGCACGACGGCCTGCCGATGCTGCGCGCCGGGCATACGCTGTCGATCATGCGGCGCGGCGCAGACGGCAAGTGGCGTCTGTCGCGCGATGCGAACATGGTGGTGCCGGCCTGACGGGCACGCAGCAAAGGTGCGGGGGCTCGGGTATCATCGGCAGCTCATCAACTGACAGTGCAAGCCATGCTCGACCTGCGCCCCAACTGCGAGTGCTGCGACCGCGACATCGCCCCCGACTCGCGCGACGCATTCATCTGCACCTTCGAATGCACCTTCTGCCGCGATTGCGTGGAAGGTGTGCTCAAGCATACCTGCCCCAACTGCGGCGGCGAGCTGGTGCGCCGGCCGGTGCGCAGCCCCGAGATGCTGCTCAAGTACCCGGCGCGCAAGGAGCGCACGCCGGTCAAGCGGCGCCCCTGAGGCGCGGCACGGCGAACGTCGCGTCAACCGCCGGTTCAGGCAGCTCGCAGCGCTGGCCGCAGCCGCGGCGCCGAAGCGGCGCCGCCTGCCGCAACCTTCTGCGCGGAGAGCGTGAACACACCCATCGAGCGCACCAGCGACTGGGCCTGCTCATTGAGACTGGCCGCCGCGGCCGCCGCTTCCTCCACGAGGGTGGCGTTCTGCTGGGTCGCTTCGTCCAGGTGGGTGAGCGTGTCGTTGATCTGGTGGATACCGGCCGATTGCTCGCTGGATGCCGTCACGATCTCGCCCACGACGGCGGACACCTGGCCAATGCTGGCGACAACGTCCTGCATGAGGGCGCCGGCTTGTTCGACCAGGCGGTTACCCGTTTCGACCCGCCCCACGCTTTCGTCGATGAGTTGCTTGATCTCTTTGGCGGCGCCCGCGCTGCGCTGGGCGAGCGTGCGCACCTCGGCGGCAACCACCGCGAATCCCCGCCCCTGTTCGCCCGCGCGCGCCGCCTCGACGGCAGCGTTGAGCGCCAGGATATTGGTCTGGAACGCGATCCCATCGATGACGCCGATGATCTCGGCCACCCGGCTCGCGCTGTCGTGGATCGCGCCCATCGTCTGCACCACGTCCGTCACCACCTGCCCCCCTTTGAGCGCGATGTCCGATGCATTCGCGGCGAGCGCGTTGGCCCGCTGGGCGCTATCGGCGTTCTGCTCGACCGTGGCGGTCATTTCTTCCATCGCGCTGGCGGTTTGTTCCAGGCTGGCTGCCTGCGCTTCGGTGCGCGCCGCCAGGTTGGCGTTGCCGCCTGCGATGTCACTCGTTGCGTCGCCGATGGTATCGACGCTGTGGCGCACTTCCCCCACCATGCGCCGGAGGTTGCCGTTCATCGTCGCCAGCGCGCGCAGCAGGCGCGCCATCTCATTGCGCCCCTGGACGTCGAATCGGGCCGTGAGGTCGCCCGAGGCGACACGTTCGGCGATCTCCACCGCGTCGCCAAGCGGCCGGGTCACGGAGCGCGCAATCAGGAACATCAGTCCGCCGCCCAGCGCCACCATGGCCGCGAGCGCGGCCAGCATCAGCACGGCCTGCCGCTTGCGGGAATCGATCTTCTGGCCGAGAAGCTGGTCGAACTGGGCGATGGCAGCGTCGGTGAACGCGTACTGGACATCGATGGCAGCGGTCACCTGCCGCACGTAGTCCTGTCCGGAGTACGCCAGCGTTTCGGGCTTGACGATTTGCCCGGTCGCCAGTTGCATGACCTCGTTGGCGCGCGCAGACAGGTCATGCAGCGGACCCTCCAGCTTTTCCTTGATGGCCGGGTTGGCGCGGGCCGACTTGTCAAACTCGCGCATCGTCTGGTTCAGCCGGTCGCTGGCGCGGGCGACGATCGACGACAAGGCCAGCCGCTCCTCGGGGCTGGCTGACCTGGCGGCCAGCAGGGCGGCACCCTTGGCGCGCATCTTGCCAAGCTCCTCCGACAAATAGGGGAGGTTGTAGTAGGCGGTCTGCACCAGCTGGTAAGTATCCAGGTCGGGATCCAGGTTCAGGCCGAAATGGTCGGCAATCTCGTCCTCCGCCGCGAGCAGCTTCGAAATGAGCGCGGTATGCGCCGCGAAGCTGTCGGGCACGGAGATCGACTTGGCTGCAAGGCGCTCGCGCAGGCTCTCCCAATCCTTGCGCGCTTGCGTCCACGCGGCCGTGATCGCCGCATCGTTGATGTCGCGGACCTGCCCATCCAGCGCCAGGTAAAGCTGGTCGATCTGGCGTTGCTTGTCCTCACGCTGGCGCGTGGCCTCCGGGACGCCGCCCAGCACCAGTGCAGCCAGTCCACGATGCTGCTGCGTGGCCTGCACCGCCCTGAGCACCGTGGCCAGCGGTTGCCGCGCGCTCGACTCCATCGCGAACGCGTCGATCATCTGCGCGGAACCGCGCAAATAAAGTGTTGAAGGAATGAGCGCCAGGATGATTCCAACGGCACTCAGGACAGCGAATTTTTGCCAAAGCAGCAGGCGATCGAGGAAAGACGTGAGCATGTGGTTGCGGTTCGGAAGGAGGTAGCGGACGTGTTCAAAATATCCGCCATTTCAAATGCATGTTTAAGATAACCAATCCCTTGCTGTTGGGCAATGATTATCTCGCGCATGGGTTCGATTTGAACCCCTTCCGCAACACCAAGCCGCTACTTCTGCAGGTCCCAGCCGCCGAATGCGTTCGGCAACTGCCCTGCGGCGGTGGTCTCCATCACTTCACCCTTGAGGTTGGTGAGCACCACGGGCAGATCGTTCCCACCCAGCTCCAGCGTCACCTGGCGGCAGGCGCCGCATGGTGCGATCGGTCCGTCGGTATCGCCGATCACGGCAAGGGCGGTGAAGTCACCCGGCTTGTAGCCGTGCGCGATCGCGCTGAAGAAAGCGGTGCGCTCGGCGCAGTTGCACAAGCCGTAGGATGCATTCTCGACGTTACAACCGCGGAAGACCCGGCCGTCCTTGCACTCCAGCGCAGCGCCCACCTTGAATTTCGAGTACGGCACATAGGCCAGTTCGCGCGCCGCGCGTGCCTCGTCGATCAGTTTTTCGTATCTCATGTGGTGCGCCTTTTTATGGACGAATCGTCCGGTAAATCATCGGCTCCGCAGCGGGCTGTTGAGCCGCGATTCGATATGCGCCCTGCACCTGGCGCACGGCCTGCTCGGCCGCCTGCGGCGTGCGCGCGTGCACGAAGCCCAGCGGCTGGCCCGCCTCCACCTTCTGGCCCAGTTCGACCAGGTCGGTCAGGCCCACCGCAAAGTCGATCGGGTCCTGCGGACGGATGCGGCCGCCGCCGAGGCTGACCACGGCCAGCCCGAGCTCGCGGCAATTGGTGGCCGCCGCAAAGCCCGATGCCAGCGCCGGCACCGGCACCACCACCGGCGCCTTGTCGAGGTAGGCGTCGGGGCGTTCCATCAGGTCGGCCGGGCCGCCCAGCGCCGCGACCATGCGCGCAAAACGCTCGGCCGCCGCACCCGAATCCAGGGCCGCCTGCAGCTTTGCGTTTGCCGCGCCGTGGTCCGTGCAGATGCCGGAGAGGACCAGCATCTCGGCGCACAAGGCCATGGTCACCTCGTGCAGGCGCGCCGGGCGCGACACGCCGGTCAGGTAGTCCAGCGCCAGCCGCACTTCCAGCGCATTGCCGGCCACCGGGCACAGCGACTCGTTCATCCCGGTCAGCACGGCCGAGGTGCGCGTGCCCGCGCCGTTGCCGACGCTGACGATGCTCTCGGCCAGCGCCACCGATTTCTCGTACGTCGGCATGAAGGCGCCGCTGCCGACCTTCACGTCCATGACCAGCGCGTCCAGGCCCGCCGACAGCTTCTTGGACAGGATGGAGCCGGTGATCATGGCGATCGATTCGACGGTCGCGGTGGTGTCGCGGATGCTGTAGAAGCGCTTGTCGGCCGGCGCCAGCTGCGCGGTCTGGCCGATGATCGCCACGCCCACCTCGCGCACGACCTTGCGGAAGAGTTCAGGGTCGGGCACGGTGCAGTAGCCTGGGATCGAATCGAATTTGTCGAGCGTGCCGCCGGTGTGGCCCAGGCCGCGGCCCGAGATCATCGGCACGAAGCCGCCGCAGGCCGCGATCATGGGCCCGAGCATCAACGAGACCACGTCGCCCACGCCGCCGGTGGAGTGCTTGTCCAGCACCGGGCCGGGCAGGTTCAGCGATTTCCACTCCATCACCTGGCCGGAATCGCGCATCGCCAGCGTAAAGGCGACGCGCTCGTCCATGTTCATGTCGTTGAAGTACACCGCCATCGCCAGCGCGGCGATCTGGCCTTCGGTGACGCTGTTGTCGGTGATCCCGCGCACGAAGAAGGCGATCTCCTCGGCGCTCAAGGTGCCGCCGTCGCGCTTTTTGCGGATGATCTCTTGGGGTAGAAACATGAGCGTGTTCGCTTAAAAAAATCGTTAGCTGAAACGTAGGGTGGGCAGCTTTGCTGCCCACGCGGTGATACGTAGCGTGTGCCGGCCCGAGTGGGGCGCGCAGTGGCTAACTACCGCCGCGTGGGCAGCCGAGCTGCCCACCCTACGAAAACCGTCAGACGCCGTACGGAATCCAGACGTTCTTCACCTGGGTCGCGTGGTACAGCACCGCACGGCCGCAGGCCTGCTGCGCGTTGAACCAGTCGCGGCCCTTGCCACCGCCGGTCCAGGTACGCTTGAGCGATTCGGCCGACAGGCGCTCCACTTCGGCGCAACCTTCCGCCGACCCGTCGTGGCGCCATACGGCATCCACGTCGAAGTGCGACGCCAGCGTGCGCGCCAGCTCGTCCGCACTGCCGGTAACGATGTTCAGCGCGCCACCCGGCAAGTCCGAGGTGTCCAGCACTTGGTACAGGTCGGTGGCCGACAGCGGCGCCACCTGCGACGGCACCGCCACCACGCGGTTGCCCATCGCCAGCGCCGGCGCGACCAGCGAGATAAAGCCCAGCAGCGGGTTCTCGTTCGGGCAGATGATGCCGATCACGCCCACCGGCTCGTTCAGCGCCACGGTGATGCCATGCATCGGCGGCTGGTGCGCCAGGCCGTCGTACTTGTCGGCCCACGCAGCCCAGTAGAACAGGCGCTCGATCGACGCCTGCACCTCGCGCTCGGCGTTCTTGGCGCCGGTCTGCGCCGCGATGCGGGCGGTGAATTCGGCGCCGCGCGCGGCCAGGTTCTCGGCGATGTAGTACAGCACCTGAGCACGCAGGTGCGCGGTCGCCTTGGCCCAGCCGGAAGCCTTGTGCGCCGCTTCCACGGCGTTGCGGATGTCCTTGCGGTTGCCCTCGCCCACGTCGGCCAGGAACTCGCCGTTGGCACCCATGATCGCGCGGCTGTAGCCGCTGTCCGGGCGCGCCTGCTTGCCGCCGATGTAGAGCTTGGCGGTGCGGTCGATCTCGAACGGGTTGTCCTCGATCGGCTTGACCTTGCCCTTGTCCGCCACCATCGGCGCGGCCGGGCGCGTGTCTTCCGCCACCGGGGTCAGGTACTCGTACATGCCTTCCTTGCCGCCTTCGCGGCCAAAGCCCGACTCCTTGTAGCCGCCGAAGCCGCAGGCCGCGTCGAACTGGTTGGCGGTGTTGATCCACACCACGCCGGCCTTGAGCTGCGGCGCCACGTCCAGCGCCAGGCTGATCGACTCGGACCACACGCAGGCGGCGAGGCCATACACGGTGTTGTTCGCCAGCTGCACCGCTTCGCCCGGCGTGCGGAAGCTCATGGCCACCAGCACCGGGCCGAAGATCTCGGTCTGCGACACGGTGGCCGTGGTCGAGGCGCCGGTGATCAGGGTCGGCAGGTACCACGAGCCGGCGGTGGGCGCGTCGCAAGCCGGCTGCCACACTTCGCAGCCTTCGGCGCGGGCCGACTCCACCAGGCCTGCAATGCGCTGCTGCTGCACCGGGTCCACCAGCGCGCCGATGTCGTTCGATTTATCCAGCGGCGAACCCACGCGCAGGTTCTGCATGCGCGCCTTGACCTTCTCGATAAAGCGCTCGTACACCGATTCCTGCACCAGCAGGCGCGAACCTGCGCAGCACACCTGGCCCTGGTTGAACCAGATCGAATCGACCAGTCCTTCGACGGCGGCGTCCAGGTCGGCATTGTCGAACACGATGAACGGCGACTTGCCGCCCAGTTCCAGCGACAGCTTCTTGCCGCTGCCCGCGGTGGCCTTGCGAATCAGGCGGCCCACTTCGGTGGAGCCGGTAAAGGCCAGTTTGTCGATGCCCGGGTGGTTGACGATCGCCTCGCCCACGCGGCCGTCGCCGGTGACGATGTTGACCACGCCCGGCGGCACGCCGGCCTGCTTGCAGATCTCGGCAAACAGCAGCGCGGTGAGCGAGGTGAATTCGGCCGGCTTGAAGACGATGGTGTTACCGGCTGCCAGCGCAGGCGCGACCTTCCATGCGAGCATCAGCAGCGGGAAGTTCCACGGCACGATCTGGCCGACCACGCCCACGGCGCGGTAATCGGCGAACTCCTCGTACTGCAGGCGCGCCCAGCCGGCGTGATGGTAGAAGTGGCGGCTTGCTAACGGCAGGTCGGCGTCGCGCGTTTCGCGAATCGTCTTGCCGTTGTCCAGCGTTTCGAGCACGGCGAACAGGCGCGAGTGCTTTTGCAGCAGGCGCGCGATCGCGTACAGGATCTTGGCGCGGCCGTTGCCGCCCATGGCCGCCCAGCCGGGCTGCGCGCGGCGCGCGGCGGCCACGGCACGTTCGACGTCGGCATTGCTTGCCTGCGTCACCTGCGCCAGCTCGCTGCCGTCGGCCGGGTTAAACGACGGGAAGGTATCGGCCGCCTCGCTCCATTCGTTGTCGATGAAAAGGCCAAAACGGCGTCCATGCTGGTCCAGCCACGCATTCGCTTCTTTGGTGCTTTCGGGTGCGGGGCCGTAGTCCATAGTTTGGAGGATCTCTTGAATAGTTGGCATGACGTGTCCGTTCTGTTTTTATGGTTGCGCGTGGCGGTGGGCTGCCGAGTAGCTGCCGGTCACGTAGTGTTCGAGCTGGCGCTCGATATCGGTCAGCAGGCTCGATGCGCCGATGCGGAACAGGTGCGGCTGCAGCCATTCGTTGCCCAGCTCTTCCTTCATCACGGTCAGGTACTGCAGCGCGGCCTTGGCGGTCGAGACGCCGCCCGCCGGCTTGTAACCGACCATGAAGCCGGTGCGCTCGTAGTATTCGCGGATCGCGCGCACCATCACCAGCGACACCGGAATGGTCGCGTTCACGCCTTCCTTGCCGGTCGAGGTCTTGATGAAGTCGGCGCCGGCCATCATGCACACCCACGATGCCTTGGCCACGTTCTCCAGCGTGACCAGGTCGCCGGTGGCGAGGATCGCCTTCACGTGCGCATCGCCACAGGCCTGGCGGTAGGCCACCATCTCGTCGTACAGCGCCTGCCAGTTACCGGTCAAGACGTGCTGGCGGGTGATGACGATGTCGATCTCGCTGGCGCCCGCGGCCACCGACAGCTCGATCTCGCGGATCTTGGTTTCGAGCGAAGACAGGCCCGCCGGGAACGCGGTGGAGACGGCGGCGATCGGCAGGCGGCCCTGCAGGATGTGCGCGGCCGGCTTGATCATCTCGTGGTACACGCACACGGCGCCGGTGGTCAGCTCGGTCAGGCCCAGCGCTGCCATCAGGTCCGAACGCAGCGGGCGCATCGCCTTGCGGCACAGGCGCTCGACGCGGCCCGGGGTGTCGTCGCCGGACAGCGTGGTCAGGTCGATGCACTGGATCGCACGTACCAGCCACGCGGCCTGGTACTCCTTCTTGACCGTGCGGCGCGCGGCCAGGCTGGCGGCGCGGCGGTCGGCGGCGTTGCGGTTGACCTGCAGGCTGTTCACCCAGCCCAGGTCCAGGCCGACGGCCGTGTTACGTTTGAAATCCAGGTTCTGGGTCATAGCAGCGGGGTTCCGTTCGAAAGGGGTTTGACGCCAAGGTGCTTGGCCAGCGTGGCGCCGATGTCGGAAAAAGTGTCGGCCGTGGGCAGCGCGCGCGGTGCGACGCCGGGGCCGAAGAACAGCACCGGGATGTGCTCGCGGGTGTGGTCCGAACCGGTCCAGCTCGGGTCGCAGCCGTGGTCGGCGGTGATGACGGCGATGTCGCCCTCCTTCATCTTTGCCATGAACTCGGGCAGGCGCGCGTCCAGCTCGTGCAGCGCGTTCGAGTAGCCCGCCAGGTCGCGGCGGTGGCCGAACATCATGTCGAAGTCGACGAAGTTCACGAAGGTGAGCGAGTGGTCGGGCGCGGTGTCTGCCGCTTCCACGAGCCGGTCGAACAGCGCCATGTTGTCCGGGCCCTTGATCAGCCGGGTCACGCCCTGCGCCGCGAAGATGTCGCTGATTTTGCCCAGCGCGATCACCTCGCCGCCGGCTTCCTTCACGTGGTCCAGCAGTGTGGGGCTGGGCGGCGGCACGGCGTAGTCGTGGCGGTTGGCGGTGCGCTTGTAGTCGCCGTTCGCGCCCACGAACGGGCGCGCGATCACGCGGCCGATGTTGTACGGCTTGACCAGTTCATAAGCGATCTCGCACACCTCGTACAGGCGCTCCAGTCCAAAGTGCTCTTCGTGCGCGGCGATCTGCAGCACCGAGTCGGCCGAGGTGTACAGGATCGGCTTGCCGGTGGCCACATGCTCGTCACCGAGCTCGTTGATGATGGTGGTGCCGGAGGCGTGGCAGTTGCCCAGGAAGCCCGGCAGCTTGGCCAGCTCCTGCAGCTTGTCGGTGAGCTCCTTGGGGAAGGACGGCACGGTCCTGGGGAAGTAGCCCCAGTCGAACAGCACCGGCACGCCGGCGATCTCCCAGTGGCCGCTCTGCGTGTCCTTGCCGGTCGATTGTTCGCGCGCCACGCCATAGGCGCCGGTAAAGCCCTCGCGCATGTTGAAGCCTGCGGCCCACTCCCCGCAGGCCCGCTGGGCCGCGGCGGCAAGGCCGAGTTTTTCGAGGTTCGGCAGCGACATCGGCTTGCCTTCTTCTGCGGCCCATGCGGCGATGTGGCCGAAGGTGTTGGCGCCTGCGTCGCCGTATTTGTCCGCGTCGGGCAGCGCGCCCAGGCCGAACGAATCGAGCAGGAGGATGAATGCGCGGGACATGGTGTACTCGCTGGTTGGATCAGGCGCTGCGCGGGATGGCGGCAACGCGCTCGAGGAAGGCCGGGATCAGCGCGACGAGGTCGCGTGCGCCGATGGCGGCATATTTCAGGGTTTGTTCGTGCGACAGCTGGAACGGCGACATGCCTTCGGCCAGGTTGGTGATGACCGACACGCCGGCCACCTTCAGCCCGCAATGGCGCGCCGCCACCACTTCCGGCACGGTGGACATGCCGACGATGTCTGCGCCCAGCGTCTTGAACGCGCGGATCTCGGCGGCGGTCTCGAAGTTGGGGCCCGGGTAGCAGATGTACACGCCTTCGTGCAGGGTGATGCTCTTTTCTTTGGCGGTGGCCTTCACCAGCTCGCGCAGCTCGGCGTCATACGCGTTGGACATGCTGAAGAAGCGCGGGCCGAAGCGCTCGTCATTGGGGCCGGTCATCGGGCTGCCCGGCAGGCCGTTGATATGGTCGGTGATGGCCACCAGGCTGCCGGCGTCCACTTCGGTGCGCAAGGAACCTGCGGCATTGGTCGCGAACAGCATCTCGCAGCCGAGCAGCTTCATGGTGCGCACGGCGGAGATCATCACGCCCGGGCCATAGCCTTCGTAGAAGTGGCCGCGGCCCTTCATGCACGCGACCGGCACGCCGGCCAGGGTGCCCAGCACCAGCTCACCTGCGTGGCCGTGCACGGTGCTGATCGGGAAACCGGGCAGCTCGGTAAAGCTGATCGACACCGCGTCGGTCATCTGCTCGGCCAGCACGCCAAGGCCGGAACCGAGGATCAGCGCCACGCGCGGCGTGAAGCCCGGTTTGCGGGCACGGATAATGTCGGCGGCTTCAAAAGGGGTGTTGCTGAGCATTGAGGTTTTCCTTCTTGTCGGTATGGGGAGGCGTATCGGGCTGGAGGACGGCGTCAGATGCGAATGCCCGCAGCGGCGTGCGGATGCCGATAGGCCAGAAAATATTATAACTATGCATGAGGGTGGATTCGTATGGCAAATACCATTTTTGTTCCCGATTTATATGACGATAGAATAAATTCAAACGCTTATTTTGTTGGACTGCGGACACAATGCTTTTGACGCGCTTCAAACTTTTGTTTAGCATGCACAACAATTGTTGAGATCTTCCGATCCCGTGACCGACACATCCAAAAAAGACCGGCTCTTCGAGCTGATCCGGGCCAACCCCTTCATATCGCAGCAGGAGCTGGCCGACCAGCTGCACCTGTCGCGCTCGGCTGTGGCCGGCCACATTGCGGCGCTGATCCGCGAACGCCGCCTGCTCGGCCGCGCCTATGTGCTGCCGGAGCGCCGCGCCATCGTCTGCATCGGCGCAGCCAACCTCGACCGCAAGCTGCGCACGCTGGCCAGGCTGGTGCCGGCCACCTCCAACCCGGCCAGCCAGAACGAATCCTACGGCGGCGTGGCGCGCAACGTGGCAGAGAACCTGGCGCGCCTGGGCGCCGCCGTCGGCCTGATCACCGCCGTCGGCAACGACACGGCAGGCGCCGCCCTGATGGCCCATGCCGACCACGCTGGCATCGACACGCGCGGGGTAGCCAGGCTCGCGGATGCGGCGACCGGCACCTACACTGCGGTGCTCGACCACGATGGCGAAATGGCCGTGGCGCTGGCCGACATGGCGCTGTATGACCGGCTGACGCCCGAGGTGATCGCCGCGCGCCAGCCGCAGCGCGCCAACGCGGCCCTGCTGGTGGCGGACCTGAACCTGCCGCGCGAGACCGTGGCGCTGGTGGCGGCGGACGCGCAGCGCGACAACGTGCCGCTGGTGGTGGTGGCCGTATCGGAACCGAAGATGGACCGCCTGCCCGCCGACCTGCGCGGCGTGCGCCTGCTGATCCTGAACGCGGGCGAACTGGCGGTGCGGGTGGGCCGCGCGCTCGCCACCGAAGACGACTTTGCCGCCGCCTGCCGCGAGGTGCAGCAACAGGGCGCGCGCGACCTCGTCGTCACGCGCGGCGCGCAGGGCGTGCTGTTCACCGACGGTGAAAAGCTGGCCCGCTTGCCCGCGCCCACGACCGACATCGTGGACGTGACCGGTGCCGGCGACGCGTTCGCAGCCGCGGTATGCTGGTCGCTGCAGCAGGACGGCGACGACCTGCGGCTTGCCTGCCAGCGCGGCCTGCGCCTGTCCGCGCTCACGCTCGCATCACCGCAAACCGTCTGCCCGCAGCTGTCGCCCGACATGCTGGGCGAGCTGCCAACCGTATCCAACCAGGACTGATCCATGCACCCTTACCTTCTCCTCTCGCCTGAAGTCGCCGCCGCCCGCGCCGCAGGCAAACCGATCGTGGCGCTGGAATCGACGATCATTTCGCACGGCATGCCCTACCCGCAAAACGTGCAGACCGCGCGCGAAGTCGAACAGGTGATCCGCGACGCCGGCGCCGTGCCGGCGACCATCGCGCTCATCAAGGGGCGCATCTGCATCGGCCTGTCGGAAGAGCAGCTTGAACTGCTCGGGTCTTCCAGCGACGCCATCAAGGTGAGCCGCCGTGACCTGCCCTACGTGCTGGCCCAGAAGAAGCTCGGCGCGACCACCGTGGCCGCGACCATGATCTGCGCCGAGCTGGCCGGCATCCAGGTCTTTGTCACCGGCGGCATCGGCGGCGTGCATCGCGGCGCGGAAAAAAGCTTCGACATCTCGGCCGACCTGCAGGAGCTGGCGCACACGAACGTGGCGGTGGTGTGCGCGGGCGTCAAGTCGATCCTGGACATCGGCCTGACGCTGGAATACCTCGAAACCCACGGCGTGCCGGTGGTGAGCGTCGGCCAGCCGGGCTTTCCGGCCTTCTTCACGCGCGAGAGCGGATTCAATGCAGACTTCCAGATCGACAGCGCGCCCGAGCAGGCCAGCTTCATCCGCACCAAATGGGAGCTGGGCCTGAAAGGTGGCGTGGTGGTGGCCAACCCCGTGCCCGAAGAGGCGGCGATGCCCAAGATGGAAATCGACCGCATCACCGAACAGGCGCTGCTGGAAGCGGACCAGCAGGGCGTGACCGGCAAGGCGATCACACCCTTCCTGCTCGACCGGATCAAGCAGCTCACCGGCGGGCGCTCGCTGGCCACGAACATTGCGCTGGTCAAGCACAACGCGCTGGTCGGCGCCCGCCTGGCGGTGGCGCTGCATGGCGCGCCCGTGCTGGCGAACTCCTGACCCAAAGGAAGCCGCGCCATGTCAATCGACCTGAAACAGCTCAAGTACTTCCTCGCGGTGGCCGAAGAGAAGAGCTTCAGCCGCGCGGCCGAGCGCCTGCACATCTCGCAGCCGCCGCTCTCGCAGCAGATCCAGAAACTGGAGAACGAACTGGGCGTGCGCCTGTTCGCGCGCACCACGCGCAGCTTCGAATTGACGGCGGCCGGCAAGGCGCTGATGACGGAGGCGGCGGACCTGCTGGCGCGCATGCGCATGACCATCGACACCGTGCGCCAGATCGACCGCGGCGAAGTGGGCCGGCTGCGCGTGGGCATCGTGGGTTCCGCGATGTGGGGACCGATCCCGAAACTGCTCGAGGAATTCCAGACGCGTTTTCCGCGCGTGAGCTGGACCTTGCACGAACTGGGGCCGAACGACCAGTTCGAAGCGCTGCGCGCCAAACAGATCGACGTGGGGTTCTGGCGCGAACCGCGCATCGACGCGGACAGCCTGAAGCAATCGAACCTGAAGCAGGAGCTGGGCTTTCGCGAGAATGTGTGCGTGGCGCTGAACCAGAACCACCCGCTCGCCACACGCCCGCACGTCGAGCTGACCGACCTGGCCGGCGAGCCGATGCTCACGCTGTCGCTGGACCGGGCGCCGGACGCGCGCTACCAGATCCAGTGCTGCGTCGATGCCGGCTTTGAACCGGTGATCTTCCAGGAGGTGACCGAGCCGCAGACCGTGCTGGCAATGGTGGGCGCAGGACTGGGCTGGGCGATGATGCCAGAGACGACCGCGCGCGTGGTCTGGCCCGGCGTGACCTTCGTGCCGATCAAGACCAACCCGCCCTCGGCCAATTTGTACATCACCTACCCGAGCCAGGGCGACGCCCCGGTGGTGAGGGCATTCCTGAAGATCCTCGACGTCGGGAACGGCCAACCGTAGGGTGGGCAGATTTTCTGCCCACGCGTCCAGCAAAGGCTAATGCGTTGCGCCGCCCGCCTCTGCGATATCGCTTTCCGCCGACACCGACGCAATCACCGCCGCGCGCAAGCCCTCGACGATCTCGTCCAGCGTCATGCTCGGCACACCCTTGCCCGCCTGCTCCGGCAGGAACGGCACATGGATGAAGCCCGCGCGCACCGGCGAATCGGCGGTATTGTGCAGCAGCCCATAGAACACATGGTTGCAGACGAAGGTGCCGGCAGTCTGCGACACGCCCGCCCGCAAGCCGTGCTCGCGCATCTCGCGCACGATGGCCTTGATCGGCAGCGTGCTGAAATACGCCGCCGGGCCACCCTCGACGATGGCGGCATCGACCGGCTGCTGCCCGTCGTTGTCCTCGATCGACGCGTCGTCCACGTTGATGGCCACGCGCTCGACCGACAGCTCGGGCCTGCCGCCGGCCTGGCCGGTGGCGATGACGACGTCGGGCTTGAGCTCCTCCAGCAAGCCGGCCATGACGCGGTTGGCCAGGCCAAACACGCAGGGAAGCTGGCGCACCTCCACCGCGAACTCGCCGTTGCGCCATCCCTTCAGTTCCTTTACCGCTTCCCAGGACGGGTTGATGCTCGCTTTGTTGAACGGCTCGAATCCAGTCAGAAGAATAGTTTTTATCATCGGCTACCGATCCATCAAGAAGTAGAGAAGGAAGATGTTCGCAACCAGAAGCGGCAAGGCAGTTGGCAGCTGCGCCCGGATCACGGCATGCCGGTCGGGCAGTTCGAGCAGCGCAACGGGGACAATATTAAAGGTAGCGGCCATCGGTGTCATCAGGGTGCCGCAATATGCACTGAACATACCGATCGCCGCCATGATCGCCGGGTTGGCGTGGTAGATCCCCACCAGCACCGGGATGCCGACGCCGCCCGCCATCACCGGGAAGGCGGCAAAGCCATTGCCCATCACGATGGTAAAAAGCGCCATGCCGACGCAGTACACGGCCACCGCCACGAAGCGCAGGTCCATGTTCACGTACGAGGTGACCACGTGCGCCACCGCCTTGGATACACCGGCCTCGGTGAACAGCAGTCCCAGCACCGCCAGGAAGTGCGGCAGCACCAGCGCCCAGCCGATCGCATCCAACAGGCGGCGCAGCTCGCGCACGCCCTGCATCGGGGTCGAGCGCGTGAGCCGGCAGGCCAGCGCCAGCGCCACCACCGCGCCCACGCCCAGCGCCGCCAGCGTCAGGTTCTTCGGATCGAGCACGAACAGCTCGCCGATCTTGACGTCCTTGAGCAGCGTGGAGCCGATGACGGTGACCGCCGGCACCGCCAGCGCCGGGATCAGGAGCTTGTGGCCAAGGCGCGCCGCGCTGGCCTGGCGCTGCGCGTCGGGAAGCGCGTCGTGGCGCCCCGCCCGCACCCAGCCGAAGCCCGCGATGAGCGCCATGGCGATCATCAGCACGCCGCCAGCCAGCGGGGGAATGCGCTCGCCGAGCAGGTACACGAGCGCGTACAGGCCCCAGAACGCGGCGGTGGTGAAGCGGCGCGGATTGGCCTTGTCGCGCACCGACATCACGGCCACGATGGCCAGCAGCACGCCCACCAGCAGGTACACATAGTCGAGCGAGACGATCACTTGCGCCCTCCTTCGCGCAGGATCTGCGCGTCCAGCCGGCGCAGGTTCCAGCTGTGGATGACGAAGGCGCACACGGCGGTCGGCAGCCCCCACAGGGCCATGTGCAGGGGATCGACTTCGATGCCCTCGGCACGCAGGATGGTCTGCATCAGCACGATGGCGCCGAACGCGACGAAGATGTCCTCGCCGAAGAACAGGCCCACGTTGTCGGTGGCAGCGGCCATCGCGCGCACGCGGTGGCGCAGCGCCTCGGGCAGTTGGCCGGCGCGCGCTTCGGCGGCGCCCTCGGCCATCGGCGCGACCAGCGGGCGCACCATCGAGGCCTGGCCGCCAAGGCTGGTCAGGCCGCAGGCGGCAGACAGTTCGCGCACCAGCAGGTAAACAATCAGCAGGCGGCCCGCGGTGGCGGACTTGATCTTTGCAATGGTCGCCTGGGCGTAGTCCTTCAGGCCAAAGCGCTCGAGCAGGCCGATTGCGGCCAGCGGCAGTATGTAGATCAGGGGAAGATTGCGCGTCTTGATGAACGCCGCGCCCAGCGATTCGAGGATCTGGGTGACCGGCAGCGCGGCGGCAAGCCCCGTCACCGCGCATGAGGCAACCACCACCAGCACCGGGTGCGCACGCAGCACGAAGCCGACGATGATCACGGCCACGCCCAATAGCGGCCACAGGTTGACTGCTGAATGCATGAATACTCCCGGCTCAAGGAAAGGCCGGGCAATATTAACCGATGAGCTTGCTTGCGGGGGCGCTTGCGTGGCGGGGGGCGTCGCGTGTCGTAGGGTGGGCAGGTCTCCTGCCCACGCGTTCGGTTAGGGGCGACGTGGCCGAGCAAGCCTTCGTTGAACGCGTGGGCGGGAGACCCGCCCACCCTACGATCAGGCGCGTACCGGATTGGCCGCGCCCTCGCCCACCACCGTATTCCACTGCCGGACGTGGAAGGCCTTGACCAGGCCATGCGTCACGTAAGGGTCGGACGCCGCAAAGCGCGTCACGATTTCTGGGCTGTCGCACTTAAACATCAGGATCGCCTGATCCGCAGGGTCGGCCAGCGCACCTGCCATCACGAGTTCGCCTCGCTGCTGCGCCTCCCACGCGTACTTCAGATGCTCGGTACGGAACTCTGCACGACGGTCCAAATAGTCGGACGCGAGATCATAGATCAGCAAATAGTGCATGGACTCTTCCCAGTCAGTCGTATTGGTACAACGGCCATCTTAACCGATGCCGCGCGCACCACGCTGGCACGCTTGATCGTCCTCAGACCTTGGTCGAACCCGACAATTAATCTGGGTGCGAACAGATCAAGGAAAGGTGAAGAACATGAAGACATCCGGATTGTGGTTCGCGCCACTTGTGCTATGTGCCGTGACAGCCGGTTGCGGCGGCAGCAGCGACTGGTGCGTGACGTGGGACGACGGCCATCCCCACGACAAATGGGATCATCCCAAGAAAACACCGGCGCCAGCGCCTGGCGACCCGTCGCAGCCGACCGGCATGACGCTGATCGCGGGCGACCAGTGCAACCTGTGCACCGGCTCGGGCGACGGCACCGGCTCGGGCGCCCGGTTCAACGGCGCGGAAGGCGTGGCCTACGACGGCCACGGCAACCTGTTCGTGGCCGAACGTGGCGGCTCCATCATCCGCAAGGTGACGGGGCTGGGCGTGGTCACCACGGTGGCCGGGTCGGCGGGCCAGGAAGGCAGCGCCGACGGCGCGGGTACGGCGGCGCGCTTTCGCAATCCAACGCGGCTGACCGTCGACGGCGGCGGCAACATCTACGTGACCGATACCGGCAACTCGCTGATCCGGAAAATCAGCCCGGCCGGTGCGGTGACCACGATCGCCGGCCAGGCCGGCGCGTGCGGGTCGGCCGATGGCGCAGGCGGGTTCGCGCAGTTCTGCAATCCGCAGGGGATCACGGTGGACCAGGCGGGCAACCTGTTCGTGGCCGACACCAAGAACCACACGATCCGTAAAATCGCGCCGTCCGGCCAGGTGACGACGATCGCGGGACAAACCGGCGTGTGTGGCAGCGCCGACGGCCGCGGCACCAATGCCATGTTCTGCGAGCCGCGCGACATCACGGTGGACCGCTGGAACAACGTGTACGTGGCCGATACCGCCAATTCGACGATCCGCATGATCGACCCGAAAGGCAACGTCACCACGCTGGCCGGCGCCGCAGGCGTGTGCTCCAGCGCGGACGGGCCCACCGGCACCTCGCGCCTGTGCTCGCCGAGCGGCATCACGGTAGACAGCATGGACAACCTGTACGTGACCGACACCGCCAATTCCACGGTGCGCCGCATCGACGTGGCCAACAACACGACCACGGTGGCCGGGGTGGCGCAGCAGCATGGCATCGTGCTCGGACCGCTGCCCGGCGGCCTCGATTCGCCGATCGGAATCACGATGCAAACCGACGCCGCGGTGGCCCTGACCTCGCACAACCTGGTCATCCGGCTGGTGCCCGGCAAGTGAGAATCCGCGCCTGGATTGCCCGCTGTTGCCCACGCTTATCGTGCGTGTGCGCCGGCGGGCTTATGCCACACTGTCCGCTCGCCTCGACCGAACCGATCCTCGCAAGGAGTTTCCCATGCCCAAGTCCACGCTCGCCGGCCATCCATTGCACCCGATGCTCGTCGTCGCCCCGGCGGCCCTGCTGCCCTTCAGCTTCATCCTGGACGCGATGCACAATGCCACCGACAACGACGACTATGCCAACGCGGCGTACTACGGCCTGACGGGCGCGCTGATCGGCGGCGCCGCGGCAGCGATGGCGGGGGCCATGGACTACCTCACCATCGAGCGCGACACCGACGTCAAGCGCACCGCCAACCTGCACGCCATGCTCAACGGCGGGGTGATGGTGGCAACGGCCGCCAACGTGCTCATGCGCCGCAACCAGCCGCGCCATGTCGGCGGCTCGCTGGCGCTGTCCGCGATTGGCGCGCTGGGGGTGATCGTGTCCGGCTGGTTTGGCGGGCGGCTGGTGTACGAACAGGGCATGCGCGTGAAAGGCGTGAGCCCGGTGGAGCACGAGCGCGACGTCAAGATGCTGCCGGGGGACGAAAAGGTCGAGCATGCGATGGTGGGGGCGGAAAAGTACGTGCCGTCGGCGGGGCCGGTGCTGCACTGAAGTCGCACACGGGCAGGCAAGCGCGGCTGTTGCGTGGACACCGCCACTGGTCGAACGCGTGGGCAGACAAGCTGCCCACCCTACCGAACCGCCGGCGCCACCACGTAGGGTGCGCAGCTCGGCTGCCCACGCGCGCATGCGGCCGGTGCCAAACCTGCAAGGCTGTCGCTACCGATCCGCTTGGCCGGCCGCAATCCGCCCGCCGTTTTCCGTTGTAAGCGCGCCACGTTCCCGCCGATCTTGCTGAACTAGCGCAGCGTTTGCTCGTTACCGCACAGAGCGCGCGGCGGCCGGGGGGTAAGCTGGGTCGCATGAACACCACGTCCAAAAAAATGGCTGCCGGCATGGCCGGATTCGCCAGCTTCCTGTGGCTGGGGCTGACGGCTGCCGTGGCCGCCAACCAGCGGCGCCTGGTGTTCAATCCGGTGGTCACGCCCGAGGTCCCCAGCCCGCGCAGCAGCGGGCACCGCACCCGTCCTGTGGTGCTGCGCGCCAACGACGGCACTCGCCTGTGCGGCTGGCTGATGACGCCGCACGTGCCCGGCCCGCACCCGGCCGTGCTGTATTTCGGCGGCCGTTCCGAAGAAGTGTCGTGGGTCGCGCGCGACGCCGGCCGCATGTTCCCGAACATGACGGTGCTGGCCATGAACTACCGCGGCTACGGCAATTCGCATGGCGACCCGGCCGAAACCCACATGGTCGATGACGGCTGCGCCCTGTTCGACTGGCTGGCCGGGCATGGCTACGTGGACGCCGGCCGCATCGCCGTGGTCGGGCGCAGCCTGGGTTCGGGCGTGGCGATCCAGGTCGCCAAGGAGCGACCGGCCCACGCGGTGGTCCTGATCACCCCTTATGACTCGGTGCTGGCGATCGCCAAGCGGCGCTTTCGCGGCATGCCGATCGAGTACATGCTGCGCCACCGCTTCGAGTCGATCAAGTACGCGCCCGCGCTCAAGGCCCCGACCTACGTGCTGCGCGCCGAGCGCGACGACGTGATCCCCCACTCGCACACCGACGAGCTCGTGGCGAAGCTGGCCCAGCTGTGCGGCGACGACATCGTGCCCGGCTCCGACCACCTGACCATTCCCTACCTCGAGGACACGCAGCAGCGCGTGGCGTTTTTCCTGGCCACCCGCTTTGCCGCCACGTCCATACAAGCCGCCCTGCCGGCCGCCGTGCCGCCGGCCCTCACGTAAAAAATGCGGCCCGTCGCCCGCATTTATATTTGCGACAAATAAATTGCGCAGTAAAATCGTATTTGTCTTATGCAAATGCGCTGATGCATATTTGTAAGCTTGCGCCGCCCTTGTTGTGGTAATGCGACGTCCTGCTGTCGATACCCCCCGACGCGATACAAAACGTAACATCCTGTACCGTGCCGGCCTGCCAGAATCCCGCGAAGACATGTCCGCGGTGAAGCATGAAAGCTTGCGCAGGCCCTGCCAACACAGCCGTTGTGCCGGGTACAATATTGGAATTCCAGGAGCCAACCCATGAAAATTAAGCACCTCTGCATGACGATCGCCGCCCTGTGCGTGGCCGGCAGCGCCGCAGCGGCCGCCGCGCCCAAGCTGGGCATCGTGTACGACGCGGGCGGCAAGTTCGACAAGTCGTTCAACCAGTCGGCCTACGTCGGCGCCGAGCGCTTCAAGAAGGAAACCGGCATCGGCTACCTTGAGGCGCAGGCCAACAGCGACACCCAGTCCGAGCAGGTGCTGCGCGGCCTGGCGCGCAAGAAGCTGGACCTGATCGTGGCCGTCGGCTTCTCGCAAAGCCAGTCGGTGCAGAAGGTGGCCAAGGAATTCCCCAACGTGCGCTTCGTCGTGATCGACGGCGTGGCACAAGGTAACAACGTCAACTCGGTGCTGTTCAAGGAACAGGAAGGCTCCTACCTGGTCGGCCTGGCTGCATCGATGGCATCCAAGAGCAAGAAGATCGGCTTCATCGGCGGCATGGACATTCCGCTGATCCGCGCCTTTGCCTGCGGCTACGCGCAAGGCGCCAAGGCCGAGAACGGCAAGGTCGAAATCCTGCAGAACATGGTGGGCACCACCAGCGCGGCCTGGAACGACCCGGCCAAGGGTGGCGAGCTGGCTCGCGCCCAGTTCGACCGCGGCGCCGACGTGGTGTTCGCGGTGGCCGGCGGCTCGGGCATGGGCGCGCTGCAGCAGGCCAAGGAAAAAGGCAAGCTGGCCATCGGCGTGGACTCGAACCAGAACTACCTGCACCCGGGCGCAATGCTGACCTCGATGGTCAAGCACGTGGACAACGCGGTGTACACCGAATTCACCGAAATGAAGAACGGCACCTGGAAGCCGGGCGTGACCTACCTGGGCCTGAAAGAAGGCGGCGTGGACTGGGTGGTGGACAAGGACAACCGCGCGGTCGTGCCCGCAGCGATGGAAAAACGCGTCAACGCGGCCAGGGCCGACATCATCAGCGGCAAGATCAAGGTGGTGGACTACCGCGCCAACAGCTCCTGCCCGATCTGATCTTTTTACCCACTTGAAAAGCGCGCCGCGCCGGCATGTCCGGCGCGGCGCGCTTTTGAACGTATAACGCAAGCGACTGAACATGCAGCCAGCCGTAGAATTTCGCAACATAAGCAAGGCCTTCGGGCCGGTGCAGGCGAACGCCGACGTCAGCTTTTCGATTGCCAAGGGCTCGATCCACGGCGTGATCGGCGAGAACGGCGCCGGCAAGTCGACCCTGATGAGCATCCTGTACGGCTACTACAACGCCGACAGCGGACAAGTCCTCATCGACGGCCAGCCGCGCGACATCCGCACCAGCCACGAGGCGATCGCGCTGGGCATCGGCATGGTGCACCAGCACTTCATGCTGGTCGAGAACATGACCGTGCTCGACAACGTGATGCTCGGCGCCGAGGGCGGCTTCAAGCTCAAGGCCAAGCGCGGCGCGGTGGAAGCCAAGCTGCGCGAAATCTGCGACAAGTACCGGCTCGACGTCGATCCGCTCGCCACCATCGCCGACCTGTCGGTGGGCGCGCAACAGCGCGTGGAGATCCTCAAGCAGATCTACCGCAGCGCCGAGATCCTGATCCTGGACGAGCCGACCGCGGTGCTGACCGCGCAGGAGACGGCGGCGCTGTTCGAGATCTTGCGGCTGTTCAAGGACCAGGGCAAGACCATCATCCTCATCACCCACAAGCTGCAGGAGATCATGGACATCACCGACCAGGTGACCGTGATGCGCGCCGGCCGCGTGGTGGGCGCGGTGGCGACAAGCGACACCTCCAAGGAGCAGCTGGCCGGCATGATGGTCGGCCGCCCGATCCAGAGCGAACTGCCGCGCAAGCCCTACAACCCGGGTGCACCGGTGCTGCGCGTGACCAACCTGCAGCTGGCCGATGCCCAGGGCGTCAAGCTGTTGGCCGACATCGACCTCACGGTGCGCGCCGGCGAAATCGTCGCGATCGCGGGCGTGTCGGGCAACGGCCAGAGCGAGCTGATGGAAATCCTGTCGGGCATGCGCCTGCCCAGTTCCGGCAGCGTGGAATTCATGGGCAAGGAGATGCCGATCGCCGGCCGTTCGAACGCCGACGGCCTGCCCGCGGTATTCCGCGACATGGGCATTGCGCACGTGCCCGAAGACCGCCTGCGCGACGGCGTGATCAAGGACTTCTCGGTCATGCAGAACACCGTGTTCGGCTACCAGGACCGCGTGACGAACGGGCTTGGCCTGTTCGATTTCGACGCCATCGCCAAGCGCTGCGCGCACCTGCTCGAAGAATTCGACGTGCGCCCGAAGGACCCTAACGTGCGCATTGGCCTGCTCTCGGGCGGCAACCAGCAGAAGGTGGTGATCGCGCGTGAAGTGTCGGCCAGCCCCAAGCTCATGCTGGTCGGCCAGCCCACGCGCGGCGTGGACATCGGCACCATCGAGAGCATCCACACCCAGCTCCTGCGCCTGCGCGACGAAGGCGTGGCGATCCTCCTGGTGTCGGTGGAGCTGGAAGAAGTGCGCGCCCTCGCGGACCGCATCGTCGTCATGTCGGGCGGGCGCATCACGGGCGAACTCAAAGTTGAAGAATTCGATACGACCCGCATTGGTCTGTTGATGGGCGGGATGCACAAATCATGAAAACCACCGAACTGCCACGCTGGGCCACCGGCTTCGTCCTGCCCATCCTGAACCTGCTGTCGGCGCTGCTGGTCGCCGCGCTGGTGATCCACCTGCTCGGCGAAAGCCCGCTCGAATCGCTCGGCATCCTGGTCAACAGCGCCGTGCTCAATCCGGAAGGCCTGGCCTACACGCTGTTCTACGCCAGCACCTTCATCTTTACCGGCCTTGCGGTCTCGATCGCGATGAAGGCGGGCCTGTTCAACATTGGCGCCGAAGGCCAGATGTACGTGGGCGGCCTGGGCCTGACGCTGGTGATGCTCTCGTTCGACCATTCGCTGCCCGCCTTTTTGCTGGTGCCGCTGGCGATGCTGGGCGCCGCCGTGTTCGGCGCGCTGTGGGCCTTCATCCCCGGCTACCTGCAGGCCAAGCGCGGCAGCCACGTGGTGGTCACGACCATCATGTTCAACTTCATCGCCGCCAGCCTGATGAACTTCCTGATCGTGAAGTACCTGGTGCCCGAAGGCGAGCAGAACCCGGCCAGCCGCCCGTTTGCGGCAGCCGGCGAAATGCCGCGCATCTCGAGCTGGTTCGCCGGCGCGGACGGCACCTCGCCGCTGGGCGACGCGCCGCTCAACATCACCTTCCTGGTCGCGATTGCTGCACTGGTGATCTACGGCGTGGTGGTGTGGCGCTCGTCGTTCGGCTACAAGCTGCGCGCCACGGGCCTGAACCAGCACGCGGCACACTACGCGGGCGTGTCGATCAGCCGCATGATCATCGTGACCATGCTCATCTCCGGCGCGCTGGCGGGGCTGGGCGCGGTCAACTCGGTCATGGGCTCGACCCACTACCTGTCGCTCAACTTCCCGGCCGGCGCCGGTTTTGTGGGCATCGCGATCGCGCTGATGGGACGCCAGCACCCGGTCGGCATCTTCCTGTCGTCGGTGCTGTTCGGCGCGCTGATCCAGGGCGGATTTGACCTGTCGCTGGAAAAACCGAACATTCCGCAAGAGACCTTCATTTTCATCCAGGGCCTGATCATCCTGTTCTGCGGCGCGATGGAGAACCTGTACGCTCCCGCCGTGCTCAAGCTGGTCAACCTGACTCGTTCCAAAGGATAAGCCATGCTGGAAGATCTCCATATTGCCAGTATCGTCGTCTCCACGATCCGCAACGCGCCGGTGCTGATGTTCGCCGCGCTGGCCGGCCTGTTCGCCGAGCGCAGCGGCGTGGTGGACATTGGCCTGGAAGGCAAGATCCTCGCCTCCGCCTTCGTCTCGGCCGGCGTGGCCTACGCGACCCAGAACCCCTGGTGGGGCGTGGCTGCCGCGGTGGCGGTGTCCGCTGCCATCGCGATGGTGCAGGCCTTCGTCTCGATCACCCAGAAAGGCAACCAGCTGGTGGCGGGCATCGCGATCAACATCGCCATGAGCGGATTGACGTTCGTGCTGGCGCAGTTCTTCTTCCAGCAGGGCGGACGCACGCCGGACCTGGGCGACGCGCGCTTTTCCGAGATCGTCCTGCCCGGCACGGCGGCGCTGGAGAACATTCCGTTCGTTGGCTGGCTGTACGGCCACGTGATCGGCGGGCATTCGGTGCTGGTGTACCTGGCCTTCATCCTGCTGCCGCTGGTGCACTGGGTCGTGTTCCACAGCCGCTTTGGCCTGCGCCTGCGCGCCTGCGGCGAAAACCCGCATGCGGCCGATGCGGCCGGCGTGTCGGTGGCAAAGACGCGCTACCTGGCCATGTTCACTGCCGGGGTGCTGTGCTCGTTCTCGGGCTCGTACCTGGCGATCGTGCAGAGCGGGTTCTTCTTGCGCGACATGTCGGCCGGCGCCGGCTACCTGGCGCTGACCGCGCTCGTGTTCGGCAACTGGCGTCCGCTGCACACGGTGCTGGGCTGCCTGATGTTCGCGCTGTTCCAAGCGGTGCAGATCCAGCTCGAAGGCGTGGACCTGCCGGTGGTGGGCCGCATTCCGGGCGCGCTGATCCAGATGATTCCGTACGTGGTCACCGTGGTGGTGCTGGCGGGGTTGATGGCCAAATCGGTGGCGCCGAAGGCGCTGGGTACGCCGTTCGTCAAGTCGCGCTAGGTCCGTCCTACCACCAGCCCCAAACTACGTCGTCCCCGCGAAGGCGGGGACCCATGCTGAGCGCGCTGGAACGCTGCCATAGATTCAATCGTTCTATGGGTCCCCGCCTTCGCGGGGACGACGTCGGTTGCTGTACTACCATGCAGGGGTCTGCTACTCCGTCCCCACCCTCTCCAGCTTCTTCCCGCTCGCGTCAAACGACTGCAGCGCATGCGCGTTGCCCGTCATCGCCTGCTGCCACGCCGGCAGCACGCGGAACGTGAGCGCCAGGTCGAAGTCCCCCGCAATGCTGCCCTCGTCCATCGGCACGTTCCCGGGCCGGTTCTGGAACCAGCGCAGCCACTCGACTGAACCTGGCGCCGGCGAATTCAGATAGGGCGAACCGCGCCCGCCAATCGGCGGCGACAGCGGCAGGATAAACGACGGCATGCCCTGCTTGTTCGCGTTCCACTGCGAGGTGCCGTGGCAGGACAGGCAGGCCGTGTTGCCGGCGCTGCGCACCAGCGTGCGCGCGCCCTCGTCCACGAACGAGATGTCGTTCTTGCCGTGGTCGTTCGGCCCTGACAGCCGCCCTCCCCAGCCCAGCGTCTCCGTCGCATAGCGCGGTGCACGCGGATTGATCCAGGATTCGCGCAGCGGCGCGTCCGGGTCGATGGCGCTGTTCACCTGCGGGTCCAGACCCCACTGCGCGCCCAGCGGCACCATCTTGTCCCAGATCCCGTTCGCGCCTTCGCGCGCGTCGCGGTCATACACGAAGGTGGTGAACACCCAGCCCGTCTTGGGCGCGGACTGCGTGTCCTTCACCACCACGTCCACCTGCATCAGGCGCAGGCCGTGCAGCGTGGGTTCGTCGAACTGGCCGGTGGTGGCGTTGGCCGTCACCATGGCCGGCCACACCAGCGAGCCTTCCATCGCCGGCCACACGCTCGGGTCGGCGGTGGTAAAGGCGAGCTTCACCGTGATCGAGCCTTCCGCATACTGGGTCGAGGCCTGGTCCACAATCGGGCTCATCGCGCTCGTACCCCAGATCTTGCCGAGCGTTTGCGCGGCGGTCTTGTTGTAGTAGGTGACCGTGTAGGTGGTGAACGGCTTGGACAGGCGGCTTCTGGGGAACAGCGCCGGCTCCACCGAGGCCACCGCCACCGACAGCCCGTGGATCGCCTCGCGCTGGGCGCCGAGCCAGGGATCGTTGTACCAGCCGCGCCGGTCGGCGTCCCAGCTGTCGTAGTCCTGCAGCAGCTCGTGCATGTCCTTTGCCACCGTGTCCTTGAGCGCGGCCACGTAGTAGCGCGCGTTCTGCACCGAGATCTGGCGCCCGTGGATGGCGCTGCGCCACGGCATGGCCGGCGCAGGCAGGCCCGACGGGTAGTGATAGCTCAGCCGGAACAGCGCGCCGTTGTAGTCGGCACGCGACGGGACGATGCCGTTGTGGTCGGCAAAAGGATCGACTGCTGCCGCGTGCGCGGCCAGCGCGAACAAGGTTCCGCCAAGGCCCAGGCAGAAGCGCCGAATGAACATGTCATGCCTCCGTGAAGGAATCGCGAAGTGTTCATTCTTGGTGCGCTACCCTGCCGGGAACTTGTTATCGCGCAATCTTTCGTTGATTTATCAATCGTGGGCAAGTTCGCGTGAACGCGCGAGCGTCCACGCAAAGCCGAACCCGGCCGACGCGCCGTTGGCTTTGCGCATCAAGGGACTGTTGTCGTTGGCCGCGCCCGCGTAGGACTCGTAGCGCACGAAGCCGAAGAAGCGCCAGTCCGGGGTGAGCTTGCGATAGGCAAACAGACCCGTGCGCACCAGCATGAGCCCCGATTTGGCGTGGTATGCGGGACGCGTGGCCGTGGCGAACTGCGGCGCCACTTCGTAGAAATAGCGGTTGATGCGCTCGTCGCCCACCACCGCGCCCAGCTGCGCATCCCAGGTCCAGACGCCGCCGTCGCGCACCTCGTAGACCAGGCGCGGCTCGGTGGTCCAGCCCTGGCGGCGCAGGCCGCTTTTCACCTCGATCACGGCGCGCACCGGCAATTCGAAGCGCAGCCGCCTGTTGGCGTCGAACTCGGCCACTTTCACCTTCAGGCGCGGCCCGAACTCGATGAGCGTGCCCAGGTCCGGCATGCCGCGCCGTGCGTCCACGTCCTTGGAATGGGCCGGCAGCGAGGCGGCAAAGCCGACGTCGAATTCGGTGGTGTCGCTGTGCAGCAGGCGCGCGCCGATGCCCGACTGGTCCGAGCGCAGCACTTCACCGCGGTAGATGAGGAAAGGCAGCACCAGCGCGCGATTCGACTGAGTGTGCGCGCCCGGGTAGGCCGGGGTGGAAACGCCACCGGCGCCGATGCCGGCTTCCCACAGCGGCTGCGTGCGCTCGGCAGCAGCGGCGGAAAGAGAAGCGCTGGCGGCGACCAGCAATAGAAATGTCCTGAGGTTCATGCGCATGCCGGGTGGAGGGACGAAGGGCTATTCTAGCGGTACTCAGCCGCGCACCGCTGAGTGGCGTCGTGCGCAGGCCGGGCTGGCGAACCCGCGCGATTCGCGTCCAGGCACGGCATCTTTCGCCTCGGTGCGGGCGTGATCGGAACGCGTGGGCGGGAAACCCGCCCACCCTACGAAAAGTCGCCCGCCGCGACTTACGGCCAGATTGCCTCGAGCAATGCGGCCAGGTGGTAGCCGCCCTTGATCAGCTGGTTCTTGGCAATCGCGGAGCTGGGCACCGGATAGTTGGCCGGCACTTCCATCGTCCAGGTGTAGTACGTCTCGCCCTTCTTCGACACCTGCGGCGTCAAGGGGCCGACCGTCACGTCGGCGTACGCCTGCTTCGAATAGATCAGCGTGTCGTCCGCCCATTGGTACGGCCAGGTGGATACGTCGCCGGTGTTCATCGTCACCGCCGGGTGGCTAGCGATGACGGTCTGCGCGAACTGGTCCGGCGTCTTGGTGCGCAGGCGGCGGAACGCGTAGTTGACCGTGGTGCCGTCCCAGTATGAGTGGAACGGCTTGGTCAAGTTCTTCGGCACGCCCGGCTTTTCCGGCTTGGGCTCGCCCGGCGGGATGTCATTGGCCAGTGCCAGCTTTTCGATCTTGGCGTCGTCCACCAGGAAGTTGTTGCCGCCGCGCGAGTCGAAGATCCCCACCGCGTCGATGTCGCCATGCTTCTTGGGCACCACGAACGTGCCGTCCTTGCTCACGTAGGCGGCGCCCACGTGCAGCGGCTGGTGGATGTCGCCGGTCATGTGCGTGATCAGGATCAGCGCCTGGCGGCGGGTGAAGTGGTGCGGGTTGGTCTGCGGCGTGTCCTTGCCCTGCAGCACGGCAATCGCCTGCTTCAGCGTCTGCACGATGTCGTCGTCCGCCGTGCCGACGTCGCCGTCATGATAGTGGTCGAACTGGAACGGCACGTCAGTGTAGTGGTACTCCTGGTGCTTGGGGTTGGCGTTGACGTACTCGACCATTTCGGGCGACTGCGGGCCGCAGTAATTGCCCTTGACGCAGTCCGGCCAGTTGGCCACGCCCTCGAGCGACTCGCCCGGCTGCAACAGCTCCTTGACGTGCTTCTCGGCGTTGGTGCCCTTGATCAGCTTGTCGGCAATGGCACCCACGGCGCGGTGGCCGTCCGGCCCCCACGCCAGCGCGCTGGTGGACACGAAAGCGCCGGACAGCGCCAGGACGAATGCGAGTTTTTTCATGGTCTGGTTCCTTGGATTGGACTGCTCGTATTGTATGCGTTCGGCTCAGCGCACTTTTTCGATGCGTGCGCTGCCTGCCAGCGAAGCGGCCGGCGCCAGCGCATCCGGCGTCTTGCCGAGGTATTCGATCAGCGCATCGAGGTCGCGGATCGGCGTGGCGACGCGGTTGGTTCCCTTGGCAAATTCGGGGAAGTTGTCGCCCCCTTCGGCCAGGAAGTTGTTGGCAACCACGCGGTAGGTTTTGTCGTCGTCGAGCGGCACGCCGTTCAGCTTGACGCTGCCGGGCACGATGCGGCTGCCCTTGGGCTGCTTCTCGTCCCAGCGGTAGGAAAAGCCCTTGGACACCTGCAGCACCATCGGGTCGGATGCTGCCGGGCGCGCCCACTGCTGCTCCAGCAACTGCCGGATCTGGGCCCCGGTCAGGTCCATCAGGTCCAGCGTGTTCCCGAACGGTAGCACCGCCTGCGCGTGACCGTAGGTGGTGGTGGTGTCGGCGTTGGCCTCGAGGTCCTTGCGGATGCCGCCCGGGTTCATGAAACCGATCTGCGCGCCCTGGTCGCGCATCTTGGCCACGATCGCATCGGCGATCAGGTCGCCCAGCGGCGATTCGCCCGCCTCGCTTCCCTTGCGCGCGACCATGGCCACGCCCAGCCGCGCGATCGGGCGCGCCAGCTGCTCGCGGCTGCGTTCCTTCACATTGGCGAGGAAGGCCGAGACCTGCGGCTGTGGCGCGTAATCGCCCGGCTTGAGGATGATGTTGCGCGCAGTCACCGACTGCACCGCGCCGCTGGCGGGATCGACCGTCATCCTGATGCGCGTAAGCAGGTGGCCGGCGGCATCGGCCTGGCTGACCAGGCGGCCATCGACCTTGCACAGGTAGCCGGTGTGCGAGTGCCCACTGACGACGACGCGGATCGCCGGATCGAGCTTCCTGGCGATATCGACGATGGCGCCTTTCAGGTTGGCGCAGTCAGGCTGGTCCGGTGCATCGACGGTCGAACCGCCCTCGTGGATCAGCGCAATCAAGACCTGCGCGCCGGCCGCGCGCATCTGCGGCACGGCCTTGTTGATCGATTCTGCCTCGTCCGCGAACGTCAGGCCGGCGATGGCGCTGGACATGGCCACCGATGCAGTCCCTTGCAGCACGGCGCCCACCAGGCCCACCTTGATGCCCTTGACGTCTTCGATGCGCCAGCCCGGCACCAACAGCTTGCCGGTGGCGCTGTCAGTCACGTTGGTGGCCAGGTAGGCAAAGCGCGCGCCGCCGAAACCGGGGGCGAGTTTGCATGCCTTGTCCGGACGGGGCGAATCGCAGCCGCCGTTCTGCTGGCGCAGCAGTTCCTTGCGGCCGGCGTCGAACTCGTGGTTGCCCAGCGCGCTCGCGGACAGGCCCAGCATGTTCATCGCGTCGATGCTCGGCTCGTCGGCCCACATCGACGACAGCGCCGGGCTGGCGCCCACCAGGTCGCCGGCGCCGACCACCAGCAGGTCCTTGTCCTCGGCGCGCCAGGCCTTGAGCGCGCCGGACAGCACCTCGATGCCGCCCGCGCGCAGGGTTTGGGTCTTGCCGTCGGCGCCCTTGTAGGTGTACTTGCTCGGCTCCAGGTTGCCGTGGAAGTCGTTCAGCGCGACGATGTTGAGCTCGACCGGGGCGCGCGGGGCGGTGGCGCAGCCGGCCAGCGCCAGCGCCAGCAGCAGCGCAAGGGGGGAACGACGGGATGGCATAGGTAAATACTTTACGAAAGCGGATGTGAAAACAGGCCCGAAGGCCTGTTGTTGATCGGCTTGTGCCGCCTGCTGCCCGGCGGGCAACAGGCGGGGTCGCCTCGCTTAGAAGTCGACCGACAGGGTGGCCGACGCAAAGCGCGGTGCGCCGAGGTAGTAGCGGATCGTCGAGACGCTGCTCACGCCCGGGTACTTCAGGGCGTTGGTCGACGAGGTGCTCGACGGGTTGCGGTACTGCTTGTTGGTGATGTTGCTGATGTTGAAGGTCAGCTTCGGACGCTTCAGCAGGCCCAGGTCCGCGAAGGTGTAGCCGCCATCGATACCGAAGGTGGTGTAACCCGGAGCGACTTCGTCGTTCATCAGCGAGGCCATCTGCTTGCTGGTGGCCTTGGCCTTGGCACGGACCCAGAACGCGCCGTCCTGGTATTCAGCCGACAGGCCGCCCTTCCAGCGCGGCGTGTTGATCATTTCCTTGCCGTTGGTTGCCAGCGTGCCCGAGTTCGCGGCGGTCGAGCCGACCACGATGTCGTTCTTGATCTCGCTCTTCTGGTAACCGATCGAGCCGTAGAACGACCAGCCGTGGATCGGCATGTTGTTCGCCTCGATCTCGAAGCCGCGGTTGCGCACCGAACCGATGTTGGTATAGGTGTTGGCACCGGTGAACGGATCATACGCGTTGCCCTGGCGGTTCTTGAAGTTCACGTCGAACACGGTCAGGGTGGCGATGTACTTGCTGTCCTGGTGACGGTAGCCGATGTCGGTGTTGTACGAGGTTTCAGCCTGCACGTCCTTCATCAGGGTCGGCACGCCGCCCACCAGCTGCACGTTCGAACCGGTGTTGGTGAACACGTAGTTGGCCGGAGCGCGCATGTTGCGGGCGACGCTGGCGAACAGCTGGTCGTCGGCGGTCAGGCGGTAGCGGGCACCCAGCTGCGGCAGCAGGGTGTGGTAGGTGCGCTCGATGTTGAAGGTGCCGTAGGCAGCTGCGCCTTCGTTGGCGTAGTTGGTCACGTCACGCTTGACGTACGGGGTGCGCAGGCCGACGTTGAACATGGCCTTCTCGCCCACGCTGAAGGTGTCCTGCAAGAACGCCTGGTAAGCGGTCGAGATCGTCTTCGAGTTGCGGCTCTCGTAAGCAGCGCCGGTCGGGCCGATCACTTTCTGGTTCTGCAGGTAGTCATCCACCGGATCGCCCTTGGCGGTCACCGGGACCATCTCGCCGGTCTGCTTGTGCGAGGCGCGCTCGTACCACAGGCCGCCCAGCAGGACGTGTTCGCCGATGGTGTGGGTCAGCGAAACGCTCAGGCCCGGACGGTTGGTGCGGGTGACGCTGGCGTTTGCCATGATGACGGTGTCGAGCGTGTCGCCGTCGCCGTTCAGGTCGACGCTGCCGGTCATCTTCTTGCTTGCGGTGTCGTACGGCAGGAACGAGCCGGCTTCCTTCACGGCTTTCTGCTGGATGCCGCCGTTGCCGAAGCCATACCAGTAGTACGGCACGATCTTCAGGTCGGTGTTGTCAGCCAGGCGGAACTTGGCGGTGGCCGAGAAGATGGCGTTCTTGAACGGGTTCAGGTACAGGCCATAGTACGGCGGGGTGTTCAGCACTTCGTTCTGCGCGGTGCCTTTGACCGGGGTCAGGTGGCCGGCGAAGGTCGAGCTGGTGTCGTAGTAGTAGCCGTTCTTGTTCAGCTCGTCCAGCGTCAGGTTGTTGATGCTGTTGTTGTGGGCTTCGTTCCACAGCAGGGTTGCGTGGACGTAGTTGAAGCGGTCCCAGTCGTAGTTGAAGCCGGCGTCCAGGTGCTGGCGCTTGGCCTCGCCCTGGCCCTTCCACTTGTCAGCCTTGGCGTTGGACACCGAGACGAACATCTTCGAGCGCTTGTCGGCCCACAGGCCGGTGTCGTAGCGCACGAAGGTCTTGTACATGTTCAGCTGGCCCAGCGTCTGCATCACGCGCACGCGGCTGGCATTTTCCGGGTTGCAGGTGACGATGCCGAAGTTACCGCCCGATGCGCCCACTTGCGGCGAATCGACGTCGGTCGAACCTTGGGTCACGAATTCGGAGCAGGTGTTTTCCTGGTCCACGTACTCTTGCGGGTACACGGCGAAGTTACCCGAGTCGTTGACCGGCACGCCGTTGATGGTGGCGCCGATCTGGTCGCTGTTGAAGCCGCGCAGGGTCAGGCCGCCGCCGAACAGGCCGGTCGCGTCGTTGTTGTAGCTGTTGACGGACGGCAGCATTTCGAGAGCTTCATATGCATTGCCGGTCGGACGCTGCTTTTCCAGTTCCTCGGCGGTGATGGTCGAACGCGCCTTCGGAGCGTCTTCCGTCACCATCAGGCCCATACCGATCTTCTTGCCGACGATGACCACGGTTTTTTTCGGGTCTTCCGGCGGAACAGTGGTGCTGTCCGTCACCTGTGCGCTGGCCGTGCCGGCCAGGCATGCCAGCTGGCATGCCAGAGCGATCATGCTCAGACGCAGCTTCGGCTGTTGATTGAAATGCATTGAAAACTCCCTAAAGTTTTATTATGAAACGACAACGGCAAGCTTTTGTCCGCTGGACATCACTTTCTTCGAAGCAGTTGTCCAGCGCAGCAGTTTAAGGTGCAGATATGTCAAACCCGTGACAGCTCGGCAAGCTCTTAGGCGCAACAGGAAGTTGCAAAAGAATTCATTCCCGTTTCGATATTGCATGAGCCCTGGGTGTGTGGCAAATATGTTTTCGCTTGGGAATTTATACGTTATACATATAATTCCAAGGCTTCGGCGCTTGTTGCCCTTCAGCCGTAGCCTTTGCCAAGCGAACATAACCCCGCGATTCTATAGATCAGCCGTCAACACGGAAACTCTTTCGGCGGGAAATCGGACAAACCGGTGCGGCGCGTGGAAAATTTGTCGCAAGAAGGCGACATCCCGGCACGGCTTGTTGAAGGAAATTTAACGTCTTGGGCGAGCCCGTCCGACACTCGCCGGCGAGCGGCAAAATGCCGCCCGCCCAGGGCCACGGTGAGCCGCGTCGGTTAGCGTTTCGCCTGAGCTGCCGTCCGGTCGAGGCTGGCGATTTCCGCCTCGAACCGGGCGTAGCGTTCGTCCAGCTGCCGGCGCAGGCGTTCCTTGTCGGCGGCCGACAGGAACGAATAGCGGATGCTGTTGTACGAGGCCTTCTTCACCTCCGCATACGAAGGCTTGTAGCGGCTTGCGAACAGCACGTATTCGTTGGCCAGGTTGTGGCGCGTGACACCGGCGTCGTCGGTCGAGATCACGTAAGGCACGCCGTATTTACGGTACAGCGTCACCGGATGGTTCTCGCCAGAGATGCCGTTGATGAAGCCGTTCGAGGTCAGGTTGATCTCGACCGGGATGCCCTTCTCGCGCATGGTTTTCATCACCGCCACCGCGTTGGTCTCGTGCGCCAGGTCGATGCCGTGGCCGATGCGGTTGGCGTGGCCGAGCGTGATGGCCTGCTCGATGTGGAACTGCAGGCCCTCGGGCGGCACGTCGCCCAGCGCCAGCTCGCCCGCGTGCAGCGCCACCTGCACATCCGGATACTTGGACTTGAGGAGGCGGAACATCTTCATGTGCAGCGTGTAGTCGCGCATCGACACCGCCGTGCTCTCCTGGCCGACGATGTTCACGCCCACGATCTTGTCGCTCATCGATGCGGCCTTGAAGCCGGCCACCATCGACGAGAACACCTGCGACGGGTTCAGCAGGCGCAGCACGTAGGTCTGGTAGCGCATCGTGAAGTTCTGGTCGTCGATGCCTTGCGCGGCCTCGTCGATCCTGGCCACGAAGTCGGCGATCGAGTGCTGGAATGCCGGGTCCTGGTCGAGCGCCGCCATCCAGCTGCGCATCTGCGCATCGAGCGCGGCGTCGTCGTGCGCGTTCTTCCACGCCTCTTCGTCGAACTGCTTGTTGACGACGGACGGCGACATCTTGAACATCGTCTCGATGTAGCTGACGTTCTCCGCGATGGCGCGCTCCTTGAGCTTCAACAGGCCATCATGGAAGTTGGTGCTCGAGACCGGGCCAAAATAACCGAAGGTCTGGAAAAACTGGCGGTCCGGCGGCGGCTGCAGGGTGCTGTGGTTCTTGAAGTCCTTGCTCGACCAGCGCTGCAGCAGCTCGCGCCAGGTGAAGTCGTCCGCATACACCTCGGACTTGGACAGGCAGGCCCGCTCGCCGGCCGGCTTGGCGCGCTCGGCGTCGATCACCGCCTTGTCGGTCTCGATCTTGTAGGTGGCCTTGTTGACGCACCAGCCATCCTTGTCGAGGAAGTCCAGGTACTGCTCGGCGTAGATCGCGCCCGAATAGTGGTGGTGCAGGTCGCCGCCCTTGGGCATTTGCGAGAAGAACAGGGTCAGCTCGGCCAGCTTCGGCTCGCTGCCGGCCACGAGCGCGGCGTAATGACGGCTTGTTGCGGCCTCGTTCGATTTCGGGGAAGCCGCATTGGCCGCGCCGGCGAAGGCCAGCGCGATCAGCAGCGCGCCGCTGCTCAGTTTCTTCTGCATAGATCGTGTTCTCTCGAGTGGTCAGGATGCCGCGCGTTCGTGCACCTTGCGTCCTGCCGCAAAGGTCGCGCGCACGGCGCGGTCGTCGCCCAGCAGCGCCAGCGCAAACAGCAGTTCCTCGAGCGTGTCACAGTGTGAAGTACGACGCGCCAGCAGCGGCGTGGCCTTGGGGTCGAGCACGATGAAGTCGGCCTCGTTCCCCGGCGCCAGGCTGCCGATCGCGCCTTCGAGTTGCATGCTGCGTGCAGCGCCGAGCGTGGCGAGGTAGAACATCCGCAGCGCCGGCAGGTAGCTGCCTTTCAGTCGCGCAACTTTATACGCTTCATTCATTGTTTGCAACATCGAGAACGAGGTGCCGGCGCCCACGTCCGTGCCCAGCGCCAGCAGCGCGCGGGCGCAATCGGCCTTGTCGAAGTCGAACAGGCCGCTGCCCAGGAACAGGTTCGAGGTCGGGCACACGGCGGCCGCCGATTGCGTGTCGGCCATGCGCGCGAAGTCGTTCTCGTCCAGCCAGATGCAGTGGCCGAACATGGCGCGCGGGCGCATCAGGCCGTAGTGGTCGTACACGTGCAGGTAGCTGCGCGCGGACGGGAACAGCGAGCGCACCCAGGCGCATTCGTCCTCGTTCTCCGATACGTGGGTCTGGATGAAGGTGTCCGGATGGGCGCGCGCCAGCTCGCCGGCCAGGCGCAGCTGGTCCTCGCTGGAGGTGGGCGCAAAGCGTGGCGTGATCGCGTACAGGTTGCGGCCGCGCTTGTGCCATTTGCCGATCAGCGCTTCGCTCTCGCGCGCGCCGGCATCGACGGGATCGCGCAGGAACTCGGGGCAGTGGCGGTCCATCAGCACCTTGCCGGCCACCATGCGCAGCTCGCGTGCCTCGCTCGCCTCGAAGAACGCGTCCACCGACTCGCGGTGCACGCTGCAGTAGACCATGGCGGTGGTGGTCCCGCAGCGCAGCAGCTCGTCGAGGAAAAACTCGGCCACCGCGCGCGCATGGGCGGGGTCGCCGAAGCGGCGTTCGGTCGGGAAGGTGTAGGTCTCCAGCCACGGCAGCAGGCCCGGCGCGGGCGAGGCGATCATGTCCGTCTGCGGATAATGCAGGTGGGTGTCGATGAAGCCCGGCGTGATGACCATGCCGCGGTAGTCGTGCACAGGCATGCCCGGCGGCAGGCTTGCGGCCAGCGCCTGGTGGTCGCCCGCAGCCTTGATCCGGCCGCCCTCGACGAGCAGCAGGCCGTCCTCGTGCCACACGTGGGCCTGGTCGTCGAACGCCGGGTCGGCGCGGAAGTACAGCAGGCTTGCGCGAAAGGCCTGCAGGTTCTCTGTTGCGGTTGACATCAAATTCTTTCTGAGGATGCGACGAGTTTCATGGCGACGGGCGTGGCGCTCTGCTGCGCGGCCTGCGCCTCCCACACCTGCAGCAGCTGCGCGGCGACCGCGGCGGCGATCACCGCCGGCTGCTTGCCTTCGATGCCGGGCACGCCGACCGGGCAGGCCATCGCCGCGATGCGCCGGTCATCGATGCCGCGCGCACGCAGGCGGTGCTCGAACTGCTTGCGCTTCGTGTGCGAGCCGATCAGTCCGAACCAGCCGACGCCGGGGCGCGACAGTATCGCTTCCGACAGGCGCTGGTCAAGTGCGTGGCTGTGGGTCATGACCAGATACGTTGCGTTGTCCGGCGCGCTGGCCACCACGGCTTCAGGCGTGTCGGTGGCCTCGATCGTGACGTTGGACGGAACGGCTGGCGGGAACAGCTCGTCGCGCTCGTCCACCCAGGTGACGCGGCAAGGCAAGTCGGCGAGCGCCCGCACGATGGCCGCGCCCACGTGGCCGGCGCCGAACAGCACCAGCTGCGCGCGCGGGGCGGCAACCAGGTCCACCAGCCAGCGGCGGCCGTCCTGTTCCTGCATCACGTGCGTGCCCCGGCGGCGGTCAAAGACCGGCGGCGTGTCGGGGCCCGTGCTGAGGTCGCGCTGCGGCAGCTCGTACCCTGCGCGCTCCCCAAGCCCGTCGTCCCCGCGCAGGCGGGGACCCATGCTGAGCTCGTGCTGCGCCAGCTCGTTCTCTGCCCGCTCCCCAAGCCCGTCGTCCCGGCGCACGCCGGGACCCATGCTGAGGTCGCGCTGCGGCAGCTCGTACCCTGCCCGCTCCCCAAGCCCGTCGTCCCCGCGCAGGCGGGGACCCATGCTGAGCTCGTGCTGCGCCAGCTCGTTCTCTGCCCGCTCCCTAAGCCCGTCGTCCCGGCGCAGGCCGGGACCCATGCTGAGGTCGCGCTGTGAATGCTCACTTTCCGGCCGCCCAAACGGTCCATGGGTCCCCGCCTGCGCGGGGACGACGGTGCTAGTGTGGCAGTCCGATCGATTACGGTGCGGCTGCTCAGATGGTCTATGGGTCCCGGCTTTCGCCGGGACGACGGGGGTGAGGCCAGCTGCGGGGTTGCCGCTGGGCGGCTGCCCAAGCGGTCCATGGGTCCCCGCCTGCGCGGGGACGACGGTGCTGGAGTGGCAGTCCGATCGATTACGGTGCGGCTGCTCAGATGGCCTATGGGTCCCGGCTTCCGCCGGGACGACTACAGATCCGTTGGCGTCAAAGAGCGCCCGGCCGGGAGCTCCATCGAGTGCGACCAGGCGCCACGTGTCCTCATTGCTGCGTTCCTTCAGCAGCGCGCCTTGCTCGTGGTCGAAAAGCTCGAACGCCAGGTGCACCACACCCCCGCAGCACTGGCCCAGGCTCGGGCCCAGTGCGAAACGCTCCAGCCGGCGCGTCTCGCCTGCCGCCAGCATCGCGCGCGCGACCTGTGCCGCGCGCAGCTCCAGATGCCCGCCGCCGATGGTGCCATGCATGGCGCGCGCATCCACGAGCATCTTCGCTCCCGGCTCGCGCGGCCCGGACCCTTCGACGATCGCCACGGTCACCAGCACCGCGGGCGTTGCGCCTGCTTGTGCCAGCCAGGCTTCCATCATGCGGTCCTTGCCGCCTGCACGGCGGTGATCGCCTTCAGGATCTCTTCGCTGGTCGCGGGCGCGTTCAGCGGCGGGTTGACCTGATGGCCGCCCACGGCCGAAATCGCATCGCGAATGGCAAAGAACACCGAGAACGGCAGCAGCAGCGGCGGCTCGCCCACCGCCTTGGAACGGTGGATCGAGTCGGCCACGTTCGTGTTCTTGAAGAGGCGCACGCGGAAGTCCTGCGGACAGTCCGACACAGCCGGGATCTTGTACGTGGACGGCGCATGCGTCATCAGCTTGCCGCCCGCGTTCCACCACAGTTCCTCGGTCGTGAGCCAGCCCATGCCCTGGATGAAGGCGCCTTCCACCTGGCCGATGTCGATCGCCGGGTTGAGCGAATTGCCGGCGTCGTACAGACAGTCGGCGCGCAGCAGCTTCCACTCGCCGGTCAGCGTGTCGACCACCACCTCGGATACCGCCGCCCCGTACGCAAAATACTGGAACGGGTTGCCGGTCATGGTCGAGGCGTCCCACGACAAGCCTGGCGTGGCGTAGTAGCCGTCGGACCACAACTGCACGCGGGTGAGGTAGGCGGCCTGCACCAGCTCCTTGAACGGCAGCTCGCGGCCATTGACGAACACGGTGTCGGCCGCAAAGCGCACGTCCTCCGCATTGCCGCCATGCGCCCTGGCCGCGAATGCCGCCAGCCGCTCGCGGATCTGGCGCGCCGCGTCCTGCGCAGCCTTGCCGTTCAGGTCCGCGCCGGTCGAGGCGGCCGTGGCCGAGGTGTTGGCGACCTTGCTGGTGTCGGTGGCGCTGATGCGCACGCGTGCCATATCCACGCCCAGTTCGTGCGCCACCACCTGCATCACCTTGGTGTTGACGCCCTGCCCCATCTCGGTGCCGCCGTGGTTGACCAGCACCGAGCCGTCCACATAAACGTGCACCAGCGCGCCGGCCTGGTTCAGGTGGCTCACGTTGAACGCGATGCCGAATTTGACCGGCGTGAGCGCCAGTCCCTTCTTGAGCACCGGGCTGGCGGCATTGAACGATTCGATGGCGTCGCGCCGCGCGCGGTATTCGCTCGATGCTTCCAGCTCGGCCACCAGTTCGTGGATCACGTTGTCCACGACGCGCTGCCCGTACGGGGTAAGGTCGCGCTCGCCGACGCCGTAGAAATTGCGCTTGCGGATGTCCAGCGCGTCGCGGCCCAGCTTGCGCGCGATCTCGTCGATCACGTATTCGAGCGCGATCGCGCCCTGCGGTCCGCCAAAGCCGCGAAACGCCGTGTTGGACTGGGTGTTGGTCTTGCCGCAGGCCGCGCGAATCTCGACGTCGGACAGGTAGTAGGTATTGTCGAAATGGCAGACGGCACGCGTGGCCACCGGCCCGGACAGGTCGGCCGAAAACCCCGCGCGCGACACCATGTCGACCTTCGCCGCGATGATCCGGCCCTCGTCGTCGTAGCCGACCTCGTACTCGTAATGGAAGCAGTGGCGCTTGCCGGTGACGAGCATGTCGTCGTCGCGGTCCGCGCGCAGCTTGACCGGGCGCTTGAGCCGCGCCGCCGCCACTGCCGCTGCCGCCGCCCACAGCGCCGACTGCGATTCCTTGCCGCCGAAGCCGCCGCCCATGCGCCGGCATTCGACCGCAACGTGATGCGAGTGCAGGCCGAGCGCATGCGCGACCACGTGCTGCATCTCGCTCGGGTGCTGGGTCGAGCACAGCACCTGCATGCCGTGGTCTTCCTTCGGAATCGCGTAGGCGATCTGGCCCTCGAGGTAGAACTGCTCCTGGCCGCCGACGTACAGCTGGCCGCTGACCTTGTGCGGCGCGCGCGCGAAAGCCGCGGCCACATCGCCCCGCACCAGCCGCATTGGCGGCAGCACGTAGCTGTGCGCGGCGCGCGCGGCTTGCGGCGTGAGGATCGCGGGCAGCTCTTCATACGTCACCTGTGCCAGCCGGGCCGCGCGGCGTGCGTTGTCGTGGGTGTCCGCCACCACGACGAAGATCGGCTGGCCAACATACTGCACCAGCCCATCGGCCAGAATCGGGTCGTCATGGATGATCGGGCCGCAGTCGTTGGCGCCGGGGATGTCGGCAGCCGTCAGCACTGCCACCACGCCGCGGCTCGCGCGCACGGGCGCCAGGTCGATCGCCGTGATGCGCGCGTGCGGCTTGCTGGACAGGCCAAGCGCAGCATGCAGCGTGCCGCGCACTTCCGGGATGTCGTCCGTGTAGTTGGCCTGGCCGAGCACATGCAGCGCGGCCGACTCGTGCGGCTGCGCCACGCCAACCGCCGTCCACCCAGCCGTCTGCAATACCGAAGTACCTGCGTCGTTCATACGTTCCCTCCCAGCGCGAACGCATTCACTGCCTCGCGCGGCAGCGGATCGGCCGGTCGCGTCTCGAGCCAGAAGCGGCGCAGCAGGTTGCGCGCCGCCTGCATCCGGTATGCGGACGAGGCGCGCATGTCGGTCAGCGGCGCGTAGTCCCGTTCCAGCGCCGCCATTGCCTCGGCCAGCACGTCCTCGGTCCAGGCGCGGCCGGCCAGCATGGCTTCGGCCGCGGCAGCGCGCTTCGGCGTGGCGGCCATGCCGCCGAACGCAATGCGGGCGCGCGTGATGCGCCCTGCTTCCAGCGTGATCGCGAACGCCGCGCACACCGCCGAGATGTCCTGGTCAAAGCGCTTGGACAGTTTGTAGGTCCGCAGCCGCAGCCCGGCATACGGCAGCGGCACGCGCACCGCCTGCACGAACTCACCAGGGCGCAGGTCCTTCTGCTGGTAGCCGAGGTAGAAGTCTTCCAGCGCCAGCACGCGCTCGCCATCGGGGCCGCGCAGCACGACCTGGCTGTCCAGTGCGATCAGCCATGGCATCGAGTCGCCGATCGGCGAGCCGTTGGCCACGTTGCCGCCCAGCGTGCCGGCGTTGCGGATCGGGAGCGAGGCAAAGCGCTGCCACAGCTCGGACAGCTCGTCCGGATAGTGGCGGCACACGGCCGCGTAGGCGTCATTGAGCGTGGCCCCGGCGCCGATCTCGATCATGCCGTCGCGTTCGGCGATCCGTTTCAGCTCCTCGACCTGGCCCAGGTAGATGATGTCGTCCAGCTCGCGCATCTGCTTGGTCACCCACAGGCCCACGTCAGTGGAGCCGGCCAGCAGCAGCGCGTGCGGGTAGTCGGCGCGCAGGCGCACCAGTTCGTCCAGTGTGCGCGGCGCGTGGAAGCGCTTGCCCGCGCCGGCGTAGTCGAAGCCCGCATCGCGCTGCAAGCCGCGCAGTTGTCCCGCTAGTGCATCGCCATCGAAATCCACCCGCGGCAGCTCGGTCATGCGCTGCGCCGCGTCGATGATGGGACGGTAGCCGGTGCAGCGGCACAGGTTGCCGGAAAGCGCATCGTCGATCTGCGCGCGGGTCGGCGCCTTGCCGTCGTGCTTGAGGTACATGCCCCACAGGGACATGGCAAAGCCGGGCGTGCAGAAGCCGCACTGCGACCCGTGGCATTCGACCAGCGCCTGCTGCACCGGATGCAGCATTCCGTTCGGCTGCTGCAAATCCTCCACCGTGAACAGCGCCTTGCCGTCCAGCGTCGGCAGGAACTGGATGCACGAGTTCACCGTCTTCAGTTCCAGCTGCCCGTTTTCGATCGAGCCCACCACCACCGTGCACGCGCCGCAATCGCCTTCACCACAGCCTTCCTTGGTGCCGGTGCAATGCAAGTCCTCCCGCAGGTGCTGCAGGATCGTGCGCGTGGGCGCTGCATCGTTCACTTCATGCACTTCGCCCCGGTAGTAGAAACGGATCGGATCTGACATTGTTGTCTCGCTTTTAACCCAAGGCGCAAGGTTAACATCCGTCCCCGATGAGCTTATATTGACGAGATGATGTAACTTATATTTGCTTCACTATATGCCAGTACTTAGCCTTTGTAAGGATGCGCCGATTTCCAGTGCCTGGCGATATCGATCCGGCGCGTGATCCAGACATGCTGGTGCTGCAGCACGTAATCGAGGAAGCGCGCCAGCGCAGCCGCGCGCGCCGGGCGTCCCGCAAGGCGGCAGTGCAGGCCGATCGACAGCATCTTGGGCCGGTCCAGGCCGTGCGGATCGCCCTCCTGGTACAGCACGTCGAAGGCATCCTTCAGGTAGTCGAAGAACTGGGTGCCCGAGTTAAAGCCCTGCATGGCGGCAAAGCGCATGTCGTTCGTGTCCAGCGTGTACGGCACCACCAGGTGCGGCCGGGTCTGGCGGCCGCCGGCGGCGTCCACATAATCCACCCGCTCCCAGAACGGCAGGTCGTCGCCGTAGTGGTCGGCGTCGTACTCGAAGCCGCCGTGCTCGACCACCAGCCGGCGCGTGTTGGGCGAGTCGCGCCCCGTGTACCAGCCCAGCGGCGGCGCGCCGGTCAGTTCGCGGATGATCTCGACCGCCTCGCGCATGTGCGCGCGCTCGGTGGCCTCGTCGACGTTCTGGTACGAGATCCAGCGCAGACCGTGGCAAGCGATCTCGTGGCCCAGCTCGCGGAAGGCGGCGACCGCTTCGGGGTTGCGCTTCAAGGCCATCGACACGCCAAAGACCGTCAGCGGCAAATGGCGCTGTTCGAAGATGCGCAGCAGCCGCCACAGCCCCGCGCGCGAACCGTATTCGTAGAGCGATTCCATGCTCATGTGCCGCATCGGGAAGGCCGCCGCGCCGACGATCTCGGACAGGAAGGTCTCGGACGCGGGGTCGCCGTGCAGCACGTTGTTCTCGGCGCCCTCTTCATAATTGAGCACGAACTGCAGGGCGATCCGGGCCTGCCCGGGCCACTTTGCATGCGGTGGAGTGCGGCCGTAGCCGATCATGTCGCGCGGGTAGTTGTCGTAGGTGGTCATTGGTGCGGGCCTGGAGCGGGTATATCCCCGATCATATATTGTCAGAAGCACATCGGTATATGATCGGTCGCATAAGTCATTTCATGTTTTCTATATAGGGACAGGCGATGGGAAAACTCAGCACCCATGTACTCGACACCGCCCACGGCAAGCCGGGCGCGGGCGTGAAAGTGGAACTGTACGAAGTGGGCGCGGCGGGCCGGCGACTGGTGAAGACCGACACGACCAACCAGGACGGGCGCTGCGGCGCGCCGCTGATGGAGGGCGAGGCAATGCGCGCCGGACAGTACGAGCTGGTGTTCCATGCAGGCGACTACTTTGCCGGCCAGGGGGTCCAGATGCCGCAACCACGCTTCATCGACCGCGTGACCATTGCCTTCGGTATTGCCGATGCGGCCCAGAACTACCATGTGCCGCTGGTGGTCACGCCGTGGTCGTACTCGACCTATCGCGGCAGTTAGCCAGCAGGACGCTCTGATATAGCCAAAGTTGCTATCCTTGCCCGTAGGGTGGGCAGGTCTCCTGCCCACGCGTTCAAGCGGCACATGAACAGTCTGAACGCATGGGCGGAACCCCGCCCCCCACCGGTCGGGAGAAACCATTGTCCTTGCACATCGTCCATTTCATCGGCCCCATCAACCAGCACTCGGTGTGCACGGTGCGCAACCTGTGCCTGCAGGCGCTGCAAAGAGGGGCCAGTGAGATCGAGCTGCACATGTCCACCGAAGGCGGCAACATGACAGCCGGCTTCGCGCTGTATTTCTTCCTGAAGTCGCTGCCGCTGCCGCTCACCACCCACAACATCGGCAGCGTCGAATCGGTCGGGGTGCCGATCTTCCTTGCGGCCGGCAAGCGCTACGCCTGCCCGGGCACGCGCTTTCTCGTGCATCCCCTGCACTGGGGCTTCGGCAACCTTGTCGCGGCGGATCACTCGCGGGTCTCGGAGTGGCGCGATTGCCTCGATTTCGATGCCGAGCGCTACGCCCGCATCTTCGAGGAAGCGACCGACGGCGCGGGGCTGAAGGCCAACATCCGCGGCAACCTGACCGGCAACGCCCGCATCTTCGACGCCGAGCAGGCGCTGGAAGCGGGCATCGTGCACCAGGTGGTGCAGGCAAGGCTGCCGGAGGCAGGAACAACCTCGCATTGGTGGAACTGACACGGTCATGGAGCGCTCTGGTGTTGCTTCGGCAAACTTGCACACCTATTAAGCTTGACTTAGAATCGGCCTCTGCGGCTTCGCTTTTGATCCGCCCAGTGCTGGCAAGCAATGCTTTGCGCATTGCCCCAGAATTCCCTTTTCCTTTACGGTGAGCCTTGGATACCGTACCGCTTTGGGTGCTTGTCCTTGCACTCGTCTTCCTGATTCTCTGCTCGGCCTTTTTCGCGATGGCGGAAACGGCCCTGATGGCAGCCAACAAATACCGCCTGCGCCACCTTGCCAAACGCGGCAACCGGGGCGCGATCACGACGCTGTGGCTGCTCGACCGCACCGACAAGCTGCTGTCGCTGGTGCTGATCGCAAACACCGCGATCAACGCCATGGCCACCGCGCTGGTCACCGCTATCGCCATTTTGTTCTTCGGCCACGAGGAAAGCGTGATCACGGTGGCCACCGCCGTCGTCGCCTTCCTCCTGATCGTGTTTGCCGAAATCTCGCCCAAGGTCATCGGCGCCACCTATCCGGAAAATATTTCGCTCGGCGCGAGTTTTATCCTCAAGGCACTGATGAGCGTGGCCAAGCCGGTCATCTGGTTCGTCAACCTGTTCGTCGCAATCATCCTGCGCCCGCTGGGCGTGCGCGCGGGGGCCAATGCGCACCAGCACCGGCTGTCGCCCGAGGAACTGCGCTCGATCGTGCTGGAGGGCGGCAATTTCATCCCGCAAAAGCACAAGAGCATCCTGCTCAACCTGTTCGACCTGGAAAAGATTTCGGTCGAGGACATCATGACCCCGCGCGCCCAGATCGAGGCGATCAACCTCGCGCTGCCGATCGAGGACATCAAGAACGAGCTGGCCACCTGCTACCACAACAAGCTGCCAGTCTATGAAGGCGAGATCAACAAGATCGTCGGCATCCTGCACGTGCGCAACGCCGTCGGCCTGCTGAACCTGGCCGAGGAACTCGAGGTCGAACACATCCGCGAACTGCTGACCGAGCCCTATTACATTCCGCAGGACACGGGCGTGTTCACCCAGCTGCAGTATTTCCAGGAAAACCGCGAGCGGCTCGGCATCATCGTGGACGAGTACGGCGAGGTGCAGGGCTTGGTCACGCTGGAAGACATCATCGAGGAGATGATCGGCGACTTCACTACGTCCATGCCGGGCGCGGGCGGCAGCGACGGCTTCGCGTGGAATGCGCAGGGCGAGTGCCTGCTCGAAGGGACCACGCCACTGCGCGACATCAACAAGCGCCTCGGCCTGAACCTGCCCACCGACGGGCCGAAGACAGTCAACGGCTTGCTGCTCGAACTGCTGCAGGAGATTCCCGACGCGCCGATTTCGCTCAAGATCGGCAATTGCGTGATCGAGGTGGTGCAGGCGCAGGACCAGGCGATCAAGGTGGTCAAGCTGTTGCGGCCGGCGGGACGGCGCCAGCAACTGGCCGCTTGATCCGTAGGGTGGGCACACTGTGCCCACGCGGAGATACGTACCGTGTGAGCGGCCGTAACGGCTGCACGAGCGATTCGTATCACCGCGTGGGCACAAGTGCCCACCCTACGCCCGCCACCGCGTTGTCGAACTGCCAGCTCAGTTGACCTTATGCAAAGCCCTGCCCGCTTGCGCGCCGCACCATAGCCATTTTGTCTGCGTGGCAGGAGCGCATCTTCCCGCGCTGCAACGCTTTACAAATATTTTTCCCAAAGGCATCATCCAAGAGTCCGTCCGGGCGGCTTTGGCCCTGCCCGGCGTTTTTTCCGCCACTGGTTTTGTAAAACGGCTCTTATGGCAGCAGTCCTCCCTACCGCGACTACAGGTACGCCGATGTCCGGCCTGGCCCGCGCGCTGGTGCAGGCGGGGCGCCTGACCATGCCGCAGGCCGACGCGCTGCAAAAGGCCGCGAGCGCGGAAAAGGTCCAGTTCATCGACGCGCTAATCGCGAGCAAGAGCATCGACAGCGCGTCGCTGGCGAGCTTCTGTGCCGAGACCTTCGGCTATCCCCAGCTCGACCTGTCCGCGTTCAACCCGGGCGCGATCCCGTCCGGCGCGATCGACGCCAAGCTGATGCAGGCGCAGCGCGTGATCGCGCTGGCCAAGCGCGGCAACAAGATGTCGGTGGCGCTGTCGGACCCGACCAACACCCAGGCGCTCGACCAGATCAAGTTCCAGAGCGAGGCCACGGTCGAACCGGTGATCGTGGCGCACGAGTCGCTGCTCGCGCTGCTGGCAAGCCTGAGCAAGAGCGCGGAGGAGGCGCTGAACGAGCTGGCCGGCGAGGATGCCGAGATCGAGTTTGCCGAAGAGGAAGCCCAGCAGGCGGCCGCGCCCGAGCCGCAGGCCGAGGTCGAGGACGCGCCGATCGTCAAGTTCCTCAACAAGATCCTGATGGATGCGGTCAACCTGGGCGCCTCGGACATCCACTTCGAGCCGTACGAAAAGTTCTACCGCATCCGCATGCGGGTGGACGGCGTGCTGCGCGACCACGCCCAGCCGCCGCTGGCGATCCGCGACAAGCTGGTCTCGCGCATCAAGGTGCTGTCCAAGCTCGACATTTCGGAAAAGCGCGTGCCGCAGGACGGCCGCCTGCGCCTGATCGTCTCGCCGACCAAGACCATCGACTTTCGCGTCTCTACCCTGCCCACACTGTTCGGCGAAAAGACCGTGATGCGTATCCTGGACTCGACCCAGGCGCAGATGGGCATCGACTCGCTCGGCTATGACCCGGACCAGAAGGCGCTGCTGCTGGACGCGATCCAGCGGCCGTACGGCATGGTGCTGGTGACCGGCCCGACCGGCTCGGGCAAGACGGTGTCGCTGTACTCGTGCCTGAACGTGATCAACAAGCCGGGCATCAACATCTCGACCGCCGAAGACCCGGCCGAGATCAACCTGCCCGGCGTGAACCAGGTCAACGTCAACGACAAAGCGGGCCTGACCTTCGCCGCCGCGCTCAAGTCCTTCCTGCGCCAGGACCCGGACGTGATCATGGTCGGCGAGATCCGCGACCTCGAAACGGCCGACATCGCGATCAAGGCCGCGCAGACCGGCCACATGGTGTTCTCCACCCTGCACACCAACGACGGCCCGTCCACGCTGACGCGCCTGATGAACATGGGGGTGGCACCGTTCAACATCGCCTCGTCGGTCATCCTGATCACGGCGCAGCGCCTGGCGCGCCGCCTGTGCAGCTGCAAGCAGCCGCTCGAGACCGAGCGCGAGGCGCTGCTGGCGGCGGGCTTTCGCGAGTCCGACCTGGAAGGCGACTGGAAACCGTACGGCCCGGTCGGCTGCGAGCGCTGCCTGGGGTCGGGCTACAAGGGCCGGGTCGGCATCTACCAGGTGATGCCGATCACGCCGGCAATTGAAAAACTGATTCTCGCAAACGGCAACTCGATGCAGATTGCCGCGCAGGCCGAGGCGGAGGGCGTGAACTCGCTGCGCCGCTCCGGGCTGATGAAAGTGAAGCAGGGGCTGACCAGCCTCGAAGAAGTGCTCGGCTGCACCAACGAATAAGGAACCCATGGCCACTTCCGCACCATCGCGCAGCGCCGCCGGCGCCACCAAGGAAACCGTCTTTGCCTGGGAAGGCAAGGACAAGTCCGGCCGCACCGTGCGCGGGGAAATCCGCGCGGCCAGCGAATCGATCGTGAACGTCACGCTGCGCCGCCAGGGCGTGCTCGTCACCAAGGTCAAGAAGAAGGCCTACCGCGCCGGGAAGAAGATCACGGACAAGGACCTGACCATGTTCACGCGCCAGCTCGCGACCATGATGAAGGCCGGCGTGCCGCTGCTGCAATCGTTCGACATCGTTGGCCGCGGCCACGCCAACCCGTCGATGGCCAAGCTGATCATGGACCTGCGCTCCGACGTCGAGACCGGCACGGCACTGAACAACGCCTTCCGCAAGTACCCGCTCTACTTCGACGCCCTGTTCTGCAACCTGGTGGGCGCCGGCGAGCAGGCCGGTATCCTGGAAGACCTGCTGGCGCGCCTGGCGGTGTACAAGGAAAAGACGCTCGCGCTCAAGGCCAAGATCAAATCGGCGCTGATGTACCCGTGCGCGATCCTGGCGATCGCGTTCGTGGTCACGGCGGTGATCATGATCTGGGTGGTGCCGGCGTTCAAGCAGGTGTTCTCCAGCTTTGGCGCCGACCTGCCTGCCCCGACCCTGATCGTGATGGGCATCTCGGAATTCTTCGTCAAATGGTGGTACCTGATCTTCGGGTCGCTGTTCGGCGCGCTGTACTTTTTCTTCCAGGCGTGGCGCCGCTCGGTCAAGGTGCAGAACGCGATGGACCGCCTGCTGCTGCGCCTGCCCGTGTTCGGCGACGTGATACGCAAGGCCACCATCGCGCGCTGGACCCGCACCCTGGCCACCATGTTCGCGGCCGGCGTGCCGCTGGTCGAGGCGCTGGACTCGGTGGGCGGCGCGTCCGGCAACTTCGTGTACGTCGAGGCGACCAAGCGCATCCAGAACGAGGTGTCCACCGGCACCAGCCTCACGGTCGCGATGCAGAACGCCGACGTGTTCCCGAGCCTGGTCACCCAGATGGTGGCGATCGGCGAAGAATCGGGCGCGTTGGACGGCATGCTCGGCAAGGTGGCCGACTTCTTCGAGGAAGAGGTGGACGAAGCCGTCGCATCTTTGTCGTCGCTGATGGAACCGCTGATCATGGTCGTGCTCGGCGTGCTGATCGGCGGCCTGGTGGTCGCGATGTACCTGCCGATCTTCAAGCTCGGCTCGGTGGTGTAAGCTCCGTCCTGTAGGTTCTCAGGATACTTCGCAGTGTCTCAAAAAACTTCGAGGTGAATTCGCAGAGTTCTCAGATTGTTCGCAGTAGCTTCTGCTCACCGTGCGCACGCACAAACTACTGCGCCGCAACGCAGGCTGAGCTCAACTAAGTGAGAACCCTTTAGTTGGGCAAGGAAGACTGCGGGGCCAACTACGTTAATCTGCGATAAGGCCGCTGCGACCTTCCCCCCCAATGCCTGCCTGCAGGCTTCCCTACTTCGCCCGCAAAAAACGCCAGATTTTGTGAGGCCTTAGATCAGCCTAAGCTTGGCCGGAAGATCTTTATTCTTGCCTGGCATCGTGCGCCGGCACGCATTGGGGCGATAGAGCGCCAGGCCTTACCCGCACCGGTTGCGGCCCCGCGCGTTTTTCTAATCGCCATTTTTAAGTGTGGGTGACGACCGCAAGAAACTCCCCTTTGCGATCCCTCATACGATCTGCCTGTTGTCTTCTTGCTCTTTACGGATCACAATAGTTCAATAGAACCAGACATGGCACTGCTAAGCCGCGTCGAGAAATGGCGGTATTAGCGGCAAATAGAATCGCCAAACTCTGGCATGCATTAACGATGTTGTTTTTTTGTGACGGAGCTTCCAAATGCTCCGAGCAACAGGCTCGAGATATATGCTCGCTCTCCTGACATACCTCCGGCGGACAACAACAATTGGTCGCGATGCCAAATTGTATCGTCGGCGATAACAAGCGTCCGTAGGCCTTAGGTTGCCGAGTCCTTCGTTGGTTATCCATAACGCGACTTATTGAGTTAGAGGAATAGATGATTACAGAAATGTTGGTGACGAATGGCGGTTTTAGTTCTCCCATAAAGATAGCGCCAGAGACATCTAACGACGGTCGTTGGACAACAGTTATAATTGGTGAAAACGGCTCTCGCAAAAGCTTGCTCCTCCGCCTCATAACGGAATTTGCACTAGGCGGCTCACGTTACAACTCACGTGGGAAATCAATAACATTCGCGCCAGAAGGGGCGCGACGACTGCCGACCAAAATAATCGCCATCTCCGGCACGCCGCTCGATCGCTTTCCGCGTGCGGGTAATTTGAACGTTAAAGCGATACGGCGCACCAAAAGGTATCGCGATCGATTTGTTTATCTCGGCCAGCGAGCGAGCAATGGAATGTCTGGCGTTGCTCAATGCGAGAGAACTTTAGTAGCAGCGGTGATTTCAAATCGGCATCTTCTTCCGGAGCGAGGCGAATTCTTGGCTTCAGTCTTCAAGAAGCTGGGGCTAATGGCAACCTTGCGCATTACGTTGATCGTTGCGGACGATGAAATTTACGAAGCGGCCCTTCGGCGAAGTTCAAAGACCTTTGTCTCTTTGGTATCAGCAAAGATCAAGGATGAGGTCGAACGTCTCTTACGAACGGGTGATCATGACGAACGGCTTGTTGAGGCGAAAGGAATCATTGATGAGATGGTGACCAAAAATCGAGCCGTCGCGTTGATGGATCGATTGGGCCAGTTGGAGGGCCGGGCACCCACAATAACCCTTTCTATCGGTCCCGGTCGTAGCCGATCCAACGGCCTAAAGATGGCGGAATGGGAAGCACTTCTTCGCTTTGGAATTGTTGAAGTGCAAGAAACTAGGTTCTGGAAGTTGTCCGAAACAAACGAAGGGAAGTTACAAAAGCTTGATATTTCAGGGGACGATTTGAGCTCCGGGCAATGGAATTGGTTAAGCAGCTTTGTAGGGTTGTCATTGGAGTTAATCCCTGGAACGCTTGTATTAATTGATGAACCTGAGAATAGCTTGCATCCCGATTGGCAGCTTGATTACGTACCCGTTCTTGAATCTATTTGCCGTGAGTCTGCCAAATGCCAAGTCATCATTGCAACTCACTCTCCGCTAATTGCTTCAGGTGTCGCGCCGCAATGGGGCAATGTCACTATGTTGAAGAGAACGATGATCAAGGGAAAACCGCTAATTGAAGCGGTCGAACTCGACTCTTCTTATGGCTGGACAGCAAGTGACGTTTATGAAAAGGTGTTCCAGACGCCTCCTCGAGCTCGAGATTTCGGCGTGAACGCGGCGCGCGCACTTGAAATTATCAAAATCGGCGTTCCTGTGGAGTCGGAAGAAATGGATTTTCTTTCGGAGTACCTCCTCCAAGACGCCGAGATGTTGCCGCCATATGATCCGATGCGAGACGTCTTACTACAAGTGCGCACATCACTCTCGCGCTTGAGCAACCCGGGGAACACCTAGATGCAGATGTTCGAGCGTTTGATTCTCGAGGATGCCGACAAAGATCTTTTCAAGAGCGTCCGAGCTTTGAAAGACAGCGAATGGTCGACCGATTTCACGGAGATCGTTTCGTTGCGGCGCAGGTTGTTGATTCTTCAAAAATGGCGATGTGCTTACTGCCAAAATCCGATACAAGCCGACGAAAATGGGCATCGCGAACTGGATCATATACTCCCGAAAGGGGCGTCACCTTGGAACAGTCCCGCAAAGCGTGTGAGCAATCAATTTGACGATAGACGCCATACGAATGGGTACCCGAATTTCAGATTCGAACCAAGAAATCTCGTAATCGCTTGCAAGGTTTGCAATAACAATAAGGGAACCTTCGATGCCTTGAAGGACCGCCGAAGAAGCATCGTGAGATATCCTTCAGCCGCTCGCGTTTTATGGGTGAGCCCGCATGAACATAGTTATTCGGACCACGTTAGATTGAACACATCCTGTTGGACTTACACCGAGTTGACCGACGAGGGCAAGTATTTAATTGAGACGTGCAAGCTTTCTGATATTAATAACTTAACGGAGTTATGTAAGTTACGAGCTAGTGCCCTCATGGCGCGAGCAGACGGTTTCCCTCATGAAGTTCGCACACTTGCTAATAGCATTTCTACAAAAACCCAGTCCATTGAAGCATCCGTGGACGTGTTAATTGAGAAATACCCAGGATTAGACCGTACTGAAGCGAATGATTTACTAAAGATTACCGCCAACTCTATGAAATCGATTGATCTGGCCGAGTTGGAGAAAGCTAATCGGGTATTAAGAGCAGCAACTTTACGGCTGGGCGGCGGAACGTAACAAAATTCCCCGGAAAGCACCCCTCAGCGCCACAATGAAATTTGACAGGCGCGTTGCCTTTTCGCCGTAGTGGACGAGGTAAACCTGCGGCTCCACGGCCGGAACGAGCGCGACGGGAGCCGTCCGTCGTTCCATCACCAATTGTTCGTTCTAATGAATAACAGTGTTTCAATCTTGGTGCGCTGCGGGCGCCCGATTGATAACAGCTAGATTTTCCGACTGCACGACGATCTCGATGTTCAGAGAAAGGCTGATCAATCTGAGCGCGGCCAGCTCATCGACATGCGAAAACGAGTGTAGTGCGTCGTCCCGCTCTCTTCCGGAAGACAGCTCCCTACTGGCCGCCGGCAACTGGACGTCCATGCTCGAGCGCGCGTCAACGATGTCTTGCAACATCACATCTAGCTAGCCTCTCCTGGTTCGCTATTTGTAAGAACTCGGAAGTTTATGAGAAAAAGTACTGCCGCCTGCGTGAGAAGAGGCAGGAAAATCCTCTAGAGATATATGAATGTTAGTGCGAGATATGCTGGGTTCCAACGCTCCCCTTTTTCTTCTCCTGCTTCCTCAGCGGCCCGGCAAACGCACCCAAGCGGTGCGCTTCCCGGGCTGTTTCCCGTGGGTACTTTTGGTACCTATTTGATGGACATCAAGTACACACAAGTTGCAGCGCTGCTAACCTCGCGGCCATTCGAATGCTGCCGTTCAGCATGCCGTGCCACACAAGGTTTAAGAGGAAGCCATGCGACGCAACCTGCCAGTGACAGACGTTGAGTACGTCCTGAAAGATCACGAGACAATTGTCAGCAAGACTGATCTCAAGGGAAAAATCACCTACGCCAACCAGGAGTTCATCGACATTTCCGGCTTTTCCGCCGAAGAGTTGCTCGGGTCTCCGCACAACCTGGTGCGCCACCCGGACATGCCGCCCGCGGCGTTCGCGGACATGTGGGCGACGTTGAAATCCGGCAAGGCGTGGTCGGGCCTGGTGAAAAACCGCTGCAAGAACGGGAACTTCTATTGGGTGCAGGCGAACGCGGCGCCGCTGTACGAAAACGGCCAGCTCGTCGGTTACACCTCGATCCGCAGCAAGCCGGCGCGTGAACAGGTCGAGGCCGCGCAGCAGATCTACCACGCAATCAACGCCGGCAGCGAAGACATCCTGATACGCGAGGGCGCCGTGATCCGGCGCAGCTGGCGCACCCCGCTGTCGCGGCTGGGGCAGTGGTCGGTCCGCGCCAAGATCATGGCCCCACATCTGCTGCTGGGAGCGATGTTTGTGCCAAGCGTGCTGTCGGACGGCGCCGGCACTGGCCTGCGCGTTGCCGGCGTGCTGGGCATCACCATCTGCGCCGTGTCCGCCGCATTGCTGGTGCGCGCCGTGCTGCGGCCGCTGCAAAGCCTGCGCGAGGACGTGGCACGGATGAGCAGTGGCGACATGGCCGGCCACATCCGCGTCGATGGCAAGGACGAGGCGGGACAGCTGGCCGAAACGCTGCGGGTGCTGCAAACCAACGTCAAGGTGCTGATCGGGCAGATCCGGGAAGCGACCTTGGTGGTGGCACAAGGTACCGCCGGCATCGCCTCGGGCAATGCCGACCTGGCCGCGCGCACCGAGGGGCAGGCGGCAGCGCTGGAAGAGACGGCTGCGTCGATGAACCAGCTCACTTCCACCGTCAAGGGCAACGAGGACAATGCGCACCGCGCGCAAGCCGAGATCGCCACCGCCGCGCAGATGGCGGGCAAAGGCGGCCAGGCCGTGAGCGAAGTGGTCAACAAGATGCAGCTGATCCGCGAAAGCTCGCGCCGGATCGAAGAGATCATCTCGGTGGTGGACGATATCGCGTTCCAGACCAACATCCTGGCGCTCAATGCCTCGGTGGAGGCGGCACGCGCGGGCGAACAAGGCCGTGGTTTCGCGGTCGTGGCCGCCGAAGTGCGCAACCTGGCACAGCGCTCGGCGACCGCGGCCAAGGAAATCAAGCACCTGATCCGCGACGCCTCGGGGCACGTGGACGATGGCGCAAGCTCGGTCGAGCAGGCCGGCCAGACGATGGAGCAGATCGTCGGCCAGGTCGAGCGCGTCGCGCTCTACATGAGCGACATCTGCAGCGCCAGCCGTGAGCAGAGCCAAGGCATCGAGCAGGTCAACCAGGCCATCATCCAGATGGACGGCGCGACCCAGCAGAACGCCGCGCTGGTGGAACAGGCGGCGGCATCCTCGGCCCAGATGCGCAGCCTGGCCGAGGAGCTGGCGCGCCTGGCCGCCTGCTTCCGTCTGCACCAGGCGGCCGAGGGGCAGGTGCTCGACATGCCGCAGCGGGCCAGCGCAGGCAACACGGCGCCGGACGGCGCGGCAGACCAGCGCAAGGCTGCCTGAGCCGCGCGCGCTTTGCCGTGACGCCGTGCTCCGCGCGCGGCGAACCTTAACTCAGGACAGCCGCAAGGCCGTCTGCAACTGGCGCCCGGCCCGCGCCAGCGCGTTGCGCGCGAGGTAGCGCACGGTGTGCAGCGGCCGGCGCCGGTCGTAGCCGTTCTTTGCCATTCGCTGCGGCAGGAAGAAGCGGCTGAACACGCCCAGCGCCTGCGCATGCGCGGTGCGAAAGCGCCCGTTCACCTGGGTCGTGTCGAAGCCGTATTCGTTCTTGAACAGGAAGGCGGCGTTATTCGAGCTCATCGCCACGTGGAAGGCCGCGTCGCGCTGCAACACCTTCCACCCCTGCCGGTACGAGACCTGCACCGTCTGCTGCAGGTCGGACACATGGATCACCAGCGGCTGGATGCGCCGCGCAAATTCCAGCGCCGCCGGCAGCCCGTGCAGGCTTTCGGCCATCGACGATCGATACTTGAGGAAGGCAGACTTGATGTCGGCCAGCGGCACTTCGGGCGCCGCCGGCAGCAGGCGCGTGCGCTGGTCAAGCCGCCCGGTCCAGTGCGCCAGCGCCAGCTCGTGCTCGCGCGTGAGGCTGGCCGCGCTGTCGCTGTCCAGGTCCACCGTGCTGCCCGGCCGTAGGAACCGGATCGTGTGCGACCAGCGCGACAGCGCAGGCGCGGCCACGATGTCCTGCGGCGTGTTCTGCTGCTCGTTCAGGTAGGCGTTGTCCGTTGCGCTGAAATACACGAACGAGGCAAACGGCACGGTCACCCTGGGCTTGAGGTGCTCCAGCTGCAGCGCGATCCGGCCGATCTTTTCGCGCGCGGCAGCGCGGTGCAGGCTGGACTGCCCCGGATTGCCGACCCAATTGGCATACCCGAACTGCGTGAACAGATAATCCACCCGCGGCGCCAGCGCATCCAGCCTGGACTTGACGGCCCGGCAGTGCTTGTCGGTGGTCAGCGCGCAGTCGTTCAGGTTGACGATGGTGCGCCCGCCGCTGTTGATCAGGCACCAGGAGTCGCCATCGCTGAACGGGAACACTGTGATCCGCATGTCGTGCCCGAGCGCGACCGCCACGCCTTCTTTGCACTCGGCCACGTCCAGGCCGTTCTTGCGCAGGTAGCCGACCACGCGCTTGTCCAGCGTGTGCTGGAACAGGAAGGTGGCGATGCCGCGGAACTGTTCCTTGAATTTCTTGAGGAAAGGTATCGAGAAATGGTCCGGGTGCTCGTGCGAAAACCAGATGAAGACCGGCAGGCCCGCCTTGTTCAGGCGCGCGATGAGCGCCTCGCTGCTGGTGGACTGGTCGAGCAGGCTCCAGCCGTTGTTGAAGGCCGGGCCTTCCAGCCATGGATCGACCAGCAACAGGGCGCTGTCGTTTTCGACGATGAAGCTGGCGTGGTTGACGAAGCTGAGGCGATTTCGTTGCATGATGGCGTCCCAGGGTCAGATGGCGATGAATTTACCGCCGTGAAAGCCGAGCGGCTTGGTCGGGTTGACGTGGCAGCGCTCGACCTGGCCGACGAAGATGACGTGGTCGCCCTCCAGGTAGCGGCTGCGGTTGCGGCACTCGAACCACGCGGCCACGCCGGGCAAGATGGGCATGCCCTTGTCGGAACACAGGTAGTCGAGCGCCTCGAAGCGGTTGCCCACGTTGCGCGAAAAACGCAGCGCCAGGTCGAGCTGGCTGGCGGCCAGCACGTTGACGGTGTAGTGCGATGCGGTGCTGAAGGCGGCCATGCTGCGCGCCGTGTTGGCCAGGCTCCACAGCACCAGCGGCGGCTGCAGCGAGACGGAGTTGAACGAATTGACGGTCAGCCCGTGCAGGTTGCCGTCCGGTGCGCGGGTCATCACCACCGTGATGCCGGTCGCAAACTGCGACAGCGCGGCGCGGAAATAATCGGTATCGAAATCGGGAGCCAGTGCCTCCCCTGCTAACGTAGTCATGGACCGCCCCGATGCAGTTGGCATGAGTGCAGCGTAGCGGGGCCGGGCGCCGGTACGGCTGATCTCGGACAAACGGGTTCGATCTGTCGGCGGCGCCCGCTCAACAAGGATGAGCCCGCTAAACCCGGCTTCGCCAAACCAGCCAAAACCCCCTACAATAAGATTGATTACAAGAATTATTTCTCGACCAGACTGGAGCCGTATGCCACCGGAATCGCTACTCTTCGCCGCGCCCACCTCGCTTGCGCCGACCATCGCCGCGGTGGTGCTGGGACTGTTGATCGGCAGTTTCCTGAACGTGGTGATCCACCGCATCCCGGTGATGATGCAGCGCGAGTCGGACAACTACGTCGCGCACGAGATGGGCAAGGAGCTGCCGCACACCGACCGCTTCAATTTGATGGTGCCGCGCTCGCGCTGCCCGCATTGCGGCCACCAGATCACGGCGCTGGAAAACATCCCGGTCATCAGCTGGCTGGTCCTGCGCGGCAAGTGCAGCGCCTGCAAGGCCCCGATTTCGGCGCGCTACCCGGCGATCGAGCTGCTCACCGGGCTGCTGTCGGGGCTGATGGTGTGGACCTTCGGCAGCGGCTGGATGGGCCTGGCCACCCTGCTGTTTACCTACCTGCTGGTGGCGATGACCTTCATCGACTACGACACCCAGTTGCTGCCGGACGACCTGACCTACCCGCTGCTGTGGGCCGGGCTGCTGCTGAACCTGAATGGCACCTTCGTGCCGCTGGCCGATGCGGTGATCGGCGCGGCGGCCGGTTACCTGGCGCTGTGGTCGGTGTACTGGCTCTTCAAGCTTGCGACGGGCAAGGAAGGAATGGGCTATGGTGACTTCAAGCTGCTCGCGGCGCTGGGCGCCTGGCTGGGCTGGAAGGCGCTGCCGACCATCATCCTGCTGTCGTCGGTGGTGGGCGCGCTGGTCGGCATCAGCCTGATCGTCTTTGCCAAACGTGGGCGCGACAAGCCGATCCCGTTCGGCCCCTACCTGGCGGCGGCGGGCCTGATCGCCCTGCTGTACGGCGGCCCGATCGCGCGCTATACGCAGACCCTGTTGGGTGCCTGAACCGTCAATGGAACCTGGCCAAGGAAAACTGTTCACCGTCGGCCTGACCGGCGGCATCGGCTGCGGCAAGACCACCGTGGCCGACCAGTTTGCCGCCCGCGGCGCCTCGGTCATCGACACCGACCAGATCGCCCACGCCCTCACCGCGCCGCACGGCGCCGCCATGCCCGCCCTGCTGGCCGAGTTCGGACAGGAATTCGCCACCGCCGACGGCGCCCTCGACCGCGCCCGGATGCGCAACCTCGTATTTACCGACCCGGGCGCACGCACGCGCCTGGAAGCGATCCTGCACCCGAAGATCCGCGAAGCGACCATTGCGGCGGCTGCGATCGCCACCGGCCCTTACGTCATGTTCGTGGTGCCGCTGCTGATCGAGTCCGGCACGTGGGCCGGGCGCGTCAGCCGCATCCTGGTGATCGACTGCCCCGAGGAGCTGCAGGTGCAGCGGGTGATGGCGCGCAGCCGCCTGCCGGAGGGCCAGGTGCGGGCCATCATGGCGGCGCAGGCGAGCCGGCAACAGCGGCTGGATGCGGCCGACGACGTCATCCTGAACGACGATGGAATGGAGCTGCTGGCCCCCCAGATCGAGCGCGCACACGCGTTCTACCTGGCCCAGGCAGCCAGAATGGCAACAATGTAACGTCAGAGTTTGTAATTTTGCGCCGCTTGGTTCAGAATCACGGGGTTGCTCGCCAGCCTACATTCAGAGGAATGTTATTTTGATCGTCTACGAATACCCTTTCAACGAGCGCATTCGCACGTTGTTGCGGCTGGAAGACCTGTACGAGAAGTTCAAGTTCTTCGTGCATCAAGAGCACGCGATGCAGCATCACGTGGCGCTGTCGACGATCTTCGACATGCTGGAAGTGGCTGGACGAGCCGACCTCAAATCCGACCTGCTGCAGGAGCTGGAGCGCCAGAAGCAGAGCCTGCTTTCCTACCGCAGCAACCCGAACGTGGCCACCGAGGCGCTGGACGCCGTGCTGGCCGAGCTGGACGCGGTCAGCAGCGCGCTGGTCAACGCCCAAGGCAAGACCGGCCAGAACGTGCGCGACAACGAATGGCTGATGAGCATCCGGGGCCGCACGATCATCCCCGGCGGCGCCTGCGAATTTGATCTACCCTCTTACTACGCATGGCAAAAGCGCCCGGCCGAGCAGCGCTTCCAGGACATCATGAACTGGTTCGCGCCGCTGACCCCGCTGTTCGACGCGCTCGGCCTGGTGCTGCGCCTGCTGCGCGACTCGGGCCGTCCGGTCAAGATGATCGCGGTGGCCGGCAGCTACCAGCAAATGCTGCAGGGCAAGGTATACCAGATGCTGCGGCTGTCGCTGGACGAAACGCTGGGCGCGATTCCCGAGATTTCGGCGAACAAGTACATGCTGTGGGTGCGCTTTACCACCCAGGGCGGCGACCTGAAGCCCAAGTCGCTGGAAGAAGACGTGCCGTTCGAGCTCACGCTCTGCAACTTCTGAGGTTTTTGCGATGACCGTTGTCTCCTGCCCGACCTGCGGCAACAAGGTCGAGTGGACGGAAAAGAACAAATACCGCCCGTTCTGCTCCGAACGCTGCAAGCAGATCGACCTTGGCGCCTGGGCCGAGGAAAAGTACACCATCCCCGCTGCCAATCCCACCGACAAGCAGGACGATCCGCTGGCGGACGAGTAAGCCCGTTCCACCCGGCTTCGGTAGGGTGGGCGCTCGGCTGGGCACTGCCCAGCCTCTCCCTGCCCACGCGTTCAAGCAACGCCAGCACCGCGCGCGAATCGCATATCCACATGATTCCAGCGCATTTGTTAAAAGTCGCCGGAGTCATCATAATGAGACGGGCTGCCAGCGACCACATCATTGGTCGTCCGCGCTATTCAATCCAAGGATAGTCTTTCACCGGCCGGGATCTTTATCGATGAACTTCCAGACGTTCGACCTGAACCTGCTCCGCATTTTCGATGCGGTCATGACCGAGCAAAACATCACTCGCGCCGCCGAGCGCTTGTCCACCACCCAGCCGGCCGTTTCGAACGCACTCAAGCGCCTGCGCGAAGCAGCCAACGACGACATCCTGGTGCGCACCGCGCGCGGCATGAAGCCGACCCCGCGCGCCGAAGAACTGTGGCCCACGGTGCGCGCCGCGCTGGCCAGCCTGGAAAACGTGCTGGCGCCGGAGCACTTCGACATCTCCACCGCCAAGGCCAGCCTGCGCATCGCGATGGCCGACTCCACCGCCAACCTGCTGCTGCCGCAGCTGATGGAGCGCATTCGCAAGCAGGCGCCGGGCATCGACATCCGCATGATCCCGCTGCCCGGACGCGACCCGCGGCCGATGCTGCTCAACGCCGACGCCGACCTTGCGGTCGGCTCCTTCCCCGGCATTGTGGCGCAGCTGCGCGAAGGCCAGCAGCGCGACGTGACGCTGCACCACCTGCGCCTGTACAGCGGCGAGCCGATGTGCATCATGCGCAAGGGGCATCCGCTGGCGGACCAGGAACTGACGATCGACCGCTACTGCGAGGCGCTGCACCTGCTGGTGAGCTTTTCCGGCAGCCCGTCCGGGCCGGCGGACGACGTGCTGGCCACGCTGGGCAAGTCGCGCCGCATCGCGCTGACGGTGAACCAGTTTTCCACGGCCTTCCACATGGTCGCGTGCAGCGACCTGATCGCGGTGGTGCCGCATCACCTGATCGAGGCGTCGAACTTCGCCGACCAGCTGGAGGTGAAAGTGCTGCCGTTCCAGCTGCCCATCGTGTACGTGGACATGCTCTGGCACGAGCGCGACATGCGCCATCCGGTGCACAAGTGGGTGCGCGAGACGGTCACGCGCATTCCGGCGGTGTCGGAGCACGACTGAGCCCCCCTGCTACGTCGTCCCCGCGCAGGCGGGGACCCATGGACCGTTTGCAGCACCAGACCAGCTGATCGCGTGTTTACTGGCTCAGCATGGGTCCCCGCCTTCGCGGGGACGACGTGCTTTCTTTAGCAGTGCTGCTTACGCCGCGACCACGATCCCGCTCGGCACCTGCACCGGCTTGTTGATGCTGCCGTAGCGGTCCATGAACAGGCCTTCGAGCGAGATGTCCGGCTGGCGGCCCGACAGGATGTCGGCCGTCACGCGCGCCGAGCCGCAGGACATGGTCCAGCCCAGCGTGCCGTGGCCGGTGTTGAGGAACAGGTTGCGGTACGGCGTGGGGCCGACGATCGGCGTGCCGTCCGGCGTATTCGGGCGCAGGCCGCACCAGAACTCGGCCTTGGACACGTCGCCGCCTTGCGGGAACAGCGAGGTCACCGAGTGCTCCAGCGTCTCGCGGCGGGCCTGGCGCAGGGTCAGGTCAAAGCCGGTCAGCTCGGCCGTGCCACCCACGCGGATGCGGTCGCCCAGGCGCGTGATCGCCACCTTGTAGGTCTCGTCCATCACCGTCGATTCCGGCGCGCCGCTGGCGTCAAGAATCGGCACCGTGATCGAGTAGCCCTTGACCGGGTACACCGGGATCTTGATGCCGATCCGGCGCAGCAGGAAGGGCGAATAGCTGCCCAGCGCCAGCACGTAGTGGTCGGCCTTGAGCTCCCCTTTCGAGGTCTTCACGCCGACGATCCTGTCGCCTTCGGTGACCAGGTTCTCGATGGTGACCTCGTGGCGGAACGTGACGCCCAGCTCCTTGGCCATCTCGGCCAGCTTCTGGGTGAACTTGAAGCAGTCGCCAGTCTCGTCGCCCGGCAGCTGCAGGCCGCCGACAAAGCTGCCGCGCACTTTGGCCAGCGCCGGCTCGGCCAGCTCGCAACCCTTCGGGTCGAGCACGTTGTACGGCACGCCCGACTGCTGCAGCACGGCGATGTCGGTGGCGGCGGCATCGAGCTGCTTCTGGGTGCGGAACAGCTGCAGCGTGCCCATCGCACGATCGTCGTAGGTGATGCCCGTGTCCGCGCGCAGCTGCTTGAGCACGTCGCGGCTGTACTCGGCGATGCGCACCATGCGGCGCTTGTTGATCTCGTAGCTCTTGTGGTTGCAGTTGGCGAGCATCTGCAGCATCCAGCTCCACATGTCCGGATCGAACCTGGCGCGCACCACCAGCGGGCTGTGCTTCATCAGCAGCCACTTCACGGCCTTGGCCGGCACGCCGGGGCCGGCCCACGGCGTCGCATAGCCCGGCGAGATTTCGCCGGCGTTGCCATAACTGGTCTCCATGCCGGCAGCCGGCTGGCGATCGATGACGGTCACCTCGTGGCCAGCCTTCGCCAGGTAATACGCGGAAGTCGTGCCGATGACGCCACTACCCAAAACGATGATTTTCACAGCGGTCCTTCAACAGATTGGTTAACTGCCTGCCTTGCATAGCGCAGCTGATCGAGCCATTCAAGCAAGGGGATGGTTGCGGGAAGCAGCGGGGTCACCGCCACTTGCCCCTGCCACGCAAAGGCCTGGCCTTCCAGGCTTTGCGGTTCGCCGCGCCATTCGCGGCTGATGAAAAAATGCAGGCGCACGTGCGCATGCGGATATACGTATTCGACGCCGCACCACTCTTCGGCCGAGATGACCTCGATGCCGAGCTCCTCGACGAATTCGCGCTTGAGCGCGGCCAGGATGTCCTCGCCCGGCTCCACTTTCCCGCCCGGGAATTCCCAGTAGCCGGCGTACGGCTTGCCGTCCGGCCGCTGGCCGAGCAGCACATCGCCGTTGGGACGCAACAGGATGCCGACCGCGACATCGACCGGCCGCTTCGCTTCAACCATCGGCCTGCCCGTCCGCCAGTTTGCCGGCATAGTCCTTGGCGAACTGCCAGGCCACCCGGCCCGAGCGCGAACCGCGCTGCAGGGCCCAGCGCAGCGCGTCGGCGCGCGCGCCCTCGATCTGCTGCGGCGTGCAGCCGAAGCTGCCCAGCCAGTGCGCCACGATGTCGAGGTAATCGTCCTGCTTGAACGAGTAGAACGACACCCACAGCCCAAAGCGCTCGGACAGCGAGATCTTCTCTTCCACGGTTTCGCCGGGATGCAGGTCGCCATCGTCGCCGTGCGTGTAGCCGGCGTTGTCCGACATCTTCTCCGGCATCAGGTGGCGCCGGTTCGAGGTTGCGTAGATCAGCACGTTGTCCGACTGCGCGGCGATGCTGCCATCGAGCGCCACCTTGAGCGCCTTGTAGCCAGCCTCGCCTTCTTCGAACGACAGGTCGTCGCAGAAGATCACGAAGCGCTCCGGCCGGCCGGCCACCAGGTCCACGATGTCCGGCAGGTCGGCCAGGTCGGCCTTGTCCACCTCGATCAGGCGCAGGCCGTCATCGGCGAACTGGTTCAGGCAGGCCTTGATGAGCGAAGACTTGCCGGTGCCGCGCGCGCCGGTCAGCAGCACGTTGTTGGCCGGCTTCTTGCGCACGAACTGGCGGGTGTTCTGCTCGATCGCCTGCTTCTGCGCTTGCACGTGCTGCAGGTCGTCGAGCCGGATGGTGGAGGCATGCAGCACCGGCTGCAGGTACTTGCCGCCGCCGCTCGCGCGCTTGCGCCAGCGGAAGGCAACGCTGCGCTTCCAGTCCGGCTCGCGCGGCACCGGCGGTGGCAGCATCGCCTCCACGCGCGCCAGCATGGCCTCGGCGCGCTGCAGGAACTGTTCGAGCTGGGACATGGGATTACGAGCGGTAGTCGGCGTTGATGCTCACGTAGTCGTGCGACAGGTCGCAGGTCCAGACGGTTGCGCTGGCGTCGCCGCGCGCGAGCTTCACGTTGACCAGGATCTCCGGCTTGTTCATCACGCGCTGGCCGTCTTCTTCCTGGTAGCCCGGGTTGCGGCCACCGGCCTTCACCACCAGCACGTCGTCCAGGTACAGGTCGAGTTTGGAAGTGTCGAGGTCGTCGATGCCGGCGTAGCCGATCGCGCACAGGATGCGGCCCAGGTTCGGGTCGGATGCGAAGAACGCGGTCTTGATCAGCGGCGAGTGGGCAATCGCGTAGGCCACCGTGCGGCACTCCTCCACGTTGCGGCCGCCATCCACGGTCACGGTGATGAACTTGGTGGCGCCTTCGCCATCGCGAATGATCTGGTGCGCCAGGTTGCGCGAGATCTCGGTGACGGCATCGCGCAGCGCCGCGTATTCGGGCGTATCGAGGCTGTTCACTTCCAGCGCGCCGGCGCCGGTGGCCATGACGATGAACGAGTCGTTGGTCGAGGTGTCGCCGTCGATGGTGATGCAGTTGAACGAATCGTCGGCCGCGTGCTTGACCAGTTCGTTCAGCACCGGCTGCGCCACCTTGGCGTCGATCGCCAAGAAGCCCAGCATGGTGGCCATGTTCGGACGGATCATGCCGGCGCCTTTGCTGATGCCGGTCATGGTGACCGTGTGGCCGCCGATGGTCACGGTGGCCGATGCGGCCTTGGGCTGCGTGTCGGTGGTCATGATCGACTCGGCGGCGTTGAACCAGTTGTCCGCCTTGAGGTTGGCCACGGCCGCGGGCAGGCCGGCGATGATTTTCTCTACCGGCAGCGGCTCGAGGATCACGCCGGTCGAAAACGGCAGCACCTGCTGCGCGTCCAGCCCGAGCAGTTTGGCCACTTCGGCGCAGGTCTGGCGCGCATTGGCCAGGCCCGGCTCGCCGGTGCCGGCGTTGGCGTTGCCGGTGTTGACCACCAGTGCGCGGATCGGCTTGCCGGCCGCAAGATGCTCCCTGCTCACCAGGACCGGGGCGGCGCAGAAGCGGTTCTTGGTGAAGACGCCGGCGACGGTGGCGCCTTCGGCCAGCTTCATCACCAGCACATCCTTGCGGTTCGGCTTCTTGATGCCGGCTTGCGCAAAGCCCAGTTCAATACCGTTGACAGGTTTCAGGTCTGCCGCGACAGGCAGGGGAGAATTGACGGCCATGGCGTTCTCAGGTGGATATAGGAAATCCGATATTGTACCGCCACCACGAAACAATGAGAGCCGTGCAGCTTTTCCCGGCAATAGCGATTGTGCGGTCGCGCTTAACCTGAGCTAATGGCTTAACAAGGGCCACCAGGACATGAAATCTTTATAATGCCTGCAGCCTTTCGCATGGAGAACCGGATGTCCGAAACCCAACGCAGTGTGCTCAGTGCCGTCTTTTCGCTCGCGATCATCGGCTTTGCCATTTTCGTGACCCAGCGTTTCGTGCTGCCCTTGCTGTGGGCCGCCATCCTGGCGATTGCGACCTGGCCGTTGTACAAACGGGCGCTGCGCTCGCTGGGAGGGCGCGAGATCGGCGCCGCGCTCGTGGTTACGGTGATGTGTGCGGTCGTGTTCATCACGCCGCTCGCCTTGGGCATCATGCAGGCCGCCAAACAGGCGCCGGCGCTGGCCGCGCTGGTGGCCAGCGCCAACAACGAAGGACTGGCCGCGCCGGACTGGCTGGTGCGCATTCCCCTGATCGGCAATGCCGTCCTGGATTGGTGGCAGACCACGCTCAGCCAGCCGCACGGCCTGACGCACCTGCTCACCGACGGCTCGGTCACGCGCATGCATACCGCGAGCGAGGTGCTGCGCACTTTCGGCAGTGGCGTCATGCACCGCATGATCGACGTGCTGTTCGCCTTCCTGTGCCTGTTCTTCTTCTACAAGGACGGTGCGGCCCTGCTGTCGCAGCTGGACGCAATCGGCAACCACCTGATCGGCAACCAGCGCTGGGCGCTGTATTCGAACCGCGTGCCAATCGCGATTCGCGCCACCGTGAACGGCCTGGTGCTGGTTGGGCTGGCCGAAGGCATCCTGCTCGGAATCGCGTACGAATTTGCCGGGGTGCCGTCCGCGGTACTATGGACGGCGGCCACCGGCGTGCTCGCGATCATCCCGTTTGGCGCGCCGCTCGCATTCGGCAGCGTGGCGGCGCTGCTGTTCTACAACGGCAACACCGTCGGCGCCGCGGCCATCATCGCCTGGGGTGCAGTCGTGTTGTTCGTGGCCGACCATTTCGTGCGTCCAACGATGATCGGCAACGCGACCAAGCTGCCGTTCCTGGCCGTGCTGCTGGGCATTCTCGGCGGCGTGGAGACGCTCGGGCTGATCGGACTGTTTGTGGGTCCGGTGGTGATGACGCTGTTCGTGACCCTGTGGCACGAGGAAAAGATGTTCCGCCACCCGGCGCGCTGAAACTGCTGACCTCGGGAAATCCTTAGCGACATTTCCGCAGGTGCGACACCAAACCTTGGCCTTGCTGATCGGGCCGTTTGAGCTTTGGCACGGACGACTCGCCCGCGCACGCTAGGCTGAGCTCGTATCCCAGCCCTGCACTCAAATGGAGCAACCCATGATCAAAACGCCGAGCAATGTGTTGAGCGTGTCGCGCCGCGATGCGCTGAAGAAAACTGGTATCGCCCTCTGTGCCAGCATGCTTCCGCTGGCCTCATCGATGGGACAGCCGGTGGCCAATGGCGTGCGCTACCGGCGCTACAACGCGACCGGTCCGCACGGACCGCGCATGCTTAAGAGCTACGCGAAAGCAGTCCGGGCGATGCTCGCATTGCCGCCGGAAGATCCACGCAACTGGTATCGCCACGCGATCGTCCACACGGTGGACTGCCCGCACGGCAACTGGTGGTTCCTGCCCTGGCATCGCGGCTACCTCGGCTGGTTCGAGCAGATCTGCCGTGAACTGAGCGGCGATCCCCAGTTCGCACTGCCGTACTGGGACTGGACCGCGGAGCCAAAGGTGCCCGACGGCATGTTCGACGACGTGCTCGACCCGAACCACAGCGCCTACATCCCGACCGCGCCCGACTTCGAAGCGCGCCTCAAGCGCGCGATCGAAAACTCCGGCTACTGGACCTCGCCGGGCGGCGTGTTCCAGACACGCTCGCAATACGGCCAGCTCCTGATGCGCCGGATGCGCTTCGACCCCGATCTGATGTTCGACATCGTCACCGACCCGTCCGGCCGCCTGTTCTACGACCAGCCGGGCGCGCGCGGGCTGCGGCGCGAGCATCCCGAGTTTTCGCCGATGACGGCGGCCGCGGTGTCGATCGGGACCGTTCACGCGGCGCTCGCGGCGCAGGACTTTCCCGCCTTTGGCAGTTTCAAGGCGCCGAACCACAGCGCCATGGCCGGCTTCGGCATCCTCGAAGCCCAGCCGCACAACCTGGTGCACCGCTGCGTCGGCTCGCGCGACTGCAATTTTGTCGATGCCATGGGCTTCATGACGGACATGCTGTCGCCGGTCGACCCGATCTTCTTCCTGCACCACGGCAACATGGACCGCCTGTGGGACGTGTGGACGCGCAAGCAACAGGCACTTGGCCTGCCGACATTGCCCGCCGGTTCAGAATTGCGGACCGACCTGCCGGACGACCAGAAATCGCCCGAGGAAAAGAACACCGATTACTTCCGCTGGGCCAGCGAGCCGATGCTGTTCTTTGTGGACAGCAAGGGCGCGCCGGTGGCGAAGACGCGCGGCGGCGACTACGAGGCGATGGAGGCCTTCAACTACGACTATGAGCCCGGGTCGGGCGAGGATGTGGTCGCGCAAGCGAAGGGCAAGCCGAAAGGCCGGCTGGCTGCGCGGCGCGTGTTCAGCGGCAAAGTCGTCGACCGGCTGGGCCGGGGCGGACAAGCAGCCAGTGGTCTTGTGCAGCTCCCGGCCGGCACCATCGAGCAGGCCACGGCCGCGGGCAGCGTACTGGTCGCGAACCTGACGCTGAACTTCCCGCATTCGGAACACAACGACTATGTCATCGTCGTCAACGGTCCCGAGGACCTGTCACAGGTGGATGCGGCCAGCCCGTTCTACGTGGGCGCGATCGCCATGTTCGGCCACCACGCGCACGGCGCGGCGCTGTCGTACGTGATACCTCTCGGGCAGAAGCTCGGCCAGGTGGCGGCGGATGGCAACGTGCGTCTGCGCATCGTGCCGATGCATGCGGCACACGAGGGCATGGACCATGGGGGCGCTGTGGAGCTGCTGGCGGTGAACGTGGAGGTGTACTGATTGTGGGCGCGCACGATACCGGATCACGCCGGCACTGACTGAACGCGTGGGCAGGGAGACCTGCCCACCCTACGTTGTCACGGAAGCCGAAAAAAAAACGGCAGGTCGCAACCTGCCGTTTTTGCTTTGCCCTGCTAGCGGATCAAGCCAGCTTGCCGTGGCACTGCTTGAACTTCTTGCCGCTGCCACAAGGGCACGGGTCGTTGCGGCCAACCTTGACACCCATGTAGCTGTTGGCGTCGCTGCCCACTGGATCGGGCACGCCGGCCGCCACCGGCGCCATCAGCTCTTCCGGTGCGGCGGCCGGGTTGAACTCGGAGTGCTGGTAGTTGACGTTCTCCAGGTGTGCCACCTGGGCCGCCATCGCCGCCTCGGCCGCTTCGACTTCCTCGCGGGTCTGGATGCGCACCGTCATGACCATGCGGATCACTTCGTTCTTGATCATGTCCAGCATGTTCCCGAACAGCTCGAACGCCTCGCGCTTGTACTCCTGCTTCGGGTTCTTCTGTGCATAGCCGCGCAGGTGGATGCCCTGGCGCAGATGGTCCAGCGCGGCCAGGTGCTCGCGCCAGTGGCTGTCCACGCTTTGCAGCATGACGTTGCGCTCGAAGCCGCCGAACGCTTCCTGGCCGACGATCGCGACCTTGGCGCTGTACGACTCTTCGGCGGCGGCCAGCACGCGCTCGAGGATGTCGTCGTCGTTCAGGTTCGGCTCGTCCTGCAGCAGCTGCGACAGCGGCACGTTCAGGCCCCAGTCGTTGGCCAGCACTTGCTCCAGGCTCTTGATGTCCCACTGCTCTTCCACCGACTCGGCCGGCACGTATTCGCGCACCACGTCGGTGAACACGCCAGTGCGCAGCGAGGCGATCAGCTCGGAGATGTCGGCCGCTTCCAGCAGTTCATTACGCTGGGTGTAGATCACCTTGCGCTGGTCGTTGGCGACGTCGTCGTATTCGAGCAGCTGCTTGCGGATGTCGAAGTTGCGGGCCTCGACCTTGCGCTGCGCCGATTCGATCGAACGGGTCACGATGCCCGCCTCGATCGGCTCGCCTTCCGGCATCTTCAGGCGTTCCATGATCGCGCGCACGCGATCGCCCGCGAAGATGCGCAGGAGCGGGTCGTCCAGCGACAGGTAGAAGCGCGACGAGCCCGGGTCGCCCTGGCGGCCGGCACGGCCACGCAGCTGGTTGTCCACCCGGCGCGACTCGTGGCGCTCGGTGCCGATGATGTGCAGGCCGCCCTGCGCCACCACGTGGTCGTGCAGCGACTGCCATTCGTCGCGCAGCTTTTGCGACTCCTGTGCCTTCTGCTCCGGCGACATGTCCGGGTTCGCTTCGATGAACTGGATCTGCTTTTCGACGTTACCGCCCAGGACGATGTCCGTACCACGGCCAGCCATGTTGGTGGCGATGGTGATCATCTTCGGACGGCCCGCCTGCGCCACGATCTCCGCTTCGCGCGCGTGCTGCTTCGCGTTGAGCACGTTGTGCGGCAGCTTGGCCTTGTTCAGGATGCCCGAGAGGAGCTCGGAGTTCTCGATCGAGGTGGTACCGACCAGCACCGGCTGGCCGCGCTCGTAGCAGTCGCGGATGTCGTTCACCATCGCCTGGTACTTTTCCTCGGCCGACTTGTACACCTGGTCCTGGCGGTCCTTGCGCTGGCTCGGGCGGTTCGGCGGCACGACCACGGTTTCCAGGCCATAGATCTCCTGGAATTCGTAGGCTTCGGTGTCCGCGGTACCGGTCATGCCCGACAGCTTGGAGTACATGCGGAAGTAGTTCTGGAAGGTGATCGAGGCCAGGGTCTGGTTCTCGTTCTGGATGCGCACACCTTCCTTGGCCTCGACTGCCTGGTGCAGGCCGTCGGACCAGCGGCGGCCCGTCATCAGGCGGCCGGTGAATTCGTCGACGATCACCACTTCGTCGTTCTGCACCACGTAGTGCTGGTCCTTGTGGTACAGCTTGTGCGCGCGCAGCGCGGCGTACAGGTGGTGGATCAGGGTGATGTTGGCGGCGTCGTACAGCGACGCGCCTTCCGGCAGCAGGCCCATGCGGGTCAGGATCTGCTCGGCCTTTTCGTGGCCAGCCTCGGTCAGCAGCACGGTGTGCGCTTTTTCGTCCTTGACGTAGTCGCCCGGCTTTTCAACCTTGCCCTTGCCGTCCGGGGTCTCCTCGCCGATCTGCTCTTCCAGCAGCGGCGGGAGTTCGTTCATCTTGTAGTACAGGTCGGTGTGGTTCTCGGCCTGGCCGGAGATGATCAGCGGGGTGCGCGCCTCGTCGATCAGGATCGAGTCCACTTCGTCGACCACGGCGAAGTTCAGGCCACGCTGCACGCGCTCGCGCGCGTCGTAGACCATGTTGTCGCGCAGGTAGTCGAAACCGTATTCGTTGTTGGTGCCGTAGGTGATGTCCGACGCGTAGGCTTGCTGCTTGGTGTCGTGGTCCATCTGCGACAGGTTGATACCGGTCGACAGGCCCAGCCAGCCGTACAGGCGGCCCATCCATTCGGCGTCGCGCTGGGCCAGGTAGTCGTTGACCGTCACCACGTGCACGCCCTTGCCGGCCAGCGCGTTCAGGTACACGGGCAGTGTTGCCATCAGGGTCTTGCCCTCGCCAGTGCCCATCTCAGCGATCTTGCCGTAGTGCAGGACCATGCCGCCGATCAGCTGCACGTCGAAGTGGCGCATCTTGAACACGCGCTTGGCGGCCTCGCGGCACACCGCGAACGCTTCGGGCAGGATGTCATCGAGCGTTTCGCCGTTGGCCAGGCGCGCTTTGAATTCAGGCGTCTTGGCCTGCAGCTCGGCGTCGGAAAGCTTTTCCATCTGCGGCTCGAGCCCGTTAATCTGGCGCACCGTCTTTTGGTATTGCTTGAGCAGCCGCTGGTTGCGACTACCGAAAATCTGGGTCAGTAATGACATGCTTGGAATTCTTCAAAAATACGCGCCGGGATAGATATCAAAATGATATCACTCGAAGACCGCCTGTGGCCGCAAACCGTTGATTTTAGCATGCGGCGTCGCCACACTTGGGGACTACAGCCGGGATAACAAGTACTTGGGGTCAAAGAAAGTTATCAAACTGAACTGCCCTGCCAGCCGGTGCTGCCAGACGGTCCCGGCTGTGGTATGTTGACGGGATGCAGTTCTCCCACAATGCCCGTCCGGTCCACATTTATGGCACCCGGACCAACAAGACATCCTTCGGCGCCACCGAGTTCCTGCGCGCGAACGACAGGATGGCCGCCCTGCTGCCGGCCGCCATGCGCATGGCGCGCCTGCAGAGCGACTGCGCGGCCCTGCTGCCGGCGATGTTCTCGGCGTGCGACGTGCTCTCGTTCCAGGAGGGCGCGCTGGTGCTGGCCGTGCCCAGTTCGGCACTGGCGGCGCGGCTCAAGCAGCAGACGCTCAAGCTGCAGAACGGGCTGCTGCAGCGCGGCTGGCAGGTGGACTCGATCAAGCTGAAGGTCCAGGTGACGCGCCCGGTTCCGGAACAGATGAAGATGCGCACGCTCGAACTGCCGCCGACGGCGGTGCAGGCGTTTGAGGATCTGGGCGATGCGCTGCCGCAGACGGCGCAAAATGCGGACCTGATCGCGGCGATCAAGTCGCTGGCGGCCAAGCGCAAGCAGCAGGGTTGATTTCGTAGGGTGGGCAGATTCTGCCCACGCGTCCAAACAGAAGCTGCGTTGACGCGCCGTGTGCCTGAACGCGTGGGCAGGAGACCTGCCCACCCTACCAGAGCGGGCTCAGGTCAGCGCCCACTCGCGCGCCATCTGGCGCACATAGGACACCGGCGCCGTGCCCGGCGCGTCGAACGAGACGATTTCGTAGGCCTCGCGGTCGGCCAGCAGGGCGCGCAGCAGGTCGTTGTTGAGCGCGTGGCCGGACTTGTGCGCGGTGTAATGGGCCAGCAGCGGGTAGCCCACCAGGTACAGGTCGCCGATCGCGTCGAGGATCTTGTGGCGCACGAACTCGTCGTCGTAGCGCAGGCCGTCGGCGTTGAGGATGCGGTACTCGTCCATGACGATGGCGTTCTCGAGCGAGCCGCCGCGGGCCAGGCCCATGCCGCGCAGGCTTTCCACGTCCTGCATGAAGCCGAAGGTGCGGGCGCGCGCCACGTCGTGCACGTACGAGACGGTGCCGAAATCGACACTGGCACGCTGCGAGGTGCCGTCCACTGCCGGATGGTTGAATTCGATGAAAAAGTCGAGCTTGAAGCCGTCGTACGGCGACAGGCGCGCCCACTTCTCGTTGGCGCCGCTGCCCTGGCGCACCTCGACGTCCTTGAGCACGCGGATGAACTTCTTGGGCGCCGCCTGCTCCTGCACGCCGGCCTGCTGCAGCAGGAACACGAACGAGGATGCCGAACCGTCCATGATCGGGATCTCTTCGGCCGACACGTCCACGTACAGGTTGTCGATGCCAAGGCCCGCGCAGGCGGACATCAGGTGCTCGACGGTGGAAACGCGCGCGCCGTCCCGCACCAGGACCGAGGCCATGCGGGTGTCGCCGACCACTTCGGCGCTGGCGGGGAATTCGACCACCGGGTCGAGATCGACACGGCGGAACACGATGCCGGTGTCGACCGGGGCCGGACGCAAGGTCAGCTCGACCTTGGTACCCGAGTGCAGGCCCACGCCAGTGGTGCGCACTACCTGTTTGACGGTTCGTTGTTTGAGCATTGGCCGATTATATCGTAGCGTCGGCTATGTCGCCCGGCCCGGCCTCGGCGGTAGCGCCGATGCGACGCTTTTTATGGATGCTCGGCCTCGGCATGCACCCGCTCGTGGCGAATCAGGTACAAGCCGCTGCCAATGATGATCGCCGCGCCGATCATTGTGTACCGGTCCGGCAGCGTGTGCCAGAGCAGCCAATCGATCGCCACGCCCCACGCCAGCGCCGAATATTCGAACGGCGCCACGACCGAGGCCTCGCCGTGGCTGAACGCCTCGTTGATGGCGAGCTGGGCGAAGAAGCCGCTGACCGCGAGCGTGCACAGGACCGGCAGGTGCGAGGCAGCGACCGGGATCCAGCCCGGCAGCGCAAGCACCGAGGCGCCGATTGCCATCATGAGCATCAGCCAGAGCATCATGTGCTCGGCGCGATCGGTGCGCGCCAGGAGGCGCGCGGCAATCGCGGACACCGCGTACATCACGGCCGCGGCCAAGATGGCCAGCCCGCCGATGCTCAGGAATCCCGAGCCGTCGGGCCGCAGCACGACCAGCACGCCGATCATGCCGGTGCCGATGGCGATCCAGCGCGCCGTCTCGACCTTCTCCTTGAGGATGAAGACCGACAGCGCGGTGATCAGGATCGGCCCGATGAAGAAGATCGTGTAGGCCGATGCGAGCGACAGCTGCTTGACCCCGAACGCGAACAGCGCCAGCATCACGATGCCAAGGGCGGCGCGCAGCACCTGCAGCTTCCAGTTCACGCGCAGGGCCGAGCCGAACGCGCCGCGCCAGCCGACCCACGCGAACACCAGCGGCAGCGATGCGATCGAACGCAGCGCCGCCACCTGCATGGCTGGAAAGTGCCCGGCCAGCACCTTCATGGTGGTATCCATCACCGAGAACATGGCAACGGCCACCAGCATCGCGTAGATGCTGCGCAGGTTCGATTCGCGGCGGTTCACAGCCGCCGTTCCATGAAGACGGAGAGCGGATCCGGGGCATAGCCGCCAAACGGTTCGCAGCGCGCAAAGCCACACCGCTCATACAACCTGATCGCCTCGCCCTGGCGGATGCCAGTCTCGAGCTTCAGCTCGCGCAGCCCGGCCATCGAGGCGAACAGCACGATCTGCTCGACCAGCTGGCGGCCCGTGCCCAGGCCGCGCCGCTGCTCGTCCACATACATACGCTTGATCTCGCCGTACCCACCGCGATTGACCAGCGCGCCGCAACCGACCGCCGCGCCATCGATGTCGCGCGCGACCAGGAACAAGACATCGCCCTGCATCAGCGAGGCCAGGTCCATCAAGTGGTTGCTCTCGGCCGGATACAGGCTCGCGCAATAGGCGTCAAGGCGCTCGAGCATCGCCAGCACTTCCGGCTGGTTGGGGGATTCGGCGTTGATGATCATCGTCGGTGAGAAGTCCAAAAGCCGGGCTGCGCCCGGCGCCATGCTGTCAGCCCAGCTGCTTGAGCATGGTCTCGGCGTTCGACACTTCGAAGCCGCCCTGCTCCACGTTCAGCTGCTTGACCACGCCGTCCTCGACCAGCATCGAGTAGCGCTGCGAGCGCGTGCCCATGCCGAACTTGGAGAAGTCCGCGTCCAGGCCAAGCGCCTTCGAAAATGCCGCGTTCCCGTCCGCCATCATGCGCACGATCCCGGTTGCCTTTTGCTCGCGGCCCCAGGCGCCCATCACGAACGCGTCGTTCACCGAGATGCACCAGATTTCATCGACGCCTTTGGCTTTCAGTTCGGCGGCGTGCTGCACGTAGCCCGGCACGTGCTTGGCCGAGCAGGTGGGGGTGAATGCGCCCGGCAGGCCGAAGATCACAATCTTCTTGCCCTTGACCAGATCTGCCACGTTGAAGGTGTTCGGGCCAAGGCTGCAGCCTTCGGTTTCGGTCTCGATGAATTCGGACAGTGTGCCTTCCGGCAGGCGGTCGCCAATCTTGATGGTCATAAGTGTCTCCTTGTCTTAATGAGTTGCCAAGATCGCGAAGTATGCCCGATCCCCGCGATCCTTGCAGGGACCGCCCCATTTCCGCTTGCGCGCCCCGCCAAATGATCGGAAGATGGGCCACCTTAACCGCACGTGTGGGCCCGATGAACAACCAGAACTACCTGCCTGGCGTGAAGGCGCAGTACGAGCACCTGCCCTACCCGCCTTGCGACCCGAAGGACGAATACAACCGGCTGCAGCGCACCTGGCTGGAAGACCTGCCGATGATGAACCACTACTGCTTCCAGGGCCGCGAGACCTTCAGCAACGGGTTCCGGGTGCTGGTAGCGGGCGGCGGCACGGGCGACGCGACCATCTTCCTGGCCGAACAGCTGCGCGGAACCGATGCGCAGATCGTGCATTTGGACCTGTCATCGGCGAGCATCGCCATCGCGAAGGAACGCGCCGCGATCCGCAAGCTCGCCAACATCCAATGGGTGCAGGATTCGATCCTCAACCTGCCCTCGCTTGGGCTGGGCGAATTCGACTACATCAATTGCGTGGGCGTGCTGCACCACCTGGCCGACCCAAACGCGGGGCTGTGCGCGTTGAAGCGCGTGCTCAAGGAGCGCGGCGCGATTGCCCTCATGGTGTATGGTGCGATCGGGCGCACCGGCGTGTATCACATGCAGGAGCTGCTGCGGCTGGCGAACCAGGGCTGCGCCGAGGGCGAGAAGATCGCACAGGCCAAGGAGGTGCTGGCGGCGCTCCCGCCCGGGAACTGGTACGGCCTTGCGGGGGACCTGTACAACGACAAGGACAGCGACGCCGGCATCTATGACTCGCTGCTGCATTCGCAGGACCGGGCCTACACCGTGCCCCAGTTGTACGAGTGGCTGGCCGACGGGCACGGCTTCACCATCGAATTGTCGGACGTGGGCCGCGGCCGCTTTCCGTACCTGCCGCAGTTCACACTAGGGCTGGAAGCTTCGCGCATGCGCGCGCGGCTGGCACACATGGACGAGCGCGCGCGTTACGCGATGTCCGAGCTGCTGATGGGCGACATCACGCGCCACCTCATGTACCTGACGCGGGAGCCGCAAGCGAAGGCGCCGTATGGAGATGCCGAGTACGTGCCGCTCTACTTCCACGAGCCGCTGGATGCGCGCGCGCTCGAAACCATGTTTGCGCCCAAGGACGGCCTGACGCTGCTGCGCCATCCGCACCTTGGCATGACGGCCGCCGTGGATGCTGGACGGTACTCGGGCAAGATCCTGCGCCATATCGATGGCCAGCGCAGCTTCGGGCAGATCTTCGACCTGGTGCGGGCCGATCCCGCCGTGCGGACGCAGTCGCCCGACAACGCGACGCTGTTCGCCGACTTCAAACCGGTGTACGAGCTGCTCAACGCGATCGAACGCATCCTGCTGCGGCATTCATCGGTGCCGTAACGCGGCGACACGCGGCACGCGCGAACGCGTGGGCTCGAGAGCCCACCCTACGGGCGAAAAAAAACGGGACGGCATCGCCGTCCCGTTTTGCTTACGCCTGACGTGGAATCAGTCAGCCTGCTTGCGCAGGAACGCCGGGATGTCGTAGGTTTCGACGCCGTTGCGCTGCATCGCCTGCACCTGCTCCGATGCCTGCTCGCGGCGCCACACGGCCGGCTGCTTCATGCCGCCCATGGCGTCGCCGCCGGCCGAACCCATGGTCACGCCGTTGCCCATCGACGGAGTGCCGGCAGCCATGATCGGGGCATTGTGGGTGCCCGTGCGCAGCACCGGGGTCTGCACCAGCTGGATGTTCTTCTTGCCCTTGCCAAGGCCGGTGGCCACCACGGTCACGCGCAGGTCGTCGCCCATGCTGTCGTCGTAGGCGATACCTTGTGCGATCGCGGCGTCCGGGGCGGCAAACGCGCGCACCGCAGCCATGACTTCCTTGATCTCCTTGCCCTTCAGGTTGCGGCTTGCGGTCACGTTGACCAGCACGCCGCGCGCACCCGACAGGTCCACGCCGTCCAGCAGCGGCGAGGCGATCGCCTGCTCGGCCGCGATGCGCGCACGGTCCACGCCGGCTGCGGTCGCGGTGCCCATCATGGCCTTGCCCTGCTCGCTCATGATGGTCTTGACGTCGTTGAAGTCCACGTTGATGTGGCCCGGCACGTTGATGATCTCGGCGATACCGGCAACGGCGTTGTTCAGCACGTCGTCGGCATGCTTCATCCAGTCGAGCATCGACTCGTCTTCGTAGATGTCTTCCAGCTTCTCATTCAGGATGATGATCAGCGAATCGACATACTTGGACAGTTCCTCGAGGCCGGTTTCGGCGATGTCCATGCACTTGCCGCCTTCGTACGAGAACGGCTTGGAAACGACCGCCACGGTCAGCGCGCCCATGTTCTTGGCAACCTCCGCCACCACCGGCGCGGCGCCGGTGCCGGTGCCACCGCCCATGCCGGCGGCGATGAACACCATGTGCGAGCCGCGCAGCGCGTCTTCGATGCGGGTGCGGCTTTGCTCGGCCAGCTGGCGGCCCACGTCCGGACGCATGCCCGCGCCCAGGCCGGAATCGCCGATCTGGATGATGTTGTGGGCGGTGGACGCCGCCAGTGCCTGCGCGTCCGTGTTTGCGGCGATGAACTCGACACCGGACACACCCTTGTTGATCATGTGCTGAACCGCGTTACCACCAGCGCCGCCGACACCAACGACCTTGATGATGGTCCCGAGGGCTGCGTTATCCACCATATCGAACTCCATGTTTTGCTCCTGATATCAAATGCCGTTTCCAAGCGCCAGGTCTCATAAGCCTCTATCAGGCCTGGAGATTGAAAACTGCGGTTTTATTTTAAAAAACTGTTTATTCCGTATTACCTAATTCTTGAACCCGCCTGCCGTTAAAAATTCCCCAAGACCCACTCCTTCACCCGCTGCCACACCGCATTGATCGAGCCATCCTGACGAGTCACGATATGCCCGCGCAAATACTGCTTCTTCGCTTCCAGCAGCAGGCCGAGCACAGTCGCATAGCGCGGACTGCGCACGACATCAGCCAGCTGGCCGCGATAGTCCGGCGTTCCAAGGCGCGCCGGCTTCAGGAAAATGTCTTCTGCCATTTCGATCATGCCCGGCATGATCGAGCTGCCGCCGGTGAGCACGATGCCCGACGAGAGCACGCCTTCGTAGCCCGAGTCGCGCACCACCTGGTGCACCATCGCGAACAGTTCTTCAACGCGCGGCTCGATCACGGCCGCCAGTGCCTGGCGCGACAGCGAACGCGGGCCGCGGTCGCCGATGCCCGGCACTTCGAGCGTTTCGCCCGGATCGGCCAGCACCTGCTTGGCCACGCCGTAGCGGATCTTGATTTCTTCCGCCTCGCCGGTCGGGGTGCGCAGCGCCATGGCGATGTCGCTGGTGATCTGGTCGCCCGCGATCGGGATCACGGCGGTGTGGCGGATGGCGCCGTCGGAGAACACGGCGATGTCGGTGGTGCCGCCGCCAATGTCGATCAGCACCACGCCCAGTTCCTTCTCGTCGTGGGTGAGCACCGCGTCGGCCGAGGCCATCGGCTGCAGGATCAGGTCCGACACTTCCAGGCCGCAGCGGCGCACGCACTTGACGATGTTCTGCACCGCCGAGACCGCGCCGGTCACGATGTGCACGCGCACTTCCAGGCGAATGCCGCTCATGCCGATCGGCTCGCGCACGTCTTCCTGGTTATCGACGATGAACTCCTGCGGCACGGTGTGCAGCAGCTGCTGGTCGGTCGGGATGTTGACCGCCTTGGCCGTTTCGATCACGCGCGCCACGTCGGTCGCGGTGACTTCCTTGTCCTTGATCGCCACCATGCCGCTCGAGTTGAACGAGCGGATATGACTGCCGGCGATGCCCGCATAGACGTTGCGGATCTTGCAGTCGGCCATGAGCTCCGCTTCTTCGAGCGCGCGCTGGATCGATTCGACCGTCGCCTCGATGTTCACGACAACGCCCTTCTTCAACCCTTTGGACTCGTGCTGCCCCAGTCCGATGACCTCGTGGCGCCCATCGGGCATCACTTCGGCCACCACCGCCACCACCTTCGAGGTGCCGATGTCGAGGCCGACGATCAGGTTTTTCGCGTCTTTTGTCATTTTCGCCTGCTGTTTTTAAATATGCTTGGTTGTCTTGCTTGAATTGGTCTTCTTTGCCGGCTTCACCGGCTTGGTCGCGTCACTTGGCACCATCAGCGCGCTCGATGCCAGCGCCAGCCCGTTCGGGTAGCGCATGTCGATGCTGTCGATGCGTCCTTCCTGCAGCCGCGCGACGAGCTGCGGATAGATCCCCACCAGCCGCTGCACCCGGTTCTTCAGGGTGGTGCGGTCCTGCTCGCGGCCCAGTGCCACGCTCATGCCGTTGTCCAGCTTGACCGTCCACGCGTAGCGGCTCGACAGGCTGAGCGCCTCGGGCGCCAGCTTGATCGGTGCGAACCAGCCGCGCAGCTCGGCAAAGCGCGCCAGCACTTCCTTTTCGCTGCCGGGCGGCCCGTCGAACGCGGGCAGCGGCAGCGTGCGGTCCTCGTCGGCCTCGGCCAGGTTGGCGGTGAACACGTCGCCCTTCACCGACAGCAGCCGGCCGTCCTCGCCCCAGGTGCCCAGCGCCTCGTGCTCTTCCACGTCCACGATCAGTTCGTTCGGCCACTCGCGGCGCACGGTCGCGCGGCGCACCCAGGGCACCGCCTCGAATACGTTGCGTACCTGGTCCAGGTTGGCGGTGAAGAAGTTCCCCTTGAGCTTCCCCACGACGCCGTTGCGGACCGTCAGTTCGTTCACGTGCTTCAGGCCGATGCCGTACATGCTCTCCACGCGCACCGTGCGCAGCGTGAACATCGGCCGCTGCGACAGCCACCACACCCCGGATGCGATACAGGCGAGCACCGTCAGGGCCATCAGGCCGCTGGCGGTCGCATTCAGGGTTCGGACGTCGTGCCACATAGCTTCGTGCTTTTCCCTTTACTTGTTCGCGCCGATCTTCAGGCGCGCACCGCGCAAGATCTCGACGCACAGGTCTGCATACTCCAGCCCGATGGCGCGGCCGGACATCGGCACCAGCGAGTGGGTGGTCATGCCCGGCGCGGTGTTCGCCTCGAGCAGGAACGGCTTGTTGTCCGAGGCGCGCAGCAGCACGTCCAGGCGCGCCCAGCCCTCGCAGCCGAGCGCGTTGAACGCGTCCACGGCGATGCGCTGGATCTGGGCGGTGGTGGCCTCGTCGATCTGCGCCGGGCAGTAGTACTTGGTGTCGTCGGTGAAGTACTTGTTCTGGTAGTCGTAGTTCCCCTCGGGCGCGACGATCTCCACGATCGGCAGGGCGCGCGCGGTCTTGCCGCGGCCAAGCACGGTCACGGTCAGCTCGCGGCCGGCGACGAATTCCTCGGCCAGCACTTCCTCGTCGAAGCCGGCGGCCAGGTCGTAGGCGGCCTTCAGCTCCTCGGCCTTGGTGACCTTGGTGATGCCGATGGTCGAACCTTCGTGGGGTGGCTTGACGATCAGCGGCAGGCCGAGTTCGGCCGCGACCTTGGCCAGGTCGGTGTCGGCCTCCAGCACCGCGAAGCGCGGGGTCGGCAGGCCGTGGTGCAGCCAGATCTTCTTGGTGGTGATCTTGTCCATGGCCACGGACGAAGCCATCACGCCGCTGCCGGTGTACGGGATGCCGAGCTGTTCGAGCACGCCCTGCAGGCTGCCGTCCTCGCCGTAGCGGCCGTGCAGCGCGATGAACACGCGGTCGAATTTTTCGGCGGCCAGGTCCGCCAGCGAGCGCTCGGCCGGGTCGAAGCCGTGGGCATCGATGCCGCGGCTTTTCAGCGCCTCGAGCACGCCGTTGCCGGACATGATCGACACGTCGCGTTCGGCCGAACGGCCGCCGAACAGCACGCCGACCTTGCCGAACGACTTGGCGTCAGTGGAAGAAAGTACACTCACGATGAAGCCTTTTGGGTTGTCAGTTGATGGGGGACGCCGCTGATCGAGCCTGCGCCCATGGTGATGACGACGTCGCCGTCACGTGCCGCGTTCAGTATCGCGGCCGGCATGTCGGCAATCGCCTGCACAAAAATCGGTTCCACCTTGCCGGCGGCGCGCAGCGCGCGCGCCAGGGAACGGCCGTCGGCGCCGACGATGGGCGCTTCGCCGGCCGCATACACGTCGGCCAGCAGCAGCACATCGACGCTGGAAAGCACGTGCACGAAATCCTCGAACAGGTCGCGGGTGCGCGTGTAGCGGTGCGGCTGGAAGGCCAGCACCAGCCGGCGGCCCGGGTAGGCGGCGCGGGCAGCGGCCAGCGTGACCCGGGTTTCGACCGGGTGGTGGCCAAAGTCGTCCACCAGCGCAAAGCTGCCGCCGCCGGGCAGCGCAATATCGCCGTAGCGGGTGAAGCGCCGGCCCACGCCGCGGAACTCGGCCAGGCCGCGCGCGGTGGCGGCGTCGTCCAGCCCGATCTCGCGCGCGATCGCGATCGCGGAGCAGGCATTGAGCACGTTGTGCATGCCGGGCTGGTTGAGCACGAATTCGGTATCCGGGTAGCCCTGCTGGCGCACGGTAAAGCGCATCTGCAGGCCGTCCGCGCGGGCGTTCAGGGCGCGCACCTCGGCGTCTTCAGAGAAGCCGTAGGTGGTCACGGGCTTGGTCACCTGCGGCAGGATCGAGCGCACGTGCGGATCGTCGATGCACATCATCGCGCGGCCGTAGAACGGCAGGCGGTGGGTGAAGTTCACGAACGCGGCCTTGAGCTTTTCGAAGTCGTGCTCATAGGTTTCCATGTGGTCGGCGTCGATGTTGGTGATCACCTCGATCATCGGCGACAGGTTCAGGAACGATGCGTCCGATTCGTCGGCCTCGGCCACGATGTATTCGCCCGAGCCGAGCTTGGCGTTGGCGCCGGCGCTGTTCAGGCGCCCGCCGATCACGAAAGTCGGATCGAGCCCGCCTTCGGCCAGCACCGACGCGACCAGGCTGGTGGTGGTGGTCTTGCCGTGGGTGCCGGCGATCGCGATGCCACGCTTTAAGCGCATCAGTTCGCCCAGCATGATCGCGCGCGGCACGACCGGGATCTTGGCGGCGCGAGCGGCCACGACTTCGGGGTTCGATTCGTTGACGGCGGTCGAGGTGACCACCGCATCGGCGCCCAGGATGTTCTCGGCAGCGTGTCCCACGGTCACGCGTGCGCCCAGCTGCGCCAGGCGCTGGCTGGCCGCGTTGCTCGACAGGTCCGAGCCGGACACCTTGTAGCCCAGGTTGAGCAGCACCTCGGCGATGCCGCTCATGCCGCTGCCGCCGATGCCGACGAAGTGAATGTGCTTGATCTTGTGTTTCATCCGCCCTGCCCCGCCAGTTGTTCGAGTACGCCAGCGATTGCCTCGTTGGCGTTGCGCTGACCCACTGCCTGCGCGGCTTCCGCCATGCGCAGGCAATCGTCGCGCGAAGTTTGTTGCAGCAGCTGCGCCAGCCGCGCCGCGTTCAGTTCGGCCTGCGGCAGGTGCACCGATGCCTTCTGCTGTTCCATCCAGGTCGCGTTGTCGCGCTGGTGGCTGGTGGTGCTCACCATCAGCGGCACCAGCACACTGGCCACCCCCGCAGCCGTCAGCTCCGACACCGTGATCGCGCCGGCGCGGCAGATCACCAGGTCGGCATTGGCATATTCGGCCGCCATGTCGTCGATGAAGTCGAGCACGGTCGCCTTCACGCCCGCCTGGGCGTACGCCGCGCGCAGCGCGTCGATGTTCTTCTTGCCCGACTGGTGCGTCACCACGGGGCGCTCGCCTTCCGGGATCATCGCCAGCGCGGCGGGCACGGCGTCGTTGAGCACCTTGGCGCCCAGGCTGCCGCCCACCACCAGCACGTTGAGCGGGCCGGTGCGGTTGGCGAAGCGGCGCGCGGGCGCCGGCATCTCGAGGATCTCCTTGCGCACCGGGTTGCCGGTGACGACCGCCTTGCCGGCGGCGGCGCCGAAATCGGCCGGGAAGCCGAACAGCACCTTTTGCGCCATCGGCGCGAGCGTCTTGTTCGACAACAGCAGCGCGGCGTCGGCGTTGACCAGCGCGAGCGGAATCCCCTTCAGGCGCGCCATCATGCCGCCGGGGACGCAAACGTAGCCGCCCATGCCCAGCACCACGTCCGGCTTGCGGCGGCCCAGGTACTTGAGCACCGCGCCGAAGCTGGCCGCCATCTTGAAGGCGCCGGTGATCGTGTGGCCGATGCCCTTGCCGCGCATACCGGCAAAGTCGATCACGTCCATCTCGATGCCGTGGCGCGGCACGATGTCGCGCTCCATGCCGTGGGCGGTGCCGAGCCAGCTCACTTCCCAGCCGCGCTCGCGCATCGTCTGCGCGATCGCGATGCCGGGGAAGATGTGGCCGCCGGTGCCGGCTGCCATGATCATCAGGCGCTTCATTGGCGGCCTCCCCGCATGCGCACGCGATTTTCGTAGTCGATGCGCAGCAAAATGGCCAGGCCCACGCAGTTGAACAGCACGCCCGAGCCGCCGTAGCTCATCAGCGGGAGGGTCAGGCCCTTGGTCGGCAGCAGGCCCAGGTTCACGCCCATGTTGATGAAGGTCTGCACGCCGATCCAGATGCCGATGCCTTTCGCGGCCAGGCCGGCAAAGGTCTGGTCCAGCGCAATGGCCTGGCGGCCGATGTCGAAGGCGCGCTTGACCAGCCAGTAGAACAGGCCGACGACGACCAGCACGCCGACCAGCCCGAGCTCCTCGCCGATCACGGCCATCAAGAAGTCGGTGTGCGCTTCGGGCAGGTAGTGCAGCTTTTCCACGCTGTTGCCAAGGCCGACGCCGAAGATCTCGCCGCGGCCGAAGGCGATCAGCGAGTGGGTCAGCTGGTATGCCTTGTCCAGCGCGTTCCCTTCCTGCCAGGGGTCGAGGTAGGCGAACATGCGGGCGCGGCGAAACGGCGAGAGCGCGATGATCGAGGTGAACACCAGCACCAGGATCGCGCCGATGCCGCCGAACCAGACCATGTTGAAGCCGCCCAGGAACAGGATGCCCATCGAGATGCAGACGATGACGCCGAACGCGCCCAGGTCGGGCTCGAGCAGGAGCAGCATGCCAACCACGCCCATGGCCACCGCCATCGGCATGAAGCCCTTGGTCAGCTTGTGCATGTACTGCTGCTTGCGCACCGTGAAGTCGGCCGCGTACAGCACGGCGACGATCTTCATGATTTCGGAAGGCTGCAGGTTGAATACCTTGAGCGAGAGCCAGCGGCGCGAGCCGTTGACCGAAACGCCCACGCCCGGCACCAGCACCACCACCAGCAGCAGCAGCGTGGCCACGAACATCAGCGGCGCCATGCGCTGCCAGGTGGCGATCGGGATGCGGAACACCAGCAGGCCGGCCAGCAGCGAAATGCCGATGAACAGGGCCTGGCGGACCAGGAAGTAGCTGGTCTTGTTGCCAAGGTAGGAGAACTTGGGCGAGTCCGGCAGCGCGATCGAGGCCGAATACACCATCACCATCCCGAACAGCATCAGGATGACCGTGACCCAGACCAGCAGCTGATCGTACTCCATCATGCGCGACGGACGGGCGGCGCTCGCAGCCGCCACCGCATCGTTTGAGCCGCCGCCGAAGCTGAAGGGGATCTGGAAGGCCATCAGATGTCCTGCCCCTTCTCCAGCGCGAGCTCGCGCACGGCTTCGACGAACACCTGCGCGCGGTGTGCGTAGTTGGTGAACATGTCCAGGCTCGCGCAGGCCGGCGACAGCAGCACCGCGTCGCCCGGCTTGGCCAGGCCGCTGGCGCGGCGCACTGCTTCGGCCAGGCCCGGCAGGTCGAACATCGGCACGCCGGACGGCTCGATTCCCTCGCGCACGGCCGGCGCATCACGGCCGATCAGCAGCACCGCGCGCACGTAGCGCGAGCACGGCTCGGCCAGCGGCGAGAAGTCCTGGCCCTTGCCGTCGCCGCCGGCGATCAGCACGATCTGATGGTCTTCGCCGGTGAAGGCCTTGCCCAGGCCCTGCAGCGCGGCCACGGTGGCGCCCACGTTGGTGCCCTTGCTGTCGTCGTAGTAATCCACGCCGTCGATCGACGCGACCAGCTCGACGCGGTGCGGTTCGCCCGCGTACTCGCGCAGGCCGTGCAAAAGCGGCGCCAGCGGCAGGCCGACCGAGCGGCACAGCGCCAGCGCGGCCAGCGCGTTGGAGGCGTTGTGCAGGCCGCGAATGCGCAGCGCGTCGGCCGGCATCAGGCGGCTGACGGTGAATTCCACCGGCGGCGCGGGCTCGTTTTTCTTGCGCTTTTTCTCCGGCTCGTCGCTCGATGCGACCGCCGTGGACAACCACAGCACGCCGCGCTCGTTGACCAGGCCAAAGCTGTCGGCCGCATCGGGCTCGTCCAGGCCGAAGGTGACGACCTTCGCGTCCGGCGCGGTCATGCGCATCACGGTCGCGTCGTCGCGGTTGAGCACGCGCACGGTGTGCTGGCCGAAGATGCGCGCCTTGTCCGCCGCATAGGCCGCCATGCTGCCGTGCCAGTCCAGGTGGTCCTGGGTCACGTTGAGCACGGTGGCGGCATCGGCGTCGAGGCTATAGGTGGTGTGCAGCTGGAAGCTCGACAGCTCCAGCACCCAGGCCTGCGGCAGCTCGTCCAGGTTGAGCGCCTCGCGCAGCACGTCCAGCGCGGCCGGGCTGATGTTGCCGGCCACCTTGGTGGTCAGGCCGGCGCGGCGGCACAACAGGCCGGTCAGGCTAGTGACGGTGGTCTTGCCGTTGGTGCCGGTGATGGCGATGACCTTGGGCGCATAGCCGCGCTCTTCTTTCAGCACGGCCAGCGCCTGCGCGAACAGTTCGATCTCGCCCCACACGGGGATGCCGCGTTCGGCCGCTGCCGGCATGATCGCGGCCAGCTCGCGGTTCGGGCCCAGGCCCGGGCTGACGGCGACAAAGTCGATGCCGTCGAGCAGGGATGCTTCCAGCGGGCCGCCGACGAATTCGGCGTCGGCCGCGATCGCGCGCAAGGTGGGCAGGCGATCAGGGGTGGCGCGCGTGTCGGCAACGCGCAGGCGCGCGCCGCAACGGGCCAGCCATTGCGCCATCGCGAGGCCGGATTCCCCGAGCCCCAGCACCAGTGCGAATTTGCCTTGATAGTTCATGTCAGCGCAGTTTCAGGGTCGACAAACCAACCAGTACCAGCATCATGGTCACGATCCAGAAGCGGACCACGACCTTCGTTTCCTTCCAGCCCTTCTGTTCGAAGTGGTGGTGCAGCGGCGCCATCAAAAACACGCGGCGGCCCTGCCCGTAACGCTTCTTTGTGTACTTGAACCAGCCCACCTGGATGATCACCGACAGCGTCTCTGCAACAAAAATGCCGCCCATGATGAACAGGACGATCTCCTGGCGCACGATGACGGCGATGGTGCCGAGCGCGCCGCCCAGCGCCAGTGCGCCGACGTCGCCCATGAACATCTGCGCGGGGTGCGCGTTATACCAGAGGAAGGCCAGGCCGGCGCCCGCCATCGCGCCGCAGAACACCAGCAGCTCGCCGGCGCCCGGAATGTGCGGGATGAACAGGTACTTGGAATAGGTGACGCTACCGGTCAGGTAGGCGAACAGGCCCAGTGCGCCGCCCACCATCACGGTCGGCATGATGGCCAGGCCATCCAGGCCATCGGTGAAGTTGACCGCGTTCGATGCGCCCACGATCACGCAGTAGGTCAGCGCGATGAAGCCCCACACGCCCAGCGGATAGCTGATGGTCTTGAAGAACGGGACGATCAGGTCGGCCTTGGGCGGCAGGTCCATCGAGAAGCCCGACTGCACCCAGGCGAAGAACAGCTCCCACACCTGCCACGGGGTCGCGGCGGACACCGAGAACGCCAGGTACAGCGCTGAAGTGATGCCGATCAGGGACATCCAGAAATACTTCTCGCCCGAGCGCATGCCCTCGGGGTCCTTGTAGACCACCTTGCGGTAGTCGTCCACCCAGCCGACCGCGCCAAAGCCGAGCGTGACGACGAACACCGGCCAGATCAGGCGGTTGGACAGGTCGCACCACAGCAGGGTCGAGATGCCGATCGAAATGAGGATCAGCACGCCGCCCATGGTCGGGGTGCCGTGCTTTTGCAGGTGGGTTTGCGGGCCGTAGGTACGCACCGCCTGGCCGACCTTCATCGCGGTCAGCTTGCGGATCACGGCCGGGCCAAAGCCCAGGCCGAGCGTGATCGCCGTGATGGTGGCGAACACCGCACGGAAGGTGATGTAGTTAAAAACGCGCAGGAAGCTAAAATCCTGCTGAAAGTATTGTGCCAGCCAAAGCAGCATGTCAGTGGGCTTCCTTCCCTGTGTTTTGTGATCCGATGAGGTGCTGGACCACGCGCTCCATCTTCATGAAGCGCGAGCCCTTCACCAGCACAGTCGCGGTTGATTCGCTGCCCAGTTGTGTATCCAGTGCTGCCAATAATTCGTCGAACTGCTCGAAGTGCCGCGCGCCCGAGCCGACCATGTGGCGGGTCAGTTCCCCGGTAACGAGCACATTGTCGATGCCGCGGCTGTTAGCGTAAGCACCGATCTCTTCGTGAAACTGCTGTCCCTGCGTGCCGACTTCGCCCATGTCGCCCAGCACCAGGATGCGTGGCGAAGACGCCTGCGCGAGCACGTCGATCGCAGCGCGCACCGAATCCGGGTTGGCGTTGTAGCTGTCGTCGATCACGGTCGCGCCGTTCGCGGCCTGCTTGCGCTGCAGGCGCCCGCCGACCGGGGCGAAGCTCTCCAGTCCGCGCACAATCGCGTCCTGCTCGACGCCGGCGGCAAACGCGCAGGCGATCGCGGCCAGGGCGTTGCGCACGTTGTGCTCGCCCGCCGCCGCCAGTTTGACCGTGAACTGCGCGTCGATCATGCCGACCGTGAGTTCGCTGCCGAAGCCGGTGGGTTTGTAGGTGGCGTGCACGTCGCACGCATCAAGCAGGCCAAAGGTGACCGTGCGGCGCTCGCCGCGGCTTTGCGCCAGCTCCTGCCACAAGCCGGTGTAGGTATCGTCGCCCGGGAATACGGCCACGCCGTCCTTGGGCAGCGACAGGAACACCGATCCGTTCTCGCGCGCCACCGCTTCCACGGTGTGCATGAACTCCTGGTGTTCACGCTGCGCGTTGTTGACCATGCCAATGGTCGGCGCGGCGATGGCGGCCAGGCGGCCGATTTCGCCCGGGTGGTTCATGCCCATCTCGACCACGGCGGCGCGGTGCATCGCGTCCAGGCGCATGAGCGTGAGCGGCAGGCCGATTTCGTTGTTCAGGTTGCCCTGCGTGGCCAGGCGCTGCTCTTCGCCGAACGCGGCGGCGAGGATCGAGGCGATCATCTCCTTGACCGTGGTCTTGCCGTTGCTGCCGGTGACCCCGATGACCGGGATGTCGAATTGGCTGCGCCACCAGTTGGCGATCTGGCCCAGCGCGGTGAGCGTGTTGGGTACCACGATGGCCGGCAGCGTGAAGCCATCCGGCAGTTTTTCGACGACGACCGCCGCCACGCCCTTGCCTGCCACCTGGGCCAGGAAGTCGTGGCCGTCGAAGTTCTCGCCGCGCAGCGCGACGAACAGCTGCCCGGCCTGCACATTGCGGCTGTCGGTCGACACGCCATCGAACGAGGCGTTCTGCGTCATGCGCGCCCCTGCGAGGGACGGAATCATGAGTGCCAGCGATCCGCGCATATCAATTGGTCCTTAACATCGTAACGCGTGCGGTCAGGGCCAGCACGGCGTGTTCGGCGTCGGAAAACGGCATCTTCCGGCCCTTGATTTCCTGGTAGGGCTCATGGCCCTTGCCGGCCACCAGGATCACGTCCTGCTTGCCGGCCTGCTTCACGGCCAGCAGGATCGCGGCGGCGCGGTCCTCGATGGCCTGGTAACGCGAGCTCGGGTGGTCCGGGTCCATGCCCGCCACGATTTGCGCGATGATCGCGCCCGGCTCCTCGCTGCGCGGGTTGTCGCTGGTGACCAGCACGTGGTCCGCGCTTTGGGCGATCGCGCCCATCTGCGGGCGCTTGCCCGGGTCGCGGTCGCCGCCGCAGCCGAACACGCACCACAGCTGGCCGCCGCGCTCGATCGCCACCTGGCGCAGCGCCTCCAGCGTCTTTTCCAGCGCGTCGGGCGTGTGCGCGTAGTCGATCACGATCATCGGCGCATCCTGCCCGCCCACCTGCTGCATGCGGCCCGGGGCCGGCACCAGCGACTCGATCGCGTCCACCGCTGCCTTGAGCGGCTTGCCTTTGGCCAGCAGTGCGCCCATCACGGCCAGCGCATTGCTGACGTTGAAGTGGCCCACCAGCTGGGTCTTGACGTTGGCGCCGCCGAATGGCGAATCGAGATGGAATTCGGTGCCGGCGTTGCGGCTCTTCAGGTTCGATGCGCGCAGGATCGACACGCCCTCGATGGCCGGCTGGTCCGCCTCGCCACGCAGGGTGTAGCCGGTGACCGGCAGCTGCGCGAAGTGCTCGCGCAGGTGCGCCACGATGCGCTGGCCGGCCGGGTCGTCCAGGTTGACCACGGCCGCCTTCAAGCCCGGCCACTCGAACAGCTTGAGCTTGGCCGCTTCATAGCTTTCCATGTCGCCGTGGTAGTCGAGGTGGTCGCGGGTGAGATTGGTAAAAATCGCCACGTCGAAATGCATGCCCGCCGCGCGCTGCTGGTCCAAACCGATGGAGGATACCTCGATCGCCAGCACGGTGGCGCCCGCATCGCGCACCTCGGCCAGCTTGCGGGCCAACAGTACCGGGTCGGGCGTGGTGAAGCCGGTCGGGTCGAACTGCGGCTCGGCACGTCCCTTGAACATGCCCACGCCCAGCGTGCCGATCACCGATGCGGTCTCGCCCAGGCGCGCGAAGGCCTGGCCGAGCCAGACCGCGCACGAGGTCTTGCCGTTGGTGCCGGTCACGCCCACGGTGAACATGCCCGCGTCCGGATGGTCCAGGCAGGCGTGCGCGATCGGCCCTGCATTGTTCTTCAGGTCGGCCACCGCCAGGTGCGGCACGACCAGCGCGTCGTCCCAGGCAAAGCCGCGCTCCTCGAACACGATGGCGGCGGCGCCGTTTTCCACCGCCTGCGCGATGTATTGGCGGCCATCGCCGGCTTCGCCCGGCCAGGCGAAGAAGACGTCGCCGCTGGCGACGCGCCGCGAATCGGACACCAGCCGGCCCTGCGGCGCGACGGTGCGGATCCACTGGCAGATGTCGGTAAGGCTGGCGCCCATCAGTTTTCCTCCTCGAGGGGGTGTTCGGGGATGATGATGTCGGTCACGCTCGAATCGGGCGCCACGTTCTCGGCGCGCAGCGCGTTGGCGGCCAGCGCGGCGAAGGTCGGCGCGGCCACGCCGCCGCCGGTGTGGATCGCGCCCGCCGGGTCGCTGATCATCACGGCGATGACGAAGCGCGGGTTCGACAAGGGGGCGATGCCGGCGAACACGCCGTCGTAACGGGTCTGCGAGTAGCGCCCGTCCACCACCTTTTGCGCGGTGCCGGTCTTGCCGCCCACGCGATAGCCCGGCACCTGCGCCTGCACCGCGGTGCCGCCCGGCTGCACCACCGTCTCGAGCATGGTGCGCATCTGCGCCGCGGTCTTGGCCGAAATGACTTGCTGGCCGACCGGCGGCTCGGTCACCTTCTGGAACGACAGCGGAATGATGTCGCCGTTGCGCGCAAAGATCATGTACGAGCGCGCCAGCTGCAGCAGCGACACCGAGATGCCCTGGCCGAAAGCCATGTTGGCCTGCTCGATCGGGCGCCACGATTTGTAGGGACGCACGCGGCCGGCCACCGCGCCGGGGAAGCCGAAACGCGGCGCCTGGCCGAAGCCAAGCTTGGTGAACAGTTCCCACATCTCTTGCGGCGGCGTCGCCAGCGCAATCTTGGACACGCCGATATTGGACGACTTCTGGATGATCTGGCTGACGTTGATGATGCCGTGCGGGTGCGTGTCGCGCACGGTGTTTGGCCCGATCTGCATGCGGCCGTTGCCGGTGTCGAACAGCGTGTCCGGCGTGACGCGGCCCTTGTCCAGCGCCAGCGCCACGGTGAACGGCTTGAGCGTGGAGCCGGGCTCGAAGGTGTCGGTGATGACGCGGTTGCGCAGCTGCTCGCCGGTCAGGTTGCGGCGGTCGTTGGGGTTGTAGCTCGGCCAGTTGGCCAGCGCCAGCACTTCGCCGGTGTGCACGTCGAGCACCACCGCCGCGCCGGCCTTGGCGTGGAATTTGTCCACCGCGTTCTTGATGCTGGTGAAGGCGATGTACTGCAGCTTGCTATCCACCGACAGCGTGAGGTCCTTGCCGTCGTGCGGCTCGCGCGACATGCCCACGTCCTCGACGATGTGGCCGAGGCGGTCCTTGATCACGCGGCGGCTGCCGGTCATGCCCACCAGCGTCTTCTGCTGCGACAGCTCGAATGCTTCCTGGCCCACGTCCTCGACGTTGGTGAAGCCCACCAGGTGCGCCATCACCTCGCCCTGCGGGTAGAAGCGCTTGTATTCCTTGCGGGTGTCGATGCCGTCGATCTTGAGCTTCTCGATCTTTTCGACCACGTCCATCTCGACCTGGCGCTTCAGGTACACGAAGGTGCGGTCCGAATCGAGCTTCTTGCGCAACTCAGGCTCGGTCATCTCGAGCAGGCGCGCCAGCTCGCGCAGCTTTTCGGGTGGCGCGGCCAGCACGTCCTCGGGGATCGCCCACACCGCCTTGACCGGCAGCGACGAGCCCAGCACCTGGCCATTGCGGTCGAAGATCTTGCCGCGGATCGCCGGCAGTTCGAGCGTGCGCTCGTAGCGGCTGGCGCCCTGCTTCTGCAGGAATTTGGTGGACATGGCTTGCAGCCACAGTGCGCGCGCGCCCAGCGCAAGGAAGGCCGCGAACAGGATGAACAGCACCAGGCGCGAGCGCCAGTCCGGCACGCGCACCGCCAGCACCGGGCTGGTCGAGAAGGCGACGCCCTTGGATGCGGCAACCCGCGCGCTGCCGGTGTTCGCGCTGCGCCTCATTTGTCCCCTTCCGTCAGGTACTGCGTGCGCGCCGGGGTCAGCGGGGTCATGTTCAGCTCCGAGCGCGCGATCTGCTCGATGCGCTCGTTTTTGCCCAGCGCCGACTGGTCCAACTGCAGCTGCGCCCAGTCGATGTCCAGCTGGCGCGCCTGCTGCTGCAACCGTTCGAGCTCGATGAACAGGTGGCGCGCCTGGTAGCGCGCGTTCACGACCGACAGCGCGCAGCCCACCACCAGGGTCGAGAGCACGATGTTGACCTTGCCGTTCACGCTGCCCCTCCAATCCGTTCGGCCACGCGCAGCACCGCCGAGCGGGCGCGCGGGTTGGCGGCCACTTCGTCGGCGGACGGCTTGAGTTTGGCGATGAGCTTCATCTGCGGCTGCGGCAGGTCGGCGGCCTTGATCGGCAGGCGGCGGTCGGGCTGCTCCACCTTGGCCTTACTGGCCAGGAACTGCTTGACCATGCGGTCTTCCAGCGAATGGAAGCTGATCACGGCCAGCCGCGCGCCGGGGGCGAGCATCTCGAATGCCGCCGTCAAGCCTGCTTCGAGGTCCTCAAGCTCCTGATTGACGAAAATCCGGATAGCCTGAAAGGTACGGGTGGCCGGATCCTTGCCCTTTTCCCGAGTCTTGACCGCGTCTGCCACGATACCGGCAAGCTGCCGTGTGCCTGAAATTGGTTCGATTGCCCGGCGAGCAACAATCGCCTTTGCAATCTGAAAAGCAAACCGTTCTTCCCCATAATCGCGTATCACCTTTTCCAATTGTTGTTCGGGCACGGTGGCCAGCCATTCGGCCGCGGAAACGCCGCGCGTGGTATCCATCCGCATGTCGAGCGGACCATCCTGACGGAAGCTGAAGCCGCGCGCCGCATCATCCACCTGCGGCGACGAGATGCCCAGGTCGAGCAAGATGCCGTCCACCTGGCCAATGCCGCGCCCGGCAAGGGCGGCGCGCATCGTGGCAAAGCTGTCATGGACAATCGCAAAGCGCGCGTCAATGATCTGCGCAGCCGTAGCAATTGCCTCTGGGTCCTTGTCGAACGCGACCAGGCGGCCGCTGCTTCCCAGGCGCGACAGGATCAGGCGGCTGTGGCCACCCCGTCCGAACGTGCCATCTATATAAGTACCGTTGGCGCGCGCGCCGTCGATGGCGAGGGCGTCCACCGCCTCATCCAGCAGCACCGTGCGATGCTGCAATACGGGCACCGTCGTGGAAATCATCGCGGCGCCCCTTAGAAACTGAAGTTGGAAAGTGCCTCGGGCATGCCGCCCGCAACCGCCTCGGCCTCGTCCTCGGCCAGTTTGGCGGCATCCCAGATTTCGAAGTGGGTGCCCATGCCGAGCATCATCACTTCTTTTTCGAGTCCGACGGCGGCGCGCAGTTCCGGAGAAATCAGGACGCGGCCGGCGCTGTCGATCTCGACATCGCAAGCGTTACCAAGGAAAATGCGCTGCCACGCGCGGGCGGACATCGGCCAGGCGGCGATTTGTTCGCGGTGTTTTTCCCAGACGGGACGGGGGAAGAACAGCAGGCAGCCGTGCGGGTGTTTGGTGAGCGTGAGCTTGCCTTCGCACTGTTGTACGAGGGCGTCACGATGCTTGGCAGGGATTGTCATCCTGCCTTTCGCATCGAGATTGATCGCTGACGCGCCTTGGAACACGTTGTACCTGGTTTGGGAGAGTTATCAGTTTAGTTGTTTTGGTTTGCCGGGGCCTTCGATTTCCCCCACAAAACTACACTTTTTCACACCTTTTCCCACTTTAGAGGAAGCGTTTCTACTGGTCAAGCGAATTCACGCGTGCGAAACACGATTTTTTTCAATGAAGTCAAGGACTTAGCGCACTTTCGCGACCTTGATCCTCAGAAAAAACATGAACAAAATCAATAGGATAGAAAACACACTGAAAGTGCTACTTCACCTTTACACATGGGTTTTACGATGATTCTCATGTTGAAAAAAACCGTAAGTAGCCCTGGTGTGCGCAACGCGACACTGTTGGGCGGAAATTGCAGATTGATGCGCTCGGGGTTACGATAAAGCCGAGGCGATGACCCGCCACCGCCCCTCGGCTCGCTGGCGGTAGCGGGCAGCCCGGTTCGCAAGTGAGCCGCTGGCGGCAGGTGCAAGCTGCCGTGAAGGAGATTGTCGTGAGCATTACCCTGGCCCGGACCCGCGCAGTGTACGACCTGAACGAAGTCCAGGGCGCGCTCGACCGCAACCGCGGCCGCTCGCCCGAGCTCGAAGCCTTCTACGAGCGCATGCTCGACACCGGTGCCGAGCGCTTCGTCACCATTCCCGCCTCGAGCGACGCGCTCGATCCCCTGTTTGACGAATGCCCCAACTTCGACGAGGTGCTGGACGACCTGGCGCGCTACCTGCGCCTGGCGCACGCCGGCGACAAGGGCTTTAACGTGATGCCGGTCTTGCTGCTGGGCGGGCCGGGCGTGGGCAAGACGCATTTCGCCAAGCGGCTGGCGCGGGTGATGCAGACCGATTGCGAACTGATCAGCATGAACACCCTGTCGGCCGGCTTTGTCATCACCGGCAGCTCGGCCAGCTGGCGCGGCGCCAAGTGCGGCAAGGTGGCCGAGCGGCTGGTGCGCGGCCAGTTCGCCAACCCGGTGGTGGTGCTGGATGAGGTGGAAAAGGCGAGCGGCTCGTCGCAGTCCGATCCGCTGGCCGCGCTCTACCAGCTACTGGAGCCCGAGACGGCGGCCGCGTTCCGCGACGAGTTCATCGACGTGGACATCGACGCCAGCCAGATCTTCTGGGTGCTGACGGCCAACAGTACCGAGGGCATTCCCAAGCCGCTGCTGAACCGGATGGCGGTGTACGAAGTGCCGGCGCCCACGCCCGAGCAGGCGGCGTCGATCGCGCAGCGCATGTACCGCGCGCTGCTGGGGGAGCTGAATCTGCAGGGTTTCGACGACCAGCTGGCTGGCGCGGTGCTGGACAAGCTGGCGCCGGTGTCGCCGCGCGACTTGCGCAAGACGCTGATCGATGCGCTCGGCTACGCGGTTGCGGACGGGCGCACCCGGCTGGCGCTGGAGGATGTGCGGATCAAGGGGACGCCGGGGCGGTCGCGGATCGGGTTTTAGCGCATCGGCTGGATTGCCGCTGGTGGAACGCGTGGGCAGGATCTGCCCACCCTACGCGAACCGGCGGCTCCAATCAGGTCGGCACTGCTTCGGTGGCGGCGCCGTAGCGGTTGGCCTTGCCTTCCTGCGCCAGCCACACGATCAGCAGGATCCAGCCGATCAGCGGAACGAACCAGAGCAGCTGCAGCCAGCCGCTGCGGTCGGTGTCATGCAGGCGGCGCGCGCCGACGGCCAGGCTGGGCACCAGCGTCGCCAGCGAGAAAATGGACGATGCGAAATTGCCGCCGAAGAAGTTAATCAGCATGGAAGCAACCCAGCAGAACAAGAAGAACCACCAGAACTCGGGGCGCGATGCGGTCCCGTTGAAATCGGCGTATTTGGAAAAGCAGGTTTGAACGGCTTGGGTGAAGTTCATCTCGCAGTCTCTCTCCATGTTGTGGGTAAGAATGAGCTCTCTGTGGAACCTTGATGCCATCGCTGCCTTTGTTAGGCATTTGACAAGGCGAGTGTACGCGGCAATCCCTGCAAAGTCTATTGTTTAGCTGCCCTCCAGCTTCACGTCTTCCTTCTTGGCCTCTTCCATCGCTTCCGGCTCAAGTTCCTCGGCCGCCTTGTTACAGCGGATGAACACGCCCCAGGCGGCCAGCAGCACCGCGGCGGCAACCAGCACGGCGGCGGCGTTGGGCAAGGTCTCGGGCGCTTCGTGCAGCGACTTGAAGGTGCCGACCAGCCCTTCGATCGCCAGCGCCACCACCACCACGACCAGAAAACGCGACAGGTAGCGCCGCACGCGGGTGGGCGCGCTGATGTGGGCGTCGCGGATCACCTCTTCCTCGGTGATGGTCTGCGCGATCTGCAGCGACACGACGGCAATGGCCAGGAGGCCGATCGCCTCGATCGCCTGGTTGGCGCTTTCCAGCGCGTCCTGGCCCACCGCATTCCAGCCCACGCGCGCAGCCACGACGATGAACAGCACCGAGATCGCGGTGAACAGCACGGCGATCAGGGCATGCACCGTCGAGAAAAAACGAATCAGGAACTTCAAGACGCCTCCCGCCGCAAGACCATTCCCGGCGATTGTGCATGATCGGCACTGTCCGGAACGCACGGTAGGCGCCTTGGACCAAGGGCCAATTGCAATGTCATGGACTGGCGCGGAGGATCGGGGCACGAACCGCGGGAGGCACGATGAAGACGACGCTCTATCGCATTGCGGCGCTGCTGCTGGCCCTGCCGCTGGCAAGCGCGCACGCGCAGCTCGAAGGATTGATGGGCAAAGGCGGCAAGGACCTGCAGGGCCTGGCTGGAGCGCTGCCGGGCCAGTCGATGAGTTCCGGCAGCCTGGGCAATGTGGCCGGACTGCTGCAGTTCTGCGTCACCAACAACTACCTCGGTGGCGGGGACGTGAACTCGGTGCAGGACAAGCTGATGGGCAAGCTGCCGGGCGGGACCAAATCACAGGATCCCGGCTTTACCGACGGGCTGAAAGGGGTACTCCACGGCAGCAATGGCAAGCAGGTGGACCTGGGCAGCACGGGCGGGATCAAGGAGCAGGTGACGAAGCAGGTGTGCGATACGGTGCTCAAGCAAGCCAGGTCGTTCCTGTAGGGTGGGCTCTCGAGCCCACGCCGCAATCACGCGACGCGTATCACCGCGTGGGCTCGAGAGCCCACCCTACGATCATGCCGCCCAGGCCTTGGCGGCGTTTACCGCACGCCGCCAGGTCGCCATCAACTCCTCGCTACGCGCGCGCGGCATCGTCGGCTCGAAACGGCGGTCAACCTTCCACTGCTCGGCGATTTCGTCGCGCGACTGCCAAAAGCCCACCGCCAGCCCGGCCAGGTAGGCCGCGCCGAGCGCCGTGGTCTCGGTCACCGTCGGTCGCACCACCGGCACGCCCAGCAGGTCTGCCTGGAACTGCATCAGCAAGTCGTTGCGCGCCGCGCCGCCATCGGCGCGCACTTCGGCCACCGGGCAGTCCGCGTCCTTCTGCATTGCAGCCAGCAATTCGGCGCTCTGGTAGGCGATCGCCTCCACCGCCGCGCGTGCAATGTGGGCCGCCGTGGTACCGCGCGTCATGCCGACGATGGTGCCGCGCGCATACGGGTCCCAGTGCGGCGCGCCCAGGCCCACGAAAGCCGGCACCAGCAGCACGCCGCCGCTGTCGGGCACGCTCGTGGCCAGCGCCTCGACGTCGCTCGACTGCTTGATGATGCCGAGCCCGTCGCGCAGCCATTGCACGGTTGCGCCGCCCATGAAGACGCTGCCTTCGAGCAGGTAGTCGGTGCGGCCGTCGATCTTCCAGCCGACCGTGGACAGCAGCCGGTTGTGCGACTGCGCCGGGCGCTCGCCCGCGTGCATCAGCATGAAGCAGCCGGTGCCGTAGGTGTTCTTGACCATGCCCTTGCGGTGACACGCCTGGCCGAAGGTGGCCGCCTGCTGGTCGCCCGCGATGCCGGCGATGGGAATCTTGCGGCCGAACCATTCTTCGTTCGCATGACCGACCACTTCGGCGCTGGACACGACTTCGGGCAGGACAGCCGCGGGAACCTCGAACATGTCGAGCAATTCTTCATCCCAGCGCATCCCGTGGATGTTGAACAGCATCGTGCGCGAGGCGTTGCTCACGTCGGTCAGGTGGCGGCCGCACAGCCTGAAAGCGAGCCAGCTGTCCACGGTGCCGAACGCCAGTTCGCCGCGTTCGGCCCGTTCGCGTGCGCCGGGAACATGGTCCAGCAGCCATTGCAGCTTGGTCGCGGAAAAATAGGCGTCCAGTTCCAGGCCGGTCTTGCGCTGGATGAGCTCGGCCTTGCCCTGCTCGCGCAGTCGGTCGCAGGTGTCGGCGGTGCGCCGGTCCTGCCAGACGATCGCGCGCGCCACCGGCTCGCCGCTTGCGCGGTCCCACAGCACGGTCGTTTCGCGCTGGTTGGCGATGCCGATGGCGGCCACCTGGGCGCTCGCCACGCCGGACTCGCGCAGCACCTGGCGCGCGCAGGCGAGCTGGCTGTTCCAGATGTCGAGCGCGTCATGCTCGACCCAACCGGGCTGGGGAAAATGCTGGGGATACTCCTGCTGCGCTGTCGCGAACACCTGCCCCTGGCGGTCGAACAGGATGGCGCGCGAGCTGGTGGTGCCCTGGTCGAGGGCAAGGATGTATTGCTGCATCTTGGTCTCTCCAGGGCACTGCTTGGAATTCAATGTGAAGCGGGCCGATAGGCCGGATTCTGTTACGGCGGTTGCCCGCTATGACAGCCATTCCTCTAGGCGCCGAATTACTCCGGCGCTCAAGCTTCCTACCCGCACGCTCCGCGAGCAACATCAACGCGTGCCTATTTGGAATTGCTCCAGGTGGAGGTTACCGCGTTTCACCGTAACTTAATACGCTCGTCTCTGTGGCCCTATTCCTCGCCTTATACCGCCCGAGAGCGGCTTTCGGCGGACGGCCGTTAACCGTCACCCTGCTCTGTGGAGTCCGGACCTTCCTCCCGCCGGCACCTTGCGGCGCCAGCCAGCGGCTGTCTGGCCTGCTTCACGGCGCCATTGTAACCGATGGGCGAGCGTCCCGATGCCGTTCCGGCGCCCCGAGGCTGCGTTTTACGCAATTTGGTGTCGCCATTTCAAAAGCCGCAACGGATCGGCTCGCATAGAATCCCGGGATGCCATACCAACAAGGATGACCTGAACATGACGCACCCATCCCGTACCGGCGGCCAGATCCTGGTCGATGCGCTGCACGTCCACGGCGTGGACATTGCCTTCGGCGTGCCCGGCGAAAGCTATCTCGACGTGCTCGACGCGCTGCACGACTCGAACATCCGCTTCGTCATCAACCGCCAGGAAGGCGGCGCGGCCTTCATGGCCGAGGCCTACGGCAAGCTGACCGGCAAGCCCGGCATCTGCTTCGTCACGCGCGGCCCGGGCGCGACCAACGCGTCGATCGGCGTGCATACGGCTTACCAGGATTCGACGCCGATGATCCTGTTCATCGGCCAGGTCGGTAACGACTTCGTGGACCGCGAGGCGTTCCAGGAGATCGACTACCGCCGCATGTACGGCCAGATGGCCAAGTGGGTCGCGCAGATCGACCGCGCCGACCGCATCCCCGAATACATCGCGCGCGCCTTCCAGGTGGCCACCAGCGGCCGTCCCGGCCCGGTGGTGCTGGCCCTGCCCGAGGACATGCTGGTGTCCAAGGCCGAAGTGGCCGATACCCGCCGCTACCAGCCGGTGCAGGCGTCGCCGTCGCAAGCCCAGATCGATACGCTGCGCGGCATGCTGCGCGACGCGAAAAAGCCTATGCTGCTGCTGGGTGGCGGCACCTGGACGCCGCAGGCCTGCGACGACCTGCGCCGCTTCGCCGAAAACAACCACCTGCCGGTGGGCTGCACCTTCCGCTTCCAGGACCTGCTGGACAACGCGCACCCGAACTACGTCGGCGACGTGGGCATCGGCATCAACCCGAAGCTGGCCGCGCGCGTGAAGGAAGCGGACCTCATCATCGCCTTCGGCCCGCGCCTGGGCGAGATGACCACCAGCGGCTACTCGCTGCTCGCGTCGCCGGTGCCGCGCCAGCGCCTGGTGCACATCCACGCCGACGCCGAGGAACTGGGCAGCGTGTTCCAGGCCGAGCTGATGATCAACAGCGGCGCGCCGCAGGCGGCCGCGATGCTGGCGGCGATGACGCCGGTGGATGCAAGCGGATGGAAGCACACCGTGGCCGAGGCCAGGGCCGAGCTGGATGCCTACCAGGCGCAGCCGCCGGTGTTTCGCGATGGCGACGCCCCGCTCGACCTGTGGCAGGTGGTGCAGGAATTGATGAAGGCGCTGCCGCATGACGCGATCCTGACCAACGGCGCAGGCAACTACGCGTCGTGGGCGCACCGTTTCTACCGCTACGGCGGCATGCGCACCCAGCTGGCGCCGACCAACGGCGCGATGGGCTATGGCGTGCCTTCGGGCGTGGCGGCCAAGATCGTGCATCCCGAGCGCGCGGTGGTCACCTTCGCCGGCGACGGGGAATTCATGATGACCGGGCAGGAGCTGGCCACCGCGGTGCAGTACCGCGCCGGTGTCGTCATCATCGTCTTTAACAACGGCATGTTCGGCACGATCCGCATGCACCAGGAGCGCGAATATCCGGGCCGGGTGTCCGGCACGGGGCTGCACAACCCGGATTTCGCGGCGCTGGCAGCGGCCTACGGCGCGCATGGGGAAGTGGTGGAGAAGACCGCCGACTTTGCGCCTGCGCTGGAGCGCGCGCTCGCGCACGCCCACCAGAACAGCCTGCCGGCCATCATCGAATTGCGTTACGACGGCAATCTGATCACGCCGAACGCGACCCTGGAGACGATCCGCAAAAACGCGGAAGCGGCGAAGAAGGCGAACCTGACCTGAACGTGAGGGCACGCTGTGCCCTGGGTATTTCGTAGGGTGGGCAGATTTCTGCCCACGCGTTCAGCGCGCGCGAACCAAGCCCCCGGATATGGCCGTTCACGCCCCGCTTGGACGCGTGGGCAGAATCTGCCCACCCTACGCCAGCCCGGATTTATTCCAGCCCCAACTCCGGCGGCATGGGCAATGGCTTGTCGAAAATGCTGTGCGGTTCGCCCGCGGGCTTGGTCAGGAACAGCGCAACCAGTGCAATGAACAGCCACACGATCACGTTGCGCAGTGCCGCCGCCTCGCCCTCGATAGCGTTATCCCCCACGATGAGGCGCTTGAGAAACCGGGATATGTTCACGATCGCTTCCTGTTTCGGTGTTATTTGTTCCGATACATAAATCTAAACCAGTTGTTACCCATTTTCCAGCGCCACACTGTTGAGTTGTGCGCCCCTGTTGGACACTCTGCCGTTCCGCTAGTTCGGCGCGCCGCCATGCTACCGTCGGTCGAAAAAATTGACGAAGTTACACGGGTGCCGGGAGGAATGCCTGCGCTGCTCTGGTAAAATACGCGCGACCCTAATTTGGCGCGTCCGGTCCGACCGGGCAAGCGCACGCTGTACCCGCCTCCACATATCCCATGTTTAGTTTCTTTAAGCGCAAAAAACCAGCCGAGACGCCCGAAGCGCTTGAGCCAGCCGCGGCCGAACCTGCTGCCGCGCCCGCCGAAGCGCCTGCCGAGCAACCTGCCGAGCAACCATCGTTCCTGCGTCGCCTGTTCGGCGGCGGTGGCGAGCCGGCACCCACCGAAGCGCCGACGGCTGCTCCGACGCCGGTGCCGACCGCTGCTCCGACTCCGGCGCCGACCGCTGCTCCGACTCCGGCGCCGACGGCTGCTCCGACTTCGGCCCCGACTGCCGCTCCGACTTCGGCCCCGACTGCTGCTCCGACGCCTGCGCCGACCGCCGCTCCGACGCCGGTTCCGACCGCTGCGCCAACTGCGGCACCGACTCCTGCTCCCACCCTGGCGCCCACGCCAGCACCGACGGCCGCGCCGACGCCGGCGCCGACGGCTGCCCCGGCGCCAGTCGCCACCGAACCGGTGGTCGAACTGTTCCCCGAGACCGCCGAGCGCCCGACCACCGAAGGCGAGCGCAAGAAATCGTGGATGCAGCGCCTGAAGGCGGGCCTGGCCAAGACCTCCAGCAACCTGTCGCTGCTGTTCGTCGGCGCGCGCATCGACGAGGACCTGTACGAGGAACTCGAATCGGCGCTGCTGATGTCCGACGCCGGCATGGACGCGACCGAGTTCCTGCTGTCGAACCTGCGCCGCAAGGTCAAGGAAGAAAAGCTGCTCGACGCGGCCGACGTCAAGCAGGCGCTGAAGGGCCTGATGATCGACATGCTGCGCCCGCTCGAAAAACCGCTGGAGCTGGGCCGCTACGAGCCGCTGGTGATGATGATCGCCGGCGTGAACGGCGCCGGCAAGACCACCACCATCGGCAAGCTGGCCAAGCACATGCAGCGCTACGAGCAGTCGGTGCTGCTGGCCGCCGGCGACACCTTCCGCGCCGCCGCGCGCGAGCAGCTGATGGTCTGGGGCCAGCGCAACAACGTCACCGTGGTCTCGCAGGCCTCGGGCGACCCGGCCGCCGTCGCCTTCGACGCGGTCCAGTCGGGCAAGGCGCGCGGCATGGACGTGGTGATGGTCGATACCGCCGGCCGCCTGCCCACCCAGCTGCACCTGATGGAAGAGCTCAAGAAGATCAAACGCGTCATCGGCAAGGGCATGGATGGTGCCCCGCATGAGGTCGTCCTTGTCATCGACGGCAATACGGGCCAGAATGCGCTGGCGCAGGTGAAAGCCTTCGACGACGCGCTGCAGCTCACCGGCCTGGTGATCACCAAGCTCGATGGCACTGCCAAGGGCGGCGTGCTGGCCGCCATCGCGCGCACCCGCCCGGTGCCGGTGTACTTCATCGGCGTCGGTGAAAAGCTCGATGACCTGCAGCCCTTTAATGCGGAAGAATTCGTCGAGGCGCTGCTCGGATAAGGACATGATCGAATTTCAGGCCGTCTCCAAACAATACTCCACCGACGCTTACGCACTGCGTGACGTCTCCCTCAACATCGACAAGGGCGAGCTGGTCTACCTGGCCGGCCCGTCCGGCGCCGGCAAATCGACCCTGCTGAAGATGATCGCCGCGATCGAGCGCCCCACTTCCGGGCGCGTGATCGTCAACGGCCACGACGTGGGCCGGATCAAGCGCGCCGGCGTGCCCTTCCTGCGCCGGAACATCGGCATGATCCTGCAGCAGCAGCGCCTGCTGAGCGACCGCAGCATCCTGGCCAACGTGATGCTGTCGCTGCTGGTGACCGGCGCGCCGCGCGCGCAGGCCGAGCAGCGCGCCCGCGCCGCGCTGGACAAGGTGGATCTGCTCGACCGCGCCAACGCCAACCCGATGGAGCTGTCCGGCGGCGAACAGCAGCGCGTGGCAGTGGCGCGCGCGATCGTCAACCGTCCCCAGATCATCCTGGCCGACGAGCCGACCGCCAACCTGGACCGCGCCGCGGCCGACCGCGTGATCGACGCGCTGCGCGCATTTAACTCGGTAGGCGTGACCTGCATGATTTCGACCCACGACGAGCAGGTGCTCGATAGCGCCGGACGCGTGATCCGGCTTGAACATGGCCAGATGACGGGAGGCGCGCAATGAACGTCTGGCTGCGCCATCACCGCTTCGCCCTCGGCGCCGCGCTCTCCCACGTGCGCAAGGCGCCGGGCAGCTTCCTGTTCAACGTGCTGGTGGTGGCCATTGCGCTGACCCTGCCGTTCGCCGGCGTGACCCTGCTCGACAACGTGCGCCCGATGTCCGAGCAGCTGTCGGTCGATCCCGAGATCAGCGTGTTCGTCAAGCTCGACACCTCGCGCGAGCAGTCGCAGGCGCTGGCGGTCAAGATGCGCCAGGTGCTGGGCGACGCGCGCGCGAAGATCATTTTTGTGCCGCGCGAGAAGGCGCTGGACACGCTCAAGGACAAGAGCGGCCTGACCGACGTGCTGGCGGCGCTGGGTGAAAACCCGCTGCCGGACAGCTACGTGGTCAAGCTCGAAGGAGTGGAGAGCGCCGCCGCCGCGGCGCACGTGGACGACATCGCCCAGAACCTGCGCACCATGCCCGAGGTGGACACCGTGCAGGTGGACTCGGCCTGGGTCAAGCGCCTGGCCGCGCTGCTGAACGTGCTGCGCCTGGCCTTGCTGCTGCTGGCGATCACGCTGGGCACCGTGGTGATCGCGGTGGTGTTCAACACGATCCGCCTGCAGGTGCTGACCCAGCGCGAGGAGATCGCCGTGTCCAAGCTGCTGGGCGCGACCGACAACTTCATCCACCGCCCGTTCTATTACACGGGCGCCCTGCTCGGCCTGTGCGCCGGCGCGGTGGCGCTGGGGGCGGTGGCGCTGTCGCTGCGCCCGCTGAACGCCGCGATTGCCGAATTCGCGCGGCTGTATGCGTCCGAGTTCCAGCTGACCGCACTGCCGCCGCTGGGCATCGCCGCGCTGCTCGCGATCAGCGCCGGCCTGGGCCTGGTGGGCGCCATGCTGTCGGTGCAGCGCCACCTGGCGCGGCTGTCCTGAGCGCTGCGGCTCGCCGATATCCCCACACCACGTCGTCCCCGCGCAGGCGGGGACCCATAGGCCGCGTGTCCGGTCGCTCAGCATGGGTCCCCGCCTGCGCGGGGACGACGTGGTTTTGGTTGCTGGGCTAAGTTCGAGACGCGTATGCCTGCAATGAAAAGATGCATCTGAATTGCATCTTTTGTCCGTTCATGCTATAGTACCCCTTGCAAATCAACAGCTTACGGAACGCGCGCCAACGTGCGGCATCCAACAGATAGCGAAAGCGGGACCCCGTAACCTGTGTTTCATCCGATTTTGAAGCGCGCACAGTTGATTTAAGTCAACTACGTCCCAACCTCTCCTGCTCTACAGTAGGACAGCCCGGAGTAGGTTCCGCCAAGCAATTGTTAGACGCTATCACATCGATAAACAGGCGCGATTGGCACTCACCTCGGCAGAGTGCTAATATATGATTTAACGAAAGACGGCCCTGCACAACAAGGCCGTTGTGCAAGCAGGTAACAAGCCGTAACAGTCGTGCCTTCGGGGCGCTGTCAGCGGTAAGTTGATGACGCAGCACCGATTACTCAAGAGGGAAAATGACTATGTCCGCACAATCCGCACTGGTTCCGGTTGGCACTCGTGCTCTGGGACTGGGTTTCACTGGCAATCTCGGCAACATCGACGCCTACATTTCGGCGGTCAACCGCCTGCCGATGCTGTCGCACGAGGAAGAGGTATCGCTGGCAACGCGGCTGCGGGAAAAGAATGACCTCGAAGCCGCCCAAAAACTGGTGCTGTCGCACCTGCGCCTGGTCGTGTCGATCGCGCGCGGCTACCTGGGCTACGGCCTGCCGCACGCCGACCTGATCCAGGAAGGCAATATTGGCCTGATGAAGGCAGTCAAGCGTTTCGACCCGACCCAAGGCGTGCGCCTCGTGTCGTACGCGATGCACTGGATCAAGGCCGAGATGCACGAATACATTTTGAAGAACTGGCGCTTGGTCAAGGTGGCAACCACCAAGGCCCAGCGCAAGCTGTTCTTCAACCTGCGCTCGAACAAGCAGGGCCTGGACACGATGTCGCCGCAGCAGGTGGACGAGCTGGCCCGCATGCTCGACGTCAAGCGCGAAGAAGTGATCGAAATGGAAACCCGCTTGTCGGGCCACGACATCGCGCTGGAAGCGCCGAACGACGACGAGGACGACAAGTTCGCGCCGATCGCCTACCTGTCGTCGGACACGAGCGAGCCGACCCGCGTGCTCGAGGCCGAGCAGGTCACGCGCCTGCAGTCCGAGGGGCTGGAGACCGCGCTGTCCAAGCTCGACCCGCGCTCGCGCCGCATCATCGAGGCGCGCTGGCTGGCCAACGACGACGGCTCGGGCGCCACGCTGCACACGCTGGCCGAGGAGTTCGGCGTGTCGGCCGAGCGCATTCGCCAGATCGAATCGGCCGCGCTCAAGAAGATGAAGGGCGCGCTCGCCGCCTACGTCTAAAAAGAAACGGGGCTGCGCCAGCCGGCGCAGCCCCGTTGCTTCATTCCCCTATTGCTGCCCGGCTCAGAAGCTGTGGCGGATACCCACGTTGAACACCGACGGATCGGCGCTCACCTTGCCCGGCGCCAGCTTGACCGACGACGAGTTCAGCGCAAAGTTACCCAGGCTGTTGTTGTCCAGGCGTGCGTAGCCGGTGTACAGGTTGGTACGCTTGGACAGCGCATAGCTGTAGTCGATGTTGAAGCCGTTGCCGCGCGCACCGTTGTCCAGCTTGTTCTGCTGCAGGTTCACGAAGAACTTGCCCGGACCCATCACGTAGGCGGCGCCCAGGTTGTACTGGGTGAACTTGTTGTTCGCGCCAGCCGGGTCCTGCACCATCCAGTTGCCCTTCAGTTCCACGTCGCCGAATTTGTAGGCGGCGCCGAACGCGTATTCCTTGGTGTCGCCGGCGGTGGAGTTGTTGATGGTGTGGTAGCCGGCGCCCAGGTACAGGTTGCCCTCGGCGTATTCCAGGCCCACGCCCTTCAGGTCGCTCTTGGGCAGGTTGGTGGCCTGCTCGCCAGCCGAGTAGGCGGCCAGCACTTTGAAGCCCGACATCGAAGCGCTCTTGTAGTTGACCGAGTTCGACAGGCGGCGGGTCAGGTAGTTGAAGGCCGACAGGTTGCTGCCGTAGAAGCCCTGGCCGGTGATGTCGGTCGCGCCTGCCACCGAAGCGATCGGCGAGTATTCGCGGCCCACGGTCACGGTACCGAAGTTGCCTTCCAGGCCGACCACCGAGCGGCGGCCGAACAGGGCCGAGTCGGCGGCGCCGGTGTCGATGGCCACGCCAGCTTCCAGGTTGAACAGGGCCTTCAGGCCGCCGCCCAGGTCCTCGGTGCCGCGAAAGCCGATACGGCTGCTCGACTGGTTGCCCGAGTTGATGCCGGTCTGGCGGGTCACGCCGTTGTCTTGCGACGCGATGGCTGCGTCCATGACGCCGTACAGCTGCACGTTGCTGCTTTGCGCAAATGCGACCATGGGAAGGGATGCGAGCAGTGCGGCTGCGAGGTGTTTGCGTTGCATGTGTTCTCCGTAGTTTGGGACAAGATGAGCCGCCGATGATTGCTGTCATTTACCGGCGATCGCGGGGCATCTTATCGAACGGTTATGTCCGTTTGATGACATAAGCAACAGGCCGGTACGGTGGGCAGGTTTTCCTGCCCACGCGTTCAGTACACCTCTACGTTTCAGTCCGCGTTCCCACCACCGCTGCTTGAACGCGTGGGCAGGATCTGCCCACCCTACCGTCCTCGTCCAGCAGGAAGCGGCGCGCCATGAGCCCCGCCATCGCCGCGCCGTCCACCGGGCGTGCTACCAGGTAGCCCTGGATCTCGCTGCATCCGAGTTCGAGCAGGATCGCCAGCTGCTCGCGCGTTTCCACGCCTTCGGCCACCACGCCCATGCCCAGCGCGTGCGCCATCGAGACGATCGCCTGGAAGAACACCCTGCCCTCGCGCGACTTGCCCAGCTCCGCGGTGAACGCGCGGTCCACCTTGAGCACGTCCATCTTCAGCCGCTGCAGCTGCGACAGCGACGAGTACCCGGTGCCGAAGTCGTCCACGTGCAGCTTGATGCCCATGGCACGCAGCGCGGCCAGGTCGGCCAGGATCTCGTCGTGGTCGCCCATCATGGCCGACTCGGTGATCTCGACTTCGAGCAGCGCCGCGGGCAGGCGATGGCGCTCCAGGGCCGCCGCGAGCTGGCGCGGCACGGCGCCGCGCCGGAACTGGCGTGCCGACACATTGATCGACACCGGCACCACGGGAATGCCCGCATCGCGCCAGGCCGCCACCTGCGCGCAGGCCTTCTCGATCACGACCTGGCCAATGCGCCCGATCAGGCCAGTGGCCTCGGCCAGCGGGATGAACTCGCTTGGGGGGACCATGCCGTGGGCCGGATGGCGCCAGCGCAGCAGCGCCTCCATGCTCAGCAGCCTGCCGTCGCGCGGATCGACACGCGGCTGGTAGTGCAGCACCAGCTGGTCGTGCTCGATGGCGTCCACCAGGTCGTGCTTGAGCCGCGCCCGCGCGCGCAGGCTGCTCGAGAGCGTCGGGTCGAAGAACCTGTACTGGCCCTTGCCGTCGTTCTTGCCGGCGTACATCGCAATATCGGCATGCCTGATCAGCGTTTCGACGTCGGCGCCGTCGCGCGGGTACAGCGCAATGCCGACCGACGCGCCAACCGTATGCAGGTCCTCGCCGATCGCGAACGGCGCCGCGAGCGCATCCACCACGCGCTGGGCGACGACGGCAATGTCACGTTCGGTGCCGCAGGGGTCGAGCAGCACCAGGAATTCGTCGCCGCCGAAGCGCGCCACCTGGTCGGATGGCCGCAGCAGCGACTTCAGGCGCTGGCTGGCGGCCTTGAGCAGCAGGTCGCCGGCGGCATGGCCATGCGCGTCGTTCACGTTCTTGAATTCGTCCAGGTCGATGAACAGCAGCGCCAGCGAATGCCCGCGCACGCGCGCGCCGTCCAGCGCCGCGGGCAGCCGCTGCAGGAAGGCGTTGCGGCTGGAGAGCCCGGTCAGGCCGTCCTGGTTAGCCAGCCGTTCAAGCGCCTGCTCGTGCGCCTTGCGCTCGCTGATGTCCTGCAGCGTGACCGCCAGCGCGTTGCCGACGCGGACCAGGCGCCGCCGTCCCCAGCGGATCTGCACGCGATCGTGACTCGGCATCTGGCGGTCGTCCTGGTGAAAGCCCGTCTCCATCGCCTGGCGGTAGGTCGCCATCAGGTCGGTGCCGAACAGGCTGGTATCGATCTGCGCGACGCGCGCGCCCACCAGCTCCGAGCGCGTCAGGCCGTAGATGGCGGCGCCGCGCTGGTTGCAGTCAACGATGCGAAAATCGACGATCTCGCCCTTGCGGTCGCGGATCGCCGCGGCCATGTAGAAGCCGTCATTGGCGCTTTCGGTGGCGGTGCGGTAGGCGCGGCGCACCTCTTCGCGTTCGCGCTCGCGCAGCGCCGCGCGGCGCGACAGCAGCGCGCCGCAGGCGCCCAGCAGCGCCAGCACGGCGGTGGCGACGATGGCGCGGTTGCGATTGTCGATCCAGTAGGCCTGGGCGCCGGCCAGCGCCGCATCCTGCGACAGCGCCACCACCGCCACCAGCGGGTAAGCCTGCGCGCGCCGCCAGCCGAGCACGCGCGCGCGGTGGTCGGCAAAGCCGTCTTCCACCAGCCGCACGCCGGCGTCGCCGCGCCACAAGGGCGTTGCCGGCAGCAGCTTGCCGTCACCCTGCTCCAGGCGCAGCCGCCCTTCGGCGGCGGCCAGCGCCAGCAAGCCGTGCGCGCCCAGCGTCTCGGGGCCGACAAACGACGTGAAGTAGCGCGCGTCCACCGCCAGCACCACCACGCCATCGAACTCGTCGTCGCTGGTGTCAAGGCGGCGCGTGAACAGGATCGCATGCTGTCCCAGGCCAAGCTCGGCCGGCACGGCGCCAACCCGCAGCGCGGTCGAGATGTTGTTGCGGTGATGGGCAAAGAAGGAAGTCCCGGACAGGTTCAGTTCGCGCAGCGGCAAGCGCGTGGCCGAACGCACCACGCCGTCGCGCCCGACCAGCGCCACTGCCGTGAATGCGCTGTCGGTGAACATGCCGTCGCGGTGCAGGCGTTCCAGCAGGTCGCCGCGCTGGTTGTGCTCCCAGCTGTACTTGAGCTGCATTGCGACCTGGTCCATCTGCCCGACCGAGCGCGTGATGTACTGCTCGTAGGCGGTTGCGTAGGCCCCGGCGTCCTTGCGCACCTGCGCCTGTGCGCGTTCGCGCTCGCCGCCCGCGCGCGCCAGCGTGGTGGCCCACATCACGGCGCAGGCCAGCGCCGCCAGCAGGGGCCAGACGACAACCAGTATCCTGTGGCTGCGGGCGATGCGCTGCTCGGCTTGCGGACCCATGCGCTCCTACGTGGCCGACAGCTTGTAGCCGAAGCCGCGCACGGTCTTGAGCAGGGACTTGGCCTCGCGCAGCGCCTTGCGCAGCCGCAGCACATGCACGTCGACCGTCCGTTCGTCGAGCGTGCCATTGGCGTACCACACCTGCTCGAGGAGCTGGGCGCGCGAGAACACCTGCCCGGGGTGGCACAGCAAGAATTTCAGCAAACGGTATTCGGCCTGGCGCACCTCGATCGGCTCGCTGCCAACGCGCACCGTGCAGCTGCGCGGATCGAGCGCCAGCGGGCCGACCTGCAGCGGCCGCCCGTGCTGGCTGTCGCCGCGGCGGCGCAGCACCGCCTTGGCGCGAATGGCCAGCTCGCGCGGCGAGAACGGCTTGGTGACGTAATCGTCGGCGCCGCTGTCCATGCCCATGGCCAGGTCTTCATCGAGGGTGCGGCCGGTCAGCAGGATCACCGGCAGCTCGTGCAGGCCGCGATCGGCGCGCAGGCGCGACAGCAGGCGCAGGCCGCTTTCGCCGCGCAGCATCCAGTCAAGCAGGACCAGATGCGGCGGCTGCTGCTGGATGAACTCCCACGCCTCGCCGACAGTGGAGGCCGTGCGAAAGGTCCAATGGTCCTCGCGCAGCGAAAATTTGACCAGTTCAGCGATCGCCGGCTCGTCTTCGACGATCAACACTAGCGTTTCAGGTGATGTCATGAGATCCAACTCAAGCTTCCGTGGCCGTTGGGTGGGCTCGGGAGCCCACCCCACTGTCGATCAGAGGACCGGCTTGCCTGCGGCGTCCTTCAGCTGGCTCTTCCAGGCACCTTCGATCATCTTGGTGACCGACGCCGGCATCGGCACGTAGTCCAGCGCTTCCGCGGCAGCAGCGCCGTTCTTGAATGCGTACTCGAAGAACTTCAGCACTTCCTTGCCCTTCGCGGCGTCCTGCTGGGTCTTGTGCATCAGCACGAAGGTGGCGCCGGTGATCGGCCACGCGTTCTTGCCCGGCTGGTTGGTCAGCACCACGGCATAGCCCGGGGTCTTGTCCCATGCGGCGTTGGCGGCGGCGGCTTTGAACGCATCGTCGTCCGGCTGCAGGAACTGGCCGTCGTGGTTCTTCAGCTGGGTGTGCGACATCTTGTTCTTTTTCGAGTAGGCCCACTCGACGTAGCCGATCGAGCCCTTGATGCGCTGGACGTTGGCGGCGACGCCGTCATTGCCCTTGCCGCCCACGCCGGTGGCCCATTTCACCGCGGTGCCGGCGCCGACCTTGTCTTTCCACTCGGTGCTGGTCTTGGACAGGAAGTCGGTGAACAGGAACGAGGTGCCCGAACCGTCGGCGCGGTGCACCACGGTGATGTCGGCGTCCGGCAGCTTCACGCCCGGGTTCAGGGCCGCGATGGCGGGAGCGTTCCACTTGGTGACCTTGCCGAGGAAGATGTCGGCCAGCACCGGGCCGGACAGCTTGAGCTGGCCCGGGGCGATGCCGTCCAGGTTCACGACCGCGACCACGCCACCCATGATGGTGGGGAACTGGACCAGGCCTTCCGCCTGCAGCTCTTCTGCCGGCAGCGGCATGTCCGACGCGCCGAAGTCGACGGTCTTGGCCTTGATCTGCTTGATGCCGGCGCCCGAGCCGATCGACTGGTAGTTCAGGCCGACGCCGCTCTTGTCCTTGTAGGCTTCCGCCCATTTCGAATAGATCGGGTAAGCGAAGGACGAGCCCGCGCCAGTGATATCGGCAGCCATTGCCGAGGACGACATCGCCACCGCGGCCGCGACGCCAACAACCATCGATTTGAGCACCAGTTTCATGTTCATTGTTTTTCCCTGAGTGAGTTGGACAACGAGCGGCAGTCTAGCCAGCGAATATGACTGCGATGTGACAGGCACATGTAAAACATGACACCTGTGCTGGCTTTGCTATCATTGAACTCCCGAGTCAGGAGGAATCCACCCATGAAGCCTCTGCGTGCGCTGCTTGCCATCCTTCCCTTCGTGCTGGGCGCCTGTGCCAGTCCGGGCGCTCCCGCGGGCCAGCCGGCCCAGTCGAGCTACACGCTCCAGCCCGGCCAGCGCATCGACCTCGGCGGCCAGTCCAGCATTGCCTACGACAGCTTCAGCGACAGCCGCTGTCCCGAATCGATGAAGTGCATGTGGGCGGGCGAGCTGACCTACCGCCTGACGCTGCACACGGGCGCCGCTACCGAGCAGTTCTCGCTGGGGCCGTCCAAGCCGGCCTATGTGTCGCAGGCGCTGGGCGGGGCGCGTATTGCGCTCGACCCGGCCAAGCTGCCACCAGTGCCGCCAGCGGGCGTGGCGCCGGCAAACTATCCCGTCACGGTCTCGGTCACCCGGCCATGAACGTACCGATTTTTGTCCACTGCCTGATCCTGTCATGACCAATCGCGTAAAAGTGCTCGCTTGCGGGCTGACCCTGTCCATCGTCCTGCAGCCGGTGGCCGTGCTGGCCAAACCGCCGGTCTCCACCGGAACCGGCGGCGCCGTCGCCACCATCAGCGAAAAGGCGTCGCAGTCCGCCATCGAAATCCTCAACAAGGGCGGCAACGCCATCGATGCGGCCGTGGCCGCGGCGGCGACGCTGGGCGTAACCGACCCGTTCAGCTGCGGCATCGGCGGCGGCGGCTTCATGGTCATCTACCTGGCCAAGGACAAGCGCGTCATCACCATCGACCACCGCGAAACGGCGCCCGCATCCTTCTCGCCCGCGGCCTTCCTCAAGGACGGCAAGCCCATGGATTTCGAGACCGTGGTCGCCAGCGGCATGTCGGTGGGCGTGCCGGGCACGGTGCGCGGCTGGCACGAGGCGCTCGACCGCTACGGCACGATGAGCTTCAAGCAGGTGCTGGCGCCGGCCATCAACGTGGCCAGCAGGGGCTTCACCGTGAACGCCACCTTCTCTCACCTGGTGGCCGAGAATGAAAGCAAATTCCAGAACTTCAGCACCACCAGCGCGCTGTACCTGAGGAACGGCAAAGCGATCCAGGCCGGCAGCGTGCTGCGCAACCAGGCGCTGGCGCGCGCCTACCGCGAGATCGCGGCGCGCGGCGAGAAAGCGTTCTACGAAGGCCCGATGGCCGAGGCGATCGTCGAGGCGGTGAACCATCCCCCGCTGGCCAGCGGCAAGCGCGTCGCGGGCGGGAACATGACGCTGGCCGACCTGGCCAACTACGAGGCGCGCATCCGCCAGCCGGTGCACACCACCTACCGCGGCTACGACATCTACGGCATGCCGCAGCCCAGCAGCGGCGGCGTGACGGTGGGCGAGGCGCTCAACATCCTTGAAGGCTACGACCTGAAGTCGATGCCGCGCGCGCAAGCGGAGCACCTGTACATCGAAGCGAGCCGGCTCGCGTTCGCCGACCGCAACGCCTACCTGGGCGACCCCGAGTATGTGGACGCGCCGGTCGAGGGCTTGCTGTCCAAGCAGTACGCGGCGCAGCGGCGCGCGCTGATCGATCCCGAGCTTGCCTCAAGCGGGGCAGTGGCCGGCGATCCGTACCCGTTCCAGAACGACCAGAGCATCCCGCTGCGCCCGCAGCGGCCGGTGGTGCACATGCCCGAGGGCGCGCACACGACGCACCTGACGGTGTCGGACAAGGACGGCAACGTGGTGTCGTACACCTTCACCATCGAGTCGTGGGGCGGCAGCGGCATCGTGGTGCCGGGCTACGGCTTCTTGCTCAATAACGAGATGACCGACTTCGACTTCTCCGGGCCGCGCCCCAACGTGCCGGAAGCCGGCAAGCGCCCGCGCAGCAGCATGGCGCCGACCATCGCGCTCAAGAACGGCAAGCCGGCCTTCACCATCGGCAGCCCGGGTGGCTCGACCATCATCACCACCGTGCTGCAAACGATCTTCAACTACGTGGACCTTGGCATGCCGATGGACCAGGCGATGGACGCGCCGCGCATCAGCGAGCGCAACATCCCGGCCAGCTCGGTCGAACCGGGCTTTATCGGCACCGCGCAGGCGCGCGCGCTCGAACAGTTCGGCCACAAGCTGGACGACAGCGAGGGCGAAATCGGCGCGGCCAACGCGCTCGTGTTCAACCCGGACGGCACCGTGACGGCGGTCAGCGAAGGCCACCGGCACGGCGTTGGCACCGGGCTCGTGCAGCGCAGCGCGCACTGAAGCGCTAGCCGATACGGCCAGCCGGGAACGCCGCTGGTGCGCGCAGCATGCCGCGCCAGCGCGCCAGTGCGAAAACCGATCCGGCCAGCATGACGAGTGCCGCACCGGCGGCAAACACCATGGACTCCGCCAGGCCAAACGACACCACCAGCACCAGGACGGCGCCGGCAACGGTGGCCGCGCCCCGGCCAAGCCCGGACGGGCGCGAGACCGCTCGAGCGCGCGCGTACTCGGCAAGCAGGCCGCCGCAGGCGAACGGAGTCAAGGCGCACAATGCCCCTGCCTGCAAGGTCTGGCTCCATGACGCTCCAGTCAGCCAGAATGCGGCCACTGCTGCCGCAAGCGATGCGATCCACACCCACACCGCCTGTGCTACCAGGACGCGCGCCAACACGCGGTTCAGCATGGATGCCTGCGGGGCGGCGGCAGACAGGCGTATCAGGCTTTGCTCGCGCCGCGATTCGTAGAGCGTCCCGACGATCATGTGCACCGACGTGAACTGGCCGACCAGGACAACGCACAGGATCAAGGCACGCGCAAGCTGGACACGCAAGCCCCCGCCCCACAACATCATCAAGCCGAACATGATCGCGGCCATCGCCCAGAACGCGAGCGAGCGCAGGCACTGCCGCCACGGCGGCGTCGGGCCGAGGCCATAGACGAGCAGTGCAGCGCGGCTGCTGCCCGGCCGCGCTTGCGATGCCGGTCGCGGATCACGCTGGGCAAGCGCAGGTGTACGCGATGGCGGCAGGGAGCCGTTTGCGCCGAACAGCCGACGGTTGGCGGCCCTGGCTTCGAACGCCAACACCGTGAACCCAAGCACCGCGCCTGCCGGGCTGCCCAAGAGCTCCATCCACCAGTCCGGCACCCGGGCCACAAGCTTGTCGGCGACCACAAAAAGAAGGGGGGCCGCCGCAAGCCACGATGTCGGCAAAACGATTTCGATCATCATGAAGACCGCCCCGAAAAACACCAGCACCGGATGCCCGGACGGCAGCCCTACCAGTAGCACCTCGGCCAGCGCCAGCAGCAGCCCGGCCGACAGCAAGACGGCCCGCATCCGCTGCCGGGCACGCGGCAACAGTCGCGCCGCGAATGCCGTGTATTGCTGCGCAATGCTCCCGCTGAGCAGCGTCCACCACATGATCGCCAGCATCGAAAACGCAACGCCTGCAACGCCGACGCACAGCAAGCGCGCGTCTTCACTGGCGAAATCCTTGAACAGTGCCAGCACCGCAAAGAGCACTGTCAGCCCGGCCAGCGTCCAGCTCAACCACATGCTGCCTTGCGACCTGCGCTGCAGTACCGCCTGCCGGACAATCGCGCGACAGGCCAGCAGGTCTTCGCGCAGCGTAGCCGGGTTCACGACATCCTCCTCGCGGGGAAGGCAACGGGCGCCTTGCGCAAGCGCGTCCATCGCCACACCGCATACCCGGCGCCCAGCGTATTGGACGCCACCAGCAGCGACGGCCAGAAGGCCAGCCCATCCCACCGCCACGCCGCGCATGCCGCAAGTACGGCAGGTGCCGAAATGAACACGAACGACAAGGCGACGCCGGGATCGAAGGCCCCGCGGTCACGCGCATAGTCGTCCAGCACGATGCCAACCAGCGGCAGCCCGGCCATGCTGCACACGGCCGCGAATGAGACCGCTACCTCTGCCGGCGTGCCCAGCAGCGCCGCGACGATCGCGATGGCCGATGCCAGCACCAGCCAGTTCAACAGCACCCGCGACGCAAGCGCCGCCCCTAACAACCGGTTGAATACAGCCGGCGGCGGGCTGGCCGGGGCCAAACGGAACAGCGCCTGCTCGGTGCGCGCCGCGCCGATGCGTGCGACGACCTGCTCCGCCACGCCCGCCTGCGCGACCACCATGACAAATGCGGCAAGCAATTGGACGCCTCCAGCCGCCACGCTTGAGATGATCTCGTCACTTGCCCACAGCGCGAGCGCGGCCTTGACGGCAATGCCCACCGCGAGCACGAACAATCCCATCACCAGCGCAGCACTCCAGTGCGCCGACGGACCCAGCACGTGCAGCATCAGCGACAGCAAGCGGCGCTGCTGGCAGTCGCGCTGCAGCCCCCAGCCAAATACCCGTCCCGGAAGCGTCGGCGTGACAGGCTGCGCGACCTTGCGCAGGCTCCGCTCGATTGCCCTCTCCTGCCCGTGGCGGCCTCCAAAATGCCGGTCGCCGCCTTTCGGATACAGCTGGCCGAGCGCTCCGACAGCCACCAACGCCAGCAACAGCATTTCGCAAAAAAATCCCGCGCCGCTGGCCAGGGTGGACAGCAGTTCGGGCGGCAGGGAACGCTGGACGCCGCCGAACATAACCGCCGGCATAAACAGCGCGAGTCCCCACTGGTGCCCCGCGCGCATCATCGACAGGCCAATGACGTACATGGCCACGAGCGGCGCGAGGGCCAGCCAACCGGCCAGTCCGGCGACCAGCACGCTGCCGAGCAGCCATCCGGCAGCGGTCATTTCAACCAGGCGCCTGCGCATGCCTGGCACAAGCCGCGCATTGGCCGGCGTGTTGAGCAGGACCGCGCCGGGGATGAAATAGATTAGCGCGCCAAACAGGGCCGTGCCGGCAGCCGCCGCAACCGCAAGCCGCAGCACTTCGAACGGCGGCGCGTGGCGCAGCACGCCACCGGCCGCGAACAGCAGGGCCGCGGCGCCGGCCGCAATCGGGAACATGCGCCTGCCGCGTGCGCCGCCGGTGAAGGCGGCGTTCCAGGCGGCCTGGTAAGCCAGCGCCGCGTTCATTGCGTGACCTCGATGAACAGGTCTTCCAGGCTCAGCGCCTCCACGCGCATCGCGGGCTCGCGCGCGGCCAGCGCCTCGACCTCGCCGTGCTCGCTCACGATCACACTGGTGCAGCCGTCGCGCCCCTTCTGGCGCCGCAGTTCGCCCGCCAGCTTGACCCCATCGAGCACGGCGCTTGGCCCGGTGACGCGGCGCGCGCCTTCGAGCAGGCTGTCCATGTCGCCCTGCAGCGCGATCTGCCCGTCCTTGAGGAAGGCAACGTCCAGGGCCACGCGTTCGAGGTCGGACAGGATATGCGTCGAGAACACGACCGTGGTGCCGCGCTCGATCACGTTATCCACCAGCTCGCGCAGGAAGTCGCGCCGGCCCAGCGGATCGAGGGCGGACACCGGTTCATCCAGGATCAGCAGGTCAGGGTCGTGGCCCAGCGCGCGGATGATCGACAGCCGCTGCTTTTCACCGCCGGACAGCTTGCTGATCTGCTTGTTGCACATGGCTGGATCAAAGCCCCAGCGCGCCAGCAGTGCCTTCACCTTGGCGTCATTCCAGCGCGGGTACAGGGCCTTGAAGTAGTCGAGCATTTGCGCCGGCGTGAGCCATTCGAATACTTCCGATTTCTGCGGCACGTAGCCGATCCGCGCGCGCACCTGCTCCGACAGGTTGGCGACATCTTCCCCATAGATGGTGACCGATCCGGCATCCGTTTCGCGCAGGCCCAGCATGCACTCGATCAGCGTGGACTTGCCGGCGCCGTTGCGGCCCAACAGTCCCACGACCTGCCCCGCGTCCACCTGCCAGTCCAGGTTGCAGAGCACCTGCTGGCTCGCAAAGTGTTTGGATACCCGGGACATCTGGATAACAGCGGTCATGGTTGTTCCTTCAGGATGTGGTTGAACAGGTCAAGGACGGTTTCGGGATCCAGTTCGAGCTCGCGTGCCTCGCGCGCGGCGCGTTCGAGCGTTGGGCGCAGCAGCGCGGCGCGTTGGGCGGCGCTGCGCCCGCGGCGTGCCTGCTCTGCCACCACCATGCCCAGCCCGCGCCGGCGCGCCAGCAGTCCCTCCATCTCCAGCAGGCCGTACGCCTTGGAGACGGTCATCGGGTTCACCGCGAGCGCCTGCGCCACCTCGCGTACGGACGGCATTGCGTCGCCGGGCGCAAGCTGGCCGCCCGCGACCAAGCGCCGCACCTGATCGACCAGTTGCCGGTAGATCGGCTCGGGCGACCCGGTGGTGATGGAAAACAGCTGGGATGGGTAATCGGCCATTGGTAGCAGTGTATTAGTTGATTAATACAGTAGACGCAGTCGGCTGGTTTGTCAACGAGAAAAATCAAAGCTGCTGGCGTGCGCCCGCCTTTGCCCGGTTGTCCGACACTGGTCCCTGGTCCAACCTACGAGGAGAGCGAGATGGTCGCCAAAGGCTTGCTCGTCCATTTGGATGTCAGGCACGACATGGACGCGAAGGTGGAGGAGCTCCTGCTTGACGCGGTGCCCGCCGTGGAGGCGGAGACTGGCATCGATGCCTGGTTCGCCCTGCGCTTCGGGCGGGGTGAATATGGCATCTTCGATGTGTTCGCCGACGAAGCGGCGCGCGAAGCCCATCTACAGGGCGCGGTCGTGGCCGGCCTGATGGCGCGCGCCGGCGAGCTATTCAATCACGGTCCGCGCGTCGAAAAACTGGATGTCCTGGCCGGCAAGGTACCGCCTGGCGTCGGGTCGGCAGCGGACCGGCGCGGCCTGCTGCTCAGGTTCCAGGCAAAGTCGGGTCACGAGGCCCAGGTGGCGCAGTTCCTGATCGATGCGCGCGCGTTCGTGCAGGAGGAGCCGGGAACAACGGCGTGGTTCGCGCTGCGCTTTGGGAACGGGGAATTCGGAATCTTTGATACCTTCCCGGACAATGGTGCGCGGTTCTCGCACCTGACCGGGCACGTGCCACGCGAGCTGGCCAAGCACGCGCTCTCGCTGCTGGGGTCGATGCCGGAGATGCACATGCTAAATGTGCTGATGGAGACGTTCAGGCGCTAGCGCCGTCGAACATATCCATACGATCGTTAGCTCCTGAACCGTCGTCCCGGCGCAGGCCGGGACGACGAGCAGGTAGTTCCAGCGTCTTGGTGTTACAGGTGCTGTGCGATCTGCGGCAGCAGCTCGTCGAAGGTGCGGCCGACGCCGTTTTCGCCGATCGCGTGCATCTTCCACTCGCCGTTGTGGCGGTACAGCTTGGCCATGATCTGGGCCGTGTGCGCGCCCTGCACCGACAAGTCGTAGCGCGCCACTTCGCGATCGTTGGCCGCGTTCACCAGGCGGCAGAATGCGTTCTGCACCTGCGAGAAGTTCTGCCCGGTGAAGCTGTTCACCGTGAACACCAGCGACTTCACGTTGGCCGGCACGCGCGAGAGATCGACCACGATCTGCTCGTCATCGCCCTCGCCTGCGCCGGTACGGTTGTCGCCGGTGTGCACGATGCTGCCGTCGCGGCTCTTGAGCTGGCGGAACCAGACCACGTCCACCGGCTGGTCCTTCTCGTCGAACAGCACGCACGAGGCGTCCAGGTCCACGCTCTGGGTACGCGCCCCGAAGCCGAAGAAGCCCCCGGACTTGATCGCGTCCCAGCCCAGGCCCATGGTTACGCGGGCCAGTTCGCCGCCCGCTTCTTTCGAGAGCGAGATCTTCTGGCCCTTCTGCAGATTGACTGTCATTTCAAACTCCTTGGTTTAGCGCGCGGGCGCCTGCATCCATGCCTTGAATGCGGCGCGGTTGCGCGAACAAACATAAATCTTCCCGCGACCCGAGAAGCGCAGCACGATCCCTTCGCCGCTGGTCTGGCTGTTGATCAGGTTGCCCAGGAAGCCAGCGCTCTGCCCGGTCGTGATCGACACCTCGTAGCGCAGCGTGCTGTCCCAGCACACTACGTGCGAGTTGTCGATGATCGCGTCCTTGCCCGGTTCCACTTCCAGCACCGACATCGAGCCGAAGCCCGACACCACCACCTGCCCGCTGCCGCCGGTCTCGGTCACGAAAAAGCCGCCGCTCTGCGCGAACAGCGCATTGCCCAGGCTTTGCGTGCGCACCCGCAGGTCCACACCCGAGCTGGCGGCGACGAACGCGCCGTCGCTGATGATGTACTGGTTCGGGCCGCAGTCCACCACCTGCATGGCGCCCGGCAGCGTTGGCGAAAGCAGGCAGTCGCCATCCCCGCGCGTGGCCTCGATGTGCTGCTGGAAGAACGACTCGCCGTTGGCGAAGGTGCGCATCAGCGCGCTGCCTAGGCCGCCGCGCATCTTGCCCTTCAGGTCGAGCGTGGACTCCATCATCACCATCGCGTCCGATTCGCAGTAGATGGTTTCGCCCTGCTTCATCGACACGTGCAGGAAGGGATCGACATCCCCGGTCACGGTAAAAACTGGCATTTGCCGTTTTCCTTTCGTTCGGTTGCAGCCCGACACGCACAGGTGCGGGCCGCAAAACTGTTTAGCTGGTTCAGACGTTCACGCCGTAGTTCTTGGCCAGCGGCCCCAGCCCGCCGGCAAAGCCCTGGCCGATCGCGCGGAACTTCCAGTCGGCGCCGTTGCGGTACACCTCGCCGAAGATCATCGCGGTTTCGGTCGAGCTGTCTTCCGACAGGTCGTAGCGCGCGATCTCGCCGTTGTTGGCCGCATTCACGCAGCGGATGAACGCCTTGCCGACCATGCCGAAGTTCTGGCGGCGCGCATCGGCGTCGTGGATCGTCACCGCAAACGTGATCTTGTCCACGTCCGCCGGCACGCGGGCCAGGTCGATGGTGACGGTTTCGTCGTCGCCATCGCCGGCGCCGGTGCGGTTGTCGCCCGAGTGGGTGACCGAGCCGTCGGCCGACTTCAGGTTGTTATAGAAGATGAAGTCGCCGTCGGAGCGGACCTTGCCCGACTGGTTCAGCATGAAGACGACGCCGTCCAGGTCGAATGCGGCGCCATCGGTGGCGCGCACGTCCCAGCCCAGGCCGATCGTCATTTTCGACAGGCCCGGGGCCTCTTTCGACAGGTTGACGTTGCCGCCTTTTTGCAGACTGATTGCCATGATGTGGTTCTCCTAAAAAGTGAATGTCACTTGTGTGAACACCGGGGTTTGCCACGCGCTGCGAGCTGGTGTTCTGCCGCTCGCTGCGCGGTTTGTTCGGTCCGGCGGCTGCCTGTGGTGGCCGCCGCTCAGACCATGATCTTCGTAGGGTGGGCAGATCCTGCCCACGCGTCCAGAACACGCTCGCGTTGACGCAACCTGCGTTGAACGCGTGGGCAGGAGACCTGCCCACCCTACGCCTGGCTGCGTTACGCCAGCTGTTTCACCTGTTCGCGCGCATCGAGCGCCTGCTGCTCTTTCTTGTACCGGACCGAGGACCACAGCGAGGCGACGATGAAGGCCACGCCAACCAGGCCGGTGAACACTTCCGGGATGTGGAACTTCATGCTCGCCAACATGATCACTGCCAGGATGCCGATCGCGTAGTGCGCGCCGTGTTCCAGGTACACGAATTCGTCCAGCGTCCCCTTCTTGACCAGGAAGACCGTCAGCGACCGCACGAACATCGCGCCAATGGCCAGGCCCAGCATGATGATCACGACGTCGGTGGTGATGGCGAACGCGCCGATCACGCCGTCGAAGCTGAACGATGCATCCAGCACTTCCAGGTACAGGAAGCCGCCGATACCGCCCTTCTTCACCAGGTCGCCCACGTTCGCGCCTTCGTCCTCATCCTTCTCCAGCAGTGCCGACACCGCGTCCACGCCGACGTAGATCAGGATGCCCCACAGGCCGGACATCAGCACCACCATCTTCTGCGCTTCCTCGACCAGCGACAGGCTGGCCATCAGCGCGCCGATCGAGATCATCACGGCGATCGAGGACACGCGGCCCAGCGCGCCGATCTTCTCTTCCAGCCGGCCCAGCCAGTGGTGCTCCTTCTCGTCGTCGAACAGGAAGTTCAGGAACACCAGCAGCAGGAACATGCCGCCGAACGCCGCCACTTCAGCGTGGTGCGCGGTCAGGTGGGCCGAGTACTGCTTGGGATCGGTGAGCGCCAGGTTCCACACGTCGGCCAGGCCCAGGTTCGCGGCCACGGCCACGATCACCAGCGGGAACAGCAGGCGCATGCCGAACACGGCGATGATGATGCCCACGCCGAGGAACAGCTTCTGCCAGCGTTCGTCCCAGGTCTTGAGCACCGAGGCGTTGACCACCGCGTTATCGAACGACAGCGACACCTCCATCACGGCCAGGATCGCGGCAATCGACATGCCGGTCAGCGCGCCCGCCATGCCACTGTGCTCGTAACCCCACCAGCCGGCCGCCACAAGGCAGACCGCCGTCACGAGGAACGAGAACTTGAAGTGCTTCATCTTGTTTTCCCTTCATGGTGAATTGATGAAGCGCAGTGTAGAGGCGTGCAGACTTACGAAAAAGCGAAGATAATCTGATTTTTACTTCGAAAAAACCGAAGCAATGGATGGGAACTTGAATTTTCGACACCTGTACTACTTCTGGGTGGTGGCCAAGGAAGGCGGCATTACGCGCGCGGCCAGGCGCCTGAACCTGGCGGTGCAGACCATCAGCACCCAGCTCGCGCAGCTGGAGGAATCGGTGGGCAAGGCGCTGTTCACGCAGCAGGGCCGGCGCCTGGTGCTGACCGAGCCTGGGCGCCTGGCGCTCGCGTACGCGGACCAGATCTTCATGCTCGGCGAGCAGATGCAGGAGGCGCTGGGCGAAGCGGACAGCGCGCGCACGCGGCTCACGGTCGGCATCTCGGACTCGCTGCCCAAACTCACCGCCTACAAGCTGCTGGAGGCCACCACGAAGCTGGACCGGCAGGTGCGGCTGGTTTGCTACGAGGACCAGTTCGAGGCGCTGCTGGGCGACCTGGCGCTGCACAAGCTGGACGTGGTGCTGACCGACCGCGCGGTGGACTCGGGCACGGCGCTGCGCGTGTTCAGCCACCAGCTGTTCGAAAGCGAGACCATCGTGGTGGGCGCGCCGGCGCTGGCGACGCTGTACGCCGGCGCTTTCCCGGGGAATCTGAACGGGGCGCCGTTCCTGCTACCGACACGTAATAATGCCCTGCGGGGGAAGATCGACGAATGGTTCGACTCGCACGCCGTGCGGCCGGACATCGTGGGCGAGTTCGAGGACAACGCGCTGCTCAACACCTTTGGCCGGCGCGGGCTGGGCCTGTTCTTTGCGCCGGCGGCGCTGGCTGCCGACATCGAGGAACAGTTCGGCGCCCGGCTGGTGGGCCGCGTGCCGCAGGTGCGCGAGCAGTTCTACGCGATCTCGAACGAGCGCAAGATCCAGCATCCGGCGGTGGAAGCGATCCTCTCCGCGGCGCACGAAACTGTGCTCGGCGCCGCCTGAGCCTTACAATGCCGTGGTTGGCCGCGGCTCTTTGACAAGTATATGGAAAACGTTTTGTTCGTCGTTCTCGCGATCGTGCTGGTCGCCCTGAACGGCTTTTTTGTGGCCGCCGAATTCGGCATCGTCACCCTGCGCAAGACGCGCATTCGCGCGATTGCGAAAACCGGCGGCCTGCGCGGCCGCATCCTGGCCAAGGTGCACGGGCGGCTGGACGCCTACCTGTCGGCCTGCCAGCTCGGCATCACGCTGGCGTCGCTGGGCCTTGGCTGGGTCGGCGAACCGGCATTCGCCGCGCTGCTCGAACCGGCGTTCCATTTGCTTGGCGTGACCTCGGAGCAGGTGATCCACGGCGTGTCGTTCGTGATCGCGTTCGGCGTCATCTCCTTCCTGCACATCGTGGTGGGCGAACTGGCGCCCAAGTCGCTCGCGATCCGCATTCCCGAGGCGGTTGGCCTGTGGTGCGCGGTGCCGCTGTACGGCTTTTACTGGCTGATGTACCCGGCGATCTGGCTGCTCAACGCCAGCTCCAACCTGGTGCTGCGCGTGGCCGGCCTGTCCGGCGCGGGCGGCGGGCACGAGACCCAGTATTCGACCGAGGAGCTCAAGCTCATCCTGCGCACCAGCACCGCCGGCGAAAAATTCACGAACGACGAACGCCACGTGCTGGCGCAGTCGCTGGAGTTTTCCGAGATGTCGGTGGCCGACCTCATGCGCCCGATTAACGAGGTGATTGCGCTCTACGCCGACCTGCCGCTGGCCGAGAACCTGCAGACGATGCTGCGCAACCGCTTTTCGCGCTACCCCTACTTCGATGCCGAAGGCGAGGAAGTGCTGGGCATGATCCACCTGAAGGACCTGTTCTTCGCGCAGCAGGCCGGGCGTGAGATCAGCGACCTGGCGGACTTCTTGCGCCCGGTCGAGACGATCTCCGCGCGCACGCCGGCGCAGGAGCTGTTCCGCCGCTTCAAGCACGGCGCGCCGCACTTTGCGCTGATCGGCGAAAAGGGCAAGCGCCCGGTCGGCTTCATCACGCTCGACAACCTGCTGGGTGCGATGGTGGGCGAGATCCGCGACGAATTCCGCATGAACGAAAACGACTGGCTGCCGCAGGCGGACGGCAGCTATCTCGGCAAGGCCAGCCTGGCCATCGTGTCGCTCGAACGCGTGCTCGGCATCGACATCGACAACGAGGCGATGGGGCTGGACGACGTGGAATCGGTGGGCGGGCTGCTGATGGCCAAGCTGGGCGACATTCCCAAGCAGGGCCAGCGCATCGAGTTCCCGCAGTTCGACGTGGTGGTCAAGCGCACCAAGGGCCCGCGCATCATGCTGGTGAAGGTCATCCCGCACCTGGAGCGCGGGGATGACGACGAGGACCACGACTAAGCCCCGGCGCGCGCTGCCTGCGCGCCCCCATGTCCCTGGCCCCTCCGCTCAGATCGTTTCCGTTTCGCGCAGCGTGAGCGGGCTGGCAAGCGCATGGCGCGCGATCTCGTCCTTGCGCATGAAAGCGACGCCAGGATGCGATTTTGCATAGCGCAGGAACTGGTCCCACACGCGCACCATTTGCGGCGTGCCGCTGATGCGGTCGTGGGCGCTGATCGACATCATGCGGCGGCGCGTGGCGCCCTCCTCGTACAGCTGGTCGAAGTCCAGCTTGATCTGCTCGAGGAATTGCGAGGGCGAGTAGTTGCGGCCTTCGACCAGCAGGATGTCGTTATTGCGCAGCGTGTAAGGCACCACCACGAAGTCCTTGCCGTTGACCTGCTCGATGAATGGCTCGTCGCGGCTCAGGTCATCGATGTGATACGCATAGCCCAGCTCCTGCAGCAGCGACAGCGTGTTCGGTCCGCGCCGCAGCCAGTTGGCGTTGTAGCCCACCGGGCGCTGGCCCGTCACCTCCTGCACCATGCTGGCCGCGTCGCTGATGAACTGGCGCTCCTGCGCGCGGTTCATCGCGTACTGCGAGCTCCAGCGCGGGCCGTGTCCCGCCGCTTCGTGGCCGCGCCTGACGATCTCGCGCGCCAGCTCTGGATGGCGGCGCACGGCCTCGCCGATCATGTGCGAGGTCACCTTGATGCCGTGGCGGTCCCACAAGTCCAGCATGCGCGGAATGCCTTCCCGGTAGCCGTAGGCGAACCAGGTATTGGCCGCCGGGTCGGCGGTAATGCTGGCGGGGAAGTCCACCTTGGGGAACGGGCTGTCCGTGTTCTTCAGTGGCTGGCCGCCGGCTTCGAACTGCATCGAGACCGAGATGACGAGCCGGGCACCGTTGGGCCAGAATTCGCCGCCCGCCGCCGGCGCTGCGTGCACCGCTTCCGGCGCCGAGCCAGCGGCCAGCAAGCCTCCCGCAGCCAGCGCGCCCGTTCCCGCTTGCGCCATGAAGCCGCGGCGCGAGGTATCAACAGTACCGTCCATGATCAGCCCCCGATCACGCCAAGCTGCTGCAGGAAGGCCAGGTTGTCTTCCAGGTGCCAGTTGTCGGTGATGCGGCCGTTGCCGATGCGGTAGATATCGGTGGCGATGAAGTCCACGGCCTGCCCCTTGCCCTGCACATCCTTGAAGCGGCCCGTGAAATGGCCATGGAAATGCAGGTGCACCACCACGCGGTCGCCCGTCACGATCATCTGCTCGATATCGGCGCGCATGTCGGGGACCGCGGCGCGTACGAACTTCGACGCTGCCAACGGACCTTCCACGCCCTGTGCGCGGCCCGGCGGCAGGGTGCGGTCGATGAAGTCCGGCGCCAGGGCGGCGCGCGCCAGCGCTTCCTCGCCGTTGTCCCAGAACGAACCGTAGCGGCGCGCCGCCAGCACGCTGGCCTGGGCCTGGGCCGCGCCCAGGCTCGGGTCGATCACGAGCACCCGGGGTTGGACCAGTTGCGCGTCGGTGGCGGCATGCGCGGGCCCGAAGGCCAGCGCGGTCAACAGGATGCCTGTCAGTCGCTTCATCATATCTCCTTGAGAAAAAGTAGAACTACGAGGAGGCATGATAGGATGCGCGCTCAGAGCGAAATAGCCGAGTTTCGCGGATTCATATTTTCCAAATTTCGAAGAATGCTGGACGACCTGCCCGCCCTCATCGCTTTTGCCCGCATCGTCAGCGCGGGCAGCATGTCCGCCGCCGCGCGCGAGCTGGGACTGCCGCTGTCGGTCGTCAGCAAGCGCCTGGCCTTGTTGGAAAAGACGGTCGGCGTGCGGCTGCTCCAGCGCACCACGCGGCGCCAGTCGCTCACGGAGGAAGGCGCCCAATTTCATGCGCGCGTGCTGCGGATTCTGGAAGAAGTGGAACAGGCCGAGCTGCTGCTCACTCACAGCCGCCAGGAAGTGGGCGGCCTGTTGCGGGTGACGGCGCCGGCGGAATTCGGCGTCCAGCACATCGTTCCCATCGTGACCGATTTCCAGCGCCAGCATCCAGCCCTGGCGATCCAGCTTGAGCTGACGGATGCCGTCGTCAACCTGCTCGAGACCGGGCAGGACCTGGCGATCCGCTTCGGCAGCCTTCAGGATTCCACCATGATCGCGCGCCGGCTGGCGCCCAACTACCGGGTGGCCTGCGCCTCGCCCGCCTACCTGGCGCAGCACGGCGTGCCCACGCACCCGTCGGAGCTGAGCCGGCACCGCTGCATCCTGATCGGTGACCAGCGCTTCGCGCAATGGCGCTTCCAGGGAGCGGAACCGGTCACCGTGCGTGTGACCGGCGCCATCGTCACCAACGACGGGCAGGCGGCCCATGCGTTCGCCGTGCAAGGCGCCGGCATTGTGCTCAAGTCGATCTGGGATGTGGGCGACGACCTGCTGCAGGGCCGGCTACAAAGGGTGCTGCCGGCGCACTCCATGCCGACGGCGCCGCTGCAAGCGATCGTCCCGCACAGCCAGCACCTGGCGCCGCGTGTGCGCGCCTTCATCGATTACCTGCAAATGCGCCTGCAGCAGGCGTGGCGCTGGGAGGCCGCTGCAAACGAGCGGTCACCACACGGCCAGGCTGCCCCCGGCTAGGCCTGGTGCGCCACTGGCGCGTTACGGCGCCAGTGGCGCGCAACCGCCGCGCTGACGGGACGCAGCAAGAAGATCAGCAGGAAGGCGAAATTGGCCATGCGGGGCGCGACGGCGGCAATCGGCACGGTGATTAGGCCAATCACGATCACGCCACTCGTGCGCACGCACGCCGCGATGTAGGTCTCGCGGTCCATCGGTTGCGCGCACAGCTGCGGATGGCGGTAGATGTGCCTTGCTGCCAGCAACGACGCCAGGCCCATCAATCCCATCACCGCGGCGTACACGCCTTGCGCCACGTCGCTCAGGGCGCGGCTGTTGACGGCGGAGGCGAACGGCAGCAGGCTCGCGCCGGCCAGCATCAGCATGGTGAACCAGACCAGGCGGCCGTCGGCGTGGCGCACATGGCTGTACAGCCGGTGGTTGGCCACCCAGTAGATCGCGAGCACCATGAAGCTGATCAGCCACGAGATGAGGTTGGGGACCAGTTCGGCCAGCGCCTCGCGCAGCACGGCGGGATCGCCCACGTTGGCATGCTCGGGCAGCTTCAGGTCGATCACGAGCAGCGTCATCGCGACCGCGAAGATGCCGTCGATGAGGGCTTCGATCCGGTGCTTGCTGAATTGGCCGGTGCCGGCTGGCGTGGCGTCGCTCATGGCTCTTGAGACTGGTCGTTGAAAAGCGCATTGTCGCTGTTCATTAACAAGTATGCAAGATCTCCGCCAGTTGGCAACTGTGCCTCTAGCAGATGCGGTTGGTTGCCAAGTCCCAACCTCCGGCCACGTTACCGCCAGCGCCGCCCGCAATTTTTTGCTGCGTGTATTTCCACCGGACCTTGCCATATTTTAGGCTGACGTGTTCAGACAAGAACTCCCCTGCCTTGATGCTTGGGACGACCGCACCTATCAAGACGTTTTCCAATTCGACTTCGTAATACTTAATGCGCAGGCCTTGCCCGTCGGCGCGCATGAACTCGAGCCTGGCCTTCGGGATAGTCTTGCCGGCGGAGCAAGTTTGAAGCAAGAGCGGGGATGCGAGGTCCGCGAGCTTGGTTATCACGAGATCGCCATGCTCGCAGCGCTCGGCTGTGTGGCCTCCGCTTGTCGATGCGGTTGCTGACTTCGGCTGAATCACGCTCCAGACGGCGGAAGTGCATTCAATCCAATCCTTATGCTTGTCGTCGCTGGACTCGCCCCGGATTCCGTCAATCTGCAAATAGACGTCGATTGCCATGCGCCTCTCTCCGAATTTGGTTTTTTCCGTGCGTGCCGTCCCAACGCGCCTCGCGCTTGCGGGAAGGTCCAAGCCAAAATTTCACACGAGTACGGCATGGCTGGAATTGCGTACGCTCAAGGGCAAACGAAAGTGTAGCGATATGATCTTCAAGTAATTCTCCGTCATCGCCTGCTCTCGCCCGACAGATGCCTGCTTACCCAAAATTCGTCTTGATTTTCCTGCTTGTCCTGTCGGTGCAGGCATCAGCGGAAAGCCTCCGGACCTCACCACCGGTAAGTAGCTACACCGTCACCGACGGCAAACCGTGCGAGGTGCTTTCACAGGATACGGAAACCGGGGACAGCACAACTCGTTGTCCAGGCGTAGACGGATTCACAGTACTCGTTCTGGACAGTGATGATCGCGCCTCGATCACGCTGATCAACCCGGCTGGAAAAGAGCTGCCGTTGAACTTGTGGGAGGTCGCCGTACCTGGCTTCTCAACTCTGGGAAAGCAAATTGAGTGGCGACGCGGTATCAACAATGGTAGGCATACGCCGATCGGAATGATCGTCCGGGTCGATACGGTCGACCAATCGGATGTTGCCCACCCAAGGCCAATATCGTTTCTGCTTGCTGCGCGAATTACCGGCGCCACCGCTTGCATCACAGCGAAAATTCCCATCGAACAGCGCGCGAGTCATACGCTCGCACGAGCCACGGCCGACAGTCCGGATGCAACTTGTCTCCCACCACTTACCCAATAGACCGAACAATGGCTGACCGCGAATCAACTGCGAAATGCGCTGCTCCTAACCCTGCGCCTTCTCCCGCGTGCCTGCGCGCCTTGGCCGACGCAACTTTGCTTGCGCCGAAGCGAAACCGCGCCTGGGACGGCATCATGGGAGATCTCAGTCACCAAAAGCGCAAGAGCGATCACAATCAAGGCAATGCGTTCGACCTGACTCACGATCCTACCAACGGGGTCGATTGCAACACATTGGTCAGGCTGGCTCTTCTGGATTATCGGGTTGAGTACGTGATCTGGAATCGGCAAATCTATAACAAAAAAATGCCGGACAAAGGATGGCGAGGCTACAAGGGCGCGCCGCACGACCACCACATGCACGTCTCTATACGGGCGGATTTGCGCGACATCGGTTCACCCTGGCCGTGGGCAATGCTGCCTCCGGCTCAAGCCTCTGTCTGATCCTTGCGCATTGCGACCATGTCGGCCTTGCCGGTCCAGTCGCTGATGAGGGAGTAGCCCACTGCCAGCAGCGTCGGTCCGATGAACATGCCGACAAAGCCGAACGCGATCACGCCACCGAGCACGCCGAGCAGCGTGAGCAGGAACGGCAGGTCGCTGCCGCGGCTGATGAGCATCGGCCGCACCACGTTGTCGACGGAACTGATGAGGAGCGTGCCCCAGACCAGCATGAACACGCCCCAGCCGACCTCTCCTTGCGAGAACAGCCACAGCGCGGCGCCGATCCAGACCACGGGCGGGCCGATCGGCGCGATCGAGGCCACGAACACCAGCACCGACAGCAGCGGCACCGCCGGCACGCCTGCAATGGCAAAGCCGAGGGCAGCCACCAGGGCCTGCGCCAGCGCCGTGCCAAGCAGTCCGTACATCACGCCGCGCACGGTCTGGCTGACGATGTCGGCAACGCCGCCGGAGCCTTCACCGATCAGCTTGTGCATGGTGACCATGATCACGCGCAGCAGGGTGTGGCCGTCGCGGTACAGGAAGAAGGCGACGAAGGCGGCAAGGCTCATCTGCACCACGCCGGTACCGAGCATGATGCCGCCGGTGAGCAGGTAATGGCGCGCCGGCTCGATCATGCGCTGCGCGAAATCCATCATGTTGTCGCGGCTGGCGACGAGATCGCGCAGGTACTGGTCGAGCCAGGGTCCAACCAGCGGCAGGTTCTGCACCCATTGCGGCGGCACCAGCTCGCCCTGCCTGACGGCGGCAGTCGCCTGCTCGTACGCATGCGCCACGTTGTCCGCCAGGTTGTACGCGACCAGCGCGAGCGGGATGATCACCAGCAGGGTGAGCGTGAGCGTCATGGTCAGCGCAGCAAGCGTGCGCCGGCCGCGCATGCGTTCCAGCAGGGCCAGGTACATCGGCCACGACGAGATCACGACAGCGGCGGCGAACAAGATCGCGGCCAGGAACGGCCGCAGCACGTACAGGCAGCCGACCGCGAGCAGGACGATGGTCGCGACGCGCGTGTAACGCCGGCCGTTCTGCGCTTCCATCAGCCCAGCAGCTGGCGGATGTCGTGGACCAGCGGGCCCGGGCCCTGGCCGTGGCGCACGAACAGGCGCAGCTTGCCGTCCTTATCGAACACGTAGCTGCCGGCGGTATGGTCGATCGAATACTGGTCCGGCGAACTGCCCGGCACCTTGGTGTAGAACACCTTGAACTCCTTGGCCGTCCTGGCGATCTGGTCTGGCGTGCCGTACAGGCCGAGGAAGCGCTTGTCGAACTGCGGCACGTAGTTCTTGAGCAGGTCGGGAGTGTCGCGCTCGGGGTCGAGCGTGACGAACAGCACCTGCACCTGGTCCGCTTGCGCGCCCAGCTCCTTCATTGCCGCCGCCATTTCAGCCAGGGTGGTCGGGCACACGTCCGGGCACTGGGTGTAGCCGAAGAACAGCACCACCACCTTGCCCTTGAAGTCGGCCAGCGTGCGCGGCTTGCCGTTGTAGTCGGTGAGGTTGAAAGCCCGTGCATAGTCCAGGCCCGTCACGTCGGTGTTCTGGAAGTTCGGCTTGGTGGCCAGTTTGTCGCAACCCGCCAGCGGCAGGGCCGCCAGGGCGGAAAGCAGGACGGCGGTGATGAGTTTCTTCATGTCGTCAGAACCTGAAGTAGTGGTCCACCAGCAGCGCCGCGAACAGCAGCGACAGGTAGATGATCGACCAGGCAAAGGTCTTGCGCGCGATGATGTCGGTGTAGTGCTTCCATACCAGCCAGGCATAGCGCAGGAAGATGCCGTTCAGGACCACGGCCGCGGCCAGGTACAAGAGGCCGCTCATGCCGGCCGCGAACGGCAGCAGCGTGGTGGCGGCCAGCACCACCGTGTACAGCCAGACGTTCAGGCCGGTGAACTCCATGCCATGGGTGATCGGCAGCATGGGCAGGCCCGAGCGCTTGTAGTCGTCGCGGCGGTACATGGCCAACGCCCAGAAGTGCGGCGGGGTCCATACAAAAATGATCAGCACCAGCAGCCACGCCTGCATCGGCACGTCGTTGGCAACCGCCGCCCAGCCCAGTGCCGGCGGCATGGCGCCCGACAGGCCCCCGATCACGATGTTTTGCGGGGTGGCCGGCTTGAGCACGATGGTGTAGATGATGGCGTAGCCGACAAAGGTGACGAAGGTCAGCCACATCGTCAGCGGATTGACCTGGGTGTACAGCACCCACATGCCCAGGCCGCCGAGCAGGCCGGAGAACGACAGCGTCTGCGCGCGGGTCAGCTCGCCCATGGCGGTGGCGCGGCGGGCGGTGCGCGCCATGCGCGCGTCGATCTCGGCCTCGACCAAGCAGTTGACGGCGAACGCGGCGCCGGCCAGCAGCCAGATGCCGATGGTGCCGCCAATGAGCGGACGCCAGCCGGGGAAGCCGTCGGTGGACAGGAACATGCCGATCACCGCGCAGAACACGGCCAGCTGCGTCACGCGCGGCTTGGTCAGGGCCCAGTACTGGGCAAAGCGGGTGGGCGGTTTATGAATGGCAGTCTGGGTCGTCATGGCTGGAGGCTTGCTGGCGTGGGTTCCTGCCGGGAAGGAGCCTGCGCCACGGCGAGTTGGTGCTTGGCCTTGTAGTTTAACATGGTCACCAAAATGACGAGCAGCGCGGCCCCGGCGTTGTGCAGCACTGCAATGGCGAGCGGAAAGCTCAAGAAGACGGTGGCGATCCCGGTCATCACCTGCAGGCCCAGCACCAGCGCCATCCTGCGCGCGGTGGGGCGCAGCCCGGCGTGCGGCCAGGCGCGCGCGGCTGTTGCTCCGAGCACAACAAGGACGACCAGCGCGAAATTGCGGTGGACCCAGTGGATCGCCGTCAGGGCCGAGAACGGCAGGTAGTGCCCGGCCGCGGTCTTGCCGAGCTCGCGCCACAGCGTAAAGCCATGCTCGAAGTCCATGGGCGGGACGAATTGGCCGTTGCAGGACGGGAAATCGCTGCAGGCAAGGGTGGCGTAGTTAGTGCTCACCCACCCGCCCAGGAACAGCTGCACCGCCAGCACGGCAGCCGACAGCAGCGCCAGCCGGCGCACGGCGGGCAGGCCGGCCGGACGCGGATCGGCCGCCAGCGGCTTGATGATGTTGTCCTCGCGGCCGCCCAGCCACACCAGCAGCGCCAGCAGCGTCATCCCCAGCAGCAGGTGGGTGGTGACGATGATCGGCTGCAGCTTGAGCGTGACGGTCCAGGCGCCGAACGCGCCCTGCAGGCAGACGAAGCCGAACAGCAGGGTCGGCATCAAGGGGGCAAACGCACGGTCGTGCGAACGGCGCCATTGCAGCCAGGCTTTGGTCATCAGGGTGATGATCAGCACGCCAATACCCATGGCCAGGTAGCGGTGGATCATCTCGATCCAGGCCTTGACGTGGGTGACCGGGCCAGTCGGCATGGCGGCCTGCGCCGCCGCGATCTGCTCGTGCGCCAGGAACGGGTTGGCCAGGCCGTAGCAGCCGGGCCAGTCCGGGCAACCCAGGCCGGAGTCGGTCAGGCGCGTGAAGGCGCCGAACACGATCAGGTCGAAGGTGAGGAAGGCGGCGACCCAGACCAGCTTGCGGTACTTGTTGGCGTCCGCCGACATCCAGACCATCGACAGCGGCAGGCAAGCCGCCAGCAGGCCGGTGATGCCGAGTTGAACGAGGGTTGAAGCTTGCATGTGGATTAACCGATCGCGGAAGCCTTGAGCAGCTTCGCAATATCCTTGTACATCTTGCGCGTGTCCGGTTCGGCCGGGAAGCGCATCATCAGGTTGCCCAGCGGGTCGATCAGGTAGATATGGTCGCCCGCCGTCGTCCCGCTGTCGGCCGGCAGCCACCGGGCCACGGCCTGGGCGTCGGCGTGCAGCATGTGCATGCCGTCGTATTCGCGGATCAGCATGGTGTCGATCGGCTCGTTGTCGGTGATGAGCCAGACGCGCTCGATGCGGTCCATCTCCTTGCCCTGCATCAGGCGCTCCTGGCGCATCGTGAACAGCTGCTTGCGGCACGCGTCCGGGCAGGCGCCGCCGCCCACTTTCAGCATGATCCACTTGCCGCGGTAGGCGCCCAGCCCTTCCGGGCGGCCGTCGAGCGTGGTGCTGGCAAGGCGCGGAATCGGGTAGGAACGCGGGTCGATCAGCGCGCCGTAGTTGTTGCGCGCGGCCGGCTTGAGCACGTAGTACGTAAAGTACGACGCGACCAGCGGCGCGGCGCACACGGCGAGCACCCCGAACATCTTCCAGCGCCCGCTGCTACGCACGGGCTGCATCGTCATGTTTTGTTCCACTGCGAAATCCTGTGATGACAAAAAAGAGCAAGGCCATCGCCGCCAGCGCATACCACTGGAAGGCGTAGCCCTTGTGTTTTTCGATGCCGGTCGACGGCAGCGGCCAGTCGCGCACCAGCGCGCCGCCCTCTTCCCTGGGACCGGTCTGTTCGACGAAAAAAGGCGCGAGCTTCAGGCCGCTGGCCTGTTCGACCTGCCCAGGCGCGACGTTCTGCACGATCGCATTCGGCTTGAGCGGCGCCGCATCGCCCAGCTGCAGCACGCGGCCCATGTTGCCGGTGACAATGCCTTCGATGCTGACCTGGCCAGGCGGCGTGGTGAACGCGGGCAGGCGGTCGTGCACGGTCGGATCAGCCGGGAGCCAGCCGCGCGCGACCAGCACGTGGACATCCGAACCCGCTATTTTAAACGGCATCAGCAAATAAAACCCGCTGCGCCCCTGGTATGGCCGGTTGTCGAGGAAAACGGGCCAGCCGGGGACGAACTGGCCGGTGATGGTGACGTGGCGGTATTCGAGCGTTTCAAGCGGCACGATGGCCGGGCCGAGCGCGACGGGGGGCTGGCTGCCGCGCTGCTCCATGCGCTCGCGCAGCGCGGTTTTCGCGGCGGCGCGGCGCTCCTGCCAGTTGCCCAGTGCAATGCCGAGCGCGACCAGCAGGACGGTGGCGATGAAGGGGACCAGCCGAAAATGAAAGCGCAGACGCATTACAATGGAGCTTCCAATTTTGTTATCCGGCAGACCATGAAAATCTTTGTTGCGATCGCTTTCGCCCTGATCCTTGCGAGCCTCGGGTCGGCCCTGTTCTTCCTGATGCGCGACAAGGGCAAGAGCAACCGCACGGTGCAGGCCCTGGCGATGCGGGTCGGGCTGTCGATCACCCTGTTCCTCATCGTGCTGGGCATGTACAAGCTGGGCTGGATCCAGCCGAAGGGCTTGCCTTACTAACGAAACGGGGACGGCCGAATACGGACTCGTCCCCTTCACCACCGGCCTTGACCCGTCGTTCCCGCGAAGGCGGGAACCCATAGACCTTGTGCAGTACCTTCAACGCCAAAGCAACGTCGCAGCATGCTCAGCATGGGTCCCCGCCTGCGCGGGGACGACGTGCTTGGGTTCGTGGCCCGGATTTACATCCAATACACGACAACGTACAGCCCCAGCCACACCACGTCCACGAAGTGCCAGTACCAGGCCGCGCCTTCGAAGCCGAAGTGGCTCTCGGGGGTAAAGTCGCCGCGCATCACGCGGTACAGCATCACCGACAGCATGATCGCGCCCATCGTCACGTGGAAACCGTGGAAGCCGGTCAACATGAAGAAGGTCGAGCCGTAGATGCCCGACGACAGCTTCAGGTTCAGCTCGGTGTACGCATGATGGTATTCATAGGCCTGGAAGCCCATGAAGGTCGCGCCCAGCAGGATGGTCAGGAACAGCCAGAACGCGGTCTTGCTGCGGTGCCCGGCGCGCAGCGCGTGGTGGGCGATGGTCAGGGTCACGCCCGAGGTCAGCAGCAGTGCCGTGTTGATGGTCGGGATCGGGAACGGGCCCATGGTCTCGAAATGCTCCACGGTGCCGGCCGGGCCGACGCTGCCCCAGTGGCCGGCGAAATCCGGCCACAGCAGCTTGTGGTCGAGGTCGGCCAGCCACGGCATGGTGATCGAGCGCGCGTAGAACAGCGCGCCGAAGAACGCGCCGAAGAACATGACCTCGGAGAAGATGAACCAGCTCATCGACCAGCGGTAGGAGCTGTCGATGCGGGCGCCGTACTTGCCCGTTTCGGACTCGCGGATCGCGTCGCCGAACCAGAAATACAGCACGACCAGCATCGCCAGGATACCGGCGATGTTGACGGCAGGCCCCCAGGACGCGCCGTTGACCCAGCCCGATGCGCCCGCCATGGTGACGAGCATCGACATGCCGGCAGCGAGCGGCCAACGGGACGGGCCCGGCACGAAATAGTACGGCGCGGTGTGTGGCAAACTCATCTTCATCTCCTAAGTCAAACTTATATTTGTTGAATTGGCTGCTCTAATTCCTACCACTACTGTCTGCTCCGTCGTCCCGGCGGAGGCCGGGACCCATGCTGAGCTTGCGTCACACGCGGCTTTGCCACTGATCGCGCTGTCTATGGATCCCGGCCTCCGCCGGGATGACGTTGTTTTAGGGTTCCTCTATTCGTAATTCGCTACTTCGACACCGCAAACCGCACCACGGTCATCAGGATGCCGATGAACAGCACCACCCCGATCAGCGCCGCAATGATCACGTGGATCGGGTTCAGGTTGGCAGAATCGTGCTCGTAGTCCTTGCGCTTGCGCACGCCAAAGAACGACCAGAACACCGCCTTCATCGTGGCGCCGAACGTTCCCTTGCGCTGTACCGGCTTGTCCGGATCCATCATCATCCTTCCTTCACTGCCACCGCGCCGCCGATCTCGAAGAACGTGTACGACAACGTGATGGTCTTCACTTCCCGTGGCAGCTTGGGGTCGATAAAGAACACGACCGGCATTTGCCGCGCCTCGTTCGGGCCCAGCGTCTGCTGCTTGAAGCAGAAGCACTCGACCTTCTTGAAGTACGGCGTGGCCGACTGCGGCGCGTAGCTCGGGATCGCCTGCGCCGCCACCGTCCTGCCCTGCGTGTTGACCACCTCGTAGGTCACCGTGGTCAGCTCGCCCGGGTGCACACTGACGCTGTTTTGCGTCGGGCGGAAACGCCACGGTCCCTGCGCGTTGCCGTCCAGCTCGACCACCACGGTGCGCGACTTGTCCACCTGGGTGTTGGCCGGGCGCGCCACGGTGCCGTCCTTCTGCGTGATCACGTTCAGGCCCAGCTCTTCGCAGATCTGCCGGTACACCGGCACCAACGCATAGCCGAACCCGAACATCGCCACGGCAATGACAACCAGCTTGCCGAGCGTGCTGCGATTCAGGTGCATCAACCGGCCGGTGCGGGTGCCTTCTTTGCTCACGTCAGTTGAACCAGATGCGTTTAACGAAAACCATCACGAAGAAGAACAGCGGGATCGCCGCGATGGTCCATGCGAGCCTGGTGTTGCTTTTCCTTTGCGCGTCCATTACTTCACCAGCGGCGGGGTTTCGAAGGTGTGGAACGGCGCCGGGCTCGGCACGGTCCACTCCAGGCCTTCCGCCGCTTCCCATGGCTTGTCCGCTGCCTTGGCGCCGCCGCGGATGGTCGGCAGCACCACGAAGAACAGGAAGTACGCCTGCGACAGGCCGAAACCGAAGGCGCCGATCGTCGCGATGCTGTTGAAATCGGTGAACTGGGCGGCGTAGTCCGCATAGCGGCGCGGCATGCCGGCCAGGCCCAGGAAGTGCATCGGGAAGAAGGTGATGTTAAAGGTGATGATCGAGGCCCAGAAGTGGAACTTGCCGCGGCCTTCCGGGTACATGTGGCCGGTCCACTTCGGCGCCCAGTAGTAGAAGCCGGCGAACAGGGCGAACAGCGAGCCGGCCACCAGCACGTAGTGGAAGTGCGCCACCACATAGTAGGTGTCCTGCAGCTGGATGTCGATCGGGGTCACGGCCAGGATCAGGCCGGTGAAGCCGCCCATGGTGAACACGAAGATGAAGCCCACGGCAAACAGCATCGGGGTTTCAAAGCTCATCGAACCGCGCCACATGGTGGCCACCCAGTTGAACACCTTCACGCCGGTCGGCACCGCGATCAGCATGGTGGCGTACATGAAGAACAACTGGCTGGTCACCGGCATGCCGGTGGTGAACATGTGGTGCGCCCAAACGATGAACGACAGGATCGCGATCGAGGCGGTGGCGTACACCATCGAGGCATAGCCGAACAGCGGCTTGCGCGCGAACGCCGGGATGATCTGCGACACGATGCCGAACGCCGGCAGGATCATGATGTAGACCTCGGGGTGGCCGAAGAACCAGAAGATGTGCTGGTACATGACCGGGTCGCCGCCACCGGCAGCGTTGAAGAAGGTGGTGCCGAAGTGGCGGTCGGTCAGCGTCATGGTGATCGCGCCTGCCAGCACCGGCATCACGGCGATCAGCAGGTAGGCGGTGATCAGCCAGGTCCAGCAGAACATCGGCATCTTCATCAGGGTCATGCCCGGGGCGCGCATGTTCAGGATGGTGACGATGATGTTGATCGAACCCATGATCGACGAGGCGCCCATGATGTGCAGCGCGAAGATCGCCATGTCCATGCCCGGCCCCATCTGCGCGGTCAGCGGCGCATACAGGGTCCAGCCGGCGGCGGTGGCGCCGCCCGGCACGAAGAACGAGGCGGCCAGCAGCAGCGCGGCCGGCGGCAGCAGCCAGAACGAGAAGTTGTTCATGCGCGCAAACGCCATGTCGGACGCGCCGATCTGCAGCGGGATCATCCAGTTGGCGAAGCCCACGAAGGCCGGCATGATCGCGCCGAACACCATCACCACGCCGTGCATGGTGGTGAGCTGGTTGAAGAATTCGGGCTGGAAGAACTGCAGGCCGGGCTTGAACAGCTCGGAGCGGATCATCAGCGCCAGCACCCCGCCGGACATCAGCATGGTGAGCGAGAACCAGAGGTACAGGGTGCCGATGTCCTTGTGGTTGGTGGCGAACAGCCAACGGCGCATGCCGGTCGGGTGGTCGTGCGCGTGATCGTGAGCGTGATCGTGTGCGTGATCGAGTGTGCTGGAAGTCATATCAGTGTCCTGGCAATCTTTGTTCTACTTGCGTATCACTTGCTACGGGCAGCCATCACTTCGGCCGGCTGTACGATGTTTTCAGCTGCTTTGTTGCCCCAGCTGTTGCGGGTGTACGTGATCACCGAGGCGATCTCGGTATCCGACAGCTGCTTCCAGGCCGGCATGGCCGACGGGAACTTGCCGCTGTGCTTGCCGTTCAGGAGCACGTTGATCTGCTCGGCCTTGGGGCCGTTGACCACCGGCGAGCCGTCCAGCGACGCGAACGCGTTCGGCACGCCCTTGCCGTTGGCCTGGTGGCAAGCCACGCAGTTGGTGGTGTACACCTTTTCGCCGCGGGTCTTGAGCTCGTCCAGCGTCCAGGTCTTGGTGGCGTCGTCGGCGCTGGCGGCCATGGCGGCCTTCTTGTCGTTGACCCACTTGGTGTAGTCCTCGGCCGAAACCACTTTCACGACGATCGGCATGAACGCGTGGTCCTTTCCGCACAGTTCGACGCAGTTGCCGCGATAGGTGCCGATCTGGTCGGCCTTGAACCAGGTGTCGCGCACGAAGCCGGGAATCGCGTCTTGCTTGACGGCGAAGGCCGGGATGGTCCACGAGTGGATGACGTCGTTGGCAGTCGTGATCAGGCGCACCTTCTTGTTGACCGGCACGACCACCTCATTGTCCACCTCGAGCAGGTAGTTTTCGTTGCGCTGGCCGACCGGCTCGACGCCCGGGCCGCCCACGAGCGCGCGCGGGGTGGACAGGTTGGACAGGAAGGAGATGCCCTCGCCTTCGCCCTTCAGGTAGTCGTAGCCCCACTTCCACTGCATGCCGGTGGCCTTGATGGTCAGGTCGGCATTGGAGGTGTCTTTCATCGCGACCACGGTGCGGGTGGCCGGCAGGGCCATGCCGATCACGATCAGGAACGGCACGACGGTCCAGGCGATTTCGACGGCGGTCGATTCGTGGAAGGTGGCGGGCTTGTGGCCCAGCGATTTGCGGTGCTTGAACACCGAATAGAACATGACGCCGAACACGCCGATGAAGATCACCAGGCAGACCAGCATCATGTAGTTGTGCAGGTTATAGACTTCTTCGCCGATGCCGGTCACCGGGAGCTGCAAGTTCAGTTGGTGCTCAACTGGCCGCCCAGTGATAACAGGTTCTGCCAAAGCTGGGATACTGGCCGATACTGCGAGGCCGAGCATCAGAGCTTGAAGTCGCTTTGCATATGTCATGTTGTCCCCAACCACCCAAAAAAATAATAATTTTTTAATGGCTCGGCAACGATGACTGACTGCCGGCCCGCAACACCTCTTGCAAAAGGCCCGCGGCCGACACGCGCAGCAATACAACGCACTGCGGCTTGGCAGGAGCCCATCATTGATCCGCGAAACACTCCCACCGCATGACCACTGATTCTTGCAAATGCTGTACTTCAGTCCGACTCTAACGCCGTTACTGCTTTTATTTCCAGCGTGCTGCTACCACAGTCGGAAGAAATTGTCTTTGATTATACGCAACTCACTAACATTTATTCAAGAAAATTAGTCTTGGCAGCAAGTTTGCACTTCACCAATCTTACACTGGGCTGACGCAGATCTTGCAAAATTCTTACGCGACGCTTACTGCGGTGGGCGCGGCTGGAACCGGACGATCGCTTCGCCGGTTGCCGTTTTCTTGGGCACCGGACGGAACGCATGGCCGTACACCACCTCGAAGGTAAGACCCAGCTTGCCGTCGGGGCGGCGCTGCGCTTCCAGCGCCGCCAGCATCCGTTGCCAGGCGGCGCGCCCGATCAAGCCGCGGCGGCGGGTGGCCAGCGGGTTGCCGCCCAGCGCGCGCACGTCTGCCAGCAGGGCGGCCGCCGTGTCGTAGGTGACCGTGATCTGCTCCATGTCCATCACCGGCGTGGAAAAGCCGGCCTCCACCAGCTGGTCGCCAAAATCGTGCATGTCCACGAACGGCAAGGCGTGCGGGGTTTCATCCAGGGCCGCAAAGGCCGTGCGCAGTTCCTTGAAAGTATCCGGACCGAAATTGGAGAACATCAGCAAGCCCTCCACCCGCAACACGCGCCGCCACTCGGCAAACACCTTGTCGGGCTGGGGATGCCAATGAAGCGCGAGATTCGACCACACAAGGTCGATCGAGTTCGGTCCCAGCGGCAGGTTGCCGAAGTCGCCACTGAGCAGGTCAACACCGGTCTTGGCCGGCATCAAGCGGCTGAGCAGCTGGTTCAGCGGACGCGGCGCCGGCCCCTTGGCGGCAGCCAGTAGCGCGGGGGCCGCATCGACGCCGACGATCTGGGCGGCCGGATAGGTTTTCTGTAACAGGGCCAGGTCCTCGCCCGAGCCGCAGCCGGCGTCGAGTACGCGCTCGGGTGCGATCTTCACCAGCGCCAGCCGCTCGTGCATGCGGGCGGCGATCTCGCGCCGCAGGAAATTCGATTCGGCAACGCGGACGGGACGGGAAAACAGCTGGCGGACGCACGCCATGTCGATGGGCGCGCTCATTTTGGACGAGGATTGGGGAGAAGCCATGTTGTGTTGCGTTCAGGTGAGATAATGGCGGGAGTGTACATGTTTGTGGGAAGACGAGCCGATGCCCGACCGCCTGCGCTTGTGGTGGCACCGCTGGCCACGCGCGCTGGCGCAGGCCTTGCTGCCGTCGTGCTGCGCGCTGTGCGGCCAGGCCTGCGGGCATGTCGTGTGCACGGATTGCCACGCGCAGTACGTGAGCGAGCGTGCCCGCTGCGCGCGTTGCGCCAACCCGCTGCCCGCGCCCGCGCCACTGTGCGGCGCCTGCCTGGCCGACCCGCCGGCCTTCGACGCCACCGTGGTGGCGGCCGACTACGCGGCGCCGCTGGACCAGCTCGTATTGCAGCTCAAGTTTGCCAGCCAGCTCGCCTTGGCGCCGTGGTTTGCGCAGCTGCTGCGCGACGCGGCGCTGGCCCAGGCCGGCCCCGCGCTGCCGGACCTGCTGTGCCCGGTGCCGCTGGGACCGCAGCGGCTGGTCGAGCGCGGCTTCAACCAGGCGCTGGAAATTGCCCGGCCGCTGGCACGGTCGCTGGGCGTGCCGCTGCAGGCGCGGCTGGCGCTGCGTGAGGTGGATACGCGGGCGCAGTCGGGCGTGGCGCCGGGGGAACGCAAGCGCAACATCCGGGGCGTTTTTTCGGTCGCGCCGCAGATGATGGACGCGGTGGCCGGCCGCCATGTCGGCATCGTGGACGACGTGATGACGACCGGCAGCACGCTGGACGAGCTGGCGTCCACGCTCAAGCAAGCTGGCGCGGGGCGCGTGACCAACCTGGTGTTCGCGCGCACGCCACCCCGTTGAATTCGTTGAGGAGAGTGTTTTGTTTCACGTCGTTCTGGTCGAACCCGAGATCCCGCCCAACACGGGCAACATCATCCGCCTGTGCGCCAACACGGGCGCGCAGCTGCACCTGATCGAGCCGCTCGGCTTTCCGCTGGACAATGCCAAGATGCGCCGCGCCGGGTTGGATTACCACGATTACGCGACCATGAAGGTGCATAAGAACTGGGCGGCCTTTCTGGCCGAGGTCCAACCCGACCCGGCGCGCATGTTCGCGATGACCACCCACGGTTCGTCGCCGTTTGCCGACGTACAGTTCAGGCCAGGCGACTTCTTCATCTTTGGCGCCGAGTCGCGCGGGCTGGACCCGGCGCTGCGCGAGTCGTTCCCGGCCGCGCAGCGCATCCGCTTGCCGATGCGGCCGGGCAACCGCAGCCTGAACCTGTCGAACACGGTGGCCGTCGTCGTGTACGAAGCCTGGCGCCAGAACGGCTTCGCCGGCGGATCATAGTTGTAAAACATCTGCCGTCGTCCCGGCGAACGCCGGGACCCATGCTGAGGTTCGGCAGTGGCAGACGCTGACAACACCTCACAATCAGCATGGATCCCGGCGTTCGCCGGGATGACGCTGCATTGTTACTGCGATGCTCGGCGACGCTCGGCGTCTCGTGCTTCGCTCGCAATCACGAATACGCGCGCACCTTCGCCAGCAGCTTGGTGGTCGAACGGTCGTGCTCGAAATCGATTGCCACGGCGGTGCCGCCGTAGCCAATCACGGCCTTGCCCTCCGGGATCTCGGTCATCACATAATCGCCGCCCTTGGCGTAGATGTCGGGCCGCGCCTCCTGCACCACTTCCAGCGCCGTGTCCTCGTCGAACTCAACCACCAGGCTCACCGATTCCAGCGCGGCCAGCACGGCAGCGCGGTCGGCCATGGTGTTGAGCGGCCGGTCGTCGCCCTTGCCCAGGCGCTTGACCGAGGCGTCGGTGTTGACCGCCACCACCAGCGAGGCGCCCAGCTCGCGCGCCTGTGCCAGGTAGGTCACGTGCCCGCGGTGCAGGATGTCGAACACGCCGTTGGTGAGCACCACCGGCTTGGGCAGTGCGGCCACGCGCGCCTTCAATTCGGCGCGGGTGCAGATCTTGTTTTCGAATGCTGGCATATCAGGTCTTCGGCGCCTCGCTGTTGTCTTCCTCTTCCGGCTCCTCTTGCAGCGACAGGCCCAGCCCGCCACCGCCGCCGCCCTCGTCGCCCGGCTCCTTGCGGTCGCCATGCAGCTTGATCTGCAGGCGCAGGCCGTTGGCCGAGTCGGCGTTGCGGATCGCCTCGTCGTAGCTGATCAAACCCTTGTTGTACAGGTCGTACAGCGCCTGGTCAAACGTGCACATGCCCAGCTCGCGCGACTTGTGCATGATTTCCTTGATGTTCTGGAAGTTGCCCTTCAAGATCATCTCGCTGATCGTCGCCGTGTTCAGCAAAATCTCGATGGCGGCCTTGCGGCCCTTGCCGTCTTCCGTGCGCACCAGGCGCTGCGAGATGATCGCGCGCAGGTTCGACGACAGGTCGGACAGCAGCTGGTTGCGCCGCTCTTCCGGGAAGAAGTTGATGATCCGGTCCATCGTCTGGTTCGCGTTGTTGGCGTGCAGCGTGCCCAGGCACAGGTGGCCGGTTTCGGCGAACGCGATCGCATGCTCCATCGTTTCCGTGTCGCGGATCTCACCGATCAGGATCACGTCCGGCGCCTGGCGCAGCGTGTTCTTCAGCGCGTTGTGCCACGACAGCGTGTCCACGCCCACTTCGCGGTGCGTGATTAGGCAGCCCTTGTTCTTGTGCACGTACTCGACCGGGTCTTCCACCGTGATGATGTGGCCCGCCGAATTCGTGTTCCGATAGTCGATCATCGCCGCCAGCGTGGTCGATTTGCCCGAACCGGTGCCGCCCACCACCAGCACCAGGCCGCGCTTGGTCATGATGACATCCTTGAGCACTTCGGGCAGGTCGAGCTTCTCGAAGTTCGGGATCTCGGAAGCGATGGTGCGGACCACCATGGCCACGTTCTGCTGCTGCATGAACACATTGACCCGGAAGCGGCACACGTTGGGCAGCGAGATCGCGAAGTTGCACTCCATCTCTGCCTCAAACTCGGCACGCTGGCGCTCGTTCATCAGCGAATTGGCCAGCGCGCGCGTGACCTCGCCGGTGAGCTTTTGCTGAGACAGCGGCTTCATCGCGCCCTGGTGCTTCATGCTCGGCGGGAAGTCGGCGGAAATGAACAGGTCCGAACCGCCCTGGTGATTCATGACGGTCAGCAGTTTGTGGATGTAAGCCTGGGCTTCCGCCGGGCCAAAGGTCGAGGACATGCGCGCCTTTCTAATGGTGGGGTCGGGCAAAACGGCAGCCCGGCAATTATATCGACTATGATTCCCGGTAAAATAGTATTTCCTGGCTGACCATTACCAACTCGGTGTTGTTCCAATACAAATACGACCGACCGGGCCCTATGACTCTCACCGAACTCAAATACATCGTTGCCGTGGCGCGTGCCCGGCATTTCGGCCACGCCGCCGAGGCCTGCTTCGTCGCCCAGCCCACGCTGTCGGTTGCGATCAAGAAGCTCGAGGACGAACTGGGGGTGACGCTGTTCGAGCGCGGCGGCTCGGAAGTGTCGGTGACACCAATTGGCGCGCAGATCGTGGCGCAGGCCGAACGCGTGCTGGAGCAGACCGCGGCCATCAAGGAGCTGGCCAAGCAGAACAAGGACCCGCTGGCCGGCCCGCTGCGCCTGGGCGTGATCTACACCATCGCGCCCTACCTGCTGCCGCCACTGGTCAAGACCATGATCGATACGGCCCCGCAGATGCCGCTGATCCTGCAGGAGAATTTCACGGTCAAGCTGATCGAGCAGCTGCGCCAGGGCGAACTGGATGCCGCGATCATGGCCCTGCCCCTGCCCGAGCAGGGCTTGATGGTGCAGCCGCTGTACGACGAACCGTTCGTGGTGGCGGTGCCGAAGAACCACCCGTGGGCCACCCGCAAGGAGATTCCGGCCGAGGACCTGAAGCAGGAAACCATGCTGCTCCTGGGCAGCGGGCACTGCTTCCGCGACCAGGTGCTGGAAGTGTGCCCGGAGATGGCGCGCTTCGCGTCCGGCGGCAACGGCATGCAGCGCACCTTCGAAGGCTCGTCGCTCGAGACGATCCGGCACATGGTGGCCAGCGGCATTGGCCTGACGGTGCTGCCGCGCGCATCGGTACGCGACATGCACGATCCGAACGGGATGATCGCCTTCGTGCCGTTCGCCCCGCCGGTACCGTCGCGCCGCGTGGTCATCGCCTGGCGCAAGAGCTTTACCCGGCGCGCGGCGATCGATGCGATTTGCAAGGCGGTGGGCGAGTGCGAGTTGCCGGGTGTGCAGATGGTGTCGGTGGCGGAAGCTGCGTGACGTAGGGTGGGCTCTCGAGCCCACGCGTTGGGCACGCGGCGCGTAAAACGGCGTGGGCTCAAGAGCCCACCCTACCGGCTGCGCGGAGTACAATCCCTGTCTTCTGCACAACAGTCGATTCACCCCATGAGCAAACTGGCGCTGTATCTCCGCCTGGTCCGTGCCGACAAGCCGATCGGCATCCTCCTCCTCTTGTGGCCGACGCTGTGGGCGTTGTGGATGGCCGCCGGCGGCAAGCCCGATCCACTGTACATCGTCATCTTCGTCGTTGGCACCGCGCTGATGCGCTCGGCCGGCTGCGCGATCAACGACTACGCCGACCGTGACTTCGACCTGCACGTCAAGCGCACCGCCGAACGCCCGCTCACCAGCGGCCGCATCAGGGCGTGGGAAGCGGTGGCGATTGCCGCGGCGCTGTCCGTCATCTCCTTCCTGCTGATCCTGCCCCTGAACGCGCTGACCAAAGAGCTGTCCGTGGTCGCCGTGATCGTGGCCGGCACCTACCCCTATTTCAAGCGCTTCTTCGCCATCCCGCAGGCCTACCTGGGCATCGCGTTCGGCTTCGGCATCCCGATGGCCTTCGCGGCCGTGCAGGGCGAAGTGCCGGCCGTGGCCTGGTGGCTGCTGGTTGCCAATATTTTCTGGGCTGTTGCGTACGATACCGAATACGCGATGGTGGATCGCGATGACGACCTGAAGATCGGCATCAAGACCTCGGCCATCACCTTTGGCCGCTACGACGTGGCCGCCGTGATGCTGTGCTACGCGGCCGCGCTGGGAATCGATCTCGTCTGCGGCTGGCTGCTTGGCCTGCGCTGGTGGTTCGTCGGCGGCATCGCCGTTGCGGCGGCCATGGCGATCTACCACTATTTCCTGATCCGCGACCGCGACCGCATGCGTTGCTTTGCCGCCTTCCGCCACAACAACTGGTTGGGTGCGGCCGTGTTCGCTGGTGTCGCGCTAGACTATGCATTAGGATAATATTGTCCGGAATACACCCCGGTGCGAATTGCAATCACCGGGCCCTGGCATTTAACACAACGAGGCTCTTATGATGGAACGAATCCCCACCCAGACTGGCGCACGCGACCAGCTGATGACCGACCTGAAAACCGTGATCTCCGATGCCGAAGCCTGGCTGCGCCATGGCAGCCAGCTGTCGGGCGAAGAACTGAAGGCCGCCAAGGCCAAGTTCGAGCGCACCCTGGTCAACGCCAAGGACGACCTGATCCGCCTGGAGCAGGCTGCGGTCGAAAAAGCCAAGGTTGCCGCCAAGGCCACCGACGACTACGTGAAGGAAAATCCGTGGAAGGCCGTTGGCCTGGGCGCCGCCGTGGGCGTGGTCATCGGCATGCTCATCGCACGCAAGTAAGATGGCACTCGGGGCGGCGGTAGGCCGCATCGGGGCGACGCTGGTCGCCATGCTGCACACACGGCTGGAACTGGCGGCCGTGGAAGTGCAGGAGGAGGCGCGTCGCCTGTCCGGCTACCTGGCCTGGACGCTGATGGCGGTGCTGCTGGGCGCCGGCGCGGTGCTGTTTGCCGCGCTGTTCGTCGTGCTGCTGTTCTGGGACAGCTACCGCCTGGCCGCCGTGGGCGCGATGGCGGTGCTGCTGGCACTTGCCGGTTTCGTCATCCTGAACCGCGTGCAGGCCAGCTTTGCGGCAAAGCCGGCGCTGTTCGAAGCGACGCGCAAAGAGCTGCGCAACGATCTCGATTTCATCACCGGCGCGGGGCATGCAAGTGAGTAAAGAAGCTGTCTCGCTGGCGCAGCGACGCGCCGAACTGATTGAACTGTGCGCGCTGCAGCGCGGGTTCCTGGCCGAGGAAGTGGCAGCGCTCAAGACGCCTTTCGGCGGCGCGGGCGTTGGCGGCTTTGTCGCCGCGAACAAGCCCGTGGTACTCGCGGTGGCGGGCGTGGCGCTTGGCCTTGCCGTCACGCGGCCCAAGCGCGTGCTGAAGCTGGCCGCTGCCGGCCTGTCGCTGTGGAAGGTGGCGCAGAAGGTGCTGCCGCTGTTGGCACGGCCTGGTTCCCAAGCTTAAGCGGTGCGTCCCGTCTAAAGCTGGTTGAACGCGTGGGCGGCAGAGCCGCCCACCCTACCGGATTTCGTAGGGTGGGCAGATTCTGCCCACGCGTTCAAACCGTGTCGGCGCAGACCGCTCAAGCATCCCTGCCCATCTGTTCCCCCAGCTCGCGGCCACGCGCCGCGGCTGCCTTCACTGCTTCCACAATCGCCTGCTTCACGCCGGCCTGCTCCATGCTCGTGATCGCCGCGTAGGTGGTGCCGCCCTTGGAGGTCACGCGCTCGCGCAGCACCTCGACCGGCTCGCTCGATTGCGCCGCCAGCTGCGCCGCGCCACGGAAGGTTTCGAGCGCCAGCTCCTTGCCCTGCTCGGCCGACAGGCCCAGCTCCAGCGCCGCCTGCTGCATCGCTTCCATGAAGTAGAAAACATACGCCGGTCCGCTGCCCGACACGCCCGTCACCGGGTCGATCAGCGATTCGTCAGCCAGCCACACCGTCTTGCCGACCGCGCGCAGGATGCTGTCGGCCGCTGCCTTCTGCTTCTCGCTCACGCCCGGCATGGCGACCATGCCGGTGACGCCCATGCCCACCAGGGCCGGCGTGTTGGGCATGCAGCGCACGATGGCGCCGTAATCGCCCAGCCAGCGCGACAAATCCGCGCCGCGAATGCCGGCCGCGATCGACAGCACCAGCGGCCGCGATTGCGCCAGCTGCGGCCGCAGCGCCGCGGCCACCTCGCGCATCTGCTGCGGCTTCACGGCCAGCACCACTACTTCGCTTTCGCCCACGCGCGCGCCGATCGTCTCGGCCGTGTTCACACCATACTGCCCATTGAGCCTGTGCAGCGCCTCGCTGTTCGGGTCCACCACCTGGATGTCCGGCCCCGCTGCAAGCCTGCCCACCAGGCCCGCGATAAGCGCGGAGGCCATATTGCCGCCGCCGATAAAACTGATCTTCATTCCTTCACCTTGTTATAGTTGCGCGCGCCGAAAATCGCGCTGCCGACGCGAACGATGGTCGCGCCTTCGGCCACCGCCGCGGCCATGTCGCCCGACATGCCCATCGACAGCGTATCCAGTTCGAGCCCTTCGCCGCGCAGCTGTTCGAGCAGTTCGCGCATGCGCCGGAACGGGGCGTGCTGTTTGTCCGGGTCTTGTTCCGGTTCCGGGATCGCCATCAGCCCGCGCAGGCGCAAATTTGGCAGGCCCGCCACCTGCCGCGCCAGCGCGGGCAAGTCGGCCTCGGTCACGCCGCTCTTGGTCTCTTCGCCGCTGATGTTCACCTGCAGGCAGATGTTGAGCGGCCCCATTTCGGCCGGCCGCTGTTCGGACAACCGCTGCGCGATCTTCAGGCGGTCCACCGTGTGCACCCATGCGAAATGGGTGGCGATGGGCCGCGTCTTGTTGCTCTGGATCGGACCGATGAAGTGCCACTCCAGCGCCACGCCAGGCGCCGCCTGCGCCACGGCCTCGATCTTGTCCAGCGCCTCCTGCAGGTAGTTCTCGCCGAATGCGCGCTGCCCGGCGTCGATCGCTTCGAGCACCGCGTCGGGCCCGAAGGTTTTCGACACGGCCAGCAGGGTCACGCTGTCGGGCGCACGTCCCGCGGCCTGCGCGGCGGCTTTGATTGTGGCGTCAACGTCATGGAGCTTGCTGCTGATTGTGGACATATTCATTAACACGGGGCAATATTCGGGTTTGACGCGCGACTCGCACGGACGCACCAACGGCACAGGGATTATAAATGGACATCGCAGAACTACTCGCCTTCTCGGTCAAGAACAAAGCTTCGGACCTGCACCTGTCGGCCGGCCTGCCGCCGATGATCCGCGTGCACGGCGACGTGCGCCGGATTAACCTGCCGGCGATGGACCACAAAGAGGTCCACGGCATGATCTATGACATCATGAACGACGGCCAGCGCAAGCATTACGAAGAGGTGCTCGAGGCCGACTTCTCGTTCGAGATCCCGGGCCTGGCGCGCTTTCGCGTCAACGCCTTCAACCAGGGCCGTGGCGCGGCAGCGGTGCTGCGTACGATTCCGTCCAAGATCCTGTCGCTGGAAGAGCTGAACGCGCCGAAGATCTTCGCCGACCTCGCGCTCAAGCCGCGCGGCCTGGTGCTGGTCACCGGCCCGACCGGTTCGGGCAAATCGACCACGCTGGCGGCGATGGTCAACCACCTGAACGAAAACGAATACGGCCACATCCTCACGATCGAGGACCCGATCGAATTCGTGCACGAATCGAAGCGCTGCCTGATCAACCAGCGCGAAGTGGGCCCGCACACGCTGTCCTTCAACAACGCGCTGCGTTCGGCGCTGCGCGAAGACCCGGACTGCATTTTGGTGGGCGAGCTGCGCGACCTGGAGACGATCCGCCTGGCGCTGTCGGCGGCGGAAACCGGCCACCTGGTGTTCGGCACGCTGCACACCTCGTCGGCGGCCAAGACGATCGACCGTATCGTGGACGTGTTCCCGGCCGAGGAAAAGGAGATGGTGCGCGCAATGCTGTCCGAATCGCTGCAGGCCGTGATCTCGCAGACCCTGCTCAAGACCAAGGACGGCTCGGGCCGCGTGGCGGCGCACGAGATCATGATCGGCACGCCGGCGATCCGCAACCTGATCCGCGAAGCGAAGATCGCGCAGATGTACTCGGCGATCCAGACCGGCAGCAACGCGGGCATGCAGACGCTCGACCAGAACCTGACCGACCTCGTACGACGCAACGTGATTTCGGCGCAAGCGGCACGCTCGGCCGCCAAGATTCCGGAAAACTTCCCCGGCTAACAAGGACAGCACACGATGGAACGCGACCAGGCTTCAAAATTCATGTTCGACCTGCTGCGCCTGATGGTCACCAAAGGCGGCTCGGACCTGTTCATCACCGCGGGCTTTCCGCCGGCGATGAAAATCGACGGCAAGATGACGCCGGTGTCGAGCCAGGCGCTCACGTCGAACCACACGGCCGACCTGGCGCGCGCCATCATGAACGACAAGCAGGCCGCCAGCTTCGAGCTCTCGCGCGAGGCCAACTTCGCGATCAGCCCGGGCGACCTGGGGCGCTTTCGCGTGTCGGCATTCCAGCAGATGGGCGCGGTGGGCATGGTGCTGCGGGTGATCACGACCACGATCCCCAAGTTCGAGGACCTGGAACTGCCGGAGGTGCTCAAGGAAGTCGTGATGACCAAGCGCGGGCTGGTGATCATGGTCGGCGCCACCGGCTCGGGTAAATCGACCACGCTCGCGGCAATGGTCGGCTACCGCAACGAGAACAGCTACGGCCACATCCTCACCATCGAGGACCCGGTCGAATTCGTCCACCCGCACCGCAACTGCGTGATCACGCAGCGCGAAGTGGGGGTGGACACCGAGAGCTTCGAAGCGGCGCTGAAGAACTCGCTGCGCCAGGCGCCGGACGTGATCCAGATCGGCGAGATCCGCGACCGCGAGACCATGGAGCACGCGATCGCGTTCGCCGAAACCGGCCACCTGTGCCTGGCCACGCTGCACGCCAACAGCGCCAACCAGGCGCTGGACCGCATCATCAACTTCTTCCCGGAAGAGCGCCGCCAGCAGCTATTGATGGACCTGTCGCTCAACCTGAAGGGCCTGATCTCGCAGCGCCTGATTCCGCGCAAGGAAGCCAAGGGCCGCGTGGTGGCGATCGAAATCCTGCTTAACTCGCCACTGATCTCGGACCTGATCTTCAAGGGCGAAGTCCACGAGATCAAGGAGATCATGAAGAAGTCGCGCGAACTGGGCATGCAGACCTTCGACCAGGCGCTGTTCGACCTGTACGAGGCCGACAAAATCACCTACGAGGACGCGTTGCGCAACGCCGACTCCGTGAACGACCTGCGCCTGAACATCAAGCTCAACTCCAAGCACGCGAAAAACAAGGACTTCTCGGCCGGGACCGAGAGCCTGGGGATCGTTTAAGCGGAAGCTACCCGCGCCGACGCGTGCGTGACGCAGGCCTTGTGCACGTTCTCAAGAAAGCGGATCGCTTCGCCTAGCGACAGGCTGGATGGGACGAGCGCGGCGAGTGAGGCGTCGTCGCTGATGCGGTCCACGCCGTACGCGATCGCACGCGACACATCGCGCGCCTGTTTGCCATCGCTGTTGTAGAGCGCGTCGTACACTCCGGCGGCCTCCCACAGCGGCACGAAGCCGGGGCTGGCGCTGTCTTCGAATACGATGGCGGGCTCGGTCTCGTCGTCCTGCGACCAAAGCCGGAACACGGAACTCACGGGCGGTACTCTCTGTTGTTGAAACGGGCTGCATGCTACCACGGCCGCCGGGCCAGCGCCGGCGCCTGGGGTCGTTTGTGCGCTGCGCGCGGCCGGCGGCGAAGCTTGGTATAGTTAAGTCATGAACACCTTCGACTTCCAGGCCAATGCCCTCGATGGCACGCCAACCGAACTGTCGCGCTGGCGCGGCAAGGTACTGCTCATCGTGAATACCGCAAGCGAGTGCGGGTTCACGCCTCAGTACGAGGGGCTGGAAAAGCTGTACCGCGAATTCAAGGATCGCGGGCTGGTGGTGCTCGGGTTTCCCTGCAATCAGTTCGGCAAGCAGGAGCCGGGAACCGAGGCCGAGATTCGCGCGTTCTGCCAGCAGCAGTACCAGGTGAGCTTTCCGCTGTTCGCCAAGGTCGATGTGAACGGGGACACCGCGCACCCGCTGTTCAAGTACCTGAAGCAGCAGGCGCCGGGGGTGCTCGGCACGGAAGGCATCAAGTGGAACTTCACCAAGTTCCTCATCAACAAGGACGGAAGCGTGTTCAAGCGCTATGCGCCGCAGACCAAGCCCGAGGAACTGGCGGGCGATATCGAAGGGCTGCTCGGCAAGTCCTAGAAGTTCAGCAGCGCGCACTCGGCCACTGAAAACACCTTTTCCGTCACGCTGGCGGGCCGGCCGTCGGGTTGGCCGGCGTCTTCCGGGAACGTAACGCCATAGCGCAGCGGCTTTTTCGACAGCAGCACGGCGCGGAAGTACTGCTTGCCGCGACTTTCCGCGATGCTGCACAAGCCCTTGAGGATGAACATCGACGATGGCCGCGCCGTGATCGGATAGGTCACCTCGACCAGTGAATTGTCGGGCGCGCGCCGGATTTCCTCGAAACTCATGTCGAGCTGTTTGCCGTTTTCCACTGGCACATCCTTGGCGCTCAAATGCACCAGGTCGGCGCTGCTCTGGGCAAGGGCAGCGTTGGCCGCCAGTGCGGCCACAACAGCAACAACACTCTTGCGCATGGTGTTCCCTCTTTTCGTTGCAAAGCGACAATGGGATATGCATCCCGGATCGGGATGGCGAAAATATAGCTCAGCAAATCGCACTTGTTCCTGCGTTTTGCAAAGTACCGGAGCGCGAACCTGCGCGTATCAAGCGTCGGGGCTGGTGGTTGAACTTTGGAAATTGATTGCGGTCCAGCTTTGGGGAGCAGGCTGGGTCACCGCTGGTTGGACGCGTGGGGCGAAACTGGGCAATGCCCAGCTGAGCGAGCTGCCCACCCTACCGGTCACCGCCGTCGTCCCGGCGAAAGCCGGGACCCATGCTGAGCGGACCATGACCTGAGGCTTGAACGAGGTCAGCGCTAAGGCAGACCGGTGTTGGGGAAAATAAAAAAGCCCGCGCGCGGCGGGCTTTACCAGGAGGTGAGGCGCTGCTTACTTGGCCGGAGCTGCTTCGGCCTTGGCTTCCTTGGCTTCGGCTTTCTTCTCGGCCTTGGCTGCCTTGGTGGCGTGCTTGGTCTCGGCCTTGGCGGTCACGACGTCCTTCTTGGCTTCCTTGGCGTCGGCTTTGGCTTCCTTGGCGTCGGCCTTGGCTTCCTTGGCTTCGGTCTTGGCGACTTCCTTCGATTCCTTGGCGGTGGTCTTCACGGCAGCCTTGGTCTCTTTGGCCTGGGCCTTGGCCACGTCTTTCGCTTCCTTGGTATCGGCCTTGGCCACGGTTGCAGCTTCCTTGGCTTCAGCCTTGGCGACGGTCTTGTCGTGCTTTGCTTCGGCCTTGACAGCGGCAGCCGGCGCGGTGGTCGGAGCCGGGTTCTGCGCGAAGGCAGCAGTTGCAAACAGACCGGCGATCAGGGTAGCGATAACTTTGTTCATGGTGGCTCCTCGTTTGGTTTGGGTGTCGTGCACATTTGCTGTGTCACTGAGCCAGAAACGGGGCGCCACCTCAGCCTGTTGACGGCCTTTACAAAGCGTTACATCGCTGGCAAATGCTTACAACTGCAATGCCCGGTCCACGAACTCGATCCAGTGCGTGACCGGCGTTTCCGTGCCTGACTGGAGATGCGTCAGGCAGCCAATATTCGCCGAAACGATTTCGTCGGCGCCGGTCGCTTCCAGGTTGGCGAGCTTGCGGTCGCGCAGCTGGTGGGCGATCTCCGGATGCAGCACCGAGTACGTGCCGGCCGAGCCGCAGCACAGGTGGCTCTCTGCGCACAGCACCACGTCCACGCCGACGGCGCGCAGCACGCCCTCGACCTTGCCGCGGATCTGCTGGCCATGCTGCAGCGTGCAGGGCGGGTGGTAGGCCACGCGCTTGCCGATCCTGCCATTCATGCGCGCCGCCAGTTCGGCTTCGAACTGGGGCATGATCTCCGACAGGTCACGGGTCATCTCCGAGATGCGCTTGGCCTTCTCGGCATATGCGCTGTCGTACGCCAGCAGGTGGCCGTACTCCTTCACGGTCACGCCGCAGCCGGAGGCGGTCATCACGATCGCTTCCACCTTGTCCACGTACGGCCACCATGCGTCGATGTTGCGGCGCATGTCGTCAAGGCCGCCCTCCTGGTCGTTCATGTGGTAGCGCACCGCGCCGCAGCAGCCGGCTTTGGGCGCAACGATCAACTGCACGCCGAGCGCATCGAGCACGCGTGCCGTGGCCGCATTGATGTTCGGCGCCATGGCCGGCTGCACGCAGCCGTCCAGCACCAGCATCTTGCGCGCGTGTTCGCTACGCGGCCACTGCCCGCTCGGGCGCACCGGCTGAAGCTTGTCCTGCAGGTCTTCCGACAGCAGCGGACGCACCGCCTGCCCTGCCCTGAATGCGGCCTTGAACAGGCCGGCGCGCGGCAACGCTTCCTTGAGCGTGCTGCGCTTGATGCGCTCGCCCAGCGGACGCGCCACGCGCGCTTCGACCACCTTGCGGCCGATGTCCACCAGCCGGCCGTAACGCACACCGGACGGGCATGTGGTCTCGCAGTTGCGGCAGGTCAGGCACCGGTCCAGGTGCAGCATGGTCTTGTGCGTGGGCTCGGCGCCCTCGAGCACCTGCTTGATCAGGTAGATGCGCCCGCGCGGGCCATCGAGTTCGTCGCCCAGCAACTGGTAGGTCGGGCAGGTGGCGGTGCAAAAGCCGCAGTGCACGCAGGCGCGCAGGATCGATTCGGCCTCGTCGCCTTCGCGCGTGCCCTTGATGAAGTCGGCCAGATTGGTTTGCATGGTTCAGTACATCCGTCCCGGATTGAAGATGTGCGCCGGGTCGAACGCCGCTTTCAGGCGTGCGTGGATCTTCGCCACGGCCGGCGCCAGCGGCTGGAATACGCCAACACTCTTGTCGCCGCCACGGAACAGCGTGGCATGGCCGCCGCAGGCCGCGGCGGTCGCGCGGATCGCCTGCGCGCTCGCCTCGTCCGCCCCCGCGCGCAGCCAGCGCTGGGCGCCGCCCCACTCGATCAGCTGGGAACCACCCAGCACGCTGGTGGTGGACGGCACCGACAGGCGCCACAGCGCGCCCTCGCCCGCAAAAAATGCGTGCTGCTGCTCGCGCAGCGACGCCCAGAACGGATCGGCGTTTTCGACCACCTGGCCACCCAGCGACTTCACCGCCGCGTCCACCGCCGCCTGGGCGCCGGACAGGCGCAGCGTCAGCACGCCGTCGATCCAGCAGCTGGCGGAGATCGGCAGCGGCTGGCCGCCCCACTCGTTCAGCTTGCGCAGGGCCTCGATCTCGCTGATGTCAAAGCGCAGCGTGGTTTCGCGAAACGCGCGCGGCAGCACCTTGACCGACAGCTCGAGCAGCAGGCCGAGCGTGCCGAGCGAGCCGGCCATCAGGCGCGACACGTCGTAGCCGGCCACGTTCTTCATCACCTGCCCGCCGAAGCGCAGCACCTCGCCCTTGCCATCCATGATGGTCGCGCCCAGCACGAAGTCGCGCGCGGCGCCGCTGTTGGCACGGCGCGGTCCGGACAGGCCGGCAGCGATGGCGCCGCCGAAGGTGGCCCCCGCGCCGAAATGCGGCGGCTCGAAAGCGAGCATCTGGTTGCGTTCGGCCAGCACGGCCTCGATCTCGGCCAGCGGGGTGCCGCAGCGCGCGGTAATCACCAGTTCGGTCGGCTCGTAATCGACGATGCCGGTGTGGGCACGCGTGTCGAGGATCTCGCCATCCAGCGTCTGGCCGTACCAGTCCTTGGTGCCGCCGCCACGGATGCGCAAGGCGCGCTTGTTCGCGGCCGCGGCGCACACCTGTTCCTTGAATTGTTCAATCGCCTGCATGTAGTGTTCCAGCTTAGAAGCGCGGCAGGTCCGCGAACGGCAGCACCCCGCCCTTCACGTGCATCTTGCCGAATTCGGCACAACGGTTCTTGGTGGGGATGGCCTTGTCGGGGTTGAGCAGCATCGGCTCGTCGAACGCGCGCTTGACCTCGATGAAGGCGTCGAGCTCTTCGCGCCGGAACTGCACGCACATCGAGTTGATCTTCTCCATGCCCACGCCGTGTTCGCCGGTGATGGTGCCGCCCACTTCCACGCACAGCGCCAGGATCGCCGCGCCGAACGCCTCGGCGCGCTCGAATTCGCCGGGCTGGTTGGCATCGAACAGAATCAGCGGGTGCAGGTTGCCGTCGCCGGCGTGGAACACGTTCGAGCAGCGCAGGCCGAAGGTCGTTTCCATGCGCTCGATCCCGGTCAGCACCTCGGCCAGCTTCTTGCGCGGAATGGTGCCGTCCATGCAGTAGTAGTCCGGCGAGATGCGGCCCGCGGCCGGGAAGGCGTTCTTGCGGCCGGACCAGAAACGCATGCGCTCGGCCTCGTTCTGCGACACCGAGATCGCGGTCGCGCCCGCGCCTTGCAGCACCTCCGTCATGCGCTCGATTTCCTCGCTCACTTCGAGCTCGGTACCGTCGGCCTCGCACAGCAGGATCGCTGCCGCTTCGGTGTCGTAGCCGGCCTTCACGAACGGCTCGACCATGCGCACCGAGGTGCGGTCCATCATCTCCAGCCCGGCCGGGATGATGCCGGCCGCGATCACGCGCGCCACCGCATTGCCGCCGGTGACCACGTCGTCGAACGAGGCCATGATCACGCGCGCCGTGGCCGGCTTGGGCACCAGCTTGACCGTCACCTCGGTCACGATGCCGAGCATGCCTTCCGAGCCGATGAACACGGCCAGCAGGTCCAGGCCCGGCGCGTCCAGCGCTTCGCTGCCCAGTTCAATGATCTCGCCGTCGATGGTGGCCACACGCACGCGCAGCACATTGTGGACCGTGAGGCCGTATTTGAGGCAGTGCACGCCGCCCGAGTTCTCGGCCACGTTGCCGCCGATGGTGCATGCGATCTGCGAGGACGGGTCCGGCGCGTAGTACAGGCCATGCTGCGCGGCCGCGTCGGAAATGGCCAGGTTGCGAACGCCCGGTTGCACCACGGCCGTGCGCGCGTGCGCGTCCACCCGCACGATGCGGTTCAGGCGTGCGGTGGAGATCACCACGCCCTCGGCGATCGGCAGCGCGCCGCCGGACAGGCCGGTGCCGGCGCCGCGCGGCACAATCGGCACGTTCAGCGCGCGGCAGGCGTCCAGCACCGCCAGCACCTGCTCCTCGTTCTCGGGCAGGGTGACGACCATCGGCAGCTGGCGGTAGGCCGCCAGGCCGTCGCACTCGTAGGGACGGGTATCTTCGGGGTCGGACAGCACGCAGCGCGCCGGCAGGCGAGCCTTGAGGGCGGCAGCGACTTCGTCCCGGCGCCCCGTATTGACAGGAAGGGATGCACTCATGCGGAGATTGTAGGCACAATATTGTCGTTTTGTCGTATCCTCGGCCTATCTTTTTTTCAAGTGTGACATAACCATGGGCAATCGACTTTCAAAAATCGCCACCCGCACGGGCGACGATGGCACTACCGGACTGGGCGATGGCAGCCGCACCGGCAAGGACAGCGTGCGCATCCACGCGCTGGGCGAGGTCGACGAGCTCAATTCCTTCGTCGGCCTGCTGCTGTGCGAGGACATGCCGGGCGCGCTGCGCGAGGAGCTGGTCACGATCCAGCACGACCTGTTCGACCTGGGCGGCGAACTGTGCATCCCGGGCTACCAGCTGATCACCGAGGACCACGTGGCACGGCTGGACGACCTGCTCGAGAAATACAACGCCGACCTGCCGATCCTGAAGGAGTTCATTTTGCCGGCGGGCTCGCGCGCGGCCTCGCTGGCGCACGTGTGCCGCACGGTGTGCCGGCGGGCCGAGCGCGCCATCGTGGCGTTGGCGCACAGCGAGACCATCAACGCCTACCCGCGCCAATACGTCAACCGCCTGTCGGACCTGATGTTCGTGCTGGCGCGCGTGCTCAACCGCTTTGCCGGCGGCAGCGACGTGCTGTGGCAGCACGACCGCAAGCGCTGACCTTCCCGCGCGCATGACGGCCGGCGAAACCTTCGAGGTCCGCTTTCGCGCCGGCGGCAGGCGCCGCGCGGGCAATCCCTACCAGTTCAACGGCAAGGGCTCGGTCACGATCGAGCCTGATTTCCTGGTCCTCTCCGGCACGCGCTACCGCAACCTGCGCGCCTCGGAACCGGAAGAACACCGGCTGAAGATGGTCGATATCGTCAACGTGCGCAGCGACGGCAAGGAAGTGGAATTCGAGGTCGTCGGCGTGGAGCGCGACCAGACCGTGGCCTTCGATGTGCCGGACGAGGTGAACGCGTGGCGCATCTTCGAGCTGCTGCCGGTGCGCCAGACCGAGGAATTCAGAATCGCGCAGGCGGACCGCGAGACCTTCCACGACCGGATCGACCACTGGACCCCGCGTACGCCCGTCATCTGGGCGCTGCTGGCGATGAACATCCTGGTGTTCGTGCTGATGTCGCTCAGTTCTTCCGGCGACGGCTCGGCGGCTGCGGAGTCGATGAAGCTGGTGCGCTGGGGCTCGAACGCCGGTCCGCTCACCCTGCACGGTCAGCCGTGGCGGCTGGTGACATCGATGTTCGTGCACGGAGGGCTGCTGCACATTCTGTTCAACATGTTCGCGCTGTGGCAGGTTGGCCGCCTGGTCGAGCGCATGTTCGGCAGCGCGCGCTTCCTGGCGCTGTACATGATCGCCGGCGTATGCGGCAGCCTGGCCAGCGTGCTCTGGAATCCGCACGTGAACAGCGTTGGCGCATCGGGCGCGATCTTCGGCATCATCGGCGGGCTGCTCGCCTTCATGCAGCGGCCCGACAGCGGCGTGCCGGCCACGATCGTGAAGGACCTGCGCGGTTCGCTCGGCGGCTTTTTGATGTTCAACATCGCCGCCGGCCTGGTGTACCCGCATACCGACAACGCGGCCCACATCGGCGGGCTGGCCGGTGGCTATCTTGCGGGCCTGCTGCTGGCGCGTTCGTTGTACGTGCCCGGCCAGCGCCCGTAGGGTGGGCAGGTCTTCCTGCCCACGCGTTCAGAGAACAGCGCCGCAGCCACTCAAGGTGTCGTTGAACGCGTGGGCGGGAAACCCGCCCACCCTACGCCGCCAGCGCGGCCTCCTTGCGCCGCTTGGAGCGATACATGCACTGGTCGGCGGCGTGCAGCAATTCCTCGGCCGTCTGGCCATGATCGGGACACCGCGCCGCGCCAACGCTCGCGGTCACGCGCACGACCTCGCCGCCGAAAGCGATCGGCTCTCCGATGGCGGCGCGCAGCGCCGCGCTCAGTCGCTCGATGGTCAGCTCGGCCTGCCCGGCCGCGAGCGGCAGCGCCACCACGAATTCGTCGCCCCCCAGCCTGCCGGCCAGGTCCGACGCCCGGATGGCGCCGCGCACGCGGTCGGCCACGCGGCGCAGCACGTAGTCGCCGGCGGCGTGGCCGTGGCGGTCATTGACCGGCTTGAAGTCATCCAGGTCGAGGAACAGCACCGCTACCGTGGATCCGTCGTCGCGCTGGGCCAGCAGTTCGCCAAGGCGCCGCAGGAAGCGCACACGGTTGGGCAGGCCGGTCAGCGCGTCGTGCTCGGACAGGTGCTCGCTCTGGCGCTTGGCTTCCTCTTCGAGCTCGAGGTCGCGCTTGAGCGCATTCTTGAGCAGGAAGGCCTGGCGCGAGAAGTGTTCGCGCATGTGCAGCGAGAACAGGCCGATGAAGTTGGCGCCGATCAGGAAGAAGCAGTTCTGCACCACGATGACCCAGTCGCCGCGCTCGGCCATGTGCTGGTAGCCCAGCGCCAGCGCCAGATAGCTCAGGGTCAGCGCCAGCCCGGTCAGGCTGGCGTGCAGCACGCGCAGGTAAGTGGCGCCGTACAGCGCCATCGAGACCAGCAGCAAGCCCGCATAGTAGGTGCTCCAGCCCGGATCGTCGGGGCGGGTGAGCATGATGATCGCCTCGATCCCCAGCCCCCACATCAGATAGGTCAGGCAGGTGAGCATGGCATAGCGTCGCACGAAGGTCTCGCGCGACAAGCGTGTGGCAAGCGAGGTGGCGGCGGTCACGCACAGCACCACTGCCCTGATCGCCCAGGCCGCGGCCACATTGCTCGGCACCGCCATCAGGTCGAGCACCGCGAAGCAGCTGTACAGCACCGCGCACAGCAAGGCCGTGCGCTGGAATGCGACAATTTTCTGCGTCGCGAGATCGGCCTGGTAGGCCGCCTCGAGTGCAGGCTCGAAATGGCCCCGCGACCCGGTAAGGTCTTGCACAATGTACACGTATATTTGCCAAACTGAAATATCAGTCTTCCAGCGTAACCGAAGCCCGTGAATGTGCCAATTGTGACTTAACGCAACGTAACGTTTCCGCTACAAAATATGTATTGAATTACACAAATGACAACGCCGGGCGAGCCCGGCGTCGTCATTCAAGGCGGGACCGGCAGGTCAGCTGTTGTTGACCACCAGGCGCGGCTCGGCAATGCCGACGCGCTCGCGGATCGACGCCGCGATGCCTTTCGCGTCCAGGCCGACGGAGGCCAGCAGCAGGCCCGGGTCGCCGTGGTCGATGAACCTGTCGGGCAGGCCGAGGTGGATCATCGGCTTGGCGATGCCTTCGGCGGCCAGCGCCTCGGCCACTGCGGAGCCGGCGCCGCCCATGATGCAGCCCTCCTCCACCGTGACCAGGTAGTCGTGCTCCCGGGCCAGCTGCTTGACCAGCTCGACGTCGAGCGGCTTCACGAAGCGCATGTTGGCCACCGTCGCATTCAGCTCGCCGGCAGCAGCCAGGCTCGGCGCGACCATCGAACCGAAGGCCAGGATCGCGATGCCCTTGCCCTGGCGGCGGATCTCGCCCTTGCCGATCTCGATCGAGGTCAGCTCCTGCTGCACCTGCGCGCCCACGCCGGTGCCGCGCGGGTAACGCACCGCGGCCGGGCCCGGGTAGTGGTAGGCCGTGGTGAGCATCTGGCGGCACTCGTTCTCGTCCGACGGCGCCATCACCACCATGTTGGGAATGCAGCGCAGGTAGGCCATGTCGTAATTGCCGGCGTGGGTTGCGCCGTCGGCGCCGACCAGGCCCGCGCGGTCCAGCGCAAAGGTCACGTCCAGGTTCTGCAGCGCCACGTCGTGGATCAGCTGGTCGTAGGCGCGCTGCAAAAAGGTCGAGTAGATCGCCACCACCGGCTTCATGCCTTCCGCCGCCAGGCCCGCGCCAAAGGTCACCGAATGCTGCTCGGCGATGCCCACGTCAAAATAGCGGTTCGGGAACTGCTGGTGGAACTTCACCATGCCCGAGCCTTCGCGCATGGCCGGCGTGATGCCGACCAGCTTCTTGTCCACCGCCGCCATGTCGCACAGCCAGTTGCCGAACACTTCAGTGTAGGTGATCTTGGACGGCGCGGCGGCCGGCTTGATGCCTTCGGTCGGGTTGAACTTGCCGGTGCCGTGGTACAGGATCGGTTCGGCCTCGGCCAGCTTGTAGCCCTGGCCCTTCTTGGTCACCACGTGCAGGAACTGCGGCCCCTTGAGCTGCTTGATGTTTTCCAGCGTCGGGATCAGCGATTCGAGGTCGTGGCCGTCGATCGGGCCGATGTAGTTGAAGCCGAATTCTTCGAACATCGTGGCCGGCACCACCATGCCCTTGGCGTGCTCTTCCAGCCGTTTGGCCAGCTCGCGCATCGGGGCCGGCAGCACGGTCTTGCCGACGTTCTTGGCGGCTGCGTAGAACTTGCCCGACATGAGGCGCGCCAGGTAGCGGTTCAGTGCGCCCACCGGCGGCGAGATCGACATGTCGTTGTCGTTCAGGATGACCAGCAGGTTGACGTCGTCCTCGACGCCCGCGTTGTTCAGCGCCTCGAACGCCATGCCGGCGGTCATGGAGCCGTCGCCGATCACGGCGATCGCATGGCGGTGCTCGCCCTTGAGCTTGGCCGCCTGGGCCATGCCCAGCGCCGCCGAAATCGAGGTGGACGAGTGCGCGGTACCGAAGGTGTCGTATTCGCTTTCGTCGCGCTTGGGGAAGCCGGACAGGCCGTTCAGCTGGCGCAGCGAGGGCATGCGCTCGCGCCGCCCGGTCAGGATCTTGTGCGAGTAGGTCTGGTGGCCCACGTCCCACACGATGCGGTCGTGCGGGGTGTTGAACACGTAGTGCAGCGCGATGGTCAGCTCCACCGTGCCCAGGTTCGACGACAGGTGGCCGCCGGTCTTGGAGACGGAATCGAGCAGGAAGCTGCGCAGCTCGTGCGCCAGCGGCGTGAGCTGCGTACGCGGCAGCTTGCGCAGGTCGGCGGGATCGTTGATGGTCTCTAGCAGTTTCATTTAGGCCTTCCGCTGCACGATGAGGTCCGCGAGTTCGCGCAGCCGCAGTGCTTGTTCTCCGAACGGCGCCAGCGCTTCATGCGCATCGCGCCGCAGTTGTTCGGCCAGGGCCCGCGAGGGCTCAAGGCCAAGGATCGACACATAGGTCGGCTTGTTGTCGGCCGCGTCCTTGCCGGCGGTTTTGCCCAGCGTGGCCGAATCGGCCGTCGCATCCAGTACGTCGTCCACCACCTGGAACGCGAGGCCAATCGCTTTCGAATACGCGGCCAGCGCATCCAGTTCATGCGGCGCCAGCTCGCGCCCGGCCAGCGCGCCCAGCACCACCGATGCGCGCAGCAGTGCACCGGTTTTCAGCTGGTGCATGCGCTCCAGTTGTTCGAGCGTGAGCGCATGGCCCACGCTGGAAAGGTCAATCGCCTGCCCGCCGCACATGCCGGCGGAGCCAGCCGCTTCGGCCAACAAGCGCAGCATCGCCACCACCTGTTTCGGCGGCAGCGTGTCGGTCTCGGCCAGCACCTGGAAGGCCTGCGACTGCAGCGCGTCGCCCACCAGCAGCGCGGTCGCCTCGTCATAGGCCACGTGCACCGTCGGCTTGCCGCGCCGCAGATCGTCGTCGTCCATGCACGGCATGTCGTCGTGCACCAGCGAATAGGCGTGGATCATCTCGACCGCGCAGGCGGCCCGCGCCAGCGCGCGCGCATCGGCGCCGAACAGCGCGCCGCTGGCATACACCAGCAGCGGGCGCACGCGCTTGCCGCCGCCCAGCGTGGTGTAGCGCATGGCCTCGTGCAGCTTGTGCGGCACCGTGCCGGCATCGGGCAGGTACGCGCCGAGTGCCTGCTCGACCTCGTCCTGCACACCCTTCATCCAGTCGCCGAAAGGAACCGTCATTGCGCGCCCTCGCCCGCCGCGTCGGCCGCAAACGGCTTGAGCATGTCGCCCTCCAGCACCTTGACCTGCGATTCGACCTTGTCCAGCTGGGCCGCACAGTACTTGACCAGCTCGGAGCCGCGCGCATAGGCGGCCACCGACGCTTCCAGCGGCAGCTGGCCGGATTCCATTTGACTCACGAGCTGGGCCAGCTCGGCCATCGCCTGCTCGAACGATTCCGGCGGCGACGAGGGTGTGTTATTTGACATAGTTTTCTTTTATTCAACGACCGGCCCGCCGTAGTGCAACTTGTGCGCCACTGGACAGTCTAATCGCGTATTTTAGAACAATCCAACCACTCGGGTGGCGAATCGCGTGTCGCGTCACCATCGTGTCAGTGCGTCCACAATGTAACGGGAGCCCTTCCCCGACTCATGAAAACGATGCCGTTCAGGCAATATCTTTCACCCTGCCTGCCACAATCTCGCGCCGACCCATTACGGTAGGGCTTGTTAGACGGTATAATCGCCGGTTCTGTTCCGAAATACCGTATTACGAAGCCGAATACTGGTCTTAGGATTTTCTCTTCTTTGGCTCGCTCTTATATAAGGGGGGTTGGGATGTCCGATCTGGCGACCCAGGCGAAGCTTGCGCGTTCGTGCGCGCAGCTTCCGGTAAATGTCTATTTTGACGACGCGCTGCAAAAGCGCGAAATGCAGGAGTTGTTTCTCAAGGGCCCGCGCTACGTCGGGCACGAACTCATGGTTCCGGAAGTCGGCGACTTCCACACGCTGGCATCGGAAAAGGAAGGCCGCATGCTGGTGCGCAACGCAACCGGCATCGAAGTGCTGTCCAACGTCTGCCGTCACCGCCAGGCGGTGATGTTCAACGGCCGCGGCAATGCCGACAACATCGTCTGCCCGCTGCACCGCTGGACCTATGACCTGAAGGGTGAACTGATCGGCGCGCCGCATTTCGAGCACACGCCGTGCCTGAACCTGTCCAAGACGCCGCTGCAAAGCTGGAACGGCATGCTGTTCGAGCAGAACGGCTACAACGTGATGGACAAGCTGTCCAAGCTGTCGGTCACCAAGGACCTCGATTTTTCCGGCTTCATGCTCGACCACGTCGAGGTGCACGACTGCGACTACAACTGGAAGACCTTCATCGAGGTGTACCTCGAGGACTACCATGTCGAGCCGTTCCACCCGGGCCTGGGCAACTTCGTCACCTGCGACGACCTGCGCTGGGAGTTCGGCGAAGACTACAGCGTGCAGACGGTGGGCGTGAACGCCGGCCTGAAACGCTTTGGCTCGGCCAAATACAAGAAGTGGCAGGAAGAGGTGCTCAAGTTCAGCAACGGCGTGCCGCCCAAGTTCGGCGCGATCTGGCTGACGCTGTACCCCAACATCATGGTCGAGTGGTACCCGAACGTGCTGGTGGTCTCGACCCTGTGGCCGGACGGCCCGCAGAAGACCCGCAACGTGGTCGAGTTCTACTACCCCGAAGAGATCGTGCTGTTCGAGCGCGAATTCGTCGAGGCCGAGCGCGCCGCGTACATGGAAACCTGCATCGAGGACGACGAGATCGGCCTGCGCATGGATGCCGGCCGCAAGATCCTGATGGAGCGCGGCACCAACGAAGTGGGCCCCTACCAGTCGCCGATGGAAGACGGCATGCAGCACTTCCACGAGTGGTACCGGAGCCGGATTGCCCTGTAAGTACCTGTAGCACCTTCAAACCGCGGCTCGAATGGGCCGCGGTTTTGTTTTATAACCCCACGCTGTACATATGCCTTCTCTCTGGATGCTGTTTGCCAGCTTTGCCTTCGCCGCCATGGGCGCGGCGGTCAAGCTGGCCTCCGCCACCTTCTCCACCTCCGAACTGCTGATGTACCGCGGCCTGATCGGCTCGGTCATCCTGTTCGCCTCGCTGCGCGCCCACGGCGGCACGCTGCGCACCGCCTTCCCCAGGGAGCACATCTGGCGCAGCATCGTCGGCGTGACCTCGCTGTGGCTGTGGTTCTTCGCGATCGGCGCGCTGCCGCTGGCCACCGCCGTCACGCTCAACTACACCGCGCCGATCTGGATCGCGGTCTGGATGTTCGCGCTGGGCTGGTGGCACGGCAAAAAGCACGTCGAGTGGCCGCTGGCAGTCGCGGTGGCGATGAGCTTTGTCGGCGTGACGCTGGTGCTGCGGCCGGCCGTACAAACCAACCAGTGGCTCGGCGGCCTGGCCGGCGTGGCCTCGTCGGTGATCTCGGCGATGGCCTACATGCAGGTGCGCCGCCTGGGCCAGATGGGCGAGCCGGAATACCGCGTGGTGTTCTACTTCTCGCTCACCACCGCCATCGCCGGTTTCTTCCTGAGCCTGGCCACGCCGGATGCGAACGGCGTCAGCTTCCACGCCTTCACGCCACGCCTGGCGGCGCTGGTGCTGGCCATCGGCGTGTCGGCCCTGCTGGCGCAGATGGCGATGACGCGCGCCTACCGCGTGGGCAAGGTGCTGGTGGTGGCCAACCTGCAATACACCGGCATCGTGTTCTCCAGCCTGTGGGGCATGGCGCTGTGGGGTGACCGCTTCGACTGGCACGTGTGGCTGGGCATGGGCGTGATCCTCGCCTCCGGCATCGCCGCGACGTTCTACAATACGAAGAGCGCGCCACGCGGCGCGACCTCCATCGAGACCGATCCGATTGCAGCCGAAACCTGAGGAGCATCATGTACACCACGCTGATTCCCGCCGCTGAACTGGCACGCCACATCGACGACCCCAACTGGGTGGTAGTGGACTGCCGCCACGACCTCGTCAACCTGGATGCCGGCCGCGAAGGCTATGCCGTCGCCCACCTGCCCCACGCCGTGTTTGCCGACATGGAGAACGAACTGTCCGGCGCCAAGCGCGCAGCTGACGGCGCCTTCCGCGGCCGCCATCCGCTGCCGGAGCGCGAGGCGTTCATCGAGACCTTGCGCGGCTGGGGCGTGAACGAGGGCACGCAAGTGGTCGCCTACGACGCGCACGGCGGCATGTTCGCCGCGCGCCTGTGGTGGCTGCTGCGCTGGATCGGCCACGAGGCGGTGGCGGTGCTGGACGGTGGCATGGCCGCGTGGCAGGCACAAGGGCTGCCGCTGTCCGCCGAGGTGGACACCAAGCCGCGCGGCGCGATCGCAGCGCGCGCGCCGCTGGTGGCCACCGTGGACGCAAGCCAGGTGCTGGCCAACATCGGCGGCGGTGCTCGTGTGGTGGTGGATGCCCGCTCGCCCGACCGCTTCCGCGGCGAGAACGAGACCATCGATCCGGTGGGCGGGCATATCCCGGGAGCGAAGAACCGCTTCTTCAAGGACAACCTGGGCGCGGACGGGCGCTTCAAGGATGCGGCGCAGCTCAAGTCGGAGTGGTCCGCCGTCGTGGACGATCCGGCCAAGGCGATCATGCAATGCGGGTCCGGGGTGACCGCGTGCCACAACCTGCTGGCACTCGAAGTGGCCGGCCTGCGCGGGGCGGCGCTGTATCCGGGGTCGTGGAGCGAATGGTGCGCGGACGCGTCGCGCCCTGTGGCGACCGGCGGCTGACCAGGCGTGTGCCGGCTTGCCGTCAGTGGCTGAAGAGCCAGAGGTCCAGGCCAAGGCCGTCGAAGACGGTCAGCGCGGCCGCCGCCAGGACCAGCAGCGCCAGCATCCATGCGACGAAACGCACCGGATTGGCGCGGATTGCGCCCAGTACCTGATCGAACCTGTTCATGACTTCTCCTCGTCGGCCACACCCAAGTATGGCCGGCGCGTGCGCACTGTCAACGGCGCAGCGCAAGCTTTGGGCGATCAGTGCCCGCGTGTGAGGAACAGTACGATCAGCACGCCCAGCCCGATCAGGAACACCTGCGGCACCGACTCGCGCACGGTGGCACGGCGCTGCATCTGCGGCATCAGGTCGCTGACGGCGATGTAGATGAAGCCCGAGGACGCGAACACCAGCACGTACGGAATCAGGCTGCTGGCGCGGTCCAGCGTGAAGTAGCCGAGCAGGCCGCCGGCCACCGCCATCAGGCTGCACAGCAGGTTGAACACGTAGGCCCGCAGGCGCGAAAAACCGGCGTTGAGCATCACGATGAAGTCGCCGATCTCCTGCGGGATTTCATGCGCGACGATGGCCAGGCCCGTGACGATGCCCAGCTGCGGATTGGCCAGGAAGGCCGCCGCGATCAGGATCCCGTCGGTGAAGTTGTGCATGCCGTCGCCGACCAGGATCATCCACCCCGCCTTGCCCGCCTCGCGCGCGTCGTGCCCGTGCGCGTGATGGTGGCCGTCGCCCTCGTGATGGTGCGAGTGGCGCAGCACCGCCAGCTTTTCCAGCATGAAGAACGCCAGCAGGCCCGCAAGCAGCGTGGCGAACAGGCTGCGCGGGTCGGCATTCGATTCGAACGCCTCGGGCAGCGCGTGCAGCAGCGAGGTGGACAGCATGATCCCCACCGACAGGCTGACCATGCGCTCGACTACCTTGGACAGCAGCGTGAACGAGAAGATGGCGGCGGCGGTGATGCTGACGGCGCCGGCGAACAGTGTCGCTAGCAGGATGGAGATGAGGATCGGGTCGATTTGTTAGCCTCTTGTTCTTGGTCGTGCAGTGCTGCAGCCCAGCATTGTACCGCCGCCGGGCCGCAGCCGTGCGCCGTCTACGCGACGCCGTGCGACTTGAACCAGGCGAGTGCGCGCGACCAGCCGTCCTTGGCGTCGGCTTCGACGTAGCTCGGACGGTAGTCGGCGTTGAAGGCGTGGCCGGCATCCTGGTACACCACGAAGGTGGAACCGCTGCTGCCCTTGGCCAGTTCGGCCTCCATCTTCTTGACCGTATCGACCGGGATGCCGGTGTCCTTGGCGCCGTACAGGCCCAGCACCGGAACCTTGAGGCTGGCCGCGATGTCGATCGGGTGCTTCGGCGTGTTGGCGCTCGGTTCGCCCACCAGGCGGCCGTACCATGCCACGCCGGCCTTCACCTTGGGATTGTGGGCGCTGTACATCCAGGTGATGCGGCCGCCCCAGCAGAAGCCCGTGATGCCCAGCTTGTCCACGTTGCCGCCATTGTGGCGCGCCCAGTCCACGCAGGCGTCGAGGTCGCCCATGACTTGCGCATCCGGGGTTTTGGAGATGATGTCGCGCATGAGGTCGGCGATATTCGGGACCTTCGACGGGTCGCCCTGGCGCACGAACAGCTCGGGCGCGAGCGCGAGGTAGCCCAGCTTGGCGAAGCGGCGCGCGATGTCCGCGATGTGTTCGTGCACGCCGAAGATCTCGGACACGACCAGGATGACGGGAAGATTGGTCTTGCCCTCGGGCTGGGCGCGATAGACGGGCACCGTGGTGCCGCCGACCTTGAGCTGGATGGTGCCGGCGGTCAGGCCAGCGGTATCGGTCTTGATCACGGACTGCGCCGCGACCGGCAGCGTGGCGGCGGCAAAGCCGGTGCCCAGCGCGGCCTTCAGGAACACGCGGCGGTCCACACCGTCCGCGAAAGCGCTGTCGGCGACAAGGCTGTCGCCATCCTGTACCAGGTCCTTCATCTGCGATCCTCCGACGTGATGGAAAAGGCTTGCTATCTTATCAGCGTCGGAGCGATGGCGTGCACAGGATCGGGTTTGCAAGCGGTGCTTGAACGCGTGGGCAGGAATACCTGCCCACCCTACCGGGAAGTACGTAGGGTGGGCGGGTCTCCCGCCCACGCGTCCAGCCAGACTGAGATCAGCTTACGGCGCCAGCGCGAAGTTGACGTTGGCCTGGTTCGCGGTCGCGATGCTCACACCCGACACCGACTTGGTGGTGTAGCCGTTGGCGCTTGCCTCCACCGTGTAGGTCGCCGGCGTCACGCCGACAGCGGCGTTGAACGCGAGCGGCAGCGTGCTGCTGTACACCGCGTACTGCGGCGCCGCCACCGGAAGGTTGGCCAGCGTGTAGGCACCGGTCGCAAGATCCGCCCCTTGGTACTTGATGGTGACCGTCGGGCCGGAAGCGAACGACTGCTTGGCCGCGACATATGCCGCCTCGGTGGCGCTCGGCGGCGTCATGGTGACGGTGCCGCTGATCGAACCGGTGGTGGACAGCGCCAGCGCGATCGGGGCACCCGTGGTGCTGATGGCGGTGGTGCCGCTGGCCGTCACCGGCACGGCGCTGATCACCGACGCGGCGCTGTTGTCCGAGGTGATGACGACATCGTAGTTACCGGCCGTGAGGTGCGACAGGTTGAATGCGCCGGTGCTGTCCGGCGCCGTGGACGCGATGATCTTGCCGTTCTGCTGGGCCGACACCACCACGTGGTTGGCCAGCGCGGTGGTGGCGATCACGCCGGTGATGCCGTTGTTGACCGCGCTCGGGACCATGCGCAGCACCGGCTTGAGCGCGTATTTGCCATTGCCCTTGGTGAGCACCGATTTGCAGGCGTCGAAGTCGATCACGATGTCCGAACGCTGGCCGACGGCCACGTCGAATTCGCCGGTAAGCTTGATGCCGCTCTGGACCGCGCTCGGCGTATCGAGCGGCTGTTCGGTCTTGGAACCGGTCGGCAGCACCGTGTTGGCGGTGCCGCTCGCGTTCGAATCGAGCACCAGGCGCACCTGGGTATAGTGGCCGGCTTCCAGCGAGGTCTGGCCCAGGGTGTCGAGCACGCCGTTGGTGAGCTTGAGCAGGTCGATCTTGCGCGCCGGGTTCAGCGTCACGTCCACCCAGCCGGCGTCGGTGTCGCTGGCGGTGGCGCTCTTGTTCACGCGCACCTTGCTGACGGTGACGTTGACCGCGTCAAAACCGCAGGCCGGGGCATCGGTGAGCGCCACGGTCAGGGTGCCGGCGGTGCCAACTGGCGGCGGCGTGGTCGAGGAACCAGAGGAGCCGCCACCGCCGCCGCAGGCGACGAGCGAGGCTGCAGCCAGGGCGCTGCCGGCCACGAGGCCGATTTTGGTGAGCTGTTGTTTCATGTTATGCCTTTCAGAAAAATCGCCGACGACCACGGCGGGTTGAAAGGCATCCTATATTCCGATTGGCAACTTTTGAGTTAACGAACGCACATTGAAACCATTGCTTACACTTCAGATACTGAACTGTTGCGGCGAAGCCACCGAAATTTAACCTTGTATTAACAGGTCTTAACGGGCGTGCAATCGTAGGGTGGGCACTTGTGCCCACGCGGTTACGGGGCCGCGTGCAAACGCGTGGGCTCGAGAGCCCACCCTACGTAGCCGGCGATAGTTACTCAGGCGATCAGTGTGCCTGCTCCCAGTTCGGCCCCACGCCGGTTTCCGCCAACAGCGGCACGTCGAGCTTGGCCACGCCGGCCATCAGCTCGGGCAGGCGCGCGCGCACCAGCGCCAGTTCGCCCTCGGGCACTTCGAGCACCAGTTCGTCGTGCACCTGCATGACCATGCGCGTGGCCAGCTGGTCCTTCTCGAGCCAGCCCTGCACGGCGATCATCGCCAGCTTGATCAGGTCGGCCGCGGTGCCCTGCATCGGCGCGTTGATCGCGGCCCGTTCGGCGCCGGCGCGGCGCGGGCCGTTGGGCGAATTGATCTCGGGGAGCCACAGGCGGCGCCCGAACACCGTCTCCACATAGCCGCGCTGCTTGGCCGCCAGACGCGTCTCGTCCATGTACTGCTTCACGCCCGAGAAGCGGTTGAAGTAGCGCTCGATGTAGTTCTGCGCGGCCGACCGCTCGATGCCCAGGTTCGACGCCAGGCCAAAAGCGCTCATCCCGTAAATCAGGCCGAAATTGATGACCTTGGCGTAGCGGCGCTGCTCGGCCTGCACTTCCTCGGGCGGCATGCCGAAAATCTCGGCGGCGGTGGCGCGGTGGATGTCCTCGCCCTGCGCGAACGCGCGCAGCATCGCCTCGTCACCCGAAATGTGGGCCATGATGCGCAGCTCGATCTGCGAATAGTCGGCCGAGACGATCACGCTTCCCGGCGGCGCGATGAAGGCCTCGCGAATGCGGCGCCCTTCACTGGTCCGCACCGGGATGTTCTGCAGGTTGGGGTCGTTCGACGCCAGGCGCCCAGTGACCGCCACCGCTTGCGCATAGTTGGTGTGCACACGCCCGGTGTGCGGGTTCACCATCTTGGGCAGCTTGTCGGTGTAGGTGGACTTGAGCTTTGACAGTCCACGGTGTTCGAGCAGCACCTTCGGCAGCGGGAAGTCCTCGGCCAGCTTCTGCAGCACCTCTTCGTCGGTGGAGGGTGCGCCAGTCGCCGTCTTCTTGATGACCGGGAGCCCGAGCTTGCCGAAGAAGATTTCGCCGATCTGCTTGGGCGAACCGAGATTGAACGGGCCGCCGGCCAGTTCGTAGGCTTCCTGCTCCAGCTTCATGATGCGCTCGGCCAGCTCGTTCGACTGCACCGCCAGCAGCTCGGCATCGACCAGCACGCCGTTGCGCTCGATTTTCTGGAGCACCACCTGCGTGGGCAGCTCGATCTTCTCGTACACGTACTTCAGGCCTTCGTTGCTCTGCACGTGCGGCAGCATCACCTCGTGCAGCCGCAGGGTGATGTCCGAATCCTCGCCCGCGTACTCGGTCGCGCGCGCCAGCTCCACCTGGTCGAAGCAGATCTGGTTGGCGCCCTTGCCGCACACGTCCACGTAGGGAATCGTGGTGTAGCCCAGGTGGCGCATGGCCATCGTGTCCATGTCGTGCGGCTTATGCGACTCGAACACGTAGGATTCGAGCAGCGTGTCGTGCACGATGCCGCGCAGCTTGACGCCATGGTTCTCGAACACGTGCATGTCGTATTTCAGGTTCTGGCCAAGCTTGGGCTTGTCCGGATTTTCCAGCCACGGCTTGAGGCGCTCGAGCACCAGCTCGCGCGCCAGCTGCTGCGGCACCCCGGCGTAGCGGTGCGCCACCGGGATGTAGCAGCCCTTGCCCGACTCGACCGACAGCGAAATGCCGACCATCTCGGCCGCCATCGGGTCGAGCGACGTGGTTTCGGTATCCACCGAGGTGAGCGCGGCAACATCGACCAGCGCGATCCATTTGGCGAGCTGCTCTTCGGTGAGCACGGTTTCGTATTCGCCGCGGATGATCGGCATGCCGGGCAGCGTGGCCTGCGCGCCTTCCGGCGAATTGAGCTGGGCCGCGGGGGCGCGGGCGCCACCGTTGGCGGTCAGCTCGCGCAGCATGGTCTTGAAGCCGTAGCGCTGGAAGAAGGCCTGCAGCGCTTCGCGGTCTTCAGGACGGCCGACCAGCGTTTCCTCGATCGAGACGACGTGCCGCGACAGGTCGCAGTCGGTCTTGACGGTGATGAGCTGGCGGCCCTTGGGCAGCCATTCGAGCGCCGCGCGCAGGTTCTCGCCCACCGCACCGGTGATCGCGTGCGCGTTCTCGATCACGCCGTCGAGCGAACCGTGCAGGGTCAGCCACTTGACCGCGGTCTTGGGGCCGCACTTGTTCACGCCGGGGACGTTGTCCACCGTGTCGCCGATGAGGGTGAGGTAGTCGATGATGCGGTTGGGCGGCACGCCGAACTTGGCGATCACGCCCGCTTCGTCCAGCTTATCGTTGGTCATGGTATTGATCAGCATGACCTTGTCGTTGACGAGCTGGGCCAGGTCCTTGTCGCCGGTGGAGACGATCGTGTTCATGCCGCGGGCGGCGGCCTGCACCGCCAGGGTGCCGATCACGTCGTCGGCCTCCACGCCGTCCACCATCAGGATCGGCCAGCCCAGGTAGCGCACCGCCTCGTGGATCGGCTCGATCTGCTTGCGCAAGTCGTCCGGCATCGAGGCGCGCGTGGCCTTGTACTCCGGGTACATCTCGTCACGGAAGGTCTTGCCCGAGGCGTCGAACACGCAGGCGACGTAGGCGGCCGGGTAATCGGCGCGCAGGCGGCGCAGCATGTTGACCATGCCGTGCATGGCCCCGGTCGGGAAGCCGTCGGGGCTGCGCAGGTCGGGCAGCGCGTGGAAGGCGCGATAAAGGTAGCTGGAACCGTCAACGAGCAGCAGGGTATTTTGCATAGGGAGATAATCTGGTGATGGGCGGGCCAGCGCCGCGTTCGATCCACGCATTATCGCAGAATCCGGCATGAAGAAAACGCAACGGCCCGCCAATCCAGATGGGGACGATGCCCACACTTTTCACTGGGAAGGCACGCCCTTTGTTACAATGAACAAAACGACAAAGGTGAAACATCATGCAGCGCAAGCTCCCTTCCCTCCGACTGTTCTCGCTCTGCCTGTTGGCGCTCGCGCCGTGCGCGTTCGCGCAGCAGCAGGCGCAAAGCGCGCCGCCCAGCGAAAAGCCGCCCAAGCTCGAGCGTATCGAGCCGGGCAGCGACGTGCCGGCGACCACTATTCCGCCCAAAGGCGGCACCCAGATCAAGGAGCGCAAGCAGAACGGGCAGGTCACCGAAGTCGAGGTGCAGGCCGGCCCCAGCCACTACTACATGCGCCCCAACGTCCCGGCGGGCAACGCCGCGCCCGGCACGCAGGAAGCCGGCGGCATTCGCGCGCCGCAGTGGCAGGTGCTGGAGTTCGACCTGAACCGCAAGCGCAAGCAGGGCGAGCCAAGCAGCGAAACGCCGGAGCAGACCCCGGCCGCGGCCGAAGTGCCGCCGCCGCCGCGCCCCACCAAATAACGCGGCCCGCGCGCGGACGACCCGCGCGCGAGTATCAACCCGAATCAGCTACCGACTCTCACTTTTTGCTTGAACATGGCAGTTTTCACCGCGGTCACGCTGGACGACCTCAACCAGTGGATCAAGCAGTTCCCTCTCGGCCAGGCGCGCGCGCTCAAGGGCATCGCCTCCGGCATCGAAAACAGTAACTTCTTCCTGACCACCGAGCGCGGCGAGTACGTGCTCACGATCTTCGAGAACCTCGACTTCGACCAGCTGCCGTTCTACCTGCAGCTGATGCGCCACCTGGCGCGGCGCGGCATTCCCGTGCCCGATCCGGTGCCGAACGAGCACGGCGACCTGGTGGTGCCCCTGCACGGCAAGCCGGCGGCGGTGGTCACCAAACTGGAAGGCGCATCGCAAATGGACCCGCAACCGGTGCACTGCGCCGAGGCGGGCACCATGCTGGCCCGCATGCACCTGGCCGCGCACGACTTCCCGCTGCAGCAGCCGAACCTGCGCGGCCTGGACTGGTGGCTCGAGACGGCCCCCAAGGTGATGCCCTTCCTTTCGCCGGAAAACGCGCAGCTTCTGTCGTCCGAGATCGCGTTCCAGCAGGCGTTTGCCGGCACCGACACCTACCGCCAGCTCGCACACGGTCCCGTGCACGCAGACCTGTTCCGCAACAACGTGATGTTCGTCGGCGACAAGCTCACCGGCTGCTTCGACTTTTACTTTGCGGGCTGCGATACCTGGCTGTTCGACGTGGCAGTGACGGTCAACGACTGGTGCATCGACCAGCAGAGCGGCAAGCTGGACACCGCGCGCCTGTCCGCGCTGCTCGACGCGTATCACGCGGTGCGGCCGTTCACCGACGCCGACCGCGCCGCCTGGCAGACCATGCTGCGCGCCGCCGCGCTGCGCTTCTGGCTGTCGCGCCTGTACGACCTGCACCTGCCGCGCGAGGCCGAGCTGCTCACGCCGCACGACCCCACCCATTTCGAACGCATCCTGCGCGACCGCGTGGAGCACGCGGCCCAGGAGCTGCCGGCATGAGCAAGCTTCCCGCCAGCACTGGCTGGGCATGGCTCAAGCAAGGCGCCGCACTGTTTCGCAAGCAGCCCGGCGGGCTGACGACGCTGATGTTCGCGAACATCCTGATCAGCATCGCGTTTTCCGCGGTGCCGGTGGTGGGGCCGATCCTGGCCGTGGTGCTGATCCCGTCGCTGTCGATGGCCTTCATGCAGGCCTGCCTGATGATCGACAACGGCGAGCGCGTCACCCCCAGCGTGCTGCTGACGGGCTTTCGCAAGCCGGCCGTGGTCACGCTGTGCAAGCTCGGGCTGGTGTACCTGGCGGTGTCGCTGCTGCTCGCCCTGCTGGCACGTTTCGCCATCGACCCGGCGTTCTGGGAGCAGATCACCGTGCAGCAGCCGGACCCGAAGAAGCTGGCGGTCGACGTGTCGGACGTGCTGGCGATGTTCCTCATCTTCGTGCTCGACCTGGCGGCGCTGATTTCGCTGGCCTTTGCGGCGCCGCTCACCTACTGGGAGAAGATGGGGCCGGGCAAGGCCACCTTCTACAGCTTCTTCGCGGTGGTGCGAAGCGCGCGCGTGTTCAGCGTGCTGCTGCTGGCGTGGTTCGGGCTGTTCTTCTCGGTGTGCATGCTGGTGGCGCTGATCGTGGGGCCGGTGCACATCGCGCAGGTGATCATCATGTGGCTGATCTTCCTGTTCGTGCTGCTCTTGCAGTGCGCGATCTACGTCGGATACCGCCAGATTTTCGGCAAGCCGGTACAGCCGCAAGGGCAGCCGGCCTAGAAAACTTTGTTAGCTCAAAAACGTCGTCCCCGCGCAGGCGGGGACCGATGCTGAGCCTGCGTTCATGCGGCCTATGGGTCCCCGTCTGCGCGGGGACGACGTGCGAAGACTAACGAGAGGGGTTAGCGCGACAAGCGCTCGAGCTTGGCCACGGACAGGTCCAGCACCTTCATCCCGGCCGAGCCGAAGTTGATCTGCGCGCGCGCCGCACCGGCGCCGCCTTCGATATTGACGATCACACCCTCGCCGAACTTGGCGTGCGAGACCGATTCGCCAATCCGCCAGCCGGAACCGTTGCCCGACTTTTGCGTGATCTGCTGCGCGATCTTATTGTCCGTGCCCGCGTTGCGGAACTGGGCATCGTCCCAGGCGGTGGTCTTCTTGTTGTTCGCGAACCAGTGCCCCTGCACGCGCGGCGACAGCCACTTGAGCGACTCATCCGGCAGCTCGTCGAAAAAGCGCGACTTCATGTTAAAGCGCGTCTGCCCGTGCAGCATGCGCTGCTGCGTAAAGCTCATGTACAGCCGGCGGCGCGCGCGCGTGATCGCCACGTACATCAGGCGCCGCTCCTCGTCCACGCCGTCCGCCTCGCGCGAGCTGCTCTCGTGCGGGAACAGGCCCTCTTCCAGGCCGGTGATGAACACCGCGTCGAACTCCAGGCCCTTGGCCGAGTGCACCGTCATGAGCTGCAGCGCGTCCTGTCCCACCTGCGCCTGCGCGTCGCCCGCTTCCAGCGACGCGTGCGACAGGAAGGCCGACAGCGGCGACATCACCGCCGGCAGCGGCGCGTCGGCGTCCAGGATCTCGACCCCGTCTTCGCTGACCACCAGCTCGCCCGCCTGCGCCTGCGCCTGCGGGCCCAGGTGCGCCGGCGCCTGCTGGCCGAAGCCCTCTTCCTGCACGAACTGGGCCGCTGCGTCCACCAGCTGCTCGAGGTTCTCGACGCGGTCCGCGCCTTCCTTCTCGTTGGCGTAGTGGGTCAAAAGGCCGCTGCGCTCGAGCACCACGCGCACCATCTCCGGCAGCGGCAGCTGCTGGGTCTCGAAGCGCGCGCCCTCGACCAGCTTGACGAAGGCGCCCAGCGAAGAACCCGCCTTGCCGGTCATGTAGGGCACCGACGCGTATAGCGAAATGCCGTACTGCTCAGCGGCGCCCTGCAGCATCTCGATGGTGCGCGCGCCGATGCCACGGGTGGGGAAGTTCACCACGCGCAGGAAGGCCGAATCGTTGTGCGGGTTGTCCATCAGCTGCAGGTAAGCGATCGCGTGCTTGACCTCGGCGCGCTGGAAGTAGCGCAGGCCGCCATAGACGGTGTACGGCAGGCCGGCCGCGAACAGCGCGTGCTCGATCACACGGCTTTGCGCGTTGGAGCGGTACAGGATCGCGATTTCGCTCCTCGGGATGCCGTCGGCCATCAGGTTCTTGGCTTCCTCGATGATCCACTGCGCTTCCTCGAGGTCGGACGACGCCTCGTACACGCGCACCTGCTCGCCCTGCCCCTGGTCGGTGCGCAGGTTCTTGCCAAGGCGTTTGGCGTTGTAGGAAATCAGGTAGTTGGCGCTGTCGAGGATGTGGCCGTGCGAGCGGTAGTTCTGCTCCAGCTTGATCAGGTTCTTGACGTGGAAGTCGCGCTCGAACGCGCTCATGTTGCCCACGTTGGCGCCGCGGAAGGCGTAGATGCTTTGGTCGTCGTCGCCCACCGCGAACAAGGCGCCACCCTGCGCTTCGCCATAGCCGGCCAGCAGCTTGAGCAGCTTGTACTGCAGGTCGTTGGTGTCCTGGAACTCGTCCACCAGGATGTGCTTGAAGCGCATCTGGTAATGGTGGCGCAGCGGCTGGTTGCGCGACAGCAGCTCGTAGGTGCGCAGCAACAGCTCCGCAAAATCGACCACGCCCTCGCGCTGGCATTGCTGGTCGTACAGCTCGTACAGCTCGGCAAATTTGCGCGTGATCGGCTCGTAGGCCTCGACGTCGTGCGCGCGCAGCCCTTGGTCCTTGGCATTGTTGATGAAGTACAGCAGATCCTTGGCCGGGTACTTCTCGTCATCCACGTTGTTGGCCTTGAGCAGGCGCTTGATCATCGACAGCTGGTCCTGCGTGTCGAGGATCTGGAACGCCTGCGGCAGCGCCGCGTCGCGGTAGTGCGTGCGCAAGAGCCGGTTGCACAGGCCGTGGAAGGTGCCGATCCACATCCCGCGCGTGTTCACGGGCAGCATGGCGGACAGGCGCGTCAGCATCTCCTTGGCCGCCTTGTTGGTGAACGTCACCGCCATGATGCCGGCGGGCGACACCTGTCCGGTCTGGATCAGCCAGGCAATGCGCGTGGTCAGCACCCGCGTTTTGCCCGAGCCTGCGCCCGCCAAAATCAGGGCGCTCTGGGGCGGCAGCGTGACGGCGGCCAGTTGTTCTGGGTTCAGGTTCTGGAGGAGATTCTGCATCCCGTCATTATACCGCCGGGGGTCTGCGGCCGCCGCTGTTGCCAGCTTGTCAGCTGGTGCCTTTGATCACGAAAAATTTTTGCGCGCTTGTCGATTTGCGCCAAGCTTGAACGACAATGAACAGGCAACTGATCGACAAGCTCGGGAGTCTGACAAACAACCTGACCAATGAGGAGGCAAGATGAGCGATAACCAGACCACCACCCGTGCCGAGGGGCGCGACCTGTTCCTGACCCGCGTGATCAACGCCCCGCCGGAAAAGCTGTTCCAGGCATGGACCGATCCCCGGACAATGGAAAAGTGGTTTTGCCCCAAGCCGTGGCGCGTCTCCGTGATCTCCAGCGACCTGCGCCCCGGCGGCGCGAGCGTCATGACCATGCACGGGCCGGAAGGCCAGGAATTTCCCAACAATGGCGTCTATCTCGACGTGGTGCCCAACCGCCGCATCGTGTTCACCGACGCCTTCACCAGCGCGTGGGAGCCGTCGGACAAGGCCTTCATGGTGGCGGAAGTGACCTTCGACGACCTTGGCGGCGGCAAGACCCGCTACAGCGCGCACGTGCGCCACTGGTCGGTGGAAGACCGCGAGGCGCACGAAAAGATGGGCTTCCACGAAGGCTGGGCCAAGGCCACCGAGCAGTTGGTAGAACTGGTCGAGGCGCGCTGAGCGTGCTCTAAGGCGTAGGGTGGGCAGCTTGTCTGCCCACGCGTCCAGGCGCAGCGAGCGCCACCGCACTCCTGCGCTCGCCTCGGCCCAGTTTCCCCTCTCCAAGACGCAAAGATAGGTGTTGAAAATCCAACCCGCCACGGGCATATGCCCGGAACGGGTCCACTCCCCGTGGACTTCGCGTATGCGACTTTGTTTCTAAGGAGGAGATTCAAATGGAAGCCAACGACGACCCCATCAAACCCGTCCAGACCCTGGACCCGGTCGAGCACCCGCTCGACTTGCTGATCCGCGACCACGACCTGGTGCGCAAGCTGGCAGACAAGTACTGTCACACCCAGGACAAGGAAGTCCAGAAGCAAGCTGCCAAGCAAATGCTGCAGGCGCTGCACACCCACTCGCGCGTGGAGGAATCGGTGTTCTACCCCGGCGTGCGCCAGATCGACCCGGCCATGATCGGCCACTTCGAACAGGAGCACCTGAAGACCGACGACCTGGTCGCCACGCTGCAGGGCATGTCCCTTGACGAACCGCACGCCGACCGCCTGATGCGCGAACTGATCCAAAGCACGCTGCATCACATCGAGCAGGAGGAAAAAGAGTTCTTCCCCAAACTCGAGGCCGCCAACATGGACATGGCCCCGATCGGGCTCGAAATGCAATCGTTCGAAGCGAACCTGATCCACATGCAATCGCAGGCCGGCATCGACATGCACCGCTGATCATTACTGCGCAAACAGCGCCACTGGAAGCGGTGGCGCTGCTGCCTGGCCTGCCTGCCGGACACAACCTGTCGCGCGCCACCCGCTGCGCGATTGGCTTACCTTAGCGTTTGCGTGCTTTACAGCGAAAGGAGATTTGACATGCTGAATCGTGTAGTGACAGTCGCCGCCCTTGCAGTCGGCGGCATGATGCTGAAAAAGCAGATGGACAAGAAGCAAGGCCGTTCCGACGTGAGCGAAAGCTCGACCATCATGGAATCGGCCGAGGTCAACGTGCCGGTGCGCTCGGCATACAACCAGTGGACCCAGTTCGAGGATTTCCCCAAGTTCATGGCTAGCGTGCACGAGGTCAAGCAGCGGGACGATCGTCACCTGCACTGGAAGGCCAACGTGATGGGCGAAGAAAAGGAATGGGATGCCGAAATCACCGAGCAGATCCCGGACCAGCGCATTGCCTGGCGCAGCACCAGCGGCGCACCGAACGCAGGCGTGGTGACTTTCCACCGTCTCTCGGACAGCTGCACCCGGGTCACGGTGCAGATGAGCTACAAGCCGGAAGGCCCGATGGAAAAAATCGGCGACGCACTGGGCGCCATGCGCCTGGAGGCGCGCCAGAACCTGCAGCGCTTCAAGGACATGCTGGAAGAGCGCGGCAAGGAAACTGGCGCCTGGCGCGGAACCATCCCGCAGCAGTCGTCGTCGTCCTCGACGCACTGACCAGTCATCTGGTTGACGGCCCGGCCCTCGCCGCGGTGGGGGCCCTGGCTGGCAGCGCCCCGTCAGCTCGCGTCAAAGAGCTTGCTCGCTTTGTCGCTTTGCGCCTCCACCATGCTGGCCAGCCGCATCAGGTCCCGCCATTCGATCACCGAATCGGTTAATGTTGTAACGAGTTCGCCGTCATCATCAACCACCAGCAATTCCGGCGCATAGCGCTGATAAGCGAAGTCATGCTCCGGGTCGTCGTATTTCTTCTCCACGAGAAGTACTGTGAAGGAATTTCCCCGACGCCGCATCTCGGTCGAGAACTGACGATATACCAAGGTCGGGTTGAAAATGAGGTCGGCATTCGCATTGCGCCTGAGCTGCCTCCACTCCAATGCGCGTGTCTGGGTTTGTTTCAGAATTTCATCAAACAGGGCTTCGTATTTGTTCATGCGTCCTCCGAAAACGACGCCAGGTCGTAAATGGCTTCCTTGAGCGCGACGATATTGCCCTCGTCGATGTGCTTATGCACTTCCAACGCCGCCCTGCCCTTTTCAGTAAAGCGGGACCACACATAAGTCGGGATGTTCCGCTTTAATGCCAAGAGTTTCGTGCGCGACGCCGAGGAGAGCGGCATCGCGTCGTCTTGAATTTGAAGGATTTCGTCGGTCAGGTGACGAATCCTCTGCTTGCGCCTGAACCGGATGATGTTCTTCTTAATGCTTCGCACGTAGAACAGCGAGACAACGGAAATGCACAGGCCAACGATCGAGGCCCATGAGCTGTAGAAAGCCAACTGCGCATCAGTCACGCCAAATCTCCTGCGTCAGTAGTTTTCGTTCTCCCGCGCACCGGATTTACCACACGCGGCAGCGCTTCTCCTTCACCATCGCCTGCCCCGGCTTGCACTGGAATGCCTCCTGGAACTGCGGCATGTTCACCAGCAGGCCGTTGACGCGGTAGCGGCCCGGCGAGTGCGGGTCGGTCATCGCGTGCACGCGCTGGTTCTCGGGGCGGTCGTTTTCGCACGCCCACTGCGCGTAGCCGACGAAGAAGCGCTGCTCGGGCGTGAGGCCGTCGCGCAGCGGTTGCGCCTGCTGCGGCATGGTCGCCATCTGCTCCTTCCACGCCATCCAGCCCAGGATCAGGCCGCCCAGGTCGGCCACGTCCTCGCCCAGCGTCAGCTTGCTGTTGATCTTGATGTCATCCACCACCGTGTACTGCGCGTACTGGTCCACGATGCACTGGGCGCGCTCTTCGAATTCCTTGGCGTCCTTCTTGGTCCACCAGTCCTTCAGGTTGCCGTTGGCGTCGAACTGGCGGCCCTCGTCGTCGAAGGCGTGGGTCAGTTCGTGGCCGATGGTGCCGCCGGTGTTGCCGTAATTGGGCGCGTCATCCATCTTCGGATCGAACAGCGGCGGCTGCAGCACGCCGGCCGGGAAGTTAATGTCGTTCATCTGCGGGTTGAAGTAGGCGTTTACCGTCGGCGGCGTCATGCCCCACTCGCTGCGGTCCAGTGGCTTGCCGATCTTGGCCAGGTGGCGCTTCACTTCGAATACATTGCCGCGCACCACGTTCCCCGCGAAGTCATCGGGCTTCACGGTGTACGCGGTGTAGTCGCGCCACTTGTCGGGGTAGCCGATCTTGTTGACGATCGCGACCAGTTTCTGCTGCGCGCGCTTCTTGGTCTCCGGGCTCATCCACTCGAGCGAGTCGATATCCTTCTTCATCGCTTCCTCGACCTGGCGCGTCATGTGCAGCGACTTGGCCTTGAGCTCCGGCGAGAAGGCGCGGCTGACGAATTCCTGGCCCAGCGCTTCGCCCAGCTGGGTGTCCACCAGGCGCACGCAGCGCTTCCAGCGCGGCGGCTGCTGCTGCACGCCGCGCAGGGTCTTGCTGAAGAACGCGAAGTTCTCCTTGTCGAAATTCGACGAGAGCGCCGGCGCCAGCGCGTGCATCACGTGCCAGCGCAGGTAGGTCTGGATCGCCGCCAGGTCGTTGCTGCTCAGCTGCCGGGCAAATTCCTTGAAGAATGCAGGCTCGGTCACGTTGAAGCTGTTCAGCTTCGGCTCGCCCAGCGTGACAAGGTAGGCATGCCAGTCGAAGCCCGGGGTGAGGGCCTGCAGGCCCTTGCCGTTCATTTTGTGGAACAGCTTGTAGGGGTTGCGCTTGTCCACGCGCGACAGCGATGCCTTGGCCAGCGCCGTCTCGATCTGCATCACCTTGGCGGCCGAGCGCTGCGCCTCCTCGGGCGTTTCGCCGGACAGCTGGAACATGCTGGCGACGTGCGCCACGTACTTCTCGCGGATTTCCTTCGATTTGGCGTCGTCCTTGAGGTAGGAGTCGCGGTCCGGCAGGCCCAGGCCGCCGGCGCCGGCAAACGCGATCACGCGGGTGGCGTCGGCAAAATCCTGGCCCGAGTCAAAGCCGAAGAAGAAGCCTTCATCGGCCAGGTCCATGTGCAGCGCGGCCAGCACGGCCGGCAAGTCGCGCGTCGAGCGCATCGCCGTGATGCGCTCGAAGTACGGCTTGAGCGGCGCGGCGCCGCGCTGTTCGATCGCCACCTCGTCCATGCAGGCGCCGAAGTAGTCGCCGATCTTTTGCTGGGTCGCGTTGCGCCCTTCCGTCTTCCTGGCCAGCTCGTCCAGCACGCCCCACAGGAAGCGCTGGTTGTCCTGTGCCAGCTTGCCGTACACCGACCAGCGCGCCTGGTCGGCCGGGATCGGATTGTTCTTCATCCAGCCCCCGCAGGCGTACTGGTAGAAGTCTTCGCACGGGTTGGCGCTCTTGTCCATCGAGCTCACGTCCAGCCCCGGCGTGTACGGGAACGCGGTGGCCGGACGGTCGGGCTGGGCAGGCGGCGTCTGCGCGACGGCAACAGCGCCGGCACCGGCGACAGTCAGGGAAAATGCAAAGCGAATGAGGTGGCGCATGAAGGCTCCGGAAGGCGGGAACAATGCGCACGCATTCCGGTGCGTGGCAGCGGCGGGAGCGTACGCGCGAATGGGGCGTATGCTGCCACACAATTATTTGATCGGCAATATTGACTGCGCGGTCAAACGAAAAGGGCGGCAGCCCTGCGGCCGCCGCCCCTTTTACGTTGGTTCCTCGACGTCAGAACGCGTAGTGCACGCCTGCGCTGAGGTTCTTGACGCCGCTTTGCGGACGCTGCAGTTCCAGCCGGGCCGACACGTTGTCGGTCAGTTTGTAGCTCGCGCCCACGCCCAGCAGCAGATGGGTGTCCTCGTCACGGAGTTGGAAATCAGAGACCCCCGGCTGGCCCACGGCTTTGAAGCTGACGTGGTTCACGATGTGACTGGCGCCAACGCGGCCGAACACGCTCAGCTTTTCGTTGACCGGCAGCGAACCGATGACCGACAGCGAATACTGGTCCGAGCGCAGGGACCTCCACGGATCATCATAGCTGGACAGGCGGCGCGCGCCGGCTTCCACCGCGAAGTTCTGGTTCACGTTGTAACCCAGGTAGGCGCCGTAGCTGCCGCGCGTGTTCGAAAAATCATCGCTCTTGGTCACCCCGGCATCCAGGCCGGCATAGAACGGATTGGTCACCGGCTCGGCGGCGTAGGACGCCGCGCTCAGCCCCAGGCCCGCCACAATGGTTGCTGCGATAAATTGCTTGATCATGAAACCCTCTTTCAGTTGTGTTGTAAGAATCGATCGTCGCAACCAGTTCTTATCGATTTAACTAGTTGCTGACGTGAAATTTACCAGAGGGTTTGCGTAACTAAACAATCGGTCACAAACTTTTACATTCTCTCGGGAACGAAAAAAAGGGGCGCCGCAGCGCCCCTTCCCTTCGCTTCGATCGCCGCAGCTTAGAAAGCGTACGAGATGCCTGCGCTCAGGTTCAGCACGTCGCTGTGCGGACGCTGCAGTTCGACGCGGCCGCTGATGTTGCTGTCAAAGTCATACTTGACGCCAACGCCCAGCAGGAGACCCGAGGTATTGTCGGAAACGCTGCCGTATTTGCCCATATCAACCTTGGCGTTCAGGCGGTTGTAGCCCACGCGGCCGTACACGCTGGTCGCGGCGTTGACCGGCAGGCTGCCGATGGCCGACACGGCGATCTGGTCCATGCGGGCCTCGTTCCAGTCCTGGGTGTCGGACCAGAGGCGGCGCACGCCGATCTCGCCGGCGAAATTCTGGTTGAAGTTGTAGCCAAGGAAGGCGCCGTAGCTGACCTGGTTGGAGTCGCCCTTGATGTGGGTCGCGCCGACGTCGACACCGGCGTAGGTGGTGCCCGGACCGGCAGCTTGCGACGAGGCAGCCAGGGTCGCGAGGGCGGCGGCAGCGAGGATTTTCTTGATCATGATGAGTTTCCTAAGATGAATTTTCAGAACCGTTGCAGCCCAGTTTTTCGTATGAGGACTGGATTGCCAACCGGCAATGATAACCCATCAACTGGCTGTTCGATAGCTCGATGACAATTTGTTACATGGTCTAATCGATGTCCGTGACAGGCGCCAGGCGCCTGCCCCGTCAACGTTGACTCAGCCTTTGGCCGTGGTGAGCGGCACCGGCCGGGCCAGGCCTTTTTGGCGCGATTCGCGGATCAACTGGCGCACCACCCGGTCGGCATTCTTGCTCTCATGCTCCATCTGCTTGCCGAGCGCGCCCATCTGGTGACCCAGTTCATCCATCGGCTTGCTCGCCTCGCGCATGCGCTGGCCCAGGTCGTCCATGGCCGCATGCGCCTGGCGCTGGTCCTGTTTCTCCGCATGCTGGCGGAATTGCTTGCCCTCGGCGTCCATCTTCTTGCCGAGCTCACGCATCTGTTGTGACACACGGTCGCGCTCGGCGCCATCCGTACTCGCCAACCGCGCGCCGAGATCCCCCATCCGGGCCCCCATCTCGTTCATTTTTCGCTCGAACTCGCGCATCGCCTGCTGGTCCGGCTGGACGCGTGCAACCGATTGCTCCATATGGCGGCCGAGCGCTTCCATCTTCTTGCTGTGCTCGTCCATCTGCCTGCCGTACACGTCCATTTGCTCGCCGAGCCGGTCCACCGGCGCCCAGGCCGCATTGGCACGTGCCAGGATGTCCGGGTCCTGCACGACCCAGGCCTGGCCACCGTCGCGGAACCACAGGAATTGGCCGTGCATGTTCTTCTTGACCGCTTCGATTTCGCGCCAGTCCACGCTGTCGCCGTTCATGTTGGTGCCGCGGTCGGTATCGCGCACCAGGGCATACGAGCCGTCCTTGCTGGGGCCGGCGTAGCGCTTGAACGCCTTCATCGCGGGCGCCGTGTCCGGCGCTGCCAGCGCGGTGGATGTGTGGGCATACAGCGCGGCGCACGCGGCCAGGCCCAGGATGGGCAGCGCCAGCTTCCAGTTCAGCGGTTCGGATTCGGGGCGAACCAGGCGTTTGATGCGAGACATAAGATTTCCTCCATGTGCTGCATGGGCAAGTTGCGGGGTGGTGAGCCGGAACAGGTCCAGCTCGGACAGTGCAAGTGCCAGGCGCCGCGGTTCGCCGAGCGTGCTTGCGGCTAAATCGTCTGCGATCTGTTCGCGCTCGATTCGAATCCGGTTCGACAGCCACCACACGGCCGGGTGGTAGAACAGCAGGATTTCGATCGCGCTCTGGATCAGGTTGACCAGGTAATCGAGGCGGCGCACATGCGCCAGTTCATGCGCCAGCAGCGCTTCCAGCAAGTCGGGCGGCATGCCCGACACCAGCGATGCCGGCACCAGCACGACCGGGCGCCACCAGCCGGCTGTCACCGGACTGGCCAGGTCGTCCACCAGGCCGAGCGTGACGCGCCGTGCCACGCCCATCGCGCGCGCCAGCCGGTCCAGCCGCGCCTGCCAGGCTCTGTCGCGCCGATAATGGCCAGGCCGGCACAGCCTGCGCACCCACACCAGGCCAAGCAGCATGCGCAGCGCCAGCACGCCGGCGCCGCAGGCCCAGCAGAAGATCACGAGCGGCAGTCGCTGCTGCAGCATGCCCTCCCACGACGCAAGCTGCTCGGCGGGCAGCGCCAGCGCAGGGGCGGCATGCAGGACGGCGGCGTCCGCCAGTGCAAGCGGCAAGCTGCTGGCGGTGGCCGACTGCGCGGCAAGCACCCGTTGCAGCGTGCCGGCCACGGGCAGCGCCGCACACAGCAGCAGCGCCGCACACGCCACGGCGTAGCGCGCCTGCGGGGATGCCTTGCGCAGCAGCGCCAGCAGCAAGGCGGCGATCCAGCCGACCAGCATGCCCTGCCACACAAAGTCGAGCAGCGCCCAGCCCAGGCTGGGAACGATGGAGGACAGCAAGCCGTTCATCGGCGCTGCCCTTTCTGCTCAAGGGTGTGCTGGTGCATGTGGTCTCCGTTGTTGTGCGATCTAGATTAAAAGTTCTAGATAATTTTGTCTAGAACTTTTAATCTACTTGAGGGCGGACGCATGCCGCCGATGACAACTGTAGGAAAACGCGTGGGAGGATGCTACCGGGGTGCGACAGGCTGCAGGATCGGCGGAACAGGCGACGAAAACGCGCGCCTGGACCGTCGTCCCGGCGAACGCCGGGACCCATGCTGAACAGAGCCCAGCCGAGTTGCGCGCACACTCGGCATGGGTACCGGCGTTCGCCGGTACGACGTGCTGGCTTAGTACACCACCACCGAACGGATCGACTCGCCCGCCTTCATCAGGTCGAAGCCCTTGTTGATCTGGTCGAGCGTGAGGTGGTGGGTGATCAGGTCGTCGATATTGATCTTGCCTTCCATGTACCAGTCCACGATCTTGGGCACGTCGGTGCGCCCGCGCGCGCCGCCGAAGGCCGAGCCCTTCCACTGGCGACCGGTCACGAGCTGGAAAGGGCGGGTCGAGATTTCCTTGCCCGCCTCCGCCACGCCGATGATGATCGACTGGCCCCAGCCCTTGTGGCAGCACTCCAGCGCCTGGCGCATCACCTGCACGTTGCCGATGCACTCGAAGCTGTAATCGGCGCCGCCGTCGGTGAGCTGGACGATGGTGTCCACCACGTTCTCTTCCTTGAGCGGGTTGACGAAGTGCGTCATGCCGAACTTGCGCGCCATCTCTTCGCGCCCCGGGTTGATGTCCACGCCGATGATCTTGTCGGCGCCGACCATGCGCGCCGCCTGGATCACGTTCAGGCCGATGCCGCCCAGGCCGAACACCACCACGTTGGCGCCCGCCTCCACCTTGGCCGTGAAGATCACCGCGCCGATGCCGGTGGTGACGCCGCAGCCGATGTAGCACACCTTGTCGAACGGCGCGTCGGAACGGATCTTGGCCACCGCGATCTCCGGCACCACGATGTAGTTGGAGAAGGTGGACGTGCCCATGTAGTGGAAGATCGGCTTGCCGTCGAGGTGGAAGCGCGTGGTCGCGTCGGGCATCAGGCCGCGGCCTTGGGTGCTGCGGATCGCCTGGCACAGGTTGGTCTTTTGCGACAGGCAGAACTTGCACTGGCGACACTCTGGCGTGTACAGCGGGATCACGTGGTCGCCGGTGCGTAGGCTCTTCACGTTCGGGCCCACGTCCACCACCACGCCCGCGCCCTCATGGCCCAGGATTGCGGGGAATATGCCTTCCGGGTCGGCGCCGGACAGGGTGTAGTAATCGGTATGGCAAATGCCGGTGGCCTTGACCTCGATGAGGACTTCGCCCTCGCGCGGGCCATCCAGGTCCACTTCCTCGATCGTCAGCGGCTGGCCCGCCTTCCACGCAATCGCTGCCTTGGTTTTCATGTGTTCTTCCTCTTCAGACGCGGACACTGCCGCTGGGGTTTGCCATGATATCAAGCCAGGAAAGGCCGCGCTTCGAACACGCACAAATGCGTGCCCGCCAAGGCCGCTCACCCGCCGTGCATCTTGCTCGCGGCCGCGCGAAAAATATAGCACGCGCCTGCCGAACTCAGCGGTTTCAACAGTGCAGGCCCACCACATAACAACAGTTCTCGCGCACGCTTGAACCTGCCATTGCGCGCCCAGAACCTTTCCAAATAGACTAGATCGGTTGCATGCATATGCGGCAACGGCAGCAACGAGAGCACGCGGGCAAAGAACCGCGGCGAAAACGATAGGCTTTCATACGGAGAAAAGTAGAATGACCAAACACGACACTCGCGCATCAAAAACCCTGGGACTTTGCCTGGCCGCGCTTGCCGCAGGCGTGATCGGCAATGCTTCCGCCGCGGCACCGGACACCACCCGTGTCATCGTTGCCTTCAAGCCTGGCGCTGCCGCCAGCATCCGCTCCGCCGTTGCCGCCGCCCACGGCAATGTCAAGCTGGAGATCTTCGGCATGAACGCGATGGCGGTCGAAGTGCCGACCACCGCGCTCAAGGGCCTGGACAACAATCCGAACGTCGAATACATCGAGGAAGACGTGGTGCGCAAGCCCTTCGCGCTGACCACGCCGTCGACCGGCACGCCGTATGCGACTGGCCAGCTGGTCCCGTACGGCATCAAGCTGGTGCAGGCCGACCAGCTGCCGGACACCAACGCCGGCAACCGCAAGATCTGCATCATCGACTCCGGCGTGGACTTCAGCCATGAAGACCTGAAGGACAACGGCAGCAACGTGACCGGCGAATACGACTCGGGCACCGGCTGGTGGTACACCGACGAGACCCACCACGGCACCCACGTGTTCGGCACCATCGCGGCGGTGAACCAGAGCGGCGTGGGCGTGGTCGGCGTGAACCCGAACAAGGCACTCAAGCTGCACATCGTGAAGGTGTTCGGCGCCAACGGCGCATGGACCTATTCGTCCACGCTGGCCAGCGCCGCCAACAAGTGCGGCTCGGCCGGTGCCAACGTCATCACCATGTCGCTGGGTGGCGGCTCCAAGAGCATCACCGAGCAGCGCGCCTTCGACAGCCTGCAGACCAAGGGCGTGCTCAGCATCGCTGCGGCTGGCAACAGCGGCAACGCCACCACCTCCTACCCGGCCGGCTACGGCAGCGTGATGTCGGTGGCGGCCGTGGACGAGAACAAGACCTACGCCTCGTTCTCGCAATACAACAACGACGTCGAAATTTCCGGCCCGGGCGTCTCGGTGCTGTCGACCGTGCCGATGGGCACCGGCGAGGACTCGTCGCTGTCGGTGGGCACCACCAGCTACAGCTCGTCGTTCCCGCTGGAGGGCTCGCCGCAAAAGACCGCGACCGCGGCCCTGGCTGACTTCGGCATCGGCGACACCGTCAACACCGCCGTCTCCGGCAAGGTCTGCCTGATCCAGCGCGGCACCGTGGACTTCGCGACCAAGGTCACCAACTGCCAGAACAGCGGCGGCGTGGGCGCGATCATCTACAACAACGCGGCCGGCAGCTTCTCGGGCACGCTGAACGGCACCGCGACCAGCATCCCGTCGGTCTCGGCATCGGACACCGACGGCGCCGCGATGAAAGCACAGCTGGGCCAGAGCGCGACCGTGACCGTCAAGGCATCGAACTATGCCTACTTCGACGGCACCTCGATGGCAACGCCGCACGTGTCGGCCGTGGCCGCGCTGGTGTGGAGCTACTTCCCGACCTGCACCGGCAGCCAGATCCGCACCTCGCTGAACAACAGCGCGATGGACCTGGGCGTGGCCGGCCGTGACGTGCACTACGGCTACGGCCTGGTGCAGGCGAAGGCCGCCTACGACCGCATCAAGTCGCTGGGCTGCGGCAAGTAAGCACGTCTCGCACGGCGAACCAAGGGCGTCTCAGGACGCCCTTTTTTTGTTGGTGGTAAGCGCGCCAAATCTTGTTCGCATACAATCTTCAGCTCCAAGAAAACTGCTGAACGGGACCTGACGTGACTGACAAGACGAATGGCGGCTGGTATTTCGGATGGAACATCGTGGCCGCCGCCACCCTGCTGACCCTGCTTACGGTCGGCCTGCGCATGAGCATCGGACCCTTCTTTGTGCCGATGGCGACCAGTCTCGGCTTTTCCCGCAGCGAACTGGCATCGATCGTCGCAGTGGGCATGCTGTTCTATGGCGCGGGCATGCCGCTGGCCGGCTACCTCGCCGGGCGCTACAGCACCCGCTTTGTGCTGCTGACCGGCACCGCCATCGTCATCGCATCCGTGCTCTGGACGGTGGTCGCGCGCACGCCGCTTGCGCTCCTGCTGTCCTTCGGCGTGCTGATGTCGCTCGGGCTGGCGTTCACCGGCCAGGTGGCGCTGACTCCTGTGATCAGCCGGTGGTTCACGCGCCAGCGCGGCATGGCCCTGTTCCTCGTGTCGAGCGGTTCGATGGCCGGCATCGCCGTGCTGACGCCGCTGTTTTCGTTCGCGATCCGCACGATCGGGTGGCAGAACACCATGCTTGCCTTTGCTGCCGTGTTTACCGTGGTGACCGTGCCTGCGGCGCTGTTCATCATCCGCGACGACGCCCCCGAACATACCGATTTGCTGCCCGGCCAGATCGCCGCCGCGCCAGCCAAGGCGGCGCCCGTGCTAAGCCTGACACTGGGCCAGGCCGTGCGCACCCGGCCATTCTGGAAGGTTGCGGCCGGCCTGTTCGCATGCGGCTTCAGCATGAACCTGCTGGGAACGCACGGCGTGCCAATGTTGATGGACCATGGCTTCGACGCCTCGACCAGCGCGTTCGGCATCGGCCTGATCGGCATTGTGGCGATTTTCGGCACCCAAATGCTGGCGCGCGTGGCGGACAAGCTGCCGCGCAAGAATATCCTGGCGACGATCTATTTTGTCCGGGGGCTCGGCTTCTTTGCCCTGATGCTGGTGGGGACGCATGTCCAGCTTTACTCGGCGGCGGCCATTGGCGGGCTGGTCTGGGCGGGAAGCGTGGCACTGTCCTCCGCCATCATCGCCGACGTGTATGGCGTGCGGCTGGTTGGCGTGCTGTACGGTTACGCGTACATGGTGCACCAGGTGGGCGCAACGATCAGCTCATGGCTGGGCGGCTGGGGTTACGAGCGTTACGGCACGCACTGGGTCGCATTTGGCGCCGCTGGCGTGCTGCTGCTGCTCGCTGCGGCAATCTCGCTCAGGCTGCCGGTCAAAGGCTTTACCCTCACTGCGCCTCAACCCGCGGCTGCCCGCTAAGCCGCCGCCCGGACGGCATGACGCGCGCAGGCCCGCTCCCGCCGCTTGCGCCGCCGCTGCGTTTTCCCCTGTATCGTGTGCCGTTTGGTGCCGCGGCGGGAGCATTCACCGCTCCCGGTCATCTATAATGGTTCTTTTCGCCAAATTTACACGCCACCACCATGGAATTAGCCAAGTCTTTCGAGCCAGCCGACATTGAACAGTTCTGGCGCAGCGAGTGGGAAAAGCGCGGTTACTTCACCGGCACCACCGATCCGTCCAAGCCTTCGTTCAGCATCCAGCTGCCGCCGCCGAACGTGACGGGCACCCTGCACATGGGCCACGCATTCAACCAGACCATCATGGATGGCCTGACCCGCTACTACCGCATGCGCGGCCATAACACGGCCTGGATCCCGGGCACCGACCACGCCGGCATCGCCACCCAGATCGTGGTGGAACGCCAGCTCGACGCGCAAAAGATCTCGCGCCACGACCTGGGCCGCGACGAATTCATCAAGCGCGTGTGGCAGTGGAAGGAAAAGTCGGGCAGCACCATCACCGGCCAGATGCGCCGCCTGGGTGCCTCGGCCGACTGGAGCCGCGAGTACTTCACGATGGACGAGACGCGCTCGGAAGTGGTGGCGGAAGTGTTCGTGCGCCTGTACGAACAAGGCCTGATCTACCGCGGCAAGCGCCTGGTGAACTGGGACCCGAAACTGGGCACCGCCGTCTCCGACCTGGAAGTGGTGTCGGAAGAAGAAGACGGCTTCATGTGGTACATCCGCTACCCGCTGGCCGATGGCAGCGGCTCGATCAGCGTGGCCACCACCCGTCCCGAGACCATGCTGGGCGACGTGGCCGTGGCGGTGGACCCGACCGACGAGCGTTATCAGCCGCTGCACGGCAAGATGATCAAGCTGCCGCTCACCGGCCGCGAAGTGCCGATCGTGGCCGACTCGTACGTGGACAAGGAATTCGGCACCGGCTGCGTGAAGATCACGCCGGCGCACGACTTCAACGACTATGCGCTGGGCCAGCGCCACAACCTGCCGATGATCAACGTGTTCACGCTGGACGCCAAGATCAACGACAACGCGCCGGAACAGTACCGGGGCCTGGACCGCTTTGACGCGCGCAAGCAGATCGTGGCCGACCTGGAAGCGCAGGGCTTCCTGGAGCAGGTCAAGCCGCACAAGCTGATGGTGCCGCGCGGCGACCGCACCAACGTCATCATCGAGCCGATGCTGACCGACCAGTGGTTCGTGGCGATGACCAAGCCGGCGCCGGAAGGCACCTTCAACCCGGGCAAGTCGATCACCGACGTGGCACTCGAAAAAGTGGCCAGCGGCGAGATCAAGTTCATGCCCGAGAACTGGACCACCACCTACAACCAGTGGCTCAACAACATCCAGGACTGGTGCATCTCGCGCCAGCTGTGGTGGGGCCACCGCATCCCGGCCTGGTACGACGAGAAGGGCCACGTGTATGTCGCCCGCAGCGACGAGGAAGCGCGCGCCAAGGCCGAAGCGGCCGGCGAATTCGGCCCGCTGCACCGCGACGAGGACGTGCTCGACACCTGGTTCTCGTCCGCGCTGGTGCCGTTCTCGACCCTCGGCTGGCCGAACGACACGCCGGACCTGCGCGCGTTCCTGCCGTCGTCGGTGCTCGTCACCGGCTTTGACATCATCTTCTTCTGGGTCGCGCGCATGGTCATGATGACCGCGCACTTCACCGGCAAGGTGCCGTTCGAAACCGTGTACGTGCACGGCCTGGTGCGCGATTCGAGCGGCCAGAAGATGTCCAAATCGAAGGGCAACACGCTCGACCCGATCGACCTGATCGACGGCATCGACGTGGAATCGCTGGTGGCCAAGCGCACCACGGGCCTGATGAACCCGAAAGACGCCGAGAAGATCGCCAAGGCCACCCGCAAGGAGTACCCGGAGGGCATTCCGGCGTTCGGCACCGACGCCGTACGCTTTACGATGGCGAGCTACGCTTCGCTGGGCCGCAACATCAATTTCGACCTGGGCCGCTGCGAAGGCTACCGCAACTTCTGCAACAAGCTGTGGAACGCGACCCGCTTCGTGATGATGAACACGGAGGGCAAGGACTGCGGCAAGCCGAATCCGGAAGACCTGTCCGCCGCCGACCGCTGGATCATCTCGCTGCTCAACCGCACAGAGCAGGAAGTGGCCAAGGGCTTCGACGACTACCGCTTCGATAACATCGCCTCCGCGATCTACAAGTTCGTGTGGGACGAGTACTGCGACTGGTACCTGGAAGTGGCCAAGGTCCAAGTGCAGCAAGGCAGCGAAGCGCAGCAACGCGCGACGCGCCACACCCTGCTGCGCGTGCTGGAAGTGGTGCTGCGCCTGGCGCACCCGGTCATCCCGTTCGTGACCGAGCAGCTGTGGCAGGCCGTTGCGCCGCTGGCCGGCAAATCGGGCGAAACCATCATGCTGCAGCCCTACCCGGTTGCCGACGCCTCGGCCATCGACGAGAACGCCGAGCAGTGGATGGCGCAGCTCAAGGCGCTGACCGACGCGACCCGCAACCTGCGCGGCGAAATGCAGCTGGCGCCGTCGCTGCGCGTGCCGCTGATCGTCGAGCCGGGCAGCGCCGACGACAAAGCGCGCATGGAAGGCTTCGCGCCGTACGTGCAGTCGCTGGGCAAGCTGTCGGAAGTGCAGATCGTGGATGCGCTGCCGGAATCGCCGGCTGCCGTGTCGATCGTCGGCACCACCAAGCTGATGCTCAAGGTCGAGATCGACGTCGCCGCCGAGCGCGAGCGCCTGTCCAAGGAGATCGCGCGCATCGAGGGCGAGATCGCCAAGTGCAACGGCAAGCTGGGTAACGAAAGCTTCGTCGCCCGCGCACCGGCTGCCGTCGTGGCGCAGGAGAAAGAGCGCCTGGCTAACTTCTCGGCCACCATCGAGAAGATGCGCGAGCAGTTTGCCAAGCTGCCGGCGGCTTAAAAAGTACCACCACCCGCACCACGTCGTCCCCGCGCAGGCGGGGACCCATAGACAGCTGGCAGCACCGGCAGGCTCAAAGCTGCCGTAATGTGAGCTCAGTATGGGTCCCCGCCTGCGCGGGGACGACGTTTTGAGGGTGCGTGTGTTGTTTGGCACACGTAACTTTCTGACACTTTCCTCTAATTTCTGCCCCCACCCAATCAAGTCTGCTGAAGTGTTTGCTACACTGGTTGTCACTAAAACCAAAACAGGAGACATCCAATGCGAACCCTCGTTCAAGCAGGTCTGATCGCGGCCGTACTCGCCATGCCGTCGGCATGGGCGCAAACCAATTCCCCGGTGGGCGTGTGGAAAACCATCGACGACGAAACCGGCAAGGCCAAGTCGCTGGTGCGCATCACCGAAAACAACGGTGAGCTGTCGGGCAAGATCGAAAAGCTGTTCCGCGAGCCGAGCGAAGACCAGAACCCCAAGTGCGACAAGTGCGAAGGCGCGCTGAAGGACCAGCCGATCGTCGGCATGACCATCCTGAACGGCCTGAAAAAAGACGATGACGTCTGGAGCGGCGGCACCGTGCTCGACCCCAAGAACGGCAAGACCTACAAGGCCAAGATCACCCTCAAGGACGGCGGCAAGAAGCTCGACATGCGCGGCTACATCGGCACGCCGCTGCTGGGCCGCACCCAGACCTGGGTCCGGGAGCAGTAAAACATGAGCGCCCCGGCCTGCAACAGCGAAGTTCGTGACAGCAGGCCGGTGCGGTACAAGCACCTCGGCGCCTGGTTCGTCGCGGTCACGGCGGCGTCGGCCGCCTACATCCTCTTCCTCTTCGGCCCTGGCGCCATCGCCGGCGCTACCGGCGGCGCATCCGCACTGCACGCCGCGTGGGTCGTTACGTGCTTCTTCTTTGCCACCTGGGTCGCGGTCCTGCTGGCGACCGCCCTGCCCTTTGCGGCCGCCGTCATGATGGCGCGCATGATGGAACTCGAATGCGGCTGCTTTTACGTGCTGGGCGCACTGGTGTCCGCCGCCGGCCTTGCCGCGCTGTTCGCCGCCATGCCGGACCTGGGCCTCGCGGCCGGCAGCGACGTGCCGCTCGAATTCTCGGACAAGATGCTCAAGGTGATTCCGGCAAGCCTGGCGGCCGGCCTGCTCGGCGGCGTGGTCTGCTGGCGCCGCGTCAAGCGCAGCGCCGCGCCAGCCGCGATGGCTGTGGCCTAGAGCCAGCCGGCGTCGCGCGCCATGCGGTAGGCTTCGATGCGGTTGCCCGCGTTGAGCTTGCTGATGGCCTCTGACAGGTAGTTGCGCACGGTGCCCTCGGACAGGTGCACCTGTTTCGCAATCTCGCCGCTGGTCTTGCCCTCGCCCGCCAGCCGCAGCACCTGGCGCTCGCGGTCGGACAGCGGGTCCTGGCCCGCGTTCCAGCTCTCCAGCGCCAGCTCGGGCGCAATGGCGCGGCCGCCGGCCTGCACCTGGCGGATCGCGGCGGCCAGTGTGTCGGCTGGCGCGTCCTTGAGCAGGTAGCCGCGCACGCCGGCGGCCATCGCGCGGCGCAGGTAGCCGCTGCGGGCAAACGTGGTCAGGATCATGACCTTGCTCGCGAACCCTTCGTCGGACAGCTGGATGGCCAGCTCCAGGCCCGTCATCTGCGGCATCTCCACGTCGGTCAGCACAATGTCAGGGAGCAGCTGGCGGCACAGCGCCAGTGCGTCCTTGCCGTTGCTGGCGGTGCCGACGACGTCGATGTCCGGTTCCAGCTTGAGCAGCGCCGCCAGCGCGCCCAGCACCAGCGTCTGGTCTTCGGCAATCAGTACTCGGATCATGCAGGTTCTCCCAAAGGCAGGCGCAGTTCGAGCGTGGTGCCTGCGCCGGCGGTAATCGACAGTGAACCGCCGGCAGCCGCCGCGCGCTCGTGCATGCCCGTCAGGCCATTGCCGCGCTTGAGGTCCGAGGCCTCCCTCACGCGCGCGCCGTCGTCGGCCACGCGCAGCACTGCCATGCCGTCTTCTTCCGCCAGCGCCAGCCGGCAACGGTTCGCCTGGGCGTGCCGCACCACATTCGTGACCGCTTCGCGCAGGGCCAGCGCCAGCACGTGTTCCTTCGCTGGCGGCAGCGCGATGCGCTGCACCTCTTCGTACAGCTCGACGTTGGCCGCGGCAAGACTGGCACGGGCGCTCGCCAGCGCGCTGGCCAGTCCGCTCTGGCGGTAGCCGGTCACCGCTGCGCGTACCTCAGACAGCGCCTTGCGCGCAGCGGTCTCGATATCATGGATCTCGCTGCGGCAGGCCACCACGTCGCGCTCGGCCAGCTTGCCCGCCAGTTCGGCCTTCAAGGCGATCATCGACAGCGAATGGCCAAGCAGGTCGTGCAGGTCGCGCGAGATGCGCTCGCGCTCGGCGATGCGGGCCAGGTGCTCGACCTCTTCCTGCTTGCGCAGCAGCGCCTGGCGGGTGCGGCGCAAGCTGGCTTCCGAAATCGCCGCAATGCCGACCGGCAGACCGACGACCAGCAGCGGCATGAAGTAGAACAGGCGCTCGCGTGCCAGCAGCAGCCCGGCGGCCACCGCCACCGCCATCACCGCTGCCAGCGTCTGGTATGCCCTGCGCTGCGGCTGCACGCGCGCGCACATGGCACCGGCGAAGATGAAGAGGTTCGAGAAGTTGTAGAAAGCCCAGATCGTGGCCAGCACGCTGGCAAAGACCACATACAAGAGCGCGCGCTCCCGTTCAACCCAGAAGCTATGCAAATAGATTGGCAAGAACAGCAGCGTGGTCAGTGCAATCAGCAGCACCTCCATCCTGTCTGGCACGACGTACAGGTACTTCCACCATACGAAACACAGGGAGAAGAGCCACATGTACGGCATCTTGCCGAACTCGGGCGGAATCCACGGCCCCTTGAGGATACGCTGTACGGTGTTCATTGTGCTTATCGTTGTTCTTGCCGGTGAGGGTCATTGGCGGACCAGGCGCACGTCGGCGATTTCGAAGTGGTAGCTGCCCGGCTTGGGACCGGCGTTGAATCCTATCATGAGCAGCGCCGCCGGATCGATGCCGTCGAAGCGGCTGAACGGGATGGTCACATCGATCCACTCGCTGCCCGCCTCGAAGGGCACGCCGCGCGGGATGCTCGCGCCTTGCCACAGCATCGTCAGCTGGTAGCGTTGGCCATCGCCGCGCACGCGAAAGGCAATCGCGTTTGCGCCGGACAGGTTCGCAGGCTGCATCGGCTGCGCGCCCGGCATGAACCCGGCACCGGCCCACGGGAACGCGAAGCCAGGTTCGACCTTGGCATCGACTGCGATGAGCGCGCCGCCGCCCGACTCGGACGTAGCCAGCTTGACGCTGGAGCGGCCGCCCATCATGCGGTCCTCCGAAGGCATCCAGCCGACACCGAAGGGGCTGGCCAGTTTACCTTCGCGCACAAGGCTGATGCGGCCATCGGCAGGCAGCGCCAGCGGCGTGCCCCGTGCCTGCTGCTCCTGCACGACACGCGCGCGCTGCTGGTCACGCAACGCCGCCGTGCTTTCGCCGTCCTTCCACACCTCGACAATGTGGCGGGTAGCGCCGATATCGGTGAGCGGGTCGCCCTCGACCAGCACCAGGTCGGCCTTGTAACCGTTGGCGACCTGGCCGCGCTTGCCCAGCTTGAATGCCGACGCCGGGCCGCTGGTTGCCGCCACCAAAGCTTCACGCGGCGTGAGGCCGGCATCCACCAGCGCGGCCAGCTCGTGGTGCAGGCTGATGCCGTACTGCGTACCCGGATTGCCCGCGTCGGTGCCGGCCAGGACTGGCACGCCGGCCTTGCGCAGCGCGGCGGTCACCATCTTGGGCGCGGTCATCAGCTGCGGCACCGGCACGTTGCGATAACCCTCTTCGAGCGCGGCGCGCTGTTCCTTGTTCAGCAGGCCCGCGAACGACGGCTCGTCCATCACGTCCCGCGGCTTGAGGCCGGCGATGCTTTCCAGGACCGTGAAGGTCGGGATCACGAACGCGCCCTTGGCCTGCGCGAGCTGGGCGAGGCTCTCGGCATCCTCCGCGCTGATCGACCTGCCGGGGAAAAGGTGCGCGAGGCCGTCGGCGCCCGCTTCCAGAGCGGCGCGTGCATTGGCCAGCGTGCTGATATGGACGACGGCCAGCTTGCCGCGGCGGTGGGCGGCGTCGATGACGGCCTTCACGGTTGCGCGGTCCAGGCTGTTGAATTTGTGTTCGCCGTAGCCATCCTCCATCACCACCTTGATGAAGTGCGATCCCTCGGCGATGCGGGCGTCGACAAAGGCCTGCGCATCGCCGCCGTTGGCGAGCGTCGGGATCGGGAAGCCGTATTCGGTGCCGTGCCCACCAGGCGCCGTGACCAGCGCCCCGGCCGAGAACAAATCGGCCTTGTCGCGGTTAGTCCCTGCCGCCATCGCCTTCGTGGCCTGCTGCATAACCTGGACGGAGGTCATCATGTCCACTTCGGTGGTGACGCCAAACAGGAGCGGCAGCTCGAAGTGGCGGTAGGCGTGCACGTGCGAGTCGATCAGGCCGGGCAGCAGCGTGCGGCCCTTGCCGCTCACGATGCGGGCGCCGGCAGGGGCCGCCCCATGGTAGTCGGCGTTGGCGATGACGCCATCGACCACCAGCACCGATCGGTGCTCGTGCGCGAATTTGCCGTCGAAGACGCGCGCGTCCTCAACAAGCGTGGTCGAAGCCTGGGCGGCGGCGCAGGTGATGCCGGCGGCGAGCGCCAGCGCTTTCAGAGCAGTCTTGGTCATGTTTCCCTCTCGTTGTGTTCGATGCGATCAGTATCGCGAACACGACGAGAAGGCGGCAGAGGCAGCTGCCATGACTTTGGCATGACATTTGTCATGCGGGACCATCGGACTAGTGATGCGCGATGCGTTTTTCGATCCGGCGGTCGGGGATCAGCCACATCAGGGCAACCCCGATATACACCGCAAAGCCGAGCCAGGGCTGGACGAAGGACAGCGCAACGCCGGCCAAGTAAAGCACGATCGAGGCCCAACCCTTGGCGTCCGTGCCGATCGCCGCTGCGAGCTCCCGGTTGCCACCGTGGTAGCGAATCAGGCAGCGCACCAGCAGGCTGTACGCCACTGCGCACATGAACAGCACAATGCCGTAGGCGGCCACCGGGATCGTGGCAAAGTGGTTTTCGCCCATCCATCCGGTTACGAAGGGAATGAGCGAAAGGCAGAACAGCAAGTGCAGATTTGCCCACAGCACGCCACCGCCAATTTCGCGGACTGCGTGCAAGAGGTGATGGTGGTTGTTCCAGTAGATGCCGAGGTAAATGAAGCTGAGGACGTAGCTAAGGAAGACCGGCCACAGTGGTGCAAGCGAGGCCAGGTCCGCGCCGTGCGGGACCTTCAATTCCAGCACCAAGATCGTGATGAGGATGGCGATGACGCCGTCGCTGAAGGCTTCCAGTCGGTTCTTGCCCACATTTTCTCCGTGATTGATCGAATGCCGTGCGGGTTACTAACCTATGCTGAAGGAAAGTCCACGATTCCTTCAATGCAGCCGGCCACTTCTCCCCCGATCCAGATGTCGTTGCCCACGCGCTCGACAAAGACGTTTCCTGCTCGGCCAAGTACGGTTCCTTGCCTTACCAGGTAATTGTCCGCCGCGGCCCCGCTACCGATGAGCCATTGGGCCAATCCGGCGTTCAGGCTACCCGTGACCGGGTCTTCCGGAACGCCCAGCGATGGAACGAACACGCGCACTTCATAATCGGTATCCGCGCCGGCTGGCTGGGGTGCCGCAATCCCCAACCTCAAATCGCCCATGGCTGCGAAGTCGGGTTGGATGGCCAGGACCTGCTCAGCCGAGCGCAGCATGACAGCACACCAGCCCGGCCCGTTATCGACCCACTGATGGGCGACGATATCATCATCGTTCAGGCTGAGCGAGCGCTTGATTTGCGCTAGCGAAGACGAATCAAGCGGTCCGCTTCGGCGCAAGGGCGGTGCCGCAAATGCAAGCCGGGCGTGAGTGCGGCGGATACGAACCAGGCCGACGCCGCATTCCTGCACGATCACGTCGCTTTGACGAGGCATGCCGCCAGCCTTGAGCCAGGCTGCGCAGCTGCCCAGGGTGGGGTGTCCGGCAAACGGGAGCTCACCTCCCGGCGTGAAGATCCGGACACGATAATCGGCAGCCGGATCGGCTGGAGGCAACAGGAAGGTCGTTTCGGAGAGATTGGTCCACCGTGCGAACGACGCCATTTGCTCCTCGCTGAGGTCTTGCGCGTCGTGTACCACCGCAAGGGGATTGCCTTTGTATGGCGTGCCAGTGAAAACGTCCAGCTGGTGGAAAGGATGTCGCTTGTTCATGGAAGAGTTGGCGTCCCGCTGACGCGTTCAGGGCAAGTTATCCCACAGGTCGCCCGTGGGGCTGATGCGCGGCGCGGCCACGCCGAAGTGCTGGTAGGCGGCCGGCGTCGCAACGCGCCCGCGCGGGGTACGCTGCAGGTAGCCTTGCTGGATGAGATACGGCTCGAGCACGTCCTCGATCGTGTCCGCCGCTTCGCCGATGGCCGCGGCCAGGTTGCCGATGCCGACCGGCCCGCCGCCGAACTTGAACAGCACCGCTTCCAGCAGCTTGCGGTCCATGACGTCAAAGCCGACCGAATCGACGTCCAGCATGCGCAGCGCGGCGTCCGCCATTTCCTTGGTGATTTCGCCGTTGCCCTTCACTTCGGCGTAGTCGCGCACGCGGCGCAGCAGGCGGTTGGCGATACGGGGCGTGCCGCGCGCGCGCTTGGCCACTTCGCGCGCGCCGTCGTCGTTGATCGGCGCTTCCAGCAGCGCGGCGCTGCGGGTGACGATCTTGGTCAGCTCATCGACGTTGTAGAACTCCAGCCGCGCGACGATGCCGAAGCGGTCGCGCAGCGGATTGGTCAGCATGCCGGCGCGCGTGGTCGCGCCCACCAGCGTGAACGGCTGCAGGTCGAGCTTGACCGAGCGCGCTGCCGGCCCCTCACCGATCATGATGTCGATCTGGTAGTCCTCCAGCGCCGGGTACAGGATCTCCTCGACCACCGGCGACAGGCGGTGGATCTCGTCGATGAACAGCACGTCGTTCGGCTCGAGGTTGGTCAGGATCGCGGCCAGGTCGCCGGGGCGTTCCAGCACCGGGCCGGAAGTCTGGCGCAGGTTCACACCCATTTCGCGCGCGATGATGTGGGCCAGCGTGGTCTTGCCCAGGCCCGGCGGGCCGAACAGCAGCGTGTGGTCGAGCGCCTCGCGCCGCTTGCGGGCGGCGTGGATGAAGATTTCGAGCTGGTCGCGGATCTTCTGCTGGCCGACGTATTCGTCGAGCTGCTTGGGACGCAAGGCGCGCTCGATCGCCTCCTCGTTGGGCGAGGCGGGCGCCGCGTCGATCACGCGCTGCTCGGTGAAGTTGTCGGTCTGGATGCTCATCTATCAGCCCTTCGATAGCGCCTTCAGCGCGAACTTGATGCCGTCGGAAACGCTGGAGCCGGCCGGCAGGTTCTTGATCGCGGCCAGCGCCTCCTTGTCAGAATACCCCAAGGCGAGCAGCGCATTGAGCACGTCCGATTGCGCGTCGTCACGGGCGGCGCCGCCAACCGCGCCGATGTCGGCGCCCAGCTTGCCCTTCAGTTCCAGCAGCAGGCGCTCGGCGGTCTTCTTGCCGATGCCGGGCACCTTGACCAGCCTGCCCGCTTCTTGCAGCGTGACGGCCTGCGACAGGTCGGCCACGGTCATCCCGGACAGGATCGCGAGCGCGGTGCGCGCGCCGACGCCGGAAATCTTGATCAGCTGGCGGAACACGGCGCGTTCGCTGGCGCTGCCAAAGCCGAACAGCAGGTGCGCGTCCTCGCGCACGGTCAGGTGCGTGAACAGGGTGATCTTTTCGCCGGTGTTGGGCAGGTTGTAGTAGGTGCTCATCGGCACGTCCACTTCGTAGCCGACGCCCTGGCAGTCCACCAGCAGCTGCGGCGGGTTCTTCTCTAACAGGATTCCAGACAGGCGACCGATCATCGTGTGCTTCCTTTGCGGTTAAACGAGGCGGCCGCGCTTCATGCGCAGGCCTTGCATTGCGGGCGCCATCGAGCCGATCAGGGCCAGCGCATCCTGGCTGTTGGCGTGGCAGATGGCCACGCCGAGCGCGTCGGCGGCGTCCGTGCCCGGCAGGCCGGGCAGCTTGAGCAGGCGCGAGACCATGTCCTGCACCTGGGGCTTGGCGGCCTTGCCGGTGCCGACCACGGCCTGCTTGATCTGGGTGGGCGAATATTCGGCCACGTCGAGGTCGGCGCCAACCAGCGCCGTGATCGCCGCGCCGCGCGCCTGGCCCAGCAGCAGGGTCGAGTGCGGGTTGACGTTGACGAAGACTTTTTCGATGGCCGCGCAGGTGGGGCGGTAGGTGGTGATGATCTCGGAGACGCCGGTCAGGATCACCTTCAGCCGCGGCGGCAGCGCGCCTTCCAGGCCGGTTTTGATGGTGCCGGAAGCGATGTAACGCAGCTTGGCGCCGTGCTTTTCAATGACGCCAAAGCCGGTCGTGCGCAGGCCGGGGTCGATGCCGAGAATAATCATGTGCGCATGTTATACCGGCAGACAAGTTTCGTGGGGAAATACTGTGCAAAAACACAGGTTTTTCACGACGCAACCGTAGGGTGGGCGGGTTTTCCGCCCACGCGTTCAAAACCGGCCGGCACAGCTCAGGCACTGTTTGAACGCGTGGGCAGCGAGCTGCCCACCCTACGGAAAGCGGTTTAGTGGCGGAAGTGGCGCGTGCCGGTGTACAGCATCACCACGCCGCGCTCGTCGGCGGCGTCGATCACTTCCTGGTCGCGCATCGATCCACCCGGGTGGATGACGCAGGTCGCGCCTGCGTCCACGACCACGTCCAGGCCGTCACGGAACGGGAAGAACGCGTCCGACGCCACGGCCGAACCAGCCAGCGTCAGGCCGGCGTTCTGCGCCTTGATCGAGGCGATGCGCGCCGAGTCCACGCGGCTCATCTGGCCCGCGCCCACGCCCAGGGTCATGCCGTTGCCGCAAAAGACGATGGCGTTCGACTTGACGAACTTGGCCACGCGCCAGGCGAACATCATGTCCTGCAGCTGCTGCGGGGTCGGCTGCTTCTTGGTGACGACGCGCAGTTCGCCGATGCCGACGTTCTTGACGTCCGGCGACTGCACCAGCAGGCCGCCGCCCACGCGCTTGAGGTCGAACGCGTTGTGGCCGTTGCCCAGCGGGATCTGCAGCACGCGCACGTTCTGCTTGGCCGACATGATTTGCAGTGCTTCGGCCGTGAACGACGGCGCAATCAGCACTTCGACGAACAGCTTGGCAATCGCTTCAGCCGCCTTGCCGTCCACTTCCACATTGAAGGCGATGATGCCGCCGAACGCCGAGGTCGGGTCGGTCTTGAGCGCGCGCGAGTAGGCGTCCAGCGCGTCCGCACCGATCGCCACGCCGCACGGGTTGGCGTGCTTGATGATCACGCAGCCGGCCGGCTGGTCGAAGCCGCCCAGCGACTTGACGCATTCCCAGGCCGCGTCGGCGTCAGCGATGTTGTTGTACGACAGTTCCTTGCCCTGCAGCTGCTTGTAGTTGGCGAGCGAACCTTCGGCCGGCGCCAGGTCGCGGTAGAACGCGGCGCTCTGGTGCGGGTTCTCGCCGTAGCGCATGTCCTGCACCTTCTCGTAGGTCATGTTGAAGGTCTGCGGGTAGGTGGCGCGGGTGGCGTGCGCCTTGTCCGGGCCCAGGCTGGTCAGGTAGTTGGTGATGGCCGCGTCGTACTGCGCCGTGTGCGCGAACACTTTCTTGGCCAGCTCGAACTTGGTCTCATAGCTGACGTCGCCGGCAGCGGCGCCGGTGCCCTTCATCTCGGCCAGCACGCGGCCGTAGTCGGCCGGGTCGCACACCACGACCACGTCGCGGTGGTTCTTGGCGGCAGAGCGCAGCATGGTGGGGCCGCCGATGTCGATATTTTCGATCGCGTCTTCCAGCGAGCACTGCTCCTTGGCGACGGTCTGCTGGAATGGGTACAGGTTGACGACGACCATGTCGATCGTCGGGATGCCATGCTCGGTGAGCTTGGCCATGTGCTCCGGCAGGTCGCGGCGCGCGAGGATGCCGCCGTGGACTTTCGGGTGCAGCGTCTTGACGCGGCCGTCGAGCATTTCCGGGAAGCCGGTGTAGTCGGCGACTTCAGTCACCTGCACACCGTTATCCTGCAGCAGCTTGGCGGTGCCGCCAGTGGACAGGATGTTGACGCCGAGCGCGGCCAGGGCGCGCGCGAAATCGAGCACGCCGGTCTTGTCGGAGACGGAGATAAGAGCTTGTTTGATCATGGGTGTGGCCTGGTTGATTGGAATTCTGCGATCGGGCTAGGGGCGCTTTCGCGGCCGCGCCCGATCGCACGGCCACGGATGCCGGCGCGTTACAGGAGGCCGTGCTCCTGGAGCTTTTTGCGCAAGGTGTTACGGTTAATACCCAGCATTTGCGCCGCGTGCGACTGGTTGCCTTCGGCGCGGTGCATCACGACCTCGAGGATCGGCTTTTCGACGGTCATCACCATCATGTCGTAGATGTTCGACGGTTTTTGCTCGCCCAGGTCGTTGAAATAGTCCTCAAGGCTCTTCTGGACGACTTCCTGAATACTCTCTTTGCTCATGTTTGCTGCTTCATCCTGGTTAGTTTTCCACGCTGCTTACTGTCGGCAGCGTTTGTCCCCTGGTTTTATTTATTTTTCACTGCTATGCCGCCATCGCTTCGTCGACAGGATCTGCGGGCCGGTATTGTAACCGCTCACCGTACCGATATTGCGATTTGAAAAACTCATCGACAGCCGCAAGTTGATCGGCAGTCGCTTCGAGCAGGTTCATGCGCTGCCGGAACGCCTCCCCGCCCGGCAAATCACGCACGTACCAGCCGATATGCTTGCGTGCGGTGCGCACGCCGACGTATTCACCGTAGAAGGCGTAATGGGCCTCCAGGTGAGCGTTCATCAATGCGCGCACCTCGGCCACGGTGGGCGCCGGCAGGTGGGTGCCGGTGCGCAGGTAGTGGTCCACTTCGCGGCAGATCCAGGGACGGCCCTGGGCCGCGCGCCCGATCATGACCGCGTCCGCCTTGGTGTAGTCGAGTACGAACTTCGCTTTTTCGGGCGTGGTGATGTCGCCGTTGGCCACCACCGGAATGGACACCGCCGCCTTGACGGCCGCAATGGTGTCGTATTCGGCCTCGCCCTTGTAGCCGTCGGCGCGGGTGCGGCCGTGCAGGGTCAGCATCTGGATGCCGGCATCCTGCGCCAGGCGCGCGATGCGCAGCGCGTTCTTGTTTTCGCGGTTCCAGCCGGTGCGAAATTTCAGCGTGACCGGCACGTCCACCGCCGCCACGACGGCGTCGAGGATGCGCGCGACCAGGTCTTCGTGCTGCAGCAGCGCCGAGCCGCACCAGTTATTGCAGACCTTCTTGACCGGGCAGCCCATGTTGATGTCGATGATCTGCGCGCCGCGATCGACGTTGAATTTGGCGCAGTCGGCCAGTTCCTCGGGCACGGCGCCGGCGATCTGCACGGCTTTCGGTTCCATTTCGCCGGCGTGATCGATGCGCCGCGTGCTCTTTTCGCTGGCCCACAGGCGCGGGTTGGACGCGGCCATTTCCGACACCGCGTAACCGGCGCCGAGCTCTTTGCACAATTGGCGAAACGGCCGGTCCGTCACCCCTGCCATCGGGGCGACGAAGACGTTATTGCGCAGGGTGTAGGGACCGATTTGCACAGGCGAAAACTTCGAAAGGGTCAGCGGGAATCCGCTATTTTAACCGAACCGCTGCTCAATTTATTAGCACTATTTTTTGATGAGGTGTGGCGGACGCGACAGTGGCGCGCAGGGATTCGCTGGGGTTATTGAGCGATTACAGGGAGGAATAGCCAGCACGGCTCCGGCCCCTTCCTCGCCGTCGTTCCGGCGGAGGCCGGAACCCATGCTGAGTTTCTTGCCCCGCGGCTCTGTCCGACTCAGTATGGGTCCCGGCCTGCGCCGGGACGACGGTCTTGAGGGTAACGAAAAAGGCGGGGCTGCGGTCCTGCTTGGTGGATACGTGCTTACGGCAGATCGTCCAGCACGGCCGGCCGCAAATGGCCGATCTCGCCCCAGCTGGTGAGCCTGAGCACGCCCTCATCGACCACAAAGCGGTTGACGCTCGCGTTGTGCACCTTGAAGTCGCGCGGCGTTTCCAGCGGCATGTTTTGGGCCGCGCGGTAGGCGCATTCGAGCACGCCGCCGTGGGCCACCAGCGCCAGCGTCTTGCCCGGATGCGCCTTGGCCCAGCGCAGCATCGCGCCCGTCACCCGGGCATGGAACTGGCGGAAGGTCTCGCCCCGGTTGGCCCCGGCCGGCAGCACGGCGTCCACGTCGCGCGCCTGCCATGCTGCAAACTCGGCCGGAAAGCGCTGGGCGATCTCGGCATACAGCAGCCCTTCAAAGCCGCCGTAGCCGCGCTCGCGCAGCGCGCGGTCTTCGTGCACGGGCAGCAGGTGCGCGCGCGCAACCGCGGCGGCGGTCTGCCTGGCGCGGATCAGGTCGCTGGCGACGATGGCGTCGATCGTCTCGCTGGCCAGCGCGGCAGCCAGCAGTTCCGCCTGCCGTTCGCCTTCTCGGTTGAGCGCAATGTCGAGGTGCCCCTGCAGGCGGCGCTCGGCGTTCCACGCGGTTTCGCCATGGCGGATCAGCAGGATGCGGGTGGGATGGTTGTTTGATGCAGACATGAGGTTCCCAGGTCGCCCGAACCTCGGGGCGCGTGGTTGTTATTTGGTGAGCGTGGCGGCAACGGCAGGGTTGAGCGAGTACACGCCGATCATCTGTGCTTCGTCCAGGATGTGGCCCATGATCGCCAGGCGCGCCTCGGGCCCGGTGAAGCGGCCTTCCAGCGGCAGGCGCGGGATGTCGAGCGCGTACAGCGTGAACACGTAAGTGTGCACTCGCTCATCGTTCCAGGGCGGGCACGGGCCGTCGTAGCCGTAGTATTCACCGGCCATGTCGGGGTCGCCCGCGAACCAGCCGGTGTAGTCGTTCAGGCCCTGGCGCAGCTGGTGCTCGGTGCCGTTCTTGATCGTGAAGGGAACCAGCGGGCCGGCCTTGCCGTGCGGCGTGACCATGTCCGAGAACATGCCTTCGGTGATCGACTTCATGCACAGCGGGATGTCCACCAGCGTCCAGTGGTAAAAGTCCACCCGGGCCAGCGATTCGGGCACGGTTCTGCCTTCCTTGTTGACGTTGCTGCCTTCGCTGGGCACATCGGCATCGTGGGCCAGCAGCACCAGCGACTGGGTGCCGGCGGGAACGTCTTCCCAGGCAAAATGCGGGTTGCGGTTGCTCGACAGCTTGATGTGGTTGACCGGATCGATCACGGCGAACGCGCACTCGGGCGGGATGACCCCGCCTTCGGTAAAGGAATCACTCCAGATCTTCATCGCTGTCTCCCGTCGCCCTGATGTCATTGACCCTTGCCGGTGCCCGCTTGTTTCAGCGCGAAACACCGACCGGATCAACCTGCAGCCAGAAAGTCACGGGACCGTCGTTGATCAGCGAAACTTTCATGTCCGCACCGAACCTGCCGGTCTGAACATTGCCATGGCTTTCGGCGGCGCGGCGCACGAAATAATCGAACAGGCGCGCGCCAATTTCCGGGCTGGCGGCAGGTGAAAACGAGGGCCGGGTGCCGGACTTGGTGTCGGCCGCCAGCGTGAACTGCGGCACCAGCAGCAAGCCGCCCTGCACGTCCTTCACGCTGCGGTTCATCTTGCCGGCATCGTCGGCGAACACACGGTAACCGAGCAGCTTGGCCAGCAAGGCGTCGGCCTCGCGCTCGGTGTCGCCCTTTTCGGCGCACACCAGCACCATCAGGCCGGCCTGGATCGCGCCGATGGTTTCGCCATCGACGACCACGCTGGCCTGGCTGACCCGTTGCAGCAGGCCGATCATGCGGTCAGCGTGACGCGCGCGAATTTACGCTTGCCGACCTGCAGCACGAAGGTGCCGGCTTCGACCTTGAGGCCCTTGTCGCTGATGACGGCGCTGTCGATGCGCACGCCGCCCTGGTCGATCATGCGGTTCGCTTCCGAGGTCGAGGCGCACAGGCCAGCCTGCTTGAGCAGCACGCCGATCCCCAGCGGGGCGCCAGCCAGGGTGACTTCCGGCACGTCGTCCGGAATGCCGCCCTTGGAGCGGTTGACGAAGTCGGCCAGCGCGTCCTCGGCGGCCTGGGCGTCGTGGAAGCGGGTGACGATCTCCTTGGCCAGCGCCACCTTGGCGTCGCGCGGGTTCATGCCCTCCTGGACTGCGGCCTTGAGCTGGATGATGTTGTTCATCGAGCGGAACGACAGCAGCTCGTAGTAGCGCCACATCATCACGTCGGAAATGCTCATCAGCTTGCCGAACATGGTGTTGGCCGGCTCGGTGATGCCGATATAGTTGTTCTTGGACTTGGACATCTTGTCCACGCCGTCCAGGCCCTCGAGCAGCGGCATGGTCAGGATGCACTGCGGCTCCTGGCCGTAGTCCTTCTGCAGCTCGCGGCCAACAAGCAAGTTGAACTTCTGGTCCGTTCCACCTAGCTCAAGGTCCGAGTGCAGAGCGACCGAATCGTAGCCCTGCATCAACGGATACAGGAACTCATGAATACTGATCGGTGTCCCACTCTTGAAGCGCTTGGTGAAGTCGTCGCGCTCCATCATGCGTGCCACGGTGTAGCGCGAGGCCAGCTGGATCATGCCGCGCGCGCCCAGCGGGTCGCTCCACTCCGAGTTGTAGCGGATCTCCGTGCGCTCGGGGTCGAGCACCAGCGACGCCTGGCGGAAGTAGGTCATCGCGTTGGTTTCCACCTGTTCGCGGGTGAGCGGCGGGCGGGTCACGTTGCGGCCCGACGGGTCGCCGATCATCGACGTAAAGTCGCCGATCAGGAAAATCACCTGGTGGCCAAGGTTTTGCAGCTGGCGCAGCTTGTTGAGCACGACGGTGTGGCCAAGGTGCAGGTCGGGCGCGGTCGGGTCCAGCCCCAGCTTCACGCGCAGCGGCTGGCCGGTTTGCTCGGAGCGCGCCAGCTTCTGTGCGAATTCGCTTTCGATCAGCAGTTCGTCGACGCCCCGCTTGGTAATGGCGAGCGCTTCCCGCACGCTGTCGGTCAGCGGCAAAGTTGCATTTTTATCACTACCAGAAGAAACGGAATCTGTCATAAAATTCTTGTAGGAAATGAGCTTATTTGGTTGTAGGACCGAGGAGTTTGGTATAATGCCCGATCCATCGATCTTGCCGCAAAAAAAGATATCAGCAGTAACAAGATCAATAACAAGCAGTGGTTCAGAGACGTTGAAGCGGCAAATTTTAACTGATTGCATGAACCCAATACAGAAAATCACCGATAAGCTGGCCCACACGTCCCGCAAGACGCGGATCGTCGCCGCAGGCGCTGGCTTGCTCGCAGTGTGCGCGTTTGGCGCCACCGCTGTCGCTCCCATCGCCCCCGATGCGTCCGACCTGCCGGTCAAGTCGATCACCCAGCAACTGGACCTGCCCAACCTGTCCGCGCAGATCGCCGCGCTGCAGAACGACTCGCAGCAGTTCATCCACGAAGAGCGGATCCGTTCGGGCGACTCGCTCGGCTCGGTGCTCACCCGCCTGGGCGTGGACGACGCGCAAGCGCAGAACTTCATCCGCTCGGACAAGCTGGCCAAACGCATCCTGACGCTCAAGACCGGCAAGCGCATCCAGGCTGAAACCGACGAAAACGGCCTGCTGCTGTCGCTGCACGCCACGATCGAAGGCAAGGACGCGCCGACCACCATCACCGTCAAGCGCAAGGGCGACAAGTTCGTGGCGGCCGAGGGCGCGCCGGAGCTGGAGCGCCGCATCGAGATGCGCTCGCGCCAGATCACCAGCTCGCTGTACGCGGCCACCGATTCCGATGTCGACGGCTCCAAGCTGCCGGACTCGATCGTCGGCCAGATCATCGAGATGTTCTCGAACAACATCGACTTCCGCTCGGACCTGAAGCGTGGCGACCACTTCTCCGTCGTCTACGAAACCTTCTACCAGGATGGCGAACTGGTCAAGACCGGCCGCATCCTCGCCGGTGAGTTCGTCAACCGTGGCGTCACTTACCAGTCGGTATGGTACGAAGACCCGGTCACCCGCCAGGGCGGCTACTACACCCTGGATGGCAAGTCGCTCAAGCAGGGCTTCCTCAAGTCGCCGGTGGCCTACACCCGCGTCTCGTCCGGCTTCTCGATGCGCATGCATCCGGTGTTCGGCGTGTGGAAGCAGCACAAGGGCATCGACCTGGCCGCACCGCTGGGCACCCCGATCCGCGCGGCCGGCGATGGCGTCGTCGATTTCGCCGGCACCAGCAACGGCTACGGCAACCTGGTTGTGCTCAAGCACTGGGCCAACTACAGCACCGCCTACGGCCACCTGAGCCGCTTCGCCAGCAACCTGCGCCGCGGCCAGAAGGTGCACCAGGGCGACCTGATCGGTTACGTTGGCGCCACCGGCTGGGCCACCGGCCCGCACCTGCACTACGAATTCCGCGTCGCCGGCGAAGCGCGCGACCCGAACTCGATGAAGGTGGTGGCGCAGGCGCCGCTGTCGCAGGGCGAACTGGCGCGCTTCAAGATGGCCGCGGCCGACATGAGCCACCGCTTCTCGCTGCTGGCGCCGGCCGGCCAGACGATGGCCGCGCGCTAAGCCAGGCTGACGCAACACCAGAACGCCTCCCGCAGCGCTTGCGCGGGAGGCGTTTTTTATTGACTATACTGCCGGGCACGGCAAATTCCCTTTTTCAAATGAACACTTCTTCCCTCTACATCGGGCTGATGTCCGGCACCAGCCTGGACGGCGTGGACGGCGTGCTGGCCGACTTCGGCAACGGCGCGATCCGCACCATCGAAGCGGCCTTCGTTCCCTTTCCCGCGGCGCTGCGCGCCGAACTGATGGCGCTGCAGGCCAAAAGCGACAACGAACTCGAACGCGAGGCGATCGCGGCCAATGGGCTGGCGGCGGCGTACGCGCAGTGCGTGCAGGCCCTGCTGCCGGCAGCAGGCGGGCCGGTGGCGGCGGTGGCCGTGCACGGGCAGACGATCCGGCACCGGCCTGAACTGGGCTTCACGCGCCAGACCAACAACCCTGCCCTGCTGGCGGAACTGGCCGGTATCGACGTGGTGGCCGATTTTCGCAGCCGCGACATCGCCGCTGGCGGCCAGGGCGCGCCGCTGGTGCCCGCCTTCCACGAGGCCGCGTTCGGCAAGCCGGGCGTGGCGCGCGCGGTCGTCAACATCGGCGGCATCGGCAACATCAGCGTGCTGCACGGCGACGGCCGGGTGACAGGCTATGACACCGGCCCGGGCAACGTGCTGATCGACCTGTGGATTTCGCGCAACCAGGGCAAGGCCTACGACGCGGACGGCGCGTGGGCGGCAAGCGGCAAGGTGGACGCAAAACTGCTGGAAGTGCTGCTGGACGAGCCCTATTTCCGCCAGCCGGCGCCCAAGAGCACCGGGCGCGACCTGTTCCACGACGAATGGCTGGATGCGAAGCTGGCGCAGTGCCCGGACGTGGCGCCGGCCGACGTGCAGGCGACCCTGACGCGGCTGACGGCGATCACGATCGCGCGCGCGATCGAGGACGAAAACGCGAGCGTGGCTGCGGTCTACGTGTGCGGCGGCGGGGCCTACAACGCAACGCTGCTGCGCGACCTGGCGCAGGAGCTGGGAGGCAAGGTGACGGTGGAATCGACGGCGGCGCTGGGCGTGGCGCCCAACCGGGTGGAGGCGTTGGCGTTTGCCTGGCTGGGCTACCGCTTCATGCAGCGCCAGCCGGGCAACCTGCCGGCGGTGACGGGGGCGAAAGGCCCGCGCATCCTGGGAGCGCTGTACCCCGCGTAAGCTGCCCACTGCCTGGCGCCGGGAAAGCCCCGCCCTTTTGGCAACGTCATCCCGGCGTGCGTCGGGACGACGGT
>NZ_JANUHB010000004.1 GCF_024756255.1 Massilia agilis | reverse complement strand
CGACAGCGGCGCCCACTGGAGCGCCGGCAGCGGCACCAGCTTCGTCCTGGCGGAAGGCGGCTACGCGGCCGGCGCGGTCCAGGTGCGCTACACCGACAACGCGAGCAACCTGAGTTCCGCCGGCAGCAACGGCGCCGTCATCAGCGTGGACCACACGGTGGCCGCACCGGGCGTGGCGCTGGCTGCGGACACCGGCAGCAGCGGCGCCGACGGCCTGACCAACAATGCCACGATCAATGTCGCCCTGGCGGGCGATGCGGCCGGCTGGGAGTACAGCACCGATGGCGGAGCGCACTGGACCGTTGGTAGCGGCACCAGCTTCGTGCTGCCGGAGGGGAGCTACGCTGCCGGCACGCTGCAGGTGCGCCAGACCGACCTGGCCGGTAACCTGAGTGCGGCGGCCGGCAATGCCGCGGCAATCACGATCGACACCACGGCCGGCGCGCCTGTCATCGGGCTCGCCGCCGACACCGGCGCGAGCGCGAGCGACGGCATCACCGCCAACGGCAAGGTCAACGTCACCACCGCGCTGGACGCATCGGGCTGGGAATACTCGACCGACGGCGGTGCGCACTGGGCCGTCGGCAGCGGTAACAGCTTCGTCCTGGGAGCGGGAACCTGGGCCAGCGGCACCGTGCAGGTGCGCTATACCGACAACGCCGGCAACCTGAGCGCGGCCGCAAGCAATGCCGCCGCGATCACGGTGGACCTGTCCGCGCCGGCCCCCACGCTGGCACTGCAACAGGACAATGGCGCCAGCCCCACCGATGGCATCACCACCAATCCGGCGGTCCAGGCCACACTGCCGGCCGATGTGGCAAGCTGGGAATACAGCACCGATGGCGGCGCCACCTGGTCCGCTGGCCACGGCGTCAATTTCTACCTCACCCCCGGCAAGCATGTGGCCGGCATGGTGCAGGTGCGCTATACCGACCTGGCCGGGAACCACAGCGCGGCAGCATCCAATGCGACGGATTTCTTCATCGAGGAGGATGCTCCGCCCGTCACGCCCCCGGTCAAGCACACCGTCGACGGCGTCGAACTGGAAACCACCACGGTGACCAATCCGGACGGCAGCAGCAGCCAGGTGATCGTGGTGCCGGTGGTGACGCCGTCCCGCGTGGATGACACCGGCAGCAAGGCAGTGGCCGACATTCCCTTGGTCAGCTCAAGCGACGGCGTGCCGTTACTGACGGCGCAGCTTCCGACCGGCTATGGAATGCAGGTCGCCGGCTCGGCCGGCCCACAAGGCCCCGGCGCCAGCCTTGCCGAACTGACGCGTGACATCCAGGCCCACACGCCCGCCGGCTCGGCCAGCCAGGGCAGCCTGCTGGCGGGCGGCGCAGGCTTCCTCAACGAGCTTGCACCGGGCAGCTCGCTGGTGGTGCAGACGATCACGCCCAGCGTGGCGCAAAACGGGCAGCCGTCGGCCCCCATGGTGATCGCAGCCCCGCCCGCAGCCCCCAACTCGCCGCTGACCGCGGTGGTGATCGACTCGTCCAACGTGCCCGGTGGCCTTGCGATCCAACTACAGAACGTGCACTTCGCTGCCCTGATCGGCCCCATGCAGGTGACCGGCGGCGATGGCTCGCAGGTGGTGTTCGGCGATGCCTCGGACCAGTACATCGTGCTTGGGGCCGACGACGACGTCCTGCACGGCGGCGCCGGCAACGACACGGTGGGCAGCGCAGGCGGCAACGACCGCGTCTACGGCGACGAGGGGAACGACGTGGTGTTCGGCGGCGCAGGCGACGACTATCTCGATGGCGGCACCGGTACCGACGTGGTGCTGCTGCAAGGCGCCAGCCGCGCCGACTACAGCTTGCGCTTCGACCACGGCAACCTGGTCGCGACGCAGCTGCACGGCGGCCCGGACGGCACCGACACGATCGCCAATGTGGAAGTGCTGCGCTTTGCCGGCGCGCACCCGGACATGGGCACCGACGCGAGCCTGCGGCGCATCTACGACACCCTGTTCGACCGCCCTGCCGATGGGGCAGGAGCGGCCTGGTGGAGCGCGGCCGCCAGCCACGGCATGGCGCTGCACGACATCGCGGCCAACCTGCTGGCCTCGAGCGAAGCGAAGGGCAGCGCCGGCCTTGTCAACGCGGCCTTCGTCGACCAGCTGTACCGGGACGCGCTGGGCACCGCCCCGGTTCCGGCCGACGAACGCGCGCACTGGATCGGCCTGCTCGACCAGGGCAAGGCGGACCGCGCCGACGTCCTGCTCGGCATTGCCAACGGCACGCAAAAGCTCGCGCTGGACGCACAGGAGCATTCGGACCTGGCGTTCGTGGACACCGATGCGGCCACCGTCGTGCGCCTGTACCAGACCGTGTTCGGCCGCCACGCCGACGAAGCGGGTGTCAACTTCTGGATCGGCAGCAGCGAAGCCGGCATGGCAATGCGCGACATCGTCAACGCCTTCCTGCAGTCGGTCGAGGCCCAGCAGCGCTACGGCGGCACCAGCGACAGCCAGTTCGTCGACACCCTGTACAACGTGGGCTTTGGGCGCCATGCAGACGCAGGCGAAATCGGCTTCTGGACCGACAAGCTGCACGCCGGCGCCATCAGCCGGGCGGACCTGGTGCTGTACTTTGCCGACTCGCCCGAGCAGGTCACGCTGGTGGGCAACAGCACCACCATCCCCGGGCTGACCGGTTAAGCCCGGAGACGGACGATGCACCGGTAGGGTGGGCAGCTCGCTGCCCACGCGTTCAACGAACGCCGGCTGGACGCGTGGGCAGCAAGCTGCCCACCCTACGGATCACGCTGGCCGGTGCAGCCGGCCGGCCATCGCGATGCTCAGAACAGGTAGGACGCCGCCACCCCGATAATCCACTGGTTCTCGTCGCCACGGTCCTTGACCACCGGGCTGTCGGCCGCGTCGCCCAGCAGCCGCTCGTAGCGACCGGCCACCGTGACCAGCCATTTCGGGTCCACCTGGCTGGTCAGGCTGAACGGGATCTTGATCGAGGTGAGCCCCCCCTCGGCCTTGTAGGCCCGCCCGGCGCGCTCCGGGAACCGCGGCAGGTCCACGCCGTGGATGCCGAAATAGCGGTCGTTGAAATGGTCGCTGGCGAAGAACAGCCCGAAACCGAGCGTGCCCAGCAGCGGCTTGCCGAACAGGCCTTGCGCAAACGGGTAGAAATAGGTGGCCTTGATGTTGCCCGTGGGTCCACTGTACACGCCCGTGGTATTGCCGACGATGTCGGCCGAGAAGACCACCTTGTGCAGCGGACGCCCGGGCTCGAGCGGCATGTGGTAGTCGACGAACACGCCAATCTCGGTGGCGCTGGGCACCGGCCGCATGTGCTTGACGACGGCGTCGTCCACGTCGTCGTCGCGACGCTGGCGGAACCGGATCAGCGGGCCGGCGCGCAGGTCGGTGCGGTAGGGCACAAGGTTCAGCCGCACCTCCGGGCCGAGCACCTGCACGTACTGGGTGTCGCTCCAGCTGTAGCGAATCAGCGGCGCGGCGGCCGCCTTGTAATCGTCCGAACCGTAGTAATCGGGCACCGAGAAAACGCCCAGGCCAATTAGGTTGGCGTCCTGCGGGATCTGTATCGGAATGAGCTCCTGCGCGGCGCCGTTCTGGGAGAACAGCACCGCCGCTGCCGCAAGGCCGGCGCTCAATAGCTTGGATCGCGTCATGACTTACCTCCTGAAAGATGGGACCACGTGTGGCTTTCGATGTACGAGCCCATCGTACGAAGGCATCCCGGTGCGCGCTTGCGGCATCTCAAGCGGGAAATGGAACTTGCGGATCAGGCGCCGGAAGACAGCGCGCGCGTGGCGCAAAGCCATCGCTTGCGCCCCACGCAAAAAAGCGCTTCGGCGACGCTTCTCAGGCCGCGGGAGCCACGGCCGGCGCCTGCCTGGCGCCGTAGCTGCGGCGCATGCGCAGGAACGGCTCCTCGATCGTGTTGTAGCTGATGGTCGCCACCATCCAGGTAAAGCCATAGGACGCCACCAGCATGATCGCCGCATCAAACCACGGCTGGCCGGTCGGGCGCACCAGTCCCACCTTGGTCGCCAGCACGTGTAGCACGCCCATGTGCAGCAGGTAGAACGAGAAGCTGACCTTGCCGCCGTGGCACAGCGCACGCTCGATCGCGCCCGGCAACCGGCGCTGGAACGACACCCAGGCCACGATGAAGAAGGCCCACCCGGCGCTTTCGAGCATCGACCAGAAGATCCAGAACGACGACTTGGGAGCGCCGCCGAACGGCGCCACGGTGTGCATCAGGGCCGTGGTGCACACTACCACCACGCTGGCCGCGGCCAGCAGCACGGGCGCGCGTTCCTGCAACCTGGCGCGGCGCCCCTGCAGCAGCATGGCCGCCGCCATCCCGATCAGGAACTGGTCGAAGCGCCCGACGAAGGTGCTGAAGTACATCAGCGTGCTGTTGTCGTTGACCGTGTACGCGGCCACCTTGAAGAAGGCCATCAGCACCAATAGGTTGGCCAGGTAGCGCACGCCGCGCTCCATCGCAAAGCGCGCCAGGAACGGGAACACCATGTAGAACAGGAACTCGACCGAGATGGTCCAGGCCGCGCCGGTGACCACGGTGCCGGAAGTGGGCGCCAGGCCCAGGTTGGTGGCGAACAGGTAGAGCAGGTCCTGCGGCTGGAATTTGTCGCGCCCGATCGAGGTGGCGACCAGGAAGATGGTCAGGAACAGCGGAAAGATGCGCAACACCCGGTTGCGCACGAAGTCGCGGTACACGATCTGCTTTTGCACCAGCGCGATCTGCATGAACAAAAAGCCGGACAGCGTGAAGAACAGGCCGACGCCGGTGTGGCCCTCGGTGACCAGGGCGCTCCACGGCCCGGACAGCCCGGCGCCGGACAGGCCGCGATACTCGAGTTGGAAATGGAACAGGAACACGACCGTGGCGGCGAGCCAGCGCAGCTGGTCGATGCGGGGGTTGTACTGGATGTTCAGCGATTGCATGCGTTCCCGCCCTGCTTTTCAAAAGGGAACATTGTAAAACGAATCGCCGCGAAAACCACGCCGCGCGCCAGCGCACCGCCGCGACTGGTTCTATAATACCGCCCTTACCTTCCGCCCCCATTCCCCATGCACGTCAACATCGCCGCCTACAAATTCGTCACGCTCGACCACCTGGACGCGCTGCGCGCGCAGTACCAGGCGCGCTGCAACGAACTGGGCCTGAAGGGCACGGTCCTGCTGACGCCCGAGGGCATCAACATGTTCGTGTCCGGCCCGCGCGCCAGCATCGACGATTACCTTGCGTGGGTAAAAAGCGACGCGCGCCTGGCCGACCTGGAATGGAAGGAAAGCCTGTCGAACGAGCAATCGCACAAGCGCATGCTGGTGAAGATCAAGAAGGAAATCATCACGATGCGCATGCCGCTCATCAAGCCCGAGCTCGGCCGCGCGCCGGCGGTGGACGCGCGCACGCTCAAGCGCTGGCTCGACCAGGGCGTGGATGACGACGGCGTGCCGGTGGTAATGATGGATACGCGCAACGCGTTCGAAGTCGATGTCGGCACTTTCGACAACACGATCGACTACCGCATCGACAAGTTCAGCGAGTTCCCGCAAGTGGTGGCCGAGCACAAGGACGAGCTGCAGGGCAAGACCGTGGTGACCTTCTGCACCGGCGGGATCCGCTGCGAGAAGGCGGCGATCCACATGCAGGACATCGGCTACGAGCGGGTGTACCAGCTCGAGGGCGGCATCCTGAAATATTTCGAGGAAGTGGGCGGCGCGCACTACACGGGCGACTGCTTCGTGTTCGACTACCGCACCGCGCTCAATCCCAGGCTGGAGCCGACCGAAACGGTGCAGTGCTTCGCCTGCCGCGCCGTGGTCACGCCGCGCCAGCAGCTCTCGCCCGACTACGTCGAGGGCCAGTCGTGCCCGCATTGCGCGGGCCAGCAGAACGCGGCTGGCGCCTCGGCCCGGCTGGCGTAGGGTGGGCAGGTCCCCTGCCCACGCGTTCAAGCGGCGCAGGTAAGACCAGGAACCAGAACGCGATGATGTGGCTGGACGCGTGGGCAGGAAACCTGCCCACCCTACCTCGCTACAACCGTTCAGAAAACCGGCGGCGGCATGTCGGACACGCCAACCAGATGCGCGCCGTCCATCCCCAGGCCTGCGGCATGCACGATGTTGCTGATCACCGAGTCGATGGTACCCGGGTCGCTCGCATTCGCGGCCGACTGCAAATCCTTGACCGTGGCAATGAAATCGATCGCCAGCTTGTTGGCCGCGTCGCCCGAGTACGCCTGCTTTTCCACGTCCGTGTCCAGGCGCGCGGTGAAGGTGGTCGCCACCGCAACCTTGGCGTTGTAGGCGAACAGGTCGGTGGTCTGGGCGCCGGCCGCGATCTGGGTCACCACGTTGTCGATCGTAATGGTGTGCGCGTCCAGCTTTTGCGCCCACCAGTCCACCCCGGCCTGCTCCGCCGGCCGGCCGAACAGGTGCAGGTACACGGTGCTCACGATCTGGGCGTTGGTCATGCCCGCGTACGCTGCCTTGTACTCGGCCGAGGTCGAGAACTGTGCCGACATTTCCTGCAAGGCGTTCGGGTTGGTCTGCAGCTGGCCGGTCCAGAACGCCAGCCCCGCCGGGTCGGCCGGACGGCTGAAGTAGGCCACATACAGCTTCTCTACTGCATTGATGTTGTCTGCCATGACGATATCTCCGGTTCAATTAGAGGTGAGAAAATCCTACCCTAATTGCAAAATCGGAGGCGCAGCGGACTCTGCGGTGCGGGACCACTTTCCGCAAAGAATCTCGATAGCTAAAGCATGACAACAGGAATCATGCGCGGCTTAAATGTTAAATTCAAATAAAAAAGACCACGTTCCGCTTCCGGAACGTGGTCTTCGCCGCAGGCTGATCAGCCCATGACTACATTGCCGCCCTCGACGTGGGCATTGTTGCCGACGCCCACGACGCGCACCACGAGGTCGGCACTCGTGATCGCGTCGTCGCCGTTCATATCGACGACCAGGAACTCCTGACCATCGCTGAACGACATCAGTACCGCGTCAACGCCGCCTGCACGGCCAGCCTGGGCGGAGCCGAAGAACTGGTTGAGCTGGCTGAGCAATGCGCTGCCAGTCGCATTCGCGGTGGCGCCAATGCCCATGGAAGTGATCCAGTCGACGTTCACCGCCAGATCGAAGATGTCGCCCACGTTGAACTGCACCACGTCAAAACCATGGGCCGGCAGCGCATCGTTGACGACGTACGAATCGCTGGCTGCGGTGTACACGTACGTGTCGTTGCCGGCTCCGCCGTCGAGCGTATCCGCACCGGCACCGCCGCGGATCACGTCGTCCTTGGCGCCGGTGGTGATGGTGTCGTTGCCGGTGGAGCCGGTGATGTCGTACTGCAGCGAAGCCTTGAAGTTCGCCTGCGTCAGCGCAGCCGATGGATTGGAGAAATTCACCGCGAATTCTCCAAAACCACCGTCCGAATTCAGGTCGATCAGGCCAACGTTGGTCGCGAAAGCCCCGACCTGACCCGCCCACGCGCTCGCTGAGCCGGTCCCGATGTACACGTTGGTGTTGTGATTGAAGGTCGGCACATTGATGGCGACGACCTTGAGCGTGTCGATGCCAAACTGGAAGCCGTCGATGGTGTCGTCGCCGTGGTCGTCACCGCCCCCGGCGCCGGCCCCGGACAACGATGCGCTCCAGCCGGAATCGGACGACCAGTTGTAAGCACCGCCGGCGATCGTGGTGCTGACCACCACCGTGTTCGTCCCTGCTCCCAGTGCAATCTGGTCCACCCCAACGCCGCCCGTGACCGTGTCGTTGCCGTCGCCGCCGAACAGGAAATCGGCCCCGGAGGTGCCAGTGATGACATCGTTGCCGCCCAAACCGCGCACGTAGCCGCCGCTCAGGCTGTCATCGCCCGCCGTACCTTCCACCACGGTGTTGTTGCCGACCATCTTGATCGTGCCGGACAAGCCCAGGAAATCCGACAGCGACAAGCCCTTCGACGCCACATCCTGCAGCTTGATGATCAGGTCCAGTCCCGAATCGTACTTGTGCATGTTCAGCGTGTGGTTTTCGCCCAGCACATAGACGTCCTTGCCGACCTGGCCGATGAACACACTGCCGTAGGTGGTGTAGGTCGGCAGGAAGGTGTTGGCCTCGGTAATCAGCGACGCCAGCGAGGCGTGCAGGGTCGAGCTGATGGTGTAACCGTAATTCGGGTGTGCCACGAAACCGGAGGCGGACAAGTCAACCTTGTCGGTGCCGGCGGTGAAATCGGTGATCGTGTCGTAGCCGGCGCCACCATTGACCGCCTCGACCGAGTCGGACAAGGCCTTGAATACGAACTTGTCGGCGCCCGCGCCGCCGGTCAGCACGTCAGCGCCGCCCTCCCCGGCCAGGCTGTCGTCGCCGTCGCCGCCGGTCAGCACGTCGTTGCCGTCGCCGCCCACCAGGTAGTCGGCGCCGCTGGTTCCGCTCAAGGTGTCATTGCCGCCAAAGCCCCACACATATTGTCCGGCCAGGCTCTCGGCATTGTCGGTACCGACGCCGAATATCTTGGTCGTGTCGGTGCCCGTGGCGCCACCGGCGGTCACTACCTTGACCACGCCGCTGGCGGCGGTGGTTTGCTTGCCGACGACGACGGTGCCGTTGACAGCGTCGCCACCGGTGGTCGAATAGACACGGGTCTCGGCCGAGGTGGCAGCGTCGACCAGGAAGATCTGGCCGGCGGTGTTGCTGGTCACCCTGATGCCGGAATAGCTCTCGGCTGCCGACATCACGAAGCTGAACGGGCCATCGATCAGCTGGCTGAGCGTCGGGCCGGCATTGCCGGCGGTGTCGATCGTGCGCAGCTGGACCACCGGATCGGCGTTGCTCAGGTCGATCGGGCCGGCGATGATGGTTTTGGTACTGGTGTCGATCGACCCGCTGTCTACATTGTGCCAGCCGCCGTCCGCCAAGCGCCACTGCACGATCGCGTCGCTGTCCAGGGTGCCGGCGTACCTGAAGTACACGCGGGCGCTGGTCAGGCTGGTCACGTTGGCGTCAGTCGTGGCCTGTTCCACCGCACTGAAGGACAGGGCACTGCCGTTGGGCGCGACAGTGTCGAGCGAGAAATGCAGCGCGGTGCTGGCGCCGACATTGCCGGCCAGGTCCACCTGGCGCACCAGCAGGTCCTTGATACCGTCGCCGCTGCCGGTCAGGTCGAGCTGGGTCGCGCCGTTCTGGCCGGTGGTCCAGTTGGTGCCATCCAGGCTGTACTGCCATGCCGTGCCGTTGCCTTCCAGATTGCTGAGCAGGACGCGGCCGGAGCTGGTAATGCCGTCGCTGCCGCTGGCGCCAGTGTCGCTGGCCAGCTGCACCTGCGGCGCGTCCGGCGCCACGCGGTCGAGCTGGAAGCTCAGCTGGCTGCCGGCACTGACGTTGCCTGCCTTGTCGGTCTGGCGCACCTGGAAGCTGTTCGCGCCCTCGGCCAGGGACGGCGCGGCCGTGGTCCAGGTGACGCCATCGGTGCTGTACTCGACCTTCGCACCAGCCTCGATACCGGCCACGTTGTAAGCGCCAGTAGCGGTGATGCCGTCATTGGCCGTGCCGTTCGGGCCGGCCGTGTCGGACTGCAGGGTGACCAGCGGCGCGCTGGCCTGGCTGTCGTACACGACGGTGGTGGACACCGCGCCGGTGGCATTGCCCGCCGCATCGACCGCGCGCAGCGACACCACGGTTTCCTTGTTCAGCCCGTTCGGCTGGCCGGCCGCCAGGTCGATGCCGCGCACGCGCACCGTGTTGGTGCTGGTGTACACGTCGATGTTCGCGCTGCTCCAGCTGCTGCCGTCGAGGCTGTACTGGAAGGTCTCGCCGGCGGCCAGGTCATTACCGTCGTAGATGAAGTCGACGTTGGCCATGCGCACATTGGTCACGGTGTCGAGCTGGGTGTCGTTCGCGCCCTGGGTGACCTGGCTGTAGGCGATCGTGCCCACGCCCGGCGCGCTGCCGTCGTAGCTGATCTGCTGGCTGGACGCGTTGCCCGCGTTGCCGGCCGCATCCACCAGGCGCACCTGGAGCAGCGGACTGCCGGTCACGTCCAGGCCGGTGATCGCTGCCGCGGTGCCGTCCACGCTCGCGTGTTCGCTCAGCCAGTGCGCGCCGTTATCCAGCGAGTACTGCAAGGTATCGCCGGCGCTTGCCGGCGACGACAGGGTCATGCGCACGGTCGCGCTGCCCTGGTTGGTGACGAAGTCGGCCTGGGTGTCCGGGCTGTCGCCGGTATCCTGGGTGACCGAGACAATCGAGAGCGAGGCGGCCGGCGCGGTGCTGTCGTACACGATGGTGCGGCTGGACGTGTCGCCGGCGTTGCCGGCCGCGTCCACCAGGCGCACCGACACGGTGGGCGCTTGCGCCGCGTTGATGTTGGCGATGGTGACCACGGCGCCGTTGACGCTTGCGTCCGGGGTGGCGCCGGCGGTCGTCCAGTTGCTGCCATCGAGCGAGTATTGCACGTAGTCGCCCGCGGCCGGCGCCGACGACAAGGTCGCGGTGACCGTGACGCTGGCCTGGTTGGTGACAAAGTCGTCGCTGGTGTCCGGGCTGTCGCCGCTGTCCTGGCTGATAGTCCAGGCCGTCACGGCCGATTGCGGGGCCTGGTTGTCATAAACCAGTTCGTGACGGGCCGTTTCGCCTGCGTTACCGGCCGCATCGACCACGCGCACCGCCACCGCCTGGGTGGTGGCCATGGCGATGCCCGAGATGGTCAACGTGGTCCCGCTCACCTGGCCTGCCGGGCCAGGCAGCAGGTTCTGCGGGTTCTGCGCGGTGGCGGTCAGCCAGGTCTGGCCGTCCAGCGAAAACTGGACGTACTCGCCATCGGCCAGCGCCGCCGACAGGGTCGCGGTGACGGTGGCCAGCGCCTGGTTAGTCACGAAGTCGTGCTGCGTGTCCGGCGAGTCGCCGCCATCTTCGCTGATCGCGTCAAAGGTGACGGCGGTGGCCGGCGCCTGGCCGTCGTACACGATCTGCTGGCTGACCGGCGTGCCCGCATTGCCCGCGGCATCGACCAGCCGCAGCGACACCGTCGGGTTGCCGGCTGTGGCCACGTCGCCAATCGACACGCTGGTGCCGTTGACGCTGGCGTTCGACCAGTTGGTGCCGTCGACCGAGTACTGCACATATTCGCCCGTTGCCAGCGCGCTGGCGAGCGTGGCGTGCACGGTGGTGGTTTGCTGGTTGGTGACGAAGTCGGCGCGCACATCCGGGCTGTCGCCGCGGTCCTCACCGATCTGCGCGATCGTGATGGCCGTGGTCGGCACGATGCCATCGACCTGCACGGTGCCGGCCGGATTCACGTTGTCAAAGCCGGTCGCAAGCACCGGGTTGCCCACCTGGTCGGCCACCTGGCCGGAGAAGGCATTGGTGAGCGCAGTGGCCAGGTCGGCAATGCTCTCGCCCGCGTGCGGCGTGTAGGTGAACACCAGCGTGTGGCTGCCGGCGCCGCTGGCATACGTGGCCGTACCGCCATTGTTCAGCGTAATGGCCGGGGTCCCGTTGACGTCCACCACCTTGCTGAAGGTAACGCTCAAGGAGATCGGCTCGCCGATGGCGAGCTGGCCATCGTTGACGCCGTAGGCGATGGCGGTGACCAGCGGCGCCGTCTTGTCGATCACCGCCTGGATCACGTTGCTGGTGCTGATGTTGCCGGCCGCGTCGGTCACGCGCGCACGGAAGTACCAGGTGCCCGAGTCGAGGCCGGTGGTGGTGGTCGCCGCGCTCCATGCCTGGCCGTCGTGCGACACCTGGTAGGCCACGGTCGCGCCATCCTCGGAGCCGGTGAGCTGCAGCGCGAAGGTGTCGTCGTTGGTGACGCCCTGCGACAGCCCGGTGCCGGTGATGGCCAGTCCGTCGAACGCGAGCACGCCGGCGGCCGGCGCGACGCTGTCGATCACCGCGTCGAGCGTGGCCATGTCGAACTTCGACAGGCCATCGAGCAGGGCGCGCTCCTCGGCCGACAGGGTGCCGGTGAGCTTGAGCGCGCTGGCGTTGTTGACCAGGTCGGCGATGGCCGGCGAGGCAAAAGTGCGCGCGCCTGGCTCGCCGGTGAAGATGGCGCTCTTGCTGTCGATGATCTGCCAGGCGTCCACGCCGTCGAGCCCGGCGACGGCCGGGCCCACTTCGGCGGCGGTGCCGGCGATCGTGACGTTGCCGGCGTAACCGCCCGCAAGCACGTCGGTCAGGTCAGGCGAGCCTGCAAGGGCAACCGGGTTGCCGGCGCGGGTGATGGTGTTGTCGGTCAGGTTGACCAGTACGGCGTCATGGGCGGTGCCGGAGACGGTCAAGTGTCCGCCGTCCACCGACACGAAGAAGGTCGGCGCGGGCAGCGGGGCGGCGGTTTGGCTCGGGTACACCACCTCGACCGCGGCTGGCAGGCCGCCCTTGTCGAGCGCGACCACCACGTCGTGCAGGGTGGCATTGGCCGGCATCACCTGCAGCACCTTCTCCATGCCGCCGCCGCGCAACAGCGAATCGAGCGTGGCCGGGTTGCCGGCGGCAACTTGCGCCGAACCGGCCAGCGTTTGCAGCAGGCCCACCGGGTCGGCGCCGCCGCGTGCGGTGTCGAGCAGTGCCACCAGCGAGCCGCTGCCGGCCAGGGCCTGGATCACTTGCGGCGTCTGGCTGGCCACTTGCGCCAGTTGGGTTGCCGCGCTCACCATCGACTGCACCTGTTCCGCCGAGGTGGCCGTCCCGACCGCTTGCACCAGCAGGCGCCCCGCCTCGACCGCGGCGGCGCCGCTGTAGCCGGTGCCGTGCTGCGCCACCTCGGCGGTAAAGGCATTGGCCGCGTTCTGGCGCGCCGTGTTCAGGTCCAGGTCCGCCCCCTGCGCCCCTTGCATGATGGCGATGGCCGCAGCGGCCAGCGAAGTCTTGCCGCCGCTGATCGCATCGCTCCAGTACGCAAGGCCAGCGGCCTCCGGCGCGCGATCGAACAATCCGGTGTAAATCTGGTTGACACGCTCGTTCACAGCCGAGTTGCCAAAGCGTGCCTGCGCCTCCGGCGAATTGGCGAACGCGTCGATGATCGCGCTGAAGTCGCCACCAGCGCTGGCCAGGGCCTGGGACCAGAATGCCAACCCGGCCGGATCGGCGGGACGCCCGTAGTACGCCAGATAGAAGGAAGTAACTACGGAATCGAATTGCGCTGCCATTTTTTTCCTTTATGTTGTTCAGTACCGAACGTTCATGTTGTCCGGGTTTCAAGATTTAGAACAATTATATGAACAGCATCAAGAAAATATTGTTAACAAAGGTGAATTTAAGTTTCCGAACAGAAACTTCGTCAAATTGGAGCGGAACACCGTTAAACCCAGGAGGCACGCCCCGGCATGACGGCCACGAGCCGTTGTGTCACGGCAACAACTGATGGCGCTTCGGGACGCTTGGGCGTCGAATGGAAAAATGCCCCGCCGCCGGATGGCGAGCGGGGCACGGAACGGGACAGGGCTGGCTTACGGGCGGAAGTAAGCGGCGATTTCGCGGATATCGGTGTCGCCAATGGTGCCGGCGATCGCGCGCAGCCGCAGCATGCCCAGCAGGTAGGTGTAGCGGGCCTGGGCCAGGTCGCGCTGGCTGGTGAACAACTGCTGCTGGGCGTTGAGCAGGTCAAGGTTGATGCGCACCCCGCCCTTGATGCTCTGCTCGGTGGCCTTCATCAGCTCCTTGCCCGACTCGACCGCCTTGATCAGCGCATCGATCTTGTGGGCGCTGCTTTGCACCACACTGTGCGCCTTGCGCAGCTCGACCATCAGCTTGTTCGTGCGCGCGTCCAGGTCGGCCTTGGTCCGCTCGTAGTTGGCCGCAGCCTGGCGCGTCTGCGCATTGACCGCCCCGCCGGCGTAGATCGGAATGCTGACCTGCACGCCGACCGACCGGTTCACCGTGTTCTGGGTGTACGTGTTCAGCGATTCGGAATCGCCCTTGCTGTAGCTGGCCACGAAATCCACGCGCGGGTAATGGCCGGCCTTGTTCCTGCTGATTTCCAGCCGCGTATTCTCCACCGCCAGGCGTCCCGCCGCCAGCTCGTGGTTACGCTCGAGCGCGAGCTTCTGCCATTTTTCGAACGGGCCGATGTCCAGGTCGGTCACGCGGAAACCGTCGGACAGCTTGTCGAGCTCGCCCGGGTCCATGCCGATGACGCCTTCCAGCGTGTTGCGCATTGCCACGACATTGTCTTGCGACTCGACCAGCATCGCTTCGGCCAGGTCGAGCCTCGCCTTCGTTTCCAGCATGTCGGTCTTGGTGCCCTCGCCCTTTTCGAACAGGCGCTGGTTGACCTTCTGCTGTTCCAGGTACATGTCGCGCTGCACCCGCGCCAGGGCCAGCTGGTCCTCGGCAAACAGGGCGTCGCAGTAGGCGCTGACCACACGGGTTGCGACCTCGTTGACGTTGGCGTCGTACTGCTGTTCGCTTTGCGCCGCCTGCACCTTGCCCTGGCGATAGCGCGCCACTGCATCCAGGTTGAGCAGCGACTGGCGCAGCTGGACGACCGACGAGCGGCTGATGTAGCGCGGATGGGAGGTCGAATTGTACGCCGGGTTGGCCGCAATGTTTTCGATGTCGGCGACATTGCGGCTGTTCGAGAACTGGGCCGACACGCTCGGCAGCAGGCCGGCGCGGCCGAGCACGGCATTCTCCTTGCCCGCCTCGTTTTCGTAGAAATTCATCCGGAACGTCGGGTCGTTCTTGAGCGCAGCCTGGTAGGCCTGCTGCAGCGTGACCGCGCCGGCGCTGCCGCCATACAGCGCCGCGACCACGGCCGCGCAGGCGCCCCGACGCAGGGCGCCGCACAGTGTCTTGGTCAGGTAAGCCACGCTCAATCCTCGCTCATCGACGATTTGGCACGATCGAACACCGGCTTGAGCAGGTAGTTCATCATGGTGCGCTCGCCGGTCTTGACGAACAGCTCCACCGGCATGCCCGGGATGATGTTCAGGTGGTGCTCGGCGATCAGCTTGGCGCCGTGCGGCGTCACGCGCACGCGCACCTTGTAGAACGCCTGGCCGGATTTCTCGTCGACCGTGCGGTCGGCCGCGACCTGCTCGACCTCGCCCTCGACGTGAGGGGTGCGGTTCGAGTTAAAGGCAACGAACATCATCTCGGTCTTCAGGCCCGGATGCACCTTGTCGACCAGGTTGACCGGCAGGGTGCCCTCGACGATCAGCGGATCGTCGCTCGGCACGATTTCCATCAGCCGCGCGCCGGCGCCGACCACGCCGCCCTGGGTGAACACGGCCAGGTTGACCACGGTACCGTCGACCGGCGCCTTGACCTCGACGTTGGCCAGCTCGAACTTCTGCGCCTCGCGCTTGGCGGCCAGCGCCTCCGATTCGCGCTGCACGTCCGACAGCGTGGTGCGCACTTCCTTCTGGTAGTCCTGCATGCGCTGCGACTTGCGCAGGGTCAGCTCCATCACCTGGCGCTGGGCGCGCCCGATGTTGCCGATGTCTTCCGAGAGCGCCCCGGACAGCTGGGCGTAGGTTCGCTCCAGGTCGAGCAGGCGGTTGCGCGCCACGTAGCCGTCCTTGGCCAGGTCGCGCATGCCGGTGAGCTGCTCCTTCAGCAGCTCCATCTGCTCCTTCTTGCTCTTGCGCGACTCTTCCAGGCCCTGGACCTGGATCTTCAGGCCGGCAATGCTCTCATCCAGGCCGCCCAGCTCGTTGTGCAGCGCGCCCTGGCGCGACGCCAGCAGCTGCTCCTGCAGGCTCAGCACGTCGGCCACGCGCGGCTCGGCGCGGCGCTTTTGCAGCTCGTCCGGGAAGGCGATCTTCGAGGCGCCGTTGCGCTCGGCGGTCAGGCGCGCCTCGGTGGCAAGCGCGGTCATGTACTGCACGTCGGTGACGTCGTATTGCGCCCGGGCGTTGATGGCGTTCATGCGCACCAGCACCTGCCCGGCCTTGACGACGTCGCCGTCCTTGACGAGGATTTCCTGGATCGTGCCGCCGGTCTGGTGCTGCACGGTCTTGCGGTTCGATTCCTTGGCCACGGTGCCCGACAGCGGCACGCCCTTGTCCAACGGCGCCAGCAGTGCCCACAGCAGGAAACCGCCCACGCCCAGCAGCACGATCAGCCAGCCCAGGCGGGCGTACTTGCCCGCGTCGGTGTTCACCTCGAGCGGCGTCACGTCATGCGACACGACCTCGGACGCCTTGGTTTTGCTTTCGATGAGTCTCATTATTTGCCTTCTCCAGTCGTGGCCTCGGCGGCCGCGTTAGCCGGTGCATTGCCTGCGGGCGCGCCGCCCGGCGCCTGCGGCGGCTGCGGCGGCTGCTGGGCAGCCTGTTGCGCCGCCTGGGCCTGCTGGGCCGCGAGCATCGCTTTCTTGTTCTGTTCGTTCAGCGCATTGAGCACGTCCTGGGTGGGGCCGAACATCTGGCCCATGCCGTCGCGCATCAAGAGCAGCTTGTTGGTGGCGCCGATCGCGCTGGTGCGGTGCGTGATCAGCACAATGGTCTTGCCGCGCCGGCGCAGCTCGAGCACCGCCTGCACCAGCGACTGCTCGCCGGCGTCGTCCAGGTTCGAATTGGGCTCGTCCAGCACGATCAGGGCCGGGTCGCCGTACATCGCGCGGGCCAGGCCCAGGCGCTGCTTCTGGCCGCCAGACAGGCCGGCGCCACCGTCGCCCAGCCGGGTGTCGTAACCCTCGGGCATATGCAGGATCAGCTCGTGCACGCCGGCACGCTTGGCCGCCAGCACCACCTTCTCCGGGTCCACCTCGCCAAAGCGGGCAATGTTTTCGCTCACGGTGCCGGCGAACAGTTCAATATCCTGCGGCAGGTAGCCGATGTTCGGGCCCAGCTCGTCCTTGTTCCAGGCATAGATGTCGGCCCCGTCCAGGCGCACCTTGCCGATCGCCGCCGGCCACACGCCCACCAGCAGACGCGCCAGGGTCGACTTGCCCGAGCCGCTCGGCCCGATCACGCCCAGCACGTCACCCGGGCTGATCGCGAACGACAGCCCCTTGACGACGGCGTTCTTCGCGCCCGGCGGCGCGGCGGTGATGCCTTCGACCGACAGCGCGCCTTGCGGCTTGGGCAGCGGCATGCCGGCTTCGCGCGGCGGGTTCAGTTCGAGCAACTTGGTCAGGCGCTCGTAGGCGCTGCGGGTGCTGCTCCACGATTTCCACACGGCGATCACTTGCTGCACGGGCGCGAGCGCACGGCCGACCAGGATCGAGGCGGCGATCATCATGCCGGCCGTGATCTTGTTATCGAGCACCAGCAGCGCGCCGAAGCCGAGTACCAGCGACTGGAACGAGGTCTGCACGAACTTGGTGGCGGCGTTGATCTTGCCGGCGATCTCGCTGGCATCGGCTTGCAGCTTGAGGAACTGGCCGTGCATCTTGAACCAGCGGCCGATCAGGTTGGGCAGCATGCCCATCGATTCGATGACTTCGGCGTTCCGCAGGTTGTTGGTGGCCATCGCCGAGGACGCGATCAGCATCGTATTGGCCTCGGCCAGCGGCTGGCGTGTCACCCGTTCGTTGACGATGGCCAGCGCCACCAGCAGCAAGGTGCCGCACAGCGCGAACAAGCCAAGCCAGGGCTCGAACAGGAAAATGACGATCAGGTAGACCGGGAACCAGGGCGCGTCGAAGAACGCGAACAGCGCGTTACCGGTCAGGAACTGGCGCAGGTTGGTCAGGTCCTGCAGCGACTGGCCGGCGTTGCCGCCCGCCAGCTTCAGGTTTTGCTCGAACGCGGCCGTGTACACGCGCTTGTTGAGCGTCATGTCGAAGCGCGCGCCCACCCGCACCAGCACGAACGAGCGGATCAGCTCGAGCCCGGACATCAGGGCGTACGCGCCCAGCATGATCAGGCTAAGCATCAGCAGCGTGATCTCGTTGCGGCTTTGCAGCACGCGATCGTAGATCTGCAGCATGTACAGCGACGGTACCAGCATCAGCAGGTTGATGATGGCGCTGAACACGCCCACCGTCCAGAACGTGCTCTTGAAGGCGAGCAGCGCCTGCTCGATCTCATTTTTCTTCGTCAAAAGTTTTTTCATATTGGCTCGAAGCGGGTTGGCAACGGCTGCAGTCCCGGCGCGAGCCACCATGGCAAGCGAGCTGGACGGGATTAAGCGAGCGAGACATTATCGCTCATAATTGTTCAAAAATGTGATGCACGTCACATTTTTTTGAAACGGGGCGCCAGAACGTGGGTTTTTGGCGTGTTGCCGCCGGGGGAAGGCAGCGGAAGGAAAAAGGCCGGGCTTTCGCCCGGCCTTTGGATTCAAGGGAACGGCGACGGGTCGCCGTTCCATCGAAGGCTATTGAATTACACAGCCGGGGTAGCGTGGGCGCTGAAGTCCTTGGTCAGGTCGTAGGTACCAACCAGTTTCACTGCCAGGTCGCTGTTGTCCAGGATGCCGTTGCTGTTGGCATCTTTGAACAGGTAGGTGTTGCCACCGAACTGGAAGAAGACGACAGCGTCAGCAGCAGCGTGCGAAGCAGCAGCAGCCTTGATGAACGCCAGGTCCAGGGTCGACTCAGCCGCGGTCAGGGCGACCTTGGCCAGGGTTGCGTGGCCAAGCACGGTGTCACCCATGGTGACGCCGCCGAAGGTCAGCACGTCGTTGGTCGAGGTTGCGTCGGTGGTTTCCAGGTTCGCGTCGAAGCCGGTGATGGTGTCCATCTTCGAGTAGGTCGAAGCGATGGTCAGCACGTCGTGGCCCGAGCCCAGGGTGATGCTCTCAGCGACAGCCGAGTTGCCGGTGAAGTTCAGGCCGCCGGTGATGTTGCCTGCCACGCCGGTGGCCTTGAGCGTGCCGCCCAGTGCCGATGCGTCGATGGTGGCCAGCTTGGCTGCGCCGGTCGAGCTCAGGGTGACCGTGCCGTCGCCCTTCAGGGTGATCGACTTCAGTGCCGACAGGCCGTCCACGGCGTTGGCGCCATCGACAGCGATGGTAGCCGCAGCCAGGTAGTCGGCGCCAACCGGCGAGCCGCCGTCGGTGCTGTTGACCACGTTGACGGTCAGGCCGGTCTGCAGGTCGCCCTTGATGGTGTCAGCAACACCAGCATATTTGCCGGTGGTGTCGACGTTGACGGTTGCGGTGTCAGCCAGGACGCTGATGGTCTTGCCGGTGGTGTCGGCGGTGACCTTCAGGTCGCCAGCGTAGTTAGCGACGTCGCCGGTTGCGGCAGCGCTCAGGTAACCCACGCCAGCGGCGGTCAGGTTGCCGTGGGCCAGGATCGCTTGCGATGCGCTGGTCACGCCCGATGCGTCAGCGTCGAAGGTCAGGTTGGTGAACTGTGCAACCTTGGCGCCGCTCAGGCCGGTGACCGAAGTCGCCATTTCCAGGGTTTCAACGTTCGACACCACGCTCGACAGCAGGACGTAGTCGCCAGCTGCGAAAGCGTAGCTAGCCGGCATCGACAGTTTCAGGGTGTCGGTACCAGCGCCGCCGTCGATCTTGTTGCCAGCAGCCAGGTTGATCTGGGCAGCGTTGATGACGTCGTTGCCGTCGCCGCCGTTGGCGGTGAAGGTGCCCGAAGCAGCCGAGCTGTCAACAGCGATGTAGATCTTGTCGTTGCCTGCGCCGCCATCGATCGAAGCCGAGGTCACGGTAGCCGAGAACTTGGTTGCCAGGGTCAGGGTGTCCTTGCCTGCGCCGCCCTTGATGGTCGAGTTGTACTGCGAACCAGCGTAGGTCACGCCGCCGGTGCTGCCCGAAGCGTCAACGGTAGCAACGTGGCCGGTGCCTTGCTCGGTCAGTGCCAGGGTGGTGGTGACTGCGGTGTTGACAGCAACCGAAGCGACCGAGTTGCCAGCGGCGTCGGTGCCCGAGGTCAGGTTCAGGGTCAGCTTGTTGTTGGTCAGGGTCGAATCGGCCTTAGTCAGCACGCCCGACACGGTCACGCTCGACAGCGAAGCGCCGTTCACGTTCAGGACAGCGTTGTTGGCGGCGTCGCCGGTCACGGCGGTGCCCAGGTTGACGCTGGCGCTGGAGGCGCTGGCAGCAGCGGCCACGGTGCGGTTGGCAGCAGCGGTCAGAGCTTGCGACTGGAAGCTAGCGGTGGTGCCAGCAGCCAGCTTGGACACGTCAACCGACGCGCCGATCTGGTTGATGGTCTTGGCGCCGGCGAAGGCCGAAGCGTTCAGGGTCGCGCCCAGGACAGCCTGGCTTTCGTTGAAGCTGATGGTCTCAACGCTGGTGGTGGTGATGCCGGTCAGGTTGTTGTTGTTTGCAGCGGTAACTTCGATGTTCAGGGTGTCGTTGCCGTTGCCACCGTTGGTGGTGTCAACCGAGTTCAGCGTGGTGGCAGCAGCGCCAGTGATGTTGTTGAATGCGAACGCGTTGATGACGTCATCGCCAGCGGTACCGTTGACGGTGTCCAGACCTTGGGTCAGGTTGAAGGTTTGGCCCGGGACCGGCGGGTTGGTCACGCTGTTGACGGTGGCAGCCAGGGCTGCGTCAGCGATAGCGGCCTTCAGGGTGGCGTCGTCCTTGATGGTCGACATCCAGGTCTTGGCCAGACCGTTGGCGACGTCGCCGCTGTAGCCCAGGATCTCTTGAGCGGTGTCCAGCTGTGCGGTGAAGGCGGTAGCAGCCGACACTTTCGCGTTGTAAGCAGCCAGGTCGGTGCCTTGGGCGCCGTCAGCGATGTTCTTGACGATGGTGTCGATGCTCAGCACGCCAGCTTGCAGCTTGCTTGCCCAGAAGGTCAGGCCCGGCAGGTCCGGGTTCGGGTTGTTGAACAGGTTCAGGTACACCTGGGCGACGACGTGGTATGCGTCCATGCCGGCGTAGGCCTTCTTGTATTCGTCCGAACCGGCGAATGCCTTCGAAACAACCGAGATGTCGCCCTTGTTGGCGGTCAGCACGCTTTCCCAGTTGGCCAGGCCAGCGTAGTCAGCCGGACGGTTGAAGTAAGCAACGTACAGTTTCTGGATTGCGTCGGTATAAATACCCATTTTTGCTCCAAGTAAAAGATCGATCAAAGTTAACTTGCAGTTGCTCAAGCTCCTGCAATCCAACGGTGCGAATCATGACAGACCGTGGCGTTCAAATAATGTGACGACGATCACAAACACAAATAAATTTTGTCTTTAAGTTGTATTTGTTCATTTCCAATGTTGGCTGTTAATTATCAAGGAACAGCTACACCAGCGCAAGATCATGTTGCCTGAGGGCGGCCGCTGGGAGCAAAAGATGCTGAACAATGCCCATACGACGCAATTTTTTGCGAATTTCCGACAGTAAATATTCGTGATTTGCCAAGCATTAGCCTGCTATACGGCAACATTTCACCTACAATTTGATACAAAAAGCCTGTGGCTGCATCGCATCAATCCCGTTTCTTGTTTGAAACCAGGTGAAAAAAAATCCCGCCAGCGGCGGGATGGCCGGGACCTGCAGCGCTCAGTGGGCCCAGTAGGTGACGCCACTGGCTTTGCGCGTATCGTCGAGCCGGCGCTCAAACAGGTAGGCCGCGCTGCCGCCGTTTGCATTGCTGAGTACACCGTCGACTTGCATGTTGTTATTTTGGTACTGCAGGTACTGATTGTTGGCAAACCGTCCGGCCGACGAGACGGCGCCCTCGGCGATCATCTTGAACGTTTCGCTGCCCGCGACCAGGTCGAAGCTGGTGGTGAAGGCGGCCTTGCCGAAGTCCACGCTGAACAGGCCGTTCTGTACCTGTGCCGGCAACGCGGCAACGGCCGGATTACTATTAAATATGTATGCCTCGCTCCCCTTCAGGTTGAAGGCGACGCTGCCGCGCTCGGGCAGCACGTATTCTGGCCCGGCAGTGCGGAAGATCACGAAGTTCGAATTGACCAGGCGCTCGGCGCCTTCCGGGCCGGTGAATGGCGCTGTCGGCGCCACGCCGGCCACGGTCGACCAGCGGCCCCACTGGATCTCGCGCTGCGGCCCGGCCGGCGGACCGGAGTCGACCACCGGCGGCGGCGTCACGACCGGGGTGCTTGGTTGCTGCGCCACCATCTTGTCGATCGAGTCGGCCTTGCGCACGTCGATTGCCGTGTCGCCCGGCGCGCCGGCCTTGGCCAGCGGTTCGTCGGTGCGCGGCGGAGCCAGCTGGTCCGGGGCACCGGCGCTGCCGGCAAGCAGTTGGGGCGCCAGCTGCCCGCGCTTGACTTGCAACAGTTGCCCACGCTGGGCGGCCGACAGCTCACGGCTGGCCGCGCCTTCGCACGGGCCGGCGCCATCCGGGCTGCAGGCGCCGCCGAAACCGCTGACGATGACGCGCCCGGTCAGCACGGCCACGCGTGAAGTCTCCGGGTCGGTATAAACGGTGAAATCGGTGCCGCGCACGCCGATGGCGGCCACCGGGGTGTTGAAACGGAAGTTCTGGCGCGCCAGCTTGACCGCGTCGCCCGACTTGCTGCGCGCCACGCCATTGATCAGCTCGAGCTTGACCCGGGTGTTGGCGGGGTCTTTGGTGTCAATATGATAGGTGACGATGCGCGCACGGGTGTTGGGGCGCAGGATGAACAGGCCGTTGTCGGCCGTCTTGACATATAAGTAGCCATCGGCCCCGGTCGCGAGCAGGTCGCCCTCCTGCACCGGCGCGCCTTCGGCTGCCGCGCGCTCGGCAATGGTGGTCGCGCCGGCAGCAAAAATGACCTTGCCCGCCTCGGCGGCATGGGCTTGTGCGGCCAGCGCAACACTGCAAACCAGGATTGATCGACGCAACATTTCTTATTCCCCTTTTCTCGCGATTATCCGCAGCAGCCATCGCAGCTTCCGTGACGGCCATCACATTTTAGTGCAAACTAGCTGAGCTCGCTTCGCCGAATTTGAACACGGAAGGTTGCGCGGCAAGTGTAACGAGACGCTATACTGCGCGTTTCAATTTCTGGAACAGAAGCACTTTCCTCTGGGCTGCGTGGTCGAAAACACTCTTACATCTACTGCTGCGCGGCACCGTTTCCGCGTCCCGGCGCCAGTCGCGCGGGCGGCGATTGCACTCGCCGCGCTGGCGCTGACGGTGTTTGCCCAATGGAGCCCGGCAGCTGGATCGTCTCTTTTCGGCAACGAACTGCTGCGCGATGCCTTTGTTCGCGCGCGTTCGAGCGTGGCCCCCGAGCCCCGGGTCCTGGTGGTGGACATCGACGAGGACAGCCTGGCCAGGCTCGGTCCGTGGCCCTGGCCGCACTCGCGCATCGCCGACCTGGTCGAAACCCTGCTCAGCCGTTATGAGGCGCGCGGCGTTGCGCTGGACATCGTGCTGCCGGACCCCGGCGACGCGCTGGGCGATGCGCGCCTGGCCGCCCTCGCCCGCCACGGCCCGCTGGTGCTGGCCCAGGCCTTCGATTACGACTTCGGCCACATCCGCCCGCAGCAGCTGCGCGGCGGCGTGCTCGGCGGCGCGCTGCAAGGCGCCACTGGCCCGGCCGTGCCGGCCACCGGCTACATCGCCAACCACGCGGGACTGGCCCAGGCCAGCCACATCGGCAACATCGGCTTCATCCCCGACCCGGACGGCGTGCTGCGCCGCGTGCCGCTGGTGACCAGCTTCGACGGCCGCCAGTACCCGGCGCTGGCGCTGGCCCTGGTGGACTGCTGCAGCGGCCGCCCCGCCCCGCCGTTGCCGCGCGACCCGCTGCTGCGCGTGGACTACCAGCGCGACTGGAACGCGTACACCCTGGTGAGCGCGGCCGACATCCTGTCGCAATCGATCGCGCCGGCCAGCGCCAGCGCTCGCCTGGTGGTGGTCGGCTCGTCCTCGCTGGGCATGACCGACCGCGTCGCCACGCCGTTCGCGGCGAGCCGGCCCGGGCTCGGCGTGCAGGCCGCGATCCTCTCCACCCTGCTCGACCGACAGCAGGGCCGCGCGCCCACGCCGTGGCCAGGGCGGCTGCTCGCTTGCGCGTTCGCGCTGGCCGCGGTGCTGGTTGCCACCTTCGCATTCCCGCGCTTGCCGGCCGCCGCCAGCGTGAGCCTGCTGGCGGCGCTGTCCGCGGCGTGGCTGCTGGTTGCGTTCGTGGCCGCGCCGCACGACCCCGGTTTCTCGACCACGTCGCCGCTGGCCACCAACCTGTTCCTGCTGGCCGTCGCGGTGCCGTACCAGTGGCAGCTCACGCAGCACAAGTCGCGCCGCCTGCTCGACACCTTGCGCCAGTACGTGGCACCGGGCGTGGTGGCCGAACTGCTGCGCAGCGACATGGAAGACCCGCTGGCCCCGCGCCTGCTCGACGTGACCACGCTGATCGCCGACATGCAGGGCTACACCAGCCAGGTCGAATCGCTGTCGATGGAAGAGGCGGCCGAGCTGACGCGCGCCTTCCTCGACTGCCTGACCGGCCCGGTGATCGCGATGCAGGGCACGCTGGACAAGTACACCGGCGACGGCCTGGTCGCGTTCTGGGGCGCGCCGCTGCCGCTCGAGCATCACGCCGACCTCGCGCTGGATGCGGCGCTGGAAATCCTGCAGCGCGTCGAGCGCCTGTCGCGCGAGCGCGAGAAGGCCGGCCTGCCGCGCCTGCGGGTGCGCATCGGCATCGAGTCCGGCCCGGCGATGGCGGGCGACTTCGGCACCTCGTTCCGCAGCATCTACACCGCCGTGGGCGACAGCGTGAACACCGCCTCACGCCTGGAGCAGGCTGCGCGCGACTATCCGCACGACGTGATCATTGGCGCCGGCACGGTCGAGCGCGCGCGCCGCCACCGTTTCATCCTGCTGGGCGAGCGCCATTTGCGCGGCAAGGGCAAGTCGACCACGCTTTACACGCTGGACACCGGCCAGGTCCATCCGATGCCGCTGTTCCGGGCCGCGGAGGCCAGGGCATGAAGCGCTCTGCCTTCTCCTGGCGCGTGCTGCTTGCACTGCTCGTCGCGGCCGGGCCCGGCGCGGCGTGCGCCCAATCGCAGGCGGACGCGCAGGCGTCCACGCTGCAGCAGGACCTGTACCAGGACGCGCTGCAGTCGATCGCCGAGGGCCGCCGCAGCGACGCCTCGCTGGAGCTGCGCCGCCTGGTCGAGAAAGAGCCGCTGCACGCGGGCGCCTGGCTGGAGCTGGCGCTGACCCAGTGCGCGCTGGGCTATTCCAATGAAGCCGAGCGCCTGTTCGCCACCATCGAGACCCGCTTTGCGCCGGCCAGGCCGACCCCGGGCTGGGACGAGATCCTGCGCGTGATCGCCGAAGCGCGCGAGCAAGGCTGCAACCGCTGGCACGCGGGCAGCGCCTGGTCGCTGAGCATCGGCCGCGGCATCGACCAGAACGTGAACCAAGGCGCCTTGAGCCCGACCTACGTGATCGATGGACCGGCCGGCCCGTACACGCAGGAGCTGTCGGCCGACTTCAGGCCGATGCACGACCAGTACACGCTGATGTCGGGCGACTTCTCGCACGACATCACGCGCAATGGCGGGACCGGCTTCGTGCAGTACGCAGTGCGCCGCAACGACCGGCTGCACCAGTACGACAGCGGCGCCCTGTTCGGCGGCGTCGATACGCCATGGCGGCTGGGACACTGGACCGTGCGCGGCACGATGTCGGGCGGACTGGTCAAGCTGGGCGGGAGCCTGTACCAGCGCCAGGCGCAGCTGCAGGCCCGGATCACGCCGCCGCTGCCGCTGCCGGCCTCGATGCAATTCTCGGTGCTGTTCGGGGCCACCTACAACGGCTTCCTCACCCTCACCAATTTCAACGCGAACGTGTGGGAGACGCGCGGGCAGCTCACCTGGCGCCGTCCGGACACCTACGCCAGCCTCGCACTGGGGCGGCTGGAGGACCGCGCGCTGGCGCAGCGTCCCGGCGGCGACCGGCGCGGCTGGTTCGGCAACGCGCTGGTGCGGCACCGTCTCGGCGCCAACCTGGCCGGCGAGCTATCGCTCACGCGCCAAGCCTGGGACAGTGCCTCGGCCTATTCGCCCGGACTGATCGAAGAGGTGCGCGCGCAACGCACCGACGTAGCGCGCGCCACCCTGGTCTATACGCTGGACAAGCACCAGTCGATCCAGCTCGAAGGCCGTGCCGTGCGCAACCGTGAGAACATCTCGATCTTCCAGTACAACGCACGCCAGCTGCAACTGAGCTGGCAGTGGCAAGGACCCTGACATGGCAAGCACCGGCGTGCGCTCGCTCGGCAGCGCGATCGAAGACCACGGCAACGGGTTCAACCTGGTGCGGCTGGTGTGCGCGCTGCTGGTCGTGGTCTTTCACGGCTACCAGCTCAACACCCTGCGCGCCGCGAGCGACCCGGCAACCCTGTGGCTGCAGCCGGCCGCGGACCTCGGCTCGCTGGCGGTGGGTGTGTTCTTCCTCGTCAGCGGCATCTTCATCACCCAAAGCTGGATGCGCGACCCGCACCCCGGCCGCTACGCGCTGCGGCGCGTGGCGCGCATCGTTCCCGGGCTGTTCGCGTGCCTGCTCGTGACCACTGTCGCCGCCTGCGCCTTTTTCTCGGACCAGGGGCTGGCGACGCTGCTCGGCCCCGCCCCCTGGCGCTTCATCTTCGGTAACACGGCGCTGCACGAACTTCGCTACATCATCCCGCCCGAGGAGCTGCGCATCCCCGGCGTGCTCGGCGGCCAGGACCTGAACGGCCCGCTGTGGACCCTGTACTGGGAGGGCCGGATGTACGTGATGGTGGCCTTGGTCGGCCTGGCGGCGGCGCTGCCGCTGGCGACCTGGATGCGCGCCTGCGCCCTGTTCCTGCTGCTGGCCGCCAACGTGTTCCCGGACGTGGCGGCCGGCTACGTGTGGGAAGTGCGGCTGTGGTCGATGTTCCTGGCCGGCATGCTGCTGCAGACCGTGGCCGGTTCGCTGCGCGTGGGCCCGCTGCAGGTGGCCTGCGCGTTTGCCCTGCTGGCCCTGAACTGGACCCGCTTCGGCGCGCTCACCCCAAGCCCGCTGACCTGGTTCGGCATTGCGCTGGCCGCCGGCGCGCTGGCGCTGTGGGCCGGCAGTGCGCGGGTGCGCCACATCGGCCACATCCAGCGCCACGACTATTCCTACGGCGTCTACATCTACCACTGGCCGGTGCTGCTGATGCTGCGTGCCGCGCTGCCGCCAACCGGGGCGCTGCGTCTGACCGCGCTGGCGATGATCGTGACGCTGGCCCTCGCAGTGCTGAGCTGGCACTGGGTGGAAGCGCCGGCCTTGCGCGCGGCGCGGCGCTGGCTACGGCGCGCCCGCCCGGCTGTTGCCAACACGCCAAGCGCGCAGTCGCCCCTGGCGGGGGAAGCGGCCCTGCCCCGGCCGCACGCGGCGCCGAGCGATGCTGCCAAAAAGCCGCATCCGGCGGCCGAGATTGACGCGGACTCAGCCTGACCGGCTACAATCACCCCTGTCGGAAATCTTGCCGGGGAGCTGGCTGACCAGGTTTTTTTGAACAAACATCAATGACGTCCACCGCCACCCAAACCCAACAGCCCGCCGCGCCGGCGGAAGAACGCCAGATCCACATTCACCTGCGCAAGATTCCGCTGTTGGCCGAACTGAGTGACGACGAGATCACCTTCGTCAAGCAGGAAATCCGGATCCGCCAGTACAACAAGCGCGACATCGTGCTGCAGAAAGGCGGCCACGGCGACGGCCTGATGTTCCTGCTGGGCGGCCAGGCCCAGGTGATCGACGTGACCGAGGATGGCCGCGCGATCGGCCTGCGCCTGCTGGCGCCGGGCGACTTCTTCGGCGAGATTGCGCTGATCAACAACTCGACCCGTTCGGCGTCGGTGGTGGCGATGACGGACGTGCTGGTCGGCTTCCTGCCTGCCCCGGCCGCAATGCACCTGATGTCGCACTTCCCGTCGGTGGCGAACCAGATGCTCAAGCACCTGGCCCAAAAGATCCAGCGCGACTCGGAAATCCGCGCATTGCTCAGCATTAACAATACCTCGAAGCGGATCTACGCCTTCCTGGTGATGCAGCAGAAGAAGGACGACGACCCGAACGCGCCGGCGGTGGTGGAAAACCTGCCGACTCACCAGGACATCGCGAACATGGTCAATACCAGCCGCGAAACGGTCACGCGCGCCCTGCTCGCGTTGGTGCAGCAGGGCATTGTCCAGAAGGAACCGCACCGACTGATCATCCGCGATCCGGATGCGCTCAAGAAGCTCGTGCAGGCCACGTAGGGTGGGCAGGTCTCCTGCCCACGCGTCCAACAAGCGCACGCTTCACCTGAACGAGCTGCGCACCCTACCATACCGCCGGTTGAGCCCCGACAAGTCGTTACAAATCGTTCAATAATTGAGGCAATCGTGTGGGCTATAATGCCGGGTTCACACGGCAATGCCACTTCCATGACGACGTCCCTTTCGCACGCCCGCGCGGTCTTTGCGCGCCCCAAGCCATGATCGCGCCACCCATGCTGCGCGCGCTGTGGTCGTACCGCGGCTTCGTGGTGGGCAGCGTCAAGCGCGAATTCCAGGCCCGCTACAGCAATGCCATCCTCGGCGCGCTGTGGTCGCTGCTGTCGCCGCTGGCGATGATCGTGGTGTACACCGTCATCTTCGCCGAGGTCATGCACAGCAAGCTGCCCGGGGTGGCCTCGCAATACGGCTACAGCATCTACCTGTGCGCCGGCGTCCTCACCTGGGGCCTGTTCGCCGAGATCGTCGCGCGCGGCCAGAACGTGTTCATCGAGCAGGCCAACCTGATCAAGAAGATCAGCTTCCCGCGCATCTGCCTGCCGCTGATCGTGGTGTTCAATGCGCTGGCCAACTTTGCCATCATCTTCGGCCTGTTCACGCTGTTCCTGCTGGCCTCGCACAACTTTCCCGGCCTGGTCTGGTTCGCGCTCTTGCCCGTGCTGGCGGTGCTGGTGCTGCTGGCCACCGGCATTGGCATGGTCGCGGGCGTGCTCAATGTGTTCTTTCGCGACGTCGGCCAGTTCCTGACGATTGCGATGCAGTTCTGGTTCTGGCTCACGCCGATCGTGTACCCGGCCTCGATCCTGCCCGAGAACGTGCGGCCGCTGCTGGCCTGGAACCCGATGGTCGCGGTGATCGGCGCGTGCCAGGCGATCCTGGTCGAGGGCCGCGCGCCGGACTGGGCAACGCTGGCGCCGGCCGCCGTGCTGGCCGTGCTGCTGTGCGTGTTCGGCTTGCGCCTGTTTCGCAAGCGCTCCGGCGAAATGGTGGACGAACTCTGATGGGCGCGATCGTCGTACAAGGCCTGGGCAAGGCCTACAAGCAGTACGCCAACCGCTGGTCGCGGCTGGCCGAGTGGATGCTGCCGTGGGCCGGCCAGCACCACAAGCTCAAGTGGGTGCTGCAGGACATCAGCTTCGAGGTCGCGCCGGGCGAGGCCGTGGGCCTCATCGGCATCAACGGCGCCGGCAAGAGCACCCTGCTCAAGCTCATCACCGGCACCACGCAGCCGACCACCGGCAGCGTGTGGATGGAAGGACGCGTCGCCGCGCTGCTGGAGCTGGGCATGGGCTTTCACCCCGACTTCACCGGGCGCCAGAACGCGATCATGGCCGGCCAGCTGCTCGGCCTGTCGCTGGAAGAGGTCAACGCGCTGATGCCCGAGATCGAGGCCTTCGCCGAGATCGGCGAGTACATGGACCAGCCGGTGCGCGTGTACTCGAGCGGCATGCAGATGCGCGTCGCGTTCTCGGTGGCCACCGCGCGCCGGCCCGACATCCTGATCGTGGACGAGGCCTTGTCGGTGGGCGACGCCTACTTCCAGCACAAGAGTTTTGACCGCATCCGCAAGTTCCGCGAACAGGGCACCACGCTGCTGCTGGTCTCGCACGACAAGCAGGCGATCCAGTCGGTATGCGACCGCGCCATCCTGCTCGACGGCGGACGCCTGGCCAAACAGGGCAACCCGGAAGAGATCATGGACTTCTACAACGCCCTGATCGCCGAGCGCGAGAACGACACCGTGCGCCTGCAGGAGACGAGCGCCGGCAAGGTGCAGACCATCTCCGGCACCGGCGAAGCGACCGTCTCGGACATCGCGCTGCTGGACGAGGATGGCCAGCGCGTCGAGGTGGTGGACGTGGGCGCGCCCGTGACGCTGCAGGTGAAGGTGCAGGCCAAGGCCCCGATCCCGCGCATGGTGCTGGGCTACATGATCAAGGACCGGCTCGGCCAGCCGATGTACGGCACCAACACCCACCTGAAAGAGCTGCCGCTTGCCGACGTGGCGGCCGGCGAGGAGGTGGTGTACCGCTTCGCGTTCCCGATGAACCTGGGCCCCGGCACCTATTCGGTGGCCACCGCGATCGTGAGCACCGAAACCCACCTCGTGAACAACTATGAATGGCGCGACCTGGCGCTCGTGTTCACCGTGATGAACATGCGCCGGGCGCACTTCGAGGGCTCGGCCTGGCTCGATCCCGCCATCGACATCGAACGCACATGACTTTCATTACCTACGCCCAGAACTGCGAGGACGTGCTGCTGTGGCGCGCGCTGGGCCACGTCAAGGACGGCTTCTACATCGACGTAGGCGCCAACGACCCGGTCGAGCACTCCGTCACCAAGGCCTTCTACGACCGCGGCTGGCACGGCATCTCGATCGAGCCTTTGCCGGCGTACCACCAGTCGTTCCAGGCGCAGCGTACGCGCGACGTCAACCTGGCCATTGCCGCCGGCGCCGCCGATGGCGAACTGACCCTGTACGACGTGCCGGCCGTGCGCGGCTGGGCCTCGCCCGAGCGCGAGGTGGCCGATGCCCACGCGGCGCAAGGGCACAAGGTGGCCGAGCTCAAGGTCCCGGTGCGCACCCTGGCCTCGGTGTGCGAAGAGTACGTGCAAGGCGAAATCCACTTCCTGAAGATCGATGTCGAGGGCTTCGAGGGCGAGGTCTTGCGCGGCATGGACTTTGCGCGCTGGCGCCCGTGGATCCTGGTGATCGAGGCCACGCTGCCCAACAGCCGCGTGACCAACCACGACACCTGGGAGCACATGGTCACCAGCCAGCGCTACCGCTTTGCCTGGTTCGATGGCCTGAACCGCTACTACGTGGCCGAGGAGCACCCGGAGCTGGAAGCGGCGTTCGGCGTGCCGCCCAATGTGTTCGACGAATACGTCAGCTACCACCTGGCCGAAGCGTGGGACGCGCACAAGTCGGTGGTCAAGGCGCTGCGCGAATCGGAAGCCCACGCGGCGGTGGCGCGGGTCGAGATGCACGACGCGATGCAGCGCGCCCAGCACCTGGAAGAACAAGGCGAACAGCTGCGCGCCGAGCTGACTGCCCTGCACGCGGCCAGCCACCAGACCAGCCTGTGGGCGCAAGGCCTGGAGGAGCACCTGGTCGCGATGCAGAACAGCACCTCGTGGAAGATCACCCGTCCGCTGCGCGGCGCGGGCCGCGTCGTGCGCTCGCTGCGCCGCCCGGGCCTGGCGCGCCGGGTCCTGTCGCGCATCACCTCGTACGAGCCGCTGCGGCGCGCGATCATTCCCATCCTGCTGCGCTACCCGGCGCTGGGCAAGCGGGTGTCTGCCTCGCTGCAGGCGTTGAAACAAGCCGTGCCGGGGCCGGCGCCGGAAGGCGCGGCCGTGCCGGAAGAGCTGCGCGCCCTGCCCGCCTCGGTGCGCGCCGTACTGGCCGACCTCAAACGGGCCCGTTCCAACCAGGCAGGCAGCTGAACCATGCGACTCGTTATTGATTTCCTCGACAGCGGCCCGGTCATCGAACCGGCCGACCTGCAACTGGCACGCGAACTGGCAGCCGAAGCGCACAACCGCGAAGTGTGGATCGCGGCGCCGCTGTCCGCCCCGCGCGCGATCGAGACCCTGCGCCTGGCCTTCCACGACCTGCTGCCGCCGGGGCGCGTGCGCGCGTTCGACCTGCCGGCCTCCGGCCGCATGCGCCAACTGCTGCGCCAGCACGCGCTGGCCGGGCTCGAACCGTCGGTCGTATTCGTGCCGGCGCGGCCCGGCAACGGCCGTGCCGGCAGCCACAACACAGGCAGCTTCCCGGTGCTGGTGGCCGAAGCGCACGGCGCCAACGCCGCCGACCTGTGGACCGAACTGGCGGCCACTGCCGCCGAGCGCCTGCCGCAACCGGCACCCGGCGCCAAGCCGAAACTGGCCTACGTGTCGCCGCTTCCGCCCGAGAAATCGGGCATTGCCGACTACAGCGCCGAGCTGGTGCCGGAGCTGGCGCGCTACTACGACATCGAGCTGGTGATCGGCCAGGACAAGGTCGAAGACCCGCGCCTGGCCGGCTACCCGCTGCGCGACGCGGCCTGGCTGCGCGAGCACGGCTGGCAGCTCGACCGCGTGCTCTACCACTTCGGCAATTCGCACGCGCACAAGCACATGTTCGAGCTGGTGCGCGAGGTGCCGGGCGTGGTGGTGCTGCACGACTTCTACCTTTCCGGCGTGCTCGACAACCTGGAACGCGAAGCCTACCTGCCGCAGGCCTTCCTGAAGGCGCTGTACGAATCGCACGGCTTCCCCGGGCTGTATGGACACCGCAAGGAAGGCCGCAACCCGTCGATCTGGAAGTACCCGGTCAATAAGGGCGTGCTGGACGCCGCCAGCGGCGTGATCGTGCACTCCGAGTTCCCCAAGCAGCTGGCGGCACAGTGGTACGGGCCGGATGCGGCCAACGGCTGGCGCACCATCCCCCTGTTGCGCGGCAAACCAGAAGGCGCCTCTTCGCCCGAGGCGCGCGCGGCCGCGCGCGCGCGGCTGGGCTTTGCGCAGGACGACTTCGTGGTGTGCACCTTCGGCATGCTTGGCCGGACCAAGCTGAACGAAGAGCTGCTGGCGGCCTTCCTCGCGTCGCCGCTGGCGCAGGACCCGGCCTGCAAGCTGGTGTTCGTCGGCGCCAACGAGCCCGGCCTGTACGGCGCCGGCGTCCTGAAGACCATCGCCACCAGCGCGGCGGCCGAGCGCATCAAGGTCACCGGCTTCGTGGATCCGGCAGCCTATGCCGACCACCTGGCCGCCTGCGACTGCGCGGTGCAGCTGCGCGCCTCCACCCGCGGCGAAACCTCGGCCGCCATCCTCGACTGCCTGCTGTACGGCGTGCCGACCATCGTCAACGCGCATGGCTCGGCCGCCTCGATCGCGGACGACCTGCTGGTCAAGCTGCCGGACGCGTTCACCCAGGACGAACTGGCGGCAGCGCTGGCGCAGCTGCGCACCGATGAAGCGCTGCGCAGCCGGCTCTCGCGCCACGCGCTGGCGCACATGGAGACCGAGCACGCGCCGCGCCACGTCGGCAAGCTGTACCACGAAGCGATCGAGCACTTTGCGCTGCAAGGCCACCACGCGCACTACCGCGCCGTGGTCGATGCCTGCGCCCCGCTGTGCAGCCCGGCCGAGCTGCCGCAGGTCGCCGCCAGGATCGCATTCAACCGCGCGAGCACGCCGCCGCGCCAGCTGCTGGTGGACGTCTCGGCGCTGGTCCAGTCCGACCTCAAGACCGGCATCCAGCGCGTGGTGCGCAGCGTGCTGCTGGCACTGATCGAGGATCCGCCGCCCGGCTACCGGGTCGAGCCGGTGTTCTCGGCCGGCGGCAATCGCAGCTACCAGTACGCGCGCGGATTTGCCCTGTCGCTGGTGGGCGAAACCGGCATCGTGCTCGAGGACGCGCCGGTCGACCTGCGCCCCGGCGACATCTTCTTTGGCCTGGACCTGTTCACCAACGGCACCAGCCAGAACGAGGAACTGCTGCTGTCGATGCGCGCGCGCGGCGTGGAGATCTACTTCTGCGTGTTCGACCTGCTGCCGATGCTGCGCCCGGACGTGTTCCCGTTCGGGACCGAGCAGTACTTCGGCGACTTCCTGCGCACCGTGCACAAAGTGTCGGACGGCGTGGTCTGCATTTCGCGCGCGGTGGCCGACGAACTTGCGCAGTGGATCGCCGACCAGGAACTGGAGCGCGCGAGCCCGCTCAAGCTCGGCTGGTTCCACCTGGGCGCCGACATCGACGCCAGCGCGCCGACCCGCGGCCTGCCGCCGGACGCCGGCCGGGTACTGGCCGCACTGGGCGAGCGCCCGAGCTTCCTGATGGTCGGCACCGTCGAGCCGCGCAAGGGCCACACCCAGGCGCTGGCCGCGTTCGAGCTGCTGTGGGAACAGGGCGTGGACGTGAACCTCGTCATCGTCGGCAAGCAGGGCTGGATGGTCGAGAAGCTGGCCGAGCGCATGGCCTCGCACGTCGAAAAGGACAAGCGCCTGTTCTGGCTGGCCGGGATCTCGGACGAGATGCTGCAGAAGCTATACGCCGGCTCCAGCGCCCTGCTCTCCCCGTCCGAGGGCGAAGGCTTCGGCCTGCCGCTGATCGAGGCGGCGCAGCACAACATCCCGATCATCGCGCGCACCCTGCCCGTGTTCCGCGAGGTCGCGGGCGAGCACGCCTTCTACTTCGAGGGCCTTGCGCCGCGCGACCTGGCCGACGCCGTCAAGGCCTGGCTGCAGCTGCACAAGGAAGGCAAGGCGCCCGCCTCCACCGGCATGCCGTGGCTGACGTGGGACAAGAGCGCGCGCCAGGTGCTCGATGCGCTGATCGGCCAGCAGTGGTACCGCAGCATCTGACAGTGCAAGGACAGCCATGCTCCAAGAAGAACAAAGCGTGAAGCGCCCCCGGGAAGGGAACCTGCCGCTGGTGGTGGACCTGGACGGGACCCTGATCCATTCCGACCTGCTGTGGGAAACGCTGGTGCTGTTCCTGCGCCGGCACTTCCTGCGCGCCTGGCTGCTGCCGTTCTGGCTGTTCAAGGGCAAGGCGGGGTTCAAGGAACAACTGGCGCGCGAAGTCGAACTGGACGCCGCCGCCCTCCCGTACGATAAGGCGCTGCTGTCGCTGATCAAGGCCGAGCGCGATGACGGCCGCCCCATCGTGCTGGCCACCGGCGCGCAGCGGCGCCTGGCCGACCAGGTGGCCGCGCACACGGGCCTGTTCGACCTGGTGCTGGCCACCGAAAGCATCAACCTCACCTCGCACAACAAGGCCGGGCGGCTGACGGCGCTGTACGGCGAGCAGGGCTACGACTACATCGGCAATTCGCGCGCCGACCTGCCGGTGTGGCTGGGCAGCCGCACCGCCTACTGCGTGGCCGGAAAACAGTATGTACTGGCCGACGGCCGCAGCACCACCCAGGTCGGCAGCACGCGCGGCGCCGCCGCCCGCGCGCTGTTCAAGGCGCTGCGCCCGCGCCAGTGGCTCAAGAACCTGCTGGTGTTCCTGCCGATGCTGGCCGCGCACGCGCTCAATACGGACATGCTGGCCATGTCGCTGCTGGCCTTTGCCGTGTTCTCGGCCTGCGCGTCGAGCGCCTACCTGCTCAACGACGCGCTCGACGCCCAGGACGACCGCCTGCACCCGACCAAGCACAAGCGCCCGATCGCAGCCGGCGCGCTGCCGCTGCCGCTGGCGCTCGTGGCCAGCCCGCTGCTGGCGCTGGCGGCGCTGGCCGTGTGCGCGGCGATCAAACCCTTTTTGCTGCTGCCGCTGGGCGTGTACTTCGTGGCCACGCTCGCCTATTCGGTGTACCTGAAGCGCCTGCTGATGGTGGACATCGTCACGCTGGCCTTGCTGTACTGCCTGCGCGTGCTCGGCGGCTGCGCGGCGACCGGCATCGCGCCCTCGTTCTGGCTGCTGGCGTTCTCGTTCTTCATCTTCCTGAGCCTGGCCCTGCTCAAGCGCCACAGCGAACTGTTCAACCTGCACCGCGACGGCAAGGAAAAGACCCGCGGGCGCGGCTACACCACCGCCGACAAGACCCCGGTCGGGATCATGGGCATCAACGCCGCCTTCGTGTCGGTGCTGGTGTTCATGCTCTACTTTAATTCGCAGAACGTGGTCCAGATGTACCGCCACCCGGACTGGCTGTTCGGGATCGTGCCGCTGCTGGTGTTCTGGCTCGGCCGCCTGTGGGCGCTGTCGTTCCGTGGGCAGGTGAACGAGGACCCGGTGCTGTACGTGAGCCGCGACAAGGTGAGCCTGGCCGTGCTGGCGCTGTGCGCGGCGCTGGTGGTGGCCGCGGCCGGCTGGTGAGATCGGTGAGGCCATGAACAAACAACTGCACACCTGGCGCTTTGCGCTGATCCTGCTGGCGCTGCTGTCGGCACTGCTGGCCTGGGGCAAGCCGTGGATCGGCGGCGACGTCCTCGAATACCTTGGCGACACGGTCGCGCTGGCCGCACACCGCTCGCCCGACATCCGCATCGAGGACCTGGGCGCCGCCAAGCCGCTGGCGCCCGAGCTGGCCCCGGTGTACGACGTGCTCGCCGAGCAGATGCGCACCAATACCCCCCGCGTGTTCCAGGCGTTCGCGCGCGGCCGCGAGGGCAAGGTCTATTCGATCCACTTCTTCGGCTACTCGATGCTGGTCGCGGTGCCGTTCAAGGTCCTGGAAAAGCTGCACCAGCCGCCGCTCAAGGCGTTCCAGGTCGTGAACCTGGCGGCGGTGTTCGTGCTTGGCCTGGCGCTCTTGCGCTTCTTCGGTTCCGGCACCCGTGCCTTCGCCGGGGTGGCCCTGTTCATGCTTTGTGGCGGCTGGCTGTACTGGGACTGGACCAGCCCCGAGTGCCTGAGCGCTGCCGCCCTGCTGTCCGCGCTGCTGCTGTTTGCCAGCGGCGCGCCGGTGGCGGCCGGGCTGCTGGCGGGCCTGGCCAGCCAGCAGAACCCCACCATCGTCATGTTCTTCGGCTTTGCGCCGCTGCTCTTTGCGCTGCAGGCCTGGCGCAACGGCGCCACGCCCGCGCAGGCTGTCCGCGCCGCGCTCGGCGGGCGCAACATCGCGGGACTGGCCGCGGGCCTGGCGCTGTTTGCGCTGCCGCCGCTGTTCAACCTTTACCATTTCGGCGTCCCGAGCATCATCGCCAAATGGTTCTCCGACCCGTCGCTGGTGTCCGGGGTGCGGCTGGTATCGTTCTTCTTCGACCTGAACCAGGGCATGTTCCTCGCCATTCCGGCGGTGGCGCTGGCACTGCTGGCGTGGGGCTGGGGCCGCGCGGGCGAGCGCGGCAAACAGGCGCTGGTGCTGGCCGGCTGCGCGCTGTTCACGCTGGCCCTGGCGCTGCCCACCCTGGTGATCACCAACTGGAACTCGGGCGCCGCCGGCCTGATGCGCTATGCCTTCTGGGCCGCCATGCCGCTGCTGTTCGCGCTGCTGCTGCGCCTGCGCGAGCAGGAGCGCTGGCCACTCATGCCGGTGCTGCTGTTCGTGGCCGTGCAGGCGGGCTCCATGGTGTACGCCAAGAGCTACCCCTACATTGAATTCAGCCCGCTGGCGCAGCGCCTGCTCGACCGTGCGCCGGACCTGTACCACCCGGAACCCGAGATCTTCGCCGAACGCATGGCGCGCAACGACGACGGCATCCAGAAGGACAAGATCTACGTGTACAAGGTGGCCGGCCGCCCGGTCAAGACGCTGATTAACATCGCCAACCCGGCCGCCGAGGGCCTGCTGTGCGGCGAAGGCGGCGCGCTCGCGCCGGAAACGCGCATCGTGAACAGCGCGCACGGCTGGCGCTACATCGACGGCCAGCCGCACTGCCTGGAAGGCGGCCTGCCGCAGCAACGCTTCAAGGCCGACCAGTTCGAGGCTGGCGTGGGCATCAGCCTGGCCACTGGCTGGAACGGCGTGGAGCGCTCCGGCGAGCCATGGAACGGCGTGTGGTCCAACGGCGCGCATTCGCGCGTCCTGGTCACGCCGGCCAACGGCCTCGCGCCGGCCACCGTCAGCTTCACCGGCCACTACTACGACGGCAACAAGCGCACCCGCGTCAGCGTCAACGGCATCGACCTTGGCTGGCACCAGCTGGACCGCGAGGGACCGATCGCGCTGCCACCGCAGGTGGCCAGGACGCGCCTGCTGGAATTCGACCTCGAGAATGAAGCGCCGGCCCTGCCGGGCGGCGCCGACACGCGGCGCATCGCATTCTTCCTGCGCGAACTGGACCTGCGCGCCAGCGCCAGCACCACGGCGCGCAACCGCTAAGCCCACACCCCGGCATGTTCAGGACGCTGCGACAACACGCGCGCGCAAGCTACCGGGATGGCGGACCGCGCCGTCCCGCGTCCACGGCGCTGTTCGCGGCCGTGCTGGCCGTGCTGCTCGCGTTGCTGTATGCCGTGGCCACGCCGCATCACAGTGGCGACGTCGAGGAATACGCGCTGATGACCGTGGCGCTGGCGCGGCACGCCACACCGGACATCCGCCCCGCCGACATTGAAGCCACCAAGGCCCTGCTGCCGCCGTTTGCCGATGCGCTGTCGCAGCTGGAGCAGGCCTGCGCAAAGGGCAGCGAGCAGTGCGCGCCGGGCTTCTGGCGCGCGCGCGACGGCCGCGTGTACGCGATCCACTTCTTCGCCTACCCGGCGCTGGCCGCTCTGGCGGCCAAACTGGTGCCGCTGGCCGGCGCACCGGCCTTCAAGGCCTTCCTTGCGGTGAACCTGGCATGCGTGTTCGTGCTGGGGATGGCGCTGCTGCGCCTGTTCGGCAGCGCGGCGCGCGCCATGCTCGGGGTGCTGCTGTTCGTGCTGTGTGGCGGCCTGCTGTACGGCGCCTGGAGCAGCCCGGAGATGTTGAGCGCGAGCGCGCTGCTGGCCGCGCTGGCGCTGTACGCAAGCGGCGCGCCGCTGCGCGCCGGCCTGCTGGCGGGCCTGGCCGCCACCCACAACCCGCCGATCGTGTTCTTCGCCGCGTTTGCGCCGCTGCTGCGCCTGTGCGGCGCATGGCAAAGCGGCGCCGGCCTGGCCGCCAACGTGCGCTCCGCGGTGGGCATGCGCGAACTGGCGGGGTCGCTGCTCACCGTCGCCATCTTCGCGCTGTCGGTGCTGTTCAACCAGTGGGCATTCGGGGTACCTAGCATCATTGGCAAGCTCGCGACCTCCGCCGCCATGGCCACCCCGAACCGCCTGTTCTCGCTGCTGTTCGACCTGAACCAGGGGATGGTGGTCGGGGTGCCCGGCCTGTTCGCGGCACTGCTGCTTTGGCAGCGCGGCCGCGCCGGCTTCCTCGCCGGCGTGGCCGTGCTGTTCTCGCTGGCGATGGCGGTGCCGGCGCTGGTGGCGTACAACTGGAACTCGGGCGCGCAGGGCATGATGCGCTATGCCTTCTGGTGCGCGATGCCGCTGCTGTTCGCCTTCCTGTGGCGCCTGCGCGAATCGGCGCGCCTGCCGGCCGCGCCGCTGGCCATGGTGGCGGCATTGCAGGTGGCGAGCATCGTCCACGCCAATGCCTACAATTTCGTGTCCATGAGCCCGCTGGCCGCGTTCGTGATGGCGCACGCACCGGCCGCCTACAATCCCGACCCCGAGATCTTCCACGAGCGCGCCGACGGCCAGGAAAGTGCGCTCGACCCGCAACGCATCGACAGCTATGCGGTACACGGCGTGGTGGTCAAGCGCATGTTCAACGTGGCCAACCTGAACGCCGGGACCATGCTGTGTGGCCAGGGCCGGGTGCTGGCCGCCGATACGCCGATGACGGCCGCCGACCGCGGCTGGCGCTACATCAACGGCACCCTGGCCTGCGTGCCCGCAATCGACATCGAGGTCGGGCAGGCGGGGCTGCAGCTTGTGGCCGGCTGGAGCCACGTCGAGCATGGGGGCGCGTTGTGGAGCGGCGTGTGGTCGGACGGCGCGCGGGCACGGCTGGCGATCGCGATTGACCCACGCCAGCGGCCCACCCGGCTGGTGCTGCACGGGCGCTACCATGGCGCCAACCGCCGTACGCGGGTGACCATCGACGCAGCGGACCTGGGCTGGCAAGCGCTCGACCAGGCCCCCGAGCTGGTGGTGCCCAAGGCGGCAGATGGCGCCCGGCTGCTCTCGGTGGAACTCGAATTCGATGCGCCAAACGTGCCCGCGCCGGGCCAACCGGACCAGCGCCACATCGCGTTCTTCCTGCAGGAGGTGACATTCCATTGAAGCGTAGGGTGGGCAGCTCGTTCAGCTGGCCATTGGCCAGCTTCACCCCACGCGTCCAGGCAACGCAGGCACTGGTTGGACGCGTGGGCACAATGTGCCCACCCTACCCAAAGGCTCTGCCATACGCTACCATCCGTGCAGCCCATTTCTCAACAGCCGCCGCCGCTCATGCATCGCACCGATTCCATCGCTGTCGTGATTCCGAGCTTCAAAGTCACGCGCCAGATCCTGGACGTGATTGCCGGCATCGGACCCGAGGTTGACCGCATCTACGTGGTCGACGACAAATGCCCCGACGGCTCGGGCAAGCTGGTGCGCGAGCAATGCCTCGACCCGCGCGTGACCGTCCTCGAACACGACGCCAACCAGGGTGTCGGCGGCGCCGTCATCACCGGCTACCGCGCCGCGCTGGCGGACGGCGCGAAGGTGATCGTCAAGGTGGATGGCGACGGCCAAATGGACACTTCGCTGATCCCGCGCTTCGTGGCCCCGATCCTGGCCGGCGAGGCCGACTACGCCAAGGGCAACCGCTTCTTCAACCTCGAACGCATCCGCAGCATGCCGCCGGTACGCCTGTTCGGCAACGCGGTGCTGTCGCTGCTCACCAAGGTCTCGTCCGGCTACTGGGACCTGTTCGACCCGACCAACGGCTACACCGCGATCCACGCCGACTGCCTGCGCTTCGTCCCGTTCGACAAGCTCAGCCGGCGCTACTTTTTCGAGACCGACATGCTGTTCCGCCTGAACACGCTGGGCGCGGTGGTGGTGGACGTACCGATGGATGCCGTGTACGCCGACGAGGTGAGCAACCTGAAGGTGTCGCGCATCGTCACCGAATTCGCGGCCAAGCACCTGCGCAATTTCTGCAAGCGCCTGTTCTACAACTACTACCTGCGCAACATGTCGCTGGCCTCGATCGAGCTGCCGCTGGGCCTGTTCCTGATCTGCTTTGGCACGGTGTACGGGATCTCGCACTGGCTGCGCTCCGCCGCGCACGAGGCCGTCACCCCCGCCGGCACCGTGATGCTGGCGGCGCTGCCGGTGATCATGGGCGTGCAGCTGGTGCTGGCCTTCCTGGCCTACGACATCGCCTCGGTGCCGCGCCGGCCGCTGCACAAGAAGACCTCGTACTCGCGCATCCATGCATAAGCTCTTCGCCCACTGGCGCCAGTTCGCCGTGTACGTCAGCGGCGGGCTGCTGTGCGCGCTGGTGGACATCGGCATCATGCAGGCGCTCATCCGGCATGGCGTCCATTACGCCAGCGCCACCACGGCCGGCTTTGCCGCCGGGCTCCTGATCAACTACGCGTTCCACTCCCGCGTGACCTTTGCGGCCAACGCCTCGCCCGCCAGCTTCATGCGCTACCTGTGCATCGTCGGCGTCAACTACCTGCTCACCCTGGCCTGCGTGGCCGTGTTCGAGCAGCTCGCCGGCAGCCCGCTCGCCGGCAAGCTGCTGTCGCTGCCGCTGGTGGCGATGAACGGCTACGTACTGGGCAAATACTGGATCTTCAAGTGACACCGACCCCACCCCTGACCGACCGGCCCGCGTGGAAGATCCTCGTCGGCGCCGCTTTCGTGGCCATCTGCGCCTGGCTGCTGGTACGCTCCGGCGGCCTGTACCCGAGTGTGTTTGCCGACGAGTGGTACTACGACAAGCTGTCGCGGCTGCAGCCGCTGCACGAGTCGGTGCTGCCGTCCTGGCTGTACCTGTGGCTGTTTTCTGCCAGCAGCATGTGCGGGACGCGCTTCTACGACTGCGTGCATGCGGGTAACGTGGCCTTCTTTGCCGCCGCAATCCCGTTCGTCTACCTGGTCGCCCGCCATTACACCGGCAAGGCGGTGGCGGCCTTCATCGCGCTGCTGGCGATGCTGGCGCCGTTCAACCTGTACACGGCCTACTTCATGCCGGAGTCGATGTACTTCTTCGGCTTTTGCGTGCTGACCTGGATCGCATTGACCCGCGCCCATTGGCCGTGGGCCCGCTACGCTGCCACGTCCGGCCTCATCCTTGGGCTGATGAGCCTGGTAAAGGTGCACGCGCTGTTCCTGGTCCCGGCGCTGTGCCTGTTCCTGCTGTACACGCGCTGGGTGGCCGGCGGGCGCTGGCTGCGCGACGGCGTGCGCGCGGTGGCGCTGGCGCTCGCCTGCGTGGCGGCGGTCCGCTTCGGCCTGGGCTACCTGCTCGGTGGCAGGTCGGCGTTCGACCTGTTCGGCAATTTCTACGGTGGCGCGGTGCACGCCGCCGGCAGCCGCTCGCTGCTCGCCCTGGTGCCGCCCGCGCTGGTCAGCGCCGGCGGCCACCTGATGGCGCTGGCGCTGCTGCTGGCCCTACCGCTGGCGATGGTCGCAGCGTCCTTGCTGTGCCCGCCGTCGCGCGAGCAAGCCGGCAAACGCGCGCTGCTGCAGCTGTATGCCTTCCTCATGCTCGGTTCGGCCGCCGGCGTCACGATCCTGTTCACCGCGTCGATCGCCAACGCCGGCCTGAACAACGAAGGCCTGCGCCTGCACCTGCGCTACTACGACTTCATTTTCCCGCTGCTGTGGCTGGTTGTGGCGGCCACCGCCGGGCAACAACGGGGCGAACCGCGTACGCGGCTGCGCTGGGCAGTCGCGCTGGTGGTTGCGGCCGGCCTGGCGGCGGCGTTTGCCCGGCTGGGCCAGTTTTCGCCCAGCCCGGTCGACGGGCCGGACCTGTACGCGATCACCGTCCACAAGCAAGGCGTGCTGCTGCTGGCTGCGCTCGATGTGCTGCTGCTGTTCCTGTGGGCGCGCGGCCGCGCCATGGCCGCGCCGCTGTTCCTGTTCGCCGTGCTGCCGGCAACGGTGCTGTCCGCTGCGTTTGCATCGACGCAAACGCTCAAGGGTGCGCGCGTGCAAGACCTGGCCGAACGCGCTGCCGACTACGCCCGCGCCCACATCCCGCCGGCCGAGCGCGACCAGGTGACGGTGGCCGGCAACGATACGCCGCGCCTGATGCGCACCCAGTTCCGGCTGGATGCAAAAGACTCGATGACGCTGCTGCTGGCGCCGAACGCGCCGATCGAGCACGCGTCGCTGCCGACCCGCAGCAAATGGCTGCTGGTGCTGGGCAACCATCCCTTGCCCGACGGCGTGACACCGCTCTACCGCAACGACGAATTTTCCCTGGTGCGCATCCAGGGCGGGCACCGGCGCGTGGGCCAGGCGCAGCTGGCGGCGCCGTTCGGCCAGGGACTGATCGCTTCGGCCTCCGGGCTGTCCTGGGCCGAAAGCTGGGGCCGCTGGTCGGATGCCGACAAGGTGGTGATCCGCTTTAACGTGCCGCTGCCACGTCACCTGCGCGTCGTGCTCAAGGCGCAGGCGTATGACGTGAACACGCAACTGCCGTTCACGATGCACGTGGGCGAGCGCAGCGAACAATTCAAGGTCGGCTGGGCGCCGCAGGACGTGAGCCTGGCGTTCGAGACCGGCGGCGCCGAGCGCGAGATCGTGATCGACGTGCCGCATCCGGTGTCGCCCACGGTGCACGGCCAGCCCGACCCGCGCCGGATCGGCATTGGCATCAGCGAGATCGAGATCGGCGATACCGGCGGCGACGGCCTGGCCAACAACTAACGCAGAACGGTAGGGTGGGCAGGTTTCCTGCCCACGCGTTCAGGCAGCGCTTGGTCGGCTAACCCGCTGGCTGTTCCGCGGTAATCTGAACGCGTGGGCAGTCAAGCTGCCCACCCTACGTGTTTGATGCGCTTACGGCTTGGGCAAGCCGCCCAGCAGCGCCGCGACTTTCTGCTTCGGCTTGGACGACGGCGACGCCGGCCCGGTGGGCGCGGCTTCCTTGCGCGTCACGGTGGACGGCTCGTAAGGCTTGAGGAACCAGGGATCGACCTTCTCGCGGCGCGGGGGCGGCGCGCTGCTGCTGGTGCGGCTCGGGCGCGACTCGCTCTCGCCGCTGCGGCGGGCGCGGCGCTCGCCGCCGTAGCCGGCGCTGGCGCCGCGTGCGTACGGCGCGAAACCGGTCAGCTCGCCACGCGTGATGGTCTGCTTGATCAGCTTCTCGATGTCGGCCAGCAGGCGCTCGTCCTTGTCCGAATACACCGACAGCGCATCGCCCGAGGCGCCGGCGCGGCCGGTGCGGCCGATGCGGTGCACGTAGTCCTCGGCGTTGTACGGCAGGTCATAGTTGATCACGCACGGCAGGTCCGAGATGTCCAGGCCGCGCGCGGCCACGTCGGTCGCCACCAGCACCTCGATCTCGCCCTTCTTGAACGCTTCCAGCGCGGCCATGCGCTCCTGCTGGGTCTTGTCGCCGTGGATCGCCGAGGCCTTGATGCCGGCCTGCTCCAGCGAGCGCGACAGGCGCGAGGCGCCAATCTTGGTGTTGGAGAACACGATCACCTGCTTGAGCTCGCGCGAGCGGATCAGGAACTCGACCACGTCGCGCTTCTGCTCTTCCGCCACCTTGTACACCACCTGGGTGACCTTGTCGGCGGTGGCGTTGCTGCGCGCCACCTCGATCGTGGTGGGGTTGGTCAGGAAGCTGCCGGCCAGTTTCTTGATCTCGGGCGAGAACGTGGCCGAGAACATCAGGTTCTGGCGCTTTTTCGGCAGCAGGTTGATGATGCGCTGCAGGTCGGGCAAAAAGCCCATGTCCAGCATGCGGTCGGCCTCGTCCATGACCAGCATCTGCACCTGGCCCAGGCTGATGTTCTTCTGCTCCACGTGGTCGAGCAGGCGGCCAGGGGTCGCGATCACGATCTCGACGCCGCGGCGCAGGATTTCGGTCTGCGGCTTCATGTCCATGCCGCCGAATACCACGGTCGAGCGCAGCGGGGTGTGGGCCGCGTAGGCCTTGACGTTTTCCGCCACCTGCACCGCCAGCTCGCGGGTCGGGGTCAGGATCAGCGCGCGCACCGGGTGGCGCGCGGGCGACATGCTGGTGCTGGCGTGCGCCAGCAGCATCTGGATGATGGGCAGCGAAAAGCCGGCGGTCTTGCCGGTGCCGGTCTGGGCCGCGCCCATGACGTCGCGGCCCTGCAGCACCACGGGGATGGCCTGGGCCTGGATCGGGGTCGGATGGACGTAGCCCTGGTCCGAGAGTGCGCGCAGGATCTCCGGCGCGAGGCCGAAATCGGCGAAGCGCACGGTCGGCGCCGCACTATTTTCGTTGTTGTTTGTTTCAGACATAGTATTTCCGGGCAGTAATTCGTTCTGCTTAACGGCCGAACCGGGTTGCGCCAGGCTCCGCCGGTGGCGGCCAACGCGGGAAACTCCGGGGTGGACTGGAATGAGCCGCCGGCTGGGCACGGCCCGCGGCCGGCTCGACGGTGCCACGGCAGCGCCGGCCTGAAAAACCCGGCGCGCGGACGTAGAAGCACTGATAGCGCCCTAAACGATACCCTAAATCCTTGACACTGTATATGGACTCGTGATTTGCGGGGGGGCGTCGGGCAGGCACGCGTACCCACGGCGGGACACGCGCCGGCCGCTCGACCGCGTGGGCGGAAGCGCCCCCTACCGCCGCCAGCCCTGTTTCTGGGCTGCCCGCTCGCCCTGTTCGTCCAGCGGCGCGCCCATTATGCGCTGGGCGATCACGTCGCGCACCGGCACGGGCACGACGTTGTCCTGCGCCTCGGCCATGACGGGAATGTGCCAGCGCTCGCCCTGGCGGCATGCCAGCCCGGTGGCGCCGCCGAAGGCAAAGCTGCGGCAATAGCTGCCGTCCTTTGACGCAAAACTGAGGCCAATGCGCACCTTGCCGTCGCCGCCGGCCGGCTGGTTCGACAAGGCCTGCGCCAGCACGCCCTGCGCCAGCAGCGCCCCGCCCTTGCCGTCCACCGCCGCCAGGCCCGATTCGCCCTGCATCAGGCTGTAGGCGAACACGCCCTCGAGCGCGCCGATCGCCAGCGCCGCCGCCAGCACCGCCCACTGCCGCCATGACCACCGCGAGCGCACCGGCGCCGGCTGCTGCGCCTGCTGGCGGGCGGCGCGCACCGCGTCCAGCTGCACCACCTTGCCGGCACCCCCGGCCATGCGCGCCGGCGGGGGCGGCTCGTGCAGCACCGCCCCATAGGTGTCATAGGCATGGGCGCGCAAGGCCCGGTGCCGCGCAATGCGCGCCGCCAGCCCGGGGTCAGCACGCATGGCCCGCTCGATCTCGCTGCGCTCGGCCTCGTCCAGGGTGCCGCGCGCATACGCCATCAATACTTCATCGGAAAATTTCATGGTCCGGTCCTCACTCCGATGACCCATCTTATCATCCGATCATGGATGCATGACGCCAGCTAGGCTCGACACCGCTTGTACGGGCGCGACAAGTCCGGCTGCCGCGAATCGCGCATCCGGCAAGCGTGGTTCAGGAGGTGATCAGCCCGTGTTCGTCCAGCACGTCGTGCAGCAGCTCGAGCCGGATCACCGGGTTGTCGAGCATGAGCATGTTGTGCTTTTGCTGGTTGGGCAGCGGCAGCAGCTCGCACCAGCGGTTGGCAACCCAGCCGCAATCGTCGAGCTTGAACGGCGGCTGGATCGGCCAGCGGTGCTGCGGCACGTCGTGCAGCGACGCCAGCACGCGATCGAGCGCATCGGCCGCGCCTTGCAGCTCGGACGGGATGCGCACTTCGTGGTCGTCCTCGATCAATTGCACCTCGCCCACCCACAGGCCGTTGGCGCGCTGCTCGGCCGACAGCACCTCGAAGCGCGAGCCGCCGCGGCACACCACCTGCAGCAGGCCCGGCGCGGACGCCGTGGTGTCGTGCACCGAGGCGATGGTGCCGGCCGCCGCAAAGCGCTCGTGCCCCTGCGGGGAGCGCACCTCGTGCCCGTGCGTGAGCAGCACCACGCCGAAGTCGGAATCCTCGGTCAGGCAGCGGCTGATCATGTCGAGGTAGCGCACCTCGAAAATCTGCAGCGGCAGCACCCCGTCCGGGAACAGCACCGTACTGAGCGGGAACAGTGGCAACGAAAACGTGGACATGGCTGCATCATGACAGAATCGCCCACGGGACCCGAGCACGATTGCGGCCGGCCCTGTCCTGCCGGATCACACGCCCAGTTCGGCCAGGATGGCGTCCTTGAGCGCCTGCAGCGCGGGGCTGGAAAGGCGGCGCGGATGCGGCTCGGCGATCGCAAAGCTGGCCTGGTTCTCGCGCACCGCCAGCCACGGGAACACCGAGCCGTGCTGCCTACGATGCCGCGTCTGCTCGGTCGCAGCAGGCGCTTGCCATCGACCAGCACCTGCCCTTCGTCCGGCTGCTCGAAACCGGAAACGATTTTCATCAATGTCGATTTGCCGCAGCCGGACGGCCCGACGATGGCGACGAACTCGCCGTCCTGCACCTCGTGAGCGGGATCCAGGCGATCGGCGAGATCGGCCGCGGGATCTGGAACAGCGGGTTGAGCGCGCGCCACGCGGCCGGCACCCGTCCCATCCACAGGCCGAGCGGCGCCGCCACCAGCACCGCCAGCGTAAAGCCGGTGGCCACCCGCATCAGCGAGGCGCCGATGTGGCGACACAGGCTGCCGTCGCCTGCCAGCTCGTACAGGCCCGCCGCCACCGCTTGCGGGCCGGGAAAGATCACGCTGCCCGAGAGCGCGACAGCGCGCCACCACAGCGCGACCAGGCAGGCGATCAGCGCGATCGCGGGTGCATGCTTCATCGTGGCCCCACCAAAGGAAGATAGCGCAGCTCGTGCACCAGCTTGCGCGCGCGCCAGCGCAGCCGGTCCCAGCCCGGGTCGGGCTGCTCGACCACGCGCACGGTCATCTGGCCGCTGGCGTGCGCGCTGCAGTTGAACTGGTAGTCGCCGGCCTGCTCGAACGGCAGGCGGAACTCCTGGCCCGGCATCACCAGCACCGGGCCGAACACCTGCGGCACCTTGTCGCGGTTGCGCAGCAAGAGCACGTCCTGCACGCCGAGCGTGAGGGTGACCAGCTGCGGCAGGATCTCGACCGGCTCGCCCCGCATGCGGCGCTCGTAGGTGCCGGCCGGGATCTCGAATGGCTGCTCGCGGCTGGCGCCGGCAAGCGGTGCGAACGCGCCCCACAGCAGCAGCGCAAGGAGCGCGGCGCACACTGCCAGCCGGGGCCAGCGGCGGCGCGGCATCACGGTTCCTCCAGCAGGGCGCGGGCGTCGTGCACGATGTCGGCGGCCGGCCGCCCGAACGGCAGCAGCGCGCGCAGCATGCCGCGGCGGTCGATGAAATACAGATAGGACGAATGCGCGACCACCTTGCCGCGGTAGTCCGCCAGGCTGAACGGCTTGCCGGTGGTGGCCGACAGCGCCAACGCGGGAACGCCGGCGGCCAGCGGCACGGCGGCGGCGCTGCGCAGCAACTGGCGGCGACGCTGGTTCACGGTGGGGGAATCGAAGCTCATCGGGTCTGGGGAGGCAACGGGTCGGCGGCAGCGACAGCGGCAGCGACAGCGGCAGCGACAGCGGCAGCGGCAGCGGCAGCGGCAGCGGCAGCGGCAGATTGTAGCATCGCAACTATTGTTTCCAATATCCTCGGGTGCGCTCGGGATGGCGTGCGCCTTCGGGACGCATAGATGCGTATGCTAAATGTATTGGCGTGCTTCCTGCTTGCGGCCTGGAATGACCGCCCTCGACCGTTCACCTGACCCATGCACAGCCAAGCCCATCCATCATCCCTGCCGCGTCGCGACGCCCCGCCCGGTTCCCGGCGCGTGCCGCTGCTGCTGGCGGGGCTGGTGTTCCTGGTGTCGCTGCTGATCACTTACAGCGCCTATACCAGCGCGCGCCACATGGCGCACTCGACGCTGCAGAACACCTTCGACTACCGGGCGCGCGACATGTCCAGCCTGCTGGTGCGGCGCATGACCGTGTACGAAGAGGTGCTGCGCGGCGAGCAGGGTTTCCTGCGCGGCTCGGTGGACATCAGCCACAAGGCGTTCGCCGACTACTTTTCGGTGCTCAAGCTGGATGAGGATTTTCCCGGCATCGAAGCGCTCGGCATCGCGGCCATCGTTCCCGCAGCGCAACTGGAAGCACACGAGGCGGCGATGCAGCGCATGGGTTTTGCCGGCTACCTGGTCCACCCGCGCGATCCGCCGCGCCCGGAATATACCTCGATCACCCACATCGAACCGTTCCACGGCCGCAACCTGCGCGCGTTCGGCTTCGACATGTTCAGCGAACCATCGCGCCGCGCCGCGATGGAGGCCGCGCGCGACACCGGCAAGGCGGCCGTGACCGGCAAGGTGGTGCTGGTGCAGGAAGGCGACAAGGGCGCGCAGCCGGGTTTTCTCATGTACCTGCCGGTGTACCGCCCGGGCGTACGCTCGCGCACCGTCGAGGAGCGGCGCGCCGCGATCGTCGGCTGGGCGTACGCGCCGTTCCGCATGAACGACCTGATGCGCGGCCTGGGCGGCGAGCATTCCGGCGACCTGGCGACCCGGATCTACGACGGCGAGACCGTCTCGCCGGACGCCCTGCTGTACGCGTCCGGCCCCGTCCCCGCCGCGCGCACGCCGCTGTTCGCGACGTCGAACACGGTAACGATCGCCGGGCGCCACTGGACCTTAGCGATCGCCTCGGCGCCTTCGTTCGAAGCGCAGCTGGACCGGACGCGCCCGCTGGTGATCGCGGTGACCGGCGCCGGCCTGGGCTTTTTGCTCAGCCTCGTGGTGTGGCTGCTGGCCAGCGAACGCAGCCGGGCGGTGGACCTGGCGCAGGAGATGACCCACGAGCTGCGCGAGTCGTACGAGCGCATCGAGGCCGAGCAGCGCCGCATGCGCGTGATCCTGCAAAACGCCTACGACGCCTTCATCGCGATCGACGCGCAGGGCCGCATCACCGACTGGAACATCAAGGCCACCCAGCTGTTCGGCTGGACCGAGCACGAGGCCATCGGCCGCGAGATCGCCGACGTGATCGTGCCGCAGGAGCAGCGCGAACGCCACCGCGAAGGCTTTGCCCGCTTCGTCACCAGCGGCACCGGCCAGCTGCTAGAAGGCCCGACCGACATGCTGGCCCAGCACCGCAGCGGGCGCCAGATCCCGGTCGAGCTGGCGGTCGCCGCGCTGCCGACCGCGGCCGGCTACGGCGCCAGCGCCTTCATCCGCGACATCACCCCGCGCAAGGAGGCCGAAGTACGCGAGCGCCAGCGCCAGCTGCGGCTGGACGAAGCGCGCACCGCGCTGCAGCGCGCGCAAAAGCTGGAGGCGGTGGGCAAGCTTACCGGCGGGGTGGCGCACGACTTCAACAACCTGCTGCACATCATCAGCGCCAACGTGCAGCTGATCCAGCGCTCGCCCGGCAACATGGCGCAGCGCCTGCAAAGCATCCTGGACGCTGTGGAGCGCGGCTCGAAGCTGTCGGTCCAGCTGCTGGCGTTCGCGCGGCGCCAGCCGCTGCACCCCCAGGTGGTGAACGTGGCCCACCTGATCGAGCGCATGGACAGCCTGCTGCACCGCGCCGCGGGCGACGCCATCGAGCTGCGCCGGGCAGTCGCGCCCAACCTGTGGAATGCGCAGGTCGACCCGAACCAGCTCGAAAACGTGATCCTGAACCTGGTGATCAACGCGCGCGACGCGATGGAGGGCCGCGGCAGCATCACGATCGAGCTGGACAACGCCAACCTCGACCGCAACCAGCTGCCCGACCCGGACATGACACCCGGGCAGTATGTGATGGTGGCGGTATCGGACACCGGCAGCGGCATGCCGCCGGAAGTGATGGAACGCGCCTTCGAGCCCTTCTTCACCACCAAGCCCGAAGGCAAGGGCACCGGCCTTGGCCTGTCGATGGCGCACGGCTTCGTCAAGCAAAGCGGCGGCCACATCCGGTTGTCGAGCCAGGTCGGGCGCGGCACCACGGTGTCGATCTACCTGCCGCGCTGCACGCGCGAACTGCCCGATACCGCCGACATGCGCGGGGCGATGGTGCGGTAACCGGTCTCACCACCTGAACCACGTCGTCCCCGCGCAGGCGGGGACCCATACTGAGCTGGCGCCAACGTGGCGCCGAGCCGAGCGGTGCTGTCGGAGCTCTATGGGTCCCCGCCTGCGCGGGGACGACGCTTCCTGAGTTAGCTGTACGTTAGCGCTGCGAGATCAGGCGCCCGTGTTCGACGCGCACGTGCTCGCCCTTGTAGTGCTGGCGCGCGCCTTCTTCGGAGAAGCTGCGCACCGCGCCGCTGCTCATGCGCACGCGGGTTTCGGTGACGGTACGCGACCGCGCATTGCGCTCGATTTCGTTGCCGGCGTAACCGCCGCCCACCGCGCCGGCCACCGTGGCCAGCTTGCGGCCGTTGCCGCCGCCGACGCGATTGCCCAGGAAGCCACCCACCAGCGCGCCGGTCGCAATGCCCAGGCCACTGCCATGCTCGGCCGCGCGCTGGTAAGTATGGGTCGAGACGACCGTGCCGCAGCTCTCGCAGCGTTCGCCATGGGGCGCCGCCTGTGCGCCCAGCGGTGCGGACAGGGCCGCGATACCGATGACTGCCGCGACCACCTGGTTGCGCACGCTAAAAAGATTGAATGCTTGTTTCACGCTGAATTCCTCTGTTGCCGATATGGACGAATGGCTACAGAGTACTTGTCCTGCCGCAGTGCGCAAAGGTCAAAAACGTTTCAATTGCAAGCGAATGTAACGGTTCCGGATCTTTGCGCCGTGTTCCGTTTTCACGCCGCCACAGGCAGGTGCTCGTCCGGCCCGCACACCCGCCCGCGGCCGGTGGACTTGGCCGAGTACATGGCCACGTCGGCGCTGCGCAGCAGTTCCTCGCTGTCCAGTCCGTTGTCCGGGAACAGCGCAAAGCCGATGCTGCCGGAAATGTGCAGCACATGGCCGTCCGCCACGAACGGCAGGTTCAGCTGCGCGAGGACGGTCTCCGCAACCAGGCGCGCCTGCATCGCTTCCGAGCAGCCCGGCAGCAGCACCACGAACTCGTCGCCGCCCAGCCGCGCCAGCGTGTCCGATTCGCGCAGGGTGCCGGCCACGCGCTTGGCCACCTCGACCAGCAGCGCGTCGCCCACCGCGTGGCCGTAGGTGTCGTTGACCGGCTTGAACTTGTCCAGGTCGAAGTACAGCACCGCCAGCCTGGTCTGCTCGCGCTGCGCCGCGCGGATCGCTTGCTGCAGGCGGTCGCCGAACAGCAGCCGGTTGGGCAGGCCGGTCAGCGCATCGTGGTGCGCCTGGTGGATGATCTGCTCTTCGGCGTTCTTGCGCTCGTCGATGTTGGCGAAGGTGCCGATCATGCGCAGCGGGCTGCCGTCGGGCGCGCGCTCGACCAGCATGCCGCGCGCCAGGATCCAGCTCCAGCGGCCGTCGCGCTGGCGCACCCGGTGCTCGGCCATGAAGTCCGGCGTGCGCCCTTCGTAATGGTCGCGCAGTGCACGGATCACGCGGCCCATGTCCTCGGGGTGGATCGTCTGGTACAGCGTATCGGGAGGGCACGCTATGGCCGGGGTAGCCACGTCCAGGAGCGCTTGCGCGCGCGCGGACAGGTTGAGCATCGCGGTCGCAAGATTCCAGTCCCACACGCCCTCGCCGGCGGCGTTGAGCGCCAGCTTCCAGCGCGCTTCGGCCTCGGCCAGCGCTTTCACCGCGCGGCGCCGATTGTCGGCGGCCGCGATCGCCACCCAGCCCAGCAGCGCCAGCACCACGTTGGCCACCACGCCCGTGCGCACGAGGATCGTCTTCTGCTTGTCGTAGTGCGCGTTCGCATCGGCGAGCGACTCGCCGACGGTGACCGTAAGCGGATAGTTGGGCAGGTCGCGCCAGGCGTAGACGCGCTCGATGCCGTCCAGCTGGCCGTGGCGCTGGAAGTAGCCAGCCTTCTCCGTTTTATCGGTGCGCCACGCATAGTATGGGTAGCCCCTGAGCACCTTGCCGATGTCGCCGCTGCCGTTGCGCGACTGGCGCGCCACGACCGTGCCATCGTATCGCACCAGTGCAATCGAGGTGTCCGGCCCCAGGTCGATGTCGGCATAGAAGCGCGAGAAGTACGCAGGTGCGACCGACGCGACAATGACGCCATCGAGCCTGCCGCCACGGTAGATGGGCCGGGTGAACTGCACCGACCACTGGCCCGACACGCGCCCGAGCACCGGGTGGCTGACGAACAGCACGTCGCCGTGTCCTTCGAGGTGCACGCGGATGTGCTCGCGGTCGCTCAGGTCCATGCCGTTGGCCGGGCGCGCGCTGGAATACACCAGGCGCCCCTGCGCATCCGTCACCGACACCTGCATGATCACGCGGCCATGCAGCTCCTTGTTCAGGCGCTCGACCTGCGTGCTGAATCCTTCATGGCCCTGTTCCCAGTGCGTGCGCAGGTGCAACAGCGACATGTCCACGGTGCTGATCGTGGAGTTGACTTCCTCGGAAAACGCGCGCGCCAGGTTCTTGACGTCCAGCCGGCTCTGCTCGATGGCGATCGTGGAGAGCTGGCTGCGTTCGGCGCACACCGCCAGCCACACCAGCGGCGTGCTCAGGGCAAGGAAGGCTGCAAGGCGCAGCAGGACGGCACGACGGAACCACGCCCCGGACGAGCCGGCGGCGCGCAGAGATTTATAGGTGTAGATAGGCATGACAGCCAGGAGCATGCACCGCCGCTCCGGAATCTTGATGCATACATCATACCACTCCGCAGTTGCACATTAGAAAAAATAGTGTGCATTTCTGCAACATGCCATGCCCGTTGCCGGTCACCCCTTAAGGTACTCGCCCACCGCATCGAGCAGCAGATTGGTGCCGCGTTCGCGTGAGCCGGCGTCGTCGTAGCCGTCGAGGAAGGCGCCGTGCTCGCTCATCACGACCAGGGTGCCGGCGCCGTCCTGCTTCAATTCCAGGGTTGCGAGCGACACCGAGATCTTGCGCTGGTCCAGGTGCATCTCGTAGGAGTACACCAGGCGCTCGTTGGGCACCACGTCGAAGTACACCGCGTCGAAGGTCGAGACCGTGCCGCTGCCCCAGCGCCCCTGCACGTGCTCGCGGCCACCGGGCCGTATGTCCGCCGTGCGCGCGAGGATGGTCTGGCCGTTGCCGCCGCCGAACCACTTGGCCTTGGCCTCCTGGTCGGCGAACGCGCTCCACACACGTTCGCGCGGCACGTCGAAACGGCGCTCGATGCGAAAGCTGCCGTGCACCACGCTGCGCGCAGCCGGCTGCTGCGCGTACTCCAGCGCGCGGCCAAGGCGGTCGAGGGTTTGTTCCCAGCCCATTTGCGCGCCCTTGACCATCTGTTCGGCGAGCGGATGGAACAGCGTGTACGCCTGCTCCACTTCCATGTGCGTGCCGCCGCACCCGCTGGTGAACACCACGGTGGTGTGGGCACTGAAGAGCGGCTCGCCATCGGCGCCGGGCACCGTCATGTCGATCACCAGGCGCGCCGGCGGCACCACCTCGAGGAAGTGGCCGCGGGTCCAGTGTTCCTGACCGTCGGGCGCGCGCATGCACACATCGAACGCGCCGCCGGGGCGGAACTCCACCGTCGCGTGCGGCACCGTGAAGCCCTGCGGGCAGAACCAGTGCTTCACATGCTCGGCCGAACTCCACGCCGCGAACACCTGCTCGCGCGAGGCCGGGAATACGCGGGATACCTTCAGTTGGTGCTGCCTGGTCGCTACGGTGTCATTTGCCATTGCCATCTCCTTCAGCTTTCAAGGTATTGAGGTATTCGCCAAGGCGGTCGAAGTGGCCCTCCCACTCCTGGCGGCGTTGGTTGATCCACTGTTCGGCCAGCGACAGGCCCGCGGGTTCTATGTTGCAGGTGCGGGTGCGCCCGGCCTTCTGGGAGCGCACCAGGCCCGCGCCTTCCAGCACGGACAGGTGCTGCATGACGGCCGGCAGCGACATCGACAGCGGTTGCGCCAGCTCCGATACCGAAGCCGGCCCCCTGGCCAGCCGCGCCAGCATCGCGCGGCGTGAACCATCAGCCAGTGCCTGGAACGCCAGGTCGAGTGGATCGTGTTTGTTAAGCATGGACTTAAGTATAGCGAGTTTGAATAGTAAAGCAAGAACTTTAGTATCGAACTCGCGTCTGGATCGTGCAACAACTGTTGTATCCTTTCGGAACTTCAACCTAAGGATGCCACGACGATGTCCCGAACCCTTCCCGCACTGCGTGTTACCGCCCTCGCTGCCTGCCTGCTGACGGGCGCCGTCCTGACCCACCCCGCGCTGGCCGCGACCCGCGCCGCGGCGCCCAGCCCGGCCCAGCAAAAGCTCGACAAGCTGGCCGACCAGTTCTACGTGGCGCGCGCGAAGTTCGACCCGCTGCTGTACGCCACCGCCAATGGCGACAGCCGCTACGACGACCAGATCGGCATGGCGATCTCGCCTGTGGTGCGGGCCAAACAGTTCGCGCAGTACCACGACGAGCTGCGCCAGCTGCACATGATCGAGCGCGCGCAGCTGCCGGAAAAGGCGCGGCTGAACTACGACATCCTCGAGTTCGAAATCAACAGCCAGCTCGACCTGGAGCACTTCCCCGAGCACCTGCTGCCCCTGAACCACTTCGAGAACGTGCCCAGCGTGCTGGCCAACTACGCCAGCGGCACCGGCTCGCAGCCCTTGACCACGCCGGCCCAGTATCGCGCCTACCTGTCCCGCCTGAACCAGCTGCCCGCGTGGATCGACCAGGCCATCGTCAACATGAAGGAAGGCATCCGCGTGGGCGTGGTGCAGCCGAAGGCGATCGTGGTGAAGATGCTGCCGCAGTTCCAGCAGCTCAGGAGCAGCACGCCTGAAGCGAGCATCTTCTACACGCCGATCAAGAACCTGCCGGCGCAATTCTCGGCCAAGGACAAGGAAGAGCTGACGGCCGCGTACCGCCAGGCGGTGGCGCGCATCGGCCCCGCGCTGGACAGCCTGTGCCAGTTCCTCGAGTCCGACTACATGGCCGCCGCGCGCGCGAGCTCCGGCTACGGCGAGCTTCCCAACGGCGCGGCCTGGTACAAGGCGCGCATCAAGAACAACACCAACCTGGCGCTCACGCCGCAGCAGATCCACGAGCTGGGCCTGAAGGAAGTGGCACGCATCCAGCGCCAGCTGGCCGAACTGGGGCCCAAGCTGGGCTACACGGGCCCGGCCAACCAGCTGCCGCAATGGGTGGCGGCGCAGGACAAATTCAAGCCCTTCCACACCGAGCAGGAAGTGCTGGACGCCTACCGCAAGATCTACGCGACGGTGGACGCCAAGCTGCCGAACTACTTCAGCCTGCTGCCCAAGGCCAGACTCGACATCCAGCTCGAACCCGAGCTCACGCGCGCCACCGCGTCGGACCACTACACGCCGGTGGCGGCGGACGGCTCGCACCCGGGCGTGTTCTGGGCCGTGGTCAATGACCCCGCGAAGTACAGCAACGTGGGCATGACCAGCCTGCTGCTGCACGAAGGCGTGCCGGGCCACCACCTGCACGCGGCGCTGCTCAAGGAACTGCCGCTGCCGGACTTCCGCAAGTTCTACACCGAGCACCCGAGCGCGGCCGCCTACACCGAGGGCTGGGCGCTGTACTGCGAGACGCTGGGGCGCGAGTTCGGCTTCTACGACGACCCGGCGCCCTACTACGGCCACCTGAACGACGAACTGTTGCGCGCGGTGCGGCTGGTGGTGGACACGGGCATGCACGCGATGGGCTGGAGCCGTGAGAAGGCGGTGGCGTACGCGATGCAGGTGCTGGGCTACAGCGAAGCGCGCGCCACCAACCAGATCGAGCGCTACATGGTATGGCCGGGCCAGGCGCTGGCCTACAAGGTGGGCGCGCTGAAGATCCTGGAACTGCGCGCCAAGGCGCAAAAGGCGCTGGGGCCGAAGTTCAGCTACCCGAAATTCCACGCCGTGGTGATGGGCGACGGCACCCTGCCGCTGCCGATCCTGGAAGCGCAAGTGGACAAGTGGATCGCCAGCCAGAAGTGAGCCGCGCGCCGGACCCAACCTGAGGAGCAACCATGAACAAGAACGCGAATCCTGCCGGGCCGTCGCCATCGGAACTGATCGACGCGCGCATCCAGGAACTGGGCGACTGGCGCGGCGCCATGCTCGCCCGGATCCGCGCCCTCATCCAGCAGGCGGACCCGCAGGTGGTCGAAGAATGGAAGTGGCAGGTTCCGGTGTGGTCGCACGACGGCATCATCTGCACCGGCGAGACCTACAAGAAAGCGGTCAAGCTCACCTTCCCGAAAGGCGCATCGCTACCGGACCCGGCGCGCCTGTTCAACTCCAGCCTGGAAGGCAAGGTGCGGCGCGCCATCGACTTTCACGAGGGCGACGCGATCGACGAGAAAGCATTCAAAGCGCTGGTCCTCGCCGCCGTTGCGCGCAACGCCGCCTGAACGGCCGGGAATAAGGTAGGGTGGGCGTTTGGCTGGGCACTGCCCAGCCGCACCCTGCCCACGCGTCCAGCCAGCGTTCCGCCGACCAAACACGTCCAACAACCGCCTGGTTCCCGGTCTACGCCTCCACCCGGATAATGTCGCCGGCCTGGCGCGCGTAGTCGAGCGCGTAGGCCATCTCGCCCGGCGTTTGCGCGTGGACGTACAGAAGCGGCTGGCCGCGCGCCACCTCGTCGCCCAGGCGCACTTCCATGTGCACGCCCGCCGCGGGACTGGCCGGTGCGCCGGCCAGCTTGGCCAGCCGCGACAGCTTGCGATTGTCGATGTGCACCACCTGGCCGCCGTGCGTTGCCACCAGCGGCTCGACGAACTCGGCGCGTTTCGGTTCGCGCAGGCCGCCCTGCGCCTCGCAGATGCGCTTGAACTTGTCCCAGGCGCGCCCGCTGTCGAGCGTCTCGCGCGCCACGCGCATGCCCTCGCCCTCGGCCGCTGCGCCGCCCAGTTCCAGCACCGCGCTGGCAACGAGCACGGCGCGCTCGCGCAGGTCTTCCGGTGCGCCGGGCTCGTTCTGCAGCACGGCCAGCACATCGCGCGCTTCCAGCGCCGGGCCGATCCCGCGCCCGACCGGCTGGTTCCCGTCCGAGAACATGCAGCGCAGCGCAAGGCCGAAATCGGCTGCGGTCGCGCGCAGCTTGGCCGAGAGACGCACCGCGTTTTCGCGGCTGCGCACCTTGGCCGTCGGCCCGATCGGAATGTCGATGACCACGTGGGTCGCGCCGGCCGCGATCTTCTTCGACAGCACCGAGGCGATCAACTGGCCTTCGGTGTCGATGTCCAGCTCGCGCTCGATACGCACGAAAATGTCGTCGGCGGGGCTCAGGTGCATGGAACCGCCCCAGGCCACGCAACCGCCCTCGGTCTCGACCACCTTGCGCAGCGTGGCCATGTCCAGGTCCACGGGCGCGAGCATCTCCATCGTGTCGGCGGTGCCGGCCGGCGAAGTGATCGCGCGCGACGAGGTCTTGGGCATCACCAGGCCATTGGCGGCGGCAATCGCGACAACGATCGGCGTCGTCCGGTTGCCCGGCAGGCCGCCCACGCAGTGCTTGTCCACCACCACCGGCGCATTCCAGTGCAGGCTCTCGCCGACATCGACCATCGCGCGCGTGAGGTGCACGGTTTCCAGGGCGTCCAGCGGCAGCGTGGCTGTCGCGGTCAGGAAGGCCGACAAGTGAACGTCGGTGTAGCGCCCGTCCACCACGTCGCGCACGATGGCCGACAGGTCCTGCGCGTTCAGCCGGTAGCCGTGGATGCGGCGGCGGATGCCGGCCAGCGATTCGAGCACCGGCGGGTGGCGGACCTGGACCTCGTCGCCGTCGCTGATGTGCAGCGCGTCCCAGGCCGCCTCCGACAGCGCCACCTGGCCCTGCTCGAGCAGCGGGCTGTCGATCTGGTACAGCAAGGCCTGCACCTCATGCTTGCCGGCCACCACCAGCACCTGCGAGCGCGGTGACAGTCCCTCGGAGCGGCAGACGTGGCAATCGGCGCGCATCAGCGCAATGGCCTGGTCTTGCGCGTGCAGGCGCAAACGCGTTGCGCGCAGCAGCGGCTGCTCGGGCCAGATGACAGCGCTCACAGGACGAACTCCTGGCCTTGCAGGGGAACGTCGACCGCCCACCCGAGTTCGCGCGCGATCCGTTCGCGCAGCGCTTCCGACGCCTCCGGCTCGCCGTGGACCACGAACACGCGCTTGGGCGCACGCTTGAAGCCGGACAGCCACTTCATCAACTCATCGCAATCGGCGTGCGCCGACAGCATCGGCAGTTCCGCGACCTCCGCGTTCACCGGAATCCAGGTGCCGTAGGCCTTCACTTCGCGCGCGCCTTCGAGCAGCTTGCGCCCGCGCGTGCCGGCCGCCTGGAAGCCCGAGAAGAGCAGCGTGTTACGATGGTCCGGCGCGAACGCGGCAATGTGGTGCAGCACACGCCCACCGGTGGCCATGCCGCTGGCCGAGATGATCACCTTCGGATAGCGGTTGGCCGAGAGCGCCTTCGATTCCTCCACGTCGCGCACATAGGTGACGGCGTCGCACGCGGCCTCGTACTCGTCCATGGAGAGCTTGTGGTCGTGCTGGTGGCGGTGCAGCAGTTCGGTGGCGCTGGTCGCCATCGGGCTGTCCAGGAACACCGGCACGTTGTGCAGGCTGCCGCGCTGGCGCAGCTGCCACAGGTTGTAGATGAGCGACTGCGCGCGGCCGACCGCAAAGGCCGGGATGACCACGGTGCCGCCGCGGCGCACGGTGCGCGCGATCACCTCGTCCAGCGCCGCGAGGGCGTCGGAGCGGTCGTGACGGCGGTTGCCGTAGGTGGACTCGATGACGACGTAGTCGGCCTCCGTGACCGGCTCGGGATCGAACATGACCGGGTCGTCGTAGCGGCCAAGGTCGCCCGAGAACACGATGCGCACGCCGTCCACGTCGATCTGCGCCGAAGAAGCGCCGAGGATGTGGCCGGCGCGGCGCAGCAGCAGGCTGGCGCCGCCGGGCAGCGCCACTTCGTCGTGGAACCGTACGGACTCGAAATGCTTGAGCGAGTGTTCCGCGTCCTGCACCGTGTACAGCGGCAGCGCCGGCTTGTGCTTGGAGTAGCCCTTGCGGTTGGCGAATTCGGCGTCCTTCTCCTGCAGCCAGGCGCTGTCGAGCAGGATCAGCTTGGCCACGTCTCGCGTGGCGGCCGTGGAGAAGATCTTGCCGTGAAAGCCGTTGCGGATCAGGCGCGGCAGGTAGCCGCTGTGGTCGAGGTGGGCGTGCGTGAGCACGACCGCGTCGATGTCGCGCGGCGACACCGGCAGGTCCTGCCAGTTCAGCGTGCGCAGGTTCTTCAGGCCCTGGAACAGGCCGCAGTCCACGAGGATTTTGGAATCACCATAGGTAAGCAGGTGCTTGGAACCGGTGACGGTCCCGGCGCCGCCGAGGCTGGTCAATGAAAGCATGGGGTTTTCTTATTCGTGTTAAGTGGTTGGCTGGCCTTCAGTCGCGCACGTTGTTCAGCAGCGCGCTGGCAAACTGCGGCGCAAGGGCGATCCGGTTGCTCGGATGCGGCACGGCGTCGGTGGAGGTGATGCGCGTGAAAAGAGGCTGCAGCTCGTTCCACGCATCGTCGGCAAACAGCGCGTGCACGACGACGCACTCGGGTTTACCCAGTCCCTGTTCGGCGAGCTTGCGCGCGGCCACCGCCAGCGTGCGGCCCGACGAGGCGATATCGTCCACCACCACCGGCGTGCGGCCGCGCCAGGCGGCCAGGTCCGGCACTTCGATGTCGACGCTGCGATCGCCGTGGCGGGTCTTGGTGAGCACCGCGTGCGGCGCGTCGATACGCGAGGCGATCGCCGCGGCCCACTGCTCGCTTTCCTCGTCGGGGCCGACGATAAGCGGGGATTCGACGTTGGCCGCGATCCAGTCGGCCAACTGTGGCGCGGCGTGCAGCGTCGTCGTGGAGATCGTGTAGAGCGCGGCCAGCGTCGGATGCCGGTGCAGGTGCGGGTCCACGGTCAGCAGGCGGTCGAAGGTGGAGGACACCAGCCGGGCAAAGGACAGCGAGGTCACGCTCTCGCCATCGTTGAAGCGCTTGTCCTGGCGCATATAGGCCAGGTAAGGCGCGACCAGGTTGACCTCGGTGGCGCCCAGGTCGCGGGCGGCGTCGGCGGCGAACACCAGCGGCAGGAACTGCGCGTCCGGCTTGGCCAGCGTGCAGACGAGGTCCACGGCGCGGCCGGCGGGGTCGCCATGCAGGCGCACATAGCTTTCGCCATCGGGGAACTGGCGGGTCTCCAGGCGGCCCAGCTCAGCATCGGTTGCCGACGCGAGTGCGGCGGCGAAGGCTTCATTGCCCGGCAGGGGCAGGATCAGGCGCCGCACGGTCAGCTCGCCGTGTAGCCGCCATCGACCACCATCGCGGAGCCCGTCATGAAGCTGGCGCCGTCCGACAGCAGGAAGGCGACGGCATGTGCGATTTCTTCGGCACGGCCCAGGCGCCCGATGGCGTGCAGGCCTACCAGGCCGGCGCGCGCGGCCTGGTCGAGTCCGTCCAGGATGGGGGTGTCCACGTAGCCGGGATGGATCGAGTTGATGCGAATGCCCTGGGCCGAATACGCGAGCGCGGCCGAGCGGGTCAGGCCGGTGACGCCGTGCTTGGCGGCCACGTAGGCTGGCGCGAAGGAGTTGCCGACGAGGCCAAGAATGGACGACATGTTGACGATCGCGCCGCCGCCTGCGGCGAGGATGGCCGGGATCTGGTAGCGCAGGCCGTGCGCAACGCCGCTCAGGTTGATGTCGATGACCCGCTGCCAGTCATCCGCGGGCAGCTCGCCGGCCGGCAGCAGCGTGCCGCCAATGCCGGCGTTGTTGAAAGCGAAATGCAGTGCGCCGAAGTGCTTCACGGCGCAATCGACCGCTGCCTCTACCTGCGCGGGATCGGCCACGTTGGCGACGTTCGGCACGGCACGGCCACCGGAGGCGGCGATGGCATCGGTGACGCGCTTGACCGCGTCGGCGTGCACGTCGGACACCACCACCGACAGGCCTTGTTGTGCCAGCAGGCGCGCGGTGGCTTCGCCAATGCCGGAGCCGGCGCCGGTCACCAGCACGGATTGGCCGGAAAACGAGTATTTCATCTGAGTCTCTCTTTCTGCGAACACAAGCGGGTTCATCCATGCCTAGTGTGGCCATCGGGCATGGTGGTGTCAACTGCAAGGCGGCGGTGTTCCGGATCGTGAAACTACCAACTGGATCGGGGAGCAGATGAATCGCGCCCCCATCATCGGCGAGGGCACAGGCTAGGCTCTGGCGCGCAAGGTCTCCAGTTCCGCCCGTAGGGCGCCGCGCTCGGCACGCGACGCGTCCAGCTGTTTGCGCAGGTCGGTGATCTCGGCCTCCAGGCTTTCGCGGACGGTCTTCGCGCCCACCAGCTCCATTTCGGCAGCCAGGCGCGCATCGGATTGCTCCGAGGACGACGCCACGTAGCGCTCGAGCTGCGTGCGCAAGTCGGCCAGCTGGGCGTCCTTGCCGTCGATGGCCAGCTGGTCCTTGGCCTTGCCGACCAGGGCTTCGGTGGCGATATGGCGTGCGTTGCGCAGCTCCGCCTGCAGCCGCTCGATCTCCTCGTCCCGTTCAGCAATGGCTGCGTGCGATGCCGCGGTCACGGACGCGACCTGTGCCCGCAATTCGTCGCGCTCGCCTTCGAGCGCTTCGCCGGCCTCGAGCAGGACCTGCATGTCGCTTTCGGACTGCGCCAGCGCCTCGCGCGCGCCGGCGCCGGACTCCTGGGCGAATTGCTGCGCCCAGTCGGCCAAGGCGGCGACAATCGTTTCAGGCAGTTCCGCCTTGCTGGTGCTCGCTGGCCCCGCCTGGCTGGCGCGCCACGGGATCAGATGCTTCTGGATGGCGGTTGGCGAGCCGGCGCCGAGGATTTCCCGCACGGCGTCGATGGTGACCGGTTTGCCGTCCTTCTGTAATGCGTCAGCCGCCGCGGCCACCGCGTCGAACTGGATGCCCTGGTGGGCCGAATCGGTATTCATGAGATTGAGTAACTATAATTGCCGAAGAGCAATATAATACGACACTACATGCTCTCAACAGCAGAGCTTCTCAATCTCCCCTACGGCCATCGCCAGCCCGTTTTCCTGTTCCATCTGCTCGCCAAGCTCCGCGGCGCGCTTCCGGACCTCCGGACGTTCGACAAAGCTGATCGCCCTCCCCAATGCGCCCGCATCCAGCTTCGCGCCATCGAGCGCTGGCGGCGCAATGCCCAGGCGATGCAGGCGGTCGGCCCAGAATGCCTGGTCGCCTGCAAATGGGATGACGATCGATGGCACGCCCGCGCGGGTGGCGGAATGGGTGGTCCCGGAGCCACCATGGTGAACGACCGCGGCCATGCGCGGAAGCAGCCAGCCGTGCGGGGTCGTGCCGATGCGCAGGATATTGTCCGGCAGCTCGACGTCATCCATGCCGCTCCAGCCTGGGTAGAACAATGCGCGTCGGCCAGCCAGGGCGGTCACCAGCGTATTGGCCAGGCGCGGCCCATCGATGCCCGCCATGCTGCCAAAGCCCACGTAGACCGGCGGCGGACCAGCACGGAGAAAATCGGCCAGTTCAGGCGGCGGCGTAAATTCACCGGCCGGCGTCTGCCATTGGCCGCACACGCGGGCGTGAACCGGCCAATCCCCAGGCTGTGGCAGGATCGTCGGCGAAATCCCATAGAGCATGGGATGTTCGGTGGGCAGTTCCCGGCGCGCCGGCAGGCCGAGCACGGTCTGGCGCGCTTCATTCAAGCTTTTCCTGAAGGCCAGCCAGACCAATTGGTTGGTCAGCCTGAGGCTGGCGTGGTTGAGCCAGCGCGGCACCAGGCCCGGCGGCAGAAAGGGCGAAGGAAACTCGCGCGAAGGCGTGAGCGGAATCATGCCGGTGCCGATGGCCGGGATGCCCAGCCGTTCAGCAACCGCCAGGCCAACGAAACCTGCCAGGCCGGACGTCAGGATGGCATCGCAGCCGTCTGCCGCCGCCAGGGTTTCGAGCGTCCAGGCGCGGGTATTGGCATTGGTAAGTTGTGCCAGCGCCTTGGCCGTGCCTTTTGCCCCTTGACTGCTCCATGTGGAAAACAACTGACGGATGTCGCCCGACAGCGCCGCGTTGGCGAGGCCCAGCTCTTGTGCCGAGCCGAGGGTGCTCGCGTCGCCCAGCAGATGTACGTCGTGGCCGGCGCTGGCCAGCTGGTGGCCAAGGGCAGCAAGCGGCCGGGTGTCGCCTTCCGTTCCATAAGTAAGGATCAGCAGTTTCATACGATCTTTTGAAAAAGTATACGACGTATACTTTAACACCATTTATACTCCCGGGCTATGGCCTCCCTTACCGATCCGGAAACTCGACCCAACGCGCCCGTGAGCGAGCGGCGAACGCTGAAAAAAGCCCGCCTGTTGGAACAGATCGCCGCCGCAGCCGGTGAACTGTTCCAGGCCCGTGGTTACATGGAGGTGACGATGGAGCAGATCGCGGCAGCGGCCGAGGTCTCCAAGCGCACGCTGTACAAGTATTTTCCGGTGAAGGAGGCAATCCTCGCGCATCTGTTGGAGGGTGAACTGGCGCGCGATCTCGCAAGCCACCCCGGCTTCCAGCTCGACCTGGATGCACCCTTCCGTGCCAACGTCTCTGCCCTGCTGGTGGAGTCGGCTGGCTGGTGCGAGCGCCATCCCGACTATCTGCTGCCCTATATCCGCTACAAGTTCGCCAGTTTTGAGCCGAACGCCGAAACCGATGGCAAAGGTGACCTGGTGCAAACGTGGTCGCTGCTGATCGCCGCCGCACAGCAGCGCGGCGAACTCGATCCGTCACAGCCGGCCGAACGGCTGGCCATCTATTTTCACTATCTCTACCTGGGCGCGCTGATGCGCTGGATCACTGACCGTCGACTCGACCTGAAGCAAGAGTTCACCGCGGTCGTCCGCTTGTTCGTGGACGGCGCCCGGGCTCCTGGCCGGCGCTAGCGTTCACCGCAGCGCCCCCTTGGGGTCGTGCGAAATTCCGGACACGATTTGCGCCTCCAGTGCGAAAGCCCGGAATCGCGCACAGCCGCGCCAGAGGACGCCAATAAAAAAGCATTAAAGATCAAGTAGATACGACGCCTCCTGTTTTGGCACTGCATGGCACGAACTGTGCTGAAGGATATGCGGACTCTGGCACGCGACCAGCTGCCAAAGGATTCACCACATACCACAACAGGAGACACGCAATGAAACTCAAGGGCCTCAAGGCAATCCTCAGCTTTCCCATGATCGCACTGGCTTCGGCCGCCATCGCGCCGACCGCACAAGCCGCCGACCTGGTCCGCCTGGGCAACCTGAAGTTCGCGCACTACGGCGCCGTCGCCTACATGAAAGAGATCGCACCGAAGTGCAACCTCAAGATTGAAGAGCGCGTCTTCGCCAAGGGCCTGGACATCGTGCCCGCCATCATCGCCGGTGAAATCGACGTGTCGGCCAGCGCGCTCGAAGCCGCGATTTCCGGACGTGCCAGCGGCGTGCCGGTGTATCTGGTCGGCGGATTTGCCAAGGGTGGCGTGCGCATCGTCGGCCGCCCCGACCTCAACATCCATTCCGTCGCTGACCTCAAGGGCAAAAAAGTTGGCGTGACCCGCGGCGGACCGCAGGAGATCCTGCTTTTCACCGAGCTGGCGAAAAACAAGCTCACCTGGTCCGACAAGCCGGGCAAGGACGTGCAGATCATTTACATGGGCTACCCCGACCTGAACCAGGCATTGCTGGCCAAGGAAATCGACGCCATGAGCCAGTCCGAACCGTACGCAACGCAGGCAATGCACAAGAAGTACGGCGCCGAGATCATGAAGCCGTACGACACGCCGCTGGGCGAGCCGGTGCGCGCCCTGGTGATGACCGAGAAGATGTACAAGGAAAAACGCGACGTGGCCGCACGCTTCATGCAGTGCTTCGTGATGGCGACGCGCCAGTTCATCGCCGACCCCAAGCTGGCGGAGAAATACGTGCGTGAATCGATGTTCAAGAACCAGGTGACGTCGGACGACTACCAGGATGCCATGAACAACGCCAGCTTCACCGAAAACATCACCACCGAGCACGTGCAGCAGACCACCGATTACATGGTGAAGTACAACATCGGTCGGATGGCGACGCCGCCTGCAGCCAAGGACTGGGTCAAGCTGGACCTGCTGGAAGCAGCCCAGAAATCGGTTAGCAAGTAAAGAGACGCCATGAACGCGAACATGATCAAACGCATTCTTCACGGTGCCGCCGTGCCGCTTGCTGCCGTAGTGCTGTGGCAGGCGGTATCGGCACTGGGCTGGCTCAATCCGCAGATCGTACCGTCGCCGCTGGCGGTACTGCGCAAGCTGCTGGAGTACGCATCGCCGCTGGAACCGTATTCGCCCGAGCAGGGTAGCTACCTGGTCTGGCTGTTTTCCGGCGAGCTGCTGCACGACGCATATGCCAGCCTGTCACGCGTGATCGGCGGCTTCCTGATCGGCGCCGGGCTGGCGCTGCCGCTCGGCCTGCTGATGGGAACGAACAAGACGATCTACAAGCTGTTCGATCCGCTGGTGCAGATCCTGCGGCCGATTCCGCCGATCGCCTACATCCCGCTGGCGATCCTGTGGTTTGGCCTGGGCAATCCGCCGGCATTTTTCCTGATCAGCATCGGCTCCTTCTTCCCGGTCCTGATGAACACGATTGCCGGCGTACGCCATGTGGACGGCATCTACCTGCGCGCCGCACGCAACCTGGGTGCGGGGCAGATGACGATGTTCCGCCGCGTGATTTTGCCGGCGGCCACGCCTTACATCCTGGCCGGTGCGCGCATCGGCATGGGAACGGCCTTCATCGTGGTGATCGTGGCGGAAATGATCGCAGTGAACAGTGGCTTGGGCTTCCGCATCCTGGAAGCGCGCGAGTACTTCTGGTCCGACAAGATCATCGCCGGCATGTTCACCATCGGCCTGTTCGGGCTTGCCATCGACTTGGGCATGAACGCGCTGAACAACCATCTGCTCAAGTGGCATCGCGGACTGGAACATTGAAGAAGACAGCATGAAAACCATTCATATCAACGGCGTCAACAAGGTGTTCTCGAGCCACGGCAGCGATGTCATCGCGCTCAAGGACATCAACCTCACCATCAACAGCGGCGAGTTCGTCTGCCTGCTGGGGCCCTCGGGCTGCGGCAAGTCGACGCTGCTCAACGCGATTGCCGGCTTCTCGCACCCCAGCTCGGGCGAGATCCTGGTCGATAACCGGCCCATCACCGAACCGGGGCCGGATCGCGGCATGGTGTTCCAGGAATATGCGCTCTTTCCCTGGATGACGATCGAGCAGAACATCGCCTTCGGCCTGGAAATCGCCGGCCGCCCGACCGCGGCAATCAAGGAGCGTGTCGACATGCTGCTGGACATGCTGGGCCTGCGCGAATTCCGCGACCGCTATCCCAAGGACCTGTCGGGCGGCATGCGCCAGCGCGTGGCGATCGCGCGCGTGCTGGCACTGGATTCGCCGATCATGCTGATGGACGAACCCTTCGGCGCGCTCGACGCCCTCACCCGCCGCAACCTGCAGGACGAGCTGCTGAAAATCTGGAAGACCTTCGGCACCACGATCATCTTCGTCACGCACAGCATCGAAGAGTCGATCTATCTCGCGGACCGGACGATCGTGATGACGTATCGTCCCGGCACCATCAAGCAGGACGTGCGCATCACCCTGCCACGTCCGCGCGACCCCAGCGACCCGGAATTCAACCGGCTCAAGCGCATGCTGGGCGAACTCGTCATGGAAGAGCAGCAGCGTCACCACAACGCGGAGCTGCTCGCAACGACTGCCGACTGATACGGCACCGTCAATCAATTCACTAGGAAAAAACATGGGACAAACGAAAGCAGCATTTCAATGGGACGATCCGCTGCTGCTGGATCAGCAACTGACGGATGAAGAACGCATGGTGCGCGAGGCCGCCAGCGCCTATTGCCAGGAGCGCCTGCAGCCGCGCGTGCTCGAAGCCTTCCGCAAGGAAGAAACCGACCCGGCGATCTTCCGCGAAATGGGTGAACTGGGCCTGCTCGGCCCCACCATTCCGGAACAATATGGCGGCCCGGGCCTGAACTATGTGAGCTACGGCCTGATCGCCCGCGAAGTCGAGCGCGTCGATTCCGGCTATCGCTCGATGATGAGCGTGCAGTCGTCGCTGGTGATGGTGCCGATCTATGAATTCGGCAATGAGCAAACCAAGCAGAAATACCTGCCCAAGCTGGCCACCGGCGAATGGATCGGCTGCTTCGGCCTGACCGAGCCGAACCATGGTTCCGACCCCGGTTCGATGGTCACGCGGGCGAAGAAGGTCCCCGGCGGCTTCAGCCTATCGGGCAGCAAGATGTGGATTTCCAATTCGCCGATCGCCGACGTGTTCGTGGTGTGGGCCAAGGATGACGAAGGCGCGATCCGCGGCTTCGTGCTGGAAAAAGGCTGGAAAGGCCTGAGCGCCCCGGCGATCCACGGCAAGGTGGGCCTGCGCGCCTCGATCACGGGTGAGATCGTGATGGATGAAGTGTTCTGCCCGGAAGAGAACGCCTTCCCCGAAGTGCGCGGCTTGAAAGGCCCGTTCACTTGCCTGAATTCGGCACGCTACGGCATCGCGTGGGGCGCCCTGGGTGCCGCCGAGGATTGCTGGCACCGCGCGCGCCAATACGTGCTGGACCGCAAGCAGTTCGGCAAGCCGCTGGCGGCCAACCAGCTGATCCAGAAAAAGCTGGCCGACATGCAAACCGAAATCACGCTGGGCCTGCAAGGTTGCCTGCGCCTGGGCCGCATGAAGGACGAGGGCACGGCGGCGGTGGAAATCACGTCGATCATGAAGCGCAACTCGTGCGGCAAGTCGCTCGACATCGCACGCCTGGCGCGCGACATGATGGGCGGCAACGGCATTTCCGACGAGTTCGGCGTCGCGCGCCACCTGGTCAACCTGGAAGTCGTGAATACCTATGAAGGCACGCACGACATCCACGCGCTGATCCTGGGTCGCGCACAGACCGGCATCGCGGCCTTCTGACGAGTTGGGCGTGCATGAACGCGCGCCCCACGTAGGGTGGGCAGGTCCTCCTGCCCACGCGTTCAACTACCGCTGGCCGTACCCCTCCGCCGTATAACAAGTGCCATGGCCGTGTGGCCCTGCGCACCGAATGCAAACATTCTCAATGAGGTTCCCATGCCTGGAGCGCTGTCTCATATCAAAGTGCTGGACCTGTCGCGCGTGCTCGCCGGCCCGTGGTGCGGCCAGTTGCTCGCCGATCTCGGCGCCGAAGTAATCAAGGTCGAACGCCCCGGCGTGGGCGATGACACGCGCGGATGGGGGCCTCCATACCTGAAGGACAGGTCGGGCGCCGAAACGAAGGAATCCGCCTACTTCCTGTCCGCCAACCGCGGCAAGAAATCCCTGACCCTCGACATCTCGACGCCGGAAGGCCAGGACATCGTCAAAAAACTCGCCGCCGAGTGCGACATTGTCCTCGAGAACTACAAGGTGGGCGCGCTCGCAAAATACGGGCTCGACCAAGCGTCACTGCGGGCCATCAATCCACGCCTGATCTACTGCTCCATCACCGGCTTTGGCCAGGACGGCCCCGACGCCCAGCGCGCCGGCTACGACTTCATGATCCAGGGGATGGGCGGCTTGATGAGCATCACCGGACAACCCGATGAGGTGGCCGGCGGCGGGCCGGTGAAGGTCGGCGTCGCCGTTACCGATGTGATGACGGGGATGTATGCCTCTGTCGCCGTGCTGGCCGCCCTCGCCCAGCGCGAGGTGAGCGGCGCCGGACAGTACATCGACCTGGCCTTGTTCGATGTGCAAGTGGCGATGCTCGCCAACCAGGCATCGAACTACCTGGTCGGCAACGTGGTGCCGGGCCGGCTCGGCAACGCCCATCCGAACATCGTTCCCTACCAGGCCTTCGCCACGGCGGACGGCCACCTCATTCTCGCGGTGGGCAACGACCGCCAGTTCAACAGCTTCTGCCAGGTTGCAGGACATCCCGAGTGGGGCAGCAACGAACTCTTTGCCACCAATGCCATGCGCGTGCGCCACCGCGTCGAACTGATTGCGTTGCTGGAGCCGGTGCTGCAGGAACGGACGACGCGCCAATGGCTGGACCAGCTCGAAGCGGTGGGCGTTCCTTGCGGGCCGATCAACACGATCGCGCAGGTGTTCGAAGAGCCGCAGGCGCGCCACCGTCAGCTGGCCGTGCCGCTGCCGCATGCGCTGCATGACGCGGTCGCCTCGGTCGCCAATCCGATCCGCATGTCCGACACGCCGGTTGCCTATGATCGCGCGGCACCGCTCCTAGGCGAGCATACTCATGAGATACTTCAAGAGCGCCTGCACCTGGACCGGGAACAAATCGACCGTTTGCAGAGGCAGGGCGTGATCTGAATGCGGAGTACAAGTGGCGGTAAAAAAATGGAAACTGAGCCAGTCGCACACCGTGCTGCTGGCACTGGCGTCGCTGGTCGCGGTGACGATGCTGTCCTACATGCTCGTCGAACGCCGCCAGCTCGACGACCTGCACCGCACGCTGGCGTCGCGCGCCGAACTGTACTCGGCCACGATCGGCGGGGTGCTTGCCAAGTATGAATTCCTGCCACTGGCCATCGCGCAGAGCGATGAAGTCGCCGCCCTCCTCGAGAGCCAGTCGCCCGACCGGGCCGCACGCGTCAATGCCTACCTGGAGGAGATGATCCAGGGCGCCGGGGCCTTCGCAGTCTATGTGATCAATCCGCAGGGCGAGGTGTACGCGTCGAGCAACTGGAAAGAGCCGACCTCGTATGTCGGGCAGAACTACGGCTTCCGTCCCTACTTCAGGCAAGCGGTGAACGGCGGCATTGGACGTTTTTATGGCATTGGCGTATCGACCCGCGAGGCGGGCTACTTCATTGCGCTGCCGATACGACGCCATGGCCGCATTATCGGCGTAGCCGCGGCCAAGGTCAGCCTGGACTGGCTGGAGCAGTCCTGGCGCATGCCCAGCGTGGCCGAACAGATCTGGGTGACCGATGCCAACGGCGTCATTCTCCTGTCGTCGATCTCCGCCTTCAAATTCAAGACAATTGCCCCGCTGTCGGAGGGCGCGCGCAAAAGCATCCACGAACAGCGGCAGTTCCTGCATGAGACGCTGCCGCAACTTCCACACCGGGTTGAACAACGCCTGACCGACGGCGCAAAGCTGCTGTCGCTGAACTTGCCGAGGGAAGGCGAACCAAGCGGCTACATGGCGGTCAGCAGCCGGCTCAAGCCCCTCGAATGGCAAATCACGGTGCTGGCCGAACTGGGACAGGTGCGGGCCGCCGCGCGCAATGCGGCCGTTGGCGCGGCGCTGGGCTGGACCGCGCTTTGCCTTGGCATCCTGTATGCGCTGCAGCGCCGGCGACGCATTGCGGAGCGGCTGAACGCACAGCAAGCGCTCAAGCGCGCCAACGACGAACTCGAAGCCAAGGTCGAGCGGCGCACCGCCGCGCTGCTCGACGCCAATCAACGGCTGCAGGCGGAAGTCGGTGAACGCGAGCGCGCCGAGCAAACCTTGCGCCAGGCCCAGGCTGAACTGGTACAAAGCGGCAAACTCGCCGCGATCGGACAGATGGCGGCCGGCATCACCCATGAGCTGAACCAGCCGCTGGCGGCGATCCAGACCTTTTCCGACAATGCGCAGGTGCTCATTACACGCGGACGCGCCGACGAAGCGCTGGAGAACCTGTCGATCATCTCGGACCTGGTCAAGCGCCTTGGCTATATCACCTCTCAATTGAAAGGCTTTGCCCGGCGCAGCGATGATGCACAAAAGCCGGTGAGCGTACGCAAGGCGTTCGAACAGACCATGCTGCAGGTACGCACCACTCGGGGCTCGGACCGGCTGGTGCTGGACGAGGACTGGCCGCAACAAGATATCGTCGTCCTGTGCAACGAGACCGGGCTGCGGCAGGTCTTTTCCAACCTGATCACGAACGCGATGGACGCAGTCGGCCCGGCCGAGATTGCGCATATTTCGATCCGCGTGGCGCAGTCCGGCGACCAGGCGGTGATCCGTGTGGCCGATAATGGGCCGGGCATTGCGCCAGCCAGCGCGCAGAAAATTTTCGAGCCCTTCTTCACCACCAAGGAGCAAGGGCTCGGCCTGGGGCTGTCGATCAGCGCAGGCATCATCCGCGCCGCCGGCGGCACGATTGAGGTACAGAACCACAGCAACGACGGGCACAGCGGCGCAGAATTCATCATCCGGCTGCGCTGCCAGCCGCCGGGCGGCAAGACAGATTTAGGGGAACAAGATGCTTGAAACGAACTTCGACGACATGCAGGTGCTGCTCGTGGAAGACGATGCGGTGGTCAGGAAGGGCGCGAAGCAAGCCCTGGAACTGGCCGGGCTGCGCGTCACTGCCTGCGCCAGCGCGGAAGAAGCAACGGCGCATTTGTCCCCGGACTTTGCCGGCATTCTCGTCAGCGACGTCAGGCTGCCGGGCATGGATGGCCTGGAGCTTCTGCAACTGGCCGCTTCACGCGATCCGTCGCTGCCGGTCATTCTCGTCACCGGCCATGGCGACGTGTCGATGGCGGTAGGCGCCATGCGACAGGGTGCGTATGACTTTATCGAAAAGCCGTTTTCGTCCGACCTGCTGATCGAAGTGTGCCGGCGCGCGCTCGACAAGCGCCGTCTGGTGCTGGAGAACCTGACCCTGCGCCGCCAGTTGGAAAACCGCGAAGGCATCGAAGCGCGCATGGTCGGGCGCAGCAATGCGATCGACAAGGTGCGGCGGCTAGTGCTCAATCTCGCGCCCAAAACCGCGGACGTCATGATCCTCGGGGAAACCGGCACCGGCAAGGAACTGGTGGCGCGCTGCCTGCATGACTTCAGCAGCCGGCGGGATCATCCCTTTGTCGCGATCAATTGCGGCGCGCTGCCGGAGACGATTTTCGAATCGGAGCTGTTCGGCCATGAAGAGGGCGCGTTCACGGGCGCGCAGCGCCGGCGCATCGGCAAGATCGAACATGCCAACGGCGGCACGCTCTTCCTCGACGAAATCGAAAGCATGCCGCTCAACCTGCAGGTCAAGCTGCTGCGCGTGCTGCAGGAGCGGCAGGTCGAGCGCCTTGGTTCGAACACCGTCATTCCGATCGACCTGCGTGTGATCGCGGCGACCAAGGAAGATCTTGGCGTGCTGTCGGAGCAGGGAAAGTTTCGCGCCGACCTCTACTACCGCCTCAACGTCGCCAGTTTGACGCTCCCTGCCCTGCGCAATCGGCGTGAGGACATTCCGTTACTGTTCGAATTCTTCGTGCTGCAGGCGGCCGTACGCTACGGCCAGAGCGCGCCGCTGATCGGCAGCGAACTGCTGCACACGCTGATGGCGCAACGCTGGCCCGGCAACGTGCGGGAACTGCACAACGTGGCGGATCGCTTTGTGCTGGGATTGCTGGACGATATGCTGATGCCCTCGGGGACCCGCCGCGAGGGATCGCTTGCCCAGCAAGTTGATGCGTTCGAAAAGGCAATTATCGAAGAGGCGTTGCAGCGTCAGGAAGGCAATGTCAATGCGGCCGCCGAAAGCTTGGGGATTCCGAAGAAGACCTTGTATGACAAGCTGAAGCGGTTTGATATATCGACGGATAAGTTCCATCCGGTGCCGCAGGCCGCGCGGCGCGGGTGAACGAAACTCGAATTGACTCACGAAGCCTCAATCGAGACCAATACTCCGCCGAAGTTCGATCTTGTCACTTTACCGGATGTGCGCCGTTTTTTCCTGCACCAGGCTGCCGCGTTGCGTCGTAGAAGAAGCCGTCCCAGAAAACGACAATTCGGCCGCTGCCTTTCAAGAGCGCTTCAGTGCAGCCCAGGTTCACGACTGTGACTGAATCTGGCAATCCGAGCCGCCCAACAGGTGCGTGATAATTTTCACGTACGTATTTCGCAGCAGGCTCACGATGCCGCTCAAAGTCAGCCTGGTCGCAGTCCTCGCCGACCATCACGATTTTGTCCGGCCGGATGACCAAAGTTCTGCCGACGAGCCGGGCTGCCTCTTGGTCATCCATCGCTGTGATTTCAGCTGAATCGAGCACCCTGGTCAGGGTCCAGGTGCCTAGGACATCCAAGTTCTTTTGCTGGGCAGCGTGCGCCGCAAGCGGGATGTGTGCTGCAACGGCGAGTGCGAGCACACAAGGAATTTGTTTGAACATGGCATTGCCTCCTCTCGTCACTTCTTAGCGACGACAGTCGCAGTCTCGGCTGCACGAAACGGCGCACTTTCCTCCGCACGCCTGGCGATGAGCCCGCGCGCTAGCACATGCTTGCCGTTCACCTTCGCGGTTGTCATTCGGCTGATACTCGCAGCGGCCTTCGTTAGTTCATTGTCGGAGAACGCAATCACCACGTGATTGCCGACCGAACAAACATGTAAATGTTGTCAGTCCTCAATTTTCGAAACTCAGCAATACTTCAGTCGGGACCTAGCCGACGTAAGAATACTGATCATTTCGGCCGCTAGGCATCTGCGCACTAAATGGGTAAACAATCGATGAACTTCAAACTGCCAACCATGAAAGACCTCGCCAAGCTCGTAGAAACCTGCGACAAGTATCGGGACGGTGCCAAGCTTGTCGTGGCTATCATTATCGCCATTGGCATCGCAGCCGCCCTCGCCCGAGGCGTTAGCATTCATTTGCGACTATCTGGCAGCGACTCGAGCTCGCGGCCAGATGGTCGTCCGATCAACTGCATACACAAGCAAGCTCAGCAACTTACAGTGGTTTCGCTGCCGTTGCGCTTGTCCCAAAAAATCGCAGCACGACCTGATGCGTTGAACATTGTTTGAATTCTTTGAAACAATTAAGGGGTTACGGCGATTCGTAACCCCTTGATTTCATTGGTAGGCCTCCGCGGAGTCGAACCGCGCACCAACGGATTATGAGTCCGCTGCTCTAACCAGGCATGAGCTAGAGGCCCAGGAGAAATCGTTTCAAACGGAAGGCGCTAAAAACGTCTCGCCACCCGCGGAGGGCCAGACGGCCATCCCAACGAAGTGGCGAGAGGATATTGCTTTTAGCGCAGCCCCGTCAAGCCTTAGCTGCTGCCTTCGAGGAAGCTCTTCAGCTTGTCGGAACGCGACGGGTGGCGCAGCTTGCGCAGGGCCTTCGCTTCGATCTGGCGGATGCGCTCGCGCGTGACGTCGAATTGCTTGCCGACTTCTTCCAGCGTGTGGTCGGTGGACATCTCGATGCCGAAACGCATGCGCAGCACCTTGGCTTCGCGCGGCGTCAGCGAGTCGAGCACGTCCTTCACCACACCACGCATCGAGGCGTGCAGCGCGGCGTCCGACGGCGCCAGCGTGTTGTTGTCCTCGATGAAGTCGCCCAGGTGCGAATCGTCGTCGTCGCCGATCGGTGTTTCCATCGAAATCGGCTCTTTGGCGATCTTCATGATCTTCCGGATCTTGTCTTCCGGCATTTCCATCTTGATCGCGAGCGTTGCCGGATCGGGCTCGGCACCGGTCTCTTGCAAGATTTGCCGCGAGATGCGGTTCATCTTATTGATGGTCTCAATCATGTGCACCGGGATACGGATGGTGCGCGCCTGGTCGGCGATCGAACGCGTGATCGCCTGGCGGATCCACCACGTGGCGTAGGTCGAGAACTTGTAGCCGCGGCGGTATTCGAACTTGTCCACCGCCTTCATCAGGCCGATGTTGCCTTCTTGGATGAGGTCGAGGAACTGCAGGCCGCGGTTGGTGTATTTCTTGGCGATCGAAATCACCAGGCGCAGGTTGGCCTCGGTCATTTCGCGCTTGGCCTTGCGCGCCTTCATTTCACCGGCCGCCATCTGGCGGTTGATGTTGCGAAGGTCGTGCAGTGGCAGCACCACGCGCGCTTGCAGGTCGATCAGGCGCTGCTGCAGCTCCTTGATCGTCGGGATGTTACGGCTCAGGATGGCGCTGTAGGCGTGGCCCGCGGCCACTTCGCCGTCCACCCATTCCAGGTTCGTTTCGTTGCCCGGGAAAACCTTGATGAAGTGGGCGCGCGGCATGCCGCAGCGGTTCACGGCCACGTCCAGGATCTGCTTTTCGATGTGGCGCACTTCGTCCACCTGGCCGCGCAGGGTGTCGCACAGCTTTTCGACGACCTTGGCGGTGAAGCGGATGCCGAGCAGTTCGTTGGAGATGGCTTCCTGCGCCTTGACGTAGGCCTTGGAGTTGTAGCCGTCCTTTTCGAACGCCTTGCGCATTTTTTCGAATTGCTGGGCGATGGCGTCGAATTTTTCGAGCGAGGTGGCCTTGAGCGCTTCGAGCTGCTCGGCCGAGTAGCCGGCGGCGCCTGGGCTGGCGGCGGCTTCTTCTTCCTCTTCCTCTTCTTCCTCGTCCTCTTCGCCCTCTTCTTCGTCGTCACCGTCGCTGGAGGACGGGGCCACGGCGCTCGGGCTGTTGTCCTCGGACTCGTTGGGGTCGACGATGCCGTCGACGATTTCGTCGATCTTGATTTCGTCGTTGTCGATGCGCTGGGCAACGGTCAGGATTTCGGCGATGGTCACCGGGCAGGCCGAGATGGCCTGGATCATGTCCTTCAGGCCGTCCTCGATGCGCTTGGCGATCTCGATTTCGCCTTCGCGGGTGAGCAGTTCAACCGAGCCCATCTCGCGCATGTACATGCGCACGGGGTCGGTGGTGCGGCCAAATTCGGAATCGACGGTGGACAGCGCCGCTTCGGCGGCAGCCTCGGCTTCGTCGTCGGAGGTGGCGGCGGCCACGTTATCGGACAGCAGCAGCGTTTCGGCATCGGGCGCGTGTTCGTACACGGCAATGCCCATGTCGTTGAAGGTGCCGATGATGCCTTCGATCGCTTCCGGATCGACGATGTTGTCCGGCAGGTGGTCGTTGATCTCGGCGTAGGTCAGGAAGCCGCGTTCCTTGCCCGACTTGATCAGCGCTTTCAGTTTCTGGCGACGGCTCTCGAGCTCTTCTTCGGAGGCTTCGCTGTCGGACGAGAAGGCGTCCTTCAGCAGCGCTTTTTCCTTGGCCTTGCGGTCCTTGGCCTTGGCCTTGTCCGCAGCCTTGAGCTCGGCGCGTTCGATGGTGTTGAGCGCGGCGACTTCGTCGTTCTCAGGCGTGAATTCCTTGGGTTTGCGACCGCGACGCCCCGGTACCTTGACCGTAGGCAGCACGTAGCCGGACGTGTCGATCGCGGCCAGTGCAGCCGCATCGGTGGTCTGGCTCACGACAGGCGCAGTGCTCGCGGTCACTGCCTTGTCTTGCGCTTTGTCCGCCTTCGCCGCGGACGCTCTGGTGGTTTTGGCAGCCACTTTGGGTTGGGGTTTCTTGGTTGGCACAGGCGCTTTCGATGTCACAACGACTTACGTACGATGGTTAAAGATAAAGATTGTTACCTCACATCCACAACGTGGAGGAACAAACTCCCCCGCCTACTAACTGAAACGCCACGCGGCGATTGAGACGAAAAATCGTTTCAAAGCTTGCAATAGTTAGCGTTTTATTATAGCACGCACCCCTGGCTTTTCCAGTTGCGAACTCTTCCGTAGCGGAACGGGTTTGGGACCTCATCGGGGTGCCATCGCGGCCTCGGCTTCGCGGACCAGCAGGTTCTGTTGCGCTGTGATTTCGCGGTAGCGGGCACTCACCTGATCTGGGGTCAACCCCGAAGAAAACAACTGGTTAAGCTCCTTTTTTAACATATCCATCTTGATCTGCCGGACCGCACTTGCCAGCCAGACACGGTCGGCATCGGGGTCCGACTCCGGCTCGGCGGCAATCTCGGCGATCAAATGGTCATATTCCGTGGTGACTTCCTTCAATTGCTCAGACAACGCCGCGAACGTTCCGTTCGCTCCCAGCGACTGTGCAGTTGTAACCAAATGGCTCAGCCGTTCCGCCGCTTCCTCGCCAAAAAACGTGAACGCGGCGAGCGCCGTTTCGTCCAGCTGCACCGCCAGCGACGGCTGGGCCACCAGCAGGCGGATGATCTGCAGCTCCAGCCCCACCGGCTGCGGCCGGCCCTGGCGCGGTGGCGCGCGTTTTGCCACCGCTACTGGCTTGGACAAGTCAAACAGGCTTTCGATTTCCGCCGGCGTCGATTCAGTCATGCTGGCAAGGCCACGCACGATCTGCAGCCGCAGCGCGGACGGCGCCATGGCCTGCAGCAGCGGCTTGGCGTCGAACTGGGTGCGGGCGCGGCCCTCGGGCGTGCCCAGATCATGCTCACCGGCAACTTCACGCAGCAAGAATTGCGACAGCGGCATCGCGTTGGCCACCTCTTGCTCGAACGCATCGGCACCGTATTCGCGCACGAAGCTGTCCGGGTCGTGCTCTTGCGGCAGGAACAGGAAGCGGATCGTCTTGTTGTCCGTCACCTGCGGCAGGCAAGCTTCCAGCGCGCGGCGCGCCGCGCGGCGGCCGGCCTTGTCGCCGTCGAAGCTGAAGATCACGTTGTCGGTCTGGCGCAGCAGCTTTTGTACGTGGGTACTGGTGCAGGCGGTGCCAAGGGTGGCCACGGCTTGCGGAAAGCCGAGCTGGGCCAGCGCGACCACGTCCATGTAGCCTTCCGTCACCAGCACGTAGCCGGCGTCGCGGATCGCCTGGCGCGCTTCCCACAGGCCGTACAGCTCGGTGCCCTTGCTGAACAGCGGCGTTTCCGGCGAGTTCAGGTATTTTGGCTCGCCGCCGTCGAGCACGCGGCCGCCAAAGCCGATCACCTGCCCTTTGACATTACGGATCGGGAACATGATGCGCTCACGGAAACGGTCGTAGCGCTTCTTGTTGCCGCCATCCTCGTCCACGTGGTCGATCACCAGGCCCGATTCGACCAGCTGCAGCGCCTCGTAATCGGGAAAGACCGATTTCAGGTTGGTCCAGCCGGCCGGGGCGTAGCCCATGCCGAAGCGGGCCGCGATTTCACCGGTCAGGCCGCGCCCTTTTAAATAGGCGATGGCGTTGGGCGCCTGGCGCAGCTGGGCGCGGTAGAAGTCGCAGGCGCGCTGCAGTGCGTCGGACAGGGCCAGCGACTGGGCCTGCTGGGCGGCGCGCTGGGCCGGGGGAATCTTGTCGTCGTTGTCCGGCACGACCATGCCCACGCCCTGGGCCAGGTCCTTGACGGCATCGACGAAGCCCATGCCCGAGTATTCGATCAGGAAACCGATCGCGGTGCCGTGCGCGCCGCAGCCGAAGCAGTGGTAGAACTGCTTGGTGGGGCTGACTGTGAAGCTGGGCGATTTTTCGCTGTGGAAGGGGCACAGCCCCATGAAGTTGGCGCCGCCCTTCTTCAGCTGCACGTAGCGCCCTACCACGTCAACAATATCGACACGGTTGAGCAGATCGGTGATGAATGATTGCGGAATCACTTGAAATTACAGTGTTTTGTCTAAGGTCAGACTATACCGCAGGGCTCGCTGCAAGTTGAGATGCGACAAGCTTAGTGCGAGGCAACTTCGGGGGCGCGTAGGGTGGGCAGCTTGTCTGCCCACGCGTTCAACTGGCGCATGCAGACCGTACATTCCAGAGCCGGCTGAACGCGTGGGCAGGAGACCTGCCCACCCTACGAGTTGACGAGTCAAGCGCCGGACAGGGCTTTCTTGACCATCGCGGACACGGCCGTCATGTCGGCGCGACCAGCGAGCTTGGGCTTGAGGATGCCCATGACCTTGCCCATGTCCTGCGGGCCGGCGGCGCCGGAAGCGGCCACGGCGGCCTTCACTTCGGCGGCCACTTCCTCGTCCGACAGGCCAGCCGGCATGTAGGCGGCCAGCACTTGCAGCTCGGCCTTTTCGTTGTCGGCCAGGTCCTGGCGGCCGCCGGCTTCGAACTGGGTGATCGAGTCCTTGCGCTGCTTGATCATCTTTTCGACCACGGCCAGCACCTGGGCATCGTTCAGCTCGATGCGCTCGTCCACTTCCTTGCGCTTGATCTCGGCGATCAAGAGGCGGATCGTGGACAGCTTGAAGCTTTCCTTGGCGCGCATCGCGGCTTTCATGTCTTCGGTGACTTGGTCTTTCAGGCTCATGGGGTCCTCGTGGATGCGAAAATGAAAGTGACAAAACCCGCTGCGGCAACAACCGGAGCGGGTTTCACGACTACTCAGCAGCGCCTTGCCGCGACTGGCACAACGCCGTCACGGGAGCACGCGATCAGTCTGGAATCAGTACAGCTTCTTCGGCAGCTGCTGGCTGCGGATGCGCTTGTAGTGGCGCTTCACGGCAGCGGCCAGCTTGCGCTTGCGCTCTGCAGTCGGCTTTTCGTAGAACTCGCGCGCACGCAGCTCCGTCAACAGACCGGTCTTTTCGATAGTGCGCTTGAAGCGACGCATAGCGACTTCGAACGGCTCGTTTTCTTTAAGGCGGATAGTGGTCATGTAAAAATCAAACCGTTAGATTTAGGGAAGAACGAGATTCTAGCAGCATTTTGTCAGCAGTGGAAGTGTTTCGATGACTGTGCCGGAATAGCCACAGACGCGTTCTTACTCGATGCTGGTGCCGGCGGCATGGCCGGACGCCCATGCCCACTGGAAGTTGTAGCCGCCCAGCCAGCCGGTCACATCCACGGTCTCGCCGATGAAATACAGCCCCGGCACCTTGTTGGCCATCATCGACTGCTGCGACAGCTCGCGCGTATCCACGCCGCCCAGCGTCACTTCGGCCTTCTTGTAGCCTTCGGTGCCGGTGGGCACGATGGCCCAGCGGTTGATCGCATCGCCCAGCTTGCGCAGCTTGGCGTCGGCCATGTCGGGCAGGCGCGCATCCGGCGCAAAGCCGTTGGCAACCAGCAGCCCATCGGCCAGGCGCGATGGCATCCACTGGGCCAGTATGTTGCCGAGCTGTTTCTTGTGCGTGGTTTTGGAGGCGATCAGTTCCTCGGCCACGTCCATTTCGGGCAGCAGGTCGAGCATGATCGGCGTGCCGGGCGTCCAATAGCTCGAGATTTGCAGGATCGCGGGCCCGGACAGGCCACGGTGCGTGAACAACAGGTCTTCGCGGAAATAGCCGCGTTTGGCGCCCTTGCCTTTGCCCGCGCCGGTCGAGACATCCACCTCGAGCGAGATGCCGGCCAGCGGCGTGAACGGTTGCCAGCTGGGCCCGTCGAAGGTCAGCGGTACCAGGCCGGGCCGGGGCTCGACGATTTTGAGGTCGAATTGCTTCGCGATGCGATAGCCGAGGTCGGTTGCGCCGATCTTGGGAATCGACAAGCCGCCGGTGGCGGCGACGACATTGCGCGCAAGGACGTCGCCGCCGTCGGTCGCGATCACAAAGTGCTCGCCTTCCTTGCGCAACGACGCGATCTTGCACGGCATGCGCCAGCTCACGTCGCCGGCGATGCATTCGGCGCGCAGCATCTGGATGATTTGTTCGGACGAGTCGTCGCAAAACAGCTGGCCACGGTGCTTTTCGTGCCAGGCGATGCGGTGCTTCTTGATGAGGCCGAGGAAATCCTGTGGCGTGTAGCGCGACAGGGCGCTCTTGCAGAAGTGCGGGTTCTCGGAGAGGAAGTTCTGCGGGCCGGCGTTGATGTTGGTGAAGTTGCAGCGGCCGCCACCGGAGATGCGGATTTTTTCGGCCAGGCGCGTGGCGTGGTCGAGCAGCACGACGCTCTTGCCGCGTTGGCCAGCGACGGCCGCGCACATCATGCCGGCTGCGCCTGCGCCAATTACTGCCACGTCATATTGTTTACTCATCGGCTGTTTTGAATTTCGTTGGACGCGTGGGCAGCACAGCTGCCCACCCTACGAGGCGTCGTGCGTAGGGTGGGCAAGTTCCTTGCCCACGCGTCCAACTCACGCGGGAAAACCTGCGATTGTAACCGCCAGGCTCAGGCAGCGGGCAAGGCGCGCGCCACACGCACGCAGTGTTCGACCTGGGCGGCAATCGGCTCGGGCACCGGCTGGCGCCCCTGCAGCACCTCGCTGATCCAGCGCGCGGTGGCTTGGGCATCGCGTCCTTCCGGCAGCGCCGCCAGCTCGTCGGTCGGCGGATCGCGCTCGGCCAGCAGCGTGCGCACGCCGTCATGGAACCAGTCGATCTGGTGCGCACGGTGCGGGTTGGCGACCGTCTCGCCCTCGGTGCCGCGCATCAGGAAGGCATCGCCCTCCCCGGCCGGCGCCGCCGTCGTGAAATAGTGCGCGAGCAGTTCCAGGTACTCCGGATGCGTGTAGGAGACCAGCCGCAGGGCCGGCCCATCGAAGGGCTGCAATATCTTGACCAGCGTATGGGTCGAATTGCGCACGCCCAGCGCCGAGCGCAGCGACAACAGGTTGGCCATCTGCGGGGCCAGCGCCTCGATTGGCATGAAGCACGGCTGGCCTTGCGCCAGCGCGGCCGTCGCGGCATCGTGCGAGGTGGCCAGCGTCCAGCCCAGCGCCTCGAAGATCTCGGCGGTGGTGACGCGCCCCGGGTCGCGCATGACGCCATGCACCAACACCGGCACGCCCTCGCGCGCGACCAGGCCGGCCAGGAGCGGCGTCAGGTTCGGCAGCTTGCGCGAGCCGTTGTAGCTGGGCACCACCACCGGGGCAGCATGGGCGCGCGGCAGCGGCAGGCGCTCGAACGACTGGTGGGCCGCTTCGAGGAAGCCGGCAAGCTCGTCGGCCGATTCGCCCTTGATGCGCATTGCCAGCAGCAACGCGCCCAGCTCAAGGTCGGGGACCCTGCGGTCGAGCATTGCGGCATATAGTGCACGGGCATCGTCGCGGGAAATGGAGCGAGCGCCCTTTTGCCCACGGCCGATTTCCTTGATGAAGTGTGCGGTATGAAATGGGTGTTGATCGTTCTGCATAACCACAGCTTACACCGTCAGGGCCGGGCCGTTTTGGGCAAAATGCTGCACTGCACGCAAAATCGGGCTATAGTGAGTGTTACCCGAAGCAAAACCGCCGCAGCAAGATGACAACTACGCCAGATCTCGAAAATACCAACGTTACCTCGTTCGCCCTGATGCCCACGCCGGACGAACTGCATGCCAAGCTTCCCCTGACCGCTACCGCGCACGCCACCGTGACCGAAGGACGCGAGACCCTGCGGTCCATCCTCGACCGCCAGGACAAGCGCCTGTTCGCCGTCGTGGGCCCCTGCTCGATCCACGATCCCGAGGCCGGCCTGGATTACGCGCGCCGCCTGAAGAAGCTGCAGGCCAAGGTCGCAGGCACCATGGTGCTGGTGATGCGCGTGTATTTTGAAAAGCCGCGCACCACCACCGGCTGGAAAGGCTACGTCAACGATCCGTTCATGGACGATTCGTTCCGCGTGGACGTTGGCATGGAGAAGGCGCGCCAGTTCCTGCTCGACGTATGCGAGCTGGGCCTGCCGACCGCCACCGAGGCGCTGGACCCGATCACGCCGCAGTACCTGGGCGACCTGCTCTCGTGGACCGCGATCGGCGCCCGCACCACCGAATCGCAGACCCACCGCGAAATGGCGTCGGGCCTGTCCACGCCGGTCGGCTTCAAGAACGGCACCGATGGCGACGTGGACATCGCGGTCAACGCGGTGCTGTCCTCGTCCAGGCCGCACTCGTTCCTGGGCATCAGCGAACAGGGCACGGTGTCGATCGTGCGCACCACCGGCAACGCCTACGGCCACGTGGTGCTGCGCGGCGGCGGCGGACGGCCGAACTATGACTCGGTGTCGGTCGCGATTGCCGAGCAGGCGCTGAAAAAGGCCGGGCTGCCGGCCAACCTGGTCGTCGATTGCTCGCACGCCAACAGCTACAAGAAGCCGGAGCTGCAGCCGCTGGTGATGTCGGACGTGGTGCAGCAAATCAGGCACGGCAACAAGTCGCTGGTGGGCGTGATGATCGAATCGAACATCGTCGGCGGCAACCAGCCGATTCCGGCCGACCTGGCGCAGCTCAAGTACGGCTGCTCGGTCACCGATGGCTGCATCGGCTGGGAAGAGACGGAAGAGATGCTGCTGGCTGCGCACGCGGGCCTGTTGCAGCGGCCGTAATCCGCCCGTCGTCCCGGCGAAGGCCGGGACCCATGCTGAGCTTGCAGGCTTTGCGGCCTCGGTGGCGGTCTATGGGTCCCGGCGTTCGCCGGGACGACGTCGTTTGTACGCATGCGCCACCGCCCCCGCTGCTTTACAATGACGGATTCAGCTTTTCCACTGCCCCTTTCCCCATGATCGTTCTCGGCGTCGAATCCTCCTGCGATGAAACCGGCCTGGCTCTGTACGACACCGAGCGCGGCCTGCTGTCCCACGCGCTGCACTCGCAGGTGGCGATGCACGAGGAGTACGGCGGCGTGGTGCCCGAACTGGCCTCGCGCGACCACATCCGGCGCGCGCTGCCGCTCCTGGCCCAGGTGCTGGAACGCGGCAAGGTCGCCAAGTCCGACATCGACGCCATCGCCTACACGCAGGGGCCGGGCCTGGCCGGCGCGCTCCTGGTCGGCTCGTCGGTCGCGTGCAGCCTGGCGCTCGCGCTAAACAAGCCGGTGCTCGGCGTGCACCACCTCGAAGGCCACCTGCTCTCGCCGCTACTGGCCTCCGACCCGCCGCAGTTCCCGTTCATCGCCCTGCTCGTCTCCGGCGGCCACACGCAGCTGATGCGCGTGGACGGCGTGGGCCGCTACACGCTGCTGGGCGAAACGCTCGACGACGCAGCCGGCGAGGCATTCGACAAGTCGGCCAAGCTGCTGGGCCTGGGCTATCCCGGCGGCCCGGCGATCTCGCGCCTGGCCGAATTCGGCGACCCTGCCGCCTACACGCTGCCACGCCCGATGCTGCACTCGAAGGACTTCAACTTCAGCTTCTCCGGCCTGAAGACCGCGGTGCTCACCCAGGTGAAGAACCACCCGGCCAACATCTGCGAGCAGGACAAGGCCAACATCGCGCGCGCCTTCGTCGATGCGATCGTGGATGTGCTCACCGCCAAATGCGTCAGCGCATTGCGCCACACGGGCCTCAAGCGCCTCGTGATCGCGGGCGGCGTGGGCGCCAACGCGCAGCTGCGCGCCTCGCTCAACGCGGCGGCGGACAAGAAGAAGTTCCGCGTCTATTACCCCGAGCTGGAATTTTGCACCGACAACGGCGCCATGATCGCCTTTGCCGGCGCGCTGCGCCTGAAAGCCAATCCCTCCGCCGCCCAGCACGACTATTCGTTCAACGTGCGGCCGCGCTGGCCGCTCGAAGAGCTCGAGGCCGCCTGACCGGTTGAACTTGCCGCGCCGGCAACGATCCTACCGTGTGACCGTCTTCCGCCAAAGAATGGCAAACTCAGGCGGTCGAGTTGTCGGAGGACCGATGTATGCGCGTGGTCAGTTGGAACATCCATTGGGGCTGTGGAAAGGACGGGCGCATCCGCATCCACGCCATCATCGACGTGCTGCGCAAGCTCAATCCGGATGTGATGTGTCTGCAGGAAGTCGCGGCGAATCACCCCGAACTGGAAGGCAGCGCGTCCGCGAACCAGTTCAAGCAGCTCGCCGGCGCGTTCGGCGGCTACCACAGCATCGACCAGGCTACGAGCGAGATCTACCGCAACAACGTGCCTCGCCTCTTCGGCAACATGGTCCTGTCCAAGTACCGCATCACGCAGGTGCACCGCCACCTGCTGCCGTGGCCGCCCGATCCCGCCGGCCGGCCGGGCATGCCGCGCGGCGCGCTGGAAGTGGTGGTGGAAGCGCCCAACGGCAAGCTACGCGTGCTCAACACCCACCTGGAGTACTACTCGCAAACGCAGCGCATGGCGCAGGCGCGCCAGCTGAAACACCTGCACTGGGAAGCGTGCGAGCGTGCGCGCCTGTTCCAGCCCGATCCGTCGCTCGACGCGCCCTACCAGCTGGGGATGAGGCCCGGGTCGGCGATCATTTGCGGCGACTTCAACTTTATCCAGGACTCGCACGAGTACGCGGAACTGCTCGGCCCCGCCGGCGAGGGCGCGCTGCCGCTGGTGGACGCGTGGCGCGCCACGCACCCGCACCAAGCCCGGGCGCCCACCGTCGGCCTGCACGGCTTTCCGTGGCCGGAAAAGGCCGAGTGCCTGGACTTCTTTTTCGTGACCAGCGACCTGGCCGAGCGCATCAGCAGCGTGGAGGTGCAGTCGGAGACCTCGGCGTCGGATCACCAGCCGATCGTGCTCGACCTGGCATAGGGTCCGCAGGTAAGGTTCTTGAGTTCACGCGGCGCATATCACCGCGTGGGCAGAATCTGCCCACCCTACGCATGCCGCTTGCTTTTACTCCTGCGCGGCGATTTCGCGCAACGCACGCTCGAACACTTCCGGCGGCTGCCCGCCGGAGATGAGGTGGTGCTGGTCGATGATGATCGCCGGGACCGAGTGGATGCCGGCGCGCTGGAAGAACTGCTCGGCCTCGCGCACTTCGCCCGCGAACTCGTTCGATTCGAGCACGCTGGCGGCCTGCTCCTTGTCCAGCCCCACGTCCTCGGCCACGCGCAGCAGCACATCGTGCGAACTCGGGTCCAGGCCCTTGGTGAAATAGGCTTCGAACAGCGCCATCTTCAGCTCGAGCTGCTTGTCCGGCCCGCACTCCTCGCCCACCCAGTGCAGCAGGCGGTGCGCGTCGAAGGTGTTGTAGATGCGCCCGCGGCGGCTCATGTCGAAGGTGAAGCCGACGCTTTCGCCGCGCTGGCGAATCATCTCGCGCGAGTGTTCCTGCTGCTCCGGCGTGGCGCCGTACTTTTGGGTGATGTGTTCGCCGATGTCCTGCCCTTCGGGCCCCATGTCGGGATTCAGTTCGAACGGCTGGATGTGCAGGTCGGCGCTGACCACGTCGGCTGCGCGCGCGAGCGCCGTTTCGAGCGACTTGAGGCCGATGGCGCACCACGGGCACGACACGTCCGACACAAAATCGATTCTGATCCGTTTGCTCATGCCGCTCGTCCTTTCAATTGAAGAATCCACATCAAGCTATGATAGCCCCTTTGGACGAGATGCACGGCATACGCCTCGCGCGTCGCTTGAGGCGACGCAGCCTGCCGATTACTTCTTCTTGGCCGCCGCAGCCGGCCCGGCCTTGCTGCCGATGCGCGACTCCTTGCCGGCCAACAGGTTCGAAATGTTCTTGCTGTGCCGGAACAGGAGCAGCATGCTCATCACGATCACGGCGAACAGTTTCTCGTCGGCGCCAAACAGCAGTCCGTAGTAGAACGGGGCGAAGATCGCGGCGATCAGCGCCGCCAGCGACGAGTAGCGGAACGCGTAGGCCACCACCAGCCAGGTCACCAGCGTGGCCAGGCCCAGCCACACGTTCAGGCCGAGCAGCACGCCCAGCGCGGTCGCCACGCCCTTGCCGCCGACAAAGCGGAAGAACACCGGGTACAGGTGGCCCAGGAACACGGCCAGCGACACCAGCGCCACGCCGCCGTCCTCGATGCCGTAGCGCGGGCCGATGTATTGCGCCAGCCACACCGCGAACCAGCCCTTGGCGCAGTCGCCCAGCAGGGTGGCGATCGCCGCTTTCTTGCTGCCGCTGCGCAGCACGTTAGTGGCGCCCGGATTCTTCGAGCCGTAGGTGCGCGGGTCGGACAGGCCGAACGCGCGGCTCATCACAACGGCAAACGAAATCGAGCCGATCAGGTAGGCCGCTACGGTAAAGATCAAAGTGTTCATCGCGTCTTTCGTTGTGTATTGTCGGCTGGAAACCGGTCGAGAATATACACCATCGGCGCGCCCCGGCGATAGCCCATGGCCCCGGGTCCGGCAACGCGGAACACGGCACCGGCCGGGAGCGTGTACAGTGGCGGACCTCAGTATATTGCAGCGAACAATGAACAAACAGAATGCCGGGGCCATGCCGGACCACGAGCGCGGCATGGCGCCGGGCCGCCTGCGCTGGGCAAGCATTGCTATCCTGCTCGGCACCTTCATGGGCGTGCTGGACGGTTCGATTGCGAACGTGGCGCTGCCGGCGATCGCCGCCGACCTGCGCACGGAGCCCGCCGATGCGGTCTGGGTGGTCAACGCCTACCAGCTGGCGATGGCGGTGGCCGTGCTGCCGCTGGCTGCGCTGGGCGAACGGATCGGCTACAAGCGCGTGTTCGTGGCCGGCCTGCTGCTGTTCACCGGCGCGTCGATCCTGTGCGCGGCCGCGCCCAGCCTGCCGCTGCTGATCGCGGCGCGGGTGCTGCAGGGCCTGGGCGGCGCGTGCGTGTCCACCATCGTGCCGGCGCTGCTGCGCGCGGTGTATCCGTCCAAACAGGTCGGGCGCGGGGTCGGCTACCTGGCGCTCACGGTCGGGCTGGCGGCGGCGATGGGGCCGACGGTGGCGGCGGCCATTTTGTCGGCGGCGTCATGGCGCTGGCTGTTCTGGGTGAACCTGCCGATCGGGCTGGCCGACGTGGTACTGGCCTCGCGCCTGCTGCCGCACCAGGACGGCGTGCACCGTCCGTTCGACCTGGCCGGCAGCATCCTCAACGCGGTGGCGCTGGCGCTCCTGATCATCGGCGTGGGCAGCCTGGGCGACCGCACGGCAATGGGCCTGGCCGCGCTCGAGATCGCGCTCGCCGTGGTGGCGGGCGTCCTCCTGATCCGGCACCAGCGCGGGCGGCCGGCGCCGCTGGTGCCGCTCGACCTGATGCGCATCCCGATGCTGCGGCTGTCGGCCGGCACCTCGACCTGCTCGTACACCGCGCAGACGATGGCGATGCTGGCGATGCCGTTCCTGCTGGTGTCCGAGATGGGGCGCAGCGCTTCGGTCACCGGGCTCCTGATGACGCCGTGGCCGCTGGTGATCGTGGGCGTGGCGCCGCTGTCGGGCAGGCTGTCGGACCGCTACCGGTCGGACGTGGTCGGCGCGGCGGGCCTGGCGGTGTTCAGCGTGGGGCTGGTGGTGCTGGCCATGCTGCCGGCGCAGGCGTCCAACGTGGACGTGGCGTGGCGGGTGGCGCTGTGCGGCATTGGCTTTGGCCTGTTCCAGACGCCGAACAACCGGCTGATGCTGACCTGCGCGCCCAGGGAGCGCAGCGGCGCGGCCGGCGGCCTGATGACGATGGCGCGCATGATCGGCATGACCCTGGGCGCGGCGCTGGCGACCATTTTGCTGGACCTGGAAGGCACGCGCGGGGCGCTGCGGGCGCTGGTGGTGGCCGCGGTGGCGGCCGCTGGCGGGTTTGCCGTGTCGCTGTGGCGCTTGAGGCGAGGGTAACGCGTGAACGCGTAGGGTGGGCAGCTTGTCTGCCCACGCGTTCAACCAGTGCATGCACCGTTTGGACGCGTGAGCAAGAGACTTGCCCACCCTACGGTGCTTCCGGCCGCTTATTGCGGCAGCGCCACTTCCACCTGCTTGGGCGCCAGCACGCGCACCAGTTCGGACGGTTCAATGCTCACCAAAAAGCCGCGCCGCCCGCCGTTGATGTAGATGCGCGGCAGTTCCAGGATCGTCTTTTCGACATACACCGGCATCTGCTTGCGCGTGCCGAACGGGCTGGTGCCGCCCACCAGGAACCCGGTGTGCCGGTTCGCCACCTCGGGCTTGCACGGCTCGACCGACTTGCAGCCGATCGCGCGTGCCAGGTTCTTGGTCGAGACCTTGCAGTCGCCGTGCATCAGCACGATCAGCGGCTTGGCGGCTTCGTCCTGCATCACCAGGGTCTTGATGACGTCGTGCTCGGGCACGCCCAGCTCGCGCGAAGACACCGCGGTGCCGCCGTGCTCTTCGTATTCGTAGGGGTGCTCGGTGAACGCCACCTGGTGCTTGCGCAGGAACTGGGTCGCCGGCGTTTCGGAAACGTGCTCTTTCTTGGCCATGCGTGATACGCTAAACGCTGTACGGAGGAGTTTCTTATTATGCAGCAAGAGATTCGCTTTGCCACGTTTAACGTGTTTAACCTGGCCCAGCCGGGCGCCAGGCTGTACGACAACATGGTGCCGTGCACGCCGGAACAGTACGAAGCCAAGATCGCCTGGACCGCGCACCAGATCGACATGCTCGATGCCGACGTGATCGGCTTCCAGGAGGTGTTTTCGCAAGCGGCGCTGCGCGAGGCGCTCGCGCGCACGAAACGCTACCGCGATGCGATCCACCTCGGTTTTGACCCCGACCCCGGCGCCGAACGCCTCACGCCCAGCGTGGCGATGGTGTCGCGCCTGCCGCTGGCCGGCCCCGGCACCGCGCTGCCCGCCTTTCCACCCGGGATCGAGATGCCGCCCGGCACGCGCGATCCGCTGCGCTTCACGCGGCCGCCCCTGCATGCGCCTGTGGTGGTCTCGCCCGACCTGACGATCGACGTGCTGGTGGTGCACCTGAAGTCGCGCCGGCCCGACTACCGCAACGGCGACACCAGCGAAGACCCGCAACTGTACGCCCTCGCCTGCCTGCGTTCGCTGATCCGCCGCGGCACCGAGGCGGCCGCGTTGCGTGTGCTGCTGGCCGACCTGGCGCGCGCCAGCGGCCGCCCGCGCGTGGTGCTGGGCGACTTTAACGACGTGGCAGACTCGGTCACCACCGGCATTGTGATGGGCAACGGCGGCTGCCCGACCGCGCGCATGTTCGACGCCTGCCAGCTGCAGCGGCGCCAGGACCACCTGCGCCACGTCGGCTTTTCGATGGTCCACGATGGGCATTACACGACCATCGACCACATCCTGGTGTCGGAGGAATTCAACGCCGCGCTGCCCGGCGCGATTGGCGAGGTGGTGGACGTGCTCTACCTGAACGACCACCTCGACCTGGCGCTGCCGGAAGCGTCGGACCACGGCCAGGTGGTGGCGCGCCTGCGCCTGTTCGACGAGGCGCACGGCCTCATGGACGCGGGCCTGTAAGGCTGGGCCTGGTACGGGCCATGCTGGCGTAGCTGCCCTGATACTCGTCGCAGCCGTGCTGCTTGAGAAAGCGCAGCTGCTCGGCGTTTTCGACGCCTTCGGCGATCACCCGCAGCTTGAGGCTGCGCGCCACCGCGATGATGGCCGGGATCAGCCCCACCTCGCCCGGCGTGCGCGTGATGTCATCGACAAAGCTGCGGTCGATCTTGAGCTTGGACAGCGGAAAGCGGCGCAGGCAGGACAGGTTCGAATAGCCGGTGCCGAAATCGTCAATGGTCAATTGCACGCCGCGCTCGCGCAGCGCGCGCACCGTTTCTGCGGCCACGCCATCGCCGTTCATGATCACGCCCTCGGTGATCTCGAGGTCGAGGAAGGCCGGCTCCAGTCCCGAGCTGGCCAGCGCCTCGTCCACGCGCCGCACCAGGTCGGGATGGACGAACTGGGCGCCGGACAGGTTGACCGCCACCACCACCGGATAGCCCTCGTCGCGCCAGGCGCGCGCCTGGCGGCAGGCTTCGCGCAGCACCCACTCGCCGATCGGCACCATCAGCCCGCATTCCTCGGCCACCGGGATGAACTCGTGCGGCATCAAGAGCCCGCGCTCGGGGTGGCGCCAGCGGATCAGCGCTTCCACGCCGATGGTGCGGCCACTGCCGATGTCGATCTCGGGCTGGTATTCGAGCACGAACTCGCCGCGCTCCAGCGCCCGCCGCAGCATGTTTTCGGTCTGCACGCGCTCGACCACGTGCGCGTTCATTTGAGGGCTGAAGAAACGGAACTCGTTGCGGCCGTGCTGCTTGGCGTGGTACATCGCCACGTCGGCGTGGTGCAGCAGCGTGACGGCTTCCTGCCCGTCGCTGGGGCAGATCGCGATGCCGATCGAGACCGAGGGCGTGATCTCCTGTCCGTCCAGCGAAATCGGGCGTGCCAGCGCCTGCAGCACCGTGCCGGCCACGTGCGCGGCCTGGTCCACGCCGCCGATGTCGGCCAGCAGCACCACGAACTCGTCCCCGCCCAGGCGGCTCACCGTGTCCACCCCGCGCACGCACCCCGTCAGGCGCCGCGCCACTTCCTTGAGCACGGTGTCGCCGGCCTGGTGGCCGAGCGTGTCGTTGATCTGCTTGAAGCGGTCCAGGTCGAGGAACATCAGCGCGAACTGCTTGTGCTGGCGGCGGTTGGCGGCCAGCGCCTGCTGCACGCGGTCGAGGAGCAGCACGCGGTTGGGCAGGTCGGTGAGGGAATCGTGCTCGGCCAGGTGGCGCGCGGCCCGCTCGACGCGCTTGCGCTCGGTGATGTCGGCCAGCATTGCCATGTAGTTGGTCAGCTTGCCCTGGCTGTCGCGGATTGCCGTGACCGCCACCCACGCCGGATATTCCTCGCCAGTGCGGCGCACGCTCGTGATTTCGCCCTCCCAGTGGCCGTCGCGCTTGACGTTGCCGATGATTTCGTCATAGAACGTGCGGTCGTGCACGCCAAGCCGCAGGCTCGGCAGCTGCTCGCCCACCACGTCTTCGGCGGCAAAGCCGGAGATGGAGGTGAACGCGTGATTGACGGCCACGACGCGGTATTCCGGGTCCATGACCAGGATCGCGTCACGGCAATGCTCGAACACGCGGGCGGCACGCTGCAGGTTGCCCTCGAGCGCACGGCGCGCCGTGATGTCGATTTCCATGCAAAACAGCTGTTGCACAGCGCCGTCGCGCACGACCGGGAAATGGCTGGAATGCAGCCACCGACGCGTTCCATCGGCCAGCTGCACTTCCCAGTCCTGCGCGACGCTGGCCTGCCCGGTACGCCAGATCTGCTCGATCATCTGGTCGAACTCGGCCTGCCGGTCCAGGTGCGACACCAGGCTGGAAAACGGCTTGCCCAGCGCCGCCGCCACCGGCACGCCAAACAGGTCGGCGCAGGTCTTGTTCCAGAAGCGGACGATCCCATTGGCGTCCTGGCTGTGCACCGCCACCTCGGGCGACAGCTCAATCGCGGCCACGAACCGGTACAGCCAGTCGAGCGCCTCGTGCCCCGGATTGTCCGGCGGCGGGGCTGCCCCCTGGTAGTGGCCTTGCAGCGATGCGTCCACAGTGAATCCTTCTTCTCGGCAAGTGCTTGATTACGCAGGAAAAACACCATTCTCGACCAGGCTCGACCTGGGCCGCTTGCGCCACCACAGCACTACGCCGATTTTGCGCCTCAAATTGCACTTTGTCCGGGTTTTCACGCATTCCAGCGCCCGGATACCACCGCTCGTCGCATTCCCATGGCCGCTGCTCTTGTCTTTTTCTATAGTCCCACCATGCGCCAAAGGCTCCATCCTGCTTGCAGGAAGGAGCACAGGCGCCACCTTCCCACCCCGTCACAGAACAAAAAGAGAGTCTCCCGATGAAACTCGAAGCCCCGCCACTGCTCGACTCCGCCCCCATCCGTACCCGCCGCCCCATCAAGAAGCGCCTGATCGCACTGGCCGTGGCCTTGCTGGCCGCCGGCGGCTGGGTGGCGACGCACAGTTCGAAGCCGGCCGCAGCCAAGGCCCCGGCCGAGGCCAAGCCGACGGTGTACGAGCTGTCGCAGGGCGACGTGGCAACGGTGGCCAGCGGCGAACTGCGCGTCAACTTGCCGCTGTCCGGTTCGCTGGCGCCGGTCACGCAGGCCACCGTCAAGTCGAAGGTGTCGGGCGTGGTGCTGGACACCACGGTGCGGGAGGGCATGAGCGTGGCGCCCGGCCAGGTCATCGCCCGGCTCGACGCGGCCGAGGCGCGCGCGCGCGTGGCGCAGCAGCAGGCCGCGCTGGACGAGGCCAACGCCCGGCTGTCGCTGGCGATGAAGAACAACGCCAACAGCGCGGCCCTGCTCAAGCAGAACTACATTTCGCAAAGTTCGTACGATGCCACCCAGAACAGCGTCGAACTGGCGCAGGCGGCGGTGAACGCGGCCCGCGCCCAGCTCGAGCTGGCGCGCATTGCACTGAACGATACGGCGATCCGCGCCCCGCTCGCGGGCGTGGTCAGCAAGCGCTTTGCGCAGGCGGGCGACAAGCTGGCGCCGGATACCCCGGTGTTCTCGATCGTCAACCTGCGCGAACTCACGCTGGAAGCGCAGGTGCCGGCGTCGGACATCCCGCGCGTGCACGTGGGCCAGGACGTGCGCTTCAAGGTCGACGGCTTCGGCACGCGCGCCTTCAGCGGCAAGGTCGCGCGCATCAACCCGGCCACCGAGACCGGCTCGCGCGCCATGCTGGTGTACATCAGCGTGGACAATGCCGACGGTGCGCTCAAGGCCGGCATGTTTGCCAAGGGCAGCATTACCACCGACAAGTCGGCGCCGCACCCGCTGGCGCCGCTGTCGAGCCTGCGCAAGGACGGCGAGCGCGACATCGTCTACCGCGTCGACGGCGGCAAGGTGGTGGCGCAGCCGGTCAGGCTGGGCCTGCGCAACGAGGACGAAGGCATGGTCGAGGTGACCGAGGGCCTGGCCCCCGGCGCCACCGTGCTGGCAACGAAGCTCGACAACGTCAAGCCGGGCAGCCAGGTCAAGCTCGCCGCGCCCGCACCGGCCGCGAAGAAAGGCTGAGCCATGTGGATCACGAAAACCAGTATCCGCCACCCGGTCTTCGCGACCATGGTGATGGTCGGGCTGATGGTGCTCGGCCTGTTCTCGTACAAGAGCTTGGGCGTGGAGCAAATGCCCAACGTGCAGATCCCGGCGCTGTGGCTCGAGACCGCCTACCCCGGCGCCTCGCCCGAGCAGGTCGAGAACGACGTCACCCGCCCGCTCGAGGAAGTGGCCAACTCGGTCAGCGGCATCAAGACCATCCGCAGCAACTCGTGGGAAGGACGCAGCGGCATCTCGCTTGAATTCAACCTGACCACCGACATGGACCGCGCGGTGCAGGACCTGCGCGACAAGGTCGGCCGCGCGCGCGGCAGGTTCCCGCGCGAGGTGAAGGAGCCGGTCATCCTGCGCCAGGACGGCGAAAACAACACGACCGTCGAGATCTACGCCGTCACCGCCAAAGAGCACAGCATGCGCGAGCTGTCGTCGATGACCGACCAGATCATCGTCAAGCGCATCCAGGCCGTGCCCGGCGTGGGCCAGATCTTCGTGAACGGCAAGACCAACCGCCAGGTGCTGGTCTCGATCCGCCCTGAGCAATTGCAGAGCCTGCACGTGGGCGTGGACGAGGTGCTGCGCGCGATCCAGGCCACCAACGCCAACCTGCCGGCCGGCGTGGTCAGCCACGGCGCGGCCGAGCGCATGGTGCGCATCGAAGGGATGATGAAGCAGGCGCGCGACTTCAACAACATCATCGTCGCGCGCCGTGCCGACGGGCCGGTGTACCTGAGCCAGGTGGCGGACGTGGTCGATGGCGAGCAGGAAGAGCTGTCGCTGTCGCGCGTGAACGGCGTGCGCGCGATCTCGCTCCAGATCGGCAAGGTGCAGGACGCCAATACGGTCGAGGTCGGCGAAGGCGTGAAGGCCGCGATCGAGGAACTGAAGAAGACGCTGCCGGCCGACGTGAGCTTCATCAACCTGCAGGACGACGCGCAGAACGTGCGCAGCCAGCTCGACAACGTGAAGGAGACCATCCTCGAAGGCGCGGTGCTGACCATGGTCATCGTGTTCTTCTTCCTGCACTCGTGGCGCAGCACCGTCATCACCGGATTGACCTTGCCGATCTCGGTGCTGGCCAGCTTCATCGCGCTGCGCTACTTCGGCTTTACGCTGAACTTCATGACGCTGATGGCGCTGTCGCTGTGCATTGGCCTGTTGATCGACGACGCCATCGTGGTGCGCGAGAACATCGTGCGCCACCTGGGCATGGGCAAGAACCACGTCAAGGCGGCCGAGGACGGCACCAACGAGATCGGCATCGCGGTCATGGCGACCACCTTCGCGATCGTGGCGGTGTTTGTGCCGATCGCGTTCATGAAGGGCATCATCGGCCGCTTCTTCCTGCAGTTCGGTATCACGGTGGCGGTCGCGGTGCTGGTGTCGCTGTTCGTCAGCTTCACGCTCGACCCCATGCTCTCCTCGGTGTGGCCGGATCCGGTGAAGAACCGCTTCAAGTACGTGCCTTGGCTGGGCCGCATTATGGACCGCGTGGAGCACGGCGTGGAAAAGCTGCACGGCTGGTATGCCAGGGTGCTGGCACTGGCGCTGAACTGGCGCAAGAGCACGCTGGCGCTGGCTGCGGCCGTGTTCGTCGGCAGCCTGGCGCTGGTGCCGATGGTGGGCGGCGAAATGTTCCCCCAGACCGACAACGGCTTCATCCAGATCCGCTTCAAGACGCCGATCGGTTCCAGCCTTGACTACACCGACAGCAAGGTCAAGCAGGTGGAAGCGGCGCTGTCGAGCTTCAAGGAAATCGAAGCAATGAACGCGGACGTCGCCACCGCCGAGGGCCGCAACTACGCGCAGGTGAACCTGAAGCTGACCGACGCGCACAAGACGCACCGCCGTTCGCAGCAACAGCTGGAGCAGGCGATCCGCGAGCGCCTGGCGCCGATTGCCGGCATCACGCTGATGGTGGGTAACCGCCCGATCTTCATCGCCATCCTCGGTACCGACGAGGCGGCGCTCGACCAGGCCGCGCACAAGCTGATGGACAAGATGCGCAAGGTAAAAGGCGTGGTGGACATCGAGTACAGCCAGGAAGGCGCGAGCCCGGCCACCGTGGTCAAGATCAACAACGAGCTTGCGAACGACCTGGGGCTGTCGGTCACGCAGATCGGCGCGGCGCTGCGGCCCTTTGTGGCGGGCGACCAGATCAGCCGCTGGCTGGCGCCGGACGGCCAGAACTACGACGTGAACGTGCAGCTGCCCAAATCGGGCCGCCAGAAAGTGGCTGACCTGGCCGACCTGTCGGTGGCATCGACCAAGCTCGACGCTGCCGGCAACCCGATCATGGTGCCGCTGCGCCAGGTGGTCGAGTTCGTGCCGGCCGGCAGCCCGCAGGTGCTCAAGCGCCAGGCGCTGCAGCGCCGGGTGGCGGTGTATGCGGGCGTGGAAGGCCGCCCGGGCGGCGACGTGATGGCCGACGTGCAAAAAGCGATGAAGTCGATCGAGCTGCCGGCCGGCGTGCGCTTCGACGTGGGCGGCGACGCGCAGATGATGGCCGAGACGCTGGGCGGCTTCCTGGTCGCGATCACGATTGCGGTGATCTTCATCTACCTGGTGCTGGCCTCGCAGTTCGGCAGCTTCCTGCAGCCGATCGCGATCATGATGTCGCTGCCGCTGTCGCTGATCGGCGTGCTGGTGGCGCTGCTGGTGACGGGCAGCACGCTCAACATCTTCTCGTTCATCGGGGTGGTGATGCTGATGGGCCTGGTGACCAAGAACGCGATCTTGCTGGTGGACTTCACCAACCACGGGCAACGCGAAGGCAAGAGCCAGTTCGAGGCGCTCATGCAAGCGGGCCAGGTGCGCCTGCGGCCGATCGTGATGACGACACTGGCGATGATTTTCGGCATGCTGCCGATGGCGATCGGCATGGGCGACGGCGGCGAGACCCAGGCGCCGATGGGACGCGCGGTGATCGGCGGCGTGATCACCTCGACCCTGCTCACCCTGGTGGTGGTGCCGGTGGCGTACACCTACCTGGACAACTGGGGCAAGCGCGCCAAGCGCTGGTTCCAGAAGGGGCACGACGAGGAGATGGCGGCGGCCGAGGCCGATGCCGCCAAGGCGCCCGAGCTGGCCTGATTGCCGTCGTTCCGGAGAAAGCCGGAACCCATGCTGAGCGCGCTGGAACGCGGCTCAGCGTTTCACGGACTGGCGCACGGTGTCGGTTTGCGCCTGGGGCGGCAAAAGCGCCGCATTGCTGCAAACTCAGCATGGGCCCCGGCCTGCGCCGGGGCGACGGGTGGTTGGCGAAAAATTGTTTCGCCGGGCGATGCGCTATTCCTGCTCGTCACCCTCGGGCGTCACCGCTTCGCCGGCAGCTGCCGGATCATCGCCCTGCTCCTGCCCGGCGGCCGGCCGTTGGTGCTTGGCCTCCGCCTTGCGCTTGGCCTTTTCCTCGGCCTTGCGCTTCTTTTCCAACTCCCGCTGACGCTTTTCGTACTGGAAGTTTGTCCTGGCCATGATCACCTCGTCGGTCATGAATTGGGCGCTACGGTCTTAATATAGCGCGTTTACTGTTCAGGCATTTGAGCCACCACGCGGATGGTGCTGCGCATGCAGGCGCTTGAGCCGTTCGCGCGCGACGTGGGTGTAGATCTGGGTGGTCGAAATATCGGAGTGGCCAAGGAGCAACTGCACGACGCGCAGGTCGGCCCCGTGGTTCAGCAAGTGGGTCGCGAACGCATGGCGCAGCGTGTGCGGCGACAGCGGCGCCTTGATGCCAGCCCTGGCCGCGTGCTTCTTGATGATCACCCAGAACATCTGGCGCGTCATCGGCGCGCCGCGTCCGGTGACGAACAAGGCGTCGTCAATCTGGCCGTCGAGGATGACGCCGCGCGCCTGCTTCAGGTAGCGCTCGATCCACAGCCGCGCCTGTTCGCCGAACGGCACCAGCCGGGTCTTGCTGCCCTTGCCGGTGATGCGCAGCACGCCATCGTTCAGGCTCAGTTCAACAAGCTTGAGCGTGACCAGCTCGGACACGCGCAGGCCGCTCGCGTACATCAGTTCGAGCATGGTCCGTTCGCGCAGGCCCAAAGGGGTCGAGACATCCGGCGCCGCCAGCAGGGCCTCGACCTCGCCTTCGGTGAGCGTGTGCACGAAGCGCGCCGGCTGCTTGGCCGAGGCCATCTGCAGGCAGGGGTCGGCCGCCACCTTGTTCTGGCGCAGCGCGAGCTGGTAGAAGCGCTTGAGCACCGAGAGGCGCCGGTTGGCCGAACTGGGCTTGGACTGCTCGTGGCGGTCGGCGAAATAGCCGGCCAGGTCCTCGGGCTGCACCGACAGCAGGCCGCGGCCGGGACGCTTGACCTCGAGCCAGCGCGCGAACAGGCGCAGGTCGCGCCGGTAGGCGTCGAGCGAATTCTTCGCCAGCCCCTGCTCCAGCCAGAGGGTGTCGCAGAACTCGTCGATCAGGGCCAGATCGACTGCTGCTGCCATGGAGCTTGCGACACGCCTTCGTGCTTGAGCAGCCAGCGTTTCACCGACAGGTGGAAGCCGTTCTCGTCGTCGTGGTTGGAAAAGCCCCCCAGGCCGCCGGCGGCGGTCACCCGGTGGCAGGGAATGATCAGCGGATACCAGTTGGCGCCGCAGGCCTGGCCCACCGCGCGCGGCGCCGAGCCGATTTCCTTGGCCAGCTGGCCATAGGTGCGCACCACGCCGCGCGGGATGGCGCTGATCGCGTCCCACACGCGGCGCTGGAAGGCGCTGCCCTTGTCCAGCAGCGGGAGGCTGAACACGAAATCGGGGTCGTCGAAATAGCGCAGCACCTGTTCGCACGCCTGCTCGGACAGCGCGTCCTGCGGCGCTTTTTCGTGAAAGTGCGGCGGCAGGTACACCAGCTCGCGCACGCACGCGCCCTCGGTGCGGATGCCCATTGCGCCGAACGGCGCGGCGACGATCGCGCTGAAGATCTCGCTGCCTTGTTGTGTGTTCATCGCCACAGTGTAGCGCTGTGCCACCGGAAAAAAAAGGATCGCGTAGGGTGGGCTCTTGAGCCCACGCCGTCCAATAAGCGGCGCGTGTGCACGCGTGGGCTCGAGAGCCCACCCTACTCAGTTGGAGAGGTGCAGAATAAAAAAAAGCGCACCTTGCGGTGCGCTTCGAATTCTGTTCCACGTTCCCGGCCGATCGGTGTCCGTCGGCATACTGTAAAACGCAGTGTCTCCTCGATTTCTCCGGTATTGACTACCGGTTCTTTTCTTTACTCCCCAAAAAAGCCTGCTCGTGATGCCTTCGGCGAGTGCATTTCACCGCCGAGGGTGCCACATGATAACGCAGCTTGCACCGGAAGTGATCATTTTTTGCAACGGAGACAAAAAAATTACCATTACTGCATGAGGTTAGGCAACCACAGCGAGATCTGCGGTACATACGTGATCAGCGCCAGGAAACCAAGCATCGTCAGCAGCCACGGCATCACCGCCACCGTCAGCTCCGAGATACCCATCTTCGTGATGCCGGACGCCACGTACAGGTTCAGGCCCACCGGCGGGTGGCACATGCCCACCTCCATGTTCACCACGATCAGAATGCCGAAGTGGATCGGGTCGATCCCCAGCTGCACCGCGACCGGGAACAGGATCGGGGCCATGATCAGCACGATCGACGACGGTTCCATCACGTTGCCTGCCAACAGCAGCAGCACGTTCACCACCAGCAGGAAGGCGATCTGGCCCAGGCCCTGGCTGGTCAGCCAGCTGGCCATTGCCTGCGGCACGTTTTCGCTGGTCATCAAGAACGAGAACAGCACGGCGTTGGTGATGATGTACAACAGCATCGCCGACATCGCCGCCGAATCGAGCAGCACCTTGCCGACCTGCTTGAGCTTCAGGTCCTTGTACACGAACACGGCGATGAAGAAGGCATACACGGCCGCCATGCCCGCCGCCTCGGTCGGGGTGAACATGCCGGTGTAGATGCCGCCCATCACGATCACGATCAGCACCAGGCCCCACGCGCTCTTGCGGAAAGCGTCAAAGCGCTCGCCCCAGGTGGCGCGCTTCATGCGCGGGTAGTTGTGCTTGCGGGCCAGGAACCAGGTGGTCAGGCCGAGCAGCGCGGCCAGCAGCAGGCCCGGCACCACGCCGGCCATGAACAGCTTGCCGACCGAGGTGTTGGTGGTCACCGAGTACATCACCATCACGATCGACGGCGGGATCAGGATGCCCAGCGCGCCCGAGGTGGTAACGACGCCGGCGCCAAAGCGCTTGGGATAGCCCTGCTTGGCCATGGCCGGCATGATGATCGAGCCGATCGCCACCACCGTGGCCGGGCTGGAGCCCGACACCGCCGCGAACAGCGCACAGGCCAGCACGCCAGCCAACGCCAGGCCGCCGTGCCAGTGGCCGACCATCGAGGTGGCGAAGTTGATCATGCGCCGCGCGACACCGCCGTGGGTCAGGAAGTTACCCGCCAGGATGAAGAACGGGATCGACATGATCTCGAAGTTCTCGATGCCGGTGAACAGCTTCATGGCCACCGATTCGATCGGCACCGAGGTCATCGTGAACAGGAAGGTCAGCACGGTCAGGCCGAGCGAGATCGAGACCGGCATGCCCGTGAGCATGAACAGGATCAGGATCACAAAGATAATAGTGGCGTTCATACTGCGTGCTCCCGTGCTTCTGCGATTTCGTCTTCCAGGCCTTCAACGTGGGAATGGTCGTGCTTCGGCAATTCGCCGTGCTTGATGAACTGCCAGGTCACCTGCAGGAAGCGGAAGCACATCAGGTACGAGCCGAGCGGCACGGCCATGTACACGATCCACATCGGCCATTCCAGGTCCGGCGAGATCGAGCTGGTGTGGCGCATGCCGTTGACGAAGATGGCGCCGAGGGTGCCGATGATGCCGGTGAACAGGGCGCCGGCCAGCAGGCCAACGACGATCAGCTTGTTGCGCCATTTGTCGGACAGGCGGTTGATCAGCACGTCGACGCCGACGTGGATGCCGGTACGCACGCCGTAAGCGGCGCCGAACTTGGCCATCCACACGAACATGTAGATGCACAGCTCCTGTGCCCAGCTCATGTTGATGCTGATGAGGTAGTCCTGCACGCCGGGAATCGGCAAGCCGGACAGGTAGCGGTGCACCACCGCCACGAAGATCACGAGAGTGGCCACGCCCATCAGGGACGCGATGATCCACTCTTCGAGGCGATCGAGGAATTTCATGGGGATCCTTTTGGGGGAAACGAACGTAGGGTGGGCGGGTCGCTCAGCTGGGCGTTGCCCAGCTTCGCCCCACGCGTTCAGGCAGCCGTGGCCAACCTTGCGGCATGACACGCACCGGTTGGACGCGTGGGCGGGAGACCCGCCCACCCTACCGAATTACTTGGCGGTTTCTTTGTAGATCGCCTTGATCAGGTCGGCGCCGATGCGGCTTTCCATCTGCTTGTGCACCGGCAGCATGGCCTTGCGCCATTCAGCCTGTTCCTTGGCGTTCAGCTCGTACACGGTGGTCTTGCCCGCCTTCTTGATCGCGGCCAGCGCCATGTCGTTGTCACGCTGGGCAATGGCTTTCTCGTAGGTGGTGGCTTCGGCCATCGCTTTTTCCAGCGCGGCGCGCACGTCGGCCGGCAGGCCATCCCAGAACTTCTTGTTGACGATCACCGCATAGCCCAGGTAGCCATGGTTCGAGATCGTCAGGTGCTTTTGCACCTCATGCATCTTCTGGGTGTACATGTTCGACGGCGGGTTTTCGGTACCGTCGACCACGCCAGTCTGCAAGGCCTGATACACTTCCGAGAACGCCAGCACCTGCGGGTTCGCGCCCAGTGCGCGCATCTGCGCGTCGAGCACCTTGGACGACTGGATACGCATCTTCAGGCCGCGGAAGTCGCCCGGGGCGTGCAGCGGCTTATTGGCCGACATGTCCTTGAAGCCGTTGTCCCAGTACGCCAGGCCCGTGATGCCTTTCGGTTCCAGCTTTTGCAGCAGGCCCTTGCCGATCGGGCCTTCGGTCACGGAGTACAGCGAGGCCTTGGTCGGGAAGATGTACGGCAGGTCGAAGACTTCGAATTCCTTCACGCCCAGCGGGCCGAACTTGGCCAGCGAGGGGGCCAGCATCTGGACCGCGCCCAGCTGCAGCGCTTCCATCTCTTCCTTGTCCTTGTAGAGCTGGCTGTTCGGATAGACTTCGACCTTGACGCGGCCTTTGGTCATCTTCTCGGCCAGTTCCTTGAAGCGCTCGGCGGCCTGGCCTTTCGGCGTGTCGGTCGCGACCACGTGGCTGAACTTGATGACGATGGGAGCCTGTGCCCAGGCGGCGTTGAAGCTGGCAGCCGCGGCGAAAGCCACGACGAGGGCCTTGAGTTTCATGTTGTCTCCTCTTGGGGGTGGGTATTTTTTTTACTACTTTATCCGTACAGTCTGCTTGCACCCATTCTGCATCGCAATTGTGGACTTCCACAATACCCGTTTAGTTGAAAATCGCTTCATCTTCATTGCATGAAAAACATTTTTCCGCTATGGCAGCCGGCCGGCAACGCTGACAGCGGCCGCGCCGGCCCCTGGCGCTGGCTGGTGCCGGTGCTGCTGGTGCTGCTTTTTTTGGCAGTGTTGATCTGGCTGCCGTGGCAGGCGCGCGAGATGGAAAGCAACGAGCGCCAAGAGCAGCTGATCGCCGACACGCTGTGGGTCGAGCAGACCCTGCGCTTCGAGCTGGCGCGCAACGAAGAGGCGCTGGCCAGCCTGGGGGCCGACCTGGTCACCAAGCCGCCCGCGCCCGAGGCCCTGCGGGCGCGGCTGGCGCAGATGTTCAAGAACGGCCATGAACTGCAGCGGCTGGTCTGGCTCGATGCCAGCGGACGGGTGCTGGCCGCGCGCGGCGCCGAGTTGCCGGCCAGCGGCCTGTCGGAGGCCTCGCGCAGCGCGGCCCTGCTCGCGCGCGAGACCCACACCAGCCGCTACAGCGAGCCGTACGGCGCCACCGCCCTCACCCACGGGCTGCTCGACTACACCCTGCCGCTGTTTCGCGACGGCCAGTACCAGGGCAGCCTGGTCGCCACCTACAGCCTGAAGGTACTGCTGGACGAGACGGTGCCGTGGTGGTTTGCGCAGGAGAACGCGCTGTCGCTGCTGGACCGCGACGACCGCGTGGTGGCGCAGCGCAGCGCCGGCGGGCCTGGGCGCGGGGTGTACACGCACAAGCATGCGCTCGACCTGCCGGGCGCGGCGATCACCCTGGCCACCGACAGCGTCAAGGGCGCACCCAAGCTGCTGCCGAACCTGCTGGTCGGCTCGGTGATCGTGCTGGCGCTGGGTCTGCTGCTGTCGCTCGCCGCGCTGTGGCGCCACATTGCGCGCACGCTGGCGGCCGAAGGCGCGCTGCGCCAGCAGATGGCGTTTCGCACGGCGATGGAAAATTCGCTGGTCACGGGCCTGCGCGCGCGCGACCTGGAGGGGCGCGTCACCTATGTCAACCCGGCGTTCTGCCAGATGGTCGGGCTGCCGGCCGAAGAGCTGGTGGGCAAGAAACCGCCGATGCCCTACTGGGCGCCGGAGGCGATGGCCGACTACGAGCAGCGCTTCGAGAAAGTTCTAGCAGGCAACATCACGCCGCAGTTCGAGACCGTGTTCCAGCGCACCGACGGGGTACGGGTGCCGGTGCTGGTGTTCGAGGCGCCGCTGGTGGACAGCCGCGGGCGCCAGACCGGCTGGATGAGCTCGATCCTGGACATCACCGACCGCAAGCGCGTCGAGGAGCTGATCCGCAAGCAGGAGGAAAAGCTGCAGGAAAGCGCGCGCCTTGCGACCATGGGCGAGATGTCGTCGATGCTGGCGCACGAGCTGAACCAGCCGCTGGCGGCGATCTCGAGCTACACGGCGGGCGCGCTGAACGTGCTGGCGCGGGCCGAGGAGCTCAATGAGCCGGTCAACGCGCGCCTGCTGCGGCGTGCGCTGGAGCAGGCGCGCCAGCAGGCGCAACGCGCCGGCCAGATCATCAAGAGCGTGCACGAATTCGTGAAAAAGCGCGAGCCCGAACGGCGCCCGGTGGCGATCGGCAGCGTGGTGGACGGGGTGCGCGCGCTGATCGAGCTGCAGGCGCGCCAGGCCTACGTGGCGCTGCGCATGCAGATCCCGCGCGAGCTGCCGCCGGTGCTGGCCGACCGCGTGATGCTGGAACAGGTGCTGCTGAACCTGACGCGCAACGGCATCGAAGCGATGCAGGACCTGGCCCCGGAGCGGCGCGTGCTGCGGGTGGAGGCCGAGGCGCTGGACGGGCAGGTATCCGTGTCGGTGATCGACAGCGGCCACGGCATCGCGCCGGAGGTGGCCGAGCGCCTGTTCTCGCCGTTCTTCTCGACCAAGGCCGAGGGCATGGGGATGGGACTGTCGATTTGCCGCACGGCGATCGAATTCCATGGCGGCACGCTGACGCACGGCGCCAACCCGGGCGGCGGCACGATCTTCACGTTTACTTTGCCGGCGCAGGCGCAAGTGCAGGCGGCCTAGGCTACAATCGTCAGCCTTGGCACGTCGTTCCGGCGAATCCTCGGCGGCCCCGCCGTAACCCATACGGCGCCGGCATCCAGTTGGGTTTGCGTCGCGTCGATGCAAACTCAGCATGGGTCCCAGCCTGCGCCGGGACGACGGCATAATTCAAGGAATCGAAATGCTGCACATCGTCGACGACGAAGACGTGATCCGCGACGCGCTGGCCTGGCTGGCGCAGTCGCGCGGGCTGGCCGCGCGCGGGTATGCCAGCGGCGAGGAATTTCTTGCCGTGGTCGGCCGGGATGGCGACCCCGGCGGCGACTGCGTGCTGCTGGACGTGCGCATGCCCGGCATGAACGGGATCGCCGTGTTCGACCAGCTGGTCGCGCGCGGGCTGCTGCCGCGCCTGCCGGTCATCTTCCTGACCGGCCACGGCGACGTGCCGATGGCCGTCGATTCGCTCAAGCGCGGCGCCTTCGATTTCTTTGAAAAGCCGTTCAACGACAACGACCTGATGGACCGCGTCGAACAGGCGCTGGCCGCCTCGCGCCAGGCCGCCGGCGCCGCCGCCGTGCGTGCGCGCCTGGCCACGCTGTCGGCGCGCGAACGCGAAGTGCTTGACCTCATTCTTGCAGGCAAGATGAACAAGGTCGTGGCCGATGAGCTGGGCATCAGCATGCGCACGGTCGAGGTGCACCGCGCGCACATTTTCGACAAGATGCAGGTGAAGACGGCGGTCGAGCTGGCTGGCCTGCTCAAGTAGGGTGGGCTCTCGAGCCCACCGCCCTTGGCACGCTGCGTGAACCGCGTGGGCTCAAGAGCCCACCCTACCGATGATTTTATTTCCGCCAGGTCTTGCGTTCCGCGCCTGCAGCCCTTAACTGCAATTCATCCGGCGGCCCCGGCCGTCGCCCAGCACCCCGCGCACCGCGGCACGCATGTTGCGTGAAGCTCTACTCTTGGTAGCAACAACCCGCGCACGCTAGCATCCTGACAAGCCGTGCGCGCCGGGTTGGCTTGTAAAATCAATTTGAACGCGATGCACCGCAGCCACTCGGCGGCGGTGCCATTTCTTTAGGGAACGCAGATGAACGAAAAGACAGTTGCAGACAAGATGTTCTTACGAACCGCCAAGTCCATGCTGATTTTGAACGGCGGCGTGCACCCGGGCATGGTCTCGCAGATGCCGCAGAACATCATTGTCGACCAGGGGCCGGCCGACGTCGTGCTCATGTTCGCCTTGAACCGCAAGGAGCTCGAGCAGTACTTGCCTGCGGCCAAGGAAGCGCTCGGCGACAAGGGCTCGCTGTGGGTGGCCTACCTCAAGCAGACCGCCTCCAAGGCCACTGATATCAACCGCGACTCGATCAATGCCTATCTGAAGGAAAACGGTATCACCGCCGTGGCGATGATCTCGATCGACGGCGACTGGTCGGGGCTACGCGCCAAGCGCATCGAAGTCTGAGCCGTGGCGCGCGAGCGCCCAGCGCACGTGCTCGCGCACCAGCTCCGACGGGTGGCCCGCCCGGGCCCGCAGGGCCGCCACGATGGCGGCGTCGCCCCGGGCGCCGTCGGCGGCATTGCCCAGGCCCACGGCCAGGTTGCGCAGCCAGCGCTCATGCCCGATGCGGCGGATCGGGCTGCCTTCCATCCTCCGGTTGAACTCCTCTTCCTCCCATTCGAACAGCGCGATCATGCTGCTGTTCCCCAGGCCGTTGCGCTCGTCGAAATCGGGCAGCTGGGCGCGCTCGGCGAACTTGTTCCACGGGCAGACCAGCTGGCAGTCATCGCAGCCGTAGATGCGGTTGCCGATCAGCGGGCGCAGCTCCAGCGGGATCGGGCCTTTCAGCTCGATGGTGAGGTAGGAAATGCAGCGGCGCGCGTCCAGCTTGCCGGGGCCGAGGATGGCGCCGGTCGGGCAGGCGTCGATGCAGGCCGTGCACTGGCCGCAGTGGGCACCGGTGGGCTCGTCCACCGGCAGCGGCAGGTCCACCAGGATCTCGCCGATGAAGAAGGTGGAGCCGGCGGTGCGCGAGAGCAGCAGCGTGTGCTTGCCGCGCCAGCCCAGCCCCGCCTTTTGCGCCAGCGGCAGCTCCATCACGGGCGCCGAATCGGTGAACACGCGGTAGCCGTATTCGCCGATCTCGTGCTTGACGCGGTCGGCCAGCTGCTGCAGGCGGTTCCTCAGCACCTTGTGGTAGTCGCGGCCGCGCGCGTACACCGAGACCACGGCGGCCTGCGGGTCGCGCAGCCGCGCCAGCTCGCGCTCGCGCCAGGGGTCGCCGGCGTCCACCGGCAGGTAATCCATGCGCGCCATGATCGCGCGCACGGTGCCGGGCACCAGCTCGGCCGGCCGGGCGCGCTTCATGCCGTGGCTTGCCATATAATCCATCTCGCCGTGGCTGCCGGCCGCCAGCCACGCCTTCAGGCCCTCCTCGGCGTCAAGCAGGTCCACGTCGGCGATGCGTACTTCGGCAAAGCCCAGCTCCGCGCCCCACGCCTTGATGGCGCGCGCAAGTTCGGCAGAATCGGGTGGCAGGGTCGGCATGGGAAGGACAGCGGCGCAAAATCAACACGACATTCTATTCGATGCAGCACTTCAAAGCTTACCTGCCGGACGAATCGGCCACCGCGGCCTTTGGCGCGGCCCTGGCGCGCGCCCTGGTGCCGGGCCTGGTGATCTACCTGCACGGCGACCTGGGCGCCGGCAAGACGGCGCTCACGCGCGCGCTGCTGCATGCCTGCGGCCACCAGGGCACGGTGAAAAGCCCGACCTACACGCTGGCCGAGCCCTACCGCGTTTCCATCGACGGGCGGCCGGGCAGCGTGATCCACTACGACCTGTACCGCATGTCCAGCCCCGAGGAATTCCTCGACGCCGGCTTTCGCGAGGACTTCGACGGCCACAACGTCTGCATCGTCGAGTGGCCCGAAAAGGGCGAGCCGGTGTTGCCCGCACCCGACGTGAGCGTGCTGCTGAGTGTGAGCGGACCCGGCCGTGCGTTAGAATTGCAGGCGTTGTCGCAACTGGGCCAGCTATGCCTCGACCGCCTCTCCTTCGCACCAACCCGCTGAGCACCAACAGGCGCCGCACAATCCTCAAGGCCGGCGGCACGCTGCTGCTGTCCGTATTTGCGCCGCTCTCGGCCAGCGCCGCGCAGATCCTCGCCGTGCGCGTGTGGCCGGCCGAGGACTACACCCGCGTGACGCTGGAAAACGACGGCGACCTGAAGGCCACCCATTTCATGGTGCCCGATCCGCCGCGGCTGGTGGTGGACATCGACGGCCTGGCGCTGAACGACACGCTCAAGAGCCTGGTCGCCAAGATCGAATCGAACGACCCGTACATCAAGCAGGTGCGCGTGGGCCAGAACCGGCCCAACGTGGTGCGCCTGGTGTTCGACCTGAAGGAAGCGGTCAAGCCGCAGGTGTTCACGCTCGAGCCCGTGGCCGGCTACCGGCACCGCCTGATCTTCGACCTGTATCCGATGAAGCCGGCCGACCCGCTCGCGGCGCTGATCCAGGAGCGCGACTGGACCACCGGCGACGCGGCGCCGCAGAGCCAGTCCGGCGCGCCAGAGGCGATCGGCAAGCTGGAAACCCAGGCTGCCGGCGCCAACGGTTCGCCGCCGGCAGCGCCGGTCAAGCCCACGCCCGCGCCGGCCGAGCCGCGCATGGCCTGCTGCAACATGCCCAAGGTGACGCGCATGGTGACCATCGCGCTCGACCCGGGCCATGGCGGCGAGGACCCGGGCGCGACCGGCGCGACCGGCGTGCACGAAAAGGACATCGTGCTGGCGGTCGCGCGGCGCCTGAAGACCAAGTTGGAAGGCCACCCGAACACGCGGGTGATGCTCACGCGCGACGCCGACTACTTCGTCCCGCTCGGCACACGGGTGGACAAGGCGCGCAAGGTGCAGGCCGACCTGTTCGTGTCGATCCACGCGGACGCGTTTGTCGAGCGCAGCGCGCGCGGCTCGTCGGTGTTCGTGCTGAGCGAAAAAGGCGCGAGCTCGAGCGCGGCGCGCTGGCTTGCGAACGACCAGAACAAGGCCGACCTGATTGGTGGCGTGAACCTGGCCAACCACGACCGCCAGCTGGCCAGCGTGCTGCTCGACCTGTCCACCACGGCCCAGATCAGCGACAGCCTCAAGCTCGGCAGCGCCGTGCTCAAGGAGATCGGCGGGATCAACCGGCTGCACCGTGGCGCGGTCGAGCAGGCCGGCTTCGCTGTGCTGAAAGCGCCTGACATTCCCTCGATCCTGGTCGAAACTGCCTTCATTTCGAACCCGGAGGAAGAAGCGCGGCTCAAAGACGATGCGTACCAGGACCAGCTGGCCGACGCCATCACCAAGGGCATCAAGCGCTACTTTGCCGCCAACCCGCCAATGGCCAAGAGCCGGATGGCGTAAGGACACAGACCATGACCTCACCCGAGCGCGAGACCTTCGGCCAGCTGCCGGCCGTGCACCTGGCATCGCCCGACGGCGCCGAGGCGATCGTCACCCTGTACGGCGCCCACGTCGTGTCGTGGAAGGGCGCGCGCGGCAAGGAGCACCTGTTCCTGAGCCGCCGCTCTGCGCTCGATGGCAGCAAAGCGATCCGCGGCGGTGTGCCCGTCATCTTTCCGCAGTTCGCCGAGCGCGGCACCGGCATGCGCCACGGCTTTGCCCGCGTGCTGCCATGGCGCGTGGAACGCAGCGGCGTGGACAGCGGCGGCGCCTACGCCGTGTTCGTGCTGGACGAGACCGACCTGCCACCGGCACTCGCCAGCGCCTGGCCGCACCGCTTTGCGCTGGCGCTGCGCGTGGCGGTGCATGGCAACGAGCTGTCGATGACGCTCGATATGCGCAACACCGGCGCGGCCGCGTTCCCGTTCGCGGCGGCGCTGCATACCTACCACCTGGTGGACAATGTGGCCGCCGTGCGCATCGAAGGGCTGGAGGCCGAGCCGGTGGTCATCCGCGACAAGCTGGACCAGGTGTACGAAGGCATCGCCGGGCTGATCGCGATGCAAAGCGGGACCAGCGCGCTGCACCACGAGCAGTCGGGTTTTACGGATGCGGTGGTGTGGAATCCCGGCGCGGCCGATGCGGCAGCGCTGTCGGACCTGGAAGACGACGAGTACCGGCGCTTCGTGTGCATCGAACCGGCCCTGCTTGGCCCGGCGACGCTCGAGGCCGGCGGCACGTGGCGCGGCGAGTACAAGCTCAGAGCAACGTAGGGTGGGCACTGGTGCCCACGCGGTGCGTGCGGCGCGAACGCGTGGGCACGAGTGCCCACCCTACAACTAATGCGTGGACACCGGGTCGTGGCAGACCACGCAGAGCTTGTTGCCCTCCGGGTCTTTGAAGTAAGCAGCGTAGTAGTGTTCGTGGTATTCGGGCCGCAAACCGGGCGCGCCTTCCGACGTCCCGCCATGTTCCAATGCCACCCGGTAAGCGTGATGGACAATCGCCCGGTTGCTCGCCATGAACGCAACCATCTGTCCGTTCCCCGCCACATGCGGATTGCGGTCGTACGGCGTACCGATCAGGAACAGTGGACGCGGCCCCGGATGGGATTGCCAGCCGGCCCAGGGGCGCGCGCGATCACAGAAACGCAGCGGATTGCCGAGCTCCGCCATCAGGGCCGTGTAGAACGGCAGCGCCTTGTCGAAGTCGTTGATGCCGATGAACACATGTGAAAACACGATGGTTCCCCCTGTCGCCCGCTGGCCGCTCAGTTCGATTCCTTGATCACCCGACCAAAGCCCGGCTGCACCGGCCGCGCGTTGAGCGGGTACAGGCGCGAAAACAACGCCATCTGCTCGGGGGAGGCCTGCATCTTCTGTTTCATCACCAGGTACAACACGTTTTCGGTGCAGGGCGGCGTGGTGAGCGACCCCATGTAGGTGTAGTACTCGCGGTGCTCGGGCAGCGCGTCGTTCGGGTTGATCACGATCGACGGCGCCACCACCGCATTCTTTTCGAGCGGCAGGTTGTTCCAGACCGTCTGGATCAGGTTGTGCTGCTTGCCGCGTTCGAGCAGCACCGCCACCACGGCCAGCGATCCTTGCACGCTCTTGTGCACCAGGTGCATGACCATCTCGGTGCCGCGGCCGTTGATGCGCTCCTCTGACGGGCGGTGGAAGTGGAAGCCCTGCAGCTCGTAGGTTTCGTTGGCAACGTTGATGAAGTTGCCCGGCTCTACGCTCACGTCGATGGTGTGGCCATTGTCGATCTCGCGGAACGACGACGGGCGGTAATCGAAGCTGATCTGCTCCAGGTCCACCTTGATGCCGTCGCGGATGTCGATCGGCGACTGGCGCTTGCCACCTGCGCACTTGGCCCATTCCACGTTCATCGCGGACCAGTTGGCCGGGCCTGTTTCGCCTTCGTAGCTCCAGTCGGTACGGTGGCGCCTGGCCTCGGCGGCGGCGGCCGCAGCCAGCTCTTCCTGGCGGCGCCTGGCGTCGGCCGCTTTGCGCGCCTTGGCCGCGGCGACCACGCGCGCCTTCTGGCGGGCTCGCATTTCGGCAAGGCGCTCGGCAATCTTCTGCGACAGTTCCAGCTCGGCCTGCTCTTCCTTGGCACGCTGGGCAGCGGCCGACATCGGCGGGACGTAGGTCGGCTTGGCCGCCGGCACGGGCGGGACGTAGGCCGGCTTGACCGCCGTGGTCGCGGCGGCGCCCGACGCGGCAGGCGTGCCGGCGGCAGGAGCGGATTCGTTCGCGCTTGCCGTCAACATGACAAGGCAGCCCGCGAACAGGGCGGTCAGGTGGCGCATGGAATGGCTTTGTTAGGCTTTACCCCTACTTAACGGCGGGGCACGGCCAAAACTTGAGCCAAACTTAGCGGCTCAGCATTCTCCGGCCGACTTTGTAGATGCCACCGAGGGCCAGCGGCACCATGGCCGCACCCACGCCGACCAGCACGATCGCGGTCAGGTGGTCGCGCACGACCGGGATATTGCCGAAGAAATAACCGCCGGTGACGAGGCTGACCACCCAGGCGGCGGCGCCGGCAAAGTTAAACAGCTGGAAGCGCGCCAGCGTCATGTCCGACACGCCGGCCACGAACGGGGCAAAGGTGCGCACCACCGGCACGAAGCGCGCCAGGATGATGGTCTTGCCGCCATGCTTTTCGAAAAATTCATGGGTGCGGCGCAGGGCATCCTTGTTGATCCAGCGGTAGTCGTGGGTGAACACGCGTTGCCCGATGGCCTCGCCGATCCAGTAATTGAGGGTATTGCCCGTCACCGCCGCGGTGATCAGGAGCGCAATGAGCAGCGGATAGCTCATCTCGCCGGTGGCGGCGAAGGCGCCGGCGATGAACAGCAGGGTGTCGCCGGGGAAGAAGAACAGCACGACCAGGCCGGTCTCGCAGAACACGATGGCAAAGAGCACCGCGTAAACATAGGTTCCGTACTGGGCGAGCAGCGAACCCAGCGTTTTATCGACATGAACAATCATGTCGAAAAATTGCATCAGATCCATAATTTTCCTAAAAGGTAGCGTGGAATCATACCACCAGTCGGGCTCGAGAAATGACTGCTGGCGCAAGCTACGTCAGCAATTTTTGGGGATTGGCAGAAGTAGTTTCCTGAATGTCAGCATTCCCTTTACAATTTGCCGGCGTGAAATAACAAACGACAACGCCCGCGGGCGAAAGGAGACGGCATGGGAGCACCAACGAAGCATCATGTGCTGGCGGGCGCGGTCGGCGCGCTGCTGGCGTTCGGCACGGCGATGGCGGCCGATCCGCCACCCAAGCCGAGCGTGTCGGACATCGTCAAGGCATCCAAGCCGACCGACTGGCGGCCGCTGGACCCGGATAACACGCTCTACATGGAGCTGCCGGCCGGACGCGTGGTGATCGAGCTGGCGCCGGCGTTCGCACCGAACCACGTGCAGAACATCAAGGCGCTGGTGCGCGAGCACTACTTCGACGGGCTGGCCGTGATCCGCTCGCAGGACAACTGGGTGGTGCAGTGGGGTGAGCCGGACGACGTGAAGGAGCACCGGCCGATCAAGACGGCCAAGGCCACGCTCAAGGCCGAGTTCACGGTGCCGATCCAGAACGACAAGCACTTCACGCGCCTGAAGGATTTTGACGGCTACGCACCGCAGGTGGGGCACTCGGACGGCTTCCCGGTCGGGCACGACCCCAAGAAGGGCCAGGCGTGGCTGCTGCACTGCTACGGCATGGTGGCGGTCGCGCGCGACAACGATGCCGACAGCGGCGGCGGCACCCAGCTGTATGTACCGATCGGCCAGGCGCCACGCCACCTGGACCGCAACCTGACCGTGGTCGGGCGTGTCATCTCGGGCATGCCGCTGCTGTCGGTGCTGCCGCGCGGGACCGGGCCGATGGGCTTTTACGAGAAGCCGGAGCAGATGGCGCCCATCAAGTCGATCAAGGTGGCGGCGGACGTGCCAGAGGCCGAGCGCAGCAAGTTCGAGGTGATGCGCACCGAGGCGCCGGTCTACCAGGCGGTGGTCGAGGCCCAGCGCAACCGGGGTGGCCCGTTCACCAAGGTGCCGGCGGGGTATATCGACGTGTGCAACGCGCCGATTCCGGTGCGCGAGCAGAAGTAAAGAAGCTGCCGTTGTAGGGTGGGCAGATTCTGCCCACGCGTTCAACCATCGCAGGCGATACCCGGACGCGTGGAGGATAGCTCGGCAGTGCCCACCCTGCGTGCCATCGAAGCGATGTATTTTGGCCAAACCGCTTTAGCCGGCGTTTTTCCCGACTGCCCAGCAAGCTATAATCCCGCCGATGAACGCCCCCGCCCCTACCCATCGCCCGATCCAGCAGCTGCCTGACCAGCTGATTTCGCAAATCGCCGCCGGCGAGGTGGTGGAGCGGCCATCGGCCGTGGTCAAGGAACTGCTCGAGAACGCGCTCGACGCCGGCGCCACCCAGATCACGGTGCGGCTGGAGGAAGGCGGCGTCAAGCGCATCGCCATCACCGACAACGGCCGCGGCATCCCGCCCGAGGAAATGCCGCTTGCGCTCGCGCGCCACGCGACCTCGAAGATCGCCTCGCTCACCGACCTTGAGAACGTGGGCACGCTCGGTTTTCGCGGCGAAGCGCTGGCCTCGATCGCGTCGGTGGCCGCAGTCTCGATCACCTCGCGCACGCCGGGCGCACCACACGCGTGGGAAATCGTCGGCTCGCACCTGGGATCGGTGTCCCCATCGTCCGGCGCGTTCGGCACCACCATCGACGTGCAGGACCTGTACTTCAACACGCCCGCGCGCCGCAAGTTCCTCAAGTCCGAGCAGACCGAGTACGGCCACTGCGCCGAAGTCGTGCGCCGCATCGCACTCGCGCGGCCGGACGTGTCGTTCACGCTCACCCACAACGGCAAGGCCATCGACCACTGGAACGTGAGCGACATGGCCAAGCGCAGCGCGCACATCGTGGGCAGCGATTTCGCCGAGGCCCGCTTGCCGGTGGACGAAGCGGCCGGGCCGCTGCACCTGCACGGTTTCATCGGCCTGCCCACCGCATCCAAGGCGCGCGCGGACGGCCAGTTCTTCTACGTGAACGGCCGCTTCGTGCGCGACAAACTGCTGCTGCACGCAGTGCGCTCGGCCTACCAGGACGTGCTGCACGGCGACCGCTTCCCGTCCTACGTGCTCTCACTCGACCTGGACCCGGCGCTGGTGGACGTGAACGTGCACCCGTCGAAGATCGAGGTGCGCTTTCGCGACAGCCGCGCCGTGCACCAGTTCGTGTTCCACGCGGTGCAGCGCGCGCTGGCGCACACCTCGGCCACCGCGCACGGCAGCGTGCCGGCGCCGATCACGGCCACCGAAGTGAAGGGCACGGCCAGCGCATGGCAGCGCCCGCACGAGCAGACTTCGTTTGGCGCGCAGCTGACCTCGACCTTCTCGCCGTCGCCCTTCCCGCCCGGCAGCCGCTGGGATGCGCCCGCGCCCGGTGTCGCCCAGCGGACCGAGAGCTATGGCGCGCTGTTCGCCTCGGCCGAATCGGCGAGCGCCGCGCCTGCGTCTGCGCCCGCGCCACTGTCCGCTTCCAGCACGGCCATGCCGGATGAAGAAGAGTACCCGCTCGGCTTCGCGCTCGCCCAGCTGCACGGCATCTACGTGCTGGCGCAGAACCGCAAGGGCCTGGTGCTGGTGGACATGCACGCGGCGCACGAGCGCATCCTGTACGAGCAGCTCAAGAACGCGCTCGACGCGCAGATCGAGGGACGCGAGATGCAGGTGCAGCAGCTCCTGATCCCGATGACCTTCTTTGCCGACGCGGTGGAGGTAGGCACCGCGCACGAGCACCAGGAGACGCTGAAAACGCTGGGTTTCGACATCGCCGTGATGTCGCCGACCACGCTCGCGGTGCGCGCCGTGCCGACGCTGCTCAAGAACGCCGACGCGCAGACGCTGGCGCGCGACGTGCTGCGCGACGTGCGCGAATTCGGCGGCTCGCGCGTGCTGATCGAGCGCCGTAACGAACTGCTCGGCACCCTCGCCTGCCACACGGCCGTGCGCGCCAACCGCATCCTCACCGTACCGGAGATGAACGCGCTGCTGCGCCAGATGGAAGCGACCGAGCGCGCCGACCAGTGCAACCACGGGCGCCCGACCTGGGTCCAACTCGACATCTCGGCACTGGACAAGCTTTTCCTGCGCGGGCAATGAATACTGCGAGCCGCAAACCGCTGGCGGTGGCCATCATGGGGCCGACCGCGTCCGGCAAGACCGCTGCCGCGCTGGCGATCGCGCGCGAGCGGCCGGTCGAGATCATCTCGGTCGACTCGGCGCTGGTGTATCGCGGCATGGACATCGGCACCGCCAAGCCCACGGCCGAGGAACTGGCGGCCGTGCCGCACCACCTGATCGACATCATCGAGCCGACCGAAGCGTATTCGGTGGCGCAGTTTCGCGCCGATACCCTGCGGCTGGTGGACGAGATCAGCGCGCGCGGCGCCCTGCCGCTGCTGGTCGGCGGCACGATGATGTACTTCAAAGGGCTGACCGAGGGACTGGACGACCTGCCGACGGCGGACGCGCAGGTGCGCGCGGCGATCGAGGAAGAGGCGGAACGCATCGGCTGGCCTGGGATGCACGAGAAGCTGCGCGCGGTGGATCCGGTGACGGCCGAGCGGCTCAAGCCGAACGACGCGCAGCGCATCAACCGGGCGCTGGAAATCTTTGAACTGTCGGGCAAGCCGATGTCCGAGCTGCTGACCGGGCGCGGCAAGCTGGAGCTGCCGTTCGAGCTTGTGTCGTTCGCACTGGAGCCGTCGGACCGCAGCGTGCTGCATGCGCGGATCGCGCTGCGCTTCGACCAGATGCTGGGCGAGCGCGACGACGAAGGCCTGGTGGCCGAGGTGGCGCGGCTGCGCGCGCGCGGCGACCTGACGCCGTCGATGCCGTCGATGCGCTGCGTGGGCTACCGGCAGGCGTGGGAGTATCTGGACGGACGTATCACGCGCGACGCCTTGCGCGAAACGGGTATCATCGCCACCCGGCAGCTGGCCAAGCGCCAACTGACCTGGCTGCGAGCCATGCCCGAGCGGATCGTGGTCGACTGCCTCGGCAGGAACCCGACCGGCGAGCTGCTGGCGCGGATTTCGGGGTTACCGGAATAATATGGTGTAAAATATTTGGCTCGGCTGGTTTCCCCAGCCTTGACACCGCGGGCATGAATCTGGATAATGCTCGTCGTTGCAGGTGATATAGCTCAGTTGGTTAGAGCATAGCATTCATAATGCTAGGGTCGTTGGTTCAAGTCCAACTATCACCACCAGAATACGAAAGCCGCTGTTCCGAAAGGTTCAGCGGCTTTTTCATTGCGTCCTTGCCTTGGTGTTGCACACAGGTTCGATACATCGCTGGAATTTCCTCATTCGGCCCCGGCAAGAGCACTCTACGGCTCTTCCGCCCAGTCTCGCTTCATCTTCAAACCCTCATCGGTCGATGCTCGTCCAGCGCGGCGGATACAACTGTGCAGTTTTCGAATTCCCCCCCCCGTGGTCCCCGGTCAACAGCGAGCGCTGTACAGCGGCGGTTTCCGCTAATCACGCGCAATGAGCCAGCCTTAGATAAGTGGAATCTGCTCCCGGCGCGGTGAAGAAACCTTTTGACGGAAAGATTGTGCTGGAATACTGTAACGGTGTCCGATAGCGAGGTGTACGAGACCTCCCTATCGGACACTTGGGAGTGTTATACCATCGGCATTGATACGAGGGTGATCATCAGGCACGAGATGATCAACTGCGTACTCAAGGCAATGGAAAACTTCAGTTTGCAGCTTTCGATCGTTATCGTCATAGTGAAGTGATGCTCCAACGTGTGGTTGCACCCGGGGCCGGTCAAACGAACCGGCCCTTTTCTTTCGGGTAGTACTAGTATTGCGCAATTTTTGGCTGATCATCGACTATTTTGGCCACGGTTAAAACGGCTCCTTTTCAAGAGTGACGTGCCGTGAAATGCCGTGATACTCGGTGACACGCAGTGATGCTTGTAGTGGCGAGAAAATGCGAAACCTCCCGTCGCATTTCCGCAACAAAAAATCTACTCGATATGGGGGTCGCTTTGGTTTCAGTGGCCTACAATTTTCGACGAGTGGCTTGATCGGTCGCGACCTTGGTCGCTACGTCCCACTCTGAACCATTGCTGAGTCTCAATGTGAACGATTCTAAGATCAAAGGTACTGTACAAATTTGCGAAGCCGTACTCGCGAAAGCCAGCAACACATTTCCGACTAGCTATCGCACATACTATGGCCATGCCCTGTTCACGAAAGCCGTTCGCCATGGGCAATCGATCATCAGCCTATGCGAGGCAGCAGACCCGTCCAGCAGGAACGCCGAGCTTGACGTTGCCGCTATTTGCATACTAACCCGGTGCATTATGGAGGCACATAATGCGATGGCCTACTTACTTGAACCGGGCATCTCCAAAGACGAATTTGAATTTCGACTTCATCTGTTCAGTCTAAATCACGCAACCGATCTACGAAAGATACATCACCGGTTAGGCATTTCTCCCCGCCCCTTCGGCGATGCGGCAAGGGTCTGGTCCTTGGAAGAGCTGTCCCGAAACACGATCTTTAAGGGGCTAGATGTACCTCATCAGAAGAAACTTCTCCTCGGAGGTTCGCCATACATTCCGCAAAGGTACCGTGGAGATCGACCGCTAAGTAGCACTGTGGAATCGGGTCTATATAATCTCTTCTCCCAAAGTACACATTCGCTTTCGCTCGGACTAACGCCCTTTGTGGGCGGGGGAAATTTGACAGCTGCCGGTACGGAAAACTCGTTCAGACTTGCTGTGCATGCGGCTACCATCTATCTTTCGACTCAAGCGCTAATCTATCTACGCCTAAGGAGTAGAGTGTTTAAATCGTCGTTAAGTCAATGGAAAGACGCTCTCAAGCGATCAAGCGCAACTGAAGGTCTTACCAAACGATTGCGCGAAATAAGCGACGGACTTGAAGAGCTGAGCTGCTAATTGAGCACGAAGTCTCGGACCACCGTCACAGTGCATTGTGATGTTCATTTCAAAACATGTGCCTCACGCTGCTGCTCCGACATTGGCCAGATCATCGCCGACTTCTGGCGCGACCAGCCGAGCTTGAGGTAGAAGTCGTCCTTGCCCACAGCGGCGGTCAGGGTCACGAACTTGTAGCCGGCGAGCTGCTCGCGCAGGTGGTCCACGATCTCGCGTCCCAGCCCCCTGCCCTGGCAGAACGGCTTGACCAACACATCGACCAGCATCGCGTAATAGCAGCCATCGTCCATCGTGCGGCCGAACGCAACCAGTTCCGCGCCCTCGTATAGGAAGATCACATGGCTGCTCTTTTCGAACGCCGCGCGGATCTGCTCCGGCTGGCGCTCACCCCAGCCGACCTCGGCAAACAAGGCTGCGATGGCTTTCCAATCGACGTTTTGCGTGCTGTAGCGCTTTTCCACGGACGGCTCTCCTTCCACGTTAATCCGTGAATTTGAACACAAACCTGTGGTCGTTGCTGGCCGGTCATCCGTTCACACCGTCTATGGATTCCCGCCTTCGCGGGAATGACGGTTTACAGGCTAAGGGATAGAGCTTACTGGCTGTAGAGGTAGGCCGCGATGTCGCGGGCCTGGGCCGGTGTGACGCCAAGTTCAGGCATGGCGGTTTTCGGGTTGATCGCGCGTGGGTGCTCGATCCACTTCATCAGGTTGTCTGCACTGTTGGGCAGCACGCCGGCCACATAACTGCTGTCCTTGATCTCCTTGAGCGAGGGACCGACCTTGCTGTCGGCATGCGCAATGCCCTTGATCTGGTGGCAGCTGGCGCAGCCGAAGCTTTCGATAAGCTGCTGGCCGGCGCGCGGATTGCCGCCGGTGAGCGGTTCAACGGAAGGCGGCTTGCTGCACGCCGCGAGCGATGCCGCCAGCACGATCAGCAGATACGCAGGTTTCATCGATCAGCTCCCATCAACATTGTCGGCCGCCGTTCGGCCAGCCAGCCCGCCATCAAGGCCAGACCTGCGGCCACGTAGGCAAGCCCGCCCGGAATCCACATGATGAGCCCGCCGAGCTGCTGGTCTTCCAGCGCACTCAGCCCGAACGCGTGCCAGGCACTGTCGCCGTAGGCCGGGTACCACACCGATTCCGAAAACGTGAACAGGGCGCCCAGCGCACCGGTGTGCATCATGGTCGAGAACAGCGAGATCATCGCGTGGCCGCGCGCGCCGCTGCCGACCTGCTTGCCCAGCACGGCCCACCAGAACAGCAGCGCGGAGAACAGGAAGCTGGCGTGCTGCAGCGCGTGGATGCCGTTGTTCCTGAGTGCGGCCTGGAAGAAGCCTGGCACGTGCCACATCCACAATGCGGCAAAGTGCAGGATCCAGGCATTGACCGGACGCGTGATCGCGTCCCAGAACAATGAGATCGCCCGCGCGTGCGTGACCGATCCCACACCGGTACGCATCGATGACGGCAGCGCCCACACCCATACGCCAAGCGGCCGCCCGAGCACCATCAAAGGCGCGGCGACGATCATCAGCAATTCGTGCTGCACCATGTGCGCCGAAAAGGCCAGGCTGCCGCCGCCATCGATAGGCGAGGCCAAGGCCAGCGCCAACACCAGCCAGCCGCAGGCGAAGCAGGCAGCCTGGCGCGCAAAGCGAGGGCGCGAGTGGCTCATGCGCGGCCACAGCCTGCGTGCGCCGACGACGTAGAGCATCAGCGACAACGCCAGCAGCGCAAGCACCCACCACTCGGCGCCCCAGCCGAGCGCCTCGCCGGTGGCGTGCTCTTCTTCGACGTCGTGGGCGAACGCGCCGGCGGCTACGAGCCACGGGAGCGGAAGGATCAGCCAATGGCGCATGGCGACAATACCCATTGCGGAAACCACTGTGCGAAGACGACAAGGCTGGACAGCGTGCCGACCATGCCGGCGACGGCCGACATGAAGCGGCCGCGCACCGCCGCGTCGTCCTGCCTTGGCGGAGTGACCGAGCCGCCGCCCTGCGCCAGCCAGTTGCGCCACGCCTGCAAGGTGAGCAGCACGCAGATCGCGAGGATAACCGCCGAGACGATATGCATCGCCACGTCGGACTGGTGCGAGCATTCGGGCGTGGTGAGCGCATAGGTGATCGACAGGTTGGTCAGTGCCAGCGACGGGGCGACCAACAGGGCGGGCCAGTTTGCCATGTTCTCGTCGCGGCTCACAGCCGCGCCCCCCAGTAAACGACAGCGTAAATCGGGATCCAGCTCACCACCACGAAGTACCAGTAAGCCGCGTTCTCGCTCACGTCCACGAAGCGCTTGCCTTCGAGCGGCCCGGTGAACATGAGCACCGTGAGCACCAGCGAATCGTAAAAATCGGTGATCAGGTGGGTGGTGTGCAGCCCCATCAGCATCCACACGGCCGAGCCGTAGGCGTCGCTGTCCCAGCTGGTGTTCAGTGCCTTGAACTCGAACACGCGCAGCACCAGGAAGGCGGTGGCGAACAGCATGCAAACGACCATCCAGACGCGTACCTGCTGCAGGTCGAGCTTTTCGGCGGCACGCTTGGCGAGCCAGTTCGGGATCACGCTGCCCAGCATGATGAAGGTGTTGGCCGTACCCCAGATCAGGTCGGGCGGGAATTGGCTCATCGGCCAGCGGCTGGCGTGGCTGCGCAGGTAGAAGTAGGTCATGACCGCCAGCGCGAACACCGTGCCTTCGATCGCCATCAGGCCCATGGTGCCCCACCACATGGGGCTACGGTGGCTGAAGGCGAAGGTCGGCAGGTGACGCACGTCGAGGGCGTCACCGCTGCGGGTCGAGGTGCGTTCGATCGGCGGGGTCATGGGCGTACCTCCGAGGCCGCGCGCAGTTCGGACGTGCGGCGCTTGGGCCAGAACCAGAACGTGGTGCCGATGGCGACCGGAATCGAGGCCCACACCACGGCCCACGGCGTGAAGATCGAGCCGATGAACAGGATCGTGACCGCCACCGCGGACAGGAAGGGCCAGATCGAGGACGACGGCAGCCACAGGCGGTGATCGAGCTCGGCGTCGTTGACGGAGGTGATCAGCACTTCCCGGTGCTTGTTGGTCAGCCCCGTCACGTGCGACGGCGAGCCCTGCGGCTCCCACAGCGGGTCGCGGCCATGCACAACTGGCATGAGCTCGAAGTTGCCAGCCGGCGGTGGCGATGCCACGGCCCATTCCAGCGTGCCGGCGCCCCACGGGTCGTCGCCCGCCAGTTCGCCGTGGCGCCGGCTCTTGAGCACGTTGATGATGAAGAGCAGGACGCTGATCGCGATCGTGAGCGCGCCGATCGAGGCCAGCAGGTTCATGCCGCCCCAGCCCATCTCTTGGGGATAGGTGTAGATCCGGCGCGGCATGCCTTGCAGGCCGAGGATGTGCATCGGGAAGAAGGTGACGTTAAAGCCGATGAAGAACAGCCAGAAGTTCCAGCGGCCCAGGCGCTCGTCGAGCATGCGCCCGGTGAACTTGGGGAACCAGTAGTAGAAAGCGCCGAACAGCGGGAACACCGCGCCGCCCAGCAGCACGTAGTGCAGGTGGGCGACGACGAAGAAGGTGTCGTGCAGCTGGGTGTCGAGCGCCACCGATGCGAGCATCAGGCCCGTGAGCCCGCCCAGCAGCAGGATCGCAAAAAAGGCGAGCACGAACAGGAGCGGCGTCTTGAAGTGGATACGCCCGGTCCAGAGCGTGGCGATCCAGCAGAAGATCTGCACGCTCGTCGGAATGGCGATCATCAGGCTGGCCGCGGTGAAGAAGGTCTTGCCCAGCTCCGGCAAATTGGTGGCGAACATGTGGTGCACCCACAGGCCGAACGCGAGAAAAGCGGTGGCGATCAGCGCCAGCACCATGGCCGGGTAGCCGACCACCGGGCGGCGCGCAAAGGTGGGGATGATGCTGGAGATGAAGCCGAGCGGCGGAATGAAGATCAGGTACACCTCGGGGTGGCCGAAGAACCAGAACAGGTGCTGCCACAAGAGCGCGTCGCCGCCCTCCCCCGGGTTGAAGAAGTGGGTGCCGACCAGGCGGTCGAGGATCAGCGCGGTGCTGGACAACATCACCGCCGGCATCGCGAACAGCACCATGAACGAGGTCACCAGCATGGTCCACACGAACAGCGGCATGCGGTTCAGGGTCATGCCGGGCGCGCGCATCTTGAGGACCGTGGTGATGATGACGATCGCTTCCATCAGCGCGGCCAGCTCGGTGAAGGTGATCATCTGGGCCCAGAAATCCACCCGTTTGCCGGGCGAGAACTGGGGCCCGGACAGCGGCACGTAGGCGAACCAGCCGGCGTCCGGGCCAATGTCGAGGAAGAAGCCGATGTAGAGCATCAGCCCGCCGAAGGTGAAGATCCAGTACGCGAACGCATTCATGCGCGGGAAGGCGACGCTGCGCGCGCCGATCATCAGCGGCACCAGATAGATCGCCACGGCCTGCATCACCGGCACCGCGAACAGGAACATCATCGTACTGCCGTGCATCGTGAACAGCTGGTTGTAGAAGTCCGGTCCCATCAGTTTGCTGTCGGGGCGGGCCAGCTGCAGCCGCATCAGCGCGGCCAGGATGCCGCCGGCGACAAAAAACGCAAACGTGGTGACCATGAAGCGCGTGCTGATCGTCTTGTGGTTGACGGCCGACAGCCAGCCGATCAGGCCTGGCGGATCGCTCCAGGTCTGCTGCAGCTCGGCCGCTTCGTGTGCCGGCAAGCGCGGCAGGGGCGCGGATACGGTATTCATTTCAGCGTCTCCAGGTAAGCCAGCAAGGCTTGCAGGTCGTCCGGCTCGAGCGCGTTGGACGGCATGTTCACGCCGGGCTTGAGCGATTGCGGGTCCGCGATCCAGCCGCCCAGGTGGCCACGGTTGTTGGGGAACATGCCGGCGGCAATGGTGCTGCGGCCGGCAAGATGGGTCAGGTCGGGGCCGAATTTGCCCTGCGCTTCGGTGCCGCTCACGGTGTGGCACATCACGCAGGTCTTGCCCTGGAAGACCTGCTGGCCGCGCTGGGCGAGCGCATCGGCGGGCGGCGTGGCGGACGCGTTCTGGTGCATCGCCCACGCCTCGTACACCGACGACGGTTCGGCCACCACCAAGAGCGCCATCATCGCGTGCTCCAGGCCGCAGAACTCGGCGCACTGGCTGCGGTAGGTGCCGGGTTTGTCGGCCTGGAAGCGCAGGACCGCGGTGCGCCCCGGGATCAGGTCGCGCTTGCCGTGCAGGTTGGGCACCCACAGCGAGTGGATCACGTCGTTGCTGCGCAGGGTGATCACGACCGGGCGCCCGACCGGGATGTGCAGCTCGTTCGCGGTAACGAAGTTCTTCGACGGATCGTCGTACTGGTAGCGCGCCTCCCACCACCACTGGTGCCCGACCAGCTCGATGTTGACGGCGTCGCGCAGCGGCAGCCGGGCCAGCGCGCGGCTGGTGAACACGTCCGCGGCCAGCAGCGCCAGCAGCCCGACGATCGACACGCCGACACCCCAGCCAACCACGCGGTGCACGCGCCGCTCCGGCTGGGCCAGCGAAGTCATGTCCGGCGCCGTCCGCTGGGGCACCTTGGGTGCGCGCCACAGGGCCACCAGGCAGGCGCCGAGCACCAGCACGAACACGAGCGTGCACAGGCCGAGCGTGAAGTTCCACAGGTCGCCGATGTGGGCAGCCTGCGGGCCGGCCGCGTGCAGCGCATCCTGCGGCGTCGGGGGCGCCGCCGACGCGCTCGCCGCGACCGCCAGCCATAGCGCGATAGCTCGTCCGGTCATGGCTGCCATGTCAATGCTCCACCGCGGGGGTTTGCTCATGGGTCGGCGTCTCCTTCTTGCGGCGTGACTCGGGCTTGCTGGCGGATAGATTGTCGCTGCGCGTGCCGGCCACGTCCTCGCGCAGCTGGCCGCTCATCGAACGCACGTAGGCCACCAGCTGCCAGATCTGGTCTTCCGGCACATGCGCGCCGAACGAGGGCATGCCGTTCGGGCGCCCCTGCGAGATCGAATTGAAGATGCTCTCCGGGTCCGATCCGTAGCGCCACTTGTCATCCATGAGCGGCGGCCCCATGCCGCCGCCACCCTGCCCGTGGCAGCCGGCGCAGTTGTAGGCGCGGAACCACTGTTTTCCCTGCGAGACGGCGAAAGCGTTTTCCTCGTAGCGGTTCTTGACCGGGGCATCGACGCTTGCCCCGTACGAGCGGCCCTGGGTCGAGGATGCGGCCGGCGGCGCCTTGGTCGGGCGCTGCTCGCGGTAGCAGCCCGCCGCCAGCAGCGGCACGGCGAGTGCGCACAACAGCAAAGGATTGATGGCAGGCTGCCTCATGGTTGCGCTCCCCCTGTCTGGTCGGCCACGCGTTGGGGCATGGCCACCGTCGGTACGAAATAGCTGGCCAGGATGGCCTGGACGTCGGCGCGGCGGCGCTGCAGGATCTCGTCGAGCCGGTCGCGCAGCGCCTTGTCGCCCTTGCGCACGCCCATTGCAATCGAAAACTCGAACGGCACCGGCAGCCCGGGCGGCGCGCTCGCCGGCGTGAGCGCGAGCCCCGCGCGGTGGGCAAAGTAGCCGGCCTGCGGCCCCCACACGAGCGCAAGGTCGATCTGGCCCGAGGCCACCGCGTCCACCATGCGCCGCGCCGCCGGGCCGTCGCCATAAAGCGCGTAGCCGCGTACGTTGTCGATGAGGCCAGCCCGGGCCAGCGCGTAGCCGGGCGGGCTGGTGGCCAGGTCGTCGCCGATCAGCTGCACGCCAATGCGCCGGCTGCGCAGCGCCTCTGCATCGAAGCCTTCGAACGGCGTGGTCCCGTTGCGAAACACGGCGACGTAGGTCGAGCGATAGTACGGCCGCGTGGTGAGCACGCGCTCGAACCCGGCCGGCACGCCGATGAACAGGTCGCACTGGCCCGCGCCCATGGTCTTGCGCACGAAGCCGCGGCCCTGCTCCTGCCAGAAGTAGGTGAGCCTGGCCCCCATGTCGTCGGCCACCAGCTGCGCGATGCGGTTCTCGAAACCGGATTGGTCGCGCAGCGAGTACGGCGGGTTGTCCGGGTCGGCGCACACGCGCAGTTCGGGCTGTTCGGCGGCGCATGCGACGCCACAGCCGGCCAGCAGCAGCGCGAACGCCGCGCGCAGCGGTTCAGGGAAGCGCGAAGACATACAGCATGCCTCCCTTGCCGGTGTACTGGGGCAGGTCCTTGGTCACGTTGACGAAGCCGTTGGCCGCGGTGCCGTCGCGCGCGTCCAGCCCGCCCGACACGATCGAGCCGGCCCAGCCGCCCACGCCCGACAGCACCGCGATGTACTGCTTGCCGTCCGGCCCACGGTACGAGACCGGCTGGCCGACGATGCCCGAGCCCACCTTGAACTGCCACAGCGGGGAGCCGCTCTTGGCGTCCACCGCCTTGAACCAGCCATCCATGGTGCCGTAGAAGACCACGTCGCCGCCGGTGGCCAGCGCCCCGCTCCAGACCGGAAAGCGCTCGGGAATCGACCAGCGCTTGCGCCCGGCCGCCACGTCCCAGGCCGTGAACAGGCCGCGGTTGCCGCCCGGGCCGGCGGTCATCTTGTTGTCCACGCCCACGTAGGGGGTGCCGGCGATGTACGAGACGTCGTAGGTGTCGGTGTCCTGGCAGATGTTCTGGTGCGGGATGTAGAGCAGCCCGGTGCGCGGCGACCACGCGGACGGCTGCCAGTCCTTGCCGCCCACCGAAGCCGGGCAAATGTCGCGCACCACCTTGCCCACGCTCGGCTGCTTCTGCGGGTTGTATTTGAGCTTGCCGGTCTTGAGATCGACGCCCTCGGTGGTGGTGATGTGCACGAACGGGTCCGCCGCGAGCACCTGGCCGCTGGCGCGGTCGATCACGTACACGTAGCCGTTGCGGTCCGGGTGCACCAGGATCTTGCGCTGCGCGCCCTTGTACGGGATGTCGAGCAGCACATTTTCGTTGACGCCGTCGTAGTCGTGCAGGTCGTGCGGGCTGAACTGGTAGAACCAACGCGCTGCGCCGTCGTCCGCCTTGCGCGCGAAAATGCCGGCAGTCCACTTGTTGTCGCCGGGGCGCTGCTCCGGGTTCCACGGCCCTGGATTGGCGGTGCCGTAGTAGACCAGGTCGGTTTCGGGATCGTACGACACCCAGCCCCAGACGTTGCCGCCGCCGATCTTCCACGCCTCGGGCGGCCAGCTCTTCACGCCCAGGTCCTTGCCGCGCTCGGACTCGTAATACGGCTTGAAATCGGCGCCGATCAGCACGTCCTTGTCGGGTCCGGTGCTAAAGGCGCGCCACACTTCCTTACCGCTGCCGGCATCGAGGGCGACCAGCCAGCCGCGCACGCCCAGCTCGCCGCCGCTGTTGCCGACCAACACCTTGCCCTTGACCACCAGCGGGGCCATGGTGATGGTTTCGCCCTTCTTGATGTTGCCCAATTGGGTGCGCCAGACTTCCTTGCCGCTGGCGGCATCCACCGCGATGGTCTGGCCGTCCAGCGTGTTCATGAAGATCTTGCCGTCGGCGTAGGCCACGCCACGGTTGACCACGTCGCAGCAGGCCACGCCCTGGGCGGTGGCGTTGGGCTTGGGCTCGAACTTCCATTTCATCGGCGCGCCCGGCTTGGTCAGGTCCAGCGCGTACAGGTAGTTGGGATACGGGGCGACCAGGTACATGGTGTCGTTGACGACCACCGGGGCGGCCTCCTGCCCGGCCTCTACCCCCATCGAAAACGTGAACGCGACCTTGAGATTCTTGACGTTGCCTGGGGTGATCTGCTCGAGCGCGCTGTAGCGTGTGTTGGCGTAATCCTTGGCCGCCATGGGCCACTGGCCGTCGTCCGCCGGCGGGGCGGCCTGCGCGGCCAGCCCGATGGCCGCCAGCGCCGACGCCAACAGCATGAACCTGCGGCAGGGGTTCGACTTCATCGCGTGGCCTCCCGTCCAATTTTGTTATCAATATGATATGTATATCGCATTCCTACAAATGCTGACGCACGGCTGAGGCGGGTATGGCGCCTCATCAATTGCGCGAGGCGAAATCGGCGGATTGGCTATGCTGTGGTCGGCTCATCCATGAGGGAGAAACGACATGAACATGCGAAGTGCAATCGCCGCTGCGTTCCTGTGCGCCGCAACCGGCGCGGCGCTGGCGGCACCGCTGGCCTATGTGCCAAACGAGAAATCGGGCACCGTCAGCGTGATCGACACCGGCACCGACAAGGTGGCGCGCACCATCGGCACCGGCGGCAAGCCGCGCGGGATCGCGATCAGCCCGGATGGCGCCACCCTGTACGTGAGCGACCAGACCGCCAACGCGCTGCTGGTGGTGGAGCTCGTTGGCGGCACGGTGCGCGAGCGCATCGGCCTGGGAGAATCGCCCGAGGGCATCGACCTGTCCAGCGACGGCAGCCTGCTGGCGGCGGCCAGCGAAACCACCAACGGCGTGGTGCTGGTCGAAACCGGCGGCGAGCACCGCAAGTGGACCGTCCAGGTGCCAGGCAAGAACCCCGAACACACGGCATTCAGCCCGGACGGGCGCTGGGTGCTGGTGGGCGCGGAGGATGGCGCGCAGGTGGACATCGTGGACGTGGCGCAGAAGAAGGTGGCGGGCTCGGTGGCGGTGGGCAAACGCCCGCGCGGCATCGGCTTTGCGCCGGACGGGAAGACGGCTTACGTAGCCTGCGAGCTGGACGGCACCCTGTACGCGATCGACATGGCCACCCGCAGCGCCACGCCGTTCAAGGCCGGCCCGTTCTCCAATGGCGTGACGGTGTCGCCGGATGGCGCGAAGGTGTACGTGTCCAGCGGGCGCGGCGCGCGCGTCGATGTGTTCGATGCGGCCAGCCGGCGCTTCGTGGCGTCGATCCAGGTCGGCGAGCGTCCCTGGAACATGGCGATCACGCCCGACGGCAAGAAGCTGTATGTGGCCAACGGCCGTTCCGGCACGGTTTCGGTCATCGACACGGCCACCAACAAGCGCGTGGCGGACGTGAAGGTGGACGAGCTGCCCTGGGGCGTGGCGATCCGCTAGGCCAGCAGCTGGCGGGCGTGCGACAGCAGGTACAGCAGCACGCCAATCAGCCCGCCGACCACGGTGCCGTTGATGCGGATGTACTGCAGGTCCTTGCCGATGTTGAGCTCGACCTGCTCCGACATCTCGCGGCTGTCCCAGTTCTTCACCGTGTCGGCGATGTGGCGCGTCAGGAAGGCGGCGAATTCGGGCGCCGCGCCGCGCGATGCCGCTTCCAGGCTGTCGTTGAGCGAGCGGCGCAGTCCCGGGTCCTCGGCCAGCATCCGCCCGACCCAGGCGCCGGTTGCGGCCACCCGGCGCGCGAGCTGCGAGTCCGCGCTGTCCAGATCGCGCTTGAGCCACGCTTTCAGGTCGTGCCACAGCGACTTGAGGTAGGCGTTGAGCGTTTCGTCTTCCAGCAGGTAGCGCTTGATCTCCTCGCCCTTCTGCAAAAACGCCTCGTCGGTCTTGAGTCGTTCGATGAACTCGTGCGCGAAACTGTCGAAGCGCTGGCGCAGCGGATGCGCGCGGTCCTCGCTCACCCGCTCGAGGATGCCGGCGGCCAGCCGCACCGCGATGTCGGCGCCTTTACGGCCGATCATCTCGGACGGCAGCATGCGTTCGATGAAGGCGTATTCCTCGCGCAGCCAGTCCACGATGCCTTGGGCGATGTAGCCCTGCGTCTCCTCGTTCTGCAGCAGCTTGGCCAGCTGCTCGATCGCTTCGTCGAGCAGCTGCTGGTGGCGGCCTTCGCGCGTGAGGCTTTCGAGCACCGTGCCGGCAGAGCGCGACAGGTCCACCTGCCCCACCATCGTGTGCACTGCCCTGGCCATGAAGTTCTGCACCGCCGCGTCTTCGGTGAAGTCGAGCGCCCACGCCGCCGCCTTGGTGACGTAGGTGCCTACGCGCTCGGTGTTCGCGGGCTGGACCAGCCAGTCGGCCACCTTCTGTGCGGGGTCGTGCTTGTGGATCAGGCCGACGATCGATTCGGTGTCGAGGAACTTGTCGCGCACGAAGGCGGCCAGGTTGTCGGCGATCTTGTCCTTGTTGGCGGGGATGATCTCGGTGTGGCGCGACACCAGCGGAATGGGCACGCGCCGGAACAGCGCCACCACCGCGAACCAGTCGGCCAGCGCGCCGACCATGGCGGCCTCGGAAAAGGCCTTGAGCAGTTCGGACCACCACGCCACCGGCAGCGCCAGCGACACCGCGAACAGGGCCGCCGCGCCGCAGAAAAACAGCAGCGCGAGGTTCTTCGATTGGCGCAGTTCACGTTCCTTGGTCATGCGAGACGATTCTAGCTCAGGTGCTCGCAAGCCATGCTATATGAGTTTAGCCGCCCTCAGCGTTTCGATTGACTCGGCCGGCACGTCCCAGGCCTTGAGGATGGCGGCGCCGTCCTCCGCCGCGAGCGGCTGGGCGGGGCCGGCCGGGGTGCGCGAAAAGCGCGGCGCCGGGGCGGGCTGGGTCACGCCGTCCACCTGCATGAAGGTGCCGCGTTCCCGGTTGTGCGGGTGGTCCGGCGCTTCGGCCATGTCCAGCACGGGCGCAAAGCAGGCGTCCGAGCCTTCCAGCAGCTTGCACCACTCGTCGCGGGTGCGGGTCTTGAACAGGGCGGCGAACTTGTCCTTCAGGCGCGGCCAGTCGCGCTGGCTCCACTGGTTGGCAAAAGCCGGGTCCTCGGCGCGCGCCAGCGCCAGCAGTTGTTCGTAGAACTGCGGCTCGATCGCGCCCACCGCGACGAATTTGCCGTCCGCGCAAGCATAGGTGTCGTAGAAAGGCGCGCCACCATCGAGCACGTTGGCCTCGCGCGCGCTTCCCCACATGCCGCAGGCACGCAGGCCGTACATCATCGCGCCCAGCAGCGCAGCGCCGTCGACCATGGCAGCGTCCACCACCTGCCCCTTGCCCGACTGGCGCGCTTCGAGCACCGCGCAGACGACGCCGAACGCGAGCAGCATGCCGCCGCCGCCAAAGTCGCCGACGAGGTTGAGCGGCGGCGCGGGCGGCGTGCCGGCCCTGCCCATCGCGTGCAGCATGCCGGACAGGGCGATGTAGTTGATGTCGTGGCCGGCGGCGTGCGCGAGCGGCCCGTCCTGGCCCCAGCCGGTGATGCGGCCGTACACCAGCTTCGGGTTGCGCGCCTGGCACACGTCCGGGCCCAGGCCAAGGCGCTCCATCACGCCGGGACGGTAACCCTCCAGCAGCACGTCGGCCTTGTCCACCAATTGCAGCAGTGCGTCCTTGGCCTCGGGGCGCTTCAAGTCCAGCGCCAGCGAACGGCGGCCGCGCGCCATCACGTCGTATTTGGTGCCGAGCATGGGGAACACGTCCTTCACGTGCGCGCCCTTGCGGTCGATGCGGATCACGTCCGCGCCCATGTCGGCCAACATCATCGCCGCGAACGGACACGGGCCAAGGCCCACCATTTCGATCACGCGCAGTCCTGCGAGCGGTCCGGCCATGCTGCCTCCTATAGCGAGCGGGCGATGATCTCTTTCATGATCTCGTTCGCCCCGCCGTAAATGCGCTGCACGCGCGCGTCCACGTACATCTGCGCGATCGGATATTCGAGCATGTAGCCATAGCCGCCGAAGAGCTGCACGCACTGGTCCACCACCTTGCACTGCAGGTCGGTGATCCAGTACTTGGCCATGGAGGCGCGCACCGTGTCCATGCGCCCTGCCATCATGTCCTCGATGCAGCGGTCGAGGAAGACGCGGGCGACCGTGGCCTCGGTCTTGATCTCGGCCAGCGCAAAGCGCGTGTTCTGCATGTCGATCAGGGCCTGGCCGAACGCCTTGCGCTCGCGCGCGTGCGCCACCGTCAGCTCCAGCGCGCGCTCGATCGAGGCCACGCCGACAATCGCCACCAGCGTGCGCTCGTACGGCAGCTCGGTCATCAGCTGGACGAAGCCCTTGCCCTCTTCACCACCCAGCACGTTTTCAAGCGGGACGTGGGCGTCGTCGAAGAACAGCTCGCAGGTGTCCTGGCCCTTCTGCCCGACCTTCTCGAGGATGCGGCCGACGCGAAAGCCCGGATTGTCGCGCGTTTCCAGCAGCATCAGCGAGATGCCCTTGGCGCCGGCGGCCGGCTCGGTCTTGGCCACCACCAGCACCAGGTCGGCCAGGTAGCCGTTCGAGATGAAGGTCTTGGAGCCGTTCACGCGGTAGCCGTTAGCGCCCTTGACCGCCGTGGTGCGAATGCCTTTGAGGTCGGAGCCGGCGCCGGGTTCGGACATCGCAATGGCCGCGACCATCTCGCCGCTGGCCAGCTTGGGCAGGTACTTGCGCTTCTGTTCTTCCGTGCCCTGGTTGAGCAGGTAGTGCGCGACGATGGCATGCACGTGCAGGCCAAAGTTCATGTCGCCGGCGTAGGCCAGCTCCTCGAACACCACGGCCATGTGCGCAAAGCTGCCGCCCGAGCCGCCGTACTCTTCGGGAATGTCGGCCAGCAGCAGGCCCATGTCGCCGGCCTTGTTCCACAGGTCGCGGTCCACATGCTGCTGCTCGCGCCAGCGCTCCTGGTGCGGCGCGATCTCGTGCGCGACAAAGCGGCGCACCGCATCGCGAAAGCCTTCCAGCTCCGCCGTCATCCACGGCGAATCGATGATCGCTTTCATGCGCGCTGGTACAGCGTGACGACGCAGGCCCCGCCCAGCCCCAGGTTGTGCTGCAGGGCCAGGCGCGCGTCCTCGACCTGGCGCGCGCCGGCGCTGCCGCGCAGCTGGTGCGTCAGTTCAAAGCACTGGGCCAGGCCGGTGGCGCCCAGCGGGTGCCCCTTGGACAGCAGGCCACCCGACGGGTTGGTGACGACCTTGCCGCCATAGGTGTTGTCGCCGTCGCGGATGAACTTGTCGGCGCCGCCTTCCGGGCACAGGCCAAGCGCCTCGTAGGTGATCAGCTCGTTGTGCGCGAAGCAGTCGTGCAGTTCGACCACGTCGATGTCGTCCGCGCCGATGCCGGCCTGTTCGTACACCTTGGCGGCGGCCTCGCGGCTCATGTCGTAGCCGACCAGGCGCATCATGTCGTTCGATTCGAAGGTGCTTGGGCGGTCGGTGGTCATGGCCTGCGCGGCAATGAACACGTCCTTCTTCAGGCCGCGTTTGGCGGCAAATTCCTCGGACACCAGCACCGCTGCGGCGGCGCCGCAGGTGGGAGGGCAGGCCATCAAGCGCGTCATCACGCCCGGCCAGATCACCGGCGCGTCCATCACGTCCTGCGTGCTCACCTCCTTGCGGAACAGCGCCAGCGGGTTGTTCACGGCGTGGCGGCTGGCCTTGGCGCGGATCATCGCGAACGCCTCCAGCGGCGTGCCGTACTTTTCCATGTGCGCCAGGCCCGCGCCGCCAAAGTAGCGCAGCGCCAGCGGGATCTCGGGCTTGCCGACCAGGCGGTCGGTCACGGCGTCGAAGTCGTCGAACGGGGTGGGACGGTCGGTGAAGACCGAGGCCAGTGCGCCCGGGCTCATCTGCTCGAAGCCGAGCACCAGCACGCAGTCGGCCGCGCCGCTGGCCACCGCCTGGCGCGCTAGGAACAGCGCGGTCGAGCCGGTCGAGCAGTTGTTGTTGACGTTGACGATGGGGATGCCGGTCATGCCGACCGGATACAGGGCCTTCTGGCCGCAAGTCGAGTCGCCGTACACGTAGCCGACGTAAGCCTGCTCGATGTCATCGTAGGACAGGCCGGCATCGTGCAGCGCGGCGCGGGCGGCCTGTGCGCCCATCTCGTGGTACGGGGCGCTGGCGCCCGGTTTGGCGAACGGGATCATGCCCACGCCGGTTACGAAAGCTCTGCGGCTCATTGTCTCCTCCTCCCGGATCAGGTCTCTTGACCAATCGGACCATTATAGGTCGGTCAACTGATCGCGGATTAGAGGACGGCGTCTAGTTGGAACTTTCTTGCGCTGGCTCGTCTGGCGACGAACGCTCTTTCAGTGCGGCATTGATCTCGGGGAATTACGAACTCTGCCTCGTCGTCCCCGCGCAGGCGGGGATCCATAGACCGCCTGCAGGCAAGCTCAGTATGGGTTCCCGCCTTCGCGGGAACGACGGACATAGGTCAACACTTAACACAAACAGCGCGAACGAAAAGGCCCGCCGGCAGCGTGCGCTGTGGGCGGGCCTTGTCTCTGCAGAAAGCGGTATTACGCGACCGCTTCCTCGGCCTCTTCCTCGCACAGCTTCAGGCTGGCCGGGCGCGACACCACGGGGCCTGCCGGCAGCATGGCGCTGCGCTGTTCCAGCAGCGCGAACACGGCGTCCTTGGACAGCACGTACTGGTCGAGCAGCGTGTCCTTGAGCGACTCGATCACTTCCTTGTAGTCGCGCATCGAAGCGAGCGTGTAGTTGTACAGCTCGTCCGATTTCTGCTCCACCTGGCGCAGCGTGCGCTCGGCGGCGCCGTCCTGCTGCAGCTGGCTGTAGTCGATCTTCGAGCGCGAGTACATCGACAGGCGGCTGACCATCAGGTTGAGCATCTTGGTCACTTTCTCGATGTCGTTCTGGCTGCCCACCGAGATGCCGCGCGCGCCGTAGAACAGCTCCTCGGCCGCCACGCCGCCGTACAGGCCGACCACGTCGCGCTCGAGCTCTTCCAGCGTGCGCAGGCTCATGTCGTCGTTCGACTGCAGCACGTAGCCCAGCGCGCCGATCTTCGACACCGCCTCGGTGCTGATCTTGATGAGGTGCGACTTCTCCTTCACCTGGGCCAGCGGCAGGCCAGCGCGCAGATGCGGGTCGATCTGCATGAAGAAGTGGCCCAGCTCGTGCAGCGCCACACGCTCGCGCTGCTTGTGTTTTTCGGCCGTGGTGGCGCGGTCGGTCAGGCCGATGGTGGCCCGCTCGAAGGCGCGGAACATCAGGTCGGTATTGATGATCTTCTTCTCCTGGATCGAGATCATGCTGGCGCGCTCCACCACCGATTCCAGCAGCGCCGGCGACAGGTTGGTGGTGATTTCCGCCACCTGGTCCAGGTCGAGGTCGTCCCACGCGACCAGGCCTTCCTTCTTGCGCGACAGGAAGCTCTTGAGCAGTTCGCGGCGCTCGGCCTTGTTCGGCAGGCGGAAATTGATCTTCACCGAGAAGCGGCGCAGCATCGCTTCGTCCATCTCGGTCGAGGCGTCGTCGAAGTTCGAGGCCACCACCCAGATCACGCCCTGGCCCTTGTCGCTCTTCACGCCGTCCAGCAAGCCCAGCAGGGTGTTGGCGGTATCGTCTTCCCACTTCTTCTCGCTGCGGCCGCGCGGCATGAACAGGCTCTGCGCTTCATCCAGGAAGATGATGCAGCGGCCCTTGGCGGCGGCCTTGCGGTACAGCGCGTTGAGCGCTTTCGAGCCGCCACCCACGTAGCCCGATTCCAGCGCCGAACCGGAGGCCGAGATCATCGGGATGTCGAGGCGCTTGGCCAGGTAGCCCACCAGCTTGGTCTTGCCGGTGCCCGCGGGGCCGGTCAGCATCACGTTGAAGGGCTTGTCGATGTTGTGCTGCTGGTAGAGCTCGCGGTTGCGGATCATGTCTTCCAGGTGCAGCACTTCCTGCTTGATGTCGTCCATGCCGATCAGGTCGTCCAGGCTGCCCTTGAGCTTGTCAGGGGTAATCATCGAGGCGCTGGTGCCCATGCCGGGGATGCCGAACTTCAGGCTGTACAGGATCAGCAGCACGATGGCGATGTTCAGGCCGTGCGCCTTGACGAAGTCGAACGCGGCCGAGGCGAAGCCGCCCTCCTCTTCCAGCACTGCCTTGTGCGAGGCCAGGTAGTCATCCTTGGCGATCGAATAGGGAATGGCGTTCTTGAGCAGCACTTCGCGCTCGAGCGACAGGTGCGAGGTGCTCGGCACCTTCACCACGTGCAGCTCGGACGAACCCCTGAATTTAAAGACGTAGCGCGGCGCGTCCGACAGCGGCCGGGCCACCAGCAGGTAGTCGAGGCGGTCCTTTTGCGAGGCCAGCTGGGTAATCTCGGCAATATTCTGGGAATGGATCACCGGGCTCGGATCCTGCGGCACGTTGGACTTGTAGATGAACAAGCCAACGCCGATGCCAAGCAGCACGGCCGTCAGGATGCGGACGTACACGTTCTTGAAGGCAATCTGGAGTCGGGCAAAGTTGGGCATTATCGGTACTCTACAAATGTGGATGCGCGTGATGCGACATTGCAAAACAGCGTTGCCTTCCGTAGGCCTTGGATAAGCTGGAAAGGCGGCGGCGCGGGGCCGCTGGGGCGCGTCAAACTGAGTCGTCTGACATTCTTGTGATGCCCGAAGGCAATGGGGATATGGAGACTATACCCGTAAAGAAAAGCGAGGTGTATACGGCTTTTCCGAAAATATTCTGGCGTGGCGAAATCGGCAAACTTTTCGTTGGCGAGCTGTCAAATTTCGTTATCGCGTCGTCAAAAAAAGCGCGTGGAAATGATCTTTATGCAGGCCGGCGCGGCGTCGTTGGCCAACAATGTGTTGCGTAGATCCACGCGTGTGGCGCGGCGTGCCGGCGGGTTCAATCGGGCGCGACGTGCGCTGGCTTTTTGTTATGCTCTGGCGTGGGTCCGGTAGTGCCGCATCCGCGTGATCCATTCGCTCAGCAGGCAAGGCCTGGCACCAGAAGGGGGAACGACCGTGAACAGATTCGCACTTGCAGCAGCGCTTGCGTTCGGTGTGGGCAGCGCCCACGCCACCGTCGTCGATCTTTTCCCGCAAGAGCCTGCCGCGCAGGCCCAGCCGGTGCGCATGCAGCGCGTGCCCGACCTGGCGCTGGCGCCCGCGGTGCCCACGGTGCTGCCCGCCCCCCGCATGTCCGAGCTGCCCGAGCCAGAGGTATTCGCAATGATGCTGCTTGGCCTGGTGCTGATCGGCTACCGCGCGCGCCGCGACAGCAGCGAAAAATTCAAATAAGAAGCCGTTCGCATCAATTGGCGTGGCTGCTCAGGCGGCAGGTCTTGTCGATGTTGGCGTAGGCCACGCCGCTCTTGAGCGCGCGGGCGATGCACTCCGCCTTTTGCGGCCCCGAGCGCGATCCGAACACGAACGCCAGCGCGACCGCGGCAACGATTCCCGCGACAATCGCCAATCCCTTCAGCAGGTCCTTGTCCATTTTTCCTTCCCGGCATCTTGATGTCCGGGGATTCTAAGGGGCTTCTTGCGCGCACGCACTATGCGCGGCGCATGGGTGTTTCGCCCACGCTACAACTGGGGCCCAGTCTCACGGCACAGGGCGTGCAGTTTGGACAAGGTGGCCCAGTTGCGCGAGGTGGTCTTGTCGCCCAGCAGTTTGCCAACGGCCGCCGCCGCCGCACTGTCCAGCACCCCGTCAGGACACCAGACATAGGCTGCGCGCCGGCCCAGCGCGAGGGCGCCGGGTGCCCACGGCTGCCCGCACAGCGGCTCCAGCAGCGAGCGCAGGCCGGGGTCGGCCAGCACGAAGGCCAGCAGCCGCGACGGGTCGGTAGCCACGCCGACCAGCGGGTTCTCGTCGATCAGCTGGGCCAGCTCGTCGCTGGCCAGCACGGTCACGCGCGAGGCCACGCCCAGGCGCAGCACCAGCTGCTCCTCGATCGCGGCAGCTGCGGCGGCAGGCGTCGCCGGCGCGCCGCTGAAGACCACGTTGCCGCTGTTGAGCACGCTGCGCACGTCGCCGAAGCCCAGGCTGGCGACGAGCTTGCACAGGTCCGCCATCGGGACCCGCTTTGCCCTGCCAACATTAATCCCGCGCAGCAGCGCGATGTAGCGTTTGCCTGCCATGCGGTTAATGGTACTCCAGCCTGGCTCGTGGGGCGAGCATCGGCTTACTTGACCAGGCCTTCGTCGCGCAGCGCCTGCTGCACGGCCGGGCGGGCGCCCACGCGCGCCATGTAGGATTTCAGTGCCGGCCAGTCGTCCAGCGACATGCCGACATAGCCGCACCAGCCCAGCACGGTAAACAAGTAGGCGTCGGCCACCGTGAACTGCGCGCCCATCAGGTAGTCATGGCCGGCGATCTGCTGCTCGATATAGTTCAGGCGGTTGCCCACTGCGGTGCGCGCCGCAGCCTTGGCGTCGTCGCTGGTGCCCGGCATGAACAGCGGGGTGAAACCCTTGTGGACCTCGGCGGCGATGTAGTTCAGCCACTCCATCAGCTGGTAGCGCTCGAAGCTGCCGGCGGCCGGCGCCAGGTGCGACGCCGGCGCCAGGTCGGCGATGTATTGCACGATGGCCGCGCCCTCGGTGAGCACCTTGCCGTCATCCAGCTGCAGGGCGGGCACGTAGCCCTTCGGGCTGATCGTGCGGAAATCTGCGCCGCTCGCGGTCACCTTCTTGCGCACGTCAACTTGCTCGGCCGTGAACGGAATGCCGGCCTCGTTGAGGACGATGCGGGGGGACAGGGAGCAGGCGCCAGGGCTGAAATACAGTTTCATCAGTTCATCCTTCAAGTGAAAACGCGCAGCGCGCGTGCAAGGGGCTCCATGCCGGAGCCGAAGAAATGGCGAGAATACAACAACGCGCCGCTGCGCGCTTGGGGCCGCTCAATTGGCCTCTCTGGACTTTTTCCCACGTCACCATTCTGGCCCCCACTTTGGCGATGCGAGTGATAAGATTGCCTTGAGGTAACTGCGAGGATCAACATGGGCGCTGGATACAAGCTAATCGCGCTGGCCGATGCACGGCCAGGCCAGGTGCTGTCGGACGTGCTGCTCGACCGCGTGGGCCAGGTCCTGCTGCCGAAGGGGGCAGTGCTCAGCGAAGGGAACCTTGCTGCGCTGGAACGACACGGCGTGGCCATGTTGCCGGTGGTGATGGACAAGCTCGGGGCGCCCGACCCGGCACTGGTCAGGGAGCGGCTCGACCGCCTGTTCCGCCACCCTGCCGGCGAGCACGACAGCACGGCGCGCGCGCGGCTGCGGCGCTATGTCGAGGAATACCGGCTTGGATCGGAGGTGGCACCATGAACCAGGACGACCACGATTTCGACAACGCACTCAAGGACCTGCCGACACCGCCGGCGGTCGTGATGGAGCTCTTGACCAGCATCGACCGCGCTGATGCCGACGTGGCAGTGCTGGCCAAGAAGGTGGCCACCGACCAGGCGCTCACCGCCAAGACCTTGCGGCTTGCCAACTCATCGCTGTACAGCCCCGCGGCACCGGTCAACACGATCCAGCAAGCCATCACCTTCCTCGGGTTCCAGACCACGCGCAACCTGATCATTGCAGCCGCGATGACCACCTGCTTTACCACGCGGCGCTGCGCGGGCTTCGACGACAAGCTGTTCTGGCGCCATGGCATCGCGGTGGCAGCCTGCGCGCGCGTGCTGGCGCGCCACCTGCGCGTGAACCAGGACCTCGCTTTCACCACCGGGCTGCTGCACGACATCGGGCGCCTGGTGCTGGTGACGCTGCACCCGCAGCGCTACGCCGAGGTGATCGCCTGGCGCAGCACGCACGACGGCACCGTGCTGGACGCCGAACGCGCGGTGCTGGGCGTGGACCATGTACTGGCCGGCGCCGCGCTGGCCCGCCAATGGCATTTCCCCGAGGCGATCCGCCAGGCGCTGGCAGCCCACCATACGCCCGACAGCCCGGGGGCCGGCGCGCTGGCCGGGCTGATCCACGTGGCGGACGCCGTGGCGCACGCGCTGGACCTGGCCGGCGAACAGAACGAAGTGGTGCCGGCCCTGTCACTGGACGCGTGGAACGCGCTCGGGCTGGATCAAGGGGAATGGCTGCAGGTCTTCCGGGAAACGGAGCTGCAGTTCGAGGAAATTGCCACCATCCTGACGGCGTGACGCCATCGGTGGCATGGGCTGGGCGCGCAGGCAGCGCGCGACGCCGTTCACGGCGCCGTGCGGCTGCCGGGCTGTGCCGCAGGCGTGACAGTTGCGCCTGTCACGCCTGGGGCATTAGTGCGCATAGTTGCCGGACGACGAGGATTGGTCCGACGACGTCGCCTCGGATTCACGCTGCTGCTGTTGCTGTTGCTGGGCCGCAGCGGCAGCGGCCTGCTGGGCAGCCTTTTCTTCAGGCTTCGGGCGGCCCTGGGCGTCGGACAGGCGGTACTTGGTGCGGCGGTCGCCCATCAGGTCGCGCAGGTCGCGGATGCTCATGCCGGTTACCTCGTGCATGCGGATCAGCAGCGATGCCCCCACCGGCAGGCGGTGATGGCGGATCTTGCTGATGACAGGCGGCGCCACCTCGAGCATGCGCGACAGCGCTGCGTCGTTCTTCAGCTGCATTTTGCCCAGCAGGATGTCGAGCAGGTGGTTCGGGTTATAACTTTCCTGTGATGCCAAAGCATGATGTGCCATGATTTACCTCGTCAGTGTGGTTAAATAGTTCCGTTACGAACTTTGTTAAAGACTATCTTTCGTCAACATAAGTTCCCGGAAAACGTTCTTGGCCGATTAAACAGAACAAATCTGATGGCCACCTTAAGAACGTGCCGGATAGCATGCGCCAGCGCTTCCCGCTCCCCCACGACGTGCCTTGTCTTTCGACCAATTATCAGACTCATACGCCTACAGTACAGCCGACCTGAGCACAAAAGATATTGTTCGAAATCAAGCTATCGTTTGGAAAGCTTGTCACAAAAGCATTTCAACATATTGAGACAATTTGTGGCGCACGCAAGAGTTTTCTTGATCTGATTTTGCGCATAAGAATTCTTTCAGAAGCCGTTGATTTACAACAGGAAAGATGCCGCACAAGACGACGGGAATGGTGCAGCGTAGCAGCGCTGGCCCAAAAATCAAGATTTAACAATCTGACCAGTCTGTCAATTCCTGCTGCAAGGGGAAATAGTTGATTCCTTGCGGCATTAAAAATCGGAGCGCCACACGGCTGCGTTTTGGCCCGTGTTTCCGATTTACGGTAAACTGTCCGTCCCCTTGCCAAAGCACTAGCACGCCTTCCACACCAGCACTCCATGCAGAAAAAAGTATTCATCAAGACCTTCGGCTGCCAAATGAACGAGTACGACTCGGACAAGATGGCAGACGTCCTGGGCGCCGCCGATGGCCTGGTGCGCACCGACAAGCCGGAGGACGCCGACGTCATCCTGTTCAACACCTGCTCGGTGCGCGAAAAGGCGCAGGAAAAGGTGTTCTCGGACCTGGGCCGCATCCGCGAACTGAAACGCGACAAGCCCGACCTGGTGATCGGCGTGGGCGGCTGCGTGGCCTCGCAGGAAGGTGCGGCAATCGTCAAGCGCGCGCCGTACGTGGACGTGGTGTTCGGCCCGCAGACGTTGCACCGCCTGCCGCAGCTAATCGCCACGCGCCGCGCCACCGGCGCGGCGCAGGTGGACATCAGCTTTCCCGAGATCGAAAAGTTCGACCACCTGCCGCCCGCCCGGGTCGAAGGCGTGGTGGCCTACGTGTCGATCATGGAAGGCTGCAGCAAGTACTGCAGCTATTGCGTGGTGCCCTACACCCGCGGCGAGGAAGTGTCGCGCCGTTTCGAGGACGTGCTGACCGAAGTGGCGGGCCTGGCCGCGCAGGGCGTCAAGGAGATCACGCTGCTCGGCCAGAACGTGAACGCCTACCGCGGTGCCATGGAGGACGGCCAGGTGGCCGACTTTGCGCTGCTGCTCGAATACGTGGCGGCGGTGCCCGGCATCGAGCGCCTGCGCTTCGTGACCAGCCACCCCAAGGAATTCACCCAGCGCCTGATCGACGCGTACGCGAAGATCCCGCAGCTGGTCAACCACCTGTACCTGCCGGTGCAGCACGGTTCCGACCGCATCCTGCAGGCGATGAAGCGCGGCTATACGGCGCTCGAATACAAGTCGATCATCCGTCGCATGAAGGCGGTGCGCCCGAACATCTCGATCTCGTCGGACTTCATCGTCGGCTTCCCGGGCGAAACCGATGCCGACTTCGAAGCGATGATGAAGCTGGTACAGGACGTGGGCTTTGACAACAGCTTCTCCTTCATCTTCAGCAAGCGCCCGGGCACCCCGGCCGCCAACCTGGAAGACGACACCCCGCACGAGGTCAAGCTCGCGCGCCTGCAGCGCCTGCAGGCCGTGATCGACGAGAACACCCGCAAGACCAGTGCCGCCATGGTCGGCACCGTGCAGCGCCTGATCGTCGAAGGCGTGGCCAAGGCCGGCAATGGCGAACTGACCGGGCGCTCGGAAAACAACCGGGTGGTCGTGTTCGCGCCGGGCGAGGCGGGCGAGTCGCTCACCGGCCAGCTCGTGGACGTGCGCATCACCGAGAGCATGGGCTACACGCTGCGCGGCGAGCTCGTCCCCAACATTGACACGATTGCCAAAGCCAGTTGAAAACACCGACCCCAACACAGCCGTCGTATTTCATTCCCGAGCCGCTCGATAACACGCGCTTGGCCCACCTGTGCGGGCCGCTCGACGAGAACCTGCGCCAGATCTCGGCGGCGCTGGACGTGACCATCTTCCGGCGCGGCGAAAAATTCATCGTCAGCGGCGCCAACGCGGGGCGCGCGGTCGAGCTGCTCGAGCGCTTCTACGCGGTGGCCAACAAGGTCGTGCCGATCGAGGAAGTGCAGCTCGCGCTGGTCGAGCAGCGCTCGGGCCTGAAGCCAGGCGTGCCTGCGGCCGAGCCCGAGGAAGAAGACGAGGAAGGCGAGGAGCCGGCGCCGGAGCATGTCACGCCCACGCTCAAGACCCGCCGCAGCGACCTGCGCGGGCGCACGCCGCACCAGATCCAGTACCTGCGCGCGATTCTTGAACACGACATCAGCTTCGGCATCGGCCCGGCCGGCACCGGCAAGACCTATCTCGCGGTGGCGTGCGCGGTGGACGCGCTCGAGCGCGACGCGGTCAAGCGCATCGTGCTCACGCGCCCGGCCGTGGAAGCGGGCGAGCGGCTCGGCTTTTTGCCGGGCGACCTGACCCAGAAAGTGGACCCGTACCTGCGCCCGCTGTACGACGCGCTGTACGACCTGCTGGGCTTTGACCGCACCCAGAAGCTGTTCGAGAAGCAGGTGATCGAGATCGCGCCGCTGGCCTATATGCGCGGGCGCACGCTCAACCACGCGTTCGTGATCCTGGACGAAGCGCAGAACACGACGGTCGAGCAGATGAAGATGTTCCTGACCCGGATCGGCTTCGGCAGCAAGGCCGTCGTCACCGGCGACGTGACGCAGGTCGACCTGCACAAGACGATGAAGAGCGGCCTGGTCGATGCCATGCACGTGCTCAAGGACGTGCGCGGCATCGCGTTCACGCAGTTCTCGAGCGCGGACGTGGTGCGCCATCCGCTGGTTGCGCGTATCGTGGATGCTTATGCCAAGGCCAGCTCGGTTGACGAGATCGCGGCCTTGCCCAAACCGGTGGCGGTAAAACATGCAAGAAAAAAATCATAAACTGAGCCTGAACGTCCAGTATCCCGACGCGCGCCTGGAGCCGACGGTCACCCGCGCCATGCTGAAGAAGTGGGTGCAGGCCACCCTGCTCGGCCCGGCCGAGCTGACCATCCGTTTTGTCGATGCCGAGGAAGGACTGGCACTGAACCGCGACTACCGCGGCAAGGACTACGCCACCAACGTGCTGACCTTCGCCTACAACGAAGGCGCCGAGCTCGACGACGACGAACCGAGCGAAGCCGACATCATCCTGTGCACCGACGTGCTGATCCGCGAAGCCGAGGAACAGGGCAAGACGGTCGAGGAGCACGCGGCGCACCTGGTGGTGCACGGCGTGCTGCACGCGCAAGGCTTCGACCACGAGCACGACGAGGAAGCGGAAGAGATGGAACAGCTCGAGCGCGACATCCTGGAAGCGCTGGGGTATCCGGATCCGTATCCCGAGAACGACTGAACGGGCACGGCCTGCATCGTAGGGTGGGCAGCTTGCTGCCCACGCGTTCAAGCGGCGGTGCTGCAGACGAGCCGTCCAGCGCAGGCGTGATCTGGACGCGTGGGCGGGAGACCCGCCCACCCTACGGTCCGTTTGCGATCAAGCTTTCTTCAACTGGTCCCCCACCGGCAGCTTCCGAATCCGCTTGCCGGTCGCGGCAAAAATCGCATTGGTCAGCGCCGGCCCCGCGCCCGAGGTGCCCGGCTCGCCGATCCCGCCCGGATCATCGACGCTGTTGACGATGTGAACCTCGATCACCGGCGCCTCGTTGATGCGCATGACGCGGTAGTCGTTGAAGTTCGACTGCTGCACCCTGCCCTTGTCCAGCGTGATCTCGCCCCACAGCGCAGCCGTGAGCCCGAAAATGATGCCGCCTTCCATCTGCGCCACCACCTGGTCCGGGTTGACGGTGTGGCCGCAATCGACCGCGCACACCACCCGGTGCACCTTCACGTCGCCGCCAGGTCCCACCGACACCTCGGCCACCTGCGCCAGGTAGGTCCCGAACGCGAACTGGCACGACACCCCGCGCCCGACGCGCCGCCCGGCGATCTTCGCGACCGGCTTGCCCCAGCCGGCCTTCTGCGCCGCCACATTCAGCACGCCCAGCTTGCGTTTGGAGTCCTTGAGCAGCGCGCGCCGGAACTCGACCGGATCATGCTTGCCCGCGAACGCCAGCTCGTCGATGAAGGTCTCGACCGCCCACACGTTGTGGGTCGGCCCCACGCCGCGCCAGAACGCGGTGGCCACCGGCGGCTCGTGGCGCACGTACTCGACACGGATGTCGGGAATCGCATACTGGATCTCGGCCGCCGCCTCCACCGCGTCCGGGTCCACGCCGTTCTTGACTGCCGGCGGCGCAAAGCGCGACATGATCGACGAGCCGGTGATGCGGTGGAACCAGGCCACCGGCATGCCCTTGTCGTCGAGCTTTGCCGACATGCGGTCCACGTAGTACGGCCGGAACATGTCGTGCTGGACGTCCTCCTCGCGCGTCCACACGACCTTGAGCGGCCCCTTGGCCAGTTTGGCCAGCGCCACCGCCTGCGCCACGTAGTCCACTTCCAGGCGCCGCCCGAAGCCGCCGCCGAGGTAGTGGTTATGCACGCGCACCTTTTCCAGCGGCAGCCCGGTCAGCTTGGCCGCCGCGGCCTGGGCAAAGGCGGGCACCTGGGTGCCGCAGTACACGTCGCAGCCGTCCGGCTTGAGGTCCACCGTGCAGTTCATCGGCTCCATGGTTGCATGCGCAAGGAACGGCACCTCGTAGACGACATCGATGCGCCGGCCATGCTTGTCGCCCAGGCGCTTCAAGGCGTCGCCCTTGTTGGTGGCCACCGCGCCGGCCTGCTCCGACGCCTTCGTCATGTCGGCCACGATGGAAGCGGTGCTCACGTTCACGTTCGGGCCATCGTCCCAGCGCGGCGCGCAGGCGGCCAGTCCCTGCTTGGCGGCCCAGAAGTGGTCGCCCACCACCGCCACCGCGTTGTCGAGCTTGAGCACCTGGCGCACGCCCTTGACCGCGAGCGCCTTCTGCTCGTCCACCCCGGCCAGTTTGCCGCCCGGGACCGGCGCCATGGCCACCGTGGCGACGCCCATGTTAGGCAGGCGCGCGTCGATGCCGAACTGCGCCTGGCCGTTGCACTTGATGTTCGAGTCGAGCCGGTGGTGCGGTCTGCCGAGCAGGGTGAACACGCTGGCGGGCTTCAGGTCCACCTTTTGCGGCAGCGGCAGCTGCGCCGCGGCGTCTGCCACGTCGCCAAAGCCGAGCGACTGTTTGCCGTCCGGGTGCATGATGCGCCCGTCCACCACCTTGCAGCCGCCCGGGTCGGTGTTCCACTGCCTGGCCGCTGCCGCCACCAGCACCGAGCGCACCGTGGCGCCGGCTTCGCGCAGCGGCTTCCATGAGCCGCGCACCGAGGTCGAGCCGCCCGTCACCTGGCCGCCCAGCAGCGGATCGGCATACAGCGCGTTGTTGGCCGGGGCCTGCTCCAGCCTGACCTTGGACGGATCCACGCCCAGCTCTTCGGCCAGCAGCATCGGCATGGCCGTGAAGGTGCCCTGCCCCATCTCGACCTTGGCCACGATGAAGGTGACCAGCCCGTCGCGGTCGATGCGGATGAAGGCGTCGCGCGCCAGGCCCGGCGCCTGGTTGGTGCTGGCGGTGGTGGCCGCGCCTACCGCGCGCTCGGACGGCGGCTCGTTGCGGCTCTCGCCGTCTTTCTTCTGGCAGCCAAACAGCGAAAAGCCGAACAGCATGCCCCCGCCCGCGGCTGCGGACAACTGCATGAAGCGGCGGCGCGACGACGATTGCGGTGTCTTGGTGTCCATGCCGGCCCTCCCTACTTGCCGCCGGCCGCGATCTTGATCGCGTGGCGAATGCGCTGGTAGGTGCCGCAGCGGCAGATGTTGCCGGCCATGGCGCCGTCGATGTCGGCGTCGCTCGGGTGCGGGTTGGACTTGAGCAGGGCAGTGGCCGACATGACCTGGCCGGACTGGCAATAGCCGCACTGGACCACGTCGATCTGGTTCCACGCCGCCTGCACCTTTTGCCCCACCGGGTCGTTGCCGATCGCCTCGATGGTGGTGACCTGCTTGCCGGCCGCGCTTGAGACCGGCGTCACGCACGAGCGCACCGGCTGGCCGTCCAGGTGCACGGTGCAGGCGCCGCACAGGGCAACGCCGCAGCCGAACTTGGTGCCGGTCAGGCCGGCGACGTCGCGCAGGGCCCACAGCAGGGGCATGTCGTCCGGGACGTCCAGGTTGGTGGTGGTGCCGTTGATGTTCAGGGCGGGCATGGCGGCTCCTTCGATGGCAGGTCGCCAACTATAGGCCAAGGCCGCCAGCGGCGGCGCACACCAAGGTACGGCTGGCTCGACGCGCACATGGCAACCTGCCCAAAAAACAGGCAAAACCGCTTTTAGTGTATGCTATCGCCCATCGTAACAACGGCTCTCATGCCAACTATGCCCGAGCACCCTGCGGACGTCCGTTCGGACGCCAAACACCACCGGTCGCTGTTCGAACGGCTGACCGCCCTCATCTCCCCCGAGCCCGAAAACCGCGCCGAGCTGCTCGATGTGCTGCATGACGCCCACGAGCGCAACCTGATCGACGCCGACGCGCTGTCGATGATCGAAGGCGTGTTCCAGGTATCCGACCTGTCGGTGCGCGACATCATGGTGCCGCGCTCGCAAATGGACGTGATCGACATCAGCAAGCCGATCGAGGAATGGATGCCCACCGTGCTGGAAACGGCGCACTCGCGCTTTCCCGCCATCGAGGGCGAGCGCGACAAGGTGGTCGGCATTTTGCTGGCCAAGGACCTGCTGCGCTACTACGCCGAAGAGTCGTTCGACGTGCGCGACATGCTGCGCCCGGCGATCTTTATCCCTGAATCGAAGCGCCTGAACGTGCTGCTGCGCGATTTTCGCGCCAACCACAACCACATGGCCATCGTGGTGGACGAGTACAGCGGCGTGGCCGGGCTGATCACGATCGAGGACGTGCTCGAGCAGATCGTCGGCGACATCGAGGACGAGTACGACTTCGACGAGGAAGAGGACAACATCCTGTCGATCAAGGAAGGCCAGCACGGCCCGCGCTGGCGCGTGAAAGCGCTGACCGAGATCGAGCAGTTCAACGAAGAGATCGGCGCCAGCCTGCCGGCCGACGACGTCGATACCATCGGCGGCCTGGTGGCCAGCCACCTGGGCCGCATGCCGCACAAGGGCGAGGTGTTCGACCTGGACAACCTGCGCTTTGAAGTGCTGCGCGCCGACGCGCGCCAGATCCACGTACTGCTGGTCGAGAAGCTGCCCGTCATCGTCGAACACGAACACGACTGATGCGCTTCCGACGCCAGAACGCCACTTCCCCCAACCCGGCCGCGCGCGGCACCCGACCCAGCCCCAAGGCGCTGGTGGCGGCGGCGCTCGCGGGCGCATCCAGCCTGCTGTCGTTCGCGCCGCTGGGCTGGTGGCCGCTGCAGTTCCTCTCGCTCGCTTACCTGTTCTACCAGGTCGGCGTGGGCAGCTCGGTGCGCCGCGCCACGCTGCTGGGATGGGCGTTCGGCTTTGGCTGGTCGGTGGGCGGCATGCACTGGCTGTACATCGCGCTGAACCGCTTCGGCGGCCTGCCGGCGATCCTGTCGGCGATCGCGATTGCCCTGCTCGGCCTGTACATGGGCCTGTTCGGCGCGTTTGCCGCCGGCGCCGCCGCCTGGCTGCGCAAGCGCTTCACGCTGCAAGTAACGTGGTTCCTGATGGCGGTGCTGCCGGTGACATGGGGCGTGTCGGAATGGCTGCGCGGCTGGGTGTTCACCGGTTTCCCGTGGGCCGCCGCCGGCTACGCGCACAACAGCGCGCCACTGGGCGGCTTCGCCCCCATCGTCGGCGTGTACGGCATCGGCGTGCTGGCCGCGGTGTGTGCCGGCTGCATCGTCATGCTCACCCAGCGCAAGCGCTGGCACGGGGTGGCGCTGTTCGCCGCGCTGATGCTCGCCGGCTGGGGCCTGCGCCAGGTCGACTGGACGCAGCCGGCCGGCAAGCCGATCAGCGTGCGGCTGGTGCAGGGTGACATCGCGCAGGACGAAAAATTCAGCAACGAGCACCTGCTCGGCATCCTCACCCGCTACCGCGACCTGATGACCGCCGCCCCGGCCGACCTGGTGGCCGCGCCCGAAACCGCGATCCCGGTGTTCCCGCACCAGCTGCCGCCGGGCTACCTGGATGACCTGAAGGCCTTCTCCAGCCGCACTGGCAGCTGGCTCATGTTCGGCATTCCGCTGTCGGACGGCCCGGTCACCTACGCCAACAGCGTGGCCGGCATCGGTCCCCAAGGCCAGAGCTACCGCTACGACAAACACCACCTGGTGCCGTTCGGCGAATTCATCCCGACCGGTTTTCGGTGGTTCACCGATTTGATGCAGATCCCGCTGGGCGACTTCACGCGCGGCGCGGCGGTGCAGGCGCCGTTCGCGGTCAAGGACCAGTTCGTGCTGCCCAACGTCTGCTACGAGGACGTGTTCGGCGAAGAGATCGCCAAGCAGCTGCGCGACGCGCCGCAGCCGGCCACCCTGCTGCTGAACGTGTCGAACCTGGCCTGGTATGGCGAGTCGGTGGCGATCCCGCAGCACCTGCAGATCTCGCGCATGCGTTCGCTCGAGACCGGGCGGCCGATGCTGCGCGCGACCAACAACGGCGCCACCGCCGTCATCGACGGCAAGGGCGAGGTGCGCCAGCTCATCCCGTTCTACCAGCAAGGCGTGCTGTCGGCCAAGGTACAGGGCATGACCGGCACCACCCCATATATCCGCTTTGGCAACCTGCTGTTCCTCGCCCTGTCCGGCCTTGCGCTGCTGGGCGCCTGGCTCAGCGGGCGGCGTTATCAGCAGAAAAAGGCTAAAGTTCAGTAAGTTGCCCCAAATCAGGCTCCAGCGGGCCATCAAAAACCGCTAAAATTGGTCATTTAGCAAACCCACCTTGTCGCGGGCCGATGCGCGCGAAGCCTTACAAGATGCTCACATTCCAACAAATCATCCTGACTCTGCAGACCTACTGGGACAAGCAGGGTTGCGCCCTGCTCCAGCCTTACGACATGGAAGTGGGTGCCGGCACCTTCCACACCGCTACTTTCCTGCGCGCGATCGGCCCGGAGCCGTGGCGCGCCGCCTACGTGCAACCGTCGCGCCGCCCCAAGGACGGCCGCTACGGCGAGAACCCGAACCGCCTGCAGCACTACTACCAGTACCAGGTGGTGCTCAAGCCGGCGCCGGAAAACATCCTCGACCTGTACCTCGGCTCGCTCGAGGCGCTGGGCCTGGACCTGAAGAAGAATGACGTGCGCTTCGTCGAGGACGACTGGGAAAGCCCGACCCTGGGCGCCTGGGGCCTGGGCTGGGAGGTCTGGCTCAACGGCATGGAGGTGACCCAGTTCACCTACTTCCAGCAGGTCGGCGGCCTCGACTGCAAGCCGGTGCTGGGCGAGATCACCTACGGCATCGAGCGCCTGGCCATGTACCTGCAGGGCGTGGAAAACGTGTACGACCTGGTGTGGACCGAGTGGGAGGAAAATGGCGAGACGAAACGCCTGACCTACGGCGACGTCTATCACCAGAACGAGGTGGAGCAGTCCACCTACAACTTCGAGCACTCGAACACCGAGCTGCTGTTCCAGGCTTTCGCCAACCACGAGAGCGAAGCCAAGCGCCTGATCGAGCTGCAGCTCACCTTGCCGGCCTACGAACAGATCATGCGCGCATCGCACAGCTTCAACCTGCTGGACGCGCGCGGCGCGATCTCGGTGACCGAGCGCGCGGCCTACATCGGCCGGGTGCGCACCTTGTCGCGCCTGGTCGCGCAGGCCTACTACGACTCGCGCGAGAAGCTCGGCTTCCCGATGCTGCCAGCGGCGGCCAAGACCGCGGCCTGAAGAACGATTAAGAACAGAACCATGAATCAAACACTACTCGTCGAACTGCAGACCGAAGAACTGCCCCCGAAGGCGCTCGTCAAACTGGGCGCCGCTTTTGCCGCCGGTATCGAAAGCGGCCTGAAGGCGCGCGGCTTCCTGGAAAACGACAGCGTGCCAACGCCGTACACCACGCCGCGCCGCCTGGCCGTCTCCATCACCCGCGTGCGTGCCAAGTCGCCGGACAAGACGATCCGCGAAAAGGTGCTGCCGGTCGCAGTGGCCCTGGACAAGGAAGGCAATCCGACGCCGCCGCTGGCCAAGAAGCTGGCCGCGCTGGGCTTCCCCGACCTGACCATCGCCGACCTCGAACGCGCGCAGGACGGCAAGGCCGAGAGCTTCTTCTACACCTACACCGCGCCAGGCATCGAACTGGCCGGCGCGCTGCAGGACGTGCTGCAGGAGACGGTGGCCAAGCTGCCGATCCCGAAGGTGATGAGCTACCAGCGCCCCGACGGCGAGACCGTGCAGTTCGTGCGCCCGGTGCATTCGCTGCTGGCCCTGTTCGGCCAGGACGTGCTGCCGCTGTCGCTGCTGGGCCTGTCGGCCGGCCGCGACACGCTCGGCCACCGCTTCCTGTCGCACGGCGGCCCGATCGCGATCGCCAGCGCCGAAGAGTATGCGCCGGTACTGGAGCGCGAAGGCCGCGTGATCGCCTCCACCGCCGAGCGCAAGGAGTCGATCCGCACCCAGTTGCTGGCCAAGGCCGGCGACGACAAGGTCCTGATGCCGGAATCGCTGCTGGACGAAGTGGCCGCGCTGGTCGAATGGCCGGTGGTGTACGAATGCCGCTTCGAGGATGCCTTCCTGTCGGTGCCGCAGGAATGCCTGATCCTGACGATGCAGACCAACCAGAAGTACTTCGCGCTGACCGACGCCAATGGCAAGCTGCGCTCGCGCTTCCTGATCGTCTCGAACCTGAAGACCGACGACGCCAGCGCCATCATCGGCGGTAACGAGCGCGTGGTGCGCCCGCGCCTGTCCGACGCCAAGTTCTTCTTCGAGCAGGACAAGAAAAAGACGCTGGAATCGCGCCTGCCGCTGCTGGAAAACGTCGTGTACCACAACAAGCTGGGCACGCAGGCCGCGCGCACCGGCCGCGTCACGCGCCTGGCCGGCATGATCGCCAAGCGCCTCGGCTACGACGTGCTGCTGGCCGAGCGCGGCGCACAGCTGGCCAAGGCGGACCTCCTGACCGACATGGTGGGCGAGTTCCCCGAGCTGCAAGGCATCATGGGCACCTACTACGCGCGCCACGACGGCGAGCCGGAAGAAGTGGCGCTGGCCGCGTCCGAACACTACCAGCCGCGCTTTGCCGGCGACGCCCTGCCCTCGACCAACACCGGCACCGCCGTCGCGCTGGCCGACAAGCTCGAGACGCTGGTGGGCATCTGGTCGATCGGCCTGCAACCGACCGGCGAGAAGGACCCGTTCGCGCTGCGCCGCCACGCGCTGGGCGTGATGCGCATGCTGGTGGAAAAACGCCTGCCGCTGGCGGTCTCGGAGCTGCTGCAAGACGCCGCCGCCGTGTTCGAATACCAGAGCGGCTTCAAGGATCCAAGCGTGGAAGTGAAGGAATTCATGCTCGACCGCCTGCGCGGCATGCTGCGCGAGCGCGGCTTCACGCCCAACGAGGTGGAAGCGGTGCTGGCCCAGGACCCGGACCGCGTCGACGACGTGGTGCAGCGCCTGGAAGCGGTGCAGGCGTTCGCCGCGCTGCCGGAGAGCGCCTCGCTGGCCGCGGCCAACAAGCGCATCACCAACATCCTGAAAAAGACCGAGACGCCCAGCGGCGCCGTGCAGGCGAGCCTGCTGCAGGAAGAGGCCGAGAAGAAGCTGGCCGCCGCAATCGAGCGCGTGCGCCCGGACGTGGACGCGGCGTTCGCGCGCGGCGACTTCACCGGCACGCTCAAGACGCTGGCCCAGCTGCGCGACGATGTGGACGCGTTCTTCAACGACGTGATGGTGATGGCCGACGACCTGGCCCTGCGCAACAACCGCCTGGCCCTGCTGTCGCAGCTGCACGGCATGATGAACCGCGTGGCCGACATCTCCAAGCTGGCCGCGTAAGGAAGCGCCATGAAGTTGATCATCCTCGACCGGGACGGCGTCATCAACCACGATTCGCCCGAGTTCATCAAGTCGCCGAGCGAATGGATCCCGATCCCCGGCTCGCTCGAGGCGATCGCTCGGCTCAACCAGGCAGGCTACCGCGTCATCATCGCGTCCAACCAGTCGGGCATCGCGCGTGAGCTGTTCGACATCACCACGCTCAACGCGATCCACCAGAAGATGCACGAGGCCGCGCAGGTGGTGGGCGCGGACATCGACGCGATCTTCTTCTGCCCGCACGCGGCCATCGACAACTGCGACTGCCGCAAGCCCAAGGCCGGCATGTTCGAGGAAATCGCCAAGCGCTTCAAGGTCAGCCTGAAAGGCGTGCCGACGGTGGGCGATTCGCTGCGCGACCTGCAGGCGGGCTTCATCAGCGGCTGCGTGCCCTACCTCGTTTTAACCGGCAAGGGCGAGAAGACCTACGCCACCGGCGGCCTGCCGCCGGGCACGCAGGTGTTCCCGGACCTGGCCGCGGTGGTCAACGCCCTGCTCAAGGCGCCGGCCGCCGCCTGACACCGATTTTATAGAAAGACCCTCCTTGAGACATCCAGTCCTGTTCCTGCGGTCCCTGCTCTTCACGCTCGTGATGCTGGTGGCCACCGTGGTGTGGTCGTGCGTGTGCTTCCTGGCCGCGCCGCTCCCTTACAACAAGCGCTTCTGGGTCACCTCGCGCTGGAACGTTTTCATCATCTGGGCCGCGCGCGCGATCTGCGGTATCCGCTACCAGGTCAAGGGCTACGAGAACCTGCCGGCGCGCCCGGCAATCCTGTTGTCGAAGCACCAGTCGGCGTGGGAGACGATCTTCATGCTGCCCAACATGCGGCGCCCGCTGGTGTACGTGTTCAAAAAAGAGATACTGTATATCCCGTTTTTCGGCTGGGGCATGGCGCTGCTGCGCATGATTCCCATCGACCGCAAGCAGGGCAAGAACGCGTTTGCCCAGGTGGTCCGCCATAGCCGCAGGCGGCTGGCCGACGGCCAGTCGATCATCATGTTCCCGGAAGGGACGCGCATCCCGGTTGGCAAAAAAGGCAAGTACAAGAGCGGTGGCGCACGCTTGGCTGTGGAAACGCAGACTCCGGTTGTGCCAATCGCGCATAATGCAGGTGAATGCTGGCCGCGCGGATCTTTCATCAAGCGGCCAGGGTTGGTGACGGTATCGATTGGCAAACCGATATCGCCGGAAAACCACACTCCTGACAGCCTGATGCATGAGGTCGAAAATTGGATAGAATCGGAAATGCGCGTCATTTCGCCCCACGTCTACAAAGGTGGCTGAGCGAAGTTGGCGCCCTGATCAGAGCATCCTCTCCGCAGCACACCATGACCTCTTCCAAGATCGACGGGCACCAACTGGAACTGTTTGCACAAGATTTTTTCGCTTCACTCGAACCCTCCTCCAAACCGGCCGCGCCGGTGCAGCCGCTATTCAAGGCGCCGCCCGCACCGCCGCGCGTGACCTTCCCGGTGCCGCCGCGCGGCCCCAACGACCCTCCACTGCGCCGCATCGTGCTTGGCGCGCACGCGGTGGAATTCGCGCTGCGCCGCTCGGCGCGCCGCTCGATCGGCTTCATGATCGACGACGACGGCCTGCGCGTGACCGCGCCCAAACGCGTGACGCTGGCCGAGGTGGACAACGCGATCCGCGCCAAACAGCGCTGGATCCTGTCAAAGCTGCACGAACGTGGCGAGCGCCGCGTTCAGCGCCTGCAAAAGCCGCCGCTGGTGTGGGAGGACGGCGCGCAGCTGCCCTACATGGGCGGCGAGCTCACACTGCGCCTTGAGCCAGCGGCGCGCAGCCACTGCCGCTTTGACGAGGACACGCGCGAGCTGTCGCTGGGTGTGGTGCCCGGCTTGTCGGAATGGCAGCTCAAGGAGCGCGTCCGCCTGTGGTACCAGGACGAGGCGCGCCGCGTGTTTGCCGAGCGGCTGGACATGTATGCGGTGCGCATGGAGCTGTCGTACAAGGCGTTCGCGCTGTCGTCGGCCGGCACGCGCTGGGGCTCGTGCACGATCGGCGGCCACATTCGCCTGAACTGGCGGCTCATTCACTACCCGCTCGCGCTGATCGACTACGTGGTGGTGCACGAGCTGGCGCACCTGCGCGAGATGAACCACAGCGCGCGCTTCTGGGAGGTGGTGGGCGCGGTGTACCCGGACTACGACGGCGCGCGCGTGGCGCTGCGCAAGCACTCGCACGAGATGCCGGTGCTGTTCGAGGATTGAACGGCTAGCTTAACCCGCACGTCGTCCCCGCGCAGGCGGGGACCCATGGACCGCTTGAATAGCCAAAGCCGCAATCGGAGCCCGCTCAGCATGGGTCCCCGCCTGCGCGGGGACGACGAGTTCAAGTTCTACTCAGGATTCAGCCTGCAGCGCCTTGCGCCCGTCCGCCAATCGCCGCAGCGCGGCCAGCTGGTTCGCATCCAGGCAACGGAACGGAATGGGCAGCGTGCCGCGACTGAGCACGAACATGATGCCACGCGGGTAGCTGCGCACGGTGATCACGTCGTTCCAGTCGATCAACGTGACGCCGGTACCGGTGTTGCGCAGGATCCCGTGCTCGTCGATGGTGAATTCATACGTGCGGCGCGAACGGCCAAGCAGGATGAAGTGCAGGACCGCGACCGCCGTGCTCTTGACCAGCAGGTACCATCCGGCCGGGAAGCCGACCCGCCGGCGGCGAATGAGAAAGCGCCCGTGCTGCCACATGAAGGCGGCATATTCCCACAAGCGGTAGCGCACCGCGAAATGCAGTTCGCATAAAGGAAGGCTCGGGGATGCCGCCTGCCGCGACGACGGCTCGGAAGCGGCAAACAGCGCTGCCTCGTCGTCGTGCTGGACCAGCGCTCCAGCCGCATCGGCGCTTCCCGCCGACCCTGGGCGATCTGACCACAACATGCGCATCCCCTTCTTTTACCGGACTCAGATGCGCATGGTAGCAAAACCTAATCGATAAGTCGTCGCAAGAATTCAACCGTGCGCACGGTCGCGCCACGATGCCGGTTGGCGAAAGCAAACGCCCGTTCGCCCATCTGTGCGCGCCGTGCCGGATCGGCCAGCAGGGCCGCGCCCTGTGCCAGCAGGTCGGCGCCGTCGCGCACACGCAGCGCCGCGCCCATGGCCACCGCTTCGTCGGTCGCCTGCAGGAAGTTGAATGTGTGCTCGCCCACCAGCACCGGCTTGCCGACGGCCGCGGCCTCGATCAGGTTCTGGCCGCCCAGCGGCAACAGGCTGCCGCCGATGAAGGCGCAGTCGCAGGCCGCGTAGTAGGCGAACATCTCGCCCATCGAGTCGCCCAGCAGCACGTCCGCGTCGACCACGTCGCTCTCGGCCAGCGCCGAGCGGCGCTGCACCGACAGGCCGCGCGCTTCGGCCATGCGCGCCACTTCGTCGAAGCGCTGCGGATGCCTTGGCACGATCGCCAGCAGCATGCCCGCCGGCCGCTCGCGCAGGCCGACCCACGCGTCGAGGATCAGCGCCTCCTCGCCCTCGCGCGTGCTGGCGCACAGCAGCACGGGCCGCTTGCCGATGCGCGCGCGCAGCCACGCGCCTTTTTCCAGCAGCTGCGGCGGCGGTGTCACGTCGAACTTGATGCTGCCGGTGACCTCCACGTCCAGCGCGCCCAGCGCGCGGATACGCTCGGCATCGGCGTCGGTCTGTGCGGCCACGAAAGTGATCGCGCGCGCGGCCTCGCGCATCAGCTCGCCCATGCGCTGGCCGCGCCGCAGCGAGCGCTCCGACAGCCGCGCATTGACCAGAGCCACCGGCACGCCGGCTCTGGCGCAACCGGCAATCAGGTTGGGCCACACTTCGGTCTCCATCAGGATGCACACGCGCGGGCCAAAGTGGCGCAGGAAGCGGCCCACCATGGCGACGGTATCGTAGGGCAGGTACGACTGCACCACGCGCTCGCCGTGGCGCGCGAACAGCGCCTGTCCGGTGGCGCGCCCGGTCGGCGTCATGTGGGTGAGCAGGATGCGGCAGTCCGGCCACTGCGCGAGCAGCGCTTCGACCAGCGGCTCGGCGGCGCGGGTTTCGCCGACCGACACCGCGTGCACCCAGATCGTCAGCTGTTCCGGCAGCGGCTGGCCATACACACCCAGCCGCTCGCCCCAGTGCCGGCGGTAACCGGGCTCCTTGCGCCCGCGCCACCACAGCCGGCCCAGCACCGCCGGCAGCGCCAGCCACCACAGCGCCGAGTAAGTGGAGCGTTTCATGCGCTGGCGAGCAGGGCGCGCGCGGCGGCCACCACGTCGTCGGCCGACGGTGGGGTTCCGGTGTCGCCCAGGTTGACGATGCGCGGCGACCAGTTGCCCTCGGTCTTCCAGCGCGGCGAATCGCAGTAGATCTCCACCGTGGGCCGCACGAAGGCCGCCGCAATGTGGGTCAGGCCGGTATCCACGCCGACCGCGAGCGCGCAATCGCGCGCCAGCTCCACCGCGTCCATCATCGACAGCTTGGGCAGCACGCGCGCGTTGGGCAGGCTGGCGCCGATCTGCTCGGCCTCGTTTTTCTCTTCCTGCGAGCCCCAGGGCAGCAGCACCGGCATGGGCGCGAGCGCGTCCCCGAGCGCGATCCAGTTCGCGGTGGCCCATTTCTTCGCTGCCCGCGCGGTCCCGTGGAAGAACACCGCGTAGTCCTCGCGCGGCATCCATGCGGGGCGCGCCGCCAGGTTCGACGGCGCCGGCAGGCCGAAGTCCGGCGGCGTGTCGATCGCATAGCCCAGCGCATTGGCCGCCACCTCGCGCCCGCGCGCGACCGCGTGCGCGCGCCGCGCGACCTTGACGCTGTCGGTGTGGAAGATCCGCGAGACCGGCTCGTAGCCCGAGCCCTCGGTGCCGTTGGCCAGCCCCACCTTGCGCCCGCCCGGCTTGACGCGCGCGGCGCCCATGATGATGCCGGTCTTGATCAGGCCCTGCGTGTCGAGCACGAGGTCATACGGCTCCTCGCGCAGCGTGCGGAAGAACGCGCGCATCTCGGCGCGCACCTCGGGCTTGAACAGGCCGCGGCGCCAGCGCCGCAGCGCAAACGGGATCACGCGCCGCACGTGCGGGTTCAGGCGCACCAGGCTGACATAGCCTTCCTCGACCACCCAGTCGATCTGTGCATCGGGATAGTGGCGCCGGATGTCGGCCACGACCGGCAGGTTGTGCAGCACGTCGCCCAGGGACGACACCCGCACCAGAAGAATATTCATGCTTGCGTCAGAACGGCAGTTGCGCGTCCGGTTTGGCTGCGAGGATCACGTTGCGGAATTCGGCCTGGATGCGCGCGAGCGCCTCGGGCGACTCGGCCTCGAAGCGCAGCACCACCACGGGCGTGGTGTTGGACGAGCGCGCCAGGCCAAAGCCATCCTGGTATTCGACGCGCATGCCGTCGATGGTGACGATGCGCTCCGAGCTTGGGAAGGTCGCGTCCGCGCGCAGGGTTTCGATGAGGGTAAAGTTCTCGCCCTCCTGCAGGTGCAGGTGCAGCTCGGGCGTGCTGGTGGCGATCGGCAGCGCATTGAGCACGGCCGAGGGATCGCGCTCGCGGGTGAGCAGTTCGAGCATGCGCGCGCCGGCGTACAGGCCGTCGTCGAAGCCGTACCAGCGGTCCTTGAAGAAGATGTGGCCGCTCATCTCGCCGCCCAGCGGGGCGCCGGTCTCGCGCAGCTTGGCCTTGACCAGCGAATGGCCGGTCTTCCACATCAGCGGCTGGCCGCCGTTCTGCTCGATCCACGGGCCCAGGTGGCGCGTGCACTTGACGTCGTACAGGATCTGCGCGCCCGGGTTGCGCGACAACACCTCGGCCGCGAACAGCATCATCTGGCGGTCCGGGTAGATGATCTGGCCATCCTTGGTGACCAGGCCCAGGCGGTCGCCGTCGCCGTCGAAGGCCATGCCGATCTCGGCGTCGCCGCTCGCCAGTTCGCGGATCAAATCCTGCAGGTTCTCGGGATGGGCGGGATCGGGGTGGTGGTTCGGGAAGGTGCCGTCCACCTCGCAGAACAGTTCGACCACCTCGGCGCCCATGGCCCGGAACAGCGCCGGGGCAAACGCGCCGGCCACGCCATTGCCGCAATCGACCGCGACCTTGATCGGGCGCGCCAGCTTGACGTCGCCGACGATGCGCTCGATGTAGGCCTCGCGGATATCGTGCGTGCTGTAGCCGCCCGGCTGCGCCGCGGCGCTGCCGTCGTGGGCGGCGATGCTGTCGTACAGGCCGGTGATGGCCTCGCCATGGATCGCCTCGCCCGCCAGCACCATCTTGAAGCCGTTGTAGTCCGGCGGGTTGTGGCTGCCGGTGACCATGATGCCCGAGCGCGTGTCCAGCACGTTGGTCGCGAAGTACAGCATCGGGGTGGCCACCATGCCCAGGTCGATCACGTCCACGCCGGCGGCGCGCAGGCCGTCCGACAGCGCGGCGGCCAGCTCAGGGCCGGACAGGCGGCCGTCACGGCCGATGGCGACCTTGCGCTCTCCCTTGGCCAGCGCGGCGCGGCCGAAGGCCTGGCCGATCTTGTGCGCGATCCCGGCGTCCAGGGTGCTGCCGACTACGCCCCGGATGTCGTAAGCCTTGAAAATCGTTTTCGAGAGAGCGACCATGTTGTTCCAATACCGTGATGCGAGCGCGCTGCACGGACAAAAGCCGGCACCCACGCCGGGCGTGCTAAACGCCAATGTTGGAGGGATGATAAAACCAAACGGTATTGTAGCGGCAAGCGGACCCTTGGGATAGGTCCGCCACGCTTGCCGCAGCAGGGAACGCGCGGCGCCGCAGCGCCGGCAAGGGAATCAGACGCGCAGCTTGTCGAGCGACTTGCCGCCTTCCACCCATTCCTTGACCCATTTCGGCTGGCGCCCGCGGCCGGTCCACTGCTGGTTTGCATTGTCCGGATGGCGGTAGCGCACGGCGACCGAACCGGATTTGCCACGGCCAGCGGTAATCAGGTCCTTCAGGGGCACGCCGACGCTTTGCGCGATGGCCAGGATCTGCTCGCGCGCTTTTTGCACTTCCTGCTGTTCACGCTTTTTCATTTCCTGCTTGATTTGCTCCTGCAAGTTGCGCAGATCACCAAGGGACATATTAGACAGATCCATCGTCGTTCCTCTGTAGTTGGGGTTGAAACAGTCGAAGTGAAATCTCACCAAATGTCGCAATATACTACATTGGCAATTTATTGCCAGTCCTTCTTGCGCAAAATCAGCCAGCGCGGGGATTTAAACCGAACGATACGCGCATACAGCCACACGTAGCTGATAATAAACAACAAACAGAAGATTATCAGAATTGTCGTATTCCGCCAGAACACCGTGGCCGGGATAACCGCCATCAGCGAAAACAGCCACAGGTAAGGCGACGTGCGGGCGTTGCGTTTCATCAGCGCCCGAGCCTCCCGGGGCCCGACCGTCCATTGCACAATGCGCCGGAAAATCAGGCTGTGCAGGTGTATGCCATCGGGCATGGCCGGCGATTTACCGCGCACGAACATGCGGCGATAGGCGGAAAAGACCGTCTCGAATGCGGGATAAATCAGGAGCAGTGCCGCATACCAGGTCGATACCTGCGGATTGCGCATCACCAGCAACAACGCCAGTTCGCCCAGCATGAAACCGATGAAATAGGCGCCGCCATCGCCGAGGAAAATCAGCCCGACCGGGTAATTCCAGATCAGGAAACCGGCGGTGGCGCCGGCCACCATCAGCGCAGCCACCACGACGAACATGTCGCCCACCTGCATCGCCACGTAAGCCAGCGATACCAGCATGAAGATGGTGACCACGCTGGCCAGGCCGTTAAAGCCGTCGATAATGTTGATTGCGTTGGCGATGCCGGCCACCGCCAGCACCGTGAGGGGCAACATGATCCAGGCGCTGTGCAGGACAAACGAGCCGAACGGCAGGTCGATGCGCCCGATCCTGGCGTCGAGCAGCAGGTAACCGAGCAGCGACGCGGCCATTGTCAGCAGCAGGCGGCGCGAGGGGCGTACCGTCCCGGTATAGTCCTCGGCAATGCCGCCCACAAAAGCGATCAGCGAGCAGGACAACAACGCAAACATCCATTGCGACAGCGCCGGCACGCGCGACACCGAAATGGCCGCACTGATCGCGACCGCGAGGAAAATCGGCAGCCCGCCGATACGGGCGACGGTATGCGTATGGACCTTTTGCACGCCACCGAAATCATTATCCAGCGCCGGTCCGTGCAATCTGGTGTGTTTTACCACGAGCAAGGTCAGCAGGGCCGAAGCCACGAAACTCACGAGAAATGAGAACATGTGTAATTCATGAAGTGCGCAACGGCGCCGGCCAGTTCCCAGGATGTCGCGCCAGGGGAGCGACAGCATCAGCAAGCGCATCTACTTGCGCGATTGCGCCATTTTACCTAATTGCTCAGCCAGGAAGTTTTTGAACAAAACAGTTTAGCGCCGCACCCGCTTTAACAATTGAGCGAAATCGTCCCTTTTAGGCCAATTATTGTTCTAAATTTTGTAGTTAATTATATTCAACAATAGCCCGGTCTTGCATGCACAATTGCAACGCCTCATGCCATGGCGGAATTACCAGGCCGAGGGTCCTTAATTTATCGCAGCACAAGGTGCTATTGCCGGGGCGGCGGACTGGCGACGGATATTCGGCGCTGCCGATTGCCTGGACCTCGCAGCCGATTCCGGCCTCGGCCATGATGGCTTGCGCAAAGCCGTGCCAACTGGTTTGTCCGCCGCAGCTCAGGTGGTAAATGCCGGAATGCGCCTGCCACCAGCCAGGCGCCTGCGCGCGCACCAGCAGTTGGGCAGTGAGCTCGGCAAGGGTCCGGCTCCAGGTGGGCGCGGAAAACTGGTCCGCGACCACGCGCAGCGCGTGGCCTTGCCGGGCCCGTTCAAGCATGGTGCATAAAAAATTGTGGCCGCGCAGGCCGTACACCCAGCTCGTCCTCAAAATCAGGTGCGCCGCGCCGGATGCGGCTACCGCCTGCTCGCCCGCGAGCTTGCTGCGGCCATAAGCGTTCAGCGGGGCCGGCGTGTCCTCTTCCCGGTAGGGGGCCTGCTGGCGGCCGTCGAACACGTAATCGGTCGAATAGTGGACGATGGCCGCGCCCAACGCACGCGCCTCGGCCGCCAGCACGCCCGGCGCCTCGCCATTGACCCAGAGCGCCAGTGCCGGCTCGGACTCGGCCCGCTCGACCGCGGTGTAAGCCGCCGCATTCACGATCAGGCCGGGCTTGAGCTCGCGCACCACCGAGCGCAACTGCGCCAGGTCGGACAGGTCGAGCCCGGACCGGGCCGGGGCGACCACGTTGCCAAGGCCTTGCAGGCTGCGCCGCAGCTCGTAGCCGACCTGGCCGCTGGCGCCCGTCAGCAAAATGTTCACGGGAACACCTCGGCCTGCGCCAACGGGGTGCCGGCCTGGTCCTTGGCCGAGACGATCGGCGCGCCGCGCAAGGGCCAGTCAATGGCCACCGCGGGATCGTTCCAGAGCAGGGTGCGCTCATCGGTGGGCGACCAGTAGCCGGTGGTCTTGTAGAGGCAATCGGCGCGCTCGCTCGTGACCAGGAAGCCGTGGGCAAATCCGGGCGGAATCCAGAGCTGTCGCTGGTTGTCGGCGGACAGCTCGATACAGGCCGCGCGCCCGAATGACGGCGAGCCGCGGCGCAAATCGACCACGACGTCGAAAATCGCACCCGCCACCACACGGATAAGCTTGCCCTGCGCGGCCTGCCCGACCTGGTAGTGCAGGCCGCGCACGACATTGCGCACGGACTGCGAATGGTTGTCCTGTACGAACCGCGGCTGCAGCCCGGTCAGTTCCTCGAAGCGCCGCTCATTGAAACTTTCGTAGAAAAAGCCGCGCTCGTCGCGAAAGACCTGCGGTTCGATGATCAGCACGTCCGCGATGTCACTTGGAGTTATTTTCATCAGAGCACCGTGCCATTCAGGATTTGCAAAAGGTATTTCCCGTATCCGCTGCTTTGCAGGGGCGCGGCCAGTTTCTCGAGCGCCGTGCCATCGATATACCCCTTGCGATAAGCAATTTCTTCCGGCACGCCCACCTTGAGGCCCTGGCGCTTTTCGATCGTGGCGATGAACTGGGCGGCGTCGAGCAGCGATTCGTGGGTGCCGGTGTCGAGCCAGGCCATGCCCCGTCCCATCACCTCGACCTGCAGCTTGCCCTGGTCGAGGTAGGCCCGGTTCACGTCCGTGATTTCGAGTTCGCCCCTTGCAGAAGGACGAATCGACGACGCGATGTCGACCACGCTCGCGTCATAGAAATACAAGCCGGTGACCGCGTAATTGGACTTGGGCTGGCTGGGCTTTTCCTCGATCGAGAGCGCGCGCCGCCCGGGGCCGAATTCAACCACGCCATAACGCTCGGGATCGTGCACGTGGTAGGCGAACACGGTGGCGCCGTCGGGGCGCGCGCTGGCCGCTTCCAGCTGGCGATCCAGGCCATGCCCGTAATAGAGGTTATCGCCCAAAATTAGCGCAGAAGGCGCATCGCCAAGAAAATCGCGGCCAATCAGGAACGCTTGCGCAATGCCTTCCGGCGCGGCCTGCGCGGCGTAGCGCAAACAAATGCCCCACCGGCTGCCATCGCCCAGCAGCTCCTGGAAACGCGGCATATCATGCGGGGTCGAAATGACCAGGATATCGCGGATACCGGCGAGCATCAGCGTTGACAGCGGATAGTAGATCATCGGCTTGTCGTACACCGGCATGAGCTGTTTGGACAAGCTTAGTGTCATCGGATAAAGGCGCGTGCCCGATCCGCCCGCCAGCACGATACCGCGCCGCGCCTGTGGCGTCATGGCTGCTCCTCCCGGCTGGCGTAATTCTGTTCGATCCATGCCTGGTATGCTCCCGATTGCACGTTGGCGACCCAATCCTGGTTCCCGAGGTACCACTGCACGGTCTTGCGCAGGCCGCTTTCAAAGTTCTCCACGGCGCTCCAGCCCAGTTCGCGCCGCACCTTTGCGCTGTCGATCGCATAGCGGCGGTCATGCCCCGGGCGATCGGCAACGTGCGCGACCTGGGCGCGGTAGCCGCCGGCTTTGGGCGCCAATTCGGCCAGCACATCGCAAATGGCAATGACCACCGCGATATTCGTCATTTCGCAGTTGCCGCCAATCGCATACGTTTCGCCGGGCCGGCCGGCTTCGAGCACCCGGCGCAAGGCGGCGCAATGGTCACCGACATACAGCCAGTCGCGCACCTGCAAACCGTCGCCATAGACCGGCAACGGCGCGCCGACCAGCGCATTGGCGATCATCAGGGGAATCAGCTTTTCGGGAAACTGGCGCGGACCGTAATTATTCGAGCAATTGGTGATGATCGCCGGCAGGCCGTACGTCTGGTGCCAGGCCCGCACCAGGTGGTCGGCCGCCGCCTTGGTGGCGGCATACGGGCTGTTCGGCGCATACGGCGAATCTTCGGTGAATGGCGGTGCGTCCGGCTGCAGTGAGCCGTACACTTCGTCGGTCGAAATATGCAGGAATCGGAAAGCTTCGCGTTCGGTGCCGCTCAATTCGCTCCAATACGCGTGCGCTTCGGCCAGCAGGCAAAATGTGCCGGTCACGTTGGTGGCCACGAAATCGCCAGGCGCCACGACCGACCGATCGACATGGCTTTCGGCGGCAAAATGGACGATGGCGCGCGGGCGATGCTCGCGCAGCAGGGCCGCGACCTGTCCGCGGTCGAGAATGTCGGCGCGCACGAAGCGGTGGCGCGCATCGCCCGCCAATGCCGACAAGTTGTCCAGGTTGCCCGCGTACGTCAGCTTGTCGCAGTTGACGACCGGCTCGTCGGACCTGGCCAGCCAGTCCAGCACGAAATTGGAGCCGATGAACCCGGCACCGCCAGTCACCAAAATCATTTAGTATCCTGCCAAAAGGTAAAGGTCAGGCAGCATTTTATGTGAAAGCTGCCGCGCCATGAGAAATCCGGGCCGAAAGCCCGCTCCAAAACGATCCATTAGCATGAAAACTTATGTCATCGGCGACCTGCAAGGTTGCGCGCACGAAGCCCAGGTCCTGCTCGATCATATCGAACAGGATGCCGGGGGTGACGCACGCATCCTGTTCGTGGGCGACCTGATCAACCGCGGCCCCGATTCGCTGGGCGCCCTGCGCCGCATGAAAGAGCTGGCCGAGCGCAGCGGCGGGCAGGTCGAGGCCGTGCTCGGCAACCACGACCTGCACCTGCTGGCGGTGGCGGTCGGCGCGCAAGCGGTCAGCAAATCCGACACGCTGGACGAAATCCTGGCTGCGCCCGATCGCGACGAGCTGGTCGCATGGCTGCGCCAGCGCCCGCTGGCCATGTTCGTGGACGGCCACCTGCTGGTGCACGCGGGCGTGGCGCCGCAGTGGAGCGCGCAGCAGACCATGGCGCTGGCCGGCGAAGTGCAGGCCGTGCTGCGCAGCGAGCGCTGGACCGAGTTCCTTGCGCAGATGTACGGCAACGAGCCGGACCGCTGGGACGACGCCCTCACCGGCCTGCCGCGCCTGCGCTGCATCGTCAACGCGCTCACCCGCGTGCGCCTGTGCCAGCCGGACGGCACGATGGACTTCAAGCACAAGGAAAGCGACATCGGCCCGCCCGGGTCGGGCCTGGTGCCGTGGTTCGAGGTCCCCGGCCGCAAGACGGCGGACGTGACCGTGGTGTTCGGCCACTGGTCGGCGCTGGGGCTGGTGATGCGGCCGAACGTGATCGGCGTGGACAGCGGCTGCGTCTGGGGCGGCAAGCTCTCCGCCGTGTGCCTGGACAACCGCGCGCTGCTGCAAGTGGACTGCCCCGAATACCAGGAGCACGGCGGGAAGAAGAAAGCCGGCGCTTGATGTGACGGGCGCCGGCTCAGGCCCGCAGCGGCGGCGATTCGGCCGCTGCCTCGGCCATGCGCGCGCCCAGCGAGCGCGAGATCGCCTTGCGCGCGGCCTGCGCCAGGTCGCGGCGGTGCTCGCCGACCGAGCTGACCGGCGCCAGGCAGGTAAGCCGCGCGCGCACGGGCGGCCCCGACAGGATCGCGAAGAAGCTGTTCACGAAGGTGGTCTCGCCAACGTAGTCAACCGACGTGTGGTGCGCGCCGCGCTCGTCCACGTACTCGAGTGCATACGGCTGCACCGCGACGCTGGCGTCGATCGCCGCCTCCAGCAGGTTGGCGTGGAACGGCAGGATCACGCCCTGGCGCGAGGTGGTCCCTTCCGGGAAGAAGGCGACGCGCTGGCCCTGCCGCAGCATGCCCACCAGGCCCTTGAAGATGTCGCGCAGTCCGCGCCGGTCGCCGCGCGCGATGAACACGGTGCCGGCGCGCCCGGCCAGCCAGCCAAGCAGCGGCCAGCCGCGGATCTCGGCCTTGGCCACGAAGCGGCACGGGTGCAGCGAGTTGATGACGAAGATGTCCAGCCACGAGACGTGGTTGGCGACGATCAGCGCGTGCGCCAGCGCGGGTGCGCCATGGCCCTGCTCCACCGAGACGCGGCACAGCGCCAGCAGCTGGAGCGACCAGCGCCGGGTCAGGCGTTCGCGCAGCCTTTGCCCCGCCCACGGGAATACGAAGGCGCAGGTGGCAAGGCCCGCTACGAGGTGGAGGGAGGCGCGCGCCAGGCGCCAGGCAAGCTGGATGTTCAAATGTCGACGGTGATAATGCCCGCGCGGGTCCCATGCCGCGCGCTGCTCGGGGCCGATTGTACAGGCATATGCATGTGTCGCGGGAGGGGGTGCGCCGGAAGGGTCCCCGCCCGCGCGGGAACCCCGGCCGCATGACCGGCCTTAGCGCTGGTACGCGATCTGGCCGGCGACGATGGTCGCCTTCACCTGCCCCGACAGCTCGTAGCCCAGGAACGGCGTGTGCTTGCCCTGGCTGGCCAGCGCCGATGCCTTGACGGTCCAGCGGGCCTCGGGGTCGAACACGACGACGTCGGCACTCGCGCCAACCGACAGGTCGCCCGCCTGCAGCCCGGCCACGCGCGCGGCCTGGCTGGTGACCCTGGCGATCGCACGCGACAAGCTGTCCTTGGCGGCGCCGCGTTCGTCTTCGGCCCACTTGAGCATCAGCGACAGCAGCAGTTCCAGGCCGGTGGCGCCGGGCGAAGCCTCGCCGAACGGCAGCAGCTTCTCGTCGTCGTCCACCGGGGTGTGGTCAGAGCAGACCGCGTCCACGGTCCCGTCCAGCACAGCGGCGCGGATCGCATCGCGGTCGCGCTGGCTGCGCAGCGGCGGATCGATGCGCGCGTTGGAGTCGAAGAAGCCGATGTCGGCGTCGGTCATGTGCAGGTGATGCACGCCCACGTCGCAGGTGACCGGCAGTCCTTCCTTCTTGGCCGCGCGCACCAGCTCCAGCCCGGCGGCGGACGACAGGCGGCACAGGTGCACGCGCGCGCCGGTGGCGCGCACCAGCTCGAAGATCGTGTGCAGCGCGATGGTCTCGGCCATCACCGGCACGCCCGACAGGCCCAGGCGCGAGGCCAGCGGCCCGCTGTGCGCCACGCCGCCGCGGCCGATGTGCGCGTCCTGCGGGCGCAGCCATACGGTGTAGCCGAAGGTTTTGGCGTACTGCAGCGCGCGCAGCAGCACCGTGGTGTCCTGCACCGGCACCTCGGCCTGCGAGAAGCCGATGCAGCCGGCCTCGGTCAGTTCCGCCATCTCGGTCAGCGCCAGGCCCTTCAGGCCGACGGTGAGCGCGCCCAGCGGGTGCACGTGCGCCTGGTTCAGGTTGCGCGCGCGGTGCTTGAGCATTTCCACCAGGCCCGGCTCGTCGAGCACGGGGTCGGTGTCGGGCGGGCACACGAGCGTGGTCACGCCGCCCTGCATCGCCGCCTGCATTTCCGATTCCAGCGTGGCCTTGTATTCGTAGCCCGGCTCGCGCAGGCGCGCGGACAGGTCCACCAGGCCAGGGGCCACCACCAGGCCGGTCGCGTCGATGGTGCTGTCGGCGGCAAAGCCCGCGGGCGCGCTGCCCACTGCCGCCACCTTCCCGTCCGCGATGAACAGGTCGGTTACTTTGTCGATGTTGTTCGCCGGGTCGACCACGCGCCCGTTCTTGATATGTAGTTTCATCCGTGGGTTCCCGCCAAAATACTCATCACCGCCATGCGCACCGCAATGCCGAAGGTCACCTGCGGCAGGATCACTGCCTGCGCGCCGTCGGCCACCGCCGAATCGATCTCGACGCCGCGGTTCATCGGGCCCGGGTGCATCACGATCGCGTCCGGCTTGGCCAGCGCCAGGCGCTCGGGCGTCAGGCCGTAGCTCTTGAAGTACTCCTGGGCCGACGGCAGCAGCGCGCCGGACATGCGCTCGTTCTGCAGGCGCAGCATGATGATCACGTCCACGTCCTTCAGGCCCTCGTCCATGTTCGAGTAGCAGCGCACGCCCATCTGTTCCAGCCCGCCCGGCAGCAGCGTGGCCGGGCCGATCGCGCGGATCTCGGGCACGCCCAGCGTGGTGAGCGCATGGATGTCCGAGCGCGCAACGCGGCTGTGCAGGATGTCGCCGACGATCGCCACCGTCAGGTTGGTGAAGTCCTTCTTGTAGTGGCGGATCGTGTACATGTCGAGCAGGCCCTGGGTCGGGTGCGCGTGGCGCCCGTCGCCGGCGTTGACGACGTGGATGTCCTTCTGCCCGTGGTCGTTCAGGTGCTTGGCGATCAGGAACGGCGCGCCCGACTGCGCGTGGCGCACCACGAACATGTCCGCGTGCATGGCCGACAGGTTGTCGATGGTGTCGAGCAGCGACTCGCCCTTGGCAGTGGAAGAGGCCGAGATGTTCAGGTTGATCACGTCGGCCGACAGGCGCTTGGAGGCGATCTCGAAGGTGGTGCGGGTGCGCGTGGAGTTCTCGAAGAACAGGTTGAACACGCTCTTGCCGCGCATGAGCGGCACCTTCTTCACTTCGCGGTCCGAAATGGAGACGAAGCTCGACGCCGTGTCGAGGATGTGGTTGATGATCGGCTTGGGCAGCCCCTCGATGGTCAGGAGGTGCTGCAGCTCGCCGTTTTTATTCAGCTGGGGATTAAACATTGTCGTCTTCGATCGTGAGCGAGAGTTGGCCGTCGGCGTTCTTCAGCAGCGCCAGCGACTGGCCCGGCTTGAGGGTCACGCGCGCGCCGGCGAAATCGGCCGCCACCGGCAGCTCGCGCCCGCCGCGGTCCACCAGCGCCGCCAGCACGATGCGCTGCGGGCGGCCGTAGTCGAACAGCACGTTGATCGCCGCGCGCGTGGTGCGCCCGGTGAACAGCACGTCGTCCACCAGCACGATGGTGGCGCCGTCCACGTTGAACGGGATGTGGGTCGGCTTCACGTCCGGGTGCAGGCCCTTCTTCGCGTAGTCGTCCCGGTAGAACGAGACGTCGATGAAGCCCAGCCGTCCGTTCAGGTCGAGGTCGCGCGCGAGCCGTTCGGCCAGCCACGCGCCACCGGAATGGATGCCGACGATGGCGGCATCGCCGACGCCGGCAAGGCCGTCCCGCACCTGCCCGAGCAGGGTGCGGTACAGCGCTTCGGCGTCGAAGTCGTCACTAGTTTTGGACATGGTCGTCAAAGTATTGTTGCAAAATGATTGCGGCCGCCTTGGCGTCGATGATCTCGCCGCGCTTTGCGGGGATCACTGCCGACGAATAGCGCTCGTCCACGAGCGTGACGGGCAGGCTGAAGCGGCCGTTGAGTTGGTTGGCAAAGCGGCGCGCGCGCAGCGTCATGTCGTGCTCGGCGCCGTCCGGATGACGCGGTTCGCCGACCACCAGGCGCGCCGGGCGCCATTGTTCGATCAGTTCGCCGATGGCCTTGAAACGGGTGGCGTTATCGACAGCGTTGATGACGGAAAGCGGTTGCGCCTGGCCCGTGAGGGTGTTCCCCATCGCGATGCCGATACGCTTGATGCCAAAATCGAAGCCCAGGACGATGTCAACCATTATTACGCATGGCCGGCCTCAGGTGCGAGCATCAGCGGGTCGATTCCCAGGAGTTTGATGGCGGCGTTGTAGCGCTCCTCGATCGGCAGGTCGAACAGCACGCGGGCGTCGGCGTTCACCGTCAGCCAGCCGTTCTTGGCGATTTCTTCCTCGAGCTGGCCGGGGCTCCAGCCGGCGTAGCCGATCGACACCAGCATGCGCTGCGGGCCGTCGCCGTTGGCCACCGCCTCGAGCACATCGATGGAAGTGGTGAATGCCACCTCGTCGGTCACGGCCAGCGAGGACGAGTAGCGCCCGCCCGGCGAATGCAGCACGAAACCGCGGTCGTCCTGGACCGGGCCGCCGAACATGATCGGCGCGCTGCTGACCGTGCTCTTGAGGCCCTCGGACAGCTTCAGGTCGATGCGGTCGAACAGCACGTCCATGGTCATGTCGGTGGGCTTGTTGATCACCACCCCGAGCACGCCCTTGTCGTTGTGCTCGCAGACATAGACTACGGTGCCGCCGAAAATCGGGTCCTGCATCGAGGGCATGGCAATGAGGAAATGGTTGGCCAGGTTCAGGCCCGACGCCGCGGTAACCGAGACCGCCTTGCCAAGCGTATCGATCCGCTCCTGCGGCATCCCGGGCATGGGGAGAGTTGTGCCGACCTTGCTTTTCTTCATACGCTGACTTCCTATGGGCTCACTCTGACAGGCTACCGCTTATCCGTCCTACAACGTTGGATTTTTCGATAGTTTACACTGAATCGCGCCGGCAGCCCCGCAAATGCCGTGCCGCGCGCAGCTAAGGCCCATCGTAGCCAGTAAAATGCCGGGTCGCATTGACCCTGCACATCAAATGATGCCTAAAAGCAAGTCCCTCGTCTGGTTCCGGCGCGACCTGCGCAGCTTCGACCATGCCGCCTTGCACCGTGCGCTGGCGGGCTCGGGCAGCGTGTACTGCGCCTTCGTGTTCGACACCGACATCCTCGCCGGCCTGCCGCCCGACGACCGGCGCGTGCACTTCATCCACGCCAGCCTGCGCGAACTGGACGCCGACCTGCGCCGGCTCGGCGGCGGCCTGATCGTGCGCCACGGCCGCGCCGAGGAGGAGATCCCGCGCTTGGCCGCCGAGCTGGGGGTCGAGACCGTGTTCGCCAACCACGACTACGAGCCGGCCGCCATCGCCCGCGACAACCGGGTGGCGCGCAAGCTGGGTGCGGACGGGCGCCTGTTTGCCACCTCCAAGGACCAGGTGGTGTTCGAACGCAGCGAGGTGCTGACCCTGGGCGGGCAGCCGTTCTCGGTCTTCACGCCATACAAGAACGCCTGGTTGCGCCAGCTTGCCGCCAATCCGGACGCGCTCGCGCCCCACGAGATCGAGCCGCTGGCCGCGCGCCTTGCGCCCGCGCCCGCCGCAAGCGCCCTGCCCGGCCTGGCCGACATCGGCTTTGCGGAGCCGGCGAATCCCGTCGCACCGGCCGGCATGAGCGGCGCCGCGGATCTGTTCGAGCACTTCCTCGACCGCATCGCCAGCTACGGCACGGCGCGCGACTTCCCCGCCGACGACGCCACCTCGCGCTTGTCGGTGCACCTGCGCTTTGGCACCACCTCGATCCGCCACCTGGTACGCACCGCCCGCCAGATGGCCGCGCACGGGGCGGCCGGCGCCGAGGTATGGCTGTCCGAGCTCATCTGGCGCGAGTTCTACGCGATGATCCTGTACCACCACCCGCGCGTGGTGACGCAGTCGTTCAAGAGCGCGTTCGACGCCATCGCCTGGGAACAGGGGCAAGCCGCCGACGCTGCCTTTGCCGCCTGGTGCGAAGGGCGCACCGGCTACCCGCTGGTGGACGCGGCGATGGCCCAGCTCAACCAGACCGGGTTCATGCACAACCGGCTGCGCATGCTCACTGCCAGCTTCCTGACCAAGGACCTGGGCATCGACTGGCGGCGCGGCGAGCGCTATTTTGCCCTCAAGCTGAACGATTACGACCTGGCGTCCAACAACGGCGGCTGGCAGTGGGCCGCCTCGACCGGCTGCGATGCCCAGCCGTGGTTCCGCATCTTCAATCCGCTCACCCAGTCGCGCAAGTTCGACCCGGACGGCAACTTCATCCGGCGCTACCTGCCGCAGCTGGCCGCACTCGACGCGCGCGAGATCCACGCACCAATGCTGGCCGAGCCGATGCTGCTGCTGGCCAAGGGCGTGCAGATGGGGCGCGACTACGCCTGGCCGATCGTCGAGCACGAGCGCGCCCGCAAGCAGACGCTGGCGCGCTTCGAGGCGATCAGGGCGGCAGCCGGCGAAGCGTGAGCTTTGGCGCGGGGCAGCCTGCATAAAATGGCTTGATGGCATTGACGCAGGGCAAAGCGTTTGACGAAAAGCGAGGCGCGCGCCGGATTTTTTGGCGAGCACAGCCATACGGGCTACCTTGTGGAGGAATACGCTACCCCCGCAGGTGATGCCATGCGCCGCCCCGCCCTCTACCTTGCCGGCCTCGTTGTCGTGGCCTGCGCCACCCTTGCCGCATGCACCACGCCGCACCCCGCCGGGCCGCCCGATGCGCGGCAGGCCATCGCGGCCGACATGCGCGACATGCTGGCGGCCTACCGCAAGATCATCGTGCTCACCGCCGGCCAGGACGCGATGCCGCCACCCCAGCGCGAGCTCGTCAACCGGGTCGGCAAGCAGCTCTTCCACGACAACCAGCAGCGGCGCGCGCGCATCGACGCGGCGTTGGCCGAGCTGGTGCACTCCGGCCAGGCCGGGCGTTTCGAGCAGGCCGGCGCGCTGCTGAGCGAGGTCGGGTCCGACCCTGCGCTGCACGACGCCGACCGCCTGGCCTTCCGCGAAACGCTCGCCGCGCTCTACGACGAGGTCGCCGGCGAAGCCGGGCCACAGGCCGTCAGGCTGCACAAGCGGCTCGCGCAAGACCTGCAGGCACTGGACGACATCGAGCGCGCCTACGACAAGGAGCTGCATGCCGCGTTCGACCCGCTTGGCCAGGCCATGATTGCGCCACGGCGCGAAAAGTGGGACAGTTACGTCGCCTGGCTGGCAAGCCGGTACCGGCGCGAGGACATCCTCAAGGAGGCGGGCGTGCAGCTGCCGCCTGCCCAGCCGACGCCGGCCGAGATCTTCGGCACCCGGCTGCCGCCAAAGACCGTCGCGCTGACCTTCGACGACGGCCCGCACCGCGTGTACAGCGAACAGATCGCAGCGATCCTGGCAAAGTACAAAGTGCCGGCGGTGTTCTTCACGGTGGGCCAGAACATCGGCAGCATCGGCAAGGACGGCGCGCCGCACCTGAACGGCGGCGCGGACATCAGCCGCAAGCTGCGCGCCGCCGGCTACGTGCTGGGCAACCACAGCATGACCCACGCCCAGCTGACCAAACTGACCGGCGAGCGCCTGAAAGCCGAGATCCTGGACACCGACCTGCTGCTCAGGACACTCGATCCGCAGCGCTCGATCCTGTTCCGTTTCCCGTACGGCGACCGCAACGCCGAAGGCAAGCGCGTCGTGGCCGACGCCCGCCTGCTGTCGGTGATGTGGAACGTGGATTCGCTCGACTGGTCCGATCCGGTGCCGGCGTCGATTACGCAGCGTGTCATGACCACCCTGCACCAGGAGGGGCGCGGCATCATCCTGTTCCACGACATCCACCAGCAGACGGTAAAGGCGCTGCCGCTCGTGCTCGACAGGCTGGCGGCCGAGGGCTACCGCTTTGCCGGCTGGGACGGCAGCGATTTCACGGTGCCTGCCGGGCGCTAGCGCGGCGCGCACGCTTGCCGGGCGTGCAGGGCGCCGATCGGCACTACACTTGGCGCATCCCGCCGGGCCGGTGCCCGGTACCATCCGGAACAAGGGGCTCTTATGCGAGAGATACCGATCGGAGAACGGCTGCACGAGGAACCGCCGGAGCGCGCGCGCTCGGAACTGCGGGCCGAAATCAAACGGCTGTGGAAGGTGATGACGCTCTACGAGCGCTTCGAGCAGCTGGTGGCGCTCGTGCTGAGCGGGCTGATCGCGGTCGTGATCATCGTCGCCCTGGTCGAACTGGTGCGCGTCGTGACGCGCATGCTGGCCACGGAAACCCTCGACGTGCTCGAGCCGGACACCTTCCAGCTCGTGTTCGGCATGATCATGACTGTGCTGATCGCGCTCGAATTCAAGCACTCGATCGTCAAGGTGGCGCTGCGCAACGAGAGCATCATCCAGGTCAAGACGGTGATCCTGATCGCGCTCATCGCGCTGGCGCGCAAATTCGTGGTGCTGGAAGAGCAAGCCAGTCCGGCCAAGGTGGCCGCGATGGCCGGGGCGCTGCTGGCGCTGGGACTGGTCTACTGGCTGGTGCGTGCGCGCGACGAGTCGGCGGCGCGGCGCCACACGGAAGCGGAAAGCGGCACCGGGGGCGGCAAGCGCTCGCCAGGGCAGGCGAGCGAATGAAGGGTCAGATCGTGGTCATTTCGAAGTCGTCCTTGCGCGCGCCGCACTCGGGACAGGTCCAGTTCATCGGCACGTCGGCCCAGCGCGTGCCGGGCGCGATGCCCTCTTCGGGCGCGCCGGCCTCTTCGTCGTAGACCCAGCCGCAAATCATGCACATCCAGGTCTGGTAGGCCTGCGCGGTTGTTTCGTTACTACTCACGTTGTCGATCCTTCTATCTAGTAAAATGCGGTGAACCAGGTATCTTAATCTACCCGCCGTGCAAAACCAAACCACCCCACTCGTGCTCACCTTCGGCGTGTCCGATCCGGTCGGCGCGCTCGGCATACAGGCCGACCTGGCGGCGTGCGCGGCCCAAGGCTGCCACGCGCTGACGGTCGCAACCAGCATCCTGATCGCCGATTCGGCCCGCGTCGAAGACGTGCAGGAAATCGATCCCGACTGGGTCATGGACCAGGCCAGGGTGCTGCTGGAGGACATGCCGGTCGCCGCGTTCAAGGTCGGCGCCTTGAGCAGCGCTGAGCAAGCCTCGGCCATTGCCGAAATCGTCTCCGACTACAACGATGTCCCGCTGATCCTCGACCCGTTCCTGTCAAGCCTGCCCGACTCCGGACTGCTCGACGAAGACATGGTCTCGGCGATCCGCCAGATCCTGGTGCCGCAAGCGTCGCTGCTGATGGTATCGCAGGTGGAGCTTGCGCGCATGGCCGAGACCTGGCGCGAAGGCAGCGAGGCCGCCGCGCTGGGCGAGAACGTGGCCGAGATCATCGCCAGCGGCTGCGAATACGTGCTGGTCACCAGCGCCAGCACTGCCGCCGGCGCCCCCTGCAACAAGCTGTTCGACCGCGACGGCCTGCGCGCCGAGATCGAATGGCAGGCCTTGCCGGGCCCGTTCATCGGCGCCGGCTCCACGCTGTCGGCCGCGCTGGCCGCGCTGATGGCGCGCGGTCACGAAGCCGCGCCGGCCGTGCGGCTGGCACAGGAATACACCACAGGCGCGCTGGCCCATGCCCAGCGCTTCGGCATGGGCAAACTCGTGCCCAATAAATTCTTCCGCGCCGTGCAGGCTGGCGCGGGCATGACACCCTCGACTTCACAACCGGACCATGACAACTGAACACCAGACTTCGAAGAACGACATCCTGTTCGCCCGCGCCCAGCAGAGCACGCCCGGCGGCGTGAACTCCCCGGTGCGCGCCTTCCGCTCGGTCGGCGGCACCCCGCGCTTCATCACCAAGGCCGAAGGCCCGTACATCTGGGACGCCGACGGCAAGCGCTACATCGACTACGTCGGCTCGTGGGGTCCGGCCATCCTCGGCCATGCGCACCCGCAGGTGATCAAGGCGGTGCAGGACGCGGCCGCCAGCGGCCTGTCGTTCGGCGCGCCGACCGAGGCGGAGATCGACATCGCCGAAGAGATCTGCCGGCTGGTGCCGTCGATCGAGCAGGTGCGCCTGGTCTCGTCCGGCACCGAGGCGACCATGAGCGCGCTGCGCCTGGCGCGCGGCGCCACCGGCCGCGACAAGATCGTCAAGTTCGAGGGCTGCTACCACGGCCACGCCGACTCGCTGCTGGTCAAGGCCGGCAGCGGCCTGCTCACCTTCGGCAACCCGACTTCGGCCGGCGTACCGGAAGACTTCGTCAAGCACACCGTGGTCCTGGACTACAACAACGTGGCCCAGCTCGAGGACGCGTTCGAGTCGATGGGCGACACCATCGCCTGCGTGATCGTGGAAGCGGTGGCCGGCAACATGAACCTGATCCGCGGCACCCCCGAGTTCCTGCGCCGCATGCGCGAGCTGTGCACCGAGTACGGCGCGATCCTGATTTTCGACGAGGTGATGTCGGGCTTCCGGGTTGGCCTGGGCGGTGCGCAGGCGCTGTACGGCATCACGCCCGACCTGACCTGCCTGGGCAAGGTGATCGGCGGCGGCATGCCGGTGGCGGCCTTCGGCGGGCGGGCCGACCTGATGCACAACATGGCGCCGATCGGCCCGGTGTACCAGGCCGGCACGCTGTCGGGCAATCCGGTGGCCGTGGCCGCCGGCATGACCACCCTGAAGCTGGTGCAGGAGCCGGGCTTCTACGAGAAACTGACGGCGCAGGCCGACAAGCTCGTGATCGGGCTGACGAAGGCGGCGCAGGAAGCTGGCGTGGCGTTCTGCGCCGACTCGGTGGGCGGCATGTTCGGCATGTACTTCTCGGCGCACATCCCGTCCAGCTATGGCCAGATGATGGCCGGCGACAAGGCGCGCTTCAACAGCTTCTTCCACGGTATGCTGGAAGAAGGCGTGTATTTTGCCCCGGCCATGTTCGAAGCCGGCTTCGTCTCGGCCACGCACGACGACGCGGTGATCGGCGAGACCGTCGAAGCCGCGCGCCGCGTGTTTGCCCGCATCGCATAACCGAAACGGCGGCCGTTGCGGATTTGACACGATCCGCAACGGCCCCTGCCACAAAGGCCGTGTAAGCTCATCAATATGGTGCCATCATCTCCTGCATCCCCACGGATGCGACAGGAGCGACGATGGCAGCCATCACCGTCGGGCTGCTGCAAGCGGCCGACAGCACCAACAGCGCCGACTATTACGCCGGCATGCTCGACGCGCTCAACGCGTATGCGCTGGCCTACGAGGTCAACACGCGCACCCGCATCGCCCACTTCCTGTCCCAGATCGGCCATGAAAGCGCGTTCCGCAACGCGGTGGAAAACGGCAGCTACTCCGCGCCGCGCATGCGCCAGGTGTTCGGCTGCAAGGGCGGCGCCGCCCGGTACGACGCGGCCCGCGACAACTGCGCGCTGGGCCCGGACGGCAAACCGGCGCAGCTGCGCCCCAAGCTGTGGACCGACGAAGCGGCCTACGCCCACAATCCGCAAAACCTGCTCAGCTATGTGTACGCCCTGCGGCTCGGGAACGGCGACGAAGGCTCGGGCGACGGTTACCGCTACCGCGGGCGCGGCCTGATCCAGCTGACCGGCAAGGACAACTACCGTGCCTTCACCGCCTGCCACAACCAGCGCCAGCCGCAGGACCAGCGCGACTTCGTGGCCACCCCGGATTTGCTCGGCTCCGACCTGGGGTACGGCATCGAGTCGGCGTTCTACTTCTGGCAGGCGAACGACATCAACGCAGTGGCCGACGGCGACGACGTAGCGGCCGTCACGCAAAAGGTCAACGGTGGCCTCAATGGCCTGGACGACCGGAGGGCGCGCTATGAAAGGATCAGGAATGCGATGGAATAAACCCGTGCTCGCGGGGCTGCTGGCGGCAAGCATGGCGCAAGAAGCCAGCGCGCAGTTGTGCACGCCGGACGAGGCGGTGGTGTTCTCGTGCCAGGTGGGCGCAAAGACCGTGTCGCTGTGCCGCCCGCAGGGCGTGCGCGGCCAGCTCGCGTACCGGTTCGGTGGCCGCGATGGTGTCGAGATGTCGTTTCCGCGCGCCGGCGCGCGCGCGGCCGGAACGGGTCCGTTCGGGCTGTCCACCACGCCGCTGTTCGGCGGCGGCGTCACGCGCGTGGTGTTCGATCGCGGCGCCTACCGCTACGAGGTGTACAGCAAGTCGGCCCGCGCCGACGACGCCGAGCGCACGCCGTACACCGAAGATGGCGTGGTCGTGAAGCGTGGCGGGAAGACCATGTGGCACCTGGTCTGCGACGACGGCGGCGCCGGCTTTCGCGAGGAACTGGGCTGGCTGCCGCGCGTTGACGCCGCCACACGTTGAACGCGTGGGCAGGAGAGCCTGCCCACGCGTTCAACCAGCAGATGCACGGCCCGGTAGGCAGCCCCTGATCGGCCATGCTACACTTCGCCCCGACCATGAACAGTCCCCATCCATTCGATCCATCCCTGGCGCGCTGACCGTCGTCTGGCCGCGCCCGGTCGTACTTGCGCAGGCCATCCATGAAGTTCTCGTTCCGCCGCCTCACCGACAACGCGACACTCAAAGCACTCGGCCCCGGGCTGATCACCGGCGCCGCCGACGACGACCCATCCGGCATCGCGACCTACTCGCAGGCGGGCGCGCAATTCGGCTTCAATACGCTCTGGACCCTGGTGCTGACCTACCCGTTCATGGTCGGCATCCAGCTGGTCTCGGCACGCATCGGCCGCGTCACCGGGCGTGGCCTGGCGGCCAACATCCGCCGCGCATACTCGCCCTGGCTGCTGTACGTGATCGTGCTGCTGCTCCTGGTGGCCAACGTGATCAACATCGCCGCCGACATCGCCGCCATGGGCGAAGCGATGCGGCTCGTGACCGGCGCGGGCAGCGCCCACCTGTACGCGCTCGGCTTCGGCCTGGTCTGCCTGGGGCTGCAGGTGTTCCTCCCCTATGGCACCTACGTGCGCTACCTGAAGTGGCTCACGCTCGGCCTGCTCGCCTACGTGGCCACCGCCTTTGCCGTGAACATGCCGTGGACCGAGGTGCTGGCGCGCACGGTCTGGCCGCACTTCACGTTCAACAAGGATTCGGTGGGGCTGATCGTGGCGGTGTTCGGCACCACCATCAGCCCCTACCTGTTCTTCTGGCAGGCCTCGCAGGAAGTCGAGGAGCTGCGCGCCGACCGGGCCGCGCGCGCACTGCGCATCGGCGCCAAGGACGCGGGTGCGCAGCTGAACCGCATCAAGACCGACACGCTGTTCGGCATGGGTTTTTCCAACGTGGTCGCCTACTTCATCATGCTGACCACCGCCGTGACCCTCGGTGCGCACGGCATCACCAATATCCAGACCTCGGCCCAGGCCGCCGAGGCGCTGCGGCCGGTGGCGGGCGAGTTCGCGTTCCTGCTGTTCGCGCTCGGGATCATCGGCACCGGCCTGCTGGCGGTGCCGGTGCTGGCCGGTTCGGCGGCCTACGCGGTCACCGAGAGCTTCCGCTGGCGTAATGGGCTCGACCTGAAGGTGGTCGAGGCGCGCGAGTTCTACGCCATCATCGCGCTGGCCACGATCGGCGGCATCCTGCTCGATTTCGCACCGGTGGACCCGATCAAGGCGCTGGTGCTGTCGGCCCAGATCAACGGCGTGATCGCGGTGCCGATCATGACGGTGATGATGATGCTGGCCCATAACAACAAGATCATGGGCCAGTTCACCCTGTCCACGCGCCACACCGTCATCGGCTGGTTCGGCGTGGCCATCATGCTGGTGGCCGTGGTGGCGATGTTCATGACGATGTGAGCCAAGGCGGCGCAGGCGTTGCGCGGGGATCTCACCAGCTCACATCCCGCGCACGCAATTGCAACTTGAGTAGTATCATTCACTCAACAATTGTCGTTACCAGACCATGGCCCCTGCCCCGTCCCCGATCCTCGATGCCGAACTGGCCGCCTTCATGCAGCGGCCCGGGATCTCGTTCACGGTCGGCTCGTGCGGGGCCGACATGCGTCCCAGCGTGGTGCGCGCGCTCGGGTGCAAGGTATCGGACGACCTCACCGAGGTGACGATCCTGCTGTCCCGGGTGCAGGGCGCGCCGCTGCTGGCGCACGTGGCCGAAACCGGCCGCATCGCCGCGGTGTTCACCTGGCCGGCCACCCACCGCGCGCTGCAGCTCAAGGGCCGTGACGCGCGCCAGGAACCGGCCAGCGCGGACGACGTGGCGCTGGCCGGGCGCTTTCGCGACGGCTTCGTCGCGCACCTGGGCGCGCTCGGCTATTCGCAGGCGCTGATCCGCACCGTGCTGGCCTGCCCGGACGAAGACATCGTCGCGCTGCGCTTCACGCCGCTGGAGGCGTACTCGCAAACGCCCGGTCCCAACGCCGGCCAGGCACTGCAGGTGGCGCGATGAAGGTCGATGCGATCCGCGCCTGCTTCGAGGGCGTCATCCCGGCCACCATGACCACGGTGAGCCTGGACGGCACGCCCAACGTGGCTTACCTGTCGCAAGTGCAGTTCGTGGACAGCGACCACATCGCGCTGTCCTGGCAGTTCTTCAACAAGACGCGCGCCAACCTGCTGGCCAACCCGCACGCGATGCTGGTCGTGATCGACGCGGTGACCGCCGCGCAGTACCGCCTCACCCTCGAATTCCTGCGCACCGAAACCTGCGGCCCGCTGTTCGAGAGCATGAAGGCCAAGATCGCCGGTGTCGCCTCGCACGTGGGCATGAGCGGGGTGTTCAAGCTGCTGGGCGCCGACGTGTTCCGCGTGCACGCGCTCGAGCAGGTGCCGGGCCAGGTGCTGCCGCAGCCGCCGCACCGCAACCTGCTGGCGGCGCTGCGCCGCACCAGCGAGCGCATTGGCCTGGACACCGACCTGGAGTCGCTGCTGGCCGACACCCTGGACTGCCTCGAGCGCGAGTTCGACATCGGCCACTCGATGGCGCTGCTGTACGACCAGGCCGGGCAGCGCCTGTACACCGTGGCCAGCCGCGGCTACGAGGAGTCGGGCGTGGGCTCGGAGATCCCGCTGGGCGACGGCGTGATCGGCGTGGCCGCGCGCGAGCGCACGCCGATCCGCATCGGCCACATGAGCGCCGAATACGCCTACAACCGCGCAATCCGCGACAATGCGGTCGGCGGCGGCATGCACGCGCTCGAAACCGCGATCCCGCTGCCGGGCCTGCCCGAGTCGCGCAGCCAGCTGGCAGTGCCGATGCTCGCGAACCAGCGCCTGATCGGCGTGCTGTACGTGGAAAGCCCGCAGGACCTGCGCTTCACCTACGACGACGAGGACGCGCTGGTGGCGCTGGCCAACCAGCTGGCGATGGCGATCCACACGCTGCAATCAACCGACACCGCGGACGATGCGCCGCGCGCGGGGCACAACGGGGATTGCCCCGGCGGCGGCGAGCCGCTGCTGGTGCGCCACTACCCGGAGAACGACAGCATCTTCCTTGGTGACGACTACCTGATCAAGGGCGTGGCCGGGTCGATCTTCGCGGTGCTGGTGCGCGACGCGCTGGAGCTGGGACGCACCGAGTTTTCCAACCGCGAACTGCGACTCGACCCGCGCATCCGCCTGCCCGACCTGTCGGACAACCTGGAAGCGCGCCTGCTGTTGCTGGCACGGCGCCTGGCCGAGCGCAATACCGGCATACATATAGAAAAGACCGGACGCGGGCGGTTCCGCTTGTGCTCGACGCGGCCGCTGAAGCTGGCTTCTTAAAACTTCGCTCAGCAAACCCTAAAAAAACCTTAAGCGAACAATCGGTGAGATTTCGGGGGACGTGCGTCCCTAGAATGCGTGCCTTTCCCAACCCGATCACGCTTTCAAGGAGCACACCATGCAAACCAGCGCACACACCGCATCGGCGATCCCGATGCCGCACACCACCACCCAACCGGCCGCCGCCCGGTTCTCGCTCGCCGGCGTCATCTGGCTGAAACTGGCGATCCTGTACCTGGTGCTTGGCGTCGTCATGGGCATTGCCATGGGCGCCAGCCGCAACTTCACGCTGATGCCGGTGCACGCCCACGTCAACCTGCTGGGCTGGGCCACGATGGCGCTGGCCGGCCTGGTGTACACCGTGTTCCCGGCCGCAGGCGGCAGCCGCCTGGCCAAGGTTCACTTCTGGCTGGCCAACATCTCGATGCCGGTGATGGTGGTCGCGCTCAGCATGGTCCTGCTGGGCAACCACGCGGTCGAGCCGGTGCTGGCGCTGTCGGAGATCCTGGCGGCGGCTGGCGTGGCGGCGTTCGCGCTGAACCTGTTCCTGAACCTGGGCAAGGATTGATTCGGTAGGGTGGGCTCTTGAGCCCACGCGGTTCATCGCTGGCGGCCAGGCTGCGTACGCGTGGGCACAAGTGCCCACCCTACGGGTTGCGGTGCGAGCCCAGCCCGCCCGCAATCATTTGAGCCAGCCGCGCTTCCTGAAATACCAGAACGGCGCGATCGCACTGGCGATCATCAGCGCCCATGCCCACGGGTAGCCGTAGGTCCACTCCAGTTCCGGCAGGTTCTTGAAGTTCATGCCGTACACGCTGGCGATCAGGGTCGGCGGCAGGAACGCCACCGACGCGACCGAGAAGATCTTGATGATCTTGTTCTGGTTGATGTTGATGAAGCCGACGGTGGCGTCCATCAGGAAGTTGATCTTGTCGAACAGGAAGGACGTGTGCCCGTCCAGCGATTCGATGTCACGCAGGATCTGGCGCGCTTCCTCGAACTGGTCCGAGTTCAGCAGCCGCCCGCGCATCAGGAAGCTGACCGCGCGCCGCGTGTCCATCATGTTGCGGCGGATCCGGCCGTTCAGGTCTTCCTCCTGCGCGATCGCGTTCAGCGCGGCGGCCGCGTCCTGGTCGGTGAATTCCTTCTGCAGCACGCGCTGGCTCACCTGCTCCAGGCTTTCGTAGATGCCCTCGAGCGCGTCGGCCGAGTACTCGGCGTCGGTCGCGTACAGGTCGAGCAGCACGTCCATGTAGTCCTCGATCGACCCCGGGCGCGAGCGCGCGCGCAGGCGCACCAGGCGAAACACCGGCAGGTCGTCGGTGTGCACGGAGAACAGCATCTTGCGCGCCAGGATGAAGGCCACCGTCACCACGCGCGAGGGGCCGTCGTCCTCCTCGAGCAGGAAGTCGGTGCGCAGGTGCAGGTCACCGTTCTCGGCCTCGTAGTAGCGCGCGGACGCCTCGATGTCCGACACTTCGTCCTCGCCCGGCAAAATCACGCCGTAAATGGCCTTGACCCAGGCACGCTCGTCGTCGGTCGGGTCGGTCAGGTCGACCCACACCGGCGCGACGTTCTCGAGGTCCTCGCGCGATGCGATCGGAACCTGGTTCAGTCGGCCATTTTGGAGGACAAATACATTGATCATGCGCGCTTTTCTCGGCCGGTTGCGAAACAGCGCAAGTGTATACGTAAGCCTTGAGGCCGGCCACCCCGAAACAACATTTTCGCCGTCAGCGGAGCTGTTTTTCGATCATTTTGTCGATCGCCGGGTTGGAGGTCGGCTCGCCCTTCTCAGGCGCGACAGGCGGCTTGGGCGCCTCGATGCCGTGGCTGTCATGGATCTCGATGGTCCGGCTGCTCTTGTTATCGTCCTTACAATCGGTATTCGACACCACGGTCTTGCCGTCGATCACGCACTTGCGCAGCGCCACCGGCTGCGCGGTGGCGCCCCGCGCCGCATCCAGCGCCTGCTGTGGCACGCTGCCGGCCGCCCTGGCCCAGGTCTCGGCGAACAGGTTGCGCTCGTAGCGCATCGAGAACAAGGCCGCCATCGCCGCCAGCGCCAGCAAGCCCGCCATGATGACAACTGCTACCAGACTGAGGCCGCGCTGACGGTCGGGCATGCTGTGCTCCTGGTTGATGGTTAGGGCAGGTCGGCGAAATTCATCCTGCGCTGGATGATGCCGGTGCGCCGCGCCAGGTAATTGGTGTCGCGGTGCTTGTCGTAGTAGCGCGGGTTGGGCAGCATCACCGCCAGCCGCGCGGCCTGGGCCGGGCTCAGGTTGGCTGCCGTGGTGTGGAAGTAGTGGCGCGCCGCCGCCTCGGCCCCGAACACGCCCTGGCCGAACTCGACCGAGTTCAGGTAGATCTCGAGGATGCGCTCCTTGCTCATCACCGCCTCGAGCATGTAGGCGATGACCAGCTCCTGCCCTTTGCGCAGGTAGCTGCGCCAGCCCGACAGGAACAGGTTCTTGGCCAGTTGCTGGGTGATGGTGGAGCCGCCGCCCACCACCTTGTGGCGCTTGTTGTTCTTCTCGTAGGCCTTCTCGAGCGCGTCCCAGTCCACGCCATCATGCTCGGTGAAGTTGGCGTCTTCGGACGCGATCACGGCGCGTTTGAGGTTGTTGGAGATGCGGTTGTACGGCACCCACTGCTTTTCCAGCTTTGCGTTGGGATTGATCTTGCGCAGCTCGGCCAGTTGCGCGCGTTGCATGCTGGTGGACGAGGGATTGAACTGGGTCCACCAGCAGATCTGTGCGAAGAAATACAACTGCAACAGCAGCACGGCCAGGAGAGGGCCCAGGAAGATCCACTTCACCCAGCGCCGTCCTGGCTTGCCCGGGGCGGCCTTGCGTGCTTTTGTCATAGTTTGCTGCGCATGTCTTTCAGGAGTTGTTGTGTTTCAGGACGAACGCCGCGCCAGACCGTGAACGCTTCGGCCGCCTGCTCGACCAGCATGCCAAGGCCGTCGCGGGTGGTGGCGCCGTGCGCGGCCGCGAATTCCATGAATACGGTCGGGTTTTTCGCGTACATCATATCGAAAGCCAGGGTATCTTGGCAAAAAGTAACGGCAGGGATGGGCGGGATGGTGCCCCCCAGGCTGGCCGAGGTAGCGTTGATGACCACGTCGAACGGTGCGGCGATGTCCTCGAAATTGCAGGCCGACAGGCTGCAGCCGCCGGCCAGGCTGGCAAATTGCGCCACCAGTTCGTCGGCGGTGGCGCGGGTGCGGTTGGCAACCACCAGCGCGCGCGGGCCTTCTGCCAGGATCGGCAGCATGACGCCGCGGGCGGCGCCGCCGGCGCCCAGCATCAGCACGCGCTTGCCGGCCAGCGCTACCCCCGCGTTGCGCACGATGTCGGCCACCAGGCCGGCGCCGTCGGTGTTGTCGCCGACGATCTCGCCATCGCGGTAGGCCAGCGTGTTCACCGCCCCGGCGGCGCGGGCGCGCTCGGTCAGCCTGGTGGCAATGCGCGCCGCTTCCAGCTTGAATGGGACGGTGACGTTGGAGCCCTTGTAGCCCGCGGCCACCAGCTGCCGGATGGTGTCGGCAAAGCCATCGATGGGTGCCAGGCAGCGCTCGTACGAGATGTCCTGGCCGGTCTGCGCCGCGAACACGGCATGGATTTCGGGGGAACGGCTTTGCGCGATCGGGTTGCCGATCACGCAGTACTTATCGGTCATGCTCCTGCTTCCTTCACTGCTGCATCTGCTTCCAGCTTTTGCTGGTGGGTGAACCTGAACCGGGTGACGACCACCCACACGTCGTTGCGCCCGGTGCTGCGCATGTTGCGCGGGAATTTGCCGAACGGCGCGGCGCGGCGCACGATCGCCAGCGCCGCCTTGTCCAGCGCCGGGTTCCCCGAGCTTTTTTCGACGCGCGGCCCGCCCTCCTTCGTGTACAGCGTGCCATCCTGGAACACGGGAATCGTCATCACCAGGTCGCCGTACAGCTTGCGCCCGTTCTGCTGCGGGAAGTTCAGGGTGCCGACTTCCTCGACCCGCTTTTGCATCTGCTTGTAATACATCGCATAGCCCACCTCACGCGTGGACGGGCCGATGAAGGTCTTCTTCGGGCGCCGGTTCTGGTCCTCGATGCGGTCCGCGATTTCGGCGGTGGCGCGCGAGATCGCCTTGCTGGTTTCGATCATGTCCGCGCCAACGCGGTTCGGGTCGGGCTTGTCCTTTTCCGTGACCGGCGTGGCGCTGTAGGTGGACTTTTGCGCGCGCGCCAGCACATTGCGCTGCACTTCTTCCAGCTCGGCGATGCGGCGCTGCACCGCCTTCAGGCTGTCGCCGTTCTCGACCCGGCGCAGGTCGGGCAGCGGCGACTTGCTGCGGCCCTGCTCGGTCATGCCGCCGCCGTCCAGGTTGGCCTGGGCCAGCGCGTCCGGTTTGGATGGCGCATTGGCATGCTTGGCGTTGACCAGGATGACTTCCAGCCCCGGATCGGCGGGCGCCAACCGGAACGCGTCGGGCGCGGCAAAGCGCACCGCCAGCAGCAGCGCGTGCGCCAGCACCGAAACGGTGATGGCGATCATCAAGGGGCGGTTGTGTTGCGTAAGATTCAACGAGGGTGCGCCGGATGGCTGTTGATGCTGGGAATTCTCTGATTCTACCGTGCAGCGGAGGTGGTGTGGTGGGCGGCAGGCGACTCGATCGCGTTCTTTCGCCTCCCGACTCAAAACCGTCGTCCCCGCGCAGGCGGGGACCCATGCTGAGTTTGCGCTAACGCTGCCTACGCGTTAAGCCGCTGGGCAGGATGCTCGGCATGGGTCCCCGCCTCCGCGGGGACGACGTTGGTTGATCGTGGGGTCACTTCGACGGTTCGGATGCCGGTTCGGCCACGGGCTCGGCCGGAATCTCCGGCTCGATCACGGCCACCACGCCTTCGGCCTCGGCTGCCTCTTCGGCGGCGGCCTGGCCGGTATCCTCTTCCTCGTCGAACGCGATGTCGGCCTCGTCGGCCACGCCCGCCACTTCGAGCAGGCGCGCTTCCAGCGACAGGTCCACCTCATCCCAGCGGATGATGTCCAGCCGCACCTGCGCGCCGCGCGCCGTCTGTGGCATGCCCGGCAGGCGGATGATGAGCGGAATCTCGACCAGGCGCAGCACCTCCTCCTTGAGCACCACCGCGTCCACCACCTTGGCATTTTCCTGCGCCAGCCAGCGCAGGCACCAGTAGCGCTCCATGTTCTGCTGGAAGTCGTTGTAGGCGGCATACGCGGCGTCGAACGCCGACACGATCGAGAACAGCGTCGCGTCGCGCGGCTTGAACGGCGCCACCAGCGGCGCGGTCACGCCGTGCTCGGCACAGGCCAGGATCTGCCACTGGTTGACCAGGTCGGTGTAGCGGCGCAGCGGCGAGGTGCTCCAAGCGTACTGGTCCACGCCCAGCCCCTGGTGCGGGGCCGCGTGGGTGACCATGCGCACCTGCATCTTGGCGTTCCAGCCCGCGCCGCTGCCGGCGCCCTGCGAACGGTAGATGCCCGGCACGCCAGAGTCGTGCAGCAGCTTGCCCCAGGTGCTGTTGGCGAAGATCATCAGCTCGGCCACGATCTTGTCCAGCGGCGCGCCACGCTTGCGGCGCACGATGGTGACCACGTCGTCCTCGACGTAGAAGTTGAAGTCCACGCGGTTGGCCTGCTCGGGCTTCAGGCCGAACGCCTCGCGCTTTTTCATGCGGCCCGCTTCCAGCTGCAGCGCCCATTTCCACAGCAGCGCCAGCTCGGTCTTGTGCGGGTAGTCGCCCTCGCCCGACTCCAGCGTCTGTTCGTTGACCACGTCGTCCAGGTCGTTGTGGCGCAGGTTGCTCTTGATCGGCACGCGCTCGGCGCGGGTGGTGGTCGAGATCACCGACCAGTCGGCCGGGTTGAGCGTGGCGTACAGCGACAGCGCCGGGCAGTTGTTGCCTTCGGCCAGCGTGAACGCTTCCACGACCTCGTCCGGCAGCATCGTGATCTTGTCGCCGGGCATGTACACGGTGGACATGCGGGCGCGCGCGATCTTGTCGATGGCGTCGTCCGGCTTGATGCCCAGGCCCGGCGCGGCGATGTGGATGCCCACCACCACAGTGCCATCGTCCAGATGGCGCACCGAGAGCGCATCGTCGATTTCGGTGGTGGTCACGTCGTCGATCGAGAAGGCCTCCACCTCGGCCAGCGGCAGGTCGGCAGGAGCGGCCGGCACGGCCACCTGCGGGAAGCCGGCGCCGCGCGGGAAGTTCTCGAACAGGAAGCGCGACATGTGCAGGTTCTTGGGCGAGTCGATGCCGCCGGTGGCCAGCATCAGGCGTGCCGGCGTGGTCTGCAGTTCCTCGGCGGCCGTTTCCAGCGCCTTGTATTCGATCGTGTTCTTGTCCGGCTTGAACAGCAGTTGGTGGACCTGCGGCTTCATCGACTCGGGCAGCTTGCCGGCCTTCAGTTCCTCGACGTAGCCAGCCTGCACGATGGCCTGCTGCTTCTTGCGCTCGATGCCGGCCAGCGCCGCGCGCAGCGACTGTTCCGGCGCCGCCTTGTAGCGTCCGCGGCCCTTCTTGTAGAAATAGATCGGCGCGCCGTGCAGCGCCAGCACCAGCCCGGCCGCCTCGGGCGGCAGCGGCGCATGGCCAAAGTACTCGGCGCCCAGCTCGGCAAAGCCGAATTCTTCCTGTCCTGCCACTTCCCAGAGGAATTCGAGGTCGACGTCGGCGGCGATCGCCTTGGCCTGGTCCAGCAGTTCGGCCGGCGACGGCTTGTCGAACTGCAGCAGCACATCCTTGGCCTTGACCTTGGTGCGCTTACCGCTTGGCATTTCGACCTGGTAGGCCTCGCCCTGCTGCTGCAGCACGGCGCCGACCTTGAAGTCTCCCGATTCTTCGAAAAATAGGTTCATCGTTATCGTCGTTTGGTGTTGGGTTCGGCCGCTGGCAGGTTCAGCACAGGGGGCAAGAATACCTCCGTGACCAGCAGCAGGCCTTGATGGCGGCGGTAGACACAGCGCCGCGCGTAGTAAACCTGGTCGCGCAAGGTGCCGCCCAGCGCGGCGTTGGCACGCACGAGCAGCGGGTGGCCAGCGCGGATGCGCGCGAATTCAAGCTGGCCTCGTTTGACCAGCGGATCGTAAAACAGTGTCGTGCCGAGCGACCGTTCGCCCAGGGCGGAAAACAGCGGCCAGTCGGTGGCGGTGCTCGATGCGGTCACGACCGTGTGCGCGAACACCACAGGCTCGCCGTCACAGCGCAGCAGCACCTCGCGTTCCAACACGCGGCCGGGGCGGCGCATGCCGATCGCAAGCGCTTCGTCGGGCAGGCAGATGGCGCCGGCCTGGCGCAGGCGCTGCACCCGGAAGTGGCTGCTCGATGCGACCAGCCGCGCCGTCAGCGAACCGGGTGTGACCAGCCAGTCGCGCATGCGCGCGCTCGCCTGCACGCCATTCGCGTGCGGCAGCCAGCGCGCCTGGCGCAGCGATGCGGTCCTCACTGCAGCGCTTTCTTGCCGCAGAACGCGAGCACCTCGTCCACATACTGCGGAAATTCCGGGATCGCATGGTTGCTGCCTTCGATCACGTGCTGGCGCGCGCCTGCATAGTGGCGCACCATGTCGCGGTAGTCCAGCACCTCGTCGCCGGTGGCGGCCAGCAGGAAATAGCGTTCCGGGCGCGTGATGTGCGCCACGCGCAAGGCGGCAAGCTCGCCAATATATTCCTGCTTGAATTCGAACGGCTCGTCCGAATGCCAGGCCGTGGTCACGCCGACGTGCTTTTCCAGGTCCTTGAGCGGATCGACTGCCGGGTTGAGCAGCACGGCGCGGCAGCCCAGGCGTTCGGCCAGCCAGGTGGCATAGAACCCGCCCAGCGACGAGCCGATGATGGCCAGTTCGTCCGCCGGGTAGCGCTCGACCAGCTTGAGCACCAGCTCCATGGCCGCGCCAGGCGAAGCAGGGAGCTGGGGGCAGATCAGCTCATCCGCCCGGCCCGCCGCCTTCATCTGCTCGAACACCACCCGCGCCTTGAACGAGCGCGGCGAGGATCGGAATCCGTGCAGGTACAGAATCATTTGGCCAGCGCCTCGAGCAGCTTCTGGTGGATGCCGCCAAAGCCGCCATTGCTCATCACCAGGATGTGGTCGCCCGGCTGGGCCGCTGCCACGATCGCCTGCACCATGTAATCGAGCTGGTCAAAGGTGTGCGCGATCGCGCCCATCGGCTTGAGCGCATCGCCCAGTGACCAGCCCAGTGCCTGCTGGCTGCCAAAGCCGAACACCAGGTCCGCGTCCTTCAGGCTGCCCGGCAGCGCGTCCTTCATGGCGCCCAGCTTCATGGTGTTGGAACGCGGCTCCAGCACTGCCAGGATGCGGCCGGTGCTGCCAATTTTCTGGCGCAGGCCGCCAACGGTGGTGGCGATCGCGGTCGGATGGTGGGCAAAGTCGTCGTACACGGTCACGCCATTGACGACGCCGCGCACTTCCATGCGCCGCTTGACGTTCTGGAAGCGCGACAGCGATTCGACCGCCTGGGCGGGCGGCACGCCCACGCTGCGGGCGGCGGCAATCGCGGCCAGCGCGTTGTAGCGGTTGTGCTTGCCGGTCAGGTCCCACTTCACGGTGCCCTGCTTCTCGCCGTTGAACACAACGTCGAAGCTGGCGCCGCCGGGGTGCTCGACCAGCGTCCAGTTCACGCCCTCGGACGCGCCGAAGGTCTCCTTCTCGCTCCAGCAGCCGCGCTTGAGCACGCGCGCGAGCGACGCCTCGTCGCCGTTGGCGATGATGCGGCCCACGCCCGGCACCGTGCGCACCAGGTGGTGGAATTGGGTTTCGATGGCGCCGATGTCGGGGAAGATGTCGGCGTGGTCGTATTCCAGGTTGTTCAGCACCGCCGTCTTGGCGTGGTAGTGCACGAACTTGCTGCGCTTGTCGAAGAAGGCGGTGTCGTACTCGTCGGCCTCGATGACGAAGAAGTCAGATCGGGCCGCGCCAGGCTCCTTGTCGCCGCCCAATCGCGCCGAGATGCCGAAGTTCATCGGCACGCCGCCGATCAGGAAGCCGGGCGCGTAGCCGGCGTCTTCCAGGATCCAGGCCAGCATCGAGGTGGTCGTGGTCTTGCCGTGCGTGCCGGCCACGGCCAGCACCCACTTGTTGCGCAGAATATGGTCGCCAATCCACTGCGGGCCCGACACGTAGGGCAGGCTGCGGTTCAGGATCTCCTCGATCAGCGGATTACCACGAGTCATCACATTGCCGATCACGTACAGGTCGGGGTTGAGCGACACCTGGTCCGGGCTGTAGCCCTGGATCAGCTCGATGCCCTGGGATTCGAGCTGCACGCTCATCGGGGGATAGACATTGGCGTCGCAGCCGGTGACGCGATGGCCCGCCTCCTTGGCCAGGACCGCAAGGCCGCCCATGAAGGTGCCGCAAATACCGAGGATGTGAATATGCATGGGTAGAGGAGAGGAAATGGCGAAACCGCGATTTTACCTGACGCGATGCCATTTTCCGTTCGGGAGTATCATCGAACCCATGAATCCGAGCCAAACCAACGACCCGCAGGCGCTGCGTTCGCAGATCGCGGCCACCGCCGCCCGCATGATCGCCGAGGACGGCGCCGATTACGCCACCGCCCGCCGCAAGGCGGCACGCAAGGTGCTAGGGGTGGACCAGCCGCACGCGAACCTGCTTCCCGACAATATCCAGATCGAGGACGAGGTGCGCCGCTACCAGGCCCTGTTCCAGGGGCCGCAGCAGGCCGCGCGCCTCAAGCGCTTGCGCCGCGCCGCGCTCGAGGTGATGGACGAGCTGGCCGAGTTCCGGCCCTACCTCACTGGCGCGGTGCTCAACGGCACTGCCGGCGAGTATGACGACATCCGCCTGCAACTGTTCGCCGACAGCGCCAAGGAAGTCGAGATCTTCCTATTAAATAGAAACGTCAATATAGAGATCTCCGAAATGCCCCACTTCAAGGGCGCCCGGCATGACCCGGTTGAAACGGTGAGCTTCCTGTGGCATAACGAGGCCGTGCACGCGGAGCTATACGAAATGAATGACCTGCGCGGTGCGCTCAAGCCGCGCTCGGACGGGCGGCTGCAGCGCGTGGACGCGGCCGGCCTGCGCGCCCTGATGACGACTGACGAAACACTGGAACAAGACGAATGAGCAAGAAGAATGTACTCGGGTACGCGCTGATCGCCCTCGCCTTCGGCGCGATGGGCGCGCTCGTGGGGTTCAACCAGAAAGACGGGGCCGGGCCGATCACCACCGCCTACGCCGCGACCGACGGCCGGCCGCACACCGCGGTCACCAACCTGTTCGCGCAATCGTTCAACGACGCCGGCGGCAAGCCGCAGGCATTGTCGCAATGGCAAGGAAAGCCCTTGCTGGTCAATTTCTGGGCGCCATGGTGTGCACCCTGCGTGCGCGAGATGCCCGAGCTGGACGCCCTGGCCCGGGAAATGAAGGCCAAGCAGGTGAACGTGATCGGGATCGGCATCGACAGCCCGGCCAATATCGCGGCTTTTGCGGGGCGTTTGAAGATTTCTTATCCGCTGTACGTGGCAGGCATGGGCGGCACCGACCTGGCGCGCGAGTTCGGCAACGAAGCGGGCGGGTTGCCGTACACGGTGCTGATCGGGGCCGACGGGCAAGTCAAGAAAACCTACCTTGGTTCGCTCAAGTTCGACCAGCTGCGGGCCGACCTGGCCAAGCTCTGATTTGTAGGGTGGGCGGGTCTCCCGCCCACGCGTACAAGCGGCGCGGGCACTGACTGAACGCGTGGGCGGGGAACCCGCCCACCCTACGGGAAACGCCGCATTTCGTTCCGCACGAACGGTCGTTCACTTATTTATCTGCCTATACAAAGCATTACAATATCGCTTGCCAATAGGAGATGTTGGCGTCAAAATGCCTGACTTTCGGGCAACCAGACCTTCAACATGGCGAAAAAGCTCCTGCTGCTCAACGGCCCCAACCTGAATCTCTTGGGGACACGAGAGCCTGCGGTGTACGGCACCACGACGCTCGCCGACATCGAGCAAGCCGCACAAGCCCAGGCAGCCGCGGCCGGCGCAACGCTCGCTTGCTTCCAGAGTAACCATGAAGGGGCGCTGATTGACCGCGTCCATGCCGCGCGCCTCGAAGGGGTCGATGCGATCATCATCAACCCGGGCGGACTGACCCACACCAGCGTGGCCTTGCGTGATGCGCTGGCCGGGGTCGCCATCCCGTTCGTGGAAGTCCATCTCTCTAATATTTACCAGCGAGAGGAGTTCCGCCACCATTCGTACCTGTCTGCCATCGCGCGCGGCACGATCTGCGGGCTGGGCGCCGATGGATATAGGTTTGCCATCGACTTCGCGCTTAAATAGCGTTAATCTACGTCAACTTCACGCATTCTGTGTGCTTCGCGGCGCCGCCGTAGGGCATACTCAACAACACCAATAATTCCAAGGGGTTTCACATGGATCTACGAAAACTCAAGACTTTGATCGATCTCGTCGCAGAGTCCGACATCGCTGAACTCGAAGTGACCGAGGGCGAAAGCAAAGTTCGCATCGTCAAATCCTCCGGGATCCCGCAGAACCAGGTCCTGATGATGCCGCCGGCCGGCGTGCAGCAATACAGTGCCCCGGCAGCTGCACCGCAGGTGGCCGCCCCTGCCGCCGCACCCGCAGCCGCAGCCCCGGCCGCCGAAACCGGCCACGTGGTCAAGTCGCCGATGGTCGGCACCTTCTACCGTTCGTCCGCCCCGGGCGCCCCGGCCTTCGTCGAGGTCGGCGCCACCGTGAAGGAAGGCGACACCCTGTGCATCATCGAAGCGATGAAGCTGCTGAACGAAATCGACGCCGACATCTCCGGCACCGTCACCAAGATCCTGGTGGAGAATGGCCAGCCGGTCGAATTCGGCCAGCCGCTGTTCGTGATCGGCTAATACGCCCGCAAGCGGCGCGGGCCCGCCCAGGCCCTTTCGACTGTCGTACCCGGCCGCGCAAGGCCGGCCTTCACAGAACTACCTGAACCATGTTTGAAAAAATCCTCATCGCCAATCGTGGTGAAATCGCGCTGCGTATCCAGCGCGCGTGCCGCGAATTGGGCATCAAGACCGTCGTCGTGCACTCCGAGGCGGACAAGGACGCCAAATACGTGAAGCTGGCGGACGAGTCGGTGTGCATCGGCCCGGCGCAGTCGGCACTGAGCTACCTGAACATGCCGGCGATCATCAGCGCGGCCGAAGTGACCGACGCCGAGGCGATCCACCCGGGCTACGGCTTCCTGTCGGAGAACGCCGACTTTGCCGAGCGCGTCGAGAAATCGGGCTTCGTGTTCATCGGCCCGCGTTCCGACTCGATCCGGCTGATGGGCGACAAGGTCTCGGCCAAGCAGGCGATGATCAAGGCCGGCGTGCCCTGCGTGCCCGGCTCGGATGGCGCCCTGAGCGACGACCCGAAGGAAATCATCCAGACCGCGCGCAAGATCGGCTACCCGGTCATCATCAAGGCGGCCGGCGGCGGTGGTGGGCGCGGCATGCGCGTGGTGCACACCGAGGCGGCACTGCTGAACGCGGTGGCGATGACCAAGGCAGAGGCCGGCACGGCATTCGGCAACCCCGAGGTCTACATGGAAAAGTTCCTGGAGAATCCGCGCCACGTGGAAATCCAGGTGCTGGCTGACGAACACCGGAACGCCGTCTGGCTGGGCGAGCGCGACTGCTCGATGCAGCGCCGCCACCAGAAGGTGATCGAGGAAGCGCCCGCACCCGGCATCAACCGCAAGCTGATCGAGAAGATCGGCGACCGCTGCGCCGAAGCCTGCCGCAAGATCGGCTACCGCGGCGCGGGCACCTTCGAGTTCCTGTACGAGAATGGCGAGTTCTACTTCATCGAGATGAACACCCGCGTGCAGGTCGAGCACCCGGTGACCGAAATGATCACCGGCATCGACATCGTGCAGGAGCAGATCCGCATCGCCTGCGGCGAAAAGCTGCGCTTCAAGCAGCGCGACATCATGCTGTCGGGCCACGCGATCGAGTGCCGCATCAACGCCGAAGACCCGTTCAAGTTCATCCCGTCGCCGGGCCGCATCATCAACTGGCACGCGCCGGGCGGCCCTGGCATCCGCGTCGATTCGCACGCCTACAACGGTTACTACGTGCCGCCGCACTACGATTCGATGGTCGGCAAGGTGATCGCCTATGGCGCCACCCGCGAGCAGGCGATCCGCCGCATGCAGATTGCGCTTTCGGAAATGGTGGTTGAGGGTATCATGACGAATATCCCGCTGCACCGCGAGCTGATGGTGGACGCGCGCTTCATCGAAGGCGGCACCAACATCCACTACCTCGAGCACAAGCTGGCCCACAAGCCGGACCTGGAGAAGGAAGGCGCCCTCGGCGCCAAATCGGAGACCAAGGCAGAAGCATGAGCTGGACCGAAGTAGTCATCGAGATCGATCGTGAACATGCCGAGGCGCTGTCCGACGCCTTGATGGAGGCTGGCGCGCTGTCGGTCTCGGTGGAGGACGCGGACGAAGGCACGGCGCAGGAAAAGCCGCTGTTCGGCGAGCCGGGATTGACCCCGTCCGAAGCCGCGTGGGACCGCTCGCGCGTGGTGGCCCTGACCGACGTGGATGCCGACCAGGGCGCCATCGTGGCCGAGGCGGCCGACGCCATCAACCTGGCCAAGGCGCCCGCCTTCACCACCCGCGCGGTGGACGACGCCGACTGGGTGCGCCTGACGCAGTCGCAGTTCGAGCCTATCCACATCGGCAAGAACATCTGGGTGGTGCCAAGCTGGCACGACGCCCCGGACCCGAGCGCGCTCGTGCTCGAACTCGACCCGGGCCTGGCGTTTGGCACCGGCAGCCACCCCACCACCCGCCTGTGCATGGAATGGCTGGAAGCGCATCCGGCGCCGGGCAAGACCGTGCTCGATTACGGCTGCGGCTCCGGCATCCTGGCGATGGTCGCCAAGAAGCTGGGCGCGGGCGAAGTGAACGGCGTGGACATCGACCCGCAGGCGATCGAGTCGGCGCACGCGAACGCCGAGCGCAACGGCTGCGCGATCGACTACTTCCTGCCGGACCAATTCGCTGCATCGAGCCATGCGCAGCAACGCTACGACACCGTCGTGGCCAACATCCTGTCGAGCCCATTGAAGCTGATGGCGCCGATGCTGTCCGGCCGCGTGGCGCCGGGCGGATCGCTGGTTCTCTCGGGCGTGCTGGAACGCCAGGCCGAGGAAGTGGCCGCGGCGTACGCTCCTTTCATCAAGCTGGGCGTCTGGGCCTCGCAGGACGGCTGGGTCGCCCTTCATGGGCAGCTCGGCAGCGACACAGCACCGCCGCCGCGCATGCCCCGCGCGGAGTAAAGGCCCATGGCGCTTGCCACTCGATGCCCCCACTGTAAGACTACTTTCCGGGTCGCCCAGGACCAGTTGAAACTGCGTGGGGGCATAGTGCGCTGTGGCGCCTGCCACGAAATCTTCGACGGCAACGCCAGCCTGGTCGATCTGGATGCCAAACCGGCCGTCGAACCAGAAGTAACCGCCGAAGCCCCTGCGGACGAGCAGGAGGTGCCGGTCTACACCATCGAACTGGACAAGACCCTCGACCCGCTGGGCATCCTGCCCGAACCCGAACCCGAGAACGAGCCGGAGCCGGAGCCGCAGCCGCAGGCCGTACCGCACGAGCCGCACGACGAAGTGGTGGAGAGCACCGAGGAAGCCGAGGGCTTCGCGTCGGGCGACTCTGAATTCTTTGAAGCCGAAACCCCAGTTGCCAACACCGTGGCCGACACCACCTGGCACGAACCGGAGAGCGCCACCGTCGAGGGCGGTGCAGACGAACAGGCACAGGTTCCCGTCGAGCCGGCATTCGCGGCCGAGAGCACGCTCGCCGAGCCCGCATTCGAAGCGCACGCGCCGCAAGCCACAGGCCGCGTCGAGCCCACCTTCGACCTGCCGGTCGAAGAAGAACTGGTGGCTGCCGCCCTGCCCGATCACCACGACGAGCCTACGCTGCAGGCCCACGCCGACATGGCGCATCATTTCGCCGGCACCGAGCACGCGCCGCTGCCGATGCGCGAGTCGGCCGCCGACACCCACGTCCCGCCGCCCGCTCCCGCTGCCAAGCCGGCGCGTGCGCGCCTGGGCAATCGCCGTTCCAAGCTCAGCCCAACCAAGATCCCGCCGCCCAAGCTGCGCGTGCCCGAGATCGACGAGCCCGATTTCGTCAAGCGCGGCCGCCAGCAGGAGCAATCGGGCAAGCGGCGCCGCATCCTGATGGCTGTCGGCTCGGTGGTGCTCGCGCTGCTGCTGGTGGCGCAGGCGATGACGGTCTTGCGCAACGACCTCGCCGCGCGCGTGCCGGCGATGAAACCGGCGCTGGCCGCCGTGTGCGCGGCGCTGCGCTGCCGCGTGGAGCTGCCGGCGCGGATCGACAACCTGGCCATCGAAACAGGCGAACTGCAAACGCTCGCCCCCGACACCTACGTGCTCACCACCCTGCTGCACAACCAGGGCGGCAGCGCACAGGCGTGGCCCGCCATTGAACTGGCGCTCACCGACGCCAACGACAAACCGCTGGTGCGCCGTGTGTTCGCGCCCGCGGAATACCTGCCACACGGCGTTGCGGCGACGGCCGGCTTCGGCCCGCACGCGGAGCAGCCGGTCAAGCTCTACTTCAAGCTTGACCAGCTCAAGCCCTCCGGCTACCACATCGCCGTTTTCTACCCATAAGGCTTCACATGACCAAGACCTCGCTGATCTGCGGATCGCTCGCATTCGACAAGATCATGCAGTACCACGGCCGCTTCGGCGAAACCCTGCTGGCCGACCAGCTGCACCGCGTGAACGTATCGTTCCTGGTGCCCACGCTGCGCACCGAGTACGGCGGCTGCGCGGCCAACATCGCCTACAACCTCAAGCTGCTGGGCGGCGACCCGCTCATCATGGCGACCATCGGCCAGGACGGCGGCGAGTACCTGCAGCGCTTCGACAAGCTGGGGATCTCCACGCGCGCGATCCGCACCATCGGCCACGCCTACACCGCGCAGTGCTTCGTCACCGCGGACCTGGACAACAACCAGATCAACGCCTTCCACCCGGGCGCCATGCAGTTCGCGCACGAGAACAACGTGGCCGACTGCGGACCGCTGGCGGTGGCGATCATCGCCCCGGACGGACGCGAGGGCATGCTCAAGCACGCGCGCGACTGCGCGGCGCTGGGCGTGCCGTTCATGTTCGACCCGGGCCAGCAGCTGCCGATGTTCTCCGGCGAGGAGCTGATCACCTTCATCGACCAGGCCACCTACCTGGCCGCGAACGACTACGAGTTCGAGATGGTGATGGACCGCACCGGCCTGACGCTGGGCGACATCGCCAAGCGGCTGGACGCGCTGATCATCACGCGCGGCGACAAGGGTTCGGAGATCCACGCCGGCGGCGAGCGCCACGACATCCCGGCGGTGCCGGCGGAAAAGGTGGTGGACCCGACCGGCTGCGGCGACGCCTACCGCGCCGGCCTCTTGTACGGGATCACCAACGGCTTCGACTGGCCCACGACCGGGCGCCTGGCAAGCCTGCTCGGCTCGATCAAGATCGCGCACCAGGGCGGCCAGAACCACAGCTTCACGGCAGAAGAGATCGCGACGACGTTCGAGCGCGCATTCGGCTACCGCTTCTGAATCTACCGTCGTCCCGGCGCACGCCGGGACGACGTGCTCGGGTAATCGGCCTAAGCAGGCAGCAACACCTTTGCCACGTCGGCAGGCGTCAGCGATGTGGAACGGACCTCCACCAGCTTGCGCTTGTTGGTCTGACCATGGGTGATGGTGACGGCGCTCTTGGGCACCTTCAGCGCGCCGGCGAGGAACTTGATGAGCGCCTCGTTGGCCTTCCCTTCGATCGGCTGCGCCGCCAGCTTGAGCTTGAGCGCGTCGTCCAGCACGCCGATCACCTCGGTCTTTTTCGCATTCGGGGTGATCTGCACCGCGATGCGCACCCCGCCGGCGATGGCGGAGCACCACTTCGATTCGATCGTCAAAAGAACAGGCGCCCCAACACAATCTGTACCACCTGCAGCAAGAGCAGCGCGACGAGTACCGACAGGTCGATACCGCCGATCAGCGGCACCACGCGGCGGATCGGGCGCAGCAAGGGGTAGTTCAGCGCGCTAATGAAGGGCGCCAGCGGGGCGTTCGGGTTCACCCAGCTGAACACCGCATCGATGATGAGCAGCGCCATGAAGCCGTAGATGATCCAGTTGAGGAACCGGAACACGGCCATCAGGAAGACCACCTCGCCGCTCGCGCCCTGGAGCAGCAGGACCGAGGTCGCCAGCACCACCACCAGGAACGCGCCGATCAGGCTGGCCCAGTCGTAGCCGCCCATGCCTGGCACGATGCGGCGCAAGGGGCGCACCAGCCAGTCCGACAGCGTGAACGTGAACTGCGCAACCGGGGCCGGCGGGCGCACGCGCGTGACCTGCATCCAGAAACGCAGCAGCAGCACGCCACCGAGCACACTGGCTGCCGCATCGACGATCAACTGAAGAATACTGAGCACGGCCACTCCTTGAAAAACGTGTTGTGCGAACGATGGTCGGAGAACTATACGCACAAAAAAAAACCGCCGTGTGAACTGATCACACAGCGGTATTGTGCCTGATCCAGGCAGAGCTGGCTATTACGGGCGACTGCTGGTCGGGAACGGCCATGCTGCGGCCGGAGCCAGCACGGTCTTGGCCGGAGCGGCGGTCGGCGCCGGAGCTGCTGCTGCCGGTGCTGCCGGTGCTGCCGGTTTTGCTTCAGCGGCCGGTGCTGCCGGTTTGGCTGCCGGAGCTGCCTTCTTGGCGGCCGGCTTCTTCGCTGCCGGCTTCTTGGCGGCTGCCGGTTTGGCTGCGACTGCCGGCTTGGCTGCTGCCGGTTTTGCTGCAGCTGCCGGTTTGGCGGCGGCTTTCTTCGCTACCGGCTTGGTAGCTGCTGCCTTTGCTGCCGGCTTGGCAGCGACTTTCTTGGCGGCCGGCTTGGCGGCCGGTTTCGCTGCAGCCTTTTTAGCGGCCGGCTTGGCCGCGGCTTTTTTTGCTGCAGGCTTCGCAGCGGCTTTCTTGGCGGCCGGTTTAGCTGCCGGCTTGGCGGCGGCTTTCTTGGCTACCGGCTTGGCAGCAGCTTTCTTGGCTGCCGGCTTGGCCGCGGCTTTGGTGGCGGCTGCTTTTTTAGCTGCCGGTTTTGCGGCGGCTTTCTTTGCGGCCGGCTTTGCTGCGGCTTTCTTGGCTACCGGCTTGGCGGCGGCTTTCTTGGCTGCCGGCTTCGCGGCGGCTTTCTTGGCTACCGGTTTTGCGGCTGCCTTGCTTGCGGTTGCTTTCTTGGCTGCCGGTTTTGCGGCGGCTTTCTTTGCTACCGGCTTGGCTGCTGCTTTCTTTGCTGCCGGTTTAGCGGCGGCTTTGGTTGCGGCTGCCTTTTTAGCTACCGGCTTGGCTGCTGCTTTCTTTGCTGCCGGTTTTGCAGCTGCTTTGGTGGCGGTTGCTTTTTTGGCGACCGGCTTGGCTGCTGCCTTCTTGGCTGCCGGCTTGGCGGCGGCTTTGGTGGCGGTTGCTTTCTTCGCTGCCGGTTTAGCGGCTGCTTTTGCTGCCGGCTTGGCGGCGGCCTTGGCTGCCGGTTTGGCGGCGGCGGCTTTCTTGACCGGCTTCTCGGCGGCGGCCTTGGCGGCCGGTTTAGCGGCGGCTTTTGCGGCCGGCTTCTTTGCTGCGGGTTTCTTAGCGGCTGTTGCCATTTTTGTTCTCCTTCATCTGCGATGAGAAAATACGCTACAAGGTTTAAACCCGTCCGGCCTCCCGGCCAGGCGAATTATTCATCGGCACAAACGCTACACGTTGTTTATGCTAATGAATTCGGCACCAGCTGAACTGCTGCAACTCCTCACGATTGCAGCACTTCAGCCGTCGCCGCCAGCCTTTCGACCGGCGACACTGGTACTTCAAGTTACGCTGTCCACATCGCAGCCCGCAGACGGGCACGAAAAGAAAAAGCCGCCATGCCTGAACTAATCAGGCAGTGCGGCTTGTTCTTTTCATTAAGCTTACGTGCATACTGATGAGGTCAGCGTCCCATTTTTTGATCGGTTTTTTGTCCAGATCCCGCGCAAAATTTTTTGCGTGTTCACCTTTTGACAAATTCAATCACGTAAAGTACACGAAAACCTTGTCAGTGCGCAACTGGCGCACATAATTTTCAGTCACTTTTGCAATCGGATCATCGCGCGTGCGGCGGGTTTTGAATCCGGCAGCGGTGTTGAAGGCACCAGATACCACCCGCCAAACGGACAGATGCGCGTGCGACCGGAAACGAAGCAGTATCGATAAACACTGGATGTTTGCAAAATTGGCTCATCAATAAGGCCGCGAAAATCTCACCGGCACCGGCAGATGAAAAACGATCGGTGCGCGCTGCGGCAGTGTGCGCAGATTTGCATGCTCAATGTCGCAAACACGCGACTACTTTGAAGCGCACGCGCGCGAAAACATGGTGGCCGCATCGATGCGCAGAGGCTTCGCTAGCCGATCCGCCGCACCGACTCGCGCACCTCAAGGCTCAGCTGGGGAAGATCGATGTCCGGCTTTTCGTGCCGGATCATCGCGAGGATCGCCTGGCCGAGGCAGCGGCCGACTTCAAACAAAGGCTGGCGCACGGTGGTGAGCGGCGGCGTGGTGCACATCGAACTGTGCAAGTCGTCGAAGCCGACAATCGAGATATCTTCCGGCACGCGGATGCCGCGCCGGTACAGCGCCAGCCGCGCGCCGTAGGCGGTCAGGTCGTTGCCGGCAAAAATAGCCGTGAAGCGTTCGCCCGATTCCAGCAAGCGCTCGACCGCCAGCAAGCCGCCAGTCTCGAGAAAATCGCCCGCCTCGATCAACCTGGGGTTGCGCTGGATTTTGTGTTTGGCCAGCGTATCGCGATAGCCTTTCAGCCGCGCCTGCGCATCCTCGTGGTCCGGAGGGCCGGCGATAAATGCGATGTTCCGGTGCCCCTGCATGATCAGGTATTCAACCGCATCGCACACCGCCTTGTAGTTGTCCAGGCTGAAGCCATAGGCGTGCTTGCCCTCCAGCTGGCGGCCGAACGCCACAATGGGCACCCGGTTCGACAGCTTGAGGATCTGGCTGTCCTTGAGCCTGCCGGACAGGATGACCACGCCATCGACCCGCCGCGCGATCAGCAACTCCATGCGCTCGGCTTCCTCCTGCGCGCGCCAGTGGCCGGACACGATCAGGGGCGCGTACCCGGCGCCCTGCAACGCATCGTCGATACCGGCCATGGCGTCGGCAAAGTACCCCGACATCAGCGACTGGGTGAGCACGCCGATGGTGCGCGTGCTGCCGCTCTTGAGGTTTTGGGCCAGCACGTTGGGCTTGTAGTTGAGGCGCTCGATCACGCTTTCGATGGCCTTGCGCTTTTCATCGGACACCTTGGCCGTGCCGTTCAGGAAGCGGGAAACCGTGGCCGCTGACACGCCGGCGACGCGTGCGACCTCATGAACCGTGACCATTGGCGTGCTGCTGGAGTCTTTCATCATTGGGCGTGCGTTGGATTGACGTGGGCGGCGCTTGCCGCGGCCGCCCGAGTATAACAGCGAGAAACCGATTTCAGAAACGCTTTCACGTCACCGGCACGCGCCGAGCGTGTACCAGTCCGGCCTGCGCTAGCCCATCACGCCGCAACACTCCCTCTACAAAAGGCGAATTGACTGGCGCCTGTGGCTCGTCAAACCACCGTTCAAAATTTCGTTTGACTTTCCTTTCGATCAACAATAACATGAAATCGATTTCATAAACATCATGAAATCGGCAGCACCGGACACTAAGACAGGGAAACCCTGCACCGTACATAACCACAATAGTTAGGAGACAGTATGAAAAAATCTGCCCTTCGGGGTGTGCGTGCCAGCTCGCCTATCCAGCTTGCGATCCTGGTCCTGCTCACCGGCATGAACGCATCGCATGCACAGACGACCCCGTCCGACAGCGCGCCGGAAGCCCCGGCGGCGGACGGCGCCAAGATGGCCGAAGTGATCATCACCGCCACCAAGCGTTCGACCTCGCTGCAAAAGACGCCGGTCGCGGTCACCGCCCTGAACGCGGCCAGCCTCGAAGACAACCACGTGCAGACCCTGATCGACGTGGTGAACCTGGTGCCGGGCTTCCAGGCCACCGGACAGGGCGACCACGGCGTGATCACCATGACCATGCGCGGCGTGGGCAACGACAGCGCCAAGACCGAGTACGCCGACCCGGAGGTGGCCACCTTTGTCGATGGCATCTACTCCCCGCGCCCGGAAGGCGCCACCAGCCTGCTGTTCGACCTTGACGCGATCGAGGTGCTGCGCGGCCCGCAAGGCACGCTGTGGGGCCGCAACTCGACGGTCGGCGCGGTCAACATGCAGACCGCCAAACCGGTGCTGGGCCAGACCAGCGGCACGGTGGAAGCCGGCGTTGGCGACTACGGCCGGCTCGGCGCGCGCGGCGCCGTCAATGTGCCGCTCGGCGACACGGCAGCCATGCGCATCGCGTTCGTGCACGAACAGCACGACGGCTACGTGGACTACCAGAAGCTGCCGGTTCCCTCGCAGGAAAGCCAGCGTGCGGCCTGGCTGGCCAGCGGCGGCAGCGCCTCGGCCTTCCTGCCGATCAACCCGAACCAGTTCGTCGTGGGCGGGCCGAAATACTACGCGCAGGACCAGAGCGCGGTGCGCCTGTCGCTGCTGTGGCAGCCATCGCGGTCGTGGAAGTGGAACGTGGCCTACGAGCGCTTTGCCGACCGTGGCACCCCGGCGATGAACTTGATGCAGGCCCCGCGCGCCGGCCAGGACCGCTGGTCGGCCCTGATCGACACCGCTCCCTCGCTGCATCGCGACACCAGCTCGCTGCGCAGCCGTGTCGAATACACCGTCAACGATGCGATGGCGCTGTCGTACATTGCCGGCTATTCGAAGTTCGACGGCTCCTCCACCTTCGACCAGGACGGCGGCGTGAGCGTGCCGACCAGCTTTGGCACCGGCGCCACCTACCAGGCCAACAACACCGTCTCGTCGCACTACACCAACTACAGCCACGAGCTGGAGCTGCAATCGACCGGCAAGCGCGAGCTGGACTGGCAACTTGGCCTGTACTACGCGGCGGAAGAAAACAGCATCCGCTTCGATATCCCGGTCTTCAACGGCACCCAGCAGGGCACGGTTGCGTGGCAGGGCTCGTTCATCCAACCGAAAGAGACGGTGAAATCCTCGGCCGCGTTCGGCCAGGCCACCTGGAACATCGGCGACAGCCTGCACCTGACCGGCGGCGCACGCTACACCCACGACCGTCGCACCAACGAGGGCGGCAACGGCTACACCTGGAACTACGACGCCAGCGTGCCACAGGTGCCGGTCTCGCCGTCGATCGACCCGCGCCTGCCCGGCCAGGGCTACAGCCCGGGCGTGCCGTCCAACGACGGGGTCTATACCGGCCAGAAGGTGACCGGCCTGGCGCGGCTGGCCTATGACATCGACCGAAACAACATGGTCTATGCCAGCGTCTCGACCGGCTACAAGTCGGGCGGCCTGCAAGACGGCGGCAAGACCTATGGCGCCGAGACCCTGACCAACTACGAGATCGGCACCAAGAGCTCGCTGCTGGGCGGCGCCCTGCAGATCAATAACGCCCTGTTCTACGAGAAGTTCAAGGACTTCCAGTTCAGCGCGCCGGTGACCAACCCGGACGGCACCCGTGGCCTGGCCACCAACAACGCCGAGGGCGCAAAAATCTACGGTCTGGAATCGGAAATCACCGCCCGCTTCGGCCGCGACGACCGCCTGCAGATGGCGCTGGCCTACACGCCCCACGCCAAGCTCGGCCACCTGATCGGCGGCTCGAACGACTACGCCCTGCCCAAGTGCGCCGTGCCCGGCATTAGTACCTGCCTGGACGTGACCGGCAACGAGATGCCGCACACGCCCAAATTCGCGGCGCAGGTGCAGTACCAGCACGTGTTCCGCCTGGCCGACGGCGCCATGCTGACGCCGCGCCTGAGCACCCACTACGAAACGGCATCGTGGCTGTCGGTGTTCAACCTGGGTGAAGGCGACCGCCAGAAAGCCTACACCCGCAGCGACATTGGCCTGCGCTACGCGCACGACAAGTGGTGGATCGATGCCTTCGTGCGCAATGTGGGCGACGTCAACGTCAAGACCAGCGCCATGAACGGCTTCGGCGCCTGGGTCGCACAGTACCTGCCGCCGCGCACCATCGGCATCAACGCCGGCCTGGAGTTCTGAGCCGCCGGCCACGGTCCCCGGCCGGTGCCGGGGACCGCGCCAACCTTCGACATCATCCAACACCTGCACCATGACCGATCCAATTCAATTCCCGCCCGATTTCACCTGGGGGGTCGCCACCAGCGCCTTCCAGATCGAGGGCGCGGCGACACTCGACGGCAAAGGCCCGTCGATCTGGGACACCTTCTGCCGCAACCCGGCCAACATCAAGGACGCCAGCAACGGCGACATCGCCTGCGACCACTATCACCGCTACCGGGATGACGTGGCGCTGATGGCGTCGCTGGGCGTGGACGCCTACCGCTTCTCGATGGCCTGGACGCGCGTGCAGCCCGAGGGCAAGGGTGCATGGAACGAGCGGGGATTCGACTTCTATGCGCGCCTGCTCGACGCGCTCGATGAGCATGGCATCGCCCCGCACCTGACGCTGTATCACTGGGACCTGCCGCAAGCGCTGCAGGACGAAGGCGGCTGGCTCTCGCGCGACACCGCGCACCGGTTTGCGGACTATGCGTGGGAGGTGGCTCGCCGCTTTGGCTCGCGCGTGAAAACCATCGCCACCCACAACGAGCCGTGGTGCACCGCCAACCTTGGACACGGCAACGCCCAGTTCGCGCCCGGCGTGGCCGACCGCAAGTCGGCAATCCAGGTATCGCACCATCTGCTGCTGTCGCACGGGCTGGCCATGCAGGCCATGCGCGCGGTGGGCGCGCCCGCCCGCCTGGGGATCGTTTTGAACCAGTGGACCGCCGACCCTGCCACGGACTCGCAGGCCGACCGCGACCTGGCGAACCTGGAATATGCCCGCTCGGTGCAGTGGTTCATGGACCCGATCTTCAAGGGCCGCTATCCCGAGCTGGCCCTGCGCGCGCACGGCGCCGACGCGCCGGTGGTCCACGAGGGCGACTTCAAGGCCATCCGCGAGCCGCTCGACTTTTTGGGCGTGAACTATTACACCCGCGCCTACTGCAGTGCCGAAGAGCCGCCGCGCCAGCCCGACAGCGCGCTTGGCGCCACCGACATGGGCTGGGAGATTTACCCCCAGGGCCTGACCGAACTGCTGCTCAAGCTCAAAGCCGAATACGACCTGCCGCCGATCTACATCACCGAAAACGGCATGGCCAATGCCGACCGCCTCGAGCACGGCCAGGTGGATGACCGGGCCCGCATCGACTACGTTGCGCGCCACCTGGCCGCGCTGCGTGCGGCGATGGCGCAAGGTGTGCAGGTGGATGGCTACTTCTTATGGAGCCTGCTCGACAACTTCGAATGGAATTCGGGCTACGCCAAACGCTTCGGCATCGTGTATGTAGATTATGCTACCCAGCAGCGCACGCGCAAAGCCAGCGCCCTGTGGTACCGCGACTTCATTGCGGCGCAGCGCCAGGGCCGGCTCGCCGCCTCGACTATGTGACAAGGAAGACTGCCATGGAAGCTGATCGCTACCGCAATGGTGCGCGCCTGCTGGCCGACATCGGCGGCACCAACGCGCGCTTTGCCATCGAACGCGCGGCCGGGAGCATCGAGGCCATCGCCACCCTGCCGTGCTCCGGCCATGCAAGCCTGGCCGACGCCGCCCGCGCCTACCTGTCCCGGCACCCGGGCCTGGACGTGCGGCACGCGGCCATCGCCATCGCCAATCCGGTCGAAGGCGACTTCGTCAAGATGACCAACCACGACTGGCAGTTCTCGATCGCCGAGACACGCGATGCCCTCGGGCTGGATACGCTCTTGGTGGTGAACGACTTCGCCGCGCTGGCAGCGGCCGTGCCGGGGCTGGGCGCTGCCGACGTCATGGCCGTGGGCCCGGGCCAGGTGCGCGGCGATGGCGTCATCGGCCTGCTCGGCGCCGGCACCGGGCTTGGCATGGCGGGCCTGATCCCCTCAAACGACGGCTGGACCGTGCTGCAGAGCGAGGGCGGCCACGTCGCGTTTTCGCCGTCGGACGAGCGCGAACAGGCGATCCTCGATTTCTGCTGGACGCGCTTTTCCCATGTGTCCGCCGAACGCCTGATGTCCGGTCCCGGCCTGTCGCTGATTCTCGAGGCGCTGGCCGCATGGCGCGGGCTGCCCGTGCCGGCACCGCTGGCGCCGGCGGACATCGTCGAGCGCGGCCTGACGGGCACCGATCCCTTGTGCACCGAGGTACTCGAATGCTTCTGCGGCATGCTGGGCACCGCGGCAGCCAACCTAGCGGTGACGCTGTGCGCGCGCGGCGGCATCTACATTGGCGGTGGCATCGTTCCGCGGCTGGGCGACTGGTTCGCCCGCTCACCCTTCCGCCAGCGCTTCGAGGCCAAGGGACGGTTCAGCACCTTCACAAGCAGAATTCCCACGCTGGTAATCACCGCGCCCTACCCCGCCCTGGCGGGCGCTGCCACCATGCTGGACCGGCATCTGGCCAGTTCCCATGCACCGGCACGTTTGCACTACGCCCAACCCAATACGGAGCCGCGCCATGCCGCCATCTAGCACCGCTCGCTCTCCCCTGCTGTGGGTGCCCACCGGGTACTTCACGATGGCGCTGGGGTACACCATGCTGTGCAGCGTGACGGCCATCATGTTCAAGAACATGGGCATGGACAACGGCAGGGCTGCCGCGTATTCGAGCATGCTGATCCTTGCCTACACGATCAAGCCGCTGTTCGCGCCGCTCGTCGAGATGTACCGCACCAAGAAGTTCTTCGTGTTGTGCACCCAGGTGCTGATGGGGCTGGGCTTTGCCGGCGCCGCACTGGCCATGTCGCTGCCGGACTTCATGGTGGTGCTCATGCCCATGTTCTGGCTGATGTCCTTCATCGGCGCGACCCAGGACATCGCCAGCGACGGCGTCTACGTCACCTCGCTCGACACCCGCACGCAGTCGCTGTACTGCGGGGTGCAGAGCCTGTCGTGGAATATCGGGCCGATCGTCGCCTCGGGCTTTCTGGTCTACCTGAGCGGCAAGCTGCACACAACGGTGTTCGGCCACGATGCGGCGACCTTCGGGCCGCAGTGGATGCAGGCGTGGCAGGTCGTGTTCTTCATCGTGGCCGGCATCACGCTGCTGATGGCCTTCTGGCACCTGCGCTTCATGCCGGAAGGCGCGCGCGCAGAAAACACACCCACCAGCGTGGGCGGCGCGTGGACGATCCTGCGCGACGCCTTCGTCACCTTCTTCCGCAAGCCGGGCGTGTGGCGAATGGTGGCATTCGCCTTCCTGTTCCGGCTCAGTATCGGGCTGCTGGAGAAGATCGGGCCGTTCTTCATGGTCGATTCGGCCGCCAGGGGCGGGCTTGGGCTGTCCAACGAACGGCTGGGGATCATCTACGGCACCTATGGCCTGGCGGCGGTGCTGCTTGGCTCGGTGTTGGGCGGGCTGTTCGTGGCAAGGCGCGGCCTGCAGCGCACGCTGTTCCTGCTGTGCTGCGCGGTGAACATCCCGAACGTCACCTTCCTCGTCATGAGCATCTACCTGCCGGCGAATCTGCTTGCGATCGGCGCGGGCGTCATCATCGAAAAGTTCTTCTTCGGCTTCGGCTCGGTCGGCTTCATGATCTACCTGATGCAGCAGCTCGCGCCAGGCAGGTACGCCACCACGCACTATGCGTTTGGCACGGGGCTCATGGGCCTGTGCGGCATGGTCACCGGCGTGGTCAGCGGCCACCTGCAGGAGGCGCTTGGGTATGTGAGCTACTTCGCTCTGGTGATGGTGGCGACCATTCCATCGTTCCTGGCGTGCTGGTTTGCGCCGTTCCCGCATGGCGAGGGAGAGCAGCTGGAGGAGAGCGCCGGCAAGGAGCAAGCAGTGCAGCAGGCCTGACCGCCGTCAGGGCTCAGGGAAAGGCTCGTGCTCTGGATCCCATCCTTGGGTGTCCACGCCCACCCCGACGTCGATGAGAAACTTGTAAGGCGGCTCGCGCGTCCAGCAGCCCTCGGCGCATTTGAGCCTGAAGGTCATGCCGTACCGCTTTGGAATGCGCAAGCTCGCCTCTTGCGCATATCCCGGCTCAAACATCCGCGCATACAGTCGCTTCTTCCCTTCAGGAGTCAGGTCGAACCAGTCGCTGTCGTCGCCTTTGTAAGGTTCCCAGCCGCCTGCCTTGAACTGGTTCTGCAGGTTCTCCAGCACAGCGATAGCTTCGTCGAAGGGCAACTTTTTCAGCATGGGTGAGGTGGAGAGCGTGGCGGCGACATTGTGGTCGAACCCAAGTGCGGCAAAGTTGGTTGGCGGCAGCGTGAATCCATGTTGAGGGTCGGCGAACCGAATGATGACGGCCGGTTCTGTCACCCACGTCTCGCCAAATTGCCCGCCGCCGGGATCGTCGGCAGGCAAATTGGATCGTTCCATCACAGGATAGGTTGAGTTCCTCGCCACCTCCTCGAAGCTCTGCCCAAGGCGGAAAGACAGGACTGTCGGCTCCGGGGTGCGGTAATGCCAGTAGGCCGCAACCACCGCGAGCCCGGCCAACACGAAAAGTGAGCGGTAATGTCCCCTCACGCTACGCCCCCGCCAGCCGCTATCGTTCGAATGGATTCCTCCACCCGGAAACGTTGGGAACCGTTCAAGAGTTTGTTGAACTCGTCAGCGGCGCGACGTACGAACCGCATGCGTTGCTCTGCTACCCATAACTTTGCGTGCTTGTCCCTTGAGAAGGGCAAGGTGAACCCTTCCTTGGCTTTGCACTGCGCCGACAGGGTCAGCTCCACCTTCTCGGCGTCGCCGGTCGGAATGCCGGTCACCACGGCGTACTGGTTGGCGTCAAGCAGCTGCTGCATGACGCGATCGTTATACATAATCGCCTGAAGAATGTTCACCTGTTCATGCCGAGCCAATGAATTGACACTGTCAGCCAAGTTGCCAGCTTCAACGCGGCCAAAGCCATCACGGATTTCCTGGAACGGCGTACCGAACGGCAAGACGCTCCTGTCCACGTTCCAGTACACCGGATACTTCTTGTTCTGCCGCTTGGGCAGGTAATCGCTGAATTCCTTCCAGCCCCGCTCCATGAAAAAGCGATGCAACGGGTAGATGTCGAGGAACAGATGTTCGTTCCCGAAGCCGAGCCTGTCATGCGCGTAAGCCGCCCCCGCCTCGGTTCCAGCCTGCACACCAGCGGCAGCCTCTGCCCCGGGAAATGCGGCGGCAAACGATAGTTCAAGATTCTCCCGCTCGCGGCGGTTTTTGACGATCGTCTGCTTGGCGTGGAGGATCGTGCAGCCCACTTGTTTGGACGCGAACGCGGCCAGCCCGGCCCACTGGAAGCGATTGTCGGCCAGCCACAGCTTGGCATAGGCGGCGTTGATGCGCCTGTTCCGCTCCTGCCAGTGTCCGTCCATCGAACCGTTCACCCTGATCAGATCCTCCGCCTCAGTCTGGAAGGTGGCCCACAAATGCTCAGGAGTCAGGACGTAGGCGGCGACGGCCTTCTCAACCGTGGCGGCAGGGCCCACGTAGTGATGCGACCTGCATTCCTCGATGCGCTGGTAGTTGCCGTAAACTGGGACGCCGTAGAACTTGTGCTTGGGGAAAAAAGCATCAGGTTTGCCTGGAACGAATACGGTTGGCATACGGTGTTCCTCAAGGACGCAGACGGATGGCGCCAGTCATCACGCGCCTGCGATCTCGTCCTCGACCTGCCACCGAACAATTGCTGCACGTTCGGCAAGCGTGAGGGGTTTCGTCACGCCGTTCTGGTCAGTCGTCCCCTCGATGACCTTGTCCTTGAAGCTCAGCTTGTAGCGCCGGTTTCGGTAGGGTTCCTCTGTTTTCGGATCGAGCAAAACGAGCGGGACACCATCGGACTTGGTGGCCGCGCTGTTCCCGGCGTTGAGCTTCGCCACTGTCTCGGCCGCCGCACCCGCTTTGGCGGCGGCCCATTCCCCATCGATAATTTGTTTCAAAACGGTCTGGTTGGCGACCAGGCGAGGCGGTGGGTTGCACTTGCAGCGACAGATGTCGTCACTTAAGGCAACCTGCCTGCCATTCAAACTCTCGTTGATGCGCGGGCCATCTGGCTCGATGACGCCTTGGGCATTGCACCTCGGGCAGGACACGGAATCGCCCGCATAGGCGACCTTGATACCGTTGAGCGTCCGGTCTGACGCGGCAGAAGTGACCTTGCCGCCAGCCGTGGTGCTCGCGCCGAGCGTGATGTGATAGCGCTCCATCCGTATCCCTTTGTTCTCGGTTGGTAAGTCACTCATGACTATCAAGCCAATCTAACTAGGGATGAGGCTGGTGGCTTTGCGCGGCCGCAAGCCGGTTGAACACGGGTGTTATCCTAGGGCGAGCGCATCTTTCGGACAATGCGAGCGCCTCAATGGAAAAGAGCCTCCGAAGAGACTCTTCGTATCCAGCGGGACTCCGATTTAGTCCCAGTTCAGCGCGCCGCCGGTCTACTGCGGCTAGGCGACCGCAGGTTTCATCACGACACTAGATGACGGAGATGTGCTGCCAGACATCAAGCAAAAACGGGGCCCATCCACCGCGAGCGAAAAGCTGGGCGAGCAAGCGCCTCAAAAAAAGGCTGCCAAAGACGGGCTTGGGCCCGTCTAATGATTGCAGAGTAATCAGGGTCTGCTCGTAGATGATGCCATACGGTCCCATCATGCTGTCCTATCGCGAAGTCGATAGCGAGAATCGGGCAATGAGGCGCTACGGGGATGCGTGGTCCCGGCGATTGCATCAGGCCTCGCCAAAGCGCACCTCTCACCTCGGGCATTTTAGTGCTCGGCACATACCAATCATTTCCAGCGAAACGATCTTGTGCATGACCGCCTCGTTGGAAATGAAAATATGGATGAGGCTCCCTCGCCTCTTCCAAGGGGAAAAGATGACTGTCAACTCGCCAGTGGTCTTCCAGTTCGACGTAGCAGTTCTCACCTTCTAATATGCCAGCAACTTTCACCTGAAAGTCTGCTTGTCTCGGGATCGAGTTCGCTTCGAAGTCGCCGAGTTCAAATACGAAACAGATCATAGCGCTTTCAGCCTTGCATAGCGCAGGATGCATAGCCTTATTGCGTGGTGGAGGAATCTCGATCCCAGCTTCACCGCTACTAATGCGGTTGTTCGCATGCCATGAGGCCTGCGCAAATCCGCTAATCAGACGAAGGGAGTTCGACGTGGCCGCTGTGGCGTCGAGCACGTCAAGGACTTCCGCTAGCTCTTGAAAGTCATCTAGATAGTCTTTCCACATGGTCTCACGCCCGATGTTTCCTGCGCATCCGCTCCAGGTCTTTCTGATTGAGTCTGGCGTCGTTCCTGGCGCGAAGTGCCAGCCTCAGTGATGCCACGGGTGGATCAATCCATGCTGGGAAATCAGCTTGCGGCGTCAGCCTCACAGAATCGGTAGGGTCTACAGGAAGGAACTCCGCCGGTTCACTCTCGAGTCCGAGCCTGCAAAAGCGCCAAGGTCGAAATTCTGACGACGGCGCTGATCCCGCCAGCGGTTCTAGCCCTGGTGTTGTAGTCCGGTTAGCGAGCAAGTCCACTCGCTCGGCAACCGTCCTACTAGCGAGGGGCGTAATCGAATCGATATTCTTGAACCACCACTCCTCGAGCCCACGAGCCCACCATCGTTCGAACCGCGTTCGAGCGACCCCTCCGTACTTGGCGTCACCCAACTTCCCAAGTAGGGTTGCCCAGGCCGCTCCACTTTTTTCCACGTCAACGCCCAACCTTAACGCCAATAATTTCTCGTCGATGAGCAGGCCCGACGGTATTAAAAAAAGACGGCAGAACGCATTTGCCGCGACATGGCTTGAATGCATTGCTCCTGCCAGTACTTTTGCGACCAGGCCCTCATGACCCCAGCCACTAAACTTTACAGCGTCGATTCCAAAAATCGCATCTAACTCAGCGGACCATCCGCCCGGACTTGCCTCGAGCTTATCCAGCGCTTCATATACCTCCGTAAGCCCGAGCAAATGAAGGACAATCTGATCGCGCTTGTGTCGCACCTCATTTTTTAAGATCTTTAATTCGAACAGATCATCGCTGGATGGATCTCCGAGAACATTTCTGTGCACGGGCTCGGCTGCCGAAAACCGCACAATTGGGAACTCCTGTGCTAACCCTGCCTTTTGCTTTGTGCGAATGTCTTGGGCTATCCCTGGTCCGGTCCCTAGCTCATCGGCGATCGATGACAGATCAACATCCATAAGTACACCAGCTGGTTTTCTTCGCGCCAGCAATAGCTGCTGTCGCGCTTCAGTAGGACTCAACACCTCTATTTTGATTTGTCCGCTTCGCTCAAATTCCGCTGCGAATGCGCGCGCTTCTTCACGCCTATCGTCCACGAAAATCCAGACGCCGTCATTTGGCATTGTCGTTTTCCTCCGGAAGTAGCATTTCGAAGCAAGTAGAAAACCCTGTTGGGGGCTCGGTCACAACAATTTCGCCACCAGCATTATTGACAATCTGACTGACGATCCAAAGCCCCAAGCCGGTTCCCTTAGCGTGATCGACATCTGACGCCGAACCCGGAGGTGAAACACGGGTGGTGAAGAATGCATCGAATATCTTTTCGCGATTTTGCTCAGGAACCCCATCCCCGCTATCCATAAAACGTAGTCGAACCATCGAGTTTTCTTCGGCTCGATCCGCAATCACGGCAATAACCCGCTCGTCGCCGCGACGCTTGACTGCCTTGACTGCATTCGTATATAGATTGAGCAATATTGACGCGATCTCTGCTTCATGCATAGGTCGTGTGTAAAGCGGATCGTAATTGGGGACGACCACCCTTAAGTCAACTGACTGTGTCTTCGCTTGGAGACGGATCCCTTTTTCAAAATCCTCAACGACTTTAGCTAGACTAACCGGTTGGACATCCCTGCTAGATCGTGAACTAGCGAGAGTATTTAGATAAGATGTGAGCGCATCCAGCCTTGCTAGCATAGCTTGGGCGCGTACCGCCTTCTCTAAGAAATCCGAGTCATTTTGTTTCGCGTCGACTGCAGTTCTGAAGACTTCTTGGAAATCAAAGCGAAACGCATCAAATGTCATTCCGGTTTCATGACTAAACTCAGCAGTTGTCATGCCTAACGTCGCAAGCAGGCGTAACATTGCGGTTTCGTCTGCGAGCGCGGATCGGGCCTCCTCAACGCTCTGCTCGATTTCGTCGGCAATCGCCTTCACGGCTTCAATAGCTGGAGCGGTAACCGTTGGAACACTGAACAACGGCTCCGGCCCCGTATTTGTTGAGACGGGAGCACTACCTGACGAAAGCAGATTATCGACGGCCGACTTCAGCTTTTTGATTGGATCCTGGCTCTGAGTTGGCTTATCGCTCGCACGCGTCTTCTTACCCCTGGCATCAGAAATTGCCCCAACTGCGGTCACAATCACAGCAGATGCCAAATGTTTTAATTCAGCGAAAGCTGATGTTTCTAGCAGCCCCTCCCTGGATGTGTGCTCCTCAAACATTTGCCCGTCGGGATCACTCACCTCTACAACACCAAAAAAATTTCGGTTGCTGATTGGTGCCAGGAACGTGCGCTTCGCATACAACTCATCGAAACCCAGCCAGTCATTGTCGGGGTCCCCGTACGGTACGACTCTGAAGCCGTTTCGATAAAGCCTTACGCCGCCTAGACTTGCCAACTCGTCCCGAACCCGCGTGAACACCATCGTTGGTAATAGTTCAGCCAACAAAATGACGTAGTGCGTACGCATCCAAGTGTTTCTCAAATACTTGTATGGTCCAGGCTTTGGATCATCTGGCGTATAACTATTGATCTTCTGCCAATCGGTTGAGGGCGCAAACCTATTTTTCACCATCCTCCAGCTGGCAAATCCAAGGTCATCGACTTTGAACTCAATTACTGCATGCATATGGTCGAGAATTTCTGTCTGAAGATCCGCGACCACAGTCTCATCTTTCAGAAGAGAATTCTCTCTAGTAAACCTTACGACAAAGCCAGGGTCAACCGACGGCTTTTCTTCAACAGGTGCGACGGGATAAGGCTGCTGTAGTCTAAGGACGTTTCTCCAACAACGTTTGATCGCTGCTTCCGACCACTCGTCGAAAAGATGCTCAATGCGTATTGTCGTGCCCGGTTCAGAGACCTCGATTTCGCTGATGGTGACGGGGATAGCGGAGAGTTCTGCGCCCCTTGCAAAATCCGCCCAATTTACGTCAAGTCTCCAACCCACCGCTTCCGATGCGTGACGTGTGGTCAGCACTAACCTATCACCTAGCCTGTGTGCTGAGAAACGTCCGATACCCTTTCGTCCGGCACGGCGACGCTTATATCTCGGCGACAACGGCTCAGACACTTTTTTATCGCTCGCAAGTCGCAGAAACCCGAGAACAAGGTCTGTTTTTGTCATTCCGGACCCGTTATCAACGATTTCTAAAGTCGGCACTGGCTGTTCGGTCATGAACTTGACGACGACTTCGGTGGCATCGGCATCGTAACTATTTTTCACTAACTCAATTAATGCAGTCTCCTGCTTTGCCACTAGCTCGCGCCCCAACCGCGCAATTATGGCGGCGTCCGCGGCAAAAAAATGTTCGGTCGTTGTAGCCATACTAGCGGTCCTTTCCCTTCTTTCGCCTTGCAGCTCTGAGGGTGTCAAGTTCATATATAAGTGTGCGTTGCGCATCGCGCCATGATGCCCCGAATAACTGAGGCATAAATGCCTCGTCAACTGTCTGCGCGGCCTGAACGATGTCGTTATTCCTCAACATACCATCGACTTTTGAAAGCAAGGACTCGTTAAAGGATGGCGAGATAACTATCGGCAAATTCCGTGCTTCCCTGAGCTCGAACTTAAGCACGCCCCCGCTATACGCTCGTCCGATCTTCTCGGCTGCCACCTGTCCGAATGTTGAGATCGGCGAAAGTAACGCAGAATACTTCGCTTGCTCGGATGTCGACGGCTTAAACTCAAGTTTGTGGAGAGTGTTAGTGCACACAATTCCAGGCTCTAACCGTACTACTCGCGGACCAGCATCATTCATATAGGTGAAGACCGCATCGTACCGTGAAGCCACCTGGACCTTCCACCAAGGGGATCTCTTTTTAAACCATACGACCTTGGCACGGTCACTTTCCGGTATCTTGGAGAGGTGGTTTGAAACAGCACGTGTTAGCTTTCGAGGATAGAGCAACCAGGTCTTTTGGCCGTCAGATGCCATCTGGTTTAGATCCTCCAAGCTCAATGTTATACCTGAAATCTGCCGGCGCCGAGACACCGCCGGTCGCAAGTCGTCATATGGTATACCTGATTTCTTCCTATCGTGTTCAGATAGTAAAAAAACTTCATTCCTGCCTGTTACCGCGCCTATCGATATGGAAGATATCTCTCCCAAACTCTTGCAATTTTTCGCAATTTCTTCAAAAGCTTCGGATGGAGCGGTCGATGAAACCGTCGTCGAACCATCATTCCCGAGCGATCCTCGCTCGTAGCTCGAACAGCTGCTAACCAAATAATCTTCTGCGAGAACTACAGCGCCCGCTTCTTCAGCATGGCTGCTCCAACTAGGCTTGCTAGCCAGCTCATACACCCCCACAAAACCAAAGCATTTGCAAAGGCGTCTTAAGAAGGAATCGCCGTAGTTAGTGAAGAGAATCGACCGCGGCACAACGGAAGCTAGCCTTCCGCCAACCGTTAGAAAGGCGAGCGAATGAAGTAGGATGTACACCCAAAGGCCGGCAGGCCCTTTCGTCTGAAATCGCTTACGCAGGTAGTCTCGTTGCGCGTCTGCGAGCGCGTGGTTACGAGTGAATGGCGGATTCGCCAAGACCAAATCGAATTTTTTATGCGGGTTGGGGTGTACCGTCAAAAAATCTGCCTGTTGCACGATTAGCCCATCAAGCATCAGGAGATTTAGATTTCTGATCGCATGTGCATCAATGTCGTACGCTGTCGCTCTCCAAGGTAACGCGTGTCCTAGGTGCCTCGCTCGCGCATGAGCCGCGGTCAGAAGCGCCCCCCCTCCAGCCGTAGGTTCGAGGATGTTCTCACTTCCAGTGCGAACAGCCCAGGTAGCAACTGCCGTCGCGATTGCGTCCGGAGTATAGTAGGCGCCAAGCGCGCGAACCCTCTCTGCGGCACCTAAGTCCAGCTCAAGCACACTGAAATTGTCATCAATTTTCATTCGTCAACATTCATCGAACTTCCCTCAACAATTGTCCTTTACATCCCACTTGCAGAGCAATCGATCCGTCACCATTTTTTGATACAAGAACAACATCTCGTACTTGATACAGACTACGACGGCTCAGGACGGGTGGGTGAGAACTTGAAAAGGAAAGCCGAACAGCAAAAGCACAAAGGCCCGTCCTCGGGCCTTTGTGCTTATTAACTTCTGATGCTACGCTGAGAGCACGATCAATCCCAGTTCAACGCGCCGCCGGTCTGGTACTCGGTCACACGCGTCTCGAAGAAGTTGCGCTCCTTCTTCAGGTCGATCATCTCGCTCATCCACGGGAACGGGTTCTCTTCGTTCGGGAACAGCGGGTCCAGGCCGATCTGCACGGCGCGGCGGTTGGCGATGAAGCGCAGGTAGCTCTTGAACATCGGCGCGTTCAGGCCCAGCACGCCGCGCGGCATGGTGTCCTCGGCGTAGGCGTACTCGAGGTCCACGGCCTTCAGGAACAGCTGCTTGAGCTCTTCGCGGAACTCGGCGGTCCACAGCTGCGGGTTTTCCATCTTGATCGAGTTGATCAGGTCGATGCCGAAGTTGCAGTGCATCGACTCGTCGCGCAGGATGTACTGGTACTGCTCGGCCGCGCCGGTCATCTTGTTCTGGCGGCCCAGCGCCAGGATCTGGGTGAAGCCGACGTAGAAGAACAGGCCTTCCATCAGGCAGGCGAACACGATCACCGACTTGAGCAGCTTCTGGTCGTTCTCGATGGTGCCGGTCTTGAACTCGGGGTCGGTCAGCGTCTCGATGAACGGGATCAGGAACTGGTCCTTGTCGCGGATCGCCGGGATCTCGTTGTACGCGTTGAAGATCTCGCGCTCGTCCAGGCCCAGCGACTCAACGATGTACTGGTAGGCGTGGGTGTGGATCGCCTCTTCGAAGGCCTGGCGCAGCAGGTACTGGCGGCACTCGGGCGCGGTGATGTGGCGGTAGGTGCCCAGCACGATGTTGTTGGCGGCCAGCGAGTCGGCGGTCACGAAGAAGCCGAGGTTGCGCTTGACGATGCGGCGCTCGTCTTCGGTCAGGCCGTTCGGGTTCTTCCACAGCTCGATGTCGCGCTGCATGTTCACTTCCTGCGGCATCCAGTGGTTGGCGCAGCCGGCCAGGTATTTGTCCCACGCCCACTTGTACTTGAACGGGACCAGCTGGTTGACGTCGGTCTTGCCGTTGATGATGCGCTTGTCGTCGGCGTTCACGCGCTTGGCGATATCGGCCGCGCTGACGGCCACGTCGCCGGATGCCTGCGGTTGTTGTTCGGTGCTCGGTTCATCGTCCCAGGACAACGACATAATTCAGTTCCTTTCTTGTTAGCTTACGAACGTCGTCCCCGCGCAGGCGGGGACCCATGCTGAGCGTGCATTCACGCGGTCCATGGGTTCCCGCCTTCGCGGGAACGACGTGCTCAAATACGCAATCCTTACTGGCAGGCTTCGCACTCATCGAAGCCCGGGTCGCCCGGACGCAGGTAGCAGGCCGCGCCCTCGACCACGCCAGAGGCATCCGCTGCCGGTGCAGCCGGAGCTGCCGGTGCGCTTGGCGCCGCCGCTGCCGGCAGGCCGCCCGAGACCGGAACCGCGTTCAGCGCGCCGGTACGCACGGTGGACTTCTCCATGTGCGTGGCCGCAATGGTACGCAGGTAGTAGGTGGTCTTCAGGCCGCGCAGCCAGGCCAGCTTGTAGGTCTCGTCCAGCTTCTTGCCCGAAGCGCCTGCCATGTAGATGTTCAGCGACTGGGCCTGGTCGATCCACTTCTGGCGGCGCGATGCGGCTTCCACCAGCCACTTCGGCTCGATTTCGAACGCGGTGGCGTACAGGTCGCGCAGGTCGTCCGGCACGCGGTCGATCTTGGACAGGGTGCCGTCGAAGTACTTCAGGTCGGCGATCATCACCTCGTCCCACAGGCCACGCGCCTTCAGGTCGCGCACCAGGTGGGCGTTGATCTCGGTGAACTCGCCCGACAGGTTCGACTTCACGTACAGGTTCTGGAAGGTCGGCTCGATGCAAGCCGACACGCCGATGATGTTCGAGATCGTCGCGGTCGGAGCGATCGCCACGCAGTTCGAGTTGCGCATGCCGTACTTCTTGACGCGCTCGCGCACCATGTTCCAGTTCATGGTCTCGCTGGTGTCCTGCTCCAGGTACCCGCCGCGTTCTTCGGCCAGCAGCTTGATCGAGTCCTGCGGCAGGATGCCGCGGTCCCACAGCGAACCTTCGTACGACTGGTAGCGGCCGCGCTCTTCGGCCAGCTCGGTCGAGGCCAGGTAGGCGTAGTAGCAGACGGCTTCCATCGAACGGTCAGCAAACTCCACCGCTTTGTCCGATGCGAACGGCACGCGCATCATGTGCAGGCAGTCCTGGTGGCCCATGATACCCAGGCCGACCGGACGGTGGCGCAGGTTCGAGTTGCGGGCCTTGTCGACGGCGTAGTAGTTGATGTCGATGACGTTGTCCAGCATGCGCATCGCGGTGCGCACGGTCTTTTGCAGCTTGAGCAGGTCCAACCCGTCGCCCTTCATGTGGGCCGGCAGGTTGACCGAACCCAGGTTGCAGACCGCGATCTCGTCCGCGCTGGTGTTCAGCGTGATCTCGGTGCACAGGTTCGACGAGTGCACCACGCCCACGTGCTGCTGGGGCGAGCGGATGTTGCACGGGTCCTTGAACGTGATCCACGGGTGGCCGGTCTCGAACAGCATCGAGAGCATCTTGCGCCACAGGTCCATCGCCTGGATCTTCTTGAACACGCGGATTTCGCCGCGCGCGGCCTTGGCTTCGTAGGCGGTGTATGCGTCTTCGAAGGCCTTGCCGACCTTGTCGTGCAGGTCCGGGCACTCCGACGGCGTGAACAGGGTCCACTCGCCCTTTTCCATCACGCGCTTCATGAACAGGTCCGGAATCCAGTTCGCGGTGTTCATGTCGTGGGTGCGGCGGCGGTCGTCGCCGGTGTTCTTGCGCAGGTCGAGGAATTCCTCGATGTCCATGTGCCAGGTCTCAAGGTAGGCGCAGACCGCGCCCTTGCGCTTGCCGCCCTGGTTGACCGCCACGGCGGTGTCGTTGACCACTTTCAGGAACGGCACCACGCCTTGCGACTTGCCGTTGGTGCCCTTGATGCGCGAGCCCAGCGCGCGCACCGGGGTCCAGTCGTTGCCCAGGCCGCCGGCAAATTTCGACAGCAGCGCGTTTTCCTTGATCGCGTCGTAGATGCCTTCCAGGTCGTCCGACACGGTCGTCAGGTAGCACGACGACAGCTGCGAGCGGCGGGTACCCGAGTTGAACAGGGTCGGGGTCGAGCTCATGAAGTCGAAGGTCGACAGCAGGTTGTAGAACTCGATCGCGCGCGCTTCGCGGTCTTCCTCGCGCAGGGCCAGGCCCATCGCCACGCGCATGTAGAACGCCTGCGGCATCTCGATGCGCACGTCGCGGATATGCAGGAAGTAGCGGTCGTACAGGGTCTGCAGGCCAATGTAACCGAACTGCAGGTCACGGTCTGCCACCAGGGCCTTGGCCAGGCGCTCCAGGTCGAACTTGCCCAGCTCTTCGTCCAGCAGCTCGGCATCGATGCCCTTGGCGATGTACTTCGGGAAGTAGCTCACGTATTCGGCGGCTGCCTCGGCCTGCGCCACTTCCTTGCCGAAGATCTCCTTGCGGATCGAGTGCAGCAGGATGCGCGCGGTGACCTGGCTGTAAGCCGGGTCCTTTTCCATCAGCGCGCGCGCGGCCAGCACGGCCGACTTGTGCAACTCTTCGACCGGCACGCCGTCGTACAGGTTCTTCAGGGTCTCGGTCAGGATCGCCTCGGCGTCCACGTGCTTTTCCAGGCCGGCGCAGGCCGCGCCGATCAGGCCGGTGACCGCGTTCATGTCCAGCGGCTTCTTCACACCGCCGTCGATCACGTGGATCTGCGGCGCGGCGGGCGCGGCGGTGCCGGCCGCTTCCTTGGCCAGGCGGCGCTCTTCGATGCGCTTGGCGCGGTACAGCACGTACTCGCGCGCGACTTCATGCTCGCCCGAGCGCATCAGCGACAGTTCGACCTGGTCCTGCACGTCTTCGATGTGGAAGGTGCCGCCGTTCGGCTGGCGGCGCACCAGGGCGGCGACCACGTTGTGGGTGAGCTGCTCGACCAGGTCGCGCACGCGCGCCGACACCTGGCCCTGCTCGGGACCCACGGCCAGGAAGGCCTTGGTCATCGCGACCGAAATCTTGGACGGCTCGAACGCCACCACGGCGCCATTGCGGCGGATGATGCGGTAGTCGCCGCTGGCCACGAGCGCCGCGGCGCTGGTGCCCTGGACGTTCTGGGAATTGGTCGAAATGTCTTGTGTTTGCATTGAGCCTCCAGCAAGGGCAAGCAGGTCGCCTGCCGCCATTTGTTGTTCAGGTGAACCGCCCTGCTAGCCGCGGTCCGTCACAAATAAAAAAGCAAAAAAATAGCCAGCCAACCGCAAAAAGCATGGTTAGCAAAATGACACTACTGTGGATTTTTCCGGCAAGCTCGCGTCAAGTCCAGGCCGCCCATCCCGCTGTCAGAAACGTTTCCGGCGTCTAGTCCTTGTTGCTGCTCGTTCTACTATATCTAGTGAGGAGATTGATGTTGAGACTAATTGTAGTGCCTGACCGGTGGCCCCGCAAGAGAATAAATTCCTGAAGTTCAACTCTTTTTTTTCGTGCTCGGGCTTGACATTTATTAAGCCGGGCACGATGCCGAATCGGCGGTAAGTGAGCACTAACATTCCGCACGAGCCTACGTATGCATGGCTCCCCAAACAGCCCGTGGCCGCTTCGCTGCGCTGGCGAAAAGACAACATTTTCAGGCATGCATTCGGCGCGCAAAACGGGGCAGCGGGCGCGCGGCCAGGTCAGCCTTCCGGCGCCTGGATGCCCAGCTTCTGGATCTGGTAGCGCAGCTGGCGCACGCTGATGCCCAGGAGCGCCGCCGCCTGGGCGCGGTTGAACTGGGTCTGGGTCAGCGCGCGCACGATGATGTCGCGCTCGACCTGGGTCAGGTAGTCGGGCAAATTGCTCGGCAGCGGTGCGTCGTCGGGCGCCAGCGAGGGTGGCGGCGCCGGCGCTACCGTTCCCTGCCCGGGCTGCGGCGCCGGCCCGGCCGGGCGCGCGGCCTTGAGCGACAGGTCGCCCACTTCAATCACGCCATCGTCCGAAAACGCGAGCGCGCGCTCGAGCACATTCTCCAGTTCGCGCACGTTGCCAGGGAACGGGTACTCGCCCAGCGCCTCCAGCACGCCCGGGCCCAGGCTCACTTTCAGGCCGGGTGCCGAGAGCCGCGCGAGGATGGCTTCGCACAGGAGCGGCAGGTCTTCGATCCGCTCGCGCAGCGGCGGCAGGCGCAGTTCGATCACGTTCAGGCGGTAGAACAGGTCCTGCCTGAAGGTGCCCGTTTCGACGCAGCGCGCCAGATCCTGGTGGGTGGCGCTGATGATGCGCACGTCCACCGCCTCTTCGCTGGTGGCGCCGATCTTGCGCACCCGGCGCTCCTGGATCGCGCGCAGCAGTTTGACCTGCATCGGCAGCGGCAGGTCGGCCACCTCGTCGAGCATCAAGGTGCCGCCATTGGCGGCCTGGAAGAAGCCCTCGCGCTCTTCGGCGGCGCCAGTGAACGCGCCCTTGCGGTAGCCGAAGAACTCGGCCTCCATCAGCGTTTCGGGGATCGCGCCGCAGTTCACGGCCACGAAGGGTTTGGCGGCGCGCGTGCTTTGCGCGTGGATCTCGCGCGCGGCCAGCTCCTTGCCGCTGCCGGATTCGCCGGTGATCGAAATCGGCGCGTTGGAACGCGCAAGGCGGGCGATCTGCGCGCGCAGCGACTGCATCGCCGGCGACTCGCCGATCAGGCGCGAGCCTTGGGAGGCCTGCTGCGCGGCCGGCTCTTGCACCGGCTCGGACAGGCGCAGCGCGGAGCGCACCATGATGCGCAGGTCTTCCAGCACCACCGGCTTGGTCACGTAGTCGAACGCGCCGGCCTTGAGCGCGACCACCGCATTTTCGGCGCTGCCATAGGCGGTGACCACGGCGATGGGCGTGCATTTATAGGCGGCGGTCACTTCGCGCACCAGCTCCAGCCCCAGCCCGTCGGGCAGGCGCATGTCGGTCAGCACCAGCGCGTAGGCATGGCGGGCCAGCAGCGCGCGCGCTTCGCCCAGCGTTGCCGCACTGTCCACGTCCAGCCCCATCTTGAGCAGCGTAATCTCGAGCAGCTCGCGCAGGTCCGCTTCGTCGTCAACCACCAATATGCGGGGTGAACTCATTGAACTGCCTCTCCGTTGGCTGCGTTTGCGCGCCGGGCTGCCGGCAGCGCGAAGGTGATGACAAAACGGCCAGTGGCGCGGCGCGGACCGAGCGCGCTGTTTTCGAACCGGTATTCGTAGTCGAGCATGGCCTCGTTGTTCAGGCACAGCTCGCGCGCCAGGTACAGGCCGAGGCCCGTGCCCTTGCTCGAGGTGGTGTAGAACGGCTCGAACAGGTGGTCGCGCACCTCGGGCGTGATGCCGGGGCCGTCGTCCTGCACGTGAAGCTCGCGCCGCCCGACCGGATCGAGCGCGGTGGACAGCCGGATCGAGCCCGGCTTGCCGCTGGCGTAGCGCACCGCGTTGTTCAGCAGGTTGAGCAGCACTTCGCGCAGGTGCAGCGGGTCGAAACGCACGGCTGCGTCGCCGCTCTGGCCGATCGACACTATATCATCGGCGAGCCCGTGCGTTTCGGAGAATTCGGCCTTCAGCTCGGCCAGGAACGCGGCCAGCGGCACCGGCTCGCCGCTCGGCTGCGCCTTGCGCGACAGCTGCAGGATATCCTCGACCATGCGGTTCACGCGCGTGACGTTGTCGCCAATGATCTTCAAGAGGCGCACCTCGGCCGGGCCGGACAGATCCTCGGCCAAGAGCGCGGTCGCGTGGCCGATGGCCGACAGCGGGTTGCGCACCTCGTGCGCGATGCTGGCGGTCAGGCGCCCCATCGAGGCCAGCTTGAGCTGCTGGGCCTGGTTTTCGATCGCGGAGACGTCCTGCAGGAACACGACGCTGCGCCCCGCCGCCTGCTCGTCCGTATCCACGCGCGCAAAGCGCAGCTTCAGGTGCGAGGCCCGGCCCAGCCGGCCACGCGGGGCCGGGGCGCCCTCCTCGTTCCACGGCTTGACGTTGACGAACACGGCGTCCTGCGCTGCACCCGCCGGCGCGGTCAGCCATGCCGAGAACGCCTGCGCCAGCGGCTCGAGCGCGGCCACGTCGCCAAGCCGGAAATCGAGTGCGGCCTCGTCCAGCCCAAGCATGCGCCGCGCCGCCGGGTTGCCGGCAAAGACCCGGCCGTCGCGCCCCACCACCAGGATGCCGTCGCCGACGTCGGCAATCACGATCTGGTTGATCGCCTGCTGGATCTTCAGGTCGGCGCCGCGCTGGGCCGCCAGTTCCTCTTGCCGGATCAGGCGCGCCGCCAGCCGGCTCACCAGCAGCACCACGGCGAAAAAGCCGGCACCGTACATGCCGGCCTGGCGCACCCACGATTCGCCGTCCTGCGTGATGACCTGCCAGATCGAGTGGCCCAGCATGAACAGGGTCGCCACCGATGCCGAGAACAGCGCCAGCACCAGCGGCGCCAGGATCGCTGCGCCGGCAAGCGGGAACAGATACAGGATGCCCAGGCCGCTCTTGGCGCCACCGGCGGCAAGGTAGAGCACCGAGATGGCGGCCAGGTCGGCCGCGATCTGGACCGACAGCTGGGCCAGGAAGCGCTGCTTCCAGTAGCTGCCGACGGCGGTGAACGCCAGCGCCGCCGCAAGGTAGGCAATGCAGGTCTGGGCGTAGAGGGCGCCGTTGGCGTTGATGGCGCCGGAAGGCGCCAGGCCAAGGTAGGCCAGCAGCACCACCGCGATCACCACGCGGGTCACGCACAGGGTCTGCAGCGAGCGCCAGAAGGTGGCGCGCGATTCCGGGGACAGCGCCTGCCAGCGGCCCATCGGCAATCAGGAGGCGCTGTGGCGGGCGTGGGCCGGGCAGCAGTACTCGCGGCCGCCCGCGCGCACCGCTTCGGACGCCGGGAAGTACACCCCGCAATGGGCGCAGTTCACCATGGGTTCGGACTGTCCGGCCACGGGCCGCGCCGGCTCGGGCGAACGCGGCGCCTGCGGCGGCGGTGCGGCCTGGCGCAGCTTGGTACGGATGGCCATCACCACCAGGATGGCAAGCGCGAGCCAGAACAACAAGCGCGTCATGCCAGGCTCCTGTGCAGCACCACCTCGAGCACGAAACGGCTGCCGACGTAAGCCAGCGCCAGCGTGGCGAAACCGGCAAGGGTAAAGCGCAGCGCGGTCTTGCCGCGCCAACCGCGCCAGCGGCGGCCCGCCAGCAGCGACGCGAACAGGAGCCAGGACAGGAGCGCGAACACGCTCTTGTGGTCGAACCGCAGCGCGCGGCCGAACAGCTCTTCGGAGAACACGATCCCCGACAGCACCGTGAGGCTGAGCAGGATGAAGCCGATCCAGATCATCCGGAACAGCAGCTTTTCCATCGTCAGCAGCGCCGGCAGCTGGTCGAGCGCGCCGCCCAGCCAGCCGGAACTGCTGCTTCTCGTGTGCAGGCGCGATTCCTGCAGCGCCATCAGCACGGCGTGGAACGCGGCGATCGTCATGGTGCTGTAGGCCAGCACCGCCACCGCGATGTGCCAGCCGAAGGCGGCGGACTGTTGCTGCACCGGCATCACGCTACCGGGAAACAGCACCGGCAGCAGCGCCCCCGCAAACGCCGACGGCATCACCATGCGGCGCAGGCCGTCGAGCGAGAAATTGCGGTTTTCGAGCCAGTAGGCGGCCACCGAGATCCACATCGCCGCCGATAACATGATGGCAAAGCCGACGCGCAGGCCGCTGGGCGTGGCCATGTCCAGCCACATTGCGGCGCCGTGGACGAGCCAGGCGAGCGCGGTCACGCCTGAGACGAGCGCGCCGCGCCGCGACGGCAGCACGGTGCACAGCGCGTACAGCAGGGCCGCGGCAAAGAATAGAGAGGTCTGCATAGACGCCAAGTCTACACCAACATCGGCCGGTGCAGTCCAGCCGGCGGCAGGGCCAGCCTCACAACGCGCGCGCCGCGGAAATCACCTTGCGCAGGGCGCCGCCGATGGCCTTTTGCTCGGCCGCGGACAGGTGGGCGTCGAACAGCTCGTGGATCGCCGCCGAATAGGTCGTCCACATCTTCTTGCGCATGACCAGGCCAGCGGGCTCCAGCACCGCGTAGGCGCCGCGCTTGTCCTCGGGGTCGCTCTCGCGCCGCAGCAGGCCCGCCGTTTCCAGCCGGTCCACCAGCCGCGTCAGGTTGCTGCGCGTGAGGACCACGTAGTCGGCCAGTTCATGCATGCGCTGGCGGTGCTGCGGCGCGCGCTCGAGCGCCCATAGCACGTCGTACCAGGCCAGCGGCGGCAGGGCGGCATCGGCCAGGCGGCGTTCGATCATGCCGGTCAGGACCGCGTGCCCGGTGAGCAGCAGCGGCCAGGCGGAAGGGTTGTCGTCTTTCTTGGTCATGCGGTGATTTTAGTTGCAATTGCAACGACCAGCAACTACACTGCGATTTAGTTGCACTTGCAACGACTTTACGAAAGGACGAGATGATGCAAACCGCATACGCATTCACGCTGCTGCGCGTCGCCCTCGGGGTCATGTGGCTGGCCCACGCGCTGCTCAAGATCGTGGTGTTCACCCTGCCCGGCGCCGACCAGTTCTTTGTGGCGCACGGATTCCCGGCCCACTCCGCCTATGTGGTGGTGGCGGCCGAACTGGCCGGCGGGTTGATGATCCTGCTTGGTTTTCATGGCCGCGCCGCTTCGCTGGCGCTGCTGCCGGTGCTGGCCGGCGCGGCCAGCGTGCACCTGCCCAACGGCTGGGTGTTCACCGCCAACGGCGGCGGCTGGGAGTACCCGGCATTCCTGATGATCGCGTCGGTGGTGCACGCGCTGGGCGGCGACGGCGCGCTGGCGCTGCGGCCGGCGGGAGCGCAGCCATGACCGCCCGGCTGGAACTGGTGAGCCACAAGCTGTGCCCGTACGTGCAGCGCGCGGCGATCACCCTGGCCGAAAAAGGCGCCGCGTTCGAGCGCAGCTGGGTGGACCTGGGCAACCGGCCGGCCTGGTTCACCGCGATTTCGCCGCTGGGCAAGGTGCCGCTCTTGAAGGTGGATGGCGAGGTGCTGTTCGAGTCGGCGGTGATCTGCGACTACCTGGACGAGACGCTCGGGCCAAGGCTGCATCCGGCAGACCCGCTGCTGCGGGCGAAGCACCGGGCGTGGGTGGAGTTTGGGTCCAGCGTGCTGACGGCCATCGGGACGTTCTACAACGCGCCGGATGCGGCGGCATTCGAACGCGCGGCCGACAGCCTGGAAGGGAAATTCGCGACCATCGAGCAGGTGCTGGGCGACGGGCCGTGGTTCGCGGGCGCGCGCTTTTCGCTGGTGGACGCGGCGTTCGGGCCGGTGTTCCGGTATTTCGACGTGTTCGACCGGATCGGCCGGTTCGGCATCCTGGACGGCAAGCCGAAGGTGCAGGCGTGGCGCGCGGCGCTGGCCGCGCGGCCGTCCGTGGCGGGGGCGGTGACGCCGGAGTATCCGGAACTGCTGCTCGATTTCGTGCGCCGCCGCGGCTCGCACCTGGCGGCGCTGGCGGTAGATGTTACGTAGGGTGGGCTCTTGAGCCCACGCGGGAACGCTCGGCGAGCGCCAAGGGAAGTTTGCACGGCCGCGTATCACCGCGTGGGCACAATGTGCCCACCCTACGAATCACGACTAATCCACCGCCGCCATGCGCAGCTCGTCGCTGTGGTGGCGCTGCTGTTCTTCCATGACCAGCAAGCCCAGCTCGCGCTTGAGCGCATTGAACTCCGGCGCCGCCGGGTCGCGCGGGCGCGCCAGGTCCACCAGTATGTCGCGCTTGATCGTGCCCGGCCGGTAGGTCATCACCACGATGCGGTCGGCCAGGTAGATCGCTTCCTCGATCGAGTGGGTCACGAACAGGATCGTCTTCTTCAGTTCCGCCCAGATGCGCAGCAGCTCGTCCTGCAGGTTGCGCCGGGTGAGCGCGTCGAGCGCGCCGAACGGCTCGTCCATCAGCATGATCGGCGAGTCCAGCGCCAGCACGCGCGCGATCGCCACGCGCTGGCGCATGCCACCCGACAGGTCCTTGGGAAAGCGCTGGCGAAAGTCCGACAGCGACAGGAGCTTGAGCAGCTCGGTGACGCGGCGCTTGATCTCGTCGCGCGGCACGCCCTTGATCTCGAGCCCGAAGCCGATGTTCTGCTCCACGGTCATCCACGGGAACAGCGCGTATTCCTGGAACACCATGCCGCGGTCCGGCCCCGGCCCGGTGACCGGCTGGCCATCGGCGGTGATGCTGCCCGCAGTCGGCGGTGCAAAGCCGGCCACCGCATTGAGCAGCGTCGATTTGCCGCAGCCGGAAGGCCCGAGCAGGCAGGTGAACTGGCCGCGCGGGATGTCCAGGTTGATGTCCTTGAGCGCCACCACGTCGCGCCCGCCTGCGGTGAACACCTTCCCCACGTGCTCGATAACGATGTGCGATCCGCTCATCTCAGTGCTCCAGGCCGCGGTGCCAGCGCAGCAGATGGTTGTTCAGGCGCGTCATGCCCACGTCGATCGCCAGGCCCAACATACCAATGGTGATCATGCCGGCGATGATCTTGGCCGACCAGAAGTACTCGCGCCCTTCGAGGATGCGGTAGCCCAGGCCGTTGTTCACCGCGATCATCTCGGCCACGATCACCACGATGAAGGCGGTGCCGATGCCGATCCTTACCCCGGCCAGGATGTACGGCACCGACGCCGGCAGGATCACCCGCAAAAACAGCGTGGCGCCGCCCGCGCCCAGGTTGCGCGCGGCGCGCAGGTAGATCGAGTCGACCTGGCGCACGCCGGCGATGGTGTTCATCAGCACCGGGAAAAACGCGCCCAGCGCGATCAGGAACACGGCCGGCGGATTGCCCAGCCCGAACCACAGGATCGACAGCGGGATGTAGGCGATCGGCGGGATCGGGCGCAGCACCTGCACCAGCGGGTTGAACCAGGCATAGGCCGCCCGGCTCGCGCCCATCGCCAGGCCCAGCGGCAGTGCCAGCCCGGCCCCGACCAAAAAGCCCACCACCACCCGGTACATGCTGCCGAGCGAATCGACGATCAGCTCGCCGGAGAATGCCCAGGCCCACCAGCTGGCGCCCGGGTTCTCTTGCTGGAACTCGGCGAAGGGCTTGAGCGGCAGCAGGTAGGCCACCCACTTCTCGGCCACCTCCTGCGGCGAAGGCAGGATCTTCTCGTCCACCCAACCCTGCTTGACCACCCATTGCCACAGTGCGATCGCGACCAGCGGCACCACCAGCCCGAGCCCGATCTCCCGCCAGTTTCGCTTGCCCATCGGCGCCTCCGCCTTATTTGATGTTCAGGCTTTTCTTGGCCTCGTCCAGCAAATCGGTCTTGACCCATTCCTTGGCCACCGGCGGCTTGGCCATCTTGCCAACGCCCGTCTTGACCATCATGTCGGTCGTGGCCTGGATGTGCTCGGGCGTCACGTCATACGAGAACATCGAGTTGCCCAGCGCGTCCTTGTAGTCGTCGGCGCTGATCTGGCCCTTGAACACCACCTCGCGCACATACTTCTCGGCCAGCGCCGGGTTGTCGAGGAAGGTCTTGGTCGACTGCACGAAGCACTTCATGAACTTTTCGGCCACGGGGCGATGGGTGGTGTAGAACTTCTCCGTCATGACCATGGTGCGCACCGGTTCGCCGATCGGGGTGTCGTACGGCTTGAGCACTTCCACGCCGAAGCCCTTGTTGATCGCCTGCGACGACTGCGGCTCGGACTGCATCATGGCGTCGATGTTCTTGCCCAGCAGCGCCTGGTTCAGGTCGGCATAGGCCAGGTACACCAGCTGCACGTCCTTGCCCGGCACCGTGTCGGACGACAGGCCGGCCTTGTGCAGCTCGGCCATCAGCAGCACTTCCTGGATGCCGCCGCGCGTCACGCCCACCCTCTTGCCCTTCAGGTCGGCCACGCTCTTGATCGGCAGGCCCTGGCGCGCCACCAGCCGCGCGCCGCCCTTGGCAAAGCCCGCCACCACATAGATCGGGGCGCCGGCGGCGCGGCCGGAGATGGCGGCCTCGGAGGCGGTGGTGGCCACGTCCAGCTCGCCCGCGATCACGGCCTGCATGGCGTCCAGCCCTTTCGCAAAGACCTTCTCCTCCACCTTGATGCCGCACTTGGGCGCGATTTCCTTGATATACGAGACGGCGCCGTAATGCGCGAACTTGAGATTGCCGAGTCGCACCACCTCTTGGGCCTGCGCGCTTGTGGCGGCCAGCAGCGATGCGATGAGGAGGGTCTTGCCGAACACTTTTGCTTTCATGACTTCTCTTCTCCGTTAGGTCGTAAGGTCAATCGATGAGCTGCGGTATGGCCGGGCGGCTTGGCGTGCGCCGTCTTCTTAATACCCGCTGGAAAGGTATACCGCTGGGCAAGATGTTGTCAAACTATTCAACACAACAGTGTGCAAGGGTGCGCCGGGATGCCGCGGCCGGCGCCGCGCTCGTCGGTAAGAACGCCCGTCTTATCGGGTAAAATGACGGTTTCGTCCGGACTGCCCTGGCGGCAACGTCCGACTCAACCATCTGAATAGTAGATAGCCATGCTGGATAACCTTACCCAACGCCTTGCCAAGGTCGTCAAGACGATGCGCGGCGAGGCGCGCCTGACTGAATCGAACACCGCCGAGATGCTGCGCGAAGTGCGCCTGGCGCTGCTCGAGGCCGACGTGGCGCTGCCGGCCGTGCGCGAGTTCATCGGCAAGGTCAAGGAAAAAGCGCTGGGCGAGGAAGTGATCGGTTCGCTGTCGCCGGGCCAGGCGCTGGTGGGCGTGGTGCAGCGCGAGCTGGCCGCGCTGATGGGCGCCGACCTCGGCCCCGAAGCCTCGCAGCTGTCGTTCGCGCAGCAGCCGCCCGCGATCATCCTGATGGCCGGCCTGCAGGGCGCGGGTAAAACCACCACCACCGGCAAGCTGGCCAAGTACCTCAAGGAAGAAAAGAAGAAAAAGGTGCTGACGGTTTCGGCCGACGTGTACCGCCCTGCTGCAATCGCCCAGCTCGAGGCCGTGACCAAACAGGTCGGCGCCGACTTCTTCCCGACCACCACCACCGACAAGCCGGTGGACATCGCCAGGAACGCGCTGGACTGGGCGCGCAAGCACTACCACGACGTGCTGATCATCGACACTGCCGGCCGCCTGGGTATCGACGAAGCGATGATGAAAGAGATCGCCGAGGTGCACGCGGCGGTCAAGCCGATCGAGACCCTGTTCGTGGTCGACGCCATGCTCGGCCAGGACGCGATCAACACGGCCAAGGCCTTCAACGACGCGCTGCCGCTGACCGGCGTGGTGCTGACCAAGCTCGATGGCGACTCGCGCGGCGGTGCGGCGCTGTCGGTGCGCCACGTGACCGGCAAGCCGATCAAGTTTGCCGGCGTGTCCGAAAAGCTCGACGGCCTGGAGCCGTTCGATCCGGCGCGCATGGCCAACCGCATCCTGGGCATGGGCGACATCCTGGCCCTGGTCGAAGAAGCGCGCAAGGGCGTGGACATGAAGGCGGCCGCGGACCTGGCCACCAAGATCAAGTCCGGCGCCCGGTTCGACATGAACGACTTCAAGGCGCAGCTGGCGCAGATGAAGAAAATGGGCGGCATGGCCGGCCTGATCGACAAGCTGCCGGCGCAGTTCCAGCAGGCCGCCGGCAATGCCAACATGGACCAGGCCGAAAAGCAGGTGCGCCGGATGGTGGGTATCATCGATTCGATGACCCCGGCCGAACGCGCCAAGCCCGAGCTCATCAAGGCCAATCGCAAGCGCCGCATCGCAGCCGGCGCCGGGGTGCAGGTGCAGGACGTGAACCGCATGCTGTCGCAGTACGAGCAGATGAACGCGATGATGAAGAAGCTCAAGGGCGGTGGCCTGATGAAGATGATGCGCGGAATGAAGGGGATGATGCCGGGGCTGCGGTAAGCGCCGAACCAGCGTCATTACCGGCAGTCGCAAACCCAAGAACGTCGTTCCCGCACCAGGCGGGAACCCATAGACCGCGTGAACGCACGCTCAGCATGGGTCCCCGCCTCCGCGGGGACGACGTGTTGAAGCCAACTTGAAAGAGCCGTGGAAGGGCAGCCTTCCACGGCTTTTTTTCACGCATTCTCACTCTGGAAACCCGCTTTTTGCGACGAACCCCATACTCTAAGCTTGTTTAATCGAAAAAATTTCGAAAAAGACTTGCACGAACACTAAAACGACACCAATATAGGCCGGTGCGTCAATTGCGCATTTTTCTAATGTGTTCGTTTAGGAGGCTCGAAGATGGCAACAGCCAAAAAATCCGCCGCAGCGCCAGCCAAGAAAGCAGCAGCCAAGCCTGCGGCAAAACCGGCCGCCAAGCCGGCAGCAAAAAAAGCAGCTCCCGCCAAGGCAGCACCGAAAGCCGCAGCAGCCAAGAAACCCGCAGCAGCCCGCAAGCCGAACGCCGCTTTCATGAAAGCGATGACGCCGTCGGCCCAGCTGTCCGCCGTGGTCGGCTCGTCGCCGCTGCCGCGCACTGAAGTGACCAAGAAAGTCTGGGACTACATCAAGAAGCAGAACCTCCAGGACGCAGCGAACCGCCGCATGATCAATGCCGACGACAAGCTCAAGCCGGTCTTCGGCGGCAAGAGCCAGGTGTCGATGTTCGAAATGACCAAGCTCATTTCGGATCACCTGAAATAAGCAATCGCCCGGCTGTCCTAAGCCAACGAAACAGAAAAGCCCTGGCCGCGTGCCAGGGCTTTTTGTTTTCAAACGTTGGGCGGCCAACTGCGCGCTTATCACCCGCTTCTTATGAACCGTCATCCCGGCGCAGGCCGGGATCCATAGACCGCTTGCGCGGCCGCACCCGATGCACCGGCCGCGTGGCAATATGCTCAGTATGGGTCCCGGCTTTCGCCGGGACGACGTGCTAACACTAGCGGTATGGGTAGCTATATATCAGTCCAGCCGGACTTCGGGCAAACGATCCGGTATTTCAACCTGTATTGGACGCGTGGGCGGGAAACCCGCCCACCCTACGTTCAGCGCGTGGCGCTGAACTGCCACTTCTTCCACGCCGACAGCACCGCGTTGGGATACTCCGGCCGGCCGCGGCTGCCGTTGTAGCGGCCCAGCGCCAGGAACAGGTTGCCGCCTTCCATGTCGATGTACATGCGCAGGATCGAGCAGCCGTAGCGCAGGTTGGTCTGCATGTCGAACAGCGCGCGCCGGTTGTTGTCGCCGATGATGCGCGTCCAGAACGGCATCACCTGCATGTAGCCGCGCGCGCCGGCCAGCGAAATCGCATACTTGCGGTACGCCGACTCGACCTGGATCAGGCCCAGCACCAGCCCCGGATCGAGCCCGGCGCGGGTTGCCTCGTACCACGCGGATTCAAGGAATTCGCGCCGCGTCAGCTCGTCCGGCAGGCGCCGCTTGAGCCGGTCCGACATCTCCGCGTACCACGCCTGGTAGCGCGCGCGCGCGGCCTCGTCGCGAAACACCGGCTTGGGCGGCCGGTTGTCGTGGATCGCGCGCGTGAGGGCCACGCGCACCGAGTCGGCCAGCGCCTCTTCCTTCTGGTTGCCCGCATGCGCAGCCGAACCCATGCCCAGGCCCGCGACCAGCAGCAGGCGTCCAAGCCAGGCCGCTACCGCCCGGCCTTGTGCCCAGCCTGGCCTCACTTGCCCAGTTTGGCCTTGATGAAGCCGATCATCTCGGCTGCCGGCACGGCGGTGGCGGCCTCGTCGCGGCGGCCCTGGTATTCGAGGTTGCCCTCTTTCAGGCCACGCTCGCCGATCACCACGCGGTGCGGCACGCCGATCAGCTCCCAGTCCGCGAACATTGCGCCAGGACGCAGGCCGCGGTCGTCGAGGATGACGTCCACGCCGGCTGCCAGCAGCTCGGCCAGCAGGCGGTCGGCTTCCGCCTTGACCATCTCGCTGCGCTCGTACCCCATCGGCGCCAGCACCACCTCGAACGGCGCGATCGCGTCCGGCCAGATGATGCCCTTGTCGTCGTAGTTCTGCTCGATCGCCGCGCCCAGGATGCGGGTCACGCCGATGCCGTAGCAGCCCATCTGCAGCGGCGCCGGCTTGCCGGCTTCGTCCAGGTACACCGCCTCCATCTTGGCCGAGTAGGCGGTGCCGAGCTGGAAGACGTGACCCACTTCGATGCCGCGCTCGATCGCGAGCACGCCCTTGCCGTCCGGCGAAGCGTCGCCCTCGACCACGTTGCGCAGGTCGGCCACCATCGGCTCGGGGCAGTCGCGGCCCCAGTTGGCGCCGGTGAAGTGGTAACCCGCTTCGTTCGCGCCGCACACGAAGTCGGCCATGTTGGCCACGGTGCGGTCAGCCACGACCTTGACCGGCTGCCTGGTATTGATCGGACCCAGGTAGCCCGGCACGGCGCCGTAGGCGTCCACGATCTCGGCTTCGCTGGCAAAGCGGAAGGCCGACAGGCCCGGCACCTTGTTGACCTTGACCTCGTTGAGCTCGTGGTCGCCGCGCAGCAGCAGCAGCCAGTTTTCCTTGACCTGGCGGCCGTTCTCTTCCTTCTCGACGGTGAGCGCGAGGCTCTTGACGGTTTGCGACAGCTGCAGGCCCAGCATCTGGGCGACCTGCTCGCACTTGGTGGTGTCCGGGGTGGCCGCCTTGACCAGTTGCTGCGACGCGGCCGGACGCTCGCTCGACAGGGCCAGCGCTTCGGCCGCTTCCATGTTGGCGGCGTAGTCGGAGCTCGGGCAGTACACCAGCGCGTCCTCGCCGGTCTGGGCGATCACGTGGAACTCGTGCGAGTAGTTGCCGCCGATGGCGCCGGTGTCGGCCGCGACCGCGCGGAACTTCAGGCCAAAGCGGGTGAAGATCCGGGTGTAGGCGTCGAACATGGAGGCGTACGACTTTTGCATGCCTTCCACGTCCTTGTCGAACGAGTAGGCGTCTTTCATGACGAACTCGCGGCCGCGCATCAGGCCGAAGCGGGGGCGGCGCTCGTCGCGGAACTTGGTCTGGACCTGGTAGAAGTTGACCGGCAGCTGGCGGTAGCTCTTGAGCTCGCTGCGCACCACGTCGGTGACCACTTCTTCCGAGGTCGGCTGGATCGCGTAGTCGCGGCCGTGGCGGTCCTTGACGCGCATCATTTCCGGACCCATCTTGTCCCAGCGGCCGGTTTCCTGCCACAGCTCGGCCGGTTGCACGATCGGCATCGACAGTTCGATGGCGCCGGCCCGGTTCATTTCTTCACGGACGATCGCCTCGACCTTGCGGATCACCTTCAGGCCCATGGGCATGTAGGTGTAGATGCCCGAGCCGAGGCGCTTGATCATACCGGCGCGCATCATCAGCTTGTGGCTGACGATCTCGGCATCGGAGGGCGCTTCCTTGAGCGTGGAAATAAAAAAACGTGAGGCACGCATAACGATGAATTCTTTTTAAAAAGAGAGGGTTATAATCGACCTAATTTTAAAGGATTAGCTGGCTGATGCGTCCAATCTTTGCACAAATGGGTCCGATTCAAGCGCTGCGCGCCGTTCTCGCCCAGGGGAAGACCAGGGCAGACGTGGATTTATAGGTAAAAAACAAGAAGCTTCAGCCGCAGAAAGTTTCGAGGTGCACTATGCTCGATCGTGAAGGGTTCCGCCCCAACGTCGGCATCATCCTGCTCAACGCCAACAACGAGGTGTGGTGGGGCAAGCGCGTGCGCGAGCACTCGTGGCAGTTCCCGCAAGGGGGGATCAAATACGGCGAAACGCCGGAACAGGCCATGTTCCGTGAGCTGGAGGAAGAAATCGGCCTGCGCGCGGAACACGTCAAGATCGTGGGCCGTACGCGCGACTGGCTGCGCTATGAAGTGCCCGACCACTTCATCAAGCGCGAGATCCGCGGCCACTACCGCGGCCAGAAGCAGATCTGGTTCCTGCTGCGCATGGTCGCGCGCGACAACGAAGTCAACCTGCGCCTGACCGACCACCCCGAGTTCGACGCCTGGCGCTGGCATGACTACTGGGTGCCGCTGGACACGGTGATCGAATTCAAGCGCGACGTCTACCAGCGCGCGCTGCAGGAGCTGTCGCGCTTCCTGTCGCCGCAGCACGAAAGGCGGCACAACGCGCGCTACCTGCGCCAGCCGCGCGCGCCAGGCGCAAACGCCGCATCCGCCAAGCCGGCGGTGGAGGTGGAAACGGCCGCTTCCGGTCCGGAACTGGTGGCGTTGAACAAGAAGTAGTCGCAGGTACACAACAAAAAGGAGGCAGGGTGCATACCCTCGCCTCCTTTTGCTTTTTTGCTTGCCATATTTACAAGAGCGCGCGGTAGAATCGTTCTAATGTACACCTCTACTTTCTCGCGCGGCCTCGCTTTGCTGGCTGCCCTCCTGTGCGCCAGCGCCGCCAGCGCGGACGACAATCCCCCCAAGTGCCAGTACGTGATGGTGGGCGAACTGCCGTTGCGCTACAGCGGTCCCGGGTTGGCGCTCACCACCGAAGGCCGCGTCAATGGCACGCCGGCCACAGTGCTGATCAACACTGGCGGCTCCGACAATTTCCTGACACGCACGCTGACCGAGCGGCTCGACCTGCCGTTATCCATGACCGGAAAGCACGCGCTCGGCATTGGCGGCTATTCGCGCCTCTACCAGACGCGGCTGAGCGAATTTGCCGTCGGGCCCGCCCGGGCCGGGAAGGGCCACTTCATGGTGCTGGGCGACACGGGCGCGCCACCGCCCTATGACGCCACGGTTGGCGCGCCTTTCCTGCTGCAGGCGGACATGGAGGTTTCGCTGGCCGAGAAGAAGCTGCGCTTTTTCCGTCCGCGCGACTGCGGCTCGACCTTCCTCGGCTACTGGAGCCAAGACGTCTTTACCCTCCCCTACGTGAACCACTTCGGGAGCAATCCCAACCCACACTTCATGATCGAGGTGAACGGCAAGGAGATGACCGCCCAGATCAGCACAGGTGCGGCGAGCACGGCGATCATGTCGAGTGCGGCGCGGAAGGCCGGCCTGAGGCTTGATTCGCCAAACTCCGCGCGCATGTCGGATGTGACAGGTGTGGGGACCGACCGGGTAGGCCGCTGGAGCACGACGCTGGACACCCTCAAGATCGGCGCCGAGGTGGTGCGCAACGCCGAGATCGAAGTGCTCGACACGAGCGATCCGTCGAACGCCGATGTGCTGCTGGGCGACGACTTCCTGCGCGCGCACCGGGTACTGTTCGCGATGAGCCAGGGGAAGTTGTACATCTCCTACCTTGGCGGCGAGCCGTTCAAGCTGCACCGCGGCCTGGAGCCATGGGTCGTGCAGGAAGCGGAATCGGGCAACCCGGACGCCCAGCTGGTGATGGCCGGGGTGTATCGCGCCGGACGGGCGGTGCCGAGAGACGACAAACAGGCCGATGCGTGGCTGGAGAAGGCTGCGGCGCTCGGCCATCCTCAAGCGAACCTGCAACTGGGCCGCAGGCTGATGGCGCAGCACCGCTACGCCGACGCAGCCGGCCACCTGCGCCGCGCGCTCGATGCCCAGCCGGCGAGCCGTGCCAGCGCGCTCTGGCTGTACATCGCCCGCCTACGAAACGGCCAGCCCGATCTGGCGAAGCAGGAACTGGAGGCTGCCTTCTCGCGCGGCGAGCGTGGCGACTGGCCCAGTCCCATCGCCGACTTCTACCTTGGAAAAATCGACGCTGCCGCCCTGCTGGACGCGGCCGGCAAGGAATCGGACCTGTCCAAGGCGCGCACCTGCGCCGCCACTTTGTTCATGTCCGAGTTATACGGCGCGCGCGATGACACGGCGCAGGCCGAGGCCACGCTGGCATCGTGGCGCGCCCACTGTGCTCCGGCCGCGCAAACGGCGTCGGCAAAATGAAGCTTGTCGCAACCCGGCACGGCAAGGCCGACAAATACGACAGCCTGCGCTGCATCCGGCGCGACGGCAGCGAAGCGTCGGCGCAAATGCCGCGCCAGGGTATCCTGCCGCATGACCTGATCCATTACGTGGTCGAGTCGGCGCTGGGCACCCGGCACGGGTTCCTCGGGCTGGTGGCTGCCGGGCAGGACATCGCCTTTTTGATGGAGTACCTGCACGACCCGCACAACCGCGCCGCGGCCGACGAGGCCATCCAGGTCGAGGCGCTGGTCGAGAGCCTGCAGGCGCAGCTATGGAGCGGAACGTTCGACGAGGCGATGTTCGCCGAAGGCCTGCAGGGCGCCTGCGCCGCGCGTGGCCGCGCCGTGCCGGACCTGTCGGGCGTGGACGTGCAGCGCGCGCTGTACGAGCGTGTGCTCGAACTGAACGCGCGCTGGCAGCAGGTGCCGTTCCACGGCAGCCTGGAACTCACGCTGGAACACGCGTAAGGCACGGCGCGAGGGGGCGCGCTACAATGGCGCCTCGCTCCACTTTCCCGCTTGCGCATCATGTTCACGCCCTCTTCCCACGACGTTCGCCGCTTCTTCTGCGAAGCCTACCGCAAGCACCGCGCCGGCGAGGTGCTCACGCCGATGGACGCCATTGCCGCCGACTGGATCGCCCAGCACCCGGAATACCACGAGGCGCTGTCGGACGCCGAGGAGGCGGTCGCGCGCGACTACTCGGTGGAGGGCGGGCAGCCGAACCCGTTCCTGCACCTGTCGATGCATTTGTCGATCAGCGAGCAGGTGTCGATCGACCAGCCGCGTGGCATCAAGGCGGCGCACGACCTGCTCGCCGCGCGCGTGGGCGAGCACGAGGCGCATCACGAGATCATGGAGTGCCTGGGCGAGATGATCTGGACGTCGCAGAGGTCCGGGCTGCCGCCGGACCAGGAGGCGTACATCGATTGCGTGCGCCGGCGCGCGAGCCGATGACCGTAGATACCCCAGACCGTCGTTCCGGCGAAGGCCGGAACCCATAACCCGCTCGCGCCACCGCGCATTCGTTGAGGCCGCAGGGCCGGGACACTCAGCATGGGTCCCGGCTTTCGCCGGGACGACGGGTTGGGCCTGACGATGAAAAAAGCCACGCGACGCGTGGCTTTTCGTTTTTACGCAGCCGAGTAAATCAACGGTGCGACGTCAGGTTCGACGGCAGGCTCGCGAGGTAAGCCGCGATGTCGGCCTTGTCCTTGTCCGACAGCGGCGCGGCCATGCCGGCCATGATCGGGTTGTTGCGGCCGAAGGCCTTGCCGCCGCGCTGGTAGGCGGTCAGCGCGTGCGTCAGGTAGTCGGCGTGCTGGCCGGCCAGCTTGGGATAGCTCGGGTCGATCGGGCTCTTGAAGTCGGCGCCGTGGCACGAGGCGCAGTTGTACTTCTTGGCCAGCGCTTCGCCGTTGGCGGCGTCGGCCGCGTACACGTTCATCGAGATGGCGCCGAAGATCAGCGCGGTGATCAGTTTTTTCATGGCGCTGTCCTTATTTGCCGGGCTGTTGTTGGGAGTAGAACGCTGCGACGTCCGCAATGTCCTGGTCGGACAGGGCGCCGGCGATGCCGTTCATCGAAGGATGCTTGCGGTCCCCCTTTTTGTAAGCATGCAGGGCGGCTTCGATGTACTTGGCAGACTGCCCGCCGATCTTGGGCACGCTGTAGACCTCCGGGAAGCTGGATTTGTAGTCGGGAATGCCGTGGCAGCCGATGCAGTTTTCTACCTTGCCCTTTCCGGCGTTGGCGTTTCCGACGACATCAGCTCCGAAGGCGGCCTGGGCACAGCCAGCGAGCACGAGTACTGCTAAAAGTTTTTTCATGGTGGGCAATCGGTTAAGGGGGTGAATCGATACCGCAAACGTTAAAAAAGTTAGCATTTGTACTACCAGCGCCCGATTCTATCCGAAGACTTTGTTATCGTCTATAAACGGTGCAACATCGACAGCGATGGCCTCGGAACTGGCTTATACTCGAATAATTCATTCTTTTTTGTTGACGCGTATGCAAGCACCTCATCGCTTCGAAGGCACCGACAGCTACGTCGCCACCGACGACCTGAAGCTGGCCGTAAACGCCGCCCTGACATTGGCACGCCCGCTCCTGATCAAGGGCGAACCGGGCACCGGCAAGACCATGCTGGCCGAGGAAGTGGCGGCCGCATTGAACCGCCCGCTGCTGCAGTGGCACGTCAAGTCCACCACCAAGGCGCAACAGGGCCTGTACGAGTACGACGCTGTGTCGCGGCTGCGCGATTCGCAGCTGGGCGACGAGCGCGTGCGTGACATTCATAACTACATCGTCAAGGGCGTGCTGTGGCAGGCCTTCGCGTCCGACGAGCCCGTGGTGCTGCTGATCGACGAAATCGACAAGGCCGACATCGAGTTCCCCAACGACCTGCTGCGCGAGCTGGACCGGATGGAGTTCTACGTCTACGAGACGCGCCAGATGGTGGTGGCCAAGCACCGGCCGCTGGTCATCATCACCTCCAACAATGAAAAGGAACTGCCGGACGCCTTCCTGCGCCGCTGCTTCTTCCACTACATCAAATTCCCGGACAAGGAGACGATGGCCGACATCGTCAAGGTCCACTTCCCGCACCTGAAGCAGGACCTGCTGGCCGCCAGCCTGCAAAGCTTTTACGAGCTGCGCGACGTGCCGGGGCTGAAGAAGAAGCCGTCCACGTCCGAGCTGCTGGACTGGCTCAAGCTCCTGCTGGCCGAGGACATTCCTCCGGACGCGCTGCGCAGCCAGGACGCGAAAGCGATCGTGCCGCCGCTGGCCGGCGCGCTGCTCAAGAACGAGCAGGACGTGCACCTGTTCGAGCGGCTGGTGTACATGTCGAGGACCAACCGATGATCGAGGTGAAGCCGGTCACCCTGGAGTTCAACGGCGTGCGGCTCGAGCCGCTGGCGCCGCACCACGCCGACGGCCTGCGCGCCGCCGCCGCGGACGGCGAGCTGTGGAACCTGCGCATCACTTCGGTGCCGGAGCCGCACAACGTGGAACAGTACATCCGCGACGGGCTCGAGATGCGCGACCGGCTGCCGTTCGCGGTCGTCGACGCCTCGACTGGCGCGGTGATCGGCACCACCAGCTACCACGACATCGTGCCGCGCATCGACCGCGTGGAAATCGGCTGGACCTGGTACGCGAAAAGCCGCCAGCGCAGCCATGTGAACACGAGCTGCAAGCTGCTCCTGCTGTCGCACGCGTTCGATACGCTCGGCTGCGCGGTCGTGGGCCTGCGCACCGACATCTTCAACCACGCGTCGCAGCAGGCCATCGAGCGGCTGGGCGCGAAGAAGGACGGCGTGATCCGCCACCACCACCCGCGCCGCGACGGCACGGTCCGCGACACGGTCATGTACAGCATCCTGCGCGGCGAATGGCCAGAGATCAAATCGCAGCTGCACTACAAGCTGGCGCAGCACGCGCGCGGCTGATGGCACCATGCTGATCGACTTCTTCTTCACGCTGCGCGACGCCAAGGTCCCGGTCACCATCCGCGAGTTCCTGACGCTGCTGGACGCCTTGCAGAAGAACGTGATCGCCCCGTCGCTGGACGAGTTCTACTACCTCGCGCGCCTGACGCTGGTGAAGGACGAGGCCCACTTCGACAAGTTCGACCGCGCGTTCGGCGCCTACTTCAAGGGCATCGACGCGGTGTTCGACACCAAGGCCGACATCCCGCTCGACTGGCTGATCAAAAGGCTGGAGCGCGAGCTCACGCCGGAGCAGATCGCGCAGATCGAAAAGCTCGGCTACGACAAGCTGATGGAACGCCTGAACCAGCTGCTCAAGGAGCAGAAGGAGCGGCACGAAGGCGGCAGCAAATGGATCGGCACCGGCGGCACCTCGCCGTTCGGGAACGGCGGCGCCAACCCGGAAGGCATTCGCATCGGCGGCAAGGGCGGCAGGCGCAGCGCGGTCAAGGTGTGGGAGCAGCGCAGCTACCGCGACTATGACGGCGAGCGCGAACTGGGCATCCGCAACATCAAGGTGGCGCTGCGCCGGCTGCGCCGCTTTGCGCGCCAGGGCGCGGCCGAGGAACTGGCGCTGGACGAGACCATTCGCGCGACCGCCAGCAACGCGGGCTACCTCGACATCCGCATGCAGCCCGAGCGCAAGAACCGCATCAAGGTGCTGATGCTGCTGGACGTGGGCGGCACGATGGACGACCACATCGAACGCACCGAGGAACTGTTCTCGGCCGCGCGCACCGAATTCAAGAACATGGAGTTCTACTACTTCCACAACTGCGTGTATGACTACCTGTGGAAGCACAACCGCCGCCGCCACGCCGAGCGCTTTCCCACCTGGGACGTGCTGCGCAAGTACCCGCCCGACACGCGCCTGATCTTCGTTGGCGACGCGACCATGAGCCCGTACGAGATTTTGCAGCCGGGCGGCTCGGTCGAGTACAACAACGAGGAAGCCGGGGCCGAATGGCTGGCGCGCTTTTGCAATGCCTTCCCCAAGTTCGCGTGGCTCAATCCGGAACCCGAGAACCTGTGGCAGTACCGGCAGTCGATCGCGATCATCCGGCAGATCGTGAATAACCGGATGTTCCCGGTGACGATCGATGGGCTGGAGCGGGCCATGCGGACGTTGAGCCGGTAGGGTCGGCGGGTTTCCCGCCCACGCGTTCAAGCGGCTCGTGTTATATCGCGGCGCCATTGGGGCCGGTTGAACGCGTGGGCAGAATCTGCCCACCCTACGCCTTGCTCAATCGTGCGCGCCCTCCCCTCTTGTAGAATCGGCAAACCGAATTGCTAAGAGGATAAGGATGCCCAGCCTGCTCTCGATCCTGACCAGCCTTGCGTGGCCCATTGCGATCACGATCGCGTGGCTGGTGGGCGAGTTCGGGCAGCGCTGGACCGGGCTGCCCCGCATCAGCTTCTATGGCGTGGCCGGCTTCGCGCTGGCCTCCACCCAGCTCGGCGTGCTGCCGGCGCCGGGCACCGACGACACCATGGCGCTGCTCGCGGACGTGGCGTTCGGCCTCATCCTGTTCGAACTGGGCTACCGCATCAACCTGCACTGGCTGCGCATCAATCCGTGGATCGGTGTGGCGGGGCTGGTGGAAGCGCTGGCCACGTTCGCCGCCGTGTACTTCGTGGCCGTGCGCTTCGGCACACCGCAGCTCACCGCGCTGATGCTGGCCGCGCTGTCGATGGCCACCTCGCCCGCCACCGTGGTCCGCGTCATCAACGAACAGGCCAGCTCCGGCCAGGTCACCGAGCGCGCCCTGCACCTGTCGGCGCTCAACTGCGTGCTGGCCGTGTTCGCGTTCAACGCGGTGCTCGGGTTCTGGATCTTCCGCACCTCGGAAGACCTGGGCGACGCCATCTGGAGCAGCCTGGTGGTGCTGGTCGTGTCCGCGCTGGCGGGGGCGCTGCTGGGCGTGGCGGTGCCGGCCCTGCTGCGCGCGATCGGCAACGTGCGCCAGGACGCCACCGTCGCGTTTGCGCTGGCAGTGATCCTGCTGGTGGCAGTCACCTACACGGTGCGGCTGTCGCCGGTGGTGGCCACGCTCGCGTTCGGCCTCGCCGCGCGGCACCGGCGCGTGGCCTTCAGCCAGGCGCAGCGCAATTTCGGCGCGCTGGGCGAGATCCTCACCGTGCTGCTGTTCGTGTTCGCCGCCTCCACGCTGGACTGGCGCAAGGTGGTCGCGGGCGCGGCGCTCGCGCTCACGCTGGTGGCGGCGCGGCTGGTCACCAAGACCGTTGGCGTGATGCTGTTCGCGCACCTGTCCGGCGTCTCGTGGCGCAAGGGTGCGCTCACGGGGCTGGCGCTGGCGCCGCTGTCGGTGTTCGTGATCATGCTGCTCGAGCATGCGCGCCACACGGGCCTGCGGGTGGTGGACGAGCTGCTGGCCATGGCGGCCGTGACCATGCTGCTCGAGGTGTTCGGCCCGATCATCATCCAGCGCGCCCTGGTGTGGGCGCGCGAGGCACCGGAGAAGAGCCATGCCCCTTGAACCATTCGCCGCATCGCAGCCGCTCACGTTTGGCGTGGAGCTGGAACTGCAGCTGGTGAGCCTGTCCGACTTCAACCTGACCGCGGCCAGCCCCGACCTGCTGCATCTGCTGGAACGCAAACCGTTCCCGGGCAACGTCACGCCCGAGATCACCGAGAGCATGATCGAGATTAACTCGAGCGTGCACTCGCAGCACGCGCCGCTGCTGGCCCAATTGCAGGAGATCCGCGACACGCTGGTCACCGCCGGCGACACGCTCAACATCGGCATCTGCGGCGGCGGCACGCACCCGTTCCAGCACTGGTCGGAGCAGAAGATCTTTTCCAAGCCGCGGTTCCAGCACTTGTCGTCCCTGTACGGCTACCTGGCCAAGCAGTTCACGGTGTTCGGCCAGCACGTGCACATTGGCTGCGCCAGCGGCGACGACGCGCTGTACCTGCTGCATGCGCTGTCGCGCTACATCCCGCACTTCATCGCGCTGTCGGCCTCGTCGCCTTTTGTGCAGGGGCACGACAGCCTGTTCGACTCGGCCCGGCTCAATTCCGTGTTCGCCTTCCCGATGAGCGGGCGCGCGCCGTTCGTGCTGCGCTGGGCGGAATTCGAGGACGTGTACTTCGCCAAGATGGAACGCACCGGCATCATCAAGAGCATGAAGGACTTCTACTGGGACATCCGCCCCAAGCCCGAGTACGGCACCATCGAGCTGCGCGTGTGCGACACGCCGCTCACGGTGGAGCGGGCCGCCGCGCTGGCCGGCTACCTGCAGGCCCTGTGCCGGCACCTGCTGCTGCGCGAAGACCCGGCCCCGCTCGAGGACGACTACCTCGTGTACAACTACAACCGCTTCCAGGCCTGCCGCTTTGGCCTGGACGGCACGGTCACGCATCCCAAGACCTACGAGACGATGTCGCTGCGCGAGGACATTTTGCACACGCTGCGGCTGATGGAACCGCATGCGGACGCGCTGGGCAGTTACGACGCGCTGCGCGAGCTGGCCGACGTTGCGCGCGCGAACAACGACGCCACCTACCTGCGCCAGCAGGTGGAAACGCAGGGCAGCGCCGAAGGCATGGTCAACGCGGCCATCCAGCGCTTTCGGGTGGGCGAGCAGGCTTTCTGACTGGGCCTGTACTTTTCTTATGCTTCAGCTAAGATCGAAGCATGAAGGACGGACCAAACATCACGACCATCGCCGCACTGATCGGCGACCACGCGCGCGCCGAAGTGCTGACCGTGCTCATGTCCGGCATGGCGCTGACCGCGACCGAGCTGGCCGATGCTGCCGGCGTGACCCGGCAGACGATCAGCGCCCACCTGGGCCGGCTGCACGACGCCGGGCTGCTGGCAATGGAAGCGCAGGGACGGCACCGCTACTTCCGGCTGGCCAGCGACGAGGTAGCGCAGCTGCTGGAGTCACTGATGGGCGTGGCGTTCGGCACCGGCGCAGTGCGCGTGCGCTCCAGCCCGCGCGAGCCGGCTCTGCGCCGCGCACGGGTGTGCTACGACCACCTGGCTGGCGAACTGGGCGTGATGGTGTATGACGCACTGGCGCGGCGGGGAGCGTTTGCGATCGATGGCGATGGGATCGGGCTCACCAGCCAAGGCCATGCACTGGTCGGCGCGCTGGGCATTGACGTGGCTGCGCTCAATCCCGGGCGGCGGGCGCTGTGCCGGACGTGCCTGGACTGGAGCGAGCGGCGGCATCACCTGGCTGGAATGCTGGCCACCACGATGCTGAAGCGTTTCGAAGACCTGGGGTGGGGCAGACGCGTTCCCGAGTCGCGTGTGTTTGCGTTCACGGATTCCGGCGAAGCTGCGCTGCGAGCCTGGCTCGCAGCTTGACTGCCGACCAACACTCTTCTCACGTCGTTCCCGCGAAGGCGGGAACCCATAGACCGCATGAACGGACGCTCAGCATGGGTCCCCGCCTCCGCGGGGATGACGGTCTTGGGGCTGACGATACTCTTTAAAACCGCGTCTCCCGCGCCGCGCGCAGGAACTCGTCAAGCACCGGCGTGCAGTCGAGCAGTTCGGTGCCCTTGGCCCGGTGGAACTCCGGATGCCACTGCAGCCCCACCACGAAGTCCGCGCGCTGGTAACGGATCGCCTCCACCACCCCGTCCGGCTCGGACAATGCCTCCACCCGGATGTCGCGGCCCAGCTCCTTGACCGCCTGGTGGTGGATGGAGTTGACCACCGCGCGCGGCACGCCCGGGAACATCTGCGCCAGCGACGACCCCGGCGGGAACACGATCGAGTGCCGGTGCGCGTCGTAGTCGTCGTTCACGTGCGCCTGCGCGTCCGGCAGGTTGGTCGCCACGTCCTGGTACAGCGAGCCGCCGAAAGCCACGTTGATGAGCTGGCAACCGCGGCAAATGCCGAGCACGGGTTTGCCCGCGTCGATGAATTCATGCACCAGCTCCAGCTCGTACAGGTCACGCGCGCGGTCGCCGCCCCATTCCGGCCGCGTGGGCGTCTCTGAATAGGTCATTGGGGAAACGTCGGCCCCGCCCTGCAGCACCAGGCCGTCCAGGTGGCGCGCGTAGTGGCGCAAGGTGATATTGCTCGGGTGCAGCAGCCCATTGGTGTTAACCGTCGGAATCATCAGCACCAGCACGTCGCGGGACATCACCCACTGCGCGATCGATTCCTCCAGGTACTGCAGGTTCTTGCTGCGCAGGCCAGTTGCGCCGGGCTCGGGGTGGAAGATGCGCGCGGAGACGCCGATGCGCAGCGTGCGGCGCATGAAGTCGCGGCTGACACGGTCGCGCAGGGCGCGCCAGCGCGCCGCCAGCACGCGGCCGGCCAGTGCGAACGGGGTGTCGCCGTGGCGCTGGTAGCGCGGCGGGCCTTCGGGCGAGCGCCGGTCCGGAATGCGCTTGGGGCCGGGACCGCCGGGCCGCGGCGGGCCCGCGTTGTCGCCGAGCGTGTCCTTGTCGTCAGCCATGCCCCACTATAGCTTGTGCACGGCTGCGCACGATTCGGAGGATGTAACAAATCCTGCATCGCTTACGACAGCCTTCGACGGCGAATAGCTAGGGCAGCGAGAGCAGCTTGTGCAGCGCCGCCACCAGGTGCCGGTCCGCCACCGGCTTGTCGAGCAGGCCGCGCACGCCCGCGTCGCGCGCGCGCAAGCTGTCGTAGTGGAAGTTGCGGCTGACGAGGAAGATCACGGCCGTACGCACCGCCCCGCCCTGCGCCTTGATCTGGCTGCACAGCGCATACGGGTCGATGCCGGGCGTGGAGGTATTGATCATCACGAGCGACACCGGCGTCTCGTCGCACAGCCGCACCGCCGTGGGCGCGCTGTCGGTCCACTCGACCGGCTGCTTGCGCGCGCCCAGCACCTCGGCCACGTGGTCGCGGAAGGCGCCGCCCTTGTCGATGATGAGCACGGCGCCGCTGGGCGGCGGCTGGCGCCGGCTGTAGAACGCATCGACCGGCTGGTCGGCTTCAAGACGCGCGTGGCGCCGGCGGTCGGTGGACAGTGGCCGGGGCGGCGCCGCCAGCTGGCCAAGCGCCTGCTCGCGCCGGGTCATCAGCTGGGCCAGCACGCCGTGCAGGCGCGCGTCGTCCAGCGGAACGGACAGGCAGGGCCAGTGCAGCTGGTCCGGCACGCCGCCCACCACCACCGCCGGCTGCAGCGGCCCGGGCCGCGCGGACTCGAGCCGCGCCAGCGCCTGCGGGTCCGCGCCGTTGGCCACAAACAGGTCCGGCTCTTGCAAACTCTCGTCCAAGAGGCAAAAATAGCCCGGCCCCGACGCCGGCGAGCGCGTCAACGCGGCTGCCAGCCGCGCGCCCTCATCCTGGGCGAACCCGATCAGGCGTACCGCAAACGGGGGTTTTGGTGCATGCATGGCGTGGACCCAAACGAGCGTCCCCAAAACGTCCAATCTAGTCGCGATTGGGCAAAGTGACAAGGGCCGGACTGGCCCCGACTCCTTATTTTCCTACCGACAAGCTAGAATGCGCAGGCATCCGTATAAATGAAGATCCAGCATGGCGACTAAAAAACCGGCAACCGACTACAGCGAATCATCCATCCGGGTCCTGAAGGGACTCGAACCGGTCAAGCAGCGGCCGGGCATGTACACCCGCACCGAGAACCCGCTGCACATCATCCAGGAAGTGATCGACAACGCCTCGGACGAGGCGCTGGGCGGCCACTGCAAGCATATCGCCGTGACCGTCAATGGCGACGGCTCGGTGACGGTGGAGGACGACGGCCGCGGCATTCCGGTCGGCCTGCACCCGGAAGAGCATGTGCCGACCGTGGAGATCGTTTTCACGCGCCTGCACGCCGGTGGCAAATTCGACAAGGGCGCGGGCGGCGCGTACGCGTTCTCCGGCGGCCTGCACGGCGTGGGCGTGTCGGTCACCAACGCACTGTCCACCCGACTGAAGATCGAGGTGTGGCGCCGCGACGACGCCGGCAATGGCTTCCACGAGATGGCGTTCGCGGACGGCGACGTGGTCGAGCCGCTGGCCTCGCGCCCGGCCCCGCGCGACGGCAAGAAGTCCGGCACGCGCGTGACCGCCTGGCCGAACCCGAAGTATTTTGACTCGCCCAACATCCCCATGGCCGAGATGCAGCGCCTGCTGCGCTCGAAGGCCGTGCTGCTGCCGGGCGTGACCGTCACGCTCACCAACGCCAAGACCGGCGACACCCAGACCTGGCGCTACGACGAGGGCCTGCTCGGCTACCTGAACGAGGCGCTGGCACAGGTATCGAATGGCCAGCCGGTGATTCCGGTGTTCGAAGGCGCCCAGTTCGCGCCGCCCGGCGACGAAGGCTTTGCCGAAGGCGAAGGCGCGGCGTGGGTGGTGGCCTGGACCGAAGAAGGCCAGGTGGTGCGCGAGTCGTACGTGAACCTGATCCCCACGCCGTCCGGCGGCACGCACGAGTCGGGCCTGCGCGAAGGCCTGTTCGGCGCGGTGAAGAGCTTTGTGGAGCTGCACTCGCTGCTGCCCAAGGGCGTCAAGCTGCTGCCGGAAGACGTGTTCGCGCGCGTTTCGTTCGTGCTGTCGGCCAAGGTGCTCGACCCGCAATTCCAGGGCCAGACCAAGGAACGCCTGAACTCGCGCGACGCGGTGCGGCTGGTGTCCACCTTTACCAAGCCGCCGCTGGAGCTGTGGCTGAACGAGCATGTCGAGTATGGCAAGAAGCTGGCCGACCTCGTCATCAAGCAGGCGCAGTCGCGCATGCGTTCGGCGCAGAAGGTCGAGAAGAGGAAGTCGTCGGGCGTGGCTGTTTTGCCGGGCAAGCTGACCGACTGCGAGTCGAGCGACATCACGCGCAACGAGCTGTTCCTGGTCGAGGGCGACTCGGCGGGCGGCTCGGCCAAGATGGGCCGCGACAAGGAATTCCAGGCGATCCTGCCGCTGCGCGGCAAGGTGCTCAACTCGTGGGAGACCGAGCGCGACCGCCTGTTTGCGAACAACGAGATCCATGACATCGCGGTGGCGATCGGCGTCGATCCGCACGGCGAGGGCGACAGCCCGGACCTGTCGGGCCTGCGCTACGGGAAGATTTGCATCCTGTCCGATGCGGACGTGGACGGCTCGCACATCCAGGTGCTGCTGCTCACGCTCTTCTTCAAGCACTTCCCGGCCCTGTTCAACCACGGCCACATCTGCATCGCGCGCCCGCCGCTGTACCGCGTGGACGTGCCGGCGCGCGGCAAGAAGCCGATCCAGAAGCTGTACGCGCTCGACGACGGCGAGCTGCTCGCGATCGAGGACAAGCTGAAGAAGGAAGGGCTGAAGGAAGGCTCGTGGGCGATCTCGCGCTTCAAGGGCCTGGGCGAGATGAATGCCGAGCAGCTGTGGGAGACCACCATGAACCCGGACACGCGGCGCCTGCTGCCGGTGGCGCTGGGCGACTTCGGCGTGGCCGAGTCGGCCGCGCGCTTCAATATGCTGATGGGTAAAGGCGAAGCGGCCGCACGCCGCGCGTGGATCGAGGAGCACGGGAACGAGACGGAGGCGGATATCTGATCTGCTGTGCAGCTGCGCCAGCGTTCCATGGGTTCCCGCCTGCGCGGGAACGACGGTGTTTTTGGGTTAGCTCCAAAACGTCGTCCCCGCGAAGGCGGGGACCCATAGAAAATACGCCGCAGAGTTAGCCCGAACACTGACCGAATACTGATTATGTCTATCCAAGCAAACCTCTTTGAACAGCAAAACGAACCGAACGACAACGGCGAAGCGCTGATCCTGTCCACGTTCGCCGAACGCGCCTACCTCGACTACGCGGTCTCGGTGGTCAAGGGCCGCGCCCTGCCCGACGTTGCGGACGGCCAGAAGCCGGTGCAACGCCGCATCCTGTACGCGATGAACGAACTAGGCCTGGGCCCCACCGCCAAACCGCGCAAATCCGCGGCCGTGGTGGGCGACGTGCTGGGCAAGCTGCACCCGCACGGCGACCAGTCGGTGTACGACGCGCTGGTGCGCATGGCGCAGGACTTCTCGCTGCGCTACCCGCTGATCGACGGCCAGGGCAACTTCGGCTCGCGCGACGGCGACGGCGCCGCGGCAATGCGCTACACCGAAGCGCGCCTGACCCCGATCTCCCGCCTGCTGCTGGACGAGATCGACATGGGCACGGTGGACTTCCAGCCCAACTACGACGGTTCGACGCAGGAGCCGCGCACCCTGCCCGCGCGCCTGCCGATGGTGCTGCTCAACGGCGCGTCCGGCATCGCCGTGGGCCTGGCCACCGAGATCCCGTCGCACAACCTGCGCGAGGTGGCCGACGCCACGGTCGCGATGATCAAGAACCCGAAGATCACGCATGCGGAACTGATGACCTACGTGCCGGGCCCGGACTACCCCGGCGGCGGCCAGATCATCACCCCGGCCTCGACGATCGCGGACATGTACGCGACTGGCCGCGGCTCGCTCAAGGTGCGCGCGCGCTGGAAGATCGAAGAACTGGCGCGCGGCCAGTGGCAGGCGGTGGTGACCGAACTGCCGCCGGGTACCTCGGCCCAGCGCGTGCTGGAAGAGATCGAGGAACTGACCAACCCGAAGGTCAAGCTCGGCAAGAAGACGCTCACGCCGGAACAGCAGGCGCTCAAGCAAACCATCCTGTCGGTGCTCGACACCGTGCGCGACGAAGCCGGGCGCGACGCGCCGGTGCGCCTGGTGTTCGAGCCGAAGTCGAAGAACCAGGACCAGGCAGAGTTCATGAACATCCTGCTGGCGCACACGTCGCTGGAGAACTCGAGCCCGATCAACCTGGTGATGATCGGCGGCGACGGCCGCCCGCGCCAGAAGGGGCTGTCCGAGATCCTGCAGGAGTGGATCGACTACCGCTTCATCACCGTGCGCCGCCGCACCGAGTTCAGGCTGGGCAAGGTCAACGACCGCATCCACATCCTCGAAGGCCGCGAGACCGTCCTGCTCAACATTGACGAGGTGATCCACATCATCCGCAATTCGGACGACCCGAAGGAGGCGCTGATGGCGCGCTTCAGGCTCACCGAGCGCCAGGCCGAGGACATCCTGGAAATCCGCCTGCGCCAGCTGGCGCGGCTGGAAGCGATCAAGATCCAGCAGGAGCTGGCCGAACTGCGCAGCGAAAAGGAAAAGCTGCAGGACATACTGGACAACCCGAACTCGATGAAGCGCCTGATCATCAAGGAGATCGAACAGGATGCCAAGCAGTTCGGCGACGCGCGCCGCACGCTGATCGAGGAAGCGCAAAAGGCGGTGGCCGAGCAGAAGATCATCGACGAGCCGGTCACCGTGATCATCTCGGAAAAAGGCTGGGTGCGCGCGCGCACCGGCATCGGCCACGATCCGTCGCAGTTCACGTTCAAGGCGGGCGACTCGCTGTACGGCGCATTCGAGTGCCGCACGGTGGACACGCTGCTGGGCTTTGGCGACAACGGCAAGGTGTATTCGGTGCCGGTGTCGGCGCTGCCGGGTGCGCGCGGGGATGGCGTGCCCATCTCCACGCTGGTGGACCTGTCGGGCGGCGTGCGCATCCTCCACTACTTTGCCGGCAAGGCCGATACGCGCCTGGTCATGGCGAGCTCGAACGGCTTTGGCTTCATCACCAAGGCCGGCGACATGGTCAGCCGCCTGAAAGGTGGTAAATCGTTTATCACCCTGGACGAAGGCGCCGTGCCGCTGTTCCCGCGCGTGGTGCAGGACAATGCCGGCGCGATCGCCTGCCTGTCCGAAAAGGGCCGCGTGCTGGTGTTCGGCATCGACGAGATGAAGACGCTGACCAACGGTGGCCGTGGCGTGATCCTGATGGAGCTGGAACCGAAGGAGAAGCTGCTGGCCGTGCAGCCGATCAGCCCGCGCGGCGTGAACGTGCTGGGCACCTGGGCCGGCTCCAAGCCGCGCATCGTGGAGCTGTTCGGCACCGTGCTCGAGCCGCACTTCGGCAAGCGCGCACGCAAGGGCAAGCCGCTGGTCCAGAAGATCAAGGCGCAGGACCTGGCGCCGCGCTACACCGAAGGCGACGTGGCCAAGGCGCAGGCCGAGTAAAGCAGCCCCGTCGTCCCGGCGCAAGCCGGGACCCATGCTGAGTTTGCGGCTACGCGGCCTGTCTATGGGTCCCGGCCTTCGCCGGGACGACGTTGTCGTGGGCGTGAACCAAAAAAAGGGCGCCATCAAGGCGCCCAATCTCCTACTTGGATCGGAGTACGGACCGGCAGCGTACGATCGGCTGTTCCTGTGTTGGCGACAAAGGCCAGCCGGGCGTTGCTGCCGCCCCGTGGTAAAGCTTACTTCGCCGCGCTCTTGTGCAGGTCGGCTGCTGCCTCGCCGCGCTTCTCTTCGGTCTTGGCGTGTGCCTTGGCCTTGTCGGCACTGGTCTCGGCCTTCACCTTGTTGAGCTTCTCGTCGGCCTTGATCATCTTCTTCTGCGCGTCGTAGTTGGCGTCGGCGATCTTCTTCTCAGCCTTCGCCTCTGCCTTGGCGCGGTCTTCCGGATCGGCCTTCGACACCTTCTCGGTGGCGTCAGCCTGCTTCTTCGCTGCCTTTTCCTGTGCCTTGGCTTTCTTCTTGTCGGCCTTGGCGGCTGCCTTGTTCAGCTTCTTGTCAGCCTTGGCATCGGCCTTGGCTTCCTTCTCTTCGGCCTTGGCCACGTCCTTGTCGGCTTCGGACTGGGCCTTGGCCATGTCGTGGCTGGTGGTCGTGGTGGTGGTCGTGCTGGAGCCGGTCGCGCTGGTGGTGCCAGCGGTGCTGCCTGCCGCGCCCATTGCGCCGTTCTGGTTGACGGCGCCGCTGTTGGCGGCCGGGTCAACGGTGGTGGACTGGGTTGCCGGCGTGGTCGAGTTCAGCGGCGGCGTGGTGCGGGTCGGCTGGGTGGCCTGGGTGCCGGTCTGGGCATAGGCCGAGGCGGCGAGCAGGCCGCCGATCAGGCTAGCGAGCAGTTTGTTCATCATGTGTCCTCTTTCCGTTTCGATGGTTGGGCAAACGCCGGTCATTGCGCCGGCGTCGTAGCTTTTTGTCATGCTGAGTTCCAGCATAGGACGCGGAAAAAGACAGGTCTGTTCGCCAGCTCACACAACCGAACCCGGCAGTTCCGGCCGCTCAGCGATGGCCGGCGTACAGGTCGATGATCTCGCTGATGCCGTCCTGGCAGACGGGGCAGAACCGCTCGCTGCGGTCGAACATGATGCATTGCATTGCGGGTCGGAAATACCCGCTGGCTTCGTAGTTCGCGCCTTCGAATGCGCCCACCACGCCGTAGTACTTCTGCCGCGCGAACAGGGCATTGGTGTGCGCCAGGTCTTCGCGGAACAGCGCATCCATCTGCGACTCCGGCGCGTTCGCGGCCCGCAGCGCGGCACGCTTTTTCTGATAGGCGCGCGAATACTCTTCATATTCGGCTTTCGGCCACGGCGTGGGCAGCGGCGTGCCGGGCTTCACGTGCTGGCGCCATTTCAGCCTGGCGGGGTCGCGCAGCGCGGTCACGTTCGGCTCCCACGGCTCGGGCCGCGCGCTGCTGGACTGGTACGCGACCGGCGAGGTGTAGTACTCGTCGGCCAGCCCGGCGAAATGGTGCGCGAACTCATGCACGAACAGGTAGTTGGCCCAGCTGTTGCTGGCGGCCGCGGTGCTGAACTGGCCAAAGATCCCGCCACCACCGTAGGTTTCGTTGTTGACCAAAATTTCGATGAACTCGTACGGCGCGTACTGGGCAATGTCGCGCAGCGCGCGGTTGTCCAGCGCCAGCACGTAGCGCTCGCTGCCGAACACGTCGTACCGCGTGCCAAGCGCGGACGCGTGATAGACGCCGGTGGAAGGCCGCGACACGCCCGACTCCTGCGTGGGCACCGCCATCGCCCACACGTTGAAGTCGCCGGCGCGATCCTTGAAGGGCGAAACCGCGAACAGGTGCTGCGACAGCCGTTTGGCGTCCGCTTCGAACTTGGGCATGTCGGCCTGCGTGTAGCCGTCGCCAAGAATCAAGAGGTCCACCTTTTGCGGCGACGGCCCGCTGACCTTAATCGGAATCGGTTTGGCCGGCGCCGGTGGCTGCTTGCGGATCACGTCCTGCGCGTCGGTGTCCACCTCAACGCTCCACGCCACCGAGAACGCGTTGCGCTCGTCGCGCTTGAGGACGCGCACGCGCACCGGGCGGTCCGGCTTGGGAAAGCGCACGGACTCGTGGAACGCGCGGCTGATGCGCGCGGCTTCCTCGGTGGTGCTCCACTCGGCGAACACGGTAGAGAAGTCGCGCGAGTAAAGCATGTCGCCGGTTTTCGCGTCCACGACTTCGACGCGGTTCTGGCCCCGGTTGGTGTCGTCGAACGGCCGCGCCGGGTCGCCCGGCCAGGGCAGCGGCTCGATCAGCACCCGTTCCAGCGCGTACTGGTCGGACAGGGCATTGCCGCTGTGCGTGTAGTCGACGCGGACCGTGGCGGGCGACTGGGCCACAGCGGTGCCGGCCGCCAGCGCCAGCGCTGCCGCAAGCAAGCGAATTGCGAATCGATGCATGAGCGTTCCTTGCGAAGTATTGAATGCGGCTGTGCGCTGCCGGGCCGTCACGGCATTCCAACCGGCGAGCGCTCAAAGCCAGGGAGCACCTGGAACTTCTCGCTGCCATTACGCTCGTCGGCAACTACCACTTTGGCGCGCACTTCCGCCAGCGTGCGGACGACCTTCTCGCGTTGGCGCGCTTGCTTCAGGCTTGCCGGCAGCCGGCTCAACCAGTGCCTGTTCGGGCCGTACCCAGCGCCACGCTTGGCGGAAAGCTGGCGGCTCGTGGGCAAAGGTTTGGTGCCCAGCACGGCGATCACGTGATCCAGCTGTGCCGGGGAGCTGAACGCCAGCGTGGTGTCGCCGAACTCCACATGCAGGAAAACATAGCCCCTGTGCGGCACCGGTTCGGGCGCCGGCGGATCGGTGTCGGTGCCCGAACCTGCGACCGGCACGTGGACCCAGTAGGCCACGTGCGACCAGTGCCAGTCCTGCTGGAAGGTGAAGTAGTAGCGGGCGGTCATTGCCCTGCGCTTGGCGTGAAGTCCCGCAAATGGGCCACGGTCTTTTCGTCGAGCTGCATGAGCATCGCCACCACCAGCTCCACCATCTGGTCGAAGTCCTGGCGATTGACCACGCCGTTGTGCGCGTGCGTGTAACGTACCGGCACCACCAGGTTGATGGTTGGCGTGCCGCCGTTATTGAGCTGCATTTCGGCCGAGTCGTCGCCATAGCCTTGAACCAGGTCGGCTTGCAGCGGCAGGTTCTTTGCCGCCGCCGTCTTGCGCGTGAAAGCCACCAGCTTGCGGTTCGGCAGCGTGCTGGAGTCGTACAGGAACATGCCCGGCCCCGCGCCCAGCCTGGCCTGGGTTTCTTCCGGCTTTGATCCCGGCGTGTCGCCGCTGATGCCGCCTTCGATGGCGATGCCGATGTCCGGCTTGACCGTTTGCGTGGCGGTGCGTGCGCCGCGCAAGCCGATTTCCTCCTGCGTGGTGGCGACGTAGAACAGCTGGTTGGGGTGGGCCATGGTGGCGGTGCGGCGCATCGCTTCGACCAGCACGGCGCAGCCGATGCGGTCGTCCCAGCCTTTGCCGAGATAGTTCTTGCTGCCGTTCAGGACCATGAAGGGCGAATCGGGCACCACCGGGTCGCCCGGCGACAGGCCCAGGTCGGCCACTTCCTTCGCATTCTTGGCGCCCACGTCGAGGAAAATGCCGTCGCGCGGGTAGACCTTGGTGCGCTCGTCGGCCGGCACGATGTGAATGTCGCGAATGCCCGTCACCGCGTGCACCGGCCCCTTGGAGCCGATGATGATCCAGCGCTGGTTGACCAAGGCCTGGTCGAGCCAGCCGCCGAGCATTTGCATGGTGACGAAGCCGTCCGGGGTGACGCGCCGCACCATGCCGCCCAGCTCGTCCATGTGGGCGTCGATCATGATGCGCGGCCCGGTCTTGCCCTGCTGGGCGATGACGGAACCGAGGCCGTCGTAGCGGATCGGCTCGCTGGCGTAGGGCTTCATCTCGCTCACCATGATCGCCCGCACGGCTTCCTCGGCGCCCGGGGGGCCTGCCGCGTTCGACAGCTTTTCAAGCAGGAGTTCGACCCGGTCGGCCGCTTTGGCATCGATTGTTTGAACCGTCAGCGCCAGCATGGCGACGCAAGCCGATTGACCGATCAGGCGAATAGCTTTCAGCACGAGAGAACTCCGAGGTAACAAGGCGCGATGAACATCCCGGCGCGCTGCTGCCGAGACAGATCATGGCAATATAGCACTAATGTTGCCTCGCCTCACGCACCTCGGCGCGGGTTCACTTGTACTGGTACAGCGGCCTGCGGATCAGGATGGGACGGATGTCCAGGCGGACGTTGTAGACGGAATACGCGTCGGTGGTGGAGGACTGGTAGCCGACGCTGTCGCTGGTGCGCGAGAACTTGAACTCGAAGCCCAGGTCGGGCTGCACGCCGTGCGGGCTGCCGAGCGTGAGGCCGATCGCGTCCTGCTGGTCGCTGTCGATCAGCTTGGCCATCAGGTCCACCACGGTACTGTTGCCCAGGATGTCGGCCGAGAACAGCGGCTCGCGGTAGTAGGGCTTGGCCGGATCGAGCTTGCCGTCGGCCTTGTCCGGCGACGGGGTGAAACTGCGGGTGGCGATGTTGAAGCGGTCGCCGTTGTCCAGGTAGCTCAGGCGCACGTTGGCCACGTTGAACGGCCCGTCCTGCGCGCTGGCGTTGGCCAGGTCGATCAGGAGCGCGCCTTTGTAGCCGACCACTTCGACGTCGCGGTTGGGGCTGACCACCATGGCCGTGTTCTCGTCGATGCCCAGCCCGAGCTTGTAGCCCTTCTTGAGCATGGCCGGCAGCATGCGCGCAAAGCGCCCGCGCACCAGCAGGTGCTGGTCGACGAACACGTCGTCGCCGATGAAGCCCAGGCCCGGCGTGATCTCGTGGCCGTCCGCCACGCCCAGCTTGAGCGTGGCCAGCACCGGCTTGGGAGCGCCGAACATGGTGCTGCTCATGATGGCGGCGCCGGCGCTGGAACCGGCGATCACGCCGCCGCGCCGGTACATGTCCCACAGCGCGTCCAGCACCAGCGTGTTGCTGCCGTCCGGGTGCTTGAGCGCGCGCGTGATGCGCTCCTGGTCGCCGCCGGCGAAATAGGCGCCGCCGGCGCCGCGCACCGCCGCCGCGACCTCGGGGTCGTCGGCCATGGCCTTGTAATCCACGCCCGCGAGCTTGACGGCGACTGGCACGAAGAAGGCATCGGCGCCGTACTTGTCGAGCCGCTCGACATTGCTCATGCCGGTGGTCTCGGGGTAGGCCGAGGCGGAGGCGAAAACGGCGATGCGCGCGCCCTTGCCGCCGGCGAGCTGCACAATGCGCTCCCAGACGGCAGCGTTATCGGCCCGCAGGTTGCCGCCGATGATGACCAGCGAGCCCTTGATGGCCAAGGCCTCGGCGGCCTGGATGCCAGCGCCGCTCAACATGGAAAGCGCTAACGCGACACGAACAGCGAATCGAAACATGCGACTCCCTCCTCCTGGCCGGACAATCGTAAGCCTGATTCCAGAAGGGTGTCGCCGTGTTGAGCGCGGTCAGGAGAGGTAAATATTCGGGAAATACCGTTCCATCAGTGTCTCGGGCTTGGCCGGCGCGGTGAAGCCGAAACGGGTGTACAGCCCGTGCGCGTCGCTGGTGGCGAGCATGAAGCGGCGCAGGCGCTGCAGGCTGGGATGATCGATGATCGCCTGCATCAGCCATTTTGAATAACCGCGGCCGCGGTATTCGGGCAGTACGAACACGTCCACCAGGTTCGCGAAGGTGGCGTAATCGGTGATCACACGGGCGAACGCCACCTGGCGGCCATCGACATAGCCGCCGAAACACAGCGAGTTCTCGATCGAGCGCTCGACGACATCGCGCGAGATGCCGATCGCCCAGGTAGATTGCTCGCTCAGGAAGCGGTAGATCATCGCGACATCGAGCCGCGTGCGGTCAGTGCTGATCTGGAAGTTGGAATCGTTGAGCATGTCATGCAATCCGGCTGAAAAGGCCATTCTAGCGCTGATTGGCGAAACGCCAACGTCCTGTGCGAACGCCAACCAGCGATGCCAAATCGTTACTGCTTTTTCAGGTAACGCTCGGGCAGCTTGAGGTTGGCGTCCTCGCCGCGCCACAGCACGCTGACGATGTGCCAGCGCTTGCCGTCGTTGTACAGCTGGATGCTGTTGATCCCGCGCGCGAACGGCTGCGCGTCCGAACTGGCATGCTTGGACTGGTAGGTGGAGAACACCTGGGCCACCTGGCCGAACACTTCGGTCGTGCGCGCCACTTCGCTCTCGAAGAAGCCATTGGACGCAAAATGCGGGCTGTTGCGGGTGATGTAGTCGTCAACAGTCATCGTACGGATGACGAACGCCCCGTCCTTGGGCACCACCGCGCGCAGCGTGCCGTCGGCCACGAACAGCGAACGCATGCGGTTCCAGTCGCGCTCCTTGCCGGCCGGGCCAGAGATCACGTCGTACAGTGCGGCGACGATGCCGTCGATGGATTCCACGTCCTTTGCCTGCGCCTGGACCGCCGGGGCGGCGCTTTGGCCCTGCTGCGCGAAGGCGCTGCCGGTGAACGGGCCGAGTGCGAGAACCGCCGCCAGGCCGAGCTGTGCGAATCGCTTCATGTTGTCTCCTGTTGTTATTTAATGAATTAATAGACTGCTAATTGCGGATTCTAACCGTCTTTTCAACCCGCCGCTTCCCCTGCCCCTGGCCCGGCGCAGTTTATAATCGTGTAAATCAAACCGGACCATTCCCCCATGACTGATCAATTTTCCAAGAAGGCCGAAGCCTGGTCGGCCCGCTTTTCCGAACCCGTGTCGGACCTCGTCAAACGTTATACCGCCTCCGTCTTTTTCGACAAGCGCCTGGCCCTGTTCGACATCCAGGGCTCGCTCGCCCATGCCGAAATGCTGGCCGCACAGGGCATCATCAGCCAGCAGGACCGCGCCGAGATCGAGCGCGGCATGGCGCAGATCCGCGGCGAGATCGAGGCCGGCAGCTTTGAATGGCTGCTCGACCTGGAAGACGTGCACCTGAATATCGAGAAGCGCCTGACCGAACTGGTTGGCGACGCCGGTAAGCGCCTGCACACGGGCCGCTCGCGCAACGACCAGGTGGCCACCGATATCCGCCTGTACGTTCGCGCTGCCATCGACGACGTGCTGGCCCTGCTGGCGGGCCTGCGCGGTGCGCTGGTCGACCTGGCCGAGCGCCACTACGACACCATCCTGCCGGGCTTTACGCACCTGCAGGTGGCGCAGCCGATCACCTTCGGCCACCACATGCTGGCTTACGTGGAGATGTTCGGCCGCGACGCCGAGCGCTTCGTGGATGCCCGCCGCCGCGTCAACCGCCTGCCTCTGGGCGCGGCCGCCCTGGCCGGCACCACCTTCCCGATCGACCGCCTGCGCGTGGCCAAGACGCTCGGCTTCGAGGACGTGTGCCACAACTCGCTGGACGCCGTGTCCGACCGTGACTTCGCGATCGAATTCACCTCGGCCGCGTCAGTGTTGATGATGCACGTGTCGCGCATGTCGGAAGAGCTGATCCTGTGGATGAGCCCGCGCGTGGGCTTTATCGACATCGCCGACCGCTTCTGCACCGGCTCGTCGATCATGCCGCAGAAGAAAAACCCGGACGTGCCGGAACTCGCGCGCGGCAAGACCGGCCGCGTGTACGGCCACCTGATGGGCCTCTTGACCCTGATGAAGGGCCAGCCGCTGGCCTACAACAAGGACAACCAGGAAGACAAGGAGCCGCTGTTCGACACCGTGGACACGGTGCTGGACACGCTGCGCATCTTCACCGACATGGCCGGCGGGATCACCGTCAAGCCGGATGCGATGCGCGCGGCCGCCCTGCAGGGCTACGCCACGGCGACCGACCTGGCCGACTACCTGGTCAAGAAGGGCCTGCCGTTCCGCGACGCGCACGAAGCCGTGGCGCGCGCCGTACGTGCGTGCGACGACGCGAAGTGCGACCTGTCCGAGATGTCGCTGGAGCGCCTGCGCGAGTTCTCGCCGCTGATCGAGCAGGACGTGTTCGCCGTGCTGACGCTGGAAGGTTCGGTGGCGGCACGCGACCACGTTGGCGGCACGGCGCCCAACCAGGTGCGTGCGGCCATTGCACGGGTGCGCAAGCAGCTGGAAGGCTGACCGTAGGGTGGGCTCTCGAGCCCACGCGTTCGCACGCGGCTCGTGAGCACGGCGTGGGCACAAGTGCCCACCCTACGGCGGCGCTCAGTACGGCGTACCGTCCTTGTGGTGGTAGCCGTCGCGCCCCGGGTGGCAGACCATGTCGATGTCCGGATACTCGGCACGGTCCTGCTGCGGGTTGCGCGTGCCCACTTCGAGGCAGACCGCGACCTTGTCGCTGCGATTGACCAGGTGGTGGCCGTTGGGAACGCCAGCCGGGAAGCCGGCGCAGTCTCCGGCACGCATGACCTGCTCGCCCTCGTCCGTGACCAGCACCACTTCACCGGAAACGATATAAACGAATTCGTCCTCGTGCGAATGCCAGTGGCGCTGGGCGGACCAGCTGCCCGGCGATAGCTGCAGCAGGTTGACGCCGAATTGCGTGAGGCCGGCGGCGTCGCCCAGGCGCTGGCGGATGCGGTCCTTCATCGGGCCGGCGAACTGTTCGGGGTAGTTGGTGCCCTTGCGTTGTTCGATGTTGTTCAGGTCGAGCTTTGGCATGCTTCCTCCTTGTCCGCTCATTCAGACTGTAGTTGGACGCGTGGGCAGCCGAGCTGCCCACCCTACCGTGACGGTTCTGTAGGGTGGGCGGGTCTCCCGCCCACGCGTTCAACGCTCGGTTGATCAGCCGCGCTTTTGCACCAGCGTGAGGATGTCGTAGCTGGCCACCAGCTCGTCGTTCTGGTTGGTCACCTGCACGTCCCACGCCACAACGCCCTGCCCGCGGCCCTGCTCGTCGGTGCGGTTGCGGTCCACCTTGCGCTTGCAGGTCAGGCGCGCGCGGATGGTGTCGCCAATGGCCACCGGGGCCACGAAGCGCAGGTTGTCCAGGCCATAGTTGGCCAGCACCGGCCCCGGCGCTGGCGAAACGAACAGGCCCGCCGCCGCCGACAGCACGAAATAGCCGTGCGCGATGCGCTTGCCGAACTGCGTGTCCTTGGCCGCGATCTCGTCGAAGTGCATATAGAAGTAGTCGCCCGAGACGCCGCCAAAGTTGACGATGTCCGCCTCGCTCACAGTGCGGCGGTGCGTGAGCAGCGAATGGCCGATCTCCAGGTCCTCGAAGTAGCGGCGGAACGGATGGATGTCGCTTTCCTTGACGGCGCCGCCGCGTACGTATTCACCGGTGACGGCGGTGAGCATCGTCGGCGATCCCTGCACCGCCGCGCGCTGCAGGAAGTGCTTGACGGCGCGGATGCCGCCCAGCTCCTCGCCGCCGCCTGCACGGCCCGGGCCGCCGTGCTTGAGCTGCGGCAGCGGCGAGCCGTGGCCGGTGGAATCGACAGACGCTTCGCGGTCGAGGATATGCACGCGGCCGTGCGAGGCGGCGGCGATGGGCACGGCGTGCGCGGCGATCGCCGGATCCTTGGTCACCAGCGTGGTCACCAGGCTGCCCTTGCCGCGTGCGGCCAGTTCCAGCGCCTCGTCGATGTCGGTGTAGGTCATCATGGTGCTCACCGGGCCAAAGGCTTCGATGTCGTGCACCGCGTCGTTGATCATGGCGTTGCGGCACAGGAGGAGCGTGGGGCTGAAGAAGGCGCCTTTTTCGGCGCCCTCGCCCAGCGGCGTGAAGCCGTCGCGGCTTGAAAACAGCACCTCGTTGCCGCGCGCGAGCTTCTCCACGCGCTCGGACACGTCGCGGTGCTGGTCCAGGGAGGCCAGCGCGCCCATGCGCACGCCTTCCATCTTCGGGTTGCCGACGACGACCTTGGCAAGGCGCTCACGCAAGCGCTGGCCGAGCGCCTCGGCGCGGTTTTCGGGCACGATGATGCGGCGGATCGCAGTGCACTTCTGGCCGGCCTTGCCGGTCATTTCACGCACCACTTCTTTCACGAACAGGTCGAACTCAGGATCATCGGGGGTGACGTCCGGCGCCAGGATCGCGGCATTGAGCGAATCCGCCTCGGCGGTGAACGGCACGGCCTGCGCGATCAGGTTGGGGTTGGCGCGCAGCTTGGCGGCGGTGTCGGCCGATCCGGTGAAGGTCACGGCATCGAACCCGGTCAGGCGGTCGAGCAGGTCGCCGGTGCCGCCGATGACGAGCTGCAGCGAGCCCTCGGGCAGGAGCTTCGATTCCATCATCATCTTGACCACCGCGTGCGTCAGGTAGCTGGTGGCGGTGGCGGGTTTGCCGATGCAGGACATGGCTGCCAAAAAGCTCGGCGCGAATTTTTCGAGCAGGCCCCAGATCGGAAAGTTGAAGGCGTTGATGTGCACCGCCACGCCGCCGCGCGGCACCAGGATGTGAGTGCCCGAAAAGCCGCCGCGCTTGCCCAGCGCCATGGCCGGGCCTTCGTGCAGCACATTCGACGACGGCAGTTCGCGGCTGCCCATGCTGGCGTAGGCGAACAGGGTGCCGATGCCGCCTTCCACGTCCACCCAGCTGTCGGGGCGCGTGGCGCCGGTGAGGTGCGAGATCTCGTACAGCTCTTCCTTGCGCTCCATGAGGTACAGCGCCAGGGCCTTCAGGCGCTGGGCGCGCTTCTGGAAGTCGAGCTTCATCAGCTCGGGGACGCCGGTCTTGCGGGCGTAGTGGACCGCTTCGGCGAAGTCGATTTTTTCAGCGTGTGTCTGGTAGATCGGCTTGTTGTCGAGCGCGCTGTGCAGCAGGGTGTGCGCTTCCTGGCCAAGCCAGCGGCCGCCGATGAAGCTTTGCAGGGTCGAGAGGTTGCCCATTTTTTTCGTCTCCGTCAGTTGCCGTCGTTCCCGCGCAGGCGGGAACCCATGCTGAGCGTGCGGTCACGCGGCCTATGGGTCCCCGCCTGCGCGGGGACGACGTTGGTTTATTTCTTCGGCTTGTGCAAATCCGGGCCGAAATCGATACCACGGCGGCCGGGCTCCGGTTCGGTGAACGCTTCCACTTCGCGCATGGTTTGCAGCGAGCGTACGTTCAGGTCGTGGTACTGCTTCGTGCCCCGCATCTTCCACTTCACGTCGTCATCGGTGAGCGCGCGCACGATGCGCGCCGGTGTGCCCATCACGAGCGAGCGCGGGGGAATGATCATCCTCGCCTTCACGAAGCTGGAGGCGGCCACGATCGATTCCTCGCCCACGACTGCGCCATCCATCACCACCGCGTTCATGCCCACCATGGCGTTACGCTTGACCTGGCACCCGTGCAGCACCGCGCCATGGCCGATGTGGCCGTCCACTTCGACGATGGTCACTTCGCCCGGAAAGCCGTGCATCACGCAGGTATCCTGCAGGTTGGCGCCCTCTTCCAGCACCAGCCGGCCGAAGTCGCCGCGCATCGACGCCAGAGGCCCGATGTAGCAGCGCGGACCGACGATCACGTCGCCGATCAGCACCGCGCTCGGATGCACGTAGGCGGTCGGATGCACCACCGGGCGCACACCATTGATTTCGTAAACCTTGACCATGTCAGACCCGCTCGATGATGAGTGCAATGCCCTGGCCCACGCCGATGCACATCGTGCACAACGCGTAGCGGCCACCGGTGCGGTGCAGCTGGTTGACGGCGGTCGTGACCAGACGCGCGCCCGAAGCGCCGAGCGGGTGGCCGATGGCAATCGCACCGCCGTTCGGGTTCACGTGCTCCGCGCCGTCCGGCAGGCCCAGGTCGCGCGTGACGGCCAGCCCTTGCGCGGCGAACGCCTCGTTCAGTTCGATCACGTCCATCTGGCCGATGGACAAGCCCGTCTGCGCCAGCACTTTTTTCGAAGCGGGCGACGGGCCAAAGCCCATGATCCGCGGCGGCAGGCCGGCGGTGGCCATGCCGAGCACGCGGGCGCGCGGCTTCAGGCCAAAGCGGTCGAGCGCGGCGCCGGACGCCAGCAGCAGCGCACAGGCGCCGTCGTTCACGCCCGATGCGTTACCGGCGGTGACGGTGCCGTCCGGCGTGACCACGCCCTTCAGTTTGGCGAGCGCTTCGATGGTGGTGTCCGGGCGCGGGTGCTCGTCGGTGTCGAACACGCGCGACTCGCCTTTCTTTCCGTGGATCGTCACCGGCACGATCTCGTCCTTGAAGAATCCCGCCGCATGCGCCTTGGCCCAGCGCTGCTGGCTGCGCAGCGCAAATGCGTCCTGGTCGGCGCGGTTGACGTTGAACTCGCGCGCGACGTTTTCGGCGGTTTCGGGCATGGAGTCGATGCCGTACTTCGCCTTCATCAGCGGGTTCACGAAGCGCCAGCCGATGGTGGTGTCCTCGATCTTTGCCGCGCGCGAAAAGGCGCTGTCGGCCTTGCCCATCACGAAAGGCGCGCGCGTCATGCTCTCGACGCCGCCGGCGATGATGAGATTCGCTTCGCCGGCACGGATCGCGCGCGCAGCCGTGCCCACGGCGTCCAGGCTCGATCCGCACAAGCGGTTGATGGTATTGCCCGGCACCTCAGGCGGCAGGCCAGCCAACAGGCCCGCCATGTGGCCAACGTTGCGGTTGTCCTCGCCCGCCTGGTTGGCGCAGCCGTAGAACAGGTCGTCCAGCATGGTCCAGTCCACGCCCTTGTTGCGCTCGATGAGCGCGGCGATCGGCAGCGCTGCCAGGTCGTCCGCGCGCACCGAGGCGAGCGCGCCGCCGTAGCGGCCGAACGGGGTGCGGATGGCATCGACGATGAATGCATCGGTCACTTGAATCTCCTTGTGTTCACTGTTTGTGGCGCTTGTCCACGACGCGCCGGGCCTTGCCCGTGAGCGTGCGCTCGATGCCCTGCGAGGGCAGCAAGGTCACGCGCGTCGTCACGCCAATGTTGGTCTTGATGCGGTACTGCAGTTCGCGCGCGAGCCGGTCCACTGCCTCGTGGCCCAGGTCCTCGCGCAGCTCGGCCAGCACCTCGAGCGTATCCAGGTGGCCGTCGCGCGCCAGCACCAGCTGGTACTGCGGCGCCAGCGCCGGCATCTTGAGGATCAGCTCCTCGATCTGGCTGGGGAAGACGTTCACGCCGCGGATGATGAGCATGTCGTCCGAACGGCCGGTGACCTTGCCCATGCGCCGCATCGAGCGCGAGGTGGGCGGCAGCAGGCGCGTGAGGTCGCGCGTGCGGTAGCGGATCACCGGCAGCGCTTCCTTGGTCAGCGAGGTGAACACGAGTTCGCCCTCTTCCCCTTCCGGCAGTACCTCGCCGGTCTCGGGATCGACGATCTCCGGGTAGAAGTGGTCTTCCCACACCACCGGGCCGTCCTTGCTCTCCACGCACTCGCTGGCCACGCCCGGACCCATGACTTCGGACAGGCCGTAGATGTCCACCGCATCGATGCCGGCACGCTCTTCGATCTCGGCGCGCATCGCCTCGGTCCACGGCTCCGCGCCGAAGATCCCGACACGCAGCGAGGAGGCCGCCGGGTCGAGCCCCTGGCGCACGAATTCCTCGATCAGGGTCAGCATGTACGACGGCGTGACCATGATGACCGAAGGCTTGAAGTCGTTGATCAGCTGGACCTGCTTTTCGGTCTGCCCGCCGGACATCGGCACCACCGTGCAGCCAAGCCGTTCGGCCCCGTAGTGCGCGCCCAGCCCGCCGGTGAACAGCCCGTAGCCGTAGGCCACATGGATCATGTCGCCCGGCCTGCCGCCGGCCGCGCGGATCGAGCGCGCAACCAGGCCGGCCCAGTTGTCGATGTCCTGCTGAGTGTAGCCGACCACCGTGGCCTTGCCGGTGGTGCCGGACGAGGCGTGGATGCGCACCACTTGCTCGCGCGGCACGGCGAACAGCCCGAACGGGTAGTTGTCGCGCAGGGTCTTCTTGTCGGTGAAGGGGAACCTGGCCAGGTCGGCCAGGGTCTTGAGGTCGTCCGGGTGCACGCCGGCCGCATCGAACGAGGCGCGGTAGTGCGGGACGTTGTCGTACGCATGGCGCAGCGACCACTTCAGGCGCTGCAGTTGCAGGGCCTGCAGCTCGTCGCGGCTGGCGCACTCGATCGGGTCCAGCGCGCCGGGGTCGGCGGTACTCTTGACCATGCTGCCTCCTTCGTCAGGTGGGGACGTCAACCACGTGGCCGCTGACGCGGTGCGACTTGCCGCGGAAGAGCGCGATCTTGCGGCCTTCCTGGTTGGTCACTACGATGTCGTACACGCCGGTCTTGCCGGTCACGGCCTGTTCCACAGCTTCGGCCGTGAGCGTATCGCCTTCGCGCCCCGGGGCCAGGTAGTCGATGCTGCAGGCCGCACCCACGGCAGCCAGGTTATGCGAGTTGCATGCGAACGCAAACGCACTGTCGGCCAGCGTGAAGATGAAACCGCCGTGGCAGGTGCCGTGGCCGTTGAGCATATCACCGCGCACCGCCATCGACATGCGCGCGTAGCCCGGACGGATCTCGTCGAGCGTCATGCCGAGCGCCTTGCTGGCCGGGTCGCGCTCGTACATCGTTTTGCCGGCCAGTTCGGCCAGCGCTTGTGGATCCCTATGCATGAAACCTTGCTCCTGCGGACAGCTTACGGCGCAGCAGCGGCGAGACGCGATAGCGGTCTTCGCCATAACTGGCTGCGAGATTGGAAAGAACGATGACGATCTGCTCGATGCCGACCGAATCGGCCCAGGCCAGCGGGCCGCGCGGGTAGTTCACGCCCTTGCGCATCGCGGTGTCCACGGCGGCGGCGCTGCACACGCCCTGGTTGACCGCATCCGCAGCCTCGTTGGCGAGCATGGCGACGGTGCGCATCACGGCCATGCCGGGCACGTCGTCGATGCGCGTGACGGCGAAGCCGGCTGCCTGGAACAGTCCCACTGCGCCGTTGTAGGCTGCATCGCTGCACTGGTCGGCGCGGGCCAGCGCAATGCGCGTGGCGCCCGCGGGGTCGAGCAGCAGGTCGTACAGCACGGTATCGCGCACTTCGCTTTCGCTGGCGCGCTCGGTGGCGGTGCGCCCGTCGGTCAGGTGGATTGCCGTGTTCTGCAAGTGAAAGCGCGCTTCGCTGCGTTCGGCGTCGGCAATCACCTGCACGCCAGCGGCCCTCAGGCGCTGCGCGATGGCGTCGGACATGGCATCTTCCGCGCCCGGGCCAAAGCTCACCTGCGCGGGTGCCGGCCGGTGCGGCTCCAGCTGCGGCTCGGGCTTGGCGGCGTCATCACCGTAGCGATAGAAGCCGCGCCCCGATTTGCGGCCCAGGAAGCCGGCGTTGACCAGCTCCTGCTGCAGCACCGACGGCGTGAAGCGCGGGTCGGAGAAGTAGGCGTTGAAGACCGATTGCGTGACCGAGAAGTTGACGTCATGGCCGATCAGGTCCATGAGCTCGAACGGCCCCATGCGAAAGCCGCCGCAATCGCGCATGATGGCGTCGAGCGTGGCCGGATCGGCGGCGCGCTCGAGCAGCAGGCGCAGCGCCTCGGCGTAGTATGGGCGAGCCACGCGGTTGACGATGAAGCCGGGCGTGGACTTGGCATGCACCGGGTCCTTGCCCCATGCTTGAGCCGTCGCGTACACGATCCCGGCCACCTCGCGGCTGGTGGCCAGGCCGCTGATCACCTCGACCAGCGCCATCAACGGAACCGGGTTAAAGAAGTGCATGCCAACCAGGCGCTCGGGCCGGCGCAGCGGCGCGGCGATCGACGTGATCGAGATCGACGAGGTGTTGGTGGCGAGGATGCAGCGCTCGCCGACGACCGCTTCGAGGTCCGCAAACAGCTTGCGTTTGACGTCCAGGTTCTCGACGATGGCCTCGACCACGATGGCGGCGTCGGCCAGTTCTTCCAGCGAGCCGGCCGCGCAGAGGCGCTCGCGGGCGAGGTTGGCTTCGGCGCTGCTCATGCGGTCCTTTTCGACCAGGCGCGCGTAGGCCTTGCCGATGTCCGCAATCGCCTTTGCCACCGCTTGCGGGCGGGAGTCGTACAGCCGCACCGGGTAGCCAGCGGCGGCGGCCACCTGCGCAATGCCGGAACCCATGGCGCCGCTGCCGACGACCGCGACAATGCTGCCTTTCGGGAGAGCGTTCTCCATCTTATTCGCCCTTGAATTGCGGGGCGCGCTTGGCCATGAACGCGGCCACGCCTTCGCGGTAGTCGTGGCTGTAGCCCAGTTCGCGCATCATCTCCGCTTCCAGCTGCAGCTGCTGCGGCAGGGTGTTGGCGTAGCTGGCCTGCAGCGCCTTCTTGGTGAACGCCAAGCCTTTGGTGGGCGCGCTGGCAAAGTGCGTAGCCATCTTCATCGCCTCTTCCATCAGCGACTCGTCCGGCACGGCGCGCCAGATCAGGCCCCATTCCTCGGCCTTTTCGGCCGGGAGCTTCTCGCCCAGCATGGCCAGGCCCATGGCGCGCGCCATGCCGACAGTGCGCGGCAGGTGCCAGGTGCCGCCGGTGTCGGGGATCAGGCCCAGCTTGCAGAACGCTTCGATGAAGCTGGCCGATTTGGCGGCCAGGACGATGTCGCAGGCCAGCGCGAGGTTGGCGCCGGCGCCGGCGGCCACGCCGTTGACCGCGCAGATCACGGGCATGGGGAGCGAGCGCAGTGACATGACCAGCGGGGCGTAGAATTTTTCGACCGATTCGCCCAGGTCCACGCCCGGCGAACCCGGCTCGACGGCGCGGTCTGACAGGTCCTGGCCCGCGCAGAAGCCGCGGCCGGCGCCGGTGAGCACCAGCACCCGCACCGAGCGGTCGGACTGCACCTGCTCCAGCGCGTGGCGCACTTCCAGGTGCATCGCCTGGGTGAAGCTGTTCAGCTTGTCCGGGCGGTTCAGGGTCAGTACGGCGATGCCGTTGTCGATCTTGAAGTGGATCGATTCGTAATTCATTTTCGTCCTTTCCTCTGGCACGTCGTTCCCGCGAAGGCGGGAACCCATGGACAGCGTATGCTGCGGCACACTTAGCATGGGTCCCGGCGTTCGCCGGGACGACGTGGTGATTGTATTCGTGCTTTACCGTGCTGCAGGCGCTCCATGGGTCCCCGCCTGCGCGGGGACGACGGTGCTGATGTACCTGTTCATTCCGCGATGTCGAAGTCGAGCACCACCTTGTCCGTGAGCGGGAAGCTCTGGCAGCTCAGCACGAAGCCGCGCGCCACTTCGTAGTCTTCCAGCGCGTAGTTCACGTCCATCTCGACTTGCCCCTCCATGACCTTGCAGCGGCAGGTCGAGCATACACCGCCTTTGCACGAGTAGCGCATGTCCAGGCCGGCGCGCAGGCCCGCGTCCAGCACCGACTCCTTGTCCTTGTCCATGCTGAAGCTGGTCGCGTTGCCGTCCATGATGACCGTCACCTCGGTCTGGTGCTGCACGCCCGCTTCCACCTTGCGTGGCCGATGCTCGTGTTTCGGAATGCTGGCCGCGAACAGTTCGATGCGGATGCACTCCTTCGGCAGCCCGGCCTTCTCCAGCGCGGCCGATACGCCATGCATCATCTCTTCCGGCCCGCAGATGAAGGCCATGTCGATCTCGTCGATGTCGATCCAGTGCTTCAGGAACTGGGCGCACTTGTTGCCGGTGATGCGGCCGTTGAACAGGTCGATGTCCTGCTGCTCGCGGCTCATGACATACACCAGCCGCAGGCGTTCGAGGTAGCTGTCCTTCAGGTCGGTCAGCTCGTCCCGGAAAATCACCGACGAGGTGGCGCGGTTGCCGTACACGAGGGTGAAGCGGCTCCCCGGTTCGGCCAGCAGCGTGGTCTTGATGATCGAAAGGATGGGCGTGATGCCGCTGCCGGCGGCGAAGGCGAGGTAATGCTTTTCGTTGCCCGGGTCGAGTGGCACGTTGAAGTGGCCCATCGGCGGCATCACGTCAAGCGTCATGCCCGGCTTGAGGCTTTCGTTGGCCCAGCTCGAGAACACTCCGCCCGGCGTGCGCTTGATGGCCACGCGCAGCAGCTTGTCCTGCACAGCCGAGCAGATCGAATACGAACGGCGCACGTCCTCGCCGTCGATGGTCGCGCGCAGCGTCAGGTGCTGGCCCTGCTGGTACGCGAAGGTCTCCTTCAACTCGGCCGGCACGTCGAAGGTGACGGCGATGGCGTCGCGCGTTTCATGCCGCACGCTGGCCACGGTCAGTGGATAGAATTTGCTCATGTTCGGCCTTAATGGCTCTTGAAATAATCGAAGGGCTCGCGGCAGTCCAGGCACTTGTAGAGCGCCTTGCAGGCCGTCGAGCCGAACTGGCTGACCAGCGCGGTGTGCATCGACCCGCAATGCGGGCATGCCACGTCGGGCTCGGGCGCCAGCCTGCGCGACAGGCCGCTGATGTCGATGGCCTGCTGCGCCGGCGGCGCAATGCCGTAGCGCTTGAGCGCGGCCTTGCCGGCGTCGCTCATCCAGTCGGTAGTCCATGCGGGCGCGAGCCGCGTGGCCAGGCGCACCTTCGCGATGCCGTGCTTGTTCAGCTGCGCGGTCACCGATTCGGCGATCACCTGCATGGCCGGGCAGCCCGAGTAGGTGGGCGTGATGGTGACGACGCATTCGTCGCCATCGAACGCCACATCGCGCACGATGCCCAGATCCACCACCGAGATCACGGGGATCTCGGGGTCGGCCACTTCGTCGAGCCAGGCCATCACCTGCTCGCGCGTTGCGTGCCCCGCCTGCATTACCATTCCACGCCCGGATAGGCGCGCTGCAGGAACTGCATCTCGGCCAGGATGTAGCCGAGGCGCTCGGTGTGGCGGCCCTGCTTGCCGCCGCGCTGCATGTAGGTGTCCAGCGGCGGTACGGTGAGCGTCGCTTCGTCGAAGATCTCGGCCACGTGCTGCAGGAAGGCCGCGCGCAGCACTTGCGACGCCGGGGCCACGCCTTGTTTGACCATCGCCTCGTCCACCGCGTCGTAGATGAACATCTCGCCGGTGAAGCGCCACAGCTCGTCGGCGGCCGCCTGCATGCGCGCATGGCTCTCTTCGGTGCCGTCGCCCAGGCGCACCACGAGGTCGCTGCTGCGGCGCAGGTGGTAGGTCACTTCCTTGAGCGACTTGGCGGCGATCTCGGCGATGCGCTCGTCGCGCGAATTGGCCAGGCCTTCGATCAGGAAGTAGTGCCACACGTCGAAGTAGAACTGGCGCATCAGCGTGTCGGCGTAGCTGCCGTTGGGCTGCTCGAGCAGCAGGCAGTTGCGGTAGGCGCCGGCGTCGCGCAGGAAGGCAAGCTTGTCCTCGTCGCGCCCCTGGCCTTCGACCTCGGCGGCGTAGGTGAGCCACATGCGAGTCTGGCCGAGCAGGTCGAGCGCAATGTTCGACAGCGCCATGTCCTCTTCCAGCGCGGGGCCCTTGCCGGTCCACTGGCACAGCTGCTGCGCGAGGATGAGCGCGTTGTCGCCCTGGCGCAGCAGGTATTCGAACTTCTCGTTCATGGCCGCGCTCACAGGTTCTTCACTTCTTCCGGCATGGGGAAGAAGGTCGGGTGGCGGTACACCTTGTTGTTGGACGGCTCGAACAGCGCCTCCTTGTCGGCCGGGCTGGAGGCGACGATGTCCTGCGCCTTGACGACCCAGATCGAGACGCCTTCGTTGCGGCGGGTGTACACGTCGCGCGCGTTATTGATCGCCATTTCGGCGTCCGGCGCGTGCAGGCTGCCCACGTGCTTGTGTGCCAGGCCGTGCTGGCTGCGGATGAATACTTCCCACAGCGGCCATTCTTTGCTCATGTTTGTCTCCCTGTTTTTTCGACGTAGGGTGGGCTCTCGAGCCCACGCGGGAATCACGCGGCGCGTGCGCACGCGTGGGCACAAGTGCCCACCCTACGCTGCTTGTTTTGCGGCTTTTTTCTCGGCGTGCGCCACCAGCGCTTCGCGGAACCACTGGCCGTCCTCGTACGCCTTCACGCGCGTGGCGAGGCGCTCCTTGTTGCACGGGCCGTTGCCCTTCAGGACGTTGTGGAACTCGCTCCAGTCGATCTCGCCAAAGTCGTAGTGGCCGCGCTCCGCGTTCCACTTGAGCTTGGGGTCGGGGATCGTGAGGCCCAGGTATTCGGCCTGCGGCACGGTCTGGTCCACCATGCGCTGGCGCAGCTCGTCGTTCGAGAACAGCTTGATGCGCCAGTTCATCGACTGCTGGCTGTTGACCGAGTCCGCGTCCGGCGGGCCGAACATCATGAGCGACGGCCACCACCAGCGGTTCAGCGCATCCTGCGCCATGGCTTTTTGCTCGGGCGAGCCCTGCGCCAGCTTCATCATGATGTCGTAGCCCTGGCGCGCGTGGAAGGCCTCTTCCTTGCAGACGCGGATCATCGCGCGCGAGTACGGCCCGTACGAGCAGCGGCACAGCGGGATCTGGTTGGTGATGGCCGCGCCATCGACCAGCCAGCCGATGGCCCCCATGTCGGCCCAGCTGAGCGTGGGATAATTGAAGATGCTGGAGTACTTGGCGCGGCCGCTGTGCAGCGCGTCGAGCAGCTCGTCGCGCGAGACGCCCAGCGTTTCGGCGGCGCTGTACAGGTACAGGCCATGGCCCGCTTCGTCCTGGATCTTGGCCAGCAAAATGGCCTTGCGCTTGAGTGTGGGCGCGCGCGTGACCCAGTTGCCCTCGGGGAGCTGACCCACGATTTCGGAGTGCGCGTGCTGCGAGATCTGGCGCACCAGCGTCTTGCGGTAGGCCTCGGGCATCCAGTCCTTGGGCTCGATCTTGACGCCGGCGCCGATCCGGGCCTGGAACGCCTGCTCCTGCGCGCTCATATCTTCGACGGACTGGACCTTCTTCAGGCCAGTGTCGACCATTTGTGCGTACATCGTTGTCTCCGTTGCATTCGTTATAAATCCATAATACGATACAAAATTCGCGATGTATAGCGGAATTTTGAATCATATTGAGCCCCCACAGGCCGCCCCCGCCACCATGAATCTTGCCACCAGCAGCGCGTGGATCGACCGCTTCCTGAGCGCCGAACCGCCCCGTTCCAAATCCCTTGTGATGACCGTGCTGGGTGACGCGATTGCGCCGCACGGCGGGGCCGTGTGGCTGGGCAGCCTGATCGAGCTGGTGGCGCCGCTGGCGGTGACCGACCGGCTCACACGCACCAGCGTGTTCCGCCTCGTGAACGAAGGCTGGCTGATCGCAAGCCGCGAGGGGCGGCGCAGCCGCTACCTGCTCTCGCCGCAGGCGCTGCCGCGGGTGGCGCGCGCCAACCGCCGCATCTATTCCAAGCCGGGGCTGCACTGGGACGGCCGCTGGGTGCTGCTGCTCACGCCGAACGGCTCGCTCGACGCCGACCAGCGCAGCGCGCTGCGCCGCGAACTGCAGTGGGATGGCTTTGCCATGCTCGCCGCCGGCGTGCTGGCCCATCCGGCACCGGACCTCACCAGCCTGGGCGAGATCCTGCGCCGCAACGGCGCCGAAGGGCGGCTGTTTGCCTGCACCGCCACCGAGCTGCCGGGCGTGGCATCGCGGCCGCTGCCCGAGCTGGTGGCGGAAGGCTGGGACCTGTCGGGCGTGGCCGCGCAATACCGCCATTTCATCGACACCTTCGCGCAGCTGGAGACGCTGCTGCCAGGGGACGACATCGCGCCGCAAACCGCCTTCATGGTGCGCACGCTGCTGGTGCATGCCTACCGCCGCCTGCAGCTGCACGACCCGATGCTGCCGCTGGAACTGCTGCCCGCGCAGTGGCCCGGCACCCAGGCATACGAGCTGGCGCGTTCGATCTACCTGCGCACCTTTGCGCGGGCCGAGGAACACGTACTGGAAGTGCTGCGGCGCGAAGACCCGCAGGCGCCCGGCGCCGACACCGGGTTCTACGAACGCTTTGGCGGCCTGCCCAAGGACGGCTAGCAGTTGAACACGTCGCGCTTGCGGCGCGAGACCAGCGGGTTGCGCAGCGCCTGCAAGGGAAGGTCGATGTGCAGCAGCGGCCAGTACAGGCGCGCGCCCAGGCACTCGACCTGGCACACCTGCGCGATGCTGGCATGCTCGAACTCGGGGAACTCCAGGAACGGCAAATACAGTTCCTCGCCACGCAGCTCGAGCCAGATGCCGCGGCGGTTGATGATGGTGACTTCTGGATGCGTAACACAGATGGCCATGCTTGCCGTTCCCCCATGACGTGGCGCGGAAAGCTTCCAAGTTAACAAATCGCGGCCGGCCCGGTTTGAGCCGCCGCAGGACAAAGCCCGGTTTCGGGCGCGCGAAAAAACGGTATCATCTCGGCTTTCTGCCATCCACAACAGGGAACACCCATGCCCATCAAGATCAGCAGCCAGTTCGATGCTGGCGCCATCGAGATCGTGAACGCCACAAGCGCCAGCGCCATCGATCTGAACATCCGCAAGGATTCGCACGCGGACATCATCCAGTGGTTCTACTTCCGCCTGCAGGGCGCGCAGGGCGAAGCCTGCACCATCCGCCTGCTCAACGCCGGCAAGGCCGCCTACCCGGCCGGGTGGGAAGGCTACCAGGCGATGGCGAGCTATGACCGCATCAACTGGTTCCGCGTGCCGACCACTTTCGACGGCAGCGTGCTGACCATCGAGCACACCCCGGGCATGGACAGCGTGTACTACGCCTATTTCGAGCCGTACTCGTGGGAGCGCCACCTTGAGCTGCTCGACCGCGCGCAGATGTCCGAGCACGTGCGCATGCTGGACCTGGGCTCGACCATCGACGGCCGCGACCTGAACATGCTGGTGATCGGCGAGCCGGCCGCGAACAAGAAAAAGGTGTGGGTGATCGCACGCCAGCACCCGGGCGAGACGATGGCCGAATGGTTCGTCGAAGGCATGCTCGACGCGCTGCTCGACCCGGCCAACCCGTTCGGCCGCCAGCTGCTGAACGAAACGGTGTTCTATGTGGTGCCGAACATGAACCCGGACGGCTCGGTGCGCGGCAACCTGCGCACCAACGCGGCGGGCGCGAACCTGAACCGCGAATGGATGAACCCGACCATGGAGCGCAGCCCCGAGGTCTACCTGGTGCTCGAAAAGATGAAGGAAACCGGCGTGGACATGTGCCTGGACGTGCACGGCGACGAGGGCCTGCCCTACGTGTTCATCGCCGGCAGCGAGGAGCTGCCGAACTTCACGGCCGAACAGGCGGCATGGCAGAAGAAGTTCTCGGACGACTTCATGATCGCTAGCCCCGACTTCCAGGACCAGCACGGCTACCCGAAAGGGAACTTCAGCGACGAGACGCTGACCATGGGTTCGCCGCACATCACGCACCGCTTTGGCTGCCTGTCGCTCACGCTCGAACTGCCGTTCAAGGACAACGCCAACGACCCCGACCCGCAGGTGGGCTGGGACGGCGCCCGCAGCGCGCGCCTGGGCGCGGCGGTGCTGCAGCCGGTGCTGAACCATGTGCGTTCGCTGAAGTAAGCGCGAACCGATGGCAAACGCGCGCAAGGGATGGCTGTGGGCGGCGGCGGCCGGCGCCGGGCTGGGTGTGGCGGCGTGGCTGGGCCACCAGCGCCAGCAGCGCGCCAGCGCCACGCTGCGCGATGCCCTGCTCGGCCATGACGCAGCAGCACCTGCGCCTGCCGCGCGCGTTCGCTTTGAACAGCTGGACGCGCTGCCCGGGCCGGTGCAGCGCTACTTCAGGCGTGTGCTGGCCGACGGCCAGCCCCTGATCCTGGACGCGCAACTGCAGCAGGAAGGCAGCATGCGCGCCAGCCTGGACACAGAGCGCTGGATGACTTTCAGCGCGACCCATCTGGTGCGCCCGGCGGCGCCCGGATTCGTGTGGAACGCGCGCGTGCAGGTCGCGCCGCTGGTCCACCTGCGCGTGCTGGACGCATACGCCGCTGGCCACGGCGCCAGCGAGCTGTTTGCGATGTCGGCGCTACGGGTTGGCGCGGCCACGCCCGGCCCCGAACTCGATGCCGGCGCGCTGCACCGCTACCTGGCAGAAGGGGTGTGGTACCCGTCCGCCCTGCTGCCTGGCGAGCACCTGGCCTGGACGCCGATCGACGAGCACCGGGCCCTGGCCACCCTGACTGACCGCGGCACGACGGTGTCGCTGGAATTCCGCTTTAACGCGATGGGGGAAGTCACCTCGGTCTACACGCCGGCGCGCTGGTGCACCTTTGGCAGCGGCTACCAGCAGCGCGGCTGGGAAGGCCGGGTGTTCGACTACATCGAGCAAGATGGCATGCGCGTGCCTTCGCGCGCCGAGGTGGGCTGGTACGACGACGCCGGCCAGTGGCAGTGCGTGTGGCAAGGCCAGGTCACCGGCCTGCGCTACACGATGCAGCCCGGCGAATAAACAAGCTGCCCGGCCAGGCCGCACGCGGCGGCCCGGCCGGGCGCTGACGGTCAGTAGCGCGCGTCAGCCGGCTTCTTGTCCTTCGGCCAGTCCTTCACCTTGTCCGGGAAGTCCGGCCGCGGCTGGTGCGAGAAATACTCGGCCACGTCGACCGCCTCCTGGTCGCTCAGGCCGCCCTGCCCCAGCGGGAACTTCTCGTGGAAGCCGACCGGCATATTGCGCTTGACGAAGGCCGCAGCCGTGTAGGTACGCGCCATGCCCGCCCCGATGTTGAACGACTGGTCGCCCCACAGCGGCGGATAGATCATCGTCCCGTCCGCGCGCTTGAGCCCTTCGCCATTGCTGCCGTGGCAAACCGCGCACTGCTGCGTATAGACCTTGCGGCCATTGTCGACATTCGGCTTGATCGACTGGTCGATCTTGCCCACGCCGCGCCCGGCCACCTTGTCGCCCGGCTTGGTCTCGCGCTTCATCCAGTCGAAGTAGGCCACCATCGCCTTCATGTCGGCCGAATCGACCGGCAGCGGCTTGCCGTTCATCGAACGCCGGAAGCAGCCGTTGATGCGGTCCTCGAGCGTGATCTCGCGCCCGGCACGCGGCGCGTAGCTCGGGAAGAAGGCGGAGACGCCGACGAACGGCGAGCCGTCGGCCACGGTGCCGGCGTTCAGGTGGCAGCTGGTGCAATTGAGCTGGTTGCCCACGTTTTTCGGCAGCAGCGCCTTGGTGTTCAGGTGCAGCTGCATGCCGCGCACCAGCTGGGCCGAGTTGGGCGCATCCAGCATGTTGGCCATGCGCGGGGTATCGAACTTGCTCGAGTCGGTGGTGGCCGGGTTCAGCGCGGCGCGCGCCTTGGCCACTGCCGATGCCTGGACCGGGCCGGCCTTGTTGCCCCAGCTTTGGCGCACGAAGCTCAGGATATCGGCGATCTCGCTGTCGGCCAGCCGGGCAAAGCCGGGCATCGTGTACACCCGCGGGTGGGCCGATGTCTGCACCGTCTTCCAGCCGGTCAGCGTGATGTGCAGCAGGGTGGCGGGATCGGCGCTGGTCACGCTCTGGTTGCCGGCGAGCGCCGGGAACACGCCCGGCACGCCGCCGCCGTCGTGGCGGTGGCAATCGATGCAGAACTGGGCATAGCCAAGGCCGCCGCGGGTCGTGTACAGCGTGGCCGGCGGCGCAGCCGGTGCGCGCGGTGTGGACGGCATCGGCAATTCGCCCTTGGCCGGCGGCAGCGATTTCAGGTAGGTGGCAATCGCCACCAGGTCGGCGTCGCTGAAGTACTGGGTACTGTGGTGGATCACGTCCGCCATGTTGCCCGACACGGTGGCAAAGCGGTTCTGGCCGGTCCTGAGCAGTTCGACCGTGTCCTGCACCGACCACAGGTTGCGCAGGCTCAGCGCGCGCCATCCCTCCACGGTCTCGCCGGCGAGGAAGGCCGAGCCGTTCGAACCGGTGTCGTCCATGGCCTTTTCCTGGAACGCGATGCCGCGCGGCGTGTGGCAGGCGCCGCAGTGGCCGAGCGACTGCACCAGGTAGGCGCCACGGTTCCAGTTGGTGTCACGCGACGGATTCGGGCGGAACGGCTTGTCGTCCAGGAAGACGCCATTCCAGAGCGACATGCCCCAGCGCATGCTGTACGGCCAGCGCATGGCCGACGGGCGGTTGGGCTGGCGCACCGGCTGCACTCCGCGTTGCAGGTAGGTGTAGAGCGCGGCCATGTCGTCCTTGCTCATCCTGGCATAGGACGGATAAGGCATGGCCGGATACAGGTTGTGACCGTCGGCCGTCACGCCCTTGCGCATCACGCGGTCGAACTGCTCGTAGGTGTATTTGCCGATGCCGGTGTCGCGGTCGGGCGTGATGTTGGTGGAGTAGATGACGCCCATCGGCGTCTTCAGTTCAAGGCCGCCGGCCATCGCCTTGCCGCCGGCGGCGGTGTGGCAGGCCACGCAATCGCCCAGGCGGGCGACGTAACGGCCACGCTCGATCAGCTGGGCGTCCAGCGCAGACTGGGCAAAAGCATGGGGAGCCTGGGCCAGGAACACGGCGCCAAGCGCGGCAAACAGGTGGGGAAATCGCATACCGTTCCTTACGGATGAAATCCGTCGCGCATCGAATGGCGCGGGGCCGGACGGCAGTGCGACGGATGCGACAGGCAAATCGACGCACCACTGCCGCTGTCGCCCGGCAGCAGTGCAGGGGCAAGGCGCCAGATCAGGCCGGCGTGCTGAACTCCTTGAATGCTGCGATCGCGTTAGCCGAATACATCAGCGACGGACCGCCGCCCATGTACACCGCCATCGCGAGGGTTTCTTCCACTTCGCGCAAGGTAGCGCCCAGGCGCACCAGCGCCTTGGTGTGAAAACCCAGGCAAGCATCACAGCGCACGGCCACGCCCAGCGCCAGCGCGATCAGCTCCTTGGTCTTCTCGTCCAGCTCGCCGGCTGCGGTGGCAGCGCGCGCCAGGTCGTTAAAGCCCTTCATCACGTCCGGCAGGTCGGTGCGCAAGGTGGCGAGGTTCTTCGACACCTCCCGGGTCAGCTCCTGGTAATTCGGAATCGCGGCCATGTCTTACTCCTTCCTGGTGCTGCAGCTACGAAAGCCGAACGGCAGGTAGGCCGGGCAGAAGCCGATCACGCCGGTTGCCGCAACGGCCAGGCCGAGCCATCCCCAGGCGCCGATGGCGCCGGCCAGCGTGGCGCCCACCAATCCCAGGCCCACGACGATGCGCAGTGCGCGATCGATACCACCAACATTTGTTTTCATTGTTTTTCCCCTTTCAGTGAACGAGATTGCGGGCGCCGGCCCTCTGCCGGCTGGATAAACGACTGGCTGGCGCGCGAGGCGTGGTCGAACCGGCGCGCGATACTGCCGCAGACCAGGTCGCACAAGGCGTGCACCGCCGGGTCGGCGATGCGGTAGAAGGCGCTGGTGCCGCGCGCGGTGCGGGCGACCAGGTGATGGGCGCTGAGCACGGCCAGGTGGCGCGAGATGTTGGCGGAGGTGCAGCCGCAGCGCTCGGCCAGGTCGCCCACGCTGAGCTCTTCCTGCTGCAGCATGCTCAGGATCTGCAGGCGGGTTGGCTCGGCCAGCGCCTTGAAATAGTCGGCGACGTGCTCCAGCGCTTCCCTCGACAGCTGTCCCATGCCTGTTCCCCCAGCTCAACCATTTAACTATATGCGTATTTAATCAAATACTCACATAGAAAACCTTAACCCAGGCTAAGAAAATGGGGGCCAAAAAGCAAACGCCCCGGGCGGGCCGGGGCGTTTGCTTTGCTGCGGGGACCGCGTCAGATGGTGATGACCGGGATATCCACCACCAGGCCGGTGCCGATCAGGGCCACGCTCTGCTGCACGTTCTCGGGGCTGTCGCTGATCGCGGCCAGCACCTGGGCGTTGGTCGCCGCGTGGCTGTCGAGCACGCCGGCCCAGAAATCGATGCCGGCCTTTTCGCCGGTGCGGTGCAGGATGTGCTCGTAGTACTTGCCCACCAGCTCGGCATTGGTGAGCCCGCTGCCATACAGCTTCTGGTATTCGGCCGACTTGATGAACTCCTGCGCGATGTTTTCGACCTTGTACAAGCCCCGCTCCATCTGCGCCTCCCAGTAGTTCATGCCGTCCGCATCGGGCTTGCGGTCGAGCGCAGCCTGGTACAGCCGGAACAGCTGGCCGCTGGCGCCGGTCACGTCCACCGGCAGGAAAATCTTGTCGCCGAACTGGACGCGCTCGACGTTCACCAGCGTGTCGGTGCCGGAATCGCCTTTCAGGTCCGTGACCGAGACGCCGCCGGTGGTGCGCTCGATCTTGTAGTCGGCGATCGCGCCGGTGTAGCGCACCGTGTCGATCTCGATGCCGCCGTCGATCGTGTCGTTGCCGGGCCCGCCGATGATGATGTCATTGCCCATGCCAGCCTGGATCGTGTCGTCGCCGGCGTAGCCGTACAGCTGGTCGTTGTAGTTGGTGCCCTTGATGGTGTCGTTGCCGCCCAGCAGATAGGCAAAGGTCTGGCGCGAATCGGTCACGTTGTCGATCAGGTTGGTCAGCATGGCAGCGGAGAGCTCCAGCCCGGTGACCTTGAACACCTCGGTGCTGGCCTGCAGGAAGCTGACCTCGGTGACCCTGCCGCTTGGCATCGTGTCGGCCGTGACCACGAACTCGCCGGTCAGGACGATTTTTTGCGCGCCGTTGGTGTAGGTGATGCTGGTCGAGGTGGCGGCGGCCGGCGCCCAGTTCCAGTCAGGCAGGGCGTCGAACGAGAGGAAGGGATTCGAAAGCGTCAGGTTTGCCATGGGATTCTCCGCATTAGTAAGTGATGACCGGCGCGTCGAACACCAGCCCATTGCCGATCAGCTGCACGCTGAGGGCCACGTTTTCCGGGCTCTCGCTGATGGCGGCGAGCACCTGGGCGTTGGTCGCCTTGTGGCCGTCGAGGACGCCAGCCCAGAAGTCCAGGCCGCCCTGCTCGGGCGCCCGGTGCAGGATGTGCTCGTAATACTTGGCCACCAGGTCGCGGTTGGACTGGACCGAGCCATACAGCTGCTGGTATTCGGCCGATTGGATGAACGAGCCGGCCAGCGCTTCCAGCTTGACGCCATGGCCCTCGACCTGCGCCTGCCAGTAGGTCAGCCCCGGCTCGTCCGGCAGGCGGCCCAGCGCCGCCTGGTACAGCCGCACCAGCTGGCCGCCCGTGCTGTCCGGCGTGACGAGTGCGACGCTCTTGTCGTTGAACCAGGCGCGTTCGACGTTGGTCAGCGTGTCGGTGCCACCGTTGCCCTTGAGGTCGGTGATCGTGTAGCCGCTCGCGGTGCGCTCGACCTTGTAGTTCGCGAACACGCCCTGGAACACCGCGACGTCGAAGCCGGCGCCGCCATCCACGCTGTCATTGCCCGCGCTGGCGCCGATGCGGTCGTCGCCGGCGCCGGCACGGATGGTGTCGTTGCCGCCGAAACCCTGGATTGCGCCGTGCAAGGTGGAGCCGGTGATGGTGTCGTCGCCGCTGAACAGGAAGGCATACACGTCGGCATCGTATTTGGCGCCCTGGATCACGTCCACCAGCTTGGCCGCGTCAACGGAAAGATCGGTCGCGCGCAGCACCTGGGCGCCGTTGAAGCCCCTCGAGTACACGTTCACGCCCGTCGTGGTGCCCGACACCTGGCCGCCGGCACCGATGGTGAAGTTTCCGTAGATGGCCAGGTCCAGGAACTGGCTGGTGTACACGACGTGGTCCGACGCGGCGGTAACGACCGTCCATTGGGCTGCGGTAGCGCCCATCAGGTCCACATAGGGTCCCAGAATGTCCAGCTTTGCCATCATGCTCTCCTGCGATTTGACGAAAAGTCAGGATAGCATCGGTAACAAGGGGTATCTACAAGCGGTTGTCCGGAAATTGTCTGCAAATCGTATCGAATGCAGGCATGGCGACGACAGGCGCGGCGCTAGAGCCCGGCCGGGGGCATGCTCAGGAAGCCGTTTCCGATCAGGGTCACGCTCAGGTCCACGTTCTCGCGGCTCTCGCTGATCGAGGCCAGCACCTGTGCGGCGGAGGCGGCGTGGTGGTCGAGTGCGCCGGACCAGAAATCCAGCCCCGCCGGGTCGGGCGCGCGGTGCAGGATGTTCTGGTAGTACCTGGCCACCAGTTCGTGGCTGGACAAGCCGCTGCCGTACATCTTCTGGTACTCGCCCGACATGGAGAACGCACCGGCCACGGCTTCCAGGCTCACGCCCTGCTCCATGCGGCCCTTCCAGTAGTCCAGGCCTGCCAGGTCGGGCTCGCGGTCGAACACTGCCCGGTACAGGCGAAAGACCATGCCGCTGATGCCGTGCACCTCCACCGGCGCGGCGACCGTGTCGTCGAACACGATCCGCTCGACATTGATGAGCTTGTCCGTGGCGCCGCCCGCCAGCGCGGTGACGGTGACCAGGCTGCCGCTGTTGTCGATGCGGTAGTCGGCCAGCTTGCCGGCGTAGCGGACCGTGTCCATGCCCGAGCCGCCATCGACCGTGTCGTTGCCGGGGCCATCGACGATGGTGTCGTCGCCCGGGCCGGCAACCAGCGTGTCGTTGCCGGCGTAGCCCTGCAGCACGTCGTTGCCGTCGCCGCCGTACACGATGTCGTCCGCGCCGAACAGCATCTGGACGAAGGCCTGCGGATTGTCGTCGTCGTCCACGGCCTTCACCAGCGCCGCGGCATCGAGCGACAGGCCGCTGGCCTGCCACAGGTCGGCCGGGCCGGCGGACAGGCTGGCGCCGGTCACGGTGCCGGTCACGTCATTGTGGCTGTCGAGCGCAAAAGAGCCCGTGAACACGAGCTTGCGCACACCGGACTCGAAGGTCAGCGTGGAGGACGTGACCCTGGTCGCCGTCCAGTACCACGGCTGGGCGGACGTGAAATCGACTGCGTTGGAAAGGCGGAAGGTAGCCATGCTGTTTCACCTGTCGTCGTGGGCGGGGCGCGCCGGCACACCGGCGCATGTCGCTGGACAGTATGGAACAACGCGGAAAACGGGCGCGCACTGTTGAGCTCGCCCGTCGCGTCAACCCCAGGGCAGGTACTCGAAACCGTTGCCGATCACCGCGGCGGTGCCGTCGATGTTTTCCTTGCTTTCGCTGATCCCGGCCAGCACCTCGGCCATGCTGGCCGCCTTGCCGTCGAGGGCGCCGGACCAGAAATCGAGCCCGCCTTGCTCGGGCGCGCGGTGCAAGATGTTCTGGTAATACTTGGACACGAGATCGCGGCTGGACAAGCCAGGTGCATAGGTGTCCTGGTATTCCTTCGACTGGATGAAACCTTGCGCGATCGACACCAGGCTGGCTCCCTGGTCGAGCGAGTGCATCCAGAAACTGAGGCCGGGCGTATCCGGCGTGCGGTTGAACGCGGCCTGGTACAGCCGGTAGGCCTTGCCGCCCAGGCCATCGGCGCCAACGTCCAGCGCCAAGCCCGACAGGTTGCCGACCAAATCGCTGAAGATGATGCGCTCGACGTTGACCAGGGTGTCCGTGCCCTCCGCCCCGGTCTTGTCGGTCACCGTGAAACCGGCGTCGGTGCGCGCCACGCTGAAGTTGGCGCGCGCACCGACGAACAGCACGCTGTCCAGCCCAAGGCCGCCATCGATCTGGTCGTTGCCTGACAGGCCGGCGAGATTGTCGTTGCCGGCGCCGGCCCGGATGGTGTCGTTGCCCGCGTAGCCGATGAGGCCGTCGTTGCCCGCGCTGCCGGTGATCGTGTCGTTGCCGGAGAGCAGGTATGCATAGGTTGCCTGCGCATCGGCATTGAGCACCGCCTTGATGGAAAGGGTGATGATGTCGTGCGCCAGCCCGGTGATGCGATAGACCTCGGCGTTATTGTTGAAGTAGGAGGTGGCCGAAATGGTGCCGGCATAGGTCAACGGGGTCGGGTAGGTGAAGCTGCCCGACAGGGTTTGCTTCTGGATGCCGCTCTCGATGGTGATCAGGCCCGCCGTACCTTGCGTGACGTACCAGTTCCAGCTCTGGTCGGCGCCAAAGTCGAAGGCGGAAAAGAGCGTGAGGTTGGCCATCGCGAACACCCGGAAAGTGAAAGAATTGCAAAAATATCATTGTAAATTTGCAACGTCAAACTTTCCGCGTGTCGTGCTTGCCCCTGCTTCAGCTCCCCGCCACCACCATTTTCTCGATCAGGATCGAGCCGGTCGACTTGTTGCCACGCGTGAGCACGTCATTGCCGATGCCGACGATGTCGCGGAACATGTCCTTCATGTTGCCGGCGATGGTGATTTCCTCGACCGGGTACTGGATCACGCCGTTCTCGACCCAGTAGCCGGAGGCGCCGCGCGAATAATCGCCGGTGACGTAGTTCACGCCCTGTCCCATCAGCTCGGTGACCAGGAGGCCCGTGCCCATCTTGCGCAGCATGCCGTCGAAATCGTCGGCCAGTTTGGTGTCCTTCGACACGATCTCGAGGTTGTGCGAACCGCCGGCATTGCCGGTGGTTTGCATGCCCAGCTTGCGCGCCGAGTAGGACGACAGGAAATAGCCCTGCAGCACGCCGTCGCTGACCACCTTGCGCGCGACGGTGCGCACGCCTTCCTCGTCGAACGGGGACGAGCCCATGCCGCCGACCAGGTGCGGGTCCTCGACCACCTGCACGTGGCCGGGGAAGACCTGCTGGCCCAGCGCATCGAGAAGGAAGCTCGACTTGCGGTACAGCGCACCGCCGGAGGTGGCCTGCACGAAGGCGCCGAGCAGGCCGGCGGCCAGCGGCGCCTCGAACAGCACCGGGCAGGTGCGGGTGTCGAGCTTGCGGGCGTTCAGGCGCGCCAGCGCGCGCTCGGCGGCGTAGCGGCCCACCTTTTCGGGGTCGACCAGCTTTTTAGGATCACGCGCGCTGGTGTACCAGTCGTCGCGCTGCATCTTCGAGCCCTTGCCCGCGATCGGCGCGACCGAGATGGTGTGGCGCGAGAACGGGTAGCCGGCGCAAAAGCCCAGCGAGTTGGCCGAGACGAAATGGGTCTGCTGCACGTACACGCTGGCGCCCTCGCTGTTGGTCACGCGCGGATCGACCGCGAACGCGGCATCCTCGCAGCGGCGGGCGATGTCCACCGCCTCTTCGGCCGGAATCATCCACGGGTAGCACAGGCGCAGGTCGCGCGGGTTCATCTCGAGCAGCTCGGCGTCGGGCAGGCCGGCGCACGGGTCCTCGGCGGTGAAGCGAGCGATGTTGTAGGCCGCTTCGACGGTCGCGCGCAGCGACTCGGGCGCGAAATCGGACGTGTTGGCGTGGCCGCGGCGCTTGCCGCAATAGACGGTGACGCCGATGCCCTTGTCCTTGTTCTTTTCGATGGTCTCGACCTGGCCCTTGCGCACCGTGACCGCGAGCCCGCCGCCCTCGCTGACCTCGACCTGGGCATTGCTGGCGCCCTGTTCCCGGGCATAACCCAGCATGTCCTGGGCCAGTTGCTTGAGCTGATCTTGGGAGTAGGTGAAGACGGACTCGTTCATGTGTGTTTTCGTAGCGGGCTTTAAAACAGTTATCATAGCAGCCGTTTATTGTTTTTACTGATCGGCCGCGCGCCAATCGGATCTCCATCATGCCAAACCCAAATCGCGGCTCATGCGGCTTCCAGTCCAACGAGTTCGAACAGGAATACGACCGCCCCTCCAAGTCCGCCATGAAGCGGCAGATGACCGAGCTGCAAAAGCTCGGCGAGCAGCTCGTCGCCGAGCCGCGCGACCGCGTCAAGCGGGTGCCCATGCCGGAAGAGGTGCGCGATGCCATCCTGATGTGCCAGACCATCACCAACCATGAAGGCCGCCGCCGCCAGCTGCAGTACGTGGGCAAGATGATGCGTACGCTGGACGAGGAAGAGGTGGCGGTGATCCAGCGCACCATCGACAGCTGGAAGGGCACCTCCAAGGCCGAGGCGGCTGCGCTGCACGCGCTCGAGCGCCGCCGCGACAAGCTGCTGGCCGACGACAAGGCGCTCACCGAACTGTTGGCCGAGCATCCGGAACTGGACGTGCAGCACCTGCGCACGCTGATCCGCAACGCCCGCAAGGAGCAGGCCGAGAACAAGCCGCCCAAGGCCTACCGCGAGATCTTCCAGATCCTGAAGGAGCTGGGCAAGACGCAGGGCGCGGCCACCGACGACGAGGAGCCAGGCGAGGATGAATCCGACGAATAACGAGCTGGTGGTCGGGCTGGTGTCGGTCTCGGACCGCGCCAGCGGCGGCGTGTACGAGGACAAGGGCATCCCTGCCCTGACGGACTGGCTGGCGTCGGCCTTGAGCACGCCGTACCGCATCGAGTCGCGCCTGATCGCGGACGAGCGCGCGCAGATCGAAGCCACGCTCACCGAGCTGGTGGACGTGCAGCGCTGCCACCTGGTGCTGACTACCGGCGGCACCGGCCCCGCGCGGCGCGACGTGACACCCGAGGCGACGCTGGCTGTGGGCACCAAGGAGATGCCGGGCTTCGGCGAGCAGATGCGCCAGATCAGCCTGCGCTTCGTGCCCACCGCGATCCTGTCGCGCCAGGTGGCCGTGATCCGCGAAACGCCGGACCATGCGGCGCTCATCATGAATCTGCCGGGCCAGCCCAAGTCGATCAAGGAAACGCTCGAGGGGCTCAAGGACGAACAGGGCAAGGTGGTGGTGAACGGCATCTTTGCGGCCATCCCCTACTGCATCGACCTGATCAAAGGCCCCTACATCGAAACCAATCCCGCCGTGACGGCCGCGTGGCGTCCCAAGAACGCGCAGCGTCCCTCGCAGCCCAAGGAGTAATCCATGACCCAGCTACTCGAACACATCCAGATCGACACCGGCCCCGAGCCGCAGGCATCGATCATCTGGATGCACGGCCTGGGCGCCGACGGCAACGACTTCGTGCCGCTGGTGCAAGAGCTCGACTACACCGGGCTGCCGGCGATCCGCTTCGTGTTCCCGCATGCGAAGACGATGCCGGTCACGATCAACGGCGGCTACGTGATGCGTGCCTGGTACGACATCACCGGCGCGGAACTGACGCGGCGCGAGGACGAAAACGGGCTGCGCGCGTCGCAGCGCGACGTCGAGGCGCTGATCGCGCGCGAGAAGGAACGTGGCGTGCCGGCGTCGAAAATCGTGCTGGCCGGCTTTTCGCAGGGCTGCGCGATGACGCTGCAGACGGGCCTGCGCCATCCGGAGACGCTGGCCGGCATGCTGTGCCTGTCCGGTTACCTGCCGCTGGCGGACAAGGCGGCGGCCGAGCGCACGCCGGAAAGCCTGGCCACGCGGATCTTCATGGCGCACGGCCGCCAGGACCCGGTGGTGCCGTTCATGCGCGCCGAGCAGTCGCGCGAGGCGCTCAAGGCGCTGGGCTACCAGGTCGAGTGGCACGAATACATGATGCAGCACTCGCTGTGCATCGAAGAGGTACGGGACATCAACGCGTGGCTGCGTAAAGTCCTGGCCTGAGATTAACGGGTAGGGTCACGCGTCCAGGCGGCGCCTGCTCAGCATGGGTCCCGGCCTTCGCCGGGACGACGCTGGCTTGGGATGCAGGTTATTCCGGCATTGGCGGCATGGTGGACGGCGGCACGGCCGTGCGCGCCGTGTTCATCACCATTGCCAGGAAGGTGTAGTAGCCGTTCAGTCCCATCAGGTCCACCACGCCCTGCTCGCCGAACAGCGCCAGCGCTTCGCCGTACGTGTGGTCGGACACCTGCTTGTCGCGGTGCAGCTCCACGCAAAAGTCGTACACCACCGCCTCGTCCACCAGCATGCCCTGCGGCCGTTCGCGCCGCGCGATGGCGCCGATGACGCCCGGAGGAATGCCCACCTGCGCGGCGATCGGCGCGTGGATCGCCCACTCGACCTGCTGGTTCCATGCGCGCGCGGTCACCAGGATCGCGAGCTCCGACAGGCGCACGCCGATCGCGCTGCGGTAGCGCAGGTACTCACCCATGCGCTGCGCATACTCCATCAGTTCGGGGCTGCGCAAGAGCGGGATGAAGGGGCCGTACACGGCGCCGCGCGGGCCTGCGATGATGGCCTGCGCCGCGGCGCGCTGGGCGTCGCTCATTTGCTCCGGGGGGATCGGGCCTAGCCGGTCAGTCATGGTTCGGGGCGCGGAGCGCCAAGTGTCTGGGCGGAAAAATATTCGCACAGCTTCCAGCAAAAATCAAAAGAAACGGTGGTGTTCAAGCTTATTGTCAATCGTCAACCTGAACCGGGAGGGACGAGCAATGAGCCACATCATCCACCGCAGCTTGCGCCAGGTTCCGCCGGTGGCGGTCAGCGCCAAGGGCATCTTCATCCGCGACACCGAGGGCAATACCTACATCGACGCGAGCGGCGGCGCGGCCGTCTCGTCGCTGGGGCACGGGCACCCGGACGTGCTGGCGGCCATGCACCGCCAGATCGACCACTGCGCCTACGCGCACACCTCGTTCTTCACCACCGAGGTGGCCGAGGCGCTGGCGGACACGCTGGTATCGAAGGCGCCGCAGGGCATCAGCCAGGTGTACTTCGTGTCCGGCGGCTCGGAGGCGATGGAGACCGCGCTCAAGCTGGCGCGCCAGTACTTTGTGGAGGCGGGCGAGGAACAGCGCACCATGTTCATCTCGCGCCGCCAGAGCTACCACGGGAACACGCTGGGCGCGCTGGCCGTCGGCGGCAACGAGTGGCGCAGGAAGCCGTTCGCGCCGCTCCTGATGGAGGTGCCGCGCGTGTCGCCCTGCTACGAGTACCGCGGGCGCGGCGAGGACCAGACGGTCGAGGAGTACACCCAGGCGCTGCTGGACGAGCTGGAGGACGCGATCCGCCTCACCGGGCCGGAAAAGGTGATCGGCTTTTGCGCCGAGCCGGTGGTAGGCGCGACCGGCGGGGCGATCCCGCCCACGCCGGGCTATTTTCGGGGCGTGCGCAAGCTGTGCGACCAGTACGGGATCCTGTTCATCGCGGACGAGGTCATGTGCGGCATGGGCCGCACCGGCACCATGTTCGCGATCGAGCAGGACGAAGTGGCGCCGGACCTCATCACCGTGGCCAAGGGGCTGGGCGCGGGCTACCAGCCGATCGGCGCGGTGCTGGCACAGGGCGCGATCGTGGAGCGGCTACGCCACGGCAGCGGCGCCTTCCTGCACGGGCATACCTACATCGGGCACCCGGTGGCGTGCGCCGCCGCGCTGGCGGTGCAGCAGGTGATCGAGCGCGACAACCTGCTCGCGCAAGTGGTCAAGCGCGGATCGAGCCTGCGGCGCATGCTGGGCGAGGCGTTCGGCAACCACCCGCATGTGGGCGACATCCGCGGGCGCGGGCTGTTCATGGCGATCGAGCTGGTGCACGACCGCCCGACCAGGAACCCGTTCCCGGCGTCGCGCAAGCTGCACGCCAAGATCAAGGCCGAGGCCATGACGCGCGGGCTGATGGTGTATCCGATGGGGGGGACGATCGACGGGCGGCGCGGCGACCATGTGCTGATCGCGCCGCCGTTCATTGCCTCCACCGGGGACCTGGCGGAGATCGTGGGCAGGCTGGCCGAGTCGGTGGATGCGGCGCTGCGGTTGAAGTGAGCGTAGACGGTAGGGTGGGCTCTCGAGCCCACGCGGTTGCACGTGGTGCGTATCCCCGCGTGGGCACAAGTGCCCACCCTACGTGAATTTACGCTTTGGGGTAGGCCACCACTTCCTGCTGCTGCTCGCCCAGGCCGGCGATCCCCAGGCGCAGCTTGTCGCCCTTTTTCAGGAAGCGCTGCGGCGTGCGGCCCAGGCCCACGCCCGGCGGGGTGCCGGTGCAGATGATGTCGCCCGGCTCGAGCGTCATGAAGCGCGATACGTAGCTGACGATCTGCGCCACCGTGAACACCATGTTCTTCGTGTTCCCGGTCTGCATGCGCTTGCCGTTCAGCTCCAGGTACAGGTCCAGGTCCTGCACATCGAAGATCTCGTCCCTGGTTACCAGGAAGGGACCGACCGGGCCGAAGGTGTCGCAGCCCTTGCCCTTGTCCCACTGCGAGCCGCGCTCGAACTGGAACTCGCGCTCGGACACGTCGTTGACTACGCAGTAGCCGGCCACGTACTTGAGCGCGTCGGCCTCGTCCACGTACTGCGCGCGCGTGCCGATGACCACGCCCAGCTCCACTTCCCAGTCGGTCTTCTTTGAGCCCTTGGGCAGCACGATCGGGTCGTCCGGGCCGGACAGGCAGGTGATCGCCTTCATGAAGAAGATGGGTTCCTTCGGCACCGGTGCGCCGGTTTCTGCGGCGTGGTCGGCGTAGTTCATGCCGATGCCGATGAATTTGCCGGAGCCCTTGACCGGTACGCCGAAACGGCGCTCGCCGCGTACCAGCGGCAGCGTCTTGTAGTCGATCTTGGCGATCTTGCGCAGCGCGCGGTCCGACAGGACGGATGCATCGATGTCCGCAATCACGCCGGACAGGTCGCGCAGCCGTCCTTCTTCGTCGAACAGCCCTGGTTTTTCCTTACCGGGACGACCGTAACGTACCAATCTCATATTCTTCCTTCGTTGCGAGCAAAACAGCCTCGCATTGTACCGGACGGCGTCGAAGGAAGTAGCGCACCAGGCCGGGCAGCTGGACCAGCACCAGCACGCCGAACGCGACCCGGTAGGCGGTGGCCGGATAGTGGCCCAGCGGGCCGGGCTGCCAGGCGCCGATGATCTGCCCGAAGCCTGCCTGCACCAGGAACGCGCCGATAAAGATGAGCAGGTTCAGGCAGGTCGAAGCGCGCCCGGTCAGTTCGCGCGGCATGGCCGCGGCAACGATGGTGTACTCGATCCCGGTGATCGAGCCGACCAGCGTGAACAGCGTGGACACGAGCTGGAAGCTGGGCGCGTAGTTGAAAATCGGGACTGCCTGCACCAGCACGAAGAGCGCCACGCCGCAGGCAGCCACGTCGAGCGGCTTGATGCCGCGGCGCGCGGCCCATTCGGTGATCATGCCGGTGCCGATGGCGCCAAAAATCACGGCCGCCATGCCGAGGTAGAGCAGCCAGGCCACCGCGCTGTCGGAAAAGCGCGCGGCATCGGACAGCCAGCGCCCGATCCACAGGCCCTGGATGCCGAAGAACACCATGTGCGGCACCAGCACCAGCGAGGCGACCTCGCCGAACGCGGGATGGCGGTAAACCTCGAGCAGCGAGCGCAGGGTCGGCGGGCTGCGTTTGGCGGGCAGCTCGGCCTTCGGGTACAGCAGCAGGATCAGCAGCCCGGCGCAGGCGATGAAGCCGCCCAGCAGCAGGAACAGGTGGCGCCAGTCGGTGAACTGCAGCGCGAGCCGCACCGGCGTGGTGCCGGTGGCCGCGCCAAGGCCGCCGGCGGCGATCAGGTAGCCGTTGATCGACGGGAGCTTCTCGGCCGAGATCCAGGTGGCGATCGCCTTCATGGCCGACATGAAGCAGCCGCCCAGGCCCAGGCCCATGATGAAGCGCGCCAGCACCAGGTCGCCGAAGCTGCGGCCGGCCGCGAACAGCAGCACCCCCAGCGCGGCCAGCAGCATGAGTGCCGGCTGCACCCGGCGCGGGCCGTAGCGGTCGAGCGCGATCCCGACCGGCAGCTGCACCAGCGCGAACGAGAAGAACAGTGCACTCGTGAGCAGCCCCAGTTGGCCGGGCGTCAGGCGCAGCGAATCGACCAGCCACGGGGCCAGCACCGCGTTCACGTTGCGCATCAGGCAGGACAGGTAGTGCCCGAGCGCGAACGGCAGGAACACGCAGAAAAAAACCGCCGCGCCGGTCAGGCGTGGCGGCTGGGTGGGCGAGTCCATGGGGACCTTTCGCGAGCGTTCAGGCGGCGGTGGGCTGGGTGTCGCTGGCGCGCTGGTTGTGCTGGCGCGGCGTGCTCGCGATCGGGATCACGCGCCCGGCCGGGAGGTGGAAGTCGGCCTTGCCGCCCTCTTCCTCGAAGAAGAATTTCTGGCGCCCGAAGGCCGGCTTGAGGTGGTCGAGCCAGGTGGCCTGCGGGTCGTACCTGGCGAAGAAGGGCTTCCTCACCCAGTCCGGGTTGCGCGCTTGGAGGAACTGCAGCGCGAACAGCTTTTCGCCATTGACCTGGACCACGCCGTCGATCACCACCTTGCCCGGGAACGCGCTCATCGACGGCCCGCGCACGGTGCGCGCCAGGCCCGAGACCTGCTGGTAGGCCTGCTGGAACACCTCGTGCGCGCGCGCCAGCGGCAGCGCGAAGTAGTCGCGCGGACCGGTGTCGCGCTCGACGAACATGTAGTACGGGATCGCGCCCAGGCGCACGCCGGTGGTCCACAGCTCGGCCCAGCTGTCCGGGTCCTCGTTGATGTGGCGGATCAGGGGGCCCTGCATGCGCAGCGTGGCGCCGGTGCCGACGATGCGCTTGACGGCCTGCTGGGCGACCCGGCTCCTGAGCTCGACCGCGTGGTTGTAGTGCCCCATGATGGCCATGTTCTTGCCGCTGGCGACCACCTTCTCGAACAGGCGCAGCAGGTCGTCGGCGTCCTTGTCCGACACGTAGCGCTGCGGCCAGTAGGCCACCGACTTGGTGCCGATGCGGATGTTCTGGATGTGCGCCAGCTCGGGCGCGAGCAGCGGCTCGATGAACTCGGTGAGCGAGCGGGTATTCATGATCATCGGGTCGCCGCCGGTGATCAGGACGTCGGTCACGTCGGGGTGCGTCTTCAGGTACTGAACCAGTTCGCTGCACTCGCGCGCGTCGAACTTGAGGTCGTCCATGCCCACGAACTGCGGCCAGCGGAAGCAGAAGGTGCAGTAGGCGTGGCAGGTCTGGCCCGAGCTCGGGAAGAACAGCACGGTCTCCTTGTACTTGTGCTGCAGGCCGCGCAGCGGCGCATCGTTCACGCGCGGCACGTTGTGGGTCAGCTGGCCGGCCGGGTGCGGGTTCATGCGCATGCGGATCCGGTGCACCAGCGCGTTGATCGCGCCCTCGTCCTTCTTGTGCAGCACCAGGTCGCGCAGCTGTTCGTACTCGGCGGCGGGCAGCATGTCGCGGTGCGGGAAGGTCAGGCGGTAGATCGGGTCATCCGGGATGTTGCTCCAGTCGATCAGCTGGTCCATCACGTACTCGTTGGTGCGAAACGGCAGCACGTGCGATACCACCTGCACGGCCTCCTGCAGTTCGGGGCTCATCCATTGCCACTGGCGCGCGTTGACGATGGTCTGGCGCGTGTACGGTTTGAACTTGGCGGGCGCGGCGGCATCGGGCTGGGTCACGGCATTCTCCTGATAAGGAAAGATGGTGGGGCGGCATTCTTGGCAACAAGAATTGCCGAACGGGAATTTCATGGTAGGCCCGGGCTATGCGTATCGAATTGCCGCGAATCAATTGATTCAAAGGAAGATTTCCGTACGGCACAAACTTCATGCGTGCCGGACCGCAACTTCGGCGCTTGCTGATTGCGCCTGCGCAAATTGCGCTATGGCAGGACGCGTACAGTCGTGAATGCATCTAGGCAACACCAGACCCCCATTGGAATTTTGCGAAAGGATGTTCACCATGAAGCTGACCGCCACCGCCACCGCCCTGTGCCTGAGCCTTGCCTGCGCCGGCGCCCTGGCCAACGAACCGACCGATAAAGACGCGATCGCCATGGCCGAGCGCGGCGCCGCGTTCTTCAAGGCCCACGGCAAGGAAGAGCTGATGAAGAAGATCTCGGCCAAGGATCCGGATTTTTCGCAGGGCTCGCTGTACATCGATATGCGCGACATCAAGACCGGCATCGTGCTGGCGCACCCGCACAACCCGTCGATCGTGGGCAAGGACCTGACCGACGTGCCGGACGCCAACGGCAAGAAATACCGCCGCGAGATCATCGAACTGGCCGCCGCCAAGGGCAAGGGCTGGGTCGACTACATGTACAAGAACCCGGTCTCGGGCAAGATCGAGCCGAAGACCACCTACATCCTGAAGGTGGACGATTTCGTGCTGGAGGCCGGCCTGTACAAGAAGTGATCGACTGGTACGCGGGCGGCGTGCTGCCGCCCTTTTTCGTTTTCGCCGGGAGGCAAGCATGTTGAAGAAACTGCGAATCGGCCCCAAGCTGCTGCTGGCGCCGGGCCTGGTCCTGTTGCTGCTGACCCTGCTGTCGGGGGCGTCGTATTACGGCATGGTGCGCCAGAACGCCTCGCTCGAGAACATGGTGCAGGTGCGCGCCGCCCACCTGAAGAGCGCGGCCGACGTCGCCGGCGAGGCCAAGGGCGCGCACGCCAACATCTACCAGCTGCTGGCCTGGGTGAACGGCAGCTTCGCCAAGAACCGGCTCGACGCGCTGGTGGCCACGATCAACCAGAAGCACGCCGCCATCGGCGCCCAGCTCGACGCGCTGGCCAAGGTCTCCAGCGTGGACGAGCGCAAGCTGGTCGATGCCTCGGCGCGCGCGCTGGCGTCCTACCGCAAGAGCGTGGCCGAGACCATCGAGATGGCCCAGGTGGACGTGTCGATCGCTGCGAACTCGATGCAGAAGGCGGAGGCGCAATTCGTCACCCTCAACGGCCAGCTGGCCCAGCTGTCGGCGCTGGAAAAGACGCTCAGCGAAACGGCTTACGCCAGCGCGCGCGCCGAGTTCCGCTCGCTGGGCGTGACGATGGCGGTGCTGGTGCTGCTGTCGATCGCGCTGTCGCTGGTGGTCACGATGCTGGTGCGGCGCGCCATGCTGGGCGATATCCGCGCCATTGCCGACGTGGTGGCCGAGCTGGCCGAAGGGCGGCTGGTCGCGTGCCGCCGCAACGAGGGCCGCGACGAGATCGCCGACACCTCGCGCGCGCTCGACCACACCATCGCCAACCTGAACGCGGCGCTGCGCAAGATCCTGTGCTCGGTGGCGTCGATCGACACCGCCTCGCGCGAGATCGCCACCGGCAACCTGGACCTGTCCACCCGCACCGAGATGCAGGCCGGCTCGCTGCAGCAGACCGCCAGCGCCATGCAGACGCTGACCACGGCGGTCAAGGACAACGCCACCAACGCGCGCCAGGCCACCGAGCTGGCGGCCGAGGCGGCGCGGCTGGCTTCCGATGGCGGCGATGCGGTCAACCGCGCGGTCAAGACCATGGAGTCGATCAAGGCCAGCTCGCGCAAGATCGTCGAGATCATCGGCGTGATCGACGGGATCTCGTTCCAGACCAACATCCTGGCATTGAACGCGGCAGTGGAAGCGGCGCGCGCCGGCGAGCAGGGGCGCGGCTTTGCGGTGGTGGCGGCCGAGGTGCGCACGCTGGCGCAGCGCTCGGCCGCGGCAGCCAAGGAGATCAAGGCGCTGATCGCCAGCTCAGTGGCGGTGATCGACAGCGGCAGCGACTCGGTCAACCAGGCCGGCGCCAGCATGGGCAACATCGTCGCCTCGGTCCGGCAGGTCAACGAGATCATCGAGCGCATCAGCGCGGCCAGCACCGAGCAGGCCGACGGCATTGCCGAAGTCAACCGGGCGGTCGGGCAGATGGACGACATGACCCAGCAGAACGCGGCGCTGGTCGAACAGGCCGCGGCGGCGGCCGAAAGCCTGCACGAGCAGTCGGTCAATTTGTCCGAGGCGGTGGCGATCTTCAAGATCGACGGCGCCCCGGCAGCTGCGCCGCCCGCAGCCGAGCCGGAAAGCGAGTTCCGCGAGCCGCGGTACGAGCGCCGCGCGCCGGACAGCCCGATGCGCGCTGGCGGCCGGCGCGCCCTGCCCGACCCGGCCCGCAGCCGCAAGCGCGGCTAGCGCCGCGGAAACGGCCGGCTCACGTAGCGCGAGCCGGCCAGCCCGAAGCGCCAGGGCACCTCCATCGCCTTGGAGATGCCGATGCGCGGACCGGTGATGACCTCGATCCCGGCCGGCGCGGGCAGCAGTTCGAACGGCGGCTTCCACAGCGAGCTGCCGTTCAGTTCCCGCGTCACGCCCAGCGCCTGGCACAGCTTGCCGGGGCCGGAGCACAGCAGGTAGTCGTTGTCGGTGTGGCGCCGCGCCCGCATCGCGGCGATGCCGGCCACGGGTTCGAGCGCGCGGATCAGCACCCCGGCCCCGTGACCCTCCTCGCGGCAGACGAAGTTCAGGCACCAGTGGATTCCGTACGATCGGTACACGTAGGCGTGCGCCGGCGGCCCGAACATGGCCGCGTTGCGCTCGGTCGGGCCGGAATAGGCGTGCGAGGCCGGGTCCTCGCGGTCGTAGGCCTCGGTTTCGACGATGCGCCCGCCCACGCCATCGACCAGCAGCGTCACGCCGATCAGCTGGCGCGCGACCAGGTGGGACGGTTCCTCGAAATCGATTCCGGCAAGCAGGGCTTTGAGCATGCCGCGATTCTATAACGCCCCCGCGGACGAGGTCGCGCTGTCCGTTTCGCCACAGTTTTGATGGTTTTGCTGCAACGCATTGCGCTCTGGTTTATAGTGGCGGTTCCGCGTTTCTTTGCGGAAACCAATGGAATCGCCTTGATGAGCAACCTAGCAGCCCACGCCCCCGCAGATTCGGTCGACGCCCTGATCAAGTCGATCCGCATTCCTCCCCGTCCGAGCCTGCTGGCGGACCTGCAGCGCGAGCTGGCCGCGCACGAGCCCTCGCCCGAGGCGATCGCGCGCATTGCGGCGCGCGACGTGGGCATGGCCGCGGCGCTGCTCAAGCTGGCCAATTCCTCGTTCTACGGCGGCAAGCGCAAGGCCAAGTCGGTCGAGCAGGCGATCCTGTTCCTCGGGATTAACCAGGTGGCGTCCCTGATGACCGGGCTGCTGGCGCGCCAGGCGATCACTGCCGACAGCGCCGCACTGGCCACGTTCTGGGACATCTCGACCCGCCGCGCGCACGCCATGGTCTACCTGTCGCGCCGCCTGCGCATAGGCGAAACCGATGTGGCGCACACCTTTGGGCTGTTCTGCGACACCGGCGTGCCGCTGATGATGGATCGTTTTCCCGGCTATGCCGCCACTTACGGCGCGGCGGCGCTGGACGAGGCGCGCGCGTTCACCGCGCTCGAGGACGAGCGTCACCACGCCAACCACGCGGCCGTGGGCTGCCTGTTGGCGCGCAACTGGGGCCTGTCGGCCGACGTCGGGTGGGCCATCCTGCACCACCACGACCATGCGGTGCTCGACGATGCTGCCACGCCCGATTCGGTGCGCTCGCTGGTGGCGCTGTCGCTGCTGGCAGAGCGCGCAATCCGCAAATACCAGGGCGACGGCGACTGCCCGGAATGGAACAAGGGCGGCGCGCGCGCCTGCGCCTACCTTGGCCTGTCGGACGACGAAACCGGCGACCTGCTCGACGCGCTGCACGAGGCGCTGCACGACGACGCCTGACCTTTGACATGCCGTCCACGTCGGAAGATACTGGTTCGATGGAGCGAGGGAGGGTGTCATGAAAATTGCGGCGGTCCTGCTGTCAGCGCTGCTGGCCGGCTGTGCCAGCGCGCCGCCCCCTGCCCTGCCGCCCGGCTCTTCGCTGTTTGACGACGGCGCGTTCGGCGCGTCGTCCGAACCGGTGGATACCAGCGCGCTGTTCGCGCTCAGCCCCGAAATGCGGGCCTACCTGCACAGCCCCGGCTTCTCGATCCGGGTGCGCGAGAAAGGCGCGGTGGCCGGGCTGCTCGATGCGCTCTACGACAAGGGCGAACTGAAGCTCGAATACGAATCGAGCACCACCCGCACCGCCGCGCAAACCTTCGCCGCCAAGTCCGGCAACTGCCTGTCGCTGGTGATCATGACGGCCGCGTTTGCGTATCAGCTGGGCATGAAAGTGCAATTCCAGAGCGTGGACGTGGACGAGACCTGGAGCCGCACCTCCGGCCTGTACCTGGTCAGCTCGCACGTGAACCTGTCGCTGAGCACGCGCAACAAGGAAGGGCTGCGCATCGGGGATCTCGACCATCCGGTCACGGTGGACTTTTTGCCGCCGCCGGAAGCGGCGCGCTTTCGCACCCGCGCGCTGGAAGAGGACGACATCGTCACGCTCTACATGAACAACCGCGCGGCCGAAGCGCTGGTGCAGAACCGCATCGACGACGCCTACTGGTGGGCGCGCACGGCGGTGGCGCGGCCGAACGCGCCGGTGATGGCGTTTAACACGCTGGGTGTGGTGTATCAGAAGCGCGGCGACGGCGAGCACGCCGAACGCGTGTTTCGCGCCGCGCTAGAGCGTGAACCAGACAACCTGGTCGTGATGCAGAATCTGGTGCCGGTGCTGGCCGCGAACGGCAAGCCGGCCGAATCGGCCGCACTGGCGGCGCGCCTGGCCAAGCTGGACCCGGACCCGCCGTTCCGCTTTTTTGACGAGGGCATGAAGGCGTTCAACCGCGGCGACTACGCGGCGGCCAAACGGCTGTTCGAGCGCGAGGTCGAGCGCGCGCCCTACAACGACGAGTTCCACTTCTGGCTGGCGCTGGCCTGCCTGCGCCTGGGGGAACCGGCACGCGCGCGCGAGCAGCTGTCGATCGCGATCGACACCACCACCCGGCGCGAAACGCGCGCGCTGTACTCGGCCAAGCTGGCGCACCTGCGCAGCCTGGTGCCGCAGGCGCCGGCGCGCTAACGCGTCAGCGGCGGCGCGGGTAGCGCTGCTGGGGCGTGGCGGAACGCGTTTCGATATGGCGGAACACGATCCTGCCCTTGTTCAGGTCGTAAGGGGACAGTTCCAGGGTCACCTTGTCACCGGCGAGAATGCGGATGTGGTTCTTCTTCATCTTGCCGGAAGTGTAGGCAACCAGTTTGTGGCCGTTGTCGAGGTCAACGCGAAAGCGCATTTCCGGCAGAATTTCGGTCACCATACCGCTCATTTCGATCAGTTCTTCCTTTGCCATGCGTAGGTCCTTTAAAAATAAAATGAATAGCAACGCCGACGCAAGGATGCACGACGCCTGTGTGCCGCGCTGCTCGAGGCGCGCGAACGGGAATGCGGGGTGAAGATGTAAGAGTGGCAGCATTGCGCTCGCCACCGGGTGAATGAGGAAGGGCTTGGAAAAGCCGGCCTTTCATCGGGCTTTGCTTCAGTGTATCACGTACCTCGATATCGCGTCCGGAAGCGGGTCTCTTGCGGCGCAGGGCAGCAGGTGCTACCTTGGTGACACCATCGCCAACTCGCGCAAACACTCATCATGTCGACCACGACCCTCAAACTTCCCGATGAAGTCAAGCAACGAGCAGTCAAGGCAGCCCAGGAACTAGGTGTCAGTCCACATGCGTTCATGGTCGACGCCATCCGTCAAGCAGCCGATGCAGTAGAACTACGCACGCAATTTGTTGCTCAGGCACTGGCGGCACGCAATGAGATGCGCCAGAGCGGACACGGGCATGACGCGGACGAGGTACGCACGTATCTGCGCACACGCATCGGCGACAAACAGACGCCCAGGCCTAGCACCAAGACATGGCGGAAATAAGCTATTCCAGCCAGGCCCTTGCCGACCTTGAGCACATCAGCGACTTTTTAGCAGGGCAAGGTGTCAGCGTACAACTCGAAGCGCTCGACCTGATTGATGATGCGGTAAGTGTACTCGCTCGCCACCCCTTGATCGGCCGACCGGCCGAGTCCGGGCTCAGGGAGCTCGTCATCTCACAGGGCAGAACCGGCTATGTCGCACTCTACAGCTATGAAGCCAACGACGATGCCGTTCTTATACTCGCGATACGGCACCAGCGCGAAGCCGGATTCTTCCATACTGATGCAAGGCCTCGGAATCCGTGAGCTCTAAATGCTGGGCGAAACTGTCACCTCCCCAGTCAGCTGGGTAACTTGCACTCGCGCTTGAACTCGCCGCCGTCAACACCCCAGATTAATCACACTCACTTCTTGGCCTGAATCGCGAACTCCAGCAGAGCGACAATTCTGTCCATTTTTAGCGTCATTTGGGCCGCGCCTATCGATTGGAAATAAAAGGCCAACAGCAAAGGAGCGAAAAAACTTGCCCACGAGGTCGAACCCGGTACCTTCAGCAAATTTGACACCAACAGGACGAGGCCGGCGAGTGCTGGGAATATTCCGACTTTATCGATGGCCCCGCCCAGCATTCCTGAACGGCGTTCGTATCCGTTGCGCGCTTGTCGGTACTGGACAAGCACGTATTGCATTGCCTCTTTCGAACACTTGCTCAGTTCGCTAACGAACGCCAGGTCATGTTGTGCTGACAAGCGTACAAGGTCCATGAACTGTCCGTACGGTGATCTTATTGTCTGAAACAGAAACGGCGCGCTACTGACAATGCCCACTACGGACATGACGATGACGAGCAGCTGCGAGAGTATGCCGAGGACAAGCGTCGTGTCTGTCAGTGGCCTCGAGTCAAAATACACCGCGAGCGCAGCCGTGAAAACCATCACCATGGACGCATGGACGGCGTGCGCCAAAAAGCGCCGTTCAAGCGATGCCAGCCGCTGCTCCCAAGGGCTCAACGGGAACATTGGTCGCTTCGCGGTCGTTGCCTTCGTGATTATTGCAATCACTTGCTGGATAGCCTCGTCCGAGGGGATCGCGGAATCCTCAGTTGCACTGAACTTGTCGAGTCTTGTCATGTTGCCTTCGCTTGCAAGTTATGTAGAAGCCATTAATCGACAAATCGGATTTGCGATAACAGCGTTAAGTTCTGCCCGCCTGATCAATTCAGCGCCAGCCATGCTTCCAGCTTGCGCTCATAGCTCATGCTTGCATGGGCGGGTGAGGACGAGGGCAGCACTACGGTGCGAAAGCCCGCCTGCGCGAACTGCGGCGCGAATTTGCCCGATGCCTGGCCGTTGAAGCCGATCGTCTCCAGCTGGGGGCAACGCTCGCGCAGCAGTGCAAAGTCGTTGGCCCGCGCATTGCGGATGCTGGCGTCCAGGCTGCCCTTGCGTTCGCACGCGCCCAGCACGTCCCACAGGCCGATCCGATGGGCGAGCAGACGCGGCAACCTTTCGGCATAAGGCAATGCGGCCAGGTCTTCCCCGGTCACGGCGGAGATGAGGCGCCAGAACTGGTTGCGCGGGTGCGCGTAATACTGGCCGGCGGCGAGCGATGCGGCGCCCGGAAAGCTGCCGAGCACGATCACGCGGATCGCCGGCGAAATGACGGGCGCAAGGCCCGCAAGCGAGGTGTTTGAACTGTCTGGAGTGGAAGCCATGGCAGCGATTCTAGCCGGTGTAGAATTCCCGCATAAAACCGAACACGAGGGGACGACCATGGAACAGGCCGCACAACCGCGCACCATCGACGCGCTGCTCGCGCAATATGCCGAGAGCCACCGCAACCCGACCAACGAGCTGATCCACATCGTGTGCGTGCCGGTGATCGTGTTCACGCTGCTGGGCATGCTGTGGGCGATCAACCCGCTGGTGGCGCTGATCGTGGCCGAGGGCTCGCTGTGGTACTACGCCAAGCTGTCGCGCCGGTTCGCGGCGGGCATGTTCGTGATGACCACGCTGATGCTCGGCCTGCTCCTTTTCATGCCGCCGATGACCGTGCTGCCGATGTCGGTGGCGCTGTTCGTGCTGGCCTGGGTCGGCCAGTTCATCGGCCACAAGATCGAGGGCAAGAAGCCGTCGTTCTTCGACGACCTGCGGTTTTTGCTGATCGGGCCGCTGTTCGTGCTCGGCTTTTTGTACCGCCGGCTGAACCTGGCTTATTGAGCGCGTTACATACAGATACCTTTTGCCGCTGGCAGTACGCCAAAGCGACGCGTAAGCTGTCTTCGACCGGACCTCGTTCCGACCGGAGGCTGCCATGAAACTTGTCCCCGTCCTTGTGCTTGCCAGCGTGCTGGCCGGCTGCGCCACGCCGCCGCAATCGTCCAGCGTGTACAACTACTACCAGACGCAGAACGAACAGTTCGTGCGTACCGGCACGGTCGAATCGATCCGCAACGTCAGCATCGTCAATCCCGAGCGGGGCGTGGGCACCGTGGGCGGCGCCGCGCTCGGCGGGCTGGCCGGCTCCAACATCGGTGGCGGCAAGGGCGAGGCGGCCGGGGCGATCGTCGGTGCGCTGGCCGGCGGCTTGCTCGGCCAGCGGATCGAGCAGTCGGCCAACACCAAGCCCGGCATCGAGATCACGGTGCGCCTGGACACGGGCGAACTGGTGGCGATCACGCAAACAGCCGACGAGCAGTTCCGGCCGGGCGAGCGTGTGCGCCTGCTGAGCAACGGGACGACGACCCGCGTGTCGCACTGAGCGCGGCGGCTGCGAGCCGGTGCGGCGCCGCGTGGCGCCGCGTATCACGCGTGGGCACACGGTGCCCACCTACGGGCTTGAGTGTCGGCCGGGATCACTTGTGCTGTACGCACCCGCTGCCCCGTCCCGCCGTCGAGGCGGCCAGCCATATTCATGCCAACAAGAAACTGCGAAAGCACGTATACTTTCGCGATGCCTTCTTCCGCGCTCTTTGCCATCGCCTCCATCATCTGGGGCTCCACTTTCTGGGCCATCACCCTTGAACTGGGTGAAGTGCCGCCGGCCATCTCGGTGGTCTATCGCTTTGGACTGGCGTCGAGCGCGCTGTTCGCAACCTGCCTGCTGCGCGGCGGCAAACTGATGCTGCCTTGGCGCGCGCAAAAGTGGATGATGTTGCAGGGCCTGCTGACCTTCTGCGTATCCTACGTCTGCACCTACAACGCAGAGCAGCACGTGGTCTCGGCGCTGGTGGCCGTGCTGTTTGCGCTGATGGTGTTCTGGACGCCGGTGTGCGCGCGCATTGGCCTGGGTACCCCGCTGTCGCCACGCACCTTCACCGCGGGCATAGCTGCGATCGCCGGTGTGACCATGTTGTTCTGGCAGTCGATCGGCGAAGCGCTGCACGAACTGACGCACGGCGGCACCGGCGGCTTTTTGCTGGGCGCGGCGCTGGCGGTGGTGGCCTCCATTGCCAGCTCCGCCGGCAGCGTGGTGGTGACCAAGGTGCGCGAGCAGTCGTCCAACCTGATGCTGACGATGGGCTGGTCGATGCTGTGGGGGACGATATTCGTGGCCCTCTGGTGCGTCGCCACCGGCCAGCCGTTCGTGCTGCCCGCCAAGCCGAGCTACTACGCGGGCCTGATCTACCTGTCGCTGTTCGGCTCGGTGATCGCGTTCTTCGCCTACTTCACCCTCATCAACCGGATCGGCTCGCAAAAGGCCGTGTACACCACCGTGATTTCGCCGGTGATTTCGGTGCTGCTGTCGATCCGCCTCGAACATTTCCGTCCCGGCCTCATCGAGTGGCTGGGCATCGCCGTGTGCCTGGGCAGCGTGGCCTGGGCCTTGCGCGCGCCGGCCGCCAAGCCGGTATCCATCCGTTTAGACAACGCAATCGAAACCACACCATGACCACGAACAAGTTTTCCATCCGCCCGGCCACCCCTTCCGACGTCGCCCACATTTACTCGATGATCCTCGAGCTGGCCGTGTTCGAAAAGCTCGAGCACCTGGTGGTGGCCACCGAGGCGCTGCTGCACGAGGGCCTGTTCGGCGCCAACCCGTCGTGCGAGGCGATCGTCGGCGAGGAGAACGGCCAGGTGGTGACCTTCGCCCTGTTCTTCCATAATTTCTCGACCTTCCTGACCAAGAAGGGCCTGTACCTGGAGGATCTGTACGTGCGCGAATCGCACCGCGGCAAGGGCTACGGCACGGCCATGCTCAAGCACCTGGCGCAGATTGCGGTGGAACGCCATTGCGGCCGCTTCGAGTGGTCGGTGCTGGACTGGAACGAGCCGGCGATTAATTTTTACAAGGCGATGGGCGCGGCGATCCTGCCGGATTGGCGCATCTGCCGGGTGACGGGCGAGTCGCTGACCGCGCTGGCTGCCGCCTGAGGGCTGCGCAGTCGCGCGTTGAACGCGTGGGCAGGATCTGCCCACCCTACCCGTCCGCGGATGCGGGCAAAAGAAAAGCCCACGGCGCTGTTGCTGCCGTGGGCGAACCCATTTTTTAGATGGGGAGGGGAGACTGGAATCAACAACAAGTTGTACTTTAACTGTTGGGGTCAAGCCATTCCGCTCTCTTTACATCTGGTTACCGCTTTCGCCACTACCCTTGGTTCAATAATTACTCAGCTGGAAAACTGTGGTTTGAGCGCGGTCAACTGGACAGCGCCCGTGTGGCGCGATTGAGTTAACACAAGAACAATAGCCGGCGGTAACCGAAAATGGTGGCTTCTCCACGAGGGCGACCACCATGAAATCAACCGTCAAAGCGATCACCTCACGGCTATACAAGGCATGGCAGAAAGCGGTGCTGCGTGCCCGCCTCGACAGCTACACGCGCCACCTGCAGGCCATCGCGGCCCAGCGCGAGAATGACTTCCACGCCGAGCGCATGCTGCACCGTGCGGTTTCCGCCACACGGGCCAAACTGCAATCGCTTTGATCGACGCCTGTTGCGGCGCGCCCGCGTGTCATCCACGGTTCCTTGATGCTCAGCAGGCGCCCGCCGGTACCGGCACCTGCGCCGGCCGCAGCACGCCCGCGTTGACCACCGCCTGGCACGGGTTAAAGCCGATGCCGTAGGCCAGGTCGGCCGGGCGCGCAATCTTCCACAAGGCAAAGTCGGCGCGCTTGCCGACTTCGAGCGTGCCGGCCTCGTTTTGCATGCCGAGCGCGCGCGCTGCGTGGACGGTGCAGCCGGCCAGCGCTTCCTGCGGTGTCAGGCGCCACAGGGTGCATGCCATGTTCATGGCCAGCAGGAGCGAGGTCATCGGCGAGGTGCCCGGGTTGCAGTCGGTCGCCAGCGCAATCGGCACGCCGGCCGCGCGCAGCGCGTCTACCGGCGGCACCACTGTCTCGCGCAAGAAGTAAAAGGCCCCCGGCAGCAGCACCGCCACCGTCCCCGCGTCCGCCATCGCGCGCACGCCCTCGGGCGACAGATGCTCCAGGTGGTCGGCCGACAGGCCGCCGTAGCGCGCGACCAGCTGCGCGCCCTGCTGGTCCGACAACTGCTCCGCGTGCAGCTTCACCGGCAGGCCCAGCTTGCGGGCGGTCTCGAACAGGCGCTGCGTCTGGTCGTGCGAAAAGCCGATCCGTTCGCAGAAGGCGTCCACCGCGTCCACCAGCCCCTGCCCCGCCAGCTCGGGCAGCATGTGCTCGCACAGGTGGCCGATGTAGTCGTCCGCACGGCCGGCGAACTCGGGCGGCAGCGCGTGCGCGCCCAAGAAGGTGGTGACCACCCGCACCGGCAGCAGTTCGCCGATGCGGCGCGCGGCCTGCAGCATCGCCCGTTCGCTTTCCAAAGTCAGCCCATAGCCCGACTTGATCTCGATGGTGGTCACGCCCTCGGCCAGCAAGCTGGCCACCCGCGGCAGGCTGGCGCGCACCAGCTCGTCCCTGCTCGCCGCGCGTGTGGCGCGCACCGTGGACATGATGCCGCCGCCGCGCCGCGCGATCTCCTCGTAGCCTGCCCCGTTCAGGCGCGCCTCGAACTCGTCGCTGCGGTTGCCGGCGTAAACAATATGGGTGTGGCAATCGATCAGGCCGGGCGTCATCCATGCGCCGCCGCAATCGTGCACCGTGCGCGCTTCGCCCGGCACTTGGCCGCGTGGTCCCAGCCAGGCGATGCGCCCGCCCGCCACCGCGATGGCGGCATCAACCAGCTCGCCGTAGCCATCGGTCATGGTGGCCAGGCGCACGTTGGTGAACAGCGCGTCCCAGCGCGCGCGCGGCGGTTCACTCATAGAAGATGTCAACGATGAAGATCTCGGCCTGCACTGCCTCCAGCGTCCACAGGGCGTCGCCGTCGAAGACCAGCGCGTCGAAACGCACCATGCCGATGCGCTCGGCGTCGCTTGCGACCGTCAGGCTGTCGCCCTGCGCCAGGAACAGCACGGTGATATCGCCGCGCGGCGCAAAAGTCGAGGTGCCGGCCAGCGCGCGCCGGCCGAACTCGTGGTGGCAGCGCTCGCGGCGCGTCATCACGTTGAAGTCGGTGGTGGCGCCGCGATTGAGTTTGGCGTCGACGCGGGGCTCGCCCGGGAAGGCCGCCAGCGGATCGTCCTCGCACACCAGCACGCGCTCGCCGTCCTCGAAGTCGAGCGTCACGCCATGGCCCTCCACCAGCACCAGCGTGCGGTCCACGCCCGGGAACTGCGAGAACGGCCCGTCCGCGGCAATCGTGGCCAGGCTCACGCGCCATTCGAACTCGTCGAAGCCAGCGTCAGGCGGGGCGATGGCGATCTCGGTGGTGCTGCCGCCGCCATTTTTCCACGGGACCGGTGACAGCCCTGCAAAAGGAATCAGAGTGCTCATGGGCGCACCTCGCGCAGTTGGTGGATGGCGTGGCGGTAGCGCTCGGCGATCGCGTCCTGCGCGATGTGGCGAGCGCCCTGCACGACCCAGTGGCCGCCGGCCAGCACGTCGCGCACCAGGTTGTCGTTGCCGCAGAAGATGAAGCGCCCGAGCACGTCCTCGTCGGCCACGCCTTCCAGGTTGGGATGCGCACCATCGAGCACCAGCAGGTCGGCACGCCGCCCCGCCTCGAGCGCGCCAACGCGCCGCCCGGCTGCCTGGGCGCCGCCGCGCAGCGCCTCCTGCCACAGGTATTGGCCGACGTCGGGCCGTTCGCGCGTGGCAGCGACATTGCGGCGCTGGCGCAACAGGCGCTGGCCATACTCCAGCCAGCGCAGCTCCTCGACCGGGCTTTGCGACACATGGCTGTCGCTGCCGATGCCGAACTGCCCGCCCGCCTCGATGTAGGAGGCCAGCGGGAACAGACCGTCGCCCAGGTTCGCTTCGGTCGTCGGGCACAGGCCGGCCACCGCGCCGCTTGCGACCAGCGCCTCGACCTCCTCGTCCACCAGGTGGGTGGCATGCACCAGGCACCAGCGCTCGTCCACGCCGACGCGCTCCATCAGGTATTCGACCGGGCGCTTGCCGCAGGCAGCAAGGCACTGCTCGACCTCGGCCTGCTGCTCGGCGATGTGGATGTGCAGCGGGCGGTCGTGCGGCAGCGACGCGGCGAGCTCGCGCACCTGCGCCGCGCCGGCCGCGCGCAGCGAGTGCGGCGCCGCGCCCACCTCGAACTGCCCGCCGCGCAGGTGCTCGAGGCTTTCGGCGATCCGCAGCACCAGTTCGACGTCGCTGCGAAAGCGCTGCTGTTCCAGCCGCAGCGGCTGCTCGCCAAAGCCGGCATGGCTGTAGAGCACGGGCAGCAGGGTCATGCCGATGCCGGCCTGCTGGGCCCCGGTGGCGATCCGTTCGGCCATCTCGGCCGCTCGCGCGTAGGTGGCGCCGTTGGGGTCACGGTGCAGGTAGTGGAACTCGCACACGGACGTATAGCCGTGGCGCAGGCATTCCACGTACAGCTGTGCCGCAATGGCTTCCAGCTGCGCGGGCGAGATGCGGCCCGCAAACCGGTACATCAGCTCGCGCCAGGTCCAGAAGCTGTCCGGGCCGTCGCCAAGCTTTTCGGTCAGGCCGCCCATCGCGCGCTGGAACGCGTGCGAGTGCAGGTTGACCATGCCCGGCACCACGTAGTCGGCGCGCGCCACGCCGATCTTGGGTGAGGCCCCGGCTTGCACGCGCACCAGGTCGCCCTTGCTGTCCCATTCGACCAGCACGTCGCGCCGCCAGCCCTCGGGCAGCAGCGCATGGCGCGCGAACAGGGCCATCATGTGCGCACCCATTCGAGCGCGGCGCCGACCATCTGGGCCAGCAGCGGCTGGACCCCGGCGGCGGCTTCTGGCCGCCAGGCGAACGGCGCCGCCTCGTCCATGTACAGGCACTGGCACATCTCGAGCTGGATCGCGTGCACGTTCTCGTGCGGCCGGCCGTAGTGGCGCGTGATGTAGCCGCCCTTGAAGCGGCCGTTGACCGCAATCGAGAACTTGCCGTGCGCGCGCGCCACGTCCACCACCGCTTGCTCCAGCCCCGGGTCGCACGACTTGCCTTCGGCGGTGCCGAAGTTCAGGTCCGGCAGGCGGCCCTCGAAAAAGCGCGGCACGGTGGACGCGATCGAATGCGCGTCCCACAGCAGCACGCGGCCGTGCAGCGCCAGCAGGCGGTCCAGTTCGGCGCGCAGCTGGTCATGGTAGGGACGCCAGTGGCGTGCCAAGCGCCGCTCGACTTCAGCGGTGCCGGGCTCCTTGCCGGGCAGGTACAGGCTCTCGCGGCCGAAGGTATCGACCGGGCACAGGCCGGTGGTGTCCATGCCGGGATACAGGTTGGTATCCTCGGGCGGGCGGTTCAGGTCGATGACATAGCGCGACCAGCGCGCCGACAGCACCGAGATGCCCAGCGCCTCGGCAAAGTCGTACAGCCGCGTGAGGTGCCAGTCGGTGTCTGCCAGCGCGCGGGCGCACGGCGCCAGCGCATGCGCGACCTCGTCCGGGATGTCGGTGCCCACGTGCGGCATCGACAACAACATCGGAACAGTGCCTGCCTTGAACCTGAACTCCATGGACGACTCCTGTTGTTAGCTGGGTTGCGATCAAGCGTGCAGCGCCGCGAACAGCTCCTTGCACGATGCCGACAGTTCGCCGTCGACCACCATGCGGCGCGCGGCCTCGATGTCCGGCGCGAAGAAGCGGTCCTCGTCGAAGCGCGGCACCCGCTGGCGCAGGCGCGCGTGCACGTCTTCGAGATAGGCGGAGCTGGCGAGCGGCCGGTGGAAGTCGATCCCCTGCGCCGCCGCCAGCAGCTCGATCCCGACGATGACCGCCGTATTGTGCGCCATTTGGCCCAGCCGGCGCGCCGCGAAGGTGGCCATGCTGACGTGGTCCTCCTGGTTGGCCGAGGTGGGCAGGCTGTCCACGCTGGCCGGATGTGCCAGCGACTTGTTCTCCGACGCCAGCGCCGCCGCGGTCACGTGCGCGATCATGAAGCCCGAATTGACGCCCGGCTCGCGCACCAGGAACGGCGGCAGGCCGGACAAGGTGGCGTCGATCAGCAGCGCAATGCGGCGCTCGGCCAGCGCGCCGATCTCGGCAATGGCCAGCGCCAGCGTGTCGGCCGCAAACGCGACCGGCTCGGCGTGGAAGTTCCCGCCCGAGATGACTTCGCCCCGGTCCGGCGCCCCGGCGTCGGCAAACACCAGCGGGTTGTCGGTGACGGCATTGGCCTCGATCAGCAGCGTGCGGCCAGCGTTGGCGATGATGTCCATCACGGCGCCCATCACCTGCGGTTGGCAGCGCAGGCTGTACGGGTCCTGCACGCGCTCGTCGCCGACCAGGTGCGAGGCGCGGATCGCGCTGCCGGCCACCAGCTGGCGGTAGATGGCGGCCGCGGCGATCTGGCCCGGCTGGCCGCGCACGGCGTGCACGCGCGGGTCGAACGGCGCGTCGCTGCCGCGCGCGGCGTCCAGCGACAGCGCGCCCGACACCATGCCGGCTTCCAGCAGTCGCTCGGCCATGAACAGGCCGTCGAGCGCGAGCGCGGTCGAGACCTGGGTGCCGTTGATGAGCGCCAGGCCTTCCTTCGGCCCCAGCTCGACCGGTTCGATGCCGGCGCGCTCCAGTGCCTCGCTTGCGTCAAGCAGGCGGCCGTCCACGCGCACCTGCCCGACGCCGAGCATGGCCAGCGTCATGTGCGCGAGCGGCGCCAGGTCGCCCGACGCGCCCACCGATCCTTGCGACGGAATGGCCGGCATGATGCCGGCGTTGTAGAGCGCGACCAGCGTATCGACGATCACGCGCCGCACGCCGGAGTAGCCGCGCGCCAGGCTGCCGATCTTGGTGAGAAGGATGAGGCGCACCACTGCGTCGGGCAGCAGCTCGCCTGTGCCTACGGCGTGCGACAGGATCAGGTTGCGCTGCAACTGCGCCAGCTGGTCGTGCTCGATGTGCTTTTTGGCGAGCAGGCCAAAGCCGGTGTTGATGCCGTACGCCGGGTCGCCCTTGGCAACGATGGCCTGGACCGCGGCGGCGGAGGCGTCGATGGCAGCCCAGGCGCCAGGTTCGAGCGCGAGCGTGCCGTGCGCGCCCCACGCGGCGCGCAGGTCGTTGAGGGTGAGTGCGCCGGGGCGCAGGACGAGGCTGGATTCGGATCGTTTCATGGATGCCTTACTTGATCATCGGGAGGTTCAGGCCGGCGCGTCGGGCGCAGGCCACCGCGCTGTCGTAACCGGCGTCGGCATGGCGCATCACGCCCGAAGCCGGGTCGTTGAACAGCACGCGCGACAGGCGCCGTGCCGCGGCCTCGGTGCCGTCGGCCACGATCACCACGCCCGCGTGTTGCGAGTAGCCCATGCCCACGCCGCCGCCGTGGTGCAGCGACACCCAGGTTGCGCCGCCGGCCGTGTTGAGCAGGGCGTTGAGCAGCGGCCAGTCGGACACCGCGTCGGTCCCGTCGCGCATCGCCTCGGTCTCGCGGTTGGGGCTGGCCACGGAGCCGGTGTCGAGGTGGTCGCGGCCGATCACGATGGGCGCCTTGAGCTCGCCGTTCTTCACCATCTCGTTGAACGCCAGGCCCGCCAGGTGGCGCTCGCCCAGCCCGAGCCAGCAGATGCGCGCCGGCAGGCCCTGGAAGGCGATGCGCTCGCGCGCCATGTCGAGCCAGCGGTGCACGTGGCGGTGCTGCGGGAACAGCTCCTTGATCTTGGCGTCGGTCTTGTAGATGTCCTCCGGGTCGCCGGACAGCGCCACCCAGCGGAACGGCCCGCGCCCTTCGCAGAACTGCGGGCGGATGTAGGCCGGCACGAAGCCCGGGAAGTCGAACGCCTCCTTGACGCCCTCGTCGAACGCGACCTGGCGGATGTTGTTGCCGTAGTCAACCGCGCGCGCGCCCATCTGCTTGAAGTCGAGGATGGCGCGCACGTGCTCGGCGCAGGACTGCGCCGCCGCCTTGGTCAGGCGGGCGTGTTGCGCCGGGTCCTGCTGGGCCGCGCGCCACTCTCCGATCGTCCAGCCGCGCGGCAGGTAGCCGTGAACCAGGTCGTGCGCCGAGGTCTGGTCGGTGACGAGGTCGGGCACCAGGCCGCCGGCGCGCGCACGGCGCACCAGTTCCGGCAGCACCTCGGCCGCATTGCCGAGCAGGCCGATCGAGACCGCCTCGCGCCGCGCCGTGTGCTCGGCCACCAGCGCCAGCGCCTCGTCGATGCTGGCGGCTTGCTTGTCCAGGTAGCGGGTGCGCAGGCGGAAATCGATGCGGGTCTGGTCGCACTCGACCACCAGCGACACCGCGCCCGCGAACGTGGCCGCCAGCGGCTGCGCGCCGCCCATGCCGCCCAGGCCAGCGGTCAGGATCCAGCGCCCCGCCATGTCGCCGCCAAAGTGCTGGCGCCCGGCCTCGGCAAAGGTCTCGTAGGTGCCCTGCACGATGCCCTGGGTGCCGATGTAGATCCAGCTGCCGGCGGTCATCTGGCCGAACATGAACAGGCCCTTGCGGTCCAGTTCGTTGAAGTGCTCCCAGGTGGCCCACTTGGGCACCAGGTTGGAGTTGGCCAGCAGCACGCGCGGGGCGTCGGGATGGGTGCGGAACACGCCCACCGGCTTGCCGGACTGGACCAGCAGGGTCTGGTCGTCCTCGAGCTCGCGCAGGGACGCCAGGATCTGGTCGAAGCACTCCCAGTTGCGCGCGGCGCGGCCGATGCCGCCATAGACCACCAGGCGCTGCGGATCTTCCGCGACCTCGGCATCGAGATTGTTTTGCAGCATGCGGTACGCTGCTTCGGTGAGCCAGCTCTTGCAGCTAAGCTCGCTGCCGCGGGGGGCGCGGACGACCCGGCTGGGGTCGAAGCGCGGGTCGGCGCCGGATTGGTGCGATTCTGCGGTCATGGCAACTCCCTTCGAAAGGAAACGGCGCGCGAACCCGATCGCGCGCCTTGCGATGCTCAGAGTCTAAGTTGTCTATACAACATTGTCAAACCGGCCGGACCCGGCGTGGCGCCCGAATCAACGGCCGTCTTGCTGCAGCACGGGGCGGCCGGCCACCCAGGTCTGCAGTACCCGGGTCTGGTAGATATCGTACGGCGACATCTTGAACAGGTCACGGTCGATCACGATGAAGTCCGCGTATTTACCAGGTTCCAGCGAGCCTACGTTGTTTTCCTGGTGGCCGGCGTATGCTGCGTCAAGCGTGAAGCAGCGGAACGCTTCCTTGAGCGACATTTCCTGCTCGGGATACCAGCCGGCAATCGGCTGGCCCTGGTGGTCCTGCCGGGTCACCGCCGCGTGGATGCCGTAGAACGGGTTGGGCGACTCGACCGGGAAGTCGGAACCGCAGGCGATGCGCGAACCCTGCTGCAGGAAGGTGCGCCAGGCATAGGCGCCCTTGATGCGCTCATGGCCCACGCGCTGCTCGGCCATGTTCTTGTCCGAGGTTGCGTGGGTCGGCTGCATCGACGGGATGATGCCGATCGATTTGAAGCGCGGCAGGTCGGCCAGCGCCACCACCTGGGCGTGCTCGATCCGGTGGCGCAGCGCGCCGGTCTTCGTGGCCGGGATCTCCTTGGCGAAGGTGTCGAGGATCTGGCGGTTCCCGGCGTCGCCGATCGCGTGCACGTTGACCTGGTAGCCCTTCTGCATCGCCTTCTTCATCATCGCGTCGATCTCGGCGTTCTTGTGGAACAGCAGGCCGTGCGAGGCCGGCTCGTCCGAATACGGCTGGATCAGCGCGGCGCCGCGGCTGCCCAGCGCGCCGTCGGCGTACAGCTTGACGGCGGCGAGCGCGTACATGTCGCCGGCATAGCTCTTGAGCGGGCCGTTCTTGGCCAGCTGGTCGAAGTCGGCGCCGGTGCCACCGATCATGGCGTAGATGCGCGCGGTCAGTTTGCCGTGGTCGGCGTAGTCGCGGTACAGGCGGTCTTCGGCCACGCCGATGCCGGCGTCGTGCGCGCTGGTCAGGCCCACCCGCGCCATTTCCCCGAGGGCGGCGTCGAGCTGGCGGCGTGCTTCTTCCTCACCCAGCCTGGGCACCACGCGATTGACCAGCTCCTGCGCCGCGTCCACCAGCACCCCGGTCGGGTTGCCCTCGGCGTCGCGCATGATCCTGCCGCCCACCGGGTCCGGCGTGGCCTTGGTGATGCCGGCGGCCGCCAGCGCGCGGCTGTTGGCCCAGCCGGCATGGCCGTCCACGCGCTGCAGCCAGGCCGGGCGGTCACTGACCACGGCATCGAGCTCGGCGGCCGTCGGGAAGCGCCCCAGCTTCCAGTTCTCCTGGTTCCAGCCGCGGCCATGCAGCCAGTCCCCCGCGCTGCGCGTGGCCGCGTACTGGCCGATGGCCTTGAGCGCATCGGCCAGCGAGGAGGTGGCGGACAGGTCGAGCTGGGTCAGCATGCCGCCCAGGCCGAACACGTGTCCGTGCGCGTCGATCAGGCCCGGCAGCACGGTCTGGCCATGCAGGTCCACGTGCTTTGCGCCCGGCGCCCGGGCCGCCACCTCGCTGGCAGCACCCACCGCGATGATGCGGCCCTTGTCGTCGAACGCCATCGATTCGAACTGCACCAGGTCGCCCTTGGTATTGAGGGTGTAGCCGTTGGCGCGGTCGATCACCGTATCGGCATGGGCCAGGCCGGCGAAGCCGACGGCGGCGAGCAAGGAACACTGCAGGGGAATCTGGCGCAGGCGCATGGGATGTTTTCTCCGTTCTTGTGATGGAGGACCCCATTCGGGATCCGGGGGCAAGAAGCAGAGTGTATAGAAAATTGCGGAATGGTCAAACCGCAGCGGATGGGGTCAGGCAGCGTCGTGGAAGATGATGCCCAGCGTGTGCCGGGTGCCGCTGCGCACGCGGCTCACGCCGTGCCGCATATTGACGCGGTAGGGCCCGCGCGTGCCGCCCACCGGCCGCTGGCTGACGGGGAAGATCACGGCATCGCCCTGCGCCAGCGGCACCACCTCGACGCGCGACTGCATGCGCGGGCGCTGCTCGGTCAGCACGAATTCGCCGCCGGTGAAATCGGCGCCGGGGCGCGACAGCAGCACCGCCACCTGCAGCGGGAAGACCAATTCGCCGTACAGGTCCTGGTGCAGGCAGTTGTAGTCGCCCGCGCCGTATTGCAGCAGCAGCGGCGTCGGGCGCGTCTGGCCGGCGGCATGGCAGCGCGCCAGGTATTCGGCATGGGTGGGCGGAAAGCGCCCGGTCTCGCCCAGCGCCCGCTGCCAGCCGTTGGCGATGCGCGCCAGCGGCTCGTAGAGCGCGCCGCGCAAGGCGGCCAGCCCTGGCGGCAGCGGATACGCAAAGTACTGGTACTCGCCGCGCCCGAATTGAAAGCGCTCCATCACCACCCGGCTGCGAAACAGTTCGGGCCGGGCATAGCTTTGCGCGTAGCCATCGCATTCGGCGGGCGACAGCAGGCCCGGGATGACGGCGCAGCCGAACCCGTCGAGCTCTTCGCGCACGCGCTCCCAGTCGTGCGCGATCATCGGCTGCCCTCGCGTTCGAGCAGCGCCTGCTTGCGCTCCACGCCCCAGCGGTAGCCGGACAGCGCGCCGTCGTTGCGCACCACGCGGTGACAGGGAACGGCCACCGCCAGCGCATTGGCGGCGCAGGCGCTGGCCACGGCGCGCGCGCCCTGCGGCATGCCCAGGCGCTGCGCCAGTTCGGCATAGCTCACGGTCTGCCCGGCCGGGATCTCGCGCAGGGCCTGCCACACGCGCTGCTGGAACGCGGTGCCGCGCACGTCCAGCGGCAGGTCCAGGCCGATGCCGGGCGCCTCGACAAAGCCGACCACCAGTGCCACCGTGCGCTCGAACTCGGCGTCGCCGCCCTGCAGCTCGGCGCGCGGGAAGCGGTCCTGCAGGTCGCGCACCAGGAGCTCGGGGTCGTCGCCGATCAGGATCGCGCAGATGCCCTTGGCGGTGGAAGCGACCAGGATCGCGCCGAGCGAGCAGCCGCCGACGGCGAACCGGATCGACTCGCCGCTGCCGCCGGCACGAAAGCGGGTGGGCGTCATGCCCAGCACCTCGTTCGAGGCCGCGTACAAGCGAGCGCTCGAATTGAAGCCGGCATCGTAGGCGGCGGTGGTCACGGTCGGCGCCTGCGCCAGCTCGTGCTTGAGGCGCTCGGCGCGGCGTGCGGCGGCATAGGCCTTGGGCGTGATTCCGGTGTGGGCCTTGAACACGCGGTGGAAGTGGAACCGGCTCATGCCGGCTTCCTGCGCCAGGCTGTCCAGGTCCGGCTGTTCCTCGGCTTGCTCGATCAGGCGGCAGGCGCGCGCGACCGCGGCGGCCTGACGCTCGGCCAGCGGCGGCTGGTCCGGGCGGCAGCGCAGGCAGGCGCGAAAGCCGGCGGCCGCCGCATCCGCGCAACTGTCGTGGAAAGCGACGTTCTCGCGGCGGGCCGGGCGCGACGGGCACGATGGCCGGCAGTACACGCCGGTGCTCCTGACCGAATAGACGAACAGGCCGTCGGCGGCGGCGTCGCGTGCGCGCACGGCGGCCCAGCGCTCATCATTGGTGTCAAATCGCTTGCTGCTTGGTGCTTGCATGGCACGCTCCTCTGGTTGGCATTGGGACCATCGTAGTGGACCGCCGCCGCGCCGGCACTCCGACTCTTGCTGTCGAATTGGCGGTAGAATCCGGCTATGCCCGGCCGAGAAGCCGGGAACTTCGGAGAGTAGTTTGGAAGAACACAGCGCGCAAGACAACACCCCGATCTTCCAGCGCATCAAGGACTACCTGGTCGCCGAAATCGCCAGCGGCCGCTGGAAGGAGGGGGACCTGGTGCCGTCCGAGCAGGCGCTGGTGCGCCAGTTCGGGGTATCGCGCATGACGGTCAACCGTGCCGTGCGCGAGCTGACCGCCGAGCAGGTGCTCACCCGCCGCCAGGGCGCCGGTACCTTCGTCGCCCCCCAAAAGTACCAGGCCACGCTGGTCGAGATCCGCAATATCGCCGACGAAATCCGCGCCCGGGGCCACGCCCACCGCAGCGATTGCCGCCTGCTCGAACGCGCCCCGGCCAGCGAGACGCTGGCGGCCCGCTTCGGGGTGGAGCCCGGCACGCCGCTGTTCCATTCGGTGGTGGTGCACCTGGAAGACGAGGTGCCGATCCAGGTCGAGGACCGCTGGGTCAATCCGGCCTGCGCACCAAACTACCTGGAGCAGGACTTCTCCAGCATCACCCCCAACGAACACCTGATGCAGGCCGCCCCGCTGTCCGGCGCCACCTACCGCATCGAGGCGCTGCCGGCGCCCGCGGAGGTCGCGGCCATGCTCGAGATCGAAGCGAAGGCCTGCTGCCTGGTGCTCAAACGCCAGACGATGTCGCGCGGCCTGGTCGCCACGGTCGCGACGATGTGGCACCCCGGCCACCTGGCGCAATTCTCGGGCAGCGTGGGCTAGGCGCGCCGGGTTCGGCAAAGCCGTTGCGCACCCGTCGCGCATGTTGAGATTTTGTACAAACGCCGGAACACTTTTCTGGAAAATCGGTTATTATTTCGACTAATCCCCGCCTGACTCCCTCTAGCCGCCCTCCAGATATTGAATATCGCACACCGTGTCTCCACCATTGTGTGCGCCGGCCTGGCAGCCAGGCGGCAGCCGGTTGATCGATCGACGGGCAAGGCATTAATTGACTACCTCACTTGAGGAACATAATGAGCGAAAACATCAAACACATCAGCGATGCCTCTTTTGAAACCGACGTGCTCAAGTCCGAGCGCCCGGTCCTGGTCGACTTCTGGGCCGAGTGGTGCGGCCCCTGCAAGATGATCGCCCCGATCCTGGAAGAGGTCGCGAAAGAATACGACGGCAAGATCGTGGTCGCCAAGATGGACGTGGACGCCAACCAGACCGTGCCGGCCAAGTTCGGCATCCGCGGCATCCCGACCCTGATCCTGTTCAAGAACGGCGTGGCTGCGGCCCAGAAGGTTGGCGCAATGGCCAAGGGCCAGCTGACCTCGTTCATCGACAGCAATATCTGATACCATAGGCGGCGGCAGCGCGCCCGCGCTGCCGTCATTTCCCAAACGGGCACCGGGGCAGTAGCTCCAGCCCAGTTTAACGAACCCGCGTAGTTCCCTCCCCTACCTTTACTTTCCCGCCACGGGACACCCACACACATGCACCTCTCAGAACTGAAGGCAATGCACGTCTCCGCCTTGCTGGAGATGGCGATCAGCCTCGATATCGACAACGCAGCGCGCCTGCGCAAACAAGAACTCATGTTCGCGATCCTGAAAAAGCGCGCGAAACAGGGCGAGCAGATTTTCGGCGACGGCGCGCTCGAAGTGCTGCCCGACGGCTTCGGCTTCCTGCGCTCGCCGGACGCGAGCTACATGGCCTCGACCGACGACATCTACATCTCGCCGTCGCAGATCCGCCGTTTCAACCTGCACACGGGCGATTCGATCGAGGGTGAGGTGCGTACGCCGAAGGACGGCGAGCGCTATTTCGCGCTGGTGAAGGTGGACAAGGTCAACGGCGAGTCGCCGGAAGCGTCCAAGCACCGCATCCTGTTCGAGAACCTGACGCCGCTGCACCCGAACGTGCCGCTGCGCCTCGAGCGCGACATGAACGGCGCCGAGAACATCACCGGCCGCATCATCGACCTGATCGCGCCGATCGGCAAAGGCCAGCGCGGCCTGCTGGTGGCCTCGCCCAAGTCGGGCAAGTCGGTCATGCTGCAGCACATCGCGCACGCGATCACGGCCAACCACCCGGACGTCACGCTCATCGTGCTGCTGATCGACGAGCGCCCCGAGGAAGTGACCGAGATGCAGCGTTCGGTGCGCGGCGAAGTGGTGGCATCGACCTTCGACGAGCCGGCCACCCGCCACGTGCAGGTTGCCGAGATGGTGCTCGAGAAAGCCAAGCGCCTGGTCGAGATGAAGAAGGACGTGGTGATCCTGCTGGACTCGATCACCCGCCTGGCGCGCGCCTACAACACCGTGATCCCGGCATCGGGCAAGGTGCTGACCGGCGGTGTGGACGCCAACGCGCTGCAGCGCCCGAAACGCTTCTTCGGCGCCGCGCGTAACGTGGAAGAAGGCGGCTCGCTGACCATCGTGGCCACCGCGCTGATCGAAACCGGCTCGCGCATGGACGACGTGATCTACGAGGAATTCAAGGGCACCGGCAACATGGAGGTGCACCTGGAGCGCCGCCTGGCCGAGAAGCGCGTGTACCCGGCGATCAACCTGAACAAGTCGGGCACCCGCCGCGAAGAACTCTTGATCAAGCCGGACCAGCTGCAAAAGATCTGGATCCTGCGCAAGCTGTTGTACTCGATGGACGAGATCGAGGCGATGGAGTTCATCCTCGACAAGATGCGCGCGACGAAGAACAACGTGGAGTTCTTCGACATGATGCGCCGGGGCGGGTAACCCCTCCCGCGACAAGTGAGGCGCAGGGAGCTTGGCCAAGCATGGCCAAGCCGTTTCGCAGGCATGGGGCGGTGCCCCATGAAACCCCTGCTTCACCGCCGGGGCGGGTAACCCCTCCCGCGACAAGTGAGGCGCAGGGAGCTTGGCCAAGCATGGCCAAGCCGTTTCGCAGGCATGGGGCGGTGCCCCATGAAACCCCTGCTTCACGGTCGGGGCGGCTAAGCTCGCTTAGCGCACCAGGAAAGGCGGCCGTGTGCCGCCTTTTTTATTTGTCCGGTAGTATGGGCACGTCACTGTGCAGGTGGCTGGATGCTGCAACAATCTCTGCTTAGACTTGGAGAGAGATCACATGGCGACCGAAACAACACAGATGGGCGCCAGACCAGACGATCCGTACCAGCTGGACCGCCGGCTGACGATTCTTGAGACACGTTTCGACACGATCCTCCCAACGCTCGCAACCAAGGCCGACGTGGCCGAGCTCAAATCCGAGCTGAAGACGCTACTGCTCGGTTACTTTTTAACGATGGTGCTAGGCTTCGCTGGCGTCATCGGTACCATGATCGGCCTTTTGCGCCATTGATCAGCTTACCGGAACCACAGACGGCGGCCGTGTGCCGCCTTTTCTATTTGTCCGGTAGTATGGCCGCATCAATGCGCTGGCGGCCCGGCCTGCAAGAATGGGCCTTTTCGCATGGAGTGGGCATGGCTACCGAATCGACCGAGACAACGGCCAATCGACACGACGACCCTTACCAGCTCGACAGAAGGCTGACGATCCTGGAAACGCGATTTGACACGATCTTGCCGACGCTCGCGACCAAAACCGACTTGGCGGAGCTGAAAGCCGAACTACGGGCGGAGTTTGGCGGTGTATCGCGCTGGATGTTTGCACTCCTCGTCACCATGGTCCTCGGCTTCGCCGGCATGTTTGCCACCATACTGACCCTGTTGCGCCATTGATATTGCCTCCTTCTCCCGGCAGGCTGTATAATCGCCGGTTCAGTATTCAACCCCAGGCAAGTGATCAGCAATCGGGTCAAGAAGCAAGGCGACCGACGAAGTGCTGGTTGGCTACCAAACTAACCGAGGCAAAACCATGAAGACCGATATCCATCCGGATTACCGCGAAGTTGTGTTCCACGACCTGTCGTGCGACTTCAAATTCATCACCCGTTCGACCATCGCCACCCGCGAAACCATCAATTTCGAAGGCAAGGAATACCCGCTGGTCAAGATCGAGGTGTCCGCTGAATCGCACCCGTTCTTTACCGGCAAGCACAAGATCGTCGACACCGCTGGCCGCGTCGAGAAGTTCCGCCAGAAGTTCGGCTCGGTCGGTTCGAAGACCTCCGTCGCCAACGGCTAATTTCGTGCACGTATCCCGGAAAGCCTGTTGGCTTTCCAACAAGAAAGGAAGCCCCCGGCTTCCTTTCTTTTTTTCGCGGCTATACTACGCGACTAATATCGAATTGCTTCCGCTATAGATGAAACCCGTCCGCCTTCCCGCCGCCGCCACCCTCGCGCTGCCACGTTGGGCGCTGTTTGCGCTTGGCCTGCTGTACATCTTGCCAGGGCTGATCGGGCGGGACCCGTGGAAGGACGATGCCGCCAGCTTCGGCATCATGTGGACCATGGCGCACGGGAACATCAGCGACTGGCTGCTGCCGAACATCGCCGGCCTGCCGGCGCCCGAGGAAGGACCGCTTGCGTTCTGGCTGGGCGCCCTGTGCATCAAGCTGTTCGGCTGGCTGCTGGGCGACGTGCTGGCCGCGCGCCTGTCCACCATCGCCATTTTTGTCGCCGGCACCGCTTCGCTGTGGTACACCGCCTTCCACCTGGGCCGCCGCGCCGAGGCGCAGCCGTTGCGGCTGGCGTTCGGCGGCCAGCCCGAGCCGGACGACTACGGCCGCACGCTGGCCGACACCGCGGTGCTGATCTACCTGGGCTGCCTGGGCCTGCTCGCGCTCAGCCACGAGACGCTCGCGGCCACCCTGCAAGGCTCGCTGCTGGCCTATTTCCTGTATCGCGCGGTGCGCTATGTCGAGCTGCCGTCGCCGCGCAACGCGGCCCTGATCGGCCTGTCGCTGGGGGCGCTGGCACTGACCCGCGGCTACGCCTCGCCCCTCGTGCTGGTGCTGGCCCTGTTCCTGTGTACCCGCTTTCTCAAGATGCCCGCCAGCCCCACCCTGCGCGAGCTGGCACTGGCCCTTGGCGTGGGCGTAGGCATCACGCTGGTCTGGATGGTGCCGGCGCTGCTGGCCCACCCGTACAACGGCGCGCCGATCGCGGGATGGAACGCGTGGAACCTGTCGCAACTCGCCCTGCCCGGCTGGTTCTCGGTCAAGACCTTCTTCCGCGTCGGCGTGTGGTTCTTCTGGCCGGCCTGGCCGTTTGCGTTCTGGGCGATCTGGGCCTGGCGGCGCCAGGAAAAGCTGCTGCACATCGTGCTGCCGCTGTACTTCGTGGCCGCGCTCACGGTGCTGATCGTGTGCGACCCGCTGCCGGAAAACGGCGACATGCTGCGCCTGCTGCCGCCGCTCGCGCTGATGGCCGCGTTCGGCCTGCCGACCATGAAGCGCGGCGCGATCAACGGCATCGACTGGTTCTCGGTGATGGTGCTGACCACGCTGGGCGCGCTGGTCTGGCTGTTCTGGATCGCCAAGCTGACCGGCTGGCCGGCGCAGCTGGCCAAAAACGCGCTCAAGCTGGTGCCGGGCTTTCATCCGGAGTTCGGCCTGGTCGCCTTCGTCGTCGCGCTGGCGGCCACGATCGGCTGGTTCTTCCTGGTCCACTGGCGCATCTCGCGCCAGCCGTCGGTGCTGTGGCGCGCGGTGGTGCTGTCGTCCGGCGGCCTGATCCTCTTGTGGGTGCTGGTGATGACGCTGTTCCTGCCGGACCTTAACTACAGCAAGAGCTACGCCAGCGTCGCCCAGCAGATCGCGGCGCGCCTGCCGGCCGAGACCAACTGCATCGACACCAATGTCGGCCCCGCGCAGCGCGCCTCGTTCGCCTACTTCGGCCACCTGCCGTTCGCCGGCGTGGAGAACGCCGGCCGTTGCGACTACCTGCTGCTGCAGGACAGCGTGCGCCTGAAGGATGAACGCCAGATGGCGCAGCAGTTCGGGCTGCGCGACTACACCATGCTGTGGGAAGGACGGCGCCCGTCCGACCGCGACGAGCGCTTCCGGCTCTACCGCCGGCGCTGACCAATAGCCCCGCCCGCGCGGGGCTTTTTTTCGTCCGCGCCGCCCCAAGGCATGCATGCCGCATGCGCGCATTGTTTTATTGCAAATTGCTCCACTTTTGAGCAAAATCAAGCGCCAAGCGAGCCGGACCGGGACACAATGCCGGCAAGTAGCGCAGCTTTGCCGCCAAGGAGTTCGAGGATGAAAAGCGTCAGTTTTTCGGAAGTGGTCTATGCCCATGAGGTCGCGCCCTGGCTCAGCCCGCACCGGCCGCGCCGGCGCCTGGCTACGTTCGCGCTCGTCATGGTCCTGGGCCTGGCCGGACTGGTCGTGCTGTTCCGAAAGCTCGACCCCACGGCGCCGCTGGCCTACATCGTGATCCCGGTGCTGGCGGGCGGCCTGCTGCCGCTGTTCGCGCTCATGCCGGCGCGGTTCGAGGCCACCACGCGCTTCGAAGCGCGCCACCTGCTGCGCACGCTCGAGGAGGGCTTGGCCGCGCTGGGCTACGAACGCATCCCGATGCCGCCGGGCTTCCTGCGCTACCGGCCGCGCGGCGGCTTGCGCTGGCCCTCCAGGGACATCGAGGTCACGCTGCGCGAACACGTGCTGGCCATCACCGGGCCGGCGATCACGCTGCACGCGCTACGCAAGTGCCTGGGCGCCGCCCCGCAGGGCTGAGCGCGGCTTCAGGCTGCCAGCGCCTTCCCGACCGCCGCCACCAGCTGCGCCAGGTCCACCGGCTTGGCGAAGTGCTGCGCGAAGCCGGCCGCGAACGCCGCCTCGCGGTCTTTCTGCTGCCCGTACCCGCTGACCGCGACCAGCAGCGCGCCGCGCGTTGCCGGGTTGGCCCTCAGGCGACGCGCGAGCTCGTAGCCGTCCATGCGCGGCATGCCAATGTCGAGCAAGCACACATCGGGGCAATCGACGGCGGCCGCCGCCAGCGCGGCGAACGGATCGGTGTACACGATCACCTCGTAGCCGCACTGCTCGCGCAGGAACATCCCCATCATTTGCGCCGCATCGGCATTGTCGTCCACGACCATCAGGCGCAGTGCGTGCGGCGCGCCGGCGGCCGCCGCGCCAGGCGCCGGCGCGGCCACCAGCCCGGGGGCAGCGATGCGCGGCAACTCCACCACAAAGGTGGCGCCCTGCCCTTCGCCGCCGCTGGCCGCCTCGACCCGGCCGTCGTGCAGCTGCACCAGGCCGCGCACCAGCGGCAATCCCAGGCCCAGGCCGCCTTGGGCGCGGTCGAGCGGGCGCTCGGCCTGGGTAAACAGCTCAAAGACCCGCGGCAGCAGCGTGGGCGCAATACCGATGCCGTCGTCCTGCACCGTGATCCTGACGCTGCCTTCGCCGGCCGCCACCGCCAGCGTGATGTGGCCGCCGGCGGGCGTGAACTTGGCCGCGTTACCCAAAAGGTTGACCAGCACCTGCACGATGCGCGTGGGATCGGCCAGCACCCAGGCCGGCTGCGCGCACGCTTGCACCGACAGCTGCAGGCCTTGGGCGGCGACCTGCTCCTGCACCTGCTCCACCGCCTGCGGCAGCAGCGTGTTCACATCGACCGGCTCGCGCCTTAACGCCACCAGCTTGCGCGTGACGCGCGAGACGTCGAGGATGTCGTCCACCAGGCGGCGCAGGTGGTCGGCCTGGCGCCGCACGATGGCCGACAGCCTGGCCACGGCGGCGTCGGCGCCGGCCTGGCGCTGCAGCAGTTCGGCGGCCGAGCAGATCGGCGCGAGCGGGTTGCGCAGCTCGTGGCCGAGCATGGCGAGGAATTCGTCCTTGGCGCGGCTGGCCTCCTCGGCCGCAAGACGCGCCTGGCGTTCCTGGCGGTGCGCTTCGCGCTCGCTCGCCAGCAGGCGCGCGCGCTCCTCGTGCGCCTGCGCCATGGCTTCCCCGACCTTGCGGATCTCCGGGATGTCGGTGCCCGGGATGTCCGGCGCCGCGCCGCGTCCCATCGCGTCGGCCGACTCGCGCAGCTGCAGCATCGGCCGCGTGACCGAGCGCGCGAACGCCAGCGCCACCCCAAGGCCGAGCAGCGACGCGATCAGGATCGAACCGGCCAGCAGGCGATAGGTGCGGCGCACCGGCGCGTCGATCGCGTCCACCGGGATGCCGATCACCGCGGTCCAGCCGGTCACCGGGGAGCGCTTGTACACCGCGTACACCTGCGCCCCTTCGAGCGTGGTGGTGACCGCCCAACCTTCGTCGCGGCCTTCGCGCAGCACCTGGCGCAAGGTGGGCGACAGCGGCTTGCCGATCAGTTCGGCCCCGTTGAGCGAGCGCGCGACGATGTTGTCGTTGCGGTCGGCGATGGAGACGAGCGCGCCGTCGGGCACATCCTGGCGGCGGATCAGGTCCTGCAGCGAGGACGGCAAGGTCGGCGCGGCCAGCACGTAGGCGCGCTGCGGCCCGTCCAGCCGCACCGGCACGTACACCGCGAACGACGGCTTTTTCAGCAGCGGGCCGACCACGATGTTGCCGACGCCGGGCTGCGCGCTGCGGCCGACCCGCTCGACGCCCTCGGGATCGACCCGGCTGGGCAGCGCCGAGCCGAACGGCCGCCGCGTGTTGAGGACCTGGCGCGCGTCGGGCGTGGACAGCACGATGTTGGCCCAGTTGGGATGGCGCCGCAGCAGCTCGCGCGCCTCGGCGTGGAAACCGGCCATGTCGCCGGCCTTCAGGCGCGCGCTGGTCGCCAGCGTGTCCAGCGCCGCCTGCGACACCTGCAGCTCGGCGTCCACCGCCATGGTCAGCGCGCGCATCGTGTGCTGCACTGCGGCGATCAGCTCGCGCTTCTGGTGTTCGGCGTTGGCCGACAGCGTCAGGTAGGACAGCAGCACCAGCGGCGCGAACCCGGCCAGGATGCTGGCGAACACGCGCCTGTGGAGCACTCCACGCTCGAAGCTGATCGACGTGCGCAGCATGGAGATGGGCTCCCGGCGAATGACAAGCTGGTCATTCTACGCCGGGATTGCGCTGTCGAGCGCCAGGAATCTGCCGCTGTGCACGGCAGGCGACACCCGGCCCGGGCTACACCTTCATTGGCAAGATCACCATCTGCAGGCCTTCCAGGTGCAGGCGGCGCTGCACCGCGAGCGCGGCCTGGTTGTGCAGCAGGCGGATCAGCCAGTTATCGGACGCGAACACCAGCTTGCTGGTGAAGAAAATCGAATTCGGGAATTCGTTGCTGATGCGCTCGCACATGCGCGTGATCTCCTCGACCGCATCGGTGCCGAACCCGATGTACGAGGCGGCCGCCATGCCGTGGCTGTGGCAGAAGTCGACGAAGAACTCGAGCGTTTCGGCAGCATCCTCGCGCATCTTTTCCATCGCGCCCTCGCCACCGTACACGTGCGAGTCCACGGTGCGCGCATTGACGAACAAGAAGTTCTTGAAGTGGCCGGGGAACATGCGCTGCACCCACAACAGCGCGTGCAGGCCGCCGCCGCGCGAGTTCCCGACGATGAACACCGCGGTCTGCGCCTGCGGGTCCGGTTCGATCGGCTCTGTGCCTGGGCCGAACGGCTGGCTTGCGAACACGCTGTCCACCGAATGGATGGCGCGCTTGGTTTCGCGGTAGTGGTTGCGGATGAAAATGCACAGGCAGGCGATGGCGGCGATGATGACCGCGGTGGCCCAGCCGCCGTCGGCAAAGCGCTTGACCAGCAGGATCGCGAGGATGCCGGCGCAGATGATGAAGCCGACCAGCGACAGCAGGAAGCGGCCGATCCAGCGCGCGCCCTCGGGGCCGCCGCGGTTGCGCCACCAGTACACGCACAGGCCGAACAGCGAAATGGCGAAGGTGAGGAACACCGACAGCGAATACAGCACCAGCAGCATGGTGACCTGGCCGCCGGTCCAGAACAGGATCGCGAGCGCGGCGATGCCCATCACCAGGATGCCGTTCTGCGTGACCAGGCGCGAGGACAGGTAGCGGAACTGGTGCGGCACCCACGAGTCCGACGCCATGTTCGACAGCACCGACGGGCCGCCCAGAAAGCCCGTGTTGGCGGCCACGAACAGCAGCCCGGCCTCGAACAGCAGCACCACCGCGAGCATGACCTGGTTGAGCACCGGCCCGCCCAGTCCCATGTTGGCGATGATGACCTTGAAGGTGGAAGCGTTCAGGGTCTGGCCTTCGACCGGATGCGCGTCCCACAGCAGGTAGAGCATGATGATGCCGCCCGCCGTGATCGCGAGCGACACGGCCATGTAGAACATCGTGACTTTACCGGTGCGAACGCGCGGCTCGGCCAGCATGTTCACGTTGTTCGACACCGCCTCCAGGCCGGTGTAGGTGCCGCCGCCCTGCGAGTAGGCGAACAGCAGCATGCCGGCCACGCTGGACCAGCCGATACCCTGCGCCAGCGAGGTGGTTTCGGCGATCGTGGCCGGAATCAGCAGCGGCAGTTGCGAGGCGTGCGCCACGATCCCGTACACGATCAGGACCAGGTGGGTGGCGACAAAGCCGAGGAAGATCGGCAGCAGGATGCGGATCGCCTCCTTCAGCCCGCGCAGGTTCATCATGATCAGCGCGGCGATGAAGAAGGCCTCGGCGGCCAGCTTGTACGGCTGCACCCAGAGCGGCAGGAAAGACGCTAGCGCATCCACCCCTGACGCGACCGAGATCGCGATGGTGAGCACGTAGTCGAGGATCAGCGCACAACCGGAGACCAGCCCGAGGTAGGGCCCGACCAGCTTGGTGGCGACGCGGTAGCCGCCACCGCCGGTGGGGAACAGTTCGATCACCTGGTTGTAGGCCAGCGCGATGATGAACACGGTGGCCGCGGTGGCCAGCGCCATGTACAGCCCGAGGTGGGTGTGCGCGCCGAGCGCGCGGAAGGTCTCCTCCGGTCCGTACGCGGACGAGGACAGGCCGTCGGCACCCAGTCCCACCCAGGCCAGGAAGGCCACCAACGCCATCGAATGGCGCGTCTCGCTCTTCATCGGATCCAGGGCTTTGCCGAGGATAATCTCGCGTATCTTCTTGTTTTTCATCGTGTCCGCCACCGCCGGGATGGCTCTGTTTCTGAAGGGAAGCGAGATCATACGCTGGAACCCGGCAAAAGCACACAATGGCGCTATCACCGGTGGGGAAACCGCTACGACGCGTAAATGCGATCTTGTTTTCCCCTTATCGGCATCTCCCCGGTCGGGGGCGGCATCGCCGTAGGCTGGTCAGTTGCCAAAACGGTGTGCTAATATGCGTGCCTCCCTGCAGTGCCTCTGTGGCGGAATTGGTAGACGCACTTGACTCAAAATCAAGCGCCGAAAGGCGTGCCGGTTCGATTCCGGCCGGAGGCACCAATAGCCTGCGCCCCTGTCATTCGGCCGGTTGCCCGCGAATCGCACCCGGTACAACAGAAGGCGTGACCGGGCTGTTGTTCAAACAACGACTCCCCCTGCTGCACCCACTTTTACAAGAGCAAAGCGCCCACCTTGTTCCGAGGGCGCTGCCTTAAGTTGCCCGATTCTCGCGTTACGCGGTGGTATTGACGGCGTTACCGGCCGGGTGAACGGCGGCCATCTTGCTCTGCAGGCTCTGCAGGAAGCTGTTCAGCTTGTCGTTGCTGCCGTCGGTGGACACGCCCAGCGTGGACAAGAGATTCTTGAAGCTGTCCTGCAGGGCGCTGGTGGCGCTGTCGCTTGTCGCGCTATCGCTCGTGGAGCTGTCCGTCGCGGTGCTGCTGTCGCTCGTGGTGCTGGTGCTGGCCGTGCTGCCGGAGGCCAGCTTCTGGACAAGACTTTGCAAATCCGATTCCATGCGCCCCGGGCCGCCCTGGCCCATGCGCGGGCCGCGCGGACCATCTCCATCGCCGTCCGGATCGCCGCCGCCGGTGCCGCCCGACGTGCTTGCACCCGCGCCCTGCGCGTGCAGGGCCGACATCAGCGACTGCATGAAGCTGCCCAGCGCCTGCTGCGCGCTGGCCACATCGGTGGTGCCCGAGGTGCTGTCGGTCGTGCTGGTGCTGCCGTCGGTGGCGCTGGTGCTGCCGGAGGACGAGGTGTCGATGCCGAGCGTGTCGGCCAGCGACTGCATCACGGCCTTGCCCAGGCCGCCCCCGCCATGCGGCCGCGGCGGCGGACCGCCCTGCACTTGCTGCGCCTGCCCGTCGGCGGATGCCCGGCTGGCACTGCCTGCCTGGCTGGTCTGGGTCAACGAATAGAGGGAACTGGAGATGCTGCTGATGGACATGTTGCTTCCTTGTTGGTTGAGTGACACACCGTGCAGTGTGGCGGCCAAGGTGGTAAATCGCAGTAAAGCCGGGGTAAATTTACGTAAAGTAATGTGACCCGTTGAATACGTCCGCGCGGGGGCCGTTATCATCGGCGTTCTGGTCACGGAAAAATACGCATGGCAAAAGTGTTATTGATCGACGACGACGTGGAGCTCGTCGAAATGTTGAAGGAATACCTGGAGCAGGACGGCTTCGAGGTAGCGGCGGTGCACAACGGCGCCGACGGGCTGGCGCAGGCCGCGGGCGGCGAGTTCGCGATCGCGGTGCTGGACGTGATGATGCCGCGCATGCAGGGCATGGAGACGCTGCGCCAGTTGCGCACGCGCAGCCAGATGCCGGTGCTGATGCTGACCGCGAAGGGCGATGACGCCGACCGCATCCTGGGCCTGGAGCTGGGCGCGGACGACTATGTGTCCAAGCCGTGCACGCCGCGCGAGCTGTCGGCGCGCATCCGCGCGATCCTGCGCCGCACCCAGCAGCTGGCCAGCGGCGACAGCAACCAGTTCGTGGTCGGGCGCCTGACGATGTGGCCGGAGCAGCGGCGCGTGCAGTGGGACGGCAACGCGGTGGCGCTGACCAGCACCGAGTTCAACCTGCTCGAGGTGCTGGTGCGCCAGGCCGGGCATACCGTCAGCAAGCAGGACCTGTCGGAGAAGGCGCTGTTTCGCCCGCTGGCGCGCTTCGACCGCAACGTGGACGTGCACATGAGCAGCCTGCGCCACAAGCTGGGCACGCTGGCCGACGGCCGCTCATGCATCCAGACCGTGCACCGGCAGGGCTACGTGCTGGTCAAGGACTGACATGGGCCGCCTGTTCTGGAAGTTCTTCTTTGCCACCTGGCTGGTGCAGGCGCTGGCGGTGCTGGCGATCAGCACCGGCATCTGGTTCAAGGACCGCAACGCGGCGCACCGCAGCGCGCGCGTGGACTTTGGCCCGCCGGGCGTGTTCGCGGTGGATGCGGCGGCGCAGACGCTGCGCTTCGGCGGCCTGCCTGCGCTGCGCGCCCTGCTCACCCAGCATGACGGGATGCAGTTGTATGCCGTGGATGCGGGCGGCCACGAGCTGCTCGGCCGGCCCACCGACGCCGCGCTGCTGCAGGAGCTGCGCCAGCTGCATGCGCGCGATCCGGCCGCGCACGCACTGCAGACGGTGAAGGCGGAGGGTAACGACTGGCTGCTGTTCGCCGCGCGCAGCGAGCAGCGCGGCGCGCGCAAGCGCGGCTACGGCCTGGGCGGCCACCGGGCGCCGCGCGACGGCTATTTTCCGCTGATGCCCATGCTGCTGGCGATGCTGGGCAGCCTGGTGTCGGCGGCGCTGCTGGCATGGCATTTCGCCAAGCCGATCCGCAAGCTGCGCGCTGCGTTCGATGCGGTCGCCGCCGGCAAGCTCGATACCCGGATCGGCGCCCCGGCCAAGCGCGGCGACGAGCTGACCGACCTGTCGCGCGACTTCGACCGCATGGCGCAGCGGCTGGAAGACGAGCATGCGGCCCAGCGGCGCCTGCTGCACGACGTGTCACACGAAATGCGCTCGCCGCTGGCGCGGCTGCAGGCGGCGATCGGCCTGGCGCGCCAGCGGCCGGACCGGGTCGGCACCTGGCTCGACCGGATCGAGCGCGAGAGCACGCGCATGGATGCGATGATCGGCGAGGTGCTGGCGCTGGCGCGGCTCGACGCCGGCGTGGGCGGCGCGCTCGCGGACGAGGTGGTGATCGAGGAGCTGGTGGCCCAGGTGGTGGATGACGCGCGCTTCGAGGCCCAGGCCAGCGGCAAGTCGGTATCGCTCAGCGCCACCGGCGCCAGCGTGGTGCGCGGCGGCGCCGAGATGCTGCACAGCGCGATCGAGAACGTGGTGCGCAACGCCGTCAAGCACACCGAGGACGGCACCGCGGTGACGGCCAGCGTCACGCTTGATGCGCGCGCCGGGCAGGTGCGCATTGCGGTGTGCGACCACGGCCCCGGGGTGCCGGACGCGGAGCTGGAACTGATCTTCCGCCCGTTCCAGCGCGGCAGCCAGAACACCGGCCTGCCGGGGCACGGGCTGGGCCTGGCGATCGCCCAGCGCGTGGTGCGCAGCCACGGCGGCCAGATCCGCGCGCGCAACCGCGATGGCGGCGGGCTGTGCGTGGAGATCGTGCTGCCGCTGGCGCCCGGCTCCGGCGCGCCGCGCTAGCGGCTGGCGTAGTAGCGCACCAGTTCGTCGATTTCCTGCGCCGTCAGCTGGTGCGCGGCATTGCGCATCTGGCGGTTGATGTCGTTGGCGCGGGTGCCGGCATGGAAGGCGCGCAGCTGGGTGCGCAGGTAGTCGGCGTTCATGCCGTCCAGGTTCGGGGTGGCCGGCCGCTGCACGTTGGGGCTGTGGCAGGTCGAGCAGGCGCCGATGTTGCGCATCGGGTCGCCGTTGCGCACCAGGCGCGGCGTGGCCGGACTGATGCGCGCCGGGATCGGCCGGTCGCGCTTCTGGCTGGCGTAGTAGGCGGCCAGGTCGCGCATGTCCTGGTCGGACAGGTTGGCCACCATCGGCTGCATGATCACGCTCGGGCGGTGGCCTGACTTGAAGTCGGCCAGCTGCTTGTAGATGCTCGATGCCTGCTGGCCGGCCAGGTGCGGCGTGCCGGCCGGGCTGGTGCCCGTGGCGCCGTGGCACATGGTGCAGGCCAGCGCCAGCGTGGCGCCGCGGCCGACCTCTTGCTGGGTCAGTGGCCCCATCATGTCGGCGCTGACCACCACGGTGCTGGGGAACACCGCCTTTTCACCGGGCAGCGCGGCGTTCTGGAAGCGCGCCGGGGCGCCGGCGGCGCTGCAGATCGCGTCCCACAGGCTGGCCGCGCCGGCGTTGTGCGTGCGCGGCAGCCAGACGAAACCCACCAGCGCGGCCGCCACCGCAATGACGACCAGGATGCCGACGCTGCGCGTGAACCAGGGGTTGCGGGTGCTGAACAGTTCGCTCATGGATGGCCTCCGACCGGCACCGCCGGCACCGACGTTTCCTTCAGCGGCAGCAACTGGGCGATTGGGTAGCCGTAGTTGACCACCGACAGGCCGACCATCAGCGCCAGCCACAGCGCGAAGCTGTTGAGCGCGACCGGCAAGCGCCCTGTCGCATGCACCGGCTGGCTGAAGCGGAACTCGGGCAGGCGGATGGCCTCGGACATGTGGCCGCGCAGCAGCACCAGCAGGAACAAGAGGCCAGAGACGACCAGCAGCAGCCCGCCGATGAAGCTGATGATGACGGTGATCGCCTGCGGCGCCAGCTCGGGGTTGCTGTAGTCAAAGTAGGCCATCCGGCGCGGCATGCCCATCACGCCCACCACGTGCCACGGGAAGGTCAGGACGATCATGCCGACGAACCACAGCCACAGCTGGGCCTTCATCATGCCGCTGCTCTCGAGCTGCTTGCCGGTCAGGTGCGGCCACAGGTCATAGGACAGCGCGAAGTACATGATGACGATGGCGCCGGCGAAGATCAGGTGGAAGTGGCCGGTGATCCATTGCGTGTTGTGCACCGCGAAGTCGAGCTGGTAGCTCATGTTGATGATGCCGCCGGCGCCGCCGAAGCCGAGCAGGATGAACGAGAACGCGACCGCCAGCATCATCGGGTTGTGCCAGGGCAGCGCGCGGATCCAGCCGAACGCCCCTTTGCCGCCGCGCAGGCGCCCGGCGATCTCGACCGAGGCGGTGATGGTGAAGATGGTCAGCAGCGTGGGCACCGAGACCATGCCGGTGAACACCGCGTGCAGGAACTTGACGCCGGAGCCGACCTGCGGGTCCTGGAACAGGTGGTGCACCCCGATCGGCATCGAGAACACGAGGAACAGGATGAAGGCCAGGCGCCCCATGGTGTCGCTGTACAGGCGGGCGCCGATTGCGCGCGGCACCAGGGTGTAGAACGCGATGTAGGCAGGCATCAGCCAGAAGTACACGATGGCGTGCAGCGTCCACGAAAAGAACACGCGCGCGAGACCCGCGTCGATGGTGGTCTTGAACCCGAGCGCGACCGGCAAAATGAGGAACAGGATTTCGATCGCGGCGCCGAGCGAGGTCCAGGCCCACAGGTAGGCGCCGGCCACGTTGGCGAACATCGGCAGCGGCACCGCCACGCCCGGGTTGGCCTTTTTCCACACGCGCAGGTTGACCGACATGAGCGCGACCCAGATCCACGAACCGACCACCACGAACACCACCCCGATGTAGTAGGCCGGGTGGCCGATCAGCGGCGGGTAGAAGGTGTACAGCACCGAGGACACGCCCGCCGACACCGGCGCCATCGCCACCACCACCCCGAGCAGCAGCAGGAAGAAGCCGCCCCAGGCCCAGCGCTTGCCCACCAGCGGCTGCTTGAGCGAGAGCTCGACGATCGCGTAACCGAAACCCATCGCCACCAGCGTCGGGAACACGTAACCCATGGCCGAGCCGTGCGCGGTGACCGAGCGGTAGTACAGCTCGGGATTGCCGATCCAGTCGCGCAGCGGGCTGCGGATGTACATCTGCCACTCGCCCAAGAGCAGCGCGACGAAGAAGGCGATGAAGGCGATCCAGAAATGGGCCAGCACCAAGCGCCGGGTATCGTTACTTAACACAGCTTAGCCTCCTGGCGGTCGCGGCGCGCCGCATGAACTCGCCCTTGTCGATGATCTGCACGTGCGCCCACATCGAGGCGTGCCCGGTGCCGCAGTATTCGTGGCACGGCATCAGGTGCTCGCCCGGCTCGCTGAACCGGGTGCGGAAGTTGGAGATGTAGCCGGGCACCAGCATCATGTTGACGTTGGTGCTGGCGATCGAAAAGCCGTGCACCACGTCGGCGGCGGTGGCGCGGATCGTGACCGGGGTGTCGGTGGGCACCACCACGCACTGCGGGGTGAACGAATACTGGTTGGCCACCACCCGCACCGTCACCGCGCCGTCGGGCTCGAGCGCGGTGCCCAGGTTGCCCTCGACGAATTCGCCGGCGATGTGCAAGGTGCTCGGGTCGATGGTCTCGGTGCGCACCGGCGGCATCGCCGCCCAGTGCAGGCTCATGTAGGCCGTCATCGCCAGCAGGAACAGGATGATGGCGCCGACCACCATCGCCCAGCGCGACTCGGCGGCGGCGGCGACGTGGGCGCCGTGGTCGTGGATGTCGCTGGTGGCCATGTCAGTTCCCGCCGCCGCGCGCGACGAACACGCCGAAGAAGAACACCAGCCAGATCAGCAGCACGAGGGCGGTGGCCACGCCCGCCAGCGCGAACGCCCCGCGCGGCCCGCGCGCCACCACCGCATCGACCTGGCGCTGGGCCTCGGCCGGGTCGCGGTCCACATCAGTTGGTTCGTAGAACATGGATTCTCCAGTCAGGTCTCATTCGACGACGGTGGCCGAGCGCAGGCGGTTGACGTCGCGCACCGTCACCGGCCCGCCGCGGTTGCCCCAGGCGCTGCGGATGAAGGTGACGACGGCGGCGATGTCGTCGTCCGACAGCACCTGGGCGAACGGCGGCATTCCGTACGGCATGGGATTGCGGCGGGTGCCGGGCGGGTAGCCGCCGTTGAGCACCATCCGGATCGGGTTGACCGCCGAGGTCATGTTGATCGACTGGTTGGCGGCCAGCGGCGGGTAGTGCGGCAGCTTGCCGCGCCCTTCGGCGCCATGGCAGCTGGCGCAGCGGTCGGCATAGATGCGGCGCCCGGTATTGAAGGCCACGCCGGCGCGCAGCGGCGAGGCGCCCACGTCGGCGGTGACCGGCTGGTCCGCCGGCAAGGCCTTGAGGTACACCGCCATGGCGCGGATGTCCTCGTCGCTCATGAACTGCAGGCTGTTGTAGGTCACCTCGGCCATCGGGCCGTACACGGTGCCGCGGTTGGACACGCCCATCTGCAGCAGGTCCACGATGTCGCGGATCTCCCAGTTGCCAAGGCCGGCCTCGCGGTTGGAGGTGAGCGAGGGCGCGTACCAGTTCTGCATCGGGATCAGGCCGCCCTGGAAGGCCTGCTCGGCCGAGGAGCCGCCCAGCGCGTTGATCGGCGTGTGGCACATGGCGCAGTGGCCCAGCCCCTGCACCAGGTAGGCGCCGCGGTTCCACTCGGCCGACTTGCTGCGGTCGGGCTGGTACTCGCCTTCCTGGAAGTACAGCGTGCGCCAGCCGATCAGGAGCGCCCGGTTGTTGTACGGGAAGCGCAGGTCGTGCGGGCGCGACTGCTGGCGCACCGGCGGGACCGAGCGCAGGTAGGCGAAGATGGCGTCGCAGTCGGCGCGCGTGACCTTGGTGTAGGACGCGAACGGCATGGCCGGGTACAGCAGGTCGCCGTTGCGCGAGCGGCCGGTGTGCATCATGCGGTAGAACTCGTCGGCGGTCCAGCGGCCGATGCCGGTCTCGGGGTCGGGCGTGATGTTGGGCGAGTACAGGGTGCCGAACGGCGTGGGCATGGGCCGGTTGCCGGAAAAGATCCTGGCGCCCGGGATCGTGTGGCAGGCGATGCAGTCGCCGGCCTGGGCCAGGTAGCGCCCGCGCTCGACCTGCGACTGCGCGGCCGGGGCGCGGCTTGGCGGCTGCGCCAGCGCCGCGCTGCCCAGGCCGGCGGACAGCGCCAGCAGCGCAACGAGTTTGGACAGGAAACGGACGGACATCGGTGCTCCCCTTCTATTGCGGTTGGCTGCCGCAGGCCAGCGGCAGGCGCGCGCCGCCGGCCTTGGCCGGGCGGTTGCCCGACACCGGCAGCGACGCCAGGTAGGCGGCCACCGCGGCAACCTCGGGTTCGGACAGGCTGGAAGCGACGAACTGCATGCAGTCGGGCGCAAGCGCGGTACGGGTGCCGTAGCGCCATGCGCCGAGCTGGGCGCTGACGTAGTCGGCGCGCAGGCCCAACAGGCCCGGGATGCCCGGTTCACGCCCGGTCAGCTCGGGGGTGTGGCAGGCGATGCAGGCGGGGATTTTTTTGCCGGGCACGCCCTGGGTGACGATGCGTTTACCGTCCGCCAGCAGCGCCGGCGGCGCGTTGGTGGCCGGCTGCACCAGCGGCGGCGGGTTTTGCGCGGCGAAGTACTCGGCCATGCGCATCAGGTAGCTGTTGGGCAGGTATTCCAGCAGGTAGTTCATCGGCACGTACCTGCGGCGGCCGTCGCGGAACGCCACCAGCTGGTTGTACAGGTAGCCGGCCGGCTTGCCCGCCAGCCGCGGGAAATAGACGTTGGCCACGCCGCGCCCCTGCAGGCCATGGCAGCCGACACAGGCGGCCACCCGCGCTTCCATGGTGTCGGGGATGCGGTCGGGCGCACGCTGCTGCGCCATCGCCGACCCGGCCAGCACCACTGCCCCCATCGCCAGACTCAGGAAAATCTTCAATTGATTCCTCTCCTGCAACAAGGCCGTGGCCGGCCTCTCTCGCCACCGTCAATGTGGAGCGAAAGTTAGCATGATCGCCACAAGTCCGACGCACGCTTCGGACCGGATGGCGGCAGGAGAATCGGGAAAAGCGGCGAGCCTACTCGGGCGTGCCGGGCGGGACCCAGGTTTCGTACTTGCGTTCGATGCGGCGCATGGTGCCGTCGCGCGTCATCGCCTCGACCGCGGCATTCATGCGCGCCACCAGCTCGTCGGGCACGCCGCGGTTGCAGGCCAGGTAGACCCGCTGGCGGTTGAAGGTCAGCACCGGCGCGATCTGCTTGTCCCAGCCGTGCTGGCCGAGCACGCTGCTGCCGTGGCGCCAGGCGGCGGCCCACAGGTCGATGCGGCCCATGATCAGCTTGCGCGGATTGATCAGGTCGTTGGGGGCGGGGTCCACCTGGAAGCCGCGCTCGCGCAGGTACTGGTCGCGTGCGTCGCCGTTGTAGGTGCCGATGCGGTACTTGCGCGCGTCCTCGAGCGTGTTCAGGTGGATGCCGCTGCCGATGCGCGCCGCCAGCACCCACTGCGCCTCGTCGGTCGGGCCGACCCACTTGAACAGCGCCTCGCGCTCGGCGGTGCGGGTAGTGGAGAACACGCAGGCATCGGCGCGCTCGAGCGCGGCCATGTAGGCGCGCTTCCACGGCAGCAGGTCGATGGTGTAGTCGATGCCGGCGCGCGCCATGATCTCGCGCACCTTGTCGGTGCCGATGCCGGTGACGCGGCCGCCTTCGATCATGCTGGAAGGGGCCGAGGTTTCGGTCGTCAGGTACAGCTTGGGCCGGCCCTGCGCGGTCGCCGTGGCGCAGAGCGCAAGCAGTACCGCTATCGCAGTTGATTTCGTCGACATTGGCTAACCCCGGGGTGCGCCGCTTGCGGTGGCGTCGGGTTCTAGCATAACCGCAAGGATGTCCGAGCAGCAAGAACGCGTCGCGCCGACGAAAAACTGCTGTTTGCGCGCAACAGTCGCCCCCGCGGCGGCTCAGGCCTTGGCCGTGGCCAGTGCCTGCCCGGCGTGGCGCGCCACCAGTTCGCGGTACAGCGCGGTATAGCTGGCGGCCATTTGTTCGGACGTGAACAGCTCGCGGTAGCGCTGGGCGGCGCGGCGTCCCATGTCGGCGGCCAGCGCCGGGTTGTCCCACAGCTTGCGCATGGCCTCGGCCAGCGCCTGCGGGTTGGAGGGCGGCACCACCAGCCCGGTCTCGTTGTCGATGTTGATGTAGGTGGTGCCGGTGCCGATTTCGCTGGAAATCATCGGTTTGCCGAACATCGCGCCCTCCAGCAGCGAGATGCCGAACGCCTCCGAACGCAGGTGCGACGGGAAGGCCACCGCGTAGCACAGCTTGAGCAGCGCCACCTTGTCGGCGTCGTCCAGTGCGCCAACGAAGTGCACGTGGGACAGGCCCAGGCGCGCGGCGTGCGCCTTGAGCTCCTGCTCGATCGGGCCGGCGCCGACGATGACCACCGGGTAGTCGAGGTGCTCGACCGCGTCCAGCAGGATGTGCAGGCCCTTGTAGTAGCGCAGCACGCCGACGAACAGGAAGAACTTGTCGCCGACCCGCGCGCGCCACTGGTCCAGCAGCTCGGGCGCCGGCTCGGGGTAGGTGTCGCGGTCCAGTCCGTAGGTGATGACGCGGGTCTTGTCGCGGTAGCGGTCCAGCACGGCGGACGAGGCCATGTAGTTGGGCGAGGTGGCCACGATCGTGTCCACGCTGTTCAGGAAGCGGTGCTTGAGCGGCTGGTACAGGCGCAGCAGGTGCTTCTGGCGCACGATGTCGGAGTGGTAGGTCACCAGGCTCGGCTTGTTCACGCGCGCCATGAAGTGGGCCAGGTCCATGAACGGCCACGGGAAATGGTAGTGCACCACGTCGGCCTCGCGCGCCATGCGTGCCAGCTGCCCGATCGCGGCCAGCGAGCAGGCGTTGGAGGCGATCTCGAAGTCGAGCGGCACGCGGTGCACTTCGGTGCCCTCGAACAGGTACGGTGCCAGGTCCTTCTGGCGCGACAGCGACAGCACCTGGTTGGTCACCCCCAGCCGACCGGTGCCCACGCACAGCTGGCGGATCACCTGTTCGATCCCGCCCAGCGAGTCGGGGTAGTAAGTCTTGTAGAAGTGGAGGACGCGCATCGGTGCTGCCTGGCTCATCAGTTAAGGACGCTATGGTACACGGCTGCGGTCTGGCGTGCCGTTTCGTGCCAGGTCAAGCGTGCGGCGCGCGCGCGCCCGGCTGCGGCGCAGCGCGCGCGCAGCGCCGTATCGCGCGACAGCGCCAGCATCGCCTCGCCCAGCGCGCCGGCGTCGAGCGGATCGACCTCGAGCGCGGCGCCCTGCGTCACTTCGGGCAGCGAGCTGGCATTGGAGGCCACCACCGGCACGCCGGAGGCAAACGCTTCGACGATCGGGATGCCGAAGCCCTCGTACAGCGAGGGGAACACGAACACGCCGGCGCCCGCGTATACGTGGCGCAGCTGGCGGGGGTCGGTCAGGCGGTCGAGCCAGACCAGGTTCTCGCCGTCGGCCTGGGCGGCGCGCAGGCGCGCGACCAGCTGCTCGCAGCGCCAGCCGGGCGTGCCGACGATCACCAGCGCGCGCTCGGCGCGCACCGCCTGCGGCAGCGCCAGCCAGGCCTGCAGCAGGCGCTCGACGTTCTTGCGCGGCTGCAGCGTGCCGACGAACAGGAAATAGCCCGGCTGCAGCTGGAGCGCCGCCAGCGTGGCCGCCACCTCGGCGGCATCGGGCGGCTGCAGCCATTCGTCGTCCACGCCGCACGGCACCACCGAGACGCGGCGCTCGTCCACGCCGAAGCACTGGACCAGCTCGTCCACCGCGAAATGCGACAGGGCGATCACGTGGTCGGCCTTTTGCGCCGCCTTGCGCTGCAGCCAGTTCTTCAGCTGGCGCAGGCGCGGGCTGCACCATTCGGGGTATTTGATCGGCAGCGCATCATGCAGGGTCGCCACCACCGGGCAATCCATGCGCACCACCCGGTAGTCGGTGACGTGGAACAGGTCGGCCGGCATGTGCACGCGGTGCACGCGCGGGGTCACCAGCTCGACCAGCGAGGCGGCCTCGAACGACTGCGGCATCGGCTGGCCGATGCTGATCGCCTCTGCGGCGGCACTGGCGGAGAGCGGCCGCGGCCAGGAATACGGCGCCACCTGGCAGCCGGCACGCGGCAGGTGGCGCAGCAGCGCCTGGGTGTACACCCCGATGCCATCGAGGCGGCCGCCGGTCAGCCCCGGCTCGATCATGTTCGTGCCCAGGCCGACGGTAAGCATTGCCGCACTCACGCCTGGAACATCCAGCGCAGGGTGTCGGCCAGCGGGATCGGTTCGACCGGCCCGATCGCACGCGCCAGTTTGGCGTTGCTGCCCATGAGATTGAGCACGTCGTTGGCGCGTACGAACGCGGGATTGACGCGCACCTCGATGCGATAGCCGGCGATCGCTTCCATCATCTCGATGAGGCTGGCGAGCGAATGCGAGCGGCCGGAGCAGACGTTGAAGACCTCGCCGGCCGGGCCGGCGGCAAGCAGGCGCCGGTAGCACGAGGCCACCATGCGCACGTCGGAAAAGTCGCGCGCGATGGCCAGGTTGCCCAGCTCGATCTGGCGCGCGCCGCGCCGGAAGTGGCCGACGATCTTGGGAATCAGGAAGCTTTCGGTCTGGCCCGGGCCGGTGTAGTTGAACGGGCGCGCGATCACGATCGGCAAGCGGTCCATCCACAGCCGCGCCATGTATTCCATGGCCAGCTTGCTGACCGCGTAATCGTTGGCCGGGCTGGGCGAGACCACCTCGTCGATGACCTCGACGCTTGCATTGCCGTAGATATTGGCGGAGGAAGCCAGCAACACGCACTCTGGCCGGTGGCCGCAGCCGGCCAGGGCGGCCAGCAGGTTGCGCGTGCCGACCACGTTGACCTGGTAGATCTGCCCGGCGTCGCCATGCCCGACGAAGGCGATGCCGGCCAGGTGCGCGACGACGTCGGGCTGCACCTTGGCCACCATCTCGGCCACTGCGGCCTGGTCGAGCAGGTCGACCGCGAAGGTGTTGGCGGCGGCCGGTTCGCCCGGCAGCACGGTGCCGAACACCTGGTAGCCGGCCCGTTCCAGCTCTTGCTGCAGATAGTAGCCAGTGAAGCCGCGCAGCCCGGTGACCAGGGCACGCTTGCCCGCACCCTCTTGCGGGCCGGCTTCGATGGCGTTCGGGTTCATGTCAGAACGAGAAACCCTGTTCGTTGCGGCGCAGGTCGGCGTCCACCATCATCTGGCACAGCTGCTCGAGGGTGGTGTCGGCCTGCCAGCCCAGCTCGCGGCGGGCCTTGGCAGCGTCGCCGATCAGCAGGTCGACCTCGGCCGGGCGGTAGAAGCGCGGGGACACCCGCACCAGCTCGCGGCCGGTCTTGCCGCACAAGCCGCGCTCGGCCTCGCCGCTGCCGGTCCATTCGACCGTGATGCCGGCTCCCTTGAACGCCATGTTGACGAAGTCGCGCACGGTCTCGGTGCGGTTGGTGGCCAGCACGAAGGTGTCAGGCTGGTCGGCCTGCAGGATGCGCCACATGCCTTCGACGTATTCGCGCGCATAGCCCCAGTCGCGCTTGGCGTCGAGGTTGCCCAGTTCGATCACGTCCAGCTTGCCCAGCACGATCTTAGCCACGCTGTCGGTGATCTTGCGGGTGACGAACTCGCGCCCGCGCAGCGGCGACTCGTGGTTGAACAGGATGCCGGACGAGCCGAAAATGCCGTACGACTCGCGGTAGTTCACCGTCATCCAGTGCGCGTACAGCTTGGCCACGCCATAGGGGCTGCGCGGGTAGAACGGGGTTTCCTCGACCTGCGGAATGGTCTGCACCTTGCCGAACATTTCTGAGGTCGAGGCCTGGTAGAAGCGGATCGCCGGGTTGACGATGCGGATCGCTTCGAGCAGGTGGACCGCGCCCATGCCGGTGATCGACGCGGTGGCGATGGGTTGCTCGAATGACACGCCGACGAAGCTCTGGGCGGCCAGGTTGTACACCTCATCCGGTTCGGCGGTCTGGATCAGGCGCAGACTCGAGGACAGGTCGGTCAGGTCGTACTCGACCAGGGACAGGTTGGGGTGCGCGGCAATGCCGAGCTCTTCGATACGCCAGAAGTTGACCGAGCTGGACCGGCGATAGGTGCCGGTCACGTGGTACCCTTTTTCCAGGAGCAGCTCTGCCAAATATGCGCCGTCCTGTCCGGTAATGCCGGTGATCAGGGCTCTCTTCGTTGTGTGCATGTTCGTGGTAATTCTAGGTGGTGATCGCGCAAGCCGGCGCGTTGATGCTGATAACCTGCCATTGTAACAGAGCCATTGCCCGCACCTTTGTACAAAAGAAAACGGTGACAGTGTGAGAACAATTTCTGACAATTATCCCGGCAAACGCGATCGGAACTCAGCCTCGAAACGAATTGTTACGTGAATTCAGGCGTCGCGGCAGGCGTGTTCACGATGATGTGACACGAGTCAACGCCGAGTGAAGACGGCCGAACTTTTGCAAGCCCGGCCGTAAATACGCTACTTCAGCGCCCCGTGACAGCGTCGACCACGCACAGCGCGGTCATGTTGACGATGCGGCGCACGGTGGCCGAGGGGGTGAGGATGTGGACCGGACGCGCGCAGCCGAGCAGCACCGGGCCGACCGCGATGCCGTTGCCGGCGGCGGTCTTGAGCAGGTTGTAGGCGATGTTGGCCGAGTCCAGGTTGGGCAGCACCAGCAGGTTGGCGTCGCCCTTGAGGGTCGAGTCCGGCATCGTCTTCAGGCGCAGCTTGGTATCCAGCGCGGTGTCGCCGTGCATCTCGCCGTCCACCTCCAGCTCGGGCGCACGCTGCTGGATCAGGGCCAGCGCGTCGCGCATCTTGCGTGCCGACTCGCTGCTCCCCGAGCCAAAGTTCGAGTGCGACAGCAGCGCCACGCGCGGGCGGATGCCCAGGCGTTCCAGCTCCTGCGAGGCCATCACCGTGATCTCGGCGATTTCCTCCGCGTTCGGGTTTTCGTTGACGTGGGTGTCCACCAGCGCCAGCTGGCGGTCCGGCGTGATCACGAAGTTCACCGCCGCGTACACCTTGGCGCCCTCGCGCTTGCCCAGGATCTGGTCGATGAAGTTCAGGTGCAGGTGGGTCGCGCCGATGGTGCCGCAGATCATGCCGTCGGCGTCGCCCTTGTGCACCAACATCGCGCCGATCAGCGTGTGGCGGCGCCGCATTTCGAGCTTGGCCCAGTCCTGGGTCACGCCCTTCCTGCAGGTCATCTCGAAATAGCTCTGCCAGTAGTCTCGGTAGCGCTCGTCATGCTCGGGGCTGATCACGTCGTAGTGGCGACCGGCCTTCAGGCGCAGGCCGAAGCGCTCGATGCGCTGTTCCAGTACGTGCGGGCGGCCGACCAGGATCGGGCGCGCCAGGTTTTCGTCCACCACCACCTGCACCGCGCGCAGCACGCGCTCCTGCTCGCCCTCGGCGAACACGATGCGCTTCAGTTCCTTGGGCGCCTTCTTGGCGATCGCGAACAGCGGCTTCATGAAGCTGCCCGAGCGGTACACCAGCTGCTCCAGGCTTTGCGCGTAGGCGGCCAGGTCGGCGATCGGGCGCGAGGCCACGCCGCAGTCCTGCGCCGCCTTGGCCACCGCCGGGGCGATGTGGGTCAAGAGGCGCGGGTCGAACGGCATCGGGATCAGGTAGTCCGGGCCGAACGACAGGTTGGAGATGCCATAGGCCGAGGCCACCACGTCCGACTGCTCGGCGTGCGCCAGCGCGGCGATGGCGTGCACCACCGCGATTTCCATTTCACGCGTGATGGTGGTCGCGCCGCAGTCGAGCGCGCCGCGGAACATGTACGGGAAGCAGAGCACGTTGTTGACCTGGTTCGGGTAGTCCGAACGGCCGGTGGCGATGATCACGTCGCTGCGCACGGCCTTGGCGTCTTCCGGCAGTATCTCCGGGGTCGGGTTGGCCAGCGCCAGGATCAGGGGATTGGGCGCCATCTTGGCGACCATCTCGGGCTTGAGCACGCCGCCGGCGGACAGGCCCAGGAAGATGTCGGCATCGGGAATCACCTCGGCCAGCGAGCGCTTGTCGGTCTCCTGCGCGAAGCGTTCCTTGTCCGGGTCCATCAGCTCGGCGCGGCCCTTGTACACCACGCCGGCCAGGTCGGTCACCCAGATATTTTCGATCGGGAAGCCCAGGTCCACCAGCAGGTCCAGGCAGGCCAGCGCCGCGGCGCCCGCGCCCGACACCACCAGCTTGCACTGCTTCAGGTCCTTGCCGACCACTTTCAGGCCGTTGAGGATGGCCGCACCGACGATGATCGCGGTGCCGTGCTGGTCGTCGTGGAAGACCGGGATCTTCATCTTCTCGCGCAGCTTGCGCTCGATGTAGAAGCACTCCGGCGCCTTGATGTCTTCCAGGTTCACGCCGCCAAAGGTCGGCTCGAGCGAGGCGATGATGTCAACCAGCTTGTCCGGGTCGTTTTCGTTGATCTCGATGTCGAAGACGTCGATGTTGGCGAACTTCTTGAACAGCACGCCCTTGCCTTCCATGACCGGCTTGGAGGCCAGCGGGCCGATGTTACCCAGGCCCAGCACCGCGGTGCCGTTGCTGATCACCGCCACCAGGTTGCCGCGCGACGTGTATTTATACGACGCGGCCGGGTCCTTGACGATTTCTTCGCAGGGCGCGGCCACGCCCGGCGAGTAGGCCAGCGCGAGGTCGCGCTGGTTCAGCAGCTGTTTGGTCGCCGTGACACTGATCTTGCCCGGCTGGGGAATCTGGTGATAGTCGAGCGCTGCAGCACGCAGTTGTTGACGTATTTCTTCTTTTTTGTCCAATGACGAATCCATGCTTTGCAGCCTTCCTGAACTGACGGGGGGACCTTTGATTTTAGCAGAGGCAAAGCCCTCCGCACTCCTACGTATTTTTCCTTACTGCCCATAACAATAAAACCTATTGATCCGATCCGAACAATCAATTTCATTTATTGATCGCTGATCTCTATCATTCAATCCATACCGATTAACGCAGTAAATCACACCAGGAGAACAGCGATGTCCAACCAGACCCAGTCCGTGACGATTCAAAACCTCGAAGCCGCCTTCGCCGGCGAATCGATGGCCCATATCAAATACCGCTATTTCGCCAAGCTGGCGCGCGCCGCCGGCGCGATCGAAGTGGCCGAGGCGTTCGAAGCGACCGCCGACCAGGAAGTGGCGCACGCATTCGGCCACCTGGACCTGCTGTACCCGAAGGACAAGCTCACCCCGGCCAAGGCGCTCGAAATCGCGATCGAGGGCGAGACCTACGAATACACCGAGATGTACCCGAAGTTCCGCCACCTGGCCGTGGAGGAAGGCAACGCGGCCGCAGTGGCCGAGTACGACGAGCAGATCGCCGAATCGAAAGAGCACGCCGGGCAGTTCAAGCGCACGCTCGAAGTGGCCGCCAAGCGCTTCGCCGCGCTGGCCAAGGTGGAAGAACGCCACGCCAACCACTACCAGGCCGCGCTGGACAAGCTGAACGCCGCCTGAACGACAGCCCCGAATTCAACATACATACAAGGAACACCATGAAGACCTACCAATGCATCGTATGCGGTTTCATTTATGACGAAGCGGCCGGCATGCCGGAAGAAGGCATCGCGCCCGGCACCCGCTGGGACGACATCCCCGCCGACTGGGAATGCCCGGACTGCGGCGTGGCCAAGGCCGACTTCGAGATGGTCGAGATCTGAGATGGGCGAGCCGATCATCATCGTCGGCGCGGGCATGGCCGCCTACAGCCTCGCACGCGAGTTCCGCAAGCTGGACCAGGCCACGCCGCTGATGCTGGTCGCGGGCGACGCCGGCGCGGCGTACGCCAAGCCGATGCTGTCGAACGCCTTCGCGCTCGGCAAGGACGTGCCCCGGATCGTGTCGAACGACGCGGCCACGATGGCCGCCACGCTCAAGGCCGAAGTGCTGACCCACACCCGGGTGCACGTCATCGACCCGGCCACGCGCAGCATCGACACCGACCAGGGCAGCTTCGCCTATGGCAAGCTGGTGCTGGCCCTTGGCGCCGACCCGATCCGGCTGCCGCTGGCCGGCGACGGCGCGGGCGAGGTCCTCTCGGTCAACCACCTGGAAGACTACCGCATGCTGCGCGAGCGCCTGGCACAGGCCGGCCCCGGTGCGCGCGTGGCGATCATCGGCGCCGGCCTGATCGGCTGCGAATTTGCCGACGACCTGGCTTGCGCGGGCTACCAGGTCACGCTGGTGGACCCGAACCCGCGCCCGCTGTCGGCACTGGCCGCGCCCGCCCTGTCCGATGCGCTGGTGCGCTCGTGGTCCGGGCAGCCGATCAGCCTGCGCCTGGGCACCACCGCCACCAGCGTCGTGCACGGCCGCGCCGGGCTCGAACTGAAGCTGGCCGATGGCGGCGTGGTCGATGCCGACGTGGTGCTGTCCGCGGTCGGGCTGCGCCCCTCCGTGGCGCTGGCGCAGCAGGCGGGCCTGGTCACCCGGCGCGGCATCGTGGTCGACAGCCTTGGCCAGACCAGCGCGCCGGGCGTCTATGCGCTGGGCGACTGCGCCGAGTACAGCGTGGGCGGGGCCGCCGTGGTGATGCCCTACGTGGCGCCGATGATGGCCGCCGCGCGCGCCATCGCCGCCACGCTGGCCGGCACCCCGTCGGCCATCGCCCACCGGCAGGAGGCGGTGATCGTCAAGACGCCGAGCTGCAAGCTGGCGCTGCTGCCGCCGCCGCCGGGCACGCCTGGCGCGTGGATCAGCGTTGCGGACGGCGAGCGGATCGTGGCGCGCTTTCGCGACGAGGACGGCGTGCTGCGCGGCTTCGGGCTGTCGCAGCATACGCCGGCGCTGCGCAGCCAGCTGCTGTCCGAGCTGGGCAAGCGCGCGTAGCTAGCGCTCGCCGCGCGCGATCCGGAGCACCCGGTCGTGGTCGAAGTCGGACACGTACAGCGCATGGTCCGGGCCGAACACGAACCCGAGCCCGGACGCCTGGCTGGAATCGAAGCCGGTCCCGATGACGGTGCCCTTGCCGTTCGCGCTGAACCGCAGCAGCGTGCCGCCCGACAGCACGTACAGGAACCGGCCGAAGCCGCCCGCGCCTTCGCCGAACACGATATAGGTGTTCAGGCCCGTTGCCAGGCTTGATGCAAATGTGCCGGCCAGTGTGCCGCTGCGGTTGTACACCCTGATCGTGCCGTCGCTCAGGGCCACGAAGATGCGGTTGTCCGGGTCGATCGCAATGCTGCCCGGCCGGCTGGGCGTTGCGAACAGCACGAACGGCGGGCCGCCCGCGCTGGCCAGCACCTGCGGCGCGTCGTCCGAAAAGATGAGCCGGCCGCTGCGGTCGAACTTCATGTCATCCACGTCGCTGAAGCCGGCGTCAAACAGCTCGGCCGACGAGCCATCCGGGAAAACCGCCGCAAGGATGCCGTTGCCGCCCACCAGCACCGAGCGCTTGACGCGGCTGATGCGGCCACACGCATCGAACAGCACCGCATCCGGATCCTGTTGCGGCGGCCCGAACGGCGCCGACGCGCCGCCCCCGGGCGGCACGCACCGGATCCGGTCCACGCTGCCGCCCTGGCCCACGTACAGCGTGCCGTCAGGCGCGAAGGTCAATTTTTCCGGCCCTGGCACGCAGGCGTACACCGTGATGTGGAAGCCGCGTATCACCCGCGGCAAGCCTGGCGCAGGCGCCGCCTGGCCGGTCAGCCAGCCCGATTCGTTTTTCATGTCCGGCTCCCCGAAGTGGATCGATGCATGCTTCATGTTAGGAGCGGCGCGCGGCGGGCCCATGCGTGCCATCAAGCGGACACGACCGTGCTTTGCCGAAACAGCGGACGATGCCAAGGTACAATCGGCGCATGCTTTCCGAATTCGACCTCATCAAGCAATATTTCACGCGAGCAAAGGGCGGACGCGCGGTGCTCGGCATCGGCGACGACTGCGCCCTGCTCGCCCCGGCCGCCGGCATGCAGCTGGCGGTATCCACCGACATGTTGGTCGAGGACCGCCACTTCTTTGCCGGCGCCGACGCGCGCAAGCTGGGGCACAAGAGCCTGGCGGTGAACCTGTCCGACCTGGCCGCGATGGGCGCGCGCCCGCTGGCGTTCACGCTGGCGCTGTCGCTGCCCGAGGCCAACCGCGACTGGCTGGCCGGCTTCTCCGAAGGACTGTTCGCGCTGGCCGACGCCCATGGCTGCGAACTGGTGGGCGGCGACACCACGCGCGGGCCGCTCAACATCTGCATCACTGTGTTCGGCGAGATCGAACCGGGCCACGCCTTGCGGCGCGACGCGGCGCGCGCCGGCGACGACATCTGGATTTCCGGCACGCTGGGCGACGCCCGGCTCGCGCTGGCCGGGTACCGCCACGAACTGGCGCTGGACGAGGACAGCCTGGCCCAGGCGGCCAGGCGCATGCACACGCCGGTGCCGCGCGTGGCGCTCGGGCGCGCGCTCGCGCAGGCGCGGCTTGCGCACGCGGCGCTCGATATTTCGGACGGGCTGGTGGGCGACCTTGGGCACATCCTCGCCGCGTCGCGCGTTGGCGCCACGCTCGACCTGGACGCCCTGCCCGCCGGTGCGGCATTGGCGCGGCAGGACGTGGCGCTGCGGCGCCGGTTCACGGCGGCCGGAGGCGACGATTACGAGTTGTGTTTTACCGCAGCGCCGTCGCAGCGCGAGGCGATCGTTGCTGCCGGTCGTGCGACTGGCACGCCGGTCACGCGGGTTGGCAGGATCGAGGCAGAACCGGGGCTGCGCATGGTGGATGCGAACGGCGCGCCGCTCGACCTGCGGCTGGCCGGCTGGGACCACTTCGCCTCGTAGGGTGGGCAGGTTTCATGCCCACGCGTTCAAGCAACGCATCCGCCGCCTGGACGCGTGGGCGGGGAACCCGCCCACCCTACAAAAACAAGATCACCGCTCGCTCGGCGCCGGCCCGTCGCCCATGCGCGGCGCCTTGCGGTCGTCGTACGGCCCGTGCTGCAGCCAGTAGTGGCGAAACGCCAGCCGCACGTTGTCGCGCAGCTGGTCGTCGTCCCACGGCTTGGTATAGAACCGGTAGATCGCGCCGCGGTTGATCGATTCGAGCACCGTCCCCACTTCCGTGTAACCGGACAGGATGATGCGGATCGTGTCCGGGTACATCTCCTTGACCCGGCTGAGGAATTCGGTGCCGCTCATCACCGGCATGCGCTGGTCGCACAGGATCACCTGCACGTTGTGCAGCGCCAGCAGCTCGAAGCCCTCGGCCGGCGAGGACGCGGTCAGCACGCGGTAGTTGTCGCGCCTGAACAGGCGGTGCAGCGAACCGAGCACGTTGACGTCGTCGTCCACAACCAGCAGCGTCTGCATGTTGCGCTCGTCACTGGCCGGCGCATCCGGCTGGCTGCGGTTCTCCTGCACCATCTGCGCCAGCTCGGCGGGCGGCAGCGAGCGCGAGAAATGGAAGCCCTGGATCTCGTCGCAGCGGTGGCGCCGCAGGTAGGCCATCTGCGCGCGCGACTCGACCCCTTCCGCAATCACCAGCATGTGCAGGCTGTGCGCCATGCTGATGATGGCCTGCGCGATGGCCGCGTCGTCGGGATTGGTGATGATGTCGCGGACAAAGGCGATGTCGATCTTGAGCTTGTCGATCGGGAAGCGCTTGAGGTAGGCAAGGCTGGAGTAGCCGGTGCCGAAGTCGTCGATCGCGATCCGGATGCCGAGCAGCTTCAGGCTCGCCAGCACCTCGATGGTCTGCTCGGCGTTGGACATCAGCGCGCTCTCGGTCAGCTCCAGTTCCAGCAAGCCCGGCTCCACGCCGTGGCGCTCGATCGCTGCGCGCACCACCTTCTCCAGGTCGCCCTCGACGAACTGGCGGCTGGACACGTTGACCGCCACCCTCAAATCGCGCACGCCCTGCGCGTTCCACTCGGCGACCTGGCGGCAGGCCTCGTCGATGATCCATTCGCCGACGCGCACCACCAGCCCGGTCTCTTCCATGACCGGCACGAATTCGGCCGGGTACACCAGCCCGAAGCCGGGCCGGTTCCAGCGCAGCAGCGCCTCCACGCCTGACACGCGGCCCGTGTTCAGGTCCATCTTGGGCTGGTAGTGCAGCACGAACTGGCCCTCTTCCAGCGCGCCGCGCAACGCCAGCTCCAGGTCGAGCCGCGCCAGCACCTGCACGTTCATGCCGGCGGTGAAGAAGCGGTAGCCGTCGCGCCCCGCCTCGCGCGCGCGCACCATCGCGGTGTCGGCGTAGCGCACCAGGGTGCCCGGGTCGGTGGCGTCGTCCGGGTACATGGCGATGCCGATGCTGGCGGTGAGCGCGGCGTGCTGCCCGTGCAGGTCGAACGGCGCGCGCAGCGCCTCGCGCACCTCGTTGGCCACGTGCGCCGCCTCCTGCTGCTCGCGCGCCATGGTCAGGATCAGCGCGAACTCGTCGCCGCCCAGGCGCCCGACCGTGTCGCGCAGGCGCACGCAGCGCACCAGGCGCGTGCTGAACTGGCGCAGCAGCTCGTCGCCCAGCGCGGGACCGAGCGAGTCGTTGATCATCTTGAAGCGGTCCAGCGAAATGAACAGCACCGCCACGCGCCAGTGCTTGTCGCGCGCCAGCTCGATCGCATCGCGCAGGTTCTGGAAGAACAGGCTGCGGTTGGGCAGGCCGGTCAGCCCGTCGTAATGCGCCAGATGCTTGAGCCGCTGCTGCGCCTGCAGCCGCTCGCTGATGTCGCGCGCGACCGCGATCAGCATGCGGCCGTGGTCGTCCGCCAGCCGCTGCCAGCCGATTTCCACCGGCACCGCGCCCTGCCCGCCGGCGCGCAGCAGGTCGGTCTCGACCACGTCGTGCTCGCGCGGGGTGCCGTCATCGACCAGCAGGCGTTCGAGCTGCTCGCTGGTGGCCAGCCCCAGCGCGACCGGGTCGATGCGCAGCAGCGCCTCGCGCGAAAAGCCGAGCATGCGGCAGGCGCCGTCCGAAACGTCCACCATCGCCATGCGCTCCGCGTCGATCAGGAAGATCGCGTCGGCAGTGGCGTCCATCGCGCCGCGAAAGCGCGCCAGCTCGGCGGTGCGCTCGCGCACGGTCTGTTCCAGTTGCGCGCCATGCTCGCTCGACTCGCGGTGCAGCAGGCGTACCTCGAGCAGGTTGCGGATGCGCGCCAGCACCTCGACCGTGTCGAACGGCTTGCTGATGAAGTCGCGCGCGCCGGCCTTGAGCGCGGCCAGCTTCTTGTCCGGCTCGGCCGTGACCACCAGCACCGGCAGCCAGGCCCCCTGCTCGATCGGCGCCAGCTGCTCCATGACCTCGAAGCCATCCATGCCTGGCATGTGCAGGTCCAGGATGATGAGGTCGTAGTGGTTGGCGCGGTGCAGGTCCGCGACCTGGCGCGGGTCGGTGCAGTTGTCGACGTTTTCGTAGCCGGCGGTCATGAGCAGGTAGTCGAGCAGCTGGATGTTGACCGCCTGGTCGTCCACCACCAGGATGCGCGCGCGCCGGATGTCTGCCTGCGTGATCATGCGGCGCCCTCCCCGGCGTGCCGCGCGCGGACGTGTTCAAGGGTGCGGTCGATGGCTTCGTTGAACATCACGATGTCGATCGGTTTGGTCAGGTAGCGGAAGAACCCGGCGCCGATGCCGCGCTCGACGTCGCTCGGCATTGCGTTGGCGGTCAGGGCAATCACCGGAATGCCGGCAGTGTCGGGCGTCTCGCGCAGCACGCGCAAGGCCTCCACGCCGCTCATGCCGGGCAGGTTGATGTCCATGAGGATGAGTTCGGGATGGTGGGAGCGCGCCAGCTCGATCCCCATGCGCGCGTCCGGCGCCGACAGCAGGCGCAGGTCGGCGCGCAGGCGCACGAGCTCCTCCACCAGCTTCAGGTTGGCCGGGTTGTCCTCGACGTACAGCAGCAAGTGCGCCGCGCCCTCGGCCGCATCGTGCGAAGCGGCGGGCCGCCAGGCGGGTTCTGGCGCGCCCAGCGTGGCCGGCGCGGCCGACGCCAGCGCGATCGAGAACACGCTGCCCACACCGGGACTGCTGGTCACGCCGATCTCGCCGCCCATCAGTTCGACCAGCCGGCGCGTGACGACCAGGCCGATGCCGGTGCCCTCCTGCGTGCCGTTCTCCTGCCCCAGCCGGTTGAATGGCTGGAACAGCGCGTCGATCTGGTCCTGGCGCAGGCCCATGCCGGTGTCCTGCACCGACAGCCGCAGCCGCCCGGACGGATCCGGCGCGCATGCCAGCACCACCGCCCCGCCCTCGCGGTTGTACTTGACCGCGTTGGACAGCAGGTTGAGCAGCACCTGCTTCAGGCGCGTGCGGTCGGCGCGCACCATGGCCCCCGTGTGGTCGGGGAACAGCACGCGGATGCCGCGCTTGTGCGCCTGCGCGTCGATCATGCTGCGGCACTCGGCCAGCACGTCGTCGATGCCGACCGGCTCCATCGACAGCGTGACCGCGCCCGATTCGATCTTGGCCAGGTCGAGGATTTCGTTGATCAGGGTGAGCAGGTGGCGCCCGGCCTTGACGATGTGGTCGGCGAACTCGCGCTTTTGCTCGTCGCTGGCCGGCAGCGCATCCGAGTTCAGGATCTGGGCAAAGCCAAGGATCGCATTGAGCGGCGTGCGCAGCTCGTGGCTCATCGACGACAGGAACGCGGACTTGGCCTGGTTGGCCTTGCGCGCCTCCTCGATTGCGCGCACCAGCTCCTGGTTGGCCAGCTCCAGCTGCAGGGTGCGCTCGTGCACGCGCTCTTCCAGCTCCTCGTTCAGCCGCATCACCTCCTGCTGGGCGCGGGCACGCTCCTGCGCCTCGTGCGCGATCTCCTGGTTCGAGCTTTCCAGCGCCAGCGTGCGCTGCTCGATCTCGCCGAGCATGGCGTTGAACGAGTCCGCCAGGTCGGCCGCTTCGTCCTTGCTGATGCGCTCGGCGCGGCGCGAGTAGTCGCGCGTGGCCACCACGTCGCGCGCGATCCCGGTGATGGCCACGATCGGCGCCGTGATCACGCGCCCGATGCGGCGCACCACCAGCCACGACGTGGCCAGCGCCAGCAGGGTGACGCCGGCCGCGATCAGCAGGTAGTCGAGGATGCGCTGCAGCAGCCGGTTCTCGGCGCGCAAGTACACCGTGCCGAGCAGGTCGCCGTTGTCGACGATGGGCTCGGCCAGCACCAGGTAGCGCCCCTGCGTATGCGGCTTGCCGGGTTCGGGACGCGGCGGGAATTCGGCCGGCTCGCCCGGCGCCGCGTAGGACGCGACCAGCTTGCCGGCGGCGTTGTAGATCGCGCCGGCGCGCACCAGCGGCCGGGCGCGCAGCAGCGCCAGGTTCTCCTGCGCCAGCCGCGCATCATCGAAGTTGAGCGCGGCGGCGGTCATCCGGCCAAGCAGCTCGGCCTGGGTCACCAGGTCCGACTTGAGCGCGTGCTGGTAGCTGCGCAAGTCGTAACCGATCACGGTGCCAACCGACACCAGGGTCGCGGCAAGAGTGGTGGACATCACGACCGCCATCAGCTTGGTGCGGATCGAACGCAGCCGGATCACAGCCGTGCCGGCCGCTGGCATGCAAATCTTGGGTGCGGCATCGCGGGTCGGGTTGATGGTTGGAAAATGCCTTCGGTGCAGGCGATTGCAGGATAGCAGCATGCGTACCGGGCATGGCGCACGGAACACTTGCGACAACTGATCCTAGTCAATACGCGCGGCACGCGGCCATGGCATGTGGCACGATGTTCATGAATGTTTGCAACACCCATTCACGGCGCTGCGCGCTAGAATGGCCCTTATGCGCGGCGTGCACGCCGGCCGGACCAGCATAGACCAAAGGAGACAAATGTGAGCACTGACATGATCGACCTGGCCACCCGGGTAGGCCGGGCGCTGGAAGCCAAACGGCTGATGCTGGCCACCGCCGAGTCCTGCACCGGCGGCGGCGTGGCGCAGGCCATCACCGAGATCGCCGGGTCCACCGGCTGGTTCGACGCCGGTTTCGTCACCTATTCCAACGCTTCCAAGACCGGCATGCTGGACGTGCCGGCGGCGCTGATCGCGCAGTTCGGCTCGGTGAGCGAGGAAGTGGCCGCGGCGATGGCCGAAGGCGCGCTGGCCAACAGCAATGCCGACGTCGCCGTCTCGACCACCGGCATTGCCGGGCCCACCGGCGCGGTGCCGGGCAAACCCGTGGGCACGGTGTGCTTCGGCTGGTCGCGCGGCGACACCACCTACACCGAACGGCTGGTATTTGCGGGCGACCGCCACGCGGTGCGCGAGCAGACCGTCGCGCACGCGCTGCAGGGACTGCTGCGCTTCGTCGAATAACCCGGTGCGCCGCGCCGGGATGAGATTGGCTTTCGCGCTCGCCGCGGCCTTTGTTGCCGCCGGCGCGCACGCGGCCCCGGCACCGACCGTGTATGCGGCGGGCGACATCGCGCGCTGCCCGCACCCGGACACCCGCTTTTCCGGCGCCGCCGAGACCGCCGCCGTGGTCGCCGCGGGACTGGCGGCCGATCCTGGCGCGGTGGTGCTCACGCTGGGCGACCACACCTACCCGCGCGGCCGGCCCGAGGAATACTCCGCCTGCTACGGCCCGACCTGGGGCCGCTTTCGCGACCGCACCTACCCGGCGCCGGGCAACCGCGAGTACGCCACCGGCCGCGGCAAGCCCTACTTCGACTATTTCGGCCAACGCGCCGGGCGCGGCTACTACAGCTTCGACCTGGGCGGCTGGCACCTCGTCTCCCTCGACAGCGACCTGTCCGGCGCGGCCATGGCGGCGCAGCTGGCGTGGCTGCGCGACGACCTGGCCGCCCATCCGGCCCGCTGCACGCTCGCCTATTGGCATCACCCGCTGTATAGTTCTGGCGGGCACGGAAATGTTGCCATAATGCACGACGCCTGGAACCTGCTGTACAAGGCCGGCGCCGAGCTCGTGCTGTCCGGGCATGACCACGACTACGAGCGCTTTGCGCCGCAGGACGCCGATGGCCGCCTGGACCAGGCGCGCGGCATCCGCCAGTTCGTGGTCGGCACCGGGGGCGCGTTTGCGACGCCGTTCCTGTGGCCGGCCGCCAATAGCCAGTTCCGCGAGAACAACCGCTACGGCGTGCTGCGCCTGCGGCTGTTTGACGGCGGCTACGAATGGCGGTTCATGCCGGTGGCCGGCACGCAGGAACAGGGCCCGGAGCCGGACCACGGCAGCGGCACCTGCCACTAGGGGGCGGGGAAGAATAACGATTGGAGCATTGGATGCAAAACACGGTTCACTTCATCTTGCAGGGCAAGGGCGGCATCGGCAAGACCCTGGTCTCGACCATCCTGGCGCAATGGCTGGCGCAAAAGGACGACAAGCCGCTGCGCTGCTTCGACACCGACCAGGAAAACCCGACCTTCTCGCGCTACAAGGCGATGAACGTGAAGCACGTGCCGGTGATGACCGACACCCGCACCATCGACCCCAAGCGCTTTGACGCGCTGATGATCGACATCCTCGAGGAAGACGGCAACTGCGTGATCGACAACGGCGCCAACAGCTTCACGCCGCTGATGGCCTACCTGCTGGAGAACGACTGCTTCGCGATGCTGGAAGAAGCCGGCCGCAAGGTGTACATCCACACCATCGTCGGCGGCGGCGACACGCTGCACGACACCGCCACCGGCTTTGCCGCCACCGCAAAAGCGACCCATGTGCCGCTGGTGTTGTGGGAGAACGAGCACTTCGGCCGCCTGGCTTCGCCCAGCGGGAAGCTGTTCACCGAATCGCAGACCTACCTCGAACACGCGGCGCGGGTGCGCGGCCGGGTGGTGCTCACCGCGCGCAACCCCGACACCTTCGGCGCCGACATCAAGAAGATGAACATGGGCCGCCTGACGCTGGACGAGGTGCGCGCGAGCGACCGCTTCAACGTGATGGAGAAGCAGCGCATCAAGGTCGTGTTCCGCGACCTGTTCGAGCAGCTCGACAAGGTCAACTGGTAGGCCGCCATGGACCAGCAAAAACTGCGCACCCTCGTGTTCGAAAAGACCGGCGTCAAAATCGACGTCGATGACCCGGTGTTCGCGCTGGTGGCCCTGAACGAGGCGGTGCTGGAAGAAGCGGTCGAGCGCCACGTGGCGCTGCTCAATGAGGCCAGCGACGAACTGGCCGCGCAGCTGTCGGTGCTGCCGGGCCGGCCGGCCGTCGCGGCGACTGCTCCCGCGCCCGGCATCGACAGGCGCCACGCGCTGATGCTGGCCGGTGGCGCCGCCGCGCTCGCGGCCGTGCTGGTGCTGGCCGGCCAGGCGCTGTTCTTGCGCAGCGCGCCGGCGCCCGCCGTGGTGCAGGCGAAGGAACTCACGCCCGAACAAACCGCGGCCATCGCCAAGGGCGAGAAGCTGGCGAAGATCGTCGAGAAGCTCGACCGCAAGACCAGGAGCGCCATCGAGGCCGAGATGCAGAAACCCTAGCGCGGCAGCCAAGCCGCATTGGAGCGCAACATGAAGCCACGCTTGCTGTTTGCCGTTTCCGCCCTACTGGCCGCGCTCGGCGGCCCCGCCATCGCGGCCGACGCCCCCACCGCGCCCGCCCCGGCCGTCGTCAACATCAACTACCAGAAGACGGTGCTGCCCAACGGTCTGGAGGTGATCCTGGTCGAGGACCACCGTCTTCCCATCGTCGCCGTCAACATCTGGTACCACGTCGGCCCCGCCAACGAAGCGCCCGGCCTGACCGGCTTTGCGCACCTGTTCGAGCACATGATGTTCGCCGGGACGAAACACGTGCCGCGCGGCGAAGCCGATCGCCTGCTCGAGGGCGCGGGCGCGACCGACAGCAACGGCAGCACCGACTTCGACCGCACCAACTACTACGACACGGTGCCGTCCAACCAGCTGGAGCTGGCACTGTGGGTGCACGCCGACCGCATGGGCTACCTGCTCGACGTGCTGGACCAGCAGGCGCTGTCGAACCAGCAGGACGTGGTGCGCAACGAGCGGCGCCAGAGCATCGAGAACCAGCCCTACGGCATCGTCGAGGAAGCGCTGTACCACACGCTGTTCCCGAAGGAGCACCCGTACTATGCGTCGGTGATGGGCTCGCACGCCGACATCCAGAGCGCGAAGCTGGCCGACGTGCGCGCCTTCTTCACCCGCTACTACGGGCCGAACAACGCCAGCATCGTGATCGCCGGCGACATCGACAAGGCCAGAACGCTCGCGCTGGTACGCAAGTACTTCGGCGGCTTCAAGCGCAGCGCGCCGGTGGTGCACCCGAAGGTGGTCACGCCGCCGATCACGCGCGAGCGCCGCGTGGTGGTGCCGGACCGGATCGAACTGCCGCGCGTGTTCATGGGCTGGCTCACGCCGCCGGCCTACCAGAACGGCGACGCCGAGCTCGAGGTACTGGCGCAGATCCTCGCCGGCGGCAAGTCGAGCCGGCTGTACAAGTCGCTGGTGTACGAGCGCCAGATCGCGCAGGACGCCAACGCCGCGCAGAATTCCTACGCGCTCACCTCCACCTTCGTAATCGACGTGACCGCCCGGCCGGGCCACACGCTCAAGGAGATCGAGGACGCGGTGGACACCGAACTGGCGGCGCTGCGCGACTTCGGCCCGTCCGGGCGCGAGGTCGAGCGCGCGCGCAACACCATCGAAACGCGCAAGCTGGCCGGCATCGAAAAGCTCGGCGACAATGGCCTGGCGAACCTGGTCAACCGCTACAACCAGTACCTTGGTGACCCCGGCTACCTGCAGAAGGACCTGGAGCGCCTGCGCCGTGTCGGCGCCCAGGATGTGCAGCGCGCCGCGCGCGCCTGGCTGCAGCAAGGCACGCGCGCGGTGATCGAGGGCGTGCCCGGGCGCCAGCAGCTGCCGCCCGACGTGGCGGCGCCACCAACCAAAGCCGGCAAGACCACGACGGCCGGCATCAACCGCGACGAGGCATGGCGCTACAAGGCGCCCAAGGCTGGCCCGGCTCCCCGCCTGACGCTGCCGCGCGCCGACGCCTTCCAGCTCGCGAACGGACTGACCGTCATCCACCAGTACAACCCGGCGCTGCCGCTGGTGGCCGCGCGGCTGGTGGTGGCGAGCGGCGCCGACGCGAACCCGGACGACGCACCCGGGCTCGCGAGCTTCAGCGCCGCCATGCTGGATGAAGGCACAGCCACGCGCAGCGCACCGCAAATCGCGGACGAGGTTGCGCAACTGGGCGCCTTCCTCCACACGGACAGCAATGCGGACGCCTCCTTCGTGTCGGTGTTTTCGCTGCGGTCCAAGTTCGCGCAGGCGCTCGACCTGCTGGCCGACGTGGCGCTGAACCCGGCATTTCCAACGGCCGAAGTGGAACGGCAGCGCGCCAGCCGCCTCGCCGAGCTGGTACAGCAGCGCGACGAACCGGAGGCCGTGGCCGCGGTGGCGGCGGCCGGCGCCCTGTACGGCGCGGATCACCCATACGGCTACGGGCGGCTCGGCACGGAAGCTGCGATCCGTACGGCCACGCGCGAGGACCTGCTCGGCTTCTGGCGCAGCCATTACGTGCCGGCGAACGCCGCGCTGGTGGTGGCGGGCGATATCACGCGTGACGAACTGAAGGCGCTGGCCGAAGCGAAGCTGGCGGCGTGGCCGCGCGCGGCAGCGCAATCGAGTGCACCGGGCATGCCAAAGACAACGCGCGCGCGCCTCGTGATGGTGGACAAGCCCGGCGCGGCGCAGACGGCTTTGCGCGTGACCGCGATCGCCGCCGAGCGCAGCACGCCCGACTATCCGGCGCTGGAAGTGATGAACGCCGCGCTCGGCGGCCTGTTCTCGAGCCGCATCAACAACAACCTGCGCGAACAGAAGGGCTACAGCTACGGCATGTTCTCGCAGTTCCGCTACGACCGCACGCCCGGCCCGTTTTCGATCGCCGGCAGCGTGCGCACGGACGTGACGGGGCCATCGGTGTCCGAGATCTTCAAGGAAGTGGCGCGCATGCGCGCCGAACCGATGGCAGGTACGGAGTTGGCAGGCGCGCGCAACTCGCAGATCCTGTCGCTGCCGGTGCAGTTCGAGACCAATGAAAGCATCGGCGCCAGCCTGGCGGACCTGTTCGTGTTCGGCCTGCCCGCCGACTACTACCAGCAGCTGCCGGCCCGTTACGCTGCCGTGACGGCGCAGCAGGCGCAGGAAGCTGCGCGCAAGTACCTGGTGCCAGAAAAAATGGTGGTGGTGGCAGTGGGCGACCGCGCGAAGATCGCGCCGCAGCTCGATGCGCTCAAGCTGGGCGCGCCGGAACTGCGCGACAGCGACGGGCAGCCGCTGACGCCGTGACGGCGCCGAGCGCCCGCTATTTCGCGAGGGGGAGCACCTCGGCCTGCAAGGTCACCAGGGTCTTGCCCGGCTCCTCGTCGAACACGCCATGCGCGGAGTCTTCAAACCAGACCAGCTTCTTGACCGGCGCCTCCAACTGCCGGAGCCAGCGCTCTGCCAGCTGCGCGTTCACGTTCAGGTCGTGGCGCCCCTCGAACAGGATCACGGGGCAATCGATGCGCTTCACCGAAAACAGGTTGACCTTGGTGATTTCGCCCCACAGGCCCGCGAGATTGAGGTCCAGGCCGCGCTCGCGGTCCGTCCAGTCGGCCGCAGTGTAGTCGGGACTGATCATTCCGGCGGCGTCCACCGCGGCTTCGGTGTTGCGCCAGACCGCGCCGCCGTACCTGGCAAGCCATTTGCGCTCGCGGCCAAGGTGGGCCAGGTCGGCCGCCGGATCCTGCGACGGATAGGGGGCGATCTCCTTCAGGTCCTTGATCGCCTCGGTGTCGTTGGCCGCCAGCGCTGCCGCCAGGGTCGCCTGGTAGCCCATGGTTTCGCTGGCGCGTGCATCCGTCGCCTGGCCGATACCCACGTAGGCATGGAACCAGTCCGGGTGCAGCTGGGCCAGCTTCACGCCGAGGATCGAGCCCCAGGAATGCCCCAGCAGGACGATCTTCTGCCGGCCATACGTCTTCCTGACATAGGCAGCGACTTCCTCCGCGTCCTTGAGCGCGCGCTCGATGCTGAGCGATGCCGGCTGCAGGCCGGGATTGCGGCCGAAGGTCTTGCCCGCCCCGCGCTGGTCCCACTGGACGACGTTGAAGTACTCCTGCCATTCCGCGGTGTAGAGGTAGCTGTTCGGGATCGACGTGAACCCGGGGCCGCCGTGGAGGAACAGCAGGAACGGCGCGTCGCGGTGACGGCCGCGCACGCTGATCCACTGGTCGATGCCGCCGATCGGTACGAACTTGTCGTCCTTGACGGCATCGGGAGCCAGGAACTGGCGCGCCTCGCGCAAGACCGCGCGCGGGTCAACGAGATCATCGGCTTGCGCGCACGGCATGCATATCACGGACGCGGCCAATGCGGCGATCAGCGGCGCGGTTGACCGAATGCGTTCGAATCGGTTTTTCATGTTGGCGGTTCCCTTGCTTCTACATCCTGTTTGGATATGGCAGGTTCGAGCGCAGCCCCCGCCGCACGTTGCGCCGTCTGCTTGTGGCAAAGCGCGCCATCGATTATAGCTGTGCTTGCCCGAGGACACCGGCCGCCACCTGCGGCGTCGCCGTTCAGGCCGGCGCTTCCAGTGCATTGACCCTTTGCACGCTGGCCCGGGAATTCACGCGCGCCAGGTAGGCGGTGATCTCCGGCAGTTCCGGCACCAGCTTGAACGCCGTGGTCCAGCCAAACGCACTGGCCCACAGGATGTCGGCGGCCGAAAAGCGCTCGCCCAGCAGGTACGGGCCGGCGCGCAGCTGGCGCGTCACCGTGGCCAGCATGGTGTCGTAGTCGCCATACGGGCACATGGAGGGCGGCGTGGGGTCGCGCTTCATCGCCAGGTCGATCACGGCCGGTTCGAATGCCGACCCGTGGAAGGCCATCCAGCGCAGATAGGGGCCGCGCAACGGGTCGCCGAGCGCCGGCGCGAGGCCGGACTGCGGAAACAGGTCGGCCAGGTAGATCATGATGGCCGCCTGCTCGGTGACCAGCGCGTCGCCGTGCAAGAGCGCAGGCACCTTCCCCATCGGATTGACCGCGAGATAGCCGGGCGCGCGCTGTTCGTTGGCCTTCAGGTCCAGAACGCGCAAGTCGTACTTCGCGCCGAGTTCCTCGAGCAGGATCCGGACGGCGGTGGACCGGGATTGCGGGGCGTGAAAAAGGGTCAGGTGGCGTTCCATAGTGTCCTCTCGAAAAAGTGAGAGGCAGGTTATTCGACCGGCCCAGCTGCCGTCTTGTAAAAACACGATGCTAGAATCCTGCACGAACACCGATCCCGAGCAGACCGCTGATGACCGAGCTTTCTCCCATTGATGGCTGCGCCAGGGGTGTGGTGGCGCCCACGCTTGCCAAGGACATGTTCCGCATGGCCCGCTATGCGCCGCCGCCGCACCTGGCGCCTTTCCTCGAGCATTATTGGATCGTCGAGTGGGACTTGCGCGAGCGCCCGCCCTACGTGCAGCGCACCTTGCCTTATCCGAGCGTGCACATCGTCTTCGATACCGTGCGCACCGGCGTTTTCGGCGTGACCACGGGCGCGTTCGACTACGAACTGCGGGGCCATGGCAAGGTGTGCGGCCTGAAGTTCCTCCCCGGCGCGTTCCGGCCGTTCCTGGGCAGGCCGCTCCATACGATCACCGACCGGGTGCTGCCATTGTCCGAGGTACTCGGCTGGGACGACCTGGCCGCACAGCGCGCCGTGCTCGACGGGGCCGACGACCCGGCCATGATCGCAGCGGCCGACGCGCTGCTGTGCGCCAGCCTGCCGCAGGCGGACCCGCAGGTCGAGCGCATCGGCGCCATCCTGCGCTGCGTCCAGGCCACGCCTGGCATGACGCAGGTGGAAGACATGGCGGCAGGCGCCGGCCTGAGCGTGCGCAGCCTGCAGCAGCTGTTCAGCGATTACGTCGGGGTCAGCCCGAAGTGGACGATCCGCCGCTACCGCCTGCATGAAGCCGCGGACCGGCTGGCCAACGGTGAAGACATCGACCTGACTGCGCTGGCACTGAGCCTGGGCTATTTCGACCAGGCCCATTTCACGTCGGATTTTCGCAAGCTGGTAGGCAAACCACCGGGACGCTACCGGGAGCAAGCCCGCGGCCAGACCGCGGCGGCCGCTGCCCAAGCTTGTTCTACGCCCTGTTAAACCAGAAGTATTCAAATTGAAATTCCTGCTCATCGAAGACCATGCGCTATATCGAAGAGGATTGCGTTTCCTCCTCGAGCAACTCCCCGGCGAACACCAGTTCCTGGAGTCCGACACCTGTGAAGACGCGTTTTCCAAGGCATTGGTGGAACAGGATATTGACCTCATCCTGCTGGATCTCGCCTTGCCCGGAATGACTGGCCTGGATGGATTGCTGCGGCTTCGCGGCCTTTGTCCGAAAACCCCGATCGTGCTGCTGTCCGCGAATGAAAACGCCCGACTCATTGTCGATGGCATGCGACGGGGCGCCCAAGGATTCATTCCGAAGTCGTCCAGTCCGGAAGTGATGACGGCGGCGTTGCAGTTGATCCTGGCTGGCGGCACTTATGTTCCGCTCGAGGGTGTAATGCCCGGCACGCCTTCCCCGAACGAATCCCGCAGCCTCACCAAACGGCAGCGTGAAGTCCTGGCGCTGATTGCCCAGGATTACTCGAACAAGGAGATCGCGACGCAGCTCGGGATGCGGGTCAATACCGTGCGGGTTCATGTAGCGGCGATCCTCGATGCCTTGAACGTCGATAACCGCGTGGATGCAGCCCGCAAGGCAGCGGTGCTGGGATTGGAAAGCGATGCCGGGTAAATCCATTCCCGCGATCCGGCTCCGAGGCCAGGTCGAATCCGAGAAAATCGAGGTATTGTTCCGGAACACCTCGTTTGCCCTGATAACGAACTTATTGTTGTCCGCCGGGCTGGTCTGGGTTTTGTGGAATGTCGCTGAACACCAAACGCTGATAGGTTGGTGGGCGGCCATCATTTTCCTGATTGTCGTCCGTCTGGCCTTGCTCATTGGCTATCGGCGACGCGGCGCAGCGAGCACGCTGCCCTGGCACCACTATTTGACGATAGCGACAATGCTAGCAGGAGCAGCCTGGGGCGCGGCCGGAATACTGTTCTTCAATCCTGATTCGCCCATTGCGCTGATCTTCATCACCATCACCCTGGCTGGTATTACCGCAGGCTCAGTCGCCAGCTATTCGTCGTGGCGTCCTGCCCAGTACGCATCCATTCCCACGGCCCTGCCAATTGCACTGCGCTACCTGATGGCCGGAGGCGATTTCTGGATCATGGGGCTGATGTGCATCCTGTACCTGTTCAATGTCCTGGCATCTGCACGGCAGATTTCGCGCGTGCTGGACGAGTCCATTCGATTAAGGCTCGAGAAGCAGGGACTGGTGCGGCAACTACAGGATGAGAAAAGAGCAGCGGAGCAAGCTCGTATGCGGGCTGAGGAAGCCAATCTCGCCAAATCCAGATTCCTGGCTGCCGCCAACCACGACTTGCGCCAACCCTTGCACGCGGTGACCCTGTTTGTCCAGGCATTGCGCCACTCGCCGGACAAGGCGCGGGCCGGCGAGATCCTGGAGCACCTGGAAGCATCCACGCGGTCGCTGGAGGGTCTGCTCAACGAATTGCTCGACATTTCCAAGCTGGAAGCGGGGCTGTTCAAGCCCCAGATCAGCGTGCTTAGTCTGCAGGACATTTTCGATGGCCTGGAGAGGGAACTGCGGCCGGTGGCCGAGGAAAAAGGCATCGAGTTGGGTTTCGTCGCTACCCGATTGGAGATCTTGAGCGACCCGCAGATGTTAGGACGCATCCTGCGCAACATCATTACCAACGCCATCCGCTACACCGACCGTGGGGCCGTGCTGGTGGGGGCAAGGCGCAAAAAGAACGGCGTGGCCATTGCGGTCTACGACACCGGGCAGGGGATCGCCCCGGAGCACCACCAGGCCATCTTCCGCGAGTTTTATCAGCTCGAGAATCCCGAGCGGGACCGCCGCAAGGGCCTGGGACTCGGGCTCGCAATCGTGGATCGCCTGTGCCGCATCCTCGACCATCCCCTGACGCTGCGTTCCACCCTCGGACGAGGCACTGCGTTTTTTGTTCAGGCGCCCCTCGCGCCTGAAGCAGCAAGGCTTCGGGAGACGGACCAGGAGGACGTTCCCGCCAGGCTCGAAGGCTGGTCGGTGCTTGTCATCGACGACGACGCCGTCGTCCGCCGCGCTACGGCAGAGGTGCTGGAAAGCTGGGGCTGTCGAACGCTGACGGCCGAAAGCACCGAGGAAGCGCTGGCGAGGATTGAACGCGCATCCTTCGTGCCGGATGTGATCATTGCCGATTACCGGCTACGCGAAGGGCGCACAGGAAGCGAGGCGATAGCCGCGGTGCGCAAGGCGGTCGGCGCGCACATCCCTGCCCTGATCCTGACGGGAGACACGGCGCCGGAACGGCTGCGCGAAGCCAGCGCCAGCCAGTACCTTTTACTGCACAAGCCGGTACATCCTGGCAGGTTGAGATCTGCACTGGCTGGCTTGCGCGAGCTTGTCCGCGAACCGGGGCCGTAAAGCCATTCCACGACCGGTTCCATACCTCCAGATCCGCATTGGATCTAGTCCTTTTTCTAGTCCTGCCTAGTCCGGCGCGTTATTTATCCCAACGCGGATCATCGCTATACTCCGCCGCGCCAAAGACCGATGCCATCGCTGTGCACAACCCGGCGGCTACTGCGGCATTGGTCCGCATGCATCGGGTAACGACATTCACAACAACGAGGAAGCCTCAAATGTCCCACTCCTTGCATCGGCGCGCGCTCCGCGCAAGTGCGCTCGTTCTCGTCGGCTTGTTGCAGGCCTGCGGCAGCGACGTCGCCGATTCCAACCCAGTCGGCGCCGCCGCTCCCAAGCCGGCCGCCGTTGGTTTCGTCAGCTTCGATCAGCCGATGTACGGTGCCAGCGCCAGCGTCGTCGACCTCTCGAACCCGGCAGCGGTGCTCTCGCTCGGCGCCACCAATGCCAACGGTATGTTCACCGGCGGCGGGCTCAAGCCAGGCGGCAATTACCGGATCAAGTCGCAAGGCGGCACGCTCAGCGACGGAACCGTCCTCGCCGGGACGATGGCGGCGGAGGTGCGCAACTATAGCGGCGGGGTGATTTACCTCACGCCACTCACGACGCTGGCCAGCCGCTACCTGGCGGCACATCCACAGCTTGACTTGCCCGCGGCGGAGGCGGCCGTGCGGCGTTTCCTGGAATTGCCCGAGAACCGCGACCTGGGTGCCGGATCGAGCAAGAGTACGCCCGAGTTCGATTACAGCAAGTTCTACGCGGCCATGGGCAGCACCGGCATGGACGGCTTTATCGATTCGCTTGTGGCGAAGATGGATGCGGTTCCCGCCACCACGCTCAGCTTCGCGGGCCGTCCGCTGCTGCAGAGCGGGACCGGCAGCCTCGCCACGTACGTCGGCAGTGCGCTGGTCGAGGGCGCGCTCAGCGAGCTGGGGGGCATGGCCGTGTCGAACGCACTATCGGGGCTGGGGCTCGGCGACCAGACCGGCGCGCAGCTTAGCCAGATCAACGAACAGCTGAGGGCCATCCAGAATCAGCTGCGCGATATGCAAACCCAGCTGAGCAACGTTCAGCTGGTGACGAGTCGGATCGCAACGGATCTGAAGATGGCGCAATACAACGACGGTGTCGCGACCCTGGGCACCTTGCTGCAAACGGTGCAGGCGCTCACGACCGACCTGACCGCGCTGGTGAACGAGAGCGACGCCGTCAAGCTCACTGATTCGTACAAACAACGGCGCACCGATTTTCTCAACAGCGTCTGCAAGATCTACACGATTGACCGCTCGTTCTCATCCTCGAGCGACGTGATCGACAACCGGCTGCGCGGCCTGCAGGCTGGCGCCACGCCGCTCATCACCTTGTACAAGCAGTCCAAGACGGTCAACCGTTTGCTGTTCAACGCGGACGACTCGCAAGATCTGTATGCGGTGCGCAAGTACTGGGAAACGGTGCAGGCGCAGTTGTTCAAACTGGTGGATGTGTACCTGTCGGTCGGCCCGTCCGAAGATGGCTGCAATGCGAAGGTCACCAGCAAGCGCTACCCGGCAAACGACAGCAACCCGACCTACAAGCACGAACGTGAGGACCTGGTCAACGGATTCAAGCAGCGCCAGCTGGCGCAGCTGACGCTCTATCCGACGCAGCTTCTGCCCAAGGACACGGCGGTGGACCTGCAGCGCGACATCATGGTGCGCACGCAGGCACCGGTCAAGGGTGTGATGACCGCTTATCCCTGGGCCCGTGGGTACTCAACCAGCCAGGACAGCCTCTGGAACTACGCCCACCTCACGATGGCGTCGGACCAGTCGCCCATGCCCGCCTCCCCGGCCTACCTGCGCCAGGGCTGGCGACTGATCAACAATGACGAGCTCAGGCGCTATTTCCTCCAGGGCTACGATATGGCGGTCCAATATGGCTGGCCGGCCGCGTCGGTCTGGGGCGACTGGAATGCCGTCATGGAAGACATCACCATTTCCGACGAATACTTCCTGGTCGGCTTCAATCCCGCCCGCAGGAACTACGGAGCGCTGTACTCCAACACCAGCGCCCAAGGCGTGGCGATCGCCGTGCGTCCGCTGGTCCCTGGCGAGGACTACCGGCCCAAGTAGGGCGTGGTTGGTACTGGTAGCTGCTTGCTACGACTGCTGGCCCGGAACCTTCAGCCCGCTGCAGGTTTGGCCAGCAGATGCGCACGCGTGCAGCGCCCCGTAGGCGCAGCGGACCTCCAGCCGGCCAGTGACAGTGATCAGTTGCAGGAAATGGCCCAGCCAGTCGACTTGTTGCATAGGACTTCCGGAACTTGAAATGCTCAAGCATCTGATTGGGCTTACCTACCAGCTCTATGGAAAGCATCGCCCGGGATGCTGCTTATTTGAGTGGCTTGGTCAGTTCTTTGTCGTCGCTGTCAACGACGAATACCGCCAACAGCTTTGCAGGCCGGGTCTTGCTTGCGTTCCGGCTTACCGCATGGGTCGCACCGGGCGGTTCGGACCAGCTCTCGCCGGCGCGGTACACGTGTACCTCACCATCGTTGACCTTTGACTCGACCGCGCCCGATACCACGTAGGCGTAAATGAAGGCAGACTTCGCGTGCATGTGAGGCGGCGAGCCAGCCCCCGGCGGATAAACGACTTCTACGGCGACCAGCGATTTGCCCGGCAGATTGGGAATCGTTTCTTCAAAATTCGGTTTTACGACGGCGCCGGGCCCATGCGCTGACGCGGCAGCGCTAGCGAAGATCGCAACCGTGGCGCAAGCTGCGGTCAGAATCGGACGAATGATCATGTGGTTTCTCCCCTCTTGAGCTGTACATTTTCCATTACCGATGGTGAGAATAGAAGAACCAAGAATCGCCGCTCTTGGGTGTACCAAGATATGGATTCGGGGCCGCAGATTCGGCTCGACTGGACAGCGCAGCTGCCCTTAACGCCCGTTCGGCGTGTCGCCGCCGGTATAGCCGACGCGCGTCGAGACTACACCCGGGAGCTTGCGGATCAAGTCCTGCATCCCCCAGAAACATCCTCCGGCAAGTACTGCGCGCTGATACATGTTAGCCCCTCCTGCCTGGTCGAGATATTCGCCGTAACCCAGCAGGCCGCCGCATCGTCACGGACGAACGCGGATGATCGTCTTCCCTTTACCCGGTTCGGTTAGCGCCGCGACGGCCTGGTCGAGGTTCGCCAGCTTGCCGATGTTCGTTCGCAGCCTTCCGTCCCGCACCCGCTGGACGATCTCGCTGAGCTGCGCCCGGTCGGCCTCGACAACAAAGTCGATCGCGAGGCCGTCAACGGGCCGCGCCTCCGGCGGCCCGACGACGGACACGAGTGTTCCTCCGCGTCGAACCAGGCGCGCGGACCGCTTCCCGATGTCGCCGCCAATGACGTCGAACACCAGGTCGACGCTGCCGACGTCTTCCAGTGCTTCACTGTCGAGATCGACGAACTCGTGCGCGCCGAAGTCGAGCGCCTTCTGGCGGTCGGCGGCACGTCCGGTGCCAATGACGTGTGCGCCGGCCAGTCGGGCCAGTTGCGTCACCATCGAGCCGACCGCGCCGGCCGCACCGTGCGCAATCACGCTTTGCCCCGCCCGAAGGCGGCCGTGATCGAACAGTCCCTGCCACGCGGTGAGGCCCGAAATGGGCAGGCTCGCGCCCACCGTGAAGTCCACGTCGCCGGGCAAGGGCGCGAGGTTGCGTGCCTCGATCGCCACGTACTCGGCCAGTGAACCGTCGCGATACCAGTCCGCGAGGCCGAACACCCGTTGTCCTGGCGTCAGGCCAGTCGTGCCGTAGCCGATGGCCGTGACCACGCCCGCGAGCTCGTGGCCGGGGATGGTGGGTGTCCGGTCGCCGCCGCGGCGATCCGTCCAGGTGGATGGCCATGCCAACTCAGTCCCGACGAATCCCGACGCATGGATCTGGACGATCACATCGTTTATCGCTGCCTGCGGCTCCGGCCGCTCCACCAGCTTCATCCCGGCCATTCCCGCTGCCGGGTCGCTTACTACGATCGCCTTCATCATTTTCCTCCCGGTTGCGAGCCCGCGCAGGCACCCGCTTTGAATTGCGAGTCCAGTCACGTGCCAGCGCAAGCGTTAGACCAAGCGCCATTCACGGCTATCCGCTCCGGGCCGCTGACCTCGATGATGACGGCTGGGCGAACGCGGCTGCTATCTCGACCCGTCGTCAGGAACGCCCCGCGACATCACCGCGCCCATCCAGGCGCGGGTCGGACTGAAGAAGATGTGGTCGGCCTGGTACGTGTTGAGGTACATGAGCCCGAACATGACGACCGTCGAGGTGGCGGTCATCGCTGCGTGGGTACGGTAGGGCGACTTGGCGCTCCTCGCAAGAATAGCGCTTGCATTTATATAAGTGAGCGCTTATTTTTAATAATAGGCGAAGCGCACGAACAGCTGTCAGCTTCGGCGTCAAGCGATCAGACCAAGGGCTACCCGCACCATGTCTGTATCGATCAATCCGCGGGGTGCTCTGAAAGGAAATATCATGGAACGCTCGAATTTGGCTGAAGCTGCAAAGAACTGGATCAACGGCAGCTGGAACAAGGGAGGCACGATCAGGCAGGCGGTCAGTCCTTCGACCGGCCAGCCGCTGGGCAACTACCTGGACATCGGCACGGACGAAGCGCACCAGGCGATCGAGGCCGCTCGCACTGCCTTCGACACGACCAGCTGGTCCAAGGAACGCTCGCTGCGTTCGCGCGCCCTGCTGGAGCTGGCCGACGAAGTCGCCAAGCGGGTGGACGAGATGGCAATCCTGCTCGCCCGTGAAGGGGGCAAACTGCTGGCGCAGACCCAGTGGGAACTGGCAGTGACGGTGGATTGGCTGCGTTATGGCGCCGCCACCGCGCTGCTGCAGACCGGTGGGCGCGCCCTTGAAGCCGCTCCGGGAATGCACTTTCATTCCGATCCAGAACCTCTTGGCGTTGTGGGGGTGATCTCGCCCTGGAACTCACCGATCATCCTGTCAGTGCGCGCCGTCGCTCCCGCACTGGCTGCCGGATGCACGGTGGTGCTGAAACTGCCGCATCAAACCGCGCTTACCAATGCACTGTTCGCCCAGGCAATCGCAGCAGTCAAATCGTTGCCGCCAGGTGTGCTGAACGTGATCACGGAAACCGGCAGTATCGGCGCTTCCATGCTGGTCGATTCCCCCCAGGTGAACATGATCAGCTATACCGGCAGCACCAAGGTGGGCCGCATCATCGCCGCCAACGGCGCCAAAACGCTCAAGCGCCTGAACCTGGAACTGGGCGGCAAGGCGCCGCTGGTCGTATTCGATGATGCCGACCTTGATGTGGTGGTACCGCAGATCGTCATGGCTCTGGTCGCGATGAATGGTCAATTCTGCTGCACCGGTTCGCGTGTGCTGGCCCAGCGTGGCATTGCCGACCGATTGCGCGCCGCACTGATCGAGGCGTATCAACACGTTCGGCTCGGCGAAAGCGAGGATCCGCAGGCGCAGCTTGGTCCACTGATCGACAAGGCCAGTGTTCGACGCGTCGATGCGGTGGTCGCCGAAGCAGAATCCTATGCGAACATCCTGGTGCGCGGCGGTCCAGTCGATGAAGGCCCCTTGGCCGCAGGCGCGTTCTACCGCCCCAGCCTGATCGAAGTACAGGACCTGGGCACCTATGTCATCCAGGCCGAGGTCTTCGGGCCAGTCCAGACTTTCGAGATTTTTGAAGACGAAGCCGACGCAATCATGCGCGCAAACGCTACCGAATTCGGCCTCGCCGCCTCTGTGTTCTCGAGCGACACCGCGCGCTGCCGGCGAGTCGGCAAAGCTATCCAAGCGGGTCATATCTGGATGAACTGCTGGGGCGTGATGTCCGAGCACTTCGAACAGAGCGGCTTCAAGCAAAGTGGTATCGGCGTCCTCTGCGGGCCGCGTGCGATTGAGCAGTTTCAGGAAATCAAGGTATATGCGAGCGTCGAGGCAACGCCGGCTTCACTCTGACGCTGATAGCCTCGCATCGACAGCCCGTCCACTGTGTCGCTAGCCTCACCTGCAAACTGAGGACGACACCATCCTGGTGTCGCCCTTGTTTTACTTGAAATGGGCCTTCTTTTATATAATGTGGTAATGAAAACTGGTGCAAGCAAACCCCTGCGTGGGCGTCCCGTGAATGAGCATGCGCGTGAAGAACGCATGACCCAGATCCTCAACGGAGCCCGCAAGTGCTTTGTACAACGCGGGTTTCACGCCTCATCAATTTCCGAGATCAGCGCGGCTGCAGGGGTCAGCATTGCGAACATCTACCAATACTTCCCGAGCAAGGAAGCCCTCATTATTGCGCTTATCGAACTCGACCTGCAGCGGCATCGCAGTCTGATAAGTCGTTTCTGGAGTACTGATTTCAGTCCCAAGGCCATTGAGGAGCTCCTGGCAGATATCTTCCTCACACCTGAGGGACACGCGGTGGCGGTATTACGTGCCGAGATCGCCAGCGAAGGCGCGCGCAACCCACATGTCGCCGAACTCCTTCGCGATTCGGAGACCGGCCTGATCGGCAGTGTTCATAGCTTGATACGCGCGGCCCAACGGCGCGGTCAGATATCTAACGAGCTCGACCCTGACCTCATTACAGAGCGCCTGTCACTCGTTTTTGAGGGACTCATGCGCCTGTACCTGTTCTCCCCGGCCAATGGACAGAAACTCATCGAGCAATATTACCGCCAGTTCGCCGATACGCTACGACTCAGGCCCTGAGAGGTCGCGATTACTGCAAATCATCTTTTCTCGCGCCGAATCCACTTTCCCGCTCTATAAATCACCTCGTAATAGATAACGTTCCCCAGAATAAAGGCTGCCCAGGACCCGGTGGAACCCAGGCGTTCACTGACGAAGAACACCAGGATCCCGGGCGACAGGAGGAATGCCACGAGGCCGAGGGGCACGGAATGCGCGATACCGAAACCGAACTCGTTAATAGCAAACGCTGCGGCGATCGACAGGATCAGGAATGCGATCAGACGCAATCTCATTGACATCCGCATACTCCTGGATCGCCCGCCATTGCCAGGGACCCTTGTGGTTATCGCGTCGGCAGGCGCGCCCGCGTCCCGCATACACGAAACTCAGTTCGAATGGATCGTGATTGCGCCTTCTCCGATGAGCGTGCCTCCCAGATCAGTACCCGATGCGCTGCTATCAAGCTGATTATCGTAGTCGACTACCTCGACTTTCGAGCCTGGCGCGTAATGCCAGATGCGGACCCGAATCCGGCCGTTCGAAGTGCCGGTCACGCCATGGAGGATGAACGAGTAGCCGCCCGCCCCGTTGACGCTCCCGCGCCCGCTGTACTGCACGCTGCCGCCTCGGATCGATTGCGCGTCGATGTGCTGGCTGCGGAAGCTGATGCCGGCAGCCGTGAACTCGACGTTGGCCTGTGCAGCGCCGCGGGCGTTGCCGGCGTTCGACAAGACGGCGAACGTGGCGATGCCGCCGTGCTTTTTAGCCATCCTGGACGCTCCCGGCGGCGACATGAACCATCCTTCCCCGGCGACGTAAGTGCCCGTACCGACGATGGTAATTTTCTTCTGCACGGTCGTGCTCATACCGCTGCTGTCCGTCACCGTGAGCGTGACGGTATAGATGCCGGGCGCCGCGAAGGCATGCTGGGCGCTCGCGTTACCGGCCCCGTCCTTCTCGCTGATGGTGGCCACATCCTTGCTGCCGTCGCCCCAGGACCAGGTGGCCTTGTGCGAGTCGGTCACGTCGATGTCTTTGAACGCGGCAGAAAACGACAGCTGCTCACTTGCGCGAGCAGAGCCGTTCAGCGTAACGGCGCCCACCGTCGGGGCTCTCCTGGTGCAGCCACACCGTGGCACCAGCAGCACCAGCCCGGCATTGGAAGTCGCGAGGATCGAGCCGTTGTCCGAGATCGCATCCGCCGAAAACAGCGTCAGGCCGGCGGGTGCGCCGACGATGCGCGTGTTCAGGTCGACCACGCCCTCTGCCCGCGTCCACACGAACGCATGGGCGTCGGTGTTGCCGGGGGCGATGAAGCCGACGACCTGCCCGTGGTTGTTCACGTCGTTCGCAGACGAGTTGCCCGACGGCGTCGGTGGCTTGAACTCGACCAGGCCGGTTGCGCGAGTCCAGACGAAGCCATAAATGCTACCGATGAAGCGCGTCAGGGTCGACCCAACGACGACATCGTGATCATTGAGCGTATACGCGACGGAGCCAGTGTTGCTGCCGCTTCCAAGGTCGAGCAGCCCCCCGTGTCGCGTCCACAGGTAGGCGTGCGCATCAACCAGTCCCGTTCCCGGGAATGGGGATTCACCGACGATATGGCCTTTGGCGTTGATGTCGCTTGCGAAGTTGAATTCGCTGGGCAGCGTTCCAATTCCCTGGATCCCCTCGGCCCTGGTCCATCTGAACGAGATTGTAGAATTGGGGCCGCCGGTCCCGCTCTCGGCCGCCCCGACGACCGTTCCCGCATCGTTCATTGCAGTTGGTCTGGATATGAGGCCCGGGCCGAACGCACCGATGTCCAGCATGCCCGCCTGCGGGGTCCAGAAAAAACCGTGACCGGTTGCATCGGCAAAGCCAGTCACCTGGCCCTTGTTATTAATGTCGGTGCCGAACGAGTTTCCCTGCCCCTTCCTGCTCAGGTCGACGATGCCGGTCGCCAGGCTCCAGCGGTAGGCGTGCATGATGCTGCCGTCCGCATCGAGGGTGGATGTGCCGGTGACTTGCCCGTGGTCGTTCAGGGCCGATGCCGTGCTGCTCGGTCCACCCAGCGTCCCGATGTCGTGCACGCGTTTTCCATCGTAGAACTTGGCCCGGACCACGCCGCGGACCAATTCCTCGTTGAACGTCACCTGGCCCTTGTCGTTGATCGCCGCCCCGCCGCCTGAGCTCGGGCTCAGATGGATGACTGTGTAGGTGGTTCCGACCCGGGCCGTCTCGGGGGTGTCTGCCAGCGCAGGACTTCCATGCGCGTACAAGACGATGAGCGGGCACAGGAGAAGCTTCCAGCACTGGCCGCGCGCCTGGTTTGTTGCAAGTTTCGTTTGCATCTGATCCTCCGGGTCCAGTTAATGTGCCCAATCAACATGTCACCCTGCAATAAATGCTAGACAGGACGCGACGGATTCAATGTAGGCGCGTTCACTGAAGCGGATTCTGGCGGAGGTCAAAGGCGAGCCCTGCAAAGGCCGGGCCCGGCGTAACAATTCGCGCTTGTGGGCCACCCTCTTTTCGCATAACATGTGAACGTATATTCAAACGTTGAGCATGACTACCCACACCGACCCCGCCGACTGGGTAGACCAGCTCGCCGACCTGTTCCACCTGCTGGGCGACAAGACGCGCCTGCGCATCGTCATCGCCTGCCTGGCGCGGCCGATCTCGGTCGGCGACATCGCGGCCGATCTCGACCTTTCCAGCTCCCTGGTCAGCCACCACCTGCGCCTGCTGCGGGCGGCGCGCATCGTCAAGGCCGAACGCCAGGGCAAGCAAGTCTTTTACGCCGCCGCCGATGCCCACATCAGCGGCCTTTTGGCCGACATGGCCGACCACATCGCCGAACCGGCCGCATTGCACGAAGCATGAGTCAACACCACCATCATCACGACCACGACCACGACCACGATCACGGGCATCATCATGGGCACGGGCATGGCCACGGCCATCATCACCATCATCCGGCGCCGGGCGACAACATGCGCGCGTTCGCCATTTCGGTGGCGCTCAACGCATTGTTCGTGGTCATCGAATTCGTCTATGGCTTCATCGCCAACTCGACCGCGCTGATGGCCGACGCCGGCCACAACCTGTCCGACGTGCTGGGCCTGCTGCTGGCCTGGGGCGCGGCGCTGCTGGCCAAGTCCAAGCCGGACGGGCGCTACACCTACGGCCTGCGCAGCTCGTCGATCCTGGCGGCGCTGGCCAATGCGCTGCTGCTGATGGTCGCCTGCGGCGCGATCGCGTGGGAGGCAGTGCTGCGCTTTGCGCACCCGCCCGCCGTGGCCGGGCTCACCGTGTCGGTGGTCGCGGGCATCGGCGTGCTGGTGAACGGCTTTTCGGCCTGGCTGTTCATGGCCGGCCGCAAGGACGACCTGAATGTGCGCGGCGCTTACCTGCACATGGCGGCGGACGCGGCGATCTCGCTGGCCGTGGTGGTGTCGGGGCTGGTGGTCATGTGGACCGGCTGGACCTGGCTAGACCCGGCGGCCAGCCTGGTCATCGTGCTCGTGATCGTGGTCGGCACGTGGGCCCTGCTGCGCGAGTCCACCCAGCTGGTGCTGGCGGCGGTACCGGCCAACATCGACGCGGACAAGGTGCAGCGCTTCCTGGAGCAGCGTCCCGGCGTGCTGGAGGTGCACGACCTGCACATCTGGGCGATGAGCACCACCGAGGCGGCGCTGACGGCGCACGTGGTGATGCCGGGCGGGTATCCGGGCGACGCGGCGATCGACGAGATCGTGGAGCTGCTAAGGCATGATTTCGGGATCGACCACACCACGCTGCAGGTGGAGGAAGGGACGACCGATCACGGGTGTGCGTTGCATGGGGCGGGGCATTGAGGCGAGCGATTTGCCGCGGCGCTTGGTGACAGCGACAACGTAAGCAGGTCGTCCCGGCGGGTCATCCGCGCCGGGAGTCGTTTCCGGCAGTGCCGGGAACGACGGGTGAACGGAGGTCGTTCGTTCAGGCTTTGCGACAGCGCCGATGTTCTATGGGTCCCCGCCTGCGCGGGGACGACGGAATTAGCCCGCCAGGTTGGCGTACAGCGGCGTGCTGAGGTAGCGCTCGCCGAAGGACGGGATGATCGTCACGATCACCTTGCCCGCGTTCTCGGGCCGGCGCGCGACCTGGATCGCTGCCCACAATGCCGCACCGGACGAGATGCCGACCAGCAGCCCTTCCTCACGCGCCGCGGCGCGCGCGGTCTCGAAGGCGTCGTCGTTCTTGACCGTGATGACTTCGTCGTAAGCCCCGGTGTTGAGCACCGCCGGCACGAAACCGGCGCCGATACCCTGGATCGGGTGCGGGCCCTTGGTGCCCTTGGACAGCATCGGCGACGCTTCCGGCTCGACCGCAATGGCCTTGAAGCCGGGCTTTCTCGCCTTGAGCACTTCGGCCACGCCGGTGATGGTGCCGCCGGTGCCCACGCCCGCTACCAAGATGTCGACCTTGCCATCGGTATCGCGCCAGATTTCCTCGGCGGTGGTGCGGCGGTGCACGTCGGGGTTGGCCGGGTTGTTGAACTGCTGCGGCATGAAGCAGCGCGGGTCCTCGGCCACGATTTCTTCGGCACGCTTGATGGCGCCCAGCATGCCTTCCGAGCCCGGCGTGAGCACCAGCTCGGCGCCGTAGGCACGCAGCAGCATGCGCCGCTCGTTGCTCATGGTTTCGGGCATCACCAGCTTGCAGCGGTAGCCGCGCGAAGCGCACACCATCGCCAGCGCAATGCCGGTGTTGCCGCTGGTGGGCTCGACGATGATGGTGTCGGGGCCGATCTTGCCGGCTTGTTCCGCCGCCTCGATCATCGCCAGGCCGATGCGGTCCTTGACGCTGTGCGCCGGGTTGTAGAACTCCAGCTTTGCCAGCACGTCGGCCACGCCGTCCTGCGCCAGGCGCCGGATGCGTACGAGCGGCGTATTGCCGATGAGTTCAGTGACGTCGTTTGCGATTCTCATGCCGGCCCCTTGTCGTTGATGTGATGGTTATTGCTTCACGTCGAGCAGCTCGACGTCGAAGATCAGGTCGGCATCGGGCGGGATCACGCCGCCACCGGCGCCGCGCTTGCCGTACGCTAGCTCGCTGGGAATGATCAGGGTGCGCTTGCCGCCCACCTTCATGCCGGCCACGCCCTGCTCCCAGCCCTTGATGACCTGGCCGGCGCCAAGGTTGAAATCGAGCGGCGAGCGGCCCGGGTCGAGCGAGGAGTCGAATTTCTTGCCGTGCTGGTTGCGCGCCAGCGGCTTGAACAGCCAGCCGGTGTAGTTCACCGTCACCTTGCTGCCGATGACCGCTTCCTTGCCCTTGCCGACCACATGGTCGATGATTTCCACCTTGGGCCCCTGCGGCTGGGCCGGGGCCGCGGCAGGCTGGCTGGCCTGCGGCACGGCGGCGGCGGATGCTGCCTGGCTGCCCTCTTGGGCGGTCGCGGTGGCCGCTGCCAGCAGCAGGGCGAGGAAAACGGAACGACGTTTCATGTTGGCTCTTTCATTGAAAAGATTTCAAACCGAAATCTTATGATAGCAAGGCCGCCTGCTGTTGCACAGTTGCCACTGCGGCCGCCGCACCCGCCGCATCGGCCAGCTTGCGCAGCACATGCCCGGCCGCGACCATGCCGAAGGTTGCGGTGACCACCATACTGGAACCGAAGCCGGCGCAATTGAGGCCGGTCACGCTGTTGGCGTCCACCTCGCAGGCGTCGCCACTGTCGGGATAGCGCAGCGGCTCCATCGAGAACACGGCGTCGATGTGGTACTTGTTCTTTTCGCCCTTGGCAAAGCCGTAGCGCGCGCGCAGGATCTTGCGCACTTTCTTGAGCAGCGGCTCCTGCTCGGTACGGGCCAGGTCGCGGATTTCGACCTTGGTCGGGTCGAGCTGGCCGCCGGCGCCGCCCACCGTCACCAGCGGAATGCCGTGCTCGCTGCAGTAGGCGATCAGCGCGGCCTTCGGCTTGACGCTGTCGATGGCGTCGATCACGTAGTCGTAGCGATCCACGCCGATCATGGTGTCCAGGTTGTCCGGGTCGATGAAGTCCTCGACCAGGTTGACCTCGCAGAACGGGTTGATCTCGGCAATGCGACGCTTGAGCGCCTCGATCTTGGGCAGGCCCACGGTCGAGGACAGCGCCTGGATCTGGCGGTTGATGTTCGATTCGGCCACGTTGTCCAGGTCGATCAGGGTGAGTTGCCCGATGGCGCTCCTGGCCAGCGCCTCGACCACCCAGGAACCGACGCCGCCCACGCCGATCACACAAACGTGCGCCGCGCGAAAAGCTTCCAGCGCACGCTCGCCGTACAATCGGGCAATGCCGCCAAAACGGCGCGCGAAGTCGACTTCCTCGTCCAGCGACACCGCGAAGGGTTGGGTGTTGATTGTATTCATCCCTGAATTCTAGCGGACCTTGCCGTACAGACTGCTCTAAAATAGCTCCTAGTCAATCGAATATTTCCACCTATTAATAATCCGAAAATGAAGAACCTTCTCCCCGAAGCCGCTCCCGGCTTCGACCAGCCGGTGGCCGTGCTCAAGCATTGCCATGGCCGCATCCGCAAGCAACTGGCCACGCTGGACAAGCTGCTGGCCCACCTGCCGCAGCACGGCGCCGACCAGCAGGCGCAACAGGCGGCGCAGGCGGTGCTGAACTATTTCGACAAGGCCGCGCACCTGCACCACGAGGACGAGGAGCAGGACCTGATCCCGATGCTGCGCGCCACCGCGCAAGGCGAGGACGCAGCCACGCTGCAGGCGCTGGTGCCGGTGATCCTGCAGGACCACCAGGACATGGACGCGCTGTGGCTGGCCCTGCGCCCGCAGCTGGTGGCCATTGCCGAGGGCAGCGCGGCGGTGCTGGCGGCGGACACCGTGCAGCGCTTTGCCCAACGCTACACCGCCCACATGGAACGCGAGGAAAGCACGATGGCGCCGATGGCGCTGCGCCTGTTCAGCCCCGAGCAAATGGAGCGCATGGGCCAGTCGATGCAGGCGCGGCGCGGCATCACGGCGGCAGCCGCCCAGCCGGCGCCGGCGCAGGCGCTCGGTTCGCGCGTGGCCGACCTGCGCAAGGATTACGGCCAAGCAAGCTTGTCCGAGGACGACGTGGCCGAAGACCCGATCGCGCAGTTCACCCACTGGTTCGAGGAAGCGCTCAAGGCCGAGGTCAACGAGCCGAACGCAATGAGCCTGTCCACCGTGGGGCCGGACGGGCGCCCGAGCTCGCGCATCGTGCTCATCAAACAGTTCGACGAGCGCGGCTTTACGTGGTTCACCAACTACGAAAGTCAAAAAGGCCAGCAATTGAGCGCCCATCCGTTTGCCGCTTTGTTATTCTTCTGGAGCGAACTTGAACGCCAGGTGCGAATCGAAGGCCGGGTGGAACGCGTGGCGGCAGAGGAAAGCGACCAGTATTTCCACAGCCGCCCGCTGCAAAGCCGCTTGTCGGCCATTGCGTCGCACCAGAGCGCGCCGATTGCAAGCAGGGCTGCGCTAGAACAGAACTACGAAGCGGTAGCAAGGCAGTATGGCGAAGAGCCGCCGAGGCCAATCCATTGGGGTGGTTTCCGTCTCGTGCCGGAACGCATTGAATTCTGGCAGGGGCGCCGGTCCCGTTTCCACGACCGCATTGTGTACACGCGGCAACAAGACGGGCGCTGGACGCGGCAACGTTTACAACCGTAGGCTGGCCACGCAGGCCGGCCTGCTGTCGACAGCCGGAGGTCATGCGTGTTCACCGAGATGAAGCTTTCCGCCTGGAGCACAGGCGTTCGCAGCAAAGCCAACCTGCCGCTACGGATCGAACTGTGGAATGGGCAAACGTTCGACCTCTCGTCCGATCCGCCGCGCGTCACGCTCAAGGTGTCCGGCCCGTCGGCGCTGCGCTACCTGATGGTGCCGTCGCTGTACAACCTGGGCCGCGCCTACGTCGAGGGCGCCATCGACGTGGTCGGGCGCGTCATGGACATCATCAACATCGGCAACGAACTGGCGGCGTCCTCGGCCAAGGTGCCGGGGCGGCTGGCGCGGGCCATGCACCTGGTGTCCAACCACACCAAGGAAAAAGACGCCGAGGCGATCCGCTACCACTACGACGTCTCCAACGAGTTCTACCAGGCCTTCCTCGACCCCAACATGGTCTATTCCTGCGCCTACTTCGAAACCGGCGAGGAAGACCTGGCCACGGCCCAGGTGCGCAAGATCGACCACATCCTCAACAAGATCGGGCTGCAGCAGGGGCACACGCTGCTGGACATCGGCTGCGGCTGGGGCGCGCTGGCGATCCGGGCCGCGCAGCGCGGTGCGCGCTGCATTGGCGTGACCCTGTCCGAGAACCAGGCGGCGCTCGCGCGCGAGCGGGTCGAGCGGCTGGGTTTGTCCAGCCAGGTCGAGATCCGGCTGCAGGACTACCGCGATGTCGAGGGCCAGTTCGACCGCATCACCAGCGTGGGCATGTTCGAGCACGTGGGCATAGACAACCTGCCGGCGTACTTCGGCAGGATCAACCAGCTGCTCGCGCCCAATGGCGTGGTGATGAACCATGGCATCACCACCACCGACATCGACTCCCGCTCGACGCCGTATGGCGGCGGCGAGTTCATCGACAAGTACGTGTTCCCGCACGGCGAGCTGGCGCACCTGTCCACCGTCATCCAGACCATGCAGCAAGGCGGGCTGGAAGTGCGCGACGTCGAAAACCTGCGCCGGCACTACGCGCGCACCTGCGCCACCTGGTCCGAGAATTTCGAGAACAACAGCGAGCGCATCCGCGCGCTCACCGACCAGAAGCACTACCGCATCTGGCGCGTGTACCTGGCCGGCTGCGCGTATGCGTTCTCGCATGACTGGATCAGCCTGTACCAGATCGTGTGCGGCAAGGCGGGGCAGGATCCGGCCATGATGCCGTGGTCGCGGCGCTATATGTACCAATGACCGGTTGTCCGTAGGGTGGGCAGGTCCTCCTGCCCACGCGTCCAGCATCCGCCGGCCCCCCTGATGCCGAGTGTCGTTCCAACGCTGTTTGAACGCGTGGGCGGAAATCCGCCCACCCTACGCTGATCAGGCGACCACGTTACGCCGGCTCTTTCAGGCGGTTCGCAAATACCTTCCTGAACTTGGCCACCTTGGGCGCCACCACGAACGCGCAATAACCCTGCAGCGGGTGCTGGTTGAAGTAATCCTGGTGGTAGGACTCGGCCTTGTACCAGGTTTTGGCCGGCTCGATGTGGGTGACGATCGGCGCGTCCCACACGCCGGCCATCTCGGCCATCACCTTGCGCGCCACCGCTTCCTGTTCGCCACTGGTGGTGAAGATCACCGACCGGTACTGCGTGCCCACGTCGTTACCCTGCCGGTTGAGCGTGGTCGGGTCGTGGATCGTGAAGAAGATCTCGAGGATGTCGCGGTAGCTGATCAGCGCCGGGTCGAACTCGAGCCGGACCACTTCCGCGTGCCCGGTGGCGCCGCCGCACACCTGCTCGTAGGTGGGGTGCGGGGTGTCGCCGCCCATGTAGCCCGATTCGACGCGGGTGACCCCGCGCGCCTGCTGGTACACGGCTTCCAGGCACCAGAAACATCCGCCGCCCAGGATCGCCACTTCCGTGCGCGCGCCTTCGTTTTGGTTAGCCACAGCATCCATCTTCGACCCCACAACAAATACCTGCCCGAACCACTCGCGGCCAGCGAACTGTTTCGCCGGCAATCTCGGCAGTAAATATTCCCATGCCTTTAACTGTAACGCAAAGTACCTGCCTTGTGCATCCTCAATTCTGCGGGACCGACAGCGCCCTCCGCCCGGCAATGGCATAATGGCAGCAACAATCCAGGGCCCCAATGAACACACGCTTTCCCCGCGCCGAAACGCGCGGTTTCGACTCGGTACAGTTTCGCCGCGCGCTGTCGCAGTTCGCCACCGGCGTCACGGTCATCACCACGCGCCTGGCCGATGGCAGCTACCGCGGCCTGACCGCCAGTTCGTTCAATTCGGTGTCGCTCGACCCGCCGCTGGTGCTGTGGAGCCTGGGAAATGCCGCCAACAGCCTGCCCATCTTCAGCGGCAATTCGCACTACGTGATCAATGTGCTCTCGGCCGGCCAGCAACACCTGGCGGACCGCTTCTCGCGCCGTACCGACAATCCCTTCGCCGGGGTCGAATTCGAGCTGTCGCGTACCGGCCAGCCGATCCTGAAGGGCACCGCGGCCTGGTTCGAGTGCCACAACCGCAGCCGCTATCCCGAGGGCGACCACGTGATCTTCGTGGGCGAGGTCGAAGAGTGCTCGGCCCACCCGCAGCCGGCCCTGCTGTTTCATCGCGGGCAGTTTGGCAGCACGCAAGAACGCTAGGGCCAGTCCGCCTATCCTTGTCGCTCAAGCAAAAATGAAAATGGCTGTCGCAGATTGGAAAGATGCGACCGGCCCGTGTTTCTATAATTGAACGATTCGCGGCCCGTCCACCGTGGCCGCGCGACGACAAGAACCTACCGAGACAGGACCACCCATGAAGCCTTCCAGCAAAGCCCAGTTCCACTGGGACGACCCCCTGCTGCTGAACGAACAGCTGACCGACGACGAGCGCATGGTGCGCGATGCGTCCGCCGCTTACTCGCAGGACAAGCTGCAGCCACGCATCCTCGAAGCCTTCCGCCACGAGCGCATGGATACGTCGATCTTCCGCGAGATGGGCGAACTGGGCCTGTTGGGCCCGACGATTCCCGAGCAGTACGGCGGCCCCGGCCTGAATTACGTCTGCTATGGCCTGATCGCGCGCGAGGTCGAGCGCGTGGACTCGGGCTACCGCTCGATGATGAGCGTGCAGTCGTCGCTGGTGATGGTCCCGATCTACGAATTCGGCACCGAGGCGCAGCGCCAGAAATACCTGCCCAAGCTGGCCACCGGCGAGTGGATCGGCTGCTTCGGCCTGACCGAACCGAACCACGGCTCGGACCCGGGCTCGATGGTCACGCGCGCGCGCAAGGTCGATGGCGGCTATTCGCTTACCGGCAACAAGATGTGGATCACCAACTCGCCGGTCGCGGACGTGTTCGTGGTCTGGGCCAAGGACGACGAAGGCGCGATCCGCGGCTTCGTGCTCGAAAAAGGCATGAGGGGCCTGTCGGCGCCGGCGATCCACGGCAAGGTCGGCCTGCGCGCCTCGGTCACCGGCGAAATCGTGATGGACAACGTGTTCGTGCCGGAAGAGAACGCCTTCCCGGAAGTACGCGGCCTGAAGGGCCCGTTCACCTGCCTGAACTCGGCGCGCTACGGCATCGCCTGGGGTGCGCTGGGCGCGGCGGAATTCTGCTGGCACATGGCGCGCCAGTACACGATGGACCGCAAGCAGTTCGGCAAGCCACTCGCGGCCAACCAGCTGGTCCAGAAGAAACTGGCCGACATGCAAACCGAAATCACGCTCGGCCTGCAGGGCTGCCTGCGCCTGGGCCGCATGAAGGACGAAGGCACGGCCGCGGTCGAGATCACGTCGATGATGAAGCGCAACTCGTGCGGCAAGTCGCTCGATATCGCCCGCGTGGCCCGCGACATGCTGGGCGGTAACGGTATCTCGGACGAGTTCGGCGTGATCCGGCACATGGTCAACCTCGAGGTGGTCAACACCTACGAGGGCACGCATGACATCCACGGCCTGATTTTGGGGCGCGCGCAGACCGGCATCGCCGCGTTTTAAGAGTTAGCACCAACCCGTCGTCCCCGGCCTCGCCGGCAGGCCGGCGGGGACCCATGCTGAGTGTCCTGTCACGCGGTCTATGGGTCCCCGCCTGCGCGGGGACGACGGGCAGGCGCCAACAATAAAAAACCCCGCCGGAGCGGGGTTTTTTGTTGCAGCGGGAAGGCTTAGAACTTGTAGCCCACCGACACCATCACCGAGCTCGGGTCGAGCCTCATGTGCTGGTTCTGGCCGCTCGAGAAGTGCACGTCGGTCGACAGCTTGGTCTTGATGTAGGCCGCGCTGGCGAACCAGCGCTCGCTGAAGTTCACCGCCACGCCAACCTGGCCCGAATACGTGAGCTTGTTGTCGATCTTGAAGGTCGTCGGGACGCCGGCGCCCGGGTTGGTCAGCGCGGTCATCTGGCCCGAGCCGGTCGCTTTCTGGAAACGCGCGTAGGTGGGGCCGAAACCGATGTACGGGCGGACCATCGAGCTCGGCTCGAAGAAGCGGTACTGAACGAACAGGGTCGGCGGCAGCGCCTCGACCGTGCCCAGCTGGCCGGTGCCGGCGATCGCGCCCGCGCCGTAGATCTTGTGCTTGTACGGAGTGCCGAGCGCGCCTTCGAGCGAGATGTTGTCGGTCATGCCGTAAGCAAACACCAGCACCGGCTGGGTGTCGCCGCTGACGTCGCCTTGCGATTGCGGCAGTGCCGGCGCCGAGATGTAGCCACTCTCGACATGGGGGGTGATCTTGTTGACGCCGGCCGACACGGCCCACTGGCCCGCCGACTGCGCCGAGGCGCTCGATGCGACGCCGAACACACCGGCCAGCACCAGCATCTTCACGACGTTATTCACACGTACTTTCATTTTATCTCCTGATTCTTATGGTGGAACGGCCCGCCGCCAGCGAGGGCGACGGACCCGTCGTGATGATTACAGCCAGCCCTTGACGACCATCTGCTCGAGCACGTAGCGCGCGATCAGCGAGTTCTCGTACGGGGTCGGGTGGACATCGTCGGCGAACATGTAGTGGCTGACGTCGCCGGCGGCCAGGTTGCTGCCGTTGCAGACGATCGAGCTGCCGCCCAGCGCGTTGTTGCCGCAGGCCTTGTCCTTGGTGTTGGTCAGGCCGTACGGACCCGGGTTGGTGACCTGGTCATGGCTGATCGCCCACAGGTCCACGTACAGCACCTTGGCGTCGCCTGCCACGCCGGCCTTGAGCTGGGCGTTGAAGGCATCCACGGCCTTGCCGATCAGGGCGCGCACGTCGGCGCTCTGGGCGGTGCCCGACGGGGTGCTGGCCACGTCCGGCAGGTTGTTGACCACCACGTAGTTGGCGCCCTTGCCGATGATCTGGGTCTTGACCAGGGCTGCCAGCTCGGCGCCGGCGGTACCCATCGCGGTCACGATGCCCGGGGCGTTGGCGGCAAAGTAGTCGGCGCCGGCCTTGGCGCCCGCAGCGGCGGCGTCGGCCTGGGCCTTGGTCACCATCGGGCCGTACACGGTCGGCGAGGCGACAGCCTGGTTGCCCGGCTGCTGTGCGGCAGCGGTCACGGCGGCGGTCACGACGCTGGTGTCGGTGTGGCTCGGGTTGGCCGATTCGGTCTGGATCGCCAGGCCAATCGCCTGGGCAGCCGTTTGCGGGTTGGTCGCGCCGGCTGCCAGTTGCATGGTCAGCGAGGTGGCAAAGGTGGTCTGGCCGGCCTTGGTGCCGGCGGCGGTGGCGGCAGCCGACAGCTGGCCCATCAGCACCAGGATGTCGTTACCGCCAGCCATCACGGTCACCACTTCGGTGCCGCTGAATTTGCCGCCGCTCTTGGCCAGGTGGTTGGCCACTTGCTGCACCACCGGCACGGTCAGCGCACCCAGCGGCGAACCGGTCAGCTTGTTGCCGGCGCCGACCGGGTTGGTCACGCGTGCGCCGCCCTGGGCGTAGTTAAAGCAGTTCGGGTGGTCGGTGACGGCCACCGAGAAGCCCTTGGTGGCGTCGCCCTGCAGGCCGGTCTGGGCCGCGCAGACACCGCTCACGCCGAGCTGGGCACCGACCAGTTCGGTCCAGTTCTTGCCGGTCAGGGTCGGCTCTTTGGTGGTGTTGTCGCCGTTGATCGTCCATTTGCCGCCGCCCAGCGCCAGCACGCCGCCAACGGCATAGCTGCCAACGTCCGACAGGCTGTCGCCGAAGGACACCTGGGCGCTGTACTTGGTCTTGAGCGTTTGGTCGCCGGGTTTGCTGCCATTGCCGCCGCACGCAGCGAGGACGGCCGCGGTCAACAGCGCGAGCGCGAGATTGGTGTGACGCATTGTGTCTCCTAAATTTAAATGTTCTTGTTGAAACGAACGCCCGTGCTATTCGTGTCGTAACTAATATGCCAGTGTTCCGTTCGCTTGTATAGCGAAAGCATTGCAAAAACGTTAGTTCCCAGCAACAAGACCGTCAATACGGATGGGCTGCCGGAGCGGTGGCGATTATAGCAACGCCGGCCGAGCACGCTAAACGAATTTGTACGCGCAATAGCCGGGCTCAAGGAATGTTCATGCGCCGCGGGTTGACGTCCCGCGCACGGGAACTTTGGGACGCCAGCGCGGCACCTAGCGCGCCAGCACCGACTGGAACCAGTCGCGCGTGGCCGCCATGCAGAACGGCGCGACCAGCCCGGCATGGTAGCTGGACGCCACCGCGTCGCCGCCGCTGGCTGCGCGCAGCGCCGCCTTGGCGGTGGCAAAGCCGAGCTTGGGCAGGCGGAAGAAGTCGTTCAGGCCGTCCATCGACGAATCGATGTTCAGCTCGGTCACGGCGGCGCCGCGCGCGCGGAAGTAGGCGGCGCTGTCGCTGGTATTGAAATACGGGACGGTGGGGTCGCCGTCGCCGCCGCACAGCAGCAGCGGGACATTGGGCGCATAGCTACGCAAGTCGTTGCGCACCAGCCAGGAGCGCAGCGCCTGCGCCGGCGCGCACGACAGCGGCGCACGCGCGTCCTGGCTGCACGGGTGGGCGGCCATGTCGGCCAGGTAGCCGGCGCGGTAGTCGCTCCTGACCAGGTTGCCCGCGCCGAAGTACTGGCCGTAACCGCTGGCCTGCGGCATCGAGTCGGACGCAAACAGGGCGGTGGCCGGCAGCTTGCCCTGGCTGACCAGTTCGCTCGATCCGAGCGTGCCCGGCACCAGGTCCACGATCCCGCCGGCGTACTGCGCCTCATAGATCTCGGCCGGATTGCGGTACAGCCCGGCGCCGGCATGCTGGCCTGCATTGATAAGCAGCGGCACCACCACCGTCGCGCCGTCGCGCGGGGCGCCGCCAAACAGCTGGTCGCCGAACCGGGCCAGTGCGTAGGGGCCGGACATGCCGGCCGCCGCCGTGACCGCGAACTCGCCGCCGCCCTGCATCGCGCGCTGGGTGGCCAGCGCCACGTAGCCGCCCTGCGAATAGCCGGTCACCATCAGCTTGCCCGAGTCGCGCGCGCCGATCGCCGGGAACGCGGCGCGCGCGGCGCGCAAGGCGTCGATCATGTCGGCCGATTGCTGGTCGCGGTCCAGGTACGGATGGTAGCCGAGCGAGGAGCCGCCATAGCCGGCATAGTTGGGCGCAACCACGATGAAGCCTTGCGCGGCAAAGATGGCAGCGGCCAGCCGGGACTCGGTGTTGTTGGCGATATCGGCCATGTCGTACGACTTTTGCAGCGAGGTGCCGTGCGCGTACAGCAGCACCGGTCGCGAATTGCTGCACGAGCTGCCTGTCCCGGACGGCACCATCACGGCCGCGCTGGCGTCGGTTGCCTCGCCGGCGCCGCCGATGGTGTTGTAGTGCACGCGGTAGATCGACACCGCACACTGCGGCGGGCCCGAGATGGCGGTGGTGCCGCTTTGGGCGGCCTCGAGGAATGCGGCCATTTCCGCCGGCTGGACCGTGGCCACGCGCACGCTGGCCGACAGCGCCACCGGCACCGCGGTGGCGCTTGCGAGCAGGCTGCCGCGCGCCGGGGCGGCCACCGGGGTGGGGTTGGCGACGCCGGACGGGGTGCCGCCGACCGTGGTCCCGCCGCCGCATGCCGCGAGCAGGAGTGGAAGGGCGAAGGCGAGCGGGTAACGCATGGTCGATCCTGGTGCTGGGTCTTGTCTGCAGGCGCGCGGACGCGCCGGGGCTGCCTGGCAGGTGCAAGGCGCGGGGATGAGACGAAGGGATTGTTCGGTGGCGGCAGGGACTACTGCCGGGTTCGTTCAGGATCGTACCACTGCGGATGAGGCTGGCGGGAGGGATGTTGCGCGTGGGCCACGGATGTACCACCACGTCGTCCCCGCGCAGGCGGGGACCCATGGACCGCTTGCCCTGCCGCGGATTGCGCAGCGGCCGGAGCATCTCGAACTCAGCATGGGTTCCCGCCTGCGCGGGAACGACGTTGGAACAGGTAGGGGATGAACGAACCGGGCGCCTTCGCTTAAGGCTAGCGCATCACGGTTTTTCGAGCAGCGCCTGCAAAGTGCCCGCCGAGCCGTGCGCGGCGCGGCGCAGGCGGTCGTTCACGCCCAGCCAGGCGTCGTCCCGCGGCGGCGCTTCGACCAGGATCAGGTCAGCGCCCACGCCATCCATCGCGCGCAGCGCCGCGTACAGGTCGTGTGCGTAGCCTTGCGGGTTGGCCGGCAGGCGCACAGCGGCGTGGGCTGCGGACAGGTCGGAGAAGTGGATCAGCGCAGCCTTGCGGCCGGCCGCCGCAAGGCGTGCGAGAACGTCGGGCAGCGCGGCGCGCTCCTGCAGCACCACCGGCGTGCTCGGCGCGTAGTGCGATTCGAGTGTGCCCGAGGCGCGCGGCGCGGCGGCGTCGGGTGCGGCCGGGCGCTGGCCGATCACGCGCTCGATCGCGTCCGCACCTACGTGGCCGGGCCGCAGCAGCACCGGGCCGTGCGTCGCCAAACGCGACAGGTCCACAATGGTCGATTCGATGCCCACCTGCGACGCGCCACCATCGAGCACAAGTGCGACGCTGGCGTCGCCCGCGAACTCGTCGCGCACGTGCTGGGCCAGGGTCGGGCTCACGTGGCCGAACTTGTTGGCCGACGGCGCCGCGACGCCGCCCTGCCCGCCCTTGAAGGCGCGCAGCAGTGCCACCGCCACCGGATGCGAGGGGCAGCGCAGGCCGATCGTGTCCTGGCCGCCGCTGACGGCATCGGGAATGCCAGGTGCGCGCTTCAGGATCATGGTAAGCGGCCCGGGCCAGAATGCCCGTGCCAGTGCGCGCGCTTCGTCGGGAATGTCGCATGCCCAGTGCTCGAGTTTGCCCTCGGGCGCCAGGTGCACGATGACCGGATGGTCCTGCGGACGCCCCTTGGCCGCGTAGATGCTGGCCACGGCCGCCGGGTTCTCGGCGTCCGCGCCCAGGCCGTACACGGTCTCGGTGGGGAGCGCGACCAGCCTGCCCTGTTCCAGCAGGCGCGCGGCGTCCTGCACCGCGCCCTGGTCGATGCCTTGCCCGTTCACGGTGCGATGCCCAGGATGGCGCAAGCCTCGCGCAGCTGGTCTTGCGCTTCGCCCAGCGTGGGCGCGACGAAGGTGACGTGGCCCATCTTGCGGCCGCGGCGCGGTTCTTCCTTGCCGTACAGGTGCAGGCAGGCGCCGGGCAGCGCCAGCACTTTGTCCCATGCCGGCTCGCGGAGGGCAGCGCCGTCATACCAGATGTCGCCGAGGATGTTGAGCATCACCGCCGGCGAATGCTGGCGACAATCGCCCAGCGGCAGCCGCGCCATTGCGCGTACCTGCTGCGCAAACTGGCTGGTGACGCAGGCGTCGATGGTGTAGTGACCGCTGTTGTGCGGGCGCGGGGCCATCTCGTTGACCACCAGCGAGCCGTCCTGCAGCACGAAGAACTCGATGCACAGCACACCCACGTAGCCCAGCTGCGCGATCATTGCCGTTGCCGCGTCCTGCGCCTTCTTCGCGCATGCGGCGGACACGTTCGGGCCCGGCACGGTGGTGGTGAACAGGATGCCGTCGCGGTGCACGTTCTCGGCGATCGGGTAGACCACCGATGCGCCATCGGCGCCGCGTGCGGTGAGCACGGAAACTTCGTACGCCAGCGGCAGCATCTTCTCGAGCAGGCAGGTCACGCCGCCCATCGCGTCGAATGCTGCGCGCACGTCCTCGCGCGTTTTCACACGCACCTGGCCCTTGCCGTCGTAGCCCATGCGCACGGTTTTCAGGATGCCGGGCAGGAGCTCGTCGGGGATGGCGTCGACATCCGCATGCGAGCCGATCGCCTTGTGCGGCGCCGGCATCACGCCCGAATGCGGCGCGCACTCGACGAAGAAGCGCTTTTCGAGGATGCGATCCTGCGCCACCGACACGCACGACGCGCCCGGCGCCACGAACACTTGCTGCGCCAGGCGCGACAGGCTTTCGGCCGGCACGTTCTCGAATTCGGTGGTCACGGCCACGCACTGCGCAGCCAGTTCGTCCAGGCCTTTCGCATCCTGGTAGGCCGCCTCGACCACGCGGTTGGCTGCGTGCCCGGCCGGGCAGTCGCGCGACGGTTCGAGCACGGCGACGCGGTAGCCCATCGCCTGCGCGGCGTGGGCGAACATGCGGCCCAGCTGGCCGCCACCCATCACGCCGAGCCAGGCCGGCGGGAGGAAGGGAGTCTGCTGCTTGTCGCTCATACGGTCGGGAGGGTCATGGCCTTGGCGGCCGCAGTCTGCTCGCCGCGGAACGCCAGCAGCCTGGCTGCAAGCGCGTCGTCGTTCGCGGCGATGATCGCCACCGCGGTCAGGGCCGCGTTGGCCGCGCCCGCCTCGCCGATGGCGAAGGTGGACACCGGCACGCCCTTGGGCATCTGGACGATCGACAGCAGCGAGTCTTCGCCGCGCAGGTACTTGGACGGCACCGGCACGCCCAGCACCGGCACGATGGTCTTGGCGGCCACCATGCCCGGCAGGTGGGCCGCACCGCCGGCGCCGGCGATGATGGCGCGCAGGCCGCGCGCGCGCGCCTGTTCGGCATACGCGAACATTTCGTCCGGCATGCGGTGCGCGGAGATCACCTGCGCCTCGTGCGGCACGCCGAACTGCTTGAGGATGGCGACCGCATGCTGCATCACGTCCCAGTCCGAGGACGAGCCCATGATCACGCCGACCAGCGGCTTTGCTTGCTCGGCCATCGCGTCAGGCCTTCAGCTTTTCGCCGGTCAGGCGCTCGATCGCCTCGAAGTACTTGGCCTGGGTCTTTTCGATCACGTCCTGCGGCAGTGCCGGCGCGGGCGCGGTCTTGTTCCAGTCCTTCAGCGTCTCGAGGTAGTCGCGCACGAACTGCTTGTCGAACGACGGCGGGCTCATGCCCGGCGCGTACGAGTCGGCCGGCCAGAAGCGCGACGAGTCGGCGGTCAGCACTTCGTCCATCAGGTGCAGCACATTGTTCTCGTCCAGGCCGAACTCGAACTTGGTGTCGGCGATGATGATGCCGCGGGTGGCGGCGTAGTCGGCCGCGGTCTTGTACAGCTGGATGCTGATGTCGCGGATCTTGCGCGCCAGTTCGGCGCCGATGCGCTTTTCCATCTCTTCAAAGCTGATGTTCTCATCGTGCTCGCCCAGGTCGGCCTTGGCGGCCGGGGTGAACAGCGGTTCGGGCAGCTTGTCGGCCTGGCGCAGGCCTTGCGGCAGGGTGATGCCGCAGATGGCGCCGCTGGCCTGGTAGTCCTTCCAGCCCGAGCCGATGATGTAGCCGCGCACCACCGCCTCGACCAGGATCGGCTTGAGGCGCTTGGCCACGACCGCGCGGCCCTTGACCTGCTCCACTTCGTCCGGGCGCACCACGCTTTCCGGCTCGATGCCGGTCAGGTGGTTCGGCACGATGTGGCCGAGCTTGTCGAACCAGAAGTTGGTCATCTGGTTGAGCACCATGCCCTTGCCGGGGATCGGCTCGTTCATCACGACGTCGAAGGCCGACAGGCGGTCGGTGGTGACGATCAGGATCTTGTCGTCGCCCACTGCATAGTTGTCGCGCACCTTGCCGCGGCCCAGCAGCGGCAGGGACTGGATAGTGGATTGGTAGAGGCTGTTCATAGAAGGGTATCGAAAAAACGCAAAACCGGCGGGGAACGCCCGCCGGTCGAATCGGCCTCCCGGCCGGCCAGCGCCAGCGCGGGAATCAAACCTGGGTTCCCGCCTGCGCGGGAACGACGTTTTTCGGGCGCCCGAAAAACGTCATTTTACTTCACTTCACGATCTGGGCCAGCTCACCGGCCTTGTAGCGCTCAGCGATCTTCTCGAGCGGCATCGGCTTGATCTTGGCAGCCTGGCCTTCGCAGCCGAAGGCGATGTAGCGCTCCTTGCAGATCTTCATGGCCGCTTCGCGCGCCGGCTTGAGGTAGTCGCGCGGGTCGAACTTGGACGGATTCTGCGCCATATACTGGCGGATCGCAGCGGTCATCGCCAGGCGGATGTCGGTGTCGATATTGATCTTGCGAACACCGTGGCGGATGCCTTCCTGGATCTCTTCGACCGGCACGCCATAGGTTTCCTTCATGTCGCCGCCGAATTCGCGGATGATGGCCAACAGGTCTTGCGGCACCGACGACGAGCCGTGCATCACCAGGTGGGTGTTGGGGATGCGCGCGTGGATTTCCTTGATGCGGTCGATCGCCAGGATGTCGCCGGTCGGCTTGCGGGTGAACTTGTAGGCGCCGTGCGAGGTGCCGATGGCAATCGCCAGCGCGTCGCACTGGGTCTGCGCAACGAAGTCGGCGGCCTGGTTGACGTCGGTGAGCAGCTGCTCGCGGGTCATGGTGCCCTCGGCGCCGTGGCCGTCTTCCTTGTCGCCCTTCATGGTCTCGAGCGAGCCGAGCACGCCCAGTTCGGCCTCGACGGTCACGCCGATCGCGTGCGAGAACTTGACCACTTCCTTGGACACGCCCACGTTGTATTCGTAGCTGGCCACGCTCTTGCCGTCGGCCTGCAGCGAGCCGTCCATCATGACCGAGGTGAAGCCCGAGCGGATCGCGGCCATGCAGACGGCCGGCGACTGGCCGTGGTCCTGGTGCATGACGACCGGGATGTGCGGGTAGGCTTCCACCGCCGCCTCGATCAGGTGGCGCAGGAAGGCTTCGCCGGCGTACTTGCGGGCGCCGGCCGAGGCTTGCATGATCACCGGCGCGCCGACGGCGTCGGCAGCGGCCATGATGGCCTGCACCTGCTCAAGATTGTTGACGTTGAATGCCGGAAGGCCATAGCCGTTTTCGGCGGCGTGGTCCAGCAGCTGACGCATTGATACGAGTGCCATGGTTGAACTCCAAAAATAATAAAAAACCTGTTATTCGTATTCGCCTACCCGCACGATCTTCAGGGCGTTGGTGCTGCCCGCCTGGCCCATCGGCGAGCCCCAGGTCACGACGATCATGTCGCCCTTTTTGACCACGCCCACGCTCATCAGGAGCTCTTCGGCCTTGGCCAGCACGGCGTGGCTGCCGCCCTCCTGCTGCAGGTGGAAAGCTTGCACGTTACGATACAACGATGCCTTGCGCTGCGTCGTCTGGGACGGGGTCAGCGCGAAAATCGGGGTGTTGACGCGGTGCCGGCTCATCCACAGCGCGGTGGAGCCGGACTCGGTCAGGGCGACGATCGCCTTCACGTTCAGGTGGTGGGCCGTGAACAAGGTTGCGTAGGCAATCGACTGGTCGATGCGGGTGAACTGCACGTTCAGGAAGTCCGCTTCGAGCTTGTTGTACTCGGAGCGCTCGGCTTCCAGGCAGATGGCCGACATCATTTCGACGGTCTCGACCGGGTACTTGCCGGCGGCGGTTTCGGCCGAGGTCATCACGGCGTCGGTACCGTCCAGCACGGCGTTGGCCACGTCCGACACCTCGGCGCGGGTCGGTACGGCGTTCACGATCATCGACTCCATCATCTGGGTCGCGGTGATGGCCAGCTTGTTCGAGTCGCGCGCCATCTGGATCATGCGCTTTTGCAGCGCCGGCACCGCGGCGTTGCCCACTTCCACCGCCAGGTCGCCGCGCGCGACCATGATGCCGTCGGAGGCGTCGAGGATTTCCTGCAGCACGGGAATGGCTTCGGCGCGCTCGATCTTGGCGATCATCAGCGGCTTGTGGTGGTAGGGCTCGCCAGCGATGTTGGCCAGCTGGCGCGCCATTTCCATGTCGGTGGCGCTCTTGGGGAACGAGATGGCCAGGTAGTCGGCCTGGAAGCGCATCGCGGTCTTGATGTCTTCCATGTCCTTGGCGGTCAGCGCGGGCGCGGTCAGGCCGCCGCCCAGGCGGTTGATGCCCTTGTTGTTGGACAGCTCGCCGCCGACCTTGACCGTGGTGTGGATCTCGTGGCCGGCGATTTTGTCGACGATCAGCACGATCAGGCCGTCGTTGAGCAGCAGCGTGTCGCCGGGGCGCACGTCGCGCGGCAGCGCCTTGTAGTCCAGGCCCACGCGCTCCTGGTTGCCCAGCTCGCCGTTGTCGCCGTACCGGGCGTCGAGGATGAATTTGTCGCCGTTGGCAAGTTCGATCTTGTTGTTCTCGAACTTGCCGATGCGGATTTTCGGACCCTGCATGTCGGCCATGATCGCCACTTCGCGCCCGCATTCGGCGGCCGCGCGCCGCACCAGGTTGGCACGGTCGATATGGTCCTGGGCACGCCCGTGTGAAAAGTTCAGGCGCACCACGTCCACGCCCGCTCGAATCATCCGGACGAGGACATCGAAATCAGAGGAAGCGGGGCCGATGGTTGCGACGATCTTGGTGCCACGTTGCATAAAGGGATCCTTCAGAAAAGAAAAAGCGCAGCCGTCCGGAACTGCGCTGGGTCTGCTTACTTGGCGCTGCGCTGCAGCAGGATCTCCACCGCCGGCAGCGTCTTCCCTTCGAGGAACTCGAGGAAGGCGCCGCCGCCGGTCGAAATGTAGCCGATCTGGTCGGCAATCTTGTACTTGGCAATCGCGGCCAGCGTGTCGCCGCCGCCGGCGATCGAGAACGCCTTCGAATCGGCGATCGCGTGGGCCAGCGTCTTGGTGCCTTCGGCGAACTGGTCGAATTCGAACACGCCCACCGGGCCGTTCCAGACGATGGTGCCGGCCTTGGCCACCTGCTCGGCGAGCATGGCGGCGGTCTTGGGGCCGATGTCGAGGATCATGTCGTCGTCCTGCACGTCCTTCACGTCCTTGACGGTGGCGGCGGCGGTCGGCGAAAACTCCTTGGCGCACACCACGTCCACCGGGATCGGCACCTGGGCGCCGCGCGCGGCCATCATGTCGATGATGGCCTTGGCTTCGCCGACCAGGTCGGCTTCGGCCAGCGACTTGCCGATCGGCAGGCCGACGGCCTTCATGAAGGTGTTGGCAATGCCGCCGCCGACGATCAGGTTGTCCACTTTCGAGGCCAGGCTTTCCAGGATCGACAGCTTGGTCGAGACCTTGGAGCCGGCCACGATGGCCAACAGCGGACGCTGCGGGCTGTGCAGCGCCTTGCCCAGCGCGTCCAGCTCGGCGGCCAGCAGCGGGCCGGCGCACACCACGGGCGCAAACTTGGCGATGCCGTGGGTGGTGGCCTCGGCGCGGTGCGCGGTGCCGAAGGCGTCGTTGACGTACACGTCGCACAGCTTGGCCATTTTCTGGGCCAGCTCGTCCGCGTTCTTCTTCTCGCCCTTATTCACGCGGCAGTTTTCCAGCAGCACAACCTGGCCCGGCGCGACGTCGACGCCATCGACCCAGTTCTGCTTCAGTTCGACCGGCTGGCCGAGCAGCTCGGACAGGCGCTTGGCGACCGGGGCCAGGCTGTCTTCCGGCTTGAACTCGCCCTCGGTCGGGCGGCCCAGGTGCGAGGTGACCATGACGGCGGCGCCGGCTTTGAGCGCGTCGCGGATCGCCGGCACGGAGGCGCGGATACGGGTGTCTTCGGTAATGTTGCCGGCGTCGTCTTGCGGGACGTTCAGGTCGGCACGGATGAACACGCGCTTGCCTTTGAGCGACCCCTGGTCGATCAGATCCTGCAAACGGGTGAAATTGAGAACGCTGTTCATGGCTTGCTCAGCAGTGGGATGGTGAAAAATTGATATTCTACCTTAGGCCACCGCGCCAAAAACGTGGAAGACGCGCAACAGTGTGAAGGCCAGCATGCCGAAGCCGATGGTCTGCAGCATGTTCCGGCGGAGCAAGTAAAAGCCCAACGACAACACGCCCGCGACCAGGCGCGGATTGGCCAGGCTCAGGTGCAGTTCACCGCTGCCGCCATGCACCAGGTCGGGCACGACGATGGCCGCCAGCGCGCAGGCCGGGGCAAAGCGCAGCATCTCCTGCACCCGCTTGGGGATGGCCACCCGATGGCCGAGCAGCACGATCCCGCTGCGCGTGAGGGCGGTCGAGATGGCCAGCAGCACGATGACGAGCCAGACTTCCCAATCAGCCACGGCGCGCCTTTCGTTTCTCGTTGGTTTCCTCGACCACCATCGCGGTCACCATGCCGCCCAGCACGGCCAGCAGCAGGCCCAGCTTGTACGGCAGCGGGTCCGCGATCACGGCAACCGCGCCGGCCACCGCCACCCCGCACAGCGCAGCATTGCTGGTCACCAGCGGCACCGTCATGCACAGGATCGCCAGCGTACCGGCGAAATCGAGGCCCCAGCTGGCGGGAACGGCGCTGCCGAGCAGGATGCCGACCAGGCAGCACAGCTGCCAGACGACCCAGTTGGGATACAGCAGCCCTTTCAGGTAGGACAGCTTGCCGGGCACCGGGGACGGGTCCGGATAGCGCTGTAAGTACAGGGCGACGGTCATGTCGCCGGCGATAAAGCTGAGCAGGAAGCGCTGGCGCCAGTGCAAGTGGGCAAAGTGCGGGGCCAGCAGCGCGGAAAAGATGACGAAGCGCAGGTTGACGACCAGCGCGGTGGCAAAGATCACCCACAGCGGCGCGTGGGCGGCCATCAGTGGCAGCGAGGCAAGCTGCGCGGAACCGGCGTACACGAGCAGGGTCATACCACTGGCCTGCCAGGCCGTCAGCCCGGTCTTGACCATGGCCACGCCAACCACCACGGCCCAGGCGCCAATGCCCAAGAGCAGCGGCAGGCCGTCGCGAAAGCCCTTGCGCCAGGCAAGCGGGTCGTGCTGGTCGCAGCGGGCATGCGCTTCGGCGACCGAACGGTGGTGGCTCATGTAGCTATCCCGCAACAGCAAGCTGGCACGGCGGCGGAATGGACGCAGTCGGGCATGGAAAAGAACGAACGGGACTCCTGGAGAGCCCGCTATTTTACCCGGCCATTCCGGCAAGGGGTATGAATCCGTTAGAATCGTGGTTTTGAGTAAACTGCCTGACGGAGAACCAGATGACTGAGAAGACGATACCTGTGGTGGAATTGCAGGCCCAGGACCTGCCGGCCTACTGCCCGAACCCGGCCATGCCGCTGTGGTCGTCGCACCCGCGCGTCTTCCTCGACTTCGATCACGCCGGCCAGGCCAAGTGCCCGTACTGCGGCACCCGCTACCAGCTGGCCCCGGGCGTCGAGCTGTCCCACCACTGATCCTGCCGCGGGGGGCGCGCATGCGACACCCAGGCACCGATTCCACCGACCTGCTGCGCTACCGCGCGCCCCGCTGGCTGCAGGGTGGCCACCTGCAAACCATCCTGCCGGCCACCTGCATGGCCCGGCCGAAGGTCAGCTACCGGCGCGAGCGCTGGGATACCCCGGACGGCGACTTCATCGACGTCGATTGCGTCGACGGCGCCCCGGGCCAGCCGCTGGTCGTGCTGTTCCACGGGCTGGAAGGCTCATCCGACAGCCATTACGCGCGCTCGCTGATGGCGGCGCTGGCCGCGCGCGGCTGGTCGGGCGCCGTCCCCCATTTCCGCGGCTGCTCCGGCGAACTGAACCGGATGCCGCGCTTTTACCATTCGGGCGACGCGCCCGAGATCGACTGGATCGTGCGGCGCCTGCGCCCGCGCGCGTCCGGCCGGTTCTACGCGGCCGGCGTCTCGCTCGGCGGCAACGCGCTGCTGCGCTGGCTGGGCGAAGCGCAGCACCAGGCCGGCATCGTGGACGCGGCCTGCGCGGTGTCGGCGCCGCTGGACCTGGCGCGCGGCGGCGAATCGCTGTCGTCGGGGCTGAACATGCTCTACACGCGCATGTTCCTGCGGTCACTCAAGCCCAAGGCGCTGGCCAAGCTGGAGCACTTTCCGGGCCTGTTCGACCGCGACGCCCTGCTTGCCGCGCGCGACCTCTACCAATTCGACAACATCGTCACCGCGCCGCTGCACGGCTACCGCGACACCGACGACTACTGGCACCGGGCCAGCGCCAGGCACGTGCTGGGCGACATCACCGTACCCACCCTCGTGCTCAACGCGCGCAACGACCCGTTCCTGCCGGGGCGGCACTTGCCGGACAAGGCAGCGCCCTCGGTGGTGCTCGAGTATCCCGAGACCGGTGGCCACGTGGGATTTGCGGTGGGCGGGCCGCCCGGGCGCATCGACTGGCTGCCGCGGCGTATCCTGCACTTTTTCGAACACGGCGGCGCCGGAGGCAAACATGGATGAAATCGTCAAACAAGCGATGGCCAAATGGCCGAACGTGCCGCACTGCTACGGCTGGCTGGCACTGGACGCGCGCGGCGCCTGGCGCATGCGCGACGAAGCGGCCCAGCGCGCCGGCGCGCCCGGCGACAAGCTGACCAATGCCGCGCTGGTTGGCTTCATCAACCGCAATTACCTGCGCGACGAGCGTGGCTGCTGGTACTTCCAGAACGGGCCGCAGCGGGTGTACGTGAACCTGGAAGCGACGCCGTTCATCGCCCGTACCGACCCGGCGGCAGGTTTCGTGCTGCACACGGGACAGGCTCTTGCGCGGGTCGAGCGCGCCTGCATGACGCTGGAGGGAAGGCTGATCCTGCAAGGCGACGGGATCGTCGCGCAAGTGGACGACCGCGACCTTGCGCAGTTGCTGTCGCACATGGAACTGGACGGCAAACCTGTGAGCGACGAGGCGCTGCTCGGGTGGCTCGAGGATCGGCCTGGCACGATGGTATTGCGTTACCGCGATGAACAAGTCAGTGTGTCGCGCATCCCGGCGGCCGATCTCTCGTTGCAGTTCCACTTCGTCGCCCAGCCACAACCGTAATTTCGCCCCCATTTTTACGTCGTCCCGGCGAAGGCCGGGACCCATGCTGAGTCAGCGGGACTGCGGCAAAGTTGCGGCCATTCACGCGGTCTATGGGTCACGGCGGGGCCGCCGAGGATGCGCCGGGACGACGTGCAAGTGTTTGCGGCTGGCGTTTTCCGATTCGGCCTGCGCGCTACGGCCGGTCCTTCTTCTCTTCCTTCTCGTCCTTCTGTTTGGCCTTGATCTCGCGTTCGCGCGCGTCGATCACCGCCTGGTCATAGAACGACACGTCGCCCGCCTTGCGCGCGATGTCCAGCTGGTCCACCGCCGCCGGCAGTGCGCCGCTGAGCGCGTAGGATTCGGCCAGCGCCATGTGCTGCAGCGCGATCTTGCCCTGCTTGGCATAGGTCTTGGCCAGCTGGTCGTAGAGCTTGGGTTCGGCGCGGTACTGGCTGATCTGGTCGCGCAGGAAGCGGGCGGCATCGTCCAGCTTGCCGGCCGCGATCATCGCTTCGGCATACTGGCGCGCGATGGCGCGCGACAGCGGGAATTGCTGGTGCGCCTGCGCCGCGTCCCGGACGGCCTGCTGCACCACCGCGTCCGGCTGGCCGGGCGCCAGCTTGATCTCGATCTGCAGCCCGGCCAGCATGGCCGCGCCGTCATTGCTGTCGCGCTCCGCCGAGAACACGCCCGGCCTGGGCTTGAGCGCGGCGCGCGCCTTGTCCAGCCAGCTCTGCGCGCCAGCCAGGTCGCCGCCGCGCAAAGCCAGGAACGCCAGCCCGTACTGCGCCGCCACCTGCTGCTGGCGGCTCGGCTGCTCCATCTGGGCCAGGAACGCGGCCTGGGTGTCCTCGCGCGCCTTCACGGTTTCGTCCTGCAGGACGCGGGCGCGCGACCGCACCAGGTAAAAATCGAGCGAATCGGCGTGGGGGCGCTGGTGCGGCGCCTCGCGCACGCGCGACTGGATGTCGACGATGCGCTCGGCCGTCAGCGGGTGGCTGGACAGCCAGGCCGGCATTTCCGAATAGTTGCGCGTGGCCGTCTGCAGGCGCTTGAAGAAGGCGACCATGCCGGAGGTGTCGAAGCCGGCCGAATTCATGATCTGGAAACCGACCCGGTCGGCCTCGCGCTCGGCGTCGCGGCTGAAGTTGAGCTGGCGCTGGATCGCCAGGCCCTGCCCGCCCAGCGCGATGCCCATTGCGGCATCCGGGCTGCTCTTGGCGGCCAGCGCGGCCAGGATGAGCGCCGCCAGCGGCAACAGCATATCCTCGCGCTGCTTGCCCAGCATGCGCGCAATGTGGCGCTGCTGGACGTGGCCGATCTCGTGCGACAGCACCGAGGCCAGCTCGGACTCGTTCTGCGCCGCGATCAAGAGCGCCGAGTGCACCGCGATGAAGCCGCCCGGCAGCGCGAACGCGTTGATCATCGGGTCGCGCACGGCGAAGAAAGAGTAGTCGAAATTGGCCTCGCCGCGCGCGCCCGGCGCGGCCGCCACCAGCGTGGTGCCCAGGTTGTTCAGGTATTCGAGCAGCGGGTCGTCGTCGAGGAAGTCCCGGTCGCGGCGAATGTCATTCATGATCTCCTCGCCCAGCTTGCGCTCGACGATCGGAGACAGGTCCTCGCGCGCCGGCTCGCCCAGGGTCGGCAGGTTGGTGTTGTCCGGCGGCTTGCGATAGACCTCGGTCGGCGACGCGAGGGCGAGCGCGGCCGATACGGACAGGCAGACGGCAGTCAGAGCGCGGGGCCACCGGCGTGGTGGCATCTTCGCTGGGACGGGGATCGAATTCACGGGTGCTATCATACCCTCATCGGCAGTTGTCGAACGGCTGGCCGAAACACTTTGTTACCCTGCATTATCAACCAAACAATCGCACGATGACTTCCCCCGACCAGCTCACCCATTTCGACGCCACCGGACAAGCCCACATGGTCGATGTCGGCGCCAAGGCTGAAACGCACCGGATCGCGGTGGCGGCCGGCACGATCCGGATGAAGCCGGAGACGCTCGAACTCGTCACCTCGGGCAGCGCCAAGAAGGGCGACGTGATCGGCATCGCGCGCATTGCCGCCATCATGGGCGCCAAGCGCACCAGCGACCTGGTGCCGCTGTGCCATCCGCTGCCGATCACGCGGGTGGCGGTGGACTTCGAGATCGACCAGGCCGCCAGCAGCGTGCACTGCCGCGCGCAGGTCGAAACGGTCGGCAAGACCGGGGTCGAGATGGAGGCGCTCACCGCCGTGCAGGTGGGCCTGCTGACGATCTACGACATGTGCAAGGCGGTCGATCGCGGCATGGTCATGACCAATGTGCGCGTGCTGGAGAAGCACGGCGGCAAGAGCGGGGATTGGCACGCGCAAGTGTAAGCCTTCAGTTTTTCTGTCCACCTAATTTTTCCCTATCGCAACTTGGTTTGCGTGCTATAAAATTTAGAACATTTTTTGCACAACAACCAAGAACCATGAAAAAAGCAATCTGTTTGCTCGCCCCGTTGCTGCTCTCTGCCTGCGGCGGCGGCGGTGGCGGCGCCGCTGCGCCCGCCCCTGTCGCCCAGCAGGCGCCGGCGGCGTTTGTTCCCGTGTCGGCCGAAAGCTGTGACAAGAACGCGTGGCCGGCGATGGCCGTTGGCGACTACGCGATCACCAACAACCTGTGGGGCAAGGGCACGATCTCCGACTTCACGCAATGCATCAGCGCGGCGTCGGTCGGCACTGTCGAGAACGGCAAGCCGGTGCAGAGCGGCGTTACCGCCAAATGGAACTGGGCCTGGCCCAACAGCGACTTCACCGTCAAGTCGTACGCCGAAATCCTGTACCGCCCGCAGGGCCAGCCGCTCAGCCCGATCCCGTTCTCGGGTCTGGGGGCGCTCACGGTCAGGCACGACGTTACGATCGACGCGACCGGCGACTACAACCTGACCTACGACATGTGGGTGGACGCCACCAAGTCAGCGGGGCAGTGGCCGCACAAGGCCGAAATCATGATCAAGCTGCTGGGAACGTGGAAAGACTCGCCTGTGGTGGACACGCTCACCGTCGACGGAGTCACGTACGACGTCTGTGTCGACAATAGCACCAGCCGCCAGTGGATTTTCCTGTCGTTCGCCAGCCAGACGCCAATGCCGAAGGCGACCATCCGGGTCAAGCCGTTCGTCGATTATTTGCTGGCGAAAGGCTACCTGGCATCGACCGACTACCTGTCGACCATCGAGTTTGGCAGCGAACTGGTCAAGGGCAGCGGAAGCGCCACCGTGAACGCCTACTCGGTAAGCCGCTAAGCCGGGACGCCGCGGGCCTGAAGATCGGCCCGCTATTTCCAAAGGCAGCCTCGACGTTTGACGCGGCGCATGCTTGAAATGCGTACCTTGAACCGCGTCAGTATCTGCCGCTCAAATGCTTGCGTTGAATTGAAAAGCTTGCATTAACGTCAAGCCCACTCGGCGCGCGCGCAGCCGCGCATCTTTCCAGGCAAACCCATGTGACCCGCCTTGCCCGCGGGAGGGGCATCTTTTTGCCCAAGTTTTTGTAAGGAGAACAGGTACCCGAGGAACTGCCAGTGCCAGCGTCCGCTTTATCCGTACTTATCCAAAACCAACAGAAGAAGAAGGAATACGAAATGAACAAGTTGTTCCCTCGCGCTTTGGATGTCCGTATCAACGCCTGGTTATGTTGTCTTACGATGGTGTTGCTCTCGGCATGCAGCGGCGGTGGCGACACCGCCCGTCAACAACCCCAGCTCGCGGCCGATGTGGCGGCGGTCCCGTCCCCGGGCATTGCCCCGGGCGAACCGCCGCCCACGCCCGCCCCCAACCCTTCCCCGAACGGCACCCCCAGCGACGACGACGTTGGCGGCCTGTACTGGTGGCTGCTCGGCCGCGCACCCAGCGCGGCGGACCTGCTGTTCTGGCAAGCATCGAACCTGGGCCTGGACGAGATCGCGTTCCAATTGAAGAAGAGCCCGGAACTGGTGGAACGGCACGCCTGGAGCAGCATCGGCCAGAACACCCGCACCAGGATTTACGTCGATGCCTCGGCAACCGGCGAGCGCCCCGACGGCAGCGAAGCCAATCCGTACAAGACGCTGGCCGCGGCCGCGAGGGCGGTCAAGGGGCCGAGCACGACCATTTTCGTCAAGCCGGGCGTGTACGAGGGCGGACTGCGCACCAGCACCGACGGCGCCGACACGGTCGCGGGCGGCTACGACGGCAGGATCTACTGGGTTTCCACCATGCGCTGGGGTGCGAAGATCGTGCCGGCGCCGGCCTCCACCAACGAGGCCGACAACAGCACCGGCTGGACCAACACCGGCAACTACGTGCACATCGTCGGCTTCGAAGTGGACGGCTCGTCTTCCGCCAGCGCCACCCGCGACAACTGGCGCCAGGGAATCTACACCAGCGGTTCGCGCAGCGTGGTGCGCGAAAACTACGTGCACGACATCGCGCGCTGGTATTCGTGCAGCAGCGGCAGCGGCGGCGCCGGCATCAACATCGACGCCTACGACAACGGCGGCCTGAGCGATGCGGTGGGCAACTGGGTGCGCGACATCGGGCGCGATGCCGCCGGCTGCAACCGGTTCCAGGGCATCTACGTGAGCAGTTCCGGCAGCGTGGTCAACAACGTCGTCTATCGCGCCTACCGCGGCGCCGCGATCCACCTGTACCACGAGGCCAATGCGGTCAAGGTCATCAACAACACGGTGGCCGCGTCGTACGTGGGCATCGTGGTGGGCACTGGCGCGTACCGGGGGCCCAAGGTGGAGCACAAGGACACGCTCGTCTACAACAACATCGCTTACGACAATTACATCGGGATCGAGGAATACGTCGGCAGCGGCGGGATCATGGGCGTGAACTACTACCGCAACAACCTGCTCGCGCAAAACACGCGCGACTGGGGACCGATGCGCAATACCGCTACGGGCACGCTGACCGCCGACCCGGCCTTCGTCCGCTACGAGAAGGCCATGCTGCTGCCGAATTTTCACCTCGCGTCGCACTCGGCGGCGATCGACAGCGGCACGACCAGCAACGCGCTCGCCAACGACTTCGACGGCCGCACGCGCGACCCGAGCAATGGCAGTTGCATCGGGGCCTACGAGGCGCCGCGGTAGCCAGCTGCGATCATGCTCTACTGAAGCTTTCCCCGCATGGTACATTGCTGACCTTGCGCCGCCGGAGCCGGCAGGCGCCTGTCACAAGAACCTGAAGGGGATTGCATGAGATACCATTTGCTCGCGCTGGGCGCCGCCCTGGTGGCGACGGGCGCGTCGGCCGCGCCGCGCGGCTTTACGGTCGAGGACCTGGTCAACATGGAGCGCGTCGGCAGCCCGGCGGTGTCGCCGGACGGCACGCGCGTGGTGTACACCGTACGCAGCACCGACATGGCCAAGAACCGCGGCCACACCGACCTGTGGATGGTCGACCTGCGCGCGGCCAAGCCGGCGCCGGTGCGGCTGACCAACCACAGCGCCAGCAGCACCGATCCGGAGTGGTCGCCGGCCGGCGACGCGATCTATTTCCTGTCGGGCCGCTCCGGTTCGTCGCAGGTGTGGCGCCTGCCGCTGTCCGGCGGCGAGGCGTCGATGGTCACCAGCCTGCCGCTGGACGTGGACAATTTCCGGCTGTCCCCTACGGGCGACCGTCTGTTGATGAGCATGTCGGTGTACCGCGAATGCCGCGACCTGGCCTGCAGCAAGGCCAAGGACGAGGAGCGCGGCAAGACCAAGGCGTCCGGCCGCGTGTACGACAAGCTGTTCGTGCGCCACTGGGACACCTGGGCGGACGGCAAGAACGCGGTGCTGTACTCGGCCCCGATCGACGCCAGCGGCCGCGTGAGCGCGGCGCCGGCCAGCCTGTCCGGCTCGCTCGACGGCGACGTGCCGTCCAAGCCGTTCGGCGACCATGACGAGTATCGCTTCAGCCCGGACGGCAAGACGGTGCTGTTCTCGGCCCGCATCGCCGGCAAGACCGAGGCGTGGTCCACCAACTTCGACCTGTATGCGGTGCCGGCGGACGGCAGCGCCGCGCCGCGCAACCTCACCCAGGACAACAACGCCTGGGACACCAAGGGCGTCTATTCGCCGGACGGCCGCACCATCGCCTACCTGGCCATGACGCGCCCGGGCTTCGAGGCCGACCGCTTCCACATCGTGCTGATGGACGTTGCCACCGGCAAGAAGCACAACGTGGCCGAGAGCTGGGACCGCTCGCCGGGCAGCATGCAGTGGAGCGCCGACGGCAAGTCGCTGATCGTGGACGCGGAAGACGTCGGCAACCACAAGCTGTTCTCGATCGACGTCGCCAGCGGCAAGGTGACGGCGCTGACGGACAAGGGTTCGATCGGCGGCTTCGACGCGCGTCATGACACGATCGCTTACACGCAGTCCAACCTGCAGTCCGGCGCGCAGCTGTTTGCGCTCAAGGGCGGCAAGGCGCGCCAGCTGACCAACCAGAATGCGGACCGCCTGGCGGACGTGCGCTGGGGCGAGTACGAGCAGTTCTCGTTCGCCGGCGCCGGCGGCGACACGGTGCACGGCTACGTGATGAAGCCGTGGAACGCGGTGCCGGGCCAAAAGTATCCGGTGGCCTTCCTGGTGCATGGCGGCCCACAGGGCAGCTTCGGCAACGGCTGGAGCTACCGCTGGAATCCGCAGACCTACGCCGGCGCCGGCTATGCGGTGGTGTTCATCGACTTCCATGGCTCGACCGGCTATGGCCAGAAGTTCACCGACGCGATCAGCGGCGACTGGGGCGGCAAGCCGCTCGAGGACCTGAAGAAGGGGCTGGCCGCGGCCGAGGCGAAGTACCCGTGGCTGGACCACGAGAAACGCTGCGCGCTGGGCGCCTCGTACGGCGGCTACATGATGAACTGGATCGAGGGTAACTGGTCCGACGGCTTCAAGTGCATCGTCAACCACGACGGCGTGTTCGACGCCCGCGGCATGGCGTTCTCGACCGAGGAGCAGTGGTTCACCGACTGGGAAAACGGCGGCGCCTATTTCACGGTGCCGGAGAATCACGAGCGCTTCAACCCGGTGAATTACGTGAAGAACTGGAAGACGCCGATGCTGGTCGTGCAGGGCGACATGGACTTCCGCATCCCGACCGCGCAAGGCCTGTCCACCTTTACGGCCCTGCAGCGCCGCGGCATCGAGAGCAAGCTGCTGTTCTTCCCGGACGAGAACCACTGGGTCCTCAAGCCGGCCAACTCGGTGCTGTGGCATCACACGGTGCTGGACTGGCTGGATGCGCACCTGAAGCAGTAAGCAGGGCGAGGCCGGCGGCGCGGCCTCGCGCCGTCGTCAGAAATAACCTTCCTTCCACAGCCGGGGCCACGACGGTCCCGCGTTCACGGCTTCGAGCGCCGGGCTCAAGGGCTCGGCGCGCAAGCGTGCGAGCCCGTCCGGCAGCAAGTTCGCCAGCCCGGCCATGGCGCCGACAAACAGTACGGCGCCCACCACGCGCGCGGTCCTGCCGGCGCCCGACACCCGCGTCGCCGGCACGACGGTGCGGTACCAGCCGGTCGCGCAAGCCAGGTACAGCGCGATCCCCAGCTGGCTCTGCGGCATGACAAGGACGCCGGAAACCAGCCCGTCCACCAGGATCGCCACCGCCCCCACCAGCATGGCTGCGGCAACGGCGCGGTTGTCCCGGTCGTGCGCATCGACGTGGCGTGGCGCGCGCACCAGCGCGCGCAGGGCGATCGAAAGCGCGGCCAGCAGGCAGACCAGCGCCGGCAAGCCCCATTCGCTGGCGATCTGCAGCAGCCAGTCGTGGGGGTGGGCACCCTGGTGCACCGGGCGGCCAAAGTGGGCAAAGTGCATCGGCCCGACACCCAGCAAGGGGTGCTGCAGGATCAGCGTCACGGCCTGGCGCCACAGGGGCATTCTTCCGGAGGCCGGATTGGCTACCGTGCGCTCGACGGCAAACGCGAAGGCGCCGATTCCTTTCGCGCCGAGCAGCGCGGGCACGATCACGAGCAGCACCACGTAAGCGACTACACCGAGGATTGCGGTCAAGGCGACCTGCCTGAGGTAAGGCAAGGCGGCGCCACGCAGCAGGAAGGCGGCCGCGGCGCAGGCGGCGGCCATGCCCGCCAGAGTGCCGCGCCCGGTGGTCGCGTACAAGGCCATCCACCAGTAGGCGGTGACGGCCAGCCACAGCCAGCGCAGCCGGGACGTGCGCGGCGTCAGGCTGCACAGCAGGACCAGCAAAGGCAAGGTCGAGGTCTGGACGTGATTGAAGAAACGGATATTGCTGAAGCCCGGCGTGAAATCGTCGGCCTCCAGCGCAATGCCCAGATGGAACGAGCCGAAGTAGGCGACGAAGAACTTGAGCGTGTACAGCACCCCAGCGATGGCGACGATCTGCAGGATCCGAACCAATGCCGGCAGTCCGCACTTGGCGATCTCGGCGCCGGCGGCGATTGCGATGGCATACAGCAGAAAAAATATCGAGGTTTCGAAGGCGGCCAGACGCGGTTCGCGTGCAAGGACGCTGCTCAGCAGGCCGAACAGGAAGAACGCCGCGAGCGTCTTGCCAACCGCTCCGGCGAACAGCCGGCCCGGTACGTCCGAACGCGACGCCAGCAGCCAAGCCCCGGCACAAAGCAGGGCGGCGATCTCGACAACACGCTGGAAGTCGTGCCCAGCGACCACCGCGAAATTCGCGAACAGGGCGGCGGACAGCAGCATTGCAACCGGCATCCGGCTATCGCTTGTCGTAAGCAACGTCGGCCTCGCTTCGATATGGGTAAAAAAAATGCCGCCTGGCGCGAACCAAGCGGCAATCTGGTGATTGCGGTGCCACGCACCGCAGTCTTCCAAATTAGCTACCGGTGCAGCTGGTACCAGCGATCTTCGTCCTGTCGGCTGCGTCCAGGGTCGAGCCGCAGGTCCACGCGCCGTCGGCAGCGCGCGACAGGGTGATGACCTTGGTCGCCACGCTTGCCGGGCCACCTTGGATGGTGCACTTCAGGCCGCCGCCGTTGGCGACCACGTCCATGGCGCAGTTGGTGGTCGGAGTCTTCAGGCCGGCATCTGCCACCGTCGGTGCAGCAACGCCATCGATGATCTTCATGTCATAGGCGGTCTTACCGCCCGACACTTCCGCCAGCGCAGCAGCGAATTTCGACTTGGCGACGTAGTCCTGGTAGGCCGGGATTGCCACGGCGGCCAGGATACCGATAATCGCAACCACGATCATCAGTTCGATCAGGGTGAAGCCGGCTTGGGCTTTCTTAACGATCTTCATCGATTTCATTTTTCATCTCTCCAGGTTAAGGTTGGGTGACACCGCTTCTTGCCACGGTTTCTTATGAGCAATTGCCGTGCCAGCGGGAAAGTATGACGATTTATTGCCGAATATGCAATAAGCGGCCATTTCCGGAACATTTTTTGTTCGATAAGTGACAAAAATTGTCAGCGCCCTCGGCAAAGTTTGTCATTGGTCAAACGGCAGGGCGGATGAAAAAAGGGAGCCCGCAGGCTCCCTTTTCGAGACGACCGGAAGGTCTTACAGCATGGCCTTGAGCAGGCGGCCCATTTCCGACGGGTTCTTGGTGACCTTGATACCGCAGGCTTCCATGATTTCCAGCTTGGCTTGCGCGGTGTCGGCGCCGCCGGAGATCAGCGCGCCGGCGTGGCCCATGCGCTTGCCCGGGGGAGCGGTGACGCCAGCGATGAAGCCAACCACCGGCTTCTTCATGTTGTCCTTGATCCAGTAAGCAGCGTTGGCCTCGTCCGGGCCGCCGATCTCGCCGATCATGATGACGGCGTCGGTGTCCGGGTCGTCATTGAACATCTTCATGATGTCGATGTGCTTCAGGCCGTTGATCGGGTCGCCGCCGATACCGACTGCCGACGACTGGCCCAGGCCCAGCGCGGTCAGCTGGCCCACGGCTTCATAGGTCAGGGTGCCCGAGCGCGACACGACGCCGATGCGGCCCTTCTTGTGGATGTGACCCGGCATGATGCCGATCTTGATCTCGTCCGGGGTGATCAGGCCCGGGCAGTTCGGGCCCAGCAGCAGGGTCTTGGAACCGGCCTTGGCCATGCGGTCCTTCACTTCCATCATGTCGCGGACCGGGATGCCTTCGGTGATGCAGATTGCCAGGTCGAGCTCGGCTTCAACGGCTTCCCAGATCGCGGCGGCGGCGCCTGCGGGCGGCACGTAGATCACCGACACGGTCGCGCCGGTTTCGGCCTTGGCTTCCTTGACGCTGGCGAAGATGGGGATGCCCTCGAAGTCCTCGCCGGCTTTCTTCGGGTTCACGCCGGCCACGAAGGCTTCACGGCCGTTCGCGTAGTCGCGGCACATGCGGGTGTGGAACTGGCCGGTCTTGCCAGTGATACCCTGGGTGATAACTTTGGTGTCTTTGTTAATCAGAATCGACATTTTTCTATCCTTCGCGAATTAGGCTTGTCCAGCAGCAGCGGCCACAACCTGCTTCGCTGCGTCTTCCATGGTGTCGGCCGAGATGATCGGCAGGCCGGATTCGGCCAGCATTTTCTTGCCGATGTCTTCGTTGGTGCCCTTCATGCGCACAACCAGCGGCACGTTCAGCGACACGGCCTTGGACGCGGTGATCACGCCTTCGGCGATCACGTCGCAGCGCATGATGCCGCCGAAGATGTTGACCAGGATGGCTTTCAGGCCCGGGTTCTTCAGCATGATCTTGAAGGCTTCGGTCACTTTCTCGGCCGTTGCGCCACCGCCCACGTCGAGGAAGTTGGCCGGCTCGCCGCCGAACAGCTTGATGGTGTCCATGGTGGCCATGGCCAGGCCGGCGCCGTTCACCAGGCAGCCGATGTTACCGTCGAGCGAGATGTAAGCCAGGTCGAATTTCGATGCCTCGACTTCGGCCGGATCTTCTTCGTCCAGGTCGCGGTAGGCGACGATTTCCGGATGACGGAACAGGGCGTTCGAGTCGAAGTTGAACTTGGCGTCCAGTGCGATGACCTTGCCGTCGCCGGTCAGGATCAGCGGGTTGATTTCGGCCAGCGAAGCGTCGGTTTCCCAGTACGCCTTGTACAGGCCTTGCAGGTTCTTGCGCGCGTCGGCGATCGAGCCTTCCGGCACGCCGATCTTGCGGGCGATGTCATCGGCGTCCTTGTCGGTCAGGCCGATCGACGGGTCGATCACGACGTTGTGGATCTTTTCCGGGTGCGAGTGGGCCACTTCCTCGATGTCCATGCCGCCTTCCGACGAGGCCATCAGCACCACGCGCTGCGAGACGCGGTCGGTGACCATCGACACGTACAGTTCCTTCTTGATGTCGGCGCCTTCTTCGATCAGCAGGCGACGCACTTTCTGGCCTTCCGGGCCGGTCTGGTGGGTGACCAGCTGCATGCCCATGATCTGGTTCGCGTATTCGCGCACCTGCTCGAGCGATTTGGCCACTTTCACGCCGCCGCCTTTGCCGCGGCCGCCAGCATGGATCTGCGCCTTGACTACCCAGACCGGGCCGCCCAGCTGTTCAGCTGCTTTCACGGCCTCGTCCACCGACATGCACGGAATGCCGCGCGGAACGGTCACTCCGAACTTCCGGAGGATTTCTTTGCCTTGATACTCATGGATTTTCATGCTGTCTTCCCTTCCCTCTTACAGGTCTGATTAAGGTTGAAATCGAAAAAACGCGACGCCTAACTGGTCACGGGCTTGGCCACCCAGCGCGGGTAGAACTTGGCCACGGCCGGGCCATCGGCACGCAATGCGTGGCAGCGGTCGATCTGGAACGGGCGCTCGGCACCGTCCTCGTCCACGCCGTCGCGGGTTTGGAACACGTCGTTGGCGTAAGCCTGGATCGCCGCCGTCGGCAGGACCTGCGCCAGTTCGGTGAGATGGGTGCAACCGAGCACGCCGGACAGGCGATCCTTCAGGTGCAACCGGAAATGTTTCATCAGCGACAAGCCGATCAGTTTCTTGTAGGCGTCGGCGATGGTGTCGCAAAAACCAGGATAGGGAACGGCATCGGATGCGGCTTCGGCATCGACGATCACGAGCTCGCGGTCGATGGTCACCCGCAGCTTGAGGTCGTGCACCGGCTTGCCGCCCTCGCGCACGCCGGAGGCGAGCAGGATGTCCCGGACCTTGACGTCGCTGATGGACGCGTCGAGATCCCACAGGCCGTCCTCGCGCGCGTACGCTTGAACGGTGATGGCGCGCGTGTGCCGGAGCTGGCGCGGGACGGGAGAAGACAGGGGCATAAAAACCAAGTGCCGGGAATGCGGCGATAAATTACGCAGCCGTGTGCCTGATGCACGTTGCCGCAGCTTCTACGGCAACTACCGCTCATGCGGCGCTGCTGAAACCTCGAAAGTTTAGCACATGCTTGCGACTGGCTGCACTGCAGCATTCGATAATTGCCAAGCAGGCAACGCGATCGTGAATACCTGAGTTCGCCTCGAGCGGATGACTGGCCGCGGCAGCCGGCCCGGACGGGCCAGCCACGGCCGATGGAAGGGAAAGCAAGCCCAAGCGCGCAGCGCCATCTGCGGTGAGGAGCACGCGGGTTAGACGTGCGGCGGATGGCGCTCCGCGCTTGGTCCTGCAACTGCCCACGACGCTGGCTGTGTTCAGCCCGCGTCGTCTTCGTCCGCGCCGCCCTGCATGGCGGCGCGCACGGCCCGCTGCGAAAAGCCGCGCTGCAGCAGGAAGCGCATCTGTTTGGCGCGCTCGGCGGCGTCCTGTGCCACCTTGCCGAACTTGCGGCGCCAGACTTCTTTGGCGCGCGCGAGCTCGGTTTCGGCCAGCCCGGACTTGAGCTCGGCCAGGGCTTCGCCGCCCACGCCGTGGTTCTGCAGTTCGGCGACCACGCGGCTGTTGCCGTAGCGGCCGGCCTTGCGGTGCACGAGCGCTTCGGCAAAACGCTCCTGCGACAGCCAGTTGTTCTTCTCGAGGAAGTCGAGCACGGCTTCGACGTCCTCGCCCTCCTCGGCGTAGCGCGCCAGCTTGCGGCCAAGCTCGAGCCGGCTGTGCTCGCGCGTCGACAGGTAACGCAGGGCGCGCGCTTTGAGGCTCAGTTGGGGCATGTTGAACGCGTGGGCGGAAATCCGCCCACCCTACGCCTTACTCGTCGGCGCCGACGGCTTTGAGCTTGGGCTTGCCACCGTCTTCTTCCACCGGCGGCAGCTCGCGCACGCCGAGTGCGGCACGGACCTTGTTTTCGATCTCGCGCGCCAGCGCCGGGCGCTCCTTCAGGAACTGGCGGGCGTTGTCCTTGCCCTGGCCGATGCGCTCACCGTTGTAGCTGTACCACGAACCGGACTTCTCGATGACCTTGTTGTCGGCGCCCAGGTCGAGGATTTCGCCTTCCAGCGAGGTGCCTTCCCCGTACAGGATGTCGAAGTGGGCTTCCTTGAACGGCGGGGCGATCTTGTTCTTGACGACCTTGACCTTGGTTTCGTTGCCGATCACCTCGTCGCCCGACTTGATCGAGCCGGTGCGGCGGATGTCCAGGCGCACCGATGCGTAGAACTTGAGCGCATTGCCGCCGGTGGTGGTTTCCGGGTTGCCGAACATGACGCCGATCTTCATGCGGATCTGGTTGATGAAAATGACCAGGGTGTTGGTGCGGTTGATCGAGGCGGTGAGCTTGCGCAGCGCCTGCGACATCAGGCGTGCCTGCAGGCCCGGCAAGGCGTCGCCCATGTCGCCTTCGATCTCGGCGCGCGGGGTGAGCGCGGCGACCGAGTCGATGACCACCAGGTCCACCGAGCCCGAGCGCACCAGCGCGTCGGTGATTTCCAGCGCCTGCTCGCCGGTGTCCGGCTGCGAAATGAGCAGCTCGGACAGGTTGATGCCCAGTTTTTGGGCATAGGTGACGTCCAGCGCGTGCTCGGCGTCGATAAAGGCGCAGGTGCCGCCCAGCTTTTGCATTTGCGCGATGGTCTGCAGGGTCAGCGTGGTTTTACCGGACGACTCGGGACCGTAGATCTCGACGATGCGCCCGCGCGGCAGGCCGCCCACGCCCAGCGCGATGTCCAGGCCGAGCGAGCCGGTGGACACGGTTTGCACTTCTTCGACCGGCGCATTGGCGTCCATGCGCATGACCGAGCCCTTGCCGAACTGCTTTTCGATCTGTGCCAGAGCGGCGGCCAGCGCCTTGCTCTTTTCGGAAGCATTTACTGCGGATTTTTTGTCGTCCATAATTTTCTTTCAGTCAGAAGAAGGCAAGGTCGCTGGGAAAGCGCAAAAACGGCCGCGCGTCATCACAGGCGGTACTGTATAAAAAAACAGTAGTGTTTGCAAGCGCAAATTGCCGGGTGTTTGACAAAGCTCGCGTTGTTGCGGCAAATCAAACACAATACAGAGGTATATCAGGTCTAATCACACACCCTACCCGGTGCTCCGAAATGCGTATTTTACTTGCCGAAGATGATAGCGTGCTCGCCGACGGCCTGACCCGCTCGCTGCGCCAGTCCGGTTATGCGATCGACTGCGTCAAGAACGGCCAGGATGCCGACACGGCCCTGTCGACCCAGGAATTCGACCTGCTCATCCTTGACCTTGGCCTGCCCAAGCTGTCCGGGCTCGAAGTGCTGCGCCGCCTGCGCGCGCGCGGCTCGCTCCTGCCGGTGCTGATCCTCACCGCGGCCGACTCCATCGAACAGCGCGTCAACGGCCTGGACCTAGGTGCGGACGACTACATGGCCAAGCCGTTCGCGCTGTCCGAGCTCGAGGCGCGCGTGCGCGCCCTCACCCGGCGCGGCGCCGGCGGCGGCCCCACGGTCATCCGCCACGGCCCGCTCACCTACGACCAGGTCGGGCGCAGCGCCTACATCAACGACCAGATGCTCGACCTGTCCGCGCGCGAGCTCGGGCTGCTCGAGGTGCTGCTGGCGCGCACCGGGCGCCTGGTCTCGAAGGAGCAGCTGGTGGACCACCTGTGCGAATGGGGCGAGGAGGTCTCGAACAACGCGATCGAGGTCTACGTGCACCGCCTGCGCAAGAAGATCGAGGTCGGCGGGGTGCGCATCGCCACCGTGCGCGGCCTTGGCTACTGCCTGGAAAAATACTCGGACGCCAACCGTCCCCCCACCGCACCGGCCACTGACAGCAAGTGAACGATCGCGACGCCGGCCTGACCAGGCTGCCCGATGCGCGGGCCGCCGAGGCGCCGTACGTACCGCCCAATCCCGAGCCCGAGGAGAACATCCAGCACTCGCTGTTCGGCGAGATCCTGGACTGGATGCTGGCGCCGCTGCTGCTGCTCTGGCCGATGAGCATCGCGATCACCTACCTGGTGGCCAAGTCGATCGCCAACGAACCGTTCGACCACGCGCTCAAGGACAACCTGACCGTGCTGGCCCAGCAGGTGCGCGAGGTGGACGGCAAGCTCGCCGCGCACCTGCCCGACAGCGCGCGCGACATCCTGCGCGCCGACGACGTGGACAGCGTGTACTTCCAGATCACCGGCCCGCACGGCGCCTTCGTGGACGGCGACCGCGACCTGCCGCTGCCGTCCGAGGAAGAGGTGGTGGACGGCCCCGAGGTCCAGTTCCGCACCGACCGCCTGCACGGCACCCCGGTGCGCATCGCCTACGCCTATGTGCACCTGGACCCGGCCCATCCCGACGCCGACGGCAGCCTGGCGCTGGTGCAGGTGGGCGAGACGCTGGAAAAGCGCGCCCAGCTGGCCAACGCGATCATCAAGGGCGTGATCCTGCCCCAGTTCATCATCCTGCCGGTGATCCTGGCGCTGGTCTGGTTCGCGCTCTCGCGCGGGCTGTCGCCGCTGGCCCAGCTGCAGGAGCGCATCCGCGCGCGCCGCCCGGACGACCTGTCGCCGATCGACTCGCGCCAGGTGCCGGAAGAGATTTCGCCGCTGGTCGGCTCGCTCAACGACATGCTCGAACGGCTGTCGCAGACGATCGACATGCAAAAGCGCTTCATCGCGGACGCCGCGCACCAGATGAAGACCCCGCTGGCCGGCATGCGCATGCAGTCCGAGCTGGCGCTGCGCCAGGCCGACGCCGACGAGATCCACCGCTCGCTCGAGCAGCTGGCCAAGAGCAGCGAGTCGGCCACGCGCCTGGTGAACCAGCTGCTGGCGCTCGCGCGCGCCGAGAACCAGCCGCACGCCGGCCTGGCGTTCGAGAAGGTCGACCTGATCCAGCTGGCGCGCAACACGGTGCAGGAATGGGTGCAGGCCTCGTTCGCGCACCAGATCGACCTGGGCTTCGAGCCGCTCGACGACAAGATCGAAATCGCCGGCAACGCGATGATGCTGCGCGAGATGCTGTCGAACCTGATCGACAACGCGCTGCGCTACACGCCCGCGGGCGGCAGCGTGACCGTGCGCGTGCGGCGCGACGGCGAGAACGCGCTGCTCGAAGTGGAAGACACCGGCCCGGGCATCGCCCCGTCCGAGCGCGCCAACGTGTTCGAGCGCTTCTACCGCATCCTCGGCTCGCAGGCCCCCGGCAGCGGCCTGGGCCTGGCCATCGTGCGCGAAATCGCGCAGCAGCACGGCGCCGAGATCGACCTGTTCAACAATCCGCGCAGCCATTCGAAAAAGAACCCGGGCAGCCTGTTCCGGCTGACCTTCCCGCCACCCGCGATCACCGACGACCATGCCTCCTAGCGCCCCTCCCGCCTCCGTGCCCGACCAGCAGCAGCAAGAACAGCTTGCGCGTGCGCGCGAGCTGCACTGGCAGCGCGCGCGCCGCTTCACGCTGGTGCTGCTGGCCCTGTGGCTGGCGACCGGCTTTTGCACGGTGTACTTCGCGCGCGCCCTGGCGCACCTGACGCTGTTCGGCTGGCCGCTGTCGTTCTACATGGCCGCGCAGGGCGCCTCGCTGATGTACCTGGCCATCATCGGCGGCTACGCGATCCGCATGCGCCGGCTGGACCGCGAGTACGCGCGCGCGGCCGGGGAGAGTGCATGAACGCGGCGCACAACTACTTCCAGCGCCTGTCGCGCTACTACCTCTGGTACACCGCCTGCTTCATCGCCTTCTTGCTGGCGCTTGGCCTGCTCGAGCGCGAAGGCATGCCGCGCCTGTGGATCGGCTACCTGTTCATGTTCGCGACCATCGTGCTGTACGCAACGATCGGCGTGATCACGCGCACCTCCAACGTCTCGGAATACTACGTGGCCGGGCGGCGCGTGCCGGCCCTGTTCAACGGCATGGCCACCGCCGCCGACTGGATCTCGGCGGCCAGCTTCATCAGCCTCACCGGCAGCCTGTACCTGCGCGGCTTCGACGGCCTGGCCTACATCATGGGCTGGACCGGCGGCTACTGCCTGGTGGCGTTGCTGATCGCCCCCTACCTGCGCAAGTTCGCCCAGTACACCGTGCCCGACTTCCTGGCGGCGCGCTACGGCGGCGGCGCCGGCTCGCGCGGCGGACCGGTGCGCGTGATCGCGGTGGGCGCCACCATCATCATCTCGTTCACCTACGTGGTGGCGCAGATCTACGCGGTGGGCCTGATCGCCTCGCGCTTTACCGGCGTCGATTTCTCGGTCGGGATCTTCCTCGGCCTGGCCAGCATTTTGGTGTGCTCGTTCCTGGGCGGGATGCGCGCCATCACCTGGACCCAGGTGGCCCAGTACATCATCATCCTGGTCGCGTTCCTGATCCCGACCATGTGGCTGTCCACCAAGCACGCCGGCAACCCGGTGCCGCAGATCGCCTACGGCTCGGTGCTGCCCAAGCTGGCGCAGCGCGAAGCCCAGCTGGTGCACGACCCGCGCGAGCAGGACGTGCGCGACCGCTTCCTGCAGCGCGCGGCCGACTACCAGCACCGCCTGGCCGGCCTGCCGGCCTCGTGGGCGGCCGGCAAGCGCGAAGTGCAGCGCAAGCTGGACGCGGCGCGCCTGCGCAATGCCTCGCTCACCGAGATCCGCGCGGCCGAGCGCGAGCTCGCGGCCTACCCGAAGAATCCCGAGGACGCGGTGCGCATCTGGACCGAGCTGAAGGCGTCCAGCCTGGCGCGCGCGCGCCCGCCCGAGCCGCACGCGACGCCCTTCCCCGGCGCGTCCGAAGAGGCGTCCGACATCCGCCGCAACAACTTCCTGGCGCTGGCGCTGTGCCTGATGATGGGCACCGCCGCGCTGCCGCACATCCTGATGCGTTCGTACACCACGCCGTCGGTGCACGAAACCCGGGTGTCGGTGTTCTGGACCCTGTTCTTCATCCTGCTGATCTACCTGACCATCCCGGCGCTGGCGGTGCTGGCCAAGTACGACATCTACACCTTCCTGGTCGGCAGCGACTACCACCACCTGCCCTCGTGGATCTCGTACTGGGCCAACGTGGACCGGGTCAATCCGCTCATCAACGTCACCGACATCAACGGCGACGGCATCGTGCAGCTGGCCGAGATCGCGATCGACGGCGACGTGCTGGTGCTGGCCACGCCCGAGATCGGCGGGCTGCCCTACGTGGTCTCGGGCCTGGTGGCAGCCGGGGGCCTGGCGGCCGCGCTGTCCACTGCCGACGGGCTGCTGCTGGCGATCTCCAACGCGCTCTCGCACGACATCTACTACAAGATCGTGGACCCGGGAGCCTCCACCCAGAAGCGGGTGACGATCTCCAAGCTGCTGCTGCTCGCGGTGGCCTTCATTGCCGCCTATGCCGCCTCGCAAAAGCCGGCCGACATCCTGTCGCTGGTCGGGGCCGCGTTCTCGCTGGCGGCATCCACCCTGTTCCCGCCGCTGGTGGCGGGCGTGTTCTGGAAGCGCGCCAACCACGTGGGCGCGGTGTCGGGCATGGTGGTGGGCTTCGTGGTCTGCCTGTTTTACATGCTGCACACGAACCCCAGCCTGGGCGGCAGCCTGGCAGCGACGTGGTGGAATATCGCGCCGATTTCGGCCGGCGTGTTCGGCGTGCCGGCCGGTTTTGCGGCGATCGTCATCGGCAGCCTGCTCACCGCGCCGCCACACCGCAGCAGCGCCGGGCTGGTCGATTACATCCGTGCGCCGGAACAGGTGGCCGATTCGCAGGCACCAACGCCGCAGTGAGCGGTCTCGGCGGCACGCCACGGTCCATGCCGATGTGATAATTTACTTGCTGTTCGACAAAATCATCGAAGGAGACCACCGAATGGCAGCGCGCACCCTGTTGAAGATCCTCTTGCTGGCCTTGCCGGCCGCCGTGCAGGCGACACCCCAGAACGACCAGTGGCACGCCAAGGCGCGCGCGCTGCTCGAGCATGCGGTGAACGTGCCCACGGTCGCGGGCCGCGACCGGGTGCCCGAACTGGCCAACTGGCTGGCCGACCAGTACCGCGCGGCCGGCATCCCGGATGCCGACATCCACGTCATGCCCTACGAGAAGACGGCCGCCCTGATCGTGCGCTGGCGCGCGCCCGGCAAGCCGGCCGCCAAGCCGATCATGGTCATGGCCCACATGGATGTGGTCGAGGCCAAACGCGAGGACTGGTCGGACACCGATCCGTTCGTGTTCACCGAAAAGGACGGCTACTACTACGGCCGCGGCACCACCGATATCAAGTCGGGCATTGCCGCCACCACCGCCGCCATCCTCAAGCTCAAGGCCAGCGGCTTTACGCCCAGGCGCGACATCATCGTGTTCTACACCGGCGACGAGGAGACGGTCGGGATCGGCGCCACGCTCGGCGCGACCAAGTGGCACGACCTGCTGGACGTCGAATACGGCCTGAACGCCGACGGCGGCGGCGGCGGCTTCACGCCGGACGGCCGCGCGCTGGGCTTCACCATGCAAAGCGCCGAGAAGACCTTCGCCGACTACACCTTCACCGTGAAGAACCGCGGCGGCCACTCGTCCAAGCCGCGCGCCGACAACGCCATCTACCAGCTGGCCAACGCCTTGCATCGCCTGGAGACCTATCGCTTCGAGCCGGTGCTCAATGAAACGACGCGCGCCTACTTCGCGGGCCGTGAAAAGACCGAGACCGGCCCGCTGGGCGACGCGATGCGCGCCTGGCTGAAGAACCCTGCGGACGGCAAGGCTGCCGACTTCATCGAAGCCGATGAAGGCGAGGTTGGCCTGACGCGCACGCGCTGTGTGGCCACGCTGCTGTCCGGCGGCCATGCCGACAACGCACTGCCGCAGACGGCCACCGCCAACATCAACTGCCGCATCATGCCGGGCGTGTCGCCGGATGCGGTGCGCGCCGAGCTGGAAAAAGTGGCGGCCGATCCGGGCGTGGCGGTCACGCGCGCCGACAAGTACGTGACCTCGCTGGCTTCGCCGCTGCGTCCGGACGTGGTGGCCGCGTTCACCGAGGCGGTCCACACGCACCATCCGGGCGCGCCGGTATTCCCCGAGATGAGCACCGGCGCCAGCGACGCGCGTCCGTTCCGCGAGGTGGGCATTCCGGTGTACGGCGTCGATGGCGCCTGGTCGATCGTGCCAACCGACCTGCGCGCGCACGGCCGCGACGAACGGCTGCCGGTGAAGGCGCTGGACGACAACGTGGACCATTGGGTGGTGCTGCTGAAAAAGCTGGGCGGGTAGGATCGCCGGCTGGGCGCGTGGGCAGGGGGCGTCATCCGCCGCGCATGAAATGGCAACAGCGCATAGCGTCATGGAAACCTAGCTGTTATTCTTGAGCGAGCCGCCCGGCGGCACAACGACCAGAATAACAAGGACGAAAACCCATGCCGTTCCCTTTCCGTACCGCGTGCGCCAGCATGCTGCTCGCGCTTGCCATTTCCACCGCCCACGCCCAACCGGTCGCCGCGCCCGCCGCGCCGCCATCGGTCGAGGCGTTCTTCGCCAGTGCCAAGTTCGGCGGCGCGACCCTGTCGCCGAGCGGTAAATACATCGCCGCCCGCGCCGGCGCCGAAGGCCAGCGCGACATGCTGATGGTGGTAGACCTGACCACCAACACCGGCAAGGTGGTGGCCGCCTACAACGATGCCGACATCGACACCTTCCGCTGGGTGAACGACGAGCGGCTCGTCTTCAACGTGCAGGACAAGGACCTGGGCACGGGCGACAAGTACTACGCGCCCGGCCTGTTCGCGGTGAACCGCGATGGCAGCAACCTGGTTCAGCTGGCGGATCGCTTCCGCGGTGCCCAGTCGCTCGGCCGCAAGATCCTGCCCTTTTACACCTACCTGTTCGAGCAGCCCGGCCCCAGGAATTCCGAATGGGTGTACGTGTTCCAGCCGGAGTGGGCCGAAACCGGAAAGCTGAGCCATATCTCGCTGATGCGCCTGAACACGGTCACTGGCCAGACCGAGATGGTGCCGCGGCCGGCCAAGGTGCAGGGCTGGATGCTCGATGAGAAGGGCGAGCCGCGCCTGGCCACGGGCACGGACAAGAACCTGACCACCATCTACTACCGCGATCCCGCCAACAACGAATGGCGCAAGCTGGCCAGCTTCGACCCGTACAAACAAGACACCGACAAGATCCTCCCGGTCGGTTTCGGTCCGGACGGCACGCTGTACGTGACGGCCCAGGCCGGCAAGGACACCCGGTCGCTGTACACCTTCAACTTCAAGACCGGCAGCATCAACCCGGATCCCGTGATCGTCACCGCCGGGTACGACTTCAACGGCAAGCTCATCACGAGCAAGGACAAGGTGCTGGGCCTGGACTTCACCACCGATGCCCATTCGCAAGAATGGCTCGACCCGGGCATGAAGGCGCTCCAGCAAGAGGTGGACAAGGCCCTGCCGGCCACCGTCAACCTGCTGCTGTCCACGCCCAAGAAGGAAGCGCCGTGGGTGCTGGTGGTGGGCTATTCGGACGTGATTCCGCCCGCCTACTGGCTGTACAACAAGGACACCAGGCAGGTCAGCAAAGTGGGCGACTCGCACCCCGCCATCAACCCGCGGCAGATGGGACACCAGCAGCCCATCCGCTACAAGGCGCGTGACGGCCTCGATATCCCTGCCCTGCTGACCCTGCCGCCCGGCGGCAAGAGCAACCTGCCGCTGGTGGTGCTGGTCCACGGCGGCCCGTGGACCAACGGCACCGCCTGGGGCTGGAACCCGATCAGCCAGTTCCTGGCCTCACGCGGCTATGCGGTGCTCGAGCCGTCGTTCCGCGGCACCACCGGGCTGGGCTCCAGGCACATGCTGTCCAGCTTCAAGCAATGGGGCCTGGCCATGCAGAACGACGTGGCCGACGGCACCCGCTACCTGATCGGCAAAGGCATCGCCGACCCGAAGCGGATCTGCATTGCCGGCGCCAGCTACGGCGGCTACGCCACACTGATGGGCCTGGTCAACGACCCGGACCTGTACAAGTGCGGCGTGAATTGGGTTGGCGTGACCGACATCAACCTGATGTACAAGGGCAGCTGGAACTACCGCTCGGACATGACGGACGAATGGAAGCAGTACGGCATGCCCGACATGATCGGCGACCCGGTCAAGGATGCGGCCCAGCTCAAGGCGACCTCGCCGATCGAACAGGCGTCGCGCATCACCCAGCCGGTGCTGATGGCCTACGGTGGCGTGGACGAGCGCGTGCCGATGTACCACGGCAAACAGTTCTATGATGCGGTGACCAGGACGAACAAGAACGTCGAATGGATCGAGTATCCGGACGAGGGACACGGTTGGCATCTGCCGAAGAACAATTACGATTTCTGGACCCGGGTCGAGAAGTTTTTGGACAAGAACATCGGGCCGGGCTCGCAGAAGCAGCAATAACCAGCCGTCGTTCCGGCGAAAGCCGCGGCCCATGCTGAGCTTGCGAAGTTGTCGGCACTGCTGTACTGCGAACTCAGCATGGGTCCCGGCCTGCGCCGGGACGACGTATCAACGCTAACAAGTCGCGAGGATGCTATGTCGTCAGGCAAAATATTGGTCGCACAGGGAGGCGGTCCCACCGCCGTCATCAACCAGTCGATGGTCGGGGTCACGCTCGAGGCGCGGCGCTTTCGCAACGTCACCCGCATCTATGGCGCGCTGCATGGCGTGCGCGGCATCGTCAACGAGGACTTCCTCGACCTGACCCAGGAGACCAGCCACAACCTCGAGCTGGTCGCCGCAACCCCGTCGTCGGCGCTCGGCTCGACGCGCGACAAGCCGGACATGGCTTACTGCCAGAGCATCTTCGAGGTGCTGCGCGCGCACGAGATCGAGCACTTCTTCTACATTGGCGGCAACGACTCGGCCGACACCGTGCGGATCGTCAGCGAAGAGGCGCGCAAGGCCGGCTACCCGCTGCGCTCGATCCACATTCCCAAGACCATCGACAACGACCTGGTCGGCAACGACCACACGCCCGGCTTTCCGTCCGCCGCGCGCTTCGTGGCGCAGGCCTTTGCCGGCGCCAACCTCGACAATGCCGCGCTGCCGGGCGTGTATGTCGGCGTGGTGATGGGGCGCCACGCCGGCTTCCTCACGGCCGCTTCGGCATTGGGCAAAAAGTTCCCCGACGACGGCCCACACCTGATCTACGTGCCCGAACGTACCTTCGAGCTGGAGCGCTTCCTTGCGGACGTGAAGGCGATGTATGAGCGCCATGGCCGCTGCGTGATCGCGGTGTCCGAAGGCATCCACGACGCCTCGGGCCAGCTGGTGGCCACGCTGCTGGCCAAGGAGATCGAGCGCGACCAGCACGGCAACGTGCAGCTGTCGGGCACCGGCGCGTTGGCGGACCTGCTGTGCGACGAGATCAAGTCCAAGCTGGGCATCAAGCGGGTGCGCGGGGACACCTTCGGCTACCTGCAGCGCTCCTTCATCGGCTGCGTGTCGGACGTGGACCAGCGCGAGGCGCGCGAAGTGGGCGAGAAGGCGGTGCAGTTCGCGATGTGGGGCGACCGCGACGGCTCGGTGGCGATCCGCCGCACCGGCTTCTACTCGGTCGATTACGAACTGCAGCCGCTCACCGCGGTGGCGGGCAAGACCCGCACCATGGAGGACGAGTTCATCGCGCCCTCGGGCACCGACGTCACCGATGCGTTTCGCCTGTACCTGCGGCCCTTGCTGGGCTCGGGCATGCCGGACGCCTTCCGCCTGCGCGGCGCAACGGTCGAGAAGGTGCTCAAGCGATGAGCTTCCCCCTGCCTTCCCCGCTCACCCTGCGCGCGGCCACGGACGCGGACGCGGCCTTCTGCCGCGCGCTGTTTGCCTCGACGCGGGACGACCTGCGCCAGTTGCCGCTGCCGGCGCCGATGCTCGAACAGCTGATCGACATGCAGCGCCACGCGCAGGAAACGAGCTGGCAGATGGCGTTCCCGCACGCCGCCGCGCTGATCCTCGAGTGCGACGCCCGGCCCATCGGCCGCCTGTTGCTCGATGCCTCGGGACGCGACTGGCGTGTGGTGGACATAGCGCTGGTGCCGGGCGAGCGCGGACGCGGCCATGGCGGCGTGCTGCTCGCCGCGGTGCGCGACCAGGCGCAGGCGGCGTGCGCATCGCTTGCCCTGTCGGTCTTACGCAGCAACGAGGCCGCGCTGCGCCTCTACCAGCGGCTGGGCTTCACGCTGGTGCGCAGCGACGAGATGCGCCACGAGCTGCTGTGGCAGGCCGGCGCCGGCGCTGAAGCGGCGCCGGCACGGTAGCACCAGGACGCCTCAGACCAGGAAGTCCCAGTTCGTTACCATCTCGCGGTGCCCGTTCATTTCGGGCGCCTGCACCATGAAGTCGGCCACTTGCTCCAGGCTCAGGCCATGCTGTTTCATCACGCCGACCCAGAAGTCCAGGCCCGCGGCGTCGGCCTTGCGGCTGAACAGCGCTTCGTACAACACTTCGACGTCGTGGCTGCTGCTGCCGTTGAGGGCCTCGTGGTGTGCGTTCCACTCGCCCTGCGTGATCATCATCATCGCCATTTTGCCCCAGCTCATGCCGTACTTCTGGTGCGCATCGGCCCAGAACTCGAAGCCGTACAGGTCGGCCTGGCGGCCGTAGATGCCCTGGTACAGGCCGGCAATGGTGGTGAGGTCGTCGCCGGTCGGGACGGCGACGGCGCTGTCGCCGAACTGCAGGGTCTCGACGTTGACCACCAGCGCCTTCACGGACGGCTGGGCCTTGGTGCTGACCACCTGGTAGCCGTTATGGAACTCGATGTTGAAGCTGTCGCGGTTGCCGTTGAAGGTGATCGTGTCGCTGCCGGCGCCGCCGTGCAGAAGCGTCTGCGTAGCCACAGGTGCCACGTCCGCCCGCACGTTCGCGCCGTTCTGCGCTGGCGGCAAGCCCCAGGTGAAGCCGTCGTTGCCGCCGCCGGCGTAGATCGCGCCGGAACCGCCGGTGGCCACCGTGAAGTGCTGGCTTGCCGCATCGCCCGACAGCAGCTGCGAGCGGCCGTCGGAAACCACGTTGGCGCCGCCGATCACTGCCGCAAAGTCCACGTTCTGCAGCCCGATGGTGGAACCGCTGGGCAGCCTGCTGGTGTCGATCACCAGCGCCACGTGCTGGTCCGGGCCGGTGGAACCGCTCAGGCTCAGGCTGCCCGTCGGAGCCGTCGGGCCGGACACCACCGGCACCACCGTTTCGACCAGCAGCGGCTGCGCCGCCGGCAGCTTGTCCAGGAAGCTCTGGCCGTTGCCGGTCAGGTGGCCCTGGTCGTCGATCGGGTGGTCAGGCGTGGCGGCCTTGATCGCGGCGATCAGCGTGGCACTGGCGTTCGCAGCCGGCTGGCTCGGCGTACCCGTGGCCGTCAAGCCGTAACCCGGTGCCACCTGCGCGGTGAGCACGCTGCCGCCGGCGTTGCTTGCCAGCGGAATGTCGGCCACGCCGGGGCTGCCGGTGCTTTCGACACGGGTCGGCGTGACGATCGGGATAACGACGGCCGTGCCGGCCTGGCCCCCCGGCAGGGTCACCTGGGTGGTTGCAACCTGCACCCCATCGACCAGGTTCGTCTGTACCGATCTCTCCACGACGTGCAGCGTGAAGGTTGCGCTGGCGCCGGACAGGTTTCCGGCTGCGTCGTACTGGCGCGCGGTCAGGCTGTGCGTACCGAGCAGCATATTGGCCGGCGCGATCGTCCACTTGCCACTTGCATCGGCGGTGGCGACGCCAATCCTGGCCGCGCCGTCATACAGCTCAACCTTGGCATTGGCGAGCGCGCTGCCCTCGAACGCCGGCACGTATTCGGTAACGCCGTCGCCCCGGGTATCGGAGTCGGAGGCAGCCGTCAGCGCGGGCGCGGCTGGCGCGGCCGGTGCGGTGGTGTCGATCGCCAGGTTCAGCGGCGCGCTGGCCGCGGAGACGTTCCCGGCGGCGTCGGTTTCCTTGACGCTCAAGTTGTGGCTGCCTTCGGCCAGCGCGCTGGCGGTGATTTGCCAGGCGCCGGTTGCATCCGCCTGCACGCTGCCCAGCAGCGTGGCGCCGTCGGTGTCATACAGGCTGACCTGTGAGAACGCCTCGCCGTGGCCGGCGACGGTCGGCGTGGCCACGTTGGTCAGCCCGTCGCCCACGGCGCCGCTGTCGCTTGCCGCCAGCAGGACCGGCGCGGCCTGCGCCGCCGGCGCCGTCAAGTCGATGTCAATGTGCAGGCGCGCGGGCGCGGCGCCCGTGTTACCTGCGGTGTCGGTCGCGGTCGCGCTGACATCGTGGCTGCCGCCCGCCATCGCCGACGCGGTGATCGTCCAGTTGCCCGCGCCGTCCGCGGTCGCGCTGCCCAGCAGCGTGGTGCCGTCTGTGTCGAACAGCTTGACCAGTGCGCCCGCTTCCGCGGTGCCGTTGAAGGTCGGGGTGGCCAGGTTGGTCAGCTTGTCGGTGCTGGAGGCGCCGGTGTCGGACGACGGCGCAAGGCCGCCGATCTCGACCGCCGGTGCAGCGGCGTCGAGCACGTAGGCGCGCGAGACGACCGCGCCGTCATTGCCGGCGGCGTCGGAGACTTTCACCTTGACGGTGCCGCTGCCGCTCAGCACCTGCCCGGCCAGCGTCCAGGTGGACTGGCCAGCGGTCGCCGTCGCGGCGGCCCAGGTCGAGCCGTTGTCCAACGAAACGTACACAGTGTCGCCAGCAGCCAGATTGGCCGAGAGGTTGCCGCTGATGACCTGCGCCGCGGCGCTGGTCACCAGGTCAGTGCCGGAGGCACCGGTGTCGTTCGAGAACGCCACGCTGCTGACGGTCACGCCCGGCGCGCTTGTGTCGAGCACATACGCCTGCGTGGACACGGCGCCGTCGTTGCCCGCGGTATCGGTCACTTTCAGCTTGATGCTGCTGGCGCCTGCCAGAAGCGCGCCATCCCAGGCGAGCGTGGTGCCCGTGACCTTGGCCGTGATGTCGGTCCAGGTGGCGCCTCCGTCGAGCGAGCCGTACACCGCGTCGCCGGCCTCCAGCGGCGCGCTGAGGGTGGCGCTGATGGTCTGGGTGGTGGTGTTGGTGACGAAGTCGCTGGCCGATACGCCGCTGTCCGTCGACAGGGCCAGGTTCGAGAAGGTGACGCTTGAAGCCGCCGTGTCCAGCGTGTACGCGTGCGAATACACGACGCTGTCGTTGCCCGCGATGTCGGTGATCTTGACCTTCAGCGTACCGCTTGCGGTGAGCGTCTGGCCAGCCAGCGACCAGGTGCTGCCGCTGGCGCTGGCAGCGGTCCAGCTGGCGCCGGCGTCGAGCGACACGTAGACGGTGTCGCCGGCTGCGATGCTGGCCGACAGCGTGCCGCTGATCGTCTGGGCCGCGCTCTTCGTGACGAAGTCCGTGCCGGAGGCGCCGGTATCGTTGGAGAAGGCGGCCACGGTGGCCGTCGCGGCCGGGGCGAGCGTGTCGAGCACATAGGCTTGCGAGTACGCGGGGCCATCATTGCCGGCCGCGTCGCTCACCTTCAGCTTGATGGTGCTGGAGCCGGCCAGCAGCGCGCCGTCCCACGCCAGCGTGGTGCCGGAGACCTTCGCCGTGATGTCGGTCCAGGTGGCGCCGCCGTCGAGCGAGCCGTACACGATATCCCCAAGCGCCAGTGCCGCGCTGAGGGTCGCGCTGATGGTTTGGCTGGCCGCGTTGGTGATGAAGTCGGCGCCCGAGCTGCCGGTGTCGACCGACAGGTGCAGGCCGCTGAAGCTGAGGACCGGCGCCGTGGTATCCACCGTGTAGGCTTGGCTGGCCGCCGCGCCATCGTTGCCGGCCAGGTCGCTCACCTTGAACTTGATCGTGCTGCTGCCGGCGAGCGTGACGCCGTCCCACGCGATGGTGGTGCCGGTGACCTTGGCCGTGATATCGGTCCAGGTGGCTCCGCCATCGAGCGAACCGTACAGCGCGTCGCCGGCGCCCAGCACGCCGCTAAGGGTGGCGCTGATGGTCTGGCTGGCGGTCTTGGTGACAAAGTCGGAGGACGACGCGCCGCTGTCCGCGGATAAGGCGATGTTCGCGACCGTGGTCGCGGGCGCGGTGGTGTCGAGCACATAAGTGTGCGAATAGATCGCGCCGTCGTTGCCGGCGGTGTCGCCAACCTTGACCTTGATGGTGCTGCTGCCCGAGACGGTCTGCCCCGGCAGCGACCATGTCGCCTGCCCGACCGACGCGTTGGCCGTGGCCCAGGTCGCGCCATCGTCGAGCGAGACATACACGGCTTCGCCGCTTGCCAGCACAGCGGTGAGCGTGCCGGTGATGTCCTGTGCCGTAGTGTGGGTGACCAGGTCGGTGGCCGAAGTGCCGGTGTCGCCGGAGAAGCTGACGCTCGCCCCGGTCTTGGCCGGGGCGGTGGTGTCGAGCACGTACGACTGTGCGGCCACCGCGCCGTCGTTGCCGGCTGCATCAACGACCTTCAGCTTGATGCTGCTGCCGGTAAGCGTTGCGCCGTCCCACGTGAGCGTCGTGCCCGAGACCTTGGAGGTCACGTTGGTCCAGGTGGCGCCGCCGTCGGTCGAACCATACACGATGTCGCCAAGCGCAAGGCCACCACTCAACGTTGCGGTGATGGTCTGGCTGGCCGTGTTGGTGATGAAGTCGGTGGACATCGCGCCGGTGTCGGCCGAGATGTGCACGTCGCTGAAAGTGAGCGCCGGCGCGGTCGTGTCGAGCGTGTACGCCTGGCTGGCGACGGCGCCATCGTTGCCGGCAAGGTCGCTCACCTTGAACTTGATCGTGTTGTTGCCGGAGAGGGTGACGCCGTCCCACGCGATGGTGGTGCCGGTGACCTTGGCCGTGATGTCGGTCCAGGTGGCGCCACCGTCGAGCGAACCGTACAGCGCCTCGCCCGCGCCCAGCGCGCCGCTCAGGGTAGCGCTGATGGTCTGGCTGGCGGTATTGGTGAAGAAGTCGGTAGCCGACGAACCCGTATCCGCGGACAGGACGATGTTCGCGATCGTGGCCGTGGGCGCGGTGATGTCGAGCACGTAGGACTGGGCGCTCACCGCGCCGTCGTTGCCGGCTGCATCAACGACCTTCAGCTTGATGCTGCTGCCGGTAAGCGTTGCGCCATCCCACGTGAGCGTCGTGCCCGAGACCTTGGCCGTGACATCGGTCCAGGTGGCGCCGCCGTCGGTCGATCCGTACACGATGTCGCCAGCCGCCAGGCCGCCGCTCAGCGTGGCGGTAATGGTCTGGCTGGCCGTGTTGGTAATGAAGTCGGTGGACATCGCGCCTGTGTCCGCCGAGATGTGCACGTCGCTGAAAGTGAGCGCCGGCGCGGTCGTGTCGAGCGTGTACGCCTGGCTGGCGACGGCGCCATCGTTGCCGGCAAGGTCGCTCACCTTGAACTTGATCGTGTTGCTGCCGGCGAGCGTGACGCCGTCCCACGTGATGGCGGTGCCGGTGACCTTGGCCGTGATGTCGGTCCAGGTGGCGCCGCCATCGAGCGAACCGTACAGCGCTTCGCCAGCGCCCAGCGCGCCGCTCAGCGTGGCGCTGATGGTCTGGCTGGCGGTCTTGGTGACAAAGTCGGAGGACGACGTGCCGCTGTCCGCGGACAGGGCGATGTTCGCGACCGTGGTCGTCGGTGCCACGGTGTCCAGAACATAGGTGTGCGAATAGATCGCGCCATCATTGCCTGCGGTGTCGCTCACCTTGACCTTGATGGTGCTGCTGCCCGCGAGCGTCTGCCCCGGCAGCGACCACGTCGCCTGCCCGACCGACGCGTTGGCCATGGTCCAGGTCGCGCCATCGTCGAGGGAGACATACACGGCTTCGCCGCTTGCCAGCGCGGCGGTGAGCGTGCCTGTGATGTCCTGTGCCGTAGTGTGGGTGACCAGGTCGGTGGCCGAGACACCGGTGTCGCCGGAGAAGCTGACGCTCGCGCCAGTCTTGGCCGGGGCGGTGGTGTCGAGCACGTAGGACTGGGCGCTCACCGCGCCGTCGTTGCCGGCTGCATCAACAACCTTCAGCTTGATGCTGCTGCCGGTAAGCGTGGCGCCGTCCCACGTGAGCGTCGTGCCCGAGACCTTGGCCGTGATGTCGGTCCAGGTGGCGCCGCCGTCGGTCGATCCGTACACGATGTCACCCGCCGCCAGGCCGCCGCTCAGCGTGGCGGTAATGGTCTGGCTGGCCGTGTTGGTTATGAAGTCGGTGGACATCACGCCGGTGTCGGCCGAGATGTGCACGTTGCCGAAGGTGAGCGCCGGAGCGGTCGTGTCGAGCGTGTACGCCTGGCTGGCGACGGCGCCATCGTTGCCGGCAAGGTCGCTCACCTTGAACTTGATCGTGTTGCTGCCGGCGAGCGTGACGCCGTCCCACGCGATGGTGGTGCCGGTGACCTTGGCCGTGATGTCGGTCCAGGTGGCGCCACCGTCGAGCGAACCGTACAACGCTTCGCCAGCGCCGAGCGCGCCGCTCAGGGTGGCGCTGATGGTCTGGCTGGCGGTATTGGTGACGAAGTCGGAGGACGACGTGCCGCTGTCCGCAGACAGCGCGATGTTCGCGATCGTGGTCGCGGGCGCGGTGGTGTCGAGCACATAAGTGTGCGAATAGACCGCGCCGTCGTTGCCCGCGGTGTCGCCAACCTTGACCTTGATGGTGCTGCTGCCCGCCAGCGTCTGCCCCGGCAGCGACCACGTCGCCTGCCCGACCGACGCGTTGGCCATGGTCCAGGTCGCGCCATCGTCGAGCGAGACATACACGGCTTCGCCGCTTGCCAGCGGGGCGGTGAGCGTGCCTGTGATGTCCTGTGCCGTAGTGTGGGTGACCAGGTCGGTGGCCGAGACACCGGTGTCGCCGGAGAAGCTGACGCTCGCGCCAGTCTTGGCCGGGGCGGTGGTGTCGAGCACGTAGGACTGGGCGCTCACCGCGCCGTCGTTGCCGGCTGCATCAACAACCTTCAGCTTGATGCTGCTGCCGGTAAGCGTGGCGCCGTCCCACGTGAGCGTCGTGCCCGAGACCTTGGCCGTGATGTCGGTCCAGGTGGCGCCGCCGTCGGTCGATCCGTACACGATGTCACCCGCCGCCAGGCCGCCGCTCAGCGTGGCGGTAATGGTTTGGCTGGCCGTGTTGGTGACGAAGTCGGTGGACATCGCGCCGGTGTCGGCCGAGATGTGCACGTCGCTGAATGTGAGCGCCGGCGCGATCGTATCGAGCGTGTACGCCTGGCTGGCGACGGCGCCATCGTTGCCGGCCTGGTCGCTCACCTTGAACTTGATCGTGTTGCTGCCGGCGAGCGTGACGCCGTCCCACGCGATGGTGGTGCCGGAGACTTTGGCCGTGATGTCGGTCCAGGTGGCGCCGCCGTCGAGGGAACCGTACAACGCTTCCCCCGCGCCCAGCGCGCCGCTCAGCGTGGCGCTGATGGTCTGGCTGGCGGTATTGGTGACGAAGTCGGAGGACGACGTGCCGCTGTCCGCAGACAGCGCGATGTTCGCGATCGTGGTCGCGGGCGCGGCGGCGTCGAGCACATAAGTGTGCGAATAGATCGCGCCGTCATTGCCTGCGGTGTCGCTCACCTTGACCTTGATGGTGCTGCTGCCCGCCAGCGTCTGCCCCGGCAGCGACCACGTCGCCTGCCCGACCGACGCGTTGGCCATGGTCCAGGTCGCGCCGTCGTCGAGCGAGACGTACACGGCTTCGCCGCTTGCCAGCGCGGCGGTGAGGGTGCCGCTGATGTCCTGTGGCGCAGTGCGGGTCACGAGGTCGGTGGCAGAAGTGCCGGTGTCGCTGGAGAAGCTGACGCTCGCGCCGGTATTGGCCGGGGCGGCGGTATCTAGCACGTACGACTGGGCGCTCACCGCGCCGTCGTTGCCGGCCGCGTCAACAACCTTCAGCGCGATGCTGCTGCCGGTGAGCGTTGCACCGTCCCACGTGAGCGTCGTGCCCGAGACCTTGGCCGTGACGTCGGTCCAGGTGGCGCCGCCGTCGGTCGATCCGTACACGGTGTCACCAGGCGCCAGGCTGCCGCTCAGCGTGCCGGTGATCGTCTGGCTGGCCGTGTTGGTGATGAAGTCGGTGGATATCACGCCGGTATCGGCCGAGATGTGCACGTTGCCGAAAGTGAGTGCCGGTGCGGTCGTGTCGAGCACGTAGGCTTGCGACGTGACGGTTCCGATGTTACCGGCGCTGTCCACGGCTCTCAGCTTAAGCGTGCCGCTGGAGGCCAGCGTCACGCCGTTCCATGTCAGTGTGGTACCGGAGATTTTGGCGGTAATGTTGGTCCAGGTAGCGCCGCCGTTCAGCGAGCCGTACACGGTGTCGCCTGCCGCCAGTGCCTGGCTGAGCGTTGCAGTGATGGTCTGGGCCGCCACGTTGGTGACGAAGTCGGTGCCGGACCGGCCGGTGTCGCCCGACAGCTGCAGGTTGCTGAAGGTAATGGCCGGCGCGACGGTATCGAGCACATACGCTTGGGTGTACACGGGGCCGTCGTTGCCAGCCGCGTCGCTGACCTTGACCTTGAGCGTGCCGCTGCCAGCCAGGAAGACGCCGGCCAGCTGGCTCCACGCGTTGCCGCTGGCGCTCGCGGCGGACCAGGTACTGCCACCGTCGAGCGATACCCAGACCGTTTCGCCGGCACCGATGTTGGCGCTGAGCGTGCCGCTGATGGTTTGCCAATCGTCGTTGGTAACGAAGTCCGTGGGCGATGAACCGGTGTCGTCGGAGAGGAATGCGCTGGCGATTGTCGTGGTCGGCGCGCTGGCGTCCACCGTGTAGGACTGGGTTGCCACGGTGCCGTCGTTGCCCGCCAGGTCGGTCACCTTGAACTTGATTGCGTTGGTGCCATTGGCAAGCGTCACGCCGTTCCAGGTGAGCGCCGTGCCCGACACCTTGGCCGTGATATTCGTCCAGGTGGCGCCGCCATCGACCGAGCCATACAGCGTATCCGTTCCTGCCAGTGCCGCGCTCAGGCTTGCGGTGATGGTCTGGCTGGCAGTCTTGGTGATGAAGTCGGTGGACGAATTGCCGGTGTCGGAAGACAGGGCAATGGCGCCAACCGTGATGGCCGGTGCGACCGTGTCGATGACATAGCTCGCCGAATACACGCTGCCTTCGTTGCCGATGGCGTCGGCCAGCTTGGCCTTGAGGGTGCCGCTGCCGGCCAGCGTCTGGCCAGACAGCATGAAGGTGGTCGTGCCCGCGCTGGCGCTGGCGGCAGTCCAAGTCGAACCATTGTCGAGCGAGACCAGGACCGTCTCGCCGGTGCCAAGCGGCGCCGAGAGCGTGCCCATGAGGGTCTGCGAGGCTATCTTCGTCACCAGGTCGGTGGGCGAGGCGCCGGTGTCGCCGGAAAACGCGACGCTGGTAACGGTGGCGGCGGGCGGGGTGGTGTCAATGACGATAGCCTTGTTGGCGCCGAGCGAGCCAGCGGTCCCCGGCACAGGCAGCGTCGTGTTCGCGTCCAGGTTCCCGACGGCGGTGCTCTTGATCGTAGCGCCATTGAGCGACAGTGCTGCCATCGAGCTGTAATCCAGGTCGGCCGAGTTCTCGCCATTGCCGACCACATAGCTGAAAGTCAGGGTTGAAGTGCCCGAGCCGCCGCTGTAGGTGGCCGCGCCGCCGCTCGCCAGCGCAAGGGTGGGCGTGCCGCCGCTGGTATCGACCGTGACCGCGTTGCTCATGGTGACCGAAATCGTCAGGGTCGAACCGGCTTTGTATGCGACATCCGCATCGGACGAGGTGACGTTGGTGATGGTCGGGATTTCCAGCACCTGCGACCACGCCGAGCGGGTTTGGGTCAGGCTGCCATAGCCGTCGTTCGCCACCACGTAGACGCTGAGGTACTTGTCCTTGTCCGACAAGGCCGGGGTATAAGTGGCGGTGTTGGCCCCGGTGATAAGAGCCGCGTTGGTGCCGTTGCTGTCGTCGGCACGGAACCACTGGTAGTTGTAAGTGAGCGAGTCGCCATCGATATCGGTCCAGCTGCCGCTGGCAGCGCCCGCCGCGCTGCCGACGGCCACCGTTCCCGTAATCGTGGGGCGCGCGGTGCAGACCGGCGGCGTATCGGTCACGGCGGTCCATCCGGAATAGCCCGGGGTGGAGCCGCCATAGCCATCGCTGGCCGTCACCTGCAGCCGCACGTACTTGTGCGCGTCACCCGCGTCGAGGACATAGCTTGCGCTGGTCGCGCCGCTGATGGCGGTGGCGCCGGTGCCGCTGCTGTCGTTGGCGCGGTACCACTGGTAGGCATAACCGGTCAGCGAATCGCCGTCGGCGTCAGTCCAGGTGCCGTTGGTGCCTGTCAGGGTCGCCCCGACCAATGTGTCGCCCGAGAGCGATGGCGCCACGCTGTTTGCCGGTGCGGAGTTGCCCACTACCGTCCACGCGGTGCTGGCGACGCTCGTGCCGCCGTGGTTGTCGTCGGCTGTCACCCTCAGGCTCAGGTACTTGTGCGCGTCCGCGCTGCCGGGCGTGTAGGTGTACATCCTGGCGCCCGTGATCGCGGCACTGCCGGTGCCGCTGCTGTCGTCGGCGCGGAACCACTGGAAGGTGTATAAGATGCTGTCATGGTCGATATCGGACCATGTGCCGATATTGCCAGTGATCGTGCTGCCAATCTGGGAGGTGCCAGTGACGTATGGCTGCACGCTGTTGACCGGGGCGGTGTCGGCCACGGCAGTCCATCCGGAAACGGCCACGGTCGAGTTGCCGGTGCCGTCGTTGGCCGTTATCTGGACTGCCAGGTACTTGTGCGCATCGGCGTCCCCGAGCGCGTAGGTGCTGGAGGCCGCGCCGGTGATGAGCGTGGCGGAGGTGCCGCTGCTGTCGAGGGCACGGAACCACTGGTAACTGTAGTTCAGCGGGTCGCCATCCGGGTCGGACCAGGTGCCAGTGCTGGCAGTGAGCACGTTGCCCAGCTTCGCGCTCCCGCTGAGGGATGGGGCAACCGTGTTGATGGGCGGACTGTTGGACTGCTTGAGGTCGTTGATCTGGATGTTGTCGAACAGCGGCGAATAGCTGGCGTTGTCCTGCAGCGTGATCCGGAACCCGTGGATGTCGTTGTACAGCAGCGTCAGGTAGGCCGGAACCAAAGCTTGCGTGAAGGTCGGCGCGGCGGAGCTGGTGCCATTGGCCGCGACGATAAATGCTGAGCCAGGAACCACGTTGTTCGACGCGTCGATGGCCTGGATCGTGAATACGCAGGCGCCTGGCGTGGGCGCCAGGTCGAACGATTGCAGGTCGAACGTGTACGTGCTGTCGTTCAGTTTCCAGTCGATATAGGTGATGTTGTTGCCCTGGACGCGAACGAACTGCTGGGTGCCGGTGGTGACACCTTTGACGGTCACTGGAATCGTGCTGCCGGAACTGGCCGCAACCAGGTTCCAGCCGCTGGCGTCAATATCGGTGGCAGTTACCGTACCGTTCACGCCCACGGAAAGCGTGCCGTAGGTAGTGGCGGTGGTGATGTCGGAGAAGGTGGTCAGCAGGGATGCCCTGGTCAGCACGCCGGCGTAGGCATCCTGGTGGCTGGCATCGATAATGCTGGCGCTGTCGATCTGGCCAGCGCTGTATTCAAGGTTCCAGTTGCCGCCCTTGCTGGCGGCGCCCGTGATGTCGGTGGAGACGGCCACATCCGCATGGGCTGCCGCGGCAATGTCCGCCGCCAACTGCTGCCCGGCCGTGCCGGCGCCAATATCGCAACCGTACAGCAGCAGGTCGCCGCCGGCATTGAGCGCTCGCCCGAGCGTGGCGAACTGGTCGCGCACCGAGGGCAAGGCCAGGCTCGCCGCAGTCACTTCGTCGGTGCCCAGGTGGAGTGTCGCTCCCGAACCATGCGACAAGATGTGAATCGCATCGTAGCCGCTGTGGGTTTGCGCCCAGCTGGCAAGCTGCGCCAGCCCGCCCTGCCCGCCATCAATCCTGACCACCTCAACGCCGGGGCGAACCGCCGCTTCCAGCGACAGGAAACCGGCGACGGATGTGTCGATGAACACGACTTCCTTGCGCACTGGGTTGCTCGTGGTTTGGCTTGCGGGGGTCGCGTCGTCCTCGGCGGCTGCATTGGGTGCGCCGGTGCCGGCATCGATCGGGTTGCGGTTCATTCTTCTTCTTTCTTTTTTGGCTGGGCGACGACGTGCGGCGCACTGGCGTGCGTCACGAACGCCAGGACGGCGGTGGACTGGACTTGGCCACGTCGCGCCCCCAGCAAGGGCTGTTCAGAACCGGGAATATACTGGCGAAAGTAACTATATGGCAACAAATCCGCAGCATTGCTGTCGGGAAATGGGCGGCACGGGGAGGCAGCCCCCGTAGCCGAGGCTGCCGTCCCGGGCGCCGGCCCGCGTCCTAGACCAGGAAGTCCCAGTTCGTTACCATCTCGCGGTGCCCGTTCATTTCGGGCGCCTGCACCATGAAGTCGGCCACTTGCTCCAGGCTCAGGCCATGCTGCTTCATCACGCCGACCCAGAAGTCCAGGCCCGCGGTGTCGGCCTTGCGGCTGAACAGCGCTTCGTACAGCACTTCGACATCGTGGCCGCTTTCGCCGTTGAGCGCCTCGTGCTGTGCGTTCCACTCGCCCTGCGTGATCATCATCATCGCCATCTTGCCCCAGCTCATGCCGTACTTCTGGTGCGCATCGGCCCAGAACTCGAAGCCGTACAGGTCGGCCTGGCGGCCATAGATGCCCTGGTACAGCCCGGCGATGGTAGTCAGGTCGTCACTGGTCGGGACGGCCACCGAACCGTCGCCGAACTGCAGCGTCTCGACGTTGACCACCAGCGCCTTCACGGACGGCTGGGCCTTGGTGCTGACTACCTGATAGCCGTTGTGGAACTCGATGTCAAAGCTGTCGCGGTTCCCGTTGAAGCTGACCGTATCGCTGCCTGCGCCGCCGTGCAGCATGGCCTGGACACCCGCGCTTGCCCCGCCGGCCGGCGGGTTCGCGCCGTTCTGCCCTTGCGCCGGGGCCCAGGTGAAGCCGTCGTTGCCACCACCGGCGTAGATCGCGCCGGAACCGCCTGCCCCCACCGTAAAGTGCTGGCTTGCCGCGTCCCCCGCCAGCACCTGCGACTTGCCGTCGGAAACAAGGTTGGCGCTACCGATCACCGCGGCGAAGTCCACGTTTTGCAGGCCGATGGTCGAACCGGCGGGCAGGCCGCTAGCGTCGATCACCAGCGCCACATGTTGCCCCGGGCTCGTGGAGCCGTTCAAACCGAGGCTGCCGGCCGGGGCGGTGGAGCCGCCAGCAACCGGGGTCACCGTCTCGACCAGCAGCGGCTGGGTTGCAGGCAGCTTGTCCAGGAAGCTCTGGCCGGTGCCGGTCAGGTGGCCCTGGTCGTCGGCCGCATGGCCGGGGGTAGCGGCCTTGATTGCGCCGAGCAGCATCGCACTTGCATTTGCAGCAGACTGGCTGGCACCGCCGATCGCAGACAGTCCAAAGCCGGGCGCCACTTGCGCGGTGAGGATGCTGCTCCCGGCGTTGCTTGCCAGCGGAATGTCGGCCACGCCGGGGCTGCCGGCGCTGTCGACACGGGCCGGCGTGACGATCGGGATAACGACGGCCGTGCCGGCCTGGCCTCCCGGCAGGGTCACCTGGGTGGTTGCGACCCGCACCCCATCGACCAGGTTCGTCTGTACCGATCTCTCCACGACGTGCAGCGTGAACGTTGCGCTGGCGCCGGACAGGTTTCCGGCTGCGTCGTACTGGCGCGCGGTCAGGCTGTGCGTACCAAGCAGCATATTGGCCGGCGCGATCGTCCACTTGCCACTTGCGTCGGCAGTGGCGACACCAATCCTGGCCGCGCCGTCATACAGCTCGACCTTGGCATTGGCGAGCGCGCTGCCCTCGAACACCGGCACGTATTCGGTGACACCGTCGCCCTGGGTATCGGAGTCGGAGGCGGCCGTCAGCGCCGGCGCGGCTGGCGCGGCCGGTGCGGTGGTGTCGATCACCAGGTTCAGCGGCGCGCTGGCCGCGGAGACGTTCCCGGCGGCGTCGGTTTCCTTGACGCTCAAGTTGTGGCTGCCTTCGGCCAGCGCGCTGGCGGTGATTTGCCAGGCACCGGTTGCATCCGCCTGCACGCTGCCCAGCAGCGTGGCGCCGTCGGTGTCATACAGGCTGACCTGTGAGAACGCCTCGCCGTGGCCGGCGACGGTCGGCGTGGCCACGTTGGTCAGCCCGTCGCCCACTGCGCCGCTGTCGCTTGCCGCCAGCAGGACCGGCGCGGCCTGCGCCGCCGGCGCCGTCAGGTCGATGTCAATGTGCAGGCGCGCGGGCGCGGCGCCCGTGTTACCTGCGGTGTCGGTCGCGGTCGCGCTGACATCGTGGCTACCGCCGGCCATCGCCGATGCGGTGATCGACCAGCTGCCTGCGCCGTCCGCGGTCGCGCTGCCCAGCAGCGTGGTGCCGTCTGTGTCGAACAGCTTGACCAGTGCGCCCGCTTCCGCCGTGCCGTTGAAGGTCGGGGTGGCCAGGTTGGTCAGCTTGTCGGTGCTGGAGACGCCGGTGTCGGACGACGGCGCAAGGCCGCTGATCGCGACCGCGGGCGCAGTTGCGTCAAGCACATAGGCTTGCGTGTACACCGAGCCGTCGTTACCGGCGGTGTCGCTCACCTTGACCTTGAGGACGCCGCTGCCCGCGAGGGTCTGCCCCGGCAGCGACCACGTCGCCTGCCCGGTAGACGCGCTGGCCATGGTCCAGGTCGCCCCATCGTCGAGCGAAACGTACACGGCTTCGTCGCTCGCCAGCACAGCGGTGAGGGTGCCACTGATGTCCTGCGCCGCGGTGCGGGTCACCAGGTCGGTAGCAAAAACGCCGGTGTCGCTGGAGAAGCTGACGCCCGCTCCGGTCTTGGCCGGGGCGGTGGTGTCGAGCAGGTACGACTGGGCGCTCACCGCGCCGTCGTTGCCGGCCGTATCAACGACCTTCAGCTTGATGCCGCCGCTGGTGAGCGTCGCGCCGTCCCACGTGAGCGCCGTGCCCAAGACCTTGGACGTGACATCGGTCCACGTGGTGCCGCCGTCGGTCGATCCGTACACGGTATCACCAGGCGCCAGGCTGCCGCTGAGCGTGGCGGTGATGGTCTGGCTGGCCGTGTTGGTGATGAAGTCGGTGGACACCACGCCGGTGTCGGCCGAAATGTGCACGTCGCCAAAGGTGAGCGTCGGCGCGGTCGTGTCGAGCGTGTACGCCTGGCTGGCGACGGCGCCATCGTTGCCGGCAAAGTCGCTCACCTTGAACTTGATCGTGTTGCTGCCCGCGAGCGTGACGCCGTTCCAGGCCAGCGTCGTGCCGGTGACCTTGGCCGTAACGTCGGTCCAGGTGGCGCCGCCATCGGCCGAGCCATACACGATGTCGCCTGGCGCCAGCGCAGCGCTCAGCGTCGCGGTGATCGTCTGGGCCGCGGTGCGGGTGATGAAGTCAGTGCTGGAACTGCCGCTGTCGGCCGACAGCTGCAGGCTGCCGAGGGCCGCTGCCGGCGCGACGGTGTCGAGCACATAGGCTTGCGTGTACACCGGGCCGTCATTGCCCGCCACGTCACTGACCTTGACCTTGAGGGTGCTGCTGCCGGACAGCGTCACGCCGCCAAGGATCCATGTGTTGCCGCTCACAGTGGCAGCCGACCAGGTGCCGCCATTGTCGAGCGACACCCAGACCGCCTCGCCGGCAGCAAGGCCGGCGCTGAGCGCGCCCATGATGGTTTGCGCCGCGCCGTTGGTGATGAAATCCGCAGGCGAGACGCCACTGTCGAAGGAGAACTGGGCGGAAGCGATGCTCGTGGACGGCGCGCTACTGTCCACCGTGTAGGACTGAGTCGAGACGGCGCCGTCGTTCCCCGCCAGGTCGGACACCTTGAATTTGATCGCGTTGGCGCCGTTCGCCAGCGTGACGCCGTCCCAGGTGAGCGTCGTGCCCGATACCTTGGCCGTGATGTCAGTCCAGGTGGCGCCGCCGTCAGTCGAACCGTACACGATGTCACCAAGCGCCAGTCCGCCGCTCAGCGTGGCGGTAATGGTCTGGCTGGCGTTCCTGGTAATGAAGTCGGAAGACGAACTGCCGGTGTCGGAAGAGAGCGCGACGGCCCCGACCGTGATGGCCGGGGCCACGGTATCGAGCACATAGCTGGCCGAAAACACACTGCCTTCGTTGCCCGTGGCGTCGACCAGCTTCACCTTGAGCGTATTGCCGCCGCTTAGCGTCTGGCCGCTGAGCGTGAACGTGCTTGCGCCGGCGCTGGCGTTGGCGCTGGTCCAGGTGACGCCGTTGTCGAGCGAGACCTTGACCGCCTCCCCGGCACCCACCGGGGCCGAGAGGCTGCCGCTGATCGTCTGCGCGGCCGTCTTCGTCACCAGGTCGGTGGCGGATACGCCCGTGTCGCTGGAAAAAGCGACGCCGGTCGCGCTGGCGGCGGGCGGGGTGGTGTCGATGACGATGGCCTTGTTGGCGCCAAGCGAGCCGGCGGTGCCCGGTACTGGCAGGGTCCCGTCGGCGTCGGCGTAGCTGGCGGCGATGTCCTTGATCGCCGCGCCGTTCAGTGACAGTGCCGCGGTCGAGGTGTAGTCCAGGTCGGCCGTGTTCTGGCCAGCGCCGACCAGATAGCTGAAGGTCAGCGTCGAGCTGCCCGAACCACCCGTATAGGTGGCGGTGCCGCCGCTCGACAGCGCCAGCGTGGGCACGCCGCCGCTGGTATCGACCATGACGGCGCGGCTCATCTCGACCGTGATCGTCAGCGTCGAACCGGCCTTGTAAGCCACATTCATGTCGGGCGAGCTGACGTTGGTGACTGTCGCCACGGTGCCATCGACCAGCACCGCAGCCGTGGAACCGACGGCATTGAGCGTGAGGCTGGCATCGTTGGTGGCGGCATCGCGGATCACCCCCCCTTGCAGGGAAAGCGAGCCGACGGTGATGCCCGAGGCGTCGAATTCGCCGGGTGCCACGGTGTGGCGGAACACCAGTGCGCTGGTGCCCGAGCCGGACAGGTAATTCGCGTAGACCGTGCCGCCCACGCCCAGCGTGATAGCGATGCGCGGAGTGCCGCCGGCGGTGCCGACCACCACAGCCTCGTTGAAATTGACGGTGAAGTCGAGGTTCTGCCCGCAGTAGTAGCTGCCGGCAGCGGGCACGCTGACGGAATTGACGGCCGGGGCGCTCGTGTCCACGGTTACACCTGGCGCCGAGACGGCGGCGTTGAGCACGCCGTTGAAGACGTTGCCCGCGGCGTCGGTCAGGTTCGCGCCGATCAGGTCCAGGTTGCTGGCGTCGATGCCGTCGCTGTCGGTCTCCCCTGCCTGCACCGTGTACTTGAACTGCAGCGCGCTGGTGCCGGCGCCGGAGACATATTGTGCCGATCGCAGGACGCCGCCGACGGACAAGGGCAAGGTCGGCGCGCCGCTGTTGACGTACACGGCCTCGCTGGTGTGGACGGTGAAGGTCAGCACGTCGCCTTGCTTGTACGCGCCATTGGCCGGGACATCGACCGACGCGACGCCGGGGGCGGTCTTATCGACGGTTACCGACAGCGGGGACGACTGCGCCGAGGTGTTGCCGGCCGCGTCGCTGACCGTCGTGGTGATCGCATGGCTGCCTTCTGACAGCGCGGTGGGCAGGCTGTAGTTCCAGATGCCAGCGCCGGCTGTGGTGGTGCCCACGATGGCGCCATCGACGAGCACCGACACCGTGCTGCCCGCTTCGGCGGTGCCTGTAAAGGCCGGCGTCTGGTTGCTGGTGATGTTGTCGGCGTTCGAGGTGCCGCTGTCGGTGGCCGCCGTCATGTCGGGCGACGACGTGGCCGGCGCGGTGTGGTCGACGGTGTAGGTCTGGCCGGCGCTATAACCGGAGGGGATGGCCACGCCGTAAGCATCCTGGATGCCGGTACCCGCGCTGTTCAGGTCCACGCGCAGGGTGCCGTCGCCGGCCACGCTGTCGACGGTGACCGTATAGGTGGAGCCGCTGCCGCTGACGCCGGTGATGGCGCCGATGGCGGTACCGGAGGGAGCGAGCGTGAAGTCGGCCGCGTCCACGCCGGTAACCGGGTCGGTGAAGGTAACCGTGAACTGGACCGAGGTGGAGCTGTGGTCCGGCGTGGCCGCGGCGCCTCCCGCGCGCACGATCGAGGCGACGGCAAGATTGTTCGGCACCAGCGACCAGGACGAGGACGCCTGGACCTGGCTGCCATAGCCGTCGTTGGCGGTGACCTTGACGCCGACGTACTTGTTCACGTCAGACCCAGCCAGCGTGTAGTTGCTGCTGGTTGCGCCGGTGATGACGGTGGCGTTGGTTCCACTGCCATCGTCTGCCCGGTACCACTGGTAGGTGTAGCTGAGCGTATCGCCGTCGGCGTCGGTCCAGCCGCCGGTGGTGCTGGCAAGCGCATTGCCGACGCCGACCACGCCGCTGATGACAGGGACTGCGGTGTTGACGGGCGCCGCGTCGAGCACCGGCTTGAGCCAAGGAGCGAAGCTAGCCCTGGATCCACCGTGCCCGTCGTACACATTGAATTTCATTTGCAGGTACGTGTGGGCGTCGAGGCTGGTGGGCGTATAGCTTCGGGAATTGGCCCCGCTGATGTTGACGAAGTTCAGGCCGCTCGTGTCGAAGTGACGTACCCACTGGTAGGTATAGGTCAGCGTGTCGCCATCGGGGTCGTCCCAGGTGCCGGTATCGGCGGAAACAGTGGAGCCGACCATGGCGTTACCCGTGATCGAGGCCGTGGAGACAATGTTGGGCTTGGTATTGGCCAGCACCGTCCACGCGGAGCTTGCGGACGGCGCGTGGCCCTGGCCGTCGTCTGCAGTGACGACGACCTTCAGGTACTGGTGCGCATCGTCGGTGGTTGGCGTGTACGTGGCTGATGTCTGGCCGCTGATGGCCGCGGCGCCGGTGCCACTGCTGTCGCTGGCCCTGTACCACTGGTAGCTGTAGTTGAGCGTGTCGCCGTCGAAGTCGCTCCAGGTACCGCTCGTGGCGCTGAGTGCCCCGCCCACTACGAAAGTACCGGTGACCGAAGGCGCCGTGCCGTTGGTGGGGGCGACGTTAGTGGTGTTGTAGGTGATGGTGGACAGGCTGGCCGCGGCTCCACCATTGCCCGGTGCATCCGTGTACGAGTTCGCGGCAACCGAAATCGTGGCGGTGCCTGACGCCACCCCATCGGTCGGTGTGAAGGTCGCGGTACGCGTGGTCCCGGTGCCGCTCAGCGCGCCGATCGTGCCACCGGTGACCGTCACGTCGGACGCGGTGAAGGTGTTGTTCGGATCCTCGGTGAATTGAAACGTGATGGTGGCCGTTTCGCCGTGCTTCAGGCTGGCCTTGTCGGTGCTGATCGCGAGCGTTGGCGCCGTCGTATCCAGCGGGCCGACGTAATTCAAGGTCAGGTTGTCGATGTCGAACGTATTCACCGTCGAATACAGCGGGTCCCCCGACGCAATGGCCAGCGTGGTGATGTTGACGAAATCGGGGAAATCCACCGTCAGCAGCGAGGAATACGAAATCGTCTTGGTCAGCGTACTGCCCACCTGGTTGTTGTTCGCGTCCCAGCCGGTGATCGTCAGCTTCATCGAAGCGGCATTCACTGAGATGAACCCCAGCGAGGCCGGGGTAAACACTTCGCCACCGGTCAGCTTGATGTAGACGTATTGTTCGTGCCCCTTGGGCGACAATCTCACCCGGGCGGCAGACATGATCACTGCCTCGGCTGCGCCGTCGATCATGAAGGTGTGCTTTACCGGCGATTCCATGGAATCGTAGAGGTCAACCTGCACGTCGGTCGTATAGTCCGAGCCGTTGCCGGTCAATACCGCCATGCTGGTGCCGGTATTGCTGAAATCGATGGTCACCGGCGCCGTGATCGCCAGCAGGTGCGGGTAGTCGGCGCCGCTCGCCATGCTCGATTCGACCGTGCCCGTTTGTACCTCCAGGCTCCAGTCGCCGCCCAGCGCGGCGGCGCCCGTCGCGTCGTCGGAGGCGGCGACGTCGGCACCGGTGGCGGCAGCGAGCTGGTCGACGAACACGCGGCCGTTTCCGGCGCCCACGTCGCAACCGTAGAGCAAGATATCCGCGCCGGGAGCCAGGCTGGCGCCGATCGACTGCAGCTCGGCCTGGTAGGCGTCCAGGTTGTCCGCGGTCAGCGTGACCGAGCCAAGATCGACCGCTCCCTGCGCCCCGTGCGACACGATGTGCAGCGCGTCGATGCCGGAGCGGCCATGCAGGGCCTGGGCAATCTGGCGCACGCCGTCGCGCGTCGAATCGAGCACCACCACTTCCTTGCCGGCGCCGGCGTGCGCGACCAGCCAGTCAAGGTCCTGGACATCGTCCTCGATGAAGACGATTTCGGTACGGGGATGGGAACTGTCGGGGGAAAGGAGGGCTTGTTCGGTCACGGTTTCGCTTCAGGTCGTGGTAGGACGCGCTGCTGCCGCTGGGGCAGCAACGCGGGCCATGATGAAGCAAAAATTGTAATGGAACAAGAAAAATGTTAACTGGAGGTCACATTTATGAAGCAGGCATGACCACCGTGGGCCCGCAGCGCCAGGCAGGCGCGCGGGCGAGGGGGAAGGTTACAACAACGTCACAGTTACACGACGATGGTTTGCGCTTCGCCCTGCTGGCGCTCGCGGATGGCGCCGATGCGGTACACGGTTTCACCAGCCGCCTGCAGTTGGGCGCTGGCGGCGTCGGCATTCTCGGCCGACACGATCACGCACATGCCGATGCCGCAGTTGAACACGCGGTGCATCTCGGCATCTGCCACGCCGCCATGCTGCTGCAGCCACTGGAAGAGCGGCGGCAGCGTCCACGACTTGCCATCCAGTTGCGCGGTCAGGTTCTCGGCCAGCACGCGCGGGATGTTCTCGACCAGGCCGCCGCCGGTGATGTGGACCATGCCCTTCACTTCCATCGACTGCATCAGCGCCAGCAGCGGCTTGACGTAGATGCGGGTGGGCGCCATCAGCACGTCGGCCAGCTTCTTGCCGTGGAAGTCGGCTTCCAGGTCGGGCTTGGCCACTTCGATGATCTTGCGCACCAGCGAATAGCCGTTCGAGTGCGCGCCCGACGAGGCCAGGCCCAGCACCACGTCGCCCGGGCGGATCTTGGTGCCGTCGATGATCTGCGACTTTTCAACCGCGCCGACGGCAAAGCCGGCCAGGTCGTATTCGCCTTCCGGGTACATGCTCGGCATCTCGGCGGTCTCGCCGCCGATCAGGGCGCAGCCGGCCTGCTCGCAGCCGGCGGCGATGCCCTTGACCACGCTGGTGGCGGTCGGCACGTCCAGCTTGCCGCAGGCAAAGTAGTCGAGGAAGAACAGCGGCTCGGCGCCCTGCACCAGGATGTCGTTGACGCTCATGGCCACCAGGTCGATGCCGACCGTGTCGTGGCGGTTCAGCTCGAACGCGAGCTTGAGCTTGGTGCCGACGCCGTCGGTACCGGACACCAGCACTGGCTCCTTGTACTTCTTGCTGATCTCGAACAGGGCGCCAAAACCGCCAATACCGCCCAGCACGCCCTCGCGCATGGTGCGCTTGGCAAACGGTTTGATCGCTTCGACCAGGGCATCGCCGGCGTCGATATCGACACCCGCGTCACGGTAGGAAAGGGAGACGTTGGATGGTTGGCTCATGGTATTTGGCAGCGGAGGCGGTAAAATAGAAAGCGGAACGCCAAAATCTGGCTAGTCCGCTATTTTAGCAAAACGGCCTGTCTCGACGCCGATCCACCGACATAACAATAACGAGAATGTCCTTTTCCCTGACTCCGGAGCAGAAACAAACCACCTTCTGGTTGGCACTCTGGCTCGCGTTGGCGGGGTTGCTCTACCTGCTTGGCCCCGTCCTCACCCCCTTCATCGCGGCCGCGATCCTGGCCTACGGCCTCAATGGCGGCGTGGACCGGCTGTGCGCCTTGCGCATCGGCCGCTTCACCATGCCGCGCGCGCTGGCGGTGGTGCTGGTGATGCTGCTGGCGGGCGCGGTCATCGGCGCGCTGGCGCTGACCGTGGTGCCGGTGCTGCAGAAGGAAGTGCCGATGCTGGTCGGCCAGATCCCGGCCTTCCTGGCCAAGATCGATACCGTGCTCGCGCCGCGGCTGGCCCAGTACGGCATCGACCTCAATCTCGACGGCAGCCGCCTGCGCAGCCTGCTGACCCAGCAACTGGCCGCCGGCGACTGGACCAGCGTGCTGGCCAGCGCGCGCGTGGGCGGCAGCGCCCTGCTCGGCTGGGCCGCGACCGTGTTCCTGGTCCCGGTGCTGCTGTTCTACCTGCTGCTGGACTGGCACCGCATGCTGGCCCAGGTCCAGGGCGCCATCCCGCGCCGCTGGGTGGCACAGGCCACCGGCATGGCGCGCGAGGTCAACGTGCTGCTGGCGCAATACCTGCGCGGGCAGCTGCTGGTGATGTTCGTGCTGGCCGTGTACTACTCGGCCGCGCTGGCGCTGGCCGGGTTCGACGTGGCGTTGCCGGTCGGTATCCTGACTGGGCTGCTGGTGTTCATCCCCTACCTCGGCTTTGGCCTGGGCCTGGCGCTGGCGCTGATTGCGGCGGTGCTGCAGTTCCCCGGCCTGTCCGGGCTGGTCTATGTGGCGGCCATCTATGGCGCCGGGCAAGTGATTGAAGGCTTTTTCCTCACCCCGCGGCTGGTGGGCGAGCGCATTGGCCTGAACCCGCTGGCGGTGATCTTTGCCCTGCTCGCGTTCGGCCAGCTGTTCGGCTTTGCCGGGGTGCTGCTGGCGCTGCCCGCATCGGCGGTGCTGATGGTCGCGTTCCGCCACCTGCGCCACCACTATCTGCGCAGCACCTTCTATAATGCCTGATGCACATGATATTTTTTGTTTTGAGAACATCGGCATGAAACAACTGGTGCTCGACTTAGGCGCGGAGCCGGCACACCGCCTCGAGACCTTCCAGGTCGGGGAAAATGCCGAGCTCGCGTACATGATGCACCTGTTCGCGCAGCGCACCTCGCGCGAGCATTTTGCCTACCTGTGGGGCGAAACCGGCGCCGGCAAGACCCACCTGCTGCAGGCGCTGGCTGCCACGCCGGGCTCGCGCTACATCGCGCACGACGCCCCCGCGGACCAGTTCGCCATGGCCCCTGGCGTGAGCCTGTACCTGCTGGACGACACCAACCTGCTCTCGCCCGAGCGCCAGATCGACGCCTTTGCCCTGTTCAACCAGATCCGCGAGCACGGCGCCGCCTACCTGGTCGCCACCGGCCCGGTGCCGCCGGCCGTGCTGCACGTGCGCGAGGACCTGCGCACGCGCATGGGCTGGGGCCTGGTGTACCAGGTGCACGGGCTGTCCGACGACCAGAAGATCGCCGCCCTGACCCAGGCCGCCGAAGCGCGCGGTTTGACCTTGTCGGCCAGCGTGTTACCCTATTTGCTGTCCCATTTCAAGCGCGACATGCGCTCTTTGTCGACGATGCTCGATGCCCTCGACCAGTATTCCCTCGAGACCCAGCGGCCGGTCACGCTGCCGCTGCTGCGCGATTTGTTGCTTCAAGGGACACCGAATCCACCTGCGGAACCCAAGGAATGACCAATCTCGCGCTGTTTGACCTCGACCATACGCTGCTGCCGATCGACTCGGACTACGAATGGGGACAATTCCTGGTGCGCATCGGCGCGGTGGACGCGGCCGAATATGCGCGCCGCAACGACGAGTTCTTTGCCCAGTACCAGGCCGGCACGCTCGACCCGGTGGAATACCTCGAGTTCGCGCTGGGCACGCTGGCGCGCTACCCGCGCCGCGAGCTCGACGCCATGCACCAGCAGTACATGCGCGAGGTGATCGAGCCGGCGATCCGCCCGCGCGCGCAGGATCTGGTGCGGCGCCACCAGGACGCGGGCGACCTGGTGGGCATCATCACCGCCACCAACCGCTTTGTCACCGAGCCGATCGCGCGCGCCTTTGGCGTGCCGCACCTGATCGCCGCCACGCCCGAAGTGGACGCGCAGGGCAACCTGACCGGCAAGCTGGCCGGCACGCCGACCTCGGGCCCGGGCAAGGTGCACCACATGCACGCGTGGCTGGACAAGCTGGGCATGCGGTTCGAGGACTTTGGCAGCAGCCACTTCTACAGCGATTCGCACAACGACATCCCGCTGCTGTCGGTTGTCTCCCATCCGGTGGCGACCAATCCGAGCGCGAAGCTGGCCGCAATTGCTGCCGAACAAGGCTGGCCTTTACTCCATCTATTCAATGATTAAAAAATTCATCCGTAAAATTCTTGGTGTGAAAGACCAGCGCGATCCAACCGAACCCGTAGTCCTTGGTCCCGACCAGCACGGGATCGACCCCAAGCTCGTCTCGCCCAATGCGATCCGGGTGACCCAGACCTTGCAGGAAGCCGGTTTCAAAGCCTTCGTGGTGGGTGGCGCCGTGCGCGACCTGCTGCTGGGCGTGAAGCCCAAGGATTTCGACATCGCCACCGACGCCACGCCGGAAGAGGTCAAGCGCCTGTTCCGGCGCGCCTTCATCATCGGCCGCCGGTTCCAGATCGTGCACGTGATGTTCGGCCAGGAGCTGCTGGAGGTGACCACCTTCCGCGGCAACGGCAGCAACAACGCGCCTAAGGACGAGCACGGCCGCGTCCTGCGCGACAACAATTTCGGCCCGCAGCACGAGGATGCGGCGCGGCGCGACTTCACCATCAACGCCATGTACTACGACCCGGCCACGCAGTCGGTGCTCGACTACCACGGCGGCACCGAAGACATCCGCGCCAAGGTCCTGCGCATCATCGGCCAGCCGGAAGCGCGCTACCGCGAAGACCCGGTCCGCATGCTGCGCGTGGTGCGCTTCGCGGCCAAGCTCGGGTTCACCATCGAGCCGGCCACGCGCGCGCCGATCCCGGTGATGGCGCCGCTCATCAACAACGTGCCGACCGCGCGCGTGTTCGACGAGATGCTCAAGCTCCTGATGAGCGGCCAGGCGTTGGCCTGCCTGAACGAGCTGCGCGCCGCCGGCCTGCACCATGGCCTGCTGCCGCTGCTGGACGTGGTGCTGGAGCAGCCGATCAGCATGAAGTTCGTCACGCTGGCGCTGGAATCGACCGACAACCGGGTCAAGGCCGGCAAGGGCGTCTCGCCCGGGTTCTTGTTCGCGTCGCTGCTGTGGCACCAGGTGCTGGAAAAGTGGAACGCTTACCGCGCCGCCGGCGAGTCGCCGATTCCCGCGCTGCACCTGGCGGCCGACGACGTGCTCGATGCGCAGACCGAGAACCTGGCCCTGCAGCGCCGCATTGCGTCGGACATGCGCGACATCTGGGCCATGCAACCGCGCTTTGAGCGCCGCACCGGCAAGAGCCCGTTCAAGCTGCTGGAAAACCCGCGCTTTCGGGCCGGCTACGACTTCCTGGAGCTGCGCTGCCAGTCGGGCGAGCTCGACGCCGAACTGGGCGCGTGGTGGAAGGCGTTCGTCGAAGGCGACAACGCCGAACGCGAACGCCTGCAAAGCAGCGCCAGCCAGCGCGGCGAAGGCCCCAAGCGCAAGCGCGCCCCGCGCCGCTCGCGCAACCGCGGCGGCAGCGTTGACGCCGCCAACGACAGCGGCCAGGCCGCGGCCGCCGCGCCGCGCGAGGAATGATCGCGTTCGTTGGCATAGGCGCCAACCTGGGCGATGCGCGCGCGGCCGTGGCCGACGCCATCGCGCGCCTTGCGCGCCTGCCCGGCACGCATCTGGTGCGCCACTCGTCCTGCTACCGCACCGCGCCGATCGACTCGTCCGGCCCCGACTACATCAACGCGGTCGCCTGCATCGACACCGAGCTGGAACCGCACGCGCTGCTGGCAGCGCTGCTGCAGATCGAACAAGCGCACGGCCGTGAACGCCCCTACCGCAACGCGCCGCGCACGCTCGACCTGGACGTGCTGCTGGCGGACGATCGTGTCATCGACAGCCTTGAGCTCACGGTGCCACACCCGCGCATGCTCGAGCGCGCCTTCGTGCTGGTGCCGCTGCTGGAGATCGCGCCGGCCGTCGAGGTACCGGGCCGTGGCCCCGCCAGCGCGTTCCTTGCGAACGTGGCCGGGCAGACCATCACCAAACTGAACTGAAGATGCAGATTCCCGTAATTGTCCAGACCGGCGGCCTGCTGGTTCTTTCCAACGTTTTCATGACCTATGCCTGGTACGGGCACCTGAAGAACCTGCACAACCGCGCCTGGTGGATTGCCGCGCTGGTGAGCTGGGGGATCGCGCTGTTCGAATACCTGCTGCAAGTGCCGGCCAACCGCATCGGCAATACGCAGTACAGCGTGGCCCAGCTGAAGATCATGCAGGAGGTGATTGCACTGACGGTGTTCGTGCCGTTTGCCATGCTGTACATGGACCAGCCGTTCAAGCTCGACTACGTGTGGGCGGGGCTGTGCCTGATGGGCGCGGTCTACTTCATCTTCCGTGCTTGACCGGTCCGCGGCAGGATTTCTGCGGCGGCATTAAACTCGTAGGGTGGGCAGGTCCTCCTGCCCACGCGTTCAACCAGCGTTAATACCGTCGTGGCAGCACGTTCTTTCGTCGGACGCGTGGGCAGGAGACCTGCCCACCCTACCGTTTTTTTGATTTGTGAAGGATAACTATGAGCGGATATCTGCAGGGTAAGGACATGAGTGGCGGCGAGACCCCGGCGCCGGTCCAGCCGGTGGCCAAGGCCGTGACCGTCCCGGCATTGCAGGCAATGCGGTCGGCCGGCTACAAGATCAGCATGCTGACCTGCTACGACGCCAGCTTCGCCTCCCTGATGGACCGTTGCGGCGTGGAAGTGCTGCTGATCGGCGACTCCCTCGGCATGGTGTGCGCCGGCTACGACTCCACCCTGCCGGTGACAGTGGCCGACGTCGCCTACCACACCTCCTCCGTGGCGCGCGGCAACAAGAACGCGCTGGTGCTGGCCGACATGCCGTTCGGCAGCTACGGCACGCCCGAGCAGGCGCTGGCCAACGCCGTCATCCTGATGCAGGCCGGCGCGCACATGGTCAAGATCGAGGGCGGCTCCTGGCTGGTCCCGACCGTCCGCTTCCTGACCGAGCGCGGCGTGCCCGTGTGTGCGCACCTGGGCCTGACCCCGCAGTTCGTGCACCAGCTGGGCGGCTACAAGGTGCAGGGCAAGACCGAGGAATCGGCCGAGCGACTCAAGCGCGACGCGCTGGCCCTGCAGGAAGCCGGCGCCACGCTGGTGGTGCTGGAAGCCATCCCGACCGGGCTCGGCAAGGAAGTCACCGAGATGCTGGCCATCCCGACCATCGGCATCGGCGCCGGTCCCGATTGCTCGGGCCAGGTGCTGGTGATGCACGACATGCTGGGCGTGTTCCCCGGCCGCAAGGCGCGCTTCGTGAAGAACTTCATGGAAGGCCAGACCACGATCGAAGGCGCGGTGCAGGCTTACGTTGCCGCCGTCAGGGACGGCAGCTTCCCGGCCCAGGAGCACTGCTTCTAAGCCCACGGGGCCAGGCATGGAGCGTCCCGCCACCACCCGCCTGTTCCTCGCGCTCTGGCCAGACCCGGCCATCCGCGAGGCGCTGCGCGCGTGGCGCGACGCCTGGACCTGGCCGGCTGGCGCCGCCCCGGTATCGACCGACAAGCTGCACATGACGCTGCACTTCCTGGGCAACCAGCCGGGCGAGCGGGTGCCGGAGCTGGTCGAAGGGCTGGCGGTTCCCCTCGCCCCGTTCCAGCTCGAGCTGGGTAAGCCGAAGATCTGGCCCGGCGGCATTGCGGTGATCGAGCCGCATGCCGAACCACCCGAACTGCTGCGCCTGCACGAAGACCTGGCGGCCGCCCTGCTGTCGCTCGGACTGCCCCTTGAGCCGCGCGCCTACCGGCCGCACGTGACCATGGCGCGCCGCGCCGGCCGTGCGGCCCTGCCCCCGCCGGCGCCACTGCTGGCCTGGGATATCTCGGGCTATGCGCTGGTCGCCTCGCGCCGCGGTACCTACGACGTACTGGCCCACTACGGCTAAACAACACTGTTGTTGCGACGCGCCGTCCGGGCCTCCTGACTGGTGCGTAGTTTGTTACACTGGCGGAAACTTTCTCGAAAGCATTTCCCCATGGACAAGTCCGCCGCCATCCTCATCGTCGACGATTACCTGCTGATCCGTACCGCGGTGCGCCAGGTGCTGGCCGAACTGGGCTTCGTCAACGTGTTCCAGGCCGACAACGGCAAGGCCGCGCAGGACGTGATGCTCAAGCAGCGCATCGACGTGGTGATCGGCGACTGGGGCATGCCGGTGATGAGCGGCATCGACCTGCTCAAGTGGATGCGGCGCGACGCGCAGTATGCCGACACCCCGTTCATGATGCTCACTGCCGAAGCCAACCCGGCCTCGGTGCGCACCGCGCTGGCGGCGGGCGTGAACGCGTACATGATCAAGCCGTTCACGGTGCACAGCTTCGCCAGCAAGTTCATGGCCATGGTCGGCCCGATGCTCGAAGGCGGCCCGGCGGCCCAGCTGGTGGCGCCGGCTGCGCCCGCGGCCCCGGCCGTGCTGGCCCGCCCCGCCGCCAAGCCCGATGGCGCGGCGGCGACCGACGTGATCGGCCTGGAGCCGCCGATCGCCGAGCGCTTGCGCAAGTGCACGGTGCTGATCGTGGACGACATTGCCACCAACATCGAGGTGCTGGCCGGCGCGCTCAAGGACGAATATGCGATCAAGGTTGCCATCAACGGCAAGAAGGCGCTGGAGATCGCCAACGCCTTCCACGTTGACCTGATCCTGCTCGACATCATGATGCCGGTGATGGATGGCTTTGAAGTGTGCCGCCAGCTCAAGGCCAACCCCAAGACGGCCAATATCCCGATCATCTTCCTGTCCGCGCGCGACGGCGTGGAGGACGTGGTGGCGGGCCTGAAGCTGGGCGCGGTGGACTACGTCTCCAAGCCGGCCGACCCGACCATCCTCAAGGCGCGGCTGTCGGCGCACCTGACGCTTGCCACCGCGATGGCCGACCTGAAGCGCCAGAACGACCTGCTGGTGGAAAACGCGCACCTGCGCGAGGACGTCGAGCGCATGACGCGGCACGACCTGAAAAGCCCGATCGCGGTCGCGCTGCACGGCGCCCAGGCGCTGCTTGGCAGCGAGCTGACCGATGCCCAGCGCGAGAGCGCGCGCATGATCGAGCAGGCTGCCGGCAACGCACTCGAGATGATCAACCGCACGCTCGACGTGTACAAGATGGAGCAGGGCCAGTACCAGCCGCGGCTGGAGTCCTTCGACCTCGTTGCGCTGCTGGACAAGGTCGCGCGCCAGACCGAGCTGGCGTTCGGCGCGCGTGCACTCACGGTCAAGGTATCGAACATGCCGGCCGACGTGCGCTGCCTGGGCGAGCCGATGCTGTGCTACTCGCTGTTCAACAACGCACTGAAGAATGCGGCCGAGGCTTCTCCCGACGGCGCCGCCGTGACGGTGGAGTTCGCGCCCGGCTACGGCTCTTTGCACGTGGTGATTGAAAACCAGGGCGAAGTGCCGGCGGCGATGCGCGGGCACTTCTTCGACAAATACGCGCCGTCCGAGAAGGTCGGCGGCCACGGCCTGGGGACCTATTCGATCCGCCTGATGGCCGAGGTGCAGGGCGGCGACGCCACGATGGACACCGGCGACGGTGTGACGCGGCTGACCATCACCCTGCCGTCGGCCTGAGCATCGTCGTCCCGGCGCAAGCCGGGACCCATGCGGAGCCTGTGGCAACGCGACTTGTCCATGGCCCCCGGCGCGCGCAAACAATCACACCAGCAGCATCAGGTGCTCGCGCTCCCACGAGCTGATCACCCGGCTGAAGGTCGCGAACTCCAGCTCCTTGACCTCGCAGAACGCCTGCACGAAGAGCTCGCCGAGCATCTGGCCCAGCGGCCGGCACTGGCGCATGCGCAGGATCGCGTCTTCCAGGTTGCGCGGCAGGCCATCGTGCACCTGCTCGGCGCTCTCGGCCGTTGGCGCGGACGGCCGCAGCCCTTCGACCATGCCCAGAAAGCCGCAGCTCAGGGTGGCGGCCATCGCCAGGTAGGGATTGACGTCCACCCCGGGCACGCGGTTCTCCACGCGCCGGTTTTCTGGCGTGGAGTTGGGAATGCGGATGCCGCAGGTGCGGTTGTCGTAGCCCCAGTGCACATTGGTGGGGGCGGACTGGAAGCGCGACAGCCGCCGGTACGAGTTGACGTGGGGCGCGAACATCACCAGCGCCGACGGCACGTACTTCTCGAGCCCGGCGATGAAACTGAAGAACAGCGCGCTCTCGCTGCCGTCCGGGTTGGTGAAGATGTTCGATCCGCTGTGCACGTCCACCACGCTCTGGTGCACATGCATCGCACTGCCCGGCTCGGTTTCCATCGGCTTGGCCATGAAGGTGGCGAAGATGCCGTGCCGCAGCGCCGTCTCGCGCACCGCGCGCTTGAACAGGAAGGCGCGGTCGGCCAGTTCCAGCGCGTCGCCGTGCGCAAAGTTGATTTCCATCTGCCCGGCGCCGGCCTCGTGGATCAGGGTCTCCACGCCCAGTTCGTGCTCCTTGCAGAACGCCGACAGTTCCAGGAAAAACGGATCGAAGTCGTTGACCGCATCAATGGAGTACGACTGCCGCCCGAGCTCGATCATGCCGCTCCTGCCCATCGGCGGCATCAGGGGCTCGTGCGGATTGGCGTTGCGGGCGACGAGGTAAAACTCCATTTCGGGCGCCACCACCGGCTTCCAACCGCGCTCGGCATAGCACGCCAGCACGCGGCGCAGCACGTTGCGCGGCGCCAGGGAGACCGGGCTGCCGTCGAAGTTCTGGCAATCGTGGATGACCAGCGCCACCGACTCGGCGGCCCACGGCACCACGCGAATGGTGGCGGGGTCGGGCATGCACACCATGTCCGGATCGGTATCGCCGACGTACGGGGCGTTGTTGGGCTGCTCGCCGTTGACGGTATTGAGCAGCACGCTCTTGGGCAGGCGCATGTGGTCGGCGCCGAGGAACAGGTCCTTGGGCAGGATCTTGCCGCGCGCGATGCCGGTCATGTCCGTGATCACGCACTCGACTTCGTGGATGCCATGTTCGCGCAGAAATTCGCGCATGCCGTCACTCATCGCTCTCCCCGGCCGCTGCCGAAGGGGCGACTATAGCACCGGCAGATGGCGGCCCGCGCGCGGAAGGTGTGCGTAGGGTGGGCGGGTCTCCCGCCCACGCGTTCAACCGGTGCATGCCGGAACGCTCAGGTTCTGCCAGTGATGCGTCCTCGCGTGCTGTGGGCGAACGCGTGGGTATCTCCGAGAACACTGGCGCGTCCATGCACGCCCTGGCTGAACGCGTGGGTATCTCAGAGAACACTGGCGCGTCCATGCACGCCCTGGCTGAACGCGTGGGTATCTCAGAGAACACTGGCGCGTCCATGCATGCCCTTGCTGAACGCGTGGGCAGAATCTGCCCACCCTACTTGCAGTACAACCTGTCGATGCTGTGCGTATCGGCCAGGTAGTGCCGCGTCTTGTACGACAGCGCGCAGCGGTAGGCGCAGTGCGGGTCGTTCTTGACCACCACCTTGAACCCGCCGTCGTTGCCCGGCGTGTGCGGCCCGCCCGCGCCGCCCCTGAACAGGTAGTTGGCGGGCGGCGGCGGTGGCACGAAGCTGGCCGTCGGCAGTTCCGGCGGCTGGTGCAGCAGTCCGCCGTTGTTGCCAATGGTCAGGCTGAACGTGCGCAGGTGCGGGTGGTCGATCGTGTACAGGATGTGCACGTTTTCGCCCGACACCGGATTGCAGGCATTGGTGCGCAGCTCTTCCAGGTCCAGCGCCAGCACCGGCGGCGTGTTGTCCAGTACGATTGCGCCCAGCGTGTCGCTGGCCAGTGTGGCCAGCGAGGTGGCGTCGCGCGCTTCGAACATCAACCGGTAGCGGCGCACCGGCTCGCGCTCGGCGCTCGTGAGCGCGCGGCCCGCCTGCGACAGCGGTAGCCCGCCCGGCATGCGCAGCGGATGCGCGCTGGTGATGGCCGGCGTGTTGAGCATGAACAGGTCGAAGGTGCGCAGGAACTTGTCGGTCTCCACATAGCGAATCGCGTTGGTGCCATTGCGCATGTCCACCACCACCGCCTTGCCGTCCACCTTGATCCAGCCGTCCGCGCCCACGTCCGCAGGGCCGACGATGACCGGCGCCGAATCGGCCATGCCGAGCGCGTTGGTGTAGAACAGGTAGCCGACGTGGGTCGGCAGCAGCTGGGTGACCGGGCTCATCGTTGCCGGGGGAATGCTGGGCAGCGCCGCCGGGTCCTCGGTGCCGCCCGGCCAGCTCCATTCGCCGATCAGGAAGCGGTATTCGACCGAGTGCGCCAGGTCGGCCGCATTGCGCAGCGGGCAATTGCCGCGCAGCGTGACGGCGCCGCCAAACACGTAGGATTCGGCGGCGGTCCCGGCGTAGCCCTCGGCCGAAAAGCCGCTCGCGGACGGGAAAGGATGGATGTCGAACACTTCCACCTGTTGCCAGTGCGGCGTGGTTTCGACCGAGCCCGGGCGCACCTGGTCGGAGCACAGATCGACGCACAGGCAGGGCCCCACGTTCTGGCGACCCGGCTTGCGGCCGTCGAGCTGGGTTTCGGTCAGGATCGCCATGCCGCCCAGTTCTGCGGTGAAGTACACGTCCGGGCCGCCCACCCATTCCAGGTTGATCAGCGGCGAGAACGGCGTGACGCGGAACTTGGCGCTGGTGTAGTCGATGCGAAAACGGCCGGCGGCATCGGTCACCGCCGTGCCCAGCGTGTCGTCCTGCCACCAGTCGGCGTCGTAGGCGCGGATCGTGGCGCCGCCGATCGGCTGGTGCGGCTCGGCGCAGGTGGTGAGGCGGCCACAGATGGTCCAGGCGCCGAACAGGCTGCGGATGTAGCACCAGATGCGTTGCGGCAGGCAGTAATCCCAGACGGCGACGTAGCCGTCCTGGTTCTGGCGCCAGCGCGGCTGAAGGGTGGTGATCGAAAACTGCAGCGGCTCGCGTTCCGGCTTGCCGGCGTGGCCCGGCACGTCGGTGACGAGCACGTCGATCTCGAACGCCTCGCCGTGGTAGTTCTGCTTTTCGCCGAGCTGGAAGCTGAAGTTGCCGTCGGCGTCGGCCTGGGCCTCGGCCAGCAGCGCCACCGCCTTCTGCCCGGCCTCGGCAGCCGGCAGCAGGGCAAACGTGTCCTTCGGCTGCGCGGCCACGCGCGCGGTGACCGTCTCCAGGTCCTGGTTGCGGTACAGCCTCACCGTCACACCCGCCAGCCCTTCCTGGCAGTCGTCGCATATCAGGCCGCACAGTCTTCCGCGAAAGGTATATCCCATGGCTGTTCTCCTGTTAAGAAGCAGCCATTTTGTTCCCCGAGCAAGCTCGTCTATTGAGCCAGCTCAAACGCCGGTTGAGTGTTGCCGTTGCGGCACAGCGGCTACCCGATCTGGATCCAGGTCGTCTTCAGTTCGGTGTACTTGTCAAACGCATGCAGCGACTTGTCGCGCCCGTTGCCGGACTGCTTGTAGCCGCCGAACGGCACGGTGATGTCGTCGTTGTCGTACTGGTTCACGTGCACGGTGCCGGCACGCAGCGAGCGGGCGGTCTGGATGGCGCGGCTCATGTCGGCGGTCCAGACCGCAGCGGCCAGTCCGTAGGGCGTGGCGTTGGCCTGGCGTACCGCCTCGCGCACGTCGGTAAAGCTGAGCACCGACAGCACCGGGCCGAAGATTTCCTCGCGCGCGATGCGCATGCGCTGCTCGACGCCGTCGAACAGGGTCGGCTCGACGTACAGGCCGCCGCTGTCCTGGCGCGCGGCGCGGCCGCCCGCCAGCAGCCGTGCGCCCTCCTCCTTGCCGGACTCGATGTAGCCCAGCACGGTCTTCATCTGCGCCTGGTCGACGATGGCGCCCATGACGGTCGCTTCGTCCAGCGGGTCGCCCGGCGCAAAGCGGGGCAGCAGCGCCAGCGCCTTTTCCATGAACGCATCCTTGATCGACGCCTCCACGAACAGGCGCGAGGGCGCATTGCAGCTTTCGCCCTGGTTGAAGTAGATCGAACCGATTGCGCTGGATACGGCGGCGTCCAGGTCGGGGCAGTCGGCGCAGACGATGTTGGCGGACTTGCCGCCGAGCTCGGTCCAGGCGCGCTTGAGGTTGGACTGGCCGGCCATCTGGATGATCTCTTTGCCCACCCGGGTGGAGCCGGTGAAGGCGATGCAATCGACGTCCATGTGCAGGCCGAGCGCGCGGCCCGCTTCGTCGCCAAAGCCGGGCACCACGTTGAACACGCCGGGCGGCACGCCGGCCTCCAGCGCCAGCTCGGCCAGCTTGAGCGAGGACAGCGGCGCCTTTTCGGAGGGCTTGAGCACCAGGCTGTTGCCGGCGGCCAGCGCGGGGCCGATCTTCCACGCGGCCATCAGCATCGGGTAGTTCCACGGGATGATGGCGGCCACCACGCCGACGGGCTCGCGCGTGATCAGGGCCAGGCTGTCCTCGGGGCTGGGCGCAATCTGGTCGTAGATCTTGTCGATCGCCTCGCCGTACCAGCGGATGCAGTTCTGGGCCAGCTGCACGTCCACGCTACGGCTGTAGCGGATCGGTTTACCCATGTCGAGCGTTTCCAGCAGCGCCAGCTCGTCGCGGTGCGCGAGCATCAGGTCGGCCAGGCGCACCAGCACGCCCTTGCGCTCGGCGGGCGCCTTGCCGGCCCAGCGCCGGTCCTCGAACGCGGCACGGGCCGCCGCCACCGCGGCGTCCACGTCCTGCGGGCCGCAACGCGCCACTTCGGCCAGCTTGCGCCCGTCGATGGGTGAGATACAGTCAAAGCGCTGGCCGGTGCAGGAATCCACCCGTTTTCCGCCAATAAAGGCGCGGGCGTCGATCTGCAGGGATGCGGCACGGTCGTGCCATGTTGGCGTTGCCATACGGTCTCCTCCCGGGCTGGACAGAATCGTTCGATCAATATACCAAAACCCCGCCCACGGCCGATTTTCGCAGCTATAATCGCCCAATTTTCTAGCAGCAACCAACCGCCCGGTGGAGCAAGCAAGCCAAATGAACCTCACCCTGATCACCTGTGTCGTCCTGTACCTGCTCGGCACGCTTGGCCTTGGCGTCTGGGCCGGCTCGCGCATCAAGAACACCAGCGACTTCGCCGTGGCCGGCCGCAGCCTGCCGCTGGTCATGGTCATTACGACCACCTTCGCAACGTGGTTCGGCGCCGAGACGGTGATGGGCATTCCGGCCAAGTTCGTGCAGGGCGGCCTGAACTCGCTGATCGAAGACCCGTTCGGCGCCGGCACCTGCCTGATCCTGGTCGGCCTGTTCTTCGCCACCCGCCTGTACAAGCTGAACCTGTTGACCATCGGCGACTACTACCGCCAGCGCTACGGCAAGGGCATCGAGGTGTTCTGCTCGGCGGCGATCATCCTGTCCTACCTGGGCTGGGTGGCGGCGCAGATCACCGCGCTGGGTCTGGTGTTTTCGGTGCTCACCAACGGCGCGATGAGCGAGACGGCCGGCATGATCGTCGGCACCCTGGCCGTGCTGATCTACGTGGTGGTGGGCGGCTTCCTGGCCGTCGCGCTCACCGACTTCATCCAGATGATCGTGCTGGTTATCGGCCTGTCGATCATCGCGTTCTTCTCGGCCGACCTGGCCGGCGGCGCCGGGACGGTGGTCACGATGGCCAGCAAGGCCGACCTGTGGAAGTTCCTGCCGGAGGCGAAGTTCACCGACCTGGCGTTCTTCCTGGCCGCGGGCGTGACCATGATGTTCGGCTCGATCCCGCAGCAGGACGTGTACCAGCGCGTGATGTCGGCCAAGGACGCCGGCACCGCCCGCGCCGGCGCCGTGATCGGCGGTGCGAGCTACATCGTCTTCGCCGCGGTGCCGATGTTCATCGTCGCCTGCGCGGTGGTGGTGATGGGCCAGAACGCGCTCGACCTGGCCAAGAACGACTACCAGCGCCTGCTGCCAACCTTCGTGATGACCAGGATGCCGCTGGTGATGCAGATCCTGTTCTTCGGCGCGCTGCTGTCGGCGATCAAGAGCACCTCGTCGGCCACGCTGCTGGCGCCGGCCACCAGCTTCGTCGAGAACATCCTGAAGAACCTGCGTCCGCAAATGAGCGACCGCCAGCAGCTGTTCGCCATGCGCGCGACCATCGTCGTGTTTGCGGCCATGGTGCTGCTGTACGCGATTGCGATGAAAGGCACCTCGATCTACGACATGGTCGGCCAGGCTTACCAGATCACACTGGTGGCGGCCTTCGTGCCGCTGGTGATGGGCCTGTACTGGAAGCGCGCGACCACCCAGGGCGCGATCTTGTCGCTGGCGGCGGGCCTGTTCACCTGGCTGGTGTTCTTCCCGCAGATCTCGTCGCTGGGCGAGCACTTCCCGGGGCAGCTGGCGGGCCTCCTGGCCGCGTTCGCGGGCATGCTCCTTGGGTCGCTGGCGCCGCAGGTCCTCAAGAACCGGCACGAGCCGCGCCAAGTCGCCGAAGTGAGCGTTTGAGCGTCGGTTGAACGCGTGGGCAGGAAAACCTGCCCACCCTACGAGGATCTACCAGGCGTTCCCGCATTTGTAGGGTGGGCAGATTCTGCCCACGCGTTCAACCAGCGATAGAACTCCCTGCGCCCGTTCAACCACCCTTGGGCTTGCGCGCCGCGATCGCTTCCTGCAGCTCGGCCATCTTGCGCTGTTCGGCCAGCGCGCGCGGCGTGTCGCCGGTGTTGGACGGGATGTCCGGATCGGCGCCCATCTGCACCAGCTGCACCGCCAGTTTCGGTTGCTGGTTGGTCGCCCACATCAGGGCGGTGGCCTGCTCGATATCGCGCGCGTTGATGTCCGCGCCGTGCGCCACCAGCAGCTTGACCAGTTCGCCGTGACCGCCCGCCGTGGCCAAATGCAGCGCGGTCAGTTCCAATCCGTTGGCTTTTGCGCGGTGCGACACGTCGGCGCCCAGTTCGATCAGTTTGGTCGCGGCTTCCATATGCCCGTCGCGCGCCGCTTCCATCAAGGGCGTAAAGCCGATCGGGTCTTGCGCGTCCAGCCGCGCGCCGACGGCGGCCAGCACCCCGATCGTCTTTTCGTCGCCCAGCCGCGCGGCCAGCCCCAGCGCCGAGCGGCCAGTGGCGTCCGTGGCGTTGACGTTGGCGCCACCGGCAAGCGCCTGCCTGACTGCCTGCGCGTTCCTGGACGCAGCCGCCTCGAACAGCGGACGGTTACGCGCCTGCACTGGCTGGCGCCGGCCCAGGTAATCGGTGTAGCGCTCCACCAGCTTCTGGTGCCCGCGCCGCAGCGCCACGTCGAGCGCGTTGCCATGGCCGTAGAGGGTGGCGTCGATCTTGCGCGCAAGGAGCAGTTCGGCGATCGCTTCGTCCCCGTAGAAGGTGGCCCAGTTGAGCGCCGAGTCGCCCAGCTTGTCGGTCAGGTTCACGTTCGCGCCGGCGTCGAGCAGCAGCTTGACCATGTCCGCGTCGCGGTTGTTCACGGCCAGCATGAGCGCGGTTGCGTTGTAGTAGGTGGCATGGCGGGCGTTGACGTCCGCGCCGCGCGAGAGCAGCAGTTGGGCGATGTCGCGCTTTTTGAGCACCACCGCCAGCACCAGCGGCGGCGACTGCTTGTCGGTGCCGGCCACCATCGGCGACAGCCCGCCGTCGAGCAGCGCCTGCACCTGGGCCTGGTCCCCGGCCTTGACCGCCGCGGCCAGGTCCGCATACGTGCTCGCCTGCGCCGCGCCCGCGAAGCACAGCGCAGCCAGCGACAGCACGGCAATGGTGTTCCCGACTCTCATCCGCACACTCCTTCGATTGACATGCGCAGATTGTACCGCCACGGATACCGCTGGTAGCCGAATTATTTTGACGAGAAGGCTATTCAATCCAACCGCGCGCGCGCAGGTCGGCGTGCGTGAGGTCCAGGCAAGAGCGAATCCGTTCCAGCATCTCGTCGATCTGCGCGCAGGTCATCACCAGCGGCGGCGCGACGATCATGCGGTCACCGACGGCGCGCATGATCACGCCATTGTCGAACATATGGCCGCGGCAGACCATGCCGACCGCCAGCGCCGGGTCGAAGCGCTCGCCGTCGTGCACAGCGCTGCCCTTGCGCCGCACAAGATCGAGCCCGGCCACCAGGCCGCAGGTCTGGGCATGGCCAACCAGCGGATGCGCGGACAGCGCCGCGAACCCGGCCTTCAGGTGCGGCCCGGTCTCCTGTGCCACGCGCTCGACCAGGCGCTCGTCGCGCAGGATGCGGATGTTCTCCAGCGCCGCCGCGCACGCGACCGGATGGCCCGAATACGTGAAGCCGTGGTTGAAGTCCCCGCCCTTCTCGACCAGCACCTGCGCCACGCGCTCGGCCACCAGCACGCCACCCAGCGGCACATAGCCGGAGGTGACGCCCTTGGCAAACGACATGAGGTCCGGCTTGGTGCCCATCAGTTCGCAGCCGAACCAGCGCCCGAGCCGGCCGAAGCCGCAGATCACTTCGTCCGACACCAGCAGCACGCCGTACTTGTCGCAGATGCGCTGGACCTCGGGCCAGTAGGTCGGCGGCGGAATGATCACCCCACCCGCGCCCTGCACCGGTTCGCCGATGAAGGCGGCCACCTTGCCCGGGCCGAGCTCGAGGATCTTCTCTTCCAGCCAGCCGGCTGCCTTGATGCCGAACTGCGCCTCGCTCATGCCCTGCCCGTGTTCCGCGTAGTTCGGCTGCCCGATGTGCACGATGCCGGGAATCGGCAACCCGCCCTGCGCATGCATGCCGGCCATGCCGCCCAGCGAGGCGCCGGCCACGGTGCTGCCATGGTAGGCATTGTGGCGGCTGACGATGACGTCGCGCTGCGGCTGCCCCATCACGTCCCAGTAGCGGCGCACCATGCGCACCACGGTGTCGTTGGCTTCCGAGCCCGAGGTCGTGAAAAACACATGCCGGAACTGCGGCGGCGCCAGCTCGGCCAGCAGCGCGGCCAGCCGCACGGCCGGCACGTTGGTGGTGTTGAAGAAGCTGTTGTAGAACGGGAGCGTGGTCGCCTGCCGGTGCATCGCGTCGGCGATGCTGTCGCGCCCATAGCCCACGTTCACGCACCACAGGCCCGACATGCCGTCGATGACGCGCTTGCCGTCCGAGTCCCACAAGTAGATGCCGTCGCCGCGCACCATCACGCGCGCGCCGCCGCGCGCGCGCAGCTGCGCGTGGTCGGTGAACGGGTGCAGGTAGTGCGCCGAGTCGAGCCGCTGCAGCGCCTGCGTGTCGTACGCCTCGGGCGCCGCGCGCGCCGTGGTCCCAGCCGTTGCGGCGCCCGGCGCCTCGTACATCGCAGCCATGATGAACCTCCCCCGTTTCTACGAACCAGACAGGCCTTGCGGATGACTCAGACGTGCAGCAGCAGGTGCTCCCGTTCCCACGGGCTGATCACGGTCATGAACTCCTGGTGCTCGAGTTCCTTGATCGCGGCGTACACGTCGATGAAGCGCTCGCCCAGCACCTCGCGCAGCTTGTCGTCGCCGCGCAGCAGCGCGAGCGCCTCTGGCAGGCCCTGCGGCAGCTCGACCTGCATGTTGTAGGCGCTGCCCTCGACCATCGTGGTCGGCTCGATCTGCTCGACCATGCCAAGGTAGCCGCAGGCCAGCGTAACGGCCAGCGCCAGGTAGGGGTTGGCGTCGGCCCCGATGACGCGGTTCTCCACGCGCCGGTCCTGCGCGCCCGACACCGGCACCCGGAAGCCCACGGTGCGGTTGTCCACGCCCCACTGCAGGTTGATGGGCGCGGCGGTGTGGCGCACGATGCGGCGGTACGAGTTGACGTAGGGCGCGACGATCGCCATCGCCGACGGCATGTAGCGCTGCAGGCCGCCGATGTAGTGATGGAAGATGCGCGCCGGCGAGCCGTCGGGATCGCTGAAGATGTTCTGGCCGCTGGCGGCATCGACCACGCTCTGGTGCACGTGCATGGCCGAGCCGGGCTCGCCGCCCATCGGCTTGGCCATGAAGGTGGCGTACATGTCGTGCTTGAGGGCCGCCTCGCGCAGCGTGCGCTTGAAGTAGAACACCTTGTCGGCCAGGCCAAGCGGGTCGCCATGCTGGAAGTTGATCTCCATCTGGCCCGCGCCGATCTCGTGGATCAGGGTGTCCACGTCCAGGTTCATCATGTCGCAGTAGTCGTAGATGTCCTCGAACAGCGGGTCGAATTCGTTGACCGCGTCGATGCTGTACACCTGGCGGCTGGTCTCGCCGCGGCCGCTGCGCCCGATGGGCGACGTCAGCGGCAGGTTGGGGTCGATGTTCTTGGCCGTCAGGTAGAACTCGAGCTCGGGCGCGACCAGCGGCTTCCAGCCCTTCTGCTGGTACAGCCTGAGCACGCGCCGCAGCACCGAGCGCGGCGCAAAATCGACCAGCTTGCCGTCGGCGAAATAGCAGTCGTGGATCACCTGCGCGGTCGGGTCCACCGCCCACGGCACGGTGGTGATGGTGGTCGGGTCGGCCTTGAGGATCATGTCGCGGTCGGTGCTGGAAATGGCACGCTCGAACGCGACGTCGCCGCTGGGCGAGTTGCCGGTCACGGTCATGCCCAGCACCACTTCGGGCAGGCGCATGCCGCGCTCCTCGGTGAACTTGACGCGCGGCAGGATCTTGCCGCGCGCCACCCCGGTCAGGTCGGGGACCAGGCATTCGATTTCGGTGACTCGCTTCGCATTGAGCCACTCTTCCATGTCGTTGTAAGTAAAGTTTTCGCGGATTGCCATCATCGCCTCACTGTCTGTTGATCGGGCCGAGGGGGCGCACCTGCGCCGCGCCGCGGGACGCTACGAGGGACGAGATGACACTACGGGACAGGGCGCGCCGCCCATTTTTCATAGGCGGTCATGGCCGGCTCCTGCGCTGCGCCTGGTACTCGCGGCAAGCCTGGCCGAAAGCACCGAACATCTTCATCGAATACGGGTTGTGCGTGATGCGCCACTCGGGGTGCCATTGCACCGCGAGCGTGAAACCGGGCGCGGTGCGCACCGAGAACGCCTCGACCAGCCCGTCCTCGGCGGTGGCCTCCACCACCAGGCCGCTGGCCAGCTCGTTCACGCCCTGCCCGTGCAGCGAGTTGACGGGAATCTCCGCCACGCCCAACAGGCGCTCGAGCATGCCGCCCGGCGCGAGCTGCACCTTGTGCGCGTCGCCGTACTGCTCGTCCAGGCCCAGTGCGGGATTTTCGCGGTGGTCCATCTTGCCCTCGACCGTCTGCACCGCCTGGTGCAGGCTGCCGCCGAGCGCCACGTTCATCTCCTGGAAGCCGCGGCAGATCGCGATGATCGGCACCCCGCGCGCCACCGCCGCGCGAATCAGCGGCAAGGTGGTCTCGTCGCGCGCCAGGTCTTGCGGCAGCGAAGGATCGATCAGCTCCTCGGAATAGAAGCTGGGATGGACGTTGGAGGCCGAGCCGGTGAGCATGATGCCGTCGCACAGGCCGAGCACGGTTTCAAGGTCGAGCGCCGCGCCCAGCGACGGCAGGATCATCGGCGCGCAATCGGCCCCAAGCACGACGGCATCGACGTACTTGTACTGCGCCGCGTGATACGGATGCTCTCCGAAGTCGCGCGTGCAAGCCGGAACGATAACGATGGGGCGCATGGTCTCTCTACCCTCGTAGTGTGACGCACACAGACCATCATAGTTGCTATCTGGTCCGAATGCGAGTAGCCATTAATGCAGATCAAGCGGCGCGCAAATATGCCGCGCGCATGGCCCGGATCTGCTATCTGGAGCGGACCTTGCTAGGCTGGGGTCCGTAACAAAAGCTTAATGGCAAGCGAGAAACCATGCCAACACAAAAGGCCGGCCGGCAGCCCGGCCTTCCGCGAGGCAACCCTAACGCAGGCTCAGCCGTGCAGCGGCGTGTAGGCGAAACCGTTGCCGATGATGGCGGCGGCGTTGGCGATATTTTCGGTGCTGTCGCTGAACGCCGTCACCAGCGTCGCCGGGCTGTTCAGGCCGCGGCTCATGGTGTCCACCCAGAAGTCGTGGCCGCCCTGGTCCGGCGCGCGGTGCAGCACGTTCTGGTACACCGAATTGACCAGGGCCTCGGCCGACGGGCTGGCGCCATACAGGTCGACCGCCTCCTTGGACGCCATGAACTGGCGCGCGATGTCGACCAGGGCCATGCCGCCATCCTTGGCGCTGATCCAGTAACCGAGCCCGCCTTCGTCCGGCACCCGCCCGAACGCGGCCTGGTACAGCCGGTACACCTGGCCGGCATCGCCATTGATGTCGAGCGCGACGTTCTTGTCGGTGAACGCCAGCCGCTCGATGCCGGCCAGGGTGTCCACGCCGTCCTTGCCGGTCAGGTCGGTGACGGTGGCCTGGCTGCCGCTTTGCGCAATGCTGTAGTTCGCACGCGGGCCGAGGAAGACGACGGTGTCGAGCCCGCCCTTGCCGTCGATACTGTCGTTCGCCGCGGTGCTCACGAAACGGTCCGCCATCGCGGTGCCGGTCTGGCCGGATGCAGCCGCCGCAGTCGCCGCGCTGGCGCTGATGGATGCGCCGCCGATGATTTTGGCGATGATGTCCTTGACCGTGGCGTTCGGGCTTTGCTGGAACAGCAGGGCCGCCAGGCCCGCCACATACGGCCCGGCGAACGAGGTGCCGCCGTCGGCGCGGTAGGTGTAGCCGCCGTCCGCGTTGGGCAGGTAGCCGCTGGAACTGGCCATCACCCACGGGAACGGCGTCGCGCCCGGGGTATTGGACGACTGGAACGGCGTGGCCGCCATCGCGTCGAGGTTACCCACGGCAAGCGCCTCGCCGGTCTTGGCGATCAAGGCCAGTCCGGTTGCCCCGTAGGTGCTGAAATTGCCGCCGATGATCACGGTAAGCACGTTGTGCTGGTAGGCGTAGTGCACCGCATCGGCCACCACCGGATCGGGGCTGGCGCTGTTGTTCTGCAAGGGCATGCAGATGACCTTGGCGCCCTGGTCCACCGCCCAGCGAATGCCGCTGGCGATGTTGGTGGACGGCGAGCCATTCGACGAGCCGACCCGCACGTTGAGCAGTTGCGCATCCGGCGCCACGCCCATCGCGTCCTGCCCGGCGTGCGGCGCATGGCTGGCGGCGATGATCGCGGCCACGCCCAGCGAATGGTCGCGGTAGTTGCCGTTGTCCGGCGCCGGGTTGGTGTCGTTGTCGAAAAAGTCGTAACCGCCGACGATGCTGGCGTTGACTTCGGAATTGCTGGCAATGCCGGAATCGATCACGGCCACTTTCACGCCCTTGCCGGTGATCCCCGCCGTCCAGGCCGAGGACGCGCTGATCACGTCCAGCGCCAGGTTGTTGCCCTGGGCGTTGAGCGGCAAGGTGTAGCCAAGGTCGGGCACGCCCAGCGACTTGGCCACGTTGATGACGCCATACCCTTCCGCCGTCGACCAGTCGCCCTGCGCGGTGTGGATGATGCGTTCGGAGAAATCGGTAAATCCCGGCGTGCCGCTGCCGGTCACGTCGATCGCGCCGGCAACGGTCGCGAAGAACTTGAAGCCGATCGCGCCATCCTTGGACTTGATCTCCCATGCATGGCTGGAGAACGTCGGCTGGTTGAAGCTGGCCCCCGGCTGCACTTCGCCATACAGCTGCTCGGTGCCCGCGCGGTCGATCCAGAACACCTGCAGCACCTGGTTGCTGTGATTGGCCAGCGTGAACTGGCTCGGCGAGCCGCTGTCCGTCGAAAGGATGGAAGCCGTCAGCGGCTGGAAGTTGAGGCTGGCGCCACCGGCGGATGCAGTCATCAGTATTTCCCGTTGAAAACAAAAATTAAAAACGGGAAATACTAGCAGGATTATTGAACGGCGTGGCCCACGCCGTTCACCTCACCGCCACTACTTGCGCAAGCTGGCCAGTGCGGCTTCCAGCACCGTGTCGCGGCCCTTGCGGATATCGGCCACGGTCGGCGCCACTGTCACATTCGGCGCGATGCCCTTGCCGATCCAGACGCGCCCGTCCGGGTAGGTGACGCTGCGGGTGCAGATGCGCGCGTGGCCGCCGCCGGGCAGGTCGAAGAACAGCGGCTGGCCGGTGCTGCCGCCGGTCGCTTCGCCGATGATCTGCCCGCGCTGCATGATGTCGAACGCGAGCGCAAAGTCTTCCGCCGCCGAGTAGGTGCGGGCGGAGGTCAGCACCACCACCGGCTTGCTGTACTGGTGCGCCATGTCCGGCCCACGCGGCGTGTCCAGCTCCTCGTGGTCGGGGTTGGCCATCTGCCACGCGCGGTAGGTGGGCCGGTAGTCGCGCGTGCCCCACTTGCCCGGCACGTAGGTCTTGTCGGTGAGCGTGGACAGCACGCGGTAGCCCTCGCCCGAGTTGCCGCCGCCGTTGTTGCGCACGTCGATGATCAGCGCTTGCGACTTGGCGATCTGGTCGAACGCGGCAAGGAAACCGTCCGCCGCTTTGCTGTTGCCGAAGCTGTTCAGCGCCACGTAGGCCACATTGCCGGGCAGCATGCGAAACTCGAACGCCTCGATCTTCGGCGCCAGCTTGCCGTACTCCTGGAAGCTCACGCGCTTGACCGGCGCGTCGAACACCTTGCCGGCGGCGGTGCGAAAGCTCACCCGCGGCGCCACGTCCACCGGCCCTTGCAGGAACTGGTAGCCGTACACGCGCTGGTTCATGTCATGCTCGCTGGACGCGCTCACGTAGGGCCGGATCTCGCGCTCGGCCCAGGCCTTGACCGGCTCGCCGTCCACCGCGGTGATCTCGGTGCCGCGCACGACGCCCCTGGCCACCAGCTCCGGGTCGAACACGGCGTCCACCAGCACTTTCCCTTCGACCAGCCGGGTCTTCAAGAGCGGCTTGGCCCAGTCCTTGTTGAGCAGCTCGTCCGCGCCCCAGATCCCGGTATGGCCGTCACGCAGCCGGGCGCCAAGCTGGATCAGCACGCGGTAGTACTCGGCCGTGGACTTGGTCGCGCGCACCTTGGGCAGCGTTTCCAGGTAGAGCTTGTCCCAGTCCAGCTCCTTGAGGGTGTCGGTGTACACGAAGTTGTACTTCACCTCGGACCAGAATTTCGACAGCCCGGCCACCTTCTCGTCTTCCGGCAGGTCGTCGCGGTAGGGCGAGCGCAGCGCCGCCGAGTTGAACAGGCGCGCCTCCAGCACTTCCTTCTGCTTCATCTGTTCCAGCAGCGCCGGCCAGCGCGGGTCGCCGTGCAGCGCGGCCAGGTCGCTGTCCTTCTCGGCCAGCGTGGCGTTGAAGAAGCCGTTGGCCAGCGCGCGCTGGAGCGTGCGCATCGCCTGTTCCTTCTGGCCGCCCAGGGCGTAGGCGCAGGCCGCGTTGTACAGCTGGGCCGGCTGCGGCTGGCGCTCGAACGATTGCTCGAGCAGCGTGCCGGCGCGCTCGTAGTCCCTGGACGCGAAGGCCATGTTGGCCTGCATCTGGAGGTCAGCGGCGGTTTGCGCCAGGCTGGCAGAGGCGGCAGCCGCCAGCGCGGCGGCCAGGATGAGACGTCGTGGCATCGGCAATACTCCTCGAAATTAACATGCTGGCAGCGTAAATATTGCCGGGATAGAAAGCCACGACGATGCGACAGACTGCACAAATCCCGGAGCAGGCTGTACCGAACGCACCCGGCGGCGCGAGCAAAAAAGCACTACCATGAGCGAATTGCATGCTTATCGAACAAGGACGAGGACCCCATGCTGAACCTGAAAGACCCTTCCCTGCTGCGCCAGCAGGCCTACATCGACGGCGGCTGGTGCGACGCCGAGGGCGGCGCCACGGTGGACGTGCGCAACCCGGCCACCGGCGAAAAGATCGGCACCGTGCCGCACATGGGCGCGCAAGAGACGCGCCGCGCGATCGAAGCGGCCAACGCCGCCTGGCCGGCCTGGCGCAAGAAGACGGCCAAGGAGCGCGCCGCGATCCTGCGCAAGTGGAGCGACCTGATGCTGGAAAACGCGGACGACCTCGCCGTGTTGATGACCGTCGAGCAGGGCAAGCCGCTGGCCGAGTCCAAGGGCGAGATCGGCTATGCGGCCTCGTTCTTCGAGTGGTTCGGCGAACAGGCCAAGCGCGCCGACGGCGACGTGATCCCCTCGCCGTGGCCGGACCGCCGGATCGTGGTGACCAAGGAGCCGATCGGCGTGTGCGCCGCGATCACGCCGTGGAACTTCCCGTCCGCGATGATCACCCGCAAGGTCGCGCCGGCACTGGCGGCCGGCTGCCCGATCGTGCTCAAGCCTTCCGAGCTCACGCCCTACTCCGCGTTTGCGCTGGCCGTGCTGGGCGAGCGCGCGGGCGTGCCGCGCGGTGTGTTCTCGATCGTGACCGGCGACGCGCAGGCGATCGGCGGCGAGATGACCGGCAACCCGACCGTGCGCAAGATGAGCTTTACCGGCTCCACCGCCGTGGGGCGCCTGTTGATGCAGCAGTGCGCGCCGACGGTGAAGAAGATTTCACTGGAACTGGGCGGCAACGCGGCCTTTATCGTGTTCGACGACGCCGACCTCGATGCCGCGGTCGAGGGCGCGATCGCCTCCAAGTACCGCAACGCCGGCCAGACCTGCGTGTGCGCCAACCGGCTGTACGTGCAGGACGGCGTGTACGACGAATTTGCGCGCCGGCTGGTGGCCAAGGTGCAGGCGCTCAAGGTCGGCAACGGCCTGGAGCCGGGCGTGACCCAGGGGCCGCTGATCAACGCCAAGGCAGTGGAAAAGGTGGAAGACCACCTGGCGGACGCGCTGTCCAAGGGTGCGCAGGTGGCGGTGGGCGGCCAGCGCCACGCGCTCGGGCACAGCTTCTTCCAGCCCACGGTGCTCACCGGGGTGACGTCGGACATGAAGGTCGCGCGCGAGGAGACCTTCGGCCCGCTGGCGCCGCTGTTCCGCTTCCGCACCGAGGAAGAAGTGATCGGCATGGTCAACAACACCGAGTTCGGGCTGGCGTCGTATTTCTACTCGCGCGACATCGGCCGCGTGTGGCGCATCGCCGAGGCGATCGAAACCGGGATGGTGGGCGTGAACACCGGCCTGATCTCGAACGAGCTGGCGCCGTTCGGCGGCGTCAAGCAGTCGGGACTGGGACGCGAAGGATCGAAGTACGGGATGGACGACTACCTGGTCATCAAGTACATCTGCATGGGCGGCATCTGAGCGTCTGCGCAGGCATCGTTGCAGCATCCGCCGGCCCGGTTCCGGCGGGTGTTATTGCCTCCGTGACTTATTGCGTCCCCTTTCTTGGCTCGGTGCAAGAATTCTGTCTCCTGCCGGAGACAGTTCTTGAAATACCTCCCCTGACCGCCGCCACACTGTTTTGCGTGTAGGATTTTCCCTACTAAAATTTCCTCCCGGTTGCACCGAATCCGCAACCACCACTCGTTCCGCAAGTCCGTCCACTGCCCTGCCGCGCGTCGGTTCGACCGTCGCCAGGCGCATCTGTCCAGGCTAAAGCGCCGTCCGAAACGCGATACCAATCAAGAGGAAAGAATGAACATGCATGCACTCAAGGTGGGCACCCGCCTTGTGATCGGTTTTGGCTGCCTCAGCCTGTTGCTGGTCATTATTATTGCAGTCGGCGTCAACAAGGCCTCTACGCTGAACGCGGCCAGCGCGCAGATCGCGCAGCAAGAGCTGCCCAAGCTCGAACAGTCGAGCATCCTGCTCGCCCAGGTGGACAGGATCGCGATCGCGCTGCGCAACATGATGCTCAATCCCGACCCGCAGGACCGCAAGAACCAACTCGCCACGATCGCGGAGGCGCGCAAGACGGCGGACGCGCAGCTTGACCTGCTGCGCGCCAAGCTGGACACGCCGGACGCGCACGCCCTCGTGCAAACGGCGCAAGAGGCGCGCGCGCGCTACCGCGCCGGCCAGGACGCGCTGATCGCGCTGATCCAGGGCGGCAAGGACGAGGAGGCGAAAACCTACCTGGCCACGCAGCTGCGCCCGGCGCTGGCCAACTACAAGGGCACGGTCGAAAAACTGATCGCGCACGCAACCGGCCGCATCGACGCGGCCTCGCGCGATGCCGCCGCTACCTATGCCACTTCGCGCAACACCATGCTGGGACTAGGCGCGCTGGCACTGGCACTGGCGGCCATCGTCGGCGCCACGATCAGCCGCAGCCTGCTCAAGCAGCTGGGCGGCGAACCGGATTACGCCGCCCAGGTCGCCGGCGAGATCGCCTCGGGCAACCTGACGGTGCAGGTGGAGCTGAAAGCCGACGACGAGTCGAGCCTGCTGGCCGCCATGCAGGACATGCGGCGGCAGCTGGAGGGCGTGGTGCGGCAGGTGCGCGCCGGGACCGACACCATCAATACGGCCGCCGGCGAAATCGCGGCCGGCAACTACGAGCTGTCGGCCCGCACCGAGCACCAGGCCAGCGCGCTGGAAGAGACCGCGTCCTCGCTGGAGGAGCTGACCTCCACCGTGCGGCAGAACGCGGACAACGCACGCCAGGCCAACCAGCTCGCGCTGTCGGCCTCGGAGGTGGCGCAGCAGGGCGGCGCGGTGGTGTCGCAGGCAGTCGAGCGCATGGCAAGCATCAACGCCGCGTCCAGGAATATCGTCGAAATCATTTCCGTCATCGACGGTATCGCCTTCCAGACCAATATCCTGGCGCTCAATGCGGCGGTCGAAGCCGCGCGCGCCGGCGAGCAAGGACGTGGCTTCGCGGTCGTTGCCGCCGAGGTGCGCACGCTGGCCCAGCGCTCGGCGGGAGCGGCCAAGGAAATCAAGACGCTGATCGACCATTCGGTGGCGCAGGTGGACAGCGGCGCAAAACTGGTGGACCAGGCCGGCGCGACCATGAAGGACATCATCGAGAGCGTGCGCCGGGTCACCGACATCATGGGCGAGATCACCGCCGCCAGCAGCGAGCAGAGCGCGGGACTGGAGCAGATCAACAAGGCGGTGGTCCAGATGGACCAGGTCACGCAGCAGAACGCCGCGCTGGTGGAGGAAGCCGCCGCCGCCTCGGCCGCCATGCAGGAGCAGGCGGCGAGCCTGGCCCGCACCGTGGGCGTGTTCCAGCTCGACCAGCTGGCCATCGCGGCCCCGTCCCGCAACCGGCTGGCATTGGCCTGAGCATGCCCTGCTGCCGGGGGGCCGCGCGCCCCGGAAAATGATAGTTATTTGTAATCTAAATATCCCGCGGGAAACTTTTTCACCTATACTTGTCCTGTTGTCTATACAAATCCCTGGAGCGGGCCGCCGTGCCCGCTCCTGCACTTGTTGACCAGGACCTGAATGAAAATTGCAGACCTTCGCATCGGCGCCAAACTGGGCGCCGGATTCGCCCTTTTGCTCCTGTTTATGACCGTGCTGACGGCCGTCGGCATCTACCTGCTGCGCGACTACCAGAGCAGCACCGAAACGATCCTCAAGGAGGACATCGCGAAGGAACGGCTGGCCACCGAGTGGATGACCGCCTCGGAGCTGAACGGCGTCCGGGCCGAGGCCCTGATCGGGGAAGACAACCCGGCGGTGCGCGCGCGCCTGGAGCAGCAGGTGAAAACCACGAGCGAACGCATCAGCAAGGTGCAGGCCGAGCTGGAACGGCTGGTCTCGAGCGACACCGGCAAGCAGCTCTACGAAGAAGCCACCGCCAAACGCGACAAATACATCCGTGCACGCGATGCCGCCGCCGCCAACGCGGGGGCGGGCCTGGACGCGATGGAAGCCGCATTGCAGGACTACGGCCACGCCATCGGCGCGCTGGCCACGCACCAGCGCGAGCGCGCCGAGGGCAATGGCGACGCGGTGATCGCGCACGGCAAGACCGGGCAGTTGGTGCTGTCCGCGCTGTGGGCATTGTCGATCGTGATCGCGATCGGCTGGACGGTGCTGGTGACGCGATCGATCACGGGCCCGCTGGGGCGCGCGATCAAGGTGGCCGAGGCGGTCGCGCAAGGCAAGCTCGATAACCGCGAACAGACCTTCTCGCGCGACGAAACCGGCCAGCTGCTGACCGCGCTCAACCGCATGAACCGCGACCTGTACCGCATCGTCAGCGCGGTGCGCGACAGCACCGGCGCGATCGCCAGCGCCTCCGACCAGATCGCCAGCGGGAACGAAGACCTGTCGGTGCGCACCGAACAGCAGGCCGGGTCGCTGGAGGAAACCGCGTCGTCGATGGAAGAACTGACCACCACCGTCAAGCAGAACGCCGACAACGCGCGCCAGGCCAACCAGCTGGCCGACGCGGCGTCCACGGTCGCGCTGCAGGGCGGCCATGTGGTCGAGCAGGTGGTCACCACCATGGGCTCGATCAACGCGTCGGCGCGCAAGATCACCGACATCATCGGCGTGATCGACGGCATCGCATTCCAGACCAACATCCTCGCGCTCAACGCCGCCGTCGAGGCGGCACGTGCCGGCGAGCAGGGGCGCGGCTTTGCGGTCGTGGCGACCGAAGTGCGCAACCTGGCCCATCGTTCGGCCAGCGCTGCCAAGGAGATCAAGACGCTGATCGAGGCCTCGGTGCAGGAAGTGGACAACGGCGCCCAGTTGGTCGGCAAGGCCGGCAAGACGATGGAGGAGATCGTGGCCAGCGTCAGCCGGGTGACCGCGATCATGCGCGAGATCACCACCGCCAGCGCCGAGCAGGAAGCCGGCATCGAGCAGATCAACGAGGCGGTGAGCCAGATGGACGCGATGACGCAGCAAAACGCGGCACTGGTCGAGGAAGCCGCGGCTGCGAGCGCGGCGATGCGCCAGCAGGCCGCCCAGCTGGAGCAGGCGGTGAGCGTGTTCCAGCTCGGGCACGGTGCGTCGGTACACCCGCTCATGCAGCCCGCGGCGCCGCCCGCGCTGCGGCTGGCAGCCTGACAGCCCGTCCGCTGTATGCAACGGTCCCCGCGCGGGACCGTTTTTTTTTTTTTGCGCCGCACGGCGTTACCTGTTGCTGCCGCGCCTCATTTCTTTCTCGTAAAACACCAATATTTACACGCCGCAAAATACCAGCCGCATAATGGTAGGCCGGCTTTTGCTATGGAAAATGGAGCGAATAGCGGGGCCGAACCAGGAACCCGGATGTAACCGGACCCATACCTTTATCCCATAACGACAACAATGATGAGACTGGATGACCTGAAAATCGGCACGCGGATGGGGGCCAGCTACGCGCTCCTGTGCCTGCTAATGACCTTGCTGACCGGCGTGGGAATGTGGCTGCTGCGCGACTTCGGCGCCCGTTCCGAGGAAATGATGACGGATGCACTGGCCAAGGTACGCATCATCAACGACTGGCGCGCCGCGACCGAGTTGAACGGCATGCGCACCACCATCATGATCACCTCGGACAACGAAGCCGAGCGCGCGGCACTGGCGCCGCAAATCAAACAGACCAGCGCGCGCATTTCGAACCTGCAAAAGCAGCTGGAACAACTGGTCGAGGACGCCGAAGGCAAGGCGCTGTACGCGAGCATCGGCACCAGGCGCAAGGCCTACATCGCACTGCGCGACAGCGCGTTCAAGGCGCGCGCCGATGGGAATACGCATGAGGCCGCCACGATCGCGCGCGGCGACATGGCGGCGGCGCAAAAGGCTTACGTGGACGAGATCGACAGCCTGGTCGAACACGCCAGGGCGATGGCGGCCGGCCAGGCGGCGCAAGTGAAGGCCCGCGGCGCGGCCGGACAGAAGGCGCTGGGCGCGCTGTGGCTCGGGGCGCTGGTGGTGGCGGTGAGCAGCGCCGTGCTGGCCGCGCGCTCGATCGGCCGGCCGCTGGCGCACGCGGTGGAGGTCACCAACGCCGTGGCGCAGGGCCGGCTGCACAACCGCGAGGAACGGCACGCGCACAACGAGACCGGGCAGCTGCTGGCGGCGCTCAACCGCATGAACCGCGACCTGTATCGCGTGGTGGGCAAGGTGCGCGACAGCAGCGCGGCCATCGCTTCCGCCTCGGGCGAGATCGCGCACGGCAACGTGGATTTGTCGGCGCGCACCGAGCAGCAGGCCAGCTCGCTGGAGGAAACCGCGGCCTCGGTCGAGGAACTCACTTCCACCGTGAAGCAGAACGCCGCCCACGCACGCCACGCAAGCCAGCTTGCCAGCAACGCATCCGGGGTGGCGGCCAAGGGCGGCGAGCTGGTGGCGCAGGTGGTGGGCAGCATGGACGCGATCAACACGTCGGCGCGCCGGATCACTGACATCATCGGGGTCATCGACGGCATCGCATTCCAGACCAACATCCTGGCGCTCAATGCGGCGGTGGAGGCGGCGCGCGCGGGCGAACAAGGACGCGGCTTTGCCGTCGTCGCCTCGGAAGTGCGCAACCTGGCCCAGCGCTCAGCCAGCGCGGCCAAGGAAATCAAGGCGCTGATCGAGGTGTCGGTGCAGGAGGTGGGCACCGGCAGCAGCCTGGTGGGCAAGGCCGGCGCGACGATGGAGGAGATCGTGTCCAGCGTACACGAGGTGAGCGCGATCATGCAGGACATCGCGCTGGCCAGCAGCGAACAGGAAGCCGGCATCGGCCAGCTCAGCCAGGCGATCAGCGGGATGGATGCGATGACCCAGCAAAATGCGGCGCTGGTCGAACAGGCCGCCGCGGCCAGCGAGACGCTGCGCGAGCAGGCGCTGGAACTGGAGGAAGCGGTGCGCGTGTTCCAGCTGGAGCAGGACGCCACCGTGCACCCGCTGAACGCACGCGGCACGGCCGACGGGCGCTCGCTGGCGCTGGCCGCTTGAG
>NZ_JANUHB010000032.1 GCF_024756255.1 Massilia agilis | reverse complement strand
GCATGGCAGGACGTCGGCGCCAGCGCCAGCGTGACCACGGCGGAGATCAACCTCGGCCATCTGCGTTTCGTGCCGGTCGCCGATGCGAACGGCGATCCGTACACCACCTTCACGTACAAGGTGTATGACAACGCCAGCGCCGCGTCCGACGATGCGACGATGACGGTCAAGGTGACGCCTGTGAATGACCTGCCGGTAGGCGCCGACGGTTCG
>NZ_JANUHB010000031.1 GCF_024756255.1 Massilia agilis | reverse complement strand
ACCGTCACCAGCGCGCCGGGCAAGGGCACCATCAAGGTCAACGGCACGGCTGCGACCTCGTTCACGCAGCAGGACGTTATTGACGGCAAGGTGAGCTACACGGCCAACAGCTACGGTAGCGATCAGAGCGATACCTTCAGTGTGTCGGTCTCGGATGGCGCCCTGACGGATGCGAAGCCTGTTGCAGTGACCATCACCTCGGCCAACGTCGCACCGACCAGCACTGGCGGCGCCGTCACTACGGCCGAGGACACCAA
>NZ_JANUHB010000030.1 GCF_024756255.1 Massilia agilis | reverse complement strand
GGCGGTGCGCACTGGACGAGCGGCAGCGGCACCAGCTTCAACCTGGCCGACGGCACCTATGCCGCCGGCGTGGTGCAGGTACGCCAGACCGACGTTGCCGGCAACCTGAGCACGGCCGGCTCGAATGCGGCGGCCATCACCATCGACACCTCGGCCGCGGCGCCTGCACTGGCGCTGGCGACCGATAGCGGCGCCAGCGCCGCGGACGGCATCACCAAGGATGGCACCATCAACGTGACCCTGCCGCCAGACGCGGCAAGCTGGGAATACAGCGT
>NZ_JANUHB010000003.1 GCF_024756255.1 Massilia agilis | reverse complement strand
ACTGAAGACGTAGTTGGTGTCCTCGGCCGTAGTGACTGCGCCACCAGTGCTGGTGGGGGCCACGTTGGCCGAGGTGATGGTCACGCCAACCGCCTTCGCATCCGTCAGGGAGCCATCCGAAACCGACACACTGAAGCTGTCGCTCTGGTCGCTGCCGTAGCTGTTGGCCGTGTAGCTCACCTTGCCGTCGATGACGTCCTGCTGCGTGAACGAGGTCGCAGCCGTACCGTTGACCGTGATGGTGCCCTTGCCCGGCGCGCTGGTGACGGTGTACGTCAGGCTGCCGTTACCGGTGTCGACGTCGCTCGCGCTCAAGTAGCTCGTGCCAAGCGTGATGGTCGCACCCTGCGCCACGGTCACCGGCGAAACCGCCAGCACCGGCGCATCGTTCACCGGCGTGACCTTGACCGTCATCGTCGCGTCTGCGGAAGCGGCGTTGGACTGGTCATACACCTTGTACGTGAACGTGGTGTACGGATTGCCGGAGGCGTCCGCCACCGGGACGAAGCGCAGGTGGCTCGCATTGATCTCAGCCACGGTCACGCTGGCGCTGGCGCCGACGTCCTGCCATGCACCGCTCACGTAGGCCTGCAGCTTGCCCGAGCCCGGCAGTGCCGAGATCTCGACCTTGCTCAGCGAGTCGCCGGCGTTGGTGTCGCTGAAGTTGAAATCGCTCGCACCGAACACGTAGTTCGTGTCCTCAAGCGTGGTCACCGTGCCCCCGGTGCTGGTGGGCGCCGCGTTGGTCGAGGTGATCGTCACCCCAACCGACTTCGCGTCGGACAATGCACCATCCGAGACCGAGACCGTGAACGTGTCGCTGCCCGCCGTGTTGGCGGTGTAGCTCACCTTGCCGTCAATGACGTCCTGCTGCGTGAACGAGGTCGCGGCCGTGCCGCTGACCTTGATGGTGCCCTTGCCCGGGGCGCTGGTGACGGTGTACGTCAGGCTGCCGTTGCCGGTATCGACGTCGGTCGCGTTCAGGTAGCTCGTGGTGAGCGTGACCGTTGCGCCCTGGGCGAGCGAAAGCGGCGCTACCGTCAGCACCGGGGCATCGTTGACCGGGGTGACGATGACCGTCATCTGTGCATCGCTGGATGCGACGTTCGACTGGTCGTACACCTTGAAATTAAAGGTCGCGTACGGGCTGCCGTACGCATTCGCGACCGGCATGAAACGCAGATGTCCGGCCGTGATTTCGGAAGTGCTGACCATGGTGCTGGCGCCGGTCACATCCTGCCAGGCGCCACTGACGTAGGTCTGCAGCTTGCCCGTTCCAGGCAACGTGAAAATCTCCACCTTGGACATGCTGTCGCCGGTGTTGAAATCGCTGAAGAGGAAATCCGCCGTGCCGAACACGTAGGAGTTGTCCTCGGTCGTCGTCACCGTGTTGTCGACCGTGGTCGGCGCATAATTGGTCGTGATGATGCTCACGTCCACCTGCTTGGCGGCGGTCGTATTGGTGCCATCCGAAACCGTCACCGAGAACGCGTCGCTGGTGGCGCTGCCAGACGGATTGGCGGTATAAGTCACGCTGCCAGCGTCGAGGTCCTGCTGGGTGAAGGTGACGGCGCCCGTCACCACCGTGCCGTTGAACTTCACCACGCCCTTGGTCGGATCGCTCGTGATCCTGTAGGTCAGGCCGCTGGACTGGGTGTCCGGGTCGTTGGCCAGCAGGTAGGCGCTCGACAACACGATCGACGTGTTCTGGTTGACCGTAATCGGCGCAACGTTGACCACCGGCGTATCGTTCACCGCAGTGAGCGTTACCGTGCGCGACCAGTTGATCGCCGCGGTATCGCTGCCACCCGAAGCAGTGCCGCCCGAGTCCCGCATGCTGCGGATCGTGAACGTACGGGTTGCGTTGTTGCCGTAGTTGGTCGGGTTGTTGCTGCTCGACTGGTAGGCAAGCCCTGTCACCAGCGACTGGATCGACGATGGCGACGCCTGTGCGGTGTCCACCGTCAGCGTCGCGGTCGAACCGGACAGGCTGACATTGACGCGGTAGCCGCTGGCCGTCAGCGTGCCGGTGCTGGAATGGTCGAGGTAGAGCGTGGTGCCATCGATGACGATCTGGTCGCCGTCGAACACGTTGGTGACATCGAGGGTGAGGCTGGTGATCGACTGCCCGCTCTCAGCCGACGCACCGCTGCCGCCGAGCGTGGCGGTGGCGGAGGAAAACAGGGTCGTCGCCGATCCCTTCTCGGTATAGCCGGAGGCGCCATTGGTCACTGTCAGGGTCGGCGCATCGTTGGTGCCCTTGATGGTGACGCGCACGAACACGTTGCCGCCCGCCGTGGCAACCTGGAAGCTCTCTTCGATCGACTGCCCTGCGACCAGGGCCTGCACTTCCGGCGCGCTGTTGTTCACCGTGTAGGTCCAGGTGGCGCCGGACGCGGCCAGCGTGCCGAGCGCGGACGAACCCAGGGTGTTCCCGAGCCAGGTCGATCCGGTGATGTTCTGGCTCAGCGTTCCGCTTGCCGACAGGTTGCCGCTGGTGACCGCATTATCCTCGATCACGGTGCCAATCAGGGTGCCGGTCGGAGCCGGCGCCGAAATCGTGATCGTGCCCACGGTGGCGGAAGCGGAAAGCGGGCCGCCGTAGCCGGTGTTGCCCTGGTCGTTGACCGCCAGGGTGAGCTTGGCCGTGCCGACCTCGCTCAGCCCCGGCTGGTACAGCACCTTGGTGTCGCTGGTGTTGGTCCCCGTGAGGATCGCGTTGATGTTGGCGAGGGTGCCGGTGAGGACGAGCGTGCCGGTGCGCGAGCCGCTGAACGTCACGTTATCGATGGTGGTCGCGGTGGTCACCCGCGTCCCGGCGTTGTACAGCTCCAGGATGCCGAGATCCACGGTCAGGGTGACGCGGACCGTGCCGCTGGCCGCGTCCACGTCGGACACCGAAATGCCCGAGTTCACGCCGCGGCCAAGAATCAACCCGTCGCTGATGGTGGCGCTGCCGACGGCGTAGCTGGCGCCGCTGGTGACGGTCCGGTTGAGCGAGGTCGCCGCGCCGCTGACCGCCGGCGCATCGTTGACCGCCTGGACCAGTACGGTAACCGCCGCCACCGTGGGATCGCTTGCGTTGCTGTCCGGGTCGGTGATCTTGAACTGCACGGTGCGATTGAGCGTGGAAGGCGCATCGCTCGTGTTCGAGAAGTTCACCGCGCGCACGACGGCGTTCACCTGGTCGGCAGTCACGTTGGAGCCGGTGAAGCTGACGGTCAGGACGTTGCTGGCAAAGGTGGCGGTGCCGACCTGCGTGCCGTTCACGCTGACCACGCCGCCGACAAGCGAAACCCCGCTTGCGCCCAGCGACAGCTGGTCCTTGCCGCTCTCGGGGTTGCCGCTGATCGTGACCTCGAGCTTGCCGCCGCTGAAGTTCCGGGTATCGAAGTCGCTGAACGTCGCGTTCGGGGCCAGGGTCACCGCGGCGCCGTTCTCGACGAACTGGTAATTGCCCGAGATGCCGGCCAGGGTCGGCGCGGTCAGGTTGATCGGCTGGAGCAGGCCAAGGTCGCGCCAGGTCTTGTCCTTGTCGCCCTTGCTCATGGTGCCGATGCCGCCGATATCGCCGTTGATCGAGTTATTCTGGGTCAGCGTCATCAGCACGAAACCCAGCGACGTGTTGGTCGATATCGACTTGCCCAGTGCCGCGACGCGCGACTGCAGTGCGCTGAACGGCAGCGAGAACGTCAGGTAAGCGTCGGTCTTGCCGTCGCCGCCGATGTCGGTCGTGCCGGTGGTGACGGACGTGTAGGAGTAGCTGCCGCTGGCCGCGACCGGCGCGGTGATCGAGGTGGTGCTCGGGCTCACGTTCAGGTCGGAGCCCGGCGCAAACGTCACCACGCCCAGACCGTTGTTGCGGCCGTCCACGCCGATGAAGATGTCCAGCTTGCCGTCGTTGTTGACGTCCACGCCGAGCAGCACCACGCCGGTGAACACCGGCACGCCCTTCGACAGGGTCGGGTTGCCGATGCGGACGCGGTAGTACAGCGTCTGCGTATTGGTGTCGTAGCCGCCCTGCAGCAGCGGCGCGCTCGAATTGCCGACCAGGTCGGTGTCAGCGGCGTGCGACTGGGTGTCGTTGTAGGGGTCGTAGTTATTCCCCGACAGGAGCGTGACGAATTTGCTGTCCGGCGAAGACAGGGTGTAGGTGGTCGTCACCGAGGTCTTCAGCAAGACGGTGGCCGCGCTGAAGTCGCTGCTGCCGCCGGAAACCGACGCGTTGACCACGCCGTTGGTGCTGACCGTGCCGCCCGCGTCAACCAGCTTGACCGACAGCGCTGGCGCGGCACCCGAGAAACCGCTGGCGGGCTTGAAGCGCAGCTGGTCGTTGACCCCAAAGGTGATCGCCGACGAGGCAGACGTCACGGCACTGATGTTGACCCAGCCCGATCCACTGTTGTACTGCCATTCGCCGGCGCTGGCATCGCGCGTGTACGAGACGATGGCGATACCCTTGAATGCATCGTTGTCGCTATCGCTGTACTTCGACAGGAACAGCGCCGAAACGGTCGCACCAGCCGGGTCGGTGTTGGTATCGGGGATACTCGCCAGGGTCGCGTCGCCCGATGCCGTCGGCGCGTGGTTGACCGGCGTAGCCGCGACCGTGAAATCGGTCCCGCTGACCGTCACGTTGCCGTTGGCGTCGGTCGCACGCACGTTCAGCCGGTGCGATCCGACCGACTGCGCGCTCAGCGTCACCGTCGAGCTCACGCTCGTGGCGGGAGTAATCGTCAGTGAATTCCATTGTCCCGAGTCGACCTGGTACTCGAGCGTGGACACCTTGGACGCATCGCTGGCCGTCAGGCTGAAGCTGGAGGTGGACGCGGTGCTGGTATTGGTGGTGGCCACCGTGGGCGCGGTGGTGTCCTTGACGATGGTGAAGGTCTGGTCGTTGGTGGCGCTCGGGCCGGCCGTGCCGCCCTGCGTCACATAGACGTTGAGGGTGCCGTCGGCAAAACTGCTCAGGTTGATCGTTCCGCTCCAGGTGCCGCCCTGCGTCTTGGTGATCCCCGTGATGGTCGATGTCACGGATGGCGTCCCGCCTGCCCCGGTGACCGTCACGTTGATGTCCCTGCCGGTACCGTTATCGACGGTGCCACTGATGACGACCGTGGTCAGGGTGTCGCTCGTGTTGACGACATTGTCCGTGCTGACCTTCACGTTGGCCGCGCCGAGCAGGCCGTCGTAATGGTCGCCGGTGAGCGCCGCAGTTTCGACGGTGCCGGTCTGCGTCTCGAGCGTCCAGTTGCCGCCGCGCGCTGCCGCACCGGTCAGGTCCACGGACGCAGCGACGTCGGCGCCGGTCAACTGCGACAGCCGGCTGACGAACTGCTGGCCATCGGCGCCGGCCGCCACGTCGCAACCGTAAATCAGGAAGTCGCCGTTGGCCGTGAGCGCGCTGCCCAGCCTGGCGAACTGCTTGTCGAAACCTTCGAGATTGGCCAGCGATACCTCGGTGCTGCCAAGCCGGATGCTGGCTTCACTGCCGTGCGTGACGAGATGGATCGCATCCACCGGCGCGTGACCGTCGAGCGCTGCCAGCATCTGCTGCAGGCCGTCGCGCGTGTGGTCCAGCACCACCACCTCCAGGCCCGGCTTCACCCCGGCCACCAGCTGCTGGTAGTTCTCGACGTTGTCCTCGATGAAAACGATCTCGTGGCGCGTGGCGTCGAGCGGCCCAGCCACCGCGACCGGCGCCTGCAGCGCCAGCTTGTCGATGCCGGCCCGGTCCGCGTCCACGGCGCGCTCGGCCGCCTGCGCGGCACCACGCTCGGCCGCTGCCTTGGCCGCCAGCACCGCATCCCCGGTCGCGCCGTCGAACATCACGCGCGGTTCGAGCGCGAGCGGCGCGGGCCCCCGCCCGCTCAGGGGCCGCCGGCTGCGCCGGGCAGGCTGCTCGATGGCGTTCAGGACGGGAGCGGGAGGCAGGGGCTTGTTCATGGTGGTGGTTTGTCGTTGTTATTGGGTGGACGGCGGTTGCAGCGCGACGCGGCCGCTCATGCCTGCGATGAGTTCCGGGAAGCGGCCGCTGATGGCGGCGGACAGCTTCACCGACTGGCTCACCGGATCGACCTTGGCGCCGATGCGCTGCACCTTGGCCGGGTAGGTCTTGTTGGTTTCGTCGATGTGCACCTGGAAGGCGTAGCCCGGCTTGAGCCAGGCCAGCCAGCGCGAGGGCACGATGAATTCGAGCTCGAGCACGGAGTCGTCGAGGATGTCCAGCAGCGGCTGGCCGGGCTGCACGTACTGCTGCTCGCGCGCCTTCTGCTCGGCCACCCTGCCCGCGAACGGCGCCGGGATCACGCACTTGGACAGCACCACGCTGGTGCTGGCCACGTCGGCTTTGGCCTTGGACACCTCGGCCTCGGACACCTGCAGCTCCACCTTGCCGACCGAGTTCAGCTCGTCCAGGCGCTTGTTGGCGGCGTACGTCTTCTCGGCCGCGGCCAGCACGGCCCTGGCCTTCTGCAGCTGCGCTTGCTGGATCGAGCAGTCGAGCGCAACCAGGGTCTGCCCGGCGCGAAAGCTGGCGCCCTCGGGCACGCCGATGCGGCTGATCTTGGCGCCGATCTCCGCGGCGATGGTGGTGTAGCGGCGCGGCGCCAGCTGCGCGCGAATGTCCTGCTTTTCCAGTGCGGGACGGTCGGCCGCGCGCGGCGCCGGCGGCTGGACGGACGCGGCCTGCGCGGCGCCGGCCAGCATCGACAACATGGCGGCGATGCGCAGCGCGCGGCTGCGACCGTTCTGGTGACTGCTCATGAAACTTCCTTTGTTACCGGGCGCCTTCAGTTGGAGGCGACCTTGATTTGCTTGCCGGGCCTGGCGCTGCGCGCGGTCTTGACCGGGGCCGCAGGCGCCGGCTGGGCCGGCTGGGCCGGCGCGGCGGCCGGGACTTCCTTCTTCATGCTGTCGAGCGAGGCGGCCACTTCACGGGTCAGCTGCTCGAGCGACATCGAGGTCACGCTGCCGATCACCGGCTCCATGCCCATGGTCGCCTGCACTTTGCCGGCCGCGCCCTGCAGCTGCGCGAGCGACTGGTAGCGGCGCAGCAGCGAGAGGATGGCGGTGGTGCTGTTGGCCACCTGCTCCAGCTTGCTCTGCGCCTCGGCCAGTTCGCGGTTCTTCATGTGCTCGGCGATCCTGGCGTCGGCCTGCCAGATCTGGTCGGCGCGCACGTACTGGCGATACGCGATCTGGTACTGCAGGCGCGCCAGGTGCACCTGGGTCAGCACGGTCATCTGGGCCGCGACGCGGCGCTGGTCGGCCAGCTTGACGCCGGCGTCGGCCAGGCGCTTTTGCGACGGTCCCGAGAACAGGTTCATCAGGTTGTACGACAGGTGCAGGCCGGCGTCATTCCAGCGGTTGTTGATCAGGTACTTGTCGGTGTCGTAGCGCAGGTCGTAGTTGAAGGCCAGGTTCGGGAACAGCTTGACCAGCGTGCGACGGGTTTCCTCGACCGCGATGCGGCTGTTGTAGAACTGCTCGCGGATGTCGGCGTTCTGGGTGACGGCCAACTCCTCCATGCGCTGCACGGGGATGTCCAGCACCGAGGTGTCCGCCTGGCCGGCCGGCTCGGCCACCTCGAGGGGTACGTCGAGCGGCATGTTGATCAGGCTGGCCAGCTCGATGCGGCCGGACGACAGCTCCTGCTCGATGCTCTCGAGCAGGCGCAGGTTCTCCAGCAACTGGCGCTGGTAGCGCAGGCTGTCTACGGGCGAGCGCAGGCGCTCGCTCTCGGCCTTGCGCGCGTCGTCCAGCGCGGCCTCGGCCAGGTCGATGGTGCGGCGTACGTCGTCGCGCAGCTTTTGCGCGCTCACGGTGCGCCAGAACGCGCTCTTCACGTCCTGGATCAGCACGTGCATGGCCTTGCGGCGGCGCTCGGCGGCGATGTTCACGCGGTCGGCTGCCTGCTTGGCGGTGATGTACGACAGGCCGAAGTCGAGCATGTTCCAGGTCAGGCCAAGGTCATACGCCGGCTTGCTGCGCTCGGACGAGATGAACGGGTGGGCCAGCGAGGGCTCGCCGGTCACCGAGTCCACGCTGCGCGTGATCAGGTCCGAATTGCGCCAGGTGTAGCCGGCGTTGGCGAGCACGCGCGGCAGCATGTCGAGGTTGGACGCGTCGAGCTGGTTCATCGCCAGCGCCTCTTCCATCAGGCGGGTGCGGCGGTCCAGGTTGTACTTGAGCGCGCGCGCGATCGCCTCTTCCATCGTCAGCTTCCCGCTTACCGGCGGCACGTCCTGGAAGGCCGCCGCGCGGTCGAGCGCAGTCTGCTTCTTGATCTCGTCGGCCGACAGCGGATGCACCTGGACGGTGCCGCAGCCGGTGAGCAATGCGGCGGCCAGCGCGATCGCGACGGCGCCGGCGATCTTCTTGGGGGACGGTGTGGAATGCGGGACAGTGCTGGTTGCAGATGGATGGGATGTCACAAGTTGGTCCGTTACACGTAAATGAAATATGCGCCGGGCTAAGGACCATGCGCCGGTGCGGCAACATGAGTCATCAGTTGCCGCTCGGCAAGTTGTTTAACTCGTGGGAATCAAGGGGAGGTACGCAGAGAATTCTAGTTGATGCAGGTTAAGAAGCGGCTCTTCTTGCCGACATCTTCGGCAAATCCGTCGCAACAAGACGACAAAGCTTTAAGCCCCGCGAAATCAATGGAAACAATGATTCTGCGTGGCAAGAGAAACGCAATAATTGGATAGAAAAAAGCCAGCCCGCAGGCTGGCGTTCCGTCACGACGACTGCTGCCGATCAGTAGCCGCGGCCACCGCCGGTGCTGGTCCCGCTGGTGCCGGTGCCGCTGGTCCCGGTACCGCTGGTGCCGGTGCCGCTGGTGCCGGTGGTGCCGCTGGTGCCGCTGGTGCCGCCAGAGGTGCCGCTCGTGCCGCCCATGCTGCCGGTTCCGCTGGTGCCCGAGCTGCCGCTCATGCCGCTGGTGCCGCTGGTGCCCGAGCTGCCGCTGGTGCCGCCCATGCTGCCGCTCGAACCGGAGGTGCCACTGGTGCCACCCGAGGTACCGCTGGCGCCGCCCATGCTGCCCGAGGTGCCGCTGGTACCGCCGGTCGTTCCGCTGGAACCGCTGGTGCCGCCCATGCTGCCGCTGGTGCCGCTAGCCTCGCTGCCGGTGGACGTACCTGCGTGCTTCTTGGATTTCTTTTTCTTTTGGTGCTTTTTGGTGGTGGTGGTGGTGCTGGTAGTGCTGGTGCCCTGGTCCCCGGCGCCCGTTGCGCTCTGCTGGCTGCCGCCTGCGCTTTGGCCGCTCGCGCTTTGGCCCGAAGTGCTGCTCGACTGTGCTTGCACGTTCACCGAACCGAACATCGCGGCGACGACAGACGCACCGAGCAGGGCCTTCAAGACTTTGTTCATATTCATATCGATCTCCTAATAGTTTCGGGGCAATCTCAACAATATCAAGCCGATAAAATCGAGGACGCCGAGTTTAGAACGGTCGATATAAAGACAGCGCGCGATAGCCTTGCAGAAAAATCCAGCACGCTCATCAAGCCCAGATCTTGTATTCGAAGCCTGCCGCAACGCCGACCAGCGCGGTGAAATTCTCCTGGCTCTCGCTGAAACCAAGCAGCACGCCGGCCACGGTGGCACGGCCCTCGTCCAGCGCCTTGACCCAGAAGTCGATGCCGCCGGCGTCCGGCGCGCGGTGCAGCACGTGCTCGTACATCTTGGTCACCAGCTCGGTGTTGGTGGGCGTTGGCCCGTAGGCTTGCCGGAATTCGTCCGAATGCACGAAGCCGTCCGCGATGGACTGGAGCGTGCTGCCGCCGTCATGCTGGCCGATCCAGAAACCGAGGCCCCCGGCGTCCGGCTTGCGATCGAACGCGGCTTGGTACAGGCGGTACACCTCGCCGGCATTGCCTTGCCAGTCGTAGGCCACGGCGACCTTGTCGCTGAAGTAAAGGCGGTCGATGCCGAACAGCGTGTCGTTGCCGTCCTTGCCCGAGCTGTTGGCCACGGCCACGCCGGCGTCGGTGCGCAGCAGCTCGTAGCTGGCGCGCGCATCGCGGAAGGTGACCGCGTCGCGGCCGCTGTAGCCGATGAAGGTGTCGTTGCCGGCCGATGAGGTGAACCGGGCATCGACGCCCGGGGCGCCGCGCATGGTGTCGCCGCCGGCGCTGGAAAAGCCGGTCATGAAGCAGTAGATGCCGGCGTCGCCCCCTGAGGGGTCGGCGTCGAAGGCCCGGACCGTGTACGCCCCGCCCGCCGCCAGGTTGACCGTGAAGTCGGTATCGCTCGCCACGGTCTGCCGGAACACCACGCTGCCACTGGCGTCGAGCAGTTCCATGCCCACCGCAACGCCGTTGCCGCCGGTGTGGACGAAGTTGAAGGTGAGCTTGCCCGCGGCCGGCACGTCGAGGCGGTAGAAGTCCTGGTCGCCGTGGTGCATCTCGGCTTCGACCACGCGCGAGAGCGGCAGGGCCTGGGCGTGCGCGGCGTCGGTGTCCGAGGCGCCGTCGTACACGGTGCCGGTTTCGTAGCTGAGCGAGGAGCTGAACGTGTAATAGCCACCGTCGCGGTGGTCGGCCGCGTCGGGATCGAGCACGCGCAGGTAGAAGTCGCCCGGCGCGCTCATCGTCGCGTCGAAGCTCGCGTCCTGCCCCAGGGTCTTGGTGGTCAGCAGGCGGCCCTGGTCGTCCAGCAGGTCCACCTTGATCGGCGCTCCGCCGGCGGTGCCCGACGGATGGCCGAATACCGCCTTCAGCTGGCCCGGCCCGGCCGAGACCTTGAAGACGTCCACGTCGCCGTTGCCCAGGGTGCCGACGATGCGGTCGGTGAGCAGCGCCGGCAGCGCGGTGGCCATGGTGTCGTTGATCGGACCGTCGTACACGGTGCCGGGCGCGGCGTCGAGCGAGGCGTTGATGGTGTAGGAGCGCGCGTCGTGCGCGTCAGTCGGGTCGCGGTCCTCGATCGTCAGCTGGTAGGTGCCCGCGGACGGCACCGTCGTCTTGAACAACTGGCTGGTCGAGGTCGCCTGTGAAAAGACGACGTTCTGCGCGGCGTCCTTGAGCGTGACCCAGACCTGCTCACCACCACTGCCGGAACCGGCCGGATCGGTGAATTTGATGGCGATCGCCCCGCCCTTGCTGGTGACCTCGAGCTGGTAATTGGCGCTGCCGCCGTTGGTCAGCGTGAACTGCTGGTCCTGGCCGAATACGATTGCCATGCTGTGCTCCTTTGGGGAAGTGGCTGCATGGCAATTATTGGAGAGGAAGGGCTAGAGGGAACTGCTGCAAGTCAAGGCTTGCAGCGTGTCCGTGCGGTGTTCTTGAGGAAACCCGTGGCGGGCGGGCGCCCGCCGGGCTCAACGCGCGGCGGCGACGGCGAGCGGCTTGACCGACGCGTAGTCGAACCCGCGCGCGGACTGGGCCGCGAGCGTACCCAGCTGGGTGTACAGCGGCAGCACATTGCTCTTGTCGTCCGGATACACGCGGTTGGACAGGAACACGTAGAAGGTGCGCGAGTTCGGGTCGATCCACACGATGCAACCGGTGAAGCCGGTGTGGCCGAAGCTGCCGACCGGGAACACGGTGCCGCGCGGGCGCACGGCGTACGGTGAATTGATGTCCATGCCCATGCCCCGCAGCGCCTCGATGCCGGCCGGCGACTGCGCGGTGGTCATCAGGCGCACGCTCTCTTTGCTCAGCACACGCACGCCATCGAGTTCGCCGCCGTTGAGCAGCATGCGGGCATAGCGGGCCAGGTCGCGGGCGGTGCTGAACAAGCCGGCGGAACCGGCCACGCCATCCATGCGGCGCGCGGTCGGGTCGTGCACCACGCCCTGCAGCAACTGGCCGCCGGCCACGTCGCCGTGCAACTCGCGTTGCGACGGGTCAAGCGGCGACTTGTGGGTCGGCGCGATCTTCTCTCTCGCCACCCGCTTGAGCGGCAGGTAGCCCGTGTCGCGCATGCGCAGCGGCGTGTAGATGTGCTGCTGCGCGAATTCATTGAGCGGCATGCCGGACAGCTTTTCGACCAGTTGGCCCAGCAGCACGTAGTTGACGTCGGAGTAGCGGAAGAACGTGCCCGGCTTGTTGGTCACCGGCAGCGAGCAGGCCAGCGCGTGGCCGGCCGCCGAACCGTGCCAGGCAGGCGTGGCCGGAATCCCCGACGGCAGGCCCGACGTGTGCGTGAGCAGGTGGCGGATCGTGATCTCCTGCTTGCCGCCGTTGGCGCACTCGGGGAAGTACTGGACCAGGCGCGCGTCCAAATCGATCTTGCCCTGTTCGGCCAGCAGCATCACCGACGGCGCGGTGGCGATCACCTTGGTCAGCGAGGCTGCGTCGAACACGGTATCGGGCGTCACGTTGGCCGCGCCCGGCTCGTAGCTCAGCGTGCCATAGCCTTGTTCGTACACGGCACCGTTGCGCTCCAGGTGGAACACCGCGCCGGGCAGCTTGTGCTCGGCAATGGCGGCGTTGATCGCGCTGTCGATCTGGGCGAAGCGCGCGGTATCGAGTTCGGTTTGCGAGACGGCCGGAACGACGGGTGCGGAGCCCGGCACCTGGGCGCAGCCGGCCAGCAGCGCGACCGCGACGGCGGCGAACGTGGTGTTGCGCTGCAGCAGCGCGGTCAGGTGGGATGGGCGCATGAACTGATCCGGTCAAAATTAACGTCGAGCAATAATAGGGAAGCCGTACTGACGGGTCAATCTTTACGGTCGGGGACGGGTGCGCACGCGAAAAAAAGGTTCGGCGTATCATGCGGCCATGATTCCATTTTCGATACTTGACCTTGCCCCAATTACCGAGGGCAGCGACGCCGCGCAATCCTTCCGCAACTCCGTTGACCTTGCCCAGCATGGCGAACGCTGGGGCTTCCACCGCTTCTGGCTGGCCGAACACCACGGCATGCCGGGCATCGCCAGCGCCGCCACCGCGGTGCTGATTGCCCATGTGGCCGGCCACACCTCGCGCATCCGCGTGGGCGCCGGCGGCATCATGCTGCCGAACCACTCGCCGCTGGTCATCGCCGAACAGTTCGGCACGCTCGAATCGCTGTTCCCCGGCCGCATCGACCTGGGGCTGGGACGCGCGCCGGGGTCCGACCACGTGACGGCGCGCGCGCTGCGCCGCAATCTCGCGTCCGACGCCGACGAGTTCCCGCAGGACGTGATGGAGCTGATGGATTACTTCGCCGACTCGCCGCGCCGCCAGGTGCGCGCGGTGCCGGGCGCGGGGCTGCAGGTGCCGGTGTGGATACTCGGCTCGAGCCTGTTCGGCGCGCAGCTGGCCGCCGCGCTTGGCCTGCCGTATGCGTTCGCCTCGCACTTTGCGCCGCAAATGATGATGCAGGCGATCGACCTCTACCGCGCGACCTTCCGGCCGTCAGCGCAGCTGGACAAGCCGTATGTGATGCTGGGCTTTAATGTGTTTGCCGGCGAAACTGACGACGAGGCGCAGTTCCTGGCAAGCTCGATGCAGCAGGCGTTCGTCAACCTGCGCAGCGGGCGGCCAACGCGGCTCAAGCCGCCGGTGCACGGCTACCTCCAAGAGGCCGCTCCGGCCGAGCGGGCGATGCTGGACCAGGTGCTGTCGTGCTCGGCCATCGGCGCGCGCGATACGGTTGCGGCCCAGGTCAAGGCCTTCATCGAGCGCACCGGTGCGGACGAGCTGATGATCACTTCCCAGATCTTCGACCACGCCAAGCGGCTGCGCTCGTACGAGATCACCGCCGAGATCCATTCAAGCCGGGGTTGAACGCGTGGGCAGACGAGCTGCCCACCCTACCGGCGGCGCAAGTTAACGTAGGGTGGGCAGCTCGTTCGGCTCGACACTGCCCAGCCTCACCCCACGCGTTCAACAAGCGCTAGGCTTCACCGGTCCCGGCTTGCAACGCGTTGATGAGGTGTTCGGTCGAGCGCACCCGCCCCATCGCGCGAAACACGTTTTGGCACGCAAAGTTGTGCAGATCCGCGTTCATGCTGCTCATCGCGTCTTCGGCAAACACCAGCTCATAGCCGCGGTCGAACGCCTCGCGCGCGGTCGATTCCACCCCGTAGTTGGTGGCGATGCCGGCCATGATGATGGTCCTGACCTGGCGCCGCCGCAACAACTGGTCGAGCCCGGTTCCGTAGAACGCACCCCACTGGCGCTTGGCGATCACGATGTCGGTCGCTTCCACACCGGCCTCGGGCACCAAATGCGACGCTTCCGGCGGCGGTGCGGGCGTGCCGGCCGGGCGCAGCGGCGCGTCGGCCGGCCGCGCCAGCATTTCGTTCACCAGCACGTGCACGTACACGACCAGGCCGCCACGGTTGCGCATCTCCTGCGCGAGCAGCACGCAGTTGCCCACCACCTGCTCGCCTGAATACGGCGCCAGCGCGCGTTCCACCGTGCTGTGCTGAAGGTCGATCATGACCAGCGCGGTGCGCGCCAGGTCGAACGAGATGTCTTCCATTGCATCCTCCCTCGCGCGCAGTATTCCCGATCCGCACAGGGCCTGGCGCACGCGCGTTCTTCCTTGCCGTTGTGATAAATTTCCCCGCTACATTATTAGGGGACCGGCCACGCCGTCAATACACCATGAACAAGAGCCTTATCGCCTGCGCCTGCCTGCTGCTGGCGGGCTGCGCCACGCAGCAGCCGCCGTTGTCCGCCATCACGGTCGAATCCGGCCTGGCGCGCCCGCCTGAACAGCTTGCCGTCGTGTTCGACAAAGCCGACTTGAAGCTGCGCATCGAGCCGGACACGCGCAGCATCCGCGGCGACGCCAGCTTGAGCTTCACCGCGCGCGAGCCGCTCGCGCGCATCGTGCTGGACCTGGACCGCAACCTGCCGGTTGACGCAGTAGAGGTGGACGGGCAAGCACTGCCGGCCGCCAGCTACGGCAATCCCGAGGGGCGGCTGGCGGTGCAGCTGCCGCACCCGGTAAAAGCCGGCGCGCAGGTCAAGGTACGCGTGCTCTACCACGGGCGGCCGCACGTGGCCAAGCGCGCGCCGTGGGACGGTGGCTTCGTGTGGTCGAAAACGCCGGACGGGCAGCCTTGGGTCGCCAGCGCCGTCGAGGGCGAGGGCTGCGACCTGTTCTGGCCCTGCATCGACCACCCGATGGGCAAGGCCAAAGTCGTCGAGGAACACTTCACGGTGCCGGCGCCGCTGGTGGTGGCGGGCAACGGCACGCCGCTGGGCATGGATGAAGCCGACGGCTGGCGCACATACCACTGGCGTGCGAAGAACCCGAGCACCTACGGCATCTCGGTGAACGTGGCGCCGTACGCGCTGCTGAGCGGCGAATATGCTAGCCGCTATGGCAACAAGATTCCGCTGGCTTTCTATTACCTGCCGCAGAACGAAACCAAGGCGCGCGAACTGTTCCGCGAGTTTCCGCTGATGCTGGATTTCTTCGAGAGCATGATCGGGCCCTACCCCTTCGGCGACGAAAAGATGGGCGTGGCCGAGACGCCGCACCTGGGCATGGAGCACCAGACCATCAATGCCTACGGCAACAAGTACGCGAAGAGCGAGTACGGCTACGACTGGCTGCTGCAGCACGAGTTCGCGCACGAGTGGTTCGGCAACCAGGTCACCAACCAGGACTGGGACGACATGTGGCTGCACGAAGGCCTGGGCAGCTACATGCAGCCGCTGTACCTGCAGTACTTGCGCGGCGACCAGGAATATTTCGCGAGCCTGATGGACCAGCGCAAACAGATCACGAACAAGGCGCCGATCGTGGCCGGCAAGCACAAGACCGAGGAGGATGTGTACGACGAGAAGCGCGGCGGCCCGGGCCTGGACATCTATTACAAGGGTTCGCTGGTGATGCACACGCTGCGCAACCTGATCGGCGACGCGGCGTTTTTCCGCACCGTGCGCAGCGTGGTGTACGGCACCGCCGAGCCGCGGCCCGGCAACTTCCAGCCGCGCTTTGGCACGACCGCGGAATTCATCGCAGCAGCGAACCAGGCGGCCGGGCGCGACCTGGGCTGGTTCTTCCAGGCCTATTTGTACCAGGCGGGACTGCCGGAACTGCAGGCGCAACGGCAAGGTGCACGGCTCGATCTGGCGTGGAAGACGGCTGGCGGCACGCCGTTCCCGATGCCGGTCGAGGTGCGGGTTGGCAAGCAACTGGTGACGGTGCCGATGGACGACGGGAAAGGCAGCGTGGAACTGCCGGAAGGGGCGACCTACACGCTGGACCCGCATTCGAAAATCCTGCGGCGCGAGGAGCACATCGAGGCGTTCCAGGCGTGGAAGAAGGCGCAGGCGAAGGGCAAAACCGGCAGCTAGGCCACACCCACGTCGTCCCGACGAAAGCCGGGACCCATGCTGAGCTGGTCATGCCGCGACCGCAGCCTGTGGCGGCGGTCTATGGGTCCCCGCCTGCGCGGGGACGACGTGCGTGGGGTGCGTGTCTGACTTACTTCACCAGGTTGCCATCCACATCGATCTGGTGCACCTCACCCAGGTTGAGCTCGCGGATGCCCGGCTCGATCTTGGACAGGTCGCCCACCACCACCCAGATCAGCCGGTTCGGCATCACCGAGCGCACCGCCAGCGCGTTGGCCTGCTCGGGCGTGAGCGCCAGTGCCTTCTCGGTCAGCGTGTTGTAGTAGTCCTCGGGCAGCTGGTACTGCAGGATGGTCTGGTAGGCGCCGGCCAGCTGGCTGGTGGTTTCGAACGATCCGGGCAGGCGCAGCGTTTCGTTGTCCTGCGCGGCCTTGAGCTCGGCCGCCGTGATCGGTTTGGCGCCGGCAATGCCGGTGTATTCCTTGACCAGCTCCTGCAGCGCGTCACGCGTTTTGTCGGTCTGCACCGGCGACACGCTCAGGAACGGGCGCTGGCCGACCGCGGACGCGATCTGCGTGCCCACGCCGTAGGACCAGTGCTTGTCCTCGCGCAGGTTCATGTTCAGGCGCGCGCTGAAGGTGCCGCCGAACACGTTGTTGACGAGCTGCAGCGGCACGGCTTCCGGGTTGTTGCGCGGCGGCGCGAGCTGGGCGCCGATGATCACGCTTTGCAGCGCGCCGGGCCGGTCCATCAGGTACACCACCGTTTTGGTCGGCTGGCCGACTTGCGCCACGTTCTTCTTCGGCACCTCGGCCGGCTTCCAGCTGGCCAAGGACTTCTCCAGCATGGGCTTGAGCTCGGCCAGCGTGGTGTCGCCGACCACCAGCAGCGTGGCGTTGTTGGGGCGGAACCAGGTCTGGTGGTACTTGACCATGTCCTCGCGCGTCATGCGCCGCACGGCGTCTTCGGTGCCGGTACCGGTGAACGGCAGCGCGTAGGCGTGGCCCTTGCCGTACAGGAGCGAGGGCAGCACACGCAGCGCCATCTGCTGCGGGTTGGCCTTCTCGCGCGCGATGGTGGCCAGCCGGTCCTTCTGCAGGCGCGCGAACTCGTTCTGCGGGAAGGCCGGGTGCAACAGCAGGTCGGCGTACAGGTCGAGCGCGCGGGGCATGGTCGCCTTGAGCGCGTTCATGTTCACAAAAGCGCCGTCCAGGTTGGTGCCGGTGTTGAAGCTCGCGCCCAGCGATTCGAGTTCCTCGCTGATTTTCAGCGACGAGCGGGTCGGCGTGCCCTCTTCCAGCATGCGCAGCGCGAGGCTGGCCACGCCGGGCATCGACGGCGCGTCGGAGGCATAGCCGCTGTCAACCAGCAGCGAGAAATTGACCACCGGCGCGGTGTGGCGCTCGGCCACCACCACCTTCAGGCCATTGGACAGGGTGGTCTTTTGCATCGGCGGCAGGCGCAGCGACTCGGGTTGACCCAGCGCCGGCTCCTTGCTGCGGTCGAGCTTGCCGGTGGTGGCCAGGTTGGCCGGGTACGGGTCCACCTGCAGCACGTAGTCGCCGTCGGCGAGCCAGTCGTTCATCGCCTTCTTCACCTGCGCCGGAGTGGCCGCCTTGATGCGCTGGAGATAGGTCTTGTAGCACTCGGGATTGCCGGTGAAGGTGGTGCAGCTGGCCAGCAGGTCGCTCTTGCCGCCGAAGCCGCCGACGCGCTCGACGATGCGGGTGTAGCGCGCCAGGATCGCGGTCTTGGCCAGCTGCAGCTCGCTGTCGCTCGGGCCGGACTTGAGCAGCGCGCGCAGTTCCTCGTCGGCGGCCTCTTCCATCTTGCGCACGTCGGCGCCGGGGCGCGCGGTCAGCGTCATGTCGAACTGGCCGGCGATCTCGCTCGAGTCGTCGCTGGCGCTGGCCGAGGTGGCGGTCTGGTCCTTGTACACCAGACGCTTGTACAGGCGGCTGGTCTTGCCGCCGCCCAGCACATGCGCGGCCAGGTCGAGCAGCGGTTCTTCCGGCGTGTTCGCGCCGGGGACGTTCCAGACGCGGTAGATGCGCGCTTGCGGCACGCGGTCCTGCACCACGCTGCGGTGGCTGCCGCTGCGCTTGGCCACCCAGGCCTGCTGGCGCGCCAGCGGCGGGCCGGCCGGGATGTCACCGAAGTACTTTTCGACCTTCTGGCGCGCCACCTCGGGCGTGATGTCGCCGGCCAGCACCAGCACCACGTTGTTGGGGCCGTAGTTGGTCTTGAACCAGTCGGTCACGTCGGTCATCGACGCGGCATCGAGGTCGGCCATCGAGCCGATCACGGTCCACGAATACGGGTGTCCGGCAGGCCAGGTGTTCTCGGTCAGCAGCTGGTAGGCCACGCCGTAGGGCAAGTTCTCGCGCTGGCGTTTTTCGTTCTGCACCACGCCGCGCTGCAGGTCGAGCTTCTTCTGGTCGAGCACGCCCAAGAGGCTGCCCATGCGGTCGCTTTCGGCAAACAGCGCATAGTCGAGCATCGAGGTCGGCACGTTCTCGAAATAGTTGGTGCGGTCGGTATTCGTCGTGCCGTTCAGGTCGGTGGCGCCGATGTGCTCCATCGCCGTGATGTAGGTCTTGTTGAAGTGCTCGCTGCCGGAAAACATCAGGTGCTCGAACAGGTGCGCAAAGCCGGTCTTGCCCGGCTTTTCGTTCTTGGACCCGACGTGGTACCAGGTGTTGACCGCCACCACCGGCGATTTGTGGTCCTCGTGCACCAGCACCGTCAGGCCGTTCTTGAGCACGAACCTGGTGTAGGCAATGTCGGGGATCGGGATGTCGTTCGAAGCGGGCCTGGCAGCCGCGGCGCCGCAGGCCGGCTGGGCTGCACAGGCCAGGGCCAGGGCAAGGGCCGCGAGCGCGCGGCTGACGGGAAAGTGCATGTCTCCTCCAGTTGAAGTCGCCAATGAACCGTCGGCGGCGCGGTGCCGCCTGCCGGATGATCATTATTGCAACTAACTTTTTGGAAACCCAACAACAATCGCCCGCTCGTGATGCTCCCGTTAAAGTGACGCAACACTCTGATGCGCCACGCATACGCTAGCGCGCATCGAACAGCACCATCTTCTCGCCGACCCATTCCGCGCGCCAGCGGCCGGGCCCGGCAAGGGCCAGGAATTCGTCGGCGCGCGCGGCCTGCACCACCACCGCCACCGGGCCGCGCGCGCGCGCGTGCCGGAACTCGTCGATGGTCAGGCAGCGCGCCACGCCATGGCGGGCGCAGCCGAACTGCAAGTCGCGGCTGGCACTGTCCACCAGCGGCACCGGCTGCCCCAGGTAGAACGGCAAGGTGGAGAAGGTGTCCTCGAAATCGCGGTAGATGAACACCGACCGCGACCCGCCCTCGTGGCCGGCCAGGATGCGTGCGACGTACACGCTGCTGTCGCGCGCGCCGCGCTCGCCCGCCACCTGGCACAGCGGCACCAGCGCGGCCGCCGACAGCAGGGCAACGGCGAGCAGCGCCAGTTCGCGCGCGCGGGTGGTGCGCTGCCGCAGGAACAGGCTGCGCCCGAAGATCGCCAGGCCCAGCGCGGCGGCGCCCAGCATGGCCAGCACCGGCAACGGCACGCTGCCGCTGAACGCGCCCGGCGCGGCAAACAACGCCAGCGCGGCAAGCCCGAGCGATACGCCCCAGCAGGCGGCCACCAGCCGGTCCGGCGCGGCCAGGCGCTGCGCCAGCTCGATGCCCAGCCACAGCGCCAGCCCCGGCAGCGCAACCATGAGGTAATAGTCGGCCTTGGCGGCGGACAACGAGAAGAACAGCAGCGGGAACAGCGTCGCCGCCTGGCAAAAGCGCACGATGGTGCCGCTGGTGCCGGGACTGGCGCCCCGCGCCGGCGCGAGCAGCAGCAGGAACGGGGTCCACGGCGCCAGCATCAGCAGCAGGCGCGGCAGGTAGAACCAGAGCGGGCCGTGGTGGTAGTCGTCGGGCTGGCGCTGGCCGAGGAAGCGCAGCACGTGTTCGTTGATGAAATAGAACCAGGCAAACCCCGGCTGCATCAACGCGGCGGCAAGGTGCCACACCCCGGCAACGAGCAGCAGGACGGCGATTGCGGCCGGGTCGAACAGGCGGCGCCAGCCCTGGCGGTCGCGCACGAGCAACAGGAACAGGGCCACCGTCCCGCCGGCCAGCGCCAGCGCCACTCCGCCCTTGTCCAGCACGGCCAATGCCAGCAGGAAGGCCGCCCAGCGCAGCGCCTTGCGGCTGTGCACCAGGTAGCTGTGCAGGTAGCACAGGAGGCAGCCGCCCAGCAATGCCGTGAGCAGCGGGTCGAACAGCACGACGTGTGCCACCAGCGCCACCGGCAATGCGCTGGCCGCGCCGACGCTGGCAAACACGCCGGCGCGCGCGTTGCCGTGCATCCGGGCAAACTGGAACAGGCCCACGGAGAGCGCCAGCATCGACCCGGCCGACACCAGGCGCGCCGCCGCCGGCGTTGGCCCCAGCAGCTTCATGGACAGGGCGCACAGCCAGTAGAGCAGCGGCGGCTTTTCGATGTAGGGCACGCCGTTCAGGTGCGGCACGACGTAGTTGCCCGTCTCCAGCATTTCGCGCGCGATCTCGGCGTACAGGCCTTCGTTGTTGTCGCGCAGCGGGAACGCGTCCAGCCCGTACAGGAAGAAGAACGCGGGCAGCAGCAAGGCCACGGCCACATAGGCGCTGCCGGCGGAAAGGCCCGGCAGCGCGAACGTGGCCGGCAGCGCGACCGCCCCGCCCTCGCGCGTGCGCAGCCGCTGCGAGGCCGTAAACATTTTCAGCATCCACTTGCGAAACATGGTCGCTCCCGTTCGCCTGCTCCGCACGCGGACGGGGCACGTCGACGGCGCGGACTGCCTCATCATCGGCGTGGGGGCGAGCAAGTCAGCAGAGCTAGATCAAACGCCCTCGACATCTGCCGCAAGGCGTACCGAGGGCCGGCGGGCGGCTGCGATTCCGTGCGATTCGCACGACGTTTCCTGAACGACTAGCAGCGGAGAACGCCCGCCGTTACTGAAGAAAAACAAAAGCGCCGCCTGCAGAATTTGGCTGCGAGGCGTATCATGGGAGATTGCTGAACCCGCGTGAGGAAGTACTATGAATCAACGCCGTTCCTTTTTGAAAAGTTCTGTCGTGATGGCGTCCGCGCTGGGCCTGCCGGCCCTGTCGCGCGCGGCCGACGTCACCGCTGCCGCCGCAGCCACTGCCGCCGAGAACGAGCGCACGCTTCGTTTCTACAACACGCACACCGGCGAAAGCCTGCGTACCATTTTCTGGGCAGAGGGCCAGTTCATCCCTGATGCCTTGCAAGACATTAACAAGCTGCTGCGCGACCACCGCAACAACCAGATCGCCCAGATCGACCCGCAGCTGCTGCTCCTGCTCGACAAGGTCAGCGCCCAGTTCGGCTCGCAAAACGTGCTGCACGTTATTTCCGGTTATCGCTCGCCGGCCACCAACGCGATGCTGCACGAACACAGCAACGGCGTGGCCAAGCACAGCATGCACATGGAAGGCCGGGCCATCGACATCCGCATGCCGGGCCAGGACCTGGCGCACCTGCGCAAGGCCGCCATGTCGCTGCGCGGTGGCGGCGTTGGCTATTACCCGGACTCGCAGTTCGTCCACATGGATACCGGCCGGGTCCGCTACTGGTAAGCCATGCGCAGGCTGGCCTGCCTGATTCCCCTGTTCCTGGCCGCGCCCGCGGGCGCGCAGGAAACACCTGCGCCGGTCGTCACCGTCACGCAGACGCGTGACCCAGTCGACAAGTCCTACCGAAAAATGATCGCTGGCATGGAACGCTTCGCGCGCGACCATGCGCTGGCGCCCCGGGCCACGCTGCGTTTCCAGCTGTTGCCACGCTCGCCGACCGTGGACATGCACGGCATCACGCTGCGCGTGGTGGGCGACCACATCACGATCCCGGTGCCGGTGGCGCCGGACAATACCTTCATCTTGCCGCGCAACGCGCAGGCGCTGGGCGAGGATGCCGCCGTCATCGCCAACCGCAAGACCACCAGCATGACCTGGCGCGCGCGTATCGAGACCCCTGGCCTGCCGCCGGGCACGCGCCGGCTGGGCGACCTGCGCCTGGAATGCCTGGTCGGCATGGACGCCGGCCTGGTGTCGAACAGTTCGCCACTGTTCGGCTGGCTGGCGAACGCGATCACCGGGACCGAGCGCGTGTGCAACAGCCCGGAAGGCAACTACCTGTTCTTTGCCGAGCGGCCGCTGTTTTCGGTGACGCTGCGTGCCGGTGCGCGCACCGAGGTGCTGCCGTTCAAGATGCTGTACGCGGGCGGCGAGCAGACGCGCGACATGCTCCCTTATTGCGATTGCCAGGTACTGGTGGACCGCACGTATTACGTCCCGATCTGGGACCGCGGCTGGCCCGACGACACGCTGGTCGAGTTCGCGTACATGGACGACCCGCCGGGAGCGCGCCCATGACACGCCTGTTTGCCTTGGCGGCAGCTGTGTTGCTGGCCGGCTGCGCCAGCGCCCCCCTCCCCGGATCCGTGGCGCGCGAGGACCTGGCCGCGCGGGTGGTGCCGGGGCAGACCACCAAGTCCGAACTGCTGGCCACGCTGGGCAAGACCAGGGCCGTGGTGTTCGACAGCCGGTTCGAGGCCTGGCTGTATGAGATCCCGGCCGGTGCGGGGCGTTACACCGAATTCGTGGTCCTGCTCGACCCGCAGGGCGTGGTCCGGAAAACGCGGCGCGGGCCGACCGGCCCGGCGCAATAGCTGTCATTACGCCGGGAACCCACATCCCCGCCGGTAATCTTTTTCCAATTTGCAATGAAGTAGTAAAGTGCACTCTTCACCTTTCACGACAAGAGTCCACTATGCACGTCAAGCCTGGCCTGGCGCTCGCCGCCGCGGCGATTCTCTGCACCCAGCTCGCGGCAGCCGCCGAGCTGTCGCCGGTCGAACAGCGCATCGTTGCCGAAATCAAGGCCCACAGCCCGCAGGCGCTGGACCTCCTGCGGCAAGCCGCGAGCATCAACAGCGGCACCCTGAACCTGAAAGGCGTGCGCGAGGTGGGCGCCGTGTTCCGCCGCCAGTTCGACGAGCTCGGCTTCAGGACGGAATGGATCGAGATGCCGCCCGAGATGGGCCGCGCCGGCCACCTGGTGGCCACCCGCAGCGGCACCCAGGGCAAGCGCGTGCTGCTGCTCGGCCACCTGGACACGGTGTTCGAGCCGGACAGCAAGGTGCCCACCTGGCAGCCGGAGAGCGCCGAGGTGGTGCGCGGCCAGGGCGTGTCCGACATGAAGGGCGGCGACGTGGCCATCATCGAGGCGCTGCGCGCGCTCAAGCAGGTCGGCGCGCTGGACAACACCACGATCTCGGTGATGTTCACCGGCGACGAGGAAGAGGCCGGCAACCCGAAGGAAATCTCGCGCCGCGACATGGTGGCGCTGGCCAGGCGCAGCGACATTGCGCTGGGCTACGAGGGCATGGTGGGCGGCAGCAGCGGCCAGCCGCGCGCCACCGTCGGGCGCCGCGCCACCGCCTCGTTCGAGCTGGAGGTCAAGGGACGCCAGGGCCACTCCTCCAGCGTGTTCGGCACGGGCGGCTACGGCGCCGTGTACGAGGCCGCCCGCATCCTGGACGGCTTCCGCCAGCAGGTCGTCGAAACGGGCCTGACCTTCAACCCGGGCGTGATCCTGGGCGGCACCGAGGTCGCCTTCGACGAGGCCAATTCGCGCGGCAGCGCCTTCGGCAAGACCAACGTGATCGCCAACACGGTGACCGTCAAGGGCGACCTGCGCTACCTCGACTACGGCCAGCGCGACCGGGCGCAGGCCAAAATGCGCGAGATCGTCACCCAGAGCCTGCCGGGCGCCAGCGCCAGCATCCATTTCCGCGATTCCTATCCGCCGATGGCCGTCACGCCGGGCAACCTGAAACTGCTCGACGCGTACTCGCAGGCCAGCAGCGACGCCGGCCTGGGCAGCGTGGGCGCGGTGCCGCCCGAGGCGCGCGGCGCGGGCGACATCCAGTTCGTGGCGCCGCTGGTGGACAGCCTGGACGGCCTGGGCGCAAGCGGCGCCGGTGCCCACTCGCCGGAGGAAAGGCTGGACGTGGGCTCGATCGAGCGCGCGGCGATCCGCAGCGCAATCCTGATCTATCGCCTGACTCGCTGACCCGCATCAAACCGCCGGCCAGCCGTGCGCGCGGCCCCGGCTGGCACAATGGCGCCTCGATTCGAAAGGAGGGGTTGCCATGCTGGCCGGCCGCTTGCGCCTGTGGGTGCTGCTGTGCGTCGCGCTGTGCGCCGCCGTGCTTGCGGCAGGCTGCGGCGGCGGTGGCGGCAGCCCGGGCCTCACCAGCGGCAGCAGCGGCGGCGCGCCCGCCGCCACCGGCACGCTGGCGGTGGTCATCAGCACGCCCGGCGGCGTGGCCGGCAGCCTTCAGGTAACCGGCCCCAACAATTTCACGCGCGCCCTCACCCAGTCGGCCACGCTGGCCGGGCTGGCTCCGGGCAACTACACCATTGCCGCGGCCGGCATCGCGGTCGGCGCCACGCAGTACGTGCCGCTGCCGGCCAGCCAGACGGTCACGGTCGCGGCCGGCGCCATCGCCACCGCCACGGTCAGCTACGCGGCGCGCGCGCTGTCGCTCGGCCTGACCGAGGTGGCAAGCGGGCTGGACCGCCCCGTGTTCCTTGCCGCGCCCGACGGCGACAGCCGCCAGTTCATCGTGCTGCGCGGCGGGCGCATCCTCGTCATGCAGGGTGGGGCGCTGCTGCCGCAGCCCTTCCTCGACATCGGCGCCAGCGTCTCCACCGCCGGCGAAGGCGGCCTGCTCTCGGTCGCGTTCGACCCGGGCTACGCCGGCAACGGCTACTTCTACATCTACTATACCGACCAGCAGCAGAACATCGTCGTCGAACGATTCCATGCCCAGCCGGGGGCGAGCGTGGCCGACCCGGCGTCCGGCCTCGTGATCCTGCGCGTGGCCCACCAGCAGTATGCCAACCACTATGGCGGGCTGCTCGCCTTCGGCGCGGACGCGCTGCTGTACATCGGCACCGGCGACGGCGGCGGCGAGGGCGATCCGCTGGGCAACGGGCGCAACGCCGATTCCCTGCTGGCCAAGATGCTGCGCATCGACGTGAGGCACGCCGGCGTAGGCGCCCCGTACGCGATTCCCCCGTCCAACCCGTTCGTCGGGCAGGCGCACAAGCGCGCCGAAATCTGGGCCAGCGGCCTGCGCAATCCATGGCGCTTCGCACTGGACGGCGCCCAAATCTACATTGCCGACGTGGGCCAGGACCGGCGCGAGGAAGTCGATATCGCCGACACCGCCCAGGGCGGGCTCGACTTCGGCTGGAACCTCATGGAAGGCACGCTGTGCGTCAAGGACGGCTGCGACCGCAGCGGGCTGACGCTGCCGGCGCTCGAGTACGGCCATGGCGACGCGGCCGGCGGGGCCTGCGCCATCGTCGGCGGCTTCGTGTACCGCGGCGCGGCACTGGCCGAGCTGGCCGGGCGCTACTTCTACTCCGACTACTGCGCCGGCTTCCTCAAGAGCCTGTACTTTGCCGGCGGCGCCGTGATCGAGCAGCGCAGCTGGCCGCTGCCGGCGATTGGCGCCGTGGTGTCGTTCGGGCGCGACGGCCAGGGCGAGCTGTACCTGGTGGCGGCCAGCGGCAGCATCTACAAAATCGGGCGCAGCTTCGCCCCGAAGAGTTAGAATTTGGGCATGGCACGTTTACAACTCGACTTCCCCGAAGACCAATGGTATTACTCGACACCGCTGACGGTGCGGGTAACTGACATCAATGCCGCCAACCACCTCGGCAACGATTCGATGATCTCGATGATTTCCGAGGCGCGGGCGCGCTTCCTGTTCGAATACGGCGTGGCCGAAACCGAGCGTGACGGCACCGGCATCATCGTGACCGACCTGGCCACCACCTACCGGGCCGAGGCGCACGCGCGCGACCAGCTGCTGTTCGAGGTCGGCGTGATGGACTTCAACAAGTACGGCGGCGATATCATCTTTCGCGTTACCCGCCCGCGCGACAAGACGCTGGTCGCCATGGCCAAGTCCGGTTTCGTCTTCTACAACTACAAGACCTGCCAGGTTGTCGCCATGCCCGACGACTTCCGCGCCAAGTTCGACCGCGTGAACTGGCTCTGACCAGGCGGTCCAGCCCTCCCTCCCCGTCCTGTGCGCCGCCGTCCCCGGTGGCGCCCCCTCGCGTTCAAAAAATCTGGAACTTTTTGAACGCGGCGGTGGAATATGGTTAAAGATGACAACCATGACCACCGCCAACACTCATTCGGACAGCGACCTGCTGCGCCAGGCCAGGAACGGCACCGCCGAGGCCTTCGCCGCCCTGTACCGGCGCCACCAGGGGCCGCTGTACCGCTACGCCCTGCTGCGCTGCGGCTCGCCGGACACGGCCGCCGACATCGTGCAGGAGGCTTTCATGGGATTGTTGACGGGGCGGCTGCAGTTCGACCCGCTGCGCGGCCAGTTGCAGCACTTCCTGTTCGGGGTGGCGCGGATGCTGGCCCTGAAGCAGGACCCGGGGCGCTCGCGCCTGCTGTCGCTGGTGGCGCCGGACGACGAGGACGGCGAGGACGGCTTCGAGATGGCCAGCGAGGACGCCGAGCCGCTCGCCCGCCTGCTGGAGAACGAGGCGGCCGAGGAGGTGCGGCGCGCGCTGGCCCAGCTGGCCCCGCACTACCGCGACGTGGTCATCTTGTATGAATTGCACGACCTGTCTTACGTGGAAATTGCCAACGTCTGCCAGGTCGACATCGGCACCGTGCGCTCACGCCTGTCGCGTGGCCGCGCCGCGCTGGCAAAACGCCTGGCCGCGCTGCGGCCGGCCGTCAACGCCGCCTGAGGGCGGCCGTGGAGAAAGAAAATGACTGACGAGGACATGAACAATTCGATCCTGGCTTCACCGCTGGCCGCCCTGCGCGCCGAACTGGCCCGCCACGACACCCCGGCCGGGGTGGAGCAGGAACTGATGCAAGCCTTTGCGCACACCTTCCCGCCGCGCCGCCGCTGGTACCAGCGCCTGCACGAGCCACGCTTTGGCATCGCCGGCAGCCTGGCCAGCGTGGCGCTGGTGGTACTGGTGTTCACCCTGTCGCCGGGCGGCGTGCCGGTGGACGGTGCGGCGGCCCTGCCCCAGGCCGCCGGCACGCTGGCCCAGGCCAGCCGCGACGACCGCGCCTTCATCGCGCTCGACTCGCTGGAACGGATCCAGCGCGAACCGGCGCCGCGGCTGGTCCAGACGCAGGTGCCGCGCACCACGCTGGCCCCGCTCGGCGTGGCGATCACCCCGGAAAACGCCGGCGACTCGGTCAAGGCCGAAATGCTGGTGAGCGCGGACGGCGAGCCGCTCGCCCTGCGCCTGACTTCACTAGACGACGAAACACGAGGAGCCCCATGAACACGAACAAACTGATCCTGGCTGCCAGCCTGGCCGGCCTGTGCCTGCCCGCCCTGTCGGCCGAGCTGGAGGACGCGGGCCAGGCGTCCCAGCCAGCCCCGGCCGCCAAAGCCGCACCGGCGCTGGCCGGCGCCCAGCGCATGCAGATCGACGTCATGCGCGAAAGCCCGCGCAGGACCGTCAAGAACGCGCCGTACAGCGCCGAGATGGTCACCGAGCGCATCCGGATGCTGGCGGACGGTAACCAGATCACGCAAAAGAGCGTCACGATGAGCTACCGCGACAGCGCCGGGCGTGCCCGTTACGAAACGCGCGACGCCAGGGGCGAGCTGGCCAGCGTGTCGATCCACGACCCGGTCGAAGGCGTGACCTGGGCACTGAACCCGCGTGACAAGACCGCCACCAGGTTCAGGACCGCCGGCATGGACCCGGGCGCGATCGCCGCCCGCATTGCGGCCGAAGCGGCCCGCAGCGCGGCCCAGGCCCACCGTGCTTCCGCCGAAGCCAACCGTGCGGCTGCCGAGGCTGCGCGGGCCGGGGCCGAGGCCGGGCGCGCCGCGGCGGAGGCGGCACGGGTACGCGTCGACGAGCTGCGCAAGGACGGCGTGCTGCCCGAAGGCCAGGCCGGCGGCCATGCGGTCACGGTACGGCGCTTCGAGGTGCCCGGCCACGAGGGCAAGGCGGCCGGCGCCAGCCCGGTCCACATCCAGGTCACGCCCGCCCTGGTGGAAGCGTTCTCGGACCGCAGCTGGTCGGCCAACGCCAGCAGCAAGGACCTGGGCACGCGCGACTTCGACGGCGTCAAGGCGCAGGGCAAGCTGCGCAGCTACGAGATTCCGGCCGGCGCGATCGGCAACAGCAAACCCATCGTCGTCTCGGACGAGACCTGGTACGCCCAAGACCTGCAGGTGACGGTCTCGACCCGCCACAGCGATCCGCGTTCGGGCGAGGTACTGTTCCACCTCGACAAAATCAAGCGTGAAGAGCCGGCCGCCGCCCTGTTCAGCGTGCCGGCCGACTACACCGTCAAGGATCTCAGCCAGCCGGGCAAACCGGGCGCGCAGCCGAAGGCGCCGTAGGCGACACCAGTGAACCCTAAGGGAGCGTGCGGGCCTGTCCCGCTTTTGACAGCCCGGCACCTGGTGCCGGGCTTTTTTTCGTGGATTGCACGTAGGGTGGGCAGCTCGTCTGCCCACGCGTCCAGGGAAAGCAAGGGTTACCACGGCGCCGGCGTGGCTTGAACGCGTGGGCGGGAAACCCGCCCACCCTACACGCCCGCGCCCGCCAGGCTGGCCCCGCTCAGCGCTTGGGCAGGAAGGTCTTGTTGAACCAGTCGTCCAGCATCTGTTTTTCGAAGCGCAGCGTATCGCCGTCCGAGAACCGGTTGGCGCGCTGCATGTACATCATGTCGGACAACTCGGCGTCGCCGCTGGCCAGCACCTGCCCGCCCGCTTCGAGCCGGTAGCGCAGGCGCATGCGCGGCCAGTCGGCGCCGCCCCGGAGCACGCGCAAATTCTGCCCGCGCATGTTCGGATAGATGCGGCCGGCCAGGTCGATATCCAGCACTTCGATCGTCAGGTTCTGGTCCGCCGGCAGTTGCTTGCCCAGCTTCTGGAAGTGCTCGGTCAGGTCCTTGAGCACGTTCTCCCGTTCCCACGGCTCGAACGGCATGTCGGCGAACTTGCCCGGTTCGATGTAGTTCACTGTCACCTCGGCGGCCAGCGCGCCGCCGGCAGAAAGCAGGCAGAGGCCCGCGAGAGCAAGCTGTCGCATCAGCGGTTTCATGGTGGAGTCCTTTCTGTTCCTGATCTCATGACAAATATACGCCGCTTTGGCCACCGCCGTCTGCTGCCCCGCCGTCCACTTTTGTATCGAAATGTTAGTCTCCGAACATGATTTTCGGCAGGAGCGCGCCACAATCGGGCCAAGGGAGGTGAGCCGTGCCGGAAGGTCCGTCGCTGGTGATTTTGAAGGAACAGTCGCGCCGCTTCGTCGGCCAGCGCATCGTGCATGCCGAGGGCAACACCTGGGCGATCGACAAGACACGCCTGGTCGGCCAGCCGATCGTGTCGCTGCGCACCTGGGGCAAGCATTTCCTGATCGAGCTGCCCGAGCTGGTGCTGCGCATCCATTTCCTGCTGTTCGGCAGTTACCGCGTGGACGAACGGCGTGACCGGCCCGCGCGCCTGGGCCTGGCAATGGAGGATGGCGGCGAGCTGAACTTTTACGCCTGCTCGGTGAAGGTGCTGGAGGGCGAGCTCGACCAGCTGTACGACTGGAGCGCGGACGTGATGTCCGACCAGTGGGACCCGGCGGGCGCCCGCAAGAAGCTGCGCGCGGCGCCCGGCATGCTGGCCTGCGACGCCTTGCTCGACCAGGACATCTTTTCCGGGGTGGGCAACATCATCAAGAACGAGGTGCTGTTCCGCATCCGCGTCCACCCGCTCTCGACCGTGGGCGCCCTGCCCGCGCCCAAGCTGCGCGCGCTGGTCGAGCAGGCCCGCACCTACAGCTTCGAGTTCCTCGAGTGGAAGAAACAATTCGTGCTCAAGCAGCACTGGCTGGCGCACACCAAATCGATCTGCCCGCGCTGCCACATCCCTTTCCACAAGGCCAACCTCGGCCACAGCCGGCGGCGCAGCTTCTATTGCGAACGCTGCCAGAAGCGCTATAACCCGCCCCGGGTAGACTGAAAATTATAAAAAGATATTGAACAAATACCATCGAAGCGCGGTGGCGGTGTGGCGTGACGCGATTCTGCAAAAATGCAACAGTGTTTCCTGTTGTTAATGATATCTGGTCATACTACAATCAAATTGTTACGCGGCACTCATGCAGGCTGCATCATGCGCCGGCCTGCGGCCCACAATAAAACGGTATCGGAAAGTACTATGGCTTTTTTGTCCGCCGCGCCCAAAGTTGCACCCTGGAAGGTCCTGCTGGTCGATGACGAGCCCGACGTCCATGACATCACCAAGCTGACGCTGTCGCGCTTTCGCCTCGACGGCCGCCCCCTGACCTTCCTGCACGCCTACAGCGGGCCGGAAGCGAAGGAAGTGCTGGCGCGCGAAAAGGACATCGCCCTCGTGTTCCTCGACGTGGTGATGGAGCGCGAGGACAGCGGCCTGGAAATCGCGCGCTGGATGCGCCAGGACCTGGGCAACCAGTTCACCCGCATCGTGCTGCGCACCGGCCAGCCCGGCCAGGCGCCGGAAGAGCGCGTGATCGTTGACTACGACATCAACGATTACAAGGAAAAGACCGAGCTCGACCGGACCAAGCTGTTCACCACCACCTTCGCCGCGCTGCGCGCCTACCGCGACATCATGAAGGTCGAGGAGGCGCGCCGCACGCAGGCCAACTACCGCGAGGGCCTGGAACGCGTGATCGCGGCCTCGGCCCACATCTTCAAGCAGCGCAACCTGAAAGACTTTGCCAGCGGCCTGCTGCAGCAGGTGGTGGCGCTGTTGCGCCTGGAGCAGAGCATGCTGCTGCGCGTGGCCGGCGCCAGCCTGATCACGGGCGAAAGCCGCTACGAGATCCTGGCCCAGATCGGCGACCTTGGCGGCGAGATCATCGGCCCCGAGCTGGTGGCCCAGCTCGACGAGGCGCGCGCCAACCGCATCTCCAAGCTGCACGGCGACACCTATGTCGGCTACTTCCCCAACAGCAGCGGCAAGGCCTCGCTGCTGGTGCTGCGCGGGGTCGAGGAAATTTCCGAGATCGACGCCCAGCTGCTGGAGGTGTTCTGCTCCGGGGTCGCGATCGCCTTCGACAACATCCTGCTCAACCAGGAAATCACCGACACCCAGGCCGAGCTGATCCTGCGCCTGGGCGACGTGGTCGAATCGCGCTCGAACGAGGCCGGCAACCACGTGCGCCGCATGGCCCAGGTGTGCCAGCTGCTGGCGCGCGAAGCCGGCCTGCCGGAAGATGAAACGGCGGTGCTGATGCACGCCGCGCCGATGCACGACATCGGCAAGATCGCCACGCCCGACTCGGTGCTGCTCAAGCCCGGCAAGCTCACGCCGGAAGAGTGGGAAATCATGAAGCAGCACCCGGCCGTGGGCCTGTCGATCCTGCAGGGCTCGCAACGGCCGATCCTGAAGGCGGCCGCGGTGATCGCCCACCAGCACCACGAGAAGTACGACGGCAGCGGCTATCCGCAGGGACTGTCGGGCGAGCAGATCCACCCCTACGCGCGCATCGTGGCGGTGGCCGACGTGTTCGACGCCCTCAGCCACAAGCGCTGCTACAAGGATGCCTGGCCGGTGGAGAAAGTGACCGAATACCTGCGCGAAGCGGCCGGCCACCACCTCGACCCGCGCTTCGTCGACCTGTTGATCAAGAATATCGACCAGGCGGTCCAGATCAACCGCAACTGGCCGGACTGAGCGGCAGCGCCGCTCAGAACAACATGCTGCGGCTGGTGCTGCCGACCGTGATCACGCACGAGGTCGCGCCGCTCGCCAGCACGCGCCGGGTCGAGCAGCTGGCCAGCACCGGCTTGCCGGCGTAGCTGCCGCGAAAGCTGCCTTCGCCCTTGGGCAAGGAAAGGCCATCATCGATCACCTTCTCGCCGTTCACGTACACTTTCAGCTGGGTCAGGTCGACCAAGTCGGCGTTCACGCGCATGCCGTCCATCTGGACCGGTCCATGGTCGCCCGCCGGCAGCGCGGTGGAACATCCGGCGCAAAAGACGGCGCAGCCCGCAGCCATACCAAGTTTCCTGAACATCGTCACTCCGTATCTGTATGAGCCGGAGATCATATATGCGCAGGAAATACGATAAGCTATTGAATTGTCACAACAAAGTTATATCTTCACACTGCAGAAATTAAGACAAATTCCGTACGGCAATTCGCGGGCGGCGGCGGCGGATGCGCCACTCAGGCCGCCTTCTGCTCGCGCCGGCTGCGCGGGAACTTGAGCTGGTAGCGTAGTCCCTTGCCCGGTTCGCTCTCGGCGCGCACGGTGCCGCCCAGCGGCCCGGTGGCCAGGTTGTACAGGATGTGGGCCCCGAGCCCGCTGCCGCCGCTGCCGCGCTTGGTCGTGAAGAACGGATCGAACAGCTTGGCCAGCGTATCCTGGTCCATGCCCGCGCCGTCATCGGCATAGTCGAGCGTGACGGTCTCGCCGTCGCGCCGTGCGCGGATGCTGATCGTGCCGGCCTGGTCGCGCTCGTAGCCATGCACCAGCGAGTTCACCAGCATGTTGGTCACGATCTGCGACACCGCACCCGGAAAGCTGTCGAGCACCAGGTCGGGCGGGCATTGCACGTCCACCTTGACCGGGCGCCCCTTCAGCTTCGGCTGCAGCGACAGCAGCACTTCGTGCAGGTAGGCCCCCAGGTTGAAGCTGCGCAGGTCGTCCGACGACTGGTCCACCGCCACCTGCTTGAAGCTGCGCACCAGCGCCGCCGCGCGCTGGGTGTTGGTGGTCATGATGCGCAGCGACTGGTCCACCACGTCGAAGAATGCCCGCAGGCTTTCCTCGGTCATCTCGCCCGCTTCCAGCTCCTCGCGCGTGAGCTTGAGCTCCTGCACCAGGTGGCTGGTCGCGGTCACGCAGATGCCCAGCGGGGTGTTGATCTCGTGCGCCACGCCGGCCACCAGGCGCCCGAGCGAGGCCAGCTTCTCCTGCCGCACCAGCTCGGACTGCGCCTGCTGCAGCTGGTTCAGCGCATGGTTCAGCGCCGCGTTCTGGTGTTCCAGCCTGTCGTTGGCGCGCCGGATCCGGTGGTCCGCCTCCATGCGCGCGATCGCCACCGCGGCGTGGCTGGCCATGAACGCCAGCAGGTCGAGTTCGGCCTTGCTGTACACGATTGCCGGGTCATAGCTCTGCACGATGATCACGCCGTAGGGCTCGTCGTTGAACAGCATTGGCGCGCCCATCCAGCTGGCGATGTCCTGGCTGCCCAGCGGTTCGGTGACCTGGCCGCTCGCCTGCAGCCGCGCAAAGCTGCCCGCGTCGTGCAGCTGCGCGTGCTTGGACGCCAGCACGTACGAGCTCATTCCCACGCCGTAGCGAAAACGCTTGACCGGCGCCACGGCATCCTTCTGGTCCACGAAGTACGGCACGCTCATTTCCTGGGTGTCGGGATGGTACAGCGCGATCAGGAAGTTATCGGCGGTGATCAGTTCGCTGATGATGCGGTGCAGGCTGCCCGGCAGGTCCTCGGGTTCGACCGCGCGCGCCGACAGGTTCGCGATCTGGAACAGCGCGTGCTGCAGCTGCTCGGCGCGGCGCCGCTCGGCCACCTCGATCGCCAGCGCCGCGGTGCGCTCCTGCACCGCGCGCTCGAGCCGGTCCATGCTCTGCAGGCCCTGCAGCGCGATCGACACGTGGTTGGCGATCAGCGCGAACAGCGCCTGGTCTTCGTCGCTGTAGCGGTGCGCCGGCGTGTAGCTCTGGATGACGATCGCGCCCAGCGCCTGGTGCTGCTGGTCCAGCAGCGGGCAGCCGATCCAGTGCTCGGCCGCACTGCCGGCGCCCCACTGGCCACGCTCGTCGAAGTCGTCGCGCGTGATCACCAGCGTGCGCTTGTTCAGGATGACCCAGGCGGTCGGCGACTGCTCGGGCGAGGCCAGGCGCACGCGCTCGCCGGGGTCGGGCGAGGCGTCCTGCTCGTCCACGAAGTACACGAAGCGCACTGTGCCATCTTCGCGGTCCGACAGCGCCACATAGAAGTTGGCGGCAAACATGATGCGGCCAAGTTCGCGGTGCACCAGGCGGATGAATTCGGTGATGTCGTTGCAGCTGGTGGTCATCTGCCCGATTTCGAGCAGCATCGACTGGACCGCTTCAAGGCGGCGGAGGCGGCTTTCCATGATTTCCCTTGCATAGATAATGCACTAGGGAAATAGTACCAGCTTGCCCCCGGCAGCGGGCGATTTCAGGAGGCGCGCGGCGGCCTGCGGGCGCGCAGGCCCGGCGTGCGCGGCGGCGCCACCGGCGGGCGCAGCGGGCGCGGGCGCGGGTCGATGGCCGGGCTGGGCGCCTCGCGCGGGAAGGGGTTGATGATGATCGGCGGGATCGTCGGCGGGGCCGACGGCGGCCCTTTCGGCCCGCTGTTGAACAACACCGGAGCAGCATGGGCCCGGCGCGCGTTCATCTTGTGCTCGTTATTGTGCATGGCATCCCCCGGACGGCAGCGCGGACTGTCAGTATAGGCAAGGACAGCCGCATTTCAAGGCCAGGGCCGGGCGGCGCGCCAACACGTTCGTCGGCGCTTGCGCACGCCTGGTCCGCAAAAGCTGCAGCCTGTCGCATTCCGATGGCCGCACGCGGCGCGCGCGCCTACAGTACAACCATACCGAACAACCACACAACGAGGTAAGCCATGAAAAAGTACGCTCCCTGGATCATCCTGCTGCTGGTCGCCGCCGCGTCCTGGGCCCTGTTCGCGCATGCCGACATCTGGACTGTCGACATCGACGGCGAACGCATCGACGGTCCGCTGGGCGCGCTGCTTGGCCTGGTGTTCGCCGGCGGCGGCACCCTGATCGCGGGATTCGTGATGCTGGTGGTGGGCGCCGTGCTGGCGGTCGTGTTCGCCGGCGTGGGCGTGATCCTGCTTGGCGTGCTGGGCGTGGGCGCGCTGGCGCTGGCCGCCATGATCTCGCCGCTGCTGCTGCCCCTCTTGCTGCCGCTTGCGATCATCTGGTTCTTCACCAAGCGCTCGAAGAAGCAGCGCATGCTGCGCGAGCAGGCAGTCTGATACGTCTTCACTTGTAGGGTGGGCAGGTCTCCTGCCCACGCGTCCAGGCGGCGCGAGCGTTACTTGAACGCGTGGGCAGGAGAACCTGCCCACCCTACATAATCCACACAGCCCCTCAGATCCCTTCCACCAGCCGCATCGCGAACACGATCGGCAACCCGGCCCCGATCACCCGCCGCGCCGCGGCGCCGTGGTCGTAGGGCACCCTGAAGTAGCACAGCTCCCGCGTCGCATCGTCGTACAGCGCATAGCAGGCCGCGTTGTTGGCGTCGCGCGGCTGGCCCACCGCGCCGGGAATGGCCAGGTACTGGTGCTGCGGCTGCAGCACCAGGCGCGAGTTGGGCGACGGCTGGTGCTTGCCGACCCGCCCGTCATCGGCACGCCGGAACAGCGCCGGCGCGTGCACATGGCCCGAGAACACCAGCTTGCTCGCGGTCGCGCGCAGCGAACGCTCGGCCTGCTCGACGCCGGTCACGTATTCCCACTTGATCGGATCGTAGGCACTGGCATGCACGAACAGCATGTTGCCGAGCTGGCGCGTGAGCGGCAGCGTGGCCAGGAAGTCGAGCTGCGCCGGCGCGAGCTGGCCGCGCGTCCATTCGATCACTTCGCGCGCCTCGGCGTGCATCTGGGGCCTGGCCGGCCGCGTCACCGAATAGTCATGGTTGCCCTGCACCGCGATTGCGCCGCGCGCCACGTAATCCATCACGGTCTGCACCACCCATGCCGGGTCGGCGCCATAGCCGACGAAGTCGCCCATGAACGCATACTGGTCGGCCTTCTGCTGCGCCGCATGCGCCAGGCACGCGGCCAGCGCCTCGCGGTTTGCGTGCAGGTCGGTCAGCAGGGCCAGGCGCATCGCTGGGTGCCCGGATCAGGCGCCGCGGCTGGCGGCGAACTGGGCGTAGCCGCGCGCGCGCAGCTCGCAGGCCGGGCACTTGCCGCAGCCGTAGCCCCACTCGTGCCGCTCGCCGCGCTCGCCCAGGTAGCAGGTGTGGGTCTCGAAGCGGATCAGGTCCACCAGCGGCTGGCCGCCGGCCTCATAGGCCAGTTCCCAGGTCTGCTTCTTGTCGATCCACATGAGCGGCGTTTCGATGCGCTGGCGCGTGGCCATGCCCAAATTGAGCGCGACCTGCAGCGCCTTCATCGTGTCGTCGCGGCAGTCGGGGTAGCCGGAAAAATCGGTCTCGCACATGCCGCCCACCAGCACCGAGAGGCCCCGGCGGTAGGCCACGGTCGCGGCCACGGTCATGAACAGCAGGTTGCGGCCCGGGACGAAGGTGTTGGGCAGGCCGTTTTCCTGCATCGCGATTTCGACATTGCTGGTGAGCGCCGTGTCGGAGATCTTCGAGATCAGCGACAGGTCGATCATGTGGTCTTCGCCCAGCCGCTCGTTCCAGCTTGGCGACAGCGCGCGCACCTGCGCCAGCACGGTGGGGCGCACCGACAGCTCGATGGCATGGCGCTGGCCGTAATCGAAGCCGATGGTCTCCACGCGCGCAAAGCGCTGCAGGGCCCAGGCCAGGCAGGTGGTGGAGTCTTGTCCGCCGCTGAACAGGACCAGCGCAGTGTCGGTAGGATGCATGCTGAATAATTTCTGAAGATAAACGTTCGCCAGTCTGTTTGCCGATCCGTTAAGATGTTCTCTGCAATAAGTGCGAATGGAGCGACATGTTCTTTGTGGGCCTTGATCACCTGACGACGGCGCGGCGGCGACCTCGAATTTTGGCACAAATCGTGTCGGCCGTGTACGCCCTGCTGCTGGTCCAGGTGGCCCTGGCCCAGGATACCCCCAGCGTGGGGGGCATCAGCTACACGGTGCAGGTGGACGCGCCCGGCGCACTCGACGAACTGCTCACCAATAACCTGGACCTGATGCGCTGGCGCGGCAACCCGCGCGTGGACCTGCCGCTCCTGCAAAGGCTGGTGCGCGAGGCGCCGGCGCAGGCGCGCACGCTGGTCGAAACCGAGGGTTACTACACGCCGAAGATCGAGGCCCGGCTGGACACCAGCGGCACCGAACCGGTCGCGCGCATCAGTGTCGATCCGGGGCCGCCGGTCACGGTCGGCCAGGTCGAGATCGAACTGCGCGGCTTTGGCACCACCGGCAGCGGCCTGCCCTTCGACGAGAAAGCGCTGCGCAGCGACTGGACGCTGCCGGCCGGGCGCCAGTTCCGCCAGGCCGACTGGGAGAGCGCCAAGCGCGACTTCCTGCGCCAGGTCACGCGCAACCGCTTCGCGCGCGCGCAGCTGGCCGAAACCCGCGCCACCGTCGATCCCGCCGCGCACAAGGCGCTGCTTCACATCGTGGTGGACAGCGGCCCGGACGTGCATTTCGGCGCGCTGCACGTGGTCGGCCTGTACCGCTATCCACGGACGGTGGTCACCAACCTGAACCGGATCAGCCCGGGCGATCCGTACAGCGAGGCGGCGATGCAGGCCTTCCAGACCCGCCTGCAGGACACCGGCTACTTCAGCAGCGTGCAGGTGAGCCTGGACACGGCCGGGCAGGAGGAAGCGGCGGCCACGCCGGACAACGTGCCGCTGGTGCTGCCTGTGCTGGTGCAGGTCACCGAAAACAAGCAGCGCAGCGTGGAGGCCGGCGCCGGCCTGTCGACCAACACCGGCGGGCGCGTCCAGCTGAACTACAACGACCTGAACGTGCATGGCACGCGCCTGAAAAGCCGCCTGATCGTCGAGCAGAAGCGCCAGACCGGGCGCGCCGACTTCTACTGGCCGACCACCCCAAGCGGCTTTGACGACAGCATCGGCGGCGGCGTCGAACGCACCGATGTACAGGGCGAGATCACCAACGTGTCCAGCATCTCGGGACGGCGCGCCTGGGGCTCGCCGCGGCTCGAGCAAAGCGTGACGCTCGAAGCGCTGACCGAGCTGCGCACGATCGACAGCCAGCCGTCCACGCGCAGCAAGAGCCTGCCGCTCACGTATGCCGTCACCAAGCGCGAGCTCGACAACCTGATCACGCCCACGCGCGGCTATGTGCTGACCGGCCAACTCGGCGGCGCCTTGCTGCCGGTGATGACCGACCGCCAGTTCATCCGCGCCTGGGGCCGCGCCTTCCTGCTCAAGCCCTTGTCGACCAAGGTCTCGCTGGTGCTGCGCGCCGAGGCCGGCGCGGTCGGCTCCAGGGCCAAGACCGGCGTGCCGAGCACCTTCCTGTTCCGTGCCGGCGGTGACCAGTCGGTGCGCGGCTACGCCTACCAGGAGCTGGGCGTGAAGGAGGACGGCGCGACCGTCGGCGGGCGCTACCTGGCCACCGGCAGCGCCGAGCTGCAGTACTGGTTCAAGCCGCCGTGGGGCGCGGCGGTGTTCTACGACGCCGGCAACGCGGCCGACCGCATCGCCGACCTGCGGCCCAAGTCCGGCTACGGCGTGGGCGCGCGCTGGCGCAGCCCGGCCGGGCCGATCAACGTCGATATCGCATACGGCCAGGCCGCGCGCCAGGTGCGCCTGCACTTCTCGCTGGGGTTCACCTTCTGATGGATACGCCAACGCCCGCCCCCGCCACCCCGTCGCCGGCACCGCGGCGCTGGCCGCGCCGCCTGGCCGCGGGCGTAGCCATCGTGGCCGCGCTGGCCGCCGCCGGCGCCTGGTACCTGGGCCGGCCGGCGACGCTGCAGTCGCTGGCGCAAAGGGTCGCCAACGCCACCGGCGGCAAGCTCACCTTGTCGGGCATCTCCGGCTCGCTGTACGGGCCGATGCACATCGCGCGCATCGTGTACCGCACGCCGGACCAACTGCTCACCATCGACAACGTGGACATCGTGTGGTCGCCCTCCGGCCTCATTGGCGGCAGCCTTGCGATCGACAAACTGTATGCCGGCGCGCTGCGTTCCGAAACGCTGCGCGAAACGCCGCCCCAGCCGATGCCCGCCACGCTGGCGCCGCCGTTCGGGCTGGACGTGCGCGACGCGCGGCTGGCAAAAGCGGTCTTCGTCAGCAAGGGCGCCGCCACCGAAATCGACAACGTGCGCGTAAGCGTTTCGGGCGGCGCAAGCGGATGGCGGCTGCGCAGCGCGACCGCAGCCACGCCGTGGGGTGCGCTTGCCGCGAGCGGCACCATCGACGGCACCAGGCCCTACAAGCTCGATGCCAATGCCAGCCTGGCGCAGGACGCCGCGAGCACACCGCATCCCGCACGCCTGGCCCTGCACGCGGGCGGCAACCTGGCCACCACCGTTATCGATGCGCAAGGCCAGGCCGGCCGCGCGAGCGGCACCGGGCATGTCGAGCTGGCGCCGTACGAAGCAATTCCTCTGCATGCGTTCACGATCAACGGCCGCAATGTCGATCCCGGCTTTTTCAGTCCCGGCCTGCCGACCGCGGACCTGACCTTCTCGGTGGCCGCGCGCATTGGCGCCGGCAATGCCGTCAGCGGCAACCTGGACATCACCAACGACGGGCCGGCCGGCACCATCGACCAGCAGCGGCTGCCGCTGCGCGCGCTACGGGCGCGGCTGGGCGGCGACCTGGCGGCGCTGTCGGTCTCCGGCGTGCTGATCGACCTGGGCGCTGCCGGACAGTTCACGGGCAACGGCAGCGTGCACCGGGCACCTGGCGAAACGGGGCTGGGCCAGGCCGACTTCGTGCTGCGCACCGAGCGCCTGGACCTGCACGAAATTCACAGCCGCATTCGCAAGACCGCCATTGCCGGCAATCTTGAGCTGGCGGGCGCCGAGAAGACGCAGGCGCTGCGCGGCCGGTTCGCGGAAAAGAACCTGCGGCTGGACCTGGACGCGGCGCTGTCCGGCACCGCGCTCGACCTGAAGCAGGCGCGCCTCATCGTGGGCAGCGGCACCGTCGACCTTGCCGGCAAGGCCAGCCTGGCAGGCGACCAGGCGTTCAACGTCAAGGGCAATGTCGCCCACTTCAACCCGGCCGCGCTGGGCGACCTGCCGCAGGCCGACCTGAACGCGGCCTTGCAGGCGCGCGGCAAGCTGGCCCCGGCGTGGGCCACGACGATGGACTTTACGGTGACGCCCAGCCGGCTGTTCGGGCAGCCGCTGTCCGGCAAGGGCAAGCTGGACGCCGACGCGCAGCACGTGAGCAGCGTGGACGCATCGCTCGCGCTGGGCCAGAACGCGGCGCAGCTGAGCGGCAGCTTCGGCGCGCCCGGCGAGCATTTGCGCTGGCGCGTCGAGGGCCGCCAGCTCGAGGTGTTGCGCGCCGGCCTGTACGGCAGCGTGGTCGCCAGCGGCGAGCTGACCGGCACCATGGCCGCGCCGCGCACGAGTTTCGAGGTCAATGCCAATGGCCTGGGCTGGGCGGCCGACCACGGCAAGGCCGCCAACGGCATCGTGCAGGCGCGCGGCGAGGCGTTGCTGGCCAGCGAAGGCGGCAAGCGCGTCGCCGCGGTGAAGGCCAGCGGCTCGGCGCAGCGCTTCAACCCGGCCGCATTCGGTTCGCCGCTTGCCGGCAGCATCGACGCCACTTTCGACGCCAACGCGCGCTTTGGCGCGGCGTGGCGCGGCGCGCTGGACCTGGCCGTGCAACCGCAATCGACCCTGTCCGGCTCGCCCCTGTCGGGCCGCGCCCGCTTTGACGCCGACCGCGCGCGCATCTCGAACACCGACGTCGAGCTGCACCTTGGACCGAACCTGGTGAGCGCGCGCGGCGCTTTCGGCACCGCGCGCGACACGCTCGACTGGCGCATCGACGCACCGCGCCTGGCCGCGCTGGGGCCGGGTTACGCCGGCGCGCTGCGCGGGGCCGGCACGCTGTCGGGAACCATCGACGCGCCTGCGCTCACCACCACGCTCGACGGCCAGGGCCTGGCCTTCCTGGGCCGCTACGCCGTGCGCACGCTGCACGCCACTGCCAGCCTTGGTACCGGCCGCGGCCCCATGGACCCGGTGGCGGCCGACGTGCAATTGACCGACCTGGCCGCCGGCACCGCCCGCGTGGCCGCGCTGCGCCTGCAGTCGAGCGGCACGCGCGCAGCGCACACCCTTGCCCTGGCCGCGCGCGGCGACGGCTTCGACGCCGCGCTCGACCTGCGCGGAGGCTGGACCGGCAACGCCTGGAACGGCACGGTTGGCGTGCTGCGCAACCGCGGCCGCTACGCCTTTGAACTGCAGGCGCCGGTGCCGCTGCGGATCGCCACGCTGCCTGGCGCGGGCCTGGCCGGGCTCGCGCATCCGGACCAGCTTGCATTCAACGGCGCGGTGATCCGCCTGCCGGCCGGCACCGTGACCGTGGAGTCGCTGGTCAAGCTCGGGCCGCGCTGGAACAGCCGCGGCAGCGCCACCGGCATTCCCCTCAACTACCTGACCCAGGTGGCGCCCGACCTGGCCGACACCGTCAGCGGCGACCTGACGCTGGGCGGAGAGTGGTCGCTCGACCTGCGCACGGCGGCGGCAACCGGCGGCGCGCCGGCCCTGGACGGCATGGCGCACCTGTTCCGCGAACGCGGCGACCTGACCGTGGGCACCGAGATCCCGGTCACGCTCGGCCTGCGCCAGCTCGACGCGCGCGCCGACGTCGCGGCCGGAACGCTGCGCGCGCAGCTGGACATGGAAGGCGTAAAGCCCGGTCGCACCCACCTGGAAGCGACCGCCCAGCTGGTGCAGGGGCTGCTGAGCGACGCCAGCCCGCTGCGCCTGGCGGCCAACGCCGACATCCCGTCGATCGCCTGGCTCGCCCCGCTCGCCGGCCAGCCGGGCCTGGACCTGGACGGCACGCTCAAACTGGCGCTGGCCGGCACCGGCACCATCGGCGCGCCGGGCCTGGACGGTACCGTCAGCGGCGACAACCTCGCGGCGCGCTGGACCGAACAGGGGCTGAACCTGCGCGGTGGCCAGTTGCGCGCACAGGTCGCCGGCGACGAGCTGCGCCTGCAGCGGCTCTCGTTCAACGGCCCGCACGGCACCGCCACGGCCGAAGGCACGATGCGGCTGGCCGGCAGCGCATCCAATGTCCAGCTCAAGCTGGTGGCCGACAAGCTGGAGGCGCTGTCGCGGCCGGACCGCACGGTGGTCGTGAGCGGCCAGGCCACGCTGGTGCGCGACGCCAGCCGCTTTGCGCTGGAGGGGAGCTTTCGCGCCGACCGCGCGCTGATCGAACTGGCGCCGCAGGGCCGCCCGACCATGTCGGACGATGTCGTGGTGCTGGGTCGAACCGCGCCGCAGCAGCAGGCCAAGCCCGAAGCGGCCCAGCCGCTGGTGGTGGACCTCACCGCCGAGCTGGGCGACGACTTCCGCCTGCGCGGCAAGGGCATCGACGCCACGCTCGGCGGCAGCCTGCACCTGCGCCGCACCGGCAGCCGGGCGCCGCGCGTGAACGGCACCATCCGCGTGGCCAGCGGCACCTACTCGGCCTACGGGCAGAAGCTGACGATCGACCGCGGCCTCTTGACCTTCAGCGGCCCGTACGACAATCCCTCGCTCGACATCCTCGCCGTGCGCAAGACGCCTGGCGGCGGCCAGCCCAGCGAAACGAACGTCGAGGCCGGCGTGGAAGTGCGCGGCACGGCGCAGGCGCCGGTGGCCAAGCTGGTGTCCACGCCGACGGTGTCGGACAGCGAAAAGCTGTCCTGGCTGGTGCTGGGGCACGGCATGCAGGGCACCACCGGCACCGAGGCCGACGTGCTGGGGGCGGCGGCCAGCGCCCTGCTCTCCGGGTCCGGCGGTGGCTTCCCGTCCAAGGTGGCCGGCTCGCTCGGGCTGGACGAGATCGGGGTGTCGGGCGCCTCGGCCAAGGGGCTCGAAAGCACCGTGGTCACGGTCGGCAAGCGGCTCTCGTCGCGCACCTACCTGAGCTTCGAGCAGGGTGCGAGCACGGCGTCGAGCGTGGTGCGGCTGCGCTACAAGCTCAACCCGCGCATTACCCTGCAGCTGCAGACCGGCACGAATACGGCACTGGACGTGCTGTACTCGTGGGCCTTCGACTAGACGCGCACGCTCGGGTTGTGGTCGGGCGGGATGTCCTCGTCGTCCTCTTGCGGGGTGCGCACCGGATTGTGGTGCGGGTGCGGGTTGTCGAAGGTATCCGGGCTGGGCTCTTCAATGGGCTCCGGGTCCGGCGCGCGGTGTGCCAGGGCAGGCGTTGGCTTCATGGCCTCGTTCTCCTTTCAAAAAATGCACCACCAACCTTATCATGAGCTGGACCGGTTCGCCGCCCGGCTGCATTACAATGCCGGATTCGACATAAGGAATCCGACATGGCCATCCCTGCCCCGATCATCGCCGTCGCCCTTGCACCGCTGGTGGCGTGGCGCCTGTACAGCCGCATCAAGCGCCTGACCACCCGCCAGCTTTCGCGCACCTGGCGCCACCGCACCACGCTGGTGTTCTTCCCGCTGCTGCTGGTGCTGGTCAGCCTGGCCGGCATCGGCAACCCGCTGATCCTGCTTGGCCTGGCGGGCGGCCTGGTCGCCGGTTCCGTGCTGGGCGCGGTTGCGTTGAAAAAGACGCAGTTCGAGCAGGTCGGCGATCAGTTCTACTTCACGCCGCATGCGCACATCGGCCTGGTGGTGGCGCTGCTGTTCATCGGCCGCATGGGCTGGCGCGCCTGGGAGTTCTACGTCAACGGCGGCATGCACCAGAACGACTTCATGAAAAGCCCGCTGACGGTGACGATCTTCGGCATCCTGTCCGGCTATTACATGACCTACGCGATCGGCCTGCTGCGCTGGCGTAAGCTCACCGCCCCCGCCAAGGACTGAAAGGGCGCGATGGACCTGACTACCCTTGCCCTGATCATCCTGGTGCCGGTGCTGGTATGGCGCGTGTATTCGCGCGTGGCCTCGCGCATGGAGCGCCAGCGCTCGATCGTCTCGCGCCACTACACGGGGCTGCTGGCCTTTTTCGCGATGGTGGCGGTGCCGGCCACCGAGCTGTCCGACCCGCTCACGCTGGCCGCGCTCGGCGCCGGCCTGGTGGCGGGCCTGGCGCTGGGCGTGTACGGGCTGCGCATCACGCGCTTCGAGGAGACCGGCGAAGGCTGCTTCTTCACGCCCAACGCGCGCCTTGGCATCCTGGTCGCGATGGCGCTGGTGGCGCGCCTGCTGTACCTGGGTGCGCTCATCTACGCCAACAAGGGCAGCAACCTGCCCACGCCGAAAATCACCGACAGCCCGCTCACCATGCTGACCGTGGGGCTGACAGCCGGGTACTTCTGGATGTATTCGGCGGGACTGCTGAAGTGGCGGATGAAGCTGCGCAAACAGATCGGCAAGTTCTGAGCCAAGGGGACCTTCGAGGTCCCTTTTTTTTGTTGTGGACCGCTTGACCTTCCCATGATGTCAAGCTTTAACCTGCGCGCCTCTCTTCTCTTTGACTTACTTTTACAGGAGGCTCGCAACATGTTCAAACGATTTCTCGTCCTGGCCGCGCTCGCGGTCACTACCCTGCTCACCGGCTGCATGTCCGTGCCCGAAGGGCTGGACCTGTCCCTTGCCAAGCCCACCGACGGGCACAAATACGTGGTCAAACTGCAGCCGCTGGGCGATCCGGACAAGATCGGCCAGATGCAGTCGTGGGAGGCCAGCGTCGCCACCGTCGACGGCAACCCGGTACCGGGCGCACGCATCGAAGTGGGCGGCGGCATGCCGCAACATGGGCACGGCCTGCCGACCCGCCCCGCAGTGACGCGCGAGCTGGAAGGCGGCCGCTACGTCATCGGCGGCGTGAAGTTCAGCATGAGCGGCTGGTGGGAACTGAAGCTGAAAATCGACTCGAGCACCAACGGCCCGGATGCCGCTACCTTCAACGTCGTCGTCGGCCGCGGCACGCCGCGCCAGTCCGCGCTCCTCGCGCCAGCGGGGAAAGCATGAGCCGTCCCGCACGCGTCGTCGGCTGGATGGCAGCGCTTGGCATCGCCGCGACGGCGGCCGCGTGGTCGATCGCAGCCACCTTGTCTTATACCGACCACTGGACGCCGGAACAGCAGGTGGTGCTGTCATCGATGCACATCGGCCAGCTGCCGCCGGCGCAGCCGGACCCGTCCAACGCGGTTGACGGCAAGCCCGATGCGGTCGCCCTGGGCAAGCAGCTGTTCTTCGACAAGCGCCTGAGCAGCAACGGCGCCGTGTCGTGCGCAAGCTGCCACGACCCGGCCAAGGGTTACCAGGACGGCTTGCCGCGCGGGCGCGGCACAGGGCTGGGCAATCGCCGCACGATGCCGGTGGCCGGCGCAGGTTACAGCCCGTGGCTGTTCTGGGACGGTCGCGCCGACAGCCTGTGGGCCCAGGCGCTCGGCCCGCTCGAAAATCCGGCCGAACACGGCGGCACGCGTGCCCGCTACGCGCGCCTGATGCAGGCGTACTACCGCGAGGGCTACGAAAAAACGTTCGGCGCCATGCCCGCACTCCCGGCGCTGCCGGAAGACGCCAGCCCCAACGGCTCCGAGGCGCAGCGCCAGGCCTGGCAGGCGCTGGACCCGGCCACGCGCGAGGCTGTCTCGCGCATCTATGCCAACATGGGCAAGGCTATCGCCGCGTACGAAAAGACGCTGCGCTTTGGCCAGTCGCGCTTCGACGCCTACGTGGGCGCGACGCTGCGTGGCGACCCGGATGCGCCGCGCCTGCTGACGGACGCCGAAAAACGCGGGCTGCGCATCTTCATCGGCGAGGGGCGCTGCGCAACCTGCCACAACGGCCCGCTGTTCACCGACCAGCACTTCCACAACACCGGGGTGCCGCGCCAGGATCCGGCGCACCCTGACCTGGGCCGTTCGGCAGCGACGAGCGTGGTCGCGAACGACGAATTCAACTGCCTGGGCAAGTTCAGCGACGCGCAGCCGGGCCAGTGCGAGGAGCTTGCGTTCATGGCCAAGGACGACCCGCTGCTGGTGGGCGCCTTCAAGACGCCGGGCCTGCGCGGCGTGGCGACGCGCGCGCCGTACATGCATGCGGGGCAGCTGGCAACGCTGGAAGACGTGGTCGCGCACTACCGCAAGGCGCCACGGGCGCAGGTGGGGAAATCCGAGCTGGCCAGGCCCCGCCTGAGCGACGAGGACGCGCAGTACCTGGTGGCGTTCCTGCGCACGCTGGACAGCCCGGTGACCGAACACTAGGCCACAGGCTGTGACACGTCGTTCCCGCGCAGGCGGGAACCCATAGGCCGCTTGCCTGCTCGCTCAGCATGGGTTCCCGCCTGCGCGGGAACGACGGGTTGGGGTCAACAATAAAAAAAGGGGCGGGCGGCCCCTTTGTCTTTACGCGGCCTTGGCCGCCTCCGCCTGCCGACGCTGCAGCACGAAGATCGGCTGCGCCCACTGCATGTCCTTCTTCTTTTTGCTCGTGATGAGCGTCAGCTCCGAAGGATCGTACACGTCGGTGTTGTGCGTCAGCGGGGTGGTCATCAGGTACTGCGCGTCGGTGTTCTTCAGGAACTCGCCCACCAGCTGGATGTTGCGGATGTCCAGGTGCGCAAACGGTTCGTCGATAAACACGAAGCCGCCCGAGCCGTCCTCGGACTTGAGCAGGCCGATCAGCAGCACCAGCGACTTCATCACCTGCTGGCCGCCGGACGCCTCGCCGTCGTTCATGCCGATCTGGTCCTTGCCGTCGAACTTGAAGCGCACATGCAGGCCCGCCTGCGCCAGCTGCACGTCGTCGTTCTCCAGCCGCACCGGATCGGCCTGCACGTCGATGCCCGCCAGCGCGCCCAGCTCCTTGATGTTTTTGCTGTAGGTCTTGATCGTGTAGCGCAGCCGCTCGATGTAGGCGCCGCGCGCGTTGGCGGTCGCCTCGATCGCGCGGTTGTTCTGGTAGCGCCGCTCCTCGGTCTCGGACTGGCGGCTGTGCAGCTGGTCGTTCAGGCGCTGGTACTGGTCGATCACGGTCGCGTCCAGCTCCCAGTCGTCGCGCGCCAGCGCGTTGTCCAGCCAGTGCACGCGCAGGTTCACCTGGTGCACGTTCTGGTGCTCGGCCACCAGCGCCGCACGGCGCGCGGCACGCCGCCACGACATCGGCAGGTGGCGCCACGAGCGGCGCAGGTCGCGCAGGGCCTTGGCGTGCTCGGCGCGCTGCTCGATCTGGCGGCGGTGGTTCAGGCGCATGCCCGCTTCCGCTTCCGACAGGGCCATGCGCGCGTTCTGCCACACGGTGTCGGCACGGGTGCGCGCCACCGTGGCGTTCTTGATGAGGGTTTGCAGCTCGCCCAGGCGGCCGCCCACTTCCAGGCGCTCGGCCTTGAGCGGGCCGATGTTGCGGGTCGCTTCCTCGAACTCGGCCTGGCGCGCGTCCAGTTCCTTGGCCGCGTCCACACCCGCGATGCGCGCGCGCAGGCCGCCCACTTCGGCCGCCAGCTTGCTGATCGAGAGCGTGAGCTTGTCTTCCTGCTCTTCCAGTGCCGGCAGCGAGCGCTGGATCGCTTCCAGGCGCTGGATGCGGCCGGCCGAACCGAAGCGGTAGCGCGACGGCTCGACGAACAGCGAGCGTCCGCCGCGCCGTTCGCGGTGGTAGGCGTCAGGCGTGATCCACTCTTCCGACCGGCTCTTGAAGCCGTCATCGACCGAATCGACGCGCTCGATGCGTGCCAGCTGGTCGATCAGCCACGAGGGTGCCTTGCCGGTAAAGCGTACCACCGACAGCAGGCTCGAATCCTTGACGTTGGGCGCCTCGATGCAGTCGGGGACGATGAAGTGGCGATAGCGCTCCTTCTCCGCCAGTTTGTAGGCGCTCGGCGCGTCCTTGGCGCGTTCGAGCAGCACCACCGACGCGTAACCGCCCAGCACGCCCTCGACCGCGCCCTGCCATTTCGGGTCCGTCACTTCGACGATATCCGACAGCATGGCGTGGGCGATGCCTTCGTCGTTGAGCGCGCGGCGCATCAGGCGCTGCGCTTCCGGCTCCGGCATCGCGCTCTTGCCCTGCAGGGCCGAGATGGTGGCGCGCTCGCCCATGATCTTGGCCGAGATCGAATCGCGCGACTGGCGCTGGCGGGCCAGCTCGATCTCTTTTTCCTCGATCTGCTTGGCCACGTCGGCCAGGTCCGCGCCGGCGTCCGCCGCCAGCTTCTGCAGGCGTTCCTTCTGCTCCAGCAGGCTTTCCAGCGGCTTGAGCTTGGTGTTCACTTGCGAGAGCTTGCTGGCCAGGTTGGTCGCTTCCTGCTCCAGCAGCGCCTCCTGCTGCTGCGCCTCGGTCAGCGCGCGCTGCTGCGCGACCAGCGCGCGGCGCTTGTCCTCGAGCTGGCTGTCGGCCTGCGCCATGGGCTTGCGCGCTTCGCGCAGCTGGCGGCTCATCAGCGCGGCCTTCTCGCGCGCTTCGTGGTACTCCAGGCTCGGCAGCACCTCTTCCGTCAGGTTGCGGCGTTCCTTGTGCAGGTCTTCCCACTGGTGGTAGTTGGCCACGCGCAGGCGCAGGCCTTCCAGGTTGGTGCGGGAAGTCTCCAGCTCCGCTTCGAAGCGCTTGAGCTCCGTTTCGGTGTCGCGCTGGTGGCGCTTGGCTTCGTCATAGGCGTCGAGCACCTCCTTGTCGCCGAACACCTGGAACACCAGGTCCAGCAACTGGCGCGGCGCGTACTCGCACAGCTTGTCGGTTTCGCCCTGCTCCAGCGCCAGCACCTTGGCCATTGCCGGCGACAGGCCGGCCTGCGCCAGGCGCTTTTTGTAGTTTTCCACGCCGAGCCAGTCGGTCGCTTCGGTCACTTCCTCGATGTCGATATTCCCGGGTCGCATCAGGTACATGCGCTTCCAGTCGCCGCCATTCTTCTGCACCTGGCAGAACAGCGTCACCTCGTCGTCGCTGAAAAAGCCCGAATGGCGGAACGGCCGGTTCGACAGCTGGCGCCCAGCCGGCTGGTTGTCCACCACCGCGCGGATCCAGGCGCTTTGCTGGCCGGAGTGGCGCGCGTAGTGCTTGTAGGTGCGGCCCATCGAGCAGTCCAGGCCAAACAGCGTGCGCAGCGCGTCCAGCAGCGTGGTCTTGCCCGAGCCGTTCTGGCCGGCGATCGTGATGATCTTGGCGTCCAGCGGGATGTTCTTGATCCGCTGCCAGTAATCCCAGTGGACCAGTTCAAGTGATTTAATGTGGAACATCGGGGCCTCTAGTTCTGGATGTCGGGTGCGGCGTCGGCTTCGCTCGACGCATCGAGCACCGGGTCATTGGCGCTCTTGCGCGCCGGCGCCACCGCCAGCGGCGCGCGCTTGAACACGTCGGCCAGCGCGCCGTTGACGATGCGCTCCTTGAGCAGGTCGGTGTCCATCATCAGGTCCAGCAGCGGGCCTTCCAGGATCACGTCGCCGCGCCGTTCGATGAAGCCAAGCTTGGCCAGCACGCCCAGGTTCATGTCCATGCGCGTCTTCTTGCCCAGCTTGTCGCCGAAGTCGGCCAGCAGCGCCGTGTACGAAATGCCGATCGAGGCGTCTTCCGCGCGCGGGATCGGGTTGTCCTTGTCGAACATATCGGTCTGGTCGACGTCGACGTGGTGGGTCTCCTGGCGCTCGCGCTTGGGCAGGATGATCTGCGCCCACAGCACCACCAGGAGCGCCACGCCGTCGCGCGTGAGGCCGAAGTTATTGTTCTGCCAGATGTCCTTGGCGCCGAAGATCTTGGGCTCCACCGCGCGGTGCAGCGCCAGCGTCACGTGGTCGGCGTACACGTTGTCGAGCAGCTTGAGGCCCGATTCGAGCAGGCGCTTGTCCAGCTCGGCGCGGAACTGGTCGTCCGACAGCGCGCGCTTGACCATCTTGTCGTCGCGGCGCAGGGTCTGGTGCGTGAGCAGGCGCGCGATCAGGATTTGTGCGTCGTCATTCATCTTCTTGCGAGCCGCTTTCTTGAATCAGTGAGAGGGTAGCGACCGACATCGCGGCCACTTCGGGGTCGTCCAGCTCGAGCATCGCGTCCGATGCGTCGAAGCGCACCGGCAGGCGCGCCAGCTGCGCCGTTGCGCCCTGCAGGCTGGCCTCGGCCGCGTCGCCAAGCAGCGGCAGCAGCGACGCGCGGTACGAGGCCACCGCAAAGCTGGCCGGCAGCAGCGAGTCCTGGATCGGCACCTGCTTGGGGCTGCCGGCGGCGACCTCCGGGAAGGTATCGAGGTTGGCAAAGCTGGACAGGCGCGAGATCCACGTATCCAGTTCGCGCTGGATCTGCGGGTTGTCGTTGATCGTGAGCGGCGCGTCTTCGCCGCTGGGCAGGCCCGCCGGGCCGGTATGGGGGGCGCGCTCGGCCAGCAGTTCGGTTTCGGCCACGTCGATCATCTCGGCCGGCGTGATGAAGATCGGGACCACCGGGCGGTCGATCGCGTCCTCGGCCAGGCTAGCCAGGTCTTCGTGCGCGAGCAGCCACAGCTTCACGTCGGTGGTCGACAGGCCCGACTGGCCCAGGTGCACCCGCTGGCGCTCGATCTGGTTGAGCGCGCGCGAGAACATGCCCTGCATGTTGAGCAGCGCGCTTTGCGCCCGGCCGATCGCCTGCGCGGCGCGGTGGGTGGCGGCGTCGGCCCGTTCGTCGGTCGTGATCGCGCGCAGGATCTCGGAGCCCTTCTCGACCCAGTCGCAGGCCGTGTGCCACTTCTCCTGCGAGGTACGCAGCTGGAATTCGGAACCGGAGGCGATCGCGTCGCGGAACTCCTCGGTGAGCGCGTTCAGGCGCCCCATCAGGTGCTTGAGCTGGTCCACCGTCACGCCGCCCACGGCCTGCGCGCCGGCCACCTGCGACAGCAGGAAGCCCATGTCGGCGTCGTCCTCGTCGGACTGGCTGCCCACGGACAGCAGCGTGTCCAGCGCGGCCAGCACGTTGCGCGCCATCGGCGTGATGCGGTACACGGCGGCCGGCGCGTCCCACGCCAGGAGGCCATGGGTGCGCAGGCGGTTGATCACCGTTTCCAGGCTTTCCGGGACCAGGTAGGCGAACTTCAGGTTGATGTCGGCGCGCGAGAAGGCCGAGCTGGCGCTGTCCGAAGCGAGCTCGCGCAGCACCAGGAGGCGCAGCGTCACGCTGTCCTGGCCGCCGTGGAACAGCGCGGTGAACGCCTGCAGCGTCGGCTGCGCGCGCTTCAGGTGGAAGACCTGCTCGATCTCGTCGGGGATCACGCCGGCGTGGAAATGCGCCTGCAGCGGATCGTCGTCCTGTGCCGGGGTCAAGGGTTCTGCGGCCAGGGCCGCGCCTGCCAGTGTGTCGATCATCGTGTTCCGGTAGTTGCTGGGGCGACGTGCCGCGCTGCCGTAAGGCGGGCCAGACTCGTCCGCGGGGGCGCCAGTATACCAGTTAAGACCCGGCAACTAGTACCAAAAGCCGGGACCGGCAGGGCGCGTCGGTTGTTCCACAACGTTTCCTAGATGCAATAATAACTTGCCAGTCTGACAAAAGAAAGGAGGCGGGACTGAAAGCGGACAAACCGCGGTACTGGTGCCAGTGCATTGCTTCGAAGCCGCCCCGTGTGCCGCGAACTGTGGAGCGAGGCGGCCATTAGCCCATTCGAGATTAGTTCAAGTAGAGTCAGGAAAATTGCGGGTCTACAATGCTATGAAATGCCGTCTAGCTCGCCATTGCCACTGATATTTGCTTGTGGACACAATTTCGCTTGATGCTTAAACTGCAAGTTATTCTTATCATCTTAGTCAGCCGATCAATTAGATGTTCGGACTCGGTAACGGTCAGAGGGCGCAATGAATCTTCAACTCGCAATTCCGTCCTCTCTATGGACGGCGGTGCAGAGCGCATACGAGACGCAAAATTATTCGCATGCCATCTTAGATGCCACGTACCATATAAGCGGTGTCCTTCGCGAGCGCGCAGGCGTTGACGGCGATGGGGCTTCTCTTGTAGGTCAAGCACTGGGCGGTGACGACCCGAAGTTAAAGCTCAACGCCTTCCAGTCGGAATCCGAGAGGAACGAGCAGAAAGGGTTTGAGCAGATGTTGCGAGGTGTGTACCTGGGAATAAGAAACCCTCGTAGCCATGAACAAACAACCGATGATAAGGAGACCGCAGACGCAATTATTCACTTTCTCGGCTATCTCCTGAAGCGTCTGAACGCATCCAAAGAGGCGTTCACAATTGAAAGTTTCCTGGCACGTGTCCTTGACAGTGAGTTCGTGGAGTCAACTCGCTACGCTGAGCTACTCGTGGCCGAAGTGCCGAAGCTTCGACTTTCAGATTGTTTGATCGGAATTTACCGAGAGCGCAAGAAGACCGAATTGAGGAAACTACGTTACCTGATCCCGGCCCTGTTGAGTGCGATGACGCCAACGCAACTCGCGTCGTATCTGAGCGTGGTTTCAGAGGAACTCAGGACAGCAACGGAGGATTCAACTATCCGTACGTCATTGCAGATGCTCACACCGGAGGTTTGGTCGGGCATCTCTGAACTACCTCGTCTTCGAATCGAGAACAAGCTTGTCCAAGGTATAAGGCAAGGTGAAGTTCTCCCATCAGGGAAAACGATTCAAGCCCTGGCGACTTGGTCAAATAATTTCTTGAAAGCGTTCACTACTCGCTCCGAAGCTGCTAGCGCCCTATTAAACAGGTTAGAGGACCAAGATCCAGATGCCAGACATTACGTGGCAAAATTTTTCATGCGATACTTGCCAGATGTAATGAGCACGCCCGCCCAAACCACAAGATGCATTCGGGCAATCGTCGCAGCGGTGCGCGATGACGACGCAAATGTCCGATCAAAGCTGATTGGAGCAGTTCTGTCGTATCCAGTTGAGTGGCAGCAGAAATTAGCTGAAGAATTACACGACATGACGGACGAAGAAAATCCGGCTGTGCACTTGGCTGACGGTACCCCATTCTTATCCGCGCCATCAAAGGATGAATTCGATGATGACATACCTTTCTAGAAGATAATTAAGCAATAGCTGCGGGGCTCGAACACTTGCCTGTTGCCAAACATTTTCCAGAGCTTGCGCAAGATGACGAGTTCAGGTTGAGAGCTGCCTTTCTAGGTAAGGCTACAATCGACAGGTACGGTCCATGCGGAAGCATATCATGTGTGATGCCCACAACCGGTCAGATGCAGCGCGTAAGCGAACGTCGGCTCCGTCCCTGAGCCCGGGCGGTGCACATGACAGTTCACGTTGAGAACGGACCGGCAATTGAGGCATTCCTTAGTCCTCCAGCTTCTAGCACGCCTTTTCCTCCAACTGTTGCCGACGCGGCGTCTGACACGGGGGCGTCTCCTACTTCTTGACCACCTGCTCCAGCGACTGCTCGACGAAATCCTTGTCGTCATCGGAAAAGCGCAGCTTGACTGGATACCAGTCCTTGGAGGGGGCCAGCCAGATGTCGAGGTTCTGGCCTTTGACCGCCGCCGTTTCCTCGCGCACGATGTGCACGGCGTCGAACTCGCCGGCGGGGGTGCTCACCTTTTCGCGCTTGCCGACGCGGAAGGTCCACGGGTCGGCGTCATGCCGGCCCGCCACGAAGTAGGACCAGCGCGTGCCCGGCTTCAGGCTTTCGCCCGCCGCGCGTGCCTGCGCCACCAGCTGCCAGGTCACCGATGCGCGGTCCTGCTCGCCGCCCTTGAGCGGATAGGTCTGCTTGCCATCCGCGAAACTGAGCGTTTTGCCGGCACGGTCGAACTTGGCCGTGGTCGGATCCTTGCGGACCCGCTTTTCGTAGAACTCGGTTGGGGCCAGGCCAAAACTGTCGATCGTGCCGGTGCTACGGTTCTCCGTGATTTTTCCGAACAGCGATACGCGCGACTCGGCCGTGACGGCGTACTTGGCCTCGTTCCAGCGCCAGGTGATCACCGCCTTGCCGGTCAGCGAAAAGCCGCTCTGGCGCGCAGTGAGGTCGTAGGTCAGGTCGGCCGGCGGCGGCAGGTCGAACGGGCGCTTGACTGACGGATGCTCGTCCTGTGCCCAGGCGCACCCCAGCGCCAACGCCAGCAGCGTTGCCACGCCAGCCTGTTTCAACAAATCTCGTCGCATATCAGCTTCCTGTCATTACAATGTTGTTCGCGGTCTGCGTGGTCACCGCGCCGCTTGCTTCGGTGTTGCGGATCTTGACCGGGTACCAGCCGCGCTCGGGCGCCAGCCAGATGTCCAGCCGCGAATTGTACGATCCCGGCTTGGGCGGACGCGACAAATGCCAGGCACGCAGTTTGCCCAGCCGGGTGTCGATGTCCTCCTGCCCCACCAGCACGAAATGGAACACGGTCGCGTCGCGGTCCTCGCCAACCTGCATGTCGATGCTGTCATTCAGCTGGCCCGGGTCGGCACGGGCGATCGCGGCCAGCTGCAGCGGCACGCTTGCCTTGTCCTGCGCGCCGGCGGCCAGCGGGTATTTGTTCTGCGAGGCCGAGAACGTGATCGTGCCGTCCTGCCGGTTGAAATGGGTGGCCGTCAGCGCGCGGCCGCGCCGCTTTTCCGTCATCACGGCGGGCGCAAAGCCGTTCTCGCCGGTGGCGCCCTCGCTCGTCAGTTCGAGCAGGTTCACGCGCGCGAACAGCAGCCGGATGCCGACCTCGACCTTGGCCCGGTAACCGCCGCTCTGCAGGCGCCAGCCGAGCGTGGCTTCTCCGCTCCAGTGCGTGCCGTCGGCGTCCACCCGGTCCACGTCGAGCGTCATGTCGGCCGAGGGTGGCAAATCGACCCGGTAGCTGCGCACGGGCGGCGCCGGTGGCGCAGCGGCGGGTGCCGGCGCCGGAACGGCCTGCGCCACCGATTCTACGCCGGGTCCGGCAAGGGGCGCGCCAACTTGCCCTGCCGCAGTGCCGTCCGTGGCCGCCGTATCGGCGGAAGACGCGCCCGCTGCCACCGGCAGCCCGGCCGGCACCGCGTCGGCCAGCTGCGCCGGTGGCGGGGGCGGCGGTGGTGGAGGCAAGGGTTCGCTACGCAGCGGCAGCAGCGCAGGCGGCGGCACCACCGGGTGCGGCGCATCATCGGGAAGCAGCCGGGCCACCGCCGTCACCTCGTCCGCAGCACGCGGCAAGGACTGCCGCCCGAGCTGGCCGTTGAGCCAGCCCAGCACGGTCCAGTGCAGCAGGAAGGTGACCGAGCCCAGCAGCAGCGCGCGGCGCCGTCGGGCTTGGAAGAATGCGGAGCTCATTCCCCTAGTGTAGCCTGTCCCGCCGGGCCGCACTGACGTGTTCGCGCACACAGTGCTTTGAACCGGGCTTGGTATTCTGCTACGCTAGCCTGACCATTTACGGAGAACCGCCATGCCCAATCCGCCGCCCGTGCCGCCCATTCCCGGAATGACGGACACGCTCGAGTTCGTCAAGAACCTGTGGGGCGGAATGAACGTGCCCGGCACCGGCACCCCGCCGGCCGCCGCCATGCCGGGCGCCACCGTGTCGATCGACGACCTGGACAAGCGCATCGCCGACCTCAAGGCGGTCGAGGCCTGGCTCAACATGAACATGACCATGCTGCGCGGGACCATCCAGGCGCTCGAGGTCCAGCGCGGCACCCTGGCCACGCTCAAGTCGATGAGCGCGAGCATGGCGCAGGCGATGAACCAGACCGGCGAGCAGGCAGCCGCCATGGCGGCGCCGTTTGCCCAGTTCTTCACCCAGCCCGGCGCCGCATCGCCGGCCGCAACCGGCTCTGCACCTCCCGCCGCCGGGCAATCCAAGGCACAGGGTGCCCAGGGCGGCCAGGCCGGCAGCGCCGACGCGCAAGCCACACCCGGCATGCCGGCCGCGATGGTATGGTGGAACCTGCTGCAGGACCAGTTCAAGCAGGCCGTCGAGAGTGCCATGACGGCGCAAGATGCGGCCGCGAAGTTTGCCGCCGCGGCCATGCCGCCCGAGCCCGGCAAGGCCGACACGCAGCAGAAAGGCGGCGGTTTCGCCCAGCCGGGCACGCCCAACCCGCAGCCGTCCAAGTCGGGCGACAAGAAGAGCTGATCCCACCGGTAACGCCGGCACGGCCAGCACCTGGGCCATGCTGGAGCTGGCTGGACGCGTGGGCAGGAAGACCTGCCCACCCTACGATTGCCAAGCAGAATATTTCTTCCTGCTAAGCTGCCATACGGAAGAAATGCGCGTCCTTTGATCCTGCCCGCTGCACCAAGGCAAAAAGCGTGCTGAACTGCACTGTGCGGCCGGGGCGTTTCGCCGCCTGTCCGTCCCGTGCCGCGCCAGGATCCCGTCGTGGAGGGCGCGCTTGCCGTACATCGACTACACCAGCCTCACGCCCGACCAGGTGGCCGACGTGCGGCGCAAGCTCGAAAGCGCCGGCATCGAGGTGCCGCCGGCCGCGCACACGCTTGCCGAACTGGCTGGCGCGATCGACGCCTTTCGCGAGCGCGAGGGCATTGTCGCCGACGGCGCGCTCGACCAGGTGACCTGGCGGCGCCTGAACGCGCTGGCCGGCAGCGTGTTCGCCGAAGTCCTCCAGAACGAGCTGGACCTGCTGCGCCCGCGCCCGGACGGCAGCGCCGGCCCCGACCAGGTGCTTCCGGCGTCGCGTGCCGAACTGCTGCGCCGCGCCCACGCCGCCGGGCTCACCGGGCTCGCGCTGTCCGGCGGCGGCGTGCGCAGCGCAACCTTCAACCTGGGCGTGCTGCAGGCGCTGGGCGAGCAGCAGCTGCTGCGCGACTTCGACTACCTGTCCACCGTGTCCGGCGGCGGCTTCATCGGCGGCTGGCTGTCCAAGTGCATCCGCGAGCGCCACGGCGACGTGCGCGCGGTGGAAGCCATGCTCACGCCCGGCGCAGCCGGCGAGCCGGTCGATTCCGAAGCGGTCGAGATCCAGTTCCTGCGCCAGTACAGCAATTACCTGTCGCCGCGCTCCGGGGTGTTCAGCGCCGACGCCTGGACCCTGATCGGCACCTACGTGCGCAACACGGGCCTGAACCTGGCCATGCTGCTGGCCTGGCTGTGCGCCCTGCTCCTGCTGCCGCGCTTTGCGGTGTGGGCCGTCAACCGCATCGTGGGCAAGGACGCGCCCTGGGCCGACTGGTCCGACCCGGCCTGGATGCTTGGCACCGCATCCTTCCTGATTGCGGTCTTCTGCATTGCGCTGTCGATCTCGAGCAAACCGGAAGCCTCGCGCGGGCAGCGCTGGTTCCCGGTGAACCAGGGCGCGGTCCTCTGGTTCATCAACTTCCCGCTGCTGCTGTCCGGCTTTTTGGTCAGCATCGGCCTGTGGCGGCACGGCGGCGTGATGCCGTCGATGCTGCACGCAGCGCTGTCGGGCAGGTACGAGTGGCGCATGGGCTGGGTGCTGGTGCCGGGGCTGGTGTACTTCATCGTCTGGGCCTGCGGCTGGTACCTGGCGCACGACCGCACCAGTCCGTACCGGCGCTCCGGCTACGCGGTGTGCGCGGCGTTCTTTGCCGGCGTCCTGGCGCTCATGCTGGCCGGGACGCTCGAATTCGCGCCGGGCCTGGTCGAACACGCGGTCGCGCATGACACCGCGCTGCGCGTCGCCCGGTGCTGGGTGCCGGGCCTGGCCGGCGCATTCCTGCTGCTTGCCGTGGGCCTGGCGGTGCCGCCGCTCAAGCGCAGGCAGCGCGTGCGGCGCGACGTTTCGCGCACCGACGTGCACGAAGGCCTGTCGCACTTCCTGTCCGCCATGTTCGCGCTCACCATCGGCACCCTGCTGCTCCTGCTTGGCCTGTCCTGGCTGCCCAACCCGGCCGAGCACCCGATCCTGAACAATGCGGTGGCGCTCACCACCTTCGGCATGCCGCTGATGATGACGCTGTTCTCGGTGACGATGACGCTGATGATCGGCCTGATCGGCACCCTGTACAGCGACGCCAGCCGCGAGTGGTGGAGCCGCCAGGGCGCCTGGACCTCGATCTTCACCATCGCCTGGCTGATGATGTTCTGCGCCGCGTTCTTCCTGCCGCCGCTGCTGCACTGGGCCTGGATCACCTACGACCCGCTGGCCAACGCCGGCACCGCGATCGGCTGGCTGGCCATGACCTGGCTGGGCGTGAAGGCAGGCAGCGGCGGCACCACCACGCTGTTCGGCGTGCGCTTCAACCGGCTGGAGCTGCTGGCGCGGCTGGCGCCCTACGTGTTCACGCTCGGGATCTTCGCCGTGCTGGCCACGCTGGTGCAGGCCGCGGTCGCCCCGCCCGACCTGCGCTGCGACAGCCCGACCCTGGCCTGCGTGTACGCCTCGCACGCCAACGCCAGCCTGGCCACCAGCGGGGCCACGCTCGCCACCGCCTTTTCGCTGTGCCTGGGCGCGGCGCTGCTGCTCGGCTGGCGGGTGGACATCAACAAGTTCTCGCTCTACATGCTGTACCGGAACCGGCTGGTGCGCGCCTACTTCGGCGCCAGCAACGCGCATCGCAAACCGCACCCGTTCACCGGTTTCGATCCGGACGACGACCCGCAACTGGCCGACCTGCAGGACCAGCTGCCCTACCACATCGTCAACACCTCGCTCAACCTGGTGCGCGGCGAGGAGCTGGCATGGCAGACCCGCAAGGCCGCCTCGTTCGCCTTCACGCCGCGCTTTTGCGGTTTCGAGACGCCGTTGATGCCGGCGCAGGGCGCCAACTGCGCGCAGCACGACGCCCAGCGCGGCACCTACCGGCCCACGCGCCAGTACGCCTCGCGCGCGGGCAAGGGAGTGGACGACGACGCCAAGGTGCGGCTCGGGATGGCGGTGGCGCTGTCCGGCGCGGCTGCGAGCCCCAACATGGGCGCGCACTCGTCGCCGCCGCTGAACTTCCTCATGACGATGTTCAACGTGCGCCTGGGGCGCTGGTGCCCGAATCCGCGCAAGGCGGTGTGGAAGCGCAGCTCGCCGCCAATCGGGCTGTTCAGCCTCATCGCCGAGCTGTTCGGCATGACCAACGCCGACGCCAACTACGTGTACCTGTCCGACGGCGGCCACTTTGAGAACCTGGGCATCTACGAGCTGGTGCGGCGGCGCTGCCGGCTGATCGTGGCGGTGGACGTGGCCAGCGACCGCGAGCTGGCGTTCGAGGATCTTGGCAACGCGATCCGCAAATGCGCCACCGACCTGCACGTGGCGATCGAGCTGGATGTGTCGCGCATGGAGCTGGTCAAGGGCACCGACCTGGCCGGCGCGAGCTGCGCCGCCGGCACGATCCGCTACAGCCACGTCGATGCCGAAGGCGTGGACGGCACGCTCTTGTACATCAAGCCGGCAATCGTCGGCGACGAGAACGCGGACGTGATCAACTACCGCAAGGCGCATCCCGACTACCCGCACCAGAGCACCGCCGACCAGTGGTTCGACGAGGCGCAGTTCGAGAGCTACCGCGCGCTCGGCTACCACATCGCCAGGCACGCGCTGGCGCGCGCGGCCGAGGTGTCGAAGGTGCCGGGCCAGCGGCGCGACGTGGGCAAACTGTGCGAGGAGCTGATGAAGCAGCACACAGGCCCGGTGCGCGCCGATGCTGCGCCCGCCTCGGTTCACGGCTAGCCGGCGGCGCTCTCGCCTTCCGCCTCGGTGCCGGCTTGCGCTGCGGCTTCCTCTTCTTCCTCTTCTTCCTCCGGTTCCGGCTGCGGCATCAGCGCCGCGAGCTGCTCCATCAGCTGCGCGAAGCGCTGCTGGCCGGGCTGCAGGTGGTCCACGTGGTTGAGCACATCGCTCGCCTCCTGCGCCAGCGCCTCGTCGTAGCCGTACTGCTGCATGTGCGAGATCAGCACCTGGGCGGCGTTGAACAGGATGCGCTGGTTGTTCGGCAGCGCGGCGCGGGCGTTGCGCATCCACTCGACCGCCTCGCGCAGCTTCCCGCTACGCCACAGCATCACGCCCTGGTTCATCAGGTCCGACGCTTCCTTGCGCGACGCCTTGATCAGCACCTCGCCTTCTTCCGCCATGCGCGCCTTCTCGAACAGCTTGCGCACCTCGTCCAGCAGCACGGCCTGGTCGTGGTTGTTGCGGATCACGTAGCACAGCAGGTCCACCGGCGCGTCCTTCACACCCACGGCAAACAGCAGCGTGGCCATTTCCAGGCAGGTGGGTACGTCCGGGCGCTCGGTGCGTTCGCGCAGCAGGGTTTCGAGTTCGTCGCCGGCCTTGCGCGCGCGGCGGTAGTCGCCGCTTTCGTGGTACACCAGCCCCTCGGTGATCTTGGTGCGCAGCTCGATGTTGGCATGCTCGCCGCCGAACTCGCGCTGGGCCGCGGCCAGCCACTGCAACGCTTCCTTGGGGTCGTTCTTCAGGCCGCACACGCGCGCCAGGCCCAGGTAGGCGTCGGGCGTCTTGCGGATCGAGTACTCGCCGATCGCCACGCACTTGCGGAACGACTTCTCCGCCATCGCCATGTTGCCCAGCTTGAGGCAGGCCATGCCGAGGTTGCGCTGGCGCGGCACCGAGTTGGGCGACAGCTTGGTCGCGCGCTCGAGGATGTCGGCCGCTTCGTCGAGCTGGCCCATCGCCTGATAGGCCGCGGCCAGCTGGTCGTAGGCGTCGATGTAGTAGCGGTTCTCCGCGATCACGCCCAGGAACATCTGGCGCGCCTGCTCATATTCGCCGTTCAGCATGCGGATCCGGGCCAGGCCCGCGCGCGCCCACTGGTATTCGCGCTGCGCCAGCACCTGCTCGTAGGCGGCGCGCGCCTTGTCTGGCTGGCCGCTTTTTTCCATCAGCCGCGCCTTCATGCGCAGCAGTTCGATCTCGTGCGCCTTGTTCGATTCGATCTGCTCGTCGCACAGGCGCGCGGCGCGCAGGTAGTCCTTCTCGGCATAGGCCTGGTCGATCGCGCGGAACACCTGCTTCTTGTGCCATACGCGGTTCAGGCGCGTGAGCAGCACCCCTTCGGTGATCGGCTTGATCAGGTAGGCGTCGGGCTGGTGCTCGGCCGCGCCCATCACCGACTCCACGCTCTTTTCGGCCGAAACCATGATCCACACCGTGCTCGGGTTGATCAGGTTGCGCATGCGCGCCTCCTCCAGCACCTGCTGGCCGTTCTTGCCCTCGCCAAGGTAGTAGTCGCACAGCACCACGTCGTAACGCGTGCGCATGAGCTGGCCCATCGCCTCGCCGCCGCTGGTGGCCTGGTCGATGGCCCGCGCGCCCAGGCTGCGCAGGCTCTCGCGCAGCAGCTGGCGCACGCCGGCGAAATCGTCCACGATCAGGTAGTTCTTGGAAGCCCAGTCGACCTGGTCGTCCGCGCCCACGGCGGCAACGAGCGGCACCGCGTTCATGGCAGCCTCAGGATGAAGCAGCCGCCGCCATAGGCCCCGCCGTTTTCAAGCCGCAGGCTGCCGTGGCGGCCGCGGTGGCGGTGCATCTTGGCCACCTCGCTCGTAAAGTACAGGCCCAGGCCGGCGCTGTTGGTCAGGAAGTTCACGCCGCTGGTGGCGCCGTTCATCGCCGCCACGCCGGCCTCGAGCATCGATTGGGGATAGCCGTTGCCGTTGTCCTCGACGCGGATCTCGAGCCAGCCGTCCACCTCGGCGATCGCCAGGCGCACCCGGTCGCGCGTGTAATTGGTGGCGTTGTGGATCGCGTGCGAAAGCACGCCCAGGATCAGGTCTTCGTCGAAGTGCCAGACCAGCTGCGGGTCGCAGTCGATGTCGAGCGTGACACCGCGCGACTGCAGCAGCACCTTTTCGCTGGCCGCCACCTGCCCGGTCAGCTCGCCCATTTCGAGCGCGCGCATGTCGAACGGGTACTCCGGCGTGCCCACCTGCTTGTACAGGGCCAGGAGCTGCATCAGCTGGTTGTTCAGGCGCCGCGTCTGGTGCAGCATGTGCGCCATCTGCGGATAGGCCGGCTCGGCCTGCGGCGCCTCGGCCAGCAGCCGCTCCAGCGTCCCGGACAGCACGCTGAGCGAATTCTTCATGTCGTGCGCGGTCGAGGCGAGGAACAGGAACAGCTCTTGCGGGCGAGATTGGTCGTCCATCGGTTGGCGTGGTTGCATGGCGGTAATTTCCGTATGGAAAATTATAACCGCGTTGGCAGGTTCTTATTGTTCTGGATCAGTCGGAATGCGATGTGGCCCGCGCGGGGCGCGGCGTGCGCGCAACACGAAGCGCGCCGGATCGAGTGCATCGGCCAGGGAAGCCTCCAGCGGCAGCGGTTCGCCTTCCAGCCCGGCCGCCAGCAGCTCGGCCGCCAGCGGCGCCCAGGTGATCCCGCGCGAGGCATAGCCGAGCAGGCCGTACAGGCCCGGGTGGCGCGGCACCTCGCGCAGCCGCTCGGTGCCGCCGGCCGCGTCAAAGTCGGGCAGGCGGCCCACCAGCGGCAGCCGGTCCGGCGCCACCGTGCGAAAGCCCACCCGCCCCTCGAGCGGCGCGCCGGTGGCCGCGTGCGGGTCGGACAGCAGCGCGCGCAGCTTGGCCAGGTTGTCGTCGTGGCTGGACTGCCACAAGGCGGGGTCGGGGTCGGTATCGTAGGTCGCGCCGGCGCAGCAGATGCCGTGCGAAGCGGGCGTCACATAGGCCTCGCGGCACAACACCAGCGGCAGTGCCGGCAAGGCGGCGGCGTCGATGTGCGACACCTGGCCGCGCAGCGCCGCCAGCGGCAGTTGCGCCGCCTGCGGGAACTGCGCCGCGCCCGCGCCGGACGCCAGGATCACGGTCGCGGCGCGCGCCAGCACCTGGCCGCGTTCGTCGATGACGGCCCATTCGCCGCCCGCACGTTCGAGCCGCACGCTGCCTGCGCCGAAATGTGCCCGCAGCCGGTCGCCGCAGGCGGCCAGCATCGCTTCGCACACGCTGCCCGGGCGTGCCCAGCCGCCCTGCGGGAACAGCCAGCCGCCATCGGGCGCTGGCCGCCCAAGCAGCGCCTCGGCCTCGGGCTGCTCCAGCCAGCTCGCGAACTGCGCCGGATAGTGTCCCGATGCCGCGATTGCTCGCTGTACCCGGGCATGTGCAGCGTCGCGCGCGAGCTGCAGCACGCCGCAGGCCGCGCCGTCCATCGCGCGGCCGATCCCGCCCAGCGCTTCCCAGTAGCGCAGCGCGTACAAAAAGGCCGAACGCACCAGGCGCGTGGGGATGTTGTCGTCCTTCGACACCAGCGGCATGAAGATGCCCGCGTGGTTGCCCGACGCTTCCATCGCCGGCCGCGCATGGCGCTCGATGAGGGTGACTTCCCAGCCGCGCGCGCACAGTCGCTCGCAGGCGGCCGAACCGGCGATGCCGGCGCCGATCACGATGGCGCGGCGCTGCGGCGTGGGCGGCACGGGCAGGCGCGGCTTGCGGCTGGCGAAATGCGCCTCGCCCGGGCTGGCGTCCTCGAACGCGAAGCCTTCGCCGGCCAGCGCCGCCGCTTGCGCGGCATTCAGGCCCCAAGCCTGTAACTGCGCGTCCGCCGCCGCGATGCGCGCCAGCGGCCGCGCGAACGCCGTCCCCTCGCACGCGATGCCATGCAGGCGGATGAAGTCGAGCCGCGCGACCAGCTGGGCCAGCGCCGCATCGAGCGGCGCCGACAGCAGGTCCAGCGTCACCCCGGTTTCGGCCTGCGCAATGCGGTGAAAGCCGGGCATGAGGCCACCTGCGCGCGCGACCACATGCAGGCGCGCGGGCCGCAGCGGATCGTCGCGCCACGCCTGCACCAGGGCGCGCACGCCGCTGCCGTCGCCGTAATCGGCGTCGAACACGGTGTAGCGCTCGCGGCCGCGCCAGTGCAGCAGCATGTCCACTTCAGCGCCCCGAGTGGCAGAAGCAGTCGGGATCATGGTCGTCCACCATGCCGATGCCCTGCATGTAGGCATAGATGATGGTGGAGCCGACGAACTTGAAGCCGCGCTTGGACAGGTCCTTGGAGATGCGGTCCGACAGTTCGGTGCGCGCCGGGCGCTCGCCCTTGGCCCAGCGGTTCACGATCGGCTTGTCGCCCACGTGCGACCACAGGTACTGGTCCAGCGTCAGGCCGCCATCGAGCATCGACAGGTAGGCGCGGGCGTTGGTGATGGTGGCCGCCACCTTGAGCCGGTTGCGCACGATGCCAGGATTGGCCAGCAGCTCGGCCACCTTGGCATCGTCGTAATGCGCGATCTTGCGCGCGTCCCACTGGTCGAAAGCGGCGCGGTAATTCTCGCGCTTGTTCAGGATGGTCTCCCAGGACAGGCCGGCCTGCGCGCCTTCGAGGTTGAGCATCTCGAACAGGCGCAGCTCGTCGTGGCAGGGAACGCCCCATTCGGTGTCGTGGTATGCCAGGTAGCGCGGGTTGGCCGGGTTGGCCCAGGTGCAGCGGATATTGTTCATGGGCGGCAGTATACCCCCCGGCGGCTCGCCCGGGAGTTGCCCATGGGATAGGTTAATATTGCTATTTTGATAGGCACAGGAGGGGCGATGAAGCAGTTCGAAGCGCAACTGGCGTGGCACCGTGGCAGCCAGCCATTCCTTGACCAGCGCTACAGCCGCGCGCACGACTGGAGCTTCGACGGCGGCATCACGGTGCGCGCCTCCTCCTCGCCGCTGTCGGTGCCGGTGCCGATGTCGGACCCGAGCTGCGTCGATCCCGAAGAGGCGCTGGTGGCCGCCGCATCGAGCTGCCACATGCTGTTCTTCCTGTCGCTCGCGGCGCAGCGCGGCTTTGTGGTGGACACCTACCACGACCATGCAGTCGGCACGCTCGACACCGACCGCGACGGCAAGCTGTCGATGACGAAGATCGTGCTGCGGCCACGGGTGACCTGGGCCGGAGAAGCGCCGGATGCCGCGGCGCTGGCGCAGATCCATCACATCGCGCACGAGAAGTGCTACATCGCCAGCTCGCTCAAGGGCGAGGTGGTGGTCGAGGAGGCGCGCTGATGTACATGCCACGCGCGAACGAGGAAACCCGGATCGACGTCATGCACGCGCTGGTGGCCGAGCATCCGCTCGGGGCCCTGGTGCGGGTCGGTGACAACGGGCTGGATGCCGACCACATTCCGTTCGAGATCGCCGCGCCCACGCCGGATGCGCCGTTTGGCGTGCTGCGTGCGCACGTTGCACGCGGCAACCCGCTCTGGCGCGAGGACGGCGCCCAGGTCATGGTGCTGTTCCAGGGACCGGCGTTCTACATCACACCCGAGCTGTACGAAGAAAAGGCACGCAGCGGCAAGGTGGTGCCGACCTGGAACTACGCGGTGGTGCATGCGCACGGCAAGCTGCGCACCATCGACGACCCACAGTGGGTGCTCGATCTGGTGCAGCGGCTGACCAACCGCCACGAAGGCGGGCGCGCCACGCCGTGGCAGGTGTCGGACGCGCCACAGGAGTACGTCGACACGCTGCTCAAGGCGATCGTCGGCATCGAGATCCCGATCGCGCGGCTGGAAGGAAAATGGAAGATCAGCCAGAACCGCAGCGCGCAGGATTACGCGCGCATGGCGGCCGGGCTGGCAGGAACCGAGGGCGGCGCGCCGCTGGCGCGGCTGATGGAGCAGTGGCACAGCGCGGCCTGAGCCGCCATGCGGCTTCAAATGTGGAGAGTGAAAGTCAAGGGTATGAAGGCGAGCAAGACGTTTTTGGCGGCGTGCATCTGGATCGCTGCATCGGCAGGGGGCGCGGCGCACGCCGGCAATTACAGCCTTGGCGAAGGCTACACGGCCGGCCCGGTCAATATCGCCGGGTATCTCAACCTGGTGGCGGAGCAGCCGCGCGGCGCCGAGCGCCAGCTGGTCGTGGACGACATCAGCCTGTTCATGGGCGCGCGCCTGAACCGTTACCTCAACCCCTTCTTCGAAGCCGAATTCAGCGGCGCGACGCTGTGGAAGGAGCACGGCCACCTGCTGGGTGATAACCATCCGCGCTTTGTGCTGGAGCGCCTCTACAACGACGTGCACCTGAGCCCGGAGCTGACGCTGCGCGCCGGTAAGATGTTAAGCCCGGTCGGCGAGTGGAACACCATCCACGCGGCCCCGCTCGTGTCCACGGTGACGCGGCCGTTGACCACGCACCGCGGTTTTCCCGAGTACACGTCCGGCGCGGCGCTCCAGTACGCCCCCACTGACGACCGCAAGCCCGAGGTCAGCCTCTACTGGCAGCCCGGCGGCGAGCTGCGCCCGCGCCCCGTCGAGCGCGAATACCAGGACGTCGCCGGCGCCCACCTCAATTGGGCGACCGGGCTGACCGACAAGATCGGCCTGTCGGTGCAGCATGCGCGCGTGCGCAACACGAGCGATGCGCAGTGGCTGGTCGGCCTGAACGCGCGCCGCACCGTCGGCCCGCTCCAGCTCGAAACCGAGGCGACCCACATCCGGATCGACGGCGCCAACCCGGCGCGTGTGCGCGATCGCGAGTGGGGCGCCTACCTGCTGGGCAGCTATGCGCTGGGCGAACGCTGGTCGGTGCTGGCGCGTTACGAGCACTTCGCCGACCGCAACGCGCGCGCCGGGTCGCGCAACGCGCTGGCCGGCATCTCGTTCCGCCAGCACCCGGCCGTGGTGTGGAAGCTCGAGTACGTCAAGCAGTCCGGCGCGGTGCTCGACATGCGCACCGGGGTGTACGCATCGTTGGCGGTACTGTTCTAGGAGGCGCGATGCGACGCATTTTCTGCTTCCTGCTCGCGCTGCTCAGCACTGGCGCCGGCGCCGACGAACTGCTGGTGATCGCGCATCCGAACGTGCCGGTGTCGAGCCTGAGCTTCGATGCGCTGTCCGCGATCTACCTGCTCAAGACACCCGAGTGGCGCGGCGGCGACATGATCGTCCCGGTCAACCGCGAGGCGCAAAGCGCCGAGCGCATGCAGTTCTCCGCCACCGTCCTGCGCCAGAGCCCGAACGCGCTGGCGGCGTTCTGGAACCAGATGCACTTCAAGGGCAAGGTGCCGCCGATCGTGCAGGAGTCCGACCAGGCCGTCCTCGCTTTCGTGCAGAAGGTGCCGGGCGCGGTCGGCTACATCAGCGCGACCGTGGCGCCGAAGAACGTCAAGGTGCTGGCGCGCGTCCCATGAGGAACTGGCTCTCCCAATCGATCGGGCGCAAGCTGCTGGCCTCCTTTGCCGGCATCTTCTTCGTCACTTACCTGCTGACTGCCGTCGTCGTATTCACCAGCGTGCGCACGGCGATGATGCAGGCCGAAGCCGCGGCCCTGACGCGCCTGGCGGACCAGAAGGTGGAGCTGGCGGCCAACCACCTGCAGGCCGTGGCGACCAACCTGCAGGCGTGGTCCCACCTCGAGGTGATGAACGATCTCGTCTCCGGCGACGTGGACAAGCGCGTCGCGCGCACCCTCGAAAGCCTCAAGTCGCAATACGGCCTGGCCGGCGACATCTACGCGTTCGACGCGCAGGACCGGCTGGTGGCCACTTCTGCCCCCGTCCGCGGCGAGGTAGCCCTGCCCCGGGTATGGCGGCCGCGCGGCGCAGAACCGGCGCTGATCGACGCGCACAGCGATCCGCTGGGGCGCGGCAAGGTGCTGGCGCTGAGCGTGGCGATCAAGGCCAGCTTCGCATCCGGCTTCAAGCTTGGCACTCTGGTGGTGACCCTGCCATGGTCCGCCATCGAAACGATGCTCGCGGCCAGCGACCAGAGCATCGTGCTCTACAAGGCGGCGCCGCCGGCGCTGCTGTTCTCCGGCGGACTGGCGCTCGACCAAGCAGCGCTGGCGCGCCTGGCGCAGCGGCCGGCGCAGCTGGAAGCTGGCGCCGCGCGCTATGTGGCCGGCCACTCGTCCAAAGCGAGCGCTCTGCTGGGCGACTGGCGCGTCGCCGCGCTCAAGGACGCGCGCGTCGCCGAGCAGCCCATCCGCGCCGTCGCGGTCAAGCTGGTCGCGCTCGGCGTGTTGCTGGCATTGCCGATTTTGCTGGCGGTGCGCTGGCTGTCGCGCCGCCTCACCGAACCGGTCCAGTCGCTCACCAGCGTCGTCTCGCAAATCACCAGTTCGGGCGACCTGTCGGCGCGAGCGCAGGTGAGCGGGCGCGACGAGCTGGGCACGCTGGCGGTCTCCTTCAACGCCATGGCCGGCAACCTGCAGCGCATCTCCAGCGAGCGCGAACGCGCCCTCGGCGAGCTGGGCATGCTGAACAAGACGCTGGAACAGCGCGTCAGCGACCGCACCGCCGCACTGGAAGCAGCCAACCGGGAGCTGACCGGCGCGCTCGCCAACCTGAAGGCGACGCAGGGGCAGCTGGTGCAATCGGAGAAGATGGCGTCGCTGGGCCAGCTGGTGGCCGGCGTGGCGCACGAGCTGAACAACCCGATCGGCTTTATCTATGCGAACTTCCCGCACCTGGAGGAATACACCAACGAGCTGCTGGAACTGATCGACACGATGCGCCTGGCAGCCGTGGACCCGGCGCAGAAGGCCGCGATCGAAGAGCGGATCAGGGCGATCGACCTGGACTTCATCAAGGAAGACACCGTCAAGATCATCCGCAGCGGCAAATCCGGCGCCGCGCGCATCAAGGAGATCGTCAGCTCCCTGCGCAGCTTCTCGCGGCTGGACGAGGCCGAACTGAAAAGCGTGCGGCTGGAGGACGGGATCGACGACACGCTGGCGCTGCTGCATCACCAGATCAAGAACCGCATCACGGTCAGCAAGGACTATCGACTCAACGAACCGGTGGTGTGCTTCGCGGGCCAGATCAACCAGGTGTTCATGAACATCATCTACAACGCCTTGCAGGCCATGGACGGCCCGGGCACGCTGCAGATCGCCACCCGGCGCGATGGCGAGTTCGCGCAGGTCAGCATTACCGACAGCGGCAAGGGCATACCGCCGGACGTGATCGACAAGATCTTCGACCCCTTCTTCACCACCAAGAAGGTCGGCGAAGGCACGGGGCTCGGCTTGTCCATTTCGTATGGCATCGTCGAGAAGCACGGCGGGCGCATCGACGTGCGCAGCGAGCCGGGCAAGGGCGCCACGTTCACGGTGGCGATCCGCATGCGGCCTTTGACGACCGCAACGATTCAACAGGAGACCGCGAGCCATGGATAACGACAAGTTCAAACTGCTGTTCGTCGACGACGAACCGGACATTCTCGACAGCCTGTCGCGCGCCTTCCGCCGCGAATACCGCATCTTCACCGCCGCTTCCGGCGCGGCCGGGATCGAACTGCTGCGCACGGAAAAAATCGACCTCGTGATCTCGGACCAGCGCATGCCGGACGTGACCGGCGACGCGGTGCTCAAGTTCGCGATGGAACAGCAGCCGGAGGCGATCCGCATCCTGCTGACCGGCTATTCCGACATGGAGTCGCTGGTGCGCTGCGTGAACGAAGCGGGCATCTACAAGTACATCACCAAGCCGTGGGAGCCGGAGAACCTGCGCCTGACCGTCGTGCGCGCGCTCGAGAGCCTGAGCCTGGGGCGGCGCCTGCAGGACGCCAACCGCAACCTTGAACGCGCCTACCTCGATGCGGTGTCCATGCTGTCGGTGGCCTGCGAGGGCAAGGACCTCGACACCGGCTTTCACGTGCAGCGGGTGCAGTACTTCACGCAGGCGCTGGCCATCGAGCTGGGGCTGGAACCGGAGGCGGCGCGCCATATGGGCGTGATGAGCATCCTGCACGACGTGGGCAAGCTGTACATCCCGGACGAGATCCTCAAGAAGCCGGGCAAGCTCGACACCGGCGAGTGGGCGGTCATGAAGCGCCATCCCGAATACGGCCTGCGCATCCTCGGCGAAAACCCGTTCTATGAGATGGCGCGCGACATCGCGGTGTGCCACCACGAGAGCATCGACGGCAGCGGCTACCCGAAGGGCCTGAAAGGCGAGCAGATCCCGCTGTCGGCACGCATCGTGCGGGTCGCGGACATGTTCGACGCGCTGACCTCGCGCCGCCCTTACAAGGAGCCGTGGAGCGTGGCGGCGGCGCTGGAGCTGCTGCGCTCCCAGGCCGGGTCCATCCTCGATCCGGAAGTGGTCGATGCGCTCGGACGTCTGGCCGAACGTGGCGCGATCGCGGCCATCATGCGTGAATACAGCCCGGAAGCGGCCGCCGCCGCAGCTTCAGGGGAGCGCTAGCGCACAGTCGTCCCGGCGAAGGCAGGGACCCGTGCCGGGCGTGCGCATTCGCAGCACCTTCTCGGCACGACGTGCCGATGCTTGTGGCCGGAACGACGCTTACTTGCCCGAGGTCGTCCCCGACTTGGGCGCCGGCATCTGCTGGGCCGACTTCAGGTGCTGCTCGACCACCGGCGCCATCTTCGACGCCAGCGCTTTCACGTCCGGGTCCTTGGCTTTTTTCTCATCGCTCAGCAGCATGCTGTGCACCTTTTTATGGTCGGCCACGCCGGCCTGCGCCATGTAGGCCTTGTCAAAGGCGTCGCCGCTCATGGCCTGCAGCTTGGTCGCCATCGCCTTGTGCTTGGCGTCCGGCTCGGTGGGCAGGGTGACGCCCTTCTGCTGCGCGAGCTGCTGCACGTCGTTCAGCGCCTTGGTGTGATCGTCGATCATCTGCTGGGCGAAGCTTTTCACCTGGTCGTTCGAGCTCTTGCTCTGGGCCAGCTTGCCGGCCTCGATCTCGGAAATGTTGGCCTGCGCCATGTTCTTCAGGATGGTCTCGTCGCCCTTGGCCAGCGTGCTCTTGCCCGTGGTGCCGGCCGCCGTTGCACCCGCCGCCGCGGCGCCGCCGGTGGTGGCGCTGCTGCCCGAGTTGCCCTGGCTGCCGCTGGAGCCTTTGCTGCTGTGGGAGCTGCTCTTGCCCTGGCGTTTTTCCATGCCCTGGCTGTCGGTGTTGCCGACCGTGCCCTCGCGCGTGGTCTTGCCGGTGGCGGTGGACGACGCGCCGGCGCCTGTGGTGTCCTGCACCCCGGTCATGCCGCCCTGGCTGCCGGCGCTGGTGCTGCCCTGGGCGCCGCTGGTGCCGCGCATCTGCTCGTCCTTGCCGCGGCTGTCGGTGCTGCCGGCAGTGCCTTCACGCGTGGTCTTGCCCTGCACGGCGGTGGCGTCCTGGCCACTGCCCGAGGTGCTTGCGCTGCCGCTGGTGGTCTGCGCATACACACCGAATGTGCTGAACATTGCCGCGACGGCGGTGACGGTCAGCAGTCTCTTCAACACTTTATTGTTGTGCATGATGTTCTCCTGTAGGTTTGTGGTGGGGCAGGCGCGACCGGGCGCCCCGCTCCTGTTCATTTTGACAATCACGATCGCTTGCGAGTTCGTAAAGGAACCGCGGTGCGACGGACGATATCAAGCTCACAATATCGGGCTGTCGCAGTGTATCCCGACACTTTTTTCCACAGCGCCCGTTAGCCAACAGGAAAGTTTATGAACGGCAGGGCGAAAAAAAGCCAGGCGCGCGGCCTGGCTTTGACGGCGATGGCAACGGTCAGCGGAAGCTGAGCGCGGCGGTCAGGTCGCCCGGCCCGCGTGCGCCACGCTGGGCAAAGGCGGCGTCGCGCGCGGCGAGCCCTTCGAGCAGCGGCAGGTCGTGCAGGCGCGTGATGAAGCGCAGGATCGAGGTGGTGTCGTAGAAATTGTGGTCCACCGCCCCCTTCTTCGCGAACGGGGACACGATGATCGCCGGCACGCGCGAGCCCGGCCCCCAGCGGTCGCCCTTGGGCGGCGCCACGTTGTCCCACCAGCCGCCGTTCTCGTCGAAGGTCACCACGATCACCATGTTCTTCCACTGCGGCGACTTCTTCAGGTGCTCGATCACGTTGGCCACGTGCGCATCGCCCGACTCGATGTCCGAGTACCCGGCGTGCAAGTTCAGGTTCCCCTGCGGCTTGTAGAAGGTGACCGCCGGCAGGCGGCCCGCGATCGCATCGGCCAGGAAGCGGTTCGAGATCGGGCTGTCGCCCAGGCCGCCGTCGAGCAGGTGCCTGGCGCGCGCGGCGGTGCCGGGCGCGTACTGGCGGAAGTAGTTGAACGGCTGGTGGTGGTACTGGAAGTTCGGCTTGCTGCCCTCGCCCCGGTGCTCCAGCGCGGCCTGCCAGGCGCTGGCATACCATGCCCACGGCACGCCGCGTTCGGACAGCAGGTCGCCGATGGTCTTGTAGGTTTGCGGCGGCAGCACGTCCGGATCGCGCGGGTCGGCCGTGGACGGGTCGCCGCCCGGACCGGGCCTGACCCAGCTGGGCTGGTACGGCGGCGCCATCGTGTTGACCGTGTAGCCGTCCGGGGTGATGTTGCCGTCGTTGACGAACTGCGGCGGGCCGTCCAGCGCCGAGCGCGGCGACTTGGCCGACGTCTTCAGGCGCACGCCAAGCGGCCCGTCCTCGAGCACCGCGATGGTCTTGCTGGCCGGGGTCGAGGCGGCGTTGAAGTACTCCGGTGGACGCGCCGCGATCAGGAACTGGTGGTTCAGGTAGGAGCCGCCGAAGGCGCCCATGAAGAAGTTGTCGCACAAGGTGTATTCGCGCGCGATCTGCCACAGGCCCAGGTTCTTTTGCGTCTCGCCGTAGTAGCCCATCACCAGCCCGCCGCCATCCGACCAGGCAGCGAAGCCGTCGTTCTTGCCGCCGTTGATCTGCATCTGGTTCTGGTAGAAGCGGTGCCACAGGTCGCGCGTGACCAGTCCTTCGGGCAGCGGATTGCCCTCCAGGTCCTTCAGCTTGTACGGCGCGTTGGGCAGGCCCGAGACCTGGTTCTCTGCGATCACGTAATCCTTGCCGCCGATGTTCTGCCGCTCCGGCACCATGCCGCCCCAGACCTTCGGCAAGGCCGGCAGCACCGAACCGTCGCGGTCGCGCTGGACGCTCGCCTCCCGGCTCACGCCGGACAGCGGCGCGGCGGTGCCGGGAAAGTTGGCGAACAGGTTGTTGAAGCTGCGGTTCTCGAGGAAGATCACGACCACGTTCTTCACCTGCGCCTTGAGCTTGGCGTCCAGGCCCTTGGCCGCGCTGGCATGGGCACTGGCCGCGTCGGCCACGCCCGGCAAGGTGGCCGACAGGCCGGCTGCGGCGGCGGCCTGGAAAATGCGGCGGCGCGATGGGTTGTCGGGCAGGTCGTCGCCCGGCTGCTCGGAATCGTGGTCTTGCACTTGCTCTCCTGGTTCTTGCTGGCGTGGCGCCAAGGGAGCAATGATTATCCGCGTTTTGCCTTGAAGAACCAAACCGTCGTCAAATGCCTGTCACATCCGGTGGCGACAATGGCGGCACTCGCAGCGGCAATGCGGGTTGGCGGCGGCGGCCGCCCTACCGGCGTCGGCGGTCGGGAAATATACCGGCACCAGTTTATTGGACGCTCTTGCGTCCCACCACGATGTGCAGCACGAAGAGCCCGGCCACCGCCAGGCCCACGATCCAGTGCACGGCGGACCAGAGCGGCCGGTCGGCTTCGCCGGCTACGTAGTACAGGCCGTAGCCGGTCAGCGCCAGCAGCAGCAGCGTCGCGATCATCATCCATCCCGTCACCAGGTTACGGCCGGACTTGAGCGCGCGGCGGATGTGCACGTGGATCAGGCTGCCCATGAAGAACAGCGCCACCATCGCGGCCAGGCCGTGCAGTTTCATGGCCCACGGCTCGAACGGGTTGACGGTTTCGCCAAACTCGCTCACCGGACGCAGGAAATAGCGCAGCACCAGCCAGGCCGCGCCGGAGGCCAGCAGTACGGCGCCGGTGGTGTAGATGGCGCGCCGGTGCCAGCGTTCCAGCTTGAAGGACAGCCGCGGGCGCACCGCGGCGGGAGGATTTTGCGTCATGGTTCACACCAAAAAAGCACTGGCGCCGCATGCTTGCAGCGCCGGATGGGTGGCGTCGCCAGTGGCCAGCACCACCTTGGCCAGCGCATCGGCCAGCACGCAGCGCGGCGCGCGCACCGAGGCGCTGCGGTCGGCGACCAGCGCCCTGCCGTCGCGCGCATCGACCAGCGCGCTGACCTGCCGGCCACCGCTGCTGCGGCGCGAAAAATAGCTGGCCGAGGTGGCGAGCGCTTCGTCGGCCAACATGATACGCGATGCGGCCTGTCCCGGCGCGGCCGGCGAGCGCACCGCCACCGGCATCGGGGACGGGCCGAACACCCGCAAGTCGCCACCGGCGTTGACGCAGCCCGAGGCCATGCCGGCCTGGCGCAGCGCGGCTACCGCCACGTCCACGGCGTAACCCTTGGCGATGCCGCCCAGGTCGATCCAGCCCGCCGCCAGCTTGCGCACGCGCTTGCCCTCTTCAAGCGCGATCACTTCCTGCACGGGACGCGCTTGCGGGCGCGCGGGCGCCGGCGGCGGCAGCACCTCCCACGCCACCAGTCGCGGCGCGCAGGCGATGTCGAACGCGCCACCGGACAGCTCGGCAAGCTCCTGCGCGATGCGCAGCACCTGCCAGGTGTCGGCGTCCACTTCGACCGCATCGCCCGGGTCGGCACGGTTCACGCGCGACACGTCGCTGGCCGCGTCGTGAAAGCTCATCAGCCTGTGCACGCGCGCCACCTCGGCGAACGCGGCATCGGCCGCCGCAAGGTCGTGCGCGTCGGGGATGGTCACCTCGACCATCGTGCCCAGCCAGGGCTGCGCGCGGCGGATCATTTGGCCAGCGCCACCTGGGCCACGGCGGCGATGCGGCGCACCCCGTCGGTGATGTGGGTGCACGACAGCGTGGCGCCGCTGATGTTCTGGATGCCGCCGCCGATCGCCAGGCCGCCGCCCTTGGCAGTCTTTCCGACAAACTGCTTGCGCCACGCGGCCAGGCGCACTTCGCCGCCATGGCTTTCGCGGTAGGTCAGGATCTCGACCTGGCGCACGCTGGCGTCGGAATTGATGCCGACCGCGTACGAGATCAGCTCGAACTTGCCGACCACGTCGTCCAGCACCATGTAGCCGAGCAGCGCGTCGCCCTTGTACGCGCCCACCACGCGCCACTGCACCGAGCGCGCCGGCAGGCCGGACAGCTGCTCGACCTGCTTCATCTGCGCCGCGTCCAGCGCCAACGGGTGCGGCTTGAACGCATCGGCCTCGGGGAACATCAGCTTTTGCGCCTGTTCCGGGCTCAGGTACTGCGTGGCGAACGCCGGCGCGCTGGCGGCGCCGGCGACGAGCAGGGTCAGGGGCACGTAACGCATAGTGGATACCTCAATAGGAGAAGCCGACGCCGAGGTTCACCCGGTCTTGCGACTTATCGTCACGGAATTTCTGGTAATCGGCCTTGAGCACCACGCCCTGCCCGACCAGGAGATTGGCGCCCACGGTGGCAACGCGCTCATACCCTGCGGACGGCACGCCCAGGCCCGCCGGCAGCGCGCTGTAGCTGCGCGCGGTGTTGAAGCTCTCGAAGCGCGCGAACGGGCTGAGGGTGAAATCGCTCTTCTGCCACAGCTTGTACGCGGCCTGCAGGTACCAGCCTGCAAAGCTGCTGGGCACCGGGGTCGGGTTGCCGACGAAGGTGGCGTTCAGGGCGTTGGTGTCGGTGATGCGGCCGTAGGCCCACAGCGCCGACAGGTCCCATGCGCCCGGCGTGTAGCGGGTGTGCAGGTCCCACAGCGTCACGCGTGCGCCCTGCGCCGGGAAGCCCGCCGTTGCGTGGCCCGCCTTGCCGGTGAAGACCGAGCCGCCCACCAGCAGGCCCGGATAGCCGCGCCAGTTGAGCGCGCCGTGCAGCGCCAGGTCGCGCGACTTGGCAAGCTGGCCTTCCTGGTGGATCGAGCCCAGCGGCGACTCGCGGCCTTCGCTGGAGGCCGGGTCCCACTTGGTCAGGTCAAAGCCGGTGGTCAGCCCCGCGTCCCAGGTGTAGCCCTCGCCAAATTCCCCGGTCAGGCCCACGCCGGCCTCGCGCCAGGTGGTCGGGATGATCCGGGTCTCGACGAAGTTGCGCTCCACGCCGTAGTACGCGGTCGGCTCGTGGTTCTGGTTGAGCAGGCCCACCGGCATCAGGAACAGGCCGGCCTTGGCGCGCAGGCCGCCGGCAAATTCGCGTTCCACATACAGCTGCTCGACCTCGGCCTCGCCCTGGTCTTCGGCCGACGCGACGGCATGCTCCCATTCGAATTCGGACACCAGCTTGGTCTTCTCGTCGAAGCGGTGCTGGAAGCCGATCACGGCGCGGCGCACGTCGGTTTGCGAGCCGCTGGCGTTACGCACCGGGTGGTTGTAGTTGACTTCGCCGTAGCCGGTCAGCACGGTGTCCTGGGTCATGGCGCTGGCCGGCGTGGCGGTGACGGCCGCGATGGGCGCCGGCGCGTTGGATGGGGCCTGCAGCGGCGCGCCGGCGGCCCGGATCGCGGGGGCGGCAGGCGCGGGCGCCGGCGCAGGCGCGGCGGCAGCCTGGGCCTTCTGCGCGGCCAGCTCGGCCTTCACCTTCTCCAGTTCGGCCGCCAGCTGTTCCACCCGTTTTGCCAGGTCCGTTTCCTGCGCCATGGCGCCGATCGGGGCCAGGAAGGCGGCGCCCAGCGCCGCAGCGATCAATTTCTTGTTCATTGTTCTTCTCCGTGAATGTTTATGGTCGGTAGCCGTCGGTCAGCGTGCCCAGGAATTGGACAAGATCGGCGATCTCAGTTTCGTCCAGCGCCGGCGCCATGCCCGGCTGGCGGGTGTACGGCGCCTCGCTGGTGTTGACGTTCTTGCGGTACTCCGGCGGCAAATCGTTGAACTTCTGCACCACGCCGTCCGGCCCGGTCGGGTACCAGCGCTCGGGATTGGTGTCGCGCGTCACGTAAAAGCGCACCACGTCGGTCAGGTTCGAGAACGCGCCGTTGTGGAAGAAGCTCTTGCGGGTGGCCACGTTACGCAAGGTCGGCACCTTGAACGCGCCGCACAGGTCGGTGCGCGTCGTCAGGTCGGTACGGTCCGGGCCGCACAGGCCCAGGTCGTAGTAAGCCGGGTTGCTGGTGGCCGGAATGCGCGCGTTGCGCGGCACGCCCAGGTTGTCGTAGCTGAAGTCGGTGAACAGCGGCGCGCTGCCGTCGGCGCCGCGCGCGCTGGTATGGCAGGCCGCGCAGTTGCCCTTGTTCGGGTTGTTGAACAAGGCCAGGCCGCGCAGCTCGGCATCGCTGAGCATCACTTTGCCGGCCAGGAACTGGTCGTACTTCGAATCGAAGGGCGTGAAGCGCGGGTCTTCCTTCTCGAACTGCTGCAGCGCGAACTGGATGCGGCTGAATGCCTGTTCCGCGTTATCGAAGATGGCCGTGCCGAACACGGCGCGGAACTGGTCGGCGTAGGTGGCCTGTTTGAGCTTGGCCACCACGTCGGCCTTGCTGGCATTGGCCATTTCGTGCGGCGCCAGGAAGGGGCGCTCGGCCTGCTCGGCCAGCGTCTGCGCGCGGCCATCCCAGGTGAAGCCGCCCACCGGCGTGCCGTCCGCCTCGAAATGGAAGGCGGGCGTGGCCTGCATGTAGCGCAGCGACGGCGCGGCACGGAACCCGACCACCGAACCGTCCGGCCCGCCGAGCTCCACCGCCAGGCCGCTGGTCGGGCCGTGCCCGTTGGCCGGATTGTGGCAGCTCGCGCACGACTGCCTGCCCGAGGCCGACAGCGACACGTCGCTGAAGATTTTTTCGCCCAGCGCCGCGGCCTGGCTCAGCGAGGAGGACACCGATTCAACCGGCGCCTGCACCGGGGCCGGACTGCCGCCGCCTCCCCCGCCACAGGCAGTGAGCGCAACGGCGGTAAGCACCGCAAGCAGGGGCGAGAGGCGTGGTGTGGTGAGCATGTTGGGGGATGAGCGCAAATCTAAATGAGAATGATTCTAATTTGCGGTCATGCCGATTGCAATACTTTGTTGCGAAATAGAAGCAATGACCCATGAGATTGGTCATCGTTTGTGGCGAAAAATGGGGATGTTGCTGCCTGCGTGATGTGGAAACTTCAGCACGTCGTTCCCGCGAAGGCGGGAACCCATGCTGAGCATGCTCTTGCTGCAGCTGCGTGGCGTGACACTCAGTATGGGTCCCCGCCTGCGCGGGGACGACGTCAACAATTTACGCAGGCGGCCTGCACAGAAAACCGGCCGCGGTGCCCCTCAGTCGTGCAGCTGCGCCTGGTTTGCAACGGCAAACACCGCCGCCTGCACACGGCTGGCCAGCTTGAGCTTGCGCAGCACGTTCTGGACGTGGATCTTGACCGTGCTCTCGGCCAGGTCGAGCGCGCGCGCGATCGCCTTGTTGCTGTCGCCGCGTGCCAGGCAGGCCAGGATTTCCTTCTCGCGCACGGTCAGCTTGTCCAGCTCCGATGGCGGGCGCGCGGGTGCGCCGCCGGCCGTGATCTGGTCCATCAGCTTGCCGGTCATCGACTCCGCCACCACCTTCTCGCCGGCGGCGGCGCGGCGGATCGCGCGCACCAAGAAGTCGGTCTCGATGTTCTTGACCAGGTAGCCGCTGGCGCCGGCGCGGATCGCCAGCGTCAGGTCGTGCGCCTCTTCGGACACCGTCAGCATCAGCACCTTGCAGCTGGGGCACTCCTGCAGCATCAGCTGCAGCGTCTCGACGCCCGAGATGCCCGGCATGTTCAGGTCCAGCAGCACCACGTCCGGCCGCAGCTGGCGCACGCGCTTGACCCCTTCCACGCCGTCCGGCGCTTCGCCCACGACGGCAAATTCGCCCTGGCGCTGCAGCAGCGAGCGGATCCCGCTGCGAAACAGCGCGTGGTCGTCCACCAGCAGCACGCTGATCGGTTTCACGGTCTCTTCGGTTTGCACGAAATCCCCCTTGTTCAAGCGGCGTGCCGCATTTCCATCGGCAGCCGTAGCGTCACCCTGGTGCCTTCTCCCGGCGCCGACTGGATGTCCAGCGTGGCGTCGATGCGCGCGGCGCGCTCGCGCATGATATGCAGCCCGACCTGGCTGTCCTTGCGCTCCAGGACCGCCGACGCATCGAAGCCCGCCCCGTCGTCCTCGATGGAGAGCACGAAATCGTGACGGTCATGCAGGCGCACCAGCACCCGGCTTGCGCCGGCGTGCTTGCGCACGTTCGACAGCGCCTCCTGCACGATGAACAGGATCTGCAGCTGCTGCTCGCCCGGGAACGGCGGCCCGTCCTCGCCATCGCTCTGCAATTCCACCACGATGCCGGCCTGCTGGCGGAACTTATTGATCGTCATTTGCAGCGACGCCAGCAGGTTCCCCTCGTGCAGGCGGCTGCGGAAGTTCAGCAGCAGCTCGCGCACGTCCTGGTAGCTCTCCTCCACGCCCGCCCGCAGCGCAGGCACGATGTCGCAGGCTTCGTCCAGCCGCTTGGCCGCGAGCGACTGCTCCATCATCTGCACCTGCAAATTCAGGAAGTTCAGGCCCTGCGCAATGCTGTCATGCAGGCCGCGCGCGACCAGGTTGCGCTCTTCCGAGATCGCCATCTCGCGCTCGCGCACGAAATAGCGTTCGTTCTCGATCGCCACGCCCAGCTGCGCCCCCATCGATTCGAGCAGCGCGCGCTCGCGCTCGTCGAACTGGCGGGCGCTTTTGAAGTGCAGGTTGAAAAAGCCCAGGTTCTGCTCGTGCGCGAAGATGTGGAACACCGACACGGTCTGGAACCCGGCGCGCCGGCATTCGAGCGTTGGCCCGGCCGGCGCCTGGCGCAGGTCGTGCACCAGCGCCACCTTCTTCACGACCGCTTCGCCGCACAGGCATTCGCCCACCTTCAGGCAGTGCTCGGCCTCGACCAGGCGCGCCGGAATGCCCTTGTGCGCCACCATGTGCAGGTTGCCGCGGGTGGGATCGAGCACGCGCACCGAGCCGCCATCGGCCTTGAAGTACTCCATCAGGCGCGCCAGGAAGCCCTCGCACATCGCATCCACCGGCAGGCGCTGCTGCAGGAAGGCCGCGCTGTCGTACAACAGCGCCAGCTCGCCGTTTTGCGCTTCCAGCGCGGCGGTCTTGCTGCGCACCAGTCCCTCGAGGTCGCCGTACAGCGATTGCAGGCGCGCCGCCATCTGGTTGAAGCCGTGCGCCACCTGGCCGAACTCGTCGTCGCTGTCCACCGCCACGCGCACGCTGAAATCCTCACCGCTCATGCGCATGATGCCCTGGTGGATGCGCATGACCGGCGCCACGATCAGGCCGAACAGCACGTACACCAGCGTGACCGTGCTGGCCACCGCCATCGCCAGCAGCGCCATTTGCGAGGCGCGCAGCCAGAACATGCGGCGCTCGCTGTCCGTTTCGATGGCGCGCACCAGCGCATCGACGTCCCTGACGAAACCGTCGATGAGCGCCTCGCAGTGCACCAGCGCCTGCATCGACTGGCTGCCTGGTGCGGCCGCCAGCACGGACAGCGCAGCCGGCCGCACCGCGTCGTTCCAGTAGGCCGAGACACGGGAAAATTGCGCGTGGATCGGCTGCGCCGGGGGCAGCACGAGCGGACGCTGGGGATCGCCCTTGCGCAGCTGCCAGATGGCCGTGCCCAGGGCGTCCAGCTGGTGGCGCGCCTCGTCGGCGGCCTCGACGCGTTCGCCGCGCGCCGAACGGGCCAGTTCCAGCGACAGCCGGTAGCTCGCCATGCGCAGCTTGCCGGTTTCGTTGATGGCCGCGGCGCTGCCCTGCAGCTGCCAGGACAGGTAGAGCGTGGTCCCGATCATGACCAGGGCCACGGCCAGGAAGCCGACAAGTACGCCGACGATCTTCGTCGACAGTGAACGCCGTACCGGTACCCGCTCAGTTTCCGACATTGCCGCTTCTTTCATGAGGGCGCTGCGCCCGTTCCCGACAGTATATACGCGCGGTCCATGCCATCAACCTACCATCTAGCCACCCGTTTGCGCCATGAACCGGATTACCTTTTCCGGCCTTTCTTCAAATTCGTGCCGCTGCGGCTTGCGCTGTACCGCGGCGCGGATCGCGGCCTCCAGTTCGCCGTCGCTGGCGCCGCCGCGCAGCAGCGGGCGCAGCGCAACGCTGTCGTCCTGGCCCAGGCACAGGTAGAGCGTGCCGTCCACGCCCAGCCGCACGCGGTTGCAGGTGGCACAGAAGTGCTGCGACATCGGCGTGATGAAGCCGATGCTGGCGCGCCCATCGGGCGTGGCGAGGTAGCGCGCCGGTCCGCCGCCCAGCTCCACCGCCTGGGGCACCAGCGCAAAGCGCTCGCGCAAGCGGGCCTGCACCTGGGCCAGGCTCAGGAACGATGCGCCGCGCCCGGTGTCGCCCACCGGCATCGCCTCGATCAGGCGCAGCACGAAGCCGCGCTCGATGCAGAACGCCGCCATGTCCTCGATCTCGCTCTCGTTCACGCCGCGCATCGCGACCATGTTGATCTTGATCGGGTCAAAGCCCGCTTCCTGCGCCGCCCGCAGGCCGGCCAGCACCAGCGGCAGGCTGTCGCGCCCGGTGATGCTGGCCATGCAGGATCGGTCGAGCGAATCGAGGCTGACGTTGATGCGCCCTACCCCGGCCTGGCGCAGCGCGCGCGCGTGCCGCGCAAGCGTGGTGCCGTTGGTGGACAGGGACAGGTCGCGAATGCCCGGCAGGGACGACAGCCGCGCGGCGAGCTGCGGCAGGCCACGGCGCAGCAGCGGCTCGCCGCCGGTCAGGCGCACGCGCGAGGTGCCCAGCCGCGCGAACGCGGCGACCACGCGCTCGATCTCGTCGAATGTGAGCCAGGACTGTGGCTCCTCGAATCCCTTGAAGCCGGCCGGCAGGCAGTAAGTGCAGCGCAGGTCGCAGCGGTCGGTCACCGACAGGCGCAGGTAGTCGATCGAGCGGCCAAAGCGGTCACGTAACATTCCGTCCCCCTTCTGCGCTACTGGACCAGCGGCGTGGCCGCGCCATCGAGTTCGATGCCCTCGATCGCGGCGCGTCCGGCCAATAGCCGCAGGTACTGGTGCAGCGCGCGCTGCCAGCTGCTGCTGGACAGGTGGTCGGCGATGCGCTGCCTGACCAGTTCGAACGGCCACGGCGCACCATCGATCCGGCGCGTGACCTGCACGATGTGCAGGCCGAAGCGTGATTCCACCGGGCGCGGGGCGAACTGGCCTTCGGCAAGGCGGAACAGCACCTGCTCGAACTCGGGCACGCACTGGCCGCGCGAAAGCTGGCCAAGACTGCCGCCCTGCGCGCCCGACGGGCAGTTGGAATACCTCACCGCCAGCTCGCCAAAGCGGTCCGGGTCGCGGCGCAGTTCGTCGAACACCGCGCCGGCGGTCTCGCGCAGCAGCGCCAGCGGCGCGTTTGGCGTGACCTGGAACAGGATGTGGCGCGCCTCGACCAACGGGCTGGGCGCAAAGCGTTCGAGGTTGGCCGTATAGAACCGCAGGCAGCTCTCCATGTCCGGCTCGGGCACGGCCACTTCGCGCGCGAACAGGGCCTCGATGCGGTCGTCCTCGGTTTTACCGATCACACCCAACCGCTCCGTTTCCTGCAGCAGCAGGGTGCGCAGGACCACTTCGTGCACGCTCTCGCCGAGCGGATTGGCAGCCTGCTGGTGCCAGGCGAGTTCGGCCTGGATGCGCTCGTCCGTGATGTCCACGCCATTGACGCTGATTCCCATGATCGCTCCTTTTTAGCGCACGCGCACCAGTTGCCACGCGCGGCGCAGATAGCCTGCCGCGCCAAAGCCGCTCCACACGTGCACCAGCCGGGTGAACGGGAAGATGAGGAACAGCGACATGCCCATGAACAGGTGCAGCTTGAACACCAGCGGCACGTCAACGAGGAAGCCGGCGGCATCCTGGCGGAAGGTCACCACGTGCTGCGCCCAGGTCATCAGCTGCACCATCACATGGCCATCGGTGTGCGAGGCCGAGACGAAGATCGACGCCAGGCCCAGGGACAGCGCCACCAGGATCCAGCCGAGCACCAGCTTGTCGCGCGCGGTGGTGATGGCGCGCAGCCGCTCGCTGCCGAAGCGGCGCGCCAGCAGCACCAGGATGCCGATCAGGCACAGGCTGCCCATCGCGCCGCCGGCCACCATCGCCACCATCTGCTTGGCCTGGTGGCTCACGCCCAGCGCGTCCCACACCGCGACCGGCGTGAGCAGGCCCACGGCGTGACCGAAGAACAGGCCCAGCACGCCGACGTGGAACAGCGTGCTGCCCAGGCGCAGGCTGCCCCGGTGCAGCAGCTGGCTCGACTCGGAGCGCCAGCTGTACTGCTCGCGGTCGAAGCGGACCAGGCTGCCGAGCAGGAACACGGCGAGCGCAATGTAGGGGTAAATCCCGAATATGAAGTTGTGCAGGTAGTCCATGTCCCTTCCTTTGTCAGACTGTCTTGCGTGGGCGCTGCGGATAGAAATTGATCGGCTGGACGCCGCCCGCGGCGCTGCCGAGCAGCGGTTCGGCGCCGTCCGCGCCCGGCCCGAAGGTCTCGAGCGCTTCGTCCATGTCGCGCGCCGGCTGCACGTCCAGTTCGGCCGGCGCCACGCTGCTGAGCAGTTCCAGCGCGGCGAACACGCCGGCGTACGGACTGCCCTGCTGCGCGAGCTTGCGGCCGACGTGTGCCAGCACGTGCACCGCCTCGCCCAGCAGGTTCGCGCTCTGTGTTTCGTCCAGCAGCGACAGGAACTCGAGGAACAGCGGCACGTAGTCGGGCAGGTCGTCGCCCTCCATCTTCAGGCCGTGGCGCTGGTATTCCTGCATCAGGTCCACCATCGCCTGGCCACGGTCGCGCGACTCGCCGTGGATGTGCTCGAACAGGTGCAGCGAATGCGACGGGTTGCGGTCGAAGGTGCCGACGTATTCCTGCTGCAGCTCGATCAGCTCGCCGTCACGCAGGTGCCCGAGCAGCGGCGCGACCTTCTCGTGCAGGGGCGAACCGGCATGCAGCGCGGCCGCGATCTCGGGCAGCGCCGCGACCAGCGCCGCGTCCGGATACTGCAGCAGGGCGGCCAGCGCGCGGTAGTAGCGCGCGTCGAAGGCGTAGGCGCTCACGCTGATTCCTCCTGCTTCTTCTTGCGCGACTTGGGCATCGACACGAAGATCGTCGAGCCCTGCTGCTTCTTGCCGAACAGGCTCGCTTCGCTGACGCCGTCCGAGCAGCCGTTGCCGAAGCTGAAGCCGCACGAGCCCTTGTCGTTGAAGCTGTCCTCGACCATCTCCTTGTGGCTGCTGGGGATGACGAAGCGGTCCTCGTAGTTGGCAATGGCCATGATGTGGTACATGTCCTCGACCGTCTCGCGCGTCAGGCCGACCTGGGCCAGCAGGTCCAGGTCCTCTTGCTTGTCCACGTGCTTGCCGCGCATGTAGGCGCGCATCGCCAGCATCCGGTCGAGCGCGCGCAGCACCGGCGTCTTGTCGCCCGCGGTGAGCAGGTTGGCCAGGTACTGCACCGGGATGCGCAGCGAGGCGGTGTCGGGCAGGATGCCGTTCTTGCCGAGCAGGCCCGATTCGGCCGCCGCCTGGATCGGCGAGAGCGGCGGGATGTACCAGACCATCGGCAAGGTGCGGTACTCCGGGTGCAGCGGGAAGGCGATCTTCCAGTCCACCGCCATCTTGTACACCGGCGACTTGCGCGCGGCCTCGAGCCACGATTCCGGAATGCCCTGGCGGCGCGCTTCCTCGATCACCTTGGGGTCGTTCGGGTCGAGGAACATCGACAGCTGCGCCTGGTACAGGTCGCGCTCGTCGGCTACCGATGCCGCGGCCTCGATCTGGTCGGCGTCGTACAGCAGCACGCCAAGGTAGCGGATACGGCCCACGCAGGTCTCGGAGCACACGGTCGGCTGGCCGGCCTCGATGCGCGGGAAGCAGAAGGTGCACTTCTCGGCTTTGCCCGAAGACCAGTTGTAGTAGATCTTCTTGTACGGGCAGCCCGAGATGCACATGCGCCAGCCGCGGCACTTGTCCTGGTCCACCAGCACGATGCCGTCCTCCTCGCGCTTGTACACCGAGCCGGACGGGCACGACGCCACGCAGGCCGGGTTCAGGCAGTGCTCGCACAGGCGCGGCAGGTACATCATGAAGGTGTTCTCGAACTTGCCGTACATGTCCTTCTGCATGTCGTCGAACAGCTTGTCGCGGCTGCGCTTGGCAAACTCGCCGCCCAGGTCGTCCTCCCAGTTCGGGCCCCACTCGATCTTGTCCATCTTCTGCCCGGTGATCACCGAGACCGGGCGCGCGGTGGGCGGCGTCTCCGACAGCGGCGCGTTCTGCAGGCGCTCGTAGTCGTAGGTGAAGGGCTCGTAGTAGTCGTCGATCGACGGCAGGTTCGGGTTGGCGAAGATGTTTGCCAGGATCCGCATGCGGCTGCCCTGGCGCGGCTCGATGCGCCCGTTGGCATTGCGCTTCCAGCCGCCCTGCCATTTGTCCTGGTTCTCCCACTCCTTCGGGTAGCCGATGCCAGGCTTGGTCTCGACGTTGTTGAACCATGCGTACTCGACGCCGTCACGGCTGGTCCACACGTTCTTGCAGGTGACCGAACAGGTGTGGCAACCGATGCACTTGTCCAGGTTGAGCACCATCCCGATTTGCGCTCTGATTTTCATGCTTTACTCTCCCGTGGCGGCGCCGGGCATCGGACGCTCGAGCCAGTCGATCTTGGCCATCTTGCGGACCACGACGAATTCGTCGCGGTTCGAACCGACGGTGCCGTAATAATTGAAACCCCAGGCCAGCTGCGCGTAACCGCCGATCATGTGGGTCGGCTTAATCACCGCGCGTGTCACCGAGTTGTGGATACCGCCGCGCATCTTCGAGGTCTCCGCGCCGGGCACGTTGACGATCTTTTCTTGGGCGTGGTACATCAGGGTCATCCCGGGCGGCACGCGCTGGCTGACCACGGCGCGCGCGGTGAGCGTGCCGTTCACGTTGAACACCTCGATCCAGTCGTTGTCCACGATTCCGGCCTGCTTGGCGTCGGCCTCCGACACCCACACGTGGGGACCGCCGCGCGAGAGCGTGAGCATGCGCAGGTTGTCCGAGTAGGTCGAGTGGATGCCCCACTTCTGGTGCGGCGTGATCCAGTTGAGGACGATCTCCTGGTTGCCGTTCGGGCGCGCGCCCAGCATCGGCGCGATGGTGCGCGTGTCGATGGCGCGCTTGTACACGCAAAAGCCCTCGCCAAAGTCGCGCATCCAGCGGTGGTCCTGGTAGAACTGCTGGCGCCCGGTGAGCGTGCGCCAGGGGATCAGCTCGTGCACGTTGGTGTAGCCGGCGTTGTAGCTGACCTCTTCCGACTCCAGCCCCGACCAGGTGGGCGAGGAGATGATCTTGCGCGGCTGCGCCTGCACGTCGCGGAAGCGAATCGTGTCGTGCTCGCGCGGCTTGGCCAGGTGGGTGTGGTCGCGCCCGGTGATCTTCGACAGCGCCTCCCATGCCTTGACCGCAACATGGCCGTTGGTCTCCGGCGCCAGCGCCAGGATCATCTCGGCCGCGTCGATCGCGCTGTCCAGCCGCGGCTGGCCCTTCGAGACGCCCTCCTCCTGCACCGTGCGGTTAATCCCGCGCAGCAGCTCGACCTCGTGGCCGGTCTTCCACGAGATGCCCTTGCCGCCGTTGCCGACGGTCTCGAGCAGCGGGCCGACCGAGGTGTACTTGCGGTACACGTCGGCGTAGTCACGCGCGACGACGGTCATCGCCGGCATGGTCTTGCCCGGAACCGGCTCGCATTCGCCGGCGCGCCAGTCCTTCGGATCGAACGGCTGGCCCAGTTCGCCCGGGGTGTCGTGCATCAGCGGCGTGAGCACCAGGTCCTCGCACTTGCCCAGCAGTTCGCCGCCAATCTCGCTGAATTTCTTGGCGATGCCCTTGTAGATCTCCCAGTCCGAGCGCGACTGCCACAGCGGCTGCACGGCTTCGGACAGCGGGTGGATGAACGGGTGCATGTCCGACGTGTTCAGGTCGTCCTTCTCGTACCAGGTGGCGGTGGGCAGCACGATGTCGCCGTACAGGCAAGTGGTGGACATGCGGAAGTCGAGCACCACCAGCAGGTCCAGCTTGCCCTCCGCCGCCGGGCGCACCTTCACGTCGCGCGGCTTGATGCAGTCCGATTCGTCGCTGTTGACGGCGTTCTGCGTGCCGAGCAGGTACTTGAGGAAGTACTCGTGGCCCTTGCCCGAGCTGCCCAGGATGTTCGAGCGCCAGACGAACATGTTGCGCGGGAAGTTGGCCGGGTTGTCCGGATCGTCGCACGAGAAGCTCAGCTTGGACTGGCGCATCTGCTCCACCGCGAACTGCACCGGATCCTGCCCGGCGGCGCGCGCCCGGCTGGTCACGTCCAGCGGGTTGGTTTCAAGCTGCGGCGCCGACGGCAGCCAGCCGAGGCGCTCGGCCTTGGCGTTGAAGTCGATCAGCGCCATGCTTTCCACCTCGCTGCCGGCGGTCGGCGCGGCGATCGCGGAGGCAGGCAGCTTTTCGTGGCGCCACTGGCTGGTGTGCGCATAGAAGAACGAGGTGCCGTTCATCTGGCGCGACGGGCGCTGCCAGTCGAGGGCGAACGCCAGCGGCGTCCAGCCGGTTTGGGGGCGCAGCTTCTCCTGGCCCACGTAGTGCGCCCAGCCGCCGCCGGACTGGCCTACGCAGCCGCACATCATCAGCATGTTGATGATGCCGCGGTAGGTCATGTCCATGTGGTACCAGTGGTTCAGCGCCGCGCCAACAATCACCATGCTCTTGCCACGGGTCTTGTCGGCGTTGTCCGCGAACTGGCGCGCCACCGTGATCACGTCGGCGGCTTTCACGCCGGTGTGCTTCTCTTGCCAGGCGGGCGTGTAGGGCACGTCGTCGCCGTAGTCGCGCGCCACGTTGGCGCCGCCAAAGCCGCGGTCCACGCCGTAGTTCGCGAGCGTCAGGTCGTAGACCGTCGCCACCTTGGCGATGCTGCCGTCGGCCAGCTGCAGGTGCTTGACCGGCACGTTACGCAGCAGGAGCGGGTCATGGTCATCGCCGCCGAAATACGGGAAGCCGACCACGGCGATCTCGTCGCGGCAGCCAGCCAGCGACAGCAGGGGGTCGATGGCCGTGCCGTTCGCACTCTTTTGCTCCAGGTTCCACTTGCCGCTCTCGCCCCAACGGAAGCCGATCGAACCGGTGGGCGCCACGATGTCTCCGCTGGCCTCGTCGATCACGAGCGTCTTCCATTCGGGATTGTTGGTTTCGTCCAGGTTGCGGGCCAGGTGCGAGGCGCGCAGGAAGTAGTCCGGCACCAGCTTGCCCTCGTGCTCCTTGAGCAGCACCAGCATCGGGAAGTCGGTGTACTGCTTGGCGTACGAGCGGAAGTACTCGGACTTGCCGGTGGCATGGTACTCGGACAGGATCACGTGGCCCATCGCCATCGCCAGCGCAGCGTCGGTGCCCTGCTTGGGCGCGAGCCAAATGTCGCCGAACTTGGCCATCTCGCCAAAGTCGGACGACACCGCCACGGTCTTGGTGCCCTTGTAGCGCACCTCGGTGTAGAAGTGGGCGTCGGGCGTCCTCGTCATCGGCACGTTCGAGCCCCACACCATCAGGAAGGTCGAGTTGTACCAGTCGGCCGATTCCGGCACGTCGGTCTGCTCGCCCCACACCTGGGGACTTGCCGGCGGCAGGTCGCAGTACCAGTCGTAGAAGCTGAGCGCCACGCCGCCGATCAGCGACAGGTAGCGCGTGCCGGCGGCGTAGCTCACCATCGACATGGCCGGGATCGGCGAAAAGCCGACCACGCGGTCCGGCCCGTAGCGCTTGACCGTGAACGCGTTGGCGGCGGCGATCATCTCGTTCACCTCGTCCCAGGTGGCGCGCACGAAACCGCCCTGGCCGCGCACCGACTTGTACTGGCGCGCGCGGTCCGGGTCCTGGCTCACCCACTCCCAGGCCGACACCGGGTCCATCGACATGCGCGCCTGGCGCCACATCTTCATCAGCCGGCCGCGCACCATTGGGTACTTCACGCGCTGCGCGGAGTACACGTACCACGAATAGCTGGCGCCGCGCGGGCAGCCGCGCGGCTCGTGGTTGGGCAGGTCGGGACGGGTGCGCGGGTAGTCGGTCTGCTGGGTCTCCCAGGTGATCAGGCCGTTCTTCACGTAGACCTTCCAGCTGCACGAACCGGTGCAGTTCACGCCATGCGTCGAGCGCACGATCTTGTCGTGCTGCCAGCGCTGGCGGTATGCCTTCTCCCAGGTGCGGTCCTCGGCCACGACGGCGCCGTGGCCATCCGCGAAGGTCTCGCGGGAAAAGAACTTCAATCGATCCAAAAAGTGACTCATCTGCTCTCCAGGCTTGCGCCTTGTAGGGGTCAAAACGTCAGTAGGCAGTCTAAGCAGCGGCCTGTCTGATGGGTATTCGCATAACAGGCGAATGCGCGCTTCTGGAAGTACTAGTCCGTCTAGCGCTAAATGCCTATGCCGCCCGCGGCCCGGCCTGCGCCGCCGGCACCATCGGCAGGAAGCACTGCTGGCGCGCCGAGTAGGCCATCAGCGCGCCGCATTCCATGTCGAAGTACCAACCATGCAGCTTGAGCGAGCCCTGCGCCACGCGGCTGGCGATCCACGGATAGGTCATGAGGTTGTCCAGCGATTGCAGGATGCTGGCCTGCTCGAGCAGGCGGCGCCGCTCATCGGGGCTGCGGTGCTGGTAGCCGCTTTCGATCCTTTGCCGCACCGGTTCGGCGATCTTCATCCAGCGCCCGACGAAATCGGTTTCCGGCGCCAGCTGGCGCGGCGCCATCAGTGCGGCAATGCCGCCGCAGCGCGCGTGGCCGAGCACGATGACGCGCTCGACCTGCAGGTTACAGACGGCGAACTCGATCGCCGAGCTCACGCCCGGCGGGGCTTGCGGCGTGCATGGCGGGACCAGGTTGGCGATGTTCCGCACCACGAACATGTCGCCCGGCGCGCTGTCGGTGAGCAGCGCCGGGTCCACGCGCGAGTCGCAGCAGCCGATCACCAGCGTGGATGGGTGCTGCCCCTCGCGCAGGGACGCGAACAGCGGGTGGCCGGCCCCGAAATACTGCTTCTGGAAGCGGCCGAAGCCTTCGATGAAGCGTTCGATGTCTTCCATGGGCAGCCCCGCCCTGCCTCAGCAGGGCATCGGCGCGTTGCGCCGCGCGTAGTGCCACCAGGTGATCACGACGCAGGTCACGTAATAGGCGATGAAGGCCCACAGCGCCGCGTTCGGGCTGCCGGTCAGTGCGATCGAGGTGCCGTAGCTCTTCGGGATGAAGAAGGCGCCATAGGCCGCCACGGCCGAGGTGAAGCCGAGCACCGCGGCGCTCTCCTTGTTGGCGTCCACGATCGCCTGGTCCTGCGCCGCCTTGTCCTTGCCGGCCGCCTCGCGCTGGCGTTCGGTCATGAAGATCACCGGGATCATGCGGAAGGTCGATGCGTTGCCCACGCCCGAGGCGGCGAACAGCAGCATGAACATCCAGAAGAAGCCGTGGAAGTTACCGGCCGCGCCGTGCGCCGGCGCGAACGACAGCACGCCCATCACCGCGCCGATCATCACCAGGAAGGTCCACAGCGTCACGCGTGCGCCGCCCAGCTTGTCCGAGATGTAGCCGCCGGCCACGCGCGCCAGCGCGCCCACGAGCGGGCCCAGGAACGCATACTGCAGCGGGTTCACGTCCGGGAATTCGCTCTTGATCAGCAGCGGGAACGCCGCCGAATAGCCGATGAACGAGCCGAAGGTGCCGGTGTACAGCCAGCACATGAGCCAGTTGTGCTTGCGCTTGAAGATCACGGCCTGCTCGCTGAACGAGGCCTTGGCCGGGGCCAGGTCGTTCATGCCGAACCACGCAGCCAGGGTAGCGAGCAGGATGAACGGCACCCAGATGAAGCCCGCGTTCTGCAGCCACATCTGGCTGGTCTCGCCGTTCTTGACCACGGCCTGCGACTCGCCGCCGAGGGCGCCGAACACCGCGCCCGTGATCACCAGCGGCACCACGAACTGCACCACCGATACGCCCAGGTTGCCCAGGCCCGCGTTCATGCCGAGCGCGTAGCCCTTCTGCGCCTTGGGATAGAAGAAGCTGATGTTGGCCATCGACGAAGCGAAGTTGCCGCCGCCGAAGCCGCACAGCAGCGCCAGCACCAGCATGGTCGGGTAGCTGGTGTTCGGGTCCTGCACCGCAAAGCCGATGCCGGCGGCGGGCAGCAGCAGCGAGGCAGTGGAGATCGTGGTCCACTTGCGCCCGCCGAAGATGGGCACCATGAACGAGTAGAAGATGCGCAGCGTTGCTCCGGACAGGCCGGGCAGCGCGGCCAGCCAGAACAGCTGGTTGGTGCTGAACTTGAAGCCGATCGACGGCAGGTGCACCACCACCGCGCTCCACACCATCCACACGGCGAAGGCCAGCAGCAGGGCCGGGATCGAGATCCACAGGTTGCGGTCAGCCGTACTCTTGCCGGTGTCGCGCCAAAATGCCGGGAACTCGGGTTCCCAGGTCTGTATCAGGTATTTGCTCATGTTGTACTCCCCAAAAGGAATCAAGGCTCAAGCCGCGCGGGGCGCGAGCGTGGCAGCGCCGGCCCGCGCGGGCTTGAAGGAAAAGTGCATGCTGACCAGCGATACGCAGACCGTCCCGTACAGCAGCATGAATGCGCTGGAGCGCACGCCGGTCAGGTCGACCAGGGCGCCGAACATGATCGGCAGGATGAAGCCGCCCAGGCCGCCGGCCAGCCCCACCACACCCGAGACGGCGCCGATGTTGTCGGTGAATTCGTCGCCGATGAACTTGAAGACGGAGGCTTTACCGATCGCCATGGCCACGCCGACCACGAACAGCAGCGCGGTGAACATCCACGGGGTCAAGGCCAGGTTCAGGTTCAGCGCGCCGTTGACGGTCTTGATGGTCATGCTGGTCTGCGGGTACGACAGCAGGAACAGGCACACCCACATCACCCACATCACGTACCAGGTGACCTTGTAGGCGCCGTACTTGTCGGAGATCCAGCCGCCAACCGCGCGCACAGCGCCGCCCGGCAGCGAAAAGCAGGCGGCAAGCAGCGCGGCAGTGGACATCGTGAAGCCGTATTCGGCCACGTAGTATTTGGTCATCCACAGCGCCAGCCCGACGTAGCCGCCGAACACCACCGAGTAGTACTGGCAGTAGCGCAGCACGCGCGGGTCCTTGAGCACCTTGAGCTGCTGGGCAAAGCTGGAGCCCCCGGTGCCCACGTGCGACGGATCGGTGTACGAGAACAGCCAGAAGATGACGGCGGTGGCGAAGAGCGCGATCGCGAACACGCGCGGCACCGCCTGCCAGCCCCAGGCTGCGATGATGGCCGGGGCGACGAACTTGGTGAGCGCCGAGCCCGAGTTACCGGCGCCGAAGACGCCCATCGCCAGGCCCTTGCGCTCTTTCGAGAACCAGCGCGCCACGTACGGCGTGCCGACCGAGAACGAGCCGCCAGCCAGGCCCACGCCAAGGCCCAGCAGCAGGAACTGCCAGTATTCGGTGGCGTAGCTGATCAGGGCGACCGGGATCACGGCGGACAGCATCAGCACGAACAGGACGATGCGCCCGCCGTAGCGGTCGGTCCAGATCCCAAGCGGGACGCGCACCAGCGAGCCGGTGAGCACCGGCGTGGCCGCGAGGAGCCCGAACTGCGTTTCGTTCAGGCCAAGCTGGGTCTTGATGGGGATGCCCAGCACCGCAAACATCATCCAGACCGCAAAACAGATGGTGAAGGCAAAGGTACTGCTGATGAGGACAGACAGGGGCTTGCGTTGAATAGACACGTGCTTCTCCAATCCCAATAACGGATGGAGAAAGCTTAGTTGTGGCTGGCTGCGCGGACCATTCGCCAGAGGGCTGCACGAGACCCTGCAGGCTGCCTAGTCCGATGCGCCGGATGGGCTAGTACGACAAGAGGGGGACTAGTCCGTTCGTAGCATGCGAAGGTTCGTTCGTGCTTCGCAGGCGTCAGGCCCCGTCTTCCTCGTCGTTGCTGACGACGACGAGCACCTCCGCTTGCACCGGGCCGACACTGCGCATCCGGTGCGGGATCAGCGCATTGAAGTAGACGGAGTCGCCTTCGTCGAGGCGCACGGTCTCGTTGGGAAATTCGAGCTCGATGGCGCCGCGGTGGACGAACAGCAGCTCCTCGCCTTCATGCTCCTTGTAACCCGACGCCGAGAACTCGGCGGACGGCCAGGCCACGAAAGGCAGCATGCGCTTGGGAGCCACCTCGGTGGCAATACCCTCCACTTTGCGCGCGCTCGATTTTGGGTCGCCAATGCGCGTGCGCTGCGCCGCGCGCGTGATGACGACCGCCTCGCGGTTGCGCGCCTCGGAGAACAGGTCGCCCACCTCGACGCCGAGCGCCTTGGACAGCTTGAGCGCGACCGCGATCGACGGCACGCTCACGCCTCGCTCCACCTTCGACAGGTAACTCTTGGTCAGGCCGGTCTGCTCGGCGAGCACCTCGAGCGACCAGCCCTTCTGCTTGCGCAGCAGTTTCAGCCTGATAGTCATAGCCTGCACCCACGATATGGAAAATCTATTGTACAGTAGGACACGTCGTGTCCTATGATTCACTTCGTTTCCAGTCGGGTGGGCCCGCCGGGCGGGGGAACGCCATTCATCGAGCAACAGGAGAACCAATTGGCTGATACCTTGACCCTATCCAAACAGGAGCTTGTCTCCATCGCCCAGCAACGCCTTGCCCAGGAATTCGGCGACAGCGGCTGGAGCGCGCGCCAGAAACTGGCGCTCACCTGCCGCGTCTTGTTCGACGCCGGCCACGATTCCGGGCTGGCCGGGCAGATCACCTGCCGCGCCGAAGGCGGCGACAGTTTCTACACCCAGCAGCTTGGCCTGGGTTTCGACGAGATCGCGATGTCGAACCTGATCCACGTGGACCAGGACCTGAAGGTGCTGGCCGGGCGCGGCATTCCCAACCCCGCCAACCGCTTCCATACCTGGATCTATCGCCAGCGGCCGGACGTGAACTGCATCATCCACACCCACCCGACCCATGCGGCCGCGCTGTCGATGCTCGAAGAACCGCTGGCCGTCTCGCACATGGACACCTGCCCACTATACGACGACTGCGCCTTCCTGCCAGCCTGGCCCGGGGTCCCGGTCGGTAACGAGGAAGGCGAGATCATCGCCCGCGCCCTGGGCGACAAGCGCGCCATCCTGCTGGCCCACCACGGCCAGCTGGTGGTCGGCAAGACCATCGAGGAAGCCTGCATGCTGGCGATCCTGATCGAACGCGCCGCGCGCCTGCAGCTGCTGGCCATGAGCGCCGGCGCCATCAAGCCGCTGCCCGAAGCGCTGGCGCGCGAGGCGCACGACTGGATCTCCACGCCCAAGCGCGACAGCGTCACCTTCGCCTACTACGCGCGGCGCGCCCTGCGCCGCCACGCCGACTGCCTGGCCTGAGCCCACACGACAAAGGAACAATCATGACCAAACAATTCAAAGGGATCATCGCCTATCCCGTCACGCCGTTCACCCACAACAATGAGGTGGATGCGCCGGCACTGGCCGCGCTGGTCGAGCGCCTCGTCAGCAGCGGCGTGCATGCCATCGCCCCGCTCGGCAGCACAGGAGAAAGCGCCTACCTGTCGGACCACGAATGGGACTGCGTGGCCGACACCGCGATCCGCGCGGTGGGCCGGCGCGTGCCCGTCGTGGTGGGCATTTCCGACCTGACCACCGATAACGCCATCCGCCGCGCCCGCTTTGCCGAGCAGGCCGGCGCGGATGCGGTCATGGTGCTGCCGGTCTCGTACTGGAAGCTGAACGAGGCCGAGATCCTCGGCCACTACGCGCGCATCGCCGAAGCGATCTCGATTCCGATCATGTTGTACAACAACCCGGCTACCAGCGGCGTGGACATGTCGCCGGAACTGATCGCCCGCATCTGCCGCGCGGTCCCGAACGTCACCATGGTCAAGGAGAGCACGGGTGACGTGCAGCGCATGCACCGGCTCGCGCAGCTGACCGACGGCGCCATCCCGTTCTACAACGGCAGCAACCCGCTCGCGCTGGCCGCGCTGGCCGCGGGAGCGACGGGCTGGTGCACCGCCGCGCCGAACCTGAACGCCGAGCTGCCGCTGGCCTTGTACGAGGCGATGCAGGCCAACGACCTGCCACGCGCACGACAGCTGTTCTATCGCCAGCTGCCGCTGCTGCAGTTCATCGTCAGGGGCGGCTTGCCCACCACTGTCAAGGCTGGCCTGAAGCTGCTCGACTTCGACGCCGGCGCGCCGCGCGCGCCGCTGCAGCCGCTGGGCGACATGCAGACGGCGGAGCTGGCCACCATCCTGGCCAACCTGCGCGGCTGACCGGACCGCGATGCGCTGGACGGTAACAACCCTGCTGGCCGGCCCGGTGGCGCCGCTGGGGGCCGTTGCTGCCAGCGGCATCGCCAAGCAAGCGCTGGACGCGCCCTGCTGGCTTGGCCGCAGCGGACTGGAAGGTGATGCCCAGGCCGACACTCGGCGCCACGGCGGCCCCGCAAAAGCGCTGCACCACTACGCACTGGAGCATTACGCGTGGTGGATCTCGCGCATCGGTATGCGCGCATCGCTGGCGCGCTCCGGCGCCTTCGGGGAAAACCTGTCCACCATCGGGTGCACCGAAGCGGACCTGTGCATCGGCGACGTGCTCGCCCTGGGTGACGCCATCGTACAGGTATCGCAGTCGCGCCAGCCCTGCTGGAAGCTGAACCTGCGGTTCGCCGAACCTGCGATGGCCGCGCTGGTCCAGCGCAGCGGGCGAACGGGCTGGTACTACCGCGTGCTCGCGCCGGGCTGGGTGGCCGCAGGGGACGCGCTGGTGCTGCTGGAGCGCCCGCATCCTGCGTGGCCACTGTCGCGCATCATCGCGGCCCTGTACGACAGGGACACTCGCCCGCAGGTGCTCGGCGAGCTGGCCGCTCTTGCCGCGCTGCCCTCGAGTTGGCGCGAACTCTTCGCGCGCCGCCTGGCGAGCGGCCAGACCGAGGACTGGACCGAGCGCCTGTCCGGCCCCGCCGGCAAGCGGCACCTATGCGATGCGAATTGACCTGCGCATTGCTGCGGTGGATGATTCGTCAGGATGAGCCGCGCTAGGGCATTGACGCGCTGGCCGATCCGCAAACATGATGAAACGATAAGTCAAAAGTAAAAGGAGGAGATCATGGCACTCGTCTCATGCAGGCAATGCGATTCCGAAGTCTCGCCAAAGGCCACCGCCTGTCCAAAATGCGGCGAGCCCGACCCGTCCCGGCAGGGCCGCAACAAAGCGGTGCGCGCACGGCTGTTCGGCCTCGCGATCGCGCTGGCTGCCGGCAGCTATCTGTGGTTGGTCGCCCTGCCCGACATGACGCAGGGTTTCAAAGACGGGCTGCAAGCCACCGCACCCCAGAAGTAACCGGAAGCTCCCGTAGGGTGGGCGGGTCTCCCGCCCACGCGTTCAAGCGACGCAAGCACTCCGGGGCAAGCGTTCAGGCCACACAAGCGTGCGCTGAACGCGTGGGCAGGAAGACCTGCCCACCCTACCGCGTTCAGTCGAACTTCGAAAAATCGGGCTTGCGCTTCTCGAAGAAGGCGGTGAACGCTTCCTTCGCCTCGGCGCCCAGCAGCATCGCCCCGAACTGCTTATTCTCGACGGCCATGGTGTCGTTGATCGCATCGGTGCGCGGCCGCTTCATCAGCGCCTTGGTGGCGCGGATCGATGCCGGCGGCAGCGCCACCAGCTTGGCCATCTGCTGCTGCACGAACGCGGCCAATTCGCCGGCCGGCAGCACGCGCGTGACCAGGCCCATTTCGAACGCTTCCTGCACCCCGAACGCTTCGCCCAGCAGCAGCTTCTCGGCCGCGCGCGGGTAGCCTGCCAGCTGCGGCAGCAGTATCGACGAAGCGAATTCCGGGCAAAGACCCAGTTGCGAGAACGGCAGCGAGAACTTGGCGTTATCGGCCGCGTACACCAGGTCGCAGTGCATCAGCATGGTGGTGCCGATGCCCACAGCCGCGCCCGACACGGCCGCCACCACCGGCTTGTTCATGCCCGCCAGCGCGCGCATGAACTGGAACACCGGGCGGTCGATGCCCATCGAGCCGTCTTCCGGCTTCACGTTGTTGAGGAAGTCGTCCAGGTCGTTCCCGGCGGTGAATATCTCCGGCTTGCCGGTGATGAGCACGGCGCGCACCACGCTGTCCTGGTCGCCGTCCAGCAGCGCGTCTGCCACGGCCTTGTACATGGCGCCGGTGATCGCGTTCTTGCGCTCCGGACGGTTGAATTCAATGGCCAGGATGCCGTTGGCCTTGGTCGTCACAATTTCCATGCAGTGTCTCCCCAGTTTTTTAGTCGCGTGAAAACCGCGTGGGCACGAGTGCCCACCCTACCTTGACACTGTAGGGTGGGCACCCGTGCCCACGCGGTCTGCTACAAGTCGATCAGACGCGCTCGATGATACCAGCCGCACCCATGCCCGCGCCCACGCACATCGTCACCATGCCGTACTTCAGGCTGTTACGACGCAGCGCGTGCACCACGGTCGCGGCGCGGATGGCGCCGGTCGCGCCCAGCGGGTGGCCCAGCGCAATCGCGCCGCCCATCGGGTTGACCTTGCTGGTGTCCAGCCCCAGGTCGCGGATCACGGCCAGCGCCTGCGCGGCAAACGCTTCGTTCAGCTCGATCCAGTCCAGCTGGTCCTGGCTGATGCCCGCCGCGGCGCAGGCCGCCGGAATCGCGAACTTGGGACCGATGCCCATGATCTCGGGCGGCACGCCGCGCACCGCGAACGACGAGAACTTCGCCAGCGGGGTCAGGTTGTGCTCCTTGAGGATCTTCTCGCTCACCACGATCAGCGCACCGGCGCCGTCGGACATCTGCGACGAGGTCGCGGCCGTGACCGAACCCTTGGCCGCGAACACCGGCTTGAGCTTGGCCATCGATTCCATGCTGGCGTCGGCGCGCGGGCCTTCGTCCAGCTCCACCATGCGGCGGCTGATCTTGATCTCGCCGCTGGCCAGGTCCGGCTTGCGGTTCACGACTTCGACCGGCGTGATCTCGTCCTTGAAGAGACCGGCCTGCTGCGCGGCGATGGCGCGGCGGTGCGACTCCAGGCCGAATGCGTCCTGGTCTTCGCGCGACACCTTCCACTGCTCGGCCACCTTCTCGGCGGTCAGGCCCATGCCGTAGGCCAGGCCGACGTTGTCGTCCTCGAACACGCGCATGTTGATCGACGGGTGATGGCCCATCATCGGCACCATCGACATCGACTCAACACCGCCGGCGATCAGCACGTCGGCCTCGCCCACGCGGATGCGGTCTGCTGCCATGGCCAGCGCGGTGATGCCCGATGCGCAGTAACGGTTGACGGTGACGCCGCCCACGGTCTTGGGCAGGCCCGCCAGCACCACGGCCTGGCGCGCCACGTTGAAGCCCTGCTCGGCCTCGGGGAACGAGCAGCCGACGATGGCGTCGACGATCACGTTCGGGTCCAGGTTCGGCACCTGCTTCATTGCGCCCTGGATGGCGGCCACCAGCAGGTCGTCCGGACGGGTCTTGTTGAACACGCCGCGCGGCGCCTTGCCGATCGGGGTACGGGTCGCTGCGACGATGTATGCGTCTTGAAGTTGTTTGCTCATGTTGGTCGTCCTGTTCTGTTCAGCGTCAGTTGCGCACCGGCTTACCGGTCTGCATCATGCCCATGATGCGTTCCTGGGTCTTCGGGTTGGACAGCAGCGCGATGAAGGCGCGGCGCTCCATGTCGAGCAGCCACTGCTCGGACACGTAGCTGCCCTGGTCGATGTCGCCGCCGGTCACGATCTCGGCGATGGTGTCGCCCAGGTGGTAGTCGTACGCCGAGATGAACCCGCCGTCGCGCATGTTGACCAGCTGGCCGCGGATCGTCGCCCAGCCGTAGCGGCCGGTCACCGGGACCGGGCGACGCAGCGGCGCGCGGTAGCCGGCGTCGAACATCGAACGCGCGGTCGTCTTGGCCACGTGCAGCAGCTCGTAGATGTTAAAGACGATGATGTCGTCTTCCTTCAGGTAGCCCATCGCCTTGGCTTCCAGCGCCGACTTGGACACGTTGGCCATGGCCGCGTTGGTGAAGCCGTTCTTCAGGAACTGCAGGATGTCGTTGCCCTTGGCCTCATTGGCCGCGCGCACCGCGCACTCCTTCAGGCCGCCGCCGGCCGGCACCAGGCCCACGCCCACTTCCACCAGGCCAATGTACGACTCGAGGGCAGCCACGCGCTTGGACGCGTGCAGGACCATTTCGCAGCCGCCACCCAGCGCCAGGCCGGCCACGGCCGCCACCACGGGGATGTTCGAGTACTTCATCGCCATGAAGGTGTCCTGCAGTTCGCGCACCAGCGGCTCCATCGCCTTGGCGCCACCGGCCATGTAGGCCGGCAGGGCCGATTGCAGGTCTGCGCCGGCCGAGAATGCGCCGCCTTCCGCCGAATCCGGTTGCCAGATCACCAGGCCCTTGTAGTTCTGCTCCGCTTCCGCGATCGCGCGCTTCAGGCCCTTGGTGACGCCATCGCCGATGACGTGCATCTTGGTCTTGCTCGAGAAGATCAGCACATCGTCGCCGGTGTGCCACAGGCGTACCGAGTCATCCTCGAACACGGTGGTGCCAAAGGTCTTCGGATCGTTGCCGCCGCCGCCAAGCACGGGCGCGCGGAATTCCTGGCGCTCGTACACGGGCAGGGTCGAGCGCGGCACGTAGGTCTTGCGGCTCGGCGAATACGAGCCTTCCGCGGTGTGGACGCCTTTCTCGGCAACCGGGGCTTCGAACACCCAGGCCGGCAGCGGCGCATTGCACAGCGCCTTGCCCGCGTCGATGTCTTCCTTGACCCACTGTGCGATGGTGCTCCAGCCAGCCGCCTGCCAGGTCTCGAACGGACCGGTGCTCCAGCCAAAGCCCCAGCGCATCGCAAAGTCGATGTCGCGCGCGTTGTCGGCGATGCTCTCCAGGTGCACGGCGATGTAGTGGAAGGCATCGCGGAAGATCGCCCACAGGAACTGCGCCTGCGGGTTGGTCGATTCGCGCATCGCCTTCATCTTCTTGGCCGGGTCCTTCTCCTTCAGGATACGGCCAACGATGTCGGCAGCCTTGGCGCCGCCCGGCACGTATTCGCCGCTGGCGAAGTCTAGGCGCATGATGTCCTTGCCGACCTTCTTGTAGAAACCGGCCTTCGATTTCTGGCCCAGCGCGCCCTTCTCGATCAGCTTGGCCAGCACGTCCGGCGTTTTGTACACGCTGAAGAACGGGTCATCGGCCAGGTTGTCCTGCATGGTCTTGATGACGTGGCCCATCGTGTCCAGGCCCACCACATCGGCGGTGCGGAAGGTGCCCGACTTGGCGCGGCCCAGCTTGGCGCCGGTCAGGTCGTCCACCACGTCCACCGACAGGCCGAACTTCTCTGCTTCGTGCATCGTGGCCAGCATGCCGAAGATGCCGACGCGGTTGGCGATGAAGTTCGGGGTGTCCTTGGCGCGCACCACGCCCTTGCCCAGGGTGGTGGTGAGGAAGGTCTCGAGCTGGTCGAGGATCTCCGGGCGGGTCGCTGCGGTCGGGATCAGCTCGACCAGGTGCATGTAGCGCGGCGGGTTAAAGAAGTGCACGCCGCAGAAGCGTGCCTTCAGCTCGGCGTCAAAACCTTCGGACAGCTTCTCGATCGACAGGCCCGAAGTGTTGGTCGCGAAGATCGCGTTCGGGCCGATGTGCGGGGCGACCTTCTTGTACAGGTCGTGCTTCCAGTCCATGCGCTCGGCGATGGCTTCGATGATCAGGTCGCAGCCGGCCAGCACGTCGAGGTTGTCCTCGTAGTTGGCGGCCAGGATCAGGTCGGCGTCTTCCTTGTTGCCCAGCGGGGCGGGGCTCAGCTTCTTCAGGTTCTCGATGGCGCGCTGGACGATGCCGTTCTTGGCACCCTCCTTGGCCGGCAGGTCGAACAGCACCACAGGCACCTTGGCGTTGACGCACTGCGCGGCAATCTGGGCACCCATCACGCCGGCGCCCAGGACAGCCACTTTCTTGACGATGAAATTAGTCATATTGTTTTCCTTGAGTTAGCCGTCGTCCCGGCGGAAGCCGGGACCCATGCTGAGCTGGCATTCACGCTCAGCATGGGCTCCGGCTTGCGCCGGAACGACGTGATGGTGGTCTTAGAACAGTTCTGCGTCGAGCGCCAGCAGGTTCGATGCGCCGGAACGGGCCTGGCGGATCAGCATTGCGGTCTCGGGGTACAGGCGCGCAAAGTAGAAGCGCGCGGTGGCGAGCTTGGCTTCGTAGAAGCGGTCGCCCGAGTCCTTCTTCTCCAGCGCGATCTTCGCCATCTGCGCGAAGAAGTAGCTGAACACCAGGTGGCCGGCCACGCGCAGGTACGGCACGGCGGCGGCGCCCACTTCGTCCTGGTTCTGGAAGGCCTTCATGCCGATTTCCATGGTCAGCTTGGTGACCTTCTCGCCCAGTTCGCCCAGCGGGGTGACGAATTCGCTCATCTCCTCGGACAGGCCGTTGTCCTCGACGAAGGACTTGATCTTCTCGCCGAACTTGCGCAGCTTGGCGCCGTTGTCCATCAGGATCTTGCGGCCCAACAGGTCGAGCGACTGCACCGTGTTGGTGCCTTCGTAGATCATGTTAATGCGCGCATCGCGCACGTACTGCTCCATGCCCCACTCGGCGATGTAGCCGTGGCCGCCGTACACCTGCAGCGCCTCCGAGGTCGAGATCCAGGCGTTATCGGTCAGGAAGGCCTTGACGATCGGGGTCAGCAGCGCCACCTCGTCGGCCGCTTCCTTGCGTACTTCCTCGTCCGGGTGGTTCAGTTCGCGGTCGATCTGCAGCGCGACGTACGAGGTGAAGGCGCGCGCGCCTTCGGCATAGGCCTTGGCGGTCAGCAGCATGCGGCGGACGTCCGGGTGCACGATGATCGGGTCGGCCGGGCGGTCCGGCGCCTTGGGGCCGGACAGGCTGCGCATCTGGATGCGGTCTTTCGCGTACACCAGCGCATTCTGGTACGCCACTTCGGTCAGGCCCAGGCCCTGCATGCCCACGCCCAGGCGCGCTGCGTTCATGAACACGAACATCGCGTTCAGGCCCTTGTTCGGCTGGCCGATCAGCCAGCCTTTTGCGCCGTCCAGGTTCATCTGGCAGGTGGCGTTGCCGTGGATGCCCATCTTCTCTTCGATCGCGCCGCAGGCGATGCCGTTGCGCGCGCCCGGCTGGCCACTTGCATCCGGAATGAACTTGGGCACCAGGAACAGCGAGATGCCCTTCGAGCCAGTGGGCGCGTCCGGCAGGCGCGCCAGCACCAGGTGGATGATGTTCTCGGACATGTCATGCTCGCCGGCCGAGATGAAGATCTTGGAGCCGGTGATGCTGTAGGAGCCGTCGCCCTGCGGCTCGGCCTTGGTGCGCAACAGGCCCAGGTCGGTGCCGCAGTGCGCCTCGGTCAGGCACATGGTGCCGGTCCACTCGCCCGAAGCCAGCTTGGGCAGGTACACGGTTTTCTGCTCATCGGTGCCGTGCTCCTTCAGGCACTCGTAGGCGCCGTGCGACAGGCCCGGGTACATCGACCATGCCTGGTTGGACGAGTTGAGCATCTCGTAGAACGAGTTGTTCAGCGAGACCGGCAGGCCCTGGCCGCCGTACTCCGCGTCGCACGCCAGCGCGGCCCAGCCGCCTTCGACATACTGTTTATACGCTTCTTTGAAACCCTTCGGCGTGGTGACCTTCTTGGTTTCCTTGTCGTAGTGGCAGCCCTCGCGGTCGCCACTGTGGTTCAGCGGGAACAGCACCTCCTGCGTGAACTTCGCGCCCTCTTCCAGCACCTGGTTGATGATGTCGGCGTCGATCTCCTGGTAGCGCGGCAGGTTCTTGAATTCCTCGGTGACGTTGAGGAGTTCATGCAGCACAAACTGCATGTCCCGGATTGGCGCGACGTACTGACCCATGTTGTTCTCCTGACTGATGTTATATGTGGATGTGGCGTTGGGCGGTGCTCAGGCTTGCTGGCCCGGTTGGTTGTCGGTGTTGCGGTAATTCTCGATCAGCCGCTCGAAGCCGCGGCGGGCCCGCTCGGTTGCGCCGGGGATGCGCAGGAAGCGCGCATCGTGGTGCAAGGCGAGGATCAGGCCGTACATTTCGAACACCATCTGCTGGGCGTCGGTGTCGCTCTTGAGGTGACCGCAGTCGATCGCCTGCTGCACGCAGCGCAGCAGCGCGTTCTGCCACGCCTGCACCATCGACACCAGCTGCTCGCGGATCGGGCCGGGACGGTCGTCGTACTCGACCGCGCCGCTGATGTAGATGCAGCCGGAGGCGATTTCGACGGACACGCGCTTGACCCAGCGTTCGAACATCGCGACCAGGCGCGGCATGCCGCGCGGCTCGCTGATGCTGGGGTAGAACACTTCCTGTTCGAAGCGGTGGTGGTACAGCCGTATCACCTCCATCTGCAGGTCTTCACGCGAGCCAAAGTGCGCGAACACGCCGGATTTGCTCATGTTCATCCGGTCGGCCAGCACGCCGATGGTCAGCCCCTCAAGGCCGTCGCGGCTGGCGAGCTGGAGCGCCTCGTCCAGGATGGCCGCCCGCGTCATTTCGCCCTTGCGCATGAATTTTGTCGAAGTGTTAATAATAGTACCCCAGGAACGATCGAAAAAAATCCGAACGCTCGTACTATTATCTACCGAAGCCGAAATGTCAAACAGGGAATTTAGAGGTGCGGTTCTATTGATAGAACACAGAGAAGCTGTGTGAAGGTCCCGGCAATCCAGGGCGCGGAAAACCATCCTTGCCACGGAAGCAACACTTCTCGTACACTGGGCCGTTACAGGCGTCTGCTTTCCAGCAAGGCCACAGAGCAGGCGAAAACGATATCCATTCTGCACCAAGGGTAGACAACATTGCGAACATTTTCCATGGCTTCGTTTGGTGCCCGATTTCCCCGCAAGACATGTGTGACGGTGGCGCTCCTGCTGTATGTGGCAAGCCTCGCGTCCCCATCGTTTCAATGTGGCAGGGCCGACAGCTTTTACGGTTGGTATGTATTGCTCATAGGCTGGTTTGGCTTGCTCGCGCTTTCGCCATGGTGGTTCGTCAACATTCCATTTTTCTTCATGATCGGCGCGTTGGCCTTGAACTCGGTCGGAAAGAACCGCTTTCTGCCTGGCCTCACTGCGCTCGCGGCACTCGCCACGGCTTTTGTCCATCATCCAGGCTGCCTGGTCGGAGGCGGCGCGCCGGGCGAGTCATCCGGATTGGGAATCGGCGGGTATCTTTGGGTAGCATCGATCGTTATCGCCTCAATTGCTTACATCGCCCACCGACCAGCTTCGGCGAACCAGCGCTGTTTCAGCGCCATCATTGCTGGACCGGTTGCCCCGCAAGACCTTCAGCGACGGCTGCGGCTTGTACGGTGGGGAGGATTGATTGCGGCTCTGGCAATATATGCCCTGAGCCTCGCGCTTCCTGCATTCACGTGCGCCACAGCAAGGAGCGCCACCGGCCTCGAGGTCTTGACCACTGGCTGGGCCGGCGCGCTTCTCGCCGTAGGTCACGAGTACCGGTGGTACCTCAACCTGGCGCTCTTCGTTGTCCTCTGGCATCTTGCATTCGATAACGTGCGACTCAGTCCACTGGTACCCATCATGACCGCGCTCATATCGCTGGCAGCGCTGGTTCCTGGCGCTCCCGGCTGCCAGAGTCCTGGCACGCCAGATCCATCGCTCGGCCTGGCCGCCGGCGGATATCTTTGGGTCGCCTCATTCTTCGTTGCTTCGCTCACCTACCTCATCTACCAGAAAATGAGTGCGGCATTACCCAAGGAGAGTTAACGGCAGGCGTCGCGCAACCGTGGCGCCTTCAGTAGTCGTACACGTGCTCGACCTTCACGCCTGATGCGTCGGCGCGCAGCAGGAACGCGGACAGGCTGGAAACGGGCAGCACGAGCGCCACGCGCCGTTTGCCGGGCATGGTCAGCAAGGGCTGCTCGAACAGCACGCGCGCGCCGCCAGCGGGAACGGGCTGGTCGGCGTTGAGCCAGACCGTCACCAGGATGTCGCCCGTGTTCCCCGCGATATCCTGCAAGGTGGCGCCTGCCTTGGCCAGCTCGGTTGCCGCGATCCGGAAGCCGTAGTAGCGCGGCAGGTCCAGTACCGCGCGGCCGTCCTCCACGCTGCGCACCAGCTTGACGTCCCGCGGCAGTTGCGATGGCGCGCGGTCGACCACCACCTGGGTGGTCATCAGCGCGGGATCGTATGCCGCGCGCGTGGCCAGCTCGATCAGCTTGCCGTACACCGCCTTGACCGCGTACTCGCTCGTCAACGCATAACGCCGCTCCCATTTGCGGATTATGTTGGGCCCCAGCGCCGGCGTCGTCGCCCACAGCCCCTCCAGGCGCGCGGTGAAATCGAACAGGTACCACGGCTCCTTGCGGATGAAGTCCACATATTCCTGGGCCGCCCGCGCACCATAGCGGTCCTCCGCCGTGAGCTCGCCGGTCGACAGGCTCCAGCTCAGGCGACCTATCGTGTTCTCGTAGGCCGAGCGCAAGGCGTACTCCAGTGTGGTGCTGCCCGCGATCACCATGATCATGACGTGGTAGCCAAGATTGGACGGGTAATGCCGGCGCAGCTGTTCGCCGGTGACGCTGGCGTAGCTCGACCAGATCTGGCGCGTGTGCCCGACGAACGGAAAGTCGTGCGCGGGATGCGCGGCGACCCAGGCGGCATACTCGGCGGGGCTGTGCACCAGGAACCATTCCGGATAGGTCAGGAAGGTCTGTTCGACGCCGCGCCGCTGGCTTGGGGCGACAGGGCTGTCGGCCGCGAACGCGCTTGCGGCGCACAGGAGCACGGCGACCAACAGCGCAAGGAATCGGGTCTTCATGCCAGCACGCTGTTGCGGGTGAATGCCATCAGCAGGTTGTCCGAGGGATCGCCCTGCTGCAGCAGGCGCGCGCCGGTGTGGGTGAAGCCGGCGGCCTCGATCTTCCTGATCCAGTTGTCCGCGCTGTCGAAGTGGCGCAGCTCCGTCGCATTGGTTTCCCAGCGCTCGCCCAGCCCCGCATTGAACACGCAATGGGCGAGCGAGACGAAGTCGTGCATCTGCGCGCTGGTCACGTCGTGGTCCCGCACCACGAAATAGCCGCCCGGCCGCAGCACCTGCGCGATCGAGCGCAGGAACGGCATCAGTCGTTCCGGCTTCATGTGGTGCAGGCCGATGAAGCAGGAAACGAGGTCTGCGCTTTCCGGTGGCAGCGCGAGCTGCGCGTAGTCATCCAGCGCAGCGAACTTGCCCGCCTTGCGCAGTCCGCCACGCTCGGCGATGTCGGCCGGCGAATTGGTCGGCGCCTTGTCGTGCACCAGCGTAACCGGTCCCGACAGGTTCAGCCGCTTTTTCAGCGCGCCGACATAGCGGCCGGTGGAACCGATTTCGACATAGCCGCGCAGCGCGCGGGTGCCGACCAGCTGTGCGGTCTGGCCGCCGATTTCCCTCTTCTGCACGGCCAGGGCCGGAAGCGCATAGCGCAGCAGCGACAAGGGCGGCGTGATGGAAGGCAGGCGCGCCTGGATGTCGCGGTAGATCGATTCGTCGTCCGTCCCATTCGCGACCGCGTCCTTGATGAGGGCATGAAAACGGTCCTCCGGGTACAGGTGGAAGATGTTCTGCAAAAAGGCGTAGAAGCGGTCGGCGGACCGGGCATTTCCATAGACGGACCGGAACAGCGATGGCTGATCGTCCACGGGTTCGGCAAGGGTCGGCATATAGTATTTGTCCCACAATGCGCCGCGCAGGCGGTAGCTTGGGTCGAGTTCCTTTTTCAGCGCAAAGAGCTGCGCAGCCCCCGGATAGGCGCGGTGGAACTGCTCGTCGGTGCCGTGCAGCTGATAAGGCAGGTAATAGGTGCCGCCGCACTCGATGACCGCATCGATCAGCTCACGGGTCCAGACCGCAACGCGTTCCTTGGCGCTGTTGCGCGTGCGCTGCTTGTAGTACAGGACGAAGGCGAAGGTATCGCCACGCGCCCACGCCAGCAGCGTGCCCGGATCGGCCAGCGCGTGCCGGATCGAGATGTTGATGATGTTGGCCTTGTGGCGGCCCAGGATCGCGGCCATGCGCGGCACGAAATCCATCAGGCGCTCGCACGGGACGAAGTACTCCTGCAGGACGTAGGTGCGCATGCTGCGCCCCATGGGCTCCAGCTCGGCCACGTCGTAGCCCGCCTCGAAATTGCGCCAGTGGACCTTCTTGCGCAAAAAGAGCAGCGGGTCGATCAGGTATTCGCGCCGTAGCTTGCCGAACGGTGTTTCCGAAATCGCCCACAGGAAGTACTTCTCCAGCGCGTACAGGCGGCGCAGCGGCTGCAGGCGCGCGCTGGTGGTGGCCGGCCGTTCGGTACGGCGCCAGGTGACGGCGCGCGCCGCGGTGTAATGCGGCGGATACAGGTCGGCATTATGGAAAATCGCATCCGGATCGTCGCGCACCTGCGCCTTGAACCATGCGAGATAGTTCCCGGTCGCCATCTTCCGGTTGGTGCGTTCCACCCGCACGTTCTCGACCAGCTCGAGTTCGACCTCCGAGATGATGCCGATCGCGCCGTAGCCGCCGATGGCCGCGTAAAACAGTTCCTGGTTCTCGCTGGGGCTGGCGTGCTTCGCCGTCCCATCCGCCAGCACCAGCAGGATCGTCCTCACCGACAGCACGACCGGCCCAAGCCCCATGTAGCGCCCGTGCGCGTTCACCGACAATGCGCCGCCCACGGTGAAGTTGGCGTAGGTCTGCATGATCTTCACCGCCAGGCCATGCGGATCGATCAGCCGCTGGATGTCGCACCACCGGATGCCCGCCTGTACGCGGATCTTGCGCAGATGCGGATCGAAAGCCAGCACGGCATTCATCTGGCGCAGGTCCAGGTGCAAGCTGCCGGGCGACGCGGTATGGCCGCCCATGCTGAAGTGGCCGCCGCCGATCGAAATGGGCAGCGTCGTGTTCCTCAACACATCCTGCAATTCGCAGGTCGAGCGCGGCGTGGCAATGGCCAGCACGTCGATGCGGTTGAGCTGTGTGACATCGTTGACGGTTGCCATGGCCCTTACCTCGCAATATCCACCTGGAGGTAATCCTCGCGCACCGCCGGGTTGTCCCCGTATGCGTTGGTGCCAGCCTCGCCCCGGCGCAGGAGCTGCCATGCAAGCCAAGCCGGGCCGATCACCGGAAAGAGCAGCGCCAGCAGCCACCAGCCGGACACGCCGCAGTCGTGCAGGCGCTGGGCCGAGACAGCAGCCGCGCACCACACGAACATGAAGGCCACGAGTGCAGCGCCGCCGCTCCCGACCGACCATTCGGCGAGCATGCCAAAGGCGGTGCAGAACAGCGTCAGCGCGAGCAGGCGCGCGAACCAGGTGGCGCGCGAAATGCGGCCGAAGCGAACGGTATAGGCAGTAAGTAGTTGCATGAGTATCAACAGGTTGGCGCGATACTAGCACCTGTTAATACTCAGAAAAACCTATCAGTTTTGGCAGTGGCCCAAAGCTAAGACCGGACTGATTGACGACTACGATAGCCGTTCTTGCACCTTCTTCGCAAAGCTTTGCGGGTCGTCCACGTAAACCAGAAGTGACCGAACCTGTTCTCGGGGAATCCCGTACGCCTCGATATGCGGATGGGATAGGACGTCCAGACTGATGGCCAAATTAGGCTGGTCGAAGGGAGTCGCCATGATGGTTTCCGACGGATTGCAGCCGTTGCGCCTGATCCAGGCGGCCCGAGACTCTTGCGCTTCTTTTTGGGTCAGCAACCGTACATCCTGGACCGACGCTAGCGCAATCTCGGCCTCAAAGCGGGCGCCGACGTTAAGGTAGAGCTTGTCACCTGCCAGCCCATGTCGGCTCCTGCTGACCAGATAACGATCCCCAACGAGCCAGAGGACGGCGAAAAGACTAAACGATAAAAGAATGACGTGTGCCGGAGACCCCGACTCGGAACCGTGCGCGACAAATCCGATAACTGTGGCGCTGATGGGTAGTTCCACCGCACACGCGATGAGGGCAATCAAAATAACGGTCGAGTGCTGGCTCTTCTTATAGTGCTCGAATTCGTCATCGTAGTTCGGGCAAGGCGCTCGTCGCTGCAAAAAACCAAACAGTTGGATGTAGTTGAAACGCACGAATCCCGCGAACCCGACCGGTAGCAGCGCAGGCAGGCTTGACCGAACATCTCTGCCCCTTTGTCGACATGCAAGATACCTGGCCAACGCGTATCTCAGCTCCATTGCCGCCCTAAGCGCGGGCAGCAAGATGACCACTCCCCACACCTGGGGCATCGTGAGCGCATCGGGATACAGCCAGCGCGCCACGAGTTTTCCCACGAAGTAGGCAATGACTGACCACCAAAAAACCCGCCGCCAGGTAATCTTGCCCGCTGCCTCTGCCATTTGCCCTGATTTTTCTATTGAGGATCTCGTCGACAAATCCAGCCGTCAGTAATTATCGCGGCCTTGCCGTAATGTACACCGCAACTTTGAACGAAAATCTCCCCAACCGTCACACGGCTCATCTGCTCCTAAAATGGAAAAGGAAAGCGCCTCTGCGCGACGCCTAGCTTCGGGTCCGTTCGATCGCCCTGCGGTCGCGCTTGGTCGGCCGGCCCTTGATCGAGCTGCCCGGCTCGGGGAACAGGCGGCGCGCTTCCTTGTCGCGCTCGCGCCGTACGATGCTCTCCTCCGTTTCGCTGTACAGGGCGCGGGCCACCGTGGCCGAGCCGCGCACGCCGGAAACGCCCAGCACCACCACTTCCCATCGGTCCGAGCCGTTGTCCACGAAAATCTTGTCGTTCACCTTGACTGCACGGGCCGGCTTGACCGGCTCGCCGCCGATCTTGACCCGGCCGCGGTCCACGGCGTCGGCGGCCAGCGAGCGCGTCTTGAAAAAACGGGCCGCCCACAACCATTTGTCGATTCGTACGTTGTCTTCCATTTCCTGTTACCTGATCCTTTACGCGTAGCCGACCGAGAACAGCCGCATCGCGAGCTTGTACAAGCGGTACGCCAGGCCGTAGCTGGTGCGGCGCAGCCAGCCGAGCTGGCGCATGTCTTCCAGCGCGACCGGTACCCCATCCAGGATGCCGTGCTCCACGTGCCGGCGCACCGTGGCCGCGAACACCGGGTCGCGCACCACCACGTTGGCCTCCTGGTTCACGAACAGCGACAGGCCGTCGCAATTGCTCGACCCAACCGTGGCCCAGTCCTCGTCCACCACCGCGACCTTCCCGTGCAGCTGCGTCTTGTGATACTCGTAGATCTTCACGCCGGCGGCAAGCAGCTTCGGGTAGTACGAGTGCGCGACCATGTCCTGCAGGCGGAATTCACCCACGCCGATCAGGAGCCGCACATCGACTCCGCGCTGCGCGGCCTGGGCCAGCGCCTCGCGCAGCTTGCGCCCCGGGGCAAAGTAGGGATTGGCGACCAGCGCGCTGCGCCGCGCGCGGCCGAGCGCCTGCAGGTAGGCGCGCTGGATCGTACGGCGGTTGCGCAGGTTGTCGCGCACCACGAAGGCGGCCTGCATCGGCTGATCGCCCAGCCCCGGCGGCTGCCTGCGCATCTCGCGGAACAATCCCAGCCGGCGCACGATGTTCATGTGACCCACCCGCGCCCACTGGCCCTGCGCCTCGTGGTGGATCTGGGCCACCAGCGGCCCCCTCACCTCCACCGCGAAATCCCAGCGCGGCGCCGGCAGCGACTTGCGCGGGTCATAGTCGCAGACCCAATCGTCATTGACGTTGATGCCGCCCACGAACGCCACCTCGCGATCGATGACAGCGATCTTGCGGTGGCTGCGCGCGATCCCACGGCGAAACCACGGGTTGAAGATCCGGCAATGCACGCCGCCCTGGTGCAAAGCGTCGTGCAGGCGATCGGCCACGCGATGCCCGGTGCCGAACCAGTCCACCACCACGCGCACCTTCACGCCGCGCTGGGCGGCCCGGATCAGCGCGGCCTTGACCTCGTCGCCCATCTTGTCCTCGGCCCAGATGTAGGTTTCGAACAGGATGTCGTAGCGCGCCGCATCCACTGCGGCCAGCAACGCAGGGAAGAAAGCGGTGCCGCTTTCCAGGAGGGTGACGTCGTTCGCGGCTACATACGTCAGCGAGCGCATGCGCTTACGCCAGCTCGAGGTTGGCCAGGATTGGTGCGTGGTCCGACAGGCGCGCCCACAGCGTACCGTGCATCACTTCGGCGTTCTCGACCTTGAAGCCGCGCACGTAAATGCGGTCGAGGCGAAACCATGGCAGCGCGGCCGGGAAGGTGCGCGCCGGCCGGATCGGCGCCTGCCGCCCCGCCAGGTTGCGCACCAGGTCGCCCAGCGCCGTGCGCGGGCCGAGTTCGTCGAACACCTCGGTCACGCCGAGCGCGTTGCGCAGCCGGTCCGACAGCGTGTTGCGCCAGTCGTTGAAGTCGCCCGCGATGATGACCGGCTGCCCGTGGGGTGCCGATTCGTTGACCGCCTCGATCAGCGCCTCGCTCTGGCGCCCGCGGCTGCCCTCGAACAGGCCCAGGTGCACCACATAGCAGTGGACCGTGCCGGCCGGGGTGTCCAGGCGGCAGTGCAAGATGCCGCGCTGCTCGTAGGCATGGTCGGAAATGTCGGTGTTGCGGCTGTTTTCGATGCGGAACTTGCTCAGTAGCGCATTGCCGTGGTGTCCGTGGTCATACACCGCGTTCATGCCGTAGGCGGAATGGTGTGACTCGCCGGCGAAAAATTCGTGCTGCGCGGCCTCGGGCCAGGCGTGGTGGTGGTCCAGGTCTTCGCTGCCGTAGCGGGCCTGGTAGCGGTCGTGGCGGCCCTGCACTTCCTGCAGGAAAACAATGTCAGCGTGGAACTGGGCGATCGCCTTCTTCAGCGCCAGCACCCGCGGCCGGCTGCGCAGCGCGGAAACGCCCTTGTGGATGTTGTAAGTCGCGACACGAATTTTCATGCGAACATTCTAACCCCATCAGTCAGTGTCGAACGGGAACATGGGGCAATCGTGCGTGGGCGATAGCGGCCAAGGGGGCGGCGCCGAAAGCACCAACTACCTCAACACCGTCATCCCGGCGCATCCTCGGCGGCCCCGCCGTGATCCATGCTGAGTGTGCGGCAACGCGGCTGGTCCATGGATTTCGGCCTGCGCCGGGATGACGGTTCCCAAGGTAACGACGATGTTCACCGCACCGGGTAGTGCCGGGGCAGTTGCAGGATTGCTTCGGCGTTGGAGGAAGAAAAGCAGCGGTCAGCCGCCTCGAGGTAAGGCAGCCAGGCGAACTGGAGATGCTCGCGCGGGCTCAGGATGACAGGGATATCGCGCGGCACGCACACCGAGAACACGTGTTCGGTGTTGTGGGTGACGCCGGGCGCATAACGGTGGCGCCAGGTCTGGTAGATCTCGTACACGTTAGACAGGTGCCAGTCGTGCAGCCGGATCGTCTCGCCGTCGGCGACGATGCCGGTTTCCTCGAACAGCTCGCGGGCCGCGGTTTCCAGCAGCGGCTCGTCCAGGCGGTCCAGCGAGCCGGTCACCGACTGCCAGAAGCCAGGCTTGTCGGCACGCTCGATCAGCAGCACTTCGAGGTCCGAAGTGTGGATCACGACAAGGACGGACTCGGGGATCTTGTGCAAGGCTTATTTCGCAGCGATTGGCGACGAGGTGCGGTCCCCATGACCCAGCAGCAGGTGTTCGACGCTGATGTCTTCGTCGAGCTCATCCCAGTGCAGCCCCGTTCCGCCACCGCTAATGACGTAACGGTTGCGCTGTTCGGCGCTGGCCGCCAGCAGCCGCGGGAAGTACGCAAGCGGGACGCCAAGGGTGCGCCCGTCAACGAGATGGACCCACATCGTATCTTCGTCGAACCCCAGTTTCTGGGCCAGCGGCTTATTCATGAAAATGGTCCTTCCCTTGGCAAACCATCGCGTACCAGCTTTCGAAGCTCGTGCCGACATCCCTAAGGAGTCGGCCACCATCCCATCCGGCTCAAGCAAGATAGGAATAGTGGCCGGCAAGCCTGGTTACGCGACCTTCGGCTCGGCGTTGCGCAGGCGGATGTGCAGTTCGCGCAGCTGCTTCTCGTCCACTTCCGACGGCGCGTTGGTCAGCAGGCACTGGGCGCGCTGGGTCTTCGGGAACGCGATCACGTCGCGGATCGACTCGGAGCCGGTCATCAGCGTGATCAGGCGGTCCAGGCCGAACGCCAGGCCACCGTGCGGCGGCGCGCCGTACTGCAGCGCGTCGAGCAGGAAGCCGAACTTGGCCTGCGCTTCTTCGGCATTGATCTTCAGCGCGCGGAACACCTTGCTCTGCACTTCCTCGCGGTGGATACGGATCGAGCCGCCACCCAGTTCCCAGCCATTGAGCACCATGTCGTAGGCCTTGGCAATGCAGGCGCCCGGGTTGGTCTCGAGCATGTCCTCGTGGCCGTCTTTCGGCGCGGTGAACGGGTGGTGGGTCGCGGTCCAGCGATTGTCTTCGTCGTCGTACTCGAACATCGGGAAGTCGATCACCCACAGCGGCGCCCAGACGTCGTCGAACAGGCCGGCCTTCTTGCCGAACTCGGAGTGGCCGATCTTCACGCGCAGCGCGCCGATCGCGTCGTTGACCACCTTGGCCTTGTCCGCGCCAAAGAAGATCAGGTCGCCGTCTTCGGCGCCCGTCAGCTCCAGCACCTTGGCCAGCGCTTCATCGGACAGGTTCTTCACGATCGGCGACTGCAGCCCGTCGCGGCCCTTGGCCTTCTCGTTGACCTTGATGTATGCCAGGCCCTTGGCGCCGTAGATCGCAACGAACTGGGTGTACGCGTCGATCTCCGAACGCGGCATCGAACCGCCCTGCGGCACGCGCAGGCCGACCACGCGGCCGCCAGCCATGTTGGCGGCGCTGTTGAAGACCTTGAACTCGACGGTCTTCATCACGTCGGTCAGTTCGGTGAATTCCAGCTTGACGCGCATGTCCGGCTTGTCCGAGCCGTACTTGCCCATCGCGGTGGCGTAGTCCATCACCGGGAACGGGTTCGGCAGGTCGATGCCGCGCGTGGTCTTGAAGACGTGGCGCATCATGTCTTCGAACAGGTCGCGGATCTCCTGCTCGGTCAGGAACGAGGTCTCGCAGTCGATCTGGGTGAATTCCGGCTGGCGGTCGGCGCGCAGGTCTTCGTCGCGGAAGCACTTGGTGATCTGGTAGTAGCGGTCAAAGCCCGACACCATCAGCATCTGCTTGAACAGCTGCGGCGACTGCGGCAGCGCGAAGAAGTGGCCGGCGTTCACGCGCGACGGCACCAGGTAGTCGCGCGCGCCTTCCGGGGTCGACTTGGTCAGCATCGGGGTCTCGATGTCCACGAAACCGAGCGCGTCCAGGTAGTTACGCACGGCCATCGACACCTTGTAGCGCAGGCGCAGGTTGTCCTGCATCTGCTGGCGGCGCAGGTCGAGCACGCGGTGGGTCAGGCGGGTGGTCTCGGACAGGTTGTCGTCGTCCAGCTGGAACGGCACCGGCACCGATGCGTTGAGCACTTCCAGGCTGGTTGCCACGACTTCGATCTTGCCCGACTTGAGGTTCGGGTTGACGGTGCCCTCCAGGCGCGGGTTCACGGTACCGGTCACGCGCAGGCAGTACTCGTTGCGGATATGCTCGGCGACCTTGAACACCTCGGCGTTGTCCGGGTGGCAGACCACCTGCACGATGCCTTCACGGTCGCGCAGGTCGATGAAGATCACCCCGCCGTGGTCGCGGCGGCGGTGCACCCAGCCGCACAGGCTGACGGTTTGGCCCAGCAGTTCTTCGGTGACGAGGCCGCAGTAGTTGGTACGCATGGAGGACATATTTTTCTCTATTCCAGGTTGGTATTTCGGTTGCTTATTCGGGGGCCACGACGCCCATGGAGACGATGTACTTGAGCGCCGCATCCACCGTCATGTCCAGTTCCACGACCTTGCTGCGCTCCATCATCAGGAAGAAGCCCGAGGTCGGGTTGGGGGTGGTTGGCACGTACACGCTGACGTAGTCGCCCTGCAGGTGGTTCTTCACGTCGCCGCCGGGGGCGCCGGTCAGGAACGCGATCGTATGCGAGTCGGCGTGCGGGTACGGCACCAGCACCGCCTTGCGAAACGCATTGCCGTTCGACGAGAACAGCGTGTCGGACACCTGCTTGACGCTGCCATACAACGAGCTGATGACGGGGATGCGGCCCAGCAGCCGTTCCCACTGGCGCACCACGAAGTTGCCGACCAGGTTGTTGGTGAACAGGCCGATCAGGAACACGATCGCAATCGTCAGCACCGCGCCCACACCAGGCAGGTCGAAGCCGATCAGGTGGCGCGGCTGCCAGGCCTCCGGCACCAGCAGCAGCGACTGGTCCAGCGTGCCGATGACGAGGTTGAGCACCCAGGCGGTGATCGCCAGGGGAACCACGACCAACAGGCCCGTGATGAAGTATTTACGCATCGTGTTCTCGTTGTTATCCCGCGGCCTTGCCCACGAAGGGCGCGGCCGGCGGTGTTAGTTGCTGCCGGTGGACGTCGTGGCTGGCGCGGACTGCTCGGACGAGCCGGAACTGCCGCCGGACGACGAGGAGCTGCCCCCACGGAAGTCGGTGACGTACCAACCGGTGCCCTTGAGCTGGAAGCCGGCGGCGGTCACCTGCTTTTGGAACGCAGGCTTGCCGCAGGACAGGCAAGTGGTCAAAGGCGCGTCTGAAATTTTTTGCAGCACATCTTTGGAAAAACCGCATTCGGCGCAGCGGTAGGCGTAAATCGGCATAGCTGTACTCCGCAAAAATCTTCAAAACCCCACATTATAAAGCGTTTATGGGCGCTTTTGCCGATATGGGGGTGATGGGCGCCGTTCTCCAGACCCGCCTGTTTGCGGGCGCGCTGTTGTTTTTCGGTCCCCGCGGCCCGGTTTCGTTTGCCCAGCAATAACTTGCGTGCTTAAATAACACGCTTGTTAGCGGCGAGCAACGGAACCGCCGCCCGGAAGGTTCTAGAAACAGAAGCTATGCGCGATGGCGACATCGCCGCATTTCCGCAAAAAAACGACCGCATTGGGGGCCCGCGCACAGCGGGCTTTTTTTCGTCTGTACGCCGTCGTCCCGGCGCAGGCCGGGACCCATGCTGAGTTTGCAGTTACGCGGCCTCGCCGAATCCGGATACTCAGCATGGGTCCCGGCTTTCGCCGGGACGACGTGCGTAAGTCCTTTTTTACGCGATGGTCACATCGGCAAACGCCGCCAGACCATCCAGCGTTCCTTGTCCTGGAACATGGGAATCGAATCGACCACCGCCTCGTCAGCGATGCACTCGAAATACGGCGTGAGCAAGGCGTCCAACGCCTCGCGGCTGGTGCCGAACGGCGGGCCCTTCGGGGAATCGTCGAAGTAAAAATACCCAGCCAGCATGCCGTCCGGCGGCAGCAACTGCGCCCAACGCTCTACCAGCCTGGGCAGCATTTCGCGCGGCATGGCGCAGAAGAACGCGCGCTCGTAAATCAGCTCGAGCGGCCGCGGCGGTTCGTAGGTGAAAAAATCCGCCTGCACCACGCGCTCGGCCCATTTGCCGGCCACCGTCATCGCGCTGGCCACGGCCGCCGCCGAAAAGTCGATCGCGATGGCGTCCCAGCCGGCCTCGCTCAGCCAGGCCAGCTCGTGGGCGCTGCCGCAGCCGGGAATCAGGGTTGTGAGCGGCCTTGGCGCCGCGGCCACGAAGCGGCGCAGCGCCTCGGGCACCCCGGGCCGCTCCCATGGCTTGAAACCGCGCTCGAAACGCTCGTCCCAGAACGCCGCGCTCTTCGGGTCGCGCGTACCGAATGGGGCCGCGCTCACGACCGCATCCACCAATGGCCGTACAGGTAGGTGACGGCGACCGCCGAGAACAGCAGCCCGAGCAGGCCCGCCACCAGCATCAGCACGCGGTTGGTGCGCCGCTGGTGGTGCATCAGCTCGCGCAGCAGGGCCGAGTCGTTCACTTCCAGGTCAGTGGTCTTCTCCAGCGCCTGGTAGATCAGGCGCGGCAGCTGCGGGAAGATGTGGGCGTAGCGCGGCGCCTCGGCTTTCAGGCGATCCACCATGCCGCGCCAGCCGACCTGCTCGTTCATCCAGCGCTCCAGGTACGGCTTGGCGGTCTTCCACAGGTCCAGGTCAGGGTCCAGCTGGCGGCCCAGGCCTTCGATGTTGAGCATGGTCTTTTGCAGCAGCACCAGCTGCGGCTGCACCTCGACGTTGAAGCGGCGCGAGGTCTGGAACAGGCGCAGCAGCACCTGGCCGAACGAGATGTCTTTCAGCGGCCGGTCAAAGATCGGCTCGCAGCAGGCGCGCACCGCCGATTCCAGCTCGTCCACGCGGGTGTCGCGCGGGGCCCAGCCCGATTCGATGTGCGCCTCGGCCACGCGCTTGTAGTCGCGGCGGAAGAAGGCGATGAAGTTCTGCGCCAGGTAGTCCTTGTCGAAATCGTTCAGCGTGCCGACGATGCCGAAGTCCAGCGCAATGTAGCGCCCGAAGGTGGCCGGATCGACCGAGACCAGGATGTTGCCGGGGTGCATGTCCGCATGGAAGAAGCCGTCACGGAACACCTGGGTGAAGAAGATTTCGACGCCGTCGCTGGACAGCTTCTTCAGGTCCACGCCCGCCGCTTCCAGCCGGTCGATCTGCGACACCGGGATGCCGCGCATGCGCTCCATCACGATCACGCTGCTGGAGCAATAGTCCCAGAACATCTCCGGCACCAGCAGCAGCTGCGAGTTGGCAAAGTTGCGGCGCAGCTGGCTGGCGTTGGCGGCTTCGCGCATCAGGTCCAGCTCATCGTGCAGGTATTTATCGAATTCGGCCACCACCTCGCGCGGCTTCAGGCGCCGGCTGTCGGTCCACAGTTTCTCGACCAGGCCGGCGGCCAGGTGCATCAGCGCCACGTCCTCGTCGATCGACTTCTTCATGCCCGGCCGCAGCACCTTGACCGCGACCTCCCTGCCGTTCTTGAGCGTGGCAAAGTGCACCTGGGCGATGGAGGCCGACGCCACCGGGGTGCGGTCGAAGCTGGCGAACAGCTGGTCCGGGTGGGCGCCGAGCGAGCGCGTGATCTGGGCAATCGCAATGTCGGAGTCGAACGGCGGCACCCGGTCCTGCAGCAGTGCCAGCTCGTCGGCAATATCGGGCGGCACCAGGTCGCGGCGGGTGGACAGCACCTGGCCAAACTTGACGAAAATCGGGCCCAGTTCCTCCAGCGCCATGCGCAGGCGTACGCCGCGCGGGGCGCTGATCTTGCGCCAGAAAAAGATCTTGTCGAGCAGCTTGGCGGTCCGCGGGACCGGCAACTCCGAGACGATGATCTCGTCGAGCCCGTAACGGGTGGCGACCGAGAGGATTTTCAGCAGGCGCAGGAATTTCAGGATCATCAGCGGTCCGTGGTGGTGTTTCCGCCCACGGCGGTGACGGCTGTGGCCGCGCTGCGCTGCGCGAGCTTCTGCTCCAGCCGGGCGATGCGCTTGTCCAGGCGCTCGACGTCGTCGCGCGTGCGGACCACATCCTCGGTGAACTCGGCCACCGCGGCGGGGCGCACCAGCACCGGGTTTTCCTCCAGCAGGTACTCGGCCACGTTCTCGGCCAGGCGGCGGCCGGTGGCGCCCGCCCCGGCGATGACGCTCTTGGCGCCGCCCACCAGCCGGGTGGCGCCGATCGGCCCGAACAGGCGCTCCAGGTCGTGCTCGGCGTCCCAGCGCAGGCCCTTGGACAGCTGCGAGATCGTGTTCGCGAACTCGGCATCGCCCTCGATCTTCACGTACGAGAACGCGCGGTCGCGGTTCTGCGCGATCAAGGGCAGGTCCGACAGCTTGACGTGGATGGTGACGTTGGCCGCGTCCTCGCTGTTGCTGCCCTCGACCATGCCGTCGCGCGTTACGCGCAGGCGCAGTTGCAGGTGGCCGGTGTCGATGCAGGCTTCCTTGCCGGCATGCAGCGCCAGCGCATCGCGCGCCCACGCCTCCTGGGCCAGCAGGTGGTTAATTGCAGCAATCGCGGGGGCCATCAGCGCACGCTGGGGCGACAGGAGTGAAGGATTCGGGACCATGGCAATACGCTCGGAGCAAAGAAAAACCGCCCGGTTCAAGCGGGCGGTTTTGATCTTACCAGTTTGCTGGACGCAATTCCGTCCGCACGGGTTGTTTAGTTAAAAATATTACTGAACCTGCTGGATACCCGCCAGCACCCATCCGCTCGTGCCGGACAGCGGCTTGGCCAGGTTCCACACCTCGACGAAGGGCTCCGGCGCGGCGCCCGGCGCAGTGCGGATCATGCCGTTGAACTGCACGCTGGCCAGGTAGTCGCGGTCGGACTTCTCGATGCCCAGCAGCTGGGCGTCGATCGAGACCACGTCGGTGAAGTCGTTGGCGTTGCGCTCGAGGATCTGGGTCTTGAGCTCAGCAAACACTTCCGGCGCAGTGAACTCGCGCAGGTCCTGCACGTCGCCCTTGTCCCAGGCGGCCTGCATGCGGATGAACATGGACTTCGCTTCGCGCAGGAACGACGGGGTATCGAAATCAGCCGGCACGCCCCACGGCACGTGGGCGGCAGGCTTGTCCAACGCGACGCCCTGGTTCAGGCCGGACCCGATTTCCGGGGTGGTGCTGTAGGAGCTGGGCTGCCACGGCTGCTGGTTCATGCCCGAGCCGATTTCCGGGGTCGCCGACGCCGGCATCGGGTCGCGGTTGAAACCCTGGAACGGTGTCGGGTTGGCCGGGGTGTCCTTGCGGCGGAACATGCGCACGATGAAGATCACGGCAAAGGCCAGCAGCGCCAGCATCAGCAGCGACGAGATCATGCTGGCGGCGGCGCCGCCAATGCCGAAGTGGCTGAACAGCGCGCCCAGGCCCAGGCCGAGCAGCGCGCCGCCCAGCACGCCCTTCCACATGCTCGGGCGCTGTGCCGGCATCGGCTGCGGCACCGGCGCCGGACGGGCCTGGTTGCCGTATTGCGGCTGCTGGGCCGGAGTCGGCGCCGGCGCGGGTGCCGGTCGCTGCATCTGGCGCACCGGCTGCGACTGGCGGCCGAACGAGCGGCCGCCGCCCATCGGGCGCGCGGTGGCTTCCGCGATCATCGACAGTGCGGTGATCGCCAGCATCATGGTGACCAAGAATTTTTTCATGCTCTACGCATCCTAAAATTTGATGCCGGTGTGCAGCGCAGCCACACCAGCAGTCAGGTTAAAGTACTGCACGCGTTCCAGTCCCGCGTCCTCCATCATGCCCTTCAGCGTTTCCTGGTCGGGGTGCATGCGGATCGACTCGGCCAGGTAGCGGTAGCTTTCCGAATCGTTCGCAATTTGCTGGCCCAGCCACGGCAGCACCGAGAACGAATACACGTCATACGGCTTTTGCAGCGGCGCGGCCACCTTCGAAAACTCCAGCACCAGCAACTTGCCGCCCGGCTTGAGCACGCGGCGCATTTCCGCCAGTGCCTGGTCCTTGTGCGTCATATTGCGCAGGCCAAAGGCCACGCTGACCCGGTCGAAATAATTGTCCGGGAACGGCAATTTTTCCGCGTCACATAGCAATGTTGGGGTGACAAGCCCTTTGTTCAAGAGGCGATCACGGCCGACGCGCAGCATCGACTCGTTGATGTCGGTGAGCCACACTTCCCCGCTCGGCCCGGCCTGCTTGGCAAAGGCCTTGGCCAAGTCGCCGGTGCCGCCGGCAATATCGAGCACCTTGAAGCCCGGGCGGATGCCGGCCTGGGCGATGGTAAACGCTTTCCAGATGCGGTGCAGGCCGGCGGACATCAGGTCGTTCATGATGTCGTACTTCGCGGCGACGGAGTGGAAAACCTTGGCGACCTCGTGGACCTTCTCGTCTTCGGAGACGGTCTTGTAGCCGAAATGGGTGGTGTTGGTCATGATGGCAAGACGGATTGATCTTGCCGCATTATACAAGGGGGAACCTGCCGGCCCCTATCGGATGTGAGACTTACGTGACCACATCAAGGCCGGGGGGGAGCGGTCCCTGCCCCATCCTTTCGGGCCCAACTGATAGGATAGAATCGAAAAAATGCACTTGGTAGAAAAATGGACATGGACCCACGCCAGTTTTCATTATTCGAGAGTGAAGAGCAGCGAGGCGAAGCCCCTGCATCGGAGGCGCCTGATATCGGCTCCGCCACACCGTGCAAGTACAGTAACTATGTGGTTTACGTGGACGAAAGCGGTGATCACGGAATGCAGAACGTAGATGGCAACTATCCTGTCTTCGTCCTTGCATTCTGCGTGTTCCACAAACGCCACTACAGTGAAAAGGTCGCCCCAGCGCTGCAAAAGTTTAAGTTCAACCATTTCGGCCATGACTTGGTGGTACTGCACGAACTCGAAATACGCAAAGAAAAAGGCAGCTTTACCTTCTTCCAGAACCGCGAACACAAAGAGTCATTTTTAGCGGAACTGACCACAATCATAGAAGCCAGCAATTTTGTCCTGATTAGTTGCGTGATCGATAAGATTCAGTTGAAAGCGAAATCGATCGACCCGCCCAACCCATATCATGTTGCACTGGGCTTCTGTCTGGAGACGCTGTATGAATTCTTGCAGGAGAAGCACCAAGAAGCGCTGACTACTCATGTGATTGTTGAGTGCCGTGGCAAGAAGGAAGACAACGACCTCGAACTGGAGTTCCGGCGAATTTGTGATGGCGCTAACAGGCTCGGCATGGCCCTTCCGTTCGACGTGATTTTTGCGGACAAGAAGGTGAACTCGGCCGGACTCCAACTAGCTGACCTGGTAGCCCGTCCGATCGGACTGAGCGTTATTCGACCAACCCAAGAGAACCGGGCCTTTGAAGTTTTGAAGAGGAAGTTCTACTGCAGCGGTGGCCGTGATAGCGTCGGCGAAGGGTTCGAGAGCTGGGGCCTGAAGGTTTACCCTGCCCAAGAAAGCGAAAAGCCCCGATGAAACTCACCGAGGCTATAACGCCGACCGGGGCCTCCCAGTCCACTTAACCGCAAGTTTAGCAAACTAAACCAAAAAATCAACCTAGGGGTTAGCTGTAGGCACTGATCAGCCTCGGCTTTTGTCGCGTTTTTTTGGGTCTTCCGAGAGGGCGGCATTTGGCGGCTGCTGCGAGCGCATCCAGCGCCGCACCCAGGCCATGGCGATGACCGGCACCACGGCGGTGACGACCACGATGACGATGGCGGTGGTGTCCATGGGATTTTAGTGGTGGTGGCCGCAGCCGTGCTGCACGGGGGCGCCCGGCACCACGGTACCCGGTTCGCGGCCGCTGTCGCCCGCAAAGCCGGCGTCGTGCAGGCGATCCAGGTACGCCTGCCACAGCTGCTGCTGTTCGTTGCCCAGCTTGTACAGGTAGTCCCAGGTGTAGATGCCAGTGTTGTGGCCGTCGGTGAACAGTGGGCGCACCGCGTAGTTGCCGACCGGCTCGATGCCGTCGATGCGCACGTCGCGCTTGCCGACCTGCAGCACTTCCTGGCCAGGGCCGTGGCCCTTCACTTCGGCCGACGGCGAATACACGCGCATCAGTTCGAACGGGATCGCGAAGGCGGCGCCGTCGTCGAAGGCGATGTCGAGCAGGCCCGATTTCTGGTGGACGGTGAGGGAGGTGGGGTTAGGCATCTTGTTCTACCCTTCTGCCAGGGCCGCGTGGCCGGTTGGCTCAGCATGGGTCCCGGCCTGCGCCGGGACGACGGTTCAAACGGTGGCGGTGCGAGCAGGATTAGCGTTTGTTCAGGCGGTCCTTGATCGCGGCCGCCAGCCGGGGCAGCAGCGCGCGGCGCGCAGCCAGCAGCTTTTCGTCCGGTTTGCGCACGGCGTTCGCCCACACCGGGTTCGGGAAGTGCGCGTCATCCACGTAGCGCGGGATCACGTGCCAGTGCAGGTGCGGCACCACGTTGCCCAGGCTGGCCACGTTGATCTTGTCCGGGTCCATCACCTCGCGCACCGCGGTCTCGACGTGCCAGACGACGTCGTTGATCAGGATGCGGTCGGCGGGCGGCAGGTCGCTCATTTCCTTGACGTGCTCGTTCCAGATGACCCGGCAAAAGCCCGGGTAGTTCGGATCATCCACCTGGATCACCGACAGCTTCTCATCCCGGTACAGCGGAGGAACCACCGGCTGGCACAACTCGCAACCTGCTACTTTCGTCATACAAGAACCCTCTCGATACCGCCATTGTTGGCGCGCGCAACGTAGTCGGGCATCCAGTCCTCGCCCAGCAAATGCCGCGCGATCTCCACCACGATGTAGTCGGCGTCGGTGCCCGCGTCGTCATTATAGCGGTGCAGGCCCTGCAGGCAGGATGGGCAGCTGGTCAGGATCTTGACGTCGCCATTGAAGCCGTCGGCGCGCAGCTTGTCGGCGCCCTTGACCATCTCGTCGGCCTTGCGGAACTTGACCTGGGTGGCGATATCCGGCCGCGACACGGCGAAGGTGCCCGACTCGCCGCAGCAACGGTCGTTCTTCTCGATCTTCACGTTGTCCACGGTGGACACCAGCGCGTTGACGGTCTTGACCGAGTCCTGCAGCTTCATCGGGTTGTGGCACGGCTCGTGGTACATGTAGCGGGTGCCGGTCACGCCTTCGAGCTTGACGCCCTTCTCCAGCAGGTACTCGTGGATGTCCATGATGCGGCAGCCCGGGAAGATCTTCTCGAACTCGTAGGTGGCCAGCTGGTCGTAGCAGGTGCCGCACGAGACCAGCACGGTCTTGATGTCGAGGTAGTTCAGCGTGTTGGCCATGCGGTGGAACAGCACGCGGTTATCCGTCATCATCTTGTCGGCCTTGTCGTACTGGCCGGCGCCGCGCTGCGGATAGCCGCAGCACAGGTAGCCCGGCGGCAGCACGGTCTGCACGCCCACTTCCCACAGCATCGCCTGCGTGGCCAGGCCCACTTGCGAGAACAGGCGCTCCGAACCGCAGCCCGGGAAGTAGAACACGGCCTCGGTGTCGGCGGTCGTGGTCTTGGGATTGCGGATGATCGGGATGATCTTGTCGTCCTCGATGTCCAGCAGCGCGCGCGCCGTCTTCTTGGGCAGGTTGCCCGGCATCTTGCGGTTCACAAAATGGATCACCTGCTCGCGCACGGGCGCCTTGCCGGTGGTCGGCGGCGGAGCCTTCTTGCTCGGCGCGGCCAGCTTCTTGAGCACGCTCGCGCCCAGGCGCTGGGCCTTGAAGCCCCAGTCGATCATCGCCTTGCGGGTGGCGTTGATGGTGGTCGGGTCGGTCGCGTTCAGGAAGAACATCGACGCCCGGTTCATCGGCTTGAAGCTGCGCTTGTCCATCTTGCGCAGCAGGTTACGCATGTTCATCGACACGTCGCCGAAGTCGATGTTGACCGGGCACGGCGTTACGCACTTGTGGCACACGGTGCAGTGGTCCGAGACGTCCTCGAACTCTTCCCAGTGGCGGATCGACACGCCGCGGCGGGTCTGCTCTTCGTACAGGAAGGCTTCGATCAGCGCCGAGGTGGCCAGGATCTTGTCGCGCGGCGAATACAGCAGGTTCGCGCGCGGCACGTGCGTGGTGCACACCGGCTTGCACTTCCCGCAGCGCAGGCAGTCCTTGACGCTGTTGGCGATGGCGCCGATGTCGCTCTGCTGCATGATCAGCGACTCGTGCCCCATCAGGCCGAACGACGGCGTGTAGGCGTTGCGCAGGTCGGCGTAAGCGGTCTCGGAGTTGAGCAGCTTGCCCTTGTTGAAGCGCCCTTCCGGATCGATGCGCAGCTTGTAGTCGCGGAAGTCGCGGATCTCGTCGTCCGCCAGGAATTCGAGCTTGGTGATGCCGATGCCGTGCTCGCCCGAGATCACGCCGTCCAGCGAACGCGCCAGCTTCATGATGCGCTCGACCGCGCGGTGCGCGTCCTGCAGCATGTCGTAGTCGTCCGAGTTCACCGGAATGTTGGTGTGCACGTTGCCGTCGCCCGCGTGCATGTGCAGCGCGACGAACACGCGCGAGCGCAGCACGGTCTTGTGGATCTCGGTGCAGTCGTCCAGGATCGGCTTGAAGGCCGCGCCGTAGAACAGCTGGCGCAACGGCGCGCGCAGCTCCTGCTTCCACGATACGCGCACCGTGTGGTCCTGCACGACGTCGAACAAGCGCGCGTGCGGCTGCTGCGCCAGGCGCGCGGCGAACACCGGATCGAGCTGCTCCAGGCCGAATTCGGCCAGCCGCGCGCGTGCGTCGCCCAGCGGCAGGTCCAGGCTGTCGCGGATCCAGCGCCAGCGGGCAGCCACGCGCGCCAGCAGGTCGTCGGCTTGCTGCGGGCGGTCGCCCAGGATTTCGTTCGCGTCCACGCCTTCGCCGGTGGCGTCGTCGCTCTTCTCGATCGGCAGGCCGCCGGCCGTGAAGTAGGCGTGCAGCTCTTCGACCAGCGCCAGCTTGTTCTTGATCGACAGTTCGATGTTGATGCGCTCGATGCCGTCGGTGTACTCGCCCATGCGGTTAAGCGGGATCACCACGTCTTCATTGATCTTGAAGGCGTTGGTGTGCTTGGCGATGGCGGCGGTACGGGCGCGGTCGAGCCAGAACTTCTTGCGCGCCTCGGCCGAGACGGCGATGAAGCCCTCGCCCACGCGCGTGTTCGCAAGACGCACCACTTCGGACGCGGCCTGCGCCACGGCGTTCTCGTCGTCGCCCACGATGTCGCCGAACAGCGCCATCTTGGGCAGCGTGCCGCGCTTGGATTTGGTGGCGTAGCCCACCGCGCGCAGGTAGCGCTCGTCCAGGTGCTCCAGGCCCGCCAGGCGCACGCTCGCAAATTCGGGCTTGCCGGTCTTGGGCAGGTTGTCCAGGTAATCCTTGATTTCGACGATCGAAGGGATCGCGTCGCGCGCCTGGCCAAAGAATTCCAGCGCCACCGTGCGGGTATGCTTGGGCATCTTGTGCAGGATCCAGCGCGCGGACGTGATCAGGCCGTCCGTGCCCTCTTTCTGGATGCCCGGCAGGCCGGCCAGGAACTTGTCGGTCACGTCCTTGCCCAGGCCCTCCTTGCGGAAGCGCCGGCCTTCGATGGTCAGGGTCTCGGTGCGGAACGGTGCGTCCTTCGCTTCGCCCTTCGCGCTCGGGTGGGTCCATTCGAGCTTGAAGACGGCGGTGGGCGCGTCGTGGATCTTGGACAGGTTGTGGCCGACGCGGGTCACTTCGAGCCAGTCACCGTTCGGGTCCACCATGCGCCACGAGGCCAGGTTGTCGAGCGCGGTGCCCCACAACACGGCCTTCTTGCCGCCGGCGTTCATGGCAATATTCCCGCCGATGCAGGACGCGTGGGCCGAGGTCGGGTCCACCGCGAACACGAAGCCGGCTTTTTCCGCGGCTTGCGAGACGCGCTGCGTCACCACGCCGGCGCCGGTGTAGATGGTCGCGTAATCGCGGTCCACGCCCGGCAGGCGGCTCATCTCCACGTCGCCCAGGTCGATCAGCTTTTCGGTATTGATCACGGCCGACATCGGCGTGAGCGGGATCGCGCCGCCGGTGTAGCCGGTGCCGCCGCCGCGCGGGATGATGGTCAGCCCCAGCTCGATGCAGCCCTTGACCAGGCCCGCCATCTCGTCCTCGGTGTCCGGCAGCAGGACCAGGAACGGGTACTCGACGCGCCAGTCGGTCGCGTCGGTCACGTGCGAGACGCGGTGCATGCCGTCGAAGTGGATGTTGCGCTTGTCGGTGTAGCGGCCCAGCACCTTGATGGCGCGGCGGCGCAAATCGTACATCTGCTGGAACTCGCGCGCGAAGTCATCGACTGCCTTGCGCGCCGCGGCCAGCAGCTGTGCGACCGCGTTGCTGCGCGCGCTTGCCGCTTCCACGTCGGCCTCGCCGGCATCGACCATCACGCGGCGCTTGTCCACTTCGGCCAGGCGGTGATGCAGCGCATCGATCAGGCCCTGGCGGCGCTTGGGGTTGTCCAGCATGTCATCCTGCAGGTACGGATTGCGCCGCACCACCCAGATGTCGCCCAGCACCTCGTACAGCATGCGGGCGGAGCGGCCGGTCTGGCGCGCGCCGCGCAGCTCGTCCAGCAGGCGCCAGGCCGGTTCGCCGAGCAGGCGGATCACTATCTCGCGGTCGGAGAACGATGTGTAGTTGTAGGGAATCTCACGCAGGCGCGCCGGGTTGGCGGTGTCTTCGAGCAGGGCTTGGATGTTTGCTGGGGCGTTCATGAATGGAATCGACTTTCGGACTGGCCCGTTTTCAGACCAGCCATTCTAGCTTATTGCGTTGCACCACGCTGGCTTGCCCTTGGTTTTCGAAAGGGTTTCCGCAACAAAATTGCGAAACGGGGCGGTTTGTGCAAACGACGTTTGCACGCGGGTGGCGAGGTGCAACTTTTATCTTGCTTTTGTTAACAGCGAGCAAAGACTATACACCCTGCATTTCTGCACCCGCCAACCGTCGTACCGGCGGGGCCGCCGAGGATGCGCGGGGAAGACGGGCTGCCGGTTAGCCGGTCACCTGAATCAGCAGTTCCCCGAGCCGGTGCCAGATCCCGTCCGGCACGTACAGCAGCGCGGCGGTCATGGTGACGTAGCGCACGAACTTGCCGATTGCCATATAGATAACACTCGGCCAGAACGGCAGGTGCAGCCAGCCCGCCAGCGTGCACAGCGGATCGCCAATGCCCGGGACCCACGACATCAGCATGGTCTTGGGGCCGTAATGCTCCAGCCACTTGAACCAGCGCGTCTTGCGCTCCTTGGCAAACGTGGTCTTGGCCCGGTGCCCCAGCAGGTAGTCGAAGGCCCCGCCGAGCGTGTTGCCCAGCGTGCCGACCAGGATGGCTGGCCAGAACATGGCCGGGTTGGCCTTGACCACGGCGAACACGGCCGGCTCGGAACCGAGCGGCAGCAAGGTCGCGGAGACGAAGCTGACGAGGAATACGGAAGTAAGGCCAACGGCGGGCGCGGCGAGGACTTTGAGCAGCCAGACGACGGCGGTTTCGATCATGAGAAGCTGAGGCGGGCAGGTACGACGAGCGTCCATTATAATGACGAAACCCATCGGCCTCGACACGGTACCTCCGCGCTGCAACCCAGCCCCCGTACCGAACTGCACAACTCGGCCACCAGCCAAGCAGGACAGTCTCGCGTCGTCACCGCAAAATTCCTGGACTGCTGTCCAGCATACCTTGCTTGCAGACTATGACTACCGACTACCTCAAGAAAATCCTGACTGCCCGCGTCTACGACGTGGCGCAGGAAACCCCGCTCGAACTGGCCCCCACGCTGTCCCAACGGATGAACAACCGCATCTACTTCAAGCGCGAGGACATGCAAAGCGTCTTCAGCTTCAAGCTGCGCGGCGCCTACAACAAGATGGCGAACCTGTCGCCCGAACAGCTGCAGCGCGGCGTCATTTGCGCCTCGGCCGGCAACCACGCACAGGGCGTTGCCCTCTCGGCCAGCCGCCTGGGCTGCCGCGCGCTGATCGTGATGCCGACCACCACGCCGCAGGTGAAGATCGATGCGGTCAAGGCGCGCGGGGGCGCGAGCGTGGAGGTGGTGCTGCATGGCGAGTCGTACACCGACGCCTACAACCACGCGCTCACACTCGAAAAGGAGCAGCGCCTGACCTTCGTGCACCCGTTCGACGACCCGGACGTGATCGCCGGCCAGGGCACGATCGCGATGGAGATCCTGCACCAGCATTCCGGCCCGATCCATGCGATTTTTGTCGCGATCGGCGGCGGCGGGCTGGTGGCGGGCATCGGCGCCTACGTCAAGGCGGTGCGGCCGGACATCAAGGTGATCGGCGTGCAGACCGTCGATTCGGACGCGATGGCCAAGAGCCTGAAGGCGGGCCATCGCATCACCCTGCCGGACGTGGGCCTGTTCTCGGACGGCACCGCGGTCAAGCTGGTGGGCGAGGAAACCTTCCGCCTGGCCAAGGAAGTGGTGGACGAGATCGTGATCGTGGACACGGATGCGATCTGCGCCGCGATCCAGGACGTGTTCCAGGATACCCGCAGCATCCTCGAGCCGGCCGGCGCGCTGGCGGTGGCAGGCGCCAAGGCCTATGTCGAGCGCTCGCAGATGACGCGCAACCCGGTCAAGGACGAGACGCTGGTGGCGGTGGCCTGCGGCGCCAACATGAACTTTGACCGCCTGCGCTTCGTGGCCGAACGCGCCGAGGTGGGCGAATCGCGCGAGGCGGTGTTCGCGGTGACGATTCCCGAGCAGCGCGGCAGCTTCAAGCGCTTCTGCGCGCTGGTGGGGCCGCGCAACGTGACCGAGTTTAACTACCGCGTCAGCGACGAAAAGCAGGCCCACGTGTTCGTTGGCGTGCAGGTGGGCAACCGCGACGAGCCGGCCCGGCTGGTGCGCGCATTCGCCGAGAACGGCTTTGCCGCCCTCGACCTGACCCACGACGAGCTGGCCAAGCTGCACATCCGCCACCTGGTGGGCGGCAAGAGCTCGCTGGCGCACGACGAATTGCTGTATCGTTTCGAGTTCCCCGAGCGCCCGGGCGCGCTGATGCGCTTCTTGGACAGCATGGCGCCGAACTGGAACATTTCGCTGTTCCACTACCGGAACCAGGGCGGCGACGTGGGCCGCATCTTGGTGGGCCTGCAGGTGCCGCGCGAGGAAATGGACGAGTTCCGCAGCTTCCTCGACGGCCTGGGCTACCGGCACTGGGACGAGAGCGCGAACCCGGTGTACAAACTGTTTTTGGGTTAGAGTTCGCGCAGCCGTTTCGCGGTCTAAGCCTACAGACCGCAACACGTCGTCCCCGCGCAGGCGGGGACCCATGGAACGCTTGCAAGTCACGCCGCTCATCGAAGCCGCGACACTGCTGGCTCGGCATGGGTCCCCGCCTGCGCGGGGACGACGTATTTGGTGCTGCAGATTTTTTTAACGACAACTATGACCAACACGCCTGATCAATCGCCCCTCGGCAAAACCTCCGCCTACCAGACCGAGTACGCGCCCGAGCTGCTGTTCCCGATCCCGCGCCAGCAAAAACGCGACGAGCTCGGCATTACCGGCACGCTGCCGTTCTTCGGCGTGGACATCTGGAATGCCTACGAGATCTCGTGGCTGAACATGCGCGGCAAGCCCCAGGTGGCGATCGCGACGATCACCGTGCCGGCCGATTCGCCCAACATCATCGAATCGAAGTCGTTCAAGCTCTACCTGAACTCGTTCAACCAGACCCGCCTGGCCAACACCGACGCCCTGCTCACGCTGCTGCGCGCCGACCTGTCGGCCGCGGTGGGTTCGCCGGTGCACATCGCGCTGTCCACGCCCGACGCGTTCCCGAGCGTGAAAATGGGCGAGCTCGACGGCCTGCTGCTGGACCGCCTCGACATCGAGATCGACCAGTACACGCCCGCCCCGGCGCTGCTGACCGCCAACTTCGCCGAGGCCATGGTCGAGGAAACCCTGACCTCGCACCTGCTCAAGTCGAACTGCCTGGTGACCGGCCAGCCCGACTGGGCCAGCGTGCAGATCCATTACGTGGGCCCGCAAATCGACCAGGAGGGCCTGCTGCGTTACCTGATCGGCTTTCGGGAGCACAACGAATTCCACGAGCAATGCGTCGAGCGCATCTTCATCGACATCATGCGCCAGTGCAAACCGACCAAGCTCGCCGTCTATGCCCGCTACACCCGCCGCGGCGGCCTGGACATCAACCCGTGGCGGACCAACTTCAGCACCGCACGCCCGCTCAACCTGCGCACAGCCCGGCAGTAAGCGCATTGACGACGAGCAACCTTTGCTGCGATGACGCTTGACCGCATTTCCGCACGGGAATACTGTGGGCGCGGCGACAGAAAAGGTGTGCGTTTTCAGCGACATGGCGCCAAGGCCGCTACGGACATGAAAACAACACGGCGCGGCAGCGGCCACTATGATTAAAATTTAGGCAGGCCAGCCCGAAAACGTGGAAAAAGCCTGCGCCTGACGGGCTTTCGTGCGCCACCTCGGCATTTTCATCGAGGAAATTGCGCACTCGGCAGTGGAGGGAAATGATGAACGCGAAAGACAGTTTCGCCCGTCGCGCAAGGCACTTTTGCCAGCGCCCGCGGACGGGCACGAAATCGTATTACACGGCCGAAAAACCAGCCTATAATTCTGGCTCGCAAGCACCATTGTGCACCGCACCATAACGTGTTATGACTAACCTAAGCAAAATCCTGCCGCTCGAGAACATCCTGCTGGACATCGAAGTGTCGAGCAAGAAGCGCGCCTTTGAACAGGCCGGGCTGCTGTTCGAGAACAACTACGGCATCGCGCGTTCGACCGTGTCGGACAACCTGTTCGCGCGCGAGCGTCTTGGTTCGACGGGCCTGGGCAAAGGCGTGGCACTGCCGCACGGCCGCATCAAGGGCAACAAGAACCTGAAGGCGCCGCTGGCCGCCTTCATGCGCCTGAAGGACCCGATCCCGTTCGAGTCGCCGGACGGCCAGCCGGTCAGCCTGCTGCTGTTCCTGCTCATTCCCGACCACGTGACCCAGCAACACCTGGAGATCCTGTCCGAGATCGCGGAACTGTTCTCGGACGAAGCGATCCGCCAGGCGCTGGCCACCGATCCCGACCCGGCCTCGGTCCACGAGCGCATCATCAACTGGCAACCCAGCCTGCAAGCCTTGGGTTAAACTTGTTGCATCCGCCGGCTTTGCGGCGCCCTCTTTCAGAAGACGTCCATGCTGCAAACCCCGCTCACCATCCAACGCCTGTTCGACGACAACCGCGAAAGCCTGCAACTGGGCTGGTTTGCGGGCTTTCCGGGCGGTGAGCGCCTGATCTCGGGCGACGCCGTCTCGGCCGCCGACCAGGTGGGCCACCTGAACCTGATCCACCCGGGCCGCATCCAGGTGTTCGGGCACCAGGAGCTGAACTACTACCACCGCCTCAAATCGAGCTCGCGCAGCCACATGGTCGCCGAGCTGATCGCGGGCGGCCCACCGGCGCTGATCATCGCGCAGGGGCTGGAGACGCCGCCGGACATCCTGGCCATCTGCGACGAGCAGAACATCCCCCTGTTCTCGACCCCGCTGCCGGCGGCGCAGGTGATCGACTTCCTGCGCGTGTACCTGTCCAAGAAGCTGGCGCAGCGCGTCATCATGCATGGCGTGTTCATGGACGTGCTGGGGGTCGGCGTGCTCATCACCGGCGACTCGGGCCTGGGCAAGAGCGAGCTGGGCCTGGAGCTGATCTCGCGCTCGCACGGCCTGGTGGCCGACGACGCGGTCGAGTTCTCGCGCATCGCGCCCAACATGGTCGAGGGCCGCTGCCCGCCGCTGCTGCAAAACCTGCTGGAAGTACGCGGCCTGGGCCTGCTGGACATCAAGGCGATCTTCGGCGAGACCGCCGTGCGCCGCAAGATGCGGCTGAAACTCATCGTGCACCTGGTGCGCCGCGGGGCACTGGAAGAGGAAGTGGAGCGCCTGCCGTTCCACGTGCCGACCCAGGAAGTGCTGGGCCTGCCGATCCGCAAGGTCGTCATCCCGGTCGCCGCCGGCCGCAACATCGCGGTGCTGCTGGAAGCCGCGGTACGCAACACCATCCTCCAGTTGCGCGGCATCGATACGCTGCAAGAATTCACCGAACGCCAACGCCAGGCCATGAGCGGCGACTGAGCGTAGGGTGGGCAGATCCTGCCCACGCGTTCGGTCAGAACATGAACAGCCGCACCGCTGCACCCGGACTGCTTGGACGCGTGGGCAGAATCCCCTCGGCGGTCCCGCCCACCCTACGGGGACAAAAGGCTTGTTGTTGCGGTATCATCGCCGCATGCACATCGTTCTGATCACAGGCATCTCCGGCTCCGGCAAATCCGTGGCGCTCAACGTGCTGGAAGACGCCGGCTACTATTGCGTCGACAACCTGCCACCGCCGCTGTTGCCGGCGCTGGTCGAAACGGTGAACCACGAAAGCAAGCTGGCCGTGGCCGTCGATGCGCGCAGCGCGGAGTCGCTGGTGGAACTGCCGGCCAACGTGCGCAAGCTGAAGGACGACGGGCACGATGTGCGGGTGATGTTCCTGACCGCGAGCACCCATTCACTGGTCGCGCGCTTCTCGGAGACGCGCCGCAGCCACCCGCTGTCGCACGAATTGCGGCCCGGCGAAAATCCCGCCTCGCGCCGCACCCTGATCGAATGCATCGCCGAGGAGCGCGAACGCCTGTCCGCCATCGAGCAGCTCGGGCATGTGATCGACACCTCCGAGCTGTCGGCCAACAAGCTGCGCGCCTGGGTGCGCGAGCTGGCGCAGATCGAGCGCGCCCCGCTGACGCTGTTCTTCGAGTCGTTCGCGTTCAAGGTGGGGGTGCCGCTGGATGCGGACTTCGTGTTCGACGTGCGCGCCGTCCCCAACCCCTACTACGACCTGACCCTGCGCCCGCTCACCGGCAAGGACGCGCCGGTGATCGCCTTCCTCGAGGCCCAGCCGAGCGCGAACGAGATGCTAGAGGATATCCGCAAGTTCATCGAGAAGTGGCTACCGTCGTTCAAGACCGACAACCGCAGCTACCTGACCGTGGCCGTCGGCTGCACCGGGGGGCAGCACCGTTCGGTGTACATGGCCGAGCGATTGGGCGCCTATTTCAGCGCGACCGAGCGGGTCGTGGTGCGGCACCGCGAGCAGTCGTGAAGCCGTAGGGTGGGCAGGTTTCCTGCCCACGCGTCCAACTCTTCTTGGCCGTGCCTGGATGCCAACCGTAGTCGAACGCGTGGGCGGGACACCCGCCCACCCTACGAGGTGCAGCCAACGATTACAAGTGTCGCAGCGGGTGCGCGTAGTCCGGCCACACTGGCTCGAAGAACTTCGCCACCATCTGAGCCGTCACCTCTTCCAGCGTCGGCGGATTCCACTTCGGCTGGTTGTCCTTGTCGATCACGAGCGCGCGCACGCCTTCGATCACTTCGCCGTTCTCGAAATTGCGGCGCACCACCGAACGCTCCATGCGCAGGCAACCGGCCACGTCCATTTTTGCGCCGCGCGCGAGCAGTTCGTCCGTCACGCACATCATCAACGGCGAACGCTGGCGCATGGCTGCCAGCGCCTTTTGCGCGAACGGCGTGTCATCGCTCGCCAGCGACGCCAACACCGCGCTGACCGACTCCGCGGCAAAGTGCCGGTCGATCAAGTCGCGGTGCGATGCCAGCTCGCTCGGTCCCACCTGCTCGGCAAACGGCGCAGCCAGTTCCTGGATCGCCTCGGGCAAGAGCGCGGCGGGCGTGGATTCGATCGTCTTGCGCAGCGCCGACAACTGCGCCGACGGCACGAACGCGTCCGCCAGCCCCACGTACAGCGCATCGGCCGCGCCGATGGTCAGGCCCGTGAGCCCCAGGTAGCGTCCCAGCCGCCCCGGCGCGTGCGACAGGAAGTAGCTGCCGCCCACATCCGGGAACAGGCCGATGTTCACCTCGGGCATCGCCATCTTGGTGCGCTCGGTGACCACGCGCAGGCCGCAGTCCGGGCCGCCCTGCGCAATGCCCATGCCGCCGCCCATCACCACGCCGTCCATCAGCGCAATGTAGGGCTTGGGGTAGAAGTGGATCAGGTGGTTGAGCGCATATTCCTCGGTGAAGAAGTCCTCCAGCAGCGCACTGCCGCCCGTGGGCGTGGCGCGGCCGACGTCGTAGAAGAAGCGGATGTCGCCGCCCGCGCACAGCGCTTTTTCGCTGGTGCTGGTGATGACCACGGCGTCCACGGCGGCGTCCGCGCGCCATGCCAGGAGTGCCTGGGTCAGCGCACGCACCATGTCCAGCGACAGGGAATTGAGGGCTTTCGGGCGGTCGAGAGTGATGATGCCGGTACGGTTGGCAACCCGGGTCTGGACGTATTCGCTCATGGTCATCGATGTGGTTGAAAAGACATCCATTCTACCGCGCCCGGGAAAGCAAAAGGGCGCCGCAGCGCCCCAGAGTTGACAGGCCTTGAAGGCCTTTTATGCGGTGGCTTCCGCGCCGCCTTCCGGCATGCGCTTGGGCGCCTCGTGTGCGTGATTCTGGAGAATCGTTTTGTGCTTCACAACCTGGCGATCCAGACGGTCCATCAGCAGGTCGATGGCCGCGTACAGGTCTTGCGCAACGCTTTCCACGTGAACCGTCTTGCCCGACAGGCGCATGTTGATCTCAGCCTTTTGGCGCTTTTCTTTTTCGGTGAGATTGTCGATGGCGAGGATGACGTGGGTGTCGATCACTTGATCGAAATGGCGGGTAATGCGCTCGAGTTTGTTCTGTACGTAGTCACGGATGGCGGGAGTCACATCGAGATGGTGTCCACTGATTGTGAGATTCATACACACTCCTTTGATCAATTGCGAGCCGTTCGCACGCAGCGCGGAGGGGAACGGTGCTGTTACAAGGATTTGCGGAGGCTTACGGGCGGGATTTTCAGTGCTTCGCGGTATTTGGCTACCGTACGTCGCGCAACCACCATCCCTTGTTCCCCTAGCATTTCCGCGATCTTGCTGTCGGATAATGGATTCTTAGGGTCTTCTGCTCCTGTCAGTTGCGCTATCAGTGCCCTGATCGCCGTCGACGAGGCCTCACCTCCCGCTTCCGTCGCGACGTGGCTACCGAAAAAGTACTTCAGCTCGAACATGCCGTGCGGGGTCAGCATGAACTTCTGCGTTGTGACACGAGAAATTGTGCTCTCGTGTAGTCCTAGTGTATCAGCAATCTCGCGCAAAACAAGGGGCCGCATGGCAACAGCGCCATGTGAAAAAAAGTTGCGCTGACGTTCCACAATTGCCTGCGATACGCGCAGGATCGTGTCGAAGCGCTGGCGCATGTTTTTGATCAGCCATTTCGCTTCCTGCAGCTGGCTGGCCATGCCGGCCTCGCCCTTCGATTGCTTGAGCATGGAAGCGTATAAACTGTTTACACGAAGTCGCGGCATGACCTCCTGGTTCAGGCTCACGGTCCAGCCGTTCTTGGAGCGGCGCACGATCACGTCGGGCACCACGTAGTCCGATGCCGAGGACGCGAACGCGGCGCCCGGGTGCGGGTTGCAGCGGCGGATCACGGCCTGCGCCTCGCGCAGGTCCTCGTCGTCGCAATCGAGCGCTTTCTTGAGCTTGTTGAATTCGCGCTGGGCGAACCATGCCAGGTGGTGTTCGACGATGGTCAGCGCCAGGCGCCGCGCCACCAGCGGCACGCGCGGCAGGCGCCGGATCTGCAGCGCCAGGCATTCGGACGCGTTGCGCGCGCCCACGCCGGCCGGGTCCAGGCTCTGCACCAGCGCCAGCGCGCAGCGCAATTCGTCCGGATCCACTTCCAGTTCTTCCGGCAGGCGCGCCTGGATCTCTTCCAGCGGCTCCTCCAGGTAGCCGTTGTCGTCGAGCGCATCGATCACCAGCTCGGCCAGCGCGCGGTCGCGCTCGGACAAAGCGGTCAGGTGCACCTGCTCGGTCAGGTGCTCGCGCAGCGTGGGGCCGCCGGCTTCCAGCTGCGGGCGGCCATCCTCGCCTTCGTCCGATGTGCGCGCCGGGCCGCCTTCGCCCCAGTCGGAATCGGCCTCCACTGCCGAGGGTTCCTCAGCGCCCGCCTCGAACGCTTCGACCTCGCCGCCCTCGCCCGGTGCGGCCGGCGCTTCCTGCTGCGCGGGCGCGTTGTTGATGGCGCCGTCGGCCAACAGGCGCACCGAATGGTCAAGCGGATCGTCCAGGCGTTCCAGCAGCGGGTTGTCGGACAGGATCTGCTCGAGCTCCTGGTGCAGCTCGAGCGTGGACAGCTGCAGCAAGCGGATGGACTGCTGGAGCTGCGGCGTGAGCGCCAGGTGCTGCGAAGTCCGGAGTTGCAGTGATTGCTTCATGGGCCGCTACATGCGGAAGTGTTCACCCAGGTACACGCGCCGCACCGATTCGTTGGCGATGATGTCGTCGGGCCGGCCGGACGCAAGCACCGCGCCCTGGTTGATGATGTAGGCGCGATCGCAGATGCCAAGCGTCTCGCGCACGTTGTGGTCGGTGATCAAGACGCCGATCCCGCGCTCCTTCAGGAAGCGCACGATGCGCTGGATCTCGATCACGGCAATCGGGTCCACGCCGGCGAACGGCTCGTCCAGCAGCACGAAGCGCGGGTTGGTGGCCAGCGCACGCGCGATCTCCACGCGGCGCCGCTCGCCGCCGGACAGCGACAGCGCCGGGTTCTCGCGCAGCTTCTCGATCTGCAGCTCGGCCAGGAGCGTGTCCAGGCGCTGGTTGATTTCTTCCTTGGACAGCGGCTTGCCCTTGGCGTCGTGCTGCAGCTCGAGCACGGCGCGGATGTTCTCTTCCACTGTCAGCTTGCGGAACACCGACGCTTCCTGCGGCAGGTAGGAAAGGCCCAGCACCGCGCGCCGATGGATCGGCAGGCTCGAGATGTCCACGCCGTCGATGTCGATCTCGCCCGCGTCGGACGGCACCAGGCCCACGATCATGTAGAACGAAGTCGTCTTGCCCGCACCGTTGGGGCCGAGCAGGCCGACCACCTCGCCGCAGTCCACCTGCAGCGACACGTCGCGCACCACCAACCGCTTGCCGTAGCTTTTCTGCAGGCCCTTGACGATCAGGGTGCTGCCGTTCGTGCATCCGTCCATCGTCATTTCCCTGCCGCCGGTGCCGGCGCGGCCTGCGCATTGCGGCGCGGCGCCAGGATCAGCGTGCCGCGGCCCTTGCCAGGCTTGGTCTCGCCGCTCACGTCGTTGCGCACGGCGACGATCTCCTTGCGGTTGTCGTAGGAGATGAAGGGGCCGTCCACCTCGTTGGTCAGCTTGCTGTTTTCCAGCTGCTTGACCACCGCGTTCGAGAACAGCTTGACCAGTTCGGTGCGCTCGTCGTACTCGATGCGCTCGGCCTGGCCCTCGACCCACAGGTCGGGCCCGCCGTCGCGCTTCTGGCGGAAGGTGGCCACATGGCCGGGCGCGGAGGTCAGGGTCAGGCTCATGTAGCCCTCCGGCGACTCCTTCAGCACCGCCTTGTCCGACTTGAGCACCAGCGTGCCGCGCGTGAGCACCACGTTCCCGGTCAGGATGCGCGTGCCGTTGACCTCGTCCACGTCGAGCGAGTCGTAATTGATCACCGCCTGCTTGAGCGAGTCCGCGCGCTCGGCCGAGGCGCACAGCGTCACCAGCGAAAGCATGGCGGCAGCGATAAGTTTGTTCATGGGAGCTCGTCCTGTCATGGGTTAGCGGTTGGCGCGCGGCGGGTAAATGATCTGGCCCTGTCTGGCCAGGTGCACCTGCTGGGTCGCGTTATTGGCCAGCATGCCGGTGCCGCGCACGATCGCGCCGCCCAGCTTCATCTCGACCGGCTTGTCGGTCTTGAGCAGTTCCTCGTCCGGCAGCACGGTCATCTGCTCGGTCTTGATCGACAGCGGCTGCGAGGTCGCGTTGCCAGGCCGCTGGACGTCCACGTTGCCGATCAAATCAACCTGGTTCTGGCCATGCAAAATGCGCGCGCGGTCGGCGGTCATGGTCATGCGCGGGTGCTCGACCGTCATGCCCTGCACCACCGGCTTGTCGACGAACGACACGTCGTCCACCGGCCGGTGCGTCAGGCGATTGCCCGACACCACGTAGCGCGGCTTGCCATTGGGCCCCATGCGCACGAAGCTGAAGTTGTCGACGATGTAGTCCGGTTCGTTGCCGCGTGCGCCCAGCTGGGCGCCCTGGTTCGATTGCGTGACCAGCTGCAACAGCCAGAAACTGCCGAAGGCGCAGAACACCCCCAGCAGCATCACCGCCAGCAGGCGCCAGCGGTGTGCGGTGCGCTTGTTCACGTAGGTGGCCATCGTATCAGGCAAAGTAAGGCGCAAGCGCCTGTTCGTAGGTGCCCTGGGCGCGCATCACGAGGTCGCACACCTCGCGCACCGCGCCGCGCCCGCCCGGGGCCTTCGTCACGTAATGGGCGCGGTGCTGCACCTCGGGGTGGCCGGTGGGCACGGTCACGGCAAAGCCCACCCGCATCAGGAGCGGCAGGTCGATCACGTCGTCACCGATGTAGCCGCACTGCTCCACCGTCGCGCCGGTCGCCTCCAGCAGTTTGGAAAACGCCACGCGCTTGTCGTGGATGCCCTGGTACACGTGGTTGATGCCCAGGTCGCGCGCGCGCGTGACCACGATCGGCGACTGGCGCGCGCTGATGATCGCGGTCTGCACGCCGGTCCTTTGCAGCAGCTGGATGCCCAGGCCATCGAGCACGTAGAAGGTCTTGGTGGCCTCGCCGTCCGCGTTGTAAGTGAGGCTGCCGTCGGTCAGCACGCCGTCGACGTCGAAGATCATCACTTTGACGCGCGCGGCGCGCTGCATGTGTTCCAGTGGCGTCATCAAATCACCTTTGCGCGGGTCAGGTCGTGGATGTGCAGGGCGCCGACGAGCTTGCCGTCGTCGTCCACCACCAGCATCTGGTTGATGCGGAATTCTTCCATCACCGCGACGGCGTCCACCGCCAGCTGGTCGGGATGCACGCTGCGCGGGTTCGGATGCATCACATCGCGGATGGTCAGTTTGGAAAAGTCCTGCACGCGCTCGATCAGGCGGCGCAGGTCGCCGTCGGTGAACACGCCGACCGGGCGCCGCTGTTCGTCGACCACGGCGGTCATGCCCATGCCCTTCTGCGACACCTCCACCAGCGCCTGCGCCAGCGGCACGTCGGGCGCCACGGCGGGAATTGCGTCACCGGTGCGCATCACGTCGCGCACGTGGGTGAGCAGGCGCCGGCCGAGCGCGCCGCCGGGGTGCGAGCGCGCGAAGTCCTCTTCCTTGAAGCCGCGCGCATCCAGCAGCGCCACCGCCAGCGCGTCACCCAGCGCCAGCGTCACGGTGGTGCTGGCGGTGGGCGCCAGGTTCAGCGGGCAGGCCTCCTTGGCCACCGAAATATCGAGGTGCACGTCGGCCAGCTGGGCCAGGCGCGACTGCGGGCGGCCGGTCATGGCGATGAGCGGCGTGCCCATGCGCTTGACCACCGGCAGGATTTCCATCAGCTCGGACGACTCGCCCGAGTTCGAGATTGCAATGAACACGTCTTGCGCGGTGACCATGCCCAGGTCGCCGTGCGCGGCTTCGCCCGGGTGGACGAACATGGCCGGCGTGCCGGTGGAGGCCAGCGTGGCGGCGATCTTGCGGCCGATGTGGCCGGACTTGCCCATGCCCGACACCACCACGCGGCCCGTGCAGGCGAACAGGACGGCGACGGCGCGCGCGACGCTGTCGTCGTGTTCGAGCCGGGCATGCAGGGCGCGGATCGCGTCCGCCTCGATTTCGAGGGTTTCGCGGGCCAGCTGCATGACACGCCGAGCCTGGATGTTGTCGAAAACTTTCAGCATTGTTTTTTCATGGGTTACACTCATGCCGAAAGTATAGCCGAATTGCGAAAGCAAGAAACTTGCCAGACATAAGAAACCAACTCTTCCCTATGAGGTGACCTCCCCGCATGGAATCAGGACTCCAGCTGACCCTCCTTCTCCTTGGAAGTGCCGTGCTGGGCGTGGTTGCCTTCCGCATGCTGCACCTGCCGCCCATGCTGGGCTACCTCGCCGTCGGCGTGCTGATCGGCCCGCACGCGCTGGGCCTGGCAGAAAACAGCCCCACCACGCACGGGCTGGCCGAATTCGGCGTGGTGTTCCTGATGTTCTCGATCGGGCTGGAGTTTTCCCTGGCCCAGCTCAAGGCCATGCGCCGGCTGGTGTTCGGGCTGGGGCTGGCGCAGGTGGTGCTGACCATCGTGGCCACCGTGGTGGCCGGGTTTGTCGCCGCGCACTTTGCGCCGCACCTGCACATCGGCTGGCAAGCCGCGTTCGCCCTCGGCGGCGCGCTGGCGATGTCGTCCACCGCCATTGTCGTCAAGCTGCTCACCGAGCGGCTGGAGCTGGAAAGCCCGCACGGGCGGCTGATCATCGGCATCCTGCTGTTCCAGGACCTGGCGGTGGTGCCGCTCTTGATCCTGATTCCCTCGCTGGCCAATCCGGAACACCTGGCCGCCAACCTGGCCTGGGCCGGCGTGAAGGCCGCCGCGGTGCTCGCGCTGCTGCTGTTCTTCGGCCAGAAATGGATGCGCAAGTGGTTCACCGTGGTGGTCAAGCGCCGCTCGCAGGAGCTGTTCATGCTCAACCTGCTCCTGGTGACGCTGGGCGCCGCCTGGATCACCGAGCGCGCCGGGCTGTCGATGGCGCTGGGCGCGTTCGTGGCCGGCATGCTGATCTCCGAGACCCAGTACAAGCACCAGGTGGAAGAAGACATCAAGCCGTTCCGCGACGTGTTGCTGGGCCTGTTCTTCATCACCATCGGCATGCTGCTCAACGTGCAGCTGGTGCTGCAGAACTGGTGGCTGGTGTTGATCCTGCTGGCGGTGCCGGTGCTGCTCAAGTTCGCGCTGATCGCGCTCCTGGCCAAGGCGTTCGGCTCGTCCGACGGCGTGGCCATGCGCACCGGCCTGGCGCTGGCGCAGGCGGGCGAATTCGGCTTCGTGCTGCTGAACCTGGCCTCCGGCTCGAACCTGATCGATCCGTTCGTGATCCAGCTGGTGCTGGCCTCGATGGTGCTGTCGATGCTGGTGGCGCCGTTCGTGATCGCCAAGTCGGACCAGCTGGTGATGAAGATCGCGTCCAATGAATGGATGCTGCAGTCGCTGCAGCTGACCCAGCTGGCCAGCCGCACCATGGCCGCGCAGAAGCACGTGATCGTGGCCGGGTTCGGCCGCAGCGGCCAGAGCCTGGCCACGCTGCTGACCGAGGAAAAGCTGCCGTGGTACGCGCTCGACCTGGACCCGGAGCGGGTGCAGGAGGCGCAGGCGGCGGGCTCGAACGTGTCGTACGGCGACGCCGGGCGGCGCGAAGCGCTGATCGCCGCCGGCATCAAGCGCGCCAGTGCGCTGGTGATCACCTTTGCCGACACGCGCGCGGCGCTGCGGGTGCTCGACCTGGTGCACGAGCTGGCCCCCAGCGTGCCGGTGATCGTGCGCAGCCACGACGACAGCGACCTGGACACGCTCAAGAAGGCCGGCGCGGCCGAGGTGGTGCCGGAAGCGCTGGAGAGCAGCCTGATGCTCGCCTCGCACGCGCTGGTGGTGATGGGCGTGCCGTTGCGGCGCGTGGTGCACCGGGTGCAGACTGCGCGCGACGAGCGCTACGCGGCGCTGCGCGGCTACTTCCATGGCGCCAGCGACGTGGTGGACGATCCGGAACACAACTACGTGCGGCTGCACTCGGTGCTGCTGCCCGACGATGCGGCTGCGGCCGGGCGCGCGCTGGGCGAACTGGCGCTGGACGAGGTCAAGGCCGAAGTCACGATCATCCGGCGCGGGCGCGACCGGCTCGAGGCCAGCGCCGACACGGTGCTGCAGGCGGGCGACGTGGTGGTGCTGCGCGGCTCGGCCGATGCGGTAGAGCGGGCAGAAGGACGCCTGGTGTAGGGTGGGCGGGTTTCCCGCCCACGCGTTCAACCCGGGCGTGTGTGGCTCGAACGTGTGCCCTATCCGCCCACGCGCTTGCTGAACGCGTGGGCGGGAGACCCGCCCACCCTACGAGAAACAAGCGTCGGTGCGCGACAGCCCGTTCACACGCAGGCGATGACGCGGTTGCGCCCGGCCTGCTTGGCCCGGTACAGCGCGGCATCGGCCTGCGCCAGCAGCTGCTGCGCCACCGTCTCCAGCGGCAGGCTGCGCTCGTCCAGGTCCAGGGTCGCCACGCCGATCGATACCGTCACCGGCACCGCCTGGCCGCCCGCCAGCTCCACCGGGGTGTCGGCCACGCCGGCGCGGATCCGGCCCGCCACCACCGCCGCGCTGGGGCCGTCGGCATCGACCAGCAGCACCACGAATTCCTCGCCGCCAAAGCGCGCCAGCGCGTCCGAGATGCGCAGCTCGGCCTTGATGCGGCTGGCCACCTCGCGCAGCACGTCGTCGCCGCCCTGGTGCCCGACGCTGTCGTTGATCTGCTTGAAGTGGTCGATGTCGATGTACATCACCGACAGCCGGCTTTGGTTGCGCCGCGCCCGCGAGATTTCCTCCAGCAGGCGCCGGTCCACGTAGCGCCGGTTGTACACGCCCGTCAGCGCATCGGTCAGCCCGATGTACTTGAGCATCTCGTTACTGATCACGTTCTCCAGGCAGATCGCGATGATCGACGCCATGTGTTCGATGAAGTCGGTGCCCATCTCCGGCGCAAAGCGGGTGGCATCCAGGCTGCCCAGGTTCAGGCAGCCGATCAGCCGCTTGTTGCGCAAGAGCGGCACCAGCGCCACGCTGCGCGGTTCGCCGCATGCGGCCGGGAACATCGGCGCATGGCGCTGCCGGTCGAACGGCCCCAGCTGCGGGCGCGGTGGCTCGCCGGTCGAGAAATCGAAGCCGAGCTCGTCGCCCGCTTCGCTGAACATGAGGTTGGGGAACTCCTCGAAGTCCACCCCGAGCTTGAGCATGACGGTGTAGATGTCCGCGTCCGGATCCACCAGCGTGAGCGTGACCACGTCGAGCTCGGAAATGGCCGGCAGCGTGCGAAAGATCGTGCCCACCAGTTGCGGGAAGCTGGACGCGCCCACGATCTCCAGATCGAAGGCCTGGTGCCGGCACATGATTTCATGGTTGCGCTCCGCCTGCCGGATCAGGTCCGCCATGCGCGCACGCAGGGCTTCGTTCTCGGCAATCAGTTCGCGCGACGCGGCGCCATCGTGCATATCCAAGGTTCCGTTTAAGCAATGGGCATTACATTACGCCATGTTTCCCGGCTTGCATACGGAGAAGAAGGGGGTAACTTTTGGTTAATTCGTGAAGTTGCCTTCCGCATTTTTAACGGAAGCGGGCGCGCTAGGCGCTGAACACCCGCTCGAATTCGTCCATTGCCAGCGGCTGGCCGAACAGGAAGCCCTGGAAGCGGTCGCAGCCGCCGGCCTCCAGGAACTGGCGCTGCTCCTCCTGCTCCACGCCTTCGGCTGTCACTTTCAGGCCCAGCTTGCGCGCCAGCGTGATGATGACTTCGACGATGGCGGCGGCGTCCGGGTCGGTATGGATGTCGTGGACGAACGAACGGTCGATCTTGAGCGTTTCGAGCGGAAAGCGCTTCAGGTAGCTGAGCGAGGAATAGCCGGTGCCGAAGTCGTCGATCGAGAAGCGCACGCCGTCGCGCTCCAGGCACTCCATCTTGGCGATCGCGTCGTCGAGGTTTTCGGCCAGCACGCTTTCGGTCAGCTCCAGGCCCAGCCGGGCCGGATCGGCGCCGGTCTCGCGCACCGTGGCCAGCACCTGCGCGGGGAAGTCGGGCATGTGCAGCTGCTGCGCGCTCACGTTCACGGCCAGCGTCACCTTGCCCAGCCGCGGATGGCCGGACCACGCCGCCAGGCGCGCGCAGGTTTCGCGCAGCACCCACTGGCCCAGCGCGCGCACCAGGCCGGTGGCTTCGGCCAGGCCGATGAACTCCGACGGGCCGACCAGCCCGTGCCCGGCCCGCTGCCAGCGCAGCAGCACCTCGCCGCCGGCCAGCTCGCCGGCCGCGTCGAACTGCGGCTGGCAATAGAGCCTGAACTCGTTGCGTTGAATGCCCTGGCGCAGGTCATGCTCCATGCTGTAGCGACGGTCGATGCTGGACTGCATGGCCGGGTCGAAGAAGCGCAGCGTGTTGCGCCCGGCCGCCTTGGCCTGGTACATCGCCAGGTCGGCCTGGCGCAGCACCACGTCGGCGCTGGCGCTGCGCGCGTCGAACATCGCAATGCCGATGCTGGGCGTGCTGCGGTAGGCGCCCGCCGGCAGCGCATACGCCTCGTCGCAGGCCGCCAGCACCTTGCCGGCCACGGTGCCAGCCTCGTTGGCGGCCGCCTGCCGGTTTTTCCCCAGGCAGTCCAGCAGCAGCACGAACTCATCGCCGCCCAGCCGGGCCACGCAGTCCGAATCGCGCACCGCGTGGCGCAGCCGGTACGCGACCTGGCGCAGCAACAGGTCGCCGGTTTCGTGGCCGAGCGTGTCGTTGAGCATCTTGAAGTTGTCCAGGTCGAGGAACAGCAGCGCGCCCAGCTGGCCGCTGCGCGCGCTGCGGCTGAGCAGGCGCTGCAATTCGTCCATCAGGAAGCGTCGGTTCGGCAACCCGGTCAGGAAGTCGAAATACGCCAGCTGGTGGATGTTGTGCTCGGCCTGCTTGCGCTCGGTGAGGTCGGTGTTGGTGCCCGACACCCGGAGCGGCCTGCCTTGCTGGTCGCGCAAGATCATCCCGCGCGAGAGCACCGGCACGTGGTGCCCGTCCTTGTGCTGCAGGCGGAACTCGATCTCGTACGAGCTGCCGGTGCCGGCCAGCACCTGGTCGAACTCGGCGCGCACCCGCGGCGCATCGTCCGGATGGGCCAGGCGCAGCCACAGCGCCGCGTCTTCCGGCAACTCGCCGGGCACGCGCCCGACCATCTCCCACCAGCGCGGCGAATAGTACAGCTCGCCGGTGCGCAGGTTCCAGTCCCACGGCGCGTCGGTGGATCCCTGCAGCACCAGGCGCAGCCGCTCCTCGGACTTGTGCAGCGCGCGCTCGGTTCGCTTGAGCTTGGTGCAATCGGTAAAGCAGACCACGACCTCGGACAGCTCGCTGCCGTCCTCGCACACCAGGTAGGTGTTGCACATCAACCATGCCGGTTCGGCGTTGCCGTCACGGTCGATGCCCACCAGCAGGTCGGACATATTGCGGCGCTCTTGCAGCGTGCGGCAGACCGGGTATTCGTGCGGCGTCATGCGGCTGCCGTCTTCGCGCAGCAGGGACCAGTCGTCGTAGGCGCTGCGTTTGACCAGGTCGCTCTGGCTGGCGCCCAGCAGCGCGGCGCCGCGCGCATTGACCGCCAGTATGCGCGAATCGCTGCCGTGCACGACCACGCCGGCGGGCAGGTGCTCGAGCAGGCCCTGGAAACGCCTGCTGGTCGCGTCCAGCAGGGCCTGCGCTTCCTCGGTGTCGTGCAGGTCGCGCAGGACCACGACGTAGTGCTGCAGCTGGCCATCCTCGCACACCGGGATGATCGACAGCTCGGCCGGAAAGTCGGCGCCCTCCGGCCCCTTGAAGCGGACCTTGCCCGAACACTCGCGCCGGCAATGGACCGCCTCGTTCAGTTCGTGCACGCAGGCCGGATCGGTATCGGGACCGAAGAACGACGCCAGCGGCATGCCGGTCGCCTGCTCGGCGCTGGCCCCGGCGCGGGCCAGGAACGCCTGGTTGGCGGAACGGATCTTCAGGTCGCCGCCCATCACCGCCAGGCCGAACGAGGCCGGCCCGACGACCGGCGCCAGGCGCGCCTGGCTGGTGGATACTTCGGTTTGCTCGCTGCTCATATGCCTGCCCTGCGAGAGGTCGAGACAGGGCTTGTACCCCGCTCAGGGCGCGGCTGTCAAACTGAGCCTTGCGCGGCGCTCAGAAGTCGAGCTCGGCTTCCAGGTGCTGGCCGACCCGCAGCACGCCCTGGGCGCCGGCGACCACGATGCAGTTCATGCCAAGGCAGACCGCGCCATCCATGCGCGGGTTGGCGCGGTAAGTGAGCAGGATGTCGAGCGGGTCCGGCCCGGCGACGCCGGTGGCCTGGTCGATCGACGGGATCGGGCAGCGCGCGCAGGGCTTGACCGGCTTGATGACCAGGCCGCCGGCGTCGAGCGAGGCCAGGAAGTCCTCGTCGTACGGCTCGATGCCATCGACCACGAGGTTGGGACGAAAACGGTTCATCGGCAGCGGCGCGCGCCCGGCTGCCACCATGCGCTCGTTCAGGTCCGCCAGCGATGCGGCGCCGATCAGGAGCAGCGGGTAGCCATCGGCGAAGCGGGTTTGCGCCGGTACGCCGCCGGTCCATTTGGTGCTGGTGAGGCGCACTGCGTCGCGCCGGAAGCGCACCAGCCGGCAGGGGCTGCCCAGCACCTGCGAGAACCAGCCTGCGGCCGCGTCGCCGCAGTCGGCGGCCGTGACCGTGTCGTCCCAGATCCGCACCGGCACCGGCGCGCCGTCCGGCTCGTCCAGGCCAAGCACCAGCCGGGCCGCGCCGGGTGCGCTCACGTAGAGCTGCCTGCCGTCCGGCCGCGGCGCCACCAGCGCCATGCGCGGATGCTCGCGCTGGGTCATGAACTGGCCATCGGGCGACACCACCATCCACTCGCGATCGTGCACGCCGGCCGCGAACAGGCCGGCATCGGTGACCACGGCCTCCTGCACCGGCATGCCGGCGCAGGACTTGATCGGATACAGGGTCAGTTCGGAAAGGATCGCCATCGCAGGTCTCTCGAATTTGGGGCCAACAGTATCGCACCAAACCAGCGGCCCCGCTGAAAGCTTTGCCAATCCCCCGAAAGGCGCGTACACTCCGGCCCGATCACCGCAAGGTGACACAACGCTAGGGGTCCTGCGCGCCGTGACAGCGGCACGCGGGTGAGAAATACCCTCCGAACCTGATCTGGATAATGCCAGCGAAGGGAAGCTACTGGGCACCAGTGCCGTCCGCGCACGCCTGTGTTCCCGCACTCCCCCGTTGGCCCGTGCAGTTCAGCCACCACACTGGGAGTGAACATTGAACGCCGAGCCTCAATTCCTGTCCGCCACCGCCGCCGTCGATGCGGCGGCCGTGACGCCCCTGCCCAATTCGCGCAAGGTCTACATCGAAGGCAGCCGCCCCGACCTGCGGGTGCCGATGCGCCAGATCCGCCAGGCCGACACCGCCGCAGCCTTCGGCGGCGAGCCCAATCCGCCGATCTACGTGTACGACACCTCCGGCCCGTACACCGACCCGGCGGCCAGCATCGACATCCGCCGCGGCCTGGGCTGCCCGCGCACGCCGTGGATCGCCGAGCGCGGCGACACCGAAGAGCTGCCCGGCCCCAGTTCCGCCTACGGCATCGAGCGCCTGAACGACCCGAAGCTGGCCGCGCTGCGCTTTGACCTGCAGCGCAAGCCGCGCCGCGCCCGGGCCGGGCGCAACGTCACGCAAATGCACTACGCGCGCCAGGGCATCATCACGCCGGAGATGGAATACGTGGCGCTGCGCGAAAACCTGCGCCGCAAGGAGTACCTGGCCAGCCTGGAAGCGGCCGGCCCGGCCGGCAAGCGCATGGCTCAGATGCTGGGGCGCCAGCACCCGGGCCAGTCGTTCGGCGCCGCGATCCCGGCCGAGATCACGCCCGAATTCGTGCGTTCGGAGTTGGCACGCGGGCGCGCCATCATCCCCGCCAACATCAACCATCCCGAGAGCGAGCCGATGATCATCGGCCGCAATTTCCTGGTCAAGGTGAACGCGAACATCGGCAATTCGGCGGTCACCTCGGCAAGCACATCCACGAAACGCGCGAGTGGATCATCCGCAACAGCCCGGTCCCGATCGGCACCGTGCCGCTGTACCAGGCGCTGGAAAAGGTCAACGGCAAGGCCGAGGACCTGACCTGGGAGATCTACCGTGACACGCTGGTCGAGCAGGCCGAACAGGGCGTGGACTACTTCACCATCCACGCCGGCGTGCTGCTGCGCTACGTTCCCATGACGGCCAGCCGCATGACCGGTATCGTCTCGCGCGGCGGCTCGATCATGGCCAAGTGGTGCCTGGCGCACCACAAGGAGTCGTTTTTGTACACGCACTTCGAAGAGATCTGCGAGATCATGAAGGCCTACGACGTGGCGTTCAGCCTGGGCGACGGGTTGCGCCCGGGCTCGATCTACGACGCCAACGACGAGGCCCAGCTGGCCGAGCTCAGGACGCTGGGCGAGCTGACCCAGCTCGCGTGGAAGCACGACGTGCAGGTGATGATCGAGGGCCCGGGCCACGTGCCGCTGCACATGATCAAGGAGAACATGGACCTGCAGCTGGAGCAGTGCCACGAAGCGCCGTTCTACACGCTCGGGCCGCTCACCACCGACATCGCGCCAGGCTATGACCATATCACCTCGGGCATCGGCGCGGCCACCATCGGCTGGTACGGCACCGCGATGCTGTGCTACGTGACGCCGAAAGAGCACCTGGGCCTGCCGGACAAGAACGACGTCAAGGACGGCATCATCACCTACAAGCTGGCTGCGCACGCGGCCGACCTGGCCAAGGGCCACCCCGGCGCGCAGATCCGCGACAACGCGCTGTCCAAGGCGCGCTTCGAGTTCCGCTGGGAGGACCAGTTCAACCTGGGCCTGGACCCGGACAAGGCGCGCGCATTCCACGACGAGACGCTGCCCAAGGAGTCGGCCAAGGTGGCCCACTTCTGCTCGATGTGCGGCCCGCACTTCTGCTCCATGAAGATCACCCAGGAAGTGCGCGACTTTGCGGCCAGCCAGGGCATTGCCGAGGACGCGGCGCTGGCGCAGGGGATGCAGGTCAAGGCGGTCGAATTCGTCAAGCGCGGCGCCGAGCTGTACCAGAAGCAGTGAGCCGGGCGATGCTGGAAATCGAACTCAATGGCGCGCCGCACCGGCTGGCCGGCGCCACCCTGCTCGACCTGGCCGAATCGCTCGGCGTGGCCGGCCAGATGGTGGCGCTGGCGGTGAACCGCAACGTGGTGCCGCACAGCCGCTGGCACGCATGCACGCTGCAGGACCACGACAAGGTCGACCTGGTGCGCGCCATCGGCGGCGGCTGAAACGGCACGCGGCCCGTAGGGTGGGCATTCATGCCCACGCTGCGATACGCGCCGCATGACACGGCGTGGGCTCGAGAGCCCACCCTACCAATGACCGAAATTATGGAGATCACATGGAACACGCTACCCGCGAAGACAAGCCCCTCATCATCGCCGGCAAACGGTACAGCTCGCGCCTCTTGGTTGGCAGCGGCAAGTACCGCGACCTGGAACAGACGCGCGAAGCCACCGAGGCCGCCGGCGCCGAGATCATCACGGTGGCGATCCGCCGCGTGAACATCGGCCAGAACCCGAACGAGCCAAGCCTGCTCGACGTGGTGCCGCCGAGCCGCTACACGATCCTGCCCAACACCGCCGGCTGCTACACCGCCAAGGACGCCGTCTACACGCTGCAGCTGGCGCGCGAACTGCTGGGCGGGCACAAGCTCGTCAAGCTCGAGGTGCTGGGCGACGAGAAGACGCTGTTCCCCAACATGCCCGAGACCATCGCCGCCGCCGAAACACTGGTGCGCGACGGCTTCGACGTGATGGTGTACTGCAGCGACGACCCGATCCAGGCGCGCATCCTCGAGCAGGTCGGCTGCGTGGCCGTGATGCCGCTGGCCTCCCTGATCGGCTCGGGCATGGGCATCCTGAACCCGTGGAACCTGTCCCTGATCATCGAGCAGGCCACGGTGCCGGTGCTGGTCGACGCCGGCGTGGGCACCGCCTCGGATGCCGCAATCGCCATGGAGCTGGGCTGCGACGGCGTGCTGATGAATAGTGCGATCGCGCTGGCGCAGGACCCGGTGCGCATGGCGCGGGCCATGCGCCTTGCCGTCGAGGCCGGGCGCGAGGCCTTCCTCGCCGGCCGCATGGCGCGCCGCTTCTCCGCCTCGCCCTCTTCGCCGATGGCCGGGCGCGTGGCATGACGGCCACGGCGCGGCCGTCGGTACTGGTGTTTGCCGGGCTCGATCCGTCCGGCGGCGCGGGCATCGCGGCCGACATCGAGGCCATCGCGGCCCAGGGCGCGCATGCGCTGCCGGTCGTGACCGCGCTCACCGTGCAGGACAACAACCGCGTGCACGGCGTCGAGCCGGTCGACCCCGCGCTGCTGCTGCGCCAGGCGCAGGCGCTGGCGCAGGCGGTGCCGATCGGGGCCGTCAAGCTCGGCATTCCGGGCAGCGGCGCCAATGCCGCAGCGATCGCGCAAGTGATCACGCGGCTGCGCGCCGCAGACCCGTCGCTGCCGGTGGTGCTGGACCCGGTGCTGGCCAGCGGCCACGGGGACGCGCTGGTCCGCGGCGACGCCGTGGCCGCGCTGCGCCCTCTGCTGGCACTGGCGACGCTGGTCGTGCCCAACCTGCCGGAAGCGCAGGCGCTCGAGCCGGTCGCGTGCCCGCATCGCCTCGTCACCGGGGGCCATGCCGATGGCGCGCGCGTCGTCAACCGCTGGCACGGACCGCATGGCACGCGCGAATGGTCGTGGCCGCGCCTGCCGGGACAGTTCCACGGCAGCGGCTGCACGCTGGCCGCCGCGATCGCCGGCCAGCTGGCGCTGGGCCGGCCGATGGAAACGGCGCTCGACCTGGCGCAACGCTACTGCCACCAGGCGCTCGAGCAGGCCTATGCCATCGCGCCCGGCCAGCTCATCCCCAACCGACACCCATGGACTGAAAGGACCGCATGATGCGAGGCCTCTATCTCGTCACCCCGAACTGGGACGACACCGCGCGGCTGCTGGAGTGCACCGGCCGTGCCCTGCAGGGCGGCGCTGCGCTGGTGCAGTACCGCCACAAGGACGCGGACGCGCCGCTGCGGCTGGAACAGGCTGCGGCACTGCTGGAACTGTGCCGCAGCCATGGCGTGCCGCTCGTGATCAATGACCACGTGGCGCTGTGCCGCCAGATCGGCGCCGACGGCGTGCACGTGGGCGGCACCGACGACAAGGTCGAGCACGTGCGCGCGCTGCTGGGGCCGGGCAAGATCGTCGGCGCCTCGTGCTACGGGGAGCTTGGCCTGGCGCGGGCGGCACGGCAGGCGGGCGCGAGCTACGTGGCCTTCGGCGGTTTCTATCCGTCGGTGGTCAAGAAGTATCCGGTGACCACCGAACCGGCGATCGTCGAGCAGGCCAAGGCGGCGCTGGACCTGCCGGTCGTGGTCATCGGCGGCATGACTGCCGGGAACGCGGCGCCGCTGGTGCGGCGCGGCGCGGACATGGTGGCTGCCATCAGCAGCGTCTACCTTGCGGAGGATCCCGCCGCCGCGGCAAGGGCATTGCAAGCGCTGTTCTAACGCCCCGCGCGTTCTGCCGCCACGCGCTTGTCGAAAGCGCGTGCCGACGCTTCCGCCAGCGCCTTGCAGCCGCCCCCTTGCACGAACGTGTTGTGGCCGGGCGTGCGCGCGGCCAGCTTTTCGAAGGTGTCGGTAAAGCCCGGATGGGTGGACACGACCACGTCGCACGGCAGCGCGCCAAGCTTGGCGATACTGGCGCGGAACGATGCCGAGATATCCGGGTGGCTGGCGTCGCCGGTGAAATGGAAACCGTCGGTGGACACGGCGGTCAGGCTGTCGGCGTACACCATGTTGCGGCACACCTTGTCTTCGCACGACTGCCAGGTCCAGGCCGTGGAGCCGGGCGTGTGGCCCGGGGTCAGGTGCGCGGTCAGCGTGAGCGGTCCCACTTTCACGCTTTCCCCGTCCGCCACCACCCTGATGTGCTCGATTTTCGCCACGCGCACCGTGTCCTGCGGATCGTACTGCGGATCGCCGGGCACGTTGGCTCCAACGGCCAATTCCTTGGCGCTCCAGGCGCTGGCCGCCACCTGCGCCCCGCTGGCACGCTGCAGCGCGGCGATGCCGCCGGAGTGGTCCCAGTGCGAATGCGAATTGAGGATCAGCTTGACGTCCTCGATGCGAAAGCCGAGCGACTCGATGTTCTTGCGGATCTGCGCGGCCGACTGCGGCAGCGCGCCGTCGAGCAGCACATGGCCCTGCGGGCCGGTCACCAGCAGCGACGACAGCCCGGCCGTGCCGACGTACCACGTATTGCCGTACACCTTGAACGGCGCCACCGGCTTGTTCCATTCGTCGCACGAGCCGCAGTGCACCGCGTCCTGCGCGCACGCCGCTCCCGCCGCCAGCAGCCCCAACACCAGCACACCCCATGCTTTCATCGATCGTCTCCAGGTTTCAGGTTGTAAGGCGCCCATGATAATTCAACAATGTGCGCTTGGTGTCGCGCTCGTTGATTCAGGTCAGACGGATCAAGACGCCGAGTGGAACGATAGGGGAATGCGCTACTTCGTCACCGGCGGCACCGGCTTCATCGGCAAGCGCCTGATCCGCACCCTGCTCGCCTCACCCGGCAACCAGGTCTGGTTCCTCGTGCGCGCGCAAAGCCGCGAGCGGCTGCCTGCGCTGTTCGCGTTCTGGAACGCCGATGCGGCGCGCGCGGTGCCGGTGTTCGGCGACATCCTCCAGCCCGGGCTGGGCATCGAGCCGGCGCAGCGCGAGGCGCTGGCGGGCCACCTCGACCACTTCTTCCACCTGGCCGCCATCTATGATTTGCGGGCCGGCGCGGCCGAGCAGGTGGCGGCCAACGTGGGCGGCACGCGCCATGCCGTGGCGCTGGCCAATGCGTTGCGGCCCGGCTGCTTTCACCACATGAGCTCCATCGCCGTGGCCGGCATGTTCGAAGGCGTTTTTCGCGAAGACATGTTCGACGAGGCAGAAAACCTGTGCCATCCCTACTTCGCCACCAAGCATGAATCCGAGCAGGTGGTGCGCGCCGAATGCAAGGTACCGTGGCGCGTGTACCGGCCCGGCCTGGTGGTGGGCGACTCGCGCACCGGCGAAACCGACAAGATCGACGGCCCCTACTACTTCTTCAAGCTGATCCAGCGCGTGCGCGCGCTGCTGCCGCCGTGGGTGCCGGTGGTCGGCATCGAGGGCGGGCGCATCAACATCGTGCCGGTCGATTTCGTGGTGCAGGCCATGGTCCACATCGCGCACCAGCCGGGGCTTGACGGCAAGGCCTTCCACCTCACCGATCCCGCACCGCGCCGGGTGGGCGACGCGCTCAACGTGTTCGCGCGCGCCGCGCATGCGCCGCAAATGGGCCTGCGCGTGAACGCGGCCCTGCTCGCGCTGCTGCCCGAATGGCTGCGCAAGGGACTGGCGTCGCTCAGCCCGGTCAAGCGCGCGCACGACGCGATCATGCAAGACCTCGGCCTGCCCGACGGCATCACCCAGCTGCTCAACTGGCCCACGCGTTTTGACAACCGCCAGGCGCAGGCGGCACTGGCCGGCAGCGGCATCGCCTGCCCGCCGCTGGAACAGTATGCCAATGCCGTCTGGGACTACTGGGAGCGCCACCTCGACCCCGACCTGTTCATCGACCGCAGCCTGCGTGGCGCGGTGCAGGGCAAGGTGGTGCTGGTCACGGGCGGCACCTCGGGCATTGGCCTGGCCACCCTGCACCAGCTCGCGGACGCGGGCGCGGTCACCCTCACCTGCGCGCGCGACGCGGCCGAGCTGGCCGCAACCGCCCAGGCCTTCGCCACCAAAGGCTGGCAGCTGCACACCTACCAAGCCGACCTGTCGGACATCGCCGACTGCGAGCGCTTCGTGCAGGCGGTGCTGGCCGATCACGGCAACGTGGACATCCTCGTCAACAACGCCGGCCGCTCGATCCGGCGACCGGTGGAGGCCAGCTACGAGCGCTTCCACGACCTGCAGCGCACCATGCAGCTGAACTACTTCGGCGCGGTGCGCGTGACCATGGGCCTGCTGCCGGGCATGGTGGCGCAGGGCGCGGGACAGGTGATCAACATCTCCTCGATCGGGGTGCTGACCAACGCGCCGCGCTTTTCCGCCTACGTGGCCTCCAAGGCGGCGCTGGAGGCGTGGTCCGACTGCGCCGCCGCCGAGTATGCCGACCTCGGCATCAAGTTCACGACCATCAACATGCCGCTGGTGCGCACGCCGATGATCGCCCCCACCAGCGTGTACCGCGACGCGCCCGCGCTCACGCCCGACGAGGCGGCGCAGTTCGTGGTGCGCGCCATCGTCAGCAAGCCGGTGCGCATCACCACCGAAGTGGGCACGCTGGGCATGGCGATGCAGCTGGCCACGCCGCAGCTGTCGCGCATCGTGCTCAACACCGCGTACCGCCTGTCGCCCGACGGCGCGCCCGAGGCAGCGCAGGAAGCCTCGCCCGAGCTGCGCGCGATGCAGCACCTGCTGCGCGGCGTGCACCTGTAATCCCATGGCGGCGCCCGGCGAAGCGCTGACGGCGGTCGATGCCGCGTGGCTGCGCATGGACCGGCCGACCAACCGGATGATGATCTGCGGCGTCATGCTGCTGGACGAGCGCATCGGACTGTCCGCCTTCAGGCAACTCGTGCGCGAACGCATGCTGTGCTTCCATCGCCTGCGCCAGCGCGTGGCCGGCGCGCATGCCAGTCCGCGCTGGGAGCTGGACCCCCACTTCGACCTTGGCTGGCATGTGCGCCACATGGCGCTGCCGGGCGCGGCGGGCGACGGATTGCAGGAAGCGATGAGCAACTTGGTGAGCCGGCCGCTCGACCCCGGCAAGCCCATGTGGCAATTCCACCTGGTCGACCTGCCGCATGGGAGCGCGATCGTGCTGCGCATCCACCACTGCTATGCGGACGGCTTCGCGCTGCTGCACGTGATCGACACCATGCTCGACCCCGATCCCGCGCATCCGCGCGCGCCGCCGCGGGACGTGTCCGCACCAGCGCCACAGCGCAGCGCGCTGGAGCGGCTGCTCGGCCCGGTGACGTCGGCGGCGGGCGACGCCGTGCGCGCCACGCTCGCGCTGGCCGGCGACGGCGCCACACTGCTCGCACACCCGCTGCGTGCGCTCGATCGGGCGCGCTCCGGCGCCGACCTGTTGGTCCAGGCGGGCCTGATCGCCGCCATGACGCCGGACGCGGCCACGCGGCTCAAGGGGACGGTCGGCGTGGCCAAGCGCGTGGCATGGGCGCCGCCGCTGGCGCTGCGGGAAGTGAAGGCGGTGGCGGCGGCGCTTGCCTGCTCGGTGAACGACGTGCTGGTGTCCTGCGTGGCGGGCGCGCTGCGCGGCTACCTGCTGGACGCGGGCGACGCGCTGGGCGGCGCCGGTATCCGCGCGCTGGTGCCGGTGAACCTGCGCCCGCCCGGTCCGCTGGTGGAACTGGGCAACCGCTTCGGCCTCGTGTTCCTCGACCTGCCGGTGGATGTGGACGATCCGGTGGCGCGCGTGCTCGAGGTGCACCGGCGCATGGACGCACTGAAGCAGTCGCGCCAGCCATGGGTTGCGCTTGGCATCCTGGCCGCGATGGGCGTCGCCCCGCAGCCGGTGCGCGAGCGCGTGCTCGACGTGCTGGCGGCCAACGCCAGCCTGGTGCTGACCAACGTGCACGGCCAGGACCAAGCGCGCTACCTGGCCGGCAAACGCGTCGCGCAGCAAATGTTCTGGGTGCCGCAGGCGGGCGGCATCGGGGTTGGCGCGAGCATCCTGAGCTACAACGGACAGGTCAGTTTCGGGCTGGTGGCCGATGCGCTGCGCGTGCCCGACCCGGCCGCGCTCGCACAGCGCTTTGCCGCCGAATTCGAGCACCTGGTGCTGGCCGTGCTGCTGATGCCCTGGCCGACAAAACCGTAGGGTGGGCAGGTCTTCCTGCCCACGCGTTCAGATACGGCATGCCGGGCCTGAACTGATGCGCTGGCCTGAAAAGTCGTACGGTCTCCCGCCACGCGTTCAGGTCACGCGTGCCCTGTTTGAACGCGTGGGCAGGAGACCTGCCCACCCTACATCGCCGAACACTCCAGCGCCCTGTCAATGATGTCGCGCCTTGCCCGCCTGCTCCTGCGCGCCGGCCGGCTGGTGCATGGGCATGGCCGCCTCCATCGTCTGCCCCACGCTGCCGGCGATCCCGATCAGCACATCGCGCACCGTGCGCACCGCCAGGTTGCCGATTTCGCCAGCCGACTCGATCGCACCCTCGATGCCGCGCTTGCCCACCTGCGCGGCATTGCCGCCCGATTCCTGCGCCGCCTCGACGGCCGCGTCGATCGCCTGCCGCGCCACCGTGCCCACGTCCGCGCCCAGCGAGGCGGCCACCCGGATCAGCGAGCGCAGCATTTCGAACGAGGCCGCCAGCACGTCGCCGCCCACGTCATGCACGCCGGCGATCACGCCCTTGGCCACGCTGCGCACGGCGATCGTCAGGCCGGTGCCGACCTGCTCGCTGGCGCGGATCGTGCCCTCCACCACGTCGTGCACCACCTGCACCAGCTCGCCGCCGGCCGCGCCACCGGTGCCCAGCGCATCGGACACCGCCTTGCGCACCAGCGCAGTGATGTCGCCCTCGATGTTGTTCAGCGCCGACAGGCTCACCACCACGCCCTGCTGCACCTCGCGCGCGGTGGCGCCGCCATCGCCCTTTTTGTGCGCCGGCGCCTGCGCGCTACTTCCTTGCGTCTCTGCTTTCGTATGCCTCGTTGCCATCGTCATCTCCTCGTGTCATGTCGGACTGCCTGTGCTTAAGACAGCGCCCGCATGCCGGCCTCCCTTCGCCGGCAAGGGAGAGACACTGATCCAGATCAAAGCCGCCCACGGGCCTGCGGCGCATCGTTCTCGACGAGCCGCCCGCTGCACGCGGCTCGCGCGCGCCGCAACGGCGCCTGACCGCGCACCGGTATCCATCGAGAGGCTCGCATGCACAAATTCTGGCTCGACAGCTACCCGCCCGGGATTCCGGCCGACGTGCAGGCGGACCGCTTCGGCTCCCTCAACGAGATGTTCAGCTGGGTCTGCGCGCGCTTCCGGCACCTGCCGGCCTTCACCAACCAGGGCACCACGATCCGCTGGAACGACGTGGATACGCTGTCGCGCAATTTCGCCGCCTTCCTGCAGGGGCTCGGCCTGGGCCGCGGCGAGCGCGTCGCGCTCATGATGCCCAACCTGCTGCAGTACCCGATCGCGCTCCTGGGCGTGCTGCGTGCCGGCTGCGTGATCGTCAACACCAACCCCATGTACACGGCGCGCGAGCTGCAGTACCAGCTGGTGGACTCCGGCGCGAGCGCGATCGTGGTGCTCGACAATTTTGCCCACACGGTCGAGGATGTCATCGAGAACACCGACGTGCGCCACGTGATCACCACCCGCGTGGGCGACATGCTGCCGTTCCCGAAGGCGCAGATCGTCAACCTGATGGTCAAGCACGTGCGCCACATGGTGCCGCCGTGGCACATCAAGGGGTCGGTACCGTTCACTGCGGCGCTCCAGCGCGGCGCCGAACTGAAGCTGGAGGAGGCGGCGCCGGGCCTGCACGACCTGGCCTTCCTGCAGTACACCGGCGGCACCACCGGCGTGCCGAAGGGCGCCATGCTCACGCACGGCAACATGGTGGCCAACGTCGAGCAGACCGCGGCCTGGGTCGCGCCCGCCATGGCCGAGGGCAAGGAAGTGGGCGTCATCCCGCTGCCGCTGTACCACGTGTTCGCACTGACCGCGATGCTGGCCTGGTGCCGCATCGGCACCCACATCGTCCTGGTCACCAACCCGCGCGACCTGCACAGTTTCATCCGCGAGCTCAAGCACGTACGCTTCACCGCCCTGATCGGCGTGAACACCCTGTTCAACGCGCTCCTCAACGCGCCCGCGTTCGCGCATGTGGATACCAGCTCGCTGCGGCTGGCGGTGGCCGGCGGCATGGCGCTGCAGCGCTCCGTGGCCGAACGTTGGCAGCAGCGCTTCGGCATCCCGCTGATCGAAGGCTACGGGCTCACCGAAGCCTCGCCGATCGTGTGCGCCAACCCGCTCGACCTGAAGCATTACAGCGGAACTATCGGGCTGCCGATCCCGTCAACCGAATGCGCGATCCTGGACGACGAGGGCCGCGCGCTGGCGCTGGGCGAGCTGGGCGAGCTGGCCGTGCGCGGCCCGCAGGTCATGAAGGGCTACTGGAACATGCCCGAGGAAACGGCCCACGTGTTCGCGCCGGGCGGCTGGCTGCGTACCGGCGACATGGGCGTGATGAACCCGGACGGCACCATCAAGCTGGTGGACCGCAAGAAGGACATGATCATCGTCTCCGGCTTCAAGGTGTTCCCGAGCGAGGTGGAGGACGTGGTGGCACTGCATCCGGGCGTGTACGAGGTGGCGGCGATCAAGGCGGCGGACGAGCACTCCGACGAGGTGGTCAAGATCGTGGTGGTGCCCAAGGACGCCAGCCTGAGCGCCGAGCAGCTTGTCGAGCATTGCAAGGCCAACCTGGCGCCCTACAAGGTGCCCAAGTACGTGGTGTTTCGCAGCGAGCCGCTGCCCAAGTCGAACATCGGCAAGATCCTGCGGCGCGTCGTGGCCGAGGAAGAACGGGCCCGCATGGCGCCGGCGGCAACATCGGTGGCATGAGGCGGACATCATCCACACGCAGCATTGCACTTTTGGGGGGAACGACATGGTCAGGAAAGCGAAGGAACCGGCAAACCCGGAACAGAACGCGCTGGTGGACGCGGTGTTCACCTCGGCCCAGCAAATCTGGGTGGCCGGGCTTGGCGCGTTTGCGCGCGCCCAGAAGGAAGGCAGCGAACTGTTCGACAAGCTGGTGCAGGAAGGCGGCGAGCTGCAAAAGCTGACCGAACGGCTCAAGCCCGACAAGGGCTATTCCCCGGGCGGCACGATCTCCAAGCTGGCCGAGAACGTGAGCCGCCAGGCGAGCGGCTCGTGGGACAAGCTCGAAAAGATCTTCGAGGACCGGGTGGCGCGCGCGCTGCGCAGCCTGGGCGTGCCGTCGCACGATGACGTACAAGCGCTGCAGCGCCAGGTGGAGGAGCTCAAGCAAATGGTGGCAACGCAGATGCAGGCGCCCAAGCCGGCCGCGCGCAAGACCGCCGCCAAAAGCGCCGCCAAGCCGCCCGGCAAACCCGCGGCCAAGCTGGCGGCCAAGGGCGCGGCCCTGAAAGGCGGGGCGCGCGCGGCGGCCAAGCGCCAGGCACGGCCGGCCTCGCACTGACAGCGCCAGCCGGCTCGACAAAGGCAAGCGATGGCCTGGGCCAAGTTTCCCTATCCCGACCCGGCGTACGTGTACACGCCCGCCCGGTTGAAACGGGCGTGGCCGCAACTGCACCTTGGCGACGCCGAGCCGTTCCCGCAGCTGCCGCAGGTGCTCGAGGCGTGGATCGCGTTTCACGCCGGCCAGTTCGAAGAGGCGGCGCACAAGGGGCTGGCCGCCGGGGTCGAGGGCTACGCGGCGGCGCACAAGGCGTCCTGCATCCATGCCGTGTACCTCGAAGGCGGCGTGCAGAAGCGGCGCGCCCGCTTGCTGGAAGTGGCGGAACGCTGCGAGGAGCAGCAGGAGCAGGAGCCGCGCAACCCGGCCGGCTTCTACTGGCACGCGGTCGCGCTGGGGCGCTACGCGCAGGACATCTCGGTGGCGGCCGCACTGGCGCAGGGCATTGCCGGCCGCGTGCGCCAGAGCCTGGAGCGCACGCTCGAACTGGCGCCGCGCCATGCGGACGCCCACATCGCGCTCGGCGTCTACCATGCCGAGATCATCGACAAGATCGGCGCGCTGGTCGCCAAGCTGACCTACGGCGCCAGCCGCGACGCGGCCTTGCGCCATTTCCGCACCGCGCTTGAGATCAATGTTCGCTCGGCAATCGCGCGCATCGAATACGCGAATGCCCTCATCATGCTCGATGGCGGCGACAAGGAGACCGAAGCTGCGCTGCTATGCCAGCAGGCCGCTTCGCTCGAGCCGCACGACGCGATGGAGAAGCTGGACATTGAACGCGCAAGAAAGGAACTCGGGCCATAACGGCGGCTGGCGGCGTCACCTGCACGGATCGGACCTGCACGGCATCGGCCGCATCGGCCTGTCGGCCTTTGGCGCCGCGCTCGACCTGGTGGAAGACACGCACAAGGCGCTGGCCGGCAGGTGGCTGGCGCGCGGCCGGATCGGCAGCTTCGGCACGAGTGCCTACGCGCGGGCACGCCTGGCGCACGCGGTTGCCGGGCGCTGGGTGGACCGCTTGCTGGCGCCTGCCGTGCTGCCGGGGCACCGGCCGTCCTCGCCCGAGCGCGAATCGGTACTGGCCGCGCTGAACGGCTTCTTTGGCGACCGGCTGGCCGACGGCGCCAATCCGCTCGCCATTCCCATGCGCCTGCGCCGGCACGGCCAGGCGCTCGATTTGCAGCGGCAAGCGCTGGCGCGCGACATCCCGGGCGCCACGGGCAAGCTGCTGGTGCTGGTGCATGGCCTGTGCCGCTGCGACCTGCAATGGCGCCGCAACCACCACGACCACGGCGAGGCGCTCGAACGCGACCTCGGCTACACCGCGCTCTACCTGAGCTACAACACGGGCCGGCATATCTCGGTCAACGGGCGCGAGTTGGCCCAGGTGCTGGAACAGCTCGTGGCCAACTGGCCGGTCGAGGTCGAGGAAATCGCGATCATCGGCCACAGCATGGGCGGACTGGTCGCGCGCAGCGCCTGCCACTACGGCAAGAAGGCGCGCCACGCCTGGCCCCGCAAGCTCAGGCACCTGGTGTTCCTCGGCACCCCGCACCACGGCGCCCCGCTCGAACGCAACGGCAACTGGCTCGTCGAAATGATCGGCCGCGCGGCCTTTGCCGCCCCGGTGACACGGGTGGCGCGCCTGCGCAGCGCCGGCATCACCGACCTACGCTACGGCAACCTGGTGGACGAGGACTGGCATGGCCGCGACCGCTTCGAGCAGGCCGACGACCGGCGCCTGCCGGTGCCGCTGCCGCGCGGGGTAAAGTGCTACACCATCGCCGGCACCACCGGACGGCGGCTGGGCGACATCCGCGACCGCTTCCTAGGCGACGGCGTGATCCCGCTCGACACCGCGCTCGGCCGCCACACCGACGCCCTGCGCACCCTGCGTTTTCCTGCCGCCCGGCAGTGGATCGCGTTCGGTATCCATCACCTCGACCTGCTCAGCCGCAGCGAGGTGTACGACAAGCTCAAGGAGTGGCTGGCAACGCGCGCACCGGACAAATGACGGCTGTCGCCGCCCCTTCGCGCAACGCATCACGCGCTCAGTGGTGCGCCAGGTCGCGCAGCCGATCCACGCCGACCGGCTCGTGCTTCAGGAGCGGCACGACAGCGAACCGGCGAGCATGATGCGTCGCCACCGCATCGATCTCCCGCAGTTCGTTGTGCGCGCGCTGGCGCAGCAGCGGCGATTGCGGATGCGCGGCGGCGACGCTGTTATTGACGATCCAGGCCCATGGCTCGATCCCCGCGCGCCGCAGGTCCGACTGCAGGTTGGCAGCTTCCAGTACGGGCGTGGTTTCAGCGAGCGTGACGATGAGAACCTTGGTTTGCCGCGGGTCTTGCAACTGCATCATCGGGGTGGTGTAGTGCACGCCCGTATTGCCCATCTGGCGCGTCACTTCCCGGTGATACGCGCCCGTGGCATCGAGCAGCAGCAGCGTATGCCCGGTGGGCGCGGTATCCATCACCACGAAGGTCCTGCCCGCCTCGCGGATGATGCGCGAGAAGGCCTGGAAGACCGCGATTTCCTCGGTGCAGGGGGAGCGCAAGTCCTCTGCCAGCAAGGCGCGCCCTTCGGCGTCGAGCTTGGCCCCCTTGGTGTCCATCACCCGCTTGCGGTAGCGCTCCGTTTCCTCGTGGGGGTCGATGCGGCTGACCGTCAGGTTGGGCAGTGAACCGTCCAGGGTTTCCGCCAGGTGGGCCGCCGGGTCGGAGGTCGTCAGGTGCACGGGCAGGCCACGCTGGGCCAGCTCCACGGCAACCGCGGCTGCCAGGGTCGTCTTGCCCACGCCGCCCTTACCCATGAGCATGACCAGGCCATGCCCATCGACGGCGATGTCATCCACCAGGGATGCCAGGTCCGGCGCGTCGAGTTTAGCTGGGAGTTCGGTGGCTGCGGGCGCGCCGGCACTGGCGCTGTCCACCAGCAGGTGGCGCAGGGCGTCCAGTCCAACCAGGTTGAACGGCTTCAAAGGGATCTGGTCCGGAGGCAATGCCTTGAGCACATCCGGCATGGCGGCCAGTGCCGCTTGCTCCTGCCGTTGGATCGCGGCAGCCAGCTCATCGTGCTCGGCCTCGTGCGATGGGAGCACGCCGTTGATGACGAGGTACTGCTGTGAGATCCCGATGGCGGCCAGCTCTTCGTGGGTGCGCGCGACCTCCCGCAGTGCGCTGCGCTGGGCACGGGCAACCAGGACCAGTCGCGTGCTGAGCGGATCTGCCAGGGCGTCGACGGCTGCCTTGTATTGGGCACGCTGCTTTTCCAGCCCGGCCAAAGGCCCAAGGCAAGACGCGTCGCCCTTGCCTTCCTCAAGAAAACCGCTCCACGCGCCGGGCAATTGGAGCAGGCGGATGGTGTGGCCGGTCGGGGCGGTGTCGAAAATGATGTGATCGTATGCTGCGGTCAGCGCCGAGTCGATCAGCAGGGCGGTGAACTCGTCGAACGCCGCGATTTCCGTGGTACAGGCGCCGGACAGCTGCTCCTCCATGCCCTTGACGACGTCCTCCGGCAGCACCCCGCGCGCCGGACCCACGATGCGGTCGCGATAAACTTGCGCGGCCGCCTGCGGATCAATTTCGAGCGCGAACAGGTTTGGCACGGCGGCAATCGCGGTGATCCGGTTGCCGATTTGTTCCCCAAACACCTGCCCCACATTCGACGCCGGGTCCGTGCTGACGAGCAGCACCCGCTTGCCTTGCGCGGCGAATTGAACCGCGGTAGCGCAGGCGATCGAGGTCTTGCCAACACCCCCTTTGCCGGTGAAGAAGAGATGGCGCGGCGCCTGCTGGATGAATTGCATGGGTGCCTGCTCGTCAAATGCCTGAATCATCGTCAATCCTTCCAAAGTGATGCATCGGCCCGGCGGCCCTGTCCTTTACATGGCTCGATAGTACGCCCGCGCTTGTACAGGCACCAGAAATGCAAACGCAACCTCGAACGAATTTGCGAACGCGCGAAACTGCTTCAAGATATCTTCACGATGCGCCTGACGCAGCACCCGAGTGCGGGTGCCGTCTGGCTGCTCACGCGGGCCCGGCCCCGGCGCCTGCCGCAGGCCGCTGCTGGTCGCCCGGTAGACGCCAGGCGGCCAGGGCGCGCAGGGCGTCGTCCAGGCTGGCCAGGCGGACCACCCCTTCCGGAACGGTCGCCCCGAGCACCCCGGCCCCGCCCACCCACAGGGCCACGCTCTCGGGCAGCAGCGCGCGCAACTGGCGCAGCAATTCGGGTATCTGCCGCGTGGCGAAGGCCTGCGAGAACGACAGGGCCACGATGTCGGCCTGATGCGCGCGCGCGGCACGGTCGATGTCGCCCAGCGGCATCTGGGTGCCGAGCGGGATGCACTCGGCACCCTCCAGCGCCAGCACTGCCTCGACCATCAGCAGCCCGAGAATATGTTGCTCGTCCGGCACGGTGGTGAGCAGCACCCGCGCCCGCGTGGTGCCGCGCGGCAAGCTGGCGATCGCCTGGCGCAGGACCCGCTTCGTCAGCTCGCTGAACAAATGCTCCTCGAACACTTCGAGCTGGCCGCGCTCCCATGCCTGCCCCACCGCCTGCGTCAAGGGAGCAACTGTGTCCATGACAAACCGCTGCAAGCCTTGCCGTCCCAAACGTTGCTGCAAGGCCCGCACCAAGCCGTCGGCATCATGTTGGCGCACCAGTTCCAGCAGCCCGGCCACGGCATCATGGGCCTCCCCGGTCGCGCCGGGGGGCAGCGCGCGGCGCGGCGCCAGCGCAGCCAGCTGCTCGGCGTCGAGCTGCATCAGCTTGCCCGGCCGGTGCCCCTGGTCCATCAGGCGCTTGATCAGTCGCAGGTGGTTCACCTGGGCCGTGGTGTAGACGCGCTCGCCATTGGCGTCGCGCGTCGGCACCGGAAAGCCGTAGCGCCGTTCCCACACGCGCAGCACGTCCTTCGATAACCCGGTATCGCGCTCGACGGCGGCGATGGTAAAGCTGGGCACACTCATAAATGTCCTAGACAAAATGCGAAAAAACGTTTGACAACCATGTTTCCGCTAAGTATCTTATGCGCAACCCATCGGTTTGTCCATGACAAAACAAGGGAGCGGGAAGCCGCTTCGCCGTCCCACCCCCATCGCCTTGAGGACCATTACCCAATGAATGCTCGCGAATCCCTGCTCCTGCCCGACGTGCAATCGTCTTCCGATGGTCGCCGCCTGCCCATCCAGCGCGTCGGCGTCAAGGACTTGCGCTACCCGATTGCCGTGGCTGGCGCCAGCGGGATCGTGCGCACCGTCGGCACCCTGCAACTGACGGTCGGCCTGGCGCCCCACGCCAAGGGCACCCACATGTCACGCTTTGTTGAGTTGCTGGAGGCGCAAGAAGAAGCGCTGACACACTCCGGCCTGCTGCTCTGCCTCGGCCAGATGCTTGCCAGGCTGGAGGCCGACAGCGGCCGGATCGAAGTGGCATTTCCCTACTTCATCCGCAAAAGCGCGCCGGTGTCCGGCATCGGCAGCCTGCTCGATGTCGAGGTCACGATGATCGCCGAACACCTGCCCGGTGTCCAGCCGCAGCTCACCCTGCGCGTTGCCGCGCCGGTCACCAGCCTGTGCCCGTGCTCGAAGCAGATCTCGGCCTACGGCGCCCACAACCAGCGCTCGACCATCACCATCGAAGCGGTGTTGCGCGCCCCGCTCGACATCGAGGAATTGGTGCGCCTGGCCGAGGAACAAGCCTCATGCGAGGTGTTCGGCCTGCTCAAGCGGCCCGACGAGAAGTGGGTGACCGAGCGCGCCTACGACAACCCGAAATTCGTCGAAGACCTGGTGCGCGACATCGCCCTGCAGCTCATGGAAGAGCCACGCATCCGCAGCTGGAAGGTGACTTCGGAAAATTTCGAATCGATCCACAATCATTCCGCCTACGCTGAGCTGTGGGGCAGCAATGATTAAGCACGACATGACCACGCCGCGCATTGCCGTGGTAGGCGCCGGCATCACCGGCCTGGCCAGCGCCTGGCTGCTGTCGCGGCACTACCGGGTCACGCTGTTCGAAGCCAACGATTATCTGGGCGGCCACACCAACACGGTCGACGTGACGCTCGACGGCCACACCCATCCGGTGGACACCGGCTTTCTGGTGTTCAACGAGCGGACCTACCCCAACCTGACTGCCCTGTTCGACCTGCTCGGGGTCGAGACCGTCGAGACCGAGATGAGCTTTGCCGTCAGCCTCGAGCAGCCCGACCTGGAATGGGCCGGCACCAGCCTGGCAACGCTGTTCGGCCAGAAGCGCAACCTGCTGCGCCCCGCCTTCTGGGGCATGCTCGCCGATATCCTGCGTTTCCACCGGGCCAGCGCCGCCGAGCTGGCCCGGGTTGGCGACCGCGGCCGCACCTTGCGCGACTTCCTCGACGAGGGCGGCTATGGCCCCGCGCTCGCGCACTGGTACCTGTTGCCGATGGCCGCCGCGATCTGGTCCTGCCCGACCGGCGCCGTGCTCGACATGCCGGTCGCGACCTTCCTGCGCTTTTGCGCCAACCATGGCCTGCTGCAAGTCCTCGAGCGCCCGCAATGGTCCACCGTGCGCAACGGCGGCCGCAGCTACGTGCACAAGCTGGCCGCCTGGCTTGACGACGTGCGCCTGCGCTGCCCGGTACGGTCGGTGCGGCGCGGGCTGGCCGGCGTGCGGGTGGACTACGAAGGCGGCAGCGAGCTCTTCGACGAAGTGGTGCTGGCCTGCCATACCGACCAGGCGCGCACGATTCTCGGCCGCTCGGCCAGCGCGGCCCAGCATGCGCTGCTGTCGTCGATCCGTTACCAGAAGAACCGGGCCGTGCTGCACACCGACGCGCGCCTGCTGCCGCGCGCGCGCAAGCTGTGGTCGGCCTGGAACTACATGGCGGGGCAAGGCGGTCCCGGCAACACGGCCGTGGGCGTGTCCTACCTGATCAACAAGCTGCAGCCGCTGCCGTTTTCAACGCCGGTCGTGGTCAGCCTGAACCCTGCGCGCGAACCCGACCCGGCCCACGTGCTGGCCGAGTTCGATTACGCCCACCCGCTCTTCGATGGCGCCGCCGTCGCGGCCCAGCAGCGCCTCGCATCGCTGCAAGGGGATGGCGGCATCTGGCTGGCCGGCGCCTGGAGCGGCTACGGCTTCCACGAGGACGGACTGAAAGCCGCGCTGGACGTGGCCAACGCCCTCGGCGTGAGCGCGCCATGGCAAAAGGACGTGGTGCCCGCGCCGATGCGGCGCGCACTCGTTGCCTGAGGCGGCATGGACACCCGTCCCCGGCTCTACCTCGGCCACGTCATGCACCGGCGCCTGCGTCCTGCCGCCAACAGCTTCGTCTATCCAGTGTTCTACGTGCTGCTGCCCCTGCGCGACCTGGCGGCGGCGGCCTGCGGCGTGTTCTCGGTCGACCGCCCCAACCTGCTCAGCTTTTACTCCCGCGACCACGGCCCGCGCGACGGCAGCGCGCTGCTGCCGTGGATCGAAGCGCGCCTGCAAGAACATGGGCTGCCCAGCGACGGCCCGGTGCTGCTGCAAACCTTTCCGCGTGTGCTGGGCTACCTGTTCAACCCGGTCAGCTTCTGGTACTGCCACGACCGCGCCGGCACCCTGGTTGCCGTGCTGGCCGAGGTCAACAACACCTTTGGCGAACGTTGCCACTACCTGCTGCACCAGGGCGGCGCCGCGCTCGACACCGATGCCGCCCTGGTTGCCGAAAAGCGCCTGCACGTATCGCCATTCAACCGCGTCGAAGGGCACTACCGCTTCCGCTTCGCGCCCGGCGCCGCGCGCCAGCTGGTACGCATCGACTACGACGATAACGCGGGCGAGCTGCTGCGCACGGCCATCGCCGGCACAGCCAGGCCGTGGACCGCCCGCGCGCTGCTCGCCGCGTTCCTGCGCATGCCCTTCCTGACCCTGGGCGTGACCGCACGTATCCACTGGCAGGCACTCAGGCTCTGGCTGAAGGGCGTGCCGTTCCACGGGGCCAGCCCGGCCTGCGCTTCACCAACCATTCCTCCCCATGACCCACACCATCGATGACGCCCTGTCCCTGGGCGGCTGCCCCCGTCCGGGGCGCGATACCCGTACCGTCTTCGGGCTGCTCGACAAGCTGGCCGGCGGCCTGCTCGAAGTGCGCCTGCCGGACGGCGCCACCCGCCAGTTCGGCCACGGCAGCACCGCCGTTGGCATGCACGTGCATGACGAGGCCGTGTTCGGCCGCGTGCTCGCGCGCGGCGACATCGGCCTGGCCGAAGCCTACCTTGACGGACAGTGGGATGCGCCCGACCTCACCGCCCTGCTCACCCTGCTCGCGCGCAACCGCGACACCCTGGCGGACGCGGTCTACGGCTCCTGGCCGCAGCTGCTGGCCGCACGCCTGCGCCACTGGCTGCGCCGCAACAGCCGGGCCGGCGCGCGCCGCAACATCCTCGCCCATTACGACCTGGGCAACGACTTCTACGCGCTGTGGCTCGACGAGACCATGAGCTATTCGGCCGCCATGTGGGGCGCGGCCGGCGCCAGCCTGGCACAGGCCCAGCGCGCCAAGTACGAGCATGTGCTCGCGCTGCTGCAGCCAGCCCCCGGCCAGCACGTGCTGGAGATCGGTTGCGGATGGGGCGGTTTTGCCGAGCTGGCGGTCCAGCATGGACTGGCGCTGACCGGGGTCACGCTGTCGCCGTCCCAGCTCGCTTGGGCACAACGCCGCGTGCCGCAGGCCGACCTGCGCCTGCAGGACTACCGCGACATCGGCCAGCGCTTCGACCACGTGGTGTCGATCGAAATGTTCGAGGCGGTCGGCGAGCGCTGGTGGCCCGCCTATTTCGCCACCCTCGCCCGGGTGCTGCGCCCGGGCGGGCAGGCGGTCGTGCAGAGCATTACCATCGCCGACCACCTGTTCCCGCAATACCGGCGCGGCACCGACTTCATCCAGCAATACATCTTCCCTGGCGGCATGCTGCCCTCGCGCGAGGCGTTCCGGCGCGCGGCGGCCCGGCAGGGCCTGGAAGTCACGCGCGAAGTCGCCTTCGGCGCCGATTACGCGCGCACGCTGGCGGCCTGGCGCACCCGCTTCGAGGCCAACTGGCCCGCGATCGCCGCGCTCGGCTTCGACGACACCTTCCGCCGCCTGTGGCGCCTGTACCTGTGCTATTGCGAGGCGGGCTTCCTGGCCGGGAACATCGACGTCGTCCAGTTCCGCCTGAAACACGCCAGCCTGGACCAGGAACGCCCATGAAAAGCCTGGTTTGCGCCCTGCTCCCGCTCGGCCTGGCCGCGTGCGCCTCGGACGACCTGGCCCAGTACCGGCAGGAGCAGCCGGCACTGCACCTGGAACGCTACCTCGATGGCAAGCTCGATGCGTGGGGCATGTTCCAGGACCGCTTCGGCCGGGTGAAGAAGCGCTTCCACGTCACCCTGCAAGCCAGCTGGAAGGGCGATGCCGGCGTGCTGGACGAGCGCTTCGAATGGTCCGACGGAACCCGCTCGCGCCGCGTGTGGAACCTGCGCCGCCAGCCCGACGGCAGCTACCGGGGCACCGCTGCCGATGTCGCCGGCGAAGCGGTCGGCCGGCTCGCGGGCAACGCGCTGCACTGGCGCTACGTGCTCCAGCTGCCGGTGGGCGACAGGACCTATAACGTCGATGTGGACGACTGGATGTTCCTGATGGACGACCAGGTCATGCTCAACCGCTCCACCATGTCCAAGTGGGGCGTGCGGGTGGGCGAGGTCACGCTGGCATTCGTCAAGCGATGAATCCCCGCATACGCGACTGGCGCGGCCGCAAGGTATGGCTGGTCGGCGCATCCAGTGGCATCGGCGCCGCCCTGGCCACCGAGCTCGCCCGGCGTGGCGCCCGGCTGGCGCTGTCGGCGCGATCGGCCGGGCAACTGCGCGCGCTGGCACTGCCGGACGCGCTGGTGCTGCCCTGCGATGTGGCCGACGCCGCCAGTCTCGCCATGGCCCACCGCGCGCTGTGCGCCGCCTGGGGGAGCGTGGATGTGGCGATCTACCTCGCCGGCGACTACGCGCCGATGGGCGCTGCCGATTTCGATCTCGCCCGCGCCGAACAAGTCGTCGACGTCAATTTCAATGGCGCGCTGCGCTTTGCCGCCACCGTGCTGCCTGGCCTGGCGCCGGGCGGTGGCATCGCCTTTGTCGCCAGCGTTGCCGGCTACCGCGGGCTGCCGCGCGCGCTGTGCTACGGACCGGGCAAGGCGGCGCTGATCCACTTTGCCGAATGCCTGCACCTGGAGCTGGCGCCGCAGGAAGTCGGGGTGTGGGTCGTCAACCCCGGATTCGTGCGCACACGCCTGACGGCGGGCAACACCTTTCCGATGCCCGCCCTGCTCACGCCCGAACAGGCGGCGACCGCAACACTGGACGGCTTTGCCCGCGGGCACTTCGAAATCCATTACCCGCAACGCTTCACGCGTGTGCTCAAGCTGCTCGCGCTGCTGCCCTACCGCTGGTATTTTCCGCTGGTTCGCCGCATCACCGGGGCCGGCGCATGAAGCTTGCCGGCCTGATTGAATTCTACGAAACCCTGTCCCCGGACAGCGTGGGCCGCTGCGCCGACTTCTACGGCGACGATGCCTGCTTCAAGGATCCCTTCAACGAGGTGCGCGGCGTGGCCGCGATCGAGCGCATTTTCAGGCACATGTTCACGCAGCTGCAAGCACCCCGCTTTATCGTCACACGTACGCTGGCTGGCGCCGGCGAGGCAATGCTGGCCTGGGAGCTCCACTACCGTACGCGCGGATGGGGCAGCAGCAAGGAGGAAGTGATACGTGGCATGTCCCACCTCGTGTTCAGGCCGGACGGCAGGGTGGCAAGCCACCGCGACTACTGGGACGCCGCCGAAGAGCTCTACCAGAAACTGCCCGGCATCGGCGCCCTGATGCGCTTGCTGCGCCGCCACCTGGCCGCCTGAGCGACGGCGCCAGGCCGGTCTGCAGCAGCTGGGAATATGCAGCCCGGGCAAGCGGGACCAAGCTTGGGCTCGCGCAAACGGATCATGGCCGCACAGGGATAACCTTTGCTTCGCCCTGTCGCCCGAGAGTGTCATGCACCGATCATGAAGACCTGGCCCGCCATGTGGACAAAGCAGGTCCTTCCAGCCTACCTGCTGGCGTGGCTGTCCCCGGCGATTTGCTTCCTGCTGTCCGACTTCAGGCTCATCAGTGTTGAAAAGGTGCTGCTGGCGCTCGCCTTCTTCTGCGTGTGGCACCTGGCCTTCGCCAGTTTCGAGCGCGCCGTGTACTACTCGGCCTTCTTTCTCCTTGTCCTGCTGCCGTTCGACCTGTTTTTCTTTTTCGTGTACCAGGAGCCCCCGGGCACGCCGGTGTTGCTGTCGATCGGCGACAGCAACATGATCGAAGCGGCGGACTTCATGCGCGGGCGCGCCACGACCCTGCTGTGCTGCACGTTGTTTGCGGCCGGCATATGGCTGATGACGGCACGGGCCGCGCGCCGGGGTCTGGGACGAAACTGGCGCTGCTACCGGCGCGGCATACGGCGTCCCGCGCGTGCCGTCCTGGCCTTGCTGGCCGCACTGGTGGTGCTGTTTCCCACTGCCCCGGCCGCGGAGCATCTGCTGCGCGACGCCGGACACACCGGGCTGGCCGCGGCAGTCAAGAAGGCCGACGACGGCCTGCTTGCCCCGCTTGCCAACGTGCGCCCGATCTTCCCGCTTGGCCGCTTCGTCTCGCTCGGCGAGTTCTGCCGCGAGAGCACCTACCTGCGCCACGCCGAGCAAAGCCGGGCGCTGTTCCGTTACCACGCGCGCCAGCTCCAACCACCGGCGGCGCGGCAGATCTACGTGCTCGTGATTGGGGAAACCGCGCGCGCCGACCGCTTCGCGCTCAATGGCTACACCCGCGGCCTGCCTTCCTTCCTCGCCCGGCAGGAGAACGTCGTCCCCATCCCCGACATCATCACGCCGTTCACCTACACCAACCTCTCAGTGCCCACCATGCTCACCCCGCCGCTGCCGCAAGACCAGGAGCGCGAACGCGCCAGGTCGCTGGTGAGCGCGTTCCGTGAAGCCGGCTTCAAGACCTACTGGATCTCGAACCAGCAGCCGATCGGCATGCGCGAAACCGAGGTCTCGCACTTTTCGCGCGAAGCCGACGAAGCGGTCTTCATGAACCTGTCGATCCGCACGATGCACATGGACGGCTTGTACGACGAACACTTGATCGCGCCGCTGGCCAAATTCCTCGCGCGGCATGAGCAGAAGCAGTTCTTCGTCCTGCACATGCTCGGCTCGCACGACTCGTACCAACGGCGCTATCCAGCCGCGTTCGACATCTTCCAGCCGTCGCTGCGTTCGCTGCACGATCCGGACCACCACGACCGGCGCAACAAGCTCGCTGTCGAGAATTCCTACGACAACGCGATGCACTACACCGACTACGTGCTGGCCAGCATCATCGAGACCCTCGGCAGGCAGGATGCCGTCTCGGCGCTGGTCTACGCTGCCGATCACGGCGAGACGCTGTTCGACGGCACCTGTGGGCGGTCCGGCCATGGCAGTTCAGGCCGGCAGGAGTTCCCGGTCGCGGCCATGGCCTGGGTCTCGCGCCAATACAAGGCACAATGGCCCGGGCGCTTCGAACGGCTGGCGAAGAACGCGACAGCGCCGATCACCACCGAAGCCATCCTGCCGACCATGCTCGACCTGGCCGAGATCGACACGCCGCAACTGGACCGCTCGCGCAGCCTGGCCAGCGCATCGTTCCAGGCGCAGACGCGATGGGTGAACGCGCCCGAGCCGATCGAGTGGGACAGCGCAACGACGCGCGGCGCCTGCCACCTGCTGGTGGCCGGCAAGCCGAAGGACAAGCTGCCTGCGCTGGCCGGCAGCGGCGGCCATGGCCTGGGGAACCCGAAAGCGCGGTGAGCCTTGGCGCCGGCCGAAACGAACAAGCCCCGGCGCCAAGCGGCAGCCGGGGCTTGCGAGGTTCGCCAGGCCCTGCCGGGCCCGGACGCTTAGACGTTGAACAGGAAGTTCAGCACGTCGCCATCCTTGACGACATACTCCTTGCCTTCCGCGCGCATCTTGCCCGCTTCCTTGGCGCCGGCCTCGCCCTTGTACTGGATGAAGTCCTCATATGAAATCGTCTGTGCACGGATGAAGCCGCGCTCGAAGTCGGTGTGGATCACGCCCGCGGCCTTGGGCGCGGTGTCGCCGATGTGGATGGTCCAGGCGCGCACTTCCTTCACGCCGGCGGTGAAGTAGGTCTGCAGGCCCAGCAGCTTGTAGGCCGCGCGGATCAGGCGGTCCAGGCCCGGCTCTTCCATGCCCATGTCGGCCAGGAAGGCTTCCTTGTCGGCGTCCTCGAGGTCGGCGATTTCGGACTCGATGGCCGCGCAGATCGCCACGATCGGCGCGTTCTGGGCCTTCGCGTACTCGGTCAGCTGGTCCAGCAGCGGGTTGTTGGTAAAGCCCGTGTCCGACACGTTGGCCACGTACATGGCCGGCTTGGCGGTGATCAGGCACAGCGGCTTGAGCAGTTCGAGCTGTTCGGCGTCCAGGCCCAGCGTCCGCACCGGCTTGCCTTCGTTCAGGTGCGGCGTGATTTTCTCCAGCAGCGCGCACAGCTTGATCGCCTCCTTGTCGCCGGCACGCGATTTCTTGAGCTCGCGGTGGTACACCTTCTCGACGGTGCCCAGGTCGGCCAGCGCCAGCTCGGTCTGGATCACTTCGATGTCGTCGATCGGGCTGACCTTGCCGGCCACGTGCACCACGTTCGGGTCTTCGAAGCAGCGCACCACGTTGACGATCGCGTCGGTTTCGCGGATGTGCGACAGGAACTGGTTGCCCAGGCCCTCGCCCTTGGACGCGCCGGCCACCAGGCCCGCGATGTCGACGAATTCGACGATGGCGTTGACGATGCGCTCCGGCTTGACGATCTCGGCCAGCTTGGCCATGCGCGGATCGGGCACCTCGACCACGCCGACGTTCGGCTCGATGGTGCAGAACGGATAATTTTCAGCCGGGATGCCGGCCTTGGTCAGGGCGTTGAACAGGGTGGACTTGCCGACGTTGGGCAGGCCGACGATGCCGCATTTGAGACTCATGGGTGACTTTCTGGCTCGATTTGGAAAACCTCGTATTGTAACCGGGGACCGCGCCGAACGCCGCAAAACCACCCGCTTTCGCCGCGAAATAGCAACTGATCCCGCTCGTAGGCAGCGGTCAGCGCCGGCCAGGGGACGCCGCCGCCGCGCGCGGCGCCTCGGGCAACTGCTCGGTCAGCACGCGCATCGCCGCCAGGCGCTCGTCATCGAGCACGAACGCGTTGCCGTACAGCCCTTGGCCCAGCAGCTTTTCGTGCAAGGTCAGCCCCGCGCGTGGATTCATGCCCAGCTTGATCATGTTCTCGAACGCCCACGCGTCGGCCCGGTCGAACACCCCGGCCGCCACCCGGCTGATGCCCGACAGCGTGGCCCGGTCCGCCGCCGAGCGCGCCGCCATCGAGCCCGCCTGCCCCGCCAGCTGCGCCGCCGCGGCCTGCCCGGCCGAGGAACTGCCGGCCGCGGCCGAGGCGCTGCGCGACGAGGCCGCCGCGCTGCTGGCGGTCGCGCCAAGGGCAAACACGGTTGCCCACTTCAGGCCGCCCATCAGGAAGGCATACGTCTTCATCCGCGCCCCGCCCCGCTCCGACAAGCCTTGCGTCCAGAGCACGATCCACTGTGCTTCGTCGCCGGTGAGCGGGCGCTGGAACACTTCCAGCGGATGCACTGCATAGCGCCAGTGGTAATTCTGCACTTGCGGCCGGAACGGCGAGGCCAGCACGACATGGCCACGGCACACGCGCAGCGGCGCTACCGTCACCGCCCTGCCGCCGGCCAGCACCAGCCGGAACGGATCGCCCTGGTCGCGCGCGTCGCGCAGGGCCTGCAGCAGCTTGAGCGAGTTGCGGCTCGTGTAGCCATCCACCTGGGCGATGACGTCGCCCCTGGCCAGCCCGGACGACCGGTCGGCGGCAATCACGCTCAGCCGCTCGTTGACGCCGAGCGTGCGCGCCCAGGCCACCTTCTGGTCCTCGTTCGCCAGCCCGTACGAGGTCATCGCCTCGAACGGCAACTCGTACTGGTGGCTGCAACCCTTGTCGTGCAAGGCTGCGGAGCGCACGATCGCGGGACGGACGGCCCGGGCGCCCGCGCCGTAGGTGCGCATCTCCGACAGCAAGTACGGGTCGAGCTGGCGCCCATCGTCCACCGTCAGGCGCGCCGTGCCGCATCCCGCCAGCAGGGAAGCCAGCAGCGCGGCAAGCACGACCGTGTTCATTCGCTTCATGGCAATGTCGCGCGCGCCATGCGAGTCGCATGACGGCGCGACCGGCGAAATACCTTTAGATGCGCCGGATGAGGGAGAGGTTCGGCTTTTCCACGAAGGCGGCAAACTCGTCGCGCAGGCGCTCGCCCTGCCCGATCGCCTGGCGCCAGATGCGGATGCGCTCGTCCTGGTCGGTGCCGTAGTACTTGAAGTCGCTCCTGTCGGGCAGCTTGGCGCGCGGCAGCGTGCGCTTGAATTCCGGCGACGGCGCCACGATCAGCACGTTGTCCAGCCAGGCCCGGTTGGGCCCGCGCGCGGCACGGCGCCAGGGCATCGCCTTGTCGAGCCAGCCAGGCACGATGTGCTCGTTAAAGTGCGGGTACAGCACGATCGCGCCCTCCTCTGCTTTTGAGTAGGGCAAGGCCAGGTTGTAGTCGATGATGCCGCCGTCCCAGTAGTAGCCCGGCGGCGCTTGTGCGATGTCGCTCACCGGTTTCATGATGAGCGGCAGCGTGCCGGAAGCCAGCAGCGCGGACGCGAGGTTCTGCCGCGTCAGGTCCGGAAAATGGGTGGTGAAGCTGTCGAACCGCTCGCGCAGCCACGGCGCGCGGGCGCGCTTGTCGCCGATGACGACGCGTTCGAGCAGGTTGCCCAGCCGTTCGCGCGAAGCCAGGTTATGCAAGGCGGCTGCGGCGAACCCCAGCTTCTGGGCGCGCGGAAGGCGGGCCGCGGCGAGCGAACCCTTGCCGCGCACGGTGATGAGGTGCAGCCGGTGGTGCGGGTGGTTGACGATGTCGTCCTCGTGGCCGCTGACGAATTCGCGCAGCAGGTCCTGCACCACCTTGTCGATCTCGTCCTGGGTGGGCTTGGCGGTGCTGTAGCGCTGCCCGCTGTACAGTTCGCCGAGCCGGGCGAAGGCCCTGGCCGGATCGCGCTGGCAGGCCGCGGCCATGCGCCACGCGCCGATGGACGAGCCGATCAGCATGCGCTCGCGCGGCGCGGACGGCAGCCAGTCGCCGAACACCCACTGGTCCAGGTGCTGGAAGATCAGCCCCTTGGGTCCGCCGGCGGCGGCCGGGATGATGGCGACGTCCTGCGCGCGCAAGCCATGCGCGCGAATCCGGGCCAGCGCGGCGGGCCCGGCGTGGAAAGATAGGGCACTCATGGCCGGAATTATCGCAGGAAGGCCGCGCTTGCGCCGGCTCAAGCGTCAAATGCGTGAGCTGCGTAACATGGTTTGCTCTGCTCATCCGTTCATGTTCCGGGGGTCCCATGCGAGCTCATCTGGCGGCGATGCTGTTCGTGCTCCTTGCACTGTGCGGCCGCGCGCTCGCGCACGACACCGGCACCGACCCGGCGGTGGTCGTCAACCAATACATCCAGCATTTCGTGGTCGAGCCGGACGGCAGCTACACCCTCACGGTGGACAATGCGCGCACCATCGCGCAGCAGCGCGCGGTGCAATCGCACAGCCAGTACTACATCACCTACAACAAAACGCTGGACGAGGTGCTCTCGGTCCAGGCGTACACGCAAAAGCCGGACGGCTCGCGCATCGCGGTCGAGCCGTCACAGGTGCGCGACCAGCAGGAGAGCGCATCGGCGGACGCGCCCATGTTCCAGGACACGCGGGTCAAGGTGGTCGTGTTCCCGCAGGTGGCGCAGGGCGACCAGCTGGTGGTGCGCTACGTCGTGCACCGCCACACACCCCTGTTTCCCGGCCAGTTCGAAGACCTGTCGGCGGCCGAGTTCTACCTGAACGAACAGTTCGAGCTCATCTACGACATGCCGGCGTCGATGCCGGTGTACGCGGACGCGGTCGGCTTCGTGCCGCTGCCCGCCGAAGACCCGCCCGGCCGCAAGCGCTACCGCTGGCGTTACGTCCCCGGCGAGAACGCGCGCATCGAAACCAGCTCGGTCAGCTACTTCGACTATGGCAAGCGGCTGTCGGTCTCCACCTTCCGCGACTACGCAGCCTTTGCCCAGGCGTTCCGCGAGCTGGCCGCCGGCACGGCGGATGCCGACGACAGCATCACCACCCTTGCGCACCAGCTCACCGCAGGGCTGGCCGACCCGCGCGCCAAAGCGCTCGCCCTGTCCGAATGGGTGCGCCACAACATCCGCTACGTGGGCGTGTATGTCGGCCCCGGCGGCGTCGTGCCGCATCCCGCCAGCACCGTGCTGCGCAACCGCTACGGCGACTGCAAGGACCACGCCGTGCTGCTGCAGGCGCTGCTGGCCGCCGCCGGCATCGACAGCACACCGGCGCTCATCAACAGCGCCAACGCCTATCGCCTGCCGCGCACGCCCACGCTGGGCATCTTCAACCACATGATCAACTACGTGCCGGGCCTGGACCTGTACCTCGATTCCACGGCCGAATCGGTCTCGGCCGGCTACCTGCCAGCAAGCGACCTTGGCAAGCCGGTGCTGCTGGTGCACAGCGGCATGCTGGCCAGCACGCCATCGCGCCAGCCGCAGAGCAACCGCACCGCCACCTGGTTCGACGTGCTGGCCGACGGGGGCAGCCGCTTCAAGATCAGCAAGACCACCTCGGGCGCCATTGCCGAGCCCTACCGGCAGGCGGTGCGCGACACGCGCCAGGCCGACCGCGACCAGTTCGTGCAGCGCATGCTGCAGGGTCTGGGCCAGAAGGGTTCGGGCGTGTTCGATCCCGGCATTACGGACGGCAACGCCGACGAATACAGCATGTCGTTCTCGGGCAAGAGCGACAGCTTCATCAACCTGCCGGGTCCGGTGGGGCTGTCCACCAGTTTCAGCTTCTGGGGCGGGCTGGGCGAAAAGCTGTTCGAGATGGCGCAGGAAAAAGAGCGGCGCCAGGACTTCGTGTGCCCGCCGGTGCAGGCCGAGGACGAACTGGGCTACAGCTTTCCAAAAAGCTTGCGCGTGGTGGCCGTGCCCAAGGACCTGACGATCAACGACCGCAACTTCACCTACCGCGCCGCCTACATCCGCAAGGGCAACACCGTGCTCATCAAGCGCAGCCTGCGCTTCGCGCACGAAGGCTTGGTTTGCGCGGCGGCGGAATACAAGCGCATGCAGCCCCTGCTGGACCGCATGATGCGCGACCTGCGCAGCCAGGTCGTGGTGGCCGGCACCTGACAAGCCGCCCCAACCGAACTCGTAGGGTGGGCAGGTTTCCTGCCCACGCGTTCAGTCCCGCACGCATTTCCGCACGTTCATCCGTTAGTTGAACGCGTGGGCAGCGAGCTGCCCACCCTACGCGAGACTGGCCCGATCGATGCCGCGCCCCGCTACGCGGTATGCAACTGCATCATCGCCACGTCGAACTTGCCCTCCACGGCGAGCGGAATGATGGAGAGGCTCTTGTCGATCGACTCCTCGATCAGCACCTGCTCTTCGCGGCGCGGCCGGTGCAGCACGAAGTCGGCGACCGCCTGCTGCAGGTTCATGCTGCGCGGATGCCCGATGCCCAGGCGCAGGCGCCAGTAATCCTGCGTGCCCAGCGCCGCCGTGATGTCCTTCAGGCCGTTGTGTCCGCCCGACGAGCCGCCCTTCTTGAGCTTGGCCACGCCGGGTGGAATGTCGAGCTCGTCGTGCACGACCAGCACTTCGTCCGGCTTGATCTTGAAAAAGCGCGCCAGCGCGCCGACCGACTGGCCGGAGCGGTTCATGAAGGTCAGCGGCTCCAGCAGCCACACCTCGTTGCCGGCAATCGAGGTCTTGGCCACCATGCCGTTGAAGCGCGCTTCGCGCTGCAGGCGGCAGCCGGGCAGCGTGTTGGCCAGGTTATCGACCAGCCAGAAGCCGGCATTGTGGCGGGTTTGTTCGTATTCCGGGCCGGGATTGCCAAGGCCGACGATCAGGCGAATGGACATGGGTCGAGATGAATCTTGAAAAAGGTAATTATCGCAAAGGCCGACGGGCACCATAAAAAAACCCGCCGGGCACAGCGCGGCGGGTTTCGTCTGCAAGCCGCATCGAAGCGGCGGCAGGATTACTTCTGCTCTTCGGCAGCAGCAGCAGCTTCCGCGGCAGCGGCACCAGCCGGCACCGATGCGGTGGCGACGGTCAGGTTCTGGCCGTGGGTCAGCGCTTTCACGCCGGTCGGCAGTGCCAGGTCGCCGGTATGGATCGAGCCGCCGGCTTCCATCTTCGACAGGTCAACGGTGATGAACTCCGGCAGTTGGCCCGGCAGGCATTCGATTTCCAGTTCGTTCAGCACGTGCGACACGATCGCGCCACCGAACTTGACGGCCGGCGAAGCTTCGGCGTTGACGAAGTGCAGGGCGACCTTGGTGTGGATCTTCTGCGATGCATCGACGCGCTGGAAGTCAGCGTGCATGACCATCGGCTTGAATGCGTGCATCTGGAAGTCGCGCAGCAGGACTTGCTGGGTCTTGCCATCAACTTCCATGTCCAGGATCGAACCGTGGAAAGCTTCTTTCTTGAGCGCGTGGAACAACGCGTTGCCATCCAGGGTGATCAGTTCCGGGGCTTCCTTGCCACCGTAGATGATGCCCGGGGTCTGGCCGGCGTTGCGCAGGCGGCGGCTCGCTCCGGTGCCCTGCTGGGTGCGTGCAAATGCGACTACTTTCATGGAACACTCCAAAAAAATGAACGGGCTCGACTGCCGGGACACCGTGTCCGCGGCCCGTGGCCCAGGGTTTGCGGCAATCCCCGCGACCAGGGACTGCCAGGGCTCGAGCGCAACGCGCTCAAGAAAATCCGGATACTACAACGGCGCGCAAGGCCAACACCCTGCGCGCCGCGCGATTGTTTCAGTGCCGCTTACTCGGAGAACAGCGACATCACCGAGTCGCCCTTCACGATCCGCTTGAAGGTTTCGGCCAGCAGCGGTGCGCAGGTCAGCTGGCGGATCTTGCTGCAGGCCTGGCCGGCAGCGGTCAGCGGAATGGTGTCGGTGACGACCAGCTCGTCCAGCGGCGAGTTCGAGATGCGCTCGATTGCCGGACCCGACAGCACCGGATGCGTGCAGTACGCCACCACCTTCTTGGCGCCGCGCTCTTTCAGCACTTCGGCGGCCTTGGTCAGCGTGCCTGCGGTGTCGACCATGTCGTCCATGATCACGCAGTTACGGCCTTCGACTTCACCGATGATGTTCATCACTTCCGACACGTTCGCCTTCGGGCGGCGCTTGTCGATGATCGCCAGGTCGCAGCCCAGGCGCTTGGCCAGCGCACGGGCACGCACCACGCCGCCGACGTCCGGCGACACCACCAGCAGGTCGTCGTAGTTCTTGCGCTGCAGGTCGCCCAGCAGGATCGGCGAAGCGTAGATGTTATCGACCGGGATGTCGAAGAAGCCCTGGATCTGGTCGGCGTGCAGGTCCATGATCAGGACGCGCTCGACGCCGGCTTCTTCCAGCATGTTGGCCACGACTTTGGCCGAGATCGCCACACGCGCCGAACGCGGGCGGCGGTCCTGGCGGGCGTAGCCGAAGTAAGGGATGGCGGCGGTGATGCGCCCTGCCGAGGCGCGCTTGAGAGCGTCGACCATCAGCATGATTTCCATCAGGTTGTCGTTGGTCGGCGCGCAGGTCGATTGCAGCACGAACACGTCCTTGCCGCGGACGTTCTCGTTGATTTCGACCATCACTTCGCCGTCCGAGAACTTCGAGACGACTGCCTTACCGAGAGGAATACCGAGGTTTTTTGCGACCCCCTCTGCTAGCGCCGGATTGGCATTGCCGGTAAAAACCATCAGGTTTTCGTAAGCCATGTGGGGAGTCCTAAGAGATTTCGTTGACACTTGAAACGCCATCAGCCGGCGGACCGGCTGATGCTATTTAAAAGGATGGACCAGGGAGTAGCTCCACCGGGTTTTGCCTGTTGGACGCATCCTGCATCGACAGCCAGGCCAAACGAATGGCAGGGGAACAAGGATTCGAACCTTGGAATGCCGGAATCAAAATCCGGTGCCTTAACCAACTTGGCGATTCCCCTACGCAACTGAACTGCTTGCCGTTACTTTCGGTGAGATTTCTCGTCGATTGCAACGACAGGCAAAATTTTATTCTACAACACACCGATCTTGCAAGAGCGATTTCAGCGGATGCTGTGCCAGCGATTTCGCTTTCCATGCCTTCCACTTTGCCGGCACTTGCGCCAGCACGTCGTCGGCTTTGCTTTCGCTGGAAAGCGCGCAGAACACACACGCCCCTGAGCCAGTCATCCTGGCTCGCCCGTAACGACCCAGCCATTCCACCGCCTCGGCTACCGGCGGGAACAAGCGGGCTGCTACTGCTTGCAGATCGTTTTTTCCGAAACCAACGGGCTCGTTGTGGACCGACTGGCATCTGGAAAAGTCCGATATTGTGACCGGTTTTGAATCGCGTGTCAAATCTGCCGCACCAAAAATCGCCGGGGTCGGCACCGACACCCCTGGCTCGAGCACCACGTACCAGCAATCCGGCCCCGGCACGCTCTGCAAAGCCTCGCCCACGCCCTCGGCAAATGCGGTCTCGCCAAAGATGAAGAATGGAATGTCTGCGCCAAGCGGCAGGCCCAGCGCCATCAGCTCGTCGCGCGACAAACCGGCCTGCCACAGGTGGTTGGCCACCATCAGCGCCGTGGCCGCGTCGGAAGAACCGCCGCCCAGGCCGCCGCCCATCGGCAGGATCTTGTCGATCGCCACGTCCATGCCGGGCGCGGCGCGGCCGTGGCGGCGCCGGTACTCATCGGCCAGCAGGTGCAGCGCGCGCACGATCAGGTCCTGCTCCTGCGGCACGCCCGGCACCTCGGTGGTGCGCACGATGCGGCCGTCGTCGCGCAGGTCGAAATGCAGCGTGTCGGCGCGGTCGATCAGCTGGAACACGCTTTGCAGCAGGTGATAGCCGTCCGGCCGGCGGCCGGTCACGTGCAGGAACAGGTTCAGTTTTGCCGGCGCCGGGCAGTTGTGCAACGAACGCTTGACCATCAGCTCACCGGCGAGATCACGATGCGGATTTCCAGCTCGTCGCTGGTGGCCGAGGCGCTGCGCTGCGCGTCGATGCGGCTGGGCACCGGATGCGCCGCGTTTTCGTCCTGCCACGACACAAAGCGCAGGCGCCAGCCGTCCTTGGTGAACACGGTGTTCGCGGCGGGCGACGCGGTGAAGCGTTTGCCGTGCGCATCTGTGGCATAGCCCTGCAGCCAGTCGCGCAGGCCGGAAACCGGCAGTTCCCAGCCCAGCGTGCGCGCGGTCAGCTCGTCGATGTCGGCGGCCACCACAGGCTCGTGGCCGGCCTGGGTCAGCGTGGCTTCGCCCGGTGTCACGGCGATGGTCGCAATGGTCTGCCCGAGCGGCGACGCCAGGCTCACGTCGATGCGGCCGGGGCGCTGCACCCAGTTGAAGTTGCCGGTCAGCGACTGCGGCTGGCCATCCTTCTGGTAGTTCACGGACAGGCGGCCGTCCAGGTCGATGCTCTCGCGGTAAGCCGCGACCGGCGCGTGCGAGAGATTGGCGGTGCTGGTGGCGCAACCGCTCAATGCGGCGGCGAAGGCGAGGATGGTCAGGTGTCGGGTTGGTAGCATTGGTCTTGTCACGAGATGCGGCGTTACCGCTAGTCGTTAGCATTAAACCGTCGTTCCCGCGGAGGCGGGAACCCATACTGAGCGTGCGCCCACGCGGCCTATGGGTCCCCGCCTTCGCCGGGACGACGGCACGCAGAGAGTGCGCGAATTATTTCACAGCGCCACGTGCAGCCGCGCGAGCGTGCTTTTGAGCGTGTCGTTCTGCGGATCCTTGCCCTTGGCCTCGCGCCACAACGTTTGCGCGTCGGCCTTGCGTCCCTGCGCCCACAGCACTTCGCCCAGGTGCACCGCAATCTCGGGATCACTGCGCAGCGCATACGCCTTGCGCAATTGCGCTTCCGCTTCCTTCAGGTTGCCCATGCGATACTGCACCCAGCCCATGCTGTCCATGATGAACGGATCGCCTGGCGCCATCTTCAACGCCTTGTCGATCAGCTGGTACGCTTCCGGCAGGCGCACGTTGCGTTCGGCCAGCGAATAGCCGAGCGCATTGTAGGCGTGATGGTTGTCCGGCGCCTGCGCAATCACCGCGCGCAAGGACTTTTCCATCACGTCCAGCTTGCCCACCTTTTCGGCCAGCAGCGCAAAGTCGTACAGCAGGTCGGTGTTCTTCGGGAAGCGCTGCACCGCGCCCTGCATCAACTGGAACGACTCGAGCACGCGGCCCGCGTTGCGCAGCACTTCCGATTCGGTCATCACCACCTGCGCCTGCGCGGCCGGGTCCTCGGGCTTGAGCGTTGCGAGCAGCTTGCGCGCGCCCTCGACGTCGCCCTTCTTGCCCAACAGCTGCGCGCGGCGCAAGCTCACCGACAGCTGCGCCTGCGGCTCGCCGGTCTGCACTTTGTCGAGCCATCCCAGCGCGGCGTTGAGGTCGCCGCGCTCCTCGGCCAGTTGCGACAGGATCAAGAGCGCGCGCGTGGGGTCGCGTTCTTCGTCGGGGTCGTTGCCGACCAGGTCCACGAAGCGGGTGAAATAGCCCTCGGCCGCTTTCGAATCGTTCAACTGGGTGGACAGGATGCCCAGCGCATACAGCGTGGCCGGGTTGTCCGGCTGCGCCTTGAGCAGCGTGAGGAACTGGCCGCGCGCGGCATCGAACTGCTTGCGGTTGACCAGTACGCGGGCATACGCCATGCGCACGTCGCGCGCGTCCGGATGCGCCCTCAAGAAGCGCTCCAGCACCTCGGCCACCTTGTCGTCGTCTTCCAGCGCCTGGGCCAGCGTCAGCGCGGCGATTTCGGAGTCGGGCTTCATCGACAGCGCGGCGTGCGCCTCGCGCAGCGCGCCCGCCTTGTCGCCCTGCGCCATGGCGGCCTGCGACAGCACCACGTGCGCTTCCATCATGTTGCTGTATGGCGCCACCAGCCGCTGCAGCATGTCGGCCCCGGCCTTCTTGTCCGGCGCGCGCAGCAGCAGCTGCTCGGCCTGGAACAGCATCAGCGGGCGCGTCGCGGGCGTGGCCTCGGCGATCTTGCGCTTGAGGATGTCCTCGGCCGGCGCGATGTTGTCCGACATGACCACCAGGCCCAGGTAATACTGGCTCGCCTCTTCCGAGTTCGGGTCGAGCTCGCGCCACAGCTTGATGGCGGCCAGCGCGTCATCGGCCTGCTTGGCCGCGACCGCCATTTCGGCCGCACGCCGCGCCAGGCGCGGGTCCTTGGTCTGCTGCGCCAGGCTCAGCATGGTCAGGTACGGCCCCTGCCAGTCGCCCTTGCGAAACTCCAGCTCCGCCTTCATCAACTGGTACAGCATCGTGCTCGACATGTTGACGTTGGGCAGGTTCTCCGCGGCAGGCGCGGCTGCGTCCTCGCCCTCCTTGGCGGGCGCGGCGGCGGCATGCTGTTCGGCGACCTGCATCGGCGCCTCGGCATGCTGCCCGGGCGTCACGGCGCACGCCGTCAGCAGGCCGGAGAAGGTTACAATGGCGAAAGCGTTTTTCAAGGCAAATCCAGGGTCTCGGAAGATGGCACCGATTCTACGCCCAAGCTCTTGAGCGCGTGCGCGACTGCAACACGAATTTACAAAATTATCAATACTCATGCCTGAACTTCCAGAAGTCGAAGTCACTCGCCTCGGGGTCGCGCCCCACCTGGAAGGACGGGTGGTGGAAGGCGTCGTGCTGCGCCGCGACGGCCTGCGCTGGCCGTTTCCCGCACGGCTGGGCGAACTGCTGGCCGGGCGCCGCATCCTGCGCACCGGCCGGCGCGGCAAGTACCTGCTGATCCATTTCGAGCATGGCACGCTGATCATCCACCTGGGCATGTCCGGCCACCTGCGCGTGCTGCCGCCCGGCACCGAGCCGAAGAAGCACGACCATTTCGACCTCGTGGTGGCGGGGCCCGGCGGCCAGCAAGTGCTGCGCATGCACGACCCGCGCCGGTTTGGCGCGGTGCTGTGGCACGGCCTGGACGACGGCGACCTGGAACAGCACATCCTGCTGCGCGGGCTCGGCGTGGAGCCGCTCGGCGAGGCCTTCTCGGGCGCCCTGCTCCACCGCGAAACGCGCAGGCGCAGCGCGCCGATCAAGCAGGTGCTGCTGGCCGGCGACATCGTGGTCGGCGTGGGCAACATCTACGCCTGCGAGAGCCTGTTCCGGGCCGGGATCAACCCCAAAACCCCGGCCGCGCGCGTCAGCCGCGCCCGCTATGACAAGCTGGCAACGGCGATCCGCGAGATCCTGGCGGCCGCGATTGTGCAAGGAGGCAGCACTTTGCGTGATTTTCTTGCAGTGAACGGGCAGTCGGGCTATTTCCAGCAGACATATTTCGTCTATGATCGTGCAGGAGTGCCTTGCCGCAACTGTGGCGCTCCGGTTCGCCAGATCAAACAGGGCCAGCGCTCCACGTTTTATTGCGTGAACTGCCAGCGGTGACGAACAGAATGTAGAAGGTAGGGTGGGCTCTTGAGCCCACGCGTGAGCACGCGCAGCGTGAGGACCAGCGTGGGCTCGAGAGCCCACCCTACGCAACCCACAGGTAAACATGGATCACGATTTTCAACAGTATGGCGCCTGGCGCACCCGCGTCGCCGCAGCACTCGCAGCGTACCGCGACGGCTTGCGGCAGGCCGACCTGCTCGACCCGGCGAGCGAACAGCAGTTCGCGCGCGCGCTCGCGCGGCTGGCCGACGACCGGCTGTCGATCGCCTTCGTCGCCGAATTCTCGCGCGGTAAATCGGAGCTGATCAACGCGATCTTCTTTTCCGACTACGGCCAGCGCATCCTGCCCTCCTCCGCCGGCCGCACCACCATGTGCCCGACCGAGCTGCTGTACGACGCCAGCTATGCGCCCTGCATCCGCCTGCTGCCGATCGAAACGCGCGCCCAGCACCTGTCCACCAGCGACTTCCGCGACGACCAGGGCGCGTGGACCGTGTTCCCGCTCGACCTGTCTTCGCCCGAGAAAATGCTCGAGACCTTCAGCCAGGTCAGCAAGACGCGCCAGGTGCCGGTGGAACAGGCGCAGGCATACGGCCTGTACGATCCCGACGACCCCGACCTGGCCTGCGCCCCGGTCGAAAACGGGATGATCGAGATCCCGCTGTGGCGCCACGCGATCATCAACTTCCCGCACCCGCTGCTCAAGCAGGGCATCGTGATCCTCGACACGCCGGGCCTGAACGCGATCGGCACCGAGCCCGAACTGACGCTGAACCTGATCCCGAACGCGCACGCGGTGCTGTTCGTGCTGGGCGCCGAGACCGGCGTGACCAAGAGCGACATCGACGTCTGGCGCAACCACATCGGCGCCGGCAGCGGACGCCTGGTCGTGCTCAACAAGATCGACACGATGTGGGATGAGCTCAAGAGCGACGCCGCCAACGACGCCGACGTCGCGCGCCAGCAGGCCAGCGTGGCGCGCGACCTCGGGCTGGAAGAGAGCAAGGTGTTCCCGGTCTCGGCCAAGAAGGCGCTGGTCGCGCGCGTCACCGGCAACCAGGCGCTGCTCGCGAAGAGCCGCATGCCGGCACTGGAGGCGGCGCTGTACGGCGAACTGATCCCGCAGCGCACCGGCATCATCCGCAGCCAGCTCGGCGCCGAGCTGGACACGCTCGGGCAAGCGCGCCACGCCGCGATTGCCACCCGCCGCCACCGCATCGTCGAGCAGCTCGACGAGCTGGTGAGCCTGCGCGGCAAGAACCAGGGCGTGATCGGCCACATGATGGCGCGCATCGAACAGGAAAAGAAGGAGTTCGACGCCAGCGTGCAAAAGCTGCAGGGCACGCGCGCCGTGTTCTCGACCCTGTCGGCCGAGCTGCAGACCACGCTGGGCATGGAGGTGGTGCAGCGCCAGATCGACACCGTGCGCGCGGCGATGGAAAGCGCGCGCTTTGCCACCGGCACGCGCGCCCCGGTGCGCGCATTCTTCGAAGAGGCGCGCGGCAACCTGTACGCGTCCAACGCCAAGATCGCCGAGATCGCCGCGATGATCGAGACGATGTACAAGCGCTTCGCGGACGAACACGGCCTGTCGCTGGCGCCGCCGATCGGCTTGTCGCTCGACCGCTACCAGGCCGAGATCGACCGCATCGAAGGCATCTACCTCAAGCAGTTCGGCACCGCCACCCTGCTCATCACCAGCCGCGGCACCCTGCTGCAGCGCTTCTTCGACTCGATCGCCTCGCGCGTGCGGCGCACCTTCCGCGCCGCGAACGCCGACGCCGACGCCTGGCTGAAAGTGATCATGGCGCCGGTGGAAGCGCAGATCCGCCAGCACAAGGAGCAGCTCAAGCACCGCCAGGCGTCGATCCAGCGCATCCACGACGCCACCGACACGCTGGAGCAGAAGATCCGCGCATTCGAAGCGCTGCGCGAAGAGCTCGACCAGCTGGCCGCGCGCCTGGTCGCGCTGGCGCAGGGCGTGACCGCCGAACTGTCGGCCGAGCCTGCGGCGTGAAGCGCTTGACCGAATTCGACGAGCTTGCCGATCCGTCCTTTTCCAGTGCCGTGATCGCGTGGCAGCGCGCGCACGGCCGCCACGCCCTGCCGTGGCAGAACACGCGCGACGCCTACCGCGTGTGGCTGTCCGAGATCATGCTGCAGCAGACCCAGGTTGCGGCGGTGCTCGGCTACTACGCGCGCTTCCTCGAACGCTTCCCCACCGTGCACGCGCTCGCGGCCGCGCCGATCGAGGACGTGATGGCGCACTGGAGCGGGCTCGGTTACTACACCCGGGCGCGCAACCTGCACGCCTGCGCCCGGCGCGTGGTGGACCAGTACGGCGGCGCATTCCCGCCCGACCCTCTGCTACTGGCTGAACTGCCGGGCATCGGCCGCTCCACCGCGGCGGCGATCGCGGCGTTTTCCGGCGGCGTGCGTGCCGCCATTTTGGACGGGAACGTCAAGCGTGTCTTTGCGCGCGTGTTCGGCATCGACAGCTATCCGGGCGAAAAGCGCACCGAAGACGCGCTGTGGCGGCGTGCGCAGGCACTGCTGCCGGAAGGCGAAGGCATCGAGTCGTACACGCAGGGGCTGATGGACCTGGGCGCCACGCTGTGCACGCGCGCGAGTCCCGCCTGCGAGCGCTGCCCCTTGCGCGAGCGCTGCGTAGCCTTTGCCACCGGGCGCACGGCCGAACTCCCGGTGCGCAAACCGAAGAAGGCGACACCGGAAAAGCGCGCAGTCATGCTGGCCGTGATCGACGGCGGGCAGGTCGTGCTGCAACAGCGGCCGGCCAGCGGCATCTGGGGCGGCCTGTGTTCGCTGCCCGAGGTGGATGGGCACCTGCCGATTGACGAAGCGGCGCCGCAACCGGACGCCGTCGCGGCAGCAGCGAAAGCGTTCGGCGACGTCGAGGAAACGGAAGCACTGCTGCCGCTGGTGCATGTGTTCACCCACTACAAGCTGCATATCATCCCCTACCGCATCGCGCTGTCGGCGCGTGCTGGCCTGCCGGATGGTTATCAGTGGTGGAAGCTGTCGGAGATTGAAAACGCGCCGCTACCGGCGCCGGTGAAAAAGCTGCTGGCCGAACTGGCCGCACCGAAGCTGTTTTAACGTAGGGTGGGCACTCGTGCCCACGCTGCCAGACACGGTACCGCGTGGGCACAAGTGCCCACCCTACAGCTCGTCCATCGAATAGATCCGCTTGTGCTCGCGGATCGCATAGCGGTCGGTCATGCCGGCGATGTAGTCGGCGATCTTGCGCGCCTGCCTGAGCGTGTCGCCCGCTGGCGCCTGGTAGTCCGGCGGCAGCAGCACCGGATCGGCCATGAATGCGCCGAACAGCTCGCGCACGATGCGACTTGCCTTCACGCGCGTGCGGTTCACCTGGAAGTGGCGGTACAGGTTCGCGTACAGGAATTTCTTGAGCTCGGTCGTCTCAGCGCGCAGCTTGTCCGAAAAGCGGATCAAGGGCGGCGCCTTGCGCACGGCGTCAATGTCGGCAGGCGCCGCGTCCGCGATCAGCCGTGCCGATGTCTCCACCAGGTCGGCCGTCATGGTCGTGATCATCAGGCGGATCGTCTCGTACAGTTCGCGCCGTCCCTGCAGCCCCGGATACTGCGCGCGCACCTCGTGCCGGTGGCGCGCGAAGAACGCCACGTCCTCCATTTGCGCCATCGTCAGCAGGCCCGAACGCAGGCCGTCGTCGATATCGTGGTTGTTGTACGCGATCTCGTCGGCCAGGTTGGTCAGCTGCGCCTCCAGGCTCGGCTGCGCACGGTCGATGAAGCGCTGTCCCAGCTCGCCCAGCACCCTGGCATTGGTGAGCGAGCAGTGCTTGAGGATGCCCTCGCGCGTCTCGAACGTCAGGTTCAGCCCGTCGAAGGCGCCGTAGTGCTCTTCCAGCTCGTCCACCACGCGCAGGCTCTGCAGGTTGTGCTCGAAACCGCCGTAGTCCTTCATGCACTCGTTGAGCACGTCCTGGCCCACGTGGCCGAACGGCGTGTGCCCCAGGTCGTGCGCGAGCGCGGTCGCCTCCACCAGGTCTTCGTTCAGGCGCAGGCTGCGCGCCAGCGTGCGCCCGATCTGCGCCACCTCGATCGAGTGCGTCAGGCGCGTACGGAACAGGTCACCCTCGTGGTTGAGGAACACCTGCGTCTTGTATTCCAGCCGGCGGAACGCGGTCGAGTGGATGATGCGGTCGCGGTCGCGCTGGTATTCGCTGCGCGAGCCGGGCGCGCTCTCCTGGTAACGGCGCCCGCGCGACCTGGACGAATGCGCCGCGTATGGCGCAAGGTGGGCGTCGAAGTCGATCATGCGGTGCAGGCGGCCAGCGTCTCGAGCAGCGTCTCGCGCGCCACGCTGGTCACGCACGGGCTGCCGAGCGGCTTGAGCAGGATGAACTTGATCTGGCCGCCCTCGTTTTTCTTGTCCACTTCCATGAGCTCGATCCAGCGCTCGGCGCCCAGGTCGGGCGCGACCACCGGCAGCCCGGCGGCCTTGACCAGCGCGCGTACGCGCTCCACTGCGGCGCTGTCGATGTAGCCAAGGCGCTGCGACAAATCGGCGGCCATCACCATGCCGCAGCCCACCGCCTCGCCGTGCAGCCAGTTGCCATAGCCAAGGCCAGCCTCGATCGCGTGGCCGAACGTGTGGCCGAAATTGAGCACGGCGCGCAGGCCGCTTTCGCGCTCGTCCTTGCGCACCACCTCGGCCTTGATCTCGCACGAGCGCGCGATCGCGTGGGCGAGCGCATCCGGGTCGCGCGCGACCAGCTTGCCGATGTTCTGCTCGATCCAGTCGAAGAAGCCGGCGTCGAGGATCGCGCCATGCTTGATCACCTCCGCCAGCCCCGCCGACAGCTCGCGCGACGGCAGCGTGTCCAGCGTGCCGATATCGGCCAGCACGGCGCGCGGCTGGTAGAACGCGCCGATCATGTTCTTGCCCAGCGGGTGGTTGATGCCGGTCTTGCCGCCCACCGAGGAATCGACCTGCGCCAGCAGCGTGGTCGGCACCTGCACGAACGGGACGCCGCGCATGTAGGTGGCGGCGGCAAAGCCGGTCATGTCGCCGATCACGCCGCCGCCCAGCGCCACCAGCGTGGTCTTGCGGTCGCACTTGTTGGCCAGCAGCGCGTCGAAGATCAGGTTGAGCGAGTCCCAGGTCTTGTACTGTTCGCCGTCCGGCAGCACGATCTCGACCACCTCGTGCCCGGCGGCCCTGATCGGCGCGGCCACGCGCTCCAGGTACAGGGGGGCGATGGTGGCGTTGGTGACGATGGCGGCCTTGCCGCTGCCGAGATGGCGCGCGACGAGGGCGGCGTCGTCCAGCACGGCGCTGCCGATCACGATGGGATAGCTGCGGCTGCCGAGAGCCACGTCGAGGTTGATGCGTTTTGTCTGGTTCATTGCTGTTCCTGGCCGCTCCTTCACGCATGCGGCCATCTGTTCGAGGATGGTGCCAACCATCGATTGTACGTTAGGCCGTCCGGTGTCGATCACCAGGTCGGCCACTTCGCGGTACAGCGGTTCGCGCTGGGCCAGCAGTTCTTCGAGCTTCTTGCGCGGGTCGGACGTCTGCAGCAGCGGCCGGTTGCGGTCGTGGGCGGTGCGCTGCAGGATGCTGTTGATCCCGGCGCGCAGGTAGATCACGGTGCCGCGCTCGGCCAGCAGCCTGCGGTTGGCCGGGTCCAGCACCGCGCCGCCGCCGGTGGCCAGCACGATGCCGTGCTGCCCGGTGAGCTCGCGGATCATGTCGGCCTCGCGCCGCCGGAAGCTGGCCTCGCCCTCGATCTCGAAGATCCACGGGATCGACGCCCCGGTGCGCGCCTCGATCTCGTGGTCCGAATCGACGAAGCGCTTGCCGAGCTTGCGCGCGAGCAGCCGCCCGATGGTGGTCTTGCCGGCCCCCATCAGGCCAACCAGGAAAATATTGTCGTTCTTAGCGTCCGGCACTTGTTACGCGATACGTTTGAAAATGAAAAACGGCCAGTACGATCACTGGCCGCCCTTGTACGTTCGTCAAAACCCTTTACGGGCAGCTAAACGTTAGTTTAAACGGAATGTAGCTCGTCTGGCCGCCCAAGGTGACCGTGCCCACGGTGACAGTCGGCGTGGTCACCGCCACGCTGAATGTGGCCTCCTGCGCCTTGGTGCAGCCGGTCGCCTGCTTACCGGCGATGGTGAACGTGTGCCAGGAGCCCATGGGAGCCGCCGACGTCACGCCCGCAGGCGTGATGTTGCTCACCTTGGCCGGGAGCGGTGCTTCCGGTGCTGCGTTCACGGCGTTGACGACAGCGATGGTCGTTCCCGTCGGCATCGGATTATTGTTCACGTCATTGATCTGCAGCGTGAACACTTTCGATTTGTCGGAAGCCACAACACCCAGGTCGGTGGTGCCGGAAAGCGGCGTGGTGCCGCCATCCAGATAGACATTGCCGACCTGGCTGGACGAGGTGAACAGCTCGATCTTGGAGAACACGGTGTTGGTGCCGTCGGTCGTGCTGGCGCAGACGGTCGCCACGCCAACGCGGGGGTTATCCGGTGTGGCCGCATTGCATGGGGTGGCCGGCAAGCCGGGGGTCGCCACGCGCGGATCCTGCATGCGGAAATCCACCGAACAGCCGCCGTTGGTCGTGAGGCATCCGCCCTTGGCCGAGGAGCCGACCGAACCGATGTTGGTCTGGAACACGACCGGGGTGCCGTCCGGGACCGGGTTGCCGAACGCGTCAGCGATCATCACGTTCAGGTTGGTCGCCGGCGCGGTGGGGCTGCTTTCGATCGTCGAGTCGACCTGGTATTTTCCCGCGCTGAGCGAGAATGCGCGCTGGACCGGCAGGCCGCTGGTCACCACGATCGAATCGGACCAGGTATAGACCGCGGGATTATTGTGCAGGGCCGCCTTCACGCGGAAACTGGTGGCGACCGCGCCGGAGTTGACCGTGGTGAGCACTTCGCCGTTCTGGTCGGTCGTGTCGCTGAGCTTGTTCACGGTGACCGAGCCGGTCGATGCGGTGAAATCGACGGCGGCGCCGGCGAGCGGGTGGTTGAAGATATCGACCACCTTGAATTTCAGGCCCGCGGTCTCGGTACGCCCGCTGCCGCCCTGTCCCTTGATGACGATCGACTGGTCGGTCGGGGTCGCCAGTACGAACTGCACCGACGCTGCGGCTGGCGGCGCGATCGACAACTGGACGGTTGCGGGCTTGACCACGCCTGCGGCGGAAACGGTGATCATGTCGTTGTTGCCGCAGCCCTGGTCGCGGTACACGGTCTGGGCGGTGCCGTTGTTGGTGGCGACGACCGACGCCAGCGTGGCCTTGCCCGCGGTCACGCAAGCGGAACTGAAGCTGACGTTGACCTGCTGGTCGGTGTATTTGCTGCTGCCAGCGAGCACATCGACCGACAGCACGGTCGAGCCATAGGCCTGGATGCTGGTCGGGCTGGCGGTCAGGGCGCCGAACGACAGGGCCGTGCTGCCGACCGAATAGTTGGCTTCCCCGCTCGCCGTGGTGCCGGCCACCGTGCTGGTTGCCTTCACCGTGCCCGCGCCACCGGCCGCGAGGCTCGCCGCGCGCATGGTGATCGTAGCAACGCCATTCGCATCCGTCAGCGCAGTCCCCATCGCCGGCGAGAACACGGCCAGGTTGGCGTCCGTGCCGAAAGTGACGATGGCGTTGGGCACCGCCTTTCCGGTCTTGTCGCGCACCGTGGCATTGACGGTCAGCTGGTTGGCGCCGGACAAGGAGTTGGTGGCCTGGCCGCTGCTGTTGACGAAAGCGACCGAAACGGTCGGCGCTGCGGTTGTCGTGCCACCGCTGCCGGTGCCGCTGCCGCCGTTGCCGGTGCCGACCGTGAGGCCGGGGCTGCCGCCGCCGCCGCCGCATGCCGACAGGACCAGCGCCAGCAGGAGGACCGCCGCGCGCTTGCCGTTGTGTTGGAAGTGAATATTCATGTCTGACAGGTTTCTTGTTGGTTCTTGTCCGACAGCGCCGTTCAGCGCGCCGTCGCCAGTTTGTCCGCCACGATCTTCGGCGTGATGAAGATCAGCAGCTCGGTTTTGGCCGTTTCGTGCCCGGTGTTCTTGAACAGGTAGCCCAGGAGCGGCACGTCGCCCAGCAGCGGCACCTTGTTGGTGTTACTGCGGTCGGTCTGCTGGTAGATGCCGCCCAGCACCACCGTGCCGCCGTTTTCGATCATGGTGCGCGTGTTCACGTGCTGGTTGTTGATCGCAAAGCCGGCCGGGGTCTGGTCGCCCTTCGAATCCTTGCTCACGTCCACGTCCAGCACCACGTTGCCGTCAGGCGTGATCTGCGGCGTCACTTCCAGCCGCAGGTTGGCCTTCTTGAACGTGATCGCGGTCGCGCCGCTGCTGGTGGCGGTCTGGTAGGGCAGCTCGATGCCCTGCTCGATCGTGGCCACGTGCTTGTCCTCGGTCAGCACGCGCGGGCTGGAGATGATCTGGCCCTTGCCGTCCGCCTCCAGCGCCGACAGTTCCAGGTTCAGGAACCGGTTGGCGCTCGGCGAGAACAGCGAGAACGCGAGCGAGGGCGCGGCCACGCCGTTGATGCCGGCCGCGGGCAGGTTGATGAACTGGCCGTTGGTGTAGCCATTGGAATCGGCGCCCTTGGCCTGGCCGGTGACCTGGCCCACGCCCTCGTAGTTGCCGCCGACGGCGAGGCGGTTGTTGGTGTTGCCGAGCTGGTAGCCGGAGTCGCCGCCGCGCAGCGTGCGCAGGTCATTAAAGCCAAGCTTGGCGCCAAGGGTGCGCGAGAAGCCGTCGTTGGCCTCGACCAGGCGCGCCTCGATCAGCACCTGCTTGGTCGGCACGTCCACCTTCAGGATCAGCTTGCGCAGGTCCTCGATCTTGGCCGCGATATCGGTCACGAACAGCTGGTTGGTGCGCGCGTCGGCGATCACGCTGCCGCGCTTGGACAGCACGCTGTTGTTGCCGCCGGTACCGGTGTTGGCAGCCGCGCCGCCAGCGCCGAGCCCGAGCATGGTGCGGAACGCATCCACTTTCTGGTAGTTCAGCTGGAACACCTCCGAGCGCAGCGGCTCCAGTTCGGCAATCTGGGCGCGCTGCTCGAGCTCGAGCTTTTCCTTGGTGAGCAGCTCATCCTTGGGCGCGATCCACATCACATTGCCGTTCTTGCGCATGTCCAGGCCCTTGGCCTGCAGCACCACGTCGAGCGCCTGGTCCCACGGCACTTCCTTCAGGCGCAGGGTCAGGTTGCCGCTGACCGAGTCGCTGGTGATGATGTTGATCCCGGAGATGTCGGCGATCGCCTGCAGCACCGCGCGCACTTCGACGTTCTGGAAATTGAAGGTCACCTTCTCGCCGCGGTAGCCGCCGCTGCCCTGGGCCAGCTTGTTCGGGTCTTCCTTGACCGGGCGCACGTCCACCACCAGCTGGGTGTCGCTCTGGTACACGCTCTGCTCCCACAGGCCGTGGGCGTCGATCGTCATGCGCACGTTCCCGCCCTGCGGCGCGGTAGTCACGCGGGTGACCGGGGTGCCGAAGTCGGTCACGTCCAGGCGGCGGCGCAGCGCCGGCGGCAGGCTGGTGTTCAGGAAGTCGACCAGCACCTGGTTGCCGACCTGGCGCACGTCCACTGCGACCTGGCTGTTGGGCAGGTCGACCACGATGCGGCCTTCGCCATTGGCGCCACGGCGAAAGTCGAGGTCGCGCAGGGCCTGGCGCGGCGCTTGCGCGGCATCCGGCTTGGCGACCGGCAGGCCGGAAGCGTTGACCGCCTGCGCCACCCCGCCCGAGCCTTCGACCGTCACGATCACCGAGTTGCCGTCGATCGCAGTGGCGTAGTTGAGCGCGCGTTTCAGGTTCAGCACCAGGCGGGTGCGTTCACCGGCCTGCACCACGTTCACCCCGCGCACGTCGCCCAGGTTGATGTCCTGGGCGCTCTTGCCGGTGGCGTTGGCGGTGGCGCCGAAGTCGAGCGCGATGCGGGCCGGGTTGGTGATCGAAAAGCCGATCGGGAGCTTGGCCGGCGCATGCTTCATCGCGATGTTGACGACCACGTTCGAACCTTGCTGGTTCGCGGTGATCGATTCGATCGCGTTGTCCTGCGCCAGCGCGGCCGGGCCGGCCAGCGCCAGCAGCAGCGCCGCGGCGAACTGTGCCAGCCACACGGGCAGGCCATACCTTGCAACTCGGGTCATCTTCCCAGTCTCCTTACTTACTTTCCTGCAGTTCCAGCCGCGCCATGCGCTCGACCCAGTCACCACCGGCGTCCTGCACCACCTCGCGGATGTCGATCGCGTTTTCGGTCACGCGGGTCACCAGGCCAAAGTTCTGGCCCACGCGCATGCCGCTCTTCACCTGGTACACGTTCTTGTCGATCTGCAGCAGCGCGTACACGATGCCGCTCTTTTGCAGCGAGCCGACCATTTTCATGGTGTCCAGCGGATAGCTCTCGAGCAGTTCCTTGGGCCGGTTCATGTCGGGCCGGTTGGGGTTGTTCGAGGTTTCGGCGGCCTTGGCCAGCTCAACCAGCAGCTTTTGCGCGGAGAACGGGTCCACCGCGTCACGCGCGTTGTACGCGAATGGCACGAATTCCTTGGGCGGCGAAAGCGGCTTGACCGACGGCTTGGTGTCCTTCTGCACCTGCGCCATCCAGTCGCGCACCTCGCGCACGTCGCTGTCGCCGCAGCCGGACAGCAGGAGCGCACAGGCAAGGACGAGTTTGCGGCTCATTTCTTGTCCTCCTTGCCCTTCTTCTTGTCGGCGCGCGCCTTGCGCTGCGCCGCCGCCTCATCCGGGTCGAGGTAGCGGAAGGTCTTGGCGGTCGCGTCGAGCGACAGCAGGTTGTCCTTCAGGCTTGCCAGCGCCAGGTTGTTCAGTGTGACGATGCGCGGCAGGTGCGCCATGTCGGCCGCAAACGAGCCGATGTCGTGGTAGCTGCCGGTGACGCGGATCGCGATCGGCAGTTCGGCGTAGTAGTCCTTGACCACCACCTGGCCCGGCTTGAACAGCTCGAACTGCAGGCCGCGCCCCAGGCCGGCCTGGTTGATGTCCGACAGCAGCGCGGCCATCTCGGCCTTGCTCGGCAGCTGCTTCTCGAGGCGCTCGACGTACTGGTCCACCTGCACCTTCTGCGCCTTGAGTGCGTCCAGGTTGATCGCCTGCGCCATCTTGCTCTGGTAGTCGCCGCGCAGCCGGACCTCGTCGGCGGCCAGGCGGTCCTGCTCCTCGAACTGGCCGCTCCAGTACAGGAAATAGCCGGCAAGCGCCACCGCGACGGTGACGCCGGCCGCGCACAAGAGCCGCGGCGCCAGCGGCCACAGGCCAGGCGGGCGCCCCTTCAGTCCCTGGAATTGCGCGGACAGGTCGGCGGAAAGTTGTTTGAGATCGATATTCACGCTTTTCATCCGATCTTCCCGTCCGCTTTGCCGTTGCCCTTGGCGCCGGCGGCGCCGCCCTTGCCGCCTGCCTTGGCGGCTTCTTCCTTGTCACGCGCGCGCTTGATGTTGACCGACAGCGTGAACTCGACCACCTTCTTGCCCACCTTGCTCTGGGCCAGGGTGGTCGCCTTCACCTCGTTCAGGTCGGGCCGTTCCAGCCACGGCGAGCCGGACGCCAGGTTGCGCAGCAGCTCGGCCACCCGCTCCTGCGACTGGGCGATGCCGTTGATCGTCACCTTCTGGCCGTCCTGCTTGAGCATCTTCAGGTACACCCCTTCCGGGGTCTGCTTGACCAGCTCGTCGAGCAGGTACACCGGCTGGTTGCGGTCGCCCTGCAGGTCCTCGACCGCCTGCTGGCGCGCCTGCAGCGCCTCGATTTCCTGCTTGAGGGTGGCGATCGCCGCGATCTTCTTGTCCAGTTCGCCGTTGGCGGTGGCCAGCACGAGGTTGCGCTCGTTCTGGATCGAGATGCGGCTGGCGTTGTAGCCGCCCACCAGCAGCACCAGCGCCACGCCGGCAACCCCGCCGGCGGCCAGCATCGCAATGAACGCGGCCTGTTTCTGCTTGCGCTTCGCTTCCCGGTGCGGGAGCAGGTTAATCCTGATCATCAGCCAAACCTCCGCATCGCCAGCCCGCACGCGACCAGGTAGGCCGGCGCCTCGGCCTTGAGCTGCTGCTCGCGCACCTCCGGCCCCAGCTGCATGCCCTTGAACGGCGACATCACCGCGCTGGCGATCCGGGTGCGGCTGGCAATCATGTCCAAGAGGCCCGGCACCTGCGCGCAGCCGCCGGCCAGGTACAGCTGGTCGATGCGGGTGTACGGGGTCGAGGTGTAGAAGAACTGGATCGCGCGCGTCACTTCCAGCGCGGCGTTCTCCAGGAACGGGCCGAGCAGGTCGGCCTGGTAGTTCTCGGGCAGGTCGCCGTTTTTCTTGCGGGTGTCGGCTTCCTCGAACGACAGGCCGTAGGCGCGCACGATGTCCTGGGTCAGCTGGTTGCCGCCGAACGGCTGCTCGCGCTCGTAAATCGTCTCGCCGTCGAGCATCACCGAGATGTGGGTGGCGCCGGCGCCGATCTGGAACAGCGCCACGATCTGGTCCTTGCCCGCCTGCGGCATCTGCGCCACGATGCGGTCCAGCGCGGCGCGCGCGGCGTACGATTCGATGTCCATCACGGTCGGCACCAGGCCGGCCGCCTCGGCGATCGCAGCGCGGTCCTCGACCTTTTCGCGGCGCGCGGCGGCCAGCATCACCTCGATGTCGTCCGGTGCATTGGGCGCCACGCCGATCACGTCAAAGTCCAGGCTCACCTCATCGAGCGCGAACGGGATATACTGGCTCGCCTCGGATTCCACCTGGACCTCGAGCTGGTCTTCGGTCATGCCGGCCGGGAGCACGATTTTCTTGGTGATCACGGCGGCCGGCGGCATGCCCAGCGCCACATTCCTGGCCTTGGTGCCGCTCTTCTTGACGACGCGGCGCACCGCCTCGGTGACCGCCTCGATGTTCTCGATGTTGCCGTCAACCACGGCGCCGCGCGGGAGCGGTTCGCTGGCGCAGCGTTCCAGGCGCAGCTCGCCCTTGCCGGCGTCGGCCAGCTCGACCAGGCGCACCCCGGACGTGCTGATGTCCACCCCGACCAGCGGCGGGTTGGCTTTGCCGAACAAGGAACCTAGATTGATCACGAGCGTATTTCCTCCAGCAACATCTGTTCTTCGCAGAACGACTTGTTTTGAACGCCCGCGCGCGGGATTTTGTTCGTTATAAAACCGATATTTAGTGCGCATTTATCAGGCACTACATGAGATCGTAGCAATAAGGTTGTATGCGCACAAGAAATTTCTTCACTGGAACTTTACGATTGCAGGCTGTGGACAACACTCGGGCGCGGCCGCCTGAACGGCTGAGCCCGCGCCGCCTGCGATAACCCTGCCTTATAATGAAGCGCATCAACAAGCCGAAAGAGCCTCACGCATGAAATCAACGGAACCGGCTTCGACGCCCCCGACTCCCAAGCCGGGCCAGCCCAAACGTTACACGCCGAAACGAATCATCCTGTCGATCGTCGCCGCCCTGGCCGGCCTGGGCGTGGTCGGCGCGCTGGTGATCGTGTTCGCGCTGGCGATGGCCTACCCCAACCTGCCGGCGCTGGACACCATCACCGACTACCGACCCAAGATGCCGCTGCGCATCTTCACTGCCGACAACGTGCTGATCGGGGAATTCGGCGAGGAACGCCGCACCCTGGTGCATTTCAAGGACATTCCGGATGTGATGAAGAAGGCCGTGCTGGCGATCGAGGACGACCGCTTCTACGAGCACGGCGGCATCGATTACTGGGGCATCCTGCGCGCCATGCTGCACAACGCCACCGGCGGCGCGCGCCAGGGCGCCTCGACCATCACCCAGCAGGTTGCGCGCAATTTCTTCCTGTCGTCCGAGCAAACCCTGAAGCGCAAGGCCTACGAGGCGCTGCTGGCATGGAAGATCGAGAAGAACCTGAGCAAGGATCAGATCCTCGAGCTGTACATGAACCAGATCTACCTGGGCCAGCGCGCCTTCGGCTTCCAGTCGGCGGCCCAGATCTACTTCGGCAAGGACCTGAAGGACATCAGCGTGGCCGAGGCGGCGATGCTGGCCGGCCTGCCCAAGGCGCCGTCGGCCTATAACCCGGTGGTCAACCCGACCCGCGCGAAGACGCGCCAGCAGTACATCCTGCAGCGCATGCACTCGCTCGGCTACATCACCGACGCCCAGTACGAACAGGCCAGGAACGAGAAGCTGCACATCAAGTCCGACAGCACCGCGTTCGGCGTGCATGCCGAGTACGTGGCCGAAATGGCGCGCCAGCTGGTCTATGAGCAGTTCAAGGAAGACACCTACACACGCGGCCTGAACGTGTTCACCACCATCACCAAGGCCGACCAGGATGCCGCCTACCTGGCGCTGCGCCGCGGCGTGATGGACTACGAGCGGCGCCACCCGTACCGCGGGCCGGAAGCCTACATCGACCTGCCCTCGTCACGCGCCGAGGCGGACGAAGCGATCGAAGCCGAGCTGGCCGAGCACCCGGACAGCGACGACATCATCGCCGCCGTCGTGCTCGAGGCCTCGCCCAAGCAGGTGCGCGCGGTGGTCGCCTCGGGCGAGGAGATCACGATCAGCGGGCCGGGGCTGGCGTTCGCGCAGGGCTGGCTGTCGGACAAGGCCCAGCCGAACCGGCGCATCCGCCGTGGCGCGGTGGTCCGCGTGACGCAGGACGGCGGCTCGAGCTGGAACATCACCCAGATGCCGGAAGTCGAGTCGGCCTTCATCGCCGCCGATCCGGACGACGGCGCGATCCGCGCGCTGGTGGGCGGCTTCGACTTCAACCGCAGCAAGTTCAACCACGTGACCCAGGCCTGGCGCCAGCCGGGTTCGTCGTTCAAGCCGTTCATCTACTCGGCCTCGCTCGAGCGCGGCCTGTCGCCGGCGACCGTCATCAACGACGCCCCGATCTCGTTCGATGCAGGCCAGACCGGCGGCCAGGCGTGGGAGCCGAAGAACTACGACAACAAGTACGAAGGGCCGATGACGATGCGCCGGGCGCTGACCAAGTCGAAGAACATGGTCTCGATCCGCATCCTGAACAAGATCGGCGCGCGCTACGGGCAGGAATACGCGACCCGCTTCGGCTTCGAGGCCGACAAGAACCCGGCCTACCTGACCCTGGCGCTGGGTGCCGGCGCCACCACGCCGCTGCAGATGGCAGGCGCGTACTCGGTGTTCGCCAATGGCGGCTACCGGGTCAACCCCTACCTGATCGCCAAGGTGACGGATGCCGACGGCAAGGTGCTGTCCGAGGCGCGGCCTGAAAAGGCGGGCGTGGAGTCGAACCGCGTGATCGACGAGCGCAACGCTTTCCTGATGGACAGCATGCTGCGTGACGTGGTGCGCTACGGCACCGCGGCCAAGGCCGGCCAGGTGCTCAAACGCCCCGACCTGGCGGGCAAGACCGGTACCACCAACGACTCGATCGACGCCTGGTTTGCCGGCTACCAGCCGCATTTGGTGGCGATCGCGTGGATCGGCTACGACCAGCCGCGCAACCTGGGCAACAAGGAAACCGGCGGCGGCCTGGCGCTGCCGATCTGGATCGGCTACATGCAGAAGGCGCTCAAGACGGTGCCGGTGGAAGAGCGGCCGGTGCCGCAAGGGCTGGTGCAGGTGGGCGACGAGTACTACTACGCCGAGAATCCGCCGGGGTCGGGGGTGCAGTCGCTGGATGTGGGCCCGCAGCCGACGCAGGCCGAGCAGAAGGCGAAGGATGCGGTGAGGAACGAGCTGTTCTGAGCGTCCTGCAGCACCAAACGTCGTCCCCGCGCAGGCGGGGACCCATAGACAGCCGGTATCACTGCAAAGAGGCTGGGTCCGGCTCGCTCAGCATGGGTCCCCGCCTGCGCCGGGACGACGTGTGATGCCGACAGGTTTTAACCGGCGATCGTCACCTGCGCCCCACCCTGCTCGCTGGCCAGCTTCGACAGCGACGCAAAGAACTCGGAATCGTCGCGCGTATTGCGCCACTGGCCGTCCACGCGCTTGTAGTGGTAGCCGCCGGCGCGCGCCGCAACCCACATCTCTTGCAGCGGCGCCTGGCTGTTGACGATGATTTTCGAACCGTTGGCGATGAATTCGATCTCAAGCACATTGCCGCTGCGCTTGCACTCGACGTCGAGCACATCCTCGTCGTTCAGCCGGTCCATCGCGGTTTCGATCGTATCCAGGGTCGAATCGGCCAGGTCCAAAAATTCGGTTTCGCTCATGCTACACTCCAAGATCTGCTAATCAAACCGTGATTTTAATTCAATCGTGAAGCCCGCATTTGCGCTCCCATTTGCCGCCGCGCTGGCCGCCGCGCTCGCCGGTTGCGGCCAACCCGGTCCGCTGTACATGCCGCCGCCGCTCAAGAGCGCGCCCGTCGCCACCGCACCGGCGACCGCCGCGCCGCAGGGCAGCGCGCAGCCGGCGACCGTGACCACCACCGGCCAGGCACCGTCCGGTTCCCTGCCCCCTGTTTCCTCGACACCTGCCCCCACCCAACAGTAACCATGTCGCACTTTTCGTACCAAAACGGCGTCCTGAACGCCGAAAGCGTCCCTTTGTCCCAAATTGCCGAGCAGTTTGGCACCCCGACCTACGTCTACTCCAAGGCCGCGCTGCTGGAGAACTTCCACGCCTACGCCGACGCCTGCCGTGGCCGCGATGCGCTGGTGTGCTATGCGATGAAGGCCAACTCGAACCTGGCGGTGCTGGACCTCTTGGTGCGCGAAGGCGCGGGCTTTGACATCGTGTCGGGCGGCGAACTGCTGCGCGCGCTGGCCGCCGGGGCCGACCCGGCCAAGGTGATCTTCTCGGGCGTGGGCAAAACCGTCGAGGAAATGAAGCTCGCGCTCGACAAGGGCATCCTGTGCTTTAACGTCGAGTCGATCCCCGAGTTGCATCGCCTGAACGAGGTCGCCGGCCAGATGGGCAAGCGCGCCAAGGTGTCGCTGCGCGTGAACCCGGACGTGGACGCCAAGACGCACCCCTATATCTCCACCGGTCTGAAAGCGAACAAGTTCGGCGTGGCCTTCTCGGATGCGCTGGACACCTACCGCGCCGCCGCCCGCCTGCCGCACCTGGAAGTGGCGGGCATCGACTGCCACATCGGCTCGCAGCTGCTGGACGACGCCCCGCTGCTCGAAGCGCTGGACAAGCTGATCGACCTGATCGACACGCTCGCCGCCGAGGGCATCCATCTGCACCACCTGGACATTGGCGGGGGCATCGGCGTGAACTACGGCGCGGCGGGCGACGAGCCGCCGGTGCCGGTGGGCGAGTACATCGGCCGCGTGTTCCAGCGCATCGACGCCTGGCGCGCCGCCAAGTACGACGGCAAGCCGATCAAGGTGATCTTCGAGCCGGGCCGCTCGATCGTGGCCAACGCCGGCGCGCTGCTGATGTCGATCGAGTTCCTCAAGCCGGGCGAGGAAAAGAACTTCTGCGTGGTGGACGCGGCGATGAACGACATGATGCGCCCGACCCTGTACGAAGCTTGGATGGCGGTGCAGCCGGTCACCCCGCGCGAAGGCAAGGCGCTGTGCTACGACCTGGTCGGCCCGATCTGCGAATCCGGCGACTGGCTGGCGCGCGGCCGCGAACTGGCGGTGCAGCCGGGCGACCTGCTGGCGATGATGACGGCCGGCGCCTACGGCATGTCGATGGCGTCGAACTACAACACCCGCGGCCGCGCGGCCGAAGTGATCGTTGATGGCGACAAGGTGCACCTGGTGCGCCGCCGCGAGAAGCCGGAAGAACTGTACGCGCTCGAGACCATGATCCGATAGCTTGCCGTGTAGGGTGGGCACTTGTGCCCACGCGATGGCACGCGCCGCGTGAACGGCCGCGTGGGCTCGAGAGCCCACCCTAAAAAACCTCAATCACACGCGTTGAGCGACCGCGACGCAGGGTGGGCGGGTTCCCCGCCCACGCGTTCAACAGGCGTATGTTGTCACGCGGTGTCAGCAGCCTCGCGTGTGTCTGAACGCGTGGGCAGAATCTGCCCACCCTACAAACCCTCAAGCGCGCGCGGGCTGCACTTTTGCGCGATTCCAGTACAGCCGCACGGCCAGCAGCAACGCGACGATCACCGCGAACAGCATCGGCTTGCCGATATTATTCTTGGCCGCCTTCATCCACCAGTAGTGCAGCACGCCGAGCGGCGCGATCAGGTAGATGAGCCGGTGCAGCGCCTGCCAGCGCTTGCCGCCGAGCCGGCGCACCATGGCGTTGGTGCTGGTGGCCGCCAGCGGCACCAGCAGCACGAAGGCCGCAAAGCCGACCGTGATGAACGGCCGCTTGCGCACGTCCTTCCAGATCGCGGCAAGGTCGAAGAAATGGTCGAACCAGATGAAGGTCACGAAGTGCAGCGTGGCATAAAAAAACGCAAACAGGCCAAGCATGCGACGCAGCTTTACCAGCCAGTTCAGCCCGGTAAGGCGTCGCACCGGCGTCACCGCCAGCGTGATGCACAGCAGGTACAAAGTCCAGTCCCCGGTGCCGTGGGTGATGAATTCCAGCGGATTGGTCTGGTCACCTGCCTGTACCACGATACGCGCCAGGGGCAGCAGCGCCAGCAGGAAGACGGCGGCCTTGAGCAGCGTTGTTTGCTTCGGCGTGGGGTTCAAAGCCATCGTCAGAAGAACTTGCGCAGGTCCATGCCGGTGTACAGCGAGGCGACTTCGTTGTAACCGTTGAACATCAGCGTCTTGCGCTTGGGCTTGAAGAATCCATCCTCGCCAATGCGCCGCTCGCTCGCCTGCGACCAGCGCGGGTGGTCCACATTCGGGTTCACGTTGGAATAAAAGCCGTACTCATTCGGCCCGGCCACCATCCACGAGGTGCGCGGCTGTTCCTTGACGAAGCGGATCTTGACGATCGACTTGGCCGACTTGAAGCCATACTTCCACGGCAGCACCACGCGCACCGGCGCCCCGTTCTGGTTCGGCAGCACCTGGCCGTACATGCCCAAGGTCAGCAAGGCCAGCGGATGCATCGCCTCGTCCATGCGCAGGCCCTCGACGTACGGCCAGTCGAGCACGCCGCTGCGCACGCCCGGCATCTGCTTGGGGTCGGCCAGGCTGATGAATTCGACGTACTTGGCGCTGCCCAGCGGTTCGACGTGCTTGATAAGGTTCGACAGCGAATAGCCGATCCACGGGATCACCATCGACCAGCCTTCCACGCAGCGCAGCCGGTACACGCGCTCTTCCAGCGGCGCCAGCTTGAGCAGGCTGTCGATATCGATGGTCAAAGGTTTCTTGACCTCGCCTTCGATGGCGACCGTCCATGGCCGGGTGCGCAGGGTGTGCGCGTTTTGCGCCGGGTCGCCCTTGTCGGTGCCGAATTCGTAGAAGTTGTTGTAGCTGGTCGCGTCCTTGAACGCGGTCTGCTTTTCGGACGTCGAGAATGCCGGGTTGGCCCTGGCCGCCAGCCGCGCCGTAGCGCCTTGCGCGAAAGCCTGGCGGTTGGCCATTTCCCAGATCGAGGTCCCGGCCACGGCGGTGGCGGCCACGCGGGCAATGAATTCGCGCCGGCCTTCGTACACCTCGCGCGGCGTGATGCTTGAGGCGGGCGGCTCACTCGCGCCCGGGCTAGGTTTGATCAGCATGGCTGGCTCCGGCAACATTGTCAGGACGGACAATGCTCACTTTACACCACTCTTGCCCGTGGTGCCGGAAGCCAGCCAGGCCCGTCAGAGCTTGCCGTAGGAATGCAGGCCCGACAGGAACATGTTCACGCCGAGGAAGGCGAAGGTGGTCACGATCAGCCCGCCCAGCGCCCACCACGCCGCGGCGCGCCCGCGCAGCCCGGACATCAGGCGCATGTGCAGCCAGGCCGCGTAGTTGAGCCAGACGATCAGGGCCCAGGTCTCCTTCGGGTCCCACGACCAGTAGCCGCCCCAGGCCTCGGCCGCCCACAGCGCGCCCAGGATGGTGGCCACGGTGAAAAACGCGAAGCCGACCGAGATCGCCTTGTACATCACGTCGTCCAGCACCTCCAGCGACGGCAGGCGGTCGGCCAGGATGCCGTGCGACTTGAGCAGGTAGGCCGCGCCCACGCCGGCGGCCAGGGCAAAGGTGCCGTAGCCGATGAAGTTGGCCGGCACGTGGATCTTCATCCACCAGCTCTGCAGCGCAGGCACCAGCGGCTGGATCTCGGCGGCATCGCGCGAGACGGTGTACCAGAGCAGGAATGCGACCGCCGCCGCGATCACCAGCAGCACGAACGGGCCGAGCTGGGCGGTGCCGTAGCGCTGCTCGTAGTAGAGGTAGAACATGGCGGTGATCATCGAGAACAGGATGAACACCTCGTACAGGTTGGAGACCGGGATGTGGCCGACGTCGCTGCCGATCAGGTAGGACTCGTACCAGCGCACCATCATGCCGGTAAAGCCGATCACGACGGCGGCCCAGCACAGCTTGGAGCCGACCGCAAAGCCGAACGGCGAGCGGGCGGCCAGGCCCAGCCAGTAGAAGCCGGTCGAGAACACGAACAGCGCGCTCATCCACAGGATCGCGGACTGGCTCGACAGCATGTACTTGAGGAGGAATTTCTGGTTGGCAGCGTCGAGCGCGCCGCCGTAGAGGCCGATTGCGGCCAGCGCCAGCAGGGCCACCAGCGGGATCAGCCAGCGCACCGGCTTCCAGTGCCAGCCCAGCGCGGCGAACGTGGGCGCGGCCGCCAGCAGGATGCCCTGCTCGTACACGTCCATGTAGGCGCCGTAGCGGTGCAGCGCGAAGCCGGCCGCCGCGAGCAGCGCAATGCCGTAGAGCCAGTCAATGGCGTTGAGGCGCCGGAAATAGCCCGGCTCCTGGGTATAGGTACTCACTTGGGTTTGCGAAATTTCCATCTTGTTCTCCTGGGTCCGCGACCGACAGCTTACGCCGATTGTGGCAGCTTCGTCTTCAGGTCGTCGAACTCGCGTTCAAAGTCGAGCGTCTTGCGCTGGGTGCTCATCGCCATCAGGGCCGTGCTGCCGCCATTGTCGCCGCGGATCCAGATCCACAGGCGGCGCTCGCGGATGTAGAACATCGCGAACACGCCGGCCACCAGCAGCAGGCAGCCGAGGTACACCACTTTCTTGCCCGGCGAGCGCGTCACCTGCAGCACCGACGCCTTCACCTCGACGAAGTCGTCCAGCTGCAGGTAGACAGGGGCGCCGTAAAAGAAGCTGTCCGACAGCGCATTGGTGGCCAGTTGCAGGAAGCGGCCGTGCTGCTCGCTGGCCTCGACCGGCGCCAGGCCGTTGTGCTCATGCGCAACTTGCCACAGTTCCCACATCGTGCCGTTGAGCATCTTCATGAAGATCGTCGCGGCCTTCTCCTGCTCGGCCGGCGGAATCTTTTCCAGGAAGCGCGAGACGGCCACGAAACCGCCCTGCCTGCCGTCGCCGGCAAAGATGCCAAGCGAGCGCTGCGCCGATTCCTGCAGCTGCGCGGCCAGGCCGGCCGGCGTGGCGCCGGACATCGCGCGCGCGGCGTAGCGCCGGGCTGCCTCGGCGCGCAGGGCCGGATCGGCCAGCGCGGCGCGCAGCAGCATCCACTCGTGCACGGTGTGCTGGTCGTCGGCCGGGATGCGCAGGAAGCTGAAATTGTCGTCGGGGTTGGCGCGCACGCCGGACAGGAACACCTCGGCGCCGTCGAGCGTGACCGGCTGCATGTAGTTCATGAACTCGCGCGCCTGCCCGGTCGCGTCGCGCAGCTTGTACTGCACCGACGGGCCCACGTTCTTCAGGTCCTTGTTGTTGGCGTTCTTGCCGGCCGAGCCGGAATGCTTGTCCAGGCTGGCGGCGAGCTGTTCCTCCAGCGACTTGCCCTTGGACACGGCGCGGGCATCGTTGCTGCCCATGTTTTCGACGTTGAACGGACGGAAGCCCGACCATTCCACGGCATACGACACGTCGCCACGCTTGAGGTCGGTGGACGAGCCCACTTCGCCGTTCAGCTGGAACGGCTTGGCATCCGGCCCCGCCATCGGGTAGCCGGTCAGCTTGAGCTTGCTGCCGCCGTCCTCGAAGCTCGACTGGTAAATGGCCACGCCCTTGTAGATCAGCGGCTGGTTGACCTTGATCGTGCCGGGGAAGGTCTTGCCGGTCTCGTTATCGCGGATCACCACTTCGCTGGCGAACAGCTTGGGCATGCCGGTCGAGTAGAAATCGATGATGAACTTGTTCAGCTGGATCGTGAACGGCAGGTCCTGCAGCAGCACGCCGGACGCCTGCGGGATGATCGCGGTCTGGCTCGACTGCCCTTCGGCGATCAAGGTGTTGCCGCGGAACGTGGGGTTCGACAGCCCGAGGCGGTGCTTGGCCGGCACGTCGGAGATCAGCACGCCGCTCCCGTTGAACGGCGTCTTGCCGAAGAACCATTCCTGGAAGCGGATCGGCAGTTCGGAGTCGAGCATGCCGCCCAGCAAAATGATGATGATGGCGGTGTGCGCGAAGATATAGCCGAACTTGTTGCCCGCGCCCTTCTTGGCGGCGACCAGCAGGCCGTTATCCTTTTCCACCACCTTCACGCCGTAGCCGGCATGCTGCAGGCGCGCGGCCGCCTGCTGCGCCAGCGCGGCGGGCGCCTGCCCGGCGCTCCACTCGAGCTTGTGGTGGAAGTTGCGCAGCGACTGCTCGCGCACGTTGTCGCGCCAGCTGCGCATGTCGTGCAGCATCTTGGGCGTATTGCGCAACACGCACAGGCCGGTCGAGACGATCAGCACCGCCATGATCGCCAGGAACCACCAGGCCGAGTACAGCGCGTACAGGCCCAGGCGGCCGAAGATTTCGTACCAGAATGGCCCAAACTGGTTGATGTAGTTGGGCATCGGCTCGTTCTGCTTCATCACGGTGCCGATGATCGCCGCGATCGCGATGATCACGAGCAGGCTGATCGCAAAACGCATCGACGAGACCAGCTCGACCGTCTCGGCAAGGCCGCGGCGCCGCGTTTTCAGTTCAATCCCAGTGGTACTCATTCTTTAAAACATCCAAGTTGCCCGTCGTGACTACGCGAGCATACAGCAAAAAGGGCAGCCAGCTTACGCTGCTGCCCCTCGATTTACGCTGAGTTGCTATTACTTCAGGCCGGCGACGTAGTCGGCCACGGCCTTCATCTCGTCGGTGGTCAGGCGCTTGGACAGCGCGGTCATTTCCACGCTGTTGTTGCGGGCGCCAGCCTTGAATGCTTCGAGCTGGGCCACGGTGTAGTCCTGGTGCTGGCCAGCCAGGCGCGGGTACTTGGCGGGGATGCCGCTGCCGGTGGCGCCGTGGCAGCTGGCGCAGGCGGCCACGCCCTTGTCGGCGATGCCGCCGCGGTAGATCTTGCGGCCCAGCTCGACGCTATCCTTGTTGCGCGCTGCGCCGGCCGTCGGCTTCTGGGTTGCCAGGTAGGCCGCGATGTTTTTCTTCTCGTCGTCCGACAGCGCCTTGGCGTAGGTCGTCATGATGGCCTGGTTGCGGTTCGGCGTGGTGAAGTCCACCAGCTGCTTGTACACGTACTGCTCGAACTGGCCGCCGATCTTCGGATTGGTGGCGATGGCCGAGTTGCCGCCGGCGCCGTGGCAGGAAGCGCAGGCCGGAACGCCGCGTGCCGCGTCGCCCGAGTCAAACAGGGTCGCACCCTTGGCCGGGTCGGCCTTGGCTGCGGCGGCATGCTGCGCGTCTGCTGCGCAGGCAAAGCCGGAGACAGCCAGGGATGCAACCACCAACGATTTCAAAAACGATAACGACACACGATTCATTCAAGCACCCTAATAGAGTCAAAAAACCTGCAATCCTGAGCAGCGCATGGGCCTTGCCGTGGCGTCCCGCGAGGCGTCGCAACAGTCAGTAACCCCTTATTGTACAATAGCTTGTTTCCGTGTAGCTCCATTTTGTTGTTCTTTCGTCCCCACATGTCCAAGCTCTGGCAAGCCCGTTTTTTCACCACCGTCAACCACCTGCGCGACCTACCGGACACGCATGTGCCGGAGATTGCATTCGCGGGCCGCTCGAACGCCGGCAAGTCGACGGCGATCAACATCCTGACCAACCAAAACCGCCTCGCCTTCGCGTCCAAGACGCCGGGCCGCACCCAGCACATCAACTATTTCTCGATCGGCGGCGCCCACGTCGCCCAGCACCGGCACGACCCGGTGCGGGTGGACGAAATCGAGGCCATGCTGGTGGACCTGCCCGGCTACGGCTACGCCGAAGTGTCGGGCTCGGCCAAGCTGCACTGGCAAAAGCTCCTGGGCGACTACGTCCAGCGCCGCGAGCAGCTGGCCGCGCTGGTGCTGATCATGGATTCGCGCCGCCCGTTCACCGACCTGGACGTGCAGATGCTGGAATGGTTCGCCCCCACCGGCAAGCCGATCCACTGCCTGCTGACCAAGGCGGACAAGCTCAACCGCAACGAACAGGCCAACACGCTGCGTCAGGCGCAAAAGATCCTCGACAGCTACGTGGACGAGGAAGGCGAAGGCTTTCCGTTCACCGTGCAACTGTTCTCCTCGCTCAAGCGCATCGGGGTGGAGCAAGCCAACGACAAGATCATCGAACTGCTGGGCCTGTCTGCCGACGAGGCCGACGAAGCCACCCCGCCCGCTGCGCGGGGCGGGGACCTTGACCCGGCCAATTAATCACTTTCCAGGACACGAACATGACCATCATCACGCCAGTCGCCTTTCCCGCTGCCCGCATGCGCCGCATGCGCCGCGATCCCTTCTCGCGCAACCTGATGCGCGAGAACGTCGTCACCGCGCACGACCTGATTTATCCGGTGTTCATCCTCGACGGCACCAACCAGCGCCAGCAGGTTGCCTCGATGCCGGGCGTGGAGCGCGTGTCGGTGGACCTGTTGATGAAGGTGGCAGAAGAATGCGTGGCGCTGGGCATCCCGGTGCTGGCGCTGTTCCCGGTCATCGACCAGTCGCTCAAGACCTACGACGGCATCGAGGCCACCAACCCGAACGGCCTGGTGCCGCGCGCGGTGCGTGAACTGAAGCGCAATTTCCCCGAGCTGGGCATCCTCACCGACGTGGCGCTCGACCCGTACACCACGCACGGCCAGGACGGCCTGCCGGACGAGACCACCGGCTACATCATGAACGAGCGCACCGTGGCCATGCTGACGCGCCAGGCGCTGGCGCAGGCCGAGGCCGGCGTGGACGTGGTGGCGCCGTCGGACATGATGGACGGGCGCATCGGCACCATCCGCACCGCGCTGGAGCAGCAAGGCTTCATCCACACCCGCATCATGGCCTACTCGGCCAAGTACGCGTCGGCCTTCTACGGCCCGTTCCGCGATGCGGTTGGCTCGGCGGCCAACCTGGGCAAGGCCGACAAGAACACCTACCAGATGGACCCGGCCAACAGCAATGAAGCGCTGCGCGAAGTGGCGCTGGACCTGGCCGAAGGCGCGGACATGGTGATGGTCAAGCCCGGCATGCCCTACCTGGACGTGGTGCGCCGCGTGAAGGACGAGTTCAAGGTGCCGACCTACGCCTACCAGGTCAGCGGCGAGTACGCGATGCTCAAGGCCGCCGCGCAGAACGGCTGGCTCGATCACGACAAGGTGATGATGGAGTCCATGATGGCGTTCAAGCGCGCCGGCGCGGACGGCGTGTTGACCTACTTTGCGCTGGATATTGCGCGCAAGCTCAAAGCGGCCTGATCGGACCGTTTGATGCAACAAAAAACCGCGCCAAGGCGCGGTTTTTTTATTGTTAGCCTTCGAAACGTCGTTCCCGCGAAGGCGGGAACCCATGCTGACTATCCTTGCCCGCGGCCCAGAATGCGGCGCGATTATTCAACGGGTCTATGGGTCCCCGCCTTCGCGGGGACGACGTATCAAGCGTGAGCGGTACTAGTTCTGCTTCGGCGGCTTGTAATCCGGGAACATTTCCTTGTACAGGAAGGCCATCAGCGCCTCGGTATCCTGCGGCCGTGCACTCATCGTCACCACCCGGTTCAGGCGGTGCGAGTCCCACTCGAAATCGCCGGTCTTTTCCTTGCGGATCAGCTCGATCATCTTCTTGACGATCGCCGTCTCGATGTCGCGCTCGCTGCCCAGCTCCACGTTCACCTGCGTCAGCCAGCGGCGCTTGAAGTTGGGGTTCCAGCCGCGGAACTTGACCGTGGCGCTCGCAAAGGTCTTGTTGGTGACCGAGAACACCCCGCCGGTCTCGTTGCGGTCGTCCGAGCCACGCCCGTTGACCGCGGCAATGTTGGCCAGCGCATTGCGCATGCCGCGCGCGTCGTCGCTCTCCTCGGTCGCATTGCTCGGCGCCTGCGCCCCGCGCTGCTTGCGGCGCGCTTCGATGAAGGCCTGCATGTCCATGTTCTCGGGGATCGGCTCGCGCTTGGCCTCGGGCTTGGGCGTCTCCACCGGCTTCGGCTTTTCCTGCGGCAGCGTGATGGTGTTGGGCAGGCGCTGCACCTGCACGCGCTCGGGCGCGGACTTGGGCTTGGTGACCTTCGGCGTCTTGCGCGGCGCCTGTTCTTGCGGCTTGGGCTTGGCCGGGGTGATGTACATGATCTCGGGCTGGCCGGCCGACCCCACGCGCTTGAGGAAGGTCTTGGGCTGGTACAGGTAGATCACGACCAGCAGCAGGTGCAACAGGATGGTGACGATCAGGCCCGTGCGGCTGGTGCGGCGCTCCCCGTAGCTGGGCTGCGCCGGGCGCAGCGGCTGGCCGCAATGCGAGCAGACATCGCCGTTATCGACGGAGAAATGGGAATGATCGCGCAAAATGGTTACAGTCTGTAAAGGGCCGGAAAACAAGGTGCCACGGCCAATGCGGCAGTCTATACGGTTTAGACCGTACGTGCACGGCTGTGTTGCAGCGCAAAGCTTACCGGCAGTCGGTCTTGACCACTGTTACAGATTGTTTCGGTTTTGTGTCGGCGCGCCGCCCGTCGCGACAAGGACGGGCGGCAGGCACGGGCTCACGCGGCCGCGTGCAGGACCGGCTGCGGCTGCGGCGCCGGCTGTTCCAGTTTTGCCAGTTGCGCATCCGTCATCGGGCCGGACCCGCTGTAGCGGTCGAGGAACAGGTAGATCACCGGCGTGATGTACAGCGTGATCACCTGCGAGAAGATCAGGCCGCCGCACACGGCCAGGCCCAGCGGCTGGCGCAGCTCGGCGCCGGCGCCCAGGCCCAGCGCGATCGGCAGCGCGCCCATCAGCGCGGCCATGGTCGTCATCAGGATCGGCCTGAAGCGCAGCACGCAGGCCTCGCGGATCGCCGCGGCCGGCTTCATCCCTTGGTTACGCTGCGCGTCCAGCGCAAAGTCGATCATCATGATCGCGTTCTTCTTCACGATCCCGATCAGCATCAGGATGCCGATGATGGCGATCATCGTCAGGTCCAGCCCGAACAGGCGCAGGGTAAGCAGCGCGCCCACCGCGGCCGATGGCAGGCCGGCCAGGATCGTGATCGGGTGGATGAAGCTTTCGTACAGCACGCCCAGCAGCACGTAGATGACGCCGACGGCGGCCAGGATCAGGATCAGCTGGCTCGACTGCGAATCCTGGAACACCGCAGCGTCGCCGCCGTACTTGGTGATGATCGAGGCCGGCAGCTTCATGTCGCGGCCCATCTCTTCGATCGCTTTCGTCGCGTCGCCCAGCGGCACGTCCGGCGCCAGGTTGAACGACAGCGTGATCGCCTGCAGCTGGCCCTGGTGGTTGACCGCCAGCGGGCCGACGGTACGCTTGATCGTCGCCAGCGACGACAGCTGCACCAGCTGGCCGTTCTTCGAGCGCACCGAGATGCGCGCGATCGCGTCGTCGAACTGGCGGTCGGCGTCGGCCGCTTCCAGGATCACGTAGTAGCTGGCCGCGGTCGAGTAGATGGTCGAGACCTGGCGCTCGCCGAACGCGGCGTACAGCGCCGAGCGCACGTCGGACATCTGCACGCCCAGGAGGTTGGCCTTGTCGCGGTCGATGTCGAGCGAGGCCTGCAGGCCCTTGTTCTGGGCGTCGCTGGTCACGTCGCGGAAGATCGGGTTGTTGCGCATGCGCTCCATGAACTGGTTGGCCCAGCCGCTGATCTCGCCGCCGGACACGCTCTGCAGCGTGTACTGGTAGCGGCTCTTGGACGGGCGCCCGCCCAGCTGCAGGTTCTGCACCGGCGCCAGGTACACCGAGATGCCGGCCACCTTGCGTGTCTGCTTGCGCAGGCGGTCGAGCACCTGCGGCATCTTGTCGCGCTGGCTGCGCGGCTTCAGCACCAGGAACATGCGCCCGCCGTTGCCGCCGCCCGTGAACGAGGTCACGTCCTGCACCGCGGGGTCGGCCTGGATGATGGCCGCCACCTTCTCCTGCAGCGCCAGCAGGCCGCGCGACGAGATATCCTCGGCGGCCTCGGTGGTCACGCGGATCTGGCCAAGGTCTTCCTCGGGGAAGAAACCTTTCGGGATGGTCGTGTACAGCACCACCGTCAGCGCAAAGGTGCCCAGCGCCAGCAGCAGCACCACGTTGCGGTGTGCGAGCGCCACGTCGAGCGTGCGCGCGTAGCCGTCGCGCAGCTTGTTGAAGGCAGCCTCGAACCAGCGGCCGACCACGGACAGCTGCTGCTCCTCGTGCCCGCTGTGCGCCGGCAGCAGGCGCGAGGCCAGCATTGGCACCAGCGTGAGCGAGACCACGGCCGACACCAGGATCGACAGGCCGACGATCACGGCGAACTCGTGGAACATCAGGCCGATCACGCCCGGCATGAAGAAGATCGGGATGAACACCGCCACCAGCGAGATCGAGATCGAGATGATGGTAAAGCCCATCTCGCGCGAGCCTTCCAGCGCGGCCTTGAGCGGCTTCTTGCCCATCTCGATGTGGCGCACGATGTTCTCCAGCACCACGATCGCGTCGTCCACCACCAGGCCCACGGCCAGCGTAATGCCCAGCAGCGAGATGTTATCCAGGCTGTAGCCGAGCCAGAACAGCAGCGACAGCGCGCCCAGCAGCGAAATCGGCATCGTGATGGCCGGGATGAAGGTCGCGGCCACGCGGTGCAGGAACAGGAAGATCACCAGCACCACCAGCGCCACGGTCAGCGCCAGCGTCATGTTCACGTCGTGGATCGCCTCGCGGATCGAGACCGAGCGGTCGTTGACCAGGTTGATCTTGATCGACGACGGCAGCTGCGACTGGAAGCGCGGCAGGAGCTGGCGCACCGCATCGACCACCTGCACCGTATTGGCGTTGGGCTGGCGCTGCAGCAGCAACACGATCGAGCGCTCGCCGTTGTACATGCCGGCCGCTTTCACCGACTGGTAGCTGTCCTGCACGTCGGCCACGTCCTTCAGGCGCACCGGCTGGCCGTTGCGGGTGGCGATGATCAGGTCGGCGAAGTCGGCGGCGTGCTGCAGCTGGGCGTTGCCTTGGATGGTCAGGCTCTGCTCGGGGCCGTCGAGGATGCCCAGCGGCGTGTTCGAGTTGGCCGAGCGCAGGGCGGTGGCCAGCTCGTCCATCGTGATGTTCCGGGCATTCATCTCCTCGGTGCGGGCGCGCACGCGCACCGCGAACTTCTTGCCGCCGTTGACCGACACCTGCGCCACGCCGGGCAGCGTGGACAGGGCCGGCGCCACCAGGTTCTCGGCATAGTCGTCCAGCTCCGACAGGTTCATCGACGGCGAGGTCATCGTCATGAACAGCACCGGCGCATCGGCCGGGTTGACCTTGCGGTAGGACGGCACGTCCGTCATCTCCTGCGGCAGCTGGCGCTGCGCGCCGAGCAGCGCGGCCTGCACGTCCACCGCGGCGGCGTTGACGTCGATCGAGGTGTCGAACTCCAGCGTCAGCGAGGTATTCCCCTGGGTGCTGGTGGAGGTGATCATGTTGATGCCGGCGATCGTCGAAAACGCCTTCTCCAGCGGCAGCGCGACCGACGAGGCCATGGTCTCGGGGCTGGCGCCGGCGAGGTTGGCGTTGACGTTGATGACCGGCGTGTTATAGCTCGGCAGCGCCGCGACCGGGATGTGGGCGTAGGCCAGGATGCCGACCAGGATCAGGCTGATCGACAGCAGCACCACCATCACCGGGCGCCGGATGCACAGTTCGGACAGGTTCATGCCTGCTGGTCCTTCCCGCCCTTGCCGGCGGCCGGTTTGGCCGCGCGGCCCTTGCCGCCGCCGTCACCCTCGGCGCCGCCTGCCAGGCGCACCTTGCCGCCCGGGCGCAGGTTCTGCTTGCCTTCGGTGATGACCTTCTCGGTGCCGGCCAGGCCGGTGACCGCCGCACTCACGCCGAACGCGTACACGCGGCTCACCGGGACCATCTTCGCCGTGCTGTCCTGCTCGACCACGTACACGAACGTGCCCTTGGCGTTGGTGATGATCGCGTTTTGCGGCACCACGATCGCATCCTTCAGGGTGCGCACGGTCACGCGGGTGTTGACGTACTGGCCCGGCCAAAGCTGGGTGTCGGCGTTGCTGAACTCCGCCTTCACACGGATCGTGCCGGCAGTCGGGTCCACCATGTTGTCGATGAAGGACAGGTGGCCCTTGACCGGCTTGCCGTCGCTGCCGGCGCGCGCCTCGACCTCGACCTTGCCGTTCCTTTGCGCGTCCAGCAGCGCGCCCAGGCTCGATTCCGGCAGCGTGAACGCGACCGTGATCGGGTCGAGCTGGGTGACCGTGGTGAGCGACGTGGACAGCTGCACCAGGCTGCCCGGGAACACGTTGATGGCGCCCACGCGGCCGGCCATTGGCGCGCGGATCTCGGTGTAGCTGGCGCTCACGTGGCTGGCCTTGGCCGCGGCCATGTCGGCCTTGAGCAGCGCGCGCGCCGCGTCGACCTGGCTGTGTAGCGAATCGACCGCGCTCTGGGCGATGAACTTCTGCGCGAACAGTTCCTGGCTGCGCTTGTACTGGCGCTCGAGGTCGGCCAGCGATGCCTGGTCGCGCGCGACCTGGGCCTGCGCCTTGTCGACGTTGGCGCGGTCGGCGCGGTCGTCCAGCGAGAACATCAGCTGGCCGCCCTTGACGAACTGGCCTTCCTTGATGTGCACGGTGCGGATGGTGCTGGTGGTCTGCGGGTGCAGGTCCACGGTGCGCAGCGGCGTGACGGTGCCATTCGAGACCACCTCCACGCCCACGTCCTGGCGCCGTGCCGGGACCACGTTGACGGTCACCGGCGGCTGCACGCCCTTCGCCCCTTTGGGCGGGATGTCGCCCTGCGCATGCGCGCCCGAGCCCTGGTTGAAGTACCAACCGGTGAAGCCGACCACAAACGCGGCGCCGATGATGAGTCCGAGGTTTTTCTTTTTCATTCCTGTCCCTGGTCCGCCGCTGCCGGCGGATGCCTGCCTTGTCTCTCTCTGATGTTTCTGTCCAGTGCGGCCAACACCGGGGCCTGCCCGGCATTGTCACACACCGCTCTCTCTGTTGGTTATTTGCCGGGGTAGTACTCCGGCAGCATGAGGGTCGCCTCGAGCCCGCCGCCGGCGGCGTTGGCCAGCGCGATGCTGCCGCCGTGCTGTTCGGCGATGTTGCGGGCGATCGTCAGCCCAAGGCCGGTGCCGCCCGACTCGCGCGAGCGCGAGCCTTCGATGCGGTAGAACGGCTCGAACACGCGCGCCAGCTGGTCCGCATCGATGCCGGGACCGTTGTCGCGGATGCGGATGCGCGCCGCGCCCTTCACGCGGTCGACCGTGACGGTGGCCTGTTGGCCGTACTTGACCGCGTTGTCGATCAGGTTGACCAGGCAGCGGCGCAGGTCGAGCGGGCGGCCCAAGAGCGCCATGCCGGCCTGGCCGGACAGGGTGACGCGCTGGTTGGCGTCGACCGCGTCCGAGCACACCGAATCGAGCAGCGAATCGAGGTCGAGCATCTGCATGGTCTCGGTGGTGTCCATGCTGCGCGCGAGCACCAGGCCCTCGCGCACCATCTCCTGCATCGCCGACAGGTCGCCGATCAGGCGCTCCTGCAGCTCGGCGTCGCCGACCTTCTCCAGCCGCAGGCGCATGCGCGTGAGCGGCGTCTGCAGGTCGTGCGTGATCGCCGCCAGCATCTGGGTGCGCTGGAAGATGTACTGGCGAATGCGCGCCTGCATCGCGTTGAAGGCGGCGCTGGCCTGGCGGATCTCGCTGGCGCCGCTTAGCTCGAGCGGAGCGTGGTTGATGTCCTGGCCAAGGTCCTTGGCGGCCTGCGCCAGCTGCTTGAGCGGGCGCGTGGTCATGCGCGCGACGAGGTAGGCGAGAAAGCCGATCGACACCAGGAACAGGATGATGATCCAGCCGAACTCGGTGCGCGGCCCGGCCGGGGCGCGCGGCGGCAGCACGGCCAGGCGCAGCTGTTCGCCGTCGCGCAGGCGCACGTTGATGTTTTCGCAGGAGCCGTGCCACTCCAGGCTCAAGAGGCCATACAGCGCCGGCTGCTGGTGCGGCAGGTCGCACATGGGCGGGCGCGTCGTGGACGAGTCCACCTGGTAGCCCTTGCCCAGGCGCGAAGCGAGCGTGCTGGCAAATTCGGTGCGGTGCGGCGCGGCCGGCAGCGGCCCGCCCACGTCCAGCTTCAGGCCGGGCCGGTTGGCCACGGCGAGATAGGCGCGGCGCGCGGAGGCCGGCACGATCTCGGTGGCCATGATCAGCTGCTCGGACCGTTCGAGCTGGTTGTTGTAGCGCAGCTGCTCGAGCACGCGCTGGCGCTCGGCGTCGGCGGCGAGCTGGGTCAGCGCGGCCGAACTGAGCACGCCCAGCAGCAAGGTGGCGAACACCCGGCCCGTCATCGAGCCGAAGAACGCGCGCACCTTCACGCGGACGGCTCCACCGTCACCTGGCCGGCCAGCACGTAGCCGCCGTTACGCACCGTCTTGATAATCTGCGGCATGCGCGCGTCTTCGCCCAGCTTCTGCCGCAAGCGGCTGATCTGGATGTCGATCGAGCGGTCGAACGGGTCGGCGTCGCGGCCCTGGGTGAGGTTGAGCAATTGATCGCGGTTGAGCACGCGGTTGGGATGTTCGAGGAATACACGCAGCAGGCGGAACTCGGCGCCCGAGAGCATGATGACGACGCCTTGCGGGTTGACCAGGTGGCGCGCGGTCAGGTCGAGCGTCCAGCCGGAAAACTTCATTTGCTGCACGTTGTCGGCGGCGGCGTTGGGCGGCATCGCATGCGAGCGGCGCAACACGCTGCGGATGCGCGCCAGCAGTTCGCGCGGCTCGAACGGCTTGGGCAGGTAGTCGTCCGCGCCCATTTCCAGGCCAAGGATGCGGTCGAGCGGCTCGTTACGGGCGGTGAGCATGATGACCGGCAGGGTCGAGTGCGCGCGCAGCTTGCGGCACAGGGTCAGGCCGTCGTCGCCGGGCAGGTTCAGGTCGAGCACGATCAGGTCCGGGCGCGACTCGTCGAGGATCTTCCACATCGCGCCACCGTCGGCAGCGGCCAGGGCGCGGTAGCCGTTCGACTCCAGGTAGTCGGCCAGGAGCGTGCGGATGTCGCGGTCGTCGTCGACAATGAGGATGGTAGAGGGAGTGTCCATAGCCTCAATTATCCTTATTAAACAAGGGCCTGAACAGCGGGTTTGTATCGGCTTGTATATGCTGTGGCGGTCGAAACAAATTGATACAAAGTATGGGACACCGGAAATGCCCCGGATACAGCGTTCAGTAATCATAGGTTCCGTGCAGCGAGCTGTTGGATGCACACCCACCTGACTCTCATACTGAAAGAGGAAACACCATGAACAACGTACGCAAGAACGTCCTGATCGCGCTGGCGGCACTGACGCTGGGTGGCGCCGCATTCGCTGCCGAAGAGCAGGCGCAGGCGCCCAAGGGCCCGCACCAGCACCAGCAAATGAGCCCGGAACAGCGCCAGGCCAAGCGCGCCGAGTTCCAGGCCAAGATGGCCGAGCACCGCGCGCAGCGCCAGCAGCAGCTGCACGACGCGCTCAAGCTGTCGAGCGCGCAGGAGCAGGCCTGGAACACCTTCGTGGCTGCGATGAAGCCGGCCGAGCGGGCAGCGCATCCTGACCGCGCCGCGTTCGCCAACCTGTCGGCGCCGGAACGCATGCAGAAAATGATCGAGTTCTCGAAGCAGCGCACCGCGCGCATGGAGTCGCGCCAGGCGGCCCTGAACACCTTCTACTCAACCCTGAATCCGGAGCAGAAGAAGGTATTCGACGAGCAGACTCGCCGCGCCATGGGCGAGCACCACGGCATGCACGGCCAGCACCGGCCGGGCATGATGCGCGGCTGACCGGAAACGCCTGCGCGAACGAAAAAGGGACGCTGCGGCGTCCCTTTTTTCTGGCTAACTCGCCTATTTCGTGTGGGTGGCGATGAAATATGTCGCGCTCACCAGCACTGTTCCAAAGCCCGCGACAAACGTAAGAATTTTCCATGTCTGCGCGTTCATTTCGCGCAGTACTGTGCCGATTTCTCGATGCAGGTCTTCTCGGGTCACGTAGTTTGAGCGAATAACCGCCACATCTCGCTCAAGCACCGCGAGTCGTTGCTCAACCTTGTCCAGCCGCTCTTCCATGCGACCATCTTCTGGCTGACCATCGTTGGTGTCAAGCGAACGGCCCATATCGTCGTCTTAATTCAGTTTTTGCAGCGACCTCAGGAATTTGTTGGCGTCCTGGTAGCCGATGACGCGGCTGTCGGCGATTTCCTTGCCGTTGTGGTCGAACAGGATGATGCCCGGCGGGCCGAACAGGCCAAAGCGCTTGAGCAGTGCCTTATCGGCCTCGTCGTTGGCCGTCACGTCGGCCTGCAGCAGGATCGTGTTGGCCAGCTTTTCCTTCACACGCCCATCCGGGAAAGTCAGGCGCTCCATTTCCTTGCAGGACACGCACCAGTCCGCGTAAAAGTCCAGCATGACCGTCTTGCCGCCAGTGCTGGCGAGGATGGTGTCGAGCTGGTCGACGGACTTAACCCGTTGGAAGACCAGGCGCTGCACATGGCTGCCGCGCAACTCGGCGAGCGGGTCGAGGGCATCCCGCCCGCCGCTGGCCACGCCGACAACCTGCATCGCGCCCGGAACCGCGAATACCAGGCCCGCCGCAATGCTGGCCCAGTTGCCCTTGCGGCGCAGCAGCCAGGAACCGTAGCCGAGCAGCAGCGCGGCCCACAACAGCATTTGCACCACGGCCGGCAGCAAGGGCGTCACCATCCACAGCGCCATCGCAAGCATCAGCACGCCAAAGAAGATCTTGACCGACTCCATCCACATGCCGGCGCGCGGCAGCAGCGAACCGGCCGAGACGCCCACCAGGATGAGCGGAATACTCATGCCGATCGCCATCGAGAACAGCGCGGCGCCGCCGATCAGCACGTCGCGGGTCTGGCTGATGTACACCAGCGCACCGGCCAGCGGCGCGGCCACGCACGGGCCGACGATCAGCGCGGAGATGGCGCCCATCGCGAACACGCCGGCCAGCTTGCCGGACTTCTGGCGGCCGGAAGCGCCCGCCAGCCGGGTCTGCAGCGCGGCAGGCATCTGCAGCTCGTAAAAGCCGAACATGGACATCGCCATCGCGACCATCAGCAGCGCAAAGCCACCCAGCACCCACGGGTTCTGCAGCGCGGCCGACAGGCCTTCGCCGACCAGGCCGGCCGCCACGCCCAGCAGCGTGTACACGATCGCCATGCCCAGCGAATACGACAGCGACAGGACGAAGCCGCGCGCCTTGCGCATTTGGCCGCCCTCGCCCACGATGATCGACGACAGGATCGGCACCATCGGCAGCACGCAGGGCGTGAACGCCAGGCCCAGGCCAAGCAGGATGAAGGCCGGGATAATGGCGAGCATGCGCCCGCCCTGCAGGATCGACGAGATGCCCGACAGCTCGGACTGCGCCGGCGCGGCGGCTGGCGCGGCTGGCTGTGCGAGCGCTGCGGAAGGCGCGGGCGTGCTTGCCTGGGGCGCGGCCGAGACGGGCGCTGCGCCGCCGGCGCTGTCATTGGCGCTACCGGGCGCGGTCGGAGTGGTCTGCAGCGCAGCCCCGCCTGAACCGCCGCCGTCCACCAGTTGTGCACTCGCCTCCTGCGGCGGATAGCACAGCCCCTTGTCGGCGCAGCCCTGGCCCGTGACGGTCAGGGTGAACGGACCATTACCCTCGACCGGGATGCGGATCGTCACGCCCTGGTGGTAGGTCTCGACATCCTTGCCGAAGTTCTCGTCGAAGTGGACCTTGCCCGCCGGGATCTGCGGCGCACCCAGCGTGGCCCCTTGCGCCTTGAAGCTGAAGCGCTCGCGGTACATGTAGTAGCCATCCGCGATAACGTAGCTGACCACCGCCGTCTTCGGGCCGTCCATGTGGGCCGAGAACTTGAAGGCCACCTGCGGATCGAGGAAGTCGTCGTCAGCGCGGGCGCCTGCGGCGAGCATCAGCCCGGCAAGCAGCAGGAACACGCCGGCAAGCCAGCGGAAGGCGGAATTGGACATCGATCGAGACATGGCTTCCTGGGAGGTTGTACTGCCTAATAGAATCTTACACCGGTGGCGGCAAGCCGGGTTAGGGTCGCCCAAAGCCTGACTGTAGAGCATTAACATTAAGCGAGCATGAGGACCAGGCCGTCGGGACGCACACAAAGGCCTGCTTTTTTGACAGCAAATGCTCGGCACGAAAAAAAACCAGGCGCAAAGGCCTGGTTTCTTTAGAGCGTTGAGCAATTACTCAGCGGTCGGTGCTTCTTCGGCAGTGGTGACTTCCGGACGATCGACCAGCTCGACGAAGGCCATCGGAGCGTTGTCGCCGACGCGGAAACCCATCTTCAGGATGCGCAGGTAGCCGCCGTTGCGGGTCGCGTAGCGCGGGCCCAGTTCGGCGAACAGCTTTTGCACCATTTCGCGGTCGCGCAGGCGCGAGAATGCCAGGCGCTTGTTGGCCAGGGTGTCGGTCTTGCCCAGGGTCAGGATCGGCTCGACAACGCGGCGCAGTTCCTTGGCTTTCGGCAGCGTGGTCTTGATGGCTTCATGACGCAGCAGCGAGACGGTCATGTTGCGCAGCATGGCCAGACGGTGGGACGAGGTACGGTTCAGCTTACGGAGGCCGTGACGGTGACGCATGGTACTTCCTTTCGAGTGTTTACAATCCAGTTCTTCGATCGATTTTATGCAAGACGCATAAGCTCGCGGACCGGTTTTATGGGTTGAAGCTGCCCGCGCACCATGCGCGGGCAGTTACTGCTTTTACTTCTCCAAAAAGGATCTGGCTCTGCCAGTCCTTTTTGGCTGTACCCACCCGAAAGTAGGGTTGTACTTTCGGGTGAACGGTCTTACTTTTCCAAACCAGCCGGCGGCCAGTTCTCGAGCTTCATGCCAAGGGTCAGGCCGCGCGAAGCGAGCACTTCCTTGATCTCGTTGAGCGACTTGCGGCCCAGGTTCGGGGTCTTGAGCAGCTCGTTTTCCGAACGCTGGATCAGGTCGCCGATGTAGTAGATGTTCTCGGCCTTCAGGCAGTTGGCCGAACGTACCGTCAGTTCCAGGTCGTCGACCGGACGCAGCAGGATCGGATCGACCAGCGGAGCGCGCGACGGGGCTTCCGCAGCCGCTTCGGTGCCTTCCAGGGCGGCGAACACGTTCAGCTGGTCCACCAGCACGCGGGCCGACTGGCGGATCGCCTCTTCCGGGGTGATGACGCCGTTGGTCTCGATGTTGATGATCAGCTTGTCCAGGTCGGTACGCTGCTCGACGCGGGCCGATTCCACGGCGTACGACACACGGCGCACCGGCGAGAACGAGGCGTCCAGGATGATGCGGCCGATGGTCTTGTTGGTGTCTTCCGACAGGCGGCGCACGTTGCCCGGCACATAGCCGCGGCCCTTCTCGACCTTGATCTGCATGTCGAGCTTGCCACCGGCGGTCAGGTGGGCGATCACGTGGTCCGGGTTGATCAGTTCCACATCATGCGGCAGGTCGATGTCCGATGCCAGCACCGGGCCTTCGCCTTCCTTCTTCAGGCTCAGGGTGACGGAGTCGCGGTTGTGCACCTTGAACACCACGCCCTTCAGGTTCAGCAGCAGGTCAACGACGTCTTCCTGCACGCCGTCGAGCGACGAATACTCGTGCACGACGCCGGCGATCGTCACTTCGGTCGGCGCGTAGCCGATCATCGACGACAGCAGCACGCGGCGCAGCGCGTTGCCCAGCGTGTGGCCATAACCACGTTCGAACGGCTCCATCACGACTTTGGCGTGGCCGGGGCCGATGGCTTCTACATCGATGATACGTGGCTTCAACAAACTATTTTGCATGAAATGTCCTTTTCAATACCCTCGGCTCGTTACACCGATAAGGCTGATGGCATTAAGTGATAAAGCCTGCCACAGGGGCAGGCATGACTACCGCCGTCGTTCCCGCGGAGGCGGGAACCCATGCTGAGCCGGCTTAGCCAGCTGTCTATGGGTCCCCGCCTGCGCGGGGACGACGTGTTACTGCTAGCTATTAACGCGAGTACAGTTCGACGATCAGGGCTTCGTTGACGTCGGCAGCGATTTCGTTACGCTCCGGGAACGACTTGAAGGTGCCTTCCATCTTCTTGGCATCGACCGAGACCCAGCTCGGGAAGCCAACCTGCTCGGCCAGCGACAGCGCCTCGACGATACGGGTTTGCTTCTTGGCCTTTTCGCGCACAGCGACCACGTCGCCAGCCTTGACCGAGTACGAAGCGATGTTCACGACGTTGCCGTTCACGGTGAAGGCCTTGTGGCTGACCAGCTGGCGCGCTTCGGCGCGGGTCGAGCCAAAGCCCATGCGGTAGGCGACGTTGTCCAGGCGAGCTTCCAGCAGCTTGAGCAGGGTCTCACCGGTGTTGCCCTTGCGGCGGGCGGCTTCTGCGAAGTAGCGGCGGAACTGGCGCTCGAGCACGCCGTAGATGCGCTTGACTTTCTGCTTTTCGCGCAGCTGGTTGCCGTAGTCCGAGGTACGGGCGCCCGACTTGACGCCGTGCTGGCCCGGCTTGACGTCCAGTTTGCACTTGGAGTCGAGCGAGCGGCGTGCGCTCTTCAGGAACAGGTCGGTGCCTTCACGGCGTGCCAGCTTTGCTTTTGGTCCGATATAACGTGCCACGTTAGATACCTTTATAAATTAAAAATCACGCCCCAGAGATGGCCGAGCCATAACAGGCGCTAGTCCAGTTCTTCGATGAGACCGGACGTGGCTGAAAATACCACCCGCGGTTGGCCCGCAGGCGACAATAGCCGGGCAGTATAACCCATTTTGCAGGGCACTGCACCGGCGATCTCTCACAATTAAGACGGTTTCGCTGTGAAACCGTGATGCATCGCAGGCGATGCGCGGCGCACGGGCGCCGGCAACGACTTAGATGCGGCGACGCTTCGGCGGACGGCAGCCGTTGTGCGGCACCGGGGTCACGTCCTGGATCTCGGTGATCTTGATGCCGAGGTTGTTCAGTGCGCGCACAGCCGACTCGCGGCCCGGGCCCGGGCCCTTGATACGCACTTCCAGGTTCTTCACGCCCTGCTCCTGGGCCACCTTGCCGGCAGCTTCAGCAGCGACCTGCGCGGCGAACGGGGTCGATTTGCGCGAGCCCTTGAAGCCTGCGCCACCCGAGGTCGCCCACGACAGGGCGTTGCCCTGGCGGTCGGTGATGGTGATGATGGTGTTGTTGAACGAAGCGTGGACGTGGGCGATGCCCTCAGCCACGTTTTTCTTCACTTTCTTGCGTACGCGAGCTGCTGCTGCGCTGCTTTGTTGCTTGGCCATGTCAGGTTCCTAGATTATTTCTTGAGAGCTTGTGCTGCCTTGCGCGGGCCCTTGCGGGTACGAGCATTGGTACGGGTACGCTGACCACGAACCGGCAGGCCCTTGCGGTGACGCATGCCACGGTAGCAGCCCAGGTCCATCAGGCGCTTGATGTTCATGGACAGTTCGCGGCGCAGGTCGCCTTCCACGACAAACTTCGCGATTTCGTCACGCAGCTTCTCGAGTTCGTTGTCGTCCAGGTCCTTGACCTTCTTGTCGGTCGCGACGCCAGCGGCAGCGCAGATCTTCTGCGAACGCGGACGGCCGATGCCGTAGATCTCGGTCAGGCCGATGACGGCGTGCTTATGGTTGGGGATGTTGACCCCTGCAATACGTGCCATTCGTTATTTCCTCGAAATTAACCTTGACGCTGCTTGTGACGCGGCTCCACGCAGATGACGCGGACCACACCCTTGCGCTTGATGATCTTGCAGTTGCGGCAGATGCGCTTAACTGAAGCGTTAACTTTCATTTTGCACTCTCTTTCGGTTCGATTACTTGATTGTTTTACTTGGTGCGGAACACGATGCGGGCCCGCGACAAATCGTACGGCGTCAACTCCACCGTCACCTTGTCGCCCGGGAGGATGCGGATGTAGTTCATCCGCATTTTACCCGAGATATGTCCCAGCACCACGTGGCCGTTTTCCAGCTTCACGCGAAATGTCGCGTTCGGGAGATTCTCCAGAATCTCCCCCTGCATTTGGATGACGTCGTCTTTTGCCATTCGCTCTATCACCGGGTCGGAAGACCACCCTTGAAGTTTGCCTTGCGCAGCAGCGATTCATATTGCTGCGACATCACATAGTTCTGAACCTGGGCCATGAAGTCCATCGTCACCACCACGATAATCAGCAGCGACGTGCCGCCAAAGTAGAAAGGCACTTTCCACTGGCTTTGCAGGAACTGCGGCACCAGGCACACCAGGGTGATGTACACCGCACCCGCTAGGGTCAGGCGCATCAGGATCTTGTCGATGTAGCGCGCGGTCTGCTCGCCCGGACGGATGCCCGGCACGAACGCCCCGCTCTTCTTCAGGTTGTCCGCGGTTTCCCGGCTGTTGAACACCAGGGCGGTATAGAAGAAGCAGAAAAACACGATCGCCACCACATACAGCAGCATGTTGATCGGCTCGCCAGGGCTCAGCGACGCAGCCAGGTCCTTCAGGAACCCGATCACCGGGTTCGTGGTGTCCTTGCCGCGGGTGAACCAGTCGACGATCGTCGCCGGGAACAGGATGATCGACGAGGCAAAGATCGGCGGAATCACGCCGGCCATGTTCAGCTTCAGGGGCAGGTGGCTGGTTTGGCCACCGTACACCTTGTTGCCGACCTGGCGCTTGGCGTAGTTCACGAGGATCTTGCGCTGGCCACGCTCGACAAACACCACCGCGTAGGTCACCACGGCCACCAGGGCCACGATGAAGATTGCGGCGATCGAGCTGATCGAACCGTTCGACACCAGGGTAAACAGGCTACCCAGGGCGCTCGGCAAACCTGCCGCGATACCGGCGAAGATGATGATCGAAATGCCGTTTCCAAGGCCACGCTCGGTGATTTGCTCGCCCAGCCACATCAGGAACATCGTGCCCGTGAGCAGGGTCACGACGGTGACGAAGCGGAAGCCGAAGCCGGGGTCGAGCACCAGGCCCTGCTGGGCCTCGAGCGCGACCGCGATGCCGAACGCCTGGAACAGCGCCAGTGCCACCGTGAAGTAACGGGTGTACTGGGTGATCTTCCGGCGTCCTGCCTCGCCTTCCTTCTTCAGCGCTTCCATCTGCGGCGAGACGATCGACACCAGCTGCATGATGATCGAAGCCGAAATGTAAGGCGTGATGCCAAGAGCGAACACGGCAAAGCGCGACATGGCGCCGCCCGAGAACATGTTGAACATGCCAAGGAGGCCGCCTTCGTTCTGCTTGAACAGAGCGGCAAGCCTTGCCGGGTCAATCCCGGGGACCGGGATGTGAGCTCCGATGCGGTACACGACCAACGCGCCAAGCAAGAACCACAGCCGGTTCCAGGGGAAGCCGGCTGCGGCGCTTTTACCAAGTTGTGTATTAGTCGCCAATTTGTGCTCCGATCAGGCTGGTTAGTCGCAATTACGCGACCGAACCGCCCGCTGCCTCGATCGCCGCTTTCGCGCCGGCGGTCACTTTCAGGCCCTTGAGGTTCACCGCACGGGTGATCTCGCCGGACTGGATGACGCGCACGTCACGTGCCAGGGTCGACAGGATGCCAGCTTGCTTGAGCACCAGGATGTCGACGTCGCCGACGGCCAGGGTGTTCAGGTCGGACAGGCGCACTTCGGCCTTGAAGGTGGCGTTGAGCGACTTGAAGCCACGCTTGGGCAGACGACGCTGCAGCGGCATCTGGCCGCCTTCGAAGCCGACCTTGTGGAAGCCGCCCGAACGCGACTTCTGGCCCTTGTGGCCGCGGCCGGCGGTCTTGCCCAGGCCCGAGCCGATGCCACGGCCGACGCGGCGCTTGGCGTGCTTCGCGCCTTCTGCCGGTTGAATGGTATTCAGTTCCATTGATTTCTCCTTATGCGCGCGGCTTAGTCGATTACCTTGACCAGGTAGGCGACCTTGTTGATCATGCCGCGCACGGCCGGGGTGTCCTGCAGCTCGGAAACCGAGTTCACGCGACGCAGGCCCAGGCCACGCACGGTAGCGCGGTGGTCCTGGCGGGTGCCGATCAGGCCCTTGACCAGTTTAACTTTGACGGTGTTTGCCATGATGGTTCCTCTTAGCCCAGGATCTCTTCGACCGACTTGCCACGCTTGGCGGCGATGTCGGCCGGGGTGCTCATCTTCGACAGGCCGTCGAGGGTTGCGCGCACCAGGTTGTACGGGTTGCTCGAACCGGTCGACTTGGCGACCACGTCGGTCACGCCCATCACTTCAAAGATCGCGCGCATTGCACCGCCCGCGATCACGCCGGTACCCGGCTTGGCCGGCGACATCATCACGCGCGAGGCGCCGTGGCGGCCTTCGACACTGTGCTGCAGGGTGCCGTTCTTCAGGGGCACCTTGATCAGGTTGCGGCGGGCTTCTTCCATTGCCTTCTGCACGCCGACCGGAACTTCCTTCGACTTGCCCTTGCCCATGCCGATGCGGCCATCGCCGTCACCGACAACGGTCAGCGCTGCAAAACCCATGATGCGACCGCCCTTGACCACTTTGGTCACACGGTTGATCGCGATCATTTTTTCGCGCATGCCATCATCCGGCTTGTCGCTTGCCATTTTCGCTTGCATTTTTGCCATGACGATTCTTCCTTAGAACTTCAGACCGGCTTCACGGGCGGCTTCCGCCAGCGCCTTGACACGGCCGTGATAACGGAAACCGGAGCGGTCGAACGCTACCTCGGTGATTCCAGCTTTCAGTGCTTTCTCTGCGACGCGCTTGCCAACCAGGGCAGCGGCAGCGGCGTTGCCGCCCTTGCCGGTCTGGCCAGCCAGCTCGGCACGCACTTCGGCTTCCAGCGTCGAGGCCGACACCAGCACCTTGGCTTCCGGGCTGATCAGGTTCGCATAGATGTGCAGGTTGGTGCGGTGCACCTGCAGGCGGTTCACGCCCAGCTGCGCAATCTTGATGCGGGTTTGGCGTCCACGACGCAGACGCGATTCTTTCTTGTCCATCGTCAGCTCCGATTATTTCTTCTTGGTTTCTTTCAGCTTCACCACTTCGTCCGCATAGCGGACACCCTTGCCCTTGTAAGGCTCAGGCGAGCGGTAAGCGCGCACTTCAGCGGCGACCTGGCCCACCTTCTGGCGGTCGATACCCTTGATCACGATCTCGGTCGGGGTCGGGGTAGCGGCGGTCACGCCTTCCGGCATCGCATGCAGCACCGGGTGCGAGAAGCCCAGCGACAGGTTCAGGGCGTTGCCCTGCACGGCTGCCTTGTAGCCCACGCCGACCAGGGTCAGCTTCTTCTCGAAGCCCTTGGTCACGCCGGTCACCATGTTGCTGACCAGGGCACGCAGGGTGCCGCTCATCGCGTTCGATTCACGCGACTCGTCGACCACGTCGAAGGTCAGCGTGCCGTTGTTGTTTTCCACCTTGACCAGGCCGTTCAGCGGCTGGGTCAGCGAGCCCAGCGGGCCCTTGACCGTGATCGCGCTGGCGCTGATCGCTACGTCCGTACCGGCCGGCACGGCGATTGGCATCTTAGCTACTCGAGACATCGTCTACTCCTTAAGCCACGTAGCAAATCACTTCGCCACCGACGCCGGTAGCACGTGCTTTGCGGTCGGTCATCACGCCACGCGGGGTCGAGACGATTGCCACGCCCAGGCCGTTCATGACCGAGGGGATCTCATCCTTGCCCTTGTAGATGCGCAGGCCAGGACGCGACACGCGCTCGAGGCGCTCGATGACCGGACGGCCAACGTAATATTTCAAACCGATTTTCAGTTCCGACTTGCCACCTTCGGTGGACACGGCGAAATCTTCAATGTAACCCTCGTCTTTCAGGACGTTGGCAATCGCAACTTTCAGCTTCGACGACGGCATCGACACGGCGGTCTTCTGCACGCCTTGTGCGTTGCGGATACGGGTCAGCATATCGGCGATAGGATCGCTCATACTCATTGCTTGTTCTCCTATTACCAGCTAGCTTTGGTCATGCCCGGGATCTCGCCACGCATAGCGAATTCACGGAGTTTGGTACGGGCCAGACCGAATTTACGGAAAGTGCCACGGGGACGGCCGGTCAGCGCGCAACGGTTGCGCTGGCGGGTCGGGTTGGCGTTGCGCGGCAGCGCCTGCAGCTTCAGGCGGGCTTCGTAACGCTCTTCGTCCGACTTGGTCTGGTCGTCGATGATCGCTTTCAGAGCGGCACGCTTCGCGGCGAATTTCTCCACCAGGTCTGCACGCTTCTGTTCGCGGTTAATCAGTGCAAGTTTTGCCATGTTCTTAGTTCCGGAACGGGAATTTGAATGCGGCGAGCAGCGCTTTGGCTTCTTCGTCGGTCTTAGCGGTCGTGGTGATCGAGATGTTCAGGCCACGCAGCGCATCGATTTTGTCGTAATCGATTTCCGGGAAGATGATCTGCTCTTTGACGCCGATGTTGTAGTTGCCGCGGCCATCGAACGAACGGCCGTTGACACCACGGAAGTCACGCACGCGCGGCAGGGCCACGGTGATGAAGCGGTCCAGGAACTCGTACATACGGGCGCCGCGCAGGGTCACCATCGTACCGATCGGGTAGCCTTCACGGATCTTGAAGCCGGCGATTGCCTTGCGTGCCTTGGTCACGACCGGTTTCTGGCCAGCGATCTTGGTCAGGTCGCCGGTGGCGTGCTCGATGACCTTCTTGTCGGCCACCGCTTCGCCCAGACCCATGTTCAGGGTGATCTTGGTCAGGCGCGGCACTTCCATGATCGACTTGTAACCGAATTTCTCGGTCAGTTCGCCGACGACTTTGTCTTTATACAGTTGTTGGAGACGGGCCATTGTTTATTACCCTTTCACTACTTCGCCGTTCGACTTGAAGACGCGGACTTTCTTGCCGTCCACCATCTTGAAGCCCACGCGGTCTGCCTTGCCGGTCGCAGCGTTGAACAGAGCAACGTTCGACACGTGAATCGGCATGGTCTTATCGACGATACCACCAGTAACACCGGTCATCGGGTTCGGCTTGACGGCCTTCTTGGCCACGTTCACGCCTTCGACGATGACGTGCTCGGCGTCCACGCGCTGCTGCACGACACCGCGCTTGCCCTTGTCCTTGCCGGCCAGGACGACGACTTCGTCGTTTTTACGAATCTTATCCATTGCGATCCCCTTACAGAACTTCCGGTGCCAGGGACACGATCTTCATGAACTTCTCGGTACGCAGTTCGCGCGTGACCGGTCCAAAGATACGGGTACCGATCGGCTCCAGCTTGTTGTTCAGCAGGACAGCGGCGTTGCCGTCGAACTTGACCAGGGAGCCGTCCTGGCGGCGCACGCCCTTGGCGGTACGCACAACCACGGCGTTGTAAATTTCACCTTTTTTCACACGGCCGCGCGGCTGGGCCACCTTCACGGTGACCTTGATCACGTCGCCAATGCTCGCGTAACGGCGCTTGGAGCCGCCCAACACCTTGATGCACAGAACTTCTTTCGCACCGGTGTTGTCGGCCACTTCGAGCCGGCTTTCAGTTTGAATCATAGTATTTTCTTTCCCAACTTAAGCCGAAGAAACCCCACGACAGCGTCATGGGCCTGCGGTCAGTCTTGGTCCCGCCGTCCGCCCTCATTGCAAGCGCGTCCGTTTGGGTGATTGGACTTTCCAATAACTTCGTTGCAGGCCGCGGCGATCGCGGGGACCACTGCGGCAACACATGAACGAAGCCCGCTAGTATGTCACATACCAGCGGGCCCCGCAAGACTAATTTTTGGGCGGCTTAGATAACCTGTGCTACCTGCACAACACGGGTCACGCTCCACGCCTTCGTCTTCGAGATCGGGCGACCTTCCGAGATCTCGACCGTGTCGCCGGTCTTGGCCTGGTTGGTCTCGTCGTGCGCGTGGTACTTGTTCGAGCGCACGATGATCTTGCCGTACAGCGGGTGCTTGACGTGACGCTCAACCAGTACGGTCACCGTCTTGTCCATCTTGTCGGACACGACCTTGCCGACCAGCGTGCGCTTCAGCGCCGTTTTAGTGGTGTCGTTCATTTGGCTTCCTTCTGGTTCATCACAGTCTTCACACGCGCGATGTCGCGGCGGACTTTCTTGAGCTGCGCGGTGTTGGTCAGCTGCTGCGTCGCGATCTGCATGCGCAGGCCGAACTGGGCCTTGAGCAGGTCGCTCAGTTCTTTCTGCAGCTCGTCTGCGCCTTTGCCGCGGAGTTCACTAGCTTTCATATTCAACTCCTGTTATTGGCCGACCTGGCGCACCACGAAGGTGGTTGCCAGCGGCAGTTTGGCAGCGGCCAGGCGGAACGCTTCGCGCGCCAGTTCTTCGGCGACACCGTCCATCTCGTACAGGACCTTGCCTGGCTGGATCTCGGCGACGTAGTACTCCGGGTTACCTTTACCGTTACCCATACGGACTTCGGCCGGCTTGTTCGAAATCGGCTTGTCCGGGAAGATACGGATCCAGATCCGGCCGCCACGCTTGATGTGACGGGTCATGGCGCGACGCGCTGCCTCGATCTGGCGTGCGGTGATACGGCCGCGGACGGTCGCCTTCAGGCCGAACTCGCCGAACGAGACCGCGGTGCCGCGGTCGTGCGAAATGCCAGTGTTACGGCCTTTCTGCTCTTTACGATACTTTCTGCGGGATGGCTGCAGCATCTTTATTCTCCTGCTTTGTCAGCAGCCGGCTTGGCAGCGCGGCGGCCTGCTGGTGCGGTTGCCGGCTTGGCGCCCGGGCGGCCACGGCCAGCCGGTTTGCCGTCGTCGCGGCGCGGGCCGCGCGGCTTCTTCTCTTCGGCCGGGGTCTCGATCACCGGTGCTTCACCGGTGGCCGAGCGGTCGCCCTTGTAAACCCAGACCTTCACGCCGATGATGCCGTAGGTGGTCGAGGCTTCGCTGGTGCCGTAGTCGATGTCGGCGCGCAGGGTGTGCAGGGGCACACGGCCTTCGCGGTACCATTCGGTACGGGCGATCTCGATGCCGTTCAGGCGGCCCGACGACATGATCTTGATGCCCTGGGCGCCCAGGCGCATCGCGTTCTGCATCGCGCGTTTCATGGCGCGGCGGAACATGATGCGCTTCTCGAGCTGCTGCGAGATCGAGTCGGCGATCAGTTGCGCGTCGATTTCCGGCTTGCGGATCTCTTCGATGTTCACGTGCACCGGAACACCCATGATCTTGGTCAGCGACGACTTCAGAACTTCGATGTCCTCGCCTTTCTTGCCGATCACGACGCCCGGACGCGAGCTGAACACGGTGAAGCGCGCGTTCTTGGCCGGACGCTCGATGACGATGCGGCCCACCGAAGCGTTCTTCAGTTTCTTCTTCAGGAAGGCACGGGCTTCCAGGTCTTCCTTCAGCATTTCTGCGAAGTTGCCGTTGCCCGCGTACCAACGCGAAGCCCAGTTACGGGTTACTGCCAGGCGAAAGCCAGTCGGGTGAATCTTCTGTCCCATCGTGTGACTCCTTAGTTACCGACAGTCACGAAGATGTGACAGGATTGTTTCGAAATGCGATCACCGCGGCCTTTGGCACGTGCCGTAAAGCGCTTCAGGATCGGACCCTTTTCGACGTAGATCTGGGTGACTTTCAGCTCGTCGATGTCGGCGCCGTCGTTGTGCTCGGCGTTCGCGATGGCGGACTCCAGCACTTTCTTGACGATGGCCGCGCCCTTCTTCGGGCTGAACTGCAGAATGTTGAGCGCAGCGTCAACTTTCTTGCCACGGATCAGGTCTGCAACCAGGCGGCCCTTCTGTTCCGACAAGCGCACGCCCTTGAGGATAGCTTTAGTTTCCATTATTTCTTCGCCTTCTTGTCAGCGGCGTGGCCCTTGAACGTGCGGGTCAGCGCGAACTCGCCGAGCTTGTGACCAACCATGTTCTCGGAAACGTACACCGGTACGTGCACCTTGCCGTTGTGGACAGCGATGGTCAGGCCGATGAAGTCCGGCATGATCGTCGAACGGCGCGACCAGGTCTTGATGGGCTTCTTGTCTTTCGAAGCCTGAGCGGTCTCGACCTTTTTCATCAGGTGGGCGTCGCAGAACGGCCCTTTTTTCAGTGAACGAGTCATCTAGATCCCCTTATTTCTTACCACGGCGCGAGACGATCATCGAAGACGTGCGCTTGTTCGAACGCGTCTTCTTACCCTTCGTCTGCTGGCCCCAAGGCGACACAGGATGACGACCGGCAGCCGTACGACCTTCACCACCACCGTGCGGGTGGTCGATCGGGTTCATCACCACACCGCGAACGGTCGGGCGGACACCGCGCCAGCGCATTGCACCAGCCTTACCAATCTTGCGCAGGTTGTGCTCGCCGTTGCCGACTTCGCCAACCGTGGCGCGGCACTCGATGTGCACGCGGCGCACTTCACCCGAGCGCAGGCGCACCTGGGCGTAGGTCCCTTCACGTGCCATCAGCACGACGCCGGCACCGGCGGTACGCGCCATCTGCGCGCCCTTGCCAGGCAGCATTTCGACGCAGTGCATCGTGGTACCGACCGGGATGTTGCGGATCGGCAGGCAGTTGCCCGACTTGATCGGCGCTTCCGAGCCGTTCTGGACCACGTCACCGACGGCCATGCCCTTGGTGGCGATGATGTACTTGCGATCGCCGTCGGCGTAGCACACCAGCGCGATGTGGGCGCTGCGGTTCGGGTCGTACTCGATGCGCTCGACCTTGGCGGGGATCCCGTCCTTGTTGCGCTTGAAGTCGACCACGCGATAGTGTTGCTTGTGGCCACCGCCGATGTGGCGGGTGGTGATGTGGCCGTTGTTGTTACGGCCAGCAGTTTTCGATTTCTTCTCGACCAGGGCGGCGAACGGACGACCCTTGTACAGGTCGGCGTTGACCACCTTGACCATGCCGCGGCGGCCTGGCGAGGTCGGCTTCATCTTAACGAGTGCCATTATTTAGCCTCCTCGACGAAATTGATTTCCTGGCCCGGCTTCAGGCACACGAACGCACGCTTGGTGTGGTTGCGACGGCCGATGAAACGGCCCGAGCGCTTGACCTTGCCTTCGCGGTTCACGGTCTGCACCGATTCCACTTCCACCTTGAACAGCAGTTCGACGGCGGCTTTGATCTCCGGCTTGGTCGCGTCCGGCAGGACCTTGAACACGATCTGCTCGGCCTTTTCAGCGACGAAGGTCGCCTTCTCGGAAATGACCGGAGCCAGCAGCACCTTCATCAGGCGCTCTTCGCTAAATTTGATTGCGGCGCTCATGCGTACATCTCCTCGATCTTGGCCAGCGCACCCTTGGTGACCAGGACTTTCTTGTAGAACACCAGCGACATCGGATCGGCGTGCTTCGGCTCGACAACCAGCACGTTCGGCAGGTTGCGCGAGGCCAGCAGCAGGTTCTCGTCGAGGTTATCGGTGATCACCAGCACCGAGTCCAGGCCCATGCCCTGCAGCTTTTGCGACAGCAGCTTGGTCTTCGGGGCTTCCACGGACAGGTTCTCGATCACGGACAGACGGTCTTCGCGGGCCAGCTGGGAGAGGATCGAGCAGATACCTGCACGGAACATCTTCTTGTTGACCTTGTGCGAGAAGTTCTCTTCCGGCGAGTTCGGGAAGATACGGCCACCGCCGCGCCACAGCGGCGAGCTCGACATACCGGCACGCGCACGGCCGGTGCCCTTTTGGCGCCACGGCTTCTTGGTGGTGTGCGAGACTTCTTCGCGATCCTTCTGCTTGCGGTTGCCGCTACGTGCGTTGGCAGCGTAGGCGACCACGATCTGGTGGATCAGCGCTTCGTTGTAGTCGCGGCCGAACACGGTGTCGGCGGCGGCGACGGCGGCGCCAGCCTGGCCTTGCTCATTCAGGAGCTTCAGTTCCATCGTTTACGCTCCTTTCTGTGCTTTGGCTTTGACGGCGGGCTTGACGACCACTTGGCCGTTCTTTGCGCCAGGGACCGCGCCTTTGACCAGCAGCAGCTGGCGTTCGGCGTCGATGCGAGCGATTTCCAGGTTCTGGGTGGTGACAGTGACGTCACCCAGGTGACCGGTCATGCGCTTGCCCGGGAACACGCGGCCCGGATCCTGCGCCATACCGATCGAGCCCGGCACATTGTGCGAACGCGAGTTACCGTGGGTAGCACGGCCGGAGGCGAAGTTGTAGCGCTTGATGGTACCGGCGTAGCCTTTACCGATCGAGGTGCCTTGCACGTCGATTTTCTGGCCGACTTCGAACATCGAAACGTTGATGGTGTCGCCGGTTTTGAGTTCGGCAGCTTTAGCGGCGTCGACGCGGAATTCCTTCAGCATCGTGCCGGCTTCGACGCCAGCTTTGGCGTAGTGACCCGCAGCGGCCTTGTTCACGCGCGAGGCGCGACGCTGACCGAATGCGACCTGAACAGCGGCGTAGCCGTCAGTTTCAGGAGTTTTTACTTGCGCAACACGGTTGTTCGACACGTCCAGCACGGTGACAGGGATCGAATCCCCGTCATCCGTGAAGATGCGCATCATGCCAACCTTGCGACCGAGGAGGCCCAGGCTCATTTTTTCTCCATTCCCACCTACGATTGGGCGGGGCTAGTTCAACTACTAAAAACGTACGGACCCAAAAAAAGACGAATCCATACCGAAGCCGGCTAGTATAGCCCGCAGAAGGACTTGACGCAACAAGTAATTTGGAGGTATGTCGGGTTAACGCAGCAATGCCTGGCGGCCGTGCGCGCCAGGCGACAGCGGGCCGGGCAATCCCCCCACCCGGTGGGGAATCGGGGGCCGGGTCCGCCATCGCGGGGACGCATGGTGTTAGATTGACAGTCCCGGGCCCCTGCCCACAACCACCCACGCACACCAATGAAACCGATCATCGTAGCGCTGCTGACCATCGCGGCCGCACTGGCCGCGCCCGCCCAGGCCCAGGACAAGAAACAGGCAATCGAAGACTACAAGGACATGTGCATGCAGGCGGCCAGCATGCCTAAGCCCTACGGCGAGTACGACCTGAAGGGCAATCCCAAGCTGGATGCCTACTGCGGCTGCTTCGGCGCCCAGTTCGCCGAGGGCGTCATGAAGGTGGACCCGAAAGCCAAGCCGCCCACCGCCGACGAGGCCACCAAACGCGACCTGGCAATGCGCAACGCCTGCCGCCAGAAGCTCGGGCTGCCGCTTGCCAAGTAAGATCATGCGCTCCGATACCGGTTTCCCGCTCGACGGCGGCTGCGATTGCGGCCATGTCCGCTACCGCATGCATCGAAGCCCACTGTTCGTGCATTGCTGCCATTGCCGGTGGTGCCAGCGCGAGACCGGCTCGGCCTTCGTGCTCAACGCCATGATCGAGGCCGACCATGTTGAGTTGCTGCACGGCGAGCCGCAGGAGGTCAACACGCCTTCCGCCAGCGGCAAGGGCCAGATGATTTCACGCTGCCCGCGCTGCCTGATTGCGCTCTGGAGCCATTACTCGAGCAACGGCCCGCTGCTGCGCTTCGTGCGCGTGGGAACGCTCGACAACCCCGACGCCCTGCCGCCGGACATTCACATCTATACGGCGTCGAAACAGCCGTGGGTAGTGCTGCCGCAAGGCGCCCCTGTCATGGCCGAGTATTACGACCGGGACCAGTACTGGCCTGCCGAGAGCCTGGCGCGCAGGGCCGCGCTGCTACCGAGGATCGAGGCCTGGAAGAATGGCCAACAACATCAGGGGAACTGAGCAAGTGCTCGATGAGGAAGGAAACTGGTGGGCGGTGCAGGATTCGAACCTGCGACCCCTTGGATGTCGACCAAGTATTCTAACCAGCTGAACTAACCGCCCGGGGACCGGCATTATAAATAGGTATTGCCCGGTTGCGCAACTGCCGCACGAAAGAAATTGCAGATGCGGCCGCGCCTCATCACCCGCCACCATGAAAAAAGCCGGATCGCTCACGCGCATCCGGCTTTTTTGCGTCGGCGGCTGGGCCGCGACGGATTACTGCAGTTTGATTTCGACGTCCACGCCAGCCGGCAGGTCCAGCTTCATCAGCGCGTCAACGGTCTTGTCGGTCGGGTCCACGATGTCCATCAGGCGCTGGTGCGTACGGATTTCGAACTGGTCGCGCGAGGTCTTGTTCACGTGCGGCGAACGCAGCACGTCGAAACGCTGGATGCGGGTCGGCAGCGGGACCGGGCCCTTGACCACTGCGCCGGTGCGCTTGGCGGTATCGACGATTTCCAGGGCGGACTGGTCGATCAGCTTGTAGTCGAACGCTTTCAGGCGGATGCGGATTTTTTGATTCGGAGCGGACATTACTATTCCTTAAAGAACGAACCGCGCAGCAGGGACTCGCGGCAATAAAAAAACGCAGCCGGGGACCGGATGCGCAACAGGGTCAGTATCGTAACACAGTTTTGTGCCCGAGGTATACCGCCTCGCTGCCCCTGTTGCGTTCGGGTCGCCGCCTCAGCGAATGCGGGTGCTCATGGTCGAACGGCCGCCGGTGGCCAGATACCACGGCTTGCAGCGCATCCCCGCGACCATGCCGGCAGAACAGTCGAGCTCGGTCCTGGCCTCGCCACGGCGGGCGAAATAGTCGTACAGCGCCATCGCGTAGCCGTCCAGCGGCCGTTCCGAGAGGATGATGGTCGCGCTGCGGAATTGCTTCTGGGAACTGGCCGCGTCCGGCAACCTGGGGCCGGCGGCGGCGACGATGTCGGCCACCCGGACCGGCACAATGTCGGCGGCGCCCAGCACCTGGCCTGCGCGCAGGTCCATGGCCTGGTCTTTCAGCGCGAAATACTCGGGCACCTCGGCAGCGCTTGCCAGTCCCATCAGGTACAGCTCGAGCATGTTGAAGGTGGTCAGGTCCTCCGGGTTCTGCTCTCCCACGACGTAGCCGCCTTTGCTGTCCGGCGCAAAACTGTACGGGTACTGGCCACCCTGCGCGTTGGGCGGAATGCTGAAACCCATCACATTGATCGCCACGCTGCCCTTCGGCCAGTGCGGCGTGCCGCCCGCCAGCGGCGCCATGGGCAGGTAATTGATCCACTGGTGCCCGGTTTCGTGCAGGAAGCCGACGCCGCCGTGGTCGAAGAAGGCGGACAGCGGGAACACGTTGTAGCCCATCAGCCTGGTGGCGCTGCCGAACGTGGCGCCCGCGTCCATGCGCTGGGCGCCGATGCCCGACACCGCATTCCTGACCGTGCCGTGGTGGCGGTTGTCGCGCGCGCCGTCCACCAGCACGATGTTCAGGAAATCGAACTGGTCCGGATGGGTGGTGTAGAAGCGCTTGGCCCAGAACGCGGGGTCCAGGCTGGTCAGCTGGTCGGCGCGCGCCAGGTAGCTGACCACGTAATCGGTTTCCTGGCCCAGATCGACCGGGTACAACCGGGCGCTGCCGATCGCGGCGGTCCACACCTCCGCGAACACGTTGTAGGTGCCGTCGGCCCCGGCCACGCGCAGCGCGCCCACATACGGCCGGTTGACCCACTCGGGCTTGTTCTTCGCCAGCACCGTCGCGGCCGGCAGCTGCACGGTCCAGATGCCATCGTCCGCCGCCAGGTCGCCGCCGGCGCCGTCGTCGCGCAGCGGGTACACCTTGCCATCGATGGTCAGCGTGGCCGCGCTGGTCTTGCCGCTGACCTGGGCCTCGAACAGCACGGGCTCGGCCTGGGTCTCGGGAATGACGTAGGGGGTCCAGCGCTGGCGCAACACGGTTGGCGCGATCACGACCGGAATCTCCGGCCCGGCCGCGGCACCGGCATCGACCGAAATGGGCGGCGCGATGCGTCCGCCACAGGCGGCGAACGTGCCAAGCGCGCCCGCCAGGGCGAGCGTGGCGATGCGGTTGCGGGTCAGCGAGCGGTGTGCCAAGAGAGCCTCCTTTGTCCGGCTGTAACTACAGGTCGGCGCCAAGGATAGGGCTTTTGGTTGTGCCGGGCAACGGCGTTTGCCCGTGGGGAGAACACTTGCCCCACCGGTGGGGGGAACACAAAAAACAAATGCCGGGCAAGCCCGGCATTTGCTGAGAGAACGGGCAGCGTGCGCCGCCCGTGCAGGATCGTCTTAGGCGATGATCTTGGCGACCACACCTGCGCCGACGGTACGGCCACCTTCGCGGATTGCGAAGCGCAGGCCTTCTTCCATTGCGATCGGAGCGATCAGCTTGACGGTGATCGACACGTTGTCGCCCGGCATGACCATTTCCTTGTCGGCCGGCAGCACGATCGAACCGGTCACGTCAGTGGTACGGAAGTAGAACTGCGGACGGTAGTTGTTGAAGAACGGGGTGTGACGGCCGCCCTCGTCCTTCGACAGCACGTACACTTCGCCGGTGAACTCGGTGTGCGGCTTGATCGAACCCGGCTTGGCCAGCACTTGGCCACGCTGGACTTCTTCACGCTTGGTGCCGCGCAGCAGCAGGCCGACGTTGTCGCCAGCTTGGCCCTGGTCCAGCAGCTTGCGGAACATTTCGACGCCGGTCACGGTGGTCTTCACGGTGTCGACGATACCGACGATTTCGATCTCTTCGCCGACTTTGATGATGCCGCGCTCGACACGACCGGTGACCACGGTACCGCGGCCCGAGATCGAGAACACGTCTTCCACCGGCATCAGGAAGGTGCCGTCAACAGCACGCTCCGGGGTCGGGATGTAGCTGTCCAGTGCGTCGGCCAGCTTCATGATGGCCTGCTCGCCCAGCTCGCCGGTGTCGCCTTCCAGCGCCATACGTGCCGAACCCTTGATGATCGGCAGGTCGTCGCCCGGGAACTCGTACTTCGACAGCAGCTCGCGCACTTCCATTTCGACCAGTTCCAGCAGTTCTGCGTCGTCAACCAGGTCGCACTTGTTCAGGAACACGATGATGTACGGAACACCCACCTGGCGAGCCAGCAGGATGTGCTCGCGGGTCTGCGGCATCGGGCCGTCGGCAGCGGAGCAAACCAGGATCGCGCCGTCCATCTGCGCTGCACCGGTGATCATGTTCTTGATGTAGTCAGCGTGGCCCGGGCAGTCAACGTGGGCGTAGTGACGGTTTGCGGTTTCGTACTCGACGTGCGCGGTGTTGATGGTGATGCCGCGTGCCTTCTCTTCCGGAGCGGCGTCGATCTGGTCGTAGGCTTTCGCTTCGCCGCCGAATTTCTTCGACAGGACGGTTGCGATTGCTGCGGTCAGCGTGGTCTTGCCGTGGTCGACGTGGCCGATGGTGCCAACGTTGACGTGCGGCTTAGTCCGCTCGAATTTTTCCTTTGCCATTTTGATCTTCCTTTAAAAGACGATGTACTTGGTGTTGTTTTTCAAAGGAGGCAGGACGCCAGTCCTGCCCCCCGATTTGATTACTTGGCTTTCGCGGTGACGATCGCGTCGATCACGTGCTTCGGAGCTTCGGCGTAGTGCTTGAACTCCATCGTGTAGGTCGCGCGGCCCTGGGTCGCCGAACGCAGCGAGGTCGAGTAGCCGAACATTTCCGACAGCGGGACTTCGGCCTTGATGATCTTGCCGCCGCCGCCCGGGATTTCGTCCATGCCCTGCACCATGCCGCGGCGGGACGACAGGTCGCCCATCACGGTACCGGCGTAGTCTTCCGGCGTTTCCACTTCCACGGCCATCATCGGCTCGAGGATGACCGGGTTGGCTTTACGGCAGCCTTCCTTGAATGCCATCGAGCCAGCCATGCGGAACGCGTTCTCGTTCGAGTCCACGTCGTGGTACGAACCGAAGGTCAGGGTGACCTTCACGTCCACCACCGGGTAGCCAGCCAGCACGCCGGTGGTCAGGGTCTCGCGCACACCCTTTTCCACTGCCGGGATGTACTCGCGCGGCACCACGCCGCCCTTGATGGCGTCCACGAACTCGAAGCCTTTGCCCGGCTCCTGCGGTTCGATCGACAGCACCGCGTGGCCGTACTGGCCGCGGCCGCCCGACTGCTTGACGAACTTGCCCTCGACGTCGGTGACGGCCTTGCGGATGGTCTCGCGGTAAGCCACCTGCGGCTTGCCGACGGTCGCTTCCACGCCGAATTCGCGCTTCATGCGGTCAACGATGATCTCCAGGTGCAGCTCGCCCATACCACCGATGATGGTCTGGCCCGACTCTTCGTCGGTGCGCACGCGGAACGACGGGTCTTCCTGTGCCAGGCGGTTCAGCGCCAGGCCCATTTTCTCCTGGTCGGCCTTGGTCTTCGGCTCGACTGCCTGCTGGATCACCGGCTCCGGGAACACCATCTTTTCCAGGATGATCGGGGCGGCCGGGTCGCACAGGGTTTCACCGGTGGTCGCTTCCTTCAGGCCGACGGCAGCGGCGATGTCGCCTGCGCGCACTTCCTTGATCTCTTCGCGCTGGTTGGCGTGCATCTGCAGGATACGGCCGACGCGCTCTTTCTTGCCCTTGACCGGGTTGTACACGGTGTCGCCCGAGTTGATCACGCCCGAATACACGCGGAAGAAGATCAGCTGGCCGACGAACGGGTCGGTCATGATCTTGAATGCCAGCGCCGAGAACTTCTCGTCGTCCGATGCTTTACGCTCGGTCGGCTCGTCTTCTTCGGTGGTGCCCTTGACCGGCGGAATGTCGACCGGCGACGGCAGGTACTCGATCACGGCGTCGAGCATGGCCTGCACACCCTTGTTCTTGAACGCGGTGCCGCACATCATCGGCACGATTTCGCCGTTGATGGTGCGCTCGCGCAGCGCCTTCTTCATGTCCGCTTCCGGCAGGTCGCCTTCTTCGAGGTACTTGTTCATCAGCTCTTCGGACGACTCTGCAGCCGCCTCGACCAGCTTCTCGCGCCACTCGGCGGCGGTTGCAGCCAGCTCGGCCGGCACGTCCTTGTACTCGAACTTCATGCCCTGCGACGCGTCGTCCCAGTAGATGGCTTGCATCTTGACCAGGTCGACCACGCCGACGAAGTTGTCTTCGGCGCCGATCGGGATCTGGATGGGCACCGGGTTGGCCTTCAGGCGGGCGCGCATCTGCTCGTACACCTTGAAGAAGTTGGCGCCGGTACGGTCCATCTTGTTCACGAATGCCAGACGCGGCACCTTGTACTTGTTAGCCTGGCGCCACACGGTTTCCGACTGCGGCTGCACGCCGCCCACGGCGCAGTAGACCATGCAGGCGCCGTCCAGCACGCGCATCGAACGCTCCACCTCGATGGTGAAGTCGACGTGGCCCGGGGTGTCGATGATGTTGAAGCGGTGCGGCTGGAAGTTGTTGGCCATGCCCTTCCAGAAGCAGGTCGTCGCTGCCGAGGTAATGGTGATGCCGCGCTCTTGCTCCTGCTCCATCCAGTCCATGGTAGCGGCGCCGTCGTGCACTTCACCAATCTTGTGGTTCACGCCGGTGTAGTACAGGATACGCTCGGTGGTGGTCGTCTTACCGGCGTCGATGTGAGCGGAGATACCGATGTTACGGTAGCGCTCGATGGGGGTAGTGCGTGCCATAAATTTTCCTAAATCTTTGAATGGACAAAACCGAGCAGCATTTTGATTGCCAAAATGTGCCCGGCTTGAACAACGAATACTACTGGGACCGCCCCCGCGGGGGCGGCCGCGTGCCTTAGAAGCGGAAGTGCGAGAACGCCTTGTTCGCTTCAGCCATGCGGTGCACCTCGTCACGGCGCTTCATTGCGCCGCCACGGCCTTCCGCGGCTTCCATCAGCTCGCCACCGAGGCGCTGCGGCATGGATTTTTCGCTGCGCTTGTTTGCGGCTTCGCGCAACCAACGCATAGACAGCGCCATGCGACGGACCGGACGAACTTCCACTGGCACCTGGTAGTTGGCGCCGCCGACGCGGCGGGATTTCACCTCGACCATCGGCTTGCAGTTGTTGATCGCGGCCGTGAACACTTCCAGCGGGTCCTTGCCCGATTTTTGCTGGATGTGCTCGAACGCGCCATAGATGATGTTCTCAGCGACCGACTTCTTGCCGGACAGCATCAGAACGTTGACGAACTTGGCGACATCGGTGTTGCCGAATTTCGGATCCGGCAGAATCTCGCGCTTGGGGACTTCACGACGACGTGGCATTTCAATTCCTTCCTGTCTTCAGTTGAGTGCTTTTTCCGCACTCGCGAAAGGCCATCATAGCCCTTCACTTACTCGGCCTTCCGGCCGGCTCAACTCAATAGATTAAAGCCAAAGCGGCTTGGGATTACTTCTTGGCAGCTTTAGCGCGCTTGGCACCGTACTTCGAACGGGCCTGCTTACGGTCTTTCACGCCCTGGGTATCCAGTGCGCCGCGAACCATGTGGTAACGCACACCCGGCAAGTCCTTCACACGGCCGCCGCGCAGCAGCACGACCGAGTGTTCCTGCAGGTTGTGGCCTTCACCGCCGATGTACGAAATGACTTCGAAACCGTTGGTCAGGCGAACTTTGGCGACCTTACGCAGTGCCGAGTTCGGCTTCTTCGGGGTCGTCGTGTAGACACGGGTGCACACGCCGCGCTTCTGCGGGCAGTTCTCCAGTGCCGGCGACTTGCTCTTCACAACCGCGGCAACGCGCGGCTTGCGAATCAGTTGATTGATGGTTGGCATCGTAAATAAATCCAACAAAATTACTGCGTTGATGACCCGGACGCGAATCCGGGGACTGAAACCTAGTCCCGACTTTGGACGCACACAGGCGACGAAAGCCACTCTCCGAAGGAGCGGCTGCGAAGGCAATACGATGTGCAGAATAAATTCGAGAACTCGCGAGTATAGACGCGAAGCAGGGACCGGTCAACCGATTTGCTGCCCGGACCGGCCCGGACGGCCATTCCGGCCGGGTTGACCGGGCCGCGGTGTGGCGCACGAGAGACAGCCGGCAGGGAGCGCCGGCGCCATGGATTTTCTCACGGCAATGGTTGGATAATAGCTGACTTTTTGCCGTCCCGCCCCTGCCCGATGCGATTTTTGCTACGCCCCGCCAACCTCTATGTCGCGCTCACCTACCTGGCGCTGTCGGCGGTGCCGTTCGTGCCGAAGCTGTTCGGCGGCGTGGTCGAGCGGCCCGGGCAGGTGCTCGGCATCGAATTCATCTGCTGGGTCGCGGCCTGGGCCGTGTTCGGGCGCCCGGCGCGCTTCCACTGGCTGCTGCTGCCGGCCTTCCTTGCGCTGCCGGTCGAGGTGTACCTGTTCAAATTCTACGGCAAGGGCATCTCGACCCACCACCTGGGCATCATGTTCGAGACCAGCCCGGTCGAGGCGATGGAATTCCTGGGGCAGAAGGTCTGGCTGATGCTGGCCGTGCTGGTGGGCGTGGTGGCGTGGTGGGCGAGCAGCTGGCGCGCCGCCTGGGTCACGCGCGACCTCGACTGGCACGACGGATCGCGCCCGGTGGTGGCGGCGGTGCTGGCGCTCGGCGCGGCGCTGCTGGGTTACGGCGCGGCATTCGGGGTGGCCCCGCCGCCGGTGGTGGCGCCGGCGGCATCGCTGCAGGCCTCGGCGCGGATGGTCGCGCTCAAGCCGAGTGGCCCGGCGGCCGCGAGCGCCCAGCCGGCCGCCGCGCCACCGCCGGGCGCCTCGACGCCGCTGCCCGCCCTGCCGCACTGGGCCAGGATGCCGTTCGACCGCGAAGCGTTCGCCCAGTCCTGGCCGTTCGGGCTGGTGGCGCGGGGGATGGACTTCTACCGCGAGCGGGTGTACCTGGCCGACCTGAACCGGGCCAGCGCCAACTTCCACTTTGGCGCGCACCCGGCGCAAGCCGACGCCCCGCCGCAGCTGGTGGTGCTGGTGATCGGCGAATCGTCGCGCTACGACCGCTGGCGCCTGAACGGCTACGCGCGCGACACCAACCCGCTGCTGGCGCAAGAGCCCAACCTGGTCATGCTGCCGGACGTGATCACCTCGGTCTCGGCCACGCGCCTGTCGGTCCCGGTCATCATCTCAAGAAAGCCCGCCACCGAAAGCCTGAAGGACGGCTTCGCCGAAAAGTCGATGCTGACCGCGTTCAAGGAGGCCGGCTACAAGACCTTCTGGCTGTCGAACCAGATCTCGTTCGGCAAATTCGATACGCCCGTGTCGGTGTTCGCCAAGGAAGCGAACGTGATCGAGTTCCTCAACCTGGGCAGCTACAACGACAAGTCGAGCCTGGACGAAGTGATGCTCGATCCCTTGAAGAACGCGCTGGCCGACCCGGCGCCGAAGAAGCTGGTGGTGCTGCACACGCTGGGCAGCCACTGGAACTACAGCCACCGCTACCCGGCCAGCTTCGACAAGTGGCTGCCATCGCTGTACGGCGTGGACAAGCCGGTGTACACCGACCTGAAGATCAAGCAGCAGCTGAACAACAGCTACGACAGCTCGATCCTGTACACCGACTGGTTCCTGTCACACGTGATCGGCACCATCAAGGCCAGCGGCGCGGCGGCGTCGATGGTGTACGTGGCCGACCACGGCCAGACCCTATACGACGGCAGCTGCAAGGTGGCGTTCCACGGCCATAACCACCAGTACGAATTCCATGTGCCGGCCTTCGTCTGGTACTCGGACAGCTACCGCGAGCGCTTTCCGGACAAGATCGGGCAGCTGCTGCGCCACCGCAGCGCCCACCTGGCCACCGAGAACATGTTCCACACGCTGCTGGACCTGGGCGACATCCGCTACCCGAACGACCGGCTGGAGTGGAGCTTCGTGAACAGCCGCTTCAAGCTGCACAAGCGCTACGTGGACAGCTACGGCTGGACCGACTACGACAACGCGGTGATCAAGGGCGACTGCCACGAAGTGGTGGCCCGGACAAAGCCGGCGCGGCGCTGAGCGCTGACGCAGAAAACCCGGTGCCCGGCCCGTAGGGTGCTCGTTCGGCCGGGCACGGGTTCAAACAACACCGGCCACCCCGAGCACCGCCTTGCCCGCCTCCGGCTCGGCCAGGTAGCGCTCCAGCCAGCGCGCAACCCGCGCTGCCTTGTGCTGCACGCCAGCGTCGAAGCCCTGCGCCGCCAGCAGCGCGATCCCGTTCGTTTCGGCCAGCACGCCGCGCTCCAGCGCCAGCGCCGTTCCCACGCGCTTGATGCAGTACGGGTCGAGCCGCTGCGCGAGCAGCGAGGCCAGCTCGAGGTGATGCGACGCCACCACGACCAGCGAGCGAGCGGCCAGCGTATCGAGCACCGCGGCGGCGGCCGACACCGACTCGACGTGGTTGGTGCCGCGGAAGATCTCGTCAACGAGGAAAATCGCGCACTGCGGCGCGGCCAGCAGTTCGCGCGCGCGCCGCAGCTCGGCCATGTACAGGCTTTCGCCGCCCAGGAGAGAATCCTCGCCCTGCATGCTGGCGTACACCGGCAGCATCGGCACGCGCGCGCGCCTGGCGTAGCAAAAGCCGAAGGCATTGGCCGCCACCAGGTTCACGCCGAGCGTGCGCAGGAAGGTACTCTTGCCCACCCCGTTCTGCCCCGAGATGAAGGCGCCCTTCCCGTCCAGCGCCAGCGACAGCGGCGCGGGCGACGGCAGCAGCGGGTGCAGCGCGCCATCGAGCACGGTTTCACGGCTGGCGCAGCCCTGCGCCCAGCACCAGGCGCCGCGCCCCAGTAAGTGCCGCGCGAGCGCCACATCGGCCTCGAGCGCCGCGCAGCGCAGCAGGCAGTCGCGCAGGAACGCGCGGTTGTCGAACACCAGCGCGACGGTCTTGAAATAATGGTTCAGGTTGGCGAGCATGAACCAGTCGCGATACCCCTGCGCCCCGGGGATCACCCTGGCCAGCGCGGAGCGCGACAGGGCGCCGCTGATCCGCCCCGCCTGTTCACGCGAACCCGGAAAGCCGCGCGCGGCCAGGCCGGGGACGTCGGCCAGCACGGTGCAGGACCGCAGCAGCAGCTGCAACGCGTGGGTGCTGCGTTCCCATGCCTGTACGCGCTCGTGGTAACGCACCTGCGCCGTGATCAGGACGTACATGACGGCGGCGACGCCCAGCCACGCGAGCGGCGACAGCGCCAGCGCCGCCAGGCTGGCCAAAAGGCCCAGCGGCAGCGGCCAGGTGCGCCCGGCCCAGCGCGGGATCGCCGGCCGCTCGCCCTCGAACAGCAGTTCGGCCACCTCGGTCTCGGCAGCGCGCTGCGAACGCATGCGGCGGTGGATGTCCTGCAGCGCGGCCGGGTCGCGCATCAGTGCCTCGACACGCTCGCGCTGCGCGTGCCGCGCGTCGTCCGTCGCGCCCGCCCGCAGCCGCCGGTACAGTTCCTGGCGGCCGAAGATGCTCGCCTCGGCCGACAGCTCGCCCAGGTAGCGCTCGAGCAGCAGGTCGTTCCAGGTCTGGTCGTCCAGCGATGGCGCGCCGCCTGCCTGCGTGACGCGGTGCAGCTGCGCGACGTCGCTGGGCGCGAAGGGATAGTCGATCGGTTCCGGCTCGGGAATCGTGGCCACGGCACGCGCATACGCGAACAGGTGGCGGGCAAGGCCGGCAAGGCCGGTCAGGGTTTGGCTCATCTCGCCTTTCGGTGGTTGGGCGCATGCGCCGGCATGCGTTGCCATCATATAAAGCCTGCTCGTGAATATGCAAGCGTGGCGGCACTGTCCGCGCGAGTGTCCGTCCGCACGCTGTCCGGACGCCGCGGACACACCGCCATTCCTTTCAAATCAGTCACTTAGCACATGGCACACTTCGTGCAACAGGAATCGCGGTCAATACAACAGGCAAAGCCATGATTCGCGATACTTCAGCCCAGGACGCCATGATCGCCTCGCATCCGGCGAGCAAATTCAAGAAACGCGCCTTCGTCATCGGCGGCGCGATCGCCCTCGCCGCCGTCGGCGCCATGCTGCTGTCGGCCTACCGCAGCAGCGACGAATCGGTGAACGCGGCGCGCATCCGCATTGCCGAAGTCGCGCGCGGCACGCTGGTGCGCGACGCCGCCGTCAACGGCCGGGTCGTGGCCGCGGTCAGTCCGACCCTGTTCTCCACCGCCTCCGCCACGGTGTCGCTCAAGGTGCAGGCCGGCGACACGGTCAAGAAGGGCCAGGTGCTGGCAGTGCTCACCTCGCCCGACCTGGCGGACGCGCTCAAGCGCGAACAGACCGCCTACGAGCAGCTGCAGGCCGAGGTGGCGCGCCAGGAGATCCTGTCGCGCAAGCAGAAGCTGCTGGCGCAAAAAGAGGCCGACACCGCCGAGATCGAGCGCCTGTCCGCGCAGCGCACGCTGGAGCGCTACCAATCGGTGGCCAACGAGGGCGTGATCGCCAAGATCGATTACCAGAAGGCCAAGGACGCGCTCAATTCGGCCGAGATCCGCGCCCGCCACGCCGCCTCCGCCGCGGCGCTGGAAAAGGACGACGTGGCGCTCGCGCTCAAGACCAAGACCAGCCAGCTGCAGACGCAGAAGCTGTCGCTGGCCGAGGCCCAGCGCCGCGTGGACGAGCTGACCGTGCGCGCGCCGGTGGACGGCTTCATCGGCACCCTCAACGTGCAGGACCGCGCGGTGGTGCCGGCCAACGCGCCGCTCATGACGCTGGTGGACCTGTCGCGCCTGGAAGTGGAGGTCGAGGTGCCCGAGACCTTCGCCGCCGACCTTGGCATCGGCATGAACGCCGAGATCACCATCGGCAACGCCACCGTGAAGGGCAAGCTGTCTGCGCTCTCGCCCGAGGTGGTCAAGAACATCGTGCTGGCGCGCGTGCGCTTCGAGGGCAAGCAGCCCGAGGGCCTGCGCCAGAGCCAGCGCGTGAGCGCGCGCCTGTTGATCGAGGAAAAACCGAACGTGGTGATGGTGGCGCGCGGCCCGTTCGTGGAAAGCGAAGGCGGGCGCTTCGCCTATCTCGTCAAGGACGGCATCGCGGTGAGGACGCCGGTGCAGATCGGCGCGACCTCGATCTCGTCGGTCGAGATCCTGTCCGGCGCCAAGCCGGGCGACAAGATCGTCATCTCCGGCACCGACACCTTCAAGAACGCCCAACGTGTGGCCATCAACAACTAACCGAAAACGACACAAGGAGTCCAGCATGCTGCGCATGAAAAACCTGTCCAAGGTGTACCGTACCCACATGATCGAGACCCATGCGCTGCGTGGCTTCGAGATCGACGTCAAGCAGGGCGAGTTCGTGACCGTGACCGGCCCGTCCGGCTCGGGCAAGACCAGCTTCCTGAACATCGCCGGCCTGCTCGAGACCTTCGACGACGGCGAGTACATCCTCGATGGCGTGAACGTGAAAGGCATGGACGACAACGCCCGCTCGAAGCTGCGCAACGAAAAGCTCGGCTTCATCTTCCAGGGCTTTAACCTGATCCCCGACCTGAACCTGTTCGATAACGTCGACGTGCCGCTGCGCTACCGCGGCTTTAACGCCACCGAGCGCCGCGAGCGCATCGAGGACGCGCTGTCCAAGGTGGGCCTGGCCTCGCGCATGAAGCACTACCCGGCCGAGCTGTCCGGCGGCCAGCAGCAGCGCGTGGCGATCGCGCGCGCGCTGGCCGGCTCGCCCAAGCTGCTGCTGGCGGACGAACCGACCGGCAACCTGGACACCCAGATGGCGCGCGGCGTGATGGAACTGCTGGAAGAGATCAACGCGCAGGGCACCACCATCCTGATGGTCACGCACGACCCCGAGCTGGCGGTGCGTACCCAGCGCAACGTGCACATCATCGACGGCCGTGTGTCGGACCTGGTGCGCACCACCCCGACCCTGGTCGCGTAAGGAGCTGACCATGTTCGGCTACTACTTCAAGCTTGGCGTGCGCAGCCTGCGCCGCAATCCGGCGCTGACCGCGCTGATGGTGCTCACGCTCGCGGTGGGCGTGGCGGCGTCGATGTCCACCCTCACGATCCTGCACATGATGTCGGGGAACCCGATCCCGCACAAGAGCGACCGGCTGCTGGTGCCGGTGCTCGACGTCGGCCCGAAGGAAGGCTACACCCCGGGCTCGCCGCCGGACGACGTGCAGTCCACCTACCCGGATGTGAAGAACCTCCTCGCGGCCCCGGTGGGCGCGCGCCGCACCGCCATGTACGGCGTGAACCTGGCGGTGGAACCGGCGCGCACCGACCTGGCCGCGTTCCAGCAGCAGGGCCTGGCCGCGACGCACGATTTCTTCTCCATGTTCGAAGTGCCGTTCAAGTACGGCCAGCCGTGGACCGAAGCCGAGGACAAGGCGGCCGCCGACGTGATCGTGCTGTCCACCGACCTGGCCGAGCGCCTGTTCGGCAAGACCAACCCGGTCGGCAAGCAGGTGCGCATGAGCCGCTATTCGTACCAGGTGGTGGGCGTGGCCGACCACTGGAAGCCGCTGCCCCGCTACTACCACATCATTTCGGGCAACGGCGAGTACGGCGACGAGGAAGCGTTCTTCCTGCCGCTGGCCACCGCGATCCGCCACGAGATGGGCCATGCCGGCAGCATGAGCTGCAACGTGCGTAACCCCAAGCCGGGCTTTGCCGGCCGACTGGAAGGCGACTGCACCTGGCTGCAGTTCTGGTTCGAGACCGCGTCGGCCGCCGACCGCGCCGACGTCCAGTCCTACCTGGACAGCTACGTGAAGGAACAGCACCGCCTGGGCCGCATGGAGCGCAACCAGCCGGCCAAGCTGTACAACGTGATGGAATGGCTGGAAGAGCGCAAGGTGGTGGGCAGCGACGAGAAGCTGTCGGTGTGGCTGGCGTTCGCCTTCCTGGCGCTGTGCCTGGTGAACACGATCGGCCTGCTGCTGGCGAAGTTCTCGGTGCGCGCCCCCGAAGTGGGCATCCGCCGCGCGCTGGGCGCGTCGCGCCGCGAGATTTTCAGCCAGTTCCTGATCGAGACCGCCGTGGTTGGCCTGGTCGGCGGCACGCTCGGCCTCTTGCTGTCGTACGGCGCGCTCGCCCTGATGGGCCTGTCCACGCCATCGATGAAGAACCTGGCGCACATGGACATGGAAATGCTTGCGTTGACCTTTGTGCTGTCGATCGCGGCGGCCATCGTGGCGGGCCTGTTGCCGACCTGGCGCGCCTGCCAGGTGACCCCGGCGCTGCAACTCAAATCCCAATAAGGAAGCCAACATGGAAATCCGTCCCATCCTCTCTGCGCTCATGCGCAACAAGACCGGCCCCGTCCTGGTGGCGATCCAGGTCGCGCTGTCGATGGCGATCCTGGCCAATGCCCTGCACGTGGTGAACCTGCGCCAGCAGATCAGCGTGCGCCCGAGCGGCGTCGAAGACGAGCAGTCGGTGGTCACGATGCGGGTGCGTAACCTGGACAAGCGCGGCCCCGAAGAGATCATCGCCAACCGCGAGCGCGAACTGGCCACGCTGCGCGCGGTGCCGGGCGTGACCAGCGTGGCCGAAGTGAACCAGGTGCCGCTCTCCCACAGCGGCAACAGCAACACCTTCGCCGGTAGCCGCACCCAGCTGCAGCCGACCGGCGGTGCTGCCGCCTACGATACGTCCGGTGGGCTGATCAAGACCTGGGGCCTGAAGCTGGTCGAAGGCCGCGACTTCACCCCGGATGAATACATGAACTTCGACCCGGACAAGGACACCGACGGACCACGCATCGTCATCATCACCTCGGCGATGGCCAAGAAGCTGTTCCCCGACGGGCACGCGGTCGGCAAGATGATCTACAACGGCACCGGCGAAAGCGCGTTCGAGATGCGCGTGGTCGGCGTGGTCGAGCGGCTGCAGACGCCGTGGGCGCAGACCGACGACACGGTCGAGTACTCCGAAATCCGGCCGCTGCGCTTCGTCGGCTCCAACTCGGCGATGTACACCCTGCGCGTCGAACCGGGCCAGGCCGACCGCGTGATGCGCGAGGCCGAGGAAGCCTTGCGGCGCGGTTCGGCGGTGCCGAAGATCATCGACAGCAAGCAGCTGTCGGCGGAGCGCCGCGACTGCTACCGGGGCGACCGCACCCTGTCGTGGATGCTGATCATCGTGTGCGCGCTGCTGCTGCTGGTGACCGTCAGCGGCATCGTCGGCATGGCGAGCCTCTGGGTCACGCAGCGCCGCAAGCAGATCGGCGTGCGCCGTGCGCTCGGCGCGCGGCGCGTGGACATCCTGCGCTACTTCATCACCGAGAACCTGATGATCACCAGCACCGGCGTGGTGGCCGGGGTGCTGCTGGCGATCGGCCTGAACAACCTGATGGTCTCCAAGCTGGAGATGGCGCGCCTGCCATTCGGCTACCTGCTGGCCGGCTGGGGCCTGTTCTGGGCGCTCGGGATCGCGGCCGTGTACGGGCCGGCCTGGCGCGCCGCGTCGATCTCGCCGGCGATGGCCACGCGCACCGCGTAAGCTCATCTTTACGATGGTATGCTAGCGGCCATGCCCACCGTACTGATCATCGACGACAACGCCGCGGTCGCGATCGCGCTGGAAGTGCTGTTCTCCCTGCACGACATCGCGGCCCTGCGCGCGGCCTCGCCCGAGGAAGGGCTGGCCTTGCTCGACCGCGAGCCGGTCGACCTGGTCATCCAGGACATGAACTTCAGTGCCGACACCACTTCGGGCGAAGAAGGCACCGCGCTGTTTCGCGAGATCCGCCGGCGCCACCCCGACCTGCCGGTGATCCTCTTGACCGCGTGGACCCACCTGGATGCGGCGGTGGAGCTGGTCAAGTCCGGCGCGGCCGACTACCTGTCCAAACCGTGGAATGACGACCGGCTGCTGGCCACCGTCACCAACCTGGTCGAGCTGTCGCAGGCCAACCGCGCGCTGCGCCAGCGCCTGCAGCAGGAACGGCGCGCGCGGCGCGAGCTGGAACAGGGCTTCGACCTGCGCGGCATGGTCTGGGCCGACCCGGCCACCGAGCGCGTGCTGCACCTGGCCTGCCAGGTCGCGCGCTCGGACGTGCCGGTGCTGGTCACCGGGCCGAACGGCACCGGCAAGGAACGCATCGCCGAGATCATCCAGGCCAACTCGCCCGTCGCCGGCGGCCCGTTCGTGGTGCTCAACTGCGGCGCCCTGCCCGCCGAGCTGATCGAGGCCGAGCTGTTCGGCGCCGAGGCCGGCGCCTACACCGGCGCGTCCAAGGCGCGCGAGGGTAAGTTCGAGGCGGCCGACGGCGGCACCCTGTTCCTGGACGAGATCGGCAACCTGCCGCCGGCCGGTCAGATGAAGCTCTTGCGTGTGCTCGAGACCGGGCGCTTCGAGCGGCTGGGGTCGAACCGCGAACGCCAGGTCAAGGTGCGCGTGATCAGCGCCACCAACGCCGACCTGCAGGCCATGATCCGGGCCGGCACCTTCCGCGAAGACCTGTACTACCGCCTGAACGTGATCGAGCTGCGCATCCCGCCGCTGGCATCGCGCCCGGCCGACATCGTGCCGCTCGCGCACAGCTTCCTTGCCAGCGGCAAGACCCTGCACCCGGGCGCCGAGGCGGCCCTGCAGGCCCACGCCTGGCCCGGCAACGTGCGCGAACTGAAGAACGTGATGGCGCGCGCCAGCCTGCTCGCGCGCGGCGACGTGATCAAGACCGAGGACCTGGGCTTGCCGCCGGTGCCGGCGGCAAGCGCCGACAACGAACCTGACCGCGACGCGATCGCGCAGGCGCTGGCGCGCGCGGGCGGCGTGGTGGCGCAAGCCGCCGCCGAGCTGGGCCTGTCGCGCCAGTCGCTGTACCGGCGCATGGAACGCCTCGGCATCGCCCGTACCACATGAGCCGCAAGGGCATCCGGCCGCCGCGCGGGCGTCGCTTTTCGCTGGTGACGCGCTGGTCGGCGCTGGTCGGCACCCTGCTCACGCTGGGCATCGGCGCCGCGCTCGGCCTGACCATGCTGTTGCCGGGCCAGCCCTGGCTGGTGCTGGCGATCTGCCTGGCGTGCGTGGTGCCGATTGCAGTCATCACGATCCGCTCAGAGATCCGCCCGATCCTGTCGCTGTTCCGCGCGCTCGAAGGCACGGTGGCCAGCTACCGCGACGGCGACTTTTCGTTCAGCCTGCACTGGCCGCACAACGACGAGCTGGCGGACCTGGTGGCCTCGCACAACGACCTTGGGAGCGTGCTGCGCGACCAGCGGCTGGACCTGGTGCAGCGCGAGCTGTTGCTGGACACGATGGTGCAGAACACGCCGGTGGCAATGCTGCTGGTGGCCGGCAACGCCAGCCGTTCGGGCCCGGTCGTGTACGCCAACGTGGCCGCGCGCCAGCTGCTGGCCAAGGGCCGCAAGCTCGAAGGCATGCAGTTGGGCGAGCTGCTGCAGACGGCGGCGCCGGCCTTGTCCGATGCGCTCGCGCGTGGCGGCGACGGCCTGTTCAGCGTGGACGGCAGCGACGGCGGCGAGGACGAGGTCTATCACCTTGCGCGCAGCAGCTTCACCCTCAACGGCCGCAAACACGAGCTGCTCCTGCTGCGCCACCTGACGTCCGAACTGCGGCGCCAGGAAGTGCAGACCTGGAAGAAGGTGATACGCGTGATCAGCCATGAGCTGAACAACTCGCTGGCGCCGCTGGCGTCGCTCGCGCATTCGGGGGCCGAGCTGGTGCGGCGCGGCCAGCCCGAGCGCCTGCCGCAAATCCTCGAAACGATCGGCGAGCGCACGCGCCACCTGGAGAGTTTCATCCTCGGCTACGCGCGCTTTGCCAAGCTGCCCACGCCCAGGCTGGAAGCGTGCGAGTGGAGCGAGTTCGTGGCCCGGCTGGCCTCGCAGGTGCGGTTCTCGCTGGTCGGCGCGCTGCCGGCCGATCCGGCGCAATTCGATCCGGCCCAGCTGGAGCAGGCGCTGCTCAACCTGCTCAAGAACGCGCACGAATCGGGTTCGCGTCCCGAGCAGGTGGAACTGCAAGTGCGGCGCGCGCAAGACGTGGTGCGCATCGACGTGATGGATCGCGGCAGCGGCATGAGCGACGCCGTGCTGACCAACGCGCTGGTGCCGTTCTATTCCACCAAGCGCAGCGGCACGGGGCTGGGCCTGGCGCTCGCGCGCGAGATCGCCGAGGCGCACGGCGGGCGCATCACGCTCGCCAACCGCGAAGGCGGCGGCCTGGCGGTGACCCTGGTCCTGCCGCTGGTCGCGGTGCCCGCCTGACCCGCCCCGCGCGCGCGATCTGGTAACATCGGCGCCTTACCGCCGAATCACCGCATCATGTCTTCCAACGATCCCCGCACCGACCCGCGCTTCTCCCAGCCCGGCCATCCGCCCGCCACCATCACCGAATTCGAGGGCGTGCGCTCGCTTCACCTCGGCACTTCCTGGGTGCAGGGCGCGATGCGCCTGTCGCGCCCGGATGCGATCGAGCTCGAATACGTGCAGATGATGATGACGTGGATGCTGTTCCAGCCATCGCCGCGCCACATCGTGCAGCTGGGCCTTGGCAGCGCCGCTCTGACCAAGTTCAGCTACCTGCGCTTTCCCGATGCGCGCGTCACCGCGGTCGAGCTGAACCCGAACGTGATCGCGATCTGCCGCGCGCTGTTCGGCCTGCCGCCGGACGACGCGCGCCTGTCGGTGCGCGAAATGAACGCGCTCGACTTCGTGCTCGACCCTGCCAACCACGGCAAGGTCGACGTGCTGCAGGTGGACCTGTACGACGAAGAGGCGCGCGGCCCGGTGCTCGATACCCCCGAGTTCTACCAGGCGTGCCTGGACTGCCTGGCGCCGGGCGGCATCATGACCACCAACGTGTTCGGCGACGACTTTTCCAACTACGACAAGAACCTGCAGGTGATGGAACAGGTGTTCGACGCCGTCGTGTGGCTACCCGAGGTGCATGACGCGAACATCGTGACGATCGCGTTCAAGGACGCGCCCCAGGTCGATTTTTCGGCGCTGTACGAGCGCGCCGGCGAGATCAAGCGCCGCTACAACCTGCCCGCCAAGCAGTGGGTCAACGGCCTGAAGGACTGGATGCGCGACCACGCGGGCTAGCAGGGCCGACTGTTGCCCGGACAGCACAGCGGAGCATTGTAATTCCGCAAGATTTGTCCCTCATCAATAAGTGATCAGTAACGGCGAGCAAGATTGCCGGGCAATGACAACACTTAAAGGGGGACCATGATGCGGACCAAACCTTGTCATCGTTTGCTGATCGCCGCCGCGCTGCTTGCCGCCTTCGGCCCCGCGCGGGGCCAGTCCGGGGGCGATGCTACGCCTACTGTGGTGGTGCTGGGCTCGCGCGCGCCGGCCAAGACCGCGCTCGAAACGGCGGTGCCGGTGGGGCTGGTGAGCCTGAAGGACATGCAATCGACCGGCATGCTCGAACTGGGCAAGGTGCTGCAGGACCTTGACCCGTCCTTCAACTTCAGCACCACCTTCATCAGCGACGGCACCGACATCATCCGCCCGGCCACGCTGCGCGGCCTCGGCCCGGACCAGCTGCTGGTGCTCGTGAACGGCAAGCGGCGGCACCAGCAGGCGCTGGTCAACGTGCAGCAGACCATCGGGCGCGGCTCGGCGGGCACCGACATCAACGCGATCCCGCTGTCGGCCATCGACCACATCGAAGTGCTGCGCGACGGCGCGGCCGCCCAGTACGGGTCGGACGCGATTGCGGGCGTGATCAACATCGTCCTGAAGAAGGGCGCCGGCAAGGGCCAGCTGAGCGCCACCGGCGGCGCCACGTCCGAAGGCGACGGCAAGCAGGTCGGCGCCAGCGCATGGCGCGGCTTTGCGCTGGGCGACGGCTACATCGACCTGGCCGTGGAAGCACGCAAGCGCGGCGAGACCAACCGGGCCGGCGCAGACAGCCTGCGCGTGCAGCCGCCGCGCGTAACCCAGCGCATCGGCGACAGCCTGGCCAAGGATGCCTACCTGTGGCTGAACTCCGTGCTGCCGACCAGCACCGAGGGCGAGTTCTATGCGTTCGGCGGCGTCTCGCGCCGCCGTGGTGACGCGGGCGGCTTCTTCCGTCCCAAGGGCGACGGCCGCAACGTGCCTGCGGTGTACCCGGATGGCTTTTTGCCGAACATCCTGACCACCGTGCGCGACGCGTCGCTCGCGCTGGGTTACCGGCACGCCCTGGGCGGCCAGTGGGACTTCGACGCGAGCGTGAACCACGGCCGCAACGAGCTCGCCTTCCACGAGCGGAACTCGATCAACGTGAGCTATTGGTACGAGCCCCAATGCAGCTGCAGCATCTACGGCGAATCGCCGCGCGAGGCCGATACCGGCAAGCTGCGCTTCAAGCAGACCACGGTCAACCTGGACGTCAAGGGGCCCATGATGCTGCTCGGTTTCGAGACATTCGTCGCGATCGGCGCCGAGTACCGGCGCGAAGGCTACCAGATCGTCGCCGGCGAGCCGGTGTCCTACCAGTACGGCCGCACCAACAACACCGCCATCAAGATCCTCGACCAGACCGGGCACATCGCGGCGGCGGGCATCCAGGGCTTCCCCGGCTACACGCCGTCCACCGAAGTGAACGAGTCGCGCCACAACGTTGCGCTGTACCTCGACCTGGAACAGAAATTCGGCAAGAGCGTGACCATCGGCTCGGCGCTGCGGCGCGAGCGCTATTCCGATTTTGGCGACACCACGACCGGCAAGATGACCCTGCGCTGGGACCCGCTGCAGCAGTTCGGCCTGCGCGGCAGCGCGTCCACGGGATTTCGTGCGCCGGGCGTGCAGCAGAAGTTCTACAGCTCGGTATCGACCAACCTGAACGCGGCGGGTGTGCTCACCGATACGCTCACCGCGCGCGAAGGCAGCGCCGTCACCAGGGCGTTCGGCATCGCGCCGCTCAAGCAGGAACAATCGAGGAGCTACAGCGCGGGCATCGTGCTGCGGCCTGCGCGCGACCTGACGCTTACCGCCGACGTCTATCGCACGCTGATCTACGACCGCATCGTCTTCTCCAGCAATATCGAACCGGAGACCGGCGCCTGCCTGACGCCGGCGGCGTGCCCGGTCAAGGCGATCCTGGCGCCGCTGCGCGTGGGCCAGGCGCAGTTCTTCACCAACGCCATCGATACCGCCACGCGGGGGCTGGACATCGTGCTCGAGAAAACGCTGCGCGGCAGCGCGGGCAAGCTGGTGCTGTCCGGCCAGCTGGGACTGAACCGCACCGAGGTGACCGGACGCCATTCGTCCTCGCCCGTGCTCTCCGGCGCGCAGCTGTTCGACGACGCGCAGGTGACCCTGATCGAACGCGGCCAGCCGCGCCAGCACCACGTCGTGGCGGCCGATTTCAGCACCGGGCCGTGGGAGCTGAACGCGCGCGCCAACTACTACGGGAAGGTAGAGGGCCAGGGCTTCACGGCGCCGTACATCCAGACATGGGAAGGCAAATGGCTGGCGGACCTGTCGGCACGTTACGCGTTCAGCAGGCAGCTCAGTTTCTCGGCCGGGGCCAACAACGTGTTCGACACCTATCCCACGCGCTGGGACCCGGTGAAGGCGGCGCCGTTCCCGCAGCTGGGCTTCACCTACTGCTGGGAGAGCTGCCCGTTCGGCATCAACGGCCGCAGCATGTACGTGCGCGCCGACTACAGCTTCTGACCGGCTAGCGGCGCTCGCGCCACCACAGCGCAAGCATCGCCAGCGCGAACACGACGGCAAAGGGCCAGCGCGGCAGCGCTGCGGGCCGGCCCTGCGCCGCAACCGGCGTGCGCGCGGCATAGCGTGCGGTGGCGTGGCGGCGCTCCTGCGCCTGCCACTGTTGCCAGTCGGTGGGCGCAAAAATATAGATGGCGCTGCTGGCGTCGCTGTCCGGGCTCTCGACCTGGAGCCAGCCGCTCTTCTCAGGCCATACTGCCACGCACGAGGCATCCACGCGATCCGGCCGGCGCTGCCAGGCCAGTTTCTGGCTCAGGCCGGGGAACACCGCCGTGCCCTTCACGCCGCGCGCGCACACCTCCAGCCGCTGGCGTGGCAGGGGCATTTCGTCCGGGGCCAGCCACTCGACCGGCTCCGCGCGCGCCACGCCCAGCGCGTCCAGTGTCGACTGCCACCACAATGCAAGCGCATGCGGGTCGCTGATCGCGTACCGGTGCCAGTCGGCCGCGCCTAGCCAGCCGATGCGGCCCGCGTGCCACTGGCGGGTCCAAAGCAGATTGCCCGCCGCCTGCCAGGGGCCGTGCTCCGATGGATTGAACGGCGCCACGGACATGACAAGCGGCGCGCCTTCGGTGGCCTTGTCCGGCTGTGGCTTGAGGTCCAGCTGCAGGGTGCGCGACCAGATGGCGGGATCGGCCGCGTTCGCACCGAGGATCAGCAGCGCCGCGCCGTGCTCGGCCTGCGCCAGCATCGCGCTGCGCTGGGCCGGGGTCGCATGCTCGAACCAGGCGGCATCGACCAGCAGCAGGTTGGGCTCACCGATCGCCTCGCGCGGGGTTTCGCTGCGGGTAAGCGCCTTGCCAAGCGAGATCTGCCAGTCCAGCAAGGCGTTGCTGCTCGCGAGCAGTTCGTCCAGCGCGCGCAGGTCAAACGAGGGCGCGCCAAAGCGGCCCTGCACGCGCAGCGGCTGCGTTTCGCTCACCCGGAACGGCACCGGCCCCTCGTCGATGACGCTGCCATCGCTCGCAAGCAGGCGCGCGCGCAGCACCAGCTGTTCCGCGACCGACGGCAGCCACTGCACCGAGAGGTCGCCCTCGCCCTTCGCCTCCGACAGCACCCAGCCGTTCTCGGCCACCAGCTGCAAGCGCGCCGGCGTGCCGGGCGGCCGGTGTACGGTCAGCACGAACATGCGGCCAAGCGCGAGCTGGCGCGGGAAGTCCAGTGCGATGCCGCCTGCGCCGGCGCCGTCCCATGCCAGCGGCCGCGCCGGCAGGTCGTCCCATTGCGCGGCACGCAATCCATCGCCCTTCAGCCGCAGCGCGGCCACGCCATCGAGCGAATGCGGCGGATTCTTGGCGTCGATATCCAGCGTTGCCGCTGGCTTGACCGGCAGCGCAATCTCGCCGCAGACCAGTGCCAGCGCAAGCGCCGCAACGGCGGCCAGCGCCGCGTCGATCCACTGGCGGCGCCACACGCTCGCAGCAACCGCCGCCAGGCCAATGCATGCTATCGCCCAGATCACTTCTTCTCCTCCGCGCGCCAGGCCCTGGTGAATGGCGTATCGACCGTCGGCTTTGCCTGCAGCAGCAGCTGGGGCGCGCCGATTCCGCCGCGCAGATACGCGCGCAGGTTTGCGCGGCACGGTGCGCAGCCGTCGGCCACGTCCTGGATGGCTTGCTGCGCCGCCAGCCGCTGCTCGTCAACGGTAATCCGTTCACGCACCCAGTCCTGCGCCGTGCGCGTCCACAGCGCCGGCAGCGGCCCGTCCGTGGACAGCGCCTGCACCAGTTCGCGCAACTGCTGCGGCACCTTGCCCGGCGCCTCGTCCTGCACCCGCTTGCTGCTCGCGCTGCCGGCCATATCGCCGGTCATGCGCTTGTCTTCCTTGATGGGCGGCGGCGCGAAGGCCGTCTTGTGAAGATAAATGCGGTCGGCCTGCTGCAGTTCCTTGACCGCGTCCAGTGCCTTGTACTCCGGCGGCAGGGCGGTCTTGGGCGAGATCGCGCGCAGCGCCTTTTCGGCATCCCACATTGCCGAGAGCGCGCGCCGCAGGACCTTCTTGGTCGCGTCGTCGAACAGCGTGGCATTCTCGGCCTGGTCGTGGGCGTGGCCAAATTCGTGCAGCACGTCCTTCTTTGCGCCAGGCTGGTCATCGTCGTGGTCGTCGCCGCCGAACAGCGTCGATTCCTCGCCCAGGAACTGGCCGTAGCGGCGCCGCAGCGCGCCCTGGTCCGACGCGATTGTCTGGCTGCGCTCGCGTACCGTGTCCGCATCCATGTGCCTGGCGCGCATGTCGGCGATGAGCTGCTCGGTGTCGATGATGATCTGGCGCTGGCTGCGCAGGCTTTCCGGTTTCACCAGGGTGGGCAGCGCGGCGCTTTCGGTGTCCGCTTCCTGCTTTGGCGCCGGCAGGCGCAGCGTGTAGGTGGGCGACTGCACCGAGTGGGGTTTGGCCGCGTTATCGCTGGCGCGCACAAAGAAGTACAGCTCGTCGCCCGGCTCCATGCCCAGGTCCTTGAGCGTCCACGTCCTGGACCAGTCGCGCTTGCGCGGGTCCGGCGACTCGGGCAGCGGCATCTCGCGGTCGGAAAAACGGATGTTCTCGCCGCTGCCGCGCGCCAGCGTCATGTGCACGGTTGCGCGCTGGACGCGGTAGTCGTCGCGCACGCTGACCGCCATGGCCGCCGTTTGCGCGCCTTCACGCAGCTCGTGCACCATCTCGGACGGCGCGCTGATGACAATCTCCGGCGGCTGGTCGAGCGTCACCTTCAGGTTGTAGCGCGTGCCCTTCCAGCGCCAGAATACGGACTCGCTCGCCGTCCAGCGCACGCACGGCTGGCCCGTTGGGAGCGATTGTCCCGAGCTCAGTTCCACCGGCGCATCCAGCGGCGCACCGCCCTTCTCGCACCACTCCACCTGGCTCGATTCCGGCACCTGCAAGTCACGCGGCGCGCCTTCGCTGGCCGGGGCGCCGGTGTAGGCAGGCGGGACGACCTTCAGCACCAGCTGCTGGCGCGGCGGCACGGCTTGCGGCAGCACCGTGCGCAAGCCCGGTACCTTTGCGGTCGTGGCGAAGGGATGGGAGGCGGCAAGCCACAAGGAAGCCGCAGCGAGCACGCTCAGGCCGAGCCAGGGCAGGCCCGGCTTGACCCTTTCGCTTGCGATCGCGCGCACAGCGGATCCGGTCAGCGCCGCGTCGATCCGCGCCAGCAACCGTTCGCGCTGCAGTCGCGCAACCGGGGTCTGCGCGTCGAGGAGCAAGGCGCTGCTGTCTTCCAGCTCGGGCAGCGCGTCGTCCAGCCAGCGCGGCCAGTGTGCTGCCGCCGCGCGGTTCAGCCGGAATGCGTCCCACGCGCACCATGCCGACCACACCGCGGCACCGGCCACCGAGCGCAGCGCAAGCCATGGCAGCAGGCCCCCGGCCCACACTGGCGCGCGTCGCAGCAGGGCCGCGCGGCGAATCCGCGATGCGATGTCAGCGGCGGCGCGCATGGGTCAGGATCCTTTCAACAGCAAACAGCGCCACGACCAGCCACGCCAGCATGGTGCGCAGCTCGCCTTCGGCTTCGTCCGGCCGCCACACACGGCGGGTCTGGATCGTTTGCGAGGGCGCGGTGTACGGCGCCGGCGCAAAATGCAGGCGCTGCCAGGTTTCGAACAAGCGGCGCGCGCTGTCCGCATCCTTCGGCGGCCAAGCCGCAGAGCTCCACAGGCGGCCACGCGACGCGCTGTCCGCGTAGCGCATGCCGTCCACCTGGCGCGCATCGCGCAGCTCCGGGGATGCGCTGGCGTCGGCCACCCACCACAGCGGCGCGCGCAAGCCGGCGCTTGGTGCTCGCGGCACGTCCCAGATGATCAGGTCGGCCTTCGCGCCTGGCTCGGTGTCGATCACGTAACGGTCCGCGCCGTCCAGCGCGGCGAAAAACCGCCGCCATTCCTGCGCGCGCTCGCTCACGATCACGATATGGCGTACGGCGCCCTGCGGCGCTACCCTGGCAGTGACCAGTTGAACGCGGTGGCGGAACGCGGGCAGGCTGGCGGGCATGGGCACGTCGCCCAGCACGAGCACACGGGCATCGGTCCGCCACTCGCGCTGGTGCGTGCGCACCCACTCCAGTACCTGCGCAGCCGGCAAGTCGATGCGCTGCGGGTCCTTCAGGCCGGCGGCCGCGACCTGCTGTTGTGCCCATGCCGCATCGGTCCCCTGCACCGCGACCACGGTATCAGGCCGCCACGGCAGCACCGGATCGGCCAGCCACGCGACGACGGCCGCGAGCAGCAGGCAGCGCACCACCAGCAGCAACACGTCAACCCAGCGCCAGACGCGTACCTGGTTGGGCTCGATGCGCGGCACGAAGCGCGCGCTCGCCAGCGGCAGCGTGCGCGTCTGCTCGCGCTTCTGCCGATGCCACCACACGGGCAGCAGCAATACCGGAAGTGCCAGCCACCACAAGCTGTTCATGACCGCCCCGGCCGGCGCAGCCACATGCGCAGCACTTCACCCGGCGGCTGCTCGATCCGGGCTGCTGTCAATAGAATGTCGTGCTGGCGGCACTGCGCGGCCACATTGGCAAAGTGCGCCTCGCGGTTGCGGCGGTAGGTCTCGCGCGCCACGGCATCAAAGCCGAACACGCCGGCCTCCTGCTCCGGGTCGCGGTATGCCGGCCCGGCTTCGAAGCTGGCCTCGCATTCGGCCTGCGTCTGCAGGCACAGCACGCGCACGTCGTGGCGCATGTGGCGAAGCCGAATCAATGCCTCGGACAAGGGCGATGGCCAATCAAGCAAGTCGCTGGCCGCGAACACCACGCTGGGCGCGCGCGCAAAGTGCAGCGAGCTGCGCAGCACGTCTGCAGCCGGCAGGGCACCGGCAGCGTCCGCACGCGCGAGCTGCGCCAGCACGCGCTGCAACTGGCGCGGCCCGCGCGAGGCGGGCGTGAACTGCACCGCGCCGTCGCGCAGCACGACCAGGCCGAATGCGTCTCCCTGCCGCTGGGCGATCGCCGCCACGCACCCGAGCAGCGCGCGCGCATATGCAATCTTGTCCAGCCCTTCCACGCTGCGGCTCGGCTCGGACATCGATGCGGTCGCATCGAGCACCAGCCACACGGCCACGTGGCTGTCGCGCTCGGCCTCGCGCACGTAATAGCGGTCGGCGCGCGCGAGCAGTTTCCAGTCGACGCGGCGCCATTCGTCGCCCGGGGCGTACGCACGGTATTCCGAGAACTCGACGCCGGCGCCGCGCTCGCGCCCGGCGTGAATGCCGTGCCCGAGCCCCGCCAGCACGTGACGGATCACGAGGTCGAGGTCTTTCGTTTGCGCGATCAGCGCCGAACTTGCCAGCGTCAACTCAGTCGACCTTGATCTCGCGGCGCAGGGACTGCAGGATCTCGGCAATCTCGATGCCATCCGCCTCGGCCTCGAAGTTGCGCAGCACGCGGTGCGCCAGCACTGGCAACAGCATTGCGCCGATGTCTTCGCGCGTGACCGCCAGGCGAGCGTGCATCAGCGCGCGCGCCTTGGCGGCCAGCACCAGCGCCTGCCCTGCACGCGGGCCGGCGCCCCAGCCGATGTGCTTGCGCACCGCCTCGACCGAGCTCTCGCGCGGACGCGTCGCGCGCACCAGGCGCGTGGCGTAGCGCAGCAAGTGCTCGCCGATCTCGATGTCGCGCACCAAAAGCTGCAGGCGCAGCAGCGTGGCCACGTCCATCGCCGGTTCGGCGTCGTCCAGGCCCGCGTGCGTGGTGCGCGAGACCATCAGCACCTCTTCGTCCTCGGTCGGATAGCCGACGTCGATGCGCAGCAGGAAGCGGTCGAGCTGGGCTTCGGGCAGCGGATAGGTGCCGGCCTGCTCGATCGGGTTCTGGGTGGCGAGCACGAAGAACGGTCGCGGCAGCCGGTGCGTGGTGCCGGCGAAGGTGACTGCGCGCTCCTGCATCGCTTCCAGCAGCGCCGACTGCGTCTTGGGAGGCGCCCGGTTGATTTCGTCGGCCAGCAGCACCTGCGTGAACACCGGCCCCTGCTGGAAACGGAACACGCGCTGGTGCGTTTCCACGTCTTCTTCCAGGATCTCGGTGCCCACGATATCGGAGGGCATGAGGTCCGGCGTAAACTGTACGCGGCGGAAGTCCATGTCGGTAGCCTGCGCCAGCGACTTGACCAGCAGCGTCTTGCCCAGCCCCGGCACGCCTTCAACCAGGGCATGGCCCCCGCCCAGCAGGCAGGTGATGAGTAGATCGACCACGTCCTCCTGGCCGATGATCACGCGCGCCATGCTGCGCTTGAGCGCGTCCACTTTCGCCGCCAGCTCCGCGACTTCGTTTTCGTTCCATGCTATCGCGTCACGTTCCGACACAGCTCAAGCTCCCAAAGCGTATTGAATGATGTTGACCGCGAACCGGGTATTGTCCACCGCAAGCCAGCGCTTGTTGCGAAAGTCATAGTCCCACTCGCAGCCGTAGTCCTTGTTCGAGTACAGCACCCGCACGCGGCCGTCGATCTCGATCGCGCGCAGGTATTCGTGCACCAGGTCGTCGCCCCAGCCGTTCAGCTCCACTGCCGTGTTGGGCGGGCCGTCGAACTTGAAGAAGCACGAATACAGCGGGTGCGTATTCGGGATCTTCTTCAAAGCTTTTGGCCCGAACATGCGCGCCAGCTCGGCCTCGAACGACTTGGCGAACAGTCCGTCGATGTCGTGGTTGCAGTCATCGACGAACACGAAGCCGCCGCCCTTGACGTAGCGCTCGAAGTTGCGCCGCTCGCTTGGGGTGAACTGCACCAGCTTGTGGCCCGCCAGGTAGCAGAACGGCGCCTCGAGCATCTTCGGGTCGGACAGCGCGACCAGGCGCTCGGCCGGATCGACCCGCAACGTGGTGTATTCGACCAGCGAATTGAGCACGTTGCTGGGCATGCGGATATCCACATCCCAATCGCCCGACTCGTAGGTCAGGCGCGTGAAGTAGAAATCGTAATGCGCCATCTACACCGCGTCGGACAGCGAGGTGAAGTTAAAGTCGGAGAGCCGCATGGGCGGAATCACCATCTGGTACCGCACCTCGTCCGGGCCGATCACGGTCGGCTTGCCCAGCTCCTCGACGTTGTTGAGCATCGCGACCGGGCTTTCGTTGAAGCGGAAGTTCTTGATCGGGTACTTGATCTTGCCGTTCTCGACGTAGAAGGTGCCGTCGCGGGTGAGGCCCGTCAGCAGCAGCGACTGCGGGTCCACCATGCGGATGTACCAAGTGCGCGTGACGACCACGCCCTTCTTGGTATCGGCGATCAGTTCCTCGAGCGACTTGGTCCCGCCCGACATGATCATGTTGCCCGGCCGGCCGATCGCGCGCGCGCCCTTCTTCTCGGCCCAGTAGCGCGAGTATTCGAGCGAGGCGACCTTGCCGTCCTTGATCAGGTTGGTGCGCTCGCGCGGCAGCATCGAGCCCGCATCCCACGGCAGCACCGGCACGTCCGGGTTCCACGGGTCGGTCCACACGTTCACCTGTTCGTCGAACAGCTTCTCGCCCAGGCGGTTGCCGCCGCCCTTCTTCGACAAAAAGCTGCGGCCCTCGTCCGCGCGGCGTGCGTCGAACGCGCCGAACATGCGGCCTAGCAGTTCGGAAGTCGCGGCCGGCTCCAGGATGACGGTGTAGCGGCCCGGCTCCAGCGCCTTGGCTTCCACCGAACGCAGCGCCTTTTCGATCGCCACGTCGGAGGCCTCGCGCGCGTCGAAGCGGCGCACGTCGTTGGCCGAGCGGGTCACCCAGCCCGAGCCGCGCCCGTCTTCTGTGCGCACGGTGCAGGTGTAGTCCAGGCCCGAATATTCCTGGTGCCCGAACACGCCTTGGGAATTGGCGATGGTCTCGAAGCCGGTGGTGTCGGTGAAAAAGCCGGCGGCGACCAGGTTCTTCTTGCGGCAGGCGAGGATCGCGTGCGACGCCACCTCGGCGCGGTAGTCCGCGTCGATGGCCGCGGTCTCGCGCACCAGGGTTTGCGATGACTTGAACTCCTGCTTGCCGGGGGCCGGCATGAACTCCGGGTTTTCGGGCGCCAGGCGCGCAATGTCCTCGGCGCGGCGCACGGCGCGTTCGAGCGATTTGTCGTCGAATTCGTTGATCGTGGCGGTGCCCTGGCGCTTGCCGAAGGCGACCGTCACGGCAATGCTGGTGTCTTCGGAAAGGCCGGCGGTGGACACGCTGTTGCGGGCAAAGCGCACGTTGCCCACGCGCCTGCCGTCGATGCGCACGCTGCATTCGTCGGCCTTGGACAACCCGATCACGCGGTCGCAGATGCGCTTTGCTTCTTCCTGGTTAAGCTGTTTCATGCGGCTTCCCTTACCCGATCTTGCGGGCGGTATTGATCACGTTGATGCCATTGAAGCGCGTCGTGCTCGATCCGTGCGACACCGCGCTCACCTGGCTCGGCTGGCCCTTCCCGTCGAAGAACGAACCGCCCATGCGCCAGTCGCGCTCATCGCAGGTGGCAGTGCAGGCGTTCCAGAATTCCTGGGTGTTGGCCTGGTAGGCCACATCCTCGAGCGGGCCGACGATCTTGCCGTTCTTGATCTCGAAGTACAGCTGGCCGCCGAACTGGAAGTTGTAGCGCTGCTGGTCGATCGAGTACGAGCCGCGGCCGAGGATGTAGATGCCCTTCTTGACGTCCTTGACCATCTCGTCCGGCGTGAGGCGCTTCTTGCCCGGCGCGAGCGACACGTTGGGCATGCGCTGGAACTGTACCTGGCTCCAGCTGTCCGCGTACGAGCAGCCGTGCGACTCCTTCTCGCCGATGATGTGGGCCTGGTCGCGCGTGGCCTGGTAGTTGACCAGGACGCCGTTCTTGATGATGTCCCACTCCTTGCACTTGACGCCTTCGTCGTCGTAGGCCACGTAGCCGAGCGAGCCCGGGCGCGTCTTGTCGGCGATGATGTTCACGTGTTCGGAGCCGAACTTGAAGTTCTTCGACTGCCACTTGTCCAGCGTGCAGAAGCTGGTGCCGGCGTAGTTGGCTTCGTAGCCGAGCACGCGATCGAGCTCGGTCGGGTGGCCCACCGACTCGTGGATGGTCAGGAACAGGTTTTCCGGCGCCAGCACCAGGTCGTACTTGCCCGGCTCGACCGACTTGGCCGACAGCTTTTCGCGCGCCTGGCGGCCGGCCGCGCGGGCTTCCTCGACCAGGTCGTACGACTTCGTGTACAGCGTGGTGACGCCGCCGGCCGCCTGCACCTTGTGCTCGGGGCGCGCGTCGAAGTACTCGTAGCCCATGCCCACCGGCGCGCCCAGACCGTCACGCGAGCGGAACTTGCCGGTGGCCTTGTCCACAGCGGTGGCCGACAGCGGCGCCCACAGGCGGTGGATGTCCTGGTCGATGTACGAGCCGTCGGTGGACGCGAAGTACTTCTGCTGGTTCACCTGGAACAGCTGCGAGCGCATGAAGCTCGCGCCCGCGTCCAGGCCCGCCTTGTTCGCGGCCAGCAGCATCTCGGCCTTGTCCTTGACCGGCACCGCGCGCCAGTCCTTCGTAAAGGGCGTCGCCCAGCTCACCTCGCCCACGCCCTTCACCGGCGCCAGTTGCACCGGTTCGCTCTGCAGCTTGGCGTTGGCCTTGGCGATTGCCACCGCCTGGCGCGCAGCGTTGGCCACGCCGTCCGGCGTCATCGAATTGGTCGCCGCAAAGCCGTAGGCGCCATTGGCGATCACGCGCACGCCCACGCCGCTCGACTCGGTGTTGGTCACGCTCTCCACGTGCAGGTCGCGCGTGGTGACGAACTGGTTCAGGTAGCGGCCGATGCGCACGTCGCAGTAGCTGGCGCCGGCCTTGGTGGCAGCGTTCATCGCGGTGTCCGCGAGCGACTTCTTGAAGCTCGCGGCCATCGGGTTGAGCAGTTCTTCGGCCGCGATCGCATTGCCGAACACCGGCACCAGCATGGAGCCGGCGGCGCCTGCGCCGATTTTCAAAAATGTACGTCGTTCCATCTTGTCTTCCGTAGGGTGGGCACTTGTGCCCACGCGGTTCTTCACGTGCCTCGTATCGCAGCGTGGGCTCGAGAGCCCACCCTACGGCTTACACGGCATCCGACAGCGAGGTGAAGTTAAAGTCGCGCACCTTCATCGCCGGCAGCATCATCGAGAACGGCGACTCTTCGCCACCGATGACGACCGGCTTGCCGATCTCCTCGATATTGTTGAGCATCGTGACAGGGCTCTCGTTGAAGCGGAAGTTCTTGATCGGATGCTTGATCTTGCCGTTCTCGATATAGAACGTGCCGTCGCGGGTCAGGCCCGTGAGCAGCACCGACTGCGGATCGACCATGCGGATGTACCAGGTGCGGGTGACCAGCACGCCCTTCTTGGTGTTGGCGATCAGGTCCGCGGTGGACTTGTCGGTGCCGGCCATGATGAAGTTACCCGGCAGGCCAGTCGCGGCCACGCCCTTCTTCTTGGCCCAGTAGCGCGAGTAGCCCAGGTTGGCCACCTTGCCGTTCTTGATCACGTCCATGCGCTGGCGCGCCAGCATCGAGTTGCTGTCCCACGGGACCACGGCCACGTCCGGGTTCCACGGGTCGGACCAGATGTTCACCTGCTCGTCGAACAGCTTGTCGCCCAGGCGGTTGGCGCCGCCCTTCTTGGACAGGAAGCTGCGGCCTTCGTCGGCGCTGCGCGCATCGAAGCCGAAGAACATGTAGCTGAGCAGGTCGGACGTTGCGGCCGGCTCCAGGATGACCGTGTAGCGGCCCGGCTCGAGCGCCTTGGCGTCGACCGAACGCATCGCCTTTTCGACCGCCACTTCGATCGCTTCGCGCGCGTCGAACCTGGCGGCGTCACGCGCATTGCGCTTGACCCAGCCCGAGCCGCGCCCGTCTTCGGTACGCACCGTGCAGGTGTAGTCCAGTTGCGTGGTCTCCTGGTGGCCGAACACGCCGTTCGAGTTGGCCACTGCCTGGAACGAGGCGTTATCGGTGAAGAAGCCGGCCGCCACCAGGTGATTCTTCTTGCACGCCTCGATGCTGTACGCCGCCACTTGCGCACGGTATTCCGGGTCGATGTCGGCGGTACGCTTGGCAAAGGTTTGCGAAGCCTTGTACTCCTGCTTGCCCACGGCCGGCATGAACTCGGGGTTCTCCGGCGCCAGGCGTGCCAGCTCCTCGGCGCGGCGCACCACTTTTTCAAGCGACTTGTCGTCGAACTCGTTGATGGTGGCGGTGCCCTGGCGCTTGCCGAAGGCGACCTGCACGGCGATGCTGGTGTCGTCAGCAAGGCCCGCGGTGGACACGGCATTGCGCGCGAAGCGGATATTGCCGTTGCGGCCGCCGCTGACAGTCACGGTGCACTCGTCGGCCTTGGAGAACGACAGCACGCGGTCGCAGATACGTTTGGTTTGGTCCTGGGTCAAAATGGTCATGTTCTGTTCCTGCCTTAGCCGATCTTGCGGGCGGTGTTGATCACGTTGATGCCGTTAAAGCGCGCGGTCGATGCGCCATGCGAGACGATCGAGATCTGCGGCGGCTGCCCCTTCCCGTCGAAGAAGGAACCGCCCATGCGCCAGTCGCGCTCGTCGCACACGGCCGTGCAGGCGTTCCAGAATTCCTGGGTGTTGGCCTGGTAGGCCACGTCCTCGAGCATCTGGCCGATCTTGCCGTCCTTGATCTCGTAGAACAGCTGGCCGCCGAACTGGAAGTTGTAGCGCTGCTGGTCGATCGAGAACGAACCGTCGCCCACGATGTAGATGCCTTTCTTGATGTCCTTGACCATTTCGTCCGGCGTGAGCTTCTTCTTGCCCGCCTGGAGCGACACGTTGGGCATGCGCTGGAACTGCACGCTGCTCCAGCTGTCCGCGTACGAGCAGCCGTCCGACTCCTTCTTGCCGATGATGTGGGCCTGGTCGCGCGTGGCCTGGTAGCTGACCAGGATGCCGTCCTTGATGATGTCCCAGCGCTTCGTCTTCACGCCTTCGTCGTCGTAGCCCACGCAGCCGAGCGAACCCGGGGTGGTCTTGTCGGCCACGATGTTCACGTGCGGCGAACCGTAGTTGAATTTACCGGTCTTCCACTTGTCGAGCGTGGCAAAGCTGGTGCCCGCGTAGTTGGCCTCGTAGCCGAGCACGCGATCGAGCTCGGTCGGGTGGCCCACCGACTCGTGGATGGTCAGCCAGATGTGCTCGGGCGAGAGCATCAGGTCGTATTTGCCCGGCAGGACCGACTTGGCGGTCAGCTTGGCCCTGGCATCGCGGCCCGCGGCGCGCGCGTCCTCGATGATGTCGTACGATTTCCCGTACAGCGTGGCCACGCCGCCGGCAGCCTTGATCTTGTCCTCGGGGCGGCCGTCGAGGTATTCGTAGCCCATGCCCACCGGCGCCGACAGTCCGGCGCGCGAACGGAACTTGCCGGTCGATTTGTCCACCGCCGTCGCGGTGAGCGGCGCCCACAGGCGCTGCATGTCCTGGTCGATGTAGGAGCCGTCGGTCGAGGCGAAATACTTCTGCTGGTTCACCTGGAACAGCATCGACTGCATGAAGTTCGCGCCGCCATCCATGCCGGCCTTGTTGGCGGCGATGAGCAGCTCGGCTTTTTCCTTGATCGGCACGGCGCGCCAGTCCTTCTTCACCGGCGTGGCCCACGACACTTCGCCCACACCCTTGACCGGCGCGAGCTGCACCGGCTCCGATTGCAGCTTGGCGTTGGCCTTGGCGATCGCCACCGCCTGGCGCGCGGCGCCGGCCACGCCGTCCGGCGACATGTCCGAGGTCGCGGCAAAGCCATAGGCGCCGTTGCACACCACGCGCACGCCCACGCCGGCCGACTCGGTGTTGGCCACGTTTTCGACGTTCAGGTCGCGCGTGATGATGAACTGGTTGAGGTAGCGGCCGATGCGCACGTCGCAGTAGCTGGCGCCGGCCTTGGTGGCGGCATTGAGCGCGACGTCGGCCAGCGTTTTCTTCAGGCCGATGGCCATCGGGGTAAGCAGCTCTTCGGCGGCAATCGCGCGACCGAAGACCGGGACCAGCATCGACCCGAAGGCCAGGCCGCTGATATTGAGGAAGGTGCGACGTTCCATTCTGTCTCCTGAAATCAACCCATCTCTTCTTGGCAGCAGCCTTTGTCGGCCGCTCTCGTATTTACATCCGCAACGGGTGCCGCTTGCCCTACAGCGCGAAACGGCAAACCCAAGAACCATAGCAGCAACTCAAGATTTTGAATAGGCAAGCGGAGTCGCGGTCACGCAACTTTTTTATCGTTTTTCGATGACGCGCCGCAGCAAGTTGGGGGAATACATCCAAAAAGGACAATTCTTGTATGTATGCATATGCAAAGGCGCAACGTGACCTTGCATACCGCAGGCAAACACGGTCGTGTATATTTCCTCAACAACATGACCCCAACTCATCGATGCCGCCCATGAACCTCGTCCGCCTGACCGTCGTTGCTCTCCTTGCCGCCGCCAGCCTTGGCGCGCACGCCGCAGAAAACATCCCGCCCGCCCAGCCGCCCGCACTGGCAACCGTCGTGAGCAACTCGGTGGTCAAGGTCTTCAGCACCTTGCGCCGCCCGGACCCGCTCAAGCCGTGGACCAAGGCCGCCCCCTCGTCGGTCAGCGGCTCGGGCGTGGTCATCGAGGGCAAGCGCATCCTCACCAACGCGCATGTGGTCGGCTACGCCAGCCAGGTCGAGGTGCAGGCCAGCCAGTCGGGCGACAAGATGCCCGCCACGGTGGTCGCGATCTCGCGCGGCATGGACCTTGCGCTGCTCAAGCTCGATGACGAATCGTTCTTCGACACGCACCCGCCCGTGCCGCGCGCCAAAGCGCTGCCGGACGTGGGCGAGGCCGTGTTCGCGTACGGCTACCCGATCGGCGGCAACTCGCTGTCCACCACCAAGGGCGTCATTTCGCGCATCGAGTTCGTCCCCTACGGCTATGGCAATTCGGGCCTGCGGATCCAGGTGGACGCGCCGATCAACCCGGGCAACAGCGGCGGCGCGGTGGTCGTCGGCGACAAGCTTGCCGGCCTTGCGTTCTCGGGCGTGACGAACGCACAGAACATCGGCTACATCATCCCGAACGAAGAGATCGAGCTGTTCCTGAAGAACGTGGCCGCCGGCCAGTCCAACGACAAGCTGTCGATCCACGACGACATGCAGACGCTGGAAAACCCGGTGCTGCGCCAGTTCCTCAAGCTCGACAAGTCCATCGAGGGCCTGGTGGTGAGCCACCCGGCGGGCAAGGACGCGGGCTATCCGCTGAAGGAATGGGACGTGGTCACGCACATTGGCCAGTACCCGATCGACAACCAGGGCATGGTCAAGCTGGGGCAGAACCTGCGCGTGCGCTTCCAGTACCACCTGCAGCACGTGGCCAGGGACGGCAAGGTACCGCTGACGATCGTCCGCGCCGGCAAGACGATGCAGGTGCAGGTGCCGGTGAGCGGCCCGCGCAAGCTGCTCATCCCGGACCTGAACGGCGGCTACCCGTCGTACTTCGTGTACGGCCCGATCGTGTTCTCGCGCGCGACGGCCGAGTACCTGTCGTTCCTGAGCGCGAATGCGCCGGCGCTGAACGCGTTCAGCTTCAACGCCAACCCGCTGGTCACGCGCCGCGGCGACCAGCCCGACGCCGAGCACGATGAACTGGTCGTGATCGCCGCGCCGTTCTTCCCGCACAAGCTGGTGAACGGCTACGGACCGCACTTCGCGTCGGTGGTCGATTCGGTCAACGGCGTGCACGTGAAGAGCCTGCGCCACCTGGTGCAGGTGCTGCGCGACCTGAAGGACGAGAACGTGGTGCTGCGCTTTGACCAGCGCTACGGCGAGACCATGGTCCTGCCGCGCAAGGCCATGCTCGATGCGACCGACGGCATCCTGCAGGACAACGGGATCCGTATGCAGGGTTCGCCGGACATGATGGAAGTGTGGAACGGGAAGTCGGCCTGAACGAAGATGTCACGTAGGGTGGGCAGGTTTCCTGCCCACGCGTTCAACCAGTGCGACATTGGACGCAATGGTGGTGATGCACACGATCGCTGAACGCGTGGGCAGGAAGACCTGCCCACCCTACGTCATTCAGCCGGCCTTTTTCACCGGCACGAACGTCAGGTCCTGGAAGTCGTAGCTGAAGTCGGTCTCGGTGGAGATCGGCTTCATCTTCATGCGCTCGATGCTGCCGTCCGGGTTGAGCGAGAACGTGACGTAGGCGTCCGCATTGAAGTTGCGCTCCTTCCAGCGCACGATGAAGGTGTCGTGCTGGAAGTGTTCTAGCTCGCCGACCAGGTCCGGCGTGCGCGTGAAGGTGAGCACCTGCTTCTTGCCCACGTGGCTGATCTGCGCCTTGCCATACCATGCGTCCTCGTACTCGCCGTCGTACGCGGCCAGCGGCAGCGACGGCTGCGACTTGGCGGCGCGCGCGGCGCTGGCGTTCTTCAGGCGCGCCATCTCCTTGGCGTGCATCTCTTCGTCCAGATCGGCCACCACCTTGATCCAGTCAGGCCCGCCCTGCACGCCCAGGTAGCGGTCCAGCAGCGCATAGGTGAGCGCGTTGAGCGAGCCGCCGCTTTCGGCGTTGGTCAGGATCGCAATCCCCAGCTTCGATTCCGGCACCAGCAGCACCTTGGAATAAAAGCCCTGCAGCGCTCCGCCGTGCATGGCCAGCAGCTTGCCGCGATAGTCGCGCAGCTGGAAGCCCAGGCCGTAGGCCGAGAAGTTCGGCTTGATGGTCGCCATCGCGGTCGGCGCCTCGCCAATGCGAATCGGCGTTTGCGCAGTCCACAGTTCGCGCGCCTGCTTGGCACTGAACAGGCGCACCTCCTTGCCGTTCGCGTCCACGCCGATGCGCCCGCCGTCGAGCAGCACCTTCATCCACTTGGCGATGTCCTCGGCGTTGGTGTTGATGCCCACGGCGCCGATCGCGTTCGGCACAGGCATCGACTTGACCGCGGCGATCTTGCCGTCGATCTTGCTGTGCGCGTTGGCCAGGTCCGGATTGCCTTCGTTTTCGGCCAGGCTGGTGGTGGTGCCGGTCATGCCCACCGGCTTGAGGATGCGCTCGCGCACGGTCTCGCCCCAGGTCTTGCCCGACTTGGCGGCGATGATCTTGCCGGCCACGATGTACAGCAGGTTGTCATACGCGTAGCTGCTGCGAAAGCTCGTCGACGGACGGATGTAGCGCAGCTTCTGGATGATTTCGTCGGTGCTGAAGTTGGTGGTCGGCCACCACAGCAGGTCGCCCGCGCCCAGGCCCAGGCCGCTGCGGTGGGTGAGCAGGTCGCGCACCGTCATCTCGTGCGTGACGTAGGCGTCGTACATCTGGAAGTCCGGCAGGTGCTTGGTCACCGGGTCGTCCCAGGCCAGCTTGCCGTCGTCCACCAGCATCGCCAGCGCGGCGGCGGTGAATGCCTTGGAGTTGGAGGCGATCTCGAACAGCGTCCTGGCATCGACCTTTTCCGGCGCGCCCAGCTTGCGCACGCCAAAGCCCTGCGCCGCCACCACCTGCCCGTCCTTCACCACCGCGATCGCAATGCCTGGCACGTCGAACGCTTTCATCACGCGGTTGACGTCGGCCTCCAGGCTCGACGCGCTGGCGACGACGGGTGCTGCGCTAGGTGTTGCCGCATCATGTGCGAATACGCCGGCGGCGGAAAAGGCGAGGATGAGTGCTGCTGAGAGGCGTTTCATGCGGTCTTCCTTATCGTTGTTGGCGTTGTTGGCTGCATGGCTGAGTCGGCCGGGCGCGGGCAGGATAGCACTTTCAACCTTCGCGCGAAAGCGAGCCGCCGCCGGTATTGACGAGCGCGCACATGGCGCCTCTGCTATCATCGCGGCTTTTCCAGCCCCCACCTTCCATGGAAGCGTTCCTCATCTCAACCGGCATCGTCGCGCTTGCCGAAATCGGCGACAAAACCCAACTGCTGGCCTTCCTGCTGGCCGCGCGTTTTCGCCGCCCGCTGCCGATCGTGGCCGGCATCTTGGTGGCCACCATCGCCAACCACGCGTTCGCCGCGGCCGTGGGCGCGCTGGTCAGCGAGCTGCTCGGGCCGAACGTGATGCGCTGGGTGCTGGGCCTGTCCTTCCTCGCCATGGCGGCGTGGATTCTGGTGCCGGACGAGATCGACGAAGAGGAATCCAAGCTGGCGCGCTACGGCGTGTTCCTGACCACGCTGATCGCGTTCTTCCTGGCCGAGATGGGCGACAAGACCCAGATCGCGACGGTGGCGCTGGCAGCGCGCTTCCAGTCCATGGCGGCGGTGGTGGCCGGCACCACGGTCGGCATGCTGCTGGCGAACGTGCCTGCCGTGTACTTCGGCGAGCGTATCGCGGGCAAGGTGCCGCTCAAGCTCGTGCACGGCCTGGCCGCGCTGATCTTCGCAGTGCTGGGCGTGCTTACCCTGCTGGGGGCCGGCGCGCAGTTCGGTTTCTGATCTCACGGGAGCAACCCATGATCCTTCCCCGCCTGCTGCTGGCCGCCCTGCTGGCCGGCGCCACGAGCGCCTGCCTTGCGCAGGCTGCCGCCGCCCCGGCCACCCAGCCCAGGTTCGAGCCGCCGGTGCGCGTACCGGCCGACATCGCAAGCTTCTTTACCGGCGAGTGGTCCGGGCGCGGCCAGTTCGCGTCGGGCAGGCCGATCGAGGCCGACGTGAGCTTTCACCCCGAGCTGGACGGCCAGTGGCTGCAGTACCGCCACACCGACCGCGCGCCCAACAAGTACAAGGCGCTCGGCATGTGGGGGATCGAGACGGCCTCGCACAAGCTGGTCATGACGCTCAACGACAGCAGCGGCACGGCGCGCACCTTCACCAGCGACGGCTGGGCCGACAGCGCGCTGGCCTTTGCGCGCACCGTGTCGCGCGAACCGCTGCGCGAAGAGCGCTTTACCTTCAGCCGCCTGTCGGACAACAGCTTTCGCATGGTCTTCGAAGTGCGCGCGGACGACAAGCCGTGGCGCATGATCGACCAGCTGGTATTTGAGCGCATCGCACGCTAGGGCTTCGGTCCGGCCTGTGTCACCCAGACCGGCGCGGACCACAGCACGTTGCCGTCGGATTGGGTGACCTTCGCATAGTAGAAGTGCTCGCCCGGCGTTGGGGTGAACGTGGTGGTGGCGGTTGCGGACAGCTGCGTGACCGTCCCGTTGCGGCCCGGGACGCCCTCCATGATGGCCACCGCCGCCACCGTCTTGCCGGCGTCGTTCGCGAAGTTGGCGGCCAGTGTCAGCGGCCCGCTGCTCGCAAAGCGCTCGCCCATCAGGTGCCCGTTCGCGGTCAGCACCAGCTGCGAGCCCTTGTCCATCGTCGCAAACACGCGCCGCGCGCGCACTGCCTCCAGAAAGCTGTCCAGCGTGAGCGGCGTCCCGGCCGGCACCAGCACGCCGGTACGGTTGGTGTACGAGACGCCCCAGTTGGCACAGTGGTTGTCCTGGTCGCTGCTGAAGGCGACGTGGTAGCCCGCTTCCAGCAGCTTGTTGCAGGCCATCTCGAAGCTGCTGCGGCGCGTCTCGGTTTCACTGTCGTTGTTCGAAAACGCGGTGCTGTTCAACACCTCGCACAACGCCATCGCCTGGTCGCCGTCGGGCGTGTAACCCAGCGCCACGCCATTGACGACGAACTGGCCGCTCACCGACGGATGATTGAACTGCCCCACCCAGCCGCGCTGCTTCATCAGCGTGTACAGCGCGCCGTAGTCGCTGCGCGCGGTGAACGTGTCGCCCACCAGCTCGCCGCCGGCGTTCTTCTCCCAGCCCAGGAGCTCGGTCGCATTGAAGATGTTCAGGTGGCCGCCGTTGCTGATCACACCCCACTCCAGCCCGTAGATGGCGAGGAAGCCGGGATGCGCGCCCGAGAACGCGTTGGCCGCATCGAGCCCGCCATGGAACAGCGCCCTGGCCTTGGCCGCGTCGGCATTCGGGTTGCTGCCGTCGGAGCCGTCGTACATGTGGTTGTGCTCGGACGTCATCAACATGTCGAGCCCGCGGCCGCGCGCGTAGGCATAGGCGTCCGCCGGCCCGTAGCGCCCGCCCTGCGGCTGCTGCGCGCCATTGCATGCGGCAACGTCGGCGCCGCCGTCGCTGTGGTTGGTCTGGCTGTGCAGGTTGCCCAGGTAAACCGTGTACGGCAGCGATGCGGTCGACGGCGCGGCCTGCGGCTCGCGCACGGTGCGCGCCGAGGGCAGCGCGTCGAAACGCGGCATCGCCAGCGGCGCCACCGGGCCCACTTCCATCGGCCAGGCCTGCTCCACCGCCTCCTCGGGCGGCGCGCCGCGCACGCTGGCGCGCATGCGCGCCGTGTACACGCCGGCGCGGGCGCGCGTGCCGGCCACTGTGCCGTCCCAGTGCACGTCGATGCTCACCGGGACGTGGCGCATCACACGCATGCCGCGCCAGGACTTGACCGGCTTGCCGCCGGGCGCGAGCAGGTCGAGCCGCCAGTCCACCTGCTTGGGCTGGGACAGGCCGGGGAAGTCGAAGGTGAGCGTGAAGTTGCGCGCGTCGCGATGGCCCGGCGGAGCGGCCGGGTCACCGGCGAACGGCGCGTACAGCGTGGCTTCGAACTCGCCGTGTTCGACCGGCGCGGGCGCGGCAACGGCACAGGCGCAAGCGGCGAACAGGACGAAGGGAATCGGGGAAAGGATTGAGGTTTTCATGATGCAATTGTTGCAATTACATCAGTGAAGACCTTGCGCTGGCGTGGGCCGAAGTTGCCATTTCAATCACTAAAATTGACAAAAGGCCAAGCCGGCGGGAATTGGTGTTCCCGCCGGAAATTACTGCGGCGCTGAGATCAGAAGTGGTACTCGGCGCGCACCATCGGGGTGGTGGCGCGCTGGCCCTTGTTGCCGGTGGTCCGCTCGGTATTGCCGAACTTGTTGTTCCACAGTTCGTACTCGAAGCCCACGCGGAAGCGGTTCTTCGGCTGGTTGAAGTGGCGGCCCACGTCGTACATCAGCTGCATGTCCAGGTGGGTTTCGGCGCCGGTGCCATTGCCCACTTCGTCGCGGCCCTTGGCGGCGATCCAGTTCAGGTAGCCTTCGAACGACAGGCCCTCCACCGCGGCCACCGGGATGCCCCAGTTGGCCGACAGCATCGGGTGGGTCTCATACGTATAGCGGTCGGTCACTTGCGAGATCGGCGGGAAGGCGCCGGACGGGGCATTGCTTTCACGCAGCAGCAGCACGCTCGTGTTCAGGTAGCCCGGCACGTCCCACATCAGCGTCGGGCCCAGCACCAGCATGCGCTTGCGCGAGTTGTAGCCGACGTCGTTCTTGGTGTTCCAGTCGAAGCCGGCGGTCGCGCCCACGCCCTTGACTGCGCCGTAAGCCAGGTCCTGGCCCATCACCTTGCCGATGTCGAGCGTGTGGCGGTACACCACGTAGGCTTCCTGCGCGCCCGATTTCTGGGTCAGCGAGCCCGGGTCGTTGTGGTCCGACTGCAGCAGGTCGAGGTTGAAGTAGTTGACGCCGTACTTGTAGCCGCTCGAATGCGTCAGCGCGAAGATGTTCTTGCTGATGTTGGTGGGGTTGAACGGTTCGCGGAAGGTCTCGCCGTGGCGCCAGCTGATGGCGGTGTCGCTCCAGTCAGCGGCCTGGCTGATGCCGGAAACCAGCGCGAGGGCGGCGCAAGCCGCGAGTTTCATGGTTTTTTTCATGGATGGGTTGGTGCTGTTTGTAATGTCCCGCTGCAAGCGGCCTGTCGCACGCCAGCCTGGCTGGACGGCGTGCCCGCGCGTAGTGTAGCCGCAAGCAGTGCCATCCGTCCCATCCCTGTCTCATCTACGCCATAGTTCGCCAGCCCATCGGCTACGACGCCAGCGCCATCCCGCCGGACAGGTGCCACGCCTGCGCATAGCCGATCCGCTGCAGCTGCAGGGCCGCGCGCGCGCTGCGGTTGCCGCTGCGGCAGACGAACACCAGCGGCCGCGATTCGTCGCGCAGCCAGCGTCCGGCCTGCTCGGCCAGCCGCGACATCGGCACGTTCACTGCCGCGCGGCCGTAGAGCGTTGCCGGGCCCGCGGCGTGCTCGGCGGGTTCGCGCACGTCGACCAGCACCGCATCCGGATGCGTGGCCAGGAAGCGCTCCAGCGACTGCTGCTCGACCTGCAGGACGTCGGCCACGCCAGCGAGCGCCGGACGGCACAGCAGCGGCTGCACCGCCAGCAGCGAGCCGAGCACGCCGCCGCCGTGCGCCAGTGCTGCCGGCGTGCTCCACGGAGGCGTGTCCGATTCGATGCTGCGGCACAGGGCCGTGTCCGCGTTCACCAGCGAGGCAAGCCGTTCGGTCGCGCCGCGCATGCGCGCCAGCGGCACACCTTCGGCGCAACCGGGCGCCTGGGCGCCGCCGATGAAGGCAAAGCGCACATCGGATGCCGGAAGATCCGGGCCGTTGGCGGCGCCGAGCAGGTAAAACGCGTCCTCGCCCTGTGCCACGCGCGCCAGCCACTGGTCGCCGATCCTGATCGCCGGCGCGATGCTGCCGTCGCCCAGCCGCACGCTGGCGCCCTGGCGCGGCCAGCCGGCCTCGAACAGCACGCCGCTTTCGGCCAATGCGCTGCACAGCGCGTCGCAGCCGGCGCGCGCCTGCGCGTCGTCTTCCGTCGTCAGCACCGCGCGCACCGCATAGCCGCGCGAGCGCGCCAGCGCCGCGATGCGCGCCGCCAGCGCGGCAGGCGGGTCGATCGCCACGCACAGTTCTTCGCGCTGCTCGAACACCAGCCAGCCGGCGCGGCCCTTGCAGCTCATTTGCAGCACGCCGGCGCCACGCGCTTCGCCGGACAAGGCAAGCGGGTCGGCACGCAGCGCAGCGCCGCAGCGGACGATGCGCGCCCAGGCCGCGTCGATGAACGCGTCGTCCACCTGCGGGCCAAAGGACAGCCGCACGGCGGAGGTTGCGCGCCACGCCGGCAGCTGCATGGCCTGCAGCACGTAGCTCGGCTGGGCCTTGGATGCCGAACAGGCCGAGCCCGCGCTCACGCGCACGCCCGCCGCGTCGAACAAGTCCAGCACCTCGCGGCTGGCCAGCCCCGGCACCGAAAAATTGATCGTGGTCGGCAGCGCCAGGTCGAAAGGAGCATTGAACACGATGCCGGGAAAGGCTTCGCGCAGCGCCAGCACGATGCGCTCGCGGTACGCCGCGAGCTCGCCGTGGCTGCGGAACACGCCGCCCTGCTCCAGCGCCTTGAGCACCGCGCCAAAGGCCGCAATGCCGGCCATGTTCTCGGTGCCCGAGCGCTGCGCCCCTTCCTGCCCGCCGCCGGCGATCAGCGGTGTGAACGGCGCGCCTTCGCGCACGTACAGCATGCCGATGCCCTTCGGGGCCGACAGCTTATGGCCGGAAAACGGCGCGTAGTCGATGCGGGTGTCCGCCAGCGCGAGCGGCAGCTTGCCGAGCGCCTGCACGCAGTCCACCATCCACAGCGCCTCGCGGCCTTCTTCGCGCATGACCGCTTCGATGCCCGCCAGGTCCGAGACCACGCCGGTCTCGTTGTTCGCCGCCATGGTGCACACCAGCGCGGCATCCGGCGCCAGCGCGCGCAGCACGTCCAGCCGGTGGCGGCCCTTGCCATCGACCGGCAGGCAGGCCAGTTCCAGGTTGGTCCCGAGCAGCCGGTTCCAGTGCGCCAGGCTCTCCGGCACCGCCTTGTGGTCGGTCGCGCCGTACACCAGCAGCCGGCCGCAGGGCTGGCCCGCCAGCTGCCGTTCGCGCACCTGCGCCAGGGCCGACACCACCGCCGTCTGGATGCCTTCGGTTGCGCCGCTCGTGAACATCAGCCGGCCGCCGCCCGCGCCGATCACGCGCCGGGCACAGGCACGCGCCTCGTCCAGCACCATGCGGGCGCGTATGCCAGCCGCATGGCTGCTGCTCGGGTTGCCGAAGCGCCCCGCCATCACGTCCACGGCCGCCTCCATGGCGACAGGCAGGGTGGCACAGGTGGCGTTCGCGTCCAGGTAAATCTCGTTGTTCATAAAAAAATTGCCAAAAACCTAAAATAGTGGCTCGGTTCGTGTTATTGTTGGGTAATATGTTACAAAGTTGCGCAGAAGAAGACGTTCCAAAATCTCTGATTTGTGGTCAAAATAAAGCAGAAGTGTTCTCATAATCACAAAAATTGAAAATGAATTCACTCGATAAGTTTGATTGCGCGATTTTGGCTGCGCTCCAGGCCGACGCCACCCTTTCCATTTCCGGCCTGTCCGAAAAGGTCGGCCTGTCCAGCACCCCGTGCTGGAAAAGGGTCAAGCGGCTGGAGGAAGAGGGCTATATCGAAAGCCGCGTCAGCATCGTCAACCGCCAGAAGGTGGGGCTGCCGGTGACCGTGTTCGTCAGCGTGCGCACCAGCGAGCACGACGAAAAATGGCTGGAGCGCTTCGCCTCGGCCGTGACGGCGCTGCCCGAGGTGCTCGAGTTCCACCGCATGAGCGGCGACGTGGACTACCTGCTCAAGGTCGTCACCACCGACATCGACGGCTACGACCGTTTCTACAAGAAGCTGATCAAGACCGCCCAGCTGACCGGGGTGTCGTCGGCGTTCTCGATGGAGCAGATCAAGTCCACCACCGCGCTGCCGCTCGAACTGATCTCGCACGGGCTGCCCGCCTGAGCGCCTACCCGCATCGGCGAAAAATCTGCGATGATGTCGGCCGTTCGATAACAACGGAGACAACGTAATGCCATCGACCATGAAAGCGGCGCCGCTCGCGCTTGCCGCGCTGCTGCTCGCATCGCACGCCACTGCGGCGGATGAACAGGTAGTGAAAATCGGCGTGTCCGGACCGCTGTCCGGCCCGAACGCCTTCGCCGGCAAGGACGACGAAAACGGCGTGCGCCTCGCGGTCGAGGAGCTCAACGCGCAGAAGCTCAAGGTGGGCGGCAAGACGGTGCGCTTCGAGCTCGTGTCCGAGGACGACCAGGGCGACCCCAAGGCCGGCGTGAACGTGGCGCAGAAATTCGTGGACGCGGGCGTGAAGTACGTGCTGGGGCCATACAACTCGGGCGTGGCCATCCCCGCTTCGCGCATCTACAACGACGCCGGCGTGCTCATGTCCACGGTCGGCACCAATCCCAAGATCACGCAGGGCGGCTACGGCACCGTGTTTCGCATCGTCGCCAGCGACACCCAGGTGGGCGGCTCGGTGGCGAACTACGCGGCCAAGGACCTGAAGATCAAGAACATCGGCGTGATCGACGACCGCACCGCATTCGGCCAGGGCATCGCGGACGAATTCACGCGCCGCGCCAAGGCCGCCGGCATGAACGTGGTGGGCCGCGAGTTCACCAACGACAAGGCGAGCGACTTCTCGGCCATCCTCACGGCGCTCAAGGCCAAGCGCGTGGACGCGATCTTCTTTGGCGGCTACGCGCCGCAGGCCGCGCCGATGGCGCGCCAGATGAAGCAGTTCGGCATGAGCGCCAAGCTCCTGGGCGGCGACACGCTGTGCAGCCCCGAGATGGCCAAGCTGGGCGGCGACGCCGTGGCCGACAACGTGCGCTGCGCGCAGGCCGGCGCGATCCTCGAGAAGCAAGCGGCCGGCCCGGCCTTCATCGCCAAATTCAAGGCGCGCTTCAAGCGCGACCCGGACGTGTACGCACCCTCGTTCTACGACCAGACCATGTTCATCGCCCAGGCCATGAAGACCGCCAACTCGGTCGAACCGGCCAAGGTGAACGCGGCACTGCGTTCGGGCAGCTACCAGGGCGTGGTGGGCACCTATGCCTACGACCCGGCGGGCAACCTGAAAAAGACCACCGTCACGGTGTACACCTTCAAGAACGGCGCACTTTCGCCACTGGCGAGCTATTGAACAGCAAGCGTTCCGGCGGCTCGGCGGCGCAAGGGGTATCCTTGTCGCCGCTTGAAGCCAACACCATCTCAGGACTCCATTCATGAACAACAAATTCGCACTCGGCGCGCTCGCCATCGCCGCCGCCTTGGCATGCGCCGGCGCATCTGCCGACACGGCCGCACCGGCCGCATCCAGCGCCGCGCATCCGGCCCAGGTGAGCGAAGCGGCCAAGCAGCTTGGCGCGCTCGCCGACGAATACTATGACGCGCTGGCGCGCTTCGACCCTGTGGCGGCGGGCGAAAGCGGCGACAACCGCTTCTACGACCAGATCGGCATGTCGATCTCGCCCACGGAGCGCGCGAAGCAATTCGGCCTGTACAAGGGCTACCTCAAGCGGCTGCACGCAATCCGCCGAGAGCAGCTGACGGCCACAGACCGGACCAGCTACGACATCCTCGATTACGAGCTCAAGACGGCGCTGCGCTTCGAGCCCTTCCCCGAGCACCTGCTGCCGATCAGCCAGATGGACAGCGTGCCCGTCATGCTCGCGAACTACGCCAGCGGCGAAGGCGCGCAGCCGCTGGTCACGGTGCGCGACTACAAGGCCTACCTGAACCGCCTGCGCCAGCTCGGTCCGTGGATCGACCAGGCGATTGCCAACATGCGCGAAGGGATCAAGACCGGGGTCGTGCAGCCGCAAGCGCTGATGAAGTCGGCCCTGCCGCAGTTCAAGCAGCTGGTGTCGAACAAGCCGGAAGAGAACATCTACTACACGCCGGTGAAGCACTTCCCGGCCAAGTTCACGGACGCGGAAAAGCGCGAGCTCACCGAAGCCTATCGCGGCACGATCGACAAGACGCTCAACCCCGCACTGGCGCGCCTTGCGACCTTCATCGAAAAGGAATACCTGCCGCACTGCCGCACCAGCACCGGCTGGAGCGCCCTGCCGAACGGGAAGGCCTGGTACCTGGCGCGCGTGGCCAGCCAGACCACGACCGCGCTCACGCCCGAGCAGATCCACCAGACCGGCTTGCGCGAAGTGGCGCGCATCCAGGGTGAGTACGCGCGCATCGGGCCGAAGATGGGCTACAACGGCCCGGCCGCGGGCCTGCCGGGGTGGGTGTCGGAGCAGGCCAAGTACAAGCCGTTCAAGACCGACAAGGAAGTGATCGACGTGTACCGCAAGCTCGACGCCGAGCTGCGCCAGAAGCTGCCCAAGCTGTTCTCACTGCGGCCGAAGACACCGCTCGACCTGCGCCTTGAGCCCGAGCTGTCGCGCGCCACCGCCTCCGACCACTACACGCCGCCGGCGGTGGACGGCACGCGCCCCGGCGTGTTCTGGTCGGTGGTGAACGATCCAAAACAGTACGGCAGCACCGGCATGGTGACGCTGTTCCTGCACGAGGGCCAGCCAGGCCACCACTTCCACATCGCGCTGATGCAGGAGCTGAACCTGCCCAACTTCCGCAAGTTCGGCGGGAACAACGCGTTCACCGAAGGCTGGGCGCTGTATGCCGAGACGCTGGGCACCGAGATGGGCCTGTACGACAAGCCCGAGGACTGGTTCGGCCACCTGAACGACGAGATGCTGCGCGCCGTGCGGCTGGTGGTGGACACCGGCATGCACGCCAAGGGCTGGACGCGGGAGCAGTCAATCAAGTACATGCGCGAGACGCTGGGCTATCCGGAATCGCTGGCGCGCAGCGAGACCGAACGCTACATGGCATGGCCGGCGCAAGCGCTGGGCTACAAGGTGGGCGCGCTCAAGATCCAGGAACTGCGCCAGCGCGCGGAGAAGGCGCTTGGGCAGAAGTTCAGCCTGCCGAAGTTCCACGAGATCGTGCTGGACGAGGGCACGCTGCCGCTGTCGCTGCTGGAGGCGAAGGTGGACCGCTGGATTGCAGCGAGCAAATAAGCGCAGTCTGGAGTGGTGGGACGGTAGGGTGGGCTCTCGAGCCCACGCGTTTGACACGTGGCGCGTCAAGAGGGCGCACGCGTTGCGTATCACCGCGTGGGCACAAGTGCCCACCCTACGTTAGCCAACCCTCAGTTCAACCTGCACCCCTGCACCCTGCACCGCCCCGGTCATGGTCCGTGCGGGAAAACTGATCCGCTGCCCGTCGCGCCGGACCGGCTGTAATACCAGCTTTCGCACTCCCATCCCGGCCACCTGCCGGGACATCCTCTCCACCTCTTCCGGATCCAGCATCGACGGATCGACCGTGCAGCGCACCTCATGCGGCACGCCTGAGGCCAACAACAGCCGCAGCGACTCGCGCGCGGCGTCCCCGCTGTCCACGCCGGTGATGCGTTCGTAAAGGTCGAATGGCGCCTTCACGTCAAAACCAACCCAGTCCAGCAGCGGCAGCGCGGCCTGCAGCCGTTCAGGGTAGGGGCCGCCCGTGTGCAGAGCGGTGGCGAAACCGAGCGCTCGCACCTGGGCCAGCGCATCCGGCAGGCCGCGCTGCAACAGCGGCTCGCCGCCGCTGAACACCACGCCGTCCAACAGCCCACGCCTTGTGTGCAGCCACGCCAATACCTGCTGCCACGACGGGGCGCCGGGCGCAGCCGGGGCGCGCGGCAGCAGGTGCGGATTGTGGCAGTAGCCGCAGCGCCACGGGCAGCCCTGCATGAACACGACCGCGGCCAGCCGTCCCGGGAAGTCGATGGTGGTGAACGGCGCCAGTCCGCCGACCGCCACCTCCTTCTGTTCACGCATGCGCCATCGCCGGCAGCGCGCGCGCTTCGGTGAAGTGGCGGCGCTCGTGGTGCTCGCCCTGCTTGCCGGGGTTGAACTCCGATACCGGGCGGTGGTAGCCCATCACGCGGGTCCAGACCTCGCAGCGCTGGCGTTCATTCTCGGCGAGCTGGTGTTGTTGGTGTTTGTCGGACATGGGATTTCCTTTCTTGGTTCGGTGGGTGATCAGGAAGCGCGGCGCGCGAGCAGTTCCTCGTCGCAGCGCGGGCAGAACTCGTGTTCCCCGGCCAGGTAGCCGTGAACCGGGCAAATCGAAAACGTCGGCGTGACCGTGATGTACGGCAGACGGAAGCGCGACAGCGCGGTGCGCACCAGGTTGCGGCACGCCTCGACCGATGAGATGCGCTCGCGCATGTACAGGTGCAGCACCGTGCCGCCCGTGTAGCGGGTCTGCAGTTCGTCCTGCCGCGCGAGCGCTTCGAACGGATCGTCGGTGAAGCCGACCGGCAGCTGGGTCGAGTTGGTGTAGTACGGGCGTTCCGCGGTGCCGGCCTGCAGGATGTCGGCCCAGCGCTTGCGGTCTTCCTTGGCGAAGCGGTAGGTGGTGCCTTCGGCCGGTGTCGCTTCGAGGTTGTACAGGTTGCCCGTCTCCTCCTGGTAGGCACGCATGCGCTCGCGCAGGCGTTCCAGCAAGCGCAGCGCCAGCGCGTGGCCTTGTTCGCTGCTGATATCCGCCGTGCCACCGCTGAAGTTGCGCACCATCTCGTTGACGCCGTTCACGCCAATGGTCGAGAAGTGATTGCGCAGCGTGCCCAGGTAGCGCTTCGAGTACGGGAACAGGCCCTCGTCCATCAGGCGCTGCACCAGGCGCCGCTTGATCTCCAGGCTGTCGCGCGCAAGGTCGGCCAGGCGGTCCACCTGCGCCATCAGGGCCTGCTCGTCGCCTTCGTACAGGTAGCCAAGGCGCGCGCAGTTCAGCGTCACCACCCCGATCGACCCGGTCTGCTCGGCCGAACCGAACAGCCCGTTGCCGCGCTTGAGCAGCTCGCGCAGGTCCAGCTGCAGGCGGCAGCACATCGAGCGGATCTGGTTCGGCTTCATGTCCGAGTTCAGGAAGTTCTGGAAGTACGGCAGGCCGTACTTGGCCGTCATCGCGAACAGGCGCTCGGCGTTGGGCGACTCCCACGGGAAGTCGCTGGTGATGTTGTAGGTCGGGATCGGGAAGGTGAACGCGCGGCCGCGCCGGTCGCCCGCGCTCATCACCTCGATGTAGGCGCGGTTGATCAGGTCCATCTCTTCTTGCAGGTCGCCGTACGCGAACGGCATCTCGGCGCCGCCGATGACCGGCACCTGCTCGCGCAGGTCTTCCGGGCACACCCAGTCGAAGGTGAGGTTGGTGAACGGTGTCTGCGTGCCCCAGCGCGATGGCACGTTGAGGTTGTAGATGAACTCCTGCATCCCCTGCCGCACCTGCTCGTAGGCCAGGGCGTCCTTGCGCACGAACGGCGCCAGGTAGGTGTCGAACGAACTGAACGCCTGCGCCCCCGCCCACTCGTTCTGCAGGGTGCCGAGGAAGTTCACCATCTGGCCCAGCGCGGTGGAAAAGTGCCTGGGCGGGTCGGCCTCGGGCTTGCCCGGCACGCCATTGAAGCCCTCGTACAGCACCTGGCGCAGCGACCAGCCCGCGCAGTAGCCGGACAGCATATCGAGGTCATGGATGTGGAAATCGGCTTCGCGGTGCGCTTGGCCAATCTCGGGCGGGTACACCTGCGACAGCCAATAGTTGGCGATCACCTTGCCCGATACGTTGAGGATCAGGCCACCGAGCGAATAGCCCTGGTTGGCGTTGGCGCGCACGCGCCAGTCGGCGCGCTCGAGGTATTCGTCGACGCTGGCGACAACGTCGACCAGGGTACGGCTATTGTCGGCCGCCGGACTGGCGGGCGTTGATGGCAAAACCTGAGGGTGCAGCATGGGCCGAGCTCCGCGTTGGGGGGTGGAGCATCGGCGCTGCGCCATGCCGCCAGCGGGCGCGCACGGGCGAGCGGCGGCAAAGCCGGCCAATCGGTACGCGAACGCAGCTGGAAAACAGGCGCGACTTCTCGCCGGGACACCCCGCCCCGTTCAAAGGAAAAAATCGCGTTGCGGCAGGTCTCCTGGCTCTCGGATCAACGCGCTTCACCTGCCTTCCCGAACACGTTCAGTGGCATGTGGCGGCGAAGCGCTCGCCGATGACAGTTGCGGGGGCAGCCCCGGATTTCGAGCCAGGCTCGGCACCGGATTCCCTTTTAATCCCTCAAGAAAAAGGAACCGACAACGGAACCGAGTATAGAAGGCGAGGTTGGGCTGGATCAAGCTTTTCTACTAAATATATTAACCTAGGACAAAAACACACTAGATTTAGTAGTCCGGCCGGTGATCAGCCGGCCGGGATGGTACTGCTTATTCCACCATAAACACCGGATAGCGGCGCCATTCCGGCTCGCGGTAGCGCGCGCAGTTCGCAAAGATAAAGTCGAGCACCGCCGACTGGTCCTTGAGCAGCGACGGATTGGCCGCCTTCCAGTCCGCGAATTTGGCCGCGAGTTCGGGCTCGTCGCGCAGCAGCTCCTCGGCGTGGTCTTCGAACACATAGTCCGAGTACGCTTCCTTCTTCTCCAGCACGCTGTTGAAGAAGCCCCAGCGGAAGAAGCTGTCATGTGCCAGCGGCTCGAGCGTCTCGACCGCATAGCGCGCGTTGTCCTGGTCGAGCGGAACGATGTAGTCGCCCGCGCGCAGCGTGACGGTGCCGCGCCGCTTTTCGAGCTGCACATCGTCGTGGAACATGTGGCCTTCGTACGCATTCGGTCGCGAGCCCACCGACACGACGTGGTAGTACGACGCTTCCACGGTCCGGTCGCTGTCCACGCGCTCCATCTGCACGCCATTCCACTGCAGGCGCTCGATCGCCTCGCGCCACGCCTGCGGCACCACGTAGGCGCGCGGTGCCTTCACCGTCACGTCGGCCGGGAAGCGGTTGAAGTAGGCGATGTCGCGCTCCCAGGCGCTGCTGCGGTCGTAGTACAGGCGCGTGTAATCACCGAGCACGCTCGGCTTGTACTTCGCCTCGTACCCCTTGAAGCGGAAGCTGGACGGATTGGCTTCGTCCATCGACCAGTGCACCGGCCACTCGGCGCGCGTGCGGCCCGCTTGCTTGGCGGCGCGGCGCAGCGCCTTGATCTGCGCGCCGTTCCGAACGGTGAAGTCGAGCGCGGTTTCGACCAGCGCACGCATCGAGTGGTAGCGGTCGGCGAACGGCTTGAGCATGTGCGTTTCGGGCATGAAGCCGATCGTGTGGTGCAGCGCCGCGTAGCCGGTCGAAAAGCGCGGCGTCTCCAGGAACTCGGCGATGCCGTGGTCGGGGCTGTCCTTGACCGGATTGACATACGGGCAGGTCGGCCAGCCGCGGCGCTCCATTTCACCGAACATGAAAGGCAGCATGGTATCGCGCAAAAAGCCGCCCAGCTCCCCGCCCAGCTTGTCCGCCTGGGTGTGGATCAGGGTCATGGTGTACGAGTAGTCGGCGCCGTTCGAGGTGTGGGTGTCGACCATCACGTCCGGGTCCCACGACGTGAAGAACTTGTTGAAGACCTGCGCGGTCAGCGTGTCGCACTTGACGAAGTCGCGGTTCAGGTCCAGGTGGCGACTGTTGCCGCGAAAGCCGAACTGCTCCGGCCCGTCCTGGTTCACGCGCGAGGTGTTGTTGCGATTCAGGCTGCCGTCCACGTTGTACAGCGGGACGAACAGGAACACGGTCTCGCCCAGCGCGGCCAGACGCTCGGGCTGGGTGCAGAAGTCGCGCACCAGCGCCATGCAGGCGTCCACGCCTTCCGGCTCGCCGGGGTGGATGCCGTTATTGTTGAAGAAGACCGTGCGGCCGGCCTCTTTGATCTGGTCGCGGTCGAACACGCCGTCGCTGCTCACCACGCCGGCGTGGATCGGCACGCCCGCGTCCGACGTGCCGATCACGCCAAAGCGCAGCACGCGCGGGTAGTCGCGCGCCAGCTGCTCGTACCAGGCGATGCAATCGGCCCAGGTGGTGGTCTGGTTCTGGTTGCCCTTCTCGAAAGGCGTCGTCAATGCGTTGGACATGGTCGATGGTGGTGGAAATTTTCGAGGGCTCTACGATACCGCAGTTGCGCCCTGCAGTGGCAGCGAGATCGCAACAACGGTGCCCTGGCCAGGGCTTGAATGCACCACGATGCTGCCGCCCAGCGCATCGACGCGCTCGCGCATGCCGATGATGCCGATGCCCTCGGACGCGCTCTTCGTGTCGAAGCCGGCGCCGTTGTCGGCCACTTCGATGTGCAGCTCATGCTTCGGTTCGGACAGGATGAGCGACACCTGCGCCGAGGTCGCGCCCGAATGCTTCATCACGTTGGACAGCGCCTCCTGCACGATGCGGTAGGCCGAGATCGCGAGCTCATTGCCCAGTTGCGAAAAGTCGCCTTCGGAGTGGAACGAGAAGCTGGTGTGCGAACTGTCGTAATGACGCAGCATCTCTTCCACCGCGCCGTGCAGGCCCAGCATGTCCAGCACCTCGGGCCGCAGGCGCCTCACGATGCGCCGGCCGTTGGCATACAGGTCCAGCGCCAGCTTGGTGATCGCCTGCGCCTTGTGCCTGATCTGCTCCACCTCGGGGCCGGCAGGCGCCCTGGATGCCACCGCTGCGATGGCCTGCGCTTCCAGCCGCACAGCGATCAGCGAGGCATTGAGCTCGTCGTGGATCTCGACCGCGATGCCCTTGCGCTCTTCCTCGATGATGGCATTGACCTTCTGGATCAGCTTGCGCTTCTCGTCGTTGGCGCGCAGCGCCTCGTTGCGCGAGGCGACCAGGTCGCGCGTGCGCTCGGCCACCTTATTTTCCAGGTCCTTCTTCGATTCGTCCAGCGCCACCGACATGTCGCCGATCGACGCCTGCAGCTCGCCCACCTCGCCGCCCGTGGTGACGGGCAGGTTGACACGGTAATTCCCGCCGCGGATCTGGCGCAGCGTGCCGATCGCCTCCTTGAGCGGCACGGTCAGGCTGCGCGCCAGGAAGAACGCGAGCGCACCGGCCGCGGCCAGGCCGAGCGCCGCCATCGCCAGCTCGATGCGAAAGCGGTGCGCCTGCTTGGCCATCATCAGCGACGGCGACATCGTCACCCGCACCCAGCCAACGACTTCGGTGGTGAGCGTGGGCGGGCGCGAATCGCTGGACGCGCTCACGTGCGGCGTGCCGTTGTCCGAGAACAGGTTGATCCACACGATCTGCTTCTTGATCGGCGCCTCAAAGTAACGCGGTTCCGCTTCCGCCGCGGATTCCGAAACCACGCCCACCGCGCGCTTGCCGCTGGCGTCCACCACGTCGATGCGGTACACGCTTTTGTCCGACTGGACCAGGCCGTTGATGGTCAGGCGCAGGTCGGACAGGTTGCCCGAGATGAGGTTGTACTCGCTGGTTTCGGCCAGCGCCGTTGCCAGGATGCGCCCGCGCTCGGCCAGTTCCTCCGCCACCTGGGCGCGGTGCGAATACCACGAATACCACACGAACGACGTGAACAGCAGCGCCACCGGCAGCATGGTGATGACGGCCATGCGGCGGCCGATGCTCCAGCTGCGCCAGAACATCAGCTTCATGGCTGGCGCGGCGCCGCGCGCGCGAAGTTGCGCACGTCGCTGGACACGCGCACGTCGAGCGAGCGCGCCACGCCCTCGTTGACGACGGTGCGGAAGTAACGCGGGAACTGCGGCGGCGGCAGCACGCCCGTTGCCACATAGGCCGCCGCCATCTCGGCCACCTGCGCGTTCACGTCTTCGACCTCGGAATACGTGGTGGCCAGCGCGCCGGCCTTGACCATGTCGGCCGAAAAACCGATCACCGCCTGCTTGTGGCGATAGGTCGACAGCAGGATGTTGCGGATGCTCTCGGTGTTGTACACCTCGCTGTCGGGCAGCGCCAGCAGCACCTCGGTCTGCGCGATGCGCGACAGGATGCGGTTGATGTCGTCGCCGGGCGCAAAGTCCTGCACCTCGGCCTGCCCTTCCAGAACGGGCTTGAGAAAGCCGGTGTCGCGCCCGAGGATCGCAGACACGCGCACCGGGCGGCCATACAGCAGCGAGACCAGGCGCAACTGGTCGGCCGGCGCCGGCTCGGCGTACACGGCGGTCATGGCGGCGGCGCGCGCGGCCGGCACGCTGGACAGCACCGAGCGGTACACCTGGCTCGACGTGAACGCCGAGATCACCGCGCAGTCGCAGTCGCGCTTGACGATGTCGTGCAGCGCGGCCGGGCCCACGGTGACGACCAGCATGCGGCGCCGCTGAGCCAGCTCGGTGCGAAACACGGCGAAGGTAGGCACCAGCCGCTTGTAAAGGTCATCCACGATGCGCCGCGTGACCGCACCGTCGTCGGCAGTGACGATCTGGAAGCGGTAGCCGCTGACGGCTTCATCACGCGGTGCGGCCTGCGCGCCGGCGGCCAGCGCCAGCGCGAAGGCGGCGAGGATGCTGCGCACGCTGGCTGCCGCCCCGGCCATCGGCGCTTACGGCTCGATCAGGCCGTGCTTGACGGCCAGCTTGGTGATGTAGGCCTGGCGGTGCACGCCCAGCTTTTCCTTGACCGCCTGGCTGATGTTGCTGATGGTCTTGGTGGACAGGTTCAGTTTTTCCGCGATCTCGGCGTTGGTCAGGCCCTCGGCCATCAGCTTGAAGATCTCGAGCCCGCGCTCGTCCAGCTGCGACTGCGGCGACACGTCGCCACGCACCGCCAGGCTGGCCAGCCGTTCGGCGATCTGCGGCAGGAAGTACAGCTTGCCCTCATGCGCGTGGCGCACCGCCGTGGCCAGGTCGGCCGGGTCGCAGTCTTTGGTGACGAAGGCGTGCGCGCCAAGGCGATAGGTCTCCTTGATCAGGCTGTCCTGGTCGAACTGCGACAGGAACACGATCTTTGCGCCCGGGTGCGCCTTCAGGATCTGCTGGGCCGCGTCCAGCCCGGTCAGCTCGGTGCCAAAGCGAATGTCGAGCACCAGCACGTCCGGCTGGAGCTCGCCGTACATGGCCACCGCCTCGTCCGGCGTTTTGGCCTGCCCGACCACGTCCATGCCGTGCCCGGACAGCGACATGGCAAAGCCGGTCATGACGATGGGATGGTCGTCCGCCAGCATCACGCGGATCGGTTTTTGCTCTGCTTGCACGTTTTTCTCCTGAGGCGCGCCGCCCGTTACATCCGCTTACCAATCTCTGGAAGCTATGTGTGCCATCACACCGAAACCAGGGCGGCCCTGGAGTGATTATTTCATACAACGAGCTGGCGCGCGAGTAGCCCGGCCCAGGGTTTCCCGCCCCCATTTCCTCGTGCGGCGACTACGATTAGAAACAAATTTGCTACGAATCGGAGTTGCAAATTGCTAGGACATGGAATACATTGGTTCCATCGAAAGGAAAACGTAGCTCCCCCGACGACAAAAAGACGCTCAAGCCCCACCAGGCCCGCCACCGAGCACAACAAGAAAAGGAGAACGCCATGCACTTCTCGCACCTGAACAACGGTACCGGCAGCAAGGCAACCAAGATGGCCGTTGTCGCCGGCCTCCACGTCCTCGTGGCGACCGTCTTCATCCACAGCATCAACACGCGGCACATCAAGCTGCCGACCGTCCCCGAGGACATCATGGTGATGCTCCAGCCGGAGGTGCCACCTCCGCCGCCGCCGCCCGAGCCGCCCCGGCCGATGCCGCGCGTGGCGCCGCCGGAGCTGGTGGTGCCGCGCGTGGAGGTTGAGACGCCACCGCCGCAGGACCCGCCACCGATGCAGGCGACCACCCAGGCAGACCCGGTGCCAGCCGAGCCGGCCCCGGCCCAGCAGGCAGAAGCGCCGCCGGCCCAGCCGTCGCAGAACGCCGGCGCAATGCGCACCGCGGTGATGGCCGACGGTTGCGCCACCCCGCAGTACCCCGCCACCTCGCTGCGCAACGGCGACACCGGCACCACCACGCTGGCCCTGCTGATCGGCGCCGACGGCCGGGTGCAGCAGTCGCGCATCGAACATTCGAGCGGCCACCGTGAACTGGACCGCGCCGCGGTGAACGCGCTGAGCCTGTGCAAATTCAAGGCGGCGATGAACGGCGGCCAGGCCGAAGCCGGCTGGGCCCAGATCGCCTACGACTGGAAGCTCGAATAACTGTGTAACGCGCGACCTTTCCCCTCTTTGCCCGCCCTCCCTCAGCCTGGCGGGCATTTTTTTGTTTGCCCCGAAGGGTGGGCAGGTCTTCCTGCCCACGCTTCCAACCAGTGATAGCGCAGCCAATCCTGCGTGAAGGAGGTGCACACCCAACACCCGCTGTCCCAGCCGAACCACTACAAAAAGAGAGAGAAAAACAATTGGAGACCACCGACTCAGCCCTGCCGGAATGCCCCGGCGTGGCGGGGTGCGTTGCGGCCGTGGCAGCCGTGTGCGCCCTCGCCTGGTCGTGCCTCGTCACGGCCGCCCTGCCAGCGCCCGCCAGCGCCAGCGCGCCAGCCGCACGCTTTGCCGCGGAGCGCGCCTTCGTCCACGTGCGCGAACTGGCGCGTACCCCGCGCCCCGTCGCCTCGGCCATGAACGCCAGTGCCCGCGCCTATCTCGTCGCTACACTGCGCTCGATGGGCCTGGACCCGCAAGTGCAGACCGCGACCGTCCAGCGGCAAAGCATGGACAACCACCACAACGTCCACGTCACGCTTGCCACCGTCCACAACGTCATCGTGCGCCTGCCCGGTGCGGCCCGCGGCCGTGCGCCGCTGCTGGTGGCGTCGCACTACGACAGCGCCGGCGATACCTTCGGCGCGGCCGATGCGGCAGGGAGTGCCGCCATGCTCGAGACCTTGCGCGCACTGCGTGCCAGCCCGCCGCTGGCAGGCGACACCGTGTTCCTGTTCGCCGATGGCGACAATATCGGCGCGCTTGGCGAGCAGGCGTTCGCCGAACAGCACCCGCTGGCGCGGCAGGTGGGCCAGACGCTGCGGTTTCGCGACCTTGGCAACCTCGGCCCGGCCATCCTGCAGGACGTACATGGCAACGCTGGCGTAGCCATCGCGGCCTGGTCGGCGAGCCCGAACTCGCGCGGATCGTCGTTCATGCGCGAGGTATCCAGCCTGATGCCAATGGCGCCCGCCACCAGTTCGCTGGCCGCGCTCGCCGCGCCGCTCCTGCAGTTCGCGGCTGTGGCGGGACAGCTCGGCACGTTCGACACACCGGCATTGCTCGACCGCGCCACGCTGCAGCACGAAGGCGACACCATGCTGGCACTGGTCCGCACGCTGGCAGGCAGCCCGGCGAGCACCAAGGTCGAACCGGACCAGGTCTGGTTTTCGCTGCCCCTGCTGGGCATGCTGCACTACCCGGCGGGCAGCATCTGGCCGGTCACGCGCATCACCTGCCTGCTGGTGTTCGGCGTGTGCCTGCTGGCGATGCAGCAGTCGCAGGTGGAGGCGGTGGATATCGTCAAGGGCGCCTTCGGCTATGCGCTCGCCGCTGGTGTCCCGCTCGCGCTGTTCTACCTGGACGGCCTGCACGGCGCGCTCGCCCAAATGGTTGCGCTGGCGGGGCCGGGCAACGGCGCTCTGCGTTTCATGGGCGCTGCCGCGGCGCTGACGGCGGCCGTGTTCATTGCACTGCAGCGCAAGCTATGCGCACGCATCGGCGCCATGGCTGCCTCGCTGGGCGCACTCGCGTGGCTGGCCGCCGTGCTGGTGGTCGCCAGCTGGGCTGCGCCAGGCGCCACCTACCTGCTCGCGTGGCCGGTCATTGGCGCGGCACTCGCGCTGGCCGCACTGCACGCGCCCTGGGTGCGCGCCCTGCCCTCTTCGGTGCGCGTGGCGTTGCTGCTGGCCGGGCTGGCGCCGGCGGTAGCCCTGCTGGTCCCCGCCGCGCGCGACGCGTATGCGATGCCCACGCCATTCCGGGTCCACATTCCGCTGTGGCTGCTCGCCATCTTCCTGGGCCTGGCGCTGCCGCTGCTTGCGGTCGCCACACGGCGCCTGCCAGCGCGCGCGATCATGCTCGCGGGTGCGGCCGCGCTCGCGCTGCCGGGCAGTGCCAGCACGCCGCCGCCCGACCCGCCCCGCCCCAACCCGCTGGTCTATTACAAAGACATGCCGACGTGGAGCGAATGGTGGCTCTCATCGGTGCCCGAGCTCGACGACTGGTCGCGCCGGATGTTCCCGGACCAGCCAAAACCGCGGCGCCTGGTCGACGTGTTCGGCTGGGACAGCGACGACCTGTGGTATGCGCGGGCGGCTCGCACAAGCGTCGAATTCCCCTACGCGCTGCTGCTCAAGAACGAAGCCAGGCCCCGGCACATCGCGTTCGACCTCACCTCGAAGAACAGCGCGCCGAACATCGAGATGCGGCTACAGGGCGGCAAGCCGTGGCGGGCGCTGGTCAACGGGCGCGAGCTCTCCAACGACGACCAGATCCGCGGCTGGTCACTGTCGATGTACGGCATGGGCGGCCAGACCCTGCATTTCGCATTCGACCTGATCGGCGACCCACTGCTGGGCGTGCACGTGGAGGAACGCATTCCCGGCCTGCCGGAACAGGCGCTGCCGGCGGCGCGCCCGAAGCGAGCCTACATCCCGATGACGGGCCAAACCGTCACGAGAGACATCCTGTGGTTTCGATTGGGAAATGAAATACAATGATCCGGCGCACTCATCCGTGCGCCAGACCAACCATCAACTACCGCAGGATCCCATGCAGAAGATGCTCACCTCCGCCGTCCTGGCCACCAGCCTGGCGATGGCGTTCCCGGCGCATGCCGCCAAGGTCGCGGCCGGCCCGGTCGTCCACGAAGCGCCGCTGCGCGCCCATCTCGCCTTCCTCGCTTCCGACGCGCTCGAAGGCCGCGGCACCGGCCAGCGCGGCGGCGAACTGACCGTCAACTACCTGGAAGCGCAGGCGATGGCGATCGGGCTGCAACCGGCCAACGGCAGCAGCTACCGCCAGCCGGTGAAAATCGCGGGCGTGAAATCGTCGCCGGCGCAGAGCAACGTGTCGATCGTCGCGGGCGGCCAGGCGCTGCCGCTCACCTTCGGCACCGACTGGGTATGGGCGCCGGGCGACACGCAGCCGGTGCACCAGATGGACCACGAGCTGGTGTTCGCCGGCTACGGCATCACCGCCCAAGAAGAAGGCTGGGACGATTTCAAGGGTCTGGACTGCAGCAACAAGGTGCTGGTGGTGATGGTGAACGACCCGCAGCCAACCGACGCCGAGCCGAACCGCTTCAATGGCAAGGGCCTGACCTATTACGGCCGCTGGACCTACAAGTTCGAGGAAGCGGCGCGCCACAAATGCGCAGGCGTCCTGCTGATCCATACCACCGCATCGGCCTCGTATGGCTGGAGCGTGGTGCAGACCAGCTGGATGACCGAGCGCTTCCAGCTGGCCGAGGGCGAGACGGAGCCCGGCATGGAAGGCTGGATGACCGAGGACACCGCGCGCAAGCTGTTTGCCGCTTCCGGCTTCGACCTGGACAAGCTGCGCGCGCAAGCCGAAGACAAGTCGTTCAAGCCCGTGCCGCTGGGCGCGCGCGTGAAGGGCGAGACCCGCGCCGAAGTGCGCAAGCTGGACGAGTACAACGTGGCCGGCATCGTGCCGGGCACCGATCCCAAGCTCAAGAACGAAGTGGTGATCTACAGCGCGCACTGGGACCACATGGGCAAATACGGCGACGCCAAGGACAACATCTGGAACGGCGCGGTGGACAACGCATCGGGCACCGCCGGCCTGCTGGCGATGGCGCAAGAAGCCGTGCGCACGCCGGCCAAGCGCAGCCAGATGTTCCTGTGGGTGGCGGCCGAAGAGCAGGGCCTGTTGGGCAGCGCGGCCTACGCGGCCAACCCGCTGTGGCCGGCCGCGAAGACGGCGGCCAACCTGAACCTGGACAGCCTGAATTTCGTGGGCGCGGCCAAGGACATCGGCGTGCAGGGCAGCGAGCGCACCGACCTGGGCGCGATGGCAGCGGCCACCGCCAAGGCGATGGGCCTGGTGCCGGCGCCGGCCAAGCCGGACCTGTCGGGCGGCTACTTCCGCAGCGACCACTTCAGCTTTGCCAAGGCGGGCATTCCGGCGTTCTCGGTGGGCGGCGGCCACGCCTGGGTGAAAGACGTGGAGGCGAACAACGCCAAGGCCAAGGCCTATGCCGCGCGCTACCACCAGGTGACCGACGAGTATGACCCGAGCTGGGACCTGTCGGGCATGGTGCAGCAGGCCCAGTTCACGCTGAACCTGGGGCAGGCGGTGGCCAATGCGCCGAAGATGCCGGCCTGGAAGGCGGGCGACCCGTTCGGGAAGGCGCGCGCCGGCTCGAACTGATCCACAGCCCGGCCCCGTGCCGGGCTTGTTGTTCCCCCCTCGGGAGGGCTGTTTTCCGCCACTCCCGGCTGAGAAAATCGCGGTTTCAACCTGAACTGGAGTTTCCCGATGCGCCTGCTGATTGCTTCTCTCTTGATGATGACCGCCTCGACCTATGCCGCCGCTGCCCCGAAGCAGGCGCAATGCGAAGCCTTGTCCAAGCCGATCGAGGCGAAGACCGCCGAGCTGCAAAAGGCGGAGAAGGCCACGCCGCAGGCATGCGCGGGGTGGCGCCAGACGATCAGGATGCTGGAGAAGTACGTGGCCGATGCCGACAAGATGGGCTGCCCGATGGCCTACGTGTCGGGCCAACCGGCCGGCGGCCCGGAAGAGCGGGCGGTGATGCTCAAGGAAATCAAGCAGGCCATTACGGACGAGTGCAAGGGCAAATAAGCCACCCGCATGACCCGCGGCGTCCTTTCGGCCTGCAACCTAAACCCGTCGTCCCCGCGCAGGCGGGGACCCATGCTGAGCGTGCATTCACGCGGCCTATGGGTCCCCGCCTGCGCGGGGACGACGGGTTGAAGCTGATGGTGAAGGCTTACTGGATCACGCCGCACACCAGGCGCGCACCGCCACCGCCCAGCGCCGCCGGATGGTCCGAGTGGTTGTCGCCGCCCACGTGCACCATCAGCGCGCGGCCCTTCACGTCCGCCAGCTTCAGGCGCGGCGCCAGCACCGGCATGTTGGCGTTGCCCGATACATCCACGTACAGCGCCGGCAGGTCACCCAGGTGGCCATCGCCCCACGGCAACCCGTGGTGCTTGCTGCCGGCCGGGTCGTAGTGGCCGCCCGCGGCCAGGCCTGCCACCGACTTGCCATCCTTCATCCCAGCGCTGCAGTTGCCCACTTCGTGCACGTGAAAGCCGTGCATGCCCGGCGGCAGCCCGGTCAGCGCCGGGGTGAACACGACGCCATGCGGCGTTTCCGTGATCGTCACGCTGCCGGCCGAGGCGCCGGTGCCGCTGTCGGTCAGCACGGACATCGGCACGTGCAGCTCCGGCGATGCGGCCACCGCCAGCGCCGACACCCATGCCGTAGCAGCAGCAATCCATTGCTTCTTCATCAGATCCCCCTCCATCGCTCAATTGAAGAGGAAATAGTAATTTTCTAACTTTGTGTAATCTATCCCCATCAATGGGGGATAGTAATGGGACTTTGTTTTACATTCGCGAGACGGCCGGGCGCAGGATGGCGAGCAAGCCTGCCTCCGATGTGCAGCCGAATTTCTCGTAGACCGCTTTCACACAGTCACGCAGCACGGCATCACTCACATCCATGCGCGCGCGTGCGGCTTCGCGGCCGCCGCCTACGCCCATCCAGTACGCGACCTCCATCTGCTGCGGGGACAGCTCGACCGTATTGAGGGCGCGCCAGATGCGCAGCGGCATGGGAACGACGAACTTGAGGAAGATGCCGACCGTCCGGCTGTGGGCCGGGTCGAGCGCGGTTGCCAGCGGCACGCCGCCGGCCCCCATCCACTGCGCGCGCGCCTCGAGCGCCCCGCCGGCCAGCGCCAGCGTGCAGGACGGCAGGCGCCACGGGTAGCGGTCGCCGTACACCACCGACTCCACCAGCCGCTGGCAGAACGGCGGCAGCATGCGGCGGTCGAAGACCTGCTGCTCCTGCGACGCCAGCTGGTCCAGCAGCGCACCGGCCGAATCGCTCAGGAACAGGATCTGGCCGCTGGTCGTGGCCAGCAGCATCGCCTCATCCTCGATGACCCCGGACAGGCCGGTCGCAGGCGCCAGCGCATTGCGTTGGGCATGCTCGAAATAGGTGGCCACGCGTCCCAGGTCTTCGTCGTCGTGCGCGTCGAAGTCCGGCCCCTGGTTGCGCAGCAGGGTGACCGAGCCCAGCGACTCGCCGCCACGGTCGAGCGCGCGTTCGAGCACGAACTCGTAGTCGTGGCGCCGCACCGGGCCAAAGTTCACGGCATCGCTGAAGTAGTAGCCGTTGGGCGGCGGCAGGACCGTCGTCGCCGCGTCGTCGAGCGGCGGCTCGTTGGCCGCGTCACCCGCCTCGGCACGCAGGAACAAGGTTGCGGCCGCGTTGGGAATGAGCTCGCGCACGAGCGCGAACGCATCCGGCACGATGGTCATCAACGGCAGCCCTGTGGAGCAGAGGATCCGGAGCCTGGCCCATTGACGACTGTTCTTTTTGCGTGACACGACTTGTAGGGAAGTTGAACGACGTTAGTGAGGCATACTGATCGGTAGCGGTAGAAATGTCAACATTTCCGCAAGAATAGCCCCAGGCGATTCACAATCTTCCGCTAAATAAACATTTGGCCGACTTTTCTGCGCTGAAACTTCACAACGGCGGCGATATCTGGCCAGCGGGCAACGGCTATCCAAACGCCCAGGACAGCGCCGGTGTGGCGTATTAGCAAATATGCATGCAACGCACATTTGCGGCCCGGACTTCGCGCATGGCAACATTGCCGGCTTGACCATTGCGGAGAAATGAATGCGCCGTCCGTTACTTGCCCTTGCCGCCTCCCTGTCCACCCTTGCCCACGCCGCCGAGCCGGTCGTGCACAACGTGTCGATGGATTTCGTCCAGTTCTGGGACACCGTGAGGGACAAGCCCAAAGCCGAGCAGCTGGCACAATTCAAGGCCCGTATCGCTCCCGGCTTTCCCGGCTTTTACCAGATTGCGCGTTTCAACGGCTCCGTCACGCAGGAAAAGCAGGACGCCAAGATCCAGCGCGCCATCGACGACTTCCCGGCGATTCGCGAGGGCTACCTCGTCAAGGCCCGCAATTTCGAAACCGAGCTGCCGAAAAATATCGCCAGCTTCAAAGCCACCTTCCCCGATTTCGTTTCCAACCACGAAATCTATGTCGTGCACTCGCTGGGCGAAATGGATGGCGGCATTCGCCAGATCGGCGGCAAGGACTACCTGATCTTCGGCATCGACGGCATGGTCAAGTACCACGGCGCAGGCAGCGACAGCCCGTTCTTCCACCATGAGCTGTTCCACACCTATCACAGCGCGATGTCCGAATGCGATGAGGCGAACTGGGTGTCGCTGTGGCGCGAAGGGCTGGCGGTGTACGTGGCCAAGGTGCTGAACCCCGACGCCGACAACGACCAGTTGCTGCTCGAGATCCCCGACCACATGGCAGACCGCACCGCGGCCGTGCTGCCCGCCGCGCTGGAGCAGCTCGAGCAGGTGCTGGACAACAAGGACAGCGAAAGCTATTCCGGCCTGTTCCTGCGCGCGGGCGACAAGACCGCTCTGCCGGCACGGCGCGGCTACTACCTCGGCTACCTCGTCGCGCAGGAAGCGGGCAAGACACGCAGCGTGCAGGAGCTGGCCAAGCTGGGATGCGCACCGGTGCGCGAACTGGTGCACAACACCGTCCACACGCTGCGGGCGAAGGCGCGCTAGCCAGACCGGCGCTTCCTTTGCGTGCGCTCATACGTGGCGCGTGACCGTGTGTCATGCTGGCGCCGCCGCTGAACGTTCGGCCCGCGCGCCAGCGCACCCAAGAGGAGGCACCAATGCAGCGCTTTCAAACACGATCCGTTCGGCGGTTGTTCCTGCTTGCGCTCGGCCTGTTCGCATGGAGCGCAGCCGCGTCCGCGCAAACCGCGGTCAACGCAACGCAAGTGGTGGACCAGCTGGAAAACACCTTCGGCGTGCACGCCGGGGAGCGGCGCAACCACATCAAGGGCGTGTGCGCCGCCGGCGAATTCGTCGGCACCAAACAGGCCGCCACCTATTCCCGGTCCGCCCTCTTTTCGGGCAAGCCCGTTCCGGTCGTCGCGCGCTTCTCCATCGCAGGCGGCGACCCGAACGCGCCCGATACAACGCCGAACGCGCGCGGCATGGCGCTCGAATTCCGGCTACCGGACGACAAGCTGCAGCACATCACGATGATCAGCACGCCGATGTTCGGCGCGGCGCAGCCCAAAACCTTCTTCGACAACCTGGTCGCCACCAAGCCCGATCCGTCCACCGGCAAGCCTGACCCGAAAAAGGTGAAGGCCTTCCTCGACAGCCATCCCGATGCGCGCGCGCAGTCCGAGTTCCTCACGACGCACCACCCGCCGGTCAGCTTTGCCAACAGCGCCTACTTCGGCGTCCACACCTTCAAGTACATCGACAAGAACAACAAGACAACGCTGGTACGCTGGCGTTTTGTGCCGCAGGACGGTGAAAAACGCCTGACCGACGCGCAGCTCAGATCGATGCCGCGTGACTTCCTGGCGCAAGAGCTGATCGAGCGGATCAAAAAGGGCCCGGTGCGCTGGGACATGGTGGTGACCATCGGCCAACCCGGCGACACCGAAACCGATCCCACGGTTCTCTGGCCGGAAGATCGCAAGGAATTCAAGGCCGGGACATTGGCCTTGTCGTCCGCCATGCCGCAAAAAGGCGGCGCCTGCGAGAAGATCAACTACGACCCGTTGGTGATGGCAGACGGCATTGCGGCGACCAGCGACCCGATCCTGACCTTCCGCTCGCCGGCTTATGCGGTCTCGTTTTCGCGCCGCTTGCAGGGCAAGTAATCGCCGTTGGTCCCGAGCGGGGTTTCGAAAATCCATGCGGCACTGCAGGTTGACACCGCGCTTCAAGGGCCTATACTCGCCCCAACTGCATTAACGCTTTGCATATGCCGGTGACCAAGTTCCTCGATCTCGCGTACAACACCCCCGTGCCCCGTCGGCACGGTGATATGCGCCCGATTGCAGCTGTCCATCCCGCTCGTCCGCAGTGTTCTGCGTCCAGTCAAGGTCGCGTATCGAACCTGCGCCGCGCGTCTTCGTCCGCACGAGGCTCCGCCTGGCTTCACTAGGCTCGGCGAGTGCCTGAGACCGCACTCCCGAGCCCCCTCCCAAACACGGATTGGTGGTGCCGGCGCAAGCACCGGCACGCCGCCTTTTCACGAATTCAACGGCCGTCATGCGCGGCCACGGGAACAGATGAAACCAGACATCCTCACCTCCACAAGGGCTGCGCCATGACGCGCGCCTATCGCAGCCCCGGTCCGGCAGATGTGTCGGCGATCCTTGGCGTCCAGCGTGAATGCTACCCCGCCGCCTTGCGCGAAGACCGACAGACCGTCGAGCAGCGCATCGCCGCCGCGCGCGATTTCTGCTGGGTCGCGCATGACGAACAAGGTCTCTTCGCTTACCTGTTCGCGTACCCGTCCACGCTTGGGCGAGTCACTCCGCTCGGCGGCCTGTTCCACGTGCAGCCCGGTGGCGACACGCTCTACCTGCATGACCTGGCCGTCTCGCGGCGCGCCGCCCGGTCTGGCGCGGGTTCCAACCTGGTCGAGCTTGCCGTCGCCAGCGCGCTCGCGCGTGGCTTTACGCACGCGGCCCTGGTCGCGGTGCAGGGCTCGCAGCCATTCTGGGAGCAGCACGGCTTCGTCCTGCACGACGCGGCGGACGCCACGCAAGCGGCCAACCTGCAAACCTATCCCGGCACGGCGGTGTACATGCGGCGCCCACTGAGATCGAACAAGTAACGCAGCCATCGTTAAGAACTCCTTAAGCTCGCGAACCGAGCATGGTGGACAAGAAGAGCCAACACAGTGCTGGCTCTCTGTCGAATCAACCAAGGAGTCTTCGATGAACACGACCTCTGTTTCCCACGCTGACGCTCCCGCCAGCGACGCGGCGGAAAGCCGCATGCTGGTCTGGGACGCCCCGGTCAGGGTTGTCCACTGGCTGATGGCGCTGTGCTTCGCCGGCGCTTACCTCACCGCCGAAAACGACTCGCTGCGCGCAGTGCACGTCACCCTGGGCTACACCATGGCGGGCCTGGTCGGCTTTCGCCTGATCTGGGGCCTGGCGGGCACCCGCTATGCGCGCTTTTCGCAATTCGTACGCGGGCCTGGCGCGGCGCTGCGCTACCTGCGCTCATTGTTCTCGCGCCATCCCGAGCACCACGTCGGCCACAACCCGGCCGGCGCACTGGCGATCATCGCCCTGCTCGGCACCACGGTGCTGCTGGTTGCGAGCGGTTGGGCCAACTATAACGACATCGCCGGCCACTGGACCGAAGAAGTGCACGAAGCGATTGCCGGCGCCATGGTGGCCCTCGTTGGAGTGCACGTTGGCGCAGTTCTGCTCAGCAGCGTCCTGCACCGCGAAAACCTCGTCGCCAGCATGATCAGCGGGACCAAGCCGCGCACGCCGGGCGAAGGCATCCGCAGGGCATGGCGCGGGATTGCAGCGGTTGTGCTGGCAGCGGTGCTCGGATTCTGGTGGTGGCAGTGGCAGGCCGAACCTGCGGCGCAAATCGGGGTGCATGCGGTCGCGACCCAGCACCACGGCGGCAAGGACGATGACGACTGAGCCACGCTTCGTGCGACAATGACCTGATGCGAATACTGCTTGCAGAAGACGATGCACTCCTCGGCGACGGCCTGCGCGCGGGCCTTCGCCAGCGCGGCTTCCAGGTGGACTGGGTGCGCAGTGGGGATGTCGCCGAACAGGAATTGCGCGCCGAACCGTACGGGGCCGCCGTGCTGGACCTGGGCCTGCCCGGCAAGGACGGCATGGACGTGCTCGCGGCCATCCGGCGCGCGGGAGTCAAGGTGCCGGTGCTGGTGCTCACCGCGCGCGATGCGGTGCCGGACCGGGTTCGCGGCCTCGATAGCGGCGCCGACGACTACGTGGTCAAGCCGATCGACCTGGACGAGCTGGCCGCACGCCTGCGCGCACTCGTGCGACGCGCGCATGGCCAGACGCAGGAGTGCCTGGCCGCGCAGGATATCGTCCTTGAACCGGCCGCCCGCACGGTCACCAAAGGCGGCACACCGGTCGCACTGTCCGGCAGGGAGTTCGACCTGCTCCAGACCTTCCTGCTCAATGCCGGCCGCGTGCTCACGCGCGACCAGCTGGAGCAGCACCTGTACAGCTGGGGCCAGGAAGTGGACAGCAACGCGGTCGAGGTGCACGTGCATAACCTGCGCCGCAAGCTGGGGGCAACGCTCATTCACACCGTGCGTGGCGTGGGCTACATGCTTGCCAAGGACGGCGCCGCATGAACGCAAAGGGCTCGCTCCAGGGCCGGCTGCTGCGGCTGGTCCTTGGCGTGGTTGCAGTCGCATGGCTGGTCGCACTGGCCGCCACCTGGCGCGACGCGCAGGACGAACTCGATGAACTGTTGGACAGCCACCTGGCGCAAGCAGCGGCGCTGCTGGTGGTGCAGCAGTCCACCAGCTTTGGCGACGAAGGTCACCAAGCCGACGCGCCACTGCTGCACCGCTACGCGCCCAAAGTGGCGTTCCAGGTTTATCACGAAGGACGCCTGGCGGCACGCTCGGCCAACGCTCCCGCAGAACCCATGACGGGTTCGCGCGAGCATCGGAACGACGGCTTCACGACCGTGCGGCTCGCGGGTGCCACCTGGCGCGTGTTTGCCACGCACGGAGCGGAAAACGACGTGCAGGTGTACGTCGGCGAACAGCTCGACTCCCGTTATGCCATCTCGCTGGCGGTCTTGCGCAGCGCCCTGTGGCCGCTTGCGGTCATGCTGCCGCTGCTGGCCCTGGCGCTGTGGTGGGCCATCCGCACCGGGCTCCTGCCCTTGCAACGGTTGGGCCAGGCGCTGGCGCAGCGGCGCCCGGCGGCACTGGAACCCTTGCCCGTGCAGGATCTGCCAAAAGAAATGATGCCGATGGTGAGCGCGTTGAACGGCTTGTTCGACAGGATCGCCACGCTCATCGAAAGCGAACGCCGTTTCACCTCGGATGCGGCCCACGAATTGCGCACCCCGATTGCTGCGATCCGCGCACAGGCCCAGGTGGCGCTTGGCGAACCGGACAGCAGCGTGCGTGATCAGGCGCTGCGCCAGACGCTGGCGGGCTGCGACCGCGCGACCCACCTGGTCAATCAGCTCCTCACCTTGTCGCGGCTGGAATCGGGAACAGCGCCACAACTCGCACCGACCGACCTCGCCTCAATATGCCGTGACGTCGTGGCCGAACTGGCGCCATCCACAATAGGCCGCAACCAGCAGCTGGAATTCGATGGGCCAAGCCACTGCAAGGTATCGGGAAATGAACCCCTGCTCCGCGCGCTGGTACGAAATCTCGTCGACAACGCGGTCCGTTATTCCGGCACTGGCGCACGTATCGTCTGCCGGTTGGTGGAAGCGGACAACCGTTTTACCTTGTCGGTTGATGACAGCGGCGCAGGGCTGAGCACCGAAGAGCTTGGCAATCTGGGCCTGCGGTTTTACCGGAAGAGCGGAAGCGTCGAGAGTGGCAGCGGTCTCGGCTGGTCGATCTGCGATAGGATTTGCCGGGTACATGGCTTTGCGCTGTACGCCGGGCGCTCAGCGGCTCTGGGCGGTCTTCAGGCGACGGTAACGGGAGCGTGCGGCTAATGCAGCTGCCCTGCACAATGCTGCTCTTTGGCCGCGATCAGCTAACGCGGAGGAACAATGGGGGCGTTAGCTTTTATGATGTAGCATTAAGTCCCCAACGATTTGCCACTCGGCCGATTCAGCATGGAAAGCGTTCTGATCCCACGGATTACCTCGGAGCCCGACAAGTGCGGAGGAAGGCCTTGTATTCGCGGGATGCGAATTCGAGTCTCAGACATCATTTCGCTGTTGGCGGCCGGCGCTTCACACGAAGAAATTCTCGCCGATTTTCCCGCCTTGGAGGAAGACGACATCCGCGCTGCCTTGGGCTATGCAGCCCTCACCGTTGACCAGCCAGTACAAGGCCGCGCTTGAGGCTGCTGATCGACAATCAGCTACCAGCCGCGCTCGCCCGATACCTCCAAAGCAGGGGCTGGGACGCAATCCATGTTTCCGATGTTGGGCTCGAATGCTCAGCCGACAGCGTCATCTGGCGTTACGCGACTGACCACAATCTCGTCATCGTAACAAAGGATCAGGACTTCCAAATGATTGCGCAACGGCAGACCCAGATACCTCCTCAGGTCCTGTGGGTACGCCTCGGCAACTGCCGACGTCCGGCGCTATTTGACGCATTCGCCCACCAAGAAAGCCATCTCCGCCAAGTGCTCCGCTCAGGCGCTTTTGTTGTTGAGCTTCGCTAACGGCAGCTGGCTGCCAACAATGATTCTTAAAAAAAACGGCACCCGCAGGTGCCGTTTTCGTTGGAGCTGACGAGGATTACTCGCCGTCGCCCGGATGCGTTTCCGCTTCCTGCTGGGCGGCGTTGGCCTGGTCTTCCATCGCTTGCAGCTCGGCGGCCATGTTGGCCTTTTCCTGCTGCAGCAGCTGGGCGCGCTCTTCCGCCTCCCACTGCTCTTTCTCCTTGCGGGCGCGGTGGAACGCCAGACCCGTACCGCCCGGGATCAGGCGGCCGACGATCACGTTTTCCTTCAGGCCGCGCAGACCATCGCGCTTGCCCATGATCGCCGCTTCGGTGAGCACGCGGGTGGTTTCCTGGAACGATGCGGCCGAGATGAACGAGTCGGTCGACAGCGATGCCTTGGTAATACCCAGCAGCACGTTCTCGTACGAGGCCGGCAGCTTGCCCACGGCGGTGACGCGGTCGTTCTCTTCCAGCAGCTCCGAACGCTCCACCTGCTCGCCGACGATGTAGTCGGTGTCGCCGGCATCGGTGATCTGCACACGACGCAGCATCTGGCGAACGATCACCTCGATGTGCTTGTCGTTGATCTTCACACCCTGCAGACGGTACACGTCCTGCACTTCGTCCACGATGTAGCGGGCCAGCGCTTCGATACCCAACAGGCGCAGGATGTCTTGCGGATCGGCCGGGCCGTCCACGATCATCTCGCCCTTGTTCACCACCTGGCCGTCGTGCACCAGCACTTGCTTGTCCTTGGTAATCAGGAACTCGTGCTTGTTGCCGTCCATGTCGGTGATTTCCAGGCGCTGCTTGCCCTTGGTCTCTTTACCGAAGGCGACCGTACCGGTGACTTCCGCCAGCATGCCGGCATCTTTCGGCGAACGGGCTTCGAACAGCTCGGCAACGCGCGGCAGACCACCGGTAATGTCACGGGTCTTCTGCGACTCGGTCGGGATACGTGCAAGCACTTCACCCACCGACACTTGCTGGCCGTCTTTCACCATGATCAGCGCGCCGACCTGGAAGCCGATGGTCACGCTGTGCTCGGTGCCGGCGATCTTCACTTCTTCGTTCGCTTCGTTCAGCAGCTTGACCTGCGGACGCATGGCCTTGCCCGAACCGCGGCGCTTGGCGTCGATCGCCACCAGGGTCGACAGGCCGGTCACTTCGTCCACCTGGCGAGCGACGGTCACGCCCTCTTCCACGTTTTCGAACTTGATCGTACCTGCGTACTCGGTAATGATCGGACGGGTCAGCGGGTCCCAGGTTGCCAGGGCGGTGCCGGCCTTGACTGCCATGCCGTCCTTGACGCTCAGGGTCGCGCCGTACGGCACCTTGTGGCGCTCGCGCTCGCGGCCGTGGTCGTCCGTGATCAGCACTTCGCCGGAACGCGAAATGACGATCTGGGCGCCCTTGCCGTTGGTGACGTAACGCATGGTCGCGGTAAAGCGGATGGTGCCGTTCGACTTGGCTTCCACCGACGATGCCACTGCCGCACGCGATGCCGCACCACCGATGTGGAAGGTACGCATGGTCAGCTGGGTACCCGGCTCACCGATCGACTGCGCTGCCACCACACCGACTGCTTCGCCGGCGTTCACCAGCATGCCGCGGCCAAGGTCACGGCCGTAGCACTTGGCGCACAGGCCGTAGCGGGTTTCGCAGTTCAGCGGGGTGCGGACCTTCACTTCGTCGATGCCAAGGCGCTCGATCTCTTCGACCATGTCTTCGTCGAGCAGCGTGCCGGCTTCGTACAGCGTCGCCTGGGTTTCCGGGTTGACGATGTCGGTGCCTGCCACGCGGCCCAGGATACGGTCGCGCAGGGCTTCGATCACTTCACCACCCTCGACCATCGCCTTCATCTGCGTGCCGTTGCTGGTGCCGCAATCGTCCTCGGTCACCACCAGGTCCTGGGTCACGTCGACCAGGCGGCGGGTCAGGTAACCCGAGTTTGCGGTCTTCAGCGCGGTGTCGGCCAGACCCTTACGGGCGCCGTGCGTCGAGATGAAGTACTGCAGCACGTTCAGGCCTTCGCGGAAGTTCGCGGTAATCGGCGTTTCAATGATCGAGCCGTCCGGTTTCGCCATCAGGCCGCGCATACCGGCCAGCTGGCGAATCTGGGCTGCCGAACCACGGGCGCCCGAGTCGGCCATCATGTAAATCGCGTTGAACGATTCCTGGGTGCCGTTGCTGCCGTCACGCTTGACCACCGGCTCGACCTTGAGCTGGTCCATCATCGCCTTGCCGACTTCGTCCGAGGTCTTGCCCCAGATGTCCACCACCTTGTTGTAGCGCTCGCCGGCGGTGACCAGACCCGATGCGTACTGCTGCTCGATCTGCTTGACTTCCGATTCGGCGGTCGAGATCAGGGTCTTCTTCACGTCCGGGATCAGCATGTCGTCCACGGCGATCGAGATACCGGCGCGCGTTGCCAGGCGGAAGCCCGACTGCATCAGCTTGTCGGCAAACACGACGGTGGCACGCAGGCCGCACTTGCGGAACGACGTGTTGATCAGCTTGCTGATCTCTTTCTTCTTCAGCGGGCGGTTCAGCACCGAGAACGGCAGGCCATTCGGCAGGATCTCGGACAGGATCGCGCGGCCGACGGTGGTCTCGTAGCGGGTCACGGTACGGTCAAAGCCGCCCTCAAGGTTCTTCGGATGCTCGACAATACGCACCGTGATGCGGGTCGCCAGCTCGACTTCCTTGTTGTCGTACGCGCGGATCACTTCCGACACGTCCGGGAACATCATGCCCTCGCCCTTGGCGTTGATCGCCTCGCGCGTTGCGTAGTACAGACCCAGCACGATGTCCTGCGACGGCACGATCGACGGCTCGCCGTTCGACGGGAACAGGATGTTGTTCGAAGCCAGCATCAGGGTGCGGGCTTCCATCTGTGCCTCGATCGACAGCGGGACGTGCACTGCCATCTGGTCACCGTCGAAGTCGGCGTTGAACGCGGCGCAGACCAGCGGGTGCAGCTGGATGGCCTTGCCTTCGATCAGGACCGGCTCGAACGCCTGGATACCAAGGCGGTGCAGGGTCGGCGCACGGTTCAGCATGACCGGGTGTTCGCGGATCACATCTTCCAGGATGTCCCACACCACCGGCTCTTGCTGCTCGACGAGTTTCTTGGCGGCCTTGATCGTGGTCGCCAGGCCCATCAGTTCGAGCTTGTTGAAGATGAACGGCTTGAACAGTTCCAGGGCCATCAGCTTCGGCAGGCCGCACTGGTGCAGTTTCAGCTGCGGGCCCACCACGATGACCGAACGGCCCGAGTAGTCCACGCGCTTACCCAGCAGGTTCTGGCGGAAGCGGCCGCCTTTACCCTTGATCATCTCTGCCAGCGACTTCAGCGGACGCTTGTTGGCGCCGGTCATCGCCTTGCCGCGACGGCCGTTGTCCAGCAGCGAGTCCACTGCTTCTTGCAGCATGCGCTTTTCGTTGCGCGTGATGATCTCCGGAGCGCGCAGTTCCATCAGGCGCTTCAGGCGGTTGTTACGGTTGATGACGCGGCGATACAGGTCGTTCAGGTCGGAGGTCGCAAAGCGGCCGCCGTCCAGCGGGACCAGCGGGCGCAGTTCCGGCGGCAGCACCGGCAGCACTTCCATGATCATCCACTCCGGCTTGATGCCCGAACGCTGGAACGCCTCGAGCACTTTCAGGCGCTTGGCGTATTTCTTGATCTTCGCTTCCGACTTCGACTCTTTCAGTTCAACGCGCAGCGCTTCGGCTTCGCGGTTGATGTCGATCGAGCGCAGCAGTTCACGGATGCCCTCGGCGCCCATGAATGCGGTGAAGTCGTCGCCGTACTCTTCGTACTTGGCGGCGTAGTCGTCTTCCGACATGATCTGGCACTTCTTCAGCGGGGTCATGCCCGGATCGGTCACGACGTATGCTTCGAAGTACAGCACGCGCTCGATGTCGCGCAGCGTCATGTCCAGGACCATGCCCAGGCGCGACGGCAGCGATTTGAGGAACCAGATGTGGGCGACCGGCGAAGCCAGCTCGATGTGGCCCATGCGCTCACGGCGCACCTTGGCCAGGGTCACTTCCACGCCGCACTTCTCGCAGATCACGCCGCGGTGCTTCAGGCGCTTGTACTTGCCGCACAGGCACTCGTAGTCCTTGATCGGGCCGAAGATCTTGGCGCAGAACAGGCCGTCACGCTCCGGCTTGAAGGTGCGGTAGTTGATGGTTTCGGGCTTCTTGACTTCGCCGTACGACCACGAACGGATTTTTTCAGGCGACGCCAGGCCAATCTTGATGGCGTCGAAGCTCTCGTTTTGCTGAACTTGCTTGAATAGATCGAGCAGTGCTTTCATTGATCACTCCAGGTGATTGAATTCTTTACTTACTACTTCACCACTCACTTTGCGCCGTCGCCCCGGCGAAGGCCGGGGCCCATACTGAGTAAGCTACTTCGGAGCCTCAGCATGGATCCCGGCCTTCGCCGGGATGACGGCGCATACGTTAGCGGTACGCGCCGGGATTAACCGCGTTCCAGGTCGATATCGATACCCAGCGAACGGATTTCCTTCACCAGCACGTTGAACGATTCCGGCATGCCTGCGTCGATCACGTGGTCGCCCTTGACCAGGTTCTCGTACACCTTGGTACGGCCGTTCACGTCGTCCGACTTCACGGTCAGCATTTCCTGCAGCACGTACGAGGCACCGTACGCTTCCAGTGCCCACACCTCCATCTCACCGAAGCGCTGGCCACCGAACTGGGCTTTACCACCCAGCGGCTGCTGCGTCACCAGCGAGTACGGGCCGGTCGAACGGGCGTGCATCTTGTCGTCGACCAGGTGGTGCAGTTTCAGCATGTGCATGAAGCCCACGGTCACCTTGCGCTCGAACGCTTCGCCGGTACGGCCGTCGAACATCGTCACCTGGTTCTTCGACGGGGTCATGCCCAGGTGCTTGGCGATGTTGTCCGGGAACGCCAGGTCCAGCATGCGGCGGATTTCTTCCTCGTGCGCACCGTCGAACACCGGGGTCGCGAACGGCACGCCGTTCTTCAGGTTGTTCGCCAGGTCCAGGATCTCGTTGTCGCTGAAGCTGTCCAGGTCTTCCGACTTGCCGGTTTCGTTGTAGATCTTCTGCAGGAAGGCACGCACTTCGTCGGCTTGCGCCTTGGCACGCAGCATCTCGCCGATCCGCAGGCCCAGGCCCTTCGCTGCCCAACCGAGGTGGGTTTCGAGGATCTGGCCGACGTTCATACGCGACGGCACGCCCAGCGGGTTCAGCACGACGTCGGCCGGGGTACCATCGGCCATGAACGGCATGTCTTCCACCGGCACGATACGCGAGACCACACCCTTGTTACCGTGGCGGCCTGCCATCTTGTCGCCCGACTGCAGGCGGCGCTTGACGGCCAGGTAGACCTTGACCATCTTCTGCACGCCCGGCTGCAGCTCGTCGCCCTGGGTGAGCTTCTTGCGCTTCTCTTCGAAGGCCAGGTCGAACTGGTGGCGCTTCTCGTTGATCGACTCCTTGATCGCTTCCAGTGCGTTGGCGGTCTCGTCGTCGGCCGGACGGATGTCGAACCAGTGGAACTTGTCCAGGTCGGCCAGGTATTCCTTGGTGATCTGCGCGCCCTTGGCCAGCTTCTTCGGACCGCCATTGACGGTCTTGCCAACGAGCATGCGCTCCAGACGCTGGAAGGCGTCGCCTTCCACGATACGCAGCTGGTCGTTCAGGTCCAGGCGGAAGCGCTTGAGCTCATCGTCGATGATCTGCTGGGCGCGCTTGTCGCGCTGGATGCCTTCGCGGGTGAACACTTGCACGTCGATCACGGTACCGACCATGCCCGACGGCACGCGCAGCGAGGTGTCCTTCACGTCCGAGGCTTTTTCGCCGAAGATCGCGCGCAGCAGCTTCTCTTCCGGGGTCAGCTGGGTCTCGCCCTTCGGGGTCACCTTACCGACCAGCACGTCGCCGGCTTGCACTTCGGCGCCGATGTACACGATGCCCGATTCGTCCAGGCGTGCCAGCTGGTTTTCGGCCAGGTTCGAGATGTCGCGGGTGATTTCCTCAGGCCCGAGCTTGGTGTCGCGCGCAACCACCGACAGTTCCTCGATGTGGATCGAGGTGTAGCGGTCGTCTTTCACGACGTTTTCCGAGATCAGGATCGAGTCCTCGAAGTTCAGGCCGTTCCACGGCATGAACGCCACCAGCATGTTCTGGCCCAGTGCCAGTTCGCCCAGGTCGGTCGATGCGCCGTCGGCGATCACGTCGCCACGGGCCACGCGGTCGCCCACTTTGACGATCGGACGCTGGTTGATGTTGGTGTTCTGGTTCGAACGGGTGTACTTGATCAGGTTGTAGATGTCCACACCGATCTCGCCCGCTTGTGCCTCGTCGTCGTTGACGCGAATCACCACACGGCCGGCGTCGACGTAGTCCACCACGCCGCCGCGCGAAGCCTGCACGGTGGTGCCCGAGTCAACGGCCACGGTGCGCTCGATGCCGGTGCCGACGAACGGCTTTTCCGGACGCAGGCAAGGCACGGCCTGGCGCTGCATGTTGGCGCCCATCAGCGCGCGGTTCGCGTCGTCGTGCTCGAGGAACGGGATCAGCGATGCCGCCACCGACACGATCTGGCCCGGGGCCACGTCCATGTACTGGATGCGCTCCGGCGAGACCAGGATCGGGTCGCCAGCTTCACGGGCCGACACCAGCTCGTCGATCAGCTTGCCGTTCTCGTCCAGGGTCGCGTTCGCCTGGGCGATGATGTAGCGGCCTTCTTCGATCGCCGACAGGTAGTCGATCTTGTCGGTCGCAATGCCGTCTTCCACGCGGCGGTACGGGGTCTCGAGGAAGCCGTACTCGTTCAGGCGGGCGTGCAGTGCCAGCGAGTTGATCAGGCCGATGTTCGGGCCTTCAGGCGTTTCGATCGGGCACACGCGGCCGTAGTGGGTCGGGTGCACGTCGCGCACCTCGAAGCCGGCGCGTTCGCGGGTCAGGCCGCCCGGGCCAAGGGCCGAGACGCGGCGCTTGTGGGTGATTTCCGACAGCGGGTTGGTCTGGTCCATGAACTGCGACAGCTGCGACGAACCGAAGAATTCGCGGATCGCGGCCGAGATCGGCTTGCTGTTGATCAGGTCATGCGGCATCAGGTTGTCCGCTTCGGCCTGGCCGAGGCGTTCCTTGACGGCGCGCTCGACACGCACGAGGCCGGCGCGGAACTGGTTTTCGGCCAGCTCGCCCACGCAGCGCACGCGGCGGTTGCCGAGGTGGTCGATGTCGTCCACTTCGCCACGGCCGTTACGCAGTTCGACCAGGATCTTGATCACGGCCAGGATGTCTTCGTTCGACAGCGTCATCGCGCCGGTCAGCTCGTCGCGGCCGATGCGGCGGTTGAACTTCATGCGGCCCACGGCCGACAGGTCATAGCGCTCCGGGCTGTAGAACAGGCCGTTGAACAGCGCTTCCACCGACTCTTCGGTCGGCGGTTCGCCCGGACGCATCATGCGGTAGATCGCGATGCGCGCAGCCATCTGGTCGGCGGTGTCGTCGGTGCGCAGGGTCTGCGAGATGTAGGCGCCCTGGTCCAGGTCGTTGGTGTACAGGGTCTGGATTTCGCTGACGTTGGCGTCGCGCAGTTTGCCCAGCAGCTCGTCGGTCAGCTCGTCGTTGGCGTTGGCGATGATCTCGCCGGTTTCCTGGTCAACGATGTTCTTGGCCAGCACGCGGCCCACGAGGTAGTCCTCGGGCACCGAGATGTGCTTGATGCCGGCGTTTTCGATGTCGCGCACATGCTTGGCATTGATGCGCTTGTCCTTCGTCACGATGGTCTTGCCCGACTTCGGATCGACGATGTCGAAACGCGCGACTTCACCGCGCAGGCGCTCCGGCACGAATTCCATCTCGCCGCCATCCTGGCGCAGGATGAAGTTGTCGAACACAAAGAAGTTGGCCAGGATCTGCTCCGGCGTCATGCCGATTGCCTTCAGCAGGATCGTCACCGGCATCTTGCGGCGGCGGTCGACGCGGAAGAACAGGATGTCCTTCGGGTCGAACTCGAAGTCCAGCCACGAGCCGCGGTAAGGAATGATGCGTGCCGAGAACAGCAGCTTGCCCGACGAGTGGGTCTTGCCGCGGTCGTGCTCGAAGAACACGCCCGGCGAACGGTGCAGCTGCGAGACGATCACGCGCTCGGTGCCGTTGATGACGAACGAGCCGTTGGCGGTCATGAGCGGCAGTTCGCCCATGTACACTTCCTGTTCTTTCATCTCTTTCACGACCGGCTTGGTCGGCGATTCCTTGTCCAGGATCACCAGGCGCACCTTGGCGCGCAGCGGCGAGGCAAAGGTCAGGCCGCGCTGCTGGCATTCCTTGACGTCGAAGGCGGGGTCGCCCAGCACGTAGGACAGGAACTCGAGGCGCGCGAAACCGTTGTGCGACACGATCGGGAAAATCGACGAAAAAGCCGACTGCAGGCCTTCGTTCTTGCGATCGGTGACAGGAGTATCGGCTTGCAAGAACTGCTCGTAGGACTCGAGCTGGGTTGCCAGAAGATAGGGAACGTTGTGAACGTTGGCGCGCTTCGCGAACGACTTGCGAATGCGTTTCTTCTCAGTGAATGAGTAGTGCATGGACACTCCGTGAGTGACAGAAAGGATGAGAATTCAGGATTTGCCTGTGCTGGCCTTGCGGCCCACAACCAAGTCCTCAAGTCTCGAACTGCCCGCCAGGTAAATTAGACAACCGTGCTACGTACTGCCGGTGACTCTGGTACTTTTGGTACTGCTGGTGCTGCCACTGCTTTACCGCCGGTTGAACGCGTGGGCACGAGTGCCCACCCTACCGGCCCTGCTGTTGTTGCGGTAGCAGAGACGACAAAAGAGCCAAAGCCGCATACCCCACCTTCACGGCGGGGTTTCGGGCTTTGACTCCGGCGCAGGGTGCCGGTTGGCACCCATTGCTTATTTTTATTACTTGAGCTCGGCTTTCGCGCCAGCTTCTTCCAGCTTCTTCTTAGCGGCTTCAGCGTCGGCTTTCGGCAGGGCTTCCTTGACGGTCTTCGGTGCGCCATCGACCAGGTCTTTGGCTTCTTTCAGGCCCAGGCCGGTGATTTCGCGGACGGCCTTGATGACGCCGACCTTGTTCGCGCCGACTTCAGCCAGCACGACGTTGAACTCGGTCTGCTCTTCAGCAGCAGCTGCGCCACCAGCAGCGGCGCCGCCAGCTGCCGGAGCTGCCATTGCAGCTGCCGACACGCCGAATTTCTCTTCGAATGCCTTGACCAGGTCGTTCAGTTCCATGACCGACATTGCGCCAACTGCGTCCAGGAACTCTTCTTTGCTAATTGCCATTTGTAACTCCAGATTTTATTGAATGTAGTTCAGATGTGTACTTGAGAAAAAGACGCGAGCCTTAAGCGGCTTCGGTTTCGCCTTTTTTCGCTGCAACCGCAGCCAGAACACGTGCAAAGCCCGACACCGGTGCCTGCATGACGCCCAGCAGCTGGGCGATGAGGACTTCACGGCTCGGAATGCTTGCCAACGCAGTCACGCCAGCAACGTCAAGTTGCTTGCCTGCGTAGTTACCGGCTTTCAGGACCAGCTTGTCGTTGGTTTTAGCAAAGTCACTGATGACTTTTGCTGCTGCAACGGCGTCGTCCGAGATCGAGTAGATCAGCGGGCCGGTCATGGCGTCAGCCAGCGGGGCAAACTGCGTACCTTCGACAGCACGGCGCGCCAGGGTGTTCTTCAGAACACGCAGGTACACGCCTTGGGCACGCGCTTTTGCACGGAGTTGCGTCAAGTGAGACACCTGAATGCCACGGTACTCGGCCACGACGATCGTTTGCGCAGTTGCTACTTTTGCGGAAACTTCGGCGACGACGGCCTTTTTGTCATTCAGATTAAGACCCACGGTCAACCTCCTTAAATGATGGATGGCTAGTCGCCTTCCATCGGTTCGAACACGGCGTCCGAAGTTAAGAAGTCAAACCAACGCGGATGAATTCACGCGGCATGAGCTACAAAACTTGTTCGGGTTCGCCATCTGCGTTGGGTGGTCTATTAACCTCTTGCCTGCTTGCTGCATTCGGCCCAACGGTCTTTGATAACCTGGCGGGAAATCCCGCCAGCCCAAAGATGCGCCCCATCCTTGCGGACGGGGACTTAATTCAATTCAAAACCAACACCTGGATCCCCGCCTTCGCGGGGAGTCTTCCTCGGCAGTGCCGAGGAAGACGGCGTCGCCTTAAGCAGCAGCGCCGGTCAGGGTGGCGTGGTCAACGCGCACGCCAGCGCCCATGGTCGACGAGATTGCCACTTTGCGCAGGTACACGCCTTTCGACGTTGCCGGCTTGGCGCGGTTCAGGGCGTCGATCAGGGCAACCAGGTTGCTCTTCAGATCTTCGTCGCTGAACGACTTGCGGCCGATGGTCGCGTGCACGATACCTGCCTTGTCGGTGCGGTACTGGACCTGGCCGGCCTTGGCGTTCTTGACGGCGCCAGCCACGTCCGGGGTCACGGTGCCAACCTTCGGGTTCGGCATCAGGCCGCGCGGGCCCAGGATCTGGCCCAGGGTACCGACGATACGCATGGTGTCCGGCGAAGCGATCACGATGTCGAACGGCATGTCGCCGGCCTTCACGCGCTCTGCCAGGTCTTCCATGCCGACGATGTCAGCGCCGGCGGCTTTGGCCTGCTCGGCTTTTTCGCCCTGGGCGAACACAGCCACGCGCACGGTCTTGCCGGTACCAGCCGGCAGCACCACGGAACCACGCACCACCTGGTCCGATTTCTTCGGATCCACGCCCAGTTGCACGGCGACGTCGATCGACTCGTTAAACTTGGCGGTGGCGAACTTCTTGATCAGGGCAACTGCTTCGTCGAAGCCGTGCACTTTGTTGCGGTCAACAGCGGCCTTCATGGCCTTGACGCGTTTGGACAGCTTAGCCATTAGATACCCTCCACCGTGATGCCCATCGAACGAGCCGAGCCAGCCACGACGCGCACAGCAGCGTCCATGTCGGCGGCGGTCAGGTCAGGCTGTTTGAGCTTGGCGATTTCTTCCGCTTGCGCGCGGGTCAGCGAGCCCACCTTGTCGGTGTGCGGCTTGGCCGAGCCCTTGGTGATGCCAGCGAATTTCTTGATCAGGTAGGTCGCCGGCGGGGTCTTCATCTCGAAGGTGAACGACTTGTCCGCGAAGGCGGTGATCACCACCGGAATCGGCATGCCAGGTTCCATGCCCTGGGTCTTGGCGTTGAACGCCTTGCAGAATTCCATGATGTTCAGACCGCGCTGACCCAGCGCCGGGCCGATCGGGGGGGACGGGTTTGCTTTACCAGCCGGCACTTGCAGCTTGATAAAACCAACGATTTTCTTGGCCATGATGGCTCCTATGTTGGATCTGAGTAGTAGCGCCCCGCCGTGCTACTACTTGCCAGGCGGGGCTCCTCTTATCGGATTCCGCCTGATTGCTGCGACGCTCCGATTCGGGCGTTGAATAAAACCTGGATCTCCGCCTTCGCGGAGATGTAATCGGCGTGGCGCCGATTACACTTTTTCGACCTGCCCGAACTCGAGCTCGACTGGGGTGGCGCGACCGAAGATGGTGACCGAGACGCGCACTTTCGATTTCTCGTAGTTGACTTCCTCGACATTGCCGTTGAAGTCGGTGAACGGGCCGTCCTTGATGCGGACCTGCTCGCCCACTTCGTACAGCACCTTGGGCCGGGGCTTCTCGACGCCCTCCTGCACCTGCTGCATGATCTTGTCGATTTCGCGCGCCGGGATCGGGGTCGGCTTGTTGCTCTTGCCGCCGATGAAGCCGGTGACCTTGGGGGTGTTCTTCACCAGGTGCCAGGTCTCGTCGGTCATGTCCATCTCGACCAGCACGTAGCCAGGGAAGAAGCGGCGCTCGGAGACGGATTTCTGGCCGTTCTTGACTTCGACCACTTCTTCGGTCGGAACCAGGATCTGGCCGAACTGTTCGGTCATGCCGGCGCGGGCGATGCGCTCGATCAGCGCGCGCATCACGCTCTTTTCCATGCCGGAATAGACGTGAACGACGTACCAGCGCTTGTTGCTGACCGGGACACTCACGGGAGCGCCCGCCGGCGTGGCGCCAGCGTCAGATGCCGGGACATCGCCCGGCACGCTATCTTGCACGTTTTCGCTCATTATTGTTTCCAGCCCAGTATGACGTCGTACAGCGTGAATTCGAGAATCTTATCCGTGCCCCACAGGAAAATCGCCATCACCAGCACAAAGGCAAACACGATGCCAGTGATCTGGGTGGCTTCCTTGCGGGTCGGCCAAACAACCTTCTTGGTCTCGCGGACCGCTTCCTTGGCAAAGCCCAGGAAGTCACGGCCGGAGGTGGAGGTCCACAAAAGCAGGACGGCAAAAGCCAAACCAGCCACGAGGGCGCCTGCGGCGACCAGGGCTGGTTTGTTTTGGCCTTTCAGGTAAAAGAACCCGACGAGCCCTGCAATCGTAGCAACCACCGCCAGCGCAACCTTCAGCTTGTCGCCCGGGTTGCCGACGGTTTGCACGGATTGATTAGACATACTAGTTTTACTTTCGGTGCCCCGCACCAGATTCGGTGGCAGGGGCGGAGGGCATCGAACCCCCAACCTTCGGTTTTGGAGACCGACGCTCTGCCAATTGAGCTACGCCCCTACGAAAACTTCTCAGTTGAACCGGCAATTCTACCACCAAGCGCGCGCTTCGTGGCAAGCCTTTGTTGACGAGGCAGGACCGGTTGGAGTCCTGCCTCGGTATTGCAGACCGTCTTAGGCGAGGATCTTGGCCACCACGCCGGCGCCGACGGTACGGCCACCTTCGCGGATTGCGAAGCGCAGGCCTTCTTCCATCGCGATCGGAGCGATCAGCTTGACGGTGATCGACACGTTGTCGCCCGGCATGACCATTTCCTTGTCGGCCGGCAGTTCGATCGAACCGGTCACGTCAGTGGTACGGAAGTAGAACTGCGGACGGTAGTTGTTGAAGAACGGGGTGTGACGACCGCCCTCTTCCTTCGACAGCACGTACACTTCGCCGGTGAAGTTGGTGTGCGGCTTGATCGAACCCGGCTTGGCCAGCACTTGGCCACGCTCGACTTCTTCACGCTTGGTGCCGCGCAGCAGCAGGCCGACGTTGTCGCCAGCTTGACCCTGGTCCAGCAGCTTGCGGAACATTTCGACGCCGGTCACGGTGGTCTTCACGGTGTCCTTGATACCGACGATTTCGATCTCTTCGCCGACCTTGATGATGCCGCGCTCGACACGACCGGTCACCACGGTACCGCGGCCCGAAATCGAGAACACGTCTTCCACCGGCATCAGGAAGGCGCCGTCAACGGCACGTTCCGGGGTCGGGATGTAGGTGTCCAGTGCGTCGGCCAGCTTCATGATGGCCTGCTCGCCCAGCTCGCCGGTGTCGCCTTCCAGCGCCATACGTGCCGAACCCTTGATGATCGGCAGGTCGTCGCCCGGGAACTCGTACTTCGACAGCAGCTCGCGCACTTCCATTTCGACCAGTTCCAGCAGTTCTGCGTCGTCAACCAGGTCGCACTTGTTCAGGAACACGATGATGTACGGAACACCCACCTGGCGAGCCAGCAGGATGTGCTCGCGGGTCTGCGGCATCGGGCCGTCAGCAGCGGAGCAAACCAGGATCGCGCCGTCCATCTGCGCTGCGCCGGTGATCATGTTCTTGATGTAGTCAGCGTGGCCCGGGCAGTCAACGTGGGCGTAGTGACGGTTTGCGGTTTCGTACTCGACGTGCGCGGTGTTGATGGTGATGCCGCGTGCTTTCTCTTCCGGAGCAGCGTCGATCTGGTCGTACGCTTTTGCTTCGCCGCCGAATTTCTTCGACAGAACGGTTGCAATCGCCGCCGTCAGGGTGGTCTTGCCGTGGTCAACGTGGCCGATGGTGCCGACGTTCACGTGCGGCTTGGTCCGTTCGAATTTTTCCTTTGCCATTTTAGACTCCTAACGATCCTAACGATTTTGAAGAAGCCGGGCACGCGCCCTGCCGTCGGTTTTTTGTTACTACTAAAATTCTGGTGCCCTTGACGTGGATTGAACACGTGGCCTCTCCCTTACCAAGGGAGTGCTCTACCACTGAGCTACAAGGGCGATATTCATGCATTGCACGAATTAACTGGAGCGGGTGAAGGGAATCGAACCCTCGTCGTAAGCTTGGAAGGCTTCTGCTCTACCATTGAGCTACACCCGCGAGGCCAACTCCTGCAACCGCAACTGCAAATTCCGCAATCAACTTGGTGGTGGGGGCTGGATTCGAACCAGCGTACTCGTAAGAGGGCAGATTTACAGTCTGCTGCCTTTAACCACTCGGCCACCCCACCCGCGAAGAACCGCAGAGTATGAAGCAAGCACAAAATGCTGTCAACTATTTTCGCCGGTGCTGATCCAACTCAAACAGCTGCTGCGCTTCGGGGCGTGATTGTAACCGCTCGTCCTGCAAGAGTGCAAGGACTGTTTGCCCGCGAATTTTTCACGCTTTTTCACGGCCGCCGCGGGGTGTAACGATTTAGCAACATTCGGAGGGCGTGGATGACCCCAGCGCAATACCCGCAGTGGCGCTGGCCGCAGCTGCTGCTGGCCAATGCCGCGGCGGCGGCGATGTACCTGGCCACGGCCCTGCTCGGCAGCCTGATCGCGCTGGCGCCTAGCTACCCGAGCCCGGTGTTCCCGCCGGCCGGGGTCAGCCTGGCGCTGACAGTGCTGGCCGGCTGGCGCGTGCTGCCCGGGGTGGCGCTGGGGCCGCTGCTGGCCTACTACCTGGCCGACGGCTGGCCCGGCAGCGCCACCGCCGGGGCCAGCGCCGCGCTGGCGGTGGGCGGCACCATGGCCGGGGCCACGCTGCAGGCATGGGCCGGAGCGCGCGCGTTCCGGCACTGGGTCGATCCGGCGATCGACTCCGGGCGCGACGTGCTGCGCTTCCTGCTGATGGCGCCGCTCTCGTGCGTCATCAGCGCCACCGTCAATGTCGGCGTGCTGGCTGCCATCGGCCTGGTCGCCCCGAATGCGCGGCTGGCCACCTGGGTCAACTGGTGGGCCGGCGACACCCTGGGCGTGCTGCTGGCCGCGCCGCTGACGTGGATCGTGTGCGCGCTGCCGCGCTCGCTGTGGCGGCGGCGCTCGGGCGTGGTCGCGCTCCCGCTGGTGGTTGCCGCTTGCGCCGTGCTGGTCACCTACGAGCAGGCGGTGCGCTGGGAGCACGACCAGGCCCAGCACGCGTTCCGCCTGCGCGCGCAGCAGACGGCCGACCTGTTGCAGGCCGAGTTCAACGAGCACGTGCGCTTCGTGCAGACCTTCGCGCTGGCGCTCGGCGACGTGCGCCGCATGCTGTCGCGCGACAAATTCCTGGTGATCGCCCGCAATTACGTGGACGGCCGCCCCGAGCTGCAGGCCATCGACTGGGCGGTGCGGGTGCAGCTGTCCGAGCGCGCCGTGTTCGAGAACTGGGCTCGCAACAATGTCGATCCGCGCTTCTCGATCCTCGACCTCGGGCCTGGCACCGCGACCCGGCCGGCAGGCATCCGGCCGGTGTATTTCCCGGCCCTGTACACCACGCCGATGTCCAACAAGTCGGCGCTCGGGCTCGACTTCCTGAGCGACCCGGACCGGGCGCAGGCCGTGCGCCGCGCGCTGGCCTCGCCCGCGCCTGCCGCCACCGCGCCGATCAAACTGGTCATCAACGCAATGCCCGGCATCGACCTGTTCAAGGCGGTCGGCCAGCCGGGCGAGCCACCGGTCGGCTTGCTGGTGCTGGTCATTAATGCGCGGTTCATGGAGCAGCGCGCCGCCGCCGCCGCCGGGCTGTCCGGCTATGCGCTCGACTTTCGCGACGTGACCGATCGCGTCAGCATGCCGGTGACGGGCGTGGGGCGCCGCGCCACCTCGGATGACTTCCTGGTCGCGCTGTCGTTTGCCGGGCGCCGCTACGCGCTGCGCTTCACCCAGTTGACGCCGGGGCCGCAGTACGGCGTGGCCAGCTGGATCGTGATCACCGCGGGGCTCCTGATGACCGGCCTGCTGGGCGCGCTGATGCTGCTCATCAGCGGCGAGCGCGCGCGCATCGAGGCCGTCGTCAGCGACCGCACCACCCGCCTGCGCGACCGCGAGGCGCGCCTGCAGGCGATCCTCGACAACGCGGGCGATGCCATTGTCACCGTGGATCGCGAGGGGCGGCTGGTATCCGGCAATGCCGCCACCGCCAAGCTGTTCGGCTACCCGCCGCAGCACCTGCCGGGCCTGCCGTTCAGCGCGCTGGTAGCGATGCCGGAAGGCGCACCGGCCCCGGCGCTGCTGGCGCGGCTGGCCGGCGCGCCACCGGAAGAGCGCGACCTGAAGGCCGTGAACGCGCGCGGCGAAGCGTTCCCGGTCACCATCTCGGTGTCGCGCGTGCTGCTGGCGGCCGAGCACCTGTTCGTGTGCATCGTGCACGACCTGTCGGAGCAGTACCGCTCGCAGGAAAAGATCTACCGGCTGGCCCACTTCGATGGCCTGACCGGACTGGAGAATCGCTTCGCGCTGCGCAAGCGCCTGGACGAAGAGCTCGCGCACGCGCGCCGCTCCGGCGAGCCGCTGGCGTTGCTGTTCATCGACCTGGACCACTTCAAGAAGATCAACGACTCCTACGGCCACCATGCCGGCGACCAGCTGCTGGTGGCGGCCAGCGCGCGCATGAAGGACCTGCTGCGCAACGTGGACGCGATCGGGCGCCTGGGCGGCGACGAGTTCGTCATCGTGCTGGGCGGACCGCTGACGCCGGACAGCGTGTCGCTGGTGGCGGTGCGGGTGGTGCAGTCACTGTCCGAGCCCTACCAGCTCAATGGCGTGACGGTGCACAGCGGCGCCAGCGTGGGCGTGGCGCTGTTCCCGGACGACGGCGACGACAGCGCCACGCTGCTGCGCCACGCCGACACCGCCATGTACGCGGCCAAGCGCGAGGGCCGCGGCAACTTCCAGTTCTTCTCCGAGGCGATGAACGCCGCCACCCATGAGCACCTGCTGCTGGAAAACCGCATGTGGACCGCGCTCGAGCGCGAAGGCTTCGAGCTGCACCTGCAGGCCCAGGTGGCGCTGGACACCGGCCGCGTGATCGGCGCCGAAGCGCTGCTGCGCTGGCACGACCCGGAACTGGGCGCGATCGAGCCGAGCCGCTTCATCCCGATCGCCGAGGAGTGCGGCCTGATCCTGCCGCTGGGCGACTGGGTGCTGTCGCGCTCGATGCAGCTGCTGGCCGACTGGCAGCGCGACGGCCTGGCCGGGATGCGCCTGGCGGTGAACCTGTCGGCGCGCCAGTTCGGGGGCGACGCCCTGCTCAGCCGCCTGGACCAGCTGCTGGCGCAGCACCGCATCGACCCCTCGCGCATGGAGCTGGAGATCACCGAGACGGCGGCGATGCGCGACCCCGAAAGCACGCGCCACCTGCTGCGCCAGCTGCGCGCGCGCGGCTTCAAGCTGGCGATCGACGACTTCGGCACCGGCTATTCGTCGCTGGCCTACCTGAAGCTGTTCTCGATCGACCGCATCAAGATCGACCGCGGCTTCGTCAAGGACATCGAGACCAACCCGAACGACGCGGTAATCGTCGCGGCCACCATTGGCCTGGCCCATTCGCTGGGGCTGTCGGTGATCGCGGAAGGGGTCGAGACCCACGCGCAGTGGGGCTTTTTACGCGACAAGCGCGGTGACGAGGGACAGGGCTTTTTGTTCGCGCGCCCGATGCCGGCGCGCGAGTTCCGCGAGTTCCTCAGGACCCAAGCGCAGCCAGTACCTGGCTCTTGAGCGCCTTGATCAGCGCGGTTTCGTCGGGCGGCACGCCTTCCGGCGCGGTGCGCGTGCGGTCGCCGTAGAACAGGCCGACCTGCACCTTGTTCACCACCAGCGGCAGCACGATGAAGCTCCTGGCATCGGGCAGCAGCGCGCGGTGCCAGGACGGCAGCAGCTCGCGGATCTTGGGCGAGGCCGCGTCGGCGATCATCAGGTCGGCGTCGTTCTCCATCGCCAGGTGGAACAGCTCGCGCCGCGATTCGAGCGGGAACGCAAAGCCGGCCTGGCGCGCCGCATGCTCCTCGCCGAACGAAACGCGCGCCCGGTACTGGCCCTGGCGCAGGTCCTTGAGCACCACCGTGGCAAAGCGAAAGCCCATCGACAGGTACAGCGTCTCGAGCACCGCAAAGATGACGTCGTTGACCTTGGCCTTCCCGGCCGCGCGCATCTGGGTCACGTCCTGCAGGCCGGACAGCAGCTGCTCGCGCGCGTTCTTCGGCTTGCCGCTGGCGTGGCGGCCTTCCTGTTCGCCGCCATCGTCCAGCGTGGCCTGCTGCAGCACGCTGGGCAGGCCCGGCGCGTCGTGCGCCGCTTCGTCGGCCTTGGGCGCGCGCGACATGTTCATGCTCTCGAGCAGGCTGTCCATCTCGCCGCGCACGGTGGCGAACAGCCCTTCCAGTTCGCCCCTGCCGATGCCCAGCGCCTGGCCGTAGCGCGCCACCAGCGCCTGCGCCTCCGGGGTCTCGCCCGGCTCGGCCGCGCGCGCGACCAGGCGCGCCACGTCCAGGCCGAACGCGGCCACCTGGCGCATCCAGTCGCCACGGTTGGCGGGCACCTTGAGCACGCCGGACGGCGGCGCAGTCAGCGCGCGCACGATCACGTCGGGGATCTGCCATTCGCCCAGCACCGCTTCGGACAGCGCGTCGTAGCTGCAGCCCAGCACCATCTGCGCGGCCTGGCCGAGGGTGTGCTTGCCGGTCGCGGCCAGCTTGTTGATCTCGCGGTAGCTGTCATGCGCGTGCGAGGCCACCAGCAGCGGGCCGAGGTTCTTGAACAGCGCCGCGATGGCGGCTTCCTCGGCGCCCTGGAAGTGGCTCTTCTTGGCCAGCTCGCGGCCCACCAGGCTGGCGCACAGCGAGGCCTCGAGCTCGACGCGCACGCTGTTGGCATGGGCGCTCGCGCCCAGCGCATCGACCAGCATCATGGCCAGCGCGGCGGTCTTGACGGTGTCAAAGCCCAGCAGCGAAATGGCGCGCGAGACCGTGGTCACCGGCAGCCCGGACGCGGTGCGGTAGGTGACCGTGTTCGACAGGCGCAGGATACGCTGGGTCAGCGCCACGTCCGACAGCACGTAGTAGGCCAGGTCGTGCGTGCCCTGGTCGTCCGAGGTGGCCATCTGGACCACGCGCGCGACCGAGCTGCCGAGCGCGAACATCTCGTCGTCGCCGCTCACTTTGGCCAGCAGCTTGCCCCGCACGTCGCGTGCGCCGCCGGCCGGCTCCTTGTGGATACCCTCTGCCATGAATGCTTACCCTGCTTTGCGGATGCGCGGGCCTTTGTTGTACTTCCTGAGGACCTGCTGGTGCAACGCGACCAGCGCCGGCAGCTTGGGATTGCGCCCGTCCAGGCGGCGCACGCTGTCCACCAGGCCCGGCACGCTGGCAGCGAGCTTGTCGTCCCAGCCGGCGTGCTCGAGGCAGCGCAGGATGGCCAGCGCCGCGTTGAACGCCACCGCCGGGTTGCCCGGCATTTTGGCGGCCGCTTCCTGCATCAGTTCGACCGCGCCGAGGTAGTCGCCGGCACGCGCCTTGGCCGCGCCGGACGCGACCAGGTCGACCACCTGCTGGCGGGTCTCCTGCGCCAGGCGCGCCGCCATCTCGCCGTGGCCGGCCTGCTGCAGCACGTCCATCGCCTTGGCCATCGCCGCGTCGCCGCTGGCGTTGCGCATCACGTCGCGCACTACTTCGGCCGCACCCTCCTCCATGCCGTTGGCCAGGCAGGTGCGCGCCAGCTCCAGCTTCAGCTCGGGCGACAGCTCGGGCGCGTCCTTGCAGGCGGCCATCGCGGCCTTGAGCGATTCGTTCAGGCGGTCGGTGTTGCCGGTGTGCTGGTGCAGCATCATGGAAGAGATCGCGCTGCAGGCGCTGGCGTTCTTCTGTCCGCCGAGCGAACGGTCCAGGTCGCGGATCACGGCGGCGGCCTGGTCGGGCTCGTTCTTGGTCACCAGCGCGCGCACCAGCTTGACGTGATCCTCGGGATCGCGGAATTCCGAATACTTGGCCTTGGTGACGACCTGGCGCAGTGACTTTTCGGCGGTGTCGGCGTCGCCCGCGGCCAGCGCGGTCTCGCCCAGCGTGCGCAGGCGGCGCACCACGTGCGGCGACACCGCGACCGCGTCGGCCAGCACGCCCTGCGACTTGTCCAGCGCGCCCAGCGCGGCGTGGGTGCGCGCCAGCCAGTCGTAGGCGTCGACGAAGTTCTTGTTGGAGGCGACCAGCTCCTCCAGGATGGCCTGCGCCTCGTCGTAGCGGGCGCGCTCGAACAGGGTCTTGGCCAGGCCAAGGCGCGCCCACGGGATCTGCTTTTCCTCGGCCAGCGCGCGGTAGATCGGCTCGGCCTGGTCGAATTCGCCCTGCAGCATCAGCTGCTCGGCGCGCAGGCGCTGGAACTCGAGCGCGTAGCGCGGGAACGCCTGCTCGGCCTCCAGGCAGGCGGCGATCGCCTCACGCTGGTGGCCGGCGTCGATCAGGGTGTGCGCCGGCATGAAGGCGCGGCGGCGCTCCAGCGCGCGCGTGATGCGCTCGAGCAGGCGGTCGGCATTGAACGGCTTGAGGATGTAGTCGGTGGGCGCCAGCTCGGCGGCGCTGACCACGCGCCCGTAATCGCCCTCGGCCGTGACCATGAAGAACATGGTCGACAGCGGGATCAGGCGGTGGTGGCGCAGGTCTTCCAGCAGCTGCTGGCCATCCTGCCCGCCGCCCAGTTCATACTCGCACAGGATCAGGTCATATGGCTTGGCGGCCACCTGCTTGATCGCCTGGTTGGAACTGGCCACCCCAGTGATGGTGGACAGGCCAATCATGGTCAGCATGTTCTGGACGCTGGTGCGCATGCCAGCGTTGGGATCGATGATCAGGGCCGACAGTCCGTCCAGTTGGTTCATGTCCAGTTCATTCCGATGTGAGGCCGCCCCTGCCGGGGCGTTCGGGCGGCCGCAGCCGCGTTTGTTTGTCTCGGAGCAAGTATATTACGACGGAGACAAGAAAATATTCAATCCGGCTGGACAAAACGCAAAACTAAGCGAAAACCGTGGAGAAAAACGACAGTCGGGGCCGGAAAACCGGTTCAGGAGGCGGCTGGAGCCTGGCGCTGGGCCGTGCGGCGGCCGTTGACGCACTCGCCGTGGACGCTGCCGGAAAGGATGTTCTGGTAGCGCACTTCGTACTTGCCGGCGGCCAGCTTGTCGATGACGAGGCGCCCCCTGCCCTGCACGTAGGCATGGCGCACGTTGGCGCGCCGGTCCAGGTCGTAGATCTTGACGAACACCGGGGACGGATTGGCGCTGTTGTCCACCACCACCTGCATCTCGTCGCCCATGTTGCCCACCGGGTAGCCGGTCAGGTAGCCGGACTGGACCGGCCAGGGGTCGCCGTTGGGCGCGACCAGGCTTTGCAGGTCGGTTTCGCAGTCCGGCGCGCGCGCCGGCACCACCAGCTGGGTCACGGCCAGCGCCTTGATGTCCGGCGCCGGGTCGCGCGCGTCGGCGCCGTAGGGGATCGCCCAGCCGTCGCGCCCCGGGTCGGACACCGGGTCGGGCCGCTGGACCGGCACCCCGATCGCCTTGCCGCCCCAGGCCAGGGCCGACGGCAGCAGGCTCGACGGAGGGGCCAGCAGCAGCGAAGTCGCGGCGCCGGCCACGAAGCACACCGACATCCCCAGCCACCAGCGCGCGTCGCGCAGCAGGCGCCGGCGCGGGTGGCTCGGCACCGGCTGCGCTTCCCAGGCTTCGTGCCTGGCGCGCTCGCGCCCCTCCTCGGTTCTGGTGCTTTCCAGCCACTCGACTTCCCACTCCTCGGCCGCGATCCATTCGTCGTGCTCCTTGCGGCGCACCGGGTCGGACAGCGTGTTGTAGGCGGTGTTGACGATGGCCATGATGCGCGCGGCCTTTTCGTCGCCGGGATTCTTGTCGGGATGGTATTTCTGGCTCAGGGCCTTGTACGCCGCACGAATGACCTCCTGCGGCGCCTGGCGCGACACCTTCAGGTTGTCATAGTGGGTGTGGATCTTGGCCATGGATTATCCAGCTGTGCGGGGGGCGTGCGCCATCATTCTTGACTTTATGATAGCCGATCCTGATCCCCACGCCACCGTCCAGCGCTGCCGGACGGCTATCCGCTGCGCAATGTGTTGGCAAGTCTACAACTTGTAGCTGCGGTCGGCGCGCACGATTGTGTCGGGCAGGCTTACCCCGCGGCCCACCGCCAGCACCTTGAACAATTCGCCCATTTCGCTGGGGGCAACCAGCTTTTGCAGCGCGCGCGCCTGCGGCAGGTAGCGCAGCGCGTCGGCCGGGTCGGTCTGCAGCAGCAGCTCGCCAATGCCGGCGGCAAGCAGGAACGCGGCCTGCGGCATGTAGGCCAGCACATCCAGCCCCGCATCCTGGGCGGCCAGCGCCATGGCGGTGAAGTCCACGTGCGCCGTGATGTCCTGCAGGCCCGGCAGGTAGAACGGCTCGGGGTGGGCGTGGTGGCGGTAGTGGCACATCACGGTGCCGGTGTCGCGCTGCGGGTGGTAATACTCGTGGGCCGGGAAACCGTAGTCGATGAGGATGGCGGCGCCGCGGCCGCCCTCGAACAGCCGCGCGAGCGAGGCCATGAAGCCGCACGCGACCGGATGCACCTCGGTCACGTAGCCGTCGGGCAGGCTGTCCGCGTCCGGCACCTGGCGCAGGACCTGTGCGGCCAGCGCACCGTCGGGCTCGGCATCGACCCAGGCGAAGGCGCCGTCTTGCAGCGTGACCATGCGGCGGCGCCAGCCGTGCTGCGCCTTGACCACCAGCTCCACCGGCATCGCGTCGAGCACCTCGTTGGCCAGCACGACGCCGGAAAAGCCCTCGGGCAGCGTGTCGGCCCATGCCACCATCGGAAAGTCGCGCAGCAGGTCCTGCTGGCGCGCGCGCAGTTCGCCGGACAGGTCGATGATGGTGTAGCTGTCCACCTGCACGCCTTGCTGTGCCAGGCTGGTGAGCACGTCGCGCGCCAGCTTGCCGGTGCCGGCGCCGAATTCGATGATGTTGGGCGCGCTTTGGGCGATAATAGCGGCTGCCACGCGCCCCAGGGCCGCGCCGAACAGCGGCGTGATCTCGGGCGCGGTGGTGAAGTCGCCCTCGGCTCCAAGCTTGGCGGCGCCGCCGCTGTAGTAGCCCAGGCGCGGCGCGTACAGGGCCAGCTCCATGAAGCGCGAGAAGGCAATGGCGCCGCCTTGCTGTTCGATTTCCTCGCCGATCAGGCGATGCAAGGCCGAGGACGCGGCCAGCGCGTCGGGATCTGGTGCAGGTAGGGACATGCCGGCATTGTAACGAGAATCGACTGCTGCCGACAGATGACGCATGCACAGCTGATGAACCAACACGACGACAAACCGCAGGTGGCGCTGGTGACGGGCGCCGGCAAGCGCATCGGGCGCGCGATCGCGCTCGCGCTGGCGCGCGCCGGCTGGGACGTGGCGGTGCACTACCGCGCCTCGGCACGCGAAGCCGAGGAAACCGCCGAAGCGATCCGCGCGCTGGGCCGCCGCGCGCACCTGCTGGCGGCCGACCTTGCGCAGGAAGACGAGGTGCGCGCCCTGCCCGCGCGCGCGGCCGCGGCGCTGGGCCGGGTCACCTGCGTGGTCAACAATGCATCGCTGTTCGAGTACGACAGCGCGACCACCTTCTCGCCCGCCCTGCTGGCCGCGCACATGCAGGCCAACCTGGCCGCGCCGCTGCTGCTGGCGCAGGCGCTGCACGCGGCCACGCCGCAGGGCAGCCAGGCCGTGGTGATTAACCTGCTCGACCAGAAACTGTACAATCTCAACCCCGATTTTCTGTCGTACACGCTGTCGAAGTCGGCGCTGCACACCGCCACCACGATGCTGGCCCAGGCGCTGGCGCCCACGGTGCGCGTGGTCGGCGTGGCGCCCGGCATCACGATGGTGTCGGGCGACCAGACCGAGGAAGGCTTCGCCAAGGCGCACCAGCAAACGCCGCTGGGCCGTTCCTCGACCCTTGACGACGTCGCCGACGCCGTGGTGTACGCGGCCACGGCACGCGCGCTGACCGGCACCACCCTGCTGGTCGATGGCGGCCAGCACCTGGTGCCGCTGGCGCGTGACGTGATGTTCCTGACCAATTGAAGCGCCGGCTGTCCGGCACAACCTCAAGAGACCACCTTTTATGATGTCCGCCCTGTTCCACCCCAGCCTGCGCGATTGCCGCCGGCTGTTCCTGCGCAATTACGAAGTCATGGTCAACATTGGCGTGCACGACTTCGAAAAGAAAGGCGAGCAGCGCGTGCTGATCAACGTCGACCTGTACATCCCGCTGGCGCAGTCCACGCCGAAAGCCGACCAGCTGTCGGAAGTGGTGGACTACGACTTCATGCGCGAGACCATCGCGCGCCGCATGGCCCAGGGCCACGTGCACCTGCAGGAGACCTTGTGCGACGACGTCGCGCGCTCGATGCTGTCGCACCCGCTGGTGCGCGCGGTGCGCGTGTCGACCATGAAGCCGGACGTGTATCCCGACTGCGAGGGCGTGGGCGTCGAAGTTTTCCAGATCAAGGATTGAGCATGACTGAAGCACTGAGCGCGGAACTGTCCGCCAAGCAGATCGACAAGATCGCGCACGAGAACAACAAGCTGCACAAGCGGCTGTGCCGCCTGGTGGGCCAGGCCATCGGCGACTTCAACATGATCGAGGACGGCGACAAGGTGATGGTGTGCCTGTCCGGCGGCAAGGACAGCTACGCCCTGCTCGACATCTTGATGACGCTGCGCGAGCGCGCGCCGATCCACTTCGACATCGTGGCCGTGAACCTGGACCAGAAGCAGCCGGGCTTTCCGGCCGACGTGCTGCCGGGCTACCTGAGCAAGCTGGGCATCCCGTTCCACATCGAGAACCAGGACACATACAGCATCGTCAAGCGCCTGATCCCGGAAGGCAAGACCACCTGCTCGCTGTGCTCGCGCCTGCGCCGCGGCATCCTGTACCGCGTGGCCGATGAACTAGGCTGCAACAAGATCGCGCTGGGCCACCACCGCGACGACATCCTCGAGACCTTCTTCCTCAACATGTTCTTCGGCGGCAAGCTCAAGGGCATGCCGGCCAAACTAGTGTCGGATGACGGCAAGCACATGGTGATCCGCCCGATGGCCTACGTGAAGGAAGAGGACACCGCGCGCTACGCCGAGGTCAAGCAGTTCCCGATCATCCCGTGCGACCTGTGCGGCTCGCAGGAGAACCTGCAGAGGAAGCAAATCAAGAACCTGATGCGCGAGTGGGAGAAGAAGCATCCGGGGCGCGTGGAGAACATCTTCTCGGCGCTGTCCACCGTGGTGCCGTCGCACCTGATGGACCGCTCGCTGTTCGGCTTTATCGACATCAAGGCCGACGGAGTGGCCAATCCCAACGGCGACATCGCGTTCGACGAGGAGCCGTGCTCAACGCCGGAGACCAATACGATCTCGCTGCAGCGCCGCTGATCCCTGCCCGGCCTCGGCCGGGCAACGCAACATCCCCAAGTTTTCGCAGTCCAAGGCTCTGAACCTCGATTCGGAGTCTTTATGTCACGCCCCCCATCCGACAGCAGGCAACGGATTTACCGCCATCGCCTGCCCGTGCGGATCATGCACTGGACGAACGCAATCTGCTTCTTCGTCATGCTGATGAGCGGGCTGGGCATCTTCAACGCGCATCCCAGCCTGTACTGGGGCCGAGAATCGGATTTCGACGCGCCGCTGCTCTCGATTACCGCCGAACGCGGCGCGGACGGCCAGCCGCACGGCATGGTGCTCGTCGGTGACCACCGCTTCGGCACCGATGGCGTGCTGGGCGCCTCGCGCGTAGGCGGCAGCGGCAACAAGGTCGAGCGCGCATTCCCGTCGTGGGCCACACTCCCCGGGCCGCAGTACCTGGCCACGGCGCGCAACTGGCACCTGTTCTTCGCGTGGGTCTTCGTTATCAATGGCATTGCCTACGTCACCTACGCGATCTCGAGCGGCCACCTGCGGCGCGACCTGTTGCCCACGCGGCGCGAGCTGCGCGGCATCGGCGCGTCGATCCGCGACCACCTGCGCCTGCGCCATCCGCACGGCGAGGCCGCGCGGCGCTACAACGTGCTGCAGAACCTGGCCTACCTGTTCGTCATCTTCGTGGTGCTGCCGTTGATCGTGGTGGCGGGACTGGCGATGTCGCCGCGCATAGACACGCTGGTCGGCGCCGGCTGGGTGGACCTGCTGGGCGGGCGGCAGTCGGCGCGCACGCTGCATTTCATCGCCGCGTTCACGCTGCTGGCTTTCCTTGTGGTGCACCTTTTCGAGGTCGCCGTCACGGGGCTGTGGAACAACCTGCGCTCGATGGTCACGGGCACCTACGAGTTACCCAAAGAGGCATCGCCGTGAGCACGCCGCGCCGCCAGTTCCTGCGCCTGGCCGCCGGCACGCTCGCGACGGGCGCGCTGGCGGGCTGCGACCGCTTGTCCGAAAGCGCGTCTTTCACCGGCTTCCTGCGGCGGGCGCAGTACCTGAGCCGCTGGGCACAAGATCTGTTGACTGGACCGGACGCGCTGGCGCAGGAGTTTACCGAGGACGACATCACGTCCGACTTTCGCAGCAACGGCACATCGATGCCCGACAGCGCGCTGTACCGCGAGCTGGCCAACGGCGGCTTTCGCGACTGGGCATTGGCAGTGGGCGGGATGGTGCGCCAGCCGCTCAAGCTCAGCCTGGCGCAATTGAAGACGCTGCCCTCGCGCACCCAAGTCACGCGGCACGACTGCGTCGAGGGCTGGAGCGCAATCGCCAAGTGGACCGGCGTGCCGCTGGCGCGCGTGCTCGACCTTGCCGCCCCGCTGCCGCAGGCGCGCTATGTGGTGTTCCACTGCGCCGACCCGATGGATGGCTCGGACCGCACCGCGCCGCAGTCCACCTACTACGAAAGCCTGGACCTGCGCGAGGCGCGGCATGCGCAAACCATCCTCGCCTACGGCCTGAACGACGAGCCCCTGCCGGTCGCGAACGGCGCCCCGCTGCGCCTGCGGGTCGAGCGGCAGCTGGGCTACAAGCACGCCAAGTACCTGATGCGCATCGTGCTGGTGGACCGGCTCGATGGCATCCGCGGCGGCAAGGGCGGGTACTGGGAAGATCTCGGCTACGAGTGGTACGCCGGGATCTGAGCCGTGCATTCAGCGGCCCAGCTCGGCCGTGGTAGCATCGCCGGCTTGAGAACCCGCAAAGGACCGTCATGAAACGCTTGCTGCACTCCCTTCCGCTGGCCGCCGCGCTGCTGGCGCCGCTGGCCGCGCTGGCCGAACCGTCCGCCATCTACCTCGTGCGTCACGCCGAAAAGGCGGCCACCGGCAAGGACCCGGAACTGACGGCCGAGGGTCAGGCACGGGCGCGCAACATCGCGGCAATCCTGCAGCACACCGGCATCACCCACGTGTTCAGCACGCCTTACGTGCGCACACGCCAGACCGCCCAGCCGCTGGCGCAGCGCAACGCCCTGGCAGTGGAAACCTACGACCCGCGTGAGCCGAAGGCACTGGTGGACAGGGTCAGGGCGCTCAGCGGCGCGGTGCTGGTGGTCGGGCATTCCAACACCGTGCTCGAGCTGGTGCGCCTGTTCGGCGGCACACCGGGCGCCGACATCGCGGACGACGAATACGACCGGCTGTACCAGCTGGCGCCGGCGGCGGGCGGCGCGGTGGCGACTGTGCGGCTCACCTCCCTGCCGCCGTCCGCCGCGCACTAGGCGCGGTGGCAGCGCCTGCGGTGGCCATGCCGCCGCCGGCCGCGCTCTCCTGCGTTTCTCACCGAAACTCACACCTTGAGCATGCCTTACTAGAAGTTAGCGCAGCCGTGCGCGCAGCGGTAGCGGCCGTGCTACCATCCGCGGATGGGCTGCACCGCGGCCGGCCACCCGCCACTGGAGGACATCCGATGGACCAACATGTCACCCTGTTCCATTCACCCCGTTCGCGTTCCCGCGGCGTACGCGCCCTGCTCGAGGAGCTTGGCGCCAGCTACGACCTGCACGTGCTGGACATGAACAAGAACCAGCAGCGCGAGCCGGCCTACCTGGCGATCAACCCGATGGGCAAGGTGCCGGCGATCCGGCACGGCGACGCGATCGTGACCGAGCAGCCGGCGATCTTCCTGTACCTGGCCGACCTGTACGCCAGCGCCGGCCTGGCGCCGGCCATCGGCGACCCGCTGCGCGGCCCCTACCTGCGCTGGACGGTGTTCTACGGCTCGTGCTTCGAGCCGGCCGTGATGGACCGTTCGATGCAGCGCGAGGGCGGCCAGCGCAGCAGCAGCCCGTACGGCGACTACGACACGATGCTGGCGGCGCTGACCGGGCAATTGCGCGCCGGCCCCTGGCTGCTGGGCGAGCGCTTCACCGCGGCCGACGTGCTGTGGGGCGGTGCACTGGCCTGGACCACGGCCTTCAAACTGGTGCCGGACCTGCCCGAAATCGACGAATACATCCGCCGTGTCAACAGCCGCCCGGCCATTGCCCGCGCGCGCGAACTGGACGAGGCGCTGGCCAGGTCGCTGGGCTGAGGCCAGCGGCATGTTGCATGACCCTTTCAACGCAGTGAACCAAGCATGAAAGAGACCATCTTCCTGAGCATCGCGTCCTACCTCGACCCGATGCTGTTTTTCACCCTGAACGATGCCGTGGCCAAGGCCAGCCATCCCGAGCGGCTGGCATTCGCCGTGGTGGACCAGAACACAGAGGACCAGCGCGCGGCCATTGCGGCGTTGCCGTTCGCGCGCCAGGTGCGCTACGTCCACCTGCACCCCGAGGACACGCTGGGTGTGTCGTGGGCACGCAACGTGGCGTTCTCGCTGTACGATGGCGAGGACTACCTGCTGCAGATCGATTCGCACATGCTGTTCGAGCAGGACTGGGACAGCAAACTGCTGGCGCAGCACGCCAAGCTGCGCATGCGCTCGGCCAAGCCGGTGGTCAGCACCTACCCGTACCGCTTCGACTTCGTGGACGGCGTGCCGCAGCCGATGAAAAACGAAGGCCGCACCGCGCTGGTGCTGCGTCCGCACCCGGAAAAGAACCCGTCCGCCGAGGACGCCGTGCTGCGCTTCATGGCGCGCCACCTGTTCACCGACGAGCCGGTGCTGGGCTGCCACGTGTCGGCCGGCTTCCTGTTCGCGGCCGGCGCCTTCGTCGAGGAAGTGCCGTACGACCCTTACCTGTACTTCCATGGCGAGGAGCAAAGCCTGGCGGTGCGTGCGTTCACCCGCGGCTGGGACATTTTCCATCCACTGCTCATTCCCGTGTACCACTTGTACAAGAGCGAGGGCACGGCCTACACCACCCACCACTGGCATGGCGAGAGCGAGGCGCGGCGCGCGTTCCGTTCAAGCTACCTGCAGGAGCGCGCCAAGCAACGCCTTAACCGCCTGCTGATGGGCGACGGCCTGCCGGGCGCCTATGGCCTGGGCAATGTGCGCACGATGCAGCAGTTCCGCGAGCTGTCCGGCATCGACTACGCCAACCAGACCATCACGGACCCCTTCGACGGCAAGCTGTGCTGACCGGCCGGTAGCCCCACGCCGGCTGCCCGCGCGCAGCGCGCGCCGAACTCACCCCACCCTGCTCAGTCAAACGAGTCATCGTTGAACCAGCGACGCCCCCGGCGTTGCTCGCAGGGGGGGCCTGACATGCGCTCGCTAAACGAAAGGCCGGCCGATCCCGCGCTGGCCGGTGCGAAGCCGTCGCCGTGGCGCAAAGGTGATGCACATCCATTGCTGTCGCTCGTCGTACCGTTCTACAACGAGGCCGAGATGGTCGAGGTGTTCTTCGGCCAGGTGATCCCCGAGCTGGAACGCATTGCCGACATCCGTTTCGAGGTGCTGTGCGTGAACGACGGCAGCGCCGATGCCACCCTCGACAAGCTGGTGGCGATCGCGCAGCAGGACCCGCGCGTGCGCGTGGTGGACCTGACGCGCAACTTCGGCAAGGAGGCGGCGCTGTCGGCCGCCATCGACGAGGCGCGCGGCGACCTCATCGTGCCGTTCGACGCCGACCTGCAAGACCCACCCTCCGTCATTGCCGCGCTGGTCGAGAAATGGCGTGAGGGCTACGACGTGGTGCTGGCCCGGCGCTGCAACCGCGATGCCGATTCCGCGCTCAAGAAATTGACCGCGCGCTGGTTCTACCGCATGCACAACGCGGTCGCGGACCTGCAGATTCCCGAGAACGTGGGCGACTTCCGCCTGTTCACGCGCGAGGTGGGCGAGGCGCTCAAGCGGCTGCCCGAATGCCGCCGCTTCATGAAAGGGCTGTTCGCGTGGGTCGGCTTTCGCACCGCTGTGGTGGAATACGCGCGCGCCCCGCGTGCGGCGGGCGCAAGCAAGTTCTCGGGCTGGAAGCTGTGGAACTTCGCGGTCGAGGGCTTCACCAGCTTTTCCACGCTACCGCTGCGGGTGTGGACCTATGTGGGCGTGGCAGTCGCCTTCTTCGCGCTGTGCCGCGCGGCCTGGCTGGTGCTGCGCACCTTGCTCTACGGCGTGGACGTGCCGGGCTACGCCTCGCTCGCCACCGCCATCCTGCTGCTGGGGGGAATCCAGCTGATCGGCATCGGCGTGCTGGGTGAGTACGTCGGGCGCATCTACCTGGAATCGAAGAAGCGGCCGGTGTACCTGATCCGGCGGCGCTACGAGCAGCGGGCTGCGAATGCCTGAACACGTCGCCCTGCCCCGGTTCGTGCTGTACGCGGCGGCCGGCGCGGTCGGTACAGCCGGGCATTACGCGGTGCTGGCCACGCTGGTGTGGGCGGCCTGGCTGGCGCCCGACCTGGCGTCGATGTGCGGTGCGCTGGTTGGCGCGGGCATCAACTTCCTGCTCAACGCGCGCCTGACCTTCCGGCGCCGGGCCACGCTGCCGGCGGCGTGGCGGTTCGGCGCCACGGCGCTTGCCGCCGCGGCGGCCAACGGCCTGGCCATGGCGCTGCTCACACGCTGGCTGCGCGTGCCGTGGCTGGCTGCGCAGGCGCTCGTGACTGCGCTGCTCCTGACCCTAACCTTCCTGGTGAATTCGCGATGGACCTTCCGCTCCAACCCAAGGTAGATGCGTCGCTGCCGCTGCGTGTGAAGCGCTGGCCGCTGGACGAGGTGCTCGACGAGCGCTGCCCGCTCACGCCGCGGCAATTCTGGACGCTCTGCGCCGCCGCATGCGCGATCGCACTGCTGGTGCGGCTGCCCGCGCTGGCCAGCCGTTCGCTGTGGCTGGACGAAGCTTACAGCGCCTGGTTCTCGGCGGTGCCGCTGCACGATCTGTGGACCCGGGTGCCGCTGTACGAAACCCATCCACCGTTCTACTACACGCTGCTCAAGGGCTGGCGCCTGCTTGCCGGCTCCAGCGAGGCCGGCCTGCGCTCGCTGTCGGTGCTGGCGAGCCTGGCCACCGTGCTGTTCATGGCGCTCGCGCCGCGCCTGGCACGACTGGGGCCGCTGGCCGAGCGCGTCGGGCTGCTGGGCGCCCTGTTCCTTGCCCTGAACGCGGGCAACGTGCAGTTCGCGCAGGACGCCCGGCCGTACGCGCTGCAAACGCTCACCGCCGCGGTCGCGATCTTCTGCTCGTTCATGCTGCTGCACGAAAGCCGCGCCGGATTCTCGCGGCGGACGTGGACGTGGGCGGGGCTGCTGGCCGTGTCCGCCGGCCTGACGCTGTGGCTGCACAACACCGGCATCTTTGTCGCATTCGGTATCTGGACCGCGCTGGCATGCGCGCTGGCGCGGCAGGCGCCGCAGCGTCGCGGGCAGCAGCTGGTACTGGTGGGCGCGGCAGGACTTGGCGCGTTCCTGATCTGGCTGCCGTTCCTGCCGATGTTCCTCAAGCAGGGCGAGGGGGTGTCGCAACTGGCCTACTGGATCAAGTTCACGCCGTCGGGGCTGCCCTCGGCCTGGGTGCTGGCCGCGGGCGGCAAGGCGATCAAGGCGCCGGCGGCGCTGCTCGGGCTGGCCGGCATCTACTGGCTGTGGCAGCGACGGCGCGACCTGGCCTGGCACCTGGTGCTGCTGTTCGCGGTGGCGCCGCTGACGATGGCGGCCTACAGCTACTTCATCAAGCCGATCTTCCTGGCCCGGCTGTTCGAGTGGCTGGCGCCGCTGATGATGGCCACGATGGCGCTGGGCGCGTTTGCGCTGCGCCCGCCGCTGCGCAAGCTGGCCATCGCCATCACGCTCGCGGCCATGAGCTGGGCCACCTACCGGTACTACTTCAAGATCATGGAGAACTGGCGCGAGATGGTCACCATGATCGCGGCGCGTGCCCAGCCGGGCGACCTCGTGATCGCCTTTCCCAACGAAGTGCAGCCGTCGATCGACTACTACCTGGAGCGCACCCACATGGCGGCCGAGATCGTGTACCTGCCGCGGCCATTTCCCGCGCCCGGCATGGACCGGCGCTACGTCGGCAACCTGGGCGCGCCAGCCGTGGACCTGCCCGACGTTCAGCGCGTGCGCGCAATGGTGCCGCATTACCGCCGCATCTGGCTGATCGAGCGCCGGGCCGACCTGTACGATCCGTCCGAGTCGGTGTCGCAAGAGATCGAACGGCGTTTCGCGCCGGTCGAAGTGTTCGAGGACATCGGCGCCCAGATCACGCTGTTCGTGCCGCGCCAGCAGGTCGCGCGCGGCACGCGCCCGCGCCACTACGGGCCGGTGGCCGAGTTCAAGGCGCAGCAGGCGCGGCGCCTGCGTGAAGAGTCAGCGACGGTTGAACCGCGCCAGCCGTGAGGCTTACAGCGCAGCGTCGGTGCGCATCACCGGATACAAGTTCAGGCGCTCGTCCCACGACGGATGGCGGCGCGCGAAGAACTCCAGGCGTGCATGCGGGTTCTTTGCGAACGCCTCGTCGGTGTCGAGCCTGCGCCTGAACTCGGCGGCCAGCGCCGGGTCGGCCGCCAGCTGATCGCGCGCCACGTCCTCGGCCACGTACTCTTCCATGTACTCCTTGCGCTCGAAGGCGTTGTTGAACTCGCCCCAGGCCAGCAACGAGTCCGGCGCCTGCGGCTCCAGCAGCGCCATCACCAGGCGCGCCTTGGCCTGGGCGATCGGCACGAACAAGGAGCCCGCGGGGATCGCGCGCGGTTCAGGCTTCCACGCGCCCTGCACGGTCAAGCGCTGGTGCGACTCGAACGAGGTCTTCGAAAAGCTGGCCTGCTCGGCGCGGAAGGTCTCGACGTCGGCCTTGTCCTGCGCGCGGCCGAGCACCTTGAAGGCGATGTCGTGCTGCCTGAGCTTCTTGCCGACCATCTCCGCAAACGCGGCCGGCACGATGTAGCCGGCGCCGGGCGCCGTCACCTGTGCATCGGGCACCACCTCGTCGCGCAGCGGCACGTGCCAGACCTGCGGCTTGGTCTCGTCGTAATGGGTCATCATCATGCCCGACACTTCGGACTGGGTGCGGGTGTAGGCATAGCCCTGGAAGTCCACCATGCGTGTCCTGTCGGTGGTCTTGTACGACAGCGGGACCAGGCTGCCGGCCAGCTTCTGCGCGCGCATGTCGGCGGCCCATGCGTCCTGCTGCCACTGCCTGCCGTTCTTCGCCACCTGCTGCAGGATCGAGACCACGGTGTTGTGGGTCACGCGCACACGCGTGGCGTAATCCTTCCACGAGTGGGTTTCGACCAGAAGGCTGATGCGGTTACGCAGCTGGAAGTAGCCGGTCGAGAAGCGCGGCTCGTACACCGCGTCGGCAAAGCCGGATGACGGGTCGTCGGTCTTCACGAACGACATGTAGTACGACTGCGGCGTCGAGCCCTGCTGGCTGATGTCGGCGATGACGCCGCTGCGCAGGGCCAGCCCGTCCTTGCGGAACTGCTGGTCGCCCGAGTTCACCGGCTCGACCTGGATCGACACGTCGTGCTGGAACATGGCGCCGTCGGTCACGTGCAGGTCCACATAGGTGAGCGGGTCCCAGGCGTTCACCAGCGCCAGCATGGCCTGCATCTCGGGCGCGTCGGCCTTGATGTAGTCGCGGTTCAGGTTGAAGTTCTGGGCGGTGGTGCGCCAGCCCATCTCGACCGGTCCGCGCTGGTTGGGGCGGTTCCATTTGGCGAAGCGCTCGTGGCCATCGACGTTGAAGACGGGGACGAACACCAGCACCTGCTTGTCAAGCACGCCCTTGGCCAGGCGCCCTTCGAGCACCTCGCGCAGCGCGAGGAAGCCGGCGTCCTTGCCGTCGATCTCGCCGGCGTGGATGCCGCCCTGGATCAGCGTGACGGGCAGCCCCTGCTTTTTCGCGGCCTGCGCGGTCAATGCACCGCTGCTGCTGGCGACCAGCGCCAGCATCGGCCTGCCTTCCGGGGTGCGGCCGAATTCGACGCATTTGACCTGCCGCGGCCAGGCCTGCTGGAACGCGGCGCACAGCTTGACCACTTCCTCATAACGGCCGGTGCGCGCAAAGCCGGAGCGCTCGGAGACGGTGGACAGGTCGGGCGCGGCGTGCGCCAGGGGCACTGCGGCCAGCAGGGCAGTCAATACGGCGGGACGGATCATCGGCAAGCTCCGGCAGGTAGGTTGCAAAGCCGATGATTATAGACGGGTTGAAGGTGCGGCCAGCCCTGTTGTCGGCGCGGCGCGAGCCGGGCCCCATGTCGTGAGGCGCAGTCTGCTGACTCCGGAGACTGCCTGTGGGTCCCGGCTTTCGCCGGGACAACAAGCAGGCGGCTTAATGCCGGTCGGGCATGACCGCCACCTCGGCCGCCTGCGGCCGCACCAGTTGCAGCGGTTGCTGCATAGCGCGCGACGAGGACGAGGCCGGGCAGGTCCCGGTGGCGTTGTACGACAGCGCGGCCGCGAGCAGCCCTTCGGCCGGGTCGCCAAGCGCATGGGTCATGTCGTCGCCCACGCTGCAGGTAGGCGCCATGCCGTCGGTATAGTCACCGTAGCCTTTCTGGTTCGCGCCCTTGAACTCGATCGAGAAGTAGGTGGTGCCGCAGTTCGGCGTCGGCGTGAAGGCGTACGGCTTGCCGCAGGTCTGGCCGCCGATAATGTTCACTTCGACATCCACGCCGCGCAGGCTGTTGATCACCGATTCACTCGCCGAGCAGGTGCCGGCCGTCGTCAGCACCGTCACGCGCTTCAGGCCCAGGTAGGGCAGCGCGCTGCCCGCCTTGGCGGGGATCGGCGCGGAAAAGCCGTAGGCGGTGGTGCGGAACCCGATCGCCGGCTGCGGCGCGGTCTTGTCGTTGTAGACCGGCTGCTCGAACACCTTGCCGCTGGTGGGGCCGGGGCCGGCGATCATGTACGCCAGTTCGCTGGCCACGTACAGCAGGCCGCCGCCGTTGTAGCGCATGTCCAGCACCAGGTCGCTCACGCCGGCGGTCTTGAGCTGGCTGATGGCATCGATCAGCTGCTTTTCCGAGACGTTGTTATGGCTCTGGAAGTCGATATAGCCGACCTTGCCCGCCGCGGTATCGATGACCTTGACGGTCTTCACCGGCGCCACGTTCACCTGCGCTGCCTTCATCGACACGTCGTAATTGGTCCCGTTGCGGCGCAGGGTGAACGTATGGACCGAGCCCTCGACCTCGGGATTGAGCCCGGCGTTGATCTTGTCTACCAATGCCTTGTCGGTCGCGTTGACGAAGTCGACGCCGTCCAGCGTGATCAAGAGGTCGCCGCGCTGGATGCCGGCGGCGGCGGCCGGCGAGCCCGGCTCGACGACGGTAGCGATCCAGGTGCGCGGCGCCGTGGCGCTCCCGCGCGACCAGGTAATGCCGTAGCCAAGGTCGATGCCGTTGTTCAGCGACTCCCACTCGGCGGTCGGGTAGGTGAAGTGGTACTTGTCCTTTGGCTTGCCCGACGCGGTCAGCTCGGGCGTCTTGAGCACCGCGAAGTAGTCCAGCGCATTGGTGTAATCCGCCATGTGGATGTTGGTCGGGATTTCCTTGTACCAGAGGTAGAAGGCGTCGGCCCAGCCGCGCAGGAACTTGAGCTCGTCCAGCAGCGTGCCCTGGCGGTCCGGGTACGGCTTGCCGCTCGCGTCCAGCCCGGTGCGCGGTACTGCGCACGAGTTCCAGTAGGTCGAGAAGACCGTGTTGATGTCGGGGATCGGGTCCGGCGTGTCGTTCCCCGTCGGTGGCGGCGGCTGGGTGGTGGTACCGCCGTCACCGCCGGAACCGGTGGGACCGCCAATGTTGGGGGAACCGCCTCCGCCGCCGCAGCCAGCCAGCAGCAACGCCGCGGCGAGTACGGAAGGGATCAGGCGAGTGGCGAGGGTCGAACGACCAGGGCGCAGGAAGTCCAGTTTCATGCTTCCGATTATAGTCGGGGCCGCCTGCCGGTAGTTGCAACGATCTGTAACCGTTGGAAATCGGGGACATTTCATCCACGATGGATGAGATTTCGCAAACGGATGGCATCTGGCCGCGATAAGCGTTAAGTCCGGGCACACGGCGCGTATCACCGCGTGGGCAGGAAAACCTGCCCACCCTACGAGACGCGCCGCTCCCGCTTCAGGCCGCCTGCGGGGCTGCGCCGGGCGCGGCGTGGAAGGCCGCCACCAGCTGGGCTTCCTTCGCCTTGGCCGCCTTCAGGTTGCGCTCCTTGACGTGGCCAAAGCCGCGGATCTCTTCCGGGATGCTGGCGATCGCCACCGCCTGCCCAAGGTTCTCGGCATTGAGCCTGCCCAGCAGCGCCTCGACCGTTTCGCGGTATTGCTGGATGAGCGCGCGCTCGGTCTTGCGTTCGCCGGTGTAGCCGAAGATGTCGAGCGGCGTGCCGCGCAGGCCCTTGAGCCGGGCCAGCAGCGCGAACGCCTTCATCATCCACGGACCGAACTCCTGCTTGACCAGGTGCCCTTCCTTGTCCCGCTTGGCGAACAGCGGCGGCGCCAGGTGGAACTTGAGCTTGACGTCGCCTTCGAACATGGCGCCGATCTTTTCCTTGAACGCCGGGTCGGTGTACAGGCGCGCCACCTCGTACTCGTCCTTGTACGCCATCAGCTTGTACAGGTACTTGGCCACCGCCTCGGCCAGGCGAGTGCCGCTGCCCAGCTTGCCTTCCTCGGCGCGGACCTTCTCGACAAACGATTTATACTGTTTTGCGTAATCGGCGTTCTGGTAAGCCGTCAGCAGCGCGACGCGGCGTTCGACGATTTCGTCCAGGCCCTGCGCGCGCTTGAACTCGATGACCTTGGCCGGCGTGACCAGTTTGGCCACCATCGACAGGTCATGCGCGGCGGTGCGGCCCCAGTTGAAGGCGGCCTTGTTGAATGCGACCGACACGCCGTTCAGCTCGATCGCCTTCATCAGCGACGCCTCGGTGAGCGGCACATGGCCCTTCTGGAAGGCGTAGCCGAGCATGAACATGTTGGTGGCGATCGAATCGCCCAGCAGCGTGGTGGCCATGTGGCCGGCATCGACGAAATCGACGTTGCCGCTCCCAACGGCCTGCACGATGGCGCCGCGCGACCCCTCGGCCGGGAACTGCCAGTTCGGATCCTTGATGAAGGCGGCCGTGGTGGCGCCGGTGCCGTTGACCACGGCCCAGGTGCGGCCCTCGCCCATGCGCGAGAGCGCGTCGCGGCTCGCGGTCACGATCTGGTCACAGCCGATCACCAGGTCGGCGCTGCCGGTGCCAACGCGGGTCGAGTACAGGTCTTCCTGGCGGTCGGCCAGCTTCACGTGCGACATCACCGGGCCGCCCTTCTGGGCCAGGCCGCTCATGTCCAGCACCAGCGCGCCCTTGCCTTCGACGTGCGCGGCCATCGCCAGGATCTGGCCGACGGTGACCACGCCGGTGCCGCCGATGCCGGTGACCAGGATGCCAAACGGGGTGGTGGTCGCTGGCACCTGCGGCATCGGCAGCAGCGGCATCGACGCTTCGCCTTGCGCGGCCTTCTTCGGCTTCTTCAGGCCGCCGCCTTCAACGGTCACGAAGCTCGGGCAGAAGCCGGTCACGCACGAGAAGTCCTTGTTGCACGAGGACTGGTTGATCTGGCGCTTGCGGCCCAGTTCCGTCTCGAGCGGCTCGACCGACAGGCAGTTGGACTGCTTCGAGCAGTCGCCGCAGCCTTCGCACACGGCTTCGTTGATCACGGCGCGCTTGGCCGGGTCCGGGTAGGCGCCCTTCTTGCGGCGGCGGCGCTTTTCGGAGGCGCAGGTCTGGTCGTAGATCATGGCCGACACGCCCTTCACCTGGCGCAGCTCGCGCTGCACCTCCATCAGCTCGGAGCGGTGGCGCACTGTCACGCCGGCGGCCCACGGATAATCGTCCGGGTATTTTTCAGGCTCGTCGGTCACCACCACGATCGGGGTCACGCCTTCGGCGGCGAGCTGGCGCGAGATCTTGCCCGGGTCGAGCGGGCCGTCCACGTTCTGCCCGCCGGTCATCGCCACCGCGTCGTTGTACAGGATCTTGTAGGTCATGTTGACCTTGGCCGCCACCGCGGCGCGGATCGCCAGGCTGCCGGAGTGGAAGTAGGTGCCGTCGCCCAGGTTGGAGAAGATATGCCCTTCGCTGGTGAACGGCGCCTGGCCGATCCAGGGCACGCCCTCGCCGCCCATGTGAGTGAAGGTCGAGGTCTCGCGGTCCATCCACAGCACCATGTAATGGCAGCCGATGCCGGCGGTCGCGCGCGAGCCTTCCGGCACCTTGGTCGAGCTGTTGTGCGGGCAGCCGGAGCAGAAGTACGGGATGCGGTCGGTCTCGGGGTTGGCCTTGGTCGGAATGCTCTTCAGGACCAGCTCTTTGGCTTCGAGGAAGGCGATGCGCTCCTTGACGCGCTGCTCTACCGGATGCCCGGCGCAGTAGTGCGAAATGCGCGAGGCGATGGCGCGCGCGATCTGCGCCGGGTTCAGCTCGTAGGTCGCGGGCAGCAGCCAGTCGCCGTGGCCCATGCGGTTCTTGTTGCTCCACTCGCCGGTGTCGTCGAACTTGCCGACCACGCGCGGGCGCTCGCCGTCCGGCAGGTTGTACAGCTCTTCCTTGAGCGCGTACTCGAGCACCTGGCGTTTTTCTTCCACCACGATGATCTCGTCCAGTCCGCGCGCGAACTCGTGCACGCCTTCCGCTTCGAGCGGCCAGGTCATGCCGATCTTGTACAGGCGCAGGCCGATGTCGGCGGCGGCCTGCTCGTCGATGCCCAGGTCGGCCAGCGCCTGGCGCGTGTCGACGTAGGATTTGCCGGCGGTGATGATGCCGATCTTCGGCCGCGGGCTGTCCCAGATGATGCGGTTCAGCTTATTGGCGCGGGCGTAGGCAAGCGCGGCGTACCACTTGTGGTTGGTCATCCGCACTTCCTGGTCGAGCACCGCGTCCGGCCAGCGCAGGTTCAGGCCGCCCGGCGGCATCTCGAAGTCAAGCGGCGTCACGATCTGCACGCGGTCCGGGTCCAGGTCCACCACGGCGCCGGATTCGATGGTGTCGGTCACGCACTTCATCGACACCCACAGGCCCGTGTAGCGGCTCATCGCCCAGGCGTGCAGGCCGTAGTCGATGTACTCCTGGATGGTGGCCGGGTACAGCACCGGAATGCCGCAATGGTGCAGGATGTGGTCGGACTGGTGCGCGGTCGAGGACGACTTGGCCGCGTGGTCGTCGCCGGCCAGCACCAGCACGCCGCCGTGTTGGGCGCTGCCGGCGTTGTTCCCGTGCTTGAAGACGTCGCCGCAGCGGTCCACGCCCGGGCCTTTGCCGTACCACATGGCGAACACGCCGTCGTACTTCGCGCCTTCGAACAGGTTCGACTGCTGGGAGCCCCACACCGCGGTGGCGGCCAGGTCCTCGTTCATCCCGGGATGGAAGTGGACGTGGTGCGCCTCGAGGTGCTTTTTGGTCTTCATCGCAGTCTGGTCGATCTGCGTGACCGGTGAGCCGCGGTAGCCGGTGATGTAGCCTGCGGTGTTCAGGCCAGCCTTCTCGTCGCGCTCACGCTGCAGCATCGGCAGGCGCAGCAGCGCCTGGGTGCCGGTCATGAAGGCCTTGCCGCGCTCCAGCGTCCATTTGTCGTCGAGCGTGATCTCGTGCGCGGGCGCGAGGGCCGCGCGTTCCTGCGGTGCGTTCATTGGGGTGTCTCCGTTGTCCTTAGCGCGGTGTCTTGAGCCCGCGGCTTCAAAACGTCGTCCCCGCGAAGGCGGGGATCCATAGGCCGCGTGACAGGACGCTCAGCATGGGTCCCCGCCTTCGCGGGGACGACGGTTTTTATGTTGCGGCGCTTACGCGGTGGCCGGGTCTTTCAGCACGCCGCGGCGGATCTGATCGAGCTCGATCGATTCGAACAGCGCGCGGAAGTTGCCCTCGCCGAAGCCCTGGTCGCCCTTGCGCTGGATGATCTCGAAGAAGATCGGGCCGATCACGTTCTGGGTGAAGATTTGCAGCAGCAGCTGGCTGCTGCCGTTTTCCGGCGTGCTGCCGTCGATGAGGATGCGCAGGCGGCGCAGCTCGTCCACGTTCTCGCCGTGGCCCGGCAGGCGGCGGTCCACCAGCTCGTAGTAGGTGTCGATCGTGTCCTGGAACGGGATGCCGGCGTCCTTCATGGTCTGCACCGAGCCGTACACGTTGTCGGTCCCCAGCGCGATGTGCTGGATGCCCTCGCCACGGTACTCGTCCAGGTATTCCGCGATCTGCGACTTGTCGTCGGCCGACTCGTTGATCGGGATGCGCACCTTGCCGCACGGCGAAGTCATGGCCTTGGACGTGAGGCCGGTGAGCTTGCCCTTGATGTCGAAATAGCGGATCTCGCGGAAGTTGAAGATCTTCTCGTAGAACTCGGCGATCTCCTTCATGTGGCCGCGATAGACGTTGTGCGTCAGGTGGTCGATGTAGGTCAGGCCGTTGCCGACCGGGTGCGGGTCGGCGCCGTCGATGGGCACGAAGTCCACGTCGTAGATGCTGATGTCGCCAATCGCCCCCGGCTGGCCCTTGCCGCGCCAGCGGTCCACGAGGTACAGCAGGGAGTCGCCCACGCCCTTGATGGCGGGGATGTTCAGTTCCATGGGGCCGTTCTGGTTGTCGAAGCCCCAGGCGCCCAGCTCGAGCGCGCGCTTGTAGGCAAAGGCGGCGTCCTGCACGCGGATCGCAATCGCGCACACCGACGGGCCGTGCAGGCGCGCGAAGCGCTGCGCGAACGAATCCGGCTCGGCGTTGATGATGAAGTTGATCTCACCCTGGCGGTACAGGGTCACGTCCTTGTGACGGTGGCGGGCGATGGCGGTGAAGCCCATCTTTTCGAACAGCTCGCCCATTGCCTTCGGGTCCGGCGCGGCAAACTCGACGAATTCAAAGCCGTCGGTGCCCATCGGGTTGTCCCAGGGTGTGAACTCCATGGTTGTCTCCATTATTGTTTGATTGCGACAGTATAGACGTGACGAACCAGCATTAAATTTCAAATAATTCCCCCACTTTCGCAAAATGGGCAATAAAATGCTGAGAACGAAGAACCTTCGGAGGATTCATGTCAAAAATCGAGCTCGACAAAACGGACCGAAAAATCCTTGAGATTTTGCAAACCGACGGGCGGCTGTCGAACCAGGACATCGCCGAACGGGTGAGCCTGTCACCGTCGCCGTGCCTGCGCCGCATCAAGCGGCTGGAGGAAGCGGGGGTGATCCGGCAGTACGTGGCGCTGCTGGACCCCGACAAGATCGGGCTGGGCCTGCTGGCGTACGTGAACGTGCGCCTGGAAAAGCACAGTGAAGGGGCGGCCACGTCGCGCCTGCCGGCGACCTCGCCGCGCACCGATTTTGCCCAGTCGGTGGCGACCTGGCCCGAGGTGGTGGCGTGCTATGCGATGACGGGGGAGATGGATTTCCTGCTGCGCGTGCATGTGGAGGACATGGACCACTTCTCGCGCTTCATGATGGCCACGCTGCTGCGCCATCCGGCCGTGCTGGATGTGAAGTCGAGCTTTGCGCTGCAGCGGATCAAGGAGACGACGGCGTTGCCGATCGTGTGATCTGCCCCCAACCCAAAAACCGTCGTCCCCGCGAAGGCGGGGACCCATGGACCGCTTGAGTAGTCGAAATACAGGCTAACTCCGCGCAGGTTCAGCATGGGTCCCCGCCTGCGCGGGGACGACGGTGTTCGAGTGTAGCGGTTGGCCTGGTGCTTACTTCTTCGGCGCCAGCCACTTCATCGCCGCGCGCGCGTTGGCCTTGACGGCGTAGTCGATCGAGGCAAACTGCTCCTCGAACGCCTCCTGCAGCACGCTGGACGGGCTGGGCGGCGGCAGCTGCAGGTAGGCGTCGGCCTCGCCGTATTCGCGCTTGATCTGCATGCCGGCTTTTTTGGCGATGTGCATCATCGTCTTGTTCGACGACAGGCACTGCATGTACAGGGTGTCGATGTCGCTGTTGCGGCAGTGGATCGCGGCGCGCTCGAACAGCTTGGTCCCCACGCCCTGCCCGCGCGCCGAGCTCGACACCGACACGCCGAATTCGGCCACCCGCTCCTTGCTGGTCGCCTTCTCGCGCTCGCCTTCCTTGCCCAGGAAGGCCAGGTGGCCCACGCCCACCAGCTGGAAACGCCGGTTGACCACGCCGAACACGATGTCGCGCTCGAAGTCGATCTTCGCCACGTACGACTCGATCTGCTCGTTCTTGAGCACGGTGCCAAAGCGCAGTAAGCGGTCACTATCGTCGAGCGCCAGGAAATGCCGCAGCATGCGCCGGCGGTCGCGCTCGTGCAGTTCCTTCACGTAGACGGTCGGCCTGCGCAGGTTGGTCAGCCAGCGGCTTAGCGAATTGTCAACCATAACAAATTGCTCACAGTTTTGTGCACTGCATCAATAAGCGGGCATTGTAGTGGATTTGCGCCCGCCATGCCGTTCTCGAGCGCACGCAGGATCACTGCGTCACGGTATTCCGAAGCGCAAGTTATCACGCATGGAGCATGGAAACAATGACTGGGGTTCTGAAATGGTCTTTAGGCCGCCCACTCGGCCTGCGGGCTGATCACGAACACGCCCTTGCCGGCCTGCTTGGCCTGGTACATGGCCTGGTCGGCCTGGGCCAGCAGCGCCTCGGCGCCGCGCTCGACGCCGTCGCGCCCGCGCACGCTGGCGATGCCGATGCTGGCCGAAACCCGCACCGGGTGGCCATTGGCCCGGGTGACGCTGCGGATCGCGTCGAGCGCGGCCTGGGCCACGCGCAGCGCTCCTTCGGGCGAGTTCACCTCCTCGAGCAGGATCACGAATTCGTCGCCGCCCAGGCGCGCCAGCGCATCCTCGGCGCGCAGCCTGGCCTGCACGCGCTGCGCCACTTCCTGCAGCACCACGTCGCCGGTGCCGTGGCCGTAGGTGTCGTTCACCGCCTTGAAGCCGTCCAGGTCGATGAACATCACCACCACGATGGTGCCGCGGCGGCTGGCGCGCACCAGCGCGTGGTCGAGCAGGCGGGTGAGCTGGCGCACGTTGACCAGGCCGGTCAGGCTGTCGTGCTGGGCCAGCAGTTCGAGCTGCTTCGATTGCGCCTGCAGCTCGGCGGTGCGCTCGGCCACGCGCTGCTCCAGCGTCTCGTTGGCGGCCTTCAGGCGCTGGTTCACTTCGCCGATGATGCGGTAGCTGCGGCGCAGCCGCATGCCGGCCCAGGCCAGCAGCACCAGCAGCAGGGCCGAATAGGCGAACAGCCAGCCGCGGTAGCGCTCGCGCTCGAGCAGCACGGCGTCGAACGCGCGGTCATATTCGCGGCCCAGCTGGTCCATCGCCTCGGCGGTGCGGGTTGCGGCGATGCTCGCTTCGAGCGCGTTGGCCAGCGGCCGGTTGACCAGCACCACGCGGCTCTGGCGCGCGATGGTGTCGATCGTGTCGACCACCGCAGGCGAGAACGCGATCTCCTGCGCCTCGATGTCGCCCAGGGTGTCGGCAATGCGCGCGGCCAGCTTGTCGGTGGGTGCGAGGTTGTAGCGCAGGATTTGGCTCAGCAGGTCGTTGAGCGAGGCGTCCAGGCGCAGCACGATGCGCGCCGGCGCGAGCGCGCCGCCAATGCCGGCCAGGTCGGTCTTGAGGTTGGCCACCGCCGGCGGCAGGTACAGGAGCGCGGTGCGCAGCGGCGGCGTGCGGCGCCCGAACTCGGCGGCCAGCTGCTCCTTGGCGGCGAGCGCCACGGTCAGGCGCTGGAAGGCCGCGGCGGCGCCCTCGCTGTGGGTCATCGGCAGCGCGGCCCGCAGGCGCGCGGCCAGCTCGTGCATGCGCGCCAGCGGCGCAGTCAGGCGGCGGTTGTCGGCGGCGCGGCCGATGTGGGCGCGCACGATGCTGGCGTCCCACTCGGCGTCGAGCTTTTCCAGCTCGCGCAGGTTGAGCGCCACCTGGTTTTGCGCGGCGATGTCGACCGCTTCGGTGCGGATGAACAAAAACGCCAGCACGGCGATCAGGGCCAGCACCCCGGCCAGCCCGAGCTGCAGTCGACGGCGCGGACCGAGCCTTTCCAGGCGCCGCGCCAGTACGGCAAACATCGCATCCTCCCGCAACCACAACAATACAGCGACAGAGGATAACAGACCGGCCGCGTTCAGTATCGTGGATCGTGCAACGCGGCCTTCACCGCGGCCACGCGCGCGGCGTGGATCGCCTCGGGAATCCTGTCTTTGTTATCAACGTAGCGCGCGGCCACTTCGCCGGCATTGACGGCGCGCGCGGCGGCAAGCGCGCGCGACAGGTGCGCCGCCTGCGGGTACGGCCGGGTGCGCATCTCGTGCGCGTCGTGGCCGCGGCCGCGGTAGTCGCACTCGGCCACCAGCAGCATCTGCGCAAAGCGCTCGGGCTTGCGGAAGGCGTCGGTGCGCTCGAACAGGGTGACGATGGTGTTGGGCCGCAGTTCGAGCGCGCGGTGCACGTTCCCGTGCTCGCGCGCGGCCATCACGGCCAGGTCGCGGCAGTCGTTGGGCACGCGCAGGCGCTTGCACAGGGCCGCCACCAGCTTGGTCCCGAGCCCCTCGTGCCCGTGGTGGCTGGGCCAGCCTTCCTCGGGCGTGATGCCCTTGCCCAGGTCGTGCATCAGCGCGGCAAAGCGCACCGGCAGCTCGAAGCGCCGCTCAGCCGCGTAGTCGATCACCAGGAGCATGTGCACGCCGGTGTCCACCTCCGGATGGTGCTGGGCCGGCTGCGGCACGCCCCACAGCGCGTCAAGCTCGGGCAGGATGCGCGCCAGCGCCCCGCACTCGCGCAGCACCTCGAACATGCGCGACGGGCGCTGTTCCATCAGCCCGCGCGCGATCTCCTGCCACACGCGTTCGGGTACCAGCGCATCGACCTCCCCTGCCTCGACCATCTGGCGCATCAGCGCGACGGTTTCGCCGGCCACGCGAAATTCGGGAAAGCGCGCGGCAAAGCGCGCCACGCGCAAGATGCGCACCGGGTCTTCGGCAAACGCGGGCGAGACGTGGCGGAACAGGCGCGCCTGAAGGTCGGCGCGGCCGCCGTAGGGGTCGACGATGGCGCCGTCGTCGGCGCGCGCCATCGCATTGATGGTCAGGTCGCGCCGTACCAGGTCGTCCTCGAGCGTGACGTCGGGCGCGGTGTGGAACACGAAGCCGTGGTAGCCGGGCGCGGTCTTGCGCTCGGTGCGGGCGAGCGCGTATTCCTCCTGCGTGTCCGGGTGCAGGAATACCGGGAAGTCCTTGCCCACCGGGCGAAAGCCGGCCTTGAGCATGTCGTCGGGCGTGGCGCCCACCACCACCCAGTCACGATCCGAGCCGGGCAGCCCGAGCAGCTCGTCGCGCACCGCGCCGCCGACCACGTAGGTTTTCATCAGTCCGGCAGCTCGTCTTCGTGGGCGCCGGCGACCTCGGTTTCGGCGAGCGCTTCCTCGACCCAGCGCGCGACGGCGGGATGGGCCAGCATGCGGTCGCAGTAGGCCTGCAGCGCCGGCGCGAGCGCCACGCCATAGGTTTTGAAGCGCATGACCACCGGCGCGTAGAACGCGTCCGCGATCGAGAACTCGCCGAACAGGAAACCGCGGTGGCCAAAGCGCGCCAGGCACTCTTCCCAGATCTCGCAGATGCGGCCGATGTCGGCCTGCGCCTCGGCGGTGCGGCCGCGTCCCGGCAGGCTGGCCTTGATGTTCATCGTCATCGCGGTGCGCAGCGCGGCAAAGCCCGAGTGCATCTCGGCCACGACCGAGCGCGCCAGCGCGCGCGCGGCCACGTCCTGCGGCCACATGTGCTTGTCGGGGAACTGCTCGGCCAGGTATTCGCAGATGGCCAGGCTGTCCCAGATCGTCATGTCGCCCGCCAGCAGCACCGGCACCCGGCCGGCGCTGGAATAGCGCGCGATGTTGGCGGCGGTGTCGGGCTGGTCGAGCAGCACGCGCACTTCGGTGAACGGGATGCCGAACGCCGTTGCGGCCACCCACGGGCGCATCGACCACGAGGAGTAGTTCTTGTTGCCGATGACGAGGGTCAGGCCGGGCCGGCGGGCCTGCTCGAGGGTGTGCGACAGGGTCGGATCAAGTTCGATGGTCTGCATTGTTCTCTCTTGTTGTTAGCGCCCGGCGCGGGCACGGAAGCGGTCCAGCCGTTCGACCGGCGGGGCCAGGTAGAGCGGCGCCACCGCTTCAAGGGCTGTGAGCTTGATTCCCAGCGTGTCGGCTGTCAAGGCCTGGATCGCCGGGTCGATCACGTTATCCACCCGCATCGAGTCGAGGTTGTCACGGCTCATAAGGGGCTTGCCGGGCAGGAGCTCGAACAGCATGGCCTGCAGGTAGCCCGCCCAGTCGGGCAGCTCGAGGATCGGGCGCTCGTGCCCGGAATAGCGGCCGGCCAGGCGCACCAGCTCGGCCAGCGTGTAGATCTGCGGCCCGCCCAGGTGGAACACCAGGTGGCGCGTGCGCAGGTTGGCCAGCGCATGGCGGAATGCGCTGGCGACGTCGCCCACGTACACCGGCTGGAAGGTCGCGGTTGCACAGGCCAGCGGCATCACCGGCAAAAAGCGCTGCAGCCGCGCGAACATGTTCATGAAGTTGTCCTCGGGGCCGAACACCACCGACGGCCGGAAAATGGTGGCCGCCACTTCGGGGTGGCTGCGCGCCATCACCTCGCCCTCGGCCTTGGAGCGCTGGTACATCGACGGGCCGTCGCGGTCGGCGCCCAGGGCGCTCATGTGCAGGTAGCGCGGCACGCCTTCGAGCGCGCAGGCGTCCACGATCTTCTTGGGCAGCTCCACGTGGGCGCGCTGGAAGTCCGGCCCCCACGGCGTGCCGCGGCGCGAGTGCAGCAAGCCCACCAGGTTGATCGCGGCGTGGCGCCCCTGCACCAGCTCGCGCAGCGTGGCCGGGTCGTACATGTCGGCCTCGACCACGTCCACGCCGGGCAGCGGGATCAGGTGCTTGCCGTTTTCATAGCGCCGCGTGGGCACCAGCACGCGCACGCCCTCGGCCGCCAGCTGCGCCACCAGATGGCTGCCGATGAAGCCGGAGCCGCCGAACACCACCACCGTCATGTCTCGCATGGGACCTCGCTGGTCAGGGGAGAAGATTGTTCTGCCCGCGCGGCGTGATCGTGCCGAGCCGGGCCTTGAGCGACTGCGGGCGCTTGTCGAACAGGGCCGCGTAGTTGGTCGCGTTCGACATCACGTTGCGCACGTAGTTGCGTGTTTCGGTAAAGGGAATCGTCTCGACGAAGATCGCGCCTTCCATTGGCGCGGCGAGCGTGCCGCGCCAGGCGCGCGCGCGGCCCGGGCCGGCGTTGTAGGCGGCCGTGGCCAGCACCTGCGAGCCCTCGGCGTTGGCCAGCACCATGCTCATGTAGTTGGCGCCGAGGGTGATATTGGTCTTCAGGTCGTTGAGCATGCCATGCACGAATTCGGTCAGGCCGATCTTGGCCGCCACCCACTTGCCGGTGGACGGCATCACCTGCATCAGGCCGGACGCGCCCACGCCCGACTGGGCGTCGGAGATGAAGCGCGACTCCTGGCGGATCAGGCCGTAGGCCCAGGCCTTGTCCAGCCCCAGGCCCTGCGCCGTCGGGTGCATGATGTCGTCGTGCGGATCGGGGAAGCGCTGGGTGTAGTCGAACTCGGTGCGGGTACGCTCGGAGGTATTGATCATCCGGTCGAGGATGTTGTTCCTGCGCGCGAACTCGGCGGCGGCCAGCAGCTGGCGCTCGTTGTAGCCGCGCAGGCCCCAGTTCCATTCGCGCGTGCCTTCAAAGCGCAGGCGCAAGGCATAGAACTTGAGCGCGCGCTGGAAGTCGGGGTTGGCCGCCACCTGCGCCATCTCGGCCGGGGTCGGCGGCCGGGCCGCTGGCGGAATCGTCACCTGCTGGCCCAGCTCTTCCATCGCGAGCTGGCCATAGAAGCTGTTCTGGTCGGCGATGCGGCGGAACAGGTCCTGCGCATCCTCGCGCTCGCCCTGCGCCAGCAGCGCGCGGCCGCGCCAATATACCCATGCCGGGTCGTCACGCAGCGGCGCGGGCATGGCCTCGATGGTGGTGCGCACCGTCTTCCAGTCGCCCTGGCGCAGCGCGATGCGCGTCTTCCACTGCAGCTGGTCGGCCGACAGCGGCGCGCCGGCGGCCTTCTTCCAGTCGTCCCAGGCCTCCGGCGAGAGCGCGATCGAGGCGGCCAGCGCAATGTTGGACCAGCCGATCGCGCGTTCTTCTGCGGACAGCTTGGGGCCGTTCTTTTTCAGCGCCAGGTCCGCCAGCTTGAGGCTGGTGCGCGCCATGCGGCCGACGGCGACCAGGTAGATCTGGTGCTCGGCCGGGGTCTTGCCGACGCCGCGCGCCAGTGCCAGCGCGGGCAGGTCCACCGCCTGCACGGCGCGGGTTTCGGATGCGCCGAGCAGTTGCGCGGCGCGGCGCGCGGGGCCGGTGGCATTCATCTCGCCGGCCAGGCGCAGCTGGGTGAGCAGGTCGGCCTGGGTGAACTGGCCAGCCTGGGCGAGCTGCACCAGCAGCGCGTTGCACGCTTCGCCATAGCCGGACGGCATGGTGAGCAAGGCGCGTGCGTCCCTGGCCACCTTTTCGCCTTTTGCCAGCCGCGATAGCAGCGCGTAGCACCGGACCTGGTAGTCGTCGTTCTTCACGAACAGCGGCAGCTCGCGGTCGAACGCGGGCCAGTCGCGGCGGCGCCCGAGTTCAAGCAGCCAGTCGTTGCGCAGGCGGTCGGCAATCGCGGTGCCATCCCAGCGTCGCAGGAAGGCGCGGATTTCTTCCTGCGGTGCCTCGCGCAGCCGCGGTTTCAGACGATAATAGTCGACATAGGAAGGGATGGCGTAGCCGGGCAGGCGCGACGCGAGCGCGTTGGCCTTGGCGGCGTCATCCTGGCGCGCGGCTTCGCGCAGCAGCAGGAAAGTCTCGTCGTCGGCCTGCGGGTTGATGGCCTGGGGCGTGGCACTCGGAACAGCCGGCTGGGCGCCCTCGCCGGCAACCGGCGGCACCACCACCTGGGCCGGTTGGGGCGGCGCGGCCGGAACGGGCGCGCTTGTGGCGGGCGTGTCATGATCAGGCACCTGGCCCGCAAGGCAAAGGGCGCTGGCAGCGGCGAGGATCGCGCCGGTGATTAATTTCGACGGAAACATCAATGCAGCTTTCAATGTACGGTTCGTTCAAACCATGACCGGCGCATCAAGAATACCATGTGGCTCGTCCGGGCTGCCAGCCTCGGGTGCAAGTGTAACCAGCAGCAATGGCGACGAGGCCAAGCGCGCGCTGCGCGCAACGCTCAAGGCGGCGCGGCGCGAGATCGGGCTGGAAAAGCGCGTGCAGTGGGACGCGCACATCGGTGCGCAGGTGGTGGCCTGGTGGCGGCGCCGGCAGCCGTCGGTGCTGGGCGTGTACTGGCCGGTGCATGGCGAGCCGGACTTGCGCGCCGCGTACTCCGAGCTGGTGCAGGCAGGCGCGCAACTGGCGCTGCCGGTGGTGGTGTCGCGCGATGCGCCGCTGGCGTTCGCGGCATGGACGCCGGGCGACCCGATGGTGACAGACGGCATGGGTGTGCAGGTGCCGGGCGATTTGCATTTCGTCGAGCGGCCGCCGGCGATGCTGGTGCCGTGCCTGGGGTTCAATGCCGACGGCTACCGGCTGGGGTACGGCGGCGGGTTCTACGACCGCACCTTGGCGGCCCAGCCGCGGCCGGCCACGCTGGGGATCGCGTATGCGTGCCAGCAGGCGCTGTTCGCGCATGCCGCGCATGATGTGCCACTGGATGTGATCGTGACCGAGATTTCGCAGGTGCGCTGAGCGCAGCCACACCCTATGCACGTCGTCCCCGCGGAGGCGGGGACCCATGCTGAGCGCAACAGCCACGCGGCCATTCACTGCAGGCCGGCCGCGCAAGCGGTCTATGGGTCCCCGCCTCCGCGGGGACGACGGTGTTAAGTCTCCTGACGTGTTACAAGGCGCTGCCAGATCGCCGTGGTCGGCGCCGCCTGGTTCATGCTGTAGAAGTGCAGCCCCGGCGCGCCGCCGGCCAGCAGGCGCTCGCACAGCTCGGTCACCACGTCCAGCCCGAAGGCCTTGATCGAGGCGCTGTCGTCGCCAAAGCTGGCCAGCTTCAGGCGCACCCAGCGCGGGATCTCGGCCCCGCACATGTCCGAAAAGCGCGCCAGCTGCATGTGGTTCGTAATCGGCATGACGCCTGGCACGATCGGCACGTCCACGCCCAGTTTGCGGGCGTTGTCGACGAAGTGGAAATAAGCGTCGGCGTTGTAGAAATACTGCGTGATCGCCGCATTCGCCCCCGCCTTCACCTTGCGGGCAAAGTTCTGCAGGTCGTCCTGCGGCGATTTCGCCTGCGGATGCATTTCGGGGTAGGCCGCCACCTCGATGTGGAACCAGTCGCCGGTCTCGGCCCGGATGAACTCGACCAGCTCATTGGCGTAACGCAGTTCGCCCGCGCCGCCGTAGCCGCTGGGCAGGTCGCCGCGCAGCGCCACCAGGCGCTTGATGCCATGCGCCTTGTAGTTGGCCAGGATGGCGCGGATCGAGGCGCGCGTGCCGCCCACGCACGACAGGTGCGGCGCGGCCTGGTGGCCTTCACCCATGATCTCGAGCACGGTGTCGAGCGTGCCCTGCTGGGTGCTGCCGCCCGCGCCGAAGGTCACGGAAAAATACTTCGGTTGGAGTTCGCCCAGCTTTTGCCGGACGACGCGCAGTTTTTCCACGCCCTCGGCAGTCTTGGGCGGGAAGAACTCGATGCTGAAATTTGGCGTTTCAATCATTCTTGAGGATGAGAGTAGAAAGCGCCCACGAGATGATGCTGTAGAGGATGGCCGCGATGAAGGCCGAGCCGAAGCTGGCCACATTGAAGCCTTCCACTGCCTGCGCTACCAGCCAGAACAGGAAAGCGTTGATCACCAGGATGAACAGGCCCATCGACACCAGGGTGACGGGCAGGGTCAGCAACACGAGTACGGGACGGATCAGGGTATTGACCAGCCCCAGGAACAGGGCGGCGAGCAGCGCGGTAGCGAAGTCGCTCACGACGACGGAGTGCATCAGGTAAGGCAGCGCCAGCAAGGCGGCCGCGTTGATCAACCAGGTGACGAGCAGGCGCATGGACAATCTTTCGTGGGTGCAGTTGTTCGTATTTTAAGTCGAAAAAAAAGGCACGGCGCAGGCCGTGCCTTTCGCGCTGATCAGTAGCGGTAGTGGTCCGGCTTGTACGGGCCTTCCTGGCTCACGTTGATGTACGTGGCTTGCTCTTCGGTCAGCTCGGTCAGCTGAGCGTTGAGCTTCTTCAGTTGCAGGCGGGCGACCTTCTCATCCAGCTTCTTGGGCAGGGTGTAGACGCCAACCGGGTACTCGGCGGTGTTGGTAAACAGCTCGATCTGGGCGATGGTCTGGTTCGCGAACGACGAGCTCATCACGTAGGACGGGTGGCCGGTCGCGCAGCCCAGGTTCACCAGGCGGCCTTCGGCCAGCAGGATGATGCGGCGGCCGCTCGGGAAGATCACGTGGTCCACCTGCGGCTTGATGTTCTCCCACTGGTACTTGCGCAGCGCCGCGACTTCGATCTCGTTATCGAAGTGGCCGATGTTGCAGACGATCGCCTGGTCCTTCATGCGCAGCATGTGCTGCTCGGTGATCACGTGGTAGTTGCCGGTGCAGGTGACGAAAATGTCGCCGTGTTCGCATGCGTAGTCCATCGTCACCACGCGGTAGCCTTCCATGGCCGCCTGCAGCGCGCAGATCGGGTCGATCTCGGTGACCCACACCTGGGCCGACAGCGCGCGCATGGCCTGGGCCGAGCCCTTGCCCACGTCGCCGTAGCCGCAGATCACGGCGACCTTGCCGGCGACCATCACGTCGGTGGCGCGCTTGATGCCGTCCACCAGCGATTCGCGGCAGCCGTACAGGTTGTCGAACTTGGACTTGGTGACCGAATCGTTCACGTTGATCGCCGGGAAGGCCAGCTTGCCGTCCTTGTGCATCTGGTACAGGCGGTGCACGCCGGTGGTGGTTTCCTCGGTGACGCCTTTGATACACGGCAGGCGCTTGGAGTACCACTGCGGATCGCGCGCCAGGCGGCCCTTGATCGCGTTGAACAGGCAAATCTCTTCTTCCGAGCCCGGGTTGGCCAGCACCGCGATGTCCTTCTCGGCGCGCACGCCCAGGTGCAGCAGCAGGGTGGCGTCGCCGCCATCGTCGAGGATCATATTCGCATGCTCTTCGCCCGGCCACTCGAAGATGCGGTGGGTGTATTCCCAGTATTCGTCCAGGGTTTCGCCCTTGACGGCGAACACCGGGGTGCCGGCGGCGGCGATCGCGGCGGCGGCGTGGTCCTGGGTCGAGTAGATGTTGCACGAAGCCCAGCGCACCTGGGCTCCCAGCGCTTCCAGCGTGCGGATCAGGACCGCGGTCTGGATCGTCATGTGCAGGGAACCGGCAATGCGCGCGCCCTTGAGCGGCTGGCTGGCGGCATATTCCTCGCGGATCGCCATCAGGCCCGGCATTTCGGTTTCGGCGATGCGGATTTCCTTCTCGCCCCAGCTGGCCAGGGAGATGTCGGCAACGAGGAAGTCTTTGATGTCTTTCAGTACGGCGCTCATCACGCCCTCCTTTCAATGGTTGAAAAAAGTAACGTGAGCGCGGTTGGTGAGTATCCGAGCCTGGCGAAGTGGGGAACTTCGTCGCAACGCTCCTCGGAATTGGTTAGTTTAGCACGAGGTGGCTGGTCGGGCTACCAAACTACGTCGTCCCCGCGCAGGCGGGGACCCATGCTGAACTTATGTGGCCCGCGCATTCTTCTGCAAGGGCAAGCGGTCTATGGGTCCCCGCCTGCGCGGGGACGACGGCTCAATTGATATCACACAGCGGGCTCAGCATGGGTCCCGGCGGGGCCGCCGAGGATGCGCCGGGACGACGCGGCTTACGAGAGGCCAGCCTCGGCACGCAGCAGCGCGGCCTTGTCGGTGCGCTCCCAGGTGAACTCGGGCTCTTCGCGGCCAAAGTGGCCGTAGGCGGCCGACTTGGTGTAGATCGGGCGCAGCAGGTCGAGCATCTGCACGATGCCTTTCGGGCGCAGGTCGAAGTGCTCCATCACCAGCTGGGCGATCTTCTCGTCCGAAATGACGCCGGTGCCTTCGGTGTACACGGTGATGTTGATCGGCTTGGCCACGCCGATCGCGTAGCTGACCTGCACCTGGCACTGGCGCGCCAGGCCCGCCGCCACGATGTTCTTGGCCACGTAACGCGCCGCATAGGCGGCCGAGCGGTCCACCTTGGACGGGTCCTTGCCCGAGAACGCGCCACCGCCGTGCGGCGCGGCGCCGCCGTAGGTGTCAACGATGATCTTGCGGCCGGTCAGGCCACAGTCGCCCTGCGGGCCGCCGATGACGAAGCGGCCGGTCGGGTTGACCAGGTAGCGGGTGCCACCCAGCCACTCGCGCGGCAACACCGGCTTGATGATCTCTTCGATCACCGCCTCTTCGATCTGCGAATGGGTCACGTCCGGCGCGTGCTGGGTCGAGAGCACCACGGTGTCCACCGCGACCGGGCGGCCGTTGACGTAGCGCAGCGTGACCTGCGACTTGGCGTCCGGGCGCAGCCACGGCAGGCGGCCATCCTTGCGCAGCTGCGACTGGCGCTCGACCAGGCGGTGCGCGTAGTGGATGGCGGCGGGCATCAGCTCGGCCGTCTCGTCGCAGGCGTAGCCGAACATCAGGCCCTGGTCGCCGGCGCCCTGGTCCAGGTCCAGGCCCGCGCCTTCGTCCACGCCCTGGGCGATGTCGGGCGACTGCTTGTCATAGGCCACCAGCACCGCGCAGCCCTTGTAATCGATGCCGTAGTCGGTGTTGTCGTAGCCGATGCGCTTGATGGTGTTGCGCGCGACGTGAATATAATCGACGTTGGCGTGGGTGGTGATTTCGCCCGCCAGCACCACCAGGCCGGTGTTGCACAGCGTTTCGGCCGCCACGCGCGCGCGCGGGTCCTGCTCGAGGATGGCGTCGAGGATGGCGTCGGAAATCTGGTCCGCGACCTTGTCGGGATGGCCTTCCGAGACGGATTCGGAGGTGAAGAGGAATTCGTTGGACATTGAGGCTCCAGTTACTGTTCAATAAAAACATGCCGCAGCAACAGGTGCCTGCGACGCTTTAGCGAGATTTATATTCCGCTTCGCAAGTTGTCATTAACTCCGCGGATCCTGCTGGAAGTGGTATTTTACGCTCTTTTGTGATTTTGTTGAGGTGGCCTGCTCGCGCTTGTACCTCGATCAATCGAATGCTTGTTTTCTTATTCCGCGTCATTTCCTACCTGCCACTGCCTGTGCTACACACCCTCGGGTCGGCGCTGGGCTGGCTGGTGTATCTCGTTTCTCCCTCGCATCGGCGGCGCCTGCGCGGCAATCTTGAACAGGCCGGCTACGGCGAGCACCTGCATGCGGCCGTGGCCGAATCCGGCAAGGCGATCACCGAACTGGCGTTTGCCTGGTGCGCCGATCCGGAGCGGGTGGCACGCCACATCACGGTGGAAAACTACGACATCGTGCGCAACACCCTCGATGCCGGGCGCGGCATCGTGTTCCTGACCCCGCACCTGGGCTGCTTCGAGCTCACCGCGCAGCGCGTGGCGCGCGACATTTCGCTCACCGTGATGTACCGCCCGCCGCGCAAGGCGGCCTTGAAGCCGCTGGTCGAGGGTGCGCGCGCGCGCCAGAACCTGCACCTGGCGCCGGCCAACCTGTCCGGGGTGCGGATGCTGGTCAAGTGCCTGCGCAGCGGCGAGCCGGTCGGCATCCTGCCCGACCAGGTGCCGCAGGAAGGCGAAGGCGTGTGGGCGCCGTTCTTCGGACGCCCCGCTTATACCATGACGCTGCCGGCCAAGCTCGCACAGTTGGGCAAGGCCGACATCCTGCTCACCTACGCCGAGCGCCTGCCGCACGGCCGGGGCTACGTGATCCGCTTCTTCCCGTTCGAGGGCGACCTGTCCGGTACGCCGGCGCAGCAGGCCGCGGCGATCAACCAGGCGATGGAACGGCTGATCGCGCGCTGCCCGGCCCAGTATTTCTGGAGCTACAACCGCTACAAGCAGCCGCAGGGCGTGGCCGCACCGGAATCGGAGGCGGTCGCATGAGGCTCTTGATTCTCTTCATGTGGCTGCTGCACTTCCTGCCGCTGCCCATCCTGGGACGCTTCGGCGAGGCCGTGGGCAGCCTGATGTACGTCATGATCCCCAAGCGCCGCAAGATCACGCTGACCAATTTGCGGCTGGCGATGCCGGAGCTGTCGGAAAAGGAGCGCCGCGCGATCGCGCACAAGCACTTCCAGAACTACGCGCGCAGCATCTTCGAACGCTCGCTGCTGTGGTGGGCGCCGGCCGAGCGCCTGCGCCGCCTGATCCATATCGAGCCGGCAGTGCCGCAGGCCGAGATGGAAAGCGGCCCCACCATCCTGCTGTGCCCGCACTTCGTGTGCCTGGACGTGGCCGGCGTGGCCTCGCGCGTCATTCCCGTTTCCACCATCTATGTGCCGCAGAAGAACAAGACCTTCGACGCGCTGCTGCGCCGCGGGCGCGAGCGCTGGGGCCCGGTACGCCTGATCACGCGCAACGAGGGCATCAAGCCGATCCTGCGCGCGCTGCGCGACGGGCTGCCCTACTTCATGCTGCCGGACATGGACTTCGGCGAAAAGGACGCCGCCTTCGTGCCCTTCTTCGGCGTGCCGGCCGCGACGCTGACCGCGCTGCCGCGCCTGGCCGCCACGACCGGCGCCAAGGTGATCCCGGTGGTGGCCACCTTCCTGCCCAATTACAAGGGCTGGCGCGTGGTGTTCTATCCGAAGTGGGAAAATTACCCGGGCGACGACATCCTGGAGGCGACCCGCCGCATGAACGCTTTCATCGAGGAGCGCGTGCGCGAGGCGCCGTCGGAATATTTCTGGACCCACAAACGCTACAAGACGCGCCCGCCGGGCGAGCCTTCGCTCTACGATCTCTGACAAATGAAACTCAAGTTCACCAAAATGCACGGCGCCGGCAACGATTTCGTCGTGATCGACGCGATCAACCAGCACATCGACTTTGGCCCGGAAGAGTGGCGCCGCCTGGCCGACCGCCGCTTCGGCGTGGGCGCGGACCAGATCCTGGTGGTCGAGCGCGCCAGCAGCCCGGGCATCGATTTCCGCTACCGCATCTTCAACAACGACGGCGGCGAAGTGGAACAGTGCGGCAACGGCTCGCGCGCCTTCGTGCGCTTTGTGGTGGACAAGGGACTCACGCGCGAGCGCAGCATCCGTGTCGAGACCATGTCGGGCGTGATTGCGCCGCGCCTGGAAGAGGACGGCAACGTGACGGTGGACATGGGCGCGCCGCGCCTCGACCCGGCCGAGGTGCCGTTCGACAGCACTGGCCTTGCCGGCCGCCCGCAAGGGGGCGACACCCTGTGGCCGCTGGCGCTGACGGTGGGCGGCGCGGAGCAAGAAGTGCTGGTGTCGGTGGTCTCGATGGGCAATCCGCATGCGGTGCAGGTGGTGGACGACGTGGACAGCGCGCCGGTGGCCGACACCGGGCCGCTGATCGAACACCACCCGCGCTTTCCCAAGCGCGTGAACGCCGGCTACATGCAGGTGGTGGACCGCCACCACATTCGCCTGCGCGTGTTCGAGCGCGGCGCCGGCGAAACGCTGGCTTGCGGCACCGGTTCCTGCGCGGCGGTCGTGGCCGGCATCCGGCGCGGCCTGCTCGACTCGCCGGTGCGGGTGTCGGCGCGCGGCGGCGAGCTGTCGATCGCCTGGGCCGGCGACGGGCAGCCGGTGTACCTGAGCGGCCCGGCGGTCACGGTCTTCGAAGGCGAGATCGAAATCTGACCGGGCCCCGGCGGACCCGGCGCCGGCTGGAGGAAGGACGCCGGCCGCCGGGTTTGCCCCGCTGCCGCGCTCAGGCGGCGATGCCATAGTCCAGCCCCTCGCCCTCGGCCGCCGGCGCGCCGAGCAAGGTGCGCAGCCGGTACAGACGCTGCCGGTAGTTTCCTTCCGGCCCGCTTGGGCCGCAGTCGATGTTGTCGAAGACCCGCACGATGCGGTCCAGCGCCTGCCGTTCGGGCGCCGTTTCGATCGCCACCAGCCGGCGCTTGCTGCGCCCGTAGCTGGCGCGAATATCCACCACCAGGCAGTGCCCGCGGTCAGCCGCCTTCACGTCCAGCAGCAAGGTCTCGGCACGGCTGAGGCGAAACAGTGCCGCCAGTTCCAGCCGGGCCGCCAGCAGTGGATGGGTTGCCGCAAGGCCGGGCGCGGCCGCGGCCAGCTGGCCGGTTTCGGTGTAGGCCGGCAGGTCGGGCCGCGGCGCGATCTTGCGCAACGCGGCGTCCGCCTCGGCACAGCCCTGGGCCGCCGCCTTTTGCAGCCAGTACACCGCGCGCACGTCGTTGTTTTCGTTTTCGCGGCGCGCGCGCCAGGCCGACAGGCCGCACTCGAGCTGCGCCGCCCGGTACCCCATCTCGGCCGCCCGTTCCAGATATTTTTGCGCGTCCGCAACGTTGCGTTGGGAAAATTCCGGTTTGACGTAAATGCGCGACAGTGCGTACCAGGCCTCGGCCAGGCCCTGCTCCCCGGCCAGGGTCAGCCAGCGGATCGCCTTCTTGAAGTTGGCCGAACCGGCGCCCGCGCCAACCCGCTTGCCGTCCACCTGCATGCGCGCGTACCACAGGCCCATGGCCAGCTGGGCGTGCCGGTCGTGCTCGGCCGCGGCCAGTTCCCAGAAGCGTTGCAGTTCGGCAGCGGGAAGATCGTGCGCCCCGGTGCTTGATGCGGCCAGCCGGGCGCAGCGCGACAGCAGCCGGACTTCGTCGGGCGCCAGGCGCGGGCCGGCGCGGCCGCGCGCCTCGGCCGCCTGCACCAGCGCGCGCGCCAGCGGCAGCGCCCGTTCGAGGTAGGCGCCCTGCTGGCCCTGCTCCCAGTCTTGCTCCAGCAGCGCAAAGCGCGCCTCGGCAACCCCGCTTTCGGCCGCGCGCCGCAGCCAGCGCTGCGCGGGCGGCGCCACGCTGGCGGGCGCGGGGGCCGGCGCCGGGTCGGACGCCACGGCGGCCTCGGCCACGCCATGCTGGCGCGCCAGCAGCCATTGCGCTTCGGCAAAACCGCCCTGGGCGGCCTGTTCCAGAGCGCGCACGGCCTTGTCGCGCGGGCCGGTGCGCGGGGCGTTCCCCTGCCCCAGCACCAGCTGGGCATAGACCAGGGCGGCGCGCAGGTTGCCATCTTCCCAGGCGCGCTCGTACCAGGCCGCGACCGGGCGCGCACTTTGCTGCGCCAGCTCGAGCGGGATATGGGTTCCGATCAGCTGCCAGGCCTCGGCACAGTCCTGCTGCGCGGCGCGGTCGAGCCAGTGCAGTGCGGTGGGCAGGCTCTTGGGCAGGCCGGCGCTGCCGAACAGGTAGAGCTTGCCCAGCTCCAGCTGCGCCGACGCGTGGCCGGCCCGCGCGCTGCGGATGATCGCCAGTTCTTCACGATTTGCCATCGGTTCAACTCGCTTGTCAGTGGGACCTGCGCCCCCGGCAAAGTTACCAATATATAAATAGAGGCAGGCCGGTGCGAGCGCTTTTTTGTTGGGCCAAAGTCTAAGCCAGCCCTGCGCGCGATTCGATTCGAACCCGACCGCGCTTGATTTCGCACAAACCCCAAAGCGGTGCGCACAGGCCGGCGCCACGGGCCTGCGCGCGCCAAAACCAAGCACAGCAGCCCAGTTTGCACCATAGTGATGCGTTTCGAAAATACAACAGCACAATTGGATTTATTGGCTTTCCACCAAGTGCAAGGCTCATAATTGACTAATCCAACAATCTTGACGCGTTAAGCATTTAAGGTTCAGACACCCAAGCGTTCAGCAACCCCATGTCTCAACGCCCCCCAAGTTTTTGCGTTTCACTTTAGAAAAAGGATCCGAATAAATGAAAAAATCACTGATGGCAGTGGCGCTGTTTGGCGCGTTCGCCGGCGTGGCACACGCGCAAACCGCAGTGCAGATCTACGGTACCGTCGATGCGGGCTTCATCAAGCGCACCGGCCAGACCCTGAACATCGGCAAGCGCGCCGCCAACACCCTGGGCTTCAAAGGCACCGAAGAGCTGGGCAACGGCCTGAAAGCACTGTTCCAACTGGAAATCCGCTACGAGCCGGACACCGGCACCGTTGAAGTCGCCAACCGTCCGCTGTTCCAGGGCCAGAGCCGCGTCGGCCTGCAAGGCGACTTCGGTATGGTCCGCATCGGCCGTGGCCTGACCCCGTACCAGGAAACCGTCGGCGCCTACGAGCCGTGGCACTCGCTGCCGACCCCGGCCGGCTTCTACACCGACCTGACCGTCGCTGGCTACAACTCGGCTCCGCTGGATCCGGCTGGTTCGGGCAACAACCGCTGGTCGAACGCCTTCTGGTACAACTCGCCGGCCAACCTGTGGGGCGGCTTCCAGGTGAACGCCGCTGTCGCCACCAAGGAAAACACCGGCCTGGCCACCGCCATCGTCGGCAACGGCACCGCCGCTGCACCGCAATACCCGGTTGGCGCCGAAGCCTCGGCCAACCCGTTCTCGCTGTCGGCCACCTACAACAACGGCCCGGCATCGGCCATGTTCGGCTATGAGCGCAACGCGATCGAGACCAAGGTCTGGACCCTGGGCGGCATCATCGCTCCGGTGCAAGACCTGAAGCTGATGGCAACCTACACCCGCCAGGACCGCGGCCACACCGCTGCGTTCAACCCGCGCACCAAGGCATGGGTGCTGGGCGCAACCTACGCCATGGGCCCGGGCAAAGTCCTGGCCGGCTACGGCCAGAAGCATCCGGACGGCGCTGCCAAGACCAAGCAGTTCTCGCTGGGCTACGAGTACAGCCTGTCCAAGCGTACCTACCTGTACGTGGACGCTTCGCGCAAGAAGGACATCACGACGGCAGCCGGCCTGCTGGCCAATCCGTCGACCGTCAACCACTACGACGTGGGCGTGAACCACTCGTTCTAAGTTGACGACAGGGGCCGTTCGGCTAGCCGCTGGCTAGCCTTACCCCCGGCAAGCAACACCACCGCAAGGGCGGGCACGGGAAACCGTGCCCGCCCTTGCCACTTCTGGGCCCTGTGTGATTTGCGCAACCGGCTCGTTCGGTGTGCTGCAGTTGGCTGGACAGGTTGCCCGAAGGATCGGCCGGGCGGCGGCAAGCAGTTTCATGGACAACTGATTGGGGGATGCAATGAACAAGACTCTTCTGGCCGTCCCGCTCGCCGCATGTTGCTGCGGCCCGGCCCTGGCCCAGGACAACATCCAGATCTACGGCGTCGCCGACGCCGGCATCATGTGGCAGCGCGGCGGGCCGACCAAGGTCATCAGCGGGGGCGAGGACGGCTCGCGCCTGGGCTTCAAGGGCAGCGAGGAACTGGGGCGCGGCTACAAGGCCGTGTTCAATCTCGAGGCCCGGGTCGAGCTCGACACCGGCACCCAGTGGCCGACCCTGCTTAACGAAAACCAGGGATTGTTCCTGACGCACGGCATGGAGAACTTCCCGCCGGCGGTGCTGCAGGCGGTGCGTACCGCCACCCAGCCGCCGGGCGGGCCGGCAGTCAACTTCCAGAAGGCGTTGTTCGACCGCACCTCGATGATCGGCATGATCACGCCGTTCGGCGCGATCCTCGCCGGGCGCCTGTACACGCCGGGCTACGAGGTGTTCGCCGCCACCGATGCCTTCGAAGCCGGCACCGCCGGCAACTGGGGCCTGATCCTGTATGGCACCGCCGGCTATACCGCGATCCCGTCGGACCTGCGCTCCTCGCGCTCGGTCGAATACCGCATCGTGCACCCGAGCGGTTTTGGCGGGGTGCTGATGGTCGGCAGCAAAGGTTCGGGTTACCTGGAACGCTACAACAAGTTCTTTGGCGTGAACATCACCTACAAGAACCACGGCTGGGATATCGGGCTGGGCCACAACCACGGCTACGACCAGCAGGACGCGCCCAGCCTGCGCACCACCACCTTCGGCGGCTCGTACACCTGGGGCGACTACAAGTTCTTTGCCGGCGTGCACTACGAGCGCAATACCAACACGCCGCTGATGCGCGACTACATCACCGGCTGGGACGCGCAGATCGCGCCGCTGCTGGCCCCGCTCGGCGCGCCCACCGCCGCCGCACTGCGCAGTTCCTTCATCAGCAACATCTTCCGCAACACCGAGCAGAACGCGCTCGGCTTCCAGGTCGGGCTGCAGTACCGCTATGGCCCGGGCAGGATCACGGCCTCGGTCGCGCACCAGAACGACCGCACCTCGGCCGACAGCGACGCCACCCAGTTTGCGCTCGGCTACACCTACTTCGTGTCCAAGCGCACCGACTTCTACGTGGCCGGGGCATTCATCCGCAACAGCAACTTCGCCCAGTTCTCGCCCGGCACCGCGGGCGCGCCCGGCGGCTTTACCCCCAGCCCGGGCGAGGACGGCGCCGCCCTCCAGGTCGGCGTACGGCACCGCTTCTGAGCGCGGCGAACGGCGGCGACAGCGCGGGTGGCCGCGGGCACGGTATTTTTGCCCCGCCATCCGCGGCCAGCGGGTAGAATTGCGCACAATAATTTTTTTGTACGCTCACCCCATGACCGCACCATTGGACTCCGCCGCCGTCGCCCAATACCTGGCCGACCACCCGCATTTTTTTGACGAGTACGCCGGCCTGCTGGGCGAGGTCCGGCTGGCCAGCCCGGTGACCGGCAAGGCCGTGTCGCTGCAGGAACGCCAGATGGAAGTCATGCGCGACAAGTACCGCGCGCTCGAGCTGCGCATGGCCGAGCTGGTGCGCATCGCGCAGGAGAACGCGGCGATCGCCAACCGCTTCCACGCCTGGAACCAGGCCCTGCTCAAATCGCCCGGCGGCGAGGCCATGCCGCGCGACCTGCTCGACGGCCTGGTCAAGGAATTCGGCGTCCCCTACGCCACGCTGCGCCTGTGGAACCTGGCGCCCCAGCACGCCGAGTGCTGGTTCGCGTCCGGCGTGTCGGACGACGCCCGCATCTTCGCAGCCAGCCTGCGCGCGCCCTACTGCGGCCCGAACAAGGACTTCGAGGCCGTGCGCTGGCTCGACGCGGCCGAGCAGGTGCAATCGGTGGTGATGCTGCCGCTGCGCGCGGGCGAGGCCACCTTCGGCCTGTTGATCCTCGGCTCGCCGGACCCGGAGCGCTTCACCAGCCAGATGGGCACCGACTTCCTGGTCCACATCCTGGAAACCGCCAGCGCCGCGCTGGCCAAGCTGCAGGGCTGACATGGACGGGCCCGCGGGCCAGCCGGACCCCGTTGCGCGCTACCTGGCCGAGCTGGCCACGCAGCGCCAGCTGTCCGCGCACACGGTGGCGGCCTACCGCCGCGACCTGGCCGAGCTGGCCGAACTGGCCGGCCACGCCGACTGGGCGCGCCTGACCCACTTCGACATCCGCCGCTTCGCCGCCAAGCTGCACGCTGCCGGCCAGGACCCGCGCTCGATCGCGCGCAAGCTGTCCGGCTGGCGCGGCTTTTTCAACTGGCTGGCCCCGCGCGCCGGCCTGCCATCCAACCCGGTACAGGGCGTGCGCGCGCCGCGTCGCGCCAGGTCGCTGCCCAAGGCGCTGGCGGTGGACGACGCGGTGCGGCTGATGGAAGCCGGTGCCAGTCCCCACCCCGAACCCTTCGAGCTATGCAACCGGGCCATGTTCGAGCTGCTCTATTCGAGCGGCCTGCGGGTGTCCGAGCTGGTCGGGCTGGACCTGGACTTCACCCCGGCCGGCGCCGGCCGCCCGGCCTCGCGCGGGTGGCTCGACCGCGCCGCGCAGGAGGTGGTCGTCACCGGCAAGGGCAACAAGCAGCGCCGGGTCCCGGTGGGCGCGCCGGCATTGGAGGCGCTCGCGGCCTGGCTGGCGGTGCGCCCGGCCGCGCGCGACGGCAGCGCCGCCCTGTTCCTGTCGGCGCGCGCCACCCGCATCTCGCCGCGCGTGGTGCAGCAGCGCCTGAAACAGCATGCGCTGCGCGCCGGCATGCCGGTGCACGTGCACCCGCACGTGCTGCGCCACTCGTTCGCCTCGCACGTGCTGCAGTCCTCGGGCGACCTGCGCGCGGTGCAGGAGCTGCTCGGGCACGCCAGCATCACCTCGACCCAGGTCTACACCTCGCTCGACTTCCAGCACCTGGCGGCCGTCTATGACCGGGCCCATCCGCGCGCCAAGGCCAAGTAGCGACGCGATCGCTTGACCTGCATCAATTTCGGGCACGCTTCATGGTGGGCCACGGCAAATTGGGGCATAATCCCCCGATTATCCAAGCCGTCAACGGCGGCCAACGACTCGTTAGCGAAACATGGAACTGATCCCGACCACCATCCTGACCGGCTTTCTCGGCGCCGGCAAAACCACCCTGCTCAACCGCATCCTGCGCGAGGAGCACGGCTTGCGTATCGCCGTCATCGAGAACGAGTTTGGCCAGGAAAACATCGACAACGAGATCCTGGTGCAGGACAGCGGCGAGCAGATCGTCGAGATGAACAACGGCTGCATCTGCTGCACCGTGCGCGGCGACCTGATCGTGGCGCTGTCGAACCTGGCCGACAAGCGCGCCGCCGGCGAGCTGCACTTCGACCACGTGGTGATCGAGACCACGGGCCTTGCCAACCCCGGCCCGGTGGCCCAGACCTTCTTCGTGGACGAGGCGGTCGGCTCGACCTACCTGCTGGACGCGGTGGTGACGGTGGTGGACGCGCGCCACGCCATGCAGCAGCTGGACGAGCACGAGGAAGCCCAGCGCCAGGTCGGTTTCGCCGACAAGATCCTGCTGTCCAAGACCGACCTGGTGGACGCGGCCGCCCTGGCCGAGCTGAAGGCGCGCCTGAAGCGGATCAACCCGCGCGCCCCGATCTCGACCTCGGACTTCGGCCGGGCCCCGATCTCCGAGGTGCTCGACCTGCGCGGCTTCAACCTGAACGACAAGCTCGAGCTCGACCCGGCCTTCCTCGAGGAAGAGGAACATGAGCACGAGCACGACCATGCATGCGGCCACGACCACGCCCACGGCGAGGCTTGCGAGCACGAGCACCACCACGACCACCACCATGCCCACCACAGCGACGACATCGCCGCCTTCGTGTTCAAGAGCGAGCGGCCGTTCGACCCGCAGCGCCTGGACGAATTCCTGGGCGGGCTGGTGCAGGTGTTCGGCCCGCGCATGCTGCGCTACAAAGGTGTCTTATACATGCAAGGCGCCGAGCGCAAGGTGGTGTTCCAAGGCGTGCATCAAATGATGGGCAGCGACCTCGGTGCAAAGTGGGCGGATGACGAGGCGCGTGGCAGCAAAATGGTCTTCATTGGCAAAAATTTACCGAAGGACGTATTTATCCACGGTTTGGAACAATGTTTGGTATAAACTATCCCGGTTTTGCGGTGCGCCACGGCCGGCAGCCACCGGCCGCGAGAGACAGCGCATCGCCTTTGTTTGACGACTGAAATGCCGACTCGCCGGCGGGGCGAGGATAAGACATCGGGATGCCAATATGAAGGAAACCGTAAGCAAGACCGCAAAAAAGGCCAGCGCTGCGGCAACGCCAGCACGCAAGCCGGCCCTGACTTCCGCCAAGGCTGCGTCCACGGGCACGGCCAAGGCCAAGACGGCGTCGCGCCCCACCGCAAAGGCCGCTTCGGCCAGGACGACGGCGGCCGCGGCCCCGGTCAAGAAGGCGGGTGCGGTCAAGGCGACGGCGGCAGGCAAGGCAGCCCCGAAGGCAGCCGCGGTGAAGGCAGCCCCCGCTAAAACGAAGGCCGCGCCGGCCAAGCCGGCGGCAGCCAAGGCACCGGCCAAGGCACCGGCCAAGGCGACGGCGGCAAAGGCGGCCCCCAAGGCGGTGGCCGGCACCAAGGCGCCGGCAAAGACGGCAGCATCGAAGGCACCCGCGAAGGCGGCAACGCCAAAAACAGCAGCAAAGGCGGCAGCGCCAAAAGCAGTGCCAGCCAAGGCCAGCGCGGCAGCGACAAAGGCGCCGGCCAAGGCCAGCGCAACAGCCAAGGCGCCGGCAAAGGCCGCGGCCGCCACCAAGGCCACCAGCGCCAAGGCGCCGGCAGCCGCGGCCAAGGTTCCGGCAAAAGCGGCAGCCAAGGCGCCGCGCAGTAAAGAGAAGGCCGAGGCCGTTCAGCCAACGGCCAAGGCAGGCAGTGAACCAACGGTTGGTACCGACGCACGCCTGACTGGCGCGGCGAATGGTGCCGCCGAGTTAGCTGATAGAATGCAAACCCCTGTCGTATCAAAGGTAAGTGAAGTCATGACTAAAACAACCAAACCGAATGCCGCCGCCCAGGCCGAAGAACGCATCTTGACGGAAGACGAGATTCGGGCAATGAGCGACGAGGACTACATGAACCCGGCCCAGCTCGCGTTTTTCAAGGCCAAGCTCCAGGCGCTCGAAAAAGAGCTGCTGAAGAACGCCGGCGAAACCACCGAGCACCTGCGCGAAACCGTGCTGGTTCCCGATCCGGCAGACCGCGCCACCATCGAGGAAGAGCATGCGCTCGAGCTGCGCACGCGCGACCGCGAGCGCAAGCTGCTCAAGAAGGTCCAGCAATCGCTGGCCTCCATCGAGTCGGGCGAATACGGCTGGTGCGAGGAAACCGGCGAACCGATCGGCATTCCGCGCCTGATCGCGCGCCCGACCGCCACCCTGTCGCTCGAGGCCCAGCAGCGCCGCGAACTGAAGCAGAAGCTGTACGGCGACTGAGCCAGTCCACACCCGTCCAAAGAAAGCATGCGGCGCAGGTCGCATGCTTTTTTTGTTTACGCGGCACACTTGGTGTTCCTTATGGCCGAGCGCTTTCCTATCGGATACACTTAGCGCGCCACACCTCCAAGGTCGTGGCAATCCGGACCGGGGTTGCCGTCCCGCGCAGCCCTGCCTGATCTGACAGACAGGACATCGATTTGGGCCTTTTCTCCTTTTTCAAGAGAAAGCAGGAGCCGCCTGCGGCTGCGTCCGGCGTGCGCGCACGCACGGGCGACGTGCCGCGCCAGGACAGCGAGGCCGACCGGGCGCGCCAGCGCGAAATCGCGCGCGCCACCGCCGCCAAGATCGATGCGATCGAACTGGAGATGGCATCCGACATCTTCAGTGACGAGCCTGCCTGGGGCAGCAATGCGCCGCGCACGCCGGCCGCCGCCGCCCCCTCGCCCGCCTATGAACTGGCTCCGTCCGAGCTGGCCTCCGGCATGTCCCCGGGCACCCCGGCCATTCCGCCGGTCGCCGAAGAAGCCGCAATGCTCTACGCCAACGGCGAAAGCTTGGCGGCCGAGCGCCTGCTGCGCGCCAGCCTGATCGGCGACGGGCGCAGCCAGCGCGTGCCCTGGTGGATGCTGCTCGACCTGTACCAGGTCAGTGGCCGCGAACAGGACTTCGAGAGCATCGCCATCGATTATGCGATCCATTTCGAGACCTCGCCCCCGGTCTGGAAAGCGCGCACCGCCAGCGCGCCACAGCCGCAGTTCGCCGGGGTCACGCCGACCGAAGCGTTCTCGGGCGTGCTCGGCCCGCACATCGAACCGCAGCTGCAACGCCTGCTCGACTGCACCGCAAGCAGCCCGGTGCTGCGGCTGGAATTCGGCGGCGTGCGCGGCGCCACGCCCGAGGGCTGCAGCTGCCTGCTGGACGGGCTGCGCGCCCTGCGCCGCGCCGGCAGCGAGCTGGTGCTGGGCAGCGCCGATACCCTGGTCGGCGTGCTGCGGCCGATGCTCTCGATCGGCGAGCGCGGCGCCAGCCAGGCGCCGTGGCTGCTGCTGCTCGAACTGCTGCAGCTGACCGACCGCGCCAAGGACTTCGAAGAAACCGCGATGGACTACCGGGTCACCTTCGAAACCGAGCCGCCGCGCTTTGAGGCGCCGCTGCGGGTGGCCACCGCCGCCGCCAGCGCCGCCGCGGGCGACCGTTTCATGCTGCCCGCCACCGTCGAGGGCGACCCTGCCGCCCTGCTGGCCTCGATCGACAGCTATGCGCGCAGCGCCGACCCGGCCGTGCTCGACTGCTCGCGCCTGGTGCGGATCGACCATGCCGCCGCCAGCGCCCTCGAGGGCCAGCTGCGGGTACTCAAGGCCGAAGGGCGCAACATCGAGCTGCGCGAGCTGAACCACCTGGTCGGGCCATTGCTGCGCCTGCTGGGCGCGGCCGACAGCGCCCGGCTGTTCGCGAACAAGTATTGACAAGGGTGGGCAAGTTCCTTGCTCACGCGTGCAAATCAAGCGTACATGGCCCGTCGCGCGCCATTTGGACGCGTGGGCGGGAGACCCGCCCACCCTACCAACCCAACAATTGCGCCGGCCAGCCTTGCAATTGGCGTCGCCATCCCCACCTCCGATTGGCTGAACAACCAAGAGGCAAAGAATGGAACAATTTCACGGCACCACCATCGTGAGCGTACGCCGCGGCGACAAGGTCGCACTCGGCGGCGACGGTCAGGTCACCCTCGGCAACGTGGTCATGAAGGGCTCGGCGCGCAAGGTACGCACGCTGTACAACGGCAAAGTGTTGTGCGGCTTCGCCGGCGCCACTGCCGACGCCTTCACCCTGCTCGACCGCTTCGAAGGCAAGCTGGAAAAGCACCAGGGCAACCTGCTGCGCTCCTCGGTCGAGCTGGCCAAGGACTGGCGCACCGACCGCATGCTGCGCAAGCTGGAAGCGATGCTGCTGGTCGCCGACCGCGAGAAGACCCTGATCATCACCGGTAACGGCGACGTGCTCGAACCCGAGGATGGCATCGGCGCAATCGGCTCGGGAGGCGTGTACGCGCAAAGCGCGGCCAAGGCGCTGCAGGAAAATACCGACCTGGCCCCCGCCGACGTGGTGAAGAAGGCGCTGACCATCGCCGGCGAGCTGTGCATCTACACGAACATGTCCCACATCATCGAAACGCTCGACTAAGCGGTACCCAACATGAACATGACACCCCTGGAAATCGTCTCGGAACTGGACAAGCACGTGGTCGGCCAGGCCAAGGCCAAGCGCGCGGTCTCGATCGCGCTGCGCAACCGCTGGCGCCGCCAGCAGGTCGAGGAACCGCTGCGCCACGAGATCACGCCGAAGAACATCCTGATGATCGGCCCGACCGGCGTGGGCAAGACCGAGATCGCGCGCCGCCTGGCCAAGCTGGCCGACGCGCCGTTCATCAAAATCGAAGCCACCAAGTTCACCGAGGTGGGCTACGTCGGCCGCGACGTGGACACGATCATCCGCGACCTGGTGGACATCGGCATCAAGCAGACCCGCGCCAGCGAGATGAAGAAGGTGCGCCAGCGCGCCGAGGACGCGGCCGAAGACCGCATCATCGACATCCTGGTGCCGCCGCCGCGCGACTTCGGCTTTAACGTGGCCGCCAGCGAGAACAAGGACAACGACACCACCCGCGCCACCTTCCGCAAGCGCCTGCGCGAGGGCCAGCTCGACGACCGCGACATCGAGATCGAGGTGGCCGAGGCCAGCCCGCAGATGGAAATCATGGCGCCGCCCGGCATGGAAGAGATGACCGAGCAGATCAAGGGCATGTTCGCCGGCGTCGGCGCGGGGCGCAAGAAGCCGCGCAAGATGAAGATCAAGGACGCGATGAAAGTGCTGGCCGAGGAAGAAGCGGCCAAGCTCATCAACGACGAGGAGCTCAAGCAGAAGGCGATTGCCAACGTCGAGCAGAACGGCATCGTGTTCCTCGACGAGATCGACAAGATCGCCTCGCGCAGCGAACATGGCGGCGCCGACGTCTCGCGCGCGGGCGTGCAGCGCGACCTGCTGCCGCTGGTCGAGGGCACCACGGTCAACACCAAGTACGGCATGATCCGCACCGACCACATCCTGTTCATCGCCTCGGGCGCGTTCCACCTGTCCAAGCCGTCGGACCTGATCCCGGAGCTGCAGGGCCGCTTCCCGATCCGGGTCGAGCTGGAGTCGCTGTCGATCGCCGACTTCGAGAGCATCCTGACCTCGACCGACGCCAGCCTGACCAAGCAGTACCAGGCGCTGTTGGCGACCGAGGGCGTGCAGCTCGAATTCGCCAAGGACGGCATCCACCGGCTGGCCGAGATCGCGTTCTCGGTCAACGAGCGCACCGAAAATATCGGCGCGCGGCGCCTGTACACGGTGATGGAAAAGCTGCTCGAGGAAATCTCGTTCTCCGCGACCGAATCGAGCGGCAAAACCGTCACCGTCGACACGGCCTACGTCAACGAGCGGCTGGATAAGCTGTCGGTGAACGAAGACCTGTCGCGCTACGTGCTGTAAAGGGGACGGCGATGGCGAACAAGGCACTGGCCACCCGGCAGAAAATGCGCTTGCTCGCCAAGCCGGGCGTGCCGACGGGACTGGGCAAGCCGCGCAACCCGTTTGCCGGTTTTGCCAAGAACCGCTCGGCCGGGCCGCACGTGAAAACCGAATCGGCCCAGCGCTCGGCCGCCAAGCGCGCGCTCAAGAAGGTCAAGCTGGAGCCGGACGAGGGTTAACGACATCTCGGTTCGCGTTAAGTGTCGAAATCTGAATCGTCGTCCCCGCGCAGGCGGGGACCCATGCGATGCTTCCCGGCACGCAGCACTTGCAATCGCCGGAGCGACACAAACTCAGCATGGGTCCCCGCCTTCGCGGGGACGACGTGCTTCTGTGGTTTGCAGGGAATTTGACCGGCCGCCTGCGGACGCCCGCACCGGGCGCCCGCGATCAGGCCATGTGTGTTGCGCCGCCGCCAGCACGGCGCGACGCAAAATTCGGAGGGAAGTGGGCACGTCCTGTGCCCACTGCGGGTATGCCAGCCCATGTCCCGGCCCCGCATGATCAAAGTGTCTACGGTTCGCCCTGCTTGCGCCAGCAGCTTGTGCGAAGTACCGCCGCGTTGTACATTCGGTATCAACTTGCGGTACCTTCCCCACAACAACAGGTCTTCCCATGAGCTCACCGGAACTGGTCCTCGATGTGCTGCGCGCCGAGTTGCGCGCCGCCGGCATCACCTACAAGGCGCTGGCCGAGCGCATCGCCATGAGCGAATCGAGCGTCAAGCGCATGTTCGGGCAAAAGGACATGTCGCTGTCACGGCTGTCGCAGATCTGCACCGCGTGCGGCATTGCGCTGGAGGACGTGCTGCGCCGCGCCGCCGATTCGCGGCCGGCCGCCGACACCCTGACGATGCCGCAGGAAACCTCGCTGGTCGCGCAACCGCGCTTGCTGCTGGTGGCCATCTGTTGCCTCGGCCACTGGAGCCTGGAGCAGGTGGTGGAGACCTACCGGATCTCGACGCCGGAATGCATCCAGTACATGGCCGAGCTGGACCGGCTGGGCCTGATCGAGCTCAAGCCGCTCAACCGCTACAGCCTGCGCGTGTCGAACGCCTTCCGCTGGCTGCCGGACGGGCCGGTGCAGCAGTTCTTCCGCCAGCACGTGGTGGCCGACTACTTCAGTGGCCGCTTCGACGGGCCCGGGGAAACGCTGATGTGCCTGCCGGCGCGGCTGTCGCTCGCCAGCGCGCACGAGCTGGCGCACAAGCTGCACCAGCTGGCCGGCGACCTGGCGCGGCTGCACCGCAACGATCGGCGGCTGGCGCCGGACGAGCGTGACGGGTTCACGCTGCTGCTGGGTTTCAGGTCGTGGGAGTTTGCGGCGTTCACCGCGCTGCGGCGGTAGGGTGGGCACTTGTGCCCACGCGGCAACACGCAGCTCATGAAAACCCGTCCTTGTCGCAGGAGCGCGCACTTGGCGCGTAATACCGCGTGGGCACGAGTGCCCACCCTACCTTGATTGCGGCGGCTGGCTGACCGGGCTGGCGGACGAGCGCACCGGCGACGGCATCTGGGTCGGTGCAGTGGCAGGCGCCTGCGGCACCGCGCCCGGCGTCAGCGGCGGCGACGTGACGCTCGGCCCCGGAGCCGGTGCCTGCGCCCCGGGTAGCACCGGCGCTGGTGCGGGCGCCGGCGCCGGTGCGGGCGGCGGCTCGTCATGCACGCCCACGTCGCCGCGCCCCGCCACGTCGCCTTCCGCCGAGCCCGCCGTCGAGGGCGCGGCCGCCGGTGCCGGCGCCGCTGCCGCCCCCATCGGTGCTGCCGCCTTGGTATCCGGCGCCAGGTCGATCCGCTTCATGACGCCACCGTCGGACAACATCACATAGCGCGCATGCACCTCGCTCACCGACACGCCCGGTGCGATCTCCTTGCCGATGACCAGCGCCTTGGCCGGCCCGCCGTTGGCCGAGATGATGGCCACGCTCTGCGCCCCGGCCGAGATCACCCCGGTCAGCTGGTAGTTGGTCGCCACCTGCGCCGCCGCCTGCCCGCCGAACAGGGTGCCGGCCGCGTCCATGCTGGGCTCGGGCGCCTCGGCCAGCGGCGGCGCCGTGATCGGACGCTGCGGCGGCTGGTACAGCTGCAGGATCCAGTAGGCGACCGAGGCGGCCAGCACGATCAGGGCGACCAGGGTCAGGACGATGGGCAGACGCTTCATTAGGCTCCTCGGTTAGCGCACCAGCTGGTTGATTTCGATGATAGGCATGAGCACGGCCAGCACGATCAGGAGCACCACCAGGCCCATGGCCAGGATCAGCACCGGCTCCAGCAGGCCGGCGATGGTCAGGGTGCGCCGCTCCAGGTCGGCCTGCTGCGAGTTGGCCGCGCGCTCGAGCATGGCCGGCAGCTCGCCGGTGATCTCGCCGGCCCGGATCATGTGCACCAGCATCGGCGGAAAGTGCTTTTGCGCCGACAGCGCGCGCGCCAGGCTCACGCCCTCGCGCACGCTGGCCGTGGCCTGCTCCACCAGGTCGCGCATGGCCACATTGGACAACGTATCGCGGCTGGTGTCGAGCGCTCTCAGGATTGGCACGCCGGAGCCGGTGGTGATCGCCAGCGTGCTGGCAAAGCGCGCCGTGTTCAGGCTGCGTTCGAACTTGCCGTACACCGGCGCGTCGAGCAGCCAGGCGTGCCAGCGCAGCTTGAGCGCCGGGTTCTGCAGCGCGCGCCGCCACGCGAACCAGGCGGCAATGAGCGCCAGCGCCACGTAAATGCCGTAGGCGCGCACGAAGTTCGACACGCCCAGCATCACCACCGTGAGCACCGGCAGCTTTTGCTTGGTGTTGGCGAACACCGACACGATCTGCGGCACCACGTAGGTGAGCAGGAAAATCACGATCGCGAACGCGACGAAGGTGACGATCGCCGGGTAGGTGAAGGCCAGGCGCACCTTCTGCACCAGCGCGTTGCGGCGCTCGATGTAGTCGGCCAGGCGCGACAGCACGCGCGCCAGCTGGCCGATCTGTTCGCCCGAGGTGACCAGCGCGCGATAGATCTCGGCAAAGTCGCGCGGGTGGCGCGACAGCGCTGCAGAGAACGAGGCGCCGCCCATCACTTCGGAGCGGATCGAGGCGACCAGGTCGCGCACGTACGGGCGCTCGGCCTGTTCCAGCAGCGCGGTGAAGGCCTGTTCCAGCGGCAGCCCCGCTTCCAGCAGGCTGGCCAGCTGGCGCGTGAACAGCGCCAGCTCGTTTTGCGACAGGCGCTCGCCAAAGCCCCGGCTTTTGGCGGCGCCGCTCTCGTCGACCTGGGCCGAGATGGCCTCGACGGCAAGCGGTGTCAGCCCCTGGGTGCGCAGGTCGGCGCGCGCCGAACGGGGGCTGTCGGCGTTGACGACGCCCTTGCGGGTCGCGCCCGCGGCATCGACGGCTTCGTAGCGAAAGGCCGGCATGGCGTCAGTCCTTCGTCACACGCACCAGCTCGGCCTGCGTGGTGACGCCTTCATGGATCCAGCGCTCGCCGTCCTCGCGCATGGTCTTCATGCCGGTGGCAAGCGCCGTGTCGCGGATCTCGGCTTCGCTGGCGCGGTTGTGGATCTGCGCACGGATTTGCTCGGTGGTTTCGAGCAGCTCGTACACGCCCACGCGGCCGTGGTAGCCGGTGTGGCCGCAGCGCTCGCAGCCCACCGCGTGCCAGGTCTGGCCGTCGAACTTCTTGCAATGCGGGCAGAGTTTGCGCACCAGGCGCTGCGCCATCACGCCCAGCAGCGACGAGGACAGCAGGAACGGTTCGATGCCCATGTCCAGCAGGCGCGTCACGGCCGAGGCGGCATCGTTGGTGTGCAAGGTCGCCAGCACCAGGTGGCCGGTGAGCGAGGCCTGCACCGCGATCTGCGCGGTTTCCAGGTCGCGGATCTCGCCGATCATGATCACGTCCGGGTCCTGGCGCAGGATCGCGCGCAACGCCTTGGCAAAGGTCATGTCGATGCGCGCGTTGACCTGGGTCTGGCCGATGCCGTTCAGGTCGTATTCGATCGGGTCCTCCACCGTCATGATGTTGGTGGTGGCCGCGTTCAGGCGCGACAGCGCCGCGTACAGCGTGGTGGTCTTGCCGGAACCGGTCGGGCCGGTGACCAGCACGATGCCGTGCGGCTGGTTGATCAGCTTGTCGAACTGCGGCAAGAGCGCGTCGCTCATGCCCAGGTGGCCCAGGTCGAGGCGCCCGGCTTCCTTGTCCAGCAAACGCAGCACCGCGCGCTCGCCGTGGCCGGTGGGCAGGGTCGAGACGCGCACGTCCACCGGCTTGCCGCCCACGCGCAGGGTGATGCGGCCGTCCTGCGGCAGGCGCTTTTCGGCGATGTCCAGCTGGCTCATGATCTTGATACGCGAGATCAGCGAGGCATGGATCGCTTTCTTGGGCCGCACGATGTCGCGCAGCGCGCCGTCGATGCGAAAGCGCACCACGGAGGTCTGCTCGAACGGCTCGATGTGGATGTCGGACGCGCCCTCGCGCAGCGACTGGGTCAGCAGCGCGTTGATCATGCGGATCACCGGCGCGTCGTCCGACGATTCGAGCAGGTCTTCGATGGCCGGCACGTCCTGCAGCAGCTTGGTCAGGTCGAGGTCGGCATCGAACTCGTCCACCACCTGCGAGGCATCGCCGCCGGCGGCGGCATAGGCGGCGGCAATGGCCGCGTCGAGCTCGCTGCGCTCCATGCGGCGCAGGGCGATGCGCCCGAAGCGGCGCGAGACCTCGGCGATCGCGGCCGGGGCGGTGGCATTGGAAACGAGCACTTCGACGCTTTGCGCCGGGTCGCCGTTGGAACGCGCGAGCACGCCGTGGTCGCGTGCGAAAGCGTATGGCAACAGGTTGTTCATCTTGGCTTATCTCTGGATCGGCGGTGCCGCCGGCGTGGCCGGCGTGGCCGCGCCCGGCTGGGCTCCCTTGGCGGGCGCCTGGGCCGGTTGCAGCGGCACCGTGGCCATCTGCCCGCCCGTGGGCGGCTGGCCGTTGGTCAATAGCGGCAAGACCGGCGTCCCGAGGTTGCGCAGCAGCGGCTCGCCACTCGGCGGCACGGCGACTTCGCCGGCGGCGCGGATGTAGTCGTAACGGTCCATCGTGATGCTGGCCGTCGCCTCCTTGCTGCGCACCACCACCGGGCGCAGGAATACCATCAGGTTGGTCTTGGTACGGGCGCGGGTCCGGGTCTTGAACAGGTTGCCCAGTACCGGAATGCTCGCCAGCCCGTGTACGCGCTCCTCGCCGTCGCTCTCGTTGTCCTCGATCAGGCCGCCGAGGACGATGATCTGGCCATCGTCGGCCAGCACGTTGCTTTCGATCGCGCGCACGTTGGTGGTGATGCCCGAGGGCGAGTTCAGCGTCGACCGGTCCACGCTCGAATTCTCGTGGTAGATCGCCAGCTTGATGGTACCGCCTTCGGAAATTTGCGGCCGCACCTTCAGCAGCAGGCCCACGTCGCGCCGGTCGATGGTCTGGAACGGGTTGGTCGCGGTGCCGCTGGTCGTGGTGAACGCGCCGCTCAGGATTGGTACGTTCTGGCCGACCTTGATGGTGGCCAGTTCGTTGTCGAGCGTGATCATGTTCGGCGTCGACAAGATGTTGGCGTTTCCGTCCGTTTCAAGTGCGTGCAGCACGGCGCCCAGGCCCAGCTGGCCGTCGGACGACTGGTGGAACAGGCCGATCGACAGGCCGCCCGGTATCAGCTGTGCCGGGTTGGCGGTCGTGGTGGTGCCGGTGCCAAGGCCCGTGCGCGCGGCCAGTGCCAGGTTGACGATGTTGTTGACCGTGCCCTGGCCGAACGACTGCAGGCCGCCCACGCGGTAGCTGCTGCCGGCGTTGCCGGTCAGGCCCACCCACTGCACGCCGAAGTCGGACGCCTTGTTCGATGTCACCTCGACCACCAGCGCCTCGATGTAGACCTGGGCGCGGCGCACGTCGAGCTGGTCGATCACGCCGCGCAGGTTGCGGTACATCGCGTCGTTGGCGGTGATGATCAGGCTGTTGGTGGAGGTGTCGGCCTGGATGAAGCCCGACCCCTGCGGCGCATTGGCGCCGCCCTGCTGGCCCTGCTGGGCAAAGGTGTTGGTCGGGCCGCCAAAGCCGGTCGGGCTTTGCGTGCCGACCGGCTGGGTGGCCGAGCCCTGGCCGGACATGCCGCCGCCCAGCGTGCCGGCCGGGATCGAGCCGCCCTGCGTGCCCTGCCCCGCCTGCGGCGCGGCCGACACGTCGCCCGACACCACCGCACGCAGGGTCTGCGCCACGCGGGTTGCGTCGGCGTTCTTCAGGTACACCACGTGCACGTTGCCCAGTTCCTGCGTGGGCCTGTCGAGCTTGGCAATCAGCGCGCGCGCGTGGTTCGCCTTGGCCGGCGACGGCGCACGCACCACCACCGAGTTGGTGCGCGGGTCGGCCAGCACGGTCACGCGGCCCGAGTCGCCGCCCGGGGCCGGCTCCATCAGGCGCGTGGCCAGCGTGGCGATGTCGGTGGCGATGCCGTTGTGGATCTGGATCACGTCCAGGTCGCCCGCCACCGGCGCATCGAGCGCGGCGATGATCTTGGAAAGGCGCCGCAGGTTGTCGGCATAGTCGGTGATGACCAGGCTGTTGTTGCCCGGGTCGGCCATGATCGAGTTGTTGGGCGACACCAGCGGGCGCAGCACCGCGGTCAGGTTGGCGGCCGACTCGTAGGACAGGTGGTAGATCTGGGTGGCGATCTGGTCGCCGTGCACTTTGGCGCCCTTCACCCCGACCTGGGTCGGCGCCGCCTGCAGCTTGGCTTCCGCTTCCGGCACCACCTTGGCATAGCCGTCGCCGGTGACCACCGCGTAGCCCTGCAGGCGCAGCTGCGAGGTGAGCAGCTGGAACGCCTGCGCCTTGGTCAGCGGCCGCTCGGACACCAGCGTGAGCGTGCCCTTGACGCGCGGGTCGATGATGAAGGTCATGCCGGTGTAGTGCCCGACCGCCTTGATCACCGATTCGATGTCGGCATTGACGAAGTTGAGGGCCGCGCCACCCGCCGTGCCGTTCTGGGCATAGGTCGGAGCGGGCACGGCCGCCAGGGCTGCACAGCACAGCATCGCGCCGGCCACGGTCCGGCGCAGGGCCGGCAGGGTAAGTGTGCTACGGATATTTTTTTTCATTTATCTGAACTCTAGCGCGATAACTTTCTTGCCGTTCACCATTCGGCGCTGGCCCAACAGATTGAGCATGTTGCCCAGCGTGTCCTCGTAACCTTCGGCCGCCTCGGCCTGTCCGGAAAACTGCAGGCGCCCGTTTTGCAGGCTGCCATTTCCCGACAGCAGCAGCGGCCCGCGCAGCGTACGCAACACCAGCGCGGCCTGCTGGCCGTGCCAGTCCATCGCCATTTCATAACTGCCCAGCGGTTTGATGGGCGACATGCGCGAACCCATGTCGGTCATCGACAGCACCGTGCGGCCGGTCACCGCCACCATCTGCCCCTGCCGTGCCACCTCGAGCGCGTTCCAGTTCAGCTTGATCGTGCCGGTGGGCGCCAGCGTGTTCAGCGGCGCGCCCAGCCCGACCAGCCCCGCGGCCGGCAGCAGCAGCTCGCCCGGGCTCACCTGCCAGTCGGACCAGCTGCCCTCGACCGCCAGCGGCTGCGACAGCGCCTGCGGGTTCTCCACGTGCATGCTCACGCGCCCGACCAGCACCGCCGGCGACAGGCGCCAGGCAAAGCGCCCCGGCAGCAGCGGCGTCACCGCCCCGCCCTCGCCCGCCGCGCCGCCCAGGAAGGCTGAACCGTTCCACAGCGTACCCTGCGCATCCCCCAGCGTCAAACGGCCGCCGGTCTGCTGCTCCACCATCTGTCCCAGCCAAGATGCCGGCAGGAAAGCCAGCACCGTCACCGCCACCACCAGCGCCACCAGCGCCAGCCACAACAGCAGCCGCCTCATTGGGCAGCGGCCCCGGCCGTCGCCTGGCGCAGCGTCAGGGTGGCGTCCACCTGCCCGGCCACCGGCAGCGCGGTGATCGCCCCGTCCTGCAGCTGGACCCGGCTTTCGCGCCGCTGCGCGTCCAGCCAGGCCATCAGGTTGGCGAACGAAACATTATTCAGCTGTGCCTTCGCGTATTCCCCGGTCAGCGTCAGCGAGGCCGGGTTGATGCCGCGCGCCGTGAGGCTGGCCAGCAGCGCCTCGCGCGTCATCGGCGCCACCTGCGGCGCCGGCTGCGCGGCCAGGCTCCTGGCCTCGTCCGCCAGCGCGCGCAGCTGGGCGGCCTGCTGGCGCAACTGCGGCAGCGTGCGGCGCAGCTCGGCGCGGCCTTCCCAGGCCGGCGCGATCAGGACCAGGTAGGCCAGCGCCAGCAGCAGCACGCCGGCGCCGATCGACAAGGTCCGGCGTTCCTGCTCGGTGCGCGCCATCCAGTATGCCAACGCGCGCGCGCGCGCCTGGCCCAAGGTTCCGGCCACGTTCATTGCCTTGCTCCTGTGCTTGCCACGCGCCAGGTGGCCGGCGCGGTTTCTTCCAGGCTGATGCCGCGCGTGGCCAGCGCCGTTTTCAGCTGGCTGGTCAGCGACGGGTCCACGGTCTCGGCTTTGACCTTGACCGTCAGCGCGCGTTCCCTGTACTCAATTGACGAAATGCCCGGCTGGCGTCCCAGCCCGCGCACCGCTTCGCCCAGCGCCGCGGCCAGGTAGTTGAATTCGTCGTGCGCGAGCTCGCCGCTGCTCGCCTTGGCGCGCGTAATGTTCTGGCGCATCTGGGCCACCGGGTCGATCACTGGCTGGTTCGGGTAGGCGGCGCGGAAGGTCTGGGTCATCGACTGGCGGATCGCATTCGCCTCGCCGCGCAGGCGCAGCCACTGGATGTTGAGCGCCGCCAGATTGATGATCAGGATCAAGAGACCAAGGCGGGTCGGCCAGCGCCAGCGGCGCCAGTCGCGCTGCGGCGCCCCGGCCGCGCCCAGGCCCGGCACCAGGTCGAACGCGGTGCTCTTCGAGCCCGAGATCCAGTGCGCCCAGTCGTCCGCCTCCACCGACACGCCGGGGCTGGCCTCGGCGGCCAGCGCCTGGTATTCGCCCAGCTGCTCGGACGGCACGTACAGCACCAGCGGCGCATCGCCACCGAGCGCGCGCGCGGTCTGCAGCGCCATCGCCGGGTTGCCGTCCAGCGCCAGGCCCAGGCCCTGGTACTGGCTTTGGCGCAGCGTCAGCTCGCCGGCGCCGATGACCGCCGTCACGCTGCCCGGCAGCAGCGGCAGGCACAGCTGGGCCGGCACGGCCGAGACGGTGCGCGCGCCTTGCGCCAGCAGCGTGCGCACCAGCGGCTCGAGCCAGTCGCGCTGCACCACTGCCACCGGCCGGGTGTTATCGGGCTGCTGGGGACCTGCCACCAGCACCGCCTCCAGCGGGTCGCCCAAGACATGTTCTTCGACCAGGCCCGGCAGCGCGGCCTTCAGGCGTGCCCCGGACAGCGGCGGCGCCTGCACCGACAGCAGGGTCACGTCGGCGGCCGAGATGATCAGGGTCACGCGGCGCGCGGCCGCCACCAGGTCGCCCAGGTTGCGCAACGCGCCCACGCCGGCCTGCTCGATCGCGCCGGCGTCGCCGACGACCGCAAAGCTGCACAGCGCGCCTTCGCCTTCCGCCCGGGCCGGATGCCGGATGTAGAGTGTAGTCAAACTGGCTCTCTTTCTTGTTCTAGATTTGGCGAATCCATTTCACTTCCGGACTGCGCAGGATACTGTTCCCCACGCGACTCACCAGCGCCTCGGCGTTCAGAGTAGCACGGTCGAGCTTGATGTGGCTTTGCACCAGGAACCAGTCGCTCTTCACGGATGCGATATTGGTCAAATCCTGGTCAGTTCCCAGTTCGGTCTGGAACTGCCCGACATCCTTCCACGGCGCCTGCTTGCGCCGGTACACCAGCGCATTGGCCTGCATGACCGACGAATTCGGCGCCAGCGCAGCCAGCACCTCGGCCGGTGCGGTGTTCACGTTCACCTTGGTCACATCCAGGCTTGGCAACACGATCGCGAACGGCCGCAGCTTGTCGATCATGGCCGGGGTGTAGCCGGGGATCGCCAGCAGGTCCTCCAGCTGCACCAGCTTCATGGTCTTGCTCTGCGTTGAAGGCGCGGCCGGCTGCCCGTCCGGCGGTTTCGGCGTCTGGCCTGCCGCGACAAATTTGGCCGTCTGGATGGCCAGCGACGGATTGAGCTGCAGGTTGCCCAGCAGGCGGCTGAACACCTTGGCCTGCGTGTCATCCACCTGGCCGTCCTTCGCCAAATTGCTCAAATTATAACGCGAGGTCGCGTCAATCACGTTGCCGGACAGGGTCGCGTTGAAGTTCTCGCCCTGCACCCGTTCACGCTCGATGTACTGGTCGAGCCTGGTCTCTGCCAGCGGCGTTGCCCAGATCTGGTCGAGCGAGGTGTAGAGCGGGTTGTCCATCGCATCCTGGCGCAGCACCAGCATGGCCCAATCGAGCGCACCGCGTTCGATCCACTGCGTCTGCAGCTGCAGGCGCTGGTTTTCCATCGAGCGCACTTGCACCTGCTGCTGCCAGAACAGGCTGGCCACGATCGAGATGGCCAGTGTGGTGAGCAGCAGCGCCGTGATCACGGCCACGCCCCGCTCGCGCGCGCGCATCCTCATCTTCATAGCGCGCCTCCGAGCAGGAAGGATTTGGTCATCGGCACCTGCGCGCCCTGGGTGGACAGCGCCACCTGCACGCCGGTCGGCGGCAACGCCAGCCCGACGTCGGCCTGCGTGAGCAGCGGCCCGGTGCGCCATTGGTTGTTCTGCCAGGTGAACACCTGCATGCCGGTCACGCCTTTCTGCAGGCCCACCGCCTGGCCTTGCAGGCTGGTGTCGGCGTCGGAAGTCATCGTCTTCCAGATCGCGTCCAGCTGGGCCAGGTCGCGCGTGCCGTTCGACTCGCGCCGGGTCAGGGTGCCGTCCACCACGCGGTAGGCCACCACTTGCAGCCGGGTCGGCTCGTTTTCGTTGGAGACCAGCCGCACCAGCGTCAGGCGGTCCTTGTCGGCCAACAGGTAGGGCCGCTTGTCCATGATGTCCTGCCCGGCCACGTGCTCGCAGTCGCTCTGCATCTGGGCAAACGCCAGCTGCATGCCGCGCGTCGTTTCCATCTGCTGCGTCAGCGCCACGCGCGCGCGCACGATGCCGTCCAGGCCGCGCCAGCCCAGCACCGCCACCATCGCCAGGATGCCGATCGCCACCAGCAGCTCGACCAGCGTGAAGCCATGCGTGCGCTGTTTCATCGCGGCCTCGGCACCAGTTGCACCAGCTTCAGGATGCGCCGGTTCGGGTTGGCCGCGTCGAACACCGACACCTCGACCCGCCGCAGCAGCGGGTTCGGGCTGGTGAACACGTCCTCCTGGCACACCAGCTTCAGGTCGCCTTGCGGGCAGTCGAAGCTGCGCTTGCCCACTTCGGGGAACTCGCGCCCGAGGCGGATCTGCACCAGCCGGTTTTCGGCCGACCAGGTCGCCATCATCGCGGTGCGCAAGCCGGTGCTGTTCTGCGTCAGGCTGCCCACCGCGCGCAGGCCGGCGCCCAGCGCGGTGCCGACGATGACCAGCGCCACCAGCACTTCGAGCAGGGTAAAACCGCGTGGGCGTGCGTGCAGGCGCGCGTTCATTGTTCGACCGTGAAATGGCCCACGCCATCGGCGCGGATCGCCACGCGGTTGTCGCCGCTGGCAAGGGTCAGCACGAAGGGTTTGTCGACCGGCTCGCGGCCGAAGGTGATGCGCAGCCGGTCGGTGCTGCCGGCGGCGGGCGGGTCGAGCATCAGCTGCACCGGACCGTGCGCAAAGCTGCGCTCGCGCAGCAGGTCGTCGTTGGTGATGAGCGACCAGCCGTTTTCGTTGCGGACCAGGAAGTGATACTGGTTGCCGTCCGCCTCGAACGACACCAGCCGGTTGCGCACGATCGCTTCGTCACGCGCCAGCTGCAGCAGCAGCGCGATGCGCTGCGCTTCCTTCTGCAAGTCCTGGCGCGGGCTCGGAATCGCATTCAGCGTAGCGAGCCCCAGCGTGATGCCAATGATGACCATCACGACCAGCAGCTCCACCAGGGTGAAGCCGGAGACCTTGCGCTGCGCCTTGGTTGCCGGCATTGGGCTCCTTACTTGTTGTCCCAGGAGCCAATGTCGGCGTCTTCGCCGGTGCCGCCCGGCTGCCCGTCGGCGCCGAACGAGAACACGTCCACTTCACCGTGGATGCCGGGCGACAGGTACTGGTAGGAGTTGCCCCACGGGTCCTTGGGCAGCTTCTCGAGGTAGCCGCCTTCCTTCCAGCCGGTGGCGGCCGGGCCGCTGGTCGGCTTTTGCACCAGTGCGACCAGGCCCTGCTCGGTGGTCGGGTAGCGCTGGTTGTCCAGCTTGTACAGCTTGAGCGCCTGCATCAGCGTGGCGATGTCTACGCGCGCCGCGGTCTGGCGCGACTCGCCGGTACGGCCCAGCAGCTTGGGCACGACCAGCGCGCCAAGGATGCCGATGATCACCACCACAACCATGATCTCGACGAGGGTGAAGCCGCGCTGCATGCGCTGGCGCAATGGACGTTTGGATACGATATGCATATATGTTATGGGGTACTTAGGTCGAAATAACCGATGTAGTATAAGACCGACGGGCCAGTGCTGCCATCGGCGGCGGGTGAGGCATTGTACGGCAGCACGCTCTGCCTTGCATTGATTGACAGTGTGCCTACACGCGGTTTGCGCACGCCTGGCAGGACGCATTGCGCGCGATGCCGATGCTGGTCCACTCCATCGCCCGGCCATCCAGCAGCAGCAGACGACCGGCCAGCGACTGCCCGGTGCCCACCACCAGTTTCATGGCCTCGGCCGCCTGCATGGCGCCGATCACGCCCACCAGCGGCGCGAACACGCCCATCGTGCTGCAGGCCGCATCCTCGAACTTACCGTCCTCCGGGAACAGGCAGGCGTAGCACGGGCTTTCCTCCGAACGCGGATCGTACACCGAGACCTGGCCGTCGAAGCGGATCACGGCCCCGGCCACCAGCGGCACCCCGGCCGCAAAGCAGGCACGGTTGACCGCGTGGCGGGTGGCGAAGTTGTCGCTGCAATCGAGCACGACGGTGGCCTCGCGCACCAGCGCCGCCAGCCGCTCGCCGGCGACGCGCTCGCGCAGCGCGCGCACCTGGACCTCGGGATTGATCGCCATCAAAGCTTCGCGGCCGGACTCGGCCTTGGGCTGGCCGACGCGCGCGCTCGTGTGCATGATCTGGCGCTGCAGGTTGGTCAGGTCCACCTCGTCGTCGTCCACCAGCGTGATGCGGCCGATGCCGCCGGAGGCCAGGTACAGCGCCGCGGGCGAACCCAGGCCGCCGGCGCCGATCACCAGCGCGTGCGCGTCCAGCAGCTTCTGCTGGCCTTCGATGCCGATCTCGTCCAGCAGGATGTGGCGGGAGTAGCGGAGCAGCTGGTTGTCGTTCATGCGTGGTTCAATGAGTTTCGTAGGGTGGGCTCTCGAGCCCACGCGCTTGGTCACGCGGCGCGTCCATCACCGCGTGGGCACGAGTGCCCACCCTACGCAGTGTCGGCCCATCCGATATTATTTCTTCGGCGCGCCCTTCAATTCCACCGGCTTCTTCTCGGTGCCCGGCACTTCCTTGGGCGCCGCTGCATCCAGCCCGTCCTCGGCCCTGGCCAGCTTGACCGGCAGTCCCTTGAAGTGGTTGATCGCCTGCGCCAGCTGGAAGTCGTCCTTGCCGCCGTACTCGAGCGGCTTGTGGTTCTTCAGCAGCGCCACCGCCTGCTGCTCTTCTTCGAGCTCGTCGCGGTGCTTGGTCTTGACCAGCGGCAGCTTGCCGTCGGTTTCGTTGGACAGGTGGTGGTCCAGGTCCGCCTCGCGCACGCGCAGCGCGTTCAGGCCGTCGCCTTCCGGCGTTTCATCCACCGCCATGTCAGGCACGATGCCGGTGGCCTGGATCGAGCGGCCGTTCGGCGTGTAGTAGCGCGCGGTGGTCAGCTTGACGGCGGTGTCGGGCGAGAGCTGGCGCAGCGTCTGCACCGAGCCCTTGCCGAAGGTCTGGCTGCCCATGACGATGGCGCGCTTGTAGTCCTGCAGCGCGCCGGCCACGATCTCGGACGCCGAAGCCGAGCCGGTGTTGACCAGCACCACCATCGGCACCGACTTGAGCGCCGCCGGCAGCTTGGCCAGCGGGTCGCCGCCACGCTCGGCATAAAAGTCGCGCCGGCCGTAGAAGGCCTGGTTGGAATCGGCCAGCTGGCCCTTGGTGGACACGATCACCTGGTCGGTGGCCTTGGGCAGGAAGGCGGCCGACACGCCGATGGCGCTGGGCAGCAGCCCGCCCGGGTCGTTGCGCAGGTCCAGCACCAGGCCCTTGATGTTCGGGTTCTGCGCGTACAGTGCGCTGGTTTTCTTGACCAGCTCGTCCACGGTCTCTTCCTGGAACTGGCTGATGCGCACCCAGGCGTAGCCGGGCTCGACCAGCTTGGCCTTGACGCTGGCCACGCGCACTTCTTCGCGCGTGATGGGCACCACCCACGGCTTGTCTTCGCCGCGGCGGGCGATGGTGACCGTGACCTTGGAGTGCGGCGCGCCGCGCATCTTGCTCACGGCTTCGTCCAGCGACAGGCCCTTGACCGGGGTGTTGTCGATGCGCGTGATCAGGTCGCCGGGCTTGATGCCGGCGCGGTAGGCGGGCGAATCCTCGATCGGCGAAACCACCTTGACGTAGCCGTCTTCCATGGCCACCTCGATGCCCAGGCCGACGAACTTGCCGGCCATGGTCTCGCGCATTTCGCGGAAGGCCTTCTGGTCCAGGTAGATCGAGTGCGGGTCGAGCGAGGCGACCATGCCCGAGATGGCGTCCGACAGCAGCTTCTTGTCGTCCACCGGCTCCACATAGTCGGTCTTGATCAGGCCGTACACGTCGGCCAGCTGGCGCAGCTCGTCCAGCGGCAGCGGCGCGCCCAGGTCCTTTTGCGCGAACGCCGAAAACTGGAACGAGGCGGCCACGCCGGCCACCATGCCAAAGCCGATCAGGCCGATGTTCTTCAACTTGTTACCCATGCTGCCTACCCTATGTGTTCGTTAGAACCGCACCCAGCCGGCCGGATCGAACGGCGAACCGAGGTGGCGCAGCTCGAAATACAGGCCCGACTCCTCGTTGCCCCCGGTGTTGCCGGCGGTGGCGATCGGCTCGCCCGGCTTGACCATGTCGCCCACGTGCTTGAGCAGGGACTGGTTGTTCGCGTAGATCGACAGGTACTGGCCGCCGTGGTCGATGATAATCAAGTTCCCGTAACTTCGCATCCAGCTCGCGAACATCACACGACCCGCCGCAACGGTGCGCACTTCGCTGCCTTCGGGCGCCTTGATGAACATGCCGCGCCAGGCTGGTCCGCCATCGGCGCGCTTGGCGCCAAAGCGGGTCTCGACCTTGCCGGCCACCGGCGCCGGCAGCTTGCCCTTCAGGCTGGCAAACGCGCCCTCGGGCGCGGCCGGCTGCACCACGCGCGGCGGCGGCGGCTCGCTCTTGGGCGGCGGCGTCTGTTCGACCACCTTGGGCGGCTCCGGCTCGGGCACCGGCTTGGCGCCCGGCTTGCCCTGCTGCGCCAGGCGTTCGCGTTCGGCCTTGGCGCGCGCGGCGGCCAGCGCCTTCGCTTCGGCTTCGGCCTTGGCACGCGCCGCTGCCAGCGCTTCCTGGCGCTTGCGTTCGGCGGCAGCGGCCGCTTCCTGCTGGCGGATGATGCGCGACAGCTGGTCCACCAGGCCCGACAGGCGCTGCTCGTCGCGTTCCAGCTTGGTGGCCTGCTTGCGCTGGCCGGCCAGCTTGGACGACAGCGAGGCCAGCAGGTTGGCGCGGTGCGCCTTTTCCTTCTCCAGCTTGGCTTTTTGCTCGCGCTGCTCCTGGGCGATGTCTTCCAGATCTTCCTTGGCGTTCTCGACCTTCTCGCGGTTGGCCTCGACCTGCGCCAGGTTCGCGCGCAGCGACGCCAGCAGCTTGGCCTGCGCCTGCGACACGTAGGCCATCATCTGCAGGTCGCGGTTGATGCGGTTCGGGTTGTCGCCCGAGAGCAGCAGCTTGATGCGGTCTTCGTTGCCGGCGACATAGTGCTTGCGCAGCAGCGTGGCCAGCTGCTGCTTCTGCGTCTCGATGGTCCTGGCCAGCCGCGCCTGTTCGTCGGTGATCGACTGCAGCCGGGCATTGGTCTCTTCCTGCTCCTGCGCCAGGTCATGCAGGGCGCGGTTGGCGTCGGAGATCGCCTCTTCGGATTCGGCCAGCGCGTCGCCGGCGTCCTCCTTCTCGCTTTCGGTGCGGCTGATATCCTTCTTCAGCGCCTGCAGCTGCTGGGCGATGCCGGCGCGGCGCGCCTCGGCCTCGGCCTTCTGCTTTGCGCGCTCGGTGGTGCGCGCGTCGGCCAGCGAGGCGCACCCCAGCGCCAGCAACGCGCACAACAGCGCGCTGCCGGACTTCTTCAACGAGGGACGCAAGATTACTTGGCCTTCCCTTGGTTGGCCACCGCCGCCTGCGCCTTGGCGATCGCTTCCGGGTCGCCCAGGTAGTAGTGGCGGATCGGCTTGAGGTCCGCGTCCAGCTCGTACACGAGCGGCTGGCCGTTGGGGATGTTCAGGCCGACGATGTCCTCGTCGCTGATGTTGTCGAGCATCTTGATCAGCGCGCGCAGGCTATTGCCGTGGGCCGAGACCAGGATCTGCTTGCCGGCGCGGATCGCCGGGGCGATCTCTTCATTCCAGCACGGCAGCACGCGCGCCACGGTGTCCTTCAGGCACTCGGTCAGCGGAATGCGCGATTTCGGCAGGCCGGCGTAGCGCGGGTCGTTGAACGAGGTGCGCGGATCGTTTGCCTCCAGTGCCGGCGGCGGCGTGTCGTAGCTGCGGCGCCAGACCAGCACCTGCTGGTCGCCGTACTTGGCCGCGGTCTCGGCCTTGTCCAGGCCCTGCAGCGCGCCGTAGTGGCGCTCGTTCAGGCGCCAGTCGTTCTTCACGGGCAGCCACATCAGGTCCATCTCGTCCATGGTCAGCCACAGGGTGCGGATCGCGCGCTTGAGCACCGAGGTGTAAGCCAGGTCGAAGGTGAAGCCGGCCTCGCGCAGCACCTTGCCGGCGGTGCGGGCCTCAAGCACGCCCTTCTCCGTCAGGTCGACGTCGGTCCAGCCGGTGAAGCGGTTGTCCAGGTTCCAGGTCGATTCGCCATGGCGCATGAATACGATTTTGTACATAAGCTCTTCTTGGAAAAAATGATGCGTGAAATATCCGGTCCTGCTTCTATTTTATAATGCTCGGATTCACTTCAACCGGGACCTTACGTGAAATTTATCCTCGACCATATTTTCGTCGTCGCGATCGCCGTGGCTTCTGGCATTGCCCTGCTGTGGCCGGCGCTGCGTCCGGCCGGGCGGCGTGCGACCCCGCTCCAGGTGACCCAGCTGATCAACCGCGGCAAGACCGTCGTGCTGGACGTGCGCAATGCCGACGAGTTTTCCGGCGGCCATCTGCGCGACGCCAAAAACATTCCGCTGGCAGACTTGGCAAACCGCATCGGCGAATTGGACAAGTCGAAAAACCGCACCATCGTGGTCGTGTGCCAGGCTGGCGCCCGCTCGGACAAGGCAGTGCGCCAACTGGCCGCTGCCGGCTTCGAGGACGTCTGGAGCCTGGACGGCGGCGTGTCCGCCTGGCAGGCTGCCGGCTTGCCCGTGACCAAATAATCAGGATTGGAAGGAGTCTGTATGACCGCCCACGTTGTTCTCTACCACACCGCCAGCTGCCCGTACTGCGTGCGCGCCGAGCGCCTGCTCGAAGCGAAGGGTGTGACCGACATTGAAAAGATCCGCGTCGACCTCGACCCGGAGCAGCGCCAGATCATGATGCAAAAGACCGGGCGCCGCACCGTACCCCAGATTTACGTGGGCGAAACCCACGTCGGCGGATTCGACGACTTGTATGCGCTCGATCAGGCCGGGCGTCTGGATCCGCTGTTAAATGGCGGCTGATTGCGCCGCGGCGCCAAAGCTATTGTTTGCAAATTGATTTTGCTACAATTGCCGTCGCGTTTACTTTAAGCACACCCGGAACGGCGGCTTGCCGTTCCCCACACATTTAACGAAAGCGTTCCATGGCTGACGAAAACCTGCAACCCGTATTTCAAATCCAGCGCGTGTACCTGAAGGACATGTCGCTGGAACAACCGAACTCGCCGTCGATCTTCCTCGAGCAGGAAGCCCCGTCGATCGAGGTCTCGCTGGACGTGGGCGCCGAGAGCATCGCCGATGGCATCTACGAAAGCACCGTCACCATCACCGTGACCGCCAAGGTCAAGGACAAGGTCGCGTTCCTGGTCGAAGGCAAGCAGGCTGGCATCTTCGAAGCCCGCAACATCCCGGCTGACCAGATGGACCCGCTGCTGGGCATCGGCTGCCCGAACATCGTGTACCCCTACCTGCGCAGCAACATCGCGGACGTGATCACCCGTGCCGGCTTCCCGCCGGTGCACCTGGCCGAGATCAACTTCGAAGCCTTCTACCAGCAGCGCCAGCAAGCCATGGCTGAAGCCGCCGCTGGCCAGGCCAAGCAGTAAGTCATCCACGCGCCCGGTGCGGCATTCGTCGCGCCGGATCGCCCCGCCATCCGGCCCCTTTCTCCCGCCGGGTCTCCATGCACGAACCAAAACGACACAAAATCACCGTCCTCGGCGCTGGCGCCTGGGGCACTGCCGTTGCCATTGCCCTGGCCAGCCGCCATGACGTGCTGCTGTGGGGCCGCAATCCGGCGCAGATGGCCACCCTCGAGGCGGCTCGCGAAAACACCGATTACCTGGCCGGCTACCCGCTGCCGCCGGCGCTGCGCGTCACGGCCGATTTCGAGCAGGCTTGTACCCACGTCACGGGCGCAAGCGCGGACGAAGCACCGCTGCTGATCGCCGCCTGCCCGGTGGCCGGGCTGCGCCCGCTGATGCAACAGCTCAAGGAGCGGCCGATCCCGAACGTGGTCTGGCTGTGCAAGGGCTTCGAGTACGAGACCGGCCTGCTGCCGCACCAGGTGGTGCGCGAGGTGCTGGGCAACGCGGTGCCATCGGCCGTGTTGTCGGGGCCATCGTTTGCGCAAGAAGTGGCGCGCGGCTTGCCGTGCGCGCTGACGGTCGCATCCGATTCGGCCGCGCTGCGCGAGCGCGTGGTGTCGGCGGTGCACGGCGGCAGCATCCGCGTCTATGCCTGCGACGACATGGTGGGCGTGGAAGTGGGCGGCGCGGTCAAGAACATCCTGGCGATTGCGACCGGCGCGTCCGACGGCCTGGGGCTGGGGCTCAACGCGCGCGCCGCGCTCATCACGCGCGGGCTGGCCGAGATCACCCGGCTGGGCATTGCGCTGGGCGCCAAGCCGGCCACCTTCATGGGCCTGACCGGCATGGGCGATTTGATCCTGACCTGTACCGGCGACCTGTCGCGCAACCGGCGCGTGGGGCTGGCGCTGGCGCAGGGCAAGCCGCTCGAGACCATCGTCGCGGAACTGGGCCACGTGGCCGAAGGCGTGCCGTGCGCCAAGGCGGTGCGCGAGCTGGCGAAAAAACTCGGTGTCGATATGCCGATCACCAATGCGGTGGCTGGCGTGCTGTTTGATGGCGTGAGCGCGTCGGCGATGGCGTCACAGCTGCTCGCGCGCGACCCGCGCAACGAACTGGCCTGATGCCCTCGTCGTCCCGGCGCAAGCCGGGACCCATGCTGAGCATAAGGGTCACGGATTCCGGCTTGCGCCGGGATGACATCTACATCTACTACTGACGCGTAGGGTGGGCTCTTGAGCCCACGCGTGCATACGCCGCGTGACGATTGCGTGGGCACAAGTGCCCACCCTACGATTCAGGTATTCATCGCGCCGCGTGATGACCGCGTGGGCACGAGCGCCCACCCAACGGCAGCTCAGGTATTCGGCGCGCCGCGCGGGTCGCGCGTGGGCCCGCCGTTGTTGTCGCCCGGGTGCAGTGGGCGTAGGGTGGGCGGCTTGCCCGCCCACGCGTTCAAACACCGCCGGAACAATGGAACGGCAAAACCTGGCTGTTCGCTTGGCGGCCTCGGCTTGTATTGCGGCCGAGCCGGCGTTAGTTGAACGCGTGGGCGGGAGACCCGCCCACCCTACGCGAGCCGCGCAGAGCTCAGTTATTCGGCGCGCCGCGCGGGTCGCGCGTTGGCCCGCCACTGTTGTCGCCCGGGTGCAGCAGGATCGTCAGCAGCGCCACCGCATCCTTGTTGGCACGCACCGTGTGCGGCTCGCCGGCTGCCAAATACACCATTTCGCTCGGCTGCAGGAGGGTGGTGCGCCCGTGCGCGTCGAACGCGATTTCGCCTTCCAGGCACAGCAGCGTCATCTCGCCCTCGACCCGGTGCTCGGGCACCGGCTTGTCGCGGGTCACGACCAGCCGGATCAGCTCCATGTGGTCGGTCTTGATCAGCGCCACCGAGGTAAAGTTAGCAATGTCGTCTTCGCCGCGTTGCAGCTTGATGCGCTCGCCCGATGCCGCGTGTTGCAAGGCCATGTCACTCTCCCGGTTTATTCCTGTTGTGCCGTTTGTGGAACCCCGCGCAGCCACGTGACCAGCGCAGAGGCGTCCTTGAATCCGCGCGCGAGCTGCGGCACCAGCTTTTCGGGTGCGTTCAGGTCGAGCGGCTGCTCCACCCACACGAAATAGCTTTTGAGCTTGAGGTACTCGACCAGCGGATGATCGGGGTCGAAGCCCTTGGGCGGCCGCTGCAACTTGCCTTCGTCCTCGCGCAGGCTGCCGTAGGTCTCGCGCAGATGCTTATTCTTCAACATTTTGGCGAAGCCTGTCGCATCGTTGACCACGTGCTCGCGGATCGCCTTCAGGCGCGGCGCGGGCGGAATGTATTCGCCGGCGCCGAACAGCAGCCTGCCATCGCCTTCGATGTGGAAGTAATAGGTGGGCCCGCCCGCTTCGCTCGGGCGCCGCTTGTCCTTGGGCGCAATGCCGGCCGAGAAGTAGGTCTTGTACGGCGTCTTGTCGTTCGAAAAGCGGGTGTCGCGGTAGATGCGGAAGATCGCCTTCTTCGGGTCGCAGGCCGCCACTTCCTTGTCGAACTTCGACAGTTCGCGGATCAGTTCCGTGACCACCTCGTGGAATTCGGTGCGCAGGATGTCGAAACGGGGTTTGTTCCAGAGGAACCAGGGGCGGTTGTTGTTCTCGCCCAGCTCGGTTAAAAACTGCGTAAGGTCGCGCAGGTGCATGGCATCCCTTTATCGTTGTTGTTCCTTGTTATTCAACCTGGCGCGGGCGGCGGCCAACGGTCACGTCCAGCACCGATTCGCGATTCTTGCGCATCACGGTCATCTTGGCCTTGCCGCCCGGCTGCAGCTGGGCGATGAGGTTGAGCATGTCGCTGGTGTTGGCAACCGGCTTGCCCTCGACCTTGAGCAGGATGTCGCCCGGCCGCATGCCCGCCTTGTCGGCCGGCCCGCCGCGCACCACCCCGGCGATGATCGCGCCGCTTTGCCGCCCCAGGCCAAAGCTGTCAGCCAGCTCCGGCGTGATGTCCTGCGACTCGATGCCGATCCAGCCGCGCACCACCTGGCCGTGCTGGATGATCTGCTCCAGCACCATGCGGGCGGTGGACACGGGAATCGCAAAGCCGATGCCCACCGAGCCGCCGGTCTGCGAATAGATTGCCGAATTGATGCCCAGCAGGTTGCCGTTGCTGTCCACCAGCGCGCCGCCCGAGTTGCCGAAGTTGATCGCGGCGTCGGTCTGGATGAAGTTTTCGAAGTGATTGATGTGCAGGTTGTTGCGCCCAAGGGCGGAGATGATGCCCATGGTGACCGTCTGGCCCACGCCGAACGGGTTGCCGATCGCAAGCACCACGTCGCCCACGCGCGCCTGCTCCACGTGGCCCATCACCATCACGGGCAGGTTGCGCGCCTTGATGCGGATGACGGCCAGGTCGGTCTCGGGATCGGTGCCGACGATCGTCGCCGCTTCCTTGCGGCCGTCGGCCAGGCCGACCTCGATCTCGTCCGCCGCCTCCACCACGTGGTAGTTGGTCAGGATGTAGCCGTCGGCGCTGACGATCACCCCGGAGCCCAGGCTGGCCAGCTGCTCCTCGGGCGGGCGGTCGCCGAAGAAACGTTTGAAGAACGGATCCTTGAGCATGGGGTGCGAGTTGCGCAGCGCCTTGCTCGTCAATACATTGACCACCGCCGGCATCGCCCTGCCCGCCGCCTCGCGGTAGCTGCCGCTGACGGTCGCCGGGCCGGCCTGCAGCACCGGCACCGAGCGCTGGCCGGTGCCCACCTGCACCTGCGTCACCTGCCGCCCCAGCCATTCAGGCCGCAGCGCAGCCACCACCATGTACAAACCCAGCGCAACGGTGACGGTCTGGGCAAAGATCAACCAAAAGCGTTTCATCGGGGACGGCGGCGCCTCATGTCATTTTCTCAGCGAGTCCCGGATCTCGCGCAGCAGCAGGATCTCTTCGGCCGGCCCTGCGGGCTCGGGCTGGGCAGCCGCCCGGGCGCGCACCCGGCTCACCAGCCGCACCATCTGGAAGATGATGAACGCCAGGATCACGAAGTTCAGCAGCACGGTCAGGAAATTGCCGTACGCGAACACCGCGCCGGCCTTCTTCGCCTCCGCCAGCGGCAGGGCGTAGGCCTGGTGGTTGAGTGGAATGTAATAGTTGGAAAAGTCGAGCCCGCCGATCAGCAGGCTGATGGGCGGCATGATGATGTCCGCGACCAGCGAATCCACGATCTTGCTGAATGCCGCACCGATGATCACGCCGACAGCGAGATCGATCATGCTCCCTTTCATCGCAAAACGCTTGAAATCTTCCAACATCGCCATGTTCAGTCCTTGTGGAGAGAGGTTTTGTCAATTGTGCAGCACGATGATACCCCAAGCCATCCACCTGCGGCAGCCCGTCGCTGGGCGAACCCGGCACGCGCGCGTATTGACGGCGCCCGGCCGCAGGGCGGGAATGTCTGATTTTCGTTTTCTTGTAGACAAGGTAATTCTTTTTTCTTTAGTTAAGTTCCCCATTCACATATAATTTTGGGTTGCTGGAAGCTCTTTATTGATTCTTAAAAGATTCGTATTTAACGGAGTGGATTGGTATGAGTAACGATAAGCAGGTCGATTCAGGCCGACGCGGCCTGCTCGCAGCGACATGCGCGGCGGGCGGGGTAGTCGGTGTTTCCACGGCGGGAGTCCTAGTGAGCACCTTCCAGCCATCGGAGCGCGCAAAAGCAGCCGGCGCGCCGGTCGAGGTGGACATCTCGGACGTGAAACCGGGCGAGATGAAAGTTGTCGAATGGCGCGGCAAGCCGGTTTGGATCATGCGCCGCACGCCGGAACAGATGGCCAGCCTGCAGAAGAACGACGACAAGGTCGCCGATCCGCACTCCGACAAGAGCTACCAGATGCCGATGCCGGAATACTGCAAGAACGAAGCCCGTTCCCGCGCCGAGCACAAGGACGTGCTGGTGACGGTGGGCATCTGCACGCACCTGGGCTGCTCGCCCTCGTCGCGCTTTGCCGAAGGCCCGCAGCCGAACCTGCCGGACGACTGGCACGGCGGCTTCCTGTGCCCCTGCCACGGTTCGACCTTCGACCTGGCCGGCCGCGTGTTCAAGAACAAGCCTGCCCCGCTGAACCTCGACATCCCTCCGTATATGTTCCTGTCGGATAACAAGATTCTGGTCGGCAAAGACGAGAAAGGCGAGGCATAAGCATGGCTACCGCATTCAAAGAGACCAAGCTGCCGGCCGAAGCACCGGCAGGCAAGAAGGCACTGGCGTGGGTCGATGACCGCTTCCCCCTCACCAAGCTGTGGAACGACCAGTGGGGCAGCTACTACGCGCCCAAGAACTTCAACCTCTGGTACATCTTCGGCTCGCTGGCCATGCTGGTGCTGGTGCTGCAGATCGTCACCGGCATCTTCCTGACCATGCACTACAAGCCGGACGCCAACCTGGCATTCGGCTCGGTCGAATACATCATGCGTGAAGTGCCGTGGGGCTGGCTGGTGCGTTACATGCACTCGACCGGCGCGTCGGCGTTCTTCATCATCGTGTACCTGCACATGACCCGGGGCCTGTTGTACGGTTCGTACCGCAAGCCGCGCGAGCTGATCTGGCTGTTCGGCTTTGCGATCTTCCTGTGCCTGATGGCCGAAGCCTTCTTTGGCTACCTGCTGCCGTGGGGCCAGATGTCGTACTGGGGCGCCCAGGTGATCGTGAACCTGTTCGGCGCGATCCCGTTCATCGGCCCGGACCTGTCGCTGTGGATCCGCGGTGACTACGTCGTCTCCGACGCCACCCTGAACCGCTTCTTCGCGTTCCACGTGATCGCCATCCCGCTGGTCCTGCTGGGCCTGGTGGCTGCGCACCTGATCGCGCTGCACGAAGTGGGCTCGGGCAACCCGGACGGCGTCGAAGTCAAAGAGACCATCGGCGAAGACGGCCACCCGGTGGACGCGATTCCGTCGCACCCGTACTACACCACCAAAGACCTGTTCGGCGCGTCGGTGTTCCTGCTGATCTTCTCGTCGGTGGTGTTCTTCGCACCGGAAATGGGCGGCTTCTTCCTGGAATACAACAACTTCCTGCCAGCCGACTCGATGAAGACCCCGCCGCACATTGCGCCGACCTGGTACTTCACCCCGTTCTACTCGGTGCTGCGCGCCACCACTGCGGACTTCATGTGGGTGGTGATGGCTGGCCTGGCTGCCTACGTCGTGTTCATCTGGCTCAAGTCGCGCCTGTCGTTCAAGACCAAGGCGACCATCGCCGGCGTGGCCGTGCTGGCCGAAATCGGCATGCTGCCGCAAGTGCTGGACGCGAAGTTCTGGGGCGTGGTGCTGTTCGGTTCGGCCGTGGTGATCCTGGCTGGCCTGCCGTGGCTGGACAAGTCGCCGGCCAAGTCGATCCGCTATCGTCCGAGCTGGCACAAGCTCGTGTACCTGGTGTTCGGCATTGCGTTCGTCACGCTCGGCTACCTCGGTACCCAGCTGCCGACCCCGGCCTTCACGCTGATCGCCCAGGCCTGCACCTTGCTGTACTTTAGCTTCTTCCTCCTGATGCCGTGGTGGAGCACGATGGGCACGTTCAAGACCGTGCCCAAGCGCGTGACCTTCACGCCGCATTAATCGCCATTCGGAAAGAGCAAAGGACAACAAGATGAAACTCCATCAGAAACTGATCGCCGTCCTGGCCTTGCTGCCCGGACTGGCATTCGCGAACGAAGCCGGCTTCCCGCTGGATCGTGCGCCGGAAACGACGAGCATGGCGTCGCTGCAAAACGGCGCCAAGCTGTTCGTCAACTACTGCCTGAACTGCCACTCGGCCAACGCCATGCGTTACAACCGCCTGCGCGACCTGGGCCTGACCGAAGACCAGATCAAGAACAACCTCTTGTTCTCGGCCGACAAAGTGGGCGCCATGATGACCGTGGCCATCAAGCCGGAAGACGCCAAGGCCTGGTTCGGCGCGGTGCCGCCGGACCTGTCGGTGATCGCGCGCGCCAAGGCCTCCGGTGCGGGCTCGGGTGCAGACTACCTGTACACTTACCTGCGCACCTTCTACAAGGACGACGCGCGCCCGACCGGCTGGAACAACATGGTCCTGCCGAACGCGGCAATGCCGCACGCGCTGTGGCAGCTGCAAGGCGTGCAGACCGCCAAGTTCGAGGAAGTGGCCGACCCGCACGAGCCGGGCAAGAAGATCCACAAGTTCGTGGGCTTCGAGCAGGTGACCCCGGGCCAGATGAACAAGGCCGAGTACGACGCGGCCGTGGGCGACCTGGTGGCCTACCTGAACTGGATGGCCGAGCCGGCGCAGAACACGCGCAAGAAACTGGGCGCGATCGTGGTGCTGTTCCTGGCCGCGTTTGCGTTCCTGGCATGGCGCCTGAACGAGTCGTATTGGAAAGAAGTTAAGTAACCATCTTTCTTTTGCATTGCCCGATTCTATATAATCTGGGCAATGTGCATTTTTGGGGTGAGCCGCACACGCGCTTCACCCCTTTGTTTCTTATAAGGAACTATAAACCATGATGGTTCTCTACTCCGGCACCACGTGCCCGTTCTCGCAGCGCTGCCGCCTGGTCCTGTTCGAAAAGGGCATGGACTTCGAGGTGCGTGACGTCGACCTGTTCAACAAGCCGGAAGACATCTCGACGATGAATCCCTATGGCCAGGTGCCGATCCTGGTCGAGCGCGAGCTGATTCTGTACGAATCGAACATCATCAACGAGTACATCGACGAGCGCTTCCCGCATCCGCAGCTGATGCCGGCCGACCCGCTGATGCGCGCGCGTGCGCGGCTGATGCTGTTCAACTTCGAGAAAGAGCTGTTCGTGCACGTGCACACCCTCGAAGGCGAGCGCAACAAGGCGAACGACAAGGCGCAGGACAAGGCCAGGGCCGAGATCCGCGACCGCCTGACCACGCTGGCGCCGCTGTTCCTGAAGAACAAGTACATGCTCGGCGACGAGTTCTCGATGCTGGACGTGGCGATCGCCCCGCTGCTCTGGCGCCTGGACCACTACGGCATCGAACTGTCCAAGACCGCGGCACCGCTGATGAAATATGCGGAGCGCATCTTCTCGCGCCCGGCCTACATCGAAGCGCTGACCCCGTCCGAGAAGGTGATGCGCCGTTGATGGCGTTTCGCGCGTGCCGCCCGGCGCGCGCGCCCCTTCCGATGCCGGTGTACGTACCGACGCCTGCGGGCCAATCGCAGTACACTGGCGTGACTTCGGTCCCCTTCCCTGCGAACACACATGTCTGAAATTTCCACCAAGCCCTATCTGTTGCGTGCCATCTACGAGTGGTGTACCGACAGCGGCTACACGCCGCACATTGCCGTCAAGGTTGACGCGGCGACCACGGTTCCGATGGAATACGTGCGCAAGGGCGAGATCGTTCTGAACATCAGCTACGGCGCCACGTCCGGGCTGAAGATGGACAACGACGCGATCCACTTCCGCGCGCGCTTCAACGGCGTCTCGCGCGAGATCTATATTCCGGTGCAGAACGTGCTGGCGATCTACGCCAACGAAAACGGCCAGGGCATGGCGTTCGAGGTGAACCAGACCGCCTCCGAGATGGCGCCGCCGCGCGAGCCGGCTGAGACCGTATCCGCTGCGCTGGCCCCGGTGCCAGCTGCTGAGACGCACGCCGCCGAGCAGCTGTCGCGTACGCCCGACGATGACGGCACCGAGCCGCCCAAGAAAGGCGGCAGGCCAACGCTGACCAGGGTTAAATAGCGTATAATCCGGCGCGAAGCCGGCTTAGCTCATTTGGTAGAGCAGTTGATTTGTAATCATCAGGTGACCCGTTCGATTCGGGTAGCCGGCACCATAGAATGGCTTTGAAAACAGTGCCTTAGACTTAACCGGTCTAAGGCATTTGTCTTTGTGCATCTCGAATAGGTACACTTTAGGTACAGTCACAGATCACAGAGTGTTCATGGCGACATTCCTTAAGACCGACGCAGGCACCTAGAAGGCCAAGTCGAAAATCCGCTGCGCCCGAAGGATGCCGATCTGATCTTTTTCGGCGAACCAGGCACAGACCTCCAGCGATGCCCGTATCAGTTCGCGAAGATTTGGGCCGGCATCAAGGAAACGCTCGGAATAATCGACCTCCACTTCCACGACCTTCGCCACGAAGCCGTAAGTCGCTTGTCGAAGGCGGATTGAGCGATCAGGAAGTCGCCTCCATCAGCGGCCACAAATCGATGCAAGTGCTTCGCCGCAACACGCACCTACGCCCAGAAGACTTAGTTGTAAAGCTCGATGGCACGAGCCCCCGCTCAAGTTCCCAATATTGCCCGGCGTATGCTGCCGTACATTCTGGCAAAACAATCGAAAGAAAGACAATACGATGCACATTCCAAGTAGCAGAGTCTATTGCGAGATACGCGGAGAAGAAGGAGGTGTATGGTTCGTTCCTGCCAACGGCGGCAAAGAAAGCGCGGTGCTCATCAAGGCACCAACAAGCACGTTGAAGGCACTTGTCGCTGGGGCGGAGCTCAGCTTTGTTTTCGCGGTTCAGGACAGATACCTTTGTTGCGGTGTGCGCGTATATGACGTGCCCGAAGCACCTCTGTTACTTTGTAGGATACAGCGCCATGATGAAGAACATGCCACGCTCCGCCGGATCGTCGCTGCCGGGCAGTCTCCGATCTTTCTCTTCAATGAGGTGGATGTATGCGTAGCGTGGGCGGATAGTAGGATAACGAATGATGATAGCCGCCTACTCATCGATTTCCTCTCAATGCGCCAGGAGTTCTACGCGGGAGAGTTCCCAAAGCCGGCTTCAGAATTTCTAGACGTATTTTGTACAGCCACAAATCTTCAAGAGCGCGTCACGGATGCGGCAAACTTCCGGGCGCTGGAAACGACTGTAGCGCACGGGCCATGGATGTCGAATATTGTCTCGTTCCCTGGTGTGCGGGACACCCAAAGCATCGTTCTGAACGATCTCGATGAGGGCGGTGTTCTGGAGCGCGCAATTTGGGCGTCGCTGGAATCGGTGTTCCCATTTACTCTTCACCGGTCGCCACAGGTTACGGTCGGCAAAAAGCAACGCGAGCTGGTTGACGTCGCCGCCTCCTACGAGTATGGCAGTTTCTTTATTGAAGCCAAAGACTTGTCAATCCTCACCGCTGGATTTGATCGAACTCGGCAACGTCGGTTAAGCGGAATACAAAAGCAAACGAGGAAAGCAATCGATCAGCTCATTGGCGCTTCGAAGGCCGCGAAGCGAGGCGAGAGAATCACGGACCGACACGGCAACACCGTTTCATTTATTTTGGACCGACCGATTCATTGCATTGTTCTCCTTTCCGACCTGATGCATGAAGGGGACTGGCGGACGATAGAGGAATCATTAGGGGCGGCGATGCTGACAACGGGTGACTTTTTTCATGTTCTCGATCTGCGTGAACTCGTGACAATGCTCAAATGCAGTAACGGTGACGCTAGACTGCTCGACTATAACTTGATCAAGCGATGCGAACGATTTTTTGAGACAGGTTCGGTTCACATCCGCAGTCGGCCAGCACCGCGCTAAGATGTGTCCGTTTTGACATACTCTGGATAAGAAAGACAACCATGGTCCTTGCGATTCTGCTCCTCTTGCTAATGATTTATATGATCTATGTCTCGGCGCGTTCCCTTGTGAAGAATCACCAAGGCGACCTGAATATTGTTTGGTACTTCTTCTCCCTGTCGGTCACTGCGACTGCGCTACTTGGGATGCTTGCGATACAAATCGGAGCAATCGACAAAGCGGGCCAGAGTCATGGTAAGGCCGGAGATATATTGGCCGCCATACTAACTTTCTTCATTGACCTAAAATCCGACGTTGTTCTTGCTGCCGCGTTGATCTCACTCGTACTTGTACCTCAGATACTCACCTATCTGCTGAGTGGTCTCTTCGGCTGCGCAAAAAATCTCTTCTTCGTTGAAGGCAGCGTCGCGTTCTTCGTCTGGTTCGTAGTCAAGTCATTCGCCGTAGCATCTGGTGTCGGCATAGCTTTCGCGATCGTTGGAATGGTCAATGGCTGGCCTCACGCTGAATTGGCCGTGGGATTGGCTCTCATCGCCGTCTGTCTCTTCCTGCTGGTGTTTGCCTTTTCGTTCCTTTCGTTTTATCGAAACACCGTAGGCTGGGTCCGGGGAGTGAAGGAAGCGACACCGGCTATCGTTATCGCTTTCGCGCAAAAGGTACGTAGGTTTATGATAAGGAATAAGCAACCTGCCTAGCGGTAGGGGAACGAGTCAGTCACAGCCCCATGGACGCAAGAGAAGTAGATCGGCTTTGCTTCACGTGTCGCAGCCGCTGCGGATACCAGCAATTCGATATCCGACGCATTCGGACTCGCTCTCCTGTCGATCACGCTCATTCGCAACCTTTGGCGGCGAAGTCACCGGCACTACTCCCGGTACACCAGACCATTCCAGAGAAGCCAGCCCATCAATGGGACGCACGCCAGCTTACAGACGAGCGACATTGGATGGCTTATCTAAGCCCAAATAGCTTTTTATTGGCAATATTTCTTCCGTTTCCGCTAAACTGCATTGGCCGCCTCTTTTTGTGGAGTTGCGATCCATCGCTGCCGTCGCCGCCACCGCCGTTCTTCTGACTGGCTGCCTCGTGCCGGAAAAGTTCTCAGCCAAGGCGAGCTTCCAGCCAGACGGAAACTATTCGGTCTCCTACGTCGGCACGGCAGCGCGCCGGCTCCGCTTATGTTCAGAGGGAACGCGCAGGGCGCGCCAAAGACTTTGGCCTGACGGCGCTGGGGCGGCCGCTGAGCGACAGGTGCGACAGCATCCGCAGGGCGGGTGTTCGTTAGCGCTCGATCAGGCCGCTGGGGCGCGCCTACCAAGCTATGCCGCACCGCGTAGCCCAACACGCCTTCGTCAACCAGTTCCAGTTAACGAAAAATAGGCGCCAGCTTAACAGCGCAAAATGAAAAGTAAAGAGTGGATACAAGCAGCCCTTAGTCGCGCCGTTGCCAAGGTCACAGCAAAAGAACAGCTGCTCCCGAGGCTCCTGCGAAAAGCAGCGAAAAGGCGGAACATAAGCCTTCTAGACCAAGACCTTGAGAAGTTGACAAATGCGATCCTCAGCGCAGAAGGCAACGTAGCGACCGTTGACATGGGCGCGCCCTGTTCTTTCGGCGAGACCGAAGAGGAAGTTCATGCAACCGTGCAGGGGCTGATCAACGAATTAAATGGGTCGATCGGAACGGACATCGAGGAAGACCTGAGCGAAAAAATGTCTGCTGTCATTTCCGAGGCCCTTCGCGCTATAGCAGGCATTATCAGTGAGCACATCGCAGACAATGCACTTGAACACACACTAGATTTGAGAAGGGCGCACGCACTTCGAGCCGAACTGGTACAGCGACTTTGGGGAAAAGCACTCGAACGCTTGGACTTTCAGAGACACATCGTCTTGGAGTGGAGCGGTGCCGCGATCGAGTTACGCAAAGGCCCTTACGCCAGTCCAAATACGGCGTTTGCTCTGAAAAGGCTCGTCGACCGAGCGTACGAAGTTGTGGGAGAGATTATTATCCTGGTCAGCGGCGGGTACGCGGATGGTGCGCTGGCAAGGTGGCGTTCACTCCATGAAATCTGTGTCACTGCGATTTTCTTAGCGAAGCAATCCGATCGTTGCGCGTTGATGTACCTTTCCCATCACCGGGTTGAAGAGTTGCGGCTTCGCGAAGCCGACCGGGCCAGCAGGACAGGAATGATCAGAAATCGTAACGCGGATCGCTCTATGCGCGAGCTACGCCTGGAGGTGTCGGCAATGATCGATCGCTTCGGGGCCGCATTCGTTGGGGATTATGGTTGGGCTTCCATCGAACTCGGCCGAAGCAAGACCACGTTCCGGGACCTGGAGCATCATGTGGGGCTCGAAGCCTTGCGCCGACGATACAAGTGGGCAAACAGTACTGTCCACGGTGGTGCCCTAGCGACTCTCAAACGCATTACTCTTCGCGACACCTCAATTGATGGCGTCCACGTTGCCCCTGCATTAGGTTGCGAGGTAGCGACAGAGTGCGCCGCAGGATCGTTGTCAATGATGATTGCCGAGCTGTGCCTCGAAAGCGACAGTGCAGACCTGCTAGCCATGAGCATGGTCGTTCATGACTACGCGCACCGGGTTAGAGAACAGATTTCGCAGAAAATCAAAGAAATGTCAGGCGACACGCCAAGAGCAAGAATTCTGCAGCGGAAAGCTCAACAAGGCAAAAATAGAGTCAAGAAGCTGCGGATTCCTCGTCGGCGGTGATTGGCCAAGCCCAAGAATAGCGGGGTCAGATCCGGCAACACGACAGGCTTGGACTTTACGCTTCTGCATGTCGGGCTTTTGGCCAATCTTCTCGTAGACCTGCGTTGGCCCGTACGGCCCATGTGATTTGCCTTCAGTATGGCGAACAAGGGGCTCATCGCGCGTCCCTACGATCGGTACATGGCCACCGGCTCGCCCACGTTTCAATCACCAAGTCCGCGGCATTGCGCTTGAGCTGGTCGGGCGGCAGTTTGCGCAGGTTCATTTCGACGGCTTCCCGCAGCGCATCCGGGCCTGCGGGAACCTGCTTGCTGTTGCACCAGCGCTGTCCATCGCTGCTGTCATGCACACCCTCGACGTACGCGCGGGCGCGTTCGGCGTCGAGGTGCTGCTTTGGCGTCAGGTCAAAATTTCCCTTCGCCGTCGGCGGGTAGGCGACAAGTTGCAGCAGCCGTTCGCCGGTCATCCATGGCGGCTTCCCGGTCTGCGCCGCAGCAGACAGTGTCGCGACGAACAGCGCCAGCACAATCAGGGCGCGCATCACGCGATCCTGTTGGCGGCCGCATCCCAGCCGCCGGCGGTATTGCCACTGGTGCTGATTACGCTGAGTTCGGCCCGCTCTGCCGTGTGCCCGCCACTCGTTGACGCGGTCGCGCTTTTGGGCTGCGTAATCGACCAAGTCACCGATGTGCACTCAATCCAGCCAGCATGCCACGAGTCAGCGGACTCGCCTTTGATTCCTTCGATTTGCAGGTAGTAGTCTGCTGCCATATTGCCTCCGTAGTTGTTGTCGGGTCATTGTCCCGGAGGTATATTCATAGCAACTTGGGCGCGCTCAACGGCTTGCCAACGAGCGGTCAAAACTTGGGTACAAGGGAGATGTGATGAGCAAAACGCGCCGGCAGGACGTCGCGAGGATGAATGCGAGCTTCGCGCTATCTGGATTCACTCCAGATGAGCAGGATTTGGAGAATCAGCGGCGCTACATTCTGGGCGAACTCACCTTGGACGATCTGCTGGCCCACGCCCAGGCGTTCGCTCAGGCACAGCGGCCAAGTGGCGATTAACGAGTGCCCCGCAGGGCAGGAGGAATCATTGAAAAACGTTTCGATCGTCACTGGTTCGGGCCGCGGCATCGGCGCTGCGGTTGCGCGCCAGCTTGCCGCGGAGGGCCACGCCGTGGCCGTGAACTTTCGCAGCGACCGCGACGCTGCCGATGAGCTGATACGCACGATCCGTGCAGACGGCGGCCTCGCGCTTGCCGTGCAGGCCGACGCCGCCGACGAGGCCCAGGTAGCGCAGATGTTCGCCTTGGTTGAACAGGAACTCGGCCCGGTTTCCGCGCTCGTCAACAACGCCGGCATCACCAGCCGGATGGCCAGCTTCATGCAGACCGCCCCGGCGACAATCGAAGACGTCTTCCGCACCAACGTGTACGGAACCATGCACTGCTGCCGCGCTGCGATCGAGTCGTTCCGCAGGTCCGGCACCAAGGGCGTGATCGTGAACGTGTCGTCGGTCGCCGCCGCGACCGGTAGTCCGAACGAGTATGTGCACTATGCGGCCAGCAAGTCGGCGGTGGAAACGTTCACGCTCGGGCTAGCAAAGGAGCTCGCGGCGGAAGGAATCAGGGTCTGCGCGGTCGCGCCGGGGCTGACGCTCACCGACATCCACACCGTCTCTGGCGAACCGGACCGCCCCGCCCGCCTGGCGCCCAAGATTCCGATGCAGCGGCCGGCCACACCCGAGGAAATCGCCGAGCCCATCGTCTGGCTGCTGTCGCCGGCCGCGTCCTACATCACGGGCACCACGCTGCGCTGCGGCGGAGGCCTGTAAGCGCCTGAATGTCCCGGCTTTTTGCCGTTCAGCCCGCAATCCGTGCAATTCATCGCAATTGCCGGCTGCCTTGAACCGAGCGGGACTATAGTTCTCCCATCGAAACCGCCTTCGGGAGAACACGAAATGAACAAACTGCTCGGTACCGCCCTCGTCGCCACCACCCTGTCGCTGGCAACCCATTCCGCTTTCGCTGAAGAGCAGGTGCGCGAATCGCGCGCCGTGGACGCGAAGGTTACCAAGATCAAGCTCGGCGGCGTGGTGAGCCTGAACGTGCACCAGGGCGCGACGCCGTCGCTGGTCATTTCCGGCGACAAGTCGGCCGTGGCGCGCGTAACCACCAGCCAGCATGGCGACACGCTCGACATCGACACCGAAAGCCACACCAACTTCCACTGGCGCAGCGAGAAGCTGCAGGCCGACCTGACCGTGCCGAACCTGGACGAGTTCGTGTCGCAAGGGGTGGGCAGCAGCTCGATTACCGGCTTCTCCGGCGACAAGATGCGCGTGTCGCTCGACGGCCCTGGCTCGCTGACGATGAGCACCCGCTATCGTTACCTCGACGCCACCCTCGGCGGCGTCGGCAGCTTTACGCTTGATAACCGTGGCGCGGAGCGGATGGAGCTGGGCATGCGCGGCGCAGGCCGCATGACGGTCACCGGCGACGTGAAGCAGCTGTATGGCCGCTTGTCCGGCGTGGGCAGCCTGGACGCAAACAACCTGCGCGCCGACAGCGTGGACCTGCAGATGTCGGGCATGGGCAGCGCGACCGTGTTTGCCAAAACGGCGGCGAACATGAGCCTGTCCGGACTGGGGTCGGCGACGGTGTATGGCAACCCGGCGACCCGCAATGCGACCACCAGCGGGCTGGGCAAGGTCAGCTGGAAGTGATCGGCACACGGCTAGCTCGGGCAAGCGAGCTAGTTTTAGCTGGTTGGACGCGTGGGCAGCGAAGCTGCCCACCCTACGTGAAACGCCCCTTAGTGGGCGGCGGATTTGACGACGGTGTCGTCTTTCACCGCCTTCACGCCCTTCACCTCGCGCGCCAGCTGGACGGCGCGCTCAGCACTCTGGCGCGAGTCGACAAAGCCGCTCAGTTGCACCGTGCCCTTGAAGGTTTCGACCTTCACTTCGGTCGCCTTGACTTGCGGGTCTTCCGCGAACGCGGCCTTGACCTTGGTGGTGATGACGCTGTCGTCGATGTATTCGCCCGTGCCCTCGTGCGTGCGGGTCGGGGCGCAAGCGGCAAGCGCCGCCATCAGGACGGCGGCGCAGGCGGCTGTCAGGCGCTGTTTGGTTTTCATGGCATCGCTCCCGAAAAACGGACATTCAATCTACGCCGTTTAGCGTGAGCCCGCCGCACAACTCATGACATTGTGGCGCGCGCGGCACACCGTTTATTTACGGCAGTGCGCCGCCCTCCACCACCGCCACCGTATTGGCGGCCGCCGGCATCGGCCGCAGCGCAAACTTGGGCGTGGCCACGTCGCGGCCGAGCACCAGGCGCATGTCGGTCTTCTTGCAGTTGCTTACCTCGACCACCGAGGCGTTCTCGAAGCGCTGCGCGAGCCGTTCGGCCGCGGCGCGAAAGCCAAACTGGTATTCCACGCGCGTTTGCTTGACGCCGAAGCCTTTCTCGTTGGTTAGGCGCACCACCTTAAAGTCCGGATCGCCCATCTGGCGCGACAGCGTGCGCGCCATTCCGTTCACGCCGTTGCCGTTGCGGATCTCGAGCAGGGCCGATTGCGCCGGGGCAGCCAAGGCAGGCAGCGGGGCCACTTCCGGCTGCGCGGCAGGGGCTGGCTCCGGCTTTTGCGGCGCTGCAGCCGGCTCCACAGGCGCGACCGCAGCAACCGTGGCCACGCGCCGCAGTTCCAGCATGCCGTTCTGCGACTGCAGCACGTCCACAGCCGGCCATTCCGGGCCGCGCTCGCGGGTCTTGACCGCTTCGTCGATCGCGGCCACGGTGGTGCCGCCGCTGGCCTTGGTGTCTTCGCGCAGGTCGTGCTGCTGCAGCGCTTGCGCTTGGCGGAACATCTGCTGCGCGCGCTCTTCCTGGCCGAGCTTTTGCAGGCTTTCGCCCAGGTGGTGCCAGGCGCGGTAGCTGAGCGGGTCGAGCAGGCACGCCTTTTCCAGGGCGGTCACCGCGCTGGCGTAGTCGCCGTTGAGGAAGTAGGCGTAGCCCAGGTTGCTGAACAGGTAGGCGCTGCCGGGGCCGGAGGCCAGCGTCAGCTTTTCCGTCAGGCCGCGCCAGATCGGAATGGCCTGCGCAAACGCGCGCCGCTCGGCATAGATCGTGGCCAGGCCGTTGCGCGCGTTGACGTGCTGCGGGTCGGCCTGCAGCGCTTCGCGGTAGGCCTTGACCGCGTCTTCGTATTTGTGCGCGAGATGGTAGTTGCGCCCGAGCGCGTAGGCGTCGTCGGCGCGGCGCAGCGCGGCCTGCTCGGGCAGCGAGAAGTTGCCCGACAGGTCGGCGCAGGCCCACAACATCGTGCCCGCGCACAGCACGGTCAGGCGTTTGAGCGTGGTCACAGTTTGCATGGCAGTTTTCCTTTCACATCATTGGCGCACCGCGCTCAGTGCCGGCAGCAGCGTGTGCGCAATCTGGATGACGGCGGGGCCCATCAGCACGATCAGCAGGGTCGGGAAGATGAAGAAGATCAGCGGGAACATCAGCTTCAGGCCGATCTTCGCGGCCGTCTCTTCGGCCAGCATGCGGCGCCGCGTGCGCAGGTTTTCGGAGTGCACGCGCAGCGCGTCGCCAACGCTGGTGCCGAAACGCTCGGACTGGATCAGCATCGCCACCAGCGTATCGACGTCGTCCACGCCGGTGCGCAGGGCCAGGTTGCGCAGCGCTTTCTCTTTCGTGAAGCCGGCGCGCATCTCCATCAGCACGATCTGCAGCTCCTGCGCCAGCACCGGGCTCTTGATGCCGATCTCGGCGGCCACCTTGACCAGTGCGCGTTCCAGCGACAGGCCGGCTTCGACGCAGACGGTCAGCAGGTCGAGCGCGTCGGGAATGGTTTCGAAGATGTCGCGCTGGCGCCGCTCGACGATGCGGGTCAAGACGATGTTGGGCAGGTAGTAGCCCAGCGTGGCGGAGAAAAACAGCAGCAACAGCAGGTTACGGCCCTCGACGCGGCCGGTGGCGGCGAGCGCCGTACCCACGATGGCCGGCAGCAGCAGCGACAGCACGGTCTTGGCCGCGAAGTACAGGGTGGGCGCCACCGGGTTGCGCCAGCCGGCGTTCATGAAGCGCGTGCGCAGCGCCGATTTTTCCCAGCCCTCTTCCGGCACCGACAGTTTGGTCAGCGGCTTGACCACGCGCGCCACGCGCTCGATCCAGCCGCGCTTTTCCAGGCCCCCTTCGGCCGACTCCGTCATGAAATGGCCCAGCCGCGCGCGCAGTGCGGCCGGGGCGAACAGCAGCGCACCGAGCCAGGCCAGGCTGCCGACGATCGCAAACACGATCAGCAGGAACAATAACTGTGCGCCGTTCATCGCGCCCCCTCAGATATGGATGTGAATGATCTTGCGCATCCAGGCGATGCCGGCGACGAGCATGACGCAGGCGCCCCATAGCATCTTGGTGCCGATCGGGTCGGTCCACAGCAGGCTGATGTACTGCGGGTTGAGCACCAGCGTGGCCAGGCCGACCGCAAACGGCAGCAGCCCCAGGATCCAGGCCGACATGCGGCCCTCGGCCGACAGCACGCGCACCTGCGCGGCCAGCTTCAGGCGTCCGCGGATGATCTGGCTGATGTTCCCCAGGATTTCGGCCAGGTTGCCGCCCGACTCGCGCTGGATCAGCACCGCGATGATCAGGTAGCGCAAATCGGTCAGCGGAATGCGGTCGGCCATGGCGTGCAGGGCTTCGCTCATCGGCACGCCATAGTTGATCTCCTCGCGCGCGATGCGGAACTCGCCGGACAGCGGCTCGGACAGCTCGTTGCCGACGATTTGCAGCACGTTGGTGAACGAGTGGCCCGCGCGCAGCGCGCGCGCAATGAAGTCGGCCGCTTCCGGCAGCTGCTGTTCGATGCGCACCAGCCGGCGCACGCGCGCGCGGCGCGCCAGCACGTACGGGATCACGATGAACACCAGGGCCAGCGACAGCCGCATACCGAGCGGAAGCGGCCAGTGCAGCACCAGCGCCAGGCCCAGCGCCAGCGACGCCAGCGAGGCCAGGAAGAACTGGTCGACCGACCACTTGCCGCCGGCCTGCACCAGCAGCTGGTCGATGCGGTGCGCCAGCGACCATTGGTGCAGGATCCGGTCCACGCTGTCGCGCTTGCTGTAGCGGCGCTGCTTGAGGATCGAGATCCGTTCGCTGCGCCCGCCGGTGCCGGACATGATCTGCAGGCGGCGCGCGATGCGCTGCGCGGCCGCGCCGTGGGTGCTGATCCACCACAGGTACACGCCCTCGATGCCGAGGATGACCGCGGCGAACAGGAAGACCGCGAAACCGTAGAAGAGGAAGTTCATGCGCGCGCCCTTAGAAGATGCGGTCGGGGTCGAAGGTATCCTCGGGCAGCGGCACGCCGAACATCTTGAGGCGGTCGGCAAAGCGCGGCCGCACACCGCTGGCGCAGAAGTGGCCCTGCACCTTGCCGTCGCCGTCCACGCCGGTCTGCTCGAAGCGGAAGATCTCCTGCGAGGAGATGATCTCGCCTTCCATGCCGGTGATCTCCTGCATGCTGACCAGCTTGCGGCAGCCGTCGGTCAGGCGCGACACCTGCAGCACCACCGTGATGGCCGAGCAGATCTGCTGGCGGATGCCGCGCGTGGTCAGGTTCACGCCGGACATGCTGACCATGTTCTCGAGCCGCGACAGCGCGTCGCGCGGGGTGTTGGAGTGGATGGTGGCGAGCGAGCCCTCGTGGCCGGTGTTCATCGCCTGCAGCATGTCGAGCGCTTCGGCGCCGCGCACCTCGCCCAGGATGATGCGGTCGGGCCGCATGCGCAGCGCGTTTTTCACCAGCTGGCGTTGCGTCACCTCGCCCTTGCCTTCGATGTTGGCCGGGCGCGTCTCGAGCCGGACCACGTGCGGCTGGCGCAGCTGCAGCTCGGCCGCGTCTTCGATGGTGACGATGCGCTCGTTGCCGGGGATGAAGCCGGACAGCAGGTTGAGCAGCGTGGTCTTGCCGCTGCCGGTGCCGCCCGAGATCAGGATGTTCACCTTGGCCACGCCGAGCGCCTCGAGCACCTTGATCATCGGCGGCGTCAGGCTCTTCAGGTCGAGCAGGTTCTGCACCGTCAGCGGGTTGGCGCCGAAGCGGCGGATCGACAGCAGCGGCCCGTCCACCGCCAGCGGCGGGATGATCGCGTTCACGCGCGAGCCGTCGGGCAGGCGCGCGTCCACCATCGGGCTCGATTCGTCCACCCGGCGCCCCACGCGCGAGACGATCTTCTCGATGATCTTCATCAGGTGCGCGTTGTCGTGGAAGGTGACGTCGGTGAGTTCGAGCCGCCCCTTGCGCTCGACGTACACCTTGCTGGCGGTGTTGACCAGGATGTCGGAGACCGACGGGTCGGTGAGCAGCGGTTCGAGCGGGCCGAAGCCGAGCATCTCGTGCTGGATGTCGAGCACCAGGTTGTGGCGCTCGGTCTGGTTGAGCACGATGCGCTCTTCCTCGATGATGCGGGCGATGAGCAGCGCCAGCTCGTGCTTGAACTGTTCGGGCGTCAGGCGCTTCAGGCGCTCCAGGTCGATCCGGTCGAGGATCATCTGGTGCATCGTCTTCTTCAGCTCCTGGTAGGCGTGGTTGGCCACCTCGGGCACCGCGGGCAAGGCGCGCTCGTCGTCCGATCCGGCCAGCCGTTCACGTAGGGACATGGTGTGCTCCTGTCAGGTTCAGTAGTCGCTGTCGCCGCGGCCGAACAGGCGGTCGAACAGGCCCTTGCTTTCGGGGACGCGGCGCGCCGTCACCATCTCGACCAGCTCGGCCAGGCTGCGCGCGGCGGCGCTGGTGCGCGCCAGCTGCAGCACCGGCACGCCCTGGTTGACCGAGTCGGTGACGGCGATGTAGTCGTTGGGGACGGTGTGCACCACTTCGGCGCCCAGCGCCGAGTGCAGGTCCTGCAGGCGCAGCTTGCCGCCCTTCTCGTAGCGGTTGACCACCAGCCGGATGTTCTCGAGCGAGTAGCCGAGCGAGCGGAAGATGTCGAGCAGGCGGCGGGCGTCGCGGATGTCCGGCAGCGCCAGCTGCAGCACCGGGTAGATGGTGTCGGTGGTGTCGAGCGCGCGCAGCGACACCGCGTCGATCTGGCGGCCGACGTCGAGCAAGATGAAATCGTAGTGCTGGCGCGCCACGCGCAGGATGGTGTCGATGTGCTCGGGCTTGGCCTCGCGCGACTGGGCCGGGTCGTCGGCGGCGGCCAGCACGCCAAAGCCGGGCGCCACGTGCACCAGGCACGATTCGAGGAAGGGGCCGTCGATGCGGGCGATCTGGCTGCACACGTCCGACAGCGTCATCTGCGGCTTCTGGTCCGACACGTACAGCGCGGCGTCGCCGAACTGGCCGTGCAGGTCGATCAGCAGCACCTTCTTGTCGGCCAGGGTGGCCAGGGCGTAGCCGAAATTGGTCGAGATGAAGGTGGCGCCGCTGCCGCCCTTGCAGGCGATGAAGGCGAACACCTTGCCGTCGCGCAGGGCGGCCTTGCCGGCAGTGGCGGCGATGCGGTCCATCGCCTCGTGGAAGGCGCGGTGCACCAGCGGCAGCGGCAGCACCTCGCGCACGCCGGCGCGCATGGCGCGGATCAAGAGTTCCGGCTGCTGCTGGCCGCCCAGCAGCATCATGCTGGCGCTCGGGTAGGTGCGGGCCAGGCGCTCGAGCAGGTCGACGTCGCCGGCAGTGGCGTCGCTGGCGTCGATGATCAGCAGTTCCGGCGGCTCGGCGACCGGCCGGTCGAGCGCGTCGCGCATGCTGGCGCGGTTGGCCGCCATCTTCAGCGGCGGCACGCGCGCCGCGCCCTGCGAGGCAAGCTCGGCGTACAGCTGGCTGTCGTGGCTGATCAGTAAGGCTTTCATCGGCTGTCCTTGTTGGCTTGCGCGGTTATCAAGGGGAACTGGCCAGGCGGCGCCTGCGCTGCCGGCGGCCCGATGGCGTTCATTGCCCGGTGCCGAGCGGGATGATGGATGGCGCGGCCTGCTGCTCGGTCTGCTCGAACGATTTCTCGTAGCGCTGCTGCGCGGCGCGCGCGGCGCGGCCGTCCACGCCGGCGGCCGGGTTGGTGTTGCCGGATGCTTCCGGCCGCAGCGCCTGGGCCGCCAGGTTGGCGCGCACCGCCTCGCCAAAATGGTCGTCGATGCGCGGGCTGGTGCGGCAGCCTGCCAATGCCAGCGCAAGCAGTGCGATGCCGGTTGGGATCAATCTGGTTGCCATCGCCGTCCTCCTCATTTGAGTTCGAATCCGCCCGCGCTCTGGGCGGTGGGTGCGCTGGCCGGCGGGGTCGAGGCCGCGGCCGTGGTGGTGTCCGGGGCCGGGCCTTCCAGGCGCCCGCCGAGCAGCACGACGCCGCGCGAGGGCACGCCGACTTTATCGGTGGGCAGCACGTAGGCGGTCGAGGCTTGCGGCTTGACCAGGCGCGCGGTGATCACGAACACCAGCTCGGTGCGGTCCTGCTGGTAGTCGGCGCTGCGAAACAGCGCGCCCAGCACCGGCATTTCACCCAGCAGCGGCAGGCCCTTCATGCTGGTGGTGAGGTTGTTCTTGATCAGGCCTCCAATGGCGAAGCTCTGGCCGTCGTACAGCTGCACGGTGGTGCTGGCCTTGCGGGTGGTGAGCGCAGGCAGGATCGCCACGCCGTTGGTGCCGGTCGCCGACACCGCGATGCCTTCGCGCGACAGCTCGGACACCTCGGGCGCCACGCGCAGGTTGATGCGCCCGCCCGCCAGCACGGTCGGCGTGAAGCGCAGGCCGACGCCGAACTCCTTCTCTTCCATCGAGATCTTGCCGTTGTCCTGGGGGACCGGGATGTAGAACTTGCCGCCGGCCAGGAACGAGCCCTCCTGGCCGCTGATCGCCATCACATTCGGTTCGGCCAGCACGCGCACGACGCCGTCCTGCTTGTCGGCTTCGAGCGTGAACTGCTGCTTGCCGTTGCTGCGGCGCGCGTCCAGCAGGCCGTTGGCGCTGCCGCTGATGAAATTGGACAACAGCGTGGCGGCCCAGCTGCCGGAGCCGAAGCGCAGCGTGGCGCCCGCTTCCAGCCGGTCGAGCAGGGTCTTGGAGACCTCGGCGATCTTGACCTCGAGCTGCACCTGCTGCGGCGCGCTCACGGACAGCATGTTGACCACGCGACCGTTGTTATTGTTGCTGCCGGCCTGGTTTTGCGCATTATTGTCCAGCTTCTGGGCGCCGGCGACCGGCCGCAGCGGGCGGCGCACGTAGGCGCTGGCCAGCTCGACGGCGCGGGAGACGGCCGCCGCGTCGGACACGGTGCCGGTCAGCACCAGCGCGTCGGCGGCGGCCAGCACCTTGATGTCCTTCTCCTCCGGCATCACGCTGGCGAGCGTGGCCTGCAGCGCCGCCGGGTCCATCGCCACCGTGATGTCGACCACGCTGCAGGTGCCGCTCTTGCCCTGCACGATCATGTTGGTGGTGCCCACGTCCACCCCGGCGATGTACAGCGTGTCCGGCGCGACCAGCATGGCCTGCACCACGCCGGGGTTGCCGACCGCGCGGTTCTGCACGGCCTCGGGCAGGCGCAGCATGGTCGAGCGGCCCATCTGCAGCGCCAGCTGGGCCGGCGTGGCGGGCGCGCCGCTGCAGCGGGTCGGCTCGATCCGGTCGACCACCTCGGGCGCTGCCGGCGCCGGCTGGGCGCCGGCTTGCGCAAGGCGCGCGGCGGCGGCCGCGTTGGTGCTGGCGGCCACCAGGGCCGCCAGCAGGCCGGCCCGCAACACGGCCGCGTTCGTGAGGCTACTGTTCATGGCATTCACCCCCAGCTAGATGTTGGAATTCAGAAGCACTCTTTCGACGACTGCAGGCCGTTGATGACGCCCACGCAGTCGCGCTTGACCGGCAGCGCCACCTTGTGCACCGGCGGCGCGGCCGGAGCCGGGGCGGCCGGGCGCGGCGCCGGTTTCGGCGGCTCGGCCCCCGGCAGCAAGGTCAGCTTGGTGGCGCCGCGGGTGTCCACCGGCTGCGGGTCGACCTGGTTGCGCAGCGCCAGCGACAGCGTGCCCACGCTGCGCGCCAGGTCGAGCTTTTCGGCCTGCTCGGGGGTGACTTCGAGCGTGACGGCGTTGACCACCTTGGGCTTGGTCTCGTCGCGGTTGACCTCCTGCGCGACCGCCAGCACCAGGATCCGCTCGAGCACGATCTTGGAGATGTTCTGCTCGCGGCCGTGGCCGTCGGCATCCTGCTGGGTGCTGACGATGATGTCGACGTAGGTGCCGGGCAGCGCGAAGCCGGCCACGCCGATCACGTCGTTCACGCGCACGGTGATGGCGCGCTTGCCTTCGGCGATCAGGGCCGCCAGGCCGCCCACGGTGCCGCTCGGGGCCAGCTTGGCCTCGCTGACCGGCTCGCCCGCCAGCACGCTGCTCCTGAGCACCCGGCCGGCCAGCTTCTGGGGGTCGGCAAACGCGCCCTTGGGCACGCTTTCGGCCGGCCAGTCGATCAGCTTGAGCATTTCGGGCGACAGGCGCTGGCCGAGGTTGATGTCGGACAGCGCCACCACGATGCGGCCGGCGTTGGCGGACGGCTGCTGCAGCAGCCAGCGCGAGGCCAGCACGACGGCGGTGACCCCGAACAGGATCGCCATCGCCATCACGGCAAGGGCACGTTTGTTTTTCATGATGGTTCCCCCGAAGTGGTCGGCGCGGCGCAGGCCGCAAACATGCTGTTCCAGGCCTGCTCGACGGCGGCGGCGGACAACCGCGGCGTGGCGCCGGCGAAGCTGGCGAAATCGCTGATGCGCCCGAGCAGTTCATGCGGATAGGCCGGCAGCAGCGGGCGGCCGCTGGCCGCGTGCAGCGCCAGCAGGCGGCTGGCGGCGTCCTCGTCCGGCTCGATGCCGGCCTGGCGGCAGGCGCGCCGCAGCAGCGCGCGGTAAGCCGCTTCGGGCAACGGGCCGAGCCCGACCTTGTAGCCGATGCGGCGCAGGAAGGACTCGTCGAGCAGCGCGTCCGGCGCCAGGCTGGTGGCGAACACCACGGTCGCGTCGAACGGCACGGTTTCGCTGTGGCCGCCAGGCAACGCGAGCGCGTCCCAGCCCTGGTCGAGCGCGCCGAGCCAGCGGCCGAGCAGGTCGGCCAGCGGCAAGCGCTGGCGGCCGAGGTCGTCCACGACCAGCATGCCGTTGTTGGCCAGCACGTGCGGCGGCGCGCGCAGCACCCCGCTGGCGGCGTCCTCGCGCAGGTCGAGCATGTCGGCAGCGAGCGCCGCGCCCACGTGCACCAGCGGGCGCTGGCAGATGGCCCAGCGCGCGTCCCAGCTGCGGCGCTCTTCCTGCTGGCGCGGCAGCGGCGGCGCCGGCTGGTGCAGCAGCGGGTCGTAGAACTGGATGATCTGGCGCTCCACCAGCAGCGCATAGGGCAGCGCCACCGCGCCGTGCTGCAGGCGCGCGAGCTGATGCGCGAGCAGGGTCTTGCCGGCTCCGGACGGGCCGTACAGCAGCAGCGCGCGGCGCGAATGCAGGGCGGCGCCGAGCACGTCGCGCAGGGCCGGATCGAAGCCGTGCTCGGCCAGCGCGGCGGCCAGCTGGGCGCGCTCGGGACGGGGCGCGCCGGGCCGGCGCAGCGACTGGCGCTCGACCACCTCGCGGTAGCTGGCCAGCGGCACCGGCGCCGGGCCGGCGTAGCGCGACTGCGCCAGGTAGTCGGCGGCGGCGCGCTGGCCGGGCGCGGTCAGCTGGTACTGGACGTCGATGTCGGAGTCCCCGGTCCAGGCCACCTCGACCTGCTGCTCGGCCATCAGCTGGTTGAGGATCTCGCGCAGCACGTTGACCGACAGCTTGAGCCTGGCCGAGAGCGCCGGCAGCGGGGTCTTGCCGCTGCCGTGCAACACCTTGACCACCAGCTCGGTCACCAGGCGCGGCGGCAGGCCGGTGTCGAGCACGGTTTTGGCCTGGCGCGGCAGGATGTCGGCAAACTCGGGCGCGGCCGGCGGCGGCGCCGCGCGGGCCCCGTGCAGCTCGGCCGCTGCGGATAGCGCATTCATCATCGGAAGTCCTTTCGTGGGAACATCTTTCCGACCAACATGAATCGATTCTAGCGACGGGCCTACCGGCAACTTTTGAGTTTGAGCAAGAAAGGACGCTCAGCCGTGGCCAGCCCACAGCCAGCCCACGGTGGCCAGCGCGACCGCCAGGCCATAGGGCATCGCGCCCACGCTCGGGCGTGGCAGCGGGGTGGCCGCCAGCGGCATGCCGGCCGCGCGCAGCAGCATGGGACGCAGCAAGTCGCGCAGGTTGGCGCAGGCGGCGCGCAGGCGGCGCTGGAACGCCACCAGCACCAGCGCCATCACGCCGCCGGCGCACCAGGCCAACAGCGCGATGTGCAGGGCGGCGGCGGGGCCGGCGAAGGCGCCGACGGTAGCCATCAGCTTGACGTCGCCGGCGGCCATGCCGCGCAGCAGGTACAGCGGCAGGAACAGCAAGAGGCCGGCCAGCGCGCCCAGCAGGCAGTCGGCGAGCGCGCCGGCGGCCAGCTGCAGCGGCAGCGCCACCAGCCAGGCCAGCAGCAGCAAGACGTTGGGGATGCGGCGGGTCGCCAGGTCGCTGGCGGCGGCCGCGAGCACGAGCACGAGCAGGGCCAGCTCGAGGCAAGTCTGGACAGGCATGGCAGCTCCCGGGAAGAAAAACCGCCGCCCGGGCGGGCGGCGGCTGGGCACGGCGTTACGGTGCGGCCGGCACGTTGGTCTGGACGATGCCGCCAATGGCCGAGAAGGCGTTGCTCAGGTCGGTGCCGAGAACCTTGGCGCCGACCAGCATGACACAGCCAACCAGTGCGGCGATCAGGCCATACTCGATCGCGGTGACACCGTTCTCGTCAGCAATGAAAGCTTTGACTGCGGAGGTGAACTTGTTCATGACAAACTCCATATGGTGGTTGATGAAAACCTGGCCCGGCCCGAACCCGTCGGCCGCCGGGTTCGCTGGCGGCTTGGATTGCCTGCCGCCAGTGCCGAACCAGTGAATCCACTATAGGAGATGATTCCAGAGGGCAACTTGACTCGAAGCAAGATTTCCCACCGGCACCAATTTTGCTCCGAGGAAAGAGAAAACCCCGGTCATTGCAGGCGAAACACCACAACCAGGGCAAAAATTTCTCGGGCATAATTGAACAATTCCGCAAAAGCCGATATTCTTCTCCGCTTGCAATTTAAACAATGCGCGAAGCGTGCCGCGGGCCGGACTTCGATCGAGAGCGACATGGATTCGTTACTGAAGCACATGGTGGACATGACCGGCCATCGCGACCATGCGATGCTCGACCTGTCGGCGGTGGCAGCGGTGCAGGAGCTGGCCGGTGCCCAGCACACCCGGGTGCTGTCGCTGGCCGCGGTCGGGCCGGCACGCTACCTGCGCGCGCGCGCCAGCGTGGACGACGGCGGCGCGCCGCGGCTGGAGGACGAGGCCGGTCCCGGCGAGACGCTCGACGCCTACCCGGAGCTGGCCGCGTGCCTGGCGGCGCAGGGCGCGCGCGCCGAGGCCGGGCAGCCGGGACGGCACACGATGTGGGTGCCGATCTGGCGCGGCGAGCTGGCCGCCACCATCCTCGAGATCGCGCGCGCGGCGCCGTTCACCGCGGCCGAGGTCCACACCATCGACGGCATCGTCGGCGTGTACCGCAACTTCCTTAGCCTGCTCGAATACAGCGAGCGCGACTCGCTCACCGGCCTGCTCAACCGCAAGACTTTCGACGACCAGCTGGCGCGCATGCTGCAGTGCGCCGCCGAGCAGGAGTCACCGCTGCCGGGCCAGCCCGAGCGGCGCCAGAAAGGCACCGGCCACGAGCAGTGGCTGGCGGTGGTCGATGTCGATCACTTCAAGCTGGTCAACGACCGCTTCGGCCACCTGTACGGCGACGAGGTGCTGATCCTGATCGCCAACATGCTGCAGTCCTCGTTCCGCGCGCACGACCGCGTGTTCCGCTTCGGCGGCGAGGAGTTCGTGGTGCTGCTGCGCTCGACCACGCTGGAGAACGCGCGCCGCATCATCGAGCGCTTCCGCGCCGGCGTCGAGAGCCACCACTTCCCGCAGGTGGGCACGGTCACGGTCAGCGTCGGTTTTACCTGCATCAAGCCGTACGATTCGCCGGTGGTCACGCTCGGCCACGCCGACCAGGCGCTGTACTTCGCCAAGACCCACGGCCGCAACCAGGTCTGCCACTACGACCAGCTGGTCGCCGATGGCCTCCTGGCCACCGTCGCCTCCAACGACACCGCCGAATTCTTCTAGGCCGCGGCCATGAATTTGACCGGGTCCACCTGCCACTTCTCGGGCAGCTCGTGGCGCACGATCTTGTCGCCGCCGCCGTGCCCGAGCGGGCGCGCCAGGTCCACGGTCTGCGGTTGGATGAAGGACTTCTTGTTGGTGTCGTAGAACACGTTGACCTTGGGCGTGAGCAGGCTGCTCTCGTGCGGCTCGACCACCACCGCCAGGCGCCCGGATTCGAGCAGCACCAGGGTGCCGACCGGGTAGATGCCGACGCAGCGCACGAACTCCTGCGCGTACACCGGGTTGAAGTGGAACTTGCTCCACTCGTAGATCTTGCGCAGCGCCTCGGCCGCCGGCAGCCCCTTGTGGTAGCAGCGGTCGGCCGTGATCGCATCGTACACGTCGACGATCGCCGCCATCTGGGCCAGCTCGCTGATGTCGTCGCCGCCCTGCTTGTCCGGGTAGCCGCTGGCGTCGCGCCGCTCGTGGTGGTGCAGCGTGATGTCGAGCGGGATCGGGCCGATCGCGGGAGTGCGCAGCAGGATCTCGTAGCCGTCCTGCGGGTGCTTGCGGATGATGTTGAACTCGTCGTCGGACAGCCGCCCCGGCTTGTTCAGGATATGGTCGGGCACCAGCGCCTTGCCGGTGTCGTGCAGCAGGCCGCCCAGCCCGGCCTGGTAGGTGGTTTCCTCGTTCATGTTGCGCGAGCGGCAAAACGCCACCAGCAGGGTGCACACCGAGACCGAATGCAGGAAGGTGTAGTCGTCCTTGCTCTTGATCCGCAGCAGGCCCAGCAGCGCGCCGGGGTTGCGCAGGATCGAGGCCGTGATGTTCTCGACCATCGGGCTGACCCGGTCCAGCTCGATCGCCTTGCCCAGCCGCGCATCCTGCATCACCTCGCGCACCAGGCCGGCCGCCTGGCGCCGGATGTTGGCAGCGCGCTGCAGTTCCTCGGCAATGGTGGTGCGCGGCGGCGGCGCCGGCGCCGCGGTCGGCTTGGACATCAGTGCCTGCAGCTCGGACTCGGTCTGGGCGCGCGCCTCGGCCACCGTGGGCGCGTCCTCGACGTCGATGCCCTTGTTGCAGTCGATGACCACGTTGCGGATGTTGGCGCCGACGATCTTGCGGATTTCGTCCTCCGAGGTCAGCACAAAACGGCTGCGCACGAAGGGGTGCTCGATCCAGCTGCAATCCAGGTCCTGGACATACATCCCGACCCGTAGCTGTGACGAATCCACCTTCTTCAGCATCCCTCTTCCCCTGGCTATGTTAATCTGACGCAACAGACACGCTGAGAGTATAACAACAGTCGTTGTCAGAAGTTAACTTACTGGCAGTAATCGTCGTCGAGACGCAGAATAGCAACACATGGAACTCCGCCAGCTCCGCTACTTCGTGGCGATCGTCGATCACGGTTCGCTGTCGCGCGCCGCGCTCGTGTTGCACGTGGCGCAGCCGGCGCTGACCCAGCAGCTGCGCCAGCTCGAGGACGAACTGGGCGCCCGCCTGCTGCACCGCTCGGCCCAGGGCGTGACCTCGACCGACGCCGGCAAGCTGTTCTACCAGCACGCCCAGGCCATCCTCAAGCAGGTGGCCGATGCCCGCGCCGCCGTGGCGCAATCGACCGAACGGCCGTCCGGCAGCGTCACGCTGGGCCTGCCGCACAGCATTTCCGGCGCGCTGGCCCTGCCGCTGCTGACCGCGGCCCGCGCGCGCTACCCGGAGATCACGCTGCAGCTGACCGAGGAGATTTCGGGCAGCCTGACCGAGCAGCTCAAGTCGGGCCGGCTCAACCTGGCGGTGTTGTTCGATGACGGCCAGCTGGGCCAGTTCAACAGTGTGCCGCTGGTGGAAGAGGACCTGATGTTCATCTGCCGCCCCGGCTCGGCCTTCGCACCCGCCGGCCCCTCGATCAGCCTGGCCGACGCGCTGGCCAGCACGCTGATCCTTCCGGCCCAGCAGCATGGCGTGCGCCCGCGCATCGAACAGACCGCACGCGGCGCCGGGCTGGCGCTGGACAAGGTGATCGAGATCAACTCCATTGCCATCCTGCGCTCCGCCCTGCTGGCCGACATCGGCGCGACCCTGCTGCCGGTCGCACCGGTGCGCGCCGATATCGAGGCCGGCACGCTTGCCGCCTGGCCGGTGGAACACCCGGCAATCACGCGCAGCGTCACCCTCTGTTCATCCCGCAACATTCCGCTCACCGACGCCGCCGCCGCAATCGGCCGCCTCGTGCGCCAGGTGACCGAGGAGCTGTGCGCCAGCGGCCACTGGCCCGGCGCCGCCCTGGCCGGCTGACGAACCGTTCCCAAAAGCACCCCGCCCGACCGCGAGGTGGGGCGCCGTCCGGCGGCGCGTGGCGCTTTTGTTCTCTTTTGCGCTGCGCGTTTTGTCTATTTCCGTCGCTTTTTGTCTCATCCCCCGGCGCGAGACAGAATTCGACAAGAAGAGACAAAACGCGCAGGCCAAAAGAGCATGAAAGCGCCACTCGCCCGGCACGGCATCCCCCGCCCGCGCCCTGGCCGCGCCACGCGCCTTCGGCCAGCCATCAGTTTTTCTTATACCCCCATCCGGAAACGGTATTTCCCGGCATTTGGCGAAACTTCTACACTCGCGCGCTGGACGTTTTTCCTGAAAAAGCGCCACAAGACAGTCGCCCACACCCGCGACGCCCTTCCCGCCCCGGCCGCGCCTACCCGGCGCCTTTCCTGGGCGGGACCACACCAAATCACGATTTTGGAGACCGCCATGCCCGATACCACGGCCATCGTTCCTGCCGCGCCGCACGCCCCTGCCCTCGCCGACGTCAGCCTCGACGACAAATACACCGCCAGGACCGGCAAGATCTTCCTGTCCGGCATCCAGGCACTGGTGCGCCTGCCGATGATCCAGCGCGAACGCGACCTTGCCGCGGGTATGAACACGGCCGGTTTCGTGTCCGGCTACCGCGGCTCGCCGCTGGGCGGGCTGGACGAGAACCTGTGGAAGGCCAAGGGCCATCTCGAAGCGAACAGCATCCAGTTCGTGCCGGGCGTGAACGAAGACCTGGCCGCCACCGCCGTGTGGGGCACCCAGACCGTCGGCCTGATCGGCCCGACCAAGTACGACGGCGTGTTCGCCATGTGGTACGGCAAAGGCCCGGGCGTGGACCGTTGCGGCGACGTCTTCAAGCACATGAACCACGCCGGCACCTCCGCCACCGGCGGCGTGCTGCTGGTGGCCGGCGACGACCACGGCGCCTACTCCTCCACCCTTCCGCACCAGTCCGACCACATCTTCTCGGCCTGCATGATCCCGGTGCTGTACCCATGCAACGTGCAGGAGTACCTGGACCTGGGCGTCCACGGTTGGGCGATGTCGCGCTTTTCCGGCTGCGCGGTGGCGTTCAAGGCGCTGGCCGACACGGTCGAATCGAGCGCATCGGTCGATGCCGACCCGTTCCGCGTGGAAGTGAAGATCCCGCAGGACTTCGCCATGCCAGAGGGCGGCCTGAACACCCGGCTGTCGTCGGACCCGCTGGGCCTGCAGGCGCGCAAGCAGGAAGCGCTGATGCAGGACTACAAGATCTACGCCGCACTGGCCTATGCGCGCGAGAACAAGCTCAACCGCGTCACGATCGACAGCCCGAACGCCAAGCTGGGCATCATCGCCTCGGGCAAATCCTACCTCGACGTGCTGGAAGCGCTGGAAGAACTGGGCATCGACGAAGCGATGGCAGCGAAGATCGGCCTGCGCCTGTTCAAGGTCGCCATGATCTGGCCGCTGGAGCCGGACGGCGTGCGCGAGTTCGCGCAAGGGCTGGACGAAATCCTCGTGGTCGAGGAAAAGCGCCAGGTGGTCGAATACCAGCTCAAGGAGCAGCTGTACAACTGGCGCGACGACGTGCGCCCGCACGTGGTCGGCAAATTCGACGACAAGGGCGAATGGGTGGCGCCGCGCGGCGAGTGGCTGCTGCCGCCCAAGGCCGACTTCTCGGTGGCGCAGGTGGCGCGCGTGATCGCCGGGCGCGTCAAGCGCCTGGACCTCGATGACGTCACCCGTGACCTCATCAAAGCGCGCCTGGCCTTCCTGGAAGCGAAGGACGCGGTGCTGCAAAAGGCGATCCACACCCCGTTCCGCCCCGCGTTCTACTGCTCCGGCTGCCCGCACAACACCTCGACCAAGGTGCCCGAAGGCTCGTTCGCGCTGGCCGGCATCGGCTGCCACGTGATGGCCACCTCGATCTACCCGGAGATGAACAAGCTGACCACCCACATGGGCGGCGAGGGTGCGCCGTGGATCGGCCAGGCCGCGTTCTCCAAGGTGCCGCACGTGTTCCAGAACCTGGGCGACGGCACCTACTTCCACTCCGGTTACCTGGCGATCCGCGCCGCCGTGGCGGCCAAGGTCAACATCACCTACAAGATCCTGTACAACGACGCGGTGGCGATGACCGGCGGCCAGCCGGTGGACGGCACCACCAGCGTGCCGCTGATCGCGCAGCAGATGGCGGCCGAAGGCGTCAAGCGCATCGCGCTGGTCACCGAGGACCTGTCGCGCTACGCCGACCGTTCAAGCCTGCCGGAGCTGGTCACCCTCCACGACCGCAAATTCATGGACGACGTGCAGCGCGAACTGCGCGAGATCCCCGGCACCACCGTCCTGATCTACGACCAGACTTGCGCCGCCGAAAAGCGCCGCCGCCGCAAGAAGAACCAGTTCCCCGATCCGGCCAAGCGCATGGTGATCAACGAGGCCGTCTGCGAAGGCTGCGGCGACTGCGGCATCCAGTCCAACTGCGTGTCGATCCTGCCCAAGGAAACCGAATTCGGCCGCAAGCGCGCGATCGACCAGTCCTCGTGCAACAAGGACTTCTCGTGCGTGAAGGGCTTCTGCCCGAGCTTTGTCACCGTCGAAGGCGGCGCACTCAAGAAGAGCCGTGCCGGCGCCGGCGCGGGCGATGACGGCTGGGCCGAACTGCCCCACCCGCTGCTGCCGCAGGTGGATGCGCCGTACAACATCCTCATCAACGGCATCGGCGGCACCGGCGTGATCACCGTCGGCGCGCTGATGGGCATGGCCGCCCACCTCGAGGGCAAGGGCGCCTCGGTGCTGGACATGACCGGCATGAGCCAGAAGAACGGCTCGGTCACCTCGCACGTGAAGATCGCCGCCGCGCCAGAGCGCCTGCGCGCACAGCGCATCGCCACCGGCGAAGCAGACCTGGTGCTGGGCTGCGACATGCTCACCGCCGGCGCACCGGACGCAATCTCGAAGATGCGCCCGGGCCGCACGCGGGTGGTGGTCAACCTGCACGAGCAGCCGACCGGCACGTTCGCGCAGCAGCCCGATTGGGAGTTCCCGGCCGGGCAGGTGCGCGCGCTGATCAACGAGGCGGCCGGCGCGCAGGAACACGCGAGCGCCGACTTCATCGACGCGACCAAGCTGGCGACCGCGCTGATGGGCGACTCGATCGCCGCCAACCTGTTCATGCTGGGCTACGCCTGGCAAAAAGGCCTGATCCCGCTGTCGGAAGCGGCCCTGCTGCGCGCGATCGAACTGAACGGCGTGGCCGTTGCGGCCAACAAGAAGAGCTTCCTGTGGGGCCGCCGCGCCGCCGTGGACCTGGCGCGGGTCGAGAAGACCGCCACCCCGGCGCAGGCGATCGTGGTGCAGATGCCGCAGTCGCTGGACACGCTCATCAAGAAGCGCATCGCGTACCTGACCGGCTACCAGGACAGCGCCTACGCCGCCGTGTACGAAGACCTGGTCGCGCAGGTGCGCGCCGCCGAGAGCGAGCAAGGCCTGGGCAACAAGCTGTCCACCGCGGTGGCCAAGTACTACTTCAAGCTGATGGCCTACAAGGACGAGTACGAAGTGGCGCGCCTGTACACCGACGGCCGCTTCGTCGAGCAACTGAAAACCCAGTTCGAAGGCGACTTCACGCTCAAGTTCAACATGGCGCCACCGCTGTTTGCCAAAAAGGACGGACAGGGCCGCCTGATGAAAGCCGAATTCGGCTCGTGGATGTGGACGGCGATGAAGCTGCTGGCCAGGCTCAAGGGCCTGCGCGGCGGCGCGCTCGACGTGTTCGGCTACACCGCCGAGCGCAAGATGGAGCGCGCGCTGATTGGCGAGTACCGCCAGATGGTGCAAGCGCTGCTGGCTGGGCTGAATGCATCGAACCACGCCGTGGCGGTGGAACTGGCGAGCCTGCCGGAGCAGATCCGCGGTTTCGGCCACGTGAAGGAAAAGGCCGTGGCCCTGTTCCGCGTGAGGAAGGCCGAGCTGCTGTCCGCTCTTTCCGAGCAGAAACAAGCCGCCTGACGCCAGCCACCGCCCTCCAACCGTCGTCCCCGCGCAGGCGGGGACCCATGCTGAGTGTGCTCCGCCTGTGGCGTCGATCCTGCCCCGACGACGCACCCGGTCTATGGGTCCCCGCCTGCGCGGGGACGACGGATCGGATGATGTGGCCGAGGTTGACGCACCAACTGTTCCGCTGTTGACGTTTACGTTAACGTCATATAATACTCAGACGACCCTGTCCGCTTCCGCCCACAAGGAACACCATGAACGACATCACTCCCGCCGCCAAGCTCGACCTGCCGGAGCAGTTCAAGCTGGCCAACAAGGTGCGCTTCGTCACCGCCGCCTCGCTGTTCGACGGCCACGACGCCTCGATCAACATCATGCGCCGCATCCTGCAGTCCAACGGCGCCGAAGTGATCCACCTGGGCCACAACCGCTCGGTGGACGAAGTGGTCACCGCGGCGCTGGCCGAAGACGCGCAAGGCATCGCCGTCTCCAGCTACCAGGGCGGCCACGTCGAATACTTCAAATACATGATCGACCTGCTGCGCCAGCGCGGCGGCGCGCACATCAAGGTGTTCGGCGGCGGCGGCGGCGTGATCGTCCCGCACGAGATCGAAGAACTGCATGCCTACGGCGTGACGCGCATCTTCAGCCCCGAGGACGGCCAGCGCATGGGCCTGGTCGGCATGATCCGCTCGATGCTGGCCGCCTGCGACGCCGACCTGTCGCCGTATGCGCCGACCGCGCTCGCGCCGCTGCAGGAAGGCGACATCGCCAGCCACCACCGCCCGCTGGCCCAGCTGATCACGGCGCTGGAAAACGGCAAGGCCGACGCCGCGCTGGTCAAGCAGCTGCACGACGCGGCCGAGGGCCTGAAGGTGCCCGTGCTGGGCATCACCGGCACCGGCGGCGCCGGCAAATCCTCGCTCACCGATGAGCTGATCCGCCGCATTCGCCTGGACCAGGGCGACCGCCTCAACATCGCCGTGATCTCGATCGACCCGTCGCGCCGCAAATCGGGCGGCGCGCTCCTGGGCGACCGCATCCGCATGAACGCGATCGGCCCGTGGAACGGCGAGCGCCGCGTGTTCATGCGCTCGCTGGCCACGCGCGAAGCCGGCTCGGAAATCTCGCACGCGCTGCCGGACGTGGTCGCCGCCTGCAAGGTGGCCGGCTTTGATCTCGTCATCGTCGAGACCTCCGGCATCGGCCAGGGCGACGCCGCCATCGTGCCGCACGTGGACCTGTCGATGTACGTGATGACCCCCGAATTCGGCGCCGCCTCACAGCTGGAAAAGATCGACATGCTCGATTTCGCCGACGTCGTCGCCATCAACAAGTTCGACCGCAAGGGCGCGCAGGACGCGCTGCGCGACGTGGCCAAACAGTACCAGCGCAACCGCGAGCTGTTCGGCCAGAGCCCGGACCAGATGCCGGTGTACGGCACCCAGGCCTCGCGCTTCAATGACGACGGCGTGACTGCGCTGTACCACGGCCTGTTGCCGCGCCTGGCCGGGCTGGGCCTGCCGGTCGAGCCGTCCAGGCTGCCGGTGCCGGAGCAGAAGTACTCGAGCGGCAAGCACGTGATCGTGCCGCCCGCCCGCACCCGCTACCTGGCCGAGATCGCCGACACCGTGCGCGGCTATCACAAGAACGTGAACAAGCAGGTCACGCTCGCGCGCGAGCGCCAGCAGCTGCAAGCGGCCAAGCGCATGCTCACCGCTGCCAACAAGGGCGCCGACTTCGACGACCTGATCGTCGAGCGCGACAACCAGCTTGACGCCGGCGCCAAGAAACTGCTGGCCATGTGGCCCGACATGCAAGCCGCCTATGCCGGCGACGAATACGTGGTCAAAATCCGCGACAAGGAAATCCGCACGAAGCTGGTGCAGAAAACCCTGTCCGGCAACCCGATCCGCAAGGTCGCGCTGCCCAAGTTCGAGGACCACGGCGAGGTGCTGCGCTTCCTGATGCTGGAAAACGTGCCCGGCTCGTTCCCGTACACCGCCGGCGTGTTCGCCTTCAAGCGCGAAAACGAAGACCCGACCCGCATGTTCGCCGGCGAAGGCGACGCCTTCCGCACCAACCGCCGCTTCAAGCTGGTCTCGGAGGGCATGGACGCCAAGCGCCTGTCCACCGCGTTCGACTCGGTCACGCTGTACGGCGCCGACCCGGCGCTGCGCCCGGACATCTACGGCAAGGTCGGCAACTCGGGCGTGTCGATCGCCACGCTGGACGACATGAAGGTGCTGTACGACGGCTTCGACCTGTGCAGCCCGAACACCAGCGTCTCGATGACGATCAACGGCCCGGCGCCGACGATCCTGGCGATGTTCATGAACACCGCGATCGACCAGCAGGTCGACAAGTTCGTCAAGGACAATGGCCGCCAGCCGACCATTGAGGAAGCGGCCAAGATCCGCGAATGGGTGCTGGCCAACGTGCGCGGCACGGTGCAGGCCGACATCCTGAAGGAAGACCAGGGCCAGAACACCTGCATCTTCTCGACCGAGTTCTCGCTCAAGGTGATGGGCGACATCCAGGAGTATTTCGTGCACCACCAGGTGCGCAACTTCTACTCGGTGTCGATCTCGGGCTACCACATCGCCGAAGCGGGCGCGAACCCGATCTCGCAGCTGGCATTCACGCTGTCGAACGGCTTCACCTTCGTGGAAGCCTACCTTGCGCGCGGCATGCACATCGACGACTTCGCGCCCAACCTGTCGTTCTTCTTCTCCAACGGCATGGACCCCGAGTACACGGTGCTCGGCCGCGTGGCGCGCCGCATCTGGGCGGTGGCGATGCGCGACAAGTACGGCGCCAACGAGCGCAGCCAAAAGCTCAAGTACCACATCCAGACCTCGGGCCGCTCGCTGCACGCGCAGGAGATCGACTTCAACGACATCCGCACCACGCTGCAGGCGCTGATCGCGATCTACGACAACTGCAACTCGCTGCACACCAACGCCTACGACGAAGCGATCACCACCCCGACGGACGAATCGGTGCGGCGCGCGCTGGCGATCCAGCTGATCATCAACCGCGAGTGGGGCCTGGCCAAGAACGAGAACCCGAACCAGGGCTCGTTCATCATGGAAGAGCTCACGGATCTCGTCGAGGAAGCGGTGCTGCAGGAGTTCGAGCGCATCGCCGAGCGCGGCGGCGTGCTGGGCGCGATGGAGACCGGCTACCAGCGCGGCAAGATCCAGGAAGAGTCGATGCTGTACGAGCACAAGAAGCACGACGGCTCGCTGCCGATCATCGGCGTGAATACCTTCCGCAACCCGAAGGGCGCGGCGGCGCCGGCCACCATCGAGCTGGCGCGCTCGACGGACGACGAAAAGCAGTCGCAGCTCACCCGCCTGGAAGCCTTCCACCAGCGCCACGCGGCCGACGCCCCGGCCGCGCTGGCCGCGCTGCAGCAAGCCGCGATCGACAACGCCAACGTGTTCGACAAGCTGATGGACGCGGTGCGCGTGTGCTCGTTGGGCCAGATCACCACCGCGCTGTTCGAGGTGGGCGGGCAGTACCGCCGCAACATGTAAGGCGGACCGGCGGCCGCCCTCGGGCGGCTGCCTCTACTTGCTGAGGAGTTGAAGCAAGGCCGGCAGCAGTTGGGCGATAAAGACCGCGCCCACGACCCACACGATGATGCTCGCCTTGGCATCGGCAATGGCGGCCTTGGTCTCGCCCTTGAGTTCCGCCAGGTCGGTCCTGGTCGCACCGGTGGCTTTGATGACTGCAAGATCAGTCTTGATCGCGGCGAGGTCGGACTCAAGTTTGGCAAGGCGCGCTTCCATCTCGCCATCATACGACGTTCCCTCGTCGCCTGCGGTATCGTTCACGATCGCGCGCCCTTGTTCAGCTCTGCTACGCGAAACACACCGCATACACCGGCGGCAGCGTCAGCGACACCGTATGCCAGCTGTCGCCGCCGTTCTCCGACAGCCACACCCCGCCACTTTCCGACCCCATCAGCAGCGTATGGCCGTCATCGGCCACCGCCAGCGCGTGGCGGAACACCACGTCATAGCAGTGCTCCTGCGGCAGCCCGTCGCGCAGCACGTCGAAGCTCTTGCCGCCGTTGCGCGTGCGCGTGACCGCCATCGAGGCGCCCACCGGCACGCGCCGCATGTCCGACTCCAGCGGCACGAACCAGGCCGTCTCGCCGTCGCGCGGATGCACCGCCACCGCAAAACCGAAGCGCGACACCGGCGCTTCGCGAATCTCGTCCCAGGTCCGCCCGCCATTGGTCGACCGCCAGATGCCGTTGTGGTGCTGGCACCAGAGCTTGTCCGGCTCGCCCGCGCAGCGCACGATCCGGTGCGGGTCCTGGATTGCCTCGTTCTCGTGCTGCTCCGGCGGCATGTAGTCGGCGCGCATGCCGGTGGAACTCACTGCCCAGCTCTCGCCGCCATCCTCGCTGCGCCAGACGCCGCCGCAGGAAATGGCCACCGCCATCTTGTCGCTGTCGCGCGGATCGAGGCTGACGCTGTGGATCACCGGCGCATCGGCGCCACCGCCGAACCATTCCAGCCGCTGCGGCACATCCCACAGCGAGCGCACCAGTTCCCACGACGCGCCCCGGTCACGCGAGCGGAACAGTCCGCCAGGCTGGGTTCCGCACCACAGCACGCCGTCCTGCCCGGGCGCGCCGGGCGCCAGTGCCCAGATCAGCTTGGTCGTCCATTCGGCCGGGTCGGCGCTGTCCTCCGGCTTGGCCGGGTAGCTGGGCGTGGCGATCTCGTGCCACACCTGGCTGCCGGCATCGCGCCGGTGCAGCTTGACCCCGAAGTGGCCCAGGTTCAGCGCCGCGTACAGGCTGCCGTCGCGGCGGTCCGGCAGCGCCAGCGTCACCGGCTCGCCCAAAAAGTGCACCGGGCCGATGTCCCAGCCGTGGCCGGTCCTGGACAGTTCGAACAGGCCCTTGCGGGTGGAAAGGTATGCGCGGTCGCTCATGTCAACCTCCGGAAAGTGCTTGCAGCACGTACACCTTGCTGTCGGGTTGGAGTGGATCGTCCAGCCGCCTGCGGTCCAGGCAGCGCCGGCCGTCGATGAAGATCACCACGTTCTGGCGCAGGTGGCCCTGGTCATCCAGCACGTAGCCGCGCAGGCGCGGGTTGGCGTCGAAGGCACACTCCAGCGCCGCGCGCAGCTCGCCGGCGCCGGTCTCGACCTGCGGCACGTGGGTGAAGCGGGCGAGCTGCTGGGTGAAGAAGACGTGCGCCATGCCTTGCTCCTGCAACAGGTGATGCACGGATTCTAGACGCGTCGTTGTCGTTTGACTATCTGTTTGCTTGTCCAGTCCCGCGCGCACAAAGCGCACCGCTGGCCTAGAATGAAACCGTGTCCACCAGTGGAGCCGCCGCATGCCGATCCAGCCCGAACAACTCGCCGCGCTCATGCACGAGGTCGAACAGGAAGACCCGATCGACTTCGCCGACCTGCCCTTTCCCGAGGACGAACTGCGCCAGCTCGTGGCCAGCCACCTGTGCGAGATGGCCGCGTCGATGGAGAACTTCAGCACCGAGGACCGCTTGATGACCCTGCTCGCGGTGTCGGCCAAGCTGGTGCTCGAAAACCTGGTGCTGCACGTGCAGCTGCTGCGGCGCCACGGCCTGCCGGTGGGCGAGAACGTCGAGGCCCTGCTGAACAAGCTGCGCAAGCGCGACGGATAGGCCGCGACCACTCAGTGCGCCAGCCCCGTGCGGCGCCTGGCACGCGCGGCGCGGATATCGAGTGCGATCACGCCCGCGGCCACAAGCGCGAACGCGGCAAGACGCCCGCGGTCGGCCTTGCGGTCCAGCGCCGCCGCGCCGATGAGGCCGGTGTCGAGCACGTCGGACAGCACGCGCGCGTTGCGCCAGCCATGCGACGCCGGGCGGGCCAGCATGCCGGCGCCCACCACCATGTCGCGCGCGCCCACCGCGCGCAGCAGCCAGCTGGGGTAAGCCATCCCCACCATGTGCGCGAACATACCCGGCGCGAACACCTGCCACGCCCCGAACGTCAAGCTGATCCATCCGGCTGCCGCCACTACCCGCAGCGGCCCGCTGGACGTGGGCACCGCCCTGGCACCGCCCGCGCCGGCGGTGGCGATCGCGCCACCTTCCCCGGGCGCAAATGGTACGGCCACCGCCGGTGATTGCTCCAGACTGGTTTCCATGCACACTCCCTGATGCTTCGACAACGCCGTCCACCATTAGTGTGGCCGCATGTTCCGCTTGTTCCCGTCGGCGCGTGCCGTCCCTTGAGCTGACGCTATGCACAGCGGTTTCAGTTGTGCGACGTGCAATCAATTTCTTTTGTACTCTTGTCCGACAGGAAATTTAGCCATCGGTAATCCACCACTGGCAGCAACACCCGGACAAAGAGGGAATAAAACCATGCCGCATCGTTTCACAAAGGGAAAACTCAGTGCCGCCGTGATGTGCGCGGTGGTGCTGCTGGGCGCGGGCTTGAGTGGCTGCAATGACAACAAACCAACCAGCAAACTGTTGCAGGACGCGCAACAATATCAACAGAAAGGCGACCACAAGGCCGCGCTGATCCAGCTGAAGAACGCGGTGGCGCAAAGCCCCGAGGATGGCGAGGCGCGCCTGCGCCTGGGCGAACTGCACCTGGACATGGGCGACAGCGCCTCGGCAGAGAAGGAACTGCGCAAGGCGGCCAGCCTCGGCGCGCCGCCACAGCGCACCCTGCCGCTGCTGGCGCGCCTGATGCTGTCCCAGGGCCAGTACAAGCAGCTGCTGGACGAGATTACACCACAAGCGGCGCAGGGCTCCGCACAGCTGCTGGCGATGCGCGGCGACGCCTTCGTGGCGCTGGGCGACCCGGTCCACGCCAAACAAGCCTACGAACAGGCGCTGGCGGTGGACCAGCACGCCGGCGACGCGCTCACTGGCCTGGCGCGCAACGCCATCGCCCAGGGCGACCGCCAGGCCGGCGAACGCTACACCGCCGACGCCATCGCGCGCGACCCCGGGAACCCGGAAGTGTGGATGTTCAACGGCACCATGCTGCGCGCCGCCGGCAAGCCGGCCGAAGCGCTGGCCGCATTCGACAAGGCGCTCGCGCTCAAGCCCGAGCACCGCTCGGCGCACGTCGAGAAAGCCTACATCGAGATCGAGCAAGGCAAATTCGATGCCGCGAAGGCCGACCTGGACGCAGCCCGCAAGAACGCGCCCGGCAGCCTGCTGGTGACCTACAGCCAGGCCATGCTCGACTTCAGCCAGGGCAAATTCGCCGCCGCGCAGGAATCGCTGCAAAAGGTGCTCAAGAGCGCGCCGGAACACATGCCGAGCATCCTGCTGGCCGGCGCCGTCGAGCTGAACATGGGCGCCACGCAGCAGGCCGAACAGCACCTGCGCAAGTACCTCGGGATCAATCCCGACAACCTCTACGCCCGCAAGCTGCTGGCCCAGACCCTGCTCAAGAGCGGGCAGCCGAACGATGCGGTGGCCGCGCTCGCGCCGGTCCTCAAGCAGGCGCCGCAGGACGCCCAGCTGCTCGCGCTGGCCGGCGAATCGTACATGCAGGTGCACGACTTTAACCAGGCCAGCGCCTACTTCGAGAAAGCGGCCGCGCTGGCGCCGAAAGCGGCGGTCGTACACACTTCGCTGGGCCTGGCGCGCCTGAACCAGGGCGAGCACGACAAGGCCATCAGCGAGCTGCAACTGGCCACCGAGCTGGACCCGGCATCGGCCAGCGCCGGCTTTGCCCTGGTGCAGGCCCAGGTATCGGCGCGGCAGTACGACAAGGCGCTGGCCACCGTGGACAAGCTGGCGCAGCGCCAGCCGGGCAACGCGGCGGTGCAGAACCTCAAGGGCGGCGTGTACCTGGCCAAGGGCGACAAGGCCGCGGCCCGCGCCGCGTTCGACAAGGCGCTGTCGCTGCAGCCGAACTATTTCACCGCCGTGGCCAACCTCGCCCAGCTCGACCTGGCCGACAACCAACCCGACGCGGCGCGCGCGCGCTTCGAAGCCTTCCTGCAAAAGGAGCCCAAGAACTTCGGCGCCATGGCCGCCCTGGCCGAGCTGCTGGCGGCGCAGGACAAGCCGGCCGAGGCGACCGCCTGGCTGGAAAAGGCCAGCAACGCCAACCCCGATGCGGTGGGACCGGCGCTGAAACTCGGCGCCCAATACCTGCGCACGCGCCAGCCGCAAAAGGCGCTGACGCTGGCACGCAAGTTCCAGACCGCCAACCCGACCAACCCGGATGTGCTCGACCTGCTGGGCCAGTCGCAGCTGGCCAACAAGGACCAGGCCGGCGCGCTTGAAACCTACAGCAAGCTGGCCAACGTGCTGCCGAAATCGGCCATGGCCCAAATGCGCATGGCCAGCGTGCACGCGCTGATGAAGAACGACAGCGCGGCCGCCGAAGACCTGCGCCGCGCGGCCGAGCTGCAACCGGACCTGGTCGATGCCCGCGTCGCCCAGGTCGAACTGGCCATGCGCCGCGGCCGGGTGGACGAGGCGCTGGCGGCGGCGCGCCAGGTGCAAAAGCGCCCGGCCCAGGCCACGCTCGGCTACATGCTCGAAGGCGACATCCACCTCAGCCAGAACAAGGCGCCGCTCGCGCTGGCCGCCTACCAGAAAGCGTACGCCACCACGCCCACGCCGCAGTTGCTGGTGAAGGTCGCGCAGGTGCTGAAACTGACGGGCAAGGAAAAAGAATCGGAGCAGCTGATCGGCCAGTGGCGCCGCGCCCACCCGGACGAGCCGGTGGTGGCGCTGTACGTGGCCGAGTCGCAGCTGGCGAACAAACAATTCAAGCCAGCCATCGCCCTGCTCGAGCAGGTGGTGAAGAACGACCCGAAACACGCGGTCGCGCTGAACAACCTGGCCTGGGCCTACCAGCAGGAGAAAGACCCGCGCGCGCTCGCCACCGCCGAGCAGGCGCTCAAGCTCACCGGCGACAGCCCGGCAGTGATGGACACGCTCGGCTGGATGCTGGTCGAGCAGGGCAACACGCAGCGCGGCGTGCCGCTGCTGCAGAAGGCGGTGGCGCTGGCACCCGCGGCGGCGGACATCCGCTACCACCTCGCGTTCGGCCTGTCCAAGGCCGGCGACAAGGACGGCGCGCGCAAAGAGCTCGACAAATTGCTCGGGGAAAATCGTCCCTTCGCACAACTCGACGAGGCGCGCTCGCTGCGCAAGATGCTGTGAACGGGATGCAAGGCAAAACGCGGCGCGCCGCGGCACGCGGCGCATGCTGCGGCCAGGCGCGGGGAGGCGGCGGCGATGGCGGACAAGGCACAAACTGACCAGCACCCGCTTACGGATGAGGCCGTATCGGGCGCTGCCGACCAGGGCGATCGGGCTAAGATTGCGGCCTCTGCACTAGAGGATGTAGTCGTGACCCAGGATTCCTATGGCATCCGTCTGACTGATACTGCGGAAGGCCGGAGCTCGGCCAGCTTGTTGATCAACAAGATGTATGCCTGGCGGGGCTATGCCGGCACCCACCAGATCGTCGACGACCCCAACCGCATGACCCTGACCGCAACCGACCACGGGCGCGTGGTGGGCACGCTCACCATCGGCATGGACGCGCCGGTCGGCCTGTCCGCGGACCAGGTCTTCAAGGAAGAACTGGACGAGATGCGCGAACGCGGCGCGCGCCTGTGCGAGTTCACCAAGCTCGCGTTCGACCCGTCGGTCAAGTCGAAGACTTCGCTGGCCAACCTGTTCCACCTGGCCGTGATCTACGCGCGCGACATCCACCACCGCACCGACATCGTGATCGAAGTGAACCCGCGCCACCGGCGCTTCTACGAGCAGATGCTGGGCTTTAAGCAGCTCGGCGAGCTCAAGACCAACCCGCGCGTGAACGCGCCGGCCTACCTGCTGCGCGTGGAGCTCGACTTCGTGACCGAACAGATCAGGCAGTACGGCGGCACCTTCAGCGAAAAGAGCACGGGCCGCTCGTTCTATCCGTATTTCTTCTCCCCGCGCGAAGAGCAGGGCATCATCAACCGGCTGCTGCGCATCGACGAGCAGCAGCTCGCATGAGCGCGAGGTAACACCGTGCACCACAGTCCCTTCGTCTACGAACAGGCATTCGCCCGCAACATCGGCTGGGTCACGCCGGCCGAGCAGCAGGCGCTGCGCAATAAGCGCGTGGCGATTGCCGGTGGCGGCGGGGTCGGCGGCGTGCACCTGCTCACGCTCGCGCGCCTTGGCGTCGGGCGCTTTCGCATCGCCGACTTCGACACCTTCGACATCGTCAACTTCAACCGCCAGGTGGGCGCGATGATGTCCACGCTGGGCGAACCGAAGGCCGAGGTGCTGGCGCGCATGGCACGCGACATCAACCCCGAGATCGAGATCGAGGTGTTCGACCAGGGTGTGAATGCCGGTAACCTGCACGCCTTCCTCGACGGCGCCGACCTGTACGTGGACGCGCTCGACTTCTTCGCGTTCGACATCCGCCAGCGCACTTTCGCGATGTGCTTCGAACTGGGCGTGCCCGCCACCACCGCCGCGCCGCTGGGCATGGGCGCCGCACTGCTCACCTTCATGCCGGGGCAGATGAGCTTTGAAGAGTACTTCCAGTGGGGCGACCTGCCCGATGTGGAAAAGGCGGTCCGCTTCGTCGTGGGCCTGGCGCCGGCGGGCCTGCACCGGCCCTACCTGGTGGTGCCGGAAGCGGTCAATTTCGCCGAGCGGCGCGGGCCGTCCACCTTCATGGCCTGCCAGCTGTGCGCCGGCATCGCGGCCACCGAGGCGCTCAAGATCCTGCTGGGCCGCGGCCGCGTGCTGGCCGCGCCCTGGGGCGTGCAGTTCGATGCCTACCGCAACAAGCTGGCGCGCACCTGGCGCCCGGGCGGCAACCGCAACCCGCTGCACCGCTTGATGATCGCGATCGGCCGGCGCCAGCTGGCAAAGGCGGCGCAGCCATGATGCCGACCGGCGCAATGCGCAAGATCCTGGACCTGGCGCGCTGGGCGCCGTCCGGCGACAACACCCAGGTGTGGCGCTTCGAAGTGCTGGGACCGGACCACGTGCTGGTGCATGCGTGGGACACGCGCGCGGAGTGCGTGTACGACCTGGACGGGCACCCGAGCCAGATCTCGATCGGCACGCTGCTCGAAACGATCGCCATCGCCGCGAGCGCCCACGGCCTGCGCGCCGACGTGCGCCGCCGTCCCGACCGCCCGGTCGAGTCCCTGCAGTTCGACGTCCGGCTGGTGCCCGACGCGGGCATCCAACCCAGCCCGCTCATCGACGCCATCACGCGCCGCACGGTGCAGCGCCGGCCAATGCGCACACGCGCGCTCACCGCGCTCGAGAAAGAGGCGCTGGAACAGTCGCTCGGGAAAGGCTATACGCTCACATGGCTGGAGAGCGCGGGCGAGCGCCTGCGCGCGGCGCGGCTGATGTACGCCAACGCCGCCCTGCGCCTGTCGATGCCCGAGGCATTCGAGGTCCACCGCCGCATCATCCACTGGAACGCCTCGCGCAGCCCGGACAAGGTGCCCGACCGCGCGCTGGGCGTGGACCCGGGCACGCTGCGCCTGATGCAGTGGGCGATGGCGAGCTGGCGCCGCATGTCGATGGTGAACCGCATGCTTGGCACCTGGGCGCCGCGCCTGCAGATGGACTTCATTCCCGCGCTCGCGTGCGCCGCCCACTTCGTGCTCAAGGCGCGGCGCGCGCCGGCTTCGGTCGACGACTACATCGATGCCGGCCGGGCGCTGCAGCGGTTCTGGCTCACGCTCACGAAGCTGGGCCTGTTCATGCAGCCCGAGATGACGCCGCTGATCTTCTCCAAGTACGTGCGCGAACGCCGCCCCTTCACGCAAACCGGGCGCCTGCACGGCGTGGCCGCACGCCTTGAGCGCGAGGCGCGCGCGCTGATCTTCACCGACGCGCTGCATCCCGTGTACATGGGCCGCGTCGGCGCCGGCCCCGCACCGACGGCGCGCTCGGAACGCCTGCCGCTCGAGCAGTTGCTCATCCCCTGACCATCCACCTGTTGAACGCGTGGGCAGAATCTGCCCACCCTACGAAACAACCGGTAGGGTGGGCAGGTCTCCTGCCCACGCGTCCAACCAGCTTTAACACGGCCGAAAAAAAGAGCGGGACGAGCCCGCTCTTAAACCATTCGAACGTGATCCCAGGGATCAGGCCTTCTTCGCGCGCTTGCGGCTCACGACGCCAGCGCCCAGCATGGCGATGCCGAACAGTGCCAGCGAGCCCGGCTCCGGCACTTCTGCCAGCTTGAACTGGCCGTTGGTGCCCAGGAAGAAGTACTGGCCCGCCGCGTTGGCGTATGCCGAGCCATCGCAGCCGGCGCCGGTGAAGCCGGCAAACTGGCAAGCCACTTCCGACACCAGCATGCCATTGGGGTCCTGCAGCGGGTTGGCATTGGTGAAGGCGAACGACAGCACGCTTTCATTCGACAGGTCGTCACCATTGCCACGGAAGAAGTAGCCCGGAGCCAGGTCGCCTGCGCTGGCCTTGGCGTTGACGGTCACCTGGCCGTTCGAGACCGGGTTGCCGAACTGGTCCACCTTGCCGCCGCCGCCAGCGAGCACGTCGAAGGTGGCGATCAGGTTGCCCAGGTTGGCGCCGTAGATGCCGGCGCTGGTGCCATACTGGCCGCTGGTCGGGTTCTGGTAGATCTTGATCAGGCCGCCGCCGAAGGTGAAGCTGCCGGACAGGGTGCCGGTGCCGTAGGCCTCGAAGGTGGCGGTGATGTTGCCGCCCGGGTAAGTCACCGGGAACAGTTTGAAGTTGCTGTCGGCCTGCGGGATGTTGAAGACCGAGTGCTCCTTGAAGCTGAAGCTCGAAGTGCCGGTCGAGCTCAACTGGATGAACGAATTGCCGTTCACATCCAGGTATTCGCCGATCGTCTGGCCGCTCGCGAAGCCGCCGCCAACCGGGTTGAACACCCAGTCGTTCATGACGACGCCCGCGTTCGCGGTACCAGCAAAGGCCAGGGCAACAGCAGCAGCGCAAGCAAATTTGTTCAGCAGTTTCATGATTTATCGTCCTCGATGTGAATAATTAATTTCTCGCCAACACGCCCTACATTTAGCAATCGCCGTGCCAGCTCATCAAGTTCTTTTGTTTTCAATGACTTAGTTGACGCAGCCCCTGGCTCGGCGGCTGCGGTGTAAGGTTTTCCGACAGCCGCTTGCGCGGGATCCGATGCGCAAAAGAAAAACGCCGCCCGGAGGCGGCGCGAAGGAAGCCCGGCTTGTGGCCGGTCAGAAGAAGCTCTCGGGAATCACCAGCACGTCGCCGGGCCGCATCGCCACATTGGCCGACACGTCGCCGTCGCGCACCAGGTCGTCCAGGCGCACGGCCAGCCGCTGCGGCTTGCCATCGACGTTGCGGATGATGGTGGCGCGGTTGCCGGCGGCAAAATCGGTTACGCCGCCAACGGCGATCAGCACATCCATCAGCGACATGTCGCGCTTGTACGACAGCGCCTGCGGCTTGGCGGCCTGCCCGATCACGCGGATCTGTTCGCTGTAATTGCCGATAAAGTTGGTCACCACCACCGTCACCACCGGCTGCTGGATGTATTTCGACAGCGACTTTTCAATGTCGCGCGCCAGTTCGCTGGAAGTCTTGCCGGCCGCCTGCAGGTCCTCGACCAGCGGCGTGGTGATCTTGCCGTCCGGACGCACGGGCACCGACATCGACACCTCCGGATTGCGCCACACGATGATGTTGACGGCGTCGCCCGGACCGATCTTGTAGTCGGCGTTGGCGGTGACGGCCTGGCTTTCGGCCGGGGCCGGCGCGGTGGCGCAGCCGCCCAGCAGCAGGGCCAGGCTCGCGGTGGCGGCCAGGATCGCAGTCCTGGCAATCGGTTGATATGTCATTTCCTTGTTCTCCTTCGTGGTTGACGACCTTGTCTTCGAGTCAACCCAGGCCGGCCTAAAAGTTGCAATTTACCCATCAATTTCCTGTTGAGTCGGAACTATAGTGCTTTTGGAAAAGACGCCGCGCACGGGAGAACATTTCACGTTTTCACGCTCCTGATTCCCCTCTCCGGTGCCCTCACCCTACCCACCCGCATGGCCGTTTCCCCAGTGGCGGCGCGGCGCACGGCTTCACCAAGCTCAACCGTGCTACGTGAAATTTTTTTTCTCACTACAATCAAATCGTTTAATTTTTGGCAACAATGCAAACCGGCATGCGAAAGGAAAACAACTGTTTGCATGAGCTAACAAGAGTTCATTGCTTGCCAAACCAAAACTTGGGTGCGGTAACGCACGGAAGTTTGATTGCAGAAACGACACCTTAGTAATTCACGACGGAAATTTCATCGCGGAACTCGCATCCGCCCAACAAGCAGGCAACAACCTCGCCCCCAGCCGGGCATTTTTTAGACGAGACAAGCAAATGGCAGAAATGACGGCCGCACTCCACCACTTCCTCAAGGCGATTGGCAAGTACCGCTGGCACGCGGTCGCCATCACGTGGACCGTTGCGCTGGTCGGCTGGGCGATCGTGCTCAAGCTGCCCAACCAGTACGAGACCTCGGCCCGCGTGTACGTCGATACCCAGACCATCCTCAAGCCCCTGCTGTCCGGGATGACCACCCTGCCCAACCTGGAGCAGCAGGTGGTGTTCATGCGCCGCACGCTCCTGAGCCGCCCCAACGTCGAAAAGCTGATGCGCATGGTGGACCTGGACGTGAAGGCCGGCGACGCCAGGGAGCACGACAAGATGGTCGATGAGCTCATGGACAAGATCAAGATCGCCGGCACCGAGCGCGACGACATCTACACCATCAGCTACACCGCCCCCAACCCCAAGCTGGGCCGCGACGTGGTGCAGTCGCTGCTGACCATGTTCGTCGAGGGCAGCTTCGGCGGCAAAAAGCAGGATTCCGAGAAGGCGGTGCAGTTCATCGACGACCAGATCAAGACCTACGAGGAAAAGCTGGCCAACGCCGAGAACGCACTCAAGGATTTCAAGATCAAGAACGTGGGCATGCTGCCGCGCGACGGCGCCGACTATGGCGCCAAGCTGGCCGACGCCACCGAGCAGCTGAACCAGGCGCGCCTGGAACTGGCCGAGGCCGAGCAGGCGCGCAATGCGATCCGCCACCAGATCGCCGGCGATGGCAAGGGCGAGAAGCTCGATCCGGCGCTGGCCGACAAGGAGCTCGACGACCGCATCGCAGCCGTGACCAAGAACCTGGACGCGCTGCGCATGCAGTACACCGACCAGCACCCGGACATCATCGCCAGCCGCCGCCTGCTCGACCAGCTGCAGGCGCGCAAGAAGGACGAGTTGAGCCATCCGAAGCGCAGCCTGGACCCGGGCGCCTCGTACAGCCCGATGCTGCAGCAGCTGAACGTGAGCCTGTCCGCGGCCGAAGCACGCGTCGCGTCGCTCAAGGCCCGCGTGGGAGAACACGCCGCGCGCGTGGCCCGCCTGCGCGCCCAGGGCACCGTGATTCCCGAAGTGGAAGCCCAGCTCGCGCAGCTGAACCGCGACTACCAGGTCAACCGCGAGAACTACCAGAAGCTGGTCGAGCGCCGCGAATCGGCGCGCCTGTCGGGCGACCTGTCCTCGGCCACCGACATGCTGACCTTCCGCGTGGTGGACCCGCCGACCGCGCCCACCAAGCCGTCCGGCCCGAACCGCCTGCGCCTGTTCTCGCTGGTGTTCGTGTTCGCGCTCGGCGCCGGCGTGGCGGGCGCCTTCCTGATGAGCCAGGTGCGCCCGACCTTCCTGTCGTACGCGTCGCTGCGCGAAGTGACCGGCCTGCCGGTGCTGGGCAGCGTGGGCATGAACTGGACCGAGCGCGAGCGCGTGCGCCACCGGCGCCGCCTGTACGCGCTGGCCTGCTCGGTGCTGGTGCTGTTCGGGACCTACGGCGCCGGCGTGGCCGCGATCGTGGCGCGCCCCGCGCTGTAACGGATAGAACACAAGGAGTCATCGTGAGCATTATCGAAAAAGCGGCCAGCCGCATCGACCTGCAGCGCGCAAGCGCCGCCCAACCCATCCCCACCGGCGCCGAACCGGAAACCGCCGCCGCGTTCGTGCCGCCGGTGCCGCCCGCGCTGCCGCTGCCCGGGTTCGACGCGGCCACCGCCGCGCCGGTCGTTCGCCCTGCCGCCAAAACGGTCGATCTGGACCTGGAGCGCATGCGCAAGATGGGCCTGGTCACCGCGGCCGGCGGGCGCACCCAGCTGCTCGAGGAATTCCGCATTATCAAGCGCCCGCTGCTGCAGCGCGCCTTCGCCGCGCGCACGCCGGGCGACAAGCCGGCCAACCTGGTCATGATCACCAGCTCGCTGCCGGGCGAGGGCAAGACCTGGTGCGCGATCAACCTGGCCATGAGCATTGCGATGGAGCTCGACCACACCGTGCTGCTGGTCGAGGCCGACGTGGCGCGGCCATCGGTGTTGCGCACGCTCGGCCTGCCCAACCAGAGCGGCCTGATGGACGTGCTGGCAGATGCCCGCCTGGACGTGGCCGATGTGATGCTGCGCACGAACGTGGACACGCTGTCGATCCTCCCGGCCGGCACCTCCACCGCGCGTTCGACCGAACTGTTGGCCAGCTCGGGCATGAGCTCGCTGCTGCACGAGATCGCGACGCGCTACCCGGACCGCGTGGTGATCTTCGATTCACCGCCGCTCTTGATGACCAGCGAAGCGCGCGTCCTGGCCAGCCACATGGGCCAGATCGCACTGGTGGTGGAAGCCGAGCAGACCACCCAGCACGCGGTGCTGGAAGCGATCAGCCAGCTTGAAGGCTGCAGCAACGTCAACCTCATCTACAACAAGACCAGGGACTTCCCGGGCCTCGACGCGGCGTATGGCTATCACTACGGTTAAGCTGCCGCGGCTGGCGCCGGTCGCACTGGCGCTGCTCGCGGTAGCGCCACAATGCCACGCGGGCTGGCGCTTTACCCCGTTTGTCGGCGTCACCGAGACCTTCACCGACAACGTCGCGCTGCAGCCGGACGAGCAGGCGCGCAGCGCGTGGATCGGCGAGGTCACGCCCGGCTTTGCGCTGACCGGCCGCACGCCGCGCTTGTCGCTGGCGGCGATGACGCGCTGGCACGTGTTCGCTTACGAGGGCAAGCGCATGCCCGGCACCGCCGACAGCGTGAACCAGTACAACGCCAACGCGCAGATGCGCGTGGTGGACGACTGGCTGTACGTGGACGCCCTCGCCTCCGGCGGCCCGCAATCGGTGTCGGCGTTCGGGCCGCAGGCGGCGGTCACCGGCAACCTCTGGGCCACCGGCAACCGCGCCAACGTGCACACCTGGCGCGTGAGCCCCTACGTGCGGCACCGCTTCGGCGGCAGCGCCGACCTGACCGTGCGCTACCTGCGCGACTCGGTGGACGCCGGGCGCAACCTGCTGGGCACCAGCGAGGGCCGCACCGTGGCCGCCAGCCTGGCCAGCGGGTCGTCGTTCTACACGCTCGGCTGGAGCCTCGATTATTCCAAGCAGGACCTGGACAACAAGCTGATGGGGCCCTCGTCATCCGAGAACGCGATGGGCACGCTGCGCCTGCGCCTGAGCCGCAGCTTTGCGCTCACCGCAAGCCGCGGCTACGACCGCTATGACTTCCAGTCGCTGGGCGGGCGCACCGCCGGCGCCAACTGGGCCGGTGGGTTCATCTGGGCGCCATCGAGCCGCACCAGCGTGCGCGCGAGCTTCGGCCATCGCTATTTCGGCCCGAGCGGCTCGCTCTCGGCCAGCCACCGGCGCCGCCACAGCGTGTTCAACCTGTCCTACAGCGACGAGATCACCACCGCGCGCTCGCAATTCCTGCTGCCGGCCACGTTCGACACCGCGGCCATGCTGGACAAGATGTTCACCACCTCCTTCCCCGACCCGGCCGCGCGCGCCCAGGCGGTGGAGGCGTACATGAAGCTGGCCGGACTGCCGCCCACGCTGGCCGACAGCATCAACTACTTCAGCAACCGCTTCATGCGGCAAAAGCAGCTGCACGCGTCGATGGGCCTGAACGGCGCACACGGTAGCTGGCTGCTGTCGGCCTACGACACCAGGCGCGAGGCGCTGTCGCTGGCGCAAAGCGACAGCCAGTTCCTCGGCAGCGAGCTGGCCACCGCCAGCCAGGACACGCGCCAGCGCGGCGTGTCGTCCACCTACACCTACCGCGTTTCGTCGCGCACCAGCGCCTCGCTGTCGGCGCTGGCCTTCCGCACGCAGTCGCTCTCGACCGGCCTTGCGCAGGACACGCGCACCGTGCGGTTCGGGATGAACCACCAGCTCAGCGACCGCATGCAGGCGGCATTCGAAGTGCGGCATGCGCGCGGCGCGTCCAGCGCCCTGAACGCCAAGACCTACACCGAGAACGCGGTGTCGGCCACCCTGTCCATCCAGCTTTAAGCGGAGCGAGAACACGATGTACGAAACCTACTATGGATTGTCGGCCAAGCCGTTCCAGCTGCGCCCCGACCCGCACTTCTACTTCGCCAGCCACGGCCACAAGCGCGCCATGGCCTACCTGGAATACGGCCTGTCGCAGGGCGAGGGCTTCATCGTCATCACCGGCGAAGTCGGCGCCGGCAAGACCACGCTGGTGCGCAACCTGTTCAACCGCATGCCCAAGGACCAGATCGTCGCGGCGCACATCGTCAACACGCACCTGGACGCCGACGACGCGCTGCGCATGGTGGCCTCGGCATTCGGCCTGCCCACCGATGGCGCATCCAAGGCCACCCTGCTGGCGCGCCTGGAACAGTTCCTGCGCCTGACGGGGCGGCAAGGCAGGCGCGCGCTGCTGGTCATCGACGAGGCACAGAACCTGAACGCGGGCACGGTGGAAGAGCTGCGCATGCTGTCGAACTTCCAGACCGACTCGCAGTGCCTGCTGCAGACCTTCCTGCTCGGCCAGCCCGAGTTCCGCGCCACCCTGCACAGCCCGACCATGCAGCAGCTGCGCCAGCGCGTGATCGCCAGCTACCACCTCGGGCCGATGGACGCCCAGGAGACGCGCGCCTACATCGAACACCGCCTGCAGACGGTGGGCTGGAAGGGCGACCCGGCGTTCTCGGCCGAGGCGCACGCTGCGGTCTACGCCTACAGCGGCGGCATTCCGCGCAAGACCAACACGCTGTGCGACCGCATCCTGCTGATGGGCTTCCTGGAAGAGCTGCACGCGTTCGGCGCGGCCGAAGTACAGGCCGTGGTGAACGACATCAGCGAGGAATTCGAGCTGCCCGGCCAGCAGTTCGAGCACACCGCCGCAGCCGCGCCGCAGGCCGCAGCACCGGGCGACTCGATCGACGAGCGCATGACGCGCCTGGAGACATCGATGGTCTCGATGCTTTCGCTCCTGAAGAACATGGTGGCCGCGCCCCGCGGCGCGCTCGCCCAGCCCGCGGACGGTGCCCAATGAGGATGAACGAGCCAGCGCTGCAGGCAGGGCGCGCCAGCACGGGACCGGTGGTCAACGCGATGACCTGCGACGTCGAAGACTACTTCCAGGTGTCCGCCTTCGCTCCTTTCATTTCGCGCGACAGCTGGCCGGCGCGCGAATGCCGGGTCGAGGCGAACATGGAGCGCATCCTTGCCCTGTTTGCCGACAACGGCGTCAAGGCGACGTTCTTCACGCTCGGCTGGATCGCCGAGCGCTACCCGAACGTGGTGCGGGCGATCGTCGCGCAGGGCCACGAGCTGGCCAGCCACGGCTACAGCCACCTGCGCGCGAGCGACCAGGGCCGCGCCGAGTTCGCGCGCGACATCCGGCGCAGCAAAGCGCTGCTGGAAGACATCGCTGGCGCCGCGGTGGTGGGCTACCGCGCACCGAGTTTTTCGATCGGCGCGGACAACCTGTGGGCGCTCGATGAACTGCTCGACGCCGGCTACCGCTACAGCTCGAGCATCTACCCGATCCGGCACGACCACTACGGCATGCCGCACGCGCCGCGCTTTGCCTTCCACCCGACTGGCCCGGACGGACTGCTCGAGGTGCCGATCACCACCGTGCGCCTCATGCAGCGCAACCTGCCCGCGGGCGGCGGCGGCTACTTCCGCCTGCTGCCATACACCCTGTCGCGCTGGATGATGGAACGCGTGAACCGCATCGACGGCCAGGCGGCGATCTTTTACTTCCACCCGTGGGAGATCGACCCCGGCCAGCCGCGTCCGCAGGGGCTGTCGCCCAAGGCGCGCTTCAGGCACTACATCAACATCGACCGGATGGAACAGCGCATCCGGCAGCTCACCCGCGACTTTGCGTGGGACCGCATGGACCGCATTTTCCTGGACAAGCAATGACCATCATCGAACTGGCACAATCCAAGCGCGCCGCCCCGATCTTGGCGAGCGGGCCGCACACCCTGCACCTGATGCAACCGCACGAGCACGCCCGCTGGGACGCGTTCGTTCGCACCTGCCCCGACGCGACCTTCTTCCACCTCTCCGGATGGCAGAAGGTGATCGAGGAATCGTTCGGCATCCGGACCTGGTTCTACTACGTGCAGCAGGACGGCCAGATCCAGGGCGTGCTGCCGCTGGCGCAGATCAAGAGCCGCCTGTTCGGGCACTCGCTGGGGGCGATGCCGTTCTGCGTGTACGGCGGCGTTGCGGCGGTCACCGACACCGCACGCAAGATGCTCGACGACGCGGCGCACGCACTGGCGCAAGAACTTGGCGTAGGCCACCTGGAATACCGCGGCATGCGCCGCGCGCACCCGGACGACCCCGAGTGGCACACCAAGGAACTGTACGTCACCTTCCGCAAACCGATCTCGGGCGATGACGAAGAAAACATGAACGCCATCCCGCGCAAGCAGCGCGCCATGGTGCGCAAGGCGATCAAGCTCGGACTGGTGGGCGAGGTGGACGACAACGTGGACCGCCTGTTCGACGCCTACGCACAGAGCGTGCACCGCCTGGGCACCCCGGTGTTCCCGAAGAAGTACTTCGCGCTGCTGCAGCAGGTATTCGGTAACGAGTGCGAGGTGCGCACCATTACCACGGCCACCGGCGAACTGGTGGCGTCGGTGCTGAGCTTTTACTGGCGCGACGAGGTGGTGCCCTACTACGGGGGCGGCACGGCGCTGGCGCGCGAGGTCGCCGGCAACGACTTCATGTACTGGAACCTGATGCAGGCCGCAAGCGCGCGAGGCTGCCGGCTGTTCGATTTCGGTCGCAGCAAGCTGGGCACGGGCGCCTACGACTTCAAGAAGAACTGGGGTTTCACCGCGCAGCCGCTGCCCTACGAGTACAAGCTGTATGCCGCGTCCAGGCTCCCGGACAACAACCCGCTCAACCCGAAGTACCAGCTCTTCATCCGAATGTGGAAGAAGCTGCCGCTGCCGGTCGCCAACGCGCTCGGCCCGTACATCGTGCGCAACCTGGGGTAAGCACATGGAAGACCTGCTCCTTTTGGTTCACCGGATCCCGTACCCGCCCAACAAGGGCGACAAGATCCGTTCCTACCATCTGCTCAAGCACCTGGCAAAGGACTACCGCGTGCACCTGGCGACCTTCGTGGACGACCCGGCCGACTGGCAGCATGTGCCGCACGTGGAAGCGATGTGCGCCAGCAGCCACTTCGCCGGCCTGAACCCGGCGCTGGCGCGGGTGCGCAGCCTGGGCGCGCTGGTCAAGGGCCGCTCGCTGTCGCTCGACTACTACCGCGACGCGACGCTACAGCGCTGGGTGGACCAGACCGTCGCCGCGCACGGCATCGAGCGCATCCTCGTGTTTTCGTCGGCCATGGCGCAATACGCCGAGAACCATCCGGGCGCGCGGCGCGTGGTGGACTTTTGCGACGTCGATTCGGACAAATGGCGCCAGTACGCCGAAAAGAAGGCGTGGCCGGTGAGCTGGCTGTACCGCCACGAGGCGAACCAGCTGCTGTCCTACGAGCGCCGGGTGGCTCGCGAGTACGACGCCTCGCTGTTCGTCTCTGCGCCCGAGGCCGAGCTGTTCCGCAGCCTCGCGCCCGAGAGCATCGGCAAGATCGGCTTCTTCAACAACGGCGTGGACACCGAGTACTTCTCGCCCGAGCTCCGGCACGAGAACCCGTACCAGCCGGGCGAACGCGCCATCGTCTTCACCGGCGCCATGGACTACTGGCCCAACGTGGATGCGGTGCAGTGGTTCGCGAGCGCGATCTTCCCGGCGCTGCGCGCGCGCCACGGCGACCTGCGCTTCTATATTGTCGGCGCGCGCCCCACGGCCGCCGTGCAGGCGCTGGCGCAGCATGAAGGCGTGACTGTCACCGGCACCGTCCCGGACGTGCGCCCCTACATTGCGCATGCCAAGGTGGCAGTGGCGCCGCTGCGCGTGGCGCGCGGCATCCAGAACAAGGTGCTCGAAGCGATGGCGATGGCGACCCCGGTGGTGGTGTCGCCACAGGCGCTGGAAGGCATCGACGCCGTGCCCGGCACCGAACTGGTGCTGGCCGAAGACGCGTCCGATTTCGTCGAGGCCGTGTCCGCGCTCTTGTGCGTGCCGGAACACGGCATCGGCAAGGCCGCGCGTGCCCGGGTCGAACGGCAGTACAGCTGGCCGAGCAACCTGGCCTGCATCGGGGAGCGCCTCGAATGCTGACCAAGGCGCCAACCCACGCAATCCGCGTCGCGCAACCTGGCGCGGCACGCGGCGCGCTTCTGCTGGCCGGCCTGTGCCTGCTGGCGCCGTTCTTCCTGTACCTGTCCACCGTGCAGTCGATCGTCGCGGTCTGGAACAGTTCGGACACCTTCGCCCACGGCTACGCCATCCTTCCCATCAGCGCGTGGCTGGTATGGCGCCGCCGCGAGAACTTCACGTACATTCCCGTGGCCCCGTGGTGGCCGGGCCTTGCCGCGCTGGCGCTGGCCGGGGCGGGCTGGCTGCTGGCCACCGTGGGCGAAGTGCAGGTGGTGCGGCAGTATGCGTTCGTGTCGATGATCCCGCTGGGCGTGCTGGCCCTGCTCGGGCCGCGCCTGGCTGCGTCGCTCGCGTTTCCGCTGCTGTTCCTGCTGTTCGCCGTGCCGTTCGGCGAAATCTTCGTGCAGCCGCTGATTAACTTCACGGCCGACTTCACCGTGGCCGCGGTGCGCGCCAGCGGCATACCCGTGCTGCGCACCGGTGCGCGCTTCGAGCTGCCGACCGGCACCTGGTCGGTGGTGGAGGCGTGCAGCGGCATCCGCTACCTGATCTCGTCGATCACGCTCGGCTGCCTGTACGCCTACCTGACCTACCGCTCAATGACACGGCGGGCCATGTTCGTCGCGCTGTCGGTGGTGGTGCCGATCGTGGCCAACGGCCTGCGCGCTTACATGATCGTCATGATCGGCCACCTGTCCGGCATGAAGCTCGCCACCGGCGTGGACCACCTGATCTACGGCTGGCTGTTCTTCGGTCTGGTCATGTTCATCATGTTCTGGATCGGCAGCTACTGGCGCGAGGACGAAGCGCAGGAGCCGGCCGCGCGCAGCAGCGCCCCGGCCGCGCAGCCGGCCGTCACGCACGCCGCTCCCGGCCAGATGGCGCGGATGGCGGCGTACACCCTGCTGCTCGCAGCCCTGTGGCCGGCGCTCGCCCAGTACAACGAGCATGCCAACGCGAACCCGGCGCCGGTGCGGCTTCATGCGCCGCAGGTCGCGTGGCCCGCCACGCCAATGTTCACCGACTGGTCGCCGCGCTTCCTCGCGCCGAGCGCCGGCTACAGCGGCGCGTGGCGCGCGCCCGGCCTGCAGCCGGTCGGGCTGACGGTGCTCTACTACCGCGACCAGGACAGCAGCAGGAGCCTGGTCAGCTCGCTCAACAAGCTGACCAACCCGAACGACGCGTGGCACTGGACGGCTTCCGGAACGCGGACCGAAGCGGTTGCGGGGCGTCCCCTTGCACTGACCGAGACCACGCTCCAAAGCGGGAAGGGTTCGCTACTCGTCTGGCAGTGGATGTGGGTCGGCGGCCAGTACACCACCAGTGCCTACAAGGCCAAGCTGCTGCAGGCACGTTCGAAACTGCTGCTGCGCGGCGACGACGGCGCGGCGCTGCTGCTGTACGCGCCGTTCACCGAGTCGCCGGAGGAAGCGCGCCGTGCGATGCGCGCCTTCCTGTCCGCGCATGGCGACGCCATCGGCGCGGCGCTCGCCGACGCAAAGGGAGGTTGACGATGACAACGCAAGCCCTGCACCCGGAAGCCGCGCCGCTGGTGGCGCACCTGATCTACCGGCTCGACATCGGCGGGCTGGAGACCCTCCTCGTCGATTCGATCAACCGCATGCCGGTTGGCGCCTACCGCCACGTCGTCATCTGCCTGACCGACTACACGGACTTCGCCAAGCGCATCACGCGCCCGGACGTGGAGCTGCATGCGCTATACAAGCGGCCTGGCCTGTCGCTGGGCACGCACGGCGCGCTGTTCAAGCTGCTGCGCCGCCTGCGCCCCGACATCCTGCATACCTACAACCTGGGCGCCATCGAGTACGCGTTCACGGCCGCGCTGGCAGGCGTGCCGGCCCGCGTGCACGCCGAACACGGGCGCAATGCGCGCGACCCCAACGGCAGCAACCGAAAACACAACCTGCTGCGCCGCCTGCTGGTGCCGTTCATCGACCGCTACGTGCCGGTCTCCACCGACCTGCAGCGCTGGCTGTCCGGCGTGGTCGGCATTCCGGCCGCGAAGATCCGTTTCATCGGCAATGGGGTGGACACGCAGCGCTTCGGCGCGGCCGCGGCGAGGGAAGACCAGCGCGAGCCGTGGATGGAACCGGGTCGCTTTGTCATCGGCACCGTGGGCAGGCTGCAGGATGTGAAGGACCAGGCCACGCTGGTCGAGGCGTTTGCCCGCCTGCGCGACATGCTGCCATCCGAACAGCACCGCCTGCGGCTGGTGATCGTCGGCGACGGCCCGCTGCGCGGCGCGCTGGCCGAACGCATTTCCACCCTTGGCCTGCGCAATTGCGTGTGGCTGGCCGGCCCGCGCACCGACGTGGCACAGGTGATGCGCAGCTTTTCGCTGTTCGCGCTGTCGTCGATCGCGGAAGGCACACCGGTCACGCTGCTGGAAGCGATGGCAACCGAGCTGCCGGTGGTGGCGACGGCCGTGGGCGGCATTCCCGAACTCGTGCTCGATGGCGTCACCGGAACCCTGGTGCCGCCGCTTGATGCCGACCGGATGGCGCGCGCCCTGCTCGGCTACGTGATGGACAGCGAGCGTGCCCGCAACCATGGCGCGGCGGGCCGGGCGCGCGTCGAACAGCACTACAGCATCGCCGCCATGCTCGGCCACTACCTGGCCCTGTACGACGAGCTGTGCAAACCCAGGAAAACACTCAAGCAAGCAATCACACCATGTGCGGAATAGTTGGAATGTTTGATACGCAGGGCGCGCGCGACATCGATCGCGCCGCGCTGCACCGGATGAACGACAGCCAGTTCCACCGCGGACCGGTGGAAGGCGACGTGCACGTCGAGCCCGGCCTGGGCTTTGGCCACAGGCGCCTCTCGATCATCGACCTGGCATCGGGCCTGCAACCGCTGTTCAACGAGGACCACAGCGTGGTCGTCGTGTTCAATGGCGAGATCTACAACTTCAGGGCGCTGATGCGCGAGCTCTCCACACGCGGCCACACCTTCCGCACCCGCTGCGACACCGAGGTGATCGTGCACGCGTGGGAGGAATGGGGCGAACAGTGCGTGCAGCGGCTGCGCGGCATGTTTTCGTTCGCGATCTGGGACCGCAACCGCAAGACGCTGTTCCTCGCGCGCGACCGCCTGGGCATCAAGCCGATGCACTACGCGCTGCTGCCCGACGGGATGTTCGTGTTCGGCTCCGAGCTCAAGTCGATCATGGCCGCACCAGGCCTGTCGCGCGAGATCGACCCGTGCGCGGTCGAGGACTACTTCGCCTACGGCTACGTACCCGAGCCGCGCACCATCTTCAAGGCCGCGCGCAAGCTCAAGCCCGGCTACACGCTCACGCTCAAGGCAGGCGAGCCGCTCGCAGCGCCCAAGCGCTACTGGGATGTGCCGTTCAAACCGCACTACGGCATGACCGACCGCGACATCGAGGGCGAACTGATCCCGCGCCTGCGCGAGGCGGTCGAAAGCCACCTCGTGTCGGACGTGCCGCTGGGCGCCTTCCTGTCCGGCGGCGTCGATTCGAGCGCGGTGGTGGCGATGATGGCCGGCGTGACCAACGGCCCGGTCAACACCTGCTCGATCGCCTTCGACGACCCGGCCTTCGACGAATCGGAATACGCGCGCCAGGTGGCCACGCGCTACGGCACCATTCACCAGTGCGAGACGGTCAGCAAGGACGACTACGGCCTCATCGACACGCTGGCCGCGCTGTACGACGAGCCGTATGCCGACAGCTCGGCGATCCCCACCTACCGCGTCTGCCAGCTCGCGCGCAAGCGCGTGACGGTGGCGCTGTCCGGCGACGGTGGCGACGAGAACTTTGCCGGCTACCGCCGCCACCGGATGGCGATGGGCGAAGAGCGCGTGCGCTCCATGCTGCCGCTGGCGGTGAGGAAGCCCGTGTTCGGCTTTCTGGGCGCCGCCTACCCCAAGGCCGACTGGGCGCCGCGCGTGTTCCGCGCCAAGACCACCTTCGAGGCGCTGGCGCGCGACCTCACCGAGGGCTACTTCCACGGCGTATCGATGCTGAACGACCGCGTGCGTTCGCAGCTGTTTTCGCATGGATTTCGCAGCCAGCTGCAGGGCTACCGCGCGATCGAAGTCATGCGCGGCTACGCGGCCGAGGCGCCAACCGACGACCCGCTGTCGCTGGTCCAGTACATCGACATGAAGACCTACCTGCCGGGCGACATCCTGACCAAGGTGGACCGCGCCAGCATGGCGCACTCGCTCGAAGTGCGGGTGCCGCTGCTGGACCACGAGTTCGTCGAGTGGGTGTCGGGCCTGCCGCCATCGTCGAAGCTGCGCAACGGCGAAGGCAAGCACCTGTTCAAGAAGGCGCTCAAGCCCTACCTGTCCGACGACATCCTGTACCGCAAGAAGATGGGATTTTCGATCCCGCTCGCGGCCTGGCTGCGCGGGCCGCTGCGCGAGACCATGAAGCAGGCCGTGCTCAACCCGGCTTTGGAGGGTACCGGCATCTTCAACCAACACTACCTCAGGCAGATGGTGGACGAACACCAGTCCGGCGCCCACGACCACAGCACCGCGCTGTGGCAGGTGCTGATGTTCGACGCCTTCCTGCGCAAGAACGGCGCCGATGGCGCGCATGGGAGCACCGCACAATGAAAGTACTGCACGTCCTGGACCATTCGATACCGCTACACAGCGGCTACACCTTCCGCACGCGCTCGATCCTGCGCGAACAGCGCGCGCTCGGCTGGGAGACCTTTCACGTCACGGGCGCCAAACAGGGCGCCACCGACGCACTGGAAGAGACCGTGGACGGCCTGCACTTCTACCGCACCCCGGCAGGCATGCTGTCGAAATTGCCGGTGCTGAGCCAGAAGGACGTGATTGACGGCCTGGCAAGGCGGCTGGGCGAGATCATCCCGAAGATCAAGCCCGACGTGCTGCATGCGCACTCGCCAAGCCTGAACGCGATCGCTGCACTGCGGGCCGGCAAGCGCTTCGGCATCCCGGTGGTGTACGAAGTGCGGGCGTTCTGGGAAGACGCCGCGGTGGACCACGGCACCACGGCCGAAAACGGCCTGCGCTACAAGCTCACCCGCGCGCTCGAAACCTATGCCCTCAAACAGGCCGATGCCGTCACCACCATCTGCGAGGGGCTGCGCCGCGACATCGTTGCGCGCGGCATCCCGGCCGAGAAGGTGACCGTCATCCCGAATGCGGTGGACATCGAGAAGTTTTCGGTCGGCGGCACGGCCGACATGGAGCTCAAGACCAGGCTTGGCCTGCAGGGTTCGCGCCTGATCGGCTTCATCGGCTCGTTCTACGCCTACGAGGGGCTGGACATCCTGCTGCGCGCGGTGCCCAGGCTCGCGGCGCGCCATCCGGATTTGCGCGTGCTGCTGGTGGGCGGCGGGCCGCAGGACGGGCAGCTGCGCCGGCTGTCCAGGGAGCTGCGCATCGAGGACAAGGTTGTCTTCACAGGCCGCGTGCCGCACGACCAGGTACAGAAGTATTACGACCTGCTGGACGTGCTGGTGTACCCGCGTTCGTCGATGCGCCTCACCGACCTGGTCACGCCGCTCAAGCCGCTGGAGGCGATGGCGCAAGGCCGCGTGCTGGCCGCGTCGGACGTCGGCGGACACCTGGAGCTCATCGCAGACGGCAAGACGGGCGTGCTGTTCAAGGCCGACGACCCCGACGCACTGGCCGACAAGGTGGGCGCGCTGCTGGCGTCGCGCCAGGAATGGCCGCACCTGCGCGCGGCGGGACGCAAGTACGTCGAGAGCGAGCGCAACTGGCCGGTGAGCGTGGCACGCTACAAGAGCATTTACGGCCGCCTCACCGGAAGGCCGGGCGCATGAAGATCCTGACCTTCAGCACGCTGTTCCCGAACGCCGAAAAGCCCGGCCACGGCATCTTCGTCGAAACCCGCCTGCGCCACCTGGTCGCCAGCGGCAAGGTCGAATCGCGCGTGGTGGCGCCGGTGCCGTGGTTCCCGAGCGGGCACGAACGCTTTGGTGCATGGGCGCGCTTTGCCAGGGTGCCGCGCGCCGAAACGCGCCACGGCCTGTTGGTCGAGCATCCACGCTACCCGGTGCTGCCCAAGATCGGCATGAACGTGGCGCCCGCCCTGCTCGCGCAGGCGGCCAAGGGCACCATCGCCCGCATCATCGACGAGGGCTACGACTTCGACCTGATCGACGCGCACTACTTCTACCCGGACGGCGTGGCCGCTGCCATGCTGGGCCGCTACTTCAACAAGCCGGTGGTGGTGACGGCACGCGGCTCGGACATCACCCTGATCCCGCGCTATCGCCTGCCGCGCATGATGATTCGCTGGGCCGCGCAACAGGCGAGCGCCGTGATCACCGTCTGCAACGCGCTGCGCGACGAAGTGGTGGCGCTCGGCGTGGACCCCGGCCGTGTGACCTCGCTGCGCAACGGCGTGGACCTGGATCTGTTCCAGCCGGTGGCGCGCAAGGACAACCCGGCATTCACGCTGCTCGCGGTCGGGCACCTGGTGCCGGTCAAGGGACAGGACTTGACCATCGCGGCCCTGCCCATGCTGCCGGATACGCGGCTGATGCTGGCCGGAGACGGTCCGGACCGCGGCAAGCTGGAAGCGCTGGCGCACAAGCTTGGCGTGGCCACCCGCGTCCAATTCCTCGGCGCGGTGCCGCAGTCCGAACTGCCGCGGCATTACGCCGCCGCCGACGCGCTGGTGCTGGCATCGAGCCGCGAGGGCTGGGCCAACGTGCTGCTCGAGTCGATGGCGTGCGGGACCCCGGTGGTCGCCAGCCGCGTCTACGGCACCCCTGAAGTGGTGGCAGCGCTTGACGCGGGCGTGCTGATGAACGAGCGCAGCGCGCGCGGCGTGGCGGAAGCGGTGATCGCGCTGCGCAGCCGCTACCCCGACCGGGCCGCTACGCGCCGCTACGCCGAGCGCTTCAGCTGGGACGACACCACCGCCGGTCAAATCAAGGTATTCGGGCAGGCGCTCGAGCGCCATGCAATCAAAGGAAACCAAACATGGAAAGCATACTGTGGGCCCTCGACCTGATCGCGGTGCTGGTGCTGTGCCGGTGGGCGATCGCGCAGGACGTCAAGGCTGCGCGCAAGAACGACAAGCGGCCGGGGTAAGTCATGCGTGATGCGTTTTTGCTGGCCGTGCTGCCATTCATGCTGTACGCGATCGCCAGGCGCCCGTTCATCGGGCTCGGGCTGTGGATCTGGACCGCGCTGTTTTTCCCCAATGGTTGGGTGTACGGCCCGGCTGCCGCGATCCGCTACAACCTGCTGTTCGCGGCCTTGGCGATTTTCAGCTACCTGACGACCCGGTACAAGCCAAGGTTCGCCTTCAGCGGCACCGCCTTCCTTGTGCTGCTGTTCTTTGCCTGGACCACCGGCAGCACGATGACGGCACTTGGCCGGCCCGAGCTGGCCTGGGAGATCTGGGACCGCTTCATGAAGGTGGTGGTGCTGTTCGTGTTCGTGCTGGCCATCGTGGACAGCAAGCTGCATTTCGACTTCTTCCTCGGCTGCGTGGTGCTGTCCGTGGGCTTTTATGCCGACATCGAGGCGCTCAAGTTCCTCGCCAGCGGCGGCGGCCACAAGATCGAAGGCATGGCCGGGCACGTGCTGGGCGACCGCAATGAACTCGCCGTCGCCTTCGTGATGCTGCTGCCGATCTGCGCTTACCTGCTGCGCGAATACGGCAAGCAGTCGCGCGCGCTGTCGATTGGCCTGCTCGGGACGATCGCGCTCACGGTGGTGGCCATCGTCGGCACCCAGTCGCGCGGCGGTTTCATCGCGCTGCTCGCACTGGGCGCCTACTTCTTCATCAAGACCGACCGCAAGCTGCTGGTGACGACGATGGTGGCGGTGCTCGCGCTGGGCGTGTCGCAGGTGGCGACGGCGGAATGGCTGTCGCGTATCGACAGCATCAATTCGGCCGGCAAGGATGCCTCGTTCATGGGCCGGGTGGTCGCGTGGAAGCTGTCGATGATCATGGCGATGCGCCACCCGTTCTTTGGCGGCGGCTTCAAAGGGCTCGAGTACTTCCCGGTCTGGTCCTCGCTGTCGCAAGACTTCTTTTCCTACCCGTGGTTCTACACCGGGGACGCGCTGCCGGACACGGAAAAGGCGCGCGCGGCCCACAGCGTGTACTTCCAGGTGCTGGGCGACCACGGCTTCTTCGGCCTGGCGATCTACCTCGGGATCCTGGTGGGCGCATTCCGCACCGCGCAGCGCGTCGCCAGGCGCGCACGCGCGGCGGCATCCGCCCAGTGGATCGCCCAAGCCGCCACCACGCTGCAGCTGACGCTGTTTGCGTTTTGCGTAGGCGGCGCCGCACTCAGCTTCGCCTACTTCGACCTGACCTTCGCGATCATTGCGCTGCTGATCGTGCTGGAAAAGAGGATTCTCCCGCGGGCACTGGCGGAGGCGCCGCGATGACGACGCACACCGGTTTCACGCGCAGCCTGCTGCGCCTTGCCGGCGACGCCATCGCGCGCAGCCAGCGCGAGCCCAGCCTGTGCGTGGTCAACTACCACCGTATCCTCGCGCGCCCGGACCCGCTGCTCGACTCGGAGCCCGACGTTGCGGCCTTTCGCTGGCAGATGGCGCTGCTCGCCGAGTGCTTCCATGTGATGCCGCTGCGCGCTGCGCTGGCCGCGCTCGATGCGGGGAACCTGCCGCCGCGTACCGTCTGCATCACCTTCGACGACGGCTACCGCTCGGTCCACGAACTGGCCCTGCCGGTGCTGGAGGAATTGGGCCTGCCGGCAACGGTATTCGTCACGAGCGGCCACGTGGGCAGGGGCAGCATGTGGAACGACCGCATCATCGAGGCGGTGCAGGCGTTGCCTGCCGGCGCGCTCGACCTGTCGGACCTGGGCCTGCCGCGCTACCCGCTTGCCAACGAGGCCGACCGCAAGCGCGCCACCGCCGGCCTGACCGAAGCATCGAAATACCTGCCGCCGCCGGCGCGCGCGGCACTGGTGGAACGCCTTGCCACACTGGCCGGCACCGGCGACGCGCCGGGCCTGATGCTCACGCCCGAGATGGTGGTGGACCTGGACCGCCGCGGCGTGGAAATCGGCGCCCACACCATCACCCACCCGATCCTGACCAGCCTGGACGACGACGCCGCGCGCGCGGAAATCCGCAATGGCAAACAGGAGCTGGAAGCGCTGATCGGCAAACCCGTGCGCCTGTTCGCCTACCCCAACGGCAAGGCCGGCAAGGACTTCGACGCGCGCCACGTGGCGATGGTGCGCGAGGCCGGCTTCGAAGCCGCGTTCACCACGGCGGTGGGCGCGATCGGTGGCATGGCCGACCGCTTCCAGCTGCCGCGCAGCCGGCCGTGGGATAAAAGGCCGCTGCTGTTCGGCCTGCGGCTGCTGCAGTGGCTGGCGCAAGGCGCACCGGCGCGGCATGAATACGCAAACAGGATGGCGCGCCTCGCCGGCAGCGACAACGCCGCCATCCGCTAGCCCATACAAGAGCATGAGCATGACCAAACGCGCACTACTGATCGCATTTCACTTTCCGCCGCAGGCAGCAAGCAGCGGCATCCAGCGCACGCTGAGCTTTTCTCGCCACCTTGGCAAGAACGGCTGGGAGCCGCTGGTGCTCTCGGCCCACCCGCGCGCCTACCCCGAACAGAACCCGTCGCAGCTGGCCAGCGTGCCGGCCGGGCTGGTGGTCAAGCGCGCGTTTGCGCTCGACACCAAGCGCGACCTGGGCGTGCGCGGGCGCTACCTCGGCCCGCTGGCCCTGCCCGACCGCTGGGTTTGGTGGTGGTTCGCGGCGGTGCCCGCGGGCCTGGCGATGATACGCCGCCACCGCCCGCAGGTGATCTGGTCCACCTTCCCGATCGCCACCGCGCACCTGATCGGCCTGGCGTTGCACCGCCTGACCGGCCTGCCGTGGATCGCCGATTTCCGCGACCCGATGCTGCAAAGCGCCTACCCCAGCTACGGCCTGCAGCGCAAAGCGTATGCGTGGATCGAGCGCCAGACCATCCGGCGCTGCCACAAGGCGGTGTTCACGACGCACAGCGCAATGGCCTCGTACAAGGCCCGGTTCCCCGAGCTGGCGCCTGACAAGTGCATGGTGATCGAAAACGGCTACGACGAAGACAACTTCACGATGGCGGGCGCGCTGCAGACGGAAGCGCCGCACCCGGCTGGCCGGGTGACGCTGGTGCACAGCGGCCTGCTGTACGACACCGGACGCGACCCGAGCGCCTTTTTCGAGGCGATCGCGCGCCTGAAACGCGCGGGCACGGTGGATGCCGGCAAGCTGCGCGTGATCCTGCGCGCGCCCGGCAACGAGCAGGCCATCGCGGCATGCGCGCGGCGCCTGGGCGTGGACGACATTGCCGAGGTCGCGCCGGCCGTGCCCTATCGCGAGGCGCTGCAGGAAATGCTGGCCGCGGACGGCCTGCTGGTGTTCCAGGGCACGCCGTTCAATACCCAGGTTCCGGCCAAGGTGTACGAATACTTCCGCGCGCGCCGCCCGATCCTGGGGCTGGTGGACCGTACCGGCGAAACGGCGCGGGTGCTCGGCGCGGCAGGCTTTGACAGCATCGCGACCATGGACGCGCCGGACGAGATCGCGGGCGTGCTGGAACGCTTCCTGCGCGACGTGCGCGATGGCAGCGCGCACGTGGCCTCGCCCGATCTGGTGATCCGGTCGTCGCGCGCGGGCCGGGCGCGCCAGCTTGCCGGCTTGTTCGACGAGGCGGTGGGCGAGCGCGTGTGCATGGAGGCCGCATGAGCGACATCGACCGCAAGATCGCCAAGGGCGCGGCCTGGATGGTGCTGTTCAAGCTGGTCGACCGCGGCATCGGCGTGGTCAGCACCGTGGTCCTCGCGCGCTTGCTGCTGCCGGCGGACTTCGGCCTGGTGGCCATGGCGATGACGCTGATCGGCGCGCTGCAGCTGCTGGTGGCGTTCAGCTTCGATGTGGCGCTGATCCAGAATCCGGACGCCGGCCGTGACGAATTCGATACGGCCTGGACCTTCAACGTGTTGTTCGCCGCCGCCTGCGGCGTGGTGCTGGCCCTGCTGGCGCCAATGGCCGCCGTCTTTTACAACGAGCCGCGGCTGGCGCCGGTGATCTATTCGCTCGCCATCGGCTTTGTGCTGCAGGGCTTTTCCAATATCGGCCCGGTGAGCTTTCGGCGCGAGATGCGCTTTGACCGCGAGTTCAAGTTCCTGCTCGGGAAGCGCATGGCCACCTGCGTCACCATCCCGCTCGCCTTTTACCTGCACAACTACTGGGCGCTGGTGATCGGCCAGCTGACCGGGACCGTGCTGTCGGTCTGGCTGTCCTACAGCGTGAGCGACTACCGGCCGCGCTTTTCGCTGCGCGCCAAGGTGGACCTGTTCCACAAGTCGAAGTGGCTCATGGTGAACAACCTGTTCCAGTTCCTGAATAACCGCGCCGGACAGTTCATCCTTGGCCGCTACGCTGGCGCCCAGGCGCTGGGCGTGTACTCGATCGCGTCCGAAATCTCGTCGCTGCCCACCACCGAGCTGGTCGCGCCGGTGAACCGCGCGGCCTTCCCCGGCTACGCCAAGGCAGCCGGCAACCTGGCGGCGCTGCGCGCGAGCTTTTTGAACGTGGTGTCCTCGATCGCGATGGTTGCGCTGCCCGCCGGCGTGGGCATCCTGGTCGTGGCCGACCTGCTGGTGCCGGCGGCGCTGGGGTGGAAATGGCAGTCGGCCGTGCCGATCATCCAGATCCTCGCGATCTACGGTGTCATCGAGGCAGTACAGAACAACATCGGCTACGTGTACCTTGCGCTCGGCCGCACCACGCTCATCACCTGGACGGCCGGCTTGCAGTTCGCGCTGCTGGTGTCGATGCTTATCCCGGGAATCCTGTGGTTCGGGGTGCTCGGCGCCGCCGGCGCGTTCCTGATCACGATGATCCTGATGATCCCGGTGAACCAGTACCTGATCGCGCGCTGCCTGGGACTGTCGGCACTGCAGTTCGTGCGCCACGTGATGCGGCCGCTCGTGGCATCGAGCATCATGGGCGGCGTGGTGCTGCTGCTGAAGGACGCGCTGCAGCCGCGCCCGGTCACGCTCGATTACGTCATGGCCCTGCTGCTGTGCGTGGCCGCAGGCGCCCTGGTGTATGTGGGATCGCTGTATGCGCTGTGGCGCTGGGCCGCGCGCCCGTCCGGCCCGGAAGGCTATGCGTTCGCCCGGCTGGAGGAGATGCTGCGCAGGCTGGGCAGGGTCAGCTCGCAGCCGCCGGGCGCTTGAACGCGAACGGCAGCAGCTTGCGCGACCAGGCAAGGTAGCGCCAGCCGCCCGGCAACAGCAGGCTGCGCGCGTGCAGGGCCAGTGCGCGGCCGTAGCGCCCTGCCATGCGCGCCTGGTCCGCCAGGTCGTGGCAGGCCGCGCCCACCTTGCCGCGCACCTGGCGCGCCACCGGTGCCGGCAGCGGCAGCGCCGCGATGCGCCGCAGTACATCCAGCTCCGCGGCGCGGTACGCGTCGGACTTGGACAGCGAGGCCGGCGTGTCATGGATACGGAAAGTCGGCGTGTCCACGAAAGCCATGTTGAAGTCAAGCGCCAGCCGGTAGGCCAGGTAGGTCCATTCCAGGAAGGGCGCAGGATCGTCGAAATAGACCGGCCCGATGCTGCTGGTGCGGAACAGGCCGCCGCACGAGGCGAGCCAGTTTTCGCGCGCCAGCGCCGCCAGCGGGTCGGCACGCACGGCCGCCGCGCAAGAGACCATCAGCCTGTCCTCGCCGCCCACGCAGCGGTAGCCGTTGGTGGCGACAAAACCGAGCCGGGGATCGGCCAACAGCGGCGCGCAGCGCAGCGCCAGCGCCTGCGGCTGGTATTCGTCATCGTCGTCCAGGAATGCGAAGAACTCGGTGTCCACCAGCGTGCGGCCGTGGCGCTGCGCCAGCGGCGCACTGCCTTCTTCCCGGTACGCGACCGTGATGTCGGGGCGCTCACGCAGTTCCGCCAGCTTTGCCGCATCGAAGCGCTTGCCGTTGACGACCACGATCACCTTCACGTCCACGCCTTCGCTGGCGCGGGTGCTGGCAATGGCGCGTTGCAGCGACGACCAGCGGCGCTCTTCGCACGTGGTGGGGATGATCACGGAGACGGTCGGCATGCGCTACTCCTTCAGACGAGGACTTCGACAGCGTTCGGGTGGCTCAGGAAACCGGCGGGGCTGGCCGAGATGCCGTAGGCGCCGGACTGGAACACGACCACCAGGTCGCCCACGTTCGCGCGCGGCAGCTCCATCTTGTCGGCCAACAGGTCAAGCGGCGTGCACAGCGGGCCCACCACGGACACCACCTCGGCCTGGCCGCCACCCATGCGGTTGCCTATCGCAACGGGGTAGTTCTTGCGGATCACCTGGCCGAAATTGCCCGATGCGGCAAGGTGGTGGTGCAGGCCGCCGTCCGTGACCAGGAACACCTGGCCGCGCGAGACTTTGCGGTCCACCACGCGCGCCACGTACACCCCGGCTTCGCCCACCAGGTAGCGCCCCAGCTCGATCGACACTTCGGCCTGCGGCAGCGCCGCCTGCACGTGCGGCAGCGCCTGGCGCAGGTGCGCGGCGATCGGCGCCAGGTCGAGCGGCGCCTCGCCGGGGAAGTAGGGAATGCCGAAGCCGCCGCCGATGTTCAGCACGCGCACCGGGTGCCGGCACGACTGCGCCAGCCGCTCGGCCAGCGCAAAGGTCTGCGCCTGCGCTTCGACGATCGCCTCGGCCTTCAGGCTCTGCGATCCGCTGAAGATATGAAAACCCAGCACGTCCAGTCCCAGCCCGGCGGCCAGCGCCAGTACGCGCGGCATCTCCTCGGCGTCGATGCCGAACTGCTTGGCGCCGCCGCCCATGCGCATGCCCGAGCCCTTGAGCTCGAAGTCGGGATTGACGCGGATGACCACCAGCGGCGCGATGCCGAGCTCCTGGCCGATGCGCGCCAACGCATGCAGTTCGCGCTCGGACTCCGCGTGCACGTGCACGCCGGCCGCCACCGCCTGCGCCAGTTCGGCGTCGGACTTGCCGGGGCCGGCAAAGCTGATGCATTCGGGCGCCATGCCGGCGTCCAGCGCGGTCTTCAGTTCGCCGCCGGAGGCCACGTCCAGCCCGTCCACCAGCGCGGCCATGTGCTGCACCAGCGCCGGCATCGGGTTGGCCTTGATCGAATAGTGCAGGCGCACGCCGTCCGGCAGGCAGTCGCGCACCTGGCGCACGCGGTCGCTCACCACCTTGCGGTCGTAGGCGTAGAAGGGCGTGCGGCCGACCCGCTGTGCCAGGCGGGTGAGCGGTACGCCGCCCACGTGGAGGACGCCGTCAACGACCGGGAACCGGCTCTGGGCGGCGTGGACTGGTTTGGTGGTGCTCATGGATTGGAGGCTTTGTCGAACAAGGTCATGAAGGATTGGCGCAGCAGCGTGCGGTCGATCTTGCCGTTCGGGTTGCGCGGGAACGGTTCGCCCCGCACCTCGACGTGCGCGGGCACCATGTACGCCGGCAGGCGGCGCTGGCACTCCTTGAGCAGCGCCGCCGGCTCCAGCGTGGCCTCGCGCGCGACGGCGAGCAGCACGATCGCCTGCCCCAGCGCCGGGTGCGGCACGCCGAACGCGGCCACTTCCTGCACCAGGGCGGTCGCATGCACCGCCTCCTCGACCTCGGTGGGGCTGATGCGGTAGCCGGACACCTTGATCATGTCGTCGCTGCGGCCGATGAAGTACAGGTAGCCCTCTTCGTCCATGCGCACGGTGTCGCCGGACCACACGGCCATTTCGGTGATCGGCAGCGCCGGGTCCTGGCCGGGCGCCGGCTTGAAGCGCTCGGCCGTCTTGGCCGGGTCGTTCCAGTAGCCGAGCGAGACCAGCGCACCGCGGTGCACCAGTTCGCCGGGCTCGTTCGGCGCGCACGGCGTGCCGTCCGGGCGCACCACCATCACCTCGGCGTTCGGGATCGCGCGGCCCATCGAATCGGGGCGGCGGTCCAGTTCGGACGGCGGCAGGTAGGTCGAGCGAAACGCCTCGGTCAGGCCGTACATCAGGAACAGGTCGGCCTCGGGCAGCGCCGCGCGCAGCGCCGCCACGGTCGGGCGCGGCATGGCGCCGCCGGAATTGGTCAAGAAGCGCAGCGTGTTCGGTTGCGGCCAGGGCAGCGCGGCCAGCTGGATCCACAGCGGCGGCACCGCGGCCAGGCCGGTGATGCCCTCGAGCGCGACCATCTTCACGATGTCGCGCGCGAACAGGTGGTTCATCAGCACCACGCTGGCGCCGTGCAGGAACGCGGTGGTGAGCTGGGACAGCCCGTAGTCGAAGCTGAGCGGCAGCACCGACAGGATGCGGTCGGCGGCGGTGATCCCGAGGTAGCTGGCCACGCTCTGCGCGCCCGCCACCATGTTCCGATGCGAGAGCACCACGCCCTTCGGCTTGCCGGTGCTGCCCGAGGTGTACAGGATCGCGGCCATGTCGGCGTCGATGACGCGGCGGCTTGCGAGCAGCGGCGCTTGCGGCTCGGCCTGCGCCGCTTCCCACGAGCGCACCGGCGCCGCGTGGTCGCGCGCAGGGCCGGTCACGAACACGGTGCGCAGGTCCGGGCAGCGCGCCAGCACGCCATCGAGCTGCGCCAGGCGCTCGGGCGAGGTCACCAGCACGCGCACATTGCAGTCGGCCAGGATATGCGCCACCTGCTCGGCCTTGAGCAGCGGGTTCACCGGCACGAACACAGCGCCGGCCAGGCTGGCGCCGTACATCGCGGCCACGTTCTCGATCCGCTTTTCCAGGTACACCGCAACCCGGTCGGCACGCTGTACGCCCGCGGCAAGCAGCGCGCCGGCGGCGCGGCGCACGGCGGCGGCCAGCGCCGCGTAGTCGAGCCGCTCGTTCCCGTAGGCGAGCGCTGCGGCCTGCGGGGTGCGGGCGGCGGTTTCAAAAATGACGTCGTGGATCAGGACTGGCATAGGCGGAACGTATTCGCGCGCCGCGCTGAGCGTGGCGCAAGACAGGCCGCAATCTTAACAGTTTGTGGTCAATGGCCGCAGACGATTGTTTAGTTTCGGACATATCTCGTGGCCAATTTTTTAACACTCGATCTATACTCGGCCCATGAGTCACGCCACCCGCCCGATTCCATTGTCCCCGGTGCTGTCGTTCAGCGCACTGCGCCGCGCGCCGGGCACGCGCACCCGCTCGGTGCTGGACGCAGGCGAGGTGCGCTTCGTCACCAGCGGCCGCATTGCGATCGGGCTGGCGCTGCGCGAGATGGGCGTCAAGGCCGGCGACAAGGTGCTGGTGCCGGCCTGGCACAGCCCGTCCATGATCCCGCCGGTGCTGTGGCGCGGCGCGCAGCCTGTGTTCTACAAGCTGCGCGCGGACACCAGCGCCGACCTGGCCGACATCGTGGACAAGCTCGACGACTCGGTGCGCGTGCTGATGGTGACGCACTACTTCGGCTTTGTGCAGCACGAGATCGCGGCCCTGCGCACCCTCTGCGACGCGCGCGGCATCCGGCTGCTGGAAGACTGCGCGCACTGCTTCATTGGCGAGCACCAGGGCCGCCCGGTTGGCGCCTGGGGCGATTATGCGATCGCGAGCAGCATGAAATTCCTGCCGATTTACGAGGGCGGCTTGCTGGTGTCGGCGCGCCACAGCCTGCGCCAGGTGGCGCTGCGCTCGGCGGGCCCGGGATTCGAGGCCAAGATCGCCCTCGCTTCGCTGGAGAAGGCGTTCGCCCACGGGCGCCTGTCGGCCGCGCGCGCCGCGCTCTGGCTGCCCATGAAGGCCAGGGATGCGGCGTGGGGAATGCTCAAACGGCGCACGAACGCCGGCGCCGTGCCGCTTGCGCCCGACTCGTCGGACAGCAGCTTCAACTTCGACGCGCGCTGGATCGACAAGCGCTCGTCGTGGTTCGCGCGGCTGGTGACGCGCCTGGCGTCCCCTAGCCGGATCGCGAGCGCGCGCCGGGCCAACTACGAACGCATCGACGCCAACCTGCGCGGCCTGCCCGGCGGCCGGGCCCTGTACCCGCGCCTGCCGGAAGGCGCATGCCCCTGGGTGTTCCCGTTCCTGGCCGAAGATCCCGAGGGCTTGTGCGAACGCCTGCGCCAGGCCGGCGTGCCGCTGGTGCGCTTTGGGCTGCCGCTGTGGCAGGGTGTGGACGACAGCGTCTGTGCGACCAGCGCACGGCTGTCGCGGCACGTGGTGGGCTTCGCCTGCCACCAGGAGCTGCAGGAGCACGAACTGGCGCGCATGATCGAAGCGATCAGGAAGGCGCTGGCATGAGCTGGACCGTGCTCCCCGCCGCGCGCTTTGCCGAACATGCCACGCTTTGGCAGCAGCTGCACAGCCGCTGCGGCGCGCCGTCGCTGCTGGCCGCCGATTTCGTCGCGCCGCTGCTGGCGCAGTTCGGCACCGGCCGCGAGCTGCTTGCACGCTGCCAGATGGATGGCGAAACCGTGGCGATGGCGCTTGTAGCCCCCGCCGGCCATGCTGGCTGGTCCACCTTCCAGCCGGCGCAGGCACCCATCGGCCTGTGGCTGCAGCGCCCCGGGCTTGACGTGGAGCGGCTGGCCCAAGGCCTGATGCGCGCCCTCCCGGGTTTCCCGCTCGTGTTCGGCATCACGCAGCTGGACCCCGCCATGCACGCGCGCCCCGCCGATTCCGGCAGCGTGCGCACGCTCGACTACATCGACACGGCGCGCGTAACGATCGACGGCAGCTTCGACACATATTGGAACAACCGCGGCAAGAACCTGCGCGCCAACCTGAAGAAGCAGCGCGCGCGGCTGGCCCGGGACGGGACCGCCACCCGCCTCGTGGTCTGCCGCGACGCACAGGACATGGCAGCCGCGGTGGAGGACTACGGGCGGCTGGAGGGCTCGGGCTGGAAGGCGGCCTGCGGCACCGCGGTCGATGCCGGCAACGCGCAGGGCCGCTACTACCGCGCGATGCTGGAAGACTTCTGCCGCCGGGGCGCAGGCAGCGTCTATCGCTACTACTTTGGGGACCAGCTGGTTGCGGCCGACCTGTGCGTGGAGGACGCCGACAGCATCGTCGTGCTCAAGACGGCCTACGACGAGCGCGTGCCGAACGGGTTGTCACCCACGCTGCTGATGCGCGAAGAGGCGTGCCGGCGCCTGTTCGACGAGGGCCGGATCCGGCGCCTGGAGTTCTACGGCCGCGTGATGGACTGGCACCTGCGCTGGACGGAAGATGTGCGTACTATGTACCATGTGAACGTTTACCGATGGCCCGGGCTGCGCCGCCTGCACACGCTGCTGGCGTCCACCGCACGCTCGCGACAGGCCGCGCACCCTTCCCCTTGAAAGCAACCATGTACCTGAACGACGTTAAAAATGTCCTGATCGATGTGCTCAACCTCGGCCCGGCCGGGGAAGCGCTCACCGCCGATTCGCCGCTGCTCGGCAGCCTGCCCGAACTCGATTCGATGGCGGTGGTCACGCTGCTCGGCGCGCTCGAGGAGCGCTTCGGCATCGCAGTGGACGACGACGACATCAGCGCCAGCACCTTCGAAACGCTGGGCAGCCTGGCCAAGTTCGTCGAAGAGAAGGCGGCATGAACGATGGCGCTGCCCGGACACGCGCCTGCTGAACCGATCTACCTCGCAGCGAGCACCGGGCCGCGCTTTTGCCTGTTCCATCACCCGGCCGGCCACTGCCGCGCCGCGCTGGTGTACATCCATCCCTTTGCCGAAGAGATGAACCGCTCGCGCCGCATGACCGCGCTGGCCGCACGCGCGCTGGCCGCCAGCGGCGTGGCGGTGCTGCAGCTGGACCTGCACGGCTGCGGCGACAGCAGCGGCGAGTTCGGCGACGCCCGCTGGGACACCTGGAAGCACGACGTCGCCCTCGCCAGCACCTGGCTGCGCACGCGGCTCGGCATGCCGGTCGGACTGTGGGGGCTGCGCCTTGGCGCCCTGCTCGCGCTCGACTGCGTGCAAGGCGATGCCCTTCCCGCTGACCGCCTGCTGCTGTGGCAACCCGTATTGAGCGGCAGCGGCTACCTGACCCAGCTGCTGCGGCTGCGCCTTGCCGGCGACCTGCTGCAGCAAGACAGTGCAACAACGAGCACCGGATCGCTGCGCGCGCTGCTGCAAGGCGGCAGCACGATTGAAATCGCCGGCTACGACCTGGCGCCGGGACTGGCCCTGCCGATGGACCAGCTCGAGGCCGCCGCGCTCGCGCCGCCCCGCTGCCCGGTGCACTGGTTCGAGGTGGTCGCCGAGCCCGGACGGCCGCTTTCGCCCGCCGCCAGCCGCATCGCCTCTGCATGGCGCGACAAGGGCGCCGATCTGCACACTGAAACGGTCTGCGGGCCGAGCTTCTGGGCCACGCCCGAGATTGCGGAGTGCCCGCCGCTGGTTGAGCCCACCGTCAGCGCCTGCCGCGAGGCCGCGCATGCTTGAGGAGCGCGCATTCGCGTTCCCGTGCGGCGGCGACTGGCTGTACGGGATCCTCAGCCAGCCGGCGCAACCGGCAAGGCGTGGTGTGCTGATCGTGGCCGGCGGCCCCCAGTACCGCGCCGGCAGCCACCGCCAGTTCACCCTGCTGGCGCGCAGCCTGGCCGCGGCTGGCATCCCCGCCATGCGTTTCGACTACCGCGGCATGGGCGACAGCGAAGGCGAGATGCGGCACTTCGAGTCGGTGAACGACGACATCAGGGCGGCCATCGACAGGTTCGTCGCCGAGTCACCGGGCCTGGAAGAGGTTGTGCTGTGGGGGCTGTGCGACGGCGCGAGCGCCGCGGCGATGTACGCGCCGCGAGATCAGCGCGTGCGCGCGCTGGCCCTGCTTAATCCGTGGGTACGCACCGAGGAAGGCGCAGCCAGGGCCACGATCAGGCACTACTACGGCGCACGGGTGCTCGAACGCGCGTTCTGGGCCAAGGTACTGGATGGCCGCTTCGAATACCGCGCCGCAATCGCATCGTTCACCGCACTGGCGCGCAAGGCGCTGGCGGGCGGCCGGCGCGACGGCGCGGCGATGACGCTGCCGGAGCGCGTGCACGCAGCGCTGCGCTCCTTCAAGGGCGAGGTGCTCATCATGCTGAGTGGCGCCGACCTGACCGCGCAGGAGTTTGCCGGTCTCGCGTCCACGCAGGCTTGGGAAAAGCTGCTCGGGGAAAGCCGGTTCACGCGCCACACGCTGGCCGGGGCCGACCACACCTGCTCGCGGCGCGCATGGCACGACCAGGTGGCAGAGTGGACCCGCAGCTGGATCTGCGCCCTGGCCTGAGCTAGCGTACGCAGTCTGCGAAATTCTCGAACGCGCCGTAGCTCGCCCACACCGGCCGCGCCCTGCCGCACATGTCCACGGCCGCGCCGGTGATGGCGCGCCTTGGTGGCGCCGCCTTCCAGCGCAGGTTCAGCTCCCGCACGTTCTCGAACAGCCGGCGTACCGGGTGATAGCCCGCGTACAGGTAGGCGATCGGCGTGTCCAGGTTGTCCAGCGCCCGCACCCGCGCCCCGTTACGCGCGCGGATCGTGCCATCGACCAGGTTGCTGATCACGTCCGCGCCGCTCTCGGGAAAGCGCACGTCGATGCCGCCGGTGTCGAGCAGCGTGTTGTGGATGATCTGCGTGTCGGCCGCGCTGTTGATGTAGATGCCGGCGTCGGAGCAGGCGGCGACGAGGTTGTCGCGGATGACGCCATGGTCCTGCTCGGTGATGCACCGGCGGTCGCGGCAATATGGCTTGCCGGTGCCGCCGCCGCCAAACGACAGGCCGACGCGCTGGCCGGGTTGGCCCTGCAGCCGCTGCTCGCACAGCACCACGTTGCCGGCGATGGTGGTGCCCGCGCCGGCGCCCTTGGCAAACGCGCCATAGCTGACGCGGTCGCCCTGCGCCTTGATGAAGTCCGCAATGTAGTTGGCGCGAATGGTCCAGCCGCTGGCGCCCACCAGGTCGATCGGCGTCACCGGGCCGGCCGTCTTGCGCGGAGCGGAATTGGCCAGCGTGTTGTGGTCGATGAGGCCATGGTCCGGAAAGCGCCCGCCGCTGCCGTTGATCTTGAAGTGCGCGTTGAAATCGCTGATCGAATTGTTCACGGCCACGAAATGATGGGCGTCGCCCGCCACGTGGAACGCGTGCTCGCAGCGCGCGTCAATTGTGCAGGCGCCCTGCACAATCAGGTTCTCGAAGCGCCACCACGGTCCGGATACCGCAAAGCCCTCCACGGTATCGAACTGGATGACCACCGAGCCATGGCGCTCGGCGCGCACGGTGATGGGCGCCTGCTCGGTGCCCGCGGCGAGCGCCACCAGCCCCGCGCCAAAGCGGTAGGTCCCCGGCAGCAGCGTGATCACGTCGCCCGGCTGCGCCGCCTGCACTGCCGCGCGCACATCGGCCGGGCTGCTGGCGAATTTGCGCAGCCGGCGGCAACCCGGCGTGCGCCAGCAGGCCTGGTCGCTGGCCTGGGAAGACGGCATGGCCATGGCGCCGACGGAGAACGAAGGCATCGCATACGGGCCGGGTCCGCTGCGGTCGAGCGACAGCAAGCGCTCCTGCAGCCAGCTGCCGATGCCGCTGACAAGCGGGTTGTGGCCTGCGCTGCGCTGGCCGACGTATGGCCCGAGCGCGCGCGGCGCCACGCCCATGCCCTGCAGGTACAACGCGGCCGCCGTCGTCACCGACAAGCCGAGCAGCGCCAGCAGCGAGGCATAGCGCAGCGCGCGCGCAGTCATGCGGCCGCCGCTGCCGGCTTGATGGCGTGGCGCGCCATCAGGTCGTACATGGTGGGACGGCTGATGCCCAGCAGTTCGGACGCCTTGACGATGTTCCCGTCCACCCGCGCGAGCACCTTGATGATGGCCTTGTATTCCGCGTCGTCGCGCACCTGGCGCAGGTTGATCGGCTCGTCTTGGGCGGCGGTGTCGGGCAGGCCAAGGTCGTCGGCGCCGATCGACGAGCCGTCGGCCATGATGACGGCGCGCTTGATGCAGTTCTCCATCTCGCGCACGTTGCCGGGCCAGGACCAGGACTCGATCGCCGCCACCGCCTCGGGTGAAAAATGCAGCGCGGCCCGCGACTCCTGGGCGCAGAACTTGTTCTTGAAGTGGTGGGCCAGCAGCGCCGCGTCGCCACTGCGCTCCCGCAGCGGCGGAATGTTCACCACGATCTCGGACAGGCGGTAGTACAGGTCCTCGCGGAAGCGCCCCGCCGCGCACAGGTCCTTGAGCTTCTGGTGGGTGGCGCACACGATGCGCACATCCACCGGGATCTCCTCGTGCCCGCCGATGCGCTCGATCACGCGCTCCTGCAAAAAGCGCAACAGCTTGGCCTGCAGCGCCATCGGCAGGTCGCCCACTTCGTCCAGGAAGAAGGTGCCGCCGTGGGCCAGCTCCACCTTGCCCTTGGTCTGCTTGGCCGCGCCGGTGAAGGCGCCCTTCTCGTAGCCGAACAGCTCGCTCTCGAGCAGGTTCTCGGGAATGGCCGCGCAGTTGATCGCCATGAAGCGCTGGCCGGCGCGGGGACTCAACTGGTGCAGCGCGCGCGCCAGCACCTCCTTGCCGGTGCCGCTTTCACCCAGCAGCATCACCGACGCCGAGGTAGGCGCGACTTTTTCGATATTGCGGCACACCTTGAGCATGCCCGGGTCGCGGCTGATCACGCCGGCCAGCGGCGAGTCGGCCTGCAGCGTTTGCATGCGCCGGTTCTCCTGCTGCAGCGCGTGCAAGAAGAACGCGCGCTCGATCACGAGGTTCAGGATCACCGGGTCGCACGGCTTCTGGTGGAAGTCGTATGCGCCCATGCCGATCGCCTTGACCGCGTGCGCGTGGTCCTGGTTGCCGGTGAGGACAATCACGCGCGTGCTTGGGGCCATCGCCAGGATCTGCTGCAGCGTGGCCAGTCCTTCGGTGGCGCCGTCCGGGTCGGGCGGCAGGCCCAGGTCCATGGTCACCACCGCCGGCTCGTGGCGGCGCACCTGCGCCAGCGCGCTCTCGCGGTCGCCCGCGACCACCACGTCGTAGGCGTCCAGGCTCCACTTGAGCTGCTTCTGCAGCCCGGGATCGTCTTCGATGATGAGCAGTTTCGGTTTCGTTTGTGTCACAGCGCTTTCCTCTTCATGCGGCTTGTTCGATGGCCTGCGTCTCTTCCTGGTAGAGAGGCAGGACGACTTTGAAGGTGGTTCCCTGGGTCGGCTTGCTGGTCACTTCCAGGCTGCCGCCCAGCTCGATGATGTATTCACGGCTTTCGAACACGCCAATGCCCATGCCGGCCGACTTGGTGGACTCGAACGGCTTGAACAGGCGTTCGCGGATGAATTCCTCGCTCATGCCAGCGCCCGTGTCCGCGATCTCGACCAGCACGCCGGCGCCGCTCGCGCCCACGCGGATCACGACCTCGCCGTTCCTGGGCGTGGCTTCGATGGCGTTCTGGATCAGGTGGCCCACCACGCGCTCGAGCCGCTCGCGGTCGGCCAGCACGTACAGCCCGGTGCTGTTGATCTCCAGCCGCGGCCGCGGCTCGAACGCCGCCTTGAGCGCGACCGCCTGGCGCACCACCTGGTCCACCGCCAGCGGCTCCGGATTCTCGGGACGCCCGGCGCGGCCCAGCTTTTGCAGCAGCAGCTTCATCTTCTGCACCGAATAGCTGACCGTCTCCTGCATGTCGCGCTGGAATTCGGGATTGTCGCGATGGCGCTCGGCGTTGGCGTTCATCAGCGACAGCTGCGCCACCAGGTTCTTCAGGTCGTGCACCACGAAGGTGGACATGCGGTTGAACGACTCGAACTGGCGCGCCACCATCAGCGCGTTGGCGGCATCCTGCTGCGCCAGGTAGCTGGCCGCCTGGCTGCCGGCGATGCCGAGCAGGTCGATCACTTCCCAGTTCAGCTTGACCGGGCTGCGCGCGTTTTGCAGCAGCACGAAGCCGAACAGCTTGCCCTGCAGGACCAGCGGCACCACCAGCCAGCCGCGCGGGAAGCTTTCCACCCATGCCGGCAGCGCCAGCCCTTCGTAGCGCTCGGGGTGGCGCGCGCACTCGTGCAGGTCCACCACCCACTGCGTCGATTCGAGGAACTGGCAGAACGGGGAGGCGTCCGGCTCGCGCGCGGACACCGCGGGGACGTGCCAGTAAGCGACCGGCTCGAATGCGCCGCCGTCGCGCCGCTGCCACAACACGCCGCCGGGGCTTTCGACCAGCGCGGCCACGGCCTCGATCGCCCGTTCGGCCAGGCCCGGCCCCGGCTCGGAGAGGGTGCGCGTGAAGCGCATCCATTCCTCGCGGTAGTCGTAGTTGTAGCGGTAGAAGTGCTTGCTGATGAAGACCTTGAGCCAGGAGCGGAAGGCGCCGGAGAACAGGATCCCGGCCAGCAGCACCAGTGCGCCGAACAAGAAGGTCACCTGCATCACCGTGCCCCAGCTGCCGCCGAAAAAACGCAGGTAGTAGCCGGCCGATCCCATGGCGAGCAGGTAGATGGCGGACCCGAACAGCGCGGCCGAATGGAACATCACGCGGCGCGACACCGCCAGCGGCGTGGACCACGACTTGCTGCGCCCGACCGACACCGCCAGCAGCGGCACCGTGAGCGCGTTGACGACGCCGCGCGCGGCCCACACGTCCGGGTGCGTCTCGCGGAACAGCATGGTGTGGCTGTACAGGTAGAAGTCGTAGGCGAACATGCCGCCGATGCCAAGGCAGGCGAACTTGATGGCCCAGCGCTCCTGCGCCGACTTGTTGCGGTACACCTGCTCGACCAGCAGCATGCCGTACACCGCGAACACCACATGCGCGGCGACAGTGGGCATGAGCCCGAAGCGCGCGAACAGCGGCAGGTTCCAGTAGCCGGAAAGCGTGGCGGCCAGCATCAGCACGTACAGGCAGCCGCCCGCAAACCACGATGGCCGCAAGCCGAACGGCAAGCGGCTGCGCGGATCGCGGTAGTGACCGTGCAGCCCAGCCAGGAAGATCGACCAGCCGGCGTCGCGCAGGATCTCCAGCACGCCGGTCATGGCCGACCACATCACCATGCGCGAGGCGGCCCAGCCCAGTGCGGCGGCCCACGCGGCGGACAGCAGGCAGGCGGCTGTGAGCGCGCGGCCGTGGTTGCGGCCGCGCCAGCGGGTCATCATCGGCACGCCGAGCACCAAAAAGCAAACGGCGGCCAGCGCGTAGCTATAGGCGGCGATACTCGTCACGATGCACCATCAGTAGAAATAAAGGCATGCGCCGGGATGGCGCAGCCAGGCAAAGCAGTTTGTTGCGCAGGCCGCGCCGGGCAGCCCGCCATATGACATCAGCGTCCGCTGCGGAACAGCACCACCTTGAGCGTGTCGATCAGGATCAGCATGTCCAGGAACAGGCTGTTGTTCTTCACGTAGTACAGGTCGTACTGCAGCTTTTGCAGCGCATCCTCGGCCGAGGAGCCGTAGCCGTAGCGCACCTGCGCCCAGCCGGTGATGCCCGGCTTGATGCTGTGGCGGACGTTGTAGTACGGGACCACCTCGATCAGCTGCTCGACGAAGTACGGGCGCTCGGGGCGCGGGCCGACGAACGACATCTCGCCCTTGAATACGTTGACGATCTGCGGCAGCTCGTCGATCCGGGTCTTGCGCATGAAGTTGCCAACGCGGGTGACGCGCGGATCGTTCTGCGCCGCCCACTGCGGCTTGCCGCCTTTTTCGGCGTCGGCGCGCATGCTGCGGAATTTGTGCACGCGGAAGGTCTTGCCGTCCTTGCCCACGCGCTCCTGCGAATAGAACACCGGGCCGCCATCCTCCAGCTTGACCGCGATCGCGGCCAGCAGCATCAGCGGGAAGGTCAGCGCCAGGATCGTCGCGCTGCACACCAGGTCGAACGAGCGCTTCATGAAGGTGCGCACGAAGCTCTGGTCGAAGCCGCCGCCGAACACCAGCCAGCTCGGCTGCAGCGAATCGACGCGGATCTGGCAGGTCTCGCGCTCGAAGAAGGTGGCGGCGTCGGTCACCTTCACGCCCTGCAGTTTGCAGTCGAGCAGTTCCTTGATTGGCAGGCCCGAGCGGCGGTTCTCGACCGAGACCACGATCTCCTCGACCCCGTGCTTCTTCGCCATCGACAGCAGCGAGTCGCCGTCCTTCATCTTGAGCAGGTTCGACGCCGGCACGCACAGCTCCTCCGACTCGGTCTGGATGAAGCCGGCGATCTTGTAACGGTGGTAGCGCGAGCTCTGCCCCGCCAGGTCGCTGCACTCCTTGGCCAGCGGGCCGCCGCCAAGGAACATGATGCGCTGCTGCAGGAAGCGCAGCTCGGACGTCTTCAGGAAGATCATCCGCGCCACCGCGATGCCGGCGGCGGCGATCGCGAACACCAGCAGCAGGATGCTGCGCCCGAACGACAGGTCCGGCGCCAGGTAGAACACCAGCGTCAGGATGAAAAAGCCCATCACGAACGACGGCATCAGCTGCATCAGGAACGAGTTGCGCGAAGTCCCCTCGCCGAAATTGAGCTGGTACATGCCCATTGCGCTCATGCTGAAGATGACCGCGGTCGCAAACGCGATCGCCGAGGTGAAGAAATGGTGCAGGTGCTCGGCCGAGAGCACTTCGCCCGAGCCGATGTGGCGCACTGCCGCGCCGGCATAGGCGGAGCCCATCAGCACCAGCAGCTCCACGAACAGGAGTACAAATACGATCTTCGACACATAGTGATTAGAGATCCTAAGCACGTCAGCCTCCGGAATACTTTCTTGCTTCGTTTGTTACTGTGGCACGCCGGGCGCGTTATCCCTGCCGGGCGAGGTCGCGGACGTACCAATCCATTGCCTGTTTCAAGCCTTCCCCGATCCGGTGCGTCGGCGCGTAGCCGAGCAGCGCGGCGGCCTTTGAAATGTCTGCCTGCGAATGCCGTACGTCGCCTGGCCGGAAGTCGACGTATTGCGGCGCATGCCCTTCCACGTGCGGGAACCGCTCGCGCAGCAGGTCACGCATCATCTGGTACAGCTGGTTGAGCGTGGTGCGGTCATTCAGCGCCACGTTGTACACCTGGTTGGCCGCGTCCTTGCCTGCCAGCGCGGCGAGCAGGTTGGCCTGCACCACGTTGTCGATGTAGCAGAAGTCGCGGCTGGTCTCGCCGTCGCCATTGATCTTCAGCGGCGTGTTGCGGATCAGCGCGGCGATCCACTGCGGGATCACGGCGGCATACGCTCCGTTCGGATCCTGGCGCGGGCCGAACACGTTGAAGTAGCGCAGCCCGATCGACTCCATGCCGTAGGTGCGGCCGAACACGTTCGCGTACAGCTCGTTCACGTACTTGGTCACCGCGTACGGCGACAGCGGGTTGCCGATCTGGTGCTCGATCTTGGGCAGCGCCGGATGGTCGCCGTAGGTCGAGCTCGACGCGGCGTAGATGAAGCGCTTCACCCCGGCGTCGCGCGCGGCGACCAGCATGTTCAGGAAACCGGTGACATTGGTCTCGTTGGTGCCGATCGGGTTGTCGATCGAGCGCGACACCGAGCCCAGCGCCGCCTCGTGCAGCACGAAGTCCACGCCCTCGCAGGCGCGGTGGCAATCGGCCAGGTTGCGGATGTCCGCTTCGATGAACGTGAAGTTCGCCCACAGGCTGGGGCCGACGAGGTCGCGGACCTGGTGCAGGTTGTGCTGGTGGCCGGTGGCGAAGTTATCCAGCCCGGTCACGCGCTGGCCCAGGCGCAGCAGCGCTTCCACCAGGTTCGAGCCGATGAAGCCGGCCGCGCCGGTGACCAGCCAGTGATAGCGGTGTTCGCGCAGGTGCTGCTCGACGTCGTTGATCTTGTTCACTTTGTCAGACACTTTCCAGGTAACGCCAGGGTTGATGCCGGCTGCCGCCACCGTCATCAAGGCGGGGGCAGCCGCAAATCGCGGTGCTTACAGGCGCCAGACGCAAAAGCCGGCTTCCTTGATCGCCTTCGGGTCGAACTGCGACTTCACGTCGATGAAGCAGCCACCTTCGTTGAGCCGGGACTCGAAATCGACCAGCGAACGCGCCAGCACTTCCTTGTGCGGCACGGCCACGATCAGCGCATCGGCCTTGGGCAGGCTGTCCCAGCTTTCCAGCTTGATGCCGTACTCGTGCTGCGCTTCCTCGGCGTCGGCCACCGGGTCGTGCACGTGCACGTCGCAGCCGTAGCTCTCCAGTTCGTGGACGATGTCGGCCACCTTGGAGTTGCGCAGGTCCGGGCAGTTCTCCTTGAAGGTCAGGCCCACCACGTTGACCTTCGAGCCCTTCACGTGAAAGCCGCTCGAGATCATGCTCTTGACCGTTTTCTCGGCCACGAACTTGGCCATGCCGTCGTTGATGCGGCGGCCCGCCAGGATCACCTGCGGGTGGTAGCCGATCATCTCGGCCTTGTGGGTCAGGTAGTACGGATCGACGCCGATGCAGTGGCCGCCCACCAGGCCCGGGCGGAACGGCAGGAAGTTCCACTTGGTGCCGGCGGCCTTGAGCACTTCCAGCGTGTCGATGCCCACCTTGTCGAAGATGATCGCCAGCTCGTTCATCAGGGCGATGTTCAGGTCGCGCTGGGTGTTCTCGATGACCTTGGCCGCCTCCGCCACCTTGATGCTCGAGGCGCGGTGCACGCCGGCGGCCACGACCGACTCGTACAGGCCGGCCACGCGCTCGAGCGTTTCCTCGTCGTCGCCAGAAACCACCTTCAGGATCGTGGTCAGGCGGTGCTCCTTGTCGCCCGGGTTGATGCGCTCGGGCGAGAAGCCGACGTGGAAGTCGTCCTTCCACTTCAGGCCGGAATGCTTTTCCAGCAGCGGGATGCAGACCTCTTCGGTCGCGCCGGGGTAGACGGTCGATTCGTACACCACGATCGCGCCGCGCTTCATGTGGGCGCCGACGGTGCGGCTGGCGCCTTCGAGCGGGGTGAAATCGGGGTTGTGGGCGATGTCCACCGGGGTGGGCACGGCCACCACGATATAATCGGCCTGGCCCAGCATGGCGGGATCGGTGGTCACCTCCAGGTGGCGCGATGCCTTCAGCTCCTCGGTGGAAACCTCGCCGGTCGGGTCCACAAAGCGTTTGTAGTTCTCGACCTTGGTGGCGGACAGGTCAAAGCCGATCGTCCTGCCCTTTTTGCCGAATTCCACTGCCAGCGGCAAGCCGACATATCCCAGACCTACTACTGCGACGACCTCATCTGCTTTCATGTTCGGTTCCGTTCTCAAAAGAGTTGCACAAGTGCAAGTCTTTGACACCACGCCGCAATGGCGCCGATCTCGTCGAGATTGTCAAAACTGCACTACTTTAATTCTTGTTGCGATATCAAAAAGATACTAACGGCACTGCGCGGATGCTTCGCCACGGTGGTCGTGGCGGCGTCGATCCTGAGCATGAACATCGCTGTCGCGTCGCTTCATCACAACAGTTCGTTGCCTGAAACACGCAGTTGCCGAAAAATTGGCCCGTTATTTCGGACGGGCGAGGTTGCTCCGTTCCCCGCACCAGATTGTCAAATCATCTCTGGCTTATCGGAAACAACGGTGCAATAGTAGCATTTTCTAAAATTCAAGTTCCGGGGCGAATTGAATCGTGCGCACCCCTTGGCTGTTGAGCTAATCCTAGTTCTTGAGCTCGACTGGACGGCGCACGATTGGACGGGTGGGGAGGCGGGAGGAAACGGGTTGCACGGGCCAGCTGGGCGCGGCCGCGTGCGCTTGCGAGAGCTTGGGTCAGGCCTTAATGGCGGTGCAGCCCTTGCTGGCCTGGGCCGCCCCGATCGCGGCGACCTCGCCCTTGGATTTGGCGACATCGGCAGCGTAGTCGCCGGTGAACAGGCTGGCGGGCACCAGCACCCAAAACACGAAGGCAGCGTCGAGGTTGGCCTTCTTTTCCTGCTTGGCCGAAAAATCCTGCAGCCGGGCCCTGGCGTCGGTCATGCGCTCGGCCAGCTGTGCGCACTCGGTCGCCATGTACGACGCGTCGGAAACGAAACTTGGTTCGATCTTTTCGGGACGGGTCGCGCAACCGGCCACGGCTGCCAGCACCCCTGCAGCGGCAATCAGCTTTTTCATGTCTCCTCCAAATCAATTGTCAGCGTGACAATGACTCGATGCTACATTTCGCCGAATTAAGCTGTCGCGCGGTAACGCAAAGGCGACGCACGCCGAAGCGCGCGAGCGGCACACAAGCGACGCCGCCGCAGGGTTGAGCGCCTCCCCTCCGGCCAGTGCAGGGTTAGTTACTGATTTTCATCAAGCGCAAAAAAATTGACGGAACTAAAGTTTCCTCGAAGGAGATTCACGGCCGCAAGACTACACCGAGGAGTCCTGATGTCATTGATGTATGCAAACGGCACCCTGGTTCGCACCCCGCCACTGCCGGGCCCATCGCTACCGCGGCGCCGTTCGCAGGCGGGCTCGATCGCGATCATGTTTTCCGGCGCGCTGTTCCTGTTCTTTGCGCTGCTCGGCTTCAGCTGGGACCTGTCGCGGGCATACAACCGCAAGATCGAGGTCCAGCAACTGGCCAACGCCGCGGCGCTTGCCGCCGCGCACGAGCTGAACGGGACAGCGGCCGGGATTACGAATGCCAAGAACAAGGCCAGCGCATCCGTCCGCAGGCTTGCCTACAACTACTCCACGTTGGCGCCCTGGTCCGACGACGCCATTTCCTTCAGCGACAGCCTGACCGGCGAATGGGTCACGCTCGATGTCGCCACCTCGAATCCGCAGGGAGTGAAGTTCGTGAAGATCGACACGACCGCCTTGGGCTACGCCGTCAGCCATGTCTACACCATTTTCATGAACGTGGTCTCGCCAAGTGCGTCCCTGAACATGTCTGCGACCGCGATCGCCGGCCCGTCGCAACTGGCGGCGGTCCCGTTTGGTATATGCGCAATGTCGTCCAATGCGGCTACCGCGCGCCTGAATCCGGGTTCGGCCACGCCCAGCCTGGCCCCGCCAAATACGGAGCTGGTCGAATATGGATTCCGGCGCGGGGTTGGCTACGATTTGATGAACCTGAATCCAAATGGAACGACCGCCCAGAATTTCATGATCAGCCCCATCTCCGGCGTCATGGATGAAGCAACCGTGGGCGCCTTCATTTGTACGGGTTCCATGGTTGCACGAGGAATCGTCAACAAATCGGTCACCGTGGCCAGGGGCTTCCCCATCGCGGACCTGTACAAGCACTTCAATTCGCGCTTCGACAGTTATCCGGCCGGGGCGTGCAGTCCGAATTCGGCCCCGCCGGACGCGAACGTGAAGGCTTACGATCGTTCGGTCGCCGGCGCGGTGCCGTGGATGTCACCGGTACCGGGGACGCAATCGGCGCGCTCGCTGGCCTCTGGCGGGGAGCTCTGGACTGTCGCAGATCCGCTGCCAGCGCCGTCAAGCAATACGGCGGGCGACTATGGCGTTCTCTGGTCGTACGCGAAAGCGGTTCCCTATTCCTCTTACGTTCCGGGAGCAACGGAGCCGAGCGGCGGTTATGTGCCGTTTGGTGTCAGTGATTGGAAGACCTTGTACGACCCCGGGCGCCCGGTGGCAACAGCCAGCTACCCAACCAGCAGTTCGGCGCCAACGCCCTACTGGGCGACCTCGGGGGCAAACTTCCTGGCCCCGCCAACGGCGTCGCACCGGCCCGGAATTCGCAACCGGCGCCTGTTGTATGTGCCTTTGCTTGAGTGCCCCGTTCCTGGATCAACGGCCAAGGTGCTGGCAATTGGCAGGTTCTTCATGACCGCCCCTGCGACCTCGACCAGCTTGTATGCGGAGTTTGCAGGAATCGCTTCGGAAAATACCATGGGAACCCAAATGGAGCTCTACCAATGAGACCGACGACGCGCAACGGGAAGTCACAACAGGGGGTCGCGGCGGTTGAATTCGCGATGCTATCGGTGCTGCTGGTCATGCTGCTGACGGTTCCGCTCTTCTTCAGTCGCGTATTCTGGCATTACACGACGATGCAAAAGGCTGCGCATGATGCAGCGTGGTATCTCGCGACGGTTCCGTCGCACGACATGAAGAATTATTCGAAGGCGTTGGACGCGGTGAGTATTGCGAAATTCATTGCCGAGTCGGAGGTGGCGGAGCTCAACCCTGGCGGGGAATACCCCGTGGCACCAACTGTCGAGTGCCGTCCACTTCCCTGCGGCATTGGCAGTCCCAGCACCGTGGCCGTGCGAGTCGGCACGCTCATGTACGACCCGATTTTCCACGTTTCTTATGCTGGGGCGGACGGCTTTCCCGTGCTTGCGATTTCGGAGATGAACTATGTCGGTCCTTGAGCGGCCACCTGTCGCCACCCGTCGCCGGCAACAAGGCACTGCCGCAGTCGAGCTTGCGTTTATCATGATCCCATTTCTTCTGTTTATCTTCGGCGTCATGGAGCTGGCGCGGGCGATGTATGTGATCAACACGCTGCAAGAAGTGACGCGTCGCGCGGCGGTGGGGGCCGCCAACAGCGACTTTCATGAGCCTGCACTCACCCTGGTGCGCCAGCGCGCCATCTTTCGCAATTCGGCGGGTTCCTTGCTGCTGGCGCCGCCGGTGACGGACCAGCATGTGCGCATCGACTACCTGGCGCTGATCAGGAACCCGGACGGATCGACGACGCCAAAAGTCATCCCCACCGCCTCGCTGCCCGAGACGCCGGCGAAAAACCTCGCCACCTGTACGGCCGATGCCAATGCGCCCACATGCATCCGGCTGGTGCGCGCGCGCATCTGCGATCCGGTGAACAGTAGCGGCTGCGACGCCGTAACCGCCGAATCGGTTTTCCCGCTGGTCAAGCTGCCACTGCCGATGCCGCTCTCGACCACCATCGTCCCGGCGCAAAGCCTGGGATACACCACGCCGGCATGCTTGCCTTGTGGTGTCTGAGTAGGTCTGCCACTCGGAACTAACCGTACCCCGCAGCTGAGCCTGCCGGGTGCGGTTGGTCCGTATCCCATCCATTTCGCTCCGGCCGATATTGATCCGGCATGCCCGAATTGCTGCGCCAGACGGCGGAGTTCGACGTGAGCACCCCACGGGGGCAACACGCGTGATTTTTTTGGTGGGATGGCGCGGCTGGCGGGGATCGAACCCACGACCCTTGGCTTCGGAGGCCAATACTCTATCCACTGAGCTACAGCCGCTGAGGGGAACTGCGAAGTGATGCGAAGCATACAGTAAATCCGCCCTCCCCGTCCATGGAAACCGGCCCCGCTCGACTGAATTGCGTTCCAAAAGGTTGACGGAGGGTCTATAATCGGCCGTTTAGCGGCAGTTGCAAGCTGGCATCCTTGCCTGCGCACGGGCCGGCGGACAGGTTTTTTTAATTGTTGTATTAAGGAAATCATGAGCGACGAACACAAAGAACATCAATCCTTCATCCGGACCCCGAAGCAGCTCATCGCCGTGGTCGCTGGTTTCTTCCTCGTAATCATCATCGGCATCATCCTGCTGGTCACCTACGCCACCAGCAGCAAGCTGACCGGCGCCGGTACCGAGAGCCAGAGCCCCGAGGCAGTCGCCCAGCGCATCCAGCCGGTGGCCGAGCAGGGCTACACGCTGAAGGACACCAACGCGCCCAAGGTGCTGCAGACCGGCGAAGCCATCTACAACACCACTTGCGCCGCCTGCCACGGCACCGGCGCGGCTGGCGCACCGAAGTTCGGCGACGCCGGCGCATGGGGCGCACGCATTGCTCAAGGTTTCGACACCCTGGTCCAGCACGCCACCCAGGGCATTCGCGCCATGCCGGCCAAGGGCGGCAATCCTGACCTGTCTGACGTCGAAGTCGCTCGCGCCGTCGCTTACATGGCCAACAAGGCTGGCGCCAACTTCAAGGAGCCGGAAGCACCGGCCGGCGCGGCCGCAGCGGCCAGCGCCCCGGCAGAAGCAGCCCCGGCAGCAAGCGCGCCGGCAGCCGCAGCGGCACCGGCAGCGGCTCCTGCCGCCGCAGCCCAGCCGAAAGCGGCCTCGGCCGACGCCGGCAAGGCACTGTACAGCTCGACCTGCCAGGCTTGCCACGGCGCTGGGATCGCCGGCGCACCGAAGTTCGGCGACAAGGCCGCCTGGGCTGCGCGCATCAAGCAAGGCAGCAACGTCTTGTATGACCACGCCATCAAGGGCTTCCAGGGCAAGGCCGGCGTGATGCCGCCGAAAGGTGGCTCGACCGCCTCGGACGACGAGGTCAAGGCAGCCGTCGATTACATGGCGGCCGCGGCGAAATAAGCCAGTCCGTCCTGCCCCAAAAAACCGCCCGCGCATGGGCGGTTTTTTTTCGTGCTCATTCTGTTAACGACCAGTAGAAAAACATCAAAATTGACATTTTGGACAAATAATATTTGTTAGATTTCAGATAAAGTTGTGTTGTATTTGGGCAAAAAATTGAACAGCTTGAGATAATTTCCTGTGCCAAACAATTTCCTTGGCGTAACCTAAAAGGACTCCACAGTGGCCGCTTCGGCGAAAAGCCACGGCAACAAGTCCTGAAGAGATCGCCATGAAATTTCCACTGCACACCTCGGCAGCCAAGGTGCTGCCAGCCATCTTTATCGCCTCCTCGCTGGCCGCTTGCGGCGGCGGCTCGGATCCCCAGACAGGCAAAGCCACCGTCCTCGCGGCTGAGCTAAGCACCGGCACAGCCACCACCACCGCCTCCGGCACCTCTGCCGCCATCCAGGGCGTTCTCACCGACGTGCGGTTCGAGAACACCAACCCGCAGCTGGCGCAGGCCAACGTCCCGGTCACCTTCGGCCAGGTGTTCGCGCAAGGCGCGCTCAGTCCGGCCGATGGCCTGGTCGGCCGCCTCTCGGACGGCACCACCATTGCGCTGCAGGTTGACGTCAAGGCCCTGCACGCAGACGGCTCGGTGCGCCATGCGGTCATCTCCGCCGTGCTGCCGAGCCTGGCGGCCGGGCAAACGAATGCCATGTCGCTGGTGAAGTCCGGCACCGCCGCCAGCGCCGGCGCCTCCACCCCGGACGACCTGCTGGGCGCCGGCTTCTCGGCCTCGGTGCACGCCACCATCAACGGCGTGCGCTACGAGGCTTTCGCCGACGACCTGCTCAAGGAAGGCCCGTACCAGACCTGGCTGTCCGGTCCGGTCGCCAGCGAGTGGCAAGTGTCCGCCCCGCTCACCGCGGCCGACGGCACCAGGCACCCGCACCTGAGCGCCCGCTTCGCGATACGCTGGTACCCGGGCGCGAGCAAGGCGCGGGTGGACGTCACGGTCGAAAACGACTGGGCCTACGAACCGAACCCGCAGAACATCACCTACGACGCGAGCGTGCTCGTCGGCGCGAAAGAGGTGTATGCCAAGACCGGCCTGAACCACCTGAACCACGCCCGCTGGCGCAAGGTCTTCTGGTACAACGGCACCGCGCCCGAGGTGAACGTCAAGCACAACGCGGCTTACCTGATCGCCACCCGCGCACTGCCCAACTACGACCAGACCGTCACCATCCCAGAAACCAAGCTGGCCGCGCTGCAGGCCAAGTGGACCGGCGCCATCACCGAGCCGATGGGCATTGGCCTGGCCACCGCGTACATGCCGCAGACTGGCGGACGCGACGACATCGGCCTGTTGCCCGGCTGGGCCGCGACCTGGCTGCTCTCGATGGACAAGCGCGCACGCGACGTCACGCTGGGCACCGCAGACGGCGCCGGCAGCTGGTCCGCGCACTACCGCGACAAGAACACCGGCCGCCCGGTCAGCCTGATCGACTACCCGTACATGACGATCCTGGGCCGCATCGGCGACACCTACAACCCGGTCACGAGAAAGTACGAAGCCTTCCCGGCCTGCGCCAGCAGCACCGCGTGCACCACGCCGTACACGCACGACAGCGCGCACATGCCGAACCTGGCCTACCTGCCCTACCTGCTCACCGGCGACTACTACTACCTGGAAGAGCTGCAGTTCTGGGCGATGTGGGCGGCGTTCTCGTCCAACCCGGGCTACCGCCAGAACGTCAAGGGCCTGGTGCTGGCCGACCAGGTGCGCGGCCAGGCCTGGACCATGCGCACGGTGGCCGAAGCGGCCTACATCACGCCCGACAACGACCGCCTGAAGGCGCACTTCACGCAGATCGTCAACAGCAACCTGGACTGGTTCAACCAGACCTACACCAACAACGCGGCCGCCAACCAGCTTGGCATCATCGTCAACGGCTACTCGCTCGTGTACAACAACGGCACCGGCATGGCGCCGTGGCAGGATGACTTCTTCACCTCCGCGATCGGCCACGCGGCCGAACTGGGCTTCACCAAGGCGCAGCCGCTGCTGGCGTGGAAATCGAAGTTCCCGGTCTCGCGCATGACCGCCGATGGCGCGTGCTGGGTGGACGGCTCGATCTACACGCTGATCGTGCGCGACTCCTCCACCAGCCCGTACTACGCGACCATGGGACAGGCCTACAAGACCAGCCATACGGCCACGTTCAACGCCCTGTCCTGCGCCAGCGCCGAGATGGCCACCGCGCTCAAGCTGAAGGTTGGCGAGATGACCGGCTACTCGGCCGAGGCGACCGGCTACCCGTCGAACCTGCAGCCGGCACTGGCCTATGCGGCCGACGCGCTGGGGGCACCCGGCAAGAGCGCGTGGACGGTGTTCATGAACCGCTCGGTCAAGCCGAACTACGGCCTGGCGCCGCAGTTCGCGATCGTGCCGCGTTGATCGCGACGGCACTCGTAGCGTGGGCGGGTTTCCCGCCCACGCGTTCAACAGTGGCGTACCGCGAGGCGCCGCCAGCGCTGGCTGAACGCGTGGGCAGAAACCTGCCCACCCTACCGTGACCGGCCCGCCTTGTTCAATTGCTACCGTTACAATCGCTTACGGCTTTTCCTGCAGGCAGCGCGTAACCTCGGCCGTTTTCCCTGTTCAAGATTGCCGCCTCGCAGCGGTTTGTCATTCGATCATGAAACACCGAAACGTCCTCATTTTCCCCGCCCTGCTCCTCGCCGGCGCCGCTTCGGCATCTGCCGCAACCTTGTCGGTTGGCCCCGGCAAAAGCTACGCCGCACCGTGCCGCGCGTTCGCGGCAGCCAAGTCGGGCGACATCGTCGAGATCACCGGCGGCGTCACCTACAGCGGTGACGTTTGCGCCATCTACCCCAGCAACCTGACCATCCGTGGCGTGAACGGCCGCCCGAAGATCGACGCGGCCGGCAAGAACGCGCTCGGCAAGGGCACCTGGGTGATCGAGGGCAGCAACGTCACCGTGCAGAACGTCGAGATGGTGGGCGCCAGGGTGCCGGACCAGAACGGCGCCGCGCTGCGCCTGGAGGGCACCGACTTCACGCTGCGCCAGGCCTTTTTGCACGATAACGAGAACGGCATCCTCAGCAACCCCAACACCAACAGCAGCATCACCATCGAGTACAGCGAATTCGGCCACAACGGCTACGGCACCGGCTACACGCACAACCTCTACATCGGCAACGTGGCCAGCCTGACCTTCCGCTACAACTACTCGCACGACGCCAACGGCGGCCACAACCTGAAGTCGCGCGCGCGCACCAACATGATCGCGTACAACCGCTTCTCGAGCCTGGCGCCGGGCGAGACCGGCAGCACGGCCGCGGGCAAACCGAGCTACGAGATCGACCTGCCGAATGCGGGCAGCTCCTACATCATCGGCAACGTGATCGAGCAGCCGGCCGCCAACAGCAACCCGAACATGATCGCGTACGGCGAGGAAGGCGCAACCAATCCGGCGCAGGACCTGTACGTGGTGAACAACACCTTCCTGAACGATTACACCGGCGGCGGCACCTTCGTGCTGATGGGGAGTGGCGTCACGCGCGGCGCGCTCCTGCAGAACAACATCTTCAGCGGCGTGGGCACCGTAACCAACCAGAGCGCGGCAGTCCAGAAGACCAACTACCGCGCCACTAGCGTGGCCTTCGTGGACCGCGCGCACTACGACCTGCATCCGGTGTCGAACGTCCTCATCATCAACGCCGCGTCGGCGCCGGGCTACGCCGCCAGCGGCGTGCCGCTCAACCCGGGCGCGGAATACAGGCATGTCGCGTCGGGCGTGTCGCGGCCGGTGGTGGGTGTACTCGATATCGGTGCCTACGAGGCCACGGCGCCGTAAGTGTTGTATTGACATTAGGTTACAATCGCCCATCGACTTCTCCTGATGGGACGAACGTGGACCTGAAACTGAGCTGGAAATACGGCTTCGCCTTCTTCGCGCTGAACGATGTCATCAGCGAGCTGCACGAGCAGTCGCACATGGCCACCAACTGGCTCATCTATGGCTGCTTCGGCCCGCGCGACTTCAACAACGTGCACGGCTGCGCCGGCATGGACGGCTTCGCGCTCGCCGCAGGCATCGCCGGGCCGCTGTTCAGCTACCTGGTGATGTGGGCCGGCGTGTGGGTGCTGATGCGCGCCGCCACCCCAGCCGGCCGCTCGATGGGCTTCACGCTGGTGTTCGCGCCGCTGCCGTTTGCGCGCATCTTCACGGCGCTGATGGGTGGCGGCGACGAGCGCGGCTTTTTGGCCAAGCTGCTGGAAGGCGCAGTGACGGTGCCGCAGTCGCGCTGGCTGGCGGTGGCGATGACGCTGCTCCTTTGCGGGCCGCCGATCTGGTTTGCCTGGCGCGCGCTGGCAAAGCCGCGCCGCGGCACGATCATCGCTGGCTTTTGCGTGATGCCGCTGCTGGTGGTGTTCGCATACAAGTTCGTGGTGCTGAACGGGCTGCTGGCGCGCGGCGTGTTGGCAGAACCGGTCATCTTTGGCACGCCGGCGTTCGTGGTGGTGGTGTTCGTGCTGGCGCTCGTGGCGACGGCGGCGTGGTGGGCGTGGCTGCAGGGACTGGAACGCCAACCCGTCGTTCCCGCGCAGGCGGGAACCCATGCTGACGCCGAGCTGGCGGCGGCGCCGCTACACGATTGAACGCAGCATGGGTCTTCAACCTTTATGGCCGAACGCGGCCCGCTAGCACATGAACCTATCCCCCGTTACGCTCCTGGGCTCCCGTGTTCGGCTGGAGCCGCTCACGCTCGAGCATGTGCCGGCCCTGACCGTCGCTGGCCTGCACCCGGAACTGTGGCGCCTGCAGCCGCGGCCCATTGAGACCGAAGCGGACATGCGCGCCTATGTGCGCGCGGCGCTGGCCGACCAGGCGCGCGCGGCCAGCCTGCCGTTCGCCGTGGTCGACCTGGCGAGCGGCACGGTGATCGGCTCGACGCGGTTCATGGACATCGCGCCGGCCCACCGCCGCGTCGAGATCGGCGCCACCTGGTACACGCCGTCATTCCAGCGCAGCGGCGCCAATGTGGAATCGAAGCTCCTGCTGCTCACGCACGCATTCGAGACGCTGGGCGTGCAGAAGGTCGTGTTCAAGACCGAGGCGCACAATGCGCAGTCGCGCAAGGCGATCCTCGCGCTCGGCGCGCTCGAGGAAGGCACCTTGCGGCGCCATCTCATCGCCGACAACGGCAGGCCACGCGACATGGTGTACTTTTCGATCCTCGACGACGAGTGGCCACAAGCGAAGCTGCGCCTGCGCGAGCGGCTCGCGCGACACCAGGGCGCATGAAAAAAGGGCTGCCGCAGCAGCCCTTTCCGTTTGCGCTGGCGCGCTTACCAGATGATCACGCGATCCTTCGGTGCGACGTACATCTTGTCGCCCGGCTTGACGCCGAACGCGTCATAGAAGCCTGGCTGGTTCTTCACCGTGCCGTTCGCGCGGTACTGGCCCGGCGAGTGCGGATCGACCTTCACCTGCACGATCTGCTGCTGCTCGCGCATCTTGGTGCGCCACACCTGCGCCCAGCCCATGTAGAAGCGCTGGTCGCCCGTGAGGCCGTTGATCACCGGTGCCTTCTTGCCCTTGAGCGAAAGCCTGTAGGCCTTGTACGCGATCGCCAGACCCGAGTTGTCGGCGATGTTCTCGCCCAGGGTCAGCGAGCCGTTCACGTGGTAGCCCGGCAGCGGCTCGAACGCGTTGTACTGCTCCACCAGCATCTTGGTCTTGGCCTCGAAGTTCTTGTGGTCGGACGCGGTCCACCAGTCGCGCAGGTTGCCGTTGCCGTCGTACTGCGCGCCCTGGTCGTCGAAGCCGTGGCTGATCTCGTGGCCGATCACGGCGCCGATGCCGCCGTAGTTGACCGCGTCATCCGCGCTCGCATCGAAGAACGGCGGCTGCAGGATCGCGGCCGGGAACACGATCTCGTTCATCTCCGGGTTGTAGTACGCGTTGATGGTCTGCGGCGTCATGCCCCACTCGTCGCGGTCGATCGGGCGGCCCAGCTTGGACAGCTCGCGGTCGTACTCGACGGCGCGCGAACGCATCACGTTGCCGACCAGGTCATCCTTGGCGACCACCAGCTTGGAATAGTCCTTCCACTTGTTCGGGTAGCCGATCTTGGGCGTGAACTTGGCCAGCTTGGCCTGCGCTTCCTTCTTGGTCGCGGGGCTCATCCAATCGAGCTTGTCGATCGACTGCTTGTAGGCGGCCAGCAGGTTCTTCACCAGCGCTTCCATGCGCGCCTTGCGCTCCGGCGGAAAGTACTCGGCCACGTACAGCTTGCCCAGCGACTCGCCCATCGAGCGCTCAACCGCGCCCACGCCACGCTTCCAGCGCGGCTCCATCTCCTTCACGCCCGACAACGTGGTGCCGTAGAACGCGAAGTGCTCGTCCACATAGGCCTTGGACAGGAAGTTGGCGTAGCTGTCGATGATGTGCAGCTGCAGGTAGGCCTTCCAGGTTTCCAGCGGGGTCTTGGCGGCGATGTCGGCAAAGCCCTTCAGGTAGGTCGGCTGGCCCACGATCACGTAGCTGGTCTTGGCGGCGATGCCGGTGTCCTTCAGCCAGGTGTTCCAGTCCCAGCCCGGGGCCACGTCGGCCAGCTTGGCCAGCTCGACCTTGTTGTAGGCCTTGATCGGGTCGCGCAGTTCGACCTTGGTCCACTGCGCCTTGGCGATCTCGGTTTCCAGCGCCAGGATGGCCTTGGCGTCGGCAGTGGCGTTGGCGTCGCCCGCCATCGACAGGGTTTTCTCCAGGTGGGCCAGGTACTTGTCGCGCGCGGCCGTCAGCTTGGCGTCGTCCAGCTTCAGGTAGTAGTCGCGGTCCGGCATGCCCAGGCCACCCTGGCTGATGTCGGCCACGTACTTGGTCGAATCCTTGTTGTCCTGGTGGATGCCGAAGTCGTACGGCACGTTCACACCCAGCTTGCTCATGCGCGCAAACACGGCCGGCAGCTCGGACTTGTCCTTGATCGCGGCGATCTTGTCCAGCTCGCCCTTGAGCGGGGCCAGGCCCAGCTGCTCGAGCTTCGCTTCGTCCATGAAGGCGGCGTAGTAGTCGCCGATGCGCTGTTCGTCGGTGCCGGCGGCCGCGTGCCTGGACGCGGTCTTCTCGATCAGCCCGTGCAGCTGGGTCAGCGTGTCGTCGCGCAGTTTCTGGAACGAGCCCCAGGCCGATTTGTCGGCCGGGATCTCGGTAGCCTGCATCCACTTGCCATTCACGTAATCGTAGAAATTGTCCTGCGGGCGGACCGACGACTCGACATACTGCATGGCGATACCGGCCGACAGGACCGGAGCCGATTTCGAGGCGGTGGCGTTGGCCTTGGCTGCGGTGCCCTCGGCGTGGGTAACGCTGGCGATCAGCGCAAGGGTCAGTGCGCTGAGCAGATGACGTTTCATGTTCTTCTCCACTTGTAGTTTTGGAAGATAAACCACTAAAACGTCGTCCCGGCGAACGCCGGGACCCATACACCGTTAGCGGATTCGCATACTCGGCATGGGTCCCGGCTTTCGCCGGGACGACGGCTTACAACGCGTAATTTACCAGATCGAGACCCGATCTTTCGGCTCGAGATACATCTTGTCGCCCGGTTTGACCCCGAACGCCTCGTAGAAGCCCGGCTGGTTGCGCACCGTGCCGTTGGCGCGGAACTGGCCCGGCGAGTGCGGGTCGGTCTTGATCTGCACGATCTGCGCGGCGTCGCGCATCTTCGAACGCCACACCTGGCCAAAGCCCATGTAGAAGCGCTGGTCGCCGGTCAAGCCGTCGATCACCGGGGCCGGCTGGCCGTGCAGCGAGATCTTGTAGGCCTTGTACGCAATCGCCAGGCCCGAGTTGTCGCCGATGTTCTCGCCCATGGTCAGCTGGCCGTTGACGTGGTAGCCCGGGATCGGCTCGAAGGCGCTGTACTGCGCGTCCAGCACATCGGTCTTGGCCTTGAACGCGGCGCGGTCGGCGTCGGTCCACCAGTTGCGCAGGTTGCCGTCGCCGTCGGACTGGCTGCCCTTGTCGTCGAAGCCGTGGCCGATCTCGTGGCCGATCACGGCGCCGATCGCGCCGTAGTTCACGGCGTCGTCAGCGGCAGCGTTGAAGAACGGCGGCTGCAGGATCGCGGCCGGGAACACGATCTCGTTGAGCGAAGAGTTGTAGTACGCGTTCACGGTCTGCGGCGTCATGCCCCACTCTTCGCGGTCCACCGGTTTGCCCAGCTTGCTGATGTTGCGGTTGTGGGCGAACTGCGAAGCGCGCATCACGTTGCCGACCAGGTCATCGGCCTTGATGGTCAGCTTGGAGTAGTCGCGCCACTTGCTCGGGTAGCCGATGTGCGGGGTGAACTTGGCCAGCTTGTCCAGCGCCTGGGTGCGGGTATCGGCGCCCATCCAGTCCAGGTGCTCGATGCTGTCCTTGTACGCGGCCAGCACGTTCTTGACCAGCTCCTCCATGCGGGCCTTGCGCTCCGGCGGGAAGTACTGCGCCACGTACTGGCGGCCCACGGCTTCGCCCAGCGCGCCTTCGACGGTTGCCACGCCACGCTGCCAGCGCGGACGGTTCTCGGCCACGCCGGTCAGCACGGTGCCGTAGAACGCAAAGTTCGCGTCAACGAATGGCTTGGACAGGAACGGCGAGAACTCGCGCAGCAGGTGCCACTTGAAGTACGACTGCAGGGTGGCCAGGTCGGCGTTCTGCACGATCTGGTTCATGCCGCTCAGATAGCTCGGCTGGCCCACGATCACGGTGTCCACCTTGTTGCCCACGCCGGCGCCGGCCAGCGCGGCCTTCCAGTCGTAGCCCGGCGCCAGTTCGGCCAGCTTGGCCACTTCCATCTTGTTATAGCGCTTGACCGGGTCACGCAGTTCGACCTTGGTCCACTGCGCCTGCGCGAGCTGGGTTTCGAAGGCGACGATGGCCTTGGCCTGCTGGGCAGCGTTCTTTTCGCCGGCCAGGGTCAGGACTTTGGCGACATGCTCTTCGTACTCGGCCAGCGCGTCGGCCATGCGCTTGTCGTCCTTCTTCAGGTAGTAGTCGCGGTCCGGCAGGCCCAGGCCGCTCTGGCCGATGTACACGGCGTACTGGGTCGAGTTCTTGGCGTCCTGCGCAACGCGGATCCCGTACGGGCTGGACACGCCGATCTGCGACAGGTGCGCGATCAGGGCGGGCAGCGCCTTCTTGTCCTTCAGCGCCGCGATGCGGTGCAGTTCGCCGGCCAGCGGCTTGGTGCCCAGGCTTTCCAGCTTCTTCTCGTCCATGAAGCTCTTGTACAGGTCACCGATCTTCTGTTCGTCGGTGCCGAGCTTGTGCTTGGCCGCGGCGTCCGCTTCGATGATGCCGCGCGCCTGCGTGATCGAGGTTTCGCGCAGCTGCATGAAGGTGCCCCAGCTCGACTTGTCGGCCGGGATCTCGGTGTCCTTCAGCCACTTGCCGTTCAGGTACTTGAAGAAGTCATCCTGGGGACGCACGCTCGAGTCGATGTACTGGACGTCGATGCCGGAAGTGCGAGCCGGGGCGTTGTCGGCCGCGTTGGCGAAGGCCGCCATCACGGACAGGGTCAGGGTGCTCAGAAGGTATCGTTTCACAGGATAGTCTCTCTTGTTAGCAGGGGAAAAGGCGGCTCTTGGTGGCCGATGAAAAAACTGGCAAACGCAGCATGCGCATCAGATCTTCAGCTCCAGCTGCACACGCACGCTGGTGTAGGTGCGGGCCAGCGTGTCGATCGCCTGCAGCATGCCGTTGGTGTCGACGACGCGCGCGGTCTCGTATTTGCGGGCGAACAGGTTGTTGCCGGAGACGCGCAGCTGGGTGTTGGGACCGAAGCGCCACAGGCCGTAGGCGTCGAGCTGGCGTTTCATGCCGGTGGTGTCGAGCTCCTGGACCGCCGAGCGGATCACGGTGACCGGCGTCCAGTTCAGGTTCGCGCCCAGCGTCAGCGGCAGGCCCTTCATGCGGTAGTCGGCGCCCACGTTGGCGGTCTGCTTGGCCTGCTGGTCGAGCCGGTTGTCGGGGCCCGGAATGCCGTCCACCTTCGACCAGAAGTGGCTGTAGTTCGAGCGCACGTCCACGTTCGGGCCGTTCGGGAAGAACTCGGCGAGCTGGAACTTGGCTTCCAGTTCGATGCCGCTGGTGCGCGCATGGCCGATGTTGGTGGGCGTGGACACCCAGCGCGGGCCGATGCTGGTTTGCTGCAGCGTGGTCTGGCGCCGCATCAGGTTGTCGATGTCGCGCACGAAGGCGCTGGCCGACAGGATGCCGCTGCGGGTCAGGTAATGCTCGTACGCGAGGTCGATGCCCTTGGCCAGCTCGGGCTTGAGGTTCGGGTTGCCGCTGCGGTCCGGGCGGGTGGCGCGGTTATCGCTCGAGAACGAAGGCGCGGCGATCATGTCGTTCAGCGCCGGCGCCTTGTAGCTCTGGGTCAGGCTGGCGCGCACCTGGTCCTTGTCGTGGCCGGGAATCCGGTACACCGTGTGCAGCACGGGGCTGAACACGCTGCTGGTGTTCTTCACCTCGCGCGCCACGCTGTTGCTGGTGGTGCGGATGCCTTCCCAGCGCAGGCCGAAGTAGGTCGACCACTGGCTCGTGATGTCCCACTCGTCCTGCGCGAACAGCGCCACGCGCCGGGTGTCGGCGGTCAGGTTCGCGCCCGACTCGTCGTACAGCGGGTTGTTGTCGCCTTCGGCCACATGCACCTGCGACAGGTGCGCCGCTTCGGCATCCCAGCCGGCTGCGAAGTTGTGGCCCTGGCCGAGCGGGCGGCTGTACTTGCCGCCGGTGGAGAAGCTGCGGTGGCGGATCGTGTCGGTGTCGTTGTACACGCGATTCAGGCGCTCGGCCGCGTCGTAGTTCTGGCGCACGCCTTCGCTCTCATTGTGGTTGACGCCGCCGCTGAATTTCACGTCGAGCTTGGCGCCGCCGTCCATCTTGTGCACCCAGTTGCCGAAGCCGCGCGCCATGTTGCCGCTGGAGTGGGACACGGCGTGCTGGAACGCGAACTCGGGCGGCACCAGGCCGATCGTCTGGTCCACATACGAGTCGGTGATGCTGTCGTTGCGGTTGGCGACGATGAAGGGCTGGAAGTTCAGCGTGTCGCCATTGTCGAACTTGTACGACAGGCGCGGCGACAGGTGTACCCCACGCGACTTGCCGTTGCCGTCCACGTGGATCAGCTGCTCGCGCTGCACGGTGCCGTCGTCCAGCGCGTCGATGTCGCGGCTGTCGCTTTCGTTGTGCTGGCGGTTCTGCATGGCCGCGATGTTGAGCATCCAGGTCAGGTTGCCAGCCTTGCCGGGAATGGTCGCCGAGACGTTGGCGCCGTGGCGGCCCTGCTCGATGTTGTCGGCGACGCGGATTTGCTTGTCCTTCTGCGTGTAGCCCTCGCGCAGCACCACGTTGATGGTGCCGGCGATCGCCTGCGTGCTGTGCTCGGCCACCGGGCCGCGCATGATCTCGATGCGCTCGACCTGGTCGGGCGGGATCGATTCGAGCGAGAAGCCTGGCGGCGGGCGTTCGCCGTTGACCAGCATCTGGGTGTAGCCGTTGCCCAGGCCGCGCATGCGCACACCGCCGCCGCCGCGCCCCGGGGCACCGCCCATCGTCACGCCCGGCAGGCGCTTGAGCACTTCGCCGATGTTGCTGTCGCCGTTGCGGTCCAGCTCTTCGCGGCCGAAGATCATCTTGGCCGCGGTCGAGGCGCGGCGCACGTCGATATCGCGGCTGCCGCTGACGACCACCTGCTGCGTGTCCTTGGCGTCACCCTCGGTGGTGGCGGGTTTCTGGGCGCGCACCGGCGGACGGCGGCGCTGGGCGGCTTCGGGCTTTGCGTCGGCCGCCGGCGCCTTGGCCGCGCTGTCCTGGACTTCCTGCGCAGGCGCGCCAGCCGGCGCCGCCTGGTCCTGTGCCAACGCCTGTCCGCCGGCCGTGCCCAGCACGGCCAGGCAGGCGATCGGGATCAATCTGCTCATGCTTGTTGTTCAGTTATTTTTTACCGGGCCGGGAGTCGGCAGGCTGAACATTCTAGCGGCTGGGGCCGCATGGAAATCATGAGCAGGCGGTTTTTTACTTTTCGATACATGGGCGCGTTGCAGGCATGCATATGCAGGCTGGACGCGTGGGCAGGGTGAGGCTGGGCAGTGCCCGGCCGAACGCCCACCCGCAGCTCTGGTCAACTCCCCGGCATGCCGATGTTCATGCCGCCCCGCCCATGGCCCGCGCCGCCACGGTGCCGGTCGCCGCCCTCGCCGCGCGGACGGTCCTGGCCGCCGTGCTGGCCGTTGTCGGGCACGCGCATCATCTGCTCGACCAGCATCGCTGCCACCTTGCGCCGCTGGCCGTCGTCCAGCGCGTCGTTCACGGTCAGCCACAGTTCGCGCAGCTGCTTGTCCTCGGCCAAGGCTGCCGCGCTTTCGGCGTCGATCAGGGCGTTCACGTCGCGCAGTTCGACCGTCGCATTCTCGAGCAGGGCTTTGACCTGCTGCTGCAGGCGCTCGCGGCGCGACTGGCGTTCGCGCAGGATGGCCCGGCTGCGGCTTTCCACCTGCTGCCACAGCGTCTGCTGGTTGGCGTTCAGGTTGAGGGTCTTGCGCAGCTCCGAGGCCATCGGCAGCAGGTCTTCGGCGCGCATGTCCATCAGCGGCACCGCGCCGGACGGGACGGCGCCGCCCAGGGCCAGCGCCACGAACGCCGCCTGCAGGCCGCGGCGCACTGAACTTGACTTCATTACAATCTCCGGGGCAGAAAAAAGCCCACGGAGGGGGCCGTGGGCAAAGACCACTTCAAAAGAGTGGAGAGAGAGAAAAACTGCATGGACGAATATAGGGCCGGCACTGTTGCCCTGCCCGCACTCTTACAATTGCTTACCGTCCAGGCAGGAGTCGAAACAGGGCTTTACAAATCTTGCCATCGCGCACCGCGCTTGTGCGGTGTCCACGTACCCGGACCGTTCAGGTTTATACTGGCCCTGCGCTATCTCATGCGCTCTTCGCAGGTGAAACATGGGCACCAAACTCAAGAACACTGGCCTGGTCGGCCTGGGCGCAGTCGCCGGCGTGGCGATTTCGATGCAGTTTTCGGCGTTGGCGCAAAAGCCGGTCGAAGCGGCCATCCCGATGGACAGCCTGCGTGAATTGTCGAACGTCTATGGCCTGATCAAGTCCGACTACGTCGAAAAGGTGGACGACAAGCGACTGCTCACCGAGGCCATCTCCGGCATGGTCGGCTCGCTCGACCCGCATTCCGCCTACCTGGACAAAAAAGCCTACCGCGAGCTGCGCGAGGGCACCGAGGGCAAGTTCGTCGGGCTGGGCATCGAGATCCAGCAAAGCGACGATGGCTATGTGCGCATCGTCTCGCCCATCGAGGACTCCCCCGCCTGGCGCGCCGGCATCAAGCAGGGCGACCTGATCACGCACGTGAACGGCGTGTCGCTCAAGGGCGTGGAGATGGACGAGGCCATCAAACGCATGCGCGGCGAGCCGCACACCCGGGTGGCGATCACCGTGCGGCGCGAGGGCGAGGAACAGCCGCTGTCGTTCACGATCACGCGCGAAGAGATCGTGCAAAAGAGCGTCAAGGCGCGCCTGGTGGAGCCGGGCTACGCGTGGATCCGCGTGTCGCAGTTCCAGGAACCGACGGTGGACGACCTGGCCGACAAGCTGGCCGCGTTGTACAAGCAGGACCCCCAGCTCAAAGGCGTGGTGCTCGACCTGCGCAACGACCCGGGCGGCCTGCTGCAGGGCGCAATCGGCGTGGCGGCGGCCTTCCTGCCCAAGGGCGCCGAGGTGGTCTCGACCAACGGCCAGCTGGCCGACTCCAAGCAGCGCTTTTACGGCAAGGCCGAGTACTACATGGTGCGCGGCGGCGACGACCCGCTGGCCAAGGTGCCGGAGGTGTTCAGGACGCTGCCGATGGCGGTGCTGGTGAACACCGGGTCGGCGTCGGCGTCCGAAATCGTGGCCGGCGCGCTGCAGGACTACAAGCGCGCGGCGATCATCGGCAGCCAGACCTTCGGCAAGGGCTCGGTGCAGACCATCCGGCCGATCGGCAACGACGCGGCGGTCAAGCTGACCACGGCGCGCTACTACACGCCGTCGGGGCGCTCGATCCAGGCGCGCGGCATCGTGCCGGATTATGCGGTGGACGAAACGCCGGACGGCGACGGCATCAACGCGCTGCGCGTGCGCGAGGCCGACCTGGAACACCACCTGTCCAACGACCGCGACAAGGAGGAAGCCTCGCGCGCCGGCGCCTACGACGAGGACGAGGCGCTGGCCAGGGCCGGCGCACGCAAGCCCATCGATTTCGGCAGCGACAGCGACTTCCAGCTGGCGCAGGCGCTCAAGCACCTCAAGGGCCAGCCGATGCAGCTGGCCAGGCACGCGCAGCCGACGCTGGCGCATCGCACGCAGTAATCGGTAGGGTGGGCGGGTTCTGCCCACCCTACGCCCCCTGCATGCCACCTGCGCCGGGCGATTCCCACGCCACGGCCGTTTGTGTAGAATCGACTCATCTGCCGGTAAAGCCCGGTTATCTTCACTGAAAGTTTCGCCAACATGAAATCTGTCGTCATCAGCGGCACCGGCCTGTTTACGCCTCCCTACTCCATCTCCAACGACGAGCTGGTTACGGCCTTCAACGCTTATGCCGAGCGCTTCAACGCCGACAACGCCGCGAGGATCGCGGCCGGCGAGGTCGCCGCCATCGAGCCGTCCAGCAGCGCGTTCATCGAAAAGGCATCGGGCATCAAATCCCGCTATGTGATGGAAAAGTCGGGCATCCTCGACCCCGCGCGCATGACGCCGCGCATTCCCGAGCGCGGCGACGACGAACTGTCGCTGCAGGCCGAGATGTGCGTGGCCGCCGCGCGCCAGGCGCTGGACCGCGCGGGCCGCACGCCGTCCGACATCGACATGGTGCTGGTGGCGTGCTCAAACATGCAGCGCGCCTACCCGGCGATGGCGGTGGAAGTGCAGGAGGCGCTGGGCATCGATGGCTACGGCTTCGACATGAACGTGGCCTGCTCGTCGGCCACCTTCGGCATCCAGACCGCAGCGGCGGCGGTGCAAAGCGGGCAGGCGCGCGCGGTGCTGGTGCTGAACCCCGAGATCACCAGCGGCCACCTGAACTTCCGCGACCGCGACAGCCATTTCATCTTTGGCGACGCGTGCACGGCGATGGTGATCGAGGCGGCGGACACGGCAACCAGCCACCACCAGTTCGAGATCGTGGAATCGAAGCTCAAGACCAAGTTCTCGAACAACATCCGCAACAACTTCGGCTTCATGAACCGCTTCGACGAAGCCGGCATCGGCCAGCCGGACAAGCTGTTCCGCCAGCAGGGCCGCAAGGTGTTCAAGGAAGTGTGCCCGATGGCGGCCGAGATGATCGCCGACACGGTCAAGGCCGCGGGCCTGCAACTGCCGCAGGTATCGCGCTACTGGCTGCACCAGGCGAACCTGAACATGAACCTGCTGATCGCGCGCACGCTGCTCGGGCGCGACGCCGAGCCGAACGAGGCGCCTGTCATTCTCGACACCTACGCCAACACCTCGTCGGCGGGGTCGATCATTGCGTTCCACAAGTACCAGGATGACATGCCGGCGGGGTCGTACGGGGTGATCTGCTCGTTTGGTGCGGGCTATTCGATCGGTTGCGTGGTGGTGCGCAAAAAATAAGCAACACGTCCCGTAGGGTGGGCGGGTTTCCCGCCCACGCGTTCAACTTCGGCATGCACTGCCACTGTGCCCGGGGAGCTGGACGCGTGGGCGGGGGACCCGCCCACCCTACGGAACCCCACGCTTACAAGCGCGCCGCCAGTTCGGCGCCCTCGCGGATCGCGCGCTTGGCGTCGAGCTCCGCCGCCAGCGCCGCGCCGCCGATCTTGTGAAAGCGCGGTCCGTGGTTCTGCTCCGCTAGCTCCGGCATCAGCTCGGCCAGGCTCTCCTGCCCCGCGCAAATCACCACGTTGTCCACCTCGAGCAGGCGGCGCTCGCCGCCCACCGTGATGTGCAGCCCGGCGTCGTCGATGCGGTCATACTGCACGCCAGCCATCATCCGCACGCCGTTGCGCACCAAGGTGGCCCGGTGCACCCAGCCGGAGGTCTTGCCCAACCCCGCGCCCGGCTTTGACGCCTTGCGCTGCATGAGCCAGACCTGGCGCAGTGGCGTGGCCTCTGCGGGCTTGACCAGGCCGCCCGGCTCGCGCACCGCCAGGTCCACGCCCCACTCCGCAGTCCACTCTTGAACCGGCACCGGCAGCGGATGCGAGGCATCGTGGAGCAGGTATTCGCTCAGGTCGAACCCGATGCCGCCCGCGCCAATGACGGCAACGCGCCGGCCCACCGGCTTCTTGTCGCGCAAAACGTCGAGGTAGGACAGCACCTTCGGATGCCCGATGCCCTCGATGCGCGGCATCCTCACCTTCACGCCGGTGGCGACGATCACCTCGTCGAAGCCGGCCTCCAGCAACTCGGCGCGCGTGACCCGGCGGCCCAGGCGCACATCCACGCCCGTCGTTTCGAGCTTGCGGCGGAAGTAGCGGATCGTCTCCGCAAACTCCTCCTTGCCCGGTATTTGCATGGCGATGTTGAACTGGCCGCCGATGCGCTCGGCCGCTTCGAACAGCGTCACCGCATGCCCGCGCTCGGCCGCCACCGTCGCGGCGGACAGCCCGGCGGGGCCGGCGCCGATGACCGCAATGCGCCGTGGCGCAGCCGTTTTCGTATAAACCAATTCGGTTTCGTGGCAGGCGCGCGGGTTGACCAGGCAGGTGGCGCGCTTGTTGGCGAAGGTGTGGTCCAGGCAGGCCTGGTTGCAGGCGATGCAGGTGTTGATTTCGTCGGCCCGGCCGCTGGCAGCCTTGGCCACGAAGTTTGGATCGGCGAGGAAGGGACGCGCCATCGACACCATGTCGGCGTCGCCGCGCGCGATGATGTCCTCGGCCACCTCGGGCATGTTGATGCGGTTCGATGCCACCACCGGGATCCGGACCTCGCGCCGCAGCCGCCCGGCCACGCTGGCAAACGCCGCGCGCGGCACCGAGGTGACGATGGTCGGCACCCGCGCCTCGTGCCAGCCGTAGCCGGTGTTGAGGATGGTGGCGCCGGCCTCCTGCAGCGCGCGCGCCACGGTGGCCACTTCTTCCCAGGTGTTGCCGCCCTCGACCAGGTCCAGCACCGACAGCCGGTACATGATGATGAAGTCCGGCCCCACCTTGTCGCGGATGCGCCGGACCACCTCGACGGCCAGGCGCATGCGGTTCTCGATCGGCCCGCCCCAGCGGTCCACGCGCTTGTTGGTGCGCGCGCACAGGAACTGGTTGAGCAGGTAGCCTTCGCTGCCCATCACCTCCACGCCGTCGTAGCCGGCCAGCCTGGCCAGCCGCGCGCTACGGGCATAGGCGCGGATCGTCTTTTCGATTCCGGCTTCGGTCAGTTCCCGCGGCTTGAAGGGCGAGATCGGCGACTTGATCTTTGAGGCCGACACCACGAACGGCTGGTAGCCGTAGCGCCCGGCGTGCAGCAGCTGCAGCAGGATCTTGCCGCCTTCCTCGTGCACGGCGCGGGTGACGCGCCGGTGGTTGAACACGTCGCCAATGAAGTTCATGGTGCCGCCCAGCGGCAGCAGCCAGCCCTCGCGGTTGGGCGAAATGCCGCCGGTGACGATCAGCCCCACGCCGCCGCGCGCGCGTTCGCGGTAGAACGCGGCCAGCTTGCCGTAGTGGTAGAAGCGGTCCTCAAGGCCCGTGTGCATCGAGCCCATGACCACCCGGTTCCTCAGGGTGGTGAAGCCCAGGTCGAGCGGTTCGAGCAGGTGCGGATAAGTTGTCGTGTTCATCACGCCATTAAAGCGTGATTTCGTCCTTACGCCAAGTGGCTCTCGCGGTCGCGCAGTTCGGCGAACTGCTCGATGCTGCCGATGCGGACCGTGACCGGGTTCAGGCTCGCGCCCGGCGTGAGCGAGCGCCAGGCGAATTGCCACTCCTGTTCCGGCGCCTCGGCGGCCGACTTGGTGAAGGCCGCGCCCAAGGGCGAGCGGTGGCCGTATTCGACCGCGCCGTCGATGCCGGCCCAGTTGGGAAGCGTGCGCTGCACCGCGCGGTGCAGGCGCTCGCCGAACTCCTCGGTGTTGTGGATCACCAGGCAGCAGTCGGCCGGCGCCAGCAGGTCGAACAGCTCCTTGTCCCACACCTTGGAAAAGGCGACGGTGAGGAACTGGCCGGACGGGACCAGCCGGAACTGGCCGGACTTGAGCGCGGCCTCGAGTTCGGCGCGGGTGCCGTAGCGATACAGGGTGGGTGGGCGTTGGTAGTCGTGCATGGTTCTCTCTTTAGCGCACCTGCTGTGGCAGGGTCGCGTTATGCCGTTCGCGCATGTGGCGCGCGGCGATGAAGATCTCGCGCAGCAGGTTCACGAAGCTGCTGATCAGCGCCAGCATGGCGAGCACGAAGAAGGCCGCAATGATCTGGTCAAGCGGCAGGTCGGCGGTATCGCTCAGGAACAGCATCGCGATCACCAGGCAGATCAACAGGCCGCAGGTTGTGCTGGACGTGATCGCGTAGTTGATCAGGTGCGAGCGCGTGTACAGCACCTCGAGCTCCTCGCTGTATTCCTCGTTGGGGCCGTTGCGCAGGCGGTCCTCCAGCAAACGCGTACGGTCGATGATACGCCCAAGGCGGTTGGCCAGCACGCCAAGCTTGGTGGCCACGCCCGTCAGCAGGAACACCGGCGCAATCGCCAACTGGATGATGTGGCCGACGTCGCTGATCTGAATATTCATTACGTCCCTTGGATTAATCGTAGCCCGGGCACATGTGCCCGGGGTTCATTGTTCGAACAGAGTTTACCAGCGCCACAGCCACTTTCGCGTTCAATCGAAGCGCCCGTTGCGCTTGAACTGTTCAGTGGCGGCGACCAGCGCGCGCGCAATGCCGGCCTCCAGCGCGCCGTGGCCGGCGTCGGGAATCATGCGCAGGCGCGAACCGGGCCAGGCATGGTACAGGCGCCAGGCCGACAGCGGCGGGCAGATCACGTCGTAGCGGCCCTGCACGATCACGGCCGGCAGGTGCGCGATGCGGTCGATGTTGCGCACCAGCTGGTCGTCCTCGAGGAAGCCGCCGTTGGCCATGTAGTGCGATTCGAGGCGGCCCACGCCCAGGTCGAGCGTGTCGGACGGCGATTCGTCCTCTTGCGGCAGCAGGAACACGCGGCGCCCCTCGAAGCGGCTCCAGGCGCGCGCGGCGGGCCAGTAGGTGTCGGGGTCGTCGCACAGCAGGCGCGCGCAATAGGCCTTGAGCAGGTCGCCGCGCTCGGCCTCGGGGATGGGCGCGATGAACTCGGCATAGAGCTCAGGATAGAACCACTGGACGCCGTGGATGAACCAGTCGATCTCGGCCCTGGTGCACAGGAAGATGCCGCGCAGGACGAAACCGAGGCAGCGGTCCGGATGGGCCTGCCCGTAGGCCAGCGCCAGCGTCGAGCCCCACGAGCCGCCGAACACCAGCCAGCGCTCGATGCCGAACATCTGGCGCAGGCGTTCGATGTCCTCGATCAGCAGCTGCGTGGTGTTGTTGCGCCACTCGCCCAGCGGGGTGGACTTGCCGGCGCCGCGCTGGTCGAACAGGATGATGCGGTAGGCGTGCGGGTCGAAAAAGCGGCGGTGCTGCGGCGACAGGCCCGCGCCCGGGCCGCCGTGCAGGAAGATGACCGGGATGCCGTTCGGGTTGCCGACCTCTTCCCAGTAGATGGTATGAACGTCGTCGACCGCCAGCATGCCGTGGCGGGCGGGCAGGATCGGCGGGAACAGCGAGGACGGCGTGACGGGCATGTGTGGCTCTCTTGTTAAGCGAGGGCCATTGTAGCGTACTGCCCGGCTTTCAGAAGAACGTGTTCAGTGCGAAACGCACCACGTAATCGTCGTCCACCGCCAGCAGCAGCGGCCACTTGTCGAAGGTCGTGCACGGGTGCGAAATGCCGCAGCCGACCAGGTCGCCAACGGCCAGGGTGTCGCACAGCGGATCGCCATCGGGCAGGCGCAGGTAGGCGTGCTGGTCGTTCATCTTGAAGATCTCGCAGCCGTCCGGCAGCGCGGCCGGCGTGCCGGGGCCGGGCCGGTGGTGCACCAGCGGGACCGGCAGGCCGTCGTCGTACGAGGCATCGCGCTTGCCCATGGTGAGGATGGCCAGGGTCGGCTCGGGGCGCGACTGCACCACGCTCCACACTTCCAGCGCCGGGCGCAGCGCGTCGCGCGCCGGGATGTCCTCGCGCAGGTTCAGCTGGGCCAGCAGGCGCTTGTACGAGCCGTGGTCGCTGGTCAGGTAGCAGCCGCTGCGCAGCACGGCGCGCACCGGCCGCGACAGCTTGCCCACGCCGGCAAAGCCGCGCGCCACCAGGTCGAAGTAGGCCGAGCCGCCCGCCGACAGCAGGATCTCGGGCATGCCGAACAGTCCTTCGTCGTCCGACTCGCGCACCAGGGCGACGATGCGGCCGACGAATTCGGACACCTCGCGCGCGTCGCGCTCGCGTTCGCCCGAGACGAGCAGGCCCTCGTAGCCTTCGAAGCCGGCCAGCTGCAGGCCGGGCGCGCCTTGCACGGCGCGCGCCACGGTCATCGCCTCGTCCAGCGTGCGGCAGCCGGCGCGCTTGCCGGGCAGCCCCAGCTCCACCAGCACCGGCAACTTGCGCGCGAGCGGGTGGCGCTCCACCGCTTCGGCCAGGCGCTCGACGCCGGCCAGCGAGTCGGCCAGCACGTAGCAGTCGAAATCGGGGTCTTCATGCATCAGCTGCAGCACGGCGTTGGTGTCGGCCCGCGCGACCAGCTGGTTGGCCAGCAGCACCCGGCGCACGCCGAAGCGGTGCGCGACCTGCACCTGGGTGGCGGTGGCCAGCGTGATGCCCCAGGCGCCATTGGCGAGCTGGGCGCCGAACAGCTGCGGGCTCATCGTGGTCTTGCCGTGCGGGGCGAGCGTGGCGCCGTGGCGCTCGCAGAAGCGGCGCATCCAGTCCAGGTTGTGCTTCAGGGCCGAGGTCTTGAGCAGCGCGACCGGAAAGCTGGTGTCGCCATGCAGCACGTTCCAGCCTTGCAGGCCAATGGCGCCCTGGCGCAGCGGGTCGGTGATCGGCAAACCCTTGACGCCGGGTTGCAGCAGTTGTTCTTCGAGGGCGGACAGGGCCAGGCCGCCGTGGGGCAAGGTAGTCATCGGGATCGTGTCCTTGGTTGGTCAGCGCATTGTAGCGTGCGGCCCGCCGTTCCCGCCGCCTGTATGCATGCGTTGCACATAAGCAAGAAATCAGCTAGCATGGAGGATAAGATTGATCTAAATGCAATAACGTCTGTACGCCAACCGCACTGCAATCATTCAAAAGGACCTGCCATGTCGATCCAAGCCGCGCAAGCTTTCCGCCAGCAAACCAATGCCTCGCCTGCCCTGCAGGCTGAAGTCCTGGGCCATGTCAGCAACGGCACCATCGATTACGCCGCACTGGCCGAACTGGGCCGCAAGCACGGCCACGTCTTCTCCGCGGAAGACGCGGTGGCGGTCCTGAGCGCGCCTTCGGACGAGCTGTCCGACTTTGAAATGGAACTGGTCTCGGGCGGCGCCATCATCCCGCCGCAGTACGCCAAACGCGACCGTCCGATGGGCGGCTGATCGCCGGCCAGCCATCGAATCGCGCATCCACGCATTTCATTCACCAGAAGGGAGTCCCCATGTCGATCCAGGCCGCACAAGCCTTCCGCCAGCAAACCAACGCCTCGGCCGCCCTGCAGGCGGAGGTGGCACGCCACGTCAGCAACGGCACCATCGATTACGCCGGACTGGCCGAACTGGGCCGCAAACACGGCCACGATTTTTCCGCCGAAGACGCGGTAGCGGTCCTGAGCGCGCCGGACGACGAGCTGTCCGACTTTGAAATGGAACTGGTCTCGGGCGGCATCTGCATGCCGCCGCAAAGGAAATTCGACCACCACAGCGGCATCGACCGCGGCTGAACCACGGCCAAGGTTCATGCAGGCTCGCTGCCGCCTTGCGGCGCGGCCTGCCAGTGTCAACCGCGCCCCGGCCACCGGGGCGCTGACTTTTCCCTGCCTGCCATCGCACCGGATTCGACTGCCAGCACATGGCTGAAAAGCGTTTTTTCCGCCAGGCCGCGCTCGACCGGCTGGCCTCTCCCGATCAACTGGACCGGCTGCTGCCCGTGGCCGAGCGCCGCGGCTGGCTTGCGCTGGCCCTGCTGGGCGTGCTCGGCGCCACGCTCATTGCGTGGGGCCTGGGCGCCTCGGTTCCCGTCACCCTGTCCGGCCCCGGCATCCTGACCGCCGGCGCGAGCCGCATCGTCACGCTGCCCGCCAGCGGCAACGGCCGGCTGCACGGGTTTTCCGTGGCGCCGGGCGACGGCGTGCGCCGCGGCCAACCGGTGGCCGAGATCACCCTTGCAACGGGCGAACACGCCGCGCAGGCGGCGCCGGCGGACGGCCGCGTGCTGGAACTGAAGCGCGCCGCTGGCGCCCCCGTGCGCGCCGGCGAGGCGCTGTTGTCGATCGAAGCGGGCGACCCGCAGCGCGTGGAAGGCTTGCTGTTCCTGCCCGCCGACCAGGGCAAACAGGTCAAGCCGGGCATGCCAGCGCTGCTCACGCCCGCAGGCGCGCGTGGCGCCGTGCGCGGCACCGTCAGCGCGGTGTCGCCGTATCCGCTCAGTAGCGAGGCGATCGGCGCCATGCTGGCCAACCAGTCGCTGGCGGCGGCGTTCGGCGCGCCGGTGCCACGCTACGCGGTGCGCATTGCGCTTGTCCCCGGTCCCGCTGCCGCACCGCTCACCAGCGGCACCCTGATCGACGCCGAGGTCACCCTGCGCCAGCGCCATCCCATCGAACTGGTGCTGCCCGGCCTGGACGCGCGGGCCGCGCGATGAGCAAGGCAGGGCCTGGCGCGGCAAGGCGCGTGAAGACCCCGACCGTGCTGCAGATGGAGGCGGTCGAATGCGGCGCGGCCGCGCTGGCGATCGTGCTCGCTCATTACGGCCGCTGGATCCCGCTGGAGGAATTGCGCATCGACTGCGGCGTGTCGCGCAACGGCAGCAAGGCCAGCAACCTGCTCAAGGCCGCGCGCCGCCACGGCATGGCCGCCAAAGGCTTCACCAAGGATGGGGTGGAAGCGCTGGCCGCGCTGCCGGTGCCATCGATCCTGCACTGGAACTTCAATCACTTCCTCGTCTTCGAAGGGATCGAGGATGGCCACGCCTGGCTGAACGACCCCGCCAGCGGGCCGCGCAAGGTCACGCTCGAGGAACTGGGCGAAAGCTTCACCGGCGTGGTGCTGGCGATGGAACCGGGGCCGGACTTCGTCGCGGCCGGCAGCCCCCCGTCGCTGCTGCGCGAGCTGGCCGCGTGGCTGCGCCATTCGCGCCAGGGCGTGGCGCTGGTGGCGCTGGCCAGCCTGCTGCTGGTGGTGCCCGGCATCGCCCTGCCCTTGTGCGCCAAGGTATTCGTCGACGAGATCCTGGTCGCGCGCGACGAGCGCTGGTTCGGCCCGCTGATGCTGGCGATGGCCACCGCGCTGGCCGGGCGCGCCCTCCTGACCTGGCTGCAGCAACGCTACCTGCTGCGGCTGGAGCTCAAGCTGGCCGTGGCCATGTCCACCCGCTTCCTGGCGCATGTGATGCGCCTGCCGCTCAACTTCTTCAGCCAGCGCCACCCCGGCGAGGTGGCCAGCCGGATCGGCGCATCGGAGCGCATTGCGCAACTGCTGTCAGGGTCGCTCGCCACCAGCTGCTTCAACCTGCTGGCGGTGGTGTTCTACGCGGCCGTGATGCTGGCCTACGATCTTCCGCTGGGCCTGTGCGTGCTCGCGCTGGTCGGGCTCAACCTGTGGTGCCTGCATGCGCTGGGGCGCCAGCGCGCCGACCTGTCGAACCGCCTGATCGGCGACCAGGGCAAGTTGAGCGCGGCCACCGTCGGCGCCATCGCCGGCATCGAAACCCTCAAGGCCGGCGGCACCGAGGACGTGGCCTTCGGACGCTGGGCCGGCTACCAGGCCGCCACCCTGCTCGGGCAGCAGGAGCTGGGGCGCCAGGGTGCGCTGCTGGCGGTGGCGCCCGGCCTGCTGGCCGCACTGACCGCGGCCATGGTGCTCGGCCTTGGCGGCCTGCGCGTCATCCACGGTGTGCTCACCATTGGCGACCTGGTCGCGTTCCAGCTGCTGCTGGCGGCGTTCAGCCAACCGGTGGCGCAGCTGGTGGGCATGGCCGCCAGCATCCAGTCGGTCAAGGGTTTGCTGACCCGCCTGTCGGACGTGTTCCACTATCCGGTGCCGCCGAGCGCGCCGGACGGCGAAGACGCCGAGCAGGAGGCAGCGTGGGCCGCCGGCCTGCAGGGCCGGCTGGAGCTGCGCAACGTCAGCTATGGCTACAGCCCGCTCGACCCGCCGCAGGTGCGCGACATTTCATTGACAGTGGCGCCGGGCGCACGCGTTGCGCTGGTGGGCGCGTCGGGCAGCGGCAAGAGCACGCTCGGACGCATTTGCTGCGGCCTGGTGCCGCCATCGTCGGGGCAGGTGCTACTGGACGGCCGAGCGCTCGATTCGCTGCCGGCGCGGGTGTTCGCCAGCGCCGTGGCCTACGTCGACCAGGAGGTCTTCCTGTTCCAGGGCAGCCTGCGCGACAACCTGACCCTGTGGGACGACTCGGTGCCCGACGCCGACCTGCATGCCGCGCTGGAGGACGCCTGCGTGGCCGCCGAAGTCGCGGCGCGCGAAGGTGGGCTGGACAGCGCCGTGGGCGAGGGCGGCGCCAACTGGAGCGGCGGCGAGCGCCAGCGCCTGGAAATCGCGCGCGCCCTGGTGCGCGACCCGGCGCTGCTGGTGCTCGACGAAGCCACTTCGGCGCTGGACACGGTGACCGAACAGGCGATCGACGCGGCGCTGCGCCGGCGCGGCTGTGCCTGCGTCATCATCGCCCACCGGCTGTCCACCTTGCGCGACTGCGACGAGATCATCGTGCTCAAGGGCGGGCAGGCGGTCGAGCGCGGCACGCACGAGCAGTTGCTGGCCCTGGGCGGCGAATACGCGGACCTGATTGCGGCAATGTGATGACGGCACACCACGACTTCCCCGGCCCGGTACGCTCCGCCAGCGCGGCCCACCCGCTCGACCTGACGGGCCGGCCGGCGCCGCTGTTCGTGCTGCGCGGCGCCATCAACGTGTTCGCGGAAGAGACCGGCGGGCGGCGCCGTTTCCTGTTCCAGTGCGCCACCGGCGAGCTGCTGTTCGGCCTGCCCGCCATCGGCGCGCGCCGCGTGCTCGGGCTGGCCGCGCTGGGCACCGAGGTCATCGAACTGGACGACGCCGGGCTGGACGCCGTGCCCGCGCAGCAGCGGCGCGCGCTGCTGGGCACCTGGTGCGCACACCTGGGCGCGCCCGACACCATTGCCGACAGCGTCGCGGCGCTGGCGCCGCTGCATGCCGCAGCCGCGCAACGCTTCGATGCCGCGCTTGCGGCCCAGGGCGCGGCGCGTGCCGGCCGCATCACGCGCAGCTGGCGCGACGGCATGCTGCGCTACCAGCAGGCCTTGGGTGCGCTCGCGCGCCTGGTGCGCGACGGCGGAGTGCCCGGCCAGCCGGTGCGGCCGAGCGAGGCGAGCGGCCCGAGTGCGGCGCCTGCCGCCCCGGCGCCGGCCCCCGTGCCGCAGGCAGGGCAACACGGCGCGGCGTTCGCCGCTTGCCACCGCGTGGCCGCCGCGCTCGGCATCGACCTGCAGAGCCCCGCGGGACTGCCGGCCGATGCCCCGCTGGACGAACTGCTCGCGCATGCCGGCATCCGCAGCCGCGCGGTGCTGCTGCGCGGCCAGTGGTGGCGCGCCGACAATGGCCCACTGATCGGCTTCGACCAGGCGCAACAAGCCTGCGCCCTGCTGCCGGGGCGCGGCGGCTACCGGCTGGTCGGCGCCGACGGCGTCGTGCAGAAAGTGGACGCCGCCAGCGCCGCCACCCTGGGCGCGCAGGCGCTCATGTTGTACCGGCCGCTGCCCGGCGGCGCGCTGGATGCCGGCGCCCTGCTGCGGTTCGGCGTGCGCGGCCTGGCGCCCGACCTCGGCTTGCTGCTGCTGGCGGGCCTGGCCGCTTCGGTGCTGGCGCTGATGGCGCCGGTGGCCACGGGCCTCCTGGTCAAGTCGGTCATCCCGCGTGCCGACCTTGGCGGCCAGTGGCAACTGGTGGGGCTGCTGGTGGCGGCGGCGCTGGGCGCGGCCGGATTCGAGCTGGTCAAGTCCTGGCTGCTGCTGCGCTGCGAATCGCGCGCGGACCTGGCCCTGCAGGCAGCGCTGTTCGACCGCCTGCTGCGCCTGCCGGTAGGTTTCTTCAGGAATTACACGGTGGGCGACCTGGCCAACCGCGCGCTGGGCGTGCAGGAAATCCGCAACCTACTGTCGCTGAGCGCGCTCGGCGCCATGCTGGGCGCGCTGTTTTCGCTGTCCAGCCTGGCCGCGATGTTCTATTACAGCGTGCCGCTGGCGCTCGCCGGCCTGGGGCCGGTGGCGCTGGTGCTGGCCCTGACCGTGTGGTCGGCCCGCAGCCAGTGGCGCCCCAAGGCGGAGCAGAGCCACCAGCGCGGCCTGGTCGAGGGGCTGGTCCTGCAATTCATCACCGGCATCGGCAAGCTGCGCGCGGCGGCGGCCGAACCGCGCGCGCTGGCCGCATGGGCGCGCATCTACCTGTCGCAGGCCGGGCGCTTTGCCACGTCGCGCCGCAGCACCCAGGTGCAAGAGCTGGTGCAGGCGTGCGCGCCGCCGCTGGCCAGCCTGCTGATCTTCGGCGCGATGCTCGTCCTGCTCCGGCGCGAGAGTGGCGTGGCCACCGGCGACCTGCTGGCGTTTAATGCCGCGTTCGGACAGTTGCTGGCTGCGGTCACCGCAATGGGCCTGGCCCTGAACGGCGCGGCGCGCGCGCTGTCGCCGTGGCGCCGCCTCAAGCCTCTGCTGCAGGCCGTGCCCGAAGACGCGGCCGGCAAGCGCCAGCCGGAGGCACTGCGCGGGGCGATCGCGTTCAACGGCGTGTCGTTCCGCTACGCGCCGCAAGGAAAACCGATCCTCCAGGACGTCTCGCTGCGCGTCGAGCCTGGCCAGTATGTCGCCATCGTCGGGCCGTCCGGCAGCGGCAAGTCGACGCTGCTGCGCCTGATGATGGGTTTCGAACAGCCGCAGGCGGGCACCATCGCCTTCGATGGCCAGCCGCTGGACCAGCTCGATACGGGGGCGCTGCGCCGCCGCATCGGCGTGGTGCTGCAGAACGGGCGCATCGCGTCGGGCAGCGTGTTCTCGAACATCGCCGGCAGCGCGCGCATCAGCCACGAACAGGCGATGGAGGCGGCGCGCCAGGTCGGCTTTGCCGACGAAATCGCCGCCATGCCGATGGGGCTACACACCGTGCTGCAGGATGGCGGCGGCACCCTGTCCGGTGGCCAGCGCCAGCGCCTGCTGCTGGCGCGCGCGCTGGCGCGCAAGCCCGCCGTGCTGCTGCTGGATGAAGCGACGAGCGCGCTGGACAACCGCACCCAGGCCATCCTGATGGACAGCCTGGCGCGCCTGGAACTGACCCGGGTGGTGGTGGCGCACCGGCTGTCCACGGTGATGTCAGCCGACCTGATCCTGGTGGTGCACAACGGCCGCATCGTGCAGCGCGGGACCTACCGGCAGCTGCTGGACGAAGACGGATTATTTGCCGAGCTGGCCCAGCGCCAGCTCTTATGATGGAAAGGAAGCCCGATGCGCAAGGCACTGTACATTTTTGGCCTGCTGGCCGACGCCGACGTTGAACTGATGGCCAGGCTGGGGCGCAAGCGCAAGCTGGCGCCCGGCCACGTGCTGATCAAGCAGGGACAAGTGCTCGACCGGCTCTACCTGCTGCTGGACGGCCACATGGAAGTGGACATCAGCGGCCTGGGCGTGGTGGCCAAGCTGTCCAGCGGCGAGATCCTGGGCGAGATGTCGTTCGTGGACAGCGCGCCAACGTCGGCGACCGTGCGCGCGCTCGACGAGGTGAGCCTGCTGGAACTGCGCAAGGACGAGCTGGAGGCGCGCTTTGCCAGCGACCCTGCGCTGGGCATGCGGTTCTTCAAGGCGATCTCGGTATTCCTGGCCGAGCGCATGCGCAGCACCATCGCGCGGCTGGGTTACGGCGGTGCGGCCAGCCTGGCATCGGAGGAGCTGCTGGAGGACGAACTGGACGAAGGCTTGCTGGACAACGTGGCGATCGCCGGCGAGCGCTTCAGCCGCCTGATGCGGCTCCTGGCCGACGCGCCGGAGGCCTGACCGATGCAACCCGGCCTGCTGGCCGGCGTGCGCCGCCTGGCGGCCGAGACGCCGGACCGGATCGCTCTCACCTTCCTCGACGACGATGGCGGCGCGCCGCGCACGCTCACTTTCGGCCAGATCGACAACGAATCCCGGCGCATCGCGCGGCGCCTGTTGCGCCACTGCCCGGATGCGCAGCGCGCGCTGGTGCTGCACCGCCCGGGACCCGAACTCGTCACCGCCCTGTGCGCGTGCTGGGTGGCGGGGATCACGCCGGTGCCCACCTATCCGCCCACCTACCGGCTCGGCTCGCGCGCAAGCGAACGGTTCGAGCGCCTGGTCGCCGACGCCGATGCCCAGCTGGCACTGGTGGACAGCGCCAGCCTGGCCCGGACTTGGCAGGCCGGCCACGGGGCCGGCGCGCTGCGCTGGCTGGCCACCGATGAAACCCATCCGGACGACGACGCCGGCGCACAAAGCCGGCCAGGCGCCGGCCCCGCACTGATCCAGTACACGTCCGGCTCCACCGGGTCGCCGCGCGGCGTCTGCCTGAGCCATGCCAACCTGGAGGCGAACCTGGCCACCATGGCCGAGCGCTTCGCCCTCCCGCCGAGCGCCTGCGTGGTGAGCTGGCTGCCGCCGTACCACGACATGGGTCTGATCGGCGGCATCCTGCCAATGCTGGCATTCGGCGTGCACCTGGTGCTGATGGCGCCGGCCCACTTCATCGCGCGCCCGCGGCGCTGGCTCGAAGCGATCAGCCGCTACCGCGCCACCCACAGCGGCGGCCCCAACTTCGCCTACGAGCTGTGCGCGCAAAAGCTCGCGCCGCAGGACCTCGCGGGACTGGACCTGTCGTCATGGCGTGTCGCGTTCTGCGGCGCCGAAACGGTGCGCGCGGCGAGCCTGCAGCGGTTCGCGGCCCTGGCCGCAAGCGCCGGCTTTTCCGCCGATGCGCTGGCGCCCTGCTACGGGCTGGCCGAATCGACCTTGCTGGTCAGCGCGCGCGCGCCCGGCACCGGCCTTGCCACCCATGCGCGCGACGAAGAAGGCGAAACGGCGCAGCAGCGGGTCTCGTGCGGCGCTCCCGGCCCCGGCGTGCGCGTTGCGATCGTCGATGAGCGCGGGCGCCGCTGCCCCGAGCGCAGCGTCGGCGAAATCTGGATCGCCGGCGCCCAGGTGGCGGCCGGTTACTGGCGGCAGGACCGGCTCAATGCCCAGGTATTCGGGCAGGTTCTGGAGGGCGATCCCGCAGCGTGGCTGCGCAGCGGCGACACCGGCTACCTGCATGACGGCGAACTGTACGTGACCGGCCGCATCAAGGACCTGATCATCCTGCGCGGCCGCAATTGCTACCCTGCCGACATCGAGCAGCTGGCCGGCGCCAGCCACCCGGCGCTGGACCCGCTGGCGGTGGCCGCGTTCAGCGACGAGGGCGCGCACGGCGAGCGGCTGGTGCTCGCATGCGAACTGCGGCGCGAGCGCCGCCGCGCCGACCAGCAGCAGGTCGCCAGGGCAATCCAGGCTGCGCTGGCGCAGGCGCTGGACGTGAGTGCCGACGAGATCGTGCTGCTGCTGCCGGGCGCGCTGCCGCGCACCACCAGCGGCAAGATCAGTCGCTCGGGCACACGCGACGCATGGCGCAGTGGCGAACTGGCGCTGGCGCCGGCGACACCGGCTCCGGCCCGCGCAGCCGGGCAGGCCGCCTTGCTGGACTGCGCCGCGCGGCTGGCCGGCTTCGATCCGGGCCAGGTCGACAGCGACTGGACGCTCGGCGAGCTCGGCATCGATTCGCTCAAGCGGGTCGAGCTGGCGATCACGCTCGAGCAGGAGCTGGGCCGCGCCATCAGCGTGGAGCAGTTGCGGCCCGACCTGCCGCTGCGCGAGCTGCAATGGCTGCTCGACGCCGCGCCCGGCGGGCCGGCCGACGCCGCTGGCGGCGCGGGGCAGGCGGCCGCGTACGCGCCCAGCCCGGTGCAACTGCGCTTGCTGGCCGCCGGCGTGGCCGACCCGAACGACTTCCTTGAAATCGTGTACCTGCGCGTGCCGGCGGCGCTCGACCTGGGCGCACTGGAGGCTGCGCTGGCGTGGCTGGTGCAGCGCCACCCTGCCCTGCGCCTGCGTTTCGAACGCGCTGGCGCGGCCGGATGGAGCGCGCGGCCGGACGGCGCGGGGATCGGCCTGGAGCGCCTCGACATGGCCACCGTGCCCGCCGGCGCGCGCGGCTGGCAAAACGCGGTGCTGCAACAGCTGCGTGCCGCGATCGACATCGAACGTGGCCACCTGGCCCATGCGGTCTGGCTCGACCGCGGCGCTGGCGAAACTGGGGTGCTCGCACTCGCGCTGCACCACCTGGCGATCGACGCGGTGTCGGTCGCGATCCTGCTGCGCGGCCTGCAGCACGCCTACGGGCAGGCGTGCCGGGGCACGCTGGCCCCGCCGGCTCCGGATGCGTTCCTGGACTGGCTTGGCGCGCGCCAGGCGCGCACCGCGACACCCGGCTGGGCCGAGGACGAACTGCGGTTCTGGCGCGCCGTCTGCGGCAGCGCCGGGCCGCCCGAGGCGCAGCCATGGCCGTTCGTGTTCGAGCACACGGCGCAGCAGCGCCTGGCGCCGCTGGCCAACCGGCGCTTTCTCGAACGCTTTGCCGATGGCCCGGCGCGCCATGACGCGCTGCTGGCCGCGTTTTGCCATGCCTGGTGCGGCGCCAGTGGCGACGCATCGGCGCTGGTGCTGCTGAACCAGCACGGCCGCAGCGGGGCCAGCGCCGCGGCGGTCGGCTGGCTGGTCGACTTCTACCCGGTTCGGGTGCACGCCGCTCCCTCCAGCCCGCAGCGCCAGTACGCGGTGGCACGCCAGGCCCATGCCGCGGTCGCGCCGCATGCCGCGGACTATGCCCTGCTGTGCCATGGCGCCGCAGCGCACGGAGAGGCCCAACGGCTGGCGCAGCCGGCCCTGGCGCTGGAATTTCGCGGTGCGGTCGATAACGGCTTCCGGCGCGACGGCGTGTTCACCTTCCTTGGCGCGACTCACCTGCCGGGTGCGTGGAACGAGGCGCGTGCGCGCAGCGGCAGCTTCCCCGTGCTTGAACTCAGTGCCGGCATGAGCGACGGAACCCTGGCATGGCACCTGTGCTACCTGCCCCACGCGCTGGACCGGGACAAGGCCGAGGCGATCGGCGCGGCAGTCGCGCGCTTCCTGGAGCGGCTGCTCGAGGACTGATCGTTCAGGCCAGGCGCGCCGCCAGCGCTGCCAGCAGGGCGGCGGCGAGCCAGCCGGGCCAGCGCGCCCGGCGCAGCAACAGCAGGGGACTGGTGTTGCTGCCCTCGCCCTGGAAGCGGCGCAGGGCCTGGTCGCGGAACAGGCCGCGCCGCATGGCCGGGGCCCCTGGCGCGGGCGCACCGGCCGGCGCTTCGATCGCCGGCTCGAACGGTGCCCGCCCTTCCTGCCCGGCGAGCGTGCCGAGCGCCGCGCGCACCGGCGCGCTGCCGGGTGCGCCACGCGCGGCCACCTTGCCATGCGCGAGCACCAGCACCTCGTCGGCACAAGCAAGGGCGCTGTCGCGATGGCTGACCAGAAGGCAGGTCACACCAAGCGCGCGGATGCGGCCCAGCAGCTCGGCCTGCATCTCGTCGGGCAGCGCGCTGGTCGCTTCGTCGAGGACCAGCAGGCGCGGTCGGCGCAGCAGGCAGCGCGCAATCAGCAAGCGCTGCAGCTGCCCGGTGGCCAGCCGTGCGCTGTCGACAATGGTCAGCACGCCCATCGGCATGCGCCGGACGTCGCGCGCCAGCACGGCCTGCTCGAGCGCCTGCCACACCGCGCCCAGCGGCCACGTGCCCATTCCCGCAAGCTGCCAGCGCAGCGGACCGGCCCCATTGAGAACCTCATCCTGCATCACCAGCCCGGTGGATTCGCGCAGCGCGGCCATGCCGGCCGCGCCGGGCGTCCTGCCGTCGACCAGCACCTGGCCGTGGCTCGCTGTCTCGAAGCCGAGCAATAGCCTGAGCAGGGTGGACTTGCCGCTGCCCGAGGCGCCGGCCAGCGCCGTGATGCGTCCTGGCGCGAGTTCGATCGACACGCCATCGAGCGCGCGATGCGGGCTGCCGGGATAGGTGAAACACAGGGCGTGCGCCTGCACGCGCGCAGGCCCTTGCGCAGCGTCCGCGGACGGGGCCGGGTCGCGCGGCGCACGCAGGAGCCTGTGCAGCGCGCGCCGCTCATCGAGCGCTGCGGCCCAGGCCAGGCCCGCCTGGCACAGGCGGCCGGCATGGACCAGCATGGACAACGCCAGGGCCGCGGTGGCAAGCCAGCGCGCGCCCGCAGGCGCTGCGGCCGGCGCCGCCAGTACCCAGGCCAGCAGCAGGCCCAGGGCGGCAAGCGGATAGCCGGCGCGCCACGCACTGGCCGCACGCAGGCGCCGCGCCAGGCCAACCGGCTGGCGCCACGGCATGCCGAGCCAGCGCCGCAAGGCGGCATCGGTACGGCCGGCGGCACGCAGCGAACCGACGTGGTGCAGCACATGCTGCAGGAACTGGGCCCGGCGCCTCAGCACACGCGGCCCCCGCACGCGCAACCGGGCCGGCCCCGCCGCCCAGGCCAGCGGCAGCATGGCCGCCAGCGCCAGCGCGGCCCACGCCGGCCACAGCGCCGGCCACAGCCAGGCCAGGCCGGCGCCTGTGGCCAGCAGCGAGCAGGCAGCTGTGGCCACGGGGGGCGCGCCGCGGCGGTCGTCCTGCAGCGCACGCAGCACGGCCGGCGCCGCGTCGGCGCCACTGGCCAGGCGCAGCGCGGTGTAGCGGCCGGATGCTGCCGGCGGCGGCACGCTATGCAGCGTCTGGCGCAGGGTAGCGTCAAGCGCGGCGTGATCGCGCCCCAGTACCCGCGCCAGCCGCACGCCGGCCTGCCATTGCCACAGCAAGGACGCGATGAGCGCGGCGGCGGCGGCCGGCCAGGCCAGCAGGGCAGCGGAACAAAGCGCCGCCACGCCCAGCACGGCATCGAGGGCGCAGGCGGCGAGCGTGCCGCCCCAGTCCCGGCGGCCGTGCCAACCGACGCGCGCCAGCAAGGCGGCCACGCTGCCCGGCACCGCCTTGCCTGCCCGCGGCATCGGCGCGTACGCTTCGTCGTCGAACGCGCACTCCGGCGCCGTGACAGGACGGCGCGCACCGGCGGCGTCGAACATGGCGTAGCCACGGCCCGGCCCGGCCACCAGCACGGCCGGCCGGCCGCTGGCGCGCTCGAACACCAGCAGCGGTCCGGGGTCCTCGCGCCACCAGCTGCGCGCGACCATGCGCACCGGACGCAGCCGCCATCCCTGCGCGCGCGCCAGCGCCAGCACGGCCTGCGCGCGCGTGGCGGCAGGCGCGGCCGGCTGTGCCCCGGCATCCCACGGCAGGCCGCAGCGCTCGGCCAGCTGGCGCAGGCAGTCGCGCAACTGGCCTGGCCCGGGCAGCGGCGGCGCAGGCTCGTCCGTCTCGTCCGGCGCGTCGTGAAAACCGGCGGCGCTGGCGGTGCGCGACGGCGCGGGCGCGGCGTCTTGCGCAAGCGTGCCATGCTCCAGTCGCAGCACGCGGTCGCAGGCGGCCAGCGTGGCGGGCCGGTGGCTGATCAGGATCACGCTACAGCCGCGCCGGCGCAGGTTCGACAGCAGGCTCGCCTCGAGCGCGCTGTCCAGGCCATCGGTGGCCTCGTCCAGGATCAGCAGGCGCGGCTCGCTCACCAGCGCGCGGGCAATCGCCAGGCGTTGGCGCTGTCCTCCGCTGAAATTGGCCGCGCGCGGCGCCACCCCGCTGTCCAGCCCACCGGGGCGCGATGCCACCAGCTCGCCCAGGCAGGCGTCGTCGAGCGCCTGGCGCAGCGTGGCCTCGCCGACGCCGTCCTGCCACAGGGTCAGGTTGGCGCGCACCGGGCCGGCAAAGAATGCCGGGAATTTGTCGACCCATGCGATCGCGTGCGCGCGCTGGCCAGGGTCGAGCGCACCTGGCGCGACGCCGCCGAATCGCAGCTCGCCCGACCAGGGCTGCGCCAGGCCGCACAGCAGCGCCGCCAAGGTCGATTTGCCGGCGCCGGACGCCCCCGTAAGGCCCACGATCTCGCCGGGCGCGACATCGAGCGACGCATCGTCCAGCACCGGGGCGCGGTTGCGCGCGTAACCGAACACGAGGTGGCGCGCCACCAGGGCCGGGACCGGCGCAAGCGCCACGTTCCCCGCGTGTGGTGGGGCCGCCGGCGGCGCTTGCGCGTCGTCTTGCAGCTGCACGATGACCCGCAGGTTGTGCAGGCAGGCCGGCAAGCGCGCCAGCCAGGGAAGCACCAGCGGCAGCGGCGCCGCCAGCAACAGCAGCGCCAGCACCTGCCCGGCGGGCGCCCCGGCGGCGTAGCGGGCCAGCAGCGCGACCAGGACCAGCAGGCATCCATGCTGCACCAGCCGGATCCGCAAGGCCCAGGACGCGAGCCACTGGCGCTGGCCGATGTCGGCCGCCAGCGCGCCGGCGCGTGCGGCCAGCGCTTCTTCGGCCTGGCCGCCGGTCCGGGTACTCTCGATGCCGTTGGCACTGTACGACGCGGTTTCCGGTGCCGGCGCCAGCAGCCGGTTCAGGCGCCAGCCTCCGCGCCCGCCCGCCGCCCACGCCAGCACGGCGGCAGCGCCCAGCACCGCGCACACGGCGGCCCCGAACGCCGGCGCCAGCCAGGCCAGCCCGGCCAGCAAGACCACCGTTTCCGCAAGCCGGGTCCAGGCCGGCAGCAGTTGCCGGCACACGGCGCCGCCCAGCGCCTGCGGCAGGCCCGCGATCGCCTGCAGGGCCGAGGGGAGCCGGTAGTCGAAAAACGATTGCGGCTGGCGCGCCATGCTCTCCACGAACCGGCGCTCCCCGTCCTCGCGAATGGCGCGCTCGGCGCGCTCGCGTGCCCCCGCTTGCAGCCAGGCGAGCAGCATGCGCAGTCCGGCCGCCGCCAGCGCGGCGCCGGCAACAGCCTGCGCGCCGCTCCCCGCGAACGCGGTCCAGGCCAATGCCAGCGGGGCCAGCGGCATGAGGATCGCGACCAGCGCGGCGGCCGCCAGCGGACGGCGGGCTTGTGGCGGCAGGCGCCCGGCGCAAGCGGCCAGCAGCCTGGGCGGCGGCGCGTTGCGTTCAAACTGCGGGGTGGGTGCGAGCGCGATCGCAATGCCGGTGAAACGCTCATCGAAGACTTCGCGCGGCAGCCGCTCTGGCCCGTACGACGGATCGTTCAGCAGCACCTCGGTCGCGCTGATCTCTTCCAGCACCGCGAAATGGATGAAGTCCAGGTGCACGATCAACGGCAGCCCGAGCGCTGCCAGCTCGCCCGGCTCCTTGCGCAGCACCCGCGCCGCCAGGCCGTAATGGCGGGCGGCACGCGCCATGTCCGCCGCGCTCAGGCAATCGCGCGAGATGCCCGTGACTTCGCGCAGCTCGGCCAGCGTGACCGAACGCCCGAAATAGCCGAGCATCGCGCCAAGCACGGCAATGCAACACTCGGTCTGCTGGGACTGGATGAAAAGAGGGGTGCGCGTCATGCCGATGATGCTGTTGAAAAAACAGCATGATGCCATACGGCATTACCGCGCTGACCGATGCAGGCGGGGGGCATGCTGCCGCCCCGCCCTTTCGGCTTAGTACATGTGCTGCCCGCCGTTGATGGCGATGTTGGCCCCCGTGACGAAAGCGGCCTCATCCGACGCGAGGTAGGCCACCAGGCCGGCCACTTCCTCCGGCTTGCCCAGGCGCCCCATGGGGATTTGCGGGATGATCTTGGTCTCGAGCACCTCGCTCGGGATGTCCATCACCATCTTGGTGCCGATGTAGCCCGGCGAGATGGTGTTGACGGTCACGCCCTTGCGCGCCACTTCCAGCGCCAGCGCCTTGGTAAAGCCGTGCATGCCGGCCTTGGCGGCGGAATAGTTGGTCTGGCCGAAGGCACCCTTCTGGCCGTTGACGGACGAGATGTTAATGATCCGCCCCCAGCCGCGCTCGACCATGCCGTCGCACACCGGCTTGGTCATGTTGAACACGGAATCGAGGTTGGTCTTGATGACCGCGTCCCAGTTGACCTTGTCCATTTTCTTGAAGGTCATGTCGCGCGTGATGCCGGCGTTGTTGACCAACACATCCACCGGCCCCACCTCGGCCACCACCTGGGCCACGCAGGCTTGCGCCGAATCGTAGTCGGCAACGTCGCACTCGTAGGCGTGGAACTCGTGCCCTTTTTCGCGCATGGCGGCCAGCCACGCGTCGCGCTTGGTGTTGCCCGGCGAGTAGGTGGCCACGACCTTGTAGCCCAGCGCGGCCATCTTGATGCAGATTGCCTCGCCCAGGCCGCCCATGCCCCCCGTTACCAATGCCACTCTAGCCATGTGTCTTCTCCTGTTTTTATCTGTACTTCCGAAAACCCGGACCGCCAGCGCGGTTGCGCCCGCGCTTAGCGTTCCACTGCCAGCGCCACGCCCATGCCGCCGCCGATGCACAGGCTGGCCAGGCCACGCTTGGCGTCACGGCGTATCATTTCGTGCAGCAGGGTCACCAGGATGCGCGCGCCCGAAGCGCCGATCGGGTGGCCGATCGCGATCGCGCCGCCGTTCACGTTGATCTTCGACGTGTCCCAGCCCATTTCCTTGTTGACCGCAACGGCCTGCGCGGCGAATGCCTCGTTGATTTCCATGAGGTCGAGGTCGTTCACGCCCCAGCCGGCCTTTTGCAGGCACAGGCGGGTGGCCGACACCGGGCCCATGCCCATGATCGACGGGTCCACGCCGGCCGAGGCGTAGGCCTTGATGCGCGCCATCGGCGCCAGGCCCATTTCCTTGGCCTGCGAGGCGGACATCATGATGACCGCCGCAGCGCCGTCGTTGATGCCGGATGCGTTGCCGGCAGTGACCGTGCCTTCCTTGTTGAAGGCCGGGCGCAGGCTCGACAGCGCCTCGAGCGTGGTGCCGTGTTTCGGGTACTCGTCGGTATCGACGACGGTCGTGCCTTTCCTGGTCACGATCTCGAAGGGGATGATCTCGTCCTTGAACTTGCCGGCCTTTTGCGCGGCCTCGGCCTTCAGCTGCGACTGCAGCGCGAATTCGTCCTGCTCCTGGCGCGAGATGTCGTACTTGCGCGCGACGTTCTCGGCGGTCACGCCCATGTGGTACTGGTTGAACGCGTCCCACAGGCCGTCGATGATCATGGTGTCCACGAGCTTGGCCTCGCCCATGCGCACGCCGTCGCGCGAGCCGGGCATGGCGTGCGGGGACATGCTCATGCTTTCCTGGCCGCCTGCAATGACGATACGCGCGTCGCCGCACTTGATCGCCTGCGCCGCCAGGTGGGTGGCGCGCAGGCCGCTGCCGCACACCATGTTGATGGTCATGGCCGGGATGGTGTCGGGCAGGCCGGCCTTGATCGAGGCCTGGCGCGCCGGGTTCTGGCCGGCCGCCGCAGTCAGCACCTGGCCCATGAGCACTTCGCTCACGGCGTCCGGCGCAATGCCGGATTTGGCCAGCAGCTGCTTGATGACGTGCGCGCCGAGCTCGGCGCCGGATACCTTGGCGAGGCTACCGCCGAACTTGCCCACAGCGGTGCGGCCGGCGGCGACGATGACAACTTCTTCCATTTGATTCTCCAGTGTCCTGGCGTGCCAGGAGGTTGACGAGGCGGCGGCAGCCCGCCGCCGGTTCAGGATTCGACGCAGCAAGGCAGGCCGGGCGTAGCCGCAGCTCGTGGCTGCCGGGTGCCGGCCTGCGTTGGAAAAAGATACATGTTAGTGATCGGGCGTCCTTTCGCCTTTGAGGCAAGTCAATCTTATCAGCTTGGTCACAGAAGACAACGACGACGCGGTGTAAGCCCGCCGGCAATGCCGCTCAGTTGCCTTCGCAGTTGACCCGCGTCATCGGGAATTCGAGCACCTTGCGCTCCCCCTTCACGGTGCCTTCCAGTCTGGAATAGAAATGCATGGCGTCCTTCTGGCGCAGCACCAGGCGCTGGGGAAACGTCGGCGCCGCGCGCGCGAACGCCAGCTCGCCCCGGGCCGCGGCAACCCGCGTGAAGGCCATCACCGCCTCGCCCAGCGACTGGGCCACGTACTCGAGCTGGCCATCGACATGGCGCAGCTGGAGCAGTCCGAGGTTCGTCATCTTGCCGCCCTTGACCAGGCGCACCGAACCGACCATCGCGCCGGCCGCCGGCGCGCTCCAGTGCTCGCCCGAGCCCGGTTCGGCGCCATCGACCTGCCAGCAGCCCTGCAGCCACGCCACCTCGCGCAGCGGCTCGGCAGCGTGCGCCAGTGCGCCCGCCAGCGCCAGCGCGCAAAAGACCGTCTTTTTCAAGTGATTCCCTTCGTTGCCGCGTCGCCGGACCGGCCGGCCCCACTCTTTATTAATTGTTAGATAACAGATATGTTAGCGACAGGACAAGGAAAAGCAAGCGGTATTTACCCTGGGTGAGACGGGCCCTCCGCCACCGCGAACTGCTGTTTTCGAACTGCCAACCTGCCGTGATTTCGGGCGATTTGATGCCAGTTGGCATGTCCACACGGCTAAAAATCACAGTAGAATGCACGGGCTTGAGCCAACCTGACCCGTTTATGTCCAAAAGCCCGACCTCCTTGCCCGTCGAAATCAAGATTTCCACCGTTGTCGCGATCTCGACGATCCTCCATTCGTCCGATCCGCTGTCGATCGACGCGGCGCTGAAACAGATGACGGGGGGCGTGTCCGACTTTTTCGAGGACGAGTTCGCGGTGATCGACGTGACCGCGATCGCGGCGGGGAACCCGCGCATCGACTGGACGGCGCTGGCGGCCCTGCTCAAGAAATACCGGCTGAACGCGGTGGCGGTGCGCGGCGCGTCCGCGGCCATGCACGACGCGATCCGCGCCAGCGGCCTGTTCCTGGACGACGGCGCCAGCGGCGAGCGCGTGCGCGAGGCGGCCCCGGTGGCCACGCCGGCGCCCACGCCCGCCCCGACACCGGCCCCGACGGCGGCACCGGCCGCCCCCGCCGCCCCGGCCGCCAGCGCCGCGATGATCGTGGACACCCCGGTGCGCGCGGGCCAGCGCATCTACGCGCGCGGCAGCGACCTGATCATCACGGCGGTGGTCAACAACGGCGCCGAAATCATTGCCGACGGCAGCATCCACGTGTATGCGCCGCTGCATGGCCGTGCGCTGGCCGGCGCTTCCGGCAATGCCGGCGCGCGCATCTTCGCGCTGTCGATGCAGCCCGAACTGGTTTCCATTGCGGGCGTGTACCGCACCTTCGACGAGGGCTTCCCCGCCGACCTGGGCAAGGGGCCGTCGCAAATTCGACTAACAGGCGATCGACTGGATATACTATCGCTCAGTTCGGCTACCCGCGTCTGAGCGCAACTGACAACCAGATACCGAAAAGGACTTTTTTGTGGCACGAATTATTGTTGTGACGTCCGGTAAGGGCGGTGTGGGCAAGACCACCTCGAGCGCGAGCTTTTCCACGGGCCTGGCCATGCGCGGCCACAAGACCGCGGTGATCGACTTCGACGTCGGCCTGCGCAACCTCGACCTGATCATGGGCTGCGAACGCCGCGTGGTGTACGACCTGATCAACGTGATCAACGGCGAGGCCAGCCTGACCCAGGCGCTCATCAAGGACAAGCACTGCGAGAACCTGTTCATCCTGCCGGCCTCGCAGACCCGCGACAAGGACGCGCTGTCGGAAGAAGGCGTGGAGCGCGTGCTGAACGAAATGGTGAAGATGGGCTTCGAGTACATCGTGTGCGATTCGCCGGCCGGCATCGAGCACGGCGCGCTGATGGCGCTGACCTTTGCCGACGAGGCGATCATCGTCACCAACCCGGAAGTGTCGTCGGTGCGCGACTCGGACCGCATCCTGGGCATCCTGCAAGCCAAGTCGCGCCGCGCGCAATCGGGCTCGGAACCGGTCAAGGAGCACCTCTTGATCACCCGCTACTCGCCCAAGCGCGTGGAAGCGAACGAAATGCTGTCGCATGAAGACGTGCAGGAAATCCTGCGCATCAAGCTGATCGGCATCATCCCGGAATCGGAGCAGGTGCTGCACGCGTCGAACCAGGGCAACCCGGCGATCCACTTCAAGGGGACCGACGTGGCCGAGGCGTACGAAGACGTGGTGTCACGCTTCCTTGGCGAAGAACGCCCGCTGCGTTTCACCAACTACGAAAAACCCGGTCTGCTGCAGCGCATCTTTGGGGTGAAGTGACATGGGCCTGCTTTCGATCCTGTTCCCGCAGAAACAGAAAAGCGCGTCGGAGGCCAAGGAACGCCTCCAGATCATCATCGCGCGCGAACGCAGCAGCCGTGCCGGCGGACCGGACTTCCTGCCGGCCCTGCACCGCGAGCTGATCGAGGTGATCTCGAAGTACACCAAGGTCAACGCCGACGACATCAAGATCTCGCTCGACCGCCAGGGCAACCTGGAAGTGCTCGACGTGAACGTGGTGCTGCCGGACGCGTAACGCGCTTCGTTAACGCACGAACGTCGTCCCGGCGCCGGCCGGGACCCATGCTGAGTATCCGAATCCGGATGCTGTGTATGGGTCCCGGCTTGCGCCGGGACGACGTCTTTCAAGCTGCCGGCGCCTCACACGGGCTTTGAACCGGCCGCCTTCTCCACCACCTTCGCACACGCCTCGATGTGCTGGTACCCCATCTTCTGGAACAGCGCGTAGCCGATCGCGGCCGAGGCCACCTGTCCGGCCAGCGGCACGAACCGGCTGACCGACTTGGCCGCCAGCTTCAGCCCCGACTTCTTGAAGACCTGCAGCACCAGCTCGCGGGTCACGATTTTCCCCACCAGCATCCCGCCGATCGCCGCCGTCGCCTCGTACACCGCGATGCGCATGCGCGGCTGCAACTTGTCGATCTGCGCCGGGGTCAGCCCGAAGGCCTTGTTGATTTCCTCGATCAGCAGGGCGAAGGTGGTCAGGTCGGACAGCAGGTCCACGCCCGGCAACGGTACCGCCGCGATGCCGGCCGACACCGCCGCGCGCTTGCGCACCAGCTTGCGGCACTGCTCACGCACCCGCGCGATCTCGGTGCCGCTTGCCGGCATCAATTCCCAGTCCAGGTTCTCTTTCATATCCAAAGCGAAGTCTGCCAACGCCCAAGCTTAACGCGTTTGCGCTGTATGCCGCGCACACCCATCTGGATTGCACAAAGACAAACTTCGTTGTAATGGAACAAATGCCGCTTTATCCAATGAAAACAACCGTTTGCCGTCCTGCATAAGCATCCTGCATAGCGCCCGAGACACATTTGCCATCCTATTCCTACAACGGGATTTCGCGAATTCCCGACCATTGCACACGGGAAATCGTTGTTTCTAAACGAAATTTTCTTGTCCAGTTATGGCACATCTTTGTAAAAGTCTGTTATATTCGGTGTAACCTTGTAGGACTGCTCCTACATTAACTCCTACAGGACTCTTTAACGAGCTGAATTGCACTATGAGAATCGCCGTCTTGGATAACGACCGCAGCCAGGCAGACACCATCTGCCAGGTTCTTTCCGGGGCCGGGCACTCGTGCCAGACCTTTGACTCGGGCAAGGAACTGCTGGGGCAACTGCGCAAGGACAGTACCGACCTCTTGATCATGGACTGGCAAGTGCCGGACATGCCGGGCAGCGAGGTGCTGCGGCGCGCAAAAGAAAAACTGTCGGCCAACACCCCGACCATGTTCCTGGCCAATACCTCGGCCGAGGATGACATGGTGGCAGGCATGACCGCCGGCGCCGACGACTACCTGGTCAAGCCGCTGCGCCGCGGCGAGCTGGCCGCGCGCGTCTCGGCCCTGCTGCGCCGCGCCTACCCGTCGCAGAACGGCTCGGAACAGCTCACCTTCGGCCCGTACACGTTCGAGACCCGCCCGGGCCGGCTGCTGATGGACGGCGCGCCGATCGACGTGACGCACAAGGAGTTCTACCTGGCGCTGCTGTTTTTCCGCAACATCGGCCGTCCGCTGTCGCGCGCCTACATCCACGAGTCGGTCTGGGTGCGGGAAACGGCGGTGCCCTCGCGCACCATGGATACCCACGTCTCGCGCGTGCGCAACAAGTTGCAACTGCGTCCAGAAAACGGCTTCCGCCTGGTGCCGGTGTACAGCTACGGCTACCGGCTGGAAAAACTGGGCGCCTGAAACCCTGCCCGCCTCAGGGTATAATGGCGCCACCCGCCAGCCCTCGTTCCAGTCAGCATGCAACTTCTTGCCGTCGGCCTCAATCACAACACAGCACCGGTCTCGCTGCGCGAGCAACTGGCGCTGGGGCCTGAGCAGCTCGGCGAAGCGGTGCGCGCGGCGCGCGCCTGGTTTGCGCGCTACAACGACAAGGGCAGCGACGAAGCGGCCCTGCTGTCCACCTGCAACCGCACCGAGATGTACGCCGCCAGCGGCGCCCCCAACCCGCTGGACGCCTCGGCCCATTTCCTGGCCCACTACCACGCGCTGAACCACGCCGAGCTGCGCCCGCACCTGTACCTGCTGCCGCAGGACGACGCCGTGCGCCACGCCTTCCGCGTCGCCTCGGGCCTGGACTCGATGGTGCTGGGCGAACCGCAGATCCTGGGCCAGATGAAGGATGCGGTGCGCGCGGCCGAGGAAGCCGGCGGCCTGGGCACCTACCTGCACCAGCTGTTCCAGCGCAGCTTTGCCGTGGCCAAGGAAGTGCGCAGCACCACCGAGATCGGCGCGCACAGCGTGTCGATGGCGGCGGCCGCGGTGCGCCTGTCGCAGCGCATCTTCGACCGCATCGGCGAGCAGAACGTGCTGTTCATCGGCGCCGGCGAAATGATCGAGCTGTGCGCCACCCACTTCGCGGCCCAGAACCCGAAAAGCATCACCATCGCCAACCGCACCATGGAGCGCGGCGAGGCGCTGGCGGCGCGCTTCAATGGCCAGGCGATCAAGCTGGCCGACCTGCCGGAGCGCCTGTCCCAGTTCGACATCGTCATCTCGTGCACTGCCTCCACCCTGCCGCTGATCGGCAAGGGCCTGGTCGAGCGCGCCATCAAGGCACGCCGCCGCCGCCCGGTGTTCATGGTGGACCTGGCCGTGCCGCGCGATATCGAGCCCGAAGTCGGCGGACTGGACGACGTGTTCCTGTACACCGTGGATGACCTCGCGCAGGTGGTCCAGACCGGCATCGAAAGCCGCCAGGCCGCGGTCGCCCAAGCCGAGGCCATCATCGAAACGCGCGTGCAGTCGTTCATGCACTGGATTGGCGACCGCGCCGTGGTGCCGGTGATCCGCGACCTGCACGAGTCCAGCGAAGAGCTGCGCCTGGCCGAGCTGGAACGCGCGCGCAAGCTGCTGGCCAAGGGCGAGGATCCCGAAGCCGTGCTCGAAGCGCTCTCGCGCGGCCTGACCGCCAAGTTCCTGCACGGCCCGCAGCAGGCGCTGCACCGCGCCCAGGGCGACGAGCGCGCGCGCCTGGCCAGCCTGCTGCCGCAGCTGTTCCGCGGCCGCCGTTAGCGGCCCTCCCCTTCTCTCGCGCCGCCCCTGCCGCGGCGCGCCGCGTTGCCGCGCCCTGCGGCCCGAACCACGTTACCGAGATACCCGATGAAACCATCCATGCTGGCCAAGCTGGACCAACTGGCCAACCGACTAGTCGAACTGGACGAACTGCTGGCGCAACAAAACGCGACGGCGAACATGGACAACTACCGCAAGATGACGCGCGAGCACGCCGAGCTTGGCCCGCTGGTCGCGCTGTACCGCCAGTACCAGGACGCCCAGGGCGACATCGCCACCGCGCAGGAGATGCTGGCAGACCCGGACATGAAAGAGTTCGCGCAGGACGAAATCGAGGCCGCCAGGGCGCGCCTGGGAGAACTCGACCTGGAGCTGCAGAAGATGCTGCTGCCGAAGGACGAAAACGACGAGCGCAACATCTTCCTCGAGATCCGCGCCGGCACCGGCGGCGACGAATCGGCGCTGTTCGCGGGCGACCTTTTGCGCATGTACACCCGCTTTGCCGAGCGCAATCGCTGGCAGGTCGAGATGGTGTCGGAGTCGCCGTCCGACCTGGGCGGCTACCGCGAAGTGATTGTGCGCATCGTCGGCAACGGCGCCTACTCCAGGCTCAAGTTCGAATCGGGCGGCCACCGCGTGCAGCGCGTGCCGGCCACCGAAACCCAGGGCCGCATCCACACCTCGGCCTGCACGGTGGCGGTGATGCCCGAGGCGGACGAGGTCGAGGACGTGAACATCAACCCGGCCGACCTGCGCATCGACACCTTCCGCGCCTCGGGCGCCGGCGGCCAGCACATCAACAAGACCGACTCGGCGGTGCGCATCACCCACCTGCCCACGGGGATCGTGGTCGAATGCCAGGACGACCGCAGCCAGCACAAGAACAAGGCGCAGGCGATGAAGGTGCTGGCCGCGCGCATCAAGGACGTGCAGCTGCGCGAACAGCAGAGCCGCGAGGCGGCCACGCGCAAGAGCCTGATCGGCTCGGGCGACCGCAGCGAGCGCATCCGCACCTACAACTTCCCGCAGGGGCGCCTGACCGACCACCGCATCAACCTCACGCTCTACAAGCTGGACATGATCATGGACGGCGACCTGGAAGAGCTGACTAACGCGCTGGCGTCGGAACACCAGGCCGAGCAGCTGGCAGCACTGGGCGATTGATTCGCGTAGGGTGGGCAGATCCTGCCCACGCGTTCAACCAGCTCTTGCGTTAGTCGAACGCGTGGGCGGGAGACCCGCCCACCCTACGAAACCCATCACGAATTGCAAAGCCGAAATCAAGGAAGGGGCATGCCGCTTTATGCGACAATGCCCCATCTTTTTTGCAGCCCCAACCTATACGAATGACCACGTCCAAGAACGTCCTCTACGCCATCGCCGCCGCCTGTTTCGCGCTGGTCGGCGCCGCCCTGTACCTGCAGCATGTGCAGAACATGATGCCCTGCCCGCTGTGCGTGATCCAGCGCTACCTGTACCTGGCCATTGCGCTGTGCTGCCTGCTGGGCGCCGCCATGGGCCAGCCGAAGGTGGGTGCGGGCCTGGGCCTGCTGGGCGCGCTGGGCGGGCTGGGCGTGGTGGGCAAGCACCTGTACGTGCTGGCCCACCCCGGTTTCTCGTGCGGCATCGACCCGATGGAAACCATGCTGAACAAGATCCCGACCGCCACCGCGATGCCGTGGATGTTCCACGCCGACGGCCTGTGCGAGGACGCGCGCGATACCCTGTTCGGGCTCTCGATCCCGGCATGGTCGGCGGTGTGGTTCGCCATCCTGGCGGTGTCGCTGGCATGGCTGCTGGTGCGCGGCAAACGATGATTACCGCTGGCGTTACCATCGGCGCGCTGCAGTCGGCGCTGCCGCTCGACCCGCTCGAGAACCGCATTTTGCTGTGCCATGCGCTGGGCCTGTCGCGCGTGGGGCTGGTCACGCAGTCCGACCGCGCGCTCACGGCCGAGGAGGCCGCGCAGCTGGCCACCCTGGTCGAGCGCCGCAAGTTCGGCGAGCCGATCGCCTACATCGTGGGCCGCCGCGAATTCTACGGGCTCGATTTCGCGGTCAACGATTCGGTGCTCATTCCGCGCCCCGACACCGAACTGCTGGTTGAACTGGCTCTGGAACGCCTGCCGCAACAGGGCCGCCTGCTCGACATGGGCACCGGCAGCGGCGCGATCGCCGTGTCGGTCGCACACACGCGGCCAGACGCCGCCGTGACCGCGCTCGACTACTCCGGCGCGGCGCTGGACGTTGCGCGCGCCAACGCCAACGCGCACGGGGCCGCGGTGCGCTTCCTGCGCAGCGACTGGTTCTCGAACCTGGGTGCCGAAACCTTCGACGTCATCGCGTCCAACCCGCCCTACATCGCCTCGGGCGACGAGCACCTGTCGCGCGGCGACCTGCGCTTCGAGCCGAACATGGCGCTCACCGACCATGCGGACGGGCTGGCGGCGCTGCGCATCATCATCGGCGGCGCGGGCGGGCACCTGGCGCCAAACGGCTGGCTGCTGCTCGAGCATGGCTACGACCAGGCGGCGCAGGTGCGCGCGCTGCTGGAGGCGCAGGGCTATGCGGATGTGCAAAGCTGGCGCGACCTGGCCGGCATCGAGCGCGTCAGCGGCGGCAGGCTCGCTACCCGTAACGCATAACAGCCAGCCCGCATCCCGTCGCGCCGCCGGGGCAAGCGCCAGGACGACCTGCCTGGCCGCTCTCCCCTGCGCGCCCGAAATTGCGCCTTTGATAAACTTCCCGATCCACGCCCAGACCCATCGCATGCGCAGACTGTTTGCCATCCTCGCCATCTACGCACCGCTTGCGGCAGCCGCCGACAGCGTGGCGGACCAGGCGCACGCGCTGTTCGAGCGCGACTGGCAATGGCGCCTGCGCCACCAGCCCGAGCTGGCCACGGGCATCGGCGAGCACCGCTTCGACGACAAGCTCGCCGACACCTCGTTAAATGGCCTGCGCGCGGCCACCGAGCACGAGCACCGCATGTTCGACGCGATCAAGGCCATCGACCGCGACCAGCTCGCCGGCCAGGACCGCATCTCCTACGACCTGTTCCTGGACGACAAGGAGCGCAAGCTCGCCGCCGCCGCCTTCTACCCGTTCGATCCCTACCCCATCACGGCGCAGAACGGCCTGCACATCCGCCTGCCGCAACTGGTCGCGCAAATGCAGTTCGCGGACGAGGACGACTATCGCAACTACATCGCGCGCCTGCAGGCGCTGCCGCGCTACGTGGACGGCCTGATCGAGCAGATGCGCTACGGGATGCGCAACGGCTGGGTCGCGCCCAAGGTCGTGATGCAGCCGCTGCCCGCGCTGCTGCGCGCGATGCGCGAGCACCTGGCCGACGGCCCGCTGGGCGCCCCACTGCGCGCGCTGCCGGCCACGATCGACAAGGACGTGCGCGAGCAGCTGGCCGCGAGCGGCAACGCCGCCCTGGCCGACAGCGCCGCGCCCGCGCTGCAAAGGCTGGAGGACTTCGTGCGCACCGAGTACCTGCCGGCCGCGCGCGACGCGATCGCCGCATCCAGCCTGCCGGGCGGCGCGGCGTGGTATGCCTTCCTTGTGCGTGGCGCGACCACGACCAACATGAGCCCCGCCGAGATCAACGCGCTCGGCCTGAAGGAAGTGGCGCGCCTGCGCGGCGAGATCGTGGCGGCGATCCCGCGCACCGGCTTCAAGGGCACCTTCGAACAGTTTGCCGCATTCGCGCGCAGCGACGCGCGCTTGTTCTACGTTGAGCCCGAGGCGCTGCTGGCGCGCTACCGGCGCACGCTCGAACGCGCCGAGGCGCGCCTGCCCGACCTGTTCGCCACCGTGCCCAAGGAAGATATCGTGGTCAAGCCGATCCAGGGCGCCGGGGCCGAGCAGCAGCCGGGCGCCTACTACGAGGCCGGCGGCCCCGGGCGGGTGGCGGCGCTGGTGGTGAACACCTCGCGCCTGAACACGCGGCCGATGTGGGAGGTGGACACCCTCACCCTGCACGAAGGCGTGCCGGGCCACCACGTGCAGGTCGCGCGCGCGCACGAGATCGAGGGCCTGCCCGCGTTTCGCCGCTACGGCTGGTACGTGGCCTTCGGCGAAGGCTGGGCGCTGTATGCGGAGAGCCTGGGCCCGCAACTGGGCCTGTACAAGGACCCGTTCTCCAGCTTCGGCCACCTGAACGACGAATTGTTTCGCGCGGTGCGGCTGGTGGTGGACACCGGCATCCATGCGCTGGGCTGGTCGCGCCAGCAGGCGATCGACTACATGAACGCGAACACCGCCAACCCGCCGGCCGACAACGAGGCCGAGGTGGACCGCTACATCGCCCAGCCGGGGCAGGCGCTGGGCTACAAGATCGGCCAGCTGCGCATCCTGGCCCTGCGCGAGAAGGCCCAGGCGGCGCTGGGTCCGCGCTTTGACCTGAAGCGCTTCCACAACGCGGTGATCGACAACGGCCCGCTGCCGCTGGCGGTGCTCGAGCGCGAAATCGAGCGCTGGATCGGCCAGGAGAGCGCGCCCAAGGTCGAGGCGCCGAAGCCGGCGCCAGCCCATCCACCAAGCTGACATTTTGTCAAGATTGTGAACTTGAGGGGTGCCCGACGCGGCCGGCGATTTTCGGTTACTCTTGGCGCCACTGATTAGGCAGTAAAAGAAAGGAAACATCCCGTGTCGAACCAACTGACCCGCCGCCTGGCCCTGCTTGACGACGATGCACACCGCTCCCTGCTGGGCCAGGGCCTGCGCGGCATCGAACGCGAGACGTTGCGCGTCGACCAGCACGGCCACCTGGCGCACACCCCGCATCCGGTCGCACTCGGATCGGCGCTGACGCATCCGCAGATCACCACCGACTATGCCGAGGCGCTGCTCGAGTTCATCACGCCGGCCGAGCACGACATCGCACTGACCCTGCACCGGCTCGACACGATCCACCGCTTCGCGTATGCGCGGCTGGGCGGCGAGCTGCTGTGGAGCCAGTCGATGCCGTGCGAGCTGCCGCCGGACAGCGACATCGAGATCGCCTGGTACGGCAAGTCGCACATCGGCATGCTCAAGCACGTGTACCGGCGCGGCCTGGCCCTGCGCTACGGGAAGGCGATGCAGTGCATCGCCGGCATCCACTACAACTATTCGCTGCCCGAGAAGCTGTGGCAGGTGCTGGCGGTGAACGAAGGCGTGATGGAAGAGCGGCGCTCGGCGCTGCGCGACTTCCAGTCCGAGAGCTACATCGCGACGATCCGCAACTTCCGCCGCCACAGCTGGCTGCTGATGTATCTGTTCGGCGCCTCGCCGGTGCTGAACAAGAGCTTCCTGCGCGACCGCCCGCACAACCTCGAGTCGCTGTCGGACGACACCCTGTACCTGCCGTACGCCACCAGCCTGCGCATGAGCGACCTGGGCTACCAGAACGACGCCCAGTCCGGCCTGCGCCCGCACGAAAACAGCCTCGAAAGCTACGTCACCTCGCTGATGGACGCGGTCAACCGCCCGTACGAGCCGTACGCGGCGCTCGGCACCAAGAAGGACGGCGAGTGGATCCAGCTGTCCACCAACGTGCTGCAGATCGAGAACGAATACTATTCGACGATCCGTCCCAAGCGCGTGATCCGCACCGGCGAGCGCCCGGTGCAGGCGCTGTGCCGCCGCGGGGTGCAGTACATCGAGGTGCGCTGCATGGACGTCGATCCGTTCGAGCCGGTCGGCATCTCGCTGGAGGCCGGCCGCTTCCTCGACGCCTTCCTGCTGTTCTGCGCGCTCGAAGAGAGCCCCTTCATCAGCGCGGCCGACGGGCAGGTCCACGCGTCCAATTTCGCGCGCACGGTCAAGGAAGGCCGCAAGCCGGGCCTGACGCTGACCAAGGACGGCAAGGAAGTGCCGCTGGTGGAATGGGCGATGGAACTGATCGAACGCATCCGCCCGGTGGCCAAGCTGCTCGACACCCAGTTCGACGAGCCGGTGCACGAGGCCTCGCTGGCCGTGCAGAAGGCCAAGGTCGAGGACCCGTCCAAGACGCCGTCGGCACGCGTGCTGGACGAAGTGCGCGCGCTCGGCTCGGCCAACAAGTTCGGCCTGCAGCAAAGCCAGCTGCACGCGGCCTACTTCCGCGAGGCGGGCCTGATGCCGGCCGAGGAAGCGATGTTCCTCGAGATGGCGGGAAGCTCGCTGGCGGAGCAGGCGGTCATCGAGCAGTCCGACACCGGCACCTTCGACGACTTTGTCGCCAAATACAACAGCAGTACACTATGCGGCGAATAACCACGCCGCGAGGATGACTTGCTCACCTTTTTCAACGAACACCACGCCCAGCACCGGCCACGCCTGGAAATTTACCGGGGCGAGCTGGTGCCGTGTTCGGAGAAGCCCGAGCGGGCCAGCCTGGTGCTGGCCGAATTCGAGCGGCGCGGCCTTGGCCGCATCGTCACGCCGCACGGCGTGCCGCTGGTCTCGCTCGAACGCATCCACACGCCGCGCTACCTGCACTTTTTGCGCAATGCGTGGAGCGAGTGGACCGCGCTGGACCCGGCCAACGCCGACAAGGACGCCTTTCCCGCCGTCTGGCCGGTGCGCACGCTGCGCGACGACATCGAGCCCGACAATTTTTGCGCCCGCCTGGGCCTGTACTCGATGGACAGCGGCACGCCGCTGTCCGCCGGCACCTGGATCGCGGCCAAGACCGGGGCCGACTGCGCGGTCAACGCCGCGCACGCGCTGCGCCTGGGCGAGCGCTCCACGTTCGCGCTCACGCGCCCGCCCGGCCACCATGCCGGCGCCGATTTCTTCGGCGGCTACTGCTTCCTGAACAACGCCGCGCTGGCGGCCCAGCACCTGCTGGACGATGGCGCGGCGCGCGTGGCGATCCTCGACATCGACTACCACCACGGCAACGGCACCCAAAGCATCTTCTACCACCGCAGCGACGTGCTGTTCGTGTCGGTCCACGGCGACCCGTGCACCGAATACCCGTTCTACCTGGGGCATGCGGACGAAACCGGCGAAGGCGAGGGGCTGGGCTTCAACATGAACGTGCCGCTGCCGGCCGGCGCTTCCGCCGCGCAGTGGTTCGCGGCGCTGGAGACGGCCTGCATCAAGATCAATGCATACGGGGCGGATGCGCTGGTCGTCTCGCTCGGGGTGGACGGCTTCGCCGGCGACCCGGCCTCGCGCGTGGCGCTGTCCACGAGCGACTTCCTGCGCATCGGCGAACGCATCGCCCACCTCGGGCTGCCGACGGCCTTCATGATGGAGGGCGGCAGCGCGATCGCGGAACTTGGCATCAACACGGTCAACGTGCTCGAAGGCTTCGAGACGGCGGCCTGACAACGGAAAACACATGATCGAATGGCAGTGGTGCAGCTTCCACGAACTGACCAACGTGGAACTGTATGAGGTGCTGGAGCAGCGCCAGCAGGTGTTCGTGCTCGAACAGCAGTGCTTTTATAACGACTTCGACGGCCTGGACATCGGCGCGCACCACCTGCTTGGCTGGCGCACGGTCGATGGCAGGCGTGAACTGGCGGCCTACCTGCGCGTGCTGGCGCCGGGCGTCAAGTACGACGAGATGTCGATCGGCCGGGTGCTGACCACGCAGGCCGCGCGCGGCACCGGCGCCGGGCGCGCTTTGCTGGCGCGCGGGATCGAATGCGCAGAGCGCCTGCATCCGGGCCACCGCATCAAGATCGGCGCCCAGCAGTACCTCGAAAAGTTCTACCAGGGCTTCGGCTTCCAAACGATCTCCGAACCGTACGACGAGGACGGGATCATGCACATCGACATGCTGCGCTGAGGCGGGGGGTGTGGCCGCGTGGGCTCAAGAGCCCACCCTACAAGAGCACCACCTGGCGTAGGGTGGGCACTTGTGCCCACGCCGCACACGCGCTATCAGGCGCCACCGGGCACGGTCTCCAGCTCCGTACGGTTCCATTTGGCGAGGTTGGCAGCAGCCTCATAGGTGCTCTGGCAGAACTCCATCAGCATGTCGTCGGGTGACGGCGCCTCGCGCACCGCTTCGTAGGGCAGCACGAATTCGCGCAGCTGCGGGTGGAAATAAGCGGCGGCCGGTGCGATCGCCGCATCGGCAAAGCCCGCCGGCTCCGGATAGGCGTACGAATAGAACACCGGCTCGGGCAAGGCAGGGCCGCCCGGCCAGAAGCCGCAGCTGCTCACTTCCTGCGAATAGGCTTCGCGCGCGACCCAGTCCGGCAAATGCGGCACGCCACCGGGATGCGGGGGCGCGCGCCGTCCCGAAAAGCGCGTGACGGCCAGGTCGAAGCTGCCCCAGAAGAAGTGCACCGGGCTGCACTTGCCGCGAAAGCCGGCCCGAAAGCGCCCGAACACCCGCTGCGCATGCAGCATCGCCTGCCAGCAGCGGTTGGCGTAGTCGCCGTCGTAAGCGCTGTGCACATGGTCCTGGTCGCAGGGAATCGCGTCCGGGATCTCGTTGGGCATCGGCCGTATTTTCACCGGCAGCCCGAGCTCGTCGAGCGTGAACAGCACGTCGCGATAGAAATGCGCAACCGGCTGCGGCCGCAGCGGCAGCAGGCGCGTGGCCCCGTCCGCGGTCTCGATGCGCAAGGCGTGCTCGATGAAATCGAAATCGATCTGGAAGCTGCGTACGCCATACGGCAGCGGCAGCGTGCTCAAGCCGCGCGCGGTGAGGAACAAGGTGACGTGCCAGGAATGGTTCGTCCACGGCATGAGGCCCAGCTTGACCTTGCCAACGACCTGCGTCCACAAATGCAAGGTTGCGAGCGTGTCCTGCCACTGGCTGTACGGCAGCGCCGGCCATTCGTCCATCATGTGCATGTCGAGCCCCTCCTTGCATCCTTAGACCGGACGGCGCCGCCATCATCGCACGTTCAAAAAAAAACGGGCGCCACCACGAAGGCGGCACCCGCAGGAGAGAAGCGTTTCCGGCGCGCCCAGGCGCCGCGGGATTACTTGAGCAGGCCCGACTTGCCCGGGTCCGGCATCTTGAACGCGACCACGAAGGCCAGCGCGCACATGCCGCTCACGTACCAGTAGAAGTTCTGTTCCATGCCGGCCGACTTGAACCACAGCGCCACGTACTCGGCCGAGCCGCCGAAGATCGCGTTGGCGACCGCGTACGACAGGCCCACGCCCAGCGCGCGCACTTCGATCGGGAACATCTCGGCCTTGATCAGGCCGCTGATCGAGGTGTACAGGCTGACGATCGCCAGCGCGCCGATGATGAGCAGGCAAGCGGTGACCGGGCTCTGCACGCCGCGCAGCGCGAAGAAGATCGGCGCGGTGCAGACGGTGGCCAGGCCGCCGAACCACAGCATGGACGCGCGGCGGCCGATGCGGTCGGACAGCAGCCCGAACAGCGGCTGCATGGCGGCGTACGCCAGCAGCGCGACGGTCATCGTGGCGCTCGCGGTTTCCTTGGTCATGCCCACCGTGTTGACCAGGTACTTTTGCATGTAGGTGGTGAACGCGTAGAAGATCAGCGAGCCGCCGGCGGTAAAGCCGAGCACGGTGACGAACGCGCGCTTGTGCTGCAGCAGCGTGCTGATGCGGCCGGCGCCTTTGCTCTTGCGCGTCTCTTCGGTGGTGGTTTCATGCAGCGAGCTGCGCAGGTACAGCGAGACCACCGCGGTGGCCGCGCCGATCGCGAACGGGATGCGCCAGCCAAAGGCCTTGAGCTCGGCCTCGGTCAGGATCTGCTGCAGGGTCACCAGCACCAGCAGCGCCACCAGCTGGCCGCCGATCAGCGTCACGTACTGGAACGACGCGTAGAAGCCCTTCTTGCCGGACTGGGCGACCTCGGACATGTAGGTCGCGCTGGTGCCGTATTCGCCGCCCACCGACAGGCCCTGGAACAGGCGCGCGATCAGCAGCAGCAGCGGCGCCGCGTTGCCGATCTGGTTGTAGGTCGGCAGCACGGCGATGAGCAGCGAACCGCCGCACATCATCAGCACCGAGATCAGCATCGACTTACGGCGTCCGTAGCGGTCGCCGATGCGGCCGAACAGCCAGCCGCCGACGGGACGCATCAGGAAGCCGGCCGCGAAGATGCCGGCGGTGTTGAGCAGCTGCGAGGTCGGGTCGCCCTTGGGGAAGAACTGCGACGAGAAGTACAGCGCGCAGAACGAGTAGATGTAGAAGTCGAACCACTCGACCAGGTTGCCCGACGATGCGCCGACGATCGCAAACACGCGCTGCGCGGGCGTGAGCTCCTGCGTGGTTTTCTGGGGGGTAGTGTCTTGCCTTGCCATTCCTGTCTCCGGATACTTGTTTTGAAAAATGTCGAGGCGGGCGTCAGGCCCGTTCGGGGATCGTTGCGATCCCCGGCCCAACGCCCGCACACATCGGGCGCAGCGCGCGGCCTTGGCCAGCGCGCTGCAATGTCTTACAAAGCTTCATAGGCGAGCGGCACGCCGGTCATGCGCTGCAGTTCGTCCAGGTCCAGGCCCTCGACCATCTCGCGCACCACCAGGCCATGCGCGGTCACGTCGATCACCGCCAGGTCGGTGTAGATGCGGCTCACGCAGCCCACGCCGGTCAGCGGGTAGGAGCACTGCGGGACGATCTTGCTGGCGCCGTCCTTGGTCAGGTGCTCCATCATCACGAACACGCGCTTGGCGCCGATCGCCAGGTCCATGGCGCCGCCCACCGCCGGAATCGCGTCCGGCGCGCCGGTGTGCCAGTTGGCCAGGTCACCCTGGCTTGAGACCTGGAAGGCCCCCAGCACGCAGATGTCCAGGTGCCCGCCGCGCATCATCGCGAACGAATCGGCGTGGTGGAAGTAGGCGCCGCCGGGCAGCAGCGTCACCGGCTGCTTGCCGGCGTTGATCAGGTCCTCGTCCTCGTCTCCCGGCGCAGGCGGCGGGCCCATGCCGAGCAGGCCGTTCTCGCTGTGCAGGAAGATGTCCAGGCCAGGCGGCAGGTGCTTCGTCACCATGGTCGGCAGGCCGATGCCCAGGTTGACGTAGGCGCCTTCGGGGATGTCGCGCGCCACGCGCTCGGCAATCTGGTCGCGGGTCAGGCGCTGCATCATGCCCCTCCCTGCAGCACCACGCGCTGCACGAAGATGCCCGGGGTGACGATCGCCTCGGGATCGAGCTGGCCCAGTTCCACCACCTCGTTCACCTGCGCGATCGCGCAGCGCGCGGCCATGGCCATGATCGGCCCGAAGTTGCGGGCGGTCTTGCGGTAGGTGAGGTTGCCCCAGCGGTCGCCGCGATGCGCCTTGATGAGCGCGAAGTCGGCGTGGATCGGGGTCTCGAACACATAGTGCTTGCCGTCGATGACGCGGGTCTCCTTGCCCTCGGCCAGGCGGGTGCCGTAGCCGGTGGGCGTGAAAAAGCCGCCGATGCCGGCGCCGGCGGCGCGGATGCGCTCGGCCAGGTTACCCTGCGGGGTCAGTTCCAGCTCGACCTCGCCGGCGCGGTACAGCGCATCGAACACCTGCGAATCGGCCTGGCGCGGGAACGAGCAGATGATCTTGCGCACGCGGCGCGCCTTGAGCAGCGCGGCCAGGCCCGTCTCGCCGTTGCCGGCGTTGTTGTTGACGATGGTGAGATCGCGGGCGCCCTGGGCGATCAGGGCGTCGATGAGCTCGGCCGGCTGGCCGGCGGTGCCGAAACCGCCGATCAGCACGGTGGCGCCGTCATGCACGCCGGCGACCGCCGCTTCGAGCGACGGGGATAGCTTGTTAATCACTGGAGACCTCCCGCCCCGCGGCGCGCAGTCATGCTGTGGGGCGGGACGTCTGTTGACACTGTTCGGTGATCGCACTATTGTTCGATCGCAGAACCATTTGTGCCAAAGTTTAGAAGCCGTACGATTGAAGCGTCAAGACGGACGCAACAAATTGTGTTCGATTGTCGAACGCAATTTGACAGTTTGATTTCTGAGGAGAATATGAACAGCGGAGATCCCAGCACCGACGGCAAGGCCGAGGACGAGCAGCCGCACAGCGACCCCAACTTCATGACCTCGCTGGCGCGCGGGCTGGCGGTGCTGCAGGCCTTCAGCGACCAGCGCCGCAGCCTGACGATGGCGCAGATCAGCCACCGCACGGGCATTCCGCGGGCCTCGGTGCGGCGCTGCCTGCACACCCTGATGGAACTGGGCTACGCCGAGGCGGACGGCAATCACTACGCGCTCAAGCCCAAGGTGCTCACGCTCGGCTACTCCTACTTGTCCTCGACGCCGCTCACGGTCTCGGCCCACCCCTACCTGAACCAGGTCAGCCGCACGCTCAGCGAATCATGTTCGCTCGCGGTGTTGCAGGACGACGAGGTGCTGTATGTGGGCCGTTCGGCGGCCTCGCGCATCATGTCGGTGTCGCTCACCACCGGCAGCCGGCTGCCGGCCTACTGCACCTCGCTGGGGCGCGTGCTGCTGGCACACCTGCCGCCCGAGCAGCTGGACGCCTACTTCGAGCGCGTGCCGCTCAAGGCGATGACCGAGCGCACGGTGGTGTCGCAGGCGCGCCTGCGCGAGATCCTGGCCGGGGTACGCGAACAGGGTTACGCGATGGTCGAGGAAGAGCTCGAAGTCGGCCTGCGCTCGATCGCGGTGCCGGTGCGCGGCGCCAGCGGCACTGTGCTGGCCGCGCTCAACGTCGGCGCGCACGCGGCGCGGGTGTCGAACCGCAAGATGCTCGACCTGTTCCTGCCGGTGCTGCTCAAGGGTGCGCAGGAGCTGTCGATCCTGCTGCCGTAACCGGCGCGCGGCTCAGAACGTGATCATGAAGCGCGCGCCGCTGCCAAGCGAGCGCGCATAACGCACGGTTCCCCCATTGCCGTGCACGAGCTGGCGCACCATCGCCAGCCCGATGCCGCTGCCGTGCTTCCTGGTCGTGAAGAACGGGGTAAAGATGTGCGTGACCAGTTCCGGCGGCACACCGCTGCCGTTATCCGCCACCTCGATCTGCAGCCGCCCGCCGCGCACAAGCCGGGCGGACACGCTGGCGATCGGCGCCGCCACCTGGGCGGTCGCATCGGCCGCGTTCTTGAGCAGGTTGATGAGCGCCTGCTCCAGCTGGCCGGGGTCGACCACCAGCTCCAGCGTTGGGGGCTGCACCGCGAACTCGATCCGGCCGCCGCGTGCCTGCCAGTCCGGGCGCACCAGCGCGGCGACCCGTTCGAACAGCACAAGCAGGACCACGCGCTCCGGCCGCGGCTCGGGCACGTTGGACAGGCTGCGGTAGCTGCCGACGAACTGCACCAGGCTGTCGGCGCGGCGGCCGATCGCGTCCAGCGCCATGGCCAGGTCCGCGCGCGCGTCCGCCGGCACGCTGGAACCGTCTTCGCCGAGCAGCTCGCGCGCGGTGCGCGACAGCGAGGCCACGGGGGTGAGGGAATTCATGATCTCGTGCGTGAGCACGTGCACCAGCTGGCGCCACGCATTGAGCGCCTCGGCTTCGAGTTCGCTTTCCACCGGCATCAGCGCGGCCAGGCGCTGCGCCTTGCCCTGCAGGGTCAGTGCGCTCACCGACACCAGTGCTCGTTCGGTGCCGCGCTCGGTGTCGAAACCGATCATGCCGCGCCGGTGAACCTGCTGCGCGGCGATGAGGCGGTACAGGCCGGCCGGATCGACGGCGCGCCCGGGCGCTACCAGTTTGCGCGCGTTGGCGTTAAGCGGCACGACCGCGCCCTCGCCGCCGGCGCCGTCGATCCTGAACAGCGCGATCGGCGCGTGCTCGAGCCGCGCCTCCACCGCCTGGGCGGCATCGAGCAGGCGCCGCTGGTCCGGCGCCATCGCATTGGCGCTTTCGATGATGGGCCCGCGCGACTGGCGCAGCATGGCGCGCAGGCTGCGCCACAACGCGGCCAGCAGCGCCAGCACGGCCAGCGCGCACAGCACCTGCAACCGGGGCGAGCCGGCCAGGGCGCCAGCGCCAAACGCGGCCACCAGCATGCCCGCGAGGGCAAGCGTGAAGGCCGCAGCGGCGCCTCGCTCAGATCCCATGCTTGTCCAGCTTGCGGTACAGCGCGGCGCGCGAGACGCCCAAGAGCCGCGCCGCCTGGCTGATGTTGCCCCCGGCCTGCTGCAGGGCGGCGGCGATCGCCTCGCGCTCGAGCCGGCCAAGCGCAAGCTGCGGCGCGAGCGGGGCGCCGGTGGCCGCAGGCGGCGCCGCCGCGGCCGGTCCCAGGCCGAAATCGCCGAACTGGTACTGTTCTTGCGCGCCCAGGATGGCCGCCCGCTCGCACGCGTGGCGCAGCGCGCGCACGTTGCCGGGCCAGGGCCAGGCGCACAGCCGTTCCAGCGCCCCGGCGGACAGCGTGCGCGCCGGCCGCTGGTACTGCTGCTCGTACAACGCAAGGTAGTGCCGCAGCAGCGCAGGGATGTCCTCGCGCCGCTCGCGCAAGGGCGCGACACGGATCACGATGGTGTTCAGCCGGAACAGCAGGTCGGGCCGGAACACGGCGGGGTCGAACAGCCTGGCTTCGTCCAGGTTGGTGGCGCTGACGATGCGCACGTCGACCGGCTCGGCGCGGTCGGCGCCGAGCGGGGTCACTTCGCGCCGCTCCAGCACATTCAGGAGTTTGGCCTGCGCGGCGAGCGGCATGTTGCCGATCTCGTCAAGGAACAGCGAACCGCCGCGTGCGGCCTGGAAGCGGCCGGCGCGGTTTTCTTTGGCGTCCGTGAACGAGCCCTTGCGATGGCCGAACAGCTCGCTCTCGAAGGTGGCCTCGGGCAGCGCGCCCATGTCCACGGCCAGGAAGGCCTGGCCGGCGCGCCGGGATGCGCCGTGGATGGCGCGCGCAACCAGCTCCTTGCCCACGCCGTTCTCGCCCAGGATCATCACATTGGCCTCGGTCGGCGCAACGCTGGCGATCATCGCCTTCACTTCGCGCATGGCCGCCGAATCGCCCATCAACTCCGGCACCGCGCACGACGCGCCGGCGCCGCGCCGCGCCAGCGCACTCTCGATGGCGGCCACGAGGCGCGCGTTATCCCACGGCTTGGTGATGAAGTCGCAGGCGCCGCGCTTGAGCGCCTCCACCGCCAGCGGCACGTCGGCATACGCGGTAAGGGCGATGACCGCCGGCGGGCGCGGCAGCGCGCGCAGGCGGTCCAGCACCGCCAGCCCTTCCGCGCCGTCGATGCGGCCCGGCGCGAAATTAAAGTCGAGCAGCACCACGTCCGGCGCGCCCGCTGCCAGCGCGGCGGCCAACCCGGCAGGGTCGCCCAGGCTCGTGACTGCGCCGTAGCGGCGTCGCAGCAGCAACTGCGCGGCGTAGGCGACGTCGGCGTCGTCGTCGAGGATGAGGATGCGGGCTGCTGGATCGGCCATCGTCTGCGGTATTGATGAGGTCAGTCCGGCCGATTCTAGCAGCGCCCGGGCTTATCGGAAAAGCCACAAATTGCCGGTGTCCGGAAGCGGACGGCGGCACTGTCCGGAAGCGGACACTCCGCCACGTACGAGCCGCCGTTTGCCCGTGCAAAGGGGCTGGCACGCCGCTTGCAATTACGCCTGCGTCGAACAACACGAGAAGGCTATGGACCGACATACCCCCGAAGTGGCCGTCACCGGGTCGAACATGGACCAGGTCGTGCCCAAAAAGCGCGGCAAGCTGGCAAAGCGTGTCGGCGCCGCGCTGGCGGTGCTCATCGGCGCCGGCTACGCATTCTGGCAGCTAGCGCCGCATGGCCTGCAGGTGAACGCCAGCGACGTGCGCATCGCCACCGTGCAGCGCGGCGTGTTCCGCGACGATATCGTCGTGCGCGCCACCGCCGAGCCGCTCAATTCCGTGATCCTGGATTCGGTGGAATCGGGCCGGGTCGAGGAAGTGTTCGCCCGCGACGGCCAGATGGTCAGGAAAGGCGACCTGTTGTTCCGGCTGTCGAACCCGCAGCGCAACCTGGAACTGCTGCGCACCCAGGCCGAAACGGCGCAGCAGGTGTCGAACCTGTCGAACCTGCGGGTGGCGCAGGAGGCGGGCCGCACCGACCACCAACGGCGCCTGCTGGATTTGCGTTTTGCGCTGTCGCAGGTACAAAAGCAGCACGACCGCAACGTTCGCCTTGCGGCCAAAGGCTTCATTTCGCAGGCAGCGCTGGAAGAGTCGGCCGACAAGCTGGCGCAGGCGCGCCATGCGCTGGAGGCTGAAGAGGGCCGTGTCGACGTCGAGGAAAAGGTGCGCCACGCCGCGCTGTCGGAGATGCAGACCGCGATCGATGGCCTGAACTCGGGCCTGAAGCTGGTCTCCGCCACGGTGGACGCACTGGCCGTGCGCGCCCCCATCGACGGCATGCTGGCCGACTTTCACCTGCTGGTGGGCCAGACCGTGAAGACCGACGAGCATATCGGCCGCATCGACGACCCCAACCGCTTCAAGCTGACCGCCCAGGTGGACGAGTTCTACCTGAACCGGATCGCGGTCGGCCGCCATGGCAGCGTGCGCCAGGACGGCAAGGACCACGAGGTGACGATCAGGACGGTGTACCCGCAAGTCAAGGAAGGCCGCTTCAAGGTCGAATTGGTGTTTGCCGGAGCCCAGCCACAGCTGTCCCCCGGCCAGGGACTCGACGCCCAGCTCACGCTCGGCGCGCCGGCCAACGCCCTGCTGCTGCCCAACGGTGCGTTCGCCAACGATACCGGCGGCACCTGGGCGTTCGTGCTCGATGCCGGCGGCGCCAGCGCGGTCAAGCGCGCGCTGCGCCTGGGCCGCCGCAGCAGCAGCCAGATCGAAGTGCTCTCGGGCCTCGCGCCCGGTGAACGGGTGATCGTCTCCAGCTACACTCCATTCGGCAAGGCCGAGCGGCTGGAACTGAACAAGTAAATAAAAACGCAACCAGATTAGGGAAAGACCATGCTCAAACTTTCAGGCGTCAGCAAGACGCACCTGGCGGGCGAAGTGCAGACCACCGCCCTGGACCGCATCGACCTCGAGATCGCGGCCGGCGAATACCTTGCCATCACCGGGCCTTCCGGCTGCGGCAAGTCGACCCTGCTGTCGATCCTGGGCCTGCTCGACGTGCCCAGCCAGGGCGCGTACTGGTTCGACGGCCAGAACGTGGCCGGCTGGAGCGAGGCCAGGCTCAACGCGCTGCGGCGCGGGCGGGTCGGCTTCATCTTCCAGAGCTTTAACCTGATCGAGGAGCTGACGGTGTACGAGAACGTGGAGCTGGCGCTCGAGTACACCAGCACCCCGGCCGCCGAGCGCCGCGAGCGCGTGCGCGCGATGCTGGCCAAGCTGGGCGTGGCGCACCGCGCCGGACACCGTCCTTCGCAGCTGTCGGGCGGCCAGCAGCAGCGCGTGGCGATCGCGCGCGCGCTGGTGGCCGGCCCGCCGCTGCTGCTGGCGGACGAACCGACCGGCAACCTCGACACCGCCCACGGCGACGAGGTGATGCGGCTGCTACGCCAGATCAACGAGGAAGGCACCACCGTGGTCATGGTCACCCACTCACCCGCGCACGCGGCCCAGGCCTCGCGCACGCTGCATTTGCTGGACGGGCGCGTGGTGGTCGACGCGCTGCAGGCAGCGTAAGGGAGGCGGCCATGAACCTGCGCGATTTCCGCATCGGCTGGCGCCTGCTGCTCAAGGAGCCGGCCTACACGGCGGTGGTGATATTGGGGCTGGCGGTCGGCTTTGCCGCCTGCTTCCTGCTGCTCGGTTACGTGCGCCATTCGCTGTCGTACGACCAGCAGGTGCCCGAGCGCGAAAGCATCTACCGCATCAAGCAGCGCTGGAACCTGTCGGCCTTCGGCGGCGCCTGGTATGACTACACGAGCCTGAAGGCGCGCGAGGCGGCAGTGGCCAGCGGGCAGCCGCTCCTTGCCACTACCTTCTTCGACACTGGCGTGGACGTGCGTGTCGGCGAACAGGTGCAGAGCATCGGCGTGACGATGGTCGATCCCGACTTCGAGAAGATCTTCGCGCCGCGCGTCCTGGCCGGCAACCTGGGCGCCACGCTGCTGCGCCCGGACGGCCTGGTGCTCGCGCGCGAGACCGCGGTCAAGCTGTTCGGCACGGCGGACGCGGTCGGGCGCACCCTGCAATCCGGCGGGCAGGCCTACGCGGTGGGCGCGATCGTGGCCGACCAGCCAGCCGCCACCACCATGCCGTTCGACGCCCTGGCCGGGCCCAAGACGACGCTGTGGCCGGCCGAAGACCGCCAGCTCATCGAACGAAACTGGGGCTCCTCGCGCGGCCGCGTGTATGTGAAGCTGCTGCCTGGCGCCGACCAGCACGCCCTGCTCGATGCCCTGCAGCGCGCGCTGCGCGATTCGCCGATGGCCAGGGAGCAGAGCCCCGACCAGGTGGCCGCGCTCAATGGCCGCGAGCTGTTGGACTTCAAGCTTGGCGCGCTGGCCGACGCCTACCTCGATCCCGACCTGCAGGACAGCTCGTCCCTCCACGGCGACCGCCAGACCATCTACGGGCTGTTGGCCGTCGCGGTGCTGATCCTGCTGCTGGCGGCCACCAACTACGTCAACCTGGCCACTGTGCGCACGCTGCGGCGCCAGCGCGAAATCGCGGTGCGCAAGGTGCTGGGCGCATCGGCGCCGACGGTGGTGCGGCAGTTCCTGGCCGAGTCGGTACTGGTCTGCCTGATCGCCACGCTCGCCGGCCTGCTGCTGGCCTGGCTGGTGCTGCCGGTGTTCGCCGACCTGGTGCAGCGCAAGCTGGACACCATGTTCAGCCCGGCGGCACTGGCCGGCTGCCTGCTGCTCGGCGTACTGCTGGGACTGGCCGCCGGCGCCTACCCGACCTGGTCGGCGCTGGGCGTGCGGCCCACCGCCGCGCTGGCCGGGCGCGGCAATGCCGAGACGCCCGGCGGCTTGTGGATGCGGCGCGTGCTGACCGTGCTGCAGTTCGCCACCGCGATGGGCCTGACCGGCACCACGCTGGCGGTTGCGTGGCAGACCCATTTTGCAAGCACGCTCAGCCCCGGCTTCGATCCCGACCCGCTACTGCTGGTGAAGACAGCCAAGGACATGCGCGACCCGACCGTGCGCGCATTCCGCGACGCCCTCGCCCGCCTGCCAGGGGTAGCTGGCGTGGCCGAGAGCGACATGCCGATGACGGTCAGCGCCAATTCCTCGTCGCTGGCGCGCGAGGGCGGAACCTCGGCCGAGATCAACACCTACCTGGTGAGCCCGGAATTCCCCGATGTGTACCGGATCCAGTCCTTGGCCGGCCGCCTGTACAACCCGGCCATGGACCACATCGGCGACCGCGACCGCGTTGTGATCAATGCGTCGGCCGCGGCCAAATTCGGTTTCGCGAGCCCGCAGGACGCGATCGGCAAGGTGCTCAGCAGCCCGAATGGCCACGAGAAGCCGATGCAGGTGATCGGCGTGATGCCGGACCTGCGCCACCGGCTGGCGCGCGGCGCCGCCCAGCCCAGCGTGTTCTACCTTGGCACCCGGCTGGGCACGCTGACGGTGCGCGTGAGCGGCGACATGGCGGCGGTGCAGCGCGCGATCGAGCAGATGTGGCCGCGCTACTTCCCCAACGACCTGCTCGACATGCGGCGCATGCGCGCCATGATCGAGGCGCGCTACGCGGACGACCTGCGGCTGGCCAAGCTGCTGGCCGCCTCCAGCGTGATCGCGATCGCCATCGCCGCGTTCGGCATCTATGTGCTGGCGGCATACAGCGTGCAGCGCAAGACCAAGGAGATCGTCCTGCGCAAGCTGTACGGCGCCAGCGGCGGGGACATCGGCGCCCTGGTGGTGCGCGAGTTCGCGATGCTGACCGGGATCGGCGCCCTCATCGGCCTGCCGGCCGCGTGGCTCGCGACCGAACGCTACCTGGCCTCGTTCACCGAGCGCGCGCCGATCGGGCTGTGGGCGCTTGGCGCGGCGCTGGCCGTGGCGCTGGCGGTGGCGCTGGGGGCCACCCTGCGCCACACGCTGGCGGCGGTACGCGTCACCCCGGTGCTGGCCCTGCGCGACTGACGTGCGCCCCGCCGCTCAGTGGGGCGCAGGAGCCCCGCGGCGGCGTTTGAACTGCCAGCCGGGATCATCCATAATGGAATTTTTGTCCCGTTTGGAGAATTACAACATGTCGTCGTCGACCCAAGACTCCCCCACCAGCTACGGCTCGGTCTCGCGGTTCAACCACTGGCTGGGCGCGCTGCTGGTGCTGGCGCTGCTCGCGATCGGCTTGTACTTCGAAGATATGCCCAAGGGCGACGCGCGCAAGTTCTGGCGCGGCCTGCACATCGCCATCGGCGCGTTCGCCTCGCTGTTCCTGCTGTGGCGCGTGTACTGGCGCGTGCGCTCGACCTCGCCGCTGGCGCTGCCGCAGCAGCCGGCGCTGCAGAAGTTCGCGCAGGTCGTGCACGTGCTGCTGCTGGTGGGGATCGCGGTGCTGGCGATCACCGGGCCGCTGATCATCTGGAGCACGGGCCGCGCGATTCCGGTCTTCGACCTGCTCAGCATCCCCAGCCCGTTCCCGGAGTTCCGCGCCCTGCACGAGCCGCTCGAAGAGGTCCACGGCTTCACCGCCGATGCGATGCTGTTCCTGATCGGCTTTCACCTGCTGGGCGTGATCAAGCACCAGTTCATCGATCGCGACGGCATCCTCAAACGCATGTCCGGCCGCGCCTAAGGCGCGCACGCGACATACGCGCACCTGCATGAACCGTCCCGCCACGGGGCGATTCATCCGGGGCTGGCAACGTTCCCCGCGTTGCCAATCGGTTTGATCAGCGGCGCGTGTTGTCCCATTATTTCGATCACCCAGTCGATAAACACGCGCAGTTTGGCGCTGACGTGCCGATTGGGCGGAAATGCGATATGCAATGGCATCGGGTCGATGTGCCATTCTTCGAACAAGGGAACCAGTTCATCACGGGCCTGGTGAGGCGCCGCCATGTAGGCAGGAAGGAAGAGCACGCCCAGGCCCGCCAGGCCCGCTGCAAGGCAGGCGTTGCCATCGTCAACCGCGAGCACATACCGGCCTTTCACGCTGATGGACTCGCCATTGAGATGCATCGCGGTCGGCGGAACCTTGCCGGTACGGGGATGCAAAAAACCGACCATGCTGTGCGCTGAACCTTCGAGCGCTTTCGGCCCGGACGGCACCCCCATGCGGGCCAGGTAGCCTGGCGCGGCATAAGCGCCGATGGTCAAATCCGCAACGTGACGGGCGATCAGCGACTGGTCGGCTATCTCACCGCCTCGAACGACACAGTCCACATTGTCGCTGACCAGGTCCACCAGGCGATCGCTCACGCCCATGTCAAATTGGATCTCGGGGTAGCGCGCATGAAAAGCCGGCAATGCCGGCACCAGGATCATGCTCGCCAGCGGGCTGGCGATGTCCACCCTCAACCTCCCGCGCGGGGCAGCTGCTGCGCTGGACAGGCTGGTTTCGGCATCGTCCAGGTCGGCCAGAAGGCGGACCGCGCGTTCATAGTAGGCTGCGCCATCGGCCGTGACGTTCAACTTGCGTGTCGTGCGGTTGAGCAGCTTCACACGCAGCCGCGCCTCCAGCTGTTGCACCAGCTGCGTCACACTGGTCTTACTCATGTACAGCGTCTCGGCCGCCTTGGTGAAGCTGCCAGCCTCGACCACGCGAACGAACGCACGCATCGCATCAAACCGATCCATCCTTGGCCCCCATCGTCATTGTTCTCATTTTACAAACAGTGATGCGTGGACTGGCCTGTTTATCAAAAATAGCGCCGTCCTTAGAGTGGAGTCTTTCTTGTTCGGGCAGTCTCGCCCACGGAGGTTTCAATGACGATACGCGACGCAGTTTTTCCGGATGGCCGGCAGGCGCTTTACGAGCGCAATCGGTATTCTCCAGCAATCCGATCGAACGGCTTGCTGTTTGTTTCGGGCCAGGTCGGCAGCCGGGAGGATGGGTCACCCGAGCCCGACCTGAAAGCACAGGTCAGGCTGGCCTTCGACAATCTCAATGCGGTCCTGGCAGCGGCCGGCTGCACCTTCGACGATGTGGTGGACGTGACCATGTTCGTCGTCGATCCGGCGTCGAATCTGGACGCGATCTGGAGCGTGCTGCCGGAGTATTGGGGCAGTGCCCCCTACCCGGCCTTGACCGGGGTCGGCGTCACCTGGCTTTATGGGTTCAACTTCGAAATCAAGGTGATTGCGAAGCTGCCGCACGAGCGGTAAGTGTTCAGAAGCGGCCGGCGTCGTGCCGGCCCGCTCGTCGGTGCTTACTGGGCGCTGACCAGTTCGATGTCGAACACCAGCCCCGAACCGCCCGGGATGCCCGACGTGCCCGAGGCGCCATAGCCCAGGCTGGACGGGATCAGCACGGTGCGCTTGCCGCCCACCTTCATGCCCAGCACGCCCTGCTCGAAGCCGGGGATGACCGAATTGGTGCCCAGCTTGAACGAGAAGGTGCCGGTGTCGAACTGCGTCCCCTTGTTGTTGGTCGCGCTGGTGCTGTACAGCCAGCCGGTGTACTTGACCGTGACCGTCATCCCGGTGGCGGCGGTGGTGCCGGTGCCCACCACGGAGTCGGTGAAGCTCAGTTGCGCGGGGCTGGCGACGGCGGTGCTGCCGCTCGAGCTGGCGCCCGACGAGCTTCCGCCACCGCCGCAGGCGGTCAGGCCCAGCACGGCGACGAAGGCGGCGATCAGGGGATACTTCAGTTTCATGGACGATCCTTGGCGATAAAAAGGGTAAGAAAAACCGGGAACAAAATCCGCACACTACCCGAGCCCGGCGGCAGGAGGTGTCCGGATTTTGTAAGCCTTTGTATCAGATCTCGACTTGCGTGCCGAGCTCGATGACGCGGTTGGCGGGGATCTGGTAGTAGTCGGCGGCGGCGCGCGCGTTGCGCGACATGGCGATGTACAGGTGCTCGCGCCACGGCGCCATGCCGCGACCCGGCACCGAGATCACGGTCTGGCGCGCGATGAAGAACGAAGTCTCCATCGGCTCGAACTTCAGGCCCTGCTGCTCGCACAGTCCCAGCACCGTGGGGATGTTCGGCTCGTCCTTGAAACCGTAGCAGACGTTGAGCTGGAAGCAGTTGTGCCCGAGCGGGATGATGGTCACCTGCTCGCTCGGCGGCACGAACGGCTCTTCGCGAATGTGCACGGTCAGGAAGGCCACGCGCTCGTGCAGCACCTTGTTGTGCGACAGGTTGTGCAAGAGCGCGTGCGGCACGCCGTCGCTTTCGCCGCGCAGGAAGATGGCGGTGCCGGGCACGCGCACCGGCGGGGCCACGAACAGCGACTGCAGGAAGTCGTCCAGCGGGATCGCGTGCTGCTGCAGGTTCTCGAACACCAGCTCGCGGCCGCGCTTCCAGGTCATCATGATGGTAAACAGCACGGTGGCCAGCAGCAGCGGGAACCAGCCGCCGTGGAACAGCTTCAGGCTGCTGGCCGAGACCAGCGCGATGTCCATGGTGATGAAGAAGGCGGTCGCGCCCAGCGACAGCACCAGCGGCAGGCTCCAGCGGTAGCGGATCACGAAGAAGGTCAGGATGGTGGTGGCCATCATCGTGCAGGTCACGGCAATGCCGTAGGCGCCAGCCAGCTTTTCCGACGAGCCGAAGCCGATCACCGCCAGCAGCACCACGCCGCACTGCAGCCAGTTCACCGCCGGCATGTAGATCTGGCCGATCTCGCTCACCGAGGTGTGCAGCACGCGCATGCGCGGCAGCAGCCCGAGCGCGATCGCCTGGCGCGTCATCGAATAGCTGCCCGAGATGGTGGCCTGGGACGCGATCACCGCCGCCACCGTGGACAGCACCACCAGCGGATACACGCTCCACGCGCCAAGCTGGTGGAAGAACGGGTTCTCGATCGCTTCCGGTTGCGCCATCAAGAGCGCGCCCTGGCCCATGTAATTGAGCGCAAGCGCCGGGAACACCACCATGAACCAGGCGACCCGGATCGGCTTTTTGCCGAAGTGGCCCATGTCGGCGTACAGCGCCTCGGCGCCGGTGAACGCCAGCACCACCGCGCCCAGCGCGACGAAGCCGACGAAGCGGTTCTCGAGCAGGAACGCGAACGCATGCAGCGGATTGAGCGCGGCAAGCACCTGCGGCGCGGCCACGATATTGATGACGCCCATGATCGCCAGCGCGGCGAACCAGATCATCATGATCGGGCCGAACCAGCGGCCGATGCCTGCGGTGCCGTGGCGCTGGACCGAATACAGCGCCACCAGCACCACGATGGTGAGCGGCACCACGTAGCGCGACAGCGCCGGCGTGGCCACCTCCAGGCCCTCGATCGCGCCCAGCACCGAGATTGCCGGCGTGATCACGCTGTCGCCGTAGAACATGGTGGCGCCCAGCACGCCGATCAGCATCAGCGGGAACTGCCAGCTCGATTTGCGCACCGAGCTCAAGGCCAGCGCCATCAGCGCCATGATGCCGCCCTCGCCACGGTTGTCGGCGCGCAGCACCAGCGACACGTACTTGAGCGCGACGATCATGGTCAGCCCCCAGAAAATCAGGGAGATCACGCCCACCAGGTTGAATTCGTTCAGTGCCAGTCCATGCACCGGATCGAAGATGGTCTTGAGTGTGTACAGCGGGCTGGTGCCGATGTCGCCGTACACGATGCCGACTGCCGCCAGGGTCAGCGCGGCGACGCTGCTTTTCTTGTGTTGCGAAGCCAAAATTTCACCGTCTTGTCGTTTTGGTGCGTTGCACAATATGCCACATTATGGAACTTTGCAAGTGGCTGTTTCAAATACGCAAATGCCCCTACTGTGACTGTTGTTTCCACCATGAAAGTAAGCGCCGCAGCGCCTCGGGTTTGTTCACCGGCGGCAGCCGTCCTGCCTGGTCGCGCACATTGACGCCGTGGCACGATGCGCACACGCGCATTTCACCGGCCTGGAAGGTGATCCAGTTGCGCTCGCGCACCACCGGCTCGCCGGACGGATCCGTGGTCTGCCAGCTCAGCGCGCGCCGCGCGGGCACGAACGCGGCGGTGGAGCCGTCAGGCGCAATCTGCACGCTGCCCTCGGGAGCGCCGGGGTTGGCCGGCAGCCGTCCGGTGTGCATGGGCTGCGCGATCACGCGGCGGCCGGGGCGGCCCGGATAGGCGCGCAACTGCTCGCCCTCGAACAGCTGGAAATGCGCGATGTCGTACACCCTGCCGCCAGGCGCGCTGGTCGACAGCGTGCGCACGCCGCCGGGCACGCGCAAATTGAACGGCTGTTGCAAGTCTGCCCGATCACGGCTGGTCTGGTCGCGCGTTACGATCAGGGCAAGGTCGTTACGCACCAGCCAGCGGCGCAGCGCTTCTTCGCTGACGTGTTCTTCGGCCAGCACGGCGCGCTCCGGCGCTTCCAGCCCGGCCTGCGCGCGCGTGGGCCGCGGCCGGGGCCGCACCTCGACCGCCTCCAGCTCCCACAGCTCGCCCGACCAGTTGCGCGGGCCCGCCGCCGACATCCATCGCAAGGTCTTCCTGATGCCGGCGGTGAGCGGCCTGCCGGCCCGGTACAGGCCCGCGGGGCCTGGTTCGAGCCATACCAGCCGCAAGCCGGACAGGCCAGGTGCGCCGGGCACGAGCCGCTCGTCGCCAGTGTGGCTGGCCACCAGCGCGCCATCCGACAGCGGCAAGGGGTTGCGAAAGCGCCCGCCGGGCAGCGCGTCGCCCGGGTCGCCCGGCGTGACCGGATCGACCTGCATTTGCTCGCCGTTCAGGCCAGGGTCGCCGCCAAGGCGCACCAGCTGCCCGGTGCCGAAGGTGCCGCGGTCGCGCGCGGCGACGGCGAAGTAGGTGCCGGGGTGGCGCGGGTCCTCGCGCAGCTGGAGCAGGCCGCCCTCGCGGCGAATGCTGGTGCGGTTGGCGTGCAGCGTGTCGACGGTGCGGTTGGACAGCGCCGGGTCGTCGCGAAAGCTCGGGGTCAGGTAGCCGAACGCGAGTTCGTGCTGGCCCACGTGGTTCAGGGTCTCTTCGCCGCTGCCGTCCTCATTCATCTGCCAGGCGGTGAAGAAGTTGTTGGTGAACGCGTTCACCCAGCCATATTTGCCTTGGCTGCCGGAGCGCGACTCGGGAAACACCTCGGTGCGCGCCGGCAGCGGAATCGCGCCAGCCGCCTCGCCGGCATAGTTGAAGGACCTGAAGGGCAGCGCCACGCCGTTTTGCGCGGCGTCGCGGTCGCGCTGCGCGAGCTGGTCCTGCTGCAGGTGGTCCCAGCGCGTGAACACCACCCGAGCGTAGCTGTCCACGATGGGGCTGAAGGCGCCGCTGGGCGCATGGTTCAGGATGCGCAGCGCGCCGCTTGCGCGGTCAAGGCTCCAGATGCCGGTGGTGGTGGGCGTGGCTTCGTACTCGTCCAGCTGGGGGTACAGGTGCGCAAGGCCGGCGCGCGGGCGGTCCGAGGTAAACAGGACGCGGCCATCGGTGGCGTACAGCGGCGAGACGTTGTTGGCGTTGGCCGGCTGGCCGGGCACGCGCACGATGTGCGCGCGCTCGCCCTTGGCCAGGCCGGTCACCTCGTACAGCTGCCAGAACGCGTGCCCGTCCCCGGCCACCATCGAAAACAGCGCGCGCTTGCCGTCCCAGTCCACCGACGGCTCGCGCACCGCGATCGCGTTGGCGCCTTGCGCGCCGTCGGTGCCAAGGCCCGCTTCCTGGGTGAGATTGCGCAGGCTGCCGTCCGGGTAGCGCAGCATCAGGTCGCCGCCGCGCGGCGCCGCGTCCATCGCCGGCAGGTGGTTGGCAAAGACCGACAGCCGCGCCGCGTCGTCGGTAGCGACCGGCGCCTGGGTCACGAACAGGATCGGATAGCTGGTGGGCGCGCGCTCGCCGTCGACGGGGGCCACGGGCGCCGCCGCGCTGTGCGCAAGCGGCGCCGGTGCGCTCGCCGCGCCATGGCTGTCCTTGTCGCAGCCGGCGACGGCGACGAGCAGCGCCAGCAATGCTATGCGGATAGGGACAATAGCCATGGGGTGTGCAATTTCATACAAGTTTAGCCCAGCAATAGTACATACTTGAAGCTTTCCGGCACAGCAGGAGAAGCTCATGCATCTGGCCCAGAAAACAAACGGCAGGTTCGCACTGGCGGCGGCGGCGCTGGCGGGCGCGCTGCTGGTCGCGTGCGGCGGCGGTGGCGGCGGCAGCGGCACGCCGGTGGTGACGGAACCGCCGCCGGTCGTGCTGCCGCCGGTCAACGGTCCGGCCTGGCTGGGATTCGGCGCCGACGCGCAGCACACGGCCGTGGCCCAGGTTGCGACCCAAGATCTGGCGCGCATCCGCTGGCGTACGGCGGTGGACATGGCCCCGCAGTACAGCCCGCAAGGCTATTTGCTGGTCCATTACGGCTCGCCAGCGATCACCAGCAAGAACACCGTGCTCATTCCCGTCAAGCGCCTGAGCCAGGACGGCTATATGGTGCGGGCGGTGATCGGCTACACCAGCGAGCTGCTGTGGGAGATGCAAACCGACTACGTGATGCCGCCGCACCGCTGGACGCCGAGCTTCAACGTCACGCTCACCAGCGCCAACCGGATGATCGTGCCGGCGCTGGGCGGGCGCGTGCTGTACCGCGACAACCCGGACAGTGGCGGCATCACCGCGCAAAGCGCCGCGTTCTATGGCAACGCGGCCTATGACGCCAACAAGGCCGCGTTCGACGCCAGCGTCTTCGTCAACACGCCGATCACGGCGGACAGCCAGGGCAACATCTATTTCGGCTTCAGCACGCTGCCGGGTGCGCCCGCGGGGCTCAAGGGCGGCGTGGCGCGCATCGGCGCGGACGGCAAGGGCAGCTGGGCTGCCGCCACCGTGCTCACCGGCGACACCGAGATCGACAAGGCCGCGATGAACAGCGCGCCCGCGCTGTCGCAGGACCAGAAGACGCTGTATGTGGCCGTCAACGGCCCCAGGGAGAAAGGCTACCTGCTGGCCCTGGACGCGGCCACGCTGTCCCTCAAGAGCAAGGCGCTGCTGGTCGACCCGCAGACCGCGCAACCGGCACGGGTGTCGGACGACAGCACCGCCTCGCCCACCGTCGGCCCGGACGGCGACGTGTTCTTCGGCGTGCTCGAGACCACCTACGCCCAGCACAACGCACGCGGCTGGCTGCTGCACTTCAATGCCAACCTGGCACAGGCCAAGACGCCGGGTTCGTTCGGCTGGGACGACACGGCATCGATCGTGCCGGCCTCGATGGTGCCCGGCTACAAGGGAAGCTCGCAGTACCTGATCACCACCAAATACAACAACTACGGCCGCGCCGGCAGCGGCGACTCGAAGAACAAGGTCGCGCTGCTCGACCCGAACGCGGCGCAGGCCGACTTCATCGCACCCGGCGTGCAGGTGATGAAGGAAGTGCTGACCATCCTCGGCGTGACGCCCGATCCCAACTACCCGGGCGGCGTGGTCGAGTGGTGCATCAACACGGCGGCGGTGGACCCGTTCACCAAGTCGATCCTGGTCAACAGCGAAGACGGCTGGCTGTACCGCTGGGACCTGGCGACCAACACGCTGTCGCAAAAGGTGCGCCTGACCAGCGGGCTGGGTGAATCGTACACACCGACCGCCATCGGGGCGGACGGGACGGTGTACGCGATCAACAATGCGATGCTGTTCGCGGTCGGCAAATAGGCAGGAACAACCTTGTTGGCGGTGGTGGCAATCGGCCGCCGCCGGCAAGCTCGGCCGTATTTTGGGATAATGTCGTCCCTGCAACCCACCGACGTTTCCCATGCAAACCGGCATCCTTTCTGCAGCCCTGGCGTTTCTCTGCTGGGGCCTGTTTCCCCTGTACTTCCGCGCGCTTGGCGAGGTGCCCCCGGTGCAGATCCTGGCGCATCGCATGGTGTGGTCGCTGCTGTTCCTGATGATCGTGCTGGCCGTACGGCGCCAGTGGGGCTGGCTGAACCTGGTCAAGAAGCCGAAGGTGCTGATGAGCTTTATCGCCTCCGCGTTCTTCCTGTCCGCCAACTGGGGCATTTACATTTGGGCCGTCACCACCGGCCATGTGATCGAATCGTCGCTCGGCTACTTCATCAACCCGCTGGTCAACATCATGTTCGGCTCGCTGCTGCTGAAGGAACGCCTGCGCCCGCAGCAATGGGGCGCGATCGCGATTGCCGCGCTCGGCGTGGCCTGGCTGACGTGGCAGGCCGGCACGCTGCCCTGGATTGCGCTGCTGCTGGCCTCCACCTTCGGCATCTATGGCCTGCTGCGCAAGACTGCCGCGCTGGGCGCGCTGGAAGGGCTGTCGTTCGAGACCATGGTGCTGTTCCCGATCGCGCTGGTGTACGTGGTGTGGCTGACGCTGCACGGACAAAACGTATTCCTGAACACCAGCTCCGACCTAACGCGCGCGCTGCTGGTCGCTTCCGGCCCGACCACCGCGATCCCGCTGCTGCTGTTCGCATCCGGCGCACGCCAGATTCCGCTGTCGGTGCTGGGGCTGCTTCAATACCTGTCGCCGACCCTGCAGTTCCTGCTGGGCGTGCTGATGTTCCATGAGCACTTTGACTCCGGCAAACTGGTCGGCTTCGCGCTGATCTGGAGCGCGCTGGCGCTGTTCGCCGCCGAGGGCCTGCTCAGGCGTACCCAGCCGGCCGCTGCCAACAAGGCTTGAGCAGAAAAACGGCTGGTGCCGCCTATTCTGTCGTATCCTGTCGTCCTCATTTCACCTACAAGTTAAAGAATGGCCAACTACGTCTACACAATGAATCGCGTGGGCAAGATCGTCCCGCCGAAACGCCAGATCCTGAAAGACATTTCGCTGTCGTTCTTCCCCGGCGCAAAAATTGGCGTGCTGGGCCTGAACGGTTCGGGCAAATCGAGCCTGCTCAAGATCATGGCCGGCATCGACACCGACATCCAGGGCGAAGCGCGCCCGATGCCCGGCCTGTCGATCGGCTACCTGCCGCAGGAACCGCAGCTGGACCCGGACAAGACCGTGCGCCAGGAAGTCGAGTCGGGCCTGGGCGAAGCGTTTGAAGCGCAGGCCAAGCTGGAAGCCGTGTACGCCGCCTATGCGGAAGCCGACGCCGACTTCGACGCGCTGGCCAAGGAGCAGGAACGCCTGGAAGCGATCATCGCCGCCGCCGACGGCGGCAACCTGAACCTGCAGCTGGAAATGGCCGCCGACGCGCTGCGCCTGCCGCCGTGGGATGCCAAGATCGGCGTGCTGTCCGGCGGCGAAAAGCGCCGCGTGGCGCTGTGCAAGCTGCTGCTGTCCAAACCCGACATGCTGCTGCTGGACGAGCCGACCAACCACCTGGACGCCGAGTCGGTCGAGTGGCTGGAGCAGTTCCTGCTGCGCTTCCCGGGCACCGTGGTGGGCATCACCCACGACCGCTACTTCCTCGACAACGCCGCCGAATGGATCCTGGAACTGGACCGCGGCCACGGTATTCCCTGGAAGGGCAACTACTCGTCGTGGCTGGAGCAGAAGGAAGACCGCCTGAAGCAGGAAGAGGCGCACGAGTCCGCGCGCCAGAAGGCGCTGGCGAAGGAACTGGAGTGGGCACGCCAGAACCCGAAGGCACGCCAGGCCAAGTCCAAGGCACGCCTGGCACGCTTTAACGAACTGTCCGAATACGAATACCAGAAGCGCAACGAGACCCAGGAGATCTTCATCCCCGTCGCCGAGCGCCTGGGCAACGACGTCATCGAATTCAAGAACGTGACCAAGGCCTTCGGCGACCGCCTGCTGATCGACAACCTGTCGTTCACCGTGCCGCCGGGCGCGATCGTCGGCATCATCGGCCCCAACGGCGCCGGTAAATCGACCCTGTTCAAGATGATCGCCGGGATCGAGCAGCCGGACAGCGGCGAAGTGCACATCGGCCAGACCGCCAAGATCTCGCTGGTGGACCAGTCGCGCGACGCGCTGTCCGACAACAAGACCGTGTTCGAGGACGTGACCGGCGGCGCCGACGTGCTGCAGGTGGGCCGTTTCGAGATGCCGTCGCGCGCCTACCTGGGCCGCTTCAACTTCAAGGGCGCCGACCAGCAGAAACAGGTGGGCAACCTGTCCGGCGGCGAACGCGGCCGCCTGCACCTGGCAAAGACCCTGCTCAAGGGCGGCAACGTGCTGCTGCTGGACGAACCGTCGAACGACCTGGACGTGGAAACCCTGCGCGCGCTGGAAGACGCGCTGCTCGAGTTCGCCGGCAGCGTGATGGTGATCTCGCACGACCGCTGGTTCCTCGACCGCATCGCCACCCACATCCTGGCGTTCGAAGGCAACTCGCAGGTGACCTTCTTCAACGGTAACTACCAGGAATACGAAGCCGACAAGAAGGCGCGCCTGGGCGAAGAAGGCGCCAAGCCGAAGCGTATCCGCTACAAGCCGCTGCACGGCTGATTGCGGGCCTTTGGTACGCGTGGGCAGGGCGACCTGCCCACGCTACCCTAACCGGCGGCGCCGCTGTCGTCGCTCAGCAGGCGGCCGGCCACCACCACTTCCCGCAGCTGGTCACCTTCGCGCAGCACGAACAGCGCATCGATGCCCTTTTCCTTGGCCAGGGCGACGCCATCCTTCTCACCCAGCACCATCAGCGCCGTTGCCCAGGCATCGGCCAGCATGCAGGTCGGCATGAGCACCGTGACCGCCGCGAGGCCATTCGATAATGGCTGTCCCGACCTGGGGTCGATCGTGTGGGCGTAGCGCTTGCCATCGATCTCGACCCAATGGCGATAGTCCCCGGAGGTGGCAATGGCGGCGTCGTTCAGCTCCATCACGCCGGCGACTTCGCGCTTGCCAAAGGTCGGCTGCTCGACGGCCACTGCCCAGGGCTCGCCACCCGGCTTTTCGCCGCGCGCGCGCATTTCGCCGTCAATGCCGACCAGGTAGCGGGTGATGTTCCAGCGGTCCAGGCAGTATGCGAGCTGGTCGACGCCATAGCCCTTGGCGATACCGCACAGGTCCAGCTTGACCGGACGTCGCTTTCGCACTTGGCGGCGTATGCGGTCCACCTCCAGCGTGTCGATGGACCGCGCGGCCGGCTGCTCCTGCGGCACTGCGCCGTGCAGGGTCCGCCCCGACGGGCCGAAACCCCATGCATCCACCAGCGCGCCCACGTTCATGTCAAAGGCGCCATGCGATTCCCGGCCAACCGCGAGGCCCGCCTCAAGCACCTGCGCCAGCTCGGCGGGCACGGTAATCCAGCTGTCATCGGGCGCGGCGTTCAGGCGGCACAGGTCGGACTCGGGTATCCAGTTCGACATTTGCCGGTCCACCTTGTCCACCACCGCAAACAGGCTCCTTCCGATGGCGGCGGTGTCGGTACCTGCGGGCGCATAGAAGATCGCCGTGTAGCGCGTGCCCATCGTCGCTCCGTTGAGGCTGTAACGCTGCAGGGCGTCTTCAGAAGACGTCTTCACGATACCGTCCATTGGTTTTGAGCGTGAGCACGCTCAGGTGGATGGGAGCGAGAATCTCGTCCAGCGCCATGCGCACGCTGCTTGCCATCGCGCTGCTGCCGCACACCAGCACCTGGCCGCCGTTTTCGATCAGCTTGCGCATGTTGTCGGCATCCTCGGTCAGCCGGGTTTGCACGTGCACGCCGTTGTGCACGCGCGAGAATGCGGTGTGCAGCTGGGTGAGCCGGCGGTCGGCCAGGTAGTTCTTGAGTTCGGGCTCGTAAAGGAAGTCCGACTCGGGGTTGCGGCCGCCCCAGTACAGGTACATCGGGTATTTCCCTGTGTTGTTCCGGATGAAGCCGGCGAGCGGGCCGATGCCGGTGCCGGCGCCGATCAGGATCACCGGCGCCTTTCCCGAGGCCGGGCGGAACTGCGGATTGGGCTGGATGAAGGCGTCGATGCGCTCGCCGGTTTGCAGTCCATGCAGGTAGGTCGAACACACGCCGTGCGGTTGCTTACGCACGCAGATTTCGAGCACGCCGTTCCGGGACCCGCTGGCCAGCGAGTAAAAGCGCGGCATCGGGCTGCCCGGGGGGATGATGCCGACCAGGTCCCCGGCCTCGAAATGCGGCAGCCGGTGCCGCTGGAACAGCCCGGCAGGCTGCCCTGCGCCTGCGTCAAAGCGCAGCACCACGGTGGGCTCGGACTCTTCGATCCCATAGTCGATCCGTTCGCGCAGGTACAGCGGGAAGGTTTTCGGATGTGCCGGCGTGTGTTCGAGTTCCAGCTCCAGCCCAAGCAGCGGGCCGACGGCGACACCCCAGCGTGCGAATTCCTGCGACGACTGGCGGTTGATGGTCGTTAGCTCAAGCAAGCGCTGGCAGCCATGCGCAGCGAGCGCCGCATCGACGTCTTTGCCGAACTGGCAGAATTTGGTGAACTGGCGGTCGCCAAAGGCCAGTACGGCAAACTTGGTTGCGGGGTCGGGCGCACGCTGCGCCAGCTGCGCCCGGAACTGGTTGGCCGACGACGGCGCCTCGCCGTCGCCATAGGTCGCGGTGAGGATGAACACCAGGCGCGCAGGGCTGCGCTGGAACGGCGCCTGGTTCATCGGCGCGGTGTGCACCTTGTGGCCGGCCTTGCGCAGCGCATCGTGCAGCACGCGCGCGAATCCCCATGTGCTGTTGTTTTCGCTGCCGACCAGGATCAAGGTCTCGGCCGACTGTGCCGGGCTGTTGCCCGCAATCTTGGGCTTGGCGCGTTGGCGCTGCCACCAGACGATTGCGCCGGTCGCCGCCAGCCAGACCGCACCGAGCGCGCACAGGCCCAGCAGCAGGCCCAGCCACCACAGGCCTTCGCCCGTGTGCAGCTTGTAGATCAGTTCGTACGTATCGCGCACGCCGCTGTGCGCGCGGAAGACCAGCAGCTTGCCGGTGGACTGGTCGACATAACCATCCCCCTGAACAGTGCGTAAGGTATAGACGGCGGCGCTGTCGCTGGGGTCAGGCAGCACCAGCTCGCGCAGGTCCGCAAGATCCGTCGCCACCAGGGCCGGCAGGCGGGCTACGGGTGCCGGCGGGCCGCCGGAGGTGGCGGCAGGAAAATCGGGCTCGTCCTGCGTACCGTCCGACACCAGGCTGAAGGTGGCGGCCGACATGTAGGTGCCGGTCAGCGCCGACAACAGCAAACCGGCAATGGCGATGCGCCCCACCTCGGCGTGCCAGCGCTGGCTGCGATTTCCACGCAAGGGCCCCGCCACCTGGCGCCATCCACCCACGCGCTTGACCAGCAGCAGCAGGCCCGACACGCACAAAACCAGCATGACGATGGCCGTGATGCCAGTGGCGGCGCGGCCGGTGGTATCGAGCAGCAGCGACCTGTGCAGCTGCTTGGTCCAACGTGAGAATGCCGAGGGAACGTAGGGTTCGATACGGCTGCCGCGTTGCGGGTCGACGCGGTCGGCGCCGGCGCCACTGTCGCTGTGGTAGTAAACGATGATCCCGCCCGAGGGCGTGCGCTGGATCTGTTCGGCCCCCGGGTAGTGCGCCACCACCCGGCCCGCCAGTTCGGCGACGCTCAGGTGCGCCGGTATGCTGGTACCGAGCCTGTCGATGGCGGGATCGACCGACAGCACCGCTCCCGTAATTCCCAGGAGCACGATGAGCAGTGCGGCGATCAGCCCCGGCAGCGAATGGATCTTGCGCAGCATGTTTCCCGGTTACAGGTCGTAGCGGAAGGTGCTGACGTAGCCGCGTCCCTTGACCGGCTTGCCGGAGCCCTGCTTGGTCAGCGGAACGCGCACCTCGGCCGGATTGTCGCGCCCGTCTTCGACCGCGCTGTCGATCCTGATTTCATAGCCGGCGTCGATCAGCACGTCCGCCACGTCCACCGTGACCTTGAGCGACTTGCCGCTGCCAACGCTGGCCCCGGTAATGCCATCGAATTCGCTTGCTTTGAGCGCACTGCCGCGCGCCCAGGCGCTCATGTGTTTGTAATACTTCGATTTCTTTCCAGCGACCCACAAGGTCTTCTTGTATTGACCGGCAGCGTCGGTGAGATAAATGGCCAGGTAAGCGCCATTGCCGCCATAATTTTGCAGCTGGGTATTGAGCGTGACCGGTTTCGCCTGCACCAGGACAGGCAGCGTCAGCGCGCCGGCAACGCACATATAAGTCGTCAGTTTTTTCATGGAGTGTTTCCTTTTCTCATTCGTCCATTGCCCCGGATAGTGGCTTCTTGCTGGACGGGCGGGATGTAATCCGAGGCATCGGCATCTGGCCCGAACTCTACTTGCAGGCTGCGGATCTTCAGCGAGGCGGGGGAAAACTTTGCCTTCACTTTGTTGCCTTTGCGGTCGGTGGCCCTGACCTGGTAGCAACCGTCGTCCACCTTGATACGCTGCACCGCCCAGCCGCGTTGCTCCACCTCTTGCCGCAAGCTTTCATGGGGCTTCCATTGCGCGATGGGGTCGGTGCAATCGGTATCGGCAAAGGCCGCGCCACTGCTGGCCAGGGCGGCCAGCACAGCGCATGTACGGAGAAGTGTCATGATGAGATCCTCGAAATCTTGCGTCCGAAGTGCAGTGGAGAGAGGCAGCGCGGTCCGGCGGGTTGCTGCTTTAAGGGCGGGCGATGGCCAATAGAGAAGACTGATCAAAAAAGGATTGTTACGAATCGTCGCGTTAAACATGCGCCACCTAAATCTTAATGTCAAGAAGCGTGGCAAGCCGCGTCCCGCGCTGTAACACGTTTAAGCGCGGAAATGGAATCTCATCCCGCACAGCCCCTGTGTAGAATCAAGCGCGTCGAGGCACCCATGCCTCGCTTTACCAGCGACCGCCGTCGCGGCGCTGGCTCCGAGCCATGACACACTACCGTGACAACCGGGTCCCGGGTGGGACGTTTTTCTTCACGGTGCGGCTGCTCGACCGCGGCAGCAGCCTGCTGACCGATCACTTCTCCGCCTTTGGCGAGGCAATTCGCCAGGCGCGGGTGCGCAAGCCCTTCCATGTGGATGCTTGGGTCGTGCTGCCCGATCACGCGCATGCCATCTGGACCCTGCCGCCCGGCGACCACGACTGCGCCAGCCGCTGGCGCGCGGTCAAGATTGCATTTTCCAAGGCGCTGCGCAAAGCCTTCGTGCCGGGCGCGCTCGACGGCGCGGTGTGGGAGCCGCACTACCGCGACTATCGCATCGGCAACGACGAGGAATACGCCGCGCTGGTCGATTATGTGCACGGCAACGCCCTGCGCCACGGCCTGTGCCAGCGCGCGCACGACTGGCGCTGGTCATCGCTGCACCGTTTCATCTCGGCCGGCTGGTGCGCCGCCGAGCTGGCCGCCGGGCCGCCGCCATGGGTCGGCCGTACCGTGCCCTCTTCCTCATAATGCCCTAAACGAACCCGGCTTCCTGAGGCCGGCGCCAACAACAAAAGGGCCCCGCGGGGCCCTTTTGTTTTTACCTGGGAGTGTTGCGACGTTCGGACGCTTAGAAGTTGTAGCGCGCGCCCACAGTCCAGACGTCCGCCTTGGCGCCGAAGTCCTTCGACTTGCCATAGCGCTCGTACTCGGCTGTCAGCGACACTTCCTTGGTCAGGTTGTATTGCAGGCCCACGGCGCCATACACGCCGGTATCGTTGCTGCTGCCCGACAGGCCGGTGGTGGTGTTGTAGAAGCGGTGGCTGTTTTCCACGCCCAGCTTGCCGTACACGGCGAACTGGTCGTTCAGCGGTGCGGTGGCCTTGCCGGCGATGTAGGCGGCGTGGCCGTCCGAACGGCCGTTGCCGGTGCCGCTGGCATTGCTGAAGCTGAAGTCGGACTTGCCGAAGTCGGTGTAGCCTGCCTCGACGCCGAAGGTCTTGTTGAACTCATAGCCGCCGAACACTTTGGCCGAGGCCTTGTAGCCATCCTTGTCGGTGACGCCGCTCAGCGAATAGTCGTGGTCGGCGGTGGCAACACCCAGGCCGACGTAGCCGCGCGGCGCGTCGGTGGTGGTCGTGGTGGTCTGGGCTTGGGCAGCACCCGCAACGGCGGCGCTTGCGATCAGTGCAAATACGAGCTTCTTCATATCAGTTCCTTTTCTTCCTCTTGATGCCTTTTCGCAATTCACAATGAATCGCGACGTGGCCAAGATAGCACTGGCAAATCTTCAACACCGTGCCTAATCAGTAAGAACTGTAATCAAATGTAAGATAACTGACTCGCGGTTCAGATAATTTACCGTAAAAATGATGTGGGATAAGGATGTGTTAGCCGATGTAGCGGAAAGTTAGATTCACACGGGCGCCAAGTGGGCGAGCGGACTTATTTATGCCATGCAACCAGTTGTGCTGCAGCGCCCCAGCCATCAGCAACAGGCTGCCGTCGGTGAGGTCGAGTTTAACCGTATGTTTCGTCCGTTTGTGGCGCAAAACAAACGTGCGCGCCTGGCCAAAGCTCACCGAGGCAATCACCGGGTTCGGTCCCAGCTCGGGCTCGTCGTCGCTGTGCATGCCCATGCTGTCGCGCCCGTTCCGGTAATAGTTGAGCAGCACGCTGTTGAAGTGGTGCCCGGAGGCCTCTTCGACGGCGGCGCGAATGGCCTGCAGCAGCGGGGTGAACGGCAATGGCTCGAGCCGCAGGCCGGAATAGGTGTAGGCGGCGTCGCCATGCCAGGCGGTCAGGCGCGGCTGCAGGTGACGCTTGCCGTACACCACGACGGTCTCCGCGCGCCACGCGGTTTCCTCGACCAGGCGGCGCAGGATCTGGTGGTTCGACCATGGCAGCGAAAGCTGGGGCAGGAAGGCCAGCTCGCCATCGGCCACCGGGATCGGGGTCAGTGTTGTACTTGAAGCAAAAAGTTCCACAGGCAAAATTTGCGGCTATGATGGCGGGACATCATCGACGGGACATTCTCGCATGAACAAACGCCAATTCCTCGGCGCCGCCGCGCTGGCGGCGGTGGCCGCGCCCGGCGGCGCCAACGCTGCGCCGGTGGCGCGCGGACCGGTCCTGCTCACCATCAGCGGCAACATCGCGCGCAGCAACCGCGGTCCCGTGGACCCGGCGCTGGACCAGATGATGCACAAGCAGCAGGTGAATTTCCAGCGCGCCTGCACCTTCGATTTTGCCGAGCTGCTGCGCCTGCCGGCGCGCACGATCCGCCCTACCCTGGAATACGACGCCAAAGCGCACGCGCTGCGCGGCCCGCTGCTGACCGATGTGCTGGCGCAGGCCGGCGCCCAGGGCGGCGAGCAGGCGAAGGTAGTGTTGCGCGCCGTCGATGGCTACGCGGTGGCGATGACGGTCAGGCAAGCGCGGGCGCAGGGTTTCATCGTGGCCACCCACCTGGACGGGGAGCCGATGGCGCTTGGCGGGCTGGGTCCGCTGTGGGCGGTCTATGATGCCGACCGCGTGCCGGAGATGGCGGCCAAACCGCTGGCACAGCGGTTCGGCGCTTGCCCGTGGGCCCTGTACCACATTGAGGTGCAGGGCCAGGGCTGAGGGTCAGGCGTAGGCTTCGGCCAGGCTCATCACCCGCGGCGCAACCTTGATGCCGACGCCATTGAAGAGGTTGTCGATGGCGGCCAGGTTGGCTTCGCACTCCTCGGTCTTCCAGCCGTTGAACAGGTCGGTGCCGTTCTTGTGGAAGTGAATGTCGAGCACCTTGCCCTTGTCCTTGTGCGTGTAGGCCTGCTGGTAGGAGCGGTAGAAGCCGAGCTTTTCCAGCTCCGCCAGGACCGAGGACGGCGGGTTGTCCGGATCGGTGGCCATGAAAATCCCGAAAGTCTTCCCGGGCGGCTTGGCGGCGACATCGACTTCATAGATGCCGGGAGCCTTGGTCACGCTGGTGCTCTTCAAAAACAACATGCTGGTTTTCCTCCATCCTGGCATCGGCTCGGCGGCCGATGCGGCGCGCTCTCCGATTGATCTGTTGGCTAGCAAGGTTATTGCTATTCAGGAACTTTGTCGATAGCTGGGGCACACTTTTTTGCTCTAGTGCATTATTAAGCCAACAACAGCACCAACAATCAGGAGGGCGCTCGCCACCATGCCGGTCACGAAGCCGAGCTCGCGTTTCTTTGGCTCGCGGTAGTAGCCCAGCGCATACAGCACCCGGCCCAGGCACCACAGCGCGCCACCGGCCGCGGCCCATGCATCGCCCAGGAACACCGCGCACAGCCACAGCGGCACCAGCATCATCGGCAGCTGTTCGAGCGTATTCATCTGCACCCGCAGCCGGCTCTGGAACTCGATCGGGCCGTCCATGCTTGGCGCCGGCACCTTGTATTTGACGCGCGCCGCGCCGGCGTTGGCGAAGGTCCAGAAATAGACCGCGAGCGCGGCCAGGGTGATCCAGGCAGTCAGGTGCATCGATACTCCTTTGTCGTTGAAAATCTCATGCGCCGCCGCGCTTGCGGCGCGCCAGGTCCGTCGTCGCCTCGGCCAGCGCCGCGTACAGCGCGCCGGTGGCCTCGTCCCATTGGGTGACCGCTTGGTGCTGGCGCGTGACGGTGGCCATGTCGCCGCGCGCGATCGGCCCGGAAAGCGCTCTTTCCGGCCCGAGCCGGAACACGTTGGACAGGGTTTCGGTGGCCAGCGGGCGCGCCAGTTCGCGCGCGACCTCGGGCGGGATGCCGGCCGCCTGGTAGGCGCGCAGTGCCGCGTCCAGCACGGTGACCAGGTAGTTGGAGGCGAATACGGACGCGGCGTGATAGACCGTCTTTGCCGCCGCATCGATGGGCACCAGCCGCGCGCCGATCGCTTCGAACGCCGCGCCGAGCAGCGCCAGCGCGTGCGGCTCCCCCTCGATGCCGCAATACGTGCCGTCAAAACCGGCTGCCACGGCGGCCGGGTCGGCAAAGCTGCGCACCGGGTGCACGCTGGCGGCCAGCGCGCCGCCCCTGGCCGCGGCGTCGAGCTCGGCGGAGGACTTGGCGCCGCTGCAGTGGAACACCACCGCGCCGTCGACCAGCCCGGCGTTGGCCAGCGCCGCCGCCACCTGCGCGATCTGGTCGTCGGCCACCGCCAGCATCCACACGTCGGCGCGGCGCAGCGCTGCGATCTCGTGCACCGGGTCGCCGGCGCCGATGAAATCGACAGCGTGCCGCGCGCTGTGCAGCGAGCGCGTCATTACGTCCTGGATCACGAACAGGCCGCTGCGCGCAAACAGGCGCCCGAGCGCTCGGCCGACGTGGCCGCCGCCGACAATGTTCAGGGTCGGGCGCACGCTCAGAATCCGGCGCCGGGCTGCATCAGGTACTCGGCTTCTTCCGGCGTGTTGGCGCGGCCGAGGATTAGGTTGCGGTGCGGGAAGCGGCCGAAGCGCGCGATCACGCCGCGGTGGCGATGCGCGTAATCGAGCGCATCGGCAAACCCTTCGTGCTCGTTCGCCAGCGCCGTGAACAGCTCGACCGCCTGCTCCTGGGCGCGCGCGTCCTCGGCGTGCTCGAACGGCAGGTAGGCAAACTGGCGCAGCACGGGCAGCAGTTCGCGGTGTGCGCCTGAATCGACCAGCTTGCGGGCGGCGGCCAGCGCCAGCGCGTCGCCTTCGAACGCGCCCGGGGTGCCGCGCCGGGCGTTGCGGGTGAACTGGTCGAGCACGATGAGCCGGGCCAGCAGTTCTTGCGGGCCTTCGGCGTCCCAGTCGCGCAAGCCGCCGGACACCGCGTGCGCGATCGTGTCGCCAAAGCGCTCGCGGATCTCGGCGTCGAAGCGCGCGTCCTTGCGGAACCAGGCGGCACGCTGCTTGCCGTAGTCGGCGCTGCCGGGCGCGCCGAACCAGAAATCAAGTACGTTCTGTGCGTTCATGCTTGTCGTCCCTAGTTGTTCTTGTGTTTTTAGTTGCGGGCGTGCGACAGCTGGAAGCCGTCGATCCCTTCGAACGCGGCCAGTTCGTCGGCCAGTTCGGACAGCGGCGCCCCGCTCTTGCGCGACAGCGCGAGCGCGACGAAGCGCCACTCCTGCCCGCCAACGTCGCCGCTGATGGTGAGCGAGCCACCCGCGATTTCGTAACCGCGTTCGAGCGCAATGCGCCGCAGCACTTCCTCGCGCGGCTTGTAGCCCGGCTTGAAGCGCATGCGCACCGCCACCGCGTGGCGCGACGGCAGCACCGCTTCGATCCGGTTCAGGTAGATCATGATCATGGCCGAGAAAAACGCCAGCCCCATCGCAGACAGGTAGAAGCCCAGGCCGATCAGGATGCCGATCACGGACGATGCCCAGATCGAGGCCGCCGTGGTCAGGCCGCTGATGTTGAAGCCCTCGCGCATGATGACGCCGGCGCCGAGGAAGCCGATGCCGGTCACCACGCCCTGGATGATGCGGGTCGGGTCGATCGCCGCGCCCATGTCGAAGTGGCCGCCGAACCAGAAGTTCGGATAGCCGGCGATGACGGTCAGCGCGCACGAGGCCATGCACACCAGGCCGTAGGTGCGCATGCCGGCGGCGCGGCCGTGGTAGGAGCGCTCGTAGCCGACCAACAGGCCAAGCAGCAGCGCGCCGAGCAGGTTCAGCAGGATCAGGCCGTTGGTGGCCAGTTCGTTGTGCGACCAGTATGCGGTCAACAGTTCATGCGAAGGCATGGCATCCCTTTCAACGGCGCGGATGTCAGGTCGGCTTTTTCTTGACCAGCTGCTTTTCGAACGCCAGGTCGTGCTTGGTCACGCGCTTTTGTTCTTGCGGGCCCAGGCCGTTGACGAAGGCGACGAACTCGTCCAGCTCGAGCGGCGCGCACAACGGCGGCGCGCCCGGCTGTTCGGACAGGAAGAACAGGCCGTCGCCAGTGCGCGCCATCGAATAGCCCGGGTGGCCGGTGCGCTTTTTCAGCCGCTCCACGGCGGCGCTGGCGCGGGTGGAACGCACGCTGGCCATCAGATCGGCCTCGTGCGCGTGTCGAGCCAGCGCCGGGCCGCACCATCGACGTGCGGCGAAAGGCGCGCCGCGACCTGTGCGTGGTAGTCGTTGAGCCACGCGATTTCATCGGCGCGCAACAGCGACAGGTCCAGGCAGCGAGTGTCGATCGGGCACAGCGTCAGCGTCTCGAAGCCGAGGTACTCGCCGAACTCGGTGGTCGCTGCCGTGCGGTTCAGGACCAGGTTCTCCAGGCGGATGCCCCAGTGGCCGGGGCGGTAGATGCCCGGCTCGATCGAGGTGATCATGCCCGGCTCCATTGCGGTGTGCGGCTCGGGCGCCGTGGTGGGCGAAATCGACTGCGGGCCCTCGTGCACGTTGAGGAAGTAGCCCACGCCGTGGCCGGTGCCGTGGCCATAGTCGATGCCGGCGGCCCAGATCGGCGCGCGCGCGATCGCGTCGAGCATCGGCGACTTGGTCCCGCGCGGGAAGCGCGCCGACGACAGCGCGATCAGGCCCTTGAGCACGAGCGTGAAGTCGCGCTTTTGCTCGTTCGAGGGCGTGCCGACCGGGACCACGCGCGTGATGTCGGTGGTGCCGCCCAGGTACTGGCCGCCGGAGTCGATCAACAGCAGGCCGTTGCCCTCGATGGTGGCGCAGCCGGGCCGCTGGGCGCGGTAGTGCATGATCGCGCCGTTCGGATTGAAGCCGGCGATGGTGGCAAAGCTCGGGCTCACGAAACCGGGGCGGCGCGCGCGTGCGGCCGTGATGTGCTCGTCGATCGCCACTTCATCGAGCGGCGCGCGGTTGGGGTCCGCCAGGGTCGCTTCCAGCCAGGCGTAGAACTCGCACAGGGCCGCGCCATCCTGCTCCATGGTGGCGCGCACATGGACCGCCTCGCCTTCCAGCTTGCGCGACTTGGCGAACGTGGTCGGGTTCACCGACTCGACCACGCGCACGCCGGCCGGCACCGCGGCGCGCATGCCGGCGGTGATGCGGCGCGGGTCGAGCAGCAGCGTGGCGCCCGCTTCCAGCGCCGCGAGCGCAGTCCGGGCCTCTTCGTACGGCGCGACCTGCACGCTGTCCTCCAGCAGCCTGTCGCGCAGCGCGGCCGGCACCTTGCCGTCGCCGACGAACAGCGTTGCCGTCTCCGGCTCGACCAGCGCGTGCGCGACGAACACCGGGTTGAAGTTCACGTCCGACCCGCGCAGGTTGAACAGGTAGGCGATGTCGTCCAGCGTCGAGATGAAGTGGTGGTCGGCGCCCAGCTCGCGCATGGCAGCGCGGGTGGCGGCCAGCTTGTCGGCGCGCGGCAGCACCGCGTACGGCGCCTCGTGTTCGAACACCGGGGCGGCCGGCAGTGCCGGACGTTCGGCCCACACTTCGTCGAGCAGGTCCAGGTCGGTGCGCAGCTTGATGCCGCGCGCGGCCAGGGCATCGGACAGCAGGCGCGCGACCGCAAGGCCGAGCACGCGCGCGTCCACCGCCACCGTCTGCCCCGGCTGCAGCGTCGCGACGAGCCAGTCGATGTGCTGCAGGCTGGCGGCCGCCGGGATCTTCATCAGCTCGATGCCAGAACCAGCCAGCTCATGCTCGGCCTGGGTCCAGTAGCGGCCATCGGTCCAGACGCCAGCGAATGCGGCGGTGGCGATGAAGGTGCCGACCGAACCGGTGAAACCGGACACCCATTCGCGCCCCTTCCAGCGGCCAGGCAGGTACTCGGACAGATGCGGGTCGCTCGATGGAACGATGAAGGCGTCGACCTGGTGGCGGGCCATCGCGGCGCGCAGGGCGCCAAGGCGCTCGGCGCGCTCGCGCTGGAAGTCCTGGTTTGACATGGGCAGCTTGGTATCTCTGTTATTCAAGCCGCCTATGATACGCCGCCGCGTGGCCAAAGGGGCAAGCGTTTCTTGCGCTGCGACATCAAATCGTCAACATGCGGCACAACGGGACCACCGCAGTTGCGGATATGCCGCATAATCAGCGGGTTTCGTTTTTTTGTCGAATAGCCATGCAAGAATTTCACCACGACCGGGCGCGCGCCCTCCTTGAACACGCCGAACAGGTCGCCAGCGCCGAACAGGTACAGCAGGCGGTGCGCCGCGTTGCGGACGAGCTCAACCAACGCTTCGGCAATCCTGACGAGCAGGCCTTCCCGCTGGTGCTGGGCGTCATGGGCGGCGCGGTCGTTTTCACCGGCAACGTGCTGCCGCAACTGGACTTCCCGCTCGAATTCGACTACATCCACGTGACCCGCTACGGCGACGAGGACCAGGGCGGGCAGGTGGTGTGGAAGGTGATTCCGCGCCAGAGCGTGGCCGGCAAGACGATCATCGTGCTGGATGACATCCTGGACGAAGGCGAGACGCTGGCGCAGGTCAAGCAGCGCCTGCTGGACATGGGGGCCAAGGAGGTCATCATCGCGGTGTTCGCGGACAAGGACCTCGGCCGCACGAAGCCGGTGCATGCCGATATCGTCGGCCTGTCGATCCCGAACCGGTTCGTGGTCGGCTTCGGGATGGACGTGTACGGCTACTGGCGCAACCTGCCGGCGCTGTGGGCGATCAGCCCGGAGGACCTGAAGGCGGCGCAGCAGTAAGTCACTGAAGGGGCAAAAGCCGCCTGCGTTAAGTGTTGAATCAAACACGTCGTTCCCGCGCAGGCGGGAACCCATAGACCGCGTACATCGACGCTCAGCATGGGTTCCCGCCTGCGCGGGAACGACGGTTTCAAGTTCAGCGGTAAAGGCGGCGAACCTGGATCCTCAACCGCACAGGCGCGCGCGCGCCGCGTCGTACTCAGCCTTGAGCCGCTCGACCATCTCGGCCACGCTCGGCACGTCGTCCATCAGCCCCACGCCCTGCCCCGCGCCCCAGATGTCGCGCCACGCCTTGGCGCTGCCCGAGCCGAAGCTCATCTTGCTCTTGTCCGATTCCGGCAGCGCGTCCGGGTCCAGGCCGGCGGCGACGATCGACTTGCGCAGGTAGTTGCCGTGCACGCCGGTGAACAGATTGGTATAAACGATATCCGCAGCCGACGATTCGATGATCGCGTCGCGGTAGGCGTCGCTCACGTTCGACTCGCGGGTGGCCAGCCAGCGCGAGCCGATGTACGCGAAATCGGCCCCCATTGCCTGCGCCGCCAGGATGGCGCCGCCGGTCGCGATCGAGCCGGACAGCGCGACCGGGCCGTTGAAGAAGCGCCGCACCTCGCCCACCAGCGCGAATGGCGACAGCGCGCCCGCGTGGCCGCCGGCGCCGGCCGCCACCAGGATCAGCCCGTCCACACCGGCCTCCAGCGCCTTGTGCGCGTGGCGGATCGAGATCACGTCGTGCAGCACGATGCCGCCGTAGGCATGCACCGCGTCGAGCATTTCCCTGGGCGGCGCGCGCAGCGACGAGATGATGATGGGCACCCGGTGCCGCACGCACACCTCGACGTCGTGCGCGAGCCGGTCGTTCGACTGGTGCACGATCTGGTTGACGGCGATCGGTCCCACCCTGGCGCCGGGATTGGCTTCGCGCCAGGCGGCCAGCTCGTCCTGCAGCTCGGTGAGCCAGGTGTCGAGCAGTTCGGCCGGGCGCGCGTTCAGCGCCGGGAACGAGCCGACGATGCCGGCCTTGCACTGTGCCGCCACCAGCTTGGGACCGCTGGCGATGAACATCGGCGAGGCGATCACGGGAAGGGTCAGGTCTTGCAGCACGGCGGGCAGGGTCATCGGGCTCTTTCGCGAAAAGTTGAACGGACAGGCGCGCAACGATTATAGGATCAAAAAAGCACGACCGTGCTAGACGTGGCGCTCTAAACGGCGTTTATGCCAGCAGCAGCACGCCACCGTCGGCCCGCGCAGCGCCCGCGCGCACCAGGGCGCGCACGGCCCAATCGGCCAGTTCGGCGTGCTCCATGCCCAGGTATTGCAGGCGTGCGCGCTCGACCAGCGGGATCGAGGCCAGCAGCTGCGGCACGGCGGCCAGCGCCACCTGGCGCCGTTCTAGCAGCAGGAACTGGAGCATGACCTTGACCGCGTTCTGGGCAGTGCGGCGCGGATCCTGTGCCAGGTAGTCCAGGCGCGAACGGGCGCGCGCCAGTGCCTGCGCGGCGTCGCCGAAGATTGCGCCGTGGCCGGGGATGACGACGCGCGCGTGAAGGCTGTCGATGAGCTCGAGCGTGGCCGCCTGCTCCCGCAGGCCCGGTTCGCCCGCCAGCTCGGGGAACAGCACGCCAAAGCCGTTCTCCCACAAGGCGTCGCCGGAGATGAGGATGCCCTCGGCGGCGCAGTAGAGCAGCAGCGCATGCGGGTCGGGCCCCGGCGCGGCCAGCGCCTGCCACGGCAGGCCGCCAAGCTCGATCGTGTCGCCTGCGGCCAGGGCGCCGTCGAAGGCGAAGCGCGGGCATTGCTGGCCGGTGGAGCGAAAGCTCAGCGCGTCCTCGTCCCACGCGCGCACCTTGTCCGCTTCGGCCGCGGGGATCAAGGTATGGCAGCGGTAGCGCGCCTGCAGCGCCGCATTGCCGCCGCAGTGGTCCGAATGCAGGTGCGTGTTGAGCAGGCGCGCGAGCGGACGGCCCTCGAGCGCATGGTCCACCAGCGCCAGCGTCTGCGCGGCGTGGGTGACGTAGCCGCTGTCCACCAGCGCGCTGTGCGGCCCGGTGAACAGCACGTTGTTGGACGACAGCCAGCCGCGCTCGAACACGCGCATGGTGGCGGGCAGGCGCAGCGCCATCTAGCGGAACAGGCGCTCTTCGCGCCGGCGAATCTCGCGCCACACGGCGCGCTTGGCCTCGTCGCTCGCGCTGCCCCACGTCGCGATCTCATCGATGGTGCGCAGGCAGCCGCGGCACAGCCCCGTGTCGGGCGCGATTTCGCACACATTGATGCACGGGGACGGCACAGGCGTTTGCTGCTCGGGATTCATGCCGCCGCCTTCGCGCCCTTTTGCGCCAGCTTGGCAGCAAAGCGTTCGGGGTCGATCACGCAGCGCTCGTGGATGCCCTCGCAGATGCGGTCCACGTCGTCCCATGCCTCGACCTTGAAACGCACGCGCCTGCCATCGACTTCGATGACCTCGCCCCGGATGCGCAGCGTCATGCCGGGCGGCGTTGGCGCGAGGTGCGCAAAGCTGACCATCGTGCCCAGGCTCTGCTCGTGCGGCCAGTCCACGTAGGGCATCATGCCGTGCACGCATGCCAGTTCCATCATGCCGACCATGTAGCCGGTGGCCAGCACGTCGGGCATGTCGAGGCAGAACGCGGTGTCGTGATACAGCTGCGGTACGGTGGCGCGCGGCGGCACGGTGTACTGCCACTCGAAGCGCACGCCGGGTTTCAGGTCTGGACTCATGGGCAGAAGATTAACTTATTCAATCGGATCGCGCTTGACCCTCGGTTTCAAGCGCGTAGACTACCATCCAGTCAGATGGTGGATGGATGGCGGGTGCAATGGGTGCGGGCGAGCTGAAGCAAAAAACGCAGGATTCCGAAAAGATCACGATCAACCTCGGGCCAATCGACCTTGGCCAGATCGACCTCCTGGTGAGCGAAGGCTTTTACGCCAACCGCACCGATTTCATCCGCACGGCAATCCGCAACCAGCTAGGCCAGCATGCCGACGTGGTGCGCCAGACCGTGGCGCGCCGGAGCCTTGTGCTGGGCATGCACCATTATTCGCGCGCCGACCTCGAAGCCGCGCGCGCCGCCGGGCAGCGCCTGCAGATCCAGGTGCTCGGCATGGCCAGCATCGCGGACGACGTCTCGCCCGAACTGGCGCTGGCCACGATCGAATCGATCTTCGTGCTCGGCGCACTGCACGTGCGCAGCGAACTGAAGGCGGCGCTGGCCGACCGCATCATCTGACATTCCCAACCTCAGGAGAGCCCATGAAACTGAACGATAAACTGTTTGCGCAAATGCGCGCCGCATCACGGGCGCTGATGCGCAAAGGTCCGGCCGCGGTCACGACCAACGCCGTTCAGCAGGCGCTCCACAACGCGTCGGCGCTGCAGCAGGCGGCGCGCAAGGTGATGGAGCCGTCCGCGATACCGATGCCGGCACCGGCCGACCGGCTGGCCGCGATCGACCTGCCGGGGGGCGCTCTCAAGCAGCAGCCGGGCCCCACGCTGCCAGGCACGTTCAGCGACGGCATTTATACGAACGACGCCGGCACCCGCAATTACAAGCTGTACGTGCCCAGCACGTACCACGGACAGCCGGTGCCGCTGGTGGTGATGCTGCACGGCTGCACCCAGGACCCGGACGACTTCGCGCGCGGCACCCAGATGAACGCGCTGGCCGAGGACATGCCCTGCCTGGTCGTGTATCCGGCGCAGTCGCAGCAGGCCAACCCGTCGCGCTGCTGGAACTGGTTCGACGAAGGGAACCAGCAGCGCGACCGTGGCGAACCGTCGATCATTGCCGGCATCACGCGCCACATCATGGCCACGCACGCGGTGGACCCGGCACAGGTGTATGTGGCCGGCCTGTCGGCCGGTGGCGCGATGGCGACCATCATGGGCACCGTGTATCCGGACCTGTACGCGGCCGTGGGCGTGCACTCGGGGCTGCCGTTCGCGGCGGCCGACGACCTGCCGTCGGCGCTGGCGGCAATGAAGGGCGACTTCAAGCGGCGCCACACGCCGGGCCAGACGCTGCCGATCATCGTGTTCCACGGCGACCAGGACCAGACCGTGCACCCGGCCGCGGCCGACGAACTGATTGCGCAGGGCACGCTGGCGGTGTCGAAAGGGATCGTGGTCGAGCCAGGCCGCGTGCCGAACGGGCATGCCTACACGCGCACGCTGCACCAGCGCGACGACGGCAACGTGCATGCCGAGCAGTGGGTGGTGCACGGCGGCGGCCACGCCTGGTTTGGCGGCAGCGCGCACGGCAGCTATACCGACGGTCGCGGACCGGATGCGAGCCGGGAGATGCTGCGCTTTTTCCGAACGCGGCGCTGAGTCGAAGGCCGCAGGATGTTCAGTCTGGCCAGAAATCTTGGTCAAGCGTCTGGCTGACCGACCATATCCAGGCTCCGGGAAACATCAGCTTCGTCTGCGCTCGCCTGCTGACGGCGCAGCCTGGCAGCTGCCTCGCGGGCGAAAGCGCCCACATCGATGTTTGTCCAAACGTCCATGTCAGGCCGGGAAAAAGTCACCATCCAGTACTTTGGTGACAGGCCAAGGGCAACGCTCGGGAAAGTCCAGCCCGGTCTCATCCCGCAAGCGACGGGCCGCATCGCTCCATACGATGTCGAGCCAGTCCTGGTCGTCAAACAAATTACTCAGGCTTGGCGTGTCGCCCAAGTGGTAGCTCACTACCCGGCGCTTTTCAGCGATCGTTTCGCGCCAGTACACGCAACGCCAGGCTTTCTGGTATTGCCACTTCAGCAGATGCATCAACAGGGATCCGAATCGCCGCCCGAATTCGCGTTCCTCGTCACGGGCGACACCTTCGATCTCCTCGGCGATATTCAGCACGTCGATCGCATCGAGCTTGCCGGAACGGAGCAAAGCGGCCTGCTCGCTGGCCCAAGCAACGACATCGTTGTCGTAGGAAGTGTCCATCGCAGCTCCTTCAGGTAACAGAGCTTAGACCCGAAACACGAAGCGTGTATCCGCTCAGTTCAAAAGCTGAGCCGGAACTTCCGGGCTGGCATCGGATCGGCTGGCGACGTGCTGCTTGAGGCAGGCCGGGCACCAGCAGCCAGCGGGCACGTCCGGGACCGGCACGATGGCGGGCAGCGCCGTGCACCAGCAGGGTTCGGCCCCGCCATCGGCCATCGCGCACCCAAACGGTGCACCGCAGCGCGTACAAATGCTCATCGATCGGCCCGCTAAGTGAGGTAAGTAACCAAAGTTAACGGATGGAGCCGGAAAATTCAACAAGAGAGCCCTATAATGCGCACAGGCCCTGCCCGGTTGCCTGTAAAATCCTGCAAAATTCTTTTGGACCATCGATGAACGCCCAGCTGACCAATCCGCCCGCCGACGACCAGAATTTCGACCTGACCAAGGTCTCACCACAAATCAAGGCGCAGATCCTGGCGGAAGCGCTGCCGTACATCCGCAATTTCCACGGCAAGACCATCGTCATCAAATACGGCGGCAACGCCATGACCGACGAGCGCCTCAAGCATGGCTTCGCGCGCGACGTCATCCTGCTCAAGCTGGTGGGCATGAACCCGGTGGTGGTGCACGGCGGCGGTCCGCAGATCGACAACGCGCTCAAGAAGATCGGCAAGCAAGGCACCTTTGTGCAAGGCATGCGCATCACCGACGAGGAAACCATGGAAGTGGTGGAATGGGTGCTGGGCGGCGAGGTGCAGCAAGACATCGTCATGCTGATCAACCACTACGGCGGCCAGGCGGTCGGCCTGACCGGCAAGGACGGCGGCCTGATCCGCGCACGCAAGATGTCGATGCCGGACCGTGACAAGCCGGGCGAGTTCCTCGACATCGGCTTTGTCGGCGAGATCGAAGCCATCAACCCGGCCGTGGTCAAGGCACTGCAGGACGACGCCTTCATTCCGATCATCTCCCCGATCGGTTTCGGCCAGGACGGCCAGGCCTACAACATCAACGCGGACGTGGTGGCAGGCAAGATCGCCGAGATCCTGAAGGCCGAAAAGCTGATCATGATGACCAATATCGCCGGCGTGCAGGACAAGAACGGCAACCTGGTCACCGACCTGTCGGCGCGCGAGATCGACGAGATGTTTGCCGATGGCACCATCTCGGGCGGCATGCTGCCGAAGATCTCGTCGGCGCTCGATGCCGCCAAGTCCGGCGTGAACACGGTGCACATCATCGACGGTCGTATTGAACACTCATTGTTGCTTGAAGTCTTGACCGAACAGGCTTTTGGCACTATGATCCGCTCTCACTGAAAAATTCATGTGGACGCGGCACCCGCCCGGGTGTGCATTGCATGCGTCCCCATGTCTTCCTGCCCTTGTAGCTCAGTGGTAGAGCACTCCCTTGGTAAGGGAGAGGCCACGTGTTCAATCCACGTCAAGGGCACCAAGAATTCCCCCTCATGTCAATGAACCTGCAGTGGATTGCCGCTGCGGGTTGCCGTTGTCATGTCGTCGTGCTGGCGTAAAGCCGGCCGCCGCCGGCCTTACGCTCCAGCACCGAATCAGAACAACCACAACCCCGCATTGCCGAACTGCGCATGCACCACGTCGTCCTGCGCGATCCAGCTTGCGATCAGCTCGGCGCGGCTGTGGTGGCCCAGGTAGTCCTGCCACGACTGCATGCCGCCCGCCTTGGACGCATCCAGCCCCGAGTTGGCGTACAGCGCCTGGACAAAGGCCGCGTCGCTGGTGCCGCCAAAGCGCGACTGGAACTCGGACGTGGCGACCAGCGCCCTGGCCATTCCCGGCGCATCGGTATTGAGCGCCAGGAACGACTTGAGCGCGTCCAGGCCGGCGGCGTGATGGAACACGGTCTGGAACATCAGGCCCACGCGGTCCAGCTGCCCTGCGTCCTTGCCAAGCACGGTCAGGTCGACTTTACCGTCCTTGAACTCGGCCACTTCGATGCCGGACAGCTTGTCCAGGCTGTCGCTGGTGGTGTCGGCCACGCGCAGCAGGCCATCGGTCCCGATCAGGACGTGGTACTGCGCCTGGTTGCCGCCATAGACCGCGGTGTCCACGCCGTCGCCGCCCACCAGCAGGTTGTGGCCGGAGCCGCCCTCCAGGCGGTCGTCGCCGCTGCCGGAGAACCACGCGGTTTCCTGCGCCAGGCTGCTTTGCGCGATGGTGTAACCGTCGGCCGCCAGCATCTTGCCCTTGTGCTCGTCGCTCAGGGCGACGGCCACCAGCACGTCCGCCCGGCTGGCCGGCGCCCGGCCGTCGCTGCCGGACAGGCGCGCGCTCCAGTACTCCATCGCCGCGCCTTCCGGCTCGCGGCCCAGCACCTGCAGGTACATGCCGCGCACGAAGGTCGAATTGTCCGCGTGGGCCAGCGCGGTGCCGCCGAATTCGGCCGAGGCCAGCACGCCATTGGCCACGTCGGCAAGCGACACGCCGGCACGGGCCCAGAAGGTGAGCCCGGCAACGTCGGGCGCGCGGTCCAGCCCCGCATACAGCATTGCGATCCCGGCCAGCTGTTCCGGAGCGGCCTTCAGGAAGCCGAGCTCCGAAACCGTGGCGTCCAGCTCGGCCCCCTGCACCGTTTCGCTTCCCGCCGCGGAGAATACGGCCTTGTCGTGCGCGGCGCTGATCGCACCGGCTGCAGTCATGTGGAAGGTCCAGTCGCCCACCGTACTGCGGCCGCCGTTGAGCATGTCGTCGCCGGCGCCGCCGATCACGGTATCGTTGCCGATGCCGCCCGCGACCAGGTCGTTGCCGTCGCCGCCATCGAGATGGTCGTCGCCGCCTGCGCTGCCGATGAAATCGTCGCCGCCGCCGCCGCTGAGCACGTCGTCGTCCGGGCCAAGATAGATGGTCTGCGATGCACCATCGCCCACCACGTAGTTCTTGCCCTGGCCGCCGATCAGGCGCACGTCGCCGATCACGGCGGCAAAATCGACGTTATCGAGCTGCAGCGTGGAGCCGGCAGGCAGGCCGGAGCCGTCGATGACCAGGCCGACCACCGGCGCGTTCGGTCCGCTGCCCGCGCCCGCGCCGCTGATGACGATCGGCTGGCTGGGCGCAGTTCCTGACGACACGGTCGGAACGATGGTCCGGGATTCGACCAGTCCGCCGGCGCCAAGGCTGTTCAGGAAGCCCTGGCCCTGGCCGGTCATGTCCGTCTGGCTCGCCGACCCGCTGGCGGTCTTGTCCTGGATGCGCTGGATCAGGTCCGTCAGCGCATCGCTCGTGCTCAACGGGGCCGCCGGGCCTTCCACCTGCAGGCCCGCGCCGGCCGGCAGGCCGGCCGTCAGGACAGGCGGGCTGCCCGCGTTTGGATTGGACACGAGCGGGATGTCGGCCAGCTTCTGGTTGGCCGTGTTCGGGTCATCCTGCCGCACGGCCGGCACCTCCGGGATCATCAGGAGCTGCTGCTCGCGGCCGGTCTTGGGATCGGTCGTGGACTGGGTCACCACCTGCACGCCATCGACCGTGCCGATTGCGGAGCCGGCCGGCGCAACCACGTAATGCGCGCTGATCGATCCCGTACCGGCATTGCCGGCGCTGTTCTTGACCCCGCCCATATCGATGGAGACCCAGCCCGGCGCGGCCGACTTGCCGCCGGCATCGGCGGTGAGGGTGGCGGTCCAGGTCATTCCGCCATCGCCGGACGCAAGTGCCGACACGGTCGCGTGCGAGACGGCCAGGTCGGCACTGTCGAAACCGAGGACGGGTTGCGAGAACTTGATGGTGAGCGGCGTACTGGCGCCCGGCCCCAGCACCTTGGTGTCCATCGTGACGCTCGCGGTCGGGCGGATCGTGTTGACCGTGTAGTTGGCCGAGCTGCTCGTGCCCTCGCCGCGCTGGCCCTGTGCACCGATCACCCCGCTGTTGTCCACCCTGATCAGGTTGGTGGCGTCGTCGATGTTGGTGGCCGGGGTGAACAGCGCGGTCCAGGTGCGCCCGTTGTCGGCGCTCGCAAGGTTGGACAGCTTGCCGCTCTCCGCGCTCAGGTCCGCGAGCGTGAAGCCGGTGACGGCTTCGCCGAAGCGGATCGTGACCAGCGCGGTTTCTCCCGCCAGCAGGCTGGTGTCGGACATCTCGATGGCGGCCGCCACCTTCCCCGTCTGGACCGTGTAGTTGGCCGACGTGCTCGCGCCAACGCCCCTGTTGCCAACCGCGTCGGTGACCCCCGTGTTGTCAACACTGATGACGTTGGTGGTCGAGGAAACGCCCGCCTGCGGCGTCATCAGGGCAGTCCAGGTAAGGCCACCATCACTGGTGGCCAGGTTCGACAGCGTGGCATTGGATGCGTGGATGTCGCCAAGGTCAAAGCCGACAGCCCGCTCGTTAAATCTGATCGTGACGGTTGCGGTTTCGCCGGAGGTCAGCGCCAGGTCGCTCAGCGACACGCTCGATGTCGGTCCAGACATGTCGAGCGTGAAGGAGAGCGCGTTGCTTACAGCGCTCATGTTACCTGCGCGATCGGTCTGGTGCGCCAGCACCGAAGCCGGCCCTTCCACCGTGACCGCGAACTCCGAACCGCTGCCCTCCAGCCAGTGCGCGCCGCCATCCAGGCTGTACTGCCAGCTGGCCCCGTCTTCAATGCCGTTCACCTTGACCGTGCCGCTGCTTACCAGGCTTGCTCCCGTACCGCTGGCCAGCGCGAGCGACAGCGCAACCGGGGCAGTGCGGTCGATGGTGAGGTTGGACGCGGCCGAGGCGGGGCCGGTGTTCCCCGCCACATCGGTGGCAATCGCCACGATATTCGCCACGCCATCGGTGAGCCCATTTGCGTTGATGGCCCAGGTTCCGCCCGCGGCAATGCCGGTCCCCAGCACCGTCTCGGTGACGGTGTCAACCAGCTTCACGGTAGCGCCATCTTCGGCGGTGCCAGTGAAGCGCGGGCTGGCCGCATTGGTCAGCCGGTCCGAGTTCGATACACCACTGTCGCTGCCGGCATCCAATACTGGCGCCGACGGCACGGCCGGCGCAAGCGTGTCGAAGACAACGCTGGGGGAGGTGCCAGCGTGGCCCGCATTACCTGCCGCATCGCTGTACTTGCCCTCGGCAATGGCGATGCTGGCCACCCCACCGTTGGTATTTGCGGTCGGCGTGAAGGTCGCGGTACGGGTCAGGCCACTGCCCGAGATCGCACTGAGCGTGCCGCCGCCCACCGTCACGTCGCCGCTGGTACCGTCCCAGGTGAAGCTTGCGCCCGGGTCCTCGCTGAAGGTAAACGTGATGGTCGCGGTTTCGCCGGTCCTGAGCGCCGCCTTGTCGCTGCTGATCGAGACCGTCGGCACCAGGGTGTCGAAATGGATGCTCGGCGTGACGCCTGCCCCGCCGTCGTTGCCCGCCGCATCGGTGTACTTGCCGGCAGCGACCGTGATGCTCGCGGTGCCGGCGTTGACGTCAGCATCCGGCGTGAAAACCGCCGTGCGGATGTTGCCCGTCCCGGAGAGGGCGCCAAGCGTGCCGCCGCTGACCACGATGTCGCCGCTCGTACCGTCCCAGCTGAATGTGCTGCCCGGGTCCTCGCTGAACGTGAACGTGATCGTCGCGCCCTGCCCTGCGGTAAGCGCGGCCTTGTCGCTGCTGATCGTGAGCGTCGGCGCCGTGCGGTCGACCGTCACCGCCAGGGCCGCAGATGCTGTACCCGTATTGAGCAGCGTGTCCGTGGCCACTGCAGTAATCGCATGGCTGCCTTCGGCCAGTGCATTCGTGGTGATCGACCATTTACCGGCGGCGTCCGCAGTGCCGGTTCCAACCAGTGTCGCCCCGTCGTACAGCTTCACGGTGGCGCCGGCTTCGGCCGTGCCGGCCAGCGTGGGAGTGGCGACCGAGGTCAGGTTGTCGGTTTGCGAAGTGCCGCTGTCGTCGCCTGCGGCAAGCACTGGCGAGGACGGTGCGGCCGGCGCCTGGGTATCGAAGCTGAAGACGAGATCCGGCGGGTTCGTGCCGATGTTTTCGGCGGCATCGGTGTAGCTTCCCGAGACCGAGATCACGGCCGTGCCGTCGTTGACGTTCGTGTCCGGCGTGAAGGTGGCGGTCCGGACCAACCCCGTCCCGGACAGCGCGCTGAGGGTGCCTCCGCTGACGTGCAGGTCGCCCAGCGCGCCATCCCACTGGAAGCTGGTACCGGGGTCCTCGCTGAAGCTGAAGCTGATGGTTGCGGTCTCGCCGATCTTGAGCGGCGTATTCGTATCCCTCGTGATGACCAGGGTCGGCACCAGGGTGTCGAACGGGATGTTCAGCGCGGCTGCGTTGTCCCCGGCATTGCCTGCACGATCGTCGTAGGCGTTCGATGCGACCGTGATCTGCGCCGTACCGTTGGCATTCGCATCCGGCGTGAAGGTGGCGGTGCGCACGTTCCCGGTGCCGGACAGTCCCTCCAGGGTGCCGCCGCTGACCTGGATGCTGCCAAGCGCGAAGGCGGCCCCCGGTTCTTCGCTGAACTGGAAGGTGACCAAGGTTTGCTGGCCCGCCCTGAGGGCAGCCTTGTCGCTGCTGATGCTGACCTGCGGCGGCGTGGTGTCAATCGTCAAGCCAAGCGCATCGGACGCGCCGCTGACGTTGCCAGCCGCATCGGTCGCCTTCGCGGTGACGGTATGCGCGCCGGTCGCCAGGTCGCTGCCCAGTGTGATCGACCACTTGCCCGTGCCATCCGCCGTGCCGCTGCCGATCTCGGTCGCGCCGTCGTACAGCTTGATGGTGGCGCCCGCTTCGGCGGTACCCGTCAGAGTCGGCTTGGTCACCTTGGTCAGGTTGTCACTGGACGAGCTGCCGCTGTCGCTGCCTGCCGCCAGCGCCGGTGTGGATGGCGCGACCGGCGCGGTGGTGTCGATCGTGATGGCCAGCGCGCCCATTGCAAGGCTGACGTTACCTGCCAGGTCCGTGGCCTTGGCGGTGATGCTGTGCGCCCCGCTGGACAGGTTGTCGGTGGTGGTGATCGACCACTTGCCGGCGCCGTCCGCGGTGCCGCCGCCAATTTCGGTCGCACCATCGTACAGCTTGACCGTGGTGCCGGCTTCGGCGTTGCCGCTGATGGTCGGCTGGGTCACGTTGGTGACGCGGTCGCTGGACGAGCTGCCGGAGTCGCTTGCCGCTGCGAGCGCCAGCGCCGACGGCGCGGCGGGCGCGCTGTTGTCGTGGGTGACGACCAGCGTAGACGAGGCGACGCTGACGTTGCCCGCCGCATCGGTCGCCGTTGCGGTGATGTTGTTCACGTCACTGGTCAGGCCAGTGGTGGCAATCGACCAGTTGCCCGTGCCGTCCGCCGTGCCACTGCCGATCTCCCATGCGCCATCGTACAGCCTGACGATGGCGCCAGCTTCGGCGGTGCCGGTGATCGTCGGCCGGGACACGTTCGTGACCCGGTCGCTGGACGAACTACCGCTGTCGCTGCCGGGCGCCAGCGCCAGTGCGGCGGGCGCGGCAGGCGGCGCGGTATCGATGGTGATAACCAGGGCAGAGGACGCGGCGCTGACATTGCCCGCCGCATCGGTCGCCTGCGCCGTAATGGTATGCACGCCGGGCGCCAGGTCGCTGCCCAGCGTGATCGACCACATATAGTAATCGTCTGGCGTGACGCTGCCGATTTCGGTCGCGCCGTCGTACAGCTTGACGACGGAGCCCACCTCGGCGAGACCGCCCAGCGTCGGCCTGGTCACGTTGGTCAGCTTGTCACTGGACGAAGTGCCGCTGTCGCTGATCGGCGAGAGCAACGGGCCGAACGGCGTGTCGGGCGCAATAGTGTCGATCCTCACGGCCAGCGCGGATGACGCACCGCTGATGTTACCCGCCGCATCCGTGGCCTTGGCGGTGATGCTGTGCTCCCCGTATGACAGGTTGGCGGTGGGGGTGATCGACCACTTGCCGGTGCCGTCCGCCGTACCGCTGCCGATCTCCGTCGCGTCATCGTACAGCTTGATGGTGGTGCCGGCTTCGGCGGCGCCTTCGAAGGTCGGCTGGCGCACGCTGGTGACGCCGTCGCTGTTCGAGCGGCCGGAGTCGCTTGCGGCTGCGAGCGCCAGCGTCGACGGCGCGGCGGGCGCAGTGGCGTCGATGGTGACGGCCAGCGCAGACGATGCGACGCTGACGTTGCCCGCCGCATCGGTCGCCTTGGCGGTGATGTTGTGCGAACCATCGGCCAGGGTGCCAGTGGTGGAAATCGACCACTTGCCCGTGCCGTCCGCGGTGCCGCTGCCGATCTCGGTCGCGCCATCGTACAGCTTGACCGTGGCGCCGGCTTCGGCGGTACCCGTGATGGTCGGCTGGACCGCGCTGGTGACCCGGTCGCTGGACGAGCTGCCGCTATCGCTGCCGCTTGCCAGGGCCAGTGCGGCCGGCGCGGCCGGCGCGGCGGTATCGATGGTGGCAGCCAGGGCGGAGGAAGCCGCGCTGACGTTGCCTGCCGCATCGGTCGCCTTTGCGGTGATGGTATGCGCGCCGGTGGCCAGGTCGCTGCCCAGCGTGATCGACCAGTTGCCCGTACCGTCCGCAGTGCCGTTGCCGATCTCGGTCGCGCCGTCATACAGCTTCACGATGGCGCCGGCTTCCGCGGTGCCGCTCAGCGTCGGCTTCGTGACGTTGGACACGTTGTCGCTGGACGATGCACCGCTGTCGCTGCCGGCAGCCAGGGCCGGCGTGGACGGAGCATCCGGTGCGGTGGCATCGATGGTCACAGTCAGCGCGGCCGACGCGGCACTGGTGTTACCGGCCGCATCGGTCGCCTTGGCGGTGAGATTGTGCGCTCCGCTGGACAGGTCGGTGCCAAGCGTGATTGACCACTTGCCGGTGCCGTCGGCCGTGCCACTGCCGATTTCGGTCGCGCCATCGTACAGCTTGACCGTGGCGCCTGCTTCGGCGTTGCCGCTGATTGTCGGCTTGGTCACGCTGGTCAGCTTGTCGCTGGACGAGCTGCCAGAATCACTTGCGGCTGCGAGCGCCAGCGCGGACGGCGCGGCGGGGGCGGTGGCGTCGATCGTCACGACCAGCGCGGTCGATGCGCTGCCCGTGTTACCGGCCGCATCGGTGGCCTTCGCGGTGATGTTGTGCGCCCCGTCAGCCAAGGTGTTCGCAGTGATCGACCAGTTACCCGACCCGTCTGCAGTGCCGCTGCCGATTTCGGTCGCGCCATCGTACAGCTTGACCGTGGCGCCAGCCTCGGCTGTACCGGTGATCGTCGGCTGCACCACGCTGGTCACCTTGTCGCTGGACGAGCTGCCGCTATCGCTGCCGGCCGCCAGCGCCAGCGCGGCAGGCGCGGCGGGGGCAGTGGTGTCGATGGTGACGGTAAGAGCAGCGGAAGCGCCACTCACGTTGCCTGCCGCATCGGTGGCCTTCGCCGTAATGCTGTGCGAACCCGTGGCCAGATCGCTCCCAAGGGTGATCGACCAGTTGCCCGTACCGTCCGCGGTGCCGTTGCCGATCTCGGTCGCGCCGTCATACAGCTTGACGATGGCGCCAGCTTCCGCGGTGCCGCTCAGCGTCGGCTTGGTGACGTTGGTCACGTTGTCGCTCGACGATGCACCGCTGTCGCTGCCGGCAGCCAGGGCCGGCGTGGATGGCGCATCCGGTGCGGTGGTATCGATGGTCATGGCCAGCGGGGCCGACGCGCCGCTGGTGTTACCGGCCGCGTCGGTCGCCTTGGCGGTGAGATCGTGCGCTCCGCTGGACAGGTCGGCGCCAAGCGTGATTGACCACTTGCCGGTGCCGTCGGCCGTACCACTGCCGATCTCGGTCGCACCATCGTACAGCTTGACCGTGGCGCCGGCTTCGGCGTTGCCGCTGATCGTCGGCTTGGTTACGCTGGTCAGCTTGTCGCTGGACGAGCTGCCAGAATCACTTGCGGCTGCGAGCGCCAGCGCGGATGGCGCGGCGGGGGCGGTAGCGTCGATCGTCACGACCAGCGCGGTCGATGCGCTGCTCGTGTTACCGGCCGCATCGGTGGCCGTCGCCGTGATGTTGTGCGAACCGCTGGACAGGTCGCTGCCAAGCGTGATCGACCAGTTGCCAGTGCCATCTGCCGTACCGCTGCCGATCTCGGTCGCGCCGTCATACAACTTGACGGTGGCGCCCACTTCCGCAGTGCCGGTCAGTGTGGGCTCGGTAACGTTGGTGAGGTTGTCGCTGGACGATGTACCGCTATCGTTGCCCACTGCCAGCGCCGGCGTGGCCGGCACGCCCGGTGCAGTAGTGTCGATGGTCACGGCAAGAGCAGTGGACGCCCCGCTGACATTTCCGGCCGCATCGGTGGCCTTCGCCGTAATGCTGTGCGAACCCGTGGCCAGGTCGCTGCCCAGCGTAATCGACCAGTTGCCCGTGCCGTCCGCGGTGCCACTGCCGATCTCGGTCGCGCCGTCATACAGCTTGACGATGGCGCCCGCTTCCGCGGTGCCGCTCAGCGTGGGCTTGGTGACGTTGGTCAGGTTGTCGCTGGACGATGCACCGCTGTCGCTGCCGGCAGCCAGGGCCGGCGTGGACGGCGCATCCGGTGCGGTGGTGTCGATGGTCACGGCCAGCTCAGCCGACGTGGCACTGGTGTTACCGGCCGTGTCGGTCGCCGTGGCGGTGAGATTGTGCGCTCCGCTGGACAGGTCGCTGCCCAGCGTGATCGTCCACTTGCCGGTGCCGTCGGCCGTGCCGCTGCCGATTTCGGTCGCACCATCGTACAGCTTGACCGTGGCGCCGGCTTCGGCGTTGCCGCTGATCGTCGGCTTGGTCACGCTGGTCAGCTTGTCGCTGGACGAGCTGCCGGAGTCGCTGCCAGCTTCCAGCACCAGCGCCGACGGAGCGGCAGGCGCGGTGGCGTCGATCGTCACGGCCAGCGCGGTCGATGCGCTGCCCGTGTTACCGGCCGCATCGGTGGCCGTCGCCGTGATGTTGTACGAGCCGTCAGCCAGGGTGTTGGCAGTGATCGACCAATTACCCGACCCGTCCGCGGTGCCGCTGCCGATTTCGGTCGCCCCGTTATACAACTTAACGATGGCGCCAGCTTCGGCGGTGCCCGTGATGATCGGCTGCACCACGCTGGTGACCCGGTCGCTGGACGAGCTGCCGCTATCGCTGCCGGTCGCCAGCGCCAGCGCGGCAGGCGCGGCGGGGGCAGTCGTGTCGATGGTGACGGTAAGAGCAGCGGAAGTCCCACTCACGTTGCCAGCCGCATCGGTGGCCTTCGCCGTGATGCTGTGCGAACCCGTGGCCAGGTCGCTGCCCAGCGTAATCGACCAGTTGCCCGTGCCGTCCGCGGTGCCACTGCCGATCTCGGTCGCGCCGTCATACAGCTTGACGATGGCGCCCGCTTCCGCGGTGCCGCTCAGCGTGGGCTTGGTGACGTTGGTCAGGTTGTCGCTGGACGATGCACCGCTGTCGCTGCCGGCAGCCAGGGCCGGCGTGGACGGCGCATCCGGTGCGGTGGTGTCGATGGTCACGGCCAGCTCAGCCGACGTGGCACTGGTGTTACCGGCCGTGTCGGTCGCCGTGGCGGTGAGATTGTGCGCTCCGCTGGACAGGTCGCTGCCCAGCGTGATCGTCCACTTGCCGGTGCCGTCGGCCGTGCCGCTGCCGATTTCGGTCGCACCATCGTACAGCTTGACCGTGGCGCCGGCTTCGGCGTTGCCGCTGATCGTCGGCTTGGTCACGCTGGTCAGCTTGTCGCTGGACGAGCTGCCGGAGTCGCTGCCAGCTTCCAGCACCAGCGCCGACGGAGCGGCAGGCGCGGTGGCGTCGATCGTCACGGCCAGCGCGGTCGATGCGCTGCCCGTGTTACCGGCCGCATCGGTGGCCGTCGCCGTGATGTTGTACGAGCCGTCAGCCAGGGTGTTGGCAGTGATCGACCAATTACCCGACCCGTCCGCGGTGCCGCTGCCGATTTCGGTCGCCCCGTTATACAACTTAACGATGGCGCCAGCTTCGGCGGTGCCCGTGATGATCGGCTGCACCACGCTGGTGACCCGGTCGCTGGACGAGCTGCCGCTATCGCTGCCGGTCGCCAGCGCCAGCGCGGCAGGCGCGGCGGGGGCAGTCGTGTCGATGGTGACGGTAAGAGCAGCGGAAGTCCCACTCACGTTGCCAGCCGCATCGGTGGCCTTCGCCGTGATGCTGTGCGAACCCGTGGCCAGGTCGCTGCCCAGCGTAATCGACCAGTTGCCCGTGCCGTCCGCGGTGCCACTGCCGATCTCGGTCGCGCCGTCATACAGCTTGACGATGGCGCCCGCTTCCGCGGTGCCGCTCAGCGTGGGCTTGGTGACGTTGGTCAGGTTGTCGCTGGACGATGCACCGCTGTCGCTGCCGGCAGCCAGGGCCGGCGTGGACGGCGCATCCGGTGCGGTGGTGTCGATGGTCACGGCCAGCTCAGCCGACGTGGCACTGGTGTTACCGGCCGTGTCGGTCGCCGTGGCGGTGAGATTGTGCGCTCCGCTGGACAGGTCGCTGCCCAGCGTGATCGTCCACTTGCCGGTGCCGTCGGCCGTGCCGCTGCCGATTTCGGTCGCACCATCGTACAGCTTGACCGTGGCGCCGGCTTCGGCGTTGCCGCTGATCGTCGGCTTGGTCACGCTGGTCAGCTTGTCGCTGGACGAGCTGCCGGAGTCGCTGCCAGCTTCCAGCACCAGCGCCGACGGAGCGGCAGGCGCGGTGGCGTCGATCGTCACGGCCAGCGCGGTCGATGCGCTGCCCGTGTTACCGGCCGCATCGGTGGCCGTCGCCGTGATGTTGTACGAGCCGTCAGCCAGGGTGTTGGCAGTGATCGACCAATTACCCGACCCGTCCGCGGTGCCGCTGCCGATTTCGGTCGCCCCGTTATACAACTTAACGGTCGCGCCAGCTTCGGCGGTGCCCGTGATGATCGGCTGCACCACGCTGGTGACCCGGTCGCTGGACGAGCTGCCGCTATCGCTGCCGGTCGCCAGCGCCAGCGCGGCAGGCGCGGCCGGCGCGGCGGTATCGATGGTGACAGTCAGGGCGGAGGAAGCCGCGCCGACGTTGCCTGCCGCATCGGTGGCCGTTGCAGTGATGGAGTGCGCGCCGGTCGCCAGATCGCTGCCCAGCGTAATCGACCAGTTGCCCGTGCCGTCCGCGGTACCACTGCCGATCTCAATCGCGCCGTCATACAGCTTGACGATGGCGCCCGCTTCCGCGGTGCCGCTCAGCGTCGGCTTGGTGACGTTGGTCAGGTTGTCGCTCGACGATGCACCGCTGTCGCTGCCGGCAGCCAGGGCCGGCGTGGATGGCGCATCCGGTGCGGTGGTATCGATGGTCACGGCCAGCGCAGCCGACGCGGCACTGGTGTTACCGGCCGTGTCGGTCGCCGTGGCGGTGAGATTGTGCGCTCCGCTGGACAGGTCGGTGCCAAGCGTGATTGACCACTTGCCGGTGCCATCGGCCGTGCCACTGCCGATTTCGGTCGCACCATCGTACAGCTTGACCGTGGCGCCGGGCTCGGCGTTGCCGCTGACCGTCGGCTTGGTCACGCTGGTCACGTTGTCGCTGGACGAGCTGCCGCTGTCGCTGCCGGCTGCAAGCACCAGCGCCGACGGCGCGACGGGCGCGGTGGCGTCGATGGTGACGGCCAGCGCCGTCGATGCGCTGCCCGTGTTACCGGCCGCATCGGTGGCCTTTGCCGTGATGTTGTGTGCCCCGTCGGCCAGCGTGTTCGCAGTGATCGACCAGTTACCCGACCCGTCCGCGGTGCCGCTGCCGATCTCGGTCGCGCCGTTATACAACTTAACGGTGGCGCCAGCTTCGGCGGTGCCCGTGATCGTCGGCTGCACCACGTTAGTCACCTTGTCGCTGGACGAGCTGCCGCTATCGCTGCCGGCCGCCAGCGCCAGCGCGGCAGGCGCGCCGGGGGCAGTCGTGTCGATGGTCACGGCAAGAGCAGCGGACGCGCCGCTCACGTTGCCGACCGCATCGGAGGCCTTCGCCGTGATGCTGTGCGAACCGGCGGCCAGGTCGCTCCCAAGCGTAATCGACCAGTTGCCCGTGCCGTCCGCGGTGCCGCTGCCAATCTCGGTCGCGCCGTCGTACAGCTTGACGGTGGCGCCCGCTTCCGCGGTGCCCGTCAGCGTGGGCTTGGTGACCTTGGTCAGGTTGTCGCTGGACGATGCACCGCTGTCGCTGCCGGCAGCCAGCGCCGGCGTCGAGGGCGCAGCCGGCGCCAGCGTGTCGTAAGCGATCACGAGTTCCGCGCCCGCCCCGGCATTGTTTTGTGCGTCGGTGTAGGTACCGGCGTTGATCTTGATGCTGGCCGAGCCGTTGTTGGTAGCGTCGGTCGGGGTGAAGGTCGCCGTCCAAGTGTTGCCGCTGCCGTTAAGCGCGCTCAGGGTGCCGCCCGTAACCACCACGTCGCTATCGGTAAAACCCGTCGGGTCTTCGCTGAAGGTGAAGGTGATGGTTGCCGTCTGCCCCGCCTTTAGCAAAGCCAGGTCGCTGCTGATCGTTACCGTCGGCGCGCGGGTATCGAACGTCAGCGAGGGGATGGATCCGGCGCCTCCGGCATTGCCTGCGGCGTCGGTGTACTGGCCCGCGCCGACCGTGATGCTGGCGGTGCCGAGGTCCACGTTGTTCGTCGGCGTGAAGGTCGCGGTGCGCGTGGCTCCGGTCGTGGTCAGGCCGCTGAGCATGCCGCCGGTGACGGTGATATCGCCAACGTCGAAGGTGGTGCCCGGATCCTCGCTAAAGTTGAAGGTGATGGTGGCCGTCTCGCCGACTTTGAGCTTGGGCACGTCGCTGGTAATCGACAGCGTGGGCGCGGTGGTGTCGATCGTCATGTCGAGCGCGCTCGACGCGGCGCTGACGTTGCCAACCGCATCGGTGGCCGTGGCGGTGATGCTGTGGGTGCCAGAGGACAGCGCGCTACCGAGCGTGATCGACCATTTACCCGTGCCGTCCGCAGTGCTGCTGCCGATTGCGGTTACGCCGTCGTACAGCTTGATCGTTGCGCCGGCTTCGGCGGTGCCGCTCAGTGTCGGCGTCGTCACCTTGGTCACGTTGTCGCTGGACGAAGTGCCGCTGTCGCTGCCGGCCGCAAGCGCCGGCGTGGAGGGCGCAGACGGCGGCGTGTTATCGATTGTGACGCTTGGGGTAGCACCGGCACCGCCACCATTGCCAGCGCCATCGGTATAAGCCCCCGCCGCGACCGTGATGCTGGCCGGGCCGTTACCGCCGCCTGCAGTGAACGTCGCCGTGCGCGTGGTGCCACTGCCAAGGATGGCGCTGAGCGTGCCGCCGCTGACTGCCACGTCGCCGGTGGTGCCGTTCCAGGTGAAGCTCGAGCCCGGGTCCTCGCTGAACGTGAACGTGATCTGCGCGGTGTCGCCGGCCTTGAGCGCCGCCTTGTCGCTGGTGATGGCGAGCGTCGGCGCCAGGGTGTCGATGCTCAGGCTCGGCGTCGTCCCGGCCCCGCCGTTGTTGCCGGCTGCGTCGGTATAAGAGCCAGATGCGATCGTGATACTGGCCGAGGTACTGTTCAAGCCCGGCGTGGGGGTGAAGGTGGCGGTACGCGTGGTGCCAGTGCCCGAGATGGCACTGAGCGTGCCGGCGGTGACGACCACGTCGCCGCTGGAGCCATTCCAGGTAAAGCTCGAGCCGGGATCTTCGCTGAACGTGAAGGTGATCGTCGCGGTCTGGCCCACCAATACTGTCGAGACGTTGCTGCTGATGGTGACCGTCGGCGCGGTGCGGTCGATGGTGAAGCTGCCTGCGCTGCTGGTTGGTCCGACCTGGCCGCCGCCGGTGATCTGCCCGTACACGTTGTAGCTGCCGTTGGCGAGCGCGGAGACGTCGATCGCCGTGGACGTCCAGGCGCCATTGTTTAGCGTCGCCGGAGTGCTGACCAGGTCGGTGCCGGCGTCGTACAGCCCATTGCCGTTCTTGTCCACCCAGACCTGCACGGTGCTGGTCGAATCGCCCGCCGCCCCAGTGCCGGAGAAGGAGACAGAGCTGGCCTTGGTGATCTTGTCGCTGTTGCTCAAGCCGGTGTCGGTGGCGGCCGTCAGCACGGGCGCGCTTGCCGCGGTCGGCTTGACCGTGACGGTGACAGTGCGCGTGGCGGTGGCGGTGCCGTCGCTCACCTTCACCACGAACGAATCGGTACCCGCGTAGCCGACGGTCGGCGTATAGACGATGCTGCCGCCCGGCGCGACATTGGTGTTGCCGCTGGTCGCGGTCGCGGTCGAGAAAGTCAGGGTGCCGTGGGACGGACCGGTATCCTGGCTCCAGGTCAGCGTCTGGCCACTGTCGGTGTCGCTCACGTGCAGCAGCGCAGCCAGATTCACTGAGGTGTTCTCGGTGTCGGTGAGCTGGGTGGTCGTATCGACAAAGGTCGGCGCGATATTGGCTGCGATCGGGTTTGAAACGCTGAACCCATCGAACGTGTTCTGCGAGATCGGCCAGTGGACCAAGGGGTCGCTCGAACCGATGATTTCGACCGTGAACAAATGTATGCCGATGAAACCGGAGAAGTCCCCGCCGGTATAGCTGGTCGATCCGTTCGTTGTACTGACGGTGGTTTGCGCGACCACGGCCCCGACCGCGTTAAAACCGGTCACAAGAATCGAAAACGTTCCCGTCGATGAGTATTTGATCCAGTTGATGCCGTCAAGGTTGAATCCCGTGATGTTGGTGTTATCGGCGGTGACGGTGAACTTTGCGTCACGCCATTCGTTTGGCGCGGCCGGCGAGTTGAAATACAGGCCGTTGGCGTCATAGGCCCCGGTGAGGGAATAGCCGGTTTGCACGCTCAGGGTGAAGCCGCCAACGAACGAGCTGGTGCTCATGGAAGGTGTCACGTCCTGCAGGCCGGTTGGCATCAGGCCAAGCAGGGCGTCCAGGCTGTGCACGGCCGCTGCGTCCAGCGCGCCATCGCTGGTGACGTCCCCTTGGCGGTATTCGAGCACCCAGTCGCCGCCGCGCTGCGCACCGCCCGTCGCATCGGTGGACGCTGCCACGTCCGCGCCAGTGGCCTGCGCGATCTGGCCGACGAATTTGGCGCCGATCGCCGCCGCACCCACGTCGCAGCCATACAGCAGGATGTCGCCATCATCGGCCAGCGCGGCGCCGATCTTGCCCAGCACCTCGGTGTAGCCGCCAATGTTGGCCGAGTCCAGCGTCACGCTGCCGAAATTGAGCGATCCCTCCGATCCGTGCCCAACCACATGCAGCCCTGCGATGCCGCTGCGTCCCTCCAGGATCGCGGAAATCTGCTGCAGGCCATCCTTGCTTGCGTCCAGAACGTGCACTTCGACGTCCGGAAGGAAGGCGGCAACCAGCTCCTGGTAATGGGCAACGTTATCGAAAATGAAAGCAACTTGTGTGATGGAGTCTTGGACGGATTGGCTATTCATGGTGCAAGGGACTGTACGAACACAACGAAGGGACCAGGCCGGAACGGTTGCGCTTCCGGATGGCAATTTCTACCTCAGCTTACAGGGTCGAGTTAACTGCTAGACAGTACAACTGTCAGTACTTATAGTATCAAAGTTTGCACGAAGGAAAATAATTGCTATATTTTCACGTAGTTCCGTAGTAAATTGCAAAGACGGCGCCGGGAGCCGGCGGCCGTTCAAACGAGGAGGAGAAGAGGCGATGTCGGATCAATTTGTCGGAGAAATCCGAATGTTCGGGGGCGATTACGCGCCACTGGGCTGGGCGCTGTGCGATGGCAGCACCGTCAGCATTTCCGGAAACGAGGCCTTGTATTCGCTGCTGGGGACGACCTACGGCGGCGATGGGGTGTCAACGTTTAAGCTGCCCGACCTGCGCGGCCGGCTTCCCATCCACCAGGCAACGGGCAGCCTGCCCATCCTTGGCAGCGTCAGCTACCCGCTGGGCGCGATGGGTGGCGTGGAAACGGTGACGCTGACCACCAACCAGATGCCCACGCATACCCACGTGCCCAGCGCCAACACCAACAACGGCACCGTCTCCAACCCGACGAATGCCTTCTGGGCCAGCAATTCCGATTTCAGTGCCTATTCCAACGCCGTGCCGAATGCGCAGATGAACCCAGCCGAGGTCGGCTCAGCAGGCGGGAATATGCCGCACAACAACATGATGCCCTTCCTGACGATCAACTTCATCATCGCGCTCGAAGGCAACTACCCGACGCAAAACTAACAGGAGCAGACAATGGCTGAACCATTCATCGGCGAAATCCGCCCCTTTGCCTTCGGCTTTGCGCCGAAGGGCTGGGCAAGGTGCGAGGGCCAGCTTCTGGCGATCTCGACCAACGTAGCCTTGTTTAGCATTCTCGGCGTCACGTATGGCGGCGATGGCAAGACGAATTTCGCGCTGCCCGACCTGCGCGCGCGCACGCCGCTGGGTTTCAACAACACGTACCCGCAGGGTACGCTGCAAGGCGAACAAGCGCACACGCTGACCACCAACGAGATCCCGCAGCACACCCACCAGGTATTGGCGACCAACGCGACCGCGACCCTGTCCGCCGTGACGAACAGCTACTGGGCAAGCAGCATGAGCTACGCGCCCACGGCCAACGGCACCATGGGAGCGAACGCGATTGCCACCGCGGGCGCCAGCCAGGCGCACCAAAACATGCAGCCTTACACGGCTGTGAGCTTCTGCATTGCCCTGCAGGGGATTTTCCCGCCACGTAGCTAAGGAGAAAGAACGACATGGACCCCTACATCGGAGAGATCCGCCTGTTCGCCGGCAACTATGCACCGGCCGACTGGGCATTCTGCAACGGCCAACTGCTCCCAATCTCAAGCAACACCGTTCTGTTTTCCATCCTCGGGAACCGCTTTGGCGGGGACGGGATCAGCACTTTCGGGCTGCCCAACCTGTCCGGCAAGGCACCGCTGGGCATGGGCCAGGGCCCGGGCTTGAGCAACCACGACCTTGCCACCAGTAACGGCAGTTCGACCGTGACGCTGGTGCAGAGCGAGATGCCCGTCCATACCCACGCGCCGCGCGCCTACGCCGACAACGGCAACAGCAATTCGCCGGCAGGTGGCGAATGGGCGCAGTATGTGGACACGAGCACGCGTCCGCCTACGTCGGCGACACTGTACAGCGACGGCAGCAGCGGCGTTGTGCAGATGAATCCGCTGGCGCTGGGCGTTGCCGGCTCGAGTATGCCGCACAACAACATGCAGCCGTTCCTGGCAATGAATTTCATCATTTGCCTCTACGGTATTTACCCGCAGAAACCGTAACGCGTACAGGCGCAATGCCGATCAAGTGGCGCCCGCACGGGCGCCATTTTTTTTAGTAGACCCGCTCAACCCCAATGCCGCGCGCGCGCAGCAGTTCGGGCACGCTGCGCGGCCCCAGCAGGTGCAGCACGCCGATGGCGGAGACCGCCTTGTCCGTCTCCTTCAGCAGGCTGTCGATCTTGTCCGCCAGCGTGCCGTTGCGGCCGTCGAGCAAGACCTCGCGCGTGAACTTGCCGCCCACGCTGTTATCCGATTGCATGCGCTGCGCCATCGCTTCCAGCCCGGCCTGGTCCGCGTTGCCCCAAGCGCTGACCACGGTACGCACCTCGTTGGCTTGCGCGCCCGAACTAATGCTGTTGAGACAATCCTCGAGGAAGCGCCATTGGGACGGCGCCGGCAGCGAATCAAGCATCGCGAGCTGGCCCTCCAGCGATTCGAGCTCGACGATGCGAACGCCGCGCGCGCGCGCCATGCGGGCCAGTTCGCGGTCGGTGGACAGGGTGGCGCGGTAACCCTGCTTTTCGTATTCCGCGAGCGACAGCAGTGTTGCCAGCAGCACAGGCTTATACGAGTGCGCGGTGGCCGGGTCGAGTCCGGCGGCGCGTGCCATCTCGTCGATGCGGGTGAGCTTGCGCGGGCCAAGCTGCGTGTAGCCGGCCGCGCCCGGCTCCAGCTTGCCGTAGCGGTTCAGGGCGGCCGCGACCTTGGCGAACGAAGGCTGGGGATCGAGCTCCAGCGCCAGCACGCTGGCCGATTCGACCGCTGCCGCCAGTTGCGGTTCCAGCGGATAGAAGCTGGGCAAACCGACATGCATGGTGCCAAACAGGAACATCGTGTGGCCATGTGCGCTCAGCCTGAACAATGCACCACGCTCCGCCGCCTGGGCCGGCTGCCAGGACAGGAACACGAAGAACACTATAATCAGGCGTCGCAACATGCTCACTTTGAATCCGTCGGTTACTGTGGTCGATATTACAAGAACTCCTAAAATCTGGTTGTTCGATTTGGACAATACCTTGCACGATGCATCGCATGCGATCTTCCCTGCGATCAGCGCGAACATGAACGTGTACATCGCGCGCGTGCTCGGCGATGGCACGCAGCCGGCCAGCCCGGAGGCCGTCAACGCCGCGCGGATTGGCTATTGGAAACGCTACGGTGCCACCCTGCTCGGCATGATCCGCCACCACAACGTGCGCGCCGCCGACTTCCTGCACGAGACGCACCAGTTGCCGGCGCTGCAGCAGATGATCCGCGCCGAGCGCGGTCTGGCACGGCTGCTGGCGCGGCTGCCCGGCACCAAGATCCTGCTCACCAACGGGCCGCGCGGCTACTCGGGCGAGGTGATGCGCCACCTGGGCTTGCACCGCCAGTTCGCGCACCACATCGCGATCGAGGACATGCACGTGCACGGCCGGCTGCGGCCGAAGCCCTCGAAGCTGATGCTGCGCCGGCTGCTGCGCCGCCACGGCCTGGACGCGCGCCGCTGCGTGCTGGTGGAGGACACGCTGGCCAACCTGAAGAGCGCGCGCCAGCTGGGCATGGGCACCGTGTGGGTCACGCAGTACCTGCGCGTGGCCGACCCGCTCGGCACGGCGACGCTGCCAAGGATGCTAAAACGTCCACATTACGTCGATGTCAAAGTAAAATCGGTACGGCAGCTTCCCGGCAGCCTGCACAAGCTGCGCTGAACCGTACTCCAACCGACCCGAACCCATGTCCAGTACCAAGCCAGGGCAACGCAAACTGCAAATCCTCCAGGCCCTGGCCGGGATGCTCGAGCATCCCAAGGGCGACAAGATCACCACCGCGGCACTGGCCGCGCGCCTGTCGCTGTCCGAAGCGGCGCTGTACCGCCATTTCGCCAGCAAGGCCCAGATGTTCGAGGGGCTGATCGACTTCATCGAATCGAGCGTGTTCGGGCTCATCAACCAGATCGCCGAGCACGAGGAGCGCGGCATCGACCAGGCGCAGGCGATCGTGCGCATGCTGCTCGCATTCGCCGCCAACAACCCGGGCATGACGCGCGTGCTGATCGGCGACGCGCTGGTGGGCGAAGACGAACGCCTGCAGCTGCGCATGAACCAGTTCTACGACAAGGTCGAACTGGCCTGCAAGCAGGCGCTGCGCCTGGCGGCCTCGCAGGGCATGGGGCTGGAAGACGAAGTGGCGGCGCGCGCCGGCCTGCTGGTCAGCTATGTCACCGGCCGCTGGCACCGTTTTGCCAAGAGCGGCTTCAAGCACAACCCGGCGGACGGCGCGCCGGTCCAGATCGCGCTGCTGCTGGCCGCGCCGCAGATGGCCTGAGGCGATGGGCACCGACGAAGTCTTTGCGCTGCTCGACGACGCGCTCGCAACTGCGGGCGAGCCGGGCTCGCGCCTGTACAGCGGCCACGCCGCCACCCTCACCTGCGCCGATGCGGCAGGCTGGCCGGTGCTGCTCGAGGACCTGGAACGCGCGCTGGCGCGCGGCCTGTTCGCGGTTCCCCTGCTCACCTATGAGCTGGGCGAGCGCCTAGCCGGCATCGGCGCGCGCACGGCCGATGGCCCGCTGGCCCAGGTGCTGCTGTTCACCCGCTGTGACAGGCTGACCGCATCGCAGGTGCAAGCATGGCTCGACACGCGCGCCGCACCTGGCGTGCCGGCCGGCGTGGCGGCAATCGAGGCGAGCGTGAACGAAGCGCAGTTCGCAAGCGCCATCGCGCGCATTCGCGACTACATCGCGGCCGGCGACACCTACCAGGTCAACTATACGTTCCGGCTGCGCTTTGACGCCTTCGGCCCGCTGGCCGCGCTGTATGCGCGGCTGCGCGCGCGCCAGCCTGTGCCTTACGGCGCGCTGGTCGGCCTGCCGGACGGCGGCGCGGTGCTGTCGATGTCGCCGGAGCTGTTCGTGCGCCACCACGGCGGCGAACTGGTCGCGCGGCCGATGAAGGGCACGGCGCGCGCCAGCGGCGACGCCCAAGCCGACGCCGCGAGCGCCGCAGCGCTCGCGGCCGACCCGAAGAACCGCGCCGAGAACCTGATGATCGTGGACCTGCTGCGCAACGACCTGGGCCGCGTGGCCGCAACCGGCAGCGTGGACGTGCCCGCCCTGTTCGAGGTGCAGCGCTTCGGCGACGTGCTGCAGATGACCTCGACGGTGCGCGCGACCGTGCCTGCGGATGCCACGCTGGCCGGCGTCTTCGGCGCGCTGTACCCGTGCGGCTCGATCACCGGTGCGCCCAAGCTGCGCACGATGCAGATCATCCGCGAGCTGGAAACGGCGCCGCGCGGCATCTACACCGGCGCGATCGGCTGGATCGACCCGCCGCAAGACGGCCGCGCGCTTGGCGACTTCTGCCTGTCGGTGCCGATCCGCACCCTCGCGCTCGGCCCCCTGGAACACGGCGTGCGCCGCGGCGAACTGGGCGTGGGCGCGGGCATTGTCTTTGACAGCGATGCCGCCGCCGAATACGCCGAGTGCCAGCTCAAGGCGCGCTTCCTGACCGGGCTGTCGAACGACTTCGAACTGTTCGAAACGATACGCGCGAGCTTTGACGACGGCCCGCGCCACCTGGACGAGCACCTGGACCGCATCGGCCGCTCGTGCGCCTACTTCGGCTTTCCATTCGAGCGCGAGGCGGCAAAGGCGCTGGTGGTGGACACCTGCCTGGCGCTCGGCCCCGGACTGCACCGCGTGCGCCTGTCGGTGAACGCGACCGGGCAAGCCAGGGTGCAGGCAGCCCCGCTGGGCGAGACGCCGCGCGAACCGGTACGCGTGCTGCTGTCGGACCAGCCGACCGATTCGGGCGACCTGTTCCTGCGCCACAAATCGAGCATCCGCAGCCGCTACGACGCAGCCTGGAAGGCGGCCGAGGCAAAGGGCGCATTCGACGCACTGTTCTTCAACGAGCGCGGCGAACTGACCGAGGGCGGGCGCAGCAACGTCTTCGTGCGCATCAATGGGCGCTGGTACACGCCTCCGCTGTCCTGCGGCCTGCTGCCCGGGGTGGTGCGCGCGGTGATGCTGGCCGCGCCCGCGTGGAAGGCGTCCGAACGGATCATCACACGCGCGATGCTGGAGAACGCCGAGGACATCGTCATCTGCAACGCGCTGCGCGGCCCGCTGCGCGCCGTGCTCGACACCACTACCCGGCTTTCCTGAGCCATGCTTCGGCACGCGCCGAAGCATGGTGCGCGCCGATGCGGTTATCGTTCCTGCCCTTCCCCACTGAGGACATACGCATGGAACTGATCCGATACCTTGAGCGGTACTTCTTCACGCGCGAGCAGCTGCTGGATCGCTGCGCAATCGAGGGCGCGCAGCTGGCCAAGCTGCAGGCGGCGCGCATGGCGCCCGCGCCTTCCTACCGGCTGCGGCTGGACATCGGTTGCGACTCCTTCTTCGGCCCCTGGGCGGGCGCCGCCGCCGCCGACTACTATGCGAAGGGATACGTGGCCTGGATCGGGCAGCTTGCCGGGCTGGATGGCGAGGCGCAGGCGCGCGCGCTGTTCGACCGGCGCTACATGGCGCGGCTGGACCAGCTGCGCGCCGGCGGCATAGCACCGAGCGCGCCGGCATTCGCCAGCGAAGAACACCTGGGGGCCGAATGGTCCGCCTTCCTCGACGGGACCTACGGCCTGTGCACCGTGTCGGGCCTGCCCGAGGATATCGCCGCCAAGGAAGCGGCGGTCGAGGTGATCAAAGAGACGGCGCCGGTGGCCGCCACAAATGCACAGGCAAAAGCGCGCCTGTCCGCCGCGGTCGACCTGCTCGACAGCGTGGCCGCGCCCTTTGCCCCGCACGAGGTGGCGCGCAGCTCGCGCCAGCGTTACGTGAACGCGATGCGCGAGGCGCACAGCCTGTGAATCAGGCAGCCAGCTTCTGCATCTCCCAGTACAGGTCGGACTTGCCTTCAAAGCCGATGCCAGGCAGGTCCGGCATCGTGATGAAGCCGTTCTCGACCTTGACCCCATCGGGGAAACCGCCGAACGGCTGGAACAGGTCCGGATAGGACTCGTTGCCACCCAAGCCCAGGCCGGCCGCGATGTTCAGCGACATCTGGTGGCCGCCGTGCGGGATGCAGCGGGTGCGCGACCAGCCGTGCTGGTGCAGCATGTCCAGCGTGCGCAGGTATTCGACCAGGCCGTACGACAGCGCGCAGTCGAACTGCAGCCAGTCGCGGTCGGGGCGCATGCCACCGTAGCGGATCAGGTTGCGCGCGTCCTGCATTGAGAACAGGTTTTCGCCGGTGGCCATCGGCTTGTCGTAGTAGTTGCGCAGGGTCGCCTGCAGCTCGAAGTCGAGCGGGTCGCCCGCCTCCTCGTACCAGAACAGGTCGTACTGCGACAGCGCCTTGGCGTACTGGATCGCGGTGTCCAGGTCGAAGCGGCCATTGGCGTCCACCGCCAGCTTCTGCCCGTCCTGCAGCACCGACAGGATCGAGTCGATGCGGCGCAGGTCCTCGTCAAGCGAGGCGCCGCCGATTTTCTTCTTGACCACCGTGTAGCCGCGGTCGATGTAGCTCTTCATCTCGTCCTTGAGCTTTTTGTGGTCCTGGCCCGGATAGTAGTAGCCGCCGGCGGCGTACACGAATACCTTGCGCTCCGGCGTGCCGTTGCCGTAGCGCTCGGCCAGCAACTGGAACAGCGGCTTGTCCGCGATCTTGGCCACCGCGTCCCACACCGCCATGTCGATGGTGCCGACCGCGACCGAGCGCTCGCCGTGACCGCCCGGCTTCTCGTTGGTCATCATCGCCGCCCAGATCTTGTGCGGGTCGAGGTTCGCGCCGGTTTCGTCCAGCAGCGCGGCCGGGTCGGCCTCCAGTACGCGCGGGATGAAGCGCTCGCGCATCAAGGTGCCCTGGCCGTAGCGGCCGTTCGAATTGAAGCCGTAGCCGATCACCTGCTTGCCGTCCTTGACCACGTCGGTGACGACCGCCACCAGGCTCAGGTTCATTTTCGAAAAGTCGATGTAGGCGTTGCGGATCGAAGAGCTGATCGGCACGGTCTTTTCGCGGATTTCTACGATTTTCATGGTGGTGCTTTCTTGTAGGGTGGGCACCCGTGCCCACGCGTTGCTGGAGGCGCCGCGTACGCCGCGTGGGCACAAGTGCCCACCCTACGTACGGGCGTGACCGAGGCTTTAGCATAGTCGCAGTGCGCGGTCTTATAATGTCTTAAATTTCATAAGAGTTTTAACCGCAGGTGAAAAACGATAGCGCATCCGAACTGGAATTCTTCGTGCTGGTGGCGCGCCACAGCAGCCTGTCGGCCGCGGCGCGCGCGCTCGACCTGACGCCGCCGGCGGCCAGCAAGCGGCTGGCGCAGATGGAGCAGCGGCTTGGGGTGCAGCTGCTGAACCGGACCACGCGCAGCATCAGCCTGACCAGCGAAGGCGAAACCTACCTGCGGCACGCCACCCGCATCCTGGCCGAGATCCGCGAGATGGAAGACGCCGTCTCGCTCGGCCGCAGCGCGCCGCGCGGGCTGCTGCGCGTGAATGCCACGCTCGGCTTCGGCCGCACCACGATCGCGCCGCTGATCTCGCAGTTCGCCCGGCGCTATCCGGAGGTCGAGGTACAGGTGGAGGTGACGGACCGCCCAGTGGACCTGGTCGAGAGCGGCTTTGACCTGGCGATCCGCTTCGGCACCCTGCCCGACCGGCGGCTCAATGCACGGCGCATCATGTCCAACCGCCGCTTCCTGTGCGCCTCGCCCAAGTACCTGGAACGCCACGGCACGCCGCGCACGCTGGCCGACCTGGCGCAGCACCGCTGCATCATCCACCGCCAGAACGACGACGCCTATGGCATCTGGCGCTTCATCCACAAGGACCACACCGAGGTGGTGAAGGTGCACGGCAGCCTGTCGAGCAACGACGGCGACATCGTGCTGGGCTGGGCGCTGGACGGCCACGGCATCCTGATCCGCTCGGAATGGGACGCGGCCAGGTACCTCGAGAGCGGCCGCCTGCGCATCGTGCTGCCCGCGTTCGAGCTGCCCTCGGCCGACCTGTTCGTCTATTACGCCGGCGGGCGCGCCAACCAGCCGGTGCGCACGCGCGCGTTCATCGACTTCCTGGTCGAACACTTCCGCAAGAACCAGGCGTAGGGTGGGCAGATTCTGCCCACGCGTTCAGGCAGCACCTGACGGGCCGGGATACGGTTCGTGCCACTCCAACTCGGATTGAACGCGTGGGCAGAGAACCTGCCCACCCTACGCTGCAACGCACCATAAAAAAGAAAAACCGGCCGCGAGGGCCGGTTTTTAGCTTTTGCTGGAAGCTATGTTTAATCGTTAAATCAGAACCTGTATCCCACCCCCACACCAATGAGCAGCGGATCCACTTTGACGTCGCTTGCGCGCGCGCCCGAGATGTTCACATCGCTGCGGATCTGGACTTTTTTCACGTCCAGGTTAATCGACCAATTCTTGTCCAGTTTGAAGTCCACGCCGGCTTGCAGGGCGAGGCCAACGCTATCGTGCTCGAGGCGGCCAGCGCCGTTCAGCAGGTTCACGCTCGACAGCAGCGTGTAGTTCACGCCCGCGCCGACGTACGGGTTGATGTCGGCGCCCGGCAGGAAGTGATACTGCGCCAGCAGGGTCGGCGGCAGCTGCTTGAACGTGCCGATCTTGGCGCCGTCCAGGGTCACGTCATGCTTCTGCGGATAGGTCAGGATCAGTTCAGCCGAGATGTTCGGCGTGAAGAAATACGAAACGTCGACTTCGGGAATGGTTTTGTTGCTGACATGGATGCGGTCAGCCGCGCCAACGCCACCAACAGGCGCGGACTCGTTGGCCGGATCGATGTACACGGCACGTGCGCGTACCAGCCACGGCGATTCCTGCGCCATCGCAGCGTTCACGCCCATCAGGCCGATCATTGCAACCATCACTTTCAGCATCGACTTCTTCATTTCACTTACCTCTTTTATGTCGTTGTATGAATGAGATGAAGGATATTGATGCGACGCAATAAAATCGTTGATGTGCATCAAAATTCTCACCCCCAGCCGGGGGGAATCGGCGCCACTGCGAATTTGGCGGGAACAACGCGGGCTAGAATTTCCGATTTGAAACCGACCCACCACCAAGGAGTCACCGTGCCCTCGCTCAAACCGCTCGCCATCGCCGTCACCGGCCTGTTCGCGCTGACCTCCGCGTCTGCCGCGGAGATCGTCCAGAAAGTGAAGCCGCCTGTCAGCCAGGCCTACATCGACCTGGCCACCTTCAATGGCGGCGCGCCGATGGCGCCCACCGGTGGCATCGGCGGCATGCTCGGCGGCCTGTTTGGCGGCGGCGGCAAATCGAGCGATCGCGGCAACAGCTTCGGCCAGACCCAGGGCCAGTCGCAGGGACGCTGGATGGACGTAACCCTGGTGACCCGCAACAACAAGGACCTGAAGACCGCGACCCAGAACGTGCCGGCTGGCAGCAAGCTGGCCCCGACGCTGAACCTGCTGGCGCCGGAGCCGACCAAGGTGGTGGCGGAATCGCACATGGCGAGCGAAGGTCCCGGCGAGTTCCAAATGCCGAAAGGGAAGATGTATCTGTACTGGGGCTGCGGCACCGAGGTACGCAAGGGCCAGCCGCTGGTGATCGATTTCGCCAAGATGGATCCGAAGCAGATGAACCAGTTCTTCCAGAACCGCAACGCCATGTTCCGCGTGCCGGAACCGGCGCCAGGCCGCCCTGTGTGGCCGAACAAGAAGGACGACCGCATGCTGCCGGACGGCGCGAGCGTGGCCGGCGAGCACGCGTTCGCGGGCGAGGGCGTGGTCGATGGCTTCAAGTTCAACATCGACGCCGCGCACGACCTGATGCCAGCCGTGGAAGCGACCCGCAGCGACGACGCCAGGGGGGTGCTGTTCAAGTGGAAGCCGATGCAGCAGGCCACCGGCTGGTTCGTGCAGGCGATGGGCATGCGCGACAGCGCCGCCGCCGGCAACGGCGACATGGAGATGGTGTACTGGACCTCGAGCGAGCTGCCGGACATGGGCATGGGCCTGGTGAACTACCAGCCGGACAGCTCGATCGCCAAGTGGCAGAAGGAAAAGGTGATCCTGCCGGCCAGCACCAGCGAATGCGCGGCGCCGAAGGAAGCGGTCAGCGCGATGGCGATGTCGCGCGTGATCGCTTACGGCGACGAGCTGAACATGGCCTATCCGCCGCGGCCGAAAGATCCCAGGATCGACTGGGAACCGCAATGGGACGTCAAGGTACGCCGCAAGTCGGTCGCCTCCTTGACCCCGGGCATGGGCTCGATGATGGGGGCGGCGATGGCCGGCCACGCGGACGACGAGGACAAGGCCCCGGCGCCACGGCAGGCACTGGCACAGCCGCAACGAGAGCAGCAACAACAGCAGGACAAGCCGGCCGCTTCGTCGGCGGTAGAGGCGATCAAGAACAGCGCCTTCGACGTGTTCAAAAACGTCCTGCAGCGCAAGGCCGAGGACGCGCTGTCGCGCTAACGCCTGGTCGTAGGGTGGGCACTTGTGCCCACGCGGCACGCACGTGGGCGCGTGAAGACCGCGTGGGCTCGAGAGCCCACCCTACGGATTCAAGCCACGCCCGAACTCAGAGCGTGAGCGAGTAATGGTAGTACTGCTCGTCACGCACCCAGCCTTCGGACTCGTAGAGTGCCTGGGCTTTTTCGTTGTTGATGCCGGTGGACAGCGACAGGCGCAGGGCGCCCTTGCCACGGGCGTACTCGGCCGCCGCATGCATGAGCGCGCGCGCGACGTTGCCCCGGCGTGCCTCGGGCGCGACAAACAAGTCGTTGAGCACATAGACGCGGCCGGCGGACACCGACGAAAACGACGGGTACAGCTGGACGAAGCCGACCGCCTGCCGGTCCTTCTCGGCCACGAAAACGGCCGACTCCCCCTTGGCGAGCCGCTCGCTGATGAAACGCTCGGCCAGGCCGGCGTCGGCGGGTTTGCCGTAGAACTGGCGATAGGCGTCGAACAGGGGCGCAACGGCTGGCACGTCGGCCAGTTGCGCTGGTCGGACAATGATCATGTGGTGTCTCCGGACAGGTGGCGGTCGTCAATGCATGACCGAATCTTATTGTTCGGTAATTATAAGTGCCGCACACCCGCCCTGCCGAGATGTATTCACATGGCCAGCGCCTGCTCGATCTTGCTGACGAATTCCTTGTCTTCCGGCGCGATCTTGCTGGGGAAGTATTCGATGGTCTTGCCCTGGCGGTCGATCAGGTATTTGGTGAAGTTCCACTTCGGCGCCTGACCGGTGATTTTGGTCAGTTCCGTGTGCAGCGGATTGGCCTGGCCGCCGGTGACCGAGCTCTTGGCGAACATCGGGAACTTGACGCCGTAGGTGTTGTAGCAGAAGTCCGCGATTTCCTTGGAGTTGCCCGGCTCCTGCTGGCCGAAGTCGTTCGACGGGAAGCCGAGCACGACCAGCCCGCGCGGCGCGTACTTGGCGTACAGCTCTTCCAGTCCCTTGTACTGCTTGGTGAAACCGCAGTAGCTGGCCGTGTTCACCACCAGCACCACCTTGCCCGCGTACTGGCACAGGTCCTGCGGCGCGTCGTCCTGCAGGCGGTTGAAGGTGTGGTGCAGCACCGCCGGGCAGCTGGCCGACGGCGCCGTTGCAGCCACCGGCGCCTCTGCCGTCGTCCCGGCGAAAGCGGGAACCCAAAAAACGCTTGCAGCACCAGATAACACCAACCGCGAAACCAGCTTGTTCATGTCCGTCCCCTTGTTGTTATGCTCAGGCGCCCAGCGCCCGATGCTCGATCTTCATGCAACGGTTCATCACCACGTCCAGCCCCGCCGCGCGCGCCAGGTCGGCCGCCGACTGGTTCTCGATCCCCAGCTGCATCCACAGGCAGCCGGCGCGCACCGCGATCGCATCCTTGGCCAGCGGCGGAATGTCTTCCGACTTGCGGAAGCAGTCGACGATGTCGATGCGCTGGCCAAGCGGCGCCAGGGCGTCGGCCGCTTCCTGCAAGCTCGCATACACCGTTTCGCCCAGGATCTGCTGCCCGGCATACACCGGGTTGACCGGCACGATGCGGTAACCGTGCTGCTGCAGGTACTGCGCAACCTCGTGGCTGGCCTTTTCCGGGTTGTTGGACAGGCCGACGACGGCGATGGTGCTGCTTTCCTTGAGGATCTGCGGAATGGTTTTCATGTGACGTTGGCGATCAATGGTATCGGCCATTAGCTTAGCAGGTTTGCATCGCGCGCTGGCGCAGGCTTTGCCGATTTGCCATGCTCAGTAGAAATGTGAAAAGATGCTCCCTGATTCTTTTACCGAGCTGTCCCCATGCCAGTCAAGAAAACCATCGCCGCTGCCGCGCTGTGCCTGCTGTTTTCCAGCGCCGCCGGCGCCGCCCCTGCCCTGGCGGACGTCGAGCGCAGCATTGTTGCCGTGCCTGCGTGGGGCGGCACGCCTGCCGATCCCGCCCTCGCGCGCAAGCAGGCCGTCAGCTACATCACCCTGCACCACCAGGGCGAGCCCTTCCCCGAGGGCAAGGACCCGGTCCAGTACCTGCGCAACCTGCAGGCGTGGTCGCGCAGCACCAAGCACTGGCTCGACATTCCCTACCACTACATCATCGACCTGGACGGCAAGATCTACGCCGGCCGCGACATCCAGTACGCCGGCGACACCAATACCGAGTATGACCCGATGGGCCATGCGCTGATCGAGGTGGTGGGCAATTTCGAGGAAGTGGAGCCGAACCAGAAGCAGCTCGACGCCGTGGTCGACCTGATGGCCATGCTGGCCGCCAAGTACCACGTGCCGCTCGACCGCATCGCCAGCCACCGCGACTATTCCGCCCAGACCGTCTGCCCGGGCAAGAACCTGTACCGCTATGTGCAGGAAGGCTATTTCCGGCACCGCGTGGCGCAGCGGCTGGCCGCGCAGTAAGTGCCCACTTCCACTCTTCGAAAGGTTTACATGATCCGCCCTATCCCGATGCTGTTGGCAGGACTGTTCATTTCCGCGTCATGCACGGCCGCGCCGGCCACGCCCTCCGACGAGCAGGCGCTGCAGCACGCCAAAGCGCTGCTGGCGCGCGTGCCGCTGGTGGACGGCCACAACGACCTGCCGTACATCATCCGCGAGCATCCCAAGTACCACGGCGACGTGGCGGGCTACGACCTGCGCCAGCACACCGACGGCGAGACCGACATCGCGCGCCTGAAGGCGGGCGGGGTGTCGGCGCAGTTCTGGAGCGTGTACGTGGACGGTGCGCTCAAGAGCGGCTGGGCGCGCACCCAGCTGGAACAGATTGAGCTGACCAAGCGGATGATCGCGCGCTACCCGGACAGCTTCATGCTGGCCACGACGAGCGCGGACATCATGAAAGCCAAGCGCGCCGGCAAGGTAGCCAGCTTCCTGGGCATGGAGGGCGGCCACGTCATCGAAAACAGCCTGGGCGCGCTGCGCGCGTACTACGACATGGGCGTGCGCTACATGACGCTGACCCACAACGTCACGCTCGACTGGGCCGACGCGGCAGCGGACGAGCACCGGCACGGCGGGCTGACGCCCTTCGGCAAGGAAGTGGTGCGCGAGATGAACCGGCTCGGCATGCTGGTGGACCTGGCGCACGTGAGCACCGGCGTGATGCAGCAGACGCTGGACGTGAGCGAGGCGCCGGTGATCTTCTCGCACACGGGCGCGCGGGCGCTGGCGCCGATCGAGCGCAATGTGCCGGACGAGGTGCTCAAACGCATGCCGGCCAATGGCGGCGTGGTGATGGTGTACTACGTGCCCGAATTCCTGAACAAGCAGGCGCTGGCGTGGAGCGACGAGCTGAAAAAGCGCACCCCGAAAGGCGCCAGCCCCGCCGACAAGAAGGCCATCTACGAGGCCTACCTGAAGGAGGCCGGGCCGCTGCCGCGCGTGACGGTGAAGGACGTTGCCGACCACATCGAACACATCGCCCGCATCGCCGGCAAGGACCATGTGGGCATCGGCGCCGATTACTGCGGCGGCAACGATCCGGAAGGGCTCAAGGATGTCTCGACCTATCCGGTGCTGTTCGCCGAGCTGATCAAGCGCGGTTGGAGCGATGCGGACCTGGCGAAACTGGCCGGCGGCAACCTGATCCGCGCTTTTGCCAAGGCCGAGCAGGTGGCGGCGCGCCTGCAGAAGGAGCGCCAGCCGAGCCTGGCGACCGTCGACCTGGCAGCTGCGCGGTAGCTTTCAGCGACCGTCGTCCCGGCGCAAGCCGGGACCCATGCTGAAGATGCGCCCACGCGGCCATGGTTCAAGTTTGCGGTAACGCGCGCTCCGTATGGGTCCCGGCTTTCGCCGGGACGACGGTATGGTGCGGTCTGCGTTAAGTGTTGAATCGCAAACGTCGTTCCCGCGCAGGCGGGAACCCATGCTGAGAGCGCGCCGAGTTGGCCTTGCCAATGGCCAGGTGGCTGGATGCTCAGTATGGGTCCCCGCCTGCGCGGGGACGACGTGAATACATTCAGCGGTTTCTTATTCAACCACGATCGGCTTGAGCGCGGTGGCCCCGCCCACCGCGTTGCCGACCGCTTCCCACCAGATCGGGTCGTGCACCTGGCCGTGCTGCGACGGCAGGATCGAGAAGCGCTCCCACTCGGCGCAGCTGTCGCGGTCCGCCACCACTTCGCCGCCGTAGCGGGTTTCCTGGCCGGGCGGCTGGGCGCACAGCCATTTACCGTGCGTGCTCTTCAGGCCAATGTGGAACAGGTCGCCGGCCGCGTGCAGGGTCCACTTCTCCCATTCGGCCGCCTCCTGGCGATTGCAGATCGCCCGCCCGCTCGGCTCGGCCGACAACCACAGCCTGGACTTCTCATTCTGCAGCGACAACCGGCCGTCGGCCCAGACGTGCACGTTCCAGCGCTCCTCGTCCCCGGCCTTGGCCAGTTCGGTGACGGCATGCATGACGCCGGTGCTGTGGGCCTGCAACAGGCGGTCGTGCGCACTCAAGATCAGAAACTGGCCGGCAAGCGCGGTTTGCATACGGTTCCCCTTTCGAAAGAAGAATGCTCAGATGCAACAGTAAAGCGCATCAGCGGCGCTTGTACTTTATGCGCGGTCAACTGAAGGGCGCATACCGGTAGGGTGGGCGGATTCCGCCCACGCGTTCAGCGCACGCCGGTCGGCCACCGATGTCGTCCTGGCCCGGAGCCCGGCCTGCATCGGCATTGCTGAACGCGTGGGCAGCAAAGCTGCCCACCCTGCGTGCTGCAGAGCTCGCGCCACTCAGTTGTCGCTGATATAGGCTTTCATCTGCTCGAATGCCGGCTTGTACGCATTGCGGCGGGTGACGGCAAAGGCGTAGGCGCGGTGCTGGCTTGGTACGTAGAACGCCGCCGTGCCCCAGAAGCCGCTGTGCCAGTAGGCCTTCACGCCATTGGCCTCGTACTCGAAAATGCCCATGCGGTACGGGCTGTCGGCCGGAATCCCCTCTTTCGACAGCATCAGCTGCAGGGTCTCCGGATGCTTGAACACCTTGCCGTCGAACAGCGCGTAGAGGAACCAGGCCAGGTCGCGCGGGTCGGCCACGATGCCGCCGCCACCGTACATGTCCAGCGACGGATTCCAGCCGTAGGTGTCGCGGCCGTCGTCGAACAGCTGGTGCGCGCGCGGACCGGCCTGCGGCGCCGCCGGTTCCTGCGTCTCCCAGTACGTGCTCTTCAAGCCGAGCTTTTCGTAGCCGAGGATCTCGTGGACCGCGCGCGCGAGCGGCTTGCCGGTCAGGCGCTCGATGATGTTGCCCAGCAGGCAGTAGCCGTCGTCAGAGTAGTAGAACTTTTCGCCGGGCTTGCCCACCGGGTCGGTCCAGCGCACCAGCGCATCCATCGTACTGTCGCGGGTCCACGCGGTTTCCGGATGGGTCGCCAGCAGCTGCTCGAATTGCTTGCTATGCGTGTGGTCGGCGATGCCGCCCGTGTGGGTCAGCAGATGGCGCACGGTGATGTGCGCGGTGTCGTAGCCGTCCTTGTCCAGCGCAGCAAGGTAGGCCGGGTCCACATAGTCGCGGATGCTGGCGTCGAGCTTGACCTTGCCGTCTTCCCACAGGCGCAGCACGGTGGCGGCCACGAAGGTCTTGGTATTGCTGGCCACACGGAAGGTGGCGTCCGGCTGCAGGCCTTCATTGCCGGTGGCCGACACGGAAAACGTGAGGCCCCCGCGCGCCTCCTGGCTGATGGCCGCGATCGACACGCTGCCAGGCAGGGCGAGCTTGGCGAAGCGCTCGTTCAGTTGCTCGATGGGCGAGGCGGCCCAGGCGGCGCTGGCCAGCAAGGCCGCGGCGGCAAAGATTGCTGCTTTTGTTCTTCTCATCTTCCTGTCTCCTACGGAACGTACATATAAAAAAAGGGCAGCCGAAGCTGCCCTCTTGTGTGCTGCGTGAAGCTTAGCGCTTGGCGCGCAGCTTCTGGATCGCTGCCAGTTGCGCGATTGCCGCGGCCAGTTCGGCCTGGGCTTTCGCGTAGTCGATCGCTGCGTCCTTGTTCTGCATCAGCTCTTCGGCCCGTTTCTTGGCTTCCTGTGCTTTTGCTTCGTCAAGGTCGTGGCCGCGGATCGCGGTGTCGGCCAGAACCGTTACGCGGTTCGGCTGCACTTCGAGGATGCCACCGGCGACGAAGACGAACTCCTCGTCGCTACGGCCGGCCACCTGGATACGTACGGCACCCGGCTTGACGCGCGTGATCAGCGGGGTGTGCTTCGGGTAGATACCCAGCTCGCCCGCTTCACCCGGCAACGCGACGAATTCGGCCTCGCCCGAGAAGATCGAGTCTTCGGCCGAGACGACGTCAACGTGGATAGTGTTTGCCATGGTTGTCCTTCAGTGTGAAGATGCCGACTTAGGCAGCCAGTTTCTTGGCTTTTTCGATGGCTTCCTCGATCGTGCCGACCATGTAGAAGGCCTGCTCCGGCAGATGGTCCAGTTCGCCCGACGCGATCATCTTGAAGCCCTTGATCGTGTCTTTCAGCGAAACGTACTTGCCCGGCGAGCCGGTGAACACTTCGGCGACGTGGAACGGCTGCGACAGGAAACGCTGCATCTTACGTGCGCGTGCCACCACCAGCTTGTCTTCCGGTGCCAGTTCGTCCATGCCCAGAATCGCGATGATGTCGCGCAGTTCCTTGTAGCGCTGCAGGGTGCCCTGCACCGAACGCGCGGTCTCGTAGTGCTCCTGGCCCACGACCAGCGGGTCCAGCTGGCGCGAGGTCGAGTCCAGCGGATCCACTGCCGGGTAGATACCGAGCGAAGCGATGTCACGCGACAGCACGACGGTCGAGTCCAGGTGGGCGAAGGTGGTTGCCGGCGACGGGTCGGTCAGGTCGTCCGCAGGGACGTACACGGCCTGGATCGAGGTGATCGAACCGGTCTTGGTCGAGGTGATGCGCTCTTGCAGGCGGCCCATCTCTTCGGCCAGGGTCGGCTGGTAGCCCACTGCCGACGGCATACGGCCCAGCAGTGCCGACACTTCGGTACCGGCCAGGGTGTAACGGTAGATGTTGTCGACGAAGAACAGCACGTCCTTGCCCTGGTCGCGGAACGATTCCGCGATGGTCAGGCCGGTCAGCGCCACGCGCAGGCGGTTGCCCGGCGGTTCGTTCATCTGGCCGTACACCATCGCCACTTTCGAGTTGCCCAGGTTTTCCAGGTCCACGACCTTGGAATCGGCCATCTCGTGGTAGAAGTCGTTACCTTCACGGGTACGCTCACCCACGCCGGCGAACACGGACAGGCCCGAGTGCGCTTTCGCGATGTTGTTGATCAGTTCCATCATGTTCACGGTCTTGCCCACGCCGGCGCCGCCGAACAGGCCGACCTTACCGCCTTTGGCGAACGGGCAGACCAGGTCGATCACCTTGATGCCGGTTTCCAGCAGTTCCTGCGACGGCGACAGCTCGTCGTAGGTCGGGGCGGCACGGTGGATCGATGCGGTGTGCTCGAGGCTGACCGGACCACGTTCGTCGATCGGGTTGCCCAGCACGTCCATGATGCGGCCGAGGGTGGCCGGGCCAACCGGCACCGTGATCGGCGCGTTGGTGTTCTTGATCAGCATGCCGCGACGCAGGCCTTCCGAGCTGCCCAGCGCAATGGTACGAACCACGCCGTCGCCCAGCTGCTGCTGGACTTCCAGGGTCAGTTCGGAGCCTTCCATTTTCAGTGCGTCGTATACCTTGGGCATGGCGTCGCGCGGGAATTCCACGTCGACCACTGCGCCGATACACTGAACGATTTTGCCATCAGCCATGTTCGTTCCTTCAGTAATAGTTAAATTCTTGTTTAGACGGCCGCTGCACCAGCGACGATCTCGGAGAGTTCTTTGGTAATCGCCGCCTGGCGGGTCTTGTTGTAGACCAGCTTCAGCTCACCGATCACGTTACCTGCGTTGTCGCTTGCCGCCTTCATGGCCACCATGCGCGCCGACTGCTCGGACGCCAGGTTTTCGGCCACTGCCTGGTAAATCAGCGCCTCGACGTAGCGCACCAGGAGTTCATCGATCACGGTTGCAGCGTCCGGCTCGTACAGGTAATCCCAGGCGTGGGATGCCTTGTCCGCTTCCAGCTGCTTGGCCGGCAGGGGGAGCAGCTGCTCGACCACCGGCTCTTGCTTCATGGTGTTGATGAACTTGGTGTAGCACAGGTAGACCGTATCGAGCTTGCCTTCCTGGTAGGCGTCGAGCATGACCTTGACCGGCCCGATCAGCTTTTCCAGGTGCGGGGTATCGCCCAGCTGCACGGCCTGTGCCGCGATCTTGACGCCGATCCGCTGCAGGAAACCGAGGCCCTTGTTGCCGATGGCGACAGCTTCGATGCGGTTGCCGGCGGCTTCGAGCTCGCGGCTCTTTTGCGTGACCTGGCGCAGCACGTTGGTGTTCATGCCGCCGCACAGACCTTTATCGGTGGTGACGACGATGAATCCGACGGCCTTCGCATCCGTGGTCTTGGCGCGGGCCATGAACGGGTGCGTGTACTCCGGGTTTGCGGTGGCCAGATTGGCGGTGATGTTCCGAATCTTCTCACTGTACGGACGCGCGGCGCGCATCCGGTCCTGCGCCTTGCGCATCTTGGACGCGGCGACCATTTCCATCGCCTTGGTGATCTTCTTCGTATTCTCTACGCTCTTGATCTTGCCACGTATCTCTTTGCCTGCTGCCATGAGTCCTTCCTTCTTGGACTGCCGCACCGTTCACCGGCGCGGCGATCCAAACGTGACGTGATTAGAATGCGCCCGACTTCTTGAAGTCGCCGATCGCGGCAGCCAGCGCTGCTTCGCCATCCTTGTCCAGCGCCTTGGTCTGTTCGATCTTGGCGAGCAGGTCGGCGTGCTTGGTCTTCATGTACGAATGCAGACCAGCTTCGAACGGCAGCACTTGCTTGACGTCGATGTCGTCGAAGTAGCCCTTGTTCACAGCGAACAGCGACACGGCCATCAGCGAGATCGGCAGCGGCGAGTATTGCGGCTGCTTCAGCAGTTCGGTCACGCGGGCACCGCGGTCCAGCTGCTTGCGGGTCGCTTCGTCCAGGTCCGATGCAAACTGCGCGAACGCAGCCAGCTCGCGGTACTGTGCCAGGTCGGTACGGATACCGCCGGACAGGCCCTTGATGACCTTGGTCTGGGCAGCGCCACCGACGCGCGACACCGAGATACCTGCGTTAATTGCAGGACGGATACCGGCGTTGAACAGCGAGGTCTCCAGGAAGATCTGGCCGTCGGTAATCGAAATCACGTTGGTCGGAACGAAGGCCGACACGTCGCCTGCCTGGGTTTCGATGATCGGCAGTGCGGTCAGCGAGCCGGTCTGGCCCTTGACGGCGCCATTGGTGAACTTCTCGACGTAGTCGGCGTTCACGCGCGCGGCGCGCTCGAGCAGGCGGCTGTGCAGGTAGAACACGTCGCCCGGGTACGCTTCGCGGCCCGGCGGGCGGCGCAACAGCAGCGAGATCTGGCGGTATGCAACGGCCTGCTTGGACAGGTCGTCGTACACGATCAGCGCGTCTTCGCCGCGGTCGCGGAAGTATTCGCCCATTGCGCAGCCCGAGTAGGCGGCGATGTATTGCATGGCTGCCGATTCCGAAGCGGAAGCGGCCACGACGATGGTGTACTCCATCGCGCCGTGCTGCTCGAGCGAGCGCACGATGTTCTTGATGGTCGAGGCTTTCTGGCCGATCGCAACGTAGATACAGGTCATGTTCTGACCCTTCTGGTTGATGATCGCGTCCACGGCCACGGCCGACTTACCGGTCTGGCGGTCGCCAATGATCAGCTCGCGCTGGCCACGGCCGATCGGCACCATCGAGTCAATTGCCTTCAGGCCAGTTTGCATCGGCTGCGACACCGACTCACGGGCGATCACGCCCGGGGCGATCTTTTCGATCGGGGCGGTCAGGGTCGCGTTGACCGGGCCCTTGCCGTCGATCGGCTGGCCCAGCGCGTTGACGACGCGGCCACGCAGTTCCGGACCGATCGGCACTTCCAGGATGCGGCCGGTGGTCTTGACGGTGTCGCCTTCCGAGATGTGCTCGTAGTCACCCAGCACCACGGCGCCGACCGAGTCGCGCTCCAGGTTCATTGCCAGGCCGAAGGTGTTACCCGGGAATTCCAGCATCTCGCCCTGCATCACGTCCGACAGACCATGGATGCGGCAGATGCCGTCGGCAACGGAGATCACCGTGCCTTGATTACGAACATCAGCCTGACCCTCGAGACCCTGGATGCGGCTCTTGATCAGTTCGCTGATTTCAGATGGGTTAAGTTGCATGCTAACTCCTAATAGTTTCTTGATGCGTAGGGCAAGGGCGCGGCGCGCCGGTGTCTCGTGCGACTCAGGCGGTCAGCGCAACCTGCATCTGCTGCAGCTTGGCGCGAACCGAGGTATCGAGCACTTCATCACCGACGACCACGCGCACACCACCGATCAGCGAAGGGTCCACTGTCACCGTTGGGTTCAGCTTGCGGCCAAATTTCTTTTCCAGAGTGGCAACCAGCTGCGACAGCTGGCCGGCAGAGATCTCGAACGCGCTATAGATAGTCGCGTCGGCGGCACCTTCCTGGGCATTTTTCAGTACCTGGAACTGGGCGCCGATCTCCGGCAACAGAGCGACACGGCCATTTTCGGCGAGCATCGCGATAAAGTTTTTCGCTTCGGCGTTGAGCGGGGCCTTGACCAGAGACGCAATCGTATCGGCCAGCTGTGCCGGGGTCACGTTCGGGTTGTTGGCGAACTCCTGCACATCGGGATTGGCGCCGATCAGGGCCAGTTCACCGACGATATTGGACCAGGCCGCCATGTCGCCGTTTTGGGCGACACGGAACAGCGCTTCAGCGTAGGGGCGGGCGACGGTTGCGAGTTCAGCCATGATCAGAGCTCGGTCGACAGTTGGGCCAGCAGGTCGGCGTGCGCTTGCGGGTTGATCTCGCGCTTGAGGATCTGCTCGGCGCCCTTGACGGCCAGGCCGGCAACCTGGCCACGCAGTTCTTCGCGTGCCTTGGTCACTTGCTGCTCGGCTTCCGCCTTGGCTTGTGCGACGATGCGTGCGGCTTCGGCCTGGGCCTGGGCCTTGATCTCTTCGGCAACCAGTTGAGCGCGCTGCTCGGCTTCGGCGATGCGCTTGGCGCCTTCGTCGCGTGCCGAAGCCAGCTCGACCTGGACGCGCTTTTCGGCGGCGGCCATGGCCTGCTTGCCCTGGTCGGCCGCGGCCAGACCTTCAGCAATTTTCTTTGCACGCGCATCCAGAGCGCTCACCACCGGCGGCCAGACGAATTTCGCCACGACCCACGCCAGGATGAAGAACACAATGGACTGCACGAACATTGTAGCGTTTAAGTTCACAGCTTTTTCCTTCTCAGAATGAAATGTGCCGGGCCGGCGGTAAGTACGCGCGGGGCCCGGCTATTCAAGTATCCGGGGATTAGGCGCCGAACGGGTTTGCGAAAGCAAACATCATCGCGATACCAACACCGATCAGGAATGCAGCGTCGATCAGACCAGCCAGCAGGAACATCTTGGTCTGCAGGGTGTTCATCAGTTCAGGCTGGCGGGCCGAAGCTTCGATGTACTTGCCGCCCATCACACCAATACCGATACATGCACCGATAGCACCCAGACCAATGATCAGACCGCAAGCCAGTGCAACAAACGCGACGTTAGTCATCAAAAACTCCTTAGATAATCAAAAAAATGAAAAGTTAAAAAACCAGATACTGCGAAAAACGAGATGCTGCTTAGTGACCTTCATGCGCCTGGCCGAGGTACACCAGCGTCAGCATCATGAAAATGAAAGCTTGCAGCAGCACGATCAGGATGTGGAATACAGCCCAGATCGAACCGGCAAAGATGTGCAGGCCCGACAGCGCCAGGCTTTGCCCAGTAAAGCCCACCCACTGCGCACCCAGCAGGGCGATCAGCAGGAAGATCAGTTCGCCGGCAAACATGTTGCCGAAAAGTCGCATTGCGAGCGAGACGGTCTTGGCGGCGAATTCGATCAGGTTCAGGCCGAAGTTGAAGATCCACAGGGCCGGGTGGGCGCCGAACGGGGCGCAGAACAGCTCGTGCACGAAGCCGCCGGCGCCTTTGATCTTGACGTTGTAGTAGAGCATCAGCACCAGCACGACCAGCGACATGCCCAGGGTGCCGTTCAGGTCGGCGGTGGGGACGACGCGGAAGTACGGTTCGCCCAGGCCGAGCTTGCCGGCGGTCCAGGAGAACAGGTCGACCGGCAGGAAGTCCATCGAGTTCATCAGCACGACCCAGACGAACACGGTCAGCGCCAGCGGGGCGATGAACGAGCGGTTGCCGTGCACGATGGCCTTGGACTGGTCTTCGACCAGCTCGACCACCATTTCCACGAAGGCCTGGAAGCGGCCCGGCACGCCGGCAGTGGCGCGGCGCGCAGCGGCGATCAGGAAGATCGCGGCGACGGCGGCCAGCAGGACCGACCAGAAAATAGTATCGTAGTGAATAACGGAAAAATCGATCGGGCCGTTTTGCGCGGCCGATGCGTTGTGGTGCAGGTGGTGCTTGATGTACTCACCGGCAGTGATCGCGTGCTCGCCGGCGGCGGGTGCTCCCTCAGCAATTTCAGTTGTCATTTCTGGTGCCTAAACAATAAGATGATGTAACTTTTGAGCGCCACGATGAAGCCGCCGATGAGCGCGGGCCAGTTCAAATCGTGGTACAACCAGGCGGTGGCGCCAAGAAAGCCCACCGTCAACGCAATCTTTATAAACTCGCCGACGAAAAACGTCGCCGGACTGGCTGCACCCGGACGGTGCACGCTGGCAAACAGGCGCAGCGCGAACAACGCGTTGGGTACGACACAACACAACCCACCGAGCACGGCTGAAATCATCGCAGGCCATCCCCCCAGCAGTGCGGCCACAAGGCCAGCCAGTGCTGTTGCCATCATTTGCAGGGAGACTATGCGCAGCATTCTTTTGGATTTTTCGCGCTAGCCATTTGAAGCCGGTAACGGTACGGTAGTTACAGTTATCCTGACGATTATAAGTGTTTATCCGGAAGCCAGTCAAACGATTCTGGACGTTGATGGGGCAGGTTTGTGGTGCGAAAAGTTTCTTAGAGGAAAAGATTTTGCACAACGGCAGTGCATATATCTGTTAACTTACAGGAAACTTGCGGGGAGGCGAAAAGTTACAGCCACCCCAAGGAAACCGCGTCGTCCCGGCGCAGGCCGGGACCCATCGACCGCATGCTCTGCCGCGAAAACGTCGAGGCCGCAGGCGGAGCTACCTCAGCATGGGTCCCGGCCTGCGCCGGGACGACGGTTCGAATGGTGGCAGGTGTGGATAAGCTTGTTCTTATCAACAAGCTCAGGCACGCAGGCGGGCCAGCACGCCGTCCAGGATGTCCAGGTCGGCAAAGTCGATGATCATCTGCCCCCTGCCCTTCGGCCCCATCTTGAACTGGACCGGGGTGGCCAGCTTGTCCGACAGCTCCTCTTCCAGGCGCACGATGTCGCCCGGCTTTTCTTTCTGGCGCGGCGCGGCCGCCGGCGCATCGCGTTCCTCGAGCGCGCGCGCGACCAGCTTTTCGGTCTCGCGCACCGACAGGCGCTTGGCGATGACCTGGTTGGCCAGCCCGATCTGGGTGGCGCTGTCCACCGCCAGCAGGGCCCGGGCGTGGCCCATGTCGATGTCGCCCGCCATCAGCATGGTCTGCACCGGGCCGGCCAGGTTAATCAGCCGCAGCAGGTTGGACACGGCGCTGCGCGAGCGGCCGACCGCGTTGGCGGCCTGCTCGTGGGTGAAACTGAAGTCCGAGATCAGGCGCGCGATGCCCTGCGCCTCTTCCAGCGGGTTCAGGTCCTCGCGCTGGATGTTCTCGATCAGGGCCATGGCGGCGGCGGCCTGGTCGTCGACCTCGCGCACCAGCACCGGGATCTCTTCCAGCCCGGCCAGCTGCGCCGCGCGGAAGCGGCGCTCGCCGGCGATGATCTCGTAGCGGCCGCCATCGACCGGGCGCACCAGCACCGGCTGCATGATACCCTGCGACTTGATGGAGGCTGCGAGCTCGGCCAGCGCGCCCTCGTCCATGCGCGTGCGCGGCTGGTACTTGCCGGCCTGGAGCTGCCCGACCGGCAGCGCGGACGGGGTGGCGCCGCCCTGGGCCGGCTCCGAGTCGCCGCCCAGCAGCGCTTCCAGTCCGCGGCCGAGGCCCTTCATTTTTTTGGTTGCCATGTTGTGTAGTCTTTCCAATTACATTGTCTTGATGCGCTGGACCATCTCGGCGCCGAACGCGATGTAGGCTTGCGCGCCCTTGGACGAGGGATCGAACACCACGCCGGGCATGCCGTAGGACGGCGCCTCGGCCAGTCGCACGTTGCGCGGGATGACGGTCTTGAACACCTTGTCGCCGAAATGCTCCTCGAGCTGGGCCGAGACCTGCTGCGACAGCGTCACGCGCGGGTCGAACATCACGCGCAAGAGGCCGATGATCTTCAGGTCGTGGTTCAGGTTGGCGTGCACCTTCTTGATCGTGTTGACCAGATCCGACAGGCCCTCCAGCGCGTAGTACTCGCACTGCATCGGGATGATCACGCCGTGCGCCGAGCACAGGCCGTTCAGGGTCAGCATGGACAGTGCGGGCGGGCAGTCGATCAGGATGAAGTCGTAGTCGCCGTCCACCGCGGCCAGCGCGTCCTTCAGGCGGCGCTCGCGGTTCTCCAGCGCGACCATCTCGACCTCGGCGCCGGCCAGCTCGCGGTTGGAGGGCAGCACGTCGAAGCGGCCCGACTCGGAGCGCTGGCGCGCGGCGGCCACGTCGGCGCTGCCGAGCAGCACCTCGTAGGTGGAGGCCGACAGCCCCGCCTTGTTGATGCCCGCGCCCATGGTCGCGTTGCCCTGCGGGTCAAGGTCGACCAGCAGTACCCGCTGGTTCAGCTTGGCGAGGCCCGCCGACAGGTTGACGGTGGTCGTGGTTTTGCCTACGCCGCCCTTTTGGTTTGCAACGCAAAATATCTTGGCCATGTATCCCTAATCCCTGGACGCAACTGTCTTATAGGTTTAAACCGTTTATATTAACAAAACCATTTTCACGGTTTATATGAAATAAACGGTATAAACTGTTTATACGGTTTATTCTTTTCTACTGCGCTCGCTCGATGAAAACGAGGTGCCGCTCCGCTCCCAGCCTTGGCACCCGCAGGGGCCGCAGCTCGGTTACCTTCCATTCCCGTGGCAGCCGTTGCTGCTCCTCTGCCGGGGCCACCCCCTTGAGCGCAATGAAACGCCCGCCCTGCGCCAGCAGGTGTCCCGACCAGTTCACGAAATCGGACAGGTCGGCAAAAGCGCGCGAGGTGATCACATCGAATTTGTCGCTCACCTGCAGCTGCTCCACCCGCGCCGTGTACACGGTCACGTTGGCCAGGCCCAGCTCGGCCTTCACCTGGGTGAGGAATGCGGTTTTCTTGTGCACCGTGTCCACCATCGACACTTTCATGTCGGGCCGGGCGATCGCGAGCACGATGCCGGGCAGCCCGCCCCCTGCCCCGACGTCCAGCACGTTGCTAGCGCCCGCGAACGCCGGGACCGCGGCCAGCGAGTCGAGCAGGTGGTGGGTCACCATCTGCATCGGGTCGCGCAGCGAGGTCAGGTTGTACACCGAGTTCCACTTGGCCATCAGGGCCAGGTAGTCCATCAGCTGGCCTTGTTGCGCTTCGGAGAGCGAAAGCCCCAGCTCCTTGATGCCATCGGCCAGCACTGCCGCCAGCGCGGCACGGTCAAAACTTCCTCGCATCAGGCAGCCTCCTCGCCCTGCGTGGTGAAGCCCTTGTACCCGTGCTTCTTCAGGTACACCAGCAGCAGCGAGATGGCGGCCGGCGTCACGCCCGAGATGCGCGAAGCCTGGCCCAGCGTCTCGGGACGCTGCTTGTCCAGCTTCTGGCGCACCTCGATCGAGAGGGCGGCGATGTCGTGGTAGTTCACCTCCTGCGGCAGCCGCAGGTTCTCGTAGTGGTCGTGGCGCTCCACTTCGCGCGCCTGGCGGTCGATGTAGCCGGCGTACTTGAGCTGGATTTCGACCTGCTCCTTCACGGCAGGATCCTCGACGCCGGGACCGGCGAGCTGGCCGCCGTCCACGCCTTGCATCGTCATCAGCTGCTCGTACTGCACGCCGGGCCTGCGCAGCAGGTCGGCGAGCGTGTATTCGCGCTCGATGGCCTGGCCCACCACACGCTCCGATTCGGCGGCGGCAAGGATGCGCGGGTTGACCCAGGTCGAGCGCAGGCGCTGCAGCTCGCGCTCCACCGCCTCGCGCTTGGCCTCGAACGCGGCCCACTGGGCGTCACCCACCACGCCGAGCTTGCGCCCGGTTTCGGTCAGGCGCATGTCCGCGTTGTCCTCGCGCAGCGACAGGCGGTACTCGGCGCGGCTGGTGAACATGCGGTAGGGCTCGGCCACGCCCTGCGTGGTCAGGTCGTCCACCAGCACGCCAAGGTAGGCTTCCGAGCGGCCCGGGGTCCAGGCGTCGCGGCCCTGCGTCTGCAGTGCGGCGTTCAGGCCGGCCAGCAGGCCCTGTGCGGCGGCCTCCTCATAGCCGGTGGTGCCGTTGATCTGGCCGGCAAAGAACAGCCCCTTGATGGCCTTGGTTTCAAGCGAAGCCTTTAGGCCGCGCGGGTCGAAGTAGTCGTATTCGATGGCGTAGCCGGGGCGCAGGATGTGCGCGTTTTCCAGGCCGAGCATCGAGCGCACCAGGTTGATCTGCACGTCGAACGGCAGGCTGGTCGAGATCCCGTTCGGATAGAACTCGTTGGTGGTCAGACCCTCCGGCTCCAGGAAGATCTGGTGCGACTCCTTGGACGCGAAGCGGTGGATCTTGTCCTCGATCGACGGGCAATAGCGCGGGCCGACGCCCTCGATGACGCCGGTGTACATCGGGCTGCGGTCCAGGCCGTTGCGGATGATCTCGTGCGTCAGGGCGTTGGTGTGCGTGACCCAGCACGGCACCTGCTGCGGGTGCATGGCGGCGTTACCCATGTACGAGAACACCGGCACCGGATCCAGGTCGCCCGGCTGCTCGGTGAGCACCGAGAAGTCGATGCTGCGCCCATCGATGCGCGGCGGCGTGCCGGTCTTCAGGCGTCCTTGCGGCAGCTTGAGCTCCTTCAGGCGCGCCGACAGCGACACCGCCGGCGGATCCCCTGCCCGGCCTGCCGAGTAGTTCTGCAGGCCCACGTGGATCTTCCCGTCAAGGAAGGTACCTGCGGTCAGGACCACGGCGCGCGCACGGAACTGCAGGCCGATCTGCGTCACCGCGCCAACCACACGGTCACCCTCCACCATCAGGTCGTCCACGGCCTGCTGGAACAGCCACAGGTTGGGCTGGTTTTCCAGTCGCGAACGGATGGCCTGCTTGTACAGCAAGCGGTCGGCCTGGGCACGGGTGGCGCGCACGGCCGGGCCCTTGGACGAGTTCAGGATACGGAACTGAATGCCGGACTCGTCCGTCGCGATCGCCATCGCGCCGCCGAGGGCGTCAACCTCCTTGACCAGGTGGCCCTTGCCGATGCCGCCAATGGACGGGTTGCAGGACATCTGCCCGAGGGTTTCGATGTTGTGCGTGAGCAGCAGCGTCTTCTGCCCGGTGCGGGCGGAAGCAAGCGCGGCTTCGGTACCGGCATGGCCGCCACCGACGACGATCACGTCGAATTCAGTAGGAAATAGCATGGTGGAATGTGATGCGAGGAGTACGAGAACGGATTATAGGGCTTTTGCATGCCTAAATGCCGGGTTGGCAGGAAATCGGCTGAAAAATGTTCCACGTGGAACAGGTTTCGAACGCGAAACCAGTTGGCGATGTTCCACGTGAAACAGTTTCGAATGGACAAAAAAAGCCCCGGTGCGCTGACCGGGGCTGTTTCACGTGGAACAAACCACTCAGCTGACGAAGGCGGCGTAGGCGGTTTTGACGATGAGCACGGACACAACAACGAGGAAGAGCTTGCGGACGAAACCCGTTCCGTGCTTCAGCGCGAGCCGCGTCCCGACCAGCGAGCCGCCGACCTGGCACACCGCCAGCAACGCGCCCAGCTGCCAGATCAGGTGCCCGCTGTAGCCGAACCAGATCAGCGCCGAGAGGTTGCTGCCCACGTTGACAATCTTGGCGGCCGCCGATGCACTGAGGAAATCGAAGCCAAAAAACCGCACGAACAGGAACAACAGGAAGCTGCCCGTGCCGGGTCCGAAGAAGCCATCGTAAAAGCCGATTGCTGACCCCAGCGTCATCGCCAGCGCTGCCTCGCGCCAACCCTGGTGCAGCGGTGCGTGGACCGAACCGAAGTCCTTCTTGCGGAAGGTATAGATCGCCACCGCGACCAGGATGAACGGAAGCAGGCCACGGACGAAATCCGGCGGCACCCGGCTCACCGTCCAGGCGCCCGCGAACGAGGCAATGAATGCGGCGATCGCGGCGGGCGCTGCCGTGCTCCACGCCACCGGCACCCGCCGTGCGTAACTGATCGCGGCGGAGCCTGTACCAAACACACTGGCCAGCTTGTTGGTACCCAACAGGGTAGCGGGGACTTCCTTGGGCAAGACGGAGAAGATGGCGGGTATCTGGATCAGGCCGCCGCCACCGACGACGGAATCGACAAGGCCGGCCAGGAAGGCGGCCCCGCCGAGCAGGGCAAAATCAATCATCAACAACTTTCAACGAACGGAAGCGGCAATTGTACGGCATGGAAAGCTGGGGCGAAGGCATCCTCTTCAGTGTAAGATTTGCCGACAAACCCAAGACCGAGGTGGAGACATATGCACGGTAATACTGCCTACAATTTCAGCACCGTCCCCAACATTCTTTGCGAGCCCGGCGCTGCCTCGAACCGCCTCGGCGAGGTGATATCCACACAGTTACCCACAGCCCGCCGTGTGCTCATCGTCACCGATCCTGGACTGCTCAAGGCCGGCCTGGTGGATGCGCCGCAGCGCTCCCTGCAACAGGCTGGGCTGGCGGTGGAGGTCTTCTCGGAAGTGAGCGCCGACCCGCCCGAGGCCGTGGTCGAGGCCGCCGTCGCCAGGGCGCGCGCCCATGGCGCCGACCTCGTCATCGGCCTGGGCGGCGGCAGCTCGATGGACGTCGCCAAGCTCGCGGCGGCACTGGCCAGCAACGGCCAGGCGCTGAAGGAAGCCTACGGAATAGGGAAGGTCGAGGGAAAACGGCTGCTGCTGGCGCAAATCCCGACCACGGCCGGGACGGGCTCGGAAGTGACCAACATCGCCATCGTGACCACTGGTGCGACCACCAAGATGGGCGTGGTGGCGCCCCAGCTGTATGCCGACCTGGCGATCCTGGACGCGACGCTCACGCTCGGGCTGCCGCCGGCCGTGACCGCGGCGACCGGTATTGACGCGATGGTCCACGCGATCGAAGCCTACACCAGCAAGCACAAGAAAAACCCGATATCGGACATGCTCGCCCGGCAAGCGCTGGCGCTGTTATCCACACAGTTGTTAACAGCCTGCGAGGGCGGCCAGGACCTGCATGCGCGACAGGCGATGTTGCTCGGCGCCTGCCTGGCCGGCCAGGCATTTTCGAACGCGCCGGTGGCCGCCGTGCACGCCCTCGCCTACCCGGTCGGCGGGATCTTCCACGTACCGCACGGGCTGTCCAATTCGCTCGTGCTGCCGCACGTCTTGCGGTTCAATATGCCCGCCGCGTGCGCACTGTATGCCGAGTTGGCCGAGATCGTTGCGCCCGACGTAAAGGGCAGCGACGAGGCGCGCGCAGAGGGATTAATTGCTGCTTTGCAACATATTGCCGCGCGAACCCGCATCGCCACGCGCCTGCGCGAGGTTGGGATCGGGGAACCAGATCTCGACCGGCTGGCGGACGACGCCATGCTCCAGACCCGCCTGCTGGGCAACAACCCGCGCGAAGTCACCCGCGAGCACGCGCGGGCCATCTACGCCGCTGCGCTGTAGGGCTCGCGCAGGTAGGCCAGCAGCAGGGCATTGAGCTGGTCCGCCGCGGTCAGCTGCAGCCAGTGGTCGGCGCCCTCGATCCGCTCGTAGCGAAAATCGGCCTGCACGTAGCGGGCCGAATCGCGCATCTGGGCCTCTCCCAGCGCCGGGTCGTGGTCGCTCCACACGCCCATCACCGGCACCTGCACTGGCGGCCAGTGATGCGGCAACCCAAGCTTGAGGTTGGCCCGGTAGTAGTTCAGCGCAGCGGTCAGCCGCCCCGGGGGACGCAGGTTGCGCCGCCAATGGCCGATCTGGGTACGGTCGCGCGTGAACTTGCGCACAAAGAACCAGTTGCCGGCCTTGAGGGCGTGCTCGGCGAGGCCAGGAATGGCAAAGCCGAACACGTAGGACATGCGCAGGCGCTGCATGAAGCCGGCGTGCTCCAGCGCCGCGGGATGGCCCGAAGAAAGCGCCACAAACCGCTCCAAGCGGCCCGGCGCATGCATGCACAAAGACCAGCCGATGATCGCGCCCCAGTCGTGCCCCACCAGCCGCACCTTGTCCAGGCCAAGCACGTCGAGCAGCGCCAGCACGTCGTTGCGCAGGTTGTCCAGCGCATACGCCTCCACCGCTGCTGGCGCATCGGTCTTGCCATAGCCGCGCAGGTCGGGCGCGATGGCCCGGAAGCCGGCCTCCGCCAGCGGGCCCATTTGCTTGCGCCAGACAATGTGCGTGTCGGGAAAGCCGTGCAGCAACAGCACCGGCGGCCCCTGCCCCGCGCTCACCACGTGCATGTGCAGGCCGTTTACGTCGAGAATGACCGATTCTTCAAGCACAGGCGCCCCCGCGTCGAATGGACGGCTCCAGTATTGCGTGGCCCGACGAAGCGATCATTGACGCGCGCCCAGCAGGAACGGCGCGGCCGGCGGAACCAAGCCGCCGGCCAGTTGTCAGGAGGGCCGGCGCCGGCGCGACGAGGCGGCCCAGGCAGCGCCGATCTCGCCAACGATGCCGCGCCGGAACAGCAGCACGCAAGCCACGAAAATCAGGCCGGTGACGATGCCGACCGATTCACCCAGCGTGGAGAACCAGTCGATGCCGGTCAGGCCGGCCAGCAGGGTACCCCAGTCGCCCAGCTTGTTCTCGAGCGCGACAATGAGGAAGGCGCCCAGGATCGGGCCTGCCAGCGTCCCCATGCCGCCCACCAGCGTCATCAGGATGACCAGGCCGGACAGGGTCCAGTGCACGTCCGTGAGCGTCTCGAAGCCCAGCACCACGGTCTTGGTGGCGCCCGCCAGCCCGGCCAGCGCGGCCGACAGCACGAAGGCGAGCAGCTTGTACTTGTCCACATCGTAGCCAAGCGACACCGCGCGCGGCTCGTTCTCGCGGATGGCCTTGAGCACCTGCCCGAACGGCGAGTGCACGGTGCGAACGATCAGCGCGAAACCGGCCACGAAAATGGCCAGCACGACGTAGTACATCGCCAGGTCGTTGGACAGGTCGACCACGCCCAGTAATTTGCCACGCGGCACGCCCTGCAGGCCGTCCTCGCCATGCGTGAACGGCAGTCGCAGCGCCGCAAAGTACACCATCTGCGCCAGCGCCAGCGTGATCATTGCAAAGTAGATGCCCTGCCGGCGGATCGCGAGCAGGCCCATCACCAGCCCCAGCAGGGCCGCCGCCAGCACGCCCAGCACGATGCCGGCCTCGAACGGCAGGCCCAGCACGCCCAGCGCATGGCCGGTGACATAGCCTGCCGTGCCGAGGAAGGCCGCATGCCCGAACGACAGCAGCCCGGTATAACCGATCAGCAGGTTGAAGGCGCAAGCGAACAGGGCAAAGCACAGCAGCTTCATCAGGAACACCGGATAGCCGACAAAGGGCGCGGCAAGGGCGATGAGCAGTGCGATGGCGTAACCAAGCTTCTTGTTCATCCCTTCCCTCTCACTTCTCTTTGCCAAACAATCCGGCGGGCCGCAGCAGCAGCACGATGACCATCACGACGAACACCACCACCTCGGAGCCTTCGGGGTAATACACCCGCGTCAGGCCCTCGATCACGCCCAGGCCCAGGCCCGTCAGGATCGAGCCGAGGATCGAGCCCATGCCGCCAATGACGACGACCGCGAACACCACGATGATGAGGTTCGAGCCCATCAGTGGCGTGACGTTGATGACGGGCGCCGCCAGCACCCCGGCAAAGCCCGCCAGCGCGACGCCAAAGCCGTAGGTCAGCGTGACCATCAGCGGCACATTCACGCCGAAGGCTTCGACCAGCTTGGGGTTCTCGGTGCCGGCGCGCAGGTAGGCGCCCAGCCGGGTCTTTTCGATCACGAACCAGGTTGCCAGGCACACGGCGAGCGAGGCGCCGACCACCCAGGCGCGGTAATTCGGCAGGATCATGAAGCCCAGGTCGGTGGCGCCGGCCAGTTGCTCGGGCACGTCCAGCGTCTGGCCGGATACGCCGAAGAACGAGCGGAACAGCCCTTCCAGCAGCAGCGTGATGCCGAAGGTGAGCAGCAAGCCGTACAGGTGGTCCAGCTTGTACAGCCAGCGCAGCATCGTCTTTTCGATGACGATGCCGAACACGCCGACGAGGAGCGGGGCCAGCACCAGCATTTCCCAGTAGTTCAGGCCGAACGAGGTCACGCCGATGTAGGCAAGGAAGGCGCCGGTCATGTACAGGGCGCCGTGGGAAAAGTTGATGACGTTGAGCAGGCCGAAGATCACGGCCAGGCCCAGCGACAGCATTGCGTAGAACGAACCGTTGACCAGGCCGAGCAGCAGCTGGCTCATCATGGCCTGCAGGGGGACGCCGAAGATTTCCATAATCTCGAAACGGAGTGTTTGCTACACCCCGTCGTTCCCGCGGGGGCGGGAACCCATAGAGCGCGTCCCGGCATGCTCAGTATGGATTCCCGCCTGCGCGGGAATGACGGTCTTTGGGCTGGCGGTGATGATTACTTCCACGCCGTGCACTTGCTTTCGGCCTTGGTGGTATAGGCCTGGTCGCCCGGAATGGTCGCGACCAGCTTGTAGTAATCCCACGGCCCTTTCGACTCCTTCGGCGACTTCACCTGCATCAGGTACATGTCGTGCACCATGCGCCCGTCCGGGCGGATCACGCCGTTCTTGGTGAACATGTCGTTGATCCTGGTCTTCTTCATGTGCGCCATCACCTTGTCGGCGTCATCCGTGCCCACGGCCTTCACCGCGTTCAGGTAGTTCATGGCCGCCGAGTAGTCGCCCGCCTGCACCATCGACGGCATCTTCTTCATCTTGGCGAAGTACTTCTTGGCCCAGGTGCGGCTTTCCGGGGTCTGGTCCCAGTACCAGCCGTCGGTCAGGTACATGCCCTGGGTGGTGTTCAGCCCGAGCGTGTGGATATCGTTGATGAACACCAGCAGGCCCGCCAGCTTCATCTTCTTGGTGATGCCGAATTCGTTGGCCGCCTTGGTTGCGTTGATGAAATCGCCACCCGCGTTGGCCAGGCCCAGCACCTGCGCCTTGGACGATTGCGCCTGCAGCAGGAAGGACGAGAAGTCCGACGCCCCCAGCGGGTGCTTGACGCTGCCCACCACCGTGCCGCCATTGGCCTTCACGACGTCGGCGGTGTCCTTTTCCAGCGACTGGCCGAACGCATAGTCGGCCGTCAGGAAGAACCATGACTTGCCGCCCTGCTTCACCATCGCCGAACCGGTGCCGCGCGCCAGCGCCACCGTGTCATACGCATAGTGGACCGTGTACGGGCTGCACTGCTCGTTGGTCAGCGTTGCGGTGCCCGAGCCGATGGCGATGAATACCTTCTTCTTTTCCGCCGCCACCTTGGCCATGGCCAGGCTGGCGGTCGAGTTGGTACCGCCGATCAACAGGTCGACGCCCTGCTGGTCGAACCACTCGCGTGCCTTGGTGGCGGCGATGTCGCCCTTGTTCTGGTGGTCGGCCACGATGAACTCGATCTTCTTGCCGTTGATGGCGCCGCCCATGTCGGCAATCGCCATCTTGATCGCCTCGGCCCCACCGTTCCCGTCCACGTCGGCGTACACGCCGGACAGGTCGGTCAGGAAGCCAATCTTGATCGTGTCGTTGGACATCTGGGCCTGGGCCGGCGACAAACCGGCGGCGCAGGCCGCGGCGGCGGCGAGGGCGAGAGCTTTGCGTTTCATGACGTCTCCGTTCTAAGGGTGAGTTGTTGGGCCAGCTTCTTGTTACACGCCGAGCAGCTCGTTGAGCACCGGCATTTTCGAGTTCAGTTCGGGCGCGGCGATCGTTTCGACCACCTGCCCGTGTTCAATCACGTAAAAACGGTCCGCCAGCGGCGCGGCAAAGCGGAAGTTCTGCTCCACCATCACGATCGTGTAGCCCTTGGCCTTAAGGGTCGTGATCATGCGCGCCAGCGCCTGCACGATCACCGGCGCCAGGCCTTCCGATATCTCGTCCAGCAGCAGCAATCGCGCGCCGGTGCGCAGGATGCGCGCCACCGCCAGCATCTGCTGTTCGCCGCCCGAGAGCCGCGTGCCCTGGCTGTGGCGGCGCTCGAGCAGGTTGGGGAACATGGCGTAGATCTCATCCAGCGGCATGGCGGCGCTGCGGTCGGCCAGCATGGGCGGCAGCATCAGATTTTCTTCGGTGGACAGCGACGAGAAGATGCCGCGCTCCTCCGGGCAATAACCCACGCCCAGGTGGGCAATCTTGTGGGTCGGCAGGGCGATTGACTCCACGCCGTGGATCTTGATCGAGCCGGTGCGCCGGCCCGTGAGGCCCATGATCGCGCGCAGCGTGGTGGTGCGCCCGGCGCCGTTACGGCCGAGCAGGGTGACCACCTCGCCCTCGTTCACCGACACATTGATGCCGTGCAGGATGTGCGATTCGCCATACCAAGCTTGCAGATCCGAAATTTCGAGCGCGGCCGCCATCAGTGCGCTCCTTGCAGTTCGCCGCCGGCGGTGCCCATGTAGGCCTCCATCACCTGCTGGTTCTTCGATACTTCGGCATAGGTGCCCTCGGCCAGCAGCGCGCCCCGCTGCAGCACCGAGATGCGGTCGCAAATGCCCGACACCACGCTCATGTTGTGCTCGACCATGAGGATGGTGCGCCCTGCCGAGACCTTCTTGATCAGTTCCGTCACCCGGTGCACGTCTTCGTGCCCCATGCCCTGGGTCGGCTCGTCCAGCAGCATCAGTTCCGGCTCCATGGCCAGCGTGGTCGCAATTTCCAGCGCGCGCTTGCGGCCATAGGGCAGGTCGGCGGTCAGGGTGTCGGCAAAGCCCGCCAGGTCCACCTCGGCCAGGAGCGCCAGCGCCCTGTCGTTGAGCTCGTCCAGCGTGCGCTCGCTTCGCCAGAAATGAAAACTCGTGCCCAGTTCGCGCTGCAGGCCCACGCGTACGTTCTGCAGCACCGTCAGGTGCGGAAATACCGCCGATATCTGGAATGACCGGATGATGCCCTTGCGGGCGATCTGCGCCGGTTTGGCACGGGTGATGTCGTGGCCGTTGAACAGGATGTGCCCGGAGCTGGGAACGAGGAATTTGGTGAGCAGGTTGAAGCACGTGGTCTTGCCGGCGCCGTTCGGACCGATCAGGGCGTGGATATGCCCGCGCTGCACCTGCAGGTTCACGTCATTGACGGCGGTGAAACCCTTGAACGATTTCGTCAGGTTCCGCGTCTCTAGAATGACGTCGGCCATCGCGTCTCCTCTGCGTGGTTTTTATACTATTTTTTGCAATATTTAATAAATAATACACATATCGGCAGGTGGTCACAATACAGCACGGTTAGCGTGACGGGGGCTTTGGCGCAGACCGTTTGTGCGAATTTTCGCAGGGCTGTCAGGCCATTATTTGCGCCGCGATCTTCTCCGCGATCATCAGGGTCGGCGAATTGGTGTTGCCAGAAGTGATAAAGGGCATGACCGAGGCGTCGACCACGCGCAGCCTGTCCACGCCTTTTACGCGCAGGTTGCTGTCGACAACTGCCATCGGGTCTTCCGCCCTTCCCATCTTGCAGGTGCCCACCGGATGAAAGATCGTGGTGCCGATCAGGCCAGCTGCCTCGGCCAGTTCCTCTTCGGTCCGGTAATGGATGCCGGGCTTGAATTCTTCGGGCTGGTATCTGGCCAGTGCAGGAGCGGCGGCAATCCGGCGTGTCAGCTGGAGCGATTGCGCGGCCACTTTCCTGTCCTCCGCCGTGCTCAGGTAGTTGGGTGTGATTTTTGGCGGCGCAAAGCTGTTGTTGGACGCAATGCGGACATGCCCGCGCGATGTGGGGCGCAGGTTGCAGACGCTTGCGGTAAATGCGGGGAACGAATGCAAGGGATCGCCGAATTTTTCCAGCGACAGCGGCTGTACGTGGTATTCGAGGTTGGCCGTCGCCTGGCTGTCGTCCGAACGGGCGAACGCGCCGAGCTGCGACGGGGCCATCGACATCGGTCCGCTCTGGAATAACGCATATTGCAGGCCGATACGCATCTTGCCGAACCAGTTCGCTGCCGTCGTGTTGAGCGTTTTGGCACCCTTCACCTTGAACACCATGCGCAGCTGCAGGTGGTCCTGCAGGTTTTCACCAACGCCGGGGGCATCGACGAGTGGCTCGATGCCATGCTGGTGCAGCATGGCGGCCGGGCCAATTCCCGACAACTGCAGGATCTGGGGGGAATTGACCGCTCCCGCGCTCAGCAGTGTTTCCCGCCTTGCCGTTGCCGTGAACATGCGGCCACCGCCGCTGAACTGGACGCCGCGGCAGACTTTGCCATTGGCGCCCTCTTCGACCAGCAGTTTTTCAACATGGCACCCGGTCATGATCGTCAGGTTGGTTCGCCTGGAGGCAGGGCGCAGGAAGGCCTTGGCCGTGTTAAGCCGAATGCCGCGGCGCTGGTTGACTTCAAAATAGGCGGAGCCGCCGTTATCGCCACCGTTGAAATCGTCCACCTTCATGATGCCGACGTGTTCGGCTGCATCGCGAAATGCGTCCAGGATTTCCCACGAAAGGCGTTGCTTCTCGACGCGCCATTCGCCACCCGCTCCGTGGATCGCATTCACACCGCCGTGATGGTCCTCGCTTTTCATGAAGATTGGCAGGACCTTATCCCAACGCCAGGACGCATCGCCGGTGATGTCGGCCCAACGATCGTAATCGCTGCTCTGGCCGCGCATGTAGATCATTCCATTGATGGATGAGCAGCCACCGAGAACTTTGCCTCGAGGGTAAATCAGGGCGCGACCAGCCAGTCCAGGGTCGGGTTCGGTCTTGAGCAGCCAGTCGGTGCGTGGATTGCCGATGCAATACAGGTAACCGACGGGAATGTGGATCCAGACGTAGTCGTCACGGCCACCGGCTTCGATCAGGAGAACCTGGAAGTCCTTGTTCCGCGTGAGCCGGTTTGCAAGTACACAGCCAGCAGTGCCGGCACCAATGATGATGTAGTCGTATTCACCAGCCGATTCCACGCTGCTCGTCCTTTCAGGTCGTGCGCTTCCAGGGTTTGTGTTCTGGCAAGCATACACCCGGCCTGAAGTTTTCCATATATGAGTTAACGAGTGAGTATACGAAGATAGTAGTGATAGTAAACGCGACTGGAATTGTGGATAAGACGAGTTTTTTCCACAGGATCAGTGGTTTACGGCACAGAAAAGCCGCTGGACAAACGCTGGACCAGGCAGGAACGTAAACTGAACAAAAATTTGCTTGCTCAACAGAAGCTGGTTTCTTCACATCTCGTGCTGTGGATATCCAGAGTGTTTTCCACAGATGAGTGCTGAAAAAGGGCCAGAAATGAGGTTGAGGCAAGGTGTTTGTGGACAACCCATTGAATATCCACAGGATCAGATGTGCAAAAGCAAGGGTTTGCCGGCAACGGACTTTTTTGTCCAGTTTACGTTCGCGCCAGATGCAAGCGTTGTCCAGCGAGTTCAGGCGCACGTAAACAATTGACGTTGTGGAGAAAATCGAACTTATCCACAGAAGTCTGCCTGTTTACTATCACTATCAACTTCGTATACTCATCTTCTAACTTATATATGGAAAACTGGTTCAGGCGTCGACAGCGCATGCCAGCATGTCTTGAACGGGTTTTCCTGCCAACGCCACCACTAAGAAAGCGTCCAAAATATGCGATTAGGCATCATCAGCGCCTTGGCTGACGAACAGCAGGGTCTCGTGGAAGCCATGGAAGGCCCCTCCAGGCTCGTCCATGGGCAGCGCGAGTACTTTGTCGGTCGACTCTGGAAAATCGACGCTGTATGCGTTTTATCGCGTATAGGCAAGGTTGCTGCGGCCATGACAGCGACAACCCTTGTGGAAAAATTCAGAGTTACCCACATCGTCTTTACCGGCGTGGCTGGTGCTGGTGACAAAAGCATCCGTGTTGGCGACATCGTGGTGGCCGAATCGTTGGTCCAGCACGACATGGATGCCAGTCCGCTATTTCCGCGCTTTGAAGTGCCGCTCACCGGGCAAACCCACTTCCTGGGCGACCATCATCTCGGCCAACAGCTGGTGACGGCAGCACAATGGTTTCTCGATCATGGCCTGGAGGACGCCATCAGCGAGACTGAACGCAATGTCTTCAGCCTGGCGCAACCACGCGTCCACCACGGACTGGTGGCGAGCGGTGACCAGTTCATGAACGACAAAGCACGCCTGGCGCAGCTGAACGACGATTTGCCCGGTCTGGTAGCGGTTGAAATGGAAGGGGCGGCAGTTGCCCAGGTGTGCCATGAACTTGGCGTGCCATGCGCCGTCATCCGAGCCATTTCGGACAACGCCAATGAAAACGCGGCCACCGACTTCATGCGTTTCGTGAAGTCAGTGGCCGCGCAATACGCCTTTCACATCGTCAGGCGTTTTTGCTACCAGATTGGTCAGCCTAGCATCGACTCGGCCGACACGTAGTCGTAACCCAGGTCCTTCGCCACGGCGGCATAGGTTACCTTGCCCTGGCAGACGTTCAGGCCATTGCGCAGGTGCACGTCGTCAGCCAGTGCCTTGCGCCAGCCTTTGTCCGCCAGCGCGACGGCGTGGCCGATGGTGGCGTTATTCAGGGCAAAGGTCGACGTACGGGCCACGGCGCCCGGCATGTTGGCCACGCAGTAGTGCACGACGCCGTCGACCACGAAGGTCGGCTCGGCATGGGTGGTGGGATGCGAGGTTTCGAAGCAGCCGCCCTGGTCGATCGCCACGTCCACGACCACCGCGCCCTTCTTCATGCGCGAGATCATGCTGCGGGTGACCAGCTTGGGCGCCGCCGCGCCGGGCACCAGCACGCCGCCGATCACAAGGTCGGCCGACAGCACCGCTTCTTCGATCGCGTGCGCGTTGGAGAACAGGGTCGAGATGCGATTGCCATAGACCAGGTCGAGCTGGCGCAGGCGGTCAATGTTCTTGTCCAGCACCGTCACCCGTGCCCCGGTGCCCACAGCCATCTGCAGCGCATTGGTACCGACCACGCCGGCGCCGATGATGACGATATGGCCTGCGGCCACGCCCGGCACGCCGCCCAGCAACAAGCCCATGCCGCCTTTCGACTTTTCAAGGTGGCTGGCGCCCGCCTGGATCGCCATGCGGCCAGCCACTTCGCTCATGGGCGCCAGCAGCGGCAAGCCGCCGCCAGGGCCGGTGATGGTTTCGTAGGCGATGCAGATTGCGCCCGACTTGACCAGCGCCGCGGTCTGCTCGGGGTCCGGCGCCAGGTGCAGGTAGGTGTACAGAATCTGGCCTTCGCGCAGCATGGCGCATTCGACCGGCTGCGGCTCCTTGACCTTCACGATCATCTCGGCCCGCGCGAAGATCTCCTTGGCGGTCTCGACGATCGTGGCGCCGGCCGCCAGGTACTGGTCGTCGGACAAGCCAATGTCGGCGCCCGCGTTGTGCTGCACCATGACCTTGTGGCCACGCGCCACCAGTTCGTGAACGGATGGCGGCGTCAAGCCGACTCGGTATTCGTGGTTTTTTATTTCTTTTGGAACGCCAACTAACATGTCTACCTCCAAAGGGAAAAAAACAACTGCTACGTCATCATTACAGACCCAAAGTCATGAGGCTTGCGTTACCGCCAGCCGCAGTCGTGTTCACGCACACTGCCCGCTCGGCAACCAGGCGCCAGACCGGGATCGCTGATTGCCCATCGGTATCAACGATTGCAACGATGGCACCCGGGCGGGCCGCCAGCTGCATGCGTACATTCGCGTTCGCGCCGGTTTCGAGCAATGCTGCATGGAATTCGGTGCCTGCGATTTCTTCGTCCTTTATGAAACGGACGCGGTCGCGCGCCTGTTGTGGCAGTTCGCCCGGAATCAGGTCACGGCCGGCGAGCGGCACCACGGCGCGATTACCGGTCGACAGCGCCGCCGCGAGCTGGTTGAGCATGCCCTGCACCGTTGCCGCGACACAGAGCACGTTGCCGCGCGGCGCAAACGACAAGCGGTTACGCTCGCCGGTTGGCCCCGGCAGTTCCAGCGTGATGCCGGTGAGCGCCACTTTCGCGTATTGCGCGCCGAGCGCCTCGGCCTCGGTGTGGCCGTTCGAATGCATCCATTGCAGCAGCGCGGCCAGGCCCGGATCGGCCTGGCGTTCGTGCTGCAGCAGCGGTGCCGCCTGGCGCTGCAGGCGCTTCAGGTACAGCGGCCCGCCCGCCTTGGGCCCGGTGCCGGACTTGCCCTCGCCGCCGAACGGCTGCACGCCAACCACGGCGCCGACGATATTGCGGTTCACGTAGATGTTGCCGATGTGGGCGCGCGCGGTGATGAAATCGATCGTCTCGTCGATGCGCGAATGGACGCCCAGCGTCAGGCCGTAGCCGGTTGCGTTGATCGAGTCGACCACCTTGCCCAGGTCGTCGCGGCGATAGCGCACCACGTGCAGCACCGGGCCGAACACCTCGTGCGTCAGCTGCGCGAGCGAATCGATTTCCAGCACCGTCGGCGGCACGAAGGTGCCCTGCGCGTTCACGCTTTCCGGCAGCTCGAGCGCAAAGTGGTCCCTGGCCGAGGCCTTCATGCGCTCGATGTGGCCCAGCAGGTTGCGCTGCGCTTCGGCGTCGATGACCGGGCCGATGTCGGTCGACAGCCGGTCCGGGCAGCCCACGCGCAGTTCGCTCATTGCGCCCTTGAGCATGCGGATCGTTTTGTCGGCGATTTCCTCCTGCAGGAACAGCACGCGCAGCGCCGAGCAGCGCTGGCCGGCGCTGTCGAAGGCGGAGGTGAGCACGTCGTTCACCACCTGCTCGGGCAGCGCCGACGAATCGACGATCAGCGCGTTCTGGCCGCCGGTTTCGGCGATCAGTGCAATGTCGCAGCCTTCCTTGATGCCGCGTTCGGCCAGCGTGCGGTTGATTAGTTGCGCCACTTCAGTCGAGCCGGTGAAGATCACGCCCTTGATGCGCGCATCGGCCGTGAGCGCGGCGCCCACCACTTCGCCCCGGCCCGGCAGCAGCTGCAGCGCGGCCGGCGCAATGCCCGCTTCGATGAACAGCTCCACGGCCCGGTGCGCGATCAGTGGGGTTTGCTCGGCCGGCTTGGCCAGCACCACGTTGCCGGCGGCCAGTGCTGCCGCCACCTGGCCGGTGAAGATCGCCAGCGGGAAGTTCCACGGGCTGATGCAGGTGACGGGACCAAGCGCCTGTGCCGGCGCCGTGGCGCGCACCTGCTGGGCGTAGTAGCGCAGAAAGTCCGCTGCCTCGCGGATTTCGGCGATCGCGTTGGGCAGCGACTTGCCGGCCTCGCGCACGGCCAGCGCCATCAGCTCGGCGTGGTCGCGCTCGTACAGGTCGGCCACGCGCTCGAGCAGCTCGGCGCGCTTTGCGGCCGGCGTGTCTTGCCACTCCTGCGCAAACGCCGCGGCGGCGGCCAGCGCGGTCTCGACGTCCGCGCGCGATGCTTCGCGCACCTGGCCGACCACGTCGGCGTTCTGCGCCGGGTTCACCACGTTCAGCGGCGCGCCCGCTTCGGTGCTGCCTGCGACCAGCGGGCCGGCGTTGTATGAACGTTGCTTGCCCAGTTCGACCGCGAGCAGCCGCAGGCTGTCCTCGTTCGACAGGTCGGTACCGGCCGAATTCTTGCGCTCCTTGCCGAACAGCGCCGGCGGCAGCGCGATCGACGGATGCGGCTTGCCCTTGTAGGCGCGCGCGGTCTCGAACGGATCGGCCAGCAGCGTATCGATCGGCACGTTCTCGTCCACGATCTGGTTGACGAACGAGGTGTTGGCGCCGTTTTCCAGCAGGCGCCGCACCAGGTAGGCCAGCAGCGTTTCATGCGAACCCACCGGCGCGTAGATGCGGCATGCGCGGCCCAGGTTCTCGCTGCCGACCACCTGGTCGTACAGCGTTTCGCCCATGCCGTGCAGGCACTGGAATTCGTAATCGTCGATGTTCTCTGCACGCGCCCAGGTGTAGATGACCGACAGCGTGTGCGCGTTGTGGGTGGCGAACTGCGGGTAGATCACGTCGGTCACGCCCAGCAGCTTGCGCGCGCAGGTCAGGTACGACACGTCCGTGTACACCTTGCGCGTATAGACCGGGAAGCCGGGCAGGCCGTCGACCTGCGCACGCTTGATTTCGGCGTCCCAGTAGGCGCCCTTCACCAGGCGGATCATGAACCTGCGGCCGCTGCGGCGCGCCAGGTCGACCAGGTAGTCGATCACGAACGGGCAGCGCTTGGAGTAGGCCTGCACCACGAAGCCGATGCCGTCGAAGCCCGCCAGCTCGGGATCGAAGGCCAGCGCCTCCATCATGTCGAGCGAGATTTCCAGGCGGTCCGCTTCCTCGGCGTCGATATTCAGGCCGATGTTGTACTGCCTGGCCAGCAGCAGCAGGCTTTTCAGGCGCGGCAGCAGTTCGCCCATCACCCGGTCGAGCTGCGCGCGGCTGTAGCGCGGGTGCAGGGCCGACAGCTTGACCGAGATGCCCGGCCCGTTCTTGATGCCGCGCCCGTTCGATGCCTTGCCGATCGCATGGATCGCCATTTCATAGGCGGCGTAGTAGTGCTTCGCGTCCGCTTCGGTCAGCGCCGCCTCGCCCAGCATGTCGTAGGAATAGCGGTAGCCGCGGGTTTCGTTCTCGCGGCTGTTCTTGAGCGCTTCGTCGATGGTCTGGCCGGTCACGAACTGGTTGCCCAGCATGCGCATCGCCACGTCCACCCCTTTGCGGATCAGCGGCTCGCCGCCCTTGGCGATCAAGCGCGTGAGTGCGGTGCCCAGGCCGCCTTCGCTGCTGGTCGACACCAGCTTGCCGGTGATGAGCAGGCCCCAGGTGGCCGCGTTCACGAACAGCGACGGCGACTCGCCCAGGTGGCGCTTCCAGTCGCCCTTGCTGATCTTGTCGGCGATCAGGCGGTCGGCGGTGGCGGTGTCCGGGATGCGCAGCAGCGCCTCGGCCAGGCACATCAGCGCCACGCCTTCTTCCGACGACAGCGAGAATTCGTGCATCAGCGCGTCCACGCCAGAGGCGCGGGTGCGCTTTTCGCGCACGCTCGACACCAGCCGGTGTGCCAGCATGTAGGCATCGCTGCTCGGGCGTGCGCCCTGCGCCAGCAGCCATTCGACGGCTTGCCCCTCGTCGCGGCGGTAGGCGGCGGTGATGGCAGCGCGCAGCGGGCTTTGCTCGCGCTTGATTTCAGCCTGGAGTGCATCGAACGGGACGAACAGGGCTCCCGGGGAAGCGGCAATCTGCATGTGGACTCTTCAAAAAGAATGATCGGATGGAACACGGCGCAAAAACGCGCCGGGCTGCTTGTGGCTGCCAGGCGCGATGTCAAGCGCTAATAGATGATTTGGATTGTAGAGGGAAATTGTCTGGATTAATTCTGTTTTTACAGAAGACTGGCTAAAGATAGTTTTTGGTGAGAGAATTTGGCCAAATAATATTTACAAGCCGAGAGAGAACGGGATGCTGGACAAGATTAGCAAGAAGATCCTCGCCGAACTGCAGAGTGACGGGCGGATCAGCAACGTCGAGCTGGCGGCGCGGGTGAACCTGTCGCCGGCGGCCTGCCTGGAGCGGGTGCGCAAGCTGCACGAGGCCGGCTACATCATGGGCTACACGGCGCAGCTCAATCCGCAGCTGCTGGATGTGTCGCTGCTGGTGTTCATCGAGGTGGTGCTGGACCGCACCACGCCGGAGGTGTTCGATGCGTTCAAACAGAGCGTGCAGCTGATTCCCGAAGTGCTCGAGTGCCACATGGTGGCGGGCGGGTTCGACTACCTGGTCAAGGCGCGGGTCAAGGACATGGCCGCGTATCGCGAATTCCTGGGCAAGACGCTGCTGCAGAAGGGCGTGCGCGAAACGCACACGTATGCGGTGATGGAAGAGGTCAAGAACACGACCAAGTTGCCGATCAAGTAGCCGAGCTACCATTTCGTAGGGTGGGCACTTGTGCCCACGCGGTGCGCACGCGGCACGTGTGAGGCGCGTGGGCTCAAGAGCCCACCCTACGGATCAGGCGACTTTCTTTTCCGGCTTCGGCTGCGCGTTGGCAGCCATGCTTTCGAGGTTCTGGCGCAGCCAGCGGTGTGCCGGGCTGCGGCCGTCGCGTTCGTGCCACAGCATGTCCAGGTGCACGGCCGGCATCGCGAACGGCAGTTCGCGCCACACCAGCGCATCGGTCATGCCGGTGGCGACCATCAGGTGCTTGGGCAGCACCGTCACCAGGTCCGAGTTGGCCACCACCCGTCCCGCGGTGAAGAACTGGTTCACCGTCAGCAAAATCCGCCGCTCGCGCCCCAGCTGGGCCAGCGCTTCGTCCACCAGGCCGTGCGCGCGGCCGGAAAAACTCACCAGCAGGTGGTTGGCCCTGCAATAGGCGTCGATGTCGAGCTTGGCCTTGGCCAGCGGGTGGGTCTTGCGCATCACGCACACGTATTCGCCCGAGTACAGCCGCTCGTGCCGGATCGGCGAGCCGACTTCGTACGACAGCTGCGCCGCCACGCCAGGAAAGAAGCCGACCGCCAGGTCGATGTCGCCGCGCAGCAGCAGCGGGCGCGGCTCGCGCGTGGTCAGCGGCACCATGCGGATGTTCACGCCCGGCGCCTCGCGCTCGATCGAACGCATCAGCGAGGGCAGCCAGTACGCGGCGGTGGCGTCGGCCATCGCCATGCGGAAGGTGGCCTGCGCCTTCGACACGTCGAAGGTCTCGGGCATCACCGCCGCCTCCATCGACGCCAGCGCGGCGCGCACCGACGGCCACATCGCCTCGGCGCGCGGGGTGGGCTTGACGCCGTAGGCGGTGCGGATGAGCAGCTCGTCGCCCAGGCTCTCGCGCAGGCGCTTGATCGCGTTCGACACGGCCGGCTGGGTCATGGCCAGGTGGCCGGCCGCGCGCGTGAGGTTTTGTTCGGTCATCACTGCGTCGAACACGCGCAGCAGGTTGAGGTCAAGCGTGAGGAAGCTCATCGGAACTGTTCGGCAGGGGCATTTATGGAGTTACCGGAAGTGTACTCGATTTCCATTCACAAACGAAATGATCACCATTAGGAAACAGAATTAGATTTATATGTTGCAACGCACTATAGTGCCGACTGTCAACTAGCGAATAAAGTGTGAGAAATGTCTTTTACTGAAACCATGATCCACGGCCTGTCGATCGCCGAAGCCCTGCGCGGCTTGCTGGTGGTGTCGATCGTTGTCGGCACGCTGCTGGTCTTCCGTCCGTTGCTCAAGGGCATTGGCCGTGCGGCTGCCCTGCTGGTGCAGCAGCGCATTCTGGCCCGCGCCGAATTGGCGCAGCGCCGCACGCTTCACGCCGAGCGCGCCCTGGCTGCCCGCGGCTGATCCAGTTTATACCCCTCCCCCGCCAAAACGCGGTGTCCGGTGATCCGGCGCCGCGTTTTCTTTTACCTGTTACTCCTGGTTTTCGCGCTCGATGGCCGACAGCACGGCCTTGGGGTCGGCTGGCCTGGCCATTTCCTCGGCTTCATGGTCGGTCTTGTTGCGCACGGTGGGCAGGTCGCGCCGCAGTTCCTCGAGCATGGCGATGATCTTGCTGCTCTTTTCTTCGGCCAGCAGGTTGACTTGGAGGTCGAGGTGGGCGTGGTGTTCGGCCAGCTTGGACATGCGGTGCTGGCGGATCAGCACCGTGGTGGAGATGATGAAGGCGTTCAGGGTGATGATGCCCTGCAGCCAAAAGAACGGCGGTTCGTCGATCTGCGGCCCGCCGTACTTGGGTGCGACAAGGTTGGCGACGATCCAGCATACTACGAACACGACGCTGCCGGCCACGTAGCCCGGGCTGCCGAAGAACAGGCTGATCCGTTCGACTATCGCCTGCGGTAGCGACAAGCGTTCTTCGTGGCGCGCGTAGAACTCCGCAATCGTTCCGATGTTTTCGTGGACGGAATCCGGAAGCTTGGCGTTCTGGTCGGCGTCGGCGCTCATAAGGACAGCATAGCATGGCTTATAAATCGATTAACGACTTGCCCGATAACGTGCGCGACGTCTTGCCCCGTCACGCACAGGAGATCTTCCAGGAAGCGTTCAACAGCGCCTTCGACGAATATGCCGAGCGCGGGCCGGAGGGGCGCGAGGAGACCGCCTTCAAGGTCGCGTGGGCGGCGGTGAAGAAGAAATACCGCAAGAACGAAAAAACCGGCAAATGGGAGCCGGTCGACTGATCAGGCCGCGGCCTTCTTTTCCCGCATCAGCCGTTCGTACTTGGCCTGCAGCTCTTCGCGCGTTTCGCGCCATTCGGGGTTGAACGGAATGCACGAAACCGGACACACCTGCTGGCACTGCGGCTCGTCGTAGTGGCCGACGCATTCGGTGCACTTGTTCGGGTCGATGAGGTAGTGGTCCTCGCCCATCGAAATCGCTTCGTTCGGGCACTCGGGCTCGCACACGTCGCAGTTGATGCAATCGTCGGTGATCAATAAAGCCATGGTACTGCCTGGGACCTATGCTTTCGGCGCTGCCAGTTTCTTGTGCAACCAGCGTTCCACCGAGGGGAAAACGAATTTGGACACGTCGCCGCCAAGCTGGGCAATCTCGCGCACGATGGTGCCGGAGATGAACTGGTACTGGTCGGACGGGGTCAGGAACATGGTTTCGACGTCGGGCAGCAGGTAGCGGTTCATGCCCGCCATCTGGAACTCGTATTCGAAGTCGGACACGGCGCGCAGGCCGCGCACGATCACGCGCGCGTCGTGCTGGCGCACGAAATCCTTGAGCAGGCCGGAAAAGCTTTCGACCCTCACGTTGGGGTAGTGGCCCAGCACCTCGTTGGCGATCTCCAGCCGCTCTTCGAGCGAGAAGAAGGGCCGCTTGTTCTTGCTGTCCGCGACCCCGACCACCAGCGTGTCGAACAGACCCGATGCGCGGCGCACCAAATCCTCGTGCCCGCGGGTCAGCGGATCGAAGGTCCCTGGATAAACGGCTACAACCATTGCGGCTCCTGCGAGATGACGTGCTTACAGAACGCGCATTATGCCTGAAATCCAGTCTGCCGCCCTAAGTCAGGGCAAGGATTGCACGGTTTATGGGCGGTTTTGTCGCGTCAGGCTTCGTTTTCGTGCAGCTTGAGCAAGTAGTAGTGGACCATGCCGGCCTTGTCCTGCCTGACCGGTTCCCAGCCGGCCAGCCAGTCGGGACGTTCGGCCTCGTCAAACGGCAGCGGCATGCCGGACTCCGCATAGACCAGGCCGTTTGAGGCCAGCAGGGTTTTGCACAGAGGCAGGCTCTGGCTCAGGAAATCTTGCTGGTAAGGCGGGTCGAGGAAGACCAGGCCGAAGCGCTGGCCGCGCAGGCCCAGGTCGCGCGCGCTGGCCAGCGCGTCGGCGCGTTGCACGCTGATGTTGCCGGCCTTGAGCTTTTCCTTGTTTTGTTCGAGCTGGCGGATCACGGCGGGGTGGGTGTCGATCATCGTGACCGAGCGGGCGCCGCGGCTGGCCGCCTCGAAGCCCAGCGCGCCACTGCCGGCGAACAGGTCGAGGCAGTCGATGCCGTCCCAGCCGGCGTCGATCTGGTGGGTGATCCAGTTGAACACGGTTTCGCGCACGCGGTCGGGAGTCGGGCGCAGGCCCAGCGCGTCCAGCACGGGCAGCGGGGTGCGTTTCCAGGCGCCGCCGATGATGCGGACCTGTTGTGCCTGGGGACGGTTGTAGCGTTTGGCGTGCTTGTTTTGCATGGCGCGCACTATATCACGCGGCCTGTCGTCCCCGCGAAGGCGGGGACCCATGCCGAGCTTGGGTACCTGCGGTCTACGCCATGGCCATTCAGGCGACCTATGGGGTCCCCGCCTTCGCGGGGACGACGGTTCTAGCGGCCGGCGGCCAGCGCGTTGAAGTCGTTGATCCACCCCTGCATCCGCTTGTGCGCATGCGCCTTCTGCTCCGGCGTGGCCAGGCGGATCGCGGTCAGGATGTATTTCGATGTGCTGTCCACATAGGCGTCGAAGAATGCCTTGCGGTCCGGCGCGTCGAAGCGGTCGAAGAAATCGCGCAGCAGGGTGTGGATCGCCGCCATCGTCTGTTCCTTGTTCAGCCTTTCCTGCTGCACCCGGCGCAGCAGCTTGACGATCTTCTGCTGCCGCATCATGCGTTCCTGCAGCCAGATCTCGTTGTCCAGCGGCCGGGCGTCCGAGGCGCGCCGCAGCACGGCTTCCTGGTCGCGCGAGAAGTGCCCGAACCACAGCTCGAACTGGTCCATCGATTTGTCGAAGCGGACCTTGTGCTGGTGCTCGACATCGCCGCTCATGTACTTGTGCCGGAAATCCGCGTTGTTCTTGTTGAATTTCTTCTGCATCTGTTCGATCTGGTCCGGGCGCATCGACATTGCCAGGTCGGCCAGCTCGGGCAGGGCCTTGAACGCCAGCAGCTCGGTGCGCGCCTTGATGTCGCGGTAGTCCGACAGCAGGTCGGCCTGGGTCGGGTTACCGGCGAGCTGGCGCTGCATGTTGGTTAGCAGGCCGGCGTAGTCGCGCAGCTGGGTCTGCCGGTGCCACAGGAACAGCTTGTCGATGTCCTGCTTGACCCAGGTCGATTGGTCGCTGTCCAGATCGACGTACGCGTTCAGCCACCAGTACAGTAGAGTGTCGCCGTGGTTGTACGTGAATTTGATGGTGCTGCACCCTGCGGCGGCCGCGACCATTGCAATGAGGAACAGCAAGCGTACGCGGTACCACCAGGGGTGCGTGCTAAACTTTTTCATCTCTTCAACTCTTTTTGCGAAAAACGGCATATGAACGTAGTCATCCTCGCCGCCGGCATGGGAAAGCGCATGCAGTCCGCGCTGCCAAAGGTGTTGCATCCGCTGGCCGGTAAGCCGCTGCTGCAGCATGTGATCGAGACGGCGCGTGGCCTTGCACCACGCAAATTATGCGTGATTTACGGGCACGGCGGCGCAGCGGTGCCTGCCATGGTCGGGCAACTGGCCGAGCGCACCCATGCCGTGATCGACACCGCCTTGCAGGAGCCCCAGCTGGGCACCGGCCACGCGGTGATGCAGGCGGTGCCCCAACTGGACGACGGCGTGCCGACCCTGGTGCTGTACGGCGACGTGCCGCTCACGTCCAGCGCGTCGCTGCGCAAGCTGGTGGAGGCGGCAGGCGATGACAAGCTGGGCATCCTGACGGTGGAGATGGCCAACCCGTTCGGCCTGGGCCGCATCGTGCGCGACAACGGGCGCATCGTGCGCATCGTGGAAGAAAAGGATGCCACCGAGGCCGAGCGCCAGATTCGCGAGATCAACAGCGGCATCATGGTCATTCCCACCCGCCACCTGAAGAAATGGCTGGCTGCGCTGTCGAACAACAATGCGCAGGGGGAGTACTACCTGACCGATATCGTGGCGCAGGCGGTGGCGGACGGGGTCGAGGTCGTGTCGGCCCAGCCGTCGGCGGAATGGGAAGTGGCGGGCGTGAACAGCAAGGTGCAGCTGGCCGAGCTCGAGCGCCGCCACCAGCTCAACATCGCCAATGCGCTGCTGGAAAAAGGCGTCACCCTGCTGGATCCGGCGCGGATCGACGTGCGCGGCGAACTGATCTGCGGTCGCGACGTGACGATCGACGTCGGCTGCGTGTTCGAGGGCCGTGTCGAGCTGGGCGATGGCGTGAACGTGGGCGCGCACAACGTGCTGGTGGACGCGAAGGTGGCGGCCGGGGCGCAGATCAAGCCGTTCTGCCACATCGAGGACGCGGTGGTGGGCGGGAAATCGATCATCGGACCGTACGCGCGCCTGCGTCCGGGCACCGAGCTGGCCGAGGATGTCCATGTCGGCAACTTCGTCGAGATCAAGAACAGCAAGGTGGCGGCGCACAGCAAGGCCAACCACCTGGCCTATGTGGGCGATGCCGACGTGGGTTCGCGCGTGAACATCGGCGCGGGCACGATCACCTGCAACTATGACGGCGCCAACAAGTTCCGCACCACCATCGAGGACGACGCGTTCATCGGCAGCGATACCCAGCTGGTGGCGCCGGTGACTGTGGGCAAGGGCGCGACGCTCGGCGCCGGCACGACGCTGACCAAGGACGCGCCGGCCGGCAAGCTGACCATTTCCCGTCCCAAGCAGATGACCATCGAAGGCTGGCAGCGCCCGGTCAAGGTCAAGAAGTAATCCACAGCTTCTCCACAGGCGGGCGCGCTAGTGCCCGGCGCCCGCCAATCCTTCCGCCACATCGTCCCGCAGCGTTTGCAGGGCCGGCACCAGCACCGCCACCGATACCGCCAAGAACACCAGCAGCAGCGCGGCCAGCTGGCGCCGCGGGGCCGGCTCGAGCACCAGGTGCCAGCCGGGGACCGCCTGCGCAATCGACCAGAGCAGCGTGCTGGCGGCCATGCCCAGCACCACGGCGCACAGCGTCACCAGCAGCGCTTCGGCAAGCATGTGCGCCAGCACGGCCCTGTCCGCCAGCCCGAGGGCGCGTAGCAGCGCAAACTCGCGCCGGCGCTCCACGCGGTTGAGTGTGGCTGTGGAGAAAACCACCACCATGATGGCCGCGAGCGCCGCGACGGTAACGCCGGCAAGCGCCCAGCGATGGGTGGCGCGGGCGGCGCGGTAGGTGCGGGACAAGTCTGCCCCGCGATGCAGGCTTGCCCGCAGGCCGGCCGCGCGCAGGCCCGCGTCCAGTGCGGCGCTGCGCGTTTGCCAGTCGATTGGGTTGGCAAGATAGACGGCGATGGCGGCCGGGGCGTCCGCCACCAGGACCACGCCGGGTGTTCGCTGCGCGAGCTCGCGCAGGCTTTGCGCCTGGCGAGTCGTGAAGGCAGGCGCGTCTTGCGGCAGGATGGCCAGGTGTCCCAGGCGTTCTCCAAACACCGCTTCCTGCTCGGCTTGCCGCAGCGCTTCGCCCTCCCAGCCGAAAAACAGGTCGAGCCCGCACAGGGCCAGCGCGATGAGCAGGACCGGCCCCAGCGTCCGTCGACGTGCCCGCAGCAGGTTGCGCAGCGCAAGCTGCAGGCTGTTCATGCCAGCGCCCGGCAAGCGAGACGGGGCGTGTCGGCCGGGGCGCCCAGCAGGCGGCCTTCGCTCAGCTGCAAGGTCCGCGCGGCGCGCAGCAACTGGCGCTGGTCGCGTGTGGCGATCACGAACGTGGTGCCGCGTTCGCGTTGCAAGGCGCTGAACAGGTCCATCACCATGCGCACGCTGCCGCTGTCCAGGCGCGAGGTTGGCTCGTCCGCCACCACCAGCGCCGGGCGGGTGACGAGCGCGCGCGCGATGCAGACGCGCTGGCGCTGGCTCGCGTCCAGCGCAGTCGGCAACTGGCGGACCTGCGCGGCCAGGCCAAGGCGCGCCAGCAGTTCGGCGGCCAGCTCGCCGGCGTCGTCGGGCCGTTTGCCATTGAGCAGCCGCGGGAGCATCACGTTTTCCTGTGCAGACAGGACAGGCACCAGCGTGCAGTGCTGGAAGACGAGGCCGATCTTTTCCGTGCGTAGTTGCCTGCGTGCGCCCTCGGCCAGCGATTCGGTGGCCAGTCCGTCGAACCAGAGGCTGCCTTCGCTGGGCGGGTCCAGCAGGCCGATGAGGCTGGCCAGCGTGGTCTTGCCGTGCCCCGAGGGGCCGCAGATGGCGAGGATCTCGCCCGGCTGGACCCGCAGGCTGATGTCGTAGAGGGCGTGGACCAGTACCTTCCCGGTCCGGAAGCGGCGATGGACGCCGGACAGTTCTACAAGTGCGCTATGAGCATTCGCAACCACTTCCGCCTCGCTATGAAGTCGCTGGATGTTTCCAGTAGACATCTATTCGCAGGCGGCACGGTTGACGTTACTCAACGGCAACTTTTAGATCGGGATGCGCGTGTCGAATTTGCTGCGGAAGGTCGAGAAATAGGTGCGCACGTTGCGCACGTTGGCGTGGGTGGCGAATATCCGGTGCGCCAGTTCGTGGTAGGCCGGCATGTCCTTTACCTGCAGCACCAGGATGAAGTCCGGTCCCGGCGCCGTCCGGTAGCACTGCAGGATGGCGGCCTCCTGCGCCACCAGGCGCTCGAACTCGTCCATGCGCTCGGCGGCCTGCACGTCGAGCGTGATCTCGACGATAGCCGTGAGGCTGGAACCGACTTTGACGGGATCGAGGATGGCAACTTGTTTCTGGATCACGCCGCTGTCGGTCAGGTGCTTGACCCGGCGCAGGCAGGTTGGTGGTGACACATGAACAAGTTCGGCCAGCTCGGCGTTGGTGTGAGATGAGTCAAGCTGAAGCGCTTGCAGGATGCGACGATCGAGATCGTCCAAAGGGTACTCGGCGGCCATTTTTGGAAGATTCGAAAAGAATCTTGGAGGATATGAAATAAGATTTCAGCTTCGATGCTGCTTGAAATAATATAACAAAAAACGGCGCGCACTGAACGCATATTTCATTGGCTCTGCTCTACAGTAAGCGCATCACAACCTATTCACGAGGACAGATTATGTGCGGAATCGTCGGAGCCGTAGCGCAACGCAACATTACACCAATTCTGATTGAAGGCCTGAAACGATTGGAATACCGCGGCTACGATTCCTGCGGCGTGGCGCTGTACGTCAACGGCGCGCTGCGCCGCTCGCGCAGCACCTCGCGCGTGGCCGACCTCGAAACCCAGGTCAAGAGTGCCGAGCTCGAGGGCTTCACCGGCATCGCGCACACCCGCTGGGCCACGCACGGCGCGCCGGCCTCGCACAACGCGCACCCGCATTTTTCCCCGAGCGAAGACAACGCCCGCATCGCACTTGTCCACAACGGCATCATCGAAAACCATGACGAGCTGCGCCGCGAGCTGACGGAGCTGGGCTACCAATTCCAGAGCCAGACCGACACCGAGGTGATCGCCCACCTGGTGGACCACATGTACAACGGTGACCTGTTCGAGACCGTGCAGCAGGCCGTCAAGCGCCTGCACGGCGCGTATGCGATCGCCGTGTTCTGCCGCGACGAGCCGCACCGCGTGGTGGCCGCGCGCCAGGGCTCGCCGCTGGTGGTGGGCGTGGGCAACGGCGAAAACTTCGTCGCCTCGGACGCCATGGCGCTGGCCGGCACCACCGACCAGATCATCTACCTGGAAGAAGGCGACGTGGTCGACCTGCAGCTGGCGCGCTACTGGATCGTGGATGCGGAAGGGCGCCAGGTGAACCGCGAGGTCAAGACCGTGCACGCCCACACCGGCGCGGCCGAGCTGGGCCCGTACCGCCACTTCATGCAGAAGGAAATCTTCGAGCAGCCGCGCGCGATCGGCGATACGCTGGAAGGCGTCACCGGCATCATGCCCGAGCTGTTCGGCGACGGCGCCTACCAGGTGTTCAAGCAGATCGACCGCGTGCTGATCCTGGCCTGCGGCACCAGCTACTACGCCGGCCTGACCGCCAAGTACTGGATCGAATCGGTGGCCCAGGTGCCGGTCAATGTCGAAATCGCCAGCGAATACCGCTACCGCGTGAGCGTGCCGGACCCCAGGACCCTGGTGGTGACGATCTCGCAGAGCGGCGAAACGGCCGACACCCTGGCCGCGCTCAAGCACGCCCGCAGCCTTGGCATGCACCACACCCTCACCATCTGCAACGTGGCCACCAGCGCCATGGTACGTGAGTGCTCACTTGCGTACATCACCCGTGCTGGCGTGGAAGTGGGCGTGGCGTCGACCAAGGCCTTCACCACCCAGCTGGCCGCGCTGTTCCTGCTGACGCTGACGCTGGCGCAGGTCAACGGCCGCCTGGACGACGCGCAGGAAGCCATCTACCTGAAGCAGATGCGCCACCTGCCGGTCGCGCTGTCGGCCGTGCTGGCGCTGGAGCCCCAGATCATCGCCTGGGCGGAAGAATTCGCGCGCAAGGAAAACGCCCTGTTCCTGGGCCGCGGCATCCACTACCCGATCGCGCTGGAAGGCGCGCTCAAGCTCAAGGAAATCTCGTACATCCACGCCGAGGCCTACCCGGCGGGCGAACTGAAGCACGGCCCGCTGGCGCTGGTGACCGAGGAGATGCCGGTGGTGACGATCGCGCCCAACGACGCGCTGCTGGAAAAGCTCAAGTCCAACATGCAGGAAGTGCGCGCCCGCGGCGGCGAGCTGTATGTGTTCGCGGACGTGGACTCCCGCATCACCTCGAGCGACGGCGTGCACGTGATCCGCCTGCCGGAGCATTACGGCCTGCTGTCGCCGATCCTTCACGTGGCCGCGCTGCAGCTGCTGGCGTATCACACGGCGTTGGCGCGCGGCACGGACGTGGACAAGCCGCGCAACCTGGCCAAGTCGGTGACGGTGGAGTGATGTGAATCGGGCCTGAGGTGCGGCTGACCTTCGCTCCACGAGCGGTTAATATCGCTTCAGTTCTTCGACTAAGGCCGCTATCACCTCGTCGATTGGTGGCGTCGCACCGTGGCCCTCGGGTGTTGGTAAGACACCCAGTAAAGAGCCCTCAGCTTTTAACTGTGGAAGCACCACTGTCATCAGGTCGTCCAGTGAGATTTCCTTGGGCTCGCATCCGGTCCAATTGCGTACCGCGCATGCCTCGGCATATTCCTTGTAGGGCCAAACCGGAAGAACTGATCTTCCTCCATCTGTTCCTGCCATGGCCCAACCATCCCGGTAGAGACCCCACGCTTTCTCGCGATCTGCAACCACCTTCACGAAGTGTTCGAAGCGTTCGCTAGCCGGCAGGGCAAATACTGCCGCAAGTTGTTTCGGATGCATTATTGTCCCCACTTCCTTTCCCACATGTCATCCCGCAGTTGAACAGTTGCTAAGTTCGAGTGCTTGTCACTGTAACGCCTTCCGGATGCCGCTGACTGGCCTTCTGTAGCGCATCAAGTAGCGGAATCAGGAATCTTGCTGCGCCGATGGCTGGCCCGCAGCAGGATATCCACAGTTCCCGGCACCTTCTCAACCGGTTTTCCCGCCTGTGTTCACTGGTTTTCTACACGGTTATTCACAGGGCGACTGGGTTGACTCGCCCTTTGAGCTCGACCTGCCAAGCAGCACCGCAAATAATTCAACCAATCGGTTGACTTTTCGGATTTGGAAGCCGATAATCAACCACATGGTTAAATATGAATCCACCCCTCTTGATCAGGTCTTTCACGCGCTTGGCGATGCGACCCGCCGGCAGATGCTTCGTGAACTCGCCGCCGGCGAAAGAACGGTGAGCCAGTTGGCCGAGCCCTTCGACATGTCGCTCGCGGCTGCCTCCAAGCACGTCAAGGTGCTGGAGAATGCCGGCCTGATCCAGCGCGAAATCCGCGGGCGCACCCATCTGTGTCGCCTCGATCCCGGCCCTCTCGCGAGCGCGAAAGAATGGCTGGCCTTCTACGAGCGCTTCTGGACCAGCCGCCTGGATGTGCTCGACCAACTGCTGCGCGAGGATGCGCGCCATACAACCGTCCCCTCGCCCACCTCAAAAAAAGGGAAATCGCATGAATGATCTTGCCAATCTCAACGCGTTCGGCGTGTTGACGGAACCTGCGACGTTGGAAATCCAGCGCCTCTTGCCCGGCCCGATCGAACGCGTCTGGGCCTACCTCACGGACAGCGAGTTGCGACGCCAGTGGTTGGCTGCGGGGCACATGCAGATGCAAGTCGGAACGCCGGTAGAGCTCGTTTGGCGAAACGACGAGTTGACACCGATGTCCGGGCGGCGCCCCGACGGCTTCCCGGAAGAAAATCGCATGCTAAGCCAGATTACGGAGCTCGACCCGCCCCGCAAGCTCGGGATCACCTGGGACGGCGGCGGCGAGGTCGTGTTCGAACTGAAGCCGGCGGGCGACAAGGTGCTGCTCAAGGTGATCCACCGTCGCCTGCCCAACCGTGACGTCACTGTCATGGTGGGTGCCGGCTGGCATATGCATCTGGACATCCTTGTGGCCCGCGTCACCGGCGAGGAGCCCGCGCCGTTCTGGGACGGCTGGACCCGCCTGCGTAAGGAATACGACGAGCGCCTGCCGGCCTGATGGATCTGCGATACCCCTTTTGCAAGGAGGAGCACAAATGCTGAACCGCACTTCAATCAACCGGCGCCGCGGCCGCTCGCTCGCGCTGCTGGCCTTTATGCTCGGTGTCAGCGCACTCGCGGGAGCGCGAGGGGAGCTGGCCCGCGCGGCCGAGACGAGCGTCGACCGGATGCCACCCCAGCTCGAAACCCGGTTCGCGCTGAGCGCATTGCCGCCGGCATTGCGGGACCGTGCGACCGTGTATCTGCTGGAACCGGGCAACGGGTATCAACTGTCGCGCCAAGGAAGCAGCGGCGTCGCATGCCTCGTCGAGCGCACCGCGTGGGAGCTGGCCGACTTCCGAAACGACATCTACATCCCCTTGTGCTACGACGCCGCCGGGACCAGGACCTATTTGCAGGTGATCATGGATACGGCCGCGCTGCGCGCGCAGGGCAAGAGCGCGGCGCAGGTGCATGCGGAAATCGCGCGCCGCTTCCGGGACAAGACGTACAAGGTGCCGGAGAAGCCAGGCGTGTCGTATATGGTTGCTCCTGTCATGCGCACGGTCGGCCCACCGGACATGAAGGTGCACACCATGGTGATGCCACACCTGATGTACTACGCGCCTGGCGTCACGAACAGCGATATTGGTGCGGCTCCTGACCTTGCCCAGCCAGATAGCTTGAGGTATCCGTTCATCGATCAACAAGGCATTCCCGAGCAGAGCTACATCATCCACATGGTCGGGGATGCGGAAAAGGCCAAGATCCTGGCTAGCGAAAAGCAACTCATCGAGGACCTGTGCGCCTATCGAAAGCTGCTTTGCCTTGAGCACAAGCAGCACTGAGGACCTCGACCCCAGGCCGCCCGGAAGGCAAGTCGCGGCGGGTGCGCGTTAGCAAGTGAGCGGGGTGTCTTCTTTCTTGAGGGTGCGCAGGACGAAGCTGGACTTGCTGTGGCGAATGCCTGGGATCATGTAGAGCTTTTCCCGCAGCAGGCGTTCATAGTCACGGGTGTCCTTCACCGCGATTCTGATGAAGTAGTCATAGTCCCCGGAAATGAGAAAGGCCTCCAGGACTTCGGGAATCGACTGAAGCGCCTGTCCGAACGCATCCAGTGTCTCCTGGTTATGACTACCGAGCGTGACCTGAACGATCACCGAGTCCTGGTAGCCAATCTTTGCGAGGTCGACCTTCACCGTATAGCCTTCGATCGCCCCCGCATCCGTCATACGCTTGATGCGGTTCCAGCAGGAGGTCGTGGACAATCCGACCGCCTTGCCGATCTCCTGCAACGGCGTGCGCGAGTCCGCCAGCAAGATGCGAAGTATCGCCAGATCCTGATGGTCGAACAATTTTCCTTGGTCATCGATTATCTGCATAAATTTTTCAGAATTGGCGCGTATAAGAATGAAATTATGAAGCACTTTCAGCGGGTTTGCCGATAACATTTCCCCATGAATACCCGCACCGATCCAGATTTTCCCATCGTTTCTCCCGACACCGGTAGCGTCCTCACGGGAGCACAGGTTTTGCTTCATATGCTGATCGAGGCAGGTGTTGATACCGTGTTCGGCTACCCCGGCGGCGCCATGCTTCCGCTGTACGACGCGCTGTACGATGAGCCGCGCCTGCGCCACGTGCTGGTCAGGCATGAACAAGCCGCTGTACATGCCGCTGAAGGGTATGCCCGCTCGACAGGCCGGCTGGGCGTTGTGTTCGTGACGTCGGGGCCTGGCATTGCGAACACGACTTCGGGCCTGCTCGACGCCTTGTGTGACTCGATCCCCGTGTTATGCATCAGCGGGCAGGTGGCCTCGAACCTCATTGGCACCAACGCCTTCCAGGAATGCGACGCGCTGGGGATCTCGCGCACGGTCACCAAATGGAATGCGCAGATCAGAAATGCGAGCGAGATCGCGGACATTGTCCGCGAGGCAATCCAGCGGGCGACCCAAGGAAGACCCGGCCCGGTGCTGGTCGATATACCAAAAGATATTCAAGCGGGACAATGCGCTGTGCGTTGCAACACGACGGCCGCACCGCCGTCCGCGGCGCTTCCTCATGCGGTTGGGCCAGCGCTGGCGCTGCAGCTGGAGGAGGCAGCAGCATTGATCCAGGCTTCGCGGCGCCCGGTCTTCTATGGCGGCGGCGGCTTGATCAACTCGGGCGGCGCGGCCTGCGACATCTTCACCCGCATAGTGCGGGACAGGAACGCTCCGTGTACCCTGACCTTGATGGGGCTGGGTGCCTTCCCTGCCTCCGATCCGCGATGGCTGGGCATGCTGGGCATGCACGGAACACTTGAAGCAAACATGGCGATGCACGCGGCTGACCTGATCGTCTGCGTCGGCGCCCGCTTCGACGACAGGGTGACGGGACGCCTCGACCGATTCGCTCCGCAGGCAAAAATCATTCATATCGACGTCGACCCGGCGTCGATCAGCAAGCTGGTGAAAGCGGATGTGGGACTGCGCGGCGATTGTTTTGCGATCCTGTCCCAGTTGAAGAGGACACTGGACGCCTCGGGCGCACCCCCGGCCCCGACCGAGGAATGGTGGCGCCAGATCGACCAGTGGCGAAGCGTCGACTGCCTGCGCTTCCCGTCTGCTGCGCCGGCCATTTCGCCTCAAATGTTGATGCATGCAATCGCGTTGCAGCTCGCCGGCAAGGATCCGATCGTATCGACCGACGTGGGCCAGCACCAGATGTGGGCAGCCCAATACCTGCGCTTCGACAAGCCTAACCGCTGGCTGACATCCGGCGGCGCCGGCACGATGGGTTACGGCCTGCCGGCCGCGATCGGCGCCCAGATCGCCCATCCGGATCGACCAGTGATCTGCATCAGCGGCGACGCTTCGATCCTGATGAATATTCAGGAGCTAGCGACGGCGATCCAGCATGACTGCCCGGTCAAGCTCATCTTGTCCAACAATGGCTGCATGGGCATGGTGCGCCAGTGGCAAGAGCTCCACCACGGCGGCCGGTATAGCCACAGCTGGCTGGAAGCGCTCCCCGATTTCGTTGCGTTAGCGCGTGCATTCGGGTGGCGTTCGCGCAGGATTGACCAACCCGGCGATCTGGATGGCGCGCTCGAGGAATGCCTGGCGAGCCGCGGGCCGTATTTGCTCGACGTGGCCGTCGAACGGACCGAGAACTGCTTCCCCATGATCCCGGCCGGGAGGGGGCACGATGAGGTCATGCTGTCGAAAGATCGGATGTTCGATCGATAATGGCGAGCCTGGAAAAACCCGGCATAATGAACAGCAGCTGGACCGGCCAGCTGGGAAGTCAGGCGTCTAACTGGAGGCAAACGATGACACGAGTTCGCGTTGAGGGCTTTACCGTCTCGCTCGACGGCTATGGGGCGGGACCCAATCAGGACATCAACAACCCGCTCGGCGTGGGCGGGAGAGATTTGCACCAATGGCTGGTCACCACACGCACGTTCCAACGCACCCTGTTCGGCAAGGACGGCGGTACGACCGGGGTGGACGATGAGTTCGCCGCCCGTGGGTTCGAGAACATGGGAGCCTGGATCCTTGGCAGGAACATGTTCGACCCCAATCGCGGGGACTGGCCGGACAAGAACTGGAAAGGCTGGTGGGGGGACAATCCGCCGTATCATGTTCCCACCTTTGTCCTGACCCACTATGCTCGTCCCCCCATCGAGATGGAAGGCGGTACGACCTTCCATTTCGTCACAGGCGGTATTCGCGAGGCGCTCGACCGTGCACGCGAAGCCGCCGCCGGCAAGGACGTAAGGATCGGCGGTGGCGCGAACACAATCCGCCAGTATCTGCGCGAGGGCCTGATCGATGAACTGCACATTGCCATCGCGCCGATCCTGCTTGGCCGGGGCGAACCGCTGTTCGAAGGGATCGACTTGCCGGCCCTGGGATACCAATGCGTGCAATGTGTAGGGTCGGAGAAGGCGACGCATGTCGTCTTGCGCCGACAAGCCCGCGGTGGCTGATTCGACATTCCCGCTGGTTCTGCTCCCGGGTTTCATGCTGGATCAGTCCTTGTGGGACGATGTCCTCAGCCGGCTCCGGTACGACGCCCCCATCTGTTGCCTGCCGCTTGCGCCCGGCGCCACCACCGAGGAGATCGCGGCCGGGGTGGCGCACGCCGCGCCCGAGCGCTTCGTCCTGATCGGCTTTTCGCTTGGCGGCTACATTGCCCGCAAAGTGGCGGAATTGTTCCCGGAGCGCGTGGTGGCGCTGGTCTTGATTGCCACCTCGTTGCGGGTCGACAGCGAGGAGCGCGCCAAGGCCAGGCAGGACGTGATCGCAGCCCTGAACCCGGCCACCTTCCGCGGGTTGAGCATGCACTCGATTGCCCATTCGCTTCACCCGGACCGCCGGGGCGACAAGGAACTGGTTGCCCGGATCAGGGAAATGGGCAATCGCCTTGGCTACCAGGCGATGGTGGTGCAGTCGAATCTTGACCGAGGCGGGATTGCCGCAGCCACACTGACTTGCCCCACCCTGGTCATTGCCGCTGCCGACGACCCGCTGCGAAGCGCCGAGGAAGCGCAAGAGCTGGCCGCAGCGATCCCCCATTCAACCTTGAAGACGATTGCGCATTCCGGCCACATGCTCCCGCTGGAGCAGCCTGAACTGCTGGCCGAGACCATCAGCCAGTGGCTGGGCTCCCTCGCTGGCTCAATTGCAACCGGTGGGCGTCAACACGATTGCGCGAGTCGTTCCGCCCTGCATCGCTGATCCGGCGATCTGTCCGCGGTCATTGATGGCGGTTAGTTCTTTGACCTGCAAGCCGGCGGGAACATCGACCAGCGAACTGATGGCCACTGGCGCTGCGCTGGCACTGCGCCAGACGACCGGGTAGTAGTGCTCGCCGGCGTCGGCGCTCCACCCGACGATCTGGCCGGAATTGTTGATCGCGTTAGCCGCACTGAACGGCCCGCCCAGCGTGGCCAGTTCGGTCACCTTGCCGCCATCCCAGAGTGTTGCACGGATCGCAAAGCCACTCCCATACACCGCGTCGCTGGCGCCGACAATTTGTCCGCGGCTATTGATCGCGCCGGCGGTTCCGTTCGGTCCACCCAAGGTGCCGAGGTCGACCGGGCTGCCGTTTTTCCATAAGGTCGGGCGCTCCTCGCCCTTGGCATTTGCGGATTTGCCGACGATTTCTCCTGCGTCGTTGATCCTCATGGCAACTCCCAGGCCCGTTCCGCCCACCGTGCTCATCGTCGCCAGCTCGCCGTTCTTCCAGACGCTGGCGTGGGACAGGCTGTTCATGGTCGGTTCGCTCTCCCCGACAATCAGGCCCGCGTTATTGATGCCGGATGCAAAACTGGTCCCGCCCGGCTGGGTTTGGAGATAGGTGGCGCCGCCCTGGAACCAGCGTATCGCGCTCCAGCCGAAAGCCGTGTCCTGCAGGCCAACGACCTGCCCTGCCTCGTTGATGTCATAGGCGATGCTGTTGCCCACGCCGGCGGCGCCAAGGTCCGTCAGGGCTGTGCCATTCCACACCACCGCGTGCCAGCCACTGCCATCGGGGGTGCTCGACGCTCCTGCCACCTGCCCGTCATTATTGATCGCGTTCGCCCAATCACCTCGACCGCCCAGCGAATCGAGCAGGGTCAGCTGGTACCGTTGACTGCTCGCCTGGTCGCAGGCGACCAGTAGCGATTTCAGTTGGGGTGTGCCGGCCGTTACCGCTGCACGCTCCCCGCCGCCGCAGCCGGTCACGACTGTTGCGAAAGCCATGACGATTGTCGGGTGTAACCATGATGCTATCGAGCCAGTTCCGGTAGCCATTCCTCTCCCTCCCCAGTGATAATCAAGCTGTGCCCACGTCTACGAGAGCGCATGCTAGCGTGATCGGTGGAGTTGCAGACCGGATATTGAACAGACGTTGAGGAATATCAACTCGGTGTCTCTGCGATATGCAAGGGCGATTGGAACCCGGTCGCTGACGTGGGCACTGCAGCGTCACAGCGCAGCCTCGAAAGTTCACCCCACCCGCCGATGTATTGACATAAATCAAACACCCATCAGTTCCCGCGCTTATCGTGAGCAATGGAGCGAGCACAACTGCTCGCCATTGTCGGAGGCGCCATGCCGGGACCCTACATTCACCTGAATGCCATGCGCGCCACCGCGCTGGCCCTTAGCCGTGGCAAGTTCACGCCGGTGCGCAGCGAGCGCATCGACCCGCAGTGGGTTGGCGCGGACACCGCGGAACTGGCGCGCTTGATGCAGCGCCACCCCAATTTCGCCAGCCTTGGCGCGATCGGGCCGGACCTGTTCTTCTTCCTGCCCGACTTTCGCGACCAGGGGCCGCTGCCGCTGTCCAGCGTGCTGGTCAACGTGTCGCACTACCTGCAGAAGATCTACGACGCGATCGACCCCTACATCAGCAAGTACGAGCGCTACCTGGGGCCGATCTCGGAGGACACCGCCGAGGAGATGAGCCGCCTGACGGGGGGCCTGTCCGAGATCGTGGGCGACATCGCGGGCGAGCTGTCCGGCATCCTGATCACGGCACTGGAAGACTTCGTGACCCAGCAGGGCGACATCTTCGAGTACTTTTCGCTGGGCCTGAACAAGGGCTTCGACGAACAGGCCTTCCTGTGGTCGGACATGCTGCACTACCGCCAGACCGGCCAGTTCGGCCGCGAGCTGTGGAACCAGGCCGGCACCTTCGAAGACGGGGACCAGCGCGACCGGGCGCGCGCATACGCGCTGGGCTACATGACCCACGTGGCGACCGACGTCACCGGCCACGCACTGGTGAACGCCATCTCGGGCGGCCCGTTCCGGCTGCACTGGCAACGCCACCACCTGGTCGAAAACCACATGGACGCGTTCCGCTACCTGCGCGACCAGACTGGCCCGCGCCACGGCGACCAGTACCCGCAACTGACCGAGTCGGCGCTTTATTACGACATTGCCTTCAACGAGGACGACCAGTCCGCCGTGCCGCGCCCGGCCTACCCCACCGGCGGCACGCTGCGCGAGAACTGGACGCGGCGCCGCCTGCTCGATCTCGATTCCGAGCTGGCCGACCCGATCGGCGATCTGCTCTACAACACCATCACGGCGGTGTACTACAAGGAAGGCAAGCACCCACGCATCCTGCGCGACGACGACGGCAAGCCCAACGCCCAGCTGATCGCCGAAACCTACCGCTTGCTGTACCAGTTCCTCAAGCTGACCACGGTGGACGGCTTTGCGCACGAACCGCCCGAGCCGCCCGAGGTGTTCCCCAACCTGCAGTTCCCGACCATGAGCGACCCGCAGGAGGGTGCGCCGGGCAGCGGCAGCGACGACGGCAGCTGGTGGGACGATGTGCTGGACTTCATCTTGTCGGTCATCAAGGTGCTGGCCTACATTGTCGAGGTGGCGATCTACCTGGCCACGCTGCCGTGGGCGATCCTGGCCGACCTCGTCACCTATCCGCTGCGCCTGGGCCTGTATTACGCGCTGGAGCTGCCGCTGTTCCACCTGCTGAAGAACTTCCGCGCCGTGCTGGTCATGTCCGGCTACCTGGTGCCGATGAAGGACGAGATCGCGATCGGGCTGGTGGCCGTCGGCATTCCGGACGCGCAGGCCTTCCGCAGCGCGCTCGACGATGTGGGCAACATCTTCCCGGGCTTCGAGCCGATTGCGCTCGACCAGCGGCCGTTCCGCGACCCCAGCTTCCCGCGCCTGCACCCCAAGGACGAATACAAGCATCCGTGGAAGTACCCGTTCGACCAGAAAGGCGAACTGCCGGCCAGTTGGTCCGGCCCCTACCCGCGCCGCGCCAACCCGGACGTGCTGTTCCAGAACACGCCGACCGATGCCGACATCCGCGACCGGCTGGAAACCGCGCCCGACCAGGACGCAGTCAACGCGGTCGGGCCGCTGCTGCGCGCCAACCGGCACCTGGGCGATGCGGTCGGCTTTTCCAGCTACCTGATCTGGCTCGAATCGCGCACCAACCCGCAGCCGCAGGGTACGCCGGTGCCGCTGGTGGACTGGAACCTCGATGCCGACCGCGGCTACGGCTACCATTGCTGGGACTGGAACCGCAACGCCAATGCGGAGGGCGTGGAAGATCCCGAAGGCTACAAGTTCCAGCCGCCGTGCACCTGGCCGTCGCAGGCCGACCCGCCGTATGACGCGCTCTACAACCCGAACCTGCCCTTGCAGCTGCACTGGACCGGCCTGGGCCTGCCCGACCCCGGCTGCGGCGGTGTGATCGGGTTGGCCGGGATCCAGGCGTCCCTTGCGCGCGCCAAACGCAAACCCGCGCAGCCTGTGGTTCAACCCGATACCGACAAGGGGACAGCATGAAAACGCCAGGCAAAGCCCACCCCTGCCGCTGCAGCTGCCACGACCAGGGCGGCCACGCGCACCAGCCATGCGACCGTTGCTGCGATGCCCATGGCTGCGGCCCGTCGCGCCAGCCGACCTGCCCGCCGCCCGAGCACTGCCCGTTCCCGGGCACCGTGGAGCTGCCGCAGCAGGAGCCGCCGCCGAAGGTGAAGACGGCGCCCCAGCGGCCCGAAACGGTCGGCCGGCCGCCGCTGGGCAGCGCCGGCGAGATCCCGTGGTTCCGCGGCCAGCTGGGCGGCATCCTGCGCGACGGGCCGACCTTCGGGCCGCGCAAGGACGAGTTCCTGCCCTTCCTGTTCGTGCGTGCCAACGCCGGCGACAGCGGCGCCCGGCCGCTGAACGACGTGTTCTGGGAGTCGCCCGACATCTACGTCGTGCCCGGCCAGGAGGCATCGACTGCGCCGCTGCAGCCAGCCAGCACCGGCGGCGTGGCGCGCGCCAACGGGCCCAACACCTTGTACGCGCACGTCTGGAACCTGGGCAAGGCGCCCGCCTACCGCGTGCGGGTCGAGTTCTACTGGTTCAATCCCTCGCTCGGGATCTCGCGGGCGGACGCCAACTTCATCGGCGCGACCTGGGTCGATCTGGGCAACCGCTTCAACAACGCCACCGAATGGCGCGAAGTGGATGGCCCGAGCGGGCGCTACCTGAGCCACGGCTGCCACGCCATCGTCAAGTGCCCGGAAACCTGGGTGCCAAGCGTGGTCAACGGCGGCCACGAGTGCCTGGTGGTGCGCGTGCACGAACCGATGCTCGATGCGGTCCCCCCGGACCAGTTCTCGGCCGCGGCCGACCGCCATGTCGCCCAGCGCAACATTGCGGTGGTGCCTTCGGCGTCCCCGGCGGCGATCGACCTGGCCCTGCAGCTGGGCTATGTTGGCCAGCCCGGCAATGCGGAGGTGGAGGCGGTGCTCGACGCGCCGGACGCGATGCAGTGGCTCAAGCTGTACACCGGCCGTGCCGATCCCGGGCTGCAACTGCCTGCCAATCCGGTCAGCTACGGCCTGTCGCCCGCGGTGGTGGCGGAAAGCCGCCTGCAGCAGCTGGCGGCGCTGCCATTCGAGCTGCGCCAGGGCTTGCTGCAGCGGGTGGAAAAGGTGCGCCGTGGCTGCGATCCGCAAGCCATCCCGTTCCACGCCAGCATTGCGGACATCAAGCGTGGCGAGGCGGCCGTGCTGCGTGTGCGGCAGCGTATGAACGGCACGGTGGTGGGTGGCTACACGGTGGTGTTGATTGGCAGCTGATCGCGGCTGCCCGTACCGTGCGCGGTACTGCTGGCTCGGCATGGGTCCCGGCGTTCGCCGGGACGACAGCCGTTCGTTTATTCGACTGAATTGAGCCAGTCGAAGATGGCCGGCCACAGCCGCTGGTGCGCGCTCTTGCCCACCAGCACGCCAACGTGCTGCAGGTTTACGCCGATGTCGCCCTCGTAGTGCAGCATCTGCTTGTGCTCGCTTGCGGCCGCGTCGTAAAACGCCTGCATCGAATGCAGCGGGATCACGGCGCTGCGCGGGTCGGCCACGGTCAGCAGCGGCGCCTTCAGGTCCTGCGGCCCGATCTCGCGCTCGCCCACCCTGAGCTTGCCGCGCATGAGTTCGTCGTGGCGGTACAGGGACTCCACCACCTCCGTGAACAGCTTGCCCGGCAGCGGAAATTCGTCGTGGGTCCAGCGCTCGACGCGCATGTGGGTGCCGAGGGCCTCCGGGTTGCCCATGCACATGGCGCGGTCGATCAGCCGTTCCATCTGGAAGGCGTGCGGCGCGGCCATGGCGCTGACGATGTTGAGGAACACGCCCGGCACTTCGCTGAACGCCTGCGCGATCGGGCGCGCGTCCGGCGTGGTGTGGACCAGGTTGGCGAAGCAGCCCAGGTCGTGCCGGAAGTGCAGCGGGGACTCCAGCAGCACCACGGCGCGCACCGCGTCGGCGTTGGTGCAGCCGAAAATCGCCGCCAGGATGCCGCCCAGCGAGTGGCCGGCCACCGTGACTTGCTCCTCCCCGCTGTCCTCTTCGATGGCCTGCCTGCAGGCCGACAGCAAGCGGTCGCCGTAATCCTCGAGCCCATAGTTGGGGCCGGTGTCGGGCGTCCATTCGGCCATGTACACCTTGTAGCCGTGCTCCATCCAGCGCCGCACCACGCTCACCTGCGGCAGCAGGTCCCAGATGTAGGCCTTCTTGATGGGCGCCGGCACCAGCAGCACGGCGGGCGCGTCGGCATTGGCCTGGTCGTACTTGCGCAGGATGAGGCCGGGCTCGGTGTGCAGCACGGTGTACGGGGTCTCCTGCGGGCCGTAGCCGAGGCGGTCAAGCATTTTGCCGCGCGCCTGGCGCATGCGGTCCATTTGCTTGAGCGCGTACACGTTGAACGGATTGGTGGCGTGGAAGGTGTGGGCGTTCATGGCGATCGGTGGTTGGTCGAATGCGAATGACGAGCCACTGTACGCCGATCAACCAGCGTTTCCAATCGTGCTTTGGCAGCCAATTGGCCGGGATCAATGTTAGGCGGGTGTTTTCCGAGGGCTAATGGCGCAAGGGAAAAACGAGCATGCGGATAGGGTGGAAAAGCGGTAAAAAACGGCTGTCTGGCCGGGAAAAATGGGCGAACTTTCCGCGCTTAAAAATCCAGCATGAACACACAGGTTTATACGGTTTATTCAGTATAAATATTTTATACCTTATAAACCGTATATTCTGTTTTCATCCCGTACTTTCGGGGTTTCTATTTGTTGTTGATTTCTTTCAACACTGCGGGCCAGTCCATGGTGAATTCCGTCCCGAGCAGCCTGCCGATCGCGCTGGTCGGCTTTTCCTTGCCGTGCGCAATCGCCGACGAGATGTGCGAAGGGGCACCGGCATAGACCGTCATGAACTGGATGTCGGACTTGGGCCGGCTGGCATCGATCAGCTGCGGGTTGACGGTGTACATGGTGCTCCTGCCGCTGCCCTGGGCCAGGTAGAGCGGCCGGTCGGTATTGGGGATGACCAGCATGTAGCCGCCGCCGCGCGAGACCACGGTCATGCCGTTCCACGTGCCGATCGGGCTGCGCCCTTCCAGCACGCGGGTATCGTTCACCGAGATCTCCAGCGGCAGGCGGTCGTGCATGTAGGTGGCATAGGTGCCGTCCTTGAGCCGGATGGTCTTGGGGTTGTCCAGGTGGATCGGCTCGGCGCCGATGGACAGCCGGCCGACCACGACCGGGTCGATTTGCTGGCCCAGCTCGTTGCCAAAGCTGCCGCCCACCGTCAGGCTCGAGCCGCGGATATCTTTCAGCGCGGGATGCGCCAGCACCATCGGGAACAAGGCTTCCAGCTTGCGCCGCATTTCGGGCACGCCGGGCTCCTTCTGGTTGCCGGTGAACACCAGCTTGGTGACCACGACACCGGGCGCATCTTCCGACGGCGTGTCGCCGCGGGTGGAGGCGTTGGGATCGCGCCAGTAATTGGCGATGTAATCCGCGTAGAACGGCAAGTCGTAGTCGAACTTGTAGGTGCCAGCCTTGTAGGGCATGCCGCTGGCCACGGGCTGCGCTGCCTGTCGCAGCTCGGCGCCGCCCTGCGTTTGCGGCTGGCTGTCGGGCCGGGCAACTGGCGCTGCAGGGGCCGCGGGCGCGGTGGAAGGGTTGATGGCCCGGTTGGCCGCCTGCTGGAGCGCGCTGTTGACACTCTGTTTGAGCAGGTTTCCAAACGGGTCGGCAGCCCATGCGGGCGCGGCGGCGCACAGGCCGGCAAAGAGTACGGTGCGTGCTTTCATGGTTGCAGTAAAGACAATAACAACCTGATGCTATCAAACCGGGCACATCCGTTTCTCCTGATCTGCGTGCTAACATCGGGTATTTACAGCGAAAAACGCAGCCATGGACCGGATTGACCGAGAAATTGTCGAATTGCTCGCCAAGGACGCCCGGCTCAGCTACAAGGAGCTGGGCGAGCGCGTGTTTCTCAGCGCCAACGCCGTAGCCGATCGGGTCAGGCGGCTGGTGGCCGAGGGCGTGCTGGTCGGCTTTCATGCCGCCGTCAACATGGCGGCCCTGGGCATGGGTTTCCAGGCGCTGGCCGACGTCAAGCTCAAGCCGGGCGTGAGTGCGCTCGACTTCGAGGCGATGCTTCGTTCGATCCCCGGCATCGTCTCGGCCACCTTGCTCACCGGCAGCCACGACTACCTGCTGCGCGTGGCCTGCAAGGACCAGGAGCACTTCGTGCGCGTGATGGAATCGCTGCGCGCCAGCGGCCACGTGCAGGACACCCAGAGCCGCATGGTGCTCAAGGAAATCGACCTGAGCAGCGGCGCGCTGCGCTGACGCCACGGCGACCGTGGCAGCGTGCGCGTGCGCACCGATGCACGCGCCGGCGTGACCGAAGATTGCTTTCGCGCGGGCCGCCAGCGCCCGTTCACGACCGCGCCGCTGGCGCCTTGACGAAAGCGAAGACGTGAGCGACATCGTGGTCATCGGAGGTGGCCTTGCCGGCCTTGCGTGCGCCGTGGCGCTGGCCGACCGCGGTGTGCGCGTCACCGTGGTGGAGGGCGGCGAGCGCCTGGGCGGCCGCGCCGCCAGCTGGACCGACGCCGCCACCGGCGACACGGTCGACATCGGCCCCCACGTTTTGCACTCCGAATACCGCAACATGCTCGCCCTGCTGGAGCGCCTGGGCACCAGCCGCCTGGTGTGCTGGCAGCGCGATCCGCTACTGACGATTGCCTGCAAACCGGCGCCGGTGCACCTGCGCCATGGCCCCCTGCCGCCGCCCTTGAGCCTGATGCCGTCGATGGTCGGGGCGCCCGGGCTGTCGCTGGCGGACCTCATGTCAATGTCGCGCCTGTCCCTGCACGTGATGCGTTTTGGCGAGGAAGAAATCGACGAGCTCGACAGGATCTCCGCCTACGATTTCCTGCGCCGCGAGGGCGTCAGCCCACGCATGATCGACTGGTGGTGGCGCTTTGCCGCCATGGTTGTGACCAACGTGCCGCTCGACCGCTCCTCCGCGGCGTCGCTGATGCGCATCCACGCCCAATTGAGCAGTTACCGCGGCCTGCACTTCGGCTTTGCCAGCGTCGGCTTGTGCGAGCTGTACGCGAGCCAGGCCGTGCGCGCGATCGAGACTGCGGGCGGGCGCGTGCTGGTGGGCAGGCCGGCCACGCTGCTGCTCGGCCAAAGCGCCATGCAGGGCGTGCGCCTGGCGGATGGCGCCGAGCTGCCTGCTGGCCGCGTGGTGTGCGCCGTGCCCCCGCAGGCGCTCGGGCCCCTGCTGCCGGACCACTGGCGCGGCGACAGCGCGTTCGAGATCCTTGCCACCATCGAGCCCAGCCCCTACGTATCGGTGTACCTCTGGTTCGACCGCCACATCGACATGCCGCGCTTTGCATCGCACCTGTGCACGCCCGCGCGGCTCAACTACGATTATTACGACCTGACGCAAATACGCCACGGCTGGCAAGGACGCCCGACCATCACGGCCAGCAACATCATCTACAGCCACCGCGCCAAGGGCATGAGCGACCAGCAGATCGTCCAGGCCACGGTGCGCGAGCTGGCCGAGATCGCGCCGCAGGCCGCAGCGGCGCGCGTGGTCCATTCGGCCGTGCACCACATCCCGATGGCGATTCCCTGCCCGATCGTCGGCTTCGAGCGCCTGCGCCCGGCCGCGCGCACGCCCGTGCACGGGCTGTACCTGGCCGGCGACTGGACGCGTACCCACCTGCCCTGTTCCATGGAAGGCGCGGTCAAGTCCGGCTTTACGGCCGCGCAGGAGGTGCTGGCGGACCTCGGGCGCCCTGCCGCCATTGCGGTCCCCCCGCGCGCTTACGATGGGCTGGGCGCGATCGTGCGGCCGCTGGCCGCGCCCCGGCGCACGTTCCCGCGCCGGCCTTGACCGGTCTTTACACCGCGTACAGCGCCGATGTGATAGCGTTTCGGCTGGCGTGCCGGGCTAACGTCCCCGCGCCGCTTTCGAACAGGAGAATACGTTGAAGAAGATCGCTAGCCTGGCCCTTGGCGCCGCGCTGCTGGCATGCAGTGCCGCGCAGGCGGCCATTCCCGTGTACGGTTTCGTGGTCAAGAACACTTATCCACACGACCCGCAGGCCTTCACGCAGGGCCTGTTCTTCAAGGACGGCCACCTGTACGAGACCACCGGCCTGCAGGGCCGCTCCACGCTGCGCAAGGTGGAACTTAACACGGGCAAGGTGCTGCAGAAGAAGGAGCTGGCCAGCGAATTCTTTGGCGAAGGATCGGCGGCCGTCGGCAACGAGATCGTCAGCCTGACCTGGACCTCGCACGTGGGCTTCGTGTACGACCAGAAGACCTTCGGCCTGAAGCGCCGCTTCAACTACGCCGGCGAAGGCTGGGGCCTGGCCAGCGACGCGCAGCGCCTGTACATGAGCGATGGCAGCAACGCGATCCGCGTGCTCGATCCCAAGTCGCTGGAAGAAGTGCGCCGCATCCAGGTGACGGCCGAGGGCAAGCCGGTCAACCGGCTCAACGAGCTTGAAGTGGTGGACGGCCAGATCTACGCCAACGTCTGGGGCACCGACATCATCGCTCGCATCGACCCCACCACCGGCAACGTGGTCGGCTGGATCGACCTGACCAACCTGCTGCCGCCGGCGCAGCGCGGCACCGATTCGATGGACGCGGTGCTGAACGGCATCGCGTACGACGCCAAGCACCACCGCCTGTTCGTGACCGGCAAGCTGTGGCCCAAGCTGTTCGAGATCGAGCTCGTGCAGATCCGGAACTAGAGATTTCTCCCCCTTATTGTCCTAGTTCATCAAAACCAAAATATTTCTTTTGGTATCTTGTCGGATGGAAAACTTTGAGCTAAAGTTCCGTTCGGCAGGTGTACTTCGCCTGTTTGCTTTTGCTCTTTATTTCCGTCATTTGGGGAATCGAAGCTTCGTACGAGGCGACCCGAGAGGGTCTTGACCGGCACGCTGCCCGTTGTTCCGCGTTCGCGGAACGTCAACGGCGCGCCGCTGACATCGACTGCTAATTAGCGACCGTTGTCTGGCGTTAGTACTAAGGGGTCTGTCCATTCTGATCCAAAATATCCCCACTCTCCCTCAGCTTGGTCTGGCATTTACCACCAGCGAAAGGAGAAGTACCATGAGCAGCACGCGTTACAAACTGACGTTCTCGTTTGAGAAGAAGAGCAATCAAGACATCCAGAGCGGTCTGGGTGAAACTGATAAGCAAGTTGGAATGGACAAAGGTAAGAAACTGACCATGTATTTGGCTGTTATCTCCTTGGTTGCAGCGGTTGTACGGTTCAGCGCAGTAGTGCTGGACCATTGGCTGTAACTGACCCCTAGTACTTTGCATTTCATCCCTTCATGGATAAACCGTTTTATCCCAATCCCGGTATCGGCTCGATCGAGTCGCTCGCAAAGGCGTTAGACGTACATCGCGATTTGCTTGTGGATATTGCGTCGAAGGTTGAAAGCTCTTACACCTCGTTTGCGATTCCGAAGAAGAGCGACCCGGCTTCTAGCCGCACGGTTTGTGAGCCAAAGCATGAGCTTAAGAAGCTGCAGAAGAAAATAAACTCTCGCTTCCTCGAACACGTCCAGTATCCGATATATCTACAAGGCGGAATCAAAGACAAGAAAAATAGCCGGGATTATATCAACAATTCCGGCATCCACGCCAAACCCCAAGTATTAGTGAACCTCGACATAAAAAACTTTTACCCCAACATTAAGAGGGATTTAGTTGTCGACGTGTTCCAAAACTTATTCGCGTTTGAACCTGGGGTTTCTAATCTCCTCGCTGATCTAACCACGCTGAATGGACGGGTTCCTCAAGGGGGCTGCTGTTCCTCTTACCTTGCCAATTTGGTATTTTACGCGGACGAGTACAAACTTGTACAAAAATTGAGAAAAAACGGATGGCGCTATTCTCGGCTTTTGGACGACATTACGCTTTCGTCGTCGGTCGCGATGGCCGACCTTGTCTCCCCGATCAAGGAAATCGCGGCCATGTGCACTAAATATGGTCTCAAGCTAAACAATAAGAAAACGAGGGTCAGCCATCGCGATCACGGGATCGCAAATTTACACGTAACCGGTGTATGGGTCGCACATGGGGTCCCAAAGCTACGGCGACACGAGCGGCGGTACGTCCGGCAATTGGTCTACGTATGCGAGAAGAAATTCGATACCGACCGCTGCTCTCAGGAATATCACAAATTCTGGAACATGGTTTCAGGAAAGGTGGCCAAGCTGACCAGACTTAAGCACGCAGAAGCACTTGATTTGCGGAAGAGGTTGCATAATATTCTTCCTGTTTTCGATGAACACGACAAAAATCTCCTCATCAAGGAGATTAAAACACTGTGCGCAAAACCAACTGCGTCATCAAAGCGTATTGGCTTTATAGAGCGGGTAAACCGTGCGCATTATTCACTTGGCATATTGGCAAGGACGGAAACGCGTCTTGCTAAGTCACTAAGGCGAGAGCTCGCGGAAAAACATGCTTTTTTACCTACGATAAAAGAGTATTGGAGCTAAAAAATGGAAGCAATTGTTGAAGAGGGTGTCGTTAACGAATATTTCGCCCTAAAAGGTTATGGTTTTATTCGCAGAAGCAAGGGTCGCGACGTTTTCTTTTTCTACAACGACCTCGCGGAAGGGGACGCCAAGGTTGATGTGGGTGATAGAGTGACCTTTTCGACTGTCCCAGGGAAGAAGGGGCCGAAGGCGATAACTATCAAGAAAGTGGGAAGTGCTCACTAGTCAATACAAAATGATCTCTGGGCTTAGCTGACCGCGATCACCACCTTGCCGAAGTGCGAGCCCGATTCCATGTAGCGATAGGCTTCCTGCGCCTGGTGGAACGGGAACACGCGGTCCACCACCGGTTCGATGCGCGCCGCGTCCACGAAGCGCACCACATCCTCGAGCATGGCGCGGCTGCCCACGAAAATGCCGACCATGCGCTTGGCGCCCGACAGCAGCGCCGCCGGATTGACCTCGCCGCCAAAGCCGCTCACGCCGCCGATGATCGCCACCGTGCCGGCCATGCTCGCGGCCGACAGCGAGCGGTTGATCGTGCCCTTGCCGCCCACCTCCAGCACGACGTTGGCGCCGCTGCCGTTGGTCACGCGCAGCACTTCCTCGTGCCACTCGGGCACGGTGCGGTAGTTGATGGTGTGGTGCGCGCCCAGCTCGTGCGCACGTCGCAGCTTTTCGTCGCTGGATGAGGTGATGATGGTGCGCATGCCGGCGGCGCACGCCATCTGCAGGCCCAGCACGGACACGCCGCCGGTGCCCAGCAGCAGCACCGTGTCGCCCGGCCTGGGCCGGTTGCTGGAGACGAAAATCGCGTTCCAGGCAGTCACGCCGGCGCACGGCAGCGTCGCCGCGTCCACGTACTCCATGTGCGGCGGAATCTTGACCAGCGCTTCCTGGTCGAGCAGCACCTGCTGCGCCAGCATGCCGTCCACGTCGCCGCCCAGCGCGTGCTTGATCTTGTCCTGCGAGGTGATGCCGTCGTGCCAGCAGGGGAAGAACGACGCGACGACGCGGTCGCCCGGCTTCACGCGCGTCACGCCGTGGCCCACCTCCACCACTTCGCCGGCGCCATCGGAGCATGGGATGATCGGGTCGTCCACGTTGACCAGGTAATTGCCGCTCGCAACCATCAGGTCGCGGTAGTTCAGCGCCACCGCGTGCATCTTCACGCGCACTTCGCCGGTGCCCAGGGACCGGTCGGGCAGATCGACGCAGCGCAGCCCGTCGATGTTTTCACCAGGAAGTATCTGATAGCTGAGCATTGTTTTCTCCTAGAATCGCCGGCGCACGGCGATTCTACCGCGCCGCCGTCAAAGCGCAGCGCCCGGTTTGGCCGAGCGGGCGCGCTGGTTCGAGCCGTAGATCGTATCGCGTTCCGGGGCCGCGCCGGTGGCGAGCACGCCGATCCATTCCGCGGTCGGCAGCACCGCCGCAAAGCGCGACTGGAACACGACCATGAAGGTGTCGTGGATCTGGCGCGCGCTCGCGGCGCCGGCGCGGTTGGCGTAGGGGACCGAGCCGGTCGCATCATCGAGCACCTCCACGGCCAGGCCGGCATGCAAAGCCTCGAACACGGTCGAGGCCACGCAGTTATGGGTCATGTAGCCGACGACGGTGAGCGTGTCGATGCCGTGCTGGCGGATCCAGGCTGCCAGGTCGGTGCCGGTGAACGCGCTCGGCAGGCGTTTTTCGATGAAGTGCTCGCGTGGACGGCTCGCCACTACCTCGTGCAACGCCCAGCCATGCGAACCCTTGTCGAAGATCGGCGCGCCAGCCGGCGCCGTGTTCTGCACCACGACCACCGGCACCTTGGCCGCGCGTGCCGCGTCCATGGCCCTGCCGATGTTGGCGAGCGAACCATCGACGCCGGGGTATTCGATCGGCAGGCCGCCGGTCACGTATTCGTTCTGCACATCGATGACGATCAGCGCGCGGTGCGGTTTGTTCATGGTCGTTTTCCTTTCAATGGTTAAGTTGCTGGACTGGGCCGCCGCGCAGGCGCTCAATAGCAGGGCGGCGGCGAAGGCGAAGATTTTTGCGGTTTGCATGCGGTTCTCCGGTTGTCGTGACCGTCATTGTTGCGCCGGGCGGGCTGGCCGGCCATTGGCCCGCGAGCCTGCTTTCGTTAAAATCGGGCCAATATGAAAAACACATCCAACACCGCGCCGCAGCGGGTGGCCATTGCGGCCTTCGCGGGCATCAGCCCGTTCCACCTGTCCGTGCCCTGCCTCGTCTTCGGGGAAGATCGGCGCGAGGACGGCATTCCCCGGCCAGACGTGCTGGTGTGCGCGGACACGCCCGGCATGCTGCCCACCACGGCCGGCTTTTCGATCGCCGTGGCGCATGGACTGGAACGCCTGGCCGACGCGCACACGGTGATCGTGCCCTCGTGGCGCGATCCGCTGGAACCGGCGCCGCCGGCCCTGCTCGAGGCGCTGCGCGCCGCGCACGCGCGTGGCGCCACCGTGGTTGGCCTGTGCCTGGGCGCGTTCGTGCTGGCGCAGGCGGGGCTGCTCGACGGGCGCCGGGCCACCACGCACTGGCGCTGGGCGCGCGCGTTTGCCGAGGCCTTTCCCAAGGTGGCGCTGGACCCGGGCGTGCTGTATGTCGAGGACGGCAACCTGGTGACCTCCGCCGGCACCGCCGCCAGCCTGGACTGCTGCCTGCACCTGCTGCGCGCGCAGGTCGGGCCGGAGCTGGCCAACCGCGTCGCGCGGCGGCTGGTGGTGTCGCCGCACCGGCAGGGCGGGCAGGCGCAGTTCATCGAGCAGCCGCTGCCGCGCGCGGCGCGTGGCGACCGGCTTGGCGAGGCAATGGAATGGGCGATCGGCCACCTGGACGACGCACCGGGGATCGACCAGCTGGCGCAGCGGGCGGCGATGAGCCGGCGCACCTTCACGCGGCGCTTTCGCGAGCGTACCGGGACCAGCTACAACGCGTGGATCAATGGGCAGCGCATCGCGTTGGCGCAGCGCTTGTTGGAGACCACGGATCTGGCGATCGAGCAGGTGGCGCAGCAGGCCGGCTTTGGCAGCGCGCTGTCGTTGCGGCTGCGTTTTGCTGAGAGCTTGGACACGACGCCGTCGGCCTACCGGCGCGAGTTCCGGGGGGCGTAGGGTGGGCGGGTCTCCCGCCCACGCGTTCAGTCAGTGCGGGCGCCGCTTGAACGCGTGGGCGCTCGGCTGGGCATTGCCCAGCCTCTCCCTGCCCACCCTACGCACACCACGAACACCACGCACACCACGAACACCCAAAGAAAAAGCCCGGCAGGCTTGCGCATGCCGGGCCGGCGCGGGAGGGGCCGCGTTACTTGTAGGCGTAGCTCGCCGTGACGTAGATGTAGCGGCCGCGCGGATCGCCGTAGCTGACGTCGTAACCACCGAGGAAGTTCGAGGTCAGGTTGGTGTACGGCGGATCGCGGTCGAACAGGTTCTTCACACCCAGCGACAGCTTGGTGTTCTTGATGCCGGTGTAGGCCAGCTGCATGTCGTAGGTGGCATACGCGTCAACCTTGCGCGGCGTGGAGCCGGTCGGCATCAGGTTGGCCAGCACGTCGGTGTAGCCCTTCTGGTAGTTCTGCAGCAGGGTCACTGCGTACGGACCGTTTTCCCAGGTTGCGCTGGCGTTATGCTTCCAGCGCAGCACCACGCCGCCCGAGGCCGACAGCGCCTGGTCCAGCGAGCTGGTGTAGTTGCCGTCCGGACCCTGCACGTCGTACTTGGCCATGTAGGTGCCCGACAGGCGGAAGTTCAGGCGGTTGCCGTCGCCAAAGCGCAGGCGGTACATCGCGTCCAGGTCCACGCCTGCCACCTGGGTCTTGAACAGGTTGGCGTTGGTCTGGGTGATCGACTCGATCGGACCCAGGCCCGAGGCATTGCCGTCCGGTGCGCCGCGGTTGATGAACTTGGCGTACAGCTGCTCACGCGCCGCGTTGGCCATGAAGTAGGTCGACGACAGGCCGCCCACCACGATCGCATCCTTCAGGTTGATGCGGAAGGCGTCCAGTGCGATCGAGGCGTTCTTGACCGGCTCCCACATGATGCCGGCGGTGATCGAGGTCGATTTCTCCGGCTTCAGGTTGGGGTTGCCGCCGGTGACGGTGGTGAACTGGTTGTTGCAGTCACGCGGGGCGCCGGTGGCCAGGTTCGGGCAGCGCAGGTAGTCGCGGGTGCCGTTGCCGGTGATGCTGGTTGCCTGCGGGGTGTACAGGTCGGTCAGCGACGGTGCGCGGAAGCCTTTGCCAACGGCCGAGCGCAGCAGCAGGGTTTCGGTCGGCTGCCAGCGGATCGACGCCTTCGGGTTCACCGTGTGGCCCACGCCCTGGTAGTTGTCGTAGCGAACGGCAACGTCGCCATCCAGTTTCTTCAGGATGGGGATGCTGGTCTCGGCGTACACCGACGAGACGTTGCGCGCGCCGGTGACCGGGAACGCGTTGCCGCCCAGGCCTGCGATGTCGCCGGTCTGGATCGCCACCGACGGGTTGTATTCGAACTTCTCGCGGCGCAGTTCGGCGCCCAGTGCCAGGCCAACGGCGCCGGCCGGCAGGTTGAAGATCTCGCGCGAACCTTTCAGGTCCACCGAGGTGGTCGAGGTCTTGGAGGCGTAGCTGGTGCCGCGGAATTCAGCGTTGCGCACCGCGTCGATGGCCGATTGGTCGGTGGTCGCGCCGAACGGGTTGATGACGCCGCTATTGAAGATCGGCAGCACCTTCGAGTACTGCGCGTAGCCGGACAACAGCTCTTCATGCACCTTGCTCTGGCTGTACAGGAAGGCCGAGTCCACATCCCAGCCCGCGTAGCTGCCGCGCACGCCAGCGACAAAGCGCGCGTTTTCCGACACGTCCAGCGTGTTGCGCTGGCCGTTGGCCACGTCGCGGTAGTTCAGCAGCAGCGGCAGGCCGGTCAGGCCGTTGGCGGCGGCGAACGACGCCGGGTAGTACGGGCTGCTCGGGATCAGCACAAAGCCGCCACGGCCCAGGGCCGGGTACTTGGAGGTCATGCCCGGATACTGCGCGATCAGGGCGTTCCAGGCCGGCACGTAGGGGTTGGTCGCGGTGGTGATCGAGTTGTACGCGAGCGGAACGTGCTGCGTGGTCGAGGTGATCTTGTTCTTGGTATAGCCGGACTCGAAGTAGGCTTCGGTCTCGCCCGACAGGCGCAGGCGGCCGTTGGCCATCAGGCTGGCCTTCTCGAAGTGCGGCTGCAGCGACACGAACGGGCTGTTGTCGTAGCTGCAGCGGCTGGTGTTGAACGGCGACAGCACCGACACCGGGCCGCAGTTCGGCAGCGCCGGGTTGCCCAGCGTGCCCTTGTTGTTCAGCACCACGTTGGCCGGGAAGGCGATCGACGAGGTGATGTCGTTCTTCTGGTCCGCGTTCAGGCGGCGCGCATAGTCGCGGTCGATGCCCATCAGCGGGTCGGTGTTCTGGACCGTCACGCTGCCGGTCACGTTCCAGCCCTGCTCGGCCATGCTGCCGTAGCCGGCGAAGATGGTGGCCTTGCGGTCGCGCGCCTTGTGGTCGCTGGTCTGGCCGTAGTTGGCGGTGCCCTCGACGCCCTGGTAGTCCTTGCGCAGGATGAAGTTGACCACGCCGGCAATCGCGTCCGAGCCGTACACGGCCGAGGCGCCGTCCTTGAGCACCTCGACGCGCTCGATGGCCGACAGCGGAATGCTGTTCACGTCCACCGACGAGCCGGCCGAGCCGGCCGAGCCGCCGCCATATACCGCCACGCGGCGGCCGTTGACCAGCACCAGCGTGCGTGCGCTGCCCATGCCGCGCAGCGACACGGTGGCGATGCTGCCGCCACCGTAACCGGAGGCGTTGGCCACGGTGGTCGAGGAGCCGGCGCTCGAGAGCGAGCTCAGCGACTTGACCAGTTCCTCGGTCGAGGTCGCGCCGGTGCGTTCGATTTCCTCACGCTTCATCACCTGGACCGGCAGCGCGGTCTCGCCATCGATGCGCTTGATCGACGAGCCGGTCACGATCACGCGCTGGACCTTGGACGTGTCCGCGTCCTGCGCCTGGCCGAAAGCGTGGCCCGATACCACCAGCATGGGCGCCAGGGCGGCTGACACGGCAATGACGGATTTCTTGATTTTAAGGGTGGGGTACGACATCTACTGCAGCTCCTTAGCTGGTGGGTAAAAGAACAAAGTGTTCGTTTCTGGCAACAACGGACGATTATATCGATGCATCTCGGCAAATTTTTGCTACATTTGTATGAGAAATACGCGTATGTATGCAATGAACGTTTCGCCAATTCGATAAAGACGCGATGAATGCACCAAGAGTGAAATTGGACCGGGTCGATCGCAAAATCCTGGAGGCCCTGCAGGAAGATGCGCGGCTGTCGAGCGCGGAGCTGGCCGAGCGGGTGTCGCTCACCACCTCGCCATGCTGGCGGCGCGTCAAGCGGCTGGAAGAGGAAGGCGTCATCACCGGCTACCAGGCGCGCATCGATCCCGAGCGGCTGGGCTACCAGGTGATGGCGTTCGTGTACATTTCGCTCGATCTGAAGAGCGCGCAGAGCCTGCAGGCGTTCGAGGACTCGGTGATGGGCATTCCGCAGGTGCTGGCCTGCCACCGCATCTCGGGCCGCTACGACCACCAGCTGGTGGTGGTGGCCGAGGACCTGGCCGCGTACGGCAAGTTCGCCGAGGCGAACATCAACAGCCTGCCGGGCATCAAGGAGATCTACACCTCGTTCGTGCTGCGCGAGGTGAAGTCCACCACAAACCCGCCTCTGCCACCGGCGTGACTTTGTAGGGTGGGGCTCCCGAGCCCACGCGGGTTTCACGCGGCACGTGCAACAGCGTGGGCTCGAGA
>NZ_JANUHB010000029.1 GCF_024756255.1 Massilia agilis | reverse complement strand
ATTGTTAAAGAACAGGCAGATCATGCTGCCTTGCTGCGTTGTGCGAATCGTTTTGTTCGTCAGCAGCAGAGAAGTGAGATTATGCAGCGTTTCGCGTTTGTCGTCAACTTCATTTTTGCTTCGGGTCAGTTTCCTGGTGAACCTTGTCAGCTTAACTACTTGATTCGTTTCGCTTTTGGTTCGCCGCCGAAGCAGGGACCGAACTATAGCAAACCGTTGTTGCGGTACGCAAGGGCTTTCGAGCATTTTCTTAAAACAGTCCTGTTGCGCTACCAAA
>NZ_JANUHB010000028.1 GCF_024756255.1 Massilia agilis | reverse complement strand
AGCGCGACCGGCCCGTCGCACGGCACGCTGGTCGTGCATGCCGACGGCAGCTACGAATACACGCCGGCCGCAGACTACAACGGTCCGGACAGCTTCACCTACACAGTCAGCGACGGCTCGGGCAGCAATACCTACAACGTCAGCATCACGGTCAATCCGGTGAACGATGCGCCGGTGCTGGCGGTTTCGCCGGTGACCGTGGGCCAGGGTGCAACCATCACCCTCACCACCAGCTACCTGAACGCGACCGATGTCGATACCGGCAACGGCAGCCTGACCTAT
>NZ_JANUHB010000027.1 GCF_024756255.1 Massilia agilis | reverse complement strand
GATGCGGCAAGCTGGGAATACAGCGTGGACGGCGGCGCCCACTGGGCGGCAGGCAGCGCCACCGCGTTCTCGCTCGCCGACGGCAGCTATGCGGCCGGCAGCGTGAAGGTGCGCTACACCGACACGGCCGGCAACCTGAGCACGGCCGCGGGCAATGCCGCAGCCATCACGATCGACAACACGGTGGCCGCCCCCGCGCTGGCCCTGGCGGCCGACACCGGCACCAGCAACAGCGACGGCCTGACCAAAAATACGGCCGTGAACGTGACGCTGGCCGCCGACGTGGCCAGCTGGGAGTACAGCACCGAC
>NZ_JANUHB010000026.1 GCF_024756255.1 Massilia agilis | reverse complement strand
AACTACAACGGCCCGGACAGCTTCACCTACACGGTCAGCGACGGCTCGGGCAGCAATACCTACAACGTCAGCATTACGGTCAATCCGGTGAACGATGCGCCGGTACTCGCGGTTTCGCCGGTGACCGTGGGCCAGGGTGCAACCATCACCCTCACCACCAGCTACCTGAACGCGACCGATGTCGATACCGGCAACGGCAGCCTGACCTATACCGTCACCAGCGCACCGGGCAAGGGCACCATCACGGTCAACGGCACCGCGGCGACCACGTTCACCCAGCAGGACGTCATCGACGGCAAGGTGAGCTACACCGCCAATAGCTACGGCAGCG
>NZ_JANUHB010000025.1 GCF_024756255.1 Massilia agilis | reverse complement strand
GGCTGCCGGGGTGTACTGGTAGCTGCCGTCGGTATTGACGACCAGCGTGCCGTGCGACGGGCCGGTCGCACTGGCATAGGTGACCGCGTCGTGCTCGACGTCAGTCGCTGCCGGCAGGTTGCCAGTCGCCCTGGTGTCTTCGTTGGTCGTGATCGTTCCGTCGGCAGCCACCGGCAGGTCGTTCACCGGTGTGACTTTGACGGTCATCGTCGCGTCTGCGGAGGCAGCGCTGGCGTTGTCATACACCTTGTAGGTAAAGGTGGTGTACGGATCGCCGTTGGCATCGGCCACCGGCACAAAGCGCAGGTGGCCGAGGTTGATCTCCGCCGTGGTG
>NZ_JANUHB010000024.1 GCF_024756255.1 Massilia agilis | reverse complement strand
CGCTGCCGGCGTGTATTCGTAGCTGCCGTCGGCGTTGAGCACAAGCGTGCCGTGCGACGGGCCGCTCGCGCTGGCGTAGGTGACCGTATCGTGTTCGACGTCGATGGCTGCCGGCAGGTTGCCAGTCGCCCTGGTGTCTTCGTTGGTCGTGATCGTTCCGTCAGCGGCCACCGGCAGGTCATTGACCGGGGTGACCTTGACGGTCATCGTCGCATCGTTGGACACGGCGCTGGCGTTGTCATAGACCTTGTAGGTGAAGGTGGTGTACGGATCGCCGTTGGCATCCGCGACCGGCACGAAACGCAGGTGGCCAAGATTGATCTCCGCGGTGGTC
>NZ_JANUHB010000023.1 GCF_024756255.1 Massilia agilis | reverse complement strand
CGATGCGACGATGACCGTCAAGGTCACGCCGGTGAACGACCTGCCGGTCGCCGCCGACGGGACGATCACGACCAACGAAGACACCAGGGCCACCGGCAACCTGCCGGCAGCGACCGACGTCGAGCACGATACGGTCACCTACGCCAGCGCGAGCGGCCCGTCGCACGGCACGCTGACCCTTAACACCGACGGCAGCTACGAGTACACGCCGGCGGCCAACTACAACGGTCCGGACAGCTTTACCTACACGCTGAGCGACGGCTCGGGCAGCAATACCTACAACGTCAGCATCACGGTCAATCCGGTGAACGATGCGCCGGTGCTGGCGGTATCGCCCGTCACTGTGGGCCAGGGCGCGACCATCACGCTCAGCACGAGCTACCTGAACGCGACTGACGTCGATACCGGCAACGGTAATCTGACGTAC
>NZ_JANUHB010000022.1 GCF_024756255.1 Massilia agilis | reverse complement strand
CACCGCGGAGATCAATCTTGGCCACCTGCGTTTCGTGCCGGTCGCGGATGCGAATGGCGATCCGTACACCACCTTTACCTACAAGGTGTATGACAACGCCAGCGCCGCGTCCAGCGATGCGACGATGACCGTCAAAGTCACGCCGGTGAATGACCTGCCGGTGGGCGCCGACGGTTCGATCACGACCAACGAAGACACCGAGGCCACCGGCAACCTGCCGGCAGCGACCGACGTCGAGCACGACGCGATCACCTACGCCGTGGGCACCGGCCCGACGCACGGCACGCTGGTCTTGAATGCGAACGGCAGCTACGAGTACACGCCCACAGCGAACTACAACGGCCCGGACGCCTTCACTTACACCGTCAGCGACGGCTCGGGCAGCAATACCTACAACGTCAGCATCACGGTCAATCCGGTGAACGATGCACCGGTGCTGGCGGTTTCGCCCGTCACCGTGGGCCAGGGCGCGACCATCACGCTCAGTACGAGCTACCTGAACGCGACCGACGTCGATACCGGCAACGGCAGCCTGACGTACACCGTCACCTCAGCACCGGGCAAGGGCACCATCAAGGTCAACGGCACGGCCGCGACCTCGTTCACCCAGCAGGACGTCATCGACGGCAAGGTGAGCTACACCGCCAATAGCTACGGCAGCG
>NZ_JANUHB010000021.1 GCF_024756255.1 Massilia agilis | reverse complement strand
GGACGGCGGCGCCCACTGGAGCGCCGGCAGCGGCACCAGCTTCAGCCTGGGCGCCGGTAGCTACGCCAGCGGCGCCGTGCAGGCACGCTACACCGACAACGCCGGCAACCTGAGCGCCGCGGGCAGCAATGGCGCCGCGATCACGGTCGACACCTCGGCCGCTGCGCCCTCGTTTGCGCTCGCGGCCGACACCGGCGCGAGCAACAGCGACGGCATCACGAACAACCCGGCCGTGAATGTAACGCTGCCGCTTGACGCAGCGAGCTGGGAATACAGCGTGGACGGCGGCGCACACTGGACGGCCGGCAGCGGCACCAGCTTCAACCTGCCGGCCGGCACGCAGGCCGTGGGCCAGGTGCAGGTGCGCTACACCGACGTCGCCGGCAACCTGAGTGCCGCGGGCAGCAACGCGGCGGCCATCACGATCGACACCTCGGTTGCCGCGCCTGCCCTGGCGCTGGCCGCCGACACCGGAACCAGTAACAGCGACGGCATCACTAAGGACGGCACCATCAACGTCACGCTGGCCGGGGATGTCGCAAGCTGGGAGTACAGCGTGGACAGCGGCGCGCACTGGAACACCGGCAGCGGCACCAGCTTCACGCTGGCCGACGGCAGCTACAGCGCGGGCACCGTGCAGGTGCGCCAGACCGACAACGCCGGCAACCTGAGCGCGGCCGCATCGAGCGCCGCAGCCATCACCGTTGACACGGCCGCCGCGGCGCCCGCGTTCGCGCTGCACAGCGACAGCGGCGCCAGCAACGCCGACGGCATCAGCCGCGACGGCACGGTCGACGTGACCCTGCCCCTC
>NZ_JANUHB010000020.1 GCF_024756255.1 Massilia agilis | reverse complement strand
ATCACGACCAACGAAGACACCAAGGCGACCGGCAACCTGCCAGCAGCGACCGATGTCGAGCACGACGCGATCACCTACGCCGTGGGCACCGGCCCGACGCACGGCACGCTGGTCTTGAATGCGAACGGCAGCTACGAGTACACGCCCGCAGCGAATTACAACGGCCCGGACGCCTTCACTTACACCGTCAGCGACGGCTCGGGCAGCAATACCTACAACGTCAGCATCACGGTCAATCCGGTGAACGATGCACCGGTGCTGGCGGTTTCGCCCGTCACCGTGAGCCAGGGTGCGACTATTACGCTTAGCACGAGCTACCTGAACGCGACCGATGTCGATACCGGCAACGGCAGCCTGACCTATACCGTCACCAGCGCGCCGGGCAAGGGCACCATCAAGGTCAACGGCACGGCCGCGACCTCGTTCACGCAGCAGGACGTCATCGACGGCAAGGTGAGCTACACGGCCAACAGCTACGGCAGCGATCAGAGCGACAGCTTCAGTGTGTCGGTTTCGGATGGCTCCCTGACGGATGCGAAGGCGGTTGCAGTGACCATCACCTCGGCTAACGTGGCCCCTACCAGCACTGGTGGCGCGGTTACCACGGCCGAGGACACCAACTACGTCTTCAGCGCGTCGGACTTCAACTTCAGCGACTTCAACACCGGCGATGCGATGACCAAGGTCAGCATCTCGGCCGCGCCAAGGGCCGGCAAGCTGCAGGCATTCGTCAGTGGCGCATGGCAGGACGTTGGCGCCAGCGCCAGCGTGACCACGGCGGAGATCAATCTTGGCCACCTGCGCTTTGTGCCGGTCGCCGATGCCAACGGCGATCCGTACACCACCTTTACCTACAAGGTGTATGACCAGGCGAGCTCTGCGTCTAA
>NZ_JANUHB010000002.1 GCF_024756255.1 Massilia agilis | reverse complement strand
GGACAGGGCGCGGGCTCTCGGTAGGGGCAGATCTTCTGCCCACGCGTTCAACCGGCGCACGAACAGCCGCCTGCCGGTCTCACCGCACGAAAAAAAACCCAGGGTCCGCCCTGGGTTTTTTGTTGGATGAAGCGCGCGTCAGTGCGTGACCTGCGCGTCCGTCAGCGCCGTGTAGCCGACCAGGACGACTTCGACCACCGAGTGCTTGCCGCCATTGTTGCTGAACTCGAACGTGGCCGTGCTGGCGTCCATCACGCCGTCGCCATTGGTGTCGAGCAGGCCATGGCCGAGATAGACATAGTTGCTCGAGTAGGCCAGCAAATCATTGCCGTCAAAGCCGTTGAACACGATGCGGCCATTGATGTCGGACAGGCCGTGGTTGACCGTGAAGGTGGTCACCGGGTTCGGCGCCGGCGCCGGTGCCGCTTCGGCCGCGCCCGCCACGCTCACGGTGATGGTTTGCGATGCCGAGCCGTCGAGCGAGCTGACCTGCAGCTTGTCGAACACCACGTCGCCTGCGTTCAGCGCCTGCACGTTGGCGTCGCCGTTGCGCAGCAGGTAGCTCCATTCGCCGGTGTCCTTGTTGAAGCTGAAGTCGCCGTAGGTGCCGGCCAGCGATACCGGCGCGGCAAAGGCGGCTTCGCCCGCGTCCACGTCCTGCACGGTGAGCACACCTTGCGCGGCCAGCGTCGCGTCTTCGCCGACCGCACCCGTGGCGTTGCCGCCGATCGTTGCGGCGTCGTTGGCGCCGGTGACGTCCACATGCAGGGTCGCGCTGGCAGTGCCGTCGAGCGAGCTGACCACGATCTCGTCCGATACCACCTTGCCGCCGTTCAGGGCCTGCACGTTGGCGTCGCCGTTACGCAGCTGGTAGCTCCATGCGCCGGTGTCCTTGTCGAAGCTGAAGTCGCCGTAGGTGCCGGTCAGCGTGGGCGCTGCGGCGAACACCGACTGGCCGTGGTCGCGGTCGTGCACCGCGAGCGATGCGGCAGCGGACAGCGTGCCGTCCTCGCCAACCGCGCCCAGGCCGTTGCCGGTGATCGAGGCGGTGTCGTTGGCGCCGACCAGGTTGAACGACAGCGTCACCGGGGCCGATGCGGCGCCGTGCTCGTCGCGGGCGACCACGGTGAAGCTGGCGTTGGCGGTTTCGCCAGCGGCCAGCGCGTCGATCTGGTCGGCGTCGGCGAGGAAGCTGTACGCGCCGGTCTTGGAGTCCACCACCAGCTGGCCGTAGGTGCCGGCAAAGCCCTGGGTGCTGTCGGCCAGGCTGTAGGTCAGCACGCTGCCGTGGTCAACGTCGTGGCCGGCCAGGGTGCCGGTGATCGCGGCCGGGGTGTCGTCGGCGGCGCTGTCCTGCAGCGCGACAGTCGCCACCGATGCCAGCGTGGGCGCGTCGTTGGCGCCGGCGATCTTCACGGTCACGGTCGCGGTGCTCAGCGCGCCGTTGGCCATGCGCACGGTGTACACGAACGAGTCGGTGAAGGTCTCGCCTTCGGCATAGCTTTGCAGCGACGCGCGCAGGGCGCTGGCGTCGTAGCCGACGGTGCCGTCGGCATTGATGGTGATGCTGGCGCCGCTCGCGAGCACGGCGCTGGTGGCGACCGGGAATTGCGCGGTCGCGCTGTAGGACGACACGTTCTGAACCAGCGAATACAGTTTCGCCGCGCCCGGATCATTGTCCAGGACGTTCAGTTTTGCCGAGAGATTATCTTCCGTCAGCCCGGTTGCTGCGCTGGTCAGCAGGTCATCTTTTGCCGCACCGGTGAGGGTCGCGACTTTGACACTAGTCTGGGTTGCCATTGGTTGTTTTCCTTATGAGCGCCGTGGTTGCGGCTTGGTTGGTCGCAACCCGGCCATCTCCGAGGAGACCCGTTGGCTTTCCGGCCCTGCATCGCTGCAGGTGTGGCAAGCAAGTATTTTCTTTCTGAAAATAATTTTTATCAATGAATAAATACTTATTTTGTTTTTAATAAGAAACTATTTGTGGTGAATATGCGTCAACATTTCACGCGGGCATTTCAACAGTGAAATAAAGCAAAATACGCGGCCAATTTCGGGCGCAGGATTTAACGAAGACTTCATCCCACCGTGCCATGACGCGTGGCGATGGCGTTGCGGCGGATATGGCACAATGCGCCTATCGTTAAGAGAAAGAGCAAAGATGACCCCATTTGAACCGAACCTGTCCTCGCTGTCGGTCGCGCGTGATGTGCTGTTGTCGCCCTTCGGGCTTGACGAAGGCAAGCTGCTGCTGACGCTGGGAACCATGTTCACCCACAAGGTCGACTACGCCGACCTGTATTTTCAGTTCACCAAGAGCGAAGGCTGGAGCCTGGAAGAAGGCATCGTCAAGAGCGGCAGCTTTTCGATCGACCAGGGCGTGGGCGTGCGTGCCATTTCCGGCGAAAAGACCGCCTTTGCCTATTCGGACGACATTTCGGAGGCGGCCCTGCTGGACGCGGCTGCGGCCACCCGTACCATCGCGCGCGCCGGCACTGGCCGCATCAAGGTAGCCACCAGCGCACGCCCCACCGGCGGCCGTTCGCTGTACCTGCCGCACGACCCGCTCGTCTCGCTCGATGCGGCGGCCAAGGTCAGCCTGCTCGAGCGTGTGGAAAAGATCGCCCGCGCCAAGGATCCGCGCGTGGTGCAGGTGATGGCCGGCCTGGCTGGCGAATACGACGTGGTGCTGGTGGTGCGCAGCGACGGCGTGCTGGCGGCGGACATCCGCCCGCTGGTGCGCGTGTCGGTGACCGTCATCGCCGAGCAGAACGGGCGGCGCGAGATGGGCTCGTCCGGCGGCGGCGGGCGTTACGACTACAGCTACTTCACCGATGAGGTGCTGGAGCGCTACGCGACCGAGGCGGTCAAGTCGGCCTGCGTCAACCTCGAGGCGCGTCCGGCCCCGGCCGGCCCGATGACCATCGTACTGGGGCCGGGCTGGCCCGGCGTGCTGCTGCACGAGGCGATCGGCCACGGCCTGGAGGGCGATTTCAACCGCAAGGGCTCGTCCGCGTTCTCGGGCCGCATCGGCGAGCGCGTGGCGGCGCCGGGCGTGACCGTGGTCGATGACGGCACGCTCAAGGACCGCCGCGGCTCGCTCAACATGGACGACGAGGGCAACCCGACCCAGTGCACCACGCTGATCGAGGACGGCATCCTGAAGGGCTACATCCAGGACACGATGAACGCGCGCCTGATGAAGATGCCGGTCACCGGCAATGCGCGCCGCGAGTCGTTCGCGCACCTGCCGATGCCGCGCATGACCAACACCTACATGCTGGCCGGCGACAAGGACCCGCGCGAGATCATCGAGTCGGTCAAGAACGGTTTGTTTGCGGTGAACTTCGGCGGCGGCCAGGTGGACATCACCAACGGCAAGTTCGTGTTCTCGGCCAGCGAGGCCTACATGATCGAGAACGGCAAGGTGACCTATCCGGTCAAGGGCGCAACCCTGATCGGCAACGGCCCGGACGTGCTCAATCGCGTGTCCATGATCGGCAACGACATGCGCCTCGATTCGGGCGTGGGCGTGTGCGGCAAGGAAGGCCAGAGCGTGCCGGTCGGCGTGGGCCAGCCGACCCTGCGCATCGAAGACGTGACGGTGGGCGGTACGGCGTAACGCCCGGTCGTCCGCGGCACATCAAACCCGGCGTTGCCGGGTTTTTTTTCGCCATCAATGGATGCCCGAGTGGTTGTGCAGGCGGTGGTTGAACGCGTGGGCAGGAAACCTGCCCACCCTACGTGAGCCGCTCAGTTGCGTAGGGTGGGCAGATTCTGCCCACGCGTTCAACCAGCTTTTGCGCGGCCGCGCGTTTCGTTCTTGCCCGATCGTCAGAACGTGTAGCGCGCCCCCAGCGTCAGCATGCGCCCGCGCGCGCCCTCGAAGTCCAGCGGGTTGTACGACTGCGCGCCGTAGGTCAGCGGGTCCAGCGGAGGCAGCTTGTCGAACAGGTTCTGGATCGAGCCGAACACCTCCCATTTCGGCGCCGGCTTCCAGCGCGCGGTCAGGTCGAAGGTGGTGAACGAGGCGATCTCGCAGTCGCTCGGCGCCCCCGTGACGCCGTCGGCAAAGGTGCTGGCGCAGCCGGCCGGGTCACCCTGGAACAGCACGTTCTTGAAGTGGCTGCGGTAGTTGATCGTCATCGTCACGCGCCACTTGTCGCGCTCCCAGTTCAGGTGCACGTTGGCCCGGTTGCGCGGGGTGCCGGCGCAGTTGGTCACGTCGCAGTTGCCGTGCGTGCCGGCGAAATCGCGCCGCGTGCCGTCGCGTTCGGTGCGCTCCCAGCGGTACAGGTGGGTCAGCTTGCCGTCGATCGACACGTTGCCGTAGCCCTGCGGCAGGGGAAAGCCGTAGCGCGCATCCAGGTCGATGCCCTTGACCACCGACTGCGACGAGTTGATGAAGGTGCCTTCCACCACGCTGATCGCGCCCGGGTCGCCCGGCACCGTGGGGTCGGCGGTGCTCGGGTCGCGCAGCACCGAACCGGACGCGATCGCATCGGTCACCTGCACCTGGTTGATCTCGTCGCGCCGCTTGATGCGCCACAGGTCCACCGACACGCTGGTGCGCGGCAGCGGGTCCCAGATCGCGCCGATGTCCCAGCTGCTCGAGTGTTCCGGCGCCAGGTTCGGATTGCCGCGCGTGATCAGCGCGACCGGCGCCGGGTTGCAGGCCGCCTCCACCCCGAGCGCGCAGCGCACCGGGTCGTCCGCGGTGGCGAACGCGGCCAGGCCCCCGACGCCGTTTTCCGCCGGGCCCGGCGCGCGGAAGCCGCGCGCGTAAGTGCCGCGCACCGCCAGTTCGCGCAGCGGCGTCCACTTGATGCCGGCCTTCGGGGTCCAGGAACTGCCCACGTCGGTGTAGCGGTCCCAGCGCATTGCCGCCGACAGCTCGACCTTGTACGGCAGCGGCGCCAGTCCCTCGGCATACAGCGCGGACACGTTGTGCGAGCCCTTGTAGCCGGAGAAGCCCAGCCCGATGATGTTGCCGCGCTCGGTACCGGTGACCGGGTTCAGCTCGCTCATTTCATGGCGAAACTCACCGCCCACCGCCGCGCCCAGCGCGCCCCACGGCAGGATGCCGGCGAAGTCGCGCGTAGCCTTGAAGTCGACCAGCGCCAGCTCGGTGCTCGCGCGGCTGTGGATGGTGGGCGAGAGCGCCTGGTACAGCGCCGGCGAGTTCAGGCCGGCGTTTTCGGCGATGCGCCAGAAGGTGCCCGGCGGCAGCGCCGCGTAGGCGGGGTTGCCCATTGCCGCGGCCACGTTCGCGGCCGTCGGGTTGAGCAGGGCAAAGGCCACGTCGCGCTGCAGGTAGCCGTTCAAGTGCTGCCATACGTTGTTGTGCGAGTACACGATCGCGCTGTCGTAGTCCCAGCCGTACAGCGAGCCCTTCAGCCCGGCCATGAAACGGATGAAGTTGGAATCGATGTTGGTCCGGCGCGAACCGACGTCGCCCGCCAGGTAGCGCAGCCGTGCCGGCGAGCCGAAGTAGGGATTGTCCGGATGGTTGGCGCCCAGCGCCACGCCGGCGTTGCTGACCGCGCCGGCGGGCGAGCCTTCGCTGGCCGACACCGTGGACGGCGTAGTCGAGGTGTCGGTCGCGTTGGTGTAGTAGATCAACTCCGTGAACGCCTGGTGCTTGGGATGGAACTGCCATGTGCCGCGCCCGTACACGCTGATGCTCTCCTGGACTGGCAGCACCTGCGAGTAGCGCAGCGGCGCGTCGATCAGGCAGCCGCCGCCCGGGTCGTCCTGCGGGTGGTCGGTGAAGTTCGCGCAATTGGCGCCCGGGAAGAAGCGGGTGAAACCGGTGGCCGGCGACAGGTTGCCGCGGTTGAAGTAGTCGAGCGTGGCCGGGTTGCGCACGTTGCCGTTGATGGCGCTGCCGGCGGCGTTGGGCCCGGTGATGGCGCCGGTGCCGCCCAGCGCCTGCTGGGCCGAGAAATTCCAGCGGCGCAGGTCGAGCCGGCAGGTCCAGTCGCGGTCGGTGCGGTCGCTGCACTGGATGTTGTCCAGCTTTTTGTATTCCAGCGACAGCAACGCATTCCACTTGTTCTCGTCCAGGTCGCCAAAGCCCATCGTGTACGCGGCCGTGGTCTGCTCGCCGTCCCAGTAGTCGGTGATGCCGTCCGAGGCGCGCACGGTGTGGCCGGTGAACGAGTTGCGCAGGATGACGTTGACCACGCCGGCGATCGCGTCCGAGCCGTAGGTGGAGGACGCGCCCTCGAGCAGGATCTCGATGCGGTCCACCGCGTCGGCCGGGATGATGTTCAGGTCGGTGAACTGCTTCTGGCCGTCGTCCGACAGCCCGTACGGCGCCACGCGCCGCCCGTTGACCAGCACCAGGGTCGAGGCCACGCCCATGCCGCGCAGCGAGATGCCGGAGGCGCCCGGCGCGAAACCGTTGCCGAAGCTGCTCGGCACCGAGCCCTGGTTGTCCACCGCCAGGCTCTGCAGCAGCTCGGCCACCGTCGCCTTGCCGGATTTTTCGATGTCGTTGCGGTTCACGGTCAGCACTTCCTGCGAGGTCTCGGCCTGGCTGCGCCGGATCAGCGAGCCGGTCACCTGGACCCGCTGGACCGGTTGCGCCTGCTCGGGCGCCGGCGCGGGCGCCGGCCGCGGCGCGGTTTCTTGTGCCAGGGCTTGCATGGGCAAGGCAAGCAGGGCGAGGCCGGCCACGCCGCCGCCCGCGAACAAGCGGCGCAGGGTTCGCGATAACAATGTTTCGTTCATGTCCAGACTCCAAATGTGGGGTGTTGGATCCCTGTCCGGCTCGCCATCCGCGCGCCAGCCGGTGGTGTCATGCGTGCGCGCCGCGACCCTGTCCAGCACAAGGACAAGGCGCAGTCCGGTCGGGGGCTTGCTGCGACTTTTGCATCGGGGTCAATGAGCAGTCTGATATCTCTCAAGCGTGACCGGGGGAGCAGGCTGCGCTGTGGGCTTGTCGCAACCGGTCGCGGAACGCTGGTGCCGGCGTCGGCAATGCGGGTGTGCCGCTGTCGCGAAATCGCCGCGTGCGCGAGGAGCAATCTTGTTGACAGGTGTAGTCAGTTTTGCAACACTCATCCGACGCCGGCCCCGTGCCGTTACGAGGAGAAAGCAATGCGTAGGCTGCTGCAAGCGTTATGCCTGATGTTCCTGTGCCGGGCCGCACTGGCCGAGCCCGCGGTCGCGTCCTTCAGCCCGCAGGGACAGGTCAAGCAGGTGCGCCAGGTGACCGCCCGCTTCACCAGCCAGATGGTGCCGTTCGGCGCGCTGGGCGCACCCGATCCGTTCGTGGCCGAGTGCCCGGAGCAGGGACACGGACGCTGGATCGACGGCAGCACCTGGAGCTACGACTTCGAGCGCGACCTGCCGGGCGCCGTGGCGTGCCGCTTTCGCCTGCGCGAGGGGCTGCGCGACCTGGCGGGCCAGGCGCTTGCCGGCGAGCAGGTCTTTTCGCTGAATACCGGCGGACCGGCCATCGTGCAAAGCCTGCCGCGCGAAGGCGCCTTCGGCATTGACGAGCGCCAGGTGTTCGTGCTCGCGCTCGATGCGGCGCCGGCGCAGGACAGCATCGAGCAACATGCCTGGTGCCGCGCCGACGGCATCAACGAACGGATCGGGGTGCGCGTGCTGGGCGGCGCAGAGCGCGAGCGTTTCCTCGCGCTGCGGCGCGACTTCGTGGACCGCTACCTGACCATCTATTTCCAGGCCCGGGGCGTGGTGTGGCGCGCCCGTACGCCCTTGCGCTCGCACCGGGCCGAGCAGTTGCCGGTGGTGGTGTTGCAATGCCAGCGGGCGCTGCCGGCGGACAAGGAGGTGGCGCTGGTCTGGGGCCCGGGCATCCGCGCCGCCAACGGGATCGCCACCGACAGCGAGCAAAAGCTGGCCTTTCGCACCCGCCCGGATTTCAGCGCCAGGGTCAGCTGCGACCGGGTGCGCGCCAAGGGCGGCTGCATTCCCTTCCTGCCGGTGCGGCTGGCGTTCTCGGCGCCGGTGCGCGCGTCCGACGCCGCCGGCGCCTACCTGCAGGGGCCTGGCGGCACACGCTATCGCGCGCGCATCGGCGCCGAGGACGCCAAGGCGCAATTCGTGAGCGCGGTCGATTTTCCCGGCCCGTTCCCGGCCAGCGCCAACCTGTCCCTGCACCTGCCCGCCGGCCTGAAGGACGACGCCGGCCGCGCGCTGGTCAACCAGACGCGCTTTCCGATGCCGGTGCGGATCGACGAGCAGCCGCCGCTGGTCAAGTTTGCCGCGCCGTTCGGCATCGTCGAAGCGCGTGGCGACCGCATGCTGCCGGTCACCGTGCGCAATGTCGAACCGGCGCTGGCCGGCCGGCTGCAGGGCGGCGGCGCCAGCGTGCGCATGGGCGCGGGGCAGGAAAACGAGGTCATCGGCTGGCTGAAGAAACTCGCGGGTGGGCGCAGCGACGACTGGAGCTTCGGCTTCCAGTACGCGGACGAACTGGAGCGATCGCTGCTGGCGGACGAGCCCGGGGCGCGCAAGTTCACGCTGCCCAAGCCCAATGGCCGCCGCGCATTCGAGGTGATCGGTATCCCGCTGCGCCGGCCCGGCTTCTACGTGGTCGAACTGGCCAGCCCGCGGCTGGGCGCGGCCCTCAACGCCCACGGCAAGACTGCCTATGTGCACAGCGCCGCGCTGGTCACCAACCTGGCCGCCCACTTCAAGCACGGCGCGCAGTCGTCGCTGGTGTGGGTGACCTCGCTCGACAAGGGCCTGCCGGTGGCGGGTGCGCAGGTCGAGGTGCGCGACTGCGCCGCCAAGCTGCTGTGGAGCGGCACGACCGACGCGCAGGGCCTGGCGCGCATCGGCGCCGAGCTGCCGGAGTCGGCCTGCAAGGGCAACCGCGCGTATTTCGTCAGCGCGCGCAAGGGCGACGATTTCACCTTCACGCTGTCGGACTGGAACCGCGGGATCGAAACCTGGCGCTTCCACCTGCCCGAGGGCGACTTGCTGGACGACTCGCGCAGCATCGCCACCGTGTTCGACCGCTCGCTGCTGCGTGCCGGCGAAACGCTGCACATGAAGCACTTCCTGCGCCGCCGCACCGGCGAGGGCTTTGCGCTGGTCGGGGCCGGCGACGCGCCGCCGCGCCCGCGCACCGACTGGCGCACCGGCCAGCAGATAGCCGAGCCGAGCGCGCTGCCGCGCCAGGTGATGCTGGTGCACCAGGGCAGCGACACCAAGGTGACGCTGCCAATCGTGTGGGACGCAAACGGCAATGCCCAGGGCGAGTGGAAGATCCCGGCCGAGGCCAAACTGGGCGTGTACGAGGTGATGATCGCGGGCCAGTCATCGGGCAGTTTCCGTGTGGAGCAGTTCCGCGTGCCGACCATGCGCGCCGTGCTGGAGGGGCCGAAGGAGCCTGCGGTGGCGGCCGAGCGCGTTGAGCTGAACGCCCAGGTCAGCTACCTGGCCGGCGGCCCGGCCGGCGGCGCGCCCGCCACGCTGCGCACCGTGGTCGAGGACCGCAACGTGAGTTTCGATGACTACGGAGACTTCCGGTTTGCCGCCGGTGACGTCAAGGAGGGCATGGTCAAGCAGGGCGCTTCCTTCGACGATGACGAAGGCGAGTGGAGCGGCGAGGAACAGGAAGGGGCGGGCAGGGGCGCCGCGCAAACGCGGCCACTGGTGCTCGATCGAGCGGGCGGCGCGCACGTCGTGGTGGACCGGCTCGCGCGCAGCGACGAGCCCAAGGCGCTGCTGGCCGAACTGTCCTACCAGGACGCCAACGGCGTGACCCAGACGGTATCAACCCGCGTGCCGCTGTGGCCGTCGCGCTATGTGGTGGGCATCAAGCCGGATGGCTGGATGCTCTCGCGCGACGCGCTGCGCTTCCAGGTGGCCGTGCTCGACGTGGCCGGACGCCCGGTGCCGGGCGCACAGGTCGCCGTCGACTTTTTCAAGCGCGCCACCTATTCGCACCGGCGCCGCCTGGTGGGCGGCTTCTACGCCTACGAGAACGCGGCCGAGATCAAGCGCTTGGGTCCCGCCTGCGAAGGCGCGACCGACAGCCACGGTCTCCTGCTGTGCCAGGTCAAGGCGCCGGACGAGGGTAACCTGATCCTGCGCGCCCGCACCCAGGACGAGGCCGGGCGAGCCAGCGTCACGTCGCACGAGGTGTGGGTGGCCGGGCGCGAGAACACATGGTTCCAGGTCACCGACAACGACCGCACCGACCTGCTGCCGGAGAAGAACCGCTACGAACCGGGCGCCGAGGCACGCTTCCAGGTGCGTAGCCCCTTCCGCGAAGCCACCGCGCTGGTGACGGTGGAGCGCGAGGGCGTCCTCGACACCTATGTGCGGCATGTGTCCGGGCGCGACCCCGTGGTCGCCATTCCTATAAAGGGCAGCTATGCGCCCAACGTGTTCGTGTCGGTCATGCTGGTGCGCGGGCGCGTGGCCAGCGTGCCGCCCACGGCGCTGGTCGATCTGGGCAAGCCCGCGTACAAGCTCGGCATCGCGCCGGTGCGGGTGGGCTGGGCCGCGCACGAACTGACGGTGCGGGTCGAGGCCGACAAGCCGGTGTACAAGGTGCGCGAGCGCGCCAGCGTGCGGGTCAAGGTGGCACGGGCCGATGGCGGCGCGCTGCCGGCCGGCGCCGAGGTTGCGCTGGCGGCGGTCGACGAGGGCCTGCTCGAGCTCATGCCCAACGACAGCTGGAACCTGCTCGAGACGATGATGGCCCAGCGCGGCCTGCAGGTGCGCACCGCGACCGCGCAGATGCAGGTGGTCGGCAAGCGCCACTTCGGCCGCAAGGCCGTCGCCCACGGCGGCGGCGGCGGGCGCGGCCAGGCGCGCGAACTGTTCGAGACGCTGCTGCTGTGGCGCGGCAAGGTGGCGCTGGATGCCGACGGCAGCGCGCAGGTCGAGGTCCCGCTCAACGACTCGCTGACCAGTTTCCGGATCGTGGCCATCGCCAGCGCCGGCGCCGGCCTGTTCGGCACCGGGCACACCGTGGTGCGCAGCACCCAGGACCTGATGCTGCTGTCCGGCCTGCCCAACCTGGTGCGCGAAGGCGACCGCCTGCGCGCCGGCTTCACCGTGCGTAACACCTCCGCCGCGCCGATGAGCGTGCGGCTGCAGGCGAAGGTGGCGGCCGACCGCGCGAGCGCGCAAGCGCTGCCGCCACAGGACGTGCAGCTCGCCCCCGGCCAGGCGCAGGAGATCGGCTGGGACTACGCGGTGCCGCAGGCCGCCGCGCTGCAGTGGGAGGTTCAGGCCAGCGCGCCCGGCGCACAAGACAGGCTGCGCATCGCCCAGACCGTCCAGGCCGCGGTGCCGGTGCGCACGCTGCAGGCCACGCTGGTGCGGCTGGACGGCCCGGCCACGATCAAGGTGGCGCGGCCGGCCGGCGCGCTGCCGGGACATGGCGGCGTGCAGACCACCTTCAGCCCCAGGCTGGCCGGTGCGATGCCCGGGGTGCGCGACTTCATGGCGGCCTATCCCTACACCTGTCTCGAACAGCGCGCCTCGCAGGCGGTGGCGCTGCGCGATGCGGCGCGCTGGAAGGAAGTGGTGGCCTCGCTGCCGGCGCTGCTCGATGCGGACGGCCTGGCCAAGTTCTTCGCGCCCATGGAATACGGCAGCGACAGCCTGACGGCCTACCTGCTGGCGCTGTCCGACGAGGCGGGATACGCGATTCCCGCGGAGGTGGCGCAGCGCATGCAGGAAGGCCTGCGCGGCTTCGTGCAGGGCCGGGTGGTGCGCGGCTCCGGCCTTGCCACCGGCGAGCTCGCGGTGCGCAAGCTGGCCGCGCTTGAGGCATTGTCCAGGCACGGCGGCGTGCAGCCCGACATGCTCGAATCGTTCGACCTGCAGCCCAACCTGTGGCCGACCTCGGCGGTGATCGACTGGTACCTGGTCCTGCGCCGCACCGGGCGCATCGCGAACCGGGACGCATTGATGGCGCAGGCCGAGAACATCCTGCGCGCGCGCCTGAACCTGCAGGGCACCACGATGGGCTTTTCGACCGAGCGCAACGACGACTGGTGGTGGCTGATGGCTTCCCCGGACCTGAACGCCAACCGCCTGCTGCTGGCGATGCTGGACAACCCGCGCTGGCAAGCCGACATGGGGCGCCTCGCGCGCGGCACGCTGGGGCGCCAGCGCCGCGGCCACTGGCAGACAACGCTGGCCAACGCCTGGGGCGTGCTGGCGATGGAAAAATTCTCGAACCGGTTCGAGGCCGAGCCGGTCACCGGCACCAGCAGCGCCACCCTGGCCGGCGGCTGGTCCAGCCCCGCCAAATGGAGCGGCGCGGTGCCGGCGCGCGTGCTGCAGGCCTGGCCCGAGCGCGACGGCGAGCTGACCCTGCGCCATGACGGCAAGGGCAAACCGTGGGCCACGGTGCAAAGCCTGGCGGCGGTGCCGCTGGCCGCGCCGCTGTCCACCGGCTACCGCATCACCCGCACCATCACGCCGGTGGAGCAGCAGGCCAAGGGCGCGTGGAAGCGCGGCGACGTCTACCGCGTGCACCTGGACATCGACGCGCAGTCGGACATGACCTGGGTGGTGGTGGACGACCCGGTGCCCGCGAGTGCGACCATCCTCGGCTCGGGGCTGGCGCGCGACTCGCAGATCGCGGCGTCGGGCGAGCGCCAGCGCGGCTGGGTGCTGCCGGCGTTTGTGGAGCGCCGCGCGGACGCCTACCGCGCCTATTTCGAGTTCGTCCCCAAGGGCAAATGGAGCGTGGAGTACACCGTCAGGCTCAATAACGAAGGGCGCTTCAACCTGCCGCCGACGCGGGTCGAGGCCATGTACAGTCCCGAGATGTTCGGCGAGCTGCCCAACGCGGCGGTCACGGTCGGCCGCTGATGAAACGGCTGCTGCCCGCCATCCTCTTCGTTGCGCTGCTGGCCGCGCGCGCGGCGCCGGCCGCCGTGCCGTCGCCGGCCGAGGTCAGGGCGGCCTGGCGCAGTTCGGATGCGCAGCTGCTCGACCGCCACGGCAAGCCGGTCGAAGCGGTGCGCGTCGAGCTGCGCGTGCGCCGCGGCGCGTGGGTGGCGCTGGCCGACATCTCGCCGGCGCTGGGCATGGCGGTGCTGCAGGCCGAGGACCAGCGTTTCATGGAGCACGGCGGCGTGGACCTGCTGGCGGCCGGGCAGGCCGCATGGGACAACCTGTTCCACGCGCATCCGCGCGGCGCCTCGACCATCACCATGCAGCTGGCCGCCTTGCTCGACCCGCGGCTGCGGGCCGGCGCCGGCGGGCGGTCGTGGACCCAGAAATGGGACCAGGCGCTGGCCGCGCGCGAGATCGAGGCCAGCTGGACCAAGCAGCAGATCCTGGAGGCCTACCTGAACCTGGTCCACTGGCGCGGCGAGCTGCAGGGCATCGGGGCCGCGTCGCAGGGCTTGTTCGGCAAGGCGCCGTCGGGCCTGACGCGCGGCGAGGCGGCGATCCTGGCCAGCCTGCTGCGCGCGCCCGCCGCCCAGGTGCGCGCGGTGGCACGGCGTGCCTGCCTGCTGGCGCGGGAGCTGCACGCCGACGACGACTGCGCGTCCATCGCATGGCAAACGGAGGTGGCGCTGGGCCGCCAGGCACAGGAACGCCCGGGCGGCCAGACGCTGCGTGCGGCGCTCGGCGGTGGCGCGGCGCCCGGTCCGGTGCGCAGCACGCTCGACGCCGGCCTGCAGCAATTTGCGCGCGATGCGCTGCGCCGCCACCTGGCCGCGCTGGCCGGACGCAACGTCAACCAGGGCGCCGCCGTGGTGATCGACAACGCCAGCGGCGAGATCCTGGCCTGGGTGGCCAATGCCGGCGACAGCGAGGTGGACGGGGTGACCGCGCCGCGCCAGGCCGGCTCCACGCTCAAGCCCTTCCTGTACGAGCTGGCCCTCGAGCGCCAGCTGCTGACGGCCGCCTCGCTGCTGGACGACAGCCCGCTGGACGTGGCCACCGCCGGCGGCCTGTACATCCCGCAGAACTATGACCGCCAGTTCAAGGGCTATGCGAGCGTGCGCACCAGCCTGGCCAGTTCGCTCAACGTGCCGGCGGTGCGCACCCTGATGCTGGCGGGGCTGGACCGCTTTTACGAACGCCTGCGCCTGCTTGGCATGGACAGCCTGCGCGAGGACAGCGCTTGGTACGGCTACTCGCTGGCGCTGGGCTCGGGCGACGTCAGCCTGCTGGCGCTGGCCAACGCCTACCGCACGCTGGCCAACGGCGGCATGCACAGCGCGGTGACCCTGCTGCCGCGCGCCCCCGCGCCGGCGCAGCGCGTGCTCGACGCGCGCGCCAGCTACATCGTCGGCGACATCCTGGCCGACCGCGCCGCGCGCAGCATGACCTTCGGCCTGTCCAACGAACTGGCCACCGGCTTCTGGAGCGCGGTCAAGACCGGCACCAGCAAGGACATGCGCGATAACTGGTGCGTCGGCTACTCGGACCGCTACACGGTCGGCGTCTGGGTCGGCAATTTCGACGGCAATGCGATGTGGGACGTGTCCGGCGTGTCGGGCGCGGCGCCGGTCTGGCGCGACGTGATGGACTACCTGCACCGCGACCGCCCTTCGCGCATGCCCGCGCCGCCGCCCGGCCTGGTGCGGCGCGATGTGGCGTTCCGCCCCGCGGTCGAGCCGCCGCGCCCGGAATGGTTCATGGCGGGTACCGACACGGCGCTGGTCGAACTGGTCGCGCCAGCCGAGCGCAGCGCCGCGATCGTGTACCCGGTGGACGGCAGTATCCTGGCGGCCGATCCCGACATTCCGGCCGCGAGCGAGCGCGTGATGCTGCAGGCGCAGGCGGGGCAGGGATTATCGTTCCGGCTCGACGGCGAAACGCTGGGCCCGGCCGGGCGCCAGCTCGCATGGCAGCCGCGTTTGGGCGAGCACCTGCTCGAACTGGTGGACGAGCAGGGCCGCTCGCGCGCGGCCGTCCGCTTCGAGGTGCGCGGGCAGGCCAGGGGCGGCGGACCATGAGTTGGCGCGACGGGGCTTGCCAAGCTGCGCAACTTGGGGGTATAGTCGTTTGAACTACCAGGACTTTCCAATGCGCTTTTACGTCTTTACCTGCTATTTTTACTTTAGCCATTCCAGCCGACCGGCGGTGGAGTAACGGCAGGTTCACGCTCAGCAGCACGAACAAGTCCGACGCAAGATTCCAGAAACCGCCAGCGATGGCGGTTTTTTTATTTTCAGAGTTCAAAACGGAGAAACCGCAATGCCCCGCACCGACGACTTACGCATCCGCGAAATGAAGGAACTGACGCCGCCCTCGCACTTGATACGCGAGTTTCCGGTAACCCCGGCGGCGGAGCACACCGCGGCGGGGGCGCGCACGGCGCTGCATCGCATCCTGCACGGCCAGGACGACCGCCTGCTGGTGGTGATCGGCCCGTGCTCGATCCACGACCCGAAGGCCGCGCTCGACTACGCCAGCCGCCTGGCCGAGCAGCGCCGCCGCTTCATCGGCGAGCTGGAGATCGTGATGCGCGTGTATTTCGAAAAGCCGCGCACCACGGTCGGCTGGAAGGGCCTGATCAATGACCCGTACATGGACAACAGCTTCCGCATCAACGACGGCCTGCGCATGGCGCGCGAGCTGCTGCGCGACATCAACGAGATGGGCCTGCCGGCCGGCACCGAGTTCCTCGACGTGATCAGCCCGCAGTACATCGCCGACCTGGTCAGCTGGGGCGCCATCGGTGCCCGCACCACCGAGTCGCAGGTGCACCGCGAGCTCGCTTCCGGCCTGTCGTGCCCGGTCGGCTTCAAGAACGGCACCGACGGCAACATCAAGATCGCGGTGGAAGCGATCAAGGCCGCCTCGCAGCCGCACCACTTCCTGTCGGTGACCAAGGGCGGCCACTCGGCGATCGTGTCGACCTCGGGCAACGAAGACTGCCACATCATCCTGCGCGGCGGCAAGGCGCCCAACTACGACGCTGCCAGCGTCGAGGCGGCCTGCCAGCAGATCGCCGCGCTCGGCCTGGCCTCGCGCCTGATGATCGACGCCTCGCACGCCAACAGCAGCAAGAAGCCGGAGAACCAGGTGCCGGTGTGCGCCGACATCGGGCGCCAGATCGCCGGCGGCGACGAGCGCATCGTCGGCGTGATGATCGAGTCGCACCTGGTGGCCGGGCGCCAGGACCTGGTGCCGGGCAAGGAACTGACCTACGGCCAGTCGATCACGGACGGCTGCATCGACTGGGACACCAGCGTGCAGGTGCTGGAAGGACTGGCGGCGGCGGTGCGCCAGCGGCGCCTGAAGGACGAGTCGTAAATACTTCTTGCTAATTAGTATTTACCGGGATCAAAATCGTATGTATCACGCATACGAAAGGGATCCCGGTGCAAGACAGCAGGCAACAGACGGCGGCACTTGAAGCGGAAGTGCTCAAAGCGGTGCAGCGCGGCGACGAGCGGCGCGTGGCGCAGTTGTGGGAACGGCTGCTCGAGGTCGCGCCCGACCACCCGCGCGCGCTGCTGGCGTTGGGGCAGCGCGCGTTTCGCGCGGGCGACCTGGCGCGTGCACGCCAGCTGCTGTCGCACCTGGTCAAGGTGGACGGCCGCGACAAGCAGCAGTGGATCAACCTGGCCGTGGTCTGCCTGGCCCAGCAGGACGAGGCAGGCGAGGAAGAGGCGATCCGCGGCGCGCTGATGGTGGACCCGGCCGACCTGGTCGGACTGATCCTGCGCGCCAACCTGTACCAGCGCCAGGGCCGGCGCCACGAGGCTGCGGCGGCCTACGGCGCGGTGGCCACGGTGGCCCCGCCGCTCGAACGCCTGACCCCCGAGCTGCGCCCCGCCGTGCAGGACGCCATGGCCTACCAGGAGCAGTACCAGCGCGACTACGCCGCATTCCTGGACGACTACCTGGCCCCGGCCCAGTCCGAACTGCAGGGCGAAAATCTGTCGCGCTTTCGCGAGTCGCTCGACATCATGACCGGCCGCAAGCGCCGCTTCGATTCGCAGTCGGCGCTGTTCCACTTCCATGGCCTGGCGCCGATCACCTTCTTCGACCGCGCCTCCTTTCCGTGGCTGGACGCGATCGAGGCGCAAACCGACGCCATCCGCGAGGAATTCCTGGCCGTGCTGGCCGAAGACAATGGCTTCACGCCCTACCTGAACTACAACGAGGACCAGCCGCTGAACCAGTGGGTGGAGCTGAACAAGTCGCTGCGCTGGAGCGCCTTCCACCTGATCGAGGCCGGCCGGCCCAACGAGGCCAACGCCGCGCGCTGCCCGGTCACGATGGCCGCGCTCGCGGGTGCGCCGCAACCGGACCAGCCGGGCCGCACGCCGGTGGCGATGTTCTCGGCGCTCAAGCCGAGGACGCGCATCCCGCCCCACTGCGGCGTGAGCAACGTGCGCCTGGTGACCCATCTGCCGCTGATCATTCCGCCGGGCTGTGGCTTCCGGGTCGGCAACGACGTGCGCGAGTGGGTGCCCGGCAAGGCATGGGTGTTCGATGACACCATCGATCACGAAGCCTGGAACGACAGCGACCAGCTGCGCGTGATCCTGATGTTCGACATCTGGCACCCGCACCTGACCGAGGCCGAGCGCCGCATGGTCACCGCCATGTCGCGCGGCATCCAGGCCTTTACCCAGACCACGGGCGGCTTCGGCCTCTGACATCCCGCCTCTACAACGCCGCCGCGCGCCCGGCGGCGTTTTTTTGCACGCTCAAATAAAAAATCGCCGCCAGCGTTGCCACTGGCGGCGATCAACTGACGCCGGCAGGTACGCCGGCGGTCCTTCCCGGAAAATCAGAAGCGGTAGGTCAGGTTCGCATAGACGAAGCGGCCATACGAGTCATACACCTGCGGATAGGTGTTGCCGTTGCCGTAGCTCGAACCAACCGAGCTGGACGATGCGATCGGCGGATCCTTGTCCAGCAGGTTGTTCACGCCCACCGACAGCGCCATCTTCTTGTTGAAGCGGTAGGTGCCGCTCAGGTCGATGAAGCTGCGCGAAGCCATGTACGCGTCACGCTTGGTGTCGAGCTCGCCAGCCAGCAGCGGGTTCGCATCCAGCATGTCGTTCTTCACGCGGTCGAAGTAGCGCCAGGTGAGCGACAGGTCGAAGTTGTACGGGCTCGACCAGGTCGTGCGGAACTTGTGGCGCCATTTCGGGGTCGGCGTGTTGCAGGTCGGGCCGTACAGGCCGGCGCAGTCATACTCGCCCATGCCCGGCAGGTTCTCGACGGTGTAGGTCTTCACGTAGGTACCGTTCAGGGTGAAGTCCAGGCCGCCCAGTCCAGCCAGCTTGGTGCGGTAGCTGGCGCCCAGGTCAACACCCGAGGTGCCTTGCGAACCGATGTTGGTCGTGCCGGCTTCCACGTAGCCGCTCTGCAGCAGCCACAGCGAGCCGAGCGAGTCGCGGTGCACCATCTTGCAGTACAGCGGGTTGCCAGTGGTCAAGCACTGCTGGAACACCGACTGTGCGTTCACGCTCTGGATCGCGTCCTTGATTTTCAGGCGGAATGCGTCCACCGTGATGGTCAGGTTCTTGATCGGGTCGAGCACGAAGCCGAGGGTGACGGTGTCGGCGGTTTCCGGCTGCACGTTCGGGTTGCCGCCGGTACGGCCGTTGTACTGGTTGGTCGAGTTTTCAGCGACCTTGCCGTACAGGCTGGCCGGCAGGCCGGTGTTGGCGCACTGTGCCTGGGTAGCCTTCGGCTTCTCGCCGCCGCACGGGTCGTCGGTCGGGCCGGCCAGCTGCACCGATTGCGGGGTGTACAGCTCGAAGATGTTCGGGGCACGGGCAGCGCGCTGCACCGAACCGCGCACGCGCGCCATCTCGACCGGCTGCCAGTCGATGCCAACGCCGTAGGTGTTGGTGTTCGAGCCGGTGCTGTAGTTCGAGCGGCGGTACGAGGCCGACAGGTCCAGGTGCTTGGAGAACGCGGCGTTATCCAGCAGCGGCACCTTGATCTCGCCGTAGGTTTCCTTGACGTTGTACGAGCCGGCCACCGGGACGGTCGGGCCGCCCGAGCCGGACAGGTCGCCGGTCTGGTTCTCGAAGTCCGGGGTCAGGACCAGCTTCTCGACACGCTGCTCGTAGCCCACCGACACGCCCACGCCGTTCTCGGCGGTCGGCAGCTTGATGCCGTAGGCGCCCAGGTCGTTGCCCAGGTTGATGCCGAACACGCTCTGCTGGGTGTAGCCGGAGTTGGTGCCGGCGGCCTGCAGGTAGTCCAGCGCTTCCTTGGTGATGCCGCCTTTGGTGTACAGGTTGTACGGCACGCAGGACGGGTCGGTGCCGTCCACCACCGAGCGGCAGACCGGCTTGCCGGTCTTCGGATCGGCCACCACGTCCAGCGCCTTGGTGATCAGGCGGCTCGAGAAGTAACCGGTGGCGTGGTCGTCGTGGTTCACGCGTGCGAACTGGCCGAACAGGTCGTAGGTCCAGCCGCCGCCGATGGTGCCTTTCACGCCCAGCACTTCACGGAACGACATGTCGCTGATGTGGCTGTTGCGCGGGCCGCCTTCGACGTTGCGCTTGCCGACGGTGACGGTCGCGGTGTCGCCCGGCTTGTTCAGGCCCAGCGCGGTGCGCCATGCGCTGTTGAGCAGCGGGTTTTCGTACGACAGGGTCGCTTGCTGGCCGTAGAAGATGCCGCCCGGCGCGATCTGCGCGTCGGTGGTGTACAGGTGGACGTTGAAGTCGCTGTACAGGCGCGCGTTCTCGTTGATGTCGTAATGCAGCGTCGAGTTGATGTTGTACTGGTCCGACGGACGCTGGAAGAAGTTCAGCGGGCCGAAGTTGTAGGCGTCGGTGGCCGACACGTACTTGCGCGGGTTGCCGTTGGCGTCCGGGGTCCAGCTGTTGATGCGGGCGATCGAAGTGCCCGAGCCGGAGCAGGCAAAGCCCGGGTCGGATGCGCCCAGCGAGCAGGCCGAGTAGTCGCGTTCCGATTGCAGCAGCGCGTCGGCGTGCTTGTGCGACACGAAGAAGGTGGCGTTACCCTTGTTGTCGGCAAAGTTGCTGCCAGCCAGCAGGCTGAAGTCGTACTTCTTGCCGTCGAAGCTCTTGTTGCCCGGCAGCGGGAAGCCCTTCTTGTTGACCACTGCCTGCACTTCGTCGCTGTGCTGCTGGTGGTTGGAACCGGACACGTTGGCCTGGAATTCCACGCCTTCGAAGCTGTCCTTCATGATGAAGTTGACCACGCCAGCCACTGCGCCCGAGCCGTACACGGCGCCGGCGCCGCCGGTCAGCACCTCGACGCGCTGGATCAGCTGCGACGGGATTTCGTTCAGGTCGGCTGCGGTCGTCAGTGCGCTGCCCGACGGCAGGCGTTTGCCGTTGACCAGCACCAGGGTGCGGCCGGCGCCCATGCCGCGCAGGTCCACGGTCGCGGTACCGGTGGCGCCGTTCGAGATCGCCGCGCCTTGCGAAGCGAACACCTGCGGCAGGTTGTTCATCAGGTCCTCGGTGTTCTTCGGACCGTCGATCTTGATGTCCTTGGCGCTGAGGGTGGTGATCGGGCTTGCCCCTTCGGTGTTCAGGGTCGGGATGCGCGAGCCGGTCACTTCAATGCGCTGCATCGGTGCCTGTGCGGCATCCTGCGCCAGCGCAGCCGAAGCGGCCACGGCCATGCCTCCTGCGAACATCAATCGAACTGAACGTGCTAGAACTGTTTCAACCATCATGATTTTGCGTTCCCGGTTAGTGCCATCCGGTCGGCTCGGGGCCAACGGTGGCATTCGTTATGAGGACCGCCCGTGATGGGTTACCCGGGCGGCATTTTTATTTACAGCCCGGCAATATCAACATTTGTCGAAATGCAAGTCAATCATGCATATAAGCTTCTGGCATAAATACAACTCTAGGCGGAATTGCCTAGTACAGGTTATTTACAAATCCGGCGCTTAGATGTATGCATGTTCGCTTTGCCGGCTTTTCCGGCGCGCCGGTGCGCCGCGGACGGAACGCAAAAAAGCCCGCCGGGCGCAGGGCGCGGCGGGCTTGGCCGAAAAGGCGGCGCGTCAGAACTGGTACTGGGCGCTCAGGTAGAACGTGCGGCCCACCGCGCTGGCGTAGCGCGGGTCGTAGCCCAGCTGGTGCGAGCCGGTGTTACGCAGCGTCAGCGGCGGTTTCTTGTCCGCCAGGTTCTGGATGCCGCCGGTGATGGAGAGGTTCTTCATCAGGCGGTACTGGGTTTGCCAGTCGAACGTGTAGTAGTGCGGCACATCCAGCTGCACGTCCGCGCAGTCGCCGTTGGCGTCGCCCACCGTCACCGAGCAGTCCTCGGCGGTGTAGTGCTTGTCCTTGTAGCCGCTGCGGTAGTTGGCGCCCAGGGTGTGGGTCCAGTTGCCGTACTCGGCGGTGCTGGAGGCGTGCAGCACGTGGCGGAAGCTGACCGCATCGTTGCTGCCGAACTGGCCCAGGCTGGTTTCCCACTGGTCGCTGGTGCCCGGCGTCGTGTAGCGCGACTTGAGCAGCCAGGTGCCGGCCAGCCGGTTGGTCAGGCGCACGTTGTCGACCTTGGCCTTGAACAGCAGGTCGTAGTCCAGGCCGCGGTTCTCTTGCTGGCCGATGTTGATCGGCATGAACACGATGGCCAGGGTCTTCTGGCCGGTCGAGGCCTTGTACTTGGTGGTGTACAGCGACAGGTACTTGTTCGGGTTGCTGGTGATCAGGCCCTCGCTGACATTGCTGACCGCGTTGCGGATCGCCACCTGCCACAGGTCGAACTTGGCGCTGAAGTTGGCGGTCGGCTCAAACACCGTGCCAATGGTCCATTGCTTCGACTTTTCCGGGCCGAGGTCGGGGTTGCCGCCCTGGAAGGCTTCGAGCTGGCCCTTGCCGTCCGGGCAGTACTGCGCCAGCGGATGGCTGGCCAGGCCGTTGGCGGCGTTGAGCGGGCACACGTAGCTGCCGCCGGTCACGCCGAAGTCGGACAGCGGCTGGCCGATCTGCGACATGCTGGCGGCCTTGAAGCCGGTGCCGTAGGCGGCGCGCAGCAGCCAGGTCTTGCTCGGCTGGTAGCGGGCGCTCAGCTTGTAGGTGGTGGCCGACTGGTCCTTGCCGACCGTGACGTTCTTGACCGAGTCGGTGATCTTGCTGATCGAGTCATAGCGCAGCGAACCGGTGATCTCCAGGTTCTTCAGCACCGGCACCAGCAACTCGCCGTATGCGCCGGCATTCTTGCGCGAGAAGTCGAACGACGGTTGCGGGTCGTCGAACAGGATCTCGGCATTGGCCACGGCCGCGTTAGGCATCTGGGCGTAGCTGGTGCTGCGCCAGTCCGCGCCCACGCCCAGCTGGGCATTGCCCGCCGGCAGCGCGAACAGGCTGCGCGAAGCACGCACGTCGGCGCCCTTCATCAGGATGTCGGTGGTGTTGTAGTTGCCGACGAACTGGGTTTTCTTCAGCGCGTCGATCATCGCCGCCGGCATCTGGCCCAGCGCGTACGGGAACGGATCGATGGTGCCGGCTGCCAGCGCGGCGTCGAACTTGTCGGCCAGCGGGAAGCCGCCGACGTAGTTCTGCGGCGAGTGGTTCTTCGAATACGTCAGCGCCGAGTTGATGTCCCAGCCCATGGCGCTGCCGTCGATGCCGGCCACCACGTGGGTGGTCTGGCTGGCGTAGTCGTAGGCGCGGCCGCCCAGGTCCTGCAGGCGGTAGGCCACGGTGGCGCTGGAGAAGCCGGACAGCTGTTCCGCGGTCAGGTAGGGCTGCACGTACTTGGCGAACAGCGGCGAGGACCGGGCCAGCGTGAACTCGGCCGGGTAGGGCGCGATGGTGGCGTACACGTGGGCGTCGTTGTAGGCCGCGGTGGCGAAGGCCTTGAAGCCGGTGTCGCCCAGCTTGATCTCGCCGTTGGCATAGATGCCGTCGCGCTTGATCTCGGGCGAGATTTCGATCGAGGTGGTGTAGTCGAAGTAGCAGCGGCCGTCACCCAGGTCCACGTGCGCGGCCGGGCATTTGCCGTTGATCTTCAGGTAGGGGTTGATCGCGACGGTCTTGCTCGAGCCGGCGGCGTTCTTGTATTTCACCGACACGTTCGGCGGGATCGAGCGCGACGAGCCGTTGAAGAATTCCAGCATCTGGCCGCTCTTCGGGTCGCGGAAGTCGATGATGCCGGTCTTGGCGAAGTCGCGCTGCGCGGCCTTCATGCGCTCTTCTTCCTGGTGGCTGGCCGACAGGTACAGGCTGTAGCCGTCGGTCTCCAGGTCGCCGAAGCCCTTGCTGATGCTGTACGATTTGCCCTTGGCGCCCGGGTGCTGCGGCTTGGTGATGCGCGCGTCCACCGTCAGCGGCGCCGCGCCTTTCTTGAGGATGAAGTTGACCACGCCGGCGATCGCGTCCGCGCCATACAGCGCCGAGGCGCCGTCGGTCAGCACTTCGATGCGTTCCACGGCCGACAGCGGGATCGAGTTCACGTCGATGGTGGTGCCGGAGTTGGCCGGCGCGATGCGGCGGCCGTTGAGCAGCACCAGGGTGTAGGCCGAGCCGACGTCGTGGATCGAGGCGGTGGTGACGCCGCCGCCGTTGCCGCCGACCGAGTCGGCCGCCACGGTAAAGCCCTGCATCACCGGCAGCTGCTGGATGAAGTCGGTGACCGAGGTCACGCCGCTGCGCTGGATGTCTTTCTGGTTGAAGGTCTGCACCGGCAGCGAGGCTTCCGCCGCGATGCGCTTGATGCTCGAGCCGGTGATCTCGACCCGGGCCATCGGCTGTTCGGCCGCGGCCTGGTCCTGCGCCCACGCCGCCTGCACGCCGAGCGCCATGCTGCCGGCGAAGATCAGGCGTACCGAGCGCGCCAGCACTGTTTCTTTGGTCATGTGTCTTCCTTGTACTTGTTGTCGGGAGTGACCGCATATGCACCGCAGCGCCAGGGCGCGGCGGCGTATTCACGGGCGGGGGGGATGACATCACCTGTGTATGTCTCGGGTCAATCCGATAACATTGCTTATGTGAAAATACAACGAAATACCACATGCATACCGGTGCATATGTTTACAGCACCGTTCCCAATGCGGTAAGGGAGCCTGCGGCGGGCATTTTTTTTGTGCCAACAGCCGGCCAATATCGGTTATCGTTACGCCTTCCGCTGGTGCTTGAGGGCAATGCGCACCAGCCTCCTCGGGACGTTTTCATGTTTGCTTATATCCTCCGGCGGCTCTGGCAGATGCTGCCGACCATGGCGGGCGTCGTGGTGCTGGTGTTCGTGCTGTTCAACTGGGTCGGCGGCGACCCGGCGTACCTGCTGGCAGGCAAGATGGCCAATGCCGAAGCGATCGCCAACATCCGCAAGCAGCTCGGCATCGACGAGCCGTACTACGTGCAGCTGTGGATCTTCGTCAAGCAGATCCTCACCTTCGACTTCGGCAACGCCTGGAGCACCGGCGAGCCGGTCTCGCACATCATTTCCAGCCGGCTGGGGCCGTCGCTGACGGTGCTGGTGCCGCTGACCATCCTCGAGACCCTGTTCGGCATTGCGGCCGCGCTCACGATCGCCTTCGTGCGCGGCTCGCTCACCGACCGCCTGGTGATGGTGGCCTGCACGGTCGGCATGTCGATCTCGATCCTGGTGTACATCATCGTGTTCCAGTACCTGCTGGCCTACAAGATGGGCCTGTTCCCGGTGCAGGGCTGGGGCGAGCACTTCGGCGAAAACCTGCTGCGCTACGCCACGCTCCCGATCCTGATCGGGCTCACCGTGTCGATCGCGCCCACGCTGCGCCTGTTCCGCAGCTTCGTGCTCGACGAAGTAGGGCAGGACTACGTGCGCACCGCGCGCGCCAAGGGCATGCCCGAGCGCCGCGTGGTGTGGGTGCACGTGCTCAGGAACGCGGCGATCCCGATCATCACGCACGTCATGGCCAACCTGCCGGCGCTGCTCATCGGCGCCTTCCTGCTCGAGCGCTTCTTCGGCATTCCGGGCATCGGGCGCGAAGTGATCCTGGCGGTCGAGCGCAGCGACTTCCCGGTGATTAAGGCGATCACGGTGTACGTGGCCGCCGCCACCATGGTGTTCAACCTGCTGGCCGACCTGATGTACCAGGCGGTCGATCCGAGGGTGCAACTGAAATGAGCGGCAATCCGGTGACCCTCGATCATGTGGCTTCGCCCGGCCTGTGGGCGCTCGCGTGGCGCCGCCTGCGCGCCGACAAGGTGGCCATGGGGTCGCTGGCGGTGGTGGCGGCCTTTTTGCTGATGCTGGTGCTGTCGGCCAGCGGCCTGGTGGCGGCCGACTGGGAGGACGAGGTGGCCGTGAATTACGCGCCGCCCACCTTCATGGGGCCGGACCCGGCGCTGGCCGCGGCCAGCGCGCGCGCCGCGCAGCCGGTGCCCGACAACGCCTTCGACCCGCTCGCGCCCGAGCTGCGCGAACTGCGCGCGCAGCTCGACAAACAGGGCGTGACGGCCCAGCGCGAGCGCCGCGCCACGCTGCCCTTCGGCGCCGACAAATGGGGCCATGACATCATCAAGAAAACCATCAAGGGCGGCGAGACCTCGATCGTGGTCGGGCTGGTGGCGGCACTGGTGGCGGTGGCGCTGGGCACGCTGTTCGGCGCCGTCTCGGGCTTTTACGGCGGCCGCGTGGACGATTTGTTCAACTGGTTCTACAGCGTGTTCACCTCGATCCCGTCGATCCTGATGATCCTGACCGTGGCCGCGGTGCTGCAGCAAAAGGGCGTGCTGACGATCGTGCTGATCCTGGGCCTGACCGGCTGGACCGGCCCGTACCGCCTGATCCGCGCCGAATACATCAAGCACAAGGCGCGCGAATACGTGATGGCGGCCGACGCCATCGGCGCGTCCAGCTGGCGCAAGATGTTCGCCCACATCTTCCCCAACGTTTCGCACGTGGCGCTGGTGCAGATGTCGATCCTGGTGGTCGGCTTCATCAAGGCCGAGGTGATCCTGTCTTTCCTCGGCTTTGGCGTGCCGGTCGGCGTGGTCTCGTGGGGCAGCATGCTCAACGAGGCGCAGAACGAGCTCATTCTCGGCAAATGGTGGCAGCTGACCGCGGCCGCCAGCGCGATGGCGCTCCTGGTGACGGCGTTCTCGCTGTTCACCGACGCGCTGCGCGACGCGCTCGACCCCAAACTGAAGTGAGGCAGGCGATGACATCCACCATGCTGCTGTCGGTGCGTGACCTGCGTGTCTCGTTCAGGACCGACAAGAAGAACACTTTCGAGGCCGTCAAGGGCATCTCCTTCGACATCCCGCACAACGCGACCGTCGCGCTGGTGGGCGAATCCGGCAGCGGCAAGTCGGTGAGCTCGCTGGCCGTGATGGGGCTGCTGCCGCCGGAGACCACGATCATCGACCCGCGCTCATCGATCCTGTTCGGCGATCGTGAGGTGATCGGGTTGCCGGTGGCCGAGCGGCGCAAGTTGTGCGGGAAGGACATCGCGATGATCTTCCAGGAGCCGATGTCCTCGCTGAACCCGGTGTTCACGGTGGGCTTCCAGATCGGCGAGGTGCTGCGCCGGCACATGGGATTGAGCCAACGCCAGGCGCGCGCGCGTACGCTCGAGCTGCTCGAGGAAGTCGGCATTCCCGACCCGGCCAACAAGATCGACGCGTTCCCGAGCCAGATGTCGGGCGGCCAGCAGCAGCGCGTGATGATCGCGATGGCGATCGCCTGCGAGCCGCGGCTCCTGATCGCGGACGAGCCCACCACGGCGCTGGACGTGACGATCCAGAAGCAGATCATGGAACTGATCGCGCGGCTGCAGAAGAAGCACCAGATGTCGGTCCTGTTCATCACCCACGACCTGGGCCTGGTGGGCGAGATTGCCGACCGCGTGATCGTGATGCGCCATGGCGTGGTGCGCGAGGAGGGCACGGCCGCGCAGGTGTTCGGCGCGCCGCAGGACGCCTACACGCGCGCGCTGCTGCACTGCCGGCCCAGGCTGGACGAGCGACCGCTGCGCCTGCCGGTGATCGACGACTACCTGTCGGGCAGCGTCAAGCCCGGCATCGTGCTGCCGCAGCGCGAGCGCGGCACTGCGCCGGGCGACGAGAACGTGCTGGAGGTGAAGAACCTGTCCAAAAGCTTCTGGCTGCGCGAGGGCCTGTTCGGCAAGCGCGAGTTCAAGGCGGTCAAGGACGTGTCCTTCAACCTCGCGCGCGGCAAGACGCTGGGCGTGGTCGGCGAATCCGGTTCGGGCAAGACCACGGTCGGCCTGACCCTGCTGCGCCTGCACCGGGCCACCGGCGGCAGCGCCATCTTCGACGGCCGCGACCTGGTCACGATGGCCGACCGCGACTACCAGCCCTACAAGCGGCGCATCCAGATCATCTTCCAGAACCCGTATGCCTCGCTCAACCCGCGCTTTACCGTCGGGCAGATCCTGCTCGAGCCGATGCGCATCCACCGCATCGGCGCAAGCGACGCCGAGCGGGTGGAGATGGCGCAGCACCTGCTGGCGCGCGTGGGGCTGCCGGCGCAGGCCTTCCACCGCTACCCGCACGAATTCTCGGGCGGGCAGCGCCAGCGCATCGCGATTGCGCGCTGCCTGACCATGAAGCCGGAGATCCTGGTGTGCGACGAGTCGGTGTCGGCACTGGACGTGTCGGTGCAGGCTCAGGTGCTCAACCTGCTGCAGGACCTGCAGGACGAGTACAAGATGAGCTACATCTTCATCTCGCACGACCTGTCGGTGGTCAAGTACATCTCGGACCAGGTGATGGTGATGCACCACGGCAGCGTGGTCGAGATGGCCGACTCGGACGAGCTGTACCGCAATCCGCAGCAGCCGTACACGCGCCAGTTGCTGGCCGCGATCCCGCGCGGGGCGTAGGGCCACCGCATACCGGTAGGGTGGGCGGGTCTCCCGCCCACGCGTTCAAGCGACGCAAGCTCTCTCGCTCAGGCGTTCAGGCCACACAAGCGTGGGCTGAACGCGTGGGCAGGAAACCTGCCCACCCTACGCAAATGCATAAAACCCTGCTACAAAGATGCATTTTAAATGCATCTTTAGTGCTAAGATGCAAGCCTAGCATTTGAAAAGGAAGCATCATGAACATCGAAAAATTCAAGCACCAGCACCTGGACATCCTTGCCAGCATCGCGCGCCTGCGCAAGCTTGCGCACGCGGGCGTGGCCGAGAACGCGGCCGCAATCGCCGAGGCGATCGTCGGCTTTTCCGGCATCATCAAGCTGCACCTGGCGGTGGAAGACCGCAGCCTGTACCCGGCGCTGGAGGCGAGCGGGGACGCGGAGCTGGCGCGCATGAGCCGCGCCTACCAGAGCGAGATGGACGGCATCGCCGGCGCCTACCTGCAGTTCGCGGCGCGCTGGAACACGCCGCGCCAGGTGGCCGGCGCGCCGGACGCGTTCCGGGAGGACGCCAACGTGGTGCTGCGCCAGCTGTATGAGCGCATCAAGCGCGAAGACCACGAGTTCTATCCCGCGATCGACGCCGCCACCGCGATCGCCTGAGAAGGTTGCCAAAAAGCCGCGCGGGTCCAGCGGGCGCCGCGCTTTTCCGCTACCATCCACCCATGTCCCAGCTCGCCCACCTCATCCAAACCTACGGCCTGTTCATCGTGTTCGGTATCGTCCTGATCGAACAGGCCGGTTTGCCGATCCCGGCCATGCCGGTCCTGATCGTGGCCGGGGCCCTGGCGGTGGACGGCCAGGTCAACTGGGCGCTGTGCCTGGTGGTCAGCGTGGCGGCCTGCCTGGTGAGCGATTATTTCTGGTTCCGCGCCGGCCGCTACTACGGCAAGCGCATCCTGCGCCTGCTGTGCCGCATCTCGCTGGCGCCCGATTCCTGCGTCGGCCAGACCGAGGACAGGTTCAGCCGCTTCGGCCCCAACGCGCTGGTGGTGGCCAAGTTCGTCCCTGGCCTGAACACCGTCGCGCCGCCGCTGGCCGGGGCCATGGGCACCACCACGCCGCACTTCCTGGCGCTGTCGGTCGCCGGCGCGTCCTTGTGGAGCGGGGTGGGCGTGGGCGTTGGCGCGTTTTTCCACGACAGCGTGGACAGCGTGCTGAGCATGTTCGAGTCGATGGGCACCACGGCACTGGAAATCGTGCTCGGGCTGCTGGCCCTGTTCATGCTGTACAAGTACGCCGAGCGCCGCCGCGTCCTGCGCGAAATGGGCGTGCCGCGCATCGGCATCGAGGAACTGAAGGCGCTGATCGACGGCGGCCACGACCCGGTCATCATCGACGCGCGCGGCACCACCGCGCGCCAGCTGGAAGCGGCGATCCCGGGCGCGCTGGTGTACCTGGACCACGAGCCGGACAAGCTCATGGCCACGCTCGACCACGACCGCCACATCGTCGTCTACTGCAGCTGCCCGAACGACGTCACCGCCGCCCAGGTGGCCAAAGAATTCCTCACCAAGGGCTTCCACCGCGCCCGGCCACTGCAGGGCGGCCTGGATGCCTGGAACGCCTTCCACGCGCTGCCGCCCGTGCCGGCCCAGCCTTGCGGCTGCAACGCCACCGGCGCCTGATTTCCGCTTTCCCACGCCGTCTGCCGCGCCTTGCGGTAACTTGACTACTTTTTCTCGTCACCGCAGGGGCTTCGGCTCGTCCAAAGTCGTCATTCTTCTGTACCTAAACTACAAATTACTTGCGTTCACGCCAATAAATCCTTAAAGTTGGGGCTTGTCCGTATGTAAGCTCCCCATGACCGTCCACCTCGATCCCGCGCCGTCCCGGCAACCCGTTCCCGTCCATGCCGGCGGGGCACGCCTGCTGGCGGACATTGGCGGGACCAACGCGCGCTTCGCCCTCGAAACCGGCCCGGGCAGCATCGGGCTGATCGAGGTGTTCGCCTGCCGCGACTGGCCCACCCTGGCCGATGCGGTGCGCGCCTACCTGGCGCTGCCCCAAGTGGCTGCGGCCGGCGCGGTGCGCCATGCCGCCGTGGCCATCGCCAACCCGGTGGACGGCGACCTGGTGCGCATGACCAACCACCACTGGGAATTCTCGATCGAGGCGTTGCGCCAGGCCTGCGGTTTTGACACGCTGGTGGTGGTGAACGATTTTTCGGCGCTGGCGCGTGCCTTGCCGCACCTGGACCAGGACCAGAAGCGCCAGGTCGGCGGCGGCACCGTGCGCCCGCGCAGCCCGCTCGGCCTGCTCGGCGCGGGCACCGGCCTGGGCGTGTCTGGCCTGATTCCGGCAAACGCGGGCTACACCGCGCTCCAGAGCGAAGGCGGCCACGTCACGTTTTCGCCGGCGAACGAGGAAGAGGTCGCGATCCTGCAATATGCGTGGCGCGAATTCGGCCACGTATCGGCCGAGCGTTTGCTGTCGGGCGCCGGGGTCGAGCTGATTTACCGGGCGCTGGCGCACCTCGCCGGCGGGCAGGCCGAGCCGCTGGATGCGCCGGAGATCTCGCGCCGCGCGCTGGCCGGCGAATGCGCGCTGTGCGACCGCGCGCTGGAAGCGTTTTGCGGCATGCTCGGCACCGTGGCGGGCAACCTGGCCGTCACCCTGGGCGCGCAGGGCGGCATCTACATTGGCGGGGGCATCGTGCCGCGGCTGGGCGCGCGCTTTGACAGCTCGTGCTTCCGCCAGCGCTTCGAGGCCAAGGGGCGCTTTTCCGACTACCTGGCCCAGGTGCCGACCTTCGTGATCACCGCGCCGTACCCGGCCTTCGTCGGCGTGTCGGCGATCCTCGCGGAAGCACTCGGCGCTTGACATTTGCCGGGTTGTCGCAAGAGGCTTGTCCGTTTGCGTGTTTTATCGGGTACAATGGCCGCCAGTTGGAAGAAACGGTGTCGTTCGCCCGCACCGTGCGCTGTCGGAGCCTGGCCTCCCAGCCGCATCCGGGCTCCGCGTTTCGCTTGAAAATCAACGGCGTGCAGCCCGCCTGGCGGTGCTGCCATGTGGCCGGGCCCAGGTCCCGGCGCCAGTAACGTTCTGTCCGGCATTCACACCGGGCCACGGAAATCCAGTTTCAACGGGCAGTATCCATGGCGCGCCTTCTTGCGAGTGGCGGCGTCTGGCTTTCGTTAATCTGGGTTTTGTTTGATATTTTCTTCGCACCCGATTTGGATTGATCCGCTGACGACACCGTATGAATATTGATGAGGCCAAACAGGTCCTCGAGACCGCCTTGTTGTGCGCGCGCGAGCCGCTGTCGATCCATTCGATGAAAAAGCTGTTCGGGGACGACGACGCCGAGGGCGGGCAGGACAGTATCGGCTCCGACAAGATCAAGATCCTGCTGGAAGAATTGCGCCAGGAATGGCAAGGACGCGGGGTCGAACTGGTGGCGCTGGCCACCGGCTGGCGCTTCCAGAGCCGGCCGGAGATGAAACAATACCTCGACCGGCTGTCGAACGAAAAGCCGCCGAAGTATTCGCGCGCCACGCTCGAGACGCTGGCGATCATCGCCTACCGCCAGCCGGTCACGCGCGGCGACATCGAGGAAATCCGCGGCGTGGCGGTGAACTCGCAGACGATCAAGATGCTCGAAGATCGCGGCTGGATCGACGTGGTCGGCCACCGCGAAGTGGTGGGGCGCCCGGCCTTGCTGGGCACCACCAAGCAGTTCCTGGACGACCTCGGCCTGTCCTCGCTGTCCGGCCTGCCGCCGCTGCAGCCGCTGGCCGAACTGCCCGACACGCGCAGCATCGAAGCGCTGGAAGCGGCGCTGCAGGAAAACTTCGAGCAACCCGGCGATGCCTTGCCGGACCAGGCGGCAAACGATACTTCACCCGTTGAAGTCCCGATTCCCGACAGTGCGCCCGAGCCCGAGATGGCGGTGGCGTCCAGTCAGCAAAACCAAGAAATCGAATGATGAATCAAGTTGACACCACCGAGACCATCGCCGCGGAGACTGGCGCGCCAGAGCAGGCCAAGCCGAAGCGGCGCACGCGCGCCAAGCCCGAGGCCGACCAGCCGCAAGCGGACAAGCCCCGGCGCGCCGCCAAGAAGCCGGTAGCGCAGGAAGCGGCGGCGCCGCAGCCGGCGCCGGAGGCGGCCCCGGCACCGGAAGCCGGCAAGAAGGGCCGCGGCCCGCGCCAGATGCGCGAGCAGCGCAGTGCCCGCGCCAAGGAAGCGCAGCGCGTTCAGGGCGCCGAAGCCCCGGCGGCCGAGGAGCGCCAGGAGCGCGCCGACCAGGCCCCGCAACCGCAGCAGGCAGGCGCCAAAGCCAAGCCGGGCAAGCACAAGCAAGGCAAGCAAAAACAACAGGGCAGGAACAAGCAGGCCAAGGGCGGCGCCCCGCAGGGCAAGGGCAACCAGGCCGACGCCGTGTTCTCGTTTGTCACCTCCGACGAGTTCGACGCCAGCGAAGGCGGCCGCGGCGCCCAGCCGAAGGCCAAGGTGCGCCGCGACCTGACCGCCGAGGACGACGCGCCCAAGCTGCACAAGGTGCTGGCCGAAGCAGGCCTGGGTTCGCGCCGCGACATGGAAGAGCTGATCATCGCCGGCCGCGTGTCGGTGAACGGCGAGCCGGCGCACATCGGCCAGCGCATCCTGCCGACCGATGCGGTGCGCATCAACGGCAAGCTGGTCCAGCGCAAGGTCTCGACCAAGCCGCCGCGCGTGCTGGTGTACCACAAGCCGGCCGGCGAAATCGTCAGCCACGACGATCCGGAAGGCCGCCCGTCGGTGTTCGACCGCCTGCCCACGATGAAGACTGGCAAATGGCTCGCCGTCGGGCGCCTGGACTTCAATACCGAGGGCCTGCTGCTGTTCACGACCTCCGGCGACCTGGCCAACCGGCTGATGCACCCGCGCTACAACATCGAGCGTGAATACGCGGTGCGTACGCTGGGCGAGCTGGAAGAGGGCATGCGCCAGAAGCTGCTGTCCGGCGTGCCGCTGGACGACGGCACGGCCGCGTTTTCCAAGGTGCAGGACGGCGGCGGCGAAGGCGTCAACAAGTGGTACCGCGTGGTGATCGGCGAAGGCCGCAACCGCGAGGTGCGCCGCATGTTCGAGCAGGTCGGGCTGACCGTCTCGCGCCTGATCCGTACCCGCTACGGCATGATGACCCTGCCGAGCGGCCTGAAGCGCGGCCGCTGGGAAGAGCTGGACGAGCACGAGGTGCGCGCCCTGATGAGCGCGGTCGGGATCGAGAAGAAGGCCGGCGCCGGCGACAAGGGCAGGAACGGCGCCAAGGGTGCCAAGCCGGATCCGCGCCGCGCCGACGGCAACCGCATCGACCGGGCCGACGCCAACCGCAACGTGGACCCGTTCGGGCCGCCGGTGGTGCGCGTCGGGACCGCGCCGGGGGCGGGCCTGCCGGGCGTGCGTCCCGCAGGCAAGGGCAACCGTGGCGCCAACCCGTTCGCCGGGCAAGGCGGCGCGCGCCAGGGCCAGGGGCAGGGCCAGGGCCGCTCGGGCGGTGGTGGCGGTGGCCGTCCGCGCCAGCCGGACCCGCTGCAGACCACGTTCGGCTTTGCCGGCACCGGCGGCGGACGCCGCGGCGGCCAGGGCCCGCGCGGCTCCGAGCACGGCCTGCCGCGCCGCGGCCGCCGCGGTTAAGCCATAGGGTGGGCAGCTTTGCTGCCCACGCGTTCAAGCAGCTTAAGAATGCCCGCTGCGCCGAACCTGCATACGATTGTTGAACGCGTGGGCGGGAGACCCGCGCACCCTACCGGGTCGCTGGCGGGGCTTGCGTGATAAAAACAACAATCTGGCCGCATCTATTCATTTGGAACGCCCCAGATTGCGGCTGGTGCGGTTTTTGGTTATAATTCGCAGCCTAATCAAAGTTCTTCCCAGCGTTTTCTTGGTGCAAGTGCTTTCATCTGGTTGGGAATACAAAAAGATGGGCAGATGCCCATTTTTTTTTTGTTGAATTGGTTTTTCGCCCTGGAGAAGTGCGGTGCAGCAGTTTGAATTGATCGCCAAGACAGTAAGCGGCCTGGGCTACGAGCTGGTCGATGTGGAACGGGGCGAGCGCGGTATTTTGCGCGTGTACATTGATTTCCCGGCCGCCGTGGCCGAGGAAAAAGGCCCGATCACGGTCGAGGATTGCGCGACCGTGAGTTACCAGCTGTCGCACGTGCTGACCGTGGAAAACGTCGATTATGAACGGCTCGAGGTGTCCTCGCCCGGGCTCGACCGGCCGGTGCGCACGCTGTCCGACTTCGCCCGCTTTGCCGGGCACGAGGCGACGGTCAAGCTGCGCGTGGCGATGCCGGGCACGAACCGCAAGACTTATACCGGGATCTTGCACGCGCCTGAAGGCGACAAGATCGGTTTGGAATTTGAAGGCAAGGATGGGCCGGCGTTGTTGGAATTTACGCTCGCCGAATTGGACAAGGCACGCTTGGTGCCGCAGGTGGATTTTAGGAGTCGCAAAGCATGAGTCGCGAAGTTTTGTTATTGGTTGATGCGCTCGCGCGCGAAAAAAACGTCGATAAGGAAGTCGTCTTCGGGGCGCTCGAGTTCGCCCTGGCGCAGGCGACCAAAAAACGCTATGAAGGCGAAGTCGACATCCGCGTGTCCATCGACCGCGAAACCGGCGAGTTCGAGACTTTCCGCCGCTGGCACGTCGTCCCCGACGAGGCCGGCCTGCAGCTGCCCGACCAGGAAATCCTGCACTTCGAAGCGAAAGAGCAGATCCCCGACATCGAAGTGGACGAGTACATCGAAGAGCCGATCGAGTCGGTCGAGTTCGGCCGCCGCTTCGCCCAGGACACCAAGCAGGTCGTGCTGCAGCGCGTGCGCGACGCCGAGCGCGAGCAGATCCTGCAAGACTTCCTCGAGCGCGGCGACGCGCTGGTGACCGGCACCATCAAGCGCATGGAACGCGGCGACGCGATCGTCGAGTCGGGCAAGATCGAGGCGCGCCTGCCGCGCGACCAGATGATCCCGAAGGAAAACCTGCGCATCGGCGACCGCGTGCGCGCGTTCATCCTGCGCGTGGACCGCAACATGCGCGGCCCGCAGGTGATCCTGTCGCGCACCGCGCCGGAATTCATCATGAAGCTGTTCGAGCTGGAAGTGCCCGAGATCGAGCAGGGCCTCCTGCAGATCAAATCGGCCGCGCGCGACCCGGGCGTGCGCGCCAAGATCGCCGTGTACACCGCCGACAAGCGCATCGACCCGATCGGCACCTGCGTGGGCATGCGCGGTTCGCGCGTGCAGGCCGTCACCGGCGAGCTGGGCGGCGAGCGCGTGGACATCGTGCTGTGGTCGGAAGACCCGGCCCAGTTCGTGATCGGCGCGCTGGCCCCGGCCAACGTCTCGTCGATCATGGTGGACGAAGAGAAGCACGCGATGGACGTGGTGGTGGACGAAGAGAACCTGGCAATCGCGATCGGCCGTTCGGGCCAGAACGTGCGCCTGGCCTCGGAGCTGACCGGCTGGAAGATCAACATCATGACCGCCGAAGAGTCGGCCAACAAGGTCGCGCAAGAGACCGCAGCGATCCGCGCGCTGTTCATGGAAAAGCTGGATGTGGACCAGGAAGTGGCCGACATCCTGGTGGAAGAGGGCTTTGCCAGCCTTGAAGAAATCGCCTACGTCCCCATTTCCGAGATGCTCGATATCGAGTCGTTCGACGAAGACACCGTCAACGAACTGCGCACTCGCGCCCGCGACGCGCTGGTGACCGAAGCGATCGCCTCCGAGGAAGGCCTGGAGGGCATGGACGACGATCTGGTCAACCTGGAAGGCATGGACCGCACCACCGCCGGCAAGCTTGGCCTGGCAGGCATCAAGACGCTCGAACAATTCGCAGGCCTGGCCTACGACGAATTCGGCGCCATCCTGGCGCTGCCGATCGAACGCGCCCGCGAACTGATCAAGAACGAGTTTAATGATGTGACCGACGACGAGATGAAGCTGGTCGACGCCAAGTACGACGACCGTGCCAAGGGGCTGCAGGCGAAAGCCTGGAGCCAGGTGGAAGCCACCGCCAAGGCATAAGCAACAAATCTTTATCATCTGTCGCGACACATAGAAAAGAGGACTGAATGGCGAGTAACAACGTAGCCCAATTTGCCACCGAACTGAAGATGCCTGCAGACCTGCTGCTGACTCAGCTGCGTTCTGCTGGCGTCGAGAAAAGTTCGACGTCAGATCCCTTGTCGAAAGATGATAAGGACAAGCTGCTGAACCACCTGCGCCGTACCCACGGCGCCGGCGCGCAAACCGAGAAGAAGAAGATCACGATCACGCGCAAGGAAACCACTGAGATCAAGCAGGCCGATGCCACCGGCAAGAGCCGCACGATCCAGGTCGAAGTACGCAAGAAGCGCACCTTCGTGCAGCGTGACGACCAGCTGACCACGGCCGCTGCCAAGCCGGCCGAGCCGGCCGCCGCGCCCGTCGTCGACGCCGCCGAGCAGGCGCGCCGCGAGGAAGAGGCGCGCCGCCAGAGCGAGCTGATCGCACGCCAGGAAGCCGAGCTGCGCGAGAAGCAGGAGCGCCTGGCCAAGCTGGAAGCCGAGAAGGCCGCCCAGGCCAAGGCTGCCGAAGAACAAGCCAAGCGCGACGCCGAAGCTGCTGCCAAGCGCGAAGCCGAGCGCAAGGCTGCCGAAGCCGCCGGCGCTGCCGCCGCCAAGAGCGAGACGGCACGCAAGGCCGAGGACGAGGAAGCCAAGCGCGTGGCTGCTGCCGCCGCCAAGGAAGCTGCCGAGCGCGCCGCCGAAACCGAGCGCGCACGCAAGGCCGTGGCCGACGAGGTGGCGCAGATCCGCGCCATGATGTCGCAGCCGCGCCGCGTGATCAAGGCGCCCGAGCCGACCCCGGCCCCGGTGGCCGCCAAGCCGAAGGCCGCCGAAGGCACGCTGCACAAGCCGGCTGAGAAGAAAGCCGCCGAGGCAGCGCCCAAGAAAGGCGCCGACAAGAAGTCGATCAAGTCCGCTAATGTCGCCTCGACCTGGTCGGACGACAAGAAACGCGGCGCTGGCATCAAGACCCGCGGCGCGGCAGTGCCGGCCGGCCGCGATGGCTGGCGCGGTGGCGCCAAGGGCCGCCGTGGCCATGGCGAGGACCGCGAGTCGAACTTCCAGGCCCCGCTCGAGGCGATCGTGCACGACGTGTACGTGCCCGAGACCATCACCGTGGCCGAACTGGCGCACAAGATGGCGGTCAAGGCCTCCGAGGTCATCAAGCAGCTGATGAAGCTGGGCCAGATGTGCACCATCAACCAGGTGCTGGACCAGGAAACCGCCATGATCGTGGTCGAGGAAATGGGCCACAAGGCGCACGCCGCCGCGGTGGACGATCCGGAAGCGATCCTGGCCGAGCAGGGCGAACAGACCCAGTACGAGTCCAAGCCGCGCGCTCCGGTGGTCACCGTCATGGGCCACGTTGACCACGGCAAGACCTCGCTGCTGGACTACATCCGCCGCGCCAAGGTGGCGGCGGGCGAAGCCGGCGGCATTACCCAGCACATCGGTGCGTACCACGTGGACACTCCGCGCGGCATGATCACCTTCCTGGACACCCCGGGCCACGAGGCGTTCACCGCCATGCGTGCCCGCGGCGCCAAGGCGACCGACATCGTCATCCTGGTGGTGGCGGCGGACGACGGCGTGATGCCGCAGACCAAGGAAGCGATCGCCCACGCCAAGGCGGCCGGTGTGCCGCTGGTGGTGGCGATCAACAAGATCGACAAACAAGGCGCCAATACCGACCGCGTGACCCAGGAGCTGGTGGCCGAAGGCGTGGTGCCGGAAGAATACGGTGGCGATTCGCCGTTCGTGCCGGTGTCGGCCAAGACCGGCCAGGGCATCGACGACCTGCTGGAAAACGTGCTGCTGCAGGCCGAAGTGCTGGAACTGAAGGCACCGACCGACGCGCCGGCCAAAGGCCTGGTGGTCGAGGCCCGCCTGGACAAGGGCCGCGGCCCGGTCGCGACCATCCTGGTGCAGTCGGGTACCCTCAAGCGCGGCGACATCGTGCTGGCCGGTTCCTCGTATGGCCGGGTGCGCGCGATGCTGGACGAGAACGGCAAGTCGGTGGCCGAAGCCGGTCCGTCGATCCCGGTCGAGATCCAGGGCCTGACCGAAGTGCCGCAGGCCGGCGAAGAGACGATGGTGATGGCCGACGAGCGCAAGGCGCGCGAAATCGCGCTGTTCCGTCAGGGCAAGTTCCGCGACGTCAAGCTGGCCAAGCAGCAAGCAGCCAAGCTGGAGAGCATGTTCGACCAGATGGCCGAAGGCGAAGTCAAGAACGTGCCGCTCATCATCAAGGCCGACGTGCAGGGTTCGCAGGAAGCGCTGGTCGGTTCGCTGCAGAAACTGTCGACCTCGGAAGTGCGGGTGCAGATCGTGCACGCAGCCGTGGGCGGCATTTCGGAGTCGGACGTCAACCTGGCGGTTGCGTCGAAGGCAGTCATCATCGGCTTTAACGCCCGTGCCGACGCGTCGGCGCGCAAGCTGGCCGAGGCCAACGGCGTCGATATTCGCTACTACAACATCATTTACGATGCGATCGACGACATCAAGGCCGCCATGTCGGGCATGCTGGCGCCGGAGAAGCGCGAGCACGTCACCGGCCAGGTCGAGATTCGCCAGGTCATCCTGGTGTCCAAGGTCGGCGCGGTCGCGGGCTGCCTGGTCACCGATGGCGTGGTCAAGCGTACCTCGTCGGTGCGCCTGCTGCGCAACAACCTGGTGGTGTGGACCGGCGAGATCGACTCGCTCAAGCGCTTCAAGGACGACGTCAAGGAAGTGCGTGCCGGCCTCGAGTGCGGCCTTTCGCTGAAGAACTACAACGACATCCAGGTGGGCGACCAGCTGGAAGTGTTCGAGATCCAGGAAGTGGCCCGTACGCTCTAAGCACAGTCTTAGGAGTACCATCTGGGGTCAGGGAGCATGAAAGCTTCCTGGCCCCAAGTTTTATTTGAATCGCACACGTCGTCCCGGCGAAGGCCGGGCCCCATGCTGAGCTTGCTGAAGCGGCGACTGTCGCGTGCTGGCACACTCAGCATGGGTCCCCGCCTCCGCGGGGACGACGATAAAAGAATAAGCAGTCAGAACATGGCAAAACACAGCAAAAGCATCCCCCAGCGCGGCCAGCGCGTGGCGGACCAGATCCAGCGCGACCTGTCCGAGATCATCAGCTTCGAGCTGAAGGACCCGCGCGTGGGCATGGTCACGCTCACCGAAGTGCAGGTCACGCCCGACTACGCGCACGCGAAGGTCTACTTCACGCTGCTCAAGGACAGCCCGGAAGCGGTGCGCGCCACGCTGGACGGCCTGACCAAGGCGGCCGGCTTCCTGCGCAACCAGCTCGGCAAGCGCCTGCACATCCATACGCTGCCGCAGCTGCACTTCATCCACGACACCTCGACCATGCGCGGCATGGCCATGTCGGCCCTGATCGACCAGGCCATGGCCACCACGCGGCCGCAGGAAGACAGCGACAACGACGCGGACACCGAGTGAGCGAGCGCCCGTTCAAAAAAGCACGCGAGATGGTGGACGGCGTGCTCCTGCTGGATAAGCCGGTCGGCCTGTCGTCCAACGACGCGCTGATCAAGGCCAAGCGCGTGCTCAACGCTAAAAAGGCCGGCCACACCGGCACGCTCGATCCGTTCGCCACGGGCCTGTTGCCGCTGTGCTTCGGCGAAGCGACCAAGTTCTCGCAGGACCTGCTGGAAGCAGACAAGACCTACGAGGCCACCGTGCACCTGGGCGTGATGACCACCACCGGCGACACCGAAGGCAGCGTGGTCGAGGGCCGCGAAGTGGACGTGACGCTCGAGCAGATCGAGGCGGCGCTGGCGCGCTTTCGCGGGCCGATCATGCAGGTGCCGCCGATGTACTCGGCCTTGAAGCGCGACGGCAAGGCGCTGTATGAATACGCGCGCGAAGGCGTCACGCTCGAGCGCGAGGCGCGGCCGGTCACCATCCACGGGCTCGATTTCATCGGCTACGAGGCCCCGTTCCTGAAGATCCGCGTCACCTGCAGCAAGGGCACCTACGTGCGCGTGCTGGGCGAGGACATCGGCGCGGCGCTGGGCTGCGGCGCGCACCTCACGGCACTGCGCCGCACCGGCGTTGGCGGCTTGACCTCCGAGCACATGATCACGCTCGAAGCGCTGCAGGCGCATCCCGATCCGCGCTCGCTGCTGGCGCCGGTCGATGCGCTGCTGTCTTCGTTCCCGCGCATCGACCTGACCGACGATCTGGCCAAGCGCTTCCTGCACGGCCAGCGGCTGGCGCTGGGCAAGGAGCCGGCGGTGGCGGTGCCGGCCGAGCAGGGCAGGGCGCGCATCTACCACAACGGCCGGCTGCTTGGCACTGGCCTCTTCGGCGAATACGCGATCCTCGCGCCCGAGCGCCTGGTCGCGGCGGCCCCTTCGGCATAACGCTGTCCGCGCTGTCCGGCGGACGCGGTATGCATGCGTCCGCGGACGGCGCCGCCGCTGGCTTTCCCCTGTAAGGACAGGCTGGCATGGGTCTTGCAAAAAGTGGGTACCGTCACTTTTTGGAGATTGTCCATGCACCTGCGTTCGCTGGCCCTTGCCGCCACCGTCTTCCTGGCCTTTGCCCCGGCCGTCCACGCCGCCCCTGCCACGCGCGATGCCGTCATCGACGAGACGCTCGCCCGCATCAAGGCCGACTACGTCTTCCCCGACCGCTTCGGCGCGATCGAGCAGAACGTGCGCCGCCACCAGAAGGCCGGCGACTACGCGGGCGCGGCCGACGAGCGGGCGTTTGCCACGCTGCTGACCACGCACCTGCAGGAGGTCTCGCACGACAAGCACATGTCGCTGCAGCACCAGCCCAATGCGCAGGCGATGCGCCCGGCCGCCTTTGTCAGCTCGCCCGCGCAGCGCGACAATGAACGCCGCGAGAACTACGGGCTGCGCAAGGTCGAGGTCCTGCCGGGGAACGTGGGCTATCTGGACGTCATCCAGTTTCACGACAACGGCCAGCTCTGCGGCGAGACGATCGCGGCGGCGATGGGCTTTTTGGCCAACACCGACGCCCTTATCATCGACCTGCGCAGCAACCGCGGCGGCGGCGAAGCGATGCAGCTGCTGGCCAGCTACCTGCTCGACGGGTCGATCGACCTGATGGAGCTGCGCATGCGCGGCCGCGGCACGGAGCACATGTTCACGCAGGCCTACGTGCCGGGCAAGCGCTACCTGGACAAGCCGGTGTACGTGCTCACGTCCAACCGCACCTTCTCGGCAGGCGAGGCGTTCGCCTACGCGCTGCAAAGCCTGAAACGCGCGACGCTGGTGGGCGCCACCACGCGCGGCGGCGGCAATCCCAACGAGCTGGTGGCCGTAGCCAACGACTACCTGCTGTCGGTGCCGATCGGCGAGTCGGTCAGCCCGGTCACCGGCAAGAGCTGGGACGGCGTCGGCGTGCCGCCGGACGTTGCGGTGGACGAGAAAGAGGCGCTGGCCGTGGCGCATCGCCAGGCGCTGCAGGCGCTGCGCGAAGCGAGCAAGGACGAGGCGCAGCGCACCAGCATCGGCAAGGCGCTGGCCGCGCTGGACAAGGCCTGATCGCTGACTGCCTGACCGTCGTTCCGGCGCACGCCGGAACGACGTTTTCACTGCTGACGAAAGGGCTGGCTGCGTGCCCGGTCGAACGTGCTCAGTGCGAACCGGCCGCGCTGAGCGCATCGGCCATGCGCACCAGCCGGACGAATTCGGCGCGGTAGCCATCGGGGTCCGTGCCGCGCGCCGAGTTCGCCAGCGTGGCGATGTCGGCATAGCTGTAGTCGGCCAGCTGGTGTTCGCCGCGCAGGCGCTGGCCGAATGCGGCAACAGCGACCGCGAAGCGCTGCTCGTCCGGCACCGCGTCCAGGCGCTTGTGCGCCGACGCCGCGCGCACGGCATGCTCGACCAGCCGGCTGGACGCTTCGCCCGGCAGCTTGTAGCGCAGCTTGACGAAGCAAAGCTCGTCGCCCTTTGCACCCGAAGCCGGCGTGGCGCGCGCGCCGCCGTAGCGCAGCGGATCGACGCTGCCCGTGCTTGCCCCAACCGGCGTGATCTCGTAGATCGCGGTGACGGTGTGGCCGGCTGCCATGTCGCCGGCATCGACCTTGTCGTCGTTGAAGTCCTGGCGATCGAGCATGCGGGTTTCGTAACCGATTAGGCGATAGGCCTGCACCTGGCCGGGGTTGAATTCGACCTGCAGCTTGACGTCGTTCGCGATCGGGAACATGGTCGAGCCGAGCGCATCGCCCATGGCCTTGCGCGCTTCGAGCAGGGAATCGATGTAGGCTGCCTGGCCGTTGCCCGACTGGGCCAGGCGCTGCATCAGCGCGTCGTTCAGGTTGCCCTCGCCAACGCCGAACACCGACAGGTAGACCCCGGTCTTGCGCTTGGACGCGATGAAATTCTCCAGCTGGCGCGGATCGGTGATGCCGACGTTGAAATCGCCGTCGGTGGCAAGGATCACGCGGTTCACGGCTTGCGCGTCGAAGTTGCGCTCGGCAAGCGCATAGGCGCGCTGCAGCCCCTCGCCGCCGGACGTGCTGCCGCCGGCCCGCAAGGCTTCGATCGCGGCGAGGATCTTCTGCTTGTCCTTGCCCGGCGTCGGCTCGAGCGCCACGCGGGTGTCGCTGGCGTAGGTGACGATGGCCACCTGGTCGTCATCGCGCAGCTGGCTGGCGAACAGGTGGAAGCCTTGCTTGAGCAGCCCCAGTCGATCGGCGGCGTCCATCGAACCCGACACGTCCACCAGCAGCACGACGTTGGCGCGCGGCCGTTCGGCTGCATGCAGGTCGAACCCGCGCACGGCGATATGCACCAGCTGGTTCGCTGGGTTCCATGGACTCGGCATGACCTCGGTGGTGACCGCGAACGGCTCGCTGCGGCCGCGCGGCGCGCTGTACTGGTAGGGGAAGTAGTTGACCATCTCATCGACGCGCACGGCGTCGGGCGACGGCACGCGGCCCTCGGTCAGCACGCGCCGCAGATAGGCGTACGAGGCGGTGTCGACGTCGGCGCTGAAAGTGGAGACCGGCTGCTCGGCCACCAGCAGCGGCTTGTTCGGCGCGCTGGTTGCAAACCGGTTGCCCGGCTGGAGAAACGGCGCGGGGCTGTACCGGGCGCCAGTGACCGAAATGCGCGCGGCCTGCGTCGGGGCCAGGGCGCGCATCTCACGGGCGCGCGCAAACTGGAAATCGCTGCCGGACGCGGGCGGCGCCGGCGCCGGGCTGGGCGCGGGGGGACTGGTGCTGCAGGCTGCAAGCAGGACAAATACGAACGCCAGCGCAGGGGTGATGCCGATCGAGCGTCTCATGACAGGGCCTTTCGCAGGTTGTTGTCGCGATAACTTGCGATAAGGACGAGCCCGCTGCAACGGCATTTACATCCTGTAATCGATTCGTGAAATTGTCACGCTCGGATGCGATACTGGCCGCGCCTGCCGCGCGCTTGGCCCCCTGCTGTGGCGGCTCATCCGCAAGCCGTTGAAAATTCACGGCTTTTTCGGGGCTGCGATGGAGCAGCGGCCGTATCCGTGCTATACTAGCCGGTTTCCGAAATTGGCAGCACGTACGGCCCCTCGTACACCCGCAACAATCTCACCTGGATAGACAATGTCAGAGACCAAACGCGCGATTCGTAATATCGCAATCATCGCCCACGTTGACCACGGCAAGACGACCCTGGTCGACCAGCTGCTGCGCCAGTCGGGCACCTTCCGCGAAAACCAGCAGGTCGATACCCGCGTCATGGACTCGAACGACCTCGAGAAGGAACGCGGCATTACCATCCTGTCGAAGAACTGCGCGGTCGAGTACGAAGGCACCCACATCAACATCGTCGACACCCCGGGCCACGCCGACTTCGGCGGTGAGGTCGAGCGCGTGCTGTCGATGGTGGACTCGGTGCTGCTGCTGGTCGATGCGCAGGAAGGCCCGATGCCGCAGACCCGCTTCGTGACCCGCAAGGCGCTGGCGCTGGGCCTGAAGCCCATCGTCGTGCTCAACAAGATCGACCGTCCGGGCGCGCGCGCCGAGTGGGCGATCAACCAGACCTTCGAACTGTTCGACAAGCTCGGCGCCACCGACGAGCAGCTCGACTTCCCGGTCATCTACGCCTCGGGCCTGAACGGCTACGCGGGTCTTACCGAAGACGTGCGCGACGGCGACATGAAGCCGCTGTTCGAAGCGATCCTGAAATACGTGCCGGTACGCGACGACAACCCGGACGGCCCGCTGCAGATGCAGATCACCTCGCTCGACTACTCGTCGTACGTGGGCAAGATCGGCATCGGCCGCATCAGCCGCGGCCGCATCAAGCCGGGCATGGACGTGGCCGTGTTGAACGGCCCGGACAGCACCCCGATCAAGGGCCGCATCAACCAGGTGCTCAACTTCAAGGGCCTGGAGCGCGTGCTGGTCGATGAAGCCGTCGCCGGCGACATCGTGCTGATCAACGGTATCGAAGAAATCGGCATCGGTTCGACCGTGTGCGCACCGGACACCCTTGACGCGCTGCCGATGCTGACCGTGGACGAGCCGACCCTGACCATGAACTTCATGGTCAACACCTCGCCGCTGGCCGGCCGCGAAGGCAAGTTCGTGACCAGCCGCCAGCTGCGCGATCGCCTGGACCGCGAACTGAAATCGAACGTGGCGCTGCGCGTGCTGCCGACCGACGACGACACCATCTTTGAAGTGTCGGGCCGCGGCGAGCTGCACCTGACGATCCTGCTGGAGAACATGCGCCGCGAAGGCTTCGAGCTGGCCGTGTCGCGCCCGCGCGTGGTGTTCAAGGACATCGACGGCGTCAAGTGCGAGCCGTACGAACTGCTGACCGTGGACGTGGAAGAAGTGAACCAGGGCGGCGTGATGGAAGAGCTGGGCCGCCGCCGTGGCGACCTGCAGAACATGGAACCGGACGGCAAGGGCCGCGTGCGCCTCGAGTACCGCATCCCGGCGCGTGGCCTGATCGGCTTCCAGGGCGACTTCATGACCCTGACCCGCGGCACCGGCCTGATGAGCCACGTGTTCGATGCCTACGCCCCGGTCGATAACGGCAAGGGCGAGCTGGCTGGCCGTCGCAACGGCGTGCTGATCTCGCAGGAAGACGGCGCCGCCGTCGCCTACGCGCTGTGGAAGCTGCAGGACCGCGGCCGCATGTTCGTCGAGCACAACACCCCGGTGTACGAGGGCATGATCATCGGTATCCACTCGCGCGACAACGACCTGGTGGTCAACCCGGTCAAGGGCAAGCAGCTGACCAACGTGCGCGCCTCGGGCACCGACGAAGCCGTGCGCCTGGTCCCGCCGATCCAGCTGTCGCTGGAGTACGCGGTCGAGTTCATCGAGGACGACGAACTGGTCGAGATCACGCCGAAGAGCATCCGCCTGCGCAAGCGCTTCCTGAAAGAGCACGAGCGCAAGAAGGCCAGCCGCGAGGCCGCATAAGCCGCCGCGCTGCACAAAAAACCCGCTGTTTTACGACAGCGGGTTTTTTTTCGCGCCTGCCGCGCGCGTGGCTCGGCAAGCCATCCATTTGGCTTCTGCCGCCAGCGTGTGCCGATGCATTTTTCAACACGGCAGTTATAACATGGTCATTCTTAATTAGCTTTTGATTAAGAGCAACTCGCTCCCACCGGACCGCCTCGGAGAAGGCCACAAGCCGGGATCGGACACGCGCGGATCGTGCCGGGAGCCGGGCAGAGTCCCATCGTAGCAATTACAACAACCATGGAGATAACAATGAAACTGCTGAACAAACTGGCTCTCGCCGCCGTCGTGTCCTCGTTCACCGCCTACGCCTCGGCCATGACGCCGATCGCGGACAAGGAGCTGTCCAAAGTCTCGGGCCAGGACGGCGTCTCGATCGCCGCCGACCTGCATATGAACATCGGCGAGTTCAAGTACACCAACACCACCGAAAACGCCTCGGTCAGCTTCAAGAACATCGGCATCAACGGCACGTTCGCGATGACCCTGGACGTGATCAACGGCACCTCGTTCCTGGCTGATGCCTACGGCAGCACGCTGGGCGTGATCGACCCGACCACGATGGGCGCAACCCCGGCTGCGGCCGCACAGGGCGCCGCGCTGCAGGCCTTCTACGGCGGCGGCGACGTGGTCAAGATCGCGATCCCGAAAATCGCGGTGGCAGCTGCCAACGGCCTGAACGTGTCGGTGGGCGGCATCTCGATGGGCGGCTCGAACGCCTCGTTCGGCGCCATGGCGATGAACGACATCAAGCTGCAAGGCAGCAGCGTCTACATCTGGGCCCACTAAGCCCTGCGCAGCGGCCCGCGGCACAAGCGCGGGCCGCTTTTCCTACCTCGCCAAACACCACTGCCGATGCGTGTTCCGACACTTCGCACCTGTGCGATGCGGCTTGCCGCGTCCCTGCTCGCCTGCGTGACGCTGGCCGCGCAGGCGCAGCTCAAGCCCATGTCCGACGCCGAACTGGGCGCGGTGCGTGGTCAAGGCTTGTTCACGGTGTCCAACAGCAGCCTGAACGGCTTCGATTTCACCCGCATCGGCCTGGACGCCGACGTGACGCTGAGCGCCAACCTGTACCAGATGCGCATGGGCGAGTACACCTGGGCCGCGCGCAACGGCGGCGGCGCCGACCTGGACATCGGCGCGCTGCAGTTCGGGCGCAGCGACGCGGGCGATGCGCGGCGGCTGGTCCAGATCACCAACCCTTACTTTGAATTCGTCTATCGCGACACGGCCACGGCGGGCGTGCGCGAAGTGATCGGCATGCGCCTGGGCTTTGACGGCATCGCGGGCGACGTCGGCATGCGCATCGCGACCCTGTCCGGGGCGCTGCGCATCGACGGCGGCGCGGCCGGCGTGGTCGATACGCTCAACGATCCCGGCGGCGGCAAGCGCTGGGATGGCACCTGCGCCACGTGCACGCTGTCGCTGTCGCAGGTGGGCGCGGTGACCGCGGGCGACGCCAACGGGCCAAGCCGCGACTTCTGGATCGCGGTGCTCAAGGCGCCGGTGCAGTTCCCGTCCGCGCCCGGCATGCCGGCGCTGACCACGGCGCAGGCCGGGGTCTGGCTCAACTGGCGCGACAAGCTCACCGCGCTGACGGTGAACGGCGCGCTGCCGCCGAACCTGCCGCCGGGACGATGAGGCGCCTGCTGCTCCTGTTGCTGTCGGTCCCGGCCGCCGCGCCCGCGCTCGAGCGCCTGCCGGACAGCGCGCTGGCCAAGGTGTCCGGGCGCGACGGCATGAGCTTCAACCTGTCCGGGTTTGCGATCGGCGGCAATGCCGAGCTGCGCTACACCACGGGCGACAACAGCAGCGGCTTTGCCATCTCCAGCTTCAGCGCCTCGCGCTCGGACAATACCGCCGCGCCGTTCGCCGACCCGTATCGCCTGGACGTGCTCAAGGGCGCGCCCGGCATGGCCGACATCATCACGCTGGCGCGGCCGGCCAACGCGGCCGGGCTGGAGGTGTGGCAGGCCGCGTTCGACTTCAGCGTGCGCGCCGGCGGGCGCGACGCCTACGGCGGCTGCGTGATGCTCAAGGACCTGAGCCTGTTCGGCGGCGCGCTGCAGTGGTCCACGCCGCAGGCGGACGAGGGGCTGGCCTTCGGCTACTCGCTGCGCGCGACGCTGGGCAGCCTGACCCTGCAGCCGAACGGGCGCGATGCGCCAGGCGAGGCGATGGTGCTATCAGGCCTGCGCATTGGCGCGGCCAACGACGGCGCCGAGCCGGTGGCGCCGTGGAAGGTCGCCGACATCACCAGCCAGCCGGGCATCTTCAACGCGCGCACCGACGCGGCGGGCAATCCAAGCCTGCACATCGGGATCGGCTGGCCCGACGCGCAAGGCGCGCCGTCCGGCACGCTGCAGATCTCGAACATCGGCTTTCGCAGCGATGTGGGCGGCGCGGTGGACCTGGGGTCGTCGCGCATCGGCGCGATCCAGCTGCAGTACCTGGACATCAAGTTCCGCCAATGAAGCGCCACGCTTGCGCCTTCCTGTTGTGCGCAGCCGCGGCAGGCGCGCTGGCCGGCCCCAGGCCGCTCGACGAGGGCGAGCTGGCGCAGGTGGCAGGCCGCGACGGCGTGAGCTTTGCGGTGCGGCTCGAATTGAATACGCCCGGGGCCGACGGCAGCAGCGGCGACAGCCGGTTGTCGATCGGCCAGCAGGTGGACGGCAGGACCACCTACACGGTGGTGAAGAACCTGTCGGGCGTGGTGCAGATGGTGGGCCTGAACATTTCGGCGCACACCGCGCCGGACGGCAGCGCCTACGTGGCCATTGGCCTGCCCGGATCGACCCGGTTCACCGACGCCGGCTTCGAGTCGCTCAGCGTGCAGGCCGACCCGCGTGCGCCGGTCACCAGCAGCCTTGGCCGCTTCATCCTGAACGGCGAGATGACGATGCAGGGACAGTTGCGGCTGTGGGGGCATTAGCGCGGCTGGCCAGCTGCAGTTCCTTGGGCGCCTTGCCGAACCAGCGCAGGCAGGCGCGGTGGAAGGCGCTGGGGTCGGCAAACCCGAGCTTGTAGCTCAGGTGCTTCAGGCTGGTCTTGTCGCTGCCCAGCTGCTGCTGCGCGATCGCGCGCCGCACCTCGTCCAGCAGGGTCGAGAAATCGGTGCCTTCGTCGGCCAGCCGGCGCTGCAGCGTGCGCTCGCTGATCGCCAGGCGCCGCGCCACCGTCTCGCGCACCAGCGCGGCGCCCTCGTCGATCATGGCCGGCAGCAGTGCGCGCACCCGCGCGGCCACGCTGCTGCGCTCGGCCACGGCCAGCTTCTCGTCCAGCAGCCGCGTCAGCCCGGCGGCGGCCAGCGGACTGGCGGTGGGGATCGGCGCCAGCAGGTCGGCGTTGGCGAATGCGAGCGCGTTGCCGGGCGCGCCGAAGTGCACCGGGCAGCCGAAGCGCTGCTCGTACTGGCTGCTGGCGGCCGGCGCGGGATAGGCATATTCGACCAGGGCCGGGCGCAGCGCCGGGCGCCCGGCGACGAAGCGCAGCGTGGACAGCAGCAGGTTCCAGGTGAAGTCGTAGCGCTGCTGCGGCACCGGGCGCGCGCTGCCGATCAGGTGCAGGCCGACGCGGGTGTGCTCGCCGGTCGGCTCGATGGTCGCGCGCACGATCGGCGAGAACAGCGGCAGGTAGCGCATCAGGCTGTCGGCCGCGTTCTTGAGCGTGGGCGCGGCCAGCATCAGGTGGCCGAGCGCACCGAGCCAGCTGAGCGGGTCGGGCGGGAAGATGCGAAAGCCGAGCAGCGGGTCGCCGGCCGCAGCGGCCAGCGCTTCCCACAGCAGGCTGAACTGGTCCGAGAGCGCCAGCAGGTCGGGGGCCTGCGCGGCGCTCTCTTCGAAATCGGCCAGCCCGGCGCGGGCGAACAGCGCGCCCGCGTCTTCGCCGCCAGCCTCGAGGCAGGAGCGGATGCACTGTACGACGTCGTGGGCGGACAGGTAGTTCACGCCGACACGCGCACCAAACGGCGCGCAGAGTTCGCGGTGCTCATCGATTGTCTCCGTCAAGGCGGCCCTGGCCGGAGCGGCGGGCCGTCGTGTTTTTGTTAATTATGTAACTTGCAGAAACAATGGCGCGTCGGAAAACGATCCCGTCTTTATCAAAAAACGCTCAAGCGGCCCTCACGGGCGGGCTTGCTGGCGCGCACGCGCCGGGGTGATGCCGTAGGCGGCCGCAAAGCAGGCCGTCATGTGGCTCTGGCTGTTGAAGCCGCATTGCGCGGCCACGCGCGCGATCGAAAAGCTGGTGCGGGTGAGCAGCTGGTACACCCGCTCCAGGCGCTGGCGCAGCACGTAGCGGTGCGGCGGCATGCCCATCGCCTCTTCGAAGATGCGGCGAAAGTGCGATTCCGAGACCCCGGCGCGGGCGGCCAGCGCGGCGTTGGACAGGTCTTCCGACAGGTTCTGCCCGATCCATTCGAGCACCCCCTGCAGGCGCCCCAGGTGCAGCGGGTCGGGCGGGGCGCGGCGCGCGCTGTGGCCTTCGATCACGCGGCAGGTCTGTTCCAGCATCAGTTCGGACAGGCGCGCCAGGAAGCCCTGGTTGGGGGCGGCCGGTCCGCCGATCTCGGCCAGCAGCTGCTGCGCGCTGGCCCCCACCAGCGGATCGGACAGCGGGGCCGATTTGCCGCGCCGCGCCAGCAGGCTGGCCAGGTGGGTGACCTTTTCGTGGCTGGCATCGAGGAAGTGGAACATCGCGAAGTCGATCGCGCCGCCGAACATCCAGCGGCTGGCAAAGCCGGGCTGGAATACCGCCGAGGAGCTGGGGATGAAGTCGAGCGGGCGCCCCGATGGCCGGCGGATGGTGGCGCGCGCGCCGCCCAGGTGGCAGGCCATCACCATGGCGTCGAGCGCGGGCACGTCGCAGGCGTTGAGCTGGAAGATGTAGCGTTCCGCGCGCAGCGGCAGCCCGGCAATCTCGGCGCTGGCGACCGGCTTGACGCCCAGCGCCTGGCTGATCCTTTCCCACGTCCTCATCCTGGCCCTTCCATGAGCGGTTTTTAACAAAAACGTCAGCGTTTTATAACACTTGCTTTGCTTGCATGCATCCAAAATATGAACAAAGTGCAATAAACGTAGCCAAAGAGCCACGTTAAGACAAAAACAGCCGGCGCTGCTGCGCCAGGGAGACGCAATGATCACAGTGTTGCTGGGAGTCCTGGCCATGGTGCTGGGAGGCTCGGGCATCTGGTCGCGGCACGCGCCGCAAGACCGGCCGGAGGGGCAGTTCGCGATGCCCGCGGCGCTGTCGGTCGCCTCCAGCGCGCCGCAGGCGGTGACGCTGGAACCGTTCTCCGAACTGAAGTACAAGCACATCGTCCGCCAGGCCTACGACTACAGCTGCGGCTCAGCCGCGCTGGTCACGATCCTCAACTACCACCTGGGCATCGCCGTCACCGAGCAGCAGTCGATGGAAGGCATGATGGCCTTCGGCGAGAAGGACAAGATCATCGAGCGGCGCGGCTTTTCGCTGCTGGACATGAAGCGCTACCTGGCTTCGCTCGGGGTGGACAGCGCCGGCTTCAAGGCCGAGCTGCCGGACCTGCTCACGCTGGCCGAGCCGGCCATCGTCCCGATCGACTACGCCGGCTTCAAGCATTTCGTCGTGCTGCGCGGCGTGCGCGACGGCCTGGTCTTCCTGGCCGATCCGTCGGCCGGCAACATCACTTTCTCCGTGACCGAATTCGCCACGCTGTGGGACCGCAACACGCTGTTCATCGCCTATCCCCCCAAGGGCCACGCACCGGCCGCGCTGCTGGCGCTGTCGGACCAGGAGTTGGGCGTGGTGGACATGGACCGCGTGCGCGACCGCGGTTTGCTGCGCGCACCCGATATCCAGCCGCAGATGGAACGCCTGCTCAACGGCATGGGCGGCACCTGGATCCACAAACAATAGCCAATCAAGGAGCCCCATGAGAATCCCCCGATCGCTGGTACTGGCCGCCATCTTCTTCGCCGCCCCTGGCTGGGCCCAGCAAGCGCCAACCGGCGGCGCGAGCAGCGATGCCGTGCGCGATGCGCTGGCCAAGAAGGACGGCGACGTCGACCAGACCACGCTGCTGAAGGACACGCTGACCGCCGTCGACAAGCAGTACTCGCTGATCCGCAAGGGCCACACCCAGCTCAACTACGAATTCAACTACGCCTACATCGGCCAGGAAAAGATCAACGCCGACCTGTCCTCGGGCACCGCGACGCTGTTCTCGATCGAGAACACGAGCTCGCACACGTTCACCAACACGGTGATGATCGACCATGGGCTGCTCAACAACCTGAGCGCGAACGTGACGCTGCCCTTCATCAGCCGCTATTCGGACGCGGCCGGCTACTCGGGCGTGTCGCACACGATCGGCGACCTGGGGCTCGGGCTGCGCTGGCAGCCGCTCGAATCGAAGCGCGACGAGACCACGCTCACCGTGACCAGCGCGCTGCGCCTGGCCACCGGCACCAGCCCGTTCAAGGTCGATCCGCAGCGCGGGCTGGCCACCGGTTCGGGCATCCACATGCTCAACCTGGGCCTGAACATGACCAGGATCGTCGATCCGGTGGCGCTGTTCGGGTCCTTCAGCGCCGGCTTCGGCGCGCCGGCGCGGCATCTGTCGCAGATGCTTTCGGGCGCGGTGCTCAAGGACGTCAAGCCGGGCGGCACGGTGGGACTGGGGCTGGGCTTTGCCTATGCGCTGTCGTACAAGATCACCACCTCGTTCTCGTTCCAGGAGGCGATCACGGCGCAGTCGCGGCTGCGCTTCGAGAACGGTAGGGAGGCGCAGACCGGCACCCAGTCGGCCGGGGTGCTGTCGGTGGGCGTGGGCTACCGCACCTCGCCCAAGACCACCGTCAACGTCACCGTCGGCGCCGGCCTGACGGCATCGGCGCCGAACATGAGCGTCACCGTGGGCGTGCCGCTGTCGCTGTGAGGCCGCGCATGCGACCGCTCCTGTTCGCCTGTGCGCTGGCCGCCGCGCTGCCGTGCGCGCGCGCGGGCGTGACCGAGAACCTGGCCACCAGCGCGATTGCGATGTCGCTCGGGAACGCGGTCACCGCCGACCCGCCGGGGATCGAGTCGATCCACTTTAACCCGGCCGGGCTGGCGCGGCTGAAGGGCTTCAACCACGTCGACACGGCGTTCGTGGCGTCGATCCGCAACCCGAACGAGTTCCACAGCGCGCCGGACATCGACATCGGCGGCTTCAAGGATGACCCGATCAACGGCAAGCACAGCGGACCGGTGCGGCAGGCGATTGCGCTGCCGTTTGTGGGCGTGCCCAAGGCGCGCCTGCCGGGCGTGGCGGTGCCGGGCCTGGGCGTGGCGTGGAACGCGCCCGATTCGCGCTGGACCTTCGGCACCATGGTCTACCTGTCGCAGGCGATGAGCATGGACCGCACCAAGGATCCGGACGACCCGGCGCGCTTCGACGGCCGCCTGGTGCAGCTGCAGCGGCTGGTGTACCTGTCGCCCGCCGCCGGCTACAAGATATCGGACACGCTGCGCGTGGGGATCTCGGTGCCGATCGCGTATTCGAACTTCGCGATCAACACCGACTACCGCGCGCCGAACAAGCTGCTCGGCACGGTGGGCCAGCTGCAAAAGGGCTTGTGCCCGGACGGGAACGGCACGATCCTCGATACCCTCACCTTCGGCCTGTGCGGCGGCGGTCCGGACGGGATGGTCGATCCGTTCAAGCGCGCGGCCAACATCGACTTCGACCTGCACGCCTCGTTCGACCCGACGGTCAATATCGGCGTGCTGTGGGAGCCCAGGCCGTGGCTGGCGCTGGGCGCTGTGTACCAGGGCGGCACGCGCACCGCCTACAGCGGCAACTACAACTTCCATTCCGACCCGATGCTGCGCGCATTCACGCGCGGCCTCAATTCCAGCTTGCTCGGTCCCGTCGTGGGTGCGGTCACCGGGCTGCCGCCCGACATTCCCGAGTACCAGACCGGGAACATGATGGCCTCGATCCCGTTCCCGTGGCGCGTGCAGGCCGGCGTGAAGATCAAGCCGCTGCCGTTCCTGCAGCTGAACGCGGACGTGAGCTACGCCGACTGGGCGCAGTGGAAGGAGATCACCTTCCGCTTCGACCGCAGCATCAAGATGCTCGAGCTGGCGCGCCTGTTCGGCTACGCCGATTCGACCAAGGCCACGTTCCAGATGGGCTTTCGCAGCGTGGTCAACTTCGGCTTCGGCGCGCAGCTGTTCGTCACCCCGAAGCTGACGCTGCGGGCCGGCTTCGAGCCGCGCAAGAGCTCCATCCCCGGCGACAAGATGAGCCTCCTGGCGCCGCTGCCGGACACCAGGCTGCACAGCCTGGGCCTGCGCTACCGCTTCGACAATGGCAGTGAACTGAACCTGGCGGCCAGCTACCTGACCGGCAAGTACAACATCCCCGCGCGCAGCGACTGCAACCTGAACTGCGACGGCTTTTTCAACGTGATCTATAACCCGTACGCGGCCACCGACGTGGCCGGCAAGCTGGTGGTGCGCTATGCCGGCCTGTCGTTCACGCGGCCGTTCTGACACAGGAGGAATCGATGCTTCGTCTCTCACTTGCCGTGCTTGCCGCGCTTGCCGCCGGCAGCGCATGGGCCCAGCCGGCGCAGCCGGTCTCGCCGGAAAAGCAGGCGCTGGTGCAGCGCGTGCTGGCCAAAATGCCGATGGAGAACGTGGGCCTGTCGATGCTGCAGGCGCCGGCGGCCGAGGCGGTGCGCCAGGCGCGCGCGGTGCTGCAGGGGCGTGCGGCGCCGGACAAGCAGGACGCGGCACTGAAGGACATTGCCGACGAAGCCAACAAGTTCCTCGCGGAGGAGGCGCCGCTGGTGCGCGCGAGCACGCAGCAGGTGGTGGCATCGACCATCGCGCCGCTGCTGGCGCAGCGTTTCACGGAGGAGGAGCTCAGGCAGCTGGCGGCGATCCTGGAGTCGCCGGTCAAGGCCAAGTTCGAGGCACTGGCGCCCGAGATCCAGAAGACGCTGGGCGAGGGCGTGGCCAAGGCCAACCAGGCGCAGGTGAACGCCAGGCTGACGGAACTGAACAACAAGATCGGCATGCGGCTGCGCGCCGCCGTGGCCCAGTAAGCGACCACGGCTGGCGGCGCCAGGGAGGGGCATATGGATTGGCTGGGACAACGGCAGGAGCAGTCGCGGCTCGGGCAGATCCTGCTCGGGAAGAAGCTGATTTCGGAGGAACAGCTGGCGCAGGCGATCGCAGCGCAGCGCAGTTCGGGCAAGCGCCTTGGCGAAGTGCTGGCCGAGCTGAAGCTGATCACCGAAGCGCAGGTGCGCGGCGCGATGCGGCGCCAGCGCAACCTGCGCATGGCGGCGGCGCTGGCCGGCGCCCTGCTGGCACCGGTGCAGGCGCTGGCCGCCAGCACTGCCGTCGCGCCGCCCGTGGTCCAGCGCAGCATGACCGCACTGTCCGATGCCGAACTGGGCAAGGTGGCGGGGCAGGGCGCGGGCGAGGACGGGTTGCGGCTGCAGGCGCAGCATGCAGAGCGGCTGCTGGCGGCGCTGCAGCAGCTGCATGCGGACGCGGCCAGCCAGCACGGCAAGCACGACGACAACGGCGGCGCCCGCGTGCTCGCGCAGCTGGCAACGCTGTTCAATCCCATGGCCGGGCTGTTGAATGCCGATGTCTCGGTGAAGGACGTGAAGGTCGACCCGGCGCAGGCGCGCGCGGTCGTGAACAAGGACGGCTCGGTGACCTTTTACCTGCCCAGCTCCATCGGCGAAATCCAGCTCAAGAACATCCGGGTCGGGCACGCCACCAGCGGGCCGAGTTTCGGCAGCCTGCAGATAAGGGACATCGACCTGCGCGGCAGCTCGATCACGGTGCGCAGGATCTAGCGCGGGCCGTCAGCCCTGGCCGAGCAACGCGATCACGCGGTCGCGGCTCACGCCCACCAGCGCGGAGGTGAGGGCGATCAGCGAGTCGTAGTCGGGGCTGGACGCGGTGTCGACGAACTGCTGCGCCAGTTGCTGCGCTTCCTGGGGCGGCGGCGCCTTGGCGTGGTTCATGCGCTCGATCGCGGCGGAGAGCGCGGCGCTGGCCGCCTCCTGCGAGCGGCGCACGCGCGCGAGCGCCTGCACCACTTCGCGCAGGCTCTGGCGCAGCGCGTCCGCATTGCCGGTATCCCAGGCCTGCGGCTCGAGCGCGGTGCCCACTTCCTCGGTGGTGACGCGGCCGGCGCCGACCAGCACGATGCTGTCCTTGACCTTGGCCCAGTCGGCTTCTGCGCTGGAAAAGACCAGCTGGCCGTGCTCGTCCAGGCTGGCGTGCAGGTTGAGCGGGGCCAGTGCGCGGTCGAAGCGCTGGGCCACCTGCGTTGACGTCATGTCGCCCTCGAGATCGACCTTGACCTGCGGGCCGCCGCCTACCGTCAGCGCAAGCGTGCGCGTGCCGGCGGCCTTGAGCGCCGCGAGATCCAGGCCGCGAATGCGAAAGTGCTGCCGGGCCGGCGCCCCGCCGGAAAAGCCGAGCTGCGCGTCCACGCCGCCGGCCTCTTTGCCGCGTGCCGACAGCATGCCGCCAAGCTGGCGGATGCGCGTTTCGAGCTGGCGCGAATTGCGCGCGCCGGACAGGCGCGCGGCCAGGTCGCCCTTGATGTTCTCCAGCTGCCCCTGCAGCCGCTCCAGGTAGTCGAGCGCCTCCTGCGCGCGCGCGACGTCGTCCTGCAGCTGGCTGTCCCACGCCTGCAGGCCGCCCCTGAGCTGGGACGGGGCATGCTGCGGCCGCGCCGCTGCGCCGGGCTCGTTCACGCGCCGCGTGGGCGGCAGGGCAGGCACGCGCGCCGGCGCCGGGCCGTTGCCTGCGGCGACGGCGGCGTTGGCGTTGGCGTTCGGTGAGATGGGGCGGACGGTGCTATCCATGCCGGTCAGAGTTCAGCGAACAGCGTCAGGTTGCCGATCTTGGCGTAGGCCTTGTAGGTCGCCTGGAGCGCGGTCTGGTAGCCGTTCAGCTCCGTCGCGGCCTGCGCCATGTCGAGCTGGCCGATCTCGTTGATCGCGTTCTGGTTCGACAGGCTCACGTTGGCGTGGTTGGCGTCCAGCGTCTTGAGGATGTTCTGGGTGCCGCCCATGACGGCGATCTTGCTGGCCAGGAGCTCCATGGTGTCGTCGAAGCCGGACAGGTTGGCCGTGACGATGGCGCGGGTGGCCGGATCGTTCACGTCCACCGTGGGCGCGGAGATCGTCGCGATGGTCTTGTCGAGCTGGTTGAGCAGGTTCTCCAGCCCTTTCAGGTTTTCGTTCGCCACCTGGGTGATGCCATTGCCGACCACGACCGATTGCGCATTGGTGTTGCCGACGAAGCTGTAGCGCGCGCCGGGGAGCTGCGTCTTATCGTACGCCATCGGCGCCGTCGCCGTGGCGGTACCGGAAAAGACGTAGCGGCCTTCCTGGTCGATCGTGTTGGCGTTGTAGAACAGGCTGTCGCGCAGCGCCTCCAGCGGCTGGATCATCGCCTGCAGGTCGGCCGGGGCGTTGCCGCCGTCGCTCGCCCACACCAGCAGGTCGCGGCCGCCCATCATGTCGTTAATCATGTTCTGCAGGTAGCCTTCGTTCTTGGACAGGCGGATCTGCACCGCCGCGATGTTGTCGCGGTACTGGGTGAAGGCCGACTCCTCGCGCTGCAGGCGCGACAGGCGCACGTTGTCCACCGGGTCGTCCGAGGGCAGCATCACGCGCTGGCCGGACGCCATCTGCTGCGTCAGGCGCGAGAGCTTGTCCTGGTTGAACTGCAGCGACTGGTTCATGATCGCTTGGTACTGGGTGCTGGCGATACGCATCGGGTGCTCCTTTAGCCCATCATCTGCAAGGTGGCGTCGAACAGGGCATTCGCGACCGACATGACCTTCATGTTCGCCTGGTACATCTTCTGGTACTCGACCAGGTTGACCGCTTCCTCGTCCTGGTTGACCGCGCTGGTCGATTGCCAGTCCTGCTCGGCCTGCGTGCGCACCGTCTCGGCGGTGGTGAGCGAGGACTGGTTCTGCTGGCTGTCCACGCCCAGCTTGCCGACCAGCTGGGTGTCGGCGTCGCCCACCAGGACTGTGCCCAGGCCGGTGACGCTGATCGGCGCGCCTTTGAGCGTGAGCAGTTCCTGCAGGTTGCCGGTGTCGCCCGGGTTGCCGTCCTTCGAAAACGCAAGGTCCGCGGCCTGGAAGCCCGGCGCCACCTGCAGCATGGCCGAGGTGCTGCCGGGGTTGAACACGAACAGCGGCTTGCCGGGCGTGGCCCCGCTCATCGTGTAGCCGGCCGAGAGCGTGGTGTTGACCTTGTCCGACAGCTGGCGCGCCAGGTCGGCCACGCCCTGCTGCAGCGGGGCCAGCACGTTGTGCTCGAAGGTGGTCAGCCCGCCGAGCTGGCCGCCGAGGACCGCCGTGTTGACGTTGAAGGTGGAGGACGCGAAGCTGAGCGAGAACGACTGCGCCGACGTGACGCCGCCGCTGGCCGCCAGCTTGCCGCCAACCCCGCCGATGACCAGCGATTCGCCGGTGACGAGCGAGATGTTGCGGGTGCCGTCCGGCTGGTCGCTGACCTCGAGCGCCATCTGGCTGGCCAGGCGGTCGATGGCCTGGTCGCGCGCGTCGATCAGGCTCGATGCGCTGGCGCCGGTGGAGGCAGCGTGCGTGATGCGCAGGTTCAGGCTGGCGATTTCGGCGATCGCCGAGTTGGCCGAGTCCACGATCGCGGTGCGCTGCTGGACCACCGACTGCAGCTGCGAGTTGAATACGTTGTTCAGGTTGTTGAAGCGCTGGGCCATCAGCCCGGCCGCGGTGAGCACCTGGCCGCGCAGGGCGCTGGAAGTCGGGTCCACCCCGGCCACCGCGTTGAGCGCGGCGAAGAACTTGTCGATACCGGCCGACAGGCTGGCCGAGTCGTCGCCCATCACCCGCTCGAGCTGGGTGAGGTAGGGCTGGCTCTGCGAGAACTGGCCCACGCTGGACGCGGCGCGCCACATCTGCTGGCTCTTGTAGCCGTCCGAGAAGCGCATCAGCTGCGACACCGCCACCCCGTTGCCGGCGTCGCGCGCGTTGCTGCCGCCGATGGCCGCGAGCAGCGCGGCCTGGCGGGTGTAGCCCTTGGTCTGCAGGTTGGCGATGTTCTGGCTCGTGGCCGACAGGGCGACCTGGGAAGCAAGCGCTCCGGAGAGCGCGTTGTTCATGATTGTCATGGCAGTTCTTTCACGGTGCGGCGTCCACTAGGGAAAGGCGACCGGTTTGGCAAAAACATTAAGCCTTGCGCGGCAAAAGTTGGCGCAGGATGGCGTCGGCGATGCCAAAGGCGCGCTGGCCGGCCATTTTCCCGGCCAGCAGGTCGTCGGCCATGTCCAGCATGTCGCTGTTGACGCGGTCGCGAAACACGCTGTCCTCGGGCGCGAGCTCCTTGGTGGTCGAACGCATCTGGTGCAGCATGTGCGAGATGAAGAAGCTCTCGAATTCCACCGCGGCCTTTGTCGCCTTGGCGACGTAGGCCGGATCGGGCGCGCTTGGCGCCACCGGTTCGTCGCCGTTATGCTGCGCGGGTAGCGCGTTCTCGATTGTCTTGTCGGTCAGGTTCATATCACCACCAGTTCCCCTTCAATGGCGCCGGCCTGGTCGAGCGCCTGCAGGATGGCCATGATGTCGTCGGGCGAGGCCCCCAGGCTGTTGACGGTATCGATGATGGCCTGCAGCTTGGCGCCCTCGGGCCACTTGAACATCTGCGCGTGCCCCTGGTCCACCGAGACCTTGGACACCGGGGAGCTGGTGGTCTGGCCGTTGGAGAACGGGCCGGGCTGGCTCACCGCCGTGCTCTCGCTGATGATGACCTTGAGCGCGCCGTGGGTGACCGCGGCCGCCTTCACGCGCAGGCCTTCGGCGATGACCACGGTGCCGGTGCGCGAGTTGAACACCACCTTCGGCACCTCGACCCCGGCTTCCACCGGCATGTTCTCCAGGCGCGCGACAAAGGCCACGCGCTCGGTCGGGTTGTCGGGGGCGACCACCGACACGCTGGTGCCGTCGGTGGTGGTGGCGATCGGGCCGTAGCGCTGGTTGATGGCCTGCACCACGTTGGTCGCGGTGTCGAAGTTCGGGTGGCGCAGGCGCAGCAGCACTTGCGGGCGGGTCGAGAAGTCGGTCGGGATCTCGCGCTCGATGAGGGCGCCGTTCGGGATGCGCCCGCCGGTCGGCGTGTTGACCGTCACCGACGAGCCGCTGCGGCCGGACGCGGCCAGGCCGCCGACCACCAGGTTGCCCTGTGCCAGCGCGTACACCTCGTTGTCGGCCGCGCGCAGCTGGGTCAGCAGCAGGGTGCCGCCGCGCAGGCTCTTGGCGTCGCCCAGCGAGGACACGGTCACGTCGATGCTCTGGCCGCGGCGGTACCCCGGCGGGAACACGGCGGACACCATCACGGCCGCCACGTTCTTGTTGCGCGCGTCCTCGCCCTCGGGCAGCTTGACGCCGAACTGCTTGAGCATGTTGACCACCGACTGGCTGGCGTACTTGACCTGGGTGGAGTCGCCGCTGCCGTTCAGGCCCACCACCAGGCCGTAGCCGACCAGCGGGTTCTCGCGCACGCCTTCGACGCTGACCAGGTTGCGCAGCGCCTGCGCGGCGTGGGCCGGCAGAGCGAGTGCGAAGGCGATGCAGAAGGCGGCGAGCGGTCGCGTAAATCGATTCATGTTGACCTCAGAACGGCATCAGGGGGCCGGTGAAGAAGCGCGTCAGCCAGCCGGGGGTGTTGGCGTCGGCCAGCGCGCCCTGGGCGGAGTAGGCGATGCGGGCGTTGGCCACGCGCAGCGACGAGACCTGGTTGTCGGCATTGATGTCGGCCGCGCGCAGGTAGCCCTTCAGGCGCAGGAACTCCTCGCCCTGGTTGAGCAGCAGCGTCTTTTCGCCGGCCACGCGCAGCAGGCCGTTGGGCAGCACCTCCTGCACGACCACGGTGAGCGCGCCGGACAGCGCGTTCTGCTGGGTGCTGGTGGCGTCGCCCGCGAAGCTGCGGTCGGCCGAGGCCGAGAGCGCCGTCTTGTTGTACGTCTTGCCGAGCGCCTTGAGCGGCGCCACGTTCACGTCCGATCCTTTGGAGAAGCTGGTGCCGGCCTTCTTGCTGGCCTGGGTGGTCTCCTCGAGGATCACGGTGACGATGTCGCCGACCCGGAACGCGCGGCTGTCGGAGGTGAGCGGCACCGCGTCGGCATTGAAAACGCCGCCGGACACGCCGGTGCGCACGGGCGCGGCGTGCGGCAGCAGCGGGTCTTCCGCGGCCGGGGTGTTGAGCGGAACGCGCGAGGCGCAGCCCGCCAGCAGCGCCACGACGCACAGGGCCAGGCGTTTCATCAGCGTGCCGCCTGCGCCAGGTACTGCAGCATGTTGTCGGCCGCGGACAGCACCTTGGTGTTCATCTCGTAGGTGCGCTGGGCCGCGATCATGTCCACCATCTCCTCGACCACCTGCACGTTGGAGCCTTCCAGCGCGCCCTGCTTGATCTTGCCGAACGCGCCTTCGCCCGGACGGCCTTCGTTGGGCGTGCCCGATGCCGGGGTTTCCTGGAACAGGTTCTCGCCCAGCGCCAACAGGCCGGCCGGGTTGACGAAGGTGGCCAGGTTGATCGTCCCCAGTTCGACCGGGGTGGTGGTGCCGGGCACGGTGGCCGAGACCATGCCGTTTTCGCCGATGGTGAGCGAGGTGGCGTTGTTCGGCACCGTGATTTGCGGGACCAGCGGCAGGCCCTGGGCGTTGACCAGGGTGCCGTTGGCCTCCACTTGCAGCTGGCCGGCGCGGGTGTAGGCGTTCTGGCCGTCCGGGCGGCGCACCTGCAGGAAGCCGTTGCCCATGATGGCTACGTCCAGCGGCTGGCTGGTGGTCTGCACGCTGCCGTTGGAGAACACCTTCTGGGTGCCGACCACGCGCGTGCCGTTGCCGAGCTGGACGCCGGAGCTGACGGTGTTGTCCGCGCTTTGCGCGCCCGGCTGCTGGTCCACCTGGTAGAACAGGTCTTCGAACACGACGCGGTCGCGCTTGAAGCCGACCGTGTTCACGTTGGCCAGGTTGTTGGCGATCGCCTGCAGCTTGGCGTCTTGCGCTTGCACGCCGGTCTTGCTGATCCACATTGCTGGATTCATGGTTCTCTCCTCGGGTTGGGGCTCAAGCGCCCAGCAGGCGGTTGCCCGTTTCGTTCATGTCGTCGCTGGCCTTGAACAGCTTCATCTGCATCTCGAACTGGCGCGTCAGGCTCATGGTGGCCACCATCTCTTCGACGGCCGACACGTTGCTGCCTTCGAGCGCGCGGCTCCTGACCGTGAGCGCCGGGTCGGCGTCGAGCTGGCCGCCGCCACGCAGCACGACCAGGCCCGCCTCGTTCTTGGTGAGCTGGCTCGCTTCGCCGTTCACGATGCGCAGGCGGTCCACCACCTGCAGCTGGTTCGAGCCTTCGGTCTTGACCGAGATGGTGCCGTCGCGCGCGATCTCGACCGCGGTGTGCGCCGGCAGCACGATCGGGCCGCCTTCGCCCAGCAGCGCGCGGCCCTGCACCGACAGCGCGCCGTTGGCGTCGATCTCGATGTTGCCGGCGCGGGTGTAGGCTTCGCCGTCGCCGAACTGCACCGCCAGGTAGCCCTTGCCGTCCAGCGCCACGTCGAGCGCGCGCCCGGTCTCGCGCACGCTGCCGGCGCGCGTGTTGATGCTGTCCGCTTCGATCTTGGCCATGTGGCGGTCGTCGTAGCCCTGGCCGTAGCCGTTCATCAGCGCGGCCGAGGTGGCCAGCTCGAAGTTGGCGCGAAAACCGGTGGTGTCCATGTTGGCCAGGTTGTTCGCGTGCACCCGCTCGGCGCGCATCACGCGCTCGGCGCCGCTGACGGCGGTATAAATCAGTTTGTCCATCGCGGTCCTCGCGTGATCACATCGCCTGCATCAGGGCTTGCATCATGGCGCTCTCGGTGCTGATCACCTTCGAGTTGGCCTGGTAGTTGCGCTGCGAAGTCATCAGGCCCACCAGTTCGGAAGTGATGTCCACGTTCGATCCTTCCAGCGCGCCGGTATTGAGCTTGCCCGCCAGGCCCACGCCCGGGCGTTCGTACAGCGCCAGGCCCGAGCGGTCGTTGGCGACCCAGCTGGTGTCGCTGACCTGGGTGAGCGCGCCTTCGTCCGGGAAGGTGGCCACCGCCAGCACGCCGATCACCTGCTGCTGCTCGTTGCTGTACTTGGCGACCACCGAACCGTCGTTCGCCAGCTCGACGCCGACGAAGGCGCCCGAGGCGTAGCCGTTGCTGCTGTTGGTGGTCGTGAGCGCCTGGCCGGCGAACTGGGTGGTGCCGCTGTAATCGATGCTGAAGGTCTGCGCGGCCGCGCCGTTGGTCGGCGTGAGGGTCAGCGTGGTGATGGTGGGGCTGGTGGCCAGCTGGCCCTTGGCATCGAATGCGATCGACGTCGGGGTGGACGTGGCGGCCTTCACGGCGGCGCCGTCCATCGAGTAATACACGTCGACCTTGTTGGCCGCGGCATTCTTGACGAAGTACTGCGACACCGTGTGCTGGGTGCCGAGCGAGTCGAACACCACCGACTGCTTGACCATGTTGTAGGTGGCCGAATCGCTGGAGTCGAATGCGGTGGCGGGCACGGTCCAGTCGGCGGACAGGTTGCCGACGTAGGAGATCTTGGTGGTGGCGACCGCCGGGATCTGGCCGGTCGGCACCGACAGGTCGCCCAGCACGCCGAGCGCGCCGCCGCCGGTGGCGCCGTAGCCCTGCACGCGGCGGTTGCCCGAGTCCACCACGTAGCCGTGCTTGTCGACCGAGAAGATGCCGACGCGGCTGTAGTTCATCAGGCCCTGCGGGTCGCGCGCCACGAAGAAGCCGCGGCCGGCGATCATCGCGTCCATGGCGCGCCCGGTGGTCTGCACGCCGCCGTTCAGGCCGATGTTCTGGGTCCGGGAACCGATCTCCACGCCGTTGGCCTGCTCGCCGGCGTACAGCGACGAGAAGTTGGCGCGGCTGGCCTTGAAGCCGTACGTGCCGGAGTTGGCGATGTTGTTCGAGACGGTCTCGAGCTGCTCGTTGATGGCCTGGATGCCGGACAGGGCGATATCGAAACTCATGTCAGTTCCCTTTCAGTTGGTAGGAGTGAGGGCGGCAACCTGGGCTGCGCCCGCCTTGCCGTTGAAACCGGTGATGGCGGACGGATCGATCTCGCCAATATTCGCCACTTGCAGCAGCACCCCGCCGGAGGCGGACATGCGCACGCTGTCGAGGCGACCGGTGACCTCGACCTGTGGAGCGGTGCCGTCGGCCGCCAGGGCCTGCAGCGTGTAGGAGCCAGCCGCCAGTCCCAGCGCCGCCGGGTCGATGGTGAAGGGCAGGGCGCCGGGGCCGTGCGGGGGCAGCGCGATCTCGTGCGCGGCGCCGTCCGCGCCGGTGAGCACCAACTTGGTTGCGGCGCTGCCCGCGGACAGCATCACGCTGCCGGACACCTTGTCGCCGTCAAGGCGCACCGTGCCGGTGGCCACGCTCACCTGCGAGCCGACCTGGGCGCCCATCGCCAGCACCTGCAGGCTTTGCAGCAGGCTGGCGCTGGTGCTGTTGGTCTGCGCAAGGCTCTGCAGCGCCTCGGTCTGCGACAGCTGCGACAGCTGGTTGACGAACTGCGTCGGGTCGCTCGGCGACAGCGGGTCCTGGTTGCGGATCTGCGCCACCAGCAGCTTGGTGAACATGTCGCGGTTCTCGTTGGACGGCGCGCTGGTGGCGACCTTGTCGCTCGCGGCGCCCGCCGTGTTCTTGTTGAACAGGTTGGTGGAACTGGTCTGCATGGGTCAGCCCTCCCCGAGTTTGAGCAGCGCGTTCTGCATCGACTTGATCCGGCCCAGCACCTCGACGTTGGTCTCGAACGCGCGCGAGGCCGACATCATGTCCGCCATTTCGGAGACCTGGTTCACGTTGGGGTAGAACACCATGCCCTCGGCATTGGCAAGCGGGTTGCCCGGCTCGTAGGTCTGGCGCACCGGGTCCGCGCTCGACACCACGTCCACCACCTGCACCTGTCCGCCGGCGCCGCTGTTCATCACGGTGGCGAACACGGGCTTCCTTGCCCGGTAGGCCGCGTTCTCGGATCCGGCGGCGGAGTCCGCGTTGGCCAGGTTGCTGGCGATCGTGTTCAGGCGCACCGATTGCGCCGCCATTGCCGATCCGGCGATTTGGGAGATGTCCTTGAAGCCCATGGTCATTGTCCGTTGATTGCTTTGGCCAGGCCCTTCAACTGCATGTTGATGAAGGTGAGGCTGGTCTGGAAGTCGGAAGCGTTCTGCGAGAACGCCGCTTGCTCGACGCCGATTTCGACTGTGTTGCCGTCGGCGCTGGGGTGGAACGGCACGCGGTACTGGGGGCCGGCCTCGGTGAGCGGCAGCTCACCCTGTTCCTCGGCGGTGCGCGCCGCGAGCATCGCCCCGAAGTCGAGGTCGCGCGCGGTGTAGCCGGGCGTGCTCTCGTTGGCGATGTTCGCGGCCAGCACCCGGGTGCGCTCGGCGCGCAGCTCGAGCGCGTCGGCGTGCACCCCAAGCGCGTCCTTGAAATTAATCGTCATGTCGAACCTCCGTCGCAAAAACTGCAGGGTGATTGTTAGAATGGGATTTTTCTTTTCCCAGGTACTCTTCGATGAAAGCTTCCCGTGTCTTGCGCCATGCCGTGCTGGCGGCGCTCGTGCTGGCCGGGCCGGCATCGGCGGCCACCGTCGCTGCGCAGGTCGAACAGGCCGCGCGCGACGTGCTCGCGCGCCAGCTCGAATCGGCCGCGTTGTCCGAGCCGCAGGTCCAGGTCGAGGTGGCGACCACGCGCGCTGCCGCGCCGTGCGCGCAGCCTTTGGCGATCGAACCGCTGGACACGCGCCAGCTCGCGCGCATGCGCTTTGCCGTGAGCTGCCCGGTGGCGGGCGGCTGGCGGTACGAATACGTGGTGCGCGCGCACGTCTCGGCCGTGGTGGCAGTGGCGGCCAGCGCGGTCGCGCCGGGCGAACCCTTGACCGACGCGGCGGTGGCGCTCGAACGGCGCGACGTTACGCTCATTCCCGACGCGATCGGCGCGCCCGAGACGGCCGTGGGCCAGACCAGCCGCCGGGCGCTGAGGCCCGGCGACGTGCTGCGCGCGGGGCAGCTGGCGGCGCCCGTGCTGGTCAAGCGCGGCGACCAGGTGACCATGGTGGCGCGGCGCGACCAGGTCGAAGTCAGCACCAGCGGCGAAGCGCTCGACAGCGGGGCGCGCGGCGCGTCGGTGCGCGTGCGTAACAACGCCAGCGGCCAGGTCGTGCGCATGCGCGTGACCGGGGCCGGCACCGTGGAACCGGTGGACGGCCGCATCACCCGCTGACTCCCTGCAGGCGGGCGGCCACGCTTTGCAGCTTGGCCGCGTAATGCGGGTCGGTCGCGTAGCCGCCCTTGGCCAGCCCTTCCGCAAAGGCACGCGCATCGTTGCCGGCGCCAAGCGCGCCGCGAAAGCGCGGGTTCTCCAGCAGCAGCTGAGCGTAGTCGCGGAAGGCGCTGGCCTGGTCGGGATAGGCGCGAAAGGCCGCGCTGGTCTTGAGGGCGGCGCCGTGGACGTACTCGGTGGTTTCCGATTGCGCGACCGCGCCGTTCCAGCCGGCGCCGGCCTTGATGCCGAACAGGTTGTGGCTGCTGGCGCCGTCCTGCGCCTTCAGCGGCCGCTGGCCCCAGCCCGATTCGAGCGCGGCGTGGGCGGACACCAGGGCGGGGGACACGCCCAGCATCTCGCCGGCCTCGCGCGCCCATGGCGCAATACTGTCGATGAATTCCTGCTGGCCCGGCGTGTCGGCGCTTGCAGCGGCGGCGTCAACGCGCGCGCGCAGCATGCGGGCGCTTGGCGTAAGCGACGGCTGCGCGAAGCCGGCCGGGTCGCCGTTCTTGATGAAATCGGCCACCTCGCCCTGGACCTCGCTGAACACGCGCCCGAAACCGGCGCCGCCGCCCAGCGGGGGCGTGGGACGGGTTGGCGCGAGCGCGGGCAGCGGCGCGGTCGAAAATTCAACGTGGCGCATAGATCTGCTCCTCGCCGTGCAGCACCCGCTGCATCACGCTGAACTGCTCGGTCATCAGTGCGGTGTTGCGCGCGGTGGCTTCCTTGCAGGCGCGTACGCGCCGTTCCAGTTCGGCCCAGTCGGCCGCCAGCGCGGTTTGCGCGGTGGGCGGCAGGGCCGCGATCAGGTCGGCCATGGCCGCTGCAGGGCCATGCAGCGCGCGCACCAGCGACAAGCGGCGCACGCGGCGCGCTTCCATCGCATCGAGCGCCGGCGCCAGCTCGGCGGTCAGTGCGGCCAGTTCGGCGCTCTTGTGGTGCAGCGCGGCCGCGAACTGGCGGTCGAGCAGTTCGAGCATGGCGCCGACGGCTGCCAGGTCGGCGCGCACGTCGCCTGCCAGCTGGGCCTGGGCCTGGTCGCGGGTCATGCGGCTCATCGCTGCTTGCCGTGGAAACGCTCGATCAGGCCGGCCAGGCGCGCCGGGTCGAACGGCAGTTCGCCCTTGGCCAGTGCGTCGCGCAGTTCGGCCACGCGGGCGTGGTCGATCTCGGGCATGGCGCGCAGCGCGTCCATGGCCGGCGCCAGCGTGTCGGATTGCAGCGGCGCGGCGGCAGCGGCTGGGCCGGCGGCAGCCGGGAGGGCGCCGGCCGGCGTCTCGGGCGGCGGCGCGAGCGGGACGGAAGGGGCAGGGGCGCCGGTGATCTTCATGCGTGCTCCTCGTGATTTCGGTTGGATCGTCATGGTTATTTCGCCAGCTGGCGGCGCAGCGTCTCGATCTCGGCGGCGTCGCGTTCGTCGGCGCGCGCGTCGCGCTGCGGCGCCTTCGCGCCCGGGGCGCCGAACATCGCGGCCACGGTGGCGGCCTGCGCGCGCGTCAGGATCAAGAGTTCGATGCGCCGGTTGGCGTCGGCCTTGGTGTTGGCCGCGTCCAGCGGCGCGCGGTCGGCCATGCCCACCACCTGCAGCACGCTTTCCTTGCGCATGCCGCCGTCCAGCAGCTCGGAACGCGCAGCCAGGCCGCGGTTGGTGGACAGCGTCCAGTTCGAGTAGGCGCCGTGGCCGGCGTCGGCGTACTGCACCGAATCGGTATGGCCGACGATCAGCATCTGGTTTTCCATGTGTTCGAACAGCGGGGCCATCTTGCGCAGCAGGCGCGCAAAGCGCGGCGTGGGCAGCGGGCTGCCGCGCATGAACATGCCCTGGCGGTCCGTGTCGTGCAGCATGACGCGCAGGCCGAACGGCGTCACGACGGCCGACAGGTTCGCGGCCAGACCGGCCTCCTGGCTCATCTGGGTGAGCGCCTGCGACAGCTTGGCCAGCTCCTGCGGCGAGTCGTAGCTCACGCGCGCGCCCACGTTCGGGCCGGCGCCTTCGTGCGCCAGCGGGAAGCGCTCGATCAGGCTGCCGTTCGGGCTGTTGGCGATGTCGGGCTTGATGCCGTCGCCGCCGATCTGGCCGCTGGTGGTGGCGTCGCGCACGATCCGCGCCAGCGACTCCTGCTGGCGCGCGGCCATCAGCCACAGCACCAGGAACAGCGCGGTGAGCGCGAGGCAGAAGTCGGCGAACGCGACCTTCCACGCGCCGCCATGGTCGTCGTCGTGCGCGCGCTTGCTGGCGCGCTTGACGATGGCCTGCTCTTCCTTGTCGTGCGCTTTAAGCACTTTCGGCCCCCATCATGCGGTCGCTGGTGCGGCGCCGTTTGTTCTGCGACTGGTCTTCCATGCCCATCGCGGTGATCCACGCCTCCAGCTGGGCGAAGCTGGGCTTGATGTTCAGCTGCACCAGGCGGCGGCCGGCGTCGATCGCCAGCAGGGCCGGCTTGCCGGCCACGTGGGTGACCAGCACCACCTTCACGCATTCCAGCGTCGAGGCTTCCTCGTTCACCAGCTGCTTCATCATGTTGCTGATCGGGTCCATGACGCCGTAGCAGAAGAAGATGCCGATGAAGGTGCCGATCATGGCCGACCCGACGCGCTCGGCGATCTCGCCGGCGTCGGCGCCGTCGGACACCGAATGCATGGCCAGCACGATGCCAAGCACCGCGGCCAGGATGCCGAATCCGGGCATTGCCTCGGCCACGCGCGCGAGCGATTTGGACGGCTGCATCAGCTCCTCGTGGATTGCGTCCAGCTCCTGTTCCAGCACGCCTTCGAGCTCGTGGGCGTTGATCTTCCCCATGGCCATCAGGCGGAAGTTATCGACGATGAAGTTGAGCAGCTTGGGCTCCCGCAGGATCAGCGGATAGCGCTGGAACAGGCTGGACTCGCGCGGCGCCTCGACGTGGGCGTCGAGCGCCTTCAGGCCGCCGGCGGCGGTCTGCAGCAGTTCGTACATCAGCAGCAGCAGCTGGCGCTGGAATTCCGGGCCCTGCTTCTTGCGGAAGATGATCTTGCGGAATTGGGTCATCATCTCGGACAGCACGTGGCGCGGGTTGCCCAGCACCAGCGCGCCGCAGGCGGCGCCGGCGATGATGAGCAGCTCGATCGGTTGCCAGATCGTGTTCACGGTGCCGCCCATGATCGCGAAGCCGCCGAACACGCAGCCGAGCACAATGAAAATACCGAGGATTTGCTGCATTTGGACGCCTTTCCGCTTCTCTTTCAGGTTATTGGACTAATTGTTTTTATCGTTCTTTTTTATGCGGCCTGCAGTGCCGCCTTCATCTTGGCCAGCGCACTCTTGTTGAGCTGGCAGACGCGCGCGTCGGACAAGTCCAGCACCGCCGCGATTTCCTTGTAGCTCAGCTCGAACTCGTAAATCATCTGGATCACGCGCTGCTCGCGTTCGGTCAGCGCGCCCAGCGCCTGCTCCAGGCTGCGCCGCACCAGGAGCTGTTCCTCCGGGCCTGGGGCACTGTGGGCGCGCTCGGCCGCCTCCTGCACCACCTCGTCGAAACTGAGCAGCTCCCCGGCGCAGTCGTCGAGCTGGTGCTGGTAGAAGTCTTCGTGGCTGATCCCGAGCGCGTCGGCCGCCTCCTGCGCCGACGGCTCGCGCCCGAGGCGGCGCGTGAGCGCGCGCAGCTCGTCGCGCAGCCGGTGGCTGTCCTGGCGCACCGCGCGCGGACGCCAGTCCTGGCGGCGCAGCTCGTCGAGGATCGCGCCGCGCACGCGCAGGCTGGCGTAGCTGCCAAAGCCGGTGTCGGGCTGGCCGTAGCGGCGCAGCGCCTCCAGGAGGCCCATCAAGCCGATCTGCTCCATGTCCTCGCGCGACATCGCGCCCGACACCTGTGCGTTCAGCTGCCGCACGATGCGCTTGACCAGTGGCGCATAGGCCAGCAGGTGGCGCTGCTCCTCGCGCGCGTCCATGGCCGCGGCCTCGGCATAGCCGGCGGCGCTGGCGGGATCGAGGTAGTCGGCGAGGTAGCTCACGGGCGCACCAGACGCTTATTCGATGATCAGCTTGCTGATCATGACTTCGGAAAACGGCTTGTCGGCCTTGTCCTTGGCGTAGCTGGCCTCGAAGGTCTTGTTCAGCTGCTCGGCGTACTGCTCGACGGTCATCTCGGCGGCGGCCGGCATGGCATAGCCCGACAGCGCGCGCACGGCGACGCTGCGCAGCATCGGCAGGTGTTCCTTGGTGGTGCGTTCCTTCTCGTCCGTGGTCGCCAGCACGAGGTCGGCGGCCAGGTAGTGCGGGCCGGTGTCGCGCGGGCCGCGCCGCAGCATCACGATCACCTTGTCGAGCGTGACATAGCGGTTGGCCCGCTTGACGGTCTCGGTTTTCTTGGCCAACGGCGCGCGCGCGGTGGCCGGCTGGCTGAATCGCCACATCGCGCCAGCGGCCAGCGCGCCGCTCAACAGGGCGACGCCGGCGAAGGCGAATATGGATTTGATCGACATCTTCATCTTGTTTTACTCGCGCCCCTTCAGGGAAAAAGCGTTGTCGCCGCCGGCGTCGGCCAGGGCCAGGCCGGGTGCGGCGTCCTCCGGTTCGCGCCCGCCCTGGCGCTGCCGTTGCTGCTGGTCGCCAAAGCCGGCAAAGCCGCCTTGCTGGGCGCGCGGCGTTTGCGAGACGCTCACCGTCACCTCGGCGTACTGGCGGCCAGCCAGGTCGTTGCGCAGGTTGTCGCTGACGTTTTGCAGCTGGCGCACGACCTCGCTGTGGGTCGCGGAGAGCGCCACCTGCAGCGTGCCGGCGCTGTGGCGGATCGAGATATCCACGCGCCCCAGGTCGGGCGGTTCAAGGCGAATCACCGCCTGTTCGATGTTGTTGCCGGCCTGGACGCGCAGGCGCTCGCCGAGCGCCTCGTGCAGTGCCTGGCGCCATGCGGCCGGCTGGCCGGCCAGCACGACCGGTGCCGGCCCGGACGTGGGTGCGTTGTTGGCGGACGGTGCGGCGACGCCCCAGCCGGGGGCCGTGCCGGCGGCTGCCGGCGCCGGGCTGTCGCCGGCGGCATTGCGTTCGCTTGCGGCGGCAGGCACGGCGTTACGCGGCGCGGCCGGCAGTTGCGTGGCATCGGCGCCATCCGTGGCCTGGGCCGCGTGCGGCGGCGCGTCGTTCGCGCGCAAGGATTCGTCAACGGCGGCGGGACTGGCCAGCGGCGCGGGAGTCACCATGGGGACCGCTCCCGCCGCCATGGCTGCGCGCGTCGCGGCTTGCTGCGCGGTCGCTTGCACCGGCATGTCGGCGGTGCCTCCCGCTTCGCCCGGCTGCGCGAGCGGGAGCGGGGCCGCGGCCGGGGCGAGCGTGCCCGCCGGGACGAGCGGCATGGCCATCGCCGCCAGCGAGGGCATGGGCTGCTGCGGCACCGCGGCTGCGTCCTGCGCGGGGTCGGTGCAGGCATCGGCTTGGTCGCCAGCGTGCGGCGCGTCCGGCGCGGCATCGTCCGCGCCGGTGCCGGCCGCGTCGAGCGGCAGCGCGGCGGCCAGGTCGTCCAGCCACTGGGAAAATCCTGCCGCTGGCGGCAGCCCGGCCGGCGGCATGGCAGCACCATCGGCCGCCTGCACAACGGCGGCGGTATCGGCAGGGCCGGCAGGAGGGAGGTTGGTGATCGTGAGATTCATGGTTGTTCCACGGCCGGGTCGTTGTCGCCGCCGAGGGCGTAGGCGATCCAGCCTTCCTTGTTGTTGCGCATGTCGTCCAGCCGCAGCTCCAGGTCGTGCGCGGCGCGCGCGCATGCGCCTTGCGCCTGTTCGTAGGCGCTGCGCAGCCAGGCCAGGGCCTCGCGCTCGCGCGCGGTGAGCGGCCCGCGCCCGGCCAGCTCGCGCAGCGCGGACGGCAGCGCGCGCGCCGCCACCCGCAGGCGATCCCAGTCGGATGCCGTGGCGGCCGCCGCCAGCTCGTCGCCCAGCGCGCGCATCGCTTCGCTCCTATCCATGGCGCGCCTGGACACCCTGCCAGCCCTGGCGGATCGTGGTCAGGATGCGCACCACTTCGTCCACCATCGCCGGGTCGAGCTTGATGCCCGCCCCGTTCAGGTGTTGGGCGCAGAAGTCGTACAGGTTGGCCAGGTTGGCGACGACTTCGCCGCCGTGCTCCAGGTCCAGGGAGCTGGACAGGCCATGGATGATCTCCACGCACTTGTCGATGCTCTTCGCCTTCTGCTCGTAGCGCTTGTGCACGATGTGCGCGCGCGCGCGGGCCAGCTCGTCGAGCAGCCCGTCGGTGAGCAGCAGCACCAGCTCCACCGGGGAGGCGCGCGCGGTCTGCGCATCGAGGTTGACTGCGTGGTAGTCGCTGTAGGCGTCTGTGTAGGCCATGTGCTTCGGGTCCTTACTTCGATTTGTCGCCGAACAGGGCGTCGAACATCGACGAGTTCGAGTTCATGGTGCTCTGCAGCGTCTGCAGCTGGGTGAACTGCAGCAGGTAGCGCTGGTAGGCCGCGTCGTACTGGGCGTCGAGTGCGGTCTGGCGTACGGTCAGGCTTTTTTGCAGCTTGTCGTTGGCGTCGCTGCGCATCTTGAGCTGGCCGCTGGTCGAGTCGCTCCACTTTTCCAGGAAGGTCTGCAGCGCGCCCGCGATGCCGCTGCGGGTGCTGGTGTTGGCCGTGGCCTTGCCGATCAGCGCGTCCAGCCCGTTCGGGTCCCTGGCCAGCTGGTTGGACAGGCGGGTCGAGTCGACGGCCAGCGTGCCCTCCTTGGTCGCGATGATCCCGTAGCTGGCGAGCGAGGCGCCGACCGTCGGGCGCATCAGTGCGACCAGGCGGTCGCGCAGCGCGCGAATGCCCGAGTCATGCGCAAACGTGCCGGGCGCCTTCTTCTTGGCGGCGTCGCCGGTGTCGAGCAGGCCGTCGATGGCCTTCTTCAGCGTGTTGTAGGCATCCACGAAGTCCTGGACGTTCTTGCTGGTCTTGCCGCTGTCGGGGCTGACGGTCACCGTGACCGGCGTCGCGCCGGCGGCCTGCGCCTTGGTGAACGTGACGCTCAGGCCGTCGTAGTTGGTGAAGGTGTTCGATGCCTGCTCGATCCTGGGGCCGGAGGCGTCGCCCAGGTAGGCGACCGCGTTCTGGCCGGTGACCGTGGTGCTGAAGTTGAGCGGATCGGTCAGCTTGGTCTTGAGCGTGCTGGCGGTCATGCCCGACGCGTCCAGCGTGATCGCGTGGCCGGTGCCGGTGGCGGTCGAGGTCAGCGTGAGCTTGGGCACGCCGGCGATGGTCACCACCGCCGCCTGCACGCGCCCGGCGTTGGCGGAGGCTTTGTTGATCGCCGCCGCCAGTTCGGCCACGCTCATCTTGCCGTCCTTGCTGGTGTCGGCCCCTGCCAGGCTGACCGTGAAGGGCGTGCCGCCGATGCTGATCGCGACCGAGCCGCCGGCCAGGCCGTCGTTGCTCAGGTTGTCGTAGGCGACCTGGGTCGAGGTGGCGATCTGCTCGACGAAGAAGCTGAATGTGCCAGTGCCGGCGGTGGCGGTCGCGGTGGCCGTGCCGAGCGAGGTGTCGGACATCACCGCCGATTGCGCGAACAGGGTCTTGTTCAGGCCCGTCAGCGACGACAGGCTGGTCTGGAAGGCGCCGATGGCCAGGCCCAGGTCGGACAGCGCCTTGGTGGTCGCCTGCGCGTCCTTGGTCTGCGCGGTCAGCATGTCCTGGGTCGGCGCGGTGAACTTCTGCGCCAGGGCCGTCGCGGTGCTGGCCGGGTCGTAGGTCGGGCTGTTGATCGTCATCTCATGCTCCTCTTCGTTCTAACCGGGCGTTATGCCCGTCCTGCCAGCCACGCCTGGGTGGCGGTTTCGTCTTCGCGCTTGCGCAGCGCGCGATCGCGTTCGCGGTCGGCGGCGCCCTGGTGCCGGTCCAGCACCATGCCCAGCACCTCGCGCCGCGTCCATGCGTGGGCCAGCTCGCGCTGGGCGACCTGCATGTTCGCTTCGTGCAGGTGCAGGTCGGTGCGGTGGCTGTCCGCCAGCGCGAACACGGCCTGCTTGTACTGCCCGCAGTTCAGGGCCAGCGCCGGCGACAGCGCGCCGGACGCGCCGCTGCCTTCCACCAGCGCATGGAGCCGGTCCAGGTTGGCCTGGTAGCGGCCGCGCGTGGCTTCCTGGCGGGCCAGGTCGGCCTGGATGCGGTCCACCTCGCTGGCGCGCACGCGCACCAAAAGGTCAAGGCTGTCGATCGTCGCTTGCCTGCTCATGCCATCAATACCTCCAGCTGCTGCACGCACTGCGCCAGCGGCGCGGCTTCGCGCGTGCCCTGGCACAGGAATGCTTCGATCTTCGGATGCAGGTTGACCGCGCGGTCGGTCTCGGGATCGGCGCCGGCCACATAGGCGCCCAGCGGGATCAGGTCGCGCACGCGCGCATGGCGCGCCATGCTGGCCTTGAGCTTGCGCGCGGCTTCGGCATGCGCCGGTGCGACCACCTGCGCCATGCAGCGGCTGATCGAGGCGGCCACGTCGATCGCCGGGTAGTGGCCGCGCTCGGCCAGCTCGCGGCTGAGCACGATGTGGCCGTCGAGGATCGCGCGCGCGGTGTCCACCACCGGATCCTGCTGGTCGTCGCCTTCGGCCAGCACGGTGTAGATCGCGCTCATGCTGCCGGCTTCGCCCTCGCCGTTGCCGGCCGACTCGACCAGCTGGGGCAGGGTGGAGAACACCGACGGCGGATAGCCGCGCGTGGCCGGCGGCTCGCCCAGCGACAGCGCCACTTCGCGCAGCGCCATTGCGTAGCGGGTGAGCGAATCGACCAGCATCAGCACGTGCTGGCCGCGGTCGCGGTAGTGCGCCGCCACCGCGTGGCACAGTTCGGTCGCGCGCACGCGCATGAGCGGCGATTCGTCGGCCGGGGCCACCACCAGCACCGCGCGCTTGAGGCCTTCGGTGCCGAGCGAGCGCTCGACGAATTCGCGCACCTCGCGGTTGCGCTCGCCGATCAGGCCGACCACGATCACGTCGGCCACGGTCTGGCGCGTGATCAGGCCGAGCAGCACGCTCTTGCCCACGCCGCTGCCGGCCATCAGGCCGACGCGCTGGCCGCGGCCGAGCGTGAGCATGCCGTTGATCGCGCGTACGCCCACATCCAGCGGCTGGTCCACCGGGTGCTTGCGCAGCGGGTTCACGTGCGGCGGCGTCATCGCCAGCTGCGTGTCGCCGCCCAGCCGGCCCAGAGCGTCGATCGGCTCGCCCAGCCCGTTGACCATGCGTCCCAGCCATTCCGGGCCGATGAGCGGGCCGCGCGCCGGCGGCGCCGGCAGCACGCGGGCGCCGGTGGCCAGGCCCTCGGCCTTCTTGAACGGCATGAGATAGGAGACCTTGTCGCGAAAGCCCACCACCTGGGCGTCGAGCCAGCCGCCGTCGACCGTCTCGACGCGGCAGCGCTGTCCGGTGTGCAGCTTGCAGCCGACGCTCTCGAGCAGCAGCCCGCGCGCGCCGACCAGGCGGCCGGTCGGCGTCGCGACCGGCACTTCGCCGATGTCCAGCAGGCGCAGGGTCTCGGCCAGCTCCATCATGCCGCGGCCTCCTCGCCGTTGGCGGCGGCCTGCAGTTTTTCGGCGACCTGTTCCATGCAGGCGGCAAGCCGGCCCTGGCAGCCGGCATCGACCTCATGGTCGCCGGCGCGCACGCGGCACTCGCCCGGCTCCAGCGACGGGTCGGCCATCAGGGTCCATTTCTTGGCGCGCTTGGGATCGAGCTCGGTCACGCGCTTGAGCTCTTCGGGATTGAGGAATACCTCGACCGCGTCGCGGGTGGGCGGCATGGCGGCCAGTGCTTCGTCCACCAGCGCGAGCAGTTGCACCGGCTGCAACGCGAGCTCGGCGCGGATCACCTGCCGCGCGATCTTGCCGACCAGGTCCACCACTTCCTTGCGCTGCGCAGCCTTGAGGTCGGCGCGCAGCTTCTTGAGCGTGCGGAGCATGGCATCGACCGGCTTGGCGGCCTGCTCGAACTGGGCGCTGGCCTGTTCGCGCGCCTGCTCGGTGCCCTGGGCCAGCCCGGCTGCCATGCCTTGCGCGTGGCCGGCCTGCCGGCCTTCGGTCAGGCCCTGCTCGAAACCGGCATCGTAGCCGTCGCGCTGGCCCTGGCGGTAGCCGTCGGCGAGCGCGCCCTGCCAGTCCTGGTCGGGCAGGGCCGGCGCGCCGTCTTCGAGGGCGGCGCCGAACTGCGCGAGCGGCGGGAAGTGGTAGGGACGGAAGTGTTTCATTCGGCGGTGGCCTCGTCGTACAGCTGCACTTCGATCTGGCCGGCCTCGGACAGCTCCTTGACCACGCCCATGATGTCCTTGCGGGTTTGCTCGATGCGCGACAGCGGCACCGGGCCGGAGCGGCGCATCAGCTCGTCGAAGCTCTGGGCCTGGCGGCGCGGCATGGCATTCAGGATCGCGTCGCGCAGCGCCGGCTCGGCGCCCTTGAGCGCGATCGCCCACTGGTCGAGCGGCACTTCGTCGAGCAGGCGCGTGATGGTCTGTTCGGACTGGCGCGACAGGATGTAGAAGTCGTACATCGACATCTCGATTTTGCTGCACACGTCCGGATCGTGGGCGCGGATCAACTCGACCATCGCGGCGCGGTTGCCCGGCAGGCGGTTGAGGATCTCGGCGACCTGGTGCACGCCGTCCACGCTCGCGCTTTGCGAATCGAGCGCGGCCAGGCAGCGCGCCACCAGGTCCTCCAGCTCGCCGAGCAGGTCGCGGTCGATCTCGTCCAGCCGCGCCAGGTGCAGCAGCACCAGCTCGCGGCCGTCGCCCGGCAGGCTTTCCAGGATCTGGCCGGCCAGCGCCGGCGGCAGGAAGGCCAGGAACACGGCCTGCATCTGCACGTGCTCGCGCATCACGAATTCGGCCAGCCACTTGGGCGAGGCGTACTGCAGGCGCGCGGTCATCGGGCGGATCGCGTCGCCGTAGATCGTGTTCAGCACGCTGTTGGCGATGTCGCTGCCCAGGGCCAGGTCGAGCGAGCGTTTCAGGTAGCTGCGCGAGGCGCCGTGCAGGCCGCTCTGCTGGCGGTAGTCGTCGAAGAAGTTCTGCAGCGAGACGCGCACCGTGTCCACCTTGATGCCGCTCATCCGGCTCATCACCTGGGTCAGTTCGAGCAGCTCCTCGCGCTCGAGGCAGCGCAGCACGGCGGCAGCCTGCTCCTCGCCGATCGACAGCAGCACGATCGCCGCCTGCTCGACCGGGGACAAGCCGGCCTCGTTCGGCTGGAGCGGGGAATTACTGTTGTTGGGGTTCGCTTCGGCCATTTTTCTTCTGTACCCATTGTTTGACCACTTCGGCCACGCGTTCCGGCTCTTTGCCGGCCAGGACCTTGAGGTGGTCGACCATCACGTCCACGGCCGATCCGGCCGGCGGCAGGTCATAGTTCTCCAGCAGCGGCACCACCGGCATCTGCTTTGCGTCGCCCGCCGCGAGGGCGGGGGTGCCCGCTGCGGCCGCGGCTGCGGTCGTGCCGGGCAGCGCGGCAGGCGCGATCTTCGCCGGCGGCTGCGGGCCGAAACGATGGTTGAGCAGGCGCAGCAGCGGGCGCACCAGCGCCAGCCACGCGAGCAGCAGCCCGACCGCCCACGCGGCCCAGCCGCTGGCATCGACCACCGTGTCGCGCTCCTGCCACCACGGTTCGGGGGCCGGCGGCGCCGGGAAGCGCAGGCTGGACACGGCCAGCACGTCGCCGCGTGCCGCGTCGATGCCAAGCCCGCCGCGCAGGATCTTGTCGATGCGCGCCAGTTCGGTGGCGTTCCAGCCGCCCTTGGGCGCGCCCGGCGCGGCGTCGTTCAGCACCACCGCCACGGACAGCTTGCGCAGGCGCCCGCGGCTCTTCTTGATCTGGGTGATCGAGCGGTCATACGCGAACTGGCGGGTGCTCGCGTTCTTGCGCGCGCTGCCGTCGTCGTTCGGCTTGTTCGGGTCTTCCGGCTTGGTGGTGTCGACCTGCGGCGGGCGATTCGACAGCGTGCCGGGCACGCCCATCGCCACGCGGCTCTTCTCCAGCTCCTCGCGCATCGCTTCGCTGGTGATCTTGGGGTCGGCGCCGTATTTTTCCTGGGTCTCTTCGACCTTGTCGTTGTCGATGTCGGCGGTGACCGAGACCTTGTAGTTGTTCGCGCCCAGCACCGGCCCGAGCAGCTCGTTGACGTTGGCGCGCACGCCGTCGGTGACGCGCTTGTCGGTGTTCTCGCCCGAGCTGGCGGCATCGAAGCCGTCGGCCAGGTCCACGCGCGAGGAAAGGAAGTTGCCGGCCTGGTCCACCAGCGACACGCGCGACGGCGACAGGTTGGCCACGCTGCCAGCGACCATGTTGACGATCGCCGCGATCTGCTCGTTGGTGAGCGTGCGGCCCGGCTTGACCGCGACCACGACCGAGGCCGAGGACTTCTCGCCATCGCTCGCCACGAAGGAGCTGGAGCGGGCGATCGCCAGGTGCACGCGCGCGCTGGCGATCGCGTCCAGCGTCAGGATGCTCTGCGCCAGCTCGCCCTCCAGGCCGCGCCGGAAGCGCACGTCCTGCACGAACTGCGACACGCCGAGCGGGTCGTTGTGGTCCATCAGTTCCAGGCCGGCCGGCAGCTGCGCGGTCACGCCCTTGGCGGCCAGCAGCATGCGGGCCTTGCCCAGGCTGCTTGCCGGCACCAGCACCTGGCCGCTTTCGGGGTGCAGCCGGTAGGGGATGTGTTCGGCGTCGAGCACGCCCATCATGTCGCTGGCGGCGACCTTTTCGTGCGCGCCGAACAGCGGCTTGTAGCTGGCCTGGTCGCGCCACTGGTACAGCGTGACGGCGGCGGTGATCGCCAGCGCGAGCAGCAGCAGCGGCGCGAGCTTGTTGCGCAGTGCTGCTGGCAGCGCCGGCAGCGCACCGAGGCGCTTGTTTTCGAGGGCCGATTTCAGGGTGGAGATCACAGGGTGGCTTTCGCGAAGGTCAGACCGGCAGCTTGAGCAGGTCGTCGACCGCGCCCATCACCTTGTTGCGCACCTGGAGCAGCATCGAGAACGACAGGTTGGCCTGCTGCGAGGCCAGCATCGCGCCGACCAGGTCGTCGCTCTTGCCGCTGTCGACCGCGTTCATGCGCTCGGCGGCGGTGCGTTCGTCCTGGTCCACGCTGGCCAGCGCGTCCTTCATGCTCTGGGTGAAAGAGACGCCCGGATGGGCGTGGTGGGCCGCATCGATTGCCGGCGTCACCGCCAGCCGGCTCGCTTCGTTGGTGAGCGCTGCCAGGTCCGCCTGGATCGCGCCAGCAAGTTCAGTTGCCATCGTTTCGTCCGTTACAATTTCTCACTGTTGTTAAATGTAAACACGCCGTCCGGTGTTTTACTGCCAACGTTGACTTACATCAACATTGTGACTCGCGGTCGTGGTAGGAATCCGGTGATCGCTCTATTTTTCATAGCGCGCCTTCTCCCCTGTGATGCTTTGCCATTGCCCTACGGCAACGGATCGTTTACGATCTTACCGTACGGCAACGCGCTTTTCCAAGCGAAATATCAAAGTTTCAGTGAGATTTTGGCCGTTATAATCATTGCCTAAGGGAATTTCTTTGACTTTTGTGCAGACGTCCCGCAGGCCGCTTCTGTCTGGAAAACACAACGCTGACCATGCCAAGTTCAATTTCTGCTGACCGCTGCCCGGTGCTCGACCCGACGCTGTTGGGCCGGCCCGTGCACCTGCTGCCGCAATTCGCGGCCCGGCTGCGCGAGGCACTTGGCGCGGCCATGCGCCTGCCCGCGCGGCGCCGCTACTGGGACGCGTTCGACGTGGACGAGCTCGAATTCACGCGCGCGCCAAGCCAGGATCCGCTGCGTTGGCTCGAGGTCGAATACGGCTTCGGCCGCGCCAGCGTCGCCTTCGAGCGGCCGTTGTTGCTGGCACTGCTGGACTGGCGCTATGGCCGCACGGCCACGCCGCCCGCCGGGCGCGACCTGGGCGAACGCGTCACCGCCACCGAGGAGCGGCTGGCGCTGATGCTCACCCGCCAGCTGGCCGAGGTGCTGGCCGGGCGGGTGCTGGCGGCGCTGGGCGAGACCGCGCCGATGCGCGAGCTGGTGCCGGTGGCGGCCAGCGCGCCGCCCGCGGGCGGCTGGGCGATCCGGCTGGTGCTGCGCGCCCACGGCGGCGAGCGCGGCACCGTCTGGTTCGCGCTCGACCAGCCCCTGGTGGCCGCGATCCTGCGCGGCCTGCTGCCGCCGCGCCGTGCACAAGGCGGGCCGTCGGCCGAGCCGCTGGCCACGCGGCTGGCGGTCAGGCTCGAGGCGCGTTTGGCCAGCAAGGAGATGACGCTGGCCGCCCTGTTCGACCTGAAGCCGGGCGACGTGATCCCGTTCAGCCTCGGGCGCGCCGACGTGCTGCTCGACGAGAACCGCCTGTTCACGGCCGCCGTGGCCGAGCACAAGGGCAAGCTGTGTTTAACCTCTTTTGAAGACACCGATTAAATGGACATGAACCCGAACGACCAAGAAGACGTGATCATCGACGATCACATCGACCCGGTGGCGCCGGCGACAGCCCAGCGCGCACCGCGCTCGCTGCCGCAGATGATGCGCCGCATCCCGGTCACCCTCACGCTCGAAGTGGGTTCGGCCCGCATCTCGCTGCAGGAGCTGATGTCGATCGGCCCGTCGTCGGTGGTCCCGCTGGACACGCTGGCCGGCGAGCCGCTGGTCATCCGCGTGAACGGCGCCCCGATCGGCCGCGCCGAGGTGGTGGTGGCGGGCGAGCAGTACGGGCTGAAGGTGATCGACCTGGACGGCCTGGACCTGGACGCGATCGCCCCATGAGCTTGAGCACCGCCGGCCGGCGCCGCTTTGCCGCGCCGGCCTTGCTGGGCGCGGCGCTGTTTGCCTGCGCTGCCCCGGCGCTGGCTACCGACGTGCTGGCCGGCGTGATCCCGGGCGCCAACAGCGGCATGAGCGTCAAGTCGCAAATCCTGGTCCTGATGACGATCCTCGGGCTCTTGCCCGTGATCGTGATGATGATGACCAGCTTTACCCGCTTCGTGATCGTGCTGTCGCTGCTGCGCCAGGCGCTCGGGCTGCAGCAGGGCCTGCCCAACCGCGTCATCACCGGCATCGCGCTGATCCTGACCATCCTGGTGATGCGTCCGGTGGGCGAACAGGTCTGGACCGAAGCCTTCATCCCCTACGACAAGGACAAGATCGGCCTGGAGCAGGCCTTGAAGACGGCCGAAGTGCCGCTGTCGCGCTTCATGCTGGCGCAGACCAGCAAGGCCGCGCTGACCCAGGTGGCGCACCTGGCGGGCGAGCCGGCCGACCTGGCGCCGCAGCAGCGCGCGTTCACGGTCAAGCTGGCCGCGTTCGTGCTGTCGGAGCTGAAAAGCGCGTTCCAGATCGGCTGCATGCTGTTCATCCCGTTCCTCATCATCGACCTGGTGGTGTCGTCGGTGCTGATGGCGATGGGCATGATGATGCTCTCGCCGCTGGTCATCTCGCTGCCGTTCAAGCTGCTGCTGTTCGTGCTGGTGGACGGCTGGACGCTGACGGTGAACACGCTGGTCGGCTCGATCCACGGCTACTGACGAAAGGACTGGTGGATGACGCCTGAAATCGCCGTCGACATCGTGGTCGAGGCACTGCATATCGTGATGCTGCTGGTGGCCGTGCTGGTGGTGCCGGGCCTGGTGGTGGGCCTGCTGGTCTCGCTGTTCCAGGCCGCCACGCAGATCAACGAACAGACATTGAGCTTCCTGCCGCGCCTGTTGGTAACGCTGTTCGCGCTGATCCTTGCCGCTCACTGGATGACCGGCTACCTGATGGATTACTGCGTCTCGGTGTTCCAGCGCGCGGCCACGCTGGCGGGGTAGCGGTGGAAGTCGTCGGCTTCCTGCTGCCCCTGATCGGCGCCCTGTGGTGGCCGTTCTGCCGCATCATGGCGCTGCTGTCCACCGCACCCGTGATCGGCGAAGGCATGGTGCCGTTACCGGTGCGCGCGCTGCTGTCGCTGGTGCTGGCCTTCCTGATGCTGCCGCTCACCCGCGCCGGCGTGCAGCCCGACCCGTTCTCGCTGCACGGGGTGGTGGCGATGATGGAGCAGGCCATCATCGGCGGCACCATCGGGCTGGCGCTGCAGTTCGCAATGGCGGTCATCAACCTGCTCGGCTTCGTGGTGTCCAGCCAGGTCGGGTTCTCGATGGCGCAGATGAACGACCCGATCAACGGTTCGCCTTCGGACGTGGTCTCCACGCTGCTGTCGCTGGTGGCGATCCTGGTGTTCTTCGCGATCGACGGCCACCTGGTGCTGGCCGGCGTGCTGGGCCAGAGTTTCAAGGCCTGGCCGGTGGGCGCGCCGTACCCGCCGCTGTTGCTGCACACGGTCGCGCTCAACCTGGGCTGGGTGTTCTCGGCGGCGATGCTGCTGGCGCTGCCGATCGTGTTCTCGACCATGGTGGTGCAGGTGGGCTTTGGTTTCCTGAACCGGGTCGCGCCCACGCTGAACCTGTTTTCGCTCGGTTTTTCGCTGGTGGTGCTGTTCGGGGTGCTGATGCTGGCGCAGGTGGTGCGCTTCGTTCCCGAGCATTACATCGCGCTCACCAACCGGGTCCTGGAAATGCTGCAGCAGCAGATGGGAGCGGCCCATGGCTGACAACCAGACCGGCGGCGACAAGACCGAAAAGGCCTCGCAGCAGAAGCTGCGCAAGGCACGCCAGGAAGGGCAGGTGGTGCGCTCGCGCGACCTGGGCACCGCCATCGGCATCCTGGCCGGCCTGAAGATGTTTTCGCTGCTGCTGCCTTCGTACGTGGAGTCGTTTCGCCACCTGTTCCAGCTGGTGTTCGCGCCAACGGGCGAGCCGGGCGCGCTGGAAAACGCGCTGTCGCTGATTTTTTCCAGCGCGGCGTCCTTGCTGGTGCAGATGGTGCTGCCGCTCCTGGTGGTGCCGCTTGCGATCATGCTTGCCGCGCTGGTGCCGGGCGGCTGGGTGGTCTCCACCTCGCACTGGGAGCCGCGCTTCGACCGCCTGTCGCCCATCACCAACCTGGGCCAGCTGTTCGGCGCCAAGCACTGGATCGCGGTGGCCACCTCGCTCGGCAAGGCGGTGGTGCTGGCGGCCGTGCTGTGGCACGTGACCACCTCCGGCACCGCCGCCTGGGTCGACCTGCAGCACCGCACCCTCGACCAGGCCATCGTGCGCGGCGGGGCCATGCTGTTCGACGGCTTGATGTCGCTGGTGATGGTGTTCGTGCTGTTCGCGGTGGTGGACGTGCCGCTGCAGGCCTTCCTGTTCGCGCGCAACCAGCGCATGAGCAAGCAGGAGGTCAAGGAAGAGCACAAGAGCAACGAGGGCCGCCCCGAGATCCGCCAGCGCATCCGCCAGCTCCAGCACCAGCTGGCGCGGCGCAGCGTGAGGAAGACCGTGCCCACCGCCGACGTGGTGATCGTCAACCCGGAACACTACGCGGTCGCGCTCAAGTATGACGTCAAGCGCGCCGAGGCGCCGTTCGTGGTCGCCAAGGGCCTGGACGAGATGGCGCTCTACATCCGGCGCGTCGCCAGCGAGCACAAGGTCGAAGTCCTGACCCTGCCGCCGCTGGCGCGCGCCATCTACAACACCAGCCAGGTGCAGCAGCAGATCCCGGCACAGCTCTACCAGGCCGTGTCGCAGGTGCTCAACTACGTGCTGCAGCTGAACGCATTTCGCTCCGGCCGGCGCCAGGCGCCGCCGCGCTTCCCCAACGAGGTGGCCGTGCCGCCGCATCTTTCCGAGGACCCCGTTCGATGAACCTGTTCCAGACCATGCTGGCTGAGCTGCGCCGCCAGAAGTTCGCCACCCCGGCTTTCCTGCTGCTGATCCTGGCAATGATCATGCTGCCGCTGCCGCCGGTGCTGCTGGACGTGCTGTTCACCTTCAACATCGTGCTGGCGCTGATCGTGATCCTGGTGTCGGTGTCGGCGCGCCGCCCGCTCGACTTCTCGGTGTTCCCCACCGTGATCCTGGGCACCACGCTGATGCGCCTGACCCTGAACGTGGCCTCCACCCGCGTGGTGCTGCTGCACGGGCACGAAGGCACCGGCGCCGCCGGCCACGTGATCGAGGCCTTCGGTAACGTCGTCATCGGCGGTAACTACGTGGTCGGCCTGGTGGTGTTCGTGATCCTCATGATCATCAACTTCGTGGTCGTGACCAAGGGCGCGGAGCGGATCTCGGAAGTGTCGGCGCGCTTCACGCTGGACGCGCTGCCCGGCAAGCAGATGGCGATCGACGCCGACCTGAACGCGGGCCTGATCAACCAGGAAAAAGCGCAGCTGCGCCGGCGCGAAGTGGCGGCCGAGGCGGACTTCTACGGCGCCATGGACGGCGCCTCCAAGTTCGTGCGCGGCGACGCGATCGCGAGCATCCTGATCCTGTTGATTAACATGATCGGCGGCGTGGCCATCGGCGCGCTGATGCACGGGCTGTCGTTCGGCGACGCCTTCCGCCAGTACGCGCTGCTGACCATCGGCGACGGCCTGGTCGCGCAGATCCCGGCGCTGCTGTTGTCGGCCGCGGCGGCGATCCTGGTCACCCGCATCGGCGAGTCGGGCGATTTCGAGCAGCAGGTCGGCGGCCAGCTGCTGGCGCAGCCGACGGTGCTGTACTCGGCCTGCGCGGTGATGGTGGTGCTGGCGCTGGTGCCGGGCATGCCGTGGCTGCCGTTCATGGTGTTCGCGGCGGCGCTGGGCTTTGTCGGCTGGCGCATGAACACGCGCGTGGCCGCGCCCGACCCGGCTGGGGTGGCCGCGATCGAGGCGGCGCTGCTTGACGAGCGCGTGCCGGAACTGGACTGGGAGCAGCTGCCGGTGGTGCAGCCGATCGCCGTCACCGTCGGCTACAAGCTGGTGGGGCTGGTGGACCGCGCGCATGGCGAGCCGCTGGTCAAGCGCGTCAAGGGCGTGCGCCAGAGCCTGTCGGAGCAAATGGGTATTTTGCTGCCGGCGATCGGCGTGCGCGACGACCTGGCGCTGCGCCCGTCGCAGTACGCGATCAGCATTTCCGGCACCGTGGTGGCCGAGGGCGAGGTGCTGCCCGAGCACCTGATGGCGATCCCGTCGCCCAACGTGTACGGCCAGCTGGACGGGATTCCCGGCATCGAGCCGGCGTACGGCATGGCGGTCACCTGGATCAAGCCGGACGAGAAGGCGCATGCGCTCGGCCTGGGCTACCAGGTGATCGAGGTGCCCAGCGCAATCGCCACCCACTGCGCCAAGGTGATCCGCGACTACCTGCCGGACCTGTTCCGCCACGAGGACGTGCCGGCGCTGATGGAGCGCCTGACCGCGCTCTCGCCCAAGCTGGCCGCCGCGCTGGACAAGGCGCTGACCCACACCCAGCTGCTGCGGGTGCTGCGCGTGCTGCTGGCCGAGAACGTGTCGCTCAAGGACATCGTGGTGATCGCCACCACGCTGCTGGACAGCTCGGAGACGACCAAGGACCCGATCCTGCTCGCGGCCGAGGTGCGCTGCGCGCTGCGGCGCCAGATCGTGTCCGCGCTGTTCGGCAAGAAGAAGGACATGCCCGCGTTTAACCTGTCGGCCGAGCTGGAGAACATGCTGCTCGGGTCACTGAACCAGGCGCGCCAGGGCGGCAAGGTGGCGCTGGATAACTACCCGATCGACCCGCAGCTCCTGTCGCAACTGCAGGTGAACATGCCGGCTGCGCGCGAGCAGATGAAGCAGCAGAACAGCACGCCCTTGCTGCTGGTGCTGCCGCAGGTGCGGCCGCTGCTGGCGCGCTACGCGCGGCTGTTCGCGCCCGGCCTGCACGTGCTGTCGTATAACGAGATTCCCGAAAACCGCGAAGTGGCGATCATCGGCACCGTGGGCTGAGCCGGCGGCGCTAGGTGAGGACCGGGGACGCGCCCGGCAGCAGCAGGGCCAGTTCGGCGATCGCCCGGAACACCGGCAGCGGCAGGGCGCTGGCCGACTCGGGCGCCGGTGCGCGCGCGTGCACCTGGCTGGCCGGCAGGCTGTCGCGCCAGCGCCAGCGCGTGACGCGCAGGCCCGCGCGCCCGACCGCCAGCTCGAGCGCCGGCTGCAGCGCCTGCAGCCGTTCCAGTACGGCGGGGTTGGGTGCGCACAGCTCCAGCGCCACGCCGCCCGGCACCGGGTCGGCCTGCACGGTCACGCGCGTGCCGTCCGCCAGCTCCAGTTCCAGCCGCAGCGCCGCGCGTGCGCGCCGGCGCCGCCCCGACTGGTGGTCGGGGTCGCCCGTCACCATCGACAAATACTGCTCCTGCGGGCCGCGCGCGTGCACGGTGAAGCGCCATGCGTCCGGGTGGATGGTGCCGAGCGTGTCGACGCCGCGCTGCACGCGGGCGTCCTGGCTGGCGGCCAGCAGGCCGGCCGGCACCAGGCCGGCGCGCGCCTGCTGCTCGCGGCTGGCCAGCTGCGCCGCGTAGCTGCGCACCGTGGCACGCCATCCGGCCGCGAGGGCTGCGCCGTCGGGGGCAGGGTAGGTCAGCTGGCGCGCCATGATGACCTGGTCCGGGCGCAGTGCCGCCGGGTCCTGCGCTGTGGCGCCGGCTGCGGGCAGCGGCAGCGCCGCTCCGGCCTGCGCCAGGGAGAACGGCAGCGTTTCGGCATCGGCCACCAGGGCCGCCGGCAGTGCGGGTGTGACCGCGTCCACGCGCAGCGGCTCGGTGGCCGGTGGTACCAGTGGCGGAAAGCTGATGCTGGCCATGTGCGGGCCCCTACAGGTTGAAAGAAAAAAGGCCAACCGTGCTCCGGTTGGCCTTTGCTGGTGCTACACCAGGGAAGTGCCGATTACTGGAGCAGGGACATCACCATCGACGACATGCTGTTGGTCTGCTTGAGCATGGCGGTGCCGGCTTGCAGCAGCATCTGGTTCGAGGTCATGTTCGACGACTCGGTCGCGAAGTCCACGTCCATGATACGGCCGGTTGCGTTCTTGGTGTTGGTGCTGACGTTGGCCAGGTTGTTGTACACGTGGTCCAGGCGGTTGGACACGGCACCGATCTTCGAGCGCAGCGAGCTCACGGAGTCGATGGCGGTGGCCAGCTTGGTGATGGTGCCGTTCGCGTTGGTCGCGCCGGTGTCCGGGGTGGTCGCGGTGTCGCTGATTTCCTTGCCGCCGCCGCCGCCCACTGCGCCGTCGCCGTCGTATTTGGTCGAAGCCAGCTTGATGTCGGCGTGCACTTTGTCCAGTTCGGTCTTGAAGGCGCCAGTCATGGTCTCTGCGCCGTCGGCGCCGATCTGGAACTGGATGCCGCTTGCCGCTTCCAGTTTGCCGGCGGTCTTGGCCAGCAGCGCGGTGCCGCCGAACTTGGTGTTGCCCATGATGTTGGCCAGCTCGTCGTTCAGCGAGTCAAACTCGGCCTGCATCGACATCTGGTCGTCGCCCGACGAGGAGCCGTCAGCAGCCTGGGTGGCCAGGTCTTTCATGCGGGTCAGGATGTTGGTGACTTCGTCCAGCGCGCCTTCAGCGGTCTGCAGCATCGAGATCGAGTTCTGGGTGTTGCGCATTGCCACAGCCATACCGCTGGTCTGGCTCTTCAGGCGGGTGGCGATCTGCAGGCCGGCGGCGTCGTCCATTGCCGAGTTGATGCGGTAGCCGGTCGACAGACGGGTCATCGAGGTCGACAGCGAGGTCTGGGTGCGGGTGATCGAGTTCTGTGCCGAAAGGGCTGCTGCGTTGGTGTGAAGGCTCAGCATGTTAGGCTCCTAGTTGGTGGTCTGTTACTGTTGAAGGTCGCGTTTGTCGCGCACTCATGAGTACTAGACGACCAATTTCTCCTAGGCATTAAATGCCATGCGGAAATTTTTTCGAGTTTTCGTTTGATGCGCCGCAAGGTGAGGCAGGTGGCCGGGCGCGCCGCCGCGATTTCAAGGAACGTGCCGCTGGCCCAATCCGCGACTGGCCCGCGCCGTTCCTGCCGCGCAGGCCGCTTGCATTGGGGCCGGATCAAGCGCAGGATCATCTGCAGGTTCCGTTGGCCGCCCGCACCGCGCTGCCGGGCCGGCGACTTTTTGGGGGGAATTGCATGCCAAGCCTGCCACCGGACGACACCTCGGCCACCAGCGAACCGTGGGCGGGTATTCCGTTTGACGGACGCGCCTATCACTATAGGCAGTACAGTTACGACCGGGTGGAAGATGCGCTCAACTATGCCCGGCTCGAGTTCGCCAAGCCGGGTGTGCACATCGAACCGGCTGCGCCGCTGCGCTGGCGGCAGTTTCCCGACCCCACTCAGCAGGAGCGCGGGCAGATGGCCGAACACGGTATCGTCTACGAAGCCGGCCGCTTCGTCTACGGACCCTACCGCTACGACGTGCTGGCCGATGCGCTCCTGTACGCCACGCGCCGTCCAGGCATGCCCCGCTCGGGATAGGCCTGCCCCAGGATCGCGGCCATCGCGCCGCCTGCCGACAGCCCGGCCACGCAGACCCGTCCCGGGTTTGCATGCCATGCCGCGACGACTTCCCGGGTCGTGCCGGCGAGTTCCAGTTGCTCGCCGGCGGCCACGACGCGTTCCAGCTCGGCGCGGGAATAGCGCTGCATTCCCATCACAAAGCGCTCGCGCGGCACCGTCTGGCGGATCGCTTCCGCGTGCTGCTGCAGCTGGTTGCGCACCGGCTTTCGCCGCAGTCCGTTCGCATGGCCGAGGCCCCAGGACCCGTGCCAGCAGGAGCGGGGCAATGCGCTCGAACGGGCTATGATGGTTTGGCGTCGCCCGCGCGCGGCCGCCGGCCCGGCGTTCAATGTTGAGCGTTGGCGGGTATAAGTGGAGAAAGGCCCCGTCATGCCGATGACGTACTGGATGCTGTTTGGCGGCCTCACGCTGATTGCGATGATGCTGATCGGAACGCTGCTGGCCCGGCTGCCACTCAGCGGTGCGATGATCTACCTGGCGCTTGGCTTCGTACTGGGCCCGGCCGGGGTCGGCGTCCTCATGCCTGATCCTTGGCGCAACGCCGCCATGCTGGAGCTGGGGGCCGAGGCGGCCCTCCTCATATCGTTGTTCGCCGTCGGCCTGAAGCTGGAGGTTCCCCTGCTGGATCGGCGCTGGATCGCTCCCCTGCGGCTGGCCTTCGTATCGATGGCAATCACGGTCGGGTTGATTGCGGCAATGGGCGTGTACGGCTTGCGCTTGCCGCTGGGCGCTGCGGTATTGCTGGGCGGGATTTTGGCCCCCACCGATCCGGTGCTGGCGTCGGGCGTCCAGCCGGAATCCGGCCATGCCCCCAATCCGGCCCGCTTCAACCTGGCTGGCGAAGGCGCGCTCAATGACGGCTCCGCGTTTCCTTTCGTGCTGCTCGGCCTCGGTTTGATGGGGTGGCACGATCTCGGCGCCAGGGCATGGCACTGGTGGCTTGTCGACCTGCTCTGGGCAACGGTCGGCGGCACGCTGGTCGGCGCGATGGTGGGAGGGCTGCTCGGTACGCTGGTCGTCTTCTTGCGCAACCGGCACCAGGAGGCGCTGGGCCTGAGCGAATTCCTCTCGCTCGGCACCGTCGCGGTCGCGTACGGGCTGGCGCAGCTCTGCCTGGCGTCCGGCTTCCTGGCCGTGTTCACCGCCGGCCTGGCACTGCGGCGGGTACAAGAACACCCGTCCATGTCCCAGCCCAGCCCGGTGCCACCTCCCAGCACGGGGCCGGTGCATCACCATGTCAGCGCCGCGATGAAACGGGAGGTACAAGGGTTCAATGAGCAAATCGAGAAACTGGCGGAGCTGGTGCTGGTCATCCTGACAGGCGCCATGCTGGGATACATCACGATCTTCCCGGCCCTGTGGTGGTTCACCGCCGTGTCGATCTTTGCGGTGCGGCCGCTATCGGTGTTCGTTGGCATGGCGGGCAGCGCGCTGCCGCCGCACCGTTGCGTGGTGATGGGCTGGTTCGGTATTCGGGGCATCGGGTCGGTGTACTACCTGATGTTTGCGCTGAACCACGGCTTGTCCGGCGCGCTGGCGCAGCAGTTCGTGGCGTTGACGCTGGTGGCGGTGACCGCGTCCATTTTGCTGCATGGCATTACTGCGCATCCGGTCATGCGCTGGTATGCACACGCCCAGGCCGTCACCCCCGAGCGGTGAGGCGCGCTGCCACGCGCACGACCGGGAACACGAATGTCACGCGCATGCCCTGGCCCGGTCCCTGGCGGACGGCTCGTCCCACACGCCCGCGCGCGCCGCGTCCGCATGCGGGCCGGCACCGCAGTGCATTCGATGCGCTCTTTTAGGGTAAGATGCGCGGGCTCGCGCGCCTCATCGAAGCGTTTGGCCTTCCTCCGGGCTTCGATCTTCCCCTTCCTGCGGACCTGTGCCCGCCACGTGTTCCCGATCTCGAGAAGCGATAATTCTTGGCACTGAGGGTGGGGTAGCGCGGGATCGCAGTCCGCGCCCCAGAGGGAAAACGAAATCTTTAGATGACAAACAGCAAACGAAAACTGAGCGTCGCGCCCATGATGGACTGGACCGACCGCCACTGCCGCGTCTTCCACCGCAAGATCACCCGCCACACCTGGTTGTATACAGAGATGGTGACCACCGGCGCGCTGGTGCACGGCGACGTCGCGCGCCACCTGCGCTACAGCGCGGAGGAGCATCCGGTCGCGCTGCAGCTGGGTGGCAGCGATCCGGGCGAGCTGGCGCACAGCGCCAGGCTGGGCCAGGAGTGGGGCTACGACGAAATCAACCTGAACTGCGGCTGCCCGTCCGAGCGGGTGCAGAAGGGCGCGTTCGGCGCCTGCCTGATGGCCGAGCCGCAGCTGGTGGCCGACTGCGTCAAGGCGATGCGCGATGCGGTCTCGATCGACGTCACGGTCAAGCACCGGATCGGCATCGACAAGGTCGAGGACCCGGCGTTCGTGCGCGATTTCGTCGGCACCATCGCCGACGCCGGCTGCCGTACCTTCATCGTCCATGCGCGCAACGCCATCCTCAAGGGCCTGTCGCCCAAGGAGAACCGCGAGATCCCGCCGCTGCGGTACGAGGTTGCCTATGACCTGAAGCGCCAGTTCCCGGACCTGGAAATCATCATCAACGGCGGCGTGAAGACCGACGACGAAATCGCGCTGCACCTGGAGCACGTGGACGGCGTGATGCTCGGGCGCGAGGCCTACCACAACCCGTGGATCATGGCCGGCTGGGACGCGCGCTTCTACGGCGACGCCGCTACCGCCAAAACCCGCCGCCAGGTGCTGGAAGAGATGCTTCCCTACATCGCCGCCCAGCTGGCCGAATTCGGTCCCCATGGCCTGAAGCTGAACAGCATCACGCGCCACATGCTCGGCCTGATGGCCGGCCTGCCTGGCGCGCGCGCGTTTCGCCAGCTGCTGTCCGATCCCAAGCGGCTGGCGGCCGGCGACCCGGCCTTGCTGCTGGAAGCGGCCGACCGCATGGCGCGCGCCGCCTGACCCACGCTGCGGGCCGCCACGCCGGCCCGCCAGAAAATAAAGTTTTTCCTGTATTGCTGTAGGAAAATAACTACAAGGCACCGCGCCGCGCGTAGCCAAAAGCCGTATTTTGCTTGCCGTAAGGAAATAAATTTACCTATAATCGCGGCTCACCCTCATTTTTTGCCAGCCGAATAACCCCTGTTGTGAACTCGAAACATTCATGTTGTCGTTCACAAAATCTGTCTATGCCGGCTGGTTTTGATTTATCCTCACGGAAACACGAACATTTCCCGCCAGAAGCATGGAAATTTGACATTGCACATTGACAAGTGTCACTCGTGGTCCGATCAATAAAGAGGGAATAGGGACGAAATGAATTTGACAAACATGAAGGTCGGAATGCGCCTGGGTTTGGGGTTTGCCCTGGTGCTGGTGCTGCTGGTCGCGGTGACCGTGGTCGGCATCCTTCGCATGGCGCAGATCCAGGACCGCCTCGACCACGTGGTAGGTGTCAACAACGTGGTCACACGGCTCGTGATCGACATGCGCAACAATGTGAGCGAGCGCGTCACTTCGCTGCGTACCCTGACCCTGATGACCAATGCGGATGACATGGAGCCTGAACTGAACAAGTTCAAGGAACAGACCCGCAAGTACGACGAGATCCAGGCCAAGCTGGAAGGCAAGTTCGCCGCCGAGTCCACCCAGCAGGAAAAGACCCTGCTGTCCCAGATCAAGGACGCCGAAAGCGTGGCGATGCCGGCCATCAGCAAGGCATCCGAGCTGTACCTGGCCAACAAGGCCGAGGACGCCACCCGCGTGATGATCAAGGAAATCCGCCCGGCCCAGAAGAAGTGGCTCGAGGCGCTGGACCAGCTGGCCACCGTCGAGGACAAGCAGAACTCGCAGGCCCAGACCGATGCCCAGGCCGCGTTCGCGAACGCGCGCAATTTCATGATCGTGATGCTGGCGCTGGCCGTGGCCATGGGCGTGGCCGCCGCCTGGGTGATCACCCGCAGCCTGCTCAAGCAGCTGGGCGGCGAACCGGGCTACACCGCCCGCATCGCCGGCAGCATCGCCCATGGCGACCTGTCGATCCGCATCAACACCTCCGTCTCCGACCGCGGCAGCCTGCTGGTCGAGATGCGCGAGATGCGCAACAGCCTGGTGGGCATCGTGTCCCAGGTGCGCCGAGGCACCGAGACCATCGGCACCGCCTCGCGCGAGATCGCCGCCGGCAACCTGGACCTGTCCTCGCGCACCGAGCTGCAGGCCAGCTCGCTGGAGAAGACCGCATCGGCCATGGACAAGCTGACCGCGACCGTGCGCCAGAACGCCGAAAACGCCCGCGAAGCCAACCAGCTCGCAGCCAGCGCCTCGGACGTGGCGCGCAAGGGCGGCGAAGTGGTGTCGCAGGTGGTGGGCACGATGGGCGAGATCAACAGCTCGGCCAGCAAGATTGCCGACATCATTGGTGTGATCGACGGTATCGCGTTCCAGACCAACATTCTCGCGCTGAATGCCGCCGTTGAAGCGGCACGCGCCGGCGAGCAGGGCCGCGGTTTTGCGGTCGTGGCCTCCGAAGTGCGCAACCTGGCGCAACGCTCGGCCGCCGCCGCCAAGGAAATCAAGACGCTGATCGGCGACTCGGTCGAGAAGGTCGAGCGCGGCAGCAAGCTGGTCGGCCAGGCCGGCGTGACGATGGAAGAAGTGGTCTCGAGCGTCAAGCGCGTGACCGACATCATGAGCGACATCGCCGCCGCCAGCGCCGAGCAGAGCGCCGGCATCGAGCAGGTCAACGTGTCGATCATCGAGATGGACAGCATGACCCAGCAGAACGCCTCGCTGGTCGAGGAAGCCGCCGCCGCTGCCCAGAGCCTGCAGGACCAGGCTGGCGAACTGGCGCGCGTGGTCAGCATCTTCAAGCTGGCCGAAGGCGAAGAGAACCAGGCCGAAGCGCTGGCCGCGCTGGCAGCCCCGGCCCCCGCCGCGCAAGTGGCGCCGCGCCCGGCAGCCAAGCGCGCCGCCGGCGCCCGCCCGGCGCTGAAGAAGCCGGCCGCCGCCGCACCGCGTGTCGAGCCGACCGAAGGCGACAGCGCGCCAGCCAAACCGAAGAAGGCCGCAGCCGCAACTGCAGGCGACGAGTGGGAAGAGTTCTGACGCGGCGGCCACAAGCCGTCGCCGACGAGAGCAGCACGAAACAAGAAGCGTGAACTAAAAACTTTTGGGAACTGGTATGTCTACGAAAAAGCCTTATTTGAGTGTTATCGCCACCTTGATCCTGTCCGGCGTCGCCGGCATGGCCGCCGCCGGTGAAGTGCCGGCCAGCTTCGACGCGTCCAAGTGCAAGGTCGAGTACCCGAAGGCCTCCCTGATGAACGAAGAGCAGGGCACGACGTCGATGTCCTTCCTCGTGAACGCGGACGGCAGCGTGGCCGATTCGAAGCTGGAGAAATCGAGCGGCTTCAAGAACCTCGACAAGGCAGCGCTCAAGGGCATCTCGGCATGCAAGTTCAAGCCGGGCACCAAGGACGGCGCACCGGCCCAGACCTGGACCAAGATCGACTACGCCTGGAAGCTGGACTAAACTGTTCCACCCCGCGGCCGGCTCCCAGCCGGCCGTTTTCTTTGCTGGAACCACATTCGCTGGAACACGCCGTCGCGGTCGACCAGCGCGTGCTTGAGCCCCGCCGCCACATGCAGCGCCACCAGCGCGGCCATCGCCCACACCAGCGTCTCGTGCACCTCGAAGAAGGCCTCGGCCGTGTCGTGCGCGGGCGCGGCCCAGCGCGGCAACTGCAGCCCGAAGAAGGCGACCCCGCTTTTCGTGTACAGCGAGCCGAGCAGGCCAGTGATCGGCAGCAGCACCATGCCCGCGTACAGCAGCCGCTGCACCACGAGTGACGCCACCACCTCCCAGCGCGGCATGCTGGCCGGCAGCGCGGCCGGCCGGTGCGTGAGGCGCCACAGCGCGCGCGCCAGCACCAGCACGAAGATGACGATGCCCACCGACTTGTGCAGGTCGAACCAGCGCTCGGCGCCGGGATCGTCCTCGATGCTCGTCATGTACCAGCCGAGCGCTGCGGTGCTGACGATCAGCAGCGCGAGCAGCCAGTGCAGCGCCACGGCGACCGGGGCATAGCGCCACTCGCCGGGCTCCACCATCAGCTGCGGATCGTCGTCTATTCGCATTGCCGGCGCATCATCTCCAGGTGCTGCTGGCGCGACGCGGCCGACATGTTGGGCATCATCTGCTCCATCAACGACTGCCGCTCCTCGGGCGTGCGCGCGCCCATCATGCGCCCGTACATGGCGCAGGCCTGCTGCGTGGAGCCGGTGGCCGCGCCCGTGCTGCCGGCCGCCCCGCCCATCGAGGCGGCGCTGCCGCTTTCGCCGGTGCCGTAGGCGCCCGGCGCAGCCGAGCCGGTTACGCCGGTGCCGCCGGAACCCTGGGCGCCGCTTTCGGGCGGACGCTGGCCCGGCACGGCGTTCACATTGCCGCCGGGCGCCTGCGTGCCGTAGCCGGGGCCGCCCTGCTCGGGAACGTATTCGCTTTCGCCCACGCGGCCCTGCTGCGCGCAGCCTGCCAGCAGGCCCGCGCACAGGAGCGTGGCGATATGGATCGGGAACTTCATGGAACCTCCTCGGCGCCGGCGCTTGCAAAGCCGTTCGACCGCCGCGTTCCGGTTCCGGTTCCGTAGGGTGGGCAGGTTCTCCTGCCCACGCGTTCAAATCCCGCGTGACGGGCCACGCAAACGTGAGTCGAACGCGCGGGCAAGGGACTCGCCCACCTGCGGCCGAGTCGGCTCAGCCTTTTTCCTTCTCCAGGTTGATCGAGTAGCGCGGGATCTCGACCACCAGGTCGGTCTCGCCCAGGACCACCTGGCACGACAGGCGCGAGGTCGGCGCCAGCCCCCACGCGCGGTCGAGCATGTCCTCTTCGCCGTCGCTTGGGTCCTCCAGCGCGCCGTAGCCTTCGCGGATGATGACGTGGCAGGTGGTGCAGGCGCCCACCTTGCCGCACGCGTGCTCGATCTCGACACGGTGCGCGAGCATGGCGTCGCACAGCGAGGTGCCAGGCTCGGCATAAAAGGTGGCGCCCTCGGGCGCGAAATCAGGATGTGGCAGCACGGTAATGTTCGGCATCTCAAACCTCGATGTGATAGGGTCCACTCTAATCCTTCCAGCAGGGGGAAGGTCAAGCGGTTGGTGTCTTGCCGCAACGCCCTGCGTCGTGCCGATCGTTCCTTCGCACACACACGAGCGTTGCCCATGGCCCAGGCGTTTCATCCTGCAACCGTCCTTGTACTCAAGCTCGCCCTGGTGGCGGCGCTGCTGGCCGCGCTGGCGCTGGTGCTGCTGGCACGCTGGCGCATGATGCCGCCGGCCGCGGGCGGCACCGTGGTCGCGCAGCCCATCCCGTTCAGCCACAAGCACCATGTGGGCGACGACGGCATCGACTGCCGCTACTGCCACACCTCGGTCGAAAAGTCGCGCTTTGCCGGGCTGCCGTCGAGCGACATCTGCCTGACCTGCCACTCCCAGCTGTTTCGCGACGCGCCGCTGCTCGCGCCGCTGCATGCCAGCGCCCGCACCGGCCTGCCGATCCGCTGGAACCGGGTGCACGACCTGCCCGATTTCGCCTACTTCGACCACCGCATCCACATCAACAAGGGCGTGGCCTGCGTCGAGTGCCATGGCCGCGTGGACCGCATGCCGCTCATGCTGCGCACGGCCCAGCTCGAAATGCAGTGGTGCCTGGGCTGCCATCGCAATGCGCGCCAGCACATCCGGCCACTGGCCGACGTTTTCCTGATGCAGGACAAGCGCCCGCTCTCGGCGCAGGAAATCACACAACTGAACCGCCTGCTGCAGATTCAAAGCACACGCCGGCTCACCGATTGCTCCACCTGCCACCGCTGACGATGCCACCATACCCGCACATTCCGCTTGTCCCCGACGGCGCCCCGGCCAGCCTGGCCCGCCGCGCGGCGCTGCGCGTGATGGCGGCCTCGGCCGCGCTGGCGGCAGCCGGCTGCAAGGGGCCGCCGCAGGAGCAAATCCTGCCGTACGTGCAGATGCCCGAGCAGCTGGTGCCGGGCCAGCCGCTGTTTTTCGCCACCGCCTTCGTGCGGCGCGGCCTGGCGCACGGCGTGCTGGTGGAATCGAACGAGGGCCGCCCGACCAAGGTCGAAGGCAATCGCCTGCACCCGGCCAGCCTGGGCGCCACCGACGTGTTCGCCCAGGCATCGATCCTGCAGCTGTGGGACCCGGACCGTTCGCAGGCGGTGCGCCAGGCCGGGCAGCTGTCGGGCTGGCAGGCGTTCGAGGCGGCCTTGCTGCCCGTGCGCGCACGCTGGCAGGCCGATGGCGGGCGCGGCCTGCGCATTCTCACCGGCAGCGTCACCTCGCCCACGCTGGCGGGCCAGCTCGCCGCGCTGCTCCAGCGCTATCCGGCCGCGCGCTGGTGCCAGTGGGATCCTTTGCACGACGAAAACGGTCTGCAAGCGGCGCGGCTGGCGTTCGGCCGTCCGCTCGACCTGTTGCTGCACTGCGAGCGCGCCGCCGCCATCGTCAGCTTCGACGCCGACCTGTTCGGCGACTGGCCCGGCGGCATCGCGTATGCGCGCCAATGCCTGCAGGGCCGCACCAGCGCCGACCCGCGGTTCGACCGGCGCCTGTACGTCGTCGAGCCCAGCCCCACGCTGACGGGCGCGGCCGCCGACAACCGGCTTGCCGCGGCGCCGGCCGAGCTCGACTGGCTGGTGCGCCGCGTGGCCGCGCGCTTCGGGCTGGGCGCTGCGCCGCCTGCCCGGCCGCCCACTTCGGAACTGGCTCGGTGGGAAAGCCGCCTGGCCGCCGTGCTTGCGCAGCACCGGGGCAATTCCCTCGTGGTGGCGGGCGGTTGCGTGCCGGCCGGCACCCGCGCGCTGGTGCACGCACTCAACGAACGGCTCGGTAATGCCGGTCGGACGTTCGCGCTGGTCGAACCTGTCGCGGCGCGTCCCGAGAGCCACCTGGCGTCGATCCGCGCCTTGGCCGACGAGATGCGTGCGGGCGAGGTGGGCGCGCTGTTCATCCTTGGCGCCAACCCGGCCTACGACGCGCCCGTGGATTGCGGCTTTGCCGAAGCGCTTGCCAGGGTGCCGTTCGCGGCGCACCTCGGCCTGTACCGGGACGAAACGGCGCGCCGCTGCGCCTGGCACCTGCCGCTGGCGCACGACTACGAGCGCTGGGGCGACGCGCTGGCGTTCGACGGCACGGCCAGCATCGTGCAGCCCCTGATCGCGCCGCTGTACAACGGGCGCAGCCCACACGAGCTGCTGGCGCTGGTCGGCGACGACCCCGTGCGTAGCGGCTACGAGCTCGTGCGCCGCCACTGGCAGGCGGCCGCGCCAGGCGACTTCGACGACTTCTGGCAGCGCGGCCTGCGTCGGGGCGTGCTCGACGTGCCCGCGCGCGCGCCGGTGAGTGTGGCCGCCGTGGCGCCGCCCGCAGCCCCCGAGCCGCCCCGTCCCGCCGGCCTTGCCGCCGTGTTCGCGTCCGACCTGCGTCTGGCCGACGGCGCCTTCTGCAACAACGCCTGGCTGCAGGAGCTGCCGCACCCGCTCACGCGCCTGACCTGGGACAACGCAGCGCTGCTCAGTCCTGCGACCGCCCAAAGCCTGCAGCTGCAGACCGGCGACGTGGTACGGCTGGCCGACGCCAAGGGCAGGGCGCTCGAGGCGCCGGTGTGGATCCTGCCCGGCCACGCGGACCATTGCGTGACCCTGCCGCTGGGCTACGGCCGGGACGCGGCCGGCCGCGTGGGCGATGGCGTCGGCTTCAACGCCTACCGCCTGCGCACTGGCGACGCAATGCTGGCAGGCGCCGTGCTGACCCTCACCCGCACCGGCCGCCGCCACGTGTTCGCCGTCGCGCAAGGCAGCGATCGAATGGAAGGCCGCGACCTGGTGCGCACCGCGACGGTCGCGCGGTTTCGCGCCAACCCGTCGTTTGCGCAAGCCGCGCCAAGCGAGCGCCAGCCCGCGCAGAGCCTGTACCCGCCGTACGACTACCCGCGCTACCGCTGGGGCATGGCGATCGACCTGAACAGCTGCATCGGCTGCGGCGCCTGCACCATCGCCTGCCAGGCCGAGAACAACATCCCGGTGGTGGGCAAGGAACAGGTACTGCTCGGGCGCGCGATGCACTGGATCCGCGTGGACCGCTACTACGAGGGCCCGGCAGAGCGCCCGCGCACGCTGTTCCAGCCGGTGCCGTGCATGCACTGCGAAAACGCGCCGTGCGAGGAAGTGTGCCCGGTGGGCGCGACCATGCACGACAGCGAAGGGATCAACGTGCAGGTCTACAACCGCTGTGTCGGCACGCGCTTTTGCTCGAACAATTGCCCGTACAAGGTGCGGCGCTTCAACTTCCTGCAGTTTGCCGACAACGAGACCGAATCGCTGAAGGCCCAGCGCAACCCGGAAGTGACCGTGCGCCGGCGCGGCGTGATGGAGAAGTGCAACTACTGCCTGCAGCGCATCACCCGCGGCCGCCTGGATGCCGAAGTGGAAGGCCGCAAGGCCCGTGATGGCGAGATCGTCACCGCCTGCCAGGCCGCGTGCCCGACCGCTGCCATCGTGTTCGGCGACCTCAACGATCCGGGCAGCCACGTTAGCCGTGCCAAGGCTTCGCCGCTGGACTACCTGCTACTGGCCGAGCTCAACACCCGGCCGCGCACGAGCTACGCGGCGCGCCTGTCCAACCCCGACCCGGAGCTCGGCTAGATGGCCGCGCCTGCCGAGCAGCCACCGGTCTCCGGCCCCAGCCCCGTGCTGCGGCCCGGCTGGGGCTACGCCAGCGTGTCGGACAAGATCGCCGACATCGTGCTCACGCGCCCGGTGCACTGGCCGTGGATGACGCTGTTCCTGGCCAGCTGCGCGGGTGTGCTGGTGCTGGTGGGCGCGGTGTCGTGGCTGTTTGCCGAAGGCGTGGGCATCTGGGGCGTGGACATTCCGGTGGCGTGGGGCTTTGCGATCGGCAACTTCGTATGGTGGATCGGGATCGGCCACGCCGGCACCTTCATCTCGGCGGTGTTGCTGCTGCTGCGCCAGCGCTGGCGCACGTCGGTCAACCGCTTTGCCGAGGCAATGACACTGTTTGCAGCCGGCATCGCCGGCCTGTTCCCGATCCTGCACCTTGGCCGTCCGTGGTTCTTCTACTGGATCGTGCCTTACCCGAGCGTGATGAACGTCTGGCCTCAATGGCGCAGCCCGCTCGTATGGGACTTCTTTGCGATCAGCACCTACCTGCTGGTGTCGCTGCTGTTCTGGTACGTGGGGCTGGTGCCGGACCTGGCCACGCTGCGCGACCGCGCCGGTGTGGCGCCGCGCCAGCCGGCCAAGCAATTCATCTACGGCCTGCTCGCGCTCGGCTGGCGCGGCGAGGCGCGGCACTGGGCGCGCTACGACATCGCCTACCTGCTGCTGGCCGGGCTGGCCACGCCGCTGGTGGTGTCGGTGCACACCATCGTCTCGCTCGACTTTGCAATCGGCAATACGCCTGGCTACCACTCGACGATTTTTCCGCCGTACTTTGTCGCAGGCGCATTGTTCTCCGGCTTTGCCATGGTGCTGACATTGGCCATACCGCTGCGCCATTTCTTCAAGCTCGAGGATTTCATCACCGCGCGCCACCTGGCCAACGCCGCCAAGGTGCTGCTGGCCACCTCGCTGCTGGTCAGCTACGGCTATGCGGCCGAGATCTTCACCGCCTTCTACAGCGGCGACGAATTCGAGCGCTACATGACGGTCAACCGCTGGATCGGGCCATATGCGCCGGTGTACTGGCCCATGATGTGCTGCAATGTGCTGGTGCCGCAGCTGCTGTGGTTCCGGCGTGCGCGGCACAGCGTGGCGCTGCTGTTTGCGGTGAGCCTAGTGGTCAACGTGGGCATGTGGATGGAGCGCTTCCTGATCGTCGTCTTCAGCCTGCACCGCGACTTCATGCCCTCGGCCTGGGGCATGTTCTACCCGACGCTGTGGGACTGGCTCACGCTGTTCGGTTCCATTGCGCTGTTCGTCTGGCTGTTCCTGCTGTTCGTGCGGGTGCTGCCGGTCATTTCCATTGCCGAGATGCGCGAGCTGGTGCGCGAGACGGCCAAGGGGCAGGCATGAGCGCGCCCTACGGCCTGCTGGCCGAATTCGCCACCGCCGACCTGCTGCTGGCCGCGGTGCGCCGCGCGCGCGAGAACGGCTGCCGCCAGGTCGAGGCGTATGCGCCGTTCGCGGTTGACGGGCTGGCCGAGGCGCTTGGCTTTCGCAGCCACGCGGTGCAGGCCTGGACCTTCGCCGGCGCCGTTGCCGGCGGACTCGGCACCTATTTGCTGCAGTGGTATTCGGCGGTGATCGACTACCCGCTCAACATTGGCGGGCGCCCGCTAGACAGCTGGCCCTCGTTCATACCGCCCACTTTCGAGCTGGCCGTGCTGGGCGCGGCGTTCGCGGCGGTGCTCTCGATGCTGATCGCAAACGGTCTGCCGCGCCTGGTGCATCCGTTGTTCGGCGCGCCAGAGTTCGACCTGGCCTCGCGCAACCGCTTCTTCCTGTGCCTGCGCGCCAGCGACCCGACCTACCACGTCGGCCGCAGCAGGCAGATGCTGGACGACCTGCACCCCTTGCTGCTGCGCGAGGTGGCTGCATGAGATGGCTCCTGTTCATCGCGATACTGCTGTCCGGCTGCGAGAAGGCCAAGCAGGACATGTACGACCAGCCGCGCTACAAGCCTTTCGCGCCGAGCAATCTGTTCGCGGACGGCGCCTCGGCGCGCCCGCTGCCGCCCGGCACCGTGGCGCACGCGCGCGGCGCGTTTTCCGGTTCGACCGGCGGACAGCTGGGGGAACAAGCGGCCGAGCGCGACCAGGCCGCGCAGGCCGCGCAGGCCAATCCCTACCCGGTCACGGCGCAGCTCTTGCGGCGCGGGCAGGAGCGCTTTTCGATTTACTGCGTGCCATGCCACAGCCCGGCGGGCGATGGCGACGGGAGGGTGGTGCGCCGTGGCTTTCCGGCGCCGCCCAGCTTTCACCAGGACCGGCTGCGCAACGCGCCGGACCGCCACTTCTTCGACGTGATCACGCATGGCTACGGCATCATGTACCCGTACGCCGACCGCGTCGAACCGGCAGACCGCTGGGCAATCGTCGCCTACATCCGCGCACTGCAACTGAGCCAGCACGCGAGCGTATCGGCCTTAAGCGACGCGCAGCGCGCCAGGCTCACGGACGGGGAGGGGCGGCCATGAAGGCGCGCCTGCCATGGCTCGCCGCCGCCGTCGCGCTGCTCGTGGCCTGCGGGGCCGGCTGGCGCGCCAACCCCACCGCGCTGCTGGCGGCATGGCTGGCCGCGTGGTGGTGCTGGAACGGCATCGTGATGGGCGCGCTGGCCCAGGTCTGGCTGCACAACCTCACGGGCGGTCGCTGGGGTGAGCCGATCCGCGCGCCGGTGCTGGCGCTGGGCCGCACGCTGTGGTTCCCGGCCCTGCTGTTCCTGCCGCTGCTGGCGGCGCTGCCCGTGCTGTATCCGTGGGCGCAGCACGCCGCCAGCGGTCCGGCGCGCTGGGCCGGCGAATTGTCCGCGCCCGCGTTCAAGAGCGCCTGGCTGCAGCCGCTGCCGTTCGTGGTGCGCAGTGTGCTGTGGCTCGTGCTGTGGAATGCGCTCGCTTGGCTGAGCTCGACTGCGCGCCTGGCCCGTTCGCAGGGCTTTGCCGCCGCTGCGCTGATCGGCTACAGCCTCACGGCCAGCATCGCCGCCGTGGACTGGATCATGTCGCTGATGCCGCTGTGGTACTCCAGCGTGTTCGGGCTGCTGGTGCTGATGGCGCAGTCGCTCGGCGGCATGGCGCTGGCGATCCTGCTGGCCGTGCGCCGGCGCGACAAGGACGGCGAACTGTTGGGCGACCTCGGCAACCTGCTGCTGGCCTACGCGATGACGCTCGCCTACCTCGGCTTCATGCAGTACCTGGTCATCTGGGCCGAGAACCTGCCGCACGAAATCATCTGGTACACCGCGCGCGGCACGCCGCTCTGGCGCACGGTCGGCTGGCTGCTGGCGCTGCTGCTGTTCGCGCTGCCGTCGGCGCTGCTGCTGTTTCGCGCCGTCAAACGCAATCCTGCGGCGATGGCATGGCTGGCGTGGCTGGTGCTGGCCATGCTGCTGGTGCACGCGTGGTGGCTGGTGCTGCCTTCGGTGCCGGTAGCGCGGGGCGACGCGCCGTGGGCTGCGCCACTGGGCGCGCTCGCGCTCGCGGGCGTGCTGGCGGCGTACTTTCGATGGCGGCCAGTGCGTTGGGAGACAGCATGAGCGACATCCACGACCCCGCCCTCGACCTGCGCGGCATCGCCCGCGGCGCCATCGGCATTGCGGTGATGATCGTGCTGGCCGCGACCGCCGCGTGGTTTGCCTGGACCCGCTGGACGCCGCCAGGCGCGCGCGGCGACCCCAACGGCCCGCTCGACTTCAGCGTGGACGGCGCCCGCCTCAAGAGCGCGCCCACGGCCGAGCGCAAAGCCTACTTCGACCAGAAGGAGCGCCTGCTGCATTCGTGGCAGTGGGTGGACCGGCAGGCCGGCATTGCGCGCATCCCGGTGGAAGAGGCGATGGCCGTGCTGGCGCGCCAGGACGCCGCGCGCCGGCAGGCAGCAAGGGCAGGGGAACGGCCATGAGATGGCCCATCGTGATCCTGTTGTGGTGCATGGCGTTCTCATGCCACGCCGCACCCGGCTGGGACCAGCGCCTTGGTGCACGCTTGCCGCTGGAAGTACGCCTGGCCGGCGCGGATGGCGTGGCGCCACTCGCGCGCTACTTCGGTGTGCGCCCGGTCGTACTGGTGCTCGGCTATTTTGCCTGCCCCAACCTGTGCAGCGCCAACCTGCTGGAAGTGCTGGCCGCCGCCGGCGCAACCGGCTTGCCGCCGGAGCGCTACCGCGTGCTCATGGTCAGCATCGACCCCGCAGAAAACCCGCAACTGGCCGCGCGCAAACGCAGCGCCTGGCGCGACCAGCTTGCGCCAGACGGCATCACGCTCGACCTGCTGACCGGGCCCGCGCAATCCACAACGCCGCTCGCGCAAGCCGCCGGCTTTCGCTTTACGCAGGATCCGGGCCGCGGCCTCGTGCACCCGTCCGGCTTTCTCGTTGCCACCCCCGGTGGCGTGGTGTCGCGCTACTTCCCGCAGGCGCACGTTGCTCCGCGTGACCTGCGCCTGGCCCTCGTGGAAGCTTCCGGCGGCGCGGTGGGCACCGTGTCGGACCGCATTGCGCTGGTGTGTTCGCACTTTGATCCGGCAACTGGCCGCTACACCGGCATGGCGCTGGCCCTGGTGCGCGCCGCGGCCATGCTTGCGCTGGCCATGCTCGTCGCCGTCATCGTGCACACGCGCCGCAGGGCAGGGAGGCGGCCGTGAACCCGCCAGTCGAGATCCTGCCCGCCGCATCGAGCGCCGCCGGCCCGTTCGACCTGCTGATGCTGGCCCTGCTGCTGCTATCAACCCTGATGGCGGTGGCGCTGACACTGATGGTGGTCGGCTTCTCGATCCGCTATCGGGCCGGCTCGCGCGCCGAGCGGCCCGGCCCGGTGCGGCACCGGCGCGCGATCGAATATGCGTGGACCGGCATCCCGCTGCTGCTGTTCTGCGCCATCTACGCCTGGGCCGCCTACGACTACGCGCAGCTGTTCCGCCCGCCGGCCGGGGCCATGCCCGTGTTCGTGGTGGCGAAGCAATGGATGTGGAAGCTCGAACACCGCAACGGCCGGCGCGAGATCGGCGAGCTGCACGTGCCGCTGGGCCAGCCGGTGCGGCTGGTGATGACCTCGCAGGACGTGATCCACAGCTTCTTCGTGCCCGCCTTCCGTCTCAAGCAGGACGTCGTCCCGGGCCGCTACACCACGCTCGCGTTCACTGCGACAAAGCTGGGGCGCTTCCACCTGTTCTGCGCCGAGTACTGCGGCACCGAGCATTCGCTGATGCGCGGCGAGATCGTCGTCATGCGCCCGGCCGAGTTCGAACAGTGGCTGCAGCAGGGCACAAGCACCCCCGGCATTGCCGCGCGCGGCTTTGCGCTGTACCGCCGCTACGGCTGCAGCGGTTGCCACGAACCGGGCTCCAGCGTGCATGCGCCCAGCCTGGCTCACCTGGTCGGACGCACCGTGCACCTGCAGGATGGCCGCACGCTGGTGGCGGACGAAAACTACGTGCGGGACTCGATCCTGCTGCCGCGCAAGGACATCGTCGCCGGCTACGGCCCGGACATGCCCTCGTTTGCCGGCCAGATCAGCGAGGAAGACCTGCTGGCCATCATCGCCTACATCAGGGAGAAACCGGATGAGCGCTAGCACCGAAACCTTGCCAGCCGCCGACTACCTGCGCGTGTCGTACACGCTGCGTTCGTGGCTCACCTCCACCGACCACAAGCGCATCGCGCTCCTGTACCTGGTCTCGATCACCGCGTTCTTCTTCGTCGGCGGCGCGGCAGCCACCCTGATCCGGCTCGAACTGGCCACCCCGCAGGGCGACCTGGTCAGCCACGACACCTACAACAAGCTGTTCACCGCGCACGGGGTGGTGATGGTGTGGCTGTTCCTGATCCCGTCGATTCCCTCGGTGCTGGGCAATTTCCTGATGCCCCTGATGATCGGCGCGCGCGACCTGGCCTTCCCGCGCCTGAACCTGGCCAGCTGGTACATCTACATGGTGGGCGGCATCGTCACCCTGTGCGCGCTGGCGGCCGGCGGTGTCGATACCGGCTGGACCTTCTACACGCCGCTGTCCACCATGTTCACGCGCACCCATGTGGTGCTGGTGCTGCTGGGCGTGTTCATCACCGGCTTCTCGTCCATCCTCACGGGCCTCAATTTCATCGTCACCGTGCACACCATGCGCGCGCCCGGCATGGGCTGGTTCCGGCTGCCGCTGTTCGTGTGGGCCAACTACGCCACCAGCATCATCCTGGTGCTGGCCACGCCGGTGCTGGCGATGACGCTGCTGCTGGTCGCGGCCGAGCGCTTCCTGCATGTGGGCATCTTCGACCCCGCGCTGGGCGGCGACCCGCTGCTGTTCCAGCACCTTTTCTGGTTCTATTCGCACCCGGCGGTGTACATCATGGTGCTGCCCGGCATGGGCGTGGTCAGCGAGATCATTCCCTGTTTTGCGCGCAAGCGCATCTTCGGCTACCGCTTCATGGCCTACGCGCTGCTGGCGATCGCGTCGATCGGCTTTTTGGTCTGGGGCCACCACATGTTCGTGAGCGGCCAGTCGGCCTATGCGGGCATGGTGTTCTCGCTGCTCAGCTTTTTGGTCGCGATCCCGTCCGCGATCAAGGTGTTCAACTGGAGCGCGACCCTGTACCGCGGCTGGATCACGTTCTCGGCGCCCATGCTGTACGCGCTCGGTTTCGTCGGCCTGTTCACGGTTGGCGGCCTGACCGGCCTGTTCCTCGCCTCGCTGGCGCTGGACGTACACCTGACCGACACCTATTTCGTGGTTGCCCATTTCCACTACATCATGGTCGGCGGCACGGTCATGGCCTACCTGGGCGCCATCCATTTCTGGTGGCCCAAGATCAGCGGACGCATGTACCCGGAAATGTGGGGCAGGGTGGCCGCCGTCATCATCTTCTTCGGCTTTAACCTGACCTTCTTCCCGCAATACATCCTCGGCTACGAAGGCATGCCGCGCCGCTACCACACCTATCCGCCGGAATTCCAGGTGCTGCACCTGCTGTCGTCGAGCGGCGCGGCGCTGCTGGCCGTCGGCTACCTGATGCCGCTTGGCTATTTCGCCTGGTCGATGTACTACGGCAAGCGCGCGGAGCCGAACCCGTGGCGCGCGACCGGCCTGGAGTGGCAGACCAGCTCGCCGCCGCCGGTCCACAACTTCGACCGCACCCCGGTCGTCACGCAGGACGCCTATGCCTACAGCCCGCCGGGGCGGGGAGAGCAAGTGTGATCCCGCAGGCAACGGCATCGCAGCCGGGAGCGCCGGCGGCGGCAGGCGCGCACGTCGCGCGGCTGGGCATGTGGATCTTCCTTGCCACCGAGCTGATGTTGTTCGGCCCGCTGTTCCTGGCCTACCTGTACGGCCGCACCCACTTTCCCGATGCCTTCGCCGCCGCCAGCCGCCACACCAGCTTCTGGCTTGGCACCGCCAACACGGCCGTGCTGCTTTCCAGCAGCCTGGCAATGGCGCTGGCCGTGCATGCGCACGAAGAAAGGCGCGAGCGTGCCGCCCCGCGCCTGCTGCTGCTTGCCGCCGCCTGCGGCGTGTTGTTCCTGTTCATCAAGGGCAGCGAGTACGCGCACGACTGGCGCGAGCACCTGTTTCCCGGGCCGGGCTTCAGCCTGCGTGGGGAGACGGGCGCCGAAATCTTCTTCTGGCTGTACTTCGCCATGACCGCGCTGCACGCGCTTCACCTGGCGATCGGCATTGCCGCCACGCTCCTGTTTGCGCTCGGGCTGCGCTTGCAATGGCCCTTGGTGCAGCCGGCGCAGCGGCTCGACGCGCTGGCCCTGTACTGGCACTTCGTCGATTCCGTCTGGATTTTCCTGTATCCGCTGCTGTACCTGGTCGGGCGCAGCGGCGCGCCGGGGTAGCCATGCACGAGAAGCCCACCACACTGGTCAAGGTCTGGATCGCGCTGCTGGCGTTGCTGGCGCTGTCGGCGGCCAGCGCCTGGCTGCGTCTTGGGGCTTGGAACAGCGTCGCCAACCTCGGCATTGCGGTGCTCAAGGCGCTGCTGGTCGCGCTGTTCTTCATGCGGCTGGCCACCGGCGGCGCGCTGCTGCTGCGCGTGGTGGCGCTGACCGCGCTGTTCACGCTGGCCCTGCTGCTGGCCTTGTCCGGCAGCGACTATGCCACCCGCGAGCTGTTCCGTGCACCGTGGGACCAGCCGACCGCCGCACAGGTGCAATCCGCCGCAGCCAGCGCGACAGGCAGAACTCGTTCCGGTCGCGACGATCAGAACGAACCGTGACCCGTAAGACCATGCCCAACCAGAACGACAAGCAAATCGCCCACGCCTTCGAGCCCGCCAGGCTGTCGCGCTCGTTCATCTTCGCCACCGGGATCGAGAACAGCTCGCCCACGATCACCGGGCCGGGTGGCAAGCCCGTGCGCATCGACGAAATGGACCTGTCCGGGCACTACCACCGCTGGCGCGAGGACTTCCAGCGCGTGCGCGAGCTCGGCATCCGCTGCCTGCGCTACGGCCCGCCGTACTACCGCACGCACGTGGGGCCGGGCCAGTACGACTGGTCGTTTGCCGACGAGACCTTCAACGAGCTCAAGCGCATGCGCATCCAGCCCATTGCCGACCTGTGCCACTTTGGCGTGCCCGACTGGCTGGGCAACTTCCAGAACCCGGACTTTCCGCGCTATTTCGCCGAGTATGCCGGCGCTTTCGCCAAGCGTTTTCCCTGGGTGCGCATGTTCACGCCGGTCAACGAGATGCTCGTCACAGCCGAGTTTTCGGCCCGCATCGGCTACTGGAACGAGCAACGCTGCGACGACCGGTCCTTCGTCACCGCCGTCACGCATGTGGTGGAGGCCAATATTCGCGCCAGCGAAGCGATCTGCGAAGCGTGCAACCCCTGGTTCGTCCAAAGCGAATCGACGCGCTACTACCATCCCTACAATCCGGATGCGGTCAAGCACACGGCGCACCTGAATGAGCGGCGCTTCCTCACGCTCGACCTGAACTACAGCCACGCGCCATCGGCGCGCATGCTTGAATACCTGCTCGACAACGGCATGGCGCGCGAAAAATTCAACTACTTCATGGACCGCCACATCTGGCCATCGTGCGTGATGGGCACCGACTATTACGAGACCAACGAAACCATCGTGTACCCGGACGGCAGCACCGACGTCTGCAACGTGCTCGGCTACTACGGCCTGACGCGCCAGTATTACACCCGCTTTCGCCTGCCGATCATGCACACCGAGACCAACCAGATGCAGGAACTGCGCGCCCGCCACTGGCTTGAGCGCCAGTGGGCCAACGTGCTGCGCCTGCGCCAGGAGGGCTACCCGATCATCGGCTTTACCTGGTACAGCCTGACGGACCAGGTGGACTGGGACATCGGCCTGCGCGAACTGCGCGGCCACCAGAACTCCAACGGCCTGTACGACATGGACCGCAAGATCCGCCCGGCGGGCGAGGAATACCGCCGCATCGTGCGCGAGTGGAGCGACGCGCTGGCGCACTCCGACATTCGTTTTTAAGAAGGGAGGCAGCATGCAAGGACAAGTGGTGGTGGTCACCGGCGCCAACGCCGGGGTAGGGCGCGCCGCCGCGCGCGCATTCGCCGAGGCCGGCGCCGGCTGCGTGGCGCTGCTGGCGCGCGACCGCGAGCGGCTCGAGAGCACGGCGCAAGAAGTGCGCGCGGCCGGCGCCAGGGCGCTGGTGATCGAAGTGGACGTGGCCGACGCCGCCGCAGTCGAACGCGCGGCCCAGCAGGTGGAGGCCGAGGCTGGGCCGATCGCGGTCTGGGTCAACAACGCGATGGCGACCATCTTTTCGCCCGTTGGCGACATCACGCCCGAGGAGTTCGCGCGCGTGACCGAGGTGACCTACCTGGGCACCGTGTACGGCACCATGAGCGCGCTCAAGCGCATGCGCTCGCGTAATGCCGGCACCATCGTGCAGGTTGGCTCGGCGCTGGCCTACCGCTCGATCCCGCTGCAGTCCGCGTACTGCGGGGCCAAGCACGCAATCCGCGGCTTCACCGATTCGGTGCGCAGCGAACTCATTCACGACAACAGCGCGATCCGCATCTCCATGGTCCAGCTGCCCGGCGTGAACACCCCGCAGTTCGAATGGTGCCGCACCAAGATCCACCAGCACCCGCAGCCCGTGGGCACGGTGTACCAGCCGGAAGTGGCGGCCCGCGCCATCGTCTGGGCGGCAACCCACTACCGGCGGGAGATCTACGTTGGCCTGCCGGCGGTCGTGTCCATCGTGCTCAACAAGATGCTGCCCGGTGTGCTCGACAAGGTAATGGCGCGCCGCGCCTACGAGCAGCAGTTCACCGCCCAGCCGATGCCGGCCGACCGCCCGGACAACCTGTTCCATCCGGTGCCCAGTCCCTACCGCGCGCACGGCAGCTTCGAGCAGCGCGCCCACGCCAGCAGCCCGCAGCTGTGGACCTCGCTGCACCGCGACCTGGTCGGCAGCGTGCTGGCCCTGGCGGCCGTGTCAACGCTGGCGTGGACCCTGCTGCCACGCCGCCGGCTGCGGCGCTGACGAACGGAACGCGCGCGACAAGGGTCAAAAATCGGCGTAAGGTTTTCAGTTTGTTGAACAAGCGGTGCGTGCCTGATCGGTTGGCGCGGCCGTGGCAAGGGCAGAGCATGGACGCACGACCGGGACGTGTAGAACGCTTGCGCAGGCTGAAGTCCGCAATGGCGGAGTGCGACCTGTCGGCGCTGGTCTGCGTGCGCAACCTCGACGTATTGCTGGTCAGCGGATTCTGGCCGGTGATCGGCAACGCCGTGGCCATCGTCACCGACGAACCAAAGGTGTTCCTGGTCGTGCCCGAGGAAGCGCGCGAGCTGGCCGAGCGTGGCTGGGCCGATCGCATCGAGACCTACCGCCTCGGTTCCCTCGACCGCCTGGAAGACACCCCGCGCGTGCTGCTCGCACTGGTCGAGTCGCTGCTGCGCCCCCTCGCGGACGGACTGACCCGCATCGGCATGGAAATGGGGCCGGTGCACCTGCCTGCCGCCTATGTGTCAATGAACGTGTACGGCGCCGCATTGCGCGCCGAGCTGGAACACGCGTTCGCGCGCACCCATCTGGCGCCTTCCGACGCGCTGCTGGCGTCGATGCGCATGCGGCCCACGCCGTGGGAACGCGAGCGCATCCGCGACTCGTGCGCGATGGCCGGCGCCGCCTACCGCATGGGCGCCGCCGCGCTGCGCCCGCAGGTGCCCGAGACGAACGCCGTGCTGCCGTTCCGCGATGCCTACGCCGAGTGCGCGACCGCGCATGCGCAAGTCGCGCGTGCCGACAGCTTCTTCTACTGCATGTCCGGCTCCAATGCCGCGTCGGCCTGGGCCGCGTTCCAGCAGTCGCGCATGACGCGGCTGGCGGCCGGCGTCACGGTCCTCGTGCACTGTAACGCCTACGCCGATGGCTACTGGACCGACCTGACCCGCACCTACGTGCTCGGCGCACCGGGTGAGGAGCTGCGCCGCATGTTCGACGCCATCGCCCGCGCGCGCGATGCGGCGCTGGCGGCGATTCGGCCGGGCGTGCGCGCCTGCGACGTCGACAAGGCCGCGCGCGACGTGCTGGCCGCAGCCGGCTACGGCGCCGCATTCAAGCACCCGCTCGGCCACGGGGTCGGTTTCACCGCCATCGACCACAACGAGCCGCCGCGCATCCACCCGGCGTCGCACCAGCTGTTGGAAGAGGACATGGTCTTCAACGTCGAGCCGGGCATCTACATCGATGGCTTCGGCGGCGCGCGCGACTGCAATGTGGTCGGGGTGACGGGCGATGGCGTCGAGCTGCTGTCGCCATTCCAGCAAAGTCCGCAAGAGTGGTGCATTCCATTGAGTTGAGGGAGGGAGATCATGGCCAAGACAGTCGGCGATTTCGTGGTGGAGCGCCTGTACGAATGGGGCGTGCGCCGCATCTTCGGGTACCCGGGCGACGGCATCAATGGTGTGCTCGGGTCGCTCAACCGCTTCGGCAACGACCGCATCACCTTCATCCAGGTGCGGCACGAAGAGATGGCCGCCTTCATGGCCTGCGCCTACGCCAAGTTCACGGGCGAGCTGGGCGTGTGCCTGTCCACCGGCGGCCCCGGCGCCACGCACATGATCACGGGCCTGTACGACGCCAAGCTGGATCACATGCCGGTGCTTGCGATCACCGGGCAGGCGCCGCGTACCGCACGGGGCGCGCACTACCAGCAGGAGCTCAATCTGGACCGCGTGTTTGCCGACGTCGCCGAATACGTGCAGGAGGCCGAGGCGCCGGCCCAGGTGCGCCACCTGGTCGATTCCGGCTGCCGCATCGCCATCGCGCGGCGCGGCGTATCGGTGCTGGTGCTGCCCGGCGACCTGCAGGACATGCCCTACCACGACCCGCCGCGTCACCATGGTGCGGTCGCTTCCGGCATCGGCTACGCGCGCCCGACAGTGCTGCCGCACGAGGCCGAGCTGCGCCGCGCGGCCGACGTGCTCAATGCCGGCGACAAGGTGGCCATGCTGGTGGGCGCCGGCGCGCTGGGCGCATCCGACGAAGTGGAGACGGTCGCGCGCAAGCTCAACGCCGGCGTGGCCAAGGCGCTGCTGGGCAAGGCTGTGCTGCCGGATGACCTGCCGTGGGTGACCGGCTCCATCGGCTACCTCGGCACGGAGCCGAGCTACGACATGATGATGGAATGCGACACGCTGCTGATGGTCGGCACCGGCTTCCCGTACAGCGAATTCCTGCCCAAGGAAGGCAAGGTGCGCGCGGTGCAGGTGGACATTGACCCGTCGATGCTCAGCATCCGCTTTCCGTGCGAGGTCAACCTGCACGGCGACGCCGGCGCCACGCTGCGCGCCTTGCTGCCGATGCTAAAGGATCGCCCAGCCGGCGGCGCCTGGCGCGAGCGCATCGAACACCACGTGCGCGAGTGGTGGAAGACGGCGCAGGAGCGCGCCATGGCCAAGGCCAACCCGATCAACCCGCAGCGCGTCGCGTGGGAGCTGTCGCCGCAGCTCCCGAGCCACGCCATCATCACCAGCGATTCCGGCTCGTGTGCCAACTGGTACGCGCGCGACCTCAAGATCCGGCGTGGCATGGACTGCTCGCTGTCCGGCAGCCTGGCGTCGATGGGCGCCGCGGTGCCATACGCGATCGCGGCCAAGTTCGCGCACCCTTCGCGGCCCGTGATCGCCATGGTGGGTGACGGCGCCATGCAGATGAATAACATGGCCGAGCTGATCACGATCGCGAAGTACTGGCGCACCTGGTCCAATCCCGCCTGCGTGGTCTGCGTTTTCAATAACGAAGACCTGAACCAGGTCACGTGGGAGCAGCGCATCATGCAGGGCGATCCCAAGTTCGAGGCGACCCAGCGGATCCCGGACGTGCCATACCACCGCTTCGCCGCGCTGATCGGCCTGAAGGGCATCTTCTGCAACGAGCCGGACAAGGTGGGGCTGGCGTGGGAGGAAGCGCTGGCGAGCGACAGGCCGGTGGTGGTCGAGTTCAAGACCGACCCCGAGGTGCCGCCGCTGCCGCCGCACATCACTTTCGAACAGGCGCGCAAGTTCGCTTCCACCACCTTCAAGGGCGACCCCAACGAAGCCGGCATGCTGGGCGGCGTGGTACGGCAGGTCCTGTCCGGCATCCTGCCCGGGGAAAAGGAATGAGGCCCGAGCCGCAGCTTGCGACGCTGCGGCGCCCGCACGCCGGCAGCGCGCCGATGGCGCAGGTGCTGGGCGGCGTTTGCCTGGCCGCCGCGCTCGCCGCACTGCTGCGCCCCCCGCGCCGCCACGTCGTCCCGGCACACGCCGGGACCCATGCTGAGCACGCCGCCACGCGCCCCCCGAGCCACCCCCATCATCGCCCCGTCGTCCCGGCGCATGCCGGGACCCATACTGAGCACGCAGGCACGTGCCCCCCGAGCCACCCCCATCATCGCCCCGTCGTCCCGGCGCACGCCGGGACCCATGCTGAGCACGCAGCCACGCGCCCCCCGAGCCCCCCCCATCATCGGCCCGTCGTCCCCGCGCAGGCGGGGACCCATGCTGAGCATCCTGCCACGCGCCACGACGCATCGCTAGTGGCCGCGCGTTCCCTGCACCACGCCGCCGCGCTGCTCGCCCTCTCGGTGCTGCTGGACAGCGCCATCGAACACTACCGCGGCCATTTCGAGAACCCCGGCATGTTCGCGCCGCTGGCCGCGTCGCTCGCCGCGAGCTGGGCGGGCGCCAGGGCAGGGCACACGCGCGCCAACGGAACAATTTACGCGACCGCGCTCGCCACCGGCCTCGCCGGCACCGCCTTCCACGCCTACAACCTCGCGCGCCGCCCCGGCGGCCTGTGCTGGCAAAACCTGTTCTACGCCGCGCCGCTTGGCGCCCCGGCCGCCCTGGTGCTGGCCGGCGCATACGGACTGGCAGCAACCCGCGTGGCCAGCAAGGCCCCGGCCACGCTGCTCGGCATGCCGTCCGGCCGCGCCCTCAGCGGCCTGACCGCCATCGGCATCGCCGGCACGGTCGCCGAGGCGGGCATGCTGCATTTTCGCGGCGCCTATCACCGCCCGGCGATGTGGCTGCCGGTGACGCTGCCGCCGCTCTCGGTGGCCTTCCTGCTGCGTGCCGCAAGCGGCGCACGCGACCGGCTGGCGCGTGCTTGCCTTGGCCTGACCGCGCTGCTCGGCGTGGCCGGCGTCGCCTTCCACGCAAACGGCATCGCGCGCCAGATGGGCGGCTGGCGCAACTGGCGCCAGAACCTGCTGTCCGGTCCGCCGCTGCCCGCGCCGCCGAGCTTCCTGGCGCTGGCCATCGCGGGCCGCGCCGCGCTTCAGCTGCAAGAGCGCGGGAGGATGCGATGAATCCTGTCTATCCCGGCTACCAGGTGCTCGACAAGTGGGACAGCGTGTCCTTCGACGACACCACGCGAACCGTGCTGCGCGAGCGCCTCGACGACGTGCCGCCGCGCCGCTTCTTCAGCGAACAGGAATGGCGCCTGCTCGACGCCATCGTCGCGCGCGTGCTGCCCCAGCCCGACCGCAGCGAGCCGGTGCCCATCACGCCATGGATCGACGCGCAGCTGCACGACGGCGTTCAGGAAGGCTTCCGCTACGCGAACATGCCGCCGCAAGCGCAGGCGTGGCGGGGCGGCCTGGCCGCCATTGAAGCGGAGGCACGCTACTGCCACGACCGCGGCTTTTGCGAACTGCCTGCTGCTCTCGCCGATGACCTGCTGGCGGCGTTGGAACGGGACGAAGCAACGCCCGGCCTGTGGCCCGGCATGAACGCACAATGCTTCTTCATTACCGTGCTGGCCAAAACGGTCGTCGGCTACTACTACGCGCACCCGGCGGCATGGAGCGAGATCGGCTTCGGCGGCCCGGCCAGCCCGCGCGGCTACGTGCGGCTGGGCTTTGACCAGCGCGACCCCTGGGAAGCAAAGGAGGCGCAGTGGAACCCGGAGTGATCCGCGCCGCTCACGGCCGCGCCCCGGACGTGTTCACGCCCGGCGGCTGGGTGCCCATGCGTGAGTATTCGCTCGACGAGCCGGTCGATTTCGCCATCGTCGGTGCCGGCGCGGGTGGCGCGACGCTCGCCTGCAAGCTGTCCGGCTACGGCTTTTCCACTGTGGTGTTCGACGCCGGCCCGTTCTGGCGCCCGCTGGACGACTTCGCATCCGACGAACTCGAACAGCAGAAGCTCTTCTGGCTCGACGAGCGCATCACGGCCGGCGACGACCCGATCGCGCTTGGCGGGAACAACTGCGGCCGTGGTGTCGGTGGCTCGACCGTCCACTTCAGCATGATCTCGCTGCGCTGGCGGCCCGAGTGGTTCCAGTGCCGCAGCCGCCTGGGCTACGGCTTCGACTGGCCGATCACCTACGAGGAGCTGGCGCCTTACTACCGCGAGGCCGAACAAGCGCTGCGCGTGGCCGGCCCGGTGCGCTATCCGTGGGGGCCGCCGCGCGAGCGCTACCCGTACCGCGAACACGAACTGAATGCCGCCGCGCTGGTGCTGGCGCGTGGCGCCGAACGGCTCGGCATCGGCTGGGCCGCCACACCGCTTGCCACGCTTTCTGCGCCCGGCGGCCAGTCGCCGCCATGCGTGTACCGCGGCTTCTGCAACTTCGGCTGCTCCACCAACGCCAAGCAAAGCGCGCTGGTTACGTGGATACCCCGCGCGATCAACAACGGCGCCGAGGTGCGCGACCTGGCCATGGTCGGCCGCATCGAAACCGACGCGCTGGGCAGGGCGGCCGGCGTGCACTTCATGCGCGAAGGCCGCTGGCAGTTCCAGCGCGCCCGCAACGTCGTGGTATCCGGCTACGCCATCGAAACGCCGCGCCTGCTGCTCAACTCCACCTGCCCGCGCCACCCGCACGGCCTGGCGAACAGTTCTGGCCTGGTCGGCACGCACCTGACCACGCACGCGGGGCCGGGCGTGTGGGCCACGTTCGACGAAGCCATCCGCTGGTACAAGGCGCCGCCTAACATGGCCGTGACCGAGCACTGGAACTACCACGACGACGGCAAGGACTGCCACGGCGGCTACGCCTTCATGAGCCAGGGACCGCTGCCGCGTGCATGGGCGCAGATTCTCGTCACCGAGCGCCACCTGTGGGGCGCGCGGCTGCGCGACGAGATGGCGAAGTACAACCACATGGCTGGTTTCGTCGCTGTAGCCGAGACCGAGCCGCGCCCGCAAAACCGCGTCGAGGTGGTGCCCGACGAGGTGGACCAGTACGGCCTGCCGATCCCGCGCGTGACGTTTTCGTATTCCGACAACGACCGCCGCCTGCAGCGCCACTCGGTACAGTCGATGCGCGCCTTGCTGGAGGCGGCCGGCGGCTACGACACCTGGACCAGCGACGACACCAGCCACCTGATGGGTACCTGCCGCATGGGCACCGACCGCATCAACAGCGTCGTCGATGCGGACGGCCGCAGCTGGGACGTGCCCAACCTGTGGATCTGCGACGGCTCGCTGTTCCCGACCTGTGGCGGCGTCAACCCGTCGCTGACGATCCAGGCGCTGGCCTGCCGCATGGGCGACCGCATTCGCGCGCTTGCCGGCGGCGGCGAACTTTAGGAGGACAGCATGGGACCGATCACCAGCGTATTCGATCTTGAAACCATGGCGCGAAAGCGCCTGCCGGCAGTCATCTTCGACTACGTGCACGGCGGGGCAGGGATGGAGCTGACCCTGCAACGCAACGAGGACGACCTGTGCGCGCTCGCGCTGCGCCAGCACGACATGCGCGACGTGTCGCACCGGACCATGAGCGTGAAGATGGTTGGCGAGCCGGCCGAGATTCCGCTCGCGATCGGACCGACCGGGCTGGCCGGGCTCACCTGGGCCAACGGCGAAGTCGAGGCGGCGCGCGCGGCCGAACACTTCGGCGTGCCGTTCTGCTTGTCCACCATGTCGATCTGCTCGATCGAGGACGTGGCCGAAGCGACCAGCCGCCCGTTCTGGTTCCAGCTGTACCTGATGAAGGACCGCAAGGTCAATGAGAACCTGATCCACCGCGCGCACGCCGCTGGCTGCAGCGCGCTCATTCTCACGCTCGACCTGCACGTGCAGGGCAAGCGCTGGGCCGATGCCAAGAACGGCCTGTCGGTGCCGCCGCGCCTGACGCTGCACAACACGATGGACATCCTGTCGCACCCGCGCTGGCTGGTTGGCATGGCCCGGAGCCGCCGCCGCACCTTCGGCAACCTGCAGGGCGAAGTGCAGCACGCAAAGCACCTGTCGGCGCTGACGCAATGGATCGAGTCGCAGTTCGACCCGTCGTTCGACCTCGAGACCGTCAAGTGGGTGCGCAAAACGTGGGACCGCAAGCTGATCCTGAAAGGCATCATGCATGTGGACGACGCACGGCTGGCCGTGGACGCGGGCGCGGACGCGATCATCGTCTCCAACCACGGTGGCCGCCAGCTCGACGGCGCACCCTCGTCGATTTCGGTGCTGCCCGAGATCGCCGACGCGGTGCGCGACCGGATCGAGGTGTTCTTCGACGGCGGCATCCGCACCGGGAGCGATATCATCAAGGCGCTCGGCTATGGCGCGCACGCCTGCCTGTCGGGCCGCGCGTGGCTGTACGGATTGGCGGCGCAGGGCAGGGAAGGCGTGCTGTGCGCGCTGAAGCTGTTGCAGGAAGAGCTGAGCGACTGCATGGCGCTCACCGGCCTGTCGGACCTGCACAATATCGCTCCGGACGTGGTGACCGCGCAACCGGCCTTGCGTCCGCCAGGCAGGCCGGGAGCCAGTGGCCCGGCCCCGCAACTGCAGGGCGCCTATCGCTGAGCCGCGCGCGAAATCATCTGTGCTACTTCACGTTGATGAACGGGACCGCGCCGCCGGCCACGTTGGGCAGTTTGCCGTCCCACTTGTCGATCGCCATGCGCTGGTTCTCCATCTCGCGCAGGCGGATCAGCTCCGGGGTCACCTGCTGGCGCTGGATTGCCAGCGACTCAGCCTCCGCGCGCGCTTGGGCAACCCGCTGCTTCGCTTCGACCTCGATGCGCTGCAGGTCGCGCTCCGCCTTCAGCTTCAGTTGCTCGGCGGTGGTCTTGGCCTCGATGGCATCGTTGAACGATTTCGAGAAGTTGAAGTTCACGATCGAGAACTCGTCCACCACAATTGCATGCCGCGCGAGCCGCTCGCGCAGCTGGGCGATGATCTGGTCGCGCACGTCGGTGCGCTTGGCGATCAGCTCCTCGGCCGTGAAGCGCGCGGTGACTGCCTTCACCGCTTCCTGCACGGCAGGGATGATGATGCGCTCGCCGGGCTCGTTGCCAAGGTCGCGGAACACCGACACCGCGCCTTCCGGCTTGACGTGGTAGTTCAAGGCGATGCGCGTGTGCACGGTCTGCAGGTCGCGCGAGGCGGCGTCGCCTTCGCCTTCGCCCTTCTGGATCGATACGTTCACCAGGTTCAGCTTCTGGGCCAGCGGCACGCGAAAGTGGATGCCCTCGCTCAGCACCTGGTCGCTCGGGTTGCCGAATGTGGTCATGACACCGCGGTGCCCGGCGGGCACAGAGGCAAACGGCGCCAGCGCAAACAGCAGCAACAGCACGGCGGCGCCAGCGAAAAACTTCAATGGCAGTGTCCTCATTCCGGATCCCTTTCTGGTTGAGCCTGCGCCTTTGTTATCCGCAGGTTGTTATTTTCAGTTGCAGCGAGGGCAAGTGTATAGCTGCAAGCCATCCAGGAAAATCAGAAAAAGCAGATGGATATTTGAGAGAAAATCGAAGTGACTGGCCCTTCAGGGAGGGCCACAGGGTTGCACCACGGCGAACAAGAGCACCCCAGAAAGGACCAACCATGGCAACAAAGATGGGGGCGGCCGCGCAACAAGGCCAAAGCAGCGCTGCCGAAGTAAATGTACGTACGGCACGGACGGCGCACCACGACCTACCATCGCACCACAGCACCTGATGGAGATCCGCGAGCGCGCTCGGCTCGGCCTTCAATTTCGGCTTACGAGATGTCAGAAAAATAGGAGGATTGGAAGACCCACAAGAACCGGGCGACGACCGACCGAGTCTACAACCGGACCCGGACGGTCAAGGTCAAGCCGGTGGCATAGCTGCTATTCAATCGGGGCGATATTCCACGAGAACCCGTCCTCGAAGTTGCGCAGTTCTACCTTCCATTTCTTCGAGAACTTCTTCTTGAAGAACAGAATTTTGGCTTCGTACTTTAGACGTAAGACGTAAGAGAAGGTGGTCAGCTGGGCGGCCTCGCTCAGGTGAACGCCGGGAGTGACGGAGGTTTCGGCGCTTTCACCACCCGATAACTTGTGGATTCGCGTCGAGCCGGTGTTTATGGCGGTCATTTTCAGTTTAATCGGCCCCATCCTTATGTCGCCGTCGTGCACATCGCAGAAAATATTGATCGCTGGGAGCTTGCCCAGGTTCTTGATCTTGATACGCGACTCGGAATTGAATTTTTTGCTCTTGTCGATGACCGACTCGATAGCAAGCTCAGGAGGGAATGCTAGCAATGCCGACCAGGACGATAGAACACCTGCTATGGATGTTGCCCCAAGTACTTGCAGTAGCGTTGTTATTGCTTGTGGGAGTTCTAGGGCTGTGCTTTGGGGCATTCGTATTCCTCCTGCTCAACGGTTGGAAGATCGACCTCGGCCGGAACAAACCCCGCTGGCGATAGAGCCCCTGCCATCGGATTTTTATAAAATTCCGGCGACTTTAGCAAATACGAAAAAGGGCTACAAGCCGAAGCGTGTAACCCTTTGATTCGATTGGTGTTCTTGGGGTGGCTGATGGGACTCGAACCCACGACAACAGGAATCACAATCCTGGACTCTACCAACTGAGCTACAGCCACCACTGGTGTTGCTTTTTGTCCGCATGACAGCGGGACAGCTCGAGATTATACAAAGAACTGGCGAGACAGGCAAATTTAAATGTGCTGCTCAGCTAGCGAAGGGCGGGAAGGCGACCTCGTGCACCGGCGGGTCGATCCCGAGCAGGCTGTTGAACGCGGCCGACAGGGCGGTGGCGCTGGCCGTCGTGTAGCCGTCCAGCGTGCCCGGCCCCGGCGCCGTTCTTGCCGTGCCGGCCGCTTGCAACAGGCGCGCGAGCTGGCGTGCCACCGCGTCGCCGGTGTCGATCAGCGCCACCTCGCGCTTCGTCGCGTTGGCGATGACGCGCTCGATCGACGCGCGCACCAGCGGATAGTGGGTGCAGCCGAGCACCAGCGTGTCGGCCCCTGCGTCGAGCAGCGGCACGATGTAGTGTTCGAGCAAACGCGTGGTCGCGTCCGAATCCAGCTCGCCCAGTTCGATCTGGTCGGCCAGGCCGTGGCAGGGCTGGAGCAGGAATTCGGTGTCGGTTGCCGCGCGAATCTGGTCGCGCAGCAGCAGGAACTTGTCGCCGGCGAGCGTGCCCTCGGTCGCCATGACGCCGACCTTGCCGTTGCGGGTGGCTGCCGCCGCCGGTTTCAGGCCCGGCTCCACGCCCACGATCGGCAGCTTGGGATAGGTCTTGCGCAGGAGCGCAATGGCCGCCACCGTCGCCGTATTGCAGGCCACTACCAGCGCCTTCGCGCCGTGCTCGATCAGGAACTGCGCAACCATCAGCGACCGCTCAGCGATCACGTGTTCCGGCTTGTCGCCGTAGGGGGCAAAGCCGGAGTCGGCAAAGTAGAGCAGGTGTTCATGCGGCAGCTGCGCGCGGATATGCCGCAGCACCGACAGGCCGCCTACGCCGGAGTCGAAGATGCCGACCGGCGCGTCGTTGGCGGAAAGGGGGAGATTCATGCAGGAATGGTAGCGCTCATGGATGCCGGCGGCAAGGCCGAGTGGACCGAACCAGCAGCCCAAAAACCGTCGTCCCCGCGCAGGCGGGGACCCATGCTGAGTTTGCATAGCGGCTGCTTCAAGCGAAGCGGCAGCGCAAATCGTCCATGGGTCCCCGCCTGCGCGGGGACGACGTGAAGCAGGTGGTGCTTTAGGCGACGACCACCGGCACGTTCAGCGCCTCGATCTTGGCCGCCCACTCTTTCGGGCCGGTCTCGTGCACCGAGGTGCCGGTCGAATCGACTGCCACGGTCACCGGCATGTCCTTGACCTCGAACTCGTAGATCGCTTCCATGCCCAGGTCCGCAAAGCCAACCACCTTGGCCGACTTGATCGCTTTGGACACCAAGTAGGCCGAACCGCCCACCGCCATCAGGTATGCCGACTTGTGGTTCTTGATCGACTCGATCGCCACCGGACCGCGCTCGGCCTTGCCGATCATGGCGATCAGGCCAGTCTTCTCGAGCATCATGTCGGTGAACTTGTCCATGCGGGTTGCGGTGGTCGGGCCTGCCGGGCCAACCACCTCGTCGCGCACCGGATCGACCGGGCCAACGTAGTAGATCACGCGGTTGGTGAAGTCCACCGGCAGCTGCTCGCCCTTGGCCAGCATGTCCTGGATGCGCTTGTGCGCGGCGTCGCGGCCGGTCAGCATTTTGCCGTTGAGCAGCAGAGTCTGGCCCGGCTTCCACGCAGCCACTTCTTCGCGGGTCAAGGTATCAAGGTTCACGCGCTTCGATTTCTCGGTGTCCGGAGCCCAGTGCACGTCCGGCCAGGTCGACAGCGCGGGCGGCTCGATGTAGGACGGGCCCGAGCCATCGAGCACGAAGTGCGCGTGGCGCGTTGCAGCGCAGTTCGGGATCATCGCCACCGGCTTGGATGCGGCGTGGGTCGGGTACATGTTGATCTTCACGTCCAGCACCGTGGTCAGGCCGCCCAGGCCCTGCGCGCCGATGCCCAGTGCATTGATCTTGTCGAACAGCTCGATGCGCAGCTCTTCCAGCTTGTTCTGCGGGCCGCGCTGCTTGAGCTCATACATGTCGATGTCTTCCATCAGCGACTCTTTGGCCAGCAGCATCGCCTTCTCGGCCGAGCCGCCGATGCCGATGCCCAGCATGCCCGGCGGGCACCAGCCGGCGCCCATCAGCGGCACGGTCTTGAGCACCCAGTCCACCAGCGAGTCGGACGGGTTGAGCATCACGAATTTGGTCTTGTTCTCCGAGCCGCCGCCCTTGGCCGCAACGCTCACGTCCACCTTGTCGCCTTCGACCAGTTCCATGTGCACCACGGCCGGGGTGTTGTCCTTGGTGTTCTTGCGGTCGAACTGCGGGTCGGCCACGATCGAGGCGCGCAGCTTGTTGTCCGCAAAGTTGTACGCGCGGCGCACGCCTTCGTTGACGGCGTCGGTGACGGTGCCGGTGAAGCCTTCGAAGCGCACGTTCATGCCGATCTTCAGGAACACGTTGACCATGCCGGTGTCCTGGCAGATCGGTCGCTTGCCTTCGGCGCACATGCGCGAGTTGGTCAGGATCTGCGCGATCGCGTCTTTCGCTGCCGGGCTCTGTTCCACCTCATAGGCGCGTGCCAGGTGCTGGATATAGTCGGCCGGGTGGTAGTAGCTGATGTATTGAAGCGCGGCCGCAACGGACTCGATCAGGTCTTCCTGTTTAATGACTGTCATGGGTGTTCTCGCATTGATGAAATCGGAGCTGACAGTAGGGTGGGCACTTGTGCCCACGCGGTCACGCGCAGCGTCAAGGCACCGGTCGCGCGTGGGCACAAGTGCCCACCCTACGCACTTGCAGCCCATCATTCTACACCCGACGCGCATAGCTGTTCACAAGCTGCAATGCTTTGCGCAGCATTGGTAAAATCACACAACGAAAGGGGCGGGCGTGTGCGGCTTGTAAGGGCTCAGTAAGCGTGTGCGCCTAAGTTAACTAGCAAAATTACACTATGGAGACTAGCATGGCCGAAACTGAGACTTCCCAGCAACAAAATGGCTTGCAGGAGAACCGCATCTTCCCGCCGCCCGCCGATTTTGCTGCGCAGGCCGCCATTTCCGGCATGGACGCATACAACAAGCTGTGCGCCGAAGCCGAGAAAGACTACGAGGGTTTCTGGGGGCGCATGGCGCGCGAGACGCTCGACTGGCACAAGCCGTTCACCAAGGTCCTGGACGAGTCGAACGCACCGTTCTACACCTGGTTCGAAGACGGCGAACTGAACGCTTCCTACAACTGCCTCGACCGTAACCTGACCAACGGCAACGCCGACAAGGTCGCCATCATCTTCGAGGCGGACGACGGCAAGGCCACCACCGTCACCTACCGCCAGTTGCACGAGCGCGTCTGCAAGTTTGCCAACGCGCTCAAGTCGCGCGGCATCAAGAAGGGCGACCGCGTCGTCATCTACATGCCGATGTCGGTGGAAGGCGTGACCGCCATGCAGGCCTGCGCCCGTATCGGCGCAACCCACTCGGTCGTGTTCGGCGGCTTCTCGGCCAAGTCGCTGCAGGAGCGCATCATCGACGCCGGCGCCGTGGCTGTCATCACCGCCGACGAGCAAATGCGCGGCGGCAAGGCCCTGCCGCTCAAGGCCATCGTCGACGAAGCCTGCGCCATGGAAGGCTGCGACACCGTGCGCGACGTGATCGTCTACAAGCGTACCGGCGGCAACATCAACTTCCAGCAGGGCCGCGACATCTGGATGCACGAGCTGGTCGATGGCCAGAGTGCCGAGTGCGAGCCGGAATGGGTTGGCGCCGAGCACCCGCTGTTCATCCTCTACACCTCCGGCTCGACCGGTACCCCGAAGGGCGTGCAGCACGCCACCGGCGGCTACCTGCTGTGGGCCGCGCAGACGATGAAGTGGACCTTCGACATCAAGCCGAACGACGTATTCTGGTGCACCGCCGACATCGGCTGGGTCACCGGCCACACCTACATCACCTACGGTCCGCTGGCCGTGGGCGCGACCCAGATCGTGTTCGAAGGCATCCCCACCTTCCCGAACGCCGGCCGCTTCTGGGAGACCATCGCCAAGCACAAGGCGACCATCTTCTACACCGCGCCGACCGCAATCCGCTCGCTGATCAAGGCATCCAATGCCGACGAGAACGTGCATCCGAAGAAGTTCGACCTGTCCTCGCTGCGCCTGCTCGGCTCCGTGGGCGAGCCGATCAACCCGGAAGCCTGGATGTGGTACTACCGTAACGTCGGTAACGAGAAGTGCCCGATCGTGGACACCTTCTGGCAGACCGAAACCGGCGGCCACATGATCACCCCGCTGCCGGGCGCCACCCCCGAAGTGCCGGGTTCGTGCACGCTGCCGCTGCCGGGCATCATGGCCGCGATCGTGGACGAAGCAGGGCATGACGTGCCCAACGGGCAGGGCGGCATCCTGGTCGTCAAGCGTCCGTGGCCGTCGATGCTGCGCACCATCTGGGGCAACCCGCAGCGCTTCAAGGCCGGCTACTTCCCTGAAGAACTGGGCGGCAAGTACTACCTCGCCGGCGACGGCGCGATCCGCAACAAGGACACCGGCTACTTCACCATCACCGGTCGTATCGACGACGTGCTGAACGTGTCGGGCCACCGCATGGGCACGATGGAGATCGAGTCGGCGCTGGTGGCGCACGAGCTGGTGGCCGAAGCAGCAGTGGTCGGCAAGCCGGACGACACCACCGGCGAGGCGATTTGCGCGTTCGTCGTGCTCAAGCGCGCACGTCCGTCGGGCGAGGAAGCCAAGCAGATCGCGCAGCAGCTGCGCAACTGGGTGGCCCACGAGATCGGCCCGATCGCCAAGCCCAAGGAAATCCGCTTCGGCGACAACCTGCCCAAGACCCGCTCCGGCAAGATCATGCGCCGCCTGCTGCGCGTGCTGGCCAAGGGCGAGACGATCACGCAGGACGTCTCCACGCTGGAAAACCCGGCGATCCTGGAGCAGCTCAAGGAATCGACCTGACGCGCTGCGTCAGCTACGCAAAGCCGCCCCGCGAGGGCGGCTTTTTTTTGTTCGGCGGCCGTGCCCGCGCTCATTGTTAACCCAAAAACCGTCGTCCCGTTGAAGGCCGGGACCCATGCTGAGCCACCGGTCACGCAGCCACAGCAGCAGCCCCGCATCTTATAATCCTCACAATTTTCTGAGGAGACACCCATGCGCCTGAACGCCGCCTGTTCCATCCTGCTCGCCGCAGCCTGCCTCACTGGCTGCGCAGCGCCATCGCACACCGCCCGCTTCAACCCACCGGGCCTGTCCAAGCCCAACGGCTACTCGCACGCGCTTGCCACGACCGGCGGCACCACCGTCTACGTCTCCGGCCAACTGCCCCTGACCGCCGATGGCAAGCCAGCCGGCGACGACGCCCGTGCCCAGGTGCGCCAGGCGCTGGAAAACCTGAAGACCGCACTGGCCGCATCCGGCGCATTGCTGAACGACGTAGTGAAGATCAACGTCTACCTGACCAACATGGACGACCTGCCGGCCTTCCGCGAAGTGCGTGATATCTACTTCGTCGGCGAACCGCCTGCCAGCAGCCTGGTCCAGGTATCGCGGCTGGTGCGCAGCGATTGCCGCATCGAGATCGATGCCGTCGCCGTCGTTCGTTAGTCCGGCCCGAAAATCATCGCAAGCAGTGCCCGAAACGCCAACCCGCAGTAAACTGGCTGCATCACGAATAACGTAGAGGCGCACATGAGCTTGCAAGAACTGTTTGGGATAGCCCTGCCAATCATCCAGGCGCCGATGGCCGGCGCGCAGGGCAGTGCAATGGCGATCGCGGTATCGAATGCGGGCGGCCTTGGCTCGCTGCCATGCGCGATGCTCTCGCCCGACGCCATGCGCAAGGAGCTGGCCGCCATCAAGGCCGCCACCGACAAGCCTTTCAACGTCAACTTCTTCTGCCACACCCAGCCCGATCCCGATGCGGCGGCCGAAGCGCGCTGGCGCCAGGCTATGACGCCGTTCTACCGCGAGTACGGCATCGACCCCGCCAGCATTCCCACCGGGCCGGGCCGCAATCCGTTTTCCGCCGAAGTGGCCGACATCCTGCGCGAGTTCAGCCCGGCCGTGGTCAGCTTTCACTTTGGCCTGCCCAGCGACCAGTTGATGGAGCAGGTCAGGTCGATGGGCTCGAAGATCATCGCTTCTGCCACCACCGTGGACGAAGCGCTGTGGCTGCAGGAGCGCGGCGTGGACGCGATCATCGCGCAGGGCCTGGAAGCGGGCGGCCACCGCGGCATCTTCCTCACCGACGACCTGACCACGCAGGTGGGCACGTTCGCGCTGGTGCGCCAGGTGGCGCAGGCAGTGAAGGTGCCGGTGATCGCAGCCGGCGGCATTGCGGACGCCGCAGGCGTGACTGCCGCAATGGCGCTTGGCGCGGCCGGCGTGCAGGTTGGCACGGCCTACCTGCTGTGCCCCGAGTCCACCATCAGCGCCATCCACCGCGAGGCTCTCGCCAGCCCGGCGGCGCGCCACACGGCCCTCACCAACCTGTTCACCGGTCGGCCCGCGCGCGGCATCGTCAACCGCGTGATGCGCGAGCTTGGCCCCGTCAACGACCAGGTTCCAGCCTTCCCGCTCGCGACGTCGGCGATTGCACCCTTGCGCGCCAAGGCGGAGGCGCAGGGATCCGGCGACTTCTCGCCGCTGTGGTCTGGCGAGAACGCAACCGGCTGCGCGGCGGTGTCGGCCGCCGAGATCACCAGGCGGCTCGCAGCCGGGTTGTGAATCAGGCGAACTTCGTGAAAGCGCGCTCGCTGAAGTAGCGGCTCAGCGCTTGTGCCGAGCCGCCGGGCTCGGCCAGCGCCACGTAGGTGTCGGGTCGCAGCAGGTAAGCCGCATTGCGCGCCATTCCGGCCTTGTCGTACTCGTCGTGCCAGGCGAATTCGTGCAGCGCGATGTCGCGTGCTTCGCACCACGCCCGCAGGTCGGGCGTCGCCTGCCCATATACGTGCACCTGCCACTCGATTGCGGTGAGCGGCGCATAGTTGTCGACTGTATCGGCGCGCACCCACGGCAGCCGGTCGCCGCCTTTGACGTGGCCGGCCGTCCCTTCGCTCAGCGGGCTGGTGTGGTAGCTCACCATCGTCTGCGACAGCACGCGGAACATGAACTCCTTGACCGCGTCGATGTGGTCCACAGCAGTAGCGAACAGCGGCGCAACGTGCATGCGGACGAAGTCGGCAAAGCCGCCTTCCGCCGTCACGAACGTGAAGACGCGGTCCGTGGTCTCCACCAGCTTCTTGGCAAACGCAATGCGCTCGGGTTCGTAGCTGTCGAGCAGGCTGTCGCCGGCTTCGCCATGGAGCACGGCCTTGAGCTTCCATGCCAGGTTGATCGCGTCGCCGATCCCGGTGTTCATGCCCTGGCCGCCAGCCGGGCTGTGGATGTGGGCGGCGTCCCCGAGCAGGAACACGCGGCCCTGGCGGTAACGGTCGGTTATGCGGTGATGCACGCGGTAGGTCGAGAACCACTTCACCTCGTCGATCGTCAGGCGCAGGCGCGCGATGGCGCGCTGGCTCACGTCCTCGAACGTGAGCTGCTCCGCTTGTCCCGCGCGGTCCTCGCGCACGGTGCCAATCAGCCGCGCGTGCCCGTCGTCCGAGTAGGCCAGGATGGCCACGAAGTCCGACTGGTCGAGCGAGATGTTCACCTCACCATTTGCGGCCGGACCGCTGATCTTCACGTCCGCGACGTAGAAAATGTGCTCGTACGTGCCACCCTCGAAGCGCGCGCCCAGCTGGTGCCGGATCGGCGAACGTGCGCCATCGCAGCCGGCCAGGAAGTTCGCCTCGCAGGTCTCCATGGTGCCATCGGGCTTGCGCAGGCGGGCCCCAACGTGGTCGCCCTTGTCGTCGAAGTCCAGCAGCTCGGTGTTGCGCTCCACCGGCACGCCCATTTGCTCCAGGTGGCGCACCAGCAGTGCTTCGTGCTGGTCTTGCGGATAGACGAGGAGGAAAGGGTAGGGCGTGAGCTGAGCGCCGGCCTGGGCGAACGAGAGGTGCGCTTTGCGTTCACCGCCGACCCACAGGTTGAAGCCGGGGTTGCGCTTGCCGGCCGCGAGCACCTCGTCCGCAAGGCCAAGCTGGCGATACAGCTCGAGCGTGCGCGCCTGCACTGCCAGCGCGCGCGAGGTGGTGCCCGGTCCCGGCGTTTTGTCCACGATGCGAACGCCAACGCCCTGCTGTGCGAGCCACAGCGCGAGGACCAGGCCGGTCGGCCCTGCGCCAACGATCAACACATCAACACGTGCCATGACTGCCTCCCGATTTAATGGAACGGCTCTGTCGGGACATCCTGTCACCGGACTGGCGACGAGTCAATGCGTGCTGGGCACCGGAGCGCAGGCTCACCCAAAACGTCGTCCCGGCGCACACCGGGACCCATGCTGAGCTTCGCGGAACGCGGCTTCGTCGGGTCACCCGGCACCGGGATCGGACCGTGTGCGCCGTCCATCGCTGCCGTTCCCCGACACTTCCGCCCGCAAGCCCGACGGATACTGGGCGGCGAACCGCTGCACGAGATCGGGGCTGACGCCACTGAGGCGCAGGTAGTTCTTTGCCGCATGCAAGTCGAACGCGCGCGCCGCCAACGCGGCAAGATTGATCCGCTCTGCCGTCCACCCATCCCTGCGCCGGTCCTGTCCGCTGCGAGTGCGCATCAGTGCTCCTTTCCGCCGCAGTATCCCTCAGCCGGGACCGTTTGCTCCGTTGGCCAGTTCACACTCAGCTCACGCGGCCAGGTGGCGCTCGCGCGCATGCCGGACCAGGTCGGCAATCTTGCGCACGCATGCGATGGTCGTGGTGCCCGACCCCGGGTCGAAGCCCATCGCATATTCGCGGGCGATCTGGGTGGCCACGCCAGAGCCGCCGTCGATGTGTTCGCGGAACAGCTTCATCAGCGATACAACGGTTTCGTCGAACGCGAACCGCGTAGAACGCGCGATGTTCGTGCCGGCCGGCTGGATCTTCAGCGTGTCGGCCACCACCTGCTCGAGCTGCCGTTCCGCGCGGCAAATGAGCATCGTGACCTGTGCCGGGGTGAACTGGTGGCGCATGGTTGCTGTCACTCCATGCCGGGGTAGGTGGCTGCCTGGTCGATGATGGCCGGCTGTGCCGGGCACTGCCGGGCGTACGACTTGCCGGGCCGCACCCGCAGCGGCGCGCCGCGTGGCGTGTCGGCACGCACCTGGGTCAGCTTGCCGGCAAATGGGGCGATCGAGTGGTCCACAGGGGTAGCTTCGCCGGCGTGCTGCGCGCGCGCGAGGAACTGGGCAATTGCGATGCGCACGATGTCGCGGTTGCTCAGTTCCGGCTTGAACTCGGCGGTGTGGTTAAGGTAGAAGAAGGTGCTCACCTGGCCGGCAGGCGTGGTGATCTCGACCTTTTTCGGCAGCGAAAATCCGTAGCGGCCGCTCGCCCACAACTTCACCCGGCAGAGCCCGAACTCGTGTGATGAAAAAGTAAAGTTCATGGGCTCATGCTATACACGCTTGAGCTAGCGCACGAAACGAAGTTGTTCCAAATCGTTACGGCGGGAAGACCTCTTTCTTCGCTTCAAAACCGGGTCGAGGGGCTGGGTCTCCGGTTGTCCCGGGGACGCGACATCGGCAAACAGTTGTACTGCCGAGAATCCTTGCTATAATATGCGGCTCCCGTGCAAGCGGGACCCCATCAGGAGAGATGGATGAGTGGTTTAAGTCGCACGCCTGGAAAGCGTGTATAGGTTCATAGCCTATCGGGGGTTCGAATCCCCCTCTCTCCGCCAAGATCACTAAGCCCCTGATTTTCAGGGGCTTTTTTGTTATTAAACACATCCGCCCCGATCTAACATTTTCGACGCTGCTTTGATGCCCAATCGTCCCGATATGATTAAAGTCCGGCGCAGGCAATTTTGGGGATAGTAACGGCCGCGACTGTCGTTCCGTCATCCGACAGTTGAAGATTCACGCGTGCGATGCATGTACTGGGCATCAAGCTTTGATGCGTTCGCGTGCAAGTTAACAATGGGCTCATGGCCTGCGAATCACAATGGAATCCCTCGTTCTCGAGTCGACGAGCCGCCTCCGGCATCGCCATTCCCGGTTTGACAAGCGTAGTAACGTCAGCAGCCAAGCGTTCTTGACTCGTCGCGTGGCAGCCCGCGCTTAGCAATACTACGCTTAGACAAATCCAATAAGACTTCATGTGCTTTCCTTAGCCTTGGGAAACCAAATGATGTTTCGCCTATCCTCATCACCCGTCCTGCTGGCCCTTCATTGACTGAAGAATGGCGCAAACGCTTTTTGTAAACGGTGGCTGGTCGCTCTCGACCGCGGTGGCCGTCGTGCTGATTGCGAGCAGGGCCACAGCAGCAATACTACCAGTAGCGGTAGACGGTATTGGTGGCCTTTCTTTCCGACGGTTTTGCCCGCTTAGAAATCACGTTGAACGAGATCCAAAAATCGCCCGTCGCAAAGCCGATCCAGTAGGGAAAGCGCTCCAATAGCCGTTCTTACCTAGCTGGAAATAGAGAAACTTGGCAGACCGCAACACTCGGCGTCGCAGAGAAAAACTAGCAGACTCATCCATCTTGTGAGCCCTCAACGCTCCACCCCGCAGCGCTCGGTACAGTCGATTCGTGCTTCATTCGACAAACGGAGGCGGCCATGCCGGACGATTCCCTTGCGCAGCCAGCGCACCAGCTCGACCAGGTGCTGGACGAATGGCTGGCATGCCAACGCGATGCCGAAGCCTGGATCGCGCCCGGCGGCAAGCTGATCGAGGACCGGGCACTGCGCAACCGCCGCATCAGCGCCGCCTACGCCTCGCTTTGGCTGGCAGATCACCGCTTCCAGTGGGCCGCCCTGGCCGCCTTCGCGTCCAAGCAGGTCGGCTGCAGCCTGCAAAACGCCGCCGACACCATGCAGCGGCTGGGCGACGACATCCGCGCCGCGCACACCGCCGACAGCTTCGAGTGGCTGTACAGAGTGATGATCCCCGCACTGGTCGGCACCGGCGCAGGCTTCATGCGCGGTCAGCTCTCGCTGGGCAACCTCACCGTGTTCCTGGACGCCTACCCGCTGCACCGCTTCTACACCCGCAACGGCATCGACGCCATGCGCAAGGCCATCGGCCTGCGCCACCTGATCGCCGACCGCGTGCACTGGCCGGTGGCAAGCCAGCTGCTCCCGTTCGGCAAGCCTTTCCGCGAGATCTTGGAGGGCTTCGAGCTCATCGAGCCCGGGCGGCTGCACGAGAGCGTGGCGAAACTGGCCTGGCATGAGCAGGTCAACGTGCTGCAAACCGTGATGTACAACGACCCCAAGATGCGGCTGGCGCTGGACAGCAACCAGATCGGCACGGTGGCAGGGCAGCAGTCGGCAGACTTCGAAGAGGTCGGCGTGTCGCTGGACGCGTCCTGCCATGCGCTCGGCCCCGACAGCATCCTGTTTTCGCCGCTGGCCAACGCGCACCTTTACGACGTGGGCCAGCGCATGGCCTTCGTGATGCGCGCCGCGGCCAGGATGGACGAGATGCTGCGCGGCCCGCAGGGTGCATCGGTGGCAGCCTCACTGCGCGATATCGCCGCGCTCGCCGGCCACCCGGTTGATGCAGATCAATAAACTTTCAATTACCAGCCGGGCCGGGGCACCCCTCGCCGGATGGGGTTTTTTTTCTTAATTTTGTTTAAGGAAAGCGTTGGGCTGGCGTTCGTATAGTTTCGGGTCTGAACTCCCGGTCCAAACGCATCATGAACGCCCCAGCACCAATGGCCGCGCCGCCTCGCGCCGCCAAGCCCCTCGAACTTGTTTGTCCCGCAGGCAGCCTGCCTGCCCTGAAGGGCGCCATCGACAACGGCGCCGATTGTGTCTACCTCGGCTTTCGCGACGCGACCAACGCGCGCAATTTCGCCGGCCTGAATTTTGACGACAAGGCGATCGAGCAGGGCATCCGCTATGCCCACGACGCCGGCCGCAAAGTACTGCTGGCCCTGAACACCTACCCGCAGGCTGACAGCATGAAGCTGTGGCAGGCGGCGGTGGACAGGGCCGCCGGCGCCGGCATCGACGCGATCATCATGGCCGATCCGGCCCTGATGGCGTACGCCAGCGAGCGCCATCCGCAGCTGCGCCTGCACCTGTCGGTCCAGGCATCGGCCACCAACCACGACGCGATCAACTTCTACCACGAGCGCTTCGGCATCGCGCGCGCCGTGCTGCCGCGCGTGCTGTCGCTGGCGCAGGTCGAACAGCTGATCGGCAACACGCCGGTCGAGATCGAGGTGTTCGGCTTTGGGAGCCTGTGCGTGATGGTGGAAGGCCGCTGCTCGCTGTCGTCGTACTGCACCGGCGAGTCGCCCAACACCCACGGCGTGTGCTCGCCCGCCAAGGCGGTGCGCTGGTTCGAAGGGCCCAAGGGCCTGGAAGCGCGCCTGAACGGCGTGCTGATCGACCGCTATGCCGAGGGCGAGAACGCCAGCTACCCGACCCTGTGCAAGGGCCGCTTCGAGGTCGGCGGCGAGGAATACTACGCGATGGAAGAGCCGACCAGCCTGAACACCATCGAGGTGCTGCCGCAGATGATCCAGATGGGCGTGCGCGCGGTGAAGATCGAGGGCCGCCAGCGCAGCCCGGCCTACGTGGCGCAGGTCACGCGCGTGTGGCGCGACGCGATCGACGCAGCCAGCGACCCGGCCGGCCGCTACTCGGTCAAGCCGGCGTGGATGGCCGCGCTGAACGCGGTCGCGGAAGGCCAGCAGCACACGCTGGGCGCATATCATCGGAAGTGGAAGTGACATGACAGACGTAACCCAACGAACCCTGAAGCTGTCGGTCGGCCCGATCCTGACGTACTGGCCGCGCGAGACCGTCTTCGAGTTTTACCAGATGATCGCCGACACCCCGGCCGATATCGTCTACCTTGGCGAGACCGTCTGCTCGCGCCGCCACGAGCTGCGCCTGTCGGACTGGGAAGACGTGGCCGAGATGCTGGCCGAACGCGGCAAGGAAGTGGTGATGTCCACCCAGACCCTGATTGAGTCGAACGCCGAGCTGGCCACACAGCGCAAGATCACGGCCAATGGCCGCTACCGCGTCGAGGCCAACGACATGGGCGCGGTGCGCCGCGTGGCCGGGCGCGGCGATTTCGTCGCCGGGCCGCACCTGAACCTGTACAACAGCGCCTCGCTGTCGCTGATGTCGGGGATGGGCGCGCGCCGCTGGGTTATGCCGGTCGAGATCGGCCGCAGCCAGCTGGCCGAGCTGCGCCGCGACATGCCCGAGCTGCTCGAGACCGAGGTGTTCGCCTACGGCCGCATGCCGCTCGCTTTTTCCGCACGCTGCTTCACCGCGCGTAACCGCAACCTGCCCAAGGACGACTGCCAGTTCAGCTGCCTGCAGCACCCGGACGGCATGCTGCTGTCCACCCGCGAAGGCGAACCCTTCCTGGTCCTGAACGGCACCCAGACCCAGTCCGCCTCGGTCAACTGCCTGGTGGGCCAGGTGGACGAGATGCGCGAGCTGGGCGTGGACGTGCTGCGCATCAGCCCGCAGTCCACCGACACCGGCGAGGTGATCCGGATTTTCGACCAGGTACGGCGCGGCGAGCTCGATGGCGAGAGCGCCCAACAACAACTGGAGCCGCTGATGCCGGGACGGCCCTGCAATGGCTACTGGTACGGCGACCCCGGCCAGGAATGACCGACGAAAGGATGCATATGCAGACCACCACGCAAACCTACACCATGCCCGCGCCGATTGCCGGCGTGTTCGCGCGCCTGCCCGCGTACCCCGGCTCGTGGCTGTTCACGCGCGGCCTGAACCTGGTGCTGGCGCCGCAGCTGCCCGCCGACGTGCGCGAGGCGCTGGCCGGCCGCACGCTGCGCCTGCGCGTGTCCGACGCGCGCATCGTGTTCGACTTCAAGTGGCAGGGCAACGCCTTCGTGCCGTCCAAGACCGTCGGCACGCCCGACCTGACCATCGGCGCGTGCGCGCACGACCTGCTGCGCCTGGCGCGCCGCGAGGAAGACCCGGACACGCTGTTCTTCAGCCGCCGCCTGGCGCTGGAGGGCGATACCGAGCTGGGCCTGCTGTTCAAGAATACGCTCGACGCGTTCGACGTGTCGCTGTTCGATCCCGCGACCTTCTTCGGCAAGCGCCGCCCGCGCGCAAGCTGATCGCGGGCCGCGGAACCGGCTTGCCCGGCCGCGGTCAGAAGGGCAGGAAAGGGAGGTACAAGCGATGAATTCGTCTCTCGGACGCAGCTTGAAGGCCGGCTTGCTGGTGCCCGGCCTTCTCACTGCCGGGCAAACCGCCGGCGAGGCGCAGGACCGGGTGCTGCCCGCCATCGTCCTGCCCGCCCCGCAAACGGACGGCGGCGCGCCGCTGATGCAGGCGCTGCGCCGCCGCCACAGCACGCGCGAGTTCGCGCACAAGCCATTGCAGCCGCAGCAGCTCTCCAACATGCTGTGGGCGGCCTTCGGCATCAACCGTCCCGATACCGGCGGGCGCACGGCGCCTTCGGCGCACAACGCGCAGGAGATCAGCATCTACGTGGTGCTGCCCGGCGCCAGCTACCGTTACGACCCCGCAGCCAACAAACTGGTGCCCGTCCACACCGGCGACCTGCGCGCACTCACCGGCACGCAGCCGTTTCCCGGCGAAGCGCCGCTCAATTTGGTGTACGTGGCGGACCTGGACAAACTGGGCCGCGACACCGACGAGAACCGGCGCTTCTATGCAATCGCCGACGCGGGCCACATCAGCGAGAACGTGTACCTGTTCTGCGCGTCCGAAGGCCTGGCAGTGGTGGTGCGCGGATCGATCGACCGGCCGGCGCTTGCCACGGCGCTCGGGCTCGGGCCGTCGCAGCGGGTGATGCTGGCGCAGTCGGTCGGCTATCCCAAATAAGCCTTAGCGCAGGTTGGCCAGCGGGACCACCATCCCCGTGAACAGCGACCAGCGGGCGGCGCCCGGCGCGAGGCCGCGGGTCAAGCCAAAGTCCAGCGCAAGCCGCTTGTTGGGCATGTAGCCGAGCGCCGCGAGCACTTGCGCACTGGTTGGCGCGCCGGCGTTGTGCAGGCCCGACAGCTCCCCGGTGGCCGACCAGCGTTCGTCCAGCGGCACCGAGAACGAGGCCGAGGCGCCGGTCTGCATGCGCGCGGCGCCGGCATCGGGGGCGCCCAGCCGCGTCGCGTTCAGGTTGGCGTCCATGTGCAGGTCGCCAAAATCGCGGCTGTAGATCGTGTTGATCGTCCAGTCGGCCTTGCCGCTGCCGATGGCGCTGCTGGCGGTGGGCACTTTCACGCCCAGCTCCAGCCCAAAGGCGCTGGCGTCATTCACGATGAAGGCGCGCTTGAGCACCAGCGAGGTGTCGCCGATGCCGGTGGCGGCAGCCCCGCCGTCGCGCGTGTGCACGAGCGCTTCGCCGCCCAGCAGCACGCCCCAGTCCTTGTCGAAGGCCAGCTTGAAGGTGTAGGGCAGGCTGTCGCGCGCGGGTTGCCTGCCGCGCGCGGCGAGCGCGCCGAATTCGAATTCGAGCTGGCCCGGTGCCGGCAGTTGCGCCGGCGTCGATACCGATGGCCGGTAGGGCGTGACCGGCGCCGCCTCCTGGGCGCAGGCGGTGGCGCTGCAGGCGGCCAGCGCCGCCAGCATCCAACGATTCCTTATCTTCATGGTCGCGAGAACGTGCTGCGTGGTTGGGATCCGCAAGTCTAATGCACTTTGCGCTGCGCGGTGGCGCTACCCGCTTGCGTTCGAGACGACGAATCGGTGCTTGCCGCCCGGCGCGCGCACCACCTCCGGCACCACCTGCACCGAGATGTCGAAGAACTCGCCCCACCGTTCGCGCTGCCGTGCCAGCACCAGCTGCCGCTGCGCGCTCGTCAGCTTGCCGGCACGCGGGACCAGCGCAATCGTGATTGCGCCCGGCCGGCTCTGCCAGATCTGCCAGGTCCGCACGAACTCCCACGTATCGGGGTCGATGATCACGGTCAGGCCAGGGATGCGGCGGCCGGTGCGGTCGAGCAGGAAGTCCTGTTCGCGGCCGTCGATCGCCTGGCAGGCGCCGTCGGCGCCGATCGTGCCGTAGTCGCCGGTGCGGTAGCGTATCAGCGGCATCACGTCGTTCCACAGCGAGGTGCCCACGATCTCGGCGCCGTGTGCGTTCACCCGGTTCTCGTTCACGGCATACAGACGGTTGAAGCGGTAGGCGCTGCACACACCGCCCGAGCCTTCGGCGAACCCCAGGTTGGTCCGCTCGGTCAGTCCGTAGCTGATGGAGATCGGGCAGCGGAACAGCTTTTCGATCGCGCCCAGCTGGCCGGCCTTCACCGGCTCGGACGCAAGCAGCACCGCGGCCACCTCGAAGTCGAGCTCACCAGGCGCGAGCATGTGCGCCAGCGCAGCCGCGGTGCTCGGGTATGCATGCACGAAGCGTGGCCGGAAGCGGTTGATCGCGTCGAGGATGGCCGGTTTGTGTTCCTCGCCCAGGTGGTAGGGCGAGAGCAGCAACCGGTTGCCCCATACCCGTGCCGGCGCTTCGTGCCGAGGGCGCGCGGCGTCTGCCCCGATGCGCAGGTACTTCGCCTTGTCGAAGCTGAAGCCAAAGCACGACCACGCGTGGGCAAAGAAGGCCTTTTCGATGTCCGCCAGCCGCTTGGTGCGCCAGACGCCGATGCCTTCGCCGGTCGAGCCGCTGCTGGTGGTGTAGATCAGCCAGCGCGGGTTGATGCGCTCGTCGAGGAAGTCGCGCTGCTGTGCCATCACGGTGCGCTTGTCGATGAACGGGAAGCGCGCCAGCAGTTCGTGCGCCGGTGCGTGCGCCAGTTCGCCGGCGGACAAGCGCATGCAGCGGCGATAGAAGGGGACGTGGCGCACGGCCGCCCGGAGCACGTGGCGCAGCCGTTCGTCGATGACCGCGTCAAGCACGTGCGGCGGCGCGCCGGACAGCTGCAGGATGCGAAAGTAGTCGGAATGGTAGAGCAGGCGCGCGGGAACGTATTGGCGCCACCGGTAGTACCGCCGCTTCAGCCATTCCCCGCGACCCATGTTGCTCCCGGCAAGATCCGTATGCAGGCTCTGCCTGTCAATACTAAGCGGGCGCCGGGCAGGGCCGTTCGACGCGCGTCAGCAAGCGCGCGTTTGCATTGCCTGGTGGGCGCCGGTATGCTTGAATGATTGCCGTTGGGCAGCCCCAGAGTTTCTTTTCGGAAGGATCAGTAGCATGACCACGTTCGCCATCACCCCTCCCGCCATCCCGTCGCTCGCGATTGCCGGATCGTCCGAGCGCTTTCCGCTGCGGCGCGTCTTTTGCGTCGGGCGCAACTACGCAGCGCACGCGCGCGAGATGGGCAACGATCCGGACCGCGAGCCGCCGTTCTTCTTCACCAAGCCGGCCGACGCGGTGGTGCCCGCGGCCGGCACGCTGCCGTATCCGCCGGCCACGCGCGACATGCATCACGAGATCGAGATGGTGGTCGCGCTGGGCAAGGGCGGCGCCAACGTGGCGGTGGCGGACGCGCTGTCGCTGGTGTGGGGCTATGGCGTGGGCATCGACCTGACCCGGCGCGACCTGCAGGCCGTGGCCAAGGAGATGAGCCGGCCGTGGGACATGGCCAAGGGCTTCGACGCGTCTGCGCCGTGCAGTGAACTGCATCCGGTTGCGCAGGTGGGCCATCCGTCGGGCGCGCGCATCTGGCTCGAGGTGAATGGCGCGGTCAAGCAGGACGGCAACCTGGACGAGATGATCTGGCCGGTGGCGGACGTGATCGCGCACCTGTCGCGCTACGTCACGCTCATGCCGGGCGACCTGATTTTCACGGGCACCCCGTCAGGCGTGGGGCCGCTTGTGCCCGGCGACCGCGTGCGCGGCGGGCTCGATGGCGTGGCTGGCTTCCAGCTCGAAGTGGGGCCGGCTCCCGCGGCTTAAATGCGCGCGGCGATCAGGGCGGCGACCTGCGCGGTGAGCGCGGCGCGGGTTGCGTCGATCTGGTCGCCGTTGGTGTTGGCCGACAGCGTGGCCTTGTCCTTGCGGCAAAGGAAGTAGGCCACCCGCTCCGCGTTGGCGCCGGACGGGTGGGGCAGGCCGTGCAGGATGCGGGCCGGGTCGATCACGCCGCGCTCGGCCAGCCAGTCGAGCGCGTCGCTGACGGCCGCGCCCATCGGGATGAACAGCGCGCCGCGCAGCTGGGCCGCTTCGGCGCCAAACCATTCCAGCACCTGCTGCTGCAAGAAGGGCGTGCGCGTCATCGGCGGCGTGCCGCTGTAGTTCTTCCCGTTGACGAAGACCGCGTGGCGCAGCACCGAGGTCACCTGCACCAGGTCCGCATGCGCGCCGAACAGCGAGGCGCAGCTCTCGATGCCGAGCCAGCGCGCAACCCCGATCGCATCGAGCAGCGCCACCAGGTTCGGGCGGATCGCGCCGCTGAAGGCGCCGGCCACCCGCGCCGCGCGCAGCACCTCGTCCTGCGCGGCGCCGCGCGCCAGCTGGCGCTGCGCTTCGGCCACCGCATTCTTCCACTGGTTGAAGCCGGGCGTGATGCCGACCACGACCACTTTCGCCGCCGCGTTGATCGATTCGAAAGGGATGTAGTAGGTGGACAGCCTGCCTTCGCTCCTGACCAGGAAGCTGTCCGGGATCTGCAAAGGCGCCGCGACCTGCTGCAGGTCCACGGCGCCGATCGCGCTTGCATAGCGCGGGAAGAGCAGGGTCACTTGGCCAGGTTCCTGGCGACGATCGCGTCGGTGGCGGCCTGCGCTTCCTGCAGCGGCTGGGTCAGCACGCTGGTCTCGTAACGCGCCGTGGGCTGGGCCACGGTGCCAAGCGCGCTGCCCTGCTTGTTGCTGATGTCGATGTCCACCGTGGCCGACAGGCCCACGCGCAGCGGGTGCGCCGCCAGTTCCTTGGGGTCGAGCGAGATGCGCACCGGGAGGCGCTGCACCACCTTGATCCAGTTGCCGGTCGCGTTCTGCGCCGGCAGCAGCGAGAACGCGCTGCCGGTGCCGGCCGACAGGCCCACCACCTTGCCGTGGAACTTGATGTCGCTGCCGTACATGTCGGCCTCGATCGTGGCCGGCTGGCCCACGCGGATGTCGCGCAGCTCGGACTCCTTGAAGTTGGCATCCACCCACAGGTCGTTCAGCGGCACGATCGTCAGCAGCGGCGTGCCCGGCGCAATGCGGCTGCCCACCTGCACGCTGCGCTTGGAGACGTACCCGGTCACCGGCGCGACGATGGCGTTGCGGCGCGCGGCCAGCCAGGCGGACAGGTAGTCGGCCTTTGCGGCCAGCACGTTCGGGTGCTGCTGCGGCGCCACGCCGGCCACGGTCACGCGCGCGGCGGCGGCCTGCTTCTGCGCCACGTCGAGCGCGGCGCGCGCCTCTTCCACGTTGCGGCGCGCGTGCGCCACGTCCTCGCCCGACACGATCTGGCTCGCGGCCAGCGGCAGGCGGCGCGCCAGGTCTTCCTGCGCGGTCTTGAGCGCGACCCGGCGCTGCTCGACCGCCGCTTCGAGCTGCTGCACGGTGGTGTAGCGCTCGCGTTCCTGGCGCACCACGGTGCCCAGCCGGGCCTCGGCCTGGGCCAGCGCCACCTGGGCGTCGGACGGGTCGAGCTTGATGATCTCGGTGCCGGCCTGCACCAGCTGGGTCTCGTCCACGCGGATCTCGACCACGCTGCCGGTCACCTGCGAGCTCACGTTGACCAGGTTCCCGCCGACGTAGGCGTTGTCGGTTTCGACGCGCTTGGACAGCACCAGCACGTAGTAGGCGGCGTAAGCCAGGCCGCCAAGGATGAACAGGGCGGTGATCGCCAGCAGGAACGCGCGGCGCTTCTTTTCGTGGGGGGCGGTGGTTTCGTTACTCATTTGGCGATGGCGTGGTTGTCTTGTTGGTTGTTGGCGGCGGTCTGGATCGGTGAGGCGCGGTAGCCGCCGCCCAGTGCCTTGACGAGGGCGACCTGCGACTGCAGTTCAGCGTCGCGCAGCTGCAGGCCGGCGTCGCGCAGGCGCAGCGTGGCCAGTTGCGCCTGCAGCACGGCGGCGCTTTCGGCCAGGCCTGCTTTCAGGCGCGTGCGCGCGTTCGCTTCCAGGCTGGCGGCCTTGTCCACCGCTTCCTGGTAGGCGCGGCGTTGCTGCGCGATGCCGGACAGCGTGGCCGCCTCTTCGGCCACGTCGCGCACGGCGACCAGCACCGACTGGTTGTAGTCGGCCAGCAGCTCGTCGCGCTGGGCACGTGCTTCGCCCAGCCCGGCCTCCAGGCGACCGGCGTCGAAGATCGGCAGGTTCAGCGCCGCGCCGGCCAGCATGGTGCGGCTGCCGTACTGCAGCAGGCGCGACAGCGACACCGAGTTCAGGCCGGCCGCGGCCATCAGGTTCAGGTCCGGGTAGAACGCGGCTTCGGCGGCGCGCGTGCGGCCCAGCGCAGCCTCCACACGCCAGCGCGCGGCCAGCAGGTCGGGCCTGCGCGCCAGCAGTTCGATGCCCAGCTGTGCCGGCAGCGCGGCCTGCACCCCTTGCGGCGGCTGGAACGACAGCTTTGGCATGCCCTCGCTGTCCGCGCCGATCAAGGCGCGCAGGGCCTCGCGTTCGCGCCCGGCCTGGGTGGCGAAATACTGCGCCTGCTGGTTCAGGCTGGCCAGGTCCTGTTCGGCGCCTTGCACGGCGTCGATGTTGACCAGGCCCTGCTTGAGGCGCTGCTGGCGTCCGGACAGCACGTCGCGCTGGACCGCCTGCTGCGCGGCCACGTTGCGCTCGCGCGCCCACAGCATCTGCAGCCGGAAGTAGCTTTGCGCCACCGCCGCCGACAGCGTTTGCGCCGCCTGCGCGGCTTCAGCCTGGCGTGCGCTGGTTTCGCCCAGCGCGGCGGCCACCAGCGCGCGGTGCCGGCCCCACCAGTCGAAGTCATAGCTGGCCTTGACCTGCACGGTCGAATCGTTGAACCAGTTGCCGCCGATCGGCTCGGGGAAGAGGCCAGTGGCCGAGTACCGCTGGCGGTTCAGGCTGGCGTTCAGGCCCACCTGCGCGCCACCGGCCGCTTCCTCGGCGCGCAGCGCGGCGCGCGCGGTGGCCACGCGTGCCTGCGCCACCGCGATCGACGGGCCGTTGGTGAGCGCGCGCGCCACCAGGTCGTCCAGCTGCGCGTCGCCGTACTCCTTCCACCATTGCTGCGCCGGCCACGCGTCGCGCGCCAGCTTGAGCGCCGCTTCGTGCTGCGCCTGCGCGAAGTCGGGCGCCTTGGCGGCGCTGGTGTCGGCCGGGACGTGAACGCAGCCGGCCAGGGCAAGCGCCAGCACCGCGCCCGCCGCTTTCGTGAGTCGTAAATGTCGCACTGTCGTTTTAGCTTTCATGGTTATTCGAGGGCGGCGTGGTCCACCTGGGCTGGCGCGGCGCTGCGCTTGGGCGGGCGGATCAGGAGCAGCGCCGGGATCACGGCCGCGGTCAGGATCATCATCAGCCAGTAGTCGTCCACGTAGGCGATCATCGAGGCCTGGCGCGAGATCTCGGCATTGAGCGCGGCAGCGCCGGAGCCGGCCAGCGCGGCGGCCGGGTTGCCCAGCTCCGGGTTGGCGATGGTGACGTGCTCGACCAGCGAACTGTGCGCGATCTGCGTGTTGCGCACCAACAGGGTCTGCACCAGCGCGATGCCGATCGAGCTGCCGATGTTGCGGATCAGGCTGTAGAGCGCCGTGCCTTCGGCGCGCATTTGCGGCGACAGCGTGGCGAAGGTGGCGGCCGACAGTGGCACGAACACCAGGCCCATGCCGATCCCCTGGATCACGCCCGGCCACACGATGTCGCTTTGCGAGAGCACCAGCGTGTACTGGGTCATCTGCCACAGCGAGAAGCCGGTCACTGCAAAGCCGATGCCCAGCAGCAGGCGAAAGTCCACGCGGCCGGTGAGCTTGCCCACCACGAGCATCGACAGCATCGTGCCCAGGCCAGACGGCGCCGTGACCAGGCCCGCCAGCATGGCCGGGTAGCCCATCAGGCCCTGCAGCATGGTCGGCATCAGCGCGCGGGTGGCGAACAGCACCATGCCGACGATGAAGATCAGGAGCAGGCCGGTGACGTAGTTCGAATTGAGCAGCAGCCGGTAGTCGATGAACGATTGCCCGGCCGGGCGCGTGGCCGTGTGGGCGATGAAGTAGGCGGCGCTCATCGCCAGCAGAATCGCCTCGACCCAGGTTTCGGTGGAGCCGAACCAGTCGTTCTGCTCGCCGCGGTCGAGCAGCATCTGCAGCGCGCCGATCGCCACCGACAGCGTGACGAAGCCAAAGGTGTCGAACCTCACGCGCCGCGCTGCCGGCGTGGCGTGGATATAGCGCCAGATGCCGTAGAACGCGATCGCGCCGATCGGCACGTTGATGAAGAATACCCAGCGCCAGTTGTACTGGTCGGTCAGCCAGCCGCCCAGCGTCGGTCCCAGGATCGGGCCGATCATCACGCCCATGCCCCACACCGCCATGGCCGAGCCGTGTTTTTCGCGCGGGTTAATGTCGAGCAGGACCGCCTGCGACAGCGGCACCAGCGCCGCGCCGAACACGCCCTGCAGCATGCGCGCGATGACGATTTCGGTAAGCGTGGCCGAGATCCCGCACAGCACCGAAGCCGCGGTGAAGCCGGCCACCGAGGCCAGGAACACGTTCTTCAGGCCATAGCGGTCTACTAGCCAGCCGTTGAGCGGGGTGGCGATGGCGGCGGCCACGATGAAGGAGGTCAGCACCCAGGTGATCTGGTCCTGCGATGCCGACAGGCTGCCCTGCATGTGCGGCAGCGCGACGTTGGCAATCGTGCCGTCGAGCGCCTGGATCACGGTCGCGAGCATGATCGAGATCGTGATCATGGTGCGGTTGATCGGCGGAGCTCCCGGCGGAGCGGTGGCGGCAGCGCTCACAGCATCTCCTCGATGCGCTCGCGCAGCGATTCGAGCAGGGCGGTGGCGGCGGCCAGTTCGGCTGGCGGCACCTGGCCCAGCACCGAGGCGCGGAAGGCGTCGGCCTGCTTGCGCACCTTGGCGAACAGCGCGCGGCCGGCGTCGGTCAGGTGGACCAGCTTCACGCGCCGGTCGGTGGGGCAGGGCGCGCGCAGCACCAGGCCGGCCGATTCGAGCCGGTCGAGCATGGCGACCACGGACGGGCCTTCCACGCCCAGCTGGTCGGCAAGGGCGCGCTGCGACAGCTCGGTCTTGGACTTGGCCAGGATCGCGATCGTCAGCCAGCCCGACTGGCCCACGCCCAGGTCCTTCAGGCGCGCGTCCAGTGCCAAGCGCCAGCTGCGCGCGGTTGCGTGCAGCACGGTGGAAAAGCGCTCCTGCGGCGTCGGATCGGGTAGAACGGACATAATTCACCATCAAATAGGTAGGTAGCTATCTAGTTTATCGCAAGAAAACGAAATGCGTAAACTATGTGTGCCGGGTGGAAGGTGATTTTGTGACAAACCGGCGACGGATGTCGCAGCCTTGCTGGGGGTTTCGTAGGGTGGGCAGGTCTCCTGCCCACGCGTTCAGATCCGGCAAGCATTCCCCGCCCAAGCGTTCCGATCCGGCAGGCCTTGACTGAACGCGTGGGCGGGAAACCCGCCCACCCTACGAAAAGCGCGCCCGGGTCAGCTCGAACAGCGGCCGAATGTCCCCCGCCACCGTGCCGCGCGCATTCTTGATGGGCGGCTGGCGATAACGCTCCAGCACCGCGCGAGCGTGTTCGTCGAGCAGGCCAAGCTGGTCGAGCACGCGGTAGGTGGCCGTGTGCAGCGCGCGGCTGCCGCCATCGGCGATCTTGATCGCGATGCCAAGCCCCGCCGAGCGCACGCCGATCGCCTGCACCGCATCAGCACCGATCTTGCAGACCCAGTCGCCGCGCCCGGCGGTCATCAGGTGCAGGTCGCTGCGCTCCTCCCCGGACACCAGGTCGGGCCGCGCGGTCATCGCGTCGAACAGCGGACCGAATGCCGCGCCCAGCCGCGCGTCGCGCTCGCCCTGCGCCAGCCGCGCGTACAGGTGCGCAAGCAGCGACAGCGGCAGCGCATAGTTGGGCGCGGAGCAGCCGTCGATGCCGCACGCCAGCGCCTGCGCCGGCAGGCCCGCGGCCTCGGCCAGCCGCGCGCGGATCGTCAGCTGCAGCGGATGGCGCGGATCGACGTAGCGCGCGGTGGGCGCGCCGTGCAGCCGGCACCACGCTAGAAATCCGCTGTGCTTGCCGGAGCAGTTGTGGTGCAGCGCGCTCCAGCGCCGGTCCGCCGGCGGAGGCAGGTTCACCATGTCGTAATACAGCGGGACCTGGCAGCCGCACTCCAGGTGCTGTTCGTCCAGCCCGATCTTGCCAAGGATCGCGCGCACCACCTGCACGTGCTTCTCTTCGCCCGAATGGCTGGCGCACAGCAGCGCCACTTCGTCGCGCGACAGGCTAAAGCGATCGGCGCCGCCATCGAGGATGAAGGGCAGCGCCTGGAACGGCTTGAGCGACGAGCGGGTGAAGGTCAGGTAGCTTGCGTCGCCGGCGGACCACAGCAATCGCCCGTTGACATCGACCACCGCCACCGAACCCATATGCACGTTCTCGGTGGTGTAGCCGCTGTCCGGATAACCGCGCGTGGTGGCGACGAGGGGAATCGTATGCATGCTGTGGTCTCGCTCCATGTGCAAGCGAGCACTGTAGAACAAAGCGCCGCGCAAGCGCGCCCGTCACGACGGCTTGTTCCGCAAATCGCGCACTTCATCCCGCGTTTTGCGCACTTCAGCCGGTTGGCGCTTGAGGCGCGCGCTGCGCTGGCTACACTGTCATCATTCGCCAGGCTAATTACGAACGCGCCCGGCGAAATTGAACGACGTGGACCGCCCTGCATCGCGGTGCGGTCCGTCCCCAAATTTCACCAAAAGGATGAACATCATGCGCATGACCCACGTATTGGCCCTGGCCGCCGCCGCCACCGTTTCGCTGTCCGCTTCGGCCGCTCCGGCTGCTACCAACGTTGACGCCACCGTCAATGTTTCCGCTCCGGCGGTCCACGCCAGCTATCGCCTGGACCCGTCGCAATTCAAGGCGGTGCAGGGCGCCTACGCGCTGGAAGACGGCCGCACGCTGCACGTGACCGCCGACCATCGCAAGCTGTACGCCGAAGTGGATGGCGAGAAGACCGAGATCGTGCCGGTCGCGCCCAACCGTTTCGCCTCGCGCGACGACGCGATGCGCCTGAACTTCAACAGCGATTCGCTCGCCACCGACGTGACGATGAACGTCGCCGTACGCTAAGCCGCGCGCCACGGCGCGCCGCGTTCAGTGCGGCGCGCCGAACTTCCCGGCCTGGTAGTCGTTGATGGCCTGGATGATTTCCTCGCGCGTGTTCATCACGAACGGACCGTGCGACACCACCGGCGCGCCGATCGCCTCGGCGTGCCCGAACAGCAGCAGCGCGTCCGACTCGGCCGACAGGTCGAGCGCGTCGCCTTCCGCATTCAGCTCGGCCAGGTGCAGCGGCTCGACCTTGTCCGGCCCCACCTCGACCATGCCGCGCACCACGTACAGGAGCACGCTGCGGCCCGTCAGGCCCGTCAGCAGCAAGCGCGCGCCCTTGGAAAGCGCAATGGTGCTCATGAAGACGCCGGTCAGCGACTGCACCGGTCCCGTCACCCCATTGAACGTGCCCGCCACCAGGTTGACCACGGCGCGCCCGTCGTCCACTTCGATGGCGGGGATGTCCTCGCGCTGCAGGCCCACATAGGCCGGCTCGGCCATCTTCAGGTGCGGCGGCAGGTTCACCCACAACTGCAGGATCTCGAGCGGACCGCCGTGGCGCAGGAATTCGCGCGGCGAGATCTCGGCGTGGATGATGCCGCGCCCGGCCGTCATCCATTGCACGCCACCGGCCCGGATGATGCTTTCGTGGCCGGCGCTGTCCTGGTGCGTGAGCATGCCATCCAGGATGAAGGTCACGGTCTCGAAACCGCGGTGCGGGTGCGGCCCGAACGGCAGGCCCTGGTTGTGCGGCGGGTAGGTCTGCGGGCCGTGGTGGTTCAGGAACAGGAAGGGATCGACCTGGTCCAGGTGCGGGTTCGGCAGCGGCCGCTGGGTCAGCAGGTCGCCGATGTCGTCGCGCACTGCCGGGTGCACGCGCTTGATGGTCCTTTGGCTCATGTTCTTGTTCTCCGTGGCTTGGGTCGTTGGCAATACGATACTCCAAGCCGCGCGCGTGTGCCGGAGCGGGAAGCGCTGTTCCAACGCCGTTAACTCATCTGTAGTGCACTCTGGCCTGTAGGCGTCCGCCGCACGGAAACCCGTAAAAACGCCCATTCGTTTTGTAAGCCCAGGACTACGTCCTTGGCCGAGCGGCGCGTGCAACGTCGCGCTGTGCAACGCCTTCCCTCTGGGCGGCGCGGGCCACGGCCTGTTCCGTTGTCGCGCGGTAGCACACCCGGCTTTACCTATAGAAATTGCAATGGTTATGCACGGAAAAAGTGGTGAAAACTGCATGATAGGATCGGTCCCCAGCCGCGGTGCGTTGCCAAGGAAGGTCTTTGCGGCGTGCCTCCAATTCACATGCTCGACATTCAAACGATGCCATGCATTTCAAAGAATTAACCAAGCCGGACGGTCGACACCTCACTCTCTACAGCAACCAGCCCATACCGGACGGGATCGTGGCCCCGAGCCCGTTCGCCGACCCGCAGCATGCGAACCCGCACCTGCGCTGGCACCCGTTGCGAGGCGAATGGGTGACCTACGCGGCCTATCGCCAGAATCGCACTTACCAGCCGCCGCCGCAGTACAACCCGCTGGCGGTCACGGTTGATCCCGCGCACCCGACCGAACTGCCGCAGGGCGAGTACGAAATCGCCGTGTTCGACAACAGATTCCCGTCGCTGTCGTTCGAGTCGCACGACCCGCCGGTACTGACGGTGCCCACCGCGCCCGCCAACGGGCATTGCGAAGTGGTCGTGTTCACGCAGGACCCGGTGTCATCGCTGGGCGCGCTGCCGTTGTCGCGCATCGAGTTGCTGCTGGCCGTATGGGGCGACCGCACCACGCGCATCGGCGGCCAGCACCACATCCATTACGTGCTGCCGTTCGAGAACCGCGGCGCCGAGGTCGGCGTGACGCTGCACCACCCGCACGGGCAGATCTACGCCTATCCGTTCGTGCCGAGCGTGCCGGCGCGCATGCTGGCGCAGGAGCGCGAGTACTACCTGCAGCACGGCACCAGCCTGTTGTGCGACATGGCGCGCGACGAGGCGGCCGACGGCAAGCGCGTGCTGTACGAAGGCGAACACGCGATCGCATTCGTGCCGCCGTGCGCGCGCTATCCGTACGAGGTGTGGGTGATGCCGACGGCGCCGTGCAAGGACTTCGCCGCGCTCACCCCGCCGCAGCGCGAGGACCTGGCGCGCGCGCTCAAGACCGTGCTGCTCAAGTACGACCACCTGTGGGATCGTCCCTTCCCGTACCTGATGACCTGGTACCAGGCCCCGACCGACGGCGGCGAGCATCCCGAAACGCAGCTGCATGCCCAGTTCTTCCCGCCGTACCGCACGCGCGACCGGCTCAAGTACCTGGCCGGCACCGAGATCGGCGCCGGCATGTTCGCCATGGACGTGCTGCCCGAGACCACCGCTTACGAGCTGCAGCAGGTGCCGGCGAACCTGGAGGAGAGCGCATGAGCGAGGCAGTGGCAATCAGGAGCGCGGAGGCGCTCGAAAAGCTGGCGCTGCTGCGCACCGCCCTTGACCAGGCCGGCGCCGGCGCGATCCGGCTGCGCGGCACCGACTGGTTCGCGTGGATCACGGCGGGCGGCTCCAACACGGTGTTGATGGCCGCCGAGACCGGCGTGGCCGAGGTGCTGGTCTCGCGCGAGGAAGCCTGCGTGCTCACCGACGAGATCGAGGCGCAGCGCCTGCGCGACGAGGAAATTCCCCCGGGGTTTGCGTTCCACGTGGTGCCGTGGGCCGAGCTCGAACTGCGCGAGCGCTACGTGCTCGAGGTGGCGGACGGGCGGCCGGTGCTGTCGGATCGCCCGGTGGCGGCCGAGCAGGCGTTGCCGGCCGCGCTGCGCCAGCGCCGCCTGGTGCTCTCAAGCGACGAGCAGGAACGCTATCGCGCGCTGGGCCGCGAGTCGGCCGAGGCAATGACCGAGGTCTTGCACCTGGCGCGGCCCGACTGGACCGAATACGACCTGGCCGGCGCCGGCGCGCAGGCGCTGTGGCGGCGCGGCATCCACCCGGCGCTGGTGCTGGTGGCCGGCGAGCGCCGCTTGCCGCTGTACCGCCACGCCACCCCGTCCGGCGAGCGGCTCGGCCAGCGCGCCATGCTGGTGTTCTGCGCACGCCGCCACGGCCTGTACGCCAACCTGACGCGCTTCGTCAGCTTTGGCCCCGCCAGCGGCGACCAGCAGGACCTGATGGCGGTCGAGGCCACCGGCCTTGCCGCGATCAAGCCGGGCAATTCGCTGTCCGCGGTGTACTTCGCGTTCGAGCAGGCCTACCGCCACGCCAACCGGCCCGATGCGATCCGCGAGCACCACCAGGGCGGCATCACCGGCTACCTGTCGCGCGAGATCGTGGCCACGCCCTATACCGCGACCGAGCTCGAGACGGGCATGGCGTTCGCGTTCAACCCGAGCTTCGTGGGCACCAAGATCGAAGACACCTTCGTGCTCGGCGCGGACGGACTGGAGAACCTGACCTGCGACCCGGCCTGGCCGGCGCTGGAAGTGCAGGGCCGCAAGCGGCCGCTGTGGCTGGAGGTGACATGACGAGCAGCGATACCTTTTTCGGCGGCGCACCCGACGTGGTGGCCTCGGCGCCCGGCCGCGTGAACCTGCTGGGCGAGCACACCGACTACAACGACGGCTTCATGCTCCCGGTTGCCACGCCCCAGCACACCACGGTGGCGATGAAGAAGAGCGGCGACGGGCATTTCTACTTTTACTCGTCCACGCTCGACACCGGCATCGATTTCCCGGAAGGCGGCAGCCCGCCGCCGGGCTTCGGCAGCTACATCGAGGGCTGCATCCGTTTGCTCCAGTCCGAGGGCATCAAGGTGCCGGCGCTGCGCGTGTACGCGTCGACCGAGCTGCCGGTGGGCTCGGGCCTGTCGTCCTCGGCGGCGCTGGAAGTGGCGACTTTGCGCGCGCTGCGCCAGCTGCTCGGCATCGAGCTGGACGACGTGAAGCTGGCACGGCTGGCGCAGCGCGCCGAGATCGAATACGCGCGGGTGAACTGCGGGATCATGGACCAGATGGCGTCCAGCCTGGCCGACCGCGGCCACATGCTGTTCATCGATGCGCGCACGCTCGAGCACCGGCTGGTGCCGCTGCCGCCCGACGCCGAGATCATCGTGCTCGATTCGGGCGTGGCACGCAAGCTCGCCGCCAGCAAGTACAACGAGCGCCGCGCCGAATGCGAGGAGGCCGCGCGCAAGCTCGGCGTGGCCTCGCTGCGCGACGTGACAGATCCCGAATCGGTCGAGCAGCTTCCCCCGCCGCTGCGCCAGCGCGCGCGCCACGTGGTGCGCGAGAACCTGCGCGTGCTCGAAGCCACGCGCGGCGTCTCGGCCGAGCGTTTCGGCGAACTGATGAACGCATCGCACGCCAGCCTGCGCGACGACTACGAGGTGTCGATTCCCGAGCTCGACGCGCTGGTGGACGCGCTGCGCGCCGCGCCCGGCGTGTACGGCGCGCGCCTGACCGGGGCCGGCTTTGGCGGCGCGGTGGTCGCGCTGTGCCGCGCGGGGCAGGCCAGGCAGGCGGCGCAGGCTGCGCTTTCCGCATACAACAAGCATGAACGAGCCGGCCGGATCCTGATCCCGGTGCCAGAGCAAGGAAAGGAAAACAATGAGCCAGTTTGAGTATCCCCGCCCGCAGCTGGTGCGCGACCAGTGGATGAACCTGAACGGCAAGTGGCGCTTCCGCTACGACGACGAGGGCCAGTTCAAGCTGCCCGGCCAGGTGAGCGGCTGGACCCACGAGATCAACGTGCCGTTCGCGCCGGAGACCGAACTGTCGGGCATCGGCGACACCGGTTTTCACCGCGCCTGCTGGTACCAGCGCGAATTCGAGCTCAAGCCCAGCGCCGGGCGCACGGTGCTGCACTTTGGCGCGGTCGATTACGCATGCCGGGTGTGGGTCAACGGCCACCAGGTGACCGAGCACGCGGGCGGGCACACGTCGTTCTCCGCCGACATCACGATGGCGATGCACGCCGACGGCCGCCAGGTGGTCACGGTGTACGTCGAGGACGACCCGTTCGACCTCGAAAAGCCGCGTGGCAAGCAGGACTGGCTGCTCGAGCCGCACTCGATCTGGTACCCGCGCACCACCGGCATCTGGCAGACGGTATGGGTGGAGCAGGTGTCGAACACGTACATCGGCACGCTCAAGTGGACCCCGATCTTCGAGACCTTCGAGATCGGCTGCGAGGTGTTCGCGGCCGGCGATATCCCGACCGAGGACATGTTCGTCGAGGTGAAGATCTGGCATGGCCGGCAGCTGCTGGCGGACGACAATTACAAGGTCGTGTCGGGCGAGGCGAATCGCAAGATCGCACTGTCGGACCCCGGCATCGACGACTCGCGCAACGAGCTGTTGTGGAGCCCCGAGCGGCCGACCCTGCTCGACGCCGAGGTCACGCTGCGCGTGGACGGCCAGGTGGTGGACCGGGTGCGCTCGTACACGGCACTGCGCGCGTTCGCGATCAATCGCGACCGCCTCATGCTCAACGGCCGCCCCTACCAGCTGCGCCTGGTGCTGGACCAGGGCTATTGGCCCGAGTCCTTCCTGACCGCGCCGTCCGACCAGCACCTCAAGCGCGACGTCGAGCTGGCCAAGCTGATGGGCTTTAACGGCGTGCGCAAGCACCAGAAGATCGAGGACCCGCGCTACCTGTACTGGGCCGACCGGCTGGGCCTGCTGGTGTGGGAAGAGATGCCGTCGGCCTACCGCTTTTCGCCCAAGGCGATCACGCGCATGGTGCGCGAGTGGACCGAGGCGATCCACCGCGACTACAGCCACCCGTGCATCGTGGTGTGGGTCGCGTTCAACGAATCGTGGGGCGTGCCGAACCTGACGCTGACGCAGGCGCATCGCAACGCGGTCGAGGCGCTGTACCACCTGACGCGCACGCTGGACGCGACGCGCCCGGTGATCGGCAACGACGGCTGGGAGGCCTCGGCCACCGACATCCTCGGCATCCACGACTACGACTGCAATCCTGAAAAGCTGTGCGAGCGCTATGCCGTGTCCGATCCGGTGCGCACGCTGTTCGACCAGCGCCGTCCCGGCGGGCGCATCCTCACGCTCGACGGCTTCCCGCACCGCGGCCAGCCGATCGTGCTGACCGAATTCGGCGGCATCGCGTTCGACCCGAACGCGACGCCGGATGACAAGACCTGGGGCTACACGCGAGCCCACACGGACGAGAGCTATCTCTCGCTGTACCGCCGGCTGCTGGAGGTGGCCAACACCACCTTCATGTTCAGCGGCTTTTGCTATACCCAGTTCGCCGACACCTTCCAGGAAGCGAACGGCCTGCTCAATGCGGACCGTACTCCCAAGCTGCCGCTGGAGGTGATCAGCGCCGCCACACGCAATGTCTCGCTCGAGAAAAAGGATGTGGAGGAGGGAACCGGGCCCGGCGCATGACCTGCACCCTGGTGCAAGGCGGCCGGCCCATGTGCGACACAGACCGATTAACCGCACGCCTCGCGAGCGCGGGGCGGTAAAGGAGTCATCATGCCTTCGATCGTTGTATTCAGCCACCTGCGCTGGGATTTCGTCTTCCAACGGCCTCAGCACCTGCTGACGCGCCTGGCGCAGCACTATCCGGTCCTGTTTGTCGAGGAACCGGAACATGATGACGGGGAACCGTATCTCGACAAAAGCAGCCCGGCGCCCGGCGTGACCGTGTGCCGCGCGCATACGAAGGTAGCGGCCGGGGGCTTTCATGACGACCAGATCCCGCTGCTGCAACCATTGCTGGCGGACCTGCTACCGCCCGGGGAGCGCCCGATCGTCTGGTTCTACACGCCGATGGCGCTGCCCCTGCTGCAGGGGCTCAACCCGAGCCTGGTGGTGTATGACTGCATGGACGAGCTGGCATCGTTCAAGAATCCGCCCAAGCAGCTGTTGCAGCGCGAGACGGCGCTGCTGAACCTGGCCGACCTGGTGTTCGCCGGCGGCCCGAGCCTGTACGAAGCGAAGCGCACGCGCCACCACAGCGTGCATTGTTTCCCGAGCAGCGTGGACGTGGCCCACTTCGGCCAGGGCCGCGACCGGAGCCTGAGCCATCCGGCGCAGTCCGCGATCCCGCATCCGCGCCTGGGTTTCTACGGCGTCATCGACGAGCGCTTCGATACCGGCTTGGTAGAGGCGGTGGCCAAGGCCCATCCCGAATGGCAGATCGTGCTGGCCGGGCCGGTGGCCAAGATCGGCGAACATGAGCTGCCGCGCCAGCCCAACATCCACTACATGGGGCAGCAACCGTATGAGGCGCTGCCGCAGTTCCTGGCGGGCTGGGACGTGTGCCTGCTGCCGTTCGCGCTGAACGAGGCGACGCGCTTCATCAGCCCCACCAAGGTGCTCGAGTACATGGCGGCGGAGCTGCCGATCGTCTCCACGCCGATCGCCGACGTCGCCACGCCCTACGGCGACGTTGTCGCAATTGCCGAAGGCCCGGCCGAATTCATCGCCGCGTGCGAGGCGGCCCTGGCCATGGAGCCGGCCCAGCGCGCGGCCCAGGCCGAGGCGATGCGCGAGATCGTCGCGCACACCTCGTGGGACGCCACCGCCAGCCAGATGCGCGCGCTGATGGATGGCGCGCCGCCACGGCACGCCGCCAAGGCCAGCTTCGTGCAGCCGGGCGCGGCGGTCAAGGCCGACGGCAGCAAGGTCAATCCGCTGCGCTCGCCGCAGGGCGGGGCGGCGCAGAAGACCGGCACGGTGATCATCGGCGCCGGGCCCACCGGCCTGTCGGCCGCCTACCACCTGGGCGCGAACACCGTGCTGCTGGAGAAGAACGCGACCGTGGGCGGTTGGTGCCGCTCGGTGGACGACAAGGGCTTCACCTTCGATTACGCCGGCCACATCATGTTCTCCAACGACCCGTACGTGCTCAAACTGTACGAGGTCCTGCTGGGCGATAACATGCACTGGCAGAACCGCGAAGCCTGGGTGTACAGCAAGAACACCTACACGCGCTACCCGTTCCAGGGCGCGCTGTACGGGCTGCCGCCGAAAGTCATCACCGAATGCATCATGGGCGCGATCGAGGCGCGCTACGGCAACGCCGACGGCGGCGCGGCGTGTGCGATGAAGCCGGTCGAGGACTGCTGCGGCGACGGCACGGCCGACGTGGCCAATGCGACCCAGCTTGCGCCGAAAAAGCGCGAGGCCGCCAACTTCGAGGAATTCATCTACCGCGTGTGGGGCAAGGGCATCGGCAAGCACTTCGCGATCCCCTACAACCGCAAGCTGTGGACCGTGCCGCTGACCGAGATGGAAACCTCGTGGCTGGGCGGGCGGGTGCCGCTGCCGAACCTGGAGGAAATCATCGAGGGCGCGCTCGAGCCGGTGGGCAAGCCGATGGGGCCGAATGCGCGTTTCGGTTATCCGCTCAAGGGCGGCTTCCAGGCGCTGATGAACGGCTTCGTTCCGCACATCAAGGGCCGGATCGAACTGAATGCCTCGGTGGTGCAAGTGCTGCCGCGCGAGCATGTGGTGGTCATGGCCGATGGCAGCCGCTACCGCTACGACCACCTGGTCTCGACCATGCCGCTGCCCGAGCTCGTCAAGCTGATCGGCGAGCAGGCGCCGGAAGAGGTGCGCCAGGCCGCCAAGGGCCTCAAGCACATCTCGATCAAGTGCGTGAACCTGGGCGTGGGGCGCGAGAACGTCACCGACAAGCACTGGATCTATTACCCGGAGGACAGCATTTTCCATCGGATCTTTGTGCAGGGGAATGCCAGCCCGTACTGCAACCCGCCCGGTGGTTTTGGCCTGACCTGCGAGATATCGTATTCGCCATGGAAGCCGCTGCCGGTGGATGGCCAGGCGCTGATCGAGCGCTGCATCGCGGACTGCCGCAAGGTGACCATGCTGCGCGACGATGACGAGATCATCACCGCCAACATCGTCGACATGCCGTACGCCTACGTGGTGTACGACCACCAGCGCGCCGCCAACGTGCAAACCATCCGTGCCTGGCTGGCGCGCTACGACATCGTGCTCGCCGGACGCTACAGCGAATGGGAGTACTACAACTCCGACCATGCCTTCATCGCCGGCAAGAAGGCGGCCGAGGCCGTCATGGCCGAGCGCGCGCGCGCACAAAAGGTCGGCGCCGAGTAGACTGGTAGGGTGGGCGGGTCTCCCGCCCACGCGTTCAGGCGACGCATGAGCTGCCCAAGCGTGTGCCTGAAACGATTGATTGACGTGACAGAAAGCTACGCCGCATGCCAGCCAGGACATCGGGTGACCAACACAATGCGGCGCGGCACAGCCCCGGGCAGGCGTTCCTGGTCCGGGCGGCGTGGCGCCTGACCGCTGCCGCCGCACTGGCGCTGGCCAGCGCCGCCGCGTGGGCCGGCAACATGGCGCTGGCGGCCAGCACGCACATGCTGCCGCAACCGGCCGTGCCGCCAGGCCCGGCCCCGGTCGCCGCGCACCACCAGGGCGGGCTGTACCGCATCAGCCGCGACGGCCGCGTCGCCTACCTGTTCGGCACCATTCATGTGGGCAGCGCCGCGTTCTACCCGCTCGCCCCCGAAGTCGGCCGCGCGCTGCGCAGCGCGAGCCGGCTGGTGGTCGAGCTGGACACCCGCGGCAACGATGCGTTCGCGCGCGCCGTGGACAAGCACGGCAGCTACGCCCCGGGCGATGATGTGCGCAACCACCTGCCCCCGGACACGGCAGCGCAGCTCACCGAAGCCCTGCACGACCAGGGCATCAGCGTGGCAAGCATGCGCCGTTTCAAGCCCTGGCTGCTGGCCAACCTGCTCCTGAGCATGGCGCTGGAGCGCGACGGCTACCGCCGCAGCATCGGCGTCGAGAGCGTGCTGCTGGCGGATGCGCAAAGCCGCGGCGCACCGGTCGCCGAGCTGGAAAGCGCGGACTACCAGCTGGCCCTGTTCGACACCATGAACGATGTCGAATCCGAACGCTACCTGCGCGAAACGCTGCGCGCCTTGCGTGATGGCAGCGCACTGCGGCGCGCGCACGCGGTGGTCGCTGCCTGGTCGTCTGGCGACGCGCAGGCGCGCGACGCCCTGCTGCAGGACGCCACCCGGGGCGGCGACGCGGTAGCCGATTTCACGCGCCGCGTGCTGCTGGGCCGGCGCAATCCGGAGATGGTCGCCCACATCGAACAGCTGATGCGCCAGGGCAGCGTCACCTTCATTGCCGTTGGCTTGCTGCACCTGCTGGGCGCGAACGGATTGCCTCAGCTGCTTGCGCAGCGAGGCTATCTGGTCGAACAGGTCTACTAGCCGGTCAGTGCGAGATGACCCCGCTGGTCAGGTTGATGCGGTCGCCGGCGCGGTAGTCGGGGGTGGTCTCCTGGGTGACGACACGGGTGCTGCCGTCGTCCATGCGCAAGGTGACACGGTACACGCGGTCGGTGGCGCTGCCGGTCGCGCCGCCGGTGCTGCCGCCCACCGCCGCACCGGCCATGCTGCCGGCCCCGGTGGCGCCGCTGGCGCTGCGCGGGATGACGTCGATCGACACCACCGTTGCGTTCGGGGCCGAGCTGGCCGCCGTGGACTGGCCTGCCGCCGACGAACCCTGCGACATGTCCTGGCTGCCGGCGGCGGTGCCGGCCATGCTGCCGGCCGAACCGCTGTCTTCCATGCTGGCGCTGCCGCCGCCCGAGCTGCCCGACATGCCGGAGGTGCCCGAGGTGCCGGAGCCAGACTGGTCATTGCCCGAGGAACCGGAAGTGCCCGAGCTGCCGGAAGTGCCCGAACTACCCGAACTGCCCGAGGTGCCGCCCCAGCCCGAGGAGCCGGAGGTGCCCGTGCCGGCCGCGCCCGTGCCCGATTGCGAGCCGCCTGAGGCGCCGCTGGTGCCGCCGCCGTAGCCGCCGGCGCCGCTGCTGCCGGTGCCCGTGCCGGTGCCGGACTCGCCGCCACTGCTGGTGGCGCCCGACATGTCGCCGCCGGTGGATTGACTACCGCCGTGCCGCATGTTGCTGCACGCCGACAGCGCAATGGCCAGCAAGCCAACCAGCAGCAAGCTCTGGTGTCTATGCTTCATGATCAACTCCTTCCGATTGGAATGGTTTTACTGGAGATGCGTGACGATGCCGCGTGCCACTCGGGTGTAAGAGGCACGAACGGCGGGCGCGTTCCAGCTGACTCGGCTTGACCATGAGCCAGATCAAAGCTGGCTCGGGAGGAAGGAATGTTGTGGGCGCGTGGGGGTCAGCCGCGGCGCGCGCGCTCCTGGCCGGGCATCAGCAGCCACAGCAGCACGCTGGTGACGAGGGCGGCGGAACAATCGACGATCCAGTCGCCCACCGCCGGTCCGCGGTAGGGGAAGAAACTCTGGACGAATTCGTCGCCGGCGCCCATCACCGCCACCGCCAGCACCGCCTTGGCGGCGCGCGCGGGGGCGCTGCCGGTGCTGCCGGTGAACCACAGGAAGGCCAGCACCGCGTAGGCGATCGAGTGCAGCACCGCGCCGGAGGCGACGTGCCCGATCTCGGCGCGCGCGCCCGGGATCGAGCCGGCCACCAGGATGGTCAGGTACATCAGGATCGCGCAGCCGAGGCGCAGCGTGCGCAGTTTGGGATCGAAGACGAGGGTTGCTAACAGGGCAGGCATGGAAGACGTTCAATGCGGAAAACATCTACCATACCATGCCGCCCGGCAGCCCGGACGCACGACTGCCCGGCGTTCAGAGCGTCAGGGCCGGCGTGCCGTTGGCGTAATGGGCGTCAAAGCAGCTGTCGCAGCCGGAACAGAGCAGGTGGGCGATGCGCACCCGCGCCTGGCGCAGCACCAGCTTCAGGTGCTGCTTGCATTTGGGGCATACCTCGCGCACGTTGCCAAACGTGATCAGGTTCAGGGGCACCCCTTCGTCGAGCGCGTCCACGACCGCTTGTGGGTTCAGCTCGCTCAGGATCAGGTGGTCTTCCGGCCCGTGCTGGCGACGGCCGGAATCAGTCGGGTTCTCTCGTGCATTGGACATCGTTTCAGGTACGTGAATAGTCATCGGACCAGCTCCCTTTGTCGTTTGTCTGGCGCGGCGGCGTGGCGAAAACGCGGCGCGCGGAATTCATCATAGCCAAGACTGAGCCGTCTTCAAGACGGGCCGGCGTCCTTTTTTTGCTCGCTTTCCTGCAGGAAAAAATATGACTGGATAAAAAAATGCCCGCCGGTAGAGGCGGGCACAACCCAAGATCGGGCCAAGAGACGCGAGAATTCGGGTGGTGTGCCGTGCATGGGCAGGGCACACCGGGCTGCGAGTCGGGCATATCGGTTGCGCGTACCGCAGATGAATCCAGTATAGGCAGCCAATGTGACTGCAGGATGACGTGGCTCAAGCGTTTGGGCGTCACCGGGCGGAACATTTGCAGCTCGGCCGGATCGCCGTTGGCCCTGCCATTGCGCAAGCTATCAACACGCACAGTGTTGCGGCCGATTAAACCGGCACAAGATGATTTCCCTGCGAAACAAAACGGAGGAGGGGCTTGCCTCCTTACCCAAGCCCGCCCAAGAAGGGGGAGATCGACCATGCAAACGCTCGGAACGTATCTGGTGAACGGTCTTGCCGGCAACGAGAATGTCGCCGGTGCGCCAACGCTGCATTTTTCGCTGGTGGTGGTGTCCGGTAGCGGCAAGGTGTCCGGCCACGCCATGATCACGCAGGCGGTGGCCCCGCCCAACAACGAGAAGGTCATCAACAACGTGACCGGGCAGGTGCACGCGGCAGGGCTGGGCCCGGTGACCAAGCTGGTGGCGCTCAAGGGCACCTACCTGGATTACCTGCCGCCGCCTGCGATCGGCGTGGTCGAGGTGCCGTTCGAGGCCCACTTCGCGATCGATGATGCGTGGAACGGGCGCGGCGGCTTCCGCTGTGGCATGACCCAGGCCGAGAACGTGCCGGTGAAGACCATGCCGCGTTAATGTCCCGGATTTTCGTAGGGTAGGCGGATTTTCCGCCCACCCGTTCAACAGGCGCTGTTGCACATGCTCAGGCAGAAAGGACAAAAAAAAGCCCGCTGTAGAGAGCGGGCTTAAACTATTTTCTTGGAGGAGAATAGTGGAGACAGGTGAAGTATGCTGCGCCGCAAAATATATGTCCAATTTCGTTTTCCGATACCAGACATTCATTTTAGAAATATCACTGTCGCGCTGCTTCCCGCGCCCCGGTTTTCACTCCCGGACCGGCACCGTATAGTTCAGCGCCATCCGGCCGCCGTCCGCGTACAGGGTCTGGCCGGTCAGGTACGAGGCATCGTCGCTGGCCAGGAAAGCGGCGATGGCGGCCACCTCCTCCGGTTCGCCGCAGCGCCCCAGGGGCGTGCGCGACAGGATGGTATGTCGCGCTTCCGGGCTGCCCAGCACCGCCTTTTTCGCCAGTTCCGTCAGGATCGTGCCCGGCCCGATGGCGTTCACGCGCACCCCGTGCGGCGCCAGGCTGATCGCCGCCACCCGCGTCAGCTGGTTGACGCCGCCCTTGGACACCACGTAGGGCACCTGGTTGGGAATGGCCAGCTCCGCGTTCACGCTCGACATATTGATGATGCAGCCGCTGCCGCGCTTGACCATCTCGCGCGCCGCTGCCTGGCTGCACAGGAACATCGACTTCAAGTTGATCCGCAGCACACGGTCGAAGTCCTCCTCGGCCAGGTCGAGGAACTCGGCCGCATGGGTCACGCCGGCGTTGTTGACGAGGATATCGAGCTGGCCGAACCCCTCCAGGGTCGCCGCCACCAGCGCGTCCACGTCGGCCTTCTGGCTCACGTCCGCGCAAAAGAAGCGCGCCGCCGCGCCAAGTTGTTCGACAGCCGCGTGGCCCTCGGCCTCGCGCACGTCGGCCAGCATCACGCGTGCCCCTTCCTGCACCAAGCGCTTGGCGCAGGCCAGGCCAATACCCTGGCTCGCGCCAGTGACGATCGCGACTTTGTTGGCTAGTCTCATGGTGGCTCCTCGTGGTGGAATGCACGGCTGGTGGCCGCGCCATCGCTACAGCATGACCGGGTGGTCGGGCAGCTCGTTAGGGCGGGGACCGTCGGACGGGAAATGCTGGCGCAGCAGCTGGTTCACCTGGCCGATCGCGTCCAGCGTGCTGCTGCGGAACTCGCCGCGCGCGTAGCCCTCGGTCAGCGTGCGGCACACCTGCTGCCAGGTGGCCTGGTCGATCTTGCGGTCGATGCCGCGGTCGGCCACGATCTCCACCTGGTGCTCGGCCAGGTTCACATAGATCAGCACGCCGCAGTTTTCCTCGGTGTCCCACACGCCGTGATCGGCGAACAGGGCAAGCGCGCGCTGGCGGCTGCTCATGCAAGCCCAGGCCGCGTCCAGCGGCAATGCTTTCTCGACGATCAGGCGCACTTCGCCGCGATGGGTCTGCTCGCCGGCGGTGATCGCCTCGGCGAACGCCTTCAGGTCGTCCGGCGGGAAGGTGCGGCGCGCGTGCCCGGCACTGCTGCGCACATGGCGCAGGGCACGCTTGATACGGTGGTGCAAGCTGTGCGTCATCACCAGTTCCCCGAGGCGCCGCCGCCATCAAAACTGCCGCCGCCGCCCGAAAAGCCGCCGCCACCGCCGCCGCCAAATCCGCCACCGCCAAACCCGCCACCGCCACGGTGACGGCTCATGTCGGAAAGGATACTGCCGAGGATAAAGCCAGTGGCGCCGCTGCCCCAGCCGCCGCCGGACAGGCGCGACCGGCCGCCGCGCCGGAATATCGAAAGGAGGATCATGATGCCGATGAAGGTGAAGAACAGGCCGGGCAGGGCGCCGCCGTCATCCTCCTGCGGCTGCTGGCGCTGCTGCGCGGCCGCCGGGAACTGCTCCTGGTTCAGCAGGGTGGCAATCGCCCCCACGCCGGCCACCAGGCCCTCGTAATATTGGTTCTGGCGAAAGTAGGGCGCAATCACGTCCTGCAGGATGCGCTTGGACTGGGCGTCGGTGAGCACGCCCTGCACGCCGCGGCCTGCCTCGATGCGCAGGCGCCGCAGGGCGGGCGGATTGTCGCGCGCCACCATCAGCAGCACGCCGTCGTCCACGCCCTTGCGCCCGAGCTTCCACTGGTCGGTCACGCGGATGCTGTACTGTTCGATCGCTTCCGGCTCGGTGGACTTGACCAGCAACACCGCGATCTGGCTGCCGGTCTTGGCCTCGTAGTCGGCCAGCACCGCTTCCAGCCGCTCGCGCTGGCTGGCGTCGAGCATGCCCGCCTGGTCCACCACATGCGCGGTGAGCGGCGGCACGGGCTTGAACTGTGCGTGCGCCGGCCCGGCCAGGCAGAACGCCAGGGCCAGGCACCAGAAATAGCGCAACAGGATCATCGTCTTATTTGCCGAAATCGACTTTGGGTGCCGTCGAAATCGCCGCCTCGTTGGCCACCGTGAACGACGGCTTGGGCTGGTAACCGAACACCTTGGCCGTGATATTGGTCGGGAAGCTGCGCACCGTCACGTTGTAATCCTGCACTGCGGCGATGTAGCGCTGGCGGGCCACGGTGATGCGGTTCTCGGTCCCTTCCAGCTGCGACTGCAGGTCGCGAAAGCTCGTGTCCGCCTTCAGGTTGGGATAGTTTTCCGACACCGCCATCAGGCGCGACAGGGCGCTGGTCAATTCCCCCTGCGCCTGCTGGAACTTCTGGAACGCAGCCGGGTCGTTCAGCACCTCAGGCGTGACCTGGATGCTGGTGGCAGCCGCGCGGGCGCGGGTGACCGCTTCCAGCGTGTCCTTCTCGTGCGAGGCGTAACCCTTGACGGTGTTGACCAGGTTCGGGATCAGGTCCGAGCGGCGCTGGTACTGGTTCACCACCTCGCTCCACGCTGCCTTGGTGGCCTCGTCCTTTTGCTGGAACTCGTTGTAGCCGCAGCCGGACAGCACGGTCGTGACGAGAGTGAAGGCAAAGAACAGGCGGAACCAGCGCGCAAAAACGGATCGGGTCATGATGCACCATTAGCAAGGTTGTTGAATGTCCAAAATATACTCCAAACGGGCAAACCCCGCACTTCTGCCGGGTACAATGGCGGGGTTTGCAGAATTGGAAAGGTAAGCCATGAACTTCATCGACAAACTCTCGGCCGCGTGGGCGGGCAACAACTCGCTGCTCTGCGTTGGCCTGGACCCCGACCTGGCGCGCTTTCCTGCGCACCTGCGCGGGCAGGCGGACGGCATCTACCAGTTCTGCAAGGCCATCATCGACGCCACCGCCGACGTGGCCTGCGCATTCAAACCGCAGATCGCGTACTTTGCCGCGCTGGGCGCCGAGGCCCAGCTGGAAGCGGTGTGCCGCTACCTGCGCGAAACCTACCCCCATATCCCGCTGGTGCTGGACGCCAAGCGCGGCGACATCGGCGCCACCGCGCACCAGTATGCGCGCGAGGCCTTCGACCGCTACGGGGCCGATGCGGTGACGGTCAACCCTTACATGGGCTCGGACTCGGTGGAACCGTACATGGAATGGGCGGACCGCGGCGTGATCGTGCTGTGCCGCACCTCCAACCCTGGCGGGTCGGACCTGCAGTTCCTGCAAGTGGATGGCGTGCCGCTGTACCAGCACGTGGCGCGGCTGGTGGCCGAAAAGTGGAACCGCAACGGGCAGTGCGCGCTGGTGGTAGGCGCGACCTTTCCGGAAGAGCTGGCCCAGGTGCGCAAGATTGTGGGCGACATGCCGCTGCTGGTGCCGGGCATCGGCGCGCAGGGCGGGGATATCGCGGCGACCGTCAAGGCAGGGCGCACGGCGGCGGGCACCGGCATGATGATCAATTCCTCGCGCGCGATTCTGTACGCCACGCCAAAGGACGGCGAGGATTTTGCCGCGGCGGCGCGGCGCGTGGCGATCGAGACGCGCGACGCCATCAACCAATACCGCTGATGATTTGTAGGGTGGGCTCTCGAGCCCACGCGGCCGCACACGGCGCGTGACAAGCGCGTGGGCTCAAGAGCCCACCCTACGTGTGCTACCGCCGATTTTGGTAGGGTGGGCAGGTTTCCTGCCCACGCGTTCAACCAGTGCATGCGCTGCATGAACGCGTGGGCGGGAAACCCGCCCACCCTACGGACATCTCAGCGCCGGCTCGGGGCGATGGATTCGGCGTAGTCGTACAGCGCGCCAAGAATCTCTTCGTCGCGCTCGCTTGCCGTCTCCGACAGCGCATCGATCTCGCCCATCAGCTGCTCGATCGTGCGCGCTCCGCCGGCGCCTTCGAACAGCCGCGCGGCCCGGTGCTCTTCCCATTGCTGCATTTCTGTTTCGGACAAGGTGTGCGGGAAGTTGCGTGCGCGGTAGCGGAACAGGAGTTCGCCCAGCCGCGGATCGTCGAACGCGGGCCGCAACTGCGCCAGCCGCTCCGGCGCTTCCTGCCGCAGCGAGTCCAGCTTGCGCCGGTCGCCATTGCCCACAAAGCCGCCGTACAGGTCTTCATCCACATCCACCGGCCCCTCGGCGCGCGGCCGCTCGAATACCTGCGCCCAAGTCGCCGCCATGTCCGGACCCTGCGCCGCCGCCTGCGCGTGCGCGCGGCCGCGTTCCAGGTCCATGCCCCAGCGCTGGGCCATTTCCTGGCTCAGGGTCTTGAGGTTGGAGACCAGCATGGGCGACTTGTTGATGTGCACGCTCTTGATCGGCAGCCGCGTCACGCCCTCGGGCAGCTCGCTGCTGCGCGTGAACATGCGCGTGCGGATCGTGTCCACGTCCAGGTCGAACAGTTCGGACGGGTCGTGCGCGCAGTCCCACACCAGGATCTCGTTCTTGTTGGTGGGGTGCTGCGCCAGCGGCCACACCAGCGCAAGGCACCCGCGGTCGGCCGGGAACATGCCCGACACATGCAGGAACGGCTGGCGCTCGGCTGGGGCCAGGTGCAGGCCCATCTCGGCCGCCACCTTGTCCTTGTTGCGCAGCCCCAGGCAGAACTCGAACAGGCGCGGCTGCTTTTGCCGGATGAGGCGCGCCATGGCGATGGTGGCGCGCACGTCGGACAGCGCGTCGTGCGCCGCCTCGTGCGTGAGGCCGTTGGCGCGGGTCAGGTGTTCCAGCCTGAAGCTTGGCTTGCCATCGTCGTTGCGCGGCCATTCGATGCCTTCGGGCCGCAACGCGTAGGTCATGCGCACTACGTCGAGCAGGTCCCAGCGCCCGCAGTTGTTCTGCCACTCGCGCGCATAGGGGTCGATCAGGTTGCGCCAGAACAGGTGGCGCGTCACCTCGTCGTCGAAGCGGATCGTGTTGTAGCCCACGCCGATGGTGCCCGGCTGGCTGAAGGCCTCGCAGATGGTGGCGGCGAACTTGTGCTCGGGGACGCCGTATTCCAGGCACTGCTGCGGCGTGATGCCGGTGATCAGGCAAGCCTGCGGATCGGGCAGGTAATCCGGCGCCGGCTGGCAGTACAGCATGATCGGGTCGCCGATCTCGTTCAGGTCCGCGTCCGTGCGGATCGCGGCGAACTGCGCCGGCCGGTCGCGCCGCGGTGTTGCGCCGAAGGTTTCGTAGTCGTGCCAGAGGAAGGTATGCGTGCTCATGGGGTAGGTTCTCGCCTGCGCATCTTGCCACGCGCGGGCGGAAAGGACAGGGGATAGGTCAATCGTTCAAAGCGAAATGGTGTCGCGCCCGGCTTGCTTGGCGCGGTACAGGGCGGCGTCGGCCGCTTCCAGCAGCGTGTTCTCGTCCAGCCCCGGCGCCAGCGTGGCGATGCCGAAGGAGCCGGTGATGTGCGGCAGCGGCAGGCGCATGTCGTCGAACACCACGGCCGCGCGCACGCGCCTGCACAGGCGCTCGGCCACGGACAGCGCGACCTTGCCACCGGTCTCGGGCAGCACCACCAGCATCTCTTCGCCGCCGTAGCGCACCGCAAAGTCGGTCGGGCGCAGCGCCGCGCGGATCACGTTGGCGGCGGTGCACAGCGCGCTGTCGCCGGCCAGGTGGCCGTGGGTGTCGTTGAACTTCTTGAAGTGGTCCAGGTCGATCATCACCAGCGACAGAGGCCTGCCGTCCTGGCAGGCGCGCGCCACTAGTTTACCCAGCATCTCGTTGAGCCAGGCGCGGTTGTACAGCCCGGTGAGCGGGTCGTTCAGCGATAGTTCGCGGTAAAACTCGCCCAGCCGCTGGCGCCGCCGCAGCAGCGCATTGGCGGCGCGCACGCGGAACGACAGCAGCCGCAGCAGGGCGCGCGGCAGCGCCACCGATTCGTCGATCAGGCGCCAGACCAGCTCGTGCTCGATCACCAGCAGCTCGCTGTCCTCCACCGCCGAAATGCGCGACAGGTTGGGCGACTCGTCCAGCACGGCCTGCTCGCCCACGCTCTCGCCGGGGTGGATCAGCGTGACGGTGCCGTCGTGGATGCCGACCGGCACGTCCGATTCCACTGCCAGCGCGCCGGACAGCACGATGTACAGGCGCGCCAGGAACGGGTCTTCCACGCGGCTGCCCTTGGCGACGCGCACGACTTCGCACCCGGCCAGCGCATCGAGCACGGCCGGTTCGTCGGACTCGCAGAACAGCTGCAGGTCGCGGATCGAGTAGCGCGAGGCACCAAAGGTGCCGATCGTTTCCAAGTGGAGTTCCCCCGGGGGTGGTAGTGACAACTATCATACCTGATTGCAACTGTGGTGCGCAGGGTGGCATTCTGCCGGCAACAATGGTCCAATAACAGGCTATGACCACTCCTGAATTCGTTGACGCCATTGGCCAGCGGCACGCCCGGTGCCTTGATGCGCGCATTGTCTCGCTGGTGCCATCGATAACCGAACTGCTGTGCGACCTGGGGCTGGCCGGCCGGCTCGTCGGGCGCACCGGTTTTTGCATTCACCCGGCAACGACCGTGGCCACCATCCCCAAGGTGGGCGGGACCAAGGACGTGAACATCGACAAGATCCGCCAGCTCGCGCCCACGCACCTGGTCGTGAACGTCGACGAAAACGAGAAGCCGACCGTGGACCTGCTGGCGCAGTTCGTGCCGCATGTCGTGGTCACGCACCCGCTGGTCCCTGAGGACAACCTGGCGCTGGCGCGGCTGGTCGGCGGCGTGTTTGGCGCGGACGAGGCGGCGGCCAGCTGGTGCGAGGCCTTCGGGCGCGAGCTGGCCGCGCTGCGCGCCCTGCCGCCGGCGCCCGCGCGCACGGTGCTCTACTGCATCTGGAAAGACCCGTGGATGACGGTGTCGGCCGACACCTACATCGGCGCCATGCTGCACGAGCTGGGCTGGCAGGTCGCACCGCTGGCGCAGGATGGCAGCCGTTACCCGCGCTTTGCATGGTCGCAGGAACTGGTGGACCAGCTCGACGCGGTGCTGCTCTCGTCCGAACCCTATCGTTTTACCGAAGAGCACGCGGACGCGCTGGAACGCCAGATCGGCAAGCCGGTGTTGCTGGTGGACGGGGAGATGATGTCCTGGTACGGCAGCCGGGCGCTTGCCGGGGTGCGCTATTTGCGCGAGCTGCGCGCGCGGCTCGCGTAGGGTGGGCGGGTTTCCCGCCCACGCGTCCAAACAGAGCATGCATTCGTTGGACGCGTGGGCAGGAGACCTGCCCACCCTACGATGAACTGGTCAGGTTCTTGTACGACTCGGCGTCCACTGGCGGCGGCTCGTGCATTTTCTTGTCGTTGAGCCGGCCCAGCGCGCTGTCCAGCGCCCGCTTGAGCTTGCCGCCGGCGTTGTCGATGGCCTGGTGCAGGTCGGCCGCATGGTCGTGCACCACGACCGGCTCGTAGCCCGTGACCAGCGCTTCCATCATGCAGTAGTTGCCGCCGTCGGCGCGCTTTTCCCGGTTCTCGTTGCTGAGGTGCACGTCCACGCGCCGGATGTGCTCGCCAAAACGCTCGATCGATGCCTCGACCACGGACCGCACGTACTCGTCCAGCCCCTGGTGCTTGCTCTTGATGGTGTTGTCGGTATTGACGTTGATTTGCATAAGATCGCTCCTCCTTTCGAACGATCTTACCCGTTTCGCCATCTTTCCAGCGCGCCCAAGCGGATCACTGGTTGAGCATACCTGCCGCGATGTTGATCGAAAAGCCGAGGATGGCCAGGTTGAAGAAGAACGACAGCACCGACTGGCCCAGCACGAACTTGCGCATCGTGCGCGACACCACCACCACGTCCGAGGTCTGCGCCGCCACCGCGATGGTGAAGGAAAAGTAGAGAAAGTCCCAGTAATCCGGTTCCTTGAGGTCGTCGGGAAACCGCAGCGGCAGCCGGTCTTTGGCCGCGCGGTAATACATGTGGGCGTAGTGGAAGGTGAACAGCACGCCGACCAGGAACCAGGAACCGCCCACCGTCAGTGCGGTGAAACCGTAGCGCAGCGCGCGCGCGTGTTCGGGCAGGTGTGGAATCTGTCCCAGCTCGAACACGATGGCAGACAGGCTCAGCACCGCGCCGATGGTCAGGCTGAACAGGACCAGGCCCGCGCTCTCGTCCTGCTGGCCGGCGATGGCGCGCACCTTGCGATGGTCGGCGCGGGTCATGAGCACACCCACCGTCACCAGGTACACCCAGACCGCGACGTTCCAGCCGATCAGGGCACGGGTGAGCGGCGGTTCCGAGTCGGGCACCAGCAAGCCCACCAGCACCCCCAGCGCGATCGCGAGCGACAGGTGGGGGCGGCTCCGGATGAAACGGTGCAGCAGCTGGTTCTTCCCGATCATGTGCAAAGGCTGAGATGTTGACGTTCAGCCATTATTCCACATCGGCTAGGAAGCACGCGCCGCTTCCTCTTTCTCGTGGTGCGGGAAGCGGTCCATGCGCGAGAGCACAGGGAACAGCACCGACCAGATGCCCGTGACCGCCAGCGTGGCCGCGCCGCCCAGCAGGATCGCGCGGACCAGGCCGAACCAGCCGGCGGTGATGCCCGATTCGAACTCGCCCAGCTCGTTGGAGGCGCCGATGAACACCGAGTTGACGGCCGAGACCCGGCCGCGGATTTCGTCGGGCGTTTCGTACTGCACCAGCAGGTGCCGCACATAGACGCTGATCATGTCGCCGGCGCCGAGCGCGAACAGCGCGGCCAGCGCCACCGCGGTGTTGCCGGTCCAGCCCAGCACCAGGGTGGCCAGGCCAAACACGGCCACGCCGCCGAACATCCATACGCCGACCCGGCGGGTGATCGGAAAGAAAGCCAGCGCGACCGAGCACAGGGCGGCGCCGGCGCCGGGCGCGGTACGCAGCAGGCCCAGGCCGGTGGGGCCCGCGTGCAGCACGTCGTGCGCGTAGGCGGGCAACAGCGCCGTGGCGCCGCCGAACAACACCGCGAACAGGTCGAGCGAAATGGCGCCCAGCACGATCGGGCGCGACCACACGAAGCGCAAGCCTTCGAGCAGGGTGTGCCAGCTGACCGGGTTCTTGTTCATCGCCTGCGGCGCGCTCTTGGTGATGCCCATCAGGATCACCGCCAGCACCAGCAGCGCGGTGGAGGTACCGTACACGGCGGCCGGGCCGAACACGTACAGCAGGCCGCCCAGCACCGGGCCGGCGATCACCGCCACGTGGAAGGTCGAGGACGACAGCGCCACGGCTTCGCCGAATTGTTCGTTGGGCACGATGTTGCGCAGCACAGCCTGCGAGGCCGGCATCATGAACGCGCGGGCGCTGCCGTACAGGACGAGGATGGCGAACACGAGCGCGACATTGTGGCTGCCGCTGAAGGTGAACAGGAGCAGCAGCACGCTGCACAGCAACTGGACCGACTGGCACAGCTGGACGATGACGCGGCGGTTGTGGGTATCGGCCACGTGGCCGGCCCACAGGATCAGCAGCAGGAAGGGCGCGAACTGCGCCAGGCCGATCAGGCCCAGGTCGAACAGGCTGCCGGTGAGCTGGTACACCTGCCAGCCGACGGCGACGCTTTGCATCTGGACGGCGACCGTGCCGAGGAAACGGGAGGACAGGTAGAACGAGAGATTGCGGTTGCGAAGGACGCCCAGGCCGCGGGACGACGATGCTGACATAAATGCTTTCGGAACAATGATCGGCGGATGCCGGCCCGACATTGTGCCGGAAAAGGGGCGGGGAGGCTGTACCTACGGCTGATTTGGCGCCTGCACGGGAACAGTACCACCAGCCGCAAATCCGTCGTCCCGGCGAAGGCCAGGACCCATAGAGCGCTCGCTACTTCGGCAAGTCAGCATGGATCCCGGCCTGCGCCGGGATGACGTTGCTTGATTTCTGTGGAAGTGCAGGCGCCTCGGCTTCGGCCTTACTTCACGAACCGGATGGCAAACTTGTCATCCGGTGCGCCCTTCATTTCCCAGAACGGCTGCTCGCGCGGATCGGACGGCGCGCGCAGGTAGTCGCTCTTGGCGTCGACCTTGAAGCCGGCCTTGGTCACTTCCTCGATCACGGCCGCCTCGTCGATGCGGTGCAGGGTCTTGGTGGCCGACAGGCCGCTGCCGTTCTTGGCCGCGTTGTCGATCACCACGTAGTAGCCGCCCGGCTTGAGCGCGTCGTAGAGTCGCTTGTTCATCGCGGCGCGGTCCACCGGCGCGTTCACCACGTCGTGGTAGGACATGTTGATGGTCACCAGGTCAAGCGGCGGCATGTCTTTGGCGATCGGGTTGTCGATCGAGGCGACCACCGCGTGCAGGTTCGGCACCTTGCCCGAGGCGATCCGCTGGTCGATCTTCTCCGACGGCTTGAACGTCTGCGCCCACACCTCGCCGCCCGGCATCACGGCCGCGGCCAGCAGTGCGGACGTGGTGCCGCCACCGGCTGCCAGGTCCAGCACCTTCATCCCGGGACGAACCTTGGCAAAGGCCAGGAATTCGGCTGGCTTGCGCTTGTCGTCGCTCTTGCGGTCATCGTCGGTGCGCGCCGGGCTGGCGATGGCTTGTGCGTACTGCGATTGGCCCTGCGGCGCGGCGGCCGGTTCGGCGAAGGCCTGGCCCAGGAGGCCACAGGCGGCCAGGGCGAGGGCGGCGTGGGCGAGTCGGTATTTTTGTTGCATGTTCTGACCCTTCGGTTGGTTGATCTGGGAACGCGGCAGGTGCTGCGCGCGAACTGCATAACATACCTGAAACTGTTGTCACAAGCATCAAGATTTGCGTGCATATGCGAAGTCCCGGACAATACCGCCGACCGAACATTGTTCAAGCAGGAAAATGGATTCTCTCACCTTGTCCGTGCAAGACCGCTGGATCGACACGCCACGCGGGCGCCTGCTGGCGCGCAGCTGGCAGCCGGCCGGGGCCGATCCGGCACTGGCGCCGGTGCTGCTGTTTCACGATTCGCTGGGTTGCGTCGAATTGTGGCGCTCGTTCCCCGAGGCACTTGCCCTGGCAACGGGCCGGCGCGTGGTCGCTTACGACCGGCTCGGCTTCGGGCAATCCGCGCCGCGTACGGACCGGCTCGATAGTGGCTTTGTCGGGGAAGAGGCGGAGCATGTCCTGCCTTTGCTGCGCCAGCAGCTGCAGATCGACCGCTTCGTGGCGTTTGGGCACAGCGTGGGCGGCGGCATGGCCGTGCATTGCGCGGCGCGCGAGCCGGCCGCATGCGAGGCGCTGGTGACCGAGTCGGCGCAGGCCTTCGTGGAGGAGCGCACGCGCGCGGGCATCACGCAGGCGCGCGAGCTGTTCAGGCAGCCCGGGCAGTTCGAGCGGCTGCAGCGCTACCACGGCGACAAGGCGCGCTGGGTGCTGTCGGCATGGATCGACACCTGGCTGTCGCCGGAATTTGCGGCGTGGTCGCTGGCGCCGGTGCTGGGCCAGGTGCGCTGCCCGGCGCTGGTATTGCATGGCAGCGAGGATGAATACGGGTCGCAGCAGCACCCGTTGGCGATCGCGCGTGGCGTTTCGGGGCCCGTCGAGCTTCAGATCATGCCGGCGGTGCGGCACGTGCCGCACCGCGAGCAGGAGGCGGTGGTGGCGGCGCGCGTGGCCGCCTTCCTGGCGACGCTTAAGGCTGCGCCAGGTCCTTCTCGGTCGTGAACGCGTCGGCGTAGAACTCCTCGGCCGGCAGCTTGCACTGCTCCACGTAGTCGCGCCGCGCCGCATCGACCATCACCGGCGCCCCGCAGGCGTACACCTGGAACCCGGACAGGTCCGGGAAGTCCTGCATCACGGCCAGGTGCACGAAGCCGGTGCGGCCTTGCCAGTTGTCCTCGGGCAGCGCGTCGGAAATGACCGGGATGTAACGCAAGTGCGGCAGCTCGGCTGCCCATTTCTCGCACAGCTCGTGCATGTACAGGTCCTGCGGCCGGCGCCCGCCCCAGTACAGCGAGACCGGGCGCGTGGACTTCAGGTGGATCATGTGCTCGACCAGCGCCTTGACCGGGGCAAAGCCGGTGCCCGAGGCGAGCAGCACGACCGGCTTGTCCGACTCCTCGCGCAGGAAGAAGGTGCCCAGCGGCCCCTCGAAGCGCAGGATCTCGCGCTCCTTCATGGTGTTGAACACGTGGTCGGTGAAGGAGCCGCCGGGCATGTGGCGGATGTGCAGTTCCAGCGGCTGCTCCAGCGACGGCGCACAGGCGATGCTGTAGGCGCGGCGCTTGCCGTCCTTGAGCAGGAATTCGATGTACTGGCCGGCGCGGTAGGCCAGCGCCTCGTTGGCGGGCAGCTGCAGGGTGATGATGGCCACGTCCGGCGCGGCCTTGCGGATGCTGGCAACGCGGGTGGGCATTTTGCGCACCGGGTAGTCGCCGGTACCGGCCACTTCGCGCGCCTCGATCACCAGGTCGCCTTGCGGTACCGCGCAGCAGAACAGCGACATGCCGCGCACTTCCTCGTCCGGCGACAGCGCGCGCTCCTGGTGCGCCTTGTGGACCACCGAGCCCTCGACGACCTTGCCCTTGCACGATCCGCATGCCCCGTTCTTGCACCCGTAGGGCAGGCCGATGCCGGCGCGGATCGCGGCCGCGAGGACGGTATCGCCTTCCTCGCATTCGAATTGGTGGCCGCTGGGCTGGACAGTGATCTGGAACGTCATACAATCCTCGATATGAAGAACAATAAACACAGGTTGAATTTGCCGCGCCTTGTCATCGTTGGCTGCGGCGATGTCGGCATGCGCCTTTTGCCGCTGGTGCGCGAGCACTTTCGGGTGTTCGCGGTCACCAGCGATCCCGGGCGGCGGGCCGAGCTGCGCGCCGCCGGGGCGGTGCCGGTCGTGGCGAACCTGGACCGCAAGGACAGCCTGCACCGGCTTACCGGGCTGGCGCGCCGGGTCGTGCACCTGGCGCCACCCCAGCCGCAAGGGCCGCGGGATTGCCGTACACGCAATTTGACCGCCATTCTACCCGACGGGGCGCAGGTCGTTTACGTCAGCACCAGCGGGGTCTATGGCGATTGCGGCGGCCAGCTGATCGACGAGACGCGCCCGGTGGCGCCAAAGAACGCGCGCGCGCTGCGCCGGGTGGACGCCGAACGCGCCCTGCGCGCGTGGGCGCGGCGCGCGGCAGGGCGGGTGTCGATCCTGCGCGTGCCCGGCATCTACGCGAACGACCGGCTGCCGCTCGAGCGGCTGCGTGCCGGCACGCCGGCGCTGGCGCCGGAGGAAGACGTGTACACCAACCACGTCCACGCCGACGACCTGGCGCGCATGGTGGCGCTGGCGCTGTTTCGCGGCCTGCCCGGGCGGGTGTACCACGCGAGCGACGACACGCGCATGAAGATGGGCGAATACTTTGACGCGGTGGCCGATGCGTTCGCGCTGCCGCGTCCGCCGCGCTTGCCGCGCAAGCAGTTGCGCCAGGTGGTGTCGCCGGCGGCGCTGTCGTTCATGGTGGAGTCGCGCCAGCTCGACAATCGACGCATCAAGCACGAGCTTGGCGTGCGGCTGCGCTACCGCACCGTGGCGGACGCGCTGGCACGGGTTGCGCAGGGCTGAGTGTACGGGGCGCCACACGCGGGACGGTGTACCGGCTCCGCTTGATTCTCCTCAACCCGGGCCCGGTTGGTGCTCGTATCGTGGAGGCGTTCGTATCCCAGAGTCACTTTGTGGTGGAGCTCGCCATGGACCGCTGCGTAACCCATCCGACCAAAGAGCAAGTGCGCGCCTATATGCTGGCGCGCGAGCATGACGTGCGCCCGCCACCGCCGCCGGACGAGATCCGGCGGCAGTTGGACTGGCATGTCGTTTCTTCGGAGCCCGACCTGGCACTGGTGTCGCTGTGCCTGCTGCCTGCACGGCTGGGGCAGTTTGCCATGCAGGCGGCGTTCGGTTGGTGCTTTGTTCCGTTGAGTGTGCCAAACACCAGCCGCCATTAGCCGGCTTCAGCCAGTACCGACCATTGGCAGCGGCAATGCGCTGGCTTTCGCCTAGTTCGGCGCTTGCCCGGATAGACGCGGCCGGATCAGTGACGCTGCGGTAGACGGGGTCATCGAGTACGCTTGGCCAGCGGTACTCATCGAATAGGCTGCGCTCGACGTGCTCATCGAATAGGCGGGCCCGGTCGTGCTCATCGAATAGGCGGCTCCCGACCTGCTTTTCGCATGGGCAGTCCTCGCTGCATTGTCGGTTTCTTCCTGAAGCTGTTCGCCGTGCCCCTCGGTGGTAAACGGATAGGTGTCGCCGAACGTGTCTTCGTACAGGGAACGCATACGCGCACCAACGCGCTGGTGGGTAATGAGGTCGTCCTCACCGCGCAGGCCAACATAGGGGAAATGATGAAGGAAATAGCCGAACACGACTTGGCAGTCCTCGGCATACTTGAGCGTGTCGAGAATGTGGTAGTGCCAGAACGTGTCGACTTCCATGCTCGGTGACGCTTGTTCCTGCGGGAACTTCTTCATCAAATACAAGAAGCGGCGATATTCAAACTCTGCCGCCGCTGCACGCTCCAGGGACCAGGCTTCCCCAGACTCCTTGTGCATCAGTTTGACCTTGATCGGGTCGAGATCCAATGAGGCAATTGTTGCAAATTCGTTGTTCGAAGTACTCATAAGCTTCTCCCTCGTCATTTAGTTGGTTTGGATCGTAGGATTTGCGTCGTCGTTTGACGGAGGTCAACTATTAGGTGAACTCATGAGTCCGCTTTTGATATAGATCAATTGTATGGGTCATTCAGAATATTCCTAATGTTGAGTAGGACCGGGACTACTTATGATGGCAACAGGATGAGGCGGACGGGGACAAGCCCGAGTTAGACAAGCGCTTGCGTAGGCTCGAAGAAGGAATGAGTGTGACTGAACTGTCAGTGGGTCGAAGTGAACAAAAAAAATGCCGTTCAGTTGCAGCTGAACGGCATGGTGATGCAAACAACTTAAGGTCAGTTTGCTATGGCTTGCACCGGAAGTCGCGGGCGGGTCGTGAAAAACGTGTTCATCGAGATGTGACGGTCGGCAACGGTCACGGCAGTATTCTTCGAAAATGCGCTGGTTGGGGCGTGGGAGGGGAAGTCCGTCTCGTCCGCATTCGCACTGAGCGTGCGCGCTTCGGTGGTGGTGCCACCCCCAGGGGACATGCAATAAGCCGGCTTGGCCGAGGTGCCGCCGGTGGTGGACATGCAGTAGGCAGGATGGGCTGCACTGCCACCGCCGGTCGCCATGCAGTAGGCGGGCTTGGCCGTGGTGCCACCCCCGGTTGCCATGCAGTAGGCGGGCTTGGCCGTCGTGCCACCGCCGGTTGCCATGCAGTAGGCGGGCTTGGCCGTCGTGCCACCCCCGGTCGCCATGCAATAAGCTGGCTTGGTCGCGCTGCCACCCCCGGTTGCCATGCAATAGGCCGGCTTGGCCGTGGTGCCACCGCCGGTTGCCATGCAGTAGGCGGGCTTGCTGGTGGTGCCGCCGACGTCGCTGTGGCTGGCGGTGAACGAAGAAACCTGCGCACCGGTCGGGCTCCACTGGTACTTTTCGCCGAAGGCTTCCTCGTAGAGGAGCGCCATGCGCTCGCCTGCCTGCATCAGCGTAGCGAGATCCTGTTCCGAGCGGAGGCCGACGTAGGGAAAGTGATGGAGGAAATAGCCGAACACCTGCTTGCAGTCTTCCGCGTATTTCAGGGTGTCCAGGATGTGGTAGTGCCAAAAGGTATCAACGTCGTCGGAGGTGGCAATTTTCTCATTCGGGAACATTTTGCTCATGTACAGAAAACGGCGATATTCGGCTTCCACCGCGTTCGCCTGTTCCAGGGTCCAGCCCTCGCCTGATTCGTCGTGCATTAACTTGAACTTGATCGGGTCGAGATCGAGTTCAACGATTTCCGTGCATTCGTTATACGAGTTCATGGTCCACTCCTATTCAATTTTGACGTTTTCTTACAAATTTATTCAGGATTCGGACGGATAGATATGTAGTCGATTCTTACGCCTCCTCTGTAATGGTTGATCGGTGGTTAGGGCTGCTCCATGCATTCGGGATTGTTATGGCACAAGCATGAGAGGATTCTTATCCAAACTTATGCATAGGAAGCTGACTTCGCTCAACATTTTGCTCAGCACCTTCCGAAAAACCTAGGATGATGTCCGACACGCCAACAAGGCGTCTGCCCAAGCGAAATTAGGAAAATCAGGCCGTTAGGCGAGTTCGTCGTGCAGGGACTCTTCTGCAATTGCCGAAAGAGGGCGCTGACCGCCGTCGGGATTTTCCTGCTGTGTCGGTAATGCGATATCGATCACAGTGCCACCTCCCGGGGCATCACCGATTGAGAAGGTCCCACCGAGCATGTTGACGCGTTCTTCAATGCCGAGAAGTCCAAAACTGCCGGGCTTGCGCGCGCCCCGGACGAAGCCCGTGCCGTTGTCGCGGATACTCATCCGGAGCCATCCATTTTCGACCAGCAGGTCAACCCGTACCCAGTTCGCGTGGGCGTGGCGTCGTACATTCGACAAAGACTCCTGCAGGATTCGGAAGGCGGCAGTCGCCAGCTCGTCGTTTACCCTGATGTCCCGGTGGTACTCGACGAGGTCGCAGAGGATGCCCGTACGGCGGCGGAAGTCGGCAACCTGCCAGTCGACAGCAGCGTTCAATCCAAGATCAAGCACAGTGGGGCGCAAGTCGTTGATGATCTGGCGCACGCTTTTGATTGTCCTGTCGATGTGGTTCAGGGTCGCACCGGCTCGCGCATGCAGGCGAGGGTGGCGCTCTCGGGTGCGAGAGAATAGCAGCTCGGCTTCGATACGTAGCGCGAGCAGGTTCTGCCCGAGATCGTCGTGGATTTCCCGCGCGATCCGCTTGCGCTCTGCCTCTTTGATGTGTTCGGCGTGCGCGGCGAGCCGCCGGAGTTTATGATGCGAGCGAATGAGCTCGGCCTGGCTGTCCCGAAGTTCCATCGTCATCTCTTTTGCGAGCTCAAGGGCACGCGAGCGCGACGAAGTCAATGTGTAGTAGAGACCGTACAACAACATTGTGGTCGTAAATCCGGCGACCATGGCCAGCAGGGGAATCGAAGCGTCGCTGCGCCTGTTGACCGATTTCTTCGGCACACTGAAATGCACAGTCCATGGATGCCCGTTGAAGTCAACGGGCAACCAGACGTGAAATTTTGTCGGGTCGTGGAAGTCCTGGGGCTGGGGCGGACGATCCGGCGCAGTCGCGCTGTCGTAGATTAACCGAACAGGCTTGTTTTTGTTGAGTTCGTTAACGTTGAACAAACTGAACCGTACAGGTTTCACCGGCACATCGTCGAGCACGCCGTGCACCATGATCGCCACGTTGAAAGCGACACCGACCGAGCCGCGGAAGGCCTCCCGACGTTGCTCGACCGTGTCGAGCGGTGCCCCTGGCCGATAGACAGGTAGCCTCATGGCCAGGCCGAGTCGCTTTTGCGTCATCATCACCGGTACCGGCATACCCGATGTCGCGATTTCTCCAGTGTCGCGGGATTCGAGATATTTTTTCAGATAGTTCGGATCCGCAGTCATGTCCCGCCCCAGAAACGTGAGGTATGCGGCAGGTTCAGCCAACACAAGAGCGGAATAGTTGGGGCGGCGGCCGGGCGGAAAGATGCGAAACGGAGGGCCGCCGAGATGTTGCTCTTGCTGTTCGCGGCGCATCTTTGCCTCGAACGCGTCACGCTCGTCGGCGCGTACCCACGCCATAAAGTTGAGCGTTTCAATCGCTGGATAGTGGGTCGCGAGGTCAAGGCCCGTGACGTAACGATGGAATTGTTGGCGGGTGACTTCCGGCGTCGAGTTGAACATGCTTGCCATCGCCCGCAACACATAGGTGTAAGACCTGATGCGCGCGTTAATGGTGAATTGCGCAGTCCGCGCCATACTCTGAAAACGCAGTTCGTTCTCGTGCTCAATGGTCCGGAGCGTCACGAAATACGCGAGGACGCCGACGGCAAGCGATAGCACGAGCCCGAGCAAAATCCCCGGCTTCACGAAGATGGCAAACGCACTAAGACGGCGGCTCAGTTGCATGACGTTCACCTCTGGCAATGTGGGAGATCCGGCGTGGTTTGTGGCCGGTCAAGTGTTACCGATTCATTAATGCAAGTTACACATTGCCGAGTGAACTGATACCTATCAGCCGTAACAGGTAGCGGTTTCGCGAAAGCGTGCTTGTGGCCAGGATGAAAAAAATCCCGCCGCCGGCCGGGCCGGGGCGGGATTCGTCAGGGCGCGGGACGCGCGGGTTTACTTGCCGCCCCAGCTATCCTTGAGCGTGGTGATGCGATTGAACACCGGCTTGCCGGGCTGCGAATCGACGCGGTCGGCCACAAAATAGCCGTGGCGCTCGAACTGGAAGCGGTCTTCGGCGTTCGCCTTGGCCAGCCCGGGTTCGAGGTAGGCCGTGATGGTTTCCAGCGCGTTCGGGTTGAGCGCCGCCTTGAAGTCCTTGCCGCCCGCGTCCGGATGCGGGTCGGTGAACAGGCGGTCGTACAGCCGCACCTCGGCCTGGAGCGCATTGGCGGCGCTGACCCAGGTGATGTTGCCCTTGACCTTGTAGTTGTCCGCGCCCGGCGTGCCCGATTTCGAATCCGGGAAGTAGTTCACGTGCACCGCCGTGACCTTGCCGTTCTCGTCCTTGTCATAGCCGGTGCACTCGGCCACGAAACCATACTTCAGGCGCACGCGGCTGCCCGGCTTGTCGTCCACCGGCGGGGTGAAGCGGAAGTAGCCCTTGGTGGGCACTTCCATGAAGTCTTCTTCCTCGATCCACAGCTCTTTGGTGAACGGGAAGCTGCGGGTGCCCCACTCGGGGTGGTGCGGGTGCACGGGCGCGGAGCAGTCGACCGACTCGCCCTCGGGGAAGTTATCCACGATGAGCTTGAGCGGCCGCAGCACGGCGATGCCGCGCGGCGCCTTGGGATCGAGGTCGTCGCGCAGCGCGATTTCCAGGTTGCCCATGTCGATCCAGCCGTCGGCCTTGGAAACGCCGCTGCGCTCGCAGAACAGTTGGATCGATTCGGGCGTAAAGCCGCGGCGGCGCAGGCCGACCAGGGTGGGCATGCGCGGATCGTCCCAGCCGGACACGATGCCTTCCTCCACCAGTTGGCGCAGCTTGCGCTTGCTGGTGACCACATAGGTCGTGTTCAGGCGCGCGAATTCGTACTGGCGCGGCACCGGGCGCTGGAAGAAGCCGCCTTCGGCCAGCGTGTCGACCAGCCAGTCGTAGAACGGACGGTGGTCCTGGAACTCGAGCGTGCAGATCGAGTGGGTGATGTTCTCGATCGCGTCCGAAATCGGGTGCGTGTAGTCGTACATCGGGTAGATGCACCACTTGTCGCCCGTGCGGTGGTGGTGCGCGTGACGGATGCGGTACAGGGCCGGGTCGCGCATGTTCATGTTGGGCGAGGACATGGCGTCTTCGCTGATCTTCGCGCGCAGGATGTGCTCGCCGTCCTTGTACTTGCCGGCCTTCATGTCGCGGAACAGCTGCAGCGATTCCTCGGCCGGGCGGTTGCGGAACGGCGAGTTGGTGCCCAGCGTGCCGAAGTTGCCGCGGTTTTTCGCCATTTCCTCGGCGCTCTGGCTGTCCACGTAGGCCTTGCCGGTCTTGATCAGGTACTCGGCCATTTCGTACAGCTTGTCGAAGTAGTCGCTCGCGTAGTGCAGGTAAGCCTCGCCGTCCTGCTCCCACGAAAAGCCGAGCCACTTCACGCTGTCCATGATCGTGTCAACGTATTCCTGCTCTTCCTTCTCCGGATTGGTGTCGTCGAAGCGCAGGTGGCAGCGGCCGGCATAGTCGCGCGCCAGGCCGAAGTTCACGCAGATCGACTTGGCGTGGCCCAGGTGCAGGTAGCCGTTCGGCTCGGGCGGGAAGCGCGTGATCACCGACGGCAGGCCCGGTCGCTTGTGCTTGCCCGTCGCAATATCGTTCTCGACGATTGCGCGCAAGAAATTGGACGACGGCGCGTTCGCGGCCGCGTTGTTGTTGTCGTTGCTCATTGAAAACTGAGATGGATAAGTAAAGTTGCCGACATTTTACCGTACGTGATGCAGGACAGCCCTCTATGTGGCGAAACGCACGGTACAGCGGCCAGGAATGATCAATACTGGGGGCAGAGTCCTCAAGTTGCAAGACAAAACCATGAAAACCCTCGCTACCGACCGCGCCCTCGTCACCGCCTGGCTGCTGGCCCAGGGCGGGTTGACTGTGCCCGTGCAGCAGGCCGGCCCGGCAGCCGCTGCGCCAACGGCAGCGCCGGTGCCGTCCTCGGCCACGCAACGCTGACACGTCGTCCCGGCAATAGCCGGGACCCATAGACAGCTTGCTGCACCGGCACTGCTGGCGCTCATCTGATATGAGTTCAGCATGGGTCCCGGCTTTCGCCGGGACGACGGTGGTATGCGTGTGGGAGTAGCCTGCACGAGACATCCCGGCGTTTTCTGTAGGATAATCCCGCTTTTCCCCTGTTTCGGCCCAAGCCGGAGAGTTCCAATTGGAAAACCTATACGCGATCCTCGGCGTCGCGCCGAACGCCAGCGACGACGAAATCAAGAAGGTGTACCGCTCGCTGGCGATGCGCTACCACCCGGACCGCAACCAGGCCCCGGGTGCGGAAGCGCGCTTCAAGGCGGTCACCAAGGCCTACGAGATCCTGTCCGACCCGGCCAAGCGCGCCGAGTACGACCAGAGCGTGAACCATCGCATCGTGCTGGACGCGGCGGGCGAGGCGTACGAGCTGTGGCGCTCGCTGTTCGCGCTGCACGGCGTCACGCTGGCGCCGTAATGACCGGCATTCAAAATTCAAGAAGCTACCCATGAAGAGAGTACATCCCGAGTTCGCCTACCAGTCGCGCGAACTGGAAGGCCAGATCGAAGGCGTGCTGGGCGACCCGCCCGACCGCCGCAACTACCAGCGCATGGTCGACGCCCTGGTGTCCGAGTACACCCAGGGCGGCGGCATCGACGACGTGAACATGATGAGCTTTGCGCTGGTTGACCGCATCCGCTTCCTCGACCCCAAGGGCCTGGTGCGCGAAGCGGCCGACTACGAAGGCGACGACCCCGAGCGCGTGTTCGCGATGGCGCAGTGCGATGGCGACGATGGCACCGCGCTGTACGACGCCATCACGAGCGAATACCCGGAACTGGCGCGCAAGGCGATCATCACCGCATTCCTGTACAAGAACCAGAACCGCTGGGAAGACGACGACCAGTCGCTTGACCAGCTGGCTGAGGGCGACGAAGGCGACGAGGACGAAGAGGAAAGCGCCGCCTCGGACGAGTTCATGCAGATGTTCGATCCTGAAGGAGACAAGGAATGAGCGACGACGACAAGACCTACCTGCCGGCGCTGACCAAGCAGGTGAGCGAGCTGGTGCTCTCCGGCTCGCTGCAGCACGCCGAGGAAGCGCTGTCGCAAGCGGCCGACGCGCAGGGCGACTATGCGGTCGCCGAAGTGCTCTCGACGCTGCCGCCGCACGTGACCGCGCTGCACCTGGCAGGCTTTGACGGTTCCAAGACCTCGCTCGCCACGCTCCTGGTGCCGCCCAAGGCATGGGCCGACAGCCTGGCCTACATGGCCGCCACCTGGCCGGACGACATGATCGAGGACGACCCCGAGCGCATCGCCGAAGGCCTGTTCAACCACGTGCACGGTATCGTGTTCGGCACCGACGACATCGAGCGCCGCCACGAGCTGCTGGCGGAAGCCTCCGCGACCGACCATGGCGCCACCGTGTTCGCGATCCTGTGGTCGCTCGCGCCCAAGGAGATCCTCGAGGTGGCGGGCGAGATCATCGCCAAGGGGCCGTACACCACTGGCCAGACGAGCTCCGACAGCGACATCGTGCCGCTGGCGCTGGAACTGGCCAAGGCCAGCGAAGATGGCTGGGAGCGTTCGCTGATCGAGCTGTTCCCGGAGTTCCGCCACAGCGCCGACCTGGCCGATGCCGAATTTTCGGACGACCCGGACGAGGAGCCCAAGCACATGCAGCGCACCACGCGCGAGCTGCTGTACCGGCTGCGCAAGCAGGTGCCTTCGGTGCGCTCGACGTCGCGCCGCGGCGCCCGCAAGAGCATGGGCACGGACATCTTCTCGTAACAGGACCGATACCAACGCATGCTTCCAGCAATAGTCATTGAAAAGCTGCCGCGCCTGATCCGCGCCATCAAGCTCATGCCCGGCGACGCCGACGAAGAAGAGGCCGCGATCCTGGCCGAGGAGCTTGCCGGGATCACGGCGATGGTGGCGGAGAAGTTCACCAACGACCGCACCGCCGAGGGCATCCAGCGCGCGCAGCTGCTCACCATCGGCGGTGTGTCGCTCGGTCTCGAGCACGCGGTGCAGGGCGAGGACGACATGGCCGCGCTCGACTACCTGATCGAGAACGGCGCCGAGCAGGCGTTCCAGGCGGGCTTCCGGCTGATCCGCGAGCTGGCGGCCATGCCCGAGGATACGCTGGTGGGCGAGTACGACAACGACCCGGTGTATTCGCAGCGGCGGCTCAAGGAGCTGTTCGTGGACCTCTGCACCGCCGATCCGGCCGAAACCTGGTCCGGTTATGAGCGCTACCTGGGCCAGTTGAAGCAGCGGCAGCAGGTGCAGGCGATCGTGGATGCGGCCCGGTGGCTGCGCCGGCACCACGCCGAGGGGCCGGTCAAGGATCCGGACCTGAACGCGGAAGGTGTGATCGCGCTGGCGATCATCTTTGCCGTGGAAGGGGGCGGGCGCATCGTCGCGCGCGCGGGGCAGAAGGAGTTCGAGCGCTTCGTCGCGTCGGTACGCAAGAACAAGCCCGACTTCCAGGCTGGCTGGGCCGAGCTGATGGAGCACATTCCGGCGCCGCACCAGCCGATCGTCGCCGAGCGCATCGCCAACTACCGCGAGAACTGCACGGTGCTGCAAAAGCTGTACACCAGGGCGTCGATCAAGCAGCTGTGGACTGAGCTGGAAAACTACGCAGGGTCCGAGATCGAGGCTGATTACCCTTGATATCCCGTCGTTCACGCGCAGGCGGGAACCCATGCCGAGCGTCCTGACACGCGTTCCATGGGTTCCCGCCTGCGCGGGAACGACGGGTTGGCGCTAACCGCGCCGCACGCGCCTGCGTCACCTCCGCCGTCGTCCCGGCGATAGCCGGGACCCATACAAACTTTGGGCCGCCGCGCGGCATGCGAGGCCGCGTTCCGGTTGCACTCAGCATGGGTCCCGGCTTTCGCCGGGACGACGTGACGACTGCACTTGTTGTGCCTCCTGCGGCTCCGCCCGGTTCGGCGTATCATGTCCTGCTTCTAGCCAGGATATTCATGCAGCACTCCGCAATCGCCGCCGGCACACCTGATTTCAAGCGTATCAACCGGGCCATGGCCTTTGGCGGGTTCTCCACCTTCGCCCTCCTGTACTGCGTGCAGCCGCTGATGCCGCTGCTGGCCCGCGACTTTGGCCTCACTCCCGCGCAAAGCAGCCTGGTACTGTCGCTGTCCACCGGCACGCTCGCCGTCGCCCTGCTCGCTTCGAGCGTGATCTCGGACCGCTTTGGCCGCAAGCCCATCATGGCCGCGTCCATGCTCAGTGGCGCCGTATTGACGCTGGCGGCCGCCTTCTCCCAGGACTATGCGCAACTGCTGGCGCTGCGTGCCTTGCTTGGCCTGCTCATCGCCGGCATGCCCGCCGTGGCGATGGCCTACCTGAGTGAAGAAATCGACGGCAGGTCGCTGGGCCTGGCGATGGGCACCTACATCGGCGGCAGTGCGTTCGGTGGCATGCTGGGCCGCGTGATCGCCTCCTTCATCAGCGACTTCTATTCATGGCGCGTGGCGCTGGCGGCGATGGGACTGGCGGGGCTGTACGCCGCCTTCGAGTTCTGGCGCAGCCTGCCGGCTTCGCGCAACTTCCGCCCCGGCGCGCGCGGCGTGGGCGCCTTGCTTGGCGGCCTGCGCACGCACCTGTTTGACGCCGGGCTGCCGCTGCTGTTCTCGATCGCGTTCCTGCTGATGGGTGCGATGGTCAGCATGTACAACTACATCGGCTACCGCCTGCTGGCGCCGCCGTTTTCGATGCGCCAGAGTGCGGTCGGCGCGCTGTCGGTCCTGTACCTGCTCGGCATCTTCTCGTCCGTGTGGGCGGGCCGGCTGGCGGACAGGCTCGGCCGCCGCAACGTGCTGTGGATGGTGATGTCGGTGATGCTCGCCGGTCTGCTGCTGACGCTGCTGGACAACGTGTGGATGATCGTGGCTGGCATGGGCCTGTTCACCTTCGGCTTTTTCGCGTCGCACTCGGTGGCGAGCAGCTGGGTTGGCCGGCGCGCGCAGGCACCGCAGGCGCTGGCCTCGGCAATTTACCTGTTCCTGTACTACCTCGGTTCCAGCGTGGTAGGCTGGATCTCGGGCTACCTGTGGTCGCATGGCGGCTGGCTCGGCGTGGTCGCGCTGCTGTCGGCGGTGCTCGTGGTGGCCCTGCTGCTTGCACTGCGGCTGCGCAGCGTGCCGCCGCTTAATCCGCAAGAGGCCCGGACGTAGGGTGGGCGGGTCTCCCGCCCACGCGTCCAACCAGCGCTCGCGCGGCTCGTCCGCATTTGTTTGAACGCGTGGGCAGGAAACCTGCCCACCCTACGACTGCAACTTTGGTCGTATGCGCGGATCAAACCTGATCTAACAGACCATGGAGGCAAGCATGTTGCAACAAGCCGAAATCCAGCAGCGGTTCAGTCACCTGCAGCAAACCATCGTCGAGGCCGAGAAAGCCTGCAAGGATTCGACGGATACGCCGAACGAGGTGAGGGACTGCATTTCCAAACTGGCGCGCGAATCCAAGCAGGCGGAAGGCGTGATCCAGTCAAACGACCAGCAGCGCATCACCGAATGCGTGGACAGCCTGGAAGCGATGGGCGACGAGGTCAAGCGCCTGTCGCGCAGCTCGTCGCACATGCCGGCCCACCTTGAAGCGGTGGTCACGCGTGTGCACAGTGAGCTGTCCGACTTCAAGCATCACCTGCACTGAAGCCGTGGTCCCGGCGAGTGCCGGGATCGTCAGACCACGCCCTTGGCGCGCAGCGCGTCGATTTGGGCAGCGTCCTTGCCCAGCACCTCGCGCAGCACTTCTTCCGTGTGCTGGCCGAGCATCGGCGGCGCCTTGTCGCTGGTTGCGGGCGTGGCGGACATCTTCATCGGGCTGCGCACCAGCTTGACCTTGCCGGCGGCCGGGTGGGGCAGTTCGATCGCCACCCCGCGCGCCTGCACCTGCGGGTTGGCGAACACCTCGCCCACGTCGTTGATCGGCCCGCACGGCACGCCCACCGCCTCCAGCATCTCGATCCACTCGTCACGCCGGCGCGTGCGTACCATCTCGGCCAGGATCGGCACCAGCTCGTCGCGGTTCTGCACGCGCAGCGGGTTGGTGGCAAAACGCGGGTCGCGCGCCAGCTCGGGCCGCCCGCCCGCCTCGACGAATTTCTGGTACTGGCCGTCGTTGCCGGTCGCGACGATGATGTGGCCGTCGGCGCAGGCGAAGGTCTGGTACGGCACGATGTTCGGGTGCGCATTGCCCCAGCGCTTGGGCGGCTTGCCGCTGTTGAGGTAGTTGCTGCCCACGTTGGCCAGCATCGCCACCTGCGTGTCGAGCAGCGCCATGTCGATGTGCTGCCCTTCACCGGTGCGGTCGCGGTGGGTGAGGGCGGCCAGCACCGCAATGGTCGCGTACATGCCGGTCATGAGGTCGGTGAGCGCCACGCCCACCTTTTGCGGGCCGCCGCCCGGCAGGTCGTCGCGCTCGCCGGTCACGGACATCAATCCGCCCATGCCCTGGATGAGGAAGTCGTAACCCGCGCGGTGCGCGTACGGCCCGTCCTGGCCGAAGCCGGTGATCGAGCAGTACACGAGGTCGGGCTTGATGGCCTTGAGCGACGCGTAATCGAGCCCGTAGCGCTTCAGGTGCCCGACCTTGAAATTCTCGAGCACGACGTCGCAGTGGCGCGCCAGCTCGCGCACCAGCGCCTGCCCCTCGGCCGAGGCGATATCCACCGTGACCGAGCGCTTGCCGCGGTTGGCGGACAGGTAGTAGGCGGCCTCGCTGGTGTCGCGGCCTTCGGCGTCCTTGGCGTACGGCGGCCCCCAGGCGCGCGTGTCGTCGCCGCTGCCGGGGCGCTCGATCTTGATCACGTCCGCGCCGAGGTCGGCCAGGTTTTGCGAGCACCAGGGCCCGGCCAGCACGCGCGACAGGTCGAGCACGCGGATGTGGCCCAGTGCCTGGGGCGAAGTGGAAGCAGGATTGGTCATGGTCGTCCTTGCCGCAGTATCGAAAACTGCGGGCGATTATAGCTGGCCGCGCTCGACGATTCTCACGTTTCGCGCAAGCGGTTGCAGGGCCTGGTGGATGACGTGGAGCGCGCGCTCGGGCTGCGCCAGCCCGCACATGAAGATGTCCACGGCCGCAAAACGGCTCTCGGGCCAGGTGTGGATCGAGATGTGCGATTCGGCCAGCAGCAGCACGCCGGTCACGCCCATGCCCTCGCCAAAGGTGTGGAAGTGGCCGTGCAGGATGCGCGCCCCGGCCGCCAGCGCCGCCTCGCGCAGCATGGCGTTGATCTGGTCCGGATCGCGCAGCAGCGCCGGCTCGATGCCTTGCAGGTCAGCCAGCAGGTGCTGTCCGGCCGGACGAAAGTCGCGGTTCACTTGTGGCCACCGCCGCCGGACCAGCCGCCGCTGTAGCCGCCGCGCGAGTGCGAGCTCCAGCTGCTGCCGCCGCCGCTGGAGGATGCGCTGACCAGGTTCGTCCAGCTCATGATGGTGGAGAACGCGGTGATCACGATTGCATACACGACGAAGCTTTTTTTCATATGATGATGTTAATCGTCGCCCGTGATGAAACGAGGTGGAATGAGCAACGCGAAGATCCCGAGCAGCAGCCACCCGATCGTGCCCGAAAAATTGAAGAGCAGTGGAATCGCGTTCGCCGCGAGAAGCAACCAGATGAAGGACATGGCTACCTGCTTGTGCGCACGCGCGGGCTTGGGCGCCTGTGCGGCCAGCCCGGGCGCCGCGGCGCCGAACCAGGCGCGGATCTGGTCGAACGCCACCGGGGTCGATTGCGACCAGGTGAGTTCCTCGTCGGTGCGCTCGGCCGCCAGACGGTTGGCGCCCCGCTCGTATTCGACGACGCGCACGAGGTCGCCCTTGGCAACGCGCCAGTTGAACGCGCCCGCGGCATAGTCCACGCGTGCGGTGTACGCGTATTTGCGTTCGAACTCCACCTTGTCGCATACCACCGCGACGGCATCGAAGCGGCCCGGCTCCGGCCATGTGTCCATCACCTTGGCGCGCGACCAGCCCTCGTCGGTTTCAACCAGCCAGAAGAACGAAGCATTGGTACTGTACAGCAGGTACTCGGTCCAGCTGCTCGATTCGTCATCGCTGCGCATCATCGCCCCGATAACCTGGTACGGGTAGCCATGGATCGTGGCCTTGGCGCCGAGCGGCAGCGTGAAACGCACGCGTTCGAGCTCTTCGCCCTTGGCCAGCACCTGCACTTGCGGGCTGGCGGCGTCCAGCTGCGCGTGGCAGCTCTGGCATACCACGCTTGCGGTCATGCCCGGCAGGTAGCCGATCGCGGTGCCGCACGACGGGCACTCCAGCGTTTCCACCCGGCCGCGGTACTTGCCCGCGCTGGCCTTGATCTGCTCGTCGTCGCGCAGCAGCTGGCACTGCAGCTGCTCGAGCGTGATGGCGCTGCCCGCGTACACAACCGGCTGCTCGCCATCCGAATAGTCCAGCGTGACAAACTGCGCGCCATTGCGAAAGTCCGCCACGCGCGCCTGCCAGCCTTCGCCCACGCGGAAGGGCAGTTCGCCCTGGCCGCCGATGCATTGCGCCACCCGTTTTTCCGATGCGACGAAGCGTCCCAAGCCCAGTTCGTACTCGCGCCCGGGGCGGATGTCGTGGAACCCGGGCGCGGCGGCGCCGGATTCGCGCTCGGTGGTGATGACGTACAGGCCCGACGAATCGCCCAGCCAGCCGGTGGCGCCGTCGCCGAACATCAGGAACCATTCGTTCCACATCCCTGCCGCGTAGCGCAGCTGGATGCGACCGACCACGGTGAAGTCGCGGCGCCCGAACACGCCGGTGGTGCCGACCTGGATGCGCGAGTAGTCCTCCAGCACCTGCGACATCTTGCCCAGGCTGGCGACCGCATCGCCTTCCTTGACGACCACCGCGCGGCAGTAGTCGCACACCGCCATGACGGAAGCGTGCGACTTGAATTCGACCGGCGCGCCGCAGCTGGGGCAGGAGACGTTCTGCAAGGCGCGCTTACCCGATCAGCTTCTTGAGCAGTTCGGCCTTGGTGCTGTCGTAGTCTGCGGCGGTGATCAGGCCCCTGTCCAGCAAGCCTTTCAGCTTGGCCAGGCGGTCCTCGATCGATTCGGCCGCCGCGGGCACGCTGGCTGGCTGCGGCTGGGCGAACGCGCCGGACAGGCCCTGCGCCATCATCTGGCCCACCGCCATGCCCGCGCCCACGCCTGCACCAATGCCGGCCAGGCCGCCCTCGTTCTGCGCCGCGAGCGGAATGCTGCTGGCCACCTGGAACTGCGTGAAGCCGCCCATCTTGTCCGCCGACAGGCCTCCCTTCATGCCGGCCGAGATGCGCTCGTCCAGCGCCGACTGCAGCTCTTCCGGCAGGCTCACGCTCTGCACGTTGAATTCGTCAAGGCCGATGCCGTAGCGCTCGAACGCGCTGGCGAGGTCGCCGCGCACCTGCTGCGCCATCAGCGCCTGGTTGGCCGCCATGTCGAGGAACGGGATTTGCGACGCGCCCAGCGAATTGGCCATCGTGGCCATCAGGATGCCGCGCAGCTGCTCTTCGGCCTGCTCGCGCGTGTACACCTCGCGGGTGCCGCTGATCTCAGTGAAGAATTTGCGCGGATCGGTGACGCGGTACGAATACATGCCAAAGGCACGCACGCGGATCATGTCGAAGTCCTTGTCGCGGATCGTGATCGGCTGCGGCGTGCCCCACTTGCGGCCGGTCTGCACCCGGGTGCTGAAGAAGTACACGTCCGACTTGAACGGCGACTCGAACAGCTTGTCCCAGTTCTGCAGGTTGGTCAGCACCGGCAGCGTTTGCGTGGTGAGCTTGTAGGTGCCGGGGCCGAACACGTCGGCGAACTTGCCCTCGTTGACGAACACCGCGATTTGCGACTCGCGCACGTTGAGCACCGCGCCATTCTGGATCTCGAAGTCCTGCATCGGGTAGCGCCACGCCAGCACGCCATCCGTGTCCTCGTTCCACTGGATGACGTCGATGAACTGCTTCTTGATGAAAGAGCCTAGGGACATGATGGTTCTCCGTGAAAGGGCGTTGTTGGGTCAGGATATGCAGCCCGCATTGACCAGGCCGATCGACAGCGAGATCGCGCCAAGCAGGCCGCCGAACGCGCAGTTGTTCGCCTCGATCTGGTCCTTGGACATGCGCAGCAACCGGGTGGTGACCGTGAACACCAGCACCTGCACCAGCATGGCGCCCAGCGCCCAGCCGGTGAACTGATAGTAGTCGCTCGTGTGCACCAGCGCCGAGGCGATGGTGGCGGAAAAGCCGATCAGGGTGCCGCCCAGCGACAGGGCCGCGGCGCCGTTCCCCTGGCGCACCAGCAGCACTTCGTCGAACGGCGTGATCCGTACGTACACCACAAAAAAGGCCAAAACCAGCGCGGCAGCCGTCGATAGATGCAGCAGATAGTTTAGGATGGCGGGCACGGCATTCTCCAAAGAAATAGTCAGAATGACAGCACCGCATCTTAGAACAAAAGAACATTGATGACCAAAAGAATTCTCATACTGTCGGTATTTGTTGTCGCATCTTGCGGACTGGCCTACGAACTGATCGCCGGCGCCCTGTCGAGCTACCTGCTGGGCGACTCGATCCTGCAGTTCTCGACGATCATCGGCTGCTACCTGTTTGCGATGGGCGTGGGCGCGCACATCTCCAAGTATGTGCGCGACGAGGACGTGCTGGCGCGTTTCATCGACATCGAGCTGGCCGTGGGACTGATCGGCGGCATGTCCGCGGCGCTGCTGTTCATGACGTTTTCGTGGATGACCGCGCCGTTTCGCACGCTGCTGTACGTGCTGGTGTTCATGGTGGGCGCGCTGGTGGGCATGGAGGTGCCGCTGGTGATGCGCGCCCTGAACGCGCGCCGCACCGAATTCAACGAGCTGGTAAGCCGCGTGCTGACCTTCGACTATCTTGGCGCGCTGGCCGTGTCCCTGCTGTTCCCGCTGGTGCTGGCGCCGTACCTCGGGCTGGTGCGCACCGGCTTTTTGTTCGGGATGCTCAACGTGGGCGTCGCGTTCTGGACGCTCTATACCTTCCGGCGCGAGCTGGCCCATGCCGCAGGCCGCGTGATGCGCGCCGCGCTGGTGCTGTGCGCGCTGGCCGGCGGATTCGTTGCGTCCGACCACATGGTGGAGTGGGGCGAGCATGGCCTGTTCGGCGACGAAGTAATCTACTCCACGACCACGCCTTACCAGCGCCTCGTGATCACCCGCTGGAAGGACGACCTGCGCCTGTACATCAACGGCAACCTGCAGTTCTCGTCGCGCGACGAATACCGCTACCACGAGGCGCTGGTGCACCCGATGCTCACCGCGCTGCCGTGGGCGAAAAGCGTGCTGGTGCTGGGCGGCGGCGATGGCCTGGCGCTGCGCGAGATCCTGCGCTACCCGAACATCAAGCAGGTGACGCTGGTGGACCTGGACCCGGCCATGACACGCGCGTTCACGACGCGCGCCGAGCTGGTCAAGCTGAACCACGGCTCGTTTTCCGATCCGCGGGTGAAGGTGATCAACGCGGACGCTGCAGTCTGGCTGCAGAACAGCGACGGCATGTTCGACGCTGCCGTGGTGGACTTCCCCGACCCGTCCAGCTTCGCGCTTGGCAAGCTCTATTCGGTGCCGTTCTTCGGCATGCTGAAGAAGCACCTGTCGCAAAACGGGCTGGTGGTGGTGCAGTCCACATCCCCCTTCTTTGCGCCGCACGCCTACTGGACCATCGACGCGACGCTGCGCGACGTGGGCCTGTCGACCTGGCCCTACCACGCCTACGTGCCTTCGTTCGGCGAATGGGGCTTCATCCTGGCGTCGCCCCAGCCGCGCTACACGCCGCCTGACCGCTATGCGCTGCCGATGCGCTACCTGAACGCGGACACCACGCGCGAGATGTTCAGCTTCCCGCCAGACATGCAGCGGCTGCAGATGGCGCCCAACCGCCTGAACACCCAGTCGCTGGTGCGCGAGTTCGAGCAGGACTGGCGGCAGGTGATCCGCTGATGGACCGGCGTTCGTTCCTGGCCTGGGGCGGCGCGGCGGGTGTGTCTGGCGTGGCCGGCGCTGCCGGCTTCCTGCGCTGGCAGGAGATCGACGCGAGCGTGGCCTATCCCGGCCGCGACGAGGGCCACTACCTGCGCGACCGGCGCCGGCTGCCGCCGCCATCCGGCGAGGTGAGCACCGACGTGCTGATCCTCGGCTCGGGCATCGGCGGCCTGTCGGCGGCTTGGAAGCTGAACCACGAAGGGCACCGCGACTTCCTGATGATCGATGGGCCGCAGCCGTACGGGAACGCGGCCGGCGGGCACTTTGGCGAATACGCGTATCCGACCGGGGCGCACTACCTGCCGCTGCCGTCGCCGGAATCGACGCACGTGCGCGAGATCCTGTTCGACCTGGGGATCATCCAGCGCGACCCGTTCGCGGAAAAGCCGTATTACGACGAGCGCTTCATCCTGCACGCGCCGGAGGAACGGCTGCTCATCAATGGCCGCTGGCAGGACGGATTCATCCCGACCGAAGGCGTACCCGAACACGAACTGGCCGAGCACCGGCGCTTCTTCGCGGAGGTGGAACGGCTGCGGCGCCTGCGCGGGGCGGACGGGCGCCGGCCATTCGTGTTCCCGACGGTCGAATCGTCGCTGGACCCCGAGTGGCAGGCGCTCGACGGGATCACGCTCAAGCAATGGCTGGAACGGGAAGGGTACAGCTCGCCCACGCTGCACTGGTACCTGAACTACTGCTGCCGCGACGATTACGGCACGCGCTACGACAAGGTGTCCGCCTGGGCCGGGTTGCACTACTACTGCAGCCGCTGGGGGCAGGCGGCCAACTCGGGCAACGGCGCCTGGCTCACATGGCCCGGGGGCCTGTCACCATTGGCCGAAGCGATGGCGCGGCGCTCGCGGGTGCCGCGCAGGCAGGGCACCGCGGTCTCGCTCAAGCGCACCGCGCACGGCGTGGAGGCGCTGTGCTTTACGCTGGAGGGCGGCAAGCCGCACACTTACCTGGCAAAGGCGCGCAAGGCGATCTGTGCGATGCCGCTGTATGTTGCATCGCGCGTGGTTGAATCGATTGGCGAATATGGCTTTGACGCCAAGCGTCACATGCCAAGCTACGCCCCGTGGATGGTGGCGAACTTCCTGATGAAGGCGTTCCCGGCCGAGCGGCCCGCCATGCCGCTGTGCTGGGATAACGTGGTGTACGACGAACCGGGCTTGGGCTATGTGGTCTCGACCCACCAGGACATCCGTGTGGCGCCGCCGGAAAAGACGGTGTTCACGGCCTACGTGGCGCTGTCGGACCGCACGCCGGACCAGGCGCGCAAATGGCTGATGAAGGCCACGCCTGGCGAGCTGGTCGACGTGGCCAGCCGTGACCTGAAGACTGCCTATGGCTGGAAGTTCGCGCCCTGCGTGGAGCGCGTGGACATTACGCTGCGTGGGCATGCGATGGCCGCGCCGCTGCCGGGCTTTCGATCCAATGCGGGGCTGCGCGCGCTACGTGAGGCCGATGGCTCGATCCTGTTTGCGCACGCCGACTTGTCGGGCTTTTCGGTGTTCGAGGAAGCGGCGTGGTGGGGCATACGGGCCGCGCAGCGCGCCTTGGTTTGAACGCGTGGGCAGGAGGACCTGCCCACCCTACGGGAATGCGGACGGATTCTGCGCGTGCGTTACTTCGCCGCCCCGGGTTCGGCCACCAGGGCCGCTTCGTGCGCTGCCCGCTCCTGGTTGATGATGCGGTCCACCAGCCGTTCTTCCAGTCCCACCGATTCGAGCACGAAAGCCGACAGCTGCAGGCTCGCTTCCAGCGTTTCGGGCACGACCACCGACGCCCCGGCCAGCCTGAGCGCGCGGGCGTGCTTCTCGTCGCGCGAGCGTACGAACAGCCGCACATGCGGGAACTCGCGCCGGATGCCGCGCACCGCCTGCAGCGCCGATGCCGGGTGGTCCATGGTCAGCACGATGGCGGGCGCCTCGTCGGCGTGCACGCGCTTGAGCAGCTCCGACCGCGCGGCATTGCCGAAATAGACCGGGATACCCTGCGCGTGCAGTTTCGACACGAGCTTGGCATTGTTCTCGAACGCGACGTATTCGATGCCCTGGTCGGCGAGCAGCTTGGCCAGCTGCTGGCCAACGCGACCGAAGCCGGCGATGATGATGCGCCCACGTGCGCCTTCGAGCGCGCTGTCGTCAAGCTGCGCTGCCTCCTCGTGTTCCTTGCTCTCCCAGCGCTCGCCGATCGAGCGGCCGATCCGCGCCAATAGCGGCGTGATGAACAGCGACAGGCCAACCGCCAGCATCACGCGCGCGCCCAGGCCGGGGTCGAGCAGTTTGGAGGTGACCGCGTAGCCGATCACGATGAACGCGAATTCACCGCCTTGGCCCAGCAGCAGGCCGCCCTCGATTGCGCGGCCCCACGACAGGCGGCCGATGCGAAACAGCAGCGTGACCACGATGGCCTTGAGCGCCACCAGGCCAACCACCGCGCCCGCCAGCCAGAGCGGCGCTTGCACTATCTGGCGCGCGTCCATGTTCATGCCCACGCTCATGAAGAACAGGCCCATGAGCAGCCCCTTGAACGGCTCGACCATCAGCTCGACTTCGTGCTTGAACTCGGTCTCGGCCAGCAGCAGGCCGGCAATCAGCGCGCCCAGCGCCATCGACAGGCCGAACATGGCCGACAGGCTGGCAATGCCGAAGGTGGAAAGGAGGATGAGCGCCATGAACACGTCTGGCTGGCGGTGCCGGGCGAACGCGCGAAACAGCGGGTGGATCACGCGCCCGCCGGCCAGGTAGATCAGCGCGATCGCCACGCCGGCCTTGAGCATGGCGCCCAGCGCGGCCATCAGCACGCCGTCGGTGCCGCCGGTGCCAAGCGCGCCGATCAGGATCAGGATCGGCACCACCGCCAGGTCCTGCAGCATCAGCACCGCGAACGCGGCCTGTCCCAGCCGGGTGCCGGTGGCTTGCTGCTCGCCCATCAGCTGCATCACGACCGCGGTGGACGAGAGCGACAGCACCAGGCCCAGGATCATCGAGGCCACCGGGCCCTGGCCGAGCAGCCATGCCGCGCCGCCGATGAGCAGGGCGCTGGCCACCACCTGCGCCGCGCCCGCGCCGAACACCCAGCGCCGCATGGCCCACAGGCGCGCGGCCGATAGTTCAAGCCCGATCATGAACATCAGGAACAGCACGCCCAGCTCGGCCAGCATCGAGACGCCTTCGCCGCTCGGGAAGGTAAGGTAGCCCAGCAGCGGCACCTGCGGCGCCAGCAGCCCGAGCCCGAACGGGCCGACCAGCGTGCCCACGGCGAGGAAGCCCAGCACCTGGTTGATGCGCAGGCGCTGCAGCGTCGGGATGAGGATGCCGGCGAGTGTCAGGAACAGCAGGATCTCGCGGAGGAAGGGAAAGGCGTGTTGCTCTTGCACTGGTGTGTGGCCCTTTTGCAGATGTTGAAAGACGTTCCATTTTATAACGGCCGCTTGCGGGCTCCGCGTTTTGCGAGGCCGCGCTACACTCGTTCTTGATGAAGCATCCTGTCTTTTTTGAGGAGGAAAAGCGAATGCAAACGACCTGGATTCTCACCGCGGACAGCAGCCGCGCGCGCATTTTCGAACTGTCGCAAGACGACGGCCACCTGCAGGAAATCGAGGACATGCTCAACCCCGAAGGGCGCTTGATGGACCAAGAGATCAATGCCGAGCCCAAGGGGCGGTTCTTTGGCAAGGGCGAGCGGATGATGGGCCACACGGCCGAGTCGGACGTGGAGCCGACCCAGAAGGCCGCCGAGCGCTTTTCCAAGCGCGTGGCCGATCACCTGGACCACTGCCGCAACGAGCATCGCTTCGACAAGCTGCGCGTGGTGGCGGCGCCCCGCATGCTCGGGCTCATCCGCGAGAACATGAGCAAGGAAGTGCAGAAGATGGTGGAGGAAGAGGTTGCCAAGGATATCTCCAGCATGAAGGAGCATGACATGGAGGAGTACTTGCGCAAGTATCCGCACTGAGGTAAGGCACGCCAAGCCTCGCACGTCGTCCCGGCGAAAGCCGGGACCCATAGAAAGCTTGAGTAACCCGTATAGTCAAGCGCGGCCGCTGCGCTAGCTCAGCATGGGTCCCGGCGTCCGCCGGGACGACGGGTTCAATCTAGCGCATCGATTCGACATCAGAACCGCTTGACGTGAAACGCCTCCGCCGGCGCTTCTTCCTGCTGGCGGTGGTCGCTCGCCACATGCTGCCGGGTCTCGGCGGCCATCTGCAGTTCCTCGATTTCCGGATCGGCCTCGTTGCGCAGCTCCAGGTAGCGGCCGAGCGCGTTGTCCAGCGTCGGCAGCAGGATCGCGCGCTCGCTCGTGAGCGCAGTGTACGCCGGGCGTGCGGCGGCAAAGCCGCAGGCATGCGCTGGCCTGGCTTCGACGCGGCTTGCGTCCACCCCGGCGCGCTCGGCCGCCATGACCGCCAGGCCCGCCCACGTCACCGGGTGCCCATTGGTCAGGTGCCAGATGCCGCGTTCGCGGTCGATCGCCAGGTCCAGGCAGGTGTGCACCAGGTCCGGCACGTAGGTCGGCGTCACCGTGATGTCGCTGGCGCCCGCAAACGGTTCGCCACGCGTGAGCGCGTCCAGTGCCAGCGTGACGAAGTTGTACTTGTCCCACGGCCCGAAGAAGGAGCTGGTGCGCACCACCAGCGCGTCCGGGTTCGCGTCCAGCACGCGCTGCTCTGCTTCCGCTTTGCTCTTGCCGTACACGTTGAGCGGCGCGACCGGATCGGATTCCACATAAGGCTCGCGGCGCGCGCCGTCGAATACCAGGTCGCTCGAGAACGTGGTCAGGTGCACGCCGTGCCGGGCGCAGGCTGCCGCCAGCACCGCCGGGCCGATCGCGTTCTCGCGAAGGCAGCGCTCGGCGTCGATCTCGGCCTCGTCCACGCGCACGTAGCCGCTGGTGTTGATGACCGCCCACGGCCGGTGCTGCGCCAACGCGCGCTCCACCGAGGCGGGGTCCGCAATGTCCATGTCCTGGCGCGACAGCAGCCGGTAGGCGATGTTGCGCTTCTGGCAGATGCGCGCGAATGCGCGGCCGAGGGTGCCCGTCGCGCCCGTGATCAGGAGCGGCGCGGTGCCCATGCCGACCAGCGTGTGTCCGTCCGCCGAAATGGATGCGGGCACGTTGGAGGTGGCCACCGGCGGGTGGCACAGGAAGCGCCCCGGCCGCCGCCACCAGCCCTGGCCGCGCAGCACCGGGTGCGACAGCTGCCGGCCCGAGGACAGCTCGCGCATCATCGCCGCCACCGCGGTCGGGCGCGGGGGCGTCGAGCGCACGTCGAACGGGCCAGGCTCGTAGTAGCCGCGGCATTCGGTCACCAGGCTGTTCCAGTCGAACGAACCGAGCAGGGCCCACACCGTAACCGCCCGCATGTCCACGCCGTTCAGGCGCGCCTCGTGCGCCGCCTCCCAAATCTCGAGCAGCCAGCGCAACTGGTCTTCGCGGTTGGCGTCGATATGCGCTTCGGTCACGGCGATCGGCAGGCGGTAGCGTTCCCACACCTCGGTCAGCAGCGGTGCGATGCCGGGCGTGGGCGTGGCCAGCGCGCGCGAGGTCTCGATGTCGGCGCAAGGCCGGCCATCGATCACGCCGCGGTGGTGCGGCGGGTAGCGTTCGGGCCGGTGGTCGAGCCAGCGCTCGCTGGTGACGTAGTAGTTGACGCCGATGATGTCGGGCGGGCAGGGGTTGTCGCGGAACCAGAGGATCTCGGTGGCATCGATGCTGCTGCGGGTCAGGTAGTCCCACAGCGCGTGGTCGGTGTCGACCCGCCCGCACAGCAGGTCCCACGCGAGCCAGCGGCGCAGGTTGTAGAACTCGGCCACGTCCGCCATTTCGGGCGTGCTGTAGGTCTTGCCCAGGTCATCGGTCTGGACCAGCTTGGCGTTGGGGTTGACCGCGCGGATCGCGCGCATCGACAGCACCACCGCGCGGCACTGGTTCAGCAGCGCCTGGATGAAGGTGCGGTCATCGCGGCCATGCGGGTACCACAGGCCGTACAGTCCCGCAAAGCGGGCCGTGGTACAGGGTTCGTTGACCGGGGTGTAGTACTCGAGCCAGGGATAGCGGGCGGCGACGGCGCCGGCGTATTCGGCCAGCTGTGGCGCAAATGCGGGGTCGAGCAGGCTGGTGTGGCGCGGGCCGCTGCCGTGGTGGACCAGGCCCGCAATCGGGGTCACGCCGGCGTCGCGCAGCGCGGGCAGGCGTTCGTCGGTCCAGCTCCAGTCGGCCTTGGCCAGGCCCTCGGGCGCGGTGCGCTCCCACAGGACCGGGTAGCGGATCGCCCGGATGCCCAGGGCAGCGAAGCGGGCGATGTCGTCGAAACGGTTCGCGTGCCCGTTGCGGTCGAGCTGGCTGAAATAGTCGTCGCGGACGCGGTTGACGGTACATTCGAGGCCGCCCCAGAGTTCAAGCGGGCGGGTTTGGCTGTTCGTGCTCGAGTTTTTCTGCATACTCACCATTGTTAATGTTATTTCAACTACAGCAGCAGACCGCATCGAAAAGTTGACAGCGTCGCGTCAACCTGCAACCATGCGGTCCATGAATTTCACGAAACCACATGCAATCCTTCGCTGGTGGCGCCGCTGACAGAGCGCGGCCGCTGGATATGATGTGAATTTCAATGAACGCCGCCTCGATTCAGGTGGCGTTTTTTGTTGGCGCGGCAGGATCGGGGCATCACAAAGGAAACACGATGAGCTCGCAAAGCAATACCGCACCAGCCCCCGTCATCCTGACGGGCGACCGTCCAACCGGACCCCTCCATCTCGGCCACTTCGTGGGCAGCCTGCGTAACCGGGTCGTCTACCAGGACAGCTACCGGCAATTCGTCATGCTTGCAGACGCGCAAGCGCTGACCGACAACATGGAGGACATCGGAAAGGTACACCGGAACGTGGTGGAAGTGGCGCTCGATTACCTCGCGGTAGGAATCGACCCGGCCCGCACCACCATCCTGATCCAGTCGCAGATCCCCGAGCTGGCCGAGCTGACCTTCTACTACCTGAACCTGGTCACGGTGGCGCGCCTGGAGCGCAACCCGACGGTGAAGGAAGAGATCCGCCACCGCGGATTCGAGCGCGACATTCCGGCCGGCTTCCTCACTTACCCCGCCAGCCAGGCGGCCGACATCACCGCCTTCAAGGCCACGCTGGTGCCGGTGGGCGAAGACCAGATCCCGATGATCGAGCAGACCAACGAGATCGTGCGGCGCTTTAACCGTGTGGCCCAGCGCGACATCCTGGTCGAGGCCAAGGCGCTGGTGCCGGAAGTGGGGCGCCTGCCAGGTATCGACGGCAAGGCCAAGATGAGCAAGTCGCTCGGCAACACGATCAACCTCGGTGCTTCCGCCGCCGAGATCAGCGCCGCCGTCAAGCAGGTGTACACCGACCCGCTGCACCTGCGCGTGTCCGACCCCGGCCACCTGGAAGGCAACGTGGCCTTCCTCTACCTCGACGCGTTCGACCCCGACAAGGAAGGGCTGCAGGCGCTGAAGGACCACTACGTGCGCGGCGGGCTGGGCGACAGCGTGGTCAAGAAGCGGCTGGAAGGCATCCTGCAGGACCTGCTGGGCCCGATCCGCGCCCGCCGCGAAGAGTTCGCGAAGGACAAGGGCCAGGTGATGCAGATCCTGAAGGAGGGCACCGCCAAGGCGCGCGAAGTGGCGGCCCAGACCACGGACGAAGTGCGCAAGGCGCTGGGCCTGAGCTACTTCTGACGACCCCGGCGCGATCCTGCCGCTGTTCAGGTTGTTGAAATTGTGGCAATCTCATCGGCGTTCCCAACAGAAAGGAGCGTCGCATGAGCAAAGGACTGCGCCTCACCGAAGTGTGGATGCAACGTGCATTGTGGCTCGTTGCATTTGTGTTCGCCGCGTTCCTGATCGGCCTGGGCGGCAAGATCGTCGATAACCTGCGCGACGTCGAGCCCGCGCCCACCGTGGAGCAGTTCATCGACGCGCAGCAGGCCGCGCGCGTGCAAGGCGAGCTGGCCGCCGCCGGCAAAGCGCGCGACGAAGCCGCCGCAAGGCTGGAGCAGGCAAACCAGAAGCACGAGATTGCTGCCTCGAACACGCAGGCGGCGCGGCAAAGCTTCAACACCTGGGTCGCCACGCGGCAGGCCACGGCCCGTCCCGACCAGGACACCGAGCTCATCACCCGCACCCGCGCGCTCGATGCGCTGGAAGCGTCCGAACGCGAAGCACTGCGCGCAGCGCAGGCAGAAGAACAAAAGATGCTCGATGCCAAACAGGCGAGCTATCGGGCGCGGCAACGACTGGATGAACTCGAAGAGCCGGCGCGTGATGCGGCCGAGAAGGCGGCACGCATGTACGAGCTGCGCGTGTTCGGCTTGCGGCTCGCGCTCACACTGCCGCTCTTGGTGGTGGCCGGCTGGCTGTTCGCGAAAAAGCGCCACGGCAGCTACTGGCCGTTTGCCTGGGGCTTCATCTTCTTCGCCCTGTTCGCGTTCTTCTTCGAACTCGTGCCCTACCTGCCGAGCTACGGTGGCTACGTGCGCTACGTCGTGGGCATCGTGGTGACCGTGCTGGTGGGGCGGTATGCGATCGTCTCGCTGCAGCGCTACCTCGAGCGCCAAAAGGCGGCCGAGGCGCTGCCGGACGTGCAGCGGCGCGAAACCATGCGCTACGACACCGCCATCAGCCGGCTGGAAAAGAGCGTGTGCCCCGGCTGCGAACGCACGGTCGACCTCAAGGACAAGACCCTGGACTACTGCCCGCACTGCGGGATCGGCCTGTTTGACCACTGCGGGCGCTGCACGACGCGCAAGAGCGCCTTCTCGCGCTTTTGCTTCTCGTGCGGGGCGCCCGCCAATACCAGCCTGGCCGAGTAGGCGTCAGTCCTTCAGGTCGTCCGGCACCTTGCCGCCATTGGCCGCCAGCTTGTTCATCACCTGGCGGTGCAGCCAGATGTTCATCGTGGCCGAGTCGCTGGTGTCACCGCTGTAATGCAGCTCGGCTGCCAGCTCCTTGCGCGCCTGCAGGCTGCTGTCCAGTCCTAGCAGCTTGAGCAGGTCGACGATCGAGGTGCGCCAGTTCAGCTGCTGGCCCGACTGCTTTTGCATATTGTTCAGCACCTGCTCCACGTCCACCTGTGGCACGGCGGCGGCCTGCGGTTGCTGCACCCCCGCCTGGGGCTGCTGGGCGCCGCCTTGCGGCTGCTGCACCCCGGCCTGCGGCTGCTGCTGCGGCGCCCGTTGCTGCGAGACCTGCGGCTGTCCGCCGGCCGAACCTGCCGGCGCGGTACTGGTGTTGGCCTGTGCCTGGGTCACCGCCGGATGCGATGAGGGAAAGATCTTGTGGAAGATATTGCTGAGGATGCCCATGGTTGTTCCTTTGTGTGAGTGATTACTGGCGCCGCTGCTGCATGCCTTGCGCGATGTGGCCAAGCGCGATGGCCAGCGCCGCGCCGCCGACCGCCTTGACCAGGTTCGGATGCTGCGCGTAGAAATTGCCCATCGTGTCCACCACGCCCGGGTTGTGCTGTTCGGCCTTGGCCGCGATCTCCTGCACCTGCTGGGGCGACACCTGCGCAGCCTGTTCCGGCGTCACTTGTGGCTGGCCGCCCTGGTGGCCGCCCAGGATGTTGCCGAGCGCGCCGCCGGCCACCGACGACAGGATCTGCGGTCCAACGCTGGACAGGATCTGGTTGAGCATGCCGGCGCGCTGGTCCGGATTGCTCTGGCCGAACATGTGGCTGACCATCTGCGGGAACGGCGGTGTCTCGTCCGAGCGCAGCGCCTGGGTCACGCCCTGGGCGACCGTTTCGCGCGGCGCGTTCTGAGCCACGCGCTCGAAGTCGTCCGCGGCCTGCGCCGTGTTCGCGTTCTGCGCGCCGCCGATGTATTGCTGTAACAGGTTTCCCAAATCAAAGCCCATCATGGCCTCCCGATGAAAACAGGTCGAAGGTCGAGGGTAGGCCGTGGCGCTCGGCGGCTCCGTTCGGTAGCGAACGAAGATGGCCTTTAGCCCGGTTGCCTCATGGACAGCCGTCAGGGCAGGGCGTAAGCTCCTTGCCCATGCACACCGTCGCCGTCCTTGCCTTCGCTGCGTTCTATGCCGCCGCAACCTTGCTCTGGCATGTACCGGGCTACATCGGGCTGGCCTACCTCGTCGTCAGCGCCGTCTGCTTTGGCGCCTACGCGTTGGACAAGGCCGCGGCCCGCGCGCATGCACGCCGCACGCCCGAGCGCACCTTGCTCCTGCTGGGCTTGGCGGGCGGCTGGCCGGGGGCGGTGCTGGCGCAACAGTGGCTGCGGCACAAGACGGCCAAGCCATCGTTCCAGGCACGGTCCTGGGCCACGGTGGCGGTGAACGCCGGCGCCTTCATGTACGTGGCGACGCATCTCTAGGGGGGGCGAATCATGTGGCTATATCCTGCGACAGTGCTGGCCCACCGCGGCGGTGGCACGCTGGCTCCGGAAAACACGCTGGCGGGCCTGCGCGAGGGAATGGCGCGCGGCTTTCGCGCCATCGAGTACGACGTGATGCTGGCGCGCGATGGCGTCCCCGTCGTCATGCACGATCCCTGGCTGGGTCGCACAGTGGCGGGCTCGGGCAACGTGTTCGATTACGACGCGCGCGAACTGGCGGCAATGGACGCGGGCGGCTGGTTTGGCCGTCAATACAAGAGCGAGCCGGTGCCGCTGTTCGTCGAGTTTGCCCAGTTCTGCAAGGCCAACGGGGTGTGGATGAACATCGAGATCAAGCCGGCGCCGGGTTACGACCTGGAGACGGGTGCAGTGGTGGCCCGGATCGTGTCGTCGATGTTCGCGGACGAGATCGCCGCGGGTCAGAAGGACCGGGTGCCGCTGCTGTCATCGTTCAGCCACGAGGCGCTGGAGTCGGCGCGCGAACTGGCGCCGCAGGTGCCACGCGCCTGCCTGATGAGCGAGCTGCCGCCGGACTGGGAGCGCCGCGCGCGCGAGGTCGATGCGGTGGCGGTCCATGCCAACCACCGGAACCTGACGCGCGAGCAGGCGGCGCAGGTTAAGGCGGCCGGGCTGGCGCTGTTTTGCTACACCGTCAACGACCCGGCACGGGCGCGCGAGCTGCTCGGCTGGGGCGTGGATGCGTTTTGCACCGACCGCATCGACCAGATTGGCCCGAACTTCGCGATCGGGTAGGGTGGGCACTTGTGCCCACGCGCGGCGCACGAGCCGCTTGACCACCGCGTGGGCTCAAGAGCCCACCCTACCGGCGCATTTCCGTTGTCATCCATTCCACCCCCTCAACCGTTGCCATCAGTGCCGGGTTGACCCCCTGCATAAGTCACCGGTGACTGAGATATAATCGGAAATCCTGTTTCGTGCACCGCAATAAAACGAAAACGCAGCCATCCTCCGCCCACAAGACATGAAATCATCCGAAATTCGCGAAAAGTTCCTCAAGTTCTTTGAGTCCAAAGGCCATACCATTGTCCGGTCCAGCCCGCTCGTGCCGGGGAACGACCCGACCATGTTGCTGACCAATAGCGGGATGGTGCAGTTCAAGGACGTGTTCCTGGGCCTGGATACGCGCCCGTACAAGCGCGCCACCACCGTGCAGCGCTGCGTGCGCGCCGGCGGCAAGCACAACGACCTGGAAAACGTCGGCTACACCGCGCGCCACCACACCTTCTTCGAGATGCTGGGTAACTTCAGCTTCGGCGACTACTTCAAGCGCGACGCGATCAACTTCGCCTGGGAGCTGCTGACCAAGGTGTACCTGCTGCCGGCCGAAAAGCTGACCGTCACCGTCTATTTCGAGGACGACGAAGCCTACGACATCTGGGCCAACGAAATCGGCGTGCCGAAAGAGCGCATCATTCGCATCGGCGACAACAAGGGCGCGCGCTACGCATCGGACAACTTCTGGCAGATGGCCGACACCGGCCCGTGCGGTCCCTGCACCGAGATCTTCTACGACCACGGCCCGGACATCTGGGGCGGCCCCCCGGGCTCGGCAGAAGAAGACGGCGACCGCTTCATCGAGATCTGGAACCTGGTGTTCATGCAGTTCAACCGCGACGAAGCCGGCGTGCTGACCCCGCTGCCCAAGCCGTCGATCGACACCGGCATGGGCCTGGAGCGTCTGGCCGCCGTGCTGCAGCACGTGCACAGCAACTACGAGATCGACCTGTTCCAGAACCTGATCCGCGCTGCCGCCCGTGAAACCGGCGCCACCGACCTGTCGAACAACTCGCTCAAGGTCATCGCCGACCACATCCGCGCGTCGAGTTTCCTGATCGTGGACGGCATCATCCCGAGCAGCGAAGGCCACGGCTACGTCCTGCGCCGCATCATCCGCCGCGCGCTGCGCCACGGCTACAAGCTGGGCCAGACCAAGCCGTTCTTCTACAAGCTGGTGGACGACCTGGACATCGAAATGGGCCAGGCCTATCCGGAGCTGCACGAGGCCAAGGAGCGCGTCAAGCAGGTGCTCAAGGCCGAGGAAGAGCGCTTTGGCGAGACGCTGGAAAACGGCATGAAGATCCTCGAAGCCCAGCTGGCCAAGGATCCGAAGAACCTGGACGGCGCCACCGCCTTCACCCTGTACGACACCTACGGCTTCCCGCTCGACCTGACCGCCGACATCTGCCGCGAGCGCGGCGTGACGCTGGACGAAGCCGGCTTTGCCAGCGCGATGGAGCAGCAGAAAAAGACCGCCCGCGCCGCCGGCAAGTTCAAGATGGCCGCCAACGTCGAGTACTCGGGCGAAAAGACCAAGTTCGTCGGCTACGAATCGCTGGAGCAGAACAGCCGCGTGGTCGCGCTGTACGCCGATGGCGTGGCGGTGCAGGAACTGAAAGCCGGCCAGGCCGGCATCGTGGTGCTCGACACCACCCCGTTCTACGCCGAATCCGGCGGCCAGGTGGGCGACCACGGCCTGCTCAAGGGCGGCGCAGGCGTGTTCGAAGTCGAGGACACCCTCAAGATCCAGGCCGAAGTGTTCGGTCACCACGGCGTGGTGCAATCGGGCGCGCTGAAGGTGGGCGACGCGGTCGACGCGCAGGTGGACAAGGCCAAGCGCGCACGCACCATCCGCAACCACTCGGCCACCCACCTGATGCACAAGGCGCTGCGCGAAGTGCTGGGCGCCCACGTGCAGCAGAAGGGCTCGCTGGTCGATCCGGATAAGACCCGCTTCGACTTCAGCCACAATGCCCCGGTCACCCCGGAGGAAATCGCCAGGGTGGAGCAGATCGTCAATGCCGAGATCCTGGAAAACCACCCGACCCGTGCGCAGCACATGACGATGGACGACGCGATCAAGCACGGCGCCATGGCCCTGTTCGGCGAGAAATACGGCGACACCGTGCGTGTGCTCGACATCGGCTCGTCCAAAGAGCTGTGCGGCGGCGTGCACGTGACGCGCACCGGCGACATTGGCCTCTTCAAGATCGTGTCCGAGGGTGGCGTTGCTGCCGGTATCCGTCGTATCGAGGCGGTGACGGGCGAGGGCGCGCTGGCATGGGTGCAGGCGACCAACCGCAAGCTCCAGGAAGCCGCAAGCGCGCTCAAGACCGCGCCGGAAGAGCTGCCGACCCGTATCGGCCAGGTGCAGGACCAGGTCAAGACGCTGGAGAAGGAAGTCGCCCAGCTCAAGTCGAAGCTGGCCTCGGGCCAGGGCGACGAGCTGGCCCGCAAGGCTGTGGACGTGAACGGCGTGAAGGTGCTGGCCGCGACCATGGACGGCGCCGACGTGGCCGCGCTGCGCGAGACCATGGACAAGCTGAAGGACAAGCTGAAGACCGCCGCCATCGTGCTGGCGAGCGTGGCCGACGGCAAGGTCAGCCTGATCGCGGGCGTGACCCCGGACACCACCGGCAAGGTCAAGGCCGGCGAGCTGGTCAACTTCGTCGCCAAGCAGGTCGGCGGCAAGGGCGGCGGCCGCCCGGACATGGCACAAGCTGGCGGTACCGACCCGGCCGGCCTGCCGCAAGCGCTGGAAGGCGTGGCTGCGTGGGTGACCGAGCGCGTCTGACCGTCCCGGCGACGTTTTGAATGAAGAGGTGCGCGGAGCGATCCGCGCGCCTTTTTTGTTGTTGCACTGTAACGGTGCAAGCACGCTCGATCCCAAGTCGTTACCCGTAAAACCGTCATCCCGGCGAAGGCCGGGATCCATGCTGAGTGTACGGCCCCGCAAACGGTCTATGGATCCCGGCCTTCGCCGGGATGACGACTCTAGGGTTAGGGGGGCAAGCCGAGGCGGAAGGCTGTTCGGCGCTTGACATTATCGCAAGCCACTTGTCGTTGTTGCTATGCAACAGAGATACCCCTTTTTGGTGCGCTGCGTCATAATCGCCGTTTTGGAGTAGTATTCACACGACGAATTGCAGGCACCATGAGCGATACCCTCTGCGAACTTGAAACCATGGAATTCCAGAAAGACCTGGATGCGCGCGGCCTGAACTGCCCGCTCCCGATCCTGAAAGCCAAGAAGGCACTTGCCGAGATGCAGACCGGCGAGGTGCTGCGCATCGTGGCCACCGACTCCGGCTCGGTGCGCGATTTCCAGGCCTTCGCCAAACAAACCGGCAACACGCTGCTGTCGCACACCCAACAAGACGGCGAGTACACCTTCCTCATGCGCCGCAAGTAAAGGCGCGTGGCACAGCGGGCTGCACCGGCGCGGCCCGCGCCTGTTTCCCGACAATGACCCAGGTGAAGAATTAGGAGGAAAGCTCTAGTGGAAAATCGCACGGTCGTGCTTTAATTTAGTCCTGAACCATTTTTCCCCTTATAATCTAGACCATTTTGGTCCGACACTTTTTCACATTCCAAAGGCAAAACATATGAAAGTCCTGGTACCGGTCAAGCGCGTGGTCGACTACAACGTCAAGGTCCGCGTCAAGTCCGATGGCAGTGGCGTGGATATCGCCAATGTCAAGATGTCGATGAATCCGTTTGACGAGATCGCGCTCGAGGAAGCGGTGCGCCTGAAGGAAGGCGGCAAGGTTACCGAAGTGGTGGCGGTGTCGGTGGGCGTGGCCCAGTGCCAGGAAACCCTGCGCACCGGCATGGCGATCGGCGCCGACCGCGGCATCCTGGTCGAGACCGCGGTCGAGACCGAGCCGCTGGGCGTGGCCAAGGTGATCAAGGCGCTGGCCGACAAGGAACAGCCGCAGCTCATCATCCTGGGCAAGCAGGCGATCGACGACGACTCCAACCAGACCGGCCAGATGGTCGCGGCGCTGCTGGGCTGGCCGCAGGCCACCTTTGCGTCGAAAGTGGTGGTGGAAGACGGCAAGGTCACCGTGACCCGCGAAGTGGACGGCGGCCTGGAAACCGTGGCCCTGTCGCTGCCGGCCGTGATCACCACCGACCTGCGCCTGAACGAGCCGCGCTACGTGACGCTGCCGAACATCATGAAGGCCAAGAAAAAGCCGCTCGAGACGATCAAGCCGGAAGACCTGGGCGTGGACGTCACCCCGCGCCTGAAGACGCTGAAAGTCGTGGAGCCGCCCAAGCGCTCGGCCGGCATCAAGGTGCCCGACGTGGCGACCCTGGTGCAGAAGCTGCGCACCGAAGCGAAAGTCATCTGATCGCGGCCTGGCCGTCTCACACATAAGGATTCAATCATGGTCGCATTAGTTATCGCAGAACACGACAACGCCTCCATCAAGGGCAGCACTCTCAACACCGTTACCGCGGCCGCACAGTGCGGCGGCGAAGTCCACGTGCTGGTCGCCGGCGCCAACGCCGCTGCTGCCGCCGAGCAGGCCGCGCAGATCGCCGGCGTGTCCAAGGTGCTGCTGGCCGACGCGGCGTACTTTGCCGATGGCCTGGCCGAGAACGTGGCCGAGCAGGCGCTGGCCGTCGCCGGTTCCTACTCGCACATCCTGGCTCCCGCCACCGCCTTCGGCAAGAACGTGCTGCCGCGTGTGGCCGCCAAACTGGACGTGGCCCAGATCTCCGAAATCACCAAGGTCGATGCGCCGGACACCTTCGAGCGCCCGATCTACGCCGGTAACGCCATCGCTACCGTGCAGTCGTCGGACAAGGTCAAGGTCATCACCGTGCGCAGCACCGGCTTTGACGCTGCTGCCGCCACCGGCGGTTCGGCCGCCGTCGAGAAGCTGTCGCCGGTTGGCGACTCGGGCAAGTCGTCCTTCGTCGGCCGCGAGATGGCCAAGTCGGACCGTCCGGAGCTGACCGCCGCCAAGATCATCGTCTCGGGCGGCCGCGGCATGGGCTCGGGCGAGAACTTCAAGATCCTGGAACCGCTGGCCGACAAGCTGGGCGCGGCCATGGGCGCATCGCGCGCCGCCGTGGATGCGGGCTTCGTGCCGAACGACTGGCAGGTTGGCCAGACCGGTAAGATCGTCGCGCCGCAGCTGTACATCGCGGTGGGCATCTCGGGCGCTATCCAGCACCTGGCCGGCATGAAGGACTCCAAGACCATCGTCGCCATCAACAAGGATCCGGAAGCGCCGATCTTCTCGGTGGCCGACTACGGCCTGGTGGGCGACCTGTTCGAGGTCGTGCCGGAACTGGTCAAGGAACTGGGCTGATCGCCACGGGGCGGGAGTGATGAAACCTTCCGCCCATTCCACACACGTCGTTCCCGCCCAGGCGGGAATCCGTTGTGCCGGCGTAAGCGCTGCGTCAACCGCAGCCGCTACGCTTGCACGATTGGGTTCCCGTTGCGGCGGGAACGACGTTTTTGTATCTGCGCATTGAATTACGAGGAGACCAAGGTGAGCTACATCGCCCCCCTGAAAGACATGCAGTTCGTGCTCAACGAACTGGCCAACCTGTCCGAGATCAGCCAGCTGCCCGGCTGCGAGGACGCCACCCCCGACACCGTCGAAGCGGTGCTGGAGGAAAACGCGAAATTCTGCGGCGAGGTCATTGCCCCGCTGAACCACCCGAGTGACAAGGAGCCGAGCTTCTGGCACGACGGCAACGTCACCACCTCGAAGGGCTTCAAGGAAGCCTTCAAGGGCTTTGTCGAAGCCGGCTGGCAGGGTGTGCAGCACCCGACCGAATTCGGCGGCCAGGGCCTGCCCAAGCTGGTGGCCACGCCGTGCATCGAGATGCTGCACGCGTCCAGCCTGTCGTTCGCGCTGGTGGCGCTGCTGACCGACGGCGCGATCGAGGCGCTGCTCACCGCCGGTTCGGAAGAACAGAAAGCGCGCTTCATCGAGCCGCTCATCACCGGCAAGTGGACCGGCACCATGAACCTGACCGAGCCGCAGGCAGGCTCCGACCTGGCTGCCGTGCGCACCCGCGCCGTGCCGCAGGGCGACGGCACCTACAAGGTGTTCGGCACCAAGATCTTCATCACCTACGGCGAGCACGACATGGCCGAGAACATCATCCACCTGGTGCTGGCCCGCACGCCGGACGCACCGCCGGGGGTGAAGGGCATTTCGCTGTTCATCGTGCCCAAGTTCCTGGTCAACGAAGACGGCTCGCTGGGCGCGCGCAACGACGCGCACTGCGTCTCGATCGAGCACAAGCTGGGCATCAAGGCCAGCCCGACCGCCGTGCTGCAGTTCGGCGACCATGGCGGCGCAACCGGCTACCTGGTGGGCGAGGAGAACCGCGGCCTGGAATACATGTTCATCATGATGAACGCGGCCCGCTTCGGCGTGGGCATGCAGGGCATCGCACTGGCCGAGCGCGCCTACCAGAAGGCGGTGGCGTACGCAAAAGACCGCGTGCAGTCGCGCGACCTGGCCGGTTCCAGCGGCCCGGTGTCGATCATCCACCACCCGGACGTGCGCCGCATGCTGATGTCGATGCGCGCCCAGACCGAGGCCGCGCGCGCGCTGGCGTACGTGGGCGCGGGCCTGTCGGACCTGGCGCACCACCATCCTGACGAAGCGACCCGCAAGGCCAACCTGGCGGTGTACGAATACCTGGTCCCGGTCATCAAGGGCTGGTCCACCGAGATGAGCGAAAACGTGGCGCGCGACGGCGTGCAGGTCCACGGCGGCATGGGCTTCATCGAGGAGACCGGCGCGGCACAGCACTACCGCGACGCCAAGATCCTGACCATCTACGAAGGCACCACCGCGATCCAGGCCAACGACCTGGTGGGCCGCAAGACCGTGCGTGACGGCGGCGCCGTGGCCAAGTCGATCCTGGCGCAGGTGCGCGCCACCGAGGCGCAGCTGGCCGAGGTGCAGGGCGACGAGTTTGCGGCCATGCGGCGCGAGCTCGCGGCCGGCAGCGCGGCGCTGGAACAGGTGGTGGACTACATGGTGGCCAACGTCAAGTCGGACATCAAGGGCGTGTTCGCGGGCAGCGTGCTGTACCTGAAGCTGGCCGGCATCGTGCTGGGTGGCTGGCAGATGGCGCGCGCTGCGCTGGTGGCGCACAAGAAGCTGCAGGCAGGCGAGGGCGATGCCGCCTTCCTGCGCGCCAAGATCACCACTGCGCGCTTCTTCGCCGACCACATCCTGTCGCAAGCCGGCGGCCTGCGCACTGCGATCGTGGAGGGCAGCGCCGGCGTGCTGGCGCTGGCTGAAGACCAGTTCTAAGCCTCCCGACTGCCCCGCAGTTGCCTGAAAACGTCGTCCTCGCCTGAGCGGGGGCGACGTTTTTGTATTTGCCGGAACGTACCAAACGCTTTCCGTTCAACGACAACGCCCTCACGGCCGAGTTTCGTTTCCGCGCCACCGCCTGCTTGATGCGCGCTAAATGAACGGCTGAGTCCCACCCCTAGAATTCTCTACAGCGCGATGTTCAGGAACGACTGCTGGGGGCTGCGTACTGTCGGGTTGGGCGTCCATTCCAAGAAAATCATACGACGCGTGCGCGCCGCCGCTTGTGGATTTGTTTCGTCGGTTTCATCGATCACACCCACTACAGGAGCGCCCATCATGGCTGTCAGCAAAACGAATTCTCGATTGGTGCCGCACGTGGCTCTGTCGGCACTGCTGTTGCTCACCGCCTGCGGCGGTGACAACCCGTCGCACGACCAGAACCAGAGCGGGCAGGATCCGCCCCAGCCCACCCCGGCGCCGACGACAGCCCCGACGCCGGCCCCCACGCCGGCACCGACCGTTGCGCCGACTCCTGCGCCTACGCCAGCGCCAACGCCCGCGCCAACGCCCGCGCCAACGCCGGCACCGACGCCGGCCCCCACGCCGGCGCCGCTCGATGTCAGCCTCGATACCAAGCTCACGCCGCTGAGCACCATCTCCAACAGCCCGGCGCAGTGGCCGGACGGCTCCGGCACCGGCAAGCCCATCGACGGCGTCAACTGCGCGTCAGGCGAGTCCTACCACGTGCATTCGCTGGTCTCGCTGTACAAGGACGGGGTGCGCCAGAGCCTGCCGGCGGAAATCGGGCTGAAGGGCTGCGCCTACGAGCTGCACACGCACGACCACACGGGCGTGGTGCACAACGAGACGGACATGAAGAAGAACTTCACCTTTGGCCAGTTCTTCTCAGTCTGGGGCAAGGAGCTGACGGCAACCAGCGTTGCGGGCCTGACGGGGGACATCCACTACTACATCATTGAAAACGGCAAGCTCACGCCATTCACCGGCGACCCGGCAACCATACAGATCGTCAGCCATCGCGAGCTCCTGATCATCATCGGCAAATCGCCGGGCGTGGTGCCGCAGTACGTGTGGCCGGCCACGCTCTGATGCGGACGGTGGGCGGCTTGTCGCTGCGCCAGCCGGTGCGGCTGGCGGTTGCCCGGGCTTAGCTGGCGTCGGGTGAGGCGGCGCCCGCCGCCCGCAGGGATCACGCTGCCCTATTGCCCGCAAGGGCTGGGGGCGGGGGTGTCGCGCAGCCGCCGCAAGATGCGATTCAGCCCCACCGGCGTCACCCCAAGATAGCCTGCGAGGTCCTTTTGCGGCACGGCTGCGGCAAGCTCCGGCCGCTCTTGTGCGAACTTGAGGTACAGCTCAGCTGGCGACAGCATGAGCAGGTCGCGTTCGCGCACCACCTTGATCTCGGCAAGCCGGCGAAAGGCCAGCCCCACGGCAGCCTGCCACGCCGGGTGCTGCTCGGCGAGCGCCTCGACGAGGCGAAAGTCGATAGACTCGACCACTGCGCTGCCAATGCTGATGCTTGCAAAGCTGGTTCGCCCGCCTTCGGTCAGCGCGAACGGACATCCGAAGAGGTCGCCGGGGGCGGCGAAACTCTTAATCCGCTCGCTGCCGTCGGCGCCGAAATAGACCTGCTTCAGGATTCCGGAGCGCACCGCGAACACATGGCTGCACAGTTCGCCCGCTTCGAACGCCGCCTCCCGGTGCCGCAGGGCGCGCACGCGGACCGCTGCCGCCAGGCGCCCCGCTTCCGGGAGCGGGGCGCCAAAAGCGTGCTCAAAGCGCGCGAGCATGGCAAGCAAGGGTGAGGTATCCACGATTAACCCTGGTTAATGACACGAGTGGGGTGCGGCTCCACACTGCCGCCTGCGCGGGACGTCCGCGTAACGACAACTGGAAAACATGTCCTTGAACACTATTATCGAACACAACCGTCGCTTACTGACCAGCTATTTCGAGCAGGTCTGGAACCAGGGGCAAGTGGACGTGCTGGACGAGCTGCTGGCCACCGACTACATCAACCACAGCCCCAGCACGCCGAACCCGCCTGCCGGCCCGGCGGGCCTGAAGCCCATCGTCCAGGCGATGCGCGCGGGGATCCCCGACCTGCATTACGACATCCTGGACATGGTGGTCGCGCCGGACAAGGTGGCCGTGTACACCCGGGTGACCGGCACCCACAGCGGCGAGCTGTTCGGCATGCCCGCGAGCCACCGCAAGATCGACGTGCGGCAGATGCAGGTCGAGTGGATCCGCGATGGCCGCATCTGGCAGCACTGGCGCATTACCGACGAAGCGGCGCTGGTGCGCCAGATCCTGGGCCAGGAGCCGGTTCAGCCGTAGGCGCCGCCGGTGTAGAGCAGGTCGAACATGCGCGACATGGTGGCGATCACGACCGTGGTGCCGACCAGCATGGTGGCCACCAGCAGCACCACGACCACCCAGTTCGAGCGGGACTGGGTGCCGGAGCCGGCGTTGTAGGCCGCGTCCCATTTCTCGTCCGGGGTCAGGCCGATCACCAGCGCTTCGATGAAGCCGGCCGAGTACGAGACCAGCAGCGGCAGCAGTACCCAGAACGGGTTGGGCGCGTGCCCCAGGCCATAGACCAGGCCGGCCACCGGCACGCTGCACAGGTGCAGCAGGCCAATCCGGTCAGTCGGGTGCTTGATGTAGAAGCGGTGCGCGCCCAGGCCGCCCAGGAGCAGGGCGCGCAGGGTAGCGATGGTCTTGTTCTTGTGTCGGCTGGCCATGCGCAGGAAATGTCTCCAAGGAAAGACTGCAGTATCGTCCAAAACCGGCGCAAAGGCCACAGTACGCTTGTGCTGCGCGGTAGCGGGCCGCCGAAAAATCGGCGATAATGCTCAATTCGGCCGGGCAGCATGCCTGTTGTCGTTAAGGCTTGCTGCTGCGCGACGTTTCGCGCTATAATCGTCGGCTTTCTCCGCCCAGTACAATTTTTCTGGAAATAATATGGTCGTTATTCGTTTAGCTCGTGGTGGCGCCAAGAAGCGCCCGTTCTTCAACATCGTCGCAACCGACTCGCGCAATCGCCGCGACGGCCGCTTCATCGAGCGTATCGGTTTCTACGATCCGATGGCATCGGGCGCCGCAGTTGGCCTGCGCATCGCTGCAGACCGCCTGGCTCACTGGCAAGGCGTTGGCGCACAACTGTCGCCGACCGTTGCCCGCCTGGTCGCCCAGCAAAAGGCAGCTGCCTAAGTAACAAGGCTGTCCAGGTTTGACCGATCACGCCGCACCCGCTGTTCCCGCCGACCTGGCGCAAGTCGGTCACGTGTCGGGCGCGTACGGCGTCATGGGCGGCATCCGCATTACGCCGTATTCGACGGACGCGGACGCGCTGCTCAAGGTAAAGACCTGGTGGCTGGACAAGCCGGCCCTGCGGCCCGTGCAGGTGCGCACCGTGCGCATGCACAGCGGCGACGTGGTGGCCACGCTTGTCGAAGTCAAGGACCGCGACGCGGCGGAAGCGCTCAAGGGCGCTTCGGTCAGCGTGCCGCGCAGCGAGTTTCCCGCGCTGCCCGACGACGAGTATTACTGGACCGACCTCATCGGACTGGACGCTGTCAACCTGCAGGGCGAGGCCCTCGGCAAGGTGGCGGACATGATGCACAACGGCGCGCAGTCGATCCTGCGCATCATGCCGGTGCGAGGTGAGGGCGATGAGGCCAAGGCGCAGGAGCGCCTCGTGCCGTTTGTCGATCAGTTCGTCAAGCAAGTCGACCTGGCCGGCAAGAAGATTACCCTGGACTGGGGCCTGGATTATTAGCCCGTCCACCCTGGAGCGAGGTCCCGATGCAGTTTGACGTCGTGACGTTGTTTCCCGAGATGTTTGCCGCGTTGACGCAGTCGGGTGTGACCCGGCGCGCCTTCGAACAGGAACGCTGGGGGCTCACGTTGTGGAATCCGCGCGATTTCACGACCGACCGCCACCGTACCGTGGACGACCGCCCGTACGGCGGCGGCCCCGGCATGGTGATGCTGGCGCGCCCGCTCGAAGCGACGATCAACGCGGCCAAAGAGCGCCAGGTGGCCATGGGCCTGCCGGCGCCGCGCGTGGTGTTCATGTCCCCGCAAGGCAAGCCGCTGAGCCACGCGCGCGTCATGCAGCTGAAGGACGAGCCGGGCCTGGTGGTGCTGTGCGGCCGCTACGAAGCGGTGGACCAGCGCCTGCTGGACCGCTGCGTGGACGAAGAAATTTCGCTGGGCGACTTCGTGCTGTCCGGCGGCGAGCTGCCGGCGATGGCGCTGATGGACGCGGTGGTGCGACAATTGCCCGGGGTACTGGGCGACGACGCGTCGGCGGTCGAAGACAGTTTCGTCAACGGGCTGCTCGATTCGCCGCACTATACGCGGCCCGAGGTGTACGAAGACATGCCGGTGCCGCCCGTGCTGTTGGGCGGCAACCATGCCGAGATCATGAAGTGGCGCCGCCAGCGCATGCTGGAAGCGACCGCGACAAAACGGCCGGATTTGCTGGAGCAGGCGCGCACCGCCGGGCTCCTGACGAAGGCGGACGAACAGTTTTTGGCAGGTTTAGCAAAACCTGTGTTGTAAAAGCCGCACCATGTTGGTGCAAAACTGCGGGCCGCAAGGCCTGCTGGTTAACCCCCATCCTCTACTGGGCACTTGATGGCGCCAGCAAGATGGTTTTTGGAGTGATAAAAATGGATCTGATCCAGCAACTCGAGCAAGAAGAGATTGCGCGCCTCGGCCGCAACATCCCTGACTTCGCACCGGGCGACACCGTGGTCGTCAACGTCAACGTCGTCGAAGGCAACCGCAAGCGCGCCCAGGCATACGAAGGCGTCGTGATCTCGCGTCGCAACCGCGGCCTGAACTCGAACTTCATCGTTCGCAAGATCTCGTCGGGCGAAGGCGTGGAGCGTACGTTCCAGCTGTACTCGCCGCTGATCGCTTCGATCGAAGTGAAGCGTCGTGGTGACGTGCGTCGCGCCAAGCTGTACTACCTGCGCGAGCGTTCGGGCAAATCGGCACGCATCAAGGAAAAACTGCCGAACCGCAAAGCCGCTGCTGCCGAGTAATCGCGTCTGCATGGCTGAAAAAGGCATCCCTTGGCGGGTGCCTTTTTCTTTTTCCGCTGGAGATTTCGTTTGGCAAAGATTCATTTCGACCCGCAACTGCTGCCGGTAGAAGGCTACGCTGGCGAGCCCCCGCTCGCGTCCGAGCGGCTGGTGCCCAGCTGGGTGCGCCAGCGCTTTGCCGCGCCGCCGCCGCAATGGCAGGCGGAGCAGGTGGACGAGAGCTGGCTGCTGCAGTTCCCCAGGCTCAAGCGCGCCGCCGTGCTGGTGCCGCTGGTGGCGCGCGATGGCGCCCTGCATGTGCTGCTGACCCAGCGCACCGACAACCTGACCAACCACGCCGGCCAGATCAGCTTTCCGGGCGGCCGGTCGGAAGAATTCGACTCTTCGCCCATCGAAACGGCCCTGCGCGAGACGGAGGAAGAGATCAGCCTGGCGCGCCGCCACATCGACATCGTCGGCGTGCTGCCCGAGCACGTGACTGGTACCGGCTACCGCGTCACGCCCGTGGTCGGCATCGTGGCCCCGCCGTTCGAGCTGGCCGCCGACCCCAACGAGGTGGCCGAGATCTTCGAGGTGCCGCTCGCCTTTTTGATGGACGGAATGAACCACCAGCGCCTGTCGTACGAACTGCCGGAAGGGAAGGGCCGCCGCCACTTCTACGCCATGCCCTTCGAGCGCTACTTCATCTGGGGCGCCACCGCGGCCATGCTGCGCAACCTGTTTCACTTCCTGCGTGCCTGACCGGAACATTTTCTTACAGCCTTGATTTGATTCCGGCGGTCCTCTGCGCTATCGTAGCGGGCAGCATAAAGTTGCCATAAACAAAAAACAGCAAGGACCTTCGATGACTTTTTTCTCCATTCTGTGCGCGTTGCTGATCGAGCAACTCAAGCCCTTGCGCGCAGATAACCAGGTGTACGGTGGGATCAAGCGGCTGGCTGCGCGGATCGAAGGCTGGTTCAACGCCGGCGAGCCGGGCAACGGGCGCCTGGGCTGGCTCTTGATGATGGCGGTGCTGATGCTGCCGACCGCGATCATCTACTGGGTGCTGCTGCACTACAACCTGGTGTTTGCGGTGTTCGCCTGGAACGTCCTGATCGTCTACCTGACGCTCGGTTTCCGCCACTACAGCCATTACTTCACCTCGATCCAGTTCGCGCTCAACGCCGGCGACGAGGCGCAGGCGCGCGCCCTGCTGGCCGAGTGGACCCGGATGGACACGGTGGGCATGGACAGCAGCGAGATCGCGCGCATTGCGGTGGAAAAATCGCTGGTCACCACGCACCGCAACGTGTTCGGCGTGTTCTTCTGGTTCCTGATGCCGGTCGGCCCGGCCTGCGCGGTCATGTATCGCGTGGCCGAGTACCTGGCGCGCGCGTGGAACGAGCCCGAGCACATGCGCAACGAAGAGTTCGGCAAGTTTGCCGCCAAGGCGTTCTACTGGATCGACTGGATCCCGGTGCGCCTGACCGCGATTGCGTTTGCGGTGGTCGGCAATTTCGAGGACGCCGTGTACGCGTGGCGTAATTTCGCCAACCGCTGGGCGGACGAGTCCAAGGGCATCATCCTGGCCGCGGGCGGCGGCGCGATGGGTGTGCGCCTGGGCACCCCGGCCGAAAACGCGCCGCAACTGCTGCCGGCCGATGCCGCGACGGTGGACCTGTCCGAGAGCGAAGCCGAAGTGCTGCCGGGCGAGGAGCCGAACGTGCGCGCCTTGCAGAGCACGGTGGGCTTGGTCTGGCGTGCTTTGCTGCTGTGGATGCTGCTCCTGCTGCTCCTGTCGAGCGCAGTCTGGCTGGGCTGAGCGCAAGCCGCCAACAATAGCCCGTCGTCCCCGGACTCGCCGTCCGCCTTGGCGGGGACCCATAGGCCGCGTGAATGCACGCTCAGCATGGGTCCCCGCCTCCGCGGGGACGACGTTTTTGAGTTGACGATGGCTGCAAAGCAGCGTCGCAGCACGCTCAGCATGGGCCCGGCGTTCGCCGGGGTGACGGTGTGTCATGTTTCCCGGGACGGCATTGTTTTCCACCTTTTCGCCCACACCCTTCCATCCGGGCGCCAGAAACCTCGTCCTCAGGTCTTCTATAAGATATAATACTGAAGTTCTCTTCCACGCAGCATTCACCAAGCAGCACTATGGCCGAGTTACCGCAAAACAGGAAAGAACTCGCCGGCGAGTTTTTTATTCTGGGCATTTCCAACAGCGGAAGGCAATTCCGCCCCAGCGACTGGGCTGAGCGCCTGTGCGGCGCCATGTCCTGCTTTCGCCCGGAAGACGGACGCAACGCCCACCTGAAGTACTCGCCCTACGTGCGCCCGACCGTCGTCAACGGCCTGAAAGCCGTGGTCGTCAGCCGCGCGCTGCAGGACCTGGAACCGCTGGCCTACCACTTCGTCCTCGACTTCGCCAAGGACAACGACCTGCAGGTCGTTGACGCCTGCTTCGTGCCGCTGCCCGGCGAACGCAAACCCTGATCCCGCTCCGCGCCATCGCGGCTTTGAGCAAGGTCAAAGCCGTGCCGGTGGCGCACGCTACGGTGGTTCACGGCGCGCAGCCCTGCGCGCCTACAACAACGAGGGGACTGCCATGCACATCGGGGAAATTTCCACCGTCCAAACGGTGTATTGCAAACGCGACGAAAGCGTCCAAAGCGCAGCTTTGCTGATGCGAAAACACCATGTCGGCGACCTCGTCGTGGTCGATCAGCCCGAAGGCGAAAAGATCCCGGTTGGCATCGTCACCGACCGCGACATCGTCGTTTCCGTGATCGCGCTCGGGCTCGACCCGTCCAGCCTGCAGGTGGGCGACATCATGACCGACGACCTCTTGACCGCCGCCGAACATGACGATGTGTACGAGACCATCGAGCGCATGCGCTTTCGCGGCATTCGCAGGGTGCCGGTGGTCAACGCCGCCGGCGGGCTGACCGGCATCATCAGCGCCGACGACCTGCTCGAGTTCCTGGCCGACGAGATGGGCGAGCTCTCGCGCATCAGCTCGCATCAACAAGCGCACGAAAAGAGCGCCCGGCACTAGCGTCTGTTACCATCCCGTCGTTTGCAACGTCACTGACGGGATTGACATGGATTGGATGAAAATCGCGCGCGGCTTCGTCGCGCCTGTTGCGGTCGGCTGCGCGGCCTTTCTGGCTGCCGGCGCCGCCTGGTCGTTCCAACTGCCCAAGGGCGTGGTGCAGGGGCCAATGGTGGAGGGCATCACCGAATACCGGCTGCCCAACGGCCTGAAGGTGCTGCTGTTCCCGGACGCGTCGCGCCCGACCATCACCGTCAACGTCACCTACCTGGTCGGCTCGCGCCACGAGAACTATGGCGAGACCGGCATGGCCCACCTGCTCGAACACCTGATGTTCAAGGGCGCGCCCAAGCACCCGGACATCACGCGCCAGTTCGCCGACCGCGGCATGCAGTTCAACGGCACCACCTCGTTCGACCGCACCAACTACTACGAGGTGTTCGACGCGTCCGGCGACAATCTCCAGTGGGCGCTGCAGATGGAAGCGGACCGCATGGTCCACTCCTTCATCGCGAAGAAGGACCTGGACTCCGAGATGACCGTGGTGCGCAACGAGTACGAGAGCGGCGAGAACTCGCCGGGCCAGGTGCTGATGAAGCGCATGCAGAGCCTGTCGTACGACTGGCACGCCTACGGCCGCCCGACCATCGGCAACCGCAGCGACATCGAGAACGTGAAGATCGAGAACCTGCAGGCCTTCTACCACACTTGGTACCAGCCCGATAACGCGGTGCTGCTCGTGGCCGGCAAGTTCGACCCGGTGGCCACGCTGGGCACCATCAGCCGCCTGTTCGGCGCGATCCCCAAGCCCAAGCGCACGCTGCCCAAGTTCTGGACCGTGGAGCCGACCCAGGATGGTGAGCGTACCTACGCCGTGCGGCGCCAGGGCGACGTGCAGATCGTCGCGCTCGGCTACAAGATCCCGTCCGGCCTGCACCCGGACAGCGACGTGCTCGATTTCGCTTCGAGCATCATGGGCGACGTGCCCACCGGCCGCCTGCACAAGCTGCTGGTCGATTCGGGCATGGCGAGCGAGGTGTTCGCCTTTCCGCAAACGGGCTACGCGCCCGGGCTGCAGTTCTTCGGCGCGGTGGTCAAGAAGGGCGCGCCAATCGAGCCGGTGCGCACCGCGCTCACCGAAGCGGTCGAGAGCTTCTACAAGAACCCGCCCACGGCGGAGGAAATGGAGCGCGTGCGGCGCGCCTACCTCAACGATTTCGAGCGCAGCCTGAACGATCCGCAGAAGGTCGGGGTGTCCTTGTCCGAGTCGATTTCGCTGGGCGACTGGCGCCTGTATTTCGTTGGCCGCGACCGCGTCAAGCAGGTCAAGGGCGACGAGGTGGCAGCTGCCGCCGGCCGCTACTTCCGGCGCGACAACCGGGTGACCGGCACCTTCATCCCGGACGATAATCCGCAGCGCGCGCAGATCCCGGTGGCGCCCACGGCGCAGGACCTGCTCAAGGACTTCAAGCCGCAGAACGGCAGCTACGTGTCCGAGGAATTCGCGCCGACGCAGGAGAACATCCTCAAGCGCACCACGATCGTGCTTGAGGGCGGCGTCACGCTCGCGCTGCTGCCCAAGAAGAACCGCGGCGCCACCGTGTCGGTCGACCTGCGCCAGCACATCGGCGACGAAAGGAACCTGTTCGGCAAGAACGCGATTCCCGGCCTGACGGCAGCCATGCTGATGCGCGGCACAAACAAGTACAACCGCGTGCAGCTGGCCGACGCATTCGACAAGCTCAAGATCTCGGGCGGCCTGACGCACTTCCAGACCACGCGCGAGAACCTGCCCGAGGCGCTCAAGCTGGTTGCGCACGTGCTCAAGGAAGCGAGCTTCCCGGCCACCGAGTTCGAGCAGCTGCGCCAGCAGGCGCTGGTGGGGCTCGAGGCCGGCAGGAGCGAGCCGCAGGAGGTGGCATCGCGCGCGCTGGCCGAGCACTTCAACATCTACCCGCGCGGCGACGTGCGCTACGAGACCACGCTGGAAGAAGACATCGCCGACATCAAGGCCGCCACGCTCGACCAGGTGAAAGCCTTCCACCGCGACTATTACGGCAGCGTGCCGGCCCAGATGGCGATCGTCGGCGACTTCGATCCCAAAGAGGTCACGCCGCTGGTGGACCAGCTGTTCGGCCACTGGCAGGCGAAAGAGCATGTGGCGCCGGTGCTGCGCCGCTACGCCGACATCAAGCCGATGGAAAAGACGCTGGATACGCCGGACAAGGAGAACGGTTTCTTCACCGCGCGCGAGAACCTGGACCTGAACGTGGACGACGAGGACTTCCCGGCGCTCATGCTGGCCAACTACATCTTCGGTGAAGGCGGCCTGCGCTCGCGCCTGATGGACCGGATCCGCCAGAAGGAAGGCTTGTCGTACGGCGGCGGCTCGCAACTGGTGGCCGGCGAGATGGACCGCTCCGGCATGTTCGCCATCAGCGCCATCGCCGCGCCGCAGAACCTGCGCCGCGTGGACAAGGCCGTGCGCGAGGAACTGGCGCGCGCCGTCAAGGACGGTTTCACGCAACAGGAGCTGGCCGGCGCCAAGTCGGGCCTGATGCAGCAGCGTATCCAGAACCGTTCGGAAGACGGGGTGGTGGCGGCCGGCTGGACCTCCTACCTCTACCGCGGCAAGACCTACGAGTGGTCGCGCGAGTTCGAGCGCAAGCTGATGGCGGTGACCCTGCCGCAGCTGAACGCGGCCTTCCGCAAGGCGATCGATCCGGCCAAACTCTCGGTGGTGATCGCCGGCGACCAGCACAAGGCCAATGGAGGGAAATGAGGCCGGGGCAGCCCCGCAGTTTGATCGATGGACCTGCTGCACGCTATGATGTTGCTTTTGCTGTGGCATCGCGTAGGAGCAGATCGTGAAGGGCACTAACAAGCAGCAGTCGGAAGCCATGTCGTTTGCCGGCAAGGTTGTGCTGGTGACGGGAGCGGCAGCCGGCATCGGCCGCGCCACGGCGCTGGCGTTCGGGCGCGCGGGCGCCTGCGTCGTGGTCGCCGATTCCTCGGTGGACGGCGGCCACGCGACTGCCGCCATGATCGTGGAAGCGGGCGGCAAGGCGCTGTACGTGAATGCCAACGTGACCCGCGCATCCGATGTGGAAGCGCTGGTGGACAAGGCTGTCAGCCGCTACGGCCGCATCGACTGCGCCGTGAACAACGCGGCCATCGAGGAAGAACAGGCCGGCATGCTGGACACGGACGACGCGCAATACGACCGCATCATGGGCGTGAACGTGAAGGGCGTGTGGCTGTGCATGAAGGCCGAGCTGCGCCAGATGATGCAGCAGGGCGGGGGCACGATCGTCAACATGGCGTCGGTGGCCGGACTGGTGGCCTTGCCCACGCGCTCGCTCTACACGGCCAGCAAGCACGCCGTAGTGGGCCTGACCAAGAGCGCCGCAGTCGAATACGCGCGTGCCGGCATTCGCGTCAACAGCCTGTGCCCTGGCGCCGTGCGCACGCCGATGTTTGCGCGCATGCTCGAGCGCGACCCGCAGCTGGAAGAAAAGCTCAAGGACACCTACCCGATGGGGCGCCTGGCCGAACCTGCCGAAGTGGCCAATGCCGTGATGTGGCTGTGCTCCGACCAGTCCTCGTTCGTGACCGGCCACCAGCTCGCCATCGACGGCGGACTGACCGCGCTGTGACGTAGGGTGGGCTCTCGAGCCCACGCGGTCAGGCACGCGGCGCGTATCCCCGCGTGGGCACCAGTGCCCACCCTACAAAAAAAATCCCGCATCGCTGCGGGATTTTTTTCGTGATGCCGGTATCGCTTACTTGGCTGCAGCCGCCGTCGCCGGGGTCGGGTGATTCGCCAGCACGATCCAGTAGCGCGCCAGGTCCGACAGGCCGCCGCCCGCCTTCACGTCCTGGAAGGTCTTGATCGCTTCGTCCTTGTGGCCGGCGCGCAGCTGGGCGATACCCAGGCGCAGCTTGGCCTCGTCCGGCTGCTTCAGGCCGCCCTTGGCGATGCCCTGCTGGATGAAGCCGATGCCCTTGTCGAACTGGTCCATCGTCACATATGCCCAGCCCAGGTTGACCAGGCCGGCGCCGTTCTTCGACTTGGCTGCCGAAGCCTCGCCGGTGGCGATGTTCTTGGCGTCGTCGGCCGCGCCCTTGGTCGCCTTGTCGCGCAGCTGGCGGTGCTTGGCCGCGTCCGCGCCGGTGCCCAGCGCGCCGTTGGCAAAGCCGGCGTCCAGCACCTTCTTCGCTTCGGTCGGGAAGCCCGCCAGCAGCAGCAGCTGGGCGAAGTCGGCGTAATGCTCGGCCGGCATCTTCTGCTGGGCCGAGTATTCCAGGCGGTACACGTTCACGTCGTTCGCGGTGCCATCGTAGCCCGGCTTGCGGTACACGCCGCGGTTGAGCGCGTCGGTCCACAGCTCGTCGCTCGGATAGTAGGCGATCATCTTGTCGATGGTGGCCAGGTAGGTGGCGTCGTCCTTGGTCTTGTTGGCCGAGGAGGCCAGCAGCCGCAGGTCCTCTTCGCCCGGCACCTTGCCGGCCTTCTCGGCGTCGGCGATCACCGGCAGCAGGCCGGCCTTGGCCGCGGCGTAGTCGCCGGACAGGTACTCGGCGCGGATCAGCGGGCCGCGCACCTTGGACGGGTCGCTGCCTTCCTTCTCGTAGCGCTTGAAGACCTCAGCGGCCTTCGGGTAGTTCTTGTTGTTGTAGTACTGGTTGCCGAGCGCCAGCAGGAAGGTGTCCTTTTCCTGCGGGGAGATGAACTCGGAGCCCAGCAGCGTGGTCAGCATCGGCGCCACGTCCGCGCCCGAGGTGGCGGCCAGCGACAGCTTCATGCGGTCGATCGCGTAGTGTTCGTACGGCGTCAGGTTCGGCACCGCTTCGGCTTGGTTGAGGCGGTTCTGGACTTCCGTGAAGTTCTTGGCGTCCATCAAAGGCTTGAGCTGGGCGCCGTCGATCAGCTTGAACACCTCCGGACGCACGGTCGGGCCTTTTTGCTCGGCGGCCGGTTTGTCTTCTTTCTTTTGCGCGATGGCATTGTTCATCAGGGCCGGCGCTGCGCCGAGGGCGGCCAGCATCAGGACGAGACGGGCAAGACGAAATTGGGACATGGAGAATCCTTCAATCAATAGCAAAAAAATGAGCGATGCACATTTTTGTCGGCTCAAAGCAACATTGCCTTTTCGGACAAACCGGCATTGTCCCACAAACTACATCGATGGGTCTGGCAATTGTGCCGCAGAGTCTGCCAGACCCGGCGCGTCGTTACATTGAGTTACGGCTAAAACCCGGCACCGGGCACACGCCTTGCGCCTCGATCTGGCCGGCCAGCCAGGCGTTCACCGCTTCCAGCGCGGGCGGGGCGAAGCCGTAGGTCATCAGGGCCGGGGCCTCGAAGTCGAGCGCCTGATAGGGGTTCCATAGCGCCAGGTGCAGGTCCGGGCGCCAGGTGGCGCGCGCGTTGGGGCCGTAGCGGCGGCGCGAGGTCGAGGCCAGGACCGTGAAGCGGCCGTCCTGCGGCAGCGCGTCCCAGTCGAAGCACTCGGCGTCGGCAAAGGTGACCAGATCCACCTCGTACAGCTGGCCCAGCATGGCTGCGATCGTGGCGGCCGGCACGCCGGCCTCGGACACGCCGTCGCTCACCACGTCCTGGCGCGCCACCAGGCGCACCTTGCTGCCGCGGGCAGGGCGGGTGGGGCCGCGCAGCGCGGTGAGGCCCGCCTTCCACGCCCGCGCCATGAGCGCGCGGTCCTGCTGTTCGGTCGTGTACTCGCCCTGGCAGCACGGATGCGCCTGCACCAGCGCGGACAGGCGCGCAAGGCGTGCCTTGACCTCGTCCATCGGCAGCACCCCGTCGCGGATCGCGGCGGCGATCGCGTCGATGGTCTCCTGCTGCGTTTCGCGGCTGCCGATCGCCATCACCATGTCGGCGCCGGCCACCAGCGCGTTCACCGCCGCCTGGCCCGCGCTGTAGCGGTGGGCGATCGCGTGCATGTCCATGCCGTCGGTGATCACCACGCCGCGGTAGCTCCACTCATCGCGCAAGATGCCGGTCAGGATCCGGCGCGACATGGTGGCCGGGTTGTCCGGGTCGAGCGACGGGTAGACGATGTGCGCCGTCATCATCGCCGGCGCGCTGGCCGCGGCCATGCGGAACGGCGCGAACTCGAAGCGTTCCAGCTCGGCGAGCGGCTTGTCCACCAGCGGCAGGTCGCGGTGCGAATCGACGTGGGTGTCGCCGTGGCCGGGGAAGTGCTTGACGCAGCAGGCCACGCCTTCGGCCTCGCTGCCCGCCATCCAGGCCAGCGCCAGTTCGGTCGCGCGCAACGGGTCGGCGCCGAACGAGCGCTCGGCGATGACCGGGTTCTGCGGGTTGTTGTTCAGGTCCAGCACCGGCGCGAAATTCCAGTTGAAGCCCAGCGAACGCACCGCGCGCGCCACCGCGGCGCCCACGTCGCGCGCCAGATGCGGATCGTTCGCTGCGCCCAGCGCCATCGCCGACGGCGGCGCCGGCACCCAGGTCGAGCGCACCACCGCGCCGCCTTCCTGGTCCAGTGCGATCAGCGACTCGCGGCCCATCACCTCGCGCAGCGCACCGGTGAAGCGCGTGAGCTGCGTGGCGTCGGTCATGTTCTGGCGGAACAGGCACACGCCGCGCACGCTGTTCTGGCCCAGGAATGCGGCGGTGTCGGCATCCAGTTCGGTGCCGAACAGCCGCACCATGATCAGCTGGCCGGCTAGCTGGTGGAGGTTCTCGTTCATGGTCCTCAGTTTGCTTAGTTCGTCTTTGTGACTTTCGACAGGTGGCGCGGACGGTCCGGGTCCATGCCGCGCGCCTTGGACAGGTGCGCCGCCATCACATAGAAAGACTGGATCGCTGCGATCGGGTCCAGGTCCGGGGTGGCCGCCACCGGTATCGTCAGGTCGCGCTCGGCCACGTCTTCGGGCGCGGCCAGCAGCACGCGCGCGCCGCGTCCGCGCATTTCGCCGGCCAGCTGCACCAGGCTGGCCTGGGCCGGGCCGCGGGTTGCGAAGATCAGGAGCGGGTAGCCTTCCTCGATCAGCGCCATTGGGCCGTGCTTGATCTCGGCGCCGGAGAACGCCTCCGCTTGCAGGGCCGAGGTCTCCTTGAACTTGAGCGCCGACTCCAGCGCCACCGGGAAGCTGATGCCGCGGCCGACCACCATGATGTTGCGGGCCGGCGCCAGCACGTCGATCGCTGCCGACCAGTCGGCACGGGCGGCGGTGGCCAGCACCTCGGGCAGGGCGGCGATGCCGTCCTTCAGTTCCGGGTCGTTCTGCCATTCGGCGACCAGGCGGGCGCCTGCCACCAGGCTGGTGATGAAGCTCTTGGTCGCGGCCACGCTCTGTTCTTTACCGGCGTGCAGCGGCATGGTCCACTCGGCCGCTTCGGCCAGCGGCGAGGCGGTGTCGTTGACCAGCGCGACCGTGGTGGCGCCGCCGCCGCGGAAGTAGCGGATCGGTTCGACCACGTCCGGGCTCTGGCCCGACTGCGAGATGGCCACGGCCAGCGTGTCGCGCGTGACGAGCGGCGACTTGTACAGGGTGATGAGCGACATCGGCAGCGAGGTCACCAGGCGTCCCATGCGCGCCATGATCAGGTAGGCCAGGTAGGCCGACGCGTGGTCCGAGCTGCCGCGCGCGACGGTGACGGCGCTGTGGAAATTGGTGGACCTCAGCTTGCGGCCCAGTTCCGCGTAGCGTTCGGCGTCGTTCGACAGTTGGAAAGCGACGCATTCTGCCGCGGACACGGCTTCTTTAAGCATCTGCGAGGTCACACACTTCTCCTTCAATATAAACGGCTTTGATGTTCAGGTCGCGGTCCAGGACCACGAGGTCGGCGAAGCAGCCCGGGGCCAGGCGCCCGCGCTGGGTTTCGCCTAGATAGTCTGCGGCGTTGGTGGACACGCGCCGTGAGGCCTCGGCCAGCGGCAGCCCGATCGAGACCAGGTTGCGCAGCGCCTGGTCCATGGTGAGCGTGCTGCCGGCCAGCGTGCCGTCGGCCAGGCGCACGCCGCCCATGCATTTGTGGACCACCTGGCGGCCCAGCATGTATTCGCCGTCCGGCATGCCGGCGGCGGCGGTGGAATCGGTTACGCAGAACAGGTGCGGGATCGACCGCAGCGCCACCTTGATCGCGCCCGGATGCACGTGCAACAGGTCGGGAATGATCTCGGCGTACTGCGCATGCGCGAGCGCCGCGCCGACCATGCCGGGGTCGCGGTGGTGCAGGCCGGGCATCGCGTTGAACAGGTGGGTGAAGCCCGCCGCGCCATGCTCCAGCGCCTTCACGCCGTCCTCGTAGGTGCCGGTGGTGTGGCCGATCTGTACCTTGATGCCGGCATCGGCAAGCTGGCGCACCAGTTCCAGGTGGCCGTCCATTTCGGGCGCCACGGTGATGAGCTTCATCGGCGCCTGCTGGCCGAAGCGCTGCACTTCGGCCAGCGTGGCCTCGCGCGCGTAGGCCGGCTGGGCACCGAGCTTGCCGGGGTTGATGTACGGGCCTTCCAGGTGCACGCCAAGGATGCGCGCCTCGTTCTTGCCACGCTCGCCGCAGGCCTTGCCGATCGCGCCAAGCGCGGTGGTGATGTCTTCCACCGGGGCGGTCATGGTGGTGGCGAGCAGGCTGGTGGTGCCGTGCCTTGCGTGCAGCGCCGCGATCACGTGCGGCGCGTCGCCGCCTTCCATCATGTCGCGCCCTGCGCCGCCGTGCACGTGCAGGTCGATAAAGCCGGGCAGGATGTAGTCTTCGCGGTTCGCTTCCGGATTGATCGACTCGCCTTCGATCGACAGGATGCGCGGGCCGAATTCGATGTCGCCGACGATCCAGCCGTTCGGGGTGAGGATGTTGCCCTTCATTGGTGTGCCTTTTTCAAATGCTGTTCGATCATGCGGAGCGCGCCCTTGGCCGAGTCGCCTTGCGCGGCCACCACGCGCGCAAGGAGTGCCTGCGGCAGGTAAGGGCGCAGCGGTTCGCCCAGGCCGCCGCACAGCGCCACCGGCAGCTGGCCGGAAGGGTCGAGCGCGGCCGCCATCAGCGCCACTTCGCGCCCCGCGTCTTCGAGGATGGTTCTGGCCACCGGGTCCGATTCGCCGTGCGCCATCACGATGCGCGCCAGCCCAGCGTAGGTGGTCTGCGTCGCCTGGCCGAGCCAGACCTGGATGGCGTCGCGGTTGCCGCCGCAAGCGTCGATCACCGCATCGGCAAAACGGCTCCCCGGCTTGCGGCCGTCGAGCACCTGCTGGATATGGTTCATCGCGCGCAGGCCCATCCAGCCGCCGCTGGCCTCATCCCCCGCCGGAAAACCCCAGCCGCCCACTTCGCGCTGGCTGCCGTCCGGGAGCAAGGCTTCGCCCACGCTGCCGGTGCCGATGGCCACGATCACGCCGGGCTGGCCCGCGTGCGCGCCGAAGAGGGTGGTGATGCCGTCGTTGTCGAGCGCAAGGGCCGCGTAGCCGGGGTTGGCGGCCGCGAATTGCGCCGCCCATTCCTTGTTGTGGACCCCGGCCAGCCCAAGCCCGATGGCGCAACGCTCCAGCGGAACCTGGTCGATGCCGATCGCGGTGAATGCCTTGCCCACCGCAGAGTTGACGGCGGTCCAGGCATTGCCGATGCCATGCGCCAGACCCGAAGGGCCGCTGGTGGACTGTGCCAGTTCGGCGCCGCTAACTTCTGCAAGCCGCACGCGCGTGCCGGTGCCGCCGCCATCGACGCCGATGAGATAGTCGATCATGAGTGTGATTGAGTGCCGGGGAGGTCAGGGCACTATAGGGAGGGCATACTTTGTTGTCAACAGGTATTTGACTGGTATTCTTTTGTGGCAATCCGGAATGGGTCAATAGCTGTCGGTTATGAGTGTAAGTAGTTGGTTTTTAAGGAAAAATTGCTGGTATCTGGCTGGTATGGTTGAGTGGGCGTGATGCCGCTGTTGTAATTGCCCACGACATGAAAAAAACAGTCCATTGATGCTATTCTTTCAATCCGTCGTTGGCCCAACAAGAAAATTACTGGACTCCCCTGCATAATGAACCAAACTGAACACATCGATTGGTCGGATTTCATGAAGGTCGAGCTTCGTGTCGGGCGCATCGTCGCCGCGGAGGCGTTTCCGGAAGCGAGAAAGCCGGCCTATAAACTGCAGATCGATTTCGGAAGCGATATCGGCGTGCTCAAATCGAGCGCCCAGATCACGGCGCTATATGCACCGGAAACCCTCATCGGAAAGCAGGTCGTTGCGGTCACCAATTTCCCTAAAAAGCAGATCGGTCCGTTCATGTCCGAATGCCTGGTAACCGGCTTTCACGACGCCTCCGGAAACGTCAGTCTCTGCGCACCGGAACATCAGGTACCGCTCGGCACGAGGCTGTTGTAAGCGAAATCTCGCAGCCACCTGCCCGTAACTCCCCCGGTTGGATTTTCCGCCCAACGGCCAGAAAAGGCTGCCGGGGCGACGATCGGCCCGGTGGTATCATGCAGCAATGAAACACAAGCTTTTTCTCTTTGACCTGGACGACACGCTCCTCGACTTCCGCGCGTCCGAAAAGCGCTCGTTTGCGCGGACCTTGCAGGAACTGGGCGCGCGTGACGGCATCGACCAGCTGTTCGTGGACTACCAGGCGATCAATGTCGACCTGTGGAAGCGCTTCGAACGCGGGGAAGTGGCGAAGGACTTCCTGAAGGTGGAGCGGTTCCGCCGCACCTTCCTTGCGCACGGGCTCGAGCTGGATGCCGAGGCGGCAAGCAGCCTGTATCTTGAGTCCTTGTCCGAAACGGTCGTGCTGATCGATGGCGCCGCGAGCGTGTGCGCAGCGCTGGCGGAAATCGGCGAAGTCGGTGTCATCACCAACGGCGTCGATCACATCCAGCGCCGCCGCATTGCCAGCTCGGGGCTGAACCAGCACATCTCGTTCATCTCCACGTCCGAAGCCTGCGGCTTCGCCAAGCCGGACAGCCGCTTTTTCGAGTACACGGTCAAGATGGCGCGTGCCTGCGCCAAGGCGGAGATGATCATCGTTGGCGACCGCCTGGATGCGGACATCCTGGGCGCGAACCGGTTCGGGATTGAAAGCTGCTGGTTCAATCCCGAGCGGCTTGCGAACGAAACCGATGCGGTGCCGGATTACGAGGTTGGCAGCCTGCGCGAGATCGTGCCCGCGCTTGACGCTCTGCCGGTCACGTAGGTTTGGCAGGTGCTCCTGCCCACGCGTTCAGGCCACGCATGCCCGGCCTGAACGCGTGGGCGGGAAACCCGCCCACCCTACCGAACCGCTTCGACGATCGGCAGCTCGACAAAGCTGCTGTGGTACACCCGCTGCGTGGCCTTCTTGAAGTCTGCCGGCTTGGCCCAGAAGATGTTGGGCACGAAGGTCTGCGGATTGCGGTCGTACAGCGGGAACCAGCTCGACTGCACCTGCACCATGATGCGGTGGCCCGGCAGGAACACGTGGTTCGCGGTCGGCAGGCCGAAGCGGTAGGCGAGCGGCTTGTTCGGTGCAATCGCGTGCGGCACCTCCATGCTCTCGCGATAGCGGCCGCGGAAAATGTCGCCCGAGACCATCAGCTGGTAGCCGCCCATGGCCGGCTGGCTGCCCACCTGGTCCGGGTACACGTCGATCAGCTTGACCACCCAGTCCGAGTCGGTGCCGCTGGTCGAGGCAATCAGGTTCGCCACCGGCTCGCCGCTGATCTTCACCGGCGCGGTGAGCACGTCCGAGGTGAAGGTCAGCACGTCGGTGCGACCCGATGCCTCGCGCTGGTCGTCCACCAGCCAGCGCGGCCAGCTCTGGCCCTTGGCTTCGTCGTAGCCGTACGGCGGAATCGGCCGCTGGCGGAACGGCACCGGCTTGGCCGGGTCCGAGATGTATTCGTCATAGCCCTTGTCGTTGGCCGGCGCACCCAGCAGCGCCTTCTGGCTGGCGGCCAGGCGCAGCGCCACCGGCTTGATCGCGCAGCCGCTGTTGCAGCCGGCCGGCCACGCATTCAGGCTGCGCCATTTGTTGGTGCCGGTCTCGAATGCCGACACGGTCGGGATCGGCGCGGCCGAGGTGTCGTCCTTCAGGTAGCGGTCCAGGAACGGGCGCAGGATCTCCTGGCGGAAGTGCAGGGCGGTGTCCTGGCCAAACTTGATCGCGCCCAGGCTGCTGCCGTCGCCGATGCCGCCGCCGTGCGACCACGGGCCCAATACCAGGTGCACCTTTCCGTCCTTGTCGTTCGGCTTGATGGCCTTGTACACCGCGACTGCGCCATAGATGTCTTCCGCATCCCACAGGCTGTGCACCAGCAGCGTGGGCACCGTGACCGGCTGCTTTGCCAGGATCTTGTCCATTGCCTGCTGCTGCCAGAAGCTGTCGTACGACGGATGCGCGAGGATCTTGCGCCAGAAGCCGCTCTGCTCGACGCCGCGTTCGCGCCCAAGCTCACCGGCGGTACCGGCGCGCATGTACATGTCGTAGTCGTCGTAATTCGAGGTAAACCATTTAGCCTCATTCTTGCGCGAGACCACCTGCTCCATCACGTACGACAGGTTGATCTGGCGGAAGGCGCCGTTGTGGAACCAGTCGTCGCCCTTCCAGCCATCGACCATCGGGTTCATCGGCACCGCCACCTTGAGCGCCGGGTGCGGGTTCACCAAGGCCATCAGCGGCAAAAAGCCATCGTACGAAATGCCGATGATGCCGACCTTGCCGTTGGTCTCGGGGAGGTTTTTGGTGAGCCATTCGATGGTGTCGTACGTGTCGGTCGAATGGTCCACCGGCGTGGGGTTGAGCGGGCCTTGCAGCGGGCGGTTCATCACATAGTCGCCTTCCGAACCGTACTTGCCGCGCACGTCCTGCACCACCCGGATGTAGCCGCCTTCCACGATCACGTCGGCCGCGTTGTCATAGCCCTGCAGGATCGAGCCCAGGTCGTTGCTCTCCGCGTGGCTGGTCAGCGACGACGCGTCGTACGGCGTGCGGGTCAGCAGGATCGGCGCGTTCTTCGCCCCCTTGGGCATGATGATGACGGTGTTGAGCCTCACGCCGTCGCGCATCGGGATCATCACGCTGCGCTTGACGTAGTTGAAGCTCGCTGTCGGCGCCGCGAATTCGGCGGGTGTTTCGGTGGGCAGTTGCGGATACAGCGGCTTGTCGGCCTGTGCGTGCGCGAGGCCGGCAAACGCAAGCGCGCCGGCGAGCGGCGCGAGGCGGGCGATGGTTGGTTTCATTGGCGTCCTTGGTTTTATAGGCGGCTATGTACATACAACGCGTGGCGGCGCTCGCGAAAGCGCCGCGTTACATTAGCACAGGACGCCGCCGCTACTCACTGCAGCAGGTGGTGCGTGCCCTCGCGATCGACCACCAGGATCGAGCCGCGCTGGCGGTTGGCCTGTTGGGCAGCTTGCTGGGTCAGGTTGACCGTCGCGCTGCCCGGGCCGCGCACGTGGATGTCGGTGTGCGCCGCCGTCAGGGCGCGGCCCTCGAGGCTGCCCGAGCCGGTCAGCTCGGCGCTGACCGTGTCCACGGTGCCGCTGATGCTGGCGTCGCCCGGCCCGTCGATCTTCAGCAGCAGGCGCTTGCCGGCCATGTTGGCGGCCAGGTTGCCCGAGCCGCGCAGCTGTGCGTCCAGCGTGTCGGTGATCGTGGCCAGCGCGACCTCGCCCGGGCCGCGGCTCGCTACCTGCGCCTTGGCCACCTGCAGCGAGCCGGCCTTCAGGTCGCCCGAACCGCTCATTTGCGCGGCCAGCTCGGTGGTGGCGCCGGCCAGCGTCACGTTGCCCGGGCCGGTCATGCGTACCCGCGCCGATTGGGCCTGCAGGCCGCGCGCGGTCAGGTCGCCCGAGCCGTGCACCTCGGCGTCGAACTGCTTGATGGTGCCGGACACGCACGCGCTGCCCGGGCCGCCCTGCAGCGTGCGCACCGCCTGTACCGCGAGGCTGCAGGCTTCCAGGTCGCCGGAGCCGGTCACCTCGGCGCGCAGCTCGCGCGCGCTGCCCGACAAATTGACGTTGCCCGGGCCGCTCATCTGCAGCTGCAGGCGGGCCAGGTGCAGTCCATCGGCCTTCAGGTCGCCCGAGCCGGTGACACTGGCGTTCATGTCGTTGGCCACGCCCGACAGGCGGACGTTGCCCGGGCCGGACATGGCCAGGCTCAGGTTGGCCGCGGCCAGCTGGCGCAGGTCGGCGTCGCCGCTGCCGCCGCTCTTGACGGCCAGCTCGCGCACCGCGCCCGAGGCGCGCAGGTCGCCCGGGCCGTCCACTTCCAGTGCGACTTTCTCGCCGCTCAACTGGTCCACCTCGACGTCGCCGCTGCCGCCCACCGACAGCCGTTTCAGGCCTTGCGCGCCGATCGTGACCTGGACCGGGTCGCGCTGCCTTCCCCAGCTGAAGTGAAAGCCCGCCACGTGCGAGCGCGGGCGCACCACCAGCGTGTCGCCGCGCGTGAAGACCTCGACCTCGTCGAGCTCCTTGCGCTCGCCCGACAGCTCCAGCGCGTTCTTGCCCTGTGCATGGACGACGACGTGGAAGGGGCCGGACAGTTCCAGCGCGGTGAAGGCGCCAACGGCACGCTGTTCGGTGACGACGCCGGCGCGCTGGGTCTGGGCCTGGCTGGCCTGGCTGGCGATGGCGCCGACGGCCACGGCGGCGGCCAGCGCGGTGAGTTTGAGAGCTGTCTTCATTGGTCTTGTTATCAGGTGGCGGCGCGGTGCCGGGAGCCTGCACAATAGACCGCCAGCCGCCGGCCTGCACGGCCAAAACGACAGACCGCCGAAAATCGGGAATCAACTGCGCAAGCCGGGGGTTGAAGTGCGCGCTTGCACTTGCCCGCGCCGCGTGTATATTCATCTGCATGTGCTCGCTCACCGTCCGCAAGCTCGACGTCGACCTGTCCCGCGGTTTCAGCCGCCGCTGGCTGGCGGGCGACGCCTATCGCACGCAGTTCTTCAATGCGTTGTCGATGACCTTTCCCATCGGCGAGCAGATGTTCATCGACAGCCTGCGCGCGGTGCCGCCGGCAAGGCTGTCCGACCCGGCCCTGGCGGCCGAGGTCAGGGATTTCGTGGGGCAGGAGGCGAGCCACCGCTTCGCCCACATCCAGTACAACGCGCAGCTGGCGCAGCAGGGCTTCGGCTTCACGCTGGAAAAGGCGATCGCGCGGCGGGTGCGGCGCATTGCAAAGCTGGACGTGAAGAGCCGCGTGGCCATCACCTGCGCACTGGAGCATTACACGGCGGTGCTGGCCGACGGCGTGCTGCGCCACCCCGAGTGGCTGGAAGGGGCCGACCCCGCGCTGCACCTGTTGTGGACCTGGCACGCGGTCGAGGAGACCGAGCACAAGGCCGTCGCGTTCGACGTGTACCGCGCCGCGGGCGGCGGTTACGTCAGGCGCGTGCTGTGGTTCGTGCACGCCAGCCTGGTGTTCTGGTTCGACGTGTTCCTGCAGACCGCGTTCAATTTGAAGCACGATGGCGCGCTGTGGCAGCCGCGCACCTGGGCCAGCGCCGCGCGCATGTGGTTCGGGTGGCGCGGGGTGGCATGGCATTTGTTCCTGCCATGCCTGCATTACCTGCGGCCGTCGTTTCATCCTTGGCAACATGACAACCGCGCGCTGGCGGCGATGTGGCTTGCGAGCAACATCTCGGCGTACCGCGCCATCGGCCGTGCAGCGCCGGCGCCGGGCGCTGGCGGCGCCTGATTCCGAAATGTCATAATAGTTGCATGGAGGAATAAGAAGTGATTCGATACATGGGCACCCGCAAGAATGCCGAAGGTGTGACCGTTTATGTTTTCGTGGTTAACGGCATGCAGAAGGAAGTGCGGGAAAATGCACTCAAGCAGCACCCCGGCTGTTACGACGCGCTGCCGGCGGCCACCAAGGCGCAGATTGCGTCCAACCGCAACTGGCTGTCCAAGCTCTAGGCCCGGCCGTAACCGCACTGTTGCGCACGCCGGAACCCGATCCAACACTACTTCGCATGCATGAAAACGCTGCCGGCGACCGGTTCGACATGTACAACAATTATTTCAGCCTGAAGCAAGCCCCGTTCTCGATCGCGCCCGACCCGCGCTACCTGTTCATGAGCGAGCGCCACCGTGAGGCGCTCGCCCACCTGCTGTACGGGATCGACAGCGGCGGCGGCTTTGTCCTGCTCACCGGCGAGATCGGCGCCGGCAAGACCACCGTGTGCCGCTGCTTCATCGAGCAGGTGCCGGGCAACTGCCGCCTGGCCTACATCTTCAATCCGCGCCTGACGGTGGAAGAGCTGCTGTCGACCGTATGCGACGAGTTCGGCATTGCGCTGCCGCCGCGCGCGGCCGGGGCCACGGGCGCCAAGCTGTATGTGGACGCGATCAACCAGTACCTGCTGGACGCGCACGCCAGGGGCCTGAACAACGTGCTGGTGATCGACGAGGCGCAGAACCTGTCGGCCGACGTGCTCGAGCAGCTGCGCCTGCTAACCAACCTTGAAACCAGCGAGCGCAAGCTCCTGCAGATCATCCTGATCGGCCAGCCCGAGCTGCGCCAGATGGTCGAGCGTCCCGAGCTGGAGCAGCTGGCCCAGCGCGTGATCGCGCGCTACCACCTCGGGCCGCTGTCCGAGTCCGAAACCGGGGCCTATGTCGCGCACCGGCTGGCGGTGGCTGGCGTGACCGGGCCCACGCCGATTCCGGTCTCGCTCGCGCCGCTGATTCACCGGCTCGCGCACGGCGTGCCGCGCCGGATCAACCTGCTGTGCGACCGCGGGCTGCTCGGTGCCTACGTCGAGAACAGCCGCGAGGTGACGCGGCCGATCCTGCGCCGCGCCGCGCAGGAGGTGTTCGGCAGCGAGCAGCCAGACGCGCGCCGGCGCCGCTGGCCGGTGTTCGCCGGCGGCGCCCTGATGGCCGTTGCCATCAGCGCCACCGCCGCCTGGCAGCTGCTGCCGCGCCAGCAGGCCGCGCCAGCCATCGCCAAGGTCGCGCCGGTATCCTCGGCGCTTGCCTCACCGGCACCCGCCAGGACAAACACCGCGCCCGCCAAGCCGGTGGCCCACGCCAGCCAGGACGCCGCGCTGCGCGAGCTGGCCGCGCTGTGGGGCCAGCCGCTGCCCGAAGGCGAACCATGCCAGGCCGCGCTCAAGCTCAACCTGCGCTGCCACCAGGGCCGGGGAGGGCTGTACGAACTGCGCCTCCTGGACCGGCCCGCAATCGTAACGCTGCACGACGGCGCCCATGTCGGTTACGCGGTCCTGACCCGCATGGACGACGCCACCGCCACCTTGTCCGCCAACGGCAAGCGCCAGACCGTGGGCCTGGCCACGCTCGCGCCCTTGTTCGACGGCGAGTACACCACCTTCTGGAAGATGCCGCGCGCTTTCCGCGACCAGGTTGGCATTGGCGACCAGGGGCCGGACGTGGACTGGATCGCCGAGCGCCTGGCGCAGCTCAACAAGATCGACGTACCGCCGGTGGACCGGCCGCTGGGCAAGCGCATGCAGGGGCTGCTGCGCGACTTTCAGTCCAAACAGAACCTGAAGGCGGACGGCGTGGCCGGGCCGCGCACCTACATGCGCCTGAACCAGCTGTCGGGCGTGGAAGAGCCGCGCCTGCTCTCGCTTAACCGGACCGGGAAATAAGATGTCCTACATCCTCGAAGCGCTCAAGAAGGCCCAGGCCGAACGCCAGCTGGGCAGCGCGCCGACCATCCATGCGCCGGCCGCCCACGGCGCGCCGCAGGCGGCACAGCGCCGCAAGCCGCTCGTGATCGGCGCCGCCGCCGGCGTGCTGCTGGTGGCGGGCGCGATACTGGCCTGGCGCCAGCACGCTGGCACTCCCGCACCGGCCGTGGTGGCGCAGGCTGCCGCACCGGCCGTGGCTCCCGGTCCGGCGCCTGCCCATGATGCAGCCGTCGCGCAGCACCCCCCGGCTGCGGCATCGCCCGCTCCGGCGGTAGCGCTCGTGGGCGCGCCGGATGCGCCGCCGGCCGCAGCAAAACCGGCAAGGCCGCCTGCCGAACCGGTACGCAAGGCGCCCGAACCGGCCCCTGCCGCAACGAGCGTGCCGGCGGAAGTGGCCAAGCCTGCCGTGGTGGCGCCCGTGTCGGCTGACGACGGCCTGCCGACCCTGAACGGCCTGCCGGATGCGGTGCGGCGCGACGTGCCCAAGGTAGCCTTCGGCGGCTACATGTATTCGCCCAACCCGGCCGACCGCCTGGTCCTGGTGGACAAGACGCTGCGCCACGAAGGCGAGGAGGTCGCGCCCGGGCTGATGCTGGAAAAGCTTCTGCCAAAGGGAGCGGTGCTGAACTTCAGGGGGTACCGCTATCGTGTCCCGTTCTGATCGCGGCCGCGTGCTGGGCATCTGCGGCTGGTCCGGCAGCGGCAAGACTACGTTGGTCGAGTACCTGGTCGGTGAGCTGGCCGGCCGAGGGCTGAGGGTCAACGCCGTCAAGCACAGCCACCACGACGTGGTGCTCGAGCCGCCGCACACCGACAGCGCACGCCTGCGCCGGGCCGGGGCGGGCGAGGTGATGCTGGTTTCGCCTTACCGCATTGCGATCGCCCGCGAACTGCGGGAACAAGCCGAGCCGCCGCTGGACGAGCTCCTGCCCCGGCTGTCCCCGGCCGACCTGACCCTGGTCGAAGGCTACAAATGGGAGCCGATTCCCAAGCTGGAAGTGCACCGTCCGTCCCTTGGCCGACCCGCGCTGTACCTGGACGACCCCCACATCGTGGCGGTGGCGTCGGATGCGCCGCGTCCCGCCGACGCTCCCGCCAGGCTGGCATGGCTGGACCTGAACGACCGGAAAGCGGTCCTGGGCTGGCTCAACAGTTGGCTCACAAAAAATTCCTAAAGTTCTTCAAAAAACTGCCGTCAACGGAGGATCAGCCTCTTCAGGAGAAGAAAATGGACATCAGCGGCATCGCCAGCGGCGCGACCAGCATCGCCGAAACGGGTACCAAGCAGGAAGTGGACATCGCCGTGCTCAAGCGCGCACAGGAGATCGAGAGCTCGACCGCGACCCAGTTGCTCGACGCCATCAAGTCGACCCCGACCGTCCAGAATCTGCCTGCACATCTTGGCAAGAATGTGAATACGACCGCCTGAGCTTTTTGCATTCTCGGCGACGCAACCCGGCACCTCGCCTGAGGTCCCGGGTTGCTTTCGTTTTGGGGACAGGTACAATCGCCAGCGTCGCGTCCGTACACAATCACAGGAGAAAACATGAACAAACGCCACGCCATGATCGCCGCCGCCCTTGCGAGTGCCTGCGCCGCCAACGCCGCGCTGGCTGCCCAGGATACGATGGCGGCGAAAGGCGAGCAGGAAAAGTGCTATGGCGTCGCCAAGGCTGGCCAGAACGACTGCGGTACCGCAACCCACGGCTGCGCGGGCCAGGCCAGGGTCGATAACGACGCCAAGGAATGGAAGTACGTCGCCAAGGGCACGTGCGAAAAGGTCGGCGGCAAGCTGACCGAGACCAAGTAAGGAACGCCGTGGTGGCGGGGCAGCGGCCTGCGCTGGGAATCGGCGTTGGCCTGCGCGTTCCGCACTACCGCCGCTTCCTGGACGAGCGGCCACAGGTTGGCTGGCTCGAGGTTCATACCGAGAACTACCTGTCCCGCTCGGGATGGGACTGGCATGTGCTGCAGGAGCTGCGGCGCGATTATCCGTTCAGCCTGCATGGCGTCGGGCTCGGGCTGGGCTCGGCGCGGGGCTTTTCCGAACAGCACCTGCAGCGCGTACGCGAGCTGGTCGAGCGCATCGAACCGGCGCTCGTGTCGGAACACCTGAGCTGGGGCGCGCTGCACGACCGCCAGCTCAACGACCTGCTGCCGGTCACGCTCGACGACGCGGCGCTCGATCTCGTGTCCGCGCGCGTCTCCCGCATGCAGGACGTGCTGCGCCGGCAGGTGCTGGTCGAAAACGTCTCGGCCTACCTGCGCTTTAACGGCGACACCATGAGCGAGGCCGAGTTCCTTGCAGAGCTGGTGCGCCGCACCGGCTGCGGCGTCCTGCTGGACGTCAACAACCTCTACGTCAACGAATGCAACCACGGCGAGGACGCGCTGGCCGCCATTGCCGCGCTGTCACCCGGGATGGTGGGCGAAATCCACCTGGCGGGCCACCTGCCGACCGAGCACGCCGTCATCGACCATCACGGCGCCGAGATTGCCGAACCGGTGTGGCAGCTGTACCGCGCCGCGCTTGCGCGCTTTGGCCGCGTGCCGACGCTGGTGGAGTGGGATACCGACATTCCCGAGCTGGCGGTGCTGCTCACAGAGGCCGCGAAGGCACAAGCGATCGCCAGTGAATTTTCCGCACCGTCAGAACTCGTCGTCCCGGCGCAGGCCGGGACCCATGCCGAGCTGGCAGACACGCGGCTCGACCAAACCCAGCAGCGCTTTGGCGACGCGCTGTTCGATGCCAGCCAGTCCACGCCCGCCATCGCGCTGGTCAAGCCGCATGCTGCGATGGAACGCCTCGCAATCTACCGCGGCAACCTCACCGCCAACTGGGAAAAATCGCTGGGCGCCGCCTTCCCGGTTGTGCGGCAACTGGTGGGCGAAGAATTCTTCAGCGGTCTCGCCCGCGCCTACGGCAAAGCCTTCCCGTCGCAGGACCCGGACCTGAACCTGTTCGGCGAGAACTTCGCGCAATTTCTCGCCGGTTTCGCGGCGGTGGAACGGTACCCGTACCTACCCGGCATGGCGCGCCTCGAATGGTTGCTGCACCGGTCGTACTACGAGCCGGACGCGCCGGCGCTGGACCCGGCCCAACTCGCCGCACTGGCGCCCGAGGAGGTGGAGGCGGCGCGCTTTACGCTGCATCCTGCCGCCGCGTTTGACCACTGCGAATGGGCAACGGCGGCGTTGTGGCTTGCCCATCAGCCAGACGGTCCGCCATTTCCGGAGCAAATGCGGGAGGACAGTTATGCGTTGGTCGTGCGCCCGCGCTGGCAACCGCAGTTGGTGCCGCTCACGGCATCTGCTTTTGCTGCCCTGACGGCGCTTGCCGAGGGAAAGACGTTCGGCGAGGCGTTGGACGCGGCGTTTGCGATCGACGAGGAGTTCGACGTTGCAGCGCACCTGGGGCATTGGCTGCGATTAGGGGTGTTTTCGGCGGAGCAGGGCGGGCGGAAGTGCCCACGCGCGCAAGCGTGCGAGGCCAATGAGCGTTAGCATGGGCACATCCGCCCGTCCTGTGAGCTGGTCAATCAGTGCAGGTCCTGGAAAGCGCGCAGGATGCGTGCCTCGCCGGTTTGGTCGTTAAAGCGTGCGTTGGCCTCGCGCGTGGCGTCGATCATGCGCGCAAGCTGGGCGTCCTCGAAGCGCGCCAGCTCCTCGTTGGCGGCGTCCAGCGCCATGGCCAGCTTGGCCCGCGCGTTCTGGTACAGCACGCTGGTGTACTGATCGGTGTTTTTCAGCAGCTCTTCCGCGTTTTCGATGACGGCCCTTAAGTCGCCGATCAGCCGTTCCTGCGTATGGGAATTGTTGTCCGGGGTTTCCATCGCGCTCACCTTAAGCCGGTTGATCACACTTAAAATATAAACAAGGGAGCCCTGGCGCATTTGTCTCGGCGCAAACGTGCGCCGCACAGGCTGGCAGCCTGCTTATTTCACGCTGATCCGCATATCGCCCACGGTGACCACCTGGCCGGCACGGATTTTCGCGGTCTTGCGCAGCTCCTGCTTGCCATCGACTGACACCACGCCGCTATCGACCATGTGCTTGCCGGCGCCGCCGCTGTCCACCAACCCGGCCACCTTGAGCAACTGGTTGAGTTCGATGAATTCCGATGTCAATTCGATAACTGTCTGTTCCATTTAATCCCTGTAAGGTAGTCTTATCTTTGTAGTACTTGATTATCCGCCAATTGAAGCACTGATGCGAACACGATTGTCGTGTGACTAGTCGCTGGGCTCGTTCTGCCGGGATCATTCCGGAGCTGTCGAAAAAGCGTCGCCCTGATCGACTAAGGACAGGGACGCGATCGCGGACCAAATCAGGAGGCAAAAATGAACAGCACCAGCACCACGAACGGCATGCGCGCTGCAAACGGCGTGACCGCGGATATTGGCGATGGCGAGCGGGCATCCAAGCGACGACGCCGCGCCGGACTGGTTCTCACCTGCCTGGTCACGGCATTCTTTTTGCTGGACGCCGCCGGAAAACTGGCCGGCGCCGAGGTTGCCATCAGCGCGACCGTTGCACTCGGGTGGCCTTCGTCCTCGGTTTTTTTCCTGGGACTGTTGCTGCTGGTGGGCGCCGTACTCCACATGCTGCCCAGGACAACTGTCCTCGGCGCGATTTATCTCACTGGCTACCTGGGCGGCGCGATCGCAGCGCACTACCGGATTGGATCGCCGCTGTTTTCGCATGTGCTCTTCGGCGTCTATATCGCGGCAATCATGTGGGCAGGGGTCTTCCTTCGCTATCCGGCGGTGCTCTCGGTCATCGCCGCGCCGACTGGAAAACGGTAGAAACATCGGCGCGACGCGCCTGCCTCACACCGGATGCGGCCGTGTCATTTCGATCGGCACGATCCATTCGTTGAACTGCTGCTCGGTCACGTGACCGGACCGCAGCGCCGCCTCACGCAGGGTGATGCCTTCGTGCTGCGCGGTCTTTGCGATTTGAGCCGCGCGATCATAGCCGATATGCGGGGCCAGCGCGGTCACCAGCATCAGCGAGCGTTCCATCAGCTCGCCGATGCGGGCGCGGTTCGGCTCGATGCCGCGCGCGCAATGTTCGTCGAACGAGCGCATGCCATCGGCCAGCAGCCGGCAGCTCTGCAGGAAATTGTGGGCAATCATCGGCTTGAACACGTTCAGTTCGAAGTTGCCCTGCGAGCCGCCCATCGTGATCGCCACGTCGTTGCCGAATACCTGGCAGCACAGCATCGTCATCGCCTCGGCCTGGGTCGGGTTGACCTTGCCCGGCATGATCGAGCTGCCCGGTTCGTTCTCCGGAATCGTGAGCTCGCCCAGGCCCGAGCGCGGGCCGGACGCCATCCACCGTATGTCGTTGGCGATCTTCATGAGCGCGGTGCCCAGCGTCTTGAGCGCGCCATGCGCCGAGACAATGGCGTCGTGCGCGGCCAGCGCCGCGAATTTGTTGGGTGCGCTCTTGAACGACAGCCCGGTGCGCGATCCGATCTCGGCCGCAATGCGCGGCGCAAACTCGGGGTGCGCGTTCAGTCCGGTGCCGACGGCGGTGCCGCCGGCCGCCAGCATCAGCAGGCCGGGCAGGGTGGTGCGGATCGCGTGCTCGGCAAATTCCAGCTGCGCCACGTAGCCCGAGAATTCCTGCCCGAGCGTGAGCGGCGTCGCGTCCTGCAGGTGGGTGCGGCCGATCTTGACGATGCCGGCAAAGTCGCGCGACTTCACTTCCAGCGTGCCGCGCAGCCGTGCCAGCGCCGGCAGTACCCGCTGCGACACGGCGGTGGCGGCGGCCACGTGCATCGCGGTCGGGAACATGTCGTTGGACGACTGGCCCATGTTCACATGGTCGTTCGGGTGCAGCAGCCGCGCCTGGCCGCGCGGCCCACCCAGGATCTCGGAGGCGCGGTTGGCCAGCACCTCGTTCATGTTCATGTTGCTCTGTGTGCCCGAGCCGGTCTGCCACACGGACAGCGGAAACTCGTCCTCGTGCTTACCTTCGAGCACCTCGTCGGCGGCTTTCATGATGGCGTCGGCCTTGTCGCGCTCCAGCTTGCCGAGCGAGCGGTTGACGGCCGCCGCCGCCCGCTTGACCTGCGCCAGCGCGGCAACCAGCTCTGGCGCCATCCGCTCGGTGGAGATGTGGAAATGGTGCAGCGAGCGCTGCGTCTGCGCGCCCCACAGGTGATCCGCAGGTACTTCGATAGGCCCAAAGCTGTCTTTTTCGGTCCGGGTTTCCATCACGCCATCCTGTCAATTGTGCAATCGGACTAAAGAGTTTACTCCAGCGCCCGTTAATTACGCTTAGGACACAAATCGACCGCACTTTTTCATGGCCCGCCGCTTCCTTCGACACACTGCCAGCTTCATCTTTGCCTGCGCCGCCGCGCAGGCGAGTGCTGTCGAGCTTGGCGAGGTGAAAGTGAACTCGTACATCGGCCAGCAGCTGGTTGCCGATATCGAGCTGACATCGCTCCAGGATCAGGCCGCCGGCGTGCAGGCGCGACTGGCCAGCCGCGATGTGTACCAGGGCGCGGGGATCGACATGCCAGCTGTACTTTCATCGCTGAACATGAATGTGATGCGGCGCGACGGCAAGCAGTTCCTGCACCTGACCTCACTCAAGCCGGTCGAGGGCGAGCACCTGCACGTGTACCTCGAACTGACCGAAGGTGGCCAGAAGACAGTACGGCTGGCAACCTTGTGGTTCACTCCCGACCCAACGCCTCCGGCGCCCGTGACGGCCCCGGTGTCGCTGCCGGTCGCCGCCAGGGAGCCGGCGCCGCCGCCGCTGGCCTGGGCCAAGTCGAAAGCGGCGCGTCCACAAGCCGTCCCGTTGCCCCGGCCCCAGCCCCGGCCCCAGCCTGAAGCAGCCTGCCGGCGCGAGCCATCCAAGGCCGAAGCCGTGTGCGCGGCGCTCGATGGCAAGAACGCCGAGTTGCAAGCCAAGCTGCTCATGCTGGAAGGCCGTGTGCGGGCGCTGCAGGCCGAAGCGCAGGCGGCTCCCGAACCGGCCAAGCAGCCCGAGCCGCCGGCGAAGAAGGAGGCCTCTGCGGGCCACGACAGCGCGTCCGGCACAACGGATCAGCCGGCGGAGCAGCATGCCGAGCCCAAGGTGGAAAAACCTGCAGCGGCAGCGACGCCTGCGTCCAAGCCAGCGGACACCAAGCCGGCGCCACCCGAGCCTGGCATGCCCTGGGGTTGGATCGCGGGGGCGGGCGTGGCAGTGTTTGCGCTCGTTGGTGGCTGGCAGCTGTGGAGAAGCCGGCGCAAGGGCGCAAAGGCAAAGCCGGCCAAACGCGTCGAGCCGTCCGACGCCAAACCGCAAGAGGCCCAGGCGAGCGAAGCGGCGGCCGGATAACACCGGTACAAAAATTTACCCCACGGTCAAACTTTTTGGTTATACTGGCGCCGTGGTTGTATATACCACAGAAAAAACGGCTCAGGATCTGGCGCAGCCACCACCGATAGTGTGGCGCGGAAAACAGATGATCGTTGAGGAAACGCCTGAGTACGGAAGCGGTTTGCTAGCCAACAGTGGCGGCAAACGCCGGATGCAACCGGCACGAGGCGACGCCAGGAGATACCTGGTGCTCGCTCTCCCGAATTCCCCAAAGCGCCCGTGTGGCGCTTTTTTGTTTCGTGGGGCGGGTCTCCCGCCCACGCGTTCAACCAAGGTGTGCGTCGCGGACGACATGTACACCTGCTGAACGCGTGGGCAGGAAACCTGCCCACCCTACGAAACAAAAAAAGCGCCTCGCGGGCGCTTTTTTCTTAGGGAGGGGCTAACGCTCAGTGCGCGCACATGGTCGCGTCCAGGCGGCTCATCCACGGCTCCGTGACGGCCCGGATGGCGCGGTCGTTGGCGAGAATCTGCTTGATCAGCTCGACCTTGCGGCTGCGCTGGGCGCCTTGCAGCGCAGGCATGCCGGATGAAGCGGCCGCGCGTTCGATCAGGCAGCGCGTTTCCAGTTGACTCAGGCGTTCCCAGTCGCCGGCCTGCGCCGCCATTGCCATCCCGCTTGTCAGGCCGGCAATTTTTTCGTACATCGAAAGCACTTCGTTGGAGGTCATGGCCCACCTCGACTGCATACGCCGGCCGGATTGCCGGTTCTCTAGGGCGTATCGGCAGTCTTTTGGCGAACTTTAGGGTTCCGCGCAAATATTTTTGAATTTTTTTCGCTGTATCCAACGCCCGGTGCGGCCATTCCCGAAAAAATGCGTTCCAGCGGCGATTTCTGCATCCTGTCGCATTTGCCATGCGGCCCATCCTCGCTTTCCCTACAGTCGAAGCTGGGAGATCCCGCCGACGGGCGGGTCCAGAACAAGAAAAGAAGGGGAAAGTATGAAGAATCACCTGCTGCGTGCCGCAGTTGTTGCCACTTTGACCACGACTGCCGGGTTGGCCCTGGCCGAAGCGCCGTTTTCCTTCGATGCCACGCCGGGCAAGTTGCCCAAGGACGTGCTGCCCGTCCAGTACGTCGCACACATCGTGCCGGACATCGACGCCAACACCTTCCGCGGTGACGAAACCGTGGAGATCGAAGTCAGGAAGCAGACATCGACGCTGATGCTCAATGCCGACAACCTCGACATCGATGGCGCCACGCTCTCGGGCAAGGGCATCTCGGGCCTCAAGCTGGTCCCGTCGCTGGACCGGCAGCAGCAGACCGTGACCTTCAACCTGGCCCAACCGCTGCAACCGGGCCGCTACAAGCTGGCGCTGCAGTTCCGCGGCCTGATCAACCGCGAGCCGCGCGGTATGTTCCACATGAATTACAAGGTTGCCGGTGCTGACAAGAAAATGATCGGCACCACGATGGAACCGAGCGACGCGCGCCGCCTGCTGCCCACCTGGGATGAGCCCTCGTTCCGCGCCAAATTCAAGTTGTCGATCGACGTGCCCGCCAGCTTCAGCGCCTACTCCAACACGCCTGTGGACAAGCAGCAGGCGCTACCAGGCGGCAAGAAGCGCGTTTCCTTTGCCGCCACGCCCAAGATGCCAAGCTACCTGGTGGTGCTGGTCGCCGGCGAGCTGGAACGCCTGGCCGCCAAGCAGGATGGCGTGGAAATCGGCGTCGTGACGACCGCCGGCAAGCAGGAGAGCGCCACGCTGCCGCTGGCCGATGCGAAGCAAGTCCTGCACTACTACAACAATTACTTCGGCGTGCCTTACCCGCTGCCCAAGCTCGACCTGATCGCCGTGCCCGGCGGCTTCAACGGGGCGATGGAGAACTGGGGCGGCATCGTGTACAACGAGGCGGCGCTGCTGGTCGATCCCAAGCGCAGCCCGGTGCCGGTGAAGAAGGGCACCTTCATGGTCAACTCCCACGAGATCGCGCACCAGTGGTTCGGCAACCTGGTGACGATGGCGTGGTGGGACAACCTGTGGCTGAACGAAGGCTTTGCCTCGTGGATGTCGACCAAGGCGATGGACCACTTCCACCCAGAATGGCGCCCTTACCTGGACGCCATTGCCGAGCGCGAATATGTGCTCAACCTCGACGCGCGCAAGACCACGCACCCGATCCAGACCCGGATCGACAACGAAGCGCAGGCCGCCAACGCGTTCGACGCGATCACCTACCAGAAGGGCGAAGCCTTCCTGCGCATGCTCGAGGCCTACCTGGGCGAGGATGCGTTCCGCCGCGGCATTCGCAGCTACATGGCCAAGCACCAGTACTCCAACACCACCTCGCAAGACCTGTGGAACGCGCTGGAAGCGGCGTCCGGCAAGCCGGTTGGCAAGCTCGCGTCCGACTGGACGCTGCAGGCCGGTTTCCCGCTGGTGAAGGTGGAGCAGGCCTGCGTGGACGGCAAGCGTCGCGTGACGCTGTCGCAGGAAGTGTTCCGCCTCGACGAGCCGGCCACCGACAAGCGCGTCTGGAACGTGCCGGTGCAGCTGGGAACGGTCAACGGCAAGGCCGGGTACACGCTGCTGTCCACCCCAAGCGCCACCGTGACCCAGGCCAACTGCGACGGCGCGCTGGTGGTGGACCCGTACAGCGTGGGCTTCTTCCGCGTCCAGTACGACCCGCAGAGCTTCCAGGCATTGGCAGCGCAGGCGCCCAAACTGCCCGACCCCACGCGACTGAAATTGCTCACCGACACCTGGGCCATGGTCAGCGCCGGCCGCATGCAGCTGGACAGCTACCTGAACCTGGTCAGCCAGTACCGCAACGAGCAGCGCCTGGCCGTGTGGGAATCGATCGCGGGCAACCTGGGCAACCTGTACCAGCTGTCGCGCGGTGAGCCGCAGCAAGAGCTGATCCGCAAGTTCATCATCGGCTTTGCCAAACCCAAGTTCAACGAACTGGGCTGGGACGAAAAGCAAAGCGACTCCACCGAAGACAAGCGCCTGCGCGCCTTGCTGGCAACCACGCTGGCGCGCGCCGGAGACGAGGAAGCAATCCGCGAGGCCAAAACCCGCTTTGCGCGCTATCTGGAGGACCCGTCCTCGGTGAGCCCGTCCATGCTCGACTTCGTGATCGGCACCGCCGGCCGCTACGCCGACGCCGCCACCTACGATGCGCTCACCAAGCGCGCGCTGGAAACCACCAGCGGCGAAGAGCGCAACCGCTTCGGCCGCGCCCTGATGAGCGCGCAAGACCCGGCGCTGGCCGCACGCACCCTGCAGCTGGCGCTGTCGCCGCAACTGCCACCGCACCTGGCCAGCGTGATCGTGCCGGGCGTGGCGCGCGAACACCTCGACCTCGCATGGAAATTTGCGGTCGAGCACCGCGACCAGCTGCTGAAGAACCTCGACGCCATGAGCAGCAACCGCGCATTCGCCGAGGTCGTGAGCGCCTCGAACCGCGCTGCCGATGCGGACATGATGGAGAACTATGTCCGTCAGAACTTTGGCCCGGATGCACTGGTCGAAGCCCAGCGTGTCGGCAATGGCGTGCGCATCCGCGCGACGCAAAAAGCACGCCTGTTGCCGCAGGTGGGCGCGGCCTTGAAGTGAGATACCATCCGCGTGGGCAAGATCTCTTGCTTGCGCGGATAATGCATGCAGCAATCCATAATACCGAGAAGGGACACCATGAAAACTCGCTGGACACCGATCAAGACCGCCATCACCCTGGCCCTGTGCGGCGCCTCGCTCGCCTTTTCGCCCGCGTACAGCGCCGGGCAAGAGGCGGCCAAGCAAGCCGAAACCAAATCCATGACCATGCTGCCGGGCGACGATTTCTTCGCCTGGGCCAATGGTGACTGGCTGGCCAAGACCGAGATCCCGGCCGACAAGAGTGGCTGGGGCGCGATGGGGCAACTGGCGGAAGAGACCAACCAGCGCATCGCCAAGCTGATCGAAGGGCTGGCCGGGCAGAAGGACCTCAGCCCCGAGGCCCGCAAGGTAGCGGACTACTACAGCGCCTACATGAACGAGGGCGCGATCGAAGAGAAGGGCATCGCCCCGCTCAAGCCTTACCTGGCGCGCATCGACGCGATCAAGGACAAGGCCGGCCTCACGCGCGCGCTGGGCGAAAACCTGCGCGCCGACGTGGACCCGCTGAACGCCACCAACTTCTACACCGAAAACCTGTTCGGCCTGTGGGTGTCCCCGGGCCTGCACGACCCGGCACGTAACACGCCGTACCTGCTGCAGGGCGGCCTGGGCATGCCGGACCGCGCCTACTACCTGGACAAGAGTCAGCGCATGGACGACCTGCGCGACAAGTACCAGAAGCACATTGCCGCGATGCTCAAGCTGGCCGGCTACGACAAGGTGGACGACCGCGCCAAGCGCGTGTTCGCGCTGGAATCGGCCATCGCCCAGACGCACGCCACGCGCGAAGTGTCGGCCGACGTCCTCAAGGCCGACAACACCTGGACCGCCAAGGACTTCGCCGCCAAGGCGCCGGGCATGGACTGGAACGCCTTCTTCAAGGCTGCGCGCCTGAACGGCCAGCAGAAGTTCATCGTCTGGCACCCGACTGCCGTCAAGGGCGAAGCCTCGCTGGTGCGCAGCACCGACCTGGCGACCTGGAAGGACTGGCTGGCCTTCCACCAGATCAACCACTTCGCCAGCGTGCTGCCCAAGGCCTTTGCCGACCAGCGCTTCGAGTTCTACGGCAAGGCGCTGACCGGCACGCCGCAGCAGTCGGTGCGCTGGAAGCGCGCGCTGTCCGCCACCAACGGCGCCATGGACGAAGCGATCGGCAAGATCTACGTCGAGAAATACTTCCCGGCCGAGAGCAAGACGCGCGTGCAGCAGATGGTGAGCAACATCATCACCGCCTTCGACAAGCGCATCGACAAGCTGGACTGGATGGCGCCGACCACGCGCGCGCAGGCCAAGGAAAAGCTCAAGACCCTGTACGTGGGCGTGGGCTACCCGGACCACTGGAAATCGTATGAGGGCCTGGCCGTGTCGTCCACCGACGCCTTCGCCAACGCCGTGCACGCCGAGGAATTCCAGACCGCGCACGAGATCGCCAAGCTGGGCAAGAAGCCGGATCGCACCGAATGGGCGATGCCGCCGCAGCTGGTGAACGCCGTCAACCTGCCGCTGCAAAACGCGCTGAACTTCCCGGCCGCGATCCTGCAGCCGCCGTTCTTCGATGTGAACGCATCGGATGCGACCAACTACGGCTCGATCGGTTCCATCATCGGCCACGAGATCAGCCACAGCTTCGACGACCAGGGCGCGCAGTTCGACGCCCAGGGCCGCCTGCGCAACTGGTGGACCCCGCAAGACGAGAAGCACTTCAAGGAAGCATCGCAAAAGCTGGTGGCGCAGTATTCGGCCTACAAACCGTTCCCGGACCTGGCGGTGAACGGCCAGCAGACGCTGTCGGAAAACCTGGCTGACCTGGCCGGCATTGCCGCGTCTTACGATGCGTACCATGCCGCGATGGGGGCCAAGGCGAATGAAGCGACCGACCGTGACTTCTTCATCGGCTTTGCGCACAGCTGGCGCACCAAGATGCGCGAGGCGGCGGAGCGCCGCGGCATCCTGACCGACGGCCACGCCCCGCCGCAATACCGCACCGCGACCGTGCGCAACCTGGACGCATGGTACAAGGCGTTCGACGTGAAGCCCGGCGAGAAGCTGTACCTCCCGCCAGAGCAGCGCGTGCGCGTCTGGTAAGAGTTCAGCCTCAGCCCGTTGTCCCCGCGGAGGCGGGGACCCATACTGAGCTTGCAAGCAGGTATCGCATCCACTGGAGCTGACGCTCAAACCGTCGTCCCGGCGAATCCTCGGCGGCCCCGCCGGGATCCATACTGAGCATGCGATACTGCCAACGCTGGCACACCGCAACCTCAGCATGGGTCCCGACTTGCGTCGGGACGACGGAGCGAACATGAGTGACCAACTCGACGACATCACCAACAAAACGCTCGCCCACTACGAGCACACCGCCGACGCCTTCTTCGCCGGCACCATCGACCACGACGTCAGCCAGAATATCGATGCGCTCCTGAACGCCATCGAAGCCGAGCCGCCTTTCACGATCCTCGACCTTGGCTGCGGACCCGGCCGCGACCTGAAAACCTTCACCGCGCGCGGCCACCACGCCATTGGCCTGGACGGCTGTGAACAATTCGTCCACATGGCACGTCGCTTCAGCGGCTGCGAAGTCTGGCACCAGCACCTGCTGCACCTGCAGCTGCCGCATGAAACCTTTGACGGTATCTTCGCCAACGCCGTCCTGTTCCACGTTCCCAGCGCCGCGCTGCCCAAGGTGCTGGCCGACCTGCATGCCGCGCTGAAGCCTGGCGGCGTCCTGTTCAGCTCCAATCCCCGCGGACACAACGAAGAAGGCTGGAACGGTCCTCGCTACGGCAGCTACTATGACTACGACACTTGGGAACGCTACCTCACCGCCGCCGGCTTTCTTCCAGTGGAACACTATTACCGTCCAACAGGATTACCTCGCGACCAGCAGCCCTGGCTCGCCAGCGTTTGGCGCAAACGCTAGTGTTACCTGGCGTACGGACCGCATGCGTGGTTCGGCGTAGGATAAAGACTCGTTTCAACGACAGAGCGAGGTAATCCAAATGAACGACGACCAAATCAAAGGCAAAGCCAAAGACATCGGCGGCAAAATTCAGGAAGAGGTCGGCAAGGTCACTGGCAGCAGCCAGCAGCAGACCGAAGGCCTGTCGAACCAAGCCGAAGGCAAAGTGCAAGAGAAGTGGGGCGACCTGAAGGACGCCGTCAACAAAGGCAACCGCTGATTTCAGCGAGCTTTTCACAAAGGGCAGCCGCGCACGCAAGCGCGGCTGTTTTTTTTTGCGCTCCGGCTTTCTGCTTTTGTTAAATCCCGGCATAACGCGATAGACCGCAGGGAACAAAAGAGGCGCTATTGACAGTATATCTTCTTCGTAAGTATTCTGAGAAACAAAAATTTCCTAACGGAAACTCATAAAATCAAGGGGTACTGGAAGTGAGATTCGCGGATTTAAAAGTCGGGGTGCGCCTGGGCGCAGGCTTCGCGCTGATGATCGTGCTGCTGTTCGTGGTGGCGCTCGTCGGCATCACCCGCCTGCAAGACAGTAATCAAACCACAGCCAAAGTGGTACAGGATCGCTATACAAAGGCGGCGTTGAGCTCGCGCCTGCGCGATTCCGTGAATACGGGGGCCGTCAACCTGCGCAGCGCCTTGTTATTTTCCGACCCGGCCGCCGCGAAACCGTACCTGGAACAGCTGGCGACAACGCGCAAGGGAAGCCAGGAGATTCTCGCCAGGCTGGAGAAACTGAACGTTACGCCGACCGGAAAAGCGCTCTACAAGGAGATCAACGATACGCGCGCCAAGTACGCGCCTGCCCGCGATCGCACCGCCAGTCTCTATCTGGAAGGGAAGCAGGCGGAGGCGGTGCAATTGCTCACCACGGAGCTCGTGCCATTGCAGGCAGCCTATTTTGATGCCATCGACAAGATGGTCAAATACCAGGAACAGCAAATGGAACGCGACAGCGCCGGTGCGGCCGAAGCCGGCCGGCAGGCGATCATGCTGATGATTGGCCTGGCGCTGGCCGCGGCTGTGGCAGCAACACTCATCGGCTATGTGGTTGCACGCTCCATTACGACGCCGGTTGCAACGGCTGTCGAGGTAGCAGAAGCGGTTGCCCAGGGCGACCTGACGCGGCAAATCCAGGTCAACAGCAAGGACGAAATCGGACAGTTGCTCGCCGCACTCAAGCACATGAACGAGAGCCTGGTGCAAATCGTGTCCGAGGTCCGTACCGGTACCGATACCATTGCCACGGCATCTGGCGAGATCGCTGCCGGCAACCAGGACCTGTCGTCGCGCACGGAAGAACAGGCCAGCTCGCTGGAAGAAACGGCGTCGTCGATGGAAGAGCTCACCTCGACCGTCAGGCAGAGCGCGGAGAATGCACACCAGGCCAACCAGCTTGCCGCTGCCGCATCCCAGATTGCCGGCAAGGGCGGGGAGGTGGTGGGCCAGGTCGTCCAGACGATGGCATCGATCAATGACTCTTCGTCCAAGATCCAGGAGATCATTGGTGTGATCGATGGGATCGCGTTCCAGACCAACATTCTCGCGCTCAACGCTGCCGTGGAAGCGGCGCGCGCCGGTGAGCAGGGCCGCGGCTTCGCTGTCGTCGCGTCCGAGGTGCGCAATCTGGCGCAGCGCTCGGCTGCTGCCGCGAAGGAAATCAAGGAGCTGATCAACGATTCCGTGGAACGGGTCGAGGACGGCACCAAGCTGGTGGGGCAGGCTGGCGCGACCATGCAGGAAATCGTCCAGAGCGTGCAGCGCGTCACGGACATCATGACCGAAATGACGGCCGCGACCCGCGAGCAGACCGCCGGCATCGAGCAGATCAACCTGGCGATCAGCCAGATGGATCAAGTGACCCAGCAAAACGCTTCACTCGTCGAGGAAGCAGCTGCGGCGTCGGAGGCCATGCAGGAGCAAGCCGGCAGCCTGGCGCGCTCGGTGAGCGTGTTCCGGCTGAATCAGGCAGCGGCGGTAACGCCCCGGCCAGCGGCCACCCGCACGCGTATTGCACCCCCGGTCTCCGCCCAGCCAGCAAAGCGGATCGCCGTCGCGCGGACTTCGAGGGACGAGGAGTGGGCCGAATCTTGAACCAACGGTAAGGAATCAAGCGCGGATCGATCTAAGCCGAGGACGGCCCCCAATAGCGACGAAAAATCCGCGAACCGTGACAGCCGATGTCAGCTCCAGGTCCAATGCCGCCGGCCTGCTTAACTGCAGCCGGCGGGCTTAACTGCAGCTTCTGATCCGAAGCGGCCGTTGGATGCTTCCTTCAGGTGCCCGGTCTGCGTGACTTCTTCTTGGCGAAACCCGGTCCTAACCGACGCTGACACAAGTTGCTGATAGATTTCCAACGATATTGGAAGCGCCATCGCAGGCTGGGGATGTTCTCTTTGCATACCGGCCTCACTTTCGCACGATATTGATCGAATCGGCCCGATACCAGCGCGCGACCGGGCGGTTTTCAAGCGAAACCGCTCGCTCGCATTCCGAAATCAGCCGAACCCTTCACGCTTTCTCGCGATTCGTTCGCTACACAAGAGTTAGATTCGGGCACCGAGTGTATCGTTCAATTTCGGCGCCGGGTCGTCTGTTTTCGCGCAAAGAGCGAGAGGAATCGCGCGGGAATCGTATGGTTTAGCAGCGATAACGGGCCAAATCGTGCGGTATCGTGCGTTAGTGGAGCTATTAGGAAAAACCCTATGCGCCCCTGCTATTAAGACGACCCGAGTGCATCGGAGCGGCACGGAGCAAGGGGCGCCGGGAATGCGCCAAATCCTGAACCCGGTTAATTTTTCACTGGCAGGATGGGCAACTGGGCATCCAGAAGATATTCGTGCACCTTCGGGTTCGTACCGAACGCCCCGGGTGCCAGCGGTGCGGGGACCCGGTGTTTGGCGGTTTCGCCAGGCGGGACGACGACGAGGTATTCACGAAAATATTTCCACTCGGTCGGCAGGTTCTCGTGATACAGCTCCTTCGTCGAGCGATCGTAGCGCAGGGGCAGGTGTTCCAGTAACCTGTAGTCGATGACGAGCTGCTTGAACTCGCCCCTGTCCACCATCCCGTCAAGGCAGTTATAGAAGAGCAGGGCAAGTTCGTTTGCCGACAATTGCGCTCGTACGATCGCCGTATAGGTCTGGATTGTCGACGCGTCGATCGATTCATGTTTCAGCCGGTCCGCCAAACGCAGAATCTGGTAGAGGTTACGGAAATAGTGGCCGAGCACATGGTTGTTCTCGACCTGCAGCCTTTCCCGGTAAATCTCGACGCGCGACGTCGTGTTCGTTTCGGCTTTGGCTATCCGCTCAAGGATCACGGCGAAGACGGCCCGTCCGTGCGCTTTCTCCGGCTCCTCTGGCGTGACACCCGCAATGCGCAGTAATTCGCGTTGCGCGGCGCTGTCAGGAATGATCTTTGGATCGAATACCAGCTCATCGACGATCTTGTTGTGCAGGTCGAGCAGGTTGAAAAACGTGGTCTCAAACCGCTGCAAGGTGGAGGTCGAGATAGTGGCTCGCTGCATCACGATGGTGACGGCGAGCCCGATCACCGTGAGGAACGCGAGAATCGGATTGAGCACCCCGCCGAAGAAATCGCCGAAGGTGCCCAACGGAGTAGTCACTCCCCAATGCCCGGCAACGTCAACGACGATCAAGGCCGCGATAAAAACGATAACGCCGATTGCGACGTAGAACAGCACGCTGGCAAGACGTTTCGTCGTGGGGTCGAGATTGTCGATCTTGCCGTTTGTGAAGAGCTTGTAGATTGCGTCCATCGAATAGTGAGATTGCGTTGATGCCGAGAAAACGGCCGCTCGAGGCGGCCGTTCAGGGGAAGGCAAGAAGCCTGCTTACTTTGCCTCGGTTCCTCCGAGGTTCTTCTTGAAGAACGCCTCGATCAGCCCATACACGTGCCGCTGCCCGGCGCGCGACGAAATGCCGTGCTTGGCGCCGGGGTAGGTCATCAGGTCGAACTTCACGTTGCGGTTGACGAGCGAATCGATCAATCGCGTGCTGTTGGTGAACAGCACGTTATCGTCGGCCATGCCGTGCACCAGCAGCAGCGGCGACTTGAGCCCGTCCAGGTGCGCGAACACGCCGCTTTGCTGGTACGCCTCGGGCACCGCCTTGGGCGTGCCACCCACGAACTGCTCGGTGTAGTGGGTGTCGTACAGCGCCCAGTCCGTCACCGGGGCCACCGACACGCCCATCGCGATCTTGTCCGACGCCGCCGCCAGCATGCGCAGCGTCATGAAGCCGCCGTAGCTCCAGCCGAACACGCCCACGCGCTTGGGATCGACGAAACTTTGCTTGGTCAGCCAGTCGATGCCGGTCAGCTGGTCCTCGACTTCGTGCTTGCCGAGCTGGCCGTAGATCACGTCGGTGAACTGGCGCTCACGGCGCGACGAGCCGCGGTTGTCCAGCGTGAACACGATGAAGCCCTGCTGCGCCATGTACTGGTTGAACAGCGAGCCCCACTGGCGCGTCACGCGTTGCGAGTGCGGGCCGCCATACACGAACAGGAACACCGGATAGCGCTTGTTCGGATCGAAACCGGCTGGCTTGATCATCGAGTAGTGCATCGTCTGCCCGTCGTGCGCCTTGATCGTGCCGAACTCGGTCGGCAGGTGGCTGGCCACGTACGGCGCGTACGGATGCTTGGCGTTGAGCTCGTTGTGTTCCAGCCACTCGACCATGCTGCCGTCCGGCTTGCGGATCGACACTTGCGGCGGCGTGGCCGGGTCCGAGAAGGTATCGACGAACAGCTTGCCGTTCTGCGCGAAGCTGTCCTCGTGCCAGCCGTCGGCCTTGGTGATGCGCACAGGCTTGTCGGCATTGCTGCCGTCCAGGTTCAGCGCGTAGGCTTGCTTGTCGATCACGGCGTCGCGGTTCGATGCCACGTACACCTTGCCGGCCTGCTCGTCCACGGCCAGCACGTTGTCCACGCCCCACTCGCCGCGCGAGATCGGGTGCAGCAGCTTGCCGTTCAGGTCGTACAGGTACAGGTGGTTGCGGCCGGTGCGCTCCGAGGCCCAGATGAAGGCCGGGCGGTTTTTCAGGAAGCGCAGGTCGTCATGGATGCTCACCCAGGTCTTGGACGTTTCGGTGAGCAGCGGACGCTGGGCAAGAGTGGCGGCGTCCACCGCCACCAGGTCCAGGCGCTTCTGGTCGCGCGTCTGGCGCTGGTACACGAGGGTCTTGCTGTCGGCGCTCCAGTCGGCGCGCACGAGGTAGATGTCCTTCTCGGGGCCGAGGTCCACTTTCTTCTGCTCGCCTGTTGCGGGCGAGACGATCATCAGGTCCACCAGCACGTTGGGGTCGCCGGCGGCCGGATAGCGCTGGTCGATCACGTCGGTGCGGTCGGCGTAGATCTCGAAGCGGCGCGCCACCGGCACCTGGGATTCATCGAAGCGCTTGTAGGCGAGCGCGGAATCGTCCGGCGCCCAGTAGTAGCCGGTGCGCTGGCCCATTTCTTCCTGCGCCACGAATTCGGCCTCGCCGTTGTGGATGGTGCCCTTGCCATCCGTGGTGAGCTGGCGCTCCTTTCCGGTGGACAGGTCGATCACGTACAGGTTCTGGTCGCGCACGTAAGAGACATAGCGGCCCTTCGGCGAGATCTTTGGATCGGTGACATTGCCCGACGCAACCTTGCGCGCCTGGTCCGGGTTGGCCACGTCCACCAGGTACAGGTCGCCCGCGATCGGCACCAGCAGCTGCTTGCCGCTGGGCGACCAGCTGTAGCTGATGATGCCCGACAGGCTGGCCACGCGCGCGCGTTCGCGGCGGGCGCGTTCTTCCGGCGACAGGTTTTCGTTGGGGACCAGTTTCTTGGAGTCGACCAGGCGGTGCATGGTCTTGTCCTTCATGTTGAATTCCCACAGGTCCATCTGGAACTGGTTGTCCTCGCGGCCGCGCAGGAAGGTCACCCGCTCGCCGTCCGGTGACACGCGCAGGTTACGCACGCCCGGGCCGGACAGGGACGGGTCGGCGTAGATGCGGTCGAGGGTCAGTTTTTCGGCGGAAGCGGGCAGGGCCGCGATGGCGGCCAGCAGGCAGAGAAGAAGGCGCATTGGCAGTGTCTCTTTAGTTAGTTTTGTGCAACCACGAGACGATACCAGAGAAGAGGTCGCAAAGCTGTAAATATGGATGCCGCGCAGCAGCAAAGTAGGGTGGGCACTTGTGCCCACGCGTTACCTGCTGCGTGACGAACGGCGTGGGCTCGAGAGCCCACCCTACGATATCGCCTCGGCCGCCTTGCGGGCCGACAGCCGCGCCAGGAACCACGTCAGCAACACTGCCGCGACCGTGAGCCCGATGACCAATGCGATCCAGAATCCCTTTGCTGCCAGCGGCGCGGCGGGTGCGGCCGGCGCCCATTGCGGGGCCAGGCCCAGCAGGCAACCCAGCGGCAGCGCAAACACCCAGAACGCGAGCATGTGGATCAGCATTGGCGGCCGGGTGACCTTGTAGCCGCGGATGGCCGAGGCGGCGGCGACTTGCGTGGAGTCCGACAGCTGGAACAGCGCGGCAAACAGCAGCAGGGTGACGGTGGTCGCCTGCACCGCGGGATCGGAGGTGTAGGCGCGTGCGATCTCCCAGCGGAACACCGAAATGAACGCCGCCGAAAGGAAGCCGAACGCAACGCACATGCCCACGCCCACCCAGGCGACGAAGCGCGCGCGCTGCGGATTGCCTTCGCCCATTGCCTGCCCCACGCGCGTGAGTACGCCGATGCCAAAACTGAGCGGCACCATGAATACCAGCGACACGAAGTTAAGCGCAATTTGGTGCGCCGACACCTGCACCACCCCGAAGCGCGCCACCAGCAGGCTGATCAGGCCGAAGGCGCTGACCTCGGCAAAATAGGTGATGCCGATCGGAATGCCGAGCTTGAGCATGGCGCCAATTTCTTCCCAGTCCGGCCCGTCCCATTGGGCAAACGGATAAGTCATGCGGTAGGCGGGCGCGGTGCGGATCCACCACACCATGGCGCCCAGCATCAGCCACATGCCGCTTGCCGTGGACACCGCGCAGCCGATCGCGCCCAGGCGCGGCAGGCCGAAGTGGCCGAACACGAGCAGCCAGTTGAGCACCACGTTGTAGAGCAGGCCAAAGATGGCGATCATCATCACCGGCTTGGTCTGGTTGATGCTGGTGGTGTAGCCATACAGCGCGCGGTAGCAGGCAAAGGCCGGCATGCCCACGCTGATCACATGCAGGAAGGTGGAGGCGCGGTCGGCGACGTCGCGTTCGAGCCCGATGTGGTCGAACAGCAGGGTACACAGGTTGGCGAACGCGCAGGCAATGAGGCCGATGAACAGGCCCTTCCACATGCTCTGGCGTACCGAGTGCGGGATCTTGTCGTAGCGCGCGCCGCCGATCTCGTGTGCGACCACGGTGTTAATCGCCATCATCGTGCCCATGACGGTGACCAGCACGATCGACCAGACGGATGCGCCGAGCGAGACGGCGGCCAGTTCCTTGGCGTTGACGTGGCCGGTCATCGCCACGTCGGCCACACCCATGCCCACCGTCGCAAGCTGGCCGACCAGCATTGGCCAGGACAGCTTCCAGAGCGTGGCCATTTCGGTGCGGATGGGTGTGGCTGGGGTGGTGATGGCGGTGTCGTTCATGACCGGTTCGGCGGGACGAAAGCCGCGATTTTACTGATTAATTGCTAAGGCTGCGTGACCAAGGCGGAACCCATAGTCCGGTTGCATAGCCGGCCGGTGTTTTCGACGCCGCCAGCCGGGAGGCGCAGCATGGGTCCCGGCGGTCGCCGGGACGACGTGCTTACAAAAGTGGCTAGCGTTGCCCGGCCTCGCGCGCCGGCACGCTCTTGACGTATGCATACAGCGCGCGCAGCTCCGTTTCGTTCATCTTCCCCAGCGAGCCGAACGGCATCACGGAGCTGATTGCGGTCCCGTCCGGACGGCGCCCCGTGCGCAGCATCGTGATGAACAGTTCCGGCGTGGCATACCGGGTCATCGCGCTACCCTTGCCGGGCGTCAGGTTCGCCGCCGCCGGCCAGGTTGGCGCGCCGCCCGGGATCTTGCCGCCGGAAAGTTGCGGGCCGTGGCAGCCGATGCAGGTGTTGGCCACGTAGGCGCCGTATTCCACCGTCACGTCGGCCGGAACCGGCTGCGGGGGCTGCTTCAGGTGGTCGATCTTTTCGGCCGCGTCCTCGATCACGCCAAAGCCGTACAGCACTTTCACCGGCATCGGCACGTCGATGCGCGCGCGCTCGCCGGCCATGGCGGGCATTTGCTGGAGGAAAGAGACGAGCGCGGCCATGTCTTCGTCCGTCAGGCGGTTGTAATCCTCGCTCGGCATCATCTGGACGGGATTGCCGTTGGGCTTCACGCCGTGGCGCACCACGCGGACCCAGTCGTCCAGTTTGTAGGCGCGGGTGACGCTGTTCTCGCCGCCGGTGATGTTGGGCGCCACCACGTACATGCCGCCGTCGCGCACCACCACCTTGCCGGCGCCATTGATGCCGTGGCACTCGGCGCAGCCGCGCGTGTTGTACAGGTAACGGCCCTGTTCGATGCGCGAGGCGTCGGCCGGCACCGACAGCGGTGGCAGCGGAAACGCCACCACGCGCGCCATTTTGCGCTCGCCGATGGCTTTGCCGACCACGGCGGTTACGACGCCCAACAAGGCCAGCCCGACCAGCAGGAAGCTGGTGCGTTTCACCCATTTGCTCATCTTGAAATTTCCCTGTTGGGACAAAATATTGATGACAGAAATTTATCACCTGTTTGCTGTTTGTTGATAGATAAAAGTAGACGACTTATCATTTTCGGTAGCTGGACTGCAACATCCCGGGCATGAACCGTGCGTAGGGGTGAGGCCGCCCGGCGTTACCATCAAGAGCACCGGATCGGGAGCGCGCGCGTGGAATACAAGGACTATTACAAGATTCTTGGCGTAGAACGGACGGCGTCGGCCGACGACATCAAGAAGGCGTACCGCAAGCTGGTGCGCAAATACCACCCTGATGTCAGCAAGCACAAGGACGCGGACGAAAAAACCAAGGAAATCAACGAGGCCTATGGCGTGCTGGGCGACGCGGAAAAACGCACCGCGTACGACCAGCTTGGCCAGGGTTTCCAGCAGGGACAGGAGTTCCGTCCGCCGCCGGACTGGGGCGCGCAACACGATTTTTCGGGCGCCAATACCGAGGACATCTTCGCCGACCTGTTTGCCAACCTGGGCCGGCGGGGCAGGGCGGGGCGCGCCGGCGGGCATACCTTCCAGATGCCGGGCGAGGACATCCACGCCGCCATCACCATCGACCTGGGCGATGCCTACAGCGGCGCCACCCGCGCCATCGGCCTGCGCGTGCCCGAGGCCGATGCGCAAGGCCGCATGGTGATGCGCGAGAAAACCCTGAGCGTGAACATTCCCAAGGGCGTCACGCCGGGGCAGCAGCTGCGCCTGTCCGGCCAGGGGCACCCCGGCATCGGCGGCGGGCCGCCGGGCAACCTGTACCTGGAAATCCAGTTCAACCCCGATCCGCGCTACCGGATCGAGGGCGCGGACGTGTACCAGAACGTGCCGGTCACGCCGTGGGAGGCCGCGCTTGGCGCGGGCATCGCCGTGCAGACCCCGTCCGGCCAGGTGGAGGTGACGGTGCCGCCCAACTCGCAGCCGGGCCGCAAGCTCCGGCTCAAAGGGCGCGGCATCCCGTCCGCCACGCCGGGCGACCTGTACCTGATCCTGGAAGTCGTGCTGCCGCCGGCAAACACCGAGCGTGCGCGCGAGCTGTACCAGCAAATGGCGCGTGACCTGGCCTTCAACCCGCGCTAAGGAGCAATGACGATGCAACCGAACCAACCGATCAGCGGGGTGCTGCTCGACGAAGTCGCCCTCACCCTGGAAGAGCTGGCGCATGCCGTCAACGTGGAACCGGAGTGGGTGGTGCGCCACGTGCAGGCGGGCGTGCTGGGCGGCGAGATTTCCGTGCAGGTGACCAGCTGGCGCTTTCGCAGCGGCGACCTGGACCGTGCGCGCCGGCTGCTGCGCATCGAGCGCGATTTCGACGCCAACGAAGAGCTGGCCGCGCTGGTGATCGACCTGGGCGACGAGATCCGCCGGCTGCGTGCGCGCATGCGCGCGCTGGGCGTGGAGTAAGCAGCCCAGCCGTTCCCATGCGCGCGCCGCGGCCGCGACTCACCTCCTAGAATTTGTCGAAGCGATTACCGACAACAATGGGAGGGTGACATGGAACAGCAACAAGCCAACGGCCAGGAACTGCAGGGCAAGCACGTCGCGATGCTGCTCACCGACGGGGTGGAGCAGGTTGAGTACACCGAGCCACGCAAGTTCCTGGAGCAGCACGGCGCGCAGGTCACGCTGGTGTCGCCAAAGGGCACGGGCAACGAGATCCAGGGCTTTAACCACCTCACGCCCGGCGACAAGTTCAGGGTCGAGATGGACGTGCGCGACGCGCGTCCGGCCGACTTCGACATGCTGGTGCTGCCGGGTGGCGTGGCCAACCCGGACCAGCTGCGCCTGTCCGAAGAGGCGATCAACTTCATCCGCGACTTTGGCGAGGAAGACAAACCGATCGCCGCGATCTGCCACGGGCCGTGGACACTGATCGACGCGGGCCTGGCACAAGCCAAACACATGACGAGCTGGCCGACGCTGCGCCAGGACCTGTCCAATGCCGGCGCCGAGTGGACCGACGAGCAGGTGGTGGTGGACGGCAGGCTGATCACCAGCCGCAAGCCGGACGACATCCCGGCCTTCAACGATGCCATGCTCAAGGAGCTGGTGGCGGTGACGGAAAACGCCAATACCGGCGCGCAGGCGTAGGGTGGGCAGCTGTGCTGCCCACGCGTCCAGACAGAGCTGGCGTATCGGACTGCTGGCGTAGGGTGGGAACTTGTGCCCACCCATGCATGCGCCGTGTGACCAACCGCGTGGGCTCGAGAGCCCACCCTACGCGTTATAGGACTTTGGTCCCATTGCGCCTAACCCCGATCGGCATGACGATGGCGCCAAGCCGCGCGGCACGCGGCGCTGAGGAGGCGCGTCATGGCTGGCTTCAAGGACATCCGGACCAAGATCCGGAGCGTCGAGAACACCCGCAAGATCACCAAGGCGATGGAGATGGTCGCCGCGTCCAAGATGCGCAGGGCGCAGGAGCGGATGCGCTCGGCGCGGCCGTATGCCGACAAGGTGCGCCGCATCGCCGGCCACCTGGCCGAGGCCAACCCCGAGTACCGCCACCCGTTCATCATCCGCCGCGACGAGGTGAAGAATGCCGGGCTGGTGGTGGTCACCACCGACAAGGGCCTGTGCGGCGGCATGAACACGAACATCCTGCGCAACCTGGTGGCCAGGATGCGCGAGCTGGATGCGGCGCACGTGGGCGTGTCGACGGTCGCGATCGGTAACAAGGGCCTGGGCTTCCTGAACCGGATCGGCGCGCGCGTGGTGGCGCAGGCCGCCCAGCTGGGCGACACGCCGCACCTGAGCCGCCTGATCGGCCCGATCAAGGTGCTGCTGGACGCCTACTTCGCCGGTGAGATCGACGAGGTGCACATCTTCTACACCCGCTTTGTGAACAGCATGACGCAGGTGCCGGTGGCCGAGCAGCTGGTGCCGCTCACGCCCGAAAAGCTGCGGCCCGAGCTGACCACCCACAGCTGGGAATACATCTACGAGCCCGACCCGCAGACCGTCATCGACGACCTGCTGCAGCGCTATGTGGAGGCGATGATCTACCGCGCGGTGGCCGAGAACATGGCGTCCGAGCAGTCGGCGCGGCGCATGGCGATGAAGGCCGCGAGCGACAATGCCGGCAACGTGATCGGGGAGCTCAACCTCCTGTACAACAAGAACCGCCAGGCCGCGATAACCAAGGAGATCTCCGAGATCGTGTCCGGCGCGGCGGCGGTCTGAACCTGCGGGAGGATGCGATGGCAACCGAAGCGAGAACGCTGCACGTCGATGTCGTGTCGGCCGAACAGGAGATCTTTTCCGGCGACGCCGAGTTCGTGGCGCTGCCCGGCGAGGCTGGTGAACTGGGCATCTACCCGATGCACACGCCGCTCATCACGCGCATCCGGCCCGGCTCGGTGCGCATCAAGCTGGCCGGCAGCGGCGAGGAGGAGCTGGTGTTCGTCGCCGGCGGCATCCTGGACGTGCAGCCGACCGCGGTGACGGTGCTGGCCGAGACCGCGATCCGCGGGCGCGACCTGGACGAGGCCAAGGCGAACGAGGCGCGCAAGCAGGCCGAGGAGACGCTGGCGAACCGTACCGCGACGGTGGACTACGCCAAGGCGCAGGCCGAGCTGGCCGAAGCAATCGCGCAGCTGGCGGCCATTTCGCGCCTGCGCGAGCAGCGCCGCTGAGCCATGCGGTGACGACCGGCGGTGACGACCGGCGGTGGCAGCGGTCCAAGCCTTATTGCCACTTGAAAGGGAAGTCATCATGACCACGACCGTCGTCGGCGTGTTCGAGGAGTTCGGCCCTGCGTTCTCGGCCAAGAACGAATTGATCGCGTCCGGTTTTTCATGGACCGCGGTCCAGCTCGTGCCCGACCACGAGATACCGCTGAGAGAGCGCAGCGCCACGCCGCACACCGATCCGAACTCGGTCAGCTTCAAGATGCAGACCCTGTTCACCGGACTGTTCGGCGCGCGCGATACCTCGCACAGCAATCTCTACGCCGAAGCGGTGCGCCGCGGCGGCTACGTGGTGACGGTCGATACGCATGACGACGCCGAGCGCGCGCGCGCCGAGGAAGGGCTGCGGCGCTTCAACCCGGCCATCGTCGAGGCGCGCGCCACCTGAGCGGCATATGGTGTGCTTGTTTCCCGCGTGCTTTTGCGTGCACGCTTGGGCTGGCGCGCGATGCCCGCATCGTGTGATCGTTCTAGAATGGGTGCTTGACTGGCCAGCACGCCCGCGGCATGCCGCCACATCCATTCCGGTGGCGGGGCACTGGATGCGCGGGCCGGCTCGCGCGCGGAGCATCGTGCGGAGGAAGGCGCAATGAATCTTCTCGAGTCAATCAACGATCCGGCGCAGCTGCGCAAGCTGCCTCCGGAGCTACTGCGGCCGCTGGCGGACGAACTGCGCCAGTTCCTGCTCAACTCGGTGTCGCAAACCGGCGGGCACCTGTCATCGAACCTGGGAACGGTGGAGCTGACGATCGCGCTGCACTACGTGTTCGATACGCCGCGCGACCGCCTGGTGTGGGACGTGGGGCACCAGACCTACCCGCACAAGATCCTCACCGGCCGGCGCGAGCGCATGCACACGCTGCGCCAGCTGGGCGGCATCTCGGGCTTCCCGCGGCGCGACGAAAGCCGCTACGACACCTTCGGCACCGCGCACTCGTCCACCTCGATCTCGGCGGCGCTGGGCATGGCGCATGCCGCGCGCCTGAAGGGCGAGCACAGCAAGGCGATCGCGGTGATCGGCGACGGCGCCATGAGCGCGGGGCTGGCGTTCGAGGCGCTGAACAACGCCGGCATCGATGAGGACCTGGACCTGCTCGTGGTCCTGAACGACAACGACATGTCGATCTCGCCGCCGGTGGGGGCCCTGAACGGCTACCTGGCGCGGCTGATGTCCGGCCGCTTCTACGCGGCGGCCCGCAATGTGAGCCGCAGGCTGCCGGGGCCGGTGCGCGAGCTGGCGCGCCGCATCGAGGAACACGCCAAGGGCATGGTGGTGCCGCCGGCCACGCTGTTCGAGGAATTCGGCTTTCACTACATCGGCCCCATCGACGGCCACGACCTGGACGCGCTGGTGCCCACGCTGCAGAACATCCGCGACCTCAAGGGCCCGCAGTTCCTGCACGTGGTGACCAAAAAAGGGCAGGGCTACAAGCTGGCCGAGGCCGACCCGATCCTGTACCACGGCACCGGCAAGTTCAACCCCAGCGTGGGCATCGTGCCGGCCCAATCGCGCACCACGTACACCGAGGTGTTCGGCGAATGGTTGTGCGACATGGCGGCGGTGGACCGGCGGCTGGTCGGCATTACGCCGGCGATGCGCGAAGGTTCGGGGCTGGTGCGCTTCGAGCAGCAGTTCCCCGAGCGGTACTTCGACGTCGGCATCGCAGAGCAGCACGCGGTCACCTTCGGCGCCGGTCTTGCGGCGGAAGGGATGAAGCCGGTGGTGGCGATTTATTCGACCTTCTTGCAGCGCGCCTACGACCAGCTGATCCACGACGTGGCACTGCAAAACCTGGACGTGACCTTTGCGCTCGACCGCGCCGGGCTGGTGGGGCCGGACGGCGCCACGCACGCGGGGAACTACGACATCGCTTTCGTGCGCTGCGTGCCGAACATGGTGCTGATGGCGGCGTCGGACGAGAACGAATGCAGGCGCATGCTGACCACCGCTTTCCACTATCCGGGCCCGGCCGCGGTGCGCTATCCGCGCGGCGCGGGGCCGGGAGTGCTTGTGGAGCGCGAGCTGTCGGCGATTGAACTGGGTAAGGGCGAGGTGCGCCGCCAGGGCAAGGACATCGCGATCCTCGCGTTCGGTTCGATGGTGGCGCCAAGCCTGGCGGCGGGCGCCGAACTGGGGGCGACCGTGGCCAACATGCGCTTCATCAAACCGCTGGACGTGGAGCTGGCCGTGCGGCTGGCGCGCGAGCACGCGCAGGTCGTCACGGTGGAAGAGGGAAGCGTGATGGGTGGGGCCGGGGCGGCGGTGGCGGAAGCGCTGGCCGCGGCCGGCGTGGTGAAGCCTGTGCTGATGCTGGGCCTGCCCGACCGCTTCATCCAGCATGGCGATCCGGCGCTGCTACTGGCCAGCGTTGGCCTGGACGCCAAGGGAATCGCCGCGTCGATCCGGCAGCGGTTCGGCACGGCCGAGCCGCGCCTCGTCGTGAGCAACGGGTGACCGGCCAGGGCAAGGGGTGGCCATGCACGCACAATCGCTTTCCATGGGCGCGGGCGCGCCGGCTGCGGCAGGCAGCTCGTTCTATCTCGCGATGCGGCTGCTGCCGGCAGCCAGGCGCGATGCGATGTTCTCGATTTACGGGTTCTGCCGCGCGGTGGACGACATCGCCGACAGCCTCGCGCCCGCCCACGTGCGGCGCGCAGGACTGGAGCAGTGGCGGCGCGACATCGACGACTGCTACGGCGGCCAGGCGCCGGCGGGGCTGCGTGCGCTGGGCCGGCACATCGAAGAGTACGACCTCGGGCGCGAGGACTTTTACAGCGTGATCGATGGAATGCTGATGGACGCCGGCGGCGAGCCGCTGTGCGCGCCCGACGCGGCAACGCTCGACCTGTACTGCGACCGTGTGGCCAGCGCGGTGGGCCGCCTGTCCGTCAAGGTGTTCGGCATGCCGCGCGCCGACGGCATCGCGCTGGCCCATCACCTCGGGCGCGCGCTGCAGCTGACCAACATCCTGCGCGATATCGACGAGGACGCCGCGCTGGGCCGGGTGTACCTGCCAGGCGAAGCGCTGCGCGGTGCGGGCGTGGCGCCGGGCAGCGCGGCCTGCATCGTGGACGACCCGGCGCTGCCAGACGCGTGCGCGCGCGTCGTGCCGCAGGTGCAGGCGCATTTTCGCCACGCAGAAGCGATTCTCAGGCACAGCCGCTGCCGCACCGCGCACATGATGAGCGCGGCCTACCAGGCGGTGCTGGCGCGGCTGCTCGCGCGTGGATGGGAGCCGCCGCGCGCGCCGGTCAAGGTGCCGCGGGTGCAAAAGATCGGCATCCTGCTGCGCCATCTGATGTGATTGCTGCCGGCGGTGCCCGCGTCCAAGACCATGCGCCATCCCGACTTTGCCACTCCGCTGCCAGCCGCCATCGCCCGGACCAGATCCGGCGCGGTGCAGCAGGCCGTGCAGCGGGCGCTGTCAGCGGTGCTGGCCGAGCAAAGAAGCGACGGCCATTGGGTCTACGAACTGGAAGCCGACGCCACCATCCCGTCCGAGTACGTGCTGATGGTGCACTACCTTGGCGAGCCGCCCAACCTGGCGCGCGAGGCGCGCATCGCGCGCTACCTGCGGCGCATCCAGAACCAGGATGGCGGCTGGCCGCTGTTCCATGGCGGAGCCTATGACCCGAGCGCGAGCGTGAAGGCGTACTTCGCGCTCAAGATGATCGGCGACTCGCCGCACGCGCCGCACATGAGGCGGGCGCGCGCCGCCATTCGCGCGCATGGTGGCGCAGAGCGCTGCAATGTCTTCACGCGCATGCTGCTGGCCCTGTTCGGCCAGGTGCCGTGGGCGTCGGTGCCCTGCATGCCGGTGGAGATTGCGCTGCTGCCTCGCTGGTTTCCCTTTCACCTGTCGCGGGTCTCGTACTGGACGCGCACGGTGCTGGTGCCGCTGCTGGTGCTGGCCGCGCTCAGGCCGCGCGCGCGCAACCCGCGCCGCGTGCGCATCGACGAGCTGTTCATCGAGGCGCCCGGCAGGCTGCGCCTGGCGCCGCGCGCGCCGCACCAGCGCCGGTTCTGGTACGGGCTGTTCCGCTCGGTCGATGCCCAGTTGCGGTGGGCGGAGCCGCAACTGTCCGCCTCGCTGCGCGAACAGGCGATCCAAACGGCTGCGGGCTTCGTTCGGGAGCGCTTGAACGGCGAGCATGGGTTGGGCGGCATCTTCCCTGCAATGGTCAACGCCTTGCTGATGTTCGAGGTGCTGGGCGAGCGCACCGGTGCGGCCACCGCACGCGATGCGGTCGAGCGGTTGCTGGTCGATCGCGGCGACGAGACCTACTGCCAGCCGTGCCTGTCGCCGGTGTGGGATACCGCGCTCATGTGCCACGCCCTGCTGGAGTGCGGCGAGCCGGCGGCAAGCGCCGCTGCCCGGCGTGCACTGGACTGGCTGCGCCCGTTGCAGGTGCTGGATTTGGCCGGTGACTGGAGCGAGCGCAGGCCCGGCCTGCGCCCGGGCGGGTGGGCATTCCAGTACGCGAACCCGGCCTACCCGGATGTGGACGATACGGCGGTGGTGGCAATGGCCATGCACCGGGCGATGTCGATGGACCCGGCGGCAGGCTACGGGGATGCGGTTGCGCGGGCTTGCGAATGGGTGGTCGGCATGCAAAGCCGCTGCGGCGGCTGGGGCGCCTTCGACGCGGACAACACCTGCCGCTACCTGAACAACATCCCGTTTTCCGACCATGGGGCCCTGCTCGATCCGCCGACGGCCGACGTGTCCGCGCGCTGCCTGTCGATGCTGGCCCAGCTCAACGCGGCGCCGGCAGCGGGCAGGCGCGCACTGCGCTGGCTGCTGCGGGCGCAAGAGAAAGACGGCAGCTGGTACGGGCGCTGGGGCATGAATTACGTCTACGGTACGTGGAGTGCCCTGTGCGCGCTGGGCGCCGCGGGCGTGGATGCCGGTGCGCGCCCGGTGGCGCGTGCGACCGCCTGGCTGGCGGCGGTGCAGAATCCGGACGGCGGCTGGGGCGAGGACGGCAGCAGTTACGCGCTCGACTACAGCGGGTACCGGCCCGCGCCCAGCACGCCGTCGCAGACCGCCTGGGCAGTGCTTGGGCTGATCGCGGCCGGGGCCATCGACCACGCGGCGGTGGAGCGGGGGATCGACTGGCTGGTCCGCGAGCAGCGCAACGACGGGCTGTGGGACGAACCCTGCCACACCGCAACCGGATTCGAACGCGTGTTCTACCTGCGCTACCACGGCTATGCACGCTACTTTCCCCTGTGGGCGCTGGCCCGCTATCGCAGGCTGAAGCAGCAGGGCAGCCGCAACGTGGGCCTGGGGATGTGAGCCCGGCCGCCCGCCATGTGATCGCGGTATGCGGCCTTCATTTCGAAGCTGCGATCGCGCGCGGCCCCGGGGTGCAAACCTTTTGCGCAACGGGCTCCGCGGTCGCGTTGCTGCCCGAGCTGGCGCGCGCAGCGGCTGGCGGCGTGGGCATCATCAGCTTTGGCTGCGCAGCAGGCCTCGATCCCGCGCTCGCGCCCGGCGATTGCCTGCTCGCGGACCAGGTGCTGTGGCCGGGTGGCTCGCTCGTGCCGGACAAGCGCTGGCTGCGCGCGCTGCGCGAACGGCTGCCGGCGGCGCACGGCGGCGTGCTCGCATGTGTGGATGATCCGGTGACCAGCCGCGAGGACAAGTCGCGGCTGTGGAGCGCCAGCGGTGCGCGCGCTGCGGACATGGAGTCGCACCACGTCGCGCGCATCGCGGCCCGGCACGGGCTGCCTTTCGTCGCGCTGCGCGTGGTGGTCGATCCGGCCACGCGCAACCTGCCGCCGTGCGCCATCGCCGCGATGAAGGAGGACGGCGGGATTGCAGCCGGCCCCTTCCTGCGCTCGCTTGCGGCGCATCCGGGCCAGGCAGGGGCCGTGTTCACACTGGCGACGGACGCACGCGCCGCGCGCCGCGGCCTGCTGCGCGCCCGCGCGCTGGCCGGGGCGCTATTCGCTTACTTGCCTTGAGGCTGCCCTGGCGCGGCCTCGCGCTCGTACTGAGGCAGCTCATCTTCCTGCCCGCCGCGTTCCTGCGCGCGCCGGTGGCCGAGCCAGGCGTCGCGCGTGAAAAGGTACTTGTCCAGTGCCGCTTCTTCCAGCAGGTTGGTGGCGTTCAGGTAGCGTGCCCGCGTGCTGATGAAATCGATGCCCCACAGCGTATTGCGCGTGGCTGGCTCGGTCTGGTTCACGGGCGCCATGTACTGGTCCACGCCGAAGCCGGCGGCGTCGCGGAAGGTGCTCGGGCCGAACAGCGGCAGCACCAGGTAAGGCCCGGAGGGCATGCCGTAATGGGCGAGGGTAAGGCCAAAATCCTGGTCGTGCCGCTGCATGCCGGCCGGCGTGGCGATGTCGATCGTGCCCAGGATGCCGAAGGTGGTGTTGACCGCCACCCGCGCCAGGTCCTGCATGCCGTCGGAGATGCGCAACTGCAGGAAGTCGTTGAACATCACGGTCACGTCGCCCAGATTGGCGAAGAAGTTGTCGACCGCAGTGCGCACCGGCTGCGGCACGACCTTGTTGTAGCCCTTGGCGACCGGCTTGGCGACGGCGCGGTCGAGCGCGTCGTTGAAGCGGTAGGTCGCCCGGTTGAGCGGCTCGAGCGGATCTTGCGGGTTGCGGTCCGGCCCCGTGGCGCAACCGCCAATGGCGAGGAGACCGGCCATGGCGAGTGCGCCGGCACTGCGGTTCTTGTTCATCACTAGCTCCTTGGTTTGGCTCGCGGCTTGCCCATCAAGATGGGCTGGAAGAACACCGCGCCGATCAGCGTGCACCCGAGCGCGAGCACCAGCAGCTTGCCCATGCTGGCGGTCCCGGGATGGTTGGACAGCCACAGGCTGCCGAAGGCCGTGCCGGTGGTGGCGGCGGACAGGATGATCGCCTGCGTCAGCCCGTGCTGCAGCAGCTCGGTCGCGCCGCCGCGCCAGGCCATCACGTAATAGATTTTGAAGGCGACGCCCACGCCGAGCAGCAAGGGCAGCGCGATGATGTTGGCGAAGTTGAGCTTGATGTTGAAGAGGACGCACAGCTCGAGCGTGAACAGCAAGGACACCAGCAGCGGCACCATCGTGAGCAGCACGTCGTCCAGGCGGCGGAAGGTGATCCACAACAGTACCGTGATCGCCAGCACCGCCAGCACCGCAGCCTGGATGAAGGCCCGGATCACGACGCCGGCCGCGTTGAGCACGGAGATCGGGCCACCGGTTGCGTCCGGGGCCACGCGCTGCACGGCGGCAGCGAAGTTGCGCAGCAGGGTGTCGTCGCCGCGTTCGACCCCTGGTGGCTTGCTCGGGGCTATTTCCAGCAGCGCGCGGCCGTCGCTTGCCACCCAGTTGCGCCGCAATTCCACCGGTACGCTTTCCAGGGTCACACGTTGCGGATGCAGCGCCTGCCGCAGCGATGCCAGTGCAAGCCTGAGCGGATCGGCCAGCGCGTGCTCGGCGCGGTCGCGCGCCTGGGGCGGCGCCTTGGCCAGTGCGGAGAGGCCGTCGGCAAGGCGCCGCGCCGGCTCTTCGCCAGCTCCCGGGTAATCCAGTGCCGCGTTGCGCAGCGCGCGCGCCGCCGAGCGCAGTGCCGACACCCGCTCGCTATCGCCGGCCGCTTGTGCCGGCACCTGCGCCAGCACCGGATCGAGGGTCGCTGCCAGCGCGGCGATCAAGACCTGCTTTTCGTCCTGCCGGTCCGGCACGAAGCTGGCCAGCGTCATCACGCCCGAGACTTCCGGCAGCTGCGCCACGCGCTCGCCGAGCGCGCGCGCCGCGGCAAGCGTGGGCGCGAGCACCTGCACATTGTCGATGCCGATCTCGCCGCTGCGCGTGAGCGAACGCAGCGTCTTCATGGACTCGCTCGACGGGTCCTTCAGGTGCAGGGGATTGAAGTCGAAATGCAGGTGCCACAACAGCGGCACGCCGGCCAGCACGACCGCGAGGGTGCCGTACAGGAGCCCCTTGCGATGGGCCTGGAACGCGTGGTCCACCGGGGCCAGCCAGCGGTAGCCCGGCATGGCAGACGCGCCCGGCGGATTGAGTACCTTGATCAGCGCCGGCAGGACCGTCAGGCAGGTGGGGAAGGCGACAAACAGGATGCCCACGCCCGCGATTTCGCCCAGTTCCGCCACGCCGCGATAGGCGGTGGGCAGGAACGCGAAGAAGCCGATCGCGGTGGCCACCGCGGCGAGCGTGAGCGGCAGCGAGATCGTGCGCGATACGGCCAGCAGCGCGACCTGCGTGTCGCCGATCTCGAGCAAGCGTGCGCGAAAGCGCATGCCGAACTGGATGCCGAAGTCCACGCCGATCCCCACGAACAGCATGGCGAACGCCACCGAGATGATGTTGAACGAACCGACCAGCAGCAGGCCCAGTGCGGCCGTGAGCGCCAGGCCGCCGAGCATGGTCAGGAACACCGCCGCCACCAGCTTCATCGAGCGCAGCGCCAGCCACAGGATCAGCAGGACAAACGCGGCCGTGACGGCGCTGCTGGTGGTCGATCCCTCCTGCACCGACGAGAACTCCTCGTCCGACAGCGGCACCGAACCGGTGAGGCCCACTGTCGCGCCATAGCGGCGCGCGAGCTGCAGTTGGCCGGCCGCGGCGCGGATCGCATCGGATGAAGCGGCGCCCGGCTGCAGCTCGTCAAAGCGCAGCACCGGCACCACCTCGACCAGGCTGTGCACGCCGCCCTCGGGTGCGCCAGCGTCGGCCATCGCCCGCCACGACAGCGCTGCCGGGCGGCCGACCAGCACCGTGTCCACGACATCGGCACTACGGTCCAGCAGCGGTGCCATGTCGGCCAGCTTGAGCTGCCCGGTTTGCAGCGGCGTGAGCAGCGTGACCGCCAGCAGGTTGGACAGGCCGCGCAGGGACGGGTCATGGGCGAGCGCGTTCAGCAGCGGCCGCGCGTCGGTGAGTCGCTGGCCGAGAGCGGCGACCTGCTCCACCGGAAGAAACAGCAGGCCATTGTTTGCGAAGAACTCACTGTCGGCGCCCAGGCTGACCGAGCGGAACAGCGCCGGCTGTGTGCGCAGTCGAGCGGCCAGCTCGCGCGCGGCCTGCGATGCAAACTCGGGCGCAGGGGCGCGCACCACCACCAGGGTCGTGTCGGCGCGCTGGGGGAAGGCGGCACTGATCAGCGCGTCGCGCCGCGCTGATTCGGCTTCTGGATTGAGCAGCTTGCCCACATCCGTGTTGATGGCGAAATGGCGCGCGACGAACACGCTGCTGGCGGCAACGAGCACCACGAATACGCCGATCACCAGCCAGGCATGGCGGATCGAGGTGTCGATGGTTTTGCAAATGGCGGTGGTCAGCATGTGTGCGGCGAACACGGGCACGACAAGCCAGTTAGACCAGCGAACGCGGCTCGCGACTGCGACGGCGCGCGCTATACTTGGCCGCATGCCGTTCGCGGAGGGATCACCATGAAACCTTACGTCTGGATACCGGTGGCGCTGGTTGTCGCCGCGCCCCATGTCCAAGCCCAGCAGAACGAAAGCCGGCCCGACCGGATGGTGCGGGCCACCATCGACGGCGTGATGGCGGCGATCGACAACGACCCGGTCGCCGCCAAGGGCGACGCCGACAGGATCTACCAGATCGTGCAGCAGAAGTTCCTGCCCAATACCGACTTCATGCTCACCACGCAGTATGCAGTGGGCAAGGAGGCCTGGGCCAAGGCGACGCAGGCGCAGCGCGACGCGCTCTTCAAGCAGTTCCAGACCTTGCTGGCAAGGACCTACGCTACCCAGCTGATGCAGATCCGTGGCCAGCAGACGCAGTTCAAATACCCGCCGATGGCGGCGCTGCCGTCCTCTGCAACGGATGCCGTGGTGCGTACCCAGGTGGTCAGCGGCGGCGACACGATGCCGATCGACTACCGCGTGCACAAGACCGACGCCGGCTGGAAGATCTACGACATCAACATGATGGGTGCGTGGATGATCGTGGTGTACCGCCAGCAGTTTGGCGGCCAGCTGGCAAAGGGCGGGATCGATGGGCTGATCAAGTACCTGGCCGCGCACAACGAGGCCAATGCGTAGGGTGGGCAGCTTGTCTGCCCACGCGTTCAAACAGACGTTGGGTAGCTCGCAACCGGGACATTCTGGCGCTGGTTGAACGCGTGGGCGGGAGACCCGCCCACCCTACGATCCCGCCCTGCGCGCGCGCAGCTGGCGCGTCTCGACCCACTGCCACGACAGCAGGGCAGGCACGCCGAACAGTGTCTCGCGCATGCGCTTGACCAATGCAAGCGACAGCGCCACGTCGCCGCCAACACCGGCAAGGTAGCCGAACAGGACCACGGCCGCTTCCTGCACGCCCAGCCCGGCGGGCACGAGGAATGCGGCGTGGCGCGTGGCCTGGGTCAGCGCCTCGATCGCCACCGCCGCGGTGACGTCAACCGGGTGGCCGAGCAGGTGGAGCGCGAACCAGGTCTCGAACGAGCCGACGAGGTAGCCCGGGAACTGCCAGCCGAGCGCCCGCAGCAGCCTGCGCGGCTGGTCGAACAGGTGCGCCACCTGGGCGTCGAGGCCCACCCCGTCGAGCCTGAGTGCGATCTGGCTGCGCTTGCCCAGCAGCCGCGCGGCCAGGCGCTGGATGTGCGCGAATACCGCGCCGCGGCGCAGCATCCAGTACGCCAGCAACGGCAGCGGCAATGTCAGCAGCAGGCTGGCGGCAATCAGCCAGATGTGGCCCAGCTCCGACGCAAGGTGCACGATGAGCAGCAAACCAACGCCGCTGAAAACATACAGCACCGCGATCGTCACCATCACTTCGACGATGATGGTTGCGGCGATGGCCGTGCTGTCGGACAGGCGCAGCCGCACGAGCCGGATCCCGACCACTTCGCCGCCGATGCCGACCGACGGCAGCAGCCGCGCCACAGCCTCGCGCACGGAGGCCACCCACAGCAGGAAGCCGTAGCTGGCGTGTCCCGCGCGGTTGATCGGCGCCAGGAGCACGCGCCATGCCTGGGTGTCGAAACACAGCGGGACCACGTGGAATGGCACGAGCCACAGCAGCGGCCAGCCGGCGCGCCGGAACGCGGCGACGATCGCGGGCCAGCCCTCGTACAGGACCAGTGCCGTGAGCAGCAGCAGGCCGGCCACGCCGCCCAACACCACCAGCCGCTTCATGGCGCATGGGCCAGGTCCGCAAAGCCGCCGAACCGAAAGCCGTGCTGGCGTAGCATGTGGTGCACGCGCAGGACACGCGGCGAGGTGAGCGCCGCCAGCTCGTCCGCATGGCGGTAGCCGGGCGCGGTACGCGACACCGCGCTGCCGGACTGCGTGGCCGGGTGCAGGTAGATCTCGCCGATGCCGTGCGCCGGCAGGTGCGACAGCGCAGCCAGCAATGCGTGCTCGTCGAACCTGCCGGACTGGCGGATGCCGAGCGTGTAGTCGTTGTGCGCGATGCCCGCTGCCGCAAGCCGCCGGGCGAGCAGGGCCAGCCACGGCGCCAGCCATGCCGGCGTGTGCGCCTCCCGCGGCAGGCGGATGGCGCGCAGGCCAAACGGGCGGCCGATATCGATCAGCATCGACAAAATCGTGGGATGCAGGTGAAAGTGCCGGTGCGCGTTCACGTGGTCGAGCGCCAGGCCCGAGGCGGCAAAGGCTTCGAACTGCGCGCCGATCTCGGCGGCCAGCTGGCGCCGCACCGCCGGCAGCAGGAAGAAGCGAAAGCCTTCGCGCACCATCCGGGTGCCGAAGTTGCCGTCGGCGTCTACGAGGTCCGGAATGGCGCGCGGCGGCAGCGTCGCGCGGCCATCGGCCAGCACCAGGTGCAGCCCCACGCGCAAGCTGGGGTTGGCTTTCGCACGCGCGATCGCGTCGGCGGCGGCTGGTGCGCCGACCATGAGGCTGGCCGTGGTCAGCACACCTTCGCGAAAGGCGCGCTCCACCGCCAGGTTCACGCTCACGTGGAGACCAAAGTCGTCGGCCGTGATGATCAGGCCAGGACCACGCGCGGCCACCGTTTCCTCACGAGTGGGTCGCCCCGTGCGAGCGCAGGAAGTGGAAGAACTCGACGCCTTCGCGCAGGCGGCGGCGCGTCATGTCCCAGCTGCCCAGCATCTCGCTGACGATCTCCCAGATCTTGGCGGGCCGGAAGTAGAAGCTCTTGTAGAACGCCTCGACGCCGTGATAGATCTCCTCGCTGGACAGGTGCGGGTAGCTGATCGCCGCAAGCTGAACGCCGCTTTCGTTGACCAGGTTGATCGTCCTGTTGGGCGGGATCCAGTCGTTCTCGACCGCCTGCTCGTACAGCCGCGTGCCGGGATAGGGCGCCGCCAGCGATACCTGGATCGTGTGCGGGTTGATCTCCTTGGCGAACGCAATCGATTTGGCGATCGTCTCGCGCGTTTCGCCCGGCAGGCCCAGGATGAATGTGCCGTGCACGGTGATGCCGAGCGCCCTGCAATCGGCGGCAAAGCGGCGCGCGATGTCGGTGCGCAGGCCCTTTTTGATGTTCAGGAGGATCTGGTCGTCGCCGGACTCGTAGCCGACCAGCAGCAGGCGCAGCCCGTTATCCTTCATGACCTTCAGCGTGGAGTAGGGCACGTTGGCCTTGGCGTTGCACGACCATGTCACACCCAGTTTGCCGAGCCCGCGCGCGATCTCCTCGGCGCGCGGCTTGAAGTCGGTGAAGGTGTCGTCGTCGAACATGATCTCCTTCACCTCGGGCATGTTCTCCTTGATCCAGCGGACCTCTTCCAGTACGTTCTGGGGCGAACGGGTGCGGTAGCGGTGGCCGCCAACCGTCTGCGGCCACAGGCAGAAGGTGCAGCGCGAGCGGCAGCCGCGCCCGGTGTACAGCGACACGTACGGGTAGTTGAGGTAGCCGATGAAGTAGTTGTGGATGTCCAGGTCGCGCTTGTACACGGGCGAGACGAAGGGCAGCTCGTCCATGTTTTCGATCATTGCGCGCGGCGGGTTGTGGCAAATGGCGCCGTCCTGCGCGCGGTAGCTGATGCCATCCACCCGCGCCAGCGGCATGCCCTGGGCGATGTCGCGGCAGGTGTAGTCGAACTCTTCGCGCGCGACAAAGTCGATGGCGCGGCTCGCGCGCAGCGATCCTTCGGCATCGACGGCAACCTTGGCGCCGACCATGCCTACCAACGTGGCGGCATTGCGCTCCTTGAGCAGTTCCGCAAAGCGCGCGTCCGCGGGGAACGATGGCGTGCTGGTGTGCAGGATGACGAGTTCGTAGTCGCTGGCGATGGCGAGTGCTTGCGCGACCGACAGGCCATCGGCGGGCGCGTCGAGCAGGCGGCTGCCGGGCACCAGCGCGGCGGGCTGGGCCAGCCAGGTGGGGTACCAGAACGAGCGAATCTCGCGTTTGGCCTGGTAGCGGGAGCCGGCGCCGCCGTCGAAACCGTCGAAGGAGGGCGCTTGCAGGAACAGGGTCTTCATCGGATCGGTCCTCTCGTCAGGTGCGGGCGTGGCGCGGCGTCGATCGGCACCGCCTGGCGGCGCCAGCGCGTGGTCGCGCCGGCAAAGCCCGCGCACCAGGTTGCGAGCAGCAGGCAGTCGCGCAGCGGCGCGTAGAGCACGAGCCGTGGCGCAGGGCGGCGCAGGTGCAGCGCGCAGCGTGCCACGCCAGCCAACAAGGCCACGGGCCAGCTGCCTGGGCTCAACCACAGTCCGAGCGCGATCATGGGAAAGGTGAAGGTGATGAACGAGAACGCATAGCCGGCCGGGTTGATCGAACGGATCGTCTGCATCCAGCGCCGTTCGCGTGTCCATAGTTGGGCAAAGCTGTGCTCGACCACATCGGTGGCCACACAGAGCGGCGACAGCACGGTGGCCAGTCCCAGTTCGCGTGTGAATGCGCCGAGCCAGTAATCGTCCGCCAGCCGGTCGCGCAACGCTTCGAAGCCGCCGATCGCCCGCAGCGTGTCTGCACGCAGCGCAATCGTGGCGCCGAAGCCGAACGCCGTGCTGCCGAACGCGCTTGCCACGCGCACGGACGGCGCGAACCAGGTGTCGATGAAGAGCGCACCCATGCGGCTCCAGAAGCCGCCGAATGCGCGGCCACGGTACAGGCAGGTGACGATGCCGGTGTGCGCGTCGGCCAGCGGCGCCGTCACCTGCGCGAGGTAGTCGGTTGGCACGGCGATGTCACTGTCTGCAATGACGAGCCAGGGATGGCGTGCACGCCTGGCCATATTAATCAGGTTGCTCACCTTGAAGTTGGTGCCGTACGTGCGCGCGTCCACCACCAGGGCAATGTCGCACGCGGGATAGCGCCGCGCCAGGCGCCGCACAACGTCGATGGCGGGATCGTTCGGGTCGCGCACGCCGAATACGATCTGGTACTCGGGCCAGTCCTGCTCGCACAGCAGCGCAAGGTTGGCTTCCAGGCGCGGCTCGGCGCCACAGAGCGGTTTCAGTACCGTCACCGGCCGCGGCTGCGCTGGCGTGCCGCGCCACGTGCGCGGACGGCACAGCAGCGCGGTGAGCGCGTACAGCGTGGCCACCAGGATGAGGATGCTGCCGAGCGTGGCCATCGTCGTGTTGTTCCTTCAGGCGCCGTTCGCGCGGCGCCCGCGAATCTCGGCCACCTTGATCGCGACGTGGTGCGCGTGGACGTACTCGGCCGGCCGCTGGCCGTCCAGCGCAATGTCGGGCGCCATTTCGCCGCTGGTGCGCACGCCGGACATGGCGACCCGGCACGCGCTGAGCGGACGCCTCATCGTGTCCATGACGGCGGTCGCTTCGTAGCCGCTGTGGACCATGCAGTTCGCGCACTTTTCGTAGTGCCCGGTGCCGTACGCGTCCCACTCCGTCTCTTCCATCAGTTCGCGGAAAGTGCGCACGTAGCCTTCGCCCAGCAGGTAGCACGGCCGCTGCCAGCCGAACACCGTGCGCGCCGGGTTGCCCCACGGGGTGCAGTGATAGGTCTGGTTCCCGGCCAGGAAATCAAGGAACAGGCTGGACTGGCTGAACGACCAGCGCCGCCCGCCATCGCCCAGCCGCAGGATGTCGCGGAACAGCTTGCGGGTGGCGCCGCGCGCCAGGAAGTGCTGCTGCTCAGGCGCGCGTTCGTAGGCGTAGCCGGGCGAGACGGTGATGCCATCCACGCCCATGGCCTTCACCTCGTCGAAGAAGCGCGCCACCCGGTCGGGCTGGGCGTCATTGAACAGCGTGCAGTTGATGTTGACCCGAAAGCCGCGCTCCTTGGCATGGCCGATGGCCGCTACCGCGCGCTCATACACGCCGGGCTGGCACACCGAGCGGTCGTGCATCTGGGCGTCGCCGTCCAGGTGCACCGACCAGATGAAGAAGGGGCTGGGGTGGTACTGGTCCAGCTTCTTGTCCATCAAAAGCGCGTTGGTGCACAGGTACACGAACTTGCGGCGCGCCACGATGCCGCGCACGATCTCGGGCATGTCCTTGTGCAGCAGGGGTTCGCCGCCGGCGATCGAGACCACCGGCGCGCCGCATTCGTCCACCGCGTCCAGGCACTCCCGCGTGGACAGGCGCTGGTCCAGGATCTCGCTTGGGTAGTCGATCTTGCCGCAGCCCGCACACGCGAGGTTGCAGCGAAAGAGCGGCTCGAGCATCAGCGCGAGCGGATAGCGGGTCTGCCCCGAGAGGTGCTTGCGCACGATGTAGGCGCCGACCAGCGCTTTTTGCAGTAGCGGGATCGCCATGCCAAGCCTCCTCAGGGGGACGCGGCCTCAGGGGCGCCGGCCAGTTCGGACGGCAGCCGGAACTCGATGTGTTCCTCCAGCCCGTCCATCGACGACACCTCCACCGGGCCGAGCTTGCGCAGCGCGGCGATCACATGCTCGACCATGGCCTCGGGCGCTGAAGCGCCGGCCGTGATGCCGACCACACCTGCATCGCGCACCCATGCCGGGTTTAGCTCGCTGCCATCAGCCAGCAGGTGGCTGGGAATGCCGCTCTCCGTGCCGATCTCGCGCAGGCGATTGGAGTTGGAGCTGTTGGTGGCGCCGACGATGAGCAGCACGTCCACCTGCTTGCACAAGGCGCGCACCGCGCGCTGGCGGTTTTGCGTGGCGTAGCAGATGTCGCGCACGTCGGGGCCGACGATATCGGGAAAGCGCCGCTGCAGCACGGCGATCACGTCGCGCGTGTCGTCCACGGATAGCGTGGTTTGCGTGACGTAGGCAATCGGCGTATTGCCCGGCAGGTCCAGCTGTTCGGCCTCCTGCACGTTCTGCACCAGCACCACGCGCCCGTCGATCTGGCCCATCGTGCCTTCGACCTCGGCGTGGCCCGCGTGGCCGATCAGCACCACCACGCGCCCGGCGGCGGCGTACTTGCGGCCCTGGATGTGCACCTTGGTGACCAGCGGGCAGGTCGCGTTGAGCACGTGTAGCTCGCGTGCCGTCGCATCGGCCTCGACGAGCCGGGCCACGCCGTGGGCGCTGAACACCGTCACCGCCCCGGCCGGAACCGCGTCGAGCTCGTCGACGAACACCGCGCCCTTGGCCCTGAGCCCGTCAACGACCGCCTTGTTGTGCACGATCTCGTGCCGCACATAGACGGGCGCGCCGTACTTTTGCAGCGAGCGTTCGACGATTTCAATGGCACGCACGACACCGGCACAAAAGCCCCGTGGCTGCGCCAGGAGCACGCGCATTGGCTGCGCGCCATCCTTGCTTTGCTGCGGCATCCGGATTCTCCAGCCTAAACAAGCTTTGATGCCTGTTTTTCGTGCAGGTTCGTACTGCCCAGTTTCACGCGCGTGGTGTGCGGCCGTGCGCGCGACTCAAGGCTACAATCGGCCGCATCGCAACAGGGAGCCTGCAATGGCAAGCCAGGACCGGGTGCTGGTGACGGGCGCGAGCGGCTTTATCGGCTCGGCGGTGGCGCGCGCGCTGCAGGAGCGTGGATACCGCTTGCGTCTGCTGGTGCGCGGCACCAGCCCGCGCCGCAACCTGGCGGGCCTGAGCGCCGAGATCGTCGAAGGCGACCTGCGCGACGAGGCCAGCGTGGCCCGCGCGCTCGACGGCGTGCGCCATGTGTTCCATGTGGCGGCCGACTACCGGCTGTGGTCGCGCGACCCGGCCGCGATCGAACGCACCAACGTCGAGGGCACGCGCAACGTGATGCGCGCGGCGCTGCAGCGGGGCGTGGAGCGCATTGTGTACACCAGCAGCGTTGCCACGCTGCGGGTGGATGCGCAAACGGTGGCAGCGACCGAAGACGAACCGCTGGCCGCCGCGCAGGCCATTGGCGCCTACAAGCGCAGCAAGGTGCTGGCCGAGCGCCTGGTCGAGCAGATGGTCGAACGCGAGGGCCTGCCGGCGGTGATCGTCAATCCGTCCACGCCGATTGGCGCGCGCGACGTGCGGCCCACGCCAACCGGCCGCATCATCGTCGAGGCGGCGCGTGGCCGCATGCCCGCCTTCGTAGAGACCGGCCTGAACGTGGTGGACGTGGAGGACGTAGCGCTCGGCCATGTGCTCGCGCTCGAACGCGGGCGGGTAGGCGAGCGCTACATCCTGGGCGGGGACAACCTGAGCCTGCGCGAGCTTCTTGGCGAGATCGCTGGTCTCACCGGGCGCCGCGCGCCGCGTGTGCAGTTGCCGGTGGCGCCGCTGTTCCCGCTCGCGCGCGCCGCCGAGGCGGTGGCGCGCATCACCGGCCGCGAACCCTTCCTGACCACGGACGGGCTGAAGATGTCGCGCAACCGCATGCATTTTTCGTCAGCCAAGGCACAGCGCGAACTGGGCTACGCGCCGCGCGCCCACCAGCACGCCTTGCGGGCCGCGCTCGACTGGTTCGCGCGCGAAGGCTACCTGGAGTGAGCGCCGCCCGCGATGACGGCTGCGCCGCCGTGATGCGCTGCGCGGCCCTTTCAGCCATCCTTGCGCATGCACTTGAGCGCGAGCCGGGCGAGGCGGGGCATGGTCGTGGGGCGCAGCAGCCGCGCGTCGTATCCGGAAAAGCGGCGCGCGTTCTCGGCCAGGCACAAGGCCAGCAGGTCGCGCACCTTGATCGCACCGTCCGTGACGGATTTTGCGCCACGGACCGTGAAGTTGTTGTCCTGCGCCTGCGCATTGCCCTCGGCATCGATCGAACGTGCAAGGCCGATGCGCTCCCAGCCCAGGAAGGCCCACACCGCCAGCACCTTCAGCTCGAAGCGGGCGCGCCGCCACCACGGCAAGCGGGCACGGTGCCATGCCGCCCAGTTCGCAAACAGGAGGATGTGCCGGCATTCCTCCTGCATTACGGGCTCGAAGGTCTCGACCAGCTCGGGCGGGAACAAGCCGGAGCGTCGCGCCGCTTCGAACAGGCCGAACGCGAAGAAGCTGTCGATGCATTCGCTGTAGCCGGTGACGAGATAGGCCCACTCGGGGTCGCTCGGGTACTCGTACGCGGCCTCGGGCGCGAGCCGGACGCCGTAGGCGCGCACCATGTTCGACAGCACCTCCTTGTGGCGGTTTTCCTCCCACGCGTTCAGGGCCAGCGCCTCGCGCATGTCCGCGTCGCCCAGCGTGCGCGCGTACGCGGCCATGCGCAGGCGCGCCTTGCCCTCGGTCTGGACCGCGATGTCCCAGATCGGCAGCGAGACGATGCGCTGCAGGGTGGCGGCGTCGAGCTTGGGCCAGTCGAGCACGGCCGGGCGATAGGGGTTGAAGGTATCGCGGAACATGCGGCAGACCTCGCGGCGGTGGCGCTCGGTGCCGGGCTTGAGCTCGTCCTGGACGTCGCTGGTCCAGGCGCGGGCGCGGCGGCTTGCGTCGGCCAGTGCCGCCCCGGCGGGCGGGCGCGCAGCTTGCGGCGGCGGGCGAAAGCCAGGCACCAGCTCGACCACGTCGAATCGTTCCAGGGTCTGCTCGTTCATCGGGAATGCGCTGACAGCATGTGCGGGTAAGAGCGTCGCCGGCGGCGGGGAGTTCCTGCACATTTGTCTTGACAAGATGTCGTGTCGGATATTTCATTGCAGGCAATCAACATCAGGGCCGCCTATGAAATTTGCCGAATACCTTGCCTGCGACGCCACCGAACTTGCCCGGCTGGTGGGCTGCGGGGACACGTCGCCGTCTGAATTGTTGGACCTGGCCCTGGCGCAGCACCAGCGCGTGCACGGACAGGTGAACGCGATCTGCTTGCTGATGGAGCAGGAGGCGCGCACCCAGGCCCGTGCCCCGGCGCCGGGACCATTCGCGGGCGTGCCCTTTCTCATCAAGGACGGCGGGCACCACTATGCGGGAATTCCGACCAGCTTCGGCAGCCGGTCCATGCAGCGCATCGTGCCCCAGCAACATTCCTCTGTGGTGCGGCGCTACCTGGAGGCAGGACTGGTCATCTTTGGCAAGACCAACCTGCCCGAGTTCGCGCTCAAGGGCGTGACCGATCCGACATTGTTCGGGCGCACCAGCAATCCCTGGAACCTCGACCACACGCCGGGCGGATCGAGTGGTGGGGCTGCGGCTGCGATCGCCTCGGGCATCGTGCCGATGGCGGCTGGCAATGATGGCGGCGGTTCGATCCGCATTCCGGCGGCGTGCTGCGGCTTGTTCGGGCTGCGCCCCTCGCGCGGGCGCGTGTCGTCCGGGCCGGCGACGGCGGAGGTGTGGTTCGGTGCGTCGAGCGAAGGGGTGTTGTCGCGCAGCGTGCGCGACAGTGCGCGGGCGCTGGATCTGCTGCAGGGGGTCGAGCCGGGCGATCCGTTCGTGATCGCGCCGCCCAATGGTTCCTATGCCGAGCTGATGCGGCGCGAACCGGGCAGGTTGCGCATTGGCTTCACGACGCGCTCGCCGATCGGGTCAAGCGTGCACCCGGAGGCGGTGGCCGCAGTGCGCAACGCGGCGCAGCTGCTGGCGAAGCTGGGGCACGAGGTGGAGGAGGCCGAGCCCGACATCGACGGGGCGGCGCTGGCGGCAAGCTACCTGCACATCTATTTTGGACAGGTGCCGGCGGCGGTCGCACCGGCCAAGGCGGCCGGGGCGACGTCGGCGGACCTGGAGCTGATGACGCGCTTGCTGGTGTCCATGGGATCGGCGGTGTCGGCGCCCACGCTCACGCAACAGCTCGGCCAGTGGAATACCTTTGCCCGCGCGCTGGGCGAGTTTCATTCCCGGTATGACTTGCTGTTGACGCCGACGCTGGCGCACCCGCCGGTGCGGCACGGCACCGGGGATCTGCCGGGCGGGCAGAAGGCGGTGCTGGGGTTCCTGGAAATGACCGGCTTGCTGGGCGTGCTGGCGCGGCTCGGCTTGCTGGACAAGGCCGTCGATGGCATTGCCCAGGAAAGCCTGCGGTACGTGCCGTTCACGCAGCTCGCCAACCTGACCGGGACGCCGGCGATGTCGGTGCCGCTGCACTGGACTGCGGACGGGTTGCCGCTTGGCGTGCAGTTCGTCGGACGTTTCGGGAGCGAGGATGTGTTGTTGCAGCTGGCGCATCAGCTGGAGCAGGCACAGCCGTGGTTTGGGCGCTTGCCGGGCTGGGTGGAGGGCGCCGGTTAGCGGAAAGTTCTTGGATTCGGGCAGCCTCCTGATAAAATATACGGTGTATAAATAAGGGGGCAACGATGACGACTGCGCATGTATTCATTGCCATCAGCCTGGATGGCTTCATCGCCCGGCCGAACGGTGACATCGGATGGCTGTTGCAGAGGGACGATCCCGCCGAGGATCACGGCTACACGGATTTCATCGCCGACAAGGACGTGATCGTGATGGGGCGGGGAAGCTTCGAAACAGTGGCGGCCTTCGACCCGTGGCCCTATGAGCTGCCCGTCATCGTCCTGTCGAGACAACTGACTGGCACCGCCGTGCCCGCGCATCTGGAGGGTAAGGTTCGGTTCTGCGCTCTCGCCCCTCAGGAGCTGATGGAAGAACAGGCTCGCCAGGGCGTTCGCCGCATTTATGTGGACGGCGGGCAGGTGGTTCAGTCCTTTCTCAAAGACAGACTCATCGATGACATGGTGATCACGACGGTGCCGGTCCTGATCGGCAGTGGGAGGAGTTTGTTCGGAGAGTTGGCGCAAGACGTGGATCTGGAGCTCGTGGCCAGCCGCAGCTTTCCTTCAGGATTGGTGCAGTCCACATACCGCGTGGTGCGATGAGTCGGCCACGCGGGCGCCCGGCGCATGGAAGCGGCGTGGCGCGAGACGATATCCTCGCCACCGCGCTCGCGATGCTGGATGAGGGCGGAGGGCAAGGGTTGACGATGCGCTCATTGGCGTCCCGGCTGGGCGTGACGCCGATGACCCTTTACCACCATGTTGAAGACCGCGCCGGGCTGCTGCGGGCGCTGTCGGACCGTGTGTATGGCGAGGTATTGGAAGTGACCGGCGACGCGCGTGACCCGATCGCGGAGGTGCGGGCGCTGCTTGTTCGGTATCACGATGTCGTTGGTAAGCACCCTCAGCTGACACTGGCGATTTTCTCCGAGCCGCAAGCGTTCGCGGGAGTGACCCGTCAGATCACTGAACGCCTGGATGCGATGCTGGCCACGGTCACGCCGGATTTTGTGCTGTGGCGGGACATTTTGGTCGATCACGCGCATGGCAGTGGCCTGGCCATTGTTTCGGGCCGGGGAGATTGGCTGCAGGTGGATGCTTTGCGGGAACGGTATGCGCAGGCGTTGGATCGCTTGTTGGGGATGTTGGTGCGGTGACGACTCACACGCTTTTCTGGAAGCGGCTCCGGCGGGGTATAGACAGGAGGCGTAAGGCAAAAAATCGCTGCGCGATTTTTCTTGAATGGGCGAATTGGAGAGGGCTTGCGCTTGCAAGCGCAAGCCCGTTCGCGGGCTCGCCGCATGCGGCTCGAAACCCCCGCTCACCCCTCGTCCGTGCCGGACGAGGATTCAATTCCTCAGCTTCACGGCTGCTATTCAAAGACAAAGGGCCCGCCGGCTACGCCGACAGGCCCTTTGTCTTTGAATAGAGTGGTGGAGGCGGAGGGAATTGAACCCTCCGCCTTGAGAATGAGAGCATGGGACAAACTGGCAAAATGCTGTCATTCTTCTTGGAAACATTCATCTGCTGACCCTAGGTTCCAGCTTCACTGACCACTCTTGGAAATAGCCAGGGCCACCGAGACCGTCGGGGCGCTGGATGCCGTGAAACAGCATCTTCTCACCGTGCATGGTCACTAGGCGAGCATCGCGGAGTATCGGATACAGCGGAGCATTCACCGAGCTGTCGGGGTCGTTCAGATTTAGCTCGCAGATGCCGCTAACCTGGGCCAGCGTTAATTCTCCCACCTTGCCCGGATCCGCGGCTATTGCCTGGTCGGATCGGCGCCGGCCGCGCTCGCATAGTTGTTTGGCTCTTACGTACATGACGGGAGTGTAGCAGGTTGACCTGTGTCACCTCCTGCAGCATGGAATGGTTCTACGCTTCATGCATGAGAGCACTCAGTCCATCCATCCTTAGCCGCCGGGACGTCAAGACAGCTCGCCTGGTAGACCTCGCACTCGATGCCCAAGGAATTTGCGGGACTCGGGCGGTCTCCGCGATGCTCGCTTGCGCCGGGATCAGTATTGAGATCGCCGTCAGGGTGATGTCCGACCCAGGCAGGCGGCGGGGGTGCGTCAAGCGGACTGTTGTGCCGCCGCAGTAACTCAGTCCGGTAGTTCTGGATCATGGGTATTCCAGAGAAAGGAAACCCATGCGACACATTTCATTCTTCATCGCGGCAGCACTGGCCGCGCACGCGCATGCCCAGCTGGCAGCCGTGTCCCCGTGGATGACCGGGGAGCGCCTTCTTGAGCTCGCGAAGTGGCCGGACGGCGCCCGCGATAATCTCGACCTGACGCCCAGGCAGAACCTAGCACAGCAGCAGGCAAAGCTATACCTGCATGGCGTGCATGATGCGACCGAGGGAAAAGCATGGTGCTATAGCGCCGAGACGAGGCCCAAACCGGCTGTGCTTGAATCCGCTGCCCTTGATGCCCTGCGATCCATGCCGCCCAGCCAGCTCAAGCGGAACGCTGCTGATCTGGTCGTGCAGGCTTGGGCGTCAGCGTGGCCATGCCGCGGCGGGAGGTCATGATGACGCGCTACTTCGAGAACCTGCGCATCCAGTTCCCGGCTAAGGCAACGGTGGGCAAGGCGGCGCTGTACAACCTGATAGGCCACCCGGAGAAGATCGCGGATCACAATTGGGACAACACGTGCGCCATTCGCCTGAGCTTGGCGCTGGTGCGCTCTGGCATGAAGATCGAGCCCGGCTACCTGACCATCGAGACAGGGCCCTACAAGGGAAAACGCATCGAGTCGCGTCAGCGCGAGCTATCCGAGTACCTGCGCCGCGTCTGGGGGATGCCGGAGTTCTACGCTGGCGGGGAGCAGGCGCGCAAGGGGATCGGTACGCGCCGTGGGGTGATCAGCTTTTTTAGCCTGTATGGCGGGAGTGACCGGCAGGGGCATATCGACCTGGTCGGGCCCGATACCTACGGGGATGCTGCCTGCTCAGATGACTGCTACTGGCAGTCGGCAAAGGTCTGGTTCTGGCCGCTGCGTTAAGCTGCCATGTATGCCGCAGCTTCAAGCTGGCGACGCAGCGTGAGGCCGCGCAGCACCCGGCCGCCGGCCTTGTTCCACAGTCCGAACGACGCGGCAGCGCGCTCGTACTCCCTCGACTTGGTCAGGCGGCAAACGGAACTGGCAGCAAACGCACCGAGGCCGATGTTGTAGGCTAGACTCACGCACGCTGCTACACGCTTGGGCGGCTCCAGGTGCAGCTGTGGGCAGCGTTTGACGACACCGAGCAGGACGATGGCTATGCACCGATCGCGCCGCCTGTCGGCCTCATCCTGCGTCCAGATGGTGTCTTCCGTCACGCCCTCTGTCTCACCCCAGCCGCACGTCCACGGCTTTCCCCATTCATGCCAGTTCGCAGCTGTGCGCGGTACGCGGTGCCATTTAGGGTCCGGGTACGCCTTGAGGCGACACTGTTCTGACGGTTCGATTAGTGCCCGCGCCTCGGTGATGGCGTCGTTCATTTGCGCTGCCTGTTGTCGAAAACGCGGCCAACGAACCAAAACGCGAGGATTCCGGACAGCGTTGCCCGGTCGTCGGCGTCCCAGCTTTGCAAGATGGCATGCCATGCGTCGGTTTGCTGGAACGCGAGCACGATGGTCGCAAGTTTCACGAGCCCGAACAACAGCAGGAAGAAGTAGGTCGTCGCCGGGCGAACTAAGAAGTTGAGCGCGTCCGCCCAGCGCACGCCAGTCAACTGCATCTGCCCGGCCAGCGCCGCCTTCTGCGCGTCCAGCAGCGCGCCGACTTCGGCAATATCACCTTGCAGGCTGATCGTCTCGCGCTCGTCCTGGCCCTTGAAGCGCTGTAGCTCAAGCTGCTTGTCCATCATGGCGAGCTCGTGCTTGTTATCGGTGGCCTTGTTCCACAGGCCGATCAGTTCGGGCAACAGGCGCATGACACCGCCGCCTAGCAAGGAAATGAGGGTCATCAGCATGTCATTTCCCCTGCATGCGCGCATCGGACTCCCGCTGCTCGCGCCGGTCCTTGCGGTACGCATAGATTGCATTAAGTGCGAACGTCATCAGGGCCGTAGCGATACCGATCAGAACGCCCCAGTCGGTAAGGGTGAGGGATGCACCGATCGAGGTAACGGCGCCGGCATAGCTGCTGACTTCGGGAGCGGTGAGATTTTTCATGGGGTGGCCTTTCAGGGCGTGGGCAATAAAAAACCCGCCGAAGCGGGTTGGAGAAACGTCAGGGTCGAATACAGTGTCGCTGGGTCGTACCGCCAAGGGTCGGGCAGACCGAGAGCAGCAGCCACCGATTCGGAGCAGAACCATTTACGCTTGTCGTCACCGATGCCGCCTACTACGAAGTGCAGATTGCCGAGCAGGTCGTAAGGCTGGCCAAGATGCGATGCGTACCATGCCCATGCCGCCTCCTCTAGGTATCCAGGAAGCTCTACAAAGTCCCAGCGTACTGGATCGAAGTCGATGGCCTTAAAGCGTACGCCTCCATCCATGTACGACGAGGAGGCAGCCAAGCCATTGGCGAATATGAGCTCCACATGCGAATAGGCGCTCTTGCACCACCAGCGTACTAGCCGGTTGTACAGACCCGGCAGGCCGGCATGGGTGCCTTTATAGAAGGCGGCGCGTAGCATTTACTTAGCCGCTGCGGCGATGAACAGCTGGTCGAGCGCGACATCATCCAGCCCGAGTTGTGCGCCCAGCAGTATGACAATCTGGCGGTTGCGCTCCACCGAGCTCGAGTAGTCCCACTCGATACGGGCCTCTTCCTTCTGCGGGCTGGCCAGCGCGTCGATGGCGCTATCGACGTTGGCAAGCAGACCGGCATCCAGCAGGGCCAGCCGCGCCTGGCGCATCGTGACCTGCTGCGGCACGGCTGGCGCAGCAGGCGGTGCCGGCGGCAGCAATTCGACCCCATCTCCGGCTGCATTGGCCTGGTAACGCAGCCAGTTGGCGCGCGTCTCTTCATCAACCGCCACGAGGCGGCCAAGGTGTGCTGCCGGAGGAACTTGGTAGCAAGATTCGACGAGCGCGAGCGTTTCCGGGTCATAAACCACATAGCCAAACGCCTGCGGCCCCTGTTGCTCAATGGTTTCCGTCATGACAGTTTCTCCACAAATACCTCAGAAAAGACCTCCACCAGACCGGTTACGCTGGCTCCAATGCCCAGGTCGTTGGTGGTGGCTGCAGGGGCGACATAGTGGCGCAGCTCGAAGGTTTTCGCTGCAGTCAGCACCACCTCGACCGGTGCCACGAACGAGCGAGTCTGCGCCGACGATGAGGCGAACTCACTCCCACCCACATAGGCAACGGCATCCGTGACGTTGTAGATATAGGCCTGGTGCCTGGCAGCGCCGCAGCACGGTGCATTGGCCTGCATTCGGTAGGTGCCGGCGGGCAGCGTCCACTGGTTACCTGATACCGTCGCCCCGCTGATCGTGTTGCGCCTGGTGGTATTCAAGGTGCGGGTGTTGACACCACCGGTGGAGGTGCCGCCGACGCTGTTAGTCGGCTTCTCGTCGCGCAGGTGCAGCACACCCGTGACCAGACTCGGGGTATCGCCCTTATCGCCGGTGCGCTGAAATTTCAATATGAGCGCGTCGCCGGTAGCGAATGGGTTGGCGCCGGAGATGCCGACGTAGCTGACGGCAATGTTGCGGTACCCGGCGGGCGCTGCACGCCCGGTGACGTTGAAGGCGATGAACTTGGTGGGGTCGGCGGCCTTCTCGATCCGCAGTTGGCCCTTGACCGCGCTGGTCGAGGCATCGAAGCTATCGAGCAGCGGTGTGTAATCGACGCCGTTCGATCCCACCAGGTCAAGGCGCAGTGTCGTCGTAGAGCTCTGCGTAGCGTTATCGAATCGGATCTTTCCGGCGCCCGGATCGGCATCCGTCGTGGTCGCGTCGAACGTATAGGGAATCGCGTACGCAGTGCCAGCCGAATAGGCGTTCATGCTTGCCGCCGTCGCATCCATCTCCGCAACGATTGCGGGAAGCGCGGCGAATACATTTTCGGTATCGACATCCAACGTGTCGGGTCGCGCCTGGCTCGGCAGTTGCGCCGGCATCTTCGAGGTGATCGTCATACGAATCCTTGGATCTTGATGTTGATGAGTGAACCAGCTGGCGACTTGAGAACGGTACGGTAATCAGAAACGAAGCCAAGGGCTGTCAGCAGGCCGCCAAACTTGTTGGAACCAACGTCTGCATAGATGCCGAGCGGCTGTGTTGTATAGATATCGAGCACTCGTGTCGCTTCCTCGACCACGTCGTTATCTACCATCACATCGGCAGTGATCTCCTTGGCATCGCGCCGCTTGAGGAAGGTAGTGCGACCGAAGTCGTCCGTCGTGATCTTCGAATATCGTAGGCCACGAATCTCCGGCTCCCACTGCAGCTTGCCAACCTTGTAGGTTCTGCCGATGAGAACCTCACCAACGCTCGCAGTGCTTCCAGCCTTGGTAATGGTCAACGTAATCAGCCCTTTGGAGTAGAACGGTAGCCCTTCAAAGACCGCCGAAGTCTTGCGTTCCACTGGCTTAAAGAACCAGTCAGTGAACGTGCGCTTCTTTATCCGAAGGTCTTTGGTTTGCTGGTACCGCGCAACACCGTTCTCGTCTACCATCGAGACCCGCACGTCGTTCGCATCTATGTTCAAGAGTTCAAGGGCAGATGCGAATTTCCCGGGACGGAAAACGAAAAAAAGGCGATCCGGTCCACTAGAGGTCGAGCCCACAATAAGGTCAAGGCAAGCGCGCTGATTAGTCGCGCCGAGATCAAGCCAGGCTGGTGCAGTACCACTGCTGTTGGTCTCAGGAGGCTTGTTGGTACTGGCTTGCTGGGCCTCGTAGACGCGATGTAAGCGAACGCACTTGTCGCCAACAGCGTAGGCCGTCGCCGCGCTCCATGCTGGTGCGTCATTCTCTGGCAGGTTGGAGTACACAAAGGCGCCGGTAGTGCTCACAACATCCGTTCCATCGATTGCTACCCACGGAGCCGCATCAAGGTTGCTTGGGTCGTAGGTAATCGCCACCTGCCCGGCCGGTACCGTCACCAGCGTCCCAGTGCTGTCGTACACGTTCTTTGGGGATGGACGGGCAATGCCACCATCAGTCGTCAAGTCGTAGGGTGCGATTACTTTCATGCCTGGGCTTCCAGTTCTCGACGGTTCATGTCTTCGTTGGTTACTGCGGTTCGGTTGGTGTAGCTGGCGATGCGCTGCAATGCTGGGACCATTTCGGCTTTCAGGTTACGAAGCTCTTGGATGAGCTCGCGATTATCAGCGGCTGGACTGGAAAGCCGGCTCAGGAGGCTTGCGGTCTGCGATGCATTGAAGATTCGCGCGGGGCCGGTGGCCTCGAGCTCCGGACCCCTCTCGCCAACGATTCTCAGACCGCCCAGGAAATCACCGCCGCTAGCAAAGGCGGGAATGCCCATGCGGCTCTTGTACTCTGGTGAAGCAATGATCGACGCCTCGATGTCTGCCATCGAAGCGCCATTCCCGAGGAAGAAGTTCTTCCCGGCCGCGTCCAGAGGACGGCCAAGCAGGGTTTGATACATTTGCTGTAGTTGAGCTTCGGGCGAGGTATAGATCGAGTTCTGCACAGCGCTAATTGGGACCCCGGCGGCAATCTGCTTGAGGAACCAATCAAGCCCGGCTGAATCTGGCGCGCGCCCGAGGGCCGACTGGTAGGCCTGATTGATGGCCTGGGTAGCGCCAATTATCGGGTTCGTTTGGGCGGATAGGATGGCGCCACGCAGCCCTTCGATTGCCTGAACCAGAGTTAGGCCGTTGGCGTTGATCCCCTTCAGCTCGTCGATTGCCTGCTGCTGCTGGGCGAGCATGTCGTCGATCGCCTTGAGCTGATCTTCCGCTGCTTTCAGCGCCTTCTGTTCGACCGTCAGCTGGTCGTCGGTAACATCGCCCAGGGCCGCAATGTCGTTTTGGGTCTTGTACAGGTCACGCAGGTAGTCGGTGTAGGTCGAGAACTGCCCTGATGAGTCCTGCGTCGCGTTCCCAAGCGCCTTTTTCAGGGACTCGGTCTGTACGTCGGACAGGAAGCCGCCGGCCTTCATAATCGCCAGGTCCGCTCGGATCTCGGCTTGCGCGGCCGCGCGGTCGTATGCCTTCTGCTCCGGTGTCTTGTAGCTGTCGAAAGCACTGTGCACGGCTTGGGATAGGCCGAGCAGCCGATCTACCGCCGCCTGGTGCGCATCGACGGTCTTCTGAATGGCAGCTTTGTCGCGCTCGGCCACCTTCTGCACGACCGAGTAAGCGCTATCCACGTTCCCAAGTAGGCCGCCAGCCGCGTCTTTCATCGCTTGGATGGCATCCGCGGTCCACTGGATCTCAGGATGCACCTTGGCAAAGGCGTCGGCCAGCTTCATCATCGCGGCGAACTGGTTGGCGCCAGCCTCGGTGGTAAGGTCGAGCGCATCGACAGTGGCCTTGAATTGCTCGCGGGTGGTCACGCACGACAGGCCTAGGCTGGCCATCGCGGCGTCGAGCGCTTCCTGCACCGGCTTCAGGCGCTCGGCCTCAGTCAGGTAGTTCTGGGCATAGGAACTGGTCAGCTGGCCGAGCGACTGGGTGCCGCCGAACAGGCCGACCAGCCGCTCGCGCGCTGCGGCCGAATCCATTCCCAGCGATCCGAACACCGCCAGCGCCGACTTGCCCAGCATCTGGGCCATGGTGTTGGTGGCGTCGAAGTCGCCGGCCAGGCGCTGCAGCGTGGCCGATGCGCTCTCGCCCGATTTGCCGAACTGGTCCAGGTTCGGCACCAGCTTGTTCGCAATCTCATCGGACAGGCCGGTGAAGAAGTCGGTGATGGCCTTCTCATTTGCAGCCTGGTCCTTTCCTAGCGCGATGTCGAAGGTCTTGCTGTAGCCGTCGAGCATGCCGGCGGACAGACCGATTGATTGCGCCATGTTCGCAGCGGCGTCTTCGATCGAAGCGAATCCCTGCGTGAACTGCTTGCTGACGGCGGAGGAAAAGGCGCTGACATCGGTGCCGTTCTTATCGCTACGGAACCAGCCGCCGTCCTGATGCCAGCTGGAATAATTCTCTCCCATCAGCCCGGCGGCCGACAGCGTTCCGCGCATGCCGGCGCTGGTGACCTGCTTGTCGCCCATGCCGAATGCCTTATTCCACAGAGATGCACCAGCCGCGATACCAAGCGCGATCGGGCCCAATGCGCCTATGCCCATGCCGATGCCGGAGGCGATGCCGGCCATCGAACCGCTGCCGATCAGCGAGCCTGCAGCGCCCAGCGATCCGGCCAAAGTGCTCGAACCGGTGAGCCAGCCGGCGCCAGCCATCAGGGAGCCGCCGACGCCGCCGGCGCCGAATGCCGAGGCCAGCCCGGCTGCACCACCGAGCCCGGTCGCGGCGCCGCCCAGCACCGGGGCGCTGGCGGCGATCTCGCCCGCGATTACCTGCTGGCTCACGCCGGTGAAGGCACCGACCAGCTGCACCACGAACGGGCGCGCGAACATCTTGTGCAGCTCGTCCGCGACGGAGGTCTTGAAAGTGGTGACCAGCGACTTCGTGAACGAGTGCCAGCCCGCCTCGCCGTTGTTGAGCATGTCAGCGAAACCTTGTTTGAAGATCTGGTCGTAGTCGCTGACGGCCTGCTTGAACTGGTCGTAGCGCTGCTGGCGGCCGGCGCCGCGCATCATCGCGTCGCCCAGGTCGCGCAGGGCCTGCGCCTGCTCTCGGTAATTGGCAGCCAGTTCGCTGGACGGGTCGAGTGCCTCCAGCGCGGCCGCTGCCTCTTCCTTGAGGGCGGCTGCGTTGTCCAGTCGTGCGGCGTGCAGGTCGGCCACTTGGGTCTGGCTCAGGCCGATTTCTTGGTTGTACTGGAATTGTGCCTCGATGGTGGCTATGAGCGAGTTGCGCTCAGCCGTGGCAGCTACGATCCCGCTGGTGTACAGCGCCATCGACGCCTGCAGGCGTCGCTGTTCAACGAGGGCCAGATCATTGTTACGCTGCTTTGCGCGGTTGGTGCGCTGCTCATCAAGCACGTCGAGCTGCCCGCGCAGGTCAGCTAGCGTCTTGTCGCTGTTGGCCTTCTTGCGCGTCTCAGAAATCTCATCCTCGATCAGCTTTTTCTTGCGGTCGAAGGCGGCTAGCTCCGCGGCAGCGGTCTGGTTGATCGCATCGGCCTCGCTGATATCGCCAAGCGCCTTCCGGGCAGCCACGCGGGCAAGTTCGCGCTGGGTCAGCACGTCCTGCACCTGGTCGAGCCGCTGCAGCTTGGCGATCCGCGCATCGATCTGGTCGTTGAAGATGTCCGAGTATGCCTTGCGAATATCTGCCAACCGCTTTTCGATGTCGGCCTGCGACAGATGCGCGGCCGCACCCTCGTTGCGGGCCTTCGTCAGGTCTCGCTCAAGTTGCGACGAGCGGCTAAGGTACTTGTCGCCCTCCGCCAACCACTTGTTGCGCGCCTCGGTGATCTGGACGGCATCGCCCTCTGCCTTGGCGGATTCGCGCTGTGCCTTGCCCTTGTCGTGGATAGAATCGATGGCGCGCTTGTTAGCATCGAGCTCCGCCTGGTATTCCGCGACCGTCGCAGTCAACCCACGCGCCCGGGCCCGGCGCTGGTTTTCCTCCAAGCCAGCACGGTCAGCCAACAGCGAGTTGATCTGCTCAAAATCGGACTTAGTGCGGCCACCGAACAGGTCAATCGTCCAGTTGGCAGCGTCAGCGGCGTACATCTTCAGGCCCAGCCACGCCTTCTCCCAACTTTGCATCGTCTGCAGCACCCGGTCTTTCTGGCGCTCGATGCCGTCAGCATAGGCCAGCTGTGCTACGTTGGCGGCTTCCGTCGCCTTACCCTGGTCCTGCAGCGCCTTTACCTGCGCATAGGTCGCGGCAGTGATGAAGTGGTACTTTTCGTTGATCTTTTCCAGAGCAGCCAATGGCGTCCGGCCCAGCTCGGCAAAATCATTTGCCGTGTCATTGATGCTGCGCCCAACCGTGTCCTGCACTTGGACCGCAAGCAGACCGAACCGCTGAAGATTTTCAACCGCGACTTGACCGGTACCGACGAGCGCGTTCAATGCATCGCCTGCAGCGCCCTTGGATCCGGTTATCTGCCGTATTTCAGATGCAGCGGCGGACATTTGACTGACGGTTGCGCCGACAGCGTTGTTGGTGATGGCCAGTTCGCGCGAGTAGGATGCTGCCTCGTCGGATCCTGACTTGTAGGCAAAGGCAACTGCGGCAATGGCTGCGGCTAGGGCCGTGTACGGGGTGACCAGGCCCATTAGCGATGAAGCAACGCCGCGTGCAGCAGCCGGGATGCTGCCAAACATGTCGCGCAACTGCGATCCCTGCTGCATCATCACCATGACCGGAGATTGTCCACCGGCCAACTGCACAGCGATGTCGCTGAGTTGGGCTGGCACTAATCGCATGGCGTTTGCCACCTGGGCGGAAGACGCGCCAGTTTGGTTTTGCGCCTGCTGAACGGCTCGCAGTTGGTTCAGGTAGGGGGTCAGGACGTTCGGGTCTACTCCGCGCTGGCGAGCAAGGACTTCGAAGTACTGCGCGTTGGTGCGCGACCCTGCCTCCATCTGTGCGGTAGTACGCTGGATCGAAGCAATCAGGCTACGCTGAGCTGCCTCGACGTTGCGGGCAGCGGTACTCGCGCCATTGCCGATGCCGGCAACGGCCTGCTCGGCACGATCACCCTGGCGTTCGACGGCATTGGCCATCTGGCCGGCCTGCTGGCCGATCTCGGCAAAGCCAGTGCGGGTCTGCGTGGTATCGACCTCGGCTACCAGCTGAATTCGGCGCTCTTCAGTCATGGCTGACTACCTCAATGCCGCGATCACAGCGGCTATACCGACCAGAAGCACGCCGAAAGCAGCGATGGTTTGCGGCAGGTAAACGACACATAGAGCACGAAAGCTGTCCTTCGGCGCCAGTTGTCCTTTAATTTCCGTCATGATTTGTGTACTATGCTTTTCAACTTTCATCGGCTAATCTCGCTAGTCGGTGGAAATAAAAAAGCCCTGTACGCGGGAACGTACAGGGCTTTTTGCTTAGATGCTTCGGTGTTCAATCGGCCTCGGCCATCACAGCCAAGGCTTCGTGCTCCATCGTTCTGATGTCGCTTTCAAGATGGTCGTATTCATCCGGACCCAGCTGCATACGGTCCATCTTGTGGAAGAGGGTGTTGTAATCGAGTCCCACCGGCCCCCCGGCGCCAACACGCCACTGGGTCTGTAGGTCGCAGAATAGGGAGAAGGTTGGCCAGTTCTCCGGCCAGACCTCGACAGGCTCACCGGCGAAGTCTTCTGGGCTCAGACCCCACTGGCCAAGTTTTTCGGTGGATGGTAGCTGCGCGTACAGCGCGCGGGCTACCGCTATCAGTTTCCCAGCCGGCCCTCGTTGATCGCTCCGCGGTAGGCTTCCATGATGGACGGAATCGCGGCCGGCACTTCATCCGCCAGCTGTTCGACCGCGGTACGGTCAAACTTCTCGTCCAGGTTCCAGCCCTCGACGGAGGCCATGATGAAGTCGACGCTGCCGGACAGGCCGAATTCAAGCAGCTCCTTCTGGGTTGGCATCGGTACGGTGCCATCCTGCTCGAGTTGGGCTTTCGCCTTGGCAGCGTAGGCGTCGGCCTGCGTCTTAGCGGTAGCCTGTAGATCGTCGATGAAGCCGGCGAACTCGCGCCGGGTACGGTACTTGTAGGTCACTTCGATGCAGCCGACTGTGCCATCGACCATCGGGAAGCTCACCGTATGTTTGAACGATTTAGGGCGGGCGCCCAGCTTGATCTTCACTTTCTTTTCGTCTGCCATGGTTGTTGTCCTTGCGGTTATGATGAAAAAGCCGCGTCAGGAGCTACCGGACGCGGGGAAAAGCCCGCCGCCATCCAGTCGGCAGCGGGCCGGCAGGCCGGATCAGGTCGCGTAGCGGACCGGCATGTTGAGCAGCGCAAAGCTGGCCTTGACAGCCATCACCTGGCCCTTCGCCATGGTCGGCGTCTCGTTGAAGCTGCAGTAGCCGTTTGCCAGGAGCGGGCCACCGTTCGGCAACGTGGCTTTCACTGCCATCAGGGTCTGGGCGATGCTGGCCGCCTTGAGGACCGCATGGTGTGGCAGGGTCGGGTCGTCGCCAATGGTCAGGGCCAGTGACATGGCCGAAAAGCCGTTCGGCAGGTTCACGTCTACCTTACTAGCGATCGGGGAAACGGTCGTGTACTGCGCATCGCCGCCGCTGGCATCGCAGGAGAGCACCTGCGGGATGTTCTGCCAGGTGCTGATTTTGCGCACCGATCCGATGCCGGCGCCGGCCGGGAAAAGGGTGGTGCTGGTGGTGTCGAATCCTTCCAGGGTAACCGAGGTCGCAGCGGCGGCCTTCACACGGAAGACACGCAGATTTGCGTTGTCCCAGCCGCTGGTAAATTCGATGAAGTCACCGATAGCGTAGGTGTTGGTGGCGGTCGTCAGAACGCATTCCGTTGCGTTGCTTGCGGCGGACACGGCGATAGCTGCGGCGTAAGCCGAAGCAACCGCGTACGTGGTGCCATTCGGGAGACTCAGACTCATGATGGGCCTTTCAGATTAAAAAAAGCCCTCTCGGGCTGTGACACCCTTGCGGGCATGAAAAAAGCCGCCGGGATCGCTCCGCGGCGGCTTCGGTTACCGAGACTGACCGTTATCGATCAGCCCAAATGCTCCAATCCTGTCGGGCGCCGTAGAGCTCCATGTCCGGCTCACTGGCGTCCTGCGATTCGCCCTGCGGTTCGGCCTTCAAGTCTGGTGAGGCGAGCAGGGCACTTTCAATGGCCTGAATCAGCGCGTCAGATTGCGCGGGATCCTCGGCCCAGGTATTGATCTGGCAGAGCGCATTACGCTTGTCGGCCAAGGTGTTATCCATCCACACCAGCGAGTTACCGCCGATGCGCTGGTAGGTCACGTACGGGCGCGGTGCGTCGAACGGCGCCACCGTCCGATAGATGTTCGGGCAGATCCCTCGCAGCAGGGAAGTAAGCCGTTCCTCGAGCGTCATTGCATAGCCTTCATCAGTTCATCGGCAGCCGCCGCCTCAGCCTGGGGGAACTTCACTACTGCCCGGCGCACGAATGCTTGTGCCGGAACCTGCTTGGGCGCCGGAAGGGGCACGTAGTAGGCGTCCTTCACTGCCTGCGATGCCGTCCGGGGCGGCTTCTTCTTGCCGCGCATTTCCGGCCGAACGGCAGTGTAGAAATTGCCGTCCTTGCCCAGGTATGTCACGTAACGCTGAATATGGCCAAACTCGACCAGCTGGCCGTGGGGCGCCTTGCGGTGGTTCCAGCTAACGTGGTACGTCGCCCGGCCTTCCCCGCTGTTGTCTTGCGAGTACACCTGGTAGATGCTGGCCAAAAGTTTGCCCGTCCTCTGCCGAATCGCCGCAACGTTCCGCTCTACCTCGTCGTATAGCACTTGCGATGCTGCCTGCGCTGCTGGCCGGGCCGCAGCCTCGGCCTTGTCGCCCAAGTCATCAAGCAGCCGATCGAGACTGCCCATATCGACTGCAAGAAAGCTCACTTGATGCTCTCCAGCGTCAAATCGACGTACCCATCGGCGCGGTTCGGGAGCTGGGCCGTGACCTTGTACTTTGCGCCAGCGTATTCAACTACCATCCCTTCGGTAATGTCCGTGCAGTAGCGCAGACGGGCGGACCCGCGCGCCACGCTTACCTGGGCGTCGGCGCGCACCGTCTCAAGCCCGCCGAGCATCCTGACGTCGGCCCATGCCGGGCGTACCAGTTCAAGGCTCGTCGTTGGCTGGCCAACCGAGCCGGTCCCAGCCACCTTTCGGTAAACCCTTACCCTGTCCCTCATCTGCCCAGCACGCATCAGGCCCCCCACACCCGGTAAGCATCCAGCAGCCTATCAACGTGCGGCAGCTCCGCGAGCGTCACGCCGGCCGCAACTGATTCCCGGTTCTCGTATAGCATTCCGATCCGGAGCAGCATCCACGCTTTGATCTCCTGAGGCACGGCAGCAGCGCTTGCATAACCGCACGCGAATCGGATCAACACTGCATTCGGCTGGCAGCGCGCGGCAGGCCAGGTCGTCCCATAGGCAGGTACGACCCGGGCAGGGGCGTTGTAGTCGTCTACCTGGCGCGCAGAGTCGTCTAGCGTTTGCTGCACGCCAGCGGTGTCAACGTATTTGATGCTCTCGATGCTTACCAGCGGTGGCATCGGAATATCGATCGCGGCCTGGTACCGCCCCAGCGAGCGGTAATCAGCTGCGCAGGAACGGGGAAACTCATCCAGCGCCAGCTCCCACGCCTGAGACATGAGTGCGCGGCCGGTAAGGCTTTCCACCGACTGACGGGCGGCAGCGATCAGGGACGTGATATAGGCGTCATCGTCGGTGCCTTCCACGCGAAGATGGGCTTTGGCCTCGTCCAGCGTGATCGGCTCCGCGGTGGGCGCGGTGATGAGCTTCAAAGCCATTCGAACTCGCACGAAAAAGGGCGCTCCGCAGAGCGCCCGTTACGGGGATGCTGGCTATTACGCCGGCGGATTGGCGGTCGGCGCCAGTGCCGGGAAGCCCAGGACGGCGATGGCCGAAATCAGGCCGGCCGAGGCGTTGTTTGCAGGGGTGATGGTCAGGCGGGTGTACCGCTTCGCGCCCTTGTAGCCCAGCTTGAAGCACTTGTTGTCATCCGCAAAAGTGAAGCTGGCCAGCGCTTCGGTCCCGATCAGGTCTGCATCGGCCACCGCGGCCGCATCGCTCATGTTCGCCTGGTCGCCTTCTTCCAGCAGGGTGGTAAAGGTGGCATCAGCATCCACGAGGGCGCCGGAAACGATCACATAGGTGAGCGAGTCGAAGCCCTGGCGATCGATCACTTGGCCCACTTGGGCGGTATTGTCAGGGACGGAAACCGGCGCGATGGCCAGTTTCGGGGAAATCAGGTTCATCAGGTCTTTCATGTCTTTGTCCTTGGATGGAGGTTCAGTGAGCGCCACCCGACGGTGGCGCTTTCAGGGCTCAGTACGCGATCAGGCCTCGCACTTGAGCAGCTTCACCGCCTGGAAGTTGGCGATGCCGCCACCCACGCGCTTGCGGGCGAGGAAGCGGACGTGCGGGAAGGCACTGGCCGCATCGCGCAGAACGGCGATGCCCTTGCGGTCGATGACGTAGTACGCACGCTTGAAGTCACCGAAGGCTACCGGGAACGTGTTGGCCCCCAAGTCCGGCATGAAGTCGTCGGTAACAACGCCGTGACCAAGCAGCTGACCGGCGACACCGTTCAGCAGGCCGGACGGCGCCCACAGGTAGATACCGTTGCCGTCCTTGAACTTGCGGATTGCAGCCAGCGTTGCGTCGTTCATCGTCCAGACGGCATTGGCTCGGAACTGGCGCTTCAGCGAGTGCTGCAGGTCGATCAGGCGGTCGCTCGGGTTGGTCGCGGCGAAGGCGGCGGCGCCCCCGGACTTCACGTAGCCAACCTTGCCCCATTCCCAGCCGTCGTTTTCGACCATGCCATAGGCTAGCAGGCCGCGCGGGCCGTTGATACCGTCGCCGTCGATGAAGTCAGACCCTTCCATTTCGGCGAATTCCATGCCGATTTCGTCCTGCAGGTCGCTTTCCACGTCCTGCACGGCATCTTCCAGCGCTTCGCTGGTGATGCGCTGCTCGGAAATGTAGGTGCCGGCCTTGAATTCCAGCTCGACCCAGCTTGGGCTGTTGCCGTTCGTCGGCGTGGTGTTCTCACCGCCACGTTTGGCACCCGAAGTGCCGGTGACCTTCACCAGCTTCTTGTAGCTGGCCTGGCCAATGGAGCGGACGGTGGCGATCTGGCGCATGGAGCTGTAGCTGCCGATCACGCGATCGATGCCTGCTTCCATTTCTTCGCCCACCAGGAAGCCGCCTTGGCCAGCATTGCCCACGTTGATGGCTTTGAGCTGCTCAGCCGATAGACCCTTGAGGTCTTGGCGAATGTACTGGCTCATGGCAGCTTTGTACTCGGCGTAGCCGTCGGCCGACAGGGGAGCGAACGACTTGCCGGCTTCGATCGCCGCGGCTAGTCCCTTGGCGTTGAACGCCTTCAGCACAGCAGCTGCTTTCTGTTCACCCTCCGACGACAATTGCGGACGCTTCGACTTGAGAGCGATTTCCTTGAGCTCGTCGCCGGCCTGCTTGAGGTCTTTTTCCATTTCGGCCAGCTTGGCTTCGAGATCGGCCGTACCCTTGCCTTCCTCGATCGCCTTGAGGCGGGCATCGTTGGTCTTTTTGTACTCTTCCCAGGCGCCGCCTTGCTTTTCGAGCGCTTCTTTCACGCCTTTCAGGTCGATTTCACCAGCGAACGGCATCATGCCGGCAGTCCCGAGCGAAGCGAAAACGTCGTGGGGGATGAGCGGGTGGCCCATCAGTGCAAAGATCGCGAAGATCGAGAGCAGGGCGATGAGGCCGATGGTCAGCTTGCGCTGCATGTTCAGGTTGCTTTTCATGTTCAGTCCTTTCAGGAGTTGGTGGTTGGTTCGGTGAACTTCACGATCGAAGCCACCAGGTCGCCCAGCTCGTCGCCAGACTCCCTCTGGCCCGACAGGGACTTGAAGCGGCCGATGAAGGCCGCGGCCTGCGCTTTGCTGAGTCCTGCATCCCGCAGGAACTCTTCCGCTTCGCGCACGGTTTGGATGGCGTCGATGGCGCTCTTGACGGAGCTGATCTGCGCCGAGGGATTTGCCGGGAAGGTGACGATGGAAACCTCCCACAGGTCGACCTTTTTCAGGGTTCGCACGCCCGTTACCCTGTCATAGCTATCTTCGCGGACCGCATAGCCGATGGAAAGGCCGTTCACAGCCTTGGCCTTCATTAGCGCCCGGGCCTCGCGGGCACGCTGCACATCGTCCACGAGCAGCTGGCCCTTAACCCAAAGACCAGCCGCCTGTTCTTGCATCTCCAGGTACGGCCCAATCGGCTCGCCCGAACGGTGCTGCCACAGGATCGGGGGCAAACGGCCCGATGCTTTCCATTGGGCGAGCGACTCAGTGAAGGCGCCAGGTGCAACGATGTCGTTGTCCAGATCGACGTTTCCGAAGATGCTGCCGAAGCCTTCGAAGACGCCATTCTCCTGCACCGCCTTCACTTCGAAGGGGCGCTCGATGTACTTTATTTCCATGATTTCCCTTTAATTAGGGGGATTCGATACGGCAGGCTTGCCTTGTAGCGGAGGCAGCTTGGAGGCTTCGCCACCCATTGGGTCCAGATCCTCGAGGGCGCGGATTTCATCCTGCGTCATGAACGCCGGCGAGCCGCCGGAGCCGAGGGCCTTACCGTAGTACTCGCCGCGGTCTTTGGCGGATGCGGCCATCAGGCCGTTCGTGATGAACTTCCAGTAGTAGCCCTTGGCGCGCTCGGCATCCGTCAGTAGGTTGACGTTTGCCGAGTCCTGAACACGCTTGTACCAACGGCCTTGGGTGCGCACCTTATGCGCGTTTTCCATCACCTCCGCACTGGCGTACGTGTTTGCCTTATCGCCGGTGTAGCCGATGATCGACGGCAGCACGCCAAAGAACCGGCAGACCTCCTCAATTTGCTGGTCACGCATTTCCTTATGCTGCGCATCCACGCTGGTCATTGCTGTAGAGAGCCACTTGGCGGCACGGTCGAGCACAAGCGGAGCGCCGGTATTGCCAGCGCCGCCGGCTTCACGCTTCAGCCAGGCAGCCAGCTTGCTGTGCTGGTCCGGTGTGAGCGTTCCTTCGACCGAGTAGACGCCCGAAGGGCGTACACCGTTGGCATGAAGAGCCCCGGCACTTTCCTCGAGCGCCAGCGACAGACCAAGAGCCTCTTTTGCCACGTACAGCGTGTCAATCCCAAGGAAACCGTCCCAGCTAGGACCGCGCACGTGCCAGATCTGAGCCGCCGGAATATCAACTTCCCCGCCAGACTTTCCGCGCACCTTGTAGCTTATGCTCCAGTCCTCTTTCTGCTCGGCCTTCACCTGACTTGGGTTCAGCAAAATCAGCTCACCCACGGCGCCGCGGTACATGTTCTTGAAGACGTAGGCGTTGCCCAGACTGGCATGCAGCCCGAGCGTTTCCATGAATTCGAACGAGGTCTGCCAGCCGTTCGGCTTCGCAGTCAGCAGGTCGTACATCTTGTGGTCGCGGGCTACACGCTTTCGCGGCAGGCCTGCGTCCTCATAGTCCTGCATCAGCTTGAAAGGCACCTGCGCCAGCCCTTGAGAGATCTCGCGCATGCAGGCCATGGCCGCGGAGACCTTCCAGATCGTGTCGCGATTGACGGTAGGTCCAGCCTTGGAGCGGCCTCCCATATCCATCAGCTCAATCCAGCGCTCCCACACGTTACCGGTGCTCTTGCGCTCGACCGCGCGTGCCAGGATGCCCATTACTTATCGCCCCGCGCCAATATGACACCGCCTGCCAGAGCAAAAGCGCCGCCCACGATCCAGCCCGCCGGCATGGATACCATTCCCGCGCCGAATGAGATAGCAGCGGCGCCAGCCAGCATCAAAATGTCGGGCAAATGCGCAAACAGCTCTTTCATTGCTACTCCCAAAAGGACTGCCCACCGCCAGCCGGGTTAAGGGCCATCAGCGAGGCCGCGTTAAATGCCGCCATCAACGGGTCGATCTTTGCCGAGCCCGATGCCTGCTTAGTGATCAAGATCGCGTTCCCGCGCGGCTCCACACGGGCGTTACCGACGCACCAGGCCATCATGGGCCGCCCACCGTGCACCAACTCCCGGCCGGCAACCTTGCGTTCCGTGGTCTTGATCGCGCTACCAAGGCGCCAGCCTTGCGAAATGCCGACGATCTGTTCCATCGTGAAGTCGCGCCCTGGCGCGGTAAGTTCATCCACAATGTCACCGATGCCAGCGGCGTCCACGCCGATTGACTTCTCTTCCGGAAGCAGGCCGGCGTCCCGCACGCGGCAGACCACATCGGCCACCGCTACCACGTCATCGCCTGGCTGCTTAACGAGTGTGAGGTCACCATCCTTCGCAAAGTCCAGCAGCTTGCTCGCCACCTCTTTCCGCCGCTCGAGCACGATTTCATGTGCCCAGGCGTGAGCCCACAGCAGCCAGCGCCGAGTTTCCTTCTCACGGCCGATCACGACGAAGCCCAGCAAGTCATCCAAGCCGCCGCCATCGATCCCGACCACTGCGACCTCGCAACGATCGAGCAGGGATTCCAGCGTCAGCCCCTTCTCGCCTTGTCGCTCCCAAAAGTCGGCGCCGGCCCAGCGGTCAGAGCGTAGGTTCAGACCGATCTCCACATTTAAGTGCTTGGCCAGGAACTCCTTGAACTCCTGTTCGCCGGTCTCCTTCGCCTGGCTGTACAGTTGGGTAATACGCTCGATATCTACTGAAGCGCCCCAGTTCGGGTTCGTGATGTAGGCGTTCTCGAGGTCCCGATACGCTCCGCCCTCAAGCATCGCGGGCGGGAACTCATAGATCACCGGAAGAAACTTCTTATCTACGATCTTGCCGTCCCGAACCTTGCGGGCATAGTCCAGCTTCGCCTTGAATACGCCGGCGGGCGGCTCGGCAGATTGTGTCGTCGCGTAGATGACAAAGCCCTCAGGCCGGGACGCTAGACCACCGGTCGCCTCGAGCAGCATGTTTGATGCCTTGGCCTGCTTTCCAAATTCGTGGAGCTCGTCCACGAACACGAATGACGCCTTTTTCCCGGATACCGTGTCACTATCCGCAGCTACCACTTTCAGGGTAGCCTCGGTCTCCCTGTGGGTAATCGTCCGGAAGTAGTCCTGCACCTTCAACAGCGCAGACAGCTCCTCATCTGCCTTGATGAAATCGCGGATCGGCTTGTAGCTGTTGTCCGCGATCTCCTTAGTCGGACTGAGGATCAGTAACTCAGCCGATTTTCGCCAGTTCATCAATAGGGCGCAAAGCATGATTGCCGCGGCTATCGTGGACTTCGCGTTTTTTTTGCTCACCATGAGCATGAATTCGTTGATGTGGCGCCGGCCGGTTTCCGGATCCTCGGCGCCGAACACTGCCCGAACGAAGTTCCGCAACCAGGGAAGCGAGGCATCACCGAGCAGTGGCTGACCCATTACGTCGGTCAACCGAAACTCACTGCACATATCCCACGCCTCGTCCGCCACGGATGGGAACAAGGGAGGGCAAACGATCAAGCTCTCCCGCTTGACGATCCGCGATTCCCAATCGGGACATGCAGTAGTCCAGTCGTTCACTTAACTGCCTTCCCATCGGCGGCGGCAAGTCGAGGCATGCCACGCCGACCGAACTTTCCACCGGCCGCTTCCTTTTGAGCTGCCTCGGCATCGTCCTTCGCTTTGCCGCCTTCGCCAAGCTTCTTGTGCATGAAGGGCAGGGCTGCGGTCGCGGCTCGCACCTGGGCGACGTTTGCCTCAACCTCGCCCAGCCATACCGCTTTCAAGAAATCGAGCGGGTCAGCTAGCCCTGTCGCTGCTGGTTTTTTTGGTTTGCGACCGGCCCCAGGACGGGCGCCGCCGCTTCGTCCTTTAACGCCGGCCATTTGATTTCGATTTGATACGGGAGGGATTTTTTTGCGCGTGAGAGACCATGCGGTGTCGGCCCGAAGGGGCCCAAAGATCGGATGCCCCCCCTGGTCAGCCTCCGCCGGCGCGGCGAGCCGCTTCAGCCGCCGTCTTGGCCTCGTGGTGAGGCGTGCACAGCAGCTCCTTATTATCGTCGTCGTCGCTCCCGCCTTCCCATAGAGGGCGGATATGGTCAACGTCTACGCCTAGGGTCACCTTGCCCTCGCGCTTGCATGCCTGGCACAGCCCGCAGTCGCGCGCGCGGATCCGCTCCCGGTCCTTGACGCCGGCATACCCACGCTTGCGCTCGACCGCGACGTTGGGAGCCGCCTGAATGCGCGAGAGGTTGGCGGCCTGGATACGGGGCTTGAGGGTGGTGACGCGCATCGAGGCTCAGACAGGTTGTTGTTTCGCGCTACCGAAGACCGCAGCGTGCAGCCAGTCGAGCGGCTTGGCCAACCAAGGGCAGTACAGCTCGGCCGATGCACCGATGCCTTCACTGGTCGCTTCGGCCTGCACAGTACGCGTGCGCATCCACCACTTGCGGGCATACCACGACAGGGCTTCACCGACTTTCATCTCAGCTTTGTTCATGCTCATTCCCTCCCAGGTTCGCCACAGGAACCAGCCGTACCAGTGCCGCCAGCCCCATCCCGCTCGTCCCGTAGCCCTTGGCCAGTAGGATGCTCATCGCCTCCGCGCTCTCAGCCTGACGCTGGGCGATGGAGCTCAACATGGCATCGTTCTCATTCATAACCGCGCGCACGATCGCGCTGGCGTATTCGGCTGGCGTCATGGCGCATGTCCAAAAAAAGGCCCGGCACCAAGGCCGGGCCGAGTACCGCCAGAACAGGCGGCGGGGACACTGAAACTACAAGAGGGGGTGTGCATACCGTGGCTCGCGGAACGGACAATGCCCGGAAATCCCACCACAAGAACTCCCTTGCCTAGAGCAGCAGACTGAGCATCGGGACCACAATAGGATCAACAGCCTGTCAACCAATATGCAAACTTACATAAAACGCATTTGCCGCTTTGCCAAGCACTACCGGCCAATCTTTTCCCTGATACACGACGTAGCGTTGCTCATCGCGTGGGTGTACACGCATGGTCTGAGCTAGTACCAAAGCAAAAAGCCCGCTGACCTTTCGGGGCGGGCTTTACGTTTCTTCCGGAGACGCCGGGGGCTCCCATCGGGAACCCTGTCTCGTCTTTGTATCGACGGAAATAAATTGTCAGACAGGATTTTGCTCTTATGCTTTCGCACTGTCAACGTACTATCGCGATTCCTTCTCGGCCGCGGCGAATATCGCCTTTTTCTCATCATCGTTCAGAGATGGGAGGCCATAAGGACAGATGCGAAGGGCTTCTTTCACTATCGTTGCGCACCGTCTTGTAGTGGCCTTCGTCGGCATGGCTGTTACGCTGGATATAAGGCTGTCTACTGGGCCCAGGTACCGGGCCTTTGCGAGGTCAACCGTGGCGCTTGCTTGGTCGGCATAAGCTTGAGCTGCGCATGCAGCGGCACCTTCCGTACCTAACCGATAGGCTTCCGGCGTCGTGGGCGGGCATCGTTCAGAAAGCGATTGGAGGTCAAGAACAGCGCTTCTATATGCCTCTTGTAGATTTGCATTGAAAAAGTCACTTTCGGCAATGACGCCGGCAATTGAGACCAACGTTATCAAGCCGAAGGCCCCTCTACACATCGGGTCTCTGAAACTCTCCAGCAGACCGCGGAGGATCGCGTACCCCGCCAAGACCGCAAAAAGGGACGTGGACAATGCGTATATCGGATGACCTTGATAGAGCAAGATCGCGGAACTCGCAAGGCACAGCAGCAGGGCAGCTGCCGCGAGCCAGTATTTTGCAAAGCTCATGTGTTCCTCTAGGTAAGTCTCAACAGCATAACGTTTCCACATGGCAACAGTCAACAAAAATGCTTACGAAAACTCTTGCTAGTGTAACCAATTTTGATTACAATTATCTCATCAACTGAACGAAAGGAGGTGTGGTGAAACAAAGTGAGTTTGTCAGGTGGCTCCAGCAGTACGGCGCGACGTTCGAAGAAGGCAAGCGACACACGAAAGTCAAACTGAACGGCAGAACGAGCTTCCTACCGAGGCACCCAAGCAAGGAACTAGCAACAGGGCTTGTAGAGGGTGTGAAGAGGCAACTAAAACTAAAGTGAGGGGAGCCCCGAAAGGGGTTTCCCTACGATCACCACATCAAGATTCAACGCACCTAGAAAAGGGCAAACCTATGAAATATCCAGCGACCTTTACCCGAGAGCCCGAGGGAATAGTGGTTGCGTTCCGAGATCTTCCCGAAGCAATTACTCAAGGGGATGACGAGGATGACGCAATGGTTATGGCACGCGATGTGCTGCGTGAGACCATGGGGGTTTATCTGTCTGAAAAGCGCCCCGTACCACTTCCTTCAAAGGCACGTCGAGGTGAGCAACTTGTAGAGCTACCGCCAAGTGTGGCCGCAAAGGTTTTTCTTATGAACGAAATGCTTGCGCAAGACGTGGCGCCATCTGAGCTTGCGCGGCGAATGGGAACGACCAGGCAAGAGGTCAATCGGCTCACGGACTTGGAGCATTCGACGAAGATTGACCGTATTGCGGATGCGATCTCAGCTCTCGGTAAGCACTTGGAACTCGGGATCGGAAACGATCAGAGCCTGTTTGCTCAGCCCTAGTGGTTCGATCTTCGAACCATGGTGAGGATTCCGCATCAGATATCGTTCGCAAGTCTGGTGCGGAATCTCTTTTGCTGATCGCGCAAAGCTGCAACTTCTTTCGGGTGCAATTTGCGCCAGCGCTGCCAGCTTTCGTCCTTGAGCTTGTGTCTTATCCAAGCGGGGAGGTCAGGCTTCGGGCTGAATGGAGCCCGGTGGCGAGTGCACCGCTCGCAATGGCCAGAGGCAAGATGCTGCTCGCAAAAGAACAGACCGCAACCAGTTTCGCCTCCGTACGGCTCGCCACCGCAGACGTAGGCTAAGCCACGGTCAATGGCCTTATTGCAATCGGGATGATCGCAATGCGCTGGCACGCCGTAACCGATGTCGCGGTTCCACTTCCTATCAAACCCTACCGCCCAGCCCATCATGCCTCCAGAGTTAGAAGTTTTTCGATTGCCGCTTTCGCCTCGGTCATCGCTTGGTCAAAATGGAGTGACGGCCGGACGCGGATCCGCAGGCGCCGGCATGTGATGTCCGCTGGTAGGCGAGTCACGTAGTACATCTTCAACAGTAGGAACTGCTTTGGAATGAGCTTCACCACGGTTCGCTCGAGCAGCACCGCGTCTACCTCGTCCACCGGATCGCTGACCTCGTGTCCACTCCAGACATTCCCCAGCGCTGCCTTGCGCATCCGGTCGCAAATAAAGCCCGTGATGCTGTTGGCGTCAGAGGGCCGTGTGCGGACCTGGCACCAGCGGGACCAGTTCTGCAGGCGGCTCTCAATGTCTTTTTGTTGGCTCAAGCGGCCTCCTTTTGTAATTCCTTCAGCTTCCGCCGATACGTGGTGATGATTTCCCTGAGCTCGGGAATAGAATATTTGCGCTCGGTTTGGTCGGCTTCCAGCGCTTCCACCGCCGCCTGTCCAATACGAGCGATCAGACCAATTCGGTAGCTGACGTGGTTGCCGGCCAAGTGCTTGTTGCAGTGCTTGCATTGAGCCCATACGTTCTGTTCTACGAAACGGAGGTGAGCAGCACTGCCCACGCTCCGGTAATGGCCCGCGTCGACTTGATTTCCGCTCCAGTCCAGAGGTAGACCACACGAAATGCAGCGATGACCAGCAATCCGGCATACCTCGCGGCGGTAGGCGTTGAATACTTTCTGAGCCTCGAGCAGCCACGTTGGCTTGCGCTTGAACTTCTCCAGCGCCTTCTTCGTGGCAGCTCGATCTTCCTGCTCCTGTTTTCTCTCGGCTCGTTGTCGCTGTGCGACTGCTAAGAGTTCTGCGCATACCGAACCGCATGCTTTGTGCGAAATCGAGCGGGGCTCAAACTCTGCCCGGCACGACTTCACCGCACATTTGCGCTTCCTACGTTTGCGCGGCTGGTCGGAGGTTCTAGAAAAGGTCAAGCTGCCACCCTCAGGCATTGTTGAACCTGCCGCGGTACCACAACGACACCAAGCGACGACAGTGGCGTCAGGTCAACATTGAAGCCAAACAGAGCAGAACCGTGGCTCGCTGCCTCCTGGCGTCCGTTCTCTCGCAACACCCCGAACTTGAGGCGCCCTTTGAAGAACAGGATTGAGTCGGCAGCGAGCAAAGCCTTCTGGAACGTCCGCGTGTCGGGATGCGCTGGGATCAGCAGGGCGACTCGCTTGCCCATCCGTGCCTCAGCGATACACCGAGTTACCCAGCGATCTCGAGCTTCGCCATAAGGCGGGTTGCACCAGACCGTATCGCCATCCCAAGGGAGCGAGCATCCGTCCTGGGGAAGACAGTAGAAGGCGCGGGCGTCGGTCGGGTTACCAGGCTCAGTACACGGATCTAAATCAAAGCCGCCGAGCAATGATCGCACCGGCTCAAGTACATATGCTGGAGTAAGCATCGCTTGGCGGGCGTGATCGTCTGGCCGGCGACGCTTGGCGTTGTCGAAACGATGCGATGCGCTCATGCACTAACCCTCCGCGACCACTCGGGTTCGTCGCTGCGTGCTATTCGCTTCGGCGGAACGTACGGTTGCCGGATCATGACATTGATGGAGCGGGGCAGGGCGATTTCTCCGGCGGGCTTCCGTGCTACCGGTCTTTCCTCCTGCTCCAGCATCTCCAGTGCAATCTGCGTCAGGTCGTATTTCCCGTCAGTGCGAACTTCGAGCCAACCGCTGTTGACCGCTTCCCGCAACATAGCGGTGCGCTTGGCCGGCTGATCGCCAAAGTCGACCGCTGAATAGAGCTCTTCGCGGGATTTTGGCCCTTCTGCGAAAATTAGTTGGGCGGCGCTACGTGCTGCCGAAGGGCGCTTGGTGAGTTTGCTCATGGTCTGATTTGTGTTGTTAAGCACGACGGAAGCTCGGCCAGTCGAACGAGCACACGAAGCTGTTCTCGTGCAGTCGGTCGTCTACTCGGTCGGTCACGTACTTGCCCAGGTTCTCGAAAGCCTGGTTGCTGATCACGACGACAGGCAGCTCGGCGTTGTACCGGCGGTTGATGACTTCCGTGAGCAGCAGCTTCGAGTTCTCGGTGTCCGGGGTGGCGTCGATCTCGTCGAGAATCAGGAGGTCATAGCGGCAGAAGCGCTGAACCTCGCTTTCCTCAGTCATCCCCTGGGCTTTGCCGGACGGGCTGTACGCCACCTGAATCTCGGAGATCATCTGCTTGGCCGTGCAGTAGCGGACGCTAATCGACAGGCTGTTGATCAGCGATTCGGCCAGCTCGGACGCAACGAGCGTCTTCCCCGTGCCTGGGAGGCCGATCAACGCGAGGACGGCCCACTTACGGCCAGCGGCGATCGCGTCACGGAATGCCTTGACCTGCATCCGGACGGCCCGGTGCGGTGCCGTCGTCGCCTTAAAATCTTGGCCGCGGTAGCGCTTTGGCACATCCGCGATAGCGTGGAGATCCTTTGCGCGCTCCTTGCGCTGGCGCTCGGCATCGGCGTCACGGCACGCCTTGAAGTGGCATTCGGGGCAGTACCAGGCGCGAGCGCCGAAGTTCGGGTGCAGGTAGACGATCTGCATGCCGTGGGTTTCGCAAGTGCCGTCCACCTCGTGGAAGCCGGCGGGCATCGGTGCATTGAGTCGGTCCATGTTCTCCCCCTAGTTGAACGTGATTTCGCCATCTACCGGCACGGTTACGCCGTGGCGCTGCATGCTTTCGGTCATAGCTGCGGTGGTGCTGCTGTGGTCAAGTCCGGCCACGTTGAACTTTCCGCCGGTAGCGGATGGCGCCGGCGTGGCGAGCAGTTGGGCGACGATGGGCTCGAGGTAGCCGATCGATACATCGCTCCGGTTCTTCTTGCCCAGCGCTTCCTTCGCCCGGCCAACGGCGGCGATCAGCAGGGCGTCGGTCACGGCGTCGTTCTGCGCCCAGGTGACAGCCACGGTCGGATGGCTTGCAGTAACTCTGACGCCTTGGGCACGCAGCAGCAACGAGATCTGCACGTTGCGGGCGAGCTGTAACGGTTCGCTTGGGTGATCTCTCTCCGGCGGTGTACCAGCGCCAGCATCAGTTGAGGCTTGTAGAGAGATTGCAGAATCTATTTCTGGTGTTTGGGTATTGGGTATTGGTGATTGGGTAGCCGTTGCAGGCGTTGCAGGTGCCGTTACAGGTGACGTTACAGGTGACGTTACAGGTTCCGTTGCAGTGGCGCGTCCAGTAGTTGCAGGCAGCTTCTTCACCAGCTCGCGCAGCTCCTGCATGCTGATGTTCCAGGGCGCGTGTTGGCCAGCCTCGGTAAGAAGCTTGAACAGGCGTGCACGCTCTTCCCGGTGACGCTTGACGCGGTTCTCTTCGTTCGCCTTCTTGATCTCGCGTTCCGGCTCGCCCGCGATAAAGCGCGCAATCTCAGCATCGCAGCGCTCATTGTGCCAGCCGTCGTCCTCCAGGGTGAAGAACTCATTGAGGACCGTTACGACGGCGTCGCGTTCTTCTTTCGATCTAGCCGCTACCAGGCGCTGGACGGCCTTTACGTCCGCCGGCAAAGGCTTCTCGGTGGCATAGCACTTGCGAAGCAAGCGGATATAGGCCGCGTCCTCAACGAACGAAAGGTGCGCCGTCGCCTCGGCATAGTCGCCAATGTGGAGCTCGAAGTAGTTCATTCGCAGAGGCCGTGAAGTGAGCTGCACATTGTTGGCATCTGGTCGTCGACGCGGAGGATGTCGTACTGTTTTCCGCCACGGCTGGTCTTCGACCACTCGACAACTTCGTCGATGCCAATACCGCGACCATCGGCAATTGGGAAGAACGTGGCCGGCATACCCATCTTGCTAACCAAGGTGACGATCCGTTCCCATTCACGTAGACGCGCGATCGCTTCAGGGAAGTGCCTCGACAGCAGCAATACGCTGTCCTTTACCTCGTACTTACATGGGCCGCAGCCAACACGCTTAAAGCCTTTCGCATATAGCGGGTTCAGCTTCAGGCCCATGTACCGATGCGCCTCGAACACGTCATTGATGTTCCATCGAAGGATGGGCCGATAGTTGAACAGTCCGCCGCCGACCTCGTCACACGTTCGTACGCACGCCCCCGTTCCTTGCAGCGATAATCGTCTCCGCGGGCTTTCGTCGATTCGCACTCCTTGCCATGACAGCACCATGCCGCCGGCTTCACAGGCCGGTAGCAGCACCTGCTCGATAAGCACGTCGCGTTTGAGACGTTCCGAACACCAGTCGCCCTTGAGCGAAGGGAACATCCCTTTAATCATGCACAGGTCGAGGAAGACATTCCCCGTCGGGGACATTAGTTCGGCGGCCCGTGCTGCCAGCTCCGGCGTCCACCTGTGCTTGCCGCGCTTATCGACCTCTTCGCCGGCGGCAATGCGCAGCAAGAACTGCCGCTTTGCCTCCATTTCTGAGGTGAGATCAGCCCTTACGATTCGTAACGGCTTATAGCCATGCTGCACCAGCCACTCGCTAAAGTAGGACCAGTGGTCATACGTCACCTGAAGTTCGTTTTCGGTATCAGCACTGACAGCTTCGAAGGTTTCGGGATCGACTTCCTGCGCTATTGCGACGCAAGCAGTAGCGCCACTGTCCTTGCCGCCGCTGTACGAGAGAATGTTGCGAACCTTCACGGCTTGACCCCGTCCAGCCGTGCAGCAGAGGTAAGGGAAGCCCACACAACGGCTTGCCCGTAAGGGCGCAGCTTTGCGAACAGTTCCGCTACCTGATGCGGGTCAATGACCGGGCCGTTGCTTGGAGCAGACTGTACGTTGGGGGAGCTGGCGTCTCGAGCGCGAGGACGGCAAAGATCGCAGTGGGGATTAGCGCACATTACGCGGCCTCCAGCTCGTCCTGGTTCTCCGCTTGGCAGCGGTCCCACTCGGCCTGCCATTCGGTGATGGCGCCGTACTGGTGGCTTTCAAAGCCGTGCTGGTCACGGTCGGCACCGCGTGCAAACGCATCGCGGGCCCGGGCGCGGATCGTATCGCGCGAGATCATCGGTTCATCCATCAGGGTTCCCTCGTTATCGGTTTGGCGCTCTTTGGCGCCTGTCAAAGTAAAAAAATGCTTCGGCCTTATCGCCGTGCTAAATTGCCGTTTCCTAGCAAGAATCCCTGAAAGGATCGACATGGACTTCACCCTCATCTCCCAAGCGACGAGTAGCCTTAATGCCGCGGTCACACTTGTGAAAGGTTTCGTGTCGCTCCGTGATGAAACCCAACGCCTCACAGCGGTGAATGAAATGCTGGCAAAACTCTTCGAGGCGAACAGCAAGCTCAATGACCTCGTGATTGCAGACGCGGAGAGAGCGGCCGAATATCAAACGCTCTTGCGTGAGAAGCGCGAACTGGAAGATGAACTTGGTCGAGTCAAGGCCGAAAAGGCGGACTTCGATCGCTATGAGCTTGCGGAGGTGGCGCCGGGCGTACTCGCCTACGCATTGCGCGATGCTCATCGTGGACTGGAGCCGATGCATTACATATGCCCGGCTTGCCGCAACAACAGTAAGAAGTCGATCCTCAAACGCACCGAGAATGCGACACAGATCGCGCTGGTCTGCCAAAACTCCGATTGCAAAGTTCATCTTCAGATTTCCACTAAAACACCGAGACCGATTGCCTACTCGAGCACTGGCTGGCCGGGCTAACCCACAGCGCGCAGCTTGTTGTCGTGCTTTGCCAGCTCAGCATCGATCGCACGGATCGTGCTGGCGGTGGATTCGGCTAGGTCAACTGCTTCTTTCCGGGCCGCGATCAGCGCCTCGGGCGTTTGGTTGTTGCCGGCGGCGAGAACCGCCACCACTGCCTCGGACTGCTCCTTGACCAGTGAACTTGCCAGTGTGGCGGCATCAAGGCAGCCTTCGAATGTCTGTTCAGTGCTACGGGCTTCCAGCGCCAGCGGACGCATGATCTGGTTCAGGACGTGCAGCTGCAGATCGGCAGGCAGGATCGCCACGACTGAAATCAGCATATCGGCCGGCAGGTTGCCCGCCTCATCGAGCCAGCGATACAGCTTTTGTGCCGCGGTCTTCGCTCGGTCGTACGCATCCTTCTTGCTCGAGTCGAACGTGATCCCGGTCGCGATGTCGGCGCCCAGGCGTGCGTGTGCCTCGATGACGCTGATCGCCACACTCTCGCGGCTCAACCCATTGGCATTGCGCCAGTTCTCGATCTCGGTGCGGAGAATCGAGGTAGCGGCCTGCGGCTGAGGATTGCTCTTCATGACTGTTTCCCCTTGTGAATTTATTCTTGTGTTAACAACTAGAAGACAGGGACCTGAAAATGAACAAAGACGACTTCGTCCACCAAGCCCGAACTACTCATCCGGTCCGGCGCGTGGCTACCTCATCCGCGTACGTTGTGAGCTTGATGAGCACCGAGCTCTTCGGATCCTCGTGCTCGCCAGAGAGAATCCGGCTGATCGTCGGCTGACTCACGCCAGCGATATCGGCTATCTCCACTTGCGAGCAGCCGGCGTCTAACAGCTCTTTAACCAGCGCTTGAGGGGTACGTAGTTCCATGGCCACCGAGAAAGTTGTTTCTGGACATTCTATACGAAAACGTATTGCTGTCAATGCGAAACAGCATAATGTGTTGCGTGATGAGTATGCGCTAACGCATATTTGTCAGATGGATAAACCCAACCTTCAGGTAAAGAAGAACCTCGAGTGGCTGATCGCGCGCGCTCGCACGAACCCATACGAGCTTCAGAAGAAGGCCGGGGTCCCCCAACCGACCATTCACAGGATCCTCACAGGGGAAAGCACCGACCCGCGTACAAGGACGCTTCAGCCCTTAGCCGACTTCTTCGGCGTTACCGTGGCGGACCTCCGAGACAAGGACCTGGCTAACGACCAGGCGGGTCGCGGGTTGTCACCCGGGACTTTCCAACGAGTGGAGGCGGCAGGGGAGGATGATGCTGGGTTAATTCACATTGCCAAGGTACGTCTCCGCCTCTCCGCTGGGATCAAAGGGTTTCAGGTTGAACCAGAGCCTTATGATGGGACAACCCTTACTGTGCCCGTTGCGTGGATCGAGCGCCGCGGTTACGACCCTAAGAACCTGATCGCGGTAAGGGTTAAGGGAGACAGCATGGAACCGACCCTCTATCAGGACGACCTGGTCATCGTTAATACGGCCGATACCAAGGCAGTCGACGGGCAGGTCTATGCCTTCAACTATGAGGGGGAGCCTGTCATTAAGCGTCTAACGCGCGACGCAGGCCGCTGGTGGCTGACGTCTGATAATGCCGACCAGCGCAAGTACCATCGCAAAAGCTGCGAAGGTAGCGAGTGCATCATCGTTGGGCGGGTGGTAAAGCGAGAGAGCGAACGACTATAAAGGGGATAGGGATGGGGCGCACCGGCTTCGTTGCTGTAGTAGCGGCTGTGATTTTGATTACAGCCGGCGGCATCTATCTGTCCAAGCGCGAAGCCTGGTTTGCTATCCCTGCCGCACGGGGGCCCATTCTTGAAGTTCTTCGCGACCCCGATAGTGCCCAATTCCGCAATGAGTTCCTCGGCCCTACCGGCACCCTATGCGGGGAGGTGAATTCGAAGAACGGCATGGGTGGATATGTCGGGTTTAAGAAGTTCATCGCCAATGTTCAGATCGGTCCCTATCTGGAGGATGAGGGCCCGCTTGGCCCGGAGACGCATGAGAAGACGATGGCGCTGCTCGACCAAGAGACCACTATCCTCCACCGGTTTAACAAGTACCGCGACCAGATACCAGGTCTCACAGCTCCGCCTAAAGACGAGCTCGAGAAGATGGCGCGCAGTGACCTCTTCAAAGCAAAGTGGAGTGAGCTTTGCGTGAAAGGCGCTTGAGTGACCATTGCGAAGGTCCAAGCTGCGATTGCAACGCTCAACCAAGTCCGACTGATAGTCGCTCTCGTGCCCTGCGATCTTATTTGCGGAGAGGGAGAAGAGGTATTGCGTCGGCTCGATCTCCACTTCCCTGGGTATCCCGTCACGCTCATCTGCAGAGACAGAGATTGCCTCAGTGTACAGGCGCCACCGGCTGGTGCGGCTTCGTTTTGATGCCAATAGAAACAATTGGTGAGTTTGCTTCGGTTGTGAAAAGATAAACTGTAGGCGGTTCGGTATAAGAATTGATACAAGCGCGCCATGACTTACTACACATACGATTACCTACCCGACTTATCGCTAGCCGCTATGCAGTCGGCGCGAACGCTGACACTGGTTAAGGAGACTGATCCTTCATTGTCACGTTGGGAAAACGCAGCTCTGTTTGCCTCCACGGAAAACTATGCAATTCTTCACGACACCTTCGTGTTCAGTGGGGTCAAGGGCGCAACTTATGACGTGGTGAGCTCCAGCTTTTTCGACCCGTTTATCCTTGAGGTCTACGACAACAAGGGTAATGTTATCGCCGTTGATGATGGCCAGATGGCTTACGGGTACGACCACACTAGTTTCATAGCACCCTATACAGGGCTCTATTATTTCAGCGCGTCATGGTATCAGGGCTCTTCAAGCTCGAACAAGGCAGTGGCAGCAGGCGTGTTTGAAGACTTGGACACCGTTCCAGGGATGAAGAAGAACATCATTGCCGGGAGTGACGGAAACGACAGGATATTAGGCACCGAGGATAGCGATGACGTGAATGGAGGCGCGGGTACCGACACTTTCGTATTGGGTCGCCAGCGAGCCCATTACTCAGTCATCGTTAAGGACGGGGTCGTTACCGTGACTGATACCGATGGTTTAAGCGGCACAGATACCCTACAAAACGTCGAGCGCATCCAGTTTTTTGATGAAATCATGTCTTTCGAGACCAGCGGCATCCCGGCGCAAGCGTATCGGCTATACCAAGCAGCTTTTAACCGTGCCCCTGATGCTGCAGGACTAGGTTACTGGGTAGGGCAGCTCAATCACGGCGCGACAATGCAATCCGTTGCGACCGCGTTTGTCGGGTCAAATGAGTTCAGGTCGATGTTCGGTACAACGCCGACGAACTCTCAGGTTTTGTTAGGCGTGTACCAGAACGTCCTGCACCGGCCGCCCGACCAGTCCGGATTTGACTTTTGGCTGGGCTTACTCAATAACAAATCGATCACTGTGGTTGATATGTTACTTTCGTTCAGCGAAAGCCCCGAAAACCAGGCACAAGTAATTGGCTCCCTGCACGCTGGGTACGAATATACCTTCTAGCCGTAGAGGTCCCGCATCCCGGACGCCCGCCGAGAGCGGGCTTTTTTACGACAAAAATTATGCGTTTTCGCATTGACTTTGACGATACGCAATCGTATAGTATCTCCAACGCAACGAGCTCAGCAGTAGCTAAGGTGAGGCGAAGGAGAGTAGGGATGAACAGCAGCGGGACGAAAGTAGCGCATACCAAAGGGCCATGGAAACGCGACGGCCAGGACCGAACCATCAGTTCGCCCACGGGCGTGATCTGCGAGTGCCGGTCGCACATGGGCGTTGATGAAGCAGAGGCGAACGTATGCCTGATCTCCGCGGCGCCCGAGCTGCTTGAAATCGCTGAGGAAGTGTTGGTCGATGACCTGTTTCCGTACCTCCCGGCCGAGTTCGTCGCGAAAGTCCGAGACGTGATTGCCAAGGCTACTGGAGCAGCGGAATGAGTGCCAGCTTTCGCAAAGCGCTCAAGCGCCCGCTGCTTTGGCTGAACGCTTGGCGCTTCAAACGTAGTGAGGGCGCCTGCGCTTCGCTTCTCGGGCGCCACGGCAATACGACTGCGAAGCTCTATCAGCAGCACCTCCGCCAGATGAAGCTGCGTGCGCAGCGTGAGCAGATCCGCAACTGGTAGCACAAAACACAAACCAAACTTCCAAAACAGGGGATGCAGATGAGCGACAGTATCAAAGACAATCCGGCCGCAGACGAGGTGATAGTTTCTTACAAGGGTTTCGACCAGAACTGGCGGTGCCGCGGCTTTCAGTATGCACTCGGTGAGACCTTCACCCATGACGGCAAGGTCGAGGCTTGCGCTTCCGGCTTTCATGCCTGCGAGTATCCCTTGGACGTGCTCAACTACTATCCGCCGGCCGGTAATAAATTCGCGATCGTGGAGCAGTCGGGCGAGTTGAGCCGGCATAGCGAAGATACGAAGGTGGCGAGCAAGGTGCTCAAGGTCAGTGCCGAAATAACCCTGCCTGGCCTGATCAAAGCCGCCATCGAATACACGGTTTCGCGCTGCAATCCGGTCGATCCGGAGTCGCCAGCGTACTCAAAAGAGGCGCAAGGTGCGGCTTCGGCCACCGGCACCCGCGGTGCGGCTTCGGCCACCGGCTACAGCGGTGCGGCTTCGGCCACCGGCGACAGCGGTGCGGCTTCGGCCACCGGCTACAGCGGTGCGGCTTCGGCCACCGGCTACAGCGGTGCGGCTTCGGCCACCGGCACCCGCGGTGCGGCTTCGGCCACCGGCTACAGCGGTGCGGCTTCGGCCACCGGCACCCGCGGTGCGGCTTCGGCCATCGGCGACAGCGGTGCGGCTTCGGCCACCGGCGACAGCGGTGCGGCTTCGGCCACCGGCACCCGCGGTGCGGCTTCGGCCACCGGCTACAGCGGTGCGGCTTCGGCCACCGGCGACAGCGGTGCGGCTTCGGCCACCGGCACCCGCGGTGCGGCTTCGGCCACCGGCGACAGCGGTGCGGCTTCGGCCACCGGCCCTCATTCTGTCGCGATGGCTAGTGGTTACGCTGGGCGGGCGATGGCTGGCGAAACAGGTGCCATCGTTCTCGTCTACCGGAACGACGAAGATCAACTGGTCCATATCCGCGCAAGCAAGGTCGGTGATAACGGTATCAAGGCCGGAGTCTGGTATTCGCTCGATGCAGAAGGACAATTCGTAGAGTGCGTGGATGCAGAGAATGACTAAGTCGATGGATCAAGCATACCTGCGCGCGCTCTTCGCTGATGAAGTCGAGTTGGCTGGCCTGCTCAAGTACTACAAGGTAAGTATGCCGCCTGACCTAACGCCTACTACCTGGCTTTATCCAAAGCGTAGGGATACCAGTGGTGCTCGTGATGCGATTCCTGTTCCGCGGTGGCGCCGCGAGTGGCAGAGCGCGGGTCCGCTCCTGGGAAGGTATGGGTTGAGCATCGCGCAGAACACCGTCGAGGGCTCGGTAACGGCTTTTAGCCGGACGGCGACTCAATCGGTAACCGAGAGGTTTGCAGACCATCCTGACGAGCAACTAGCAATCATGGCGGCGATCGTCCGCACCGTAATCCTGTGCCTTCAAGGTGTCGAGATCAGCCAATGAGATACCTGATCACCGTCCGCGATGAGAGCGGAGAACGCACGTACGACGCGATCGGGAACCGCGATGCACTGATGGATGCAGCGTACGACGCCGGCGCCCTGGGCGTGTCGATTCGCCGCGCCTGAGCAATTCCAACAACCATAAGACTAGGGGAAGACCATGTTTTTCAAGAACCTGCAGCTGTACCGCCTTCCGGCACCGTGGAACGTCGAGCCCAATGCGCTCGCAACCATGCTCAAGACGCAATCGTTCGTCCCGCCCAGCAGCAACGAACTGCTGCGCTACGGGTGGGATTCACCCCGCAAAAATGGCGGCCTGGTGCATGTGGTGAACCGTCAGATGCTGCTGGTGCTGGCCACCGAAAAGAAGATCCTGCCGGCGGCAGTCGTGAAACAGGTCGCAGCAGCGAAAGCGGCTGAACTGGAAGAGCAACAGGGCTTCCCGCCGGGGAAGAAGGCGATGAAGGAACTGAAGGAGCGCGCCGCCGACGAGCTGCTGCCGCGCGCCTTTCCGAAGCGCGAGAACACCTGGGTGTGGATCGATCCCGTGAACGGCTGGCTGGTGGTGGACGCCGCGATCCCGAGCAAGGCTGACGACGTGATCAAGTTTCTGCTCAAAGCTGTGGACAAGATGCCACTGGAATCCCTACGCGTGCAGCGCTCGCCGGTAGCGGTGATGACCGGCTGGCTGGAGATGGATGAGGCACCGGCCGGCTTCACGATCGACCAGGACGCCACCATGCGCGCGACTGGCGAGAGCAAGGCCCAAGTCGGCTACCGGCGCCATGCGCTCGAGCCGGACGACATGCGGCGCCATATCGCGGCCGGGAAGCAATGTACGCGCCTTGCGCTTACCTGGATGGACCGGATCTCGTTCGTCCTAACTGAGAATCTTTCGCTGAAATCCGTCAAGCCGCTTGACGTGATTGCAGAAGGGAAATCCGCGACATATGACGACGCGGAACGTTTCGATAATGACTTTGTGCTGATGGCTGGTGAGCTCGCGGAACTGTTCCGCGACCTGGTCGCGGCGCTTGGAGGTGAAACATGCCAGCAAAACGACGCCGTATCTACCGAGCCGAAACCGAGCAAGAGCGCCGGGACCGGGAAGAAATAGCTAACGCGAGAATGCTTTCTCGTCTTCGATCAACCAACCATCGCGTGGCCCGCGAATTCCAAGCCGAGATGGATCAGATCGATCAGGAAGCAGCCAAAGCTGAAAAGGCACAGGTCAACGATGAGAAAGATCCCCAGCCCTGAACAGAATGAGCCGCTAGATGAGGCCGGCTACCAGCACCAGCTTTTGCTATTGAAGTCGTTTCACTGCGCCAGGCCGGTAATCCATGAAGGGCTCAACCAGTTCATCAATGGCCTGACGATGAACCGTGCTGGCGGACACATCGAGATGACGGTGTACCTCGCAGGCAAGGCTGATGGGATCGATAGCGCTCAGGTTCAGATAACGCGGACGGGAAAATCTGCGGCGTAGCAGCACTGCAGCACGACCATTACAAAAAGAAGATTGGGGAAACTATGGAAGCGAATCGGCAACAAAAGTTCGTAAGCTCAGACTTGTGCTCATCCGAAATACGGAGGCGCATGCTTTTCCGCTATGACTATAGGTTACGGGTACTCGCCGTCGATCCAAACACCAGCATGCTTAAGTGCGCTTTCGACAGCCTCCTTCTCGGTGTTGTACTCGGTGGCTTCCGAAATCGAGCGCTGGTAGACCGTGACACGCAAATCGGGCTCGCCGTCGACGTGTTTATGCACAGAGAAGGCGTCACGGAATCGCCCTTCTGGAGCACCCGTTGGGTTCACTACCACGGTGTAATCCCGATAAATGGTACCTCGCATGATGCGCATCTTGTCTCCTTTGGATCTATTAAGACGGGAATCGTAGCACATCCCATTACGCGGCGGACTAGCCGCTGCATCAGCTGCCATCAGCCCCTTGGCAAACCACATTTGGCCGGCTGCCAGTTTGCCCGCTACACCATTCACTGAACGGAGAAACGATGAATAGCAAAACTAATGTTCCTGCAGTGAGCGGGTTGACTAAAGAGCGGGTCTTGGAGCTGGGTGAGAAAAACGCCTATGACGTGATCGAGGATGGGGGCAAGCCGGTATATATGTTCGGGCCGGCTACGCTGGTCGAGTTTGCCCAGGCGGTTGAGCGCCATGTTCTTTCGCAACGCGCCGCTGACGGTACGAGCGGGTTGACGCGGTACGGGTTGATCGGCTCGCTGATGAATCCGATGTCGCATGGCGCCTACTACCGCGTCGAGGACGTTCAGGCGCTTCTCGCCACCAAGGCAGCACAGCCAGCAGTGCACGCAAGCGATTGCGCCATGCACAACGAACCGGCCATGCCGAACGGGCCGTGCGATTGCGGGGCACGGCCAGCTGCGGGGCAGGTGCCGGAAGATCGTAAGGCGCTGCGCGATGAGGCGCTGTCGGCAGCGCGCGAATTGGGCGACTGCGAGCATGAGCATGCCCGCAACCTCGGCAAAGGCGGACCGGGCGTCGAGGAAAAGGTGCGTCGGGCCGAAGCGCGCGTAGTGGCCGCTATCAATGCGCTCGCCGCCGTCCCTGTCCCACCAGTACCTCAAAAAGATTAACGAGGGAAATGGTATGACCGCTACGAAAGAAATCAGTGTCGATTATCTCCGCGAAAAATTCAGGTATGACCCAGCAACTGGCGAGTTGTTTCATAGGCCTTCTGGTCGCCATGTAGGAGCGCCTAGCAAGGGCTATCTCAAACTGAATCTGCTCGGCACAACGAGAACTGCCCACCGCGTTGCTTGGGCGCTTTATTACGGGGAGTGGCCCCGATTACAGGTCGATCATTTAGACAGGGACCGATCGAATAACAGGATAGAAAATCTTCGCTTGGCAAGCCCCAGCCAAAACAACATGAACATGGGCGTAAAGGGCGCGGTTAAAGCTAAAGGCGTTTCTCTAGATGCGAAACGGAGGAAGTTCAAAGCCGAGATAAAGCTCAATGGCGTCACTCGGTTCCTTGGGTATTTCGAATCAGTTGATGAGGCTGCCCATGCTTATAACAAGGCTGCCATCCAATACTTTGGTGATTTTGCATGCCTTAACCCGATTGGAGAAGATAAATGAGCGACAACAAGTATAGCGGTGGCGCAGCCGAGCAGCCGGGCACGAACCTCGCGACGCAGGGGATGGCCGACTGTATGGACATGGTGCGCCAAGAGCTGATCGAGGCAGGGATTATCGACAAGAGCGTGCCGCCGATGATGGTAGCAAACGCGGTCATCGCCCACCTCGCGCGCCAGGCTAAGGCTGGGGCGGTGGATCAGGTGGATGAGCAGGCGCTGAACGACGCGGCATGGGAGTTCATCGAGAAAGCTCCTGAAAACTCGATCACCGGCCAGCTTTGGAACAACCTCAAGCAGGCACTTCGACCGGCAATCCAGAAATACATCGCATTGGCCGCTCCCACGCAGGCCAGCGCAGCGCAATCCGCCCCGGTCGCGCAGGAAGGCGAGCAGAGTGACAACCGTGGCGATCTGCTCGACTACTGCGCGGACATCTCCGGCGCTGCACCAGATGCCAGCGCACAGGCCAAATCGGCCGGTCTGGTGAAGCACGGCGACGTTCCCACAATCGAAATCACGCTGCGCCAAGCGAAGGCACTTGTTGAGTTCTTCGGCGGCCATGACGGGGAAGTGTCGATCATGGAGCGCCCTGCCGTGTGGGCCGATCAACCAGAAGGTCTCTATGCCTACTGCACCGAATACCCAGACGAGGGTAGCCAGTATCTCGGTCCGACCGAAGTTGACGACGATCTCGCAATGAATGGTGAGCCTGCCAGCGCACAGCCCGCACTGGCTGCTGGGCAGGTTGCTGGCGTAATCCTTGACCTGATCCACCGCACCCATGACCTGAACTGGTTCAGCCGGGGCGACGAGGACGAGCCGTTCAGCAGCGATGCACACGAGCGTGCTCACCTGGTCGAGTGCATCTTGAAAGTCGCACCGCAATTTGGCGCACAGGCCGTACAAGCCGATGCCCTGCACCTCGCAGCACGCGAAGTTCTGGCAACCGAGCTGGGTGAAATGGCATCGACCGGGAGCATGGTGCCGTGCGAGCACGCGCTTGGCCTGCTGCGTGATGCGGTGGAGGGTAAGGCCGCACAAGCCGAGGTGAGGGATGCGCTGAAGCTGTCGGGCAACCTGTGCGAGATCGGCCAGCTTGAGGATGAGGATGGCGAGCATGGCATTGTCATCAAGCGCGAGTTCAACTTTGTGACCATCAAGGGCTTGACGATGGACGAGGTGCGCAAGCTGGCACCGCTCGCGTTCGATGACGCAACCATCAGCATCAGCCGCCGCACCCCGGCAGACGACAGCCAGAACGCTGTGGGCGGTGCGTGATGGCCCTACGCTGGAAGAAGAACCCTCGCCCGAAAGGACTTGCCGGAGTGGTGGCTGGTCCGCAGGGCAGTGAGCTGCGCGACGGAGAGCGGCGCTACGCTACCACTGGATACATCGACGGCCGGATCAACAAGGGCAGGAAAAGTGGCTGGTATTGGGTAGCTGGTTGGCAGTCCGGCGTTCCGCACAAGAACACATGCGACAACCCGGTTCTTGATGAAGAAACAGCGAAAACAGCCGCGTTGGAGTACGTGCGCAAGTACCTGAAGACCGCCGACAGCCAGAAAGGGGGCGGCGATGCGTGACTGGAAGCGTATCCCGACAAGTGCAGAAGTGGCGGCAGTGATCCGCGCTCGCCACGGCAAGGAACTGGTCGTGTTTTCCTCGTTCAGCGACCCTGATGGCACGTTCAATGGTGGCGCAGGCGTGCGCGGAAGGATGGAAACCGCGTGGGGATTCAGCGGTGCCGATGCGCCGATCCTTGAGGCGCGCACCACATGGGACATCGACATCGAACAGCAATACGGGCGCGCAAACGAGAAGCACGAATATTGGCTCTGCGCCGCAAAAACCGACGACTAAGGACAACCATGACCACCACCACCCACACGGATACCCCGGACAGCAGCGCAACGAGCGGTAACCTTTTGCCATGCCCTTTTTGTGGCAGCCAGCCAAAGTTGCAGACCGATGGCGAAAGCGGCTACTGGATCGAGTGCACGAACTCAGCCTGTGGCAGTTCCACGAACATGCGCATCGCGTTGATGGATAGCGTTGACGGATTGCTTGCAGAGCAGTGGAACCGCCGCGCCACCCCGGCACCGCAAGCGGCCACCACGGAGCAGGCCGAGGACGCCAGCTACGCATGGATGGCTTCCGAGCAGCAGAAGGGACGCACGGTGAGCAACGCCATGCGTGAAGCGTACTGCGAGGGTTTGCTCGCATCCCCTGCGGCCACCACGGCAAGCGCGAGCGGGGAGCGTGAGGCTGCTCTGGAAGAAGCAGCAAAGCTGTGCGAGCGTCAGAACGACACGGAATGGCCGACGCCGCTTGGTTGCGCAAAAGCCATCCGCATCCTTAAAGGTAGCGCCCCAGCACCAAGCCGTGAGGCTGCTGGCCAACGCATCGACCGCCGCGAAAGCATCGCGGACAACCCCGACGCCATGATTATCCTCACGCAGAACTACCCGCGTGAGGACAAAATCAGGATCGTTGACGCCCACACGGAACGCAATGTGCGTGCCGCCCTTGCTGGCCGTGAGGTTGCTGGCGTTGATTGGCTGGGGCTGGCCCTGGAACTGGAAGCGCAAGCCAAGAGTGTCGAGTCGCAGAGCGTCGAGCGGGCCATGGCTGCTGCGGCCCACGGACTGCGATTGATGGGCGCTGGCCGCGCAACAGCGCCGCTGGATGAACGGTCGCTCGAGGCGGCGTGGGACAAATACCGAAACGGGGCCGACCTGTCGTTACGCAAAGCAACCGCATTTACAGCGGGATATCGCGCCGCACTCGCCCAGCCAGCAGCGCCTGTAGTGGACGGGGAGCTGCCGCCGCTGCCGAAGCCGAAGTACGCCGCTGATGATCTCGCGGACATCTTCACCGCCGACCAGATGCGCGAGTACGGGGCCGCATGTGCCGCCGCCGCTCGCAGCGCACCAGTGGCGCCGGAAGGGTGGAAGGTGGTGCCGAAAGACCCCAAAACCGGAACCATGCTGCATCGTGCATGGCTTGCTCTGGCAGGCGACAATCAGCCGAGATGCACCGAGATGTGCCGCATCTACGACGCCATGCTTGCCGCCGCCCCATCGCACCCCGAGCCAGCAGGCGGTGCAGCATGAGCCGCTTTTCCAAGACCATTGAGCAGGCCGATACCGGCATGGTGATTGCCGAGGTGTACAACGCAGCCACCGGCCGGCGCGTCGGGGTTAGCTTTTTCTGCTGGCCCCCGTTCTCGCAGCGCCGCCGGTTGCAGCGCGCGCATGCATGGGCGGACAAGTGGATCGAGAATTGCGACGCGTTTTGCGTTGAGGCGGGGCCAGTAGGCGGGAAGGAGCAGGCATGATCGCACCCCTGAAAGAGGTCACGAAGAACGAGTTCGACCGCTTCATTTCGGCATACCCTCGTCCACTGTCCTACGGCGTCACGAGGGTATGCGAACCGCCGATGGCGCACTACTACGACGAGCAACTACCGTCGCAAGCGCAGCGCGGGTCAGTCGAGTATTCCCAAGATACCGAGGCGGCGCGCGTCACGATGGATTGGATGGGGCCGAACGGGCAGGTTGATAAGGACGGTCATCAAAAGTTTTGGCGGTACGAAATCCGCATGGAGGATGCATGAGCGCGCTCGATATCGGAAAGGAGCCGCTGCCATGCCCTTTTTGCAGCGCCAAGCTGGGAGGTGATGATGGATATTACACGCACCCGAAGAACGGATGCTTTTTCAATGGATGGGAATTCGACATGTTAGATCAGCAGATTGACGCATGGACCCGCCGCACCACCCAGCCCGCACCCATTCCAGCGCAAGCGGGGGAGCTGGATTTGCTTGGCGAGCTGGACTGGTGCATTGCCGAAGGCCATGGAGGACCGCGTACCAAGCAAGCGCTGATCCGTGCTCGCGCCGCCATCAAAGCAGGCGGGCAAGGCGGGGAGGATGCGAGGGATGCGGCAAGGTATCGGTGGCTGCGCAGCGATGACATTGAACTGCAACCCGGGCAACGTGAGATATGCGCTGTCATGTTCCGCCTTCCCTTCTGCGAAGACCAAACCGACGAAGTGCTCACCGAGTCGGCACTTGATGAGGTCATTGACGCCGCCATCGCAGCCAAGGAGGGCAAGGCTACCCCAAGGACCAAGGACTGATCGTTTCAGCAAGTACTATGCTGCGCTATGTCACAATTCCCAAGTTTTCAGCTGAGTCGGGGTACACCGAGGACGCCATCCGGACCAAGATAAGGGATGGGATCTGGCTGGAAGGGGAGGTCTGGATTAAAGCTCCAGACGGAAGAAATCTGATCAATACCGAAGGGTACGAACGATGGGTAGAGACGGGAGAGGGGTTAAAGGTGCATCGGAAAGTAGCATCGAAATCACCTTCATGTTTAATGGCGTCAGGTGCCGAGAGCGAATACCGCTCAAGCCCACCTCCGCTAATCTAAAGCGCGCCGAGCAGCACCGCGCGGCGGTCATGCACGCGATCGCTACAGGCTGCTTCGATTACGCCGCGACGTTCCCCAACTCCAAGAACGCCGCCAAGTTTGCCGACCAGAAGGGCGACGTCACCCTGATCGAGCCCTATCTGGAGCAGTGGCTTGAGCGCATGAAACTGCAGCTCAAGGCCAGCACCTACGCCACCTACCGCAAGATCGTGCTGGGCCGCCTGATCCCCTGGTTCGGCGCGCTGCGCCTGTCTGAGTTTGGGCGCCAGCACATGCGCGACCAGCTGGTCAAACTCGAGGCCGGCAACAAGACCCTGGGAAATATCCAGAGCGTGATGCGCTGCGCCCTCGAGGAGGCGGTGGAGGTCGATGGCCTGCTTCGTTCCAACCCGCTGGCCGGCTGGACCTACCGCAAGAAGGATGCGCCTAGGAAGACCGACGAGATCGACCCGTTCACCAAGGAGGAGCAGGCGGCGATCCTGGGCGTACTCGCCGGCCAGAACCACAACCTGATCAAGTTCGCGTTCTGGACCGGGCTGCGCACTTCCGAGCTGGTCGCGCTCGACTGGTCGGACATAGATTTCGTGGCCGGCGTCGTACGCGTGAGCCGTGCGATCACACAGTATTCGGACGAGGCCGAGGTGACCAAGACCGACGCCGGCATGCGCGATGTAAAGCTACTGGCTCCGGCGCTGGAGGCGCTGGACGCGCAAAAGCAGTACACCTGGCTGGCCGGAAAGGAAGTGTTCCAGAACCCGCAGACGCTTGAGCGCTGGGCCGGCGACCAGCCGATCCGCAAGACCATGTGGCAGTACGCGATCAAGAAGGCCGGCGTACGCCCGCGCTACCCGTACCAGACCCGACATACCTACGCCAGCATGATGTTGTCGGCCCGCGAGCACCCAATGTGGGTCGCGCAGCAGATGGGGCATGCCGACTGGACGATGATCGCGCGCCGCTATGGGCGCTGGATGCCGGATGCCGACAAGCTGGCCGGCAGCCGGGCGGAGGCGCTCTACGGGGCCAGACAGTCTAGCGAAGTAGGAATCAAGACCGGACCGTGATGCTGTCATTTTGTTGGCATTCTGGAGCCAAAACGGCCCCAAACAGCCCAAATTAATGACATCGCGTATTTGCTAAGTCCTTGATTATAAAGTGTAAGGTGGTGGAGGCGGAGGGAATTGAACCCTCGTCCGCAAGCCCTCTACAGGCAGTTCTACATACTTAGCATCGCCATTTAATTTAACCCGTACAGCCCGGACGTGCGCGGTTTGGACAGGCGAGTTACCTTAGATTTAAGGTCGGACCAAGTAACCCGGTCAAACCCGAGCCCCTGTAAATGACTCTTCAGCCTTGCGGCACACCCCAGGGGCGAGGTGTTGAAGAGCTAGCAGCAATTAAGCTGCGAGTGCGTACGAGTTATCGTTTGCAGTTATTGATTTCTGGGTGTATTTACGAGGTAACCAGCCCTCGGTATGCCCTGCGCTGCTTTGTAACCCACGTCGAAACCAGGTCGCCCCCAGCGAAAGTAAAACCATTGTACTCCAATCCGTGGGCGTTTGCATGCCCCCACTGGGGCAGCGCAAACGCCCTGCGCCACGGCCCTTATTGCTGGTTGCGGTTGGCGACTTCGTTGCCGAGCATGCCGCCGCCGATGATGCCGGCCACCGTGGCCAGCTTGCGGCCGTTGCCGCTGCCGATCTGGTTGCCGACCAGGCCGCCGATCACCGCGCCAGTGCCGATCGCCATGTAGTTGGGCTGGCGCGGCGCAGGGGCGGGCTGCTGTGCATAGGTCGGGTGGTCATAGCGCGCTTCCTGCGTGTAGTGGTGCACCACACGCTTGGGCGCCGCCTTGTGGACGACCGGGGCGCGTTGCTCCACGGCCGGGGCCACCTGCTGCACGGCCGGGGCCGGCTGGACATAAGTGGCATTCGCCGGAACCAGCACCGGTGCCGCCTGGGCTACCATCGGTTGCTGGGCCTGCATGGCCGGGGTTGCGCTCATGCCATACGCGGTCTGCGTCGGTGCCGTGTAAGCGGCGGGCGCCGCGCCGTACGGGCTGACGGCCGGCATGGCCTGCGGTTCGGGCGCGCTGTGCGAGCTGGGCAGGATGCCGGTGATGGCGGCGGTGCCCGCCGCGCAGACGACGATCACGGAAGCGGCAGCCGCTGCCATCAGGGGGTGAATACGGGTGGTGGTCTTGATCGCTTCCATCTTTAGCTCCTGCTGTGTTGGTTGGTGCAGGAGTAGATTACGGCGCAGCTGACCCGGGAGCTAGACGGATTGCTGTATCAATCGTAATCAGATGTAAGGATTCAGGCCGTTGCCGCCTTCAAGGGCGCGCCGGCAAGACCGCGCAGGGTCTCCAGCAGGTCGGTCGGCGTATCAAGCAGGTAGTCTGCGCCCCAGGTGGCCGGATCGATTTCGCCGCAGTAACCCCAGGCGCAGGCCACCGTGACCATGCCGGCCGCGCGCCCCGCCTCGACGTCGCGCAGGTCGTCGCCGACGTACCAGCAATGCTCCGGCGCAATGCCCAGGCGGCGTGCGCCTTCCAGCAGCGGGGCAGGGTGTGGCTTGGAAAAACCGGTGGTGTCGCCGGACACCACGCAACCCGCGTGCGCCAGCCCGATCTGAGGGAGCAAGGGGTCGGTGAAGCGCGCCGGCTTGTTGGTGACAATGCCCCACGCCATGCCCGCCGCCTGGATGCCGTCGAGCAGCTCGACCACGCCGCCGAACAGCGTCGAGTGCACCGCCATGGCCGATTGGTAACGGTCGAACCATTGCAGGCGCAGCGCTTCGTAGCCGTCGTCGCCCGGCGCAAGACCAAACGCGGCGCCGATCATGCCGCGCGCGCCGGCCGAGGCGGTCGGGCGCAGCACGGCGTAGGGCGTGGGCTCCAGCCCGCGCTCGGTGCGCAGCCAGTTGACGGCGGCAGCCAGGTCGGGCGCGGTGTCGGCCAGCGTGCCGTCCAGGTCGAACAGGACGGCACGCGGTGCGGGCGTGCGGACAGGAAAAGTCATGTCAGGTCAGAGCGGTTTGCTGCAGGCCACCATGTAGTTCACGTCGGTGTCGTTGTTGAGCGAATAGAACTTGGTGAGCGGGTTGTAGGTCAGGCCCTTCAGGCTGTCCACCTGCAAGCCGGCGCTGCGCACGAATTGCGACAGTTCCGCCGGGGTGATGAATTTGCCGTAGTCGTGGGTGCCGCGCGGCAGCAAGCGCAGCACATATTCCGCGCCGACCACTGCGAACAGGTAGGACTTCAGGTTGCGGTTGAGCGTGGAGAAGAACACCTTGCCACCCGGCTTGACCAGCGCGGCCGCGGCACGCACCACCGATGCCGGGTCCGGCACGTGTTCGAGCATTTCCATGCAGGTGACGACGTCGAACTGGCCCGGTTCCTGCGCGGCCATTTCCTCGGCGGAGATGAGCTTGTAGCGCACCTCGATGCCCGATTCCAGGCTGTGCAGGTCGGCCACTTTCAGGGCCTTCTTGGACAGGTCGATGCCGGTGACCTTGGCGCCCTTGCGCGCCATTGCTTCGGTCAGCACACCGCCGCCGCAGCCGATGTCGATCACGTTCTTGCCGGCAAGCGGGGCCAGCGAATTGATCCACTCAAGACGCAGCGGGTTGATTTCGTGCAGCGGACGGAATTCGGAGGTGGGATCCCACCAGCGATGCGCCAGTTCGCTGAATTTGTTGATTTCGAGTTGGTCGACGTTCGTAGTCATAGGTCGGAATAATAGCTGGAAACCGCGAAGGAGCGTAGCTCCGCAGCGTCCCCGCGTTGGCGGGGACCCATGCTGAGCGCGCTCACCCGCAACGTGCACATGATGCGCCCAGACGCTTGCGGTCCATGGGTCCCCGCCTGCGCGGGGACGACGGAGCGAAATTTTGTGGTCATAAAAAAACCCCGCCGCAGCGGGGTTGTTGGGCATGCAGCCAGATTACTGCTGCTGTGCCGGCTTGGTCACCGTGCGGGTGCCAACCACTTCGATCTCCACGCGGCGGTTCTTGGCACGGCCGGCGGCGGTCTTGTTGTCGGCGACCGGCTGCTTCTCACCCTTGCCTTCGGTGTAGATGCGGGCCTGGTCCACGCCTTTGGACTTCAGGTAGGCCTTGACCGCTTCGGCGCGGCGCACCGACAGCTTCTGGTTGTAGGCGTCGGTACCGATCGAGTCGGTGTGGCCGACGGCGATGATGACTTCCAGGTTCATGTCGCCCAGCTTGCTGGTCAGTTCGTCCAGCGACTGCTTGCCGGCCGGCTTGAGCACGGCTTTGTCGAAGTCGAAGAATGCATCAGCCTGGTAGCTGACTTTCTCGGAGGTCGGGACCGGAGCCGGTGCCGGGGCCGGAGCCGGGGCAGGGGCCGGAGCTTCAACCGGCGGCGGCGGCGGAGCGACGCACTTGCCGTTTTCGAGTTTTTCCGGCGGCACGCAGATCGGCGCGTCGCAACCCGGGACGGCGTCGGCCGGGGTCCAGTAACCGGTGCGCCAGCACAGGCCGAAAGGATCGCGTGCGATCACGCCGCGGGCATCCTGCACGTAAGCGCTGTAGGGCGTCGGTGCCTGGATGTCGGTCGTCAGCGGTGCATACGGCGGGGTGGTTTGGGCCAGCGCACTGCCAGCCAACGCCGCCGAAGCTGCGAGCACGAGGGTTGCAATTTTTTTCATGTTTTTCTTCCTTTCGGTGATATCCGGCGAAACCGCACAAAACTGGTGCGTACATGTTCAGGATGGTAACACCATGCCTGTTGTGTTTGTTTCGCATTGTGAAACAAGCAATTAAGTTCTCGGCCATTTTGCCATATCGGCCAGAGCAGCACGTCTCGCGCTAAATCAAACCCAGCGCATAAGTACGGCTGCGTTGTTTCCTCGCAACATGACGGACTCGTGCGCGGGGGTGCTTGACAACTCGCCCGCGCGTCATGTCGCTCCGGCTGCTGCCCAGAGCGAATTGCGCAGTTGCCATAGCGCGCGTGGTAGAATCGAACGCTTGTAACTCACAACCACAGCCTGAAAGCAGTCGACCCTTCCAATGGATCAATTCGCAAAAGAAACAGTCCCCATTTCCCTCGAAGAAGAGATGCGCAAGAGCTACCTCGATTACGCGATGAGCGTGATCGTGGGGCGCGCCCTTCCGGACGTGCGTGACGGCTTGAAGCCGGTGCACCGGCGCGTGCTGTTTTCGATGCACGAAAGCAATACGGTGTACAACCGCCCGTATGTGAAGTGCGCGCGCGTCGTGGGCGACACCATGGGTAAGTACCACCCGCACGGCGACGCTTCGATCTACGACACGCTGGTGCGCATGGCGCAGGACTTTTCGCTGCGATACACGCTGGTGGACGGGCAGGGCAACTTCGGTTCGATCGACGGCGACAGCGCCGCGGCAATGCGTTACACCGAGTGCCGCCTGGACCGCATCTCCAACGAGATGCTGGCCGACATCGACAAGGACACGGTCGACTTCCAGCCCAACTACGACGGCAAGGAGAAAGAGCCGACCGTCCTGCCGACCAAGTTCCCGAACCTGCTGGTCAACGGCTCGTCGGGTATCGCGGTGGGCATGGCCACCAACATTCCTCCGCACAACCTTTCCGAAGTCATCAACGGCGCACTGCACGTGCTGCGCACTCCGGACTGCTCGGTGGATGAGCTGATCGAACTGATCCCGGCGCCGGACTTCCCGACCGCCGGCATCATCTACGGCGTCTCTGGCGTGCGCGATGGCTACCGCACCGGCCGCGGTCGCGTGGTGATGCGCGCCAAGACCCACTTCGAGGAAGTGGGCCGCGACGGCAACCGCACCGCGATCATCGTGGACGAGCTGCCGTACCAGGTGAACAAGAAATCGCTGCTCGAGCGCATCGCCGAAAACGTGCGCGAGAAAAAGCTCGAAGGCATCTCCGACATTCGCGACGAGTCCGACAAGTCGGGCATGCGCGTGGTGATCGAACTGAAGCGTGGCGAAGTGCCCGAGGTGGTGCTGAACAACCTGTACAAGCAGACCCAGCTGCAGGATACCTTCGGCATGAACATGGTGGCGCTGGTCAACGGCCAGCCGAAGCTGCTGAACCTCAAGCAGATGATCGAGTGCTTCCTGTCGCACCGCCGGGAAGTGGTCACCCGCCGCACCGTGTTCGAGCTGCGCAAGGCGCGCGAACGCGGCCACATGCTGGAAGGCCTGGCCGTCGCACTGGCCAACATCGACGACTTCATCGCGATCATCAAGGCCGCGCCGACGCCGCCGATCGCCAAGACCGAACTGATGCAGCGCGCCTGGGACTCTTCCCTGGTCCGCAACATGCTCAGCCGCAGCGAGACCGGCGCCGCCGGCGGCATCGAGGCGTTCCGCCCCGAGCACCTGCCCAAGCACTACGGCATGCAGCCGGACGGCCTGTACAAGCTGTCCGACGAGCAGGCCCAGGAAATCCTGCAGATGCGCCTGCAGCGCCTGACCGGCCTGGAGCAGGATAAGATCGTCAACGAGTACCGTGAAGTGATGGAACACATCGCCGACCTGCTCGACATCCTGGCCAAGCCCGAGCGCGTGACCACGATCATCAGCGACGAGCTCACCCAGATCAAGACCGACTACACCGAAAACGGCAAGGACACCCGTCGCTCGACCATCGAGCACAACGCGACCGACCTGGAGACCGAAGACCTGATCACCCCGCAGGACATGGTGGTCACGCTGTCGCACTCCGGCTACATGAAGGCGCAGCCGGTGTCCGAATACCGCGCGCAAAAGCGCGGCGGCCGCGGCAAGCAGGCCATGGCGACCAAAGAGGACGACTGGATCGACCAGCTGTTCATCGCCAACACGCACGACTACATCCTGTGCTTCTCCAACCGCGGCCGCATGTACTGGCTCAAGGTGTGGGAAGTACCGCAGGGCTCGCGCAACTCGCGCGGTAAACCGATCGTGAACATGTTCCCGCTGCAGGACAACGAGAAGATCACGGTGGTGCTGCCGCTGTCTGGCCCGAACAGCAAGTTCCCTGAAGACCACTACGTGTTCATGGCCACCTCGCTGGGCACGGTGAAGAAGACCCCGCTGAAGGACTTCTCCAACCCGCGCAAGGCCGGCATCATCGCGGTGGACCTGGATGAAGGAGACTTCCTGATCGGCGCCGCGCTGACCGACGGCGAGCACGACGTGATGCTGTTCTCGGACGCCGGCAAGGCCGTGCGCTTCGACGAGAACGACGTGCGCCCGATGGGCCGCAACGCGCGCGGCGTGCGCGGCATGAACCTGGAAGATGGCCAGCAGGTCATCGCGCTGCTGGTGGCAGAGAACGAGCAGCAGTCGGTGCTCACCGCCACCGAGAACGGCTTCGGCAAGCGCACCCCGATCCTGGAATACACCCGCCACGGCCGCGGCACCAAGGGCATGATCGCGATCCAGACCAGCGAGCGCAACGGCAAGGTCGTCGCTGCCACGCTGGTGTCGCCGAAGGACGAGATCATGCTGATCACGACCGGCGGCGTGCTGATCCGCACCCGCGTGTCCGAGATCCGCGAGATGGGCCGCGCGACCCAGGGCGTGACCCTGATCGCGGTGGAGGACGGCACCAGGCTGTCCGGCCTGCAGCGCGTGATGGAAAGCGACGTCGAGGAAGAAGCCGAAGGCGACGCGCCGGCAGAGCAGGGCGACCAGTAAGCCTTATAAGTTAGCCCAAGACCGTCGTTCCCGCGGAGGCGGGAACCCATGGACGACACGAATACTCGCGCTGTCCATGGGTCCCCGCCTGGCGCGGGGACGACGGTAGAAGTGGCGGGTTTGTGCGACAATCAATCGCACAGCTTGCCCTCAACATCGTAGAAACCCATGACCGCCACCCCCATCTTCAACTTCTCCGCCGGCCCCGCCGTGCTGCCGCGCGAGGTCCTTCAACAAGCCGCGTCCGAAATGCTCGACTGGCACGGCAGCGGCATGTCGGTGATGGAGATGAGCCACCGCGGTCCCGAATTCATCTCCATCTACAAGCAGGCCGTGGCCGACCTGCGCGAACTGCTGAATGTCCCGCCGAACTACAAGATCCTGTTCCAGCAGGGGGGCGGGCTTGGCCAGAACGCGATCGTGCCGCTGAACCTGGCCGGGCGCCGCGCGCAGCCAGCCACCATCGATTTCGTGCACACCGGTTCGTGGTCCGGCAAGTCGCTCAAGGAAGCGGCGCGCTACGCCAACGTGAACGTGGCGGCCAGCTCCAAGGACCAGGCCTTCACCGCCGTGCCGCCGCAAGCGTCGTGGAAGCTCACGCAAGATGCGGCCTACCTGCACATCTGCACGAACGAGACCATCGACGGCGTCGAGTACAACTTCGTGCCCGAGGTGCCGGCCGACGTACCCATCGTGGCCGACATGTCCTCGCACATTTTGTCGCGCGTGATCGACGTGTCCAAATACGGCGTGATCTTCGCCGGCGCGCAGAAGAACATCGGCCCGGCGGGCTTGACGCTGGTGATCGTGCGCGAGGACCTGCTCGAGCATGCGCTGCCGATCTGCCCCTCGGCCTTCCACTGGAAGACGGTGGCCGAGCACGAGTCGATGTACAACACGCCGCCGACCTACGCGATCTACATCGCGGGCCTGGTGTTCGACTGGCTCAAGCGGCAGGGTGGCGTGGCCGCGATGGAGCAACGCAATATCGAGAAAGCGCGCCTGCTGTACGCGGCGCTGGACGCCGACGATTTTTACCAGAATCGGGTGGCGAAAGAAAACAGGTCGCGCATGAACGTGCCGTTCTACCTGCGCGACGAAGCACTGAACGAACAATTCCTGGCCGGCGCGAAGGCGCGCGGGCTGCTGCAACTGAAGGGCCACAAGTCCGTCGGCGGTATGCGGGCATCGATCTACAACGCGATGCCGATCGAGGGTGTGCAAGCCCTGGTCGATTATTTGAACGAGTTTGCGGGGCGTTGAGCCGCCCGATACCGCAATCAACGTCGTCCCGGCGAAAGCCGGGACCCATACGTCGTGTGCAGGTAGGTCGAGCGCGTAGCACCAGCAAACTCAGCATGGGTCCCGGCTTTCGCCGGGACGACGCGGTGGTGAGGTCACAGCCGCGTCCTAACCCGAGCAGATAAAGCAGAACGATGACAGACAAACTGAAACCCCTGCGCCAGCAGATCGACGAGATCGACGCGCAAATCCTGGAACTGCTGTCGCGCCGTGGCCGCGTGGCGCAGGAAGTCGGCCACGTGAAGGCCGAAACCAACGCCCCCGTGTTCCGCCCCGAGCGCGAAGCGCAGGTGCTGCGCGGCGTCGCCGACCGCAATCCGGGCCCGCTCAAGAACGGCGACGTCCAGACCATCTTCCGCGAGATCATGTCCGCCTGCCGCGCGCTCGAAAAGCGCGTGACCGTGGCCTACCTCGGCCCGGCCGGTACCTTCAGCGAAGAAGCCGTGTACAAGCAGTTCGGCAGCGCCATCGAGGGCATGCCCTGCGCCTCGATCGACGAGGTGTTCCGCGCCACCGAGGCCGGCACCGCCGACTTTGGCGTGGTCCCGGTCGAGAACTCGTCCGAAGGCGCGATCAACCGCACGCTCGACCTGCTGCTTGGTACCACCACCGTCATCAGCGGCGAAGTGTCGATCCCCGTGCACCACAGCCTGATGACCCGCACCGGCACCATGGAAGGCGTCACCGTCGTGTGCGCGCATTCGCAGGCGCTGGCGCAGTGCCAGGTCTGGCTCAACCTGCACCACCCGAATATCGAGCGGCGCGCGGTGGCCTCGAACGCCGAGGCGGCCCGCATGGCCAGCCAGGACCCGAGCATCGCCGCGATCGCCAGCGAGATGGCGGGCGAGCAGTACAAGCTCGGCGTGGTCGAGGCACACATCCAGGACGACCCGCACAACCGTACCCGCTTCGTCGTCATCGGCAAGCTGCACACCAACCCGTCCGGCCGCGACCACACCTCGCTGGTGCTGGCCGTGCCCAACAAGGCCGGCGCCGTGTACGACCTTCTGGCCCCCGTGGCAAAGCACGGCGTGTCGATGACGCGCTTCGAGTCGCGCCCGGCGCGCATCGGCACCTGGGAGTACTACTTCTATGTTGACGTCGAGGGCCATGTGCAGGACGCCAACGTCGCCAGGGCGCTCGAAGAGCTCAAGCAGAACGCCGCCTTCTTCAAGGTCCTCGGTTCCTACCCGGTCAGCCTTTAAACCATCATTCGAGAGTACTTATGTCGCAATTCGGTCCAGATTACGTTCGCGCCATCGCCCCCTACCAGGCCGGCAAACCCATCGCTGAAGTCGCCCGCGAGTTCGGGCTCGACGAAGCCAATATCGTCAAGCTCGCCTCGAATGAGAACCCGTTCGGCATTCCGGAGTCGAGCAAGCAGGCGATGGCGCAAGCCGCGGCCGAGCTGGGTCGGTACCCGGATGCGAACGGTTTCGAGCTCAAGGCCGCGCTGTCCAAGCGCTACGACGTGCCGGCCGACTGGATCACGCTGGGCAACGGCAGCAACGACATCCTCGAGATCGCCGCGCACGCGTTCGTGCAGAAGGGCGAGTCGGTGGTGTTCTCGCAGTACTCGTTCGCCGTGTACGCGCTGGCCACGCAAGGCGTGGGTGGCCGCGCCATCGTGGTGCCCGCGGCCGAGTACGGCCATGACCTCGATGCGATGGCCGATGCCATCGAGGCCGACACCAGGCTCGTGTACATCGCCAACCCGAACAACCCGACCGGCACCTTCATCCCGGCTGCGCGCATCGAAGCCTTCCTGGCCAAGGTGCCGGCCAACGTGATCGTGGTGCTGGACGAGGCCTACAACGAATACCTCGCGCCGGAAAACCAGTTCGAGTCGTCGCAGTGGGTGCGCAAGTTCCCCAACCTGATCGTCTCGCGCACCTTCTCCAAGGCGTATGGCCTGGCGGGCCTGCGCGTGGGCTTTGCCATCGCCCAGCCGGCGGTGACCGACCTGATGAACCGCATTCGCCAGCCGTTCAACGTGAACTCGCTGGCGCAGGCTGCCGCGGTCGCGGCGCTGAACGACAAACAGTTCCTGGCCAAGGGCGCGCAGAACAACGCCGACGGCTACAAGCAGCTCACCGCCGCGTTCGACGAGCTGGGGCTGGAATACGTGCCGTCGTACGGCAACTTCGTGCTGGTCAAGGTCGGCAACGACGACGGCGCGGGCGCGCGCGTGAACCTGGCGCTGCTCAAGCAGGGCGTGATCGTGCGCCCGGTCGGCAACTACGGGCTGCCGCAGTGGCTGCGCATCTCGATCGGCCTGCCGGACGAGAACGCAAAGTTCATCGCGGCGCTGAAGAGGGCGCTGGGCTGAATGTTCGATAAGATTGTCATCGTTGGCGTTGGCCTGATCGGTGGCTCGTTCGCGCTGGCGCTCAAGCAGGCCGGCGCGGCCAGGACCGTGGTCGGCATGGGCCGCTCGCCGGGCGTGCTGGCGCGTGCGCAGGAGCTGGGCATCATCGATGCGGTGGCGCAGTCGCCGCAAGAAGCGATGCAAGGCGCCGACCTGGTGCTCATCGCCGCCCCGGTCGCGCAGACCGGCCCGATCCTGGCGACGCTGCTGCCGTGGCTGGAGCCGCACACGATCCTCACCGATGCGGGCAGCACCAAGTCCGACGTGGTCGCCGCCGCGCGCGCGGTGCTCGGCGGGCGCATCGCCCAATTCGTGCCGGGCCACCCGATCGCCGGGCGCGAGTCCAACGGTCCGGACGCGGCGCTGGCGGGCCTGTACCGCGGCAAGAAGACCGTGATCACGGCGCTGCCGGAAAACCCCGCCGCATCGGTCGAGCGGGTGGCCCTGGCGTGGCGCCTGTGCGGCGCGATCATCCACCGCCTGACGCCCGAAGAGCACGACAAGGTGTTCGCCGCCGTGAGCCACCTGCCGCACCTGCTGGCCTACGCGCTGGTGGACGACATCGCCGCCAAGCCGCACGCCGACTTGCTGTTCCAGTACGCGGCCAGCGGCTTTCGCGACTTTACCCGCATTGCCGGCTCGTCGCCGGAGATGTGGCGCGACATCAGCATGGCCAACCGTGACGCGCTGCTCGTGGAGCTGGACGCGTATCTGGCACAATTGACCAAGCTGCGGGCCATGCTCGCGGCCAGCGATGCGGCCGCGCTGGAAGGCGTGTACGCCAATGCCCAGCGCGCGCGGCGCAACTGGATCGAGACGATCGAGGCCGCCGAGCCGCGCCCTGCCCAAGAATCAGGAAACTAAATGACGCAGCAAAAACACTACCCCGAGCACCTCGACCTGCCGCCGGTGATGCACGTGGAAGGCACGGTGCGCCTGCCGGGTTCGAAAAGCATCTCCAACCGCACGCTGCTGCTGGCCGCGCTCAGCGAGGGCAACACCGCCATCCACGACCTGCTGGCCTCGGACGACACCATGGTCATGCTGGGCGCGCTGCGCTCGCTGGGCATCAAGTGGGACGAGGTCGATGAGCGGACCAATTTCGTGCATGGCGGCGCTGGCGTGCTGCCGGTGCGCGAGGCCGATCTCTTCATGGGCAACGCGGGCACCGCGATCCGGCCGCTGACGGCGGCGCTGGCGGTGATCGGCGGCGACTACAAGCTGCACGGCGTCTCGCGCATGCACGAGCGCCCGATCGGCGACCTGGTCGATGCGCTCAACGCCGTCGGCGCGCGCATCGAGTACACCGGCACGCCGGGCTATCCGCCGCTGCACATCCGCCGTGGCCACATCGAGGCCGACCGGCTGTCCGTGCGCGGCAACGTGTCGAGCCAGTTCCTGACTGCGCTCCTGATGGCTGCGCCGCTGATGGCCAAGGACCACGCCGTCAGCATCGACGTGGTCGGCGAACTGATCTCCAAGCCCTACATCGAGATCACGCTGAACCTCATGCGCCGCTTCGGCGTGACCGTGGAGCAGGACGGCTGGCAGTCGTTCACGGTGCAGCCGGGCCAGCGCTACAAGAGCCCGGGCAGCATCCATGTGGAAGGCGACGCCTCGTCGGCCTCGTACTTCCTCGCGGCCGGCGCGATTGCCGGCGGCCCGGTGCGGGTGGTGGGCGTGGGCCGCGACAGTATCCAGGGCGACGTGCGCTTTGCCGACGCGCTGGAAAAGATGGGCGCGACCATCACGCGCGGCGAGAACTGGATCGAGGCCCAATCGAACGGCGTGCTCAAGGCCATCGACGCGGACTTCAACCACATTCCCGACGCGGCGATGACGATCGCGGTGGCCGCCCTGTATGCGGACGGCACCAGCACGCTGCGCAACATCGCCAGCTGGCGCGTGAAAGAGACTGACCGCCTGGCGGCGATGGCGACCGAGCTGCGCAAGCTGGGCGCGATCGTCGAAGAGGGCGCGGACTACATCCGCATCACGCCGCCGGAGGAGATCCGGCCGGCTACGATCGACACCTACGACGACCACCGGATGGCGATGTGCTTTTCGCTTGCCACCCTGGACGGCAAGGCGCGGCGCGGCAATGCGATTCGCATCAACGACCCCAAGTGCGTGGCGAAGACCTTCCCCGAATATTTCGAAACGTTTTCGAAGATCGCCAAAAGCGAGCTATTTTGAAGCCAGCTGGACGTAGGGTGGGCAAATCCTGCCCACGCGTTCAACCAGCCATTGCGTTCACGAAGAACTAAAAATGCCCAACTCCAACATCCCGGTAATCGCCATCGACGGCCCGACCGCCTCCGGCAAAGGCACGGTGGCGGCCAAGGTGGCCGAACGGCTCAGTTTCCACCTGCTCGATTCGGGCGCGCTGTACCGCCTGACCGCGCTGTCGGCGCTGCGCCGCGCGACCGACATGAGCGACGAGCACGCGCTGGCCAAGGTGGCCGAGCACCTGAACTGCAGCTTTGTCGGCCACGACGTGTTCCTGGGACAGGAGAACGTGACCCAGGCGATCCGCGTCGAGGAGGTGGGCAACACCGCGTCGAAGATCGCCGCGCTGCCGGCCGTGCGCCAGGCGCTGTTCGGCCTGCAGCTGCGCTTCCGCACGGCACCAGGGCTGGTCGCCGACGGGCGTGACATGGGCACGGTGATCTTTCCGACTGCCAAGTTGAAGGTGTTCTTGACCGCAAGTGTTGCTGCGCGCGCCGAACGCAGGTATAAGCAATTGATTGGCAAAGGGTTTTCTGCTAATATGGACGATCTGCTGGCCGATTTGCAGGCACGCGACGAGCGCGATACCAAACGCGCGGTCGCGCCACTTGCGCCGGCGGCAGATGCGTATATCCTCGATTCCTCCAACATCACGGCCGAAGAGGCGGTGGAGCAGGTGTTGCGGTGGTACGCCGAAAAACAATAATTCGCCGCTGAGGGGAGGTCCGCTCAGTGGCCGTCGTCGTCCCCGCGCAGGCGGGGACCCATGCTGAGGTTGCAGAAGCGCTGGCGGTGATTCTGCCGGGTGGCGTGTCGGTAAGCTCAGCATGGATCCCGGCTTGCGCCGGGACGACGTTGGTGAATGTGGGGGCTGCGTCTGCGTCACCACACCGGTTTAAGTAGTTGGATGTTTTCGCGCCACAAGCGCTGTTTTGGTGCCTGGGATGTCCCAGGTTTGTTTAACCCTGACCCAGTTCAGTGCCGCATATTGCCGGCCTGCTGGCTAACCTTAAAGTACCTTTTTACATGTCTACTGCAACCACCCAAGCTTCTGGTATGGAAAGCTTTGCCGCCCTCTTCGAGGAATCCCTGTCGCGCCAGGACATGCGTTCGGGCGAAGTGATCTCCGCCGAAGTCGTGCGCCTCGATCACAACTTCGTGATCGTTAACGCCGGCCTGAAGTCGGAAGCTTTCATCCCCATCGACGAATTCAAGAATGACCAGGGCGAACTGGAAGTCAAAGTAGGCGACTTCGTTTCCGTGGCCATCGAATCGCTGGAAAACGGTTTCGGCGATACCATCCTGTCGCGCGACAAGGCCAAGCGCCTGGCATCGTGGCTGGCCCTGGAAAAAGCAATGGAATCCGGTGAAATCGTCACCGGTACCGTGAACGGTAAAGTCAAAGGCGGCCTGACCGTCCTGACCAACGGCATCCGCGCATTCCTGCCGGGTTCGCTGGTTGACACCCGTCCGGTCAAGGACACCACCCCGTTCGAGGGCAAGACCCTGGAATTCAAGGTCATCAAGCTGGACCGCAAGCGCAACAACGTGGTGCTGTCGCGCCGCGCCGTGATCGAAGCCTCGATGGGCGAAGAGCGCGCCAAGCTGATGGAAACCCTGAAGGAAGGCACCGTTGTCACCGGCGTCGTCAAGAACATCACCGACTACGGTGCGTTCGTTGACCTGGGCGGCATCGACGGCCTGCTGCACATCACCGACCTGGCATGGCGCCGTGTGCGTCACCCGTCGGAAGTCCTGTCGGTTGGTCAAGAGATCACCGCCAAGGTCCTCAAGTACGATCAGGAAAAGAACCGCGTCTCGCTGGGCGTCAAGCAACTGGGCGACGATCCGTGGACCGGCCTGTCGCGTCGCTACCCGCAAGGCACCCGCCTGTTCGGCAAGGTCACCAACCTGACCGACTACGGTGCGTTCGTGGAAGTGGAGCAGGGCATCGAAGGCCTGGTGCACGTCTCGGAGATGGACTGGACCAACAAGAACGTGGCCCCGAACAAAGTCGTGCAGCTGGGCGATGAAGTCGAAGTCATGGTCCTGGAAATCGACGAAGAGCGTCGTCGTATCTCGCTGGGCATGAAGCAGTGCAAACCGAATCCGTGGGACGAGTTCGGCATGACCCACAAGAAGGGCGACAAGGTCAAGGGCCTGATCAAGTCGATCACCGACTTCGGCGTGTTCATCGGCCTGCCGGGCAACATCGACGGCCTGGTGCACCTGTCGGACCTGTCGTGGACCGAGCCGGGCGAAGAAGCCGTGCGCAAGTTCAAGAAGGGCGACGAGCTGGAAGCTGTCGTGCTGGCCATCGACGTCGAGCGCGAGCGTGTCTCGCTGGGCGTCAAGCAGCTCGAAGGCGACCCGTTCAACAACTTCGCAGCCCTGAACGACAAGGGTTCGCTGGTCACCGGCACGGTCAAAGCGGTTGAGCCGAAAGGCGCCGTGATCGCGCTGAACGACGAAGTCGAAGGCTACCTGCGTGCGTCGGAAATCTCGCGCGACCGCGTGGAAGATGCCGGCACCCACCTGAAAGTGGGCGACAAGGTCGAGGCGATGATCATCAACGTGGACCGCAAGTCGCGCAGCATCCAGCTGTCGATCAAGGCCAAGGACAGCGCCGACACCCAGGAAGCCATGCAGAAGCTGGCTGCTGACACCAGCGCCGCATCGGGCACCACCAGCCTGGGCGCGCTGCTGAAAGCCAAGATGGAAAACAAAGGCTAATTTGCCTTAAGGCGAACAGATGACCAAGTCCGAGCTGATTGCCCGCCTGGCTGAGAGATATTCGCAGCTGGTGGCGAAGGATGCGGAGTTTGCTGTCAAGACCATCCTCGATGCGATGACCAACGCGCTAGCTTCCGGCCAGCGCATCGAGATCCGCGGTTTCGGCAGCTTTGCGCTGAACAGCCGGCCGCCGCGCATCGGACGCAACCCCAAGTCCGGCGACAAGGTGATGGTGCCCGAAAAACGGGTGCCCCACTTCAAGCCGGGCAAGCAGTTGCGTGAGCGGGTGGACGCGATGGTCGGGCAACCGATCATCGAAGACTGAGTCGTCTGCCGCGCGCAGACCGAAAACGGCATCCGCGGATGCCGTTTTTTTATTGTTGGCCCGAGATTCGTCGTCCCCGCGGAGGCGGCGACCCATGCTGAGTGTGCATGCACGCGGCGCGGCTCCGGGATACGGTCTATGGGTCCCCGCCTTCGCGGGGACGACGCTCGGGCGCGGCCCCGACCGTCGTTTTTTGATATATCGTCTCAGATATGCGACACTGCCATGTTTGCTGAACCACCCGACAGGACCCGTTGATGAAACTTGTCACCACGATCATTGGATTTATCCTGTTCGTCCTGTTTTTCGGGTTCGCCCTGAAGAACACGCAGGAAGTCGATCTTCACTTTTTCCTGAATTACGAGCTGCGCGGCCCGCTGGTGCTGATGCTGCTGGCCTTTTTCGTCGCTGGCGCCGCGCTGGGCATCCTGGCGCTCACGCCGACCGTGTTCCGCCAGCGCCGCCAGACCTCGCAGCACAAGAACACCATCCAGGCCTTGCAGAGCGCCGCCGGCACCGCCAGCAGCCAGCCGCAGCCGGATGCCGTGAACACCCGCTGATACGCCATCAACACAAGAACACAAACGCATGGAATTTGAAATCTGGTGGCTGCTCGGCATCCCCGTCTTTTTCGCCCTCGGCTGGATCGCGGCCCGGGTCGATATCAAACAACTGGTGTCCGAATCGCGCAGCCTGCCGCGCGGGTATTTCAAGGGCTTGAATTTCCTGCTCAACGAGCAGCCTGACAAGGCGATCGACGCCTTCATCGAAATCGTCAAGCTCGACCCGGAAACGGCCGACATGCACTTTGCGCTGGGCAACCTGTTCCGCCGCCGCGGCGAGACCGAGCGCGCCATCCGCGTGCACCAGAACCTGCTGTCGCGTCCCGACCTGCCGCTGGAGCAGCAGGTGCACGCCCAGTACGAGCTGGGCATGGACTACCTGAAGGCCGGCTTGCTCGACCGCGCCGAGGAAACCTTCAACCTGCTGGTGGACACGCAATACGCCGTGCAGGCGCGCCGTGCGCTGCTGGAAATCTTCCAGCGCGAAAAGGAGTGGCGCCGCGCGATCGAGGCGGCGGTGGGCCTGCAGGAATCGGGCGCCGGCGCCATGCACCGCGAAATTGCCCAGTTCTATTGCGAGCTGGCCCAGGACGCATTGGTGCACATGGACACCAAGGAAGCCGTGGCGCTGCTCGAGAAGGCCCTGCATTCGGACCGCAAGAGCGTGCGCGCGATGATCCTGTACGGCGATGCGTTGCTGGCCGACGGCGATGTCGAAGCCGCGCTCAAGGCCTGGCGCCGGGTGGAGCAGCAGAGCGTGCCGCACGTGGCGCTGGTCGCCGCGCGCCTGATGGACGGCTACCGCAAGGTCGGCCGGGCGCAGGAAGGGGTCAACCTGTTGCGCTCCTACCTGGCCGAAGCGTCATCCATTGATCTGGTCGAGGTCGTTTTCAAGGCCGTGATTGAACTGGACGGCGTGGAAGCTGCCAAAGAACTTGTGGTCGAGGAACTACGCCGCAATCCGACTTTGCTCGGCCTGGACAAGCTGCTCGAAGCGCGCCTGATGGACGCACCGGCGCACGTCTGGGAAGAGCTGTCGATGGTCAAGAACCTCGTCCACGGCTACACGCAGAAGCTGGCACGCTACCAGTGCAGCCACTGTGGTTTCAAGGCGCGCCAGTTCTACTGGCAGTGCCCGGGTTGCAACCGGTGGGAAACCTACCCGCCGCGCCGCACCGAAGAACTCAACGTCATGAACTAAACAATGAAGATCACCATCATCGGCACAGGCTATGTGGGCCTGGTCACCGGCGCCTGCCTCGCCGAACTGGGCAACGACGTTTTCTGCCTGGACGTCGACCAGAAGAAAATTGACATGCTCAACAGCGGCGGCATCCCGATCCACGAGCCGGGCCTGGAAGAAGTCGTCGCCCGCAACCGCGCTGCCGGCCGCATCCGCTTTTCCACCGACGTGGCCGCCAGCGTGGCGCACGGCGTGCTGCAGTTCATCGCGGTGGGCACCCCGCCGGACGAAGACGGCTCGGCCGACCTGCAGTACGTGCTGGCCGCGGCGCGCAACATCGGCCGCCACATGACCGGCTTCAAGGTCATCGTGGACAAGTCCACGGTCCCGGTGGGCACTGCCGACCGTGTGGCCGCAGCGGTGCGCGAAGAGCTGGCCGCGCGCGGCGAACACACCGAGTTCTCGGTGGTGTCCAATCCCGAATTCCTGAAAGAGGGCGCGGCGGTCGAGGACTTCATGCGCCCGGACCGCATCGTGATCGGCCACGACGACACCCACGCCGGCCTGCGCGCGCGCGACATGATGAAACTCCTGTACGCGCCGTTCAACCGCAACCACGAGCGCACCTACTGGATGGACGTGCGCTCGGCCGAATTCACCAAGTACGCGGCCAACGCCATGCTGGCGACCCGCATCTCGTTCATGAACGAGCTGGCCAACCTGGCCGACCAGGTGGGCGCAGACATCGAGGCGGTACGCCAGGGCATCGGCTCAGACCCGCGCATCGGCTACAGCTTCCTGTACGCCGGCGCCGGCTACGGCGGCTCGTGCTTCCCGAAGGACGTGCAGGCGCTGGAGCGCACCGCGCGCCAGTACGACCGTGAGCTCCTGATCCTGCGCGCGGTCGAAGCGGTCAACGACCGCCAGAAGCGCGTGCTGGGCGAAAAAGTGGTGACGCGCTTCGGCGCCGACCTGGCGGGCAAGCACTTCGCCGTGTGGGGCCTGGCGTTCAAGCCGAACACCGACGACATGCGCGAGGCGCCCTCGCGCGTGCTGCTGGCCGAGCTGGTCGAGCGTGGCGCCACCGTGTCGGTGTACGACCCGGTGGCCATGCCGGAAGCGAAGCGCGTGCTGGCGCTGGACCTGGCGCCGGAGAAGCTGTCGCGCATCCGCTTCGTCGATGCGCCGATGGACGCGCTGGACGGCGCCCAGGCACTGGTGATCGTCACCGAGTGGAAGGCGTTCCGCAGCCCGGACTTCGAAGAGATCAAGACCCGCCTCGTGCAGCCGGTGATCATCGACGGGCGCAACCTGTTCGATCCGCGCCTGATGACCGAGCAGGGCATCGAATACCACGGCATCGGCCGTTCCATCCTGACCCGCAAATGACGACCGTGATCCCAAGCCGCCTGCTCGACACCGACGCCTACCGGCAGGCCAGCGCGCCGCAGCTGTCCGACGTGCGCGTGCTGGTGGTGGGCGACGTCATGCTCGACCGCTACTGGTTCGGCGACGTCTCGCGCATTTCGCCCGAGGCCCCGGTGCCGGTGGTGCGCATCGAAAAGCGCGAGGAGCGCCTGGGCGGGGCCGCCAACGTGGCGCGCAACGCGGCCGCGCTGGGCGCCAACTGCGGCCTGCTGGGCGTGGTGGGCGCGGACGAGGCAGGCGAGCAGGTCGAACGCCTGCTGGCCGAGTCGTCGATCCACAGCTACCTGCAGCGCGACGCCGGGAACTCCACGATCATCAAGCTGCGCGTGATCGGGCGCCAGCAGCAGATGGTGCGCATCGACTTCGAGGACGCGCCAAGCGATACGGCGCTCAAGTCCAAGCTCACGCAGTTCCGCGCACTGCTGCCGCAAAGCGACGTGGTGATCTTCTCCGACTACGGCAAGGGCAGCCTGGTGAACGTGGCCGAGATGATCCAGGCCGCCAGGGCGGCCGGCAAGATCGTGATGGTGGACCCAAAGGGCGAGGACTTCACGCCGTACGCGGGCGCCACGCTGGTCACGCCCAACAAGGCCGAGCTGCGGCGCGTGGTGGGCGGCTGGAAGAGCGAGGAGCAGCTGGCGGCCAAGGCGCAGGCGCTGCGCGAAGAGCTGGGGCTCAAGGCGCTGCTCCTGACGCGCTCGGAAGAGGGCATGAGCCTGTTCACGGCCGACGAGATCCTGCACGTGCACGCCAACGCGCGCGAGGTGTACGACGTGTCCGGCGCGGGCGACACCGTGATCGCCACCATGGCCGTGATGCTGGGCGCGGGCGCCCCGATGGCCGAGGCGCTGGCCACGGCCAACCGCGCTGGCGGCATCGTGGTCGGCAAGCTGGGCACCGCGACCGTCACGCGCGAGGAGTTGTTCGGCTGACGGCTTGATCGGTAGCCCGAATACCGTCGCCCCTGCGCAGGCCGGGACCCATGCTGAGCGTGACTGGCCTGCGGCGGTACGTTAGCAAAAACGCCGTCGTCCCGGCGCAGGCCGGAACCCATGCCGAGCGTCACGGGCCTGCGGCGCTGGCTTTCGACTGCTCAACCGGTGTATGGGTCCCGGCCTGCGCCGGGACGACGGGTTGAGGGTAACGAAGAGAAATGCGCTGGTGATGCTCAGCGGAAACCCTTCGCCCCGCTTGAGCCCGCTCAAGCAAACCCCTGTCAACGCCGCTCGTGTCCGCCTCGTTAAGTACCGGTGGACCGGCACCCGCCGTCCCGCTACCGACAGGGAGACAATCAATGATCAAGAAACTGATGCTGGCAGTTGCAACGCTGGTCGCGACGATGAGCTTCGCGTTTGCCCAGGTTGACGTCAACAAGGCCGATGCCGCCGCGCTGGATTCGGTCAAGGGCGTGGGCCCGGCAATGTCGAAGAAGATCATCGACGAGCGCACCAAGGGCGGCGAGTTCAAGGACTGGACCGATTTCCAGAAGCGCGTGAAGGGCGTGGGCGACAAGAACGCCGCCAAGCTGTCCGCCGCCGGGTTGCAGGTGAACGGCAAGTCGAAAGACGGGGCGCCGATGACCACCGAGACCAAGACCGCCAAGACCGAGAAAACCGACAAGGCCGCCAAGCCCGCCAAGCCTGAAGCCAAGAAGCCGGCCGACGCCAAGGCCGCCATGTAAGCACCGCGCGGCGGCCACCCGGCTGCTGCCGCATGCCGTCCGGCCTCGCGCCGGACGCGCCACCTTTCCGCAACACCAGGGCCGCCACCTGATCCCGCGGCCCACCATCTTGTCATTCATACATATGTTTTTTTGCATGTAATGACATCCAGCTTGCCATTTTGCATGAGAAGATATTGCGGCTTGATTGAAGCGCAACGATAACAAGGATACTCATGCCCCACGCCCGCCTTTCCAGGACCCTGCTGGCCGGCCTGATCGCCGCCGCTACCGGTTCGGCATTCGCTGCCGACGCCAAAGCGCCCGACGTCACCCGCCATCAGGCCGACATCGACAAGATCGTCTCCGAAATCTCGCCCAAGCGCATCGAAGCCTACGTGCGCAAGCTGGTCAGCTTCGGCACCCGCCACACGATGTCCGACACGACCTCGGACACGCGCGGCATTGGTGCTGCGCGCCGCTGGATCAAGAGCGAGCTGGAGCGTTGCGGCGCCGGCACCCGCATGCAGGTCGCGTTCGACAGCTACATGGACCAGGGCGGCCCGCGCATCTCGCGCCCGACCGAGCTGGTCAACGTGGTCGCGACCCTGCCGGGCCTGCAAGCCGAATCGAAGGACCGCATGTACGTGGTGAGCGGCCACTACGATTCGCGCGTGACCGACGTGATGAACTTCACCGACGACGCACCGGGCGCCAACGACGACGCTTCCGGCACCGCCGCGGTGATGGAAATGGCCTGTGTGATGGCCAAGCACAACTTCGACGCGACCCTGGTGTTCATGGCGGTGGCGGGCGAAGAGCAGGGCCTCTTGGGCGCGAACCACTACGCGTCGGAAGCGAAGAAGAACGGCTGGAACATCGCCGGCATGCTGGACAACGACATCATCGGCAGCTCGCACGCCGACGACGGCCGCAAGGACGACACCCAGGTGCGCCTGTTCGCACAGGGCGTGCCGCCTGCCAAGGAGATGAGCGACGCGATGCGCACGCTGGTGTCCACCGGCGGCGAGAACGACACCATCTCGCGCCAGCTCGCGCGCCACATCAAGGAGCAGGGCGAGCGTTACGTGAAGGGCTTCAAGGTCAACGTCATCTATCGTACCGACCGCTACCTGCGCGGCGGCGACCACAGCCCGTTCCTGTCGAATGGCTATGCGGCCGTGCGCTTTACCGAGCCGAACGAGAATTTCGACCACCAGCACCAGGACCTGCGCACCGTGAACGGCAAGGTGTACGGCGACCTGCCTGAGTTCAACGACTACAACTACATCGCCAAGGTGGCCAAGGTGAACGCGGCCACGCTGGCCTCGCTGGCGCTGGCCCCGGCCGTGCCGCAGAAGGTCGGCGCGCGCACCGACAAGCTGGAAAACGACACCACCCTGGTGTGGGAGCCGAACAAGGAACCGGACCTGGCCGGCTACCGCATCGTCTGGCGCGAAACCACCGCGCCGTTCTGGCAGGGCGCCAAGTTCGTCGGCAACGTCACCGAGGCCAGCCTGAAGCTGTCGAAGGACAACTACTTCTTCGGCGTGCAGGCGGTGGACAAGGACGGCAACGTGTCGCCGGCAACCTACCCGATGCCCAAGCGCTGACCGGTAGGGTGGGCGGGTCCCCCGCCCACGCGTTCAACGGTGGCCAGCGTCACCGCGTCGTCTGCTTATCCGGACGTTGAACGCGTGGGCAGGAGGACCTGCCCACCCTACGAAACGGCCGCGTATATCCATACCGGCCGTGACCCCTCTCATACGCCATCTTGCGTCTCGGATTAGAATGGCTTCTTGCAGACCCCGCAAGACACGCAAAGAGAGCAAGCAATGGCATACAAGACCATCGAAGACACGATCGGCAATACCCCGCTGGTGCAACTGGTGCGCCTGCCCGGCGCCGAGATCGCCGCACGCAACAACGTCATCCTGGGCAAGCTGGAGGGCAACAACCCGGCCGGCTCGGTGAAGGACCGCGCCGCGATCTCGATGCTCAGGGGCGCCGAGGAGCGCGGCCAGATCAAGCCGGGCGACACCCTGATCGAGGCGACCAGCGGCAATACCGGCATCGCGCTGGCCATGGCGGCGGCGATCCGCGGCTACAAGATGATCCTGCTGATGCCCGATAACCTGTCGGTCGAGCGCCGCCAGAGCATGGCCGCGTACGGCGCGCAGATCATCCTCACGCCCAAGACCGGCGGCATGGAATACGCGCGCGACATGGCCGAGCAGATGCAGCGCGACGGCCAGGGCGTCATCCTCGACCAGTTCTCCAACTTCGACAACCCGCGCGCCCACTACGAGACCACCGGCCCCGAAATCTGGCGCGATACCGGCGGGCGCATCACGCACTTCGTGTCCGCCATGGGCACCACCGGCACCATCATGGGCGTGTCGCAGTTCTTGAAGGAGAAAAACGAGGCGGTGCGCATCATTGGCGCCCAGCCGGAAGAGGGCTCGTCGATCCCCGGTATCCGCAAGTGGCCGGAAGCCTACCTGCCCAAGATTTTCGACAAGTCGCGTGTGGACCAGGTGGAAAACGTCAGCCAGGCTGCCGCCGAGCACATGGCGCGCCGCCTGGCGGCCGAAGAGGGGATTTTCTGCGGCATCTCGGCCGCGGGCGCGTGCGAAGTCGCACTGCGGGTCGCCCATACCGTGGAGAACGCGACGATCGTGTTCGTCGTCTGCGATCGCGGGGACCGGTATCTGTCCACCGGCGTGTTTCCTGCCTAAACCATCATCATCCTGGCCGGCGGCCGGGATGTCTTAACGCCCGCACCGCATGGCGCCGCGTCATGCGGCGCCGGGCGGCGCGCACGGCGATCAAACCTGCTCGTCGTTGCCGGTGGCCGGCTTGGCGCCTTCCTTCGGCTTGAACTGCTTGTCGCTGATGCGGAACTTGGCGCGGCGGTCGCCCATCAGGTAGCGCAGGTCGCGGATCGACAGGTCGCTGACCTCGTGCATGCGGATCAGCAGCGATGCGCCGACCGGCAGGCGGTGGTGGCGGATCTTCGAGATCACCGGCGGTGCCACTTCCAGTGCGCGCGACAGGGCAGCGTCGTTTTTCAGGCGCAGGTTCTCGATCAGCGTGTCCAGCAGGCGGTTGGGGTTGTACTGCAGCAGCTCATCCGACTCGGAATCGCTATTCATATCAATGCCGACTTGGTTTGTCATGATTCGTTCATTCCTATTTTGGGGTTGCGGAACTCGCTGGCGGCGTTTCGACTTCCGGTAACACTTTTGAAAGAGTTCTATTCAATTGTACAACTAATTTCCGGTTTTCAACGTCGGATTACTGTTGAAAAAAATGAAGCATCGTCTCGTCTCGTTGTCTTAGCGCAACAATGGCCGCAATGCAATTCTCTCACAAAGTCACCGAAAAAATAATTGTTTTTTTTGTAAATGAAAGTGTATGGCAATCCCGTTGAAACCGCCGCACGTTTCAAAAAGTTAATTCATTCGAGGCAACAAAAGCGGGAGTATCTGAGCGCGAGGGAAATTTCGCCAGAGAATGCTCTGGCCGAAGGATGGGTACTCCCCGGTAGTATCGGTGACCGGGAAGCCGGATATTTCAGTTATGCAGGAAACATTGTCGTTACAAATCATTACAAATCTTTCCGGCTCGGCAACGGTTATGTGCCTCTGGCAACCCTTACGGCCCGTCCCAGCTCGATCACGGACATGGCGTAGAAGAAACTCCGATTGTAGTTTGTAATAGCAAAGAAGTTATCGTTGGCCGCCCAGTACTCGGTCGGCTCGGCGCCGTTCTGCAGGTCCACGAGGCCATACAGTCGGTCGTCGGGTAATGCAAGCTGCATGGTGACGCCGGCCGCGGCCAGCTCGGAAGGCTTGTAGCGCGCCGCCAGCGGGCCGCCGAGCATGGCCTCCCACGCGCGGTTCGGCGAGACCTCGACCGGGATCGCCGGCGGACCACCCGCGTTGCGGTCCCAGCCGTGGCGGGCCAGGTAGTTGGCCACGCTGCCGATCGCGTCGGCGGGCGAGCCGCGCAGGTCGATGCGGCCGTCGCCGTCGAAGTCCACGCCGTACTTCAGGATATTGCCGGGCATGAACTGGGGCATGCCCACCGCCCCCGCGAACGAGCCGGACAGCGACAGCGGGTCGATCCCGGCCTCGCGCGCGAACAGCAGCGTGTTTTCCAGCTCGCTGCGGAAGAACGCCATGCGCTCGACCCGGTTGGGCGCCTCGGGATAGGCAAAAGCGAGCGTGGCCAGCGCATCGAGCACGCGAAAGCGCCCGGTGTCGCGGCCATACAGGGTTTCGATGCCCAACAGGCCCACCAGGATCTCGGCCGGCACGCCGTATTGGGCCTGGGCGCGCGCCAGCGTGTCGGCGTTCTCGTCCCAGAAGCGCACCCCGGCGTTGATGCGGATCGGCTCGATGAAGCGCTCGCGGTAGGCGTGCCAGTTCTTCGGCTTGCCCGGCGGCGCCGGCTTGATCAGGGTGACGGCCGATTCGACATAGCGCATCTGGCGCACCAGGGCGTCCAGGCCGGCGCGCTCGAATCCGTGCCGGGCCACCATCTCGTCTTCGAACTCGCGCACCGCTTGCCAGTCACTGAAATTGACCTGTTCGCCCTCGTAGTCGATGGCGGGCTTCTTGATCACGGGGGCGGGCTTGGCGTGGCGGGCGTGGTGTGCGCTGGCGCGCGGGTGCGCGCGGCTGTCCTCTGCCACCGCCCCCGCGTTGGTTGCCACCAGGGCGAGCAGGGCGAGGCAAAGCGGGACGTTCGGTTTCATCTGAGCTGCGAGAGTAGGCGTTTGAGTGTCGGGGCGAGGTTGGCGTCGGCCGCATGGCGGCCGTAGCGGAAGGCGCTGTAGCGGCGCAAAAATTCGCCGGCGGCGGCCCGGTAGCGGGGCGCCAGGCTGGAGGCGGCCACGCGCCCGGCAAAGGCGCTGGGGCCTTCGTCGATCGCGCGCGCAAGGCCCAGCTGGCCGAGCCGCTTGCACAGCGCCGAGTATAGCGCATCGACCGGGTCCAGGCGGCGGCGCCGGCGCCACAGATCGCCGAAAAACAGCGCCGCGCACACGAGCGCGAACGCGCCTGCGGTGCGCCAGTCGAGCAGGCCCGATTGCAGGTTTTGCAGCAGGCTGCGCTGGCGCTCGGGCGTGTAGTTGAGGACCCACTGGTTCCAGCCGTTGTTCACCGCGCTCACCGCGTAGCGCAGCTGCGCCAGCCAGCTGCTGCCGCCGGCGTCCAGCTGCATCAGGCGGCCCAGGCCCTCGATCCCGAACGGGGGCGGCGGCGGCAGCGCCCGTGCCAGGCTGCGGCGCACGCGCTCCGGCGCCACCGCTGCGGTCGGGTCCACGCGCACCCAGCCGCGCCCGGCCAGCCAAACCTCGGCCCACGCGTGGGCGTCGGACTGGCGCACCGTCAGGTAGCCGTCGATCGGGTTCATCTCGCCGCCCTGGTAGCCGGTCACCACGCGCGCCGGCACGCCCGCCGCGCGCATCAGGAACACGAACGCGCCGGCGTAGTGCTCGCAAAAGCCGGCGCGGGTCTGGTACAGGAATTCGTCGATCGAGTCGGCGCCCAGCCGCGGTGGGTCGAGCGTGTACACGAAGTTTTGGCGCGCGAAGCGGCGCAGCACCGTCGCCACGCGCTGTTGCGGATCGGGTTCGGCGCGCAGCGCCTGTCCTTCGGCCAGCGCGCGCGGGTTGGTCCCGTAGGGCAGCAGCAGCCACTGGCCGTCCCTGCCGGCCTGTTCTCCCGCCTGCAGGCTGTACTGGGTGAACGAGGACAGTTCGTAGCGCACCCGCTGCTCGAGCGGGTAGGCGGCGGTCAGCTCGAATTCGGCGCTGACGAAGGCGAGGTTGCCATCGAGCGAGGGCACGCGGTCCGGCATCTCGAGCGCGAACAGCCAGCGCGCGCTGGAGGGCTCGAGCGTGACCTGGTAGCGCACCGGGCGCCCGCGCACCGACAGCGCGAGCGGCCGCGCCGCCGCCGGCCGCGGCCGCACCCGGGTCCAGGCCTGGCCGTCGAAGTCGCCCAGCACCGGGCCGCGCCAGTAAAGCTGCGTCTGCTGCGGCACGGGGCCGTCGAACTTGACGCGGAAGGCCGTGTCCTCGGACTGCGCCAGGTGCGAGATCTGGCCCGGCGCCATGCGGTCCGACAGGCCGCCGTGGCCGCTGGCATGGCCATCGCCCGGCATGCCCCACAGCGGCCCCTGCACGCGCGGGAACAGCACGAACAGCAGGAGCGCCAGCGGCGCGGCCATGCCCAGCATGCGTCCACCCATCAGCAGCCGCGCCGACAGCGGCGGCACCTTGCCGGTGAACTGGAACGACAGCTGGGTGGTCAGCAGCGCCACCACCGACGCGATCATCATCAGCGCGGTGCCGATCGCCTGCGAATAAAAGAAGTTCGTCAGCACCAGGAAAAAGCACAGGAACACCACCACGTACAGGTCGCGCCGGGCGTGCATCTCGAGCGTCTTGAACGCGACCAGCAGCACCAGCATGGCGACCCCGGCGTCGCGCCCGAGCAGCGTGTGATAGCTGTGCATGACGCCGGCCATCGCCAGCGCGGCCACCGGCAGCATGAGCAGCGAGGACGGCATGCGCCGCCCCTGCAGCGTGATCGCGGCGCGCCAGGCCAGCGTGGCCGCGCACAGCAGCGTGACCCACAGCGGCAGGTGCAGCGTGTGCGGCGCCAGCACCAGCACGGCCGAGAGCAGGAGCAGCAGCGTGTCGGCCTTGTCGCGCGGGAGTGGCGTGGCCAGCGTCGGCAGCTTCATCGCGCGCCCCCGAACAGCGCCAGCGCGCGCAGGCAGGCCGCCTGGTGGGCCGCGCCGAGCGCCGCGTCGAATTGCTCGGCGCCGAGGTGGAAGGCATAGGGCAGGGCGCGCTGTTCGGCATCCAGCACCCAGCGCGCCATGCGCGACAGGCGCAGTTCCAGGTCGAGCTGGGGCGCCAGCAGCGCAAAGTCGATCACCAGCTGTTCGGCCGCGCCGCCCTCGAAATGCTTGGTGGCGAGCTGCCCGCCCAGTTCCTGGTCGAGCCGCGCGATCTGGCGCCAGGCCAGGCGCCGCAGCGGGTCGCCGGCCTGGTAGCTGCGCACGCCGGCGAAGTCGTCCTCGCCGCTGCGGCCCGGTCCTTCGCCGCGCCCGGCACCGGAGGTCGGCAGCGGCGGCGCAACGGCCTCCGGGGCGGGGTAGACCAGCGCCTTGAGCTCCGGCTGCCAGTAGCACCAGGCGCGGAACAGCCCGAGCGGAAAGCGGGTGGACAGCCGCACCCGCGGCGAACGCAGCCAGCCGCGCCGCTCGGTCGGCATGGCCAGGGTCACACGGGCGGTGCCGCGTGCCGGCACGTCGGCCATGTGCGCGGCCGTGCCGCTGCCGTCAAATTCGACGCCGATCGCGTAGCGCTCGCGCCCGGTGCGGTTCACCAGCAGCAGCTCGAACTGCGCCTCCTCGCCCGCGAACACGCTGGGCGCGCGGCCGGCGGCCAGGTGCAGGTGCGCCAGGTTGCGCCAGGTGGAGATCATGTCCACCAGCGCGCACGCGCCGGCGGTGAAGGTGAGCGCAAAGCCCAGGCCCAGGCTGTAGTTGATCGAGCCGATCAACAGCACCAGCAACAGCGCGGCAAAGCCGACACCGGCGCCGGTGGGCACGATGTACACGCGGCGCTGGCCGAGGAATACTTCGCCGGCGTCGCGGCTGGTCGTGCGGGCGGCCCAGGCGCCGGCCTTCTTGCGTAGCCAGGTTTCGGCCGTCATGGGGGCTTTACACCGGCACCGACTTTTGCAGCTGCAGCACCAGGTCGCGGCTGGCCAGCGCCATCCCGTGCGCCGACTTGAGCGGCCGCAGGCGGTGCGCGCAGACCGGCACCAGCACGGCCTGGATGTCCTCGGGGATCACGTGGTCGCGACCCTCCATCGCAGCCCAGGCGCGGCCGGCCTGCAGCAGCGCGATCGCGCCGCGCGGCGACAGCCCTTCGGCGAACAGGCCGCCCTGGCGCGAGGCCTGCGCCAGCGCCTGCACGTAGTCGATCAGGCTGCTGGAGGTGTGCAGCTCGCGCAGCGATTGCTGGGCCGCGGCCAGCTCCTCGGGGTGCATCGCCGGCACGATCGACTTGAGCATGCTCCTGCGGTCCTCGCCCATCAGGAGCGCGCGCTCGGCTTGCGCGTCGGGGTAGCCCAGCGACAGGCACATCAAAAAGCGGTCCAGCTGCGACTCGGGCAGCGGGAAGGTGCCGACCTGGTGCGCCGGGTTCTGGGTGGCGATCACGAAGAACGGCTCGGGCAGCGCGCGCGTGACGCCGTCCGCGGTGACCTGGCGCTCCTCCATCGCTTCGAGCAGGCCCGACTGGGTCTTGGGCGTGGCGCGGTTGATCTCGTCGGCCAGCAGTACCTGGGTGAAGATCGGGCCCGGGTGGAACACGAAGCCGTTCTTTTCGCGCTCGTACACCGAAATGCCGGCCACGTCGGCCGGCAGCAGGTCGCTGGTGAACTGCACGCGGTTGAACTTCAGGCCCAGCGACAGCGCCAGCGCATGCGCCAGCGTGGTCTTGCCCACGCCGGGCAGGTCTTCGATCAGCAGGTGGCCGCCCGCCAGCAGGCAGGTCAGTGCCAGCCGCACCTGCTGGTCCTTGCCTACCACGATCTGGCTGATTTGCGTCGCACAAGCATGCAATTTATTGAACATGTATCGATTCCGTCGATCCAAAGTGGGCTGCGGCCAATGTGCCAGGGCAGGATGCGGCATGGTAGATTACTGCTGGTAGCAATATTTTTAGCCTTTCTGTCATGCCCGTTCCGACAGATTCTATGCGAGAACCGTTGTTCCCGTGCACATGGATCAGCACGGGGAGCGGCACCACACGATGAGCACAGCAATTTACAGCCACCCCGACTGCCTGCGCCACGAAATGGGAGACTGGCACCCGGAGTGCCCGGGCCGCCTGCAGGCGATCGACGACCAGATCATCCTGGCGCGCCTGGAGGGCTTGTTCGAGCAGCGCAGCGCGCCGCTGGCCAGCCTGGAGGCGATCCGCCGCAACCACACCGATGACGCCATCGCAATGGTGCGCGACCACACGCCGCCGCCCGGCAACTACTACCCGATCGACGCCGACACGGCGCTGTGCCACGACAGTTACCAGGCCGCGCTGCGTGCCGCCGGGGCTGCCGTGGCGGCAACCGACGCGGTGATCGACCGCGAGATCGCCAACGCCTTCTGCTCGGTGCGCCCGCCGGGCCACCACGCGCGGCCGGGCGTGTCGATGGGCTTCTGCCTGTTCAACAACGTCGCCATCGCGGTGCGCCACGCGCTCGACGTGCGCGGGCTGGAGCGGGTGGCCATCATCGATTTCGATGTCCACCACGGCAACGGCACCGCCGAATCCTTCCAGGGCGACCCACGCGTGCTGATGGCCAGTTTCTTCGAGCACCCGTTCTATCCGTACACCGAGCCCGAGCCGATCACGCCCACCTGCGTCAACGTGCCGTTGCCCGCGCGTAGCACCGGCGAGGCGGTACGCAAGGTGGTGCAGGAGCAGTGGCTGCCGGCGCTGCACGCGTTCCGTCCGCAAATGATCTTCATCTCGGCGGGCTTTGACGCGCACCGCGACGACGACATGGGCGGCATGGCGCTGGTGGAGGCGGACTATGCGTGGATCACGCGCCAGGTGATGCAGGTGGCAAAGGAGCATGCGCAGGGGCGCATCGTCAGCTGCCTGGAGGGTGGCTACAACCTGTCGGCGCTGGGCCGCAGCGTTGTAGCGCACCTGAAGGTGCTGGCCGAGCTGGACTGACGGGGCGGGCAGGGCGCCCGCTCCCGGATGCGCGCGGCGTGCGCGCGCGGTGCCGCCGTTGTCAGCGGTCGAGCGAAGCCTTTTGTGCCGGGGACAGCCGCTTGCCGGTCACGATCACCACCGGCACCTGGGCGCCGTCCAGGCCCGCCTGGGCCCGGGCCGCGTCGTCGCCGCCGCGGGGCTGCGCCACCAGCGCCGCCGCGCAAATGAGGCCGAAACAGAGCATCAGCACCACTTCCATGTTCCTGAACATTTCCATTTTGCTCTCCTTGGCGAGGCACCCGGTCGGGCGGTAAGTCCAGTTTGCCTTTTAAGCATAGGATGTTTTTGCCCAAGATCAAGGAGAAACCTTACTCGGCAGCAACCAGGGCAAGGCGATACCGGGGCGACGAGGCCGCCCGGGCATCGTAAAATAGCGGTTTGAACGAAGAAGCGAGAGCACAGCATGTCGATACAATGGTTTCCGGGTCATATGAACGCCGCGCGCAGGCAGGCGCAGGAGCAGATGGCCAGCACCGACCTGGTGATCGAGGTGCTGGACGCGCGCCTGCCCGAGGCCAGCCGCAACCCGATGGTCGAAGAGCTGCGCAAGCAGCGCAGCCGGCCTTGCCTGAAGGTGCTCAACAAGGCCGACCTGGCCGACCCCGTGGCCACCGCCGCGTGGAGCGCCTTCTACGACGCCCAGGAAGGCGTGACCGCGTACGCGATGACGACCAAGAAGCCGGCCGACGTCGCGCGCATTCCCGACATGTGCCGCAAGCTCGCCCCGCACCGCGGCACGGCCGAGAAGCCGCTGCGCATCATGATCATGGGGATCCCCAACGTCGGCAAATCGACGCTGATGAACGCGCTGCTCAAGAAGCGCGTGGCCAAGGTGGGCGACGAGCCGGCCGTGACCAAGGCGCAGCAGAAGCTCTACCTGGGGCAGAACATCGTGCTGGTCGATACGCCGGGCATGCTGTGGCCAAAGATCGAGATGGCCAGCGACGGCCTGATGCTGGCGGCCAGCCATGCGATCGGCTCGAACGCGCTGATCGAGGAAGAGGTGGCCGAGTTCCTGGCCGGGGTGCTGCTGGCGCGTTATCCGCAGCTGCTGGCGGCGCGCTATGGCCTCAAGACCGAGGGCATGGACAACGTGGCCGTGATCGAAGGCGTGGCCGCGCGCCGCGGTTTTCGCGTGCGCGGCGGCGAATTCGACTACGAGAAGGCATCGCACACGCTGCTGCAGGACTACCGCACCGGTGCGCTCGGGCGCATCAGCCTGGAGACGCCGGAAACCCGCGCCGTCGCACTGGCGCGCCACCAGGAAGAGGTGGCGGAGCAGGAGCGCATCGCGGCCGAAAAAGCTGCCCAGCGCGCGGCCGATGCGGCGCGCGGCAAGCGCGGGTCGGTGCAGGAATAGCCCTTGGCCCTTGGCCCTGGCGCGCCTGCGCCTGGACCGGCATCCCCACCGTCGCGGACGTTCGCTAGCGCTTGCCGGATCGCTCACGCGCTTCGGCAAGCGCCTGCCGCACCAGGGCTTGAGCCGCCCAGCCACAGGCTGCGAGCGCCTCGTCGATGCTGGCGCCGGCCACATCGCGTAGCGACAGCGCCGCCTCCGTTCCCATCACCGTAGCCAACGCATGGGCGAGCCGGCGGCGCGCCGCCGGCGTCAACTCGCCCTTCAATGAATCGACGATCGGACCGATGTACTGCATCCGCCGCGCTGGCCGTGGCGGCCGCGATTGCTGCGGGTTGTCCAACCATGCGGACATGAACGACCGCTCGACCGCGTGCAGTCCGACCTCATCGTCGAGCAACAGCTTGTTCATGGTCCGCGCGGCGCGCGCGGCCATCTCGGCCGGATCGTCTTGCCCGGGACTGCAGAAGCTTTCCAGCGCGGGCACTGCCCGTTCGAACATCGCGTCGCTGATCAGGTCCTCCACCGACGAGTAGTAGCGATAGGCCGTGGCACGGGACACCATGGCGCGCTCGGCCACTTCCGGGAAGCTGGGCTTGCGGCCGCCCTCGCAAAGCGCGAGCGCCGCCTCGATGAGCGCGCGCCGGGTGCGCCGGCGTTGATTGGCGCGGCCTTCGCCGGCCGATGCGGGAACGCCGTCCCCACTTGACGTATTCGAAGTCATAAGTTCATAATGAGACACACGTCTCATAAATAGAGTACAGTCTCATTATACTTCATTCACCGTCAAGGAGGAGCACCATGGAACAGACCACCAGGGAGCAGTTCGATCGGATGATCGATCGCCATTTTCGTTTCGAGGCGGAGGACGACGTCGAGGGTGTGTTGAGCACGATGGTCCCGGATGTCGAGCATGACGTGGTGGGCTCGCCCACCGGTCCGCTGCATGGCAGGGCGCAGGCACGCGGCTTCTACGACGCGCTGTTTGCCGACCTTTCGGGCGAAAAGGTGACGTCGCTGCGGCGCTATTACGGGCCGGACTTCGTCGTCGACGAGAGTTTGTGGGAAGGGACGGCCCCGGGAACGCCGTTCGGCATTCCCGGTGGCGGCCGCCGCCTGGCCTTTCGCCTGCTGCATGTGTTCGACATGGACCAAAGTGGCCTGATCCGGCGCGAGAACGTGTGGATCGATCTTGCATCGATCATGCAGCAGCTGGGCGCCACGCCGACCGCGGCTACTGCGCAGGAAGGCGCGTAGCCGTCACTGGCAGTGCCCGCAGCCGTGCGTGGCGGGGGCGCAAGGAGGCGCTGAGGCTGGCGGCAGTTCTTACGTCGCCGCCGCGCCGAACCTGAAGCTCGACACCGCCAGGCTCCCGAAGAAGTCATCCTCGTGGTACGCCAGCGCCGCCGGCTCCTGCTCGGCCGCGCCGAGCGCGACCATCAGCGGCATCAGGTGATCCTCGCGCGGGTGCGCGGCGCGCGCGCCCGGCGCCTCGCTCCAGTGTAGCAGCGCGGCGGTGCGCTCTTGCGGCGGCAAGTCGAGCATCGCGTGGCGCAGCCAGCCGTCGAACGCGTGCGACGCCGCCTGGCCGCTTGGCCCGAACTGGCGCAGGTTGTGGAACGACAGCCCGCTGCCGATGATCAGCACGCCCTCATCCCTGAGCGGCGCCAGTGCGCGCCCGGCCTGGATGTGCTCGAGCGGGTCGTAGCCGTGGCGGATCGACACCTGCACCACCGGCATGTCCGCCTCGGGATAAATCGGGTACAGCATCGAGAAGGTGCCGTGGTCGAAGCCACGCTGCGGATCGACTCCGCTGGTCAGCCCGCTGGCCGCCAGCAGCGCCGCCGCCCGTTCGGCCAGTTGCGGCTGCCCCGGCGCAGGGTAGCGGATCTGGTAGGTGTGCGGCGGGAAGCCGCCGTAGTCGTAGATCATGCCCGGCGCGTCGCCGGACGAGGCCAGGTAGCCCGCCGCCTCCCAGTGGCTGGTCACCACCAGCACGGCTTTCGGCCGCTCGCCGACCTGGCGCTTGATGTCCACGAGCGAGGCCTCGAGCTTGTCGTAGGCGTGGCCGAACTGGTCCTTCATCCACGGCCACGGGCCGCCGCCGTGGGACACGAAATAGGTGGGAAAGCGGGTTGTCATGTGCTGGGCTCCTCTGGTTGCACCCTCATCTTAGCCCAAGACCTGCCGCGCCGCTTTCCCTGCCGCGTTTTCAGCGCTTGTCGCGCACCAGCTCGAGCATGGCGAACAGGCGCGCGCAGCGCATCCACGCGATCGCCACCACCGCAAGCTGGGTCAGCACGAAGGCGCCGATGAAGCCGCCGATGCCCAGCGGCGGCACGTTCAGCCGCGCGATGGCCAGGAGCGCGGCCAGCGCCAGGCCCGCGAGGGTGATGCCGAGGTAGCTGCCGAGCGTGGCCAGCGGGCGGCGCAGCAGCAGCGTCAAGCCTTGCCACCATGCCTTGACCGCCGACCTGCGGCGCCGGTCGCCGGCGAGCACCGCGCGGCCGGCGTCCAGGCTGGCGTCGGCCAGCGCGAACAGCAGCGCGGCCAGCGCGATCGCGGCCATTTGCGCGTGGTCCGCCGACGATTCCAGGATCGCGCTATCGCCATATTTCTTTGCGGCGGTGAAGGCGATGCCGGCCAGGCCGCCCATGAGTGCGAGCGGCACCACGGCCCACACCAGCATGCGCAGCAGGCGCATGTATTCCTGCACCCCGCCCGAGAGCAGCGCGCCAAAGCCGGGCGGCTGCGGCGCGCGCGCGGCGTGCATCGCCATGCCCGACAGCAGTGGCGAGAGCAGCAGCGTGAGCAGCAGGGCCAGCAGGTTGCCGTTGCCGACGCCGGTGCCGGCGCGCACGTTGGCCGTCATCAGGTCTTCGATCGCGGTCAGGTCGAGGCTGGCGGCGAGCTCGGACGCGCGCACCGAGTGGTCGAGCGCACCCGAGAGCAGCTGCCACACCGGCAGGGTGGAGACGGCGGCCGGCACCAGCAGCAGGCCGGCCCACCACGCCAGCAAACGCCACTGCAGGGCAGAGCGCGCGGCGCGCACGGCGGTCGCTGCGCGGTAGCCGGCCAAGGGCGCGGCAGTCGGGGCGGATTGGATGGCAGTGTTCATCATACGGTCGCGATCAGGGAAAGGAGGAATTGGACGACCGCCGCAAACTCGCTGCTCCAGCGGCGCGAGGCGCTGCCGTCGGCCTTGGTGGTGCGGCTGTCATCGAGCTTGCTGGCGTCGAGGTAGTGGCGGCGCTGCGGATCGAGTTCGGCCGATACCGCCTTCGCCGGCTTGACCCACGTGAACCGGTGCCACTTCTCGTCGGCGTTCCACTGCACCGTTTCGCTGCTGCCGTCCGCGAACTTGACGAGCAGGGTCTGCGGCACGGTGGCGGCGTACCTGCGCACGGTGACGGTGGTACGGAACGGGAACGGTCCCGTCCCTTCCTTCGCGTCCGGGTGCGCCTTTTTCCATGACTTGCGGGCGTCCTCGACCTGCTTGTCCACGTCCTCGCCGGTCAATTCGAGCCATTTGCCGCCGGCGCTGTGCGTGCCAGGCTGCGGCAATTCCTCTTCGCTTGCCAGGCTGGTGACGCGGTCGTCGATCTTGGTCACGCCGTACACCTGCTGCGCGAACACCTGTTCGACCGCCTCGCGCTGGCCGCTTGCTTCGGCCAGCGTCTCGCGCAGGTCGGCGATGCTGGGGTGGCGGAACTTCCAGCGCCGGTAGTATTCCTTGAATGCGCGCTCCAGCGCGGGCTTGCCGATGCGCTCCTCCAGGTCGCGCATCATGGTCGCGGTGCGGTGATAGACCGGCCCGATGCCATGCAGCCTGTCCCACGCGTTGCGGCCCAGCGCGTCGGCCGGCTCCACGGTCGTCGCGATGCCGCGCTCGTAGTCGAACGGCTTGAACTTGGGGTCGAAGCCGAGCGCCTTGAGCAGCGGCGTGGTCATGTGCATCGCCTGGCCGCGCTCGCGCACCATGCGCATGTCCCAGTACTCGTTCAGGCCCTCGTCCAGCATCGGCTCCTCGAACTCGTTGGAGGCCAGGATGCCGTAGAAGTAGCCGTGGCCGAACTCGTGGATGGTCACGAAGTCGAGCGCGCCCTGGGCAAAGGTGTCCGGCTCGACCCTGGCGTAGCCTTCGGCCGTGAAGAAGGTCGGGTATTCCATGCCGCCCGCCTCGGTCGCGTTATACGGCGGGATCACCACCGTCAGCGTCTTGTACGGGTAGGGGCCGAGCGTGGTCGAAAAATAGGTGAGCGAGTCCTTGGCTGCCTTGAGCGCAGGCGCCGCGCTGGCCGCGTATTCGGGCGGGTAGAGCACTTTGATCGCGACCTTGGGGCTGCCCGGGCCGGTCCAGCTGTCTTCCAGCGGCGCGGCGCTGCGCTTGTCGGCGGTCCAGGCGAAGTCGTGCACGTCGTCCTGCACGTAGCGGTGGGTGCGCATGCCGTTCTTGTCGACGGGCGCGCCCTGCAGCTCGCCGGTGGCGCCCACCACGTACTCCTTCGGCGCGGTGATGCGCACATCGTAGCTGCCGAAGTCGGCGTAGAACTCCGAGGTCAGGTGGAACTCGTGCACGTTCCAGCGGGGCGCGGTGGCGCCGCGTTCGCCCGGCAGTTCCAGCACGCCGATTTTCGGGAACCACTGGCCCACCAGGTGGAAGCTGCCGAAGTAGCCGGTGCGCGCGATCACGCGCGGCAGCTGGGTGGTAAAGTCGATGTCCAGCGTGGTCGAAGCGCCGGCTCTCACCGGCTGCGGCAGGTCCAGCCGCACCACGGTGTGGTCGCTGGCCGGGCCGTTGTCGGGATGGACGAACTGCCACGCTACCCTGGCGCCGCCCTGCGCCACGGCGTCCAGCGCAATGTGGCCCCATTCGCCTTTCTTGGGCTGCACGTCGGTGCGAAAGCCCGTGTCCAGGTTGCGCATCTCGGTGAAGAAGGTGCTGTTCCTGCCCTCGAACGCGTTCATGTACAGGTGCAGGTACACGCTCCTGACCTCGGACTGGCTGCGGTTGCGCCAGGTGAGCTTTTCCTTGCCGGCCACGATGTGGCGCTCGGGATCGAGGGTGGCGTCGATGTCGTAGCGCACCACCCGGTCCGACAGGGTGGCCTCGGCCCCGCTGCGCGGGCCGCCCCAGGCGTCGGGCGCGCTGGGCGCCGCGACCGAGGAAGCGCCCGGCGCGGCAAGCGCGATGGCATCAAGGGGCCTGCTTGCCGGCTGCGCCGGCGTCCCCGGTTCGTACACCACGGCCGCAGCCGCAAGGGCGGCCGCCAGCAGCAGGGCCGCCAACGGCAGATGTGTGCTTCTCCTCATGCATCCTCCAGTCCAGGTCATTGTTCTTATTCCGGCAACTATAGCCGCATTGATAACAAACTGGCAATGACTTGACCTGGTTGGGAAAAACCGCCGTCCGCCGTCGGCATGTGCCTTGTTAGGTTTATAATCTCGCCGTTCTGGTGCCCGCACGCGTGGCCACGCGTGCAGTTAAACGGGAAACACGAAGCCCCTGCCACCCGCAGGCGGCCAACGTGTGCTGCCCCCGCAACGGTAAACAAGCGTCGCCGCACGCCGGCGACTGGCTGTCTCGTACACCACTGTGCGTTTGCATAGGAAGGTGAGACGGTCTGACTTGCGAGCCCGGATACCGGCCAGGACAGGTGGAAGCGCGCCACGCGCGTCTTTCGTTGAATCCGCCTCTGCGGGGACGCAGGGAGGATGCATCTCTTTTCATTGAAATCGCTATGAGTATTCGTGTTGCCCCGTGCGCCGCACCGGCCGTCAAGCCGCTCGCGCTTGCCTGCGCCATCTCCCTTTGCCTCAATGCCGCCAGCGCCTTCGCGCAGGAACAGGCCGTGCCTTCGGTCTTCGTGTCCGGCGCGCGCTTTGCCAGCGATCCGGCGCTCGCGCCGATCGGCGCCACCGTGATCACCGCCGCGGACATTCGCCGTGCCGGCGCCGGCAACGTCAACGAAGCAATCCGCAAGATCGGCGGCGTGTATGGCCGCCAGAGCCTGGACGGCTCGCCCGACTTCGCGCTCGACCTGCGCGGCTTTGGCGCCAACAGCAGCGAGAACCTGGTGGTGATGGTCGATGGCGTGCGCCTGTCCGAGAACGAACTGGCCAGCGCCGTGCTGTCCACGATCCCGGTCGACAGCGTCGAGCGCATCGAGATCACGCGCGGCGGCAGCAGCGTGTTGTACGGCGACGGCGCGACCGGCGGCGTGATCCAGGTCTTCACCAGGTCCGGCGCGCGCCAGGGCGTGCACGGTTCGGGCACGGTGAGCGCCGGGCAGTTCGACGCGCATGACCTGCGCGCCAACCTGTCGGCGGGCCTGGGCAAGGTGACGCTCGACGGCTCGGCCGGCAAGCAGGAGTCGGACAACTACCGCGCCAACAGCCGCTTTACGCAGTCCAATTTTGCCGGCGGCGCGCAGTACGCCTATGAGGGCGGGCGCATTGGCGTGCGCGTCGAGTCCGCGCGCCAGGAGTCGCGCCTGCCCGGCTCGCTCACCGAGGCCCAGTTCAAGGCCGATCCGCGCCAGAGCAAGACGCCCAACGATTTCGGCTCGCTCGATACCGACCGCGTGACCGCGTTCGCCGAGCACCGCATCGGCGACACTGAGCTTGCCGCCGAGCTGTCGCACCGCGAGAAGACGGTCAAGGCCGCGTATGAATACAACTACGGCGGCGTGTCGGGCTTTTCGCGCGTGAAGTACGACAGCCGCCAGACCCAGTTCTCGCCACGCGTGCGCCAGCTGTCCGACCTGGCCGGCATGCGCAACGAGCTGGTTGCCGGTGTGGACCTGATCCGCTGGAACCGCAAGACCGCGGCCGATTTTTCGCTGGCCGACGCCAGCCAGGACTCCAAGGCGATCTACGTGCGCGACGAGATCCGCTGGGATCCGCAGCACAACGGCCGCCTGGCCGTGGGCGCGCGCCACGAAGTGTTCGACAAGGATTACGTGGACCCGCTGGGCATGTCCAGCGCCAAGGAGAGCAGCTCGCAGGCGCAGAACGCATGGGACGCGCAAGCGAGCTACAGCGTGCTGCCGGGCGTGGGCGTGCATGCCAAGGCAGGGCAGAGCTACCGCATGCCCAACGTGGACGAGAACAGCTACCGCGCCAGCGCAAGCGTGCTCAAGGCGCAGACTTCGCATGACCTGGAGCTGGGCGCGACCTTCGGCAGCGCGGCGGGCGAACTGGCCGTGCGCCTGTTCCGCCACGAGCTGAAGAACGAGATCTTCTTCGACCCGACCATCGGCTGGGGCACCAACACCAACCTCGACCCGACCCGCCGCCAGGGTGTCGAGATCGATGCGCAGACCGTGATTGCGGCCGGCTGGCGCGCCAGCGCGCACCTGCAGCACGTGAACGCGACCTTCACCGACGGCCCCAACGACGGCCGTGAAATGGTGCTGGTGCCGCGCAACGTGATCTCGGCGCGCCTGGCCTGGGTGCCGGGCGACGGGCAGACCGCGGACGTGGGCGCGCAGTGGGTGTCGAGCCAGCGCTTCGGCAACGACTTCACCAACAGCTGCGCCGCGCGCATCCCGTCCTACGCGACGCTGGATGCCCGCTACGCGCGCAAGCTGGGGCCGTGGGAACTGGCGCTGGCAGGCAGCAACCTGACCGACCGCAAGTACTACAGCAATGCGTTCGGCTGCCAGTCCGGCATCTACCCGAGCGACGGCCGCCAGCTGAAGCTCTCGGCGCGTTACGACTTCTAAGGTCGTCATGCCCACACAGCGTGCATCCGAACGGGCAAGGCGCCAGCGCATGGTGCTGGCGCTGCTGGCCGCCTGCGCGGTGGCGTCGCTGGCGCTTGCCGGCATCGCCGGTTCGGTCGCGCTGCCGCTGTCCGAGCTGCCGGCGGCCCTGCTGGGCGTAATCACCGGCAGGGTCGAGGGCATGGCTGCCAGCCTGCTCGACCTGCGCCTGGGCCGCGCCAGCAGCGCGTTCGCGACCGGCGCCGCGCTGTCGCTGGCCGGGGTGATGATGCAGGCGCTGGTGCGCAATCCCCTGGCCGACCCCTACGTGCTCGGCATCTCCAGCGGCGCGGCGGTCGGCGCCCTGGGCGCACTGTTCGTCGGCGCGGCGCTGTGGGCGGTGGACCTGGGCGCGCTTCTCGGCGCGGCCGGCATCTCGCTGCTGCTGTATGCGCTCGCGCGGCGCGACCTTGGCGGCGCGGCCCAGCGCGACGTGGCCGGCGACAGCGGCATCTTGCTGCTCACCGGCGTGGTGCTGGCATCCGGCAGCATGGCGCTGGTCACGCTGCTGCTGTCGATCGCGCCGGAATCGCGCCTGCGCGGCATGGTGTTCTGGATGATCGGCGACCTGGGCGGCGCCAGCTGGCGCGTGCTGCCCTGGCTGGTGCTGGTCGGCGCGCTGGCGCTGGCGCAGCGCCGCGCCCGCGCGCTGAACGTGATGGCGCTGCATGCCGACGGCGCCGCCGCGCTTGGGGTGGACGTGGGCGGGCTGCGGCGCTTCCTGTTTGCCTGCTCGGGCATGCTCACGGCCAGCGCCGTGACCACCGGCGGCAGCATCGGCTTCGTTGGCCTGGTGGTGCCGCATGCCTGCCGGCTGGCGCTTGGCGCGGACCACCGGCTGCTGTTGCCGGCCGCCGCGCTGGCCGGCGGCAGCTTCCTCGTCATCGCCGACACGCTGGCGCGCACCGTCCTCGCGCCGCAGCAGTTGCCGGTCGGGGTCATCACCTCGCTGATCGGCGTCCCCGTCTTTTTACTGCAGCTGCACCGGCTGCACCTGCGCCGGCCATGATCGAGACCGTCAACCTGTCGCTCAAGGCCGGCGGCCGCCTGCTGCTGGAGAACCTCAACTGGCGCGCGCAACCGGGGCAGGCCTGGTCCGTGATCGGCCCCAACGGCGCGGGCAAGAGCACCTTGCTGCGCGCGCTGGCGGGCCTGCGCGCGCCCGACGGCGGGCAGGTGCGCCTGAACGGCCGGCCTCTCACGGAGTGGAAGCTGGGCGAACTGGCGCGCGAGCGCGCCTGGCTGCCACAGGCGCGCGGCGATGCGTTCGCCTACAGCGTGATCGATACCGTGCTCGTGGCGCGCCACCCATACCAGGGCGGGCGCGACTGGGAGAGCGCGGAAGACATCGACGCGGCCGGGCGCGCGCTGGCGCTGCTGGACGTGGCGCACCTGGCCGAGCGCGACGTGCGCACGCTCTCGGGCGGCGAGCGCCAGCGCGTGGCACTGGCGGCGCTGCTGGCCCAGGACACGCCGCTGCTGCTGCTCGACGAGCCCACCAGCGCGCTCGACCTGGCGCACGCGGTCGGCGTGACCGACCTGCTGGCGCTGCTGTGCCGCGAGCAGGACCGGATCGTGGTCCAGGTCGGCCACGACCTGAACCAGGCCTGGGCCGGATCGACCCACGCGCTGCTGCTGCTCAAGGACGGCCGCTGGCGCGCAGGCCCGGTGGCCGAGGTGATGCGCCCCGACCTCCTGACCGCCTGCCTGGGCCATCCGGTGGTGGCGGTCCCGCACCAGGGCCGCACCATTTTCATTCCCGAAGCGAGGAACACATGAAGAAGATCCTGCTGGCGCTGCTGCTCGCCGCCGGCGCCGCGCACGCGCAAGTGAGCGTGGTGGACGACACCGGCGCCAGGCTCACGCTGGCGCGCCCGGCGCAGCGCGTGATCTCGATGGCGCCCAACCTGACCGAGCTGCTGTTCGCGGCCGGCGGGGGAGGGCGCATCGTGGGCGCCATGAACTACAGCGATTACCCGCCCGAGGCAAAGTCGATCCCGTCGGTCGGCTCGAACAGCCAGATCGACCTGGAGCGCGTGCTCGCGCTCAAGCCCGACCTCATCATCGTCTGGGAGAGCGGCAACACCGCGCGCCAGATCGAGCAGCTGGCGCGGCTTGGCATCCCGGTCTTCCACAGCGAGCCGAAGAAGCTCGAGCAGGTCGCCACCAGCATCGAGCGCTTCGGCGTGCTGCTGGGCACCGGCGACAAGGCGCAGGCTGCGGCGCGCGACTATCGCGCCAAAATCGCGCTGCTGGCCCGCCATTACGGGCGCGCCGCGCCGGTGCGCGTGTTCTACCAGGTCTGGGACCGGCCGCTCTACACGCTCAACGACCAGCAGATCGTGAGCGACACGATCCGCACCTGCGGCGGGCAAAATGTATTCGGCAAGCTGCCCGTGATCGCGCCCGAGGTGAGCGTGGAAGCGGTGCTGGCGCAAGACCCGGAAGCGATCATCGCCGGCGACGAACACGCGCCGGGCGACCGCGGGGCGGGCATGTGGAAGCCGTACGGGGCGCTGACCGCGGTCCGGCGCGGCAACCTGTTCACGCTCGACGGCGAGCTGCTGACCCGCCCGGGCCCGCGCACCGCCGATGGCGCGGCCCGGCTGTGCGAGGTGCTCGACCAGGCGCGCCGCCGCCGGCCTTAAACCAGACTTAAGCGGCGCAACCAAATGTAAAAAAGCCGGCCTTGGCCACTGCCGCGGACCCAAAAAGTGGTAATCTCGCGTTCGTTCGCTTAACCATTTCAATAAGGATACTTATGCGCTCCTTGCGTTTCGCCCTTGTCGCCGCCAGCCTGGCCGTCACCACTGCTTTTGCCTCGCCCACCGACCCGAAGCAGGGTGCTGAATACACCGTACTGGCCGCGCCGCAACCGGCGCAGACTGCTGGCAAGAAGGTCGAGGTAATCGAGTTCTTCATGTACCACTGCCCGCACTGCCATGCGCTGGAACCTATCCTCGAGCAATGGGTCAAAAAGCAGGACGGCAACATCATCTTCAAGCGTATCCACATGCCGTACCAGGGGGCCAGCGATCCCGAGGCGCACCTGTTCCTGACGCTGCAAGCGTTGGGCAAGAGCGAGGAATACCAGGCCAAGGTCATGGACGTCATCGGCGACATGGTCAGGAAGCAGCGCTCGGAGCGGTTCACCGAGCAGATGATCCTCGACGTGGCGACCAAGCTGCCCGGTATCGACAAGGCCAAGTTCATGGAAACCTGGAATTCGTTTGGCGTGATGACCATGCTGCGCCGCTTGCCCGCTATCGTCAGCAACAACTACAAGATCGACAGCGTGCCGACGATCGTTGTGGACGGCAAGTACGTGACCTCGCCGGCGCAGGTGGGCACCACGGTGCAGGCGTCAAACGAGCAGCAGCTGTTCCAGGCGACGCTGCAGGTGGTTGACGCACTGGTGGCAAAGGTACAGAAGTCGAAATGAGTGACGCTGAACGGGAAATCCTCAAGATCTACGACGGGTCGCGGCCCCTCGACGAGGACCTGTTTGAGACCAGCAACGTGAACCAGCTGGCGTGGACGCTGGTGGTGCTGCTCGCGTTCGCGGTCGTCTGGCTGTGCATCGCCCTGGTCAACGCGGAAAACCAGCGCTATGCGCTCATGACCAACAAGTGCCCGGACCCGCTGTTCAAGGGCGAGATCGACCGCCAGTGCCTGGTGATGGTGCATTCGCGCGACCACTGGTGGGAGCACCTGTGGTACGGGGTGACCCACGTCTCGCCGCCGAAACCGGACAAGAAGTAAGCGGGCAGGAACCGATCATGTTCCCGCTGTGGCAGGCGCCGCAGCGGGATTTTTTTTGCCGGCGGGGCCAGGTACGGTAGGGTGGGCGGGTCTCCCGCCCACGCGTTCAGGCGATGCATGCGCTGCCTGAACGCGTGGGCAGGATCTGCCCACCCTACGAAACCCCTTACAGCACCCGCTCCGGCGGCAGCGTCACCACGAAGCGCGCGCCGCCCAGCAGTGCGTCCTCCACGTGCAGCGAGCCGCCGTGCAGCGCCACTGCCTTGTGCGCGATCGACAGGCCCAGCCCAAAGCCGCCGGTGGCCCGGTCGCGGCTGCGGTCGAGCCGGTAGAACGGTTCGAAAATCCGCTCGCGCTCCTCCGGCGGAATGCCCGGCCCGTCGTCCTCGACCACGATCTCGAGCCCGCCCGCGGCTGTCCGGTTGGCCGACAGTGCGATCCGGCGCGTGGCGTACTTCTGTGCGTTGCGCACCAGGTTCCCGACTGCGCGCGCGAGCAGGCGCCGGTCTGCGTCCACGCTGCCCAGGCTGTCCTGGGCGCTGCATTCGACGGTATGCGCGGACGGCGGCAGCGCGTCGACGCATTCGCGCAGCATCGGCGCCACCGCGAACGGGACCAGTTGCAGCGACTGCACGCTGTCCAGCCGCGCCATGCCCAGCAGTTCATTGACCAGTGAATTCAGTTCGGCCAAATCGGCTTCCATCGCCGCCACCCGCTTTTTCAGGGCCGGGTCGTCGGCCTGGGCGGCGAGCAGCTCCATGCCGAATTCGAGCCGCGCGATCGGTGTGCGCAGTTCGTGCGATACCGAGTGCAGCAGGTTGCGCTGCGATTCAAGCAGCGACTGGATGCGCCCGGCCATGTCGTTGATGCGCTCGGCCAGCGGGTAGATGCTGGCCGACGGCTTCATGCGCGCGCGCGCCGCCAGCTTGCCGGCCCCGATTTCGTCGGCCACCCGCGACAGCGCCTGCAGTCCCTGCCAGTGCGAGCGCGACCACAGCGCGATCGGCACCAGGAGCGCCAGCGCGACGATCACGAAGCGCACGATTTCCATCTTGACCGGCACGCCCAGGTCGATCGGCAGGTTGCTGGCGCGGATCACGTCATGGTCGCTGCCGATGTAGCGCTCGCCCTTGAGGTCCACGCGCCGGTACAGCGTCTTCTCGCCCGGCACCAGCACCACCTCGCCACGCTCCAGGTCCGCCACCTGGCCGGGCGACACCGAGTGGCGCGCTTCGTCCAGGTCGATCAGGTCGTAGCGCACCTCGGACACCTCGCGCACCTTGTTCAGGCGAGTGAGCCATTCGTCCGCGCCAGCCTGGTCCACATAGTCCTGCAGCAGCACGATCGGCGCGGCGGCCTGGCGGCGCGCGATGTCCTCGACCGGGTCGCCGAACAGGCGGCTGATCGCCAGGTAGATCACGAACGTCGCCGCCGTGATCGAGAGCATGACCAGCACGAAGAAGCGGAAGAAGATCCGGTTCACGCCAACGCCCCGCCCTGCATGTCGCCAATCTGTTGAAGTAAGTACATCCCCGAATTGTATAGGAGCAATGCTGTCATGGCGACAATATACAAATTGCGGACAATTCCCCGACATCTTCGAAATGGATTTTGAATCGTGCGCTGCCTACCATTGCGGCATTGGTTTGCGGCTGGGCTGGACGGGCCGCGTGTGTTCAATCACCCGGCCTTGGCACGGGCAACAAGGATAGAGATGAGCATGAACAAACGAATTTTCGCGGCGGTACCGGCTTTGTTGGCGCTGCTCCTGGCCGGATGCGGCGGTGGTGGCGACGACAAAGGCGTGCAGATCGCTTCGCAAAAGGAAAATGTGCCGGTCCCGCAGGCGCTGGACACGGCCGCCTTCATCAAGCTGGCGCAGGGCGAATCGTGCGCCGACCAGAAGAACCGCCTGTGGCTGATCGACGGCAAGCAAGTGTTCTGGGACCGCGCTTCGACCCGCTGCGCGGACAACAGCTATTCGCGCAAGCTGTTCGGCGCCACCCCGGATGCGCTCCTGTGCTCGATCAGCGACTCGATCGCCGGCCCGCAGACCACCTGCGCCAACGATACCGCGCGCGCGCTGTTCGACACCATCCAGAAGAACCTGGAAGCGCCCAACCTGGGCCTGGATGCCAGCCACAAGGTCGAGCCGATCCCGTTCCAGTACAACGGCCCGGTGCTCGGTACCGACATTCCGTTCACCACCCTGGCCAAGGAATCGAATTCCGCCATCACCCGCTCGCTCAACGTGGTGATCCGCGACCAGTCCAGCTTTGCGCAGCTGTGGGCCGATAACTATGCCAACAACAGCGTGGTGCCGCCGATGCCGGCGGTGGACTTTACCCAGAACATGGTCATCGGGGTCTTCCTGGGCGACAGCAGCGTGGCCTGCGGCGGCGTGGCGATCGTTGACGTCCTCGCTTCCAAGACCAAGGTGACGGTCGACTACGAGCGCCGCCATGCGCTCCCGGACACGGCCTGCATCGCCGTCGTCGAGCACCAGATGCACCTGGTGACGGTGGCCCGCAGCGACGCGCAGGTGGAGTTCGTGGCACACGACGCCAATGCCGTCCCGGTCAAGCTGATCGACTTCGTCGGCAATTCCGGCGTGCAGGCTGCGCGTGAAGTCGTGGTCAAGGACGCCGCCAGCTGGGCCACCCTGTGGGCAGAGCACGCGGGCAAGGACAAGGCGCTGCCGGCCGTGGACTTCAGCAAGCAGATGGTCGTGGGCGTGTTCCTGGGCCCGGTCATGAGCTGCGAAAGCCTGCGCCTGGACGGCGCCACCAACGACGGCAAGCAGATCCGGGTCAGCTACACCCACATGCTGCCGCCGATGGGCGTGATGTGCATCGCCACGGTGGCCTATCCGTCGCAGCTGTTCGTGATCGACCGCAGCGACCTGCCGGTGGTCTTTACGAAAGAAACGATGCGCCAGGGCCATCTGGGCCATTGACAGGGCGCGGCCCATCCCTGCGGGCCGCCGGGACGTGCTCCGGTGGCAAGGGGGGGGGCAGTGGTTCAGGTCAGCGAGGCCGGCTTTGCCGGCCTTTTTGCATTGCAGCACCCGGGCTACAAATTGACGACAATTACCCGACATGTATAGGCGGATTTCGCCCCGGTGCCGCCGTAAGATTTTTCATCATCAGGTTTTCCGTTTGCCCACCTGGTGCGCGAGTGTCGGTGGGTTTTTTTATTCGAGCGGGGTGCCGTCCACGGTGGACGACGTGCATCCCCAAGGGGCTGGAATGGGTCTGCACAGGGTGCATGTTTGGGTTGGATCGCTGGTCACCGTGCTGGCGCTGGCCAGCTGCGGCGGCGGCACGTCCGACGCGCCCGCCCGGCAGGCAGGGCAGGCCGGCAGCGGCGGCCCGGGCGAGGCCCCGGTGGTCGCGGACTTCGTCCGTGTGGCCCAGCAGGAACCGTGCGGCGACCTGCGCAACCGGCTGTACCTGATCGACGGCAAACAGGTGTTCTGGGACCGCGCCGGCACCTGCCCCGACAACGGCTACAGCCAGCGCCTGTTCGGCGCCAACCCGCAAACCGTGCTGTGCGAGGCCACCGACACGCTGGCCGGCATGAAGACCTTCTGCGCCAACGAGGCCATGCGCGCCCTGTTCGAGACGATCCAGAAGAACATCGGCACGCCCACGCTCGGGCTGGACGCGAGCCACAAGGTCGAATTCATCCCGTTCCTGCCCAGGTCGGGCAGCGCCTTGCCGTTCCGGCTGCTGGCGCGCCAGTTCACCTCGGGCGTGACCGTGGCGCAAAACGTGGTGGTGCGCGACCAGGCCGGCTTCGAGCAACTGTGGAGCCAGCACGTTTCGAAGCCGGCCCCGGTGCCGGGCATGCCGAAAGTGGATTTTTCGACCAGCATGGTGGTGGGCGTCTTCATGGGCGAGCGCCACAACTGCATGAACAGCATGGGCGTGGTGCGCATCGGCTCCCAGGACGGCCGGATGCTGGTCGATGTCGAGGACGCCTCCGTGTCCAATTGGCCTTGCCCGCCGCTGGTGACCGCGCCGATGGAACTGGTGGTCCTGGACCGCAACGATGCGCCCGCCGACTTCGTGCGCCATGCCACCGAGCGCCTGCTGGCGACGGAACTGGACAGCACCGCCTATTCGCTGGTGTCCGCGCCGCGCAGGGTCGTCATCAAGGACGCTGCCAGCTGGGCCGCGCTGTGGGCCCAACACGCCGGCAGCGCGCGGGCGCTGCCGCAGGTGGACTTCGGCACCCAGATGGTGGTCGGCGTCTTCCTTGGCCAAAGCGGCGGCGGCTGCTACACGACGGACCTCCAGAGCATCAGCAGTAACGGCAGCAAGATCACCGTGCGTTACACCGACACCGTGCCTGGCCCGGCCTCGGTTTGCACGAAAAACATCACCAGCCCGGCCTGGATCGTTGCCGCCCCGCGCAGCGACATGCCGGTCGAGTTTGTCCGGGAAGTGGCCGAATTTCCGGGCCCCGAGCAAAGTTTTTGAGAAAGAAAGCTTGCCAATAGGTAAAATTAGGTTAAGCCAACTTTCAAAATAGCTATCATGAACAAGCTCCTTGCCCTGGCGCTGGCTACCGTAAGCGGCGCCGCCTGTGCCCAGACGCCGGCCATCAATCCGATGCCCGACGGCAGCCGGGATATGTACGCAGGGCTCGGCGTGCAGGCGGCCCCGCGCTACGAAGGCTCGGAGCGGCACAAGACCTCGGCGGTGCCGGTGCTGCAGGTTCAGTGGAGCAATGGCATTTTTATCTCCGGCACCAGCGTTGGCATGCACCTGACCAGCGAACCGTCGTTCGAGGTCGGTCCGCTGCTGCAGTACCAGCCGGGGCGCAGCGAAAATGGTTCGAGCAAGGGCCCGACCGGGATCGATGACGCGCTCGGCCTTGGCAGCAGCTCGCTGTTGCCGCCGTCGCCCTCGCGCGTGGCCGAGGACGGCAACCGCCTGGCCGGGATGGACAAGATCCGTGCGCGCGTGCTGGGCGGCGCTTTCTTCAACTACTATCTGGCGCCGCAGTGGCGCCTGACCAGCAGCCTGCTGTGGGGCGCCGGCAACGAGCGCCACGGCGGCAGCGTGGACCTGGGCGTGCAGCGCCTGTCCACCGATATCGCGCCGCACCACAGCCTGTCGTTCTCGGCCGGCGTCAGGGTCGTCAACCGCGACTACAACGAGGCGTTTTTCGGCGTGACCGTACCCGAGGCCGTACGCAGTGGCAACCGCGCCTACACGCCCGCCGGCGGCCTGGAACAGGCGCGCGTGGGCGTGCGCTGGAACTGGTCGCTGACGCCGTCGTGGATGCTGACCACCAACGTACAGGCCACGCGCCTGCTTGGCGCCGCCAAGGACAGCCCGCTCGTCGAGCGGCCCACCAACGTGACGGCCTCGACCGCCATCGCCTACCGGTTCTGACCATGCGCCGCACCCGCCACCTTCTCGCGTTGCTCGTCCTGCTCCAGGCTACCCGCCTAGCGGCAGCCGGCACGCTGGAAGGCGAGTGGGTCAGCTATCGCGACGCCTACCGCGCGATGGTCACGTTCGAAAAATACGGCGGCGCCAAGAACCTGGTCCAGAACCAGGTGCAGGTGGTGCCCAGGGAAGGCGAGGCCGCCGAACTGGACCTGGACGGCAAGTCCACCCACCTGAAGATCGCGCTCGACCCGACCGGGCGCGCGGTGTTCCCGCTGCTCAAGGCCGCCTACGACGAAAACGCGGTGCTGGCGCTGCCGCGCAAGGACGCCCAGTTCGCGCTGCGCCCGCGGGTGTCGATCAATGTGCGCCCCGACGGCGCCTACGACACGGCCGACCTGCGCGCTGCCTGCGAGCAGGCGCTCGGCTACGCCCGCTACGTGGACGGCACGATGCGTTCGCGCCAGTGCGCCGGTGTGCGTTTCGTGTTCGACCGCAAGGCCGCAGGCACGCTCGCGCGCCTGCGCAAGGCCGATGGCAGCAGCGCCATCATGGCCGCCAGCGAGGCGCCGGCCTTCGCCGACGGCGGCCCGTTGTTCCCTGTGGTGACCTACCGCTTTGGCGCCGAGCGCGCGCAGGTGCTCACCGCCAGCGCACCGGTGGCGATCACGCCGCTGTTTGAATGAACCCTTGAATGTGGCGTAGGGTGGGCACTTGTGCCCACGCGTTACACACGCCGCGTGGCAAACGGCGTGGGCTCAGGAGCCCACCCTGCAAATGCGCCCTGGCGCCTTCAGTTCCAGGCCGAAGGCGAGAACAGGTAGCCTTCGCCCCACACCGTCTTGATCTTCTCGGAATCGGCGTCTTCGAACTTGCGGCGCAGCTTGGAGATGGAGTTGTCGATGCTGCGGTCCAGGCCATCGAACTCGATCCCGCGCATCTTCTTGAGCAGCGCATCGCGCGACAGCACGCGGCCGGCCGATTCGGCCAGCACCAGCAGCAGCTTGTACTCGGTATTGGACAGCACGCACGGCAGGCCGCGCCAGGTGACACTGCGGTCGGTGGTCGAGATGCGCAGGGTGCCGAATTCGAGCACGCGCGCGTCCACGCTGGTCTTGCCCTGGGCGCGCCGCAGCAGCGCGCGCAGGCGCGCCAGCAGCACGCGCGGCTGCACCGGCTTGTTGACGAAATCGTCCGCGCCCTGTTCCAGGCCGGACACCTCATCGTACGAATCCTCGCGCGCGGTCAGGATCAGGATCGGCACCTCGGACTGGTCGCGGATCTGGCGGCACACCACCATTCCGTCCAGTCCCGGCAGCATGAGGTCGAGCACCACCACGTCCGGCGCGATCGCCTTGAAGCGCTCGACCGCCTGGTCGCCACGCGTGACGACTTCAACGGCAAATTCGTAGCCGGACAGGTATTCAGTAACGAGCTCGGCAAGCCGCGCGTCGTCCTCGACCAACATCACTCGATACATGCTCTCCTCCTTGAACCTGCCATTGTATGCGAGCAATAACCAAAAAGCGCATTTGCCGACCGGCTTGGACAAAGCGTTACAGTTTTAAGACACATTTACGGGCGTCAATACCCGCTATGCATGAGTCTGCTCGCGGCCTCACAGGGCCGCACGAAGTGTGCAACGTATTCAGGCGGCCTGCCCAGCGAAGGATCAATGCCCGTCACTGTGCGTCCGGCACCGCCTGCAATGCCTGACGGGCCATGGCGAGGATGCCCTCATAAGAGCCGGCCGCGGCGATGAACCGGCCGTTGTGGCAGAAGCCGGCATCGGGCACGCCGGTCACCGCCGCGAGCTCGGCGCCGCGCAGTCCGGCCCACGGCGCGGGCAGGTCGGCGCGCGCCTCGAAGGTATCGGCAGTTGCCGGCACCGTGTGCAGCATGTAGCGCTGCTCGCTGAGGTTGTGGCTGATGACGAACAGCACCTTCGGCATTTCCTTGCGCACGACGGTGGTCCACGGCAGCGCGCTGTTGGCCACGAACAGCAGCTTGCCGTCTTCCAGCACCTGCGCCTGGCGCACCTGGTCAACCGCGAGCGCCGCGCCGACCCGGTACTTGACGGCGTTGACCATCACGTCGACCAACACCGCCATCGCGCGCCTGAACTGGCTCAGCCGGAACGCCTCGGCTTGCTCGCCGTAGCCGAGCCGCTGTTCGTCCAGCCAGTTCGGATTGAAACCGGAAATCACCGCCGACAGCCCGTAGCCGCCGGGCGCGCTCTTGGCCGCGCCCACGTCCGCCAGGTCGAGGTATTGCACGATGTCGGCATCGATGGCGTAGGCGATTTGTTGCGCCGTCTCGGCCGAGAGTTGCTGGCCAGTGTGGGCGGCAGCCAGCGCGCCCACGCAACGGGCGCCGTACTCCTTCCAGACCAGGCCGGCGCTGGCGTAGGGCACGCCGTCCTGGCGGGTTGCGGAAAACCCTTTCTGGTGATGGTCGAAGCGGCCGGTGGCGGGGTCCCAGATGCCGCCCACGTCGATCGCAAAGTCGGCGCCCGCGACGGTGGCCGGGTCGCGCGTGCGCACGATCTCCGCATCGGGAAACAGCACAGCCAGTGTCGCCACTGCCCATGCGTCGTCCGCGTGAAACTTGCCCCCGTGCGTCACAATGACCATAACTTCCTCTCCACAAAAAATCATACGGCCCGCGCATGGGCGGGCCGCTGGTGTGACAAGCGTAGCATGAACCGGCTGCGCCCGGATCAGGGCGGCGGGTTCATCGACTGGCGCACGTCGATCAGCGGCTGCTGGCTCACGGTCAGCGCACCTTCGCGCGGGCGGTCGAGGTCGGCGATCAGGCCGATCACGACGGCGAACGTGAAGGCGACCGGCACGACCGCAGGCGACCTGCGCCCGCGCGCAAGGCCCGCGTGGTAGCCCAGCGCCGCAAACGACAACACGGTGACGCCGTACAGCGCGGCCCAGATCGCCGGCGGAATGCGGTTCCTGCCGTGGGCCAGGCGCTTGGCATGGATGTCGATCATCTCGTTGAGCGATTGCACGAAGAGCCCGGCCACGATGGAATCGGGGTGCCTGGTGGCGATGGGGATCGACCGTTCCCACAGCCGGTTTTGCAGCAGCTCGGAGCGGCGGATCAGCTGCGGCAGCTGGCGCGGATCGGTCGCGGCCAGCCGCAGGTCAACGTACTGCCGCAGCAGCGCGCGCAGCTCGTCGCCGCCTTCGGGCAGCATCGCGGCGCGCAGATAGGTGGTGCCGATGGCGTTGGCTTCGTCCAGCACCAGTTCCCTGCGGGTATCGTAGCGCGACGCCGCGAGCCCGAAGGTGAAGGCGAGCAGGAAGGCCAGCAAACCCAGCGTGGCACCGACCATTTCGCCGAGCGGCGTGTCCTTCTCCTGCTCGGGCCGGCCCACGAATTTTCCGAGCCGGTAGCCGCCCTCGATGGACAGCAGCACCAGCAGCATGATCGCGACGAGGAGCGCCCACAAGGGGAACACGTCAAGCGGTTCGTCTCCAGGCACCATCGCGCACTCCGGATGCACGCGGCCCGCAACAACGGGCCGTCTGGTCAAGCGTGCTGCCAGTGTACTGGAAGCGGGCGGCGTGGCGCGCCGGGCTGCAGAAACGGCACGGCCCGCCGAGGCGGGCCGTTCCAGGTGCTGCTGCGGCGAAGCTTACGCCATGTTCTGGTTCACGAAGTCCCAGTTGACGATGTTCCACCAGCTCTCCACGAACTTCGGACGCGCGTTGCGGTAGTCGATGTAGTAGGCGTGCTCCCACACGTCCACGGTCAGCAGGGGCTTGTTGTCGGTGGTCAGCGGGGTGCCGGCGTTCGAGGTGTTGACGATGTCAACGGTGCCGTCCGGCTTTTTCACCAGCCAGGTCCAGCCCGAGCCGAAGTTGCCCACGGCCGACTTCTGGAATTCTTCCTTGAACTTGTCGAACGAGCCCCACTTGGCGTTGATCGCGTCGGCGACCTTGCCGGTCGGCGCGCCGCCGCCGTTGGGCTTCATGCAGTTCCAGAAGAAGGTGTGGTTCCAGACCTGGGCCGAGTTGTTGAACACGCCGCCCGAGGACTTCTTGATGATTTCTTCCAGCGACAGGTTCTCGAACTCGGTGCCCTTGATCAGGTTGTTCAGGTTGGTGACATACGCCTGGTGGTGCTTACCGTAGTGGTATTCCAGCGTTTCTTCCGACATCGTCGGGGCGAGTGCGTTTTTCGCATAAGGAAGCGGCGGCAGAGTATGTTCCATGTCTTGTCCTTGATTGGTTGGAAACGAGTCGGTTCTCCCGAAACGGGGCATATTCTAAACCGGATGGGAAAACGTTGCATATTTGCTTCGCGCCGGAAACGGATGGGTAGGGTGGGCAGGTTCTCCCCACGCGTCCAGTCCAAGCAAGCATGGCTTGAACGCGTGGGCAGGAAACCTGCCCACCCTACAACAGGCTCTGTACGCTGGCCACGCCGACCTCGGCGCTGCCGTCCGCCAGCCGCACCGTGAGCGTCTCGCGCGCCTTGATGCCCGCCGGGTCGCGCAGGATGCGGCCCTTGGCGTCGCGCACGATGGCGTAGCCGCGTTCGAGCGTGCGCTGCGGATTCAGTAGTTCCAGCTGCGCTGCCAGCGCGGCGAGCAGCTCGCGCCGCTGCCTGACCTGGTTGCAGATGCTGGTGTTCAGGTGGCGCTGTTCGGACACGATCTTTTCGCGCAGCGCGCGCACGTCCGGCCGGTGGCGCGCCCAGCGCTGGCGCAGCTGGGCCAGTTGCAGCCCCTGGCGGTTCATCGGCACGTGCAGCGCGTGCGTCATCGCCGCCGCCATCGAGCGCAGCTTCAGGCGCTGGTGCGCGATCTGCGCCGACGGGCTCAAGAGGCGCCGGGTGTAGCTGTCCAGGCCCTGGTTGGCCTCGGACAGGATGCGCTGCATGGCGCGCCGCAGGTCGCCGGCGTCGGCCGCAAGCGACGCCATCCAGTCCGCCCGTGGCGTGGCCGCCAGCTCGGCGGCGGCGGTGGGCGTGGCCGCGCGCAGGTCGGCCGCAAAGTCGGCGATGGTGAAATCGGTCTCGTGGCCCACGCCCGAGATCACGGGAATCGCGCAAGCCGCAATGGCGCGCGCCACGCACTCTTCATTGAAGCACCACAGGTCCTCGATCGAGCCGCCGCCGCGGCACACCAGCAGCACGTCCACCTCGGCGCGGCGCGAGGCGGTCATGATGCTTTCCGCGATCTTGTCGGCGGCGAACTGGCCCTGCACCGGCGCGGGGTAGAGCACAATGTTCACGTGCGGCGCGCGGCGGCGCAGCGCGGTCAGCACGTCGCGCAGCGCGGCGGCCTGCGGGCTGGTGACGATGCCAATGCTGCGCGTGAAGAGCGGCAGCGCGCGCTTGCGGTCCTGGTCGAACAGCCCTTGCGCCGACAGCTTTTCCTTCAGGCGCAGAAACTTCTCGTACAGCTCGCCCACGCCCGCGCGCCGGATCGCCTCGACATTGATCTGGTAGTCGCCACGCGCGCCGTAGAGCGTGACCAGCGCGCGCACCTCGACCTTGTCGCCCTCGCGCGGGATGAAGCCGGCGAACTGCGCGCGGCCGCGGAACATCACGGCGCGCACCTGGGCCGCGTCGTCCTTGAGCGTGAAGTACCAGTGCCCCGAGGCGGCGCGCGTGAAGTTGGAGATCTCGCCGCCGATCCACACCAGCGGGAAGCTGCGCTCGAGCAGGCGCGCAACCTGCTGGTTGAGCGCGGTGACGGAAAGCACCTGCGGTGCGGCGTAGGCGGGGTCGGCGGTGTCGGGCGGCTGCTGCATCGTGAGCGGAACGAAAATAGTGGGACGCGGATGCTTATGGCACATCCGCGCCAAATCGACAAGTGTTTTCGTGCCCTCAGCTGCCGGCGGCCGCCCTAGTACTGGCCCTCGGGCGTCTCGTCGTGCTCATCGCCCGGCGCCACGTCCAGGCGTCCGTACAGGCCGTTGCTCTCGTCGTTGGGGCCGGCGCTGAAGAACAGCGTGTCAACAGGCTGCTCGTTCACGCCGTTGCCGAAGGCGATGCCCCACAGGCCGTCGATGCGGATCGGCTTGCGGTCCGGCGCTTTGAGCTGGCCGAGCCATTTGCCGGTGGCCAGGTCGTAGGCGTTGATGAGCCCATCGCCAAAGTTACCGACCAGCAGGCGGCTGCCGAAGCGTCCGAAGCTTGCCGGCGCGAGCGCCATGCCCCAGGGCGCGTTGAGCGGCCCGGCCGACGCGAACCGGCGCAGGAAGCGTCCGTCCGGCGCGAACACGCTGACGAAACCGAACCCCGGTCCTTTCACGTCATCTTCGCGGTTTGGGTCCTGCCTGGCATAGCTCACGTACAGGTCGCCGTTGATGGACTGGATCCCGAACGGACCATAGCCGGCCGGCAAGTTGGGATCGCGAAATGGCTGGCCGGGCAGCGTGACGCGCGCGAAGTTGGCGTCGAACACGTCGATCTTCCCGTTGTGGAAATCGGTGGCGTACAGCACGGTCCCGCGCCCGGTGCCGCTGAGCGCGATACCCTTGTAGATCGCATGCGAGGCGCTGTTGTCGATGACCCGGATCGCGCTGGTGCGCTCGACGCTGGGCGCCCAGCCCGCAATCCCGCCATCTTCGCTGGCGAACAGGAAGCGGCTGGGGGCCGAGGCGTTGCCTTTCTTGACCACGAAGCCGGGCCCGCCGTAGAACACGGTTCCGGTCGGGTTGCCAGGCTTGCCGCCGACGCCGGGAATGGTCACCACCAGGTTCTGTGGCCTGCCCGTGCCATCGTAGAGCGTGGCGACGCCCTTCCCGTTGTCGGCCACCCACGCGACGGCGTACGGATTGAAGGCCAGGCCCCAGGCGTTGACCAAATTGGGGTCGCGGTGCTCGGCGCGGACCGCCGGGCTGTCGGACACCAGGTTGCGCTGCTGGTAAAAGTCGCTCGCAAGGACCGACGGAGCAGCTGACAGGGCCAGTGCGCTCGCGGCGCAGGCCAAGGATGTGCTGAGCTTGTTCATATTTCCTCCTATCGCAACATCACTGGACAAAGCCCGTCCGATGATGCGAAGCGCACCAGCGCGGCCGTTTGAGCTCGACCAATCGTCAGCGGGGCACTTTCCGGCAGGGGGATGGTTCACGCAGCCCGCGATCCACCAGTTCATGTTCGGCGCCGCATTTCGGTAATATGAGTACACGAATAAACCGGCGGCCTTTCGCCGCTGCATCACAACAGGGAGGAGGGGAAGATGGACAATGAAAGCGCACTCGAGGTGGTGGTGGTGCCGCCGGTGCACGACCTGGGCGACCAGTTCAAGGTGCGGCGCGCCTTGCCCAGCCGCGACAAGCGCATGGTGGGGCCGTTCGTCTTCCTCGACCAGATGGGGCCGCACGTGTTCCAGCCCGGCCGCGGCCTGGACGTGCGTCCGCACCCGCATATCTGCCTGGCGACCGTCACCTACCTGTTCGAGGGCGAGATCCTGCACCGCGACAGCCTGGGCAGCGTGCAGCCGATCCGCCCCGGCGAAGTGAACTGGATGACGGCCGGGCGCGGCATCGTCCATTCCGAACGCACCGGGCAGGAGCTGCGCGGGGCCGGCTCGTCGCTGTTCGGCCTGCAGTGCTGGGTGGCGTTGCCGCGCCAGCACGAGGAAACCGCTCCCACGTTTTCGCACACCGGCGCGCACGAGTTGCCGCTGGTCGAAGGCGAGGGCGCCAGCGCGCGCATCGTTGCCGGCAGCTTTTTTGGGCAGCGCTCGCCGGTGCCGACGCTGTCGGACATGTTCTACGTGGACCTGAACCTGCAGCCGGGCGCGCGCATCGCCATGCCGGCCGAATACAGCGAGCAGGCGCTGTACGTGGTCGAGGGCGAACTCGACCTGGGCCGCGACGGCGTGTTCGCGGCAGGGCAGCTGCTGGTGCTCAAGCCGAAAGCCGCGGTCACGCTGGCCGCGCATGGCGGAAAGCCTGCACGGGTCATGCTGCTGGGCGGCGAACCGATGGATGGCCCGCGCTACCTGTCCTGGAACTTCGTCGCCAGTTCCGAGGAGCGCATCGAACAGGCGCGCGAGGATTGGCGCAAGATGGCCTTTCCGTCGGTGCCGGGCGAGACCGAATTCATTCCGTTACCGGAGACGGTCGGCCGGCCGGTGCGTTACCCCTGATTTGCGCAAAACGTGGGCAGCTTCATGCGGGGTGCCTAAAAACGGGGCATGGAGAAATTTCTTAACGGAATCAATGGCTTGCCCTGGCGCATCGGTTGTTGCTCACAATCTTGTCCACAAAAGATGTGCAAAAGCCCTGTCTGTACAGGGGGAATGCAGCGCAGGCCCGCCGCCGCTTTCGCGCGGCAGGGTCCACAGATGCCGCGCCGCCGTGTTGGTGCGAGCTAGCCAGGGCCGTGCCTAAAATTTGGGCCTGCACTACTTTTTCATTTCAAATCAAAGTCTTGTCACGCGAACTTAATCCTTGCTCACATCCTTTTCCACAGAATGTGTGAAAACCGGGATGAGTTATCCAAGTTGCCTTGAAAAACAGCTCGGATATGGCCAGAAAAGGGGGCGGGGAAGGCAGGGAGTTGCGGAAAACTGCCGTTTGCCCAAATTTTGAGCGCGGGTGTTTTTCCTTTTGGAATCAGACACTTTGATGCTGCTCAATGTCCTTGCTCACAGTCTTTTCCACAAAAATTGTGAGAAAGCCGGGGTTTTGGTGGAAAACGCTCAGCCAGCCATGCTGCCACAAATTTCAGCTCGATGAATTTCTTGCGAAAAATCAACAGCTTGGAATCGTGCGCGGGGCCTTGCTCACAATCTTGTCCACAAAATTTGTGAGAAACCTGGGGACTGGAAATTGCCCAAGTGAAACAAAAAATCCTGCCATATTTTTGGGCGCGAAGGAATTTTCGTGATAAATCAAGGGGATGCAATTGTGCGGACATCCTTGCTCACAACATTATCCACAGAAGTTGTTTGCAACTGACAACTCCTGATCCCCGCTGGCGCACCGAAAAGCCCGGGCGAACACTCCGGCGCGGGCCAAGGCGCATGTTCCGTTTCCCGTTCCAGACCCTGCCCGCATTTCGAGCAGGCAAAATTTTCCTTTAAGAATCAATATGCTTGGCGCATGGCACCGTTCTTGGTCACAGTCTTATCCACAAAAGATGTGCAGAACTGGTCTTGCCCCCGCGCGGGCAACACGTTACATTGCCGAATTGGATTTTTTACCCCTCAGGAGTTCGTTTTGCTCGCCATTCTCCAAGCCGCAGGCTGGCCCATCTGGCTGTTGTTGATTGCCTCGATCGTTGCACTGGCGCTGATCATCGAGCGCCTGATCTACCTGCGCCGCGAAAAGATCCTGCCGCGCGCGCTCCTCGATGAAGTGATCCGCGTTTATCACAACGGCAAGGTCACGCCCGAGGTGGTGCAGCGCCTGGAGCAGAACTCTCCGCTGGGCACCGTACTGGCAGCGGCGCTGCGCAACGTCGATGCGCCGCGCGAGGTGATGAAGGAATCGATCGAGGAAGCGGGCAGGGGCGTGGCGCACATGCTCGAGCGCTTCCTCACCACGCTGGGCACGATCGCCTCGCTCGCACCGCTGATGGGCCTGTTCGGCACGGTGGTCGGCATGATCGAGATCTTCGGCGCCCAGAACGCGACCGGCACCAACCCGGCCCAGCTGGCGCACGGCATTTCGGTGGCGCTGTACAACACCGGCTTTGGCCTGGCGATCGCCATGCCGGCGCTGGTGTTCTACCGTCACTTCCGCGCGCTGGTGGACACCTTCATCATGGACATGGAGCTGCAGGCGGTGAAGTTCGTCGATGTCGTGCACGGTGCCCGCAAATGATGGACTTTCGCCGGGGCCGCAAGCGCGAGGACCCCGAGATCAACCTGATCCCGTTCATCGACGTGCTGCTGGTGGTGCTGATCTTCCTGATGGTCACCACCACCTACAGCAAGTTCACCGAGCTGCAGATCACGCTGCCCACGGCCGAGGCCGAGAAGGCGGTGGAGAAGCCGTTCGAGATCAACGTGACCGTGGACGCCAAGGGCAACTACACCGTCAACGGCGTGCCGGTGTCCTTCCACAGCGTGCAGGGACTGGCCGAGGACCTGAAGCACGCGGCGGCGACCGGCCCGGATGGCAAGCCGCTGGCGCAGCCGGCGCAAAGCCCGGTGGTCATCGTCAACGCCGACCAGTTCGCAATGCACCAGATGGTGATCAACGTGCTGGAGGCGGCCCGCGTTGCCGGCTACGACAAGCTGACGTTTGCGGCGCAGACGGGCAGCAAACAGTAGCCGTGCTGGCCACTAGCCCCAAAACCGTCGTCCCCGCGCAGGCGGGGATCCATGCTGAGTGTGCGGACCTGCCGCTTGCGCGATTGTGGTTGCTCATTATGGGTCCCCGCCTGCGCGGGGACGACGTGCTGATGGCGCGGGAGAACGTTAGTGTCGCTTGAATCCACGCTCACTCGCGCCTGGCTGCGCCGCGGCCCGCTGGCCTGCGCGCTGTGGCCCGTCTCGCAGCTGTTCGGCGCCATCGCCGCAACGCGCGCGGGCCTGTACCGCGCGGGCCTGTTCAAATCCGAGCGCCTGCCGGTGCCGGTCATCGTGGTCGGCAACATCTTCATCGGCGGTACCGGCAAGACCCCGCTCACCATCTGGCTGGTCGAAACGCTGCGCGCCGCCGGCTTTACGCCCGGCGTCATTTCGCGCGGCCATGGCAGTAGTGGCGAACACGCGCGCGAAGTCACGGCGCAGTCGGACGCCAGCCAGGCCGGCGACGAGCCGCTCCTGATCGCGCGCCGCGCAAAGTGCCCGGTCGTGGTGGGCCGTGCGCGCGGGCAGGCCGGCAGGACCCTGCTGGCCGCGCACCCGGAGGTGGACATCCTCGTTGCCGACGACGGCCTGCAGCACTATGCGCTTGCGCGCGACATCGAGATCGTGCTGTTCGACGGCCGCGGCGTGGGCAACGGCTGGCTGCTGCCCGCCGGACCCTTGCGCGAGCCGCGCACCCGCCGCCGCGATTTCACGGTCGTGAATGCGCCCGAGATCACGCCGCAGCTGGCAAACGCCATCGGCGGCGCGCCGCATCGCATGCGGCTGGTGGGGGAATACGCCGAGCAGCTGTCCAACCCCGCGCAGCGCGTGCCGCTTGCCCATCTGTCCGGCAAACGCATCGTTGCCGCCGCCGGCATCGGCAACCCTGGCCGCTTCTTTGCCATGCTGCGCGCGGCGGGCCTGGCCATCATTGAACTGCCGCTGCCCGACCATCACGACTTTCGCGATGCGCCTTTCGATCGCGTGCAGGCCGATGTCATCCTGATCACCGAGAAGGATGCAGTAAAATGTGGGCAGATTGAAAACCTGAAGAACGACCCGCGCCTGTGGGTCGTGCCGGTGGCGGCGCATATCGATGCCGCGCTGGCCGAACAAATTGTGGAGAAATGTCGTGGATGCCCGACTGCTTGATATCCTGGTCTGCCCGCTGTGCAAGGGACCGCTCGAATACGACAAAAAGGCGCAAGAGCTGATCTGCCGCGCCGACCGCCTGGCCTATCCGATCCGCGACGGCATTCCGATCATGTGGGCCGACCAGGCAAGGCGGGTCGAGCCGCAATGAGTTTCACCGTCATCATCCCGGCGCGCCTGGCCTCGACCCGGCTGCCGAACAAGCCGCTGGCGGATCTTGGCGGCAAACCGATGGTGGTGCGCGTGGCCGAACGCGCACGCGATTCCGGCGCCGCGCGCGTCATCGTGGCCACCGACCATGCCGACATCCTGGCCGCATGCGAGGCGCATGGCGTTCAAGCCTGCATGACGCGGGCTGACCACGAATCCGGCAGCGACCGCATCGCCGAGGTGGCCGCGAAAATCGGGCTTGCGCCCGACGCGGTGGTGGTCAACCTGCAGGGCGACGAGCCGCTGATCGACCCGGGCCTCCTGGCCGCCTGCGCCGCGCGCATTTCGGCCGACGTGCCGATGGCCACCTGCGCCCACCCGATCATCGACGTGGCCGACGTGTTCAACCCGAACGTGGTCAAGGTGGTCCTGGACAAGGCCGGCCGTGCGCTGTACTTCTCGCGCGCCACCATCCCCTGGCACCGCGACGGTTTTGCCGCCAGCCGCGAGGCGCTGCCGCCCGGCTACGCGCCGCTGCGCCACATCGGACTGTATGCGTACAGCAACGCTTTTTTGCAGGCCTACCCAAAACTCGAACCCGCTCCGCTGGAGCGCATCGAGGCACTCGAACAGCTGCGCGTGCTCTGGCACGGCTACCCGATTGCAGTGCACGTGACCGCGAGCGCCCCGCCGGCCGGGGTGGACACGCCGGAGGACCTGGCGCGGGTACGGCTGCAGTTTGCATCCTGAGCCACTTCCAGTCACATTCGAGCACGCCTGCGGCATCTCAAAAGTAAAAATGCCCGACCGTGGTCTAGTGCTCATTCGCTGACTTTTGTGGTAAGTTTCGTATCAAGTATTCAAATATGCATCACGCCCGTGCGGCGACAAGCTAACCGTTTTTCAAATCCGTTTTAGGAATCTTCATGCGTCTCATTCTGTTAGGGGCTCCCGGCGCCGGCAAAGGCACCCAGGCGAACTTTATCAAGGAAAAATACAACATCCCGCAGATCTCGACCGGCGACATGCTGCGCGCCGCGATCAAGGCCGGCACCGAGCTGGGCCTGGCTGCCAAAAAGGTGATGGACGCCGGCCAGCTGGTGTCGGACGACATCATCATCGGCCTGGTGAAAGCGCGCCTGCAAGAGGCCGATTGCGCCAACGGTTACCTGTTCGACGGCTTCCCGCGCACCATCGCGCAGGCCGACGCGATGAAGGACAGCGGCGTGGCGATCGACTACGTGCTTGAAATCGACGTGCCCGACGACCTGATCGTCGAGCGCATGAGCGGCCGCCGCAGCCATCCGGCGTCGGGCCGCGTGTACCACACCAAGTTCAACCCACCCAAGGTCGAAGGCGTGGACGACCTCACCGGCGAGCCGCTGGTGCAGCGCGACGACGACAAGGAAGAGACCGTCAAGAAGCGCCTGCAGGTCTACCACACCCAGACCGAGGTGCTGCTGGGCTACTACAACAAGTGGGCGCAATCGGGCCAGCCCGGCGCGCCCAAGTACCGCAAGATTTCGGGCGTCGGCCCGGTCGAGCAGGTACGCGACGCGGCTTTTGCCGCGCTTTCCGAGTAAGCGAATAAAAGCGGACAGCCTGTCCGCTTTTTTTTGTCCGGATGACGCCGCAGCCATCCGTCGCACCAGTGTTTTGACATCAAAGTGTTGCAGTACGCAGTAAGGTTGGCCGCCGGTCCTGGAACGAGAGGCAGCGGTCTGTCGAAGTGTGTGTTTGTGTTACTTGATAAAAGAACTAAGGGGACGAAATGGCAGCAAATCTTTTAGGTTTTGCGGTTGCTTGTGGCGTCATCGCGGTGCTTTATGGTCTGTGGTCGCGCAGCTGGATCCTGCGTCAGGACGGCGGCAACGCCCGCATGCAGGAAATCTCGCAGGCGATCCAGGAAGGCGCTTCGGCCTACCTGGCGCGCCAGTACCGCACCATCGGCATCGTTGGCGTGGTGCTGCTGGTGGCGATCTATGCGCTGCTGGGCGGCCAGACCGCGCTCGGCTTCTTCATCGGCGCCGTGCTCTCAGGCGCCTGCGGCTTCATCGGCATGAACGTGTCGGTGCGCGCCAACGTGCGCACCGCGCAGGCCGCCTCCAAGGGCATGAACGAGGCGCTCGACGTCGCGTTCAAGGGCGGCGCGATCACCGGCATGCTGGTGGTCGGCCTGGGCCTGCTGGGCGTGACGCTGTTTTACTGGATGCTGACCGCGCAGGCCACCGACCCCAACGTGACCCGCCATGACGTGATCAAGCCGCTGGTCGGCCTGGCCTTCGGCGCGTCCCTCATTTCCATTTTCGCCCGCCTGGGCGGCGGCATCTTCACCAAGGGCGCCGACGTTGGCGCCGACCTGGTCGGCAAGGTGGAGGCCGGCATTCCCGAGGATGACCCGCGCAACCCGGCCGTGATCGCCGACAACGTGGGCGACAACGTGGGCGACTGCGCCGGCATGGCGGCCGACCTGTTCGAGACCTACGTGGTCACGCTGATCGCCACCATGCTGCTGGGCGCGCTGATGGTCACCGGCGCCTCCAGCGAGGCGGTCCTGTACCCGATGCTGCTGGGCGCGGTGTCGATCCTCGGCTCGATCGTCGGCTGCTCGATGGTCAAGGCCAAGCCGGGCAAAAAGATCATGTCGGCGCTGTACACCGGGCTGTGGTGGGCCGCCGGCCTGTCCCTGATCGGCTTTGCGGTCGTCACCTGGATGCTGTGGCAGGACGAAGCCATGCGCATGCGCATGATGGGCTGCGCGGTGGTCGGCATCGTGCTGACCGGCCTCATGGTGTACATCACCGAGTACTACACCGGGACCGACTTCAAGCCGGTGCGCCACATTGCCGAGGCCTCGACCACCGGCCACGGCACCAACATCATCGCCGGCCTGGGCGTGTCGATGAAGTCCACCGCCTACCCGGTGCTGGTGGTGTGCGCCGCGATCCTGCTGGCCTACCAGCTGGGCGAGCTGTACGGCATTGCCGTGGCCGCCACCTCGATGCTGTCGATGGCCGGCATCATCGTCGCGCTCGACGCCTACGGGCCGATCACCGACAACGCCGGCGGCATTGCCGAGATGAGCGGCATGCCGGAGTCCGTGCGCGCCATCACCGACCCGCTCGACGCCGTGGGCAACACCACCAAGGCCGTCACCAAGGGTTATGCGATCGGCTCGGCGGGCCTGGCCGCGCTGGTGCTGTTTGCCGACTACACCCACGCGCTCGAGTCGACCGGCAAGACCATCGTGTTCGAGCTGTCCAACCCGATGGTGATCGTGGGCCTGTTCATCGGCGGCCTGATCCCCTACCTGTTCGGCGCGCTGGCGATGGAAGCGGTGGGCCGCGCGGCGGGCGCCGTGGTGATCGAGGTGCGCCGCCAGTTCAAGGAGATCATCGGCATCATGGCCGGCACCGGCAAGCCTGAATACGACAAGGCGGTGGACATGCTGACCGCTTCGGCCATCAAGGAAATGGTGCTGCCGTCGCTGCTGCCGGTCGCGGTGCCGATTCTGGTCGGCATGTTGCTCGGGCCGGCCGCGCTGGGCGGGCTCTTGATGGGCACGATCATCACCGGCCTGTTCGTTGCGATCTCGATGACCACGGGCGGCGGCGCGTGGGATAACGCGAAGAAGTACATCGAGGACGGTAACTATGGCGGCAAGGGTTCCGAGTCGCACAAGGCGGCCGTGACCGGCGACACCGTGGGCGATCCGTACAAGGATACGGCCGGTCCGGCGGTGAACCCGCTCATCAAGATCATCAACATCGTCGCGTTGCTGCTGGTGCCCTTGCTGCCGGCCGCGGGCTGGATCGCGATCAAGGCGCCGGAAATGGCGCACGCGCCGGCCGCCGTGCGTGCCGCACAGGTGGCGCCGGTGGCCAAGCCCGAGACCCCGGTGCTGGCCGCGCCGGCCAGCGAGCCGGCGCACTGAGCTGCCGCGGGAGTGCGTAGGGTGGGCAGCTTCGCTGCCCACGCGTTCAGCCGGCAGGGGCGCTGCCGCTGCCTTGGCCGTGGCCGGGCACGCACTGGCTGAACGCGTGGGCGGGAAACCCGCCCACCCTACCTGCGCATCAGGCCTGTAGGGTGGGCACAAGTGCCCACGCGGTGATACGCGGCGCCATGTGCGCCCGCGTGGGCACGAGTGCCCACCCTACGAATGCTCACCCGCGCCTGCGCGCCAGCGCCTGCTCGATCCCTTTGGCCAGCGACAGCTCGTCCGAGTCCCCACGGTAGCGTTCCCCGTTGATGAACAGGGTCGGCGTCTGGTCCACGCCTTCGCGCCGCGCGCGCGCCGCATCGCCCAGCACCCGCGGCCGGTAATGCCGCGCCAGCATCTCGTCGCGAAAGCGGTTGATGTCCAGGTCGATGCTCTCGGCCAGCACGACCAGCGTTTCCGGGTTGATCCTGTCCTGGTGCTCGAACAGCGCGTCGTGCATCTCCCAGAACTTGCCCTGCGCCGCCGCCGCTTCGGCCGCCTCCGCCGCCAGTTCGGCGAACGGATGCTTGGGCAGCGGGAAGTGCCGGTAGGCCAGGCACAGGTCGTCGCCTAAGCGCTCGCCCAGGTCATCCAGCGCCGCGTACGCGCGCGCGGTGAACGGGCACTGGAAGTCGCCGTACTCCACGATCACGACTTGCGCGTCGCGTGGGCCGCGCAGGTGATCGTGCTCGTCGATTGTCACTGCTTCGTTCATCGTTTCTCCCGGATGCTTGAAGTCGCGCCGCCCGGACCTATACTGCGCTTGCGGAACCGGCCTGACAGGAGGGCATCATGGCACGCAAATACATCGACTGCCGCGAGTTTCCGAGCGAGAAGAAGTGCAGCGTCACCATCGCCGCCGACAGCGAAAGCGAACTGCTCGACGTGGCCGCCCAGCACGCCGTGAAGGTGCACGGGCACGAGGACACGCCGCAGCTGCGCCAGCAGCTCAAGGGGGCGATGCACGAGGGCCGTCCGCCCGAGTAGGCGGGCGCTGCCTTTTTGCCGTTCGCTGTACAGTCCCTTTCGTGGAGAAAGGAGGCGGTGATGGCGAACCGGCGTGAGTTTATCCGCACGGCAGCGCAGGCTGGCGGCGCGGTGGCGGCCTTGTACGTCCCGGCGGCCGCGCGAGCGGAAGAAGGCGGCAAGCAGGTTTCCGCCACCGAAGACCTGATGCGCGAGCACGGGGTACTGCGGCGCGCGCTCCTCATCTACGAGGCCGCGTCCGAGCGGCTGCTGCAGCAAAAAGGGCCGGTGCCGGCAACCGTGCTGGCGCGCACCGCCACGCTGTTCCGTTCGTTTGGCGAGGACTACCACGAGCGCCGCCTGGAAGAGCAAATCATCTTCCCCGCCGTGCGCAAGCTGAAAGGGCAGGCGGCCCGGCTGCCGGATGTGCTCCAACAGCAGCATGAACGCGGCCGCGAGCTGACCGCCTATGTCATCGACACCACGCGGCGCGGACGCATCGATCCGCTGGCGGGCCGGCCGCTCGGGCGCGCGCTGCACGACTTTGCCATCATGTACGCGCACCACGCCGCGCGCGAGGATACCGAGGTGTTCACGGCCTGGAAGGATTCGCTGTCCGCGTCGGCGTTCAAGGAAATGGGTGAGCGGTTCGAACGCATCGAACAGCAGGTGTTCGGGCACGATGGGTTCGAGGACGCGCTCAAGCATATTGCCGAGCTGGAAGGGGAAATGGGACTGGCCGACCTGGCCTCGTTCACGATTGCGCCGCCGCCGACCAGCAAGGGGCGCCGGGACGCAAGCTGAGTAGGGTGGGCAGCTTGTCTGCCCACGCGTTCAGGCCAAGCGTGCTCTGGCTGGACGCGTGGGCAGGAAACCTGCCCACCCTACGGATAATTTCCGGTTCAGAGCATGCACATTTTTTGCGCTTCCTCGCGCAGCCAGCCGCGGAAATCCGGATGCGCAATCGCGATCAGCGCGTTGGCGCGCTCGCGTGCCGACTTGCCGCGCAGCTGGGCCACGCCGTATTCGGTCACCACGTAGTTGACGTCGTTCTTGCTGGTCGTGCAATGCGTGCCGGCCGTGAGCGAAGGCACGATGCGCGAGATCGCGCCATCCTTGGCGGTGGACGGCAGCACGATGAACGACTTGCCGCCGCGCGAACGGTTGGCCGCGCGCACGAAATCGACCTGGCCGCCGGTGCCGGAGTAGGGCAGGTGACCGATGCTCTCGCTGCCGCACTGGCCCAGCAGGTCCACCTGCAGGCTGGCGTTGATCGATACCAGCTTGTCGTTCTGGCCCGCGATGTAGGGGTCGTTGGTGAAGTCCGACGGATGCATTTCGATCATCGGGTTGTTGTGCATGAACTCGTACAGCTTGCGCGAGCCCAGCGCAAACGTCGCCACCATCTTGCCCGGCACCAGCGTTTTCTTGGTGTTGTTGATCGCGCCGCATTCGACCAGCTTGAGGATGCCGTCGCCGATCATCTCGGTGTGCACGCCCAGGTCGCGCTTGTTGGTCAGCTGCATCACCACCGCGTCGGGAATGCCGCCGTAGCCGATCTGCAGCGTCGAACCGTCCTCGATCATGTCCGCCACGTATTTGCCGATCGCTTCCTGCACCGGGCCGATGGTGGGCAGGCCCACCTCCATGATCGGGTCCTCGGTCTCGACCAGCGCAGTCACCTGCGACACGTGCACATGGCACTGGCCGTGCGCGAACGGCACGTTGGGGTTCACCTCCAGCACCACCACGCGTGCCTTGGCCACCGCGGCCATCGTGTAGTCGCAGCCCAGGCTCAGCGAGAAGAAGCCGTGCGGGCTCATCGGCGAAGCCATCGCGAACACCACGTCGGACGGCATCAGGCCGCGCTGGATCAGGGTCGGGATCTCGGAAAAATAGTTGGGGATGTATTCGCACCAGCCGGCCTGGCCGCCCGCGCGCGAGGCGCCGCCCAGGAACAGGGCCGAGTGGCGCACATGGTGCGCGGTCTCCGGGTCAAAGTAGCCGTACTTGCGCATGGCCAGGATCTGCGACACCTTGATGTCGTTGAAGCGCCGGCGTTCTTCCGACAGGGCCGTCAGCAGCGCAGGCGGCTCGCCGACGCCGGTCGGCACGATGATCATGTCGCCGTCGCGCAGGTGGTTGAGCGCGTCGCGCGCGGTGCCGCGTTTGGACTGGTAGAGTTCTTGAGCAGTCTGCATTGTGTCTCCTGACTTTTATAATTCGATCCCGAGAGGTTAGCGTGCGAAGCTGACGCGTAGATGACAACACGTTAGCGCGGCCATTGCAATGCTCGCGTGCGCTTGACGGCTGCCCGCCAGCGGATAATGTGCCTGTTCTAACCGATTCGCATGAGGTGGCACATGAAACAGCTTGCACGACCCCTGGCCGGGCTGCTGGCGCTGCTGGCCGCACTGGCCGCCGGCGGGGCGGCTGCCCAACAGTCGCACGAGGCGGCGCAGGCCGCGAAGACCGCGAAGGAACAGCGCGACGGCACGCCCCAGGCCCAGGAAGAGCAGGCCGGCAATGCCGCGCAGCAGCCGCAGCGCAAGAGCGGCGAGCAACCGGTGAAGGGCCAGCCGCAGGACCAGCCGCAAGACATGGCGCCGCGCAAGGATGGCAAGAAGCCGCCGCCGAAGCGCCGCGCCGTTCCCGCCATCATCGGCAGCATGCCCGCGCCCACCGCGCCGCAAGCGTATGGCCCGGTGCTGCATCCGGCTGCGCCGCAAACGCCGATGCCGGCCAACCTGCCGCCACCGGCCCCGATCAACACCTGCATCGGCAACCAGTGCACGGACGCGTCCGGCAACAGCTACCAGACCGGCGTGGGCAACGCCGCCCTCGACAGCAAGGGCCGGCTGTGCAACCGGAATGGCACGACAATGCAATGCTTTTAACCTGGTCGTGGTTTTTTCCTTCAAAAGTTCGCTACAATCGTTGAGGTTGACGTTTACGTAAACGTTAAATGCAAACTCAAAAGGGGAAAACCATGCAAATTCAGAGCAACGTGTTCATCGTCACCGGCGGCGCGTCCGGTCTCGGCGCCGCTACCGCGCGCATGCTGGTGGCTGCCGGCGGCAAGGTCGTGCTGGCCGACGTGCAGGTCGAGGCGGGCGAAGCGCTGGCCAAGGAACTGGGCGGCAAATTCGTCAAGTGCGACGTGACCTCGGAAGCCGACGGCAAGGCCGTGGTCGACGCAGCGCTGGCGCTGGGCACGCTGCGCGGCCTGGTCAACTGCGCCGGCGTGGCGCCCGCGGTCAAAACGGTCGGCAAGGATGGCCCGCACCCGCTGGACGTGTTCCAGCGCACCGTGAACATCAACCTGGTCGGCACCTTCAACATGTGCCGCCTGGCCGCCGACGCGATGAGCAAGACCGATGCGGTGGACACCGGCGAGCGCGGCGTCATCATCAATACCGCCTCGGTGGCGGCATTCGACGGCCAGATCGGCCAGGCGGCCTACGGCGCATCCAAGGCTGCCGTGGCAGGCATGACCCTGCCGATGGCGCGCGACCTGTCGCGCAACGGCATCCGCGTGATGACCATCGCTCCGGGCATCTTCGAGACCCCGATGCTGATGGGCATGCCGCAGGAAGTGCGCGATTCGCTGGGCAAAATGGTGCCGTTCCCCCCGCGCCTTGGCATGCCGGCCGAGTACGCCCAACTGGCCAAGAGCATCATCGAAAACGTCATGCTCAACGGCGAGACGATCCGCCTGGACGGCGCGATCCGCATGCAGCCGAAATAAAGATGCCGTATTGACACTTTGATTTGTTGTAGGATGCCACATGGTATCGGGCGCCCGGCGCAGGCCGCGCGCCCTTTTTTGATTGTGGAGATCCTTGTGTCAAAGTTCAGACTGCTCGCGCTTGTTGCCGCCCTTGGCGGTGCCTTCCTCGCCCCGGCCTATTCACAAGACACCTTGCAGCGGGCGCCCGAAGCGGCGACCGGCTACCAGGAGAAGGCAGGGTGGCCGGCGAGCAAGTACATGGTGGCGGCCGCCAACCCGCTCGCGGTGGACGCAGGCTACCAGATGCTGAAAAAAGGCGGCACCGCGATCGATGCGGCCATCGCCACGCAGATGGTGCTGACCCTGGTCGAGCCGCAGTCCTCCGGCATCGGCGGCGGCGCCTTCCTCGTCTACTACGACGGCAAGAAGGTGCAGGCCTTCGACGGCCGCGAGACCGCGCCGTCCAAAGCTGACGAACACCTGTTCCAGCGCCCGGACGGTAGACCAATGTCGCGCACCGAAGGCATCGTCGGCGGCCGCTCGACCGGTGCGCCGGGCGTGCTGCGCATGCTCGAACTGGCCCACAAACAGCACGGCAAGCTGCCGTGGAAGACGCTGTTCCAGCCCGCGATCGATCTTGCCGCGAACGGCTTTGCGGTGAGCGAGCGCCTGCACCGCCTGCTGGCGCTTGACCCGTACATCCGCAAGGACCCGGATGCGCGCGCCTACTTCTACGATGCGGCCGGCCAGCCCTGGCCGGTCGGGCACATCCTCAAGAACCCCAAGCTGGCCAGCACGCTGCGCGAGATCGCCGACGGCGGTGCCGACGCCTTCTATAACGGCCACATTGCGCGCGACATCGACGCCAAGGTGCATGCGCACCCGACCAACCCGGGCCTGTTGACCGCGCAGGACATCGCCAGCTACCGCCCCAAGGTGCGTGAGCCGGTGTGCAACGACTACCGCGTGTGGACGGTGTGCGGCATGCCGCCGCCGTCCTCCGGCGGTATCGCGGTGGCGCAGATGCTGGGCATGTTCGAGACGAAGAACATGAAGGCGCTGGCGCCGGTGAACGGCGTGCCGGGCGTGGATGCCGTGCACGTGTTCTCGGAAGTGGGCCGTCTGGCCTACGCCGACCGCGACCGCTACGCCGCCGACACCGACTTCGTGCCGCTGCCGGGGCGCGGTATCCCAAGCCTGCTGGACAAGACCTACCTGGCCCAGCGCGCCGCGCTGGTGGGCGAAAAGTCGATGGGCGTCGCCCCGGCCGGCCACCCGCCCGGCATGGACGTGGCCTGGGGCACGGACAACTCGATCGAGGCACATTCGACTTCGCACATGTCGGTGGTGGACCAGTACGGCGCGGGCCTTGCGATGACCACCACCGTCGAAGACGCCTTCGGCTCGCGCCAGATGGTCGATGGCTTCATCCTCAACAACCAGCTGACCGACTTCTCGTTCGACTCGCGCGACGCCAACGGCCCGATCGCCAACCGCGTCGAAGCGGGCAAGCGGCCAAGGAGCGCCATGTCGCCCACCGTGGTGTTCGACAAGAAGACCGGCAAGCTGGTGCTCACCGTGGGCTCGCCCGGCGGCCCGGCGATCATCAACTACGTGGCCAAGGTGCTGGTCGGGACCCTCGACTGGGGCCTGAACGTGCAGCAGGCGATCTCGCTGCCCAACTTCGGCAGCCGCAACGGCCCGACCGAGCTGGAAGCGGGGCGTTTTCCGGCCGCCGAGATCGAGGCGCTGAAGGCCAAAGGCCATGCAATCCGCATCACCGAGCAGAATTCGGGCCTGCACGGCATCGAGCGCATCGACGTGCACGGCGTGCCGCTGTGGTATGGGGGCGCCGATCCGCGCCGCGAAGGCATCGCCAAGGGGGATTAAAAGGTGTAACCCTGGATCCCCGCCTGCGCGGGGATGTCCCCTGCGGGGACAATTTCCTCCCCCAAGAGCAGCAGACTTTGCTAATCTTGTTGGATGGAAATCGAACAAAAGACCGGGTTGATCCTGACCGGTGGCGGCGCGCGCGCCGCCTACCAGGCCGGGGTGCTGGATGCGGTGGGCAGCATCCTGGCCGACGCGGGCCGCAAGGCCGCGCACAACCCGTTCGACATCGTCTGCGGCACCTCGGCCGGCGCGCTCAATGCCACTGCGCTGGCCTGCCGCGCGGACGATTTCGCCGAGGGCGTTGGCAAGCTGCTCGAGGTGTGGCTGAACGTGACGGCCGACCAGGTGTACCGCGCCGACCCGCTGGGCGTGCTGCGCTCCGGCGCGCGCTGGCTGTCGCTGCTGTCGTTCGGCTGGATGCTGCGCAAGTGGCACGCCGCCCCGCCCAGTTCCCTGCTCGACAACACGCCGCTGGTGGGGCTGCTGCACCGCATGCTCGACCTGCCGCGGCTGGACGCGGCGCTGGCCTCCGGCCGCCTGCACGCGCTCGCCGTCACCGCCTCGTCGTACACGCTGGGCCACCACATCACCTTCTACCAGAGCGCGGCCGAGATCGCGCCGTGGCAGCGCAGCCAGCGCGTGGCGCTGGCCGACCAGATCGGCGTCGAGCACCTGCTGGCGTCGTCCGCGATCCCGTTCGTATTCCCGGCCGTGCCGCTGTACCTGGCGGGGCGCCTTGAATACTGCGGCGACGGCTCGATGCGCCAGCTGGCGCCGATATCGCCGGCGATCCACCTGGGCGCCTCGCGCGTGCTGGTGGTCGGCGCCGGCCGCATGAGCGAGGCGCCGCGCGCGACCGCGCCATCGACGCGCTACCCGAGCCTGGCGCAGATTGCCGGCCACGCGCTGTCCTCGATTTTCCTCGACAGCCTGGCGGTGGACGTCGAGCGCCTGAACCGCATCAACCAGACCCTGTCGATGGTGCCGCGCGAGCATCACCAGAAGACGCCGCTGCGCCAGGTGCGCCTGCTGGTGATCGCGCCATCGGAACGGCTGGACGACATCGCCGCGCGCCACACCAAAAGCTTGCCGGGACCGGTCCGCACGCTGCTGTCCGGGATCGGCGCGACCGAGGCGCGCGGCTCGGCGCTGTCGTCCTACCTGCTGTTCGAACGCAGCTACACCCGCGAACTGGTCGAACTTGGCCGGCGCGACACCTTTGCCCGGCGCGACGACGTGCTGGCCTTCTTCGCACCATGAGAACCCTTGCCCGCCTCCTTCTGCTGGCGCTGGCCGTCTTGCTCGGCGCGAGCGCGCATGCCGCGCCCGCGCCCACGCTGCGCTTCGAGCACCTGTCGGTCGACGACGGCCTGGTGCAGGAATCGGTGCTCGCGATCGTGCAGGACGCCGACGGTTTCATGTGGTTCGGCACCCAGACCGGCCTGTCGCGCTTTGACGGCTACCGGATGACCAACTACCGCAACGTGGTTGGCGACCCGCGCACGCTCGCCCACAACTACGTGCGCGCGCTGTTCGTGGACCGCAAGGGCCAGCTGTGGGTCGGCACCGACGGCGGCCTGGATCGCTTCGACCCGGCGACCCAGGGCTTCACCCATTTTGCGCCGAGCGAGCCGGGGCGGCAGGGCAACGCCAACCGCCGCATCATGAAGATCCTTGACGACGGCAAGGGCGGCATGTGGCTCGGCACGGGCGACGGCCTGCAGCACTTCGACCCGGCGACCGGCAAGTTCCACACCTGGCACCGCGTGCCGGGCGACGCGTCCAGCCTGTCCGACGACCTGGTCAACGCGCTTGCGCTCGACGCCGGCGGGCGGCTGTGGGTCGGCACCGCGGCCGGGTTGGACAGCATGGCGCCCGGCGCCGCCAGCTTCGAACACTATCGCTCTCCGTTCGGCCGCGCCTACGAGACGATCCACGCGCTGCTGCTGGACCGCGACCATGGCCTGTGGGTCGGCAGCGCCGGCGGCCTGGTGCGCTGGGCGCAGGCGCCGCGCGGCGAACGCCATCTGTTCGGGCCGGCCGAAGGACTCAAGCCGGGCGAGATCGACTCGCTGTACCGCGACGAGGACGGCATGCTGTGGATCGGTTCGCGCGAACACGGCCTGTATCGCTGGCGCTGGCGCAGCTCCAGCTTTGCCCACTACCCGCACCTGGTCACCGACCGCCACAGCCTGGCCGACGACCGCGTGCCCGCGCTGTATCGCGACCGTGTGGGCACGCTCTGGGTCGGCACCTGGTACGGCGGCGTGTCGCGCGTGGACCTGGGCAGTGGCGGTTTCGCGCGCATCCTGCGCGAGCCGGACGCCAGGGTGACCCCGGGCGACAACAAGGTGCGCGCGCTGGCGGCGGGGCCGGACGGCAAGCTCTGGATGGCCACCAACGATGGCATCAACCTGTACGACCCGTCGAGCGGCGTGACCACCCAGGTGTACCGGCACCAGCCGAACAACCGGAACAGCCTGATCGACCAGGCGGGCAACGCGCTGGCGGTCGAAAAGAACGGCGTGTTGTGGATCGGGGCGAACACCGGCGTCACGCGCTTCGACCCGGCCACCGGCCGCTTCACCCGGCACGTGCTGGTGCCGGGCAATACCAATGCCAATACCGTGCGGTTCATGCGCACCGACCGCGAGGGCATCCTCTGGATCTCGACGACCGGCGGCCTGCACCGGCTCGACCCGGCGAGCGGCAAGCTGACCACCTACCGGCGCGACCCGTCCGACCCGGCCACGCTGTCGGACAACACGGTGCGCCCGGTGCTCGAGGACAGCCGCGGCAGGTTCTGGGTCGGCTCGTTCGGCGGCCTGAGCCTGCTCGACCGCGCCACCGGCAAGTTCCGCCACTTCCGCCACGATGACGCCGACCCGTCCACGCTGTCGCACGACGAAGTCCACTACCTGCTGGAAGACCGCAAGGGCAACCTGTGGGTCGGCACCGCGGTGGGGCTGAACCGCATGGTCGAAGGCAAGGACGGCAAGATCAGCTTCGTGCGCTACACGTCCAACGAAGGCCTGGCCAACGACGACGTGGCAGCCATGCTGGAAGACCAGGACGGCCGCATCTGGGCCAGCACCAGCATCGGCCTGTCGTGCCTGGACCCGGCCACCGGCGCCTGGCGCAATTACGGTGCGGCCGACGGCACCACGGACGGCGCCTACTTCGACGGGTCGGCGCTGGCGATGCCCGACGGGACCCTGTACTTCGGCGGCTTCAACGGCATGACCGCGTTCAACCCGCGCGAGATCCACGACAACAGCATTGCGCCGCGCGCCGTCATCACGGGCTTCCAGATCTTCAACCAGCCGATCGCGCAGGTCCATCCGGGCCTCTTGTCCGGCCCGATCGAGCAGGCCAAGCGCATTACGCTGTCGGCCGGCGAATCGATCTTCTCGCTCGAATTCTCGGCGCTGCACTTCGCCGCGCCGCAGCGCAACCGCTTCGCCTACAGGCTGGAGAACTTCGACCAGGACTGGGTCAGCACCGATGCCGGCAAGCGCTTTGCGACCTACACAAACCTGGACCCCGGCTACTACGTGTTCCGGGTGCGTGCCGCGAACAAGGACGGGGTCTGGAGCGACACCCCGGCCTCGCTCGAAATCATCATCGAGCCGCCGTACTGGAAGACCTGGTGGTTCCGCGTCCTGGGCGTGATCCTGCTGGCGGGCGTCACCTACGGGATCATCCTCGCGCGCCTGTCGGGCCTGCGCCGCCAGAAGGAGCTGCTGGAGCGCCAGGTCAGCGCGCGCACCGAGGAGATCGAACTGCAGAACCGGCTGCTCGAGCGCCAGACACAGGAGCTGCGCGAGCAGGAACAGCAGGTGCGCCAGAATACCCACGAGCTGGCGCAGGCCAACCGCGCGCTGCACGAGAACGAGGAGCGGCTGCGGCTGGCCAAGCAGCGCGCCGAGGACGCGACGCGCCAGAAGTCCGAATTCCTGGCCAACATGAGCCACGAGATGCGCACCCCGCTGGCCGGCGTGATCGGCATGCTCGGCTTTGCGCTGCGCGACGCCCAGCTCAAGGACGCCACGCGCGAGCAGATCGTGCGCGGCCAGGCCAACGCGCAATCGCTGCTGTCGATCATCAACGACCTGCTCGACTTTTCCAAGATCGAGGCCGGCAAGCTCACCATCGAGAACATCGACTTCGCGCTCGACGCCACCATCGAGAACGTGGTCAGCCTGTTCGAGGAGCAGGCCGCCGTGTGCGGCGTGGACTTTGCGATCGAGCTGGCGCCTGGCCTGCCGCGCTTCGTGGTGGGCGACCCGACGCGGCTGCGCCAGGTGCTGGTCAACCTGGTCGGCAACGCCTTCAAGTTCACCAACGAGGGCATGGTCAGGCTGTGCGTCGAGCGCCGGCTTGAAGACCAGGTGGCCGACGCGCAGGGCCGCAACATGATCCGGTTCTCGGTGCAGGACACCGGCATCGGCATCGCCGCCGAAGCGCTGCCGCGCATCTTCCAGAAGTTCGAACAGGCCGACAGCACCACCACGCGCCGCTACGGCGGCACCGGACTGGGGCTGGCCATCTGCCGCCAGCTGGTGCAGCTGATGGGCGGCTGGATCAGCGTCGAGAGCACCGAAGGGGAGGGCAGCACCTTCACCTTCGTGCTGCCGCTGGCCGACGGCGTGCGCCCGCCGCAGGAGCCGCGTGCCCCGCGCGCGCCGCATACGCACAAGCTCAAGGTGCTGTGCGCCGAAGACTTCCCGACCAACCAGATCATCATCCGCACCATGCTCGAGGAGCTGGGGCACGAGGTCGATATCGCCGAAAACGGGCGCCAGGCGCTGGACGCGTGCACGCGCAAGCGCTACGACCTGATCCTGATGGACGGCCGCATGCCCGAGATGGACGGCATCACGGCCGCGCGCCTGATCCGCGCCGGCGGCGAGCCGGGCAGCCCGGTGCTCGACCCGCAGGTGATGATCGTCGCGCTGACCGCCAATGCGAGCGAGGAAGACCGCTCGCGCTATCTTGCCAGCGGCATGGACGGCTTCCTGAGCAAGCCGATCGACGAGGACTCGCTGCACGCCAAGCTGACGCGCGCGATCGGCGTGCAGCTTGCGCGCGGGATCGCGCTCGAACCGCTGTCGCCGGCGGCGGCCAAGCCGCCCAGCACGGCCGAACTGGATGCCATGTTCGGCGTGTTCACCGGACCGGCTCCGCTGGCCGAGGCGGCCGGACACGGACCGAAGGGCGGCGGCGACCTGCGCGAGCGCGTGCGCGCTGCGTTTGCCGCCGATTTGCCGCGCCGCCGGGGCGAGCTGAACGACGCGCTGGCGCGCCGCGACGGCGAAGCCTGCGCGCTGCTGCTGCACGGCCTGCGCGGCAGCGCCGCCTACTTGGGCGAGATCGCGCTCAACCAGCTGTGCGCGGAACTGGAAGCGGCCGCCGACAATGGCGACTGGACGGCACTGGACGCCGCGTTACCGCAACTGGCCGAGATGCTCGACGCGTTTGCCGGGGCATGCACGTGAGGTGCCCGGCTGCGGCGGGGCCAGCCGGTATAATGGTGTGACAGAAAGCGGGAGACGCGCATGAGCGATCGGATGAAGGTCTTGGTGGTGGACGACGACGTCGTGTCGCGGATGGTGCTCATGCACCTGGTCGACACCAGCGGACATTTCGAAGTCCACGAAGCCGAGGACGGCGAGGACGCCTGGCGCCAGCTCGAAGGCGGCCTGCGGCCCGCGATCACCTTCTGCGACCTGCGCATGCCGCACCTGTCGGGCACGGAACTGCTGGCGCGCGTGAAGGCCGATCCGCAGCTTGCGCACATGCCTTTCGTGCTCGCCTCCGCCGCCAGCGAGGGCAGCGTCGCCGACCAGGCCAGCGACATGGGCGCCAACGCCTACCTGGTCAAGCCGTTCCAGGTGGAAGAAGTGCGCGCCTTGCTGGCCGGCCTGCAGGAACCGGCGGACGGCGGCGACGAGCTGGCTGCGCAAACCGTGCGCCGGCTTGGCATTGACGCCAACCGGCTGTTGCTCTATCTGGGCGGCCTGCACAAGCAGCTGGTGGCCGCCAGCCCCTTGATCGAGCAGCTGCTCGCCTGCGGCGAAACCGCGGAAGCGCGTGCGCAGCTGGCGCGCCTGCGCGAAGGCTGCAGCACGCTCGGGCTGCTGGGCGCCGCCGCCGCGTTCGAGGCGCTCGAAGCGCAGGACGCCCCGCTGTTGCCATGCGAAGTCGAGCCCGCGCTGGACAAGGCCCGCCAGAGCGCGCTGCGCCAGAGCGAGCTGGCGCGCGCGCTGGCCGCTTCCTGATGAAAGGACAAGCCCCGCACAAATCCGCTTGCTGAGCAGATTGTTTAGATTTAAAGTATCTCCCGGGTTCTCGGCCGATACTTTTTCACGGGGCGTCCATGACACGCTTGACCGCTGCAGACTTGAGTCCCTCCGCCTACGTGGACGGCTTTGCCCGCGCCAACCTGCCGCCGTTTGACGAGTGGCCCGACTTCCTGTTCGACCTGCCCGGCCTGCAGTACCCCGAACGCCTGAACTGCGTGGCCGAACTGGTCGACGCCGCCATCGCCAAAGGGTGGGGCGAGCGCACTGCGCTGGTCGGCGCCAACGAGCGCTGGACCTATCGCAACCTGCTTGACCGCATCGACCGCATCGCCCACGTCCTGCGGCGCGACCTGAAGCTCGTCACCGGCAACCGCGTCCTGCTGCGCGGCGCCAACTGCCCGATGATGGCCGCCTGCATCCTGGCCGTGCAGAAGGCCGGCCTGATCGCCGTGCCCACCATGCCGCTGCTGCGCGCCGCCGAGCTGGGCAAGATCATCGACAAGGCCAGGGTCGACGCGGTCCTGTGCGCCACCGCCTTGCGCGCCGAACTGGACGCCCTGGACCAATGCCCGCCGGTGCTGCTGTTCGGCGACGCGGCCGATGCACAAGCGCTGGATGCGCTGATGCGGCGCCACGGCGAGCCGTTCGACGCGGTCGACACCTCGGCCGACGACGTTTGCCTGATCAGCTTCACCTCGGGCACCACCGGCGTGCCCAAGGGGACGATGCACTTTCACCGCGACGTGCTGGCCATTTGCGACTGCTTTCCGCCGCATGTGCTGCGCTCGCGCCTTGATGACGTCTTCATTGGCACGCCGCCGCTCGCATTCACCTTTGGCCTGGGCGGACTGCTGCTGTTCCCGCTGCGCGTGGGCGCGAGCGCAATCCTGCTCGAAAAGCTCACGCCCGAATCCCTGCTGGCGGCAATCGAACAGCACCGCGCCACCGTGTGCTTTACCGCGCCCACCTTCTACCGCCAGATGGCGCCGCTGGCCGCGCGCCATGACCTGACCAGCCTGACGCGCACCGTGTCGGCCGGCGAGGCGCTGCCATTGGCTACCCGCGACGCCTGGCGCGAGGCGAGCGGCCTTGACATGATCGACGGGATCGGCGCCACCGAGATCCTCCACATCTTCATCTCGGCGGCGGGCGCCGACATTCGCCCCGGCGCGACTGGCAAGCCGCTGCCCGGCTACCAGGCCTGCATCCTCGACAAGGACGGCCAGCGCGTAGGTCCCGGCGTGATCGGGCGGCTGGCGATCAAGGGGCCAACCGGCTGCCGCTACCTGGCCGACCCGCGCCAGCGCCAGTACGTGCGCGACGGCTGGAACCTGACCGGCGACGCCTACGAAATGGACGCCGACGGCTATTTCTACTACCGCTCGCGCACCGACGACATGATCATCTCGGCCGGCTACAACATCGCCGGCCCCGAGGTCGAAGAGGCGCTGCTGCGCCATCCTGCGGTGGCCGAATGCGGCGTGATCGGCCGGCCCGACGAGGAACGCGGGCAGCTGGTCGAGGCGCATGTGGTGCTCAAGGCCGGATTCGAACCGTCCGACGCGCTGGTGTGCGCCCTGCAGGACTTCGTCAAACAGCAGATCGCTCCCTACAAATACCCGCGTTCGGTAAAATTCAGGGACAAGCTGCCGCGCACGGAGACCGGAAAGCTGCAGCGTTTCAAACTACGGGATGAGGCACTCGAGTGAGGCGAGATGGCGGACGACGAGCGGGATGACGATGACGGCGCACTGGACCTGGCCAGCCGCCTCACCCACGAACACCACCAGTCGCTCAAGCTGTGGCTGCGCATGCTCTCCTGCACGGTGCGCATCGAGAACGAGATCCGCAGCCGGCTGCGCGCCAGCTTCGGCATCACGCTGCCGCGCTTTGACCTGATGGCGCAGCTCGAACGCCACCCCGACGGGCTGCGCATGGGCGAGCTATCCAAACGCATGATGGTCACCGGCGGCAACGTCACCGGCATCACCGACCAGCTGGAGCAGGAAAAGCTGGTCGTGCGCGTGCCCGATCCCAGGGACCGGCGCGCCTATGCGGTCAAGCTCACCGAAGAAGGCCGCCGTGCGTTCGGCGAGATGGCCGCGGTGCACGAGCGCTGGATCGAGGAACTGCTGGAGGGCGTGCCGGGGGAGGACAAGGCCCGGCTGATCGAGCTGCTATCGCAGATGAAGCGGCGCCTCGATGCCAACGACAAGGCCTGAACCTGACGGGCACGCGTGTGGCTTGAGCTTTTGAAATAGAGGATACTAGGCCATTTCCCCCAACTGCCGCGTCCATGACTCCCATCCAGCCTGAAGTCTCGCCAGAATCCCGCGCCTGCGGCAAATGCAAAACCGCGCCGCCGCTCGACTTCGAGTTCACGTTCGCCTACCAGCCCATCGTTGACGTCCAGACGCGCACGATCTTCGCGCACGAGGCGCTGGTGCGCGGCCCGAACGGCGAGGGCGCGTGGTCGGTGCTGTCGCGGGTGACGGACGACAACCGCTACCAGTTCGACCAGGCTTGCCGCGTGCAGGCCATCAAGGGCGCGGCCGAGCTGGGCATTCGCGAGCGCTTGTCGATCAACTTCCTGCCCAATGCCGTGTACCAGCCCGCGGCCTGCATCCAGAGCACCTTTGCGGCGGCGCGCGAATACGGCTTCCCGATCGAGCACATCATCTTCGAGGTGACCGAAGGCGAGAAGGTGCAGGACCGGCCGCACCTGGTGAACATCTTCCGCGAATACCACCGCTTCGGCTTTTCCACCGCGATCGACGACTTCGGCGCGGGCTATGCTGGCCTGGACCTGCTGGCGGAGTACCAGCCGGACATCATCAAGCTGGACATGGGACTGGTGCGCGGCATCGACGCCAGCAAGCCGAAGCAGGCGATCGTCAAGGGCGTGATTACGATGAGCGCGGAGCTTGGTATCCGCGTGCTCGCGGAGGGCATCGAGACGCGTGCGGAGCGCGACTTCCTGTGCGACGCGGGCGTGGGCCTGATGCAGGGCTACCTGTTCGGCAAACCCGCGCTGCGCGCGGCGGGCGTCATCGATCCTGCGGCGTGGGATTGATTGGCGGCGCCAGCCTGAACTTCTTCCATGCTCGCTGCACTGGACACGATGTTGATGGACGCCCGGCCCCGGCACATGGGCAGGCTGCGGCGCGCCGCCATCGAGTTCTTGTACTTCGGGATCTCATCGTGCAGGCCTGGCGTTTGTTCGACCTGCGCGTGCGCCATCATCCGCCTTACTGGATGGCGGCGGCCATCGCGATCCTCATTTACGCGAACCTCTTCACCCACCCATCAAGGCGAAGATCCACATTCCCGCCGACTAACCGGGCCGGCGGCTGCCAGCCCGGCGCAAGCGCATCAGAGCTTGAACGTGAGCCCTGCGTACACCGAGCGGCCCATGCCCGGCACGGCGATCCCGTACGGCGTGCCCGATTGCGACATCGTGCGGCCCTGGCCGACGTAGGCGCCGCCGAGCGGCAGGTCGTAGCGGCGATCGAACAGGTTCTCCACGCCGGCATCGAGCTGCACGTGCTTCCACGCGTAGCTGGTGCGCAGGTTGAGCAGCGCAAAACCGCCCGTCTTGAGCTCATTGCGCAGCTGCGAGACGCGGTCCTTGGCCGCCGTCGCCTGCAGCTCCATCGTGTTGCTCCACGCGCCCAGCTGGTGCACCAGCGACAGGCGCGCGTTGAGCGGCGCGATGTTGTACAGGTTGTCGCCCGTGGTCTTGTTCTTGCCGACCACGTAGTTCACGAGGCCGCTCGCGCTCAGGTTGCCGTAGGCGCCGCGGGCCAGCAGTGCGCGGCCCGAGAACTCGGCGCCGTACAGCCGCGCATCCTGGTTCGCAAAGCGCAGGAAGACAAACGCGTTGCGCGCGCACTGTGCGGTGAGGCAGCGCGCGTCCACGTAGTCCTTCACGTAGGTGTAGTAGGGCGCGACCGTGACGAACCAGCGTTCCTGCGCCTCGTCGTGCCAGTCGGCGCTGGCGGTGACGGTGTGCGCGACCTCCGGCCTCAGGTTGACGTCGCCGACATAGCCATTGCCGTCGCCGGCGATGTTCACCATGTTCATGGCCATGCCGCCCGTGGACCAGCTGTAGCGTTCGTACAGGTTGGGCGAGCGCGTCTTGCGGGCGTAGCCGAATTTGTAGGTGGCGTCGCGGTCCGGCGCGTAGCGCGCCTGTGCGGTCAGGTCGAGATTGTGGTCTTTACGATGGCGGTCCTGGTCGTTGAACGCCTTGGCGTCCGTGGCATAGGCCGCACTGTAGCCCTGCACCGCGCCGGCGTCGCTGGTCACGTTCTCGCCGCGGATGCCGAACTGGCTGAACCACTCGGGGCTCCAGCGGCGGTCCCATTCTGCGTAGGCCGCCAGGCGGTCGCGCTGGCCGTCGCGGATGTTCCAGAAAGTGTCCGGCGCCATGCCGCCGCCCGACGGCGGCCACCAGTCGTTCAGGCGGTAGCGCTGGTACTCGGCGCCGATGCGCAGCAGGTCGGGATCGGACAGCTTCACGCTGGCCTTGGCGGACAGGCCGGTGTTGCGGCCTTCCGTCTCCATCGGCATGCCGGGGATGTCCGACTTGGCGCCGTACCAGTACAGCTTGTCGTCGCCGAAGTTCATGCCGTGGCGCGTGTGCTCGTGGTAGGCGCGCGCTTCAAGCGTGCCCCAGTCGTGGCGCTCCTGCAGGCGCAGGTTGAACTGCTGGCTGTCGTTGCGCGTCAGGTCCATGCGCTGGTTCGCAAAACCCTCGTAAGGGATGTGCTGCATGCCCATGCGCAGTTCGACCAGGCGCTGTTCGCTACGCACGGCGAGGGTCACCGACTGATTGCGCGATTCGTAGGCCGAGGAGCCGACTTCATCGTGCGGCAGCGCGCGCGGGATCGCGGGCGTGGTGGCCGGCTTGAAGTCGCCACCCGCGTGGTAGTTGTCGGACTTGACCGATTCGCCGCTGTAGGTGGCGGAGAATCGTTCGGTGGCGAGGGTGGCCGACAGGCTGGCGTCGCGTACGTTGCCGTTCGACCGGTAGAACAGGGCGGCCTGGCCCTCTTTCAGCAGTTCCGCGCCCGGCGCCGCGAAGCGCGGGTCGGCCGAGCGCACACGGATGGTGCCGCCGATGCTGTCGCCGCCGGCGCTGACCGGCGTGATCCCGGCCAGCACCTGCACCGAGTCCACCTGCGAGGGCGCGATGTACGACAGGGCCGGGTTCATGTGGTTGGCGCAGGCCGACACGATGTCCATGCCATCGACCTGGATGCGCAGGCGGTCGTCCGCCAGGCCGCGCATCGAAGGCAAGCCCGAGACGCCGCCGCCGCTGACGATGCTCATGCCGGGGACTTGCTGCAGCAGGCCTGCGGTATCGGTGGGAAAGCCGGCCCGGCTCACATCCACTTGCGTCACGTCGGCCTTGGTGCCGGTGATGGTGACTTTCGGGAGATTGGCTTGATCGTTGCCAGCAAGGGCGGCATGGCAGGGGAGGGTAGCTGCAATGGCGACCGCCAGCAGCCGTTTATTCAACGTCGCGTTCATTTTGAATCCTGTTTGCGTGTGCGGATGCGTGCCGTGCCGCTTGGGACGGCACGCATCGGGTGAGTCGTAAGGTTGTGGGCAATCAGGACAGGCTTGGCGGGCCGCGTGGCGGCAAGGGGGCGCAGAGGGCGACTGCCGGCAAGGCAGGACGGGATGGTGGGATGAGGCCACGCAGCGGTGCAGTGCAGGCAGCGCCCGCGAGCCGCGTCTCGGCATAGGGGGCGCCGACGGCGGTGGCGAGCAGGCAGCCGAGCAGGCAGCTGTCGCTGCAGTTGACGTGGTGCTGTTTGACGGGCGAAGGCTGCTCGTGGCAGTGCATCTCCATCGTCGTCTGGTGCCCCGCCGCCGGCAGCACAACCGGGGCCGCCGCGGCAATCGACAACGCGGCCGCGTACAGGCAGAGCAGCCAGCAGACCAGTTGACGGGTAAGGCGACGGGAAACCATACCCTAATGGTAACGTTGCCGCAGTGCAAAAAACATAATCCAGGTTAGGGATTCGGAAGTGAGCAGACACGCGGCTTGTCCCGATCGCCGTCTTCTTCGGAGTGAGTGCGCTCAATCGGAAATAAAATTTGCTAGCAAAGGGAAATTAATATTGCTATGCTAAATCAGCTTCATTGCATTATTGATGAAGTGTTCGTTTCTGATGCATCCACCAAACATCGCAACCCGCGTGCCACAATCAGAGGGAAAAAATGAAAAAGAAATGGATTGTCATACCGTCTTTGCTGGTGCTGACCGTGATCATCGGCGCATATGCCACCGTCCCCCTGTGGCGGCCTTTGTGGGAACAACAGATGCCGCAGCCAAAGGTCGTCGTCGACAGCGCAATGCGGGTGGAGGCGATCGATACCCTGGTGGCAAGGCTGAACGAGCACTACGTCTTTCCCGACAAGGCCAAGCAAATTGAAGCGGTCCTGCGTCAGCGCCAGCACGAGGGCAAGTACGATGGGGTGACGGACGGCAAACAGCTGGCAAAACAGCTCACGGACGATATTCGCGGCGTAGCCCATGACCAGCATATGTCGGTGAGGTTCAGTCCCAAACCGGTTCCGCTCGACGATGCGGTCGGGCCTCCACCGGCGTCCAAAGCGGAGTGGGAGCAGCGCACCAACATCGTGATGCGGCTGATCATGCGCCGCATGGCACACCAGCGCGTGGAAAAGGTCGATCACCTGGGCTCCAACATCGGCTACCTGAAGGTTTCCGGTTTCCCTCCTGATTTCGTGATGGCTGAAAGGTACGGCGCAGCGATGGATGAACTGGCTGACACCGACGGCCTCATCGTGGATCTACGCGACAACGGCGGCGGCGGGCCGGCATCGGTGGCCTTACTGATCAGCTATTTCGTGGACCAGCGTACACGCCTGAACGACATCTGGGATCGGGATACCGGCATCAGCACGCAGCATTGGACCCAAGACAAGCTTGACGGCAAACGCTATGGCGGCAAGAAGCCGGTCGTCATTCTGGCCGGCCCCGGCACGATGTCCGCGGGGGAAGATTTCGCTTACACGATGCAGGCAATGAAACGCGCGACGGTGATCGGCGAGCGGACCTGGGGCGGAGCCCACCCTGCGCGCCCTTATCGACTTGGCGACCATTTTTTTGCCGTGATACCCGGCCGGCGCAGCATCAGTCCAATTACCCATACCAACTGGGAGGGAGTGGGCGTCATCCCGGATATCGCAGCGGCGCCGGACAAGGCGCTTGCGGTGGCCCAGGACCTGCTGCAGCGTCGGCTTCAGGGAACCGCCCCGCTGGCGTCCGCCGAGCCTAAGAAGTAACCGCGATCAGCTCGATCTTCAAGCCCGGTATTCCATCCGGGGCGTAGACGGCCACGGCGCCGGTCTTCAGTGCGTTTTCGTAGAGGGTGCCCTTCGTGGCCACTGAGAAATAGTAGGTGTTTGGCCGCACCGGCACCGCTGGCGGCACCTGCGGCATGTGTGTGAGCGGTACCCCGGGCAGCGCTGAACCGATAATCTTGTCCAGGTCGTCCGGAGCGCCGAGTTTGAGCCGCACTGGTACCGCGGCCACCAGTTCCAGAGGGGGCATGTCGGCGTTGACGGCCAGGACCAGTTGGGTGTCGCGCGTCACGCGGGATGGATCGAGCGCACCACGGTAGCACGCCCGGCGGTTCTTGTCGGCGACCAGCGGGATCAGGAAGTACTTCGCCGCGATGACGGTATCGACCAGGTCGCGGATGATGGTGTCCAACTTGCCGAAGACGTCACCGAGCGCTTCGTGCCGGTATGCCGGCAGGTCGGCGCTCTTGTACCTGTCCGAGAAGGTCATGAGCCCGCCGGCGAGGGACAACAGCTTCTCGTACAGCGCCTCCGGGTGATGCCCGGCCGATCGCACCGTATGCATCAGCAGGGCATTCGCGGTGCTCACGATATTGAGCATCCACCAGGACGAAATGTCACCGGTCGATACCTCATACACGTCGGCGCTGGTCTTGCGGTGCATGCGCTGCAGCGCTTCGATCTTCGCGGTCAGTGCGCTGATCAAGCCATCGATCATGCGCTTGAGCACGGGCGTGCCGCCTATCGCAATGCTCGGCGGAATGAACGACGGATCGATCTCGAATCCGCCTTCCGCGGTGCGCCGAACCTGCACCACCGGTAGGCTGGTATGCGGATCGCGCGGACCGAGTTGCGACACCAGCCTGGCCTTCGTCTTCAGGAACGGCACTTCGATCGCCAGCGCTTCACTGTACAGGTCGAGCACTTCCGATTCGCAGCGCACATAGCGGGCGTCGTCGGCTGTATTACCGCCATGCGGCTTCACTACTGCAAGCGAAATATAGAAGGTGAAGGTCTGCGTATCCTGCGGCAAGCGCGACAGGTCAACGGGATCAGGCAGCAGGTCAGTGCCGGGCGCTTCGTAGATCTCACCGTCCGGGAAGATAACCGACATCGCATCAGCACCCAGTCGGCCGTGGCCGAGGCCATCGAGGTTCCACTGAATCGAGCGAATGCCCCAGAAATGCGGATTGAGCGCTTTGGCCATCTGGCGCAGCCGCGCTTCGTGGTAGATGTCCTGGCACTGGAAGTGCTGCGGGCCCAAGGTCAGGCCTTCCGACCACAGAATCTTCGATGCGCTCATGATTCCCTCCGTCGTGTTGTTTTCCACACAGATTCTTAAAAGCATGGCTTCACGCGGCAATTCCACTATTGATCCTGATCAGATCGGTTCGCTTTTCCATTCCCCAGTGCAGTTCTTGCGAGGGCGCAAAATTGCGCATCAACAAGGCACTGATAATCGCCGGTGGAACATTGCGAGGAGGTCGTATGCGCGGCTTTTCACTTGGTCTCTTGGACAGGCTGGACGAGGATGACGAACGACATCACGCCAGCAAGGCCGGTGCGGGCGCGCGTGCGCTGGAGGACTCGAAGCGGAGCATCACGCGCGACCTCGAAGCACTCCTCAATACCCGCTCGGCGTTGCTGCCGTCCGATCTGGCCTCTTACCCAGCCGTCGCCGGCTCCGTTGTCAATTATGGCTTGATCGATTTCGCGGGTATGTGCATGACCAGCGACACCGACCAGCAGCAGATCTGCGCGGCGGTACGGCTGGCCATCGAGCGTCATGAGCCCCGCCTGCAAAAAGTGGCTGTGAGCCTGTGTCAGAAGAAGGGGGCGATCAACCGTGTCGATTTCCTGATCACGGCGCAGTTGAAAAGCGCACCGCAAGCCGGGCCGATGTCCTTCAACGCCGTCTTTCGCCCGTCGCTGCAGCAGTACTCGGTCGAGGGGAGCAGATAGAACTCGAGGTCGCCGCTGTCATGGATGAACTGTTTGCAAAGTACGAGCGCGAGCTCGTGAACCTCAGGTCGCTGTGCCGGGAGTATGCCCAGCGCTACCCGAAAGTGGCGGCCAAGCTGCAGATGGGCGGGGAGGCGTGCGACGACCCGCACGTCGAGCGCCTGATCCAGGCGGTTGCATTGCTCTGCGCCCGCGTCACCAAGCGACTGGACGATTCGTACCCCGAATTCACCGAAGCGCTGCTCAATCAGCTGTTTCCCCACTTCCTGCGGCCGTTTCCATCGTGCGCGATCGTGCGGTTCTTTGGCGAACCGGACGCGCACGGACAGGTGGCACCGATCGCCGAGGTGCCGCGCGGCACACTGCTCGAAACGGCGCCTGTGCGCGACGTGCCGTGCAGATTCAAGACAGTGTATGAAGTTGCGCCGGGCGGGGTGAGGGTGGCTGCGGCAAGCTTCGAATCGATGATTTGCGCACCGGCGGCCACCCGCTTGCCGGAAGGGGCCGCGTCGTCGCTCACGCTGGTGCTGGAGTCCTCCCGGCCAGGCGTGCCACTATCGGCGAAGGAGTCCGACACCGTGCGGTTGTACGTCGACGGGGACTCATCCTTCTGCGCCACGCTGCGCGATGTCCTGTTCATCCACACTGCCGGCGCGTACTTGCAGGTGGGCGAAGACGGTCCGTGGCAGCCGTTGCCGGCGGTCCCGATCAAGCCGGTCGGTTTTGCGGACGACGAAGGGCTAATCCCTTTCAGGGCGAAGTCGCATGCCGCATATCGCATCCTCGCCGAATATTTTGCGTTCCCTGAAAAATTCAACTTCTTCGACATCGATCTGCCGGCAGTCCTTGCGCGTGTGCCCGAAGGGTGCTCCCGTGTCACGCTGCGCCTGGCTGTGGCCGACGTGCCACCCGACTCCGACAAAGCGCGCATGCTGGCAAATCTCTCGGCGGAGAACCTGCTGCCGGGCTGCACGCCGGTCGTGAACCTGTTCAGCCAGCCGGGCGTGCCGATCACGTACGACCAGGTGTCTTCCGACTACACGCTACTGGCCCACGGCGCTTTCCCGCAGGCGTTCGAGGTCTACTCGGTCGATAAGGTGCACATGGTGCGCCAAAGCGGGAACGGCACGGCGTCCGCCGTCGAGTTTCGCCCGTTTTACTCGATGCGGCACGGCGAGGAAGTGGACGTGCCAAAAGGCCGCTACTGGCTGATGCGCCATGACGAAACGCTCGCCATTACCAGTCCTGGCCACGAGAAGTCGATCACGCTTGTGAACTCGGATTGCGATCCGCTTCAGATCGAACGAAACACGCTCTCGGTCGAGCTAACCTGCACAAACCGGGACCTGCCATGCTCGGTCAAGGTCGGCGCCTCCGAGGGCGATCTCTTCGTGCCAGGCGCCGCGCGCAGCGACGTGATCCGTTTCCTGCGCAGGCCCACGCGTCCCCTTCGGCTGATGAAAGGTGCCGATAGCGACTGGCGGCTTATCTCGCACCTCGCCCTCGATCATCACTTGCTGTTGGAGGAAGGTGCCGCCGGCCTGCGCGAGATGCTGGCCCTTTACGATCTCGCGCAGACCCCGGTATCGCGACGGCAGATCGGCGGCATCGTCGGCTTCGAGCAGAACGAGACGACCGCGTGGATACGGCACAAGCGGGGAGCATCGCTGGCGCATGGTGTCGAGTTACGCCTTACGCTGGACGAGGAGGCTTTTGTTGGCGCGGGCCTGCACCTGTTCGCCCAGGTCCTCGACCACTTCTTTGGCCTGTATGTCTACGTGAACAGCTTTGTTGAACTCGTCGTCCTGTCGCACCAAAGCGGAAAGGAACTGTTCCGATGCCTGCCACGAAGCGGATACATGCCGCTGGTTTGATCAACCTGCTGCTGGATGAGCCGCAACGCTTCCAGTTTGTGCAGCTCGTGAATGTGCTGTTAGGCGTACTTCGGCGCCACGGTGTTCCGTACGAACGCGCCTTCAAGGAAGTGCTGCGATTCCAGAACAGCCTGTCCCTGGCGTTCCCCGCGAGCGAAGTTCGAATGGTCGAGATCGAGCCCAGGCCACCGCTGGATAAGCGCGATGGCGCCCGCGCCGTGCAGAGCGGCCAGGTGCGAAAGATCCGGGTCACTCCCGCGTTCGTTGGGCTGCTCGGCGCTGCCGGAACGCTTCCGCTGCATGACACGGAGCGGGTCGCGGCGCGGCAGTCGGTGGACGGCGACGCAAGCCAGCGCGAACTGATCGACCTTTTCTCCAACCGGCTGATTGGGTTGTTTTACGAGGCCTGGGCGAAGTACCGGGTCGAACATGGCATCGATGTTCGCGGAGAGGATCGCCTGCTGCCGATGCTGACGGCGCTGGCGGGAGCCAGGACGCAACCGGCGGGAAGGGCGGCGGCTGGCGAGGTGAGAGCCGAAACGAAGGCCTATTATGCAGCGCTCTTGGGAACCCGACCAGTATCCGCTGTCACGGTAGAGCGCGTGCTCGCCGACTACTTCGGCGTGCCGATCCGGCTGGAGCAGTTCGCCGGCGCCTGGGATCTGATCCCCGAGAACCGTCGCAGCACACTCGGGACGACCAATCCGATGCTGGGTGCCGGGACGGTGCTCGGAGTGCGCCTGTGGCGCCACGACTTGCGCGCACGGCTGCATGTTGGCCCCCTCGATGAAGCGCGACTTGCCGAGTTCCTGCCCGGCGGCGCTGCGCGGCGTGCGATGGAAGAGATGGTCACGCTGTTCGCCACGCCCACCTTGCAGTACGAGATTCGCCTGCTGCTGGCGCCCAGCTGCATCAAGCGGATGTCGCTGTCCACGCACAGCATTAGCAGACGGCTTGGTTGGGACACGTTTCTGACAGGGACCGCCGGCGTCGCGCAACGTCCGGAGATCGGCGCAATGCTTCGCCCGGCCGTGCCGGCTGTCGGAAGCTTCCGATTGCCCGTGTCGCGTTGACTGCTGTCAAGGTTCCTGTCGGCACGGCGCGGTAACGTAGCTGCTGCACATTTTTCGTTTTTCGCTACGGCCACGCCGAGCGACCAGTGGAGGCAGGTAATGAGCGGGAGCCAGGTAATCGGTGCCGGAGCCGCGCTGTCGGCGTTTAGCGGCGACTCGCAGCACAACCGCTTCTTGCGGCTCGAGTTCCCGTTCCAGGACGGGCCGCAGACAGCCACCCTGCTCGTGAACACGCTGCGCGCGCATGAGGAGCTCTCGCGCGACTTCCGAATCGACGCGGAGGTGCTGTCTGACGACGCACGCATTCCGCTGAAGATGATGATGGCGCGTATGGTGACCATTTCGCTGGTGCGCGAGGATGGTTCGCTGCGGTATTTCAACGGCTACGTGACCGAATTCAGGTTCGTGCGCACTGATGGCGGGTTCGCCTTCTACCATATGGTGCTCGAACCGTGGCTCGCGTTCGCGCGGCTGCGCAAGGACAACGTCTCGTTCCACGGTAAAAGCGTCCGCGAGATCACCGAGGCGACCTTGCAGCATTACCGCCAGGCCGACTGGCAGATGAACACGTTCGACGACGACCCGAGGCTGACCGTCGCCAACCAGCACAACGAGAGCGACTACAACCACCTGCACCGGCGTTGGGAGGCGCGCGGGCTGCACTATTGGTACGAGCACCGCTTCGACGGCCATAAGCTGGTCTTGTCGGACAGGAGCGTGTTGGCCGAGCCGATCGACGCGACCCGGCACGACGACCCGGACGTGATCCCGTTCCGCGACAAGAGCGGGGCGCTCGAGGACGACGGCATCCGCGAGTGGACTGCGGTGCGGCGCCTCGGTTCGGGCAAGACGACGCTGGCCAGCTTCGACTACAAGAACCCTGTGGCGCAGCGTGCCAGCGTTGGCTCTGCCAACCAGCAGGGTGACGTCTTCCCGCATGAGGTTTATGAGAACGCCGGTGCCTACGGCTTTCGCACCCGCAGCGACGGCGAAAAGCTCGCGCAGCAGCGCATGGTGGAGCAGGACAAGGACACGCAGTACTTCGAAGCGGCCGGGAACGACCGAACGGTGCAGCCAGGCCGCACGTTCAAGCTTGGCGGCCATTTCAGTGCCGAGCCGCGGTCGGTCGAGTACGACCCGGAGCCGCGGCACAGCATTGCGGGCCGCGACTACCTGATCCTGGCCCTCGATCATGAGGCGAGCAACAACTACCTGGCCGGTAGAGGCGCGGCGTCGCACTACGAGAACCGTTTTACCTGCATTCGCAAAGACATCCACTGGCGCCCGGGCCCCAATTACAACAGCGAACCGTGCGCGAATCCGGGCGTACAAACCGCGATTGTCGTGGGGCCGGCGGGGGAGGAGATCCACACCGATGGCCTCGGGCGCGTGAAGGTGCAGTTCCATTGGGACAGGCTGGGCAATTATGACGAGAACAGCTCGCCATGGATCCGGGTGATGGTGCCGGCGGCGGGCAGTCAGTTCGGCCAGGTGCGGCTACCGCGCGTGGGCGAGGAGGTGGCGGTCGTCTACCCCGATGGGAACATCGACCATCCGCTGATCCTTGGCGCGCTCTACAACGCGCGCCACATGCCGCCTTGGGAACTCCCGGGGCAGGCTGCGTTGAGCGGTCTGCGCAGCAGGGAGCTGGGCGGTGGCGGTGCGCGTGGTAATCACCTCATTCTGGACGACACCAGTCAGAAGATTCAGGCGCAGCTAAAGAGTGACCACCAGTGCAGCCAGCTGTCGCTCGGGCATATTACGCGGATCGAGGACACGAGCGGACGTAAGGATTCGCGTGGTGAGGGGTGGGAGCTAGCCACCAACGCGTGGGGCGTTGCGAGGGCCGGTCAAGGGATGCTAATCACGACTGAGGCGCGGCCAAACGCCACATCACACCTGAAGGACATGAGTGAGACCGTGCAGCGCCTGGCGTCAGCGGCGGAGATCCAGGAGCAGCTCGGATCGATGGCCGAACGCTCCGGCGCACAGGAAGCCGGCCAACAGTCCGAGGCGGCGGAGGATGTGAAAGCTCAAACTGACGCCATCCGTGGCGGAGCCAAGGGCGCTTTCCCTGAGCTCGGCGAGCCTCACCTTGTCGTGGCCAGTCCGGCCGGTATCGAGCTAACCACGGCGCAGTCGACACACATCGCCAGCGCGAGGCATACGGCCATCACGAGCGGGAAGAGTCTTTCGATTGCGAGCATCGACGGGCTGTTCGCCAGTGTCGGCAAGACGTTCAGACTGTTCGTACACAAGGCTGGGATGAAACTGGTTGCGGCGGCCGGGAAAGTGACTGTCGAGGCCCGGAGCGACAACGTCGAGGTGATCGCCAATAAGGTGCTGGAACTGCTCAGCGAATCGGACTGGGTGAACATTCGCGGCAAGAAGGGCGTACGGCTGCACGGCGTCAACAACATGCTCGAGATCGGCGAGAAGGTGCAGTTCTTCACTGCTGCGCCGGTTCTATTTCACGGCAATTTGGAGACGCTGCCGGCGAAGAGCGTTTCGCAGGCGTTCAACGAACGATCATCGAATTACCACTTTGACCAAGAGGTTAACTTCATCCACGTTGACAATAAGCCGGCGAGGAACATCGCATACGAGTTGGTGCGCGACGACGGTGCCGTCATTGACGGCAAGACGGCGGCAAGCGGCAGTACCGGGCTGCAAAAAGCGGGGGGCCTCGAGTCCTACACTATCCGTTATAAGGGTGAGCTGCCATGAGCAATCAGTATGGCCTGAACGAACGAGGGAACCATCAGGGGCAGTTTAGCCAAGGAGTTGGCGGGTGGGCTGAGTACACCGTGCACATGACCGAGGTCAACGACACCAAACGTCATGATGTGAAGGTTCCTCCAGGTAAGGTAATCCCAGTGATATTCCTGCCGGGCGTAATGGGTAGCAACCTGCGCATGAGCAAGATGCGTCAAGACGAGTTGAAACGGGATGATAACCGCGCTTGGCGTCCGGATGATCTTATGACCGTCTCAGGAAAGATCGACGTCGTAGCTGGTAATGGCATGGGGAACTGGTTCAAAAATGCCACACCTAAGCAGCGGCAGCTGGTCTTCGATCCCAATGAGACAGAAGTGGAGTACTACCACTATACCGAGAGCAATGATCGGTTCGATCCTGACGGAAAGGAAACTTTGGCAGCGGACTTGCGGCATGGGAACGTTCCCGACAGTCTTGGCGCTATCCCGCCCTTGCTTGGCCGGCCCGCCCCCTTTGGCGGAAAGCAAACTCCGGCACAGATCGCGCGTTGGCGTGGATGGAGTGAGGTTCTCTTTGACGGCGCTTATGGCGAGATGCTCAAGACCGCGGAAGCTTACCTCAACAATATGATTTCCAGTTATTACGAGCGCGACGTCATCAACCCAATGTGGAACGCTATTTGCGTGGAGCCAAGCGCATTTGGCGGGGCAAGTGGTGCTGCGATTTCGGAAAGCGATCTCAAAAAGATCTCCGCTTGTTGGTATCCAGTTCACGCAATGGGCTACAACTTTTTGCAGAGCAACGGCAAGTCCGCCGTAGCAATTGCAGAGCGTATTCGCGGGTTAGTAAAGGGCTATCAGAAACGTGGGTTCAAGTGCGATGAAGTGATCATCGTAACGCACAGTATGGGCGGTCTGGTCGCCCGTGCGATACTTCATCCGAATTACGGCAACCTGCTCGGTGACAAAACCGTCAAGGTGCTTGGCATTTATCATAATGTCATGCCAACGATGGGGGCTGGTAGTGCGTATAAGCGAATGCGGTTTGGTTTTCAGGAGAAGCCCGGGGTCCTAGCGTCCATCGAGGCCAAAATTTTAGGCATCAACGGCAAACACGCCACAGCGATTTTGGCCAATACTCCCGCGCCTTTAGAGCTGCTCCCGGGCGCCGCCTACGGCAACGATTGGTTGCGTGTGATAGACGATAGAGGCAAGACGCTATGGAGCTGGCCCCGCAGCATCGAGACAGCGCTCGACAGTATCTACCTAAAAGCTGACAACGCATGGTGGCGTCTTGTTAATCCAAAGTGGGTTAACCCTGCTGGCATTAAGGAAGCAAACGGCGGCGGCCTAAGAAGCGTCCGTACCCGTTTGCGGGATGCTGCTGATTTCCTTCAATCTATTGAGCGAACTTTTCATCCCGAGAATTGCTACGCGAGCTTCTGCGCCTCTAGTGAGCGTCTGACGTACGGCGAAGTTGTCTTTCAGACACAGGACTTCTTATGGCAGCCGGGGGCGAGCCAAAGTCCGTTGCCAGCTCCTGAGACGTGGACGCCGCTAGACGATGACGCTAAAGGAAAACTTACAGTTCAGGCAGGAGACCGCAAACTATTTCTAATGCTGCAGCCCCCAACTGCGCCAGGTGATGAGACAGTACCGGCGGATCGCTCCGCTCGATTGATCCCAGGCACATTGTTTGCGCATGGCAAAACAAAAGGTCATGACTATGAACATCAGGCGAGCTATTCCGACCCCGACGTACTGAAGTCAATGCTGTACTCCATCGTTCAAATCGCGAAAACGGCGAAATGGGGATGAACTATGACTGCGTCATCTAGACAAGCCAAATATTGCGCCGCGTGGCTCACTATGACCTTATTGCAATCCTGCTCTCCCAGCTATGCCTACAAGGAGAAAGCCGTGCCTGAAACCGTACAACTCAGCGCCCGCCTAGGCGAGCTGTTTTCGAAAACGAAGCTAGTGTGCTTCGGCCGTTATGCATTGGAAGTGCCACAGGAAGCTCAACTTATATGGGGGGGCGCCTCATTCCCGTCCAAGGTCGAATTTTTCTCCGGGGGGCTGAATGCCGTCAAACTCCGCGTCGAGGATGATGTAGCTAAGCTAAAGCGCGAAAACAGAACCGCTGAGATTACATATAGCCAGCCAGGGCCGATAGCGAACAGTTGGCAAATTCGCTATTACGAAAGTCGCAATGCGAAGATCGAAGGATTGCATTTTTTTAATACGTATGTAAATAAGGGGGAGCTAACGTTTCTTCTAAGCGGTTCTGTCGAAGACGGCGAGACTGAGGACGTCGCGGCTTCTCGGGAAGCGCTGCGAGCCAACGGCTTACGCCTGCGGGCGCTGGATGAAATTCCCGCTGAGCCGGGATATTGCATAGAACACGGTTTCTTCACCAGTAACCAATATGCAGACCAAGAAATTGTAAACGTCGGGCTGTTTTTGCCGAGTTTTCCGGATGTAAGCTTTTCGTTGAGCTCCAATAAGAACGCCTATGGTGATTATTCTCCTGAGGAATTTGAGAAGAATGAACGATCCGAACTATCCCTTCTCGCCCGTATCCAGCAGGCGAAAGACGAGCAAGGTGCTCACTACCCTAAGCGCACGGTCTTGCGTGAAGGGAAGCGCGACGTTCAGCACTGGCACGGCGAGGAATCGATGATTAAACGTACGGACGGTACCCATGATTTCGAATGGGCGCTGGTCGGGAAGCCGAGAGACGTCGCCAACCCCGCTGAGTTCGGTGCCCAACTGTACACAAAAGTAGAACACAACATTGTTGGCGCTGCGAAGGCGGCATCGCTCAGCGACGACGAAGCAGTGGCGCTTTGGGACAAGCTTCTCTCGGGATTGAAATTTCGAGTCAAGGTGCCAGGGGCTCCGCCCGGTTCCTACTATTTTCCGAAGGCGAGTCAGCCGGACGGGGGCGGAAGATGAAGCACCAAGGCCGAGGTGTTATTCGCCTGAGCGACAAGACAGACCACGGAGGTGAGGTGATCAGTGTTTCCTCTGGAACGATCGTAATGGGAAAAGCGGCAGCTCAACGAGATGACATGACCCATTGCCCGGCGTGCAAAGGAAATTTTGCTATCAAACCAGATGGCGCCGGCGCGAAGCATGAAGGAAAACCCTACGCCTACGACGGCGATGTCACGGAGTGCGGTGCCAAGCTGATCAGCTCCGTAACCTGATCAGCACTGGCTTCTTTCTGGCGCCGTCAGAGGCTGTTGCCCCAATTACCACAAAAGCATCAAGTTCTCGACGTACATCGCGGGTGAGAACGCTTATGGTCGAACGACAAAGGGTTTCTTCTACCCGATATCAAACGAAAAGGCCGTCGCCGTACTACGACACTTCGAAAGCATTACCTCCGCAGCCAGGAAAGGCGCCCGAAGCATCCGCACCAGAAAGAGTTTAAGCTTACCAAAGACTATGACGCAATCGAGAACAACTGTGCGACGACGACTCTTGCAGGCGCCAAGTTGGCATTACCTGGCCTAGATGTAGACGCGGCGCAATAACCTCGGTCGGGGGATGTCTGACCCGGAGCGGACAGCAGCCAAGATGCGCAGCTTTGGATGGCCATCTCACATTTTTATGCCCGCAGACGTGCAGGCGATGCTTGAAAACAATACGAAGATTGCGCCTAAAACCATTAACACTTATGGGAACGCCCGGAGATGAGAAGCAGGCTCGGTTATTTAATCGTTGCTGTTCTGGCTGGTGCGGCCGGGTTCATTCTGTCTGACTTGGGAGTATTGAGCATGACAACCAAAACCGCTTATTTGACTAAGGAACCTCTCCTTATCGCTGGAGAACAGGGTTATAACTCGCTTCTTCCGGCAGGTACGGTTCTGTATTATGACCGCGCATGGCCGGAGGGGCATCAGACGTATCACGTCTACTTTCACTTTAAAGGCGACATGAAGGTGGAAGCTGCGGACGCAAATATGGTCTCGCCACTATGGCTACGGACTGTCGAGCCAGAGGAGTTGCCGAAGTTGCTTAACGACTATCCAGTCTCCAAAGACGAGCTTGTCCAAATTCTCAAGGCCAGAAAGATTACCAAAGCCGAACTTGTCCAGATTGTGCGAGACTGGCCAGATGAGTAAATCAGTTCCGCTACAACCGCGCTAGTCTCATTACGATCGATTCTATATGCCTTCGCGAATCATTACCGTTGGTGACGCGACTGACCACGGTGGAACCGTCATTAGCGGATCGCCTAACCATTCTGTGCGAGGACGTCTCGTCGCGCGTTTAGGTGACCAAGTGGATTGCCCTCAGTCTTATCCCGGGGGAAAGCCCCACGGGGTGAATAAGATTGTTACGGCTAGCGCTACGCTAACGGCCGATGGTGTCCCGGTCGCAATCGAGGGTTGCACGACCGAGTGTGGTTGTAGGCTAATTGGGAGCCTTCCCGCTACGGTGGGTTGACGGGGCTGCTCTCGGAAAGCTTTAGTTAAGGCTGAGCTTGACTGAGTCCACGCCAGCGTTTGTCTTGCAGAGGTAGGGCGTTTTGAGCTGCGTTGAGCCAACCGCGAGACGGCTTCGAGCAGAAGAACTGGTCCCCCCGACTGGAATCGAACCAGTATCCCACGCTTAGGAGGCATGTGCACTATCCATTGTGCTACGGGGAGGACGCGAGCGGCCGCGTGGCGCGGCGCGCGGGGCAGGGCGGGCCTGCGGTTCGGCGAGCGGACGCTGCGTGGCAGCCCGGGATCGTGAACTGCCGCAATTATAGCCGAGGGGCCGGCACAATGGAAAATGCGCGGGTCAGCCCCGCTGGATGCACTGGTTATTGTTCTCCGAGCACAGGATTTCGACCACCATCCGCTTGCCGCAACCGGATACGCCAACCGAATACTGGGCGCGCACATAGCCGCTAAACGCCAGCGGCTGCAGCTCCTGCCGGTGGATTACCTGCCCCGTCGCTTGCGGGCAATCCAGCTGGAACTGGCCACGGCGCTCGGCCGCGGCCACGGCTTGCGGCTCCATCCTGTCGACAAAGGGCGGCCCGGAGGCGCAGCCGCTGGCCAGGAGGACAGGCACGAGCCCCAAAAGCAATCGCTGGTTCATGATGGCCTCGCTCGGTGAACTTCAGCAGTGTGGCCCGCGCGCGGCCCGGCCGCAATCGGCCCTTGGTCCCATCGCGGTTCGTCCGGCGGCTTGACTACCGGTACAATGCTGCTTCTTTGGTTTTCCAGCCGCGCGATCGCGCCTTGTACACGTTATGGCAGTCATCTCCCTCAGTTCCGCCCAGCTCGCTTTTGGCCACGTCGCGCTGCTCGACCACGCCGATTTTTCGCTCGAAGCGGGCGAACGCGTCGGCCTCATCGGCCGCAATGGCACCGGCAAGTCCTCGCTCCTGAAGATCCTGTCGGGCCGGTCCAAACTCGACGATGGCCTGCTGGTCATGCAGCAAGGTATCAAGATCGCGTATGTGGAGCAGGAGCCGGTGTTCAACCCGGACGACACCGTGTTCGACGCGGTGGCGGCCGGCATGGGCGAACAGCAGGCGATGCTGGCCGAGTACGAGTCGCTGACCGGCCAGTTCGGCCAGGGCAACGACGAGGCGCTGATGGAGCGCATGCACGTGCTGCAAGCCCGGTTGGACGCGACCGACGCCTGGAACCTCACCAACAAGGTCGATACCACGCTCGACCGCCTGGGCCTGGCGCGCGATGCGAAGATGGGCACGCTGTCGGGCGGCATGCAAAAGCGCGTCGCGCTGGCCGTGGCGCTGGTCTCCGCGCCGGACGTGCTGCTGCTGGACGAGCCGACCAACCACCTCGACTTCACGTCGATCAAGTGGCTGGAGGCACTGCTGCGCGATTTCCGCGGCTCGGTACTGTTTATCACCCACGACCGCAGCTTCCTCGATAACGTGGCAACCCGCATCATCGAGCTCGATCGCGGCAAGCTGCTTTCGTTCCCGGGCAATTTCTCCAAGTACCAGGAGCGCAAGCGCGAGCTGCTGGCGGTCGAGGAAGTGGAAAACGCCAAGTTCGACAAGTTCCTGGCACAGGAGGAGGTGTGGATCCGCAAGGGCGTGGAGGCGCGCCGCACCCGCAACGAAGGGCGCGTGCGCCGGCTCGAGGCGCTGCGCGAACAGCGCGTGGCGCGCCGCGACCAGCAGGGCCAGGTGCGGCTGGACGTGGCTGCCGGCGAGCGCTCCGGCAAGATCGTGGCGGAGCTGGAAAACGTCTCCAAGTCGTTTGGCGACAAGATCATCATCAAGAATTTCAGCACTACGATCCTGCGCGGCGACAAGGTGGGCCTGATCGGGCCGAACGGCGCGGGCAAGACCACGCTCCTGAAGATCATCCTGGGCGAGGAGCCGGCCGACAGCGGCAAGGTACAGCTGGGCACGCGCCTGAACGTGGCCTACTTCGACCAGATGCGCGCCCAGCTCAATGAAGAGGCGTCGCTGGCGGACACGATTTCGCCGGGCAGCGACTGGGTCGAGATCAACGGCCAGAAGAAGCATGTGATGAGCTACCTGGGCGACTTCCTGTTCGCGCCCGAGCGCGCGCGCTCGCCGGTCAAGTCGCTGTCCGGCGGCGAGCGCAACCGCCTGTTGCTGGCGCGCCTGTTCGCCAAACCGGCCAACTGCCTGGTGCTGGACGAGCCGACCAACGACCTGGACATCGACACGCTCGAGCTGCTGGAAGAACTGCTGGAGGACTACACCGGCACCGTGTTCCTCGTCAGCCACGACCGTACCTTCCTCGATAACGTGGTCACGCAGGTGATCGTGGCCGAAGGGCAGGGCGTGTGGCGCGAGTACGTGGGCGGCTACAGCGATTGGGAGCGCGTGCGCAGCGAAGCGCCTGCTGCCGCATCGGCGCCAAAACAGAACCAGCCCAAGCCGACCGAGGCGCCGCAGGCGGCCCAGGGCGCGCCAGGAAAGAAGGTCAAGCTCAGCTACAAGGAGCAGCGCGAGCTGGAAGAGTTGCCGCAGCTGATCGCCAGCCTGGAGGACGAGCAATCGGCCATCACCGCGCAGCTGAACGGGCCGGACTTCTACAAGACCAATCCGGCCGACGCCAAGCGCATGACGGCCCGCTACGCCGAAATCGAGGAACAGCTGCTCGAGGCGCTCGAGCGCTGGGAGCAGATCGAGGCACGCGCGCGCGGCGCGGGCTAAAACCTGTAACCCGACCACCGTCGTCCCGGCGAAAGCCGGGACGCATGCTCAGTCCCCGTCACGTTAGCTCCGCTAAACGACCCGTTGGGAGCTGCCAGCCTTCTCACCCCGGCCCATCTGGCCAGCGCATCTCCCGCTCCGGCCATACCCCCATGCCACGCGCAACCCGCCGCAGCTCGGCCACGGCGCCGCGCGCGCGGTTGCTGATGTCGGTCGAGGCCGCATCCGCGATCTTGCGCGTCTTCACACCCGCGCTGTAGGCCTTGTCCCGGATCAGCGCGCGCCGGCGCCGGCCCTGGACCGGGTCGAGCAGGTACATCGCCAGCGCACCCAGCGCAAACGCGCCAAGCACGTAGCCCGCCCCCGATGCGGGACGCTCGGTGTAGTAGCGGTTCATCTGGTCTCCTTCCATCGCGCCGGGGCGCCTGTCCCGGTTCAGACAAGCCATGCCGCCGATGGTTTCGCGCCACTACTCTTTCCCATCGAAAACCCCCTCCCAAAGCGGACTCGACTAAAAGCAGGCTTATGTCATTTAGCGCACAGAACGTGCGCGGCAGGCGCGTAAAGTTGAGTTGAGCGAGGCACCGGCCCGGCGGCTGTGCCGTCAGGACGGTTCCATCAAGACAGTTCGACTGCCCCTGGAGAGACATGACCGAGCACGACGACACGAGGTTCGCTACCGGCCCCGGACCGGCTCCAGTCGACGCTCCCATGCTCAGCCGGGCTGCGTGGGTGCGCATCCTGCCGTTCCTGGCCTACGTTGGCTTCATCTTTGCCGGTGACATGCTGGAACGGCTGGGCTACGCGCCTGACCGGCTGCGCTGGCTGTACCCGGCCAAGGTGGCGGTCGTGGCGCTGCTGCTGGCTGTGTTCTGGCGGCATTACGCGGAACTCAGGCATGCCAGCCTTAGTCCGAAGGGGGCGCTGGTGGCAGTGGCGACGGGTGCGCTGGTGCTGGTGTTGTGGATCAACCTGGATGCCGGCTGGATGATCGTCGGCTCGCCCGAGGGCTACGACCCGCGCGTGGATGGCCGCATCGACTGGCTGCTGGCAGCGGTGCGCATCGCCGGGGCGGCGCTGGTGGTGCCGGTCATGGAGGAATTGTTCTGGCGTTCGTTCCTGATGCGGTGGATCGCAGCCCCGGACTTCCAGTCCGTTGATCCATCACAACTGGGGCTGAAGAGCTTCGTTATCACAAGCGTCCTGTTCGGCTTTGAGCACAACCTGTGGTTGGCGGGAATTGTCGCCGGCCTCGCCTACGGCTGGCTCTACCAGCGGCAGCGCACGCTGTGGTCGCCGATCGCCGCCCACGCGGTGACGAACGGCATGCTCGGCATGTGGGTAGTGGCGACCGGTAACTGGTCGTTCTGGTGATTTTTTCAGCTAATGAGATTCGATAAGACAAATAACATGTTGCCTCTCCGTCCCTTGGCGCTCTTCGTCGGCGCCCTGTTTGCCGCCCCGGTCCTGGCCGGGCCACTTGATGCATGGCATCTGTACGCCGGGGTCGGCTACGGCCATGACGACAACCTGCTGCGCGTGCCCGACAATGCGCCTGCGTTCGACAACACGCGTGGCGACTCGTGGTGGCAGGGCGATGCGGGCTTTCTGTTCGATAACACCTACAGCCGGCAGCGCATCACTGCCGTCGCCAAGTTGTCGGACGTGCGCTTTTCGCACTTCAAACAGCTGAATTACCAGGGCAAGGACCTGGCGGCAACGTGGTACTGGCAGCTTGGCAACCACCTGTCCGGGCAGGCCGGCAGCACCTACACCAAGGTGCTGGCGCCGTACACCGACTTCTACACCAACCAACGCAACCTGCGCGTGCAAAAGCGCAATTTCGTCGACGGCGCGTGGAGCTTCCATCCCAGCTGGCGCGCGCGCGCCGCATTCTCACGCGAGAAGTGGAGCTACGAGCTCACCAGCCAGCTGTTTAACAACCGCACCGAAGACACGACCGAGCTGGAGGGCGACTACGTGCCGGCCAACGGCAACACGGTCGGCCTGGTGCTGCGCAAGATCAAGGGACGCTACCCGTATGGCCGCCCGGTCGGCTTTTTCATCGTCAACAACGATTTCACCCAGGACGAGATCAAGGCACGCCTGAACTGGATCATCACTGGCTCGACCACCGTGCAGGCCCTGGCCGGCTACGCCAAGCGCGACCAGCCCTCGTTCGGCAGCGGCACCACCAAGGGCGCCAACGGCCGCATCACGCTGTTATACACGCCGCGCGGCAAGATCGGCTACAACGCCGCCATCTGGCGCGACTTTGCCCCGCTGGAGAGCACGCTGGTGGCCTACACCCTCAACAAGGGCGGCAGCGTGGGCGCGATCTGGGACGCCACCGCCAAGCTCAAGGTGGAGGGCAGCGCCGTGTACGAGCACCGCCAGTACGACCCGCGCCAGGGCGTGGTGGCGCCATCGGACATCAGCGACTCGCTGCGCACCGCCACCGTGCGCGCGACCTGGACGGTGCGGCCGGCGGTGCAGGTGGCGGCGGCCTTCGTGCACCAGTCGCGCAGCGGCTCGATCGCGCTCGGGACCGGCAGCTACACCTCGAACATGATCACGCTGAACGCGAGCGCGCAGTTCTGAGGATGACACCCGGACGACGAACATGACGGTCAACGACATCCCGATCATTTCGTTCTTCCAGCGCGTGCTCGACCCGCTGATCATCATGGGCTCGCTGTACCTGTGCTCGCTGCTGTTCGGCGAGCCGTTCTCGGGCTATTCGCTGGTGCTGATGATCCTGGCCTTCTTCATCTCGTCGGCGGTGTACCAGCACATCGACCCCTACCGCACCTGGCGCAGCGGCCGCATGCTGGCCTATGCGCGCGACACCATCTTCGGCTGGTGTGTGACGATCGCGGTGCTGTGGTTCCTGGGCTCGTCCAGCGGCCTGAAGTACTACTACGACGAGCGCGTGGTCGGCACCTGGATGGTGGCGGTGCCGCTGATCCTGCTCACCAGCCACATCGCCGTGCGCCGCGCCGGTTCGCCCGACAAGAGCAATGAGGTCAGGAGCGTGCTGGTGGTGGGCGCCAACGACCTGGGCCTGCGCTTTGCACGCGTGTGCGACGAGCACCCGAACCTGTTCATGCAGGTGCACGGCTTCTTCGACGACCGCGGCGACGAGCGCCACCCGCCCAAACTCACCCACCCCATGCTGGGCAAGATGGGCGACATCGTCGCCTACGTGCGCCAGCACAACATCAAGATGATTTTCATCAGCCAGCCGATCTCGGCCCAGCCGCGCATCCGCAAGCTGATCGACGAACTGCAAGACACCACCGCCTCGGTCTATTTTTTGCCGGACGTGTACATCTTCGACCTGATGCAGGCGCGCTTCGATACCGTCGGCGGCATGCCGGTGATCGCGATCTGCGAGACGCCGTTCATGGGCCTGAACAGCATGGTCAAGCGCGGCAGCGACATCGTGCTCGCGTCCATCATCCTGTTGCTGCTGGCGCCGCTGATGCTGGCGGTCGCGCTGGCGGTGCGGGTGACGTCGCCCGGTCCGGTGATCTTCCGCCAGCGCCGCTATGGCCTGTATGGCGAGGAAATCATCGTCTACAAGTTCCGCTCGATGACGGTGGCTGAGGATGGCGACAAGGTGGTGCAGGCCCGCCGCGGCGACCAGCGCGTGACGCCGATCGGGGCCTTCCTGCGCCGCACCTCGCTCGACGAACTGCCGCAATTCATCAACGTGCTGCAGGGACGGATGAGCATTGTCGGCCCGCGCCCGCACGCGGTCGCGCACAACGAGCAATACCGCAAGCTGATCAAGGGATACATGCTGCGCCACAAGGTCAAGCCGGGCATCACCGGCTGGGCCCAGGTCAACGGCCTGCGCGGCGAAACCGCAACGCTCGACCGTATGGAGGCGCGCATCCAGTACGACCTGGACTACCTGCGCAATTGGTCGGTGTGGCTGGACCTGTGGATCATTCTGAAGACGGTCAAGGTGGTGTTGACGCGTGAAAACGCTTTCTGAGTTTGATGGCTGAGTTGCCGGCTTAAGTCCGGCTTAAAGGGGGCGCGCACGATTGGATTATCGGTTGCAGAGCACTCCACGCTGCGTAGAATTTTGTTGAGTTTGCAATATTTAAAGGCAGGCTCCGGCGCACTTTCCCGGGCCCAACAAGGATCGAGAACATGAAGAAAGCGTTGATCACCGGGGTGACCGGGCAGGACGGTTCCTACCTCGCCGAGTTGTTGCTGGAGAAGGGCTACGAGGTCCACGGCATCAAGCGCCGCGCCTCGCTGTTCAACACGGACCGCATCGACCACATCTACCAGTCGCCGCAGGCCGCGGACAAGAACTTCTTCCTCCACTACGGCGACCTGAGCGACACCTCCAACCTCACCCGCATCATCCAGCAGGTGCAGCCGGACGAGGTGTACAACCTGGGCGCGATGAGCCACGTGGCGGTGTCGTTCGAGTCGCCCGAGTACACCGCCGACGTCGATGCGCTGGGCACGCTGCGCTTGCTGGAGGCGATCCGCTTCCTGGGCCTGGAAAAGAAGACGCGCTTCTACCAGGCCTCCACCTCCGAGCTGTATGGCCTGGTGCAGGAGACGCCGCAGCGCGAGAACACGCCGTTCTATCCGAGGAGCCCGTACGCGGTGGCCAAGCTGTACGCGTACTGGATCACGGTGAATTACCGCGAGGCCTACGGCATGTATGCCTGCAACGGCATCCTGTTCAACCACGAATCCCCGCGGCGCGGCGAGACCTTTGTCACGCGCAAGATCACGCGGGCGCTGGCCAACATCGCGCAAGGCCTGGAGCAGCAGCTATTCCTCGGCAACCTGGATGCGCTGCGCGACTGGGGCCATGCCAAGGACTACGTGCACATGCAGTGGCTGATGCTGCAGCAGGACGCGCCCGAAGACTTCGTAATCGCCACCGGGCGCCAGTATTCGGTGCGCCATTTCGTCGAGGTTGCCGCGCGCGAGCTGGGCATCGAGCTCGCCTGGCAGGGGAGCTGCGTCAACGAACGTGGCGTTATCGCGTCCGTCAAGGGGGATAAAGCGCCAGGGGTTGCGGTAGGGCAACCGATCGTCGCGGTCGATCCCCAATACTTCCGCCCAACGGAGGTCGAGACGCTGCTGGGGGACCCCGGCAAGGCGCAGCGCCGCCTGGGCTGGGAGCCGCGCATCAGTTTCGAGGCGATGGTGCAGGAGATGGTGCAGTGCGACCTGGACACGGCGCGCCGCCACAAGCTGCTCAAGTCGCATGGTTACGACGTTGCAATTTCTCTGGAGTGAAGTGTTGAATACCTCACAGCCCCGCATCTACGTCGCCGGCCACAAGGGGCTGGTCGGCGCAGCCATCGTGCGCGCGCTCGCCGCGCGCGGCCACACCAACATCGTCACCCGCACCCACGCCCAGCTCGAGCTGACCGACCAGGCCCAGGTGCGCGAGTTCTTCCGCTCCGAGCGCATCGACCAGGTGTACCTGGCCGCGGCCAAGGTGGGCGGCATCCACGCCAACAACACCTACCCGGCCGAGTTCATCTACGACAACATGATGGTGCAGGCCAACGTGGTGCACGAGGCCTGGCGCGCCGGCGTGCACAAGTTGCTGTTTCTCGGTTCCTCCTGCATCTACCCGCGGCTGGCGCCGCAGCCGATCCGCGAGGAATACCTGATGAGCGGCATGCTCGAGCCGACCAACGAGCCCTACGCGATGGCCAAGATCGCCGGCATCAAGCTGTGCGAGAGCTACAACCGCCAGTACGGCACCGACTACCGCAGCGTGATGCCGACCAACCTGTACGGGCCCGGCGACAACTACCACCCCGAGAACAGCCACGTGATCCCGGCCCTGATGCGGCGCTTCCACGAAGCCATGGAAGAGGACGCGCCCGAGGTGGTGATCTGGGGCAGCGGCAAGCCGATGCGCGAATTCCTGTTTGTGGACGACATGGCGGCCGCCTGCGTGCACGTGATGAACCTGGACCACGGCACCTATGCCGCCTGCACCGACCCGATGCACTCGCACATCAACGTGGGCACGGGCGAGGACGTCACCATCGCCGAGCTGGCCCGGCTGGTGGGCCAGACGGTCGGCTACCGCGGGCGCATCGTGTTCGATACCAGCAAGCCGGACGGCACGCCACGCAAGCTGCTGGACGTGTCCAAGCTCAGGGCGCTCGGCTGGCAGGCCAGCACGCCCTTGCCGGAAGGATTGCGCCGCACCTACGCCGCGTTCCAGGCCTTGCAGGGCGGATTCGAAGCGGACTCATCAACGTTAGTTCACGAACAGAGGCTCAATCGCGCCAATCCCAGAATGATGAATGTGTCCCGACCCAACAGCGCGGCCTGATTGGGCCCGCACCGTCCGAGGAAAAAATCTTGAACAACAACACCCTGTCCACCATGAACAACACGTCCAAATCCACCCACAAGCGCGCCGCGTGCACGGCGCTGGTGCTGCTGGCGGCGCTGCTGGCCGGCTGCGGCGACAAGGCCAAGGAATCCAAGCCCGGGCAGGCGCTCGCGCGCGTGGACGGCAACGAAATCACGGTGCTGCAGCTGAACGAGGAGCTGGCGCGCGCCGGGGTGCCGGCCAGCCAGCAGCAGGCCGCCAGCAAGCAGTTGCTGCAGGCGCTGATCGACCGCCAGCTGCTGGAAAACGAGGCGGCCAAGGAAAAGCTGGACCGCGACCCCAAGGTGATGCAAGCGATCGACCGCGCGCGCGCCCTGATCATCGCCCAGGCCTACATGGCCAAGAAGGTCGGCGGCACCCAGCGCCCGAACAGCACCGAGGTCGAGGAGTACTTCAACAAGCATCCCGAGTTCTTCACCAACCGCAAGCGCTTTGACATGAACGAGCTGGTGATTCCGGCCGCCAGCCTCACGCCGGACCTGCGCAAGGCGGCCGACGGCGCCAAGTCGCTCGAGGAGGTGGCGGTGTGGCTGGACGCGCACAAGGTCAAGTACGCGCGCAGCCAGGTGTCGCGCACCAGCAGCGACCTGCCGCCGCAGGTGTCGCAGAAGCTGCTCTCGCTGCCCAAGGGCCAGATCTTCGTGGTCAACGAGGGCGACCGCGCGATGCTGATCTCGATCGCCGACGTCAAGGACGCACCGGTGACGCTGGACGTGGCCGGCCCACAGATCGAGCAGGCGCTGGCGGGCGAGAAGAACAAGGCGCTGGCCGCCGCCGAGATCAAGCGGCTGCGCACCAACGCCAAGATCGAATACCTGAACAAGGACCTGGCGATGGACCCGAACGCCCCGGCCGCCAACCCGGCGCAGGCGGTGGCCGGCACCGCGCAGGCGGCGCCGGCGCCTGGCGCAGCGGCGCCGGCTGCGCCGGCCGCCGGCCAGGCCGGGGTGGACAAGGCTGCGCTCGACCGTGGCGTGGCCGGACTGAAGTGATGGCAGTGATTTGAAACCGAACGAGAGGGAGTGAACATGAAACGAATGGTGCGATGGATGATGGCGGCCGTGCTGGCCACGGCGGCGGGCCTGGGTGTGGCCGCCGAGGTGCTGCTGGGGCCGGGCGACGTGGTCAAGATGTCGGTGTACGGCAGCCCTGACATGTCGGTCGAGACCCGGGTGTCCGAAACCGGCGCGATGACCGTGCCCTTGCTGGGCCCAGTGAAGGTGGGCGGCCTGTCGGTGGCCGCGGCCGAGAAAAAGATCGGCGACGCGCTGGAGAAGGGCGGCTATCTCAAGAAGGCCCAGGTCAATCTCCTGATCACCACGCTCACCAGCAACCAGGTGTCGGTGCTGGGCCAGGTCAACCGCCCGGGCCGCTATCCGGTCGAGGGCAAGCGCAAGGTGCTCGACCTGCTGGCGCTGGCCGGCGGCATTGCGGTGGATGGCGGCGACACCGTGGACCTGGTGCGCACCCGCGACGGCAAGACCACCCGCGAGACCATCGACATCGTGGACATGGTGCGCAAGGGCGAGCTGGACCGCGACTATGAAGTGACCGGCGGCGACGTGATCTACGTGCAGCGCGCCCCGCGTGCCTACGTGATGGGCGAGGTGCAGCGTCCGGGCGCGTTCCGTGTCGAACGCGGCATGACCGTGCAGCAGGCGGTGTCGGCCGGCGGCGGCCTGACCGCGCGCGGCAGCAGCAACGGCTGGCGCATCACCCGGCGCGACCCCAGCGGCCAGGTGCAGACCATCGACGTCAAGGCCAGCGACCTGGTGCAGACCGATGACGTGATCACGGTGCGCGAGAGCTGGTTCTGACCGTTTTCTGAATCCCCCGATAAAGGAAGCGTGCCATGAACGTCCGTCAATTCTTGCTGATCCTGTACGCCAGGAAAAAGATCATCCTGTGGACCCTGCTTGCCACGGTCGCGCTGGCCCTTGGCTGGAGCCTGATCCAGCCGAAGACCTACAAGGCCACGGCCTCGGTCCTGCTCAACTACAAGGGGATCGACCCGCTGACCGGGATGGCCGTGCCGAGCCAGCTGATGCCCGGCTACATGGCCACCCAGATCGACATCATCGGCAGCAAGAACGTGGCGCGGCACGTGGTCGATGCGCTGCACCTGGCCCAAAGCCCGGCCGTGGTGCAGCAGTTCAACGACGCCACCAACGGCAAGGGCGACGTGCGCGACTGGCTGGCCGACCTGCTGCTGCGCAAGCTCGACATCGTGCCCGCCCGCGAGTCGTCGGTGGTGGAGGTCAGCTTCAAGGGCAGCGACCCGGCGTTCGCGGCGGCCGTGGCCAACGCTTTTGCCGAGGAATACCAGAAGCTGACGGTGCAGCTCAAGACCGAGCCGATGAAGAAGACCTCGTCCTACTTCAACGAGCAGACCAAGCAGCTGCGCGACAACCTCGAGGCGGCCCAGGCGCGCCTGTCCAAGTACCAGCAGGAAAAGGGCATCGTCAGCCTGGACATGAACCGGGTGGACGTGGAGCTGCAACGCCTGAACGACCTGTCGGCGCAGCTGGTGGCGGCGCAGGCCGCCGCGATGGAGGCCAACTCGCGCGAGCACGTGGCCGGCGCCGGCGCCAACTCGCCCGATGTCGCCAACAACGCGCTGGTGCAGAACCTGCGCGTGGGCCTGGCCAGTGCCGAGGGCAAGCTGGCCGACACCTCGGCCCGCTACGGGCGTAACCACCCGCAATACCAGGCCGCGCGCGCCGAGGTGGACAAGCTGCGCGCCGAGCTCAACACCGCGATGGGCAACGTCACCAAAAGCGTGGGCAACAACGCGGCCGTGCTGCGCCAGCGCGAAGCCGACCTGAAGAACGCGGTGGCCGCCCAGAAAACCCGCGTGCTGGAACTGAACCGCGCACGTGACGAGCTCGGCGTGCTGCTCAAGGACCTGGACTCGGCCCAGCGCGCGTTCGACGCCGCCAGCCAGCGCTTCTCGCAGACCCGCATCGAGGCCCAGTCCGAGCAGTCCGACGTGGCGATCCTGAACCCGGCGGTGGCGCCGGTGGACCCGTCCGGCCCGCGCGTGCTGCTCAACACGCTGGTGTCGATCATGCTGGGCACCATCCTCGGCGTGGGGCTGGCGATGCTGCTCGAGCTGCTCAACCGGCCGATCCGCTCCAGCTCCGACCTGAAAGACATGCTGGGCATTCCCGTGCTCGGCACCATCGAATGGAAGCCCGGGCGCGGCCAGGGAGGGCGGCTGGCCGCCCTGATGGCGCCGCGCCGCCTGCTGCGCCTGAACTAACCAAAGGGATACGACCATGAACTCACCCGTGCTGTCGGCGCTGTCGGCCGACCATTCCGCCGCTGAATCGCGCATGGGCGCGTTGCTGCTCGATTCTGGCAAGCTGACTCCCGAGAATGCCGAGCGCGTGCTGCGCACCCAGAAGGAGCTCGGCCTGCGCTTCGGCGAGGCGGCCGTGCGCCTCGGGCTGGTTTCCGAGGACGACATCCAGCAGGCGCTGGCGCGCCAGTTCGCCTATCCGTATTTGCAGAAAGGGCAGGCCAACCTGTCGCCGCGGCTGGTGGCGGCCTACGAGCCGTTCGCGCCCCAGGTCGAGTCGCTGCGCGCGGTGCGCAGCCAGCTGATGCTGCGCTGGTTCGCGCGCGGGCGGCGCGCGCTGGCCATCGTCGGCATGGACGAGGACGACGGCGCCAGCCTGTTCGCGTCCAACCTGGCGGTGGTGTTCTCGCAGCTGGGCGAGCAGACCCTGCTGGTGGACGCCAACCTGCGCGGCCCGCAGCAGCAGGAAGCCTTCGGCCTGAAGCCGCGCCAGGGCCTGTCCGACCTGCTGGCCGGGCGCGCCGACCTGGACGTGATCGCGCGCATCCCGGCCTTCGTCGACCTGTCGGTCATGCCGTCCGGCACGCTGCCGCCCAACCCGCAGGAGCTGCTCGCGCGCGAAGCCTTCCGCAACCTCAACACCCAGCTCGAAAGCCGCTACGACGTGGTGCTGTACGACCTGCCGCCGTTCGCGCGCGGCGCCGACGCGCTGGCGGTGGCCGGGCGCGCCGGCGGCGTGCTGCTGGTGGCGCGCAAGCACCGCACCCGGGTCGCCGCGATCACCCGCGCGGTCGAGCAGCTGGTGGACGCCGGCGCCGAGGTGCTCGGCTCGGTGGTGGTGGAGTTCTGAATGAACGTTCAGGTGCGCCCCCGCATGCCGCAGGCGAGCGCCGCGCGCGCCGTGCTGCCCGAGTGGTGGCCGGTGTTCGCCGGGCTGGCGATCCTGTTCGTGCCCACTTTCTACGACCTGTTCACCGGCGCCTGGATCGGCGAGGAGCAGGGCCACGGCCCGATCATCTTTGGCCTGGCGCTGTGGCTCATCTGGCGCAAGTGGCCAGAGGTGCTCGCTGCCACCACCCCGCCGCGCGCGAGCTGGGCCGGCTGGCCGGTGCTGGCCATCGGCTTGCTGGCGCACCTCCTGGGGCGCTCGCAGCACATTTTGATGCTCGAGATCGGCTCGATCATCGCCGTGATGGCCGCGGTGCTGCTGATCAAGCGCGGCGCGCGCGCGCTGGCCGTGCTGTGGTTCCCGTTCTTCTTCATGATCTTCATGGTGCCGCTGCCCAGCGAATTCGTGGCCGCCGTCACGCTGCCGATGAAGATGGCGGTGTCGTGGGCCACCGAGCACCTGCTGTTCGCGGCCGGCTACCCGATCAGCCGCACCGGGGTGATCCTGCAGATCGGCCAGTACCAGCTGCTGGTGGCCGACGCCTGCGCCGGCCTGCAAACCCTGCTCACGCTGGAGGCGCTCGGGCTGTTCTACCTGAACTTCATGCGCCACCCCTCGGCCTTCCGCAACATCGGCCTGGCGCTGTTCATCATCCCGATCTCGTTTTCGGCCAACGTGATCCGCGTCATCGCGCTCACGCTGATCACCTACTATTTCGGCGATGCCGCAGGGCAGGGCTTCCTGCACGGCTTTGCCGGCATGGTGCTGTTCCTGACCGCGCTCACGCTGATCCTGTCGGTCGACTCAAGCCTGCAGTGGTACCTGCGGCGGCGCGACGCTGCGCTCGCGCGCGACAAGGTGCCGGCATGAACCGCCGCTTCGTTGCCAGCTGCGTGCTCGGCGCCGCCATGGCGCTGACCTCGGCCCTGACCGGGGCGCTCACGCCGACCGTCCACGTGGCCAGCGCCGCCGAGCAATTCAGCCTGGAGGCGATGGTGCCCAAGCGCTTTGGCGGCTGGAGCGTGGACGACAGCATGGTGCCGCTCAAACCGAACCCCGAGCAGCAGACCGTGCTCGAGAAAATCTACGACCAGACCCTGGCGCGCACCTACGTGAACGCCGAGGGCCAGCGCGTGATGCTGTCGATAGCCTACGGCGGCGACCAGAGCAAGGCGCTGCAGCTGCACCTGCCCGAGGTGTGCTATGTGGCCCAGGGCTTCCAGATGGTCAAGGAGCAAAGCGGCACGCTGCCCACCCGCTTCGGCCCGCTGCCGGTCAAGCGCCTGGTGGCGCGCCAGGACCAGCGCAACGAGCCGATCACCTACTGGGTCACGATCGGCGACAAGGCGGTCCTGTCGGGCATCGAGCAAAAGCTGCAGCGGCTCGCCTACGGCCTGTCCGGCAAGATCCCGGACGGCATGCTGGTGCGCGTGTCCACCATCCAGCCCGGCGACACCGAGGCTTACAAGGTGCAGGACCGCTTCGTCAACGACATGCTCGACGCCATGGCCGCGCGCGACCGGGCGCGCCTGCTGGGCGCGAGCGGCAAACAGGGCTGAACATGAACCTGGACACGCTCCTGATCGCGATCTACACCTCGCTGCCGTTCATCATCGTCGTGCTGATCGCGCTCCTGATGGTGGTGGGCATCGGAGTAGGCGTGGTGCAGCCGCGCTTCCTGGCCTACCCCTACCTGCTGGTGTTCTTTACCATGAATTCCACCAGCTACGGCAGCATCATCACCAGCCCGGTCATGTCCAGCGTGTACGTGCGCGGTTCCGGTGTGCTGGTGTTCCCGCTGGTGTTCTACTACGTGCTGGGCGCCTGGTGCTGCGCGCGCGTGTCGGCAGGCTACCAGGGCTGGCGCGAGCCGCCGTGCAACCTCAAGCCCTGGTTCTGGGGCTGGTTCTTGCTGCTGGTGGCGCACGCCACCGCCGCCGTGTTCTCGGGCGTGAAGGTGGTGGACGCGCTGTCGGTGGCCGGCTTTTCCAACGTCGTGTGGATGGGACCGCTCGTGGCGCTGCTGCTGCTGTCGTTCCGCACCCCGGAGCAGACGCGCGAGCTGGGCGACTTCATCGTGCTGGTCGGGCTGGCGCGCGCGCTGTTCGGGCTGGTGCGCTGGGCCGCGTTCGGTGGCGACCCCAACAACGTGTACGCCAACATGAACGAGGTGCCGATCAAGCTCACCTTCTTCGACATCAACGACAGCCTGGTCTGCACGCTGGCGTTCGCGGTGGCGGCGGTGCGCCTGGGCCAGGCCGGGCGCCTGCGCCAGTCGCAGTTCTGGTTTGCCGTCCAGTGGGCCACCGTGTGCGCCACCGCGCTGTGCGTAATGCTGGCGATGCGCCGCTCCGGCTGGCTCGGTTTTGCGCTGGCGGCGGCGGTGGTGATGATGCGTTTTCCGCGCGAGCGGCGGCTCAAGGTGGCCGTGTTCGTCGGCCCGCTGCTCGGCGCCGGCTTGCTGTACGCCGCTTCCAAGCGGCTCGGCCAGACCAAGGGCGCGCACGGCGTGGTCTCGCGCCTGCTGTACGACATGCAATCGGGCCGCACCGGCGCCGAGAGCGAGCGCGTGCTCGAGCTCAAGCTGGCGCTGGCCGACTTCGTGTCCAAGCCGTTCACCGGCATCGGCGCCTGGGGGCGCTACACTGGGTACGAGCGCATCGGCTGGCAGAACAATGCCGACGGCGGTACGTTTGTCCACAGCGGGGTGCTGCACATCGCCCTCAAGACCGGGCTGCCCGGGCTGGTGCTGCTGGCCGGGCTGGTCACGGCCTTCATCGTGTTCGCGCGCCGCGCATTGAAGAGCCTGCCGCCCGAGCACCTGCCGCTGGCCACTGCCGGCGTCGCCGGGATCGCCTTCCTGATTCCCGAAATGCTGATCGGCACCCCGATCCCGCAGGTGCGCGGCACCCAGATGATTGCGATCTGCCTGGCGCTGCCTTACCTGGCGGCGGGCGTGTTCCAGCCGGCCGCGCCCGTGCCGGCACCGAGCGGGCGGCGCCTCAGGCTGGTGCCCGCATGAAGCTGGACCTGGCGAAGAACGCGCTGTCCAACCTGGCCGGCGCCGTGATTCCCGCGGCGGTGGCGCTGCTCACGGTGCCGCTGGTGGTCAAGGGACTGGGCGATGCCGGCTACGGCCTGTACTCGCTGGTCACCGCCATCGTCGGCTATTTCGCGGTGCTCGACATCAACGTGACGGCCGGCTCGGTCAAGTACATCGCGCAGTACAACGCCAGCGCCGAGCGCGAGCGCATCAGCGAGACCATCACCTTCGGCGTGCTGGTGTACGCGGCGCTGGGCCTGGCCGGCGCGCTGGCGCTGTATTTCGGCGCCGAAGCCTTCGTCACCCGGCTGTACGCGGTGCCGCCCGCGCTGCACGAGGAAGCCGTGACCACGCTCAAGGTGGCCGCGCTCGGTTTTTTCATCACCCAGCTCGACAACTACCTGGGCAGCGTGCCGCAGGCGCTGATGCGCTTTGACATCTCGAGCCGCTTCGAGGTGCTGTTCGGGATCCTGGTGCCGCTCTCCACCGTGGTGGTGCTGATGTTCGGCTATGGCCTGGTGGAAGTGATCCTGGTGCGCGTGGCCGCCAGCGCGCTCAATTGCCTGATGCTGTGGCAGGCGATCGGCAACCTGGTGCCGGACCTGACGTGGCGCATGCCCACCGCGCGCCTGAAGCGCGAGCTGCTCGGCTTTTCCGCCTACTCCTTCTTCTCGCGCTTTGCCACGCTCACCTATGCCCACGCCGACAAGATGATCGTCGGCGCGCTCGCCGGCGTGGCGCCGCTGGCCTGGTACACGGTGGCCGCCACGCTGGCCAACCGCATCCTGAGCCTGACTTACCGGCTGGCCGGCGTGTTCTTCCCGGCCGCCAGCAGCCTGGCCGCGCGCGGCGAGCACGAGCGCCTGAACCGCATCTACCTCAAGGCCAACCGCTACATCGTGTTCATCAACGCCTCGGTGCTGGTGCTGGTGGCGGTGTTCGCCCAGCCGATCCTGTTGTACTGGATGAACGCCGACTTTGCCCGCAATGGCGCGCTGGTGCTGCAACTGATCGCGCTGTCGCAGTTCATCGATTCGCTCACCAACCTGCCCACCCTGGTCAACGACGGCATGGGCCACCCGCGCATCTCCGGCATGTTTGCGCTGGCGCGTGCGGTGCTGGGCACGCTGCTGGTCTGGCTGGGCGTGACGCGCTTTGGCATCGACGGCGCGGCCTGGGGCCACCTGGTCACCTCCGCCGTGCTCAGTGCCGGCCTCCTGGTGGTGGTGCACGGGCGCACCGTGCCCAGCCGCCTGTCCGACCTGCTCAGGCACGCCTACCTGCCCAGCCTGTTCGGCGTGGGCCTGGTGGCGCTGGCCGCCTTGCTGCTGCGCCCGCTGGCGCGGCCGGGCGTGCTTGACCTGGTGTTGCTCGTGCTGCTCACCGGCGTGCTGCTGGCCGCCGGCGGCGCGCTGTTTGTCCTCGACCGGAACGACAAGGCGCTGGCCCTGTCCAAGCTGAGAAGCTTGCTGTCGAGAGGCCAGCGTGAACATCCTGATGGTCAGCGAGGACTTGCCGGGGGAGCGGATCGGCGGACTGGGCCAGCACGTCGTGACCCTGGCCAATGCACTGCTCGAACTGGGACACACGGTGGACATCATGGGCCGGAGTGACCGCCACGGCCCGGGCAGCGCCGCGCAAATCGGCTTTCGCGGCCGCGTGCTGCCCGGCTTTGCGTTCCGCCGTCCCGGCTGGAAAGAAGCGCAGCTCGGGTTTTTCAACCCGCTCAAGCGGCCGTGGTTCGCGCACCGCATCGCGCGCGCCATCGAGCGCGTGGCAGGGGGCTACGACGTGGTGCATTACCACGGCCACCTGCCCATGACCGGGCGCTACCTGCCCGGCACCTTGAACTTCGTGCAGACCCGCCACGACCAGGGCAGCGAATGCCTGATCGCGTTGCGCTTCAAGGACGGCCAGCCGTGCGCGGCGCTCGATGCGCGCGAGTGCGCCGGCTGCATCCATCCCGGCCCCGGCCCGCTGCGGCGTGCCTTGTCCGGCCGCGCTGTGCGGCGTTACCGCATGGAGACGGCCGAGGCCTTTGCGCGCCACAAGACCATTTTCGTGTCCCATTTCCTGCGCCGCGCCTTCCTGCGCGCGGTGCCCGGCGCCGACCTGTCGCGCGCCTGCGTGATCCACAACTTCGTCAGCTATCCCTATTTGAAGGCGCGCGCCGTGCCGGCAGGGCAGGTGCGACGCGGCGAAGTGCTGCTGGCCGGGCGCATCGACGCCGGCAAGGGCTTTGGCGAATTCCTGGCCTGGCTCGACGGCCACCTGCCGGCCGGCAGTCGCGTCGCCATCGTCGGCGACGGGCCGCTCAAGGCCGGCCTGGAACAGCGCCACGCCGGGCCGGCCATCCGCTTTCTTGGCTGGCGGCCGTACGACGAGGTGGTTCGCCGCGCCGCCCGCGCCCACCTGTGCGTGGTGCCGTCGGTGTGGGAGGAGCCCTGCGGCACCACCGTCATCGAGGCGCTCGCGCTGGGCAAGCCGTGCCTGGCGCTGGCGCGTGGCGGCACGCCCGAACTGGCGGCCTGCGCCTGCTACCCGGGCCAGTTGCAGCTGGCCGCCACCATGCCCGAACTGGTCGCGCACCTGGTCGGGCAGCTTGCGCGCGCGCCGCATACGGCGCCGCTTCCCGACCAATTCCCGATGGACGTGTACCAAACCATCCCGAAAATACTGGAGTGCTATGCCGGCTAAGCCCAAATTCACCATCGTCACCTGCACCTGGAACAGCGCCGCCACGCTGGCCGACACCCTCGCTTCGGTGCAGCGCCAGACCTGCCAGGATGTCGAACATATCTTCGTGGACGGCGGCTCGACCGACGCCACGCTCGACATGATCGCCGCCTATCCCGGCAACAAGCGCGTGCTGCGCGACGTCGGCGGCGGCATCAGCCGCGCCATGAACCAGGGCATCGAGGCCGCGCGCGGCGAGGTGGTCGCGCACCTGCACTCGGACGACTACTACGCCAGCGATGACGTGCTGGCCACCGTGGCCGAGCGCTTCGAGCGCGAGCAGGTCGATTGGGTGTTCGGCAAGGTGCAGGTGCTGCGCGACGGCGAGCTGGTGCCGCCGTACCCGATGCCGCCGTACAGCTACCGCTCGTTCGCCGCCGGCCGCGCCTGGGTGGCGCACCCGGCCGTGTTCGTGCGCCGCGAGGCCTTCCGCCGGGTCGGCATGTTCGACGAGAACCTCAAGTACGCGATGGACGTGGACCTGTGGTTGCGGCTGGGCAGGGTGGCGCGCCCGGCGGCGATCGACCGCGCGCTCACGGTGTTCCGCGACCATGCCGGCAGCGTGTCGTCCGCCAACAAGATCAAGGCGCGCCAGGAAGAGTTCCGGGTGCGCCGCCGCTACCTGCGCCACGCGCCGCTGGCTTTCGGCATCTACTGCCTGCGCTACATGAAACGCATGCGCGAGCTGCAACGCGACGCCAAGTGTTAAATATCCGTTCATTATCAGCTTGTCTTTCAGGTTTAAAAACAGGCTTTGTCGAACTGAAAATATTGCCCGAACAATGTTGTTTTCTTTGCGTGGGATTTGTGCGATATCTGTGAAAAATCTTTGATTTCTAAGGGGAATTTTCCGCCAATCAACTGGGTTTGCTGTACCATCATTTTCGTTGGTGACGGCCGCTGCACTGCCCTCGGCGCGCAGCGGTCAAATGCAAACTCGTGCCGCCCGCCGGCACGCTGTCCGCCAGCCCAGTCAAAACGATTCTCGGAGTATCCACATGAAATTTCCCCGGAAAGGCCTGACCCTTGGTGTGGCGTTGGCGTCGCTGCTGCTGTCGATGAACGCGCACGCCGACTGGGCCCAGTCCACCGATCCGCTGGTTGTCCAGCCGGCCCCGTCCAACAACCAGGTGCAGCCGCAGAACCCGCCCGGCTTCGCGTGGGCGCGTCACCCCACCGGTCCCGCGCAGTACGAAATCGAAATCACCCCGGTTGGCGGCAGCGCCACCCGCGCCGTCGTTACCCGCAACTGGTACCTGCCGACCAAGGCCCTGGCGCTGGGCAACTACACCTGGCGCGTGCGCCCGGTCAACACCACCGACTGGAGCACCCCGCGCGCGTTCTCGATCACCAGCCGCTCGGTGGTGTGGGAAGTGCCTGACAACGCCACCCTGCGTGCCCGCATCACGGCCAAGGCGCACCCGCGCATGCTGCCGTCCTCGTTCAGCCCGTACTCGGACTGGAGCGCCCAGAAGCACACCGACCTCGACCCGTTCGCCAGCCGCCTGACCAACGAAGTCAAGCTGCAGATCGGCGCGCTGCCCGACCTGTCGGACGCCCGCTGGCCGGTGGTGATCGGCACCCCGCTGACGGCTGCCATGGCCGCCCAGCTGACCGACATCCGCCAGCGCATCAACGAAGCCAGCCGCCAGCTCGAGGCCGCCAGCCTGATGTGGCGCGTCAAGCGCGACCCCATCTTCCTGAACGAAGCGCTCAAGCGCGGCGACCAGCTTGCCAACCTGGACCCGAACGGCCCGACCAGCTACACCAACCAGGACCAGGCCACGCGCCAGATCGCGCTGTCGCTGATCAAGTCGGTGGACCTGCTGGCCGGCGACCTGGACGCCACCCGCAAGGCCAAGTGGCTGAACATCGTCAAGGTGCGCACCGGCCAGATCTATGACGACCTGTCCGGCGGCAGCGGCCGTCTCGACCAGTACCCGTTCGACTCGCACGGCAACACCGCGATGGTGTTCCTGACCCTGATCTCGACCCTGTCGCTGGGCGACATCGCCGACGCGCCGAAGTGGTTCGACTTCTCGTTCCGCGCCTACGCCAACATTCCCGAGCCGTGGAGCGGCCCGGAAGGCGGCTACGCCCAGGGCACCGCCTATGCCGAATACACGGCCGGCTACTCGATCTCGCTGTGGGACCCGCTGTCGCAGGTGTCCGGCGTGAACCTGTACGCCAAGCCGTGGGCGATCGGCTTCCTCGACTACGCGATGCAGTTCGTGCCGCCTGGTTCCAAGGTGCACGCGTTTGGCGACGGCGACGACACCGAGCCGGACTACCGCGTCTGGCGCGCGTTCGCCTCGCGCCTGGTCAACCCGCGCGCCTCCTGGTACATGAGCCAGCTTCCGGGCTTCGAGGACGCGCTGTCCTACCTGCAGCTGCCGTACCCGCTGGTGACCAACCCGACCAAGATCGCGCCGGGCAACTCGGCCTATTTCCCGAGCATCGGCTGGGCCTCCATGCACAGCGACATCACCAGTCCCTCGCGGGTCTCGCTGTACTTCAAGTCCAGCCCGTACGGCTCGTTCAACCACAGCCACGGCGACCAGAACGGCCTGCTGCTGTCGGTGGCCGGCCAGCCGCTGCTGGTCAAGGCCGGCTGGTACGACTGGTACGGCTCGCCGCTGTGGACCGACTGGTACCGCACCACGCGCTCGACCAACGCCATCACCTTCGACGGCGGCCAGGGCCAGAACGTGGCCGGCTACCGCGAGGAGCTGCAGCACAACGGCAAGGTCACCGGCTTTGCGGTCAACGCGGCCTATGACTACGCCGAGGGCGACGCCACTCCGGCCTATGCCGGCGCGCTGACGATGGCCAAGCGACAGGTCTGGCACCTGCGCGGCGCCAACGACGCGATCCTGGTGCGCGACAAGCTGTCCGCGACCGCTGCCCACACCTACGAGTTCAACCTGCACGCGCCGGTGGTGATGACGGTGGAAAACCCGCTGTCGGTGAAGATCGCGGCAGGCAACCAGTCGGTGTGCGTGCGCTCGCTGAACAACAGCGCCACCTTCGGCAAGTGGACCGGTCCCGCGCCCAAGTCCGGCGTGACCGAGGACCACGGCGCGTTCTACTTGAAGGGCGCGGCCAACACCACCGCCGAGTTCCTGGTGCTGCTGGACGTCGGCTGCCGCCGTCCTGGCGTGGGCATCAGCGTCACCAATGGCGTCAAGACCGTGACCGTGGGCAGCCAGAGCGTCACCCTGTACTGACGCGCTGGCGCGCGCCAGCCCCGCCGGGCACCGTGCTAGACTCGGTGCACAGCGGCAAAGTCCTCCGCCGGCGGCTGCCGCGGAGGATTTTTTTTGCTCAAGCAAACGCCCGATGCCGCGCCACCGATGAAAGAAGTCTTCCTGATCCACGCCCACAAGGACCTCGACCAGCTCAACGCCCTGGTCGAGCAGCTGCGCGACGACGACTTCCTCATCTACGTCCACCTCGACCGCAAGTGCGCGATCGACCCGGCCCGGGTGCATCCGGCCGCGCGCCTCGTCCGGCAGCGCGTTGACGTGCGCTGGGGCGGCTTCAGCCAGGTCGAGGCGACCCTCAATTCGCTGCGCCAGGTGCTGGCCGAAGTGCCGGACTTCGACAAGGTGGTGTTCCTGAGCGCGCAGGATTTTCCCTTGCTGCCCAACGCGCGCCTGAAGCAGGAGCTGGCGCAGCTGGCCGGACGCGAGCTGCTGGACGCCATGCCGGTGCATCAGGATGGCTGGGCGGTCGCCTTCCGCTACCAGTATTTCTACCGCGAAGGAGGCAGCCTGCCCGAGCGCCTGGCCTGCGGCCTGGCCAACCGCGTGCTGCGCCTGCTGGGCAGCCAGCGCCGCCTGCCGCATGGCCTGCAGCCGTGGGGCGGCTCGTCCTGGTGGGCGCTGTCGCGCACATGTGTTGCCATGCTGGTCGAGCGGGCCGGGCAGGACCGCGCGCTGCTGCGCTTCTTCCGCACGGTCCTTTGCCCGGACGAAATGTTCTTCCAGACCCTGGTGATGAACTCGCCGCTGCGCGAGCGCGTGCTGGGCGAAAACTTTCGCCACATCCAGTGGCCGGAGCAGGGCGCGCGCAATCCCAAGATCCTCGACGAAGGCGACTTCGAGCGCATCGCCGCCGCGCGCGCCCACTTCTGCCGCAAGCTCGACAGCCGGGCCAGCGCCGGCCTGCTGCCGCGCCTGCGCGCGCTGCTCGACAGCCGCAAGCGCCCCGCCTGAGCCGATCTTGTCGCGCATCAGACGCGAACAACCCCTGCACGCGTAGCATGGACAAGCGCAGTTCCAGTTGCAGTTATTGAAACGTGCGCCCGGTCCGGTACGCTAGAATCGGGGCAGGGCAACCAGCCAGGGGTGACATGCACAGCAAGCCGCTTTCCATCGCTTTCATCGTACGCGACCCGCTGCCGCCGATCCGCGCCGACGTGCTCACGCTGTTCGGCGCCGAAATGCCGCGCTACGGCATCGCCACCGAACTCGTGGGCCAGTCCGGCTCCAACGCGCCGCAGCCGTGGCACGCCGGCGGCATGCATGTCGTGGGCAGCCTGGCCAGCCGCTTTGCCAGCGTGCTGGCGCCGCTGTGGGATTTGTTCGGCCTGGTGCGCGCCTGGCGCCGTGCCCGGCCCGACTGCATCCAGGTGCGCGACAAGATCGCCAGCGGCCTGCTCGGGCGTGCGGCCGCCGCGCTGCTCGGCGTGCCCTTCGTGTACTGGATGTCGTTCCCGATCGTCGAAGGCTTCGAGGCGCGCCGCGACGACCTGGCGCGCGGCAACCGCCTGCTGTGGCTGGCCCATGCGCTGCGCGCCGCGCTGTCGCGCCTGGTCATCTACCGGCTGGTGCTGCCGGGCGCGCGCCACATCTTCGTGCAGAGCGAGTCGATGGCAAGCTGGCTGGCCGCCAAGGGCTTCGACCGCGCCCGCATGACGGCCGTGCCGATGGGCGTGGACGCCGCGCTGTTCGACCGCGCGCGCATCCGCCCGGTGGACGACGCGCGCCTGAATGGCCGCCGGGTCGTGATCTACCTCGGGCGCGTGGCCAGGGCGCGCCGCTCCGAGTTCCTGTTCGACGTGGCCGCGCAGCTGCGCGAGCGCATGCCCGAGGTGCTGCTGGTCATTGCCGGCGACGCACCGTCCAACGACGAAATGGCATGGATGCGCGGCGAGATCGGGCGCCGCGGCTTGTCGCAGCACGTGCTGCTCACCGGCTGGCTGCCGCAGGGCGCCGCGCTCGGCTACGCGGTGCGCGCCGAGGTCGGGCTGTCGCCGATCCCGCGCGGCACGCTGTACGACGTGTCTTCGCCCACCAAGCTGGTCGAATACCTGGCGCTGGGCATCCCCAGCGTGGCCAACGACATCCCCGACCAGCAGCTCGTCATCGACGACAGCGGCGCCGGGCTGTGCGTGCCGATGCAGGCGCACGACTTCGCCGAAGCCACCTTGCGCCTGCTGCGCGACAAGGAACTGGCCGCCACCTTTGCCGCACGCGGGCCGGCCTGGGTGCGCGCGAACCGCACCTACGGCATCCTTGGCCAGCGCGTGGCCGAGGCCTACCAGCGCATCCTGTCCCGCAACGCCTGATTGCCCCAAGGCGGCGCCATGTGGTCGTATTCCCTCCGGTTGTCGCTGCGCTCGCTGGGCCGGGAACTGGCGCGCAACCTGTGGGGCCGGCTGTTCGTGTACCCGCGCCTGGCGGCCAACGAGCACGACCGCCAAGCGCTGGCGCGCTACATCGCAGCGCGCGCGCGCCGGCTCGGGGTGCGGGTCGATGCCGACGGCACCCGCTTGGCGCCGGTGGCGCCGGGCACGCCGCTGCTGGCCAAGGGGGAGCTGCGCCAGCAGCCCGATCGCTTCGTGCGCCCGCGCGGGCCGGGCTCGCTGCTGCGCGCCACCATCCGCACCAGCGGCACCTCGGGCTCGCCGCTCACCCTTGTGCAATCGCTCGGCAACATCATCCGCGAGGAAGCTTTCGTCTATCGGCAATTGCGCTGGGTCGGCTTTCGCCACGGCCAGCGGCGCGCATGGATCCGCGGCGACATCGTCTGCCCCGACTTCCCGCGCGACGGCCGCTACTGGTGCCACGACTGGATCGGCAACGCGCTGATGATGTCCTCGTACCACCTGTCCAGCGACACCATCGGCCGCTACATCGACGCGCTCGAACGCTTCGACCCGGTGCTGGTGCAGGCCTACCCGTCGTCGATCGGGGCGCTGGCAGCCTGGCTCAACGCGGCCGGGCGCCGCTACCGCGGGCGTTCGCTCAAGGGCATCATGACGTCGTCGGAAACGCTGGAACCGGCAGTGCGCGCCGCGGTCGAGCTGGCCTTCGGCACCCGCGTCTACGACTGGTACGGCCAGGCCGAGCGGGTGGCTGCGATCGGCACCTGCGAGCACGGCCGCTACCACGTGCTGACCGACTACAGCGGCGTGGAGCTGCTCGAGCGCGGCGACGGCACGGCCGAGCTGGTCGGCACCACCCTCAACAACGCGGCCATGCCGCTGCAGCATTACCGCACCGGCGACACGGTCGTGCCCGGTTCGGGCGAGCCCTGTCCCTGCGGCCGCCTGTTCCCGACCATCAAGGCGATCATCGGCCGCCAGGAAAAGGTCGTCACCCTGCCGGACGGCCGCATGATCGCGCGCCTGGACCGCGTGTTCCAGGGCCATGACCGGCGCGTGGTGGAGGGGCAGGTGCGCTACCTGGGCGCGGGCCGCTTCGTGCTGCGCGTCGTGCCCGCCGCCGGCTTCTCGCGCGCGGACGAGGCGGCGCTCATCCACAAGTTCTTGCTGCGCGTGCCCGGCGTCCAGGTCGCCGTCGAGCAGGTGGACGCGATCCCGCGCGGCCCCAATGGGAAGTTTGAATTCGTCGAGGTCGAGGAGGCCGCACCCTAGCCACTTTTTTCCGCGCGGATGTGAAGCGTGCGCGCCTTGTTTTAACAGTAATGTAACATCGAAACATTGCTGAATTTATAAGAGTCTTGACATGCAGTACATGCACAAGATGGCGGTGACGGAGGGCGTGGCGTGAAGGACCGGGCGCGCGTCCTCATGCTCGGCACCTCGCTCGAGGGGCAGGGCGGTGTCGCCGCCGTGGTGGGTGTGCTGCGCGAGGGTGGCCTGTTCGAACGCGAGCGGGTGCGCTACGTGGCCACCCACGCCGACGGTTCCGGCATGGCCAAGGCGCGCCGCGCGCTGTCCGGCTTCTGGCAGGCCGGCCGCATCTGCCTGTGCCAGCGCCCGGCCATCGTGCACGTGCATTCGGCCTCCAACGCCAGCTTCCTGCGCAAGTCGCTGCTGCTGGCCATCGCCCGCGCGGCCGGCTGCAAGACCATCTTCCACCTGCATGGCGGCGGCTTTCGCGAATTTGCCACCGAACAATCCGGCCCGCTGATGCGGCGCTGGATCCGCCACACGCTCGAACGCAGTTCGGTCGTCATCGCCCTGTCCGACGGCTGGGCCGCCTTCCTGCGCGAGTTTGCGCCGCGCGCCTGCGTGGCGGTGCTGCCCAACTCGGTGCCGCTGCCGCGTGTGTCCCAAGGCGCGGCAGAGCCCGGCCGTATCCTGTTCCTTGGCCGCGTGGAAGAAGCCAAGGGCGTGAACGAGCTGCTGCGCGCCTGTGCGCTGCTGGCGCCGCGCTTTCCGGCGTTGCGGCTGGTACTGGGCGGCAACGGCGACCTCGACGGCGCACGTCGGCGCGCCGCCGAGCTCGGCATTGCCGACCGGGTCGAGCTGCCCGGCTGGATCGGCCCCGATGCCCGTGCCGCCGAGCTGGCGCGCGCCCAGGTGTTCTGCCTGCCGTCCTACGCCGAAGGCCTGCCGATGGCCTTGCTCGAAGCGATGGCCGCCGGCCGCGCCGTAGTCGCCAGCCGCGTCGGCGCGATTCCCGAGGCGGTGGCGGACGGCGAGAGTGGCCTGCTGGTCCCGGCCGGCAACACGGATGCACTGGCTGCCGCATTGGCGCGCCTTATCGACGATCCGGCGCTGTGCGCGCAACTGGGACGGCGCGCACGCGTAACGGTCGAACAACACTACAGCCTGGACGCGGTCGGCGCGCGCCTGGGTGCGATCTATCATCAACTCGAGGGGGCAGGATGAGCGGTATGGCACGCATGACGTGGCTGGTGAACCGTTTGCGCTGCATGTCCGTGGCCGAGGTGGGCTACCGGGTGCAACAGGCGGCGGTGACCAAACTGGGCAAGCGCATCGACGCGGGCGCGCCGCCGCCGCTGCCGCGCGCGCTGACCCTGCGCCTGCAGGGCGCGCCGGCGCTGGATGCGGCCGAGCGCGCGGCACTGCTGGACGACGCCGAACGCATCCTTGCCGGCCACGTGCTGCTGTTCGCCGACCGCCGCTTTGACGTCGGCGCGCCGCCCGCCTGGAACCGCGACCCCGACAGCGGCGTCACCGCGCCGTCCATCTTCGCCGGCGACTTGCAGGTGACCGACCGCGACAAGGTGGGCGACATCAAGCACATCTGGGAACTGAACCGCCACCTGCACCTGGTGCGGCTGGCCCAGGCCTGGGCGCTCACCGGCGAGGAGCGCTGGGCCAGGGCGCTGGCCGGCCAGCTCAGGAGCTGGCTCGACCAGTGCCCGCCATCGACCGGCCCCAACTGGACCAGCTCGCTGGAACTGGGCATTCGCCTGATCAACTGGAGCCTGGCCTGGCAACTGTGCGGCGGCGAGGCCGGGCCGCTGTTCGCGGGCGACGAGGGCGAGCGCCTGCGCGCCGACTGGCTGGCCAGCATCCACGCCCACTGCCGCAGCATTGCGCGCCACCTGTCGCGCCACTCGTCGGCCAACAACCACCTGATCGGCGAACTGGCCGGCCTGTACGTGGCGTCGAGCACCTGGCCGTGCTGGCGCGCATCGCACGGCTGGCGCGAGCAGGCCCGGCGCGAACTCGAAATAGAGGCCCAGGCCCAGTTCGCGCGCGACGGCGTCAACCGCGAGCAGGCCTTTGCCTACCACGTGTTTTCGAGCGAGTTCCTGTTCGTGGCGGGCCTCCTGGGCCAGGCCAGCGGCGAGCCGTTCTCGCGCAACTACTGGGGCGTGCTGCAGCGCGCGCTGCGTTTCCTGCGTTCTGTGATGGACGTCGGCGGCCACGTGCCGATGGTGGGCGACGCCGATGACGGCGCCGTGTTCCGGCTCGACGCCACCGGCGCCAGTCGTGCCGCCCAGCTGCTGGCGCTGGGCGACGCGGTGTTCGGCGGCGGCAGCCACGCGCATCCCGGCGCGCGCTGGCTGCTGCACGCGCTGCCCGGCCCGCGCCCGGACGTCGACGCGCACGAGACCGAAACCGCCTGGGCCTTCCCCGACGGCGGCTACCTGCTGTTTGGCTCGAATTTCGGCACCGCACGCGAAATCAAGGGCATGCTCGACTGCGGCCCGCTCGGCTACCTCGGCATCGCCGCTCATGGCCACGCCGACGCGCTCGCGCTCACGCTGTCAGTGGCGGGCGAAGAGTGCCTGGTCGATCCCGGTACCTATTCGTACTGGCAGGCGCAGAAGTGGCGCGATTATTTCCGTGGCACGGCGGCGCACAACACGGTGCGCATCGACGGGCTGGACCAGTCCGTTTCCGGCGGGCGCTTCATGTGGCTGAAGAAGGCCCGCGCCGCGATCGAGCGCATGCCGCAGTCGCCGCACGATTTCGATTTCCGCGGCTCGCACGACGGCTACCAGCGCCTGGCCGACCCGGTGCGCCATGTGCGCAGCGTGCGCTTCGATGGCGCCAGCAACACGCTGGTGGTGCGCGACGAAGTGGCGGCGCGCCGGCCGCACGCGGTCGAATTGTTCTGGCATTTTGCGCCGGAACTGAACGTGCGCCTGACCAGCACCGGCTTGGCCGCGCGCGGCAAGGGCTTCACGCTGCAGATGCAGGCCGTTGGCGCCGACCTGAAGCTGGAACTGGTGCGCGGGGCCGAGCATCCGCCGCTCGGCTGGATCTCGCGTAGCTACGAGGCAAAGGAACCGTGCGACGTACTTCGTATCACAACGGTATCGTCCGCAGTGCCGGTTGAATGCCGCTTCACCATCAACTTCATCTAGAACATGCAAAACGATAACAAGCTACTTTACCTCGTCGCGGGTGCCCGTCCCAACTTCATGAAGATCGCGCCGATCGTGCGCGCCCTCCAGGCGCAGGACAGGCTGACCTTCAAGATCATCCACACCGGCCAGCACTACGACCGCGACATGAACGACGTGTTTTTCGAAGAGCTGGGCATCCCGCAGCCCGACGTCTTCATGGCTGCCGGCGGCGGCAGCCACGCGCAGCAGACCGCCAAAATCATGGTCGGCTTCGAGGAACTGTGCACGGCCGAGCGTCCCGGCGCGGTGCTGGTGGTGGGCGACGTCAACTCCACGCTGGCCTGTTCGATCGTCGCCAAAAAGCTGAACATCCCCGTCGCCCACGTCGAGGCGGGCCTGCGCAGTGGCGACATGGCCATGCCCGAGGAGATCAACCGGCTGGTCACGGACAGCATCTCGGACTGGTTCTTCGTCACCGAGCCTTCTGCGGTGGAGCACCTGCGGCGCGAGGGCAAGCCCGAGCGCGCGATCCACTACGTCGGCCACGTCATGGTGGACAACGTGCTGTTCCAGGCCGACAAACTGTCGCGCTCGGACACCTCCGGTTTCGAGACCAGTGACTTCAAGGCCCGGCAGGCGGAGCAGGGCGCGCGCTACGGCGTGGTCACGCTGCACCGTCCCAGCAACGTGGACGACGCCGCCACCTTCACCCGCATCGCCGGCGCGCTCAAGGAGATTGCCGCCGAGCTGCCGCTGGTGTTCCCGGTGCACCCGCGCACCCGCGCCAACATCGACAAGTTCGGCATCGACCTGGGGCCCAACATCACGCTTGCCGGCCCCCAGGCCTACATGGCCTTCCTCAACCTGTGGAAGGACGCGGCGGTGGTGCTCACCGACAGCGGCGGCCTGCAGGAAGAGACCACCGCACTGGGCGTGCCGTGCGTGACGATACGCGAGAACACCGAGCGCCCGGTCACGGTGGACGAGGGCTCCAACGTGCTGGCCGGCACCGACCCGGCCGCCATCGTGCGCGAGGCGCGCAAGGTGCTGCGCGGCGAAGGCAAGCAGGGCCGCCGCCCCTACCTGTGGGACGGCAAGGCCGCCGAACGCATCGTCGCCATTTTGGCCGAGGAGGTCTGATGGGAGAGCGCATCACGTTGATGGGCTGCCAGGTCGACAACCTGTCGATGGAGGAAACGCTCGGCCGCATCGAGCAGTTCATCCAGTCCGGCCAGCCGCACCAGCATGTGGTGGTGAACGTGGACAAGCTGGTCAAGGCCAGCCGCGATCCCGCGCTGCGGCAGATCATCAACGAATGCGCGCTCATCAATGCGGACGGCATGCCCGTGGTGTGGGCCTCGCGCCTGCTCGGCAAGCCGCTCAAGGAGCGCGTCGCCGGCGTCGACCTGTTCGAGGCGCTGATGCAGCGCGCCGGCGAAAAGGGCTGGCGCGTGTTCCTGCTGGGCGCGCGCGAGGAAGTCGTGAGCAAGGTGGCCGACACCTACCAGCGCAAGTATCCGCGCCTGGTGCTGGCCGGCTATCGCAACGGCTACTGGAAGGGCGAGGCGGAGGAACTTGACGTCGCGCGCCAGATCCGCGACAGTAGGGCCGATTTGCTGTTCGTTGCGATCAGCTCGCCGAAGAAGGAGCAATTTCTCGGCCGCTATCAGGCCGAAATGAAGATCCCGTTCGCGATGGGTGTCGGCGGCACCTTCGACGTGGCGATCGGGCGCGTCAAGCGCGCGCCCGTGTGGATGCAGAAGTCGGGCCTGGAATGGTTCTACCGCTTCCTGCAGGAGCCGCGCCGCATGTTCCGCCGCTACTTCATCGACGACATGGCCTTCATCTGGCTGTTCATCAAGGAGGCGGCACGAAGATCGTAGCCGCCTGGTCAACCAATTCCCGTAGGGTGGGCACTCGTGCCCACGCCGCCATACGCGCCGCGTGTCTCCGCGTGGGCACGAGTGCCCACCCTACCACCATTACGAGAGAGATAGAGATGAAAATTCTGGTCACCGGCGGTATGGGCTATATCGGTTCCCACACCTGCGTCGAACTCATCAAGGCCAACCACGAGGTCGTGGTCGTGGACAACCTGTGCAACGCCCAGGCCTCGGTCAAGGACCGCATCGAGAAAATCACCGGCAAACCCATCGTCTTCGAACAGGTCGACATCCGCGACCGCTTGGGGCTCGAAGCGGTGTTTCGCAAATACCCGATCGATGCCGTCATCCACTTCGCCGGCCTGAAGGCCGTGGGCGAATCGGTGGAACAGCCGCTGCGCTACTACGACAACAACGTCTCGGGCAGCGTGGTGCTGTTCGAAACCATGGGCAAGTACGGCGTGAAGACCATCGTGTTCAGTTCGTCCGCCACGGTGTACGGCGACCCGGCCTCGGTGCCGATCCGCGAGGACTTCCCGCTGTCGGCCACCAACCCCTACGGCCGCAGCAAGCTGATGATCGAGGACATCCTGCGCGACCTGCACAAGGCCGAGCCCGACTGGCAGATCGCGCTGCTGCGCTACTTTAATCCGGTGGGCGCGCACGAGAGCGGCCTGATCGGCGAGGAGCCGAGCGGCATCCCGAACAACCTGGTGCCGTACATCGCGCAGGTGGCGACCGGCGTGCGCGAGAAGCTGAACGTGTACGGCGGCGATTACCCGACGCCGGACGGCACCGGCATGCGCGACTACATCCACGTGGTGGACCTGGCCATCGGCCACGTGAAGACGCTCGACAAGCTGGCGACACGTCCTGGCATAGTTACCTACAATCTGGGGACCGGGCGCGGCAACAGCGTGCTGGAGATGGTGCGCGCTTTCGAACAAGCTTCAGGCCGCAAGATTCCCTATCAAATCGTTGACCGTCGTCCGGGCGATATCGCGAAATGCTACGCCGATCCGAGCCGCGCCCGCGACGAGTTGGGCTGGACCGCCGAGCGCGATATCGCGCAAATGTGTGCCGACGTTTGGCACTACCAGACAACACCGAAGTAATTGGTCATAAGGACGGTCTAATGAAAGCAATGATTCTTGCGGCAGGCAAGGGCACCCGTGTGCGCCCGCTCACATACGACCTGCCGAAACCGATGATTCCCCTGCTGGGCAAACCCGTGATGGCCTATTTGGTCGAACACCTGCACAAGTACGGTGTCACCGAAATCATGGTCAATGTCAGTCACCTGCACGAAAAGATCGAGGAGTATTTCGGCGAAGGACACCAGTTCGGCGTGCAGATCGGCTACTCGTTCGAGGGCTACACCACCGACAGCGGCGAGGTCGTGGCCGAGCCCATCGGTTCGGCCGGCGGCATGAAGAAGATCCAGGACTTCGGCGGCTTCTTCGACGACACCACCATCGTGCTGTGCGGTGACGCGCTGATCGACCTGGACCTGAAGGCCGCGCTGCTCGAGCACCGGCGGCGCGGCGCGTTGGCCTCCGTCATCACGCGCGAGGTGCCGTGGGACAAGGTGTCGTCCTACGGCGTGGTGGTCGCGGACGAGGACGGCCGCATCACCCGGTTCCAGGAAAAGCCGAAGCAGGAAGAAGCGTTGTCCAATTTCATCAGCACCGGCATCTACATTTTCGAGCCCGAGGTCATCGACATGATCCCGTCCGGCGTGCCGTTCGACATCGGTTCCGAGCTGTTCCCGCTGCTGGCCGAAAAGGGCCTGCCGTTCTACGCCCAAAAGCGCCCGTTCAACTGGCTCGACATCGGCAGCGTGGGCGACTACTGGGAAGTGCTGCAAAACGTGCTCACCGGCGAGGTCAACAATTTCGACGTGCCCGGCATCCAGATCGAGCCGGGCCTGTGGGTGGGCCTGAACACCAGCATCGACTGGCACGGCACCCGCATCGAGGGGCCGGTGTACATCGGCTCGGGCGTCAAGATCGAGCCGGGCGTGACCATCGTCGGACCCACCTGGATCGGCCATGGCAGCCACATCTGTGAAGGGGCGGAAATCGTGCGAAGCGTGTTGTTCGAATATACTCGCGTGTTGAACGATGTCACGCTGCACGAGATGATCGTGTTTAAAGATTACAGCGTGGACCGCGCGGGCCAGATGAAGCACGCGTCCGAATACCGCTCCGAGGAATGGCTCAATGCGCGCGACCGGCGCCGCATGAGCCGCAAGGAAGTCGCCAACGATTCTGCAAGTTTAGAGAAAGCAACCGCATGAAAATCTACCCAGTCATCCTCTCCGGCGGTGCCGGAACCCGCCTGTGGCCCCTGTCGCGCGCAGTATTGCCCAAGCAACTGCTGCCGCTCGTCTCGGACAAGACCATGCTGCAGGAAACCGCCCTGAGGGTGGCTGGCTGGGCCGGGCTGATGGCCCCGCTCGTGGTGTGCGGCAACGATCACCGCTTCCTGGTGGCCGAGCAAATGCGCGAAATCGGCGTCACGCCGCTGGGCATCCTGCTCGAGCCGGTCGGCCGCAACACCGCCCCGGCGGTGGCCGCCGCCGCCCACTACCTGCAGTCGATCGACCCCGACGCGGTCATGCTGGTGTTGCCGGCAGACCATGTGGTCGAGGACCGCGATGCCTTCCAGGCCGCCGTCAGCCGCGCCTGGGCGCTGGTACAGCGCGGTTCGCTGGCCACCTTCGGCATCGTGCCCAACGCCCCGGAAACCGGCTACGGCTACATCCGCCGCGGCGAACCGCTGCCGCTGGTGGACGACTGCTATACGGTGGAGCGCTTCGTCGAAAAGCCCGACCGCGACACGGCCGAGGCCTTCCTGGCCGACGGCGGCTATTACTGGAACAGCGGCATGTTCATGTTCCAGGCATCGCGCTACCTGGCCGAACTGGAGCGCTTCAAGCCGGAAATCGCGGCGGCGGCCGAAGCCGCGGTGCGCACCGGCTATCGCGACCTCGATTTCTGCCGCCTGGACGAATCCGCTTTCACTGCCAGCCCGTCTGATTCGATCGACTATGCGGTGATGGAACGCACGCGCGACGCGGTCGTGGTGCCGGCCGACATCGGCTGGAACGACGTCGGCTCGTGGTCGGCGCTGTGGGAAGTGCAGCAGCGCGACGCGGACGGCAACGCCCAGCGCGGCGACGTGTACCTGGATAACGTGACCAATTCGCTGGTGCGCGCCGAAAGCCGCATCGTGGCGGTGGTCGGCGTCAAGGACCTGGTGGTGGTCGAAACGCCGGACGCGGTGCTGGTCGCCCACAAGGACCAGGTGCAGCGCGTCAAGCAGGTGGTGGATCACCTCAAGTCGCAGGCGCGCACCGAGCACCTGCACCACACCCGCGTGTACCGCCCGTGGGGCCACTACGAGGGCATCGACGCGGGCGAGCGCTTCCAGGTCAAGCGCATCACGGTCAAGCCTGGCGAAAAACTGTCGCTGCAAATGCACCACCATCGCGCCGAGCACTGGGTGGTGGTCTCGGGCACGGCCCGCGTGACCTGTGGCGAGACGGTCAGCCTGCTGTCCGAGAACGAATCGACCTACATCCCGATCGGCATGAACCACCGTCTGGAAAACCCGGGCAAGGTGCCGCTGCACATCATCGAGGTGCAGTCGGGCAGTTACCTGGGCGAAGACGACATCGTCCGCTTCGAGGATATCTACAAGCGCGCGTAGCGGCTCGCTGGCGCGCTAGCCAACCGTGCGGTGCGCCTCCCGTCGCGGCGATACAATGAAATCGTCGAGATCCGATGGGAGGCCCATCATGAAGACGATTCTTGCCGCCGCCGCGATGGCACTGGCCTGTGCCAACGCCGCCGCCCAATCCGGCGTGACCGGTCCCAGCCTGCTCGACCCGAGCCGCGAGGCGCAGCTCGAACGCTGGCTGGGCGCAGGCGACATGGCCTTCACCGCCATCTTCACCGGCAACCCGGGCAACACCTCGCTCGACTTGCACGACGCCGTGGACGGCAAGGGGCCGACCTTCACGCTGCTCCAGGTTAGCAACACCGCCGGCGCATCGTGGCTGATTGGCGGCTACAACCCGCAAAGCTGGTCCAGCAGCGATGGCTGGCACGTGACCATGCCCGACTCCGAGCGCACCGCCTTCCTTTTCAACATGACCGATCCGGCGGTGTATCGCCAGGTGCCGGCCACCTATGTGCTGCCCAGCCAGGGCTCACGCCAGACCTTCAATGCGGCCGACCATGGCCCTACCTTTGGCGCCGGCCCGGATTTGTTCGTGAACGACCGGCTCGATGCCGCCTTGTCCTGGCAGGTCAGCTACGGCAACCCGCTGGACGAGGGCAAGAGCATCATCGACCGCTCGGTCGGCGGCCAGTTCTTCCACATCGACGCGCTGCAGCTGTTCGCCGTCTCGCCGATTCCCGAGCCGGCGTCGGCCGGCATGCTGATCGCTGGCCTGGGATTGATCGCAACGCTTGCAAGGCGCCGCAGGCCCGCCGGCGTGTAATGGTTTTGCCGCAAGCTGTGGCATGATGAAATGGAAGCGCTCGCTTCCGTTTTTTTTTCGTCCAGCGACCAGAACCTGCCCATGACACGAGCCCTGCGCACTTGCCTGATCCTGTTCCTTGCCCTGTTCTCCTGCGCCGGCGGCGCCAACGCCCAGTTCGTTGCCGCTGGGGCGCTGCAGCCGAAGCAGCTGGCCATCGTCATCAACGACGACGAGCCCAATAGCGTGGCGGTGGGCGCCTACTACCGCAAGCGCCGCAACATCCCCGCGGCCAACGTGGTGCACGTGCGCATTCCCGGCAAGCCGCGCCAGATCAGCCCGGAGCGCTTCGCGGAACTGAAGGAAAAAATCGACGGCAAGCTTGGCAAGGATGTGCAGGCCGTGCTGATGATCTGGACCGCGCCGTACGCGGTACGCTGCAACTCGATCACGGCCGCCTACACCCTCGGCTACGACGCGGCCCAGTGCGAGAACATCTGCGGCGCCAGCCGTCCCAGCCCGTATTTCAATTCCACCTCGTCGCGGCCGTACACCGACCTGGACATGCGCCTGTCGATGCTGCTGCCGACCGAATCGGTGCAGGAGGCCAAGGCGCTGATCGACCGCGGCGTGGCGAGCGGCTTTAAGCTGCGCCCGGCCACGGCCTACTACCTGACCACGTCCGAAAAGGCGCGCAATTCTCGCGCCACGTTCTTCCCGCCCGAAGGCCGCTTCGATTCCCGCAAGCTGGTCACGCGCCGCCTGCAGGCCGATGCGCTCGAAGGCGTGAACGACGTGATGATCTACCAGACCGGCGTGGCGCGGGTGGACAAGCTCGACACAATCCGGTTCCTGCCGGGCGCACTGGCCGACCACCTGACCTCGCTGGGCGGCGACTTGCTGGGGGAAGGGCAGATGAGCATCCTGCGCTGGCTGCAGGCCGGCGCGACGGCCAGCTACGGCACGGTGAGCGAGCCCTGCAACTACTGGCAGAAATTCCCCAATCCGGCGGTGCTGCTCAAGCACTATGTGCAGGGCAACACCGCGATCGAGGCGTATTGGAAGAGTGTGGCGTGGCCGACGCAGGGGGTATTCGTCGGCGAACCGCTGGCCGCGCCGTATCGGCGGCGCTGAGGGGGCTTAGGCTTCCGGCTGGGCCGACTCAAGCTGCTTGCGCTGCATGGCTTCCAGGCGGTAAGCCTCGGCATTGGCGTCGATGATGCGCAGGCCACGGCAGCCTTCCGGTGCGCAGTCCGGCTGTGGCTGGTTCGGGCCATACACGGGCGGCGTGCCCTGGACGGCGGCCTGGGCGGGCACCTCCACGGCTTGCACGGCGGCGGCGGTCTGGACGATGGTGGTTTCGGTGGCGGGGTCCGCGCCACCGCAGGCGGTCAGCAGGGTTGCGAGGGCGGCGGCAGCGAGGGAGCGGGCTAGGAATTTCATGATATCAGTGAGGCGAACTCGTCAGTAACGAGGCTCATTGTAGTCAGGAAATTTTCCGCAGCTCAACCATTATTTCGTTGGTTTAACGGAAATATTGAACAATTGAAACACAGATCGCGGCAGATCGATGATTTTGAACGATGATCGGAGGAAATTGTTTTCCGTCCGGAATCAGATAACTGAACGTCAATGTGGCATCCGGGCGACGATTCTTTAACAATCGAGCCCCTGCCTGCCTGTTTTCCTTGCGCGATCGCGTGCCCCGCAGGGCGGCGGACCGCAAATTCCTCGTTCTTTCACCGATTGTCGTCATTTGTAAATATGCTGCTCATCCAAGCCGACCGCGGCGAGAATTTGCGGTTGCTCAACTATTTGCCCCCACAACTGGGGTATTCGTAGTCAGCTGAGGCCGCAACTGGCGTTGCTGCCTTCCTCGGCGTCACAGGCCGTGATAGCCTTTCGGTTTTTTTCATTTAAGCAACATTCAGGAGTCGCCATGCCGACCATTGCCGCCCGCCGCCGCGCGCAGCCCGGCTTCACCTTGCTCGAACTGCTGGTGGTCATCGTGATCATCGGCCTGCTGGCCGCCTACGTCGGTCCCAAGTATTTCTCGCAACTGGGCAAGTCCGAAGTCACCATCGCCAAGGCGCAGATCGAGTCTTTCGAAAAGTCGCTGGATACCTACCGGCTGGACGTCGGCCGCTACCCGACCACCGAAGAGGGGCTGGCCGCCCTGATCGCTGCGCCGGCCAGCGCCGCCGGCAAATGGAACGGGCCGTACCTGAAGAAGGGCATTCCGCTCGATCCATGGGGCCGCGCGTACCAATACCGCGCGCCCGGCAGCAAGGGCGAGTACGACATCATCTCGACCGGCAAGGACGGCCAGCCGGGCGGCACCGGCGAGGACGCCGACATCAGCTCGCAGTGAGGCCGTAGCACCGATGCAGTTTGCAGTCCGTACCCTTGCCCCAGACATGTCCATCGCCAGCGTCGTCGTCGACGCGCTCGACGAGGCCGACGCACGCCGCCAGGTCGAGGCGCGCGGCCTGTTAGTCAGCGCCATCGAGCCGGCCCGCGCCGCCGGCCTGGCCCGCCAGCGCGGGCGCAAGCTGTCGCTCGTCCTGTTCAGCCAGGAGCTGCTGGCGCTGCTCAATGCCGGTCTTGGCATCGTCGAGGGCCTTGAGGCGCTGCTTGAAAAAGAATCCAACCCTGCGTCGCGCTGCGTGCTCGAACGCCTGCTTGCGGGCCTGCGCGAAGGGAAGCGCTTTTCCAGCGTGCTGGCCGCGCAGCCCGACCTGTTCCCGCCGCTGTACGTTGGCATCGTGCGCGCGGCCGAAGGCACCAGCGACCTGCCGCGCGCACTGGCGCGCTACATCGAATACCAGCAGCGCGTGGACCTGGTGCGATCCAAGGTGGTCAGCGCATCGATCTACCCGCTGATCCTCATGTGCGTTGGCGCGGGCGTGAGCGCCTTCCTGATCATGTACGTGGTGCCGCGCTTTGCCGAGGTGTACCAGGGCGCGGGCCGCAACCTGCCGTGGATGTCGCAGCTGATGCTCGACTGGGGCCAGTTCGCGGCGCGGCATGGCGCCGGCGTGGCGGTGGCAGCCGTGTGTGTTGTGGCGGCGGCCGCGCTGGGCCTGCGCCGCATGCTGCGCCAAGGTGGCGCTGGCCGTCTTCTGGCGCGTGTGCCTGGTGTGGGCGAGCGCGTGCGCATCTACGAACTCTCGCGCCTGTACCTCACGCTTGGCATGCTGACCGAGGGGGGCATCACCATCGTCAACGCCATCGAGACAGTCCAGCCGATGGTGTCGCGGCAGGTGGCGCAGTCGCTGGCTGCGGCCCGTGGCGTGATCCGCGAAGGCCGCCCGCTGTCCGAAGCCTTTGAATCGAACGGCCTGACCACGCCCATCTCGCTGCGCATGCTGCGCGTGGGCGAGCGCACCGGCGAAATGGGGCCGATGCTCACGCAGTCCGCCGCATTCTACGACGGCGAAATTAGCCGCTGGATAGACCGCTTCACCCGCACCTTCGAGCCGCTGCTGATGGCCGCGATCGGCCTGGTCGTGGGCGCCATCGTGATCCTGCTGTACATGCCGATCTTCGACCTTGCGGGGGACATGTCGTGAGCCCGCTCCTGGACCTTTCGCTGATCGAGCGCGCTCGCGCCAGTAGCCGCCAGTCGCAGCGCCCGCTGGTGGTGGAGTTGCTGGCGGCCAGCGGCATGGAGCCGCGCCAGCTGGTGCGCGCGCTCGCCGAGCCCTTCGGCCTCACGGTGATGGAAACGGCCGAGATGTTCGGCCAGCAGCCGGCATTCGACCTGCTTCCGCTGGCGCAGGCGCTGGCACGCCACTGCGTGCTGCTGCGCGACGCGGGCGGGGTGCTCACCGGCGTGATCGCCGACCCGTTCGACCTCGACCTGCAAACCTGGCTGTCGGCGATGGCCGGCGCCAGCGCGGGCGATCCGCTGCACCTGCGCCTGGCGCTGCAGGCCGATATCCAGGCCTACCTGTCCAAGCAGGAGGAGTCCGCACGCGCCGTGGACACCCTCGACGGCGGCGACCTCGATGCGCACCGCGACGGCAACGTGGCACAGGTGCTGTCGTTCGCCTCGGTGTCCGAGGCCGCGAGCCCCGCCGTCAAGCTGGTCAACTCCACCCTGTACGACGCGCTCAAGGCCGGCGCTTCGGACATCCACCTGGAGAGCACCGCCGGCGGCATCGCTGTCAAGTACCGCGTGGACGGCGTGCTCGACCACGTGACCACGGTCGGCGGCGTGGAGCTGGCCGAGCACATCATCTCGCGCCTGAAGGTGCTGGCCGAACTGGACATCGCCGAGCGCCGCGTGCCGCAGGACGGCAGCTTCCGTGTCGAATCGGGCGGGCGCGAGATCGACCTGCGCGTGTCCATCATGCCGAGTATCCATGGCGAGGACGCGGTCATCCGTATCCTCGACAAGCGCGCCATGATCGAGGCCTACGGCTCGCTCACGCTGGAGGCGCTGGGCTTTGACGAGGCATCGCTGGCCAGCCTGCGCACGCTCGCGCAGGAACCGTATGGCATGCTGCTCGTGACCGGCCCGACCGGCTCGGGCAAGACCACCACGCTGTACGCCGCGCTCACCGAGATCCACACCGGGCGCGAAAAGATCATCACCATCGAAGACCCGGTCGAATACCAGCTGCCGGGCATCCTGCAGATCCCGGTGAACGAGAAGAAGGGGCTGACCTTCGCCAAGGGCCTGCGCTCGATCCTGCGCCACGACCCGGACAAGATCATGGTTGGCGAAATCCGCGACCGCGAGACTGCTGAAATCGCGGTGCAGTCCGCGCTCACCGGCCACCTGGTGCTCACCACGGTCCACGCGAACAACGTGTTCGACGTGTTCGGCCGCTTCACCCACATGGGCATCGACCCGTACGCGTTCGTCTCTGCGCTCAATGGCATCTGGGCGCAGCGCCTGGTGCGCATGAATTGCCCGCACTGCGCCGCGAAGTACACCCCGACGGATGCCGAGCTGGCCAGCGTACGGCTCGCCCGTGCCGATGTGGGGGACTATCGCTTCATGCGCGGGACTGGCTGCGGCGACTGCCGCGGCACCAGCTACAAGGGACGCCGTTCGATTGCCGAGATACTGACGCTGAACGACGAGATCCGCGAGCTGATCGTGGACAAGCAGCCGATCCGCCGCATCAAGGCGGCCGCGCAGGCCAACGGCACGCGCAGCCTGCGCCTGGCCGCGCTCGACCTGGTGCGGCGCGGCGCCACCACGCTCGACGAAATCAAACGGGTGACGCTCAATGCTTAAAGGCCTGGGTCAGCACCTGCGCATCGGCGTCGCCCGCAGCGGCGTGGCGCTTGCGCGCACGCGCGCCTGGCGCCCTGGCCTGGCCGAGCTGCTGGCCGAGCGCAGGCTTGCCGCTGCCGGCGATGCCGAAATCGTGGCCGCCGTGCGCGAACTGCTGGCAGCGGCTGCACCACCTGCGTCAACGGTGTCGATCGTGCTGGCCGACGACCTGGTGCGGATGTGGCAGGTGGCGCCGCCAGCGGGCTGCGCGCGCATGTCCGACCTGCACGCGGCTGCGGCCATGCGCTTCCAGCACTTGTTCGGGTCCGGTACGGCCGGGTGGAGGATCGCGGCGGACTGGGATCTGTCCGGCCCGTTCCTTGCGGTGGCCGTGCCGCAATCGCTGCTTGACCCGGTCGAGGCGGCGGTTCTCGACTACGGCGGCCACGTGGTCGAAGTCGTCCCGCAATTCGTCGCCGCGCTCAACCAGTGGCGGCGGGTTCGCGCGCCGGGCGCCTGGTTCGGCCTGCTGCAGGGATCGGTGCTCACCCTGGCCCTGTACCAGAACACAGCGCTGGCAGCGGTGCGGTCCGCGGTCGCGCCGCACGGCGCTGGCCGCGACTGGTTGGACAGCCATGTGGCGCGCGAAGCCCTGCGCGTCGGCATCGAGCGGCCCGAACGGCTGCAGGTGTGCGGGCCGGCGCCGGAAAGCTGGGCCAGCCACGAGGGGCAGCTCAAGTATGCCTGCACGTTGCTGGACCGCGGGACAGGTGGCAGGTCCGACCTGGCGCGCATCGCCTGCATCGGGAGCGCGCGATGAGGAAGATGGACATCGACCTGGCAGCGCCGAGCCTGAGGCGCACCCTGTACCGTACCCCGCGCATGGCGCGCGTCGCGGCGCTGGTGGCGTTTTGCCTGCTGCCCGTGGTCGCCGTCGCCGCCGTCAAGTACGTCGATGCGCTGCGCCGCTACGAACTGCTGGCTGCGTCCCTGCATGCGCGCCAGCAGTCGCCCGCGCCATTGAAAACGGCGGCCAGCGTGCCGCAGGTGGCGCCGGAGCGCGCCGCCGCCATCAACGCAGCCGTTATGCAGCTGAACCTGCCGTGGCGCGGCCTGCACGACGCCGTGGCCGCCGCCACGCCGCCGGCGGTCGCCTTGCTGGCGCTCGAACCGGATGCCCGCAAGCGCGTGCTGCACATCACGGCGGAGGTGAAGAACAGCGACGACATGATCGCCTACGTCGAACAGATGCAGGCCCAGGACTGGTTCTTGGCCGTGTCACTCACGCGGCACGAGATCAACGACCAGGACCCGAACCATCCGATCCGCTTCCAGCTCGACGCGCAGTGGAGGCAGCCATGACCCGTATCGAGATGGCCGGCCTTGGCTTGCGCGCGCGGCTGCTACTTGGCCGCATCGGCCCCGTCGGCATTGTGTCGGTCGTGCTGCTGCTCGCGTGCGCCGGGGCGCTGGCGTGGCTCGCGCAGGCGACCAACCTGCTCGAGCGCAGGCAGCAACTGGCCGAGCGCATGGCCGTGCTGCCCAAGCCGGCATCGAAGGCGGCGCCAGCGCCGGCCAACGACAACATGGTGCTGTTCTACCGTTCGCTGGGCGAGCGCAGGCATGCGGGCGAGCAGGTCAGGACCCTGTTCGCCCTCGCGTCGAAGGCGGGCCTTGTGCTCAGCAAGGGCGAATATCGTGAAGTCTTCGACCCGAACGCCAGGGTGTGGAGCTACCAGGTCGCGCTTCCGGTCAAGGGGAGTTACAGCGCGATCTGGGACTTTGCGCTCCAGTCGCTGCAGGCGATCCCGTTCGCGTCGCTGGATGACATCGGCTTTCATCGCGACGCGGTTGGCGACCCGACTGTCGAGGCGCGCCTGCGCTTTACGCTCTACCTGGGCGAGCCGGCGGAAGGGGAGGGACGATGAACCCGCGCCATGCCATTCTCGCTGCCGCGCTGATCGGCGCCGCCGCCCTGGCGCTGTTCGGCGACACCAGCCCGCCGGCTGAAGTGGTGGAACCGGTCGCGCGCGCCACCACGGCGCCCGCCGCCAGCCGGGCTGCCCGTCCGGCCACGGCCGACGTGGCGATCATGCAGCTGCAGCCACGCGACGCCCTCATCGGGAGCGCCAGCGATTCCTTCAACGCCGGCGCCGGCGATGCCTTCGGCTCGCGCAACTGGACGCCCCGGCCACCCCCGCCGGCGCAGGCGCCCCCGCCACCCCCGCCACAGGCGCCGCCCTTGCCGTTCACCGTGATCGGCAAGTCGCTGGACGAGGGTAAATGGGAGGTGTACCTCGCGCGCGGCGACCAGACCTATCTGGTGCGCGACAAGGACGTGATCGACGGCGCCTACCGCGTGGACGCGATCCGGCCCCCGCTGATGACCCTGACCTACCTGCCGCTGAACCAGGCCCAGCAGGTCAACATTGGAGTGTTCGATTAAATGGCTCGTAATCCTGTTTTCCGCTACTTCGCACTGCTGTTGGCCGCGCTCGTGCTGGCCGGCTGCGCCGCGCAGCGCGCCTACCGCGAGGGCAATGACCTGATCGCGCACGACCAGGTGGAGGAGGCGCTGCTCAAGTATCGCGAGGCCGTAGCCGCCGATCCCACCAACGCGATGTACAAGCTCACCTACCTGCACGCGCGGGACGCGGCCACCGTGCGCCTGCTCGAACAGGGCGACCGCGATCTGGCCGCCGGCAAGCTGAAGGAGGCGCAGCAAAGCTACCAGCGCGTGCTCGCGTTCGCGCCGGCCAACGAGCGCGCCCGTGCCGGCGTGCGCCGCGTGGAGGGCGCGCGCCGCCAGGATCTGGGCCTGGCCGCCGCTGCCGAGGCCATGGCCAAGAAGGACTACGACACCGCGCGTGCCAAGCTGGACGATATCCTCGCCGAGCGGCCAGATCATCCGGGCGCGCTCGCACTGATGGACAAGGTGAAGGACGCGACGGCGGTGCCGCCCGCCGAAGCAGGCCTCGCCGCCGTGTACAGGAAGCCGATCAGCCTCGAGTTCCGCGACGCCCCGCTGCGCCAGGTGTTCGAGGTCATCGCTCGCCATTCGGGCCTGAACTTCGTGTTCGACAAGGACGTGCGTTCCGACGCGCGCACCTCGATCTTCCTGAGGGACAGCACGGTGGAAGCGGCCGTGTACTACCTCTTGATGACCAACCAGCTCGAGCGCCAGGTCATGGACCGCAACACGATCCTGATTTACCCGAACAACCAGGCCAAGGTGAAGGAATACCAGGAGCTGGCCGTGAAGACCTTCTACCTCGCCTATGCCGAGGCAAAGAGCGTGGCCGCGAGCCTCAAGCCCATCCTCAAGTCGCGCGACATCGTGGTGGACGAAAAGCTCAACCTGGTGATCGTGCGCGATTCGCCGGACGCGATCAAGCTGGCCGCGCGCATGGTCACGCTGCTGGACGTGCCGGAACCAGAGGTCATGCTCGACGTGGAGGTGATGGAGGTGCAGCGCAGCCGCATCACCGAGCTGGGCGTGGCGTGGCCGAACAGCCTGTCGCTCGCGCCGCTGTCGTCACGCGACGGCCGGGTGATTACGTTGGACGAGCTGCGTGCCCTCAACGGCAGCACCATCGGCGTGGCCGGCGTTTCCGCGACACTCAACGCGCGCAACGATGACGGCGACTCGAACGTCCTGGCCAACCCGCGCATCCGCGTGCGTAACAAGGAAAAGGCCAACGTCGTCATCGGCGAAAAGCTGCCCATCATTACCACCACCGTGTCGCCCGGCGTGGGCGGCTTCGCGTCCGAATCGGTCACCTATGCCGACGTCGGCCTGACGCTGAACGTGGAGCCGACCATCCACCTGGATAACGAAGTGGCGATCAAGATCTCGCTGGAAGTGAGCAACGTGATCGATTCGATGTCCACCAAGTCCGGCAGCACCGTGTACCGCATCGGCAAGCGCTCGGCTGCCACGCTGCTGCAGTTGAAGGACGGCGAGAACCAGGTGCTGGCGGGCCTGATCCGTAACGAAGACCGCAAGAGCGGTCGCAAGCTGCCGCTGCTGGGCGACGTGCCGCTGCTCGGCCGCCTGTTCGGCAGCACCAACGATTCCAGCGACAAGACCGAGATCGTCCTGTCGATCACGCCCCACCTGGTGCGCAACATCGTGCGCCCGCCGTCGGACGCCACCATCTTCGCCGCCGGCACTGATGCGAGCTTCCGCAATCGTCCGGAAGTCACCGCTTCGGTGCCGGCCGCGGTGCCTGCATCCCGCCCGGTTCCTGCGCCGGTCCCGCGCGGGCCTGCGGGCGCTGCGGGCGCGCCGCAACCGGCGGCGGTACCGGAGGTCCCGGTCTCGCAGATGCCGGCCCCGAACGCAGCCGACGTGAAGTGATCATCGTGCGCGCAAACGGCTTCACGCTCATCGAGCTGCTGGCCACGTTGGCCATCCTCGCCATGCTGGGCACCCTGGTGGTGCCGGTAGCGCAGGTGGCCACGCAGCGCCGGCACGAGCAGGAGCTGCGCCGCGACCTGCGCGAGATCCGCCAGGCGATCGACGCCTACAAGCGCGCCAGCGACGAAGGCCGCATCGCCAGGCTGGCCGGCGCCACCGGCTACCCGCCGCGCCTGGAACTGCTGGTGGAAGGCGTGCGCGACCAGCGCAGCCCAAAGCAGGCCAAGATCTACTTCCTGCGCCGCCTGCCGCGCGACCCGTTCAACGCCGACCCCAGCCTGCCGGACGCGCAGACCTGGGGCAAGCGCAGCTACGCCAGCGAGCCCGACGAGCCGAAAGAGGGCGAGGACGTGTACGACGTGTACTCGCTCTCTACCAAGCCCGGGCTCAATGGCGTGCCCTACAACCGCTGGTAAGCAGGCATGAACAAGCGCGGATTCACCCTGATCGAGCTGCTGGTGGTGCTGGCCATCGTTGCGCTGCTGCTCACGCTGGCGATGCCGCGCTATTTCCCCAGTATCGACAGCGCGAAGGACACCATCCTGGCCGATAACCTGCGCAACACCCGCGCCGTGATCGACCAGTACCACGCCGATACCGGCCGCTACCCGGAGTCGCTGCAGCAGTTGGTGGACAAGAAGTACCTGCCGGCGCTGCCTGCCGACCCGATCACCGGCAGCAGCGAGACCTGGATCATCGTCCCGCCGGAGGAGGCGAACCAGGGCGGGGTGGCCGACCTGCACAGCGGCGCGCCAGGCACTGGGCGCAACGGAAAGCCCTACCAGGAGTGGTGATGCGCCGCCAGCACGGGTTTACCTACCTCGGGCTGATCGTGTTGGTGACGATCATCGGCATGGTGGGCGCGCTCACGCTCAAGGCCGACGCGCTGCTGCGCCGCGCCGCCGCCGAAGAAGAGCTGCTCGAAACCGGAGCCGCCTTCAGCGCCGCCCTGCAAAGCTATGCCGCCGCCACGCCGCGCGGCCAGCCCACCCAGCCGCCGACCCTGCAGGACCTGCTGCGCGACCCGCGCTTTCCCAACACGCGCCGCCACCTGCGCAAGATCTTTGTCGATCCCATCACCGGCAAGGCCGAGTGGGGCATCGTCTACGCGAACGGTGAGAAGGGCGTGGTCGCGGTGTACAGCCTGTCGAAGGCCCGGCCGCTGAAGGTCGCCAATTTCGACGAGCGTTTCGCTGGCTTCGCCGGCAAGGAGCACATCTCGGATTGGAAGTTCACCGCAGCGGGGCTGGGCGTTTTGCAGCAGGGCCAGCCACTTGAAAAAATTGCGGTGAGCTCGCGCGACAGGCCGGAAGACTTCACCCCGCCGCAGGAGCAGCGCGCGCCGCAGCCGGTTGCCGGACCAGAGCCGCCGCGTGATGATGACGGCGCCGGACAGCCGCCCAGGCAAAACGAGGACTAGCCGCTTACTTGGCGCTGCGCTTGAAGTCGCGCAGCTTGAACCCGAGTGCGAGCAGCACCGCGAAATAAGTGGCCCCGGCCACGCAGATAATGCCCAGCACCGCGCCCACGCGCAGCCACGGGTGCGCGCGCATCGCGGTCCAGTCCAGCTGCGACTGGACGAACCAGGTGACCGCGCCCATCACCGCCACCGCAACGACCAGCCGCACGAAGAAGCTGGTCCAACCCGCATGCGGGTTGTAGATGCCGCGGCGGCGCAGCCCGGTGTACAGGAAGCCCGCGTTCAGGCAGGCGCCCATGCCAATCGACAGCGCCAGGCCCGCCACGCCCAGGAACGGCACGAACAGGAGGTTCATCAGCTGGGTGGCCACCAGCACGCCCACCGCGATCTTCACCGGGGTGCGAATGTCCTGGCGCGCGTAGAACGCCGGCGCCAGTGTCTTGACCAGGATGATGCCCAACAGGCCGGCGGCGTACGCCATCAGCGGCGCGGCCGAGCTCTCCACCGCGCCGGCATTGAATTTGCCGTAGTTGAAGAGGGCGGCGATCAGCGGCTTGGCCATCACCGCCAGCCCCACCGCCGCCGGCAGCGCCAGCAGGAAGGTCAGGCGCAGGCCCCAGTTCAAGAGCGCCGAGTACTCGGCAGTGTCGCCCTCGACGCTGGCCTTGGACAGGTTCGGCAGCAGCAGGGTGCCCAGCGCCACGCCCAACAGGCCGGTCGGGAACTCCATCAGCCGGTCCGCATACTGCAGCGCGGAGACGGCGCCTTCGCCCAGGTTGGTGGCAATGCTGGTATTAATCAAAAGGCTGATCTGCGCCGCCGAGACCGCAAACACGGCAGGTCCCATCTTCTGCAGGATGCGCCGCACGCCCGGGTCGTGCAGGCCCGCGAACGGATTGGCCGACAGGCGCGGCAGCATCCCGATTTTCATCAGCGCCGGGATCTGGATCCCGACCTGCAGCAGGCCGCCGATCATGGTCGCCACCGCCATCGCGTAGATCGGGGTATGGAAGAAGTGCACCAGCACCAGCGCGCCGAAGATCGAGGCCAGGTTCAGCAGCACCGGCGTGAAGGCCGGGATCTTGAACTGGCGCCAGGTATTGAGCACACCGCCGGCCAGCGCGACAAAGGACATGCAGGCGATGTACGGGAACATCATCCGCGTCATCAGCACCGAGGCGTCGAAGGCCTCCGGGTTGTCGCGCATGCCGCTGGCAATGAATAACAGCAGCACCGGGCTGCCGATGATGCCGACAATGCTCGTGGCCACGGTGGCCCACACCAGCGAGTTGGCCACATGGTCCACGAGACCTTTGGTGGCGGTCTCGCCATGCTGGTTCTTGTATTCCGACAGGATCGGCACGAAAGCCTGCGAAAATGCGCCTTCGGCAAACAGGCGGCGCAGCAGGTTGGGAATGCGGAAGGCGACGATGAAGGCGTCGGTGTACGCGGACTGGCCAAATGCGCGGGCGAACAGGCTCTCGCGCAGCAGACCGGTGATGCGGGACAGCATGGTCATGCTGGAGATCGCCGCGAGAGTCTTAAGCAGGTTCATGGGCCGGAATTATAGCCCGGCAACCCCGGCGGACGAGGGTGCCCAGGGATAAATAGTTGATTTTTAAATTGCCCTGTCGGGAATAATCCGCTATACTCGTGGGCTGTACTGAATTCTGTTGGCAGACGTTAAATGGTCGGCAGGGCACCGGAATGCGCCCGATCGACCTGTTTGCAAACGCAACTTGACCCCGATTTAGGAAATTCCATGGCAAATACCGCACAAGCGCGCAAACGCGCTCGTCAAGCAGTTAAAGCAAACGCGCACAACTCGGCACAGCGTTCGACCCTGCGCACCGCAATCAAAGCCGTCCGCAAGGCCATCCAGGCTGGCGACAAGGCTGCCGCTACCCAGATCTTCCAGCAGTCCGTGTCGACCATCGACAGCATCGCTGACAAGAAAATCATCCACAAGAACAAGGCCGCTCGCCACAAGAGCCGCCTGGCTGCTGCCCTGAAAGCGCTGTCGGCCTAAGCGACAAGCGTTGCGGCGGCCTTCCTGGCCGCCAGAAGCAGTACGTGGAAGACCCGCCCGACTCTTAAGTCCGGCGGGTTTTTTCGCTTGCGCCGCCGGTACCGCGATACTTCCCTTCCAGCGTTTTCCAGCCTACTATTACCCCTCAAACCTGTAGCGCCATACGAAATACTGGTGCATAATGCGGAACCGCCTGTCTTATGTCTTATAGAAGACTTGGCCGCAAGCAGAGCATCATGCCTGGACCTGTGTCCGGGCTACTATCTATTCAGTGTTACGAATCGTGAAGGAAAAGCGCATGAGCAGTGAACCGACCATCATCTACACGTTAACTGACGAGGCGCCGCTGTTGGCGACGCACGCATTCCTGCCGGTCGTCAGCGCCTTCACGAAGCCCGCTGGCATCCGCATCCAGGAGACCGACATCTCGGTGGCCGCCCGTATCCTGGCCAACTTCGCCGACTACCTGACCCCGGAGCAGCGCGTGCCGGACGCCCTGACCGAACTGGGCAAGAAGACGCTCGAGGCCGACGCAAACATCATCAAGCTGCCGAACATCAGCGCCTCGGTGAGCCAGCTCGTGACTGCGATCAAGGAACTGCAATCGAAGGGCTACAACATCCCCGATTACCCGGCCGACCCGAAGAACGACGAAGAAAAGGCGATCAAGGCCCGCTACGGCAAGTGCATCGGCTCGTCCGTGAACCCGGTCCTGCGCGAAGGTAACTCGGACCGCCGTGCGCCGAAAGCAGTCAAGGAATACGCCCGCAAGAACCCGCACTCGATGGCCCCGTGGTCGCCGGCTTCGCGCACCCACGTGTCGCACATGACCCATGGCGACTTCTACCATGGAGAAAAGTCGATGACGCTCGACCGCGCGCGCGACGTCAAGATGGAACTGGTCACCAAGAGCGGCCAGGCGATCGTCCTGAAGCCGAAGGTCTCGCTGCTGGACGGCGAAATCATCGACTCGATGTTCATGAGCCGCAAGGCGCTGCTCGCGTTCTACGAAGAGCAGATCGAAGACGCCAAGAACACCGGCGTGATGTTCTCGCTGCACGTGAAAGCGACCATGATGAAGGTCTCGCACCCGATCGTGTTCGGCCACTGCGTGCGCACCTTCTACAAGGAAGCGTTCGACAAGCACGGCGCGCTGTTCGACAGCCTGGGCGTGAACGTCAACAACGGCATGGCCGACCTGTACAACAAGATCGCTGCACTGCCGGACTCGCAGCGCGAAGAAATCATCCGCGACCTGCACGCCTGTCAGGAACACCGTCCGGAACTGGCCATGGTGGACTCGGCCAAGGGCATCACCAACTTCCACTCGCCCAACGACGTGATCGTTGACGCATCGATGCCGGCCATGATCCGCGCCGGCGGCAAGATGTACGGCGCCGATGGCCGCCTGAAGGAAGTGAAGGCAGTCATGCCGGAGAGCACCTTCGCCCGTATCTATCAGGAGATGATCAACTTCTGCAAATGGCACGGCGCATTCGACCCGCGCACCATGGGCACCGTCCCGAACGTGGGCCTGATGGCGCAGCAGGCCGAGGAATACGGCTCGCACGACAAGACCTTCGAAATCCCGGAAGACGGCGTGGCCAACATCACCGACATCGCCACCGGCGAAGTGCTGATGTCGCAGAACGTCGAGAAGGGCGACCTGTGGCGCATGTGCCAGGTGAAGGACGCCCCGATCCGCGACTGGGTCAAGCTGGCCGTCACCCGTTGCCGCCAGTCGGGCATGCCGGCCGTTTTCTGGCTGGACCCGTACCGTCCGCACGAGAACGAGCTGATCAAGAAGGTCAAGACCTACCTCAAGGACCACGACACCACCGGCCTGGATATCCAGATCATGTCGCAGGTGCGCGCGATGCGCTACACGCTCGAGCGCGTGATCCGCGGCCTGGACACCATCTCGGTCACCGGCAACATCCTGCGCGACTACCTGACCGACCTGTTCCCGATCATGGAACTGGGCACCAGCGCCAAGATGCTGTCGATCGTCCCGCTGATGGCTGGCGGCGGCATGTACGAAACCGGCGCCGGCGGCTCGGCACCGAAGCACGTGCAGCAGCTGGTGCAGGAAAACCACCTGCGCTGGGACTCGCTGGGTGAATTCCTGGCGCTGGCAGTGTCGCTGGAAGACCTTGGCATCAAGACCGGCAACGCCCGCGCCAAGCTGCTGTCGAAGACGCTCGATGCGGCCACCGGCAAGCTGCTGGACAACCGCAAGTCGCCGTCGCCCAAGACCGGCGAGCTCGACAACCGCGGCAGCCAGTTCTACCTGGCCATGTACTGGGCCCAGGAGCTGGCCGCGCAGACCGAGGACGCCGCACTGGCAGCCCACTTCGCGCCGCTGGCCAAGACCCTGGCCGAGAACGAGCAGAAGATCGTCGCCGAGCTGCTGGAAGTGCAGGGCAAGCCGGTGGACATCGGCGGCTACTACAAGGCCGATGACGCCAAGGTCAAGGCAGTGATGCGTCCGAGCAAGACCTTTAACGCCGCGCTGGCTTCGCTGGCCGCCTGATAGCACCTGCCGCAAGGCAAAAACGAAACCCGCCCGGCCAAAGGCCCGGCGGGTTTTTTTATGGCGAGGGGCATCACGCGTCTGGCATCGATACTTGTACAATGAATCGCACAAGTTAGCGAGGTGGCAGATGAGAGTCGTCAGCTTTTCGCAGGCGTGGAACAATCTGCGCGCAGTGATCGACCAGGTCGTTGAGGACGCCGACGTAACCCTGATTGCGCGCCGCGACGCGCCGGACGCCGTCGTGATGTCCCTGGATCATTACAACAGTCTCATCGAAACCGTACACTTGCTCAGTTCCCCGGCCAACGCCGCGCACTTGTGCAGGTCCATTGCGCAAGCAGAAGCAGGCCAGGCAAGGCGCCGCGAACTGGTCGGCTTCCCGTGTCGTTACCACTACCGGTAAAGGACGAAAAAAAAGGCAGGACAAGCCTGCCTTTGGTCTGGAACCAAACTGCTTACTTGGTTGCCGGAGCAGCTTCGGTCGAAGCAGCTTCTGCAGCGGCAGCTTTCTTGGCTTTCTTCGCTTTCTTGGCTTTCTTCGGAGCTTTGGCCGGAGCGGCAGCAGCGTCGGTGGCCACAGCAGCAGCCGGAGCCGAAGCGGCCGGGGCAGCAGCCGGGGTCTGTGCGAACGCGGAAACGGCGAACAGGGAAGCAACCAGGGCAGCGACGATCTTGGACATTTTGGTTTCCTTTCGGTTAAGTGAGATTCAAATGAATCTGGGCCATTAACGCGCCGAATTTTTTCCAGGTTGACAGATTTTTTGTGCCGCACCGCAAAAAACTTAATTTGGATTAAGCTTTTCGACCTGAGCCGGCCGCCACCGCGTCGGCCGGCACCTCCATCCACTCGCCCGGCATCAGGGGATGGCTCGCCAACGAGAACGGCCCGATGCTGGTGCGCACCAGCCGCAGGGTTGGCAGCCCGACGGCGGCGGTCATGCGGCGCACCTGGCGGTTCTTGCCTTCCTCCAGCGTGATGGCGATCCAGCTGGTCGGCTTGTCCTTGCGTTCGCGGATCGGCGGGTTGCGCGGCCACAGCCATTGCGGCTCCTCGATGCGCACCGCGCGGCAGGGCTTGGTCACGAAGTCGCCCAGGTCGAGCGGCGCCTGCAGGCGCGCCAGCGCGGCGGCATCGGCCAGCCCGTCCACCTGCACCAGGTAGGTCTTGGCCTCCTTGTGGTCGGGGTGCGCGATCTTGTGCTGCAGCTTGCCGTCGTCGGTCAGCAGCATCAGGCCCTCGCTGTCCGCGTCCAGCCGGCCGGCCGGGTAGATGTTGGGGATGTCCAGGTAGTCGGCGAGTGACTCGCGGCCCGCTTGCGGCGTAAACTGGCACAGGACCTGGAACGGCTTGTTAAAGAGGATCAGGGGCATGGGAGAGGTCCGCAACCGGGGTAAATGCAGCGACAGCGTAGCGCCTGCCCGGATACTGGTGCATAATAAATAAACGCTACGTCTTGTGTCTTATAGAAGACCGACATTGTAATCCAGATCGCAGACCATGCCGGACCGCCCGGGCCGCGTCATTGCCGCCTGCCACGCATTGGGGGAGAACACGATGTACCAACATATCAAAGTGCCAGCCGAGGGCCGGAAAATCACCGTCAACCCGGATTTTTCGCTGAATGTACCAGACACCCCGATCATTCCCTATATTGAAGGGGACGGCACCGGCGTGGACATCACCCCGGTGATGCTGAAGGTGGTGGACGCAGCCGTGCAGAAGGCCTACGGCGGCCAGCGCAAGATCAGCTGGATGGAGATTTTCGCCGGCGAGAAGGCGACCCGCGTGTATGGCCCGGACATGTGGCTGCCGGGCGAGTCGCTGGACGTGCTGAAGGAATACGTGGTGTCGATCAAGGGCCCGCTGACCACCCCGGTGGGCGGCGGCATCCGTTCGCTCAACGTGGCGCTGCGCCAGGACCTCGACCTGTATGTCTGCCTGCGCCCGGTGCGCTACTTCCAGGGCGTGCCATCGCCGCTCAAGCAGCCGGAAAAGACCGACATGGTGATCTTCCGCGAAAACTCGGAAGACATCTACGCCGGCATCGAATGGGCGGCGGAGTCGGAAGGCGCACGCAAGCTCATCGATTTCCTGGTCAAGGAAATGGGTGTGAAGAAGATCCGTTTCCCGCAGACCTCGGGCATCGGCGTCAAGCCGGTCTCGCGCGAAGGCACCGAGCGGCTGGTGCGCAAGGCGCTGCAGTACGCCATCGACCACGACAAGCCGTCGGTGACCCTGGTCCACAAGGGCAACATCATGAAGTACACCGAAGGCGGCTTCCGCGACTGGGGCTACGCGCTGGCGCAGCGCGAGTTCGGCGCCGAGATGATCGACGGCGGCCCGTGGTGCAAGTTCAAGAATCCCAAGACCGGCCGTGACATCATCGTCAAGGATTCGATCGCCGACGCGTTCCTGCAGCAGATCCTGCTGCGCCCGGCCGAGTATTCGGTGATCGCAACCCTGAACCTGAACGGCGACTACATCTCGGACGCGCTGGCCGCGCAGGTGGGCGGCATCGGCATTGCGCCGGGCGCCAACATGTCGGACTCGGTGGCGATGTTCGAGGCCACCCACGGCACCGCTCCCAAGTACGCCGGCAAGGATTACGTGAACCCTGGTTCGCTGATCCTGTCCGCCGAAATGATGCTGCGCCACATGGGCTGGACCGAAGCGGCCGACCTGATCATCAGCTCCATGGAAAAGGCCATCCTGTCCAAGCGCGTCACCTACGACTTCGCCCGCCTGATGGAGGGCGCGACCCAGGTCTCGTGCTCCGGCTTTGGCCAGGTCATGATCGAGAACATGTAAGGCTTCCAGGCCGGTTACCGGACGGCCCCGGAAGAGCCCCGCCCCGCAACAGGGGCGGGGCTTTTTTCTTTTGCCGAGCGAAACGCGTATGCATCGAAAATCGCGTGCGCATCTAGACTTTTTGTTCTATAAATACGCGTATTGTTACCCTTTGATAAGGAAATGATATGCGTCCTGCCCGCGTCCCCGTGATTGCCGGCGCGCTGCTGTGCTGCGGGTCAGCGCTGGCAGCGCCTGACCGCATCGACCAGTTCATGCGCGCCCAGATGGAACGCGCGCACATCCCGGCGGCCGCGGTGGCCGTGGTGCGCGACGGGACGATCGTCAAACTGGCGTCCTACGGGACGGCGGACGTGGAACTGGGCGTGCCGGCGCGCCGGCATTCGGCATTCCAGATCGCGTCCACCACCAAGCTGCTCACTTCCACCGTGCTGATGCAATTGGTGGGCGAGGGCAGGATCGACCTGGATGCGCCGGTCGCGCGCAATATCGAGGATGCGCCGGCCGAGTGGAGCACGATGACGGTGCGCCACCTGGTCTCGCACACCTCCGGCCTGCCGCGCGTGCCCGCGCCGCCCTCGCTGGCCACCCCGCGCGAGGCCGTGGAATACGCCAAAAAGCAAAAGCTGGCCGCGGCGCCCGGCGAGGTGGCCGCCTACGGCTCGGTCGATTTTTCCATCGTCGCCTATATTATTGAGAAGGTCACCGGCAAGCAGCTGGAGGCACTCTTCGCCGAGCGCCTGGCCAAGCCGCTGGGGATGGGCGACACAGGTTTCGCCCGTTTCGAGTTCTCGCCTAACAGAGACATCGTCCAGACCGAGTTGGTGCCGGGGAGGGTGACCACCTACCAGTGGCGTGGCGGGACACAGTACGCCTACCGCTACCTGTACCCGGCCTACACCTTTGCCGCGGGCGGCGCTTTTTCCAGCATCCATGATATGGCGGGCTTCCTGCAGGGGATCGGCAGCGGCAAGCTGCTCAGCGGAAGCTTGCTCGAGCAGATGTGGACACCGGCGCGGCTTGCAAACGGCAAGGATGCCCCGTTCGCGGTCGGCTGGACGCGGGCCGGTTACCGCGGCGTGCGCGAGGTCGGCCACAGCGGCGGTCCCGCGCTGGCGGATCTGCGCTACTACCCGGACCAGAAGCTGGGCGTGGTCGTGCTCACCAACCAGCGCAACCTGATGCCGGTGCTGGCCCGCGGCGTGGCCGCGATGTACCTGCCGCCGGCCCCGTTCCTGCGGGAGGCGGGCATCGCTGACACCGACCCGGCGCGCACCGCCGCGTTCCGCCAGGCACTGGCCCAGTTTGCGAAAGGCAAGGCCGACCCGGCGCTGTTCGGCGGCGAGATCAGAGGGGCGCTGCAGGAACTGGAAGGGTTGCTGGCATTGCAATTGGGAGCGCTGCCGCCGCTGTCGAAGCTTGTGCTGCTTCAATCCTCGAGCGACAACCGCCAACGCACCTATCGTTCGCTGCACGGCAAGGACGATTCGCTGCGGTGGGTGGTACGATTCGACGAGAACGGGTTGATCGCCGACCTGGACACGGTGGACGAGTAGCTTGACGCCGGGGAAGGGCGAAAAAAAACCCCGCTGCTGCGGGGTTTTTTGCTTCCTGATGGAATTACACGCCCTGGATATTGGAAGCTTGCTTGCCTTTAGGGCCTTGCGTGACTTCGAATTGGACTTTTTGACCTTCTTTAAGGGTCTTAAAACCGGCCATATTGATTGCGGAGAAGTGTGCGAACAGATCCTCGCCGCCATCATCAGGAGTGATGAAGCCAAAACCTTTGGAATCATTGAACCACTTTACAGTACCAGTTGCCATAAAAGAACTTTCAGATAAAAACAAATCACACGAGCCATAAAAGCAAGAAGCTTCTTGCCCCCTCCTCAGCCTGCTCACTCTTATCAACAAGTACATAGTACCTGTCAATGTCTGCATTGTTGTTGCAACAATCTGAGAAGTCAAGCGCTTTTGAACGCGTGTTGCAAATTTTTCCACATGGCCATGCGGGAGGGGTGCGGCAGGGGCGTGAACGGCCTCTTGATTTCGGCAATCGGGTCGCCATCTGCGCAGTGATCGGAAAACGCGTAAGATGGAAAGCAAACGAGAACGTTCCTGATGTTTACACTTTGCACCATCCTTGAAAGCATTAGAATACGTCCATGGCAACCAAGCACGATACTGAACAACTGCTAGAGCGGCAGACACTCAAGCCGCCCCCTCTGTACCAGGTGGCGCTGCTCAATGACGATTACACACCGATGGAGTTCGTGGTCGCGATCATCCAGGAGTATTTCAACAAGGATCGCGAAACCGCGACGCAAATCATGCTTTCCGTACACCGCCACGGCAAGGGCGTGTGCGGCGTGTTTTCCAAAGACGTAGCGTGTACCAAAGTGGAGTTTGTTTTAACACATGCGCGCAAGGCGGGGCATCCCCTGCAATGCGTGATGGAGGAAGTATGATTGCGCAGGAACTGGAAGTATCCTTACATATGGCCTTTGTCGAAGCGCGGCAGGCTCGGCACGAGTTCATCACCGTCGAGCATCTGCTGCTGGCGCTGCTCGACAATCCGTCGGCCGCCGAAGTCCTGCGTGCCTGCGCGGTCAACATCGAAGACCTGCGCAAGACCTTGACCAATTTTATCGGTGACAATACCCCGACCGTGCCCGGCACCGGCGAGGTGGACACCCAGCCGACGCTTGGGTTCCAGCGCGTGATCCAGCGCGCGATCATGCACGTGCAGTCGGCCTCGAACGGCAAGAAGGAAGTCACCGGCGCCAACGTGCTCGTTGCCATCTTCGGCGAAAAGGACTCGCATGCGGTGTACTACCTGCACCAGCAGGGCGTGACGCGCCTGGACGTGGTCAATTTCATCTCGCACGGCGTGCGCAAGGACCAGCAGCTCGACACGCAAAAAGCGTCCGAGGGCGTGGAAGAAGCGCAGGTCGAAGGGCAGACCAAGGAAAGCCCGCTCGACCAGTTCACCCAGAACCTGAACAAGGCCGCCGCCGACGGCAAGATCGACCCGCTGATCGGGCGCGAGGACGAAGTGGACCGCGTGATCCAGATCCTGTGCCGCCGCCGCAAGAACAACCCGCTGCTGGTCGGCGAGGCTGGCGTGGGCAAGACCGCGATCGCGGAAGGCCTCGCATGGCGCATCGTCCAGGAAGACGTGCCCGACATCCTGGGCAATGCCGTCGTGTATTCGCTGGACATGGGCGCGCTCTTGGCCGGCACCAAGTACCGCGGCGACTTCGAGCAGCGCCTGAAGGCCGTGCTCAAGCAGCTCAAGGACACGCCGAACGGCATCCTGTTCATCGACGAGATCCACACGATCATCGGCGCCGGCTCGGCCTCGGGCGGCACGCTGGACGCGTCCAACCTGCTGAAACCGGCCCTGGCCAACGGCCAGCTCAAGTGCATCGGCGCGACCACGTTCACGGAATTCCGCGGCGTGTTCGAAAAAGACCATGCACTGTCGCGCCGCTTCCAGAAAGTGGACGTGAACGAGCCGTCGGTCGAGCAGACCGTGGCGATCCTGCGTGGCCTGAAGTCGCGCTTTGAAGAGCACCACGGGGTGAAGTACTCGTCGTCGGCGCTGTCCACCGCGGCCGAGCTGGCGGCACGCTTCATCAACGACCGCCACCTGCCGGACAAGGCGATCGACGTGATCGACGAAGCGGGAGCGGCGCAGCGCATCCTGCCGAAGTCCAAGCAGAAAAAGACCATCGGCAAGACCGAGATCGAGGACATCATCGCGAAAATCGCGCGGATTCCCCCGCAAACGGTCAACCAGGACGACCGCAGCAAACTGCAGACGATCGACCGCGACCTGCGCAACGTCGTGTTCGGGCAAGACCCGGCCATCGACGCGCTGGCCTCGGCCATCAAGATGGCGCGCGCCGGCCTGGGCAAGACCGACAAGCCGATCGGCTCGTTCCTGTTCTCGGGTCCCACCGGCGTGGGCAAGACCGAGGTCGCCAAGCAGCTCGCCTTTATCCTGGGCATCGAGCTGGTGCGCTTCGACATGTCCGAGTACATGGAGCGTCACGCGGTGTCGCGCCTGATCGGTGCGCCGCCGGGCTACGTCGGTTTCGACCAGGGCGGCCTGTTGACCGAAGCCATCACCAAGAAGCCGCACGCGGTGCTGCTGCTGGACGAGATTGAAAAGGCCCACCCGGACATTTTCAACATCCTGCTGCAGGTGATGGACCACGGCACGCTGACCGACAACAACGGCCGCAAGGCGGACTTCCGCAACGTGATCATCATCATGACCACCAACGCGGGCGCCGAGAGCCTGACCAAGCGCTCGGTGGGCTTTGTGGATGCGCGTGCGCAAGGCGACGAGATGGCCGACATCAAGCGCATGTTCACGCCGGAGTTCCGCAACCGCCTGGACGCGATCATCAGCTTCAAGGCGCTGGACGAGGAGATCATCCTGCGCGTCGTCGACAAGTTCCTGATGCAGCTGGAAGAGCAGTTGCACGAGAAGAAGGTCGAGGCCGTGTTCAGCGAAAAGCTGCGCAAGTTCCTGGCCAAGAAAGGCTTCGACCCGCAGATGGGCGCGCGGCCGATGTCCCGCCTGATCCAGGACATGATCCGCAAGGCGCTGGCCGACGAGCTGCTGTTCGGCCGCCTGGTCAACGGTGGCCGGGTGACGGTGGACATGGACGACAAGGACAACGTGATCCTCGAGTTCCCGGAAGGCGACGCACTGCCGCCGCCGGCCCCGGCCGAAACGGTCGAGATCGAGTAAGCGGCTGCTTGGTAGCAAGAGCCCGCCTGACATGGCGGGCTTTTTTTCGCCCGGAGGGTGGGCGTTAAGACGATGTCCGCTTCGGCGATGAAGATGGCGTAGTTTGAACGCGTGGGCAGAATCTGCCCACCCTACAAGGCGGCGTCAAGCGGCGGTGCCGAGTGCAGGGCGCGAGGCGAACTCTGCCTCGAAGCTGAATTTCCCTGAATCGAATACCGCAAGGCACCCGTCCACCACGGCGGGGTCGTACCAGCTTCCGCGGTGCGCCCGGATTTCCGCCAGCGCCGCCTGCAGGCCCAGGCCTGGCCGATAGGGCCGGTGCGAGACCATCGCTTCCACCACGTCAGCCACCATCACGATGCGCGACTCCAACAGGGTTTCATCGCCCCGCAGGCCCCTCGGATAGCCCGTCCCATCCATCCGCTCGTGGTGTTCCAGCACGATGCGGGCGATCGGCCACGGGAACTCGACATCCTTCAGGATTTCATAGCCGGTCTTGGGGTGCAGCTTGATCAGGCTGAACTCGACGTCTTCCAGCCGCCCCGGCTTGTTCAGGATTTCCGACGGCACCCGGATCTTGCCCACGTCATGCACGCTGGCGGCAAGGCGCAGCCCTTCGATCCGGTGTTCGTCCAGTCCCAGTTCGCGAGCGATCGCCTCGCACAGCATGGCCACGCGATGCTGGTGGCCCGCAGTGTAGGCATCGCGCATTTCCAGCATGGTGGACAGCGTCTGGATGGACGCGACCAGGCTGCGCTGCAATTGGGCTTGATACTTGTCGTTCTCGATGCGAATGCGGTCACGCTCCGTCCTGGCGGCGATGCTGGCCATCCCGTATGCCAGGTCATCGGCCAGGTCATTGAGCAGCGCAACCTCGGTCGGGGAAAAGGCGTTCTGCTCCTGCGCGTAGATGGTCAGGGTGCCGAGCACGTCGTCCTGGTGGATCAGGGGAAGCCAAATGCCGGACCCAAAGCGGCCCGCGACGGCGGCCCGCCACGGTTCAAGGCTGGCCGCGTCGGGGATCTGGTTGACGACCTTGGCCTGACGCGTCTTGATCGCTTGTCCGGTGGGGCCTTGCCCGTAGATCGAATCGTCCCACCGGATATCGAGGTTGGCCATGTTGCCTGCGCACCCGTATTGCGAGACCAACCGGGCGCGCTTGACGGGGGCGTATTCCAGTTTGCCGACCCATGCGAGCGCGTAGCCGCCGGTTTCCACGGTGACCCGGCATACGCTGTCGAGCAGTGCCTGCACATCGCTTGCATGGATGAGCTCATCGTTGACGGCAGAGATGACCTGCAGTGCCCGGTTCGCGCGACGCAGGGCGATGTCGTCTTCCTTGCGTTCGTGGCTGTCCCAAATGACGCCGACCAGCTTGAGCGCCGTTCCTGCAGCATCGCGCACCACGTCGCCCTGGATGGAGAACCAGCGCCACCTGCCATCGCCCATCTGGACGCGGCATTCCGACTTGTATTGCGGGCCTTCGGCAATGGCGTGCGCGAGCGATGTCGTCACTTCCTCGTGGTCGTCCGGGTGGACGATCTCCAGGAAACGCTCGAGACTTGGAACCGTAAAGCCGGCTGGCCGTTCAAAGAACTCCGCGGCTTCCTCCGAATGGGATAGTTCCATACCGGGCACCGTCAGCACCCAGGTGATCATGCGTGCGGCCCGGAGCGCCAGGTGCAGCTCCTGTTCGCGGCGCGCCAGCAGCTCCAGCGTTTCGCCAAGCTGGGTCACGTCTTCCAGGGTCGTCACTACCGACACGACCTGGCCGTCCTTGACCTGCAGCGGCGCCGCGTTGACCAGGAGTTTCAGCCTGTGTCCCGGCCCGTCGGTTTCCATCCGGAACATCCGCACTGGCTCGCCAGTCCGCAGGACAGTCATGTGGGGCATGTCCGTCTCGGCCAGCGGATGTCCTTGCTCATTGGTGGCGTGGCGTTCGGCAACTTTCGAACGCTGCCCGACCAGCTCCTGCCAACTCATCCCGATCACGCGCTCGGCCTCATTGTTGACGAAAGTGATCAGCCCATCCTGGTCCCGCACCACCACGCCGACCGGGATTGCGTTGCAGAGCCCTTTCAGGAGCGCATGCGATTCCCTCAGCTCCCGCTCGATACGCTTGCGCTCGCGGATTGCGTATTCCTCGGTCAGGGCGCGGGTGATGACCGGCACCAGCCGGTCAAGGTTCGATTTGAGTACGTAGTCCTTCGCCCCGGTTTTCAGCAACTCCGTCGCCAGCTCGTCGCCCAGCGCGCACGAGACGACAACCACCGGCGCCTCGGGACAGGTCTTCCTGGCCAGCTCGATGGCGGCCCTCCCGTCAAGTCCGGGAGTCCCGTGCTCGACCAGGACGAGATCCGGCGCGAAGCCTTCAAGGGCTTGCAGGAAAGAGGCCCGGTCTTCAACGCGCTTGGCTTCGAAGGCAAATCCATCCCTTTCCATCACCGAGGTCATCTGAGCGGCGTCGGCGGCGCTCGCATCCAGAATGAGGACTTTGCGTAACTCGTTTCTTTTCATTAATGGTCACCTCGACAGACCGGCGGTAAGTCTATGCAGTTTTGTAACAGAAAAAACATGACTCAGGTCAAATTTCGACGATATGCCTGGACACCGGTACCGCTGGGGCATCCGCCCAACAAAACGCGCTCGCGTACTGCGCCTGACCCGCCACTCGGGGAATGCCTGTGGCAAACTCATGCCTTCCCGCAACCCATCTTGCACTGAAACATGAACGTGTGCCGCACCATCATCGCGCTGTCGCTGGCCCTGGCCGGCAGCCAGGCAAGCGCCGCCGATCCTTATCTCCGCTTCCCCGCCATCCGCGGCGACGCGCTTGTGTTCACCGCCGAGGGCGATTTATGGCGCGCCTCGGTCGAGGGCGGCAAGGCGCAGCGCCTGACTACGCACCCGGCCGCGGAAACCAACGCCGCCATTTCTCAGGACGGCAAGCTGGTCGCCTTCACCGCCTCGTACGAAGGGGCGCAGGAAGCCTATGTGATGCCGCTCGATGGCGGACTGCCCAAGCGCCTGAGCTTCGAGAACGGCAACGTGCTGGTGCTGGGCTGGACGCCGCAGGGCGAGGTCCTGGTGAGCACCGAGAACAGCACCGGCCCGGCCAAGCACCGTGTGATCGCCGCGATCGAACCGCAGTCGATGAAACGGCGCGTGCTGCCGCTGGCCGACGCCAACGATGCCGTGCTCGACGACACGGGCCGTTACGTGTACTTCACGCGCATGGGCCTGGCCATGACCAACGATAACGTCAAGGCCTACCGCGGCGGCGCCCATGCCCAGCTGTGGCGCTTCGACCTGTCCGCCAAGCGCGAGGCCGAGCTGCTGTTCAAGGACGACCTGGCCAACAACAAGCGCCCGATGTGGTGGAACGGCCGCCTGTACTTCATCAGCGACGACGGCGGCAGCGACAACCTGTGGTCCGCGCTCCCGGACGGCAGCGACCGCAAGCTGCTCACGCACCACAAGGAATGGGACGTCAGGAACGCATCGCTGGGCGACGGCCGCATCGCCTACCAGCTGGGCGCGGACCTGCACGTGTACGACATCGCGGCAGGCAGCGACAAGCTGGTCAAGGCCAGCCTGGTATCGGACTTCGACCAGCTGCGCACGCGCCTGGTGCGCTCGCCGCTGGACGCGCTCACCGGCATCGAAGTGGCCAGCAAGGCCGAGCGCATCGTGCTGACCGCGCGCGGCCGCGTGACCGTGGCCGGTACTGGCAGCCAGCGCCGCGTCGAAATCGCGGTGCCGGAAGGCGCGCGGGCGCGCGGCGCCGTGTTCAGCCACGACGACAAGTGGATCTACGCGATCGCCGACACCAGCGGCGAGAACGAGATCTGGCGCTACGCCGCCGACGGATCGGGCCACGGCGACATGCTGACCGGCGACGGCGCCGGCAACCACCGCTGGGCGCTGTACCCGTCCCCGGACGGCAAATGGCTGGCGCACACCGACAAGCATGGCCGCACCTGGCTGCTCGACCTGGCCACCAGGGCAAACTTAGTGATCGACGACGCCGGCAAGCTGGGCATCGACCGTTCCGACCAGGTGGTATGGTCGCCGGACAGCCGCAACCTTGCGTTCGTGCGCGTGGGGAGCACCGAGCAGCGCAACCAGATCGGCATGTTCAACCTGGACAGCAAGCAGCTTGCGTTCGTGACCACCGACCGCTACGCCGCGAGCTCGCCCGCGTTTTCTCCGGACGGGAAGTGGCTGTACTTCCTGTCGGCGCGCCACTTCAACCTGGGTAACGCCTCGCCTTGGGGCGACCGCAACATGGGCCCGGTGTTCGACAAGCGCGTGGGCGTGTTCGCGCTGGCGCTGCAGAGCGGTACGCGCTTCCCGTTCAAGCCGGACGACGAGCTCTCGCGGCCCGACGACAAGCCAGCGGCGGACAGCAAATCGTCCGAGACGGTTGCGGTGGCCGAGAAGGTGGTCGCTGCGGCGATCGCCGACGCCAAGGGCGCGGACAAGACCGTGGCCAGGCCCGCCGAGAAGAAGCCGTCGATTCCGGCGGTGATGTACGCGGGACTGAAGGACCGCCTGTACGAGGTGCCGGTCGCGCCGGGCAACTACCGCGCGCTGGCGGTGGACGAGAAGCGCCTGTACCTGCTCGAGTCCGACGAGCCGCGCAAGGGCACGCTCAAGACGCTGGCGATCAGCCGCACCTCGCCGCAGCTGGAAACCTTCGCGTCCAACGTGCGCGAATTCGGCCTCACTACCGACAACAAGCATGTTTTCTACCGCACCGCGGCACCGTCCGGCCCGGGCGAGATGCTGATGGTGGAGGCGGGCGCCAAGGCACCGGCCGACCTGTCGAAGGCGAGGATCAAGATCGACGACTGGACCATCGTATCGAACCCGCGCATGGAATGGACGCAGATGTTCAACGATGCCTGGCGCATGCACCGCGACTTCTTGTACGACACCAAAATGCGCGGCGTGGACTGGAACGGCGTGCGCAAGCGCTATGCGCCGCTGGTCGAGCGCGTCACCGACCGCGCCGAGCTGGACGACGTGCTGGGCATGATGGTGAGCGAGGTCGGCGCGCTGCACTCGCAGATCCGTCCCGGCGACCTGCGCCGCCCGCCGGCCGAAGGCGTGCCCGCCGGCCTTGGCGCGGTGCTCACGCGCGTGGCCGATGGCTACCGCGTGGACCGCGTGTACCGCAGCGAGCCGGAGCTGCCGGAAGAACGCGGCCCGCTCGCCGCGCCCGACGTGAACGTGCAGGAGGGCGACATCATCGTTGCCGTCAACGGCAAGTCGCTGGCCGAGGCGCGCGACATCGCCGACCTGCTGCTCAACCAGGCCGGCCGCCAGGTCCTGCTGCAGGTGAAGAGCCCGGGCGCAAAGCAGCCACGCGCCGTGATCGTGACGCCGGTGCCGATGGCGCGCCAGGCCAGCCTGCGCTACGCCGACTGGGAACAAAGCCGCGCGCGCCAGGTGGACGAGGCTTCGAAGGGCAAGATCGGCTACCTGCACCTGCGCGCGATGGTGGCGCGCGACATCGACGCCTTCGCACGCGACTTCTACGCCAACGTCAACAAGGATGGGCTGATCATCGACGTACGCCGCAACAACGGCGGTAACATCGACAGCTGGATCATCGAAAAGCTGCTGCGCAAGGCGTGGGCATTCTGGACCTCGCACGGCAGCCAGCCGTCGCCGAATATGCAGAACACCTTCCGCGGCCACCTGGTCGTGCTGGTGGACGAGCTGACCTACTCGGACGGCGAGACCTTCGCGGCCGGCATCAAGGCGCTCAAGCTCGCGCCGCTGGTGGGCAAGCGCACCGCCGGCGCGGGCGTGTGGCTCAGCGATGGCAACGGCCTGCTGGATAACGGCATGGCGCGCGTGGCCGAGTTCACCCAGTACGCGGCGGACGGCAAGTGGCTGATCGAAGGCGTGGGCGTGTCGCCGGACGTGGAGGTGGACAACCTGCCGTACGAGACCTTCAATGGGCGCGACCGGCAGCTCGAAGTCGCGATCCAGATGCTGGAGAAGAAGCTGAAGGAAGAGCCGGTGGCGCCGTACAGGCCGGCCGAGATCCCGGCGATTCGCCGCTGAGATACCCCGTAGGGTGGGCACTTGTGCCCACGCGTGTTCACCCGCCTTCGAGGGACCGCGTGGGCTCGAGAGCCCACCCTACCGGGAAGGCTGACGCTCAGGTAACACGCCTGTCATATTGGCTCGCCATAATCGGCGCAACCAGACAACGAGTTCCTGAACATGCGCCTACCCAAAGTCCAAGCTGGCACCATCATCGTCGGTGCGTTTGCCATCCTCCTGGCCGTCATCACCGTGATCTCCAGCGTGTCGATCTGGCGCATGTACACGGCGGACGCGATCGCCTCCGATCTCGTGCGCGACAAGCTGGCGAAGGAGCAGCTGACCTCCGAGATGCTCTCAGTAGCACAGCTCAACAAGCTGTTGGCCGTATCGATCGCGCGCAGCGACAGCCTGGAACTGGGCGACTATTACCAGGCCGAGCTGGCGCGCGGGGAAAAACGCGCCGCCGAGATCGAGAAGGCGGTCGCCGCGCTGCCCATGCAGGACGCCGAGCGCCAACTGATGAAGACCGTCCTGGAGCGCAAAGCGGCGCTGGCAGCCGTGCGCCGCGCGGTGTTCGACGCCAAGGACATGGGCAAGGTCATGGAAGTCGAGCAGCTGGTGGGCGGCCGCCTCGAACCGGCGTTCCAGCACTACGCCGACGCCATGTCGCGCCTGCTGGCCTACCAGACCACCCGCGCCCGTGCCATGCAGGCCGAGTCGGAGCAGGCATTCGGCGCCAGTCTGGCACTGATCATTGCGCTGGGTGCGATCGCGGTCTGCGGCGGCGGCCTGCTGGCCTGGTTGCTGGTTCGCCACATCGTGCTTCCATTGCGTCGTGGTGTCGATCTGGCCGAGCAGGTGGCCGCCGGCGACTTGCGCGCCACGATCGAACACCAGCGCGATGACGAAATCGGCCGCCTGTTCGACGCGCTCAACCGCATGACCGCCAGCATGTCGGACACGGTGGCGCGCGTGATGGACGGCGCGCTCGCGATCGACGCCGCCTCGGCGCAGATCGCGGCCGGTAACCACGACCTGTCGCGGCGCACGGAGCACCAGGCCGGTGCAATCGAGGAAACTGCCGCTTCGATGGAAGAGCTCACCTCGACCGTGCGCCAGAACAGCGACAGCGCGAGCGAGGCGAGCAAGCTGGCGCAGTCCGCTCAATCGGTTGCACTGGCGGGTGGCGAGGCGATGGCGCAGATGGTCAGCAAGATGGCGTCGATCCGCGCCTCGGCCGACCGCATCGTCGACATCATCGCCGTGATCGACGGGATCGCATTCCAGACCAATATCCTGGCGCTGAACGCTGCCGTCGAGGCGGCAAGGGCGGGCGAGGAGGGGCGCGGCTTTGCGGTGGTGGCCGGCGAGGTGCGCTCGCTGGCACAGCGTTCGGCAGCGGCGGCCAAGGACATCAAGAAGCTGATCACCGATTCGGCCAACGAAATCGAGTCAGGCACCGGAATCGCGAACGCGGCGGGCGACACCATGCGCGACATTGTCGGCAGCGTGCAGCGCCTGACCGGCCTGCTCGGCGCGATCAACAACGCCAGCTCGGAGCAGGCGGCGGGGATTGCCCAGGTGGGTGAAGCAATCGCCGGCATGGACGACGCCACGCGGCAGAATGCGGCGCTGGTCGAACAGGCCACGTCGGCAGCCGACGCGCTGCGTGAGCAGGCGGGCCAGCTGGCCGCGCTGGTCGGCACCTTTAAGGTCGAGCAAACAGCAAGCGAGGCGGCCGCCGGACAGGAGCGCTTGTTCGCGATGTCTTTCGACCGCCAGGCTGTAGCGCTGCCCCCGGCGCGGCGCGCGTCGCGGGCCGTGGCGCAGGCGACGCTCACCGCAGCGAGCCTGCGCCCAAGCCGCGAGATGGCCGAGGCCTGACTGGCAGCGGGTCAAATGGCAGCCAGGGCGCGGCGCAGGTCCGCGCGCTGGTCGTCCACATGCTCGATGCCCACCGACAGCCTGATCAGCGTGTCGCTGATGCCCAGCTCGGCCCGCTGCTGCGGCGGGATGGTTGCGTGGGTCATCAGCGCGGGATGCTCGATCAGGCTTTCGACCCCGCCCAGGCTTTCGGCCAGCGTGAAGACCTTGCACTGCTCCAGGAAACGCCGCGCGCCGGCCAGGCTTGTGTCCAGCTCGATGGAGATGATGCCGCCGTAGCCGTTCATCTGGCGCTGCGCCAGCGCGTGTTGCGGGTGCGATGCCAGGCCGGGATAAAACACCTTGCGCACCTTCGGTTCGCGCTCCAGCCACTGCGCCAGTTCCAGCGCATTGGCGCAGCTGCGTTCTACCCGCAGCGCGAGGGTCTTGATGCCACGCAGGACCAGGAAGCTGTCGAACGGCCCCTGGATCGCGCCCACGGCGTTCTGGATGAAGCCGAGCTGCTCGCGCAGGGCGGCATGGCGCGGCTCGGTTCCCGTCACCGCGATGCCGCCGATCACGTCCGAGTGTCCGTTCATGTACTTGGTGGTCGAGTGCACCACGAGGTCCATGCCCAGTTCCAGCGGACGCTGCACGATCGGGCTGGCAAAGGTGTTGTCGCATGCGGCCAGGATGCCGCGCTCGCGGCACAGCGATGCAATGGCGGCCAGGTCTGCCAGCTTGAGCATGGGGTTGGTGGGCGACTCGATCCACACGAGCTTCGTCTCTGGACGCAGCGCCCGCGTGAGCGAGGCGGTGTCGGCCAGGTTGGCGTAGCTGAACGTGTGGCCGGAACTGGCGCGCAGCACGCGTTCGAACAGCCGGTAGGTGCCGCCATACATGTCGTCGCCCGCCACCACGTGCGAGCCGGCCGGCAGCAGCGCCAGCACCGCCGAGATGGCAGCGAGCCCCGAGGCGAACGCGAACGCCGCACTGCCGCCTTCGAGGTCGGCCACGCAGCGCTCCAGCGCCCAGCGCGTGGGATTGTGCGAGCGGCCATAGTCGAGCCCCTTGTGCACGCCCGGGCTCTCCTGCGCGAAGGTCGAGGTTGCGTAGATCGGCGGCATGACTGCGCCGGTGGAAGGATCGGGCGCCTGGCCTGCGTGGATGACGCGGGTGGCGATGTGCTGCTGCGGTCGTTCGCTCACGATAGCGTCCTGCGCAAGTGGTTGAGAAGGTCGTAGCGCGTGATGAGGCCATAAAAACGGTCCCCCTCGCAGATGACAGCGGTGAGCCCGTGGTCGAGGATCTCGCGCAGCTCCTGCATGCTGGCCGACGGCCGCAGCGTGCGCAGCTGCGCGGTCATGGTGCTCGACACGGGCGCGCCGAAGTGGCCGGCCTCGCTGGTCACGTGCAGCAGCAGGTCGGACTCGTCGATCAGGCCGGCCAGCCGCCCGTTCTCGATGACCGGAAGCTGCGCCAGGTCGGCGCTGCGCATGCGGCTGAAGGCGGTGAGCAGGGTGTCCGACGGCGCCACCGTGACCACCTCGCCGGCATCGTAGCGGCGGCCGATCAGGTCGCGCAGGTCGCCCATCCTGGGCCGCTCGAGCAGGCCCTGGTCCACCATCCAGCCGTCGCTGTACACTTTGGTCAGGTAGCGGGTGCCGGTGTCGCACACGAAGGTGGCCACGCGCTTGGGCATGGTCTGCGCGCGGCAGTACTTGAGTGCCGCGGCGAGCAGGGTGCCGGTGGACGAACCGGCCAGGATGCCTTCGCTACGCAGCAGCGCGCGCGCCGTGTGGAAGCTTTCTTCGTCGCTGATGGTGTAGGCGGTGCGCACGCGCGACAGGTCGGCGTTGGCAGGAATGAAGTCTTCGCCGATGCCTTCCACCGCCCACGAGCCGGACACTTCGGACAAGCGGCCGGTGTTCACGTACTCGGCCAGGATCGAGCCGCGCGGGTCGGCCAGCACGAATTCCGTGTGCGGCTGCACCTTGCTGAAGTAGTGCGACAGGCCGGTGAGCGTGCCGCCCGAGCCCACGCCCACGACGATGGCGTCCAGGTCGTGCCCGGACTGTTCCCACAGCTCGGGGCCGGTCGTGGTTTCGTGCGCGCGCGGGTTGGCCGGGTTGTTGAACTGGTCCGCGTACCAGGCGCCCGGGATCTCGCGCGCCAGCCGCGCGGCGTAGTCCTGGTAGTACTCGGGATGGCCCTTGCCAACGTCCGAGCGGGTAAGGTGGATTTCGGCGCCCAGCGCCTTCAGGTGAAGCACCTTTTCGGCGGCCATTTTGTCCGGCACCACCAGCACCACGCGATAGCCCTTGATGCGGGCGACCAGCGCCAGGCCGATGCCGGTGTTGCCGGCGGTGGCCTCGACCACGGTGCCCCCGGGCCCGAGCTTGCCGTCGGCCTCGGCCTGTTCGATCATGGCGCGGCCGATGCGGTCCTTGATCGAGCCGCCCGGGTTTTGCGACTCGAGCTTGAGGAACAGCTGGCACGGGCCAGTGTCCATGCGGGTGACCTCGACCAGCGGCGTGTTGCCGATGAGCGAGAACAATGCTGCTTGTTGTGGCATATCTCCTCCAGGGCGGCGACGGACGCGCCGCTAATTGGGGGATTGTGCGCTGTTGGTGGGGTAGGGTATTGACGTGGATGGACTGTGCGAGCGCTTGCCACACAGCACATCGTCGTCCCCGCGCAGGCGGGGACCCATGCTGAGCATGTTGGCCTCCGGCTGGTGCCTCGGCCATCCACGCGGTCCATGGGTCCCCGCCTGCGCGGGGACGACGGGCGAGGGGTAGGGAAGGCCGGCTTTGCTAGCTCCCATCCCTCAGCCGCCGCCACAGCGTGGTGCGGCTGATACCCAGGTACCGCGCTGCCGCCTCGCGCTGCCCGCCGAAGCGCGCCAGCACCTCGGCCGCGGTCTCGTGTTCCAGCGCCGGCGCCACCGTGATCGGCCCGCTCGCCGGTGCCTCGGCCCTGGCCAGCTCGGGCGCAATCGACAGCAAAAAGCTCGGCGTGAGCGCCTGCAGCGGTTCGGCCGCCAGGAACAGCGCCAGCCGTTCCATCAGGTTGCGCAGTTCGCGCACGTTGCCGGGCCAGCGGTAGTGCTCCAGCAGCGGCGCACAGGCGTTCAGCTCGGCCCGCAGGTTCGGGTGCGGCCGCGTGCCCAGCGAGGCCAGCGCGTTCTTGAGCGACCACTCGGCCAGCCCGACGATGTCGCCGGTGCGTTCGCGCAGCGGCGGCAGCGACAGCCGCAGCACCGCCAGCCGGTAGAACAGGTCGGCGCGAAAGCGTCCTTCGCGCACGCGCGCTTCCAGGTCGCAGTGGGTGGCGCTGATGACGCGCACGTCGATCGGCACCGGGCGCGTGCCGCCGACGCGCATCACCTCGCGCTCTTCCAGCACCCGCAACAGGCGCGTCTGCAGCGCCAGCGGCATTTCGCCGATCTCGTCCAGGAACAGGGTGCCCTTGTTGGCCGCCTCGAACAGCCCGGCGTGGCCGCCGCGGCGCGCGCCGGTGAAGGCGCCTTCCTCGTGCCCGAACAGTTCCGATTCCAGCAGCGACTCGGCGATCGCGCCGCAGTTGACCGCCACGAAAGGCCGGTTGGCGCCCAGGCTGCGTGGCGCCTCGCGGTGGATCGCCTGCGCCACCAGTTCCTTGCCGCTGCCGGTTTCGCCTTGGATCAGCACGGTGGCCGGCGAGCGCGCGTACAGCACCACCGACTGGCGCAGCCGCTCCATTGCGGCCGATTCGCCGCGCAGGTCGGCCAGGCCCCGGCGCGCGCGCAGCGTCTCGGGCACCTGTGCCTTCTGGCGGCGCGACGCTTCCAGTTGCGTCAGGCGCGCCATCTCCAGCGCGTCCTCAAAGGCCTGGCGGATCGACGCGGCCGAGTACATGAACACGGCGGTCAGCCCGGCTTCCTCGGCCAGGTCGGTGATCAGGCCGGCGCCCACGATCACCTTGACGCCGGCCGCCTTCAGCTCGCTGATGCTGGCGCGCGCATCCTCGTCGGTGGTGTAGGTGCGCTGCGCGATCGACAGCCCGAAGGTGGCCGCAAATTCGGCCAGCTGCGGCATTTCCTGGTAGGTGATGACCGCGATCTTGTCGGACACGCGGCGCGCGCGCGTGAGCGCCTGCATCACGTCGAAGCCGCTGGCCTTGGCCGCGACCACCGGCACCGACACCCGGCCTTTCAGGTAGGCCGCGTTCGACCCGGCGGCGATGACCACGTCGCAGCGCTCGGTGGCCATGCGCTCGCGGATGTGGCGCGCGGCCTCGTCAAAGCCAAGCGCGATCGGCTCGATCGTGGCCAGGTGGTCGAATTCGAGCGTGATGTCGCGGAACAGGTCAGCCAGGCGGGAAACCGAGACGGTCCAGATGACTGGTTTGTCGGGGGCGTCGGCCGGGGAGCGGAGCGAGGTGGACATGTTTCAAGTGTAGTTCATTTTTCAGAGCTGGTGTTTCAATGAAACGCCGGAGAATGCTCAGTTTCCGTAAGCCTGCCGTAAGCGAGCGTAAGCGAGGGGTAAGAAGTCGTCCGTAGGATGCATTCGCCAACTGGCAGAAATAAAGATAATGAATAGGAGACATAAGTGGAAAACCTGGTGCAAACCATCAAGGGCGACCCGAACTATCAGAAGCTGGTGAGCAAGCGCTCCCGCTTCGGTTGGACCCTCACCTGGGGCATGATGGCCGTCTATTACGGCTACATCCTGCTGATCGCATTCAACAAGGAGCTGATGGGTGGCAAGATCGGTGAAGGGGCGATGACCTGGGGTATCCCCGCTGGCCTTTTTGTCATCCTGTTCACCGTTCTCATCACCGGTATTTACGTGCGCCGTGCGAACAATGAGTACGACGAGCTGACTGCTGCCATCCGCGCAAAGGTGAAAGCATGAACGCCGCCGTCCTCAAACGCGGCCTGGCCGCGCTCGCACTGCTGGGCGCCGCCGGCGTCGCCTTCGCCTCGCCCGACCTGGGCCAGGCGCAAAAACAGGCAACCAACTGGACCGCGATCACGCTGTTCGCCGGTTTCGTGATCCTGACCCTGTTCATTACCAAGTGGGCCGCCAAGCGCACCCGATCCGCAGCCGACTTCTACACCGCCGGCGGCGGCATCACCGGCTTCCAGAACGGCCTGGCCATCGCAGGCGACTACATGTCGGCCGCTTCCTTCCTCGGCATTTCCGCCGCCGTGTTCGCTGACGGCTACGACGGCCTGATCTACGCGATCGGCTTTTTGGTTGGCTGGCCGGTCATCACCTTCCTGATGGCCGAGCGCCTGCGCAACCTGGGCCGCTACACCTTTGCCGACGTGGCCGCGTACCGCTTCAAGCAGACCCCGATCCGCGTGTTCTCGGCTTGCGGCACGCTGGTCGTGGTGGCGTTCTACCTGATCGCGCAGATGGTCGGCGCCGGCCAGCTGATCAAGCTGCTGTTCGGCCTGGACTACTGGATCGCCGTCGTGCTGGTTGGCACGCTGATGATGGTGTACGTGCTGTTCGGCGGCATGACCGCCACCACCTGGGTGCAGATCATCAAGGCCGTGCTGCTGCTGGGCGGCGCCTCGTTCATGGCCCTGATGGTGCTGGCCAACTACGGCTTCAGCCCGGAAGCGCTGTTCTCCAAGGCGGTTGAAGTGCACAAGAAGGGTTCCGCGATCATGGGCCCGGGCACCTTCATCAAGGACCCGATCTCGGCGATCTCGTTCGGCATGGCGCTCATGTTCGGCACCGCCGGCCTGCCGCACATCCTGATGCGTTTCTTCACCGTGCCGAGCGCCAAAGAGGCGCGCAAGTCGGTGCTGTGGGCAACCACCTGGATCGGCTACTTCTACATCCTGACCTTCATCATCGGCTTCGGCGCGATCGTGCTGGTTGGCACCAACCCGGACTTCAAGGACGCTGCGGGCAAACTGCTGGGCGGTAACAACATGGCTGCGGTGCACCTGGCCAACGCCGTGGGCGGCAATGCATTCCTCGGCTTTATGTCGGCCGTGGCGTTCGCGACCATCCTTGCCGTGGTTGCCGGGCTGACCCTGTCGGGCGCCACCGCCGTGTCGCACGACCTGTACGCGACCGTCATCAAGAAGGGCAAGGCCACCAACGCGGACGAGCTGAAGGTGTCGAAGCTCACCACCATCGCGCTGGGCATCATCGCCGTCGGCCTGGGCATCGCCTTCGAGAAGCAGAACATCGCGTTCATGGTGTCGCTGGCCTTCGCAATCGCGGCCTCGGCCAACTTCCCGGTGCTGTTCATGTCGGTGCTGTGGAAGGATTGCACCACCCGTGGCGCCACCATCGGCGGCTTCCTTGGCCTGGCCACCGCGGTTGGCCTGACGGTCGTGTCCAAGTCGGTGTGGGTGGACGTGCTGGGTCACGCAGCCCCGATCTTCCCGTACACCTCGCCGGCTCTGTTCTCGATGATCGTTGGCTTCGTCGGTATCTGGCTGTTCTCGATCACGGACAAGAGCGAGCGTGCACGCATTGACCGCGCCGGCTACGAAGCGCAGGAACTGCGTTCGGAGACTGGCATCGGCGCCGCGGCCGCAAGCGCCCACTAAGTTTCGGCTTCCTCCAAAGCCAGGCCCCGCGCAAGCGGGGCTTTTTGTTTTTGTGGTCGGCCTCGTGGGAGGGGAGCACTACTCCCTGACGTGCTTCAGAACGCACAACAATACCAGCTTGCTACTAGTTCAACGGAGGCCGTACACTGAGCCTTAAATTTGCGGGTGATCGAACCACTCTGCATGACGGCTTGCGGCCTTCATAACGGCGCAACCGGTCCTGACAAATAAGCAGTTGATAACAAGGTAAGCCGCCATGCCTCACCCTTACGACTCCCTTGCCGAACATCTTCGAAACGCGCTTGATGAGTTACAAAGACTCCAACTGGGCGCTAGTCTTTCCAAGGGACGCGTCGGCGAGATTTTGCTCGCTCACTTTCTGGGCCACCGACTTCACGTTTCCAACCGGGGGGCCGATGGCATTGGTCCCGATGGTCGTAAATATGAATACAAAGTTAGTCATGACGACCAATTCAACTTTAACTTCGGTCACGCCAGAGGCGCGGGGAGCATTCCCGACCTTGTGAACACACATTTCGACGGCTTTGAGGGTGCTTTTTGCGCCTTGATGAATGGTTCCCGGCTGACAAAGGTTGTGTATTGCCCTTGCACCACATTGGTACCATATCTGCGGGCCCATCTGGCCACAGTAACTGGTAGTACCTTTCAGAAGGTGTTTAGCCCTATTGAGTCATTTTCCAAACTCCAGGGCGCACAATGGCTGCTGAGGGCACCGGTAAATGCCAATGTCGCCCAACCAGTGGTTCAAGCCGACCTCACTGCCTCTGACGAGACGGCGGCTTAACCTGGCTGGACAGGGCGTCGTCGAGATAGCGCACGGTGCGCACGAAGTAGGGTCGCATGTGCACCGGGTCGGTGTAGATCGGCTCGCCAATCGTGTTGACCACCGGGCAGGTGCCGTCCTTGCACAAGTAGTCCACCGGATCGATGACGATGGCCCCGGTCTGGTGCGCGATCTCCCGCAGCCTTGCGATTGGCTCGGCATTCACCTGGCGGAACTCGCTGACCAGGAAGGGCGGCATGTCGGTGCGCGGCATCATTTCGTCGAAGCGTGAGCCGGTGATCATCGAACGCGGGTCGAACTTGTCACCGGTGGGCGGCTGCAGCACGAGGTACACGCGCTTGCCTTGTTGGCGCAGTTGGCGAATTGCCTGCAGCATCGACGCATATGCCGCTTCGTGCGCGGGCTTGGACGGGAATTGTTCGAGCTTGTCGCCCACCGGCATCTCGACTTCATCCTGGTAAGGCGTGAAATAGCCGTACCAGGCGGCGGCGATGACCACCGTGTCCACCTCGGGCGAGGCAGCCAGGTCGTAGGCGTCGATCACCGTCTGCGTGCAAGTCGGAAAACGGATCTTCGGCAAGCGCACCGCTCCCCGGATCGGCGGGCAGCCGCCGGCCGTGGCAAAAATGACGGACTTGCGGTCGAAGCGCGAGGTTCGCAACCCTTCCGCCACCAGCGGCGCATATTGTTCCATCACGGAGTCGCCCACCAGCACGGTGGTGCCCTCGCCATTCCCCGCAAGCGTGTGGAACAGCGATCCGTGATACCGCAGCGATTTCATGGCCGGCTGCGGGAAACCCAGGTCGTTCAGCGCGCGCAGGTACTTGTCCGTGCCGTTGCCGGGAATGCGCTCGCGCAGCAGGCCGCTGTTTGCCAGCGCGCCGGCCACGCCGAAGCAAATCATCGCCGTGACCAGCGCCTTGATCGCACGCACGCGCTTCGGGCTTTTCTGGATTGGCCGCTCGATCAGGCGCCAGGTGAGCACGGCCAGCACGAAGGACGCGAGCACGAGCACGGCCTTGGCCTGTGCCGACGGCTTTTCGCCTTCGATGATGTAGCCGAACGAGAGCAGGGGCCAGTGCCACAGGTAGAACGGGTAGCTGACCAGGCCGATCCTGGCCATCAGCGGGTTGCCGAGCAGGTGCCGGTTGATCCAGCCTTCGTTGCCCGCCATGATCAAGGCGCTGGTGCCGGCAACCGGCAGCAACGCCCAGGCGCCGGGAAAAGCAGTCTGCCCGTTGATGAACACGCAGCCCAGTGCAAGCAGGAGGATGCCGCCCGCCGATAGCAGCGCGCGCGCCGGCATCGGCTGTTCGCGCCCAGACAGCAGGTAAGCCACCATGCCGCCGGACGCCAGCTCCCAGAAGCGCGTGACCGGCGAATAGTAGGCTTCTGCCGGCGCGTTGTAGGTGGCGTACAGCCCGTACAGGAACGAGGCGCCGAGCGTGATGGCCAGGAACGCCAGGATGCCGCCGCGCCTGCGGTAGCACAGGGCCAGCATCACTGGCCAGACCAGGTAGAACTGCTCCTCCACGCCCAGCGACCACAAATGCAGCAGCGGTTTGGTAGTGTGGTCGTTGTCGAAGTAGCCGGACTCGTTCCACAGCACGAGGTTGGACAGGAAGGTGGCAGCGGCAGTGATGTGCTTGCCCAGCTGGGCGAACTCGTGGTGGAGCAGCACGTACCAGCCGAACAGCAGCGTTGCGGCCACCACCGTGATCAAGGCCGGAAAGATGCGCCTGATGCGGCGCACATAGAACTCGCGGATGCTGAAGCTGCCGCGTTCCAGGTCGTCCAAAATGATCGACGTGATCAGGAAGCCCGAGATGACGAAAAATACGTCCACGCCGATGAACCCGGACCGCAGCCAGTTTGGCCAGGCGTGGAACAACACGACAAGGCAAACCGCCACCGCGCGCAGGCCGTCGATGTCCGGGCGGTAGCTGAGGCGGTGTGGGGTACTTGATTTGAAGAACTGTTGGATGTCGCGCTGGTAGTCCATTTTTCAGTGGATGAGCCTGGAAATTTAGTGTTGCTCATGTATTAAGTCGTGTCAAACCAGCGTCTCAATCGTGCGCAGCAATATTCCCCTTGTTCCGCGCGGCGTTGCAGCTGTGTTTCAGCATGAAACGCGTGCGACGCCTGTGGTCCGACGGGGGCACGGCGGGCGCGCGCCGCTCCCTGCCTGAACCGTTGAAAATCAAGGGATTCTCCAGGGGAGGCGACTGCTGGCATGGGGCTTGCATAACAGTGGCCATCACCACACCTTGAAACAGCTGAAGGGATTACTCATGAAACCAACACCAGGCGCGCTGTTCCGTCGCGCAGTCCAGGAAGAATCGCCGCTGCAGGTCATCGGCGCGATCAACGCCAATCATGCGCTGCTGGCCAAGCGCGCCGGCTTCAAGGCCATCTACCTGTCCGGTGGCGGGGTTGCCGCCGGTTCGCTCGGCCTGCCTGACCTTGGCATCTCTGGCCTGGACGATGTGCTGACCGACGTGCGCCGCATCACCGACGTGTGCGACCTGCCGCTGCTGGTGGATGTGGACACCGGCTTTGGCTCTTCCGCCTTCAACGTGGCGCGCACCGTGCGCTCGATGATCAAGTTCGGCGCCGCCGCCGTGCACATCGAAGACCAGGTTGGCGCCAAGCGCTGCGGCCACCGCCCGAACAAGGAAATCGTGACCAAGCAGGAGATGGTGGACCGCATCAAGGCCGCCGCCGACGCCCGCACCGACGAGAACTTCGTCATCATGGCGCGCACCGACGCGCTGGCCGTCGAAGGGCTGGAAGCGGCCGTGGAACGCGCCGTGGCCTGCGTCGAAGCCGGCGCGGACATGATCTTCCCCGAGGCGATCACGAGCCTTGAGATGTACTCGCAATTCAAGAAGGCGGTGAAGGTGCCGATCCTGGCCAACATCACCGAATTCGGCGCGACCCCGCTGTTCACTACCGACGAACTGAGGGGCGCGGACGTTGATATCGTGCTGTACCCGCTGTCGGCGTTCCGCGCGATGAACAAGGCGGCCGAGAACGTGTACAACGCGATCCGCCGCGACGGCACCCAAAAGAACGTGGTCGATACCATGCAGACCCGCGCCGAACTGTACGACCGCATCGACTATCACAGCTACGAGCAGAAGCTCGACGCGCTGTTTGCGCAGGCTAAAACCAAATGAACCGGTAGGGTGGGCAGCTCTGCTGCCCACGCGTCCAGCTGTCGCATGAACAGGCGCACCGGCTGTTCCGAGCGCGGTTGAACGCGTGGGCAGAAAATCTGCCCACCCTACGCACAACATAACTAAGGAGATCCGCAATGACCAACCAAACCACGTCCGAAACCCCAACCTTCAAGCCCAAGAAATCCGTGGCGCTGTCCGGCGTCGCCGCTGGCAACACCGCGCTGTGCTCGGTGGGCCGCTCGGGTAACGACCTGCACTACCGCGGCTACGACATCCTCGACGTCGCCGACACCTGCGAATTCGAAGAAATCGCCTACCTGCTCGTGCACGGCAAGCTGCCGACCGCCGCCGAACTGAAGGGCTACAAGCTCAAGCTCAAGGCGCTGCGCGGCCTGCCGCAAGCCGTCAAGGCTGCGCTCGAGGCGCTGCCGGCATCGAGCCACCCGATGGACGTGATGCGCACGGGCGTGTCCACCCTGGGCTGCGTGCTGCCCGAGAAGGACGACCACAACATCGCCGGCGCGCGCGACATCGCCGACCGCCTGATGGCTTCGTTCGGCTCGATGCTGCTGTACTGGTACCACTTCAGCCACAATGGCAAGCGCATCGACGTGGAAACCGACGACGACTCGATCGGCGGCCACTTCCTGCACCTGCTGCACGGCGAGAAGCCGTCCGACGAATGGGTCAAGGCGATGCACACCTCGCTGATCCTGTACGCTGAACACGAGTTCAACGCCTCGACCTTCACCTCGCGCGTGATCGCCGGCACCGGCTCGGACATCTACTCGGCCATCACCGGCGCGATCGGCGCGCTGCGCGGCCCGAAACACGGCGGCGCCAACGAAGTGGCGCTGGACATCCAGAAGCGCTACGAGAACCCGGACGAGGCGGAAGCCGACATCCGCAACCGCGTGGCGAACAAGGAAGTGGTGATCGGCTTCGGCCACCCGGTGTACACGATTTCCGACCCGCGCAACAAGGTCATCAAGGAAGTGGCGCGCACGCTTTCGCAGCAGGCCGGCTCGATGAAGATGTTCGACATCGCCGAGCGCCTGGAGTCGGTGATGTGGGAAGTGAAGAAGATGTTCCCGAACCTGGACTGGTTCTCGGCCGTGTCGTACCACATGATGGGCGTGCCGACCGCGATGTTCACGCCGCTGTTCGTGATCTCGCGCACCTCCGGCTGGGCCGCTCACATCATCGAGCAGCGCATCGATAACAAGATCATCCGTCCGAGCGCGAACTACGTCGGTCCGGAAGACCTGAAGTTCGTGCCGCTGGCCGAGCGCAAGTGACGCCCGGGGCCGAAGGAATCGTGGTGCGCCCGCTGGGCGCATCTGACGCCCGGCGCTACCGCGTGCTGCGTCTGGCCAGCCTGCGCAACTTCCAGTTGATGCATGGCCCGGCCTATGAGGACGCGTTGCGACAGGACGAAGCGTGGCACGCCGCGCGCCTGGCGAAGGCCGGCGACTACTGGTTCGGCGCCTTCGATGGCGATGAACTCGTAGGAACGATCGCGCTGCGCACACAGGAGGGCAGCCGGCTGCGCCATTCGGCCAGTTTGAACAGCCTGATCGTGGATAGCAGCCGGCAGGCGCGCGGCATCGGGCGCCTGTTGATCGCCCACCTGATCGACTTCGCGCGCTCGCTCGGCACCATCAGGCAGATCACGCTCGCGCTCACCGACGGGAACGCGCGCGCGGAACGCCTGTACGAAGCCTTCGGTTTCAAATTATTCGGACTCGAACCCGACGCCTTGCTGCACGAGGGCCGTTATTACGGCAAACAGCACAGGCAACTCATACTGGATCACTCGAACAATGAATAGCTCCTACCTAAAACCCCTGCACGGCACGAACCTGCATTACTTCGACGCGCGCGCCGCAGTCGATGCGATCGAGCCGGGCGCATACGACAAGCTGCCGTACACCTCGCGTGTGCTGGCCGAGAACCTGGTGCGCCGCTGCGAGCCGCAGGCGCTGGTGCCCTCGCTCAAGCAGCTCATCGAGCGCAAGCGCGATCTCGACTTTCCGTGGTTCCCGGCGCGCGTGGTCTGCCACGACATCCTGGGCCAGACCGCGCTGGTGGACCTGGCCGGCCTGCGCGACGCCATCGCTGCCGAGGGCGGCAACCCGGCGCTGGTCAACCCGGTGGTGCCGACCCAGCTGGTGGTGGACCACTCGCTGGCAGTCGAGTGCGGCGGCTTCGACCCGGATGCCTTCGCCAAGAACCGCGCCATCGAGGATCGCCGTAACGAAGACCGCTTCGATTTCATCAACTGGACCAAGAAGGCGTTCAAGAACGTCGACGTGATCCCGCCGGGGAACGGCATCCTGCACCAGATTAACCTGGAGCGCATGAGCCCCGTGATCCAGGTGAAGGATGGCGTGGCGTTCCCCGACACGCTGGTCGGCACCGACTCGCACACCCCGATGGTCGACGCGCTGGGCGTGATCGCGGTCGGCGTGGGCGGCCTGGAGGCAGAGAGCGTGATGCTGGGCCGTGCCTCGTACATGCGCCTGCCGGATATCGTTGGTGTCGAGCTGTCGGGCAAACGGCAGCCGGGCATCACCGCCACCGACGTGGTGCTGGCGCTGACCGAATTCCTGCGCAAGGAAAAAGTCGTCTCGGCCTACCTGGAGTTCTATGGCGAGGGCGCAGACAGCCTGACGCTGGGCGACCGCGCGACCATCTCGAACATGGCGCCGGAGTTTGGCGCGACCGCCGCGATGTTCTACATCGATGAGCAGACCATCAAGTACCTCAAGCTCACCGGCCGCGAGGACGAGCAGGTGGCGCTGGTCGAGACCTATGCCAAGGAAGCCGGCCTGTGGGCCGACACGCTGAAACACGCGGAATACGAGCGCGTGCTCAAGTTCGACCTGTCCACCGTGGTGCGCAACATCGCCGGCCCGTCGAACCCGCACAAGCGCGTGCCGACCAGCGAGCTGGCTGCGCGCGGCATCGCCAACGGCAACGTGGCGCACGAGCCGGGTCAGATGCCCGACGGCGCCGTCATCATCGCCGCGATCACGAGCTGCACCAACACCAACAACCCGCGCAACATGATCGCCGCGGGCCTGTTGGCGCGTAACGCCAACCAGCGCGGCCTGGTGCGCCAGCCCTGGGTCAAGAGCTCGCTCGCGCCGGGTTCGAAAGCGGTGTCGCTGTACCTGGAAGAAGCCGGGCTGCTGCCGGAGCTGGAAAAGCTGGGCTTTGGCGTGGTCGCCTTTGCCTGCACCACCTGCAACGGCATGAGCGGCGCGCTGGATCCCAAGATCCAGCAGGAGATCATCGAGCGTGACCTGTACGCCACCGCCGTCCTGTCGGGCAACCGCAACTTCGACGGCCGCATCCACCCGTACGCCAAGCAGGCCTTCCTGGCCTCGCCGCCGCTGGTGATCGCCTACGCGATCGCGGGCACGGTGCGCTTCGACATCGAGAAGGACGTGCTGGGGACGGACGCGCAGGGCAAGCCGGTCACGCTGGCCGACATCTGGCCGACGGACGAAGAGATCGACGCGGTGATCGAGAAGAGCGTCAAGCCGGAGCAGTTCCGCAAGGTGTACGTGCCGATGTTCGCCAAGCAGGAAGAGAGCACCGAGCAGGTCAGCCCGCTGTACGACTGGCGAGCGATGAGCACCTACATCCGCCGTCCGCCGTACTGGGAAGGCGCGCTGGCCGGCGAGCGCACGCTCAAGGCCATGCGTCCGCTGGCGGTTTTGGGCGACAACATCACCACCGATCACCTGTCGCCGTCCAACGCCATTTTGGCCAGCAGCGCGGCCGGCGAGTACCTGGCCAAGATGGGCCTGCCGGAAGAAGACTTCAACTCGTACGCAACGCACCGCGGCGACCACCTGACCGCGCAGCGCGCGACCTTTGCCAACCCGACCCTCATCAACGAGATGGCCGTGGTCGACGGGCAGGTCAAGAAGGGTTCGCTGGCACGCGTGGAGCCGGAAGGGAAGGTCACGCGCATGTGGGAAGCGATCGAGATCTACATGGAGCGCAAGCAGCCGCTGATCATCATTGCCGGCGCCGACTACGGCCAGGGGTCGTCGCGCGACTGGGCGGCCAAGGGCGTGCGCCTGGCGGGTGTGGAAGCCATCGTGGCCGAGGGCTTCGAGCGTATCCACCGCACCAACCTGGTGGGCATGGGCGTGCTGCCGCTGGAGTTCAAGCCGGGCACCAACCGCCTCACGCTGGGCATCGACGGCACCGAGACCTTTGACGTGGTGGGCGAGCGCACGCCGCGTGCAACGCTCACGCTGGTCATCCACCGCAAGAACGGCGAGACCGTCGAGGTGCCGGTGACCTGCAGGCTCGATACGGCCGAGGAAGTGTCGATCTACGAAGCGGGCGGCGTGCTGCAGCGCTTTGCGCAGGACTTCCTGGCCTCGTCGAAGGTCGCTGCTTAAATCCGCAACCTAAAAGCCGTCGTCCCCGCGCAGGCGGGGACCCATGCTGAGTGTGCGAAACAGTCGGCTTCAACTCTTCCGCACACTGTCTATGGGTTCCCGCCTCCGCGGGAACGACGAAGCAGGAGCTAACAATATGGCACACGTAGCACAAATCAAAATCTCCGCCACCTACATGCGAGGTGGCACCAGCAAGGGCGTGTTCTTCCGCCTGCAGGACCTGCCCGAGCGCGCGCAGGTGCCGGGCGAGGCGCGCGACCAGCTGCTCATGCGCGTGATCGGCAGCCCCGACCCGTACGGCAAGCAGATCGACGGCATGGGCGGCGCGACCTCGAGCACCAGCAAGACGGTGATCGTCGCCAAGAGCACGCGGCCGGACCACGACGTGGACTACCTGTTCGGCCAGGTCTCGATCGACAAGCCGTTCGTGGACTGGAGTGGCAACTGCGGCAACCTGTCCGCGGCGGTCGGCCCGTTCGCGATCACCAACGGCCTGGTCGACTTGGCCAACATCCCGCCCGATGGCGTGGCCACGGTGCGCATCTGGCAGGCCAACATCGGCAAGACCATCATCGCGCATGTGCCGATGACGGGCGGCGCGGTGCAGGAAACCGGCGACTTCGAACTGGATGGCGTGACCTTCCCGGCTGCGGAAGTGCAGCTTGAATTCATGGACCCGGCAGCCGAGGAAGAGGGCGCGGGCGGTTCGATGTTCCCGACCGGGAACCTGGTCGATGACCTCGAAGTGCCAGGCGTGGGCACGCTCAAGGCGACCATGATCAATGCCGGCATCCCGACCATTTTTGTGAACGCCGAGGCGATCGGCTACACCGGCACCGAGCTGCAGGAAGCGATCAACGGCGACCCGAAGGCGCTTGCCATGTTCGAGACGATCCGCGCGCACGGGGCAGTGCGCATGGGCCTGATCAAGCATGTGGACGAGGCCGCAAAGCGCCAGCACACGCCCAAGGTCGCGTTCGTGGCCAAGCCGGCCGACTATGTGGCGTCCAGCGGCAAGCCGGTCAAGGCTGGCGACATCGACCTGCTGGTGCGTGCCATGTCGATGGGTAAGCTGCACCACGCGATGATGGGCACGGCGGCGGTCGCGATCGGCACCGCTGCGGCGATTCCGGGCACGCTGGTGAACCTGGCGGCCGGCGGCGGCGAACGCAATGCGGTGCGCTTCGGCCATCCGTCCGGCACGCTGCGGGTTGGCGCCGAGGCGAGCCAGGTGAACGGCGAATGGAGCGTCAACAAGGCCATCATGAGCCGCAGTGCGCGCGTGCTGATGGAAGGCTGGGTGCGCGTTCCGGGCGACGCGTTCTGATGTAAATCGTAGGGTGGGCTCTTGAGCCCACGCCGCTGCACAAGGCGCGTGCGGACCGCGTGGGCACAAGTGCCCACCCTACGAGTAGAATCGGGTGGTGTCCATGCTTGTGGAGGTCCGCCATGCCCGAAGCCGCCAACATCGGCCACCCCTACGACGACGTCATCTCCGACATCGTCGACTATGTACGCGACTATGAAATCACTTCGCCGCTCGCGTACGATACCGCCCGCCACTGCCTGCTCGATACCCTCGGCTGCGGCCTGGAAGCGCTAGGCTACCCGGCCTGCACCAAGCTCCTCGGCCCAATCGTGCACGGCACCGTGGTGCCGTACGGCGCCCGCGTGCCCGGCACGCAGTTCGAACTGGACCCGGTGCAGGCGGCCTTCAACATCGGCGCCATGGTGCGCTGGCTCGATTTCAACGACACCTGGCTGGCAGCCGAATGGGGCCATCCGTCGGACAACCTGGGCGGCATCCTCGCAGTGGCGGACTGGCTGTCGCGGCGCGCCGCCGCCAACGGCAAGCCGCCGCTCCCGATGCGCGCCGTGCTCACGGCCATGATCAAGGCGCACGAGATCCAGGGCTGCATCGCGCTCGAAAATTCGTTCAACAAGGTTGGCCTGGACCACGTGGTGCTGGTCAAGGTGGCCACCTGCGCGGTGGTGGCGCAGCTGCTTGGGTTGTCGCGCAACGAGATGCTGGCGGCGGTGTCGCAGGCCTGGGTGGACGGACAGGCGCTGCGCACCTACCGCCAGGCGCCCAACACCGGCTCGCGCAAATCGTGGGCGGCGGGCGACGCGACCAGCCGCGGCGTGCGGCTTGCGCTGATGGCCGAGAAGGGCGAGATGGGCTACCCGAGCGCGCTCACCGCCCGCACCTGGGGCTTCTACGACGTGCTGTTCAAGGGCCAGCCGCTGCGGTTCCAGCGGCCGTACGGCTCGTACGTGATGGAGAACGTGCTCTTCAAGATCTCGTACCCCGCAGAGTTCCATGCCCAGACGGCGGTGGAGGCGGCGATGACCATCTACGCGGCGATGGCCAGGGCCGGCAAGCGCAGCGACGACATCGCCCGCGTCACCATTCGCACCCACGAGGCCTGCATGCGCATCATCGACAAGCATGGCCCGCTCGACAATCCCGCCGACCGTGACCACTGCATCCAGTACATGGTGGCGCTGCCGCTGATCCACGGCAGGCTTACGGCGGCCGACTACGAGGATGATGTCGTCGCCGACCCGCGCATCGACGCGCTGCGCGCGAAGATCGTGTGCGTCGAGGAGCCGGCGTTCTCCGCCGCGTACCACGACCCCGCGCGGCGCGCGATCCCGAACGGCGTCACGGTCGAATTTGGCGACGGCACGCGCTTTGACGAGGTGCTGGTCGAGTACCCGCTGGGCCACGCGCGGCGCCGTGCCGAAGGGCTGCCGCTGCTGCTTGCAAAGTTCCGCACCAACCTTGCGCGCCGCTTCCCGCCGCGGCAGCAGGAGACGATCCTCGCCGCATCGCTGGATCAGGAGGCGCTGGAGCGCATGGCGGTCAACGATTACGTCGGCATGTACGTGATTTGATGCCGTATGGGTAGCGCCGGCGCGCCGTTCAGTTTTTTTGCCCGGGACGCAAGATTGTGGTTTATGATCCAAATCAATTCGAGCGGCCCGGCTAGAGGCTGCGGCACAGAACGGGTGACATGGATCGAGGAACGCGTGAGCCGGCAAACATGATCGAGGAAGGGGAGAGCATGCTGCATCCCGGCTTGCTCGAACACGCCGCCATCTTCGAGCACGCGCCGATGGGCATCATGTTCACCCAGCCCGGCGTGGTCAGGCGCTGCAATCCACGCATGGCCCAGATGTTCGGCTACGCCCCCGAGGAACTGGTCAACACCAGCGGCGCCTGCCTGTTTGTCTCCGAAGAGCAGTACCACGCCTTCCTGGCCGAGGCGGCGCCGGCGCTGCACGACGGGCGCCTGTTCGAAAAGGCCGAGCAGCGCCTGCGCCGGCGCGACGGTTCGACGTTCTGGGGCAGGGTGCGCGCCAAGTCGGTCGAGCCGGGGCGGCGCGCCGCCGGCACCGTCTGGATGGTCGAGGATGTCAGCGCGGCGCGTGCGGCCGAGACCGAGGTCCGCGCCATCATGAACAACGCCGGCATCGGCATCCTGTTCACGCGGGATCGCCGCGTCGTCCGTTACAACCGCGGCTTTGCGCAAATGTTCGGCTTCGGTGCCGAAGAAGCGGTCGGCGTGCCGGTGCGCTCGCTCTACGGCAGCGACGAGCACTACCACGAAATCGGCGACGCCGCGGCCAACCTGCTGGCACGCGGCGAGAGCTTCCAGGCCGAGGCCTGGATGGTGCGCGCCGACGGCAGGCCAATCTGGGTGCAGCTGATCGGCCACCAGGTCCGGCGCGACGACCCGGCGCTGGGCAATATCTGGATCATCGAAGACCGCACACGCAACAAGCGTGCCGAAGAGACGCTGCGCAACGCGCTGCTGGAGAACCAGGCCATCCTGGACAACGCGGTGCTGGGCATCGCGGTGGTCGAGCGGGGCCGTACGTTGCACTGCAACGCCAAGATGGAGGAGCTGTTCGGCTATCCGCCGGGCGGCATCAACGGCATCCCGGTCGCCGAGCTGTATCCGGATAGCGCGAGCTGGATGGCCGCGCGGCGCGAAACCGCGCGCGACTTCCTGGCCGGGCGCGTGCACATGGCCGAACACGAGGTGGTGCGCGCGGACGGCTCGCGCTTCTGGGCGCGGCTGTCGGGGCGGCTGTTCGACCTGGCGCAGCGGCAGGGGCGCAGCGTGTGGCTGGTGGACGACGTGACCGCGCGGCGCGAGGCGGCGCAGGCGGTGGCGCGCGCGCGCGACGAACTCGAGCTGCGCGTGCTCGAACGCACCGCCGAACTGGCGGGCGCCAACGCGCTGCTGCAGGCCGAAATCGTCGAGCGCCGCCAGGCCGAGGCGCGTGTGCACCACATGGCCTACCACGACAGCCTGACCGGGCTGCCGAACCGCTCGCTGCTGTCGGACCGGCTGGACCGGGCGATGCTGTCGAGCCAGCGCAACGACCGCAAGCTGGCGGTGATGTTCATCGACCTGGACCGCTTCAAGACCATCAACGATTCCCTCGGCCACCTGGCCGGCGACCACCTGCTCAAGGAGGTGGCCAACCGCCTGTGCCGCGCGGTGCGCGCCAGCGACACGGTGGCGCGGCTGGGCGGCGACGAGTTCGTGGTGCTGGTCCCCGGGATCGAGGGCCCGCGCGACTGCACCCAGGTGGCGGAGAAGATCATCGAGGTGCTGTCGGCCCCGATCCCGCACGAGGGCCGCATCCTGCACATTTCGCCGTCGATCGGCATCTGCCTGTACCCCGACCATGGGCAGGACGTGGCGACCCTGATGCGCAACGCGGACGCTGCGATGTACCACGCCAAAGGGGCGGGCCGCAACACCTGGCAGTTCTTCACCGAGCGCATGAACGAGTCGGCGGCGCGCCACTTCGAGCTGGAGAGCAGCCTGCGCGTCGCGCTGGCCGCGAACCAGTTCGAGCTCTTTTACCAGCCCGTCATCGAGGCCGGCACGCGCCGCGTGCATGCGCTGGAGGCGCTGCTGCGCTGGCGCAGGCCCGGCCTGGGCCTGGTCGGGCCGGACGAGTTCATCCCCATCCTGGAAGAGAGCGGCATGATCATCGCGGTGGGCGAGTGGGTGTTGCGCAGCGCCTGCGAACAGGCGGTGGCGTGGCAGCGCCAGGGGCTGCCGGCGGTGCCGGTCGCGGTTAACCTGTCGGGGCGCCAGTTCGCCCAGCGCGGACTGGCCGGCACGGTGCGGCGCATCGTCGAGGAGACCGGGATCGCCCCTGCGCTGCTGGAGCTGGAGATCACCGAGACCACGCTCATGCAGTCGGGCGGGCACACACTCGAAGTGCTCGAACAGATCAACGCGATGGGCGTGCGCCTGTCGATCGACGACTTCGGCACCGGGTATTCGAGCCTGGCTTACCTGAAGCGCTTCCCGGTCCACAAGATCAAGGTGGACCGCGCCTTCGTGCGCGAGCTCGAAGCCAGCGCCGAGGACCGCGCGATCGTGGCGGCCGTGATGGCGCTGGCGAACAGCCTGCAGCTGTCGGTGGTGGCCGAAGGCGTGGAGACCGAGGCGCAGCTGCAGCTGCTGCGCGAACACGGCTGCGAGCTGGCGCAGGGCTTCCTGTTCGCGCGACCGCTCGAAGCGCACCAGGTGCCGGAGTTGTTGCGGTAGGGTGGGCTCTCGAGCCCACGCGCAGATACGCGCCGCGTGACCCTCCGCGTGGGCTCGAGAGCCCACCCTACGGCTGTCTCGGTTTAGTCCAGGGTCGCGATCACCGGCGCATGGTCCGACGGCTGCTCCCACTTGCGCGGGGCGCGGTCGATCGCGCAGCCCACGCAGCGCTTCGCCAGCGCCGGGGAGAGCAGGATGTGGTCGATGCGCAGCCCGCAATTGCGGCGGAACGCGAGCTGCCGGTAATCCCACCAGCTGTACGACTTGTCGGGCTGTTCGAACAGCCGGAACGAATCGCACAGTCCAAGCCCGACCAGCGCGCCGAGCGCGGCGCGTTCCGGGGTCGAGCAATGCACCTGTTCGGCCCAGGCCACCGGGTCGTGCACGTCGCGGTCCTCGGGGGCGATGTTGTAGTCCCCCAGCAAAGCGAGCTGCTCGTGGGCCTGCATTTCTTCCGCGAGCCAGTCGCGCAGCGCCGCCAGCCACGCGAGCTTGTAGGCATATTTATCCGAGCCTACGCTCTGGCCGTTCGGCACGTAGGCACACACGATGCGCATGCCCTCGATGGTGGCGGCGATGATGCGCTGCTGCTCGTCCGGAAAGCGCGGGTTGTTGCGCACCACGTCGGCGATCGGGTGGCGCGACAGGATCGCGACGCCGTTGTATGTCTTTTGTCCGGTAAATACGACCTGGTAGCCGGCTTCGTTAATTTCTTTCTCCGGGAACTTATCGTCGGTCAGCTTGGTCTCTTGAATGCAGAGCACATCAACCGGGTTTTCGCCCAGCCACTGCAGCAGGTGCGGCAGGCGCACCTTGAGCGAATTAACATTCCACGTTGCGATTTTCATAGGTCGGCGCGTTGTTTTGGAGTGGGCGCAGTATCAGCGCTGGCTACCATTCGCGCAACACAAAAATCTTCCAAATTCGCACATATTTTTATAAAATGACAATCATTGTGGTTAAATGCTAATGTTCAAATAGTAAAAAAACCACACGCGCCGCTTGAGTGAGCGTGAATTGTAGCGAAGTGTAACAGTTGGAACTGTGTCCGGTTGGCATCGCTTATCGTACTTTTTTCGCACACAGAAGTTGCAGTACGGTAACTTTTGCACTACTATTGCCGTAGAGCAAATTTCCCGTATCCAGTTAGCAAAGGAAAGACATGCGTAGCGCATTTGAAGCCTGGGCCCAGCGCGACGGCCACATTGTCCGCCGCCGCGAAGACAAGCCCGACGAATACCTGGTGTACGAGACCCAGCGCCGCTGGATGATCTGGCAAGCCGCCCTGTCGCACGGGGCACAGGCAGCGGAAGCGCCCAAGTTCATGGCCAAGGCCCCGGTTGGTCCGGAAGAGGCCGCACTGCGCGAGCGGGTACTGAACGAAGTCCTCGACGCCATCAACACCCTGGACGAAGGCGCCGGCCTGGCGGGCGCGCGCAAGGTCATCCTGAACCTGCGCACCCGGCAGCGCGCACTGGCCACCGAAAAGGCCTGATGCAATATCGGCATTACAAGGGCGGACTCTACGAGGTGCTGCACGAAGCGCTGCTGGAGTCCGACCACACGCCGATGATCGTGTACCGGGCCGCCAATGGCACGGTCTGGATTCGTCCGAAGCACGTCTTTTTTGAGCTGGTCGAGGTGGACGGGCGCCAGGTCCCCCGCTTTGCACCGGTCGGTGAACCCGGCGCCGGTTAACCGCACTCATGAACCCGTGTATCCTGCCGTTAACAGCACAGGATGCATTCTCGGGTACCTCACATGTCGCGTATTGGCAAGATAGTGGCAGCGGCGACGCTCGCCGGGCTGGGCGGTTGCGCCACGCTCACGGAAGATTCGACCGACCAGATCGTCGAAGTGCACACCGTGCAGGAGCACCGCGAAATTGCCGGTGTCGGCTGCACGCTGTCCAATGCCAAGGGCCGCTGGTTCGTGGTGGCGCCGGGCCGGGTGACGGTGGCGCGCTATCCGCTGGCGCTGACCATCGATTGCGCCCGCGAGGGCGTCGGCCGCGCGGTCGAACACGCCGAGGCGCGCTACGATGCGCATGACCTCATCACCACCGTGCTCACCACGGGCGGGTTGGGGTATGTGATGGATACGTACTCGGGGGCAGGCTTTGCCTATCCGCCGGTGCTGACGGTGGTGATCCCGAAGCAGGTGGCGGTGAAGGATCCGGCGACTGTCGAAGCGCCGGGTAACCGCATTTTCTGACACCAAACAACGTCGTCCCGGCTTTCGCCGGGACGACGTTTTATGCTAACACTGAAGGCGGGCAGTGCCCGCCATCACAAGATCAAACGCGGTTGATCAGGAACGTCGCCAGCAGCGGCACCGGGCGGCCGGTGGCGCCTTTCTGCGCGCCGCTCTTCCAGGCGGTGCCGGCGATGTCCAGGTGCGCCCAGGTGTACTTGCGGGTGAAGTTCTCCAGGAAGCAGGCCGCCGTGATCGACGCCCCGCCCGGGGTGCCGATGTTGGCCAAGTCGGCAAAGTTCGACTTGAGCTGCTCGTTGTACTCCTCGCCGATCGGCAGGCGCCATGCGGTGTCGCCAGCCTGCTTGCCGGCGCTGACCAGTTCGTCCGCCAGCGCGTCGTGGGCGTCGTCGTGGCGCGTGAACAGGCCCGACTTGTGGTGGCCCAGCGAGACGATGCAGGCGCCGGTCAGGGTCGCAATGTCCACCACCGCGGCCGGCTTGAAGCGCTCGGCGTAGGTGAGGGCGTCGGCCAGGATCAGGCGGCCTTCGGCGTCGGTGTTGAGGATTTCGATGGTCGTGCCGCTCATCGAGGTCACGATGTCGCCCGGCTTGGTCGCGTGGCCCGAGGGCATGTTCTCGCAGGCCGCGACGATGCCCACCACGTTCAGCTTCAGGCCCATCTCGCCGATCGCGCGGAAGGTGCCCAGCACCGAGCCGGCGCCGCACATGTCGTATTTCATCTCGTCCATGCTCGGGCCCGGCTTGAGCGAAATGCCGCCGGTGTCGAAGGTGATGCCTTTGCCGACCAGCACCACCGGAGCGTCGTTCTTCTTGCCGCCGTTGTGCTTGAGCACGATGAACTTGGGCGGCTCGTCGCTGCCCTTGGCCACCGACAGCAGGCTGCCCATCTTCAGCGCCTCGAGCTGCTTGCGCTCCAGGATCTCGACGTCAAAGCCGAACTCGCCGGCCATTTTGCGGGCGGTGTTGGCCAGGTAGGTCGGGGTGCAGACGTTCGGCGACAGGTTGCCCAGTTCCTTGGTCAGGTTCATGCCGTTGCCGATCGCGATCGACTGGGCCAGTACGGCCTTGAGCTGGGCCTGGGCGCCATCGGTGGCGATGGTGATCTTGCGCACGCCGGCGGGGGCCGGGTCCTTCTTGCTCTTTTGCGCGTCGGTACGGAAGTCGGCCTCGAAACCGGCCAGCACGATCGTACGCAGCGCCCAATTGATGTCGCGCCCTTTCACGGAGGTGAGCGGGAATGCGATAATGCCGTCCGCCGCACCGATACTGCCGAAGGCTTTCATGGTCGCGCCAACGGCGCTGGCGAAGTTCTTTTCGCTGACCGTCTCGTCGGCGCCCATGCCCACCAGCAGCACGCGTTGCGCCGCATTGCCGGCCACGCCGCGCAGCAGCAGGGTGGAACCGGGCTTGCCGCTGATGTCGCCCGACTTGAGCGCGGCCGCGATTTCACCTTGTTGATCGAGGGCTTTCGCAGCCTGCGACAGTTTTTTGTTTTCGAACACCGCCACCGCGACGACGCCGGTTTTGGCAGTGGCCAGGGTGTTTTTTGTGTCGAATGCTTTTATGCTAAAGTCCATTTGGTTCTCCAAGTGTTTTTCGTGACGCGACCGCCTAACCTGCAATTATAACTAGCGAATGATTTTCCAACGCGCGCTTCGACGTGAAATGGCCAGTGCGGCCGGCGCAACCTTCACGGTGCTGTTCACGATTTTCGTCACCTGGAACCTGATGTTCATCCTCAGCAAAGCTGCGGGCGGCCAGGTGGCGTCGAGCGATGTCGTGGCGCTGATCGCGTTCTCAGTCCTGAATTATCTGCCAACTGTGATCATTCTCACCAGCTTTATTTCCGTGCTGGTGGCGGTCACGCGCAGTTACCGCGATTCCGAAATGGTGGTGTGGTTCGCCTCCGGCCAGTCGCTGGTGCGCTGGGTGCGGCCGGTCGTGACCTTCGGCCTGCCGCTGGTGCTGCTGGTGGGCGGCCTGTCCTTCGTGGCCACGCCGTGGGCCAGCCAGAAGCGCACCGAATATACCGAGCGTTTCCAGAAGCGCGAAGACCTCAAGCGGGTGGCGCCGGGCCAGTTCCGCGAATCGGCATCGGCCAACCGCGTGTTTTTCGTCGAGGGCAGCGCCGCCGGTTCGGCCGTGGTGCAAAACGTCTTCGTCAACAGCATCGAAAACAACGCCAATTCGATCGTGGTGGCCAAACAGGGTGTGATCGAATCGGACGGCAAGGGCGGCCAGTTCCTGGTTTTGAAAAACGGCCGGCGCTACCAGGGCACGCCGGGCCGCCCCGATTTCCAGTCGATGGAATTCGAGCGTTACAGCATGCGGGTGGCGACCAAGGCGCCGGTGCTGGGTAGTGGATTCAAGGTCGAGGAAATGTCCACGCCGGCGCTGCTGGCGGCCCCGCACCGGCCGGACACGATGGCCGAATTGCTGTACCGGCTGTCGGCGCCGATCATGGTGGTGGTGCTGATGCTGCTCGCCATTCCGCTAGGTTTCGTCAACCCGCGCGCGGGCAGCTCGGCCAACCTGATCCTGGCTTTGCTGATCTTTTTCACCTACAGCAACCTGACCAAGGTGGTGGAAGCCAGCGTCAAGTCCGGCAAGCTGCAGTTCGGCATGGCATGGTGGCCGCTGCACCTGGCCGCGCTGCTGGCCGCGCTGGGACTGTTCGCCTGGCGCCTGAACGTGAACCACCGTTACCACCCGCTCATGCTGTGGAATGCGCTCAAGCGGCGCCGCTACCTGGGCAAGACCGGCAAGGCGGGGGCGCAATGAAGATCCTGCAACGCTACTTCGCCATCAACATCACGCAGGCCGTGGCCTTCGTGCTGGTGGCCTTCCTGGCCCTGACCGCGTTCATGGACCTGGTGCAGGAACTGCCTTCGGTCGGCAAGGGCACCTACATGATCCAGCACGCCTTCCTGTACGTGCTGCTGCAGGTGCCGGGGCACGTGTACGAGGTGATGCCGGTGGCAGCGCTGATCGGCACCATCTACACGATGGCGCAATTTGCGCAGAGCTCCGAGTTCACCATCATGCGCGCTTCGTCGATGTCCACGCGCATGGCGGCCGGCATGCTGTTCAAGACCGGCGTCGTGTTCGTGGCGATCACTTTCCTGTTCGGCGAAGTCATCACCCCGCGCACCGCGCCCCTGGCCGAGCGGCTGCGGCTGGCGGCCAAGGGCGGCACGGTGTCGGCCGAGTTCCGGTCGGGCATGTGGACCAAGGACATCGTGCATGCCGAGGGCGTCAAGGGCCCGACGATCGGCTCGCGCTTTTTCAACGTGCGCCAGATCCAGCCGGACGGCAAGCTGGTCGATATCCGCCTGTACGAATTCGACCTGAACATGCGCATGCGCTCGCTGATCACCGCGGCCACTGGCACCTTCAGCGGCAACAACACCTGGCAGCTCGCCAACGTGTCGGAAACGCGCTTCGACAACTCGCGCGAGTTGCCGGAACCGGGCGCGCCGCTGCCGCCGGGGACGACGATCCAGAGCAGCTTTGGCCTGGATACCGCCTCGGTGTCGACGCGGCACCTGGACACGCTCGACCTGCAGTCCGAGATCACGCCCAAGATCCTGTCGGTGTCGCGCTCGGACCCGGACCGGATGTCGGCCAACGAGCTGGCGGTGTACACGCGCCACCTGGCCGAGAACCGCCAGGAGACCGAACGCTTCAAGATCGCGTTCTGGAAAAAGCTGATCGACCCGCTGGCGATCTTCGTGCTGATGCTGCTGGCGCTGCCGTTTGCCTACCTGCATACCCGCAGCGGCGGCGTCAGCCTGAAGATCTTCATCGGCATCATGATCGGGGTCTCGTTCATCCTGATCAACGCGCTGGTGTCGCACATCGGCCTGCTGTCCACATGGCCGGCCTTCCTCACCGCGATTGCGCCGAGCCTGCTGTTCATGGCGCTGACGGTCGGTGCGCTGTGGTGGGTGGAGCGGCACTGATGGCCCGCGCCCTGGTCCTGTTTGCGCACGGCGCCCGCGCCCCCGGCTGGGCGGCGCCGTTCGAGCGCCTGCGCGCGCTGGCGGCAGCACGCCTGCCCGATTGCAGCGTGTCGCTGGCCTTCCTCGAACTGATGAGCCCGAGCCTGCCGGACGAGGTGGCGGCGCTGGCCGCGCGCGGCGTCGACGAGGTGACGGTGGTGCCGGTGTTCCTGGGCAAGGGCGGCCACCTGCAGCGCGACCTGCCGGCGCTCATCGAGCGGCTGCGCAGCGCGCACCCCGGCCTGCAGATCAAGGTGGCCGGGCCGGTCGGCGAAGACGAAGCGGTGCTCGCGGCCATGGCCGAGTACTGCATCTCCAGCCTGGGCTGATCAGGTTCGCAACTTTGCTTGCCAGCCTGTCATTCGAGATGCCGAACTGGCTAAACAGCCTGATAATTTTCCGTTGGTTTTTGGCGTAAAGCCCGCCGTTACGGCATTTCTTCGTTGCATGTCGAGTTGACGTTCGGCATTATTTCTCTGCGTTTATTCCACCTTTCGATCCGCTGGCGCGTGCGCGCCGCGATCGTCCCGGCAGCAGAGAAGCAACATGACCACCCCATCGACCAGCATCTACGTCCGCTCCGGATGGACCAGCTATACCTGGACCTACAACAGCGCCAGCATCGGCGCGTCGGCCATCAGCGCCGTCGCCTTTTCGTTTGACAGCAGCACCGGGCCGCAGCTTGACCGCGGTCTGTTCCAGTACAGCGTGGACGGGGGGCGGAGCTGGACCACCTACGCCATGCAGTCGGACACCGATGGCGTGTACGTGCCGGCCGCCGGCACCCTGTGGCGATTCGTGGACCAGACGCCAGGCGACGACGGCACTGCCGAAGCCTTCGTCATGCACTGGAAGATGGCCGATGGCAGCATCGTGAGCAGCAACGCCGGCGTGGTGCCGGACAGCCAGCCGGTGGGCATCACGTACGAACACAACTACGTGTTCACGAGCCAGCAGGCAGGCGACGCGGTGGCGGCCTTGCACCCGATCGACACCGGCGCGCCGGACGGCGGCCGCTGGGTGATCCAGGACCAGTCGCAGGCGGGCCTGTTCGGCGTGACGACGGACCCCAACACCGGCGCAGCCGAACTGGTGATCGCCAACCCGGGCGCCATGCCGGAGGCGGGCGGCGCACTCAGCGTGACCATGCACTACTACGACCGCTACCAGATCGACCCCAGCGGCAATCCGTACCCGAACACGGGCGTGACCGACACCTTCGTGTTCACGGTCATGCAGGGCACGACGCAGGCGCTGCCCGCGTTCGGCGCCGACCTGACGCTCGGGGCGGCCAGCGGCGCACAGGCCAGCCCGGCCATCGCGGCGCTGCCTGGCGGCGGCTTTGTCACCGCCTGGCAGGGCAGCGGCAACGCGATCTGGGCCCAGGTGCGCGACGCCAGTGGCGCGGCCAGCGCCGGGCCGTTCGCAGTCAGCGCCACCGCCGACAGCGCGGCCGAGGCCCAGCCGGCCGTAGCTGCGCTGGCCGACGGCCGCTTTGTGGTGGCGTACACGGTGCAGCAGGATGGCGCGAGCTCGGTCGCTTACCGCATCGTCGAAGCCAACGGCAGCGTGGGCCAGCAGCTCGCTGCCGGCGCGCCCGGGGATGCCTCGATGCCGGCCGTGACGGCGCTGGCGGACGGATCCTTCGTGCTCGGCTGGCGCAGCGGCGGCCAGGTGCACCTGCTGCATGAAAGCGCTCTTGGCAGCCCGATCGGCGCGCAACAGGTGGCCGGTGTGCTCGGCACCGCCTACAGCCCGAGCGTGACGGCGCTGCACAATGGCGACTACGTGGTGGCGTGGGGCGAGATCGGCGACGGCAACGTGTATGCGGCGCTTGGCAGCAGCCCCGGCACGGCGATCCAGGTGGCCGGCGACGGCGCGGCCGCCAGCATTTCGACAGCGGCACCGCTGCCGCACGTGGCGGCGCTGGCGGGTGGCGGCTTCGTCGTCGCGTGGGACAGCTACCGCAACGACCCGCTCGGCATTTCGGTGAGCGACATCTTCTTCCAGCGCTACGACAACGCGGGCCACGCGCTCGGCCAGCTGGAGCAGGCCAACGCCCAGGGCGGCAGCGGCCGCTTCGACGCGTCGGTGGCGGCGCTGCCCGACGGCGGCTTCGTGATCGGCTGGCAGGCGCAGGGTGGCGACGGCGATGCCAACGGCGTGTTCGGGCGCCGCTTCGGCGCGGATGGCGCGCCGGTCGATGCGCAGGAATTCCAGGTCAACCAGCTGTCGGTCGGCGACCAGGCCAGCCCGGCGCTGGCGGTCCTCGGCAACGGCGGCGTGGCGACGGCCTGGGTGGACACCCAGGATGGCGGCTCGACCATCGAGGCGCGCGTGCTGGCCGGCAGCGGCGGGACGAGCACCGGCTCGGGCGGGTCGGTGACGCCGGCGCCGGGCACCACGACCGGCGGCGGTTCGACCGGTTCGGGTGGCGGCGACACCGCCGGCAGCGGCTCCGGTTCAAGCGGCGGCAGCACCGGTTCGGGTTCGACGGGCAGCGGCAGCGGCGGTTCCGGCACCGGCGGTGGCGGCAGCGTGACGGTGCCGGCTCCAGCGCCCGAGCTTGTGACGGGTACCGGCGCGGCCAACGTGTTCACATCAACCGGCGGCAGCCATGCGATCGACGGCGGCGCCGGTCTTGACACCGTCGTGTACCAAACCTCGCACGCCGGGATCACGGTCACGGCGGGTGCGAACGGCTTCACCGTCAGCGGCAACGGTATCCAGGATGCGCTGGTCAACGTGGAGCGCCTGCAGTTCAGCGACGCGTCGCTGGCGCTGGACATCAACGGCACGGCTGGCCAGGCATACCGCCTGTACCAGGCCACGTTCGACCGCGCGCCGGACCTGGGGGGGCTGGGCTACTGGATCAAGATGCTCGATAACGGCGCGAGCCTGAACCAGGTGTCGCAGGAGTTCGTCAGCAGCCTGGAATTTGCGAGCCGCTACGGGGCCAACGCGAGCGACAGCCAGTTCGTGCAGGCGCTGTACCAGAACGTGCTGCACCGTCCCGCGGAGCAGGGTGGTTATGACTTCTGGATGGCCTCGCTGCAGCAGTACGGCGCCACGCGCGCCGAGGTGCTGGCGCACTTCAGCGAGAGCCTTGAGAACCAGGCGCAGGTGATCGGCAGCATCCAGGATGGCATCCTGTTCACGCCCTGGGGCTGAGCTTCGGTGAATCTGCACGTAGCTTGTGCGCGATCATGAATTTGGACCTGCAGGACGTTTGACACTCCTGCCGAACGCGCACAAACTGCAATGCACGTTTGCCGGGCGCTGCCCATCGCGCCGGGCGTTCTCGGATCCTTACCCGGGCCATCCATCATGCTGACTGCGTCGATCAAGCAGCTCGTTGCCGCCGCCATGCAATCGCTGCAACGATCCAAGACCCTGGCCGTCATGCGCCGCACGCTGTCGCCGTCGGCACTGTTCGTCGAGCTGCGCTGCGCGCGCCGCATCGACGCGCTGGCGCGCCGCCTCACACGCATGCAAGGCAAAATCGGCCGCATGTCGGCGCATGTGCTGTCGCAGCAGGCCGGGGCGGCGGTGGATGCAGACCGCAGCCTGCGCGGCATGCTGGCCGACCTCAAGGCCGACCTGAACGGCATCCGGCGCGACCTTGCGCTGTGGTACACGCGCGAGTGCCGCGGCCGTGCCGGTGCCATGCTGCGCGCGTCGATCGAAAACCTGAACCGCATCGCCGCAGACACCTACCTGGCAGCCGACCGGCTTGAGTGGGAAATCGAGGAGCACGACCGGCGCTACGGCCGCTAGCGCGCGGGCCGTTCAGCCGCGCGGCTGGTGCGCGCGCATGCGCAGCGCTTCGCCAATCATCACCAGCACCGGGCCGTGCGCCTGGTCCAGCCCATGCGCCAGTTCGGCCAGCGTGATGCGCGTGATGCGCTCGTTGTCGCGGCTGCAGTTTTCGATGATGACCACCGGCGTGTCGGCGCGGCGGCCCTGTGCCAGCAGCCGTTCCGCCGTCTGGATGGCTTCGCGCCCGCCCATGTACTGCACCATCGTGTCGGTGTGCGGCAAACCTTCGAGGTCGGCCTGTTCCGGGGCAGTGCTGGACGTGAAGAACGCGACGCTGCGGGCGACACCACGCTTGGTCAGCGGCTGTTTGGTGGCCGCGGCGGCAGCCAGGGCGGTCGTGATGCCGGGGACGATCTCGACCGCGATGTCGGCTTCTTCCAGCGCGCGCAGCTCCTCGTCGGCGCGGCCAAACAGCATGGGATCGCCACCCTTGAGGCGCACCACGAGCGCGTGCTGATGCGCGCACTCGACGAGCAGGCGGTTGATGACTTCCTGCGCGGTGGAGCGCTGGCCGGAGCGCTTGCCGACCGCGATTTTCTCGGCCTGCGGGCACAGCTCCAGCATCTCCGGCGTCACCAGCGCGTCGTACAGCACCACGTTCGCCTGCGCGAGCAGGCGCGCGCCGCGCACGGTGATGAGGTCGGGCGCGCCGGGCCCGGCGCCGATGAGGTAAACCTTGCCTGTCGCGGCCATGCAGTGATCCTTTATCCGTCGATACGAATCATACCCGCAGCCACGGTCTGGTGGGTGACTTCGTCGATCAGGATAAAGGCGCCGGTGGCGCGGACGTCGTCATACGCATCGGCGGCCAGCGGCTGCTGGACCGTCAAGCCGATGCGCGCGATGTCGTTCAGCTTCAGGCCCTCCGCCGCGCGGCGCTCCTGGGTGTTCACGTCCAGCAGCGTGTCCACCTTGGTGACCTTGGCCGCGCACTGGCGGGTGCCGTGCTTGATCCAGTACTTGCGGCGCAGGTCGAGCGGCTCGTCGGCCATCCAGCATACGTCGGCCACCACCTGCTTGAGCAGGGTGGCCGGCTGGTCGGCTGCCACCAGCACGTCGCCGCGCGAGACGTCCACGTACTCTTCCAGCAGCAGCGTGACCGACTGGCCGGCGCTGGCCGTTTGCAGGTTGCCGTCGAAGGTGACGATCTCCTTGACCGTGGCGGCCTGGCCGGACGGCTGCACCAGCAGCTTGTCGCCCACCGACACGCGGCCCGCTTCGATGCGGCCCATGTAGCCGCGGAAGTCGTTGGCCTCGTGACCGTTGTGGCGCGCCACCAGCTGCACCGGGAAGCGCAGCGGCGCCTCGTGCGCGTCGTTGTACACGGGCAGGGTCTCGAGCAGTTCGATCAGCGTGGGGCCTTTGTACCAGTCCATGGCCTGGCTGCCTTCGACCACGTTGTCGCCGGCCAGCGCCGACAGCGGGATCGTGGTCACGCTGGACAGGCCCAGCGTGTCGGCAAATTCGCGGTAGGCCTTGACGATGCGCTCGTACACGGCCTGGTCGTAGCCCACCAGGTCCATCTTGTTGACGGCGACGATCACGTGCTCGATGCGCAGCAGGTGCGCAATGGTGGAGTGGCGCTTGGTCTGCACCAGCAGCTCCACGCCACCATCCTCGCGCAGCTTGACCTTCGACACGTCCACCAGGATCACGACCGCGTCGGCCGTCGAGGCGCCGGTGACCATGTTGCGGGTGTACTGCTCGTGGCCCGGGGTGTCGGCGATGATGAACTTGCGGCGCGGGGTGGCAAAGTAGCGGTAGGCCACGTCAATGGTGATGCCTTGCTCGCGTTCGGCTTCCAGGCCGTCGGTCAAGAGCGACAGGTCGATCGTGTCGCCCACGGTGCGCTTGTGCTTGGAGCGCGACACGGCGGCCAGCTGGTCGGCGAAGATGCCTTTGCTGTCGTACAGCAGGCGGCCGATCAGGGTGCTCTTGCCGTCATCCACCGAGCCGGCGGTAATGAAGCGCAGCAGGCCCGGCGCGGCCAGTTTGTCGGTGATGGCGTTCATCAGAAGTATCCTGCTTTCTTGCGTTTTTCCATCGAGGCTTCGGAGGTCTGGTCGTCCATCCGGGTGGCCCCGCGTTCGGTGATCTGGGTGACGGCGGTCTCGGCGATGATCGCGTCCACGCTGCCGGCGGTCGATGCCACCGGGCAGGTGCACGAGATGTCGCCCACGGTACGGAAGCGCACGGTGCGATTGTCCACGGTCTCGCCCTCGCGCGGCGGCGTCAGGCGCGTGACAGGCACCAGGAGGCCGTTGCGTTCGACCACTTCGCGCTCGTGCGCAAAATAGATCGAGGGCAGGGCCAGCTGTTCGCGGCCGATGTACTGCCACACGTCCAGCTCGGTCCAGTTCGAGATCGGGAACACGCGCATGTTCTCGCCCGGGTGCACGCGGGTGTTGTACAGGCTCCAGAGCTCGGGGCGCTGGGCCTTCGGGTCCCACTGGCCGAACTCGTCGCGGAACGAGAAGATGCGCTCCTTGGCGCGCGCCTTTTCCTCGTCGCGGCGGGCGCCGCCGATGCAGGCGTCAAAGCCGTGCTCGGCGATGGTCTCGAGCAGGGTCACGGCTTGCGCGGCGTTGCGCGAGTCGGTGTCGCGGTTGCGCAGGCGCACGGTGCCACGCGCGATCGAGTCCTCGACCGAGCCGACGATCAGGCGCTCGTTCAGCTCGGCCACGCGGGCGTCGCGGAATTCGATCACTTCGTCGAAGTTGTGGCCGGTGTCGATGTGCACCAGCGGGAACGGGAACTTGCCGGGGCGGAAGGCCTTCTCGGCCAGGCGCAGCAGCACCACCGAGTCCTTGCCGCCCGAGAACAGCAGGGCAGGGTTGGTGCACTCGGCAGCCACTTCGCGCAGGATGTGGATCGCCTCCGATTCGAGCGCGTCGAGGTGCGCATCGTTTACTTCGGGGACGAGGCGCGGGGTATCGCTAAAGTTGGTCATGGCAGCTTGGCTTTGTCTTGTTGTGGCTAGGCGGCCACGGATTTGATGCGAACGAGCTTGCCGTCAACGACATGCAGCCCGCATTCCTTCGATTCGGGGTTTTCCCACCACCAGCGGCCGGCGCGGATATCCTCGCCCGGCTGGATCGCGCGGGTGCAGGGCGCGCAGCCGATCGACGGATAGCCCTGGTCGTGCAGCACGTTATACGGTACGTTGTTGGTGCGGATGTACTTCCAGACGTCTTCTTCCGACCAGTCCGCCAGCGGATTGAACTTGACCATGCCGTGCGCTGGATCGTCTTCCTGCACCGCCAGGTCGGCGCGGGTGGCCGACTGGGCGCGGCGCTGCCCGGTGATCCAGGCGCGCTTGCCCGCCAGCGCACGGCCGAGCGGCTCCACCTTGCGGATGTGGCAGCACTCGCGGCGCAGCTCGACGCTGTCGTAGAACGCGTTCAGGCCCTTGGCGGAGACGTAGGCGTCCACCGCGGCCGGATCGGGCCGGTAGACCGCGATCTCATGGCCGTAGGTGGCCTTGGCCGCGTCCAGCACGGCCAGCGTTTCCGGGTGTAGGCGGCCGGTGTCGAGCGAGAAGATGCCGATCGGCAGGCCCGCGCGCAGGATCAGGTCGGTCAGCACCATGTCTTCGAGCGCCAGGCTCGATGCGAACACGGCAGGCGAGAATTCGGCGGCCACGCGTTCGAGCGTGGCGCGGGTGGCGGCGGTCAGGTCGGCCAGCTGGGTCATGGATGCTCCTCAGATACCGTATGCGACATCGGGCTCCGCCGGCCGGCCACGCTGGACGCGGCGAAACAGCGGCAGCGCGGTGTCAATGGACGCCTGGTAGGTCTCGGAAAACACGGTCAGGCCTTTCAGCGCGTCGTGGATGTTGCGGTCCGGGCGGGTGGAGAAGGCATCAAAGCCGGTGCGCAGCATCTGGAACAGCTGGTCGCGCAGCACGTCGCCGATGGCGCGCAGCTCGCCCTTGTAACCGAGGCGCTTGCGCAGGTTGTAGGCGATCGAATAGCCGCGGCCGTCGCTGAACTTGGGGAAGTCCACGGCGATCAGGGCGAACCGGTCCAGCTCGTCGCGCAGGCTTTCCGCGCGCTCGTGCGAGGCCAGCCACACGGCGATGTGCTCGCGGCCGGCCAGCTGCTCGCGCTGGGCCTGCCACACGGTCAGCGGCACGATGACCTTGCCTTGCGCGACCAGCACCGTCTCCGGCGCGTCGCCTTCGTCAAGGCGCAGTACGCTCCAGTCGTCGTCGACAACGGCGTGGTTCTTGATCAGTTGTTTGCGTACTTCAAGCATATTCGTCTTCCCCAACCAGTTCGCCCGCTTCGATCGGCGTGGCGTACACGAAATCTTTGAACGGGCCAATGCCCAGCCGCTGCACGGTGTCCACGAAGCGCTCGCCGTCGTGGCGTTCGCGCAGGTACACCTTGAGCAGGCGGTCCACCACTTCCGGCATCTGCGCGGCGGCGAACGACGGGCCGATGATCTTGCCCAGCGCCGCCTCGTCGCCCTGGGCGCCGCCCAGCGACACCTGGTACCACTCGCTGCCGTCCTTGTCCACGCCCAGGATGCCGATGTGGCCGACGTGGTGGTGGCCGCAGGCATTGATGCAGCCCGAGATGTTGAGCTCGAACTCGCCGATGTCGTGCTGGAAGTCCAGGTCCTCGAAACGCTCGGCAATGGCGGTGGCGATCGGGATCGACTTGGCGTTGGCCAGCGAGCAGAAGTCGCCGCCGGGGCACGCGATGATGTCGGTGAGCAGGCCAATGTTCGGCGTGGCCAGGCCCTGGGCCTTAACTTGCTGCCACACCTCGAACAGCTCGGACTGCTTGACGTCGGCCAGCACCAGGTTCTGCTCGTGTGTCACGCGCAGCTCGCCAAAGCTGTAGCGGTCGGCCATGTCGGCCACGAAGTCCATCTGCTCGGCGGTCGCATCGCCCGGCGGCAGGCCCGGCTTCTTGAGCGACAGCACCACGGCGGCGTAGCCCGGCACCTTGTGCGGCTTGACGTTACGGGCGAGCCAGTTGGTGAAGGCCTTGTTGCCAGGGTGCGCCAGCGTGGGGTCGATGTCGTCCAGCTTGTCGTAGGCCGGCGGCGCGAACCAGGCGGCGACGCGGTCGAATTCTTCCTGGGTGAGCGTTTCTTCATTGCCTTTCAGGTCGGCCCATTCGGCCTCGACCTGGCGCGCGAATTCCTCGGCGCCCAGCGCCTTGACCAGGATCTTGATGCGGGCCTTGTGCTTGTTGTCGCGACGGCCGTGCTCGTTGTACACGCGCATGATCGCCTGGATGTAGGTCAGCAGGTGCTGCCACGGCAGGAAGTCCTTGATCACGCTGGCCAGGATCGGCGTGCGGCCCAGGCCGCCACCGACGGCGACGCGGAAACCGATCTCACCCTGGTCGTTCTTGCGGATGGTCAGCCCAATGTCGTGGATCGCGATGGCCGCGCGGTCCTGCATGGCGCCGTTGACGGCGATCTTGAACTTGCGCGGCAGGCCAATGAATTCCGGGTGGAAGGTGCTCCACTGGCGGATGATCTCGCAGTACGGCCGCGGATCGACGATCTCGTCGGCTGCCACCCCGGCAAACTCGTCGGTCGTGGTGTTGCGGATGCAGTTGCCCGAGGTCTGGATCGAATGCATCTCGACCGAGGCCAGGTGCTCCAGGATTTCCGGCGTGCGCTCCAGCTCCATCCAGTTGAACTGGATATTGGTGCGGGTGGTGAAGTGGCCGTAGCCGCGGTCGTACTTGCGCGCGATGTGGGCCAGCATGCGCAGCTGCTTAGATGCCAGCAGGCCGTAGGGAATCGCGATGCGCAGCATGTAGGCATGGCGCTGCATGTACAGGCCGTTTTGCAGGCGCAGCGGAAGGAATTCCTCCTCGGTCAGTTCGTCGGCGAGGCGGCGCCGTACCTGGTCGCGGTACTGCGCGATGCGTTCGCGGTAGATGAGGCGGTCGTAATGGTCGTATTGGTACATGGAGCGATCCTTGAGCCCACGCCAGAGCTGGGGCTGTTAACTTAAGCTCAATGGTACGGACGCACTCCTATATTCCCAACTACTGAGAATTTATTTGCTTATATTCGCTTTCGGCATAAGCAAGCTACAATGTGCATAAGCCTACAAACCAATCCACCCGGCAATGAACCTCCACCAACTTCGCTTCGTCCGCGAGGCCGTGCGCCAGAACTTCAACCTCACCGACGCCGCCAAGGCGCTGTTCACGTCCCAGCCGGGCGTGTCCAAGGCGATCATCGAGCTTGAGGAAGAGCTGGGGGTGGACATTTTCACGCGCCACGGCAAGCGCATCCGTGGGTTGACCGAGCCGGGGCGGCTGGTGCTGCAGTCGGTCGAGCTGATCATGCAGGAGATCGACAGCCTCAAGCGCATCGGCAAGGAATATGCGGCGCAGGACAGCGGCAGCTTCACCATTGCGACCACGCACACGCAGGCGCGCTACATCCTGCCCAAGGTCGTGCAGGCGTTCATGGCCCGCTATCCCAAGGTGCGCTTGTCTTTGTTGCAAGGAAATCCGCGCCAGATCGCGGAGATGGTCAAGAACGACCAGGCCGACATGGCCATTGCGACCGAATCGATCGCGGCCGTGGACGGGCTGATCACGCTGCCGGCCTACCAGTGGGAGCACGTGGTGGTGGTGCCGCCGGACCATCCCTTGCTCAAGTCGCCAGCGGTGTCGCTGGAAGAAATCGCCACCTACCCGGTCATCACCTACGACTCGGCGTTTGCCGGGCGCAGCCGCATCGACCATGCGTTCGGCCTGCGTCAGCTGAAGCCGGATGTGCTGCTGGAAGCCATCGACGCGGACGTCATCAAGACCTACGTGGAGCTGGGCATGGGCATCGGCATCATCGCCGGCATGGCGTTCGACGCCGAGCGCGACCGCAACCTGCGCGCGATTCCGGTCGGGCATTTGTTCGGCATGAACGTTTCGCGCGTGGCGGTGAAGCAGGGCGCTTACCTGCGCAGCTACATCTACACCTTCATCGAACTGCTGGCGCCGACGCTGAACCGCAAGATGGTCGAGGGGGCGATGCGCGGTGGCGAGAACTACGAGCTTTGAGCCTGTGGTTCCGCTGCCGATAGCCGGTCCCGGTTGGCCGCTACCCGCCCACAGCGGACGCGATTAGTTTGCAACCTCGACATCGGCTTCCAGCCAGACGTTCGGCCTGGCGTTCAAAATGGACACAGGGTTTGGACTTAGGCTGAACTTCAATGAATGAGGGGTGCCACTAACTCTGATTTCCCCGCTGGAATCGGCTAGCGGTTGCCGCCCGCATATGGGACAAAGTGGCTTGGCATCTGGCGGTACCACGCCGACGTCTGCAATAGCAAAGGTGGCGGGTCCTTGACTGATGGCCACCGCTCCGCGCACGGATACACTCAGCGTCTCGTCCTTCCACAGCATCTTGCAACCTCGGATTTCTCGACCATTAGCGCGAGTAGCGCGACCGTCATCAGCATAGACCGGGATCTTTCCGCTGACCGTGCAGAGCTTCGTCAGCTTGTTGACTTGTCCTTGACTTGCCTGGACTAACTGAACGGTAACAGTCATCCGAGCCTCGCGTAGTTGCCGAGGTGCGGGCGGCGGAGGGGGAATGGCGTGGGCAGTGAAAGCACTGAATAAAAGCGGCATTGCGATCCATCTCTGACGGGGCGACCTGTGCATCCTCTATCCTCCAGTACTGAACGACATGCCGGGTGAACGTCAGTGCAATATGGTCAGTCCCGCTTCAACCGGCCAATCACGCTCGCTACCTTGGTGGTGATCACATCGACAGCCGGGTCGTTCGCGCCGTGCGGCAAGATGACGTCGGCGTAGCGCTTGGTTGGCTCGATGAATTGCTTGTGCATCGGGCGCACCGTTTCCATGTACTGGTTGACGATGCTCTCCAACGATCGACCGCGTTCGGCAATATCCCTTTGCATGCGGCGGATGAAGCGCACGTCGGGGGCGGTGTCGACAAAAATCTTCAGCGACATCATGTTGCGCAAGTCCGCGTCGTACAAGGCAAATAGGCCCTCGATCACGATGACCGGGGCTGGTTTGACCAGAATGGTCTTGCTGGAGCGGTTGTCGATCGTGAAGTCGTACACCGGCATGTCGATCGCTTCGCCATTACGCAAGGCCCCAACTTGCTGTACGAGCAGCGGCCAGTCGAAGGCCTGCGGATGGTCGTAATTCTGCTTGCGGCGCACGTCAGGGGAGAGATCGGATTGGTCGCGGTAGTAATCGTCCTGCATGACGACCGAGACCATATCCGAACCGAACGAAGCGAGGACTTGCTGGGACACGGTCGATTTGCCACTACCGCTTCCGCCTGCCACGCCGATGACAAACGGACGGAAAGAAATATCATTCATCCCCGAATGATACCGGAGCGACGACCGTACTGACAGGGCCGGTTGCTCTAAAATCACGTATTCGGCAATCGTGTGACGCCGGGACGGTATTGCGCCGCCTGGCACTGCTATAAGCGACCAAAGGTCTTAGGCAGAAGTGCTTGGGCCATGGCGTCGGTCCGTCTGCGAACACGGCCGTCAGCTTAGTGCCAAGACTATCGTCGGTACGTACGCTATCGACCCATAGCAGACGCTCCGCCAAGTGGAGAGCAAACAAGCTAAGCGGAGTGCAGATGTACGGCCAATTCTTTTTCAGACGAGATGGCACTTCATCTAATAACAGCCCAAAGAAGAAGCGCGCCGATTCCCATCAGTGCAGTCCGCAATCGATCCGAAGCAGACGGGTCTGGAATTTGTTGAATAAGCCTGACCTATAAACTGTCGTCAAAGCCCGCTGCGCGAGCAAGTTTGTGTCTGCCAAAATGAAAATATACTAGGAAGAAGATGGCACTCGCGAAAACTACAGAAAGGAAGAACGTATGTTTAGAACTAAGGCCGAACGCATACTTTATGTTTTGCCTATTCGAGTTTGCTTCGGTACGTCCGCTCCTGGCTGGTGCCGGCCGTTTTGCGGCCATCGCGGTCTCGCCGAAGTAGTTGGGGCATAGAGCCCAACGAAATTACAAGGACATTCTCAGTCTGTCGGAGGAGAAAAAGGGTAGATAACCTGCACTGAACAGATGATGGATGAACATCCGAACCAGTATTCATCCATCAGCCCATGAACAGGATGATCGACAACTTTCTCGTCGTCGATGATCATGATGAGCTTGTCTTCACTAAACATTAGATCGAGATAGTGATAGTCAGCGGGTGCAAGATCGAATGGTAAGCGCGTAGTGATGACATCATTGAATTCCGCTTCTTTGTTCACAAATTTGGCGACAATGCGTGTGCCGTCTTTAACCGCATAGGTATTAAGGCAATACTCGCCACCATTCTTGTTGTTTTTTAAGCAGAAAATAATAGTAGGCGCCCATTCTTTTGATGGCTGCAATCGAACTGCTTTCGTGACGACTCGCATCGTTTTGAGCCGACCGGTTAGCGAAGCGTCGATTTTGCTGGAAAATTTTCGGTAATCACCAGGCGGCGCGTCTACCAGCGACGGAGACGCCGTTGCCTGTGGCACCGACGAGATCCCTGCCGTCGGCGCCACCGTACACCCCGTCAAAGTCGACGCGACCAATACAAACCATGGAATGTATCGAGTATGCACATGGCCTCCTTTTCATCCGTGCTTGGCCCTTGGACCCAGCATAGCATTCTTGCCAAGAAGGAAAAGTCACGAAGTGTCACGATCGGCAGGTCCCGACCCGATAGAGGACAGTCAGCACGGCTCAGTGTACCTGGCTGTTGTCGTAATGGCAACTAGAGGGTTTTGTTAGGCACTCTAAGTTCGGCGGTACCAAAGGTTCCGCCAGCAGCACACACCTTCGGAATGAGTAACGCGGCGAAGAAAATTCTATTTAAGCGCATTTGGGCTTGACTGGATGTTGGCGCGGGAACCTGGCTCGGCTGTTTGAGCAACCGCTCCTGGCCGATAGTGGACAGTGGGAAAGGCCCAGTGTACGTGGCTGTTGCTTGTAGAGTAACTGACTGCCTTTGTTAGGTGTTCTAAGCCATCGCACTGCAAGCAGCGACACTAATATTTCTAGCACGGAGATTTTGGCACAACTCCGGCCAACTTTTGGCGACAGGCGGGAAGGGTCTTTCTGGCGAATCCGAACGGTCATGCAACATGGTGCTTCCCGAATACATCATCATCAGCTGCATCGCGTGACTGACACCGGCCACTTGATGCTCTAGTGCTTCGGCAAACAGCCACTGCATGGCTACTTTTCCGACTGGAATGACGGCGTTTGGCAAGCCCCCATCCTCTCCAGGGACCTCTACCAATCCCAAAGACCCTTTTCGGATTAAATCCCTGTAGTTTGACGCGACCGATCCCGACCCGATTTCGAGCATTTCAAATGGCTGAGATGGTGCAATACGGTTGAATTTTGGAGAGACCATCTTCCATACCCCGTAACTAGCCAGTTCCCTCTTCGGCCTAATGAAAAGCATGAACTCCACACGCTCTCCGTTTCGTTTCACTTTATTAAAGGCATAGCGTATAAAACGGGTCAATCTCTGCGCGACGATCTCAGGCTGATCCAATAGCCTCTCATCTAAGCGAGGCATAAATTCGGCTTTTATCAAATCGATAATTGCAAAGGCCAATCGTATGCGATCGGCAAATGCGATCACGACATCATCGGAAAGTATGTGTACTTTTTGAACATATCCGCCATGTTCGGTTACGCCATTAGGATATTCAAGCGTTACCTCTACATCGGCTATGCACCGAGCGCAAGCGACGTGGCGTCCTCCAACTACCCAAGTCATCGGTGTCCTTTCCTCCAACAGGTAACAGAATTGTGAATACAGTTTCTCGCGCGTGCGTTCCCGCTGGGTGTCGATGAAAATCAGCGTGCTCATCTGAGCTTAGCAACAAAGTTGCCTTCTCGCAATCCGCCCTCCAGGGCTTCTGGTTGAATGTTCAGGATCGGGCCCGTAGCGTTCATCGTTCGCAAGTAATGTCAAACCGAATTGACTCGGCACGAGGTCGTCGCCGGGGATTGCGAATGAACCGCGAGCTGGTCTAGGGTGCTTTGCTGATGGCTGTCTGCCTGCGCAGCCACCCCAGACCGTTATGCAGTGCGCTCGTCAAGGGCTTAGGTAGCGACGACCTGTGCAACTCTCTGAAGGCGCATGGGAGATTCCCTTACAAGCTCTGATCCACAGGAGTGGCTACCGCGGTCGCGTCAAACGGCTCATCGAATTGATAGCCCCTGGCATCATGCACCTGCCACGCGCCATCGCCCAAGAACCGCAACACATGGGTATGGTGGCGCAACACGGCGGCGCGGTGGGCAATGCTGATCAGGGTGGCGCCGCTGGCGCGCAGGCGTCCGTAGAGCGAAGCTTCATTGCCGCTGTCGAGCGCGCTGGTCGCTTCGTCCAGGATGATGATGCTGGGCTGGTGCACCAACACGCGGCCGAAGGCCAGGCGCTGCTGTTCGCCGACCGACAACAGCTTTTCCCAGTCACGCACGGCATCCAGCCCACCCACCTGGTCGGCCAGTCGCGGCAGATGCACCTGGTCCAGAATCTCCAATAGCTCATCGTCGCTCAAATGCGAACGCGCGCTCGGGTAGATGAGCTGGCTGCGCAGGGTGCCAAGCTGCAGATAGGGTTGCTGGGGAAGAAAGAAGAAATCTTCCATTGGCGGGTGCCAGATCACGCCGCTGCCGGTGTTCCACAGGCCCGCAATCGCACGCAGCAGCGAGCTTTTGCCACAACCGCTGTCGCCGGTGATCAGCAGCGCGTCGCCCGGCTTCATGGCCAGGTCCAGGTCCTTGATGAGCACCCGTTCGTACTGTGGCGGATACAGGGTCAGCGATTCCAGCGACAGGTGCGTGCCCGGACGCCGCTGGATGCGCGGGTGCTTGTTGTCGGCCACGGCCGCGGGCACGGCGGGGGAGAGCAGGAGGTCGGACAAGGCTTGCAGGCGGCCGATGCCCGCGACGAAACGGCTCAGGCTCTCGAAGTTATCGACAATGACGCCCACGGCGCCGAGCACGGCGGTGAATGCACCCGCCGCCTGTACCGCCCGGCCCACTTCCAGTTCGCCCGACAGCACGTCGTTGGCGAGGATCATGCCCGGCAGCACCAACGTGAGCTGGCTGAACCCGCGCTGGAACAAGTTCAGGTCACGCTGCTTTTTGATCAACTGGGCAAAATTGTGGATCACCTTGTGGAACGTGCCGTCGATGTGCGCCCGCTCCTGGGCTTCGCCACGGTAGAAGGCGATGGATTCGGCGTTCTCGCGCAGGCGCATCAGGCTGAAGCGGAAGTCCGCCTCGCGCCGCAGCTGCCAGAAGTTCAGGTGGATCAGCGGGTTGCCGAATGCGTACAGGGCAATGGCGGTGCCCACCAGTGCATACACCGTCAGCACGCCGACCAGCAAATGCGAAATCGACCACAGCACGGCGCTGAAGGCCACCAGCTGCATGATGGATCCCAGGAAGATCAGCAGGAAGTGGATGGAGCGGCCGGTGAAGGTGTTGATGTCTTCGCTGATACGCTGGTCCGGGTTGTCGATCTCGCTGTCGTATCCGAGTTCGTAGTATTTACGTCCTTTCAGGTAGCCATCGAGGAAGCGCCCCGTCAGCCAACGTCGCCACTGGTTCGCGAACAGGTCGCGCATGTAGTAGTAGAAGGCATAGGTCGGCACCGCAAAGGCCAGGGTGAGCAGGCAGGCGCGCACCGCGTGCCAGAACCGGTCGCCTTCCTTGGCCGCCAGCGCTGAGGTCATCTCGCCGGCCTGGTTGTTCAGCATGACGGCCAGCTTGGTATCGACCAGCATCAGGACGATCAGGAGCAGGAGCATGAACCACGCCGTCCGCCATTCGTCCCCCAGCCAATACGGTTTTGCCACATTGACGAACTGCTTCCATGCGGCCAGCGACAAGCGCGCGGTCTGGCGTCTTTTCTTCGGTACCGCTGTGGTCGCGGTGTCAGGGGTGGTCATTTGCGGCGGGGAAGCGTCATTCAGAACCCCGAGCATACCACCGGGCCGCTAATCCGTTCAGTGCGGAAACGGACAAAGCAGAGCCTAATCTACCGTATGGCCCGCCAGCGGGAGCACGATTTCGATGCGGGTGCCGGGCGGCTCGTCGCTGGTGATGGTGATTTCGCCGTTCATGGCCCACACGCGCTCGCGCATGCCGATCAGGCCCAACGATTCGGCCTTTTCCATGTCCTCGGTGCGGATGCCGCGGCCGTCGTCGCGGATCTGGATCAAGAGTTCCCCGTTCAGGCGGTACAGGTTCATGGTCACGTTGTGCGCGTTGGCATGGCGCGCGATGTTGGTCAGCGCCTCTTGCACGATGCGAAAGATCGCCGTGCTGGCCGCGTCGTCCAGCCGCAGCTCCGCTTCGTCCGCGAACAGCGAGGCCGGAATGCCGTGGCGCTCGACGAAATCGTCGCGCAGGCCCTGCAAGGCAAAGTAGAGGCCGCCTTCGTCCAGCGCGCGCGGGCGCAGGTTGGTGGCAATGCGGCGCAGCGAGGTGATGGCGGTGAGGAGGTTGTTTTCCATGCCCGCCATGAGCTTGAGCGAATCGGGCGTGTTGCCGTCCGCCTGCTGCAACAGCGTCAGGTCCATGCGCAGCGAGGCCAGGATCTGGCCCAGGTCGTCGTGCAGCTCGCGCGCGATGTAGGCGCGTTCTTCCTCGCGGATGGTCTGCAGCGCCGCCGACAGCTGGCGCAGCTGGTCGCGCGAGCGCGACAGCTTTTGCTGGACCATGTGGCGTTCGGTCACGTCGCGCAGGATGATGGTGTGCAGCGGCCGGCCGTTGCGGTAGCTGGTGGAAATGGACCCTTCGATCGGGAACAGCTGGCCGCTGCCGCGCACGCCGGTGGCCGCGCAATCGCTGCCGCGCCGGCCGGCCCGGCTGCCGCTGGCGCGAAACCAGGTGGTGACCACGCCGCTGGCGCCGGCTGGCGGGTGCAGGTAGCGGGTCAAGGGCTGGCCGCGCATTTCCCAGGTGGTGGACAAAAACATGCCGGCCGCCGACGGGTTGGCGAGCACAATCTGGTTGTCCTCGTCCACCGTGATGATGGCCTCGCTGGCGTTGTTGACGATTTCCTCGCTGTGGGCCGAGAACCGCGGCCCCGAGCGACGTTCCTGGCGCGCAAACCACGCTCCACCGACACAGCCGAGCACGAACATGGCCACGCCCCACCCACGAGAACGGGCTCCGGGTTTCTTGTTCATGTGAAATGCCTGTTGTTGGCCCGCTAACGCGGACGCAACCTCTACATTAAGGCGGCGGCAGGCAACAGTGATTGATGCGCGACAAAGGGGCAGGGCGCCCCTTCGCCTACATCTGCTTGAACAGGTGCAGGAAGCTGCGGCTCACTTCCAGCCGCTCCGGGCGCCCCTTGACCATGACCAGGTGGCGGCCGCGGATGTCCCGCGTGACCCCCTCGATCGCGTTCACGTTGACCAGGGTGGCGCGGTGGATCTGCCAGAACAGCGACGGGTCCAGCTCTTCCGCCAGGTCGCGCACGGGCTTTCGGATCAGCGCTTCGAACTTTTCGGTCTGCACGCAGGTGTATTTTTCGTCGGAGCGGAAGAACAGGATCTCCTCGACCGGGATCATGCGCAGGTCCTGGCCGATGCTGGCCTGGATCCATTGCAGGTATTTCTGCTTGGGCGCGGCCACCTTCTCGGCGATCTGCGACAACAGCGCGGTAACGCTGTCGTTGACCTGTTCCCTGGGCCCGGCCAGGCGTTCCTTCAGGCGGTCCACGGTCACTTTCAGGCGCTCGGTCTCGGTCGGCTTGAGCAGGTAGTCCACGGCGCCGCGCTCGAACGCCTCGACCGCGTACTGGTCGTAGGCCGTCACGAACACGATGTGGCTCTGGTCGCCGATCTCGCGCGCGGCCTCCATGCCGGTCTTGCCGGGCATGCGAATGTCGAGGAAGGTCAGGTCGGGCTTGAGCTTGGCCACCAGCTCCACTGCCTCTTCGCCGTTCTTGGCCTCGCCTAGGATTTCCAGCTCCGGCCACACTTCGGAAAGGCGCATGCGCAGCTGGTCGCGCATCAGTCGTTCGTCGTCGGCAATAATCGCGGTAGGCATGGTCGAAGTCCGGTCAAATCAGTCGAGTGTTAATTATTCAATAAAAATGGTGTGCCGTGCAATAGATGATGCCGTATATCACTTCGCGCCGGCGAGCTGGTAGGGAATTTCGATGGTAGCGATCACGCCGGTCGGGCTGTTGGCCGCGATCAGCAGCTGGCCCGCCTCGCCGTGCAGCAGCTTGAGGCGTTCGCGGATATTGGTCAGGCCCAGGCCGGTGCCGTTGCTGGGCATGACGCCAAAGCCCACGCCGTTGTCGGCCACCGTCACGCGCAGCTTGTTGTGGGCCACCTCGGCCATCACCTTCAGCGTGCCGCCTTCCGGCTTGCATTCCAGCCCGTGCTTGATCGCGTTCTCGACCAGCGATTGCAGCATCATCGGCGGAAAGGCGGCGGTGCGCAGGCCCTCGGGAATGTCGATTGCGACCGTCAGGCGCTCTTCCATGCGCATCTTGAGCAGGGCGAGGTAGGCGGTGACCATGTCCACCTCGCGCCCCAGGTTGGTGGTCAGGTTCGAGTCGCGCATTTGCGGCAGCACGGCGCGCAAGTACTGGATCAGGCTGCGCTGCATGGCCGAGGCGCGCGGCGGGTTGGTCTCGATCAGGTGTTCCACCGAGGCGAGGGTATTGAACAGGAAATGCGGCTCGACCTGGGCCTGCATCATCTGCATCTTTGCTTCCGACAGCTGGCGCTGCATCGATTCGCGCTCGGCAGCGGCGGTGGCGGTCTGGGTTGCCAGTTCGGCGCGCTTCTTGCCGCCCACCAGCGCCTTGGTGCCGAACAGGGCCAGCATCAGCAGCCACACGAAGCTGGTGAACCAGGTCGAGGCCTGCTTGTGGTAGCGGCTGACCTTGGCCTCGGCCGCGTCGTCCACGGCCTGCTCGATCGCATCGGACAGCTCCTGGCCGATCTGCGGCGGCAGGTCGATGTGGACCTCGTCGCCGTTCTCGGTATGGACCGTGGGCTTGCCGTTGCCCTTCTTCGGCAGGTCCGGCGCCGCGCCCGGTTTGGACTGCTCGGCGCCTGGCGCCTCCGGCTCGCCGGGGCGGCTCTTGTTGGTCGGGTTGAAATGGATGCCGCTGTCGTCGATCAGGATGCTCGGCTGCTGCGCCTTTTTGCCGGGATGGCGTTCGGTGCGCACGATTTCCTCGTCCGACGAGCTCGAGAACAGCTCTTCCTGCACGATGGCGGCGGCGATCAGCGTCAGCGCGGCAAACAGGAAGAACTTCCACCACGACAGCTGGCTGACCCAGGTCGCGACGCGGTCGAAGGCGCGGTAGAGCCAGGACAGGATGCTCGAAATCGTTTGCGGTGTGGATTGCCGTGCTTGCATGTTCAAGGTCGTCGGATCATATAGTTCTTGCAACCGGCCAGTGTAACCCGCCGTTGCCGCCACGCCCCAGCCGGGTTTGCCGGTTCTGGAACAATTGTTGGGACAATGCAACTGTATGCCCGCCGCGCCCGGAACCCAAGCCTTGTGCGACAGCCTGCAGGAATCACGGTCTGGAATGCACGGACGGATTGCTGCCGAGCAAACGGCCGAGCAAAACCTGTAAAGCGGAAACTTTGCAAGGTATGATGGGGAAACGTGTCCTGGCCACGCCAGCCCCCAGCTTCGTTTTCGATGAAAGGGTTTGCCGATGACTGCCGTCTCCCCCAAATTCCGCCTTGTGACCCGCAGCGATTTTGATGGCCTGGTCTGCGCGGTCCTGCTCAAGCACCTGGACCTGATCGACGACATCCTGTTTGTCCATCCCAAGGACATGCAGGACGGGAAAATCGCGATCGGCCCGCGCGACATCACGACCAACCTGCCGTACGTGGCCGGTGCACACCTGGTGTTCGACCACCACCTGTCCGAAACGATACGCAACAGCGCCCGGCACCAGAACCATGTGATCGACCCCAGGGCGCCGTCGGCCGCGCGCGTGGTGTATGACTACTACGGTGGGGCCAGGGCGTTCCCGGCGGCGTGGAAGGAGATGATGGCGGCGGTGGACAAGGGCGACTCGGCCCAATTCACGCGCGCCGAGGTGCTGGACCCGAAGGGCTGGGATTTGCTGAACTTTTTGATGGACGCGCGCACCGGGCTGGGACGGTTCAGGAACTTCCGCATTTCCAATTACCAGCTGATGATGGACCTGATCGAGCACTGCAGGCACCTGTCGATCGATGCCATCATGCAGTTGCCGGACGTGCGCGAGCGCAGCGCCATGTACATGGAGCACAACGCGCGCTGCCAGGAACAGATTCGCCGCTGCGCCAGCGTGCACAAGAACCTCGTGGTGCTCGACCTGCGCGCGGAGGAAACGATCTACGCCGGCAACCGCTTCCTGATCTACGCGTTGTTCCCGGAGACGAACATCTCGATCCATGTGCTGTGGGGACTGAAGAACCAGAACACCGTGTTCGCGACCGGCAAGTCGATCCTGAACCGCACGTCCCGGACCAACATCGGCGCGCTGATGCTCGAATACGGCGGGGGCGGGCACGAGAATGCCGGCACCTGCCAGGTGTCCAACGAGATTGCCGAAGAAGTGCTGGGGGCGCTGATCCAGCGCATTACCAGCGAAGGCTAAAGCCGCTCGGATCCGTAGGGTGGGCTCTCGAGCCCACGCGTCAAGCACGCGGCGCGTATCACCGCGTGGGCTCGGGAGCCCACCCTACGCAAACTGGCGCGCCCTGAGCAGCTCGCACGCCTGCTCTTCCGGCAGCGGCTCGCTGAACCACGTGCCCTGGATCTGGTCGCAGCCGTTGGACGCCAGGAACTCCATCTGCGCGCGCGTCTCCACCGCCTCGCCGATCACCGCCATCTCCAGGTTGTGGCCGATGTCGATCAGCGTCTTGACTAGCTTGCCGGTCGGCTTGGCATCCGCCGCGGCATGCACGGTCGAGCGCGCCAGCTTGACTTGCGCCACGTCCAGCTGCTCCAGGAAGGCGAGGTCGCAAATGCCGTGCCCGAACGCATCCACCGTCAGCGGCGTGCCCAGCGAGCGCAGCTGCGCGGCCACGTCGCGCCCCAGGCCGGGGTTGCGGATCAGCGCCTCCTCGCGCAGCTCCACTTCCAGGTTGTGCGGCGACAGCCCGAAGCGCCGCAGCCGCTCGCCGATTCCGGCCACGAAGTCGTGCTGGCAGTACTCGCGCTGCGACACGTTCACCGACAGCGGCAACTCGCCATAGCCGAGCTGCTTGAGCCGGTCGAGGAAGGCGCAGGCCTGGTCCAGCACGCGGTTGCCGATCGGGACGATGGTCCCGCTTTCCTCGGCCTCGGCCAAAAACGCGGACGGCAGCAGCACCCCGTTTTCCGGATGCCGCCAGCGCAGCAGCGCCTCGAAGCCGCGCACCTTGCCCGAGCGCAGATCGACGCGCGGCTGGTAGACCAGGAACAGTTCATCGCGCTCGAGCGCCTCGCGCATGCCGTTTTCCAGGCGCTGCTTGGCCTCGGTGGTCGATTTCATGTCGGCCGAGAAGAACGCAACCTCGTTGCGGCCGCTGGCCTTGGCGTGGTACATCGCCACGTCGGATGCGCGCACCAGGTCGGCCGTCGTGACGCCGTCGTGCGGGTACACCGACACCCCCAGGCTGGCGCCGACGGGAATTTCCTTGCGGTTGAACGAGACCGGCATCGTCAGCGCGCTGCGCACGCGTTCGATCATGCGCAGGGTGTAGCGCAGCGAGGGCTGGTTGACCAGCACCAGCACGAACTCGTCGCCGGACAGGCGCGACACCGTGTCGCTGTCGCGCACCGAGGCCTGCAGGCGCTTGGCGACGACCTTGAGCACCACGTCGCCGGCTTCGTGCCCGAAGGTGTCGTTGACGCTCTTGAAGTTGTTCAGGTCGATCAGCACCACGGCCACCAGCGATTTGTGGCGCTGCGCCAGGTGCAGCGACTGTTCCAGCCGGTCCCACAGCAGGTTGCGGTTGGCAAGGCCCGTCAGCGGGTCGTGGTTGACCTCGTGCTCCAGGTGTGCGGTGCGCTGCTTGGTGGCCGTCACGTCGTTGATGACGCCAATGAAATGGGTCACGCGCCCGGTTTCGTCGGTCACCGGCGTGATGTTCAGGTCGTTCCAGAACAGTTCGCCGTTCTTGCGTCTGTTGCGAAACACCACGTTGACGGCGCGGCGCCCGTCGAGCGCTTCGCGCACCTGGTTGCGCTCGTTGCTGTCCATGTCGGGGGCGGCCATGAAGCGCGGGTCGCGCCCGATCACCTCGGCCGCGCTGTAGCCGGTGATGCGCTCGAACGCCGGGTTGACGTATTCGATCGGGTGGTCGCGGCGCTCGCAGCCGGTGATGACGATGCCGTTGCTGGCCGCATGCAGCGCCCGTTCGCGCAGGCGCAGCTGCTGTTCCTGTTCGCGCCGTTCGCTGATGTCCAGCCCCATGCCGAACAGGTAGTCGCCGCCGATGCAGGGCACCCGCGTGCCGCACAGCAGCATCGGGATTTCGCGGCCGCTGCGGGTGATGTGGTCGGCCTCGATCTGGGTTTCCTTGCCTTCGTCGAACACTTGCCGGATCGCTTCGGCGATGCGCGGCCGCTCCTTGACGTCGAAAAACTCGAGCGCGTTGGCCGCGGCCAGTTCATCCGGCGTCATCTCGGCCAGGCGTTCGAGGTTGCGGTTCCACAGCACAAAGCGGCGGTCGCGGTTGAGGGCGTAAAAGGTGCCGGGGAACATTTCGACAATCTTGCTCATCGGCGTGCGGGCGACGCGCGCAGCTTCGGATTCTTCCGTGCCGACCGAGGTCACGCTGGCCACGCAGCCCTCGAAGGCGGCGGCGGCGTCGTATTGCGGGGCAAGGTTCAAGCTGACCGGCCCGCCGCAGGCAGGCATGCCGACCGTGAGTTCGCCCGGATGACCGGCCGCCACCAGTTGGGTCCAGCGCTCGGACCACTCGCCGCGCGAGGCCGCGTCGAGCAGGGTGCAAACGGTTTGCCCGATGGCCTGGCTGGCCGCCAGGCCGAACAATGCCTCGCAGTTTGCGTTCCAGCTGACGATCTTCCCGGATTGGTCGACGAGAAAGGAGGTTCGCTCCCTCGGCTCCGTGCTGAACATGCGATCTCCCTCCGGCGAAGTGCCCGTGCTTTCCATTGGACACCGGGATTTCCGCGGCGTTCCTCCTGTTGTGGAAAAGCCGGTAAAAAAGACCGAGCTACTGATGCGGAACGTAGGGAGGGCAGCGTGTCTGCCCACGCGTCCAGATCACATGAGGTCTGCAGCGCGGCGGAGATTTGAACGCGTGGGCAGCAAGCTGCCCACCCTACGGTGCTTCCCCAAAAAAATTGGCCACGGGTGACGTGGCCATTCGGTGGTGCGGGCAGCAGGCTCAGGCCGCCGCGGCGTCTTCGCGCGGGGGCAGGGCGACCTCGTTGTTGATGCTGAACTGGTAGTCCTTGAACACGTGCTCTGCCGACAGGACCTGGTAGCTGCCGTCGGCCAGCTTGTGGGTCGTGTCCTTCAGGCGGTAGGTGGTCGAGCCGCAGGTCCAGCAGTTGAAGTTGCGCATGTGCGTGCACAGGCAGGTCTTGTCCATCACTGAGATGTTCTTCTCGCCCGGATGCGCCAGCACCTCGCGGTTGTACGAGTTGATGTAGGCGCAGTTGCCGGTCGCGTCCAGCAGGTAGCCGTACGACTCGCAGCCGGGGCGGATGCCCGAGCCGATCGCCGGCGTCTGGCGCAGCATGCGCATCGGGTAGCCGGTCGGCGACACGCCGTTGACGATGATGTCTTCCTCGCTGGCCTTGAAGTATTCCTGCTTGACGTTGTAGGGCAGGCCGCACTCGTGGGTGACGGTGAAGCGGGTGGCCACCTGCACGCCGCCGGCGCCTTTTTCCAGGAAGCCCACGGCATCGGTGCCGGTGAAGATGCCGCCGGCCGCGATCAGCGGAATGGACAGCTCTTCCTTGGCCAGGAAGGCATGGATCTCGTCCATGATGGTGTGCAGGTCGTACTGGGCCCAGTCCATGCCGAAGCCGAGGTGGCCGCCGGCCAGCGGGCCTTCGACGATCACGAAGTCGGGCAGGCGGTTCAGGCGCGCCACCTTCTTCAGGAACAGCTGCAGCGCGCGCACCGACGACACGATGATGCCCAGCTGGGCATCACGGAAGCGCGGGTGGTCCTTGATCAGCTCGAACGAGCCCAGGTGCAGGCCGGCCGACATGGTGATGCCGTCGATGCCCGCATCCAGCGCGGAGGCCAGGCGCGTGCGCAGCGTCTCCTTGGGCGCGTTCATGGTCAGCTTTTCCATGCAGTTCACGAAGATCAGGCCGTCGCCCTTTTTCGCTTCCATGGTCGCGCCCACGTGCAGGCGGGTGGCCTCGGCCAGGCGGTCCAGGTCGAACTGGACCACGGACTTGTCCATGTTGTTGATGTTGAACTTGTAGAGCTTGGTCTTGTCCTTGACGAAGGTGGTGTCGAACTTGCGGTCCGACACGTCCGGCACCATGGCATCGGAAATGTGGCCGATGCCGCCCAGGCGCGCCGCTTCCAGCGCCAGCTCCGAGGTCGAGATGTCCACGCCCATTCCGCCGATCATGATGGGCACATATTCCTTGTTGCCCAGACGCAGGCGAAAATCATCAACACGTTTCATTGCTATCCTTAACTGCCCCTTGGTCCTGCTGAGGTACCGCCGGTGAAATTTACGCGGCCATCATTCTACCCCAACGCAAGAGGGCAAAACGCGGCCGTGACCCTTTAACGACAGGGTTTTGAGCGAACGACCGTTCTTTTAATCGCTAATCGCGGAAGTTGTTGAACTCCAGCGGCAAATCCGTCACATCCTTGCGCAGCATGGCGATCGCGGCCTGCAGGTCGTCGCGCTTGGCGCCCGAGACGCGCACCGACTCGCCCTGGATGCTGGCCTGCACCTTCATCTTGCTTTCCTTGATCAGCTTGGTGATCTTCTTGGCGTCCTCGGTTTCGATACCGTTGCGCACCTTGATCACCTGCTTGACCTTGTCGCCGCCGATCTTTTCGACCTTGCCTTCGTCCAGGAAGCGCACGTCCACCTTGCGCTTGGTCATTTTGTTGACCAGGATGTCCTTGACCTGGCCGAGCTGGAATTCGGAGTCGCCCGTGATGGTCAGCTCGCGTTCCTTCTGTTCGATCTTGGCGCCGGTGCCCTTCAGGTCGAAGCGGGTAATGATTTCCTTTTCGGTCTGCTCGACAGCGTTTTTCACTTCGACCATGTTTGCTTCGCAAACGACATCAAAAGATGGCATGGTGGGAATCCTCTTGCAAATTTAAGAATGGCGATATTCTAACGGACAACCCGGCCCCAGGCCTTGAACGCGGCCGGCTTTTTTGCCGGACGGGCACGCTTTTGCCACTATAATCGGACGCACTTGCGGCCGCTTCATCCCCAATTCCATGCCAGACCTTGCCATTGCTTCCGATTTTTCGCTCGCTTCCCTGAACACCTTCGGCATTGCCGCGCGCGCCCGGCGTTACCTGCGCGTGACGGCGGCGCCGCAACTGGCCGCCGCGCTGGCCGATCCAGGTCTGGCCGCGCTGCCGCGGCTGGTGCTCGGCGGCGGCAGCAACCTGCTGTTCACCCGCGACTTCGACGGCTTGGTGCTGCACATGGCGCTGGCCGGCCGCGAGATCGTGGGCGAGGAAAACGGCTGCACCCTGGTGCGCGCCGCCGCCGGCGAAAACTGGCATGATTTCGTCCAGTGGACGCTGGCGCAGGGCCTGGGCGGGCTCGAGAACCTGTCGCTGATCCCGGGCACGGTGGGCGCGGCGCCAATACAGAACATTGGTGCGTATGGTGCGGAAATCAAGGACCTGTTCCATGCGCTGACGGTGTTCGACACCGCCAGCGGCCAAACGCGCACCCTGCGCGCCGCCGACTGCCGTTTCGGCTACCGCGACAGTGTGTTCAAGCATGCGGAAGGGGCGGGACTGATCGTGCTGGACGTCACCTTTGCGCTGCCCACGGCATGGCAGCCGAACCTGAAATATGCCGAGCTGGCCAACGAGCTGGCCGGCATCGCAGCGCCGAGCGCGCGCCAGGTGGCCGACGCGGTGATCGCGATCCGCCGCCGCAAGCTGCCCGACCCGGCCGTGATCGGCAATGCCGGCAGCTTCTTCAAGAACCCGGTGGTGCCGGGCGCGCAGTGCGAACATCTGCTACAGGCGTTCCCGAACCTGGTCCACCACCGGCAGCCGGACGGCAGCGAAAAACTGGCCGCCGGCTGGCTGATCGACCAGTGCGGGTGGAAGGGCAGGAACATGGGTGCGGCCGGCGTGTATCCGAAGCAGGCGCTGGTCCTGGTCAACAACGGCGGGGCGAGCGGGGAGGACGTGGTGCGGTTGGCGCGCGCGATCCAGGCCGATGTGCTGGCGCGTTACGGCGTGCAGCTGGAACCCGAGCCGGTCTTCGTCTAGGGGAGGATAAGACGTGAAAGCGATTGTCACCGGACACACCAAGGGACTGGGCGCGGCGATCGCGCGCGAGCTGCTGGGGCGCGGCGTGCCCGTGCTCGGGATCGCGCGCGGGCGCTCGGACGCACTGGCTGCCGATTTTCCCGCCCTGCTGGAGCAAATGGTGTTCGACCTGGCCGACGCCGACGCGCTGGGCGCGTGGCTGTCGTCCAATGCGCTGCAGGCCTACCTGCAGGGCTGCGGCACCGCACTCCTGGTCAACAACGCCGGCGTGGTCAGCCCCGTCGGGGCGCTGCGCGAGCAGGACCCGCAGGCGGTGATGCGCGCGGTGTCGCTGAACGTGGCCGCGCCAATGGCGCTGGCATCTGCCGTGGTGCGCGCCGCCGCAGGTGTCGAGAAGCGGATCGTGCACATCTCGAGCGGGGCGGGGCGCAACGCCTATCCCGGCTGGAGCGTCTACTGCGCCACCAAGGCCGCATTGGACATGCATGCGCAAGCCACCGCGCTCGATGGCGACAGCAGCGTGCGCATGTGCAGCCTGGCGCCGGGTGTGATCGATACCGGCATGCAGGCCGAGATCCGCGCCACGCCGGAAGCGAACTTCCCGATGCGCGAGCGGTTCGTGCAGCTGAAGGCGGCGGGACAGCTCACGCCGCCGGAGGATTGCGCGCGCGGCGTCGTCGATTACCTGCTCTCGGCTGGCTTTGGCAGCAAGCCGGTGGCCGACCTGCGCAATCTCTGATTCGCCAGCATAACCCGTCGTCCCCGCGCAGGCGGGGACCCATAGACCTCCTGCATGCGCGCTCAGCATGGGTTCCCGCCTGCGCGGGAACGACGTAGCTCGGGTAGTTGGCTTATTTGCTGACCTTGGCCCCGGCCAGCTGCGCCACGGCCGCCAACGTCGTCTGCGCCGCGTTCAGGCCGAGCAGAAAGTCCTTGTCCGAATAAGTGGTGAACACGTCGCTCGGCTGGTGCCAGTTCGGGTCCCAGCCGGCGCCGATGTGCATGCCGCGCTCGTTCTCGCGCAGCGAAATCGACGGCACCAGGTCCATGAACGGGGTGGAGTCGGTGTTGGTCATGTGCGGGCCCACCACGGCCGGGTAATTGGTCGCGTACTTGCCGTTGGCGGCATGGAAGAACCACGCCAGCTTTGCCGACCCATCGGCCAGCTTCGAGTTGGACTGGAACTCGATGTTCACGTCCGCCTCCAGCCGCTGCTCTTTCGGCGACTCGAACACCGGCTGGCCCTTCGCGTCGAGCACCGGGCGGCCTTGCGCGTCGCGCTTGGGCACCGGCATGCCGTGGTCCCACAACATCATGTCGTGCTGGATCAGGCCCAGCCATTTGGGCTCCGGATACTTGCCCGAACCCTTGGGCGACTCGATGCCCTGCAAGTCGCGGCGCTGCTCCACGTAGGCGCGCGAACCGTTCAGGCCCGTCTCTTCGTTGTTCCACAGCGCGAAGCGGATCGAGCGCTCGGTCTCCACGCCGGGCGCGCTGAAGATGCGCGCCAGTTCCATCACCAGCGCGGTGCCCGAGCCGTCGTCGTTGGCGGCCTCGCCAAAGCCCATGCCGTCCATGTGCGCGCTGACGATGTACATCTCTTCCGGGTGCGTCTTGCCGACCTTCGTGCAGTAGATGTCGTGGCGCTTCGAGGTGCCGGCCGGCGCGGGCTCGGCGTCGAGCGCGCGGATGCGTTCGTCCGGCTGCAGCATCGGATCATTGTTGACGCCTGTCGGCGCGCGGTTGCCGAACAGCGTGCTGCCGCCCTGGCCGGCCGGGCCGCCGCGGCCACCCTCGGGCTGCGGACGCGGCGCGGCGTTGGCCGGGCGTGGCGCCGGCTGCGTGAAGTCGTAGGCCAGCCGTTCGATGTTGGTGCAGCCGTAGGACTTGAGCTGCGCCTCGATCCAGTCGAGCGCATCGCGGTTGCGCTGCGTACCCTGGCGGCGGTCGCCGAATTGGGTCAGCCCCTTGATCGTGGCCTTGTACTTTTCCAGGTCGAGCTGGCTGACGAGGACGTGGACCGGGTCGGCGGCCTGGGCCTGCGCGGACGGGATGGCGAGGGCCAGCGATGCGCCCAACGCGCAGCAGGCAGCGAACATGGATGGTTTGTGCATGGGGTGTCTCCCGTTGTCGTTGTTGTTCTGGCCGGCGCCGTCAGTGGGCGGCGGCGATCACGCGGTTGCGGCCACGCGCCTTGGCCGCATACAGCGCCTTGTCGGCGATGGCGAGCAGCTCGGCGGGAGTGCTGTCGCTGGCGGGCACCACGCTGGCCACGCCGATCGACAGCGTGACCATGCCGCACTCTGCACCGGGATGGTCGAGCCCGAGCCGCTCGATGCGCGCGCGGCAGCTCTCGGCAAGGCGGGCGGCGCCGTCGATGTTCGTGTCCGGCAGCAGCACGGCGAATTCTTCGCCGCCGTAACGGGCAGCCAGGTCGGCCGGGCGCTTCAGGCAGCCCACCAGCGCGCCCGCCGTCTGTTGCAGGCACAGGTCGCCCGCCGGGTGGCCCAGCGCGTCGTTGTACAGCTTGAAGTTGTCGATGTCGCACAGCAGCAGCGACAGCGGCATCTTGCTGCGCATCGCGCGCTGCCACTCGGCCGCGATGGTCTCGTCGAAGCGGCGGCGGTTGGCGATGCCGGTCAAGCCGTCCAGCGCGGCCAGCTTGCGCAGTGCCGCGTTGGCGCGTTCCAGTTCGGCCTGGCTTTCGGCCAGGCGGCGGAAGGCGTCGTTGCGCTCCAGGCGGCTGACGTAGCCGGCCGAGTGGTAGCGCAGGCGCGCCAGCAGCTCGATCCGGTCGGGCAGCTTGACCAGGTAGTCGTTGGCGCCGACCGCGAACCCGTGGGCCTTGAGCTTGGCGTCCTCGCGCGCGGACAGCACGATCACCGGGACATGGCGCAGCGCAGGGTCCTCGCGGTAGGCACGGATCACGTCGAAGCCGTCGGTGCCGGGCACCACCAGGTCCTGCAGGATCACGGTGGGCGCCACCTCGCGCGCGGTGGCGAGCGCCCTGGCGCCGTCGGTTACGTAGTGGAACTCGATGTCGGGCTGGCCGGCGAGCATGCGGCGCAGCGCCTCGACGATGATGAGCTGGTCGTCGACCAGCAGCACCCGCACCTTGGCGGCTTGCTCGTTCGGTTGGGGTGGGGTGGCGTCGGTCATTACGGTATCGCGGGTGCGCATCGTTTCAGGCTGGGCCGGGCATTGTAGCCTGCAACAGGCTGTTCATGTGCCCGAGCGGCAGGATCTGGGCCGCCGCGCCCAGTTCCGCGGCGGCGCGCGGCATGCCGTACACCGCGCTCGAGGCCTGGTCCTGCGCGATGGTCTGCTTGCCGGCGCGGCGCAGCGCGAGCAGGCCGGCGGCGCCGTCGCGGCCGATGCCGGTCAGGAGAAAGGCCATCGCCTCGTGCGGCCAGTGCTGGGCCACGGAGTCGAAGAACACGTCCACCGACGGCCGGTACACCAGGTCGCGCGGTTCGGCGTGGTAGCGCAGGCGCAGGTCGGGCGACAGCAGCAGGTGGTCGTTGGTGCGCGCGACCAGCACCTGGCCGCCGGCCAGCAGGTCGCCTTCCTCGGCGGCGCGCACCTTCATCGCCACCTGCTTGCCGAGCCAATGGACGAACTGGCCGGCGAACGCGGCGTCGATGTGCTGCACCACGACCACTGCCACGTCCGCCGGCGCCTGCCATTGGCCGAGCAGGGTGCTGATCGCCAGCGGGCCGCCGGTGGAGGCGCCGATCGCCACCAGCCGGCGCACGCCGTTGGCGGTTTCCGGCAGCAGCGCCTGGCGCGCGGGCTTGCCCGCCAGCTTGCCGATGGTGCGGATCTTGTCGAGCAGCTCGGCGCCGCTTGCGCGTCCCAGCAGCACTGGCGTGGCGGTCACGTCGAGCGCACCGGCACCGAGCGCGCGGAACACCTGGCCCACGTGGTCCTTGGGGTCGGCGGTCACGACCAGGATGGCGCACGGGGCGCGGCGCATGATTTCGCGCGTCGCCTCGATGCCGTCCAGGCCCGGCATGAACAGGTCCATCAGCAGCAGGTCGGGCCGGTCCTCGAGGCACAGGCGCAGCGCCTCGTTGCCGTCGCGCGCGATCCACGCCACCTCGTGGCCGGTTCCGGTGGCGATCACCCGGCGCAGCGCCTCGGCCGAGGCGCGCGAATCGTTGGCGATGGCGATCCTCATCGCCAGGGCGGGCCGATCAGGTCGGACACGGCGTCGAGCAGGGCGCTGTCGTGGAAGCTGCCCTTGGCCAGGTAGTAGTCGGCCCCGGCCTGCAGGCCGCGCGCGCGGTCCTCGGGACGGTCCTTGTACGAGACGATCATCACCGGCATGCGCTGCAGGCGCGGGTCGGCGCGCACCAGCGTGACCAGCTCGATGCCGTCCATGCGCGGCATGTCGATGTCGCTCACCAGCAGGTCGTAGTCGGCGCTGCGCAGCATGTTCCAGCCGTCCATGCCGTCCAGCGCGACGTCCACGTGGTAGCCGCGCGCGGCCAGCAGCTTGCGCTCCATTTCGCGCACGGTGAGCGAATCGTCCACCACCAGGATGCGCCGCACCCCGGCCTTGTTCCCGCGCGGCTGGTCCACGCGCTGCAGCGCGCCTTCGGACAGCAGCTTGCCGATCGAGACCAGCAGCGAGGGCAGGTCGAGGATCAGCACCGGGGCGCCGTCGTCGAGCAGCGCGCCGGCGGCGATGTCGCGCAGGGTGCCGAAGACCGGTTCGAGCGGCTGGGCGGTGAGGCTCTGCTCGCCCAGGATCGCGTCCACCGCCAGCGCATGGCGTTCGCGGCCGCTGCCGATGACCACCAGCGCAAGCTCGTCCGCCGGCTCGGGCGCGCCGAGCGCCAGCACCTGGGCTGCCGCCACCACGCCCACGTGCTGGCCATCGAGTTCGAAGAACTGGTTGCCGCCGAGCGTGGACAGCGCCGCCTGCGGCAGCTTGAGCACGCGTTCGACGCGCGCGATCGGCAGCGCGTAGGGCTCGCCCTGCACCTCGACGATGAGCGCGCGCACGATCGACTGCGTGAGCGGCAGTGTGAGCACGAGGCCGAAGCCCTGGCCCGGCTGCGACTGCGCGCGCAGCGACCCGTTGAGCGCGACCGCCAGCTCGTGCACCACGTCCAGGCCCACGCCGCGGCCGGACAGTTCGTTCGCGCTTTCCTTCAGGCTGAAGCCGGGCAGGAACAGGAACTCCATCAGCTCGGCATCCGACAGCGCGGCGGCGATGGCGGGCGTGGCGCGCCGGTGGCGCACGGCGGCGGCGCGGATGCGTTCCGAGTCCACCCCGCGGCCGTCGTCCGCAATCGAGATCACGAGCATGCCGCCGCGATGGCGCGCGTCGATGCGGATCACGCCTTCGGCCGGCTTGCCGGCCGCCACGCGCTCGTCGGGCATTTCCAGCCCGTGGTCGAGGGCGTTGCGCAGCACCTGGTTGAGCGCATTCTCGATGCGCGGCAGGACGGTGCGGTCGACCAGCGTGGTGTCGCCGGTGATCTCGAGCCGCGCCTGTTTGCCAAGGCTGCGCGCAAGGTCGCGCACCAGCCGCGCAAACGCGCGGGTGCCGTCGCCGAAGTGGCACATGCGCAGGGCCAGCACCTCGTCCACCAGGCGGGTGGAGACGGTGCTGGCGTTGCGCTCGTACTGCTCGGCCTCGGCGATGTGGCGCAGCAGGACGCCCTTGAGCGGCTGCGCCTGGCTCAGCGCGGCCGAGGACAGCGCGAGCAGCCGCGGGTCGCCGTGGGCGGCGGCCGCTTCGTGCAGCTGTTCGATCAGGGCCAGCATGCCGGCCTGGCTGCGCTTGTAGCGATGCAGCGAATCGATCCAGGGCTGCAGCTGGCGCGCCTGCAGGCGGCTTTGGCTGGCCAGGGCCAGCAGCTCGTCGGCCGTGTCGGCGGGCGCCGGCGGCACCGGGGGCAGGGGGGCGGCAGGCGCCGTGCCTGGAACCGGCGTGGCACCGGGTGCCTCGCCGCGCGCGATCGCGCCGATGGCGTGCTCGATCGCGGCCTCGTTGGCGGCCAGCCAGTCCTGCGCCTGCGCTTCGTCCACCTTGGCCAGGCCAAGCAGCAGGTCCACGCCGGCCAGCAGCGCGTCGATGCGGCCGGACGGCACGGCTTGCTGGTGGCTCAACGCGAGCAGCGCGTCTTCCATCGCATGCGCCAGTTGCACCGCCGGATCGAGCCCGACGATTGCGGCGGCGCCCTTGATCGAATGGGCCGCGCGCATCAGCGGTTCGAGCGCGCCGGGACCCGCGCCGCGTTCGAGCGCGAGCAGGCCGTCGGTGAGCGCGCGGGCCTGGGCCTCGGCCTCCATCCGGAACAGGTCGAACAGCGAAAAGGCGCTCAGGTCCTGGTCCGGGCTCATTTCAGCAGCTCCCACAAGCGTGCGGCGACCTGCTCGCCATTGAGTACGCCCACCTGCAAGCCGTCGTACGCCAGCACCCCGTCCAGGTGCGCGGGCCTCGGGCGCTCGACCGTGGCCGCCGGCGCGGCCAGTTGCGCGCGGGCGTAACGCACCATGCCATGCAGTTCATCCACCGGCACGGCGCAAGCCTGGCCGTTCGCGTCGACGATGAGCAGGCGCGCGAACACGTGGCGGCCGCAAATTTCCGGGGCGGCGGCGCCGTCGATGCCCAGCAGGGGGGCAAGCGAGAGCGCCGGCAGCAGGCGTCCGCCGACATTGGTCACGCCCAGCAGCCCGGCGGCGCTGCGGTGCGGGATCCGGTGGGCGGGCGCGAGCGGCGCCACCGACAGCACCATGGCCGAAGGCAGGGCCAGCCACTCGTGGCCGATGCGCAGCACGATCGCGCTGGCGTCGCCGGTTTGCGCCTGGGCCGGTGGCTGGCGCAGCTGTTCGGCCCAGAACGCGCGGTAGCTCGGTTCCACCGGCCGCTGCATGGTGCGCTGGGCCGCCTCGGCATACGCCGGGCAGTTGCGGCAGTGGGCGTGGCGCGCCAGTTCGGCGCAGCTGCGGTCGCCCGCGACGCCCACGCGGTTCCAGCAGCCGTGTTCGGGGTAGGCGGTGCCGTTCATGCAGCCCGGCTCCCGTCAGCGCCTGCTTGTGAGCGCGCCGCGCGCTGGCGGTAGATCGCCGCCTGCGCCGGCTCGCCCGCCTCCTCGGCCAACAGCGCCAGCGCGCACAGCGCATCGTAATGGCGCGGGGCCAGGTACAGGCAGTGGCGCAAGTGGCGCTCGGCGCTGCGCGCGTCGCGCTGGCACTGGCTCACCATGCCAAGGATGAAGTGCGCGTCCGGCTCGTCCGGGGTGCGCGCGATCAGGGCCTGGCATGTGGCGGCGGCCTCGCGCAGCTGGCCACCATCGGCCTGCCGGCGCGCGAGCGCGAGCAGCTCTGGCGTGGCGGGAGTTGCTTCGGCCGGGGCCGGCGGCGTGGGGCGCGGTGCCGCCTTGAGCGCAACCGGCGCAATGGTCCGCAAGCCCTGCCTGGGACGCGCCGCCGGCGCAACCGCGGGCGGGCAGCCCTGTTTGTGCAGCGCGAACGCGCCGGCCAGCGGCAATTGCGCAAAACCGTGCCGGCATAGCACCGGCGCTTCCGCCGGGCCGGCAAGCAGCATGCCGGCATGCGATAGCAGCCGGCCCAGGATATCGGCAGCGCGGGCAATGCCGGCGTCGTCGAAGTAGATCAGCAGGTTGCGGCAGAATACGACGTCGTAGCGCCCGGCGTTGGTCGCCATGTCCAGCGCGAACAAATTGCCCTGGCTGATGTGGACATGGGCGCGGATCTCCTCGCGCAGCAGGTAGCCGCCGCCGTCCTGGCTGAAGTGGCGGTCGCGGAAGCCAAGGCCGGCGCCGCGAAAGGCGTTGCGCGTGTAGTGGCCGGCGCGGGCACGGGCAACCGAGGCGGCCGACAGGTCGATCGCGTCGATGCGCCAGGATGCGGGCGGCACGCCGGCGTCGTGCAGCGCCATCGCCATCGAATACGGCTCCTCGCCGCCGGCGCAGGGGACCGACAGGATGCGCGCCACGTGGCCCGGGTGGCGCGCCAGCTGGGCGGTCACGTGCGACACCGCGGCCTTGAACGCGGCCGGGTCGCGGAACATCCACGATTCCGGGACCACCACCAGCTCGGCCAGCTCGTGCAGCTCGGGCCCGGCCAGCAGTGCCAGGTATTCGGCGCGGGTGGCGACACCGAGGCTCTCCATGCGCTCGCGCAGCGCGCGCTCGAGCGTGGCCGCGTCCAGGTCCAGCCCGGTCTCGCGCAGCAGGATATCGTGCGCGTTCATGCGGCCTCTCCCTCGGGCTGGAACAGCAGGGCGCGCACGTGCTCAGGCAGCAGCGCGTCGATGTCCACCAATTGCAGCATGCCGCGCTCGCTACTTGCGACCACGCCGAGGAAGGGCGCGGCGGCCACGCCGCTGGGCGCAAGGCGGGCCTCGTCCAGCGTTTCGACGCCGGACACGCGTTCAGCCTTGAGCGCCAGCTTTTTCATCGCGCCACCCGGCGCCGGGTAATCGACCAGCAGGAAGCGCGTGTCGTAGCGCACCGCGTCCGGCGTGTGGCCGGCAAGGCGCGACAGGTCCACCACCGGGACCGGCTCGCCGTGCAGGTCCAGCAGGCCCGCCACATAGTCCGGCGCGAGCGGCAGGCGCGCCAGCTGCGCCACCGGCAGCACACGCGTCACCAGCGCCAGGGGCAAGGCGAAGCGCTCGCGGCCGATGTGGAACACCAGTACCTTCATCGGCTGCTCAGGCGCTCACCGAAAAATTCGCGACCGACGACTGCAATTCGCCGGCGGCGTACTGCAGCTCGTGCACCGCCTCGCTGGTGGCCTTGAGCGAATCGACCGTCTGCTGGGTGGCGTCCGAGAGCTGCATCATGGTTTCGGTAATCTGCTGCGCGCCAACCGCCTGCGACTGCATCCCCTGCAGCACCAAGTCGAAGCGCGGCGTGAGCTGGCGCACCTGTTCCATCACCGAGCCAAGCTGGAGGGCGACCTGGCGCGCCTCGCCGACGCTGCGGCGGATCTCTTCGGAGAACTTGTCCATGCCCATGACGCTGGCCGATACCGCCGACTGCATCTCCTTGAGCATCTGTTCGATGTCCCAGGTCGACACCGAGGTCTGGTCGGCCAGGCGCCGGATCTCGGTGGCCACCACGGCAAAGCCGCGCCCGGCCTCGCCCGCACGCTCGGCCTCGATCGCCGCGTTCAGCGACAGGATGTTGGTCTGGTCCGCCACCTTGGTGATGGTGGTGAGCACGCTGTTGATGTTGTTCGCCTTTTCGGACAGGGCGGCCAGCTTGGCGGTGATCGAATCGGTTGCCGCCACCATGTTCTGCATGGTTTGGTCCATGCGCTGCAGGTTGTCCTGGGCGCCCGCGGTGGCGCTGGTGGTCGATTCGGCCACGGTGGTGGCTTCTTCCATCGTGCGCAGCAGCTGCGAGGTGTTGGCCTCGATCTCGCGCGTGGTGGACAGGATCTCGACGCTGGTCTGGGCCTGTTCGACGCCGGTCGCTTCCTGCTGGCGCGCGGCGGCGGCGATCTGGGTGGCCGAGGTGGTGACCTGGATGCCGGCGGCCTGCACGTTGTTGATCAGGCTGCGCAGGTTGTTGAACATGGTGTCCAGGCCTTCGCCCAAACGCCCGATGGCGTCGCTGCCGCGGATCGCCGTGCCCCCGGTCAGGTCGCCGGACGCGGCGCGCGACACGGCGCCGAGCAGCGCGTCCACCTTCGCGCGCAGTTCGCGCGTGCTGGCCTGTTCCTTGGCCTGGCTGTCCTCGATGGCCTGCGCCATGCGGTTGAATTCAAGGGCGACCTGGCCCAGTTCGTCGTTGGAGTTCACCTCGGCGCGCGCCGCCTGGTTGCCGGCGGCGATTTCACGCGCGGCGCCGGTCAGGCGCTGCAGCGGCAGGGCGAGGGCGCGCAGCAGGCCCCATGCGATCAGCACGGCCAGCACGATCGTCACGGCGCCGCCGAGCCACAGGGACAGGGCCATCTGCGCTTCGACTTCCTCGGCGTTGCGGGTGCGGATCGCCATCAGGCGCTGCTCCTCGGTCTCGACCTGGCGGATGATCTCGCGTAACGAGGCGACCGTGCGCGCGCCGGACAGCACCGCGTTGTAGGTGCCGGTGGCGTCCGGCAAGCGGCCGGCCTTTGCCGCGGTGCGGGTGCGCTCGATCTGCGGCAGGATGGCGTCGTCCATCCATTTGTCCAGCACCGGCTGCAGCTGCTTCAGGCGCGCCTGCTGGCCGGGGTTATCGGCGGTGAGGGCAATGGCGCGGGTCAGGTGGTCGATCGCCTTGCGGTATTCCGCCGTGATCGGCTCGACCAGGCTTTCGTCGCTGGTGAGCAGGAAGCCGCGGGTGGAAGTCTGTACCTGCAGTACGGAGGTGGCGACGTGGTTCGCTTCGAGCAGCACTTCTAGCGTGTGGCGGTTCCAGTCGTCGGCTTCGGACAGGCTGCGGAAGTTGTGCAGCGCGAGCGCCAGGAGGAAGAGAATGCTGGCGACCATCGCGCCCAGGCCAAAGGTCAGCTTATTCTTGATACTCAGGTTTTTCGGCATGGATGCTCCGTCTTGAATCCTGCGACTGTACCAGTTTTCGGGCACAGCTCAAGCATTCGGTGCGGCGACGGCACAACAAATATGCGGTGCCGCGGCCGACTTTGTAAGCTCCGTGTTAAATCGTGCCGGCCAGGGGCGCCAGGCCGTGGCGGGCGCGGGCGCGCTGGCATTTGTCGTCACCCGGCTGCACCTCGCGGCACGGGCCCGGCCGCTGTTGGTACACGCCGCAGGCCATCGGGCCACCCGTGCCGGCGCCCAGCGCAACGCAGCGCGGGCTGCTGGCGTTGGTGCCGGCCATGCAGGAGATGTGCGGGGTGACGCGTTCGACCATGGACGAGGGCAGGCCGCGCTCGTCCGCTTCGGCCCAGTAGAACGAGACGCGGTAGGTCATGCAGCAGGCGCCGCACGACAGGCAGGGATTGTCGGCTTGGTTGCTCATGGTGGGGCGATCTTACACAAGCCGGGCGTTGGCACGCAATCCTGGCGTGCTGTCCTTCCGCCTCAGGATGCCTGCCTGAGCCAGTCCTCGTACAGCGCGCGGTTTTCCTCCGTGGTGAGCGGATAGAGCCCGATGACGCTGGCCCCGTTTCTCACGCGCTCGAGCACGAACTCCTCGTAGCGGTTCATCTCGACGGCGTCACGCGCGATGTCGGCCGCCAGGTGGGCCGGGATGCAAACCACGCCGTCATCGTCGCCGACCATGATATCGCCAGGGTAGATGGGTACGCCGCCGCAGCCGATCGGCGCATTGATGTCAAGCGCATGGTGGCGTATGAGGTTGGTCGGCGCGGAGGGGCCGGAGCACCATGCCGGTATCTGGAGCGCGGCGATGCTGGTGGCGTCGCGCAGGCCGCCGTCGGTGACGATGCCGGCCACGCCGCGCACCTGCATGCGGGTGGCGAGGATGCTGCCGGCCGACGCCACCGTCGTGTCGCCCCGGCAGTCCATCACCAGCACGGCGCCTTCCGGAATCTCCTCGACCGCCACGCGCTGCGGATGGCGCGGGTCGAGGAAGGCGTCCACGCCGTCCAGGTCCTCGCGCGCGGGGATGTAGCGCAGCGTGTAGGCCGGGCCGACCATGCGCTGGCCGGTCCTGAGCGGACGCGCGCCCTGCACGAAGACATTGCGCAAGCCGCGCTTGTACAGCAGGGTGGTGAGGGTGGACGTGGCGATCGTCGCCAGGGCCGCCAGCGTTTCGCGCGATACGGTCGTGTTCATGGTTGTTCCCTGCGTTCGAAGACGGTGTGGCTGAAGGTGATGTGCTCGGCCGTGATGTGCTGCTGCTGGTAGTACTGCTCCCACTTGGCCGCCTCGATGGTATGGGCTTGCGTGGCGGGGTCCAGCGCCTGCAGGTAGTCGCCGAACTTGAAGTAGATGGCGCGGCTGTCCTGCTTCACTTGCGTGGGCTCGGTCTGCCGGGTGCCGTCTGCCGCCGTGGTGACCGTGACCTGCGCTTGGCCGGCGTTCAGTGCAATGTCGAGATCGAAGCTTTCGCCCGAACGGACCGTGCCCAGCGCGGTTGCCGTCTCCGCGCCGGCGGCGCCCGTGATGCGCGCGATGATGTCGAACACGCCGTTGTTGGCCTTTCCATCCAGGCCTTTGCGCTCGGACGTGTCTTGCACATAGACTTTCAGGATGGTATCCAGGCCCACTGCGTGGTACTGGGCGACGATGGACTTGGCGCCGTCCGGCAGCGATGGCGTGACGCGGGCAGAGAAGTGTTCGCGCGTTTGGGCGGCGCTGTGGCGCAGGCGGTCGGCGATCTTCAGTTCGTTGCGGTAGCCGTGCCCATGACCGGAGTCGTATTTCGACTCGAGCGCGCTGAATACCAGTGTTCCCGGGGCGCGGTAGGGTGGCTTGCCTTCCAGGTCAAACAGGCGTTCCAGCGTGGACTGCGGGGTGTAATCCTGCGCGGCAGCGCTCACTGCGCAGGACAGGAGCGCACAGGCGACGGCCTTCATTTGAGCATACTTTCAAGCAGCGGCTGCATGGCGTCGGCCCACAGCTGGTAGCCCGCGGGGCCCGGATGCAGCTGGTCCGGCATGATCGAGTTCGGAATGCGCCCGTCCTGGCCCAGGAAGACCGGCGTGATGTCGAGGTAGCGAATGGACTTGCCGTCGTCCAGCCGGGCCAGCTGCTGGTTGACCGCCGTGATGGTCTTCATGCGCCTGGCCGCCTCGTCGACCAGCTCCGGCGTGACCGGGCCTCCCTTGGCATTGCGCGGGCCGCGCGGGAAAATGCCAAGGACGAGGATCTTCGTGTTCGGCAGCCTGGCGCGGATCATGCCGACGATCTTGCGGTCGGCGGCGGCGATTTCGTCGGCCGTGTAATCGAGGCTGTTGTTCGTCCCGAGCATCAGTACCGTGACCTTGGGCGACAGGCCATCGAGCTCGCCGTGTTCGATCTGCCAGATCACGTTTTGCGTGCGGTCGCCGCCGATGCCGAAATTGGCTGGCTGGTACTTGCCGTAATAGTGGTCCCAGATGTGCGGCGCGACGCGCCAGCGCTCAGTGATGGAGTCGCCCACGAACAGCAGGCCTATCGGGCTCTTGCCGCGTTCCAGGAAGCTGGCGTGCTTTTTCAGGAACACGCCGTTGTCCTGCTTTTCGAAGGCTTCCGAGGCGCTGAGCCTGGACGGGGCTTGCGCGTACGTGGGGCCGGCGGCCAATGCAATGGCCAGCAGCAGGGCGGTGGTGAAGGTCCTCTTCATTCTTGGCTCCTCAAGGTGCCCGGACGCGGGCGACGGTGCCGCCCAGCCAGAGCGATATGAAAACCAGGGGCAGCAGCAGCGCTCCCAGCACGAAAAACGGCGTGTAGTTGCCGCCAGCCGTCAGCTCCGGCACCAGCTGCATGCAGATGATGACGCCCAGGACCGCCGACGTGCCGCTCAAGCCGGCCAGCGTGCCGACGGTTTTCCCGGAGAAGAAATCGCTGGGCAAAGTCTGGATATTGGTGATCGCGGCCTGGAAGCCGAACAGGATCACGCCGATCGACAGCACGGCCAGCAGGGGTGTTTCGGCGGCGGCGCTCAGCAGCAGGGCCGGCAGCATGATGACCAGGCCCGCGCCGATCACCAGCTTGCGCGCACGGTTGACGGACCAGCCGCGTTCGAGCAGCCGCCCGCACAGCCAGCCCCCCAGCAGGGCACCCAGCGCGGCGCCGACATACGGCACCCAGCCGAACATGCCGATCTGCTTGACGTCGAAGTGGAAGCGCTCGTTCAGGTACAAGGGCAGCCAGCTGACGAACAGCCACCACACGGGATCGATGAAGAAGCGCGCGGCGATCACGCCCCAGCTCTGGCGGTGGCGCAGCAGCTGGCCCAGCGTCGGCACGTAGTCGTGGTGGCGGGCGTCCTGCGCCGTCGCGGCGCGCTGGCCTTCCAGGATGTAGGCGCGTTCTTCCGCGCTGATCCACGGATGGGCGCCGGGGCCGGATTTGTACAGGATCAGCCAGGGCACGATCCAGATGAAGCCCAGCGCGCCGGTCAGGAGGAAGGTGCTCTTCCAGCCTACCCAGGCATACAGGGCCGCGACCAGCGGCGGCGCGATGACCGAACCGAGCGAGGCGCCGGCTCCGAAGATGCCTTGTCCCAGCGCGCGTTCGCGCACGGGGAACCATTCGGCGATGGCCTTGGTGGCGCCGGGCCAGTTGCCCGCTTCGCCCACGCCCAGCAGCACCCGGAAGAAGCCGAACGACATGGCCGAGCGTGCCATGAAGTGCAGGGCGATGGCGCCGGACCAGAGCAGGATCGACAGCAGGAAGCCGATGCGCGTGCCCAGCGCGTCAAACAGTTTGCCGAACAGCGACTGGCCGACCGCGTAACCGACCAGGAACACCGACAGGATGTTGGCGTAGTCGCGCTTGTCCATGCCCAGGTCCGACGCGATGCCGGGCCACATGACGGCCAGGGCGGAGCGGTCGATGTAGTTGATGATCGTGGCAATGGCCACGAGCGTGATCACCAGCCATCGCAGGCCCTTGATCGTGTTTGTATTCATGCCTGGTCTCCATCTGTTCTTCATTCTTGTATGTGCTACAGGCCCAGCTGCTGCCTGGTGGGCAGGCCTTCGCAATCGCCCCGGAACTGCACCACGCGCGCGCCGATCGCGTTGCCGCGCGCGGCTGCCGCCTCGATCGGCAGGCCGTCCAGCAGGCCGCTGATGACGCCCACCGCAAAACCGTCGCCGGCGCCGACGGTGTCAACCACGTTTTGCACCGGCACGCCGGGCACGACCCCGGTGTACCGATCGCTGGCGACCCAGGCGCCTTCCGGTCCCAGCTTGACCACCACCATGCGCGCGCCGTGCGCGAGGTAGTGATCGGCGATGTCGGCAGGGCGTTCGCGGCCGGTCAGCAAGCGGCCTTCCGACAAGCCGGGCATCACCAGGTCCGCGTGGGCGGCCAGCGCGGTCAGGGTTTCGATCATCGCCGCCTGCGAGGGCCACAGGCTTGGCCGCAGGTTGGGATCGAAGCTGACCATGCGGCCGTCGGCGCGTGCCTGGCGCGCCAGCGCGAACACCAGCTCGCGGCAACCGGACGACAGTGCCGGCGAGATGCCGGTCAGGTGGACCAGCCGGGCCTGGCGATAGTCGCTGCCCTCCGGCGGCAGGTCGTCGGGCGACAGGTGGCTGGCCGCCGAGCCGCGCCGGAAGTACTCGACCTGCGGATCGCTGCCGTCGCTGACCATCTGCTTGAGCATGAAGCCGGTCGGGTAGCGTTCGTCGGTGCGCAGGCAGCGCAGGTCCAGCCCTTCCGCTTGCATGAAGTTGCGCAGGTGGCGGCCCAGGCTGTCCGCGCCCAGGCTGCTGATATAGCCAACCCGAAGGCCGAGCCGGGACAGGCCCACCGCCACATTTAGCTCGGCCCCCGCGGTGGCGCGCTCGAATTCGCGCACCGCCTCCAGCGGGCCGGGCTCGCGGGCGATCAGCAGGGCCATTGCTTCGCCAACCGTGATCACGTCGGGTATGCGCATGGCCGCCATTCAGAACCACATCCTGGTGGTCAGGCTGGCCCGCTTGCCGGGTGGGAGCGAGAGCCGCAGCACCGTGCCGCGCTCTTCACGCGGGCCCTGGTCCACGTGGCCCGGAGGACCGGCCGCGATCACCACGCCGGGAACGATGTCGGCCTGCAGCGCGGCGGCTTGCACCTGCACCTTCAGCGAGGCCGGCTCGCCTTCGACAACGAAGCGGTGCTCGCCGGTCTTGTGGATCGCACGGTCGCCGTGCACCTGCGCGGTCAGCGCCACCGGCTTGCCGGCGACCAGCGTGTCGTGCACGGTCCAGGCCTTGTTGGCGTAGCTGAAGCGGCGCTGCAGCTTTTCCACGCCCAGTTCGGGCTTGTAGGCGCCCGCCAGTTCGGCCGTGATGTCGGCGCGGTCGCGTCCCAGCCTGGCCTCGGTGATGCGAATGCTGTCCAGCCGCGCATACGGATAGTCGCGGAAGGCGTCATGCCCGCCGCCTTCGTTGGCCTGGCCCTTGTCGTCGATGAGCGGCGCATTATTCAGCCTGGTGCTCGGGATGCCCGCGTAGCCCATCGGCCCGGTCAGGTAGGTGCCGCCGCCGTACAGGATGAAGCTGCCGGCATCGGGATGCGAGTGGCCCATTTCCAGGTGCCAGTCCGGCAGCTTGGGCAGGATCGTGGCGACATGGTGGCCTTCCGGCGGTCCGGCGCGAAAGGCGAAGGCGGTGGCCTTGTCGGTCCAGTCGCTGCGCCAGTACACCGTGCCCAGGTCGTCGAAATGGTGGTAGGGCTTCATCGCCGACATCGGCGTGCTGCGCAGCGCCGGGTCGCGCCACAGCAAGGTCCAGAAGTCTTCCGCGCACACATGGCCAAGTGAAGCCATCCAGTCGGCGATGCCTTGCGCTTCCGGGTTGCTGAAGCGCGCGGCCAGCCGGTACAGCAGGTTGTAATTGGAATTGAGCTTGCCGCCGGGGTGGGTGCGCGCTGGCTCTTCGCCCGTGCGCGAGCGCGTGACCGGGCCTTCGAACACGTCGCCGAAATCGAACACGTCCTGGCCGTTTGGCGTGAGCGAATGGGCGATGTACAGGTGCGCCTTGCGCAGGGCCGGCGTGTCGTACATGTCGTCGCCCGCCGCATGGGCAAAGGCATCCAGCGCGTGGACAATCCACGGCATCGAGAAGATCCAGTACTCCACGCCTTCGTAGAAATAGCCGTCCGGTGACGCCACGTCGAGCACCCGGCTGAAGATGGCGCGCGACAGTGCGGCCCAGCCGGCGGCCTCCGGCACCTCGTCCCACAGCGCATAGGCCGCCACCGCCAGGCCCGCGACCGGGATGAAGCAGTGGTTCTGGCTGTACGAGTAGGACTTGCCTGCCTTGGGCATGAAGTGATTGGCAAGGATCGTCGCCTGGCGCACCAGCTTGTCGCGGTAGCGCTTGCGTTCTTCCTCGCCCAGCGCGTCGTACAGCAGGTCGTAGGCGGCGCCCAGGCCGTACAGCAGGTGGCCGGCGGCCAGGTCGATGTCAGGCTTGCTGTAGGTGTAGCCCCAGACCTGGTAGCTGACCGCCGCGTCCATGTAGCGCCTGGCGGCCTCCAGGTAGCGCGCATCGCCCTCGATCTGCCAGGCCAGCGCCGCGCCCATGATGCCGATTGCCGTGTTGTTCTGCGCGCGGCGCTTCTGTGCCGGAGCGGGAGCGGGATCATCGCGCAAGGCGGTCAATCCCGCCAGGGCCTTCTGCCATTGCGCGCGGTGGCTGCCCCGCGCGCGCTGGCGCAGCTGCTCCAGTCCGGCCTTGGTGGTGTAGACGCGCGGGTGCACGCCGCGCAGCTCGTCGCGCAAGGTGGCGGGATGCGCCTTCATCAGCGTTTCCAGCGGGTGCGGGCCGGACATGGCCTTGCCTTGCATGGTGCCCAGCGATTCGCGCGCATCCTGCGCAAAGGCGCCGCTGCCGGAAAACGCGGGCAAGGCGAGGGCTGCGGCGCCGAGGAAGCGGCGCCGTGTCAGATGTTCATTCATGGAGTAGGGCTCCGCTTGGATCAGTACAGGCCCAGGCCGCCGTTGACCTGGATGATTTCCCCGGCGAGGAAGGCGGCCCGCTCGGACGCCAGGAAGACGACGACGTTGGCCACGTCTTCAGGCTGGCCCTCGCGGCGCGCGGGGGTGCGCTCGGCGATGGCCTTGCGGTTTTCCGGGGTGTTGAAGGTATCGTGGAAGCGGGTGGCGATCAGGCCCGGTGCAACGCCGTTGACGCGGATGCCCAGCGGCCCGACCTCCTTGGCCAGCGCGCCGGTGAAGGTGGCCACCGCCGCCTTGGATGCGGCGTAGTGCGCCGAGCCGGGGCCGCCGCCATCGAACGCGGCCAGCGAGGACATGGTGACGATGGTGCCGCGCTTGCGCGGCTCCATGCGCTTGAGCGCAGCCTGGCAGATCAGGAAGGTGCTGGTCAGGTTCAGGTTCATGGCCTCGTTCCAGAGCGACAGCGGCATCTCGGCCACGCGGCTGCGCTGGATCAGGCCGCCGATGTTGGCGAACAGGATGTCGATCTCGCCGATCGCGCCTTCCGCTTCCGCGAACACCTGCTCGGCCACGGCCGGGTCGCCCAGGTCGGCCTTGATGGCCTGGGCGCGGCGGCCCATGGCGCGGATGTCGGCCACCACTTGCCGCGCTTCGTCGGCGCTGCTCCAATAGGTCAGCACCACGTCTGCGCCGGCCTGCGCCAGCGCCAGGGAGCTGGCTTTGCCGATGCCCGATGCGCCACCCATCACAAGTGCACGTTTTCCGATAAGTTCCATAGCTGTCTCTTTTTTCTGGTTGAGTGGTTGGTTGTTCATTGCGGTGGCGCCGCGGTGGACGCCCTGACGATCAGCTCCGGCGCGAACAACTCGCTGCCGACCGTGTCGGCCGCGCCCGGCGCAAGGATGCGCTGGACCGCCGCGTCGGCCATCGCCTGGATCGGCTGGCGCAGCGTGGTCAGCGCCGGGTCGTGCGCGGCGGAGAAGAAGATGTCGTCGATGCCGATCAGCGAAAAGTCCCTTGGCAGATGCAGGCCGAGCTGCTTCAGGCCCACGCCCAGGCCAATGGCCATCATGTCGTTGATGGCCACCGCCGCCGTCGGCCGGGAAGGCGCCGCCAGCAGCTTGGCCGCCGCCTTGTTTCCCAGGTCGAACAGCTGGGTGTCGCCGTGCGGATCGCTCGGCGCCTCGCTGGCGTCCACGATCACCAGCTCGCCGGTGATGCCGGCCGCCGCCACCGCCTGCTGGAAACCGGTCAGCCGGTCCAGCCGGTTGAGCGTGTAGGGCGGCGGCGTGACCAGCGCCACCGAGCGGTGGCCCAGCGCCGCCAGGTGCTCGACCGCCTTGGTGGTCGCCGCCACGTTGTCGATCGAGATGGTGGTGATGCGCTCGTGGCTGTCGTCGGAGCGCTTGATGTCGAACGCCACCACCGGGCAGCGCGCGGTCATCGCCACCAGGTGCTCGGTGTCGTTCAGCGCCGAACCGGTGATGATGCCTTGCGCGCCGTAGGACAGCAGGTCCGCCATCACGGCGCGCTCGCGGTCCGGATCGCGAAAGGTACTGAAGGTCATCACGTGGCAGTGGTGGCGGGCGGCCGCCTTTTCCACCGCGCTGGCGAGCGAACCGAAGAACTGGTTGGCCAGCGACGGCACCAGCAGCCCGACCATGGAAGCGACGCCCGTTTTCAGCTGGCGCGCGGCGCTGTTGGGACGGTAGCCCAGCTGCTCGATCGCCTGCTGGATCTTGCGCTGGGTGGCCGGCCGCATCTGCTCCATGCGGTTGTTCAGAAAATTCGAAATGCTGGTGGTCGATACCCCGGCCAGCCTTGCTACGTCCTGAATTTTCGGTTCGCTCATGATTTCCTTGTTAAAGATCGCGCGCTCAGAACCCCACGTCCAGGCGGACGTAGGTGTATCGGAACGCGTCACGGGCAGGTTGCCACCCGTAGGATTTGACATCGCCGCCGCTGGCCCGCTTGAAGTTCAGGAAGGAGCCGACGTTGCCGGAAGCGTAGTGGTGGTCGAACAGGTTCTTCGCACCGAACGCGAGTTTCCACTTGCCCTTGCCGCCGCTGACCGAGGCGCCCAGGTCGAAGATGCCGTAGCCGGGGCGGCGCAGGCTCGGGTCCTGGCTGATCGCGCCCATCACCGTTGACTGCGTGCGCCACTGGGCGTTGATCGCGGTAGCGTACGGCAGCGCGGCGAACTGCGGCAGCGTGTATTCGCCGCCCATGCTCAGCTTCCATTTCGGCGCGTTGGGCATGGTGCCGCCGCTGGCGTCACGCAGGAAGGCGCCCGGCACCAGCCGGTTCGGGATCGTGCAGTCGGTGGCGCCGCTGTAGCAGGGGCCCTGGTCCCACGAACGCACGGTGGCGCGGGTGTAAGCCAGGTTCGCGTTCAGCAGCAGCGCGCGCGCCACCAGGAGCTGGGTGTCGGCCTCGAAGCCGCGCGTCTGGATCGACGGGATGCTGTACAACACGCTGGCCTGGCTGCCGTCCGAGAAGCGCTCGGTGGCCGAGGTCTGGTAGTCGCGAAAGCGCGTCTGGAAGATCGCCGCGTTGATCGTTGCGCGGTTGTTCAGCAGGTTGGCCTTGAAGCCGGCCTCGTAGCTGTTGGCCTTTTCGGACGCCAGCGGCAGGTGGGCGAACACGTTGGGATTGTTCGCGCCGCTGGTCATGTCGTAGGCGACGCCCTTGCTGCCGGTGGAGGCGGTGCCGTACACCATCACGTCGGGCGTGAAGTGGTAGGTGTAGCCGACCTTGCCGGTGACCGCGTTTTCCTTGTGCTGCGGCGCCACGTAGTAGTACTCGCCGGTGTGCTTGTTGGTCGGCGCGGTGGACGACAGGCTGTCGATCGTGTGGAACGAATAGTCGTTCGACTCGCGGTTGAAACGCACGCCGGCCGTCAGGCTCTGGTTGTCGGCGAAGTCCCAGTTGCTGTTGGCGTAGACGGCGTGCGTCAGGCTGCCCGAGTTGGTGTCGTAGTTCGTGAAGTTGGTCTCCTTCACGAACGGGTTGCCGCGGTAGTAGGTGCGGTACACCGTATTGCGCGCGGCCCACAGCCCGACGATGTAGCGGAACGGCTTGCCGTCCGGCGAAGTCAGGCGCAGCTCCTGGGTCGAGGTCTTGCTGTCGGTGGTGCCGTTGATTTCCGGCGGGTCGGCGATGCCGGAAGGCTTGCCGCTGGCGTCGACCTGGTAAAAGGTCGAGATCAGGTCGATGTTGTCGTTGTCGCGGAAGTCGTTCGACAGGTTGTTGTCCAGCGAGGTGATCGAGGTCAGCGAATGGCCGGCCAGCGGCGAGTCGCCCGGGAAGGCGTAATTCACGCGCAAGCCCAGCCCGCGGTCAGTGGACTCCAGTCCCGATGGCGAATCGTTGCGGATCTCGCGGTTCCAGCGGCTGATGTGAATGTCGCGCAGCACCGCGGTGTTGGACAGCGCCGTGTAGTTCTTGTTGAACAGGTAGCCCACACCCGGGTCGATGTAGGTGACGGCCGGCGTATTGCCGGTCGAGAGCGAGTGGTCGAAGTGCGGCGAGAGCAGCACGTCGAGGTCGGGCGTGAGCTGCCACGACAGCTTGGCCAGGAAGGTCTTGCTGCCCGAACCGTTCTGCATGCTGTCGTTGGTCAGGTTGTGCAGCAGGCCCGGGAAGTTGGTCTTGGCGGCGAACAGGCGCAGGCCCACGGTGTCGGTCAGGCGCCCGCTGAGCGAGGCGTTGACGCGGTATTCGTGGTCGCTGGTGTCGTAGACGCTGACGCGGGTCTTCATCGGCCCGGCGCCGATCGGCTTGGTGGACATGACCACCGCGCCGGCGATGGAGCTCTTGCCGAACAGCGTCGATTGCGGGCCTTTCAGCACCTCGACCCGCGCCATGTCCGACATGTCCTTGAATGCCTGCTGCGCCTGGGAATACGGCAGGTCGTCCACGATGATGGCGACGTCGCCCTCGATGCCCAGGTTGTTGGAGGTGGTGCCGATGCCGCGCATGTTGATGCTGTTGGTGCCGACCTGGGTGCCCACCGATACCGACAGAGCAGGGGACAGGTTGACGATGTCCACGAACTCGCGCACGTTATTGCGCTGCATGGTTTCCTCGCCCAGCACCGTGATCGAGGCCGGTACGTCTTCCAGCTTTTCGATGCGGCGGTTGGCCGAGACCACCACCGTTTCCAGCTTGGGCTGGTCGGTCGCGGTCGCGTCTTGTTGCTGGGCTTGCGCAGGCGAGTAGCCGCCGACCAGCAGCAGGGCGGCAGCGGATGCGATGGGGCGCAGGCGGCCGATGCGCGGCATGCCCGGACTATTTTTACCAGTCATCATGTCTCCTTGATTTTATATTTTATCGGAACTGCTACGATTTACTGTATCGTTTCAGTAAATCGCGAAAAAAATTTTGCTGGCGCGCGCGTAGCCGAAAAGACGCCGGTGGGGGTCTGATCACTACGTTTCTGTATCGTTACAGTAAAACGATACAGACAAGCTAAGCTTAATCGAACATAAAGTCAACGGTTTTTGTTTGCGGTGCGAAGTTTGGACACGTCGTGCCGTTGCAAGGGCGCGACGTGCGGCTGCGGTGGGAGCGCGGAATCGCGGACGAAAAAAAACCGCCCGCAGGCGGTTTTTTTAGGGCTGCCGAGGCTTATTGGCCGCGCTTGGCGCGGGCCTTGGCGGCGATGCGCATGCGCAGCGCGTTCAGCTTGATGAAGCCGCCGGCATCGGCCTGGTTGTAGGCGCCGCCGTCCTCGTCGAAGGTGGCGATGTTCATGTCGAACAGCGAGTCGGTCTTCGAGTCGCGCGACACCACGATCACGTTGCCCTTGTAGAGCTTCACCCGCACTTGGCCGTTGACGGTCTGCTGGGTGTGGTCGATCAGGGTCTGCAGCGCGACGCGCTCCGGGCTCCACCAGTAGCCGTTGTAGATCATGCTGGCGTAGCGCGGCATCAGGTCGTCCTTCAGGTGCGCCACTTCGCGGTCCAGCGTGATCGACTCGATCGCGCGGTGGGCCTTGAGCATGATGGTGCCGCCCGGGGTTTCGTAGCAGCCGCGCGACTTCATGCCGACGTAGCGGTTCTCGACCAGGTCCAGGCGGCCGATGCCGTGCTTGCCGCCCAGGCGGTTCAGCTCGGTCAGCACCGTGGCCGGGGTCATGCGCTTGCCGTTCAGGGCCACGATGTCGCCCTTTTCGAATTCGATGTCCAGGTACTCGGCCTCGTCCGGGGCCTTTTCCGGGCTCACGGTCCAGCGCCACATCGATTCCTCTGCTTCGGCGCCCGGGTTCTCCAGGTGACGGCCTTCGAACGAAATGTGCAGCAGGTTGGCGTCCATCGAGTAGGGCGCGCCGCCGTTCTTGTGCTTCATGTCGATCTCGATGCCGGCTTCCTCGGCGTACTTGAGCAGCTTCTCGCGCGAGAGCAGGTCCCATTCACGCCACGGGGCGATGATCTTGACGTCCGGCTTGAGCGCGTAGGCGCCCAGCTCGAAGCGCACCTGGTCGTTGCCCTTGCCGGTGGCGCCGTGCGAGATGGCGTCGGCGCCGGTCTCGTTGGCGATCTCGATCAGGCGCTTGGCGATCAGCGGGCGGGCGATCGAGGTGCCCAGCAGGTATTCGCCTTCGTACACGGTGTTGGCGCGGAACATCGGGAACACGAAGTCACGCACGAATTCTTCACGCACGTCGTCGATGTAGATGTTTTCCGGCTTGATGCCGAACTTGAGCGCCTTGGCGCGCGCCGGCTCCAGTTCTTCACCCTGGCCCAGGTCGGCGGTGAAGGTAACGATTTCGCACTTGTAGTTATCCTGCAGCCATTTGAGGATGACCGAGGTATCGAGGCCGCCGGAGTAGGCGAGGACTACTTTTTTAATGTCGCTCATGGGAGTTCCAGGTGAGGAGGTAAGTATCAAATGGTCAGCCGGCCCTTTTGGTCCGCCGCCTGCGCGAATGCGGGCGGCGAGGGCCGACGATCAAGCTTCAGTGTGGGTGAACAGTATAAATTATTTGTCTTCGATCCGGCCAAGCAGCAGGTATTCGATCAGCGCCTTCTGCACGTGCAGGCGGTTCTCGGCTTCGTCCCAGACCACCGACTGCGGGCCGTCGATGACTTCGGCCGCCACTTCCTCGCCGCGGTGGGCGGGCAGGCAGTGCATGAACAGCGCGTCGGGCGCGGCGCGCGCCATCTTGGCCGCGTCCACGATGAAGCCGTCGAAGGCCTTCATGCGCTCGGCATTCTCCTTCTCGTAGCCCATGCTGGTCCACACGTCGGTGTTGACCAGGTGCGCACCTTCGCAGGCGTCGGACGGGTTGTCGAACAGGGTGTAGCGGGAGGTCGAGACCAGTTTCGGGTCCAGTTCGTAGCCTTTTGCCGTGGCCACGTTCAGGTGGAAGCCGAACACTTCGGCTGCCTGCAGCCACGAATACAGCATGTTGTTGGCGTCGCCGATCCAGGCCACGGTCTTGCCGGCGATCGAGCCGCGGTGCTCGTGGAAGGTGAAGATGTCGGCCAGCACCTGGCACGGGTGGTGCTCGTTGGTCAGGCCATTAATCACCGGCACGCGCGAGTAGGCGGCGAAGCGCTCGATGATGTCCTGGCCGAAGGTGCGCACCATGATGATGTCGCACATGCGGCTCATGACCTGGCCGGCGTCCTCGATCGGCTCGCCGCGGCCAAGCTGGCTGTCGCGCGTGTTCAGGTAGATCGCGGCGCCGCCCAGCTGGTGCATGCCGGCCTCGAACGACAGGCGCGTGCGCGTCGAGCTCTTCTCGAACACCATCACCAGCGTGCGGTCGACCAGCGGGTGGTACACCTCGTAGTTCTTGAATTTGCGCTTGATGACCGTGGCGCGCTCGATCAGGTACTCGTATTCGTCGCGGCTGAAATCGGAGAACTGCAGGAAGTGCTTGATGGGTTTATTGCCTGGCATAGCGTAACTTGTAGTACGTTCGACCTTCGATTATAGGGGGTTTTGCTTGCCCTTAGGGAAAGCGGTTCCGCGGGGGCGCCGATTCTCTTGTCTATACAGGTCGTTAATACAACGTCTGCGACGATTCGTGCACGAGCTGAGCGTACAGCGCGTGGCGCATGGGCGCGATCTGGCCATCCTCGACTGCCTGCAGCACCGCGCACTGCGGCTCGGCCAGGTGGTGGCAGTTGTAAAACTTGCATCCCCCTAGGTAGGGCGCGAATTCGACGAAGGCGCGCTCGAGCATGCCCTCGGTCAGGTGGTACAGGCCGAATTCCTGGAAGCCGGGCGAGTCGATGATCGCGCCGCCGCCGGGCAGTTTGTACAGCCGGGTGAAGGTGGTGGTGTGCTTGCCGGTGTCGAGCGCTTCCGAGATCTCGCGCACGGCGGCGTCGGCCTCCGGTACCAGCAGGTTCACCAGCGAGGACTTGCCCATGCCGGACTGGCCGATGAAGATCGACGATTCGCCCGCCAGCAGGGGCGCCAGGATCTCGACGGTGCGCTGCGGCTCGCGCTTGGCCGACACCTCGTGCACCGGATAGCCCAGCCTGGCATAGACCCCGGCGCGCTCGCGCGCCCGCGGCAGCAGTTCCTCGACGTCGGTCTTGTTCAGGATGAGGTGGGCCTGCACGCCCGCGCTTTCCGCCGCCACCAGCGCGCGCGAGACCAGGTCGTCCGCGAAACCGGGTTCGGTGGCCACGACGATGAACAGGCGCGTCACGTTGGCGGCCAGCAGCTTGGACTTGTACTGGTCCGAGCGGTAGAGCAAGGTCTTGCGCTCGTCGATCTTTTCGATCACCGCCTGGTTTTCCGAGGTTTGTTTCAGGTGGACGATGTCGCCGACCGCCACGTTGGTCTTTTTCCCGCGCGTGACGCACTGCAGGATGCGGCCGTCGACGTCGGCCACGTAATGGCGGCCGTGCGCCGCGACGATGGTGCCGAGCAGTTCCTTCATGCCGTGGCCCGCTCGTCGTAGATCCGGTTGGCCCTGGCGGCGCAGATGAAGTCGTTTTCCGAGATGTTGTTGCCGGCCGTGTGCGTGCTGTACGCAACGATGCAGTGGCGGTAGCGCACGGTCAGCTCCGGGTGGTGGTCCTGGGCGTGGATCATCCACGCCAGTGCGTTCACGAATTCGATGGTCTGGTGGTAGTCGTTGAACTCGAACGAGCGCACCAGCTGGTTACCTTGCACGGCCCAGCCGGGCACCTGCGGCAACAGGGCATCGATCGCCGCCTGCTCGAGGGCCTGGGCGCCATGTGCGCAGCGCTTGTCCGTAAGGCTCATGCCGCCCCCGCCGCCAGGTTCAGGTGGCGCACCCGCACCGAGGCCGGCGGGTGCGAATCGTAGAAGGCCGAGTGCAGCGGGTCGGGCGTCAGGGTCGAGGCGTTATCTTCGTACATCTTGACCAGCGCCGAGACCAGGTCGCGGTAGTCGGTGTGGCGCGCGGCAAAGGCGTCCGCCTCGAATTCGTGCTTGCGCGAGGTGATCGAGTTGATCGGCGAGAGCACGAAGGTGAACACCGGCAGCACCAGCATGAACAGGATCAGCGCCATGGCGTCGTTGGCGTCGCCCATCAGCGGTTCCACGCCAAGACCCGTGTAGAACCAGGCCTGGTTCTTCAGGTAGCCGAGCAGCGCGAGCATGGCCAGCGACACCGCGAACAGCACCACGATGCGCTTGACGATGTGCTTGAGCTTGAAGTGCCCGAGCTCGTGCGCCAGCACCGCCTCGATCTCCTGCGGCGCCAGGCGCTCGAGCAGGGTGTCGAAGAAGACGATGCGCTTGTTGGCGCCAAAGCCCGAGAAGTAGGCGTTGCCGTGCGCGCTGCGCTTGGAGCCGTCCATCACGAACAGGCCCTTGGCGGCAAAGCCGACGCGCGCCATCAGGCCCTCGATGCGGCCCTTCAGGCTTTCATCCGCGAGCGGCGTGAACTTGTTGAAGAGCGGGGCGATCACGGTGGGGTAAAGCACCATCAGCAGCAGCTGGAAGCCGCTCCAGACCACCCACGCCCACAGCCACCACAGGTCGCCCGTCTTTGCCATCAGCGTGAGCACCACCCACAGCAGGGGCAGGCCGATCACGGCGCCCAGCAGCGCGCCCTTGATGCCGTCGGCGATCCACAGGCCGAGCGTCATTTTGTTGAAGCCGAAGCGCTGTTCGATGACGAACTGGCGGTACCAGTTGAAGGGCAGGTCGAGCACACCGGAGACGACAGTGAAGGCGACCACCAACCCTATCTGGTGTAGCATGCCTGGACCCGCCAGGTGCAGCACCCAGGTGGATAGCGCCTGCAGGCCGCCCAGCAGGGTAAAGCCAACCAGCACCAGGCCGTTCCAGAACAGCGCCGCCAGGCCAAAACGGGTCTTGGCAATGGTGTAGTCGGCGGCCTTCTGGTGCGCGCCAAGCGGCACCTTGGCGGCAAAGTCGGGCGGGACCGCGTTGCGGTTGTTCGCGATATGCCGGATGTGGCGCGTGGCAAGCCAGAAGCGCAGGCCCAGCGTGAGCACGAAAAAAATCACGAACAAGAGCGAAAACGCGAGTGAAGACATTGTGTGCCTGTGAGAAAATGCAGGATTGATTAGGCAAGAAGAGAGAATTATGTCACAAGCCACCGATTTCGAAGCAGTCACCGCCCAGCGCCCCAACGAGTTCAACCTGGTGTGGGTGGACATGGAGATGACCGGCCTGGACCCGGACAACGACCGCATCATCGAGGTTGCGGTCGTGGTGACCGACCCGCACCTGAACGTGCTGGCCGAAGGGCCGGTGTTCGCGATCCACCAGAGCGACGAGGTGCTGGACAAGATGGACTCGTGGAACAAGGGCACGCACGGCCGCTCGGGCCTGATCGACCGGGTGCGCGCATCGACCGTGACCGAGGCGGACGCCGAAGCGGCGCTGATCGCCTTCCTGAAAAACTTTGTCCCGGCGGGCAAGTCGCCGATGTGCGGCAACACCATCTGCCAGGACCGCCGCTTCATGGCGCGCGGCATGCCCAAGCTGGAGGCGTTCTTCCACTACCGTAACCTGGACGTCTCGACCCTGAAGGAACTGTGCCGCCGCTGGAAGCCGGAACTGGCCGCCGGGTTCAAGAAGCACCAGAAGCACACCGCGCTAGCGGACATCCTGGAATCGGTGGAAGAACTGCGCTACTACCGGGAGCATTTCATCAAGCTGTAAGCCGTCGCCCGGGCCATGCCCATCGTGCATGGCGGAAACAGAAATTATGCGACAATCGCCCCATGTCACAGATTTCACAAAGCGAGCTGTGCTTCGAAGGGGACGGGGAGGTCCGGGACAGGCTGCGCGCCGTCGACTGGAACCGGTCCCCGCTTGGCCACCCCGATGCGTGGCCGGCGCCGCTGTGCACCGCGCTGGGCATGGTGCTGGACTCGGCGTTCCCGATGTTCATCGCCTGGGGCACGGGACTGGGATTCCTCTACAACGACGCCTACGCGCGCATCATGGGCGACAAGCACCCGGCCGCGCTGGGCCAGTCGTTCCAGGCGATCTGGGCTGAAATCTGGGCCGACATCGCGCCGATCGTGGACCGTGCGCTGTCGGGCAAGTCGGCCTATTTCGAGGACCTGCCGCTGACGGTGGTGCGGCGCGGCTATCCCGAGCAAAGCTATTTCACGTTCTCCTATTCGCCCCTGCACGGCGCCGACGGCACGGTGGGCGGCATGTACTGCACCGTGATCGAGACCACCGAGCGGGTGATGGGCGAACGGCGCGCGGCGTTCGAGCTGGAGCTGTCGGACGCCCTGCTGGCCCTGACCACGCCCGAGCAGGTGCTGGAAACGGCCAGCCGCCTGCTGGGCGAGCATCTTGGCGTGGACCGGGTCGTGTACGGCGAGGTGGACGCCGAGCGCGGCACCTTCCACATCCCGTTTTACTTTGCGCGGCCGGGGCTGCCCGACGCGGGACGCCAGGAGTTCCGGCTCGACGCGTTCGGCCCCGCGATCGGCGATGCGCTCAGCCGCGGCGAAGCGGTACTGGTGGACGACGTGCGGCATGACCCGCGCACCGCGGCGTCGGTCGACGCCTGGGAGCAGGACCAGATCGGCTCGGTGTTGACGATGCCCTTGGTGAGGGCCGGGCGCCTGACCGCATTCCTGAGCCTGAACCGGCGCGAACCATCGCGCTGGACCGAGCAGGAACTGGCCTATACCCGCAGCACGGCCGAGCGCACCTGGGCGGCGCTGGAGACGGCGCGCGCGCAGACCGAGTTGCGCATGGAGCGCGACCGCAGCCAGTACATCTTCGACACCATCGCCGAAGGCTACCTGCTGATCGACCGCGACTGGCGCGTGCTGCACATGAACGCCGAGGGCCTGCGCATGGCCGGCCTGGACGCGCACCAGATCATCGGGCGCAACCACTGGGAGCTGTTCCCCGAGGCGCGCGACTCCGATGCCGGCCGCATGTACATCCGGGTGATGGAGACCCGGCAGTCCGGCAGTGCCGAGTACTGCCACCGGCGCCAGGATGGCACGATGGTCTGGACCGACGTGCGCGCCTATCCCACCCAGGACGGGATCGTCTCGTTCTTCCGCGATATCACCGACCGCAAGCTGGCCGAAGAAAAGCTGCGCGAGGCCGACCGCCGCAAGGACGAATTCCTGGCGATGCTGGCGCACGAGCTGCGCAACCCGCTCGCGCCGATTTCGGCGGCGGCCGAACTGCTGAACCTGGGCCGGCTCGACGAGGAGCGCGTGCGCCGCTCCAGCACCATCATCGGGCGCCAGGTCAGGCACATGATCAGCCTGGTGGACGACCTGCTGGACGTGTCGCGCGTCACGCGCGGACTGGTCACCCTGGACCGGGGGCCGGTGTCGGCGCACACCATCGTGGACGAGGCGGTCGAACAGGTGCTGCCGCTGGTGCGCGCGCGCGGCCAGCAGCTGTCGGTCACGGTGCAGGACGAAGCCATCACCGTCATGGGCGACAAGGCGCGGCTGGTGCAGGTGCTGGCCAACGTGCTCGGCAACGCGGCCAAGTACACGCCCGACGGCCGCCGCATCGACGTGAGCGCGACGCGCCGCGACGGCCAGCTGGTGCTGGCGGTGCGCGACGAGGGCATCGGCATGGAGCCGGAGCTGACCGCGCGCGTGTTCGACCTGTTCACGCAGGCGCAACGCTCGTCCGACCGCGCGCTCGGCGGGCTGGGGTTGGGGCTGGCGCTGGTCAAGCACCTGGTCGAGCTGCACGGCGGTTCGGTGACCTGCGAGAGCGCGGGGCCGGGCCAGGGCAGCACCTTCACGATCGCGCTGCCGGCGGTCGAGCCGCCACCCAGCCAGGAACGGCGCCAGGCGCCGCGCCCGCAGCGTGCGCGCGGCACGCTCAAGCTCCTGGTGGTGGACGACAACGCGGACGCGGCCCTGACCCTGGGCATGCTGCTCGAGGCCTGCGGCCACGAGGTGCTGGTGGAGCACGATTCGCGCAAGGCGCTGGCCCGCGCGCACGCCGAGCGGCCGGACGCCTGCCTGCTCGACATCGGCCTGCCCGACATGGACGGCAACGAGCTGGCGCGGCGCCTGCGCGCGCAACCGGAAACGGCGGACAGCGTGCTGATCGCCGTGACCGGCTACGGGCAGGAGCAGGACCGCGAGCAGGCGTTTGCCTCGGGCTTTCGCTACCACCTGGTCAAGCCGGTGGACATGGACCGGCTGGCGCAGGTGCTGGACGAGATCGTGGCCAAAGCGGACGCCGCCGGCTGAGACCACGCCCGCGCGATCAGCGCGCCATCGCTGCCCGGTCGAGCACGATCGCCACCGGGTTGAGCACCTGGTTCGGATCGGCCCCGCGCGCCGATCCCGGCACCACGTAGTTGCGCTGGATGACCTTGACAGCTTCGCCGCGCGGCACCATTTGCTCGGTGATCGTCTGGCACGGCCGGATGCCGCGGCAGTCGCGCGCAAAGTACTGGACGTAGAACTTGCCGCTGTTGGCGACCATTGACGCGAACGGACGCGCGCTGCCCGCCAGGTCGCGGTCGGACAGGTTGCTCACGCCCTGCAGCACCGACAACCAGTTGACCGACAGGCCGACGTAGGTGGCATTGCCGGTCCGGGTGCCGAGCGTGCCGGCCACCGCGATGACGTGGTTCGCGTCCGGCATGAGCGTGGGGCTGACCTGGTAGTCGGCATCCTGGGTGTCGCCCAGGCAGTTCATGGGCCGCAGCAGGCAATGCTGCCCGATCAGGTCCACCGACACCTGCAGGCTCTCGAACGAGGTGCTGGGCGCCGACGGTTGTCCCCAGCGCTGCTTGATTGCCGCGACCAGTTGCGCCAGGTCGCCGGCCAGCGCCAGTTCGGGACGCGCCGTCTTCGGATCATAGGCTGGTTTGGGCCATGGTTCACTGGCATGGGCGCCCTTGTCGCGCACCCGCAGCACCAGCAGCGGCGGGTGCTCGCGCCAGCGGTTGCCGGCATGTTCGTCCAGCGGCTGGGCATAGCGGATCACGGTCATGAAGTCGTCCGCCTCGCGGTTCAGCCCGAGCCGCGCGACCTGCCCGGACACCGGTTCGGCGAACACATTGTCCTTGTCGCACAGGCCGGCGCGCACCAGCGCCGCGGTCAGTTCGCGCGACAGCGCGGCGTCGGTCGAGACGACGAACGCGCGCTGCTGGTTGAAGACCGCGCCCGACTGGCGCTTGATGACCACGTCGTTGTTGCTGTTGCCGATGCTGGCGAACATGACCAGGCGCGACGGCTCGGCCGAGGTGCCGAACAGGATCTGGTGCAGGTAGGGATCGGTCACGCTGCGGTAGATCGGATCGGCGGTGTTGACCTGGGTTTCGCGCGTGAACACGTAGGTCTGCAAGCCGAAGTACTTGGCCGGCGGCGGCAGCTGGCCGACCACCAGCAATGCCTCGCGCTGGTCGAAGCGGTGCGTGCCCCAGGTCTTGTCCGGCAAGGGGCCGAGCAGGTTGCGCATGCTGTTGTCCGCGTACTCGTCGGACCACAGCGGCACGGTGGCGATCACGTACGGCGCTGCCGGGTTGTTGCCGAGGCAGTTGCCGATCACGGCGATCGGGTATTTGCAGTCCGCGATGGTGAACAGCTTCGTGGCGCCGCGGGCGACTTCGTAGCCTTGGGCTTTGAGCACGGCTTCGAGCCGCTTCACCGGCCCTTGCATCTGCGCCGGCAGGCTGCCGGCCGCGACCTGCGGCATCGGTGGCGCGGGCTGGCCGCTGTTGCCGGCATGGGCGAATGATGCCGATGCGCAGGACACGGCGAGTGCGCACAAGCGGGCGCACCAGGTTCTTGGTTGGAAAATCATTACTGCTCCTGATCTGCAATCTCGGGCGCCACGACGGACGGGTGTGCCTGTTGTTCTGGCAGTTAGAGCGGGTGGCGCGGGCGCGCGGCGTCGCCCGGTGTGGGCAACTTGAGGCAGGTCAGGGGGAGGTAATGCTGAAGGAACCGTAGGGTGGGCACTTGTGCCCACGCGGTACATGGGCCGCGTGCGGACCGCGTGGGCTCGAGAGCCCACCCTACGTGAACGGAGGAGTCCGTTAGCGCATCTGGGTGAAGTTCACCGGCACATAGCGGTAGCCCTTGCCCTCGGTGCGCAGGTGGCCCATGCCGGGGAATTGCAGGTGCGCACCGCCGATCAGGTAGCCGCCCTTGGCTGCCGCGTCGAAGGTTTTCTTGCGCTCGGCGGCGGCGGTCTTCTCGTCGCTGTCAAAGCCGATCGTCACTTCCGGGTGCGCCATCTGCACGCCGGCCACGTGGATCAGGTCGCCGATCAGTACCAGCTTCTGGCCCTGGCTTTCCACCGTGTAGGTGGTGTGGCCCGGCGTGTGGCCGTGGCCGGTGTTGGCGCGCACGCCCGGCACCAGCTCGACGTCGCCGTCGAAGGTTTGCAGCTTGCCGGCCTTGACGTACGGGGCCAGCACACCCTGTGCGGCCTGGAAGTAGCCCTTCTTGTCGGCCGGCGCCTTGTTCATGACCTCTTCGCTGAGCCAGAAGTCGGCTTCGTGCTTGGCCGCGCGCACGATGGCGTTGGGGAACACGGCCTGGCCGTTACTGGCCAGCCCGCCCACGTGGTCGCCGTGGAAGTGGGTGATGTAGATTTCGTCCACCTGCTCGGGCTGGTAGCCGGCGGCCTTCAGGTTGGCCACCAGCTTGCCCAGGGTCGGGCCGAACAGCGCGCCGGCGCCGGTGTCGATCAGCACCAGCTTGCTGCCGGTGTTGACCAGGTAGGCGTTGTCCGAAGTTTCCAGCGGCACTTTTTGGAAGGATTTGGCCAGCTCGGCACGGGTCTGCTCGGGCTTCTGGTGCAGCAACTGGTCCACCGGCAGGTCCACCGTGCCGTCCGACAGCGGCGTGACTTCGAAGGCGCCCAGCATCACCCGGAAGTAGCCGGGGGCAGGGGTCTTGGCCATCGGCGCGGCGGCGAAGGCCGGGCCGGCGGCGCAGGCCACCGCAGCGGCGGCCACAAGGGAGGCGAGGACGTGCTTGTTGAATTTGCTGGTCATGTTCTTATCCTGTCGAGCGATGGGTTTGTCGCTGCACGCGGCAGCACTGTTGTTGCGGTGCATTTTTTGCACTGTTGAGTATCGTACATGAACAGGCGCGGCGCCGCTTGCCCCCTGCATGGGGTGGCTCCTGCAAGGCCAGCGTGGCTGTGGTCTAATTGCGCCTCTGGAAATTTTGGAAGTGGTTGCGCCGATGGCGGTAATGGGGAAAGACTGGCTGCGCGAATTCTGGCCGCAGCCGAATACGGCGAGCACCACCGAACGGGGCAGGGCGGCGTCCGGCGCGCTGCTCGGGCTGCTGCTGACCGGTGCACTCAGCCATATGGCGCTGGGCGGCAAGGGCGCCTACCTGATCGCGCCGATGGGGGCGTCGGCCGTGCTGCTGTTCTGCCTGCCGGCCAGCCCGCTGGCGCAGCCGTGGTCGATCCTGGCCGGCAACCTGGTGTCGGCGCTGGTGGGCATTTTTTGCGCGCACCTGATCGGTTCGCCGCTGCTGGCGGCACCGCTCGCGGGCGGCGTGGCGATCGGGGTGATGTTCTACCTGCGCTGCCTGCACCCGCCCGGCGCCGCGGTGGCGCTCAACGCGGTGCTGTGGGGCTTTGCCGCGCATCCCGGCACCTACCTGACGGTGGTGATGCTCAATTCGCTGCTGCTGGTGCTGGTGGCGCTGGCGTTCAACAACCTGACCGGGCGCCGCTATCCACACCCGCAGCGCTCCAGCATGACCAACACCCATGCCACGCGCGATCCCGTTCCCACCGCGCGCCTGGGCTTTGCCAAGGAAGACCTGGATGCGGCGCTGGCGCGCTACGGCCAGGTGCTGGACGTGAGCCGGGACGACCTCGAGCACATCCTGTTCGAGACCGAGATGCATGCCTACGGGCGGCGCTTCGGCGTGATCACCTGCGGCGAGATCATGTCCAGGGACGTGGTGACGATCGAGCCCTCGGCGCCGCTGGCGCTGGCCTGGCGGCTGCTGCGGCGCCACCGCGTGCACGCGCTGCCGGTGCTGCGGCGCGACCGGCGCGTGGCGGGCATCGTGGGGCAAAGCGATTTCCTGCATCACGCGGGGCTGGACGAATACCGCACGGTGGGGGAGCGCCTGGGCGAGCTGGCGGGCCTGGTGTTTGGCTACCGCCCGGACCGGCCGGAGGTGGTGGCGCAGATCATGACCACCGACGTGAAGACGGTGCGCGCGGACGAGCCGATCGCCGAACTGGTGCCGCTGATGGCCAACAGCGGCCTGCACCACATTCCGGTGGTCGATGCGGACGGGGTATTCGTCGGGATCGTGAGCCAGTCGGATCTGCTGGCGGCGATGTATGAGGTGCGGCTGAGGGCCGCCTGAGACGGTAGGGTGGGCAGGTCTTCCTGCCCACGCGTTCAACCAGCGTCTGCGGCTCCGTGTGCGATTCGGCCCGCAAGCGCCGCTTGAACGCGTGGGCGGGAGACCCGCCCACCCTACGGGTCACGCATCAGCGCCGCAGCACTTCTTGTACTTCTTGCCGCTGCCGCAGGGGCAGTCGTCGTTGCGGCCGACCTTGGCTTCGTCGCGCTTGACGGTTTCCACCGCCGGCTTCCTGCGCGGCAGCCAGAACCGGTGGATGGCCGGCAGGTTGGCCTCGATCTCGAGCGCCAGCTTGTGCGCCTTGGCCGGGTCCTCGACCTCGGGCAGCTCCTCTTCGTCGATCTCGTCGGCGCCCAGCAGGTAGATCGGGCGCATCAGGTCGGCCACTTCCGAATCCCAGATCTCGTCCCAGGAACCGGGGCGCAGCTCCATGCCTTCCCAGAAGCCCCAGCACCAGGCCTCGGCGTCGATCAGCGTCTGGCCACCGACTTCGTGCTCGCAGTACAGCGGCTCGAATTCCTTGGGCGCGACCTCGAACGTGACCAGCACTTCGTTCATGAAGCGCATGATCAGGTTGACGATGTGTTCTTCTTCCTTGTTGTTCTTCCATTTCGGCGCGACGCCTTCCTCGCCCCACACGCGCGGCAGCCATTCGGCCGGCATGATGGTCTCGGGCCCGATCGCGATCGCGGTCAGGTAGCCGTGCAGGGTGTCCATGGTCATCGCGTCTTCCGGGCTGCGGTCGGACAGCAGGAAGCGGTCGAGTTCGTCGAATTCTTTTTCGGTCAGGGGCTGGTCGAGGTGCATGATTGCTCTTGTTGCGGTGAAGCCGCCAGTTTAACGCCTGCGAGCTGGCGAGCGCACGAAATTATGCTGCCGGACTTACAATAGCGCCCATGGACCCTACTCGCGACAACCCGGAATCGCCCTTGCTGCACCCCTACGAACGACTCGACCCGGACCGGGTCCTGGATGCCGTCGAGAGCGTCGGCCTGCACGGCGACGGACGCCTGCTGGCGCTGAACAGCTACGAGAACCGGGTGTACCAGGTCGGGCGCGACGAGGGCGCGCCGGTGGTGGTCAAATTCTACCGGCCCGGGCGCTGGACCGAGGCGCAGATCCTGGAAGAGCACGCGTTCGTGGCCGAACTGGCTGAGCGCGAGGTGCCGGTGGTGCCGGCGCGGGTGCTGGATGGCAAGACGCTGCACGCGTTCGATGGTTTCCTGTTTGCCGTTTTCCCCAGCCGGGGCGGGCGCGCGCCGGAGCTGTCGGACCCGAAAACGCTGGAATGGATCGGGCGTTTCATCGGCCGCATCCATGCGCTGGGCGGCGTTGCGCCATACCGGCAGCGCCCGGCCATCGACCCGGACACCTTCGGGCGCCAGCCGCGCGACTACCTGCTGCAGCACGGCTTCATTCCGCCCGACCTGCTGGCCACCTACCGCAGCGTGGTGGACCAGGCGCTGGACGGCGTGGCGCGCTGCTACGAGCGCGCCGGCGACGTGAACCTGCTGCGGCTGCACGGCGATTGCCACTCGGGCAACGTGCTGTGGACCAACGACGGGCCGCACTTCGTGGACTTCGACGACAGCCGCATGGGGCCGGCGGTGCAGGACTTGTGGATGCTGCTGTCGGGCGAGCGCAGCGAGATGGTGCGCCAGATGGCCGACGTGCTGGCCGGCTACGAGGATTTCTGCGACTTCGACCCGCGCGAGCTGTACCTGGTCGAAGCGCTGCGCACGCTGCGCCTGATCCACTACTCGGGCTGGCTGGCGATGCGCTGGTCCGACCCGGCGTTCCCGGTGGCTTTCCCGTGGTTTAACACCCAGCGTTACTGGCAGGACCGCATCCTGGAACTGCGCGAACAGGTCGCGTTGATGGATGAGCCACCCCTGTGGCCGGTCTGACAATTCCTGCTTTTGAACACCGGAATTGAGCGGGTTTTCCGCGTCTCCTTTGGGCGCTGAAGGCCGGGGCGGGGGCGGATAATCGACGCGAGACCCCTTCCAGCGCGCCAACGAGACCCCTGATGCACCCTGAGCCGAACCAGCCGAACGACGCCGACCTGATCATCGACCTGCCGCCCGCCGCGGACGGCCCGGTCGTGGCGCACGAAACCCGCGCGCCGCTGGCGATGGACGACATCAAGCTGGCCATTGCCCGCGTCGAGGCCGAGGCCAAGGCCAATTGCGCCGCCGGCAGCCGCGCCGCCGCCGAGGCGCAGGCGCGCCAGCTGGCCGAGCAGCGCGCGGCAATGGACGCCGAGGCCGCCGCCGCGGCGCTGGCCAGCGTGCAGGCATCGGAAGAGGCGATCGAGGCCAACCGCGACCGCGTGGACGCCCTGCGCGCCGCCGCCAAGGCCGCCGCCGAGCGGCTGGAAGCGGTGCGCGCCGAAACGGCCGAACTGCGCGCGCGCATGGAAGCCGACACCCACATCCGCCTGGCCGCCGAAGCGCGCGCCCGCAGCGAGGAAGAGGCGCGCCGCCGCGCCGCCGAACAGATCGAAGCCGAAGCCGCACTGGCGGCCAGGGCCGCGCAGGCGGCCGACGAGCTGCTGCACCAGACCGAGCAGGCGCGCCTGCAGGCGGCCGAACGGGTGGCCGCCGTGCACGCGGCCAAGGAAGAAGTGCTGCACAGCGCCAGTGCCGACGCGCGCGTGGCGATCCTGGCGCGCGAACGCGAGCGCGCCGAGAAGGAAGCACGCCAGACCGCCGAGAAGCTGGCCGAGGCCGAAGCCGAGGCGCTGGAGCTGGCGCGCCAGCGCGAGCGCGCGGACCAGATCGCGCTGGCTTCAAGCTTCGCCCGCGCCGGCGCCGAGGCGCGCGCGCTCGAGGAGGCCAGGGCACTGGCACACATCGAACAGGAACGCGAGGCGACCGCGCTGGCGCAGGCCGAGTCCGAGCGCATCGCCGCGCAATCGCTGCGCATGCGCCTGCAGACCGAGAAGGAACTGCGTGACGCCGCGCTGCACCGCGAGCGCCTGGAAAAGACCGCGCTGGCCGCCGCCGAAGCGCGGCGCGAAGCGGAAGCGCGCATCATGGCCGCGACCGAGGCCCGCATCGAGGCCGACCGCAAGCTGCGTGAGGTGGCGTTCGAGCGCGCTCGCGCCGAGGAAGAGGCGGGCATGCAGGTGGAGGCCAAGTTGGCCGCCGAAACCATCGCCGCGCAGCAGGCCAAGGAACGTGCCGCGGCCGACGAGGCGGCGGCGCAGGCAGCCCAGCGCGAAGCCGAGGAACAGAAGCGCCAGCGCCAGCTGGCCGAGGAGCGCGCGGCGCTGGCCCAGCAGGAGGCCGACGCGCGCGCCGCCGAGAACGATGCCGAGCAGCGCGCGCTGGCGGCGATGGCGCAGCAGGTCGAGCAGCAGCGCCTGGCGGCCGAAGCCGCAACGCGCCGGGCCGAGGAAGCCGAGCGGCTGGTGGCTGCCGAGCGCGAGCGCGCCGAGGCGGAAGGCGCGGCGCTGGCCCAGTTGCAGGAAAAGCTCGAGGTCGAGCGCCAGACCACCGCTGCCGCCCAGGCCCGCGCGCAGGCCGAGCAGGAAGAAACCGCGCTGCTGCGCGAGAAGGCCGAGGCCGAACGCCGCATCGAGCAAGCCAAGCGTGCGGCGGTCGAAGCGACGCGCCTGGCTGCGGCCAAGGTGGTCGAAGAGGCCGAGCACGAGGAAGCGGCCGCCGCCGCCGTGCAGGCACAGGCGCAGCGCGCGGCTGAACTGGCGCGCGCGCAGGCCGAGCGCGCCGCAGCCGAGCAGCAGAAGCTGGCGCTGCTGGACGAAGCGATTGCGGCCGAACGGGAAGCCACGCAGGCCGCGCGCGAGGCGCTGCTGCTGGCCGAGCAAAAAATGACGGCCCAGCGCGAACAGGCCGAGGCCGAGGCGCGCGCCAACCAGGCGGCGAACGCTAAGCTGGCCTCGGAACTGGCGTGCGCGCGCGCCGCCGAGGCACGGGCGCAGGCGCTGGAAGAAGAGGCGCTGATGGCGCGCCAGCAGGAACTGGCCGAGCAGGCCGCGGCGCAGGCGGCCATCGACAAGCGCGAGGCGCAGCGCGCGCTGCTGGAGAAGGCACAGGCGCACGCCGAGATGCAGCGCAAGGTCGCGCAGGCCACGGCCGAGATGGCGCAGGCCAAGCAGGAGCTGGCCGAGTTCGAAAGCCGCCGCTACGACGACCAGATGGCCGAGGTGGCCGCGACCAAGCAAGTGCTGGGCGAGCGCAAGGCCGAGGCCGAGCAGCGCGCCGCATCCGAAGACCTGACGCGCGAGGTGATCGACCGTATCAAGCAGCCGTCGGCGGCGCAGGCAGCCAAGCGGCTGGCGACGGTCATCCCGCGCCGAGGTTGATCCAGCCTGACGGGGGCACTAGCCTTCTCATCAATAATTGAACGGCGCGCATTTGTCGCGCCGTTCGCGTTTGCGGTTGCAGCCGTGCGCGCGTGGGGTCCATCAACCTTGACGGGATAAGCACGTGAGCGAGAGCGCGCCAGGAACCAGACAAGCTGCGGTGCACCGCGGTCGCATCCTCTCAAGGTGGTCCGGTTAACGATTCGGAGTCGTGGGCGCAATCCGTGCCGTTACCGGTCGCGAACGGTATATAGCTCGCGAACAGTCTCCAGGCTAGGCATGATAAGGTGGAGGCGGCGCTGCGTTCCAAGGCGTTCGACGATGCCCGCCGCTTCATGCGCAACGCGGCGGCGCACGGTGGTGTCGCCGCACACACGGCCAAATCCTTCCTGGTGCGGGGCGATCGCCACGGACGGCGGGTCGACATTGAAGTACAAAGCGGTATGGCATTCGGATGAGCACTTTTCTCTACGAAAATTTTTTGGAAGACAAGCAGGAGTACGTAGCCTTGCGTTCCTTCTGGATAAGGCAGCTGGCCGCGGCTTTGCCGCCGGGGGAAGTCTGTCAGCCCTACGCCAACGACAAGTACGCGGACGGTGAGCTGTTCTTTGATGGCAACCCCATCGCCAGCGTTATCTGTTGGAGAGCGCTGCGTGCAGTAAGAATTGTCCAGGAGTCACCTGCCGGACTTGGAGAAATTTACACGAGCTGGGCCAGTGCGATCACGCTGCAGCGCCCGGACCAGCCGGTGCCAATCGCGGTCGATGAAAAGGTGATCGCACTGACCTTGACCGAACGTACGCTTGAGCGTGCCCTCAAGGAAATCCGAGGCTGGTTACTGAAAGACGAGACTGCTCACTGATCCGGTGCGTCAGTCTCGCCCTTCCTGGTCGCCTGGCTGGCGCTATCCCACTACAACAGGACTCGTCGATCCAAATCCGAGCGTGATCCGCGTGCGCTTGTCCAGCGGGTTGGACGGCGCGGTGCCGTTGTCGTTGAGCGGCTTGACCTTGTTGTAGTCCACCACGAAGCTGTCCGCCGTCACCGTCGCCACCGCATAGCCTTGCGCGTCGTGGTCGCCATACACCAGGTCGGGATTGTGGTCGAGCAGCAGGCGGTCGAGCGCGCGCGGGATCGCGGCCAGGTCCGTCAGCGCGGACGAGCCGAGCTTGCCCAGTTCCTGCAGGATCTCGTGGTAGTACGACAGGCTGCTGACGCCCGCGCCGACGAAATCGACCATCACCGGCGTGCCGACCGACGGGTCCGGGTTGTCGCGCACCACGCCGCACTGGAAGGCGTGCAGGTCGCCCGACACCGCCACCACGTTGCGGATGTTCTGCGCCTTCAGGTAGCTCATCAGCTCCGCACGGGCGGACGGGTAGCCGTCCCACACGTCGGCATTGAGCACGTACAGCTGGTCATACGGCGCCGGGACCTTGCCGCGCAGGTCGAGCCACATGCGGTTGAGCGTGACTTCGTTGCCCCACACCTTCCAGCGCGCGGTCGAGGCGCGCAGGGTGTTCTTCCACCACGTGGCTTGCGTCTGGCCGAGGATCGACGGCACATGGCCCAGCGCGATGGTGTCGGCCCGCTCCGCCCCCAGCAGCACGTCGCGGATCACCAGGCTGCGCGCGCCGATGTAGTCGTCTCCGTGCACCGGGTCGTGGCCCTGCATTTCGGCCACCAGCGACTCGGCCACCACGTGGTCGTCGCGGTACAGGCGCTCGTCCGTCATCACAAGGTGCAGCAGGGTGCCGAAGCGGAAGTCGCGGTACAGGCGGATGTTGTCGTAGGCCGGGTTGGACAGGTCGAACGAGACGTCGCCGAAGTCCACCGGCATGTACTCGGCCCAGGCCTGGTTGGCATTGCGCCGGCGCTGGGTTTCGCGCGTGTTGCTGTTGTCGTAGGTCTGGTGGTCCTGCCAGCAGTCGTCCGAGAATTCGTGGTCGTCCCACACGCCGATCATGGGGAAGCGGCGGTGCACCTCTTGCAGCCGGGTGTCGCCGCGGTAGGTTCGGTACAGGGTGCGGTAGTCTTCCACGCTGGTGGCGTGGATACCTGCCGTGCTGCCGGGGTTGGGCACGCCGTTGGGCAGCGTGATGTAGCCGTGCGCCGGTTCGGCCTGGCCGCGGTGGAACGAGGTATCCACCGCTTCGTAGATGTAGTCGCCCACGTGCACCACGAAGTCGAGCTGCTCCTGCGCCAGCAGCGTGAACGCGCCCCAGTGGTTGTAGCTCCAGTCCTGGCACGAGAGCCAGGCAAAGCGCAGCGATTGCGGGGTGCTCGACGCCGCCGGGGCGGTGCGGGCCATGCCCACCGGGCTGGTGTTGGCCCCGGCCACGAAGCGGTAGTAGTACGGCGTGCCGGGCGACAGGCCCGTGACCTTGGCGCGCACCGTGTAGTCCCAGGCGGGCAGGGCGGACAGCCCCACACTTGCGACGATGCTCGAGAAGGTGTCGGACAGCGAGAGCTCGAGCCGGATCGCGCGCGGGCCGGCGGCGCCGGTGCCCGGGTAGCGCGTCCAGAACACGATGCTCGATTCCTTGGGGTCGCCGCTGGCCACGCCCTGCGGGAAGGCGGTGTTGGCCGGCGGCGGTGGATTGCCGCCCCCGCCGTCGCCATCGCCGTCATTGCCGCCCGCGTGGCAGCCCGCCAGGCCGCCGGTGGCGCTCGCGACCGTGTAGAACATTGCGCTGCGAATAAACGCCCGTCGATCCATGTGAGGCTCCCGTGAACGCTTGTTTGCCTGAAGCGTAGGGGAAGGGCGGACGGGCGCGTTTGATCGCGCTCAGGTGTATCCTGCTGAACGGTTCATGATGTTGTGATATGGCGGCCGAATGGATGAGGCCGGTTTGATCCGTGCTACATATTACCGGCGCCCGTCGGGCGCTGGCCGCCGCCGCTCACTTTTTCGACGAAGTATTCGGTCTCGCCAAAGCAGGTGGTGGGCACGCCCTTGTGCTGGGCGTAGGTGATCTGCACGCGCTGGCCCATCAGCGGCAGCATCTGCTGCACCACGGCCGGGTCGCGCACGGTGAAGGTGAAGCGCTCGGGAATGGCGCCGGGCATGCTCGACAGCAGGATCTCGCCTTCCCAGGTCTTGCACAGCCAGCCTTTCTTCGACAGCTTCTGCAGGTAGCCGGCGCGCTCGCCCTCGGAGTACGACCATGACAGCGTGATCCAGACATACAGGGAGAACAGCAGGGCAACGGCAACGAGCAGGGACAGCAGGATCGCGCTGGCGCGCTTTGGCAGGGTCATCGGCATGGTCTGGTGGCGTAACAAGTTGGGCGGTGGGCGTGCCGCACCGCCGGGTAAGCGCGTCCATTCTGCCACGGGCGCGTCGATTGTCAAACTGTCACGCGTTCACGCCATACGCGCGCGCCAGCGGCGCCAGCCCGCCGCGGTAGCCCTGGCCCACTGCCCGGAACTGCCAGTCGCCGTTGCTGCGCACCAGCTCGCCCACCACCATCGAGGTCTGTTCGGCGCAGTCCTCGGGCAGCTCGTAGCGGGCGATCTCGCGCTCGGTGTCGGCGTTCAGGCAGCGCAGGAAGGCGTGGTTGACCATGCCCAGCGTCTGCCCGGGCGTGTCCGGGTCGTGGATGGTGACCGCCACCGCGATGCGGGCGATGTCCGGCGGCACGTGGGCCAGGTCCACTTCGAGCCGCTCGTCGTCGCCGCTGGCCACGTCGATCCGGCTGTCGGTGGTGCGCTCGACCGAGCCGTCCTCGGAGCGCAGGTTGTTGTAGAAGACGAAGTCGCCGTCGTCGCGCACCTTGCCGTCCGCGCGCAGCATGAACGCGCTGCCGTCCAGGTCCACGCCGATGCTGCCGGCCTCGCGCGGCTCCCAGTTCAGGCCGAGGATCACGCGCTTGACGCCCGGGTCTTCCTTGGTCAGGCTGACATTGCCGCCTGTTTTCAGGCTGATCGCCATGGGACTTTCCTTTCTTGGATGAGCTAGGCCAGCTCCGGCTTGCCCTCGTCTGCGCGCGCCATCCGCTTGCGGTAGCGGATCGACGACCACAGCGACACGAGGATGAACACGACGCCGGACAGGCCGGTGAACCATTCGGGGATCTCGTACTCCACGCTGAGGAACATGATCAGCGCCAGGATGCCGATTGCGTAGTGCGCGCCGTGCTCGAGGAACACGAACTGGTCGAGCGTGCCGCGCCGGACCAGGAACACGGTGAGCGAGCGCACGAACATGGCGCCGATGGCCAGCCCCAGCATGATGATGACCACGTCGTTGGAGATGGCAAATGCGCCGATCACGCCGTCAAAGCTGAACGAGGCGTCCAGCACCTCCAGGTACAGGAAGCCGCCGATGCTGCCGCGCGAGATGATCTGGCCGATGGCCGGGTCGTGCTCTTCTTCCTCGAGCAGCCCGCTGATCCAGTCCACGCCCACGTACACGGCCACCCCGACCACGCCGGCGATGAGCACCGGCAGCTGGTCGGCCGGCCCCACCAGGTTCATGGCGCCGAACGCGGCCAGCAGCGTCAGCAGCACGGCCAGCCCTTCGGTGCCATATTTGCCGACCTTTTCCTCGATCTTGCCCAGCCAGTGCAGTTGCTTGTCGCCGTCGAACAGGAAGTTGAGGAAGACCAGCAGCAGGAAGGCGCCGCCGAACACCGCCACCTCGGCATGGCGGGCGGCCAGGTGGCGCGCATAGATGTCCGGGGTGGCCACGGCCATGTGCCAGACGTCGACCAGCCCGAGCCCGGTGGCCACCGCGACTATGGCCAGCGGAAATACGAGCCGCATGCCGAACACGGCCACGACGATGCCCACCGTCAGGAACAGGCGCTGCCAGAATGCGTTCCAGCCGCGCAGCACGGTGGCGTTGACCACCGCGTTGTCGAACGACAGCGACACCTCCAGCACGCCGAGCACGGCCGCGATCCACAGCGCGCCCAGCAAGCCCGGCACGCCGCCATGCATATAGCCCCACCAGCCCGCCAGACCCAGCAGCACCACGGTGACGATGATCGACAGCCTGAAATGTTGCATCAGCTCTCCCTTCCCTGTTGAAGGAATATTACTGGCTCCCATCGGCGGGTGGCGCAAGGAAGGTCGCCGCGGGGGCCGGGTTCTGAGATAATGCCGCGCGCTCAACATTTTCTGGAACAAGCATGGATTTCGCATATCTGGTAACTCCGCTGCTGACCTGGGTGGCGGTCGGTCCGATCAAATTCCTGATCAACAGCGCGCGCCAGCGGCGCTGGGCGTTCAACCTGGTGGGCAATGGGGGCTTTCCGAGCAACCATAGCTCGGTGGTCACCAGCATGGCGACCCTGATCGCGCTGCGCGAGGGGATCGGCCATCCGGCGTTCGGGGTCGCGGTGACGCTGGCCTTCATCGTGATGATCGACGCCAACAGCCTGCGCCAGCACGTGGGGCGCCAGGCGGCGGCCATCAACCGGCTCGCCAAGGATGATGCCGCTCATACCTGGCTGCGCGAACGGATGGGGCACACGCTGGTCGAAATCGGCGGCGGCATTTGCACCGGCATCGCGATGGGCTTCCTCATCCACGCCCTGTTTAAATAGGCAACAGTTTGTAGGGTGGGCTCTTGAGCCCACGCGGTCTGGCACGCGGCGCGTGCGTGCAGGTGGGCACAAGTGCCCACCCTACGTCCCCTGTCCGCGGACGACCCGGACAGGCCGGACAGTTTTCCCTGCATTTCATCCCGGCCGGGATGCAGTTCGTCGCCTTATAACGCAGTTCATCCATCGATTCCGGCAACCGGCGGCGTCTTTAATTGACGCTTGTAGCGGCCTCTAGGATACTGCGCGCTGGCTGTATTTATTCGCATATTCATAAGAACCCAAAAGTCCATTCCTCGGAGATTGACAATGCTGCGTAAAACTATTCTCGTCCTTGCCATGGGAGCGGCGCTGGCCGCCTGCAGCAAGGGGCCCGCGCAACCGGCCCAGGCGGCCAACGGCAAGGATGCGAAGCCGGTCCAGTTGTTGGTCTCGCAGGAAGACTTGCTGACGGTGCAGAGCAACTCGCTGGTGTCCGGCCCGGTCATCACCGGCTCGATCCAGCCCGAGCGCCGCGCCGACCTGCGTGCCGAGGTGCAGGCGGTGGTGTTGCAGGTACTCAAGGAGAATGGCGAGCCGGTCAAGAAGGGCGACGTGCTGGTCAAGCTGGACGAGACCTCGATCCGCGACAGCCTGCTGTCGGCCCAGGAAGCGGTGCGCGCCTCGAGCCAGGCCTTCGACCAGGCCAACCGCCAGGTCGAGCGCCTGAAGACGCTGCGCGCATCGGGCATGGTCTCGCAGCAGGCCTTCGACGACGCCGAAGTGCGCCGCAACAATGCCCAGAGCGACCTGTCGGCTGCCCGTGCGCGCGAAGTGTCGGCGCGCCAGCAGCTCGGCCGCACCGTGGTGCGCGCGCCGTTCGACGGCATCGTGTCCGACCGCAAGGTGTCGAACGGCGACACCGCCTCGATCGGCAAGGAACTGCTGAAGGTGATCGACCCGAGCAGCATGCGCTTCGAGGGCCGCGTGTCGGCCGACAAGATCAGCCAGGTCAAGGTGGGCCAGCAGGTGGCGTTTCGCATCAACGGCTACGGCGACCAGCCGTTTGCCGGCACCGTCAAGCGCATCGACCCGGCCGCCAACGACGTGACGCGCCAGGTCGAGGTGCTGGTCAGCTTTGCCGGCCAAAGCGCGCAGCCGCGCGTGTCCGGCCTGTATGCCGAAGGGCGCATCGACGCCGAGACCACCGACGCGCTGATGCTGCCGGAAAGCGCGCTGGTGCGCGCCGGCGACAAGACCTATGCCTGGCGCCTGAATGGCAAGAGCATCGCCAAGGTGGACGTGCTGCTGGGCGCGCGCGACCAGCGCACCGGCAAGCTGGAGATCAAGGGCGGCCTGAAGAGCGGCGACGCGGTGCTGCGCAACCCTGGTTCGAGCCTGAAGGACGGCCAGCCGGTGGAGCTGTCGGTTGGCAAGGTGGCCAGCGCAGGCAACCCGGTGCAGGGGAAGTAAGCCATGTTCCTGTCCAATTTCAGTGTCAAGAAGCCAGTCGCCACGGTCGTGCTGATCCTGGCGATGATGTGCCTGGGCCTGCTCGCGCTCAACAAGCTGCGCGTGAACCAGAACCCGGACGTGGAGCGTCCGCTCATCATCGTGACGATCCCGTACCCCGGCGCCTCGCCCGATACGGTCGAGCGCGAGGTGGTCAACCGCCTGGAAAAGTCGATGCAAAGCATCCAGGGCGTGACCGATATCAGCGTGGACGTGAACGAGAGCCAGGCCCAGTTCTGGCTTGAATTCGACTTCAAGCGCAACCTGATCGAAGCCTCGGACGACATCCGCAACGCCATTGCCTCGGTGCGCTACAAGCTGCCGGTGGACATGCGCGAGCCGATCCTGTCGCGTTTTGACATGTCGGCCATGCCGGTGATGTCGATGGCGCTGTCGTCCTCGACCCTGTCGCACGCGGAGATCTCGCGCCTGGCCGAGGACGTGCTGGCCGACAAGTTCCGCGGCATCGATGGCGTATCCACGGTGCAGGTGACCGGTTCGCTCAAGCGCGAGCTGTCGGTGCTGCTGCACGCCCAGCGCCTGCGCGAATACAACGTGTCGGTGGGCGAAGTGGTCAACGCGCTGCGCAGCCAGAACACCAACGCCCCGGTGGGCAAGGTGCGCGGCACGCTGGACGAGAAGAGCATCCGCCTGGTCGGCCGCATCGAGCGCCCGGAGGATTTCTCGCAGGTGGTGGTCAAGCGCAACGGCGACACCATCGTGCGCCTGAACCAGGTGGCCGACATCAAGGATGGCTACGCCGACATCAACAGCATGTCGATCCGTAGCGGCAAGTCGAACGTCGGCATCCACGTGTCGCGTTCGCGCGACGCCTCTACCGTGGCGATCGCGACCAAGGTGCGCGCCATGGTCGATGAGATCAAGAAAGACCTGCCGCCCGGTACCAACCTGGAAGTGGTGCGCGACGGCGGCAAGGACGCCCAGCGCAGCCTGAACAACGTGATCGAGTCGCTGGTGTTCGGCGCCGTGCTGACCGTGTTCGTGGTGTACGCCTTCCTCAACTCGTGGCGTTCGACCCTGATCACCGCGCTGTCGCTGCCAACCTCCGTGATGGCCGCGTTCATCGCCGTGTGGCTGTGCGGCTTCACGCTCAACTTCATGACCCTGCTCGGCCTGTCGCTGGCGATCGGCGTGCTGATCGACGACGCGATCGTGGTGCGCGAGAACATCGTGCGGCACATGGAAAGCGGCAAGGACCGCCGCACTGCCGCCCTCGACGGCACCGCCGAGATCGGCATGGCAGTGGCCTCGACCACGTTCTCGATCATGGCCGTGTTCATCCCGGTGGCGTTCATGCCGGGCGTGGCCGGCGAGTGGTTCCGTCCGTTCGCGCTGACCGTGGCGTGCTCGGTGGCGGTGTCGCTGTTCATCTCGTTCACGCTCGACCCGCTGCTGTCGGCCTTCTGGGGCGACCCGCCGGGCTACCACCATGCGCCCAAGACCGGCATTTCCAAGGTGCTGCAGCGCTTTAACGAGTGGTTCGACCGCCAGGCCGACCGCTACGGCAACGTGATTGCCTGGGCGCTGCACCACCGCCGCTGGATGAGCGCGATTGCCGTGGCCAGCTTCATCGGCGCGATCGCGCTGCACGCCAAGTTCGGCGGCTCGGCCTTCCTGCCGAAGATGGACGGCAGCAACCTGGCGATCGACGTGCGCACCCCGGCCTCGTCCTCGCTGGAATACGCCAAGCTGAAGATGGAAGAAGCGGCCGCGCTGGCACGCACGATTCCGGAAGTGAAGGAAACCAACAGCAATATCGCCCCCTCCGGTGGACGCATCTACGTGGACATCGGCATGCGCCAGACCCGCAAGCGTACCGGCTCGGAGATCGCGATCGAGCTGCGCCAGAAGGTCAGCCGCCTGGTGGGCGCCGAATACGTGGTGCAGGACGACCTGAACAACGGCGGCGGCAAGCCGGTCCAGATCGAGTTCACCGGCCCGGATTCGCGCAAGCTGACCGAACTGACCGGCAAATACATGGAGAAGCTGCGCCAGGTGCCGGGCGCGGTGGACGTGAGCCTGTCGCAGCAGGATCCGAAGGACGAGCTGCAGATCGAGCTGGACCGGGGCCTGGCCAACTCGATGGGGGTGTCGGTCAACGACGCGGCGCAAGCGCTGCGCGTGGCCTTCGCCGGCATCGAGGTGGGCGACTGGGTTGACCCGGGCGGCGAGACGCGCGACGTGGCGGTGCGCCTGGACCCGCTTGATCGCGTGACCACCGAGAACATCGAGCGCCTGCCGATCGCGGTGCCGGGTTCGAGCCTGATGGTGCCGCTCGACCAGATCGCGAAGATCACGATGGGCAAGGGCCCGTCCGCGATCGAGCACAAGAACGGCAAGCGCGTGATCACGGTGTCGGCCAATGTGCAAGGCCGCTCCAACGGCGAGGTGACGGCCGACGCGATGAAGCTGGCCAAGCAGATGGACTTCCCGCCGGGCTACGGCCTGTCGCTGGGCGGCGCCGGCCGCGACCAGCAGGAACTGTTCACCCAGATGGTGATCGCGCTGGTGTCGGGCATCGGCCTGATGTACCTGATCCTGGTGATGCAGTTCGGCTCGTTCACGGCGCCGCTGGCGGTGATGATGTCGCTGCCGCTGTCGCTGATCGGCGTGGTGCTGGCGCTGCTGCTGACCCACGGTACCATTAACCTGATGAGCCTGATCGGCATCATCATGCTGATGGGCCTGGTGGCGAAGAACGCGATCCTGCTGCTGGACGCGACCCGCTCACGCGAGGCCGCCGGCATCGACCGCGAGGAAGCGCTGATGGCTGCCGGCCGCTCGCGCCTGCGCCCGATCCTGATGACGACCTTCGCGCTGATTGCCGGCATGCTGCCGGTGGCGATGGCCTACGGCGAGTCCGGCCAGTTCTACCAGCCGCTCGCGATCGCGATCATCGGTGGCACGATCACCTCGACCATGCTGACGCTGCTGGTGGTGCCCACCTTCTACGACAGCATCGAGATCGCGCGCGACCGGATGTTCGCCAAGTTCCAGCGCCGTGCCGTGCGCTGGCATGTGCTGCCGGCGTTCGTGGCGACCTTCGTCGAAGCGATCCTGACGCTGACCTTCGTCCGCCTGGTGTTCCGCCTGGTGGTGCGGGGCGGGCGCAAGCTCACCGGGCGCACGGCGCCGCAGGCGGCGTAAGCCGGTGTGGCATGGCCAGCCCTGCGGGGCTGGCATGCGGTGTGCGGGGTAGGTTCCCAGGCAAGAGGAACCGATAGCGGGTTTGCGCGCCATGCGCGCTGCGGGAATACCGGTGGCGCGTTTGCCCGACGTGATCCGGCTGCGCAAACGGCAAAGCCGAGCAGCCAGCCGAGGCTGGTGCCCCAAGGCGTCGGCACAGCGGCGCTGCGTCGCGTCCGCTGCCCAACAACAAGTCCGTGCCGGCCTGCGCCGGCTCCAGAGCCCGCCCCGCGGGCTCTGGCCTTTTGCGCGGGGCCTTAGCGGCCGCCGCCAGACGAACCCGACGTGCCACCGGCCGGCGGCGTGGTCGTGGTGGTGGTGGTGGTGCTGCTGCTGGTGCCGGTTTCGCCAGTGGTGCCCGACGTGCCGCCCGTGGTGCCGCCGCTGGTGCCACCCGTGGTGCCGGTAGCGCCGGTGCCGGTGGTGCCGCCAGCAGTGCCGGTTGCGGTGCCGGTGTCGCCGGTGGTGCCGGTGCCGCCGGTGGTGCCGCCCGTGGTGCCGCTGGTGCCGGAGGTGGTGCTCGGCGTGGTCGCGGTGGTGTCGGTGGTGGTGGTGGTGCTGGTCGGCTCATTCTTCTTGCAAGCGCCCAGCACGCCCAGGCTTGCCATCAGGGCTGCGGTTACCAGGAATTTAGGTGCGTTGGTTAATGCTTTCATTGTTTATACTCCTCGTTCACGTCTATCTTGTGCCGCTGCGCCCAGGTGAGGCGCTGGACCACAGCGGCGCCAGTTCAGCCCCGCCCCAGGCCTGACCCGGCCGGGTGGTGGGACCCTCAGGGAACCGACGCAATACGCGGCCCCGTCGCAGTGCACGAATCCGACTGTCAACATTAGACTGGCGACGCTGCTGCCAGTTCGTCAAATTGCGCACTTCCTGCTTGAATCCGCCATACAGCCAGCGGAACTTGATGAAGGTCAGGAGCTGATCCTGGCCTTCATCCCCCCGGCGCGTGCCGGATGGCCGTTGCGCCGCCGGCCCTGCGGCCGGCAGCAATGTCCAGCAGCGCGGGAATCTCGTTGCACAGTTCCCGCGCCAGATAGCCGAGCGTGCCGCAGCGCGCCGCCAGCCGTTCGCCGGCGCGCGCATGCATCGCCACGCCCCAGCAGGTGGCCTGCGCCAGCGGCGCCCCGCGCGCCGCGCAGCCGCCGATGATTCCAGCCAGCACGTCGCCGGAGCCGGAGCTGGCCAGCCCGACGTTGCCGCCTTCGTGGCGCCAGCATTGCCCGCCCGGCTCGGCGATCCAGGTCACCGCGCCCTTGAGCGCGACCACCGCGTTCCAGCGCGCGGCCGCCTGCTGCGCATAGCGTGCCGGTGCGGCGCACACCTCGTCCTTGGAGGCGCCGGTCAGGTGCGCCATTTCGCCGGCGTGCGGGGTGAGCACCACCGGCTGGGCGAAGCGAAACGGCGCCGCGCCCGGTGGCGCATGCAGCAGCGTGCCCATGGCGCAGGCGTCCAGCACCAGCGCGGTGGCGCTGTCGTCCAGCCGCGGCAGCAGGGCGTGCACCAACGTGGCCGTGGCTGCCTCGTCCTGCATGCCGGGGCCGATCAGCACCGCGCTGACCCGGTCGGCCAGCGGATCGAGCCGCGCCACCGCGTCCAGCGCAAAGCCGCCGGCCTCGTTTTCGGCCAGGCCCAGCACGCGCGCCTCGGGGATCGCCAGCGCGACCAGCTGCGCCACGCTCTTGCCGGTGGCGATGGTGAGCTTGCCGGCGCCGGCGCGCAGCGCGGCGGTGGCGGCCAGGATCACCGCGCCCGGCATCTCGCGCGAGCCGCCCAGCACCAGCACGTGCCCGCGCGCTTCCTTGTCGGCGTCGCTGCCCGGCATGGGCAGCGGCCACGCGCGCAGCGCGCGGTCGTCGAGTTGGTGCACCAGCGGTGCGGCGGCCAGGTGGCTCATCGGTTCAGGCCTTGGCCGCGGTGGGCACGTCCTTGCCAACGGTGACCGGGGCGCCGGCTTGCTCGAGCGGGGCGACGAAGTTCAGCAGCTGCAGCGCCAGCTTGCCGCGCTTGCCCAGCGCCGGGTCGAAGCGGTACGCGGTGACCGAGCAGTTGGGCACGTCGCCGGCGCGGTCGGCCTCGAGGATCGCCGCTTCGTCGAGCCGCTCGATCAGGTAGCGGAAGCAGTTGACGATGACCTGGTGCGCGACGATCAGCACCCGCTCGCGGCAGTATTCGCGGGTGAGCGTGTCGAGCACGCTGCGCAGGCGCAGGATCACGTCGCACCAGCTCTCGCCGCCGGGCGGCCGGAAATAGAACTTGCCCACGTGCTGGCGTTGCTCGTACAGCTCCGGGTACTTGTGCTTGATGCCGTGCGTGGTCAGGCGGTCGAGGATGCCGAATTCCTTTTCGCGCAAGCGCTCGTCCACCTGCACCGCCAGCAGCTCGCTGCGGTCGAGCCGCTCCAGCACCGCCAGTGCCGTCTGGCGCGCACGCACGTAGGGCGAGTGCAGCACCACGTTCGGCTGGCGCGCCGCGGGCAGGGCGGCAAACCACATGGCCAGCGCCTCGGACTGGCGCACGCCCAGCGCCGACAGCGGCACGTCCACGTCGCGTTCGGCAATCTGGATGTGCAGCCCGGCCGCGGCCTCGGCCGCGTCGCGCGCGACGTTGCCTGCACTTTGTCCGTGCCGCACCAGCCAGATTTCCTGAGGCCACTTTTGCTCCATCACCCGCCCGCGACAAATATTGACACGGCGTCATCATAGACGGATTCGTCAGCCCGTTCGCGCACGATTCCTGTGGTTACGGAACAGCGTTGCTGCTGTGTTTTTTTCTTTGTTGGGGGCAAGTGCAATGTCGCAAAAACGCGGCAAAACGTGCGTCCGCGCACGGAAAGCGCGGGCCTGTGCAGAACGCCTGATCCGGCTCAGCCTGGCGCGCCGCTGCTGGCTTAGTCTGGCACTCGTGGAGCGTGCGAGGAGCGCGGGCCAACCCATCCGGAGGCAAGATCATGCGAACCAGAAAATCATTTACCATCGCCGCGTTCGTGGCGCTCACCGTGCCACTGCTGGCGCTGGCCGACCCGCGCTACACGGTCACGCCGATCGCCCCGGCGGGCAGCTGGGCCAGCGATATCAACGCCTATGGCCAGGTGGCCGGCACCATGCTCGTCCCAGGCGGCTCGCACGCGTTCCTGTTTTCGGACGGCACGCTCACCGACATCGGCACGCTCGGCGGCAGCATGAGCGAGGCGGCGCGCATGAACGACCTTGGCCAGGTGGTCGGCCGTTCCGCCACCGCCGACGCCTCGTTGGCGCCGTTCATCTACAGCGGCGGCACGATCGCGCAGGTGCAGGGACCCAACCTGCGCGATGTGGTGGGCATTAACAACGCGGGCGCGGTGACCGGCACGGCCTGGATACCCGACGCCGGCGATGGCGGCGAGTGGCACGCCTACATACTGGCGGGCGGCACGTTCACCGACCTGGGCACCGTCCCCAGCGTCGGCATCAGGTACAGCTATGGAACGGACATCAACGACGCGGGCCACGTCGTCGGTTATGGTTCCCCCGCGGACGGGGGCGGACCGCCGAACTGGCCGTCCAACCCCATCCTGTACCGCAACGGCGTCATGACCGACCTGGGCAATGACGGCTTCGCCGAAGGGGAGACCAGTTACGCCACGGCCATCAACGCCACCGACCAGGTGGTCGGCACGGTCGTCAACTTCCACCTGAGCGAGCCGTACTTCTATTATGGACAGGCGTTCCTGTACCAGGACGGCAAGCTGGCGCGGCTGGGCAGCTTCGGCCCGGACTTGTGGAGCTGGGCCGGCGACGTCAACAACCTGGGGCAGGTGGTCGGGCGCGGCGAACTGGGCGCCGGCACGCACGGCTTCCTGTACGAGCATGGCCTGTTCACCGACCTGAACACGCTGATCGACCCGGCCACCGGCTGGGTCGTCGAGGACGCGACCGGCATCAACGACCTCGGCCAGGTCGCGGGCCGCGCCTGCAAGGACGGGCAATGCTACGCGGTGCGGCTGGACCTGGTGTCGGCCGTGCCGGCGCCGCAGCAGGCGGCAACGCTGGCCGCCGGTTGTGGCCTGCTGGCGCTGGCGTCCCTGCTCAGGCGACCTGCTCGTCGCCGTCGAGGTTGACCTCGGCGTCGCTGTTAAACACCTGCAGGTCGGTCTCGCCCAGCACGCGGCTGGCAAAGGTGCCGGCCGCGATCGAGCCGCTGACGTTGATCGCGGTGCGGCCCATGTCGATCAGCGGCTCGATCGAGATCAACAGGCCCGCCAGCGCCACCGGCAGGTTCATGGCCGACAGAACGATCAGCGCGGCAAAGGTGGCGCCGCCGCCCACGCCGGCCACGCCCACCGAGCCGAAGGTCACCACCGCCAGGAGTTGCAGCAAAAAGGCCGGCGTCATCGGGTCGATGCCGACGGTGGGCGCGATCATCACCGCCAGCATCGCCGGGTAGATCCCGGCGCAGCCGTTCTGGCCCATCATCGAGCCGAACGAGGCGGCGAAGTTGGCGATGCCTTCGGGCGTGCCCAGGCGCGCGGTCTGGGTCTGCACGCTCATTGGGATCGCGCCGGCCGAGGTGCGCGAGGTGAAGGCGAAGGCCAGCACCGGGAAGATCTTGCGGAAGTAGCGGCGCGGGTTCAGGCCGACGCCGGTGACGATCAGCAGGTGCACGCACAGCATCAGCGCCAGCGCGCTGTACGAGGCCAGCACGAAGCTGATCAGGTTCAGGATGTCCTGCACGCTCGAGTTCGACACCATCTTGGCCATCAGCGCGAACACCCCGAACGGCGTCAGCCGCAGCACCAGGGTCACCATGCGCATCACGATCACGTGCGCGACGTGCACGAACTGGCTGAACGACTCGAACACTTCCGGCTTCTTGCCCGCAATGCCGGTGGCCGAGACGCCGATGAACACCGCGAACAGCACCACCGCAATGGTCGAGGTCTGGCGCGCGCCGGTCAGGTCGAGGAAGGGGTTGGCCGGAATGAACGACAGGATCATGCTCGGCAGCGAGATCTGCTGGGCGGTGGCAAGCTTGCCCTCGAGGTAATGGCCGCGCGCCACCTCGGCCGCCGACGAAGCCAGCCCGGCCGCGGTCAGGCCGAAGGTGCGCGCCATCAGGATGCCGATGGCGGCCGCGATCGCCGTGGTGACCATCAGCGCGCCGATCGTGAGCACGCTGATCTTCCCCAGCGAGCCGGCGTCGCGCAGCTTGAGGATGGCCTGGATGATCGAGACCATGATGAGCGGCATGATGATCATCTGCAGCAGGCGCACATAGCCTTCGCCGGCGATGTCCAGGTAGGCGCCCGTGTCGGCCAGCACCGCTGCGCCCGCCCCGTACACGGCCTGCATCCCGGCGCCCAGCAGCACGCCCAGGCCAAGCCCGGTAAAGACGCGCCTGGTGAAGGACACGTGGCTGGCCTGCAGCCAGTACAGCAGCACGCAGGCGGCGAGCGCGACGGCCACGTTGACGATCAGCGGAAGATTCATGGGTTCCTCGGTGGTTGGCTTGCGCTCAAGAAATTCAGTCGCAGCATTTTATAGGCAAAGCGGCAGCGTTGCAGCGCCGCGGTTACCAGGCTAAGGAATTCCTTACGGCAAGTCGCGCATTTTCCTTACATCGCTTTCCAGCTTGCCTGATTGCTTTGCTTAAACGGGGCTGACAAGATCGGCCGCGCCAATGCTGGGCAGCTCCCATGTTTACATTTCCACCTATCCCATGCTGAAAAACTTCTCGATTCGATCGCGGCTGGTCTTCCTGATCGCCTTCCTCGCCGCCGAACTGATCGTTGGTGCGGTCATCGGTATTTACAACCTGGGCTCGGCCAACGGCTCGATGACCTCCATGTATGCCAACCGGCTGGTCCCGCTGGGCCAGCTCGACCGCATCGTGCGCATGCTGACCATCAACCAGCTGAACGTGGCCAAGGCGATCTCGTCGGACGGGGTGGACGTGGACGCGCTGATGAACGAGGTGGACAGCAACATCGTCGAAATCGGGAAGGTCTGGGCCCAGTTCGCCGCCACCGAGATGACGCCCGAGGAAAAGGCGCTGGCCGACAAATTCATCGCGGCGCGCACCGCGTTCGTCAAGGAAGGGCTCAAGCCGGCGGTGGACGCCGTGCGCGCCCGCAACATCGCCGAGGCGGCCGAGCTGGTGCACAAGCGCATGCCGGCCCTGTTCGCGCCGGTGCGCCAGGACATCAACGACCTGATCCAGCTGCAGCTGGACGTGGCCAGCGCCAACCGCGCCCACTCGCAGTCCACCTACCAGCTGGTGCGCGTGGTGTGCATCAGCGGCCTGCTGCTGGGACTGGTCATGGCCGCCGTCATCGGGGTGATCCTGATCCGGGGCATCGTCAATCCGCTGAACGAAGCCGTACGCATTGCCGACAGCGTGGCGGCCGGCGACCTGACCGAGCGCATCGAGGTCACGTCGAAGGACGAAACCGGGCGCCTGATGCAGGCCCTGAAGGACATGAACGAAGGCCTGGCGACGATCGTCGGCCAGGTGCGCTCCGGCACCGACACCATCGCCACCGCCGCCGGGCAGATTGCGGCCGGCAACGTGGACCTGTCGGCGCGCACCGAACACCAGGCCAGCTCGCTGGAGGAAACCGCGTCCTCGATGGAGGAGCTGACCTCGACCGTGAAGCAGAACGCCGAAAACGCGCGCCAGGCCAACGTGCTGGCCGTGTCGGCCTCGGAGGTCGCCGGCAAGGGCGGGGCGGTGGTCGCCGAGGTGGTGCAGACGATGGGCGCGATCAACGAATCGGCGCGGCAGATCGTGGACATCATCGCCGTCATCGACGGTATTGCCTTCCAGACCAATATCCTGGCGCTGAACGCCGCCGTCGAGGCCGCCCGCGCCGGCGAGCAGGGGCGCGGCTTTGCCGTCGTCGCCGGCGAGGTGCGCAGCCTGGCCCAGCGCAGCGCCGCCGCGGCCAAGGAAATCAAGGCGCTGATCGACGATTCGGTGGACAAGATCCGCGCCGGCTCGACCCTGGTGGACCAGGCCGGCTCCACCATGGCCGACATCGTCCAGGGCGTCAGCCGCGTAACCGACATCATGGCCGAGATCAGCGCCGCCAGCCAGGAGCAGACTGCCGGCATCGAGCAGGTGAACAAGGCGATCTCGCAGATGGACCAGGCCACCCAGCAGAATGCCGCGCTGGTCGAGCAGGCCACGGCGGCGGCCCAGGCCTTGCGCGACGAGTCGGACCGGCTGGCGCGGGCGGTGGACACCTTCCGCCTGCAGGCCGCGGGCGGGCAGGGGCGCGCGCCGCTGGCCGTCGGTGCGCGCACCCCCGCCCGGGCACTGCCCGCCGCGAGCTACTGAGTTGCCTGGGTGCACAGCGTTTCCTTGCTGCGCATCAAGTTTGGCGATAAAACCGTCGCGGTGTGTGCACAGCACAACGAATTCGTGAAATTCTGTGGCCAAGTCTTCACTTTGTTTCCACGGGTCATCCGTTATTCCTATAATCGTTCGGATTGCATTGCGGTAACGGAAATTCAACCCAACAGGAAAAGAGCAGCAGATGTTCAAGAACCTCACGATCAAGACCCGGCTCATCTTCGTCATTGTTCTGCTCGGACTCGAGCTGATCGTGGGCGCCGTGGTCGGCCTGGTCAGCCTCGGCCATGCCAATGGCGACATGACCTCGATGTACAACGATCGCCTGGTGTGCCTGGGTCAGCTCGACCGCATCATCCGTGCCTTCAACCTGAACCAGCTGGCGGTGGCCAAGTCCGTCACCGCCGACGCCAAGGACGTGCCGAACCTGCTGGCTGAGATCGAGCACAACCGCGCCGTCATCGACGAGCAGTGGAAGGCCTACATGGCGACCAAGCTGACGCCGGAAGAGGCGCAGATCGCCGACCGCTTTGCCAAGGCGCGCGCGCAGTTCCTCGAGACCGCCCTGAACCCGGCCGTGGCCGCAGTGCGTGCCGGCGACATGCAGGCCGCCACCGCCCTGATCCAGGGCAAGGTGGACCAGCAGTTCCAGGCCATCCGCAAGGAAATCAATGCGCTGATCAAGTTGCAGATGGACGAGGCCGAGAAGCTCAACGAAAACTCGCGCTCGATGTATGAACTGGTGCGCGTGGTGTGCCTGACCGGCATGGCCTTTGGCCTGGTGCTGGCCGGCGTGGTCGGCGCCATGCTGATCCGCGGCATCGTCAACCCGCTGGAAGAAGCCGTGCGCATCGCCCACGCGGTGGCGGCCGGCGACCTGACCCAGGACATCGACGTCCGCTCCAAGGACGAGACCGGCCGCCTGATGCAGGCGCTCAAGGACATGAACGAAGGGCTGGTCAAGATCGTCGGCCACGTGCGCGGCGGCACCGATACCATTGCCACCGCCGCCGGCCAGATCGCCGCCGGCAACCTGGACCTGTCCTCGCGCACCGAGCAGCAGGCCAGCTCGCTGGAAGAGACCGCCTCGTCGATGGAAGAACTGACCTCGACCGTGAAGCAGAACGCCGAGAACGCGCGCCAGGCCAACGTGCTGGCGGTGTCGGCCTCGGAAGTGGCGGGCAAGGGCGGGGCCGTGGTGTCGGAGGTGGTCGAGACCATGGGCGCGATCAACGAGTCGGCCAAGAAGATCGTGGACATCATCGCCGTCATCGACGGCATCGCCTTCCAGACCAACATCCTGGCACTGAACGCGGCGGTCGAGGCGGCCCGTGCGGGCGAGCAGGGCCGCGGCTTCGCGGTGGTCGCTGGCGAGGTGCGCAACCTGGCCCAGCGCAGCGCCGCCGCGGCCAAGGAAATCAAGATGCTGATCGACGACTCGGTGGACAAGGTGCGCACCGGCTCGATGCTGGTGGACCAGGCCGGCGCCACCATGGCCGAGATCGTGCAGAGCGTCAGCCGCGTGACCGACATCATGGCCGAGATCACGGCCGCCAGCCAGGAACAGACCTCGGGCATCGAGCAGGTGAACCAGGCGATCGTCCAGATGGACCAGGCGACCTCGCAGAACGCCGCGCTGGTCGAGGAAGCGTCGGCCGCCGCCCAGTCGCTGCAGGAAGAGGCGGACCGCCTCGCGCGCGCCGTGGGCACCTTCCAGCTGCACGCGTCGCTGGCGCAGGCGCCGGCGGCAAGCAGCCGCCCGGCAGCGACCAGCACGGCGCTGGTGCCGGTGGCGCGCGCCGCCAAGCCGGCCGCAAAACCTGCCGCACAAGCTGCACAGGCCGCCCGCCCGGCGGCACGCAAGCCGGCCTCGGTCCCGGCCGGCGAGGATGACTGGGAAGAGTTCTGATCCCCGGTTTGTTTCGCGCCCGCGCTTGATCGAGCGCAGTGTCCCGCACCGTGCGGGAGCGAGCATGTAGCTTGTTCCTGCGGTCGGGGGGCACCCATGAAGGACTCTGCCACGCCCCGTGCGCATCGCCGCCCGGCCTTGCTCCGGCTGGCGTGTGCCGCACAGCTGTTCACCATCCTGCTGGCGCCTGCCTGGGCCCAGCATTCCCCGGGCCACGGGGGTAACCCCGGTGCGCACGGTGGCGCGCCCGGCTGGCATGGTGGCGGCCACGGCCCGGGTCCGGCGTGGCACGGCGACATCCGCCACTTCAACGATCATGACCGCCATGTGTGGAGCGGCGGGCACTGGTACCACGGCCCGCACTCCGGCCACGACGGCTGGTGGTGGGTGGTCGGCGGCACCTGGTACCCCTATGGCGTGCCGGTCTATCCCTATCCCAATCCCTACATTCCCCCGCTGCTGGTGCCAAGCCCGCCTCCGGGCGTGGCGGCCGTGCCCCAGTTCTGGTATTTCTGCCCGGGCACCGGCGCCTACTACCCCTACATCGCATCCTGCCCCGGCGGCTGGGTGCAGGTTCCGGCACAGGTTCGTTGAGCGCCACAGCCCGCGAACTCGGGCGCCGCATCCGGGGTCTGATGATGCAGAACGGCCGGGTTGGCGCATGCCTGCCCGGCCGGCAAATGCCGGGCGCCAGGCGTTTCCGCTGCCTTGTTCAGGGTGACAGTTGAGTGTAAGATCTCTGGATTAAATTCATCAAACGATGAAAAAGTGGAGGTTCGAATGGATTTGTCTGGAAAGGTAATCGTCGTCACTGGTGGCGCGCAAGGCATTGGCCTGGCCATCGCCCAGCGCTGCGCGGCAAGCGGCGCGCATGTGGCGATCTGGGACTTGCGCGAGGATGCGGTCACGGCCGCCATCGACACCGTGCGCAGCGATGCGCCGCAGGCGAAGGTGGCCGGGTTCACGGTCAACGTGGCCGACATGGATGCCGTGCGCGAAGCGGCCGCGGGTACCCTGGGCGCGTTCGGCCGCATCGACGGCCTGGTCAACAACGCCGGCATCGTGGCCGACGCCCAGCTCACCAAGATGAGCGAAGAGCAGTGGGACCGGGTGATCGACGTGAACCTGAAAGGCGTGTTCAACTGCACCCGCACGACGGTGGATGCGCTCATTGCGAGCGCCGGCGCGATCGTCAACATCTCGTCGATCGTGGGCCTGTCGGGCAATTTCGGGCAAACCAACTACGCTGCGGCCAAGGCCGGCGTGCTGGGCATGACCAGAACCTGGTCGCGTGAGCTGGGCCGCAAGGGCGTGCGCTGCAACGCCGTGTGCCCGGGTTTCATCAGCACCGCCATCATCAAGGACGTGCCGCAGCACGTCATGGACGAGATGGTGCAGAAGGTCCCGCAAAAACGCCTGGGCAAGCCGGGCGAAATCGCGTCGGCGGTGGTGTTCCTGCTGTCCGACGAAGCCAGCTACGTCAACGGCGCCACGCTGGAAGTGACGGGCGGCCTGACGATCTGAGGCTGGCGGTAATCGGTTTGGTAGGGTGGGCAGATTCTGCCCACGCGTTCAACCAGCTTGAGCCGATCGCGGCGTCAGTCAAAGCCGCCTGAACGCGTGGGCAGACAAGCTGCCCACCCTACGATCCTGCGTCAGTGCGCCAGGAAGTCCAGCACCATGCGGTTGAATGCGTCCGCGTGCTCCCATTGGGCCCAGTGCCCGCAGCGGCTGAAGATATGCAGCTGCGCGTTCGGGATGCCGGCGATCAGGCGCAGCCCGGTATCCATCGGCACGAAACGGTCATCGCGCCCCCAGATCACCAGCGTCTGTGCGCTGATTTCGCCCAGGCGCGCGCTGTAGTCGGTGAACTGCTTCGGATTGGCCGCAAGGCTTTTCACGAAGTTCTCCAGGTGGTCGCGGCGCGCCAGGATATTGTCCAGGCGCTGCTGCATCAGGTCGTCCGTGATCGCGCTGGCGTCGTGCACGAACACATTCATCAGCCGTTTCAGGTTCTCGATGGTCGGTTCGCGATACACGCCATTGAGCTGCTTGATGCCTTCGGTGGGCATCGGCGCGTACAGGCTGGCGCCGCTGGTGCCGCCACCCATCAGCACCAGCTTGCCGATCCGGTCCGGATGCGCGAGCGCGAACGCGACCGCGCTGTGGGCGCCCATCGAGTTACCGAGGATGTGCACGCGCCCAAGGTCCAGCGCATCGACCAGGCCCTTGAGGATGCTCGCATTCAGCTCCGAACGCGAGCCGGTGTTGACGATCGAGTCGCTCTTGCCCCAGCCCGGGCAATCCATCAGGATGACCCGGTAGCCGGCGCCGACCAGCGGCTCGATATTGCGGTGGAAGTTGGCCCAGCCGGTCGCGCCCGGGCCGGAGCCGTGCAGCATCACGACCGTCTCGGCGCCGCTGCCGACATCGTTGTAGTGGATGTTCAACTCCACGTCGCCGTGCTTGATGCGCGCGAGCTTGCTGGTCGATGCCTCGCTCAACGTGATTGCGTTTGCCGCCATCTTGGTGTTCCTTTCTGCGTTAATGCCGGCACTGGGCCGACGTGATTCATGCGCCCTGCGATGCGCGCTGCTTGAGCATGTCCAGGGCCACGTCCACGATCATGTCTTCCTGCCCGCCGACCATGCGCCGCTTGCCCAGCTCGACCAGGATGTCGAAGGCGGGCAGGCCGTACTTGGCGGCCGCCGTTTCGGAGTGGCGCAGGAAGCTCGAATACACGCCCGCGTAGCCCAACGCCAGCGTTTCGCGGTCCACGCGCACCGGGCGCTCCTGGATCGGGCGCACGATGTCTTCAGCGGCGTCGATCAGCTTCTTCACGTCGCAGCCGTGGTTCAGGCCCATGCGGTCGACCGCGGCGATGAACACCTCCAGCGGCGCATTGCCGGCGCCGGCGCCCATGCCGGTCAGGCTGGCGTCGATGCGGTCGCAGCCGTTTTCGATCGCGACGATCGAGTTGGCCACGCCCAGCGACAGGTTGTGGTGCGCGTGCATGCCGGTGTGGGTTTCGGGCTTGAGCACGTCCTTGAACGCCTTGAAGCGGTCGGCGATGTCATACATGTTCATCGCCCCGCCCGAGTCGACCACGTAGACCGTGGTGGCGCCGTAGCTTTCCATCTTCTTGGCTTCCTGCGCCAGGTTCTGCGGCGTGGTCATGTGGCTCATCATCAGGAAGCCCACCGTGTCCATGCCCAGTTCGCGCGCATATTCGATGTGCTGCCTGGAGATGTCGGCCTCGGTGCAGTGGGTGGCCACGCGCACCACGCGCGCGCCGGCGTCGTAGGCGTTCTTCAGGTCGTGGATGGTGCCGATGCCCGGCAACAGCAGGGTGGCGACCTTGGCGTGCTTGAGCACCCCGGCCACCGCTTCGATCCACTCCAGGTCGGTGTGGGCGCCAAAGCCGTAGTTGAAGCTCGAGCCCTGCAGCCCGTCGCCGTGCGCGACCTCGATGCTGTCCACCCGGGCTTCATCGAGCGCCCTGGCGATTTGCACCGCCTGCTCCAGCGAATACTGGTGGCGGATCGCGTGCATCCCGTCACGCAGGGTGACGTCGGAAATGTAGATCTTCTTGGACTTGTCAAACATGTGCTTCTCCTTACGCGACGAGGTGCCGCTCGGCCATGCGCTCGGCGGTCTTGAGGGCGGCGCTGGTCATGATGTCGAGGTTGCCGGCGTACGCAGGCAGGTAGTGGGCCGCGCCTTCCACTTCCAGGAAGACCGAGACCTTCAGGCCCGCCTGGCGGCCGACGCCCGGCAGGTTGGGGGCAAGCTCGATGCGGTCGAACTGCACTTCCTGCTTCAGGCGGTAGCCGGGAACGTATTCCTGCACGGCGGCGGCCATGTCCTGCACCGACTTGCGGATCGCGTCCTGGTCGGCATCGAGCTCGGTCATGCAGTACACGGTGTCGCGCATGATCAGCGGCGGCTCGGCGGGGTTCAGGATGATGATGGCCTTGCCCTTTTGCGCGCCGCCCACCTGCTCGATGGCCTTGGAGGTGGTCTCGGTGAATTCGTCGATGTTGGCGCGGGTGCCCGGACCGGCGCTCTTGCTGGAGATCGAAGCGATGATTTCGCCGTAATACACCTTGGCCACGCGCGAGACCGCGGCCACCATCGGGATCGTGGCCTGGCCGCCGCAGGTGACCATGTTCACGTTGCCCGCGTCCAGGTGCGCCTCGCCGTTCACCACCGGCACGCAGTACGGGCCGATCGCGGCCGGGGTCAGGTCGACCATGCGGATGCCTGGCTTGAGTGCGCGCAGCACGGCGTCGTTCTTCACCTGGGCCGAGGCCGAGGTGGCATCGAACACGATGTCGATGTCGGCAAATTGCGGCAGCCGCGTCAGGCCGTCCACGCCCTCGTGGGTCACCGCCACGCCCATGCGCGCGGCGCGCGCCAGGCCGTCGGATTTGGGGTCGATGCCCACCATCGCCCCCATCTCGATATGCCTGCCGTGACGCAGGATCTTGATCATCAGGTCGGTGCCGATGTTACCGCTGCCGATGATGGCAGCCTTGAGTTTCTTGCTCATGTATGACTCCTTATTCTGAAAACACGGCGCGCACGCTGCCCAGTCCGGCGATGTGGGCGGTGAAGGTGCCCGGCGCGGTCACGGCCACCATCGGGCCGAGCGCACCGGTCATCAAGACGTCGCCGGCGCGCAGGGGCGTGCCCATCTTGACCATCATGTCGGCCAGCCACACGGCGGCATTGAGCGGGTTGCCCAGGCAGGCCGCACCGCTGCCTTGCGAGACCAGCTCGCCGTCGTGCGACAGGGTCATGGCGGCGCCCGGCAGGTCCAGCCCGGCCAGCGGCACCGGCCGGCTGCCGAGCACGAACATGGCGCTCGAGGCGTTGTCGGCGACCGTATCGACGAAGCGGATGTCCCAGTCCTGGATGCGGCTGTCCACCACCTCGATCGCCGCCAGTGCGTAGTCGGTCGCGCCGATGATGTCGGCAAAGGTGTGCTGCGCTTGCGTCAGGTCGTGCTTGAGTACGAGCGCGATCTCGGCCTCCACCTTCGGCTGGATCAGGCGCGACAGCGGCATCGGCTGGCCGTCGCCATAGGCCATGTTGGCAAACAGCGCGCCAAAATCGGGCTGGTCGACGCCGAGCTGCTTTTGCACCGCGAGCGAGGTCAGGCCGATCTTGCGGCCGACGATGCGCTCGCCCTGCGCGCGGCGCGCCTCGACGTTCGCCTGCTGCACGGCATAGGCCAGCGCCATGTCGTCCTGCGCGATGTCGCCGCGCACCGGCGGCACCGGCTGGCGCGTGCATTCGGCGTTGCGCAGCCTGCTCGCCAGGCTGGGTATGAGTTGTCCGGACATGAGTTTCCTTCCTTGATGTGATTACGCCGCCGCGACGGGCGCGGCGTGCATGGCGCCGAAGCCCGCGATCCATTCGGGAATCGGGCGATAAAAGTCGTTGGTCGCGCGGTAGGGGCCATAGGCGGACAGGGCGCCGAACGCGGCCACCCAAGCGCGGATCTCATGCGCCGACCTTCCGCCGTCGCGCGTGATCGCGTCGTTGGTCATGCCATCGACGGCCAGCAGTTCCGAGGCCATTTTGTCCATGAACGCCAGGTCCCACTCGGGGTTCAGCGGATGCAGTCCGCTGTCGCCAGCCGTGAAGGACTTGGCCGCGGCGAGCGTGCGCGCCTGGCGCGCGGCGCGGCCTTCGGGTGTCGGGTTGCGCCCGGCGATCAGGCGCTGGGCCACTTCGTCGCTGGCGCCGGCCAAAAGCGGCACCGGCGGCTCGTGCGAAATGCCGCCCGATCCGATCACCAGCACGCGCTTGCCGGTACGCTCCAAAAAGCGGCCGATGGCTTCGCCCAGCAGGCGGGCGCGGCGCAGCGTCGCCATCGGCGGCGCCACGGAATTGATGAATACGGGGATCACCGGGAAGCGGTCGAGCCCGCCGGTGAGTACTTCGAGCGCCTGCGCGCAGCCATGGTCGACCTGCATGCGGTAGGACAGGGCGACGTCGATGTCGGCTGCCAGCACGCTTTCGGCCATGTCCCTGGCCAGCGCGCCCGGCACCGGCAGCGGCCCGGCCAGGCTCTTGTAATCGCCAATCGAATCGGCTGCCGCGCCGATGCAAAACGGCGGCATCAGGTCGTAGAAGAAGCCGTTGTAATGGTCGGGCGCAAACACCACCACCAGCTCGGGGTCGTAGGCGAGCACGCGTTCGCGCGCGGCGGCCTGCACGCGCTCGACCTCGTTCAGTACGTCCGGCGCGGGATCGAAATAGCCCTGCAGCGGGGTGTGGGACAGGCATTCAAGACGAATTGGCATATCGGTACTCGGTGAATTCTTGGTGCGTGCCGCCGCGCCGGGAACAGACCCGGCGCGCGGCAGATACAGGGCCGCCCGAACCAATCGGGCAGCCCGGGGCCGTCATCAGCGGCCGGCCGACTCCAGGCGGGTCAGCGACACGTCGCTCGGCTTGGCGTCGAAGTTGGTGCGCCAGGTCGCCACGTCGATCAGCGAGATCGTGGCGTGGTTGCGCTGGAAGTCGATCACGTCGGCCGAGACGGTGCGGATGTCGCCGGCCTTGGTGTTGACGTAGGAGTGGATGTCCATGAACTTCCAGAACTCGCCCTTGCGGTTGTACGCCTCGACGTAGTGCACGCGCGGGTACTCGGTCTCGACGTACAGCACCTTCTTGCTGTACGGGTGCTGCGCCGGGGTCGCGACCTCGAGCACGTACACTTCACGCGGCTCGTACGAGTCGTTCAGGTTCCAGTACGGCGCCGAATGATCCAGCGTCGGGTACTTCTGCGCGGGCGACGAGGCCTTCTGGTTCCACACATCGAGCTTGCTGTTGGCCGCGGCCAGCACCCAGCGCTTGGACAGCAGCTTGTAGCCCGGATACCAGCACGGGCGCGCGTTGAAGCCGTCCAGGTCGTCCTGCAGCTGGTCGGACGAGCCCACCGGGTCCATCCAGGCGCCGCCGGACAAGCGGCGGGTGCGGCGCACGGCGGGCACGTAGGCCCACACGTCCGGCACCTTGGCCGCGTCGTACATCACGGTGAAGGTGCCGATGCCCTTGACCTCGGATGGCGCCTTGAAGAACAGCAGCTGGCGCGCGCTCTCGTCGTCGCTGCCCAGGGTGGAGGCGCCTCCGGTCAGGCGTCCTTTCATGTTCATGCGGGTGAATTCGGCCACCAGTTCGGCGTGGATGCCGCTCTTGCCGTCGATGAGCACCTGGGTGAAGTTCGGCACCGAGGACACGTCGCCCAGCAGCGAGCCGATGCCCAGGTTCCAGGCGATCTTCTTGCCTGCTTCCGGGTCTTTCATGTCGATGGTGGGGAAGGGCGCGCCGGCCTTCCAGCCATCGACCTTGCACGATGCGTCGTTGATCTTGGTCTTGCCTTCGTTGGCCTTGCTGGCCTTGACCCAGTTCTGGTCGAGCGGCACCTTCTTCGAGTGCGCCAGGGTGAGCTTCCAGCCGCTGTTGCGGATGCGCCATTCCATCTTTTCGGTCAGCATGCTGCCGATGGTGTGGCCTTCGAAGGTGGCGTTCTTCACCTGGTCGAGGTTGGCGGCGGAGATCACCGTGCCTTCGGCGAGGTCGGCGGCGATGGCCGGCAGGCAGGATGCGCCGAACAGCGCGGCCACCATGCAGGAGTAGAGTGTCGTAGCTTTCATGATTGGTCCCGGGGTGCGATGGTTAGAAGAGATAGTTCAGGCTGGTGTAGACCTGGTCGCGGTTGTGCAGGTAGCCGAACAGCGTGGTGCGGTCGCTCAGGGGCACGGGGCCCTTGGCGTAGCGGCTGTCCCAGAAGCCGTCGTACTCGAGCTTCCAGCGCAGGTTCTTGTTCAGCTGGAAGGTGACGGACGGGATGTAGAAGCCGCCGCCATTGGTCACGTCCGAGCCGAGCACGAGCTGCGGGTGGATGCGGCCGTTGTCGTAGGAGAGGTCGAAGATGGTGGTGACCAGCGTGTTGTGGCGCTTGGCACGGCCGCCCCAGCCCACGCTGTAGAGCAGGTTCTCGTTGCGGTCGAAGTCCTGGATCCACTTGTCGAACACCTGCACCGAGAAGAACATCGGCTTCTCCGTGCCCAGCAGGTTCTGGGTGAACGCGAAGTTCTTGTCCATGCGCACCATCGAGGCGATCACGTTGCGCGTCTTCCAACCATCGAAGCCCGGCGCAATGTACTGGCTCATCAGCGAGGGCGTGGCGGCGGCGTAGTTGAACGGCGCGTCCTTGATGTAAGCCACTTCGGCGCTGAACACGGCGTCCGTCATGTCGGAGTAGCGGCTGGCGGTGGCGCCGAACACATTGACCATCGGATAGATGATCTCGCCGGCCGGGCCCAAGGTGGTCTTGCTGCCGATCGGCGCCGCGCCCGAGGGCATCACGCCGTCCATGAAGGTCGGCGACGCGTTCATGATCGGCATGTTGTAGAAGGTCCGCATGACCGACACCGAGTAGTTGGTGTCGCCCGCCATGCCGCTCCAGCGCACGCCGCCACTCTTGCTGTGGATGTTGGCCTTCGAGTTGTTCCAGCTGTACGGGTCGATATTGCGGAAGTCCACGCCGGCATAGGGCTGGCTCGACCAGCGGCCGCCATAGACGTCGATCTCGGTGCCGATGTCGCGCTTGCGGTCCCAGCCCGGGCGGAAGAAGGCCTCGATGCCGCCGTTCGCTTCCGGCACGTCGATGTTCGCCTTGATCGCGATGTTGCCCTTGCGCAGGTCTTCGTTGGCCGGCTCCAGGAAGCTGCGCCACACGTTGTCATAGCCTTGCGCCAGGTCGTTGGCAACGAAGAAGTCGGTCTCGCCCCAGACGATCTGCTGCTTGCCCACGCGCAGCTTGACGCGGTCGCTGGCGACGATGTCGGCGTACCACTCGCGCACGTCGACGTCGTTGTACAGGTCGGTCAGCCCCTTCTTGCGGTAGCTGTTCGCACCCATGCCCTCCAGGTGCTTCAGGAACGGCGAATTCCATTCGCGCGCGGCGCGCGCCTTGGCCACGAAGGTGAGGCCGTCGGCCGCCTTGAACTCCATGTTCAGGCGCAAGCTCGTGCGCGCCATGGACACCTTGCCCTTGTCGTTGTAGTCGGGCGTGTCCTGCCAGTTCTTGGCATTGATGGACACTTCCTCGCGCAGGTAACCGTCGAAATGGAAACGGTCGTCCCCGTTGTTGTCGCCGGCCAGCGCCAGCGGGCTGGCGGCGGCCATCACGGCGGTAGGAACGAGCGCGCGGAGCAGGCGGCCTCGGCGTGCCGGTTTGGTCTTGCGGTGCTTCATGTTGTCTCCCTTGAGGGCGTGGAAAAGAATCGGAAATCCCTGTTTTTTGTTTTGCCTGGAACTCAAGCAAGCTGTGGCTGCGCCGCCTTCGCTTCGGCTGGCTTGGCCGGGTCGCCGAAGATGAACTTCGGCCGCGTTACGTAGATCAGCGAAGGCATCACGAACAGTGCCGACATGGCCGACACCGACAGCCAGATGGCCATCAACAGTCCCATCTCTGCCTGGAAGCGCAGCGACGAGACCCACCACAGGAGCGTGCTCAGGATCAGTACGCTGGCGGTCACGATCACGCCCATGCCGGCCGAATGCAGGGCCTGGCTGATGGCGCGCTCGGGCGTACTGCCGATGGCGATTTCTTCCTTGACGCGGTCGGCGATGTAGAACGCGTAATCCACGCCCAGGCCGATGCCCAGCGCGGCCACCGGCACGGTATTGATGTTCATGCCGATGCCCTTCCACACCATGAAGGCGAAGGTCAGCATGTTGGAAATGATGACCGGCACCATGAACAGCATCCCGGCGATCGTCGAGCGGTACACGATGGTGCACAGCACCGCCAGCACCAGCAGCGCCAGCGCGATCGCTTCGATCTGGCTGGACAGGATGATCTCGTTGATGGCCGCCATGACGCCCACGGCGCCGCCGGCCAGCTGCCAGTGGCCTTCCTTGAGCGGGTTGGCCGCGATGAACTCCTTGATGCGCGCCACCGCGGTGCGGATCGTCTCGCCCTGGCGGTCGCGGAACATCAGGGTAACGGCGCCGTTGGCCGATGCCTTGTCCACGAAGCGGTCCATGTCGCCCGGCTCGGACACCGATTCGAGCATCGCCATCAGGCTGCCGTTGACGGCCGCGTTGTCCGACATTTCGAGGTAGTGCGGATTGCCCTCATGCAGGCTGGCATTGATCTGCGGGATCACGTCGGCGATCGACACCGAACCGCCGATCTCGGGCTGCACTTCCATGAAGCGCTGAAAGCGGTCCATCGACTGCAGCACTTCGTTGCTCTTGACCACGCCCGCCTTGCCGTCCTCGCCAATGACCACGAACATCCGGTCCACGCCCTCGAAGCGCGAGTTGATGGCCTTGGAATCCTGGTTGTACTTCGCGTGCGGCCACAGGATCGGCGAACCGGGATTGGCGTCGCCGATCTTCAGGTTCAGCGCGTAGATGCCGGCGCCGACCACGACCAGCAGGCTCACGCCCAGCACCGCATAGCGGGCGCGCGACAGGGTGATGCCCACCGCGAAGTCCAGCACCTTGCGCAGGACCGGCTGCAGGTTCAGCGGGTGCGCAAAGCCGCGCGGCTTGCGGATCCACGACAGCAGCACCGGGGTCAGGATCACGGCGCTCACCGTCAGGGTCGAGACCCACACCACCGACAGCACCGTGAGCTTTTGCAGCATCGGGATCGGGCTGAGCGCGACCACGGCCATGCAGGCGGCGTCCGCAATCACGCCCAGCATGCCGGGGCGGAACAGGTCGGCCAGTGCAACCCGCGCCGCAATGCGCGACAGCTCCGGTCCATCGACCTTGGCCTGCGTTTCCAGCTCGTCGTCGAAGCGGTTGACGATCTGCACCGAGTGCGACACGGCGCGCGAGGTGATGAGCATCGCCACCACGATCACCAGCGGCTCGAAATTGATGCCCAGGATCTGGCAGATGCCCAGCGCCCAGATCGCGCTCACCAGGCCGGCCAGCAAGGGCAGCAGCACGCCGCGCCAGGTGCGCAGCAGCACGAACAGCATGGCCAGCGTTACGCCCAGGGCGTAGAACACCAGGTGCAAGGTCTCGGGCAGGTAGTGGTTCACCCAGCCGAACAGGATCGGGTCACCCACCACGCGGATCTTCACCGAGCCGTCATCGACCTTGGCGATGAGCGCATTGATCTCCTTGAAGACGGTGGCGTAGTCCACTTTCTGGTCGATGAAGTCGACCGTGATCAGGGTTGCCTGCAGGTCCTTGGAAACGTAGGGGCCATACACCAGCGGGTTGCGCAGCACGGCCGCTTTCAGCTCGGCCATCTTGTCGGCCGTCTGCGGCACGTCCGGCCACATCACCGGCACGCTTTCGATGCCGCTGGTCGATGCGTGCACTTCCTTGAGCTTCTTCGATGCCAGCGAGGTGATCTGGAACTGGTTGACGGCCGAGACTTCGCGCAGGCCCAGGGTCAGGTCGCGTACCTTGCCCAGCACCGACTGCTGGAAGATGTCGCCCTTGTCCACCTCGAGCATGATGGTGACGATGTTCGAGCCGCCGAAGGTGTCCTTGAATTTCTCGTGGGTCTTCACGTACTCGTGCTTGGAGGGCAGCATGTCCTCGAACACGGTGCGGACCTGGATATGCAGGGCGAACCAGCTCAGGACCAGGGTACAGGCCAGCAGCAGGCCGACGACCAGCTTGCGTCTCTCGACGCAGAAATGCGCGATGCGTTCAATCATGGGAACAATCTCGAAAAATGGTGCGGGGATTCAGTTCGATGCCAGCGGGGTCCACTGGCGGCCGTCCCAGGTGCCCAGGTCGGCGCCGGCCAGCCAATAGCTGCGGCCGGCAGCCAGTACGCGGGTGTGCCAGGACAGCGCGTGCTCGCCCAGGACGCCTGCCTGCCATTGCAGGCCGTCGGCGCCGCTCGTGCCGCTGACCCAGCGGCCCATGGCGCCGGTGGCGAACCATTCGCTGCGCTCGGCGTTCCAAGTCACGTCGAGCAGGTGTTCGTGTGCCGGCACTTTGACGGTTGCCCAGCTGCGGCCGCCGTCGCCCGTGGTCAGCACGACGCCCTCGAGTCCAACCGCCACGCCGTTGCTTGCATCGCGAAAAGCCACCGCCATCAGCGAGCTTTGCACCGGCGGCTGTTCCTTTTCCCAGCTCTTGCCGTTGTCGCTGCTGCGCAGGATCTTGCCGAATTCGCCCACCACCACCAGCACGCCGCCGTCGAGGATGGCCACGTCGTTCCAGGCCACGTCTTCTTCTTCGCGCAGGCGCTGCCAGGTCTTGCCGTAATCCTGGGAGGACAGCAGCGCGCCCATCTCGCCCACCGCCACCGCCACGCCGTTGGCGCCGGCGCGCACCCGGTTGAGCTTGTTGGCGACCTGCGAGCGCGGGACGTTGTCCACGCGGCTCCAGTGCTTGCCGCCGTCTTCGGTGACCAGGATGACGTTGTCGTTGCCCACCGCCACAGCGTGCGCGGCGTCGAACGCGGCAATGTCCTGCAGCGACAGGCTGGCCGGGGTGGCCGGGCGGGCGATCTTGCGGTCCGGGCCGATGGCCAGGATCTTGCCGTTGGAGGCGGCGGCCAGCAGCGCGCCGTCCGCTCCGTGCGCAATGCCGTACACGCGGTCGCGCCGTTCCAGCGCCGGCGGCGTGACGCTGCTGCCCACGGCCTTGGGTTTGATGAACAGGCCGGCATAGAGCAGGCCGGCGATGATCATCCACGGCAGCGCCGACACAACGAGATTGGCCAGGCGTGCTGTTGCGCCCGTCCGGGCCGGGTTCTCCACGCGAAGACTGGAGGACTTGTTCATAAGGCGATCCACAAAGTTGACGTGCAAAAAAGGACTTCCAGAAAATCCATTGTCTCGACCCCGCTCCTGCGCGACTATCCAACCACTGCGTGCTTATCCTTTGCCTGCAACATTCATGGCCGCCGGCGTGCACGATCCGGATAAGGCGCTGCGCAAAAAAAGACGACGTGTCCGGGTCGTGCCCGCAGACGTCGTCAAACCCAGGAAAAATCTTCAGGGCGGGAGCAGGGCGCCGGCGTTACAAGCCCAGCTCGCTGCGCGGCCGTGTCAGCGTATCCACCAGCGCGTACATGATTTTTTTCGCGCAGGGAATCAGCTCGGGAATGTAGGTGGCGCCCATGCCGCCCAGGCCTTCGGCCACCGGCAGCGGCGCCCCTTGCGCCGGCCACGGCCAGCCCACGCGCGCCGTCGGCACACCCCAGCGGCGCAAGGCAGCGCCGTCGGTCTGGCCGCCCAGCCAGTCGGGCGTGCCGTGCGGCCGGCCCTCGATGTGTTCCCAGCCGCGCTTGCAGGACTGGATGATCCAGTTCTGCGGGTCGGTGGTGCCGCCGGGGACCGAGCCGTACATCTCCCAGTCCATGTCCAGCTCGGGACGGCGCGCCTTGAGCTCGGCCACGAAGGCCGCGAACTGCGCCTTCACCTCGGCCGGCGAGGTACGCGGGTTGACGCGCACGTCGAAGAACAATTCGGTCAGGAAGGACGGGAAGGCAGGGCGCTCGGGGTCGCCGCCGCGCACGCCGGCAATCCAGCCATGCGGCTTGACCACGCCCGAGGTGTTCTTCTCGGCATAGTCGATGATCCACTTTTCCAGTTCCGGGATGACGGTGGCGGTGGCGCCGACCGAGCTGCGGAAACCCGGCGTGTCGTGCGGCACGCCCGCGTAGCCCAGGGTGCCGTACACGCGCAGCTTGAACCAGGCCATGCCCGGCTCTTCGTGGTACACCCAGTTCCACGGCTTCATGATGATGGCAAAGTCGGGGTACATGCCGCGGTTGAGCAGGTGCAGCACGCCGCCGGACATGCCGGCGTGCTGGCGTGCGCCGATGTCCACCGGCATGCCGCCATCGGCCAGGCCCATCAGCAGGTCGCCGCGCAGCGGCACCTGCGCTTCGATCAGCGCGGTGGCCACTTCGGTCAGCGTGGCGATCATGCCCTTGGGGTTGCTCGCGCCCAGGCCGAACACCCAGTCCTCGACCTGCGCCGCGCGCGGCTGCATGTCGGCCTCGGTGGCCGGGCCGGTAAGCAGTTCGCGCTCCTCGGGCGTGCAATCCAGGTGCGTGTCGATCGGCGCATACAGCATTACCGAGGCGCCGCCGCCGCTGCCGCGGTACTGGGCCTTGACGTTGCCGCTGATGTCGGTCAGCGGCTGGTAGCTGGCGTCGAAGCCGACCTTGCCCAGGTGCGCGGTCATGAACTCGCTGGCCGCACGCGTGGCGCCGGTCGGGCTGTGGATGTTGGTCAGCTCGAACAGCAGCTGCTGCAGGCGCTTGGGGTCGATCCGCGCGCAGGCCGCTGCATACCATTGCTGCTGCTGGGCGGAGAGCGGGGCGGGGGTGGTAGCGGGAAGCATGGGTGGTTCCTTGTGTGCTCTTAATTGCTCGGCGTGAATTGTTCGCTGAAGATGTTGCCCGGATTGGCGCCCAGCTCGATCAGGCGACGGGTCGCGGCGTCGATCATCACTTGCGGGCCGCACAGGTAGGCCACGGTGTCGGGGTGCACGTCGCCTTCGCGCAGGGCACTGACTGGATTGCCGTGATGCATGCCTTCCTGCGGATCGCGGTCCACGCAGATGCGCGTGTCGAGCGTCGGCAGCCATTGCTTGCGCAGCGCGATCTCTTCCAGGCTGAACAGGGCGTCGGGCGTGGCGCAGCCGAAGCTGAGCAACATGGAAGGCTTGCGCCCGCCGTACTGGCGCAGGGTGTCGATCATCGACAGGATCGGCGCCAGGCCGGTGCCGCCTGCCACGAAAATGTGCGGCGCGCGCTTGTGTTCTTCGCGCAGGAAGAATGAGCCGTAGGGCCCGCGCAGCTTGAGCACCTGGTCCGGCTCGGCCACCTTGGACAGGAAGTTGGACATCGCGCCATCGGGCAGGATGCGGATCAGGAACTCCATCTTCGGCAGGTCGGTCGCCACGCTCGACGGCGAATAGCTGCGCAGCACGCCCAGGCCCGGCACTTCGATCTGCATGAACTGGCCGGGACGGAAGTCCATCCATTCGCCCTCGGCCAGCTCCACCGTCAGGCGCACCACATTGCTGGCGATCTGCTCGACCGAATCGATGAAGGCGTGGACATCGTGGGCGACGATGGCGCCGGCTTCGCTGCTGTAGGCCAGGTCGAAGCTGCAATCGGAGCCGGCTTCGCACACGCACAACAGGCGCGTGCCGGCCGCCACTTCGCTGGCCAGCAGGGTCGAGCTGGCGCCGGCGCGGGTGTGGGCGTCGCCGCAGGCCAGCGTGGCGGTGCAGGTCGAGCAGCTGCCGGACTGGCACTGGTACAGGACGGGAATCTCGGCGGCGATGGCGGCGTCAAGGATGAGCTCGCCGGACGCGACCTCAAAACTGCGGCTGACGCCATCGGCGTAGTTGAGGGTGATTTGGTGCATGTTCTTGCTCATGATGGTGATATTCAGATGCCGGGCGGATGCTGCTTGTGCCAGTCGCTGACACGCTGCACGGCCATGCCGGCGCGGCACAGGAGCGCTTCCGAGCCCTTTTTGCCGATGAATTGCGCGCCCAGGGGCAGGCCCGCCTGCGTGAAGCCGCAAGGCAGGCTCAGGCAGGGGTGGCCACTGACGTTGAACGGCGAGGTGAACTGGATCAGGCGGCGGTTCGCTTCCGGGTCCAGCGCCAGGCCGGCCAGCTGCCCGTAGGTGGGCGCCGCATACGGCTGCACCGGCGCGAGCACCAGGTCGACCTGGTCGAGCAGGGCGTCCACTTCGCCGGTGAAGCGCTGCGCGGCCAGCAAAATGCGCTGGTACTCCAGGCCGCCCAGCGCCAGGCCGCCGTCGATCAGGCGGCTCAGTGCCGGGCCGTATTCGGCGGCGCGGCTCGGGTAGGTGGCCGCGTGCGCCACGGCGGTCTGCACGCCGCAGTGCTGTTCCCAGTTGGTGCTCACCGCGCGGGTATCGGGCATGCGCACGCTGTGCAGCACGCCGCCGCCTTGTTCGATGAAGGCCATGATCTGCTGCAGGCCACGCTGGATGGCCGGATCGACGCCGTCGCTGAGCCAGCTTTCGTCCACGCCCACGCGCAGGCCGGCGAAGCTTTCTTCGATGCCCGAGAACGTGGGAGCGGGGCCCGGCAGCGAGGTCGGGTCCAGCGGATCGTGGCCGGCGATCACGGAAAGGAGCGCAAACGCGTCCCTGGCGCTGCGCGCCATCGCGCCCACATGGTCAAGGCTGGCGGCCAGCTCGAACGCGCCGTGGCGGCTGACCCGGCCCCAGGTCGGCTTGATGCCGGTCAGGTTGTTGGCCGCGCTCGGAAAACGGATCGAGCCGCCGGTGTCGGTGCCCAGCGCGCCGTAGCACAGCCCGGCCGCGGCGGCCACGCCGCTGCCGCTGGACGAAGCGCCGGCCCAGTGATCGGCGCCCCACGGATTGCTGGGGGCCGGCAGGTCGGGGTGGTGGATGGCAAACGCGCCTTCGGTCATGCGCAGCTTGCCGAGGATGACCGCGCCGGCGTCCTTCAGGCGCTGAACCACGGTCGCGTCTTCGGGCGCGAGGTAGTCGCGGTAGATGGTGGTCCCGGCCGTGGTCGGCATGTCGCGGGTCCAGAACAGGTCCTTGACGCCGATCGGCACGCCGTGCAGCGGGCCGCGCCATTGGCCGCGTGCCAGTTCCGCTTCGGCCTGGCGCGCTTGCTCGATTGCCTGCTCGGCCGCGACCCAGGCATAGCTGTTGAGCGAACCGTCGAGCGCTGCGATGCGCGCCAGTTGCGCCTGCGCGACTTCAACGGGCGAGAGTTCGCCGCTGCGCATGCGTTGCGACAGCTCGGACATCTCCAGGTAGTGCAATTGGTTTTCCATGTTCACTCCATGCCGCGCAAGAAGCCGGCCAGGGACCGGCAGCGTTGCAGGGCAGCGAAAAAGGCCGCGCGCGGCGGCGCGGCCTTGTTTGTTGCTTACTCTTCGTCCGGGATCTTCGGGACTTTGTAGCCAGGACGCAGGCCGTCGGCCGTGTCCTTGAAGCGCAGGCTGGTGGTCTTGAGCGCACCGGCCACGCCACGGCCCGGCTTGGCAATGCCGCGGTTCCAGCGCGATGCGACCTTGCGCCAGGTGATCGGCGACACGTCGGTGGCCACCAGTTGCTCGTCATCCCAGCCGGTGCCGTCGGCGTAGAAGTTCTGCATCGCTTCGCGGGCGTACAGGTCGCAGTCGTTAAAGCCGTGCAGCGCCAGCGGCTTGTACACGCGGTCGAAGCGGTACTGGAACTTCTTGCGGTCGGCGTCGCTCGGGCAGACGCGCACCAGCACTTCCCAGTACTCGTGGGTGTCGTCGGTGATCGGCACGTACCACTCGTACTGCACCACATGCTCTTCCGGCCAGTTCTCGACCATCAGCACGCCTGGCAGCACGACCGAGGTGCGGTACGGGCGGCCCTTGGTGTTCTCGATCTTCAGGCCCAGCTGCTTGTTCTCCATGACCGGCGCCCACTTCTCGGTGAACAGCCACTGCACCAGGCCCTTCGGACCCTTTTCGTCCTCGACGGTGGCGATGCAATCGTCGGCGGTCGGCAGAATGCCCAGCGGCAGCACCCAGTCCATCGCGTGGATGATGGTGTTGTCCTTGTGCACCAGGATGTGCGCGTTGTCGAAACCGTTCTCGCAAGCGATGCGCCAGTTGCCGAAGCCGGTGCGGTGCATGCCCAGGGCCACGGCGTTTTCGTCCAGCACGCTCGGCGCGGCCGGCCACAGCGGGTGCGGGAAGCGCTCGCTGTTTTCCGGGAAGCGCACCGGCAGGTCTTCCGACAGCGGCGGCACGTCGGCGTCAGGGAAATCGTCTTCGCGCACGAACACGAAGATCATGCCCGCCACTTCCTGCACCGGGTAGGTGGTGATGCCGGTGGTGCCGACCAGCTTGTCGTTCGGGTTGGCGACGATGGTCGACAGCAGGCCCGATTCCAGGTTGAAGGTGAAGCCGTGGTACCAGCAGGAGATGGTTTCCTTGTCGAAGCACATCGGCTTTTCCGACAGGCGCACGCCGCGGTGCAGGCACTGGTCCTTCAGCGCGTAGATCTTGCCGTCCACGCGGCGCAGCACGATGGGAATGCCGCAGATCTGGATGCCCTCGACGTGGTCTTCCGGCAGCTCGTTGCTGAACAGCGCCGGATACCAGTGATTGATGAAGCCCCAGGCCGCATCCTTGTACGGCTGGTATTGGCTTTGGACTTTGCTGTTGTTGGTACGCTCTTCACTGATGCCGGTCTTGACGACGCGGCGACGCACTACGGGTTGATCTGCCATGATTGCCTCCAATCTCCTACGTATGGGAAAGATGCTTCGCACGATGCAAAGCAAGCGATCTGATGGTACGTAGCGGCAATGCCGCTGGCGCTCCCGTTGGTGAACCTTCTATCCCATCAATGCACAAAAACGGTGGCGCAGTTTTTCACGCGTTCGCGCGCGGCGATCAATGACAAAAGGGCTGGCCTGTTTGCACAGGGCCAGCCCTTCGAGGAGCCTGGATACGCGGGCAGGCAACGCGGCCCGCGGCGCCACTTCAAGCGGTCATGCCGCCATCCACCGACAAGGTCGTGCCGGTCACGTAGGCCGACCTGGGCGAGAGCAGGTACACCACCGCCTCGGCCACTTCCTGCGGCTGGCCGATGCGGCGCATGGGGATCATGTCGTCGAGCAGGTGCACGTCGCCGCCGGTCGAACGCATGTAGTTCGGTGTTTCGGTCGCGCCAGGGCACACCGCGTTGATGCGGATGTTCTGGCCCGCATATTCCTTGGCCACCGCTTTTGTCAGGCCGACCACCGCATGCTTGGCCGCCACGTAATGGGCGATGCCGTTCATGCCGCGCAAGCCGAAGATCGACGCATTGTTCACGATCGCGCCGCCGCCGGCGCGCAGCATTGCCTCGACCTGGTACTTGACGCCGTAATAGACACCTTTGAAGTTGAGATCGATGACCCATTCCGATTCCTCCACCGGCGTCTGGTCGATCGGCTTGAAGTCGGCGTGGCCGCCCGCGTTGTTGAAGGCGAAGTCGAGCCGGCCGAAACGCGATTCGATATACGCGACCAGCGCTTCATTGTCTTCGCGGCGCGCGGCGTCCATTACCCGGATGTCGGCCTTGCCGCCCGCGGCGGCGATCTCGTCGCGCACCACGGCCAGCTTGTCTTCGGTGCGGCCGGCGAGCACCACGGTGGCGCCTTGCGCGGCCAGGGCAATGGCAGCCGCGCGGCCCATGCCCGAGCCGCCGCCCGTGACCAGGCCGACCTTATCTTTCATCATCATGCTGCACTCCTTTGGAATGTGGCTGTCCGCGTTCAGGCCGGGCTCGTTTCCGGCTCTGCGAACTGCGCGATATGGCGCCTGAGGATGACGGGCGCGCCGCCATGGCGCTGCTTGCTGACCCAGGTCGACAAAGCCGAATCGAGATAGGTCGCGTGCTTGGGAAACCAGTCCGCGAGCGCGGCGGCAAGGCGCCGCACGTCGCGCAGGCCAACCTGGCCGGCCTTGGCCAGCTGGTTCACCTGCAGCACCGTGTCGAGCACCTTCTGGTGTTCGTCGAGGTGGCAATCCATCGACGGATACCCGGTCCGCTCCATCAACTCGCGCTCGGTGTTGAAGTGCGCAAGCAGGTGATCCTCGACCGCTTGCAGGCAGCCGAGGGCCGTGACGGCATTGCACCCGGCCAGCGCTTTCACGACCTGCACGAATTCCTCGTGCGCGTCGTCCATCGGTCCAAGGCCGAGCAGCAGTGCGTCGCTCCACTCGAGCTTGTCGGCGGCGTTCTCGTCGAAGCCTTCCTGGCGGCCGTGGGCGTGGTGGTGGGACATGGGCGGACTCCGGGTCGAAAAGGTGAACGGGCTAGCGTGCGGCGATGAGCACGGACAGCATCACCGCCGGCGTTTCGGTCCGGTTGCGCCACGCATGGCGCGTGCCGTTCTGGATCACGATGTCGCCGGCCTTCAGGTGACGCAGCTCGCCATCGTCCAGCTCGAGCCACAGCTCGCCGGACAGGATCACGTCGTAATCGACCGTCGGGGTGCGGTGGAAGCCGGAACCGTCGGGGTCGAAGGTTTCGGCAAGGCCCGGCAGGTACTGGGCATATTCCGCGCCGGCGGCAGCGCCGTCAAAGCCGGGCGTGGCCATCACGCTGTCGGGCGGGAACTGGACCACGATCACGCGTGTGCCGTGCGGCGCCGGCATCACCGATTCGATGCCCACCACCGGGTCGCGGCCGTCGAAGGGCAGGGTGGGCTCGGCATCGGTCGTAGCCCAGGCCAGCGTGGTTTGAAAGCCCGGGACTGCGGCATAGTCGTGGGTATTGGCCACCGGGCCGTCGGACACCACCACCGATTTGCCGTTGCGCTCGCCCGTTACGATACGTCTTACCATGTTCAGACTCCTTGTTGTTGGATGCGCGCTTACTGCACGATCACGACGTTGACAAACCCGCCCTTGCGCTGCTCGGCGTCGGCCAGCGCTTCGTTGGCTTGCTCGAGCGTGTAGCGGTGATGGTCGAACACGTTCAGGTCCAGCGTGCCGGCGGCGGCCATGTAGGCCAGGTCCTGGCCTTCGCCCACCGAGAACCAGAGCGAACCCAAGACACTGATCTGCGAGCACATCAGCTCGTGCAGGTTCAGCGGCAGCGGGTCGTTCATTGCGCCCACTTCGACCAGGCGGCCGCCACGGCGCAGCGCGCCGATGCAGTCGAGCGTGACCTGGTGCGGTGCGCCAGGGCCGATCGCGTCGAGCACTGCGTCCACGCCCACGCCGCCGGTCTCGCTGCGTACCCATTCGCCCAGGTCGCCGGAGCCGTGCGAGAAGACGCGGATACGCTCAGGATCGAGCGCGCGCACGCGTTCGAGCAGGTCGGCATTGCGCGCCACGCAGAAGATCTTGACCGCGCCCATTGCCCGCGCAATCTGCACCGCGCCCAGGCCCAGGGTACCGCTGGCGCCGCTGATCAACACGGTCTTGCCGGCCGCCACACCCGCCTTGCGCAAGCCGGAATACGCGGTGCCCAGGTAGCCGAAACGGGCTGCCTGCTCGAAGGTGACCGCGGGCGGCAGCTTGACCAGGCCGTCGGCCGGGGCGGTGGCGTACTGGCCAAAGCCGCCGTACGGGTACTGCTTGTAGATATCCTTGGAGCGCGGCCCGAAGCCGAAGTAGCCCTGGAAGGTGTAAGCGACGCAGTTGGTCGGCTCGCCCATGCGGCAGGCGTGGCACGAGCCGCAGGAGCGGCCCGGGTTGATGTACACGCGGTCGCCCGGCGCGATGCCGGTGACGGCGGCGCCCACTTCGGTCACCACGCCGGCGGTATCCAGGCCGTAGATCGCTGGCAGGTCCGGCACCGTGAGGTAGGAACGCTCGCCGTAGTTGCTCATCACATTGCGCAGGTTCGGCACCACGCCGGATGCCTTGACCTGGACCAGGACGTCGGTCGGGCGCAGCAGCGTGGGCAGCGGCAGCGTATCCATCTGGAAGCGGCCGCCAGGCTCGTGGATGCGCATTGCCTTCATCGTGTTCGGGGCATTCATGTCTGTCTCCTTGGTGTGATCGTCGGTTCGCGGTCCACGGCGTGGCCGGCGAACGGCTGTGTTGAACGTCGATCCTAGGGCACAGGGAACCCGGCTCACACTCCCGTGCGCGAAGCGCTTATCCCGGCAATGCAGGAAACGCCGCGCTGGTGGGCACGATGGGGATAACGCCGGGCGCACCGCGGGGGGCGGTGCGCTTCAAGGGCGGGACAGGGAAAGGAAGTGCTGCGCGGGCGCCGGCAAATGCCCGCTGGCGGTGCGCCAGCGGGAGGCGGCGGGTCAGGAACGCTGCAGCGTCTCGGACGGGGTTTCGCCGAAACGGCGTTTGTAGTCGGTCGTGAAGTGGCCGAGATGGCTGAAGCCCCAGCGGAATGCGACGGTGGTGACCGCGCCGCTGGAAGGGGGCGTACGCAGGAGTTCTTCGTGCACCCGGCGCAGGCGCACCTCCTTCAGGAAGTGCATGGGCGAGGTATTGCGAAAGCGCCGAAAGCCGGCAAACAGCGAGCGCGTGCTGACACCGGCGTATTCCGCCAGGTCGCCCACCGAGATCGGCTCGTGGGCATGCTCCTCGATGTACTGCTCGATGCGCTTGACGAAGGATGGCGCGATTGACTGGCCCTTGTCCTCGCACAGTTCGGCACTGTAGTTGTTCGGCTGGCAACTGAGCAGCATGCCGACGAAGGTGGTCTCGAACTGGGTGCTGAGCAGGGGCGAGAGCTTGTCCGAAGTGGACAGCACGTCGCACATCCATGCCAGCATCTTGACCATGTTGCGGCCGTCCGGCGTATCCAGGTCCATGACGGCGTTGAATTCGACATCCTTTTGCAAGGTGCGGCCCAGGTGCTGCTGGCACTGGCGCCGGACCACCTCGTTATCGACCCGGATGATGATCTTGTCGCCGCCAAAGTGGTGTATGCGCGTGCGGGCATGCGAGTTGAGCACCACGCCCTGGGTGGACTCGAACAAGGCGCGCTTGCCGTCGGACTCGATGAACTCGCGCCCGCTGATGGGCACCTGGACCAGCGAAAACGACTCCATCACGTCCGGGTCGATGACGGTCTCGCCGCCATAGGTCATGCGGCCCACGCCCAGGCTGTTGACGCGCCGGTAATTGACGCGCGTGTTGAACTTTGGGTCCTTGGAGTAGATCTTGTTACTGCAGAAAATGCGCTCGCCCACCGAGCGCGCCTCCTCGATGTCGGAGGTCTGACACAGGCCGTAGTCGGACAGAACGTTGTCCGCCGGCATGAGGGAGGGGAAAACACTGTGCGCCATAGTTGTCTCTTGGGTGATCAGGCATGGATCTCAGTTTCGGGCGCGCTGAAATACCAGGTTGACCACCCTGTGGGACAGGTGCAGGCAACTTACCGGTTCCTCCGCCCGATGGCGCGCTTGATGTGAGCAGTGGACGAACCTGCTTCTTTTTGATGGTATGTCGCGCCAACGTGTGGAAAATAGTATGCCATATTCTTGATCCAGATCCGTTCTTTTTTTGCTTTGATTGTGGTAAGCCTGGCAAAAATTCGGTTTCTGTCCAATGAGCACGGGCGGCGGCCCGAGGCGTTACATCGCCGACCGGGGCGCGCGCGCTGCGCTGGTGAGGGGGCGGGCCGTACGCGCGGCCTGTGCACGCGCGCGCACCTTGTGCCGCCAGCGGATGACGCCGGTGACGAACAGGAGCAGGGGAACGAAGCCCGACAGGAACACCGCTGCGCGGCCGACAATCCCGAACGCTTCGCCGTTGTGCAGCGGATGGAACCAGTAGGACATGCGCGCACCCGTGTTGGCCGCGAGCGGGTCATGCGCGGCCAGGATCGCGCCGCTGCCCGCGTCGAGCCAGACCCGGGTTTGCGGAAAGCGGCGGCTCGGCTCGGACGGCTGGCGCATGCGCAGCGATATAGGCGTGTGCCCGGCGCCGCTGGTCTCGACCCAGCGGACTTCGGCGTCAGGAAAGCGCGCCTTGGCGGTGGCGATGGCCTGGTCCAGCGAGACGGTATCGCGTTGGTGCGCGCTCGTTATCGGCGCCGCCGGTGCCGGGCTCGCACGAAGGAGCAGCCGCGTCTGGTCGGGAAACGCCAGCGCGCTGCCGGTGAGCGCGAGCACGGCCAGCAAGGGCAGCCAGTACACGCCGCTGGAACAGTGCATGTCGTACGCCCGCCGCACGGCGCCGGGGCGCGGCACGATGCGCAGGGCGGTCCAGAACCTGGCCTTCGACGGCCACCACAACTGGATGCCCGTCACCATGACAGCGAAACAGAGGATGCCGGCCAGGCCCACCAGCACCAGGCCAGGTTTGCCCAACAACAGCGTGTAGTGCAAGTCGAACAGCCAGGTCACCACGGTGTCGCCCCAGAACCGCTTGCTGGTCACTTGCAGCGTCGCCGGGTCCAGGGTCACCAGCATTGGGGCGAAGTAGCTGCCGGCGCGCTCGGCCGGGTGGTAGTAGCGGGCCATCACCGGCGTGTCCTGGTCGAGCGGCAGCTCGATGCGCCATGGGCCGTCACGCTCCGGATAGGCCTGGCGCAGCGCCTGGTGGATCGACTCCACCGGCGGCAAGGCGGCAACCGCGTGTTCGACCCGGGTGTGCGGGTTGAGCGCGCGGTCGATGTCGAGGTAGAACACCAGGGCGCTGCCGGTCAGGCCGAGCAGGACGAACCAGAGCCCCACCACCAGGCCACTCCAGAAGTGAAGCGCAAGGACGACGCGCCGGACCGGGCTTGCCATGTGCGCCGCCTCAGAAGTGCGCGGTGACCATCAGGTTGATGCTGCGCGGGCTGCCGGGCGCATGCAGCGATTGCGTGCCGTCGTGCCACACGTACTCGTAGTAGCGGTTGGCGACGTTGCGCACCTGTACTTCCACGTCGAAATTGTCCTTCACGCACCAGGTAGCCGACAGGTTCAACAGCGCATAGCCGCCGAACTTGCCGGTCTTGTTGGTGCGCTCGAGGTAGTAGGAACTTTGCCCGTTCATCGATGCCGAGAAGCGCAGGCGGTCGCTGGCTTTGTAGTCGGCGCCGAGGTTGTAGAGCAGGTGCGGCACGTGGTCGATTTCATTGCCGAGCGTGGCGATGGAGGCGGCATCGGTGCGCACGATCTTCGAGCGCTGGAAGGCCGCGCCTACCCACGCGCCGAGTTGTTCGGTGGGCTGCGCGTTGAGTTGGATGTCCAGGCCGCGGCGGCGGGTGGCGCCGATGTTTTCGGCGTCGTTGGCCGGGTCGTTGAGCTTGCGGCGCGCCTCGTTCGACGCGGTCTGTTCCCACAGCGCCACGCGGCCTTCGATCCAGTCCAGCGGGCGGAACTTCAGCCCGGTCTCCCAGCCCTCGTTGATCGAGGGCGCCAGGTCGGCCGACTGGTTGACCTTGTACGCGGCGGTGCCCACGCCGATCTGGAAGCTGCGGCCCCAGTTGCCATAGACCGAGTACGAGGGCGCCAGTTTGTACACCGCGCTGATCTTCGGCTGGCTGATCAGGCCATAGTCGTTGACGCCATACGTCTGCCCGCCGAGCAGGTTGGTGTAGGTGCCCGCAATCTTGTCGCCGCGCCAGGCCGGGGTCACGGTCAGGGCGCTGCTGGGCTTGTACACCACCTGCACGAAGCCGCCGGTGGTGTCCAGGTCGAACTGCTGGTTGCGCGTCTGGGCCGTGCGTACCTGTTCCACCGTGTTGTAGCGCTGGCTGCTGTTGTCCTGGTGTTCGGTGTCGAGCCCGCCGACGACGGTGAACGAACCGAGCGCCGTGGCCGCAGGGCGCCAGGTGAGGGTGCCGGACGCGCCGCGGTGGCGCTCGACCACGATGCGTTCCTGCTGCGAGACGGTGGCAGAGAAGGTCACGTAGCGGCGGTCGTCCAGGTCGTTCTGGTAGGCCTGCGCGGTCCAGAACAGGTTGCCGGACCACTGGTTTTCGGCCTGGATGGCGACCTGGTTGGTGGAGCGGTGGTCGCGGTCGGTGCGGTTGTGGGCCGGCGACAGGTCCGGGTCCTGGCGCGACTGGGCATAGGTCAGGTAACCGGCCTCGTCGGCCGAAGCCTGGTGGTGGCGCACGATCAGGCCGTAGCGCGCGGTGCCTTTGTCCGGCGACCAGAACCACTTGCCCGAAAAGCCGCCTTTCTCAGCCGACGAATGGTTGCGGTAGCCGTCGGTGCTCTGGTAGTCGAAGCCGTAGTTTTGCGAAAAGCCGTTGGCGTCGAAGCCCAGTGCGCCCTGCAGGTCACGGGTGTCAAAGCTGCCGTAGCCCAGGCGCGCCGTCTTGTAGTTGTCGCCGATCTTGGTGACGATGTTGGCATTGCCGGCGATGTTGTGCATGCCGTAGCGCGGGTCGTTGGTCCCGCGCACGACCTCGACCGCGTGGATGTCCAGCAGCGGCGCCAGGTCGATGTAGGGCATGTTGCCGTCGTTGCTGTTGCTCGGGATGCCGTCGATCAGCAGCTTGACGGCATTGATCTCGCCTTCGCCGTTAAAGCCGCGCATCGAAAACTTGCCCGAGGTTGTGCCCTGGCCGAACTGGGTCAGCATCACGCCCGGAATCTGGCCAAACAATTGCCAGTTGTGCGTGACGGCCTGGTCGGCGATCTGGTCGTCGCGCAACGTGTCCACCGAGGTCAGCACGTTGCGGGTGGCCAGCGGGCCGGTTGCATGCCCGACCACGATCACGCGGCCCAGTGTCAGGGCGGGTGTGTCAATCGTCGTGGCTTCCTGCGCCGACGCCGGCAGGGCAAACGCGAGCGCCAGCGCGAGGGCGAGCGGGGTGCGCACGCAGCCGCGTGCGGGAAGGGTATGTCGTTTCTCTTGGTTCGTTCCCATGGCAATCCACCTGGTGTGTTTGTGGCATCACCTGACGTTGTGAGACGAAACAAGTGATCATGGCCAAATCATAGATTTATAATGCATCTTAAAAACATGATCCAGATCAAAAAACTGTTCAATGACTTGTGGCACTCGCGGCTGGCAATTGCTCGGCGTTCCCGACGAGCTTGCGGGGCGCCATTGCCGCTTCCCCCATCTTCCGTGGCACATGAAACGGCGCTGCCTGGGAGCGAGACAGGCGCAGCGAGGCAGCGACCTGCTGCTGGACCTGCGACATCAGGGCATGGCGCTTGCGGGCCTCGGAGCGTTTGTGCGACGGGACCGAACTGATGTCGCCGCTCGCCGGATTGATGCACGGGATCTCGAAGTTGCCGTCCTCGCGTTGCAGCGCATGCATTTCCCGCCAGGTCGTGTCGTAGTCGGCCGAGATGCGGTCACTGCGCCGCCAGTTGACGACGATGCGGTTCCGGTTACTCACCAGGATCAGCTTGCTGCAGCCCAGGCAAGTGCCCAGGTGGCGCAGGATCTCGACGATGAAGGTCTTCGGCCGGCAGCCGTGCAGTTCCCGGGTCAGCTGCCTGACCACCGCCGCGCCGTCGCTGGCGCGCAGCCCCTGCAAGCCGCCCAGCGCCAGGTGGCGTTCGTCCGGATGGACGATCAGCGTGAAGCTGGCGGTGTACACCGTGCGCCCCTGGCAGGACAAGTGCAGCGCCAGCTCGCCTTCCCGATGGGCGTTCCTGATCGCGGACAGGCTCACCTCGAGCATGGCGCCTGACTTGCCGTCGAACCGGGCCAGCGTGACCGGCGCCGCCGCGGCGCGGCGGACCAGGGGCCCGAGACCGGCCTCGCTGATTGCCGTGTAATGGTTCATCAGCACCCGGACCCGGCGTGCGCAGCTGAGATGATTCGACAGGTAGGGGCGGTAGATCTTGTGGATGATGCGTGGCAGTCCATCGGCCAGGTCGCGCAGGACCGGGTGGTCCTGGACATAGCCTTTCCAGCGCCTGGTCTGGCCGGGGAAGAGTGCAGCGCCCAGCAGCAGCTTCACCCTGTCCTTCAACGTGGCGCGCTCGCGCGCGCTGGGATGCAAGTAGGAATACATAAACAAGTGCAGTGCTCGCTTTTTGGGCGACGGGCAAGCGAAGCGGCGAAGTATAGCGGAGCAAGCCTGCTGTAAAGATTACCGTTCCGTAACCTTGGAAAGGGCCGGCCGGACGGGTATGCGCATGGTATAGTCGTGACTGCCTCAAGTCCGTTTCCCCCTGCCAGGCGCAGCTCCCTGCCATGTTCCAGTGCCTCCTCATTGAAGACGACGCCCAGACGCTCAGTTACCTGTCCAAAGGCCTCGAGCGCAACGGCTATGCCGTGACCACGTGCGAGGACGGCATCAGCGCCCAGCAGCTGCTGGAGCGCGGCGGCTGGGACGTGGTCGTCCTCGACCGCATGTTGCCCGGCGTGGTCGATGGCCTGGCCTTGCTGCGTTCGCTGCGCAGCCGCTCGGACGACACCCCGGTGCTGGTCCTGAGCGCCTTGAACAGCGTGGACGAGCGCGTGCGCGGGCTGCATGCGGGCGGCGACGACTACCTGGCCAAACCGTTCGAGCTGGCCGAGCTTGTCGCCCGGGTCGAGAACCTGGTGCGCAGGGCGGCGAGCGCGCGCCTGGCCACCCAGCTGCAGGTCGCGGACCTGCTGCTGGACCTGCGTGCCATGCGCGCCACCCGCGCGGGCCAGCCGATCCCGCTGCAGCCGCGCGAATTCCGCCTGCTCGAATACCTGATGCGCCACGAAGGCCAGATCGTGACGCGCCGCATGTTGCTGGAAGACGTATGGGACTACCATTTCGACCCGCAAACGAACGTGATCGACGTGCAGGTCAGCCGGCTGCGCGGCAAGGTTGACAAAGGGTTCGATGTGCCGCTGATCCATACCGTGCGCGGCACGGGCTATACGTTAAGGGTGCCCGCCTCCGGCGAGGCGTTCGACCTGTAGGCGCGAACGATGCCGCATATTTTTACCGGACCCAGGTCAGCCTGGCTTTCTCGCCAGTGCAGGCGCCGATGATCGGACCGCGCGTGAGCTTGCGCGGTTCGATCGCCGCGCGCCTGGCCCTCGGCTACGCCTTGCTGGTCGCGTTATCGGTCGCCACGCTCGCTGCGGTGTTGTATTTCGGGACCGTCGGCGTGCTCGAACACTCGGTGGATGCGCGAATCCGCGCGGTCGCACAGCATCTGCAATCCCGTTACCGCGACGGTGGCGAGGCCGCCCTGCAGCGCGAAATCGCTGCCCAGCTGTCCGACCGCATCGACACCGATACCGAAATCCTGCTGCTGTTGTCCCCGCAGGGGCAGCCCGTGGCCGGCAACCTGGGCGCGTGGCAGGGACCGCCGCTCAAGACAGGGGAACTGGCCTATCGTACCTTGACGCGCGACGGCGCGCGCTTTTCGGCGCGGCTGGTGACGCTTGCGCTCGATGGCGGAGCGCTGCTGGTGGTGGGGCGCGACCTGCGCGAGCTGGACGCGGTGCGCACCGTGATCGGGCGCGCGCTGCTGCTTGGCGTGGTGGTGTCGCTGCTGCTCGCGCTCGCGGGGGCATTGGTGTTCCGGCGCCAGCTCGAGCGCCGCATCGGGCAGATCCGGCGGGCCGCACGACAGGTCGGGGCGGGCGACCTGACGCGGCGCATTGCGGTGCAGGGCTCGGACGAATTTGCGCGCCTGAGCGCGGACATCAACCAGATGCTCGACCGCATCGGCGAGTTGATGGAAGGCGTGCGCCATGTGTCGAACTCGATCGCGCACGACTTGCGCACCCCGCTCGGGCGCGTGCGCGCGCGCCTGGAGACCGCGCTGCAGGAATCGCGCAGCTGCGACGAACTGTCCGCCGTTGCGCGTGCGGCGATCGAGGAGATCGACGAGGTGACCGGGGTGTTCGACAAGCTGCTGCAGATTGCGGCGGTCGAATCGGGTGTGGCGGGCGTGTCGTTCGCCACCCTGGACCTGCAATCGATCGCCGCCGATATCGTCGAACTGTACGAGCCTGCCGCCGAGGCACAAGGGGCCTGGCTCGGCATCACCCCCGGCGGGCCGTGCCAGGTCCAGGGCGACCGCCAGCTGATCGCCAGTGCGCTTTCCAGCCTGATCGACAATGCGCTCAAGTATGGCGGCACGGGCGTGCGTATCGTCGTCAGCGTGCTGTGCGAGCCCGACGCCGCGGCGCTGGTCGTGCGTGACGACGGGCCCGGCGTGCCTGCTGCCGACCTTGGGCACGTGTGCGAGCGCTTCTATCGCGTCGATCGCAGCCGTCACCTGCCGGGCAACGGCCTGGGGCTGTCGATCGTCAACGCCATCGCGCAGCAGCACGGTGGCAAGCTGGTCCTGCAGAACACCAGTCCCGGCCTGGAGGTGCGGCTGGTGCTGCCGCGTTTCTCGCCTTCCGCCTGAGACACAAATTACGATCCCGTAATCATTACTGAGCTGTAATTTTCAGCGCTGCCTGGCACCGTATCATGTCGCCCAATCGCAGGCTGCATGGATGTGCCTGCCTTGATGTTTAGGGAATGATATGCGCTTCACTCATGGCCCAGGAATCGTCCTGGCGCTTTGCCTTGCCGCTTGCGCCCAGCCCGAGGGGCCGCAGGCCGACTGGGCGCATGGGGCCAGGCGCGCACGGGTCATCGGCGCCGCCGACGCCACGCTGGTCAAGTCCGAACTGCCCGCCTGCCTGGGCGCCCTGGGGCCGGACCTGGTGGCGGGCCGGCGCTTTGTCCGGGTGCGTTTCTGGAACGGGCACCGTTCGGTCACCGATGTGGCAGAGGTGCCGGCCGGGCTGACGCTGCATGAGCGCGACGAGGTCGAGCTCTGGCCCGAGGCGTGCGCCGACGGCCGTCCCGCACGTATTTCCCGCATGCTCGCGGCGCACCGCGATTAGGATCTGGAGTTTCCCATGGTACCGATGTTTCGCGCGATGCGATTCGCGCTGCTGGCGCTTGCCGCTTGCGCCACCCAGGCGCACGCCGCCATGCCGCTGACGCTGGCCCAGGCCATGCGGCTGGCGCTCAACCGTAATCACGATGCGCGCCTGGCGGCCATTGCCGTCGATAGCGCCGAGGCCGCCCAGACCCAGGCGCGTGCCGCGCCCAATCCGAGCCTGACGCTGCAGACGACCAACATCAATCCGGCGGCAGGCGTGGGCGCCGGCGGCTTGCGCAGCAAGACCGTCGATAGCACCGTGCGGGTGGACCAGCTGGTGGAGCGCGGCGGCAAGCGCGAACTGCGCGGCGCTGCCGCGGCCCAGCTGGTGGCAGCGGCGCGCGCGGACGCCGACGACGTGAGGCGGCAGCTGCGGCGCGACGTCGGCCAGGCGTATTACGACCTGCTGGCGGCGCAGGAGCGTGTACAGGTGCTCGTCCAGCTTGCCGATTTGTCCGAGCACGCCTTGCGCGCGGCGCAGCAGCGCGAACGCGCCGGTGACCTGGCGCCGAGCGACACGCTGCGCCTGCGTATGGATGCGCTGCGCGCGCGCAATGACGCGGACAGCGCCACCGCCAGTCTTGGGCAGGCCCAGCGCGCGCTGGCGCTGCTGCTCGGGGCCGAGCCAGGCGAACTGCCCAGCGCCGTCGATGGCTGGCCGGCCCCCGTGGTGACCGACCGCGCCGGCGCCGCAATCGAGCGGCGTGCCGACGTGCGCGCTGCCCAGGCGCGGCTCGATGCGGCGCGCGCGGCCCACAAGCTGGCGCTGGCCGGGCGCACGCGCGACATCACGGTTGGCGTGCAGTTCGAGCACTATCCGGCCAGCGCAGCCAATCCCCAGGGCAGCGGCAACAGCGTTGGCATCGCCGTCCAGGTGCCGCTCTTCGTGCGCTACGGGATGGAAGGCGAGGTGCGATCGGCGCAGGCAAGCGTGGACGCGGCGGAAGAGGCGTTGCTGCGCACCCGCCAGCTGGCGCGGGCCGAGCTGGACAAGGCTGCGGCCGAGCTGCGCACCAGTGCAGCCCTGGTTGCGCGGTTCGAGCACGACATCCTGCCGGCCGCCCGCAAGGCATCGGAGGCTGGCGAATTCGCATTCAGCCACGGCGCCGCCAGTGTCATGGACGTGCTCGACGTGCGCCGGAGCTACCGGGCGGCCGAGCTGGACGCCATCGCGGCGCGCGCCGATTTCGCCAAATCGGCCGCCGCCTTCGATGCCGCAATTTCCGAGGAAAGCAAAGAATGAACATCCGATTCCGATTCATCGCCGCCGCGCTGGCGTGCGGTGCCGCCGCGCTCGCTGCCGCGGAGCTGCTCCAGGGCGCTGCGCCCGCTGCTGCCCCGGCTGTCCCGGCGCCCAAGCCTGCGTCCGACGACATCCGTATTCCCGCAGGCGATCCACGCAGCGCATCCTTGAAAATCGCACAAGTGCAGGCGCAGCCGATGCCGCTGGCCGATGCGGTGGCCGCGAAGATCGCGTACGACGAGACGCACACCAGCCGCATTGCCTCGCCGGTGCTGGGGCGCGTTGTGGCGGCCCCCGTCGAAGTGGGCGACAGCGTGCGTGCCGGCCAGGCGCTGGCGCAGCTCGACTCGCCGGACCTGGCGACGGCGCAGGCGGACCTGCGCAAGGCGCTGGCAGACCAGGAGCGCAAGGGCCTGGCGCTGGAACGCGCGCGGCAGTTGTCCGGCGCCGGCGTGCTGGCGCGGCGCGACCTCGAGAACGCCGACGCCGACTTTCGCCAGGCCGATGCCGAGACGCGGCGCGCGCGCCAGCGGGTGCGCAACCTGAACGCGGAAGGCGCGGCGGACGGCAGGTTTGCGCTGCGCGCCCCGATCGCGGGGACGGTCGCCGACAAGCAGATGAATCCCGGCCAGGAGGTGCGGCCGGACCAGGCCGCGCCGCTCGTCGTGGTGAGCGACCTGCGCCACGTGTGGGCGGTGGCCGACGTGCCGGAACGCCTTGCGGTCGGCCTGCGCCGGGGGCAGGGCGTCATGGTGGAGGCGGACGCGTGGCCAGGCCGCGTATTCCAGGCGCGGATCGAGCGCATCGGGGTCGCGGTCGATCCGGTGACGCGGCGGGTGCAGGTGCGCTGCGAGCTCGATAACGCCGACGGCGCCCTCAAGCCGGACATGTTCGTGCGCGTGGCCTTCGTGGGAGACGCGCAGGGCAAGCAAGGCGTGCGGCTGCCCAACACTGCGCTGTTCACCGAAGGGCAGTACAGCTACGTGTTTGTGGAGACCGCGCCGGGCGCGTTCCGCAAACGGCGCGTGGCCGTTGCAGTCGGGGGCGCCGAGAACAGCTATGTGGCCGACGGCCTGGCCAGCGGCGAGCGCGTGGTGGTCGAGGGCGCGCTGCTGTTGAACGCGGAGGCGGCAAGCCATGCTCGCTAAGCTGGTCGATTTTGTCCTGGCCCAGCGCGTCTTCGTGCTGTTCCTGACCGGCTGCCTGGCCGCTGCCGGCTGGCGCGCGCTCGACGAGCTGCCGATCGAGGCCTTTCCCGACGTGCAGGACGTGCAGGTCCAGGTGGTCACGCAATTGCCCGGGCAGGCGCCGGAAGAAGTGGAGCGGTCCGTCACGCTGCCGATCGAACGCGAGCTGAGCGGCGTGCCGCGCCAGACCCAGATGCGCTCGGTCAGCATCGGCGGCCTGTCGGTGATCACGCTGACGTTTGCCGACGGCACCGACGACTATTTCGCGCGCCAGCGCGTGCTCGAGCAGCTGCAGAACGTGACCCTGCCGGCGGGCGTGCAGCCGACCCTGGCGCCCTTGACCACGGCCGTGGGCGAGGTGTTCCGCTATGTGCTGGAGACGCCGCCAGGAATGGACGAGAACGCCGTGCGCGCCTTGCAGGACTGGGTGGTGCGCCCGGGGCTGCGCGTGGTGCCGGGCGTGGCCGATGTGGTCAGCTTCGGCGGAACGGTGAAGGAGTACCAGGTCAGGATCGATCCGCTGGCGCTGAACCGCTACGGCGTGACGCTTGAACAGGTACGCCAGGCCGTTGCCGGCAACAGCGCCAACGTGGGCGGCGGGCTGGTCCGGCGCGGCGACGAGGCGCTGGTGGTGCGCGGTATCGGCATGTTCGAGCGGATCGCGGACATCGGCCGGGTCATCGTGAGCGCGCACGACGGGCGCACCGTCCTGGTATCGGACGTGGCGCGCGTGGAAGTCGGTTATCGGCCGCGCTCGGGCAGCGTTGCCTTCAATGGCCAGGACCGTGTGGTCGAGGGCATCGTGCAGATGACCAAGGGCGCCAATGCCGCGCAGGTGGTGGACGGGGTGAAGCAAGCGGTGGCCGCCTTGAACGCCAAGCTGCCGGCCGGCGTGCGCATCCGCACCATCTACGACCGCAGCGAGCTCATCGGCCACACGGTGCGCACGGTGGGCGAGAACCTGCTGGTCGGCGCCGCGCTTGTGATTGCCATCCTGGTCGTGTTCCTGGGTAATTGGCGCGCCGCGCTGATCGTCGCTACCGTGATTCCGCTGTCGCTGCTGGCGGCATTCATCGTGCTGGATGCGCGCGGGATCCCGGCCAACCTGATCTCGCTGGGCGCGGTGGACTTCGGCATCATCATTGACAGCGCCGTGGTGCTGGTGGAGGCACTGCTGGTGCGCCTGCATCTGCAGACCGTCGTCGAGCCAGGCGAGGCTACACGGCGTGGCAACCAGGCGGTCAGGCAGACGGTGGTGCGGCTGGGCAAACCGATCTTGTTCGCCAAGGCGATCATCGTGGTCGCTTTCATCCCGATCTATACCTTCCAGCGTGTGGAGGGCAAGATCTTTGCGCCGGTGGCGTTCACCCTGACCTTCGCCATGCTGGGCGCGATCCTGCTGACGATGACCCTGGTCCCGACGCTGCTGGCCTGGGCCAACGCGCACCGCCCTTTGCGGGAACGGCCGAACATGTGGCTGCCGCGGCTGCAGGAACGGTATCGGCGCCTGCTGCTGTGGGCGCAGGCGAACCGTCATGTGGTGTTCGGCGCATCGGCTTGCGCGCTGGTGGTGGCGCTGGTCGCGGCCCCCATGCTCGGCAGCGAATTCCTGCCCAAGCTCGACGAGGGCAACCTGTGGCTGACGATCGAGTTGCCGGCCTCCAGTTCGCTCGAAAAGACGCAGCAGGTGGAAAAGCAGGTGCGCACGATCCTGCGCAGCTATCCGGAGATCGGCAACGTCGTCTCGCATGTGGGACGACCGGATGACGGGACCGACCCGAAAGGGCCGAACAACATGGAAATCCTGGCCGACCTGGCGCCGCGTGGCCAGTGGCGTTTCGCCAGCAAGGACGCCTTGACCGCGGATATTTCGGCGCGCATCCACGCGATACCGGGTATTCCGACCAACTTCTCGCAGGTCATCGAAGATAACGTCGAGGAGGCGCTCTCGGGCGTCAAGGGCGAGATCGCAGTCAAGGTGTTCGGCCCGGATCTTGCCGTGCTCGAGCAAAAGAGCCAGCAGATCGCGGCGATCCTGGCGGCCATTCCCGGCGCGGCCGACGTGGAGGCGGTGCGGATCGGCGGTCAGAGCGAGCTCGACATTGTTGTGGACCGTGAGCGCATCGCGCGCCTGGGCGTCAACATTGCTGACGTCAACGCCGCGATCCAGGCTGCGCTTGGCGGGATCGCCGCCAACCAGTTCTACGAGGACGACCGGCGCTTTGACGTCACCTTGCGGCTGGACGAGAAGGACCGCGACTCGCTGGCTGGCATCGGCGCGGTGCAGGTCAGCCTGCCGGGCGGGACGGCCACCGTGCCGCTGTCCGACATCGCACGCATCGCGGTACGGCAAGGCGCCGCCCGCATCAGCCGCCAGGCCGGCGTGCGCATTGCGTCGGTGAAGGCGAACCTGGTCGGGCGCGACCAGGGGAGCTTCGTGGCCGAGGCCCAGCGGCTGGTGGCGCAGCAGGTGCACCTGCCGCCTGGTTACCAGCTTACCTGGGGTGGGCAGTTCGAGAACCAGCAGCGTGCGGTCAAGCGCTTGCGCGTGATTGTCCCGGTCACGGCATTGCTGATCTTTAGCCTGCTGTTCGCGGCGTTCCGTTCGGTGCGCCATGCGCTGCTGGTGCTGACCATCGTGCCGTTTGCGCTCATCGGGGGTGTGGCTGGGCTTGCGCTGGCCGGACTGCATTTCTCCATTTCCGCGGCGGTCGGTTTCATCGCCGTGGCCGGCATCGCGGTCCAGAACGGTGTGATCATGGTGGAGGAGTTTGCCAGGGAAGGGCGCAGCAAGGCCCCGCTTGCCGAGGTCGCGGTGGCCGCCGCGGTGTCGCGCCTGCGCCCGATCCTGATGACGGCGCTGATGGCCGGCCTGGGCTTGCTTCCAGCGGCGCTATCGCACGGGATCGGGTCGGAGACCCAGCGGCCGTTCGCGGTGGTGATCGTGGGCGGTATTGTGTCGGCGACCTTCTTCACGCTCCTGCTGCTGCCACTGGCCTTTCCCTACTTCGTACGCAGGGCAAAGGAGGACGAGGCATGCGGCGACGGGCGTGGCGAGCAGGCGCTGCCTGCGGCCCGTCCCGAATGATGTCTGGTTTGCTGTTCCCGGTTCGCTGGCCCAACATTAACCAAGTGTAATCCTTGGATCTGCGGCAATGGCTTACGATGGGGGTGTTCTCCCTAGTGAGCCATGGCCGTTCGGGGGAATCCTCTGGGTGGTCTTTGCCGATGTGCGATACATCGGCATTTTTTTTGTGGGCACAAAAAAAGGCGTCACGATCACTCGTAACGCCTTTTTCTGATACTGCAAATTCTGGTAGGCCGTGCTGGGCTCGAACCAGCGACCAACGGATTAAAAGTCCGCTGCTCTACCAACTGAGCTAACGACCCGAAAGAAGCAAGATTATATGGGCTGAGCGCAAACGTGTCAAACGTTCACGCATCCCATCATTTCTTCTTGGCGGTCTTGGTCACGGCCGGTTTGAGCGAGGCAAGGCGGTCCTTGGCGGTCTGCGCGGCCGAGGTGTCCGGGTATTGCTTGACCAGCTGGGTCAGCGCCTTGCGCGCCGCCTTGTCGTCGCCCAGCTCGGTGTAGTTGCTGGCGATATTGAGCATCGCGTCGGCGGCCTTCGGGCTGGTGCTGTAGTTGTTCACCACGGCTTCCTGCGCGGCGATCGCGTTCTTGTAGTCGCGCTGCGCGTAGTAGGCGTTGCCCAGCCAGTACTGCGCGTTGGCGGCGTACGCCGATTGCGGGTAGCGCTTGACGAAGTCGGTGAGGGCAGCGGTGGCGCCCTTGTAGTCGCCCGACTTGAACAGCTCCATCGCCGTGTCGTACGACTGCTTTTCGGTCGGCAGGACTTCGGCGGTGCGGCCATCGATGGTGGCCTGCTGCGGCTCGAGCTTCTTGATGCGCGCGTCGAGGTCGACGTAGTAATCTTTTTGGCTCTTCTGCACGTTGGCCAGCTGGTTGCCCAGCGTTTCGACCTGGTCGCGCAGGCGCGCGATTTCCTGCATGGTTTGCTCGTGCTGGTTGAGCATGTCCAGGGCGGTCGATTTGTCCGACTTGGTGTCGATGCGCGCGTTCAGGTCGCGGGCCATGGCATCGATCTTGGCGCGCAGGTCGAGGATCGCCTTGCGTGCTTCATCATCTTCGAGCAGGCCGGCAGAGGCGTGCAGCGGCAGCCAGGCAGCCAGCATCAGGACTGCAAGGCGGGACTTGGACAACTTGATCATGATTGACTCTTTCTAATCCTGTGACATGCAAATAATGACGGGGCGGTCGCAGTCTGCACTGCGCGCCGCCCCGTGTCAATCAGCCGAGTCCGACAGGATTATTGATACACGATGTCGGCGCGACGGTTTTCTGCCCAGGCAGCCTCGTCGTGGCCTTGTGCCTTCGGCTTCTCTTTGCCCAGCGACACGGCTTCCATCTGGCCGTCGGACACGCCCAGCGCGCCCATGGCTTTGCGCACGGCTTCGGCACGCTTCTGGCCCAGGGCCAGGTTGTACTCGGTGCCGCCGCGCTCGTCGGTGTTACCTTGGATCAGGACCTTGCGCTGCTTGTTCTTGGTCAGGTAGGCCGAGTGGTTCTCGACGACCGGCTTGCCGTCGTCACGCACGACGAACTTGTCGAAGTCGAAGTACACGCTGCGGTTCGCGAGCACGCCTTTCGGATCGTTCAGCGGGTCCACCACGTCCGGGGTGACCGGCTTGACTTCGCGGTTGTCCTGCTGGGCCACCGGCTGCTGTGCCGGGCTCTTGTCGACCACCGGGGTTTCGTTCAGTTTGGTCGAGCTGCAGGCGGACAGCAGGGCGGCCGCGCTCACGATGAAGGCTACACTCTTGATGTTGCGCATGTTTTTTCTCCTGGTTGTAAAAAAGGACTTCAAATCATTACTGCATCATTACTGCATGAAAGGACCCCAGGTGGGCTCCTTGATGTTTCCCGCTTGGGTGGTCAAACTCTGCTTCACCCGTCCATCGACCGAGACCACGGCAAGCGAGCGCTGCCCGCCGCTATGGGTCGCATACATGATGTACTTGCCGTTAGGCGAAAAACTCGGTTCCGAGGCGTCGTCCGCCAGACGCAGTTCCTGGCCCGAGGCCAGGTCCATTGCGTAGAGCGAGAAGGCGCCGTTGCGCTGCGAGATGAACGCCAGGGTTTTCCCGTCTGGCGAAATACGCGGGCTGATGTTGTAAGGACCGTTGAAGGTGACGCGCGAGGCATTGCCGCCGGATGCGCTCATCTTGTAGATCTGCGGGCCGCCGCTGCGGTCGCTCATGAAGTAGATGGTCTGGCCATCGGCCGAGAAGCGGGCTTCGCTGTCGATCGCCGGGTTGTCGGTCACGCGGTGCAGCCCGCTGCCATCGGCATTGACCGTGTAGATTTCGGTGTTGCCGTCCTTGGACAGCGAGATCGCCAGCTTGCTGCCGTCCGGCGACCAGGCCGGCGACGAGTTGTTGCCCTTCTGGTTCGAGATCAGGCGGCGCTGCCCGGTGATCAGGTCTTGCATGTAGATGATCGGCTTCTTCTTCTCGTACGAGACGTAGGCGACCTTGGTGCCGTCCGGCGACCACGACGGCGAGATGATCGGTTCCGGCGACATGAAGGCCACCTGCACGCCGGCGCCGTCCGAGTCGGCCACTTCCAGGCGGTAGCGGAATTTGTCGCGCGGGTTCTCTCCCACGTACGAGATGCGGGTGGCAAAGATGCCGCGCACGCCGGTCAGCTTTTCATACACGTCGTCGGCGATGCGGTGCGCCTGCAGGCGGGTGCTGCGCGGCTGCACGGCGTCCGACAGCGACGAGATCTGGCCGGCCTTGATGGTGTCGAGCAGCTTGTAGCGCACCGCCAGGCGGCCGTCCGCCAGCTTTTGCACGCTGCCCACCACCACCGCGTCGGCGCCGCTGGCTTTCCAGGCGGAGTAGTCGATGCTGGCGGTTTCAGAGATGGCCTGGCGCGCGTCGATGACCTTGAACACGCCGCTGCGCTCCAGGTCCGCGCGGATCACGGCCGACACCTGTTCCGGCGCCACCGATTCGTCGGCGAACGCGGCCACCGCGACCGGGATCTGGTTGTTGGACACGCCGGCGATCTCGACGTGCAGCTGCGCCTGGGCCGTGCCCATCAGCAGCGTCGCGGAAAACAGCAGGTAGTGTAGTTTTTTCATGAGCCTCATCAATCAATGGTTGTGGTTCGACCTGGTGCCGTTCAGTCCTTCATTTGGAAGGAGATTTCCAGTGAACGCTCTACCGTACCATCTTTCTTTTTAGGCAGTGGTGACGATTTGGAAATACCGCGCTCCACGGCGTCGTCGAATTCCGGCATCCCACTGCTCTTTACCTTTCTCACCGAGATGATCTCGCCCGTCGGCAGCTGCTCGACCTTGAACGTGACCGTCGGGTTGCCCGGCACGTCGGTGCTGCCGGCGTAGCTCGTCATGCTCTTGATCTTCGCCCTGAGCGCGGCCTCGTAGCCGGCGTCGCGCCGCGGCGCGGTCGATTTCGCCGCCGTGCCGCTGGTGCCCGCGCCGGCCTGGGCCATCATGCGTTGCAGGTCCTGCTGGCGCTGCTTCTCGAGCGCCGCCTTCTTCTGCGCTTCCGCCTTGGCCTTGGCCGCCTTCTCGGCTTTCTCGGCTTCCTTCTTCTTCAGTTCTTCGGCCTTCTTCTCGGCTTCCTTCTTGGCCGCCTCTTCCTTGGCTTTCTTGTCGGCTTCCTTCTTCGCCTCTTCCTTCGCCTTCTTGTCGGCTTCTTTCTTCGCCTCTTCCTTGGCCTTCAGCTCTTCGCGCTTCTTCTCTTCGGCGAGCTCTTTCTTGCGCAGCTCTTCCTTGCGCTTCTTCTCCTGCTCCAGCCGGATGTCCGGCGCGGGCGCGGGCGGCGCCGGCTGCTCGACCACCTTGGGGGCGGGAGCAGGTTCCGGCTGCGGCTGCGGCTCCGGTTCCGGCGCCTCGGCGGGCGGCGGGGGCGGGGGCGCTGCCGTCTGCACCTTCATGTCCCATACCTCGGCCTCGACTGCGGCCGGCTTGTTGTTCTGCCAGCTGATGCCCACCCACAAAAAGGTGAGCAGGAACGCGTGCACGGCCACCGCCAGCACGACCGCCGACCAGCGGCGCGGTTCCGGCGGCACCCGGTAGGGGCCGCTGCTCGCTTGCTTCATCGCTGACATGGCTTGCCAATCACTTCGTCGCCAGCCCCACCCGGTTGATGCCCATCTTCTTGGCTTCGGAAATGAGCTGGATGACGTCGTCGTACTTGCTGTCCTTGTCGCCCGCGATCAGCACCGGGTAATCGGGATGTTCCTCGTGCATGCTGCGCAGGCGGTCGATCACCGCGCTGCGGGTGGGCATGCGCGCCTGCGCGCTCGAATTCTTGCCTTGCACGCCGATCGTGATCTCGGCGTTCGGCTGGATCTGGATCTGGATGTAGTCGTCCGGCGGCAGCGCCGATTTCTCGGCGGCCGGCAGGTTGATCACGCTCGGGTTGTTGGCCGGCGGCGTGACCATGAAAATGATGAGCAGCACCAGCATCACGTCGATGTACGGCACGACGTTGATTTCGGACTTGAACTTTCTGCGGCGTCCGCTGCGCAGGCTGCTGGAAAAGGCCATCGTCATTCTCCGCTCGGCTTAGCGCGACTGGCGCTGCAGGATGTTGGAGAACTCTTCGACGAAGCTCTCGAAGCGGATCGCGAGGCGGTCGATGTCGTGGGTGAAGCGGTTGTAGGCCACCACCGCGGGAATCGCGGCGAACAGGCCGATCGCGGTGGCGATCAGCGCCTCGGCAATGCCCGGCGCCACTGCCGCCAGCGTTGCCTGCTGCACGTTGGCCAGGCCGCGGAACGCGTTCATGATGCCCCACACGGTACCCAGCAGGCCAATGTAGGGCGAGACCGAGCCGACCGAGGCCAGGAAGTTCAGGTGCGTGTCCAGGCCGTCCAGTTCGCGCTGGAAGGCGGCGCGCATGGCGCGGCGGGCGCCGTCGAGCACCGCGCCCATGTCGAGCGCGTCGCGCGATGCCTGCTTGCCCTTGATGAATTCGCCCATGCCGGCTTCGAAGATGCGGGCCAGGGCGCCGCTCTGGTCGCGCTGGCTGCTGGCCATCTGGTGCAGGGTGTGCAGGTTGCCGCCGGCCCAGAAGCTGCGCTCGAACTGCTCGGTCTGGCGGCGCGCCGCGCGGATTGCGAACAGCTTGCGGAAGATGTAGCTCCAGCTCGTCAGCGAAAGTGCGAACAGCAAGGCCATGATGATCTGCACGATCAGGTGCGCATTGCTGATCAGGGCGACGAAGGAAAGATCTTGCACAGCGTTCATCGGGATGTATTCGGTCAAATGTAATTGTCAGACGGCATGCATTTTAGCAGCGACTTCGTCTGGAAGGGAGCGGGGGCGCATGGTAGCCGCATCGACGCAGCCAACTTTCACGTGCGCGGAGGTCAACAGCTGTTCGCCGCGCCAGGCCTGCTGGAAGAACTGGACCGTGGCCCGGCCGAGCTTGTGGATGGTGGTGGCGATACGGATTTCATCGTCCAGCCGCGCGGGCGCGGTGTAATCGATGCTGGCGTGCTTGACGACGAAGGCGACGCCTTCCCGCGCGAGCAGTTCTTGCTGGCCAATACCGGCAGCGCGCAGCCACTCGGTGCGCGCGCGTTCGAAAAACTTCAGGTAGTTCGCGTAAAACACGATGCCGCCGGCGTCCGTATCTTCGTAATACACACGGACTGTCCAGTCAAAAACTGAAGGCATTTCATTTGCCATAAGTGTAAGTGGGCAACATTTTACGCCATTTTGTGCAACTTATCGTGCGCTGGCGTACATATTGCCGCTCAATGGCCCGAGATGGCCTGTCGCGGGCTATCAAAACGGCAATAGTAGAAAGCAGATACTGCCGTTAAGCCAATGACTGTAACACTTTCTAACGACTGCTGCCGTGGCTGTTACAAAACCAAAACAATTCCGCCGACGCGGAATTGTTTTGCCCCCGCGCAGGCGGGGGCCCATGCTGAGCATCCGGAGCCCGGCGCCGGGAAGCCGAACCTTACCCCTGGCGCTTGATGTTGAACGGCGCGAAACCCTGGCAGGTCGGCATCATCTCGATGCTGTTGATGTTGACGTGCGGCGGCAGCGTGGCGACCCAGTAGGCGGCCTCGGCGATGTCCTGCGCCGTCAGCGGCGTGGTGCCTTCGTACACCTTGGCCGCCAGCGCGTCGTCGCCCTTGAAGCGCACGTTCGAGAATTCGGTGCCGCCGCACAGGCCCGGCGCCAGGTTGGTGGCGCGCACGCCGGTGCCGACCAGGTCGGCGCGCAGGTTCAGCGTGAACTGGTCCACGAACGCCTTGGTCGCGCCATACACGTTGCCGCCCGGGTAGGGGTAGGCGCCTGCCACCGAGCCCAGGTTGATGATGAGCCCGCTGCCGCGCTCGACCATGGCCGGCAGGACAGCGCGGGTCATCGTCACCAGGCCCTTGCAGTTGGTGTCGATCATCGTGTCCCAGTCCTCCAGCGGCACCTGGTGCGCGGGCAGGGTGTTCAGGGCCAGGCCGGCGTTGTTGATGAGCACGTCGATCTGGCGCCACGATTGCGGCAACATCGACAGTGCCTCGTCGATCGATTCCTTGTCCGACACATCCATCTCGAGCGGCAGGGCGTTGTCGCCCAGTTCGGCGGCCAGGGCCTTGAGCCGGTCCATGCGACGCGCGGCCAGCACGACCTGGTGCCCGTTCCGGACGAAGGTGCGCGCCATCTCGGCGCCAAAGCCGGCCGAGGCGCCGGTGATGAAAACGATCATGGTCAAATCCTTAAGAACGCGAAAGCTGCAAGATTGTAGCCCAAACAGCCAGCCGGGGCGGTGGGCGGCCATCCGGTTTCCTTGCCCTAACTGGGCACTTAACTTACAATCCAGACTCCATTACCGTCTCACGTAACTGGCGAAAAAACCGCGCAGGATCATTGGCCGCGCGGCGGAAGGTGGACACCACCGGGGAACGTGAGACGACGTCAGCCGTTCGCCTGGGCAGCCACACCGGTGCTTTTACAGCATCGCGGGCTGCCTTGTTTCATTCCCGGCTCCCGCATCCTGGCGAAACCGCCGGTGCCTGGTTTCACATCGATTGGAGTATTTTTTCATGTTTGCAAAAGATCACACGCTCGCCAAAGTCGACCCGGAACTGTGGGACGCCATCCAGAAGGAAAACCAGCGCCAGCAAGACCACATCGAACTGATCGCGTCCGAGAACTACACCTCGCCGGCCGTGATGCAGGCCCAGGGCTCGCAGCTGACCAATAAATACGCCGAAGGCTATCCTGGCAAGCGCTACTACGGCGGCTGCGAATACGTGGACATCGCCGAGCAACTGGCGATCGACCGCGTCAAGGAGCTGTTTGGCGCCGAGGCCGCCAACGTGCAGCCGAATTCGGGCTCGCAGGCCAACCAGGGCGTGTTCTTCGCCATGCTCAAGCCGGGCGACACCATCATGGGCATGTCGCTGGCCGAAGGCGGCCACCTGACCCACGGCATGGCGCTGAACATGTCGGGCAAATGGTTCAACGTGGTCTCGTACGGCCTGACCGCGCAGGAAGACATCGACTACGAGCAGATGGAACGCCTGGCCCGCGAGCACAAGCCCAAGCTGATCATCGCCGGCGCGTCGGCATTCGCGCTGCGCATCGACTTCGAGCGTTTCGCCCGCGTGGCCAAGGAAGTCGGCGCCTACTTCATGGTGGACATGGCCCACTACGCCGGCTTGATCGCCGCCGGCGAGTACCCGAACCCGGTGCCGCACGCCGACTTCGTGACCTCGACCACCCACAAATCGCTGCGCGGCCCGCGCGGCGGCATCATCCTGATGAAGGCCGAGCACGAGAAGGCCATCAACTCGGCGATCTTCCCGGGCATCCAGGGTGGCCCGCTGATGCATGTGATCGCTGGTAAAGCGGTCGCGTTCAAGGAAGCGCTGTCGCCGGAGTTCAAGGAGTACCAGAAGCAGGTGGTGAAGAACGCCAAGGCGCTGGCCGATACGCTGACCGCACGCGGCCTGCGCATCGTGTCGGGCCGCACCGAGTCGCACGTGATGCTGGTGGACCTGCGCTCCAAGGGCCTGACCGGCAAGGAAGCCGAGGCGATCCTGGGCCAGGCGCACATGACCTGCAATAAGAACGGCATCCCGAACGACCCGCAGAAGCCGTTCGTCACCTCGGGCATCCGCCTGGGCAGCCCGGCGTTCACCACCCGCGGCTTCAAGGAAGAAGATGCGGTCCAGGTCGGCAACCTGATCGCCGACGTGCTCGACAACCCGCACGACGCGGCCACCATCGAGCGCGTGAAGGCGGAAGTGAAGAAGCTGACCGACAAGTACCCGGTGTACGCTTCCTAACCCTTTGGGCCGCGCTGCCTGCGCGGCCCGCTTTGCATCATCCGGCGCCATGAAATGTCCTTTCTGCCAGCATGACGACACCCAGGTCCTCGATACGCGGATATCGGAGGAGGGCGATTCCATTCGGCGCCGGCGCCGCTGCACGCATTGCGACAAGCGCTTTACCACCTATGAGCGGGTCGAGCTGTCGATGCCGATCATCGTCAAGAAAAACGGTACCCGTTCGGAGTTCGAATCGTCCAAGCTGCGCGGTAGCCTGATGCTGGCGCTGCGCAAGCGGCCGGTGTCGGCCGCGGCGATCGATACGGCCATCGCGTCGATCGAAGAGAAGCTCCTCAACAGCGGGCAGCGCGAAGTCGATTCCGGCTACGTGGGTGAGCTGGTCATGCAGGAGCTCAAGCGGCTCGACAAGATCGCGTACATCCGCTTTGCGTCGGTGTACAAGAATTTCGAAGACCTGGCCGAGTTCCAGGAAGCGATTGCCGAAGTCGGGCACCCGCGCAAGTAGGGTGGGCGGGTCTCCCGCCCACGCGTTCAAACAGTGCCGGCGTTAGCTGAACGCTGGCTATTACCCGTACGCTTGAGCCAACTCATCCCCGCCTGAACCGCGGCTGCTACCTTCTCAGCTCACGTTTTTGACGTCTGCGGAGGTGCCCGGTGCGCGCTTGGTCGGCTGGTGGATTCACGCTTGTGGAAGTGCTGGTGGCGCTGTTCATGCTGTCGGTCGGGATCATCGGCGCGGCCGCCACGCAGTCGAAGGCACGCGCCGCGGCTCACCAGCAGGCACTGAACGCGGCCGCGGTGCAACTGGCGTCGTCGCTCGCCGAACGCATGCGCGCCAACCCCGTCGCCATGGCAGCGCCGGACGGCGCCAACCCTTATCTCCAGCTCGACTACGACAGCGCCGCCGGCCCGCCGCCAGCCCCGGTTTCGTGCTACGGCGACGACGCCTGCGCGCCCGCGGCGCTGGCGGCATTCGATGTGTACGAAGCCAGCCGCCTGCTCCACGACGGCTTCCCCCAGGGGCGCGTGCGCGTGTGCCGGGACGCGGCGCCGTGGGACGCCGCGGCCGACCGGCTGTCGTGGGATTGTGCCGCAGGCCCGGGGGCACCCATCGTCATCAAGATCGGCTGGCGCGGGACCGAGGGCGACGGGCAGTCACCCGCGTTTGCGCTGACTGCTGGCGGGAGCCTGTGATGGCGCGCCGGCGTTGGTTCACCCAACAGGGCTTGACCCTCGTCGAACTGCTGGTGGCAACCGCGGTTGGGCTGCTGGTGCTGCTGGCCGCGCAGGTGCTGTTCGCATCGGCCAATGCAGCCTACGTCGCGCAGGGCCAGGACGCCGAAGCGCAGCAGGGCGGCAGGTACGCACTCGACACGATAGGCCGGGCACTGCGCCAGTCCGCGTGGCGCGACCTGGAGCAAGCTGACCCTGGCAAGGCTTTCGATCCAGCCGCACCCGCACATGTGGCCGGACTGGACGCGCATTCGATCAGCAAAGGCGGTGACGGGATTGCCAACCCGCTGCCGTCGTCGGTGAACGGCAGCGACGTGCTGGCGGTGCGTTTTTCCGGTGCCGGTCCGGCGCCCAGTGGCGACGGCACCATGCTCAGTTGTGCCGGATTCCCGGCGCACGAGCATGCCGAAGGCTGGAGCATCTTCTACGTGGCGCGCGGTGGCGATGGCACCGGCGAGTTGCGCTGCAAGTACCGCGCCACTGGCGGCTGGGGCGCCGATGCGATCGTCACCGGCGTGGACAGCTTCCAGGTGCTGTATGGGCTGGACACCGACGATCCGGCCGACGGGGTGCCGAACCGCTACGTGAACGCCAGCGCAATCGAGGAACTCGACGCGGCGCTGGTCCTGGCAGGCAGCACGGCCGCCGAACGCGAACAGGACCTGAACCGGAAGACCCACTGGAAGCGCGTGGCCAGTGTGCAGTACGCGCTGCTGCTGCGGGGAGCGGAGGCGCGCAGCCTGGGGCGAAGCCGCACCTACGACCTGTTCGGGCCGGCGTACGGCGACCGGTTCGGCACCAGCGATGCGGGCACCCGGCTGAGCGAGGTTGCGCTGGCGGGTGTGGGGGCGCCGCGCCAGCGCAGGATATTCATGGCCACCGTGGCGCTGCGCGGAGGCCGGCGATGAACCGGGCCCACCTGCGCGGCCAAACGCGTGGCGCGGTTCTCCTGACCGCGCTGGTACTGATGCTGGTGGTGCTCATGCTTGCCATTGCGGCCGCACGCGCCGCTGCCGGCGATGAAAAGACGGCACGCCAGCAGCGCGACCGCGAGATCGCGTTCGCCGCAGCCGAGGCGGCGCTGCTTGACGCGGAGCTGGACATCGCCAGCACTGCGGGCACTTATCCCGGCCGGGCGTCGCTGTTCAATGTGGGCCCGAGCGGCATCGGCAAGGGATGCGGGCGCGGAACCGACGACCTCGGGCTTTGCTTGGCGGAGCCGGGAGCGGCCGCGCCAGCCTGGCAGGAAGTGGACCTGGCCGGCGACGAGGCGGTCACGGTCGCTTACGGCACGTTCACGGGAGCGCGCATGGCGACAGGCGAGGGTCCGCTACCGGCCCGGGCGCCGCGCTACCTCGTCGAGTTCCTGTCCCCGGTCCATCCTCCTCCGGGCAGCGGAAACTTCTTCCGCATTACCGCGATCGGTTTTGGGGCCAGCGAGCAAACGCGGGTCGTTTTGCAGGCGTTCTACCGCAAGCCAGCGGGTGCGCCGGGCGGAGCCAGCGCTCATGCCAGGGATGATGGGCATGGGCGGCCCGGGGCGGGCGGGGAGCCCGAGGCCGAGCTGCCTGCCGGGCGGATCGGATGGCGCGAGGTCGCCAACTGGACGGACCTGCACGAGGCTGCCGTCAAATAACAGGAACGGAGCAAACCGATGAGAGGATTTACCCTGGTCGAGGTGATGATCGTGCTCGTGATTCTTGCCGTGCTGGGTGCGATGGCTTACCCGACTTACGCCGGGTACATCCGCAAGACGCGGCGGATCGAAGCGCAGCTCGTGCTGGTCGAGGCCATGCAGCAGGAAGAGCATCACTTCACCCTGCACCGTCGCTACAAGGCGTTCTCGGCACTGGATGGCAGTGGGGGCCCGTTCCGATGGTGGTCCGGCAGCACGGCGGCGGCGAGTGCCTACGAGATCGACGCCTATCCCTGCCCGAACAGCACGCTCGCTGCCTGCATCGTGCTGCGGGCGCGCCCCGGCACAGACCGGGTGGACGGCCGCTTTCGCGACCCGGAGTGCGAAACGCTTACGCTCGACAGCGCAGGCAGGCAAACCTCGAGCGGCACGCTGGACAGGTGCTGGCCATGAAAAGCAGGCGGCACGTCGACGCTGCGGGGGCGCGTGGCTTTTCGCTGCTAGAGCTGCTGGCCGTGCTGGCCATGGCCGTGATCGTGTTTGCGGTCGGCGCCCCCAGCCTGGCCGCGCTGGTGCGTGCCCAGCAGATCCGCCTTGCCGCCGGCGAGCTGTTCGATGCGATCGGCATGACCCGGGCGCAGGCGATGGCGCGCAACGAACGGGTGGAGATGCTCGCCAATGGCCAGCCGGGCAACGACTGGTCGCTTGGCTGGACCGTGTTCGTGGACCGGGACGGTGACCATGTGCCCGGTGCCGGCGACGAGATACTTGCCGTGCACGGCCCGTTGCCGCGGCCGATCGCGACAGCCTTCACGTTCACGGCCGCTGCACCGCCGTATTACATCGCCTACAATGGCGCCGGACGCAGCTGCAGCGACACCAACAGCGCTGCCGCACGCATGGGGACGGTGTCGCTGTTCGACGGCCCGCTCGTGCGGCGTATTAAAATCAACATGCTTGGCCGGGTGCGCTTGTGCGATCCGTCGCGCGACAGCGATTGCGACGGGCCAGACGTGCCGCCATAGCGCTTTCCACCACACTTGAAGAAAACCGTGCAGATACTGAATGACACCGACGGCATGGCCCTGGCCCTCGAATGGGCGGCCAAGGGCATGTTCATCACCACGCCGAACCCGCGCATCGGCTGTGTGATCGTGCGCGACGGCGTGGTGATCGGCGCGGGGCACACCCAGCCGGCCGGGCAGGCGCACGCCGAAATCCAGGCATTGCGCGACGCCGCGGCGCGCGGCAACGATGTGCGCGGCGCTACCGCCTATGTCACGCTGGAGCCGTGCAGCCACCACGGCCGCACGCCGCCGTGTTCAGGCGCGCTGGTGCAGGCAGGGCTGGGCCGCGTGGTGGCAGCGATGGTCGATCCCAACCCGCTGGTCGCGGGGCGCGGGCTGGAACAACTGAAGGCGGCCGGCATCGCCGTCGAGTCGGGTGTGCTGGCCGAGCAGGCGTACGAGCTCAATATCGGCTTTTTCACCCGCATGCGCCACGGCCGCCCGTGGGTGCGCCTGAAGACCGCGGCGAGCCTGGACGGCGCCACGGCGCTGGCCAGCGGCGAAAGCCAGTGGATCACCGGCCCCGAGGCACGGGCGGACGGACACGCCTGGCGCGCGCGCGCCTGCGCGATCCTGACCGGCATTGGCACCGTCAAGGCGGACGACCCGCAGTTGACGGTGCGCGGCATCGACACGCCGCGGCAGCCGCGCCGCGTCATCGTCGACAGCAAGCTTGAAATTGCGCTGGACGCGCGCATCCTGCAGGGCGAGCCATGCTGGATCGTGGCGGCGCAGCCGAACGGCGACAAGGAAGCGGCACTGCGCGCGGCCGGGCACGACGTGGTCAATCTGCCCAACGCGTCCGGCAAGGTGGACCTGCCCGCGCTGATGCTGGAACTGGGCCGGCGCGAGATCAACGAGCTGCACGTCGAAGCCGGCGCCAAGCTCAATGCATCGCTGGTGCGCGTAGGCTGCGTGGACGAACTGCTGGTGTACCTCGCTCCCAGCCTGATCGGGCCGGGGCAGCCGATGTTCGCGCTGCCGCCTTTGGCACGCCTGGCCGACAAGCGCGCGCTGCGCTTTCACGAACTCAAACAGGTCGGCGCCGATGTGCGCATCCTGGCAAGAACCATCAAACCGGAGGAATGAAGCTGTATGTTTACTGGAATCGTCGCTGCCGTGGGCACCATCACCAAGATCACGCCGCTTGCCGGCGGGCTCGAAGCCGGGGTGCATCTTGAGATCGACGCCGGCGGGCTGCCGCTGGCCGACGTTGCGCTCGGCGACTCGATCGCCATCAACGGCGCCTGCATGACCGTGGTCGACAAGAGCGCCAATGGCTTTGCCGTGGACGTCTCGCGCGAAAGCCTGAACCGCACGGTGGGGCTGGACGCACCCGGCGAAGTCAATCTCGAAAAGGCGCTGACGCTGGCCGAACGCCTGGGCGGTCACCTGGTGTCGGGCCACGTCGATGGCCTGGGCAAGGTCCACAGCTTCGAGCCGGTCGGCGAAAGCCGCGAGCTCGTGATCGACGCGCCGCAGGAACTGGCCAGGTTCCTGGCGTACAAGGGCTCGGTGGTCGTCAACGGCGTGTCGCTGACCGTCAACCGGGTCGAGGACGTGGAGGAGGGCGGAGCCAAGGTGTGCCGCTTCTCGATCAACCTGATCCCGCACACCATCGAAGTGACCACGCTCAAGCACCTGCGCGCCGGCGCCAAGGTGAACCTCGAAATCGACCTGATCGCGCGCTACGTCGAGCGCATGCTGTCCGCCTCGCGCGCCTGATCTTCCGGCCGTCTGCCCCATTCCCGCGCCGCCTTGGCGCGGGAGTCCTGTCAATACCCGTGCGCAGTGCATTTCGCGTAGACTTCCCCATGCATATTTTGTAGCGGACGGGAAAAGTCCGTAAAGACAGACTTCCTTCAAGAACAGGACGAGAGATGAGAGAGACGAAAGGGATGGCGCACGGCGTGCTGCTGGCCGCGCTGCTGGCTGGCGCGGGCGCGGCGCATGCCGCCGGCGCAGCGATGCACAGCTACGCATCGCTGGCGATGAACGCGGACGGCACACGGATCGCCGTGGTCGAAGGCGGATCGGAAGAGGGCAACGGCAAACGCAATCAGCCGTTCATCGTGATCCGCGACGCCGCCACCGGCAAGGTGGTCGGGCGCTACGACGACACCACCGCCTGCCCCGGCTGCAAGATCGATTTCCCGTCCTGGTCGCCGGACCAGAAGTCGCTGGCCTTCATCGGCACCGACGCCAAGGCCGGCACCGCCACCGTGTTCGTCGCGCGCGACGGCAAGCTCACCGCGCTCACCACGATCAAGGGCGTGGCCAGCACGGCGCGCTGGTCGCCGGACGGCAAGCAGGTCGCGCTGCTGGCCACGGTCGGCGCGAAAAAGCTGACCGGCGCTGTCGAGGCAGGCGTGCCGCAGGTCGGTGAGCTCGGCCTGTCGCAGGACGAGGATGAGCAGCGCGTGGCGCTGGTGCCGGCTACCGGCGGCCAGATCAAACTGGTCTCTCCGGCCGACACCTTCGTCTATGAATACGACTGGACCCCGGACGGCAAAGGCTTTGTGGTCACCAGCGCCAAGGGCAATGGCGACGCCAACTGGTGGGTTGCGACCCTCGGCCACGTCGATGCGGCCAGCGGCAAGCTGCGCATCATCGCCGCTCCCAAAATGCAGATGAACATGCCGCACGTCTCGCCGGATGGCAGCACGGTCGCCTTCATCGGCGGGCTGATGAGCGACTTCGGCTCGGTCGGCGGCGACGTGTACACCGTCGCGCTGGCGGGCGGCGAACCGGTTGACGTGACGCCGGGCTACGCAGGCTCGTTCAACGGCATCGCCTGGCGCGGCAAGACCGTGCTGGCGTCGGTACTGGCGGGCAGCGATTCGGCCGTGGTGGCGATCGACCCGGCCAAGCGCAGCGCGCGCACGCTGTGGTCAGGTCCGGTTTCGTCGTCCGCCTCGCGTGACGGCCACTTCGTCTTCAGCGCCGACGGCGCGGTGGCTGCAGCGGTGCAGGAGGATTACGAGCACGCGCAGCACATCGTCGCCGGCCGCCTGCCGCAGCTGGCCACGATCACGCACGACAATGACGACTTTGCGCCGCAGGTGAGGGCGCAGAGCGTGAGCTGGACCAACGAAGGCTACAACGTGCAGGGCTGGCTGGTCGGCCCGCGCCAGGTGGAAGCCGGCAAGAAGTATCCGATGATCGTGCAGGTGCACGGCGGCCCGGCTGCCGCGGTTACCCCGCGCTTCATCACTGAAGGCGGCCGCAGCAACCTGGTGCGCGACCTGGCCCAGCGTGGCTACTTCGTCTTCATGCCCAACCCGCGCGGCAGCTACGGGCAGGGCACCAAGTTCAGCGGCGCCAACAAGCGCGACTTCGGCGGCGGCGACTGGCGCGACATCCTTGCCGGCGTCGATGCGGCGATCAAGGCTGCGCCGATCGACGGCGAGCGCCTGGGCCTGATGGGCCACTCGTACGGCGGCTTCATGACGATGTGGGGCGTGACCCACAGCCACCGCTTCAAGGCGGCTGTGGCCGGCGCCGGCATCGCCAACTGGATCAGCTACTACGGCCAGAACGGCATCAACACCTGGATGATCCCGTTCTTCGGCGCCTCGGCGTATGACGATCCGGCGGTGTACCGCGCCGCCTCGCCGATCGAGTCGATCAAGAACGCGACCACGCCGACCCTGATCTACGTGGGCGAGCGCGACGTCGAGTGCCCGGCGGCGCAGTCGATCGAATTCTGGAACGGCATGCGCGCGATGAACGTGCCGACCAAGCTGGTGATCTACGAGGGCGAGGGCCACGCGATCCGCAAGCCGGAGCACCAGAAGGACCAGCGCGAGCGTACGCTGGCGTGGTTTGACCACTACCTGAAGTAATCGCTACAACGAACCCGTCGTCCCGGCGAAGGCCGGGACCCATGCCGAGTCACCTCGCTGGCTGCGCTGTCGTAGTTGCACATGCGAGCGGTCTATGGATCCCGGCCTTCGCCGGGATGACGTTCGTGGGTTGGTGGCCAAGACGTTGCGTTGCCAGATAGCTCAGCCAACCGTAGGGTGGGCACTTGTGCCCACGCGGTTCGCCGCGCGCCGCGTATGCCCGCGTGGGCACGAGTGCCCACCCTACGAACTTGATCAATTCACCTTGGCCGCCGGCGTGGCCGCCGCCACTTTGCTCACATCCTTCTCCGGATACAGCACCACCTGCACATAGTTCTTCGTGTTGAAGTAGCGCTGCGCCGCCGCCTTCACGTCCGCCACGCTCAGGGTCGCGACGCGGTTTTCCAGTGCCAGCACCTCATGCGGGTCGGTCCCTTCGGTCAGCGAGGTCTGCAACATCGCCAGCCAGAAGCTGTTCTCTCGCAGCGACTTGCGGTAGCCCTGCGTCCAGTTCAGCTTCACCTTCTCCAGATCGGCCGGGTCAGGGCCGTCGCGCTTGATCTTCTCGATTTCGGCAAAGGTCGCAGCCAGCACCTTGTCCACGTTCTGCGGTCCCGTCGGCAGGGTCGCGGTGATCGAGTAGTGGCCGTAGGGGATCGGCGTCATCGAGCCCTGCATGCCGCCGCCGTAGATCAGGCCAAGCTGCTGGCGCAGCACGTCGAACACGCGCAGGTTCATCACCTCCATCAGCGCCGCCAGGCGCAGTTCCTCGCCGGCGGAAAAATCGGCCGGGCCGGTGAAGTGGAGCGAGACCGTGCTGCGGTCTTCCGCGCCGCTGTGCACCTCGCGCTTGATCACGCCGCTGACCGGGCGCAGGCCATGGTCGCGCCACGCGACCGGCAGGTCCGGCGTGGGCAGGCTGGCCAGGTAGGTGGCCACCAGCGGCTTGATCTGCTCGAGGTCGAAGCTGCCGACCAGGAAGAAGGTCATGTCCTTGGCGCTCGAAAAGCGCTGGCGGTAGATTGCGATGCTGCGGTCCAGGCTGATCTGCGCGTACTCCTCGGGACGCAGCGCACGCGGCGCGCGCGGGTGGTCGCCATACAGGGTCGCCTGCACCGTGTCGCCGAACAGGGCCGATGGCTGGCCCATCCGGTTGCGCGCCAACTCGACCTGCTTGCCGATGAAGGATTTGTACAGCTGCTCGTCGCGGCGCACGCCGTCAAAGCGCAGCCACACCATCTGCAGCAGGGTGTCGATGTCGGATGCGCCGGCCGCGCCGGCCAGGTTGTCGGTGTAGGTGCCCAGGCTGGTGCGTAGCGTCGCGGCCTTGCCGGCCAGGACCTTGTTCACGTCCAGCGGCGCCAGGTCCTTGATGCCCATGCTTTCGACGATCGCGTTGGCAAAGCGCGCGTTGAGCACGTCCTTGTCGTCGAACAGCCCCTGGCCGCCGAAACGCGTTGCGCTCATCAGGACCTGGTCGTTGTTGAAGTCGGTCGGCTTGAGCACGACCTTCACCCCGTTCGACAGCAGCAGGGTGGTCAGGCCCAGCACCTTGTCCTGGCTTTCGGCCACGATGCTGCCGGGCTGCGGCGGCTTGTCCATCAGCCTTGCCGCGACCTCCTTTTCGTCGTGGGCCTTGACCTGCACCTTCTCGGCCGCGGCCACCGCGGCCAGCAGCTCCTGCCCCAGCGGCGCCTTTTCGCCGGCCCGCTCCACTCCCGTGTAGATCACCAGCTTGGCCGAGTTGGCGGGGATGGTGCGGCGCGCGTAGGCATTGACGTCGGCGAGCGTGATGCCGGGGATAAGCTCGTGCATCATCTTGTACTCGGCCTCGATGCCGGGCAGCGACTCGCCCTCGAGGAAGTTGCGCGTGTATTCGGCCACGTAGGTCGCCGAATCGGTCTTGTCGCGCTCCAGGTAGGCCTGGTCGAAGTTGCGCAGCAGGTTTTTCTTCACCCGTTCCAGCTCGCCTTTGGCGAAACCGTATTTGCGGGCGCGCTCGTTTTCCTGCACCAGCGCGTCGATGGCGGGCGTGGCGCCGCGCGGGCCGAGCGCGGCGCGCACGATGTACGATTCGTAGCGCGGGGTGAGCTTGGAGACGCCGCTGCCGCCCGCCATGAACGGGGGCTCCGGCAGCTGCGACAGTTCGCGCAGGCGCTGGCCCAGCATGCCCTCGAACAGGCTGCGCACCAGCGTTTCGCGGTAGCCGCGCCAGGTTTCGCGGTCGCGCACCGGCTGCACCGGGTAGCGGATCAGCAGCGAGTTGCCGCCGGCTTCCTTGTCGGTGACCACCAGCGCCTCGGTCGCCTGCCGCTGCGGAACGGTCGCGTACTGGCGCGGCCGCTCCTTGGGCGGGTTGGCCAGGCCGGCGAAATGCGCCTTGACCAGGCGCTCGGCTTCCAGCGGCTCGATGTCGCCGACCACCACCACCGCCATCAGGTTGGGGCGGTACCAGTCGCGGTAAAAGCGGCGCAGCGCGTCCGGCTTGAAGGTGCGCAGCGTCTCTTCCTTGCCGATCGGGAGCCGCTCGGCGTAGCGCGAGCCGTTGAAGATGCGGGGCATCGTCACTTTGCCGATGCGGTCGCCCGCGCCCTTGTGCAGGCGCAGCTCTTCCAGGATGATGCCGCGCTCCTTGTCGATGTCCGCCTCGTCGAAGGTCAGGCCATGGGCCCAGTCCTCCAGCACCTGGAAGCCCTTGTCCACGTTCTCCTTGCGGTCGGTGGGAATGGGCAGCATGTACACCGTCTCGTCGAACGAGGTGTAGGCATTCAGGTCGGCGCCGTTCTTGACCCCGATCGATTCGAGGTAGGAGAACAGCTGGTTGCGCTTGAAGTGCGTGGTGCCGTTGAAGGCCATGTGCTCGGTGAAGTGGGCCAGGCCCTGCTGGTCGTCATCCTCCAGCACCGAGCCGGCCTTGACCACGAGGCGCAGCTCGAGCTTGTGCTCGGGCCGCGCGTTGCGCATGATGTAGTAGGTCAGGCCGTTGGCGAGCTTGCCCACCTTGACCTGGGGGCCGACCGGGATCGGCGCGTCGGGGTCCGGGGCAGCGCCCACGCCAAGCGCCACGGCGCAGAGCAGGGTGGCCAGGCAGGCGCGGGGAATGAAGTTGTTGGTCATCGGGCGATTCTTCGGTATCGGTCTGGATACCGATTCTACCCCCGGCTCAGCAGTCAGCCCGCACCGTTGTGCGGCAGCTTGGCCTGTCTCAGTAGCTGCGCCATCTGTTCGGGCGGCACCGGGCGGCTGTACAGGTAGCCCTGCAGCGCGTGGCAGCCGATCGCGCGCAGGTAATCGCGCTGCGCGCCGGTCTCGACCCCTTCGGCCACCACCGCCAGCGACAGGCCGCGCGCCAGTGCCACCGTGGCCTGCGCGATCGCGGCGCTGCGCGCGCAGCCGGTGATGTCGCGCACGAACGACTGGTCGATCTTCAGCTTGTCCAGCGAGAAGCGCGACAGGTAGCCGAGCGACGAGTAGCCGGTGCCGAAGTCGTCCAGCGCCACCGTCACGCCGATGGCGCGCAGCTCGGCCAGCTGTGCCTCGGCCGCGCCGCTGTCGCCCATCATCACGGTCTCGGTCAGCTCCACTTCGAGCCAGGAGGGCGCAAGGCCGGTCTCGGCCAGCGCCGCTCGCACCACGGACGGCAGCTTGCCCGAGCGGACCTGGTGGGCCGACACGTTGACCGCAACCCGCACCGGCGCCAGCCCGGCGTCCTGCCAGGCCTTGTTCTGGCGGCAGGCTTCGCGGATCACCCAGTTCCCGACCGGGACGATCAGGCCGGTCTCTTCGGCCAGCGGGATGAAGTCGCACGGTGGCACCAGGCCGAGCTCGGGACTGTGCCAGCGCAGCAGCGCCTCCATGCCGACGATGTGGCCCTGTTCGCTGGAGACCACCGGCTGGTAGTGCAGCGCCAGTTCGCCGCGTTCGAGCGCACAGCGCAGGCGCGATTCGAGCGCCAGCAGCTGCAGTGCCTGCGCGTTCATGTCGCGCTGGAAGAAGCGGAAATCGTTGCTGCCCGAGGCCTTCATGTTGGTGAGCGCCGCGTCCGCGGCCTTGAGCAGGTCGCCCGCGGTTTCGCCGTCGCGAGGGTACATGCCGATGCCGATGCTGGCGGTGAGCACCACGTCGTGGTTGTCCACCCGGATCGGCCGCGCGATCGTGTCCAGCAGCTTGCGCGCGCACGTTATCGCATCCTCGGTGCCGGCGCAGCGCGCCAGCATCAGCACGAAATCGTCGCTGCCCAGGCGCGCCGCGATGTTGTCCTCGCCGGCCAGCGCGGCGGTGCGGCGGCCCACTTCGCGCAGCGCCACGTCGCCGGCGGCCTGGCCCAGGCTGTCGTTGATGCGCTGCAGGCGGTCGAGGTTGAACATCATCAGCGCCAGCTGCCCGCCGTCGCGGCGCGCGCTGGCCAGCGCCGGTTCCATGCGCTCGAACAGCAGCGCGCGGTTGGCCAGGCCGGTCAGCGTGTCGTGGTTGGCCAGGTAGTCGACCTGGTGGTGCGCCGCCTTCAGCGCCGACAGGTCGGAGGATACGGAGACGTAGGCGTTGATGCTGCCGGAGGCGCCGCGCACGGCGCTGATGCTGATCAGCTCGGGGTAGATCTCGCCGTTCTTGCGGCGGTTCCAGATCTCGCCGCGCCATTGGCCCTGTTCTGACAGCGCCTGCCACATCTCGCGGTAGAACTCGTGGTCGTGCCGGCCGGAGCGCAAGAGGCGCGGGTTGTGGCCGAGGACTTCGGCCTCGCTGTAGCCGGTGATGCGCTCGAAGGCCGGATTGGCGGCGACGATGCTGGCGTCGGCGGTGGTCATCATGATGCTCTCGGCCGTGCTGTCGAATACCTGGCGCGCCAGCACCAGCCGGTGTTCGCTCTCGCGCAGCGCGGCGTCGGCGCGCTCGCGCGCGTCCGCCTCGCGCTGGAGTTGCAAAACCTGGCCCTGCACCAGCTGGTACAGGTTCAGGTTGTCATAGGCCACCGCCAGGTGCGCGGCGACCATCACCGCAATGATCTCGTCTTCTTCGCAAAAGGGGGCGGCCCCGGCGCGGCGGGTGGCATACACCCAGCCGTGGCGGCGGCGCGCGTCGTGCACCGGCAGGCCGAGGAAGGGGCCGCGGTGCACGCGCCCTGGCGGCAGCACGGCCACGCCGCCCGGTTCACGCAACGGGGTGTCGGCGTGTGCCAGTGCGCCGGGCAAGCGGCCGGGGTCGGCCGCAACGTCCTGCAGCAGCTCGGCCGCAATGCCGTGCGCATGCAGGTGGCGCACCTGCGTGCCGTCCGCGTCCAGCAGGCACAGGGCCAGTTCGTCGGCGTCCAGCAGCGTGGCCAGCGCATCGACGAAGGTCTCTGCCAGCGTCTCTGCCCGCCGTTCGCGTGCCATGCGCAGGCACAAGGCCTCCAGCGCGGCCAGGCGCTGCTCGAGCGGATGCTGCGGCTGGACCGGATCGTGGCGGGCCGGCGGCGCGGCCAGCGCTGGCTCGCTCGCGGCGTCGCCCAGCCCCAGCTCGGCGTCAATCGCGTCGAAGATCGCCTGCGGCTCGGCCGGCTTGGACAGCACGGTCGTCACCCCGCAGCTGCTGGCAATCTGCGCCGTTTCCTCTTCGGTGTACACGGCGGAGTAGAAGATGACCCGGGTGCCGGCGACCAGCGGGTCGGCGCGCAGGCGCTGCACGAAGGCGTGGCCGTCCATGCCGGGCATCAGGATGTCGGTGATGACCAGGTCGGGACGCTGCGCCCGCACGCAGGCCAGCGCCTGGGCGCCGTCGGCCGCCTGCAGGGTGCGGTGGCCGGCAAAGCCCAGCAGGGCCACAAGGTACTCGCGATTGCCGGGGCGGTCGTCGACCACGAGGACGGTGGCCATCAGCCTTTCCTTTCGTCGGGCGCTGCCGGCCCCACGATGGCGATACGTGGTGAGCGCATCTTGCCTCCTTCTTGCGCCGCCGGCAGCGTGGCGGGCGCGTGTCCAGTTCAATCATAGCTTGCAGGCAGCCTGGGCTCTCCCGCATTGTCGAATGTTACATCGAAACGATTAACAGTTGACGGTCGAATGGGCGTATTGATGTTGTGGAATGACAACGTGACAGGGATGGCCGGGACCGGCGCGGCAATGTGCCGGCTGCGACCGCCCAATGGCCGGGCCGGGAGGCGGCAAATCCTTTAAAATAGCGTATTTCGCCAGTTGGGCTTTGATCAGGAATCCAGTATGTCTATCTCCACCACCCAGGAAATCGTTGCCGAATTGCGCGCAGGCCGCATGGTCATTCTCGTCGATGAAGAAGACCGCGAAAACGAGGGCGACCTGGTGCTGGCGGCCGACTTCGTCACCCCCGAGGCGATCAATTTCATGATCCGCCACGCGCGCGGCCTGGTGTGCCTGACCCTGACCGAAGAGCGCTGCGAACAGCTCGCCCTGCCGATGATGACGGCCAAGAACGGCACCTCGTTCGGCACCAATTTCACGGTCTCGATCGAGGCGGCCGAGGGCGTCACCACCGGCATCTCGGCGGCCGACCGCGCGCGCACCGTGCAGGCCGCAGTGGCCAAGAACGCCCGCCCCGACGACGTGGTCCAGCCGGGCCACATCTTCCCGCTCAAGGCCCAGAAGGGCGGCGTGCTGATGCGCGCCGGGCACACCGAGGCCGGCTGCGACCTGACCGAGATGGCCGGCCTGACCCCGGCATCGGTGATCTGCGAGATCATCAAGGAAGACGGCACCATGGCGCGCCTGCCGGACCTGATCGAGTTCGCCAAAGAGCACAACCTGAAGATCGGCACCATCGCCGACCTGATCCACTACCGCAGCCAGCACGAGTGCCTGGTCGAGCGCCTGGCCGAGCGCACGCTGTCCACCGCCTACGGCGACTTCCGCCTGGTGGCGTTCCGCGACACGCCGAGCGGCGCGGCGCACCTGGCGCTGGTGCACGGCGAGGTGTCGGGCGAGCGCGAGTCGCTGGTGCGGGTGCACCAGCCGGTGTCGATCCTGGATGTGCTGGAAACCCGCGCCACCACCCACTCGTGGAACCTGTCGGCGGCGATGCAGGCGGTGCAGGCCGCCGAGAGCGGCGTGCTGGTGCTGCTCAACTGCGGCGAAACGGCCGAGCAGCTGTTCGCCCAGTTCACCACGCTCGACTCGAAGGGCGTGCGCCCGGTCGGCCGCGCCGCGACGATGGACCTGCGCACCTACGGCATCGGCGCCCAGATCCTGCGCGACCTGGGCGTGCGCAAGATGAAGCTGCTGGCCAACCCGCGCAAGATGCCGTCGATGACCGGCTTCGACCTCGAGGTGACCGGCTACCTGCCGCTGCCGAACGCGGCGTGAAACGATTAACGCATACTATTTATATTTTAAAAAGAAGAGGGCAGCCATGACGGTAGGAACTTATGAAAGCAATTTTGACGGCGCGGGCCTGCGCATCGGTATCGTGCAGGCGCGTTTCAATGCCGACGTCGGGCATGGCCTGCTGTCCTCGTGCCTGGCCGAACTCAAGCGCCTGGGCGTGGCGGACGAAGACATCCTGCACGTGACCGTGCCGGGCGCGCTCGAAATCCCGCTGGCGCTGCAGCAGATGGCCCAGACCCAGCAGTTCGACGCGCTGATCGCGCTGGGCGCCGTGATCCGCGGCGAGACCTACCACTTCGAGCTGGTGTCCAACGAGTCGGGCGCGGGCATCACCCGCATCGGCCTGGACTACGGCATGCCGATCGCCAACGCGGTGCTGACCACCGAGAACGACGAGCAGGCCGAGGCGCGCATGGCGGAGAAGGGCACCGACGCGGCCAAGGTCGCGGTCGAGATGGCCAACCTCCTGATCGCGCTCGAAGAGCTGCAGGTCGAGGAAGACTGATTTAGAGGTTCAGAGAAGATGACTGAGAAAAGCATTCACGCCAACCCCAACAAGAACCGCACGCCGCGCCACCGCGCGCGCGAGTTCGCGTTGCAGGGGCTGTACCAATGGCTGCTCAATAACGAGCCGGCGTCCACCGTGGTCAACAATATCCGCAGCGCGCACGGCTTCGACAAGGCCGACGGCGAGTACTTCACCGAACTGCTGAACGGCGCAATCGCCCAGTCGGTGGAGCTGCGCGAAGTGCTGGCGCCCACCCTGGACCGCCCGCTGGCCGAGCTGTCGCCGATCGAGCACGCCGTGCTGCTGCTGGGCGCATGGGAGCTGAAGAACAAGATCGAGATCCCGTACCGGGTCGTGATCAACGAGGCGGTCGAGCTGACCAAGTCGTTCGGCGGGTCGGAAGGGCACAAGTACGTCAACGGCGTGCTGGACCGCCTGGCCGGCAAGCTGCGCCCGGACGAGGTGGCGGCGGACGGACGTCGCTGATTCGACGCCCTCTATATAAGAAGACCGCCCCGGTTCGCCGCGGCGGTCTTTTTTTATCGCTGCTTGTAGTGGAGCCGGCTCAACCCGCCTTGCTGAAATATGGCAGGAAGAACATATACAGCCCGCTGAACACAAGCAGCGCCAACGGCACAAGCGGGGCATAGGTGACCGCTGCCGGTGGCGGCCCAAATGCCATGCAGGCAAAGTTCACCAGAATGGTGAGCGTGAGCAGCATGCCCAGCCAGCGGTGGGTTTGACGAATCCAGCTTCGCACGATGCAGTACCTCCTGAACGAGTATCGAGGGCGGATGCCAGGTTCAACGTGCCTGGACGAGTTTCCAGCCATTGCCCGAGGGGTCGCGAAAGCTGGCATCGACCGATCCGTAGCGTTCGACCGGCGCTTGCGTGAATTCGACGCCGCGTTCGCGCATCAATTCATAAGCAGCCCGGCAATCTTCGACCATGAGCACCAGCGGCGGCATGGCGCCCTTGGCGACAGCCTCGTTCAGGGCTTGCGCGGTCCTGTCATCGACCATCGGCGCTTGCGGCCGGAACAGGCCCAGCTGGAAGCCGGGCTGCTCGGGGTGCTGGACGGTCAGCCAGCGATAATCCCCGTTCCGCGCATCCGTGTGCACGCGAAAACCGAGTCGTTCGACATAGAACTGGAGCGCCTCGTCCTGGTCATGGACGTAGATGCCGGCAACCTGGATACCATTTTTCATTATGTTCCTCCATTTGATGGGTCCAGCGTATCGCCTTTCGTTCGCCGGCGCTTCTCCGAAACTGCCATTGTGAGATGAGGCCGATGGGCCGCGCTGACGAAGCAATGGGGAACCTGCCCGAGGTCGCCGGGAGCCTGCCGCATTTGCCGCCTGAGTGCGCCCGGACTTTCGCCGGTCACGTCGCGGAAAGTCCGGCCAAACGTGCCCAGGCTGTTCCAGCCGGTCTGCAAGGCGATGTCGATGATGGGCAGGTCGGTGTCGCGTAACAGCGCTTTCGCGCGCTCGACCCGCCGCGCCAGCAGATAGCGGTGCGGCGGCAGGCCGAACGCGTCGCGGAACGCGCGCGCGAAGTATGCTTCGGACACGCCGCTCACGCCCGCCAGCCGCGACACCGGCCAGTCTTCGTGCGACGCCGCGTCCATGCGGTCCTTCGCGCGCAGCAGGCGGCGCAACAGCCTCAAGTCCCGGTCGCCGGACTTCTTGTTGTCAGTGGAAGAGCGCATGGTGCAAATATTGCACGAATGAGGGCGCCAGCGGGCAAGTCCAATTGAAAAAGGGCCGGGTCCTGACCGAACCCAGCCCTTGGCTGCCCTGGCGCGCCGTGATTACAGCCCGGCCAGCGTCTCCTGCGCCGCCGGTTGCTCGACCGGCGTGGCTGGCTGCTTGCGCGGCGCTGCCTTCTCGGCCACCGCGGTCGGCTGCGCCGGGAAGCTGATCGGCACGTTCTTGCCGGTGGCGACCTGCTTGAGGCGCTTGTACTCGGCCAGCACCTTGTTGCCGTAGCCCGAATCGCTGTCGGCCGCACCCGCGCCCACGTAGGTCTTGAGCGCCGCTTCCACCGAACCGGTGCGGTTCACGTAGTCCTTGAGGATCTGCGCGCCGACACGGATGTTGGCCACCGGGTTGAGCGCCGCCTGGGCGCCGCCCACTTCCTCGAACTTGTCGTTGTGGACCTTGGCCATCACCTGCATCAGGCCTTTGGCGCCCATCGGGCTTTCAGCGAACGGGTTCAGGCCCGATTCGATTGCCATCACCGCCAGCACCAGCAGCGGATCGATCTTGATCTCGTGCGCGGTCTGGTAGGTGGTCGCGACCAGCATGTTGGCCGCATCGCCTGCCACGCGGTAGCGGCGCGACAGCCAGCTGGTGACGAATTGCTGCTGCTTGCTGTGTACTGCCGGCTTTTCGTCGGCAGCTGGCGCCTCGACCGCCTCGTTGTGGTGCGGATCGACCATGGCGGCCAGCGGGTGCACCGGTGCCTGGACGACGGCCGGTTGCGGGTAAAGCAGTTCGGACACGCGCTTGGCGAGGTCCGGACGGGTGTACAGCACGGCCAACACGGCCACTGCGGAAAGACCGAAAACGGTCAGCGTATGTTGTGCGGTGGTCAGCAGACCGCGTGCGGCCTTGAACACCGAACCAACGGTGATCGGCTGGCTGGCCGCGTTTTGGAAGAGCCTTGCGCCCTGTCCGATGAAACGATTGATCATCGTATTCCCCTTTGTCGCGGCAAAAAGCTTCCTGGCGTGGCGCCTTGGGCGCTACGTTGGTCACTTTGCCGTGCATCAGAAAATCGTTGTTCGCCGCTGCTGCGGTCGAAAACGCCGTTATTGCGTAGCTATCAGCTGGGGCCTGCCCGGCGGGTGCGCTCCAGTGTGCCAAACAACATAGTGGGGGGAGTGAGGCAGACGCCTCGGGAAAAACACTCCTTAAAATGTCATGTGGGGCCCCCACCCCGTGAATGCTTGAGACGGGCTAAAATCGCGGGTGCACCGCTACCTGCCTCATCAAGTTGGGCAGATTGTATGAGCTCGCATATATCGCGTCAACCCTAGCACGCAAGCGCTTTATTACTTTTAAGTCTTACTTTCTTCGCTGCAACGCAGCAAACTGCTGAGAAATCAATCACTTGGCGTAGCTATTTGATCAACCCGATACATACCAAAAAAAAACGAAAATTTGATGAAGTACGCCGATCTGCGGGATTTCATTTCCCAACTGCAACAAAACGGAGAATTAAAGCGGGTTCAGGTGCCGGTCTCGCCCAAACTCGAGATGACCGAGGTCTGCGATCGCACCCTGCGCGCGGGCGGGCCGGCCCTGCTGTTCGAGCAGCCGGCCGGCTATGCCATGCCGGTGCTGGCCAACCTGTTCGGCACGCCGCGCCGGGTGGCGCTGGGCATGGGTGCGGACGATGTGGGCGAGCTGCGCAAGATCGGCCATGTGCTGGCGCGCCTGAAGGAGCCGGAGCCGCCGCGCGGTTTCAAAGACGTGATGGACATGGGCTCGCTGGTGAAAGCGGTGTGGGACATGTCGCCCAAGGAGGTGCGCGCGCCGGCCTGCCAGGAGATCGTGTGGGAAGGGCAGGACGTGGACCTTGGCCGCCTGCCGATCCAGCATTGCTGGCCGGGCGACGTGGCGCCGCTGATTACATGGGGGCTGGTCATCACCAAGGGGCCGAACAAGAAGCGCCAGAACCTGGGCATCTACCGCCAGCAGGTGCTGGGACCGAACAAGGTGATCATGCGCTGGCTCGCGCACCGCGGCGGCGCGCTCGACTTCCGCGAGCACTGCATCGCCAACCCGGGCAAACCGTATCCGGTGGCGGTGGCGCTGGGCGCCGACCCGGCCACGATCCTGGGCGCGGTGACGCCGGTGCCGGACACGCTGTCCGAATACCAGTTCGCGGGCCTGCTGCGCGGCCAGCGCACGGTGCTGGCCAAGGCCATCGGCAGCGAGCTGCGCGTGCCCGCGTCCGCCGAGATCGTGCTGGAAGGGCATATCTACCCGGACGCCGGCCACCCGAGCGGCTTCGAGCACGCGCTCGAGGGACCGTACGGCGACCACACCGGCTATTACAACGAGCAGGACTGGTTCCCGGTCTTCACGATCGACCGCATCACGATGCGGCGCGACCCGATCTACCACTCTACTTATACAGGCAAGCCGCCCGACGAGCCGGCGGTGCTGGGCGTGGCGCTGAACGAGGTGTTCATCCCGCTGCTGCAAAAGCAGTTCCCCGAGATCACCGACTTCTATTTGCCGCCGGAAGGCTGCAGCTACCGCATGGCGGTGGTGCAGATGAAGAAGCAGTACGCCGGCCACGCCAAGCGCGTGATGTTCGGGGTGTGGAGCTTCCTGCGCCAGTTCATGTATACCAAGTTCATCGTGGTGGTGGACGAGGACGTGAACGTGCGCGACTGGAAAGAGGTGATTTGGGCCATCACCACCCGCGTCGATCCGACCCGCGACACGGTCATGGTGGACAACACGCCGATCGACTACCTCGACTTTGCCTCGCCGGTGAGCGGGCTGGGCTCGAAGATGGGCATCGATGCCACCAACAAGTGGCCTGGCGAGACCAACCGCGAGTGGGGCACGCCGATCGTGATGGCGCCCGAGGTGAAGCAGCGGGTGGACGAGATCTGGCAGCAGCTGGGTATTTGAGCCAATACTCGGCTGCGCCAGCGGTCCATGGGTCCCCGCCTGCGCGGGGACGACGGGGCATGATGTCAGCGCATCAGATCGTCGTCCCCGCGCAGGCGGGGACCCATGCTGAGCTGGCTAAAGAGGCGGAGCTCACCTGACCCTGGCACCGGGAAGGCCCGATTTCCCATAACCGGCGTCGCTCGGTTATAATTGCACCTGGCGGGCCCCTGCGCATTGCGGCATGGTTTACCTGGTCAGGTCGGGAACGAAGCAGCCAAAGCCGTTCACCGCAAGTGCCGCAGATCAGGCTCGCCTCTTTCCCCTTCCTTCCGTTTTCGACCGTCCTCAGCGAGCGGTTGCAAATTGCAGTATCATCGTTTCGTCCCGTAGTTCACATTTGCCCCTGACCGGGCACCACTTCGACGTTTCCGATGCTAAATAACTCACGCCTGCTGCCGGCGGTGCTGGCGGCCACCATTGCCATTTCCGTTCCCATCGCAGCGTTCGCGGCGCCTGCCGCGCCGGCCGCCAACAACCCGGTCGTCAAGCCCGCCGAGCTCAAACCGCTGCTCGAGCAAGCCGACGTGCGGGTGCTCGACATCCGCGCACCGAAGGACTATGCCGCCGGCCACATTCCCGGCGCCGTCAACACGCCCTATGCCGCCTACCGCGGCCCGGCGGACAACGCCGGCGCACTGCCGGCCGAGACCAAGCTGACCGAACTGCTGCGCCAGGCCGGCATTACCGCCGACACGCGCGTGATCGTGGCCCATGCCGGCAATGACCACACCGACTTTGGCGCCGCCGCCCGCGTCTACTGGACCCTGAAAGTGGGCGGACTGACCCGCCTGTCGGTCCTCGACGGCGGCACGCTCGGCTGGAAGGCCGCCGGCGGGGCGCTCGACACCGCGGCGCCCAAGGTCGCCCCGACCGCGTTCACCTATCACTACAACAAGGCGATGATCGCCGAAACGCAGGAGCTGGCCGCCGAGGTCCAGGCAGGCAAGGCGCCCGTTCTGGTGGACGCCCGCCCGGCCGCCTTCTTCAAGGGCGAGCAGCGGGTTGACGCTGCGGCCCGCTACGGCACCTTGCCAGGCGCACGCTCGCTCGATAACGCGACCTTCTTCAATGCCGACGACAAGACGCTCAAGAGCGCCGACGAGCTGCAGCAGGCCGTGCGCCAGGCAGGCCTTGCGGACAAGGACGCCGTCTCGTTCTGCAATACCGGTCACTGGGCCGCCACTGACTGGTTCGTGCTGTCCGAGATCGCAGGCAACAAGCGCGTGAAGCTGTACCCGCAGTCGGTGGTGGAGTGGAGCAAGACCAAACTGCCGATGCAAAACGAACCGTCGCGCATGACCGCCCTGATGCAGGACGCCAAGCGTTCGCTCAAGAAGTAAGGGCGGGGCATGCGTTACCTGAAACGCGCCGGCTGGGTGGCCGGCGCCCTGGCGCTGGCCGTGGCCGTCACGCTGGCGGCCGGACTGCGGCAAGGCCTGCTGGCCCTGATCGGGATCGGCTTTGGCGCGGTGCTGCAGGGCGCCCGCTTCGGTTTTACGACCGGCTGGCGCAACTATATTGAGAAGCGCGACCCGCAAGGACTGTGGGCGCAGATGCTGGTGATCTCGCTGGCCGCCGCCCTCACGCTGCCGCTCCTGGCAGCGCACCCTGGCGAACTGGTGGGCGCGGTGGCGCCGATTTCGTTCAGCCTGGTGCTGGGCGCCTTCCTGTTTGGCGCCGCCATGCAGGTGGCCGATGGCTGCGGCTCCGGCACGCTCTACAAGGCCGGCAGCGGCGCGCCGGTGTCGTTTGCGGTGCTGCCCACCTTCGTGATCGGCAGCTTCGTGGGCGCATCGCACCAGCCGGCGTGGCTGGCGCTGGGCGGCTTGGCGCCGGTGGACATGCTGCAGTTCGGCTGGCCGGCCGCGCTGGCGATCACCGTGGCCGGTTGCGCGGCGGTGGCGTGGGGCGCGTGGGCGGGCGGGCACAAGCACCGCGCCGCGCACAAGCTGCTGGCTGCCGAAACGCGCTGGGCCAGGCGCTGGTGGCTGGGCGCCTTGCTGCTGGCGATCCTGTACGCCTTGCACCTGGTGGTGGCAGGGCAGCCGTGGGGCGTGGTCTACGGCCTCGGTTTGTGGGGCGCGAAGGCGGCCCAGGCAGTGGGCTGGAGCGCGGCCGGCGACGCCTTCTGGGGCGTGGCGCCGCACGCGGACCGGCTGGCCGCACCGATCCTGGCCGACGTCACCTCGGTGACCAACGTCGGCCTGATCTACGGCGCTCTGGCCGCATCGCGCTGGAACGGGCCGCCGGACGTGCGGGTGCCAAGCGCCAGGCGGATCGCCGTGGCGATGGTGGCCGGCCTGGTGATGGGCTACAGCTCGCGCATGGCGTTCGGCTGCAATGTCGGCGCCTTCCTGGACGGGATTACCTCCGCCAGCCTGCATGGCTGGGTGTGGTTCGCGCTGGCCTTCGCCGGGTCGCTCGTCGGTGTGCGGATTCGCAAGCAGGTGATGGGAGCGCCGGCATGAGCAAACGGACATTTGGCATCATCACCATCCTGTTCTGGCTGGCGTTCGGCTTGCTGGTTGCGCTGGATTTTTCGCGCAGCCAGACCACGCAGGCCGAGCCGCCGCTGATCGCGCTCGGTAGCGGGCAGGCGGCCAGCGGCGGGCACTGCTCGGGGCGCTGACGGGCGGGGGCCGTCTCCGGCCCTCGCATCCAATTCACTGGCCCGCGCGACTGCGCGAGCGCCGGCCCCGGCCGATTGTGGGCGGCAACGCACAACTGCTGTAAAATCGCGCCATGTCCTATCAAGTCCTCGCCCGCAAATACCGTCCCCGGAACTTCGACACGCTGGTCGGTCAGGAGCACGTGGTGCGCGCGCTCACGCACGCCCTTGCGACCGGGCGTTTGCACCATGCCTACCTGTTCACGGGTACGCGCGGCGTCGGCAAGACGACGCTCTCGCGCATCCTGGCCAAGTCGCTCAACTGCACCGGCCCGGACGGCCAGGGCGGCATCACTGCCGAACCCTGCGGCCAGTGCGAGGCCTGCCGTGCGATCGACGCCGGCCGCTTCGTGGACTACATCGAGATGGACGCGGCGTCCAACCGCGGCGTGGACGAGATGGCCCAGCTGCTCGAACAGGCGGTGTACGCCCCCAGCAACGCGCGCTTCAAGGTCTATATGATCGACGAGGTGCACATGCTGACCAATCACGCGTTCAACGCGATGCTCAAGACGCTGGAAGAGCCGCCCGAGCACGTGAAGTTCATCCTCGCGACCACCGACCCGCAAAAGATCCCGGTCACGGTGCTGTCGCGCTGCCTGCAGTTCAACCTGAAGCAGATGCCGCCGGGGCACATCGTCGGTCACCTCGAGAACATCCTCGGGCAGGAAGGCGTCACGTACGAGCAGCCGGCGCTGCGCCTGCTGGCGCAAGGCGCGCACGGTTCGATGCGCGATGCGCTGTCGCTGACCGACCAGGCGATCGCCTACGCCGCCGGCCAGGTCACGCTGGACGCGGTGCAGGGCATGCTGGGCGCGCTGGACCAGTCCTACCTGGTGCGCCTGCTCGACGCCCTGGCCAAACAGGACGGCGCCGACCTGATGGCGGTGGCCGACGAAATGGCCAGCCGCAGCCTGTCGTACAACGGCGCGCTGCAGGACCTGGCCACGCTGCTGCATCGCGTTGCGCTGGCGCAGACCGTGCCATCCGCCGTGCCGGAAGACCTGCCGGAACTGGCCGACATCCAGCGCCTGGCCGGCCAGTTCGACCCGCAGGAAGTGCAGCTGTATTACCAGATTGCGGTGCACGGCCGTAACGAGATTGGCCTGGCGCCCGACGAATACGCGGGCTTTACGATGACGCTGCTGCGCATGCTGGCGTTCCGCCCGGGGCAGGGCGGCGCCGATGCGGTGGCCGCACCGGCGCAGTCCGCGCCGGCGCGTCCGCAGGCACCCGCGCGCGCCGCGGCAGCAGCGGTGGCCAGCCACGCCACCGTGCCGACCCGCCCGCCTGCCACGCCGGTCCAGGCAGCGCCAGCGCCTGCGGCGCCGCCGCCTGCAAGCCAGCCGCATGCAGCACCGAGCTCCGCACAGCCCATGAGCCCGGCGCGGGCCGCCATCAACGCGGCGCTCGAAGCGGCGCGCGCTGCCTCGCGTAACGTCATCGGCGGCAAGCGCTCGGCGTCGCCGCCGCCTGCGCCCGACAACGGCGCGCCGTCGGCGCCGGCCGCCCAGGCTGCGCCAGCCGCACCGGCGCCACAGCCGCCGGCACCGCAGATGCGCGCCGCGCCGCCGCAGCCGCAGCAAGTGCCACAGAATCCGCAGATGCGCGCGGCCGGCCAGCCGGCCGGCTCGCCGCCGTGGGACCAGGGACAGCCGGCCGCCCTCATGCGCGGCCAGGCGCAGGCAATGGAATACGAGGACGGCGACACGCTCACCGAAGAACCGCCGTCGTGGGTGACCGAATTTTCGGACGACCGCGCGGTGGCCTCGGAAGCCGCGCCGGTGGCGCCGCCGCCCGCGCCAAGCCGCGCGCCGGCCGCGCCGCCGTACGCTTACGTGGTCACGCCGGTCCCGGCGATCGCGTGGGACGGCAACTGGCCGGCGCTGGCCGCAAGCCTGCCGCTGCGCGGGGTGGCGCAGCAGCTGGCGCTGCAGACCGAACTGGTCGAGTGCGTGGCCGATAGCGCATCCGCGACCTTCCGCCTGCGCGTGCCGGTCGATACGCTGCGCGCCAGCGGCAACAGCGAGAAGCTGTGCGCCGCGCTGCAGGAGCGCTTTCCGCAGGTGCGCGTGAACGTGGACACCCAGATCGCGCCGGTGTGGTACACCGCCAGCGCCGAGGCCAAGGCCGAGCGCGAACGCCGCCAGCGCGAGGCCGAGGCGGCCGTCGATGCCGACCCGTTCGTGCAGGCGATGGCGCGCCAGTTCAACGCCTTCGTGGTGCCCGGTTCGGTGCGCCCCAAGGCCGCCTGAACACTGAATTTATCCAGTCAATTTTTGTCTATACCAGACTTTTGGAGAACACAGCCATGATGAAAAACCAGCTCGCTGGGCTGATGAAGCAAGCCCAGGCCATGCAGGACAACATGAAAAAAGCGCAGGAGCAGCTGGCGCTCATCGAGGTCGAGGGCCAGTCCGGCGCCGGCCTGGTCAAGGTCACCATGACCTGCAAGAACGACGTCAAGCGCGTGCAGATCGACCCGTCGCTGCTGGCGGACGACAAGGACATGCTGGAAGACCTGGTGGCCGCCGCGTTCAACGACGCCGTGCGCAAGGCGGAAGCCACTGCCGCCGAAAAGATGGGCAGCCTCACCGCCGGCCTGCCGCTGCCGCCGGGCTTCAAGATGCCGTTCTGATGATGTTTGTCATTTCCCTCACCTATATCGTGCCGCTCGAGCAGATCGACGGCCACCTGGCGGCGCACCGCGACTTCCTGGAAGAGCAATATGCCAAGGGTAACTTCCTCATGTCCGGCCGCAAGGTGCCGCGCGAGGGCGGCGTGATCATCGCGCAGGGCGACAGCCGCGCCGAGGTCGAGGAACTGATCCGCCAGGATCCGTTTCACAAGGCCGGCGTGGCGCGCTACGACATTACCGAATTCGCGCCGACCATGACGGCCGAGGTGCTGGCGGCGTATCGCGTCAAGTAAGGCCATGTCTTCCAAATCGCTCGACTTCCTGACCGAGGCGCTCAAGCGCCTGCCCGGCGTGGGCCCGAAGTCGGCGCAGCGCATGGCCTTCCACCTGCTGCAGCATGACCGCGAGGGCGCGGCCATGCTGTCGCGCGCGCTGTACCAGGCGGTGGACCAGGTGCATCACTGCGCGCTGTGCAACACCTTTACCGAAGCCGAGGTGTGCGACCTGTGCCAGGACGAGGCGCGCGACCGCTCGCTGCTGTGCGTGGTCGAAACGCCGGCCGACCAGGTGATGATCGAACAGACCCTGACCTACAAGGGCCTGTACTTCGTGCTGATGGGGCGCCTGTCGCCGCTGGACGGCATCGGCCCCAAGGACCTGCACCTGGACAAGCTGGTGGGCCGTTCGACCGACGGCGAGGTCAGGGAAGTGGTGCTTGCCACCAACTTCACCAACGAGGGCGAAGCCACCGCCCATTACATCAGTGAAATGCTGAAGGCGCGCGGCCTGGCGGTGAGCCGCCTCGCGCGCGGCGTCCCCGTCGGGGGCGAACTCGAATACGTGGACGCGGGCACCATAGCGCGCGCCATGCTGGACCGTCGCAGCGCATAATAAACAGAACGGCAACCCGCCGGTGAGACGCGGGAGCCTGTTTGAGTGTGCGCAAGCTAGGCCCGCGGTCGACTGCTATCGTGGGCGAACTTTGAGCGGACCCCCAGCATGCATCTCGTCGACATCACCATGTTCTACGCGCCGGAAGGCGGCGGCGTGAGTACCTACCTGAACGCCAAGGCGCGCTGGCTGGCAAGGCACAGCCGCGTTCGGCACACCATCCTCAGCCCCAATGTGCAAAGCCGCGGCCGTGGCCGCGCGCCGGCGCTGGTGCGCATTCCGGCGGTGTCGGTGCCCGGCATCCACGGCTACCGCATGCCGCTGTCGGTGGCGGGCCCGGCGCGCCAGCTGCAAACGGCCCGTGCCGACCTGGTGGAGGCCGGTGACGCCGGCCACTGCGCCTGGGCCGCGCTGCGCATGCAGCAGCAGCACGGCGTGCCGGCCGTGGCGTTCTACCATTCCGACCTGCCGCGCCTGGTGCAGCACCGGCTGGGCCGGGTGTCGGCGGCCGCGGTGCGGCGCTATCTCGCACACCTGTACCGGCGGTTCGACCTGGTGCTTGCGCCCAGCAGGCTCATGGTCCAGCAGCTGGCCGACATGGGTGTGCCCGACGCGCTGCACCAGCCGCTGGGCATCGACAGCGGCGTGTTCCGGCCCGACCGGCGGGTGGACACGCTGCGCGAGCACCTGCACCTGGCCCCCAACGCGCGCCTGCTGGTGTACGCCGGCCGCTTCACGCCCGAAAAAAAGCTGCATGTGCTGATCGACGCGGTGCGCAAGCTCGGGCGCCCCTACCACCTGGTGCTGATCGGCGGCGGCACCGAGCTGCCGCGCTACCCGCAAATCACCTACGTGCCGTTCAAGCGTGACCAGCGCCAATTGGCGCGCCTCTTGGCCAGCTGCGACGTGCTGGTGCATCCGGGCGACTGCGAAACCTTCGGCCTGATCGTGCTCGAGGCCATGGCCTGCGGCCTGCCGGTGGTGGGCACCTCGGGCGGCGGCGTGGCCGAGCTGGTGGACGCCGAGACCGGCATCCTGGCCGAGCCCAACAACGTGGACAGCCTGGCCGCGGCCATCGAGGCCATCTACCAGCGCGACCTGGCGCAGCTGGGCATCAACGCGCGCCGCAAGGCGCAGGACCATTACGACTGGGACCGGGTGATGCCGCAGCTGATGCAGCGCTACGGCAGCCTGGTGGCCAGCGCGGAGCGGGCGGCACTGGAGGTGGAGCGCATCTGTGTCACCGACTGAGCCACAATTGCTGTGCGTGTCGATCCACGACGTCGCGCCGGCCACCTGGGCCGGCTGCGAGCGGCTGGCCCGCGCGATCCGTGAAGTGGCCGATATTCCCCTGACCTGGCTGGTGGTGCCGCGCTACCACGAGCGCGACGAGGTGTCCGAATCCATGCAGGCCGGGCTGGCCGGCTACCTGGCGCAGGGGCACGAGCTTGCGCTGCACGGCTACACCCACCTGGACAGCGTGCCGGTGGCCGGCGGCGCGCGCAGCCGCTTTTTGCGTGGCGTGTATACCACGCGCGAAGGCGAGTTTTCCGCGTTGTCCTACGACGAGTCGCGGCGCCGCATCCGCCTTGGGCTCGACTGGTTTGCCGCGCGCGGCTGGCCGGTGTACGGCTTCGTGCCACCGGCCTGGCTGCTGGGGCCGGAAGCCTGGCGCGCGCTGCGCGAGGCGCCGTTCGAGTACACCACCACTTTCAGCCGCCTGCACCTGCTGCGGCAGGGCAGGTCGGTGCTGTCCCCGTCGCTGGTGTACGCAGCGCGCAATCGCGCGGGGCGATTCCTGTCGCCGCTGGCAGCCGACGCCGGCGCGGCGCTGCTGGCGCGTGCACCGCTGGTCCGCCTGTCGCTGCATCCGCCGGACGCGCGCCATCCGCGCCTGCTGCGCCACGCCCAGCAACTGGTGGAGCGCCTGCTGGCCACCCACGCCGCCGTCACCAAGGCCGGCTGCGCACGCGCGCTCAGTACGGTCCCCAGTAGCCGTGGTGCCAGTATCCCGGGCCGGAGTAGTACGGGTAGCTGAGGTAGTTGCGCAGGTCTTCCTTCGCACTCAGGTTGAGGATGCAGGCGCGCCACTGGTCGGTGTTGACCGTGTAGCCGAGCCGCTGGCAGGCCGGGCCGTAGATCACCACCATCTCGTCCGCCTGAGCCTGCATCTGGGCGGCCCGCTCCTGCGGGGTGGTGCAGGCTGCCAGCAGCAGGGCCGCCAGCGCCAAGGGCAGGGTGCGCATCGTCGCCTCCTTTCACGGATGGCCCGTGCTCGTCGATGTCTCTTCCCAGACTACTGAACGAGCGTGCGACAAGTTTGATTTTGCTCAATCAGGAACATGACCAGCGTGCTTGACTGCCCCAAGGTCCTACACCATGAACCAGCTTCCTCCGGCATGGTTTTTCTGGCAAGATCGGCGGACAACAACAGGGGAGGAGACACGATGCGCCGAACACGCTGGACCGCTTGGACCTTGCGCTCGCTTGCCGGCTTGCTGCTGCTGGTACTGCTGGCCGCACTGGCCGCCTGGCTCTACCTGCGGGGCAGCCTGGCGCAGCTGGACGGCGAACGCGTGGACGCAGGGCTGCACGCGCCGGTCACGGTGGCGCGCGACGAGCGCGGCGTGCCGGAGATCGCCGGCGCCGACCGCCTCGACCTGGCCTATGCGACGGGGTTCGTGCATGCGCAGGAGCGCTTCTTCCAGATGGACCTGCTGCGCCGCTCGGCCGCGGGCGAACTGGCCGAGCTGTTCGGCCCCAAGGCGCTGCCGCGCGACCGCGCCAGCCGGCTGCACCGCTTCCGCGCCCGCGCCGGGCAAGTGCTGGACCGGCTGGGGCCGGATGACCGCGCCTTCATCGACCGTTACGTGGCCGGCGTGAACGACGGACTATCGGCGCTCTCCGCGCGGCCGTTCGAATACGCGCTCACGGGCACCGCGCCGCGCCCGTGGACGGCGGCCGATTCGGTGCTGGTGGTGTGGGCCATGTTCCTCGACCTGCAAGGCAGCCAGCAGCCGCACGAGCTGGCGCGTGGCTGGCTGCGCGAGCACACCGACGCCGCGCAGCTTGGCTTCCTGCTGCCGGAATCGACCCAGTGGGACGCGCCGCATGACGCGGCCCAGGTCGCACCGCCCGGCATGCCGATCCCGTCCAGGGCGCCTGCCTGGTGGGGCAACGGCGGCCAGGCGCGCATGCTGGCGCTGAACGAGGGCCTGGACGCGGTGGGCAGCAACAACTACGCGATCGCAGGCAGCCGCAGCGTGAATGGCGCGGCGATCGTGTCGGACGACATGCACCTGGGCCTGCAGCTGCCGAACATCTGGTACCGCCTGGCGCTGCGCTATCCGGACGAGCAAGGCGCGCAGCGCCGCATCGTCGGCGTCACGCTGCCGGGCGCGCCGCCGATCATGATCGTGGCCAGCAACGGCCACGTGGCCTGGGCCTTCACCAACAGCTATGGCGACTATCTCGACTTCGTTGCGCTCGGCGCCGACACCGCGCACCCCGGCCAGGTGCGCGTGCCGGCAGGCTGGGAGACGCCGGCGCGCCATGTCGAGCGCATCCTCGTCAAGGGCCAGCCCGCGGTAGAGATGGAGGTGCGCGAGACATCGCTGGGGCCGGTGGTCAAAGCCGACGGCAAGGCGTATGCGCTGCACTGGATCGCGCACGATCCGGCGGCGATCAACCTGAATCACCGCAAGCTGGAAGCGGCGGCTTCGGTGGACGAAGCGCTGGCGATCGCGAACACGGACGGCATCCCGGCGCAGAATTTTGTCGCCGGCGACGACCGCGGCAACATCGGCTGGACCATCGCCGGCATCCTGCCGCGGCGCGAGACCCCAGCGACGGTCGCGACTTTCCCGCTCGACGGCCAGACCACCTGGCAAGGCCTGCTGCCGCCAGCCGACTACCCGCGCGTGGTCAATCCCGCCGACGGCCAGCTCAGCACCGCCAACAGCCGCCAGCTGATGGGCGAGGGCGGGCAGAAGATCGGCGACGGCGGCTTTGACCTCGGCGCCCGCAACCGCCAGCTGCGCGAAGACCTGCTGGCGCTGGGTCCCAAGGTCGACGTGCAGGCCGCGTTTGGCGCCGCCCTCGATGACCGGGCCTTGTTTGTCGCCCCCTGGCGCGAGCGGGCGCTGCGCGCGCTCGATGCGCAGGCGCTGCAGGGCCACCCGCAGCGCGCGGAATTCCGGCGCCTGCTCGATACCGGCTGGGATGGGCACGCGAGCGTCAGTTCCGTCGGCTACCGGCTCGCACGCAGCACGATGTGGGCGATGGCCGAGCTCCTGTTCGGCCAGGCGGACCGGCAGATGAAGCAGCTCGACCCGAAGGCAAGCGTGACGATGGCGACCACGCGCTGGCCGGTGGTGCTCGAGCGGCTGCTCAACGAGCGCCCTGCGTCGTGGCTGCCGCGGGGCTACAGCGACTGGCACGCGTTCGAGCTGGCGGGGATCGACCGCGTGATCGCGCAGCTGACTGCCGATGGCAAGAGCTTGTCCGCGGCGAGCTGGGGCGCACGCAACACGGTTGCGATCGCGCACCCGATCAGCATGGCCGCGCCGTTCCTCAAGCCCTGGCTGGCCGCGCCGCCGGACCAGCTGCCGGGCGACTCGAACATGCCGCGCGTGGCCGCGCCCACCTTTGGACAGTCGGAGCGCATGACGGTCTCGCCGGGGCACGAGGAGCAGGGGATTTTCAACATGCCGGGCGGGCAGAGCGGGCACCCGCTGTCGCCGTTCTTCCTGGCCGGGCACGAGGACTGGGTGAGGGCCAAGCCGCAGCCGCTGCTGCCGGGGCCGGCGAAGTACACGCTGACATTCAAACCATAGCCACGTCGTCCCCCGCGAAGGCGGGGGCCCATGGACAACGAGCGCAGTCGGTATGCCCAGCACCACCGGGCCGCTGGCTCAGCATGGATTCCGGCCTTCGCCGGAATGACGGTCTCATGGGTGGTGACGGGAGAGGCGCTGCGACGACGGGCTTACGGGTGGTGGGGGGAGAGGCTCTGCGGCGATTCTGTTGCGTCACCCGGCCGCCTGCGCCACCCCCACCAGCTTTTGCGCGATCGAATCGCCCGGCACCGGATGGCCCAGGTGGTAGCCCTGCACCAGGTCGCAGCCGTACTGCTGCAGCAGCACGAGCTGCTCGCCAGTCTCCACGCCTTCGGCCACCACCACCATCTTGAGCCCGTGCGCCATCGCGATGATCGCGCGCGTGATGGCCGCGTTCTCCGAATCCTGCGGCAGGCCGCAGATGAAGCTGCGGTCGATCTTGAGGGCACGCACGTCGAAGCGCTTGAGGTAGTTCATCGACGAGTACCCGGTGCCGAAGTCGTCGATCGACAAATACACGCCGATGCGCCGCAGCTGCTCCAGCGTGGTGAGCGTGGCCTTGGCGTCGTCCATCAGCGTGCCCTCGGTGAGCTCGAGTTCGAGGAAGCGCGGGTCCAGCCCCGTCTCGTGCAGCGCCGACAGCACCATCTGCGACAGGTTCTCGTCCTTGAACTGCTTGGCCGACAGGTTGACCGCCATGCGCACGCTGCGCCGCGTCTGGCGCTGCCAGTTGCGCGCCTGCGAACACGCCGTGCGCAGCACCCATTCGCCGATCGGCACGATCAGGCCCGTCTCCTCGGCCAGCGGGATGAACTCGGTGGGCGAGATCACGCCGCGCTCCGGATGGCGCCAGCGCACCAGCGCCTCCACGCCCACGATCTCGGTCGAGTGCACGTCGAACTGCGGCTGGTACAGCACGTAAAGCTCGTCGTTGCCCAGCGCCTTGCGCAGGCCCACTTCGAGCTTCACGTGGCTCATGATCTGCATGGTCAGCGAAGAGCTGTACAGCTTGGCGTTGTTCTTGCCGCAGTTCTTCGCGTGGTACATCGCCGTGTCGGCGTACTTGAGCAGCGAGTTGCAGTCGTCGCCGTCCTCGGGGAACAGCGAGATGCCGATGCTGGCGGTGACGAAGATCTCGTTGCCCTCGATGAGGAAGGGGCGGCGCATCGCCTCCTTGACCCGGTGCGCCACGTTCAGCGCGTGCTCGACCCGCTCCAGGTCCGGGATCAGGATCGTGAACTCGTCGCCGCCCAGGCGCGCCAGGTTGGTGGCCTGGTCGCCGCGCGACACCATGTCGCTCGGGCGCGTGGTCTCGCGCAGCCGTTCCGAGACCAGCTGCAGCAGGTGGTCGCCCACATTGTGGCCGAGCGTGTCGTTGATGCGCTTGAACGCGTCCAGGTCCATGAACAGCACCGCGAACTTCTTGTTGCCCATCTTGGAGCGGTGCAGCTCGCGTTCGAGCGTTTCGAGGAAGGCCTGGCGGTTGGGGATGCCGGTCAGGCTGTCGCAGTAGGCCAGGCGCCGGATCTGCTCCTCGGTGCGCTTGCGTTCGCTGATGTCGCGCACCAGGCCCAGCACCTCGGTGGGTCCGGTTGCCACCAACCGCGCCTCGAAATGCTGGGCGCTGCCGCCGCGCAGCAGCTCGTACTCGACCGAGCGGATCTGCTGGGTCGCCAGCACGTTCTCCATCTGCTCCAGCAGGCGCTCGGCGATCTCCCTGGGCAGCACCTCGGTGATGTGGCGGCCCACGCAGTCGCTGTCGGACAAGCCCGCGCCGGCGTCGTGGCCGCGCTCGTAGTCGAGGTACACCCCGTCGCGGTTCAAGCGGAAGAAGGTGTCGGGAATCGCCGCCAGCACCGCGCGGTTCTGGGCGTCGGCGATGCGCAGGCGCGCGATGGCGTCGCTGGCGCGCAGCACGTACAGCACGCGGTGGCCAAGGATCGGCCAGTTGATCGGCTTGGACACGAAATCGGTGGCGCCGGCTTCGTAGGCGTTGGTGACGGCCTCGATGTCGTCGCCGCCGGTGACCATGATGATCGGGACCGTGGCGCCGGCGGCATCGTCGCGAATCGCCTTGCAGGCGGCGAAGCCGTCCATGTTGGGCATGTCCACGTCCATTAAGATCAGGTCGGGCCGCAGCTCGCGCATGAGGGCGACAGCCCGGGCGCCGTCCTCGGCCTCGACGCCGTCCAGCCCAACCTGGCCGAGCATCTGCAGCATCAACAGGCGCATCACCGGATCGTCGTCCGCGACCAGCACGACGCCGCGTTTGGTGGTGGAAGCCATGCTAGGTCTCCTTCTCTACCATGAGGGCTGCGAGCGAGCTGCGCACGACCTGGAATTCCTGCTCCATGTCCGTCAGGATGCCGTCGGCGCCCTCGGTGGTGTCGGCGCGGCCCAGGTATTCCAGGTCCTTGCACAGCTGCGCCAGCTTTTGTGCGCCGACATTGGCGCTGGCCGACTTGAGGCTGTGCGCGACCTTGCGCACGCTGGCCGGGTCGTGCACGTCGATCGCGCGGCGCAGCGTGCGCAGGTGCTGCGGCGCGTCGTCCACGTAGGCGGCGATCACCTTCTGCACCAGCGCGTCGCCGCCGTCCTTGGACAGCGCGCGGATGTTGTCGAGCGCGGCGCGGTTGATCACGTCGCGGTGGATCACCTCGACCGATTCCGGCGGCAGGGTGGGCGGCTCGTCGTCGTGGTGGCGCGTGGCCACCAACGGCAGCGCGATCCAGCGCCCGATCACGGCGGCCAGCTGCTGCTGGGTGAACGGCTTGGACAGGTAGTCGTCCATGCCGGCCGCCAGGCACGCCTCGCGGTCGCCCTGCAGCGCGTTGGCGGTGATCGCGATGACCGGCAGCACATGGCCGCGCCCGGACTCGCGCTCGTCGCGCCGGATCGCGCTGGTGGCGGCAAAGCCGTCCATCACCGGCATCTGGCAATCCATCAGCACGGCGTCGTAGTCGCCGCGGCGCACCATGGCCAGCGCTTCCTCGCCGTTGCGCGCGTATTCGGCCGACAGGCCCAGGCTTTCGAGCATCGCCATCGCCACTTCGACGTTGACCGGGTTGTCCTCGGCCAGCAGCACGCGCCGAACGCGGGTGCGCGCGATCGGGCGCGGCAGGTCGGGCGGGGGCACGAACTGCGGCGCCGGCGCGGGGGCGCCGCGCGGCCGCGTGGCCAGGCACGCAAACAGGTCGGCCGCGCGCGCCGGTTTGATGAGCTGGTAAGCCACGCCGGCCTCGCGCCGCTGCACCGGGTCGGCCGCCAGCCGCTCGGGGCTGATGACGAGCAGGCGCGTGGCGCGCGTGGCCGGGTTGGCCTTGATGGTGGCGGCGAGCATCAGGCCGCTGCCGTGGGTGAGCTCCATGTCGATGACGGCCGCATCGTAGGGCCGGCCATCGGCGGCGGCTGCGGCCAGGCGCGACAGCGCTTCGTCGGCCGAGGCGGCGCCGTCGCTGGCGACATGCCAGGCGGCCAGGTGATCCTGCAGCCCCACGCGGCTGCTGTGCTGTTCGTCGACGATCAAGACGCGGATTCCTTCGATGGTGTGCTGGTGGTCGCCCGGTGCGTCGGGGTCGACGCGGCGCTTATCGAAAGGTACCGTGAACCAGAACACCGAACCTTGAGTTCGGGCATTCTCGACGCCGATCGCGCCCCCCATCAACTCAACCAGTTGTTTTGAGATCGCCAGCCCCAGCCCGGTGCCGCCGTACTTGCGCGTGGTCGAGTCGTCGGCCTGCGAGAACGCTTCGAAGATGCGGCTCCTGGCCTCGCGCGAGATGCCGATGCCGGTGTCGTGCACCTCGAAGCGCAGCGTGACGGCCTGGTTGTCTTCGCTGGCCACGCGCACACGCGCGAGGATGCGGCCGTGCTCGGTGAACTTGATCGCATTGCCCAGCAGGTTGGCCATCACCTGGCGCAGGCGGTTCGGGTCGCCGCAGATCGCAACAGGGATGTCGTTGGCGATGTCGAAGTCCAGCGCCAGGTTCTTGGCCTGCGACTGCGGGGTGTACACCGTGTGGATGTCCTCGAGCAGATCCCACAGGTTGAAGTTGATGTACTCGATCGTCAGCTTGCCGGCCTCGATCTTGGAAAAATCGAGGATGTCGTTGATGATCACCAGCAGGTGCTCGCCCGAGCGCTTGACCAGCTTGGTGTAGTTGCGCTGGCTCTCCGAGAGCTCGGTCGACAGCAGCATTTCGGTCATGCCGAGCACACCGTTCATCGGGGTGCGGATCTCGTGGCTCATGGTGGCCAGGAACGCGCTTTTGGCGCGGCTTGCCGCCTCGGCGGCGTTCTTGGCCTTTTCCAGCTGTTCGGTGCGCACGCTGACCTGGCGCTCGAGCTCTTCGCGGTGGTGGGCCAGCGCCGCGCCGCGGCTTTCGATCTGGGCCAGCATGTCGTTGAAGCTGTCGATCAGCGTGCCCAGCTCGTCGCTGCGCTGGTGCGCGATGCGCAGCGTGTAGTTCTGGCTGGCCGAGACCTTTTGCGCGGCCGCGATCAGCTTGGCCACCGGGTCGGCGATGCTGCGCTTGAAGCGGGTCGCCAGCACCAGCGACACCGCCAGCGAGCCGCCCATGGCGGCGGCGAACACGCCCAGGCTCTTGACGATGTCGAGCCACATGGTGGTCAGGTCGGCCTCGATCATCACCACGCCGACCTGCACGTCCTTGTTCATCACGGGGCGGTACAGGCGCATGCGCGGCGACCAGAAATGGCTGGCGCCATCGTTGGCATCGTCCAGCGCGGCGCCGTCGATGCCCGGCAGCGGCGCATCGATCACGGCGTCGCCCTGGTGGCCGGGCGCCCAGTAGCGCGCGAACAGCTTGCCCTTGGCGTCGTACAGGACCGCGCCGGCGATTTCTTCCTTGGCTTTGAGCGCGGCCAGCGTGTTCTGGGCCAGGTTGCGGTCGTTGAAGAGCAGGGCGTCCACGCTGTTGGTGCCCACCACGCCGGCGAACGAAGAGAGCTGCATGCCCTCATCCTCGCGGTGGTTCAGCATCGAGGTGACGGCGAAGGCGACGAACACGAACAGCAGCGCGGTCCCGGTGGACAGCAGCGAGATGAGCGTCAGTTTGTGGTTGATACTCGATCGTTCAAAGTTCAGCATGGCCTGGGCGCCCCCGCGATCCCTGCACCTGTGGCTGGCCGCGACAGCGGTGACACGGCCTCCTTGCGCGAATGCAAATTCCCGCAGGAAAAAATATACGATTTACTTTTGGGAATGGTTTTGCGATTTCGCAAAACTGGGGAGCATGGGCGCACCGGCCTTGTGGTGGCCAGTGGAAATGGACGTTTCAGGGGGCTGAAACGACGTAGGGTGGGCAGGTCTTCCTGCCCACGCGTCCAGGCAGTGCAAGCACCACTTGAACGCGTGGGCGTTCGTTCAGCCGGGCACTGCCCGGCTTCACCCCGCCCACCCTACAGAGCAAGATCAGCAGCAGCTGGGCCGCTTGCCGGACCCGTAGCGGGCCTCCTGGCGCTCGCGGAAGAACTCCTCGTAGCTCATCACTGGCTCGCCCGGATGGGTTTTCTCCATGTGGGCCAGGTAGGTGTCGTATTCCGGCAGGCCTACCATCAGGCGCATGCTTTGCCCAAGGTAGCGGCCTGCCTGCGCGATCTTGCCTAACATCACTGCACCTGAGCGGTTGCGGGCGCCGTCACGAACGGCGTCTCCTTGGCGGTCGGCTTGCCGGCGGCGCGCGCCTGCAAGATGGTGCGCACGCCGTACACCAGCACCGCCACCACCACGAACATGAACAGGCCGCACAGCGCCGCGTCCACGTAGTCGTTGAACACGACCTGGCGCATCTGCGTGATCGACTTGGCCGGCGCCAGCACCTTGCCTTCGTCGATCGCCGCCTGGAACTTGGCGGCGTGCGCCATGAAGCCGACCTTGACGTTGGCGTCGAAAATCTTCTGCCAGCCGGCGGTCAGGGTACAGATCAGGAGCCAGATGGTCGGCAGGACCGTGACCCAGGCGTAGGCGCCGCGCTTCATCTTGAACAGCACTGCGGTTGCCAGCACCAGCGCAATACCTGCCAGCATCTGGTTGGCGATGCCGAACAGCGGCCACAGGGTGTTGATGCCGCCCAGCGGATCGACCACGCCCTGGTACAGGAAGTAGCCCCAGGCCGCCACGCACAGGGCGGTGGCGATCAGGTTGGCCGGCAGCGAGTCGGTGCGTTTCATGGCCGGGATGAAGGCGCCCATCAGGTCCTGCAGCATGAAGCGGCCGGCGCGGGTGCCTGCGTCCACCGCGGTCAGGATGAACAGGGCCTCGAACAGGATCGCGAAGTGGTACCAGAACGCCATCATTGCCTTGCCGCCGACCACGTTGGCCAGGATGTTGGCCATGCCGACCGCCAGGGTCGGGGCGCCGCCGGCGCGCGAGATGATGCTGTTTTCGCCGACGTCCTTGGCCACCTGGGCCAGGGTCTCGGGCGTGACCACGAAGCCCCAGCCGGACACGGCCGCGGCAGCGCTTTGCACGGTGGTGCCGATCGCGGCGGCCGGGCTGTTCATGGCAAAGTAGATGCCCGGGTCGATGGTCGAGGCAGCCACCAGTGCCATGATCGCGACGAACGACTCCATCAGCATGCCGCCGTAGCCGATGAAGCGGGCGTGCTCTTCATTTTCGATCATCTTCGGCGTGGTGCCCGACGAGATCAGCGCGTGGAAGCCCGACACCGCACCGCAGGCGATGGTGATGAACAGGAACGGGAACAGGTTGCCCGCCCACACCGGGCCGCTGCCGTCGATGAACTTGGTCAGGGCCGGCATGTGCATCATCGGCGCGACCAGCACGATGCCGATCGCCAGGCCGACGATGGTGCCAACCTTGAGGAAGGTGGACAGGTAGTCGCGCGGAGCCAGCAGCAGCCACACCGGAATCACCGAGGCGACGAAGCCGTAGCCGATCAGCATCCAGGTGATCTGGGTGCCGGTGAAGGTGAACATCGGCGCCAGGGTGGCCGACTCGTGCACGTACTGGCCGCCCAGGATCGAGCCCATCAGCAGCACGAAGCCGATCAGCGACACCTCGCCGATGCGGCCCACGCGGATGAAGCGCGAGTAGATGCCCATGAACAGCGCGATCGGGATCGTCGCCATCACGGTGAAGGTGCCCCACGGCGAACCGGTGAGCGCCTTGACCACGATCAGCGCGAGCACGGCCAGGATGATCACCATGATCATGAAGGTGCCGATGAGCGCAATCACGCCCGGCACCTCGCCCATTTCGGACTTGATCAGGTCGCCCAGCGAGCGGCCGTCGCGGCGCATCGACAGGAACAGGACCATGAAGTCCTGCACCGCGCCGGCAAACACCACGCCGGCCAGGATCCACATCATGCCCGGCAGGTAGCCCATCTGGGCGGCCAGCACCGGGCCGACCAGCGGGCCGGCGCCGGCGATGGCGGCGAAGTGGTGGCCGAACAACACGTAGCGGTTGGTCGGCACATAGTCCAGGCCGTCGTTGAATTTATAAGCGGGGGTTTGCCGGGTCGGGTCCAGGGCCGCGACCTTCTTGGCAATGAACAGGCTGTAGTAGCGGTAGGCGATCAGGTACACGCAGACGGCGGCCGCAACCACCCACACTGCGTTGATCGATTCACCGCGCTTGAGCGCGACGTAAGCGAGTGACAATGCACCCACGAGCGAAAGCGCAGCCCATCCGAGCTGGCTTGTAAGGCGTTTCATTTGGACTCCTCCAAGGGTTTATAGCTTTTTCTGCCTTAGACCGAGGCATGGCGCCTACAATTCCGGGCAGTCTGATGGTGAGTATCTTGCATCGATTTTTCGTCATCAAGCGCATGATTACGCAGGAGCCTGCGTAGGACTACGTAGGCGGCAGGTCCGGAACGGACGTAAAATTGCCCGATGCAATCGTATTTATTCCGGCTGCCATGAAGCTCAGGCAGAAAGTCATCTTCCTCGCCATTGCGCCGCTGATCGTGGCGCTGTGCGCGATCGCGTTGTTCGTGCGCCAGCAGGCCAGCACGCTGGCCCAGCAGCAACGCGCGACCATCCAGCAAGCCTACCTCGCCAGCAAGCAGGCCGAGCTGCAGCACTACGTCGAGCTGGCTGAACACTCGATCGCGCACCTGGTCGACTCCGGCAAGACCGACGCGGCCACGCAGGCCGAGGCGATGCGTATCCTGTCCAAGCTCAGCTACGGCGACGACGGCTATTTCTTCGTCTACGACATGCGCGGCAACAGCCTGATGCACCCGCGCCAGCCCGAGCTGGTGGGCCGCAACCTGTGGGAGCTGCGCGATGCGCAGGGCACGCCGACCATCCAGCGCCTGATCGCGCGCGCGAAAGCGGGCGGGGGACTGGAACGCTACAACTGGGCCAAGCCCTCCAGCGGGCAGCAGGCGCCCAAGCTCGGCTACGTGATCCCGATCCGGGCCTGGGGCTGGATGATGGGCACCGGTATCTACCTGGACGACGTGGATGCCGCGCTGGCCAAGGTGGATGCCCAGCAGTCCGCAAATATCGCCGCCACCATGTGGTGGATTGCGGGACTGGCGATCCTGTCGGCGGCGGTGGTCGCCATCTGCGGGCTGGCACTCAACATCAGCGAACTGCGCGTGGCCGACGCCAAGCTCAAGGCGCTGGCGCAGCGCGTGGTCGAGTCGCAGGAGCACGAGCGCGCGCGCCTGTCGCGCGACCTGCACGACGGGATCAGCCAGTGGCTGGTGTCGATCAAGCTGCAGATCGAGGCCGGCATCGTGCGCCTGACCGGCACCGGCGCGGCCGAGCAGGCCGCGCGCGAACGCTTCGAGCGCACCGCCGAGGAGCTGAACAACGTGCTGGGCGAAGTGCGCCGCATTTCGCACGACCTGCGCCCGGCGTTGCTGGACGACCTGGGGCTGGCCGCGGCGCTGGAGCACCTGGCGCACGAGTTCTCCGAACACAGCGGCACGCCGGTGGCTTTCACCACCAGCGGCGCGACCGAAGAGCTGCCGGGCGTGGTCGGCACGGTGCTGTTTCGCATTGCACAGGAGGCGCTGACCAACATCGAGCGCCATGCCGGAGCGAGCCACGTGGAGATGTCGCTGCGGCGCGACGGCCGGCGCCTGGCGCTGTCGGTGCGCGACGACGGCAGCGGCTTCGACCCCGAGGGCGTGGCAGTGCACCCGCAGCGCGGCATTGGGCTGCGCAACATGATGGAGCGGATGGACGCCATCGGCGGTGAACTGGACATTGAATCATCGATGCAGGGCACGCGCGTGCGCGCCAGCGTCGAACTGACGGAGTAGGACATGACACCCATCCGGATCCTGCTGGTGGACGACCATCCGCTCGTGCGCGACGGCCTGCGCGCGCGGCTCGAAGCGGTGCCGCATTTCGCCGTGGTGGCCGAGGCAGGCAGTGCAGCCGAAGCGCTGGAGCGTGCCGGTGGCGCGGACCTGGTGCTGATGGACGTGAACATGCGCGGCGGCAGCGGCATCGAGGCCACCGCGCAGCTGACCCGGCGCTATCCGGGCATTGCGGTGCTGATCCTGTCGATGCACGACAAGCTCGAATACGTGACCCAGGCCATGCATGCCGGCGCGCGCGGCTATGTGCTCAAGGATGCGCCCGGCAAGGACATCGTGCTCGCCATCGAGTCCGTGATGGCGGGCGGCATTTACTACAGCCCGGTGCTGGCGCGCCAGCTGGCGCGGCCGGTGCAGCAGGACAACCAGCTCACGCTGCGCGAGCAGCAGGTGCTGCAGCACATCGCCACCGGCCAGTCCAACAAGCAGATCGCGCGCGACCTGGCGCTGTCGGTGCGCACGGTCGAGACGCACCGCCTGAACATCAAGCGCAAGCTCGGCATCGAAGGCCAGGCCGAGCTCATCAAATTCGCGGTGCAGCATGCGCAGTTCGGGCCGGACAGTTAGGGAACATGCATGCCCGTCCGGTACAATGCATGCATACGCTCAACATTCTGTTGCGCTAACGTTGCTCGTCAACTAATATCACTTAACGATCCACTAAGAACTTCCCGATGGTTGCATTGAGTGCCGCCCGGTTCCCGTTGGTAGAGCTTGATTTCGTTGCCAACGCGCAGAACGAGTGGGTTGCATTGATCGTGCGGCCGCAGCCTGGCTCCAATGACGAGTCGCTGTTGGCCCTGTTCGGCGCCCCGGACCTGCTGGCGGCAATCGCGCCGCTCGACTGCATCGTTCCGCTCGATTCGACAGCGGTGCTGACTTCTTCACTCTGCGAATTGCTGCCGCCGGACCGCGTCATGTTCACGTTGCCGGCCAGCGTGCTGGCCAACGCCGACGAAGCCGCACGCGCCGCCAGCCTTGCCGATGCCGGCTACCGCTTGCTGGTGGACGGCGTTGCCGCCGGCGGGAAAATGCCATCGCGGCCGCGCGGCGTGGCGCACGACTGCACCGACGGCGGGCCCGCGCCAGCCGCCGCGCTGTTTGGCCCGCACCTGGCCTACAACGTGCACAGCGTCGAGCGTTTTGCCGAGTGCGAGAGCGCTGGCTTTGACTGGTTCAGCGGCGACTATCCGCTGTTCACCCGCCAGCCCGAGGATGGCCACGACGGCACCTCGCGCCGCCGCCTGCTCGCCTTGCTCGCGCTGCTGTCGCGCGATGCGGACACGCGCGAGATCGAGCACATGCTCAAGCAGGACCCGGCGCTGTCGTTCCACCTGCTCAAACTGGTCAACTCCGCGGCCTTCAAGGTCAGCACCGAGATCACCAGCTTTGCGCAGGCGATCACGGTGTTGGGCCGTCGCCAGCTGCAGCGCTGGCTGCAACTGCTGCTGTACGCGCGCCAGCGCGCCGACGGCCCGCCCAACCTGCTGCTGCCGCTGGCCGCGCTGCGTGGCGCCCAGCTCGAGGAACTGTGCCGCCTTGGCGGCGGCGAGCGCGACGAACAGGACCTGGCCTTCATGTGCGGCGCGTTCTCGCTGCTGGACCGGTTGTTCGATACGCCGATGGGCGACATCGTCGGCAGCCTGCGCCTGCCGCAGCACGTGTTGGACGGCCTGCTGCGGCGCGAAGGCCCGCTGGGCGAGCGCCTGCGCCTCGTCGAGGGCAAGCCCGACCAGGCCCAGTTAGCGCAAGCAGGAATCGACATCGACACCTGGTGGCGCAGCCAGCTGCATGGCTGGCACTGGGCGATACAGGTGATGCGCCATGTCTGACGGAGCGAACGACCGCATCGACTTCGCCGGCGCCAACGCGGCCGTCTGCGACGCCGTGCTGCGCCTGCGTGGCGACGCGCTGACCGAGGAGCTCTCGCGCGTCGCGCGCGTGCTGCTGGGGCGCCGCCACGCCGTGTTCGTGCACCGCGGCGAAGACGCGCCACAGCTGCTGGGGCCTGCCGAGGGGGTGCTGCGCCAGCCGGTGCAGGCCGACGCCGCCAACTTCGGCTACTACGAGATCGGCGGCGGCGCGTTCACCGAAACGGACCGCCGCGACCTGGCGGGCCTGGCCAAGCTCACCGCCACGCTGCTGCAAGTGCAATCGATGGCGCAGCGCGCGACGCGCGCCTACGCGCAGGTGGAGGGCCAGCTGGCGCACCAGTCGCAGATCCTCGACCAGCTCCAGGAATCGGTGCTGACCACCGACCTGCTGGGCTACATCACCAGCTGGAACAAGGGTGCCGAGCGCATGTTCGGCTATACCGCGCTCGAAGCGATCGGCACCCACATCCTGTTCCTGTACGCGGACGAGGAGGGCACCGAACCCGACAACTTCGCCGAACATGGTGGCCGCTTCATGGAAGTGCGGCGCAAGAAAAAATCGGGCGAAGTGTTCTGGGCCAGCCTGTCGCTGTCGCCACTGTGCGACCTGGAGGACAAGCCGATCGGCCTGATCGCCTACCTCTCGGACATCACCGAGCGCAAGCTGGCCGAAGAACGCTTGAACCACCTGGCCTACTACGACGACCTCACCGGGCTGCCCAACCGCACCCTGTTCGCGCGGCTGGTGGACCAGGCGCTCATGGTCGCCCAGCGCAACGTGGGCACCGGCTGCATCCTGTTGATTGACCTGAACCGCTTCAAGCTGATCAACGGCACGCTGGGGCGTGGCGTCGGCGATGAGCTGCTGCGCCAGGTGGCAAAGCGCTTCCGCGACGCGCTGCGCGAGGAAGACGTGGTGGCGCACCTGTCCGGCGACGAGTTTGCGGTGGGCCTGTTCGACATCCGCCAGCACTTCGAGGCCACGACGGTCGCGCAGAAGTTGCAGGCCGCGCTGGCCGAGCCGTTCGCCATCGAAGGGCAGAAGCTGCAGGTTGGGGCGAGCGTGGGCATCAGCGTGTACCCGACCGATGGCGAGGACGCCGAGACCCTGCTGCGCATGGCCGACATCGCCATGGAGCGGGCCAAGCAGGACAACGAGAGCCCGGACCGCAACGTGGCGTTCTACTGCAACGACATGAACCAGGGGATGCAGGAGCGCATGCGCATCGAATCGGGCCTGCGCCACGCGCTGGGCCACGGCGAGCTGACGCTGTACTACCAGCCCAAGTTCGAGATCGGCAGCGGGCACGTGGTGGGCGCGGAGGCGCTGGTGCGCTGGGTGCACCCGGAACGTGGCGTGGTGCCGCCGGCCGAATTCATCCCGCTTGCAGAAGCGACGGGCCTGATCGTGCAAGTGGGCGAGTGGGTGCTGGAGCAGGCGTGCGCGCAGGCGGCGGTGTGGAATCGCGCCGGCCTGCCGCCGCTGCGGCTGGCGGTGAACGTGTCAGCGCGCGAGTTCACGCCATCGCTGCCGGGCAGGGTGGCCGACACGCTCAAGCGCTACCGGCTCGACCCTTCGTGGCTGGAGCTGGAGATCACCGAGAGCACGCTGATGCACGACATCGAGCGCGTCATCGGCATCATGGACCGCATTAACAAGCTGGGCGTGGCGCTGTCGCTGGACGACTTTGGCACGGGCTATTCGAGCCTGTCGTACCTGAAGCGCTTCCCGATCAACACGCTCAAGATCGACCGCTCGTTCACCACCGGGATACCGGCCGACGCGAGCGATTGCGCGATCGCCGGGACCATCATCAGCATCGGCCGCCAGCTGCGCCACCGGGTGATCGCGGAGGGCGTGGAGACGCTGGAACAGCTGGAGTTCCTGCGCAAGTCCGGCTGCGACGAGGTGCAGGGCTACCTGTACGCCAAGCCGCTGCCGGCCTACGAATTCGAGCAGAGCCTGCGCGAGAACTGGCTGCTCACTGCCTAGGCCTTCCCGCCGGCTTCGCTCAGCTGACGCTGCCGGTAGGGCGATGGTTTATGTATAATGCCGGTTCCCCAAGGAAGCGTGGCCGAGTGGTTGAAGGCAGCAGTCTTGAAAACCTCCGTAGGATGAAATTGGAAGCTTGGCAGAGTGGTCGATTGCACCGGTCTTGAAAACCGGCAACCCGCAAGGGTTCCAGGGTTCGAATCCCTGAGCTTCCGCCAATAAAAACAAGCACTTAGCGAGACTCATGTGATCGCGCAGTAGCTTGAAGATGGCGACAAAGAGCCTCGCTGGTCGGGGCTTTCTTGTGGGTGGACAATTTGCAATTCGTAAGCACACCATAAGCAGTCAACGTTTAGGCAGGTAGCATGGCCAGCATTGGTTGTAGTGGGCTGGAGCAGGCGTAGGAGTGTTTCTGTGAAGCAGAGCCAGCGCGTTCCGAAAGGAGACGTTTGAGGCAGCAAAGAGCAAATTTAGCTGAAGGGTTTCACATGGCCGGTAATCTCGACAGCGCGAAGAGCATGCTCGAACGAGCACAGGTTCATAGCACTACGTTCAAGGATGCCGTTATGGCGTTCCTTGATAGCGATCCTTTTGTTCAAGTAAACGAACTTGACCCCGAATCCAATGAGTGGGTCACGAAACTCAAGCTTGTTAAAGCTGCACCCAACGACCTGAACCATATCGCAGCCGATGCGCTCGTCAATATGCGCTCCGCTCTCGATCAAGCTGGCTATGCTGTTGCAACCGCTGCTGGCGGCAAGGGTCGGGATACCTATTTTCCTTTCGGCGACAACGAAGCCGAGGTACGCAGCCGGGATCGCAGCGGATCAAAAGAGATACCCAAACAAATTTTCGATTTAATGGTTTCGTTCAAGCCTTATCGAGGCGGTGACGACTTCCTTTGGGCCATGAACAAGTTGTGCAATGGCAACAAGCATCGGTTATTGAACGCAATGGCGTCGATGTCTAACAGCTATCGACTCAGTTTCGTCGGAAACAAGGGGACTGGCTCGTATCAGCTCAGAATTCCGCGCTGGGACTACACAAAGAATGAACTTGAATTGAGCCGTATATCCCCTGGAAAGACCGACGATTACCAAATCAAAATGGACGTTCGGACTCTTGTAGCTTTCTGCGAACCGGAGATAGTTGTCGGGCACCCAGCGGAAGGCGTCCTCAATTTGCTTGCCGACAAGGTAGGGACGATTATCTCTGCCGTTGATGCTGAAGCAATTCGTATCGGACTTTTCAAGTAGCTGTGAATATCTGAAAGCTCCATGCATGCTGGGTTCAGCGGCCGGATGCGCCGCCTAGCGTTACGCTGTGCTTATGCAATGCGGATGCTGCCTGCCTAACCACAAGCCCAGCAAGCCCTTAGCGGGCATGCCCGAATAACTGTGTGTTTGCTGTTCCTTCCCAGCAGGCATACACGCCGCTACAGGCCGCGCGCGGTGCTGCCCGTACCCTGCGGCGGCAGTGTGGTGATCGTCGCCCCAGCCGCCCGCTACGCTTCATTCGCTGAGGCTTTGCTTATGGATATTAATAGTTTCTCGCTGGAATTTTGATACTATCGAGGCATTGTTTAAACCTCGCCCAAAGTGGCTATGAACGAGGAAGAATTATGCCCCTACAAGCGTGTCACGAATGCGGCGCTCAGATTAGTAGTGAAGCTAAAACCTGCCCACAATGTGGAGTCGCCCCTAAAAATAAGACAAACACGATATCTGCGGTGCTTGGTGGCGTGATGGCCGTTGGCATTATCTGGTTCTATTTTGGCGGTGGACTAGAGCAGCAGGCAGCCAGAGATCTGGCCAAAATCGAAATGCAAGTTGCCAACGACGCAGTCAAACAATATGACATTGCGAAGACATCTGGCTCTGCAATGGATAGGTGCGTGCAGGCTGGTATGGTATCTGCCGCATTTCTGCAGGCCAAAGACGATGCCAACTACAAGGTGTGGAAGCAGACCGAAAGCGACGACTGCGCAGCGGCCGGTGTCCCTAGATAGTGGTCTGGTCTGAGGTTTGTATTGGTAGCACATGATTCGTTGCAGCGGTTCGAGCTCTGAAGAGGTCGCGCATATTCTGCAAGTCGCCGTCGACTGAAGCCAATTATCCGACTCGACTGTTATCGAGGCTGGCCGGGCGGCCATAATCAGGCAACCGGCACGCGGGCCAGTTTGTCTGGGTTGCGCACCACAAACACCGTCGCGATTCGCCCGTCCTCAATGTGGAACGATTGGGTGGACTCGATCATGTCGTTGACGTACCGCAGCAACCCAGGCTCGCCGTTGATCCGCGCCATCCGGTAGCGCACCTGTCCCGGATACGCATGCTCCGCCGCCCAATACAGCCCGGCGATGCGCCCGGCGCCTCGCAAGATGCGGTGGAACGATGGCACCTTGCCCCCGCCATCGCTCACCAGCCTCACTTCAGGCGACAGCAAGGCCTTCATCGCTTCGCGGTCGGCGTTGCGGGCCGCCTGCATGAAGGCAGCCAGCAGCGCCCGATGGGCTTGCGGGGTCGGCCGGAAGCGAGGGCTTTCCTCGACAACTTTCTTCTGGGCGCGGTGCACCAGTTGACGGCTGTTGGCTTCGCTGGTTTGCAGCAAGGCCGCGATGTCGCTGTAGTCCTGGTCGAACGCCTGGCGCAGCAGGAACGCCGCGCGCTCCTCCGCGCCCAGGCGCTCAAGTGCCCACAGCAGCGCGAGCGAGACATCGCTGGCCAGTTCGGCCGCCGTCTCGGGCGTGTTCTCGTCCAACTCGACGAGCGGCTCGGGCAGCCACGTTCCGATGTAGCTCTCGCGCTCGGCCTTGCGTTCACGCAGGCGGTCAAGCGCCAGGCGCGTGGTCACGGTGACCAGCCAGGCTTCCGCCGATCTCAGGCGGGCGCGATCGGCCGCTTGCCAGCGCAGCCATGCGTCCTGGACCACATCCTCTGCATCGGCGCGCGTGCCAAGCATGCGGTAGGCGGCCGAGAACAGCCGGGCGCGTAGCCTGGCGAAGATCACTTCTGCGGCCATATCGTCTTGCTGGTGCATGGCGCCCGGCCTTTACATGCCTGGCAGCGGCACCACCGGAATCGGGTTGCGCAAACTGAGGTTGAACATATTCCAGCCCTTGATCACCGCAACAGCATATCCGAGCTCGACCACTTCGGTCTCGGAAAAGTGTTCGCGGACCAGCGCGAATTCCTCGTCGGTGGCGTCGGTGTGCGGCTGGCCGTTGACGATCTCTGCCCAGCGCAGCGCGGCGCGTTCGCGGTCCGTGAAGAAGGGCGCCTCGCGCCAGACGGCGACCGCGTTCAGGTGGCGCGGATCCATGTCCATGCCCATCAGGTGGCGCCAGTGCATGTCCACGCACATGCCGCAACCGTTGATCTGGGAGAGGCGCAGCAGCACGAGTTCGACCAGCCGTTCACCAAGCGAACTGTTCCTGACCGAATGGGACAGGTTCAGCATGGCCTGCAGGTTGGCGGGAGCGTGATTGAGGATATTGATACGGGCTGTCTTCGACATGGTCATCCTTTCTGTGTTCGGGTGCGGCGCGAAATGCGCCGCCCTCAAATCACTAGACGTGGGAGGCCGCTGATTTGTGACAGCCGACAGTCAGTTGTCCAGCTGCACCTGCATGCCAGCCAGGACCTCGGCCAGGCGCTTGCAGTGTTCGGCGATACGCTCCTCCGGCAGATTCGTCACGCCCAGCAGCAAGCCGTTGCCGTGCGCTTGTGGCTGTGAATGCCACCAGGACAGGGCGGATGGCATCATGCCCAGCTGGCGAGCCTTTGCGACCACGTCGATGTCCCGCACCCCGTCTGGTAATGGCACCAGGGCGGCCAGTCCTGCCTCGACGCATGGAAGGGACAGCTCGCGCAGGCACTGCATGAGGATGCGCCTGCGCTCGGCATACAGCCGCTTCATGCGGCGCAGATGGCGTAGGTAGTGCCCGCCACGCATGAACTCCGCCACCGCCAGTTGAACGGAGGGCGCGGGCGCCGGTGTAGATGTGCTGATCACGCTCGCTACCTTGTCCACCAGCGGACGGGGAACCATGAGGAAAGCGACGCGCAGGCTCGGATTGATCGTCTTGCTGAACGTTCCGATGTGGAGAACCCTGCCATTGCGGTCCAGCGAGGCCAGCCCGGGCGTGGCGCGGCCTTGGAGCTGCAGTTCGCCGAGGTAGTCGTCCTCGATCACCCACGCCTGCGCGGTCGCGGCCCAATCCAGCAGCGCGTGCCGCCGGCGCAAAGACAGCGTCATACCCAACGGGGCATGCTGCCCGGGGGTGACAACCGCGAACGATGCTTGCGGCGCCGCCGCCACGCCGGCCGCCACGTTCAACCCCTCGGCGTCAACCGGCACTGGAATTGGGGTGATACCGGCCATGGCCAGTATCTCGCGCGCCACCGTAAAACCCGGTTCCTCCACCCAGGCACTTTCACCCGTCGCGCCAAGCGCGCGTAGCGCCGCCGCGAGCGCACTGCCGAACCCGTTGGTAATGAAAATCTGCGAGGCCGTGCATTCGATGCCGCGAGCAATGCTGAGATAAGCGGCAATTTCGGTGCGTAGCTCGCGTTCCCCGAATGGGTCCGGGTATCCGACAGGGGCTGCGGCCGCCGCCCGGGCGGCTCTTCCCATGATGCGTGACCAGGTCTTGAACGGGAACGCATCGTGCGCCGGTACGCCAACCTGGAAGATGGCCGGCCTGCCCGGTGGTGCCGACGCGGGAGCGGCTCCTTCGGCGCCCGTATGTGTCGCGGCCGGACGCGCATGCTCGGCAACGCGTGTTCCGGCAGCACCGGCGGTCACGATCAGTTGCTGGTCGCGCAGGTTTTCGTAGGCCATCCGTACGGTCCCGCGCGCAACGCCCAACTGGACCGCCAGGTCGTGCCAGGACGGCAGCCGCGTTCCGGGGCCCAACCGGCCTTCGCGGATCGCCCGCTCGATTGCCGAGCTGATCTGGTCCACGAGCGATTCCCGGCAGGTCCGATCGATTTCTACAGGAAAGCTCCCCGACCGAAGGGCGCTTTCAGGATTTTTGTGCAAGGTCATCCCTCGAATGGTACAGAACTTTTGGTCGTTCTTGCATCTATTTGTCGGCCTATGTGGCGGGTACGATGGGACCGTCTCCATCCATAGACCAAGTCATGCAAAGCAAACATATCATCAAGCCGCTTGCGGCAATCCTTGTGTTGGCGGCGTCTTATCCGCTCTGCGCAGCCGCCCAAGTGCAAGCCGGGCTGCCCGCCACCGCGACCGCCGACCCCTCGGGCGACGGCAACAGCCGCGCCGCCATCGCCGGCCAGTCCCTGATTGGACAGCCGGCGCCGAACGCGTCCCTGACGACACTCGACGGAAAGCATATCGAGCTCGCTTCGTTTTACGGGAAAAAGCCGGTCTACCTCAAATTCTGGGCAACCTGGTGCGTTCCATGCCGTGAGCAGATGCCGGGTTTCGAAAAAATCTACGAGAAGTACAAGGACCGTATCGAGGTGATTGCAGTGAATACGGGCTTTAGCGAGACCGTGGCCGATGTCGCCGCCTACCGCACGAAGCACGGGCTGCACATGCCGATCGTCATCGACGACGGCAGCCTTGGCCGCAAGCTGAACCTGCGCGTTACGCCGCAACACGTCCTGATCGGCACCGATGGGCGCATCGAATATGTGGGACATCTGGCCGACCGGCAGCTGGACGCGGCATTGGAGAAGGTGGTCACGGAAAAGGCTGCGCATGGCGCCGTTGCATTGGCACCGCAATTAGCCGTGCCGGCGACGTTAAAGGTCGGCGACGAGGTGAAGGGACTCACGCTCGAGACCATCGACGGCAAGCCGTTGTCCTTCAAGCCTGGAGAATCCCGGGCGCTGTATTTCTTCTCGCCCTGGTGCGAAACCTATCTGGCTGACAGTCGCCCGGCCGTCGCACAGGCCTGCAAGCGGGTCCGCATCGAAGCAGAAAAGCTTGCCGGGGAGCGGGGCGTTCAGTGGCTGGCCATCTCGGCCCCGCTCTGGACAAGCGCCAAAGAACTGGCCGGGTATGCGCAAGCGCACAAGACCACCATTCCCATGGTACTCGACCGCAATGGCGAGGTGTTCGGCGCGTTCGGGGTTCGACAGTTTCCCACGGTGGTCCTTGTCGATGCCAACAATCGGGTGAGGCGAGTGCTTGGGCCGAACGACCGTGGTTTGGCCGAGGCAGTCAGGCAATTGAAGGCGCATTGAGAGCGCCGCGTCATTCGCCCTATTCATGAAAGATCCCATGAGCTCAATTATTTTCAAACTGATGCGTGCCCTGCGCACAGTCACTGACGTGCACATTGTGCTGCTCGTGCTGGCGGTGCTCGCCGGTTCCGGCGGCCAGGCGCGCGCCGAAGCGCCTTTCCTGGAGCCGGAGGCAGCGTTCCAGTTCAGCGCCCGGATGGCCGATGCAAGCACGGTGGCGGTCAACTTCCGTATCGCAGAAGGCTATTACATGTATCGCGAGCGGTTCCACTTTGCCGCCAGTGGCGCTAGCTTGGGCGAGCCGGTCTTTCCGCGCGGGGTCACCAAGTTCGACCATGTCTTTAACAAGAATGTCGAGACCTATCGCAAGCAGGTGACCATCCTGGTTCCGGTGCATGGCGCTGGACCATTCACCCTGAAGGTGGATTCGCAGGGCTGCTCGGATGGCGGTTTGTGCTATTTGCCCCAGCAAGCCACCGCGTCGCTGATTGCCACCGCTGCGCCAGTCGCGCCGCAAGGCGGGACGGGCGCCATCGAGCAAGCGCTGCAGGGCAAAAAGTTGCTGGCGATTGTGCCCCTGTTCGTCCTGCTCGGTCTTGGATTGGCGTTCACACCGTGCGTGCTGCCGATGGTGCCGATCCTGTCCTCGATCGTGGTGGGCGACGCTGCCCAGGCCAGCCGCAAGCGTGGCTTGCTGCTGTCGGCCACCTACTCGCTTGGCATGGCACTCGTCTACACCGCCATGGGCGTGGCAGCCGGCCTGGCCGGGGAGGGACTTGCCGGGGCGCTGCAGAACAAGTGGGTACTGGGCGGTTTCGGCCTTGTGATGGCGGGATTGGCGCTGTCGATGTTCGGCGTGTACCAGTTGCAACTGCCGGCCGCGCTCCAGTCAATGCTGGCAGGCGCGGCCAATCGACAGTCCTCCGGCAAACTGGTCGGCGTATTCACGATGGGGGCACTGTCCGCGCTCATCGTCGGGCCGTGCGTGGCGGCGCCGCTGGCTGGCGCCCTGGTCTACATCAGCCGAACCCGCGATGTGCTGGTCGGTGGCGCAGCCCTGTTTTCGCTGGCCATGGGAATGAGCGTGCCGCTGTTGCTGGTTGGCGCTTCGGCCGGGGCCCTGCTGCCTCGCGCAGGCGCCTGGATGGAAGGCGTGAAGAAGTTCTTCGGGGTCGTGTTGCTCGCAACCGGTTGGTGGCTGGCGTCTCCGCTGCTGCCGGTGCCGGTACAGATGCTTGGCTGGGCCACCATCGCGTTGGGTTATGCGGCGTCTCTGCTGACAACCCAGCGCAATCTCCTTGCGCGGGGCCTTGCGTTGTCATTGGTCTTGGCGGGCGCTGTGCAGCTCTTTGGTGCGGCAACCGGCGCACCCGACGCGATGTCGCCGCTCGCCCTGAAACACAACGACCGGATGGCGCTGCAGTTCAAACGTATCAAGTCAGTGGAAGAACTTGATGCGGCCCTGGCTGGCAGCCGCGGAACCCCAGTCCTGCTGGACTTCTACGCCGATTGGTGCGTCGCATGCAAGGAGATGGAACGGCGCACTTTCAGCGATCGGCAAGTGCAGGACAGGCTGCGTTCCGCGGTCTTGCTGCAAGCGGACGTGACTGCCTCCGACGCTGTCGACCGCGCGCTGCTTAAGCGCTTCGGCCTGTTCGGGCCTCCCGGCATCATCCTGTTCGACCGCGGCGGCCGCGAGATCGCAGAAGACCGCGTGATCGGCTTTCAGGACGCACAAACCTTCCTGCGGTCGCTGGACAAATTCAGGCCGTCCGCAAGGGCAGACACGCTTGCGGCCGAAAGCACGGGCGAGCCGGCCGGTAGCCGGTTGAACTGATGATCGAGGAGACCAACAATGAACAACCGTGATATTGCCCGCCTGCTGACGCTGGCATCGTTATGGGGCGCGTCCTACCTTTTCATGCGCATCGGGGCCGATGAATTTGGCGCCATCACCATGGCAGGTTCCCGGGCGGCATTAGCGGCGCTGCTCTTGCTTCCCTTGCTGTTTGCACGGCGGGACGCAAGTGTTGGCGCGCTGCGCAGGCACTGGAAGCAGATCGTGGTCGTTGGAATCACCAATTCCGCCTTGCCTTACGTACTGTTCGCATTTGCGGCGCTGAGCATCAATGCCAGCCTGTCCGCCATTTTCAATGCGGCCACCCCGTTATATGCGGCCGTCATCGGCTTGGTGTGGCTGGGTGAACCCATCGGCAAGCAGCGTGCCGTCGGCCTGGCATTCGGCTTTGCCGGGGTATTGTGGCTGGTGCTCGACAGCGCCAGTTTCAAGACCGGCGCCACGTTCGCCGCAAGCGGCTGGGCCGTCGTTGCGTGTGTGGCAGCCACCATGCTCTACGCGTTCTCCGCACACTACAGCAAGCAGCAACTGGCCGGCGTGCCGCCGCTTGCCGTGGCCGCCGGCAGCCAGCTGGTCTCTGCCTTGGTGCTTGCCGTACCCGCCCTGATGTACCGGCCTGCGGTAATGCCTTCGCTGCGCGCATGGATGGCCCTGGCGGCCCTTGCTGCAGGTTGTACGGCGCTCGCTTACGTGCTGTTTTTCCGCCTGATCGCAAACGTCGGCGCGTCGCGCACGATGGCCGTGCCCTTCCTGGTACCGGCGTTCGGGGTGCTCTGGGGCGTGCTGTTCTTGCGCGAGGCGGTCAGCTTGCATCTGGCGGCGGGGAGTTGCCTGATCGTGCTCGGAACGGCTTTGACCGTGGGTGTGCTCAGGGTTGACCGGGTCTCCCAACTGCTTGGAAGCCTTCAGCCCGCGGGTGCCAAAACAGCGAAGCGAAGATAGGTTGCAGTTGATGTGGCGGGCACCGTGTGTCCAACGCTCGTGCTATCTTTTCACGGCGCCCGCAAATGGAGGTGTCGGTGAAAGCTTGCGTTGTCGATCCAAGCCATGACGTAGCCCAGCGCGTGTTTCGCAAGCGCGGGACCGACATCGCCCTGTGCCGGGATTGCGGCTGTATCATGGCCGACATCGCGTTCAACCATGAGCAGTACGAGTCCGGCAATTACTACACGCTGGCGCGCAAGACGCTCGCGGCCATCGATGAGGAATGGGGTTTCAGGTGGCGCTATGTGCTGAACCGGATTACCCGGAGCAGCAAGGTCTCGTCGCTGCTAGACGTTGGGGCCGGCAACGGATATTTCGTATCGCTCGCCACGAGGGAGTTCGGTTTGCAAGCAACCGGGCTCGAAATATCGGCTGAAGAAATCAGGTTCGCCAAGGATGTCATCGGCGTGCAACTGCTTGGCGAGGACGTCTCGGAGCACCGGTTCAACTACGACGTCGTCACCTGCTTCAACGTGCTGGAGCATGTGGCCGATCCACAGCGCTTCCTGTCCGCGGTGACGGACCGGCTCAAGCCAGGAGGACTGCTCGTATTAACCACGCCAAATCCGCGCTGCGTCCATGCCAGGGTAAGGGGGCTGGAGCGGTGGAACATGGTCGATCCACCGCATCACATCAACCTGTTCACGCGCAACGCCCTGCAGCAGATGCTGGCCGACCGAAAACTGCAGGTGCTCAGGCACGAGACCTTGAGCACCTACATCAACTTCGTTCGCCGGTTCGATACTCCGGGCCTCGTGCTCAGGCGGACGTTCTTCCACTTGCTCCGTAGCGCCAACCTGGGCGCCGACCACTTTTTCATGTGCCGGCGCCCGGTTGGTTGAGGCACCGTCAGGCAGCGTTCCCGAGTGCCGGATAGTCGATGTAGCCTACCGGCCCCGGCGTGTAGAACGTTTTCGGATTGGGCACATTGAGCGGCGCGTTTTTCTTCAGGCGCTGCACCAGGTCCGGGTTGGCGATAAAGAGCCGTCCGAAAGCGACCGCATCGGCATGGCCGGATTCCACCGCCTGGATTGCCATTGCACGGTCATAGCCGTTGTTGGCGATGTAGGCGCCCTTGAAGGTCTTGCGCGCCCACGCGAAATCGAATCCCGGCACATCGCGCGCGCCGCCGGTAGCGCCTTCGACGAAGTGGATGAAGGCGATGCCGCGCTTGTTCAGCTCTTCAACCAGGTAACCGAAAACGGCTTGCGGATTGCTGTCCGAGATGTCGTTCGATGGCGTCACCGGCGACAGGCGGATGCCGACGCGGCCGGCGCCAATCTCGGTGATGCAGGCGTCAACCACTTCCAGCGCAAAGCGCGCGCGGTGTTCCAGGTGCCGTTTTCAGTTGCCGGTGGCTAGCGGTGCGCTCGGCGCCGGTGTCGTGCCAAGTCCCAGCTCGCTGCGCAGCCGCTCGACGGCAGCGCGGAACGACAGCTTGTCGAACTTCATCAGCCAGTCCACCGGCCAGCCAGCCGCGGCACAGCCGAAGCAGTGAAACAGATTTGTCGATGGCGTCACGATCAGGCTGGCCGTGGCTTCCTCGTGAAACGGGCAGGGGCAGGCGTAGTCCTTGCCCTGCTTAACCAATTCCAAGCCGGCTGCCTCCAGCAGCCGCAGCAGCGACACTTCGCTTTTCAGCCGTTCCAGTTCCCGCTCGAGATGCGCGCCTGTCAAAAAAAATCCTTGGCGTGTCGCAGCAGACGGTGCAAGCCTACGAGGTTGGGCGGCGTCGCATCCAGATCTCAGCGCTGCCGTTGGTGGCACGCACCTTGGGGGGCAGCAGGAAGAGCTGTTCGGCGTTGTACGCAAATCGGAACGCAGCAAGCGCGGGCCGCTGTCGCAGCTCGAGCGCAGCCGGAGCGCATCGCCGAACTGCCCAAGCAAAAGCAACGCTTCGTGGTGGAGATGCTGGAAGCGGTGCTGGCCCAGGCTGGGCATTGATCCCTTAGCCGCTAAGAGAGCGGCCTTTTACAATCGAATCAGCAAGGCCCCTTATCCCTCGGCGCACCCTGCTGGGGGTTACCGGGCCTTTTTCTATTATTCAAATATAAGAGAAGGAGCGCCGCGACCGCAACGCCCCTTTCCCTTTCAACTCAAAGGCTTACGTGCCTTTGCACAACATCGGCGCTGTAGTACAGCGAGCCCCAGCAACGATGCGGGATTCGGGCACATTTGTAATGCGCGTAGGGTGTGTAAAGACATAAGGCTGCGTTACGCAAACCCGCAGGGCCCGGCGCAGACTGTACAAATAGCGCGAGACCTTCATTCCTTGGCTTCCGCGAGGAGATTCGGCTGTTGGGGGCTTTAGCTTGAGTAGGTCGGCACAGCAGCCGACTTTGGCTCATAGCAATGGCGAAAGGATCGCCGGAAGGTGCGCACCGATGTCCAGTCATCGTATTTGCATGAAAAAGAAGAAAATTTAATCAAGAGTTACCTTTGGTGAGAATGTAAAGATTGAATTACTGCAAACTCCTCGCTTTGTCTTAACGCGCTTCTGCGTTTTCCAAAAATATAGACAAAGGGTTGTCGAGAATGCACAAACAAGGAAGACAGGCGCGCACGAACGCGTTTTTCCAACAACTGCTCCGTTATATCCTGTGTTGCTTGATGCTTTTGTTGGGCATATCTGCTGCGCAGACTGCTTCCGCCCAAGCCACGTTCAGTAATCTGTCCGCGACGCCCTTAACTGGCACCGTGGATTCAGCTGGGCATCTGACCGTAATGTTTTCCGGCACCACCGTGCTACGCCGGATGACGCTGCATTACGGGTAGGGATTACCGGCTCCGACTCCCGTCTTTAGCGTAAACGAGCGTGACACATTCACCGGGTCGCCGTACAACCGCACAGTCGGCATGGGACTATTTGCTTTCAAAACACACAAAATACTGGGAGGTGAACGTGAAGAATCTGTTCTATATTTTTCTGTTTCTCTTCGTTGTCGGACCACTTGCAGGTCATTCTGAGGAACTAAAGTGTAAGAAGGGGAGTCAGGTTATGACAAATGACTACACACGTGCGCTGAGCCTGATTCGAGGTGGTGAGCGCTTGACTGAGGAGCAGGAAAAGGATGTCGTACATTCGCTTGAAATCGCAGTTGCGAGTCAATGCCAACAGGCCGCTTTAGTTTTGGCTGATTTCAAAATCAATCAAGCCGCAGCTCTTCCGAAGGGAACCTCACAGCGTACTGTGGATGACTTCGACGACGAAATTCACGCCTTGCTGTTGGAGGCGGATAAGATCGGCGAAGGTTGTTTTCAGCTTGGAAGTTTCTATTTGACAAGCGGAAGCAAATACTTCGCACCTAAAAAAGGTCTACGTATCTTGGAAGCGGCGGCGCACGCTGGTGACGAGCAGGCCATTGAGTTCCTTGCGAATATTTATCAAAACGGGATAGCGGGTGTTAAGCCTGACAGCTCAAAGGCCCATTATTGGAAGGCAAAGCTAAAGTAACTCGGCAAACAATCAAGTTTGGCATAAAGGGGGAGGAGCCGCGGACAGCTTCGTCGAGCAACACCGTAAAGACATGGAGGCTGGCAACGGCGACATTTATAAGCTACTTGAGCCTTATGCGGTTGCGGTGACCGGTGCGATGGTCGTGGGACCTGGCAGCGGCTTCTTAGCTACTACCTCTCTTGGACGAGCATTCTTAGCGCGCGGTGGAATGCCGGGTCCGCCTTCGCAGTGTATTGCCACTCGCCGCGACGGCCTATTGGTATGTGCGCGGCCGGCTTGTGGGTCCGCATTCATTGGTGTTTCTTTTTGGAGAAGAATAGGGTGACTGTCCTTCTATACGAGGACGCCGGGTTTGTGGGGCTCGATGTGGAGCCGGCGGGTAGCGACCGGGAAAAGGCTGTGTTGCGCCTGTTGCGACGTCAGATGATAGTCACAACCCCGCACAGAATTGCGTACTGGTCTGCATCCGACAATCGGTTTCCTGAGGAGGTAATTGCTTCCTGCGCGCCCGATGCAATTCTGACGAAGCTGTCGCGCGCTTGCTGGGAATAGCATGATGCTGGTGGAGAAAGTAATAAGGCCGCGGCCTCGCCTCCTCCTCACAACCATCGCCGGGACGGTATTAAATGCAATGACCGGTTTTTGGGGCTGGCTGGCGTGGCAGTACCACACCGAAGTCCAACAGCTCCAAGCGCAACTTCAGCAGGTAGAGAACAAGCGCCCAACCGTCGTGCTGCCACGGCCAACATTGACCGAGCAAGATTTTTTCAGGAATTCGGTTAGGCATCACCGCGAGACGAGACACCAAGGCATGGCTGTGCGGACTACGCGCCACAATCCCCGCCTGTTATAGCCGCCGCTAGGCGATGATGCGCCCGGGCGGGCGCATCCAGAGGGCTGCCGTCAGGCAGCATTCCCGAGTGCCGGATAGTCGATGTAACCGACCGGCCCGGGTGCGTAGAACGTCTTCGGATCCGGCACATTGAGCGGCGCGTTTTTCTTCAGGCGCTGCACCAGGTCCGGGTTGGCGATAAAGAGCCGTCCGAAAGCGACCGCGTCCGCATGGCCGGACTCCACCGCCTGGATCGCCATCGCACGGTCATAGCCGTTGTTGGCGATGTAGGCGCCCTTGAAGGTCTTGCGCGCCCACGCGAAATCGAATCCCGGCACGTCGCGCGCGCCACCGGTGGCGCCTTCGACGAAGTGGATGAAGGCGATGCCGCGCTTGTTCAGCTCTTCAACCAGGTAACCGAAAACTGCTTGCGGATTGCTGTCCGAGATGTCGTTCGATGGCGTCACCGGCGACAGGCGGATGCCGACGCGGCCGGCGCCAATCTCGGCGATGCAGGCGTCAACCACTTCCAGCGCAAAGCGCGCACGGTTTTCCACGGAGCCACCGTACACGTCGGTCCGCTTGTTGGTGCCATCACGCAGGAACTGGTCGATCAGGTAGCCGTTGGCGCCGTGGATCTCCACGCCATCGAACCCGGCGCGGATCGCGTTGGCTGCACCGCGGCGATATTCGGCCACCACCTGCTTGATGTCGTCGGACGACAGCGCGCGCGGTTCGGGCGCATCCACCTTGCCGTTATGGGTGTACGCGGTCACGTTCGGCTTCACCGCCGACGGCGCCACCGGCTGCACGCCACCCGTCAGGTCCGGGTGCGATACGCGGCCAACGTGCCAGATCTGCGCAACGATCTTCGAGCCTGCTTCGTGCACCGCGCGGGTGATCGGCTTCCAGCCTTCCACTTGGGCATCCGAATAGATGCCCGGGGTGGCCATGTAGCCCTTGCCGATCGGCGAGACCTGCGTGCCTTCGCTGATGATCAGGCCAGCGTTGCTGCGCTGGCGGTAGTATTCGATGTTCATTTCGCTGCCGGGAACGTCTCCGGCAGCTTCGTCGGCGCGGCTGCGGGTCAGCGGCGCCATCACCACGCGGTTGGCGATCTCGATGTCGCCGATGCGGGTAGGCTGGAACAGTTTGCTCAGTGCTGCGTCTGCTGGGTTTGCGGCATTCGTCATCGTTTCTCTTCCTTCTTTTGTAATCGGACAGCGGCCCAGGACCATGGCCGGGGCGCAAGATTGGAATTATGGACATTCCACGCAGAATAAAAGAGGCCGGCTCGGGGATATAATTTATTCTTTTCAGGAATAAGTGGGCCAGCTATGGACAGGCTGCGGTGGATGGAAACCTTCGCCCGGATCGTGGAGACGGGCAGCTTCTCGGCGGTTGCGCGCGAGATGATGACGACCCAGCCCGCCGTCAGCAAGCAGCTGCAGGCACTGGAAAAGCACCTGGGCACCAAGCTGCTGGTGCGCTCCACCCGCAGCCACTCGCTGACCGAAGCGGGGCGGCTCTATTACGAGCGCTGCCGGCAGGTGCTCGACACGTTGGAGGAGGCGCGGCTGGAGGTGCACCGCGCCGAGCACGAGATATCGGGCTTGCTGCGGGTGGCTGCGCCTGCCGCGTTCGGGCGGCTGCATATCGTGCCGCGGCTGGCCGCATTCTATGAGCGCTACCCCAAGATCAAGGTCGAGCTGCAGCTGGACGACAGCTTCGTCGATCTGGTGGGCGCCGGCATCGATGTCGCGTTCCGGGTGGGCGAACTCAAGGACAGCCGCTTGATCGCGCGGCGCATCGGCACGGCCCATCGCGCCACGCTGGCCTCACCGGCCTATCTTGCCCGCTACGGCGAGCCGCGCCATCCGTCCGAGCTGGCCAATCACCAGTGCCTCGTCTATACCGGGCTGGCCAACATCAACGAATGGATTTACAAGGACGAGGGCAGTGCCGACATCGTGGTGCGCATCGGCGGCAACTTTCGCTCGAACAGTTCCGAGGCGATTCGCCAGGCCGTACGCGAGGGCCTGGGCATCAGCTATTCCACGCAGTGGATTTACGGTGACGATATTCGCCACGGCCGCATCAAGCCCATCCTGACCCAGTACCGGCCGCCGTCGCTGCCGCTCAACGTCGTATTCCAGCCGGCACGGCGGCCCTCGCTCAAGGTGAACCACTTCGTGTCCTTCTTTGCAGATGCGTTTCGCCAGGACCCGGACATTGGCGAGATGCTAACCGAGGCCCCCCCAAAGTCCGTTACCAAGGACTAGTTTCGCGGCTGGCTCCTTGATTTCTGTTCATTTCCCAGCAGCTCATCGTTAAACATGTAGATTGAATGCATGTTTAATGGTAGAGTCGCTTTCGTTGACTTCTGCAACCTCACACACTTCCTTTTTTGGAGAAGCATATGAAACGGCTGGACGGGAAAACCGCTGTAGTAACGGGCGCAAGCAGTGGTATCGGGCGCGCGATTGTTGAAAAATTCGTTGCCGAAGGCGCAAAGGTGTTCGCGTTTGCCCGCAATGCCGAGGCGCTGAAATCCCTGGAAGCCGCATATCCCGGCCAGGTCGTGGCGATTACTGGCGACGTCACCCGTCAGGCCGACCTGCGACAACTGGTCGAATCCGTCCTGAAGCAGACCGACGCCATCGATATCCTGGTCCCGAACGCCGGTATTGCCCGCGTCGTGGGATTCGACGACAGCACCGCCGAAGCATTCTCCGAACAGTTCTCGGTCAACCTGTTCGGCGCCGCCGAAACAGCGCGCCTGTTCGTGCCGCACATCCGCAAGGGCGGATCGATCCAGTTCATCACCACCTTCCTGACGCAGGTCGGCTTTCCTGGCCTTGCCATTTACAGCGCCAGCAAAGCGGCGCTCAAGTCCTTGTCGCAGACACTGGCGGCGGAGCTGGCACCGCGCGGCATCCGCGTGAACGCGATTGCGCCAGGTCCGATCGCAACGCCGTTGTGGGGTACGGTTGGCTTGCCGGCGGACGTGCTCGGCACGGTGGCGGCGCAGATTAACGCGCGGCTGATGCAAGGGAAATTCGGCGAGCCTGGCGATATCGCTGCAACTTCGGTGTTCCTGGCCTCGGACGAGGCGAAGAACATTTACGGCCAGGAGATTGTCGTCGACGGGGGTTACACCGTCGGCTAAGACGGCAAGGGCCAGCAGGCTAGGGCGGTGGCGCCTGCCGTCCGGGCGCCTGCGGCGCGGGCGCGGTTTGCGCGTCGGCGTTGCCCAGGTCGCTGATCGACACCATGCCCACCAGCTCCATCTCGCGGCTCACCACCGGAAGGCGGTGGGCCTGGCGTTCCCCCATCAGTTCCAACACCTGGCCTTGCGGCTCGTCCTCGAACACCCACGCCACGTCGGTGCTCATCACGTCGGCCACGTGCGCGGTGGTCGGTGACAGTCCCTGGGCCACCGCGCGCACGACGATGTCGCGGTCCGTAATCATGCCCATCAGCCGGCTGCCGTGACACACGGGCAGCGCAACAAGGTCCAGGTCGCGCAACAGCTCGGCAGCCCGCTGCAGGCTCGCGTCCGGCGGAATCACGGCAACGTTGCGGGTCATGACTTCGGAAATCGGTCGCATCGTCGTCTCCTTGTGGCCACCGGTTTTGAACCGGCGCGCGCGGCAAAGTTTCGATGAAATTGCGAAGCCTCCTGCTTTCGGTGCGACAATAGCCCTGTTCCGCAACCACGCAGGGTGAACTCATGAAAGTGCTTCCGAGCTGGGTCCTGTTCGCGCTGGGCTCGGCCTTCTTTGCCGCGCTCACGGCGCTGTTCGGCAAACTTGGCGTGGCCGGCATCAACTCGAACATGGCCACGTTCATCCGCACCATCGTCATCATGGTCGTCACTGCCGGCATTTTGTCGATGCGTTCGGAGTGGCAGAAGCTGGAAAGCATTTCGGCGTACAGCTGGCTGTTCCTCGTCCTGTCCGGCATTGCGACCGGGCTGTCGTGGCTGTGCTACTACCGTGCCTTGCAGCTCGGGCCGGTGAGCAAGGTCGCGCCGGTGGACAAGCTCAGCGTCGCCATCGCGATCGTGCTGGGCATCGTCTTCGCAGGCGAGCAGCTGACCTGGCAGGTGGCGCTCGGCGGCGCGCTGATCGTGGCCGGCTCGGTCGTCATCATCTTGTTCTAGGAGGTTTTCCATGCCCGCACCACACCGCGAACGGCATCGTCTCGGGTCCATCGGCTGGCTGCGTGCCGCCGTGCTGGGCGCCAACGATGGCATCGTTTCCACCTCGAGCCTGGTGCTCGGGGTGGCTGCCGCCCATGCCAGCCACGGCAGCATCGTCACGGCCACCCTGGCCGGGCTGGTGGCGGGCGCCATGTCGATGGCGACCGGCGAGTACGTGTCGGTGCAGTCGCAGGCCGATACGGAGAAGGCGGCGCTGGACACGGAGCGCATGGAGCTGCGCCAGAGGCCGGATGCGGAGCACCGCGAGCTGGCGGACATCTATGTGCAGCGCGGGCTGGACCCGGCGCTGGCCAAGCAGGTGGCCACCGAGCTGATGGGGCACGATGCGCTCGATGCGCATGCGCGCGACGAGCTGGGAATCTCCAAGACGCTGGCGGCGCGGCCGCTGGAGGCGGCGTTCGCGTCCGCGCTCAGCTTCGCGGCCGGCGCATTCATGCCGCTAGTGGTGGTGCTGCTCACGCCGCACGAGCAGCTGATACCGGTGATGGTTGTGGCCTCGCTGGTGTTCCTGGCGGTGCTTGGCGGGGTCGCCGCGCGCGCAGGCGGCGCGCCGGTCGGCCCGGGTGTGGCGCGGGTGACGTTCTGGAGCGCGCTGTCAATGGGGGCGGCGGCCGCCGTCGGTATCGTATTTGGTACGTCGGCCTGAAGCCAGGGGACTGTGCGCGGTGCGCGCGATCAGACGTGAGACGATCAGTGCGGCAGCGGCGGCGGCCAGCAGGTGTTTGAGCGTGTGCCCACTCATCCACCCCAGCGCGTCGAGCACGGGACGGTCGGCCAGTTCGGCCGCCTTGGCGAGACAGTAAAGCAGGAGGGCGGCGCCAAACGCTCGGCGTTCCACGGCCGGGGCGCCGCCAGCCAACTGCCATGCCGGGATCAGCAGCAGCGGCAGCGCCTGCATGAGCAGATAGGGACGAAGGTCGCCGGCACCGTTGCGATCCGTAATCGCCCACCAAGCCACGCTTGCGCCTGCGGCCAGGGCGAACAGGAGGGTGTCGCGGGCGCAGCGTTCGCGCGCAAGGTTGTCGGCGCGGGCGCCAGCGAGGAGACCAGCGCAGGCAAGGGCAATCGGCAGGCGGTCCCACACCAGGCGCGCGTTGTCCGGGGCCAGGTGGTAGAACGCCGAGCCAAATGCCGTCAGCAGGAGCGCCAGCAGGAACAGCAGGTAGCCCGGCCAGGCGCGCCGAAGCAGGGGATGCGTGCGCATGGCGCCAAGCCGGACGAGTCCCCATGCCGCCACCAGCGCAAAGGCGACATTGGACAGGACGTCGCCTGCGTGCGGGATACCGAAGAGTTGTGCACGGTCGGCAAAGTCGTGATAGTGCGATAGTTGCGCGATGGGGCCGTGGACCAGCATTGCAAGGGGCAGCGCGGCGGCAATCGCCGGCGGCAGGTGGCGCATGGCAGTTTTCACGTCAGGCTCCGGTAGAGGTTGCGATGTCCGGAGCATGCGCTTTTGCCCGCCGGCGTGGCCGCTTGCGCAAAAAGTTGCAATTCTTTACTGTTCAGGTATCAGTTGCCGATACCTGCGCCCATGTCCGAAGTCACCCAACTGCTCAACACACTGAAACGCCAGCTCAAACTGCAGGGCAAGACCTATCGCGATGTCGCAGTGGCGCTCGACCTGTCTGAAGCGAGCGTCAAACGCCTGTTCGCGTCCGAGTCGTTTGCACTCGACCGGCTGGTCGAGGTCTGCAACCTGCTCGGCTTTACCGTTGCCGAACTGGCGCAGGAGGCCGCGCGCGCGGAAGAGCAGTTGCGCACGCTGACGGTGGAGCAGGAGAAGGAGCTGGTGTCCGACCCGAAGCTGTTGCTGGTGGCGGTGTGCGCGCTGAACCATTGGACGCTGCGCGACATCATTGCAGTGTACCGGCTGACGGAAGCGGAGTGCATCGAGCGGCTGGCGCGCCTGGACCGGCTGCGGCTGATCGCGTTAATGCCGGGGAACCGGATCCGGTTGACGGTGGCGCGCGACTTCGACTGGATCGCCGATGGGCCGATCCGGCGCTATTTTCGTGGCGATGGCATGGGCGACTTCCTGGCCAGCGCGTTCCACGGGAGCGAAGAGTCGCTGGCGTTCACGCATGGGATGCTCACCGACGTGGCGATGGAGAAGATGCAGGCGGAGTTGCGGCAGCTGCGGGCGCGATTTGCGCAGCTGCACCAGGAGAGCCTGGCCTCGCCACTGCCCAAGCGGCGCGGCACCGGGCTGCTGGTGGCGATGCGGGAATGGGAGCCGGTGCAGTTCACGCAGCTGCGGCGGACCGGCTGAGCAGCCCGCCGGCCTTGTTACTTGCCGCCTGGTGTGCGCGCGTCGATCCGGTAGCCCCACGCCGGCAGGCTGGCGCGCTTGTGCCCGGGCAGGGCGTAGGACTGCCGCTCGCCGGTCAGGTTGACGGCAACCTGCACCACGCTGCAGATGGCAAAGCTCAATACGCGCAGCGAACAGGCAGGCTGTCTCATCTTTTCTTGTCCTTTATTTGTTTGAGGAATTGTTTTTGATGCAAATTGAAAGTGGGGAGCGTGCTTTGCGCGACACGTTTCTGTTGCGTTTGTGTCGTCAGAGAATGCCGACAAAAAAACGAGAACATTTGAGGGATGGTTTGTGGGATTTTGGACAGATGAATCCGCTGGCAAAGAGGATAAGGTAGAGGCGTAAAGAGGCCACGCCATGAAACCGTCAATTCTAGTGTTCGCTGCTCTTGGAGGATACGCGGCGTTTGCGTACGCGCAGACCCAGGACGGGGTTGCGTTCTACACGCGCGACCCCGCTGGCGCTGCGGCACGCCCTGCGGCCGCGGCGCTGCCAGGCGTGCTGCCGGGGGCGCCGTACATGGGCGGTTCCATGCTGCCGCCGTCGGGTCGCGAGTACAGCCTGGACTACCTCGCGCTGGCCGACGTGGGCGAGCCGTCAGGCGGAGACGCGGCCGGCCACGCCGCCAGCGTCATCGCCAACGGCAACCGGCGCGCCGACGGCACCATGCAGTTCCACAGCCCGCCCGTCAAGGGCTTTTCCGCCGGCGCATCGTACTCGAGCGATACGAGTTACCGCGACCCCGGCAACCGGGCGTGGGGCATGTCGCTGGCTTACCAGCTTGGCCCGCTGACGCTGCGCGCGGCGCACCAGAACCGGCATGTGGCCAAGGTGCGGCTGTACGACCTGGCTGGCAACAACATGGAAGCGAAGAACTCGCTGATTGCGGCCAACATGCGCTTTGGCTGGGGCACGGCCTACGCCGGCTTCAGCGCCAACAACGGCTGGGGGAGCACGCCGCTGTTCAACCCCGACAATCCCTATGGCGCGTCGATGGCCACCACGCCCTCCACCGACAGCCGCGACGTGCTGTTCGGCGTGGCAGTGCCGGCCGGGCGTGCCACCACGCTGCTCGCTTCATTCGTCCACAAGAACGACCGGGATCCGGCCAACCGCGACGCCAACCAGTTCGCGCTGGGCGCGTCGTATGCGGTTGACCGCCACACCGATTTCTACGCGGCCTGGTCGCACACGCAGAACCTCAGCGCCGCTGGCCAGCCGCGCACCAGCTACGATGCGCCCGGCCGCACCAGCTCGGCCTTGAGCTTTGGCATGCGGCACGCCTTCTGAGGCTACGCTGCGCCGCGTCAATTGAAAATTCGGTAGCCTGTGGCGATGGCATCCACCATCCGCAACGCCCCGGCGCGGCGCATTGCGCGCACCTGCGTGCGCGTGTCTCCGTCGCCGCCAAGGCTTGCATCACAGGGAGAGAAATCATGACTGGCAGCAGCACGCTTGACCCGGACAACTTTCCGGAACGCCCGGACCGCAGCCTTGGCCGCGGCAAGGGAATCGATTCGCTCGGCCCGAGCGACATTTCCGATACCGGCAGCGACGTCGTCGGCGGCCACGGCTTTGCCGACAACCTGGATGACGACCAGGTGATCAACCTGGACGAGGGTACCACCTCGGACATGGAGAGCAGCCATGCGGGCGAAACCGCGGGCCCGGACATCGGCGACGCCAATTTTTCGTCCGACAGCGACTACGGCGGCACGGGCGAGCGCGCCAGCGCCGGCCGCGACACCATTGCCGAGGCCGGCTCCGACATTTCGACCGACCACGTCGAGGTGATCCCCGACACGCCGCTTAGTGACGAGGACACCGAATTCCTATCGAGCCGCCCGCCGGGACAGCATACTCCACGCAAATAGCGCACCGGCGCCGAGCAGGGCGGTCTTCAGCGGCCCGGAGTGGCGTGCGAGCGCGGTGTAAGGCGAGTGCTCGTGCACGCTGCGCGGCATGCCTTGGCGCTCGCGCAGCTCGGTCGCCGGATCGGGCGCGTAGAGGGCGTCGCGCCGGCCCGGCGCGGCGGGTGCATCCGTCTGCTGCTGGCGGAAGACGAAGGCTTGCATGAAGCGGTCGAGCGCGCGCGGCATCGTGATATCGCTGACCGACGCGAACTTGGCATGGCCGCCGACGAACACGTCGCGCACGGGATGCTGGGCCGCATGCAGGATCGACTCGGCCACCAGCTCGGGCGCATACACCGGCGGGGGCAGGGTGGGCTCCTTGTCCATGTAATTTTTGGCGTGCACCGTGAACATGGTGTCGATGGCCGACGGCCGCACCAGCGTCACCGAGATCGGCGCGCCTTCCTTCTCCAGCTCCATGCGCAGCGCGTCGGTATAGCCCTTGACCGCGTGCTTGGAGGCCGAGTACACGCCCTGCAACGGCACGGCCCGGGTCGATACTTCGCTGCCCAGGTTGATGAGGGCGCCGCCGCCGCGCGTCTTCATGCGCTTGACCGCTTCCAGCGAGCCGTACACGACGCCCCAGAAGTTGGTCTGCATCACGCGCTGCTGGTCTTCGATCGGCACTTCCTCGATCCTGCCGTAAATGGAAACGCCGGCGTTGTTGACCCAGGTGTCGATGCGGCCGAAACGCTCCATTGCGGCCTGGCCGATGCGCTCCACGTCGTCCTGTTTGCCGACGTCGGCCGCAACGGTGGCCACTTGCGAACCTTGCCGGCGCAGCTCGCTGGCCAACTGGTCGAGCGCGTCGGCGCTGCGTGCAGCCAGCACCAGCCGCGCACCCTGGCTTGCCGCCATGCGCGCGGTCGTCAGGCCAATGCCGCTGGTGGCGCCGGTGATCACCATCACCTGTTCGTTGATCTTGCGAAGATTGACTGCCATGACTTCCTCCTCGATGGGTATCTGGGAAGGACCGGCCCGGCCGCGGTTGGTTCGCGGCCGGGCCGGCCTGTGCTGCTTCATGAACAGTCATGATCGTGGCCAGTGCCACGATTTCAAGTCACTTTTTTCCCGGCTGGTAGATCTGGTCGAACAGGCCGCCGTCGGCAAAGTGCAGCTTTTGCGCACTGGCCCAGCCACCGGCGACCTCGTCCACGGTAAAGAGCTTCACGACCGGAAACTGGCCGGCGTACTTGCGGGCAAAGCGTTCAACGGCGGGGCGGTAATAGTGCTTGGCAATGATCTGCTGCCCCTCGTCGCTGTACAGGTAGGCGAGGTAGGCCTCGGCCGCCTTGCGCGTGCCGCGCTTGTCGACGACTTTGTCCACCAGCGCGACCGGCGGCTCGGCCAGGATGCTGACGGACGGCGCCACGATTTCAAACTTGTCCTGGCCAAGTTCCTTTTGCGCGAGCAGGGCTTCGTTTTCCCAAGCAAGCAACACGTCGCCGATGCCGCGTTCGACAAAGGTGGTGGTGGCGCCGCGCGCGCCGGAATCGAGCACCGGCACGTTGCGGTAGAGCTTTGCCAGGTATTCCTTGGCGCTCGCTTCGGTTGCGCCGGGCTGGCGCAGTGCGTAGCCCCAGGCGGCCAGGTGGTTCCAGCGCGCGCCGCCGGACGTTTTCGGGTTCGGCGTAATCACCTGCACGCCCGGTTTGACCAGGTCACCCCAATCGCGAATATGCTTGGGGTTGCCTTTGCGGACGAGGAACACGATCGTGGACGTGTAAGGCGCGCTGTGGCCGTCAAAGCGCTGCTGCCAGCCGTGCGCGATAAGGCCGCGTTCGCTGATAGCATCGATATCGTAGGCGAGCGCAAGCGTGACGACGTCGGCCTGCAGGCCATCGATCACCGCGCGCGCTTGCTTGCCCGAGCCGCCATGCGACTGCCGCACCGTGACGTTGTCGCCGGTTTTGGCTTTCCATTGGCGGGCGAAGGCCGCGTTGAATTCCTGGTACAGCTCGCGCGTCGGGTCATACGACACGTTCAGCAGCGTGATGTCGGCCGCGAAGGCCGGCGAACCTGCCAGCAGCGCAAGCGCGGCCAGCGAATGAAGTGCTTTTCGGATAAACATGGTGCTCTTTCGGTAACGGGGGTGACTGCAGAGTACTGCCGCCCCGTTCGGAAGAACACGAATGAATTCCGATATGGATATGCGCTTTTTACTGCGCCTTGGACAAGATGAGCAGCCAGCGGCCGAACAGCAGGATCTCGACATGGCCAGGTTCCACGCCGGTGTCGCACTCGATGAGCGGGTTGACCGGGTAGAAGCGCTTGCGGAAGTCGCGCGTGACCAGAAGCTCGCGCCGGCCCAGGCGCAGCAGGAACGGGGTGGGTGCGTATTGCATGCCGAAAGAGCTGTTGAGGGTGGTCATGTCGGTTTCCTTTTTTCAAGTAGTGTTGATCAGGTGAGGAAAGAATAGCACAACTACTGTATAAATCCACAGGTACTGTACAAAAAGACAGTTCGGATAAAATGTTGTGGTTTTTTCGCCAACAGCCCCAACGTCCACCGCATGCGCGCACGAACTCTCCCACTCCAGCGATTCATCCAGGCCCGGCTGTCACCGGAAGGCGCCTTCGGCCTGCACCTGACCGTGGGGCTGGTGCTGATGCTGGTGGCAGGCTGGGTGTTTTCCGGCATTGCGGACTCGGTCATGGAGGGCGGCGCCGTCACCGTGCTCGACCGTACGCTTGCACACTGGTTCCATGTGCATGCGACAGTCGGCTTCACGCGATTCATGCTCGCGATCACCTGGATGCACAGCGCGTGGGGGATCATCGCGATGCTCACCGTGTTCACCGGCTGGCTGTACCGCAAGCGGGCCTACGCCTGGATGCTGACCGCGCTGCTGGCGGTGACCGGTGGCATGCTGCTGAACGTGGGCCTCAAGCACATCTTCCAGCGCGCGCGGCCGCACTTAGACGATCCGCTGCTTACGCTCTCCACCTACAGCTTTCCCAGCGGGCACACCGCCAGCGCCACCGTGTTTTACGGCATGCTGGCCTGCTATCTCATCACCCGCACCCACCAGCGCTGGCACGTTCCGCTGATCGTCGCCGCGGCAACGCTGGCGGTGGCGTTGGTCGCGCTGTCGCGCATGTACCTGGGCGTGCATTACCTGTCCGACGTGCTCGCCGCTGTGGCGGAGGGCTTCGCATGGCTGGCGATCTGCGTGAGCGGCGCCGCGAGCTTGCGGCGGCACCGGGCGGGCCGGGAGAGCGCATGAGGAAGGCCGCCGTCATCGTCAATGGCAGCGCCGGCAGCGGCCATGACCAGGACACGGCGCGCACCCTGCGCGAGCAGTTTGGCGCGGCCGGCATCGAGGCGGCAGTCACGCTGGCGGACGGTGGCGCCGCCATCATCGATGCTGCGCACAAGGCAGCCCAAAGCGATGCCGAGCTCGTCGTCGGTGGCGGAGGCGACGGCACGATCAACGCGGTGGCCTCGGTACTGGTCGGGACTGGCCGGCCCTTTGGCGTGCTGCCGCTGGGAACGCTCAACCATTTCGCCAAGGATCTTGGCATGCCGCTCGCGCTGGACCAGGCGGTGCGCGCGCTGGCCACCGGCCGGCCCAGGCAGGTGGACGTGGGCGAAGTGAATGGACGCATCTTCCTGAACAATTCCAGCCTCGGCCTGTACCCGGACATCGTGCACGACCGCGAGAAGCAGCAGCGGCGCCTGGGCCGCCGCAAATGGCTGGCCGCGGCGTGGGCAAGCCTGGCGGCGCTCCGGCGCTATCCTTTCCTGTCCGTGCGGCTGGTCGTCGAAGGCCAGCGCCTCGCGCGCCGCACGCCGTTTGTCTTTATCGGCAATAACCAGTACACGATGCAGGGCTTTTCCATCGGCGAGCGCGCACGGCTGGACCAGGGCGTGCTGAGCCTGTACGTGGCGCAGCGCCCGGGTCGGCTTGGCCTGCTGCGCTTCGCGTTGCGCGCGCTGATGGGCACGCTCGCGCAGGACCGCGACTTCGACGTGCTGCTCGCCGCGGAGATGGAGGTGACGACGCTGCGGCCGCGCATCCGCGTCGCGACCGACGGCGAAGTGACCGTCATGGACAGCCCCTTGCGCTACCGGGTGCGGCCCGGGGCGCTGACCGTCATCGTGCCCGAATGAGGAGACACCATGCGCACCCTGGTTCATCTGTCTGACTTGCACTTTGGCCGCGTTGATGCGGCACTGCTCGACCCGCTGCGCGACTTCGTGCACCGCGTAGCGCCGGACGTGGTGGTGGTGTCCGGCGACCTGACACAGCGCGCCAGGAGCGAGCAATTCGAGCAGGCGCGCGCCTGGCTCGACACGCTGCCCGGGCCGCAGATCATCGTGCCCGGCAACCACGACATTTCGCTCTACAACGTGTTCCGCCGTTTCGTCGAACCGCTCAAGCGCTACAAGCGCTACATCACGGAAGACTTGTCGCCGGTGTATATCGACGACGAAATCGCGGTGCTGGGCGTGAACACGGCGCGCTCGCTGACGTTCAAGGACGGCCGCGTGAACGAAGAACAGGTGGGGAAAATCCGGGCGCAACTGGCCGGGGTGGACCCCAGGGTGACGCGCATCGTGGTGACGCACCATCCGTTCGACCTGCCCGAGCATGGCGACGAGAAGGATATCGTCGGGCGTGCGGGAATGGCGATGCAGGCGTTCGCCGAATGCGGGGTGGATGTGCTGATGGCGGGGCACCTGCACCAAAGCCATGCCGGCAGCACGGCCGAGCGCTACCAGATGGGTGACTTCGCGGCGCTGGTGGTGCAGGCCGGCACCGCCACATCCACGCGCGGGCGGGGCGAGGTCAACTCGTTCAACGTGCTACGGGTGGAGCACGAGCGGGTGGAGGTGGATCGCTACGGGTGGGATGTGGTCGGCAGCAAGTTCGAGCTGATGAGCACGGAGAAGTTCCTCCGCAGCGGGAATGTGTGGACGGAGCACAATGACGGGCTATACGCGGCCGGCATTTAGCGGGCGCGACCGTTCATCGCCAATCACCCAAGCCCGGAATGGTTCAGCTAATCAAACCCTGATCCAGTAGCGCCGCGCCAATTGCGACCCGGGGCAGACGTAGCCGCCCCTGGAAGTTGCTCGTCACTTGGCCTCTAGAAATCGATGGAGAGCGAACTTAATTCGTTCCTGCTGATATGGCTTTTGAATGGCATACGTGCCTGCGACAACACTAACTGCCATAGCAATAAGGATGAGTGTCGTTTTGATGACCCTGATGTTCATAAATGCATTCTCCAGTTGGTAGGTGGCTCGTTCTCTGATGGCGAACAGCATACTTCCGATAATCCAACGAACTGCTGCTGGACGTGTTTCGATGTAAGCGAGCTCGTTGAGTATTTCGTGTGCCCAGCCCTTACGATGCGGCGGCATTATCCAAATCACCAGCCGAACGGCGGTGACAGAGCTGATCAGCCTGTTAGCCCTTTTGGACATCAGGCGCGACCTGCCGACAGGAGTCCAGGGTTGATGCATTCGTGCGCCGCATGCTCGATCGCGTAAGCGGCCCCTTCAGTGGTAAGACGATACAGCTTCCTGGGCGGACGGCCTTCATGCTCCGATGGCTCCCACTTCGACTCGAGCATGCCTCTATCGCTCAACCGCATAAGGATGGGATAAAGCGTTCCCGAGCTGAGACCGGTCTGTTCAGAAAGGTCATATCCATGCCGCCACTGAACACGCTGGGCTAGCAGAGCTGCGAGGAGCTTCCGGGTTTGAGGAGATGGGGGTCTGATGCGTGCCATGTGTTAAGTCTACATATGTAGAGATGATCTGGCAAGCGTCGTAATTGTAGTGACTGATCCTGGCCGTTTGCCGACTATCACAGCGTCCGCTTCCGACCCATTGCGGGTCTGGCAAACAGCTTCCCGTGCAGCCCTGTAGGCTTAAATAACTGAGCCTTCCCGCGCACGCGTATAAATACCAACCGCTTTGCCGTATACCTCCGTTTCCGCCTCATAAGTCATTCCCAGCCGCTTGGCAACGCGCAGCGAGGATTCATTGGCTGAAGCGATGAGAGCCCGTACTTTTGGTTCGCGTCGGATCTCGAGCGCATGGTTCAAGGCTGCGGTCGCCGCTTCGTTCGCGAATCCCCGGCCCCAAAAGGCACGATAGGTATTCCAACCAAGTTCCATCACAGTGGATTCCTCGCGAAAGAACGCGCCAACAGTCCCGACGAGTTGACCAGTCTTCTTTTCCTCGACAGCCCACCAACCGGCGCCATGTATGAGCCATAGTCCGGCTTGTGAACAGAAGATTCGCCATGCAGCATGGCGGTCAGCCGGGACCAAGTGGGCCGCGCTTACAGGGTCGGCGACATGCGCGGCGAACAGGTCAAAGTCCTCCCGTCGATATTCGCGAAGCATGAGTCGTTCCGTGTGAAGGTAAGGAACGGAAGTGATGAACTCGCTATTCATGAGCTGGATTCCATGTCTGGTGCCAGATAAGCCGTCCATTGTCGGCTACAAGGTACAGTTCGCGCCAAAGGTCTTCTTTCACCCAATTCGACTCGGCAGCGGTAAGGGTCATTGCAAGAAAACAGGCAGTTTGTTGGCTCGTTCTTGCGAAGGTCCGTTCCAGGCCGATCTCGGCCGTTCGGCCCCCCAGCATAACATCTTCCCGAGTTGGCAAAATCCTTGCATGGTTGGCAACTGGGACATTTTGTCTAAATGTGTGGAAATTTCTTTTAAGTAGAATGACTCAAAGCGTGCGGCAACACGTCTGCACCAAGCCATAGCCTGGAAAGACTCAACATCATGGATTGGATTCCTGTAGCCCTCCTTACGTTCAAGATTCTCGTGTTAGCCACGGGCATGTTCTTCGCCATCAAGTGGCATTACGATCAAGGGAAGAAGGTGGAAGAGAAGCGCGCGGTGCTGCTCGCCAGCGGCAAGGTGGCCGCTGTCTTCCTGCTGTCGCTCCTGGCCATGGGGCTCATCACCTTCTTCCTGATCAGGACGTTCGCTAGTGACCTGAGCTTGACTTGATGGCAAAGATTCGCGCGGTTTGGCCAGGGTTCTAGATCCAGTACTCCGCCATCCGTCCGATCATTTCCATGAACCGGTCCTTGAGCGGGCGCTTGCGCCACTGCGCGAGCGTCACCTCCTTCGAGTCGCGCAGGTCCTCGTTGAAGGCACTTTCCATGTCGCGGCCGAAGGCCGGGTCCATCACCACCACGTTCAGCTCGTAGTTGTGGATGAAGCTGCGCCGGTCGATGTTGGCCGAGCCGATCGTGGACCAGACGCTGTCGATCACCGCCGTCTTTGCATGCAGCACGGCCACCTGCAGCTGGTAGATCTTCACGCCGCTCTCCAGTAGCTCATCGTAAAACGCCTGCCCCGCATGGAACACCAGGCTGTGGTCGGACACGCCCGGCAGCACCAGCTTGACGTCCACGCCGCGCCGCGCGGCAGCGCACAGCGCGTCGATCACCTGCTGGTCCGGCACAAAGTAGGCCTGGGTGATGTGGATCGATTTCTTCGCTTCGCCAATTGCCAGCAGCAGCGATTTGTAGATCGACGAATCGTGGTCCGGTTCGGTCGCCAGTACGCGCACGATCTTGTCGCCCGCCGCTTGCAGCACCGGGAAGTAGTTTGCGCGCGGCAGCTCGCCGCCGGCCTGGCGCACCCAGTTGTTGATGAAGGCCCATTGCAGCGTGGCCACCGCCGGGCCTTCGATCTTGATGTGGGTGTCGCGCCAGCCGACTTTCTGGTGCCCGGTCTCGCTCGGCTTCTGGCGCGAGCGGAAGAACGAGCTGTTGGCATAGGTGCTGCTGATGTTGATGCCGCCGGTGAACGCCATCTTGCCATCCACTACCAGCACCTTGCGGTGGTCGCGGTTATTGAGCTCCCACCTGCCGGGCCCCCGCGCCGGGTTGACCGGGTTGAAGGCCAGCATGGTGATGCCAGCTGCCTTCATGCGGTCGAAAAAGGCCTGCGGGGTGCCCAACGTGCCCACGGCGTCGTACATCACGTTCACCACCACGCCCTGGCGGCGCTTGTCGATCAGGAGGTCGGCGAACTGCAGGCCGATCGGGTCCTGGTCGAAGATGTAGGTTTCCAGGTTGATGGAATTGGTCGCGGAGCGCACCGCGGCCATCATCTCGCGCATCGTGGCCGGGCCGTCGAACAGCAAGGTGACGCGGTTGCCCGCGATGAGGGGCACGCCGGTGGCCTGTTCCTCCAGCACCGCCAGCAACTTGAGGTCGGTGCCGGCGTTGGCCCAGCGGCGCTCGAGCAGTTGCGCGGCCTGCCGCGGCGGCATGTTGCCATCGGGCGTGGCGATGGTCGGGGACGCCTTGCGCGCCTGTTCGGGCAGGGCGCTGGCGTCGGGTAATGTCTTGCAGGATATGGCAACGAGGCCAAGCATCAGCGTGGCCAGCCACCTGGCGCAGCGTTCCGGGATCATTTTCTTCCTTTCGTGTCGTCCGCTTGCGCCAGGTCGGCGTCACTGGGGCCGATCAGGAAGACGATCGGCGCCGTGCGCAGGCGCCGTCCCAGCGCGCGCAGCAGGCGCAGGCCGTGGCGGAACCGGATCTTGCGGGCGCGCAGCGCCACCCACAGCGCCAGGCCAAAGCTCACCACCAGGTTCACCACGCCGATCAGCAGGGCGCCGGCAACGGTGATGGCCGCCGTTTGCGGGTCCACGTCGAAGTCGAGCCCGACCAGCGCAATCGCGAAGTTCGCGGACGAAAAGGTGACGTGGCGCACGTCCAGCGGCAGGCCGACCAGGTAGCCGATGGTGGCGGTGAACCCCATCAGCACGCCGAAATAGAAGTTGCCCATCAGGCCGCCGAGGTTGTCTTCCAGGTAGCCGGCCAGGCGCGCCAGGCGCTGCGGCCCGAGCAGGCGGCGCAGCAGGTGCAGCTGGCGCACGCGCTGGCCCATGCGGGTGTATAGCGCCTTGTTGTCGTAGTAGCCCGAGATCAGGCCCGAGACGAACAGCCACACGCCCGCGGTGGCCGCATAGAGCAGGGCCGGCGAATGGATCGGGTCGATTTCCGCGATCAGGTGCTGCGCCTTCTCGGGCGACACCAGTTCGCGGCCGGTCAGGTAAGGGTAGGCGAGCGCCAGCACGAAGGCGGTCGGGAAGCAGGTCACGATGTTGCCGAGCACCGCCACCAGCTGGGTGCGGAACACCTTGTTGATGAGCTCGGCGAGGGAGTCGGCGTCGATGCGGCGCCCGTCCGTGCTGTGCAGCTCGGCCGCGATGCGCTGGGCGGTCATGGCCGGCTGCTTGGTCGCAATGGTCCAGTGCAGCACGTGCACCAGCATGAAGCCGAGCGAGTAGTTGAGCGAATACAGCACCGCCTCGACCAGCGGCGCTGCCTTCAGGTAGGACAGCAGGATCTTGAACATCGCCATGAAGCCGACCACGAAGCCGGCCCCGGCCGAGGAACGGAACATGCCGCGCAGGTCTGCGCGGCGCTCGGCGATGTAGTGCTCGCCGGTGCGGCTGGCGTTTTCCGTCACGTTGCGCGCCAGCAGGTCGATGTTGTCGGCCACCAGCCCGGTGACGTGGTACTTGGTGGTGTGTGCCTCGATCAGCTCGTGCGCGAGCGCGATCGCGGCCGCGCGGCGCGGGCTAGCCGGCGGCGCCCACGGCGGGGTGGCGTCGTTGGCGACCGCTTCGATGTCCACCGTGGGCGCGCTGGGCAACTGGCCGCTCACGTCGACCAGGAACAGGAGCTTGCGCAGCCGGTCGATGCTCTGGGTGAGCGCGACCAGCAGGTAGGTCAGCGCGATGCTGGTGCCGCCCGACAGCGCGCTCTTGCGCACCTTTGACACCACTTCCTCGCACTGGTCCAGCATCACCAGCACCGGGCGCGCGTTCTCGGGCTGCTCGCCGGTCTCGTCCAGGTACCGTCCGTATTCGTCGAGGTACTGGTTGACCTCGATGTTCTGCATCAGGAAGGGCGAGTGCACGTCCTCGATTTCGCGGTAGGCGTGCACCAGGCGCGGTTCCAGCCCCAGCGCGCAGACGCGGCAGGACAGGGTGCGGACCGCGTCCAGCAGGCCCATGATGGTGACGTAGCGGGCGCGGCCCGGCTCGCTGCCTTCGGGCGGGGCGGCTTCGGCGATCACGTCGAACAGGGCCAGCCAGTCGGCGTTGGGCACGGCGCGGATCCAGCGGTAGTCGGTGTCGTAGCGCAGCACTTCCTCGAGCGAGTCGGACAGGTAGCGATCGTCCAGTGCCGGCGGCAGGAAGCGATAGGCGATGCGGCGCTTGAGCTCGGTAAAGAAGCCGTCATTCGACAGCACCCCGACCTCGCTGTACAGGCTGGTGTGGCGGCGCCGCTCGAGCAGGGTGGTGAGGTAGGCGCGCAGGCGCGCCGCCTGGTCGGGATTTCCCTTCAGTAGCTGGGTGAGCGTGCGCACCCGCTGGCGCGCCTGCTCGTGCAGGCTCGGGCGCGGCGGACGCAAACAGTCGGCCAACTCGACCAGCAGGTCGATACGGTCGCTGTGCGGGTCGATACGTTCGAGGATGGAGAGCATTGCACCCAGCCAAAGCCGAAAAGCACAGTGTACGCGGGGCGCCACCGGAACTTTGTACGCCAGCGTACAGACTCAACAATAGACGCCGGGAAACCGTCGCGTATCTGCGGTACACTTTAACGCTTGTCGAACACTGGGGGAATGCATGTACCTGACTTACTTCAACGGACAATGGAACGAGGGGAACGTCCCCCTGTACGGCGCGATGGACCATAGCGTGTGGTTGGGCTCGTCCGTGTTCGATGGCGCGCGCGCAATGGGCGGGCGGCTGCCGGACCTGCGGCCGCACCTGGAGCGCGTGGTGCGCTCGGCCGACAAGCTGGGCCTGCGTTGCCCGTTGACGGTGGACGAGATGGAAGCGCTGGTGCGCGAGGGCGTGGCCAGGTTCCCGGCCGACGCCGAGCTGTACATCCGTCCGCTGGTGTTTGCCGCCGAGGGCTTCCTGATCCCGGAACCGGAGAAGACCGGCTTTGCGCTGACCCTGTTCGATGCGCCGCTGCCGACGTTCACCGGGTTCTCGGCCTGCCTGTCCACGCTGCGCCGTCCGGAGCCGAGCATGGCGCCGACCGATGCCAAGGCGTCGGCGCTGTATGCCAACTCGACCCGTGCGATGCGCGAAGCGAAGGCGCGCGGGTTCGACCAGGCGATCATGCTCGATGCGGCCGGCAACGTGGCCGAGTTTGCGTCGTCCAACTTGTTCCTCGTGACGCAGGACGGCAAGGTGGTGACGCCAGTGGACAACGGCACCTTCCTGGCCGGCATCACCCGCGCACGCGTGATCGCGCTCTTGGGCGAGGCGGGGGTGCAGGTGGAAGAGCGCACGGTCAAGCCGGAAGAGCTGGATACGGCGCGCGAGATTTTCAGCACAGGCAATTACGGCAAGGTGACGCCGTGCACCCGCTACGAAGGCCGCACGCTGGAGGCGGGGCCGGTGGCGCGCCAGGCGCGCGAGCTGTACCTGGCGTTTGTGGAGAACTGCTGACTGGCGTTGAACGCGTGGGCAGAGGATCTGCCCACCCTACCTGGAGCAGCCGCGTGGCGTAGGGTGGGCAGGTCCTGCCCACGCGTTCAATCAGCGTCCGATTGGCCGGCTATTTGGCCCTGGACACCGCCAGCGGCTTGATCGCACCGCAATCGGCGCCCAGCCATTTGCCGCTGGCATCCATCGTCATCGTCTCGCGGCCCGAGACCACTTTCATCTTCGACTTGTAGGCGGTATCGCCGGTAAAGCTCACTTCGCCTTCGCCGGTGGTCTTCGGGTTGGCGCAGCTGAACGTGTACTTGTACTTGCCGGCGCCCATCGGCGTGTTCTTGTAGCTGCAGTCGCCTTTTTGCTGCATCAGGCCGTCGCCGCGCTTGGCCATGTCCGGCGAAATGCACACCTTGGTGACCATGCCGCCGCCGGCACCGGCGCTCATCTGCACGCCTTGCTTGGCCATCATCTGCTGCATCATCTTGCGCTCTTGCGGGTCCATGTCGGCCATCTGCTTTTGCAACTCGGCCATGGCGTTGCCGGCCTGGCCGCCCATGTTGCTGGTCATTTCCCACAGGCCCGGCTTGATGGTCTGGGCGGAAGCAGGCAGGGCGGCTGCCGCGCCGATCACGAGCGCAGCAAGTGCATGGCGATGCGATTTCATTGTTCGGTCTCCCTGAGTCGAGGTGCCATATTGTTACTGGTTACGTCCGGAATATCCAGCACCATCGGTGGGGGTAATCAGGTCAGCGCCACCAGCAGCCAGGTGAAACCGGCCGACAGGATCCAGTAGGCGGTGCCGGCGAACACGGCCAGCAGCAAGGCATAGTCCCAGCCCTGGCGCGGGTAGTCGGCGCCAAAGCGGGTGTGCAGCAGGCGCGCTTGCGGGGCGGCGGCCCCGATCCACCAGGCCAGCAGGAACATCCAGCCGGCCCAGTGCATCAGGTTCGACTGGCCGTTGACACGCGCGTTGACGGCAGAGGACAGCAGGCGCACCGCAAGCAGCCCCATGCTGAACACGAACCATTTGCGCGCTGCCAGCGCCTGGCGGGCGTCGCCCAGCGCTTCCCAGTTGCGCATCAGGAGCCAGGCGCCGAAGGCGGGCGTGAAGACGATGCTCCAGAGCGCGGCAACCGTCGGGTTCCACAGGGCGTTGGCGCTGGCGGCGGGCCGCAGCGCCCTGGTGTCGAATGAGCTATGCATAAGTGTGCTCCTCAGAAGTATTGCCCGGATGAAGGAACACTATTGCGCAGCGAAAAGGACCGGGTCTTGATCCCGGTTAGCGCGGCGCGCGCGGCACGGCGCGCGTCAAGCCAGGTGCAGCTGCAGGTATTGCAAAAGCACGACAGTCTTGGCATCCACGATCTCGCCGCTCGCCACCCGCGCCAGCGCGTCCTCGAACGAGAGCTCGATCACTTCGATGTCCTCGCCTTCGTCGCGCTTGCCGCCGCCGGCGTGCTCGCGCATGGCCGGGTCATAGGGGGCCACGAAGTAGTGCACGCGTTCCGTCAGCGAGCCGGGGCTGGCAAACAATTCCATCACCTTGTCGACGCGCTCGATGCGGTAGCCGGTCTCCTCCAGCAGCTCGGCGCGCACCCGCTCGTCCGGGCTTTTGCCGTCGAGGACGCCGGCTGGCACTTCGATCAGGTAACCGTCATGGCCGGCCAGGCGCGCGCCGATGCGGAACTGGCGCGTGAGCACCACCGTGCGGCGCGCCAGGTCGTACAGCAGCACGGCGGCGCCGCTGGCACTGTCATACACCTCGCGCGTCTCGTGCTGCCAGCTGCCGTCGCGGCGGCGCTGGTCGTAGGTGACGCGCTTTAACGGGTAGTATTCGTCGGCCAGCAGCTGCTGGCCGGCGATGCGGACCGGGTCGGCATCCATCGGGTGCATCCAATGAAAAAGCGATCCGTTTCGCCGTCACGCCTGCCAGGCGCAACCGCGAAACGGACCGGTCTTCAAACGCGCGCTACTATATGCCGCGTCCGCTGATCAGGCGCACCAGGATCATGATGATGGCCACTACCAGCAGGATGTGGATGAAACCGCCGACCGTGTATGACGTTACCAGGCCGAGCAGCCACAGGATGATGAGTATGACTGCAATGGTATAGAGCATGATTGGTCCTCCTTGGATGGGGCCGCTAACGCGGCTTGGGTTCAAGTATGAAGACCGCCGCGTTCACACTCCGTTCGCTGCCGTACGTTAGGCGGCAGATTCGCTCTCCTTGCGCAGGCCCGGGATCCAGCCCATCAGGCCCATGACGCCCGCCACGCCGATCAGCACGGTCAGCAGGCCGCCGCTGACCAGGAACAGCACATCGTGCGCCTGCATGTCCGGCTCGATGCCGGAGGGCGTGCCCGCCGAGGCGAGACCAAAACCGGTGATGATCATTCCCCAAACGATGATGCCGACCCACGTCATGGTGTTCATGCCTCGTCCCCTTGCGGTTGGTTGATGTCGCTGCACCGTATGCTGTTCCAGTGCAACAATTCTGGGCCGGGGGCACGGGCACTTCCGTGCGGTGACGCACATTGCGAAAAAGAAAAGCCGGGACGGGCCACAAGGCCGGTCCCGGCGAAGCCAGGCTGGTTGCGCTCAGGCGGGCCGCAGGTGCCCCTTGACGATGCGCACGCGCTCGCCGGTATGCCAGGCGGGCGGGGTGCTCTGGTGGAAGGTGCGCAGCGTGCCGTCGTCCAGGCGCACCCGGATTTCATAGGTCTGGTTGGCGTGCATGTTGCCCTCGACCTGGTTGCCGACCACCGCGCCGCCGACCGCGCCGGCCACCGTGGCCAGCTGGCGGCCATTGCCGCTGCCCACCTGGTTGCCCAGCAGGCCGCCGAGGATGGCGCCGCCGGCCGCGCCCAGGCCCGAGCCGCGGGCGCGGGTGGTGATGGTGCGGATCGATTCGATGTTGCCGCAGCTGGCGCACCAGCCACGTTCAGCCTCCACTGCTGCCACGCGGGTCGGCTTGCTGTGGGCGCGGGCGGTGTCCGGCACCGGGACCGGCGGCGCGGCGGCCGGCATCGGCGGCGGCACCGTGGTGGCCGGCTGCGGCGCATATTGCTGGGCCGGGTAGGCCGGCTGCGGCGCGTATTGCTGGGCCAGTTGCGGCGCCTGGGCCGGCGCCGGTTGCAGCGGCTGCGGTGCCAGTGGCGCGGCCGCAGGCGGCGTTTGCATGCCGGCGGACAGCGCCACGCGGTCGGCGTCGCTGAGCTGCCGGTTTGCGGTGTTACTGCCGATCGAGGACGGCAGCCAGCCGAGCACGGCGGCGGTGCCGACCAGGCAGAACAGCACAACGGCGACGGCCGCCAGGATCATCAGCGGATGATGGCCGGCGTTGCGCGCGGACGGGATCGGGTGCGTCTCCATGATGTGTCCTTTCCTGTTGGTTGCGGGCTTGGGATCGCCTGTTCGAGAGTCTCATTGTCAACAGGCACAAGCTCAGCGTCCGTGCGTCACCGTACATACTTCAGGCACCACCCCCTTTACGCTGGCTGAAATTGTTTGCAAATGTATCCGCGGCGCTTGTCGCCGGTCAGCCAAAGGCCCGAACAGATGCAATCCAACCGTAAAGGTCCGATGAAGTCTGCCGCACCGCGCCGGATCGCAGAGCACAACGCCAACCTGCTGCTGTCCGCACTGCCGCCCGAGGAGCTGGCGCATGTGCTGTCGCTGCTCGATCCGGTGCGGGTCGAGGCCGGCGAGGTGCTGTCCGAGCCGGGCGACCCGATCCGCCACGTCTATTTCCCCCACGATTGCCTGATTTCGCTGCAGGCCGTGGCCGAGGGACGGATGACGCTGGAAGTGGGACTGGTGGGGCGCGAGGGCATGCTCGGCGCAACGGTGGCGCTGGGCCACGAGACCACCCAGGTGCGCGCGGTGGTGCAGCGCGCGGGCAGCGCCAGCCGGATGGAGAGCGACGCCCTGCGCGAGGCGTTCGCGGGCAGCCCGGCGCTGCAGCGGGTGCTGGCGCGCTACACCGACACCCTGCTGGTGCAGGCGATCCAGATTGCGGTGTGCAGCCGCTTCCACGTCCTCGAAGCGCGGCTGGCGCGCTCGCTGCTGGTCACGCGCGACCGGCTGCAGTCGGACAAGTTCCATCTCACCCACGAGTTCCTGGCCCACGCGCTGGGCGTGCGTCGCGTCGGCGTGACCAAGGCGGCGAGCGCGCTGCAGCAGCAGGGGCTGATCATCTACAGCCGGGGCAATATCGAGATCCTGGATCCGGACGGGCTGGCCGCCGCGGCGTGCACCTGCTACGAAATCGTCAAGGAAGCGGGCGAGGTGGCGCTGGAGCCGGTGTTACTGGTGTGAAGTCGTAGGGTGGCCAGGTCCTCCTGCCCACGCGTCCAGGCAGCGCTGGCGTCAGCTGAACGCGTGGGCAGAAATCTGCCCACCCTACAAGTGCGTTGACGCGCGGTGCAACGAAAAACGCCCCGGCGAGCGGGGCGCTTTTGTCCAACGTGCGGCAGCTTAGTGCGTCGATTTGACCTGGTTGCCGATCACGCCGCCCACGGCCGCGCCGCCGACGGTGCCGGCCGCGCTGCCACCGGTGAGCGCGCCGCCGACCACGGCGCCTGCGCCCGCGCCAATGGCGGTGTTACGGTCCTGCTGCGACATGCCGGCGCAGCCGGTCAGGCCCAGGGCCGCGGTTGCCAGCGATGCACACACTACCAGTTGCTTGATGGTTTTCATGATTGATCTCCTTTTCGGTGGGTAATCACTCAGGCATACCGGCCGGAACCAGGTAACGCCCATCATTGCGTTCTCCCGATGGCGCCGCGCGCCACCTCAGCTACAGAGTAGAGCCCGCTTGCGCTCCCGTCTGTTCGCTGGCTCACCCTGCGCGACCTGGCTCAATGCGTTTTGGTCTTGCCCGGTGGCGGCGCGGTCGGCTTGGCGCTGGCCTGCGCCAGCAGCTTGCCGCAATTGCTGTCCTTGCCGCCGCCGGTGTTGATTAGCGGAACCAGCGCGGCCGGGGCGGCAATCGCTCCCAGCGCCAGGGCGCCGCCGGCGCGCAGCGCGAGCACCTTCTTGTCCACCGACACGTCCGGCTGGTGGAAGGTGCCGCGCAGATAGATCGGCGCGCGCAGCGACAGCAGGTGCAGGCCCTTGGTCTGCTGGTCCAGCCGCAGGTTCATCTGCTCGCTGGCCAGGTTGACTGTGCCGCCCACGACAATGCGCGCATCGTCCGTGTCCGCCACGAACAGCTGCGTCTTGGCCACGCCGTTGACCACGTCGAGGTTGGTGGCCACGCAGTTGAGCTCGACCTGCTTGTCGCCGAACAGCTTGTCCACGATGATGCTGCCCACGTTCAGGCCCATCTCCTCCACCAGCAGCTTGCTCACCGTGCCTTCCTGCACCAGCGCGTTGATCTCGCCGTTGGAGTCGGCCAGCATGCCGGCCACCGACTCGCCCACGGCGGTGAGCTTGGCGTCGCCGTTGATCTGGCCGATGGTGGCCTGCTGCACCTTCTGGATCGCCGGGAACAGTTGCTTGATCTGGATGTGGCGCGCCTCGACCTGGGCGGTGGCCTTGATGGTCTTGCCGCTGCTGCCATCGAGCTTGATATGGTTGCGCAGCGTGCCGCCAGCCAGGCCAAAGTCGAGCGGGTCGAGCGTGAGCACGCCGTCCTTCATGACCAGGTGGGTGGACAGCTTGGTGATCGGCAGCTCTTTCTTGCGTACTATGCGCTCGGCCGCAAAGCGCACGTCGGCATCGAGCGTCTTCCAGCGTTCGGTCCTGAATTTCTCGACCGGCAGCACCTTGCCCTCCGGCTGCACCACATCGACGCCGCGCGCCTTCTTGCTGGCGTTGGAGTCGGCGCCGATCAGCGGGCCCAGGTCGGTGAACAGCAGCTGGTGCGATACCACGTTGCCGGAAAGCTTGCCGCGCGGCTTGTCGGGCCGGAATTCAAGCCGGCCGGCAATATCGCTCGAGCCGACCTTGCCCTTGAAGTTTTCGTAGGTCCAGCGCGCGTCGTCGCCCCCGATCTTGCCGATCAGGTGGCCCTCGGTGCTGAACGCCGGCGTTTCGGGCAACAGCAGGTGGGTGAAGTTGTACAGCCGCGCCATGCTCGGCCCGGCCAGCTTCAGGCGCAGGTCGAGCCCGGACAACTGAGTGGGACGGGTGATCGTGCCCTCGACCGCGATGCGCGTGGCGCCCGAATGCATGTCGGCCTGGACCGGGTAGCGCACATCCTCCTCGCGTAGCGTGAGCACGGCGCCGGCCTTGCCGCCGCCGCCCACCGGCGCGCCGTTGTAGCTGCCGCGCAGGGTCCAGCCGATGCCGTAGGTGGGGTTGTTCGGGAGCGTCTCGATGTCGGCCGTCACGTCGGTTTTGGTGACCGCATCGAGCACGTGCACCACGCCCTTGGACAACACGATGCGCTGCAGGTCGAGCCGCCACTTCGATGGCTTCTGTTCGTGCTTGAAGGTCCAGTTGTTGTGCGTGGGATCGACGCGCAACAGGTCCACGCTGGGCGACTCGAAGCGCAGCACGGGAATTGAAATGGTGTGGCCGAGCAGGGCGAAGGGATTGAGCGAGAACGAGAACTGGCGCACCTTGGCCATGTCGCGCTCGGGCATCCCGGCCGGGTTGCCGACATGAACGTCATCGGCGTACAGGTGCGGCCAGGGAATCCAGTCGCGCCAGGTGCGTTCACCCGGCGCCATCGCGCGCGCCGGCTGCTCCCAATGCACGGCAAGATTGCCGCGGATGGCGAACGGGCGCTCGATCGCGTCGCTCACCTTGGTGTTGATCCAGGGCTTGGCCCGGTTCCAGTCGAAGGTGAGAATGAAGATGATGGCGATGACGGGGATTGCGACCAGTACCCCAAGCACGCCCAGCACGATTTTTGTGCCGCGCGACATGCGGTGCGTGTGCGCTGGCTTCTCGCTCGTTTCGGTCATGACACGATCCTTCTAGGTGGGAACTGTCGTGACAGCGAGATTATCGGAAAGGCATGAGTCATGATGTGCGCTGGCGCACCGTGCGCGGGGCGTCGCACAAGCGGGCGGGGCAATGTGCGCCAGCGAACCGATCTCGTCCGCCAATCGGCTTATAACGTTACCAATAACAATCCCTCATTCCAGGAGATGACGATGTACGCACAAGAATCCATGAAACTGCTCGCCGGCGCGGCCGTGCTGGCGCTGCTTGCAGCCTGCTCCAGCCCGCAGAAGGCGCCGGCGGCGGCTGACGTGGCGGTGTCGAAGAACGCGGTCGAGAACGCGGTGCAGGCCGGCGCGGCCGAGTTGGCGCCGGACGAGATCACGATGGCGCGCGAGAAGATGCTCAAGGCTAACCAGGCGCTGCAGGCCAAGGACTACAAGCTGGCACGCGAGCTGGCGGTCCAGGCCGAGGCCGACGCCAAGCTGGCCCAGAGCAAGGCCAGCTCGGCCAAGGCCACGGCCGCCGCCAGCGCGCTGGACGCCGACCTGCGCGCGCTGCGCCAGGAAGTGGACCGCGCCAACCAGCAATGACCAGCACGCACGGGCCGGCCCGCGCTGCTGGCGCCGGGCGTGGCCCGATGCGCGCAACGACAACGATATCCGCGCCGTGTGGCGCGCCCGGGAGAACAACATGAACAAGCATGCACGCATTTTGAAATCGATCGTGTTCGCCAGCGTCGTGATGCTGGCCGCCTGCAGCACCGTGCCCACCACCACCGCCACGCTGGACCAGGCCAGGGCCGACTTTGTGGCCGCAAGCAACAACCCGCAGGTGGCGCAGTACGCGCCGCTGCAGTTCAAGGAAGCCACCGACGCGCTCGACAAGGCCAATGCCGCCGCCGCCCAGCGCGAGAGCCTGGACAAGATCGACCGGCTGGCCTACCTGGCCAAGCAGAAGATCGCGACCGCCCAGGAAGTGGCCAAGGCCAAGGCGGCCGAGGCCGGCATCGCGCAGGCGCGCCAGGAGCGCACCGAGGTGCAGCTGCAGGCACGCACCGCCGAGGCCGAGCGCGCGCGGCGGCAGGCCGCCGATGCCCAGGCCCAGGCCGCCAATGCCCAGCAGCAGGCCGACAGCGCGCGCCAGCAGGCCGCTGAGGCGCAGGCCCAGAGCGCCGCGCTGGCCGAGCGCGCCGCGCGGCTGGAAGCGCTGCTGGTCGAGCTGCACGCCGTCAAGACCGAGCGCGGCTACGTGGTGACGATCGGCGACGTGCTGTTCGACCTGGACAAGGCCAGCCTGAAACCGGACGGGGTTTCAACCTTGCGCAAGCTGGCCGACGTGATGGCGCAGAACCCTGACCGCACGGTATTGGTCGAAGGATTCACGGACAGCACCGGCACGGCCAGCCACAACCAGGAGCTGTCCGAACGGCGCGCGAGCACGGTGGCCTCGGCCCTGGCCGGCATGGGCGTGGCGCGCGAGCGCATCGCGATGCGCGCGTATGGCGAGGCATTCCCGGTGGCGCCGAACGACTCGGCCGCCAACCGCCAGCGCAACCGCCGCGTCGAGATCGTGCTGTCGAACGAGGGCGCGCCCATCCCGCCGCGCGCGGCGATGCGCTGACCCGCTTATCTTAATCGTCACTAAGGAAACATCATGGAAGAAACGAAAAGCAACCTGGCACATGGCTTCGACGTGGCGGCGATCCGCCAAGCCGCCGCCAACCTCGATGACGGCGCCGTCACCGAGGGCTACCAGGCCGACCGCGAGGCGGTGATTGCGATGCTCAACGACGCGCTGGCGACCGAACTGTTGTGCATCCTGCGCTACAAGCGCCACTACTACACGGTGCAGGGGCCCAACAGCGCCCAGATGCGCGCCGAGTTCCTCGAGCATGCGCAGCAGGAGCAGGACCACGCCGACCGCATCGCCGAGCGCATCGTGCAGCTCAATGGCTCGCCCAACTTCAATCCGGCCACGCTGTCGGCGCGCAGCCATGCCGAATACGACGACTCGGACGACGCCCAGGCCATGGTGCGCGCCGACCTGATCGCCGAGCGCGTGGCGATCGAGTCGTACCGCCAGATGATCGCCGTCATCGGCGACAAGGACCCGACCACGCGCGACATGCTGGTCGAGATCATGGCGGTCGAAGAGGAGCACGCCGACGACATGCGCGACCTGCTGGCCATGTAAGCCGGCATTGCAACACGATCGATACCACCCACCAGACAACAGGAGTTCACCATGCTAGACACCATCCGCAGCAACGGCAGCACCCGATCCTTCAACGCCGGCATGCAGGATACCGGTACCGACATGAAAGCGCTGGTGCGCGATGCCCAGGCGCTGCTGTCGGCGGCGGCGGCCTTGACCGGCGAAAAGGCCGAGGAATTGCGCGGACGCGGCATGGACATGCTCGACCGGGCGCTGGGCAAGGCCGGCAGCTACCAGGATCAAGCGATCGAAAAAGGGAAGGAACTGGCGCACACGGCCGATGTCTATGTCAAGGACAACCCATGGCGCACGGTGGTCGCCGCGGCAGGTGTGGGTTTGCTCGTGGGCATGCTCATCAGCCGCCAACAACAATGAGACGCCGGGGACCCGATCATGGAAGACACTGAAACCGTCGTACACTCCCCCGGCCTGATGGGCGGCGTATCGAGCCTGCTGCGCAACCTGTTCGGGCTGGTGGTGTCGCGTGTCGAACTGGCGGCGGTCGAGCTGGGCGAGGTGCGCAACCACGTGATCGAGCTGCTGGCCATTTTTGCGCTGGCGGTCATGTTCACCTGGTTCGCGCTGGCGTACGGTACCGCGACCATCGTCGCGCTGGCGTGGGACGCGCTGGGCTGGAAGATATTGCTGCTGATGTTCGTGGTGTTCCTGGTCTTCACGGCCGCGCTGGTGTTCTGGGGCATGGCCATGCTCAAGCAAGGCAAGCTGGCGTTCCCGGCCACCATGCAGGAGCTGCGCAACGACCGTGACATGCTGCTGTGAGCCAAGGAGAAAACATGCACACACATTCGCACGACAAGCTGAGCCCGGACGTCCGCAAGGCCGAACTGCTGCGCGACGGGGAGTACTACCGCGCCGGCATCGCGCACGCCAAGGCCCAGATCAAGCATGGGGCGCGGCCCGAGGTCATGTTCCACTCGGTGGTGGACCACGCGACCTGGGCGCTGCGCACACGGGCCGACGCGCTGCTCAAGCCGACCGGCACCAACGTGTCGGTGCTGGCGCCGTACGCGCTGACGGTGCTGGGCTTCATCCGCAAAAAGCGGCTGGGCAAGCCGGCGCTGGGCATCGCCACGCTGCTGGGCGTGGCCGCCTGGTACCTGCAGCGCAAACGGGCGCAGGAGCTGGCCTACTGAGCCGGCCCGCGCGCCAGGCCGGGCAACGGTCCGGCCGCAACAGATATGGTGGGGCTTGAGCGGCGTCGCAATCACGGATTGGGCGCCGTCTTTTTTGGGATGCAATGGCCAGGAACTCGCTCAATCCGCAGGGCTTGCGCGTGGTGCTCGTGCTGCAGGGCGGCGGGGCGCTGGGCGCCTACCAGGCCGGCGTCTACCAGGCCCTGCACGAACACGCGCTGGTGCCCGACTGGATTGCCGGCACCTCGATCGGCGCGATCAACGCCGCGCTCATCGCCGGCAACACGCGCAGCCACTGCCTGTCGCAACTGACGCGTTTCTGGGAGCGCGTGGCCCACAGCGATTGCGTGGACATGGAGGCGGTCGGCGACGACCAGCGGCGCGCGCACATTCGCCTGAATACCATGGAAACGGTGGTGCGCGGCGTGGAGGGCTTTTTCGTGCCGCGCGGCGCCAGCGCGTTCGCCTTCGGCATGCCGGTCGCGCCGGAGAACGCCTCGTTCTACGACACCGAACCGCTCGAGGCGACGCTGCGCGAGCTGGTCGATTTCGACTTCATGAACACCCGGATTGCGCCACGGCTGACCATCAGCGCGGTCAACGTGACCAGCGGCCAGCTGGTGCATTTCGACAGCCGCCGCCAGCGCGTTGGCCCCGAGCACGTGCGCGCCTCGGGCAGCCTGCCACCCGGTTTTCCGCCGGTGCGCATCGATGGCGAGCTGTATTGGGACGGCGGCCTGTACTCGAACACGCCGCTCGAGGCCGTGCTCGACGAGTTGCCGCTGGGCGACACGCTATGCTTCGTGGTGGACCTGTGGAGCCCGGCGGGGGCGCCGCCGATGACCTACGAGGAAGTGCGCACGCGCCAGAAGGACGTGACCTATGCCTCGCGCACCGAGCGCCACCTGGCCGACTACGCGCGCGTGCACGCGCTGCAAAGCCGGCTGCGCGACCTGTACGACCGGCTGCCGCCGGAGCTGCGTACGTGTGAGGACGAGCGCGCCATGCTCGCGCTCGGCTGCGGCAGCGTGCTGCACATCGTCCGGCTACGCTACGCCGGGCACGACTGGCACATGGCGTCCAAGGACATCAATTTTTCCAAGGGATCGATCGAGTGGCGCTGGGACCAGGGTTATGCGGATACCCAAAGGGCGCTGCGCCACGCCGGCTGGCTGCGCGGGGTGCCGGCCGATACCGCGGTGGTGGTGCACGAGACGCCGGGTCACGACTCCAGCGCGCGCCAGGCGGATTAAAGGGTCAGGTGGGTAAGTAGGGTGGGCTCCCGTGCCCACCGGTGTGGAACGCGGCGCGTGTGTACCGGTGGGCACAAGTGCCCACCCTACGACTGCGGCAATCGGCCTTGCTTATTTGGTCTTGGCCGGCGAGGCCGGCTTGCGCGCGTCGGCCATGTCTTGCTCGTAGGTGGTGCGCGCGTCCTTCAGGCAGGCGGCGCGCTGGTCCTTGGGCGCCTCGCGGCAAGCCGCCTTGGCCTCGGCGTATGCCGCGCCAATTTCCTTCTCCTTGTTGCGCGCCTCGTCGGCCGGGGTGTACCAGCGCGACGGATCGCCTTTTGCGATTTCCTGCTTCTGTTTCTGTGCAACAGCGGGCGCTACCGTGCTGTCATCCATCTGCTGTGCCTGCGCCAGCGCGAAAGCGCCGAGCGCACCGGCGAGCGCTACCGCGCGCGCCACATCCATGGGTCGCATTTGAACCTCCATCAAAGGTGAGGCGGGCGCACATGCGCCCCCTGGTCCTATAACCGCCCAGTCAGTAGCAACACCAGCAGGACCACGACCAGCAGTCCAGCCACGCCGCTGGGGCCGTAACCCCAGGTACGGCTGTGGCTCCAGGTCGGCAATGCGCCGACCAGGGCGAGTATCAGGATTACCAACAGTATAGTCCCCATCGCCGTTCTTTACAGCAAGTAGGCAGGGGCTCAATACCGGTACACGCGGCCATCGACGAGGCGCACGCGGTTGCCGACGTTCAGGTCATAGACGCTGTCCTGGGTGACGGTGCGGTACTCGCCATTGTCCATGCGCACGTTGATCTGGTACACCTGGCCGCCGTTGGCGTTGCGGTTGGACTCGACGCGGTTGCCGATTGCGGCGCCAGCCACGCCACCGGCCACCGTGGCTGCCGTCCGGCCGCCGCCGCTACCCACCTGGTTGCCGGCCAGCGCGCCAACCAGCCCGCCAACGATGGCGCCGGCGCCGCTGGTGTTGCCCGATGCCTGCACCACCTGGATCGATTCGATCGTGCCGTAGCCCATCGAGGCGTTGCTGTTGTAGCCGTAGCCGCTGCTGTAGCCGCTGTTGTACGGCTGCGTGTTGTTGCTGGCGCAGCCAGTCAGGATGGCGCTTGCCGCGATGACGGTGGCGCCGAAGATACGAGATCCTTTCATGTTGGTCTCCTGGGCAAATGAATGTGTGGACAGAATAGCTACACCGCGCCAAGCGATCTGTGCGTTGACGCACCTCCGCTGCCTTGGCGCCAGTGACCAGCGACATCGGACCAGCTGTGTTCGGCACCGAACAGAACAGCAACGGCAGGCGCGGTACAACGTTGTCAGTCCTGACACAACGGAGAAGACAATGAAGATGCCCCATATGCTGTTGCTGCTCGGCGCCGCGCTCCTGTGGGCCGGGCATGCCCGCGCCGGCGCCGTGCCGGACGCCAAAAACGCTTACGAACAGGGGCGCCAGGCCGCCGCCACCAATTACAAGAACGCGGTGGCGCAATGCGGCAGCATCGCCGGCAACCCGCACGACCTGTGCGTGGCCGAAGCCAAGGCGGCCCAGGTGCAGGCCGAGGAAGAGGCGCGCGCGGCCTACGAGAACACGCTCAAGGCCTACACGCGGGCACGCATGCGCATTGCGGCGGCCAACTACGACCGCGACAAGACGCGCTGCGCCGGGCTCACCGGCAACGACAAGGACGTGTGCATGGAACAGGCCAAGGCGACCCGCATCGCGGCCGAGGCCGACGCCAAGGCCGACAAGAAAACCATCGAGGCGCGCAGCGAAGCGCGCGAAGACAAGCAGAAGGCCGCGTACCACGTTGCGCTGGAAAAGTGCGACGCCTTTGCGGGCGCGGCCAAGGACCAGTGCGTGGCGCAGGCCAAGGCCGCCTACACCGCGCCGCGGTAAGCCGGGCGCAGGTCCTGCAACCGGTTCGGTCTCGTTCCGTGTCCGGCGCGGAACGATCGAGCGCTGTCCAGCACAGCTGCGACAGTTTTGTTTGTGTTTTTGACGTCAATCTACAAGGAGCAATCAATGAAAACGATCCAACGCCTCGCTACCGCGGTCTTCACCGCTTCGCTCGCCCTGACCGTGGTCGGCTGCTCGTCGAGCCCGACCCGCGAGAGCACCGGCGAGTACATCGACGACGCCGCCATCACCACCAAGGTCAAGGCCGCGATCTTCAACGAGCCGACCCTGAAGTCCACCGAGATCAACGTCGAGACGTTCAAGGGCGACGTGCAGCTGTCCGGCTTCGTCGCGCAGCCGGCCGATGCCCAGCGCGCCGCCGAGGTGGCGCGCAGCGTCAAAGGTGTAACATCTGTCAAAAATGATATCCGGGTGAAATAAGCGTCCCGCCGGGGCGGCCCGGTTTTCCAGCAGGTTTTTGTTTTTTTATGCAGCTCGCCCAATCCAGCCCGGCCCAGCCCGAGGCCAGCGCCGCCCCGGCCACTCCCGCCACCGACCTCGACCAGGGGACGGTGCAAGCCCATGTCCCCGACGGGGAAGAATTGTTGCCTGGCAGCTTGCGGCTGCCGGTGCATGTGAACGCGCGCGGCGTTTCGCTCGGCATCATCGCGACCGTCGCCTTCGTGTTCGCCTTGCATTGGGCGCAGAAGTTTTTCGTGCCTTTGTTGCTCGGCATTTTCATCGCCTATACGCTCAGCCCCATCGTTGCCTGGCTGGAGCGTTGGCACATCAAGCGCGCGATCGGGGCGACCCTCGTCACGGTGGCGATCCTGGTCGGCATGGCGTTGACGATGCAGCGCGTGCAGGGCGAGTTCTTCAACATCATCGACGAATTGCCCGCGCTCACGCACAAGGTGACCCGGATGATCACCGATAAATCGGGCGGCCAGCCGAGCACGATCCAGCAGGTACAGGCCGCGGCGACAGAAATCGAGCAGGCCGCATCGAACGTGGGCGCGGACGCCAAGCGGGCGCTGCGCCGGCAACCCTTGCCGCCGAATGCCGGCTCGCCCAGTTTCCGGGTGATGGACTGGATCCTGGCCGGGTCGATGAGCCTGGCCGCCTTCGTGTCGGAGGCGACCATGGTGGTGTTCCTGGTGTTTTTCCTGCTGCTGGCCGGCGACACCTTCAAGCGCAAGCTGGTCAAGCTGACCGGGCCTTCGCTCACGCGCAAGAAGGTCACCGTGCACATCCTCGAGGACATCAACAGCTCGATCCAGAACTACATGTTCATGCTGCTGGTGACCAACATCCTGCTGGCCTTGCTGATGTGGGCGGCGCTGCGCGCGATCGGCCTGGAGAACGCCGGCGCATGGGCCGTGTTTGCCGGCCTGGTGCACATCATGCCGTACTTCGGGCCGCTCCTGATCACGTCGGCCACCGGCCTGGTTGCGTTCCTGCAGTTCGAATCGCTGCGCATGGTGCTGCTGGTGGCCGGCGCCTCGCTGGGCATCGCAACCCTGGTCGGCATGGTCGTCACGACCTGGATGACGGGCAAGATCGCCAAGATGAACGCGGCTGCCGTGTTCGTCAGCCTGCTGTTCTGGGGCTGGCTGTGGGGTATGTGGGGCTTGCTGCTCGGGGTGCCGGTGGTGGTGGTGATCAAGGTGGTGGCCGAGCGCGTCGAAGGGATGGAGGTGGTGGCCGAGCTGTTGGGGGAGTGAGCGGGACCGACAGGGTGAGATCGTAGGGTGGGCAGGTCTCCTGCCCACCCTACGAATGCCGGCGAGATATTCGTCACCCTACGCCCGTGCGCTGGTCTTGCCCGCCCCGGTTTCCTCCTTCGGGCGGTTGCGCAGGCTGCCCAGCTGCAAGGCGTACTGGCGGGTGAATTCGGCGCCAAGGAAAAAGATTTGCGCCGAGTAGTACACCCACAGCAGCAGGGCGATCAGCGAGCCGGCCGCGCCAAAGCTGCTGGTCACGCCGCTGTTGCCGATGTAGAGCCCGATCAGCACTTTGCCCAGCGTGAACAGGGCCGCCGTGCCGAGCGCGCCGATGGTTACGTCGTGCCATGACAGCTTGATTCGCGGCAGCAGCTTGTAGATCACCCCGAACAGGGTGGCGATCACGAGGAAGCTGATGGCGGCCGCGGCCCAGGCCAGCAGGGTGGTGGCGGTCTGCCACATGCCGCTGAAGTAATTTTCGAGCACATTGAGCGCCGCGTTCACCACCAGCGACACCATCAGCAGGAAGGCCAGCACCAGGATCAGGCCGAATGACAGCAGGCGGGTGCGGATCGTGTCCCAGAAGCTCGCATCCTGCGGCGCGGGCACGTCCCAGATCTCGTCCAGGCTGTCCTTGAGTTCGGCAAACGCGCTGGTCGCGCCGATCACCAGCAGCACGGCGGCGACGATGGTGGCCACCGTGCCGCCTTTCTTGTTGCTGGCCGCGGCCAGCACCGCCTGGATGGTTTCGGCGCTTTGCTTGCCCATCAGGCCGCGCAGTTCGCCCAGCAGCTGGCCCTGCGCCGCCTCGGCGCCGTAGAACAGGCCGGCGATGGCGATCACCATCACCAGCACCGGCGCCAGCGAAAACAAGGTGTAGAACGCCAGCGCCGCGCCCTTGCTGGCTGCGCGGTGCGCCATCCATTCGGACACGGCGCTTTTCATCACATGGTAGAGCTCGCCCGACTCCGACAGCCATTTCTTCATCTGCATTCCCGATCCTCCAAAATGACGAACGCGCCAGGGCGGCGCGTTCGGTGGGCCAGGGTTGGCGGGCGCCGCGGGCGCCCGCGCATGCCGCGGTTACTCGACGCGTTTTTCGATCGTGATTTGTTCGACCTCCACGCGGCGATTCGGTGCCAGGCAGGCAATCAGCTCCTTGCGCTTCTTCTGGTGGCACTCGGCCACCGGGTTTTCCTCGCCGCGGCCGACTGCCTTCAGGCGGCTGCCGTCGATGCCCTTGCTGATCAGGTAGTCACGCACGGCATTGGCGCGGCGCAGCGACAGCTTGTGGTTGTACTTGGACGAACCAATGCGGTCGGTGTAGCCGGTGATCGTGATGTCGGTCAGGTTCGGGTTTTGCGACAGCGTGTTGGCGATCTCGTCGAGCTTGGGCTGCGGCATCGAGAGCTTGGCGCTGTCAAACGCGAACAGTTCGGTGGCCGACAGCGTCACCTTCTCGAAGCGGGCCGGCGGCGGGGGCGGCGGCGGCGGCGCTTCGGTCGGGGCCGGGGTCGGGGCCGGCTGCTCGGCCACCGGGGCCGGCGGGGCAGGCGGGGCCGGCGGCGGTTGCAGCGCGTAGTTGAAGCCGAAGGTCACGTACTTGGTCAGGCTCTTGTCGAAGCCGAACTTGGAGTCGTCCGGGTTGCCGCGCACCCAGCGCGCGTCGGCCTGGAACGACCAGCGGTCGTTGATGGTGGCCTGCAGGCCCACGCCGCCCTGGTAGTACCACGAGGTGTCCTTGCGCAGGCCGTAGGGGAAGGGGCGGCTGACGTGGTCATGTTCGCCGCCAATGCCCAGCAGCAGGTAGGGGCGGATGGTCTGGCGCGACAGCATCAGCAGCGCGTCCACCCCGTACAGGGTCTGCCACATGTCACCGCTGTGGTCGGTGTTGGCGCGCGCATGGCTGGCACCGATCTGGATGTCGAAGTACTGGTGGACCGGCTTGCCGAAGCGGACCGCACCGCCCCAGCCGTTCTTGTCCACGCCAAACGACTTGTCGGTATCCATCCAGACCGCCGCGCCCTGGACGTACCACGAGGGGTTGATTTCCTGTGCCAGCGCGGTGCCGGCCGAGCAGACCAGTGCGGCGGCCAGAGCAATCTTCTTCATGTTATTCACGGGTGACTCCCATTGGTTGAAAGGGTAATTGACATCGCATGCTCTCGACAGTGATGTTGGATAAAGATTAAGCGGCTGAGTTCCGTTGGGTCCGTGCGTTATCGAACACAGGGTCCTGCAGAGTGCGCTTTTTACAACACCATCACAGCTTGGTTTCGATGTACCCGTACAGATAGTTGGAGCCGCCGTTGATGTTGCCCAGCAGCTGGGACGAGCCGAAGATGCCGGAGCGGTGCGATACGCCCACGCCGAGGAAGGTGTCCTTCAGGCGCCGGCTGCCGATCGCGTCGCCGACCGAAAAGTCGATCGACGGGTCGAGGTAGTTGAGCAGGCGGTTGGTGGCGCGGCCGCGGCGCGCCTGGTCGCGCACCTCGGTCAGCGGCACGCGCTGGGCCAGCGAGAAGCCGGCGCCGAAGCTGATGCGGGTCTTCACGCGCTCGCTCCACGGCAGGCCGTAGTAGCGTGCCTTGATCTGCGCATCGAGCTGCAGGCCGTTGGCGCGCAGCCCGCGCTCGTCGTGCGCGACCACGCCCACATAGGCGGCGAAATCGAGCGGCCAGCCGTTCACGTGCTGCACCAGCGGGCGGCCGATGTCCACGCCCCAGATGCGGGTGTCGTCGCCGGTGCGGGTGGAGCTGCAGCGCAGCGCCACCGCCGGCAGGAAGTTGCATTCGGTCGCGCGCCCGCCCAGCACCCGCACGTACAGCGGCCGTCCCGGCTCGCCGTACCTGGCATGGCTGCCGAAATCGTAGGCCGCGCCCACCAGCGCGCCCATTTGCGGGCGGTCGTCCACGATCGGGCTCTTGCGTACCGACTCGTCCAGGTAGGTCACGCCGACCCCGCCCAGGAGGCGCCAGCGCTCGGTCAGTTCGTAGTAGCCGTACAGTGCCGCGGTCCAGTCGGTGCCGGCGCCGGGCATGTAGGCCGGCCGCCCGGGCGCCGCTTCTTCCGGCCGCACGCCGTAGTAATAGTTGTTCAGGTTGGCGCTGCGCCGCGCGACCGTCCAGCTGGGGCGGAAGTGCCAGCGCCCGGAATGGATGTCGATGCTGTAGCCGAGGCGCCATTCGTTGCCATGGCTGGTGTTGTTGGCGTCGTGCAGCAGCTCGAGGTCGACGTTGCCGAACTGGGTGCGGCCGCGGTAGGCCACGCCGCTTTGCAGCGCCGCCGTGCGCCGCGTCATGCCGGCAAGGGCTGCCTGGTTTTCGGTCGGGAAGCCTTCGTAGCGGTAGTCGAGGAACAGCTCCCAGTTGTGGTCGCGCCGCTCGCCCAGTTTCAGCCCGACCCGGGTCGCGTGCAGGTACACCTTGTCGCCCTCGTACATGTAGAGCGGCACCAGGTCCTGGGTCACCTTCGCGTCCTGGTAGGGCGGACGGTCCATGCGATGGATTCCCCCCAGCCCGGCGCTGCCGGGTATGGCCAGGAAGTCGACCAGCACGTCGGTGGCGGCCGGGCCGGCGCTGGCGAACAGGGGCAGCAACAGCAGGGGAAGGGGGGCAAGACGCAGGCGCATGGGCAACACAGCCAAAAAACGGACATTTTAGCCCGTCAGGCGAACTGATGCATTTTGGCCAAGCTTGCGCGGGCGCCGCACCCTTGCGAGAAGTTCTTTCAGGAATTTCCAGCAATGTTAGATGGTGCACAGACCAGTCGTGCTGACGCAGGCAATCTTGAGCCCAGTTAAGCGGAACCCGTGGTGTTGTCAGGGTGTCAAACGGCACACAGCGACCCGGACTACACAGTCTCTCTTGAAATTGGAGCTAACCAACATGCATGCAACGACTCATCATAACGCGGTGCAAGGCGACATGGGCGCAGTGCACAACTCCAGCAGCTCTGCGCTGATCGAGCGCGTCCCGCCCCAGCCGACCGAGCGTGCGCCGATTTCGCTGGCGCCGATCGAGCGTGTGCGCTCGACCTCGGCCACCCAGCGGCGGATCGAGAACATGCAGAAGCTGATCCAGGAGCTGCAGACGCATGAGATGCTGGCAGACGAAATCGCCTGGTTCCTCAAGTTTTCGCCGTCCGGCGCCCGCAAGTATATCCGCGACCTGCGCGAAGCCGGCGTGATCGAACTGGCCCGCTACATCGAGGGCACCGCCACCTACCTGGGCAAGGCCGTGTACCAGATCTGCCCCGACCAGGATCGCGTCAAGGCCTTCCTGGCCGCAATCGCCCAGCCCAAGCGCGAGGGCGTGGCCCCGCGCAAGGAGCGCCCGGGCCTGCGCGAGCAGAGCATGGCCGGCGCCGGCCGCCACTTCCACATCCTGGCCGACGACACGCACTACGCGATCCGGGTCAACCGCAGCCCGGTCTCGCGCGATCCGCTGGTGGCCGCCCTGTTCGGTCCGGCCCCGGCCCAGGTCGCCAAAGAGCGGGCCTGATCCGGCGCGGGCACGGAGAGAGGCCCGCTACCGTCCGAGCCGGCCTTGCGCCGGCCGCCGCTGTCCGAATGCCGCCGCGCAGGCTAACTGCGCGGCGGTTTTCATTTGGGGAAAGCCCGGCTATTGAAATCCGGTCAACAATACCCACTTGCTGGCGACTGGCGCGCGGCGCCGGTCCAGGACAAGGGGAGACGGACGATGACGGGAGGATGTCGATGGAAGGGCTAGTGCTTGCCGTGCTGGCGGCGCTGGCCGTGCTGGCGTGGCTGGTGCCGCGCTGGCGGCTGCGGCGCGCCCTGGCGCAACCGTTCGAGCCAGAACGGCTGGCCATCATCGAGCGCAACGTGGGCCAGTACCGCGGCATGGGCCCGGAGCAGCGCGCCGAACTGGTGCGCCTGGTCCAGCAATTCCTGCTGCAGAAAAAGTTCGTCGGTTGCGCCGGGCTCGAGCTCACGGACGAGATGCGCGTGACGATCGCGGCGCAGGCCTGCCTGCTGCTGATGGGCCGCCCGACCAAGGTGTTCCGCGGCCTGCACACGATCCTGGTCTATCCCGGCGCCTTCCTGGTGCCGCGCCGCCAGGTGGACGCGGCCGGCGTGGTGACCGAGGAGCGCCAGGACCTGCTTGGCGAATCGTGGGGCGACGGCCGCGTGATCCTGTCGTGGGACCACGTGCGGCGCTGGGACAACGAGGTGCCGCACGGGCAGAACGTGGTGCTGCACGAGTTCGCCCACCAGCTCGACAGCGAGTCGGGCAGCAACAACGGCGCGCCATGGCTCGGGGCGCGCGAACGCTACCGGCGCTGGTCCGAGGTGCTGGGCCGCAATTTCGAGAGCCTGCGCGCCGACGCCTGGTACGGCCAGCATGGCGTGCTCGACCACTACGGCGCGAACAGTCCGGCCGAATTCTTCGCGGTCGCCACCGAAAGCTTTTTCGAGCAGCCGTACCGGCTCGCCGCGCGCCATCCCGACCTGTTCGACGAGTTTGTCGCCTATTTCCGCGTGGACCCGCGCGCCTGGTTTCCCAGCCCGCTGGCCGAGGAACCGCACGCGCCAGGCATGGTCTATGGACAGTGGCACTAGGCTGCGTGCGCAGTCGTACAGACAGCGGGCGCGGCTATCGCGCATGCTTGCGGCCAACCGTTCAAATGCAGGAGGAAACGCATGTCCACCATCATCGCAGGGCACTTCCAGCTTCAGGACGAGGTCGAGCAGGCGCGCCAGGCGCTGGTTGAGGCGGGCTTTGACGCCGACCGCGTCAGCGGCTTTTACATCAACCAGCCGGGCCAGCACGACATGACTTCGATTGGCGGCGACCACATGGTGTCGCCCGGCGCCAGGGAAACGCCGGAGGGCCTGGCCGAAGGCGCGGGCGTGGGTGCCGCGGTCGGCGTGGCGGCCGGCGCCGTCACCGCCCCGGTGACCGGTCCGCTCGGCCCGGTGGTCGGCGGCCTGCTGGGGGCGCACGTCGGCTCCCTGTTCAGTTTCTCGCGCATGAAAGAACGCGGCGAAAGCGAGCGCGGTACCGGCCCGGTGCCGGACGTGCGCCCGGCCGGCATGTGTGTGGCGGTCGCCTTCGACGACCCGGCGCTGGAGGCGCGCGCGGTGGACCTGCTGCGGCGCCTGGGCGCGCACCACATCGAGCGCGCGAGCGGCAACATCGTTGGCGGCGACTGGGCCGATTTCGACCCGGGAAGCATTCCCCAGGTCATCGCCTGACGGTCCCGGCGCGGTCGTGCGCCCGGCCTTTGACTTTCCTCATCTTTCCAAAAATTCGTGCTCCTAGACTTGGTGGTTCACGCCGCGCAGGGCGCGCGGCGGACATCAACTGGATGGGGACGTTATGAATAACAAAGTAGCGTTGGTGACTGGCGGGATGGGGGGACTGGGGACGGCGCTGTGCCGGCGCCTGCATGCGGAAGGGTTCCAGGTGGCGGCGACCTATTCGCCCAGCAACCAAACGCCGGAAGCCTGGCTGGCGGCGCAGCGTGACGAGGGGTTCCGCTTCAATGCCTACAAGGTCGACGTGACCGACTTTGCCGAGTGCGAATGGATGGTGCAAAAGCTGCTGGCCGAAATGGGCCGGCTCGACGTGCTGGTCAACAATGCCGGCATCACGCGCGACCGCAGCCTGCGCAAGATGACGCACGAGGACTGGCAGGCCGTGCTGCGCGCCGACCTCGACAGCGTGTTCAACGTCACCCGCCAGGCCATCGAGCCGATGATGGCGCAGCGGGCCGGGCGCATCATCAACATCTCGTCGGTCAACGGCCAGGCCGGCGCGTTCGGGCAGGCCAACTATGCGGCCGCCAAGGCCGGCATGCACGGGTTCACCAAGGCGCTGGCGCTGGAAATGGCGCGCCACGGCATCACGGTCAACACCGTGTCACCCGGCTACCTGCGCACCAAAATGACCGAGGCGGTCCCGCCCGAGATCATGCAGCAGAAAATCCTGCCGCAAATCCCCGTGGGCCGGCTGGGCGAACCGGACGAGGTGGCGGCGCTGGTCGCTTACCTGGCCTCGGACGCGGCCGCGTTCGTCACCGGGGCCAACATCGCGATCAACGGCGGGCAGCACATGGGCTAGCGCTTTTCGGCGCGGGTCTGGCAGGTGATGCACAGGCGCGCTTCCGGGCGCGCCTGCAGGCGCGAGAACCCGATGTCGCTGCCGCATTCCTCGCACAGGCCATAGGTCTGGTCATCGAATTTTTCCAGCGTGCGGCGCAGCACCTGCATCTGGGCCGCGTTGTGACCGGCCGCGCCCAGGGCCAGGTCGTTGAGCAGCCGCACCGTCGCCTTGTCGGCCGGCGAGGTTTCCACCTCGGAGACCGGCAGGTCGTGTTCGCCCGCGGCTTGCGGCTGCGCGGCGCCGGAAAGCGCATCGAGGCGCTGCTGCAAAATTGATTTCAGGAGCGCAAGCTGCCCCTGGTCCAGACCGTTCATGGCTGGCCTCGTCAACGCAAGATGGGATCAGGGCAAAGGCGCGCGGCGCGCCGCATCCCGGCCGCGGCTCGCGCGCCGGGCTGCCGGTGCTCGATGGTCATCGCTGGACTCCCCGTTTCTGCTCGTTTGTGCGAGTTTTGATGGTGCCGTGTTCGGGTCCAGTGTAGCGCGTTGGTGGGGCGAAGCATACTGGCGCACGACGCGTGCGAGGGCAGGCCGCGCCCGCCGCGACGGCCGTGGCTGCGACTCAGGGCTTGGCCGGCGCCGGCGGGTCGCTCGGTGCGGGCGTGGTGGCCGGCGGGTTGTGCAGCGCAAGCAGGTCGAGCATGTGGTGCATGTCTTCGAACGAACGCATGATGAGTACCGGGTTGCCGGTCAGCGCGGCGCCGGAAATTTCCAGCAGCCGGCCCACGAGGCCCATCGTGTCGCTGATCCTGGTGAGGGTCTTGATCTTGGCCGTGGCGTCGGCCGCCAGCGCCATCAGGTGCGCCTGCGGCTTGCCCAGCGCGCGCACGATCAGGGTGGCGGCGTCGGCGTACATGCTGTTGGCGCGCTGGCGCAGCTCCTGTTCGTCGTCGATCAGCTTGCGCGCCGCTTCCTGCGCCGGCAGCGGCACCGGGCCGCCGTGGTAGGCGTGCAGGTCCTTCATGATGCGCTCGTGCAGCGCGTTGGCGGCGGCGGTCAGCTGGTCGGCCAGCTGCTCGACCTCGGCCACGGTGGACAAGCCGCCCGGCGCTGCCTGTTTGGCGGCCTGCGCAGTGGGATTTTCCGGTTTCATGCAAGGCCTCCTCGGGCGTCAGCCGCTGATCAGGTTGTCGCGTATCATGCGCAGGTCGCGGCCGTAGTTCGCGATCATGGCGCGCACTTCCTCGCGCTGCAGGTTGTGCAGGTTCTCGCGCATCTTCTGGTGCCCGAGCGCGACCTTGGTCAGGCCCTGCAAGGCCAGGTCGTAGCGCCGGTCCACCAGCTTGTACTCGGCCGCCTTGCTGATGTAGTGCACCTTGGCCAGCGTCACCAGCATGCGGTCGGTGTTACGGTTGGACATGGGCAACTCGACGTCGAAAATGCCGAGCACCGTCTTCTTTTCATTCTCGTTGGTCTTGTAGTACAGCCGCGTGAGCGAGATCATCGCTTCGAGCAGGGTCTGCACGTCGGCGTCGCCGTCGCGCACCATCGTCTCCACGCTGCGGTTCTGGTAGCCGGACGCGATCACCCGCGTGAGCAGGCGCGTCAGGCCCGTGTAGGCGGCGATGTGGCGCCGCTCCAGGCCCGATTCGGCATTGGCCTTCAGGCCGTTGCCCAGGTCGTCCAGGTTGCCCGACAGGTCGAAGCGCCCGTCGCCGGCCAGCACGCTCAGGGTCTGCATGTACAGCACCACCGCCTTCTGGATGCTGACGAAGTCGTCGTACACGGCCTGGCGCTTGGCGTCGTTGTCGCGCGCCAGGCGGTCGGCGGCCGGGGACAGGTAGGGCTGCTCGCGCTCGTAGGTGTCACGGAAGCGCCGCGACAGTTCGGCGTAGCCGCCCAGCTTGGCCGAGGCGTCCGCGAACTCGCGCACTTCCGCCAAACTGACGCTGCCGGTGCTGGCGCACCCTCCCAGCAGCAGGCTGGCGCAGAGCAGGACAAGGCTGGCGAAACGGAAGGGTTTCATGGGTCCTTTCTGGCCGCGCAAAAGGGCGGACCGGAAAGCCCCATTCTTGCAAACTATCCTTGCGGCATCTTGCAGTAAGTCAAGATCAGCCGACCTTGTTGCGATCGAAATGCGGGTTTTCGATGATGCCGAACAGGTTGCCGTAGGGATCACGCACGGTCGCGACCTTGATGCCTTCGCCGACGTCGGTCACGTCCGACTCGACGGTGGCGCCCAGCGCGACCAGGCGCGCGACCTCGGCCTTGGCATCCTGCGTGCCCCAGTAGGCGGTGGCGCCGGCGGTGCCCGGGTCGCCGTCCGGGACCAGCCCCAGCTCGAAGCCGCCGACCTCGAAGCCGACGTAGAACGGCTGGTCGAAATAGGGCGCCTTGCCGAGCACTTGCGCATACCATGCCGCGCCGTCAGCCAGTGCCGGCACCGGGTAGATCACCGTCCGCAATCCCTGGATCATCGCCTTCTCCTTGTTGTTGTGGTGGAGGGCCAGTGTGCGCCGGCCGCCCGCGCTTGTCTAGCTGCCGGGTTGGACCGGCGGCGCGACGCCCAGTTCGCTGCGCCAGCCCAGGCCCTCGACCGTGCCGGCGCGCGGGAAGTATTCGCAGCCGATCCAGCCGTCGTAGCCCAGTTCGTCGAGCAGGCCGAACAGGAAGGCGTAGTTGATCTCGCCCGTGCCCGGCTCGTGGCGGCCAGGCACGTCGGCCAGCTGGAAGTGGCGGATCAGCGGCAGGTACTTGCGGATGGTGTCGGCCAGTTCGCCCTCCATGCGCTGCATGTGGTAAATGTCGTACTGCATGAAGACGTTCGGCATGTCCACTTCGGCGATGATGCCGGCGGCCTGGGCACTGCCCGTGAGGAAATAGCCCGGCATGTCGCGGTCATTGATCGGCTCGATCAGCAGGGACAGGCCATGTGCGCTCATCGCCCTGGCCGCAAAGCGCAGGTTGTTCACATAGGTGGTGCGGGCGCGCTTGCGCGGGACCCTGGGCGGGACGATGCCGGCCATGCAGTGCAGCTGCTTGACGCCCAGTTCCAGCGCGTACTCGATGGCCAGCTCCACGCTGTCCTGGAACTCGCCGATGCGGCGCGGGTCGCAGGCCATTCCGCGGTCGCCCTCGGCCCAGTTACCCGGCGGCAGGTTGTGCAGCACCAGCTGCAGTTGGTGGCGCTCGAGCCGGCGCGCGATCTGTTCCGCCTCGAAGGCGTACGGGAACAGGAACTCGACGGCATCAAAGCCGGCCACCCGGGCCGCGCCAAAGCGGTCCAGGAAGCTGAGCTCGTTGAACAGGGTGCTCAGGTTGGCGGCAAGCTTGGGCATACGGACAGTCGGTTGTTGGGAACCCGCTATCGTAAACCATCTGGCCCGGCGGCGGCCCGAAAGCGCCGCCGCGCATTACGCCTGGCGCGCGGCGGCGTCGGCCATCGTGCGCATCGGCGTGAAGGCGTAGGCCAGCGCGGCGGCGGCCGCCAGCAGCAGGCCCGAGCCGGTGAACACGCCCGCCAGGCCCACGTACTGCATCACCCAGCCGGTGGCGGCCGAGGCCAGCGGCGCCAGGCCCATGACGACGAACATGAACATGCTCATCGTGCGCCCGATCATCATCGGCGGCACGCGGCGCTGGATCCAGGTGATCATCGCCACCTGCATGAAGCCGGCCAGCACGCCCACCGCGATGTTGATGAGCGCGATCTGCCAGGTGGCCGCCAGCTGGGCCAGCGGCAGCACCAGCGCCGCAACCACCGCGTCCACCAGCAGCAGGGTGGTGCCCAGGTTGCGCACCCGCAGGTCGCCCTTGATCCCGGTGAGCACCATGCCCGCCAGCGTGCCGGCCCCATGGGCGCCCAGCAGCACGCCGAGCGAGGCCGCGCCGTGCAGGCGGGTATTGGCCAGCACCGGCAGCGCCACCTGCATCAGCCCGGTCACCACGCACGAGCACAGGGCCCAGTAGGCAAAGCAGGCGCGCAGGGTGGCGTCGTTCCAGACCATCGCCAGGCCCTCGCTGACCGCGCGCAGGATCGGCTGCGGCGCGGCGGCCGCGCCCGGGCGCAGCACGACCTTGCTCAGCGTCCAGGTGGACACGGCAAAGCTGAAGCAGTCGAACGCGAACGCATAGCCCAGGCCCCTGGCGTCGTGCGTGCCGCCGCTGCCGTCGCCGGCCAGCAAAAACAGCAGCGCGGCCAGCAGCGGGCCGGCCAGCAGCGCTACCTGGCGCATGCCCATCATCATGCTGTTGGCGCGCTGCAGGTCTTCCGGCGCGACGATGCGCGGCAGGATCGAGGTGCTGGACGGAATGCTGAAGGCCGAGGCAACCCCGATCGACAGCGCGATCGGCGCCACCAGCGCCAGCGTGGCCTGGCCCGACAGCACCAGCGCCGCCAGCAGGCCGAGCAGCACGGTGTTGGCGTACTTGGTCAGCATCAGCACCTGCTTGGGCGAGTAGCGGTCCACGACGGCGCCGCCGAACAGGATCAGCACCGCGCGCGGCACGGCCATCAGGGCCACGATCACGCCCAGCATGAGGGCGTCGCCGGTCATCTGCAGCACCAGCCAGGGCAGGGCGATCATCGTGAACTGGTCGCCCAGGATCGAGATCGCGCCGCCGCCCAGCATCCAGCGCAAGCTGGGGTCTTTCAGCAAATCGTTCTTGTTGTTCATTTGAGACAGTCCGTTCAATGGATGCCGGCGATCTGCCCAAGCAGCAGCGCCATCGCATCGAGGTGGGCAAAGGGCGGGTCGCCGACGAATTCGGCGGCCATGGTCTCGACCAGCGAGTCGGCATTGCCGACCAGTTCGGCGCCAGCCGGGGTGATGATCGCGTAGCCGACGCGGGCGTCGCGCGGGTCGCTCTGGCGGCCCACGAGGCCGATTTTTTCCAGCGGCAGCAGCGAGCGGGTCACGCCGGACGCGGTCAGGCCAAGGCGGTCGGCCAGGTCAACGCGGCGCAAGCGGCCCTCCGGCGCGCGTGCCAGCTGGCGCAGCAGTTGGTAGTCGGCAAAGCTGATCCCGTGGTGGTTGCCCAGGCCCGAGTCGAAACGGCGCGTCATGGCCGTGGCGGCGCGCGCCAGGCGCAGGCAGAAATCGGTTGCGGCATCGTTCATGGCAAAACTCCTTGAGTGCTCGTTTACATATACTTGAGTACTCAACTATATCTCAGCGTTTCGCGTTTGGCAAATACATTGGAAAGTGTTGCTTGGTTGGGACAATGAATGATGTAAGGCAACCGTAATGCTTTGCAACCACAATGTGGAACGATCCAGAATAGTGCAGACGGCCCGTCCTTGCGGGACCACACACAGAGCTGCCGGCCGGAGGAGACCGAATTGAAAGAATTGCTGCAAAACCAGCGGGCCTGGCTGTTGCCGGGTGCCGCCATCCTCGCCAGTACGTCGCTTGCGTTTGTCATCGATGCCGGGCCGGCCTGGTCGGCCCTGCTCGGGGCCCTCGCTACGGGCTCGGCGGCCTGGCTGTCCGCGCGGCCGCGCGGCGAGACGGATGAAGCCATCGGCCGCGTCGGCCATGCCATCGACGACATCATGATCGGCGCCGCCGAGACCTCCTACTTCGTCGAATCGGTGCAAAAGAAGATCGAGGAAGACGTGAGCACCTCGGGCATCGTGCGCCAGCACGCCCAGGACAATGCCGAGACCACCTCACGCATCGCCGCCGACGCCGAGCGCGCCGCCAAGGTGGCCACCCAGGTGCGTGCCGAAAGCGTGGCCGGGCGCAGCGAGATCGACGCCGGCCTGGAGCGCATCCGCCACGCGCGCGACCAGGCCGACCAGGCCGCGCGCGCGATGGCGCTGCTGCAGGAACATTCGCGCAGCATCGCCGGCTTTACCCACACCATCACCGAGATCTCGCTGCGTACCAACCTGCTGGCGCTGAACGCCGCGATCGAAGCGGCGCGCGCGGGCGAGCACGGGCGCGGCTTCGCGGTGGTGGCCGGCGAGGTGCGCCAGCTGGCCATGCGCACGCGCGAGGCGACCGGCCAGATCGGCGCCATGACCACCTCCATGATCGAACAGGCCGAAAGCGCCACGCGCGGCATGGCGACCTTGACCACGGCGGTGAACCAGGCCAGCGGCAACGTCGATACCGTGCACCGGCTGCTCGGGGAGATCGAGCGTTCGGCCAGCGAGTCCGAGAAGGAAATCGGCCGCATCGCCCAGGCGGCGCGCGCCCAGGCCGCCACCACCGGCGCCATCCTGCAGTCGCTGATCGGCATCGAGGAGCACATGCTGGGCACCGACAAGGACCTGCCGCGGGTGGCGGCGAGCGCCATGTCGCTGGCCACCAAGGCCGAGACCATCGTCGAGGCCTTGTCGGAAGGCGGCGTCGCGACCGAGCACGACCACATCCGTGTCGCCGCGCAGGAGGCGGCGGAGACCATCGGGCAGCTGTTCAGCAAGGCGGTGAAGGCCGGCGCCATCGGCATCGACGACCTGTTCGACCGCCGCTACCAGCCGATCGCCGGCACCGACCCGCAGAAATACCACACCCGGTTCGACCGCTTCACCGACAAGGTGCTGCCGCCGATCCAGGAAGGGCTGCTCGCCAGGCTGCCGGAAGTCAGTTATGCCGGCGCGGTCGACGACAAGGGCTACTTCCCGACGCACAACAAGAAGTTCAGCCAGCCGCTGACGGGCGACTACGACGTGGACATCGTCAACAACCGCACCAAGCGCATCTTCGACGACCGTACCGGCGCGCGCTGCGGCGCGCACCAGAAGCCGTTCCTGCTGCAGACCTACAAGCGCGACACGGGCGAAGTCATGCACGACCTGTCGGTGCCGATCTACGTGGATGGCCGCCACTGGGGCGGCTTCAGGGTGGGATACCGCTCGCGTGCCAAGCACGAGACGGCGGCGCCGCAGCAGGGTGCCACGACCAACAGCGTGGCGCAGCAGGCGCGGCAGGTGCGCCGGACCGGGGCCTGATCCGGCGCTTTGCGGTCAGCCCTCGCGGCCGCCGCGGCGGGCCGCCGCCGGGCGCGGGCCGCGGTTGCCGTTGCCGGAACGCTGGCCGTTGCCGCCGCTCGGGCGCTGGCCGTTGCCGGTGCGCTGGCCATTGCCGCCGCCAGCGGAACGCGCTTGCCCGCCGTTGCCGGCCGGCGCATGCGGCGCCGCCGCACGCGGTTGCTGCGCAGGCTGGCGCTGGCCGCCGCCGCCGTTGCGAGCGCCACCCGGACGCCCGCCGCGGTTCTGGTGGCCGCGGTCGCCGCTGCGCAGCTGGATCGGCTGGGCCTTGGCGTTCGGGTCCGGCTCGAAGCCGGGGATGACGTCGCGCGGCAGCGTCTGCTTGATCAGCTTTTCGATGTCCTTGAGCATCTGGTGCTCGTCCACGCACACCAGCGACACGGCCTGGCCGGTGGCGCCGGCGCGGCCGGTGCGGCCGATGCGGTGCACGTAGTCTTCCGGCACGTTCGGCAGGTCATAGTTGACCACGTGCGGCAGCTGGTCGATGTCGATGCCGCGCGCGGCGATGTCGGTGGCCACCAGCACCTGCAGCGAGCCGTCCTTGAACTCGGCCAGCGCCTTGGTGCGCGCCGACTGGCTCTTGTTGCCGTGGATCGCCATCGCGCCGATGCCGTCCTTGCCCAACTGTTCGACCAGCTTGTTGGCGCCGTGCTTGGTGCGGGTGAACACCAGCACCTGGTGCCAGTCGTGGGTCTTGATCAGGTGCGCCAGCATCGGGTGCTTCTTGTCGCGGTCCACCGGGTGGATCTTTTGCGAGATCACTTCCACGGTCGAGTTGCGGCGCGCCACCTCGATCATGGCCGGGTTGTTCAGCAGGCGGTCGGCCAGCGCCTTGATCTCGTCCGAGAACGTGGCCGAGAACAGCAGGTTCTGGCGCTTGGGCGGCAGCGCCGCCAGCACCTTGCGGATGTCGTGGATGAAGCCCATGTCGAGCATGCGGTCCGCTTCGTCCAGGATCAGGATCTCGATCTTGGACACGTCCACCGTGCCCTGGCCCATGTGGTCGAGCAGGCGGCCGGGCGTGGCCACCAGGATGTCCACGCCGTTTGCCAGCAGCTTGATCTGCGGGTTGATGCCGACGCCGCCGAAGATCACGGCGGAATTAAGGTTGGTGTACTTGCCGTACAGGCGCACGCTTTCCTCGACCTGGGCGGCCAGCTCGCGCGTGGGCGTGAGCACCAGCGCGCGGATCGGGCGCTTCGAGGTCTTGTTGCGCAGCGCCGCGCCGGCCGTGTCGGTGGACAGGCGTTGCAGCACGGGCAGGGTGAAGCCGGCGGTCTTGCCGGTGCCGGTCTGGGCGCCGGCCAGCAAATCGCCGCCGTTCAATACCGCAGGGATCGCCTGGGCCTGGATCGGGGTCGGCGTCGTGTAGCCTTGTTCGGCGACCGCGCGCAGGATAGCGTCGGACAAGCCGAGAGTAGAAAATGACATAGTGACTCGAAGGTTGAATCGGCCCGTCGCCGCAAGCGGCGCCAGTGCAGGCAAAGTCGGATTGTCAAAAGTGACCGGACGGCAGGTACTGGCTGCGCGCCGTCCGGCAGTGGCCGCACGGGCGGCCAGCGGGGATTATAATGTTAAAACGTTTCCTTGTGGAAATTTAAGTTCCCACGCAGAAAGCGTAAAATATCCAAGCTATGTATTTTACGCGAACGGCGCCATCAGCGTGACGAGTTGTGCGAAAACCTTCGGGCCGGCGGCAATAATGTCGCCTTTGTGCAGGTATTCCGACTCGCCGTTGAACTCGCCGACGATGCCGCCCGCCTCCGTGACCAACAGGGCGCCGGCGGCGATGTCCCACACCTTCAGGCCCTTCTCGAAATAACCATCGCTGCGGCCGGCGGCCACGTTGGCCAGTTCCAGCGCGGCCGAACCGGAAGCGCGGATGCCGTGGCAGCGCGGGTGCACGGTTTCGTACATGCGCAGGAACTCGGCCAGCGCGCGCGGCTCCGGGCCGTGGTTGGCGGCGATCAGCGCCTTGGCCAGGCGGTCCGGATTGCGCACGCGGATGCGCTTGTCGTTCAGGTAGGCGCCGGCGCCCTTGGTGGCGGTGAACAGGTCGTTGCGCACCGGGTCGTAGATCACGGCCTGGGTGATCACGCCTTTCTGCTGCAGCGCGATCGAGATGCAGTAGTTGGGATAGCCGTGGATGAAGTTGGTGGTGCCGTCGATCGGGTCGATGATCCAGGCGTATTCGCTCTCGTCGTTCAGGTTTTTCGACGGGCCGGACTCTTCGCCCAGGATGGCGTGGTCGGGATAGGCCTTGAGCAGGGTCTCGACGATGGCCTGTTCGGCCGCCTGGTCGATGTCGGTGACGAAGTTGTTGTGTTCTTTTTCGCTGACCGTGATGCGATCGAGGTCGAAGGACGCGCGATTGATGACGGTGGCGGCGCGGCGTGCGGCCTTGATGGCCGTGTTGAGCATTGGATGCATGGGCTTTCCGTAGAAAATAACGCGAACGCCCACCGCGCCAATGGCGCCGCGAACGGTCAGCTTGAAGATCGAATTATAAAGAGCAAAGCGCCACAGGACTGGTTACAATCGCGCACTTGTGTACTCGCGCATGTCCTTTTCGCGACGCGAAAGGCGCTATTTTAAATGAACCAGCAAAAAACGGACACCTCCTTGTTCAACCGGCTGCGCTTCGTGCTGGTCGAGACCAGCCGCGCCGGCAACATCGGCTCGGTGGCGCGGGCCATGAAAACGATGGGTTTTTCCGACCTGGTGCTGGTCACGCCGCGCTCTCCCGACCCCTTGCACGACCCCGAGGCGGTGGCCTTTGCCAGTGGCGCGCTCGACGTGCTGCAGGGCGCGCGCATCGTGGACAGCGTGGGCGCGGCGCTGGAGGGCTGCAATTTCGCCGCGGCCGTGTCGGCACGCCTGCGCGAGTTTTCGCCGCCCGTGTGGACGCCGCGCGCATTCGCCGGGCACGTGGCCGCGCAAGCCGAGCTGGCGCCGGCGCTCATCCTCGGCAACGAGCGCTTCGGGCTGCCCAACCAGGTGGTCGAGCAGTGCAACGTGCTGATCAACATTCCCGCCAATCCCGACTACTCGTCGCTGAACCTGTCGCAAGCGGCCCAGGTGCTGGCCTACGAGTGCCGCCAGGCCGCCTGCGGCGAGCCGGGCGGGCAGCTGCCGGTCGGCTTTCGCGGCGAGGCGGCCAGTGTCGCGCAAGTGGAGGGCATGTACGCGCACCTCGAGGAGGCGCTGGTGGCGATCGGCTTTCTCGAGGCCAGCAATCCCAAAAAGCTGATGCCGCGCATCAAGCGCCTGTTCGCGCGCACCGGGCTGGAGACCGAAGAGGTCAATATCCTGCGCGGCATTGCGCGGCAAATCCTGAAGCAGCCGAAGCAATAGGCGCTGGTTGAACGCGTGGGCAGGTCTCCTGCCCACGCGTTCAGCCGCCGGTGGCGTCACCCCAGCGCCAAAGTTTGCACAATTGTCAGCTTTCCCGTATAACTCTTCCAAAACTGCCGCTTTCGGCGGCGAAAAACAGAGATCGGGGAGCCGACCATGGAGACATCACGCAGGACTTTCCTGAAAGCCGGCGCGCTGGGTGCGCTTGCCCTTGCGGCAGGCGGCGGCATCTATCGCGCCACGCATCCGTCCGCGCCACAGCGTTTTGCGCTTGACGGCGAGGCGCGCGCCGCGCTGCACGCCATCATCCCGGCCATCCTGGACGGTGCCTTGCCCGGCGGCGCCGCGCGCGAAGCCGCGATTGCCGCCACCACAGAGCGCGTGCACCAGGCCATCCTCGGGCTGCCGCTCGCCACCCAAAAGGAAGTGCAGGACCTGTTCGGCCTGCTGGCGCTGGCGCCCGCGCGGCGCCTGTTGACCGGCATTGCCGGCGGCTGGGAACAGGCGACCGTGCCGCAGGTGGCCGGCTTCCTGCAGGACTGGCGCTTGCATCGCCTCGGCCTGTTGCGCTCTGCCTACCAGGCGCTGCACGACCTGGTGCTGGGCGGCTGGTACGCCGACCCGTCGAGCTGGGCGGCCATCGGCTACCCGGGCCCGATCAAGGAACTTGCATGAGGACGACATGACGATCAACAGCATTCCGGTAACGCCCACCAAAACCACCATTCCCGACCCGATCCAGGCCGGCATTGCGCGCGGCTGGAAAATCATCGACGGCGCAGCGCTCCTCTCCGACCAGGTCATCAACGCCGATGTGGTGGTGGTCGGCAGCGGCGCCGGCGGCGGCGTGACGGCCGAGATCCTGGCGCTGGCCGGCCTGAAAGTGGTGATCGTGGAGGAGGGCGCGCTCAAGTCGTCGAAGGACTTCAAGATGCGCGAGGCCGAGGCCTACCCTTCGCTGTACCAGGAATCGGCCGCGCGCAAGACCGCCGACAAGGCGATCAACATCCTGCAGGGACGCACGGTGGGCGGTTCGACCACGGTGAACTGGACCTCGAGCTTTCGCACGCCGCCCACCACGCTGGAGTACTGGCAGCGCCACTTCGGCCTGGCGGACTACAGTGTCGATGCGATGGCGCCGTGGTTCGAGATGATGGAAGCGCGCCTGAACGTGTCGGACTGGCAGGCCGCGCCCAACCAGAACAACGACGCGCTGCGCCGCGGCGCGGCCAAACTGGGCATCCCGACGGGCCTCATCCGCCGCAACGTGCGCGGCTGCTGGAACCTGGGCTACTGCGGCATGGGCTGCCCCACCAACGCCAAGCAATCGATGCTGGTGACGACCATTCCCTCGGCCCTGGACCATGGCGCCACGCTGGTCACGCGCGCCCGCGCCGAGCGGCTCGAGCTCAAGGGCGATCGTGCCGACGAGCTGCTGTGCGTGGCGCTCGACGCCACCGGTCTTTCACCCAACGGCCGCCTGCTGCGGCTGCGCGCAAAGCACTTCGTGGTCGCGGGCGGCGCCATCAACTCGCCGGCGCTCTTGATGCGATCCAGCGCGCCCGATCCGCACGGACTGCTCGGCAAACGCACCTTCCTGCATCCCACCCTGATCTCGGCCGGCATGTTCAACGAGCGCGTGGATGGCTATGCCGGCGCGCCGCAAACGGTGTACTCGGACCACTTCCTGCACACCCAGGCCATCGACGGCCCGATCGGCTACAAGCTCGAGGTGCCGCCGATGCATCCGCTGCTGCTGGGGTCCACCATGACCGGCTTTGGCCGCCAGCACGCGGCGATGATGCTGCGCTTCCCGCACATGCAGGGCATGCTGGCGCTGCTGCGCGACGGCTTTCACGATGCGTCGCGCGGGGGCGAGGTGGCGCTGCGCGACGGCGCGCCGGTGCTGGATTACCCGATCAGCGACTTCCTGTGGGACGGCACGCGCCGCGCGCTGCTCACCATGGCCGAGATCCAGTTCGCGGCCGGGGCGGCGGTGGTGCAGCCGGCCCATGAAATGGCGCAGCCCTATCGCAACTGGAGCGAGGCGAAGCTGGCGATCGCCAACCTGGCATACCGCCCGCAAGTAGCCAAGGTGGCGTCGGCCCACGTGATGGGCGGCTGCGGCATGGCCGGCGACGACCGCCTGGGCGTGACCGCGCCGGACGGGCGCTACCGCTACCTGGCCAACGTCTCGGTGCACGACGGTTCACTGTTCCCGACCTCGATCGGCGCCAATCCGCAGCTGTCGATCTATGGCATCACCGCGCGCCTGGCGAGCGGCCTGGCGCATTCGCTGACGGGAAAGCCGGCGCCACGCGTGACGGCATGAGGCGATGAGCACGCGCACGCTGCTGCAGCTGCTGCTGGTAGTGCAGGCGGCGGCCCTGGTGGCGATCGCGTTCGCGCTGCATCGGTGGCTGGGGGCGGCGCCGTGGCTGGCGGCGCTGGCGGGCCTGGCCTGCGTGGTCGTGGTGCGGCTGGCGATCAGCGCCAACAACTTTGCGATGGCGGCGCGCTACGCCAGCCCGGCCCCGGCGTGCTTCGCGCTCGGGCCGCTCGCGCGGTTGCGCCTGTTCGCCGAGGAGTTTGGCGCCAGCATGCTGGCCTCGTCCTGGTTCATGGCGCGCGGCAGCGCCGCCACCCGCATTTATCCCGATTCGTGCAACGCCCCGGTGCTGCTGCTGCACGGCTACGTGGCCAACAGCGGCTACTGGGCCAGGCTCACGCCGCTGCTCGATGCGGCCCGCATCAGCCACGCGACGGTGGACCTGGAGCCGATGATCGGCGACATCGACGGCTACGTGCCGGCGGTCGAGAAAGCGGCGCAGGCGCTGCTGGCGGCGACCGGCAGCGACAAGCTGGTGGTGGTGGCGCACAGCATGGGCGGGCTGGTGGCCCGTGCCTGGCTGCGCCGCCATGGCACGGCCCGTGTCGCGCGCGTGATCACGCTGGGCACGCCGCACCACGGCACCAGCCTGGCGCGCTTCGGCCTGGGCGCGAATGCGGCGCAGATGCGCCGCACGGCCGACGCTGATGCGCCCGAAAGCGCATGGCTGCGCGCGCTCGCGGCCAGCGAAAGCGCGGCCACGCGCGCGCTGATCACCTCGATCTACAGCTACCACGACAACATCGTCTCGCCACAAACCTCGAGCCGGCTGCCGGGCGCGCGCAACATCGAATTCGGCGGCATGGGCCACGTTGCGCTGGGCAGCAACCCGCGCGTGCTGGCCGAAGTGATGCGCGAGATCGGCGCCGTGCCCGCCCGGGCGTGACCGCGCCGCGCCCGCATGGTAAAGTGGAAAAGTAACAGACACGCATCGCTCCTGGAGTTGTTTTGGCCGCACGCATTTTGATTATCGCCGCCGATCCCGGCACCGCTTCCGAGATCGCCGGCCTGCTTTCCGCGCATGGCCATGTTCCCCTCGTTCCCGGCAGCGCCGGGCTGCTCGGGCAGCCCGACCTGGCGCTGTGCCTGCTGCCGCAGGGCGCGGACCCGAGCCGCATGCTGGCCGGCCTGCGTTCCGGCGCGGCGCCGTACGGCGTGCCGGTGCTGGCGCTATGTTCGCTCGCGCAGGAAGGCGACAGCGAACGCCTGGTCGCCGCCGGGTTCGACGGCTACCTCGGCCTGCCGCTCGAGCCGGCCAGCTTCGCCGCCGAAGTCGAGGCCTTCCTGCCGCCGCAGTCGAGCGAGCCGCCCACCCTGCTGGTGGTGGACGACGACGTGTTCATGGTCGAGATCCTGGCCGAGTTCCTGGGCCAGGACGGGTACCGCATCCTGACCGCGCACTCGGGCACGGACGCGCTGGCGCTGCTGGAGCGCGAAGCGGTGCACGTGATCGTGTGCGACCAGTGGATGCCGGGCATGAGCGGCACCGAGTTCCTGGCGCAGGCGCATGCGCGCTACCCGCACACGGTGCGCCTGATCCTGTCGGCCCAGCGCGAATCGGCGGACATCGGCCAGGCTGTGGGAGCCGGCATCGTGGATGCCTTCCACACCAAGCCGTGGACCGGTGCGGCGCTGCGCGAAGGAATCCGCGAGGCGTTCCGGACGCAGCGCGAGCGCTCCGGGCGCCGGCGCCAGCTGCCGCCCGGCCCCTGAACAATGATATCCTTGGTGATGAACCGTCCAATCGCCCCGTCCATGCTACAGAAAGCCCCCCGCCGAACGCGCGAACGCATCCTCGAGTTGTCGCTGCGGCTGTTTAACGACTTTGGCGAACCGAACATCACCACCACGGTCATCGCGGAGGAGATGGGCATCTCGCCGGGCAACCTGTACTACCACTTCCGCAACAAGGACGACATCGTCAATTCGATCTTCGCCCAGTTCGAGGCCGAGATCGTGCGCCTGCTGTCGGTGCCGGCGGTGCGGCGCTCGAACCCGGAGGACGTGTGGGCCTACCTGCACCAGATGTTCGAGCTGATCTGGCGCTACCGCTTCTTCTACCGCGACCTGAACGACCTGTTGTCGCGCAACCGCACGCTCGAACTGCAGTTCAAGGCCATCCTCGACCACAAGCACAAGCTCGCGCGCCAGCTGTGCGAGGACCTGCGCAGCGACGGCTCGCTCGAGGCCACCGACGCCGAGATCGGCGCGATGGCGACCAACATGGTGGTGGTGGCGACCTACTGGCTGTCTTACGAATACGTGCGCAACCCGCGCAAGTACGGCGAGCAGCAGTCGGTGGCCGATGCGCTCGCGCGCGGCTGCTACCAGGTCATCTCGATGGCCGGGCCCTACCTGCGCGGCGAGCGGCGCGAGCGCTTTCGCAAGATGTCCGACGAGCACCTGCGCAAACTGGCGCCGCAGGACCCGCGCCCCCATCAACCCTGATGCAAGAACAAGCAATGAAATCGATCGCAGTCTATTGCGGCGCCTCGCTCGGCGCCAAGCCGGTGTATGCCGATGCCGCCCGCGAGCTGGCGCGCGCGCTGGTGGAGCACAACATCGGCCTGGTGTACGGCGGCGGCAAGGTCGGCCTGATGGGCGCGATCGCCGACGAAGTGCTGCGCCTGGGCGGCGAGGCCACCGGCGTGATCCCGCGCGCGCTGCTCGAACGCGAGGTCGGCCACACGGGCCTGACGCGCCAGTTCGTGGTCAAGGACATGCACGAGCGTAAAGCGATGATGTCCGAACTGGCCGACGGCTTCATCGCCATGCCGGGCGGGATGGGCACGCTGGAAGAGCTGTTCGAGATGGTGACCTGGTGGCAGCTGGGCATCCACTCGAAGCCGATCGGCCTGCTCAACACGGAAGGCTTCTGGGATGGGCTGGTGCAGTTCGTGCGCCACCAGCACGACGAAGGCTTCGTGCGCCAGCAGCACCTCGAGGTGATGATGGTGGACGCCGACTCGCACAGCCTGGTCGGCCGGCTGCGCGCGGCGGCGGTGCCGTCCACGCCGCTGTTCAAGACGCCGTAGGGTGGGCTCTCGAGCCCACGCGTGATACGCGCCACGTGACTGCCGCGTGGGCACGAATGCCTACGCAGCCACCACCCGGTTGCGCCCCTCGGCCTTGGCTCGGTAGAGCGCCTTGTCGGCGCGGTTGATGGTGTCGGCAAACGGCTCGCCGCCTGCGCGCGCGGTGACGCCGGCCGAGAAGCTGAGCGCACAGTCCAGCTCCAGCCCCGGCACCTCCAGCGCCACCACCTTTGCCGCGATGCGCGCCAGCACCTGCTGCGCTTCGGGCAGGTCGGCGTTGGGCAGCATCAGCAGGAACTCCTCGCCACCCCAGCGCGCCAGCATGTCCGACCCGCGCAGCGCGCCCTGGGCCGCCTGCGCAAACGCGCGCAGCACCGCGTCGCCGTGCGCGTGCCCGAAGCGGTCGTTGATGGTCTTGAAGAAGTCGATGTCGAGCAGCGCGATGCAGGCGGCGTGGCCGTGCGCCTGGCGCCGTTCCTCGGCCGCCAGCACCTCGTTCATGTGGCGCCGGTTCGCCAGCGAGGTCAGCTCGTCGACGGTGGCCAGGGTGCGGATGGTCGCCACCGCGGCCAGCAGGTCTTCCTTCTGGCGCTTCAAGCGCGCGCGCAGCTTGTTCATTTCGCCAGTCAGGAGCGTGATCGCGAACAGGCCCGCGCTGGCAAAGCCGAAGGTCAGGCCCTCGACCAGCGGCGGGTAATGCGCGGGATCGTGCGCGGCGTGCCACCACATGGTCGCGCCCATCGCGGCGATGCCGGCCGCCGACAGCAGCAAGGTCTGGCGCGGCCGCATGGCGAAGGTGCAGAAGGCAACCACCACCAGCAGCATGATGAGCGACGCTTCGCGCAGCGGGCCGGCAATGGTATAGACCCACATGTTGCAGCTGATCGCGAACAGCCCCTGCAGCACCGCCAGCGTGCGCGGCGCGATCCCGAGCACGGCGGAAAAGCGCACCAGGGCCATGAACACCAGCACGCCGGTGAAGCTGTAGCTGGTGAGAGCGTACGCGCCGGCACGGTCGACCAGGCCGAAGTCGGTGGCCACCAGGATCAGTGCGGTGCAGACCCCGTACAGCACGCCGGTGGCCGCCCAGTACGCGACCATGCGGCGCAGCTTCGGGTCCGGCCCCAGCAGCACGGTGGCCAGCGCGTCCTTGCGCGTCATGCCGCCACCTCGGCCGGCACAAACTGCTGCGCCGTGGCCAGCAGCTCGGCGATGCGCGCCGGCGGCACTGGACGGCTGAACAGGTAGCCCTGCATCTCGTCGCAGTCGTTCGCGCGCAGGAAGGCGCACTGTTCTTCAGTCTCGACGCCTTCCGCGATCACGCGCAGGTGCAGCTTGTGGCCGAGCGAGATGACCGCCATGGCGATCGCCTGGTCGTCCGGGTTGGCGGCCAGTTCGCTGACGAAGGACTTGTCGATCTTGAGCCGGCTGATGGGGAAGGACTTGAGCGCGGACAGGCTCGAATAGCCGGTGCCGAAGTCGTCGATCGACAGCGACACCCCCATCGCCTCCAGGTCGCGCATCTTGGCCACCGACTGCGCCAGGTCGCGCATGATCAGGCTTTCCGTGACCTCCAGCTCCAGCGCGTCGGGCGGCAGGCCGCTGTCGCGCAGCGCGGCGGCCACCCGCGCGACCAGGCGCCGTTCCTCGAACTGGCGCGGCGACACGTTGACCGACACGGTGATCGGGGGCAGGCCGCACGCGCGCCATGCCTGGTTCTGGCGGCACGCGGTGCGCAGCGCCCATTCGCCCAGCTCGACGATCATGCCGCTTTCCTCGGCCAGGCCGATGAAGCGCTGCGGCGAGACCGGCCCGTGTTCCGGGTGGTGCCAGCGCAGCAGCGCCTCGACCCCGAACACGCGGCCGGTCTTCAGGTCCACCTTGGGCTGGTAGCACAGGGACAGGCCGCCGTCCGGCGCGCCGGCCAGCGTCGCTTCGAGCGACTGGCGCAGCCCGTCCAGCAGGACCAGGTTTTCCTCGCCGCTGGCGTTCATCTCGCGGGCGTAGAACTGGTAGTTGTTGCGGCCGCCGTCCTTGGCGCGGTACATGGCGGCGTCCGCGTTCATCAACAGGGTGTTGGCGTCCAGGCCGTCGCGCGGGTACATCACCACGCCCATGCTGCAGCTCACCTGCACCGACTGGCCTGCCACCTGCACCGGCGCGTGCACCGCCTGACGCAGCTTTTCCAGCAGCGGCGCGAGCGACTGCGCCCGTGCGGCCACGCCCGGCAGCAGCAGCACGAATTCGTCGCCGCCGAAGCGCGCCAGCGTGTCGCTGCGGCGCAGGCAGGCGCGCATGCGCTTGCCCACCACCTTGAGCAGCTCGTCGCCGGCGTTGTGGCCAAGGCCATCGTTGATTAGCTTGAAGCCGTCCAGGTCCACGAACACCAGCGCAAGCGACAAGCCCTTGTGCGCGGCCTGCGCGATGTTCTGTTCCAGCCGCAGGCGCAGCAGGGTGCGGTTGGGCAGGCCGGTCAGGTCGTCGTGGTGCGCCATGTGCACGATGCGTTCCTCGGCCTGCTTGCGCTCGGTGATGTCGCGCACGATCGCCACCACGCCGCCCTCCACCGGCACCACCTGGCGGTGCAGCCAGCGCCCGCGCATCGGGTACACCTGCGCATGCCATTCGGCCTGGTCCACCCCGCCTTCGAGCGCCACCTTCGCCGCGGCGTCGAAGATGCCGTTGCGCCGGTAGGACGGCAGCATCTCGCACATCAGCATGCCGCGCATCGCTTCCTTGGGCAGCCCGGCCATCTCTTCGGCGCGGCTGTTGGTGGCCTCGATCGCGAAATCGGCCACGGTGCCGTCCGCGGCCCACACGGTGCGCAGCACGAAGAACGCATCCACGCTCGCCTCCGAGGCGGCGGCGTAGGTCTCCTGGGCGCGCCGCTCGCGCCGGCGTGCCCGCGCGACCTGCCACGACCACGCGCTCACCAGGGTGACCACCAGGAGCAGCACCGCCGTGCCGATGCCGGCCCCGGCCAGCCAGGCGCTGCGCTGGCGCGCGAAGCCGGCCATCTGCTCGTCGGCATCGAGCCCGACGATGGCGCTCAGGCCGTAGCCGTGCAGGCGCCGCACGCCCAGAAAGCGCGTCAGCCCGTCGGGAGTGGTGGGGGCAAGGCTGACCTGGCCGTCGGGCAGGCGCGCCAGGTCGATCCGCTGTCCCCAGCTGGTCTGCTCGCCCACGCGCAGTGCGCGCACCACGCCGTCGGCGCCGACCAGTCCCAGCAGGCCACGCTCGCCTTCGCGCCCGTGCTCGTAGGCGCTGGTGAAGTAGCCCGGGTCCACTTCGACGATGGCCACGCCTGCAAAGTGCCCGCTGGCGTCGTTGATGCGGCGCGTGAAGTGAAGGTGCGGCTCGGCCTTGGTGCGGTCCGTGAGCGTCTGGCTCACGTACGGCACGCCGCCGTCGGCCGCGCGGTGCACCAGGAAGTAGGTCTCGCGCGAGACGTCCAGCGGCCGGGCGGGGGGATTGCTGGCCACCACCAGCCCGTCGCGGTTCGCCACCGCCACGGTGAACAGCACCGACGGCGGCAGCAGGGACTGGCGGCGCAGCGTGGCCAACGCGCCGCTGGCCCCGTCCTGTTCGACCGCGTATTTGAGCAGCTTGAGCGTCTGGTCGATGCCGGCCAGGCTGCGCGCCATCTGCGCCTCGTAGGTATCGACCAGTTCGCGTGTGTCGTCCCGCGCCGCCTGGCGCGCATCGCGCTGTTCCTTGTCGATGAAGTGAAATGCCGTGGTCCACAGCGCCGCCACCAGCACCACCGCGAACAGCGGCAGCGCGACATAGGTCTCGAGCACCAGCGACAGCCGGCGCGCCAGGCGCGCGCGCGGCGGCGCGGCCGGCGGGCCGGACACGATTGCGCTTCTTCGCGGTGCGGGCAAGCGTGCGTTCATGCGTGAGCCGTTCAGTGCAGCAGCAGCACCGGGCGCACGCTCGGATCGAGCGCGTCGCGGTCGATGTAGCCGATCAGCGCCGGATTGTCCGCCACCGCCTTGCGTACCGCGATGCTGTCGGGCGCGTCGCGCGGCGGCTGGCCGCGGCCGGTGAACACCATCTTGGACCAGTAGGCCTTGAGCATCGCTTCGGTCTTGCCGGACACGCGCTGGTAGAACTGTTCGCGCAGCGCCGATCCCACCGGCTGGTCGAGCGCATGGGCTTCGGCGCCGTCGGGAAAGCGCGCCGACTGCCCGAGGAAGATCGCGGCCACCTGGTCCGGGCGCAATGCCGGGCTCGCGTTGTGCGCCGAGACCACGACCACGAGCTCGCCGGCGGCACTGGCGCCAGCGGCAAGCAAGAGGACAATCCCGGCAAACAGGCGATGGTGCAGGCGCATGGCAGGTCCTAGAACACGAAGTCGAGCGCCAGGCTCGCTACCTGCAATGGGCGGCCCGGGACGAAGCCGGGCTGGGTATTGATCAGCGTGCCGCGCGAGCCGTCGCGCGGGGTGACACGGTCGAGCTGCGCCTTGAGCGCGACGCCCCGGCGCGCATCCCAGCGCACGCCCAGCGACACGCTCGATTGCGACGGGATCGTCTGCAGCAGCGCGTTCAGGCCGACGTTCAGGTTGACGGCAGTGGACAGGCTCGCCGCGGCCAGGCCGGCCACCGGCAGGCCCGGGTCCGACGTCGGGGTGTCGGCGCGCACCCGCGCAACGCTGGCATACGGGGTGAGGGCGCCGCGGCGCAGGCCGCCGGTGGCGTACATGCTGGTGGTCGTGCCGAGGAAGGACTCGGTGTGCGTGTGGCCGGCCTCGCCCATGATGAACCAGTGGCCCGGATCCCAGGCCAGCCCCAGGCTGGTGAGGGCGGCGCGCTTGTGATCGACCTCGTAGCGCCCGGCCAGCGCGTCGCCGGCGATGCCGAAGGCGCCGAGCGCGTCGAACAGGCCGCGCCCGATGTCCAGGGTCAGGTCGGCGGTGAGGGCGGACAGGCGCGCAGTCAGCGGCCCGCGCTCGACAGTCTGCGAGAAGCCGGACAGGCGGCGCACCTTCACGTGGGTGGTGCTCGTCAGGCCCATGTCGGTGCGGCCGAAGAAGGCTTGCGTGGTGTTGCGGATTTCGCCGAGCGGGTAGCGCCAGGTCAGGTCCACCCCGTCGCTGCTGGGCAGCGGCAGCGAGCCATAGACCTCGACCGGCGGGCGCACCCAGGTGTAGGCGTAGCCGACCTTGCGGTAGTCGGCGGCCAGGAACGCGGGCAGGGCGATGCGTCCGGCGCGCAGCGCCAGTTCCGGCGTCACCTGGAATTGGATGTTGGCCCATTCGATGCGCGGCCGGTAGCGGCGGTCCAGCCGCTGCTCGCTCACCACCTGCACCACGCCCGACCAGCGCTGCCCCAGCTGCACGTCGGCCTGCGCGCCCAGGCGGCTGTCCACGTCCGGGCTCCACGCGCGCGTGAAGCCGGCGCCGCTGGCCTTCATCGACGAGTTGGTGTAATCGGCCTCGCGCTCGGTCGAGTGCACATAGCCCAGCGTGCCGAAACCGGACAGCACCAGGCCGGGGGCGTCGGCATCCCCGGCCAGCGCGCCTGCGGACAGCGCCATGCCAAATGCAAATGCCGCGGCACGCATGCCGAGGCGCGAATCTGATTGGAGGAACATCGTCGTGTCGGGTTGGGCGCACCAGTATGCATACGTTGTTTTTGGTGCAAGACGCGAATGTATCGAAGCGTAACGTTCTTGTCGACAAATTTACGACAAATAATTACATTTCGATTAATTTCTGTTGCGAAATATTAACGCTGTGCAACCCATAGTGCCGGACCGCCATGGTCGAGCAGGGTGAGGTACAGCCGCAGGTCGAATTCGAACTGGTGGTAGTGGGGTTCCATGGCGCAGCACAGTTGGTAGAACGCCTTGTCGTGCTGCTTTTCCTTCAGGTGCGCCAGCTCGTGCACGGTGATCATGCGCAGGAACTCGGGCGGCCCTTCGCGAAACACGGTGGCGATGCGGATTTCGTGCTTGGCCTTGAGCTTGCTGCCCTGCACGCGCGAGATTGCGGTATGCAGGCCGAGCGCATGCCGGATCACCTGGATCTTGCTGTCGAACGCCACCTTGGACACCGGTTCGGCGTTGCGCAGGTGCCGCTCCCTGAGCTCCTGCACGTACTGGTACAGCGCCTTGTCGCTGCGCACCTCATGCGCCTGCGGATAGCGCCGTCGCAGCACGTCGGCCAGGCGGCCCTCGGCCAGCAGCTGCGCGGCCTGTGCGCGCAGCGTTCCCGGGTAGGCGGTGAGGTAGGGAAGGGAAGACATCGGGCGCGCACTGTAGCACACCCGGACAAAAAAGGGCCGCCGCCCGCTGGCGCGGCCCGTGAAAATGAGGTTGCTAAGGGAATGAAAGAAATGGGTCTGGCGATTGGTGCACGTAAAAACGCGGCCTATTCTTTGTCGCCGCCCTGGCGCGACCCCTTGGCGGCGGCCGCCTGCGCGGCCCGGTGTGCCGATTGCCGGCTTTCGCCGCCCTTGCGGCCGATATCGGCCATGTGGGCGCGGTTGCGGCTGACTGCCTCGCCGCCTTTTTGGCCCGCACGCCGCGCTTCTTCGGAATCGAATTCGTGCGCCGTGCCTTTTTGGTGGGCGGCCTGGCCGCCTTTGCTGGCGATTTCGCGTTGCTGTGCCTGGTCCATCGCCGCGAAACCACGCTTGGCTGGCCCCTGGCTGCTGCCGGCCCCGCCTTTCTGCGCGCTGCCGCCCGAGCTGCCCGCGGCCTTGCCGCCTTCCTTACTTGTCGCCATGTCGATCTCCTTGATTGCCCATTCGGTGTCAGGTGAAAGCCGCGAGCGCGGCGTGACGCGCTCGTGGGTTTAGAGAGAGCGGTTTTTCAATAGTTCCACCTAGTCGGGCGGGCGCTGGGCGCGGCGCGCGCCCTCGTGCGGTTCCATCGCGTCGATCGTGCCGGCGGGCGAGGACAGGTCTTCTTCCAGCTCCGCGCGGCGCGCCGCGAGCTGCTCGCCAAGCCGCTCGAAGTCGATGCCGGCGCGGCGTGCGGCGTCGAACATCTCGCCTTCCTCCTTGTCCATGTGGTGCCCGACTTCTTCGCCCAGCACCGCCACCGTGGCGTCGAAATGGTCGTCGCCGGGGTACATCACCTCGAGCTGGCTGATCAGCTCGCGCGCGCCGGCGTGCTCGACGTCGGCCTCGTCCATCAGGTCGTCGTCGGCGATCGCCGAGCGCAGCACCGGGTAGAAGATTTCTTCCTCGATCATGGTGTGCAAGGTGAGCTCGTAGCAGATCTCGTCCACCAGTTCGGCCTTGCGTTCGTCCTCGTCGTCCAGCCCCTTGAGGCTGTCGAACTCGCCGAACAGGGTGCGCACGCGCTGGTGCTCGCCGCGCAGCAGGTCGAGCGCCAGCGTGCCGGCCTTGTGTTTGCCGTGTGCGGTCATGGCAGGCCCCGCCGCGTCAGGTGGGGTTGTGGGCCGCGCCCACGTCGGCCGCGTTGGCCGCGTTGGCGGCGGCGTTGCGCACCATTTCGTCGGCCATGGCGCTGGCCTGGCGGCTGGCTTCGGGAATGTGGGTTTCCGCCGTGCGCGAGAAGTCGGCCTGGGCGCCGGACAGCACGCCCATCAGCTGGCGCTGGTAGCTGCGCAGGTGCTCGGTGGCCGGCTGCAGCTGGTTGATGGCGGTGGAGGTGACCTGGAACGGGTCGGAGCAGTTCATCAGCTCGCGCCCGAAGTTCATTGTGTCCTCGACGAACTGCTGGGTGAAGCGCATGTTCAGTTCGCTGACCTTGCGCACCGAGTCGTAGGTGCGGTGCGACAGCTCGGTCAGGAAATTGACCTGGGTTTCGAGCTGGGAGCGCAAGGCCGGGTTGTTGGTGAGAGATGCTGGCTGCATGTTTTCCTCTGTCTAGTGTTTGGACCGCCGTATCGTGTTTGGACCGCCGCTGGCGGGTGTGCGCGCTGAAAACGAGTCCAATAGACGCTGTTTGCCGCGCCAAGTTCGCGCAATCGCACGGCCACCCGGTTTGGCTCAAGGCCAGCGGGACGGCAGGCATGGCGGCAGGGGACGTGGCGTGCGACAATAGCGGGCTGCGCCACTCATACGAATCGTTTTCAATGGCCCTCAAAGCAACCATCTACAAGGCGGACCTGCAGATCGCGGACATGGACCGCAACTACTACCAGGACCACACCCTCACCATCGCGCGCCACCCGTCCGAGACCGACGAGCGGGTGATGATCCGCGTGCTGGCCTTCGCGCTGCACGCGAGCGAGGGGCTGGTTTTCACCAAGGGCCTGTTCGATACCGACGAGCCAGACCTGTGGGAAAAGGACCTGACCGGGGCGCTCAAGACCTGGATCGAGGTCGGCCAGCCGGACGACAAGCGCATCATGAAGGCGTCGGCGCGCGCCGACCGGGTGTTCGTGTACAGCTACAGCACCGCCAGCCAGGTGTGGTTCAGGGGCCTGTCGGGCAAGCTCGGGCGCGCCCATAACGTCACGGTCGTCAACGTGCCGGCCGAGGCCAGCCAGGCCCTGGAAAAGCTGGCCAAGCGCGGCATGCAGCTGCAGGTGACGGTACAGGACGGCCAGGTGTGGATCACCGATGGCGCCGACACCGTGCTCATCGAGCGCGAGTACTGGCACGGCGCCCCGTAAAGCGCGGCTATAATCGACGCGATCACTTACAAGGGGAAGCCCATGAGGAAGACACTTCTAGCACTGGCCGCCGGCGTGCTGTACTCGAGCGCGGCGCTGGCCCAGGTATCGGTCAGCGATGCGTGGATCCGCGCCACCGTGCCGCAGCAGAAAAGCGCGGGCGCGTTCATGCGCGTGCGCTCGGCTGCGCCGGCAAAGCTGGTGGCGGTGCGTACGCCGCTGGCCGCCAACGCCGAGCTGCACGAAATGCAGATGCAGGGCCAGACCATGCGGATGCACGCGGTGGAATCGCTGGCGCTGCCGGCCGGGCAGGATGTGGTGCTGGGACCCGGCGGTTACCACGTGATGCTGTTCGGGCTGAAGCAGCAGCTCAAGGAAGGCGACAGCGTGCCGCTGACGCTGGTGGTGGAAGGCGCCGCCAACAAGCGCCAGGAAGTGCAGGTATCGGTGGCGGTCAAGCCGATCGCCTACCAGCCGCCGAAGTAAGGCAGGCGGGATTTGCCCGTGTAGGGTGGGCGGGTCTCCCGCCCACGCGTTCAGGCGGCGTTAGCCTGGACTGAACGCGTGGGCAGACAAGCTGCCCACCCTACCGGGTTTTCATTTTTCAGCGCGGCGCCGGACCGGCGCGGCGCACGTCCGACGAGCCCACCACGGTGCGGGTGACGCGCGGATCGCCGTAGTAGTTCACGTCGCCGGAGCCGGCCAGTTTCGCCGACAGCGTGTTGAGCGCCCACACGGTGGTGGTGCCCGAACCGGCGCCCTGCACCTTGACGTCGCCCGCCTTGACCTTGCCCAGGTCGACGTCGCCCGACCCGGCCAGCTTGACTTCCAGGCGGCCGGCCGTGCCGCCGGCGGCGGACAGGTCGCCGCTGCCAGCCACGTGCACCTCGACCTCGTCGGCCTGCACCGAGCGCGCCTTGATCGAGCCCGAGCCGCCCAGCGACATCTCCAGCTTGCGGGCGCGCAGGTCGTCCGCATTGATCGAACCCGAGCCGCCCAGCTTGAGCTGGTCGATCTCGCGCGCGTTGACGGTGATGTGCAGCGTGTGCGGGCGCAGCTGCATGTTGTCGTGCACCGGGCGGATCTTCAGCGTGCCGTTTTCGACCACCGTTTCGATCAGCGGCAGCAGGTTGTCGTCGGCCTCGATGCTCACGCCTTCAGCCGTGCCGGTGTGCAGCTCGACGTCGCCCGGCACGGACAGCGCCAGACCCGTGAAGTGCGCCACCTGGCGCGCCTGCTTGCTGACGTGGCCGCTGCCCTTGACGGTCTCGTGGCCAAAGCCAAAGCCGAAGGCGAAGGCGGGCGCCGCGAGGGCGAGGGTGCTGGCGGCAAGCAGGAGCTGGCGGCGGGTGAAAGCGTGGTTCATGGTCGGGTTCTCCAGGTGTTGTTATTGATGCTGCAATCGTAAGCTTGCGCGGGCCCAGGCGGCGGCATTTTGCGACGAACTGCAGCCGGCAAGGACCAGGCTGCATGGGGCCGGGACGAACGGGTCTTCAGAAGCTGCTACCCATCGCGGCCTCCACTTCCCCCAGGCAGGCGTGCGACAGCCGGAACGTCTCTTCGGGCGAATCGAGCGCCAGCTGCTGGCGCTCGACCGCCGCCAGCTCGGCCTTGATGAAGGGGCGCAGCCAGTTGTCCACGTCGCTCTCCAGTCTGGCCAGGCCAGTGCCGGGCGCGCCGTACAGCGGCCGGCCCGCGTAGCGCTGCTCGAGTGCCTCGCGCACGTGGCGCTCGAGCACCGGCAGGTTGTCGCGGTACACCTGCACGTGGCGCATCTCGTGTTCATAGACGGTGCGGTAGGCGCACGACTGCTGGTGGAATTCGCGCGCCACGAACACACGCAGCGGCTCGTACGCCAGGTCCACGTAGATGCGCGGGGCGACGCATTCGCGCCGGTGCGCCGCGTCGAGCATGGACGGGCCATCGATGCCGATCTCGGTGCGGTGCGTCCCGGAGGTCATCCCCATGGTCAGCTGGGCGGCGGCGCCGTAGCTGACCTTGGTGTTGAGCACGCGGCTGGACAGCGAGGTGGACAGGTCGAACTTCGCTTCCCGCGCGCGCACCTCGAACACCGGCTTCATTTCGCGTTCGCAGCGCGCGATGAAGTCATCCGCGGCATGGGCGGCGCAGGGCAGCGCCAGGGTGCAGGCAAGGGCAAGGCGGCGCATGATCGCCTCCTAAGGAATAACAATGTAAATATGCTGCCACCGAGCTGGGCATTTTGCAAAGGTTTGCACGCACCGCGCCGGTGCATCGTACAATCCGCGCTTTGTCCCGCTGTTGCTCAAGAGGTGTTGTGTGAACGTGATGTTGTTTTTGATGGCCCTGTGCGTGGGCGTGGCGATCTCGGTGCAGGCGGCCGTCAACGGCCAGCTGGCGCTCGGCCTGGGCGCCGATTCGGTGCTGGCCGCGCTGGTGTCGTTCTCGGTCGGCACAGTCGCGCTGGCGCTGCTGGTCGTACTGCGCGGCGGCGCGCCCGGCACGCTGGCGCTGATGGCCGGCCAGCCGCTGTGGAAGTACGCCGGCGGCCTGCTGGGCGCCAGCTTCGTGTTCGGCAGCGTGTACCTGGCGCCGCGCATTGGCCTGCTGAACCTGGTGGTGCTGGTGATCGCTGCCCAGCTGCTCACCTCGATGGCGATCGACCAGTTCGGCCTGATCCACATGGCCGTGCGCAGGGTGTCGGGCGTGCGCATGTTCGGCGCGCTGGTGATGGTGGCGGGCGTGGCGACCGTGCTGTTTGGCGACCGCGTCGTTGCCGCCATGTCACGCTGAACATTTTTCTTTCAAGAGTGCAACTTCCGGCGTGGCTGGTTTTATAATTGGCCCATTGCAGACCACGCCGGCAGCGCCAATGGAATACCACCAGTCCTCGCAGATTCCCACTCTCTCGTACATCGAGAACGAAGACCATCCGGTGTTCGGCACCCTGGTCGAGCAGATCCTGCACTTGCTGAACTCGCGGCTGGTGTTCTCTGACATCATCATCCACCAGAACAGCCCGCTGATGCTGCGCCAGCCGAAGGGGCTGGTGGCGGTGACCGACTCGCCCATCACGCGCGAGGAGCTGGAGGAATTCTTCGAGGTGATCGAGCCCAACTGGGCCGAGCGGATCGAGGAGCGCGCGTTCGACCGCTCGATCGACCTGCATACCGCGCGCATCCGCGCCAACTGCTTCAGCTTCCAGGGCAAGAAGCGGCTGGGCTGCGTGATCCGGCGCTTTCCCAAGGAGCCGCTGGCGCTGGCCGAACTGGACCTGCACGCGGACGAGCAGGAGTTCGCGCGCCTGACCAACGGCCTGGTGCTGATCATCGGCGACACCTGCCAGGGCAAGTCCACCACCATCGCCTCGATGGTCGACGAGATCAACAAGTGCCGCTCGGGCCACATCATCACCATCGAGGACCCGGTGGAGACCCTGATCCCCCAGCGCAAGTGCATCGTCACCCAGCGCGAGGTGGGCGTGGACGGCGACGTGGGCAGCTACTACCTGGGTGCGTTGGACGCGCTGCGCGAGCGCCCGGACGTGATCGTGATCGGCGAGATCCGCGATGCGCAGACCGCGCAGGAGGCGCTGGCGCTGGCCGAATCGGGGCCGCTGGTGCTGGCCTCGCTGCACGCGCGCTCGACCGAGCTTGGCTTGCAAAAGATGATGCGCCTGCTCGGCAACGACGAAGCGCAGACCCAGGCACTGGCGCACGCGCTGCGCGGCGTGCTGTGCCAGGCGCTGCTGCCGTCCCTGGAAGGCAACCGCTACCACCTGGCCACCGAGTGCCTGACCCTCGAGCCGGCCGTGGCGCGCATGCTCGAAGGCGGCGACCTGGGCGCGATCCGCGAGCACCTGAACGCCGGACGCGTCCCGCAAAGCCACACCATGAATTCGGCGCTGGAGCGGCTGCTGTCCGCGCACAAGGTCAGCGTCGAGGCCGCGCGCGCGGCCACCACCGACCGCATCGGCTTTGCCGAGATGGTCTGATCAGTCCAGCGGCACCGTGCGGTAGCGGTTCACGTCCTGCGCGGTCACCGCGCTGGCCCGGTTGCCCCAGCTCGCGCGCAGGTAGGTGACCACCTGCGCCACTTCCGCGTCGCCCAGCACCGGGCCGAAGGGCGGCATGCCGTACGGGCGCGGATTGCCCGCGGTGCCGGGCGCGAAACCACCATTGAGCACCACGCGGATCGCGTTGACCGGCTCGCGCATGGTCAGCGCGCGGTTGCCCGCCAGCGGCGGGTAGGCCGGCGCCTTGCCGCGGCCGTCGGCGCCGTGGCAGTCGGCGCAGTGGTGCTCGTACAGCAGCTTGCCGGCCTGGATGGTGCGTTCGGCCTCCGGTCCCACCGGCGCTTCGGCCGCCGGCGTGGCGGGCGAGGCGGGCAGCGACTTCAGGTAGAGGGCCATCGCGCGCGCGTCGTCGCTGGACAGGTGCTGCAGGCTGCGCGCCACCACCTCGGCCATTGGCCCGAACACGGTGGCGCGCGGCGACACGCCCGTTTGCAGCAGCTGCACGATGTGGTCCACCTCCCAGCTGCCAAGACCGGCTTCGCTGTCCGCCGTGAGCGAGGGCGCGTACCAGCCCAGTTGCGGGATCAGTCCACCCGAGAGTCCCTGTTCGCTCGCACCCAGGCTGTTGCGGCTGCTGTGGCAGGCGTTGCAGTGGCCCAGGCCCTGCACCAGGTAGGCGCCGCGGTTCCAGCTGGCGTCCTGTTTGGCGTCCGGCTGGTACACGCCCGGTTTGAAATACAGCAGTCGCCAGGCGGCCAGTGCCCATTGCTGGTTGTAGGGAAAGCGCAGCGCGTGCGCCGCGCTGGCCTGGCGCACCGGCGCCACGCTGCGCAGGAAGGCGTACAGCGCATCGCTGTCGGCGCGCGTGATCTTGGTGTAGTTCGCGTACGGGAAGGCCGGGTAGAGCAGGCGGCCGTCCTTCGAGGTGCCGTTGTGCAGGGCACCCCAGAAATCGTCCGCGCTCCAGGTGCCGATGCCGGTGGCGGCGTCCGGCGTGATGTTGGGCGCGGCCACGCGGCCGAATGGCGTGTCGAGGAAGCGGCCGCCGGCGAACGGGGCGCCGCCGCGCGCGGTGTGGCAGGCCATGCAGTCGCCGGCGCGCGCCAGGTATGCGCCGCGGGCGATGTTCTGCGGTGTCGGCGCATAGGCGGCCGGTGAGCTGGCGGGGACGTGTTCCGCGCGCGGCCAGGCGGCAATGGCGGTGGCGGCCAAGAGGCCCGCCGCGAGGATGATCGGGTAGAGGACAGTCTTCTTCATCGCTTCAATCCGGGGAGCTGCCGCAGGCCAGCGGCAGTGGGCGCGTCACCGATCGGACAGGGCTGGCGTCGGCCGGCACCGGCTGGGACGACAGCCAGCTCGACACGGCCGCCACGTCAGCCACCGACAGGCGCGCCGCAATCGTCGCCATGCAGTCGGGCGCGTGTGCGCGGCGCACCTTGTTGCGCCAGGCGCCGAACTGCGCGTTGATGTAGTCGCGCGGCAGGCCGGCCAGCCCCGGGATCGCGGGCGCCACGCCGGTCAGCTGCTGCCCGTGGCAAGCCATGCAGGCCGGGACCTTGAGCGTGGTGTCGCCGCGGGTGGCGAGCTGGCGTCCGCGTTCAAGCACCGCGGCCGGCACGTCGGCGGGCGTGGGCGCGGGGTAGGGCAGGTGGTCGTTGGCGAAGTAGTCGGCGATCTCGCGCAGGTAGGCGTCGGGCATGTGGTCCACCATCCACGTCATCAAGGGATACTGGCGGCGGCCTTCGCGAAAGTTGACGAGCTGGTTGTACAGGTAGCCGGCCGGCTTGCCCGAAATGCGCGGGAAGTAGCGGTCGGTGCCGGGCGTGCCCTGCGCGTCCTTGCGCGCGTGGCACGAGGTGCAGGCGGCAAGCCGCTGGGCGAGGGTGTCGGGCACCTGCGGGGCGGCGCCGGCGGCGCTGGCCGCGAGCAGGGCTGGCAGCAGGGTGAGTCTGGCTAGCTTTGCGCAAAAGGTCATACGTCGCTTCGGGAACTGTACCGAACGACATCATACCTTGCTTGAATGATCACGCGCGGCAAACCAATGGCTAGCTTCCTCAGCACGTCGTCCCCGGGCTCGGCGCCCCCTCGGCGGGGACCCATAGGCGACACGCGTAGTCGAATCTTCTGCACCGCAGGCCAGCGCGCTCAGCATGGGTCCCCGCCTCCGCGGGGACGACGTGGCTTGCCGAGTTGGTGACTTCGGCGCAGCGGTCCCGTTGGCTCAGGTGTTTTTCAGCTCGCGCCAGCGCCGATACACGCGCAGCGCCACGTGCGCGTCGTCGGCCGCGTACAAGATCTGCTTTTCCGACAGCACCGGCAGCGCCCAGTTGGTGGTGGTGATGCGCTTGGATTTCTGCATGGTCTGCCCAAAGAAGCGCGCCACGGCCGTCTTCGCGCCGATGGTCTGGCGCTTGTTGGCGCGCAGCGCGACTGCCAGGTCGAGCACGTTCTGTGAATCGATCGCGAGCTTGGTGCGCAGCCGCCGCAGGTCGTCCGACAGCCCGAACCCGACCTTGAGCACCGCTTGCGACTCCAGCACCGCGCGCAGGCCGTCGGTGAACACCGGCGCCGTGCGCCCGATCTGGAACAGGTAGGCCACCTCGTCGGTCGCCAGCTGCACCAGGTGCGGCCCGGTCGATTCCTCGCCCTTCTGGAAGGTGGGCTTGGACTCGGTGTCAAAGCCGATCGCGTCCATGGCCAGCAGGGCATCGAACGCGGCAACGGCGTGCTGCGCAGTCTGCACCAGGCGCACGTCGGCCAGCCTGATGCCGTCGTAAGGCGGCAGCAATGCGTCTGGCGACTCGCTCATGCGCGAATCAGTTGCGCGAGAATTTGGAGGCGAGGGCTTGCAGCTTTTGCTGGCGCACGCGCGCCGCTTCCTCGGCAGCCGCGGCCTCGCGCTCGGCGCGCTTGCGTTCGGCCTCTTTCTTGAAGCGCTGCTGCAGCTGCTCCCTGGCGTGCGCGCGGTGGGTGTCGGTGACTTCCGCCCCCGGCTTGCCGTCCAGGTCGTAGCGCACGGTGGCTTTTTCCATCGCCTTCAGGTAGCGCAGCGAGCCGGTGTGGATGCCGAGCGCGGCCCGCATGGCCTTGCGGTTCAGCCCCGGCATGCGTGCCAGCAATTGCTTGTCGATGCCGATTTCCAGCGGCAGGCATTTCTGGAATGCCGGGAACTGCTGTTGCAGCTGTTTGAGCAGAGCGCGCGCAGATGGCGCTTCGGAGGGCGCCGCCGCTGCGGCCGGGGCCGGGGCGGTGGTTGCCTGGGCCTGTTCTGCGGTTGCTTCTTGGGACTCTGCGGCGGTGCTGTTGGTATTCATTGACTTCATGGTAAGAACAAGAACCCGAAGGATAGCATGGCGGCCGCCACAAGTGGCGCGACCGTTGCGTTGACATCGGGTTGGGTCGTTGGGGTAACTGGCGGTGGCGAGACGGGCTCGGCCTGCGTGCCGCCGCGAAATCCTGTATGATCCGCCCCTTGCTTTGCGTGTGGCTTGCGCCAGCGCAGAGAGAACCGGGAGACGGGTCCTGTGCCAGCTATGCGATACGGTTATATCCGATATGGAATATTTCAATTATCGCTAAAGTTTTCCTTGCGGCATAATGGCGTCTGTCTCCTCTATCTCCTTGAGAAATAGACTCAAGCCCGTTTCTATTGACGGGCTTTTTTTCGTTCCGACATGCACACCGCACTCGATCACAGCAAACATCCCACCGTAGGCGCCGGGCCTGCGCCAGCCGGGTCTGGCGACTTCTCGTTGCGACGCAGGAGTGCTTGATATGCGGCCTGTCTGCCCCTAGTTAGGGCGCTTCCCCGAAACAAACGATTGCAACCGAGCTGCAGCGCGCGGCTCAGGTGGATTATTGACCTCGCTGGCGCGCATCCGCCGCGATTGGAGAGTGAAGATGAAAAACCCCGCCAAGACACTGACACTGACGGCGAAGAAGCCGGCGGCCAAGGCCGCGGCGCCGCTGGCGGTGCCGAAAACCGCGACGTCGTATTTCCTCGAGACGGAAGCTGCGGCCAAGGTCACGGTAGTGAAGACGCGTTCGCGCCTGGCGGCAGCCAAGGCGGCGCAGGCGCAGCAGGCCGACGTGGCGGCCCAGCCGGCCGCCATCGAGCAGCCGGTAGTCGAGGCGCAGCCGGTCGTGGCCGAGCAGCAGCCGGCAGTCCAGCCTGCGCCCGCCGAGGCGGCACCGGCGCCGGTCATCGTCAAAAAGCGCGTGTCGCGCCTTGCCGCGCTGAAGGCGGCCGAGGCTGAACCGGGCGAGCCGGAAGCGCCGGCCGCGCCCAAGGCGGCCCGCACCCGCACCGTGGTCAAGCCGGTTGTGCCGGCGGCGACGGCCGGGCAGGGTACGGTCAGCACCACCACCGACGCCAGCGCGCTGTCGGCAATCGACACCTCCGGCTATGTGCTGCCGGGCGTGAAGGTGCCGGGCCGCCGCGGCCGCAAGCCCAGCGAGTTCGTGCCCGAGAACGACGAGATCGCCGCGCTGAACGCGGTCGAGCGCGCCGAGATGAAGGTGGCCTCGCGCCTGCGTGAGCGCAAGCTCAAGGGCGGCGGCCTGTCCAGCATGCTGGACGGGGCCGACGGCGCGAGCGAAGCCGAACTGGAAAAGCGCCGCCTGCAGATCAAGGCGCTGATCAACCTGGGCAAGGAGCGCGGCTACCTGACCCATGCCGAGATCAATGACCACCTGCCCGAGAACATCATCGATCCGGAAGCGATCGAGGGCATCATCGCGACCTTCAACGACATGGGCATCGCGATCTACGAGCGCGCGCCGGAAGCGGAAATGATGCTGCTGTCGGACGCAGTGCCGACCGCCGCCAGCGACGACGAAGTCGAGGCCGCCGCTGCAACCGCGCTGTCGACCGTCGATTCGGAATTCGGCCGCACCACCGACCCGGTGCGCATGTACATGCGTGAAATGGGCGCGGTGGCGCTGCTCACCCGCGAGGGCGAGATCGAGATCGCCAAGCGCATCGAGGACGGCCTGAAGGACATGGTGCAGGCCATCTCCGCCTGCCCGACCACGATTTCGGAGATCATCGCGCTGTCGCACAAGATCGCGGCGGACGAGCTGAAGATCGACGAAGTGGTGGACGGTTTCGTCGATCCCTATGAGGCGGCTGCCGCGCCGGTTGCGGCGTCCGACGATGAGGACGACGAAGACATCGAGGACGTCGAGGAAGAGGAAGACGGCGACGTCGGTGGCGGCGCGGCCGGCTATTCGGCCGAGCAGCTGGCCCAGCTCAAGAAGGGCGCGCTGGAGAAGTTCGCGCTGATCGAAAAGCAGTTCGACAAGATGGGCCACGCATTCAAGAACGACGGCTACGGCTCGGCGGCCTACATGAAGGCGCAGGAGATCATCTCCAACGAACTCTTGGGCATTCGCTTTACCGCCAAGATCGTCGAAAAGCTGTGCGACACGCTGCGCGGCCAGATGGACGAGGTGCGCAGCGTCGAGCGCGCGGTGCTGGACATCTGCGTGAACCGCTGCGGCATGCCGCGTGCGCACTTCATCAAGGTCTTCCCGGGCAACGAGACCGACCTGGAATGGGGCGACCGCGAAGTGGACTGCGCCTACCCGTACAGCGCGGTCCTGTCGCGCAACCTCCCGGCCATCAAGGAGCTGCAGCAGCGCATGATCGACCTGCAGGCGCGCGTGGCGCTGCCGCTGGCCGACCTGCGCAAGATTAACAAGCAAATGGCTGCGGGCGAAAAGCGCGCGCGCCAGGCCAAGCGCGAAATGACGGTGGCCAACCTGCGCCTGGTGATCTCGATCGCGAAGAAGTACATCAACCGCGGCCTGCAGTTCCTGGACCTGATCCAGGAGGGGAACATCGGCCTGCTCAAGGCGGTGGACAAGTTCGAATACCGCCGCGGCTACAAGTTCTCGACCTACGCGACCTGGTGGATCCGCCAGGCGATCACGCGCTCGATCGCGGACATGGCGCGCACCATCCGTGTGCCGGTGCACATGATCGAGACCATCAACAAGATGAACCGCATCTCGCGCCAGATCATGCAGGAAACCGGCACCGAGCCGGACATGGCGACGCTGGCGCAGAAGATGGAGATGCCGGAATCGAAGGTGCGCGAGATCATGAAGATCGCCAAGGAGCCGATTTCGATGGAAACGCCGATGGGCGAGGACGGCGATTCGCAGCTGGGCGACTTCATCGAGGACACCGCGACCCTGGCGCCGCTGGAAGCCGCGATGCACGCCTCGATGCGCACCGTGATCGCCGAGGTGCTCGATTCGCTGACCCCGCGCGAAGCGAAGGTGCTGCGCATGCGCTACGGCGTGGAGATGTCGAACGACCACACGCTGGAAGAGGTGGGCAAGCAGTTCGACGTCACGCGCGAGCGCATTCGCCAGATCGAAGCCAAGGCGATGAGCAAGCTGCGCCAGCCGTCGCGTTCGGACAAGCTCAAGACCTTCCTGCAGAGCCAGTAAGCCTGCGCTTCAAACGCGAAAAACGCGCCAGCCCGCAAGGGTGGCGCGTTTTTTTGTAGGGTGGGCACTCGTGCCCACGCGGTTTGACACGCGACGCGTGCCCGCAGCGTGGGCTCAAGAGCCCACCCTACGAGTCAGTTCAGCGTGACCACCACCACCTGGCTGTCGAAGCTGACCAGGAACTTGTGATTGCCGATGTAGGCGAGCGCGCTGATGGATTGGAACGGCAGGTCAGTCGTGATCTCGACCGGATTGCCGGGCACCGCCGGCCCGAGCACCTTCTTCACCACCTTGTCCGCGCCGTACTTGAAGATCGAATTCCCCGAAATGAAGAACAGGTTGCCCGCATCGTCCGGCGCCAGGTGGTAGCCCGGGATCTTGTTGCCCTGGCTGTCCAACAGGTACGACGCCACCCCTGCCGCCGTGCGCATGGCCAGGCTATCCCCGCTGACCAGGTACAGGTTGCCCGCCGTGTCAAAGCGCAGGTCGTTGGCGCCCCACAGGGCCGGCGCCTTGTTCCTGTCGGCACAGCTCCACTCGCTGCCTGGCACCGTGCTCGCCACGCCCTGCAGGGTGAGGGTGCGCAGCGAGTTGGGCGCGTTGCCGTAGTCGAAATTGCACAGTGTGAAGCCCGAGACTTGGTACCCGTCGCTGACCATCAGGTTGCGGTCCGGCCCTATGGCGATGCCGAGCAGGTTCTGGAACGTCGGCGCATCGCCGTCCTTCTTGTCGGTGGTGCCGGGCCTGCCCGCGACCGTCGTGACCTCGCCCGCCAGCGTCACCTTGCGCACCGTGCTCATTTCCGCCACGTACAGATTGCCGTCGGCGTCCTGGGACATCGCACGGATGTTGTCGAAGCGCGCGGCCGCGCCGGTGCCGTCCGCGTAGCCGCAGTAGCCGCCGGCGCCCGCCAGGGTCGTGACGTTGCGTGCCGGGTCGATCTTGCGGATCGCGCAGTTAGCGGCATCGGCCACGTAATAATTGCCCGCCTTGTCGTAACCAAAGCCGAGGATGTTGCGGAACGCCGCCGCGGCGCCCTTGCCGTCGGCGAAGGTGGGCGGCAGCGTCCACGGCGGGCCGCCGGCGTAGGTGGAGACCTGCTGGTCCGGCGAGAGCTTGCGGATCACGTTGTTGCCGGCATCGGCCAGGAGCAGGTTGCCTGCCTTGTCGAACGCGATGCCGCGCACGCCGCTGAAACGCGCGCTGGCAAGCGGTCCATTGACGAGGCCAGGCATCGTCGCATCCGGGTTGAGGGTCTTGACGTTCCCGGCCGCGTCCACCGTACGGATTGCGGTGCCGGTGAGCGAGTTGTCCGCCACGAACAGCAGACCGTTCGGCCCGTAAGCGATGCCCTGGATCTGGCTGAACCGCGCTTGCGCGGCGTTGCCGTCGATGATGCCGAGCACTTCGGTCCCGCCAATCGTCTGGAGCAGTTTGCCGGAGGCGTCGAAGCGCTTCAGGATCGTGCCGTAGTCGTAGCTGACGCTCATGCCGCCATTGCTGTCGAAGGCGATGCGGTTGTAGTTGGTGTCCTGGACATCCAGGTGCACGGTCTGGACGTTGCCGGCGGGCGTGATCTTGCGAAGCTGGTAGTCACCCACATACAGGTTGCCCGCGCCATCGATCGCCAGTCCTTTGATCGAACTGAAGGTCGCGTCCGCGCCGGGGCCGTCTTGCTGTCCCATGCTGAACGGCTTGCCGGCCAGGGTCGTGACCACGCCCGCCGGCGTGACCTTGCGTACCGTGGTATTGCTTGCCACATAGACGTTGCCGCTGGCATCCACCGCCATGCCGGTGATCGGCTGGAAACTTGCGCCGGGCCCGGTGCCGTCCACCGAGTTCGGGTTGCCGACCGAGCCCGCCAGGGAGCTCACCACGCCGGCGGGCGTGATCTTGCGGATCACTAAGTTGCCGTCTGCAACATACAGATTGCCGTCCTTGTCGAACGCCACCTGGCTGGGGCCGGCAAAGCGCGCGGTTGCCAGTGTACCGTCGGCAAAGCGCAGCGGCTGGTCCGCCTGGCCGGCAATGAGCTCGGCGTGCAACGCTACCGGAGGAGGCGGGGTCACCACCACCGGCGGCTGGACGACAGGGGCGGTCGGCGAGGCGCTGCCGCCACCGCCGCATGCGCTCAACAGAAGGGAGATGGCGCCGCCGAGGGCGCCTGCACGCAGGTACTTGTTCATCAGGCGGGAATGCAAACGGAAAGTCACAATCGACGGATTGTATCTTTCCGTTGCCCCGCTACATGTAACAAATTGTCGGCTGTGGCGGATACCTCCTGGCTAACACGCCGGCCTGGTCACCCCGTATTGCGCAGCCCGGCAGCCACCCCGTTGATGGTCAGGTGGATGCCGCGATGCACGCGCGGGTCGATCTTGTCGGGCTCGCGCGAGAGCGAACGGTGGCGGTGGATCAGCTCGACCTGCAGGTGGTTGAGCGGGTCCAGGTACGCGAACCGGTTCTGGATCGAACGCGCCAGCAGCGGGTTGGAGGCCAGCCGCTCGCCGGTGCCGGTGATCTCGGCCAGGCAGCGCAACGTGGTGCCGTGCTCGCCGGCGATGCGCTTGAAGATGCGCTCGCGCAGCTGCACGTCTGGCACCAGCTCGGAGTAGCGGCGTGCGATCGGCAGGTCGGTCTTGGCCAACACCATGTCCATGTTCGACAGGAGCGTGGCAAAGAACGGCCATTCGCGGTACATCGCGCGCAGCGTCTCCAGCTTGCCTTCGCGCTCGCCTTCGCCCAGCCAGCCGGAGATGGCCGCGCCGAAGCCGTACCAGCCCGGCAGCAGCAGCCGGCACTGGCCCCACGAGAAGCCCCAGGGAATCGCGCGCAGGTCCTCGATGCGGCGCGAGGGCTTGCGCGAGGCCGGGCGCGAGCCGATGTTCAGCTCCGCGATCTCGGCGATCGGCGTGGCGGCAAAGAAGTAGTCGGCAAAGCCCGGCGTCTCGTACACCAGGTCGCGGTAGGCCTGGTAGGCGCGCTCGGACAGCTGCGCCATGACCGACTCGAACATGGCGAGCCGTTCGGCGTGGTCGCTTTCCGGCGGGTGCGGCATCAGCCCCGCTTCCAGCGTGGCCGCCAGCAGCAGTTCGAGGTTGCGGTGCCCGATCTCGGCATTGGAGAACTTGGAGGCGATGATCTCGCCCTGTTCGGTCAGGCGGATCTGGCCGCTCACCGTGCCCGGCGGCTGCGCCAGGATCGCCTGGTAGCTCGGGCCGCCGCCGCGCCCGACCGTGCCGCCGCGGCCGTGGAACAGGCGCAGCTTCACGCCGCGATCCTTGAACAGCTTGACCAGCTTGATCTCGGCCTGGTACAGCTCCCAGTTCGAGGTCAGGAAGCCGCCGTCCTTGTTCGAGTCCGAATAGCCCAGCATGACTTCCTGCAGCCTGCCCTGGTGCTCGACCGTGCGCGCCACCAGCGGCAGCGCCATCCACTCGCCCATGATGTCGGCCGCGCGGCGCAGGTCGGGAATGGTCTCGAACAGCGGGATCACCATCACCTCGGACCTGCCCGCGCCGGGCTTGAACAGGCCGGTCTCCTTCTGCAGCAGCATCACTTCCAGCAAGTCGGACACGGTCTCGGTGTGCGAGATGATGTAGTTGCGGATCGCGCGGTAGCCGTAGCGCTCGCGTATCTCGCGCGCGGCGTGGAAGATGTCGAGCTCGCGGCGCGCGTCGTCCGAATACTGCTCGTACGGCGAATACAGCAGGCGCGGCTGCGCCAGCTCGGCCAGCAGCAGCTTGACCTTGTCGCTTTCGTCGAGTGCCGCGTAGTCGGCCTCGACCCCGGCGCGCTCGAACAGTTCGGCCAGCACGCGCTCGTGCACGTCCGAGCTCTGGCGCATATCGAGCGAGGCCAGGTGAAAGCCGAAGATGCGCGCTGCGCGTAGCAGGCTGGCCAGGCGCGGCTGCACCAGCACCGCGCCGTGGTTGGCAACCAGCGAGTTTTCGATGACCTTGAGCTCGGCGCGGAACTCGCGCGGCTCGCGGTACGGGTCGGCGTGGCCGACTTCCTTGCGCAGGATGTTGGTCGCGCCCAGTTCGCGCGCGGTCGAGGCAAGCCGTGCGTAGATGCCGATCAGCGCGCGGCGATACGGCTCGTCGCTGCGGTGCGGCGAGTGGTCGGGCGAGGACTCGGCCAGCGCCTGCAGTTCCGGGCTCGCTTCCACCAGCAGGGTCGAGGCGGACAGCTCCGCGCCCAGCAGGTGCACCTGCTCAAGGTAATAGTCGAGGATGGTGGTGGACTGGCGCACCAGCGCGCGGCGCATGGTGTCGACGCCCACGTTCGGGTTGCCGTCGCGGTCGCCGCCGATCCAGCTGCCCATCTGCATGTAGGCCGTGTTGTCGAGCCCCTCGGCGGCCTTGCCGTAGTGCGTGCCGATCTCGGCTTCGACGTCGTCGTACAGCGCCGGCAGCTGCGCCAGGAAGGTGGTCTGGTAGTAGGACAGGGCGTTCTCGATCTCGTCCGCCACCGTCAGCTTGTTGTAGCGCAGCATGCGCGTTTGCCACAGGGTCGACACGCGCGCATGCAAGAGCTGCAGGTTGCGCGCGCGTTCCTTGGGCGTGAGCGGCAGGTCGCGCTCGGCCAGCAGGTGCGCGATGTCGTGCTCGGCGTCCAGGATGCTCTTCCTTTGCACCTCGGTCGGGTGCGCGGTCAGCACCGGCGAGATCAAGGCCTCGCGCAGGAAGGATTCAACCGCCTGCTGCGAGACGCCGGCGTCCTTCAGGCGCGCCAGTGCAAAGCCGACGCTGCCTTCCTGCGGGGCCGAGCCGGCGATCAGGTGGGCGCGGCGGCGGCGGATGTGGTGCTGGTCTTCCGCGATGTTGGCCAAATGCGAAAAATACGAGAACGCACGCACCACCGAGATGGTCTGGTTGCGGGTGAGCTTGTGCAGGAGCGCGGTCAATTCCTCCCCGGCACGGGGATCGTCGTCGCGGCGAAAGCGCACGGCGGTCTGGCGAATCGTCTCGACCACGTCGAACACGGCGTCGCCTTCCTGGTCGCGCAGCACGTCGCCAAGCAGGCGGCCGAGCAGGCGGATGTCTTCTTTCAGCGGCGCGTCCTTGTCTGCGCCGGCGGGTGAAACGGGTACGGCTGGTTTGTCCATATCGACCAAAGGTTTAAGGTTGGCGGATGGCTTTTGGCCGGTTTTGCGAAGGTGGCGCGTGCTAAAATTTGTGATCTTATGCACGAGCCTTGGGGTGTCACCAGCCCGGTAAGGCTCAACGACAGTGAAAGAATCCGTTTTGAAAGCACCTGATATGACGAAGCCCATGCCCTCGAAGCTCATTATCGCATCGCGCGAGAGCCGGCTCGCCATGTGGCAGGCCGAGCACGTGCGCGACCGCCTAGCCGCATTATATCCGCAGACCAGCGTCGAAATTCTTGGAATGACGACCCGTGGCGACCAGATCCTGGACCGCGCGCTGTCCAAGGTCGGCGGCAAGGGCCTGTTCGTCAAGGAACTGGAAGTGGCGATGCACGAGGGCCGTGCCGACCTGGCGGTGCACTCGCTGAAGGACGTGCCGATGGAGCTGCCGGAAGGCTTTGCGCTGGCCGCCGTGCTCGAGCGCGAAGACCCGCGCGACGCGTTCGTGTCGAACGACTACGCGAGCCTGGACGAGCTGCCCGAAGGCGCGGTGGTGGGCACCAGCAGCCTGCGCCGCCAGGCGCTGATCGCGGCGCGCTACCCGCACTTGGTCATCAAGCCGCTGCGCGGCAACCTCGACACGCGCCTGGCCAAGCTGGACCGCGGCGACTACGCGGCCATCATCCTGGCCGCCGCCGGCCTGAAGCGCCTTGGCCTGCCCCAGCGCATCCGCGCGCTGCTGCCGCCCGAAATGAGCCTGCCGGCCGCCGGGCAGGGCGCCATGGCGATCGAGATCGTCGCCGGGCCGCGTGCCGACGGCGTGGACATGGTCGCGCTGCTGGCGCCGCTGAACCACGAGGACACGGCGCGCGCCGTCGCGGCCGAGCGCAAGGTGTCCAAGGTGTTCGGCGGCAGCTGCCAGATCCCGCTGGCCGCGCACGCCACCGTGCAGGGCAACGCGCTGCACCTGCGCGCGATGGTCGCCACCCCCGATGGCAAGCGCAGCGCAAGCGCCGAACTGTCCGGCCCGGCCGACAAACCCGAGGTGCTGGGCCAGCGCGTGTCCGAACTGCTGCAGCAGCAGGACGCCGACGCGATCCTGGCGGCCTGCCGGGAGGGCGCCGCGCCCGATGCTTGAGAAGGTTGTCATCACCCGCCCGCGCGCGCAGGCCGAACCGCTGGCACGCGCGGTTGCCGCGCTCGGCCGCGAGCCGGTGGTGCTGCCGCTGCTGGAGATCCAGCCGCTGCCGGATCCGGCGCCGCTCAGGCAGGCGCTGGCGCTGCTGGCCGAATACGACCTGGTGGCGTTCGTGTCGCCCAACGCGATCGAGGCCGCTTTTGCGCACATCGCGGCCTGGCCCCCGGGCGTGCCGGTCGCGGTGGTGGGCGAGGGCAGCCGCGCCGCGCTGGCGCGCCACGGTCTCACCGACGACACCGCCACCATCTACTGCCCGCCATGCGGCCAGCCCAGCGATTCCGAGCACCTGTTGCAGGCGATCGACCTGGCGCGCTTGGCCGGCCGCCGCGTGCTGATCGTGCGCGGCGAAAGCGGGCGCGAGCTGATGCCCGAAGCGTTTGCCGCCGCCGGCGCGCTGGTCACCACCGTGGCCGCCTATCGCCGCGCCACCCCGGCCCTGAGCCCCGAATTGGCCGCGCGCCTGCGGGCACTGCTTGCCAGCACCAACGCTTGGGTCATCACCAGTTCGGAAGCGCTGCGCGGTCTTGCCGCGCTGGTGCGCGAGCTGGACCCAGTTGACGGCGTTGTAAAGTTGCAACAACAACATCTGATCGTGCCGCACGCACGCATCGCGGAGACTGCACGCGCGCTGGGGCTGACACGCCTGACGCAGGCCGCTTCCGGCGACGCGGGCGTGCTTGCCGCGTTACAATCACAAGAATGAACGAACTGCCGAATCTTCCAGAACAAGGCGCGCAGCCGGCCCCGGGCCAGGGCGCTCCCCAGGTGCCGCCAGCAGCCCCGCGCAGCGGGCTGTTCGAGACGCTGCGCCAGCCGCTGCCGGCCGCCGTGAGCGTGCTCGCGGTGCTGCTCGTGGCGCACATGTGGTCCACCCACAGCCGCATCAACAGCATGCGGGCCGACGTCGCGCGCATGCTGCAAAAGGACGAGCAGGTGGCGGCCGAGACGTCGGCGCTGGCGCGCGAGGTGTCCGAGCAGTCCAAGCAGCTGCAGGTGAAGGTGGGCGTGCTGGAGAGCCGCCAGCAGGAAGCGCAGAGCCAGCAGGCCGCGCTCGAGCAGCTGTACCAGGACCTGTCGAAGAATCGCGACGAATGGGCGCTGTCGGAGATCGAGCAGGTGCTCTCGACCGCGAGCCAGCAGCTGCAACTGGCCGGCAACGTGCAGGGCGCGCTGATCGCGCTGTCCAACGCCGACCGCTCGCTGTCGCGCTCGGACAAGCCGCAGTTCATCACGATCCGCCGCGCCATCGCGCACGACATGGAAAAGCTCAAGGCGCTGCCGGCGGTGGACCTGGCGGGCGTGGCGCTGCGGCTGGATAACGTGATCGCCGAGGTCGACAGCCTGCCGCTGCTGTCGGACGAAAAGCCGCTGCTGCCGGCCCCGCCCGCGCCGCGCGCCAAGGCGAGGAAGAACGCCCCGGCCCCGGCCCCGGCGCAACCGCTCACGCTCGGCCAGCGCATGACCGACACCTGGCGCGCGTGGAGCACCGAGATGTGGGACGACATCCGCCAGCTGGTGCGCGTGCGCAGCGTCGAGACGCCGGAAGCGCTGATGCTCTCGCCGACCGAATCGTACTTCGTGCGCGAGAACCTCAAGCTGCGCCTGCTGAACGCGCGGCTGGCGCTGCTGTCGCGTAACGAGAGCGCGTTCCGCGATGACCTGAACACGGCGCAGACCATGCTGCTCAAGTACTTCGACACGCGCGCGCGCAGCACCCAGGCCGCGCAGTCGGCGCTGCGCCAGGTCCAGGCCAACAACCTGACGATCGAAATGCCGACGCTGGCCGACAGCCTGAACGCGGTGCGCAACTACAAAGCCAAATAAGCCATGCGTCTTCTTCTCTGGTTAGTCGTCCTGATGGCCGCGGCGATCGGCGTGGCCGTGACCGCCCGCTTCAACCCCGGCAACGTGGTGTTCTTCTACCCGCCGCACCGGATCGACATGTCGCTCAACCTGTTCGTGGTGCTCACCGTACTGCTGTTCCTGCTGCTGTACTGGCTGGTGCGCGCGATCCGGGCCACGCTGGCCATGCCGCAGCGGGTTGCGGCCTACCGCCAGCGCAAGCGCGAGCGCGAGGGCAACAAGGGCCTGCGCGACGCGCTCAAGGCGCTGTTCGAGGGCCGCTTCGGCCATGCCGAGAAGGCCGCGATGCGCGCCGCCGAGCTGCCCGAGAATGCCGGCCTTGCCGCGCTGATCGGCGCGCGCGCCGCGCACCGCATGCGCGAGCCGGCGCGGCGCGACGCCTGGCTGGCCGGGATCGTGCACGACAACAGCCTCAAGACCGCGCGCCTGATGACGGTGACCGAACTGCGCGTGGACGAGCACCAGCCGGAAGCGGCGCTGGAGGCGGTGTCGGAGTTGAACGCCAGCGGGCAGCGCCACATCCATGCGCTGCAATGGTCGCTCAAGGCCAACCAACAGGCGCGCAACTGGCCCGAGGTGCTGCGGCTGGTGCGCATCCTGGACAAGCGCAAGGCGCTGCACCCGGCGCTGTCGAGCCGCCTGCGCGAGATGGCGTACGAGGCGCTGCTGTCCGAAGGCACGCACGACGCCGAATCGATCCAGCGCGCCTGGGCCAGCGTGCCGCCCGAAGACCGTACCAAGCCCTACGTGGCGCAGCAGGCGGCCAGCGCCTTCAACGCGCGCGGCATGCACGACGAGGCGCGCGCGATCGCCGAAGAGGCGCTCAAGGCCGGCTGGGACGACCGGCTGGTGCGCGCCTATCGCGAGTCGGCCGGGCCGCTTGGTTCGACCACGCTGCTGGCGCAAATCGAGAATTGCGAAGCCTGGATCCACGAGCGCCCGAACGACCCCGAGCTGGCGCTGACCCTTGGTTCGCTGTGCCTGCGCCAGAAGCTGTGGGGCAAGGCCCAGCGCTACCTGGAGCAGGCGCTGTCGGACGTGACCGACCCGGACATGGTGCAGGAAGCGCACCTGAAGCTGGCCCAGATGCACGAGGCGCTGGGACAGGACGCGGAGGCGGCGGCGCACTACCGCCAGTGCGCACTGGCGACCATTCTCTGACGGCAAAGCGCCAATACCGCCGTCGCCCCGGCGCAAGCCGGGGCCCATGCTGAGTGTGCGGTTCGCATACTTAAAACCCGTCGTCCCCGCGCAGGCGGGGACCCATAGGCCGCGTGCCCGCTCGCTCAGCATGGGTCCCCGCCTGCGCGGGGACGACGGTCTTTGAGCAAACTGGGAGTTCGACGCCGCAGAAGTGCACGCTCAGCATGGGTCCCGGCGTTCGCCGGGACGACGGATGGCGCCGCCAGGTGTGGGCATTTCCGCACGCTACTGCCTTGCTGCGGCGCACAAACCCTGTCCGATTCGCTATAATGTCCCACTTACATTGAATCTTCAGCAACCCAAGGAAACCTCATGAGTTTGAACAAAGTTCCGGCCGGCCGCGACGTGCCGAACGACTTCAACGTCATCATCGAAATCCCGATGAATGCCGACCCGATCAAATATGAAGTGGACAAGGAATCCGGCGCCATCTTCGTCGACCGCTTCATGGGCACCGCGATGCACTACCCGTGCAACTACGGTTACGTGCCGCAGACCATCGCCGACGACGGCGACCCGTGCGACGTGCTGGTGATCACCCCGTTCCCGCTGATCCCGGGCGTGGTGGTGCGCTGCCGCGCAGTCGGCGTGCTGAAGATGACCGACGAAGCCGGCGGCGATGCCAAGATCCTGGCAGTCCCGGTCGACAAGATCCTGCCGATCTACAGCCACTGGCAGAAGCCGGAAGACCTGCAGGACCTGCGCCTGCAGCAGATCCAGCACTTCTTCGAGCACTACAAGGACCTCGAGAAGGGCAAGTGGGTCAAGATCGAAGGCTGGGGCGGCCCGGAAGACGCGAAGGCGGAGATCGTCAACGGCGTCGCGGCGTTCAAGGCCAAGCAGAAGTAATCAGCCGTATTCATCGAAAAGGGTCGGTTCCCGCAAGGGTTCCGGCCCTTTTTTCGTGCACTGCCCATCACCAGCCGATGTCGCGCAGCAGCAGGTAGGTCAGGTCGTGCGGCGGCGTGACCTCGTGCGCCAGGTCGCCATTGATGGCGGGCTCCATCAGCTGGTTGGGCTTGGCGTCGGTGGTGTAGTGCGACACCGAGGAACCGGGCGTGAGCGTGGTCGGGGTGTACATCAGGACGCGGTGCTGGGCGTCGGCGCCGGCCAGTTCGTCCGGGTTGATGCCCAGGCTCGCCACCACGCCCGAGCGCGTGCGCGAGCGGTGCTGCAGCACGGCCTTGAGCGTGGCGCCGTCGGCCTGGGTGACGCGCACCGCGGGGATCTTGATCGCCGGGTCCGAGCCGCTCATGCCGGCCAGGTCGCCGGGCTGGTTGTCCGCCACGATCATGCCGATGGCGCCGGCGTCCTGCACCATCTTGGCCTTGACCACGAACGAGCAGGTGCCGCGGTCCACCAAGGCGATATTGCGGCGCACGGCGATCTTGTTGGCGGTCGATAGCGGCGTGCAGGCGGTGCCGGTGCCATCGCCCTGGTCCACCACCGGCATCAGCTGCCCGGTCACGGCTTTGGCCGAGAGCGCGGGGCCGAACGAGGCGTCGCCCACGCTGTAGTTGCCGGCCGCGTCGCCGGCGGCGGGGCCGCTGACGGCCAGGTTCGAGCGCGGCGACAGCGCTTGCGGCACGGCGGCGGTGACGATCGGCCCGTTCCACGACAGGCCGTTGCCGCTGATGGCCGAGGCGGCGCGCTCGGCATCGGTCATCTGGACCCAAGCCTTGTTGCTGCGGTTATCGACCAGGAAGTAGTCCCACACCGAAGGCAGGCCGAGGATTTCTTCGCCGGTGGCGTCGTCGGTGAAGGTCTGGAAGCCCAGGCCGTGGCCCATCTCGTGCAGCAGCACCGTGACCAAGTCGATCTGGTTGCCGAACTTGTTGTCCAGGCCCAGGTAGAAGCCGGAGCCGGGCATGCAGTCGTCGAACAGGCCCAGGCGCGAATTGAAGCGCGCCACGATGTGCGGCTGGTCCGGCGTGGTCACGTCGCTGCCCTGCAGCTTGCTGGCCAGCGCGCTCGGGTACCAGGTCTTGGCCTTGGGCGCGTTGTCGAAGTCGGACCAGATCTCGTTGGCGCCGGCCGAGCCGAGCACTGCGCTGTTGGCGGTGCACGACAGCGGCACGAACGAGGCATCGACGCGGATCGGCACGTTGCTGTTCAGGGTCGCGCCCCAGATGTCGGCGGCGCGCTGGAACGCAATCAGGCGCTGCTGGCCAAGCGTGGTGCCGGTGTTGCCGCCCACCGGCGCCGCCGGGGTTTGGTCGTTGAAGCCCACGCCCGGCTCGTTGGTGTTGATGATGGTGATGGTGGCGCCGGCCTGCGCCGCGCCGATGGCGCAGCAGGACAGGGCCAGCACGGCGCAAGCGCGCCGCAGCAGCAGATCAGCGGTCTTCATGGCGAACCTCCGGTTGATGGCCGGCGCCGGCCGGTTCGGCCAGCGCCTTGTCGGCAGCGTCCGCGCCTTGCACGCAGTGCTGGGCCAGCGTGCCGTCCGGCGCGCGCGACACGACCGAATAGACCAGGCCGCGCTCGCCCAGGCGCAGCGTGCGGCTGCCGTTCGGGTTGGTCTTGACCAGCGAGGACAGCGGCACCTGGGCGCGCAGGCCCACCATCGGCGGCGGCGCCAGCGCCTTCATTTCGGCGGCGGTGGGGGCGCGCATCTGGCCGGTCTGCGGGTCGCGCACGACGACCATCCCGTCCTGCGCGCGCGCCGGCATGTGCATGAGCACCGCGGCGAACAGTGCTGCCAGCGGCAAGGCCGCGAGGAGTTTTTCGTTGGGCATGGCAGGTTCCTCCTGGGTCAATTGGCGTTCTTGCGGCGCAGCAGGGCCAGTGCGCCGAGTCCAAGACTGAGCATGAGCGAGAGCGACGGCTCAGGCACCGCGGTGATCACGCGCACGCTGTCGATGCCGATGTAATTGAGTGCCGCGGCGTCGCCGAAGTAGCGGAAGGCAAAGCGCCCGGCGCCGTCGAACTGGAAGCTGGAACTCACCTGCGTCCAGGTGCGCGGGTATTGCGCCGTCCCGACCGTCGCCAGCAGCGTGGCAAAGTCGGAGGTGTCGGCGCCGCTGCCGGGCGCAAAGCGCACTTCGAGCTTGTCGGCAAAGCCAGGGTCGCTCGCCGTGCGGGTGAAAAAGGAGAAGATGGTGGTGCCGGACAGGTTCAGCACCGGCGTGATGAGCCAGCTGTCCACGCTGCCGCTGCCGTCCTGGGCACTGAGGTAGTTGGCGGCGGCGTACGCGCTGGCAGCGCCCGCCTGGGCAGGGAAAATGCTCGCGTTGCCCTGGAACCAGCCGGCGCCGGCGGGCGCGCTGTTGTTAAGCTGCGTCCAGCCGGGCAGCGCCGTGAGGTCGGAAAAGCCCTCGTTCAGCACCTCGACGCCGGCATGTGCGGCCAGCGGGGCCAGTACGGCAAGCGACAGCGTGGCCGCTGCCAGGTTCTTCAGCATTCTCATGCGCGTCAGCTCCCAGCGAAAGCATTGTTGCCTTCATAATATGTTCGGGGAGATAACGAACATTGATTTTCGTTCAATGTTCAATGCTGAAAACTGTAGCGTGGGCAAGTCCCTTGCCCACGCGTCCAGCCAGAAGAAATGCCGCCCGGGCGGGCGGCGGTGTCAGCCGCGCTTGCGCAGGCGCAGCTTGCCCACGATCCCGACCGGGAAGAAGTACACGGACAGGACGAAGAGCACGCCGAGCCACAGCATCCAGCGGTCCGGGTGCAGCGCCGCGGCCAGCAGCGGCACGCCTTCCAGCGCGCCGGAGGCGTGGGCCATCAGCTCCTTCAGGTAGTTCTGGGCCAGGATGAAGAGGGTGGCGCCGACCACCGCGCCGTACATCGTGCCCATGCCCCCGATCACGACGATCAAGAGGATGTCGGTCATGATCTCGAAGCCGAGCGAAGTCTTGGGACCGACGTAGCGCAGCCACAGCGCCATCAGCGCGCCGGCCAGCGCCGCGACCAGGGCCGCGATCACGTTCGCCCAGATGCGGTAGAACATGGTGCGGTAGCCCAGCGCCTCGGCACGGAACTCGTTCTCGCGGATCGCCTGCAGCACGCGGCCGAACGGCGAGTTCACCACGCGCAGCAGGAACAGGAACAGCAGCAGGCAGCCAAAGAACACCACGTAATAGGTGATCAGCTTGCCGTCGATCGACCTGCCGAATACCTCGTTCTCCATCAGGGTGAAGCCCGGCGAGAGCAGTTCCGGCACGCTGAAGGTCTTGCCGTCTTCGCCGCCGGTCAGGTCCGACAACTGCGAGGCGAGCACGCCGAACGACGCGGCCACCGCGAGCGTGATCATGGCGTAGAAGATGGCGCGCACGCGCAGCGCGAACAGGCCCACCACCAGCGCAAGCGCCAGCGTGAGCACCAGCGCGATCGCAAGGCCGGCGAAGACGTGCGACCAGGTCGGCTCGTCCACGCTGGACAGCGCGATGCCCACGCCGTAGGCGCCGATCCCGTAGAACATCGTGTGGGCGAACGAGACGATGCCGGTGTACCCGAGCAGCAGGTCGTAGGACGCCACCAGCACGATGTACACGCAGATCGTGGCGGCGGTGTTGAGCGGCCGCGCGCCCGACACCAGGAAGGGCGCGCAGGCGAGCGCGGCGAGGATCAGCACCAGCACCAGCGACAGCGCGCGGCTACGGGGCAGGTCGGCGGAAAGAAGCGATTTGAGCATGGGGTCACCGCGATTTCGAATACAGCCCGGCAGGGCGCCAGAGCAGGATGGCGATCATCAGGATGATGTTCGACACCAGCGCCACCTTGGGCGCGAGAAAGCCCGCGTAGTTGGCCACCAGCGCCATGAGCAGCGCGCCGATGAAGCAGCCGCCGATCGAACCGAGCCCGCCGATGATGACGACGATGAAGATCATGACCATGGTGTCGGCACCCATCGAGGCGGTCAGGTTTTCCTTGTACAGCCCCCACATCACGCCGCCCAGGCCCGCGAGCGCCGAGCCGGCCGCGAACACGGCCACGAACAGGCGCCGGATGCGGTAGCCCAGCGCCTCGACCATTTCGCCGTTTTCCACGCCGGCGCGGATCAACAGGCCCAGCTTGGTGCGGTTCAGGACCAGGAAGATTGCCAGGAATACGGCCAGGCCCACCACGACCGCGACCAGCCGGTATTTTTCGATGGCCGCGTCGCCCAGGATCAGCGAGCCGCGCAGCGTGGCCGGCAGCGGCAGCGCGATCTGCTCCGGGCCCCAGATCACGTTGATCAGCTGCTCGGAGACGATCATGCCGCCCATGGTCACCAGGATCTGCTTGAGGTGCTGGCCGTACACCGGCATGATGATCACGCGCTCGAACGCCCAGCCAAGCACGCCGGTGACGAGCATCGCAACGATGAGCGCGAGCCCGAGCGCGCCAAGGTTCGCCGCCAGCGACTCGGCCTCGAGCCAGCCGTGCATCGGCAGCAGGACCATGGTGGCGGCAAACGCGCCGACCGATACGAACGCGCCGTGGCCGAAGTTCAGCACGCTCATGAGGCCGAACACGAGCGTCAGCCCGCTGGCCATAATGAAGATCATCATGCCCATCGCAAGGCCCGCGACGGTCAGGGTGACCCAGGTGGGAAAGCTGCCGACCAGCGGCAGCATGGCCAGCATCAGCGCCGGCACCAGCAGCAGCGGCGCGATGTCGCGCTTGGCCGCGGGCAGCGTCTCTGGCTGGGCAAGGGGAAGGGAAGCACTCATCGATGAAGTCCTATTGGTGCGAATCGAGCGAGAGCCCGAGCAAGCGCGTCTGCAGTTCGTCGTCGCCGGCCAGCTCGCGCATGGAGCCCGCGTGCACCACGCGGCCGTCGTCCATCACGCTCACGGTGTCGCCCAGCGTGCGCACGAAGTTGAAGTTCTGCTCGACCAGCAAAATGGTGGTGTCGGTGTCCTTGAGTTCGCGGAAGGCGGCCATCAGGCTTTGCACGATCGCGGGCGCCAGGCCCTTGGTCGGCTCGTCCACCAGCAGGAGCTTGCGCGGTTCGACGATCGCGCGCGCGATCGCAACCATCTGCTTCTGCCCGCCCGAGAGGTTCCCGGCCGGGTAGTTCCAGAACTTCTTCAGCGCCGGGAAGAAGCCGCAGATCCAGTCCACGCGCGCTGTGTCGAGCGCGCCGCTGCGGGCCGCCAGGTACAGGTTCTCGCGCACGGTGAGTTCCGAGAACACGGCCATGCTTTCGGGGACGTAGGCAATGCCGGCGCGCGCGATGTCGGGCGTGGACATCTTCGTGATGTCCTGGCCGTCGAAGGTGATCTTGCCGCCGCTGGCCTGCCACAGGCCCATGATGGTGCGCAGCGTGGTCGTCTTGCCCGCGCCGTTGCGGCCCAGGAGCACCGACAGGCCGCCGCGCGGCACCACCAGGTCTACGCCCTGCAGGATGTGGTACTGGCCAATGTGGGTGTGCACGCCGGTGAGGGTCAGCAATGGGGCTGCTCCGGCGTCCGCGTGGGCACCAGTGCCCACCCTACGCGTGTTCGGGTGTTCCAAGATAGGCTTCCTGTACGATCTGGGATTGCATCACTTCCTGCGGCTTGCCGTCCGCGACCAGCGTGCCGTTGTGGAGCACGATGATGCGGTCGGCCAGTGCGCGCACCACGTCCATCTTGTGCTCGACCAGCAGCACGGTCTTGTTGGCGTCACGCTTGACCTGGTGGATCAGGTCCAGCACCACCGGTACCTCGTCCACGCTCATGCCGGCGGTCGGCTCGTCGAACATCATGATGGCCGGTTCCAGCGCGAGCAAAATGGCCACTTCCAGCTTGCGCTGGTCGCCGTGCGAGAGCGTGCCGACCATGGTGTCGCGCCGCCCCATCAGGTGGACGCGCTCGAGGTAGTGTTCGGCGCGGGCGATCAGTTCCTTGTTGCTGGACCAGATCGAGAACATGTTCATGCCGGCCCCCGCGCGCGCCTGCACCGCGAGCCGCACGTTCTCCATGACGGACAAGTGCGGGAACAGGTTGGTGAGCTGGAACGCGCGCCCGATGCCAAGGCGCGTGCGCCGCGCCGGACCGTGGCGGGTCACGTCATGGCCGTTGATGAAGACGCTGCCCGAGGTCGCGGGCAGCTGCCCGGACACCAGGTTGAAGTAGGTGGTCTTGCCCGCGCCGTTGGGGCCGACGATGACCGTCAGCGTGCCCGGATAGAAGTCCGCCGTCACTGCGTTCACCGCGACGTGGCCACCGAAGCGGATGGTCAGCTCGCGGGTGGACAGCGACGGCTGCTGTTGCGATTGTGCGGTCATGCGATCAGCGCTTGTTCGTCACCGGCAGCGGCAGTTCCTTGGCCGGGATCTCGCGCACCAGTTCCAGCAGGTCCCATTCGTTCTTCTGGTCCTTCTTGATGCGGAAGTGGTACATCGGCTGCAGCGCCTGGTGGTCTTCCTTGCGGAAGGTCATGGTGCCCTTCGGGGTCTCGAACGACATGCCTTCCATCGCCGTGACCAGCTGCTCGCTGTTGGCGCTCGGGACCTTGGACAGGGCGGTGTACACCGCGCTGGCCGCAGCCATGCCGCCGGCAGTGAACATGTCGGGCGGTGCCTTGTAGCGCTTGGTGTGCTCGGCCACCAGCCAGTCGTTCATCTTATTTTTCGGGAAGCCGTAGTAGTAATAGATCGTGCCTTCGGTGCCGGCGTAGGCCTTCCAGGTCTTCATGACCGGCAGCAGGTTGCCGCCCGGCGCCAGCGCAATGCCGTAGCGTTCCGGCTTCATGTCGGCGATCTTGTTCATCGGGTTGGGGCCGGCCCACACGATCGCCAGCACGCGCGGCTGCGGCTTGTCCTTGAGCGCGTCGAACAGGCGCTGCGACGGCGCGGTGAAGTCGGTGGCGGTAGCCGGCGCGTATTCCTCGTGCACGACGGTGGCCTTGGAGCCGGTAGCGGCCAGTGCCTGCTTGCCGGCCTTGATCGCGTCGCGGCCGAAGGCGTAGTCCTGCGCCAGGAAGCCGATCGAACCGCTCTTGAGCGTGCTGGCTGCGGCCAGCGCGTCCTGCATCGAGTTGCGCGCGGTGCGGAAGATGTACTTGTTCCACTTGGCGCCGGTGATCTCGTCGGCCACCGCCGGTTCCACCACCAGCACCTTCTTGTATTCCTTGGCCACCGGCAGCATGGCCAGCGCCGAGCCGCTCGAGGTGGTGCCCACCGCGATATCGGCCTTGTCGTCGCCGTAGGCTTCGGCCAGCAGGGTGCGGCCCAGGTCCGGCTTGCCCTGGTCGTCCTTGACGATCACCTTGATCTTGCGGCCGTTGATTTCCATCTTGCCGCCGGTGAGGTACTCCAGGCCCATCATGAAGCCGGTCTCGGTCTCCTTGGCGTACGACTCGAGCACGCCGGTCTTGCCGGCGATGAGCGCGATCTTCAGGTCGGGCGCAGCCAGCGCGGAAGCCGAGAACAGGGCGGCGAACGCGCCGGCCAGTGCGAGGCTCAAGGGCTTGGCGAGGGGTGTGGTGCTGTTCATGTGAGTCTCCTAGTGATTTCTTCTTACGCGACCTGCGCCATGAAGTTGCGGATCGCGGCGAGGGCCTCGGGCTCGGTGAGCATCGGCGCGTGGCCGACGTTCGGCACCTCGGCGTAGCGCAGGTCGGGCGCTGCCTTGCGCATCCACGCTGCCTGCTGTTCCTCCACGAGGTCGGACAGCGTGCCGCGAATGAGCAGGGTGGGGCGCTTCTTTGCCAGGCGCTTGAACGCCAGCCGTGCGGCAAGCGAGGTCGGCCTCAGTTTACCCGTTTGCAACGCAATCGCAATATTCGGGTCATAGCGCGCCGCCAGCCGCCCTTCGGCATCCTGCTCGAATGCGCGGCGCGCCCACTTGAGCCATTCGTCATCCGAGTTGTCGGGGAAGGCGCACTGGTTGATGTCCTTGATGTAGTCGGCCGCTTCCTCCCAGGAGGTGAGCGAGGCGGACTTGCCGGTGTAGCCGGCGATGCGCGCCAGGCCCTTGGGCGAGATGACGGGGCCGATGTCGTTGAGGATGGCGCCGGCGATCAGGTCCAGGTTCTTGGCCGCGAGCGTCATCGTGATCAGGCCTCCCATCGAGGTGCCGACGAAGACGGCGCGCGCGATGCCCAGGTCGTGCATCAGCTTCTCGACGTCGCCGGCATACACCAGCGGGCTGTAGTTGTCCGGATTGGGGTCGCGCTGCGAGTGGCCGCGGCCGCGCACGTCCACGGCGATGACACGCCGGCCAAGGCGCGCGATCTCGGGCGCGATCTCGTCGAAGTCGGAAGAATTGCGGGTCAGGCCGTGGATGCAGATGACGGGCAGGTGTGCTGGTCCCGCACTGGCGGCATAGTCGCGGGCGTACAGCGCAAGGCCGTCGGTGCTGGTAAAGGTGATCGGTGTGAAGTTGGACACGCTGGCGGATCCTCTCGGGTCAGGCGGATTCGGGGTCGAAAGGGTGCAACCGGCCTGGCCGGCGCCTTTGTGGGGCGCCAGCCAGGTGATGCTGACTACAGTGGGATCGCTAGATCAGAAGCGGTACTCGACCGTGCCGGACACGGTGCGCGGGGCGGCGTAGAACGCGCTCAGCGTACCTTCGTTGCCGAGGGTCTGGAACAGGTAGCCACCGGTCTTGTAGTGCTCGTCGGTCAGGTTCTTGCCATGCAGGCCAACGCGCAGGCGGCCGTCGGCACGGGTCCAGACCACGCTCGCATCGACCAGGTGGTACGACTCCTGGTCCAGGTCGGACGGGGTCTCGAACTGGTAGGTCTTGCTCTTGAAGGCGTAGCTGGCCATCAGCGAGGTGGTGCCGTTGTAGCCCATCAGCGGGGTCGGGATGTCGTAGGTCGCGCGGATGTTGCTCGAGTTGCGCGGCGTATTCTGGAAGTAGCGCTTGTCCGCCACGTTCGCGCCGGCCACGATGTACTCCTTGTACTTGGCGTCGATGTAGCTGTACATGCCGGCCAGCGTGAACTCCTTGGTGATGTGCGCGATCGCCTCGAGTTCGACGCCCTTGATCTTGGCCTTGCCCGCGTTGGTGGTCACGCCTGCGAAGGTGTCGTCCTTGCCGTCGCCGTTGGTGTCGATCGCCACCGAGCCGGGGATCTGCACGTCCTTGTAGTCGCTGTGGAAGACCGCGGCGTTGGTGGTGATGCGCCCGCCGTTGAACGAGGACTTCAGGCCCAGTTCGGTGGTCTTGATGGTCTCGGGGCTGTAACCCTGGCGTGCCTTGGCCACGGTCAGCTTGGTGCCGACCATGTTCATGCGCGGGTCGAAGCCGCCGCCCTTGAAGCCTTCCGAGTACGAGGCGTACACGTTGTGGTCGGCGTTGACCTTGTAGTTCAGCGCGATGCGCGGGGTGAACTTGGTGTCGCGGCGGCTCAGGTCAGGCAGGTCGGTATCCGGAATGGCGGTCAGCTTGGTCGCGGCCGGGTTGCCCAGGTAGGGCGAGCCCTTGCCCAGGTAGCTCTGGCGGTACAGCGCGGCCTCGCGCTTGTCCACGGTGTAGCGGCCGCCCAGCGACAGCTGCAGGTCCGGGGTCAGGTTGTAGCTGCCGTCGATGTAGGCGGCCCAGGCCTTGGTGCCGACCTTGGCGCTGGTGTAGGTGCTGGCGATGAAGGCCGGGAAGCCGACGATCGTGTCGAACTGGTTGAACGCCGTCGCGTCCATGTAGTACACCCCTGCGGTGCCCTGCAGTTCCTTGCCGCTGTAGGTGGCGTTGAACTCCTGGCTGAACTGCTTGTTCGAGTACTCGGCCGGCACTTCCAGGTCCACCACGGGCAGCGCGTCGAAGTCGATCGGCGCCCACGAGTGGTCGCGGCGGCTGGCGGTGATCGATTTGAGGGTGACTTCCGGCGTGACGTTGTATTCGACCAGTGCGGACACGCCATGGGCGCGGATCTCCTGCTCGTGGCCGTTGGTGGTGATCATCTCACCCTGGGTGTCGTACACGTTCGACAGGATCGGGAAGCCGCTCTTCTTGCCAACCATCAGGCGGTGGCCGTTCTTCGGATTCGAGTCGTCCTGGGTGATGTCGCCGGCGATACGGATGAACAGGTCCTGGGTCGGGGTGAACTCGGCCGACAGGCGGGCTGCGGTCAGGTCCTTGTCATAGTTGCCCTTGCCTGTGACCAGGTTCGTGCCGTAGCCGTCACGCTTGAACTTGGCGATGGTGCCGCCGATGCGGGCGGTGTCCGACAGCGGGGTGCTGGCGGTCAGCACGCCTTCCTTCTGGCCGTAGTCGCCCACGGTGGCGCGCACGCGCACGTCGGTTTGCGGGGCCAGCTTGCGGGTCACGTACTTGATGGCGCCGCCGATGGTGTTACGGCCGTACAGCGTGCCCTGCGGGCCGCGCAGCACTTCGATGCGCTCAACGTCGTAGATGTCGGCCACGGCCGCTTGCGGGCGGGCCAGGAACACGTCGTCCATGTAGATGCCAACGCCGGATTCGAAGCCGGCAACCGGGTCGGCCTGGCCGACGCCGCGGATGAAGGCGGTCAGCGTGGTGTTGGTTGCACGCGACGCTTTCAGGGTGGTGTTCGGGATGCTGTTGGTCAGGCCGGTCAGGTCCGGGATGGCCTGCTTGGACAGCTGGTCGGCGCTGAAGGCGGTCACCGACACCGGGACGTCCTGCAGGGTCTCCTCGCGGCGGCGCGCGGTGACGACCACTTTCTCGATGTTGTTTTCCGAGGTCGCTGCCGGTGCCTGGCTGTTCGCTTCCTGGGCGTAGGTCACGCCAACGGTGCCGTACAGGGCGAGTACGGCTGCGGCGGTACGGGTGAGCAGCAGCGGGTTCTTCTTGGTAAGACGCATTGTTGTCTCCTAATTTTGGAATTGCGGCATGCGTTCAGTCGCACGGGACCAAGTGTGCCCTTGTTGAGTTTGGATGAAAAGATGGCAAGCCCGCCCACCCTTTGTGCAAATTTGCACACCCGTTTGCACCGCGCCGGTGCGAGAGCGAAACGCAGCTACCCAGCAGGGTTTGCACAATTTCTGTGCATACACAAACTGTTGCGCCAAAATGATTGCCCGGGCAATGTGCGCTAGTGCACAATATTCCAAACTGACATCACTTTTTCCTCATGAACATCCTGCCCGAGTGGACCGACCTGCGCTTTTTCCTGGAACTGGCGCGCGCCGGCACGCTGTCGGGCGCCTCGCGCCGGCTCGATGTCGAGCACACGACGGTGGCGCGGCGCATCGACCGGCTTGAGGCCCAGCTGGGCACCACCTTGTTCGACCGATCGCGCGAGGGCTACGAGCTGACCGAGATGGGCCAGACCCTGCTGCCGCACGCCGAGGCGATGGAGGGCGCGGCGCTGGCCGCTGCCGAGCAGTTGGTGGGGGCGGAGGTGACGGCGCACGGCGTGGTGCGGCTGGGCGTGCCGGAGCTGTTCGGCGTGCGCGTGGTGGCGCCGCTGCTGTCCGGGCTGCTGCGCGACCATCCGGACCTCTCGATCGACCTGTTGGTGCTGCCGCGCTTTGCCAACCTGGCCAACCGCGAGGCCGACATGGGCGTGATGCTCGACCCGCCGACCACCGGCCGCTACGTGGTCACGCGCATGGCGACCTTCCGCATGTACCTGTACGCCTCGCCCGAGTACCTGGCGCGCCACAAGCCGATCCATTCCCACGCCGACCTGGTGCACCACGATTTCGTCGACTACGTGCAGGACCGCCTGGCCAGCCAGGAACTCTCCTACCTGAACGAGCTGGGCTTCACGCCGCGCCGCCGGCTGTGCTGCACCGGCATGACGGCGCAGGTGGAAGCGGCCAAGGCCGGCCTGGGCCTGATGCTGGCGCCGCCGTACGCGATTCCCGATGACGGCCGGCTGAAGATGGTGCTGCCCGGTTTTTTTGCGGAGCGCTCTTACTGGCTGGCCGCGCCGACCGACCTGTACCGCCTGCAGCGGGTGCGCGCGGTGTGGAACCTCTTGCGCGAGCACGCGGATGCCCACCCGCAGCTGTTCATGCACCAGGTGGCCGAGTCCGGCCTGCAGCTGTAATCAGCCGCGCGCGCGGAACGGACTGCGCTCGCTCAGTTCGTCGATGTACTCGTCGATGCCGCCGGCCTCGCGTTCGAGGAAGCGTTCGATCGCATCGGCAAACGCCGGGTGCGCCAGCCAGTGCGCGGACCAGGTGCGGGTGGGCAGGAAGCCGCGCGCCATCTTGTGTTCTCCCTGCGCGCCGCCCTCGAAGGTCTGGATGCCACGCTCGATGCAGAACTCCAGCGGCTGGTAGTACGCCGCCTCGAAATGCAGGCAGGGCACGTGCTCGATCTCGCCCCAGTAGCGGCCGAACAGCGTGTCCTCGTCGTGGATGACGAGCGATGCGGCCACCGGCCTGTTGTCGCGCTCGGCCAGCACCAGCAGGATATTCTCGGGCATGGACTCACCGATACGCAGCCAGAAATCCAGGTTCAGGTAAGGCGTCGAATGGTGCGCTGCATAGGTGTGGCGGTAGCAGCGGTTGAAGAAGCGCCAGTCCGTATCGTCGGCATCCACCCCGCGCACGCGCCTGAGCGTCACGCCCGCCTGCGCCACCTTGCGGCGCTCGGCACGGATGTTCTTGCGCTTTTTCTGTTCGAGCGTGGCCAGGAACTCGTCGAAGCTGGCGTAGCCTTGGTTCAGCCAATGGAACTGTACCCCGGAGCGCAGCATGAAACCGGCTTGTTCCAGTTCGCTTGCCTGTTCGGCGGGTGGGAACAGCACGTGGGTCGAGGACACGCCGGATGCCTGCTGCGTCGCCTTGAGCACCTCGATGAGCGCCGCGCGCGCCTGTGCGTCACGCGCCAGCAGGCGCGGGCCGGTCACCGGCGTGAACGGGATCGCCGACAGCAGCTTGGGGTAGTACTCGAAGCCGTGGCGCTGGTAGGCGTCGGCCCAGGCCCAGTCGAACACGTACTCGCCGTACGAGTGGTCCTTCACGTACAGGGGCAGGGCGGCGGCCAGCGTTTCGCCCTCCCACAGCGTGATGAACTGAGGCTGCCAGCCGGTTTCGGCGCTCGCGCTGCCGGACTCGTGCAGGGCATGCAAGAATGCGTACGACAGGAAGGGGTTGGCTGCCTCCTGCGCCCGGACGAGACCATTCCACGCCGCCTGGCCAATCTCGGCAAGAGAAGAAACGATATGCGTGCGATAATTCAAAATTACTTCCGTACCAAAGATGGCGCCTCATGATGCAGGCATGTGCCCAAGCGAGAATCTCGTCATGAACAACCGATTTTTCAACCTCTACTCCCACCACTTTGCCCGAGTGGCGGCGGCCAGCCCGGTCTGCAAGGTGGCGGACCCTGCCTTCAATGCGCAGCAGACCATCGAGCTGGCCAAGCAGGCGGCGCAGCAGGGCGCGGTGCTGGTGGCCTTTCCGGAGCTGGGGCTGCCGGCCTACAGCTGCGACGACCTGTTCCACCAGCGCGCGCTGCTGGACGGTTGCGAGCGGGCCCTGGCCAGCGTGGTGGAGGCCTCTCGCGCGCTGCCCGTGGCGATGGTAGTGGGGCTGCCGCTGAGGGTCAATCACATGCTGTTCAACTGTGCGGCCGTCGTCGCCAACGGACAGGTGCTGGGCGTGGTCCCCAAGAGCTACCTGCCCAATTATGGCGAGTTTTACGAATCCCGGCAGTTTGCGCCTGCGGATTGCGCGGCGGTGGACAAGGTCGAGCTGTTTGGCGCCGAGGTGCCGTTCGGTGTCAACCTGCTGTTTGACATCGAGGGACTGCCGTTCTTCCGCTTTCACGTGGAGATCTGCGAGGACGTCTGGGTGCCGGTGCCGCCGTCCTCGTTCGGCGCCATGGCCGGGGCCACGGTGCTGGTCAACCTGTCGGCGTCCAACGTCGTGGTCGGCAAGAGCGGCTACCGCCACCAACTGGTGAGCCAGCAGTCGGCGCGCTGCATGGCGGCCTACTTGTACACATCGGCCGGGCGCGGCGAGTCGTCCACCGACATGGCCTGGGACGGCCAGGCGCTGATCTACGAAAACGGCACGCTGCTGGCCGAGTCCGAGCGCTTCCGCGACGACTCGCACATCATCTTTGCGGATGTGGACCTGGAGCGGCTATCGCAGGAGCGCATGCACGCCACCACCTATGCGATGAATGCGCGCCGCCACGCGGACGAGATTGCGAAATTCCGCACGGTGCGCTTTGCGCTGGCGCTGCCGGTGGACCGCACGCTGCCGCTGGCGCGCGCGGTGGAGCGCTTCCCGTACGTGCCGGTGGACCGTTCGCGCCGCGACGAGCGCTGCACCGAGGTGTACAACATCCAGGTCCAGGCGCTGGTGCAGCGGCTGTCCGCAATCGGCGTGAACAAGGTCGTGATTGGCATTTCGGGCGGGCTGGACTCGACCCACGCGCTGCTGGTGTGCGCCAAGGCCTTCGACCGGCTCGGCCTGCCGCGCGCGAACATCCTGGCGTACACCATGCCGGGCTTTGCTACCAGCGAACGCACGCTGCGCCAGGCGCGCGAGCTGATGCGCGTGGTCGGCTGCTCGGCACACGAAATCGACATCCGCCCAAGCTGCATCCAGATGCTCAAGGACCTTGGACACCCGTACGCCGAGGGCAAGGAAGAGTACGACGTCACGTTTGAAAACGTGCAGGCGGGCGAGCGCACCAGCCACCTGTTCCGGCTCGCGAACCACCACAACGCGATCGTGATCGGCACCGGCGACTTGTCCGAACTGGCGCTGGGCTGGTGCACGTTCGGCGTGGGCGACCAGATGGCGCACTACAACGTGAACGCGAGCGTGCCCAAGACGCTGATCTCCCACCTGGTGCGCTGGGTGGCCGAGACGCACCAGCTGGGCGAAGGCGGCTCCGAAGTGCTGATCAACGTGCTGGAAACCGAGATCAGCCCCGAGCTCGTGCCCGGCAATACCGGCGACGGCCGGCCGGCCCAGATCACCGAGAACGTGATTGGCCCTTACGAGCTGCAGGATTTCACGCTGTACTACACGCTGCGCTACGGGTTCAAGCCATCGAAGGTCGCCTTCCTGGAGTACAGCGCATGGAAGAACCGCGACGAGGGCGCCTGGCCCGACGACAGCAAGGCTTCGCGCAACGAGTACGACCTTGCCCAGATCAAGCGGTACATGAAGATCTTCCTGTGGCGCTTCTTCAAGACCAGCCAGTTCAAGCGCTCCACCGTGCCGAACGGTCCGAAGGTCGGCAACGGCGGCTCGCTGTCGCCGCGCGGCGACTGGCGCGCCCCAAGCGACTCGGAGGCCACGGTGTGGCTGGCGGACCTGGACAATATCCCGGGCTAAGAATTCGAATCAATGACTAAAGGAGCACAGATGAAACAGATCACTGCCGTTATCAAGCCGTTCAAACTGGACGAGGTGCGCGAAGCGCTGGCCGAGGTCAACGTGACCGGCCTGACCGTGACCGAGGTGAAGGGCTTCGGCCGCCAGAAGGGCCACACCGAGCTGTATCGCGGCGCGGAGTACGTGGTGGATTTCCTGCCGAAGGTGAAGATCGAGGTGGTGGTGGACGAAGCCGTGGCCGACCAGGTGGTGGACGCGATCATCAAGGCCGCGCGCACGGGCAAGATCGGCGACGGCAAGATCTTCGTGCAGAACATCGAGCAGGTGATTCGCATCCGCACCGGCGAGACCGGGCCGGACGCGGTTTAATCCGCACCGTATGATCCGTCGTCCCCGTGCAGGCGGGGACCCATGCTGAGCTTGAAGGTAGTCGGCTGACGTCAAGGCTGCCATGTGCGCCCGTTCCATGGTTCCCCGCCTCCGCGGGGACGACGTGCTGGAGGGGTGATACTTACCGTCCCAGCCGCATATCAAACCGCCACGTCACCAGCCGCAAGCCGGTGATGAACAAGGCGCTGACCCACAGCGCCAGGTTATAGGGCAGGTCCACCGCCCGCATCAGCAGGAACAGCCAGTTCCCCAGGAACGCGCAGATCGCATACGGTTTGCCGTCCCTGAACACCATCGGCACCTCGTTACAGACGATATCGCGCAGCACCCCGCCGAAAATCCCGGTGATCACGCCCATCATCGACGCGATGAAGAGCGGCATGTGCGCGTCCAGCGCCGAGGACACGCCGGCCACCGAAAACAATCCCAGCCCGATCGCGTCCGCGATCACGATCAGCCGTTCGGACAGGATGTGCCTGAGCGTGCGCATCAGCGGCGTGGCCACCAGCGCGAGTACGAAGATGAGGATCGCGTATTCCTGGTGGATGACCCAGAACAGGGGACGCTTGTCGAGCAGGATGTCGCGCAGGGTACCGCCGCCGAATGCGGTGATGAAGGCGACCGTGAAGACGCCGACCAAATCCATGCGCTTGCGGCGCGCCTCGATGAATCCCGAGAACGCGCCGACCAGAATCGCCATGATTTCGATGAACTTAATGAGATGCATGCAACTGCAGTGTTGTTATTGTGGCGATATTGCTAGCCTAACATGACACCCGTGTGTCACGTAAGCACGCTTGCCGCGGCGATCCCGTTGCTTTTTCGCCGCGTGCTTGCCTGTGCAGGCAGACGTTGCTATATTGATCAGCAATAATTCATCAAGTGTTGAATTATTGCCGCGTGCTACCCGGCTGCAGGCACACCGCCTTGAACCCGGCTGCACAGTATTCGATCATGCGCGGCGCAATGGCCGCGATGTCGGACGACTTGCACAGGCCGTTCGACAGCCGGTCCAGGCGCCCGGTGTCGGACAGCGTGAGCGTGAGCGAGCCGGTGAGCATGTGGTAGCTCCAGTACAGGTCTTCGCGCCGGGCCTGGGGCATCACCTGCTGCAGCAGGTCGATCAGGCGGGTGACCACCGGGTCGAAGTAGCGCGTCATGGTGGCGCCACCGAGTTCGTTGGTGTTGTTCAGCTGGGCGATCAGGGAGAAGTAGTTCTTCCAGCCGGGGTCGGCGTGGCGCGCGGGAGCGAGCAGCGGTGCGAGGAAGGCCGCGATCACGCCCTCCACCGTCATGCTGGCGCCGGCCGTGGCGGCATAGGCGTCCATGGCCGCCACCCGTTCGGCGTTGACGATGTCGGCGCGGCGCATGCAGACCGCGTCGAACAGGCCCTGCTTGGTGCCGAAGTAGTAGTGGGCGAGGGCGGTGTCCACCTGCGCGTGCGCGGCCACGGCGCGCATGGTCACGCCGTAGAAGCCGTGTTTGGAGAACAGGTCTTCGGCCGCGTCGAGAATGCGCGCCGAGGCTTCGGGATTGCCGTCGGTCTTGCGCGGCCGTCCTACCGTTGCGCTTTTGCGCCCCGTCCTGGCGGCTGCGGTGGGGGTGTCAGTCGGGGAGGCGGGCTTCACATTCAAGGAGAGATGGATGAAGTTGATCGACGCATTTTACACAAGCCGGTTCACGCAGGAGCATCCATGAGCGACGCATTGACCATCGGCGGCCTAGTGACGCGCAGCGCACGGCATCGCCCCGAGCACCTGGCCGTGATCGCCAGCGGGGAGCGGCTGACCCATCATGATTTGAACCTGCGCGTGAACCGACTGGCCAATGGCATGCTGGCCGCGGGCGTGCAGCGCGGCCAGCGCGTCGCCACCTTGCTGCCCAATTGCCTGGAGCTGCTCGACATCTACTGGGCTGCGGCCAAGATCGGCGCGGTGGCAGTGCCGCTGTCGCCCATGCTGCTGGCGCCGGGGCTGGCGAGCCTGCTCGACGATTCCGAGGCGGTGATGCTGTTCACGACCGGCTCCTTGCTTGGCCTGGCACGGCATGCCGCTGCGCTGGCGCCGCGCCTGTCTGACTGCCGGGTGGTGCTGGTCGATGGCGCCGCCGACGGGGCGAGCGCGTATGGCGAACTGCTCGCGCATGGCGATGCCGAGCCGGTCTTGCCGTCGCCAGTGGCCCCGTCCGACCTGTACAACATCATGTACACCAGCGGCACCACCGGCCAGCCGAAGGGGATCATGCTGAGCCAGGAGGTACGCGCCATGTATGCGCTGCTGTGTTCCAGCGTGTTTCGCATCGGGCCGGAGTCGGTCGTGCTGGCCACCGGCTCGCTGGTGTTCAACGGCGCCTTTGTCACGATGATGGGCGCGTTCTTCGCGGGCGCAACTTACGTGGTGCATGGCCAGTTCGATGCCGAGGCACTGATCGACACCGTGCGCCGCGAGCGTGTCACGCACATCATGCTGGTGCCGTCGCAGATCATCGCGGTGCTGGCGTCACCGCGCTTTGCGCCCGAGCACCTGGGATCGCTGCAGATGATCCTGTCGCTGGGCGCGCCGCTGCACAGCCACCATAAGGACGAGCTGCAGCGCCTGCTGCCAGGGCGCTTCCACGAGCTGTACGGGTTGACCGAGGGGTTCCTGACCATCCTCGACAAGACCGACGCCGCGCGCAAGGCGGGCTCGGTCGGGTGTGCGCCGCCGTTCATGGACATGCGCATCGTGCGCGAAGACGGCAGTATTGCTGCCCCCGGGGAGATCGGCGAGATCGTCGGGCGCGGGCCGATGCTGATGGACGGGTACTTCAAGCGGCCGGACCTGACGGCCGCGGCGCTGGTGGACGGCTGGCTGCACACCGGGGACCTGGGCTACGTGGACGACGAGGGCTTCCTGTACCTGGTGGACCGCAAGAAGGACATGATCGACAGCGGCGGCGTGAAGGTGTACCCGCGCGACATCGAGGAACTGCTGGTGGCGCATCCGGCGGTGCTGGAGGTGGCGGTGTTCGGCGTGCCGCACGAGAAGTGGGGCGAGACGCCGCTGGCGGCCGTGGTGCTCAAGGAGCCCGGGGCGGTGGATGGCGTCGAGTTGAAGGAGTGGCTCAACGCCCGGGTCGGCGCGCGTTTCCAGCGGGTGCAGGAGGTGGTGGTGCTGGAGGCGTTTCCGCGTAACGCGGCGGGCAAGGTGCTCAAGCGGGCGTTGCGGGAGCCGTACTGGGCGGGGCGGGGCACGCGGATTTGAACGCGTGGGCAGGAGACCTGCCCACCCTACCGGACAGCTGCGGGGCCATGTAGGGTGGGCGGGTTTCCCGCCCACGCGTTCAAGCGGAGCTTGAATTAGTGGTCGAGCAGCGCGTGCCGCAGCAGCACGATGAGCGCGCCGTGCCCGCCATCCTTTTTGCCCGCGACGCAGAACGCCACCACTTCCGGCTTTTGCACCAGCCAGCTGTGCACCATCCCGCGCAGCACGGGTTCCCCCTTGGCCGAGCCGTAGCTGATCCCGTGGATCACGCGCAGGCAGCGCACGCCGCGCCGGTTCATCCGGTGCAGGAAGTCGTTGAGGATCTCGCGCGCCTGGTCGCGCGTGTAGCCGTGCAGGTCGATCTCGTCCTGCACCGGCCAGTGGCGCTTGCGCAGCTTCTTGAGCACGTCCGGCCCCACGCCCGGCTGGGCGTAGGCGAGCGACGGGTCTTCGTCCAGCAGCCCGTCCACGTCGAACTGGTCCGACAGCATCGACTCGCGCAGCACCGCCGCGTCGTCTTCCGCCTGGGTGGCGAACTTGCGCTTTTCCGCCAGCGGCTTGGCCGGCGGCGGAGGCGGGCGGTACACGTAGCGGTCGGACTCGGGCAGCTTGTGCACGTCCTTCATCGCGCCCTTGAACTCGACCGCGCGCTCGCGCGCGAGCCGCTCCTGCTTTTCGCGTTCGGCTTGCTCGATGGCGCGAGCCCGCTCGTCTTCCTTGAGCTTGTCGCGCAAGCCCTTCAGGTCTTCGAAGCTTTTCAGTCCCGCCATCGCTCAGCCTTAGCCTTCCAGCGCCTCCAGGTAGCGCTGGGCGTCGAGCGCGGCCATGCAGCCGGTGCCGGCGCTGGTGATCGCCTGGCGGTACACATGGTCCTGCACGTCGCCGGCCGCGAACACGCCCGGGATGTTGGTGGCGGTGGCCATGCCCTCGAGCCCGCCGCGGGTCTTGATGTACCCGTTGTGCATGTCGAGCTGGCCCTCGAAGATGCCGGTGTTCGGCTTGTGGCCGATCGCCACGAACAGGCCGTGCACGGTGATGTGCTTGACCTCGCCGTTCTCGGTCGACTTGACCTTCACGCCGGTCACGCCCGAATCGTCGCCCACCACTTCGTCCAGCGTGCGGTTCAGCTCCAGCACGATCTTGCCTTCTTCGACCTTGCCCATCAGGCGGTCGATCAGGATCGGCTCGGCGCGGAACTTGTCGCGGCGGTGGATCAGGGTGACCTTGGAGGCGATGTTCGACAGGTACAGCGCTTCCTCGACCGCGGTATTGCCGCCGCCGATTACCGCCACTTCCTGGTTACGGTAGAAGAAACCGTCGCAGGTGGCGCAGGCCGACACACCCTTGCCCATGAACGCCTGCTCCGATTCCAGGCCGAGGTACTGGGCCGAGGCGCCGGTGCACACGATCAGTGCGTCGCAGGTGAACTCGTGCGAATCGCCCACCAGGCGGATCGGTCGCTCGTTCAGGTAGGTGGTGTGGATGTGGTCGAACACGATCTCGGTATTGAAACGCTCGGCATGCTGCAGCAGGCGCTGCATCAGTTCCGGACCTTGCACGCCCATCGGGTCGCCCGGCCAGTTCTCGACATCGGTCGTGGTCATCAGTTGGCCACCTTGCTCGACGCCGGTGACGAGCATCGGCTTGAGGTTGGCGCGCGCGGCGTAGACGGCGGCGCTGTAGCCGGCCGGGCCGGAACCGAGAATCAGGACTTTGGCGTGTTTCTTAGTGGTCATAAGGAGCGCTTCAATGTTTATTGATGAAGGAACTTGGGGCCGTTCCAGGCCAGGTCAAGGCCGAAATGCCACATGCGATTATAGCCGACCGTGCGGACAAGCATGAATGATCGGCCATGCGCGGCAATATATGCCTTAAAATGCATTAACTATTGGAAGGCAACATTTCCACGCATGGGCAAGAAAACATCTTCTTCTTTGAACAACACTCGCAACGCTGACGTCCGTCCGCCGCTGCCCAACCGCCTGGTGCGCCTGTTGTCCGAGGCGCGCTGGATCGCGCTCGCGGTCGCGTTCGTGTACTTCCTGCTGATCCTGCTTTCGTACAACAAGGCCGATCCCGGCTGGTCGCATGCGAGCGTGGTGCCGAAAGTGAGCAACCTGGGCGGCCGCGCCGGCGCCTGGCTGGCCGACCTGCTGCTGTTTATCTTTGGTTTTTCGGCCTGGTGGTGGTGCGTGTGCTTCCTGCGCCTGGTCTGGCGCGGCTACCGCCGCCTGGCCGACAAGTTCATCCACGAGGCCGAGCCGGAGCCGGAGCACGACCACGAGGCGCTGATCCGCTGGATCGGCTTCGTGCTCATGTTCGCGGGCAGCCTGGGCCTGGAATACCTGCGCATGTGGTCGCTCAAGGTGGAATTGCCGCGCGCGCCGGGCGGGGTGCTGGGCCAGTTGATCGGCCACTCCGCCAACGTCGCCTTTGGCTTCACCGGCTCGACCTTGCTGCTGCTGGCGCTGTTCGGGCTGGGCTTTTCCTTGTTCTTCCAGGTGTCGTGGCTGGCGGTGGCCGAACGCATCGGCGAGGCGATCGAGCTCACGGTGGACTGGTTCCGCCTGCGCTACGAGGACCGCATCGACCGCAAACAGGGCGAGGTGGCGGCGGTCAAGCGCGACGAGGTGGTGGACCACGAACGTGCCAAGTACGTGGAGAAGCACGCGCCCCCGCCGCCGCCCAAGGCCGAGCCCAAGCTCGGCGAACCGGTGCCCGACGCGGCGCCGGCGGCCGCGGTGCCGGTGCCGGCACCGTTCAAGATCGAGCAGCCGATGGTGGCCGTGCCCAAGTCCGAGCGCGTGGAAAAGGAAAAGCAGGTGCCGCTGTTCCAGGGCCTGCCGGGCGACTCCAAGCTGCCGGCGCTGTCGCTGCTGGATGACCCGCCGGCCGCGCAGGAGACCGTGGCGGTGGAAACGCTGGAATTCACCAGCCGCCTGATCGAGAAGAAACTGTCGGACTTCGGCGTGGAGGCCAAGGTCATGGCCGCCTATCCGGGCCCAGTGGTCACGCGCTACGAGATCGAGCCGGCCACCGGCGTGAAGGGCAGCCAGATCGTGAACCTGGCGCGCGACCTGGCGCGCTCGCTGTCGCTCACCTCGATCCGCGTGGTCGAGACCATCCCCGGCAAGAACTATATGGCGCTGGAGCTGCCAAACCCGAAACGCCAGATCGTGCGCCTGACCGAGATCCTCGGTTCCAAGGTATATAACGACAGCGCCTCGAACCTGACGGTCGCGCTGGGCAAGGATATCGCCGGCAAGCCGGTGATCGCCGACCTGGCCAAGATGCCACACCTGCTGGTGGCCGGTACCACCGGTTCGGGTAAATCGGTGGGCATCAACGCCACCATCCTGTCCCTGCTGTACAAGGCCGACCCGGCCGACGTGCGCCTGATTCTCATCGACCCCAAGATGCTCGAGATGTCCGTGTACGAGGGCATTCCGCACCTGCTGGCGCCGGTGGTGACCGACATGCGCCAGGCCGGCCACGCGCTCAACTGGGCGGTGAACGAGATGGAGCGCCGCTACAAGCTCATGTCCAAGCTGGGCGTACGCAACCTGGCTGGCTACAACAGCAAGATCCTGGAAGCGGCCAAGCGCGAAGAGCACATCCCGAACCCGTTCTCGCTCACGCCGGACGCGCCGGAACCGCTGGACAAGCTGCCCACCATCGTCATCATCATCGACGAGCTGGCCGACCTGATGATGGTGGTCGGGAAGAAGGTCGAGGAGCTGATCGCGCGCATCGCGCAAAAGGCGCGCGCGGCCGGCATCCACCTGATCCTGGCAACCCAGCGCCCGTCGGTGGACGTGATCACGGGCCTGATCAAGGCGAACATCCCGACCCGCATCGCGTTCCAGGTCTCGTCCAAGATCGACTCGCGCACCATCCTTGACCAGATGGGCGCCGAGACGCTGCTGGGTATGGGCGACATGCTGTACATGCCGCCGGGGACCGGCTTGCCGGTGCGCGTGCACGGCGCGTTCGTGTCCGACGACGAAGTGCATCGAGTTGTAAAACACCTGCAGTCTACCGGCGAACCGAATTACATTGAAGGCATCCTCGAAGGCGGCACGCTGGAAGAGGGCAACGCCGAAGGGCTGCCGGCCGCCGAGGGTGGCGGCGAGTCCGACGCGATGTACGACCAGGCGGTGGCGGTGGTGCTCAAGCATCGCCGCGCCTCGATCTCGCTGGTGCAGCGTCACCTGCGCATTGGCTATAACCGCGCCGCGCGCCTGCTCGAGCAGATGGAGCAGAGCGGGGTGGTCTCAGCCATGCAGAGCAACGGCAACCGCGATATCCTCGTGCCGACGGCGAACGCCGAATAAGACAAGGACCACACATGCAATTGAAATCCACATCCGCGCTGGCCACACTGCTGGCAGCCGGCCTGCTGGCCGCCAGCAGCCTGGCCAATGCCAGCGCGCTCGACCAGTTCAAGACTTTCGTATCTAGCACCAAGAGCGCGCGCGGCGAGTTCACGCAAAAGCAGGTGCGCACCTCGGCCAGCAGCAAGGTCACGCCGCCGTCGTCGGGCACCTTCCTGTTCTCGCGCCCCGGCAAGTTCATCTGGCAGTACCAGAAGCCGTACGAGCAGCTGCTGCAGGCCGATGGCGACCAGCTCTATGTGTACGACAAGGACCTGAACCAGGTGACCGTGAAAAAGCTGGGCAATGCGCTGGGCTCGTCGCCGGCCGCGATCCTGTTTGGCAGTAACGACCTGGAGAAGAACTTCACGCTATCCGAAGCGGGCGCGCGCGACGGACTGGAATGGCTGCGGGCGGTGCCCAAGTCGAAGGACACGACGTTCGAACAGATCGGCATTGGCCTGCGTGACGGCATTCCGCAGGCGATGGAGCTGAAGGATACGTTCGGACAGACGACGGTGCTGCAGTTCAGGAATTTCCAGCGCAATCCGGCGCTGAGCCCGAACCAGTTCAAGTTCGAGATGCCGAAGGGCGCGGACGTTTTCAACCAGTAGCGCGGCCTAAGGTACCAGTTTCACTATCAGGGCGGTGATCAGTGCGGTTTGCAGAATACCAACCGTCACCACCCATTTGATCACTTCCGTTCGCAGGTTGGCCATCTCGGCCCTGATTTGGGCGAATCCAGTTTCCATGCGCGTTTCGAGCTGCCGCATTTCTGTTCTAAGATCGCCAAGTCCTTTGACAAGCTCGTCCTTGCCTGCGTGACGGGAGGCGTAGTGTGCGTCGGCTGAACTGATGGCGTCGAGCAATACGGAGACGTAGGCACGGGCCTGGGCATGGGACACGCCCGCCGCCTCCAGCTGTTCCACCATTTTTTGCGTATCCAAAAGCATTTCGGTCATCTCGCATGCCTTCCCATGATAGACGGATCGCGTGATGATGGCGCGATTGAGCGTGCTCCGATACGTGGTTGGTCAATCGGCTACACTAGCGCCTTGCACAACAATACCCACGACTGAACGGCATACCCGCCATGGACGACCTTTTCAAGACCGAGCCCTCGCCGCCGCTGGCCGAGGCGCTGCGCCCGCGCACCATTGACGAGGTGATCGGCCAGAGCCACCTGCTGGGGCCGGGCAAGCCGCTCAACCTGGTGTTCAAGTCGGGCCGTCCGCACTCGATGATCCTGTGGGGCCCGCCCGGCGTGGGCAAGACCACGCTGGCGCGCCTGACCGCCAACGCGTTCGACTGCGAATTCATTCCGCTGTCGGCCGTGCTCTCGGGCGTCAAGGAGATCCGTGCCGCCATCGAGCAGGCGCAGCACTTCGTGTCGATGGGCCGGCAGACCATCCTCTTCATCGACGAGATCCACCGCTTCAACAAGGCGCAGCAGGACGCGCTGCTGCCGCACGTCGAATCGGGCCTGGTCACGCTGATCGGCGCGACCACCGAAAACCCGTCGTTCGAGGTGAACTCGGCGTTGCTGTCGCGCTCGCAGGTGTACGTGCTCAAGGCGCTCACCGAAGACGAGATGCGCCAGCTCCTGCAGCGCGCCCAGCAAAGGGTGCTGGGCCATCTGCAGTTCGACGAGGTGGCCGTGTCCACCCTGATCGGCTACGCGGACGGCGACGCGCGCCGCTTCCTGAACCTGCTGGAGCAGACCAAGACCTCGGCCGACGCCGCCGGCACCACCCAGATCACGCGCGAGTTCGTCGAGAACGCGCTCACGCTCAACGCGCGCCGTTTCGACAAGGGCGGCGACAATTTCTACGACCAGATCTCGGCGCTGCACAAGTCGGTGCGCGGCTCCAATCCCGACGCCGCGCTGTACTGGCTGTGCCGCATGCTCGACGGCGGCGCCGACCCCAAGTACCTGTCGCGCCGCATCGTGCGCATGGCGTGGGAAGACATCGGCATCGCCGACCCGCGCGCGATGCAGATGGCGAACGACGCCGCCACCACCTTCGAGCGGCTCGGTTCGCCCGAGGGCGAGCTGGCGCTGGCCCAGGCCGTCATCTACCTGGCCATGGCACCCAAGAGCAACGCCGGCTACAACGCCTACAACGAAGCGCGCGCCTTCGTAAAGCGCGACCGCTCGCGCGAGGTGCCGGTCCACCTGCGCAACGCGCCGACCAAGCTCATGAAGGAACTGGGCTACGGCCACGAATACCGCTACGCGCATGACGAACCCTACGCCTACGCCGCCGGCGAGACCTACCTTCCGGACGGCGTGGCGGAACCGGGCTGGTATCGGCCCACCGATCGCGGCCTGGAGGGCAAGATCGGCGAAAAGCTCAAGTGGCTGCGCGAGCTCGACGAGCAGGCGCGCAACGGTTGACCGGCCGTGTTATGCCGTGTGGATTGGTGCAGTTTGCATTTAACATTCAGGCAAATGTGATGTAACATCGACAGCTCGGGCAACCGGGCCAGTCGTCCCGGCACCAGCGAACATCGCCCGTCCGCTTACTGAGGAGGGGCATGGAAAGTCGGCCATACGAAGTCGAGGGAGACAGCGAGACAGCAGGGCTCATCCGCGCCATGGACTGGGCCGGCACGGCGCTCGGGCCAATGGACCAATGGCCGCAGAGCCTGCGCACCTCGCTCAGCATTTGCCTGGCCTGCCGCTTTCCGATCCTGCTGTGGTGGGGACCGGAGCGCATCATGCTCTACAACGACGAATACCGGCCGATCCTCGGCAAGAAGCATCCGGAGGCGATGGGCGGCGCCGGGCGCGAGGTCTGGAGCGACGTGTGGCCGATCGTCGGCCCCATGCTCGACACGGTCAGCAGCACCGCCCGCGCGGTCAAGGCGGAGGACCTGCTGCTCCTGATGAACCGCTACGGCTACAACGAGGAAGCCTACTTCTCCTTCAGCTATTCGCCGATCCCGGACGAAACAGGCGCTTGCGGCGGCATCTTCACCCCGGTCATCGAGACCACCGAAAAAGTGATCGGTGCGCGTCGCATCGAAAAGCTGCGCCAGCTGGCCAGCACGCCGCGTGCCGGCACGCTTGCCGAAGCGTGCGCGCAATATGCCGCGGTGCTCGCCGATGCGCGCGCCGACGTCCCGTTTGGGCTCATCTACGCGATCGATGCGGCGGCCGGGCGCGCCACGCTGGCTTGCTCGTTCGGCCTTGACGGCTACCCCGAGGCAGCGCCGCATGAGATCGCGCCCGGGGTTGGCGACGCGGTGTGGCCGGTGCTGGCCGCGCTGCACGCTAACGAACCGACGGTCGCCATTTGCCCCGAGGGCGTGCGCCTGCCGCGCGGCGCCTGGGACGACGCGTGCGGGCAGGCGATCGTGGCGCCGGTCAGGATGCCGGGACAGGAGCACCCGGTCGCGGTGCTGGTGGCGGGGGTGAGCCCGCACCGCGCCCTTGACGCGACCTACCTGTCGTTCTACCAGCTGCTGGCGGACCAGCTGCAGGGATCGATCGGCGAAGCGCTGGCCAACGAGGCCGAGCGCAGGCGCGCGGAAGCGCTGGCCGAAATCGACCGCGCCAAGACCACCTTCTTCAGCAATGTCAGCCATGAGTTCCGCACGCCGCTCACGCTCATGCTCGGGCCGCTGCAGGAGGTGCTGGCAGATCAATCGCTGGGCGCGGGCGCGCGCCGCCATCTTGAACTCATGCGGCGCAACGGGCTCAGGCTCCTCAAGCTGGTCAATGCGCTGCTCGACTTCTCGCGCATCGAGGCCGGGCGCATGGTGGCATCGTTTGCGCCGGTTGACCTGTCGGCCTGCACCGCCGACCTCGCAGGGGTGTTCCGCTCCGCGGTCGAGCGCGCAGGGCTGGCGCTGGACGTCGATTGCCCGCCGCTGCCCGAACCGGTGTACATCGACCGCACGATGTGGGAAAAGATCGTGCTCAACCTGCTGTCCAATGCCTTCAAGTTCACCTTCGAGGGCCGGATCGCGGTGCGGCTGCGGCGCGAAGGCGACCGGGCCGTGCTGCGCGTGTCCGATACCGGGGTGGGCATCGACGCGGCAGACCTGCCCAAGGTGTTCGAGCGTTTCCAGCGCGTCGAAGGCACGCGCTCGCGTTCGCACGAGGGCAGCGGCATCGGGCTGGCGCTGGTGCGTGACCTGGTGGCCATGCACGGCGGCGATGCGCGCATCGACAGCGTGCCGGGGCACGGCACGACGGTCACCGTTTCGCTCCCGCTCGGCAAAGAGCACCTGCCCGACGAACATATCGCAAGCGACGAAGGACAGTTGGCGCGAGAAACCTGGACCGAAGCCTATCTGGAAGAAGCCGAGCTGTGGCTCGCGCCCGCGCGCTCCGGCGTGATGGCGCCGGCCGGGCAGCGCAGCCTGGTGTTCGTGGTGGACGACAACCCGGACATGCGTGACTACGTCGCCGACATGCTCTCGCCGACGCACGATGTGTGCACCTTTGCCGAAGGCCAGCAGCTGCTGGACGCCGTGCGCGCCCATCGGCCCGACCTGATCGTGTCGGACGTGATGATGCCGGTGATGGACGGCTACCAGCTGCTGGCGGCGCTCAAGCGCGACAAGGGGCTCGCGTCGATCCCGGTCATGCTGCTGTCCGCGCGCGCCGGCGAGGACGAGCGCATCTGCGCCGAGCGCGCCGGCGCCGACGCGTACCTCGAAAAACCATTTTCGCGGCGCGAGCTGCTGGCCAAGATCGACGCGCTGCTGCTGCGCTGGCAGCTGCACCGGATCGAGTCCGAGCAGATCCAGCGGATGCGGGCGGTGTTCGAGCAGGTGCCGGCCGCGATTGCCCTGCTGCGCGGTTCCGAGCACGTGTACGAACTGGCCAACCCGCTGTACCGGCGCCTGGTCTTCGGGCGCGACTTGCTGGGCAAGCCGATCCGCAAGGCCCTGCCGGAGCTGGCCGGGCAGGGCGTGTTCGAACTGCTCGACGAGGTGTACCGGTCCGGCGAGCCCTACGTGGGCCACGGCCTGCACGTGGACCTGATGCGCGGCGATGGACCTGCGCTGCAGGAGAGCTACTTCGACTTCGTCTACCAGCCGCTGCGCGACGCCGAGGGAGAGGTCGACGGCATCGCGGTGGTCGCGTTCGAGGTCAGCGAGACGATCCGCGCCCGGCGCGCGGCCGAGATGGCCAGCCGCGCCAAGGACGAATTCATGGCCATGCTCGGGCACGAGCTGCGCAACCCGCTGGCGCCGATCGTCAGCGCGCTCGAAGTGATGAAGCTGCGCGGCATCGACAACGTGCGCAAGGAGCACGGCATCATCGAGCGCCAGGCGCAGCACCTGGTCGGGCTGGTGGACGACCTGCTGGACGTGGCGCGTGTCTCGGAAGGCAAGGTCGAGCTGCAGCGCGAGCCGGCCGAACTGGCGGAAGTGGTGGCGCAGGCGCTGGAGACTGCCGCACCCTTGCTGGAGGAACGCCACGACATCGTCCAGATCGACGTACCGCGCACCGCCTTGCCCTTCTTGGTGGACCGCCAGCGCATGAGCCAGGTGTTCGCGAACCTGCTCACCAATGCTGCCAAGTACAGCGACCGCGGCAGCACGATCCGCATCGCCGGCTGGCGCGACGGGCAGGACATCGTGCTCGAGGTGGGCGACAGCGGGCAGGGCATCGCGCCCGAGCTGCTGCCGCGCGTGTTCGACATGTTCTACCAGGACGCGCAGAACCTGGCGCGCTCGCGCGGCGGCCTTGGCCTGGGCCTGACGATCGTGCGCAGCCTGACTGAACTGCACGGCGGCACCGTGAGCGCGTTCAGCGAGGGACCGGGCAGGGGCTCCACCTTCACCGTGCGCGTGCCGGCCGCCCCGGCCGGCGCGGCGCAGCCGGGCGTGCCCACGGCCGCGAGCGTGGAAGAAGCGGGCAGGCATCCGCTGCGCATCCTGGTAGTGGACGACAACCGCGACGCCGCCGAAACGCTCGGCGAGCTGCTGCGCACCTTCGGCTACACGGTCGAACTGGCGTCCGACGGACCGTCCGCGCTGGCACGGCTGGAACGGCACTGGCCACAGCTGGCTATCCTCGACATCGGGCTGCCCGGCATGGACGGCTACGAGCTGGCGGCGCGCGTGCGCCAGCTGGCCGGCGCGCGCCCGGTGTACCTGGTAGCGCTGACCGGTTACGGGCAGGAGAGCGACCGCGAGAGTGCGCGGCAGGCGGGCTTCGACCACCACCTCACCAAGCCGGTGGACATGCGCGAACTGGTCAGGCTCACGACCAGTCTTGCGCCCAGCTGACGGCGGGCTTTTTGCATTCTGCCCCGTGTTTTGTGCGCTTCGTCGCAAGCCGATGGCGGCACGGGGAGCGGATCGGTACAGTGCAACCATACCGAACCACTTCTGAAGCAAGGAGCACATCATGAAAGTCCGTAAAAACCTCGAAGCCGTCTTCCTCGTCGCCGCCATCGTCACCGTGCCGGCCAGCTTTGCAGCCGACCGCGTGCAGGAGCTGCACGCCGCCAAGACCGCGCAGGCCGCGCCGGTCGCCGCGGACGCCAAGATGAACGTGGTCGTGGTCAAGGGCCACCGCCTCTCGGCAGCCGAGAAGGCGCAGCTGAACTGATGCAGGCTTATCCAGCGTGCGGCAAGGGGCCCCTTGTCGAATCTCGCTAGGATTTTCTGTCGGCTTGGTACAATTGCGCTTTCGACATACGCCCAGTCCAACCGACAATGATAGACATTCAACTTCTCCGCAAGGACATCGATAACGTCGCGGCCCGTCTTGCCACCCGCAAGTTTCAGCTGGACGTCGCAGGTTTCAACGCGCTGGAAAGCGAACGCAAGGCCATCCAGACGCGCACCGAGGAGCTGCAGAGCAAGCGCAACGCGCTGTCGAAGCAGATCGGCATGCTCAAGGGCAAAGGCGAGGACACCTCGGCCGTGATGGCGGAAGTAGCCGGCCTGGGCGACGAGCTCAAGGCCAACGAAGTCAAGCTGGCCAAGGTCCAGGACGACATGGCCAAGTTCATGTCGACGATCCCGAACCTGCCGCACGAGTCGGTGCCGGTTGGCGTCGACGAAACCCAGAACGTCGAGGTGCGCAAGGTTGGCACGCCGCGCACCTTCGATTTCGAAATCAAGGACCACGTCGATATCGGCGAAAAGCTGGGCCTGGACTTCGACACCGCGGCCAAGATGACCGGCTCGCGCTTCTCGGTCATGAAAGGCGGCATCGCACGCTTGCACCGCGCGCTGGCCCAGTACATGCTCGACACCCATACCGGGCAGCACGGCTACACCGAGTGCTACACGCCTTACATGGTCAATGCCGAGTCGCTGTACGGCACCAGCCAGCTGCCCAAGTTCGAGGCCGACCTGTTCTCGGTGAAGAAGGGCGGCGTTGAAGGCGAGGGTGAGAACTTCTACCTGATCCCGACTTCCGAGGTATCGCTGACCAACATGGTGCGCGAAGAGATCGTTGCGCTCGACGCGCTGCCGATCAAGATCACCGCGCATACGCCGTGCTTCCGGTCCGAGGCCGGCAGCTACGGTCGCGACACGCGCGGCATGATCCGCCAGCACCAGTTCGACAAGGTCGAACTCGTGCAGGTCGCGCATCCGGAGAAATCGTACGAGACGCTGGAAGAGATGGTGGGCCAGGCCGAAACGATCCTGAAGAACTTGGGCCTGCCTTACCGCGTGGTGGCGCTGTGCACCGGCGACATGGGCTTTTCGGCCGCCAAGACCTACGACCTGGAAGTGTGGCTGCCGGCGCAGAACACCTACCGCGAGATCTCGTCGCTGTCGAATACCGAAGCGTTCCAGGCGCGCCGCATGCAGGCACGCTTCCGCAACGCGGCAGGCAAGCCAGAGCTGGTGCATACGCTTAACGGCTCGGGCCTGGCGGTGGGCCGCACGCTGGTGGCGGTGCTGGAGAACTACCAGCAGGCCGACGGCAGCGTGGTGATTCCGGAAGTGCTGCGCCCGTACATGGGTGGGCTGGAGCGCCTGGTACCGGCGGCCTGACCGGTCGAGTTGCGCAGGCTCTTCCGTTTTTGCGAGAGCCTGCTATAATCTCGCTTCCTCGTGAAAACGACCGAATGAATACCTGGAGAGGTGGCAGAGTGGTCGAATGTACCTGACTCGAAATCAGGCGTACGGGTGACCGTACCGTGGGTTCGAATCCCACCCTCTCCGCCAAGTTTCAAGAAAAAGCTCCCGCCGGGAGCTTTTTTATTTCGAGGGCAGGAATGGCTTATGTCAGCCTATCACCTGCGCCAGCTCCGCCGCAATCTGCTGCCCCAGCAGGTGAATGTGATACCCATCCACGAATCCATGATGTGCCTGCACCGAGAACGGCAGTTGCAGCTTGCCGTTCGGCGCATCCTTGAAGCGTCCCCAGGCCAGCGATGGGATATCGGGTGAAGCGAGCGAGGCGGTGGGATGCTGGATCGACGTGAAATCAAGCCAGGGGATGCAGGTGACGAAAACCTGGTCCTTGGCCTCCCGCGGCGTCATTTGGCGGTATTTCTGGTTCATGCCCAGCATGGTTGCTGCTTCGTCCCGTGCCGCCTGGCCGCGCGCGACGAATTCGCGCAAATCATCCGCCCAGTCAAACAGGGCGAAGTTCAGGTCCTGGTTATGGTTGGTGACGGTGAACGACGGGATCAGGCGGTCGATGCAAATCACTTCGCCTTCGAAAATGCGGTAGCGGAAATTCTCAATCGCGAGCACGGAGCGCAGCACCGAGCGCAGCATCACGTGAAATGGCGGCAGCCCCTGCGCCTTGCACCATGGCCGGAAATCCGGCAGCTCAAGCGTGAACGTAATGTTCAGGGCCGGGCTCTCCATACGGTCGAACAATTCGAAACGGTCGCGGCGTTGTTCAAACTTGTGCATCTGTTTTTCTTGTTGTGACAAAGCGGAGGATTGTCTCACAGCAGGGCAGGGCCGAGCAGGATGCAGGCTGCCTTCGCTCTAACATTTTCTCAAAAGATACTGGTAATTTCGGCGGGGGCTGCTATAATGCGTGGCTCTCGACGTTACCCCGTCGGGAGACGACCAAGCAGGAGAGGTGGCAGAGTGGTCGAATGTACCTGACTCGAAATCAGGCGTACGGGTGACCGTACCGTGGGTTCGAATCCCACCCTCTCCGCCAATATTCGAAAAAAGCTCCCACCGGGAGCTTTTTTCTTTTCCGGAGAGGAGCGAGCCAGCTGCCTGGCTCGCGCGTGGGATTCGAAGACGGGCGCATGCTTGCGCCCGGGCGGCCTGCAGGATGTAGGCGATCCCACCCTCTCCGCCAATATTCGGAAAAAGCTCCCACCGGGAGCTTTTTTCATTTCCGGGATCTGTTTTTATTTCTGCTTCCCGCGCCGGAACTTCATCCACACCACCAATCCGGTGACGAAGAACGCCAACGGCATCAGTCCATAGAAGCTGATGAACGCTCGTCCCGCCAGGCCAAATGCTTCACCCGTGTGCAGCGGGAAGAGCGTGCTGACGAGACCCTCCGCGCCCGTGGCGCGCAAGGGATCCGATACCCGCAGTACGGAGCCGTCGCCGGCGTCCACGCTGATGCGGGTCGCGCCGTCTCCCTGCCGCAGCTCGCCGTCCTGCCGCACCCGGATTTCGTAGGGCTGTTTCGCGCTTGCGGGTAGCGTCAGGCGCGAGATGCGGGCCAGCGGAAATTGCGCTTGTGCGCGTTCCAATGCGGCGGAGGGGGTAACGCGGGGCTGTGCGGGCGCGCTGCGGTTGAGCACTTTGCCGGCTGGCGCGGCCGGTCCTGCCAGCCGGATCACCGGCGCCACCCAGTCCGGCTTGTTGAACTGCACGCCCGAAAAGCCGGACAGCACGAACAGCGGCGCGACGAAAAAGCCGGCGGTCCGATGGAGCTGGAAACTCAGGCGCGGCCAGGACCCGCCATAGCGCACGGTGAACGCGTGGCGGATCGCGGCCGCCGCCATCCTGGGCCACCAGACGATCACCCCGCTCAGCGCGGCCAGCACCAGTGCCACTCCTTCGATCGCTACCACCACCTTGCCCCCTTCGCCCGCCATCAGGTAGCGGTGCAGGTGGAACAAGGTCGGCATCAGCAACGCCCGCGTCAGGCCGGGCTCGCCCCAGTTGCGTTCGCCGGTGACCGCGAGCGTCGCGGGATCAAGCATGACTTGCCGGGTCACGCCCTGCGTCCAGGTGGGCGCAGGGGCAGGGCGGTACCAGGCGATGAAGACGTCGCCGGCACGCTCGGGAAACATCAGCATGTTTGGCCGGCCGTAACGCGCGTCAGCGGCCAGCCGATCGAATGCGGCCTGGGCCGTTGCCGGTGACACCCGCAATGGTGCGCCATCCTGCATCCCGGCGGGGGGAGCAACATGCAGCAGGCCGGGATTGAGCGCCCGATCAAGCTCGTGGCGCCAGCTCAGCAAGGTGCCGGTGAGCCCTTGCAGCGCGAGGATGGTGCCAAAAATCAGGCCGGTCCAGAGGTGAACGAGGCGGACATATCTTTTCATCGAAGGGAAGTTCGTTGCGTAAATGAGAATGTTTCTCAATTATATTGCTTCGGTAATTGGGAATCGTTATCATTCGCATTATAGCTTGCTTTCGGAAAACTATTACGCTTATGAAGAACAAGAAACCCATCTGTATCGCTGTCGCTGCCGCATGCAACATGCTTGTCGGGCCGGCGTGGAGCCAGGACCAGGCCGACGCCGCCCAGGAACCTGTTGCGTCGGTGGTCGTCACCGCAACCCGTGCCGCCAAGGCTGCCGACAAGATCCCGGGCGCGGTATCGGTGATCAGCCAGCAGGAGCTGGCGGCCCAGTACCAGATCGCGGACGACCCGTCGCAGGCGCTGGCCACCTACATTCCGGGCTACGCGCCGAGTCGCCAGAAGATGACGTCCACCGGCGAGTCGCTGCGCGGCCGCCAGCCGCTGATCCTGCTGGATGGGATCCCGCAGTCCAACCCCTTGCGTGCCGGAATGCGCGAAGGCTACTTTGCCGACAGCGCGATCATCGAGCGCATCGAGGTCATCAACGGCGCTTCGGCCATGCAGGGCATGGGCGCGACCGGCGGCATCATCAACTACATCACCAAGACGCCGCGCGCGAACGGCACCAGCTATGGCGTGAACGTGCGCCTGGCAAGCCAGCTGCGTGCCGATAACCTGGACTGGAAGACCGGCTACTCGGTCAGCCACAAGTCCGACCTGTTCGACCTGTTGGGCTACGCGAGCGTGCAGCAGCGCGGCATGGGCTACGATGGCGACGGCCGCCGCCTTGGCATCGACAACGTGCAGGGCGATTCGCTCGACAGCCATGCCAACGACCTGTTCCTCAAGGTCGGCAAGAGCTTCGGCGACCAGCGCCTGCAGGTGGAGCTGAACCGCTTCGACATGGCCGGCGACGGCGACTACAAGAACGAGCCGGGCGTGGTGGCCGAGGGAGTCCCGACCAGCTCGGTACGCGGCACGGCGCCCGGTGCGCCCCCGCGCAACAAGGTACGCAGCGCCAGTGTCGATTATCGCCACGCCGAGCTGGCGGGCGGCGCGCTCACCGTGCAGCTGTTCCGCCACCATTTCGAGTCGCTCTACGGGGCGACCAACGTGGCCACGTTCCAGGACGTGCGCATCGCGCCGAAAGGCACGCTGTGGGACCAGTCGCACATCGTGGCCAACAAGTGGGGATCGCGCGTGACCTACGTGCGGCCCGACACGCTGGTGCAGGGGCTGGAGTTGACCGTCGGGATGGACTACCTGCGCGACCATACGCTGCAGCGGCTGGCGATGACCGACCGGACCTGGGTGCCCGAGCTGAAGTTCGACTCGCATGCGCCGTTCGCCCAGCTCGAATACGAGCTCGGCGCGGTCACGGTCCGCGGCGGGGTGCGCCACGAGAACGCTGCGCTGCACGTGGACAGCTACCGGACGCTGGCGGCGTACGGCGACCAGCTGGTGCAGGGCGGCTCGGCCGAGTTCTCCAAATCGGTGAAGAACATCGGTGCGGTGTGGCGCCTGGCGCCTTCGTGGTCGGCCTTCGTATCGCGCTCCGAGGGCTTCGGCCTGCCGGATGCGGGCCTGGTGCTGCGCGGTGTAAATACGCCCGGCCAGTCGGTCTCGAACCTCATCAGCCTGCAGCCGATCGTGACGCGCAACCACGAGATCGGGGTGAACTGGCGCGGCCGTTCCGGCCAGGTCGGCATCTCGCGCTACGACTCGCGCTCCGAACTCGGTAGCGTGATACGCATTAATTCGGCCGGCGTGGGACTGGTCGAACGGGTGCCGACCGTCGTCAAGGGCTGGGAACTGAGCGGCGAGTGGCGGCCGCAGCGCGGCGTGTCGCTGTTCGGCAGCTATGCCGTGACAGACGGCAAGACCGCCGCTACCCAGGGTGCACCGCTTGATCTGGACCTGGGCGCCCGTTCCCAGGGGCCGAACAAGGCCGTGCTCGGCGCCAACTGGGCATGGCAACCGAAAGCGCAGTTGCGCGTGCAGGCAAGCCACCTGTTCGACCGCGACATCAACATTGGCCGCAAGGTGGGAACCAGCAACCTGGAAGAGCACTTCAAGGGCTACACCTTGGTTGACCTGGCGTCGAACTGGGAGACCGCATACGGCAAGCTCGGCGTGGCGGTCGAGAACCTGTTCGACCGCCAGTATGTCGGCTACTACTCGCAATCGGCCGCGGCCACCGATGCCGGAAACACCTATGCGGGGCGCGGACGCACATTGTCGGTGAGCCTCAGCCACGTTTTCTGAGCCTGGGTTAAATCGTCGGCGGGTGGGGTTCGATCGCACCAGACCTCCTTTTTGTTTCCGTGTATCATCGGATGCACTAGGAGCCTGTTGCGCTGGGCCTCTCCCGTTACGGCTTAGCTCGCATTTCTTTTATCAGCATTTTCGAGGGCATCAATGGTAAGAATCAGCATCCTCTACCCGAATAACAAAGGCGCGCGGTTCGATATTTCTTACTACGTCGAGACCCACATGCCGATGTCCATCAAACTTCTTGGTACGCACCCCGGCTTCAAGGGCGTCTCTGTTGAGCATGGGCTCGGTGGTGCAGTCCCAGGATCAGAACCGACCTACATCGCGATGTGCCACTTCCTTTTCGCCTCCATCGAAGACTTTCTGGCAGCCTTCATGCCAAACGCACCTGTACTTCAAGGCGATATGCCCAACTACACAGACATCGAGCCCGTAATTCAATTCAACCAAGTACTCATTGCCCAGTAGTCGTTCATTTCGCATGTCGCGGTTCAAGCTGTCATTCCACCCTCGGACAGAGGCCGTAGAACTTTTTTGCTGAGTAGAACGTCTTTTTGTTTCCGAGGTATTATTTAAAGGTTCAATGCGACTCAAGGAGAAGCGTGCGATGACCTGGAATCTCAAGAAGTATTCCTCGATCCTGGCGATGGCGATCCTGCCGTTCTGGTTTGGCGGCGCGGCCCTTGCCGGGCCCGTGGACGAGGCCAAGGCGCACGCCCACCTCGACGCCGTGGCGGCGGGCGACCTCGATGCGCTGATGCGCGACTATCCCGACGACGCCTACATGGAGTGGGTCGGTGGCCCGCTCGACGGCCGCTACCACGGCAAGGAGGCGATCCGCACCGTCTGGCAGAAGTTCATCGCCGCCAACGACGGCAAGCCGCGTCCCGCCAAATTCGGCAAGGCCGCCGCATACGCCAACCCCAAGGGCACCTCGGTTGAATCGAAGGCCGAGTACGGCGGCAAACTGCCGCTCAAGGTCCTGCATGTGCTGACTTATCGCGAAGGCGAACTGACCACCGAGGTGTGGCAGATCGCACCGGCCCTGCAGATCGAGCCATGAGGCGCGCCCGGGCGCTGTCGCTGGCGTTGCTGCTGGCGCTGGCGGGGCAGGCACGCGCGGGCACGGTGGAAGCACATGTGAGCAGTCCCGGCGGCCAGCCCGTCGCCGATGCGGCCGTGGTGCTCGAGCCGCTGACGCCATCGCGCCTGCGGCCGGGCGCAAGGGCGACCATCGAGCAGCGCGGCAAGGAGTTCATCCCTTACGTCACGGTGGTCCAGGCCGGCACGGCAGTGGAATTCCCGAACAACGACACGATCAGGCACCACGTCTATTCCTTCTCCGCGCCCAAGCGCTTCGAGATCAAGCTGTATGCCGGCAGACCCGGCCAGCCGGTCGTGTTCGACAAGCCGGGCGAGGTCGTCATCGGCTGCAATATCCATGACTGGATGGAGGCCTACGTGCTAGTGGTCGAGTCGCCATACTTTGCCAAGACCACGGCCGATGGGAAGGCGCTGATCGCGAACGTGCCCCCCGGGCGCTACCGCCTGCAGCTGTGGCATCCGCTGCAAAAGGCGCAGCAGGCCGCGCGCGAGGTCGAGATTGCCGCCACGCCCGCGCCGCTCAAGCTCGTCCTGGACGTGAAAGCGCGCGAGCGCAAGCCGCGCACCGAGGACGCGGATAGCTACTAGCCATGGCATCGACTTCGCTCCGGCGCCGCATCGTCATTGTCTTCGTGGGCTTGCTGGTGCTGGTCATGGGCCTGGTGCTGGCGCTGGTTCACACCAGCAGCGAGGCCATCGTCGGCAGCGAGGCGCGGCGCGAACTGGCGCTGGGCGCCAAGGTGTTCAAGCGGCTGCTCGACCAGAACCAGCACCAGCTCGAAACGGCGGCCACCGTGCTGTCCGGCGATTTCGCCTTTCGCGAGGCGATCGCGACCCAGGACCAGCCGACCGTGCGGTCGGTGATCGGCAACCACGCGCGCCGTATCAACGCGCAGGTGATGATGGTGGCCGGCACCGATGGCCGCATGATCGCCTCGACCCAGCGCGAGACGGCGCCCGGCGACAGCTTCCCGTTCCCGCTGCTGCTGTCGGCGGCCGAGGCGTCCGGCAAGAGCGCGGGCTTTCGCCAGATGCGCAACGGCCAGCTGTACCAGGTGGTGCTGGTGCCGATCATGGCGCCGGCGCGCATCGCGTGGGTGGCGATGGGTTTCCGGGTGGATGACCGCTGGGCGCGCGACGTGGCCGAGATTTCGGGTGTCCAGGTCCATATCGTGCGGGTGCAGGACGGCGCACAGCAGCTGCTGGCCAGCTCGGCCGAGCCGGCGCAACGGGCGGCCTTCGATAAATCGTTCACCGGCGGCGACCTGTACCAGACGATGCACATGCCGCTGGATGGCGACATCGAGGCGGTGCTGCAGCTGCCGGTGGCGCAGGTGCAGGCGCCGTTCAGCGTGCTGCTGGCCAAGCTGCTGATGGTGGTGGGCGCCGGCTGCGTGGTCTTTGCGGCCGGCAGCGCAATGCTGGCGCGGCGCATCGTGCGGCCGCTGGGTGACCTGTCCGACGCCGCGCGCCGCATCGCGCAGGGCGACTACGGCCAGCAGCTGCCCGAGCTCCCCGGTGACGAGATCGGCCAGCTCGCAACGAGCTTTGCGCACATGCGTGATGGGATCGCCAGCCGCGAAGAGCGCATCAAGCGGCTTGCGTACGTCGATGTGCTGACCGACCTGCCGAACCGCACCCGGTTCCTCGAGACCTTCGCCCAGATACCGGCCGGCAGCCGGGGGGCGGTGGCGGTGCTGAACATCGACCGTTTCGCCCTCATTAACAACGCGCTTGGCCATCCGGTCGGCGACCGCCTGCTGCGCGCGATCGGTGCTCGCCTTGTCGAGCTGGTCCCGAACGAGGGCATGGTGGCGCGCCTGTGGGGCGACCAGTTCGCTTTCCTGCTGCGCGGCGCCGACCGCGACGCGGCCAGGGAGTTCGCGGGCGCGGTACTGGCGACCTTGTCCGACCCGATCACCCTCGACGGCCAGCGGCTGGATATCTCGGGCCGCTTCGGCATTGCGCTGCACCCCGAGGATGGCGTGGATGCGAGCACCTTGCTGCGCCGGGCAGAGCTGGCGATGGCCGAGGCCAAGCGCAGCCACCGCGCGATCGCGTTTGCCAAGGACAGCGGCGCCGAACCGGAACCGGAGCAGCTGTCCCTGATCGGCGACATGCGCCGCGCGATGGCCAGCGGCGAGTTTGCCGTGTTCTACCAGCCCAAGCTCGAACTGAAGAGCAGGCGCATCGTCGCGGCCGAAGCGCTGCTGCGCTGGCTCGATCCGCAGCGCGGCATGATCCCGCCGGGGCGCTTCATCCCGTTCGCCGAGCAGACCGGCTTCATTCGCGAGATCACGCCGTGGGTGCTGGACGCGGTGATCCGGCAGCTGGCGCTATGGCAGGAGACGGGCATCGACATCACCGTCTCGGCCAACCTGTCCGCGCTCGACCTGCTCGACCCCGGCCTGTCAGTACGCGTGCGCCAGACGCTGCAGCGCTATGGGGTGCCGGCCGAGCGCCTGTGCCTGGAAATTACCGAGAGCGCGCTGATGGGCGACCCGGCGCTGGCGATGGCGCACCTGGCGGACTTCGCGGCGCTCGGGATCAAGCTGTCGATCGACGACTACGGCGTGGGCCAGGCCTCGCTTGCCTACCTCAAGCTCCTGCCGGTCAATGAGCTCAAGCTCGACCGCAGCTTCGTTACCGCGATCGACCAGTCGCCGAAGAACTCGGCCATCGTGCAGTCCACCATCATGCTTGGCCATGCTTTGGGCTTGTCCGTGGTTGCGGAAGGCATCGAGACCGACGCGGAGATGCGCTGGCTGCTCGAACATGATTGCGACGTCGGCCAGGGCTACCGCATCGCACGCCCGATGCCGGCCGAGAAGCTGCCGGACTGGATCGCGTCGTTCAGCGCGAACGCGCCGGCCACCGCCTGATACGGCCGCTCAGTACAGCGTTGCGCGCGTGCGCGCCGGCAGCTCGGCGTCGTACTGCTCGCCGCCCACTTCGCCGCCGCTCAGGTCCTTGAGGATGGTGCCGGTGCTGGGCAGGGCCGAGCGCTCCAGTTGCGCGGCCGGGTCCCACAGGCGCGAACGCAGGATCGCGCGCGAGCATTGGAAGAACACCTTCTCCACGTGGATGCGCAGCACCGTGCGCGGTTCCTTGCCCTCGAACGCAAAGCGCGCCAGCAGCGCCGGATCGGCCAGGATCTCGGCGCGCCCGTTCACGCGCAGGGTCTCGCCAATGCCGGGAATGAGGAACAGCAGCGCCACGCGCGGATCGGCCACGATGTTGCGCAGGCTGTCGATGCGGTTGTTGCCGCGCCGGTCGGGCAGCAGCAGCGTGTGCGCGTCCTGCACGTGCACGAAGCCGGCCGGGTCGCCGCGCGGCGATACGTCAAGGCCATCGGCGCCGCTGGTGGCCAGCGCCACGAACGGCGCGGCCTCGATGAAGGCGCGGTAGTGCGGGTGGATGTAATCGACCTCTTTGCGGATCGAGGGCGCGGCCGGTGTGCCGTAGAGGCTTTCGAGCGCCTCTTGGGTGGTGATCTGGTGGGGGCTGCTCACGTGTGGTTCCCGTGGTTGTCGTCTCACGCCCAACTGTACAGCAAGTCGGCGCTTTGGTCACAGGACCGGCTCAGGCGCTGGACGCCACCAGCCACACCGCCGCGATGCGCTCCACGTCCTCGTAGCCCTGCTGTGCGAGCAGTTCGCCGAACACGTCCGGATCGAGCTCGCCATAGGTCCAGCTGGCCGCATGGCGCTTTAGCGCCGGCGTGATCGCCTGAAGGAAGGGATCGTCCGCGCCGGTCATGGCCACGCCGGTGTACACCATCAGCGTGCCGCCCGGGCGCAGGCGCGGCAGCGCGGCATGGACCAGCTCCACCGACAGCTGCGCGCCGTGCAGGCCGCCGCCGTCGCGGTAGGTGCGGCCCTGGCTGTCGAGCACATAGGGCGGGTTTGCGACGACCAGGTCGAAGTCGCCGCTCACGTCGTCCAGCAGGCTGCTGCGGCAGGGCTGCACGTGCGGCACCCCGGCCAGCCGGGCGTTGATGGCCGCAAGTGCCAGGGCGGACGGGTTCACGTCCGCGGCGATCACTTCGGCGTGCGGATAGCGCAGCGCCAGTTCGATGGCGCATGGCCCGGCGCCGCAGCCGATGTCGATGATGCGCCGTGGCGCGGCCGGCAAGTTGGCAAGGCCGCCCAGCACCGCGGCGACAAAGCGCACCGTGTCCGGCCCGAAGAACACCGCATCGCGACCGGCGCTGGGAAAGGCCGAGTGAAAGTAGAGCTGCTGGCCCAGGGTGGCGGCGCGCACCGCCGAGCGCCAGCCGTCGGCCGCCTGCACGAGCACGCTGGCGCGCCGCATGAGCGTGCACATGGAGGGCGGCAGCAGCGTGTCGGCAAACGGCCTGCTCCAGCCGAATACGCCGCGCAGGTCGCTGGCCGTTGCGTTCCCGGCGCGGGCGTTGACGCGGCGGTGCGTGGCCGGCGTCACCGTGGTGAAGCGGTAGCCCTGGGCGGACAGTTCTCGGCCGAGCTGGACCAGCGCGTCGGGGTCGTGGATGTCGAGTGGCATGCCGGCCAGCATGCGCGCTTGCCGGCGGGCTATCTGTACGGCGTCGAACCGAATCGCGCCCAAATCGGCGATTGTGTGAACATTCGAACATACCGCGACTGCGGACTTGGCCATACTGCCTGAAAGGCTTACTCACCCGGGAGGATCGGACATGAACACGATTGCGCATACGCCCAGCAGCCGCATCGACATCGAGCTCGAGCGCGAGCGGCACGAACGCCAGCGGCACGACGAGGAACGTACCGGCCTTGCCGAGCAGGAGGAGCTGCGCACCAAGGACGCGCGCGAGAACCTGGACGCCAGCCACCTGAAGCGGTCAACCGGCCGCTAGGCCGGGCGGGAGGTATCGATGCGCTGGGAAGGTGATCGCGAAAGCAGCAACGTCGAGGACCTGCGCGGGCAGGGCGGGGGAGGCGGATTCGGTTTCGGCGGACGCTCGGTCGGTATCGGCACGATCGTCATTGCGCTGATCGGTTCGTGGTTCTTCGGCGTCTCGCCCGGCACCATCCTGAACCTGCTGACCGGCGGTGGCGCCCCCACGGTCCAGCAGGCCCCGCAGCAGCGCACCGGCCCCGAGGACGAGCAGACCCGCTTCGTGCGCACGGTGCTGGCCTACACCGAGGACACCTGGACCGAGATCTTCCGCGAACACGGCGGCACCTACAAGCCGCCCACACTCACCATTTTCGAGAACGCCACCCGCACCGGCTGCGGCACCGGACGCACCGCCGCCGGACCGTTCTACTGCCCGGCCGACCAGCACGTGTATATCGACCTGGCCTTCTACAACCTGATGCGCCAGCGCTTCCACGAATCGGGCGAGTTCGCGCAGGCCTACGTGATCGCGCACGAAGTCGGCCACCACGTGCAGAACCTCATGGGCATCATGGACAAGGTGGACCGCAAGCGCCAGGCCATGGACGAAGCGCAGGCCAACGCGCTGTCGGTGCGGGTCGAGCTGCAGGCCGACTGCTTTGCCGGGGTGTGGGGCAACCGCACCAACCAGGCGAAGAACATCCTGGAGCAGGGCGACGTGGAATCGGCCCTGCACGCGGCCACCGCCATCGGCGACGACACGCTGCAGCGCCAGTCGCAAGGCGTGGTGGTCCCGGATTCGTTCACGCACGGCACCTCGGCGCAGCGCGTGCGCTGGTTCAAGCGCGGCATCGACAGCGGCGACGTGCGCCAGTGCGACACGTTCGGCGCTTCCCAACTGTAAGCAGGCTTCCCGCAACCCGGTCGTCGTCTTTTTGAGGAAACCGCGCCAAAACGGACTGTTCCTTTCCGTGCGCGTATCGCTATTGGCGACTGTTTGCCCTACCTTGGTTTCTCGCGCCCCGCGCGGGCGCTTTGCTTCCCACAAACGTTTGAGGAGGAGGAATTTATGCTGGCAATGAACTACCGCGGCCCGTACCGGGTTCGCGTCGGGCACAAGCCCGATCCGGTGATCGAGCATCCGGGCGACGCCATCGTGCGCGTGACACGCGCTTGCATCTGCGGTTCCGACCTGCACCTGTACCACGGGCTGGTGCCGGACACCCGCGTCGGCCACACCTTCGGCCACGAGTTCGTCGGCGTGGTGGAGCAAGTCGGTTCGGCGGTGGAAACGCTCAAGCCGGGCGACCGCGTGCTGGTGCCGTTCAACCTGTTCTGCGGCTCCTGCTTTTTCTGCCAGCGCGAACTGTACAGCAACTGCCACAACACCAATCCGGAAGCCACCGCCGTGGGCGGCATCTACGGCTACTCGCACACCACCGGCGGCTACGACGGCGGCCAGGCCGAATACGTGCGCGTGCCGATGGCCGATGTGGGGCCGTACAAGATCCCGGACGACATCGAGGACGACGACGCGGTGCTGCTGACCGACGCGCTGCCGACCGGCTACCAGGCAGCGGAGATGGGCGACATCAGCGAGGGCGATACGGTTGTGATCTTCGGCGCCGGCCCGATCGGCATCTTCGCCGCCAAGTCGGCCTGGCTGATGGGCGCCGGTCGCGTGATCGTGGTGGACTGCCTTGAATACCGGCTCGAGTTCGTCAAGCGCTACGCCCAGTGCGAGGTCATCAACTTCCGCGAAGTGAAGGACATGGCGCTGCACATCAAGAAGATGACCGACTGGCTGGGCGCGGACGTGTGCATCGACGCGGTCGGGTGCGAGGCATCTGGCAGCATGGCGCAGACCATCACCGGCCGCTGGACCATGTTGCAGGCGGGCGCCGCCACCGTGCTGCACTGGGCGATCAACTCGGTGCGCAAGGGCGGCAACGTCTCGATCGTGGGCGTGTATGGCCCGACCTTCAACGCGGTCCCGATCGGCAACGCCGTCAACAAGGGGCTGACCCTGCGCATGAACCAGGCCAGCGTCAAGCGTCACGTGCCGCACCTGATCGAGCATATCCGCGCCGGGCGCCTCAACCCGAAGGAAATCATCACGCACCGCGTGCCGCTGGAAGAGGTGTCGGACGCCTACCATATCTTCTCCAGCAAGCTCGATGAGTGCATCAAGCCGGTCCTGATCCCGCCGCGCGCAGGCAGCATTGCGCGCACGACGGCGAGCAGCATCCTGCACTGAAGGAGAACTGAATGGACAACGAGATCGCCCGCCACGACCAGGCGGAACAGCGCCACAACCCGCACCACCACGGCCACGTGGACTACGACCGCCAGATGGATTTCCACCTCGACCGCCAGCGGCCGTCGCGCGAACAGCTGCAGCACATCCAGGGCTGGGGCGCGGACCTGGACCGCAAGAACCGCCCGGCTGTGCCGATGGAGCACACGCCGCCGCGCTTCATCGACCCGCAGCCGGGCCAGCCGGTGCAGCAGGCCCAGACGGTGGAGGTGTTCTGCTCGCCGGAGCGGCCGGGAATCACCCCCATCTTCGGCACCGCGCAGCCGCCCAAAGGCCTGTCCGGCATGATCCGGCGCGCCGCCTACCGGCAGACCGAGAACGACCTGCGCCACTGGCTGATGCTGCTGCTGGCCGACCGCGTGAATGTGGTCGAAGGCATCGTCGACGACCTGGCGCACGGCCACGTGCCCAACGTGCTGGGCGAGATGGGCATCAAGGCCGAAATGCGCCACAACCCGGCCGGACTGGTGAAAAAGGCGGCCATCGTCACCGCGCTGGCCGGCGCCACCTGGTATCTGATGAGCAGCCGCCGCAGCCGGCGTTGACCCGCACTCGCTCGCCAGCAAACCGTCGTCCCCGCGCAGGCGGGGACCCATGCTGAGCCAGACTGACGGTTGCCGTTGTTCCCGGATACTGTCCATGGGTCCCCGCCTGCGCGGGGACGACGAACTAGAAGCCCCGCGATTGGTTCCCCCGATCGCGGGGCTTTTTGCGTTTGAGCAAACCCTTCCGTTGAAGCTCGTCCAAACTTCCAAAGTGCCCAGCTCGCTTGTGCGCTGAGAACGGATACCGCAAGGCGGCGGCCCGCCGACCACTTCAACGAGGAGTCACCATGAACATGCGTAAAACCCTGCTGGCCGCGTCGCTCGGCGCGCTTTCCCTGTCGGTGTGCGGCTGGGCGGCGGCGGCGCCGATGATGAGCGCGCCGCAGCTGCAGTCGAAACAGGCGGCGGCGTCGCTGGTGTCGCAGCTGTCCAAGCAGCTGGCCAGCCGCGGCCTGGATGCCAACCACGGTTTCGCGGTCAAGGTCCAGCATCCCGGCGTGCAGGGCACGCAGGTGGTGCGCGTGCAGCATACCTACAAGGGCGTGCCGGTGTTCGGTTCGGAATCGGTGGTGGTGGTCGATGGCACGGGGCACATCGTGAGCGAATCCGCGTCCGATCGCCGCAGCCAGCTCGGCAGCAAACCCGGCGCCAGCGTGGACATCGACGTCAAGCCTGCGATCTCGTCCAAGGCGGCCATCGACGCCGCGCTGGCTTCGGTGGGCCCGGGCGCCACCCACCTGGCCCCGCCGAACGCGGAGCTGATCATTTTTCCGGTCATGAAGACCGAGCGCCTGCCCGCCGCCGCCAACAAGCCCGAGGCCGAGCTCAACGCGCTCGATGTGCAGGACGTGGTGGACCACTACGAGCTGGCCTACCTGGTGCACACCCGCTCGGTGGTGGCGGACAAGCCGGTGTACCGCGACACGGTGGTGAACGCGAAGGACGCCCACGTGATCGACCAGTGGAACATGCTGCAGACCGTGATCGGCGTGGGCAAGAGCCAGTACAACGGCGAGGTCCCGATCAGCACCACGCTGGTGAACGGCGCCTACCAGATGAAGGACAGCACGCGCGGCAAGGGCGGCGCGTATGGCGCAATGGCGATCACCAACGCCAACCACGGCAGCAGCGCTGGCCTCATCTACACCAACAGCACCAACACCTGGGGCGACGGCAAGCAGTACGTCGAAGGCGGCAGCACCACCAACGCCAACGGCCAGACCGCGGCGGTGAACGCGATGTGGGGTCTGATGAACACCTACGACACGCTCAAGAACGTGATGGGCTGGCTGTCGCTGGACGGGCATGACACGGCCACCTACATCGCCGCCCACGTCAACACCGCTTACGACAATGCGTACTACAGCGACACCTGCCGCTGCATGTTCATCGGCGACGGCTCGATGTTCTACAGCCTGGGCTCGAACGACGTGATCGGCCACGAGATGGGGCACGGCGTGACGGCGGCCACCTCGAACCTGACCTATTCGGGCGAATCGGGCGGCCTGAACGAATCGAGCTCGGACATCAACGGCGAAGTGGTGGAAGCTTACGCGCGCGCGGGCGGCAAGGGCGACACCGTTCCGCTGACCGGCAACGACTGGGTGATGGGCAAGGAGATCAGCAAGAACGGCACGCCGCTGCGCTGGATGTACAAGCCGAGCAAGGACGGCAGCAGCCCGGACGCATGGAGCACCTCGATCAAGCGGCTCGACGTCCACTACAGCAGCGGGCCGAACAACCGCATGTTCTACTTCCTGTCGCAGGGCTCGAACGCGGACAAGAACAGCGACCAGTACAGCAAATACCTGGTGAAGAACCCGGGTGCGATGAGCGGCATCGGGCTGGATAAGGCCTACCGCATCTGGTTCAAGGCCAACACCACCAAGTTCACCTCGAGCACCAACTACGCCGATGCGCGTAACAAGATGGTGGAATCGGCTGAGGAACTGTACGGGAAGGGCAGCAAGGAGGCGATTGCCGTGCAGCGCGCTTACGCGGCGATCAACGTCGGCGCGGACGTGGACGAGAGCCAGTAGCGGTAAGGGTAGGGTGGGCAGGTCTTCCTGCCCACGCGTTCAAATCACGCTCGCAGGCCGGCGGTATTGCAGGCGTGCTCTGAACGCGTGGGCAGACAAGCTGCCCACCCTACCGTTCAAGCAGCGGGTAGGGGTCCACCGGGGTGCCTTTCCACCACTGTTTTTCCGGCGTGAGCTCGATCAGCGCAAAGTGCAGGTGCGGCGCTTTCGCGTCCGCGTTGCCGGTGCTGCCCACGTAGCCGACCAGGTCCCCGCGCTTGAGCGTCATCCCTTCCTTCAGCCCTTCCGCATAGCGATCCAGGTGCGCGTAGTAGTAGGCGTACTTTTCCTCCGGATCGAACTGGTACACCGTCAGCCCGCCCGGCTTGCTCTTGAAAAGCTTGACCACCTTGCCGTCGCCGGCCGCCAGCACGCGCGTGCCTAGCGGCGCCATGATGTCCAGTGCCTCGTGCTTGCGCGCGCTGCCGCGCTGCTGGTCGAAGGTGTCGCTGATGTCGCTCGCCTTCACGCCTTCGACCGGCACCAGCAGTTTGCCGCCGCCGCTTGCCAGCCGGGGCACCGTGGCCAGCACGGTCGCCGTCACCGGGTCGGGCCGCAGCGGCAGGTCGGCCTCGGTCAGGTCAGGCTCGATCTTCGGCGGGTCGGCCAGCCGCACCTGTTCGCCCTGCGGCGGCGGTGGCGGCAGCGCATGGCCGGTCGCCGTCACCACCGGCTGGGGCGCCTGCGCTGGGGGCAACTGGCTCAGCCAGGCAAACAGAGCACCCGCGCCAACCAACACGCCGAACAGGAAAGTGAGCAGCCATCGCATGTGCGCCTCCTCGGGTCAGGGTCATTCCTCCAGCACGACGTCGGTGCCCGCGGCGACCACTTGCGCCACTTCGGCCGCGCTCCAGTTGGTCAGGCGGATGCAGCCGTGGGATTCCGTCTTGCCGATCGTGGACGGCACCGGGGTGCCGTGGATGCCGTAGTGCGGCTTGGACAGGTCGATCCAGGCCACGCCTACCGGGTTGTTCGGGCCGGGCTTGACGGTGGTCTTCTTGTCGCCCGGCGAAGCGTCCCAGAACAGCTTGGGGTTGTAGTGGTAGGTCGGGTTCTGCAGCACGCCCTGCACCTTCCAGTTCCCGATCGGCAGCGGGTCGTGCTCGCTGCCGGTGGACGCCGGGTACTGCGCCAGCTGCTTGCCGGCCGCGTCGAACAGCATCAGCACCTTTTGGCTGTTTGAGACCGCGATCCTGGCCGCCTTCGGCAGCGGCGCGGCGCCCAGGACGTTGGGCACCAGAAGCTGCTCGCCGGCGCGGCCCAGGTTCTTGCCGGGGTTGAGCCGTTCGAGCAGGGCAGGGCTGGCGTGGAAGCGCTCGCCCAGCGCCTCGGCCGGGCTGGCAAAGCCGAGGACCGGCAGTTCGGCCTTGGCCATCATGTCCTCGGGCACCGGGCGGTAGGGGCCGGCCGCATCGGCCTCGGTGACCGTGTAGCCCGCCAGCGTGGGCGCGCCGTCGGTGTTCAGTGCGTTGAAGGTGGCGTCGTCCAGCTTGCCGGTGGCGGGGAGCCCGCGCGACTTCTGGAAGCCGGCCAGCGCCTGGCGCATGTTGGAGCCGTAGGCGCCGTCGATTTCGCCAGGCGAGAAGTGGGCGCGGTCCAGCAGCACCTGGGCGCGCAGCAGGCGGCCGGCCTGCCCGGCCTCGACCTGGTTCTGGTTGTCCGCAGCCGTGGCCGCGGGGAGTTGCTGGGCGAGGGCGGGCAAGCTTGCAGCCAGCCACGCGAAGAGGAGTGGGTACTTCGTTCGATTCACAGGGTCACCATTGCAAACTACGATGGGGTCCAGCCTAGTGCCGGGCCCGTCAAGGGTCTGTGCGCGAACGAACTCAGGCGCCTGGCGCCGCCAGCGGCTACAATCGCCGCAATGAGCAAGGAATTTATCGTGACCCTGTTGCCCTCCGGCTGGCGCTTTGCCGTGCCGGCGGGCGAACCGATCCTGCGCGCGGCCGAGGCTGCAGGATTCGAGCTTCCCAGTTCGTGCCGCAACGGCACCTGCCGCACTTGCCTGTGTCGCAAGGAAAGCGGCGAGGTGCGCTACCTGGTCGAGTGGCCCGGCTTGTCGTTCGACGAAAAGCGCGAGGGCGACATCCTGCCTTGCGTGGCCGTGCCGGTCACCGACGTCGTGCTGCGCGCCCCGCTCGCGCGCCGCATCGCCTGGCCCGATTGACGCGCGCTTCCCCGCGCACGATTGAAAACTGCCCAAGTTCTTCCATGCTAGTCTGATTGCCAACGGCGATTGTCCGGGCCGGGCCGCCATCGGGCAGCCGCGCCGTTTTTCTTTCAACAGGGAGGACCAGCATGAGCAAACAGAAGGCATCCAGCGGCAGCCAGAGCCGCCAGTCCGCCGGCAACATGTCGGAAGAGGACCAGGCCAAGCAACGCGCAGGCGTCAAGCAGAAGAGCAGCCAGAACAGCATGTCGCGCCAGAAGGCCGGCAGCCAACAGGGCGCTGGCGGCGGTGCCAAGCAAGGCTACAAGAAGGGTTCCTGAACCACCGGCGGCCTGGACTGCGCCCGCGCCGCCCGGTTCGTGGCGGCGCAGCGACGGCCAGGTCCGCCGCTTGATTCAGGATAACGGCCCGCGCCAGCGGGATTGTTACGATCAACCTTGGCAGAAAGGACGAGCATGAAGAAATGCGATGCGCGGCCTGCCGCGGCTGCAGGCGAGCCGCGGCGCGGCCACCAGACGCCCGACCCCGAAACGCCGCCGCCGACCCGCACGCCAGACCAGCAGCCGGATGAGTATCCGGCCCCGACCCACGCCCCGGTCCAGGAACCGAGGATGCCGGAGCCGCCGATCAAGGCCTGAGGCGCTCAGCGCTTGCCGCGCTGCGGCTCGTGCGGCTGGCCGCCGTGGTGGTTGCCGTGGTCGCCGTGCTGGCGGCTCGGCAGCGGCGGGATCTGGCGGATCATTTCCTCGGTCTCTTCCTGGGCCGGGGTTTTCTCGCCGCTGCCGATGTCGGGTTCCTCGAGGTAGGGGCGGCCCTTGTGGGCGGGGTCGGTGGAATGGGGACGTGCCATGTTGCGCTCCAAATGCGTAATGAATAAAGGTCATCCTAGCAGCACCGTGGCGGCGATTGGCGCGCAATAGTCCAGGTGTTGCTTATCGGCTACAGAAGTTGCCGATGGTGTCAACCGTCACAAGTGCGTCATCGTTTGATGCATAGAATGACTTATAAGTCAGTATCAGCTTCACCTTGGAGACACATGATGGGCAATTCCCTGCACAATAAAATCTACCTCGGCCGCAGCTCGTTCCTGGGCTCGCGTCGTTGGCAAGTTGCGATGGTCTGCGGCGTGCTTGCAGCGGGATTGCTGACCTGGGCCGGGTTGCACGGCTGGCACTAAGCTCCAGTGGTTGCCGCCGGGCGGCGGGGCAGGTACGATGTCGCCCTTGCGAAGAAAAGGCGGCAATGAAAGACCAACAACTGACCATCGACGAACTCGACGCGCTCGAATTCATCCGGCGCGGCGCGCGCACCGACCGTTACAACGCCTGTGTCGGCCGTAACGCCAAGAAACTGGCCGGGCTCAAGCTGATCCAGTACGCGCGCAACGGCAGTGTCGCGCTGACCGACAAGGGCACGCAGGAATTGTTCCTGCGCCGCTGCATCGCGGCGCTGCAGGCACTGCAGGCCGACCCGTTGGCGCCGCTCGACGCCGACGTCGTCCATTTTCTCGGCCGTAAGTCGCACATTGCCGTGCGCGAAGAGGGTGGCTTCACGCTCACCGACAAGGGCCGCGAATCGCTGGCCGACATCGCCGGCCAGCACGGCGCGCGCTAGCCGTGGCTGGGCGGGCGGCGCTTGTGCGGCTGCAGCAGGCAGCGCACGGCGATTTCCGGCGGCACGTTCATGGTCGCCAGGAAGGCGGCCGCTTTCTGCACCCCGAGCGTCGGGATCGAGGCGATCGCCTGGTTGATCAGGTCGCGCGTGCGCAGGTCGGTGCGCTGCAGCCGCTGGCCCGGTTCGACCGCAGTCAGGTCAATATCGGTGGTGGACATTCCGAACCTCAATTGCCAAATAGATATTTGTCATTGTAGGCCAATCTTGCCGGATTGGCCACACAACGCGGCGCTCAGACGAAGGCGGTTTCGTCCGCCAGCGACATCACCGGCGGCAGGCTGCGCTGCTCGCGCAGCATCTGCTCGAAGTCGGCAGCCGGCAGTGGGCGGCTGAAGAAGTAGCCCTGCATCTCGTCGCAGCCCTGGCTGCTCAGGTAGTGCAGCTGCTCGGCGGTTTCCACGCCTTCCGCGATCACCGACAGCTTCAGGTTGTGCGCCAGCGCGATGATCGAGCTGACGATCGCCGCGTCGTTGGCGTCGTCGGTGATGTCGGCCACGAACGAGCGGTCGATCTTGAGCACGTCGATCGGGAAGCGCGACAGGTAGGACAGGCTCGAATAGCCGGTGCCGAAATCGTCGATCGACAGCTTCACGCCCAGCGCCTTCATCCGGTGCAGCAGGTCCACCGCCGGCGTCACGTCGCTCATGAACAGGCTTTCGGTCAGTTCGATCTCCAGGCACTCCGGATCCAGGCCGGTGTCGGCCAGCGCCGCCTCGATCCCGCGGATCAGTTCCGGGTCGCCGAACTGGCGCGCCGACAGGTTCACCGCGACCCGCAACCTGCCCAGGCCCGCGTCCTGCCAGGCCTTGTTCTGGGCCGCGGCGGTGCGCATCACCCAGGCGCCGATCGGCACGATCAGGCCAGTCTCCTCGGCCACGCCGACGAAGCGCACCGGGGGCACCATGCCCAGCTCCGGGTGGTTCCAGCGGATCAGCGCCTCCATGCCCACGATCTGGCCGCTGGACAGGTCCACCTGCGGCTGGTAGTACAGCACGAACTCGTCGCGCTCGAGCGCGTTGCGCAGCGCTGTCTCGATGCGCACCCGCTCCAGCGATTCCTCGTTCATCGCCGGGGTGTAGAACTGGTAGTTGTTGCGGCCGAGCTTCTTGGCGCGGTACATCGCGATGTCGGCATGTTCGATCAGGCTGTCGGCCGGCGTACCCTCGCTCGGGTACACGGCCACGCCGATGCTGCAGGTGACCATGAACTCCTTGGTGCCCAGGATGACCGGGCGCGCCACCGACTCCATCACGCGCTGCACGATGTCGTGCGTGAGCGGCTCGCCCGCGTGCTCGGACAGGATCACCACGAACTCGTCGCCCGACAGCCGCGCCACCGTGTCGGTGTCGCGCAGCGCGCCGCGCAGGCGCGCGGCCACCGTCACCAGCAGCACGTCGCCGGCCTTGTGGCCCATGCTGTCGTTGACGTACTTGAAGCGGTCCAGGTCGATCATCATCACCCACACCGGATAGCCGCTGCGGGTGGCGTAGGCCACTGCCTGGCCCAGCCGGTCCTGCAGCAGCGAACGGTTGGGCAGGCCGGTCAGCACGTCGTGCTGGGCCACGTGGTACACGCGCTGTTCCGTGAGCTTGCGGGCGGTGATGTCGCTGCCGGTGCCGCGGTAGCCGGCAAAGGCGCCGGTATCGTCGAACAGCGGGGTGCCGTTGATGCTGAACCAGCGGGTGTCGCCGTTGTCGTCCCTGATCTGGTACTCGAAGTTCTGGAACGGCTCGTGCGCCTTGACGCGGGTGATGTGGGCGCGCCCCTCGTCGGTCTGGTCCAGGTCCGGCACGCACTCCCAGCGGGTCTTGCCGAGCAGGCGCTCGACCGCGATGCCGGCCTTGGTGCTGAAGTCGCCGGTGATGCTGGTGAAGCGGCAGGCCGCGTCCTGCTCCCAGTACCAGTCGGACGACATGGCCACCAGCTGGCGGAAGCGCTGCTCGCTTTGCTGCAGCGCGCGCTCGGTGCGGCGCCGTGCCAGCACGTCATCGACCAGGCGCTGGTTGCTGCGCTTGAGGTCCGCGGTGCGCTCGCGCACCAGCTGCTGCACGCGCCGCGCGCGCTCGCTGGTCAGGTGCACGAACGCCGTCATCAAGACGGTGAACAGCACGCCGCCCACCAGCATCGAGACCGAGCCGAGGTGGTCCGGCAGGAACGGGCGCGGCGTGGCGGTCGCCTCGACCAGCCAGTGGCGGCCGGCGACGATGAAGCTGCGATCGAGGCGCGTGCTGTAGCCGGGAGCGAGCCACGCCGCCAGCTTGTCCTGCGGGACGGGCGCGCCCGGCGCGGCGGTCGAGAACATCAGCCGCGCGGGGTCGGCCTGCGGGCCGGCGTACACCGCCAGCTCCACGTTGCGCTCGTCGAGCAGGCCGGACGTCGCCAGGATGGTGCGCACCAGCTCGGGCCCGCGGATGATCGCGGCGGTGTCGCCCGCCAGGCTGCCGTCGGCGGCGAACACCGGCATCACCAGTTCGAAGCTGGCCTGGCGCCGGGTGTCCTGCGCCAGTTCCACCAGGTCGCTCGCGGCGGCCACACCGGTCACGCGCGCGCGCTCGACCGCCTCGCGCACCTGCGGATGCGCGCCCGCGTCCAGGCCGAACGCCGGTTCGTTGCCGGCCATCGGTTCGAGGTAGTGGACGATGCTGTACTCGGGCCGGCGCGGGGCCGTGCGCTGCACGCCGCCGCGTTTTTCGGTGATCACGGTGCCGGGGCGCACGCGCTGCAGTTCGGCCTCGACCCGGGCGCGCTCGCTGTCCTTCACCAGCCGGTGATAATTGAAGGCCTGGATGAACGGGTGGCGCTTGAGCAGCGGGGTGGTGAAGTCGTGGAACTGCTCGCGCGTGACCGGGCGCACGGTGGAGAACAGCTGGTTGGCCGCGGTCAGCACTTCGACCGCGTCGTTCAGGCCCTGGCGCACCGCGGCCACGCGCTGCGCCGCGCGCTGCTCGAATGCGAACGCCTGGTTGTCGTACTCCAGATGGACGGCAGCCATGAACAGCGCGGCCGACGCCGCCAATCCCGTGCCCAGTGTCAGGCTGGCCGCTAGGGTCAGTTTGAAAGGCTGTGGACGGGGCATCGGGCGATCAGGCGCATTGTAGAAAAGTTTGTTCGTTGCCGGTGGGCACTACTCGCGCCAGTTTGTCACAAAATCGGCCGCTTGGGCAAACGAATTGCGGCAATCGTGTTCCAGGTTCAGTCTGGACGATGCGCGAGCCACACCACCAGCAGTCGCGCCAGCAGCCAGTTGAGCCAGCGCGCGCCCAGGCCGCGGCCCTGGCCGACCCATGCGAAGCGGCGCGCCGCCCGTGCGCTTGCGGCGCCGTCCCCGCCTTTCAAGGCAAAGAAGATGTGGTTGTTCCCGGCCACGCCGTCGAACCAGCACACCTTGCCGCCGAACGCCTGGCGCAGGCGGGCCAGCATGGCGCCCCGCGCCGGGTCGTAGCTGAATATATTGGCAACGGCAACGCCGCCCGGCCGCAGCGCCTCGCGGCAGTCGGCGTAAAAGCGCGCGCTGCCGAGCGACGCCGGCAGGCCGTCGCGGTCGAAGCCGTCCAGCAGCAGTACGTCGGCGCTGCCGCGCAGGCGCGCCAGGTAAGCGGCGGCGTCGGCCTGCACCACGGTGAACCGGGCGTCGTCGGGCGGCACCCGGAACTGCTCGCGCAGGGCGATCACGTCCGCGCGCAGCTCGATCACGGTGATGCGCGCGCCGGGCAGGTGGCGGTAGCAGAACTTGGCCAGCGAGCCGCCCCCCAGGCCGACCATGACGATGTGGCGCGGGCGCGGCACGAACAGCGCAAAGCACATCATGGCGCGCGCGTAGGCCAGCACCAGCGCGTCCGGCCGGCACAGCAGCATTTCGCTCTGCACGTCGCCGGGCCGGAACTCCAGCGTGCGCCGCCCGTCGATGGTGCGCACCAGCGGCGCGGCGTGATCCGGGGCAGGCTCGGCGGCGGGTGGGCGGGAAGGGCTGGGCATGCCCGGCAGTATATGCGAATGGCCCCCGGCCGGCTGCTTGTTGCCGAGCATAAGTTTCTGATAAGCTGGCCGCCGCAGCCCACACGGAGGCAATTCCCATGTTCCTGGACCACCCCACGATTTCGGCGACGAACAGCCAGACCGAGCCGGACCGCATCGAGCGGCTGAACCGGGTGTACGGCTACGCCCTGGCGCTGGCCGACCAGGATGGCTGCGCCGCCTTCGTGGACAAGGTCACCCAGCTGCACGACCACAAGGGGACGCTGATCGTGTTCTGGCACGACGCCCCGACCGATGCCGAGAAGGCCTACTGGGCAAGCGCCTGGGCCAGCAAGGTGGGCGACGGCTCCACCAGTGTCGAACACGAGTTTTAAGGACAGCCGATGGATTCCACCGCAATGGTCCTGGCGCTGGGCAACCTTGCCCTGTGCGCCGCACTGTTCTTCTTCGATTATGGCGCCGCGCGCCCGGCCGCGCTCGGCGTATGGGGCCTGTCGCGCCAGTGCCAGGCCGGCGCCTGGCTGCTGCTGGCGCTGTCGGCCTCGAACGTGCTGCCCGAGCCGCTGGCGCTGCCGCTTGGCTACGCGCTGCTGTTCGCCGGCGTGGCGCTGGAGGCCGGCGCGTTCTGGGAACTGGCCGGCAAAAGCGCCTGGCGGCGCCCGGTGTTCGTCGCGCTGGCGCTGGCGGTGGCGGTATTCCTGGCCTGCTACATGGTGGACGAATCGGCGCTGCGCGCGCTCGCCGCGTCGCTGGTGCTGGGCGGCTTTTACCTGTGCGCCGGCGTGGCGCTGGCCAGCGGCTGGCGCGGCGCGCGCATGCTGCAGCGCTTCCTGGCCGTGGCCGGGATCGTGCTGGCGCTGGCGGTGGCCGCGCGCGGCGTGCTGGTGCTGGCCGCGCCCGGCGGCTGGGCGTGGTGGTCCAACCCGGTGCTGCGCCAGTGTTCCACCGCTGCGTTCTATCTCTTGATGCTGCTGTACGCGTTCGGCATGCTGCTGCTCGCGAGCGAACGGCTGCAGGCCGAGCTGGCGCGGCTGCAGGTCGCAGACCCGGTCACCGACGTGCCGAACCGGCGCGGTTTCTTCAACCTGCTGGCGCCGTGGATGGCGCTGGCGCGGCGGCCGGGCATGGCCACCGCGCTGGTCACGCTCGACCTGGACCAGTTCAAACGCATCAACGACGGCTACGGCCACACCGCCGGCGACGTGGTGCTGCGCCACGTGGCCGAGGTGTGCAAACGCCAGCTGCGCGACAGCGACCAGCTGGGGCGCCTGGTGGGCGGCCAGTTCGCGATCCTGCTGCCGCGCACCAACCTGGACGAGGCGGCGCTGGTGGCCGAGCGCATGCGCGCGGCGCTCGAAGCGCACCCCTGCAAGACCGAGCGCGCGCTGATCGCGATGACGGCCAGCTTCGGCGTGACCACCATCCGCCCCGACGACAGCACCGTCACGCTGTTCCAGCGCGCCGACGGGGCGCTGCGCAGCGCCAAAGAGCTGGGCCGCAATCGCGTGGCGCAGGCGGCGCCGGCAAGCGCGGTGGAGGAAGCATGAGCGCGGCACTGCGGCGCCTGCTGCTGCCGCTGCTGGCCGCCGGCTGCGTGCTGGCCGGACGCGCGCAGGCGGCCGGGCCGACGCTCACCCTGTGCTTCGAGCGGCGCGACGTGCTGCCCTGGCGCACGGTCGACCACCACGGCCTGAATTTCGAGTTGCTCGACGAGGTCGCGCGCCGCACCGGGGTCACCTTCGTGTACCGCGGCATGCCCTGGAAGCGTTGCCTGGAGGAGCTCAAGGCCAACACGGTCGATGGCGCGTTTTCGGTCAGCTACAACCCCGGGCGCGAGGAGATCGGCGTGTTTCCGGGCGGGGCATCGCCCGACCACAGCAAGCGCATGAACGGCGACGGCTACATGCTGGTGCGTCGCCGCGGCAGCCCGATCGACTGGGACGGCAAGGAGCTGCGCCATGTGGACGGGCGCATCGGGGTCCAGCTCGGCTATTCGATCGGCGAGTTCCTGAAGAGCCGCAATGTCGCCATCGACGAGGGCAGCCAGCAGGCCGATGAGCTGGCGCAAAAGCTGGTCAGCGGCCGCATCGCCGCGGCCGCGTTCGGTGGCGCCGATGCCGAGCGTGTGCGGCATGGCCCGTTCGCGCAGCAGCTCGAAGTGCTGCCGGTGCCGCTGCTGCAGCAGGACTACTACTTGGTGCTGTCGCACGCGCTGGTGGAGCGCGACCCGCGGCTGGCCAACCGCGTGTGGGACGCGGTTGGCGTGGTGCATGCCAGTCCCGCGTATCTCCGTCGCAATAAAGCGGCAATCGACGCGGTAATGCGCGGTAAGCACTGATTCCGCTGTTTTTTGCTTCTGGGAAATGGCATACTAAGAGTTTATTTCTTGACATTTCCTTGCTCATCCCGCCTCATGCGTCGTCTCATTTTCCTCGTGATCGCTGCAAGCTGCGTTTTTGGCAGTGCTCCGGCGACTGCCGCCGGCACGCTCACCCTGTGCTACGAGCGGCGCGAGGTGCTGCCCTGGCGTACGCTCGATGGCCAGGGCCTGAATTTCGAGCTGCTGCGCGAGGTGTCGCAGCGCACCGGCGTGCAATTCGATTACCGCGGCATGCCGTGGAAGCGCTGCCTCGAGGCGATCAAGGCCAACGCGGTGGACGGCGGCATTGCGGTCAGCTTCTACCCGGCGCGGCTGGCGGTGGGGGCCTATCCCGGCGGCGCGCACCCGGACCGCGCCAAGCGCATGAACGTGGGCGGCTACATGCTGGTGCGGCGCCGCGGCAGCGCGATCGACTGGGACGGCAAGGCCTTCCACCACGTGGACGGCAAGATCGGCTTCCAGCTCGGCTATTCGGTGGGCGAGTTCCTGCGTTCCCAAGGCGTGCCCACGGACGAGGGCAGCCAGCAGCCTGAGGAGCTGGCGCAGAAGCTGGCGGCCGGACGGCTGGCCGCGGCTGCATTCGGCGCGGCCGACGCCCAGCGCCTCGCGCACGGTCCGTTCAGCGCCCAGCTCGAGGTGCTGCCGGTGCCGCTGCTGCAGCAGGACTACTACCTGATGCTCTCGCACGCCACGCTCGCGCGCGACCCGCAGCTGGCCAGCCGGTTGTGGAACGAGGTCGGGGCGGTGCGCACCAGTCCCGGCTACGCCCGGCTCGAGGCGAGCAAAGTGGAGCCGGAATGGCGATGAAGGGGGGCCTGGCGCGGCTGTTGTTTGCCAAGCTGCTCGACAGCTGGAACCAGAACATCGTGTTCCGGCTCGGCGCCGGCATCGTGCTCGCGGTGGTGCTTTCGACCGGCGTGTACACGACCTACGTGATGCACACCCTGTCGGCCGAAGCCAATGCGCGCCTGCAGGACCGCGTCGAGCGCCAGGCCCAGGTGCTGTCGCAGGCGCTGGCGCAGCCGCTGTTCGACATCAACAGCGCGGCCGTGTCCTCGGTGGTCGGCGCGCTCGGCGCCACCCCGGAGGTGATGTGGCTGCGCGTGCTCTCGCCCGAGGGCGACGTGCTCGCATCGATGACCGGCGTGCCGCGCGATCCGGCGTCCGCGATCCGCGTGGCGCGCACGATCACCTTCAACGACGGCACCCGCACCTACCAGGTCGGCTCGATCGAGCTGGCCTTTTCGCGCCAGCCGATCGACCAGGACTTGCGGCGCCAGACGGTGCGCACCGTCACCGCCAACTTGCTGCTCACGCTGGCCATCGTGGTGTGCGTGTTCCTGGTCGGGCGCCGCATGACCCAGCCGTTCGTGGACATCCAGGTGGCGCTGGACAAGCTCGCGCGCGGCGAGACCGACATCGCGCTGTCGGGCATTGGCCGGCGCGACCAGATCGGCCGGCTGTCGTCGGCGGTGCGCAGCTTTCGCGACACCCTGAACCGCTTGCGCCGCGCCGAGCAGGTGACCACCGGCCTGTTGCGCGAAAAGAGCGTGATCGAGCAGCAGCTGCGCGAACTGAACGAAGACCTGGAAATGCGCATCGCCGCGCGCACCGCCGAGCTGACCGATTCGATCCGCATCGCGCGCGACACCCAGGAAAAACTGCAGGCGATCGTGGAAACCGCGCTGGACGCGGTGGTGCGCATGGACGGCAACGGCCGCATCGTCGGCTGGAACACGCAGGCCGAGAAGACCTTCGGCTTCACCCGCGAGGAGGCGCTGGGCCGCGCGCTGGACGAATGCATCATCCCCGAGCGCTACCGCGAGGCGCACCGCGCCGGGGTGCGCCGCTACCGCGAAGGCAAGGGCGGCGGGGTGCTCGACACCCGGATCGAAATCTACGCGCTGCGCCGCGACGGCACCGAGTTCCCGATCGAGCTGGCGATCACGCGCGTGCAGCTGGCCGACAAGGAAGAGTACGAATTCTGCTCGTTCATCCGCGACATCTCGGAGCGGCGCGAGCGCGAACAATCGCTGCTGGCCGCCAACGTGCGCGCCGAGGCGGCCAACGTGGCCAAATCCGAATTCCTGGCCAACATGAGCCACGAGATCCGCACGCCGATGAGCGCGATCATCGGCATGGCCTACCTGGCGCTGCGCACCGACCTCAATCCCAAGCAGCACGACTATGTGAGCAAGATCCACCGCGCGGCCTTGTCGCTGCTGGGGATCATCAATGACATCCTCGACTTTTCCAAGATCGAGGCGGGCAAGCTCGACGTCGAGGAAATCCCGTTCACGCTGGACGAGGTGCTGTCGAACGTGGCGTCCGTGACCGGCCAGAAGGCGGCCGAAAAGCAGCTGGGCTACCTGGTCAACGTGCCGCGCACCGTGCCGCGCGAGCTGGTGGGCGACCCGCTGCGCCTGGGCCAGGTGCTCATCAACCTGGTCAACAATGCGGTCAAGTTCACGCCTTCGGGCGAGATCGAGCTGTCGTGCACGCCCTTGCCCACGGCCGTGAGCGGCCGCGTGCGGCTGCGCTTTGCGGTGCGCGACACCGGCATCGGCATGAGCGCGCAGCAGCAGTCCAAACTGTTCCGCGCGTTCAGCCAGGCCAATGGCTCCACTACCCGCGAGTACGGCGGCACGGGCCTTGGCCTGTCGATCTCGCAGCAGCTGGTGGGGCTGATGGGCGGGCGCATCGCGGTCGAGAGCAGTCCCGGACGCGGCTCGACCTTCCGCTTCGACCTTGAGTTCGCGCTGTCCGGCCGCCCCGAGCGCGTGGCCGAGGCGCCGGCGGCGCCGGCTGCGCTGCCCGGCGTCGGCCAGGCGCGCGTGCTGCTGGTCGAGGACAACCTGGTCAACCAGCAGATCGCGGCCGAGCTGATGACCGCGCAGGGCATCGTGGTGGACATCGCCGCCACCGGCCAGCAGGCGCTGGACAAGCTCGCGCTGGCCGGTCCCGACGGCTACAACCTGGTGCTGATGGACCTTGAGATGCCGCAGCTGGACGGCCACGCGGCCACCATCGAGCTGCGCAAGGATGCGCGCTTCAACAAGCTGCCGGTGATCGCGATGACGGCGCATGCGCTGGCCGAGATCCGCGAACGGTGCCTGCGCGAGGGCATGCAGGATTACATCACCAAGCCGGTCGAGCCCGAAAAGCTGTACCACACGCTGGCGCGCTGGCTCGGCCACGCGCTGCCGCAGCCGCAGGCGGCGCTGCCGGCCCCGGGTCCGGCGCCGCTGCCGGGGCTGGTGGGGCTGGATACTGCGTTCGGGCTGCGCAACGTGGCCGGCAACGAGCCGCTCTACCTGCAGCTGCTGGAGCGCTTCTGCGCCACACAAGGCACGGCCGGCGCCGACATCCGGGCCGATTTCGAAGCCGGGCGCCTGGACCTGGCGGGCCGGCGTGCGCACACCTTGCGCGGCGTGGCGGGCAACATCGGCGCGCGCGAGCTGCAGACGCTGGCGCAGGCGGTGGAGGAGGGGATGGCGCTGGAAACCGCGGACAAGACCATCCTTGCGCGTGGCGTGGCGGCACTGGAGTCGGCCGTGGCCGACCTGGTGCGCAATATCGAGCGTTACTTCGACAGCGACACCAGGAGTGCCGCACCGGTGCCCGAAGCGCTGGAGGGCGCCGCGCATGCGCTCGCGCACCTGGCCAGGCTGCTGGAAGAATTTTCAGGCGACGCGACCGACTATTTCGACAGCGTGCGGACCTGCCTTGCCCGCGTGCTCGACGCGGGCACGATGACGAGCCTGGAAACTTACCTGTCCGGTTACGAATTCGAGGAAGCGCGGCAGTTGCTGGCGCAGCACGGCGTGAAATTCACCGTGCCGCACGACGCCTGACGGCCGGCGGCACGCGCGCATCTGTTGATGCAGCTCGTGTCCCGCCGCTGTTGCGCCTACCGGAACATGGGCAAATCGTATATATTGTTTAAATCGTTAAACAATGGAGTATTCGATGGCCCAGAAAGCACCCGCCAAAGCCGCGGCTAAGAAAAACGCGGCAAAAGTTGCATCGGCGGACGAGGCGCTCGCAACAGCGCCGGCCAAACGCGCAAGCAAGGCAGCACCCGCCGCAGGCGCAAAACGCGCCGCTGGCAGCGCCACCAGCACAGTCAACAGCACGGCCGGCGCCAAAAAGGGCGCCGTCACCAAGCCGGCAAAGCGAGCAGCCCAGGGGACCGACAAGTCCGCCGCCAAGGCTGCCGCGGCAAAGCCGGCCGCCAAATCGGGCGCGGTAAAACCGGCAGCCAAGGCCAGCGCCGTCAAGCCGGCTGCCAAGGCAGGCGTGGCCAAGCCCGCTGCAAAAACCGGCGCAGCCAAACCGGCCGTCAAGCCTGGCGCCGCAAAACGGGCTGCCAAGCCGGCGGTGGCTGCCAAGCTGGCGAAACCCGCCGCGAAACCGGCAGCAAAACCGGCAGCAAAACCGGCAGCAAAATCGGCGTCCAAACCGGCAGCCAAACAGCCGGCAGCAGGCGCGGTCAAGCCCGCCGCAAAAGGCGCGCGCGCGCCGGGTCGGGCAACCGCCGCCAAGTCCGCGGGCGTTGCCGCCACGCGTCCGCTGGTGCGCCGGACAGCCGGCGACGGCGAAGCGGGCGCCAACGAAAAGCAGCGCCTGGTGCGCGACAGCTTCACCATGCCGGAGCGCGAATACGCGGTGCTCGCGCAGGTCAAGCAGGCGTGCCTCAAGGCCGGCTTCGAAATCAAGAAGAGCGAGCTGCTGCGGATCGGCGTTGCCCTCATCAGCCAGATCGACCTGGCGACGCTGCAAAGCGTGCTCTCGAGCCTGCCGCAACTGAAGACCGGGCGCCCGCGCAGCCACTGAGCGGCACCCGTCGCGTTGCCCGTAGGGTGGGCGGGTTTCCCGCCCACGCGTCCAAATACAGCTAGCATCGCGGCTCATTTAGCCTGAGTTGAACGCGTGGGCAGGAAGACCTGCCCACCCTACGTGGCGCGGCAACTTGTTACGTCAATCAATGCATCGACGCGTTCGTCAGCTCCTTCAGCTCGCGGATCGGGATGTTCGACTTCTCGTGCATGCGCAGCAGGATCGTCGCGCCCACATTCAGCTTGCGGTGGCGGATCTTGCTGATGATCGGCGGTTGCACTTCCAGCACCCGGCACAGTTCCGCGTCGTTCTTCAAATTCATGCGCTCGATCAGCGTGTCGAGCAGCTTGTTCGGCACAAAGCTCGACGGCTCCAGCGCCCGCGCACGTTGCATGGCCTCGAGCATTTCCTGTTTTCTTTGCCGTACGCTCATGTACTTCTCCATCGTCTGTTGAACTTTGGTTAAGGACAGATCGTCAGTTCTGGAATGCCGGGCTGGCTCAGTGTTGTTTTATTGTTATCTTATGTGGCGATAGTACTACGAGAACGCCGATCTCGACGCACTGTTCGTGAACAGTTCGGAAGCCGAGCTGGCTAACTCGTAGTTTCTTTCAGCCCGGAACGGGTGAGCACGAGAATGCGGTCGGCCATGGCGGCCGCCGCGTGGGAGTGGGTGACCATGATCGCCCCGGCGCCGCTGGCCCGGGTCTCGGCGCGCAGCAGGTGCAGGATGCCGTCGGCGGTCTCGGGGTCGAGGTTGCCGGTTGGTTCATCGGCCAGCAGCAGGGCGGGGCGGTGCACCAGCGCGCGGGCAATCGCCACCCGCTGCAGCTCGCCGCCGGACAACTGGCGCGGGAAATCGTTGTCGCGCCCGCCAAGCCCGACCGCCGCCAGCATGCTGGATGCGCGCGCGGGCGGTTCGCCGTTGAGCAGCAGTGGCAGGGCAACGTTCTGCAGCAGCGTCAGGTGCGGCAGCACGTGGAATGCCTGGAAGATGAAGCCCATGCGCGAGCGGCGCAGCCGGGTTGCCGCGTCATCGTCCAGCGCCGACATCGGCTGGCCGTCCACCAGCACCTGACCACTATCCGGTGCATCCAGTCCCGCGATAATATTGAGCAGGGTCGATTTGCCCACGCCCGATTCGCCCATGATGGCGACGAATTCGCCGGCCTGAAAGCGGTGCGACAGACCCGACAGTACCTGCCTGCCGCCGTAGGATTTGCCCAGGTTGACCAGTTCGAGCATCGTCAGCGTCCGCGCGGTCCGGTGGCAAAAAAACCGGGGCGGGCGGCGGGCGGGCAGCAGCGAAAAGCGGGCATCGGGCGGTTTCTCTCCAGGCCAGGATGGTCCGGCGCCGCGCACGGTTGGCGCAAGGCGGCGCTGGAAAGCAAGGGATTCCGCTATGATGGCCAACACAGCAACATTCCCTAGCCATCCCGCATCGTGCGGCATGGCGGCACGAATGATAAACCTTATGCTGACGTCATGCACGACCGAAACGCGACAAGCCACTCCCAGCGCCCATGATCCGGCAGAGCTTTCCGCCGGGCTGCTCGCGCGCGAGGCATGGATTTCCCCCAAATTCCTGTACGACGCCCTCGGTTCCCGGCTGTTCGAGGCGATCTGCGAGCTGCCCGAGTACTACCCGACGCGCACCGAGGCCGCGATCTTCGAGCGCCACGGCGCCGATATCGCGCGTGCCGCGGGCGCCGGCGTCACGCTGATCGACCTGGGCGCGGGCAATTGCGCCAAGGCGGCCGCACTGTTTCCGCTGCTGCGGCCGCGACAGTACGTGGCGGTGGACATTTCCACCGAGTTCGTCAGCGATGCGCTCGAGCGCCTGCGCCTGCGTCATCCGGGCATGGACATGCAGGCGTGCGGGCTCGACTTCTCGCAGCGCTTCGACCTGCCGCCTGGCGTGCGCGACGAACGGCGGCTGTTCTTCTACCCCGGCTCGTCGATCGGCAACTTCAGCCCGGACGAGGCGGTGGCCTTCCTGCGCCGCCTGCGCGGGCAGTGCGGCGACGACGGTGGCCTGCTCATCGGCATCGACCTGGACAAGGACAAGGCGGTACTGGATGCCGCGTACGACGACGAGCTGGGCGTGACCGCCGCCTTCAACCGCAACGTGCTGCGCCACGCCAACCGGCTGGCGGGCGCCGACTTCGACATCCGGTGCTGGCGCCACCACGGGTTCTTCAATCCGGACGAAGGCCGGGTCGAGATGCACCTGGAGGCCGAGCGCGACCAGGTCGTGCGCTGGCGCGGCGGCGCGCGCGAGTTTGTCCGCGGCGAGCGCATCCACACCGAGAACAGCTATAAATACCGCCCGGCCGACGCCATCGACCTGCTCGAACGCGGCGGCTTCGAGGCGGCCCGCATCTGGACCGACCCGCGGCGCTGGTTTGCCGTGATCCACGCGCAGGCGATGCACTGACATGGACAGCGCACTGCTGCGTCACTACGAATCGGTGCGCCAGCGCTCGCTGCGGCTGGCCGAGCCGCTCAGTGCGGAAGACTGCTGCGCCCAGTCGATGCCCGACGCGAGCCCGGTCAAGTGGCACCTGGCGCACACCACCTGGTTTTTCGAAACCTTTGTGCTCGAGCCGCACGAGAGCGGCTTTGCGCCGTTCGACCCGTCGTTCCGCTACCTGTTCAACTCGTACTACAACGGCATCGGCGCGCGCCACCCCCGGCCGCAGCGCGGGCTGCTGACACGGCCGCCGCTGGCGCAGGTGCTGGCCTGGCGCGGCCAGGTGGACGAGCGCATCGCAGCGCTGGCTGCGACCGCCGGCGATGCGCTGCGCGACCTGCTCACGCTCGGGCTGCACCACGAACAGCAGCACCAGGAGCTGATGCTCACCGACGTCAAGCACCTGCTGGCGCAACATCCCGCGGCGCCGGCCTACCTTGGCAGAGGGCTGCCGGCCGCGCCGCCGTCCGCGCCGCTCGGGTGGCAGCGCTTCGAGGGCGGCCTGGTCGAGGTTGGCTACGAGGGCATCGGCTTTTGCTTCGATAACGAACTGCCGCGCCACCGCGCCTGGGTCGAGCCCTTCGAGCTCGCCACCCGGCTGGTCACCAATGCCGAGTATGCGCGCTTCGTCGAGCAGGGCGGCTACCGCGACCCGGCGCTGTGGCTGTCCGACGGCTGGGACCGCGTGGCCGCCGGCGAACTGGCGCACCCGCTCTACTGGCAGCGCGACGGCAACGGCGGCTGGCGCGAATTCACGCTGCACGGGCTGGCCCCGCTCGACCCGCACCGCCCGGTCACGCACCTGTCGCTGTACGAGGCCGACGCCTACGCGCGCTGGTGCGGCGCGCGCCTGCCGACCGAGGCCGAGTGGGAGCTGGCGGCGCAAGGCCAGGCCGTGGAAGAGGGCTCCTTGCACCCGGATTCGGCGCCACGCTTCGGGCTGTCGCAGCTGTTTGGCGCCTGCTGGCAATGGACCAGCAGCAGCTATGCGCCTTATCCGGGCTACCGGCCCCAGGACGGGGCGCTGGGCGAATACAACGGCAAGTTCATGGTCAACCAATATGTGCTGCGCGGCTCCTCATGCGCCACGCCGGCCGGCCATGCCCGCGCCAGCTACCGCAACTTTTTTCCCGCTGGTGCGCGCTGGCAGTTCACCGGCATCCGACTGGCCAGATGAACCGCATGCGCGGGCGCAGGACCCGATTGCTGAACCGGCGCGCCAACGCCTACATCCTGGCGCACCCGCTCGACTTCACGCTGCAGGTGCTCAAGTGCTTCAAGGCCAACCAGGGCCTGCTGCTGGCCGGCGCGGTCGCCTACTACGCGCTGCTGTCGATCGTGCCGTTCCTGATGCTGGTGGTGGTGGTGCTGTCGCACTTCATCGAGCAGGGCGAGCTGCTCGAGACGCTGCGCCGCTACCTCGAACTGCTGGTGCCGAGCCAGTCGCGCGCCATCGTGGCCGAGGTCGCGCATTTCCTCGACAACCGCGACCTGATCACCTGGGTGCTGGGCGGCACCATGCTGTTCTTCAGCTCGCTGGCGTTCACGGTGCTGGAAAACGCGATGAGCGTGATCTTCGTGCACCGCGTCGCGATCCGGCGCCGCCACTTCCTGGTGTCGGCGGTGCTGCCGTACTGCTACGTGCTGGCGCTTGGCGCCGGTGTCATGATCGTTACCCTGGTGGCCGGCGCGCTGCAGGTGATGGGGCAGGAAAGCGTGAGCCTGTTCGGGCACACCTGGTCGCTGAACGGCATTTCCGGCGCGCTGCTCTACCTGCTGGGCCTGGCCGGCGAAATCCTCGTGCTCACCTCGATCTACCTGGTGATGCCGGTCGGCCGGCTGGTGCCTTCGCACGCGCTGGTCGGCGGTGTGACGGCGGCGCTGCTGTGGGAGATCGCGCGCCACGTGCTGGTCTGGTACTTCTCCACGCTGTCGCAGGTGAACCTGGTGTACGGCTCGATGGCCACCGCGATCGTGGTCATGTTCAGCCTGGAGATCGGCGCCACGCTGCTGCTGTTCGGCGCCCAGGTGATTGCCGAGTACGAACGGGTCGGCCGCGCCTACGCCGACCGCAACCCGCGCCCGCTCACCACCCGGCCCTGAGCGACGCCAGGCTGGCCGTTCCATTCGTGCCGGATAAACCCGTGGCGAGCCCGCCACAGCGCCCCAAGCCTTTGACTCTCGTCAAATTCCCGTCATTGCCAAATGGCAGAGTTGATTCTCTGGATCAATAGCTTCAGGTGAAGAACGATCGGAGGGGAACCATGGCTGACCTTGAGTTTGGCAGCATACTGTACGTGCTGGCCGCCGTGCTGGCTGCGGCGCTGGTGCTGGTTGCGGTGCGCCGCATGCGCCGCATGCAAAGGCGGCGCCGCCGCACCGCCGTCCAGGACGCCGGCCTGAAGCTCGCTTTCGACGCCTGCGCGCCCGAAGGCGGCGATCCCTCGCTCGAACCGTTCCGGCTTGGCCGGCTGCGCAGCGAAACGCTGGATGGCCCTGACCTTACCCGGCACCAGTGACGCGCGAACCGCCGCCAAGAGGTCAGAGCAGCACCGCGCGGCCGCGGCCGGCCGACTTGGCGGTGTAGAGGGCGTGGTCGGCGCGCTCGATCACCTGGCCGATCGGTTCGCCGTCGCGCACGCGGGTCAGGCCCGCCGAAAAGCGCAGGCGCAGCTGCGGCACGCTGCTTGATACGGCGGTGTCGGCCAGCACCGCGCGCAGCCGCTCGATGCCGACGGTCGGCTCGCCCGGCCCGTTCTCCGGCAGGATCAGCAGGAACTCCTCGCCGCCCCAGCGCCCGATCGCGTCGGTGGTGCGCAGCACCGCTTGCGCCTGCTGGGCAAAGCCGCGCAGCGCCTCGTCGCCCACGCAATGGCCGTAACTGTCGTTGATCGCCTTGAAGTGGTCCAGGTCGATGATGCCGACGTAGAAGCGCTGCCCGCCGCGCGTGCGGCGCTGCACGTGCTCGTTCAGCAAATCGAGCATGTGGCGGCGGTTGGGCAGCCCGGTCAGCTCGTCGTGCGTGGCCAGCTCGCGGATCTGGGCCAGCGCATCCTCCAGCGCCAGGCGCTGCGACTTGAGCTTGGCGCGCAGGCTGACCAGGTGGTTCGACAGCTGTGCGATGGCGGCCAGGACGGTGGCCGTCATCACGAAGTTGAAGCATTCGAGCAGCGCCGGGTAGTGCGCCGGATCGGTGCGGCTGCGCCACACCATCACGGCGCCGATGGCCACCAGCGTGTAGATGCAGGCCGCGCGCACGGCGGCCGCGCGCATGGTGAACATCCCGAAGGTCATCACCAGCACCAGCAGGGGCAGGGTGGCCGTATGCACCGGACCCAGCACGGCGTAGCCGGCCGCCACCAGCGATTGTGCGGCGATGATTTGCGGGTAGGCCAGCGTGGGGTCGGCAAAGCGCTGGTTGATGCCGCTGCGGATGATGACGAAGAAGCTCGCCATCGTGGCCGCCGCCAGCACGGCCACAACGGCGACATCGCGCACGGGGAACACGTCGAGCACGGCCCCGGCAATGCACAGGGCAATGCCGATCGCGGTCACCAGCGAGGCGAGCAGCAGCACCGTCAGGCAGCGGCGCTGGCGCGGGTCGCTGGTCAGCAGCAAATCGGCCAGCCGCGCGTGCGGCGCGGGAGCGCTGACGGGAGTCGACGACAGGGCGGCCAGTTCGGTAGGCATCGGCTGTTCTCGCAAGGGCGCCGCGCGGCGGCGAAGTGCAAAAGATTATACAGCCGACAACTTTGTAAAGTTATCTCTTATTAAAGCTAGTTGCAGAAAAAACACTTACTGGCACCGCTTGCGCCGATGACGTGCCTGCTGTCCGCCGGCGGCTTGGGTATCATGTGCCGCGGGCTGCGCGGGCGGCCGTTTCAGATGGGAAGGACGAACAGGTGGCACACCAGCGCATTCTTGAGGTCTCCACGCCGGGTCGGGGCACCCGCGACATCACGGACGCGGTCGGCAAGGTCGTTGCCGAATCGAAGGTCCAGTGCGGGCTGGCCCACGTGTTCGTGCAGCACACCAGCTGCTCGCTGACGATCACCGAGAATGCCGACCCCGACGTACGGCGCGACCTGGAAACGATCATGGCGCGCCTGGCGCCGGACGGCGATCCCGACTACCGGCACGATACCGAAGGCCCGGACGACATGGCCGCGCATGCGCGCAGCGTGCTGACCGATAGCGGCTTGACGGTGCCGGTGGGCGGGGGCCGCTTGCTGCTCGGGACCTGGCAGGGCATCTACCTGTGGGAGCACCGCACGTCGGCGCACCGGCGCAGGGTGGTGGTGACAGTGCTGGGCGGCTGACAGCCACGCGGGCCGGAAAGCATCAACGCGCCTGGCTTCGAAGGCGCGAACGCCTGCTGGTTCAGGCCGCTACAGTTACCTGTGCCGTTCCTGCCTCCATCCGCCCGATGACTGCCGCACTCTCGAAGCCTTCACGCTTGAACAGCGCGAGCACCTCGTCCACGCTGCCAGGATCGCACGACACCAGCAGGCCGCCCGAGGTCTGCGGATCGGTCAGCAGCGCGCGCTGGGCGGCGGTGATGCCCGGCGCGAGCTGCACGTCGTGACCATACGCGTCCCAGTTGCGGCCCGACGCGCCGGTGAAGAACCCGTCGTGCGCTAGCTGCTCGACGCCGGGCAGCAGCGGGATTGCTTTCATGTCCAGCTGCGCGGCCAGCCTGGCGCCGCGCGCCAGTTCCAGCAGGTGGCCCAGCAGGCCAAAGCCGGTGACGTCGGTCAGCGCATGCACGCCGGCCATCTCGGACAGCAGCTTGCCCGGCTTGTTCAGCTTGGTGGTGTTGGCGATCATCGCGGCGTAGCCTTCCTCGCCGAGCGCGTTCTTCTTGAGCGCGGCCGACAGCACGCCCACGCCAAGCGGCTTGCCCAGCACCAGCACGTCGCCGGCACGCGCGTCGGCGTTGCGCTTGACCTTGGACGGGTGCACCAGCCCCATCACCACCAGGCCGTAGATCGGCTCCACCGAGTCGATGGTGTGGCCGCCGGCGATCGGGATGCCCGCTTCGGCGCACACCGATTCGCCGCCACGGATGATCTGGCCGATGGTGTCCAGCGGCAGCTTGTTGATCGGCATGCCCACCAGGGCGAGCGCCATGATCGGCGTGCCGCCCATTGCGTACACGTCAGAGATCGCGTTGGTGGCGGCAATGCGGCCGAAGTCGAACGGGTCGTCCACGATCGGCATAAAGAAGTCGGTGGTGGCGATCAGCGCCTGCTCGTCGTTGAGCTTGTACACCGCGGCGTCGTCCGCGGTCTCGATGCCGACCATGAGCTGCGGCGGCACCGGGAAGCCGCTCGACTTCTTCAAAATTTCGGACAGCACACCGGGCGCGATCTTACAGCCGCAGCCGCCGCCGTGGGAAAAAGAGGTCAGTCGGATCGCTTGGTCAGTGGCAACGCTCATCGTGTGGCTCCAGTTTGTCAGGTTGGTTCATGTGTAACGCGTGATTATCGCCCAACTTGGCTACCCCCGCTTGCTCGGCCTTTCCGATGCCGTGCGTGCTTTTGTGTGATTATTGCAAGGTTAATTCTCGGTAACATAGAGCTTTCCCCATCCACCGGAGCTTATCCATGCGGCATGCGCTGCGTCTGCTCGTTGTCCTGTTGGTCTCCTTTCTCGCGGGGTGTGGCGCTAATGAAGAGCGCCTTCCCACTACCGGCCAGACGAGGTTGCTCGGGCAAGCGCAAATCGGGACGGGCGAGTTACGTATTTTCGACCGCGAACGCGCTACTTATGGCATCTCGACCGTGCCGAATGGCTATGCCATTACCGACCTGGCCAACGGGGGCAAGTGGCTGATGGATGTGCAGCCCGGCACTCGCTTGCGGTTTGCCGACGTGTCGGTCGTGCTCGACCCCGATGGACCCGCGGCGCAAGCGTACCGGCTCTACAAGGCTGCGTTCAACCGGACACCGGACGCGGGCGGGACCGGTTTCTGGATCCAGGCCATCCAGTCTGGGGTCAGCGCGCAGCAGGTGGCCGATGGGTTCATCCAGTCGGATGAATTCAAGTCGGTCTACGGTGGCAGCCCGGGCAGCCAGCAGATCGTTGAGGGCCTGTATCGAAACATACTCGGACGCGACGGCGAACAGGCGGGCATCGATTTCTGGAGAAATGCGCTTGAGCGCGGGGCCGCAACGCTGCCGCAGGTGCTCGTCGGCTTCAGCGAGAGCGCGGAGAACAAGGCCGGCGTCATCGGCAGCATCCAGTCAGGCATTCCGTTCCTGGAGCCTGGCGTCACGTACGTCCCCATCGCGAACGCCGGCGCAAACCAGATTGCCGACCTCGGTCGCCTTGTCACCCTGGACGGTAGCCTTAGTACCGTGTCGGTGGGCAAACCGGCCATCTACACGTGGGTGGTCACCTCCCGGCCCGCGGGCAGCGCGGCGGTGCTGCTGCAACCGGCGTCGGCGAGGCCGTCTTTTATCCCGGACCAGCTCGGAACCTACGAGCTGTCGATGACCGTCAGCGACGGCGTGAAGACAAGCGCCGTCTCCAAGGTGTCTGTCCGGGTGCTGTGGAGACCCTCCGACAGCGAGTTGCCGGCTTCCGGCAACATGGTCTACCTCGCCAGCCAGCAAGGCGATTATGTCGGCGGCGGGGCGACGCTGCTCTACACGCCGTCAAATGCCCTGTTCAAGGTTGACGCGGCTGGGGCCACGCTTACGGTCGACGTGACGAGCGACGTCAACTGGAGCGGCCACTTTGTCGTCCGGAACACCATGACCCGGCTGGAGCGTGGTTATTACGGCGACCTGGCCCGTTGGCCGTTCCATGACTTGGCCAAAGGCGGGCTGGACTGGAGTGGCGCAGGACGCGGCTGCGGCGACGAAACCGGATGGTTCGTGGTTGACAGCGTGACGTACGAGGGAACGACACTGAAGGCGCTTGATTTGCGGTTCGAGCAGCATTGCCAAGGTGGCGAACCTGCGCTGCGTGGGCGCATCCGCTGGAGTGCTTTGGATAACACGCCTGCACCACGCCCGGTGATTCCGCCGGTGCCGGACGGGCTCTGGCAGCCGCCGGACAGCGCGACCCCGCAAGCGGGCAATTATGTTTACCTCGCCAGCGAGCAGGGCGATTACATCGGCGCTGGCAAGAGCTACCTCTATACTGGTGGTGACGCGAAGCTGACCGTCGACGCTGCCGATGCGCGCGTGCGTATCGGCGTGACGGGCGACCAACAGTGGCGGGGCGATTTCGCGGCCATGGTCCCGTTGACGGCGTTACAGGCGGGCTATTACGGCAACATCACCCGCGGTCCCATGGAAAATCCGTTCGCGGCAGGTCTTTCCTGGCAGGGCGAGGGAAGGGGGTGCGGCCTGGAAAGCGCGTGGTTTGCGCTGGATAAGGTGACGTATGCGCAGGGACGCCTGACAGAGCTCGACTTGCGGTTCGAGCTACGCTGCCAAGGATCCACTGGCCGCCTGCACGGCAAGGTCCACTGGTCGGAAGGCGCTACGACCGCGCCGCCAGGGCCGGTCTATCCACCGCCATCGGGACTGTGGCAACCGGCGCCAGGCACAACACCAGCGACGGGCAACTTCGTCCTGATTGACATGACGGCGATGAGCGGGTCGGGCGCGCGGCTGTACGTGTACACCCCGAGTAATGCACCGATCGCCGTCTCCGCATTTGGCAACCGCATCCATGTCGACATCCGCAGCGAGTTGTATTGGTACGGTGACCTGGTGGGGATGGAGAGCCTCGCGCAATTGCAGGTGGGTTACTACGGGGGCCTGCAGCGGTATCCTTTCAACAATCCCCTCAAGGGGGGCATCGACTGGGCTGGCGGCGGGGCGGGATGCAATCAGATTGCCGGCTGGTTCGTCATTGACAACATCCGTTACGAGCAAGGCCGATTGACAGCGCTGGACGCGCGCTTCGAACGGCGCTGCGAAATTTTCGGGCCGCCATTGCACGGGCAAATCCATTGGACGGCGAACTAGGGCGCGCCGGGCAAACATGTAAAAAAAAACGGCTGCCGGGGCAGCCGTTTTTCATTCACGCTGGACGCGATCAGTAGTCGCCGAAATTGCGGCGCGCGCTGTCGGTCGAGCGCGGGTGCGAGCCCTTGTAGCCACCGCCGGAGCGGTTGTTGTAGCCCTCACCGGAGCGCTGCGGACGGTCGCCCGCGCGCTGGCCTTCGCCCGAGCGGTAGCCTTCGTTCGAACGGCGGCCGTCGTTGGCACGGTAGCCTTCGTTCGGACGGTTGAAGCCTTCGTTCGGACGGCTCTGGCCCTCGCCCTCGCGGCGCGGTGCGCCGGGGCCGAAGCTGCGCTGGCCCGGCTTTTTGCCGTAGCGGCCTTCGCCCGGCTTCCAGCCCGGACGTGCAGCCGAACGGGGTGCCGGCGCGCGCTTCGGCTCCAGGCCTTCGACCACGTTCACCGGGATCGGCTGCTTGGTGAAGCGCTCGATGCGGCGCACGTGCATGCTCTCGGCGTGGTTCACCAGCGAGATCGCCAGGCCGTTGCGGCCGGCACGGCCGGTGCGGCCGATGCGGTGCACGTAGTCCTCGGGGAACTTCGGCAGGTCGTAATTGACCACGTGGGTGATGTTCGGCACGTCGATGCCGCGCGCGGCCACGTCGGTTGCCACCAGCACCTTGACCTGGCCGCGGCGCAGGCCGTTCAGGGTGCGGTTGCGCGCGCCCTGGTGCATGTCGCCGTGCAGCGCAGCGGCGGCAAAGCCGGCGATGTTCAGGCGGTCGGCGATCATGTCGGCGTCGCGCTTGGTCGCGGTGAACACCACGGCCTGGTCGAGCGCGTCGTCGCGCAGCACGTGGTCGAGCAGGCGGTTCTTGTGCGACAGGTCGTCCACAAAGTGCACGCGCTGCTCGATGTTCTCGTGGCGCTTGGTGGCGCTGGCGATCTGGATCACCAGCGGGTCCTTGGTGATGCGGCGCGCCATGTTGCCCACCACGCCGTCGAGCGTTGCGGAGAACAGCATGGTCTGGCGGCTTTCAGGCGTGGCGGCGACGATCTTTTCGATGTCCTCGATGAAGCCCATGTCCAGCATGCGGTCCGCTTCGTCGAGCACCAGCATCTCGAGCTGGGAGAAGTCGATCTTGCCCGACTCCATGTGGTCGATCAGGCGGCCCGGCGTTGCCACCAGGATTTCCGGATTCTTGGCCAGCAGTTGCATCTGCTTGGGGTAGGGCATGCCGCCCAGGATCGACACCGCGCGGACGCGGCGGATGTTCGCCCCGTATTTTTCGGTGGCGGTGGTGACCTGCAGCGCCAGTTCGCGGGTCGGGGTCAGCACCAGCATTTTCGGCTGGGCCGGGCGGAAACGTACGCGCTCGCCGCGCGAGCGGGCCGACTGCGCTTCCTGCGCAGCGGTGCGGCCCATCGGCGCCTGTTCCGCGCTGGCCAGTTTATGCAGGGCCGGCAGCATGAAGGCTGCGGTCTTGCCCGAGCCGGTCTGCGACGACACCAGCAGGTCACGCCCGCCAATGCCGGCCGGCACGGCCTGTTCCTGGACCGGGGTCGGCTGGGTGTAGCCGGCGTCGGTGACGGCTTTGACGATAGAAGGGTGTAAGCCTAGTGCTTCAAAATTCATTGTCTACTTTACTCGTTTCTTTCAAGTGGGCGCCCGGGCCATCAAGGACGAGCGCGAAAATAGCAACGCGAACCAACCAACAACGAAATGACTTAAAAGATGAAAAAGAAATTTCGGCACAAAAGCTTTGCGCCGGGACGGTGCCAGGTTGCGGCACACAGGGCGGAGGGCTTTTCGGGAGGGTATCTCGTGGATACCTTGGGCTTGCGAAGCTGCTAGTGATACTGCTTGCGAACTACTTGCCGCGATGGGAGCGGCGGTGCTTTTTGCAGCGCACAAAACGAACTATACCGCAGTTTGGGCCTGCATGTATAGTCCGCCCTGTTTTTTTTGCGGCGCGGCCACTGCCGCGTCAGCGCTTGTGGGTGTGGCCGTTGCGCGGCTTGAAGCGCGACGTGCCGCTGTACTTGTTGCTGGTGCGGTTGCGGTGGTCGGCCTCGAACGACACGACGGCGCTGTCCATCACGCTTTCGGCAATGTCGCCGGTGCTGGCCGAGGTCTTGGGCACCAGGATCGTGGAACCGGTCTTCAGGCGGCTTTGCGCCGGAATGTTGTTGGCCTGGCGGATCACTTCAGGCGTGGTGTGGAATTTGGACGCCAGCGTGGCGATGCTCTCCTTGGCGCCGGTGATCTTGTGCGTGGTCCAGGTGGACAGCGCGCGGCCCCACTGCGACAGGTTGATGTGGAACTTTTCCGCGTTTTGCTTCGGCAGCAGGATCTTGGTCTCTTCGCCGGTGATCACCGGCTTCTTGAACTGCGGGTTGAGCGCCTTGAATTCGTCCACCGACATTTCGGCCAGCTGGGCGGCGATCGCCACGTCGATGTCGCTGGTCTTGTCCACCTGGGTGAAGTAGGGCGAGTTCTCGATGTTCGGCAGGCTGATGCCGTACTGGCCCGGGTTGGCGATGATGTTCTTCACCGCCTGCAGCTTGGGCACGTAGTTGCGCGTCTCGGCCGGCATCAGGTCAGACAGGCTGTCGAAATCGGTGGGCTTGCCCAGCGCCTGGTTGCGCTTGATGGCACGCTGGACATTGCCTTCGCCCCAGTTGTAGGCGGCCAGCGCAAGCTGCCAGTCGCCGAACATGGTGTACAGCCGCTGCAGGTAGGTGAGCGCCGCATCGGTCGAGGCCAGCACGCCGCGGCGCTCGTCCTTGAACATGTTCTGTTTGAGGTTGAAGTCCTTGCCGGTGCCCGGCACGAACTGCCACAGGCCGGATGCGTTGGCGGTGGACAGCGCCTGCGGGTTGAACGCCGATTCGATCACCGGCAGCAGGGCCAGCTCGGTCGGCATGCCGCGCTTTTCGAGCTCGGACACCACGTGGTACAGGTACAGCGAGGCGCGGCCGGCGGTGCGCGCCAGGTAATCTGGCCGGCTCACGTACCACTGCGTGTTGCGCGTGACCAGCGCATTGTCCAGGTCGGGAATGGCATAGCCGCTGCGAATGCGGCCCCACAGGTCCGGGTCCTTGTAGTCGTCCAGCCTGGACGCACCGGACTGCGCCGGGGCGCTGCGGATGCTGGCTACCGGCGCGCCAGTGCTGGCGTTGTCGGCGGCGTGGCTGAGGGCAGGGGCGAGCAGGAAAGCCAAAGCGGCCACTGCGCGGGAAATGCGGGTCGTTTCGTGCATAGCTATCCAGTGTTGCGTCCGGGAACTACTTGGCCGGGGAGTTTGGGAGTGTAAGGATGAGGGCCCAAGCCAGTCAAGAAATATGTCGAGCTCGTTACAAATTTTTCCGTTTTAAATCTATTGTTAAGTGCTTGATTCTTTGCGGCAATCTTTGTAATGGCACTAATGGAACAACAACTTTTTTGCCTCTAAGAACAATCCGAAATGTGAAATTCTGCCGGTGACGGCATTGACCGCCGGTTACTTTCGAGGCAGCGCATCGCGCCGCGACGGAGTATATTTGCTTGCAGCACTGTAATTCCAACGTGACACTGTTCAAGTATGAAAAACTCTGTGATCCTCGCCGTCTCCGGCAGCCTGCGGGCCGCTTCCTACAACACGGCAGCCCTGCGGGCAGCCCAACAGGTGGCCCCGCCGTGGGCAGATGTGCGCCTGTTCGACGGCATTGGCGCGCTGCCGCTGTTCAACCCTGACCTCGACAACGCGGCGCCGGAGCCGGTGACCGCATGGCGCACCGCGCTGGCCGAAGCGGACGCGGTGCTGATCGCCAGCCCCGAGTACGCCCACGGCGTGACCGGCGTGTTGAAGAACGCGCTCGACTGGGTGGTGAGCATGCAGCACCTGCCGGGCAAGCGCGTTGCGCTGCTCAACACATCGCCCCGCGCCTACCATGCGCAGGAGTCGCTGCGCGAGATCTTGCGCACGATGTGCCTGCGGCTGGTGCCCGAAGCCTCGATCGACCTGCCGCTGCAGGGCAGCCGGATGGGGGTGGACGGCATCCTGGCGCGGCCCGACATGGTGCAGGCCCTGCGCGGCGCGGTCGAGGTGCTGGCGGCACCGTAGCAATGCTCGGGGCTGTCTAAAAGGTACAGTCTGCCATCGCCGGAACTATGAGCGCACGCAAAGAGTGCGTACAATCCCGGCTTTGCGCGGAGCGCATTTTTTAGAAGGCATCACATGAGCACTACCGACCTGAACGATGATGCGGTCATCGAAGCGACCCGCCGCTGGCTGGAACGCGCGGTGATCGGCCTGAACCTTTGTCCGTTTGCCAAGTCGGTGTATGTGAAGGAACAGGTGCGCTACGTGGTGTCGCACGCCACCACCCCCGAGGCGCTGCTGGAGCAGCTGATGGACGAGCTGCAGCTGCTGTCCGACACCAGCGCGGAAAAGATCGACACCACGCTGCTGATCCACCCGGGCGTGCTGACCGAATTCCTCGATTTCAACGACTTCCTCGACGTCGCCGACGCCGCACTGGAAGACATGGAGCTCGAGGGCGAGCTGCAGGTGGCCAGCTTCCACCCCGAGTTCCAGTTCGCGGACACGGACCAGAACGACATCTCGAACTACACCAACCGCGCGCCGTACCCGATCCTGCACCTGCTGCGCGAAGACAGCATCGCGCGCGCGGTCGAGGCCTTCCCCGACGCGGCCAAGATCTTCGAGAAGAACATCGAGACCATGGAAAAGCTCGGCCACGAGGGCTGGGACAAGCTCGATGTCGGACCTGCCCGCTGACAAGCTGCCGCCACGGCCGGACACACCGTGCGTGGCGGTTTGCTCGACCACGTTCGACGAGGTGTGCCGCGGCTGCGGGCGCACCGTGGTCGAGGTCGCGCACTGGGTGTCGATGAGCGCAGAACAGAAAGAAGTCGTGTGGCAGCGCATCCTGTCGCAGGGCTACCCCCGCCGCAACGGCTGAGGGTAGGGTGGGCTCTCGAGCCCACGCCGTTCGGAGACGCGTGCGAACGCGTGGGCTCGAGAGCCCACCCTACGCATGCAACCCGCCTTAGAAACTGCCGATGAAATCGCGCTTGCCGATTTCGACCCCGCTGTGGCGCAGGATTGCGTACGCGGTCGTCAGGTGAAAATAGAAGTTGGGCAGCGCGTAATGCAGCAGGTAAGGCTGGCCCTTGAACTCGCGGGTGTTGCCCGCCACCGTCAGCACGATGTCGCGCGCCTCGCTGGCGGCGATCGCCTCGCGCGGCAAGCCTTCGATGAACGCCAGCGTCTTCTCGATCCGCTGGCGCAGCTCGCCAAAGCTCTGCTCCGTATCCTCGTAGCGCGGCACCTCGACACCCGCCAGGCGCGCGCACGCTCCCTTGGCGAAGTCGGCCGCGATCTGCACCTGGCGTGTGAGCGGGAACATATCCGGATACAGCCGCGCCTGCAGCAGCGCCGCCGGCTCGATCTTGCGCGCGCTGGCGTGCGCCTCGGCCTTCTCCAAAATGGCGGACAGGCTGCCCAGCATCTGGCGGAACACGGGCACCGCAGCGTCGTACATTGAAACGGTCATGTTGGTCTCCTTCAGAAATGACGCAATGATAACAACTCCCTTCAATCCGCGTATCGAATTGCACATTTTGCACCTTTAGTTTCTCCTCTCCAATTTTGGTGACTTGGAGCAAGGTTTAGGCGCATAATGTTGACGTGCAATATTGCTCGCTAGGCAGCTAGTTTTTTAACATTTCGGATCATTTCATGCCGAAGACCGATTTCTTCCGATTCCCTCTTTACCTGGGCAAGATCTACGGGAAGTCGATCTATGGCGCACTGCTGTTGGTTGTGCTGGGAGGATTGGCGATTCCGGCCGGCGTGGGCAGTTATTTCCTGATCGGCGTGCAGGAGCAGCGCGCCGCCGAGACGGCGCTGAACGAGTCGCTGCAGCGCAACGCCGACATCCTGGCGCTGGGCGTGCAGGAATCGCTCTGGAACATGAACGCCGAAGCGGCGCGCCAGCTCGCCGAGTCGGTGATGCGGGACCCTTCAGTCGTGCATGTGGTGGTGCGCGGCGCGTCCGACCCCGGCTTTGTCGATCTGCGTTCGACCCGCGTCCCGGCCGGCCAACTGCGGCGCGCGCAGCGCCATGTGTTCATGCACGGCCAGCCGATCGGCACCATCACGGTCGAGATGGACGACCTGCGCAGCCAGCACGAGCTGCACACCCGGCAGGTGAACCGGGCGCTGGTGCTGGCCGGGCAGTTGGCCGGTTCGGTCCTGCTCATCGCGTTGTTCCTCAAATATCGCCTGTTGCAGCCGCTGCGCGCGCTGACCGGTTTTTCCGACCGCCTCTCGCGCGGCGACTTCGAAACCCCGCTGGTGCTCGCCGCCAGCGACGAGCTGGGACTGCTCGGTAGCCAGATGGACAGCATGCGCATCGCGATCCGCAACCTGTTCCTCGACATCGGCCGGCGCGAGGAACGCTTTCGCTCGATCGTGGCCCAGGTACCGGGCGTGGTGTTCCGCGCCCGTTTCGGCGGCGCGATCGAATTCGTCAGCGACGCGGCCGAGGAGATCACCGGGTATCCGGCCAAGCGCTTTATGGGCGCGCCGGCCGAACACTGGTCCGACCTCATCTGCCCGGAAGACCGGCGCATGCAGCGGCGCGTGGTCAAGGAGGCGGTGGAGGCTGGCCGGCCCTACGAGGTCGAGTACCGCATCATCGACGCCTGGGGCATCGAGCGCTGGGTGCTGGAAAGCGGCCAGCCGGTGGACGAGCCGGACGTGTCGGCCTGCCGTATCGACGGCATCATCTACGACATCAGCGAACGCAAGCACAACGAGATGCAGATCGAGGAGCTGCTGACCGAGCAGGGCGTCATCCTCGACAACGTGATGTTCGGCGTGATGTTCGTGCGCGAGCGGCGCGTCATCTCGGCCAACCGCCATTGCGAGGAGCTGTTCGGCTACACCAACGGCCAGCTGGTCGGCGCCTCGACCGAACTGCTGTTCCCCAGCCCGCACGAGTACGAGCGCGCCGGCGAGTGCTACTACCCGGTCCTGGCGGAGGGCGGCAAGGTCGAGGAAGAGCGCCAGTTCCGGCGCCGCGACGGCAGCCTGATCTGGTGCCTGGTGAGCGGGCGCGCGCTCGACCCGCTGCGGCCGCACGAAGGCAGCCTCTGGGTCTATGCCGACATCACGGCACGCAAGCTGGCCGACGAAAACCTGCGCCTGTGGGCCACCGCGCTCGAGCACATTGCCGACGGCGTGATGGTGATCGACCTGAACGGCAAGATCATCGCCACCAACCCCGCGTTCACCCAGATCACCGGCTACACCGAGGCCGAAGCGCTGGGCCAGCAGTCCAGCCTGACGAGCTCCAAGCGCCACGACGAGCGCTTCTACGACGCGCTGTGGCGCGACCTGGCCGAAACCGGTTTCTGGCGCGGCGAGATCTGGAACGCCCGCAAGAATGGCGAGGTGTACCTTGAATGGCTGACGGTGTCGGCCGTGCGCGACGATTCGGGCGCGGTGACCCATTACGTGGCCGTATTCAGCGACATCACGCGCGCCAAGGAAGCGCAGACCAAGCTCGACCACCTGGCGCACCACGACCCGCTGACCGCGCTGCCGAACCGGCTGCTGTTCCACGACCGCCTGCAGCACGCGCTGCAGCAGGCCGGGCGCAACAAGACCGAGCTGGCGGTGCTGTTCATCGACCTGGACCGCTTCAAGAACGTGAACGACACGCTTGGCCACCACATTGGCGACGAGCTGCTCAAGCAGGTGGCGCGGGCGCTGTCGAGCAACCTGCGCGAGGGCGACACGCTGGCGCGCCTGGGCGGTGACGAGTTCATCGTCCTGCTCGAAAACATCGACGGCCAGTTCGGCGCCGGCCACGTGGCGGGCAAGCTGGTGTCGATGTTCGAGCAACCGTTCACGGTGTCCGACTACGAATTGTTCGTCACCTGCAGCGTGGGCGTGAGCATGTACCCGCAAGACGCGCAGGACCTGAACATGCTGATCCGGAATGCGGACGTGGCGATGTACCAGGCCAAGGCACGCGGGCGCAACAACTTCCAGTTCTACGCGCCGTCCATGACTGGCGAAGGCCTGGAACGCCTGCGCATCGAGACCATGCTGCGCCGCTCGATCGAAAAGGGCGAGATCTTCCTGCACTACCAGCCGCAGGTGGAGATCGATTCCGGCCGCCTGATCGGGGTCGAGGCGCTGGTGCGCTGGCAGAACCCGGAGCTGGGCCTGGTGCCGCCGGCGCGCTTCATCCCGCTGGCTGAGGACACGGGCTTCATCAGCCAGCTTGGCGAATGGGTGCTGCAGCAGGCGTGCACGCAGATGGTGAGCTGGCAGGAAGCGGGCTTCGTTGTGCCCAAGCTGGCGGTCAACCTGTCGGTGCGCCAGTTCGAGCGCGGCAGCATCGCGGCCATGGTCGACGGCGTGCTGCGCGAATCAAGGCTGGAGCCGGCGCGGCTGCAGCTCGAAGTGACGGAATCGGTGATCATGAACACCGGCGACGCGCTCCAGTTCATCAACGACCTGCACGAGGTCGGCGTGGGCCTGGCGATCGACGACTTTGGCACAGGTTACTCTTCGCTGGCATACTTGAAGAAATTGCCGGTGCAGACGCTGAAGATCGACCGCAGCTTCATCAAGGACATTTCGACCGATGCCAACGACGAGGCGATCACGGTCGCGATCATCCAGCTCGGCAAGAGCCTGAACCTGTCGGTCATCGCGGAAGGCGTCGAGACCGCCGAACAGGCAGCGTTCCTGCTGCGCCACGGCTGCAACCGCGCACAGGGCTACTATTACAGCAAGCCGGCGAGCGCACAGGAGCTGCTGGCACGATGGGGACGACGGGATGAGCGAAACCTTATTGCAGCGGCCACAGGCTGACCAGGCCGCGCCGAAAAGCCGCGGCCGCAGGCGCTTCCTGCTGGCCGGGCTGGCGGCCGGCGGTGCGTTGGTGGTCGGCTGGGGCCTGGCCCCGCCGCGCCAGCGTTTGCATTCCTCGGCGCCGCTGCCGGTCGCGGGCGGTGCGGTTGCCCTCAACGGCTGGGTCGCGATCGCGCCCGATGGCACCGTCTCCGTCGTCGTTCCCCGCAGCGAAATGGGGCAGGGCGTGCATACCGCGCTGCCGATGCTGGTGGCCGAAGAGCTGGACGTTCCCTTGCCCGCCGTGCGCGTTATGCAGGCGCCGATCGACAAGATCTACGCCAACCTGGCGGTCATGGAAGACAACCTGCCGTTCCACCCCGACGACAAAGGCTCGACCAAGCAGGGCGCGCAGTGGCTGCTGGCCAAGGTCGGGCGCGAGCTGGGCATCATGTTCACCGGCGGTTCGACCAGCGTGCGCGACGCATGGGGGCCGATGCGCGAAGCCGGCGCGGTGGCGCGCGCGATGCTCGTCAAGGCCGCGCTCGCGCAGTGGAAGGCCGCGCCGGACGACTGCCGCACGCAGGATGGATTCGTGATCCACAAGGACGGCCGGCGCCTGGCCTACGGGCCGCTGGCCGCGCGCGCGGCCGACGCTGGCGCCGGCATCGGACCTGGCGACGTGCGCCTGAAGGAGCCGAGGGATTTTCGCATCATCGGCAAGCCCGTGCCGCGCCGCGATTCGCCCGCCAAGGTCAACGGCACGGCGGTGTTCGGCATCGACGTGCGTCCGCCCGGCATGGTCTATGCCGCGGTGAGGATGACGCCGGTGTTCGGGGCCACGGTCGCATCGTTCGACGCGGCCAGGGTGGCGTCGATGCCGGGTGTGCTCAAGGTGCTCGACATTTCGGGCGCGCTGCTGCCGATGATGGGAGCGGGGGCCGGGGTGGCGGTGATTGCGCAGCACTGGTGGCAGGCCAAACAGGCCGCGGCGGCCTTGCCGGTGAACTGGAACGAGGGCGCGACGGCGAAGCTGTCCAACGACACGATTTTTGCGGGATTCGCGCATGCGCTCGATACCGAATCGGGCTTCACCTATCACGAAAGCGGCACGCAGGACGTGGCCGGTGCCGCCAGAACGGTGACGGCGGAGTATCGCGCGCCCTTCCTTGCACACGCCACCATGGAGCCGGTCAACTGCACCGCGCAGGTCGCCGATGGCAAGGTCCGGCTGTGGGCCTCGACCCAGGTGCCGAGCGTGGCGGTGCAGGCCGCCGCGCGCGTGGCGGGCGTGAGCCGGGACGACGTGTCGATCGAGGTGCCCTTGCTTGGCGGCGGCTTTGGCCGCAGGCTGGAAGTGGACATGGTGGCGCAGGCGGTCGCAGTGGCGATGGCCTCCGGCGGCAAGCCGGTGCAGCTGATCTGGACGCGCGAAGACGACGTCACGCACGACGTCTATCGCCCGGCGGCGCTGGCGCGCTTTTCTGCAAAGCTCGACGCGGCTGGCAATGTGCTGGCCTGGCAAGGCAAATCTGCCAGCGCCGCGATCGGCCACCAGTACTACCCGCGCAACCTGGGCCTGCCTGGCGTGGGGCCGGACAAGACCACGGCCGAGGGCGAGTACGATATGCAGTACGAGATCGCCAACCAGCACATTGCGCACGTGATCGTGGACAGCGCGGTGCCGGTGGGGTACTGGCGTTCGGTGGGCCACTCGCACAATGCGTTCTTCAAGGAGAGCTTCATCGACGAGGTGGCGCACGCGGCCGGCAAGGACCCGGTGGCGCTGCGGCGCGCGCTGCTGGCCCGGCATTCGCGCCACCTGGCGGTGCTCGACGCCGCCGTCGCACGGGCGGGCAAGCCGGCCGAGGGCAGGGCGCACGGCGTGGCGCTGCACCAGTCCTTTGGCAGCATCGTTGCCCAGGTGGCCGAGGTGTCGGTAGCGGGCAAGGACATCCGCGTGCACAAGGTCGTCTGCGCGGTCGATTGCGGCATGGTGGTCAACCCGAACATCGTCGCGCAGCAAATGGAGTCGGCCGTGGTGTTCGGCCTGTCGGCGGCGCTGGCGGGCGAGATCACCGTGAAGGACGGGCGCGTGGCGCAGTCCAATTTCGGCGACTACCCGGTGCTGCGCATCGACCAGGCGCCCGAGGTCGAGACCATCATCATGCCCAGCGCCGAACTGCCGCAGGGGGCCGGCGAGCCGGGCGTGCCGCCGATCGCGCCCGCGGTGGCCGCCGCCGTGTTCAAGCTGACGGGCCAGCGCCTGCGCAGCCTGCCGCTGCGGCTGGCGTGATGCGGCGCGCATCCCCGCTGCGCCGTAATTTCGGCATCGACAGCCTGCGCGGGCTGGCCATCCTGCTCGTGATCGTGCACCACCTGGCGCTGCCGTTCCGGGTTCCGCTGGGTCCGAGCCTGCTCGGCGAGTGGCTGCCAAAGCGGCTGATCAACGCCATCAGCTTCAATGGCTACGAGGCGGTGTTCGTCTTCTTCGTCATATCCGGCTTCCTGATCACGACCCGGATCATCGAGCACGACGGGGGCTTGGAGCGCGTGAGCCTGGGCCGCTTCTACCGGGCGCGCGCCAGGCGCATTCTACCGCTCCTGGGCGTGACGCTGGTGATCCTGGGCGCGCTGGCATGGCTTGGCGTGCCCGGGTTCGCGCCAGAGAACGGACGCCAAAGCGTGGGTGGCCTGCTCGGGTCCGCGCTCACGTTCACCTTCAACTGGTACGAAGGCCGCACCGGCTGGGCGCCGGCGGGCTGGGACGTGCTGTGGTCGCTCTCGATCGAAGAGGTTTTCTATCTGGGCTTTCCCTTGCTGTGCCTGTGGCTGCCGCGCCGGGTGCTGGTGGCCGCGCTGCTGGTGTGGGCCGCCAGCCTGGTTCCGCTGCGCTCGCTGGTGCCGATGAGCGACGAGGTGTGGTGGGAAAAGGCCTATTTGCCCGGCATGGCCGCCATCGCGTGGGGCGTGCTGGCCGCGCTGCTGGCCCAGCGCTGGCGGCTGGCCTGGCGCGATGCCCGCGCGCTGGCGATCTTCGGCGGCTTTTGCATCCTGCTCGCCATCGGCTGGGGCGAGCTGGTGCACCGCCACCTGTTCAAGTCCGGCATGTACCTGCTGTGCCTTGGCGCCAGCGCGGCGCTGATCGCGGCGCACAGCCAGCCGCCGTCGCAGTGGCGTGGTTTGCGGTGGCTGGCGCGGATGGGGGAGTTGAGCTACGAGCTCTATTTGTCGCACATGTTTGTCGTGCTCGGCGCCGTGGCCCTCTACCGCGCGCTTGCGGGCGCCTCGCAAACCTGGACTTTCGCGATCTACCTTCCCGTGCTCGTCGCTTGCTACTGGCTGGCCATCTCGATCGAGCGGCTGCTCGCGCGCCCGTCACCCGGTGCGGCGCCGAACGTGATCTTGCGGCGCAGCTCCTGAGCACGCACTGTTTCTATACCTGTGCGCTGGAGACCACGCGGTTGCGCCCGGCGTGCTTGGCGGCATACAGCGCCTTGTCCGCAGCCTCGACCAGCGCCGCCGGCTCGTGCAGCCGCTCCTTGTCGAAGCTGGCCACGCCGATGCTCAAGGTGACCATGGGGTACGCCGCGGACGGTGCATGCGCCAGCCCGAGCGAGGCCACATGTTCGCGGATGGCGTTGGCCACCGACAGCGCCTGTTCGGCCGAGGTGTCGGGCAGGATCGCGGCGAACTCTTCGCCGCCGTAGCGCGCCGCGATGTCGGCCGGGCGCTTGAGCTGGCCGGCCAGCGCCTGCGCCACCGTGACCAGGCAGGCGTCGCCCTGCTGGTGCCCGAAGTGGTCGTTGTAGGCCTTGAACGAATCGATGTCGATCAGGAGCAGCGACAGCTCGCCGCCGGCGCGCTGGGCGCGGCGCAGCTCGCGGTCCAGCGCCACGTCGAAGTAGCGGCGGTTGGCGATGCCGGTCAGGCCATCCACGTAGGAGCGCGCGCGCAGCGACTCGGCATGGTCGAGCAGGCGCCGCTCGCGGTCCACGGTGCCGCTCACGTCGCGGATCTCGATCAGGCAGAAGCGCTCGTCGCCCTCGCTGAAGGGCGTCACCGTCACCGCCTGGTCGATCGGCGGACCGTCGAAGCTGCCGGCCTGGCGCAGCGGGAAGGGCGAATGCTCTTCCGTTTGCGGGATGGCCGTGGTGACGTTGTCGGCGAGCGCGCCGAGCACCGCCGCTTCCACGCGCGAACCGCGCAGGACGGGAAAGACGTCGAACAGCGACTGGTTGCGCACGCGCGAGGCGGCGCGGCCCGAGCGCGGCACCATCCAGCCGTTCCACAAGACGATCTCGTGGTTCGCGTCAAGCACGACGACGCCGCAATTGAGGAGGTTGAGCGCGCGCGCGGTCAGGTCAGGCTCGGAATGGATCACGGCAGTGTTCGGTATGTGACAACCCGCCGGATCATACCGGAATTTGCCGGCCGTGCGCAGCCTGCGGTCAGCCGGCGTTGCGCAGCAGGGTGCGCAGGTTGCACTCGCGCTGCCACTGGCGGCGCTCGTCGCTCGACTGGGCCAGGCGGGCTTGCTCGGCGTCGGGGATTTTCTGCTGCGCCTGCACCATGCGGTCGGCCACCGCCGGGTCGGGCAGCACGGTGCCGAAGAAGGCGACGGTCTCGCCGTGCTGCAGCAGCAGCGTGGGGAAGTTCTCGACGTCGAGGTCGCCCACCACGTCGGCCTGGTCTTCGATGTCGATCCAGACGAATACCTTGTCCGGATGGCGCGCGGCGAGCGCGTCGAAGGCGGCGCGGTACGACCCGCAGGTGCCGCACCAGGCGGCGCACAGGCACGCGACGATCCAGCGGTCGCCCGCGAGCGCGGCGGCGACCTCGGTGCGGTTATCGAGCTCGAGGGTCAGGCTATGCATGGGCGGCATTCTACAACGAGCGGCGCCTTCCGGCACGGCCGGGCATGGCTGGGGCGGCGTGGGCCGGGTTAAAATAGGGGATGCCTATCATTCTTGCTATCGAAACCTCGTCCGAGCTCGCATCGTGCGCGTTGCTCGACGGGGACCGCCTGGCCTGGCGCGAGTCGTCGGGCGTGCGCACCCACTCCCAATCCGTCCTGCCGATGGTGCAGGAGCTGCTGCACGAAGCGGGCCGGCGCCTGGCCGATTGCGATGCGGTGGCGTTCGGCGCGGGGCCGGGTTCGTTCACGGGCGTGCGCACGGCGTGCGGGGTGGCGCAAGGGCTCGCGTTCGGCGCCGGGTTGCCGGTGGTGCCCCTGGTGACGCTGGAAGCGATGGCGCAGGCCTGCCGCGAGCGCACCGGCGCGCGCGACGTGCTGGCCGTGCTCGATGCGCGCATGGGCGAGGTGTACTGGGCCCAGTACCGTTTTGACAACGGCTGGCAGATCGTGCGCCCGCCAGCCTTGAGCGCACCCGGCGCGGTCGCGCCGGAACTGGTCGAAGGCCTGGCCGCGTGCGGCAACGGGTTTTCCGCCTATCCGCAGGAGTTCGCGCAGTGCGCGTTCGCGGCCGGCGCACTGGCCGACATCGCGCCGCATGCGCGTGAACTGGCCGCGCTGGCGGTCCCCGCGCTGCAGGCCGGGCAGGCCGTGCCCGCCGCACAGGCCCAGCCGCTTTACCTGCGCAACAAGGTCGCCTACACCTATGCCGAACGGCAGGCGATCAACGCAGCCAAGGGCGGACAGGCGTAATGGCGGCAAGCGTCCACGACCTGCTCGATTTCGCGCCCATGTCGAGCGCGGACATCGACGAGGTGAGCGCGCTGGAAAACAGCGTGTTCCCGCACCCGTGGAGCCGCGCCAATTTTGTCGACTCGCTCGCCAGCGGCTACGATGCCTGGGTCGTGCGCGACCCGCTGGGCGAGCTCGCCGGCTATTTCCTGCTCATGTATGCATTCGATGAGGCGCACCTGCTCGACGTGGCCGTGGCCGGCGGGCGGCAGGGCGAGGGGCTGGGCCGCTGGCTGCTCGACAAGGCGTCGGAGCGTTCGCGCCAGCACGGCATGCTGTCGGTGCTGCTGGAAGTGCGGCCCTCCAACGAACGCGCGCTGCTGGTGTACGAACGCTATGGCTTTGTCGAGATCGGGCGGCGCAAGGGGTACTATCCTGCGCATGAGGGCAAACGCGAGGACGCAATCGTGATGAGGTTCCAGCTATGAGCGGCATGAGCGCACGCGACGCGGCATTCCTGCAGGAGATGGGCATCGGTCCATTGTGGACGCTGCGCGACGCGCCGGCGGCCGAACCGGGGCCGCAGGCCGTGCAGGAGCAGGTACCAGTTGCCGCGCAGGCGGCGCCCAAGGAAGAAACGGTCGAGCCAGCGGCGCCAGCCGCTGCGCGAGCGGTGCCGGACGGCGCACCGACCGACGAACAGATTGCCGGCATGGACTGGGACGAGCTGCGCGCGGCCGTCGCCAGCTGCAACCGCTGCGGCGTCTGCAAGGAGGGCCGCAAGCCGGTGTTTGGCAGCGGTGCCCGCCAGGCGGCCTGGTTCGTGGCGGCGGGCGCGAGCACGGCCGCGGACGAGCAGGCCGGCGCGCCGCTGTCCGGCGACACCGGCAAGCTGCTCGATAACATGCTGTTCGCGGTGGACCTTGCGCGCGAGCGCGACGTGTACGTGACCAACCTGGTCAAGTGCCGCCCGGTAAGCAGCCGGGGCGGCGACCGCGCGCCGACGCAGGAAGAGGCCAACGCCTGCCGCCCTTACCTGGAGCGCGAGCTTGCCCTGGCAGGCGCCGGCACCGTACTTACGCTTGGCCAGATCGCCGCCAATGGCCTGCTCGGCAAGCCGCTGTCCGAACCGCTCAGCGGCAGCCGCGGCGAGGTGCACGAACTGCGTGGGGTGCCGCTGGTGGCCACGCTGCATCCGGGCGAACTGCTGCGGCGCGGCGCCGATAAGGCGCTGGCCTGGGCCGACTTGTGCAGGGCGAGGGCGGCCCGTGCGCGATCCGGCTGACAGCTACCAGGAACAGTTTCATCGGCGCTGGCGGCACCTGCGGCGCGCGCGGGTACGCGCGCTGGCCTGGCTGCTGGATGCCCCCGACCTGCTGGACGTGAGCGACCCCGGCTGGCACGGCAAGGTCGGCACGCTCGGCCCGGTCACGCCCGAAGTGGCGCAATGGCTTGCCGACCTCGATCACGACCCGTCCGCCCTCGATGCCGCGCTCGGCAACCGCATGTACACGCGGCTCGGGCTGTATGCCGAAAAGCTGATGGCCTTCTACTTCGAACAGCGCGGCATCCTGGTCGCGCATGGCCTGCAGGTGCGCTCTTCACCCAACGACACCGTGGGCGAATTCGATTTCCTGCTCGATGCGGGGCCGGGCGGGGTCGAGCACATCGAATTCGCCACCAAGTTCTACCTGCTCGAAGGGCAGGCCGCGCGCCGGTTCGACGAGCTGGTGGGGCCGAACCTGGCCGACACCCTGGGCAAGAAGATGCGCAAGATCGTGGACCAGCAGCTCGAGCTGGGAAGGCACCCGGCGGCGCAGGCGCTCGTGCCGCGGCCGGTGGTCAAGGCGCACGCGCTGGTCAAGGGCTGGCTGTTCTACCCGCTCGGCACCTGGCCGACGATTGCCGGCATCTCGGCGCAGCATTGCCGCGGTTTCTGGTGTGCGCTCGACGAGGTGCAGGGACTGGCCGGGGATGCCTTCCTGATCCTGCCGAAGCTGCAATGGCTGCCGCCGTTCCGGGCGCAGTCGGCCACGTGGATACTGAACCGCGCCGAGCTTTATGCGGAGCTGTCGGCGCAGTTCGAGGGGAACCAGTCGCCGGTGCTGGTGGCGGTGGTGCGTGAGCAGCCGGGCTGCATCGAGGAGGTGGAGCGCGGGTTTATCGTGCCAGACGACTGGCGGGAGCGGGCTGCCGCGCGGCGCATCCCGTAGGGTGGGCACTTGTGCCCACGCGTTACGGTCGATTCGCCGTTACCTGTCACCGCGTGGGCACAAGTGCCCACCCTACGACAATGTGCCGCGCGTCAGTGTTTGTGCTCGCCGATGAGCGCCAGCGAATCGTGTTCGGCCTGGTTGGCCGCATGCCGGCGCATGATCAGGTACATCACGCCCGCCAGCGACAGGCCGAACAGCACGATGATGACATCCAGGTTCAGCTTCAGCGTGATCATGATCGCGTACATCGCAAGCATGGTCAGGATCGACAGGTTCTCGTTAAAGTTTTGCACGGCGATCGAATGGCCGGCACTCATGAGCACATAGCCGCGGTGCTGCAGCAGCGCGTTCATGGGCACCACGAAGAAGCCCGACAACAGCCCGATCAGCGCCAGCAGCGGATAGGCGATCCACACCGAATGCACGAACACCATGCTGGCCACCACCAGCCCCATGAGGATCCCGAGCGGGATCACGGTCAGCGACTTCTTGAGCGGAATCATGCGCGCCGCCAGCCCAGCGCCCACCGCCACGCCAATGGCCACCACGCCGATCAGGGCCGTGGCTTTATCCAGCGGCATGTGCAGCGAGTGCTCTGCCCACTTGAGCACGATGAACTGCAAGGTGGCGCCCGCGCCCCAGAACAGGGTGGTGACGGCCAGGGAAATCTGGCCCAGCTTGTCGCGCCACAGGGTGGCCGAGCAGTTGGCGAAATCGACGATCAGGCGCGCCGGATTGGTTTCCTGGTGCGGGTAGCGGGCCCCGGTGTCCGGAATGCGCAGGTTGAACAGCGCGGCAATGGCGTACACGGCCACGATCACCAGCAGCGAGGCCTCGCTCGGCGTGTCCACCGCCGTGTCGAAGAACGGCATGTCCACGTGGCTCAGCAGCCAGGCGCCGCCGTGCGGGCCGACCAGCGCGCCGCCCATCACGGTGCCCAGGATGATCGACATCACCGTCAATCCCTCGATCCAGCCATTGGCGGCAACGAGCTTTTCGGCAGGCAGCAATTCGGTCAGGATGCCGTACTTGGCGGGCGAGTACACGGCCGCGCCAAAGCCGACCACGGCGTTGGCCACGAGCGGGTGCACGTCGAGGAAAATCATGGCGCAGCCCACCACCTTGATCATGTTGGCGATGAACATGACCCGGCCCTTGGGCAGCGAATCGGCGAAGGCGCCCAGGAAGGCCGCAAACAGCACGTAGAACAACACGAATGAAAGCTTGAGCAGCGGAGTAAGCGAATCCGGGGCCTTCATCGAAGTTAGCAGATCGATCGCGACAAATAGCAGCGCGTTGTCCGCCAGCGACGAGAAAAACTGCGCCGCCATGATGGTATAAAAACCACGGTTCATTCGGAGGTTCTGAAAACTGGACTGGGTTGCTTTATACCATGAAAGACCGCGCCGCCAAAGAAATCGGCCATGCGAAAGTGCTGCGTCCGGTAAAATATCCGTTCCCGTTATCACTTCAAGAAGTTCTTATGCCTCGCCCGCTTTGCGCCACCATCCACCTCGATGCCATGCAACATAACCTGGCCCGCGCCCGAGCGTGTGCGCCGGCGTCGAAGATCTGGGCGGTGGTGAAGGCCAATGCCTATGGCCATGGGTTGGAACGCGGAATGCGCGGCTTTGCCGACGCCGACGGCCTGGCGCTGATCGAGCTGGAAAACGCGGTGCGCCTGCGCCAGCTCGGCTGGACCAAGCCGATCCTGCTTCTGGAAGGCTTTTTCGACGCTTCCGACATTCCGCTGCTCGCCGAGCACAGCCTGAACCCGACGATCCACAACTACGAGCAGATCAAGATGCTCGAGTACACCAAGCTGTACCGTCCGATCGACGTGCACCTGAAGATGAACACCGGGATGAACCGCCTCGGTTTCCGTCCCGAGGCTTACGCGGCGGCGCACGCGCGCCTGGCCGCGATCCCGGGCATCCGCTCGATCACGATGATGACCCACTTTGCCAATGCCGACGAACTGGAGCACCCGCGCCTGCCGATCCGCGAGCAGCTGCGCCGCTTCCGGGTGGGGGCCGAGGGCCTGCCGGGCCAGCGCAGCCTGGCCAATTCGGGCGGGGTGCTGCACCTGGCCGAGCTCGAGGGCGAGCTGCCCAGCGACTGGGTACGCCCCGGCATCATGCTGTACGGCGGCACGCCGGGCGGCAAGAGCGCTTCCGAATACGGCCTGCTGCCGACCATGACGCTCACCTCCGAGATCATCGGCATGCAGCAACTGCAGGCCGGCGAGACGGTCGGCTACGGCAGCCGCTTCGAGTCCACCGGCCCGATGACGGTCGGCGTGGTCGCCTGCGGCTACGCCGACGGCTACCCGCGCCACGCGCCGCACGGCACCCCGGTGGTGGTGGATGGCGTGCGCACCACGCTGGTGGGCCGCGTGTCGATGGACATGATGGCGGTGGACCTGACCCCGGTGGCCAATGCCCGTATCGGCAGCAAGGTCATCCTGTGGGGCGACGGCCTGCCGATCGACGAGGTGGCCCACGCCGCCGGCACCATCGGCTATGAGCTGATGTGCGCGGTGGCGCCGCGCGTGCGCGTGGTCGAAGGCCGCCTGGGTACCCTCTGTGGCTAAGGCGCGTACCAGCTTTGTGTGCAGCGACTGCGGTGCGACCGCCAGCCGCTGGACCGGCCAGTGTGCCGATTGCAAGGCCTGGAACACCATGGTCGAGACCGTGGTGGACGCGCCCGGCGCCAACCGCATGTCGCAGTCGCAGTACAAGGGCCTGGCGCAGGCGGCGCCGGTGCTGTCGCTGGCGGACATCGAGGCGATCGACGTGCCGCGCTTTGGCACCGGCATCGAGGAATTCGACCGGGTGCTGGGCGGCGGACTGGTGGCGGGCGGGGTGGTGCTGATTGGCGGCGACCCCGGCATCGGTAAGTCCACGCTGCTGCTGCAGGCGCTGGCCAACATCGCGCATGTGCGCAAGACCCTGTACGTGAGCGGCGAGGAATCCGGCGCCCAGATCGCGCTGCGCGCGCGCCGGCTGGCGGTGGACGCGCGCGACCTGAAGCTGCAGGCCGAGATCCAGCTTGAAAAGATCCTCGGCACGCTGGCCGAGCTCAAGCCCGAGGTGGCGGTGATCGACTCGATCCAGACCCTGTATTCGGACGCGCTCACCTCCGCGCCCGGCTCGGTGGCCCAGGTGCGCGAATGCGCGGCCCAGCTCACCCGCGTGGCCAAGCAGAGCGGGGTGACGATCATCCTGGTCGGCCACGTGACCAAGGAAGGCGCGCTGGCCGGCCCGCGCGTGCTCGAACACATCGTGGACACGGTGCTGTACTTCGAGGGCGACACCCAGTCGAGTTTCCGCCTGGTGCGGGCGATCAAGAACCGCTTCGGCGCGGTCAACGAGCTGGGCGTGTTTGCGATGAGCGAAAAGGGCCTGAAGGGCGTGTCCAACCCGTCCGCGCTGTTCCTGTCCCAGCACGACAGCCAGGTGCCCGGTTCGTGCGTGATGGTGACGCAGGAAGGCACGCGCCCGCTGCTGGTGGAGATCCAGGCGCTGGTCGATGCCAGCCACTTGCCCAATGCGCGCCGCCTGTCGGTGGGCCTGGAGCAGAACCGGCTGGCCATGCTGCTGGCCGTGCTGCACCGCCACGCCGGCGTGGCCGCGTTCGACCAGGACGTGTTCATCAACGCCGTGGGCGGGGTCAAGATCACCGAGCCGGCCGCCGACCTTGCGGTGCTGCTTGCGATCCATTCTTCGATGCGCAACAAGCCGCTGCCGCGCGGGCTGGTGGTGTTCGGCGAAGTGGGCCTGGCCGGCGAGATCCGGCCCGCGCCGCGCGGCCAGGAGCGCCTGCGCGAGGCGGCCAAGCTCGGTTTCTCGATGGCGCTGATCCCGAAGTCGAACGCGCCCAAGCAGCCGATCGAGGGCATGCGCATCGTGCCGGTCGAGCGGATCGACGAAGCGTTCAGCAAACTGCGTGAACTCGATTAAGGCAGCGGCGGTCCCGGTTTTCGTATAATTTCCTCTGATAATTAGCGCCCCGTTGCAAGCCGTGTTACCAGAACAAAGGAAGTCCCAGCGCAAAGTCCTCAAGAGCCGCGCCATGGTCGCGCTCGATGGCAACCAGACCGTCGAGGGCCGTACCCTCGACATTGGCACCGATGGCATGAGCGTTGGCTTTTCCGACCCGGTCCAGGCCGGGCAGGGCGCTTATGTCCGCTTCGACGTGATGCTCGATGGCAAACCCAACCACGTCACCGCCCGGGCCAAGGCCGTGTACTGCATCTTCAGCCAGGGCCAGTTCAAGGTCGGCTTCCAGTTTGTGAACCTGGACGCGGCCAGTTCGACGGTCATTACCCGCTTCCTGCGCTGACCCACGAGTAAACAGCAAGCGGCGAGCGCCCTGTCGATGGCCTCGCCGCTTTTTCATCGCTTGTCACCCGCGGTTGCGGGTTGTTTCACTACTCGTGATAGTGATCATGCAGGCCCTCGTGCCGTTCACGGACATCCTGGTAGAGTTCGTAAAAGACCATCGCGACCATGCCGCCCAACATTGCTACGCCAATCACGTCGAACATAAGCTGAAAACGCCTTTGAGCATTCCCTCCATCTGGTTGATCCGCTTCCAGCGTAGGCAAATGCCGAGGACATTGGCAAGGTGAGCAGGAGGCGCTATTTCAGTGTCATGTCCGGCGTCATTACTGCTTTCAGGCACAAAGTGTAGTCGTCGTGCGGGTCGCGCTGCTCGAACCACCACACGGCGCCGCGGGGAAAGTCGATGTCGTGCGCGCGCCCGAACAGCAGCTTTGATGCGAGCCGGCCCAGGGTGGGCTGGTGCCCCACCACCAGCACCGCCCCTTGGGCATGGGGCCAGTGCGCCGCGTGCAGCACCGCATGCGGGTCCGCGCCCGGCCCGACTTGCTCCACCACGTCGTAGTCGCGCTCCAGCTTGTCAGCCGTCTGCTGGGTCCGTGTTGCAGGACTGACAAGTATGCGGCAATGCTCGGGCAGGCGCACGTTGAGCCAGTCGGCCAGGTGTGCCGCCTGCTTGTGGCCGAGCGGGGTGAGCTCGCGCAGGCGGTCGGGTTCGCCGTCTTCGGCGTCGGCGTGGCGCCACAGGATCAGTTCCATTGCTTCCTCCGTGCGTGGGTTCGAGCGGCCAGGCCGCGAATCGTTCAAGACTGCCCCAATTGTGCGGCAAATAATCCGGGATCAGGACAAGATGTCGCCGGCTCGCCCTGCTGGACGGGCGCATCTTGTTCATGTCATTAACTTGTCATATTTGGCCGGTACACTGCACAGCAATCAGAACCGTGCCACCAACCCAAGAGGACTTGTCATGCGCATGAAGCACCTGTTCGTTTCGATTGCCGTTGCCGCTTCGACCGCATTCGGCGCAACCGCCCAGGCCGCCGACATCACCGGCGCCGGCGCCACTTTCCCGTTCCCGATCTATGCCAAGTGGGCAGAACTGTACAAAAAGGCCACCGGAACCGGCCTGAACTACCAATCCGTCGGCTCGGGTGCCGGCATCAAGCAGATCAAGGCGAAAACCGTCGATTTCGGCGCCTCCGACATGCCGCTGGCGGCTGACGAGCTGAATAAGGAAGGCCTGTTCCAGTTCCCGGCCATCATGGGCGGTGTGGTCGCCATCGTCAACCTGCCCGGCATTACCCCGGGCCAGCTCAAGCTGACCGGCCCGGTGCTGGCCGACATCTACCTGGGCAAGCTTACCAAATGGAACGCGCCGGCCATCGCCGCGCTGAACCCGGGTGTCAAGCTGCCGGACGAGGACATCACCGTGGTGCACCGCGCCGACGGTTCGGGTACCTCGTTCCTGTTCACCGACTACCTGTCCAAGTCGAGCCCCGAGTTCAAGGGCAAGATCGGCGCCGGCACCGCGGTCAAGTGGGCGACCGGCGTGGGCGGCAAGGGCAACGAGGGCGTGGCCGCCAACGTGCAGCGCATCAAGGGCTCGATCGGCTACGTCGAGTGGGCCTACGCCAAGAAGAACAAGATGTCGCACACCCAGCTGAAGAACCACGACGGCCAGTTCGTGCAGCCGGACGACGACACCTTCAAGGCTGCCGCCGCCAACGCCGACTGGGCCAAGGCCCCCGGCATGGCCGTGGTGCTGACCGACCAGCCGGGCAAGGCGGCATGGCCGATCACCGGCGCCTCGTACATCCTGATGCACAAGGTCCAGGCCGACCCGGCGCGCGGCAAGGAAGTGCTCAAGTTCTTCGACTGGGCGTACAAGAACGGCGGCCAGGCCGCCACCGAGCTGGATTACGTGCCGATGCCGGCCAACGTGACCAAGCTGGTGGGCGATGCATGGAAAGCCAACCTGAAAGACGCTTCGGGCAAGGCCATCTGGTAAGTCAACAAGAACAAGGCAGGCGGCGCCCGCTCCGGGCGCTTTAATGCCGGCAATCGAGTCAAGAGGATAATGAGCGCGCCATCCACCGTCGCCATCGCCAGGCGGGCAGAGCCGGACACGGCCGATGCCAGCCAGGCTGCGCTGCGCACCACCATGCGCAACCAGCGCATCCAGGATTTTTTCTTTCACAAAATCACCTGGCTGTTCGCGGCCTCGGTGCTGCTGGTGCTGGTCGGGATCATCGTCTCGCTGGCCATCGGCGCCGCGCCGGCCTTTGAAAAATTCGGCCCCGGCTTCATCACGTCGAGCGACTGGGACCCGACCAACGAGCAGTTCGGCGCGCTGATCGCCATCTGGGGCACGCTGTCCACCTCGATCATCGCGCTGGCGCTGGCCTTCCCGGTCAGCTTTGGCATCGCGCTGTTCCTTACCGAAATCTGCCCGGCCTGGCTGCGCCGGCCGCTGGGTACCGCGGTCGAGCTGCTGGCGGGCGTGCCGTCGATTATCTACGGCATGTGGGGCCTGTTCGTGTTCGCGCCGCTGTTTGCCGACCACGTGGAACCGGTGCTCAAGAGCACGCTGGGCAAGCTGCCCTTCATCGGGCCGCTGTTCCAGGGGCCGATCATGGGCGTGGGCGTCCTGACCGCGGGCGTGATCCTGGCGGTGATGATCATTCCCTTCATCTCGTCGGTGATGCGCGACGTGTTCGAGATCGTGCCGGCCGTGCTCAAGGAATCGGCCTACGGCCTGGGCTGCACCAAGTGGGAAGTGGTGCGCAAGGTCGTGTTGCCGTACACCCGCAACGGCGTGGTGGGCGGCGTGATGCTGGGCCTGGGCCGCGCGCTGGGCGAAACGATGGCCGTGACCTTTGTCATCGGCAACGCCAACGAACTGTCGTGGTCGCTGCTGGGCCCGGGCGCCTCGATTTCTTCGACCCTGGCCAATGAATTCGGCGAGGCCGCGCCGCTGCACATGGCCTCGCTGTTCGCGCTGGCCCTGATCCTGTTCACCATTACCTTTATCGTGCTGTCCGCTGCCAAACTGATGCTGGTCGCCATGTCCCGCAAGGAAGGCGTCAAATGAAGACTGCCGCCATGAATCCCGTGTACCGCCGGCGCCTGCTGGGCCACCGCATCGGCATCGCGCTGTCCGTGCTGGCGATGGCCGTGGGCCTGGGCTTTTTGCTCTGGATCCTCGCCACGCTGCTGGTCAAGGGCTTTGCCGCGCTGTCGCCGGCGCTGTTCACGCAGGACATTCCGCCGCCGGGCAGCGAAGGCGGCGGCCTGCGCAACTCGATCGTTGGCTCGCTGCTGATGGTGGGCCTGTCCACGCTGGTGAGCACCCCGGTGGGCATCCTGGCCGGCATGTACCTGGCCGAGTATGGCGAGCGCAACAAGTTTGCCCAGGTGACGCGCTTCGTGACCGACATCATGCTGTCGGCCCCGTCGATCGTGATCGGCCTGTTCGTGTATGCCCTCTACGTGGCCAACGCCAGGCACTTTGCAGGCTATGCCGGCTCGATCGCGCTGTCGCTGATCGCCATTCCGGTGGTGGTGCGCACCACCGACAACATGCTGCGCCTGGTGCCCAACAGCCTGCTGGAAGCCGCGTTCGCGCTGGGCGCGCCGCGCTGGAAGGTGGCGCTGATGGTGCGCCTGCGGGCGGTGAAGGCGGGGATCATCACCGGCGTGCTGCTGGCGCTGGCCCGCATTGCCGGCGAAACCGCGCCGCTGCTGTTCACCGCGCTGGGCAACCAGTTCTTCAGCACCGACATGAACGCGCCGATGTCGAGCCTGCCGGCCGTGATCTACCAGTTTGCAATGAGCCCGTACGACGACTGGCGCACGCTGGCCTGGGGCGGCTCGCTCCTGATCACCTTCAGCGTACTGCTGCTTAACATTTTGTCGCGCACCGTCTTCAGCCAGAAGGCGCCGCGCTAACACTCGAACGATGAATTCCATGATCCAGCCCATGACCATGCAAGCCCCGACCGAAACGGTGGAGAAGGTCAAGACCATCGAGATCTCCGGCTTGAATTTCTTCTATGGCAAGACGCAGAGCCTGAAGGACATCAACCTCGACATCCACGAGAAGCAGGTGACGGCCTTCATCGGCCCGTCCGGCTGCGGCAAGTCCACGCTGCTGCGCACCCTCAACCGCATGTACGACCTGTACCCGGGCCAGCGCGCCGAGGGCGCCATCGTGTACAAGGGCCGCAACATCCTCGACCCCGGCCTGGACGTGAACATGCTGCGCGCCAAGGTCGGCATGGTGTTCCAGAAGCCGACCCCGTTCCCGATGTCGATTTATGACAACATCGCGTTTGGCGTGCGCCTGTACGAGAACCTGTCCAAGGGCGAGATGGACGAGCGCGTCGAGTGGGCGCTCAAGAAGGGCGCGCTGTGGGACGAGGTCAAGGACAAGCTGAACAAGAGCGGCCTGTCGCTGTCCGGCGGCCAGCAGCAGCGCCTGTGCATCGCGCGCGGCGTGGCGGTCAAGCCCGACGTGCTGCTGCTCGACGAACCGACCTCGGCACTGGACCCGATCTCGACCGCCAAGATCGAGGAACTGATCAGCGAGCTCAAGCAGGATTACACGATCGCGATCGTGACCCACAATATGCAACAGGCAGCGCGTTGTTCGGACTACACTGCTTACATGTACCTGGGCGAACTGGTGGAATTCGGCGAGACCGACCAGCTGTTCATGAACCCCGCGCGCAAAGAGACGCAGGACTACATTACCGGCCGCTTCGGCTGACCAAAACAGGACGGAGAACACACGTATGGTAGGCGAGCTTCATTCATCCAAGCAGTACGACCAGGAGCTGGAGGCGATCCGCTCGAAGGTGCTGCAGATGGGCGGCATGGTCGAGACGCAGTTCGAGGAAGCGCTCAACTGCTTCAAGGTGGGCGATCCGGCCCGGGCCGACAAGGTGATGGCCGACGACAACGCCGTCAACCAGCTCGAAGTGCAGCTGGACGACGCCTGCAGCCACCTGATCGTGCGCCGCCAGCCGGCCGCGAACGACTTGCGCACGGTGATGGCGACCATCAAGGTCATCACCGACCTGGAGCGCATCGGCGACGAGGCGACCAAGATCGCGCGCACCTCCAAGAGCCTGCACGCGCGCGGCACGATCGGCTTTGCCCACTACGACATGATGCGCACCATCGCGCGCGCCACCTGCGACCTGCTGCACGACGCGCTCGATGCGTTTGCCCGTTTGGACGGCAAGCAGGCGCTCGAGCTGATCGCGGCGGACGAGGTCATCGACCACGAGTTCCGCTCGGTGCTGCGCAACCTGATCACCTTCATGATGGAAGACCCGCGCACGATCTCGCCGGCGCTGGACACGCTGTGGGTGGCCAAGGCGATCGAGCGCATCGGCGACCACGCCAAGAACATCGCCGAGTATGTCATCTACGTGGTCGAGGGCCGCGACATCCGCCACACCATCAAACCGCCGAGCGAGAACGAAGTCTGATGGCCGAGCCGACCCGTGTACTGATTGTCGAAGACGAACCGGCGATCGTCGAGCTGGTGAGCTATTCGCTGCGCGAAGCCGGCTGGGAGGTGGCATCGGTGGGCGATACCGCTTCGGCGTGGACCGCGATCGGGCAGCGCCGCCCGGACCTGCTGCTGCTGGACTGGATGCTGCCGGACCAGAGCGGCCTGCGCTTCCTGGGCCGCATCCGTGCCGACCGCGACTTCAAGGATATCCCGGTCATCATGCTCACCGCAAAGAGCATGGAAGAGGACAAGATCGCGGGGCTGGAGACCGGCGCCGACGATTACGTCACCAAGCCGTTCTCGCCGCGCGAGCTGCTGGCGCGCGCCCGCGCGCTGCTGCGCCGCAAGAGCCCGCACGTGGCCGATGCGCCGCTGTCGGCCGGCTTGGTGCTGCTGGAGCCGGGCAGCTGCACCGTGACCGTAGAGGGCAAGCCGATCGAGATTGGCAATGCCGAATACAAGCTGCTCAAGTTCCTGCTGGCGCACCGCGAGCGCGTGTTCTCGCGCGGCCAGCTGCTCGACAAGGTGTGGGGCGACCACGCCGTGATCGAGGAGCGCACGGTGGACGTGCACGTGGGGCGCCTGCGCAAGGCGCTCGGGCCGGCCGATGGGCTGATCAAGACAATCCGCAGTGTCGGGTATATGCTGTCGGAAAAACAAACGTAAGCCAATACACTTGGTACCGTCGTCCCCGCGGAGGCGGGGACCCATAGGCCGCGTGATTGTACGCTCAGCATGGGTTCCCGCCTCCGCGGGAACGACGGTTACAGGCTAACACTGAATGAATCCAAAACTGCTGTTCTGGGTCCCAGCCCTGCTGCGCGTGGCCCTGGTATTTGCCGCCGCCGGCGTAGTCTGGTGGATGTCCGGCCCCGTTTCCGCCCTGGCGCTGGCGCTGCTGATCGTGGTGGGCATGCTGCTGATGCAGCTGTTGTACCTGCAGCAGCTGGACGAATGGCTCACCGACCCGCACAGCGGCAAGCTGCCGGACGGCTGGGGTTCGTGGACCGACGTATTCGCGCGCCTGTACCGCATCCGCCGCGACGACGAGCGTAACCAGGCCGAGCTGGCCGAGTGGCTGGCGCGCTTTCGCGAGGCGATGCAGCTGCTGCCGGAAGGCGTGGCGATCATGGACGACGTGCTGCAGCTCGAATGGTGCAACCGGGCCGCCGGCAAGCACCTGGGCCTGACGCTGGAGCGCGACAAGGGCCGCCGCGTGACCAACCTGGTGCGCGCGCCGGAGTTCATCGACTACATCATCCTGGGCCGCTACGAGCAGCCGCTGACGCTGCACTTCCGCGGCCGCAAGCTCGAAGTGCGCGTGATCCCGTTCCAGAGCCGGCGCCAGATCCTGGTGACGCACGACGCGACCGAGGCCGAGCGGGTCGAGGCCATGCGGCGCGACTTCATCGCCAACGCCTCGCACGAACTGCGCACGCCGCTGACCGTGGTGGTGGGCTTTCTTGAAATTGCGCTGGCCGACCCGGGCATGGACCAGGCCACGCGGCTGGCGCACCTGAAGCTGATGACCGAGCAGGCGCAGCGCATGCAGCGGCTGATCGAGGACATGCTGACGCTGTCGCGGCTGGAGTCGGACGAATACCCGCTCAAGCGCGAGAAGGTGGACGTGAAGGCGCTGGTCGAGGCGGTGGCGAACGAAGCCAGGGCGCTGTCGGGCGGGCGCCACGAGATCGAGGTGCACGTGGACGGCCCGGACGTCATGGGCAGCCTGGACGAACTGCGCAGCGCGTTCGGCAACCTGGCGTCCAACGCGGTGCGCTATTCCCCCAACGGCGGCAAGATCGTGCTGTCGTGGCAGCGCGGGCAGGACGACCTGCGCTTTTCGGTGCAGGACAGCGGCATCGGCATCGACCCCCAGCACATTGCCCGCCTGACCGAGCGCTTCTACCGGGTGGACAAGAGCCGTTCGCGCGAGACGCAGGGCACCGGGCTGGGCCTGGCGATCGTCAAGCACGTGCTGGCGCGCCATGGCGGGCGCCTGCAGATCGAGTCGCAGCCGGGCAAGGGCAGCACCTTCATCGCCTGCCTGCCCAATACCTCGCTGCCCGGCTGACCGGTTAGCGCTGTTTCGGCGCCTGGTTCGCCTGCATGACCATGGCGCGGTACTGCGCGAACGGTTCCATGCCCATCTTCGCCCGGCGCTCGTCGAGGTGTTTGGGGTCCTCGATCGGCTGCACCTGGAGGCCGCCTGACTGCGTCTGGCGGAACTGGCTGCCGTAGAGCTGCTTCTTGCCCTCGCTGACCAGCACGCGGTCGATGTTGAGCGCAACGTTGCCTGCGTAGAGATCACCGCGTTCGGCGGCAGCCTTCATCGCCGGCAGCAGCCGCTTGATCACCTGGTCAGGTGCATGTTGTACCAACAGCCAGGCGTGGTGCGCGCCGGCGTAGCCGACCAGCTCGGCGTCGGGCCAGCCGTAGGTCTCGAGGATGCGGCGCAGTTCTTTCTGGTTCTGCTTGTCGGTCTCGATCATCTTCTTGATCGCGGCAGGGTTGGCCAGGTCGATATTCTGTCGTGCATCCTGGTCGGCCCGGGCCAGCTCGGCAAGCCGGTCGGCCAGCGCGGGATTGGAGCCCTTTTCCGGGATCAGCTTCAGGTCGCGTTGAGCCGGCGCGTTAAGCTGAACCAGCGGCGCCTTGCCAACCAGGCCGGGCGCGTCGGCGCGAACCAGATAGATTCCCTTGGGCAGGGTGGCGGCGTAACAGGCGCCATTGAAGGGCAGGGGGTGCTGTTCGGGCGGGGTCTGGGTCACCGCGATGGCGACCGCTTTCAAGCCTGCAGGCAAGGGACCGCTGGCGCGAACACAGCCGCGCAGCTCTGCCGTTGCGGATGCCGGTTCCGCCCCCAGTGCCGCCTGCGACAGCAGCGCGCCCGCGACGAGCAAGCCCAGGGACCGGAATCGCTGATTGTTTTGCATTTCTTACTACTTTCCAACAGTTTCGACAGCACACTTTACTCCACCTGCGGGTGCGCATGGTATTTACGGCAAGAACCAGCGGCAACGACCGGGCACGCGAAAGGGGTACAATTCTCGCTTGCACTTTTTCCCCGCCAATCATGCTTTCTCGACGTACCGCTCTTTTCGCACTGGCCGGCCTGGCGCTGGCCGGCTGTGGCAGTGAACCCAAGGTCCCGCCCACTCCCGTTGCCGGTCCCACCCCAGCGCCCCGCAAGCTCAGGATCGCGCTCGCCCTTGGCGGCGGCGCCGCGCGCGGCTTTGCGCACATCGGCGTGATCAAGGCGCTGGAGGCGCAGGGCATCGTGCCGGACATCGTGGTGGGCACCAGTGCCGGCTCGGTGGTCGGCTCGCTGTACGCTTACGGCTACAGTGGGTTCCAGTTGCAGAAGATCGCGCTGGAGATGGACGAGGCGACCATTTCGGACTGGGCGATTCCTTTTTTCAGCAAGTCGTCCGGCGTGCTCAAGGGCGACGCGCTGCAGAATTACGTGAACAAGGCGGTGCACGGCACGCCGATCGAAAAGCTCAAGATTCCGTTCGGCTGCGTGGCGACCGACCTGAAGAATGGCCAGCCGATCCTGTTCAGGCGCGGCAACACCGGGTTGGCGGTGCGCGCGTCCTCGTCGGTGCCGGGCGTGTTCCAGCCGGTGAAGATCGGCGACCACACCTATGTGGACGGCGGCCTGGTCGCGCCGGTGCCGGTGCGCTTTGCGCGCGAGATGGGCGCGGACTTCATCATTGCCGTGAACATCTCGAGCTCGACCGAAGGGCAGGCCACCAACAGCTCGCTGGACGTGCTGATGCAGACCGCGAACATCATGGGCCAGCGCCTGAACCATTTCGAGCTCAAGGACGCGGACGTGGTGATCACGCCGCCGCTGGGCACGATGGGCAGCAGCGACTTTAACGGCCGCAACCTGGCGATCCTCGCCGGCGAGCAGGCCGCCGCCGCCGCGCTCCCGCAGATCAAGGCCAAGCTCAAGGCCAAGCAGCAGTCTTAACCCAACCTGAGGATGCAAGCCATGCAAATGAAACCTGTCCTGACCCTGGATGACGTGAAGAAGATCGCGGCGGCAGCCGAAGACGAGGCCAACCGCAACAACTGGAAAGTGGTGATCTCGATCGTGGACGATGGCGGGCACCTGCTGTGGCTGCAACGCCTGGACGGGGTGGCGCCGGTTTCCGCCTACATTGCGCCGGCCAAGGCCAAGACCGCGGCGCTCGGCAAGCGCGAGTCCAGGATCTACGAAGAGCTGATCAACAACGGCCGCTATTCGTTCATGACCGCGCCCGAGATCGAGGGCATGCTCGAGGGTGGCGTGCCGATCGTGGTCGATGGCCATGTGGTTGGCGCGGTTGGCGTGTCGGGCGTGAAGTCGGCCGAGGATGCGCAAATCGCCAAGGCGGGTATCGCGGCGCTCGGGCTGGCTGCCTGAGCAGTGTTATCTGTCGCTTAAATAGTCACCTTTTGATCCGTCATCCCGGCGCAGGCCGGGATCCATAGACCGCATGCACTGGGTCACAGTCTCCGTCTTCGGTCCGCTCAGCATGGGTCCCGGCGTCCGCCGGGACGACGGGTCCTTTCATGTGCACCAGGCACCGATAGCTCATCAGTTATTGCTGATGTGAATGGGCGTGCTTCCAGTCATGCGCCCTGATCGCATCCATACTAAAAAACTCGCGGATTTAGTCGGCGCTCGATTGCCGGACAGGTGTCCCTGGGATATAATTTCAGGGTTTAGCCATCAATACACCTGCCGTAGCGCCTACACCGCCTCTCTTCACAGTGAATGACGTTTCAAGCCGCGATAAGTAAAGCGGATATCTCTGCAAATGTCGTCCACGCGTGGCGCCGCTACGGTAACTTTATTAGGGAGTTACCCTTGCCGCCATTTTTTTCTGGCCCAGCCGTCCCCGCCATCCTGGCTCTTGCCGACGGCACGATTTTCAAAGGATATTCGATCGGCGCTGCCGGCCACACCACCGGTGAAGTCGTCTTCAACACCGCGATGACCGGTTACCAGGAGATCCTGACCGACCCCAGCTACTCGCGCCAGATCGTCACGCTGACCTATCCGCACATCGGCAATGTCGGCGTCAATCCGGAAGACGTGGAAGCGTCCAAGGTGCACGCGGCCGGCCTGATCATCCGCGACCTGCCGCTGCTGGCATCGAACTTCCGTTCGACCCAATCGCTGTCCGACTACCTGAAGGCCGAGAACGTCGTGGCCATCGCCGGCATCGACACCCGCAAGCTCACCCGCATCCTGCGCGAAAAGGGTGCCCAGAGCGGTGCGATCCTGGTCGGCACCCAGGGTTCGGAGCCGCAGCCGGCGCTGGCGCTGGAACTGGCGCGCTCGTTCCCGGGCCTGAACGGCATGGACCTGGCCAAGGTCGTCTCGACCAAGACGCCGTATGAATTCGACCAGACCGAGTGGAAGCTCGGCCGCGGCTACGGCAAGCAGGAAAACCCGAAATTCCACGTGGTCGCGTTCGACTACGGCGTGAAGTACAACATCCTGCGCATGCTGGCCGAGCGCGGCTGCCGCATCACGGTGCTGCCGGCGCAAACCAGTGCCAAGGAGGCGCTGGCCCTGAACCCGGACGGCATCTTCCTGGCCAACGGCCCAGGCGACCCGGCGGCGTGCGACTACGCAATCGAAGCGACGCGCGAGCTGATCGAGACCGGCATTCCGACCTTCGGCATTTGCCTTGGCCACCAGATCATGGCGCTGGCTTCGGGTGCGAAAACGCTCAAGATGAAGTTCGGCCACCACGGCGCCAACCACCCGGTGCAGGACCTGGACTCGAAACAGGTGATGATCACCTCGCAGAACCACGGCTTTGCGGTGGACGCGGATACGCTGCCGTCCAACTGCCGCGTGACCCACGTCTCGCTGTTCGACGGCTCGCTGCAAGGCTTTGCCCGCACCGACAAGCCGGCCTTCTGCTTCCAGGGCCACCCGGAAGCCTCGCCCGGCCCGCACGACGTCGCTTACCTGTTTGACCGCTTCATCAGCCTGATGCAAGCCGCCGTGGAGAAGAAATAATGCCAAAACGTAGTGATATCAAAAGCATCCTGATCATCGGCGCTGGCCCGATCATCATCGGCCAGGCCTGTGAGTTCGACTACTCCGGCGCCCAGGCCTGCAAGGCCCTGCGCGAAGAGGGCTACAAGGTCATCCTGGTGAACTCGAACCCGGCGACCATCATGACCGACCCCGAGATGGCCGACGTGACCTACATCGAGCCGATCACGTGGAAGGTGGTCGAGAAGATCATCGAGAAGGAGCGTCCGGACGCGATCCTGCCGACGATGGGCGGCCAGACCGCGCTGAACTGCGCGCTGGACCTGCACCGCAACGGCGTACTGGACAAGTACAAGGTCGAGCTGATCGGCGCCACGCCGGAAGCGATCGACAAGGCCGAGGACCGCGCCAAGTTCAAGGCCGCGATGACCAAGATCGGCCTGGGTTCGGCACGTTCGGGCATCGCGCACTCGATGGACGAGTCGCGCGCGGTGCAGCGCGAGCTGGGCTTCCCTGTCATCATCCGTCCGTCGTTCACGATGGGCGGCACCGGCGGCGGCATCGCCTACAACGAAGAGGAATTCGAGGCCATCTGCAAGCGCGGCCTGGAAGCATCGCCGACCTCCGAACTGCTGATCGAGGAATCGCTGATCGGCTGGAAGGAGTACGAGATGGAAGTCGTCCGCGACAAGAAGGACAACTGCATCATCGTGTGCTCGATCGAGAACCTGGACCCGATGGGCGTGCACACCGGCGACTCGATCACGGTGGCGCCGGCTCAGACGCTGACGGACAAGGAATACCAGATCATGCGTAACGCGTCGCTCGCGGTGCTGCGCGAGATCGGCGTGGATACCGGCGGCTCGAACGTGCAGTTCTCGATTAATCCGGCGGACGGGCGCATGATCGTCATCGAGATGAACCCGCGCGTGTCGCGTTCGTCGGCGCTGGCGTCGAAAGCCACCGGCTTCCCGATCGCGAAAGTGGCGGCCAAGCTGGCGGTCGGCTTTACGCTGGACGAGCTGCGCAACGAGATCACCGGCGGCGCAACCCCGGCCTCGTTCGAGCCGTCGATCGACTACGTGGTCACCAAGGTGCCGCGCTTCACGTTCGAGAAGTTCCCGGCGGCGGACAAGCACCTGACCACGCAGATGAAATCGGTGGGCGAGGTGATGGCGATCGGCCGTACCTTCCAGGAGTCGTTCCAGAAGGCGCTGCGCGGCCTGGAAGTGGGCGTGGATGGCCTGAACGAGAAGACCCGCGACCGCGAGGTCATCGAAGAGGAACTGGGCGAGCCGGGGCCGGAGCGCATCTGGTACGTGGGCGACGCGTTCGCGCAGGGCTTCACGCTGGAAGAGGTGCACGCGTTGACCAAGATCGACCCGTGGTTCCTGGTGCAGATCAAGGAGATCGTGGACCTGGAGCTGTGGCTGGACCACCAGAAGCTGGAAAACCTGGACAAGACCACGCTGTACAAACTGAAGCAAAAGGGCTTCTCGGACCGCCGCCTGGCGTTCCTGCTGCACGTGACGCAGGATGAGGTGCGCAAGCGCCGCCATGCGCTGGGCATTCGCCCGGTGTACAAGCGGGTGGACACCTGCGCGGCCGAGTTTGCGACCAACACCGCGTACATGTACTCGACCTACGACGAGGAGTGCGAGTCCAACCCGACCGACAAGAAGAAGATCATGGTGCTGGGCGGTGGCCCGAACCGGATCGGCCAGGGTATCGAGTTCGACTACTGCTGCGTGCACGCGGCGCTGGCGATGCGCGAAGACGGCTACGAGACCATCATGGTCAACTGCAACCCGGAGACCGTGTCGACCGACTACGACACCTCGGACCGCCTGTATTTCGAATCGCTGACGCTGGAAGACGTGCTCGAGATCGTGGATCTGGAAAAGCCGGAAGGCGTGATCGTGCAGTACGGCGGCCAGACCCCGCTCAAGCTCGCGCTCGACCTAGAGGCCAACGGCGTGCCCATCATCGGCACCTCGCCTGACATGATCGACGCGGCCGAAGACCGCGAGCGCTTCCAGAAGCTGCTGCACGAACTGGGCCTGCGCCAGCCGCCGAACCGCACCGCGCGCACCGAAGCCGAGGCGCTGGCACTGGCCACCGAGATCGGCTACCCGCTGGTGGTGCGCCCGTCGTACGTGCTTGGCGGCCGCGCGATGGAAATCGTGCACGAGCAGCGCGACCTGGAGCGCTACATGCGCGAAGCGGTCAAGGTGTCGAACGACTCGCCGGTGCTGCTGGACCGCTTCCTGAACGATGCGATCGAGTGCGACGTGGACTGCATCTCGGACGGCCAGACCACCTTTATCGGCGGCGTGATGGAGCACATCGAACAGGCTGGCGTGCACTCGGGCGACTCGGCCTGCTCGCTGCCGCCGTATTCGCTGGCCCAGGAGACCATCGATGAACTGAAGCGCCAGACCTCGCTGATGGCCAAGGGCCTGAACGTGGTGGGCCTGATGAACGTGCAGTTCGCGATCCAGCGCCAGGAAGTGGACGGCAAGATGCAGGACACCGTGTACGTGCTGGAGGTGAACCCGCGCGCATCGCGTACCGTGCCGTTCGTGTCCAAGGCCACCGGCCTGCAGCTGGCCAAGATCGCGGCGCGCTGCATGGTGGGCCAGTCGCTGGCGCAGCAGGGCGTGACGAAAGAAGTGGTGCCGCCGTTCTTCAGCGTGAAGGAAGCCGTGTTCCCGTTCGTGAAGTTCCCGGGCGTGGACACCATCCTCGGGCCGGAGATGAAGTCCACCGGCGAGGTGATGGGCGTGGGCGCGACCTTCGGCGAAGCTTTTGTGAAGTCGCAACTGGGCGCTGGCATCCAGATGCCGGAGTCGGGCAAGGTGTTCCTGTCGGTGAAGGCGTCGGACAAGCCGCGCACCGTGCAGGTGGCGCGCGACCTGGCCGAGCTGGGCTTCACGCTGGTGGCCACCAAGGGCACCGCGGCCGTGATCCAGGCGGCCGGCATCCCGGTCACCGCGGTCAACAAGGTGATCGAGGGCCGCCCGCACATCGTGGACATGATCAAGAACCACGAGATCGCGATGGTGGTCAACACGGTCGAGGAAAAGCGCAGCGCGATTGCGGACTCGCGCACGATCCGTACCTCGGCGCTGCAAGCGCGCGTGGTGACCTATACCACGATCGCAGGCGCGGAGGCGGCGATCCAGGGCATGCGCTGCCTGGACCAGTTGCGCGTCTACGATTTACAAGGTCTCCATAAGGCCTTAAACTAAGCGCCAAGCAGTACCCGTAAAACCACAGAGCTCGTGCGGCCCAAGCCGTGCGCCTCTGTGGTTTTCGCTTGGTACGTCCACAAACAAACGCTAGAAGTACATTAAATATGAACACAACGGTTCCACTTACCAAATTTGGCGCCCAGCTCCTGAAGGACGAACTGCACCAGCTGAAAACGCAGGAACGCAAGAAGGTGATCGAGGCGATCGCCGAGGCGCGCTCGCACGGCGACCTGTCCGAGAATGCGGAATACGACGCGGCCAAGGAGCGCCAGGCCTTCATCGAAGGGCGCATCATGGAACTGGAAAACAAGCTCTCCAGCGCGCAGGTGATCGACCCGGCCACGCTGGACGCCGAAGGCCGCGTGGTGTTCGCTTCGACCGTGGACCTGGAAGACCTGGAAAACGGCCAGAAGGTGACCTACCAGATCGTGGGCGTGGATGAAGCGGACCTCAAGCTGAACAAGATTTCGGTGACCTCGCCGATCGCGCGCGCGCTGATCGGCAAGTACGCCGGCGACGTGGTCGAGGTGCAGGCGCCGTCCGGCCCGCGCGAGTACGAAATCCTGGAAGTACGCTACATCTGATCATGGAACGGGCCGCGGTGCTGCGCGGTGCGCGCCTCTTGGCGTCGGTGCTGTGGGCGGGCAGCCTGTGGGCGCTTGGCTACGTGGCGGCGCCCACGGTGTTTCGCATGCTGCCGTCCACGCAGGCTGGCGAGATCGTCGGCGCGCTGCTGGAGCGACAGGCGTGGCTGGCCATGGCTTGCGCGCTGGTGCTGCTGGTGCTGGCGCGGTTTGCGCATGACCTGGATGCTAAGCGCAAGCGTGCGCTGGTGATCTTGGTGGTGGCCATGCTTGCGTGCGCGCTGGTGATCTACCTGGGGCTGCAGCCGGCGATGGCGCGCATGCGCGAGGCAGCTGGGCCGGCCGGGGTGAGGGCGTCGCCATACTGGACGCAATTTGCGGCCATGCACGGGGTGTCGCAGGTGCTGCACATGGTGGAGAGCCTGCTGGGCGCGGTGCTGGTGCTGAAAAGCCGATGAGCGTAGGGTGGGCTCTCGAGCCCACGCTGCGGTACGCGCCGCGTGTCAACCGCGTGGGCTCAAGAGCCCACCCTACAGGAGACGCCAACAAAAAACCGGGGACTGGCCCCGGTTTCGATCACTTGTTCAGTGCGCCCTTCTTGGTACTGGCCTGGCGCGGTTTGGCGCGCTTGATGTTGCCGCCCGCCGTGACCCGTTCGTTCCCCTTGAGCAAAACCTTCTTGACCGTCGGCTTGGTCCGGCCGCTGGGGCTCGGCTTGACGATGGTGACCATGCGCATGCCCTTGCCGGCGCTGCTGCGCTCTTTCTCGGCTTCCTTCTTGGGCCGGTACAGGACCAGCAGCTTGCCGATGTGCTGCACCGGAGCCGCGTCGAGCTCGGCGCAGATCTGCTCGTAGATGGCAATGCGCTCTTCGCGGTCGTCGCCGAACACGCGCACCTTGATCAGGCCGTGCGCGTCCAGGCTCTTGGCGATCTCTTTCATCACGGCCGGGGTCAGGCCGGCTTCGCCGATCATGACCACCGGATTGAGACCGTGGGCTTCGGCGCGCAGCGCGCTGCGTTCGGCGGGAGTCAGTGTAAGCATAATGTAATTCTTTTGGATGATCCTTTAAAAGCAGTATTCTACGCGAATGGCCAAGAACAAATTAAACAAAAACTGGTTGCACGACCACATTAATGATCCGTACGTGAAACTGGCGCAGAAAGAGGGCTACCGCGCACGTGCCGCCTACAAGCTCAAGGAAATCGACGAGGCGGAAAAGCTGATCAAGCCTGGCCAGGTCATCGTCGACCTTGGCTGCACCCCCGGCAGCTGGGGCCAGTACACCCGCCGCAAGCTGGCGGGCAAGGAGGGCGGCGGCATCCACGGCACGATGATCGGGCTGGACATCCTGCCGATGGAACCGATCGCGGACATGCATTTTATACAAGGTGACTTCCGTGAGGAAGACATCCTGGCCCAGCTGGACGAGGTGCTGGCCGGCCGCAAGGCCGACCTGGTGCTGTCGGACATGGCGCCGAACCTGTCGGGCATCCCGGCCGCCGATGCAGCGCGCATGGAGCACCTGATCGATTTGGCGATTGAGTTCTCTCAACTCCACCTGAAGCCATCTGGCGCATTGTTGGTGAAGTGCTTCAAGGACATGGGCTTTACCCAGATCCTGGAGAAGTTCCGCGACGAGTTCCGGACCGTGAAGCAGGTCAAGCCCAAGGCCAGCCGCGACAAGTCGTCGGAAATCTTCCTGCTGGGCCGCGGGCTCAAGCATCCCGCCCAGCAGAAAAGTGACGAAACGGATGATTCGGCCCTTGATATTTGAGTCCGCAACCGCACATCACTCGCGAGAGACCTGTAAAGTCGTGAAAAATCGCCTGCTGGTCGCTGTGAAATGCTATAAAAGTGGTATTTCGGCAGCGTCCTGTAGTGCTGCGTGGCACGGCCTGGTTATTGCGGGTAAAATCGGCATTCTAAAATCTGTCAAGATGCGTGCCGCATCGGAGGAGTTTTCGTGAATAATATGTTTTCCAAGTCCGCCATCTGGGTGGTCGTCGCGCTGCTGTTGTTCATGCTGTTCAAGCAGTTCGACAACCACAGCGTCGCAGGCGGGAGCAAGACCATTGCTTATTCCGAACTGCTCGATGACGTGAAGGCAAAGCGCATCAAGGACGTTGTCATCGAGGGTTCCAACATCACGGCCACCCGGACCGACGACAGCAAGGTGCGTTCGACCGCCACCATGCTCGACCGCGGGCTGATCGGCGACCTGCGCGACAACAACGTGCACTTCGACGTCAAGCCGCCCGAGGAGCCGTCGTTCCTGCAGCAAGTGTTCATTTCCTGGTTCCCGATGCTGCTGCTCATCGGCGTGTGGGTGTTCTTCATGCGCCAGATGCAGGGCGGGGGCAAGGGCGGCGCGTTCTCGTTCGGCAAGAGCAAGGCGCGCATGATGGACGAGACCAACAATACCGTCACCTTTGCCGACGTCGCCGGTTGCGACGAGGCGAAGGAAGAAGTGGGCGAGATCGTCGACTTCCTGAAGGACCCGACCAAGTTCCAGAAACTGGGCGGCCGCATCCCGCGCGGCGTGCTGATGGTCGGTCCCCCGGGTACCGGTAAAACCCTGCTGGCGCGTGCCATCGCGGGCGAAGCCAAGGTGCCGTTCTTCTCGATCTCGGGTTCGGACTTCGTTGAAATGTTCGTCGGCGTGGGCGCATCCCGTGTGCGCGACATGTTCGAGAACGCCAAGAAGCATTCGCCGTGCATCATCTTCATCGACGAGATCGACGCGGTCGGCCGCCATCGTGGCGCCGGCATGGGCGGCGGCAACGACGAGCGCGAGCAGACCCTGAACCAGCTGCTGGTGGAAATGGACGGCTTCGAGGCGTCGTCGGGCGTGATCGTGATCGCCGCGACCAACCGTGCGGACGTGCTGGACAAGGCGCTGCTGCGCCCGGGCCGCTTCGACCGCCAGGTGATGGTGGGCCTGCCGGATATCCGCGGTCGCGAGCAGATCCTGAACGTTCACATGCGCAAGGTGCCGATCGCCACCGACGTCAAGGCCGACATCCTGGCGCGCGGCACCCCGGGTTTCTCGGGCGCCGACCTGGCCAACCTGGTCAACGAGGCCGCGCTGTTCGCGGCACGCCGCAGCAAGCGTTTGGTCGAGATGAGCGACTTCGAGGACGCCAAGGACAAGATCTTCATGGGTCCGGAGCGCAAGTCGATGGTCATGCGCGAGGAAGAGCGCCGCAACACGGCCTACCACGAGTCGGGCCACGCGGTGATCGCCAAGCTGTTGCCGAAGGCCGACCCGGTGCACAAGGTGACGATCATGCCGCGCGGCTATGCGCTGGGCCTGACCTGGCAGCTGCCGGAGCATGACAGCCTGTCGGGCTACAAGGACAAGATGCTGGAAGAGATCTCGATCCTGTTCGGCGGCCGCATTGCCGAAGAGATCTTCGTCGGCCAGATGTCCACCGGCGCATCGAACGACTTCTCGCGTGCCACCAAGCTGGCGCGCTCGATGGTCACGCGCTTTGGCATGAGCGAGAGCATGGGCGTGATGGTGTACGAGGACGATGCCAACGAAGGCTTCTTCGGCGGCTCGACCAAGACCATCTCCGAGGCGACCCAGCAGAAGGTGGATGCCGAGATCCGCGCCATCCTCGACCAGCAGTACGCGCTGGCGCGCCGCCTGCTCGAAGAGAACCGCGACAAGGTCGAAATGATGACCAAGGCGCTGCTCGAGTGGGAAACCATCGATGCCGAGCAGATCAACGACATCATGGCCGGCCACGAACCGCGCCCGCCGAAAACGGGTCTGCTGACCAAGCGCACGCCCCCGGGCGACCGCGATGGCGGCGTGGCGCAGAACCAGACGGCACACGCCTGATTTCCTGAACCCTGCCCTGAAAGGCACCCAAGCGGGTGCCTTTCGCTTGTTAACGACCTGGATTTACTCACATGCGTCAATTTCTTCAATGCGGTCGCTTCGACTTCAACCTCGACAAGCGCACCCTGGTGATGGGCATCCTGAACGTCACCCCCGATTCCTTTTCCGATGGCGGCAGCTACCAGTCGCTGGAGTTTGCGGTCGAGCGCGCCGAGCAGATGGTGGCGGACGGCGTCGACATGATCGACGTGGGCGGCGAATCGACCCGGCCTGGTTCGCCCAGCGTGCCGGTCGAGGAGGAGCTGCGGCGCGTGATGCCGGCGCTGTACGCGCTCAAGGGATTGGAAAAGCCCTTGTCGGTGGACACCTGCAAGCCGGAGGTCATGCGCGAGGCCATCATCGCGGGCGCCGACATGATCAACGACATCAACGCGTTTCGCGCCCCCGGTGCGATCGAGGCGGTGGCCGACAGCGACTGCGGGCTGTGCGTCATGCACATGCAGGGAACCCCGCAACAGATGCAGGAAAAGCCGGTCTATACCGACGTGGTGCGTGAAGTGATCGACTTCCTGCGCGGGCGGGTGGATGCGATGGTGGCCGCCGGCATCGACCGCGAGCGGATCTGCGTCGATCCCGGCTTTGGTTTCGGCAAAACGGTCGAGCACAACTACGCGCTGCTGCGCCACCTCGGGCGCATTCGCGATGAGATTGGCCTGCCCGTGCTGGCGGGGCTTTCGCGCAAGTCGATGATTGGCGCGGTAACAGGTCGTTCTGTAGAGAAACGTCTTGCAGGAAGTTTGTGTGCGGCATTGGCTGCCGTAGCGCATGGCGCTAGAATTGTCCGAGTGCACGATGTTGCAGAAACGGTCGACGCGCTCAAGGTATGGCAGGCGGCGACCGCCGACTAACTGAACAAATAAAAGAGAACAAATGGCTCGCAAATATTTCGGTACGGATGGCGTTCGTGGCCTCGTGGGCCAGTCGCCCATTACGCCAGACTTCGTCATGCGGCTTGGCTACGCGGCCGGCACGGTGCTGGCAAAGGGCACGACCTCGGCCAGCGGCCGCCCGGTGGTCCTGATCGGCAAGGACACCCGCATTTCTGGCTACATGCTGGAAGCGGCGCTGGAAGCCGGCTTTTCCGCCGCCGGCGTGGACGTGATGCTGGCCGGCCCGATGCCGACGCCGGCGATTGCCTACCTGACGCGCGCGCTGCGGCTGCAGGCGGGCGTGGTGATCTCGGCCTCGCACAACCCGTTCCAGGACAACGGCATCAAGTTCTTCTCGGAACTCGGAACCAAGCTGCCGGACGCGGTGGAGCTGGAAATCGAACAGGCGATCGACCGGCCGATGGGCTGCGTGCCGTCCGACAAGCTCGGCCGCGCGACGCGCCTGCGCGATGCCGGCGGCCGCTACATCGAATTTTGCAAGAGCACGTTCCCGAACGAGCTCGATCTGCGCGGGCTGAAGATCGTGGTGGACTGCGCCAACGGCGCCGCCTACGACATCGCACCGCACGTGTTCCATGAGCTGGGCGCGGAAGTGGTGGCGATCGGCGCCAAGCCGGACGGCTTCAACATCAACGCGGGCGTGGGCGCGACTGCACCGAAGGCGATGTCGGAGGCGGTGGTCGAGCACAAGGCCGACCTGGGCATTGCGCTGGACGGCGACGCTGATCGCCTGATCATGTGCGACGCGAGCGGGCGCCTGTACAACGGCGACGAGCTGCTGTACGTGATGGTGCGCGACCGCCTGGCGATTGGTCCGGTGGCGGGCGCGGTCGGCACGCTCATGACCAACATGGCGCTGGAAGTGGCGTTCAAGGAGCTGGGCGTCGGCTTTGCGCGCGCCAAGGTGGGCGACCGCTACGTGCTCGAGGTGATGCAGGAGCGCGGCTGGCTGTTCGGCGGTGAGGGCTCCGGCCACCTGCTGGCGCTCGACAAGCACACGACCGGCGACGGCATCATCTCGGCGCTGCAGGTGCTGTCGGCGCTCAAGCGCGCCAACAAGAGCCTGGCCGAGTGCTGCGCCGACCTCAAGCTGTATCCGCAAACGCTGATCAACAAGCGGGTGACGCCGGGCTTCGACTGGACGCGCGATTCGGTACTGGTGGCCGAAAAAGAAGCGGTCGAGCGCGAGCTGGGCGATGCCGGCCGGGTGCTCATCCGTCCGTCGGGCACCGAGCCGCTGATTCGCGTGATGGTCGAGGCGAAGAGCGCGTCGTTGGCAGAGAGCATGGCCAAGCGGATCGCCGACAAGCTGGCGGCCTGAGCAGCTTTTTGGTTACATTGACGCGCCATACCCGAAGCGGTATGATCGTTTCAATCGGAGTGTAGCGCAGCCCGGTAGCGCACCTGCTTTGGGAGCAGGGGGTCCAAGGTTCGAATCCTTGTACTCCGACCACCGTTTCAAAAAGCGGGCTGTCCGAGGACGGCCCGTTTTCACATCCGAACGCGGCGCTCGCCGTGCATCGTCTGCCCATAGCTCAGTTGGATAGAGCATCAGCCTTCTAAGCTGAGGGTCGCTGGTTCGAACCCAGCTGGGCAGGCCAACAAAATCAATAGCTTAGGTGGCCGCATGTGTTTGGAGAGATGAATCTCCAAGCTTCTCAGTGCGCATGGTACCCGTTTGGTACCCCGGCTATAGCAATGGCATGACTTCAGGCTCGACAGTTCGCGCTTGTGCAGGTTCTGCTTATTTTGACGACGTTCTCGGCTTACCCAATAGTAGAACACTTCGATTCCCGGACTCGCCTCTCTTTGGTGTGCGAAAGTAGTTCGCGCGCGCGTGTAGTGTAAGAAAATTCCTCGGTAACTTTCGCCCCGTAGGTTTTGCAGTATCTCCGAAAACTTCGCGTGGCAACGCCTTCAGCACGTGTTGTCCTTTCGTCTCGGTTTGCTGCGAGCAGGTTACGCCTGCCATCTGATGGCTCTGTAATCTTCCGTTGCTTCGTGCGCGTCCCTTGATCAGAGAGTCTCGGGATATGCCCAGTCGTAAGCTCAGGTTTGACTCATGGCCCATGGAAATATTCCGTCGTTTCGAGTGGGCGTACCATTTTTGATATAGTACGGCTGAGCTTGGACCTAAATCATGACTGAACTAATAAGCGCATACGCACCAACGGACGATGCTGGCAAAACGAAAGTTGTCTTTGTGCATGGCCTGGACGGCCATGTCCGTCATACGTGGATGTCGAACAGAACTAAGGACGACACCCTGTGGCCAAGGTGGGTTGGAGAAGCGACAGGTTGCCCCGTCTGGCTGCTAGGTTACGCTTCAGCTAAGACCCGTTGGTTCGGCGATGCGATGTCACTGCCTCACCTTGGAATAGCTTTATTAGATACGTTATGTAGCGCCCCAGCTTTTGCCGATGATGATGAGCCGATTGTTCTGGTAGGGCATAGTCTTGGCGGGTTGGTAATCAAGATGGCCGTCAAGTCGGCTTTTACCTTAGGGGTGGCACGGTACGAAAAGTTGGCTCGGAGAATAAAGGGAGTAGTCTTTGTTGGGACGCCTCACTTCGGCTCGATTTGGGCCTCGATTGTTTCTTTTTTTCACCTCGCACGCGCCAATCCGCAGATGAGGAATCTGGGCTTACACGATGAACATTTGGCGTCGTTGAATACGGAGTTTCGGAATCTGGTGCGTCGTGAAGAAATCCTGACGAGGACTTTTGTCGAAACCGAGCCAATGCGCGTGCCGTATGTTGGGCGGTTTCTTCCTGGCGTAACAATCGTTAATCCCACTAGTTCAGAGCCAAATCTTCCTGGCGAAGTAGGCGTCCCTGTTCAAGCTCATCATCTTAGTATCTGCAAGCCGAAGGACAAAAACGCTCATATCCATAAGTCCTTGTTGAATTTCCTTGAGCAGGTGACGGCCAAGCATTTGTCCAGCGTGGAGGCACAGCGAGAGCGACAAATGCCTTCAACAGCAATGGAGGCCATTTGGCCAACGGAGCGTACAGATACTGAGACGCATTTGGCGTTTGCGATGTTTGGAGATGGACCAGACGTCGAGGCCCCAATCTCTACCGCTGTATGTATTGTGACCGATGCGCCGGACCGTTTACGGCAAGAGTTACTTGCACTATCAAAGCGCGTGCAGGCGGACCCGTTAGTCGATGCAAAGGCGAAACAGCGAGCGCAAAATGCTTCGCTCGAAGCCCTTCTTTCTGATGCGGGAACGCGAGACGCCGCGCTCAGAGGGATTGCGACTATTTCTTTCTCAGCTTATTTGTATTATTGCAAGGGTGCCGCTCTTAAGGAGATGTCGGAGCAAGACCGTGCGTTCAAATTTTTGGTATCACCTTTGGTCCACCGGCTTAGTAAGCGCGGGGAGAAAGTGGTGCAATTTCATTGCGACCTACTAGATTTTGGTGTGTATTTGGAATCGGCGATTGCGGTGGTTGCGTCGGACTTCCATCGAACTATCAATCCTCCCGAGCGAGGTCGGAATAAATACCACGTCCTCGAAGAGCTTGCTCAGCTCGTAGCTAAGGCGAGCGGCCAATACCTAGGTGACATTAACAACTTGGAATATGCGAACGTGTTCCAATACTTGCGAACACGCATTCGATATGCTGAAAATGTGGTGACCGGAGAACGACACACGCGCGATAAAAACCCCTTGCCCTAGAAGGGGTCATCGACACCTTTATCAGAAAAGTATCGCCGTCTCGCTGCTGCCGCCCTTTGCGCCTGAGCGCTCGCTAAAATGTCTTGCCATTTATTGACCAAAACTGGCTCGATAGAGGCGGCGTACGTTAACATACCTTCGAGCCATCGCTCTTTTCTGTGTGGATTTTTTTCGCCGGTCCTGTGCCAGTGTTCAGAGAGTCCATACTTTTCAATATAGTGGAAGATTAGACGGAGCCTGCTTTTCATTCGCTTTGGAAGTCTTGGCATTGCCGCATCATTTACGCTCAGCCCTGTAACGTACTGGCAGCGTCCCTTATATTGATATCTGCATTTTTTATCTCGAAGGGAAAACCCTTCGGACTCCACGACCATGCGTACTGAAGTAAAGGAAGGCACCTGATCACCAGAAAATGTCAGGTCATCCGCATATCTTGTGAACACAGAGCCATGTGACCGGGCCAAGGTCAAAAGTTTCCTATCTAGATTATCGCAAACTAAATTCGCCAGTATCGGGCTACATCTTGTCCCTTGACGTAGGAACCCTTCGATAGTGCATGCTTTTGCTAAAATTGCGGCCACGCTTGCAGGCATCCCTGTCGCTATAAGAGCAACTCTGACCTGTTCCGTGGTTATTGTGTCGAAGAAGCTCTTGATATCGGCGTGAAGTATAACGGACGCGGCAAGGTGCTGTTTCGCGTTGCTGCGAGATGAACGCTTCTTCCGGAAGCCTTGAACATGGTCCGCAAACTGCACGCTATGCGCAACTATCATCGCGACTGAGCGGTGTAAACTCGAAAGCCGGTGGTCCTTAGCCTGAAATACAACCCGATATTCACCCCTACGATTTCTGCCGCGTTTGGGTATTTTTAGTGGAAAGTAATAATCTCTTTGAAGTGGATGGTTAGCGTATTCATTGATGAATTCAGCATCCACACCACACGCTTGAGCGACGTGGTCTAGCGTCTTCAGGTCTACCAGCTTTGTAGAGGTCATGGTCGGTTGCAACGGCGAGATGGAACGAGTGAGGCCTCAGAATCGGGTTCGAACTCGAACCCACAGAAAAACTTTAGACCAGTCATCCCGCTGTTGCCTGACAGAGGATATCAGGCACCCCCCATCATGTAAAGGTGGCCAGTTGAGGCGTCGGGAGCGTATATCGCGCCGTGCAACGGCTACAAGCAAACCCTGGATTCGATGCGCCAACCCTACCGCCTTTACCATGTGGGGTACGCTACCGCAGCCGTGCAAGTGCACTGCAAACCCAGTGAGCATCGTTGCAATCTCACCGTGGTCTTCGGAGATATTGCAAAGTATTTGAGAACCTGCCGTCCTCGGGCTATCAACTTTTTCCGCTCCACAGGCATGTAAAGGTTGCCTGACAGCACTGATAACGGCCCCAAGCGTCGGTTGTCGCCCTGACATCGTCGATGCTCGACTCGAAACCTGACCCTTTATCGACGAGCCGATGCTGCGCTCGCTCTCCATCCTAACCCTACACAAGTATAGGGATAGCTCAGACCGCCGCGGGTAGGGCGCTCAATGTTGTTGCGCCTCGCGCGGCGCAACGTCCCCTTTGTCATCCAAACGCATTGCTGCCTCTATCGCGGTGTCCCTCCGCGATGATAGGATGTTTCATTCTCGAAACAACCGACTAGGCAGCACATGAACCATCAGGCCCTCTCATCCTTTATTTGGTCAGTCGCGGACCTATTGCGCGGAGACTATAAACAAAGCGAATACGGCCGCGTCATCCTCCCGTTTACCGTACTGCGTCGCCTAGACTGCGTGCTGGAGGCGACCAAGCCCGCCGTGCTGGCCGAGTTCGACGCCAAGACCAAGGCCGGCCTGAATCCCGAGCCTTTTCTACTGCGCAAAGCCGGCCAAAGCTTCTATAACGCCTCCCCGCTGGACCTTGTGAAGCTGCTGGGCGACCAGGACCACATCCGCCAGAACCTCTATGCCTACGTCCAGGCGTTCTCGCCGGCCGCACGCGACATTTTCGAGCGCTTCGACTTCTACACCCAAGTCGAACGTCTGGCCAAGGCAAACCTGCTCTACCTCGTCACCGAGAAGTTCGCCAACATCGACCTGCATCCCGAGGTCGTGGACAACGCCAGCATGGGCCTCGTGTTCGAGGAGCTGATTCGCAAGTTCGCCGAAATCTCGAATGAGACGGCCGGTGAGCACTTCACCCCGCGCGAGGTCATCCGCCTTATGGTGAACCTGCTGTTCATCGAGGACGACGACGTGCTCACCCCCGGCAATGCCGTGGTGCGTACCATCTACGACCCGACGGCAGGCACCGGCGGCATGCTCTCGGTCGCCGGCGAGTACCTGCTGGAGCACAACCCGCAGGCCCGATTGACCATGTTCGGCCAGGAACTCAACGACGAGTCCTACGCTATCTGCAAAGCCGACATGCTCATCAAGGGCCAGGACGTCGCCAACATCGCTCCCGGCAACACACTCAGCGACGATGGTCACGGCGGACGCAAGTTCGACTACATGCTGTCCAATCCTCCCTTTGGCGTCGAATGGAAGAAGGTCGAGAAGGTCGTGCGCCAAGAGCACGAGAGCAACGGCTTCGACGGTCGTTTCGGTCCTGGCCTGCCGCGTGTGAGCGACGGCTCCCTGCTGTTCCTGATGCACCTGCTCTCCAAAATGCGTCCGGCGCAGGACGGCGGCAGCCGCTTCGGCATCGTGCTCAACGGCTCGCCACTGTTTGCCGGCGGCGCCGGCAGCGGCGAGAGCGAAATCCGTCGCTATGTGCTTGAAAACGACCTGGTGGAGGCCATCGTCGGCCTGCCCACGGACATGTTCTACAACACCGGCATCGCCACCTACGTCTGGATTCTATCGAATAAGAAGCCGTCGGACCGCAAGGGCTATGTACAGCTCATCGACGCAAGCGGTTTCTGGCAAAAGATGCGCAAGGGCCTGGGCAGCAAGCGCAAGGAGATGAGCGATGCCCATATCGCCATTGTCACGCGCCTGTTTGGCGACTTCAACGAGGCCGAACTCGTCACGGCGTTCGATGAGGCTGGTGCAGCGCTGACCGAGCCGCAGCTCGTCACCGGCACCGACAACATGCCGACCGTGCCCTTAGGCGGCAAGCTCAAGCGTCTGCCCATCTCCCGCATCTTTAAGAATGAGGACTTCGGCTACACCACTATTACCGTCGAGCGCCCGTTGCGTGACGAGAACGGTAACGTGGTGTTGGGTGTGAAGGGCAAGCAGAAGGGCAAGCAGCAGCCAAACAGTGCACTACGGGATACCGAAAACGTGCCTCTGGCTGAGGATATCCAGACCTACTTCGAGCGCGAGGTCCTGCCGCACGCACCAGATGCGTGGATTGATGAAGAAAAGAGCAAGGTCGGTTACGAGATTCCATTCAATCGCCACTTCTACGTCTTCGAACCGCCTCGTAGCTTCCATGCTATTGACGATGAGTTGAAGGCTGCGTCGGTCAAAATTATGAAGATGCTGGAGGAGCTGGCGGAATGAGTATGGCACGGTACAGAGAGTACAAGGACAGTGGTATCCCGTGGGTAGGCGACGTGCCAGGACACTGGCACATCCACCCACTATTACGGGTGGCGGCCGAACGTTCAGAGTCAAACGCCGACATGCAGGAGAGCAATCTACTGTCGCTCAGTTATGGCCAAATCGTTCGGAAGGACATCGACTCCAACGAGGGGTTGCTTCCCGAGTCCTTTGACACTTACCAAATCGTTCACGAGGGCGATATCGTCCTGCGACTTACCGACTTGCAAAACGACAAGCGCAGCCTTCGCAGTGCTCAGGTTCGAGAGCGTGGCATCGTTACCTCCGCCTACTTGGCGCTCCAACCGACGGGTGCTGTTTCGGCGTTTCTCTCGTACTTATTACGAGCCTACGACCTCACAAAAGTTTTTTACTCGATGGGAGGAGGATTGCGCCAGTCAATGAAGTTTTCCGACCTGAAGCGCATGCCAATCGTAGTTCCTCCTGAGTCAGAGCAAACCGCCATCGTCGCCTTCCTTGACCGCGAAACCGCCAAAATCGACGCGCTGATTGCCGAGCAGGAGAAGCTTATCGTTCTGCTGGCTGAAAAGCGTATGGTCACGGTTTCCCATGCCGTTACCCGTGGCATCCGCCCTGATGCGTCGTTAAAGGAGTCCGGTATGGCTTGGCTAGGATCTGTACCAGCACACTGGAATGCGAAACCGCTGAAGGTTTTGTTTCGACAGCAGAAGCGACAATCTTTCCCCGAAAAAGACGTTCTTTCGGTCTACCGCGACTTTGGAGTAATAAGAAAAGATTCGAGGACTGATAATTTCAACAAAACGCCTGACGACCTGAGCTCATACCAACTTGTTGAGCCAAACGACCTCGTTGTGAACAAAATGAAGGGATGGCAAGGGTCTTTGGGCGTTAGTCAGTTCGAAGGTATAACGAGTCCTGATTATATGGTGTTTACTCCTCTGCATTCAGAGAGCTCAGAATATCTTCATATTCTGTTGAGATCAGCACCGATGGTTAGTACTTATCGCTCTATTTCAAATGGAATCCGACCTGCGCAATGGCGCCTTGAGCCGGAGTCCTTCTTGAGGCTGAAAGTATTTCTTCCGCCAGTTGCAGAACAGCAAGCAATTGTAGCTTTCTGTAAGAGCGAAATGCTCAAGCTTGATTTGCTAACTTCAGAAACCGAAGCGATGTTAACTTTGCTCAAAGAACGCCGTAGCGCCCTTATCGCTGCGGTGGTTACTGGGCAAATTGACGTCCGCAGCGCAGCGCGGCAGGCGACGGCCGGGGTGGAGGCGATGGCCGCATGAGCGACATCCAGTTGTTTCGCCTGAATAGGGGCACGGCCACCGAACTTGTCGGCCGCGCTGCACCTTTGGAGAAAACCCTGCAGAGCCTTATCGAAGGCCAGATGGAAACCTTCCTCGGGGTTCGCTTCCTCGCCAACGAATACGCCACTGGTAAAACGCACCGGGGCCGTATCGACTCGCTGGGGCTGGATGAGAACAACTGCCCGGTCATCGTCGAGTACAAGCGCCATAGCAATGAGAACGTCATCAACCAGGGCCTGTTCTACCTCGACTGGCTGCTGGACCACCAAGCTGAGTTCCGCTGGCTGGTAATGGAAAAGCTCGGCAAGGAAACGGCTGAACACATTGAGTGGGCAGGCACGCGGCTGTTGTGTATTGCGGCCGACTTCACCCGCTACGACCAGCACGCAGTGCAGCAGATACCGCGCAATATCGAACTCATCCGCTACAAGCTGTTCGGAGACGACCTCTTGCTACTGGAACTGGTCAACACGCAGAGTGTGCCGGACACCATGGCCGTCAAGCCGACATCGACTGATGAATCGCCGACCCAGCCGGGTACTCCGAAGCCTGTTGGGAAGGATAAATCGCTGGTCGAGCAATTGGCACTGGCCACGCCGGAAATTCGCGCGCTCTACGACCAGACTACCTCGCTGCTGCTATCACTAGGCGACGACGTACAACAGAAGGCCCTTAAGCTCTATACGGCCTTTCGCCGCTTGAAAAACTTCGCGTGCGTCATCGCGTATCCGAACCGCCTGCTTGTTACGCTCAAGCTCGACCCGAGCACAGTCGCTCTCGAAGAAGGTTTTAGCCGCGACATCCGTCAGGTAGGCCATTGGGGTACGGGTGACGTGGAGCTGTGCGTACGCAGTTCTGCCGACCTCCAGAGGGCCCAAGCATTGCTGGAGCGCAGCTACGCCGAGAACTGAGCGCCACTCAAGCATTCGCATAAGAAGACGAATAAGAGACAAAGCATGAGCCAGAACCTGCACCAGGAGCACCACTTTGAAACCGAAATTTGCACCCACTTGGCAGTCAACGGTTGGCTGTACGCCGATGGCGATGCCGCCCGGTTCGACCGCACCAGCGGCCTGTTCCTACCCGACCTGCTGGCCTGGGTGGAGACGACGCAGCCCGATAATTGGCAGCGCCTGACCAAAAACCACGGCGCCGGTCTGCCCCAGGTGCTCGCCGACCGCATTCGCAAGAACATGAACGAGCGCGGCACGCTCGACGTACTGCGCCGGGGCGTGGAAATGCTGGGGCTCAAGGAGCCGCTGGAGCTGGCCCAGTTCAAGCCCGCGCTGGCCATCAACCCGGCCATCCAGGCGAAGTACGCTGCCAACCGGCTGCGCGTGGTGCGCCAAGTCTGCCACTCGCCCAACAATCCAAAGGACGAGCTGGACTTGGTGCTGTTCCTGAACGGTATTCCCGTGGCCACGGTGGAGCTGAAAAGTGATTTTACGCAGAGCGTGCACGACGCCGTTGACCAGTACCGCTTCGACCGTCTCCCGCAGCCCAGGGGCGGCGTGCTGGAGCCGCTGCTGGGCTTCCCGGGCGGGGCGCTGGTGCACTTCGCGGTGAGCCAGAGCGAGGTGATGATGTCCACGCGGCTGGCGGGGCCGGCGACGGCCTTCCTGCCCTTCAACCGGGGCAATGCTGGCGGGGCCGGCAACGCGCCCAACACGGACGGCTTCGCCACGGCCTACCTGTGGGAAGAAGTTTGGGCGGTCGACAGCTGGCTCGACATCCTGCACCGCTACCTCATCTGCAAGCGCAACGACAAGAAGCAGCCGCAGGCCATCATCTTCCCGCGTTATCACCAGCTCGACGCGACGCGCAAGCTGGTTGCCGATGTGCTGGACAAGGGGGCTGGCGAACGTTACCTGATTCAGCACTCGGCCGGCTCAGGCAAGACCAATTCGATTGCCTGGACAGCGCACTTCCTGGCCGACCTGCACGACGTCCAGCACAACAAACTGTTCGACAGCGTACTGGTGGTCAGCGACCGCACGGTGCTGGATGCGCAGCTACAGGAGGCCATCTTCGACTTCGAGCGCACCCACGGCGTGGTAGCCAGCATCACCAACGAGCACGGCAGCAAGAGCGCCCAACTCGGCCAGGCGCTCAAGGACGGCAAGAAAATCATCGTCTGCACCATCCAGACCTTCCCGTTCGCCTTGCAGGCGGTGCAGGAGCTGGCGGCCACCGAGGGCAAGCGCTTCGCGGTGATTGCCGACGAGGCACACAGCTCGCAAACTGGAGAGGCCGCGGCCAAGCTCAAGCAATTGCTGTCGGCGCAGGAATGGGCCGACTTGCAAGACGGCGGCGAGGTGGACACAGAGGCGCTGCTCGCCGCGCAAATGGAGGCCCGCGCCGGGGTGACGGGCCTGACTTACGTGGCCTTCACCGCAACGCCGAAAGCCAAGACGCTGGAGCTGTTCGGTCGCAACGGGCCGGACGGGCTGCCGCAGCCTTTCCACGTCTACTCGATGCGCCAGGCCATCGAAGAAGGCTTCATCCTCGACGTTCTTAAGAACTACACCAGCTACAAGCTGGCCTTCAGGCTGGCTCACGACGGGCAGGAGTGGGACGACAAAGAGGTCGAGCGCAGCACCGCGATGAAAGGTCTGATGCAGTGGGTACGGCTCCATCCCTACAACATTGCAAGCAAGGTGCAAATCGTTGTCGAGCATTATCGCGAGAACGTGCTGCCGCTGCTGGAGGGGAAGGCCAAGGCGATGGTCGTGGTCGGCAGCCGAAAGGAGGCCGTGCGCTGGCAGAAGGCTATCCGCGCCTACATCACTAGGCAGAAATACCCGCTCGGTGTGTTGGTAGCCTTTTCGGGAGAGGTGAACGACACCGAAAGCTTCCCCGAGGCCGTGACCGAGACCAGTGAGGCTTTGAACCCTGGACTGCGTGGACGAGACATTCGCGAAGTCTTCAAGGGCGCCGACTACCATGTGCTGTTGGTGGCCAACAAGTTCCAGACCGGCTTCGACCAGCCGCTGCTATGCGGGATGTACGTGGATAAGATGCTCGGCGGCATCCAAGCGGTGCAGACGCTCTCGCGCCTGAACCGTGCCTACCCTGGCAAGGACACGACCTATGTGCTGGACTTCGTCAACGAACCGGCAGAGATTCTCAAAGCGTTCAAGACTTACTACGAAACTGCCGAGATGGAGGCGGTAACCGACCCGCATCAGGTCTACGACCTGCGCGCCAAGTTGGACGCCACCGGCTTTTACGACGATTACGAAGTGGACCGCGTCGCCAAGGTGGACCTGGATCCGAACGGCACGCAGAAACAACTCGACGCCGCCATTGCGCCTGTGGCTGACCGCCTGCTCAAGCGCTACAAGGCTGCGCAGCAGGACAAGCTGGTGGCCGAGGAGAAGCACGACGACAAGGTTGCGCGCGCGGCCAAGGACCAGTTGAAAGCGCTGCTGCTGTTCAAGAACGACATGGGTGCCTACGTGCGGCTGTATGCCTTTCTAAGCCAGATTTTCGACTACGGAAATACCGACATCGAGAAGCGCTTCCTGTTCTACAAGCGTCTTATTCCCTTGCTGGACTTCGGCCGTGAGCGTGACACGGTAGACCTCAGCAAGGTGGTCCTGACCCATCACACGCTGAAAAGCCGAGGCAAGCAGTCGATGGGGCTAAACGCCGATGGCAGCTACAAGCTGCCTCCGATGGACGCTGTAGGCAGCGGCAGCGTGCAGGAAAAGCAGCAGGCTTACCTGAACGAAATCATCGAGAAGGTGAACGGCTTGTTTGAGGGAGAACTGACCGATGACGACCAGCTCGTCTACGTCAATGGTGTGCTCAAGGGGAAGCTACTGGAGAACGAGACCTTGATGCGCCAAGCTGCCAGCAACAGCAAGGAGCAGTTTGCTAATTCGCCGGACCTCAAGGATGCGTTACTGCACGCCATTATGGATGCGCTCGATGCCCACCAGACGATGAGCACTCAGGCGCTGGGCTCGGAAAGGGTCAGGGACGGTTTGCGTGACATCCTGTTGGGGCCAGCGCAACTGTATGAAGCCTTACGAAACAAATCCGGGCATGGGGCACCTAGGGCTTCAAACTGAGGTGAAGGAACATAAAATTTAGTAGGTCAGACTTGACCTGCCACGACTGTGAGACGAGTTAGAGTTCCGTGACGCTTCCGGCGAGGAGTAGCCATACAGGGCAATCCTCCGGCACCGTTAACTTACTAATTTGCAAGTGATCAAGAGAGAAAAATGAACGTAGAATATCTTGTCCTTATTGATTCTTCAGAGCTTTATTGCCAGTCCGTGGAGTCTTTGAATAGTTCGATACAGGGCTATGATCAGATTAAGGTTGGCGGCACTGAACTTAAGTTTTCCGGTTGCAAATTTAAATATGACGTAGCCTTTCGCAATGTTGAAGGTGGAAACCAAAGATATTTTCATATAAAACTCGGCCTTGATAGAGATTCGGATGAGCAAAAGTTCAGAGATTTGCTGAAGTTGCTTCGAACTATTCTGACGAAGATTAGCGGCAGACCGCCCGAAATACTGTGGGATGAAATGGGAAGCCGATTGTGCGAGCGGGCGTATCCAAAACTTCATCGCACAGAGAATCTCCTTAGGAAATTAATTACCAAGTTTATGCTGCTGAACGTTGGGGTGGCATGGACAAAAGAGGCCATACCGAGTGAAGTCGAAGAATCTATAAAAACAAAGAGGTCTGACAGGTCGGCTAATTATTTGCATGATCTCGATTTCATCCAGCTTTCGAACCTCCTTTTTAAAGAATATTTTACTGGTGATGTCAGGAAGATAACTGAGAAGATTTCAGCATCTACGACTACTGCCGACCTGGATATCAACGAACTGAAAGAACTTGTCCCTGCGTCAAATTGGCAAAGATACTTCGCTCCAATCATCGAGTGCGATAGTGGATACCTTAAAAAGCGATGGGAGCGGTTATACGAATTAAGGTGCAAAGTTGCACACAATCGGTTTATTACTGTTGATGAGTTAAAAGAGATTAACGTGTTGACCGATGAGCTTGACGAGAAGTTCGATAAGGCAATAAGTAGCTTGGCGCAAGTAGAAGTTTCGGCGGCGCAGAAGGAAGAAGTTGCAGAGAACGTCGCAGCGACATCTAACGGTTTGTTTGCTGAATTTCTGAAGACTTGGGAAATCCTTTTATCTTCCTTAAGGGAGCTTGGAGAGTTCTCCGCAGCTGATAGAGAGGAAGTGCGCAAGCTTGCGAAGCACAACTGGGAAGGTTTGACGAGTTTTGCGCTTAGGAAAAAATATATAAACGAAGAATTTAAGGAGCGAGTTGCCGAGATAGCTCAGTTTAGGAACGCGATTGTCCACAATCCTGATGTCTCATTGGCGACAGTGAGCATTTTGGCAAGAATCACGATGATGGAGAGGCTTGCTGAGGAACTTTGGGAGACTGCGGAAGGCACAAGAATTGGGTTGGCGAGAATGAGAGAGGCAATGTGATAAAAGAATGAGTAGATACTGCAAATCCGTTGATTATGGCAAATTCGGGTCGCCGCCGGAATTAGCCATTCGCTAGCGTTGAACGTATTTGATTTCGCAGTTCTAGTTAGCAAGATGTCGCGCTAGAGTTGGGACTGCGCTGCTGACAAGGCGACCACCTAGGCCGCCACTAACCCTATAGGGAAGCGTTGCGCTTTCCCTATAGGGCTGCGTCGCGGGAGCTGACCGGCCTCGTCATAATCTCAACAAACGATTTTGTCCTCACTGTGGGCTTCGGCATGGCAATGTTCAACGCAGCGAGCAGGGGTTCTGGATTCTGCGCGTGCGGCTTCAACAACGCCTCGATAACTGCATCTACAAGCCCGCTGTTCGCTTGAAGTCGCTCACGAGCAAGTTCCATCGCGGCGACCCTAACGGCGGCGCTGTGGCGCTTCTGCGGGGCCTGCCGAGCGAATCCGTACCCTGAAGCTACCTTTTCATGGAAGCTGGCTTGCATAGCCGATAGTTTGGCCTTGCCTCCATGCAGGTCCGACCCGTTCATCTTGCCGTTCACCAGAGGCAGCAGCAGCACATGGCAGTGCGGTGCGCTTTCGTCCAGATGGACCACTGATGAAAGCACTGGTACCCCGAAATGTGTCTCGGCCCAGAGAGTGGCATCCTCAAAATACTTGCGGGGGTCGACGCTAGTTTTCGTCGGCAGCGTGAACAAGAGCTCAAGCGCCATTACCGCTGTCTTGCGAAGCTTCGCGATTCGGGCATTGTCCATCAGCGACTTCGCAAGTTGCGCCACACCGTCAGCGGTGGCAGGGCCACGTAGGCTGAAATTATCAGGGATGCGTGCCGCGTCGATGTGGCCGTCGCAGCCAATCTCGGCGGCAATCTCCCGCAGATTATGCTTCGCCGCGACTTTGATAATGTGCGGGCCATACAATCGCTTGATGCATAGGGCGTGGCCGGCGGCCATGTGCGCCCCCTTCGTGGCCGGAACTGCCGGTTCCCTGCATACTGTCGAGCCACGTTGTGGCAGGGGAGTGACGGTCGCGGACACAAGACGCAGGTAATGTGGAGGGCGCATTAACGGGAGCTGTCCTGAGCGCGCAGACGCAACCATGCATTTACTGCACGGCGGCCTGGCCCCGTCAGGTAATAGACGCCTCGCCTTACTGCGCGGCCGTCACGGTCCGTGTCAGGAACCATTGCGCACCGCAGGCCGGGTTCGCCGAGGCCGAGGGCGCGCAGCGCAGAAATCAGGTCGGGGCCATTGCTGCACCCCGCCGTTGAATCCACGCTTTTGCGGGGCATCGGACGGGTCAAGAGCGCGTGCAAGGCGCGCAGGTAGCGGGGGTTCTCGGTGCCGGCGAATACGATGGTCTCGGTAGTTTCCTCAGGGGTTTTCGTGGTAGCGAAGAGGTCAGATTCTTTCGAGCCGGCCAATTTCTTCCGAGGCTGTTTTTTGGAACGCTTTGCCATTATTCGCCCCCAGCGAGCAAGCGGCGGATTTCGGCGACAGACCATGCCAGGCGGCCCGAGATGCGGACGGGGCGGAGCGGGCCGTTTTCGAAGCACGCCCACGAGCGCAGAGTTTGCGGCTTACGGTTGACGTGGAACGATGCGCACGCCGTGTCGACATGGCTGCGAGTTTCGCTTTCGAGCGACGGGAATTTTTGAACTGACGGCATTGGAGAGCCCTTTCGTGTTGAGAGGGCTCCTATTCAATACCGCATGATTGATTTCGATACTATGTTCGGCGCTTAAGTGCGCTTGCGTGCGTCTAGCTGCACTTGGGTTCTCGCTGCGAGTGCTTGTTAAGTCGTTTTCCCAAGCTTGCTTTTGTCAACCCTGCAACTTCACCACTGTCATCCGTGTACGAAAGTATCCCATTCCGCACATCGCCATTGAAAGGACTCGTCTCTTTTATGGCAAGCTCACGTAACTTTACGAACACTGCCGCAGTTTCTAGGCTACCGGCCAGTTCAATCGCCATCCGAATTGGTGCGTCCAACGAATTTGTTCGAGATTTTTTATACACTCGCACGGGAGCGGCCTGCGCGGGCGGCCGTTCCGCTTCTATGTACCGAAAAAGTTGCTCTGAACTAATTCTTAGGTCAGACACGGATATGGTCATAGGAGGCTTGACTGAATGAAGTACGCTTCTGACCCCATCATTCGATATGCTCACGATGCTCTTAAGTTCGGTTGAGGAGTTCCCCTGACTTAACGCATACAGTTCTGGCCTATCTGCAAAGAAATGATCTGTGCCCTTCGGGGCTGACGGGCGAAGAGGGGTATCAAGATATTTTTCCCCTCCATCTTTCTTGGCAACATCAAATTTTTGAGGCAAGAGGATGGTTAAATTTATATCTCCGTTGATAGCATTCGCCAGGAAACGGTCAGCACACCAGAACGCCGACAGGCCGCGTTCTTGCCGTAACTCGTTCAAAATTTTTGCCGCGTCGTCTAATGTCTCAAACGGTTTAAGTCTCTTCATATAACTATTGCTATTTCACTAAAATCTACTGATGCGCCTATATCGTCTCAGGGTCAAGCGGCGCGCACTACTCTTAAGCCTGACTCAATCGGATTGAACATGACCTCGCCCTGGTCGAGTATCCAAACTTCGATTTGGTCATGCCATTTGCGCAATAGGTCCAGCGGACGGCGGCGATAGTGCTTTTCGGCAAGAGCGCTTGGCTTGTGGCCCATAATTTGCGCTGATATACCGCTCGGCATTTCTACCCATTCGCACAACGTCCCGAACGAGCGACGTAGGCCATGCAGAGAGACATGCGGCAGGCCGGCCGCTGCGAGAGCCTTGGTGTGCGCAATGCGCGGCTCAGCAAGCTTCCCGTCGGCGGCCGTTTCGCTGCTGAACACCCATTGATTACGTCGGGGGAGGGCGGCCAACAGGTGCGAAACGTAAGGTGTCAGCGGAATCGTCCGCACGCCTTCTACCTTGTCATGGATGGTGAGGCTTCGCCATTGAAAATCCACGTCTTCCCAACGCAGGGCGGCAAGTTCTTCACGGCGTGCCCCGGTTAGCAGTAAGGCTTGCAGGTATGCGCTGATAACTGGGTTTCGGATTTTTCGAACGGCATCAAACCACATCTTTAGCTGCTCGCGCTGCAGGCTGTCGCCCTCCTTGGACTGGCTCTTGGGCAACACATCCCTCACGGCGCGGGCGCTGTATGCATCGGCAGGCACCATGTCGCGATACTCGGGCATGTCGGCGCACCACCGGATAAAGGCCCTCAGCAACCGATAACTTTGTGCGGCGTTAGTTGGTCTGTCGCGCGCTTCCTTCGCCAACCAATCAGCAATTGTCGTGCCGCCCAAGTCGACGAGTGCCAGCGACATCAACGGGAACAGTGGGCCGGCGACGGTGAGGCCCGCCCCTCGTTTTTTCGTTTCCCCGCCTGGCGCGGCCAAGGTGACGTGATTTCGTAAGTGTCCTGCGCTCCACTTTGCTTTACGCGAACTCACGTACTTTGGCCATACGTCGCCCAGCGTTATCGACTCGCGCAGGGCGGCAGCGGCAGCCGCGCTCTTGGCGGCTAGTTCAGCGGCTTCGGCGGCGGACTTGGCGTCTCGCGCTGCTTGCGCGGCAGCCAGAACATCGGCTTTTACCTGTCGTGGGTCTTGTCCACTGTCGATGATGACTTTCAGGCGGCGGGCTTCTGCCTGTGCAGCGGCGATGTCCCAAGTCTTCGGGTCGCCAATCTTGATGCGTATTACCTCGCCATTTAGCTTTGCCTGGAATATGTACGATTTGCCTCCATTCGGCGTCGCACGGAGCCCAAGTCCGGGCGCTCCTGTGTCCCACAGGAAAGATAGCTTTTGACCATCAAGGAGAGGAAAGGCCTCGACTCGGCCAGCTGTAAATTTAATTTTTGCCATCGACGTTGATGCAGATTCTTGCGGCTCGGTGGCCAGCCAGTACCCCTTTGGTACCCGGAGCCGCAGTATATCGATCAACTTGCATCAACGCAACGTATGGCGGTGACGATGATAGGTAATTGATTTGTAAGGTGATTGCCGTTTTTCGTAAATGCCAATCAACGCCGAAAAACTCGGTCTTGTTCAGCCTTCTAAGCTGAGGGTCGCTGGTTCGAACCCAGCTGGGCAGGCCACTTGAAGCCACTATCCATGAGTTAATCTGGCATGTCCGTCAGGCTCTGCTCAGCAAGGGTAGTTCCGCAAACTACCTCTTAGGCTCAACAATAATGCCCAGTTCTACGGTGGTGCCTACTAGTGGTGCTTGAGCTCTAGTGTACGAGTAAATCGGTGGGTGCCGTTGGGGTATTTGAGTATTGGTACTTTCGATTGAACTCCTACCGGTTCTCCTGCAGGTTCTGGGACCGCTCTGTACGGCGAAAAGCTGTGCAGGGGCTGATAGATTGGCCCGAGCTCGGAGGAGCGGCATCCAAGAATGCACTGAGGAAACGTGTAAAATAAAATCTAGCTGAACAGGGGGCTTGCCCACACTTCTTTTCCTACAGTACCACCATGTTGCCCATTTCTTGATGTGTATTTGGTAAGAAGGTGTCGACAAACAACGGAGTGTAAAAATTGACTGATTTGAAGTTTTCCGATGTTGAAATTGGGGTCTGCGAGCTCCGAGAGCTGAAACCCATCAATGTCATCCTTGGGCGTAACGGAGCAGGAAAAAGCCGCTTACTCCGCTCGATCGATAAGCAATTAGCTGGCCAAGAGCAGTACCGAGTGACATATGTTACGCCGGAGAGGACTGGCGTATTTCGACGGGATGGCAATGTCGATACCAACATGTCGGGCAATCCGCAGTGGGCCGCGCAAGTCAGGCGCGCAAATCAAACTAGTAATTCTAGTTTCAAGGCAATGTCACATCTTGCGTTGCGCAACGCTGAGACGGCCTACCTTCGGAAGCTTCAAGATGTAGACGCTCGCGGCAAGAGCTTCCAAACCGACTGTCTTGGCCCGATCAATCGAATGCTGAGTAATGTCTTCATTGAGCAAGGTGGAAACGATTTTGTACTTCGAACAATGGAGGGGCTAAAGGTCGAACCAGATGCCTTGAGCAGTGGTGAGTCAGAAACGATCGCCCTCGCCTCCGAAGTAATGAGCTTTATCATGGCAGTCGATCCCAACAAGGAGAACGTACTACTATTGGATGAGCCTGACGTGCACCAGCATCCCGATTTGCAGGCGCGATTTGGTCACTACCTTCTAGAACTACTCAATTCTATCCCGGAGGCAGTCAGGAAGAGGGTATTCATTTATATTGCGACGCACAGCACAGCGCTTGTCTGTGCGCTTGCTGGTAGCGAGCTTGTTGCTGTGGGAACAAAGGAGTTTAGTAGCAATGTCGTTTCCTTTGCCCCTGTGTCTGATAATCTCAAGAAGGTGGCACCATTTTTCGGGCATCCGCTTTCATTGAGCCTCAGTAACGATCCTATCCTCATTCTCGAAGGTGAGGATGATGAGCGGGTCTGGCAGCAAGCCGCCAGATCTTCGGGCGGGCGGATCCGCGTCTTTCCAGTGCTCGCACAGTCCGTTAACCAGCAATCCGAACTGGAACTCTTTTGTGCCAAGACGCTTGGCACTGTCTATGACAATCCCAAAGCGTATTCCTTGAGAGACGGCGACGGCGTTCCAGGTACGCTCAACGCCGTTGGTTGCGTCGAGCGGTTCCGACTGCAGTGTTACGCCATCGAGAATTCACTCGTGACGAATGAATGCCTAGCCGTCCTGAACATTACCTGGGCGGAGTTTCGAGAGCTTGGCATGGCTTGGATTAACGATAACCCCGGGCACCAGAATGTTGTTCTCTTGAAAGATCTGCTGAATGCACAGGATCGATTAAGAAACACCAAGATCAAAGCGGTTCGACAACTGATCGTGGGTATAGCTGGGTCAAAAAAACCTTGGGAGGTCGTTGTCGGACAGGCCTTGGCCAGTGTGACCGGAAAGACGTTTCCACCAGACGATGAATTTTCGCTGCTAAGCTTTTTGGGCGACGCTGCCGCAGTAGGTCTACTGCAGAGAGGAGCTCCTCAGGCTTAGCGTTAGCGACTGAACTTGCGATTGTTTTGCCTTGAGCGTACGGTTTGCGCGTACAGATCCTGCTCGACATTTGCAAGATGCTCCGCTTGCAACGATCAAGGCGTAGTTCGACGTGCGCTAGGGCGAATGGATGGCTGCGGCCGTATGGTGTCGGTGGCCTGTCGTGAACAATCCGGCAAGAGTGCCGGTCGTACCAATGTGCCCTAAAAACCGCGCTAGCCCCGCGGACCGCACCAGGAGCGCGTTGGGCAACGCGGTGCTGCTGGAAAGAGCGACGAATCACGCGCCAGGGCCTTGTCGAACCAACTGGGCAGGCCACTTAAGGCAAGTGTTCGAGCGGGTTTCAATGGACCGAAGCTCAACCATCCGTTACCTTGCTGAACGCCACGTACACTGCGTGATCAATCGGATCGCTTGCAGTTTTTGCGTTCCCATTAGCCACCCATCTCATCATGACGATGCGTTATTGTGACCGGTCGTTCCCTAGCTCGATGATTTCGGCTCCAGCCTGAGCCGGCAATTCGTCCACTGCGACTACCTGAGGCTCAGCCGCCGAGCCAACGAAATGTCGATACATGACGAATTTCTTGTCCGTCTCTCCGTAGGCGTTCGTAGGTATAACAACGGCTGTCTGAGATTCGGATAGGTACAGCCAAGCAGGCCGATTTTTCTCAGCGAAGTCCAGCCGCTCGACCAACCCAGTTTTTGGATTTCGGCTGAGCACGAATCCTTGGAGAAAGTTTGACGTAAACTCGCCAGTGACGACGAGTGCGCGGGCCTTCGAGCCGACACAGGCAACCTGAACCGATGAGCCTCGTGAGCTGTCTCTATCTCCGAAAAAGGGACGCTTGGTGCCATCCTGTCGCAAATAGTAGACGTAAGTATCTGCAATCTTTGAATCGCGAAGTGCATCGACACGTCGCCCCGTGTTACCACCAACATTACAGGTCGCCACTAGTTCGGTCGCAACCGCGAAGGCATGCGCGAACAGACAGAGTTGCAATAAGAAAAGTCGCCTCATTTCACCATGTCCCGAAGCACCTGCATCGACTCAGGGTTCGCTGCCAGTTTTTCAGCGGCAGCCTTGATTTTGCTGTAGTAGATCCCGTTTCTGATTCCACGATAGTCTTTGTATGCTTCGGCCACGGCATCGGCCGAATGATCGGCAGCTCGTTTCTCAATGAGGGCCTGCAGATATGCCGTACCGACGCGAATGTTCGTTGCTTCGTCCAGAAGTTGGTCGCTATCGTGAAACTCGTCTGCGTCGCGGTAGAGATCAGCTTCACGCCTCCGTTGGCGCCAGGGTTTCTTGAGATTTTCCAGTCGGTAGAGTTCTCGGATTGGGGCCTTCAATAGTTGCATCAAACCGCGGGCGCTACTTCCGTCGCTACGGGCGTTCTTGTCAAAGCGTGACTCCATGTAGATCTGGCATATGATTAGTTCAGTGGACAAGTTCGAACGGTTGTTTGCGTCGACCAAGCTTCGAATTTCGCGCAGTCGAGCCAGATCCTCGACCTCAATAGCAATTCCCTTTGTGTCCGAGACGGGTGTCAGCCTCGCAGAGTGTGTCTTGATGACCCTTTTCGTCGCCATCTCATCGGTCCCAATTCGGGTTCAGAGGCGGCGCCTCGGGCGCATAAAGGATCAGTGTGGCTTGCTCGATCCGTGATGCCACGACTTTGGCAGTCTTTCCTTCATGGTTTGTCCGGCCTTCAATACGACGCCCGCTGCTGAGTTCGATCACGTACGGACAATCTGCAATCGGCTGACCTGCCTCGTTCTTAATCTCAAAATGCTGATCGTACGACTCTTGCGACGCAGTAGGATCCTCTGCCGCTCTTGCTTCCGACGTTTGCCCGCCCCGCCTGACAATATCTGTGCTGGCGGCATTCCCGGAAACGTTTTGGAACCGCACGTTTTGGTTGGGCACCAAGCGTGGGTGCGGATAGCATTGGCAGACACAAAGATCCTCCTCAAGGGCGACCTGTATCCCATTCCAACTTTCGTTGAGGCGAGCGCCAACGCAAAGAATGTGGCCGGTGCTGTTGCAGGCGGGGCAGTGGATCGGATCGTTTTCGAGTGCTATGCGGGCACCATTAATCGAACCATGGCTGCTGGCGCCGATTACCTTGCCGCCCGCGGTTGTCGTGGCACCTTCAGTAATCGTGTGTCGCTTCACGCTTTCCCCTCGTGCTGGTACGGTCTCGCGCCATAAAGAATGGCAACAGGAGCACCCTAGCCAAAGGGCATCTGCAGATATTGACCTAGCGCAAAAGACTTGCCTGCGGTTCAATCAAACAGATCGTTTATTCTCGCTGCTCATAGCCGATCCAAGCGTCCCCCATCCACCCGCAGCATCGCGCCCTGCACAAACGCTGCATCCGGCGATGCCAGGTAGGCAATCGCGGCTGCCACGTTCTCGGGCTGGCCGACGTCGCGCTGGTCGATCTTCTCCACGCCCGCCTTGATGTTCGGGTTATTCCACAGCATGGGCGTGTCGATGGCGCCGGGCAGGACGGCGTTGACACGGATGTGGCGCGGCTTGCCTTCCAGTGCGGCCGAGCGGGTCAGCGAGAGCAGGGCGGTCTTGGCCGCGGCGTAAGGCGCGATCAGCGGCGAGGTCTCGATTGCATGCACACTGGACACGTTGACGATCGCCCCGCCATGGACCATCGTGCGAAATGCGTGCTTGATGAAGAAGAAGGCACCGAGCAAGTCAACGCCCAGCACGCTGTTCCAGTCCTCGGCCGTCTGCTCCTCGAGCGGTTTGAAGTTCATGACGCCGGCGTTGTTGACCACGACGTCCAGCCGCCCGAAGCGCGCAATGGTTTCGTCCACCGTGTCGCGCACCTGTTCTTCGTGCGAGACGTCGCAGGTACTGCAGAACACGACAGGCGCGCCCTCTGCCTGCAGCCGCGCCTGCGCCTGCGCCAGCTTGACCGAATTGCGCGCCGCCAGCACGACGGTCGCGCCTTCGCGTGCCAGGCGCGTTGCCACGGCCATGCCGATGCCGCCGGTCGCGCCGGTAATGATGGCTACTTGTCCAGTGAAACGCATGACGTCCTCCTGACGCTCAGTTTCCCTCCGTGTTGCTCGGCGCCAGCGTGCGGCCGTCGTCGCGCGGCATGGTTGGCCGCACGTTGCAGATCAGGTCGTAGTCGCTCGGCATGGCCATCGGCACCTGCAGGCACACGCTCTGCGTCGGCAACACCTGCAACCAGTCCTGCACGAGTTCGCGGTAGGCGATGCCCACGGGCCGGATCTTGCGGTTCAGGTCGAACAGGCCCAGCGCGTTGACCCGGCCCTTGTCCTCGCGCAGGGCCGAGTCCCAGTCCACCTGGTCGGTGAGGGAATACCAGGTGAAGCCGACCAGCGGCACGCCGTTGTTGCGCACGCGTAGCACGTTCGCCCATTCCTTGCGCAGCCACTTGACTGCCTCGTCGCCGTTGGGGCCCTCGCACAGGTTGGTTTCGGTGTGCATCACCGGGAGCCGATAACGGTTGTAGTACTGGTGGGTGATGACAGCGTAGCCAAAGATTTCGCCTGCGGCACGGGTCGAACCATCGGCACGGACGTAGTGCTCGTTGGTCTGGTAATAGTCGTTGCCCATGATGCAGTGGTGCTTCAGGTTGTTGTTGAGGAAGAAGTGGTACTCATCGCGGGTCATCCCGTTGTCGAGCATGTATTCGTACATTTCGGAATCGACCCGGCGGCCGTAGTTCAGGTCGAGCGACAGGAAGCGGCGCGCATTGCGCACTTCGGCCGGGCCGATGGCGCGCGGGTTTTCGGCATGGTAGTACTCGCTCGATTCGCTTTGCACGAAGAGCGCGTCCGGCCGCACTTTCAAAATGGCGTGCATGGCCAGGATGTTGGCCTTGACGATGTGCTTGAGCGCGGTGACGAACGCGCGGTCGGTGCGTTCCTGTTCGTTCCACCAGCCATACAGGGTGGAGAACAGGGCGCAGATCGACATTTCGTTAACTGGCGTGTAGAGCTGGTTCCACGGGTAGCGCTCGGCGAAGGCGCGTGCGTAGCGGGCGAAGAGCTCGGGGAAGTCGGGATTCTGGAAGTTGCCGAGCCAGTCGGGCAGGCCGAAGTGGCACAGGTCCACGATGACGGCAATGTTGCGCTCGCGCAGGTCGTAAAAGCTCAGGTCGGCAAAGTCCCAGTCGTAGCGGTTGGGGCCAAGCCAGGTGCGGTGCAGGGGCGGGCCGTAGCGCAACACCTTCAGGCCCAGTTCCTGCACCAGGTCGAAGTCGGTGCGCCAGTATTTGTAGTGGCCGCATTTTTCCATCTCATCGACACGCTTCCTGCCGTGGTCGATGGTCGGGGTGCTGTTTTCGATCCCGGTTGCGAAGATGAATCCCGGGGACATGATCCCTCCCTAGTGCGTCTCACCATCCATGCTCATTCTGCCAGAACGGGGTTTGCGGTGATGTTCCGTATCGTGCGCGCCTCGCGTTACTCTCGAGTAAACGTTATGCTGTTTGTCCGACAACATTTCTCGCGCCATGTCCGCTGCCGCCAGCCCGTCCAGCCAGAGCGAATTGGTCAATCGGCGCCTCGCCGTTGGCCTGTCGCTGTCGTTGGCGGCGCACGCGTTGCTGCTGTCGCTGCAGTTCGGTGTGCCGGGTCTGGGGGCCGGTGCCGTTTCCCGGCTGGTCGTGAGGCTTGCAGCTCCGCTGCGGCCGCTGGCGAGCGAGCCTGCGCTGCGGGCTGGCGGCCCGGCTGAACCGGTCGCGGCAATGCCGGAAGCGCCGGTGCCGGCCGCCCCGGCACACGGGCTGCGGCTGATGGAGCGTATTCCGCCGCCGCCACCGGCGAAGGCGAGCCCGGCAAAACGAGTCCCACGCAAACGGACCGGCCGGCCCGTTGTTCATCCCAAGACCCAGGCGTTGAGCGAGCGTGTGATTGCGCAGGATGCCAAGCCCGAGCCATCGTTCAGCATCCCCCAGCCGGAACCGGACGCGAGTACGGACAGCGGGACGGTCGCGTTGCGCACTGGCGCTGAGGAGGGTAGCGGCGCCAGCGTCGCCGGCAACGACGCTGAGCAGCGTGAACGGATCGAACAGGCGACGGCCGAGCAGCGTCTTGCAGAGACGCGCAGGCAAGCGGAAGAGGCGGCAGCCCGGCAGGCGCAGGAGGAGACTCGCCAGCTGGAAATGGCAAAGTTGGAACAGCAGCGCCAGGAACAGGAACGGCAGGCGGCGCTGCGCGCGCAAGAGCAGCGGCAGGCCGAGCAGGCGCTGGCGTTGCGTCGCGAGCAGGAGCGAACGCAGCGCGAAGAACAGCTGCGCGCGGCGCAGGAAGCACAACGGCAGGAGCAGTTGCGGCTGGCCGAAGCGGAGCGTACCCGCGCGCAGCAGGAACAGCTTCGCCGGCAGCACGAGCAGCAAGCGGCCGAGGCGCTGGCGCGGCAGCAGGAACGCGAGCGCGAGGCTGCCGCGGCCTGGGCCCGGGAGCAGGAACAGCAGCGGGCGGCGGAGGTGGCGTCGCGTGAACTGGCGCGCCAGCGTGCCGCGCAAGAAGAGGCCCGCCTGCTGGCCGAGCAGCGCGCCGCGCAGGACCGGCAGGAGCGTCAGCGCCAGGCCGAGGAACAGGAGCGGCAGGCGCGCCAGCGCCAGGCAGAGGAGCTGGCGGCGCGGCAGCGCGCGCAGGAGGAGCGCCTGCAGGCCGAGCTGCGCCAGCGGGAGGCGCTGGCTGCCCAGCAAAAGGCTCAGCAGGAGGCGCTGCGGCGCGAGGCGGAGGATGCCGCGCGGCGGCAGGCCGAGCAGCTTGCGCAGCGCCAGGCAGAGGAACTGGCGCGCCGGCGCACCCAGGAAGAGGCGCAGCGCTCGCAGGCGGCGGTGGCTGGCCAGGAGTCGATGGTGCCGGGCGCCGGAGCGGGCAGGCCGCTTGGCGGTAACGGGCTGGACGGTGGGGCGACACGGCCTGGGCGCACTGCGCTTGGCAGCGAACTTGGCAACCGCGCACGTGAGCTGGTGCGGGGACTGGGCGTGCTCGGCGGTGCGCCACCTGTCGCGCGCGCGGCAGAGGACGACCAGCGGCAACGCCGGCGGGTCGTGTCCACGGGAGCGGAGCGCGACGTGCCGCTGCGCCTGTACATCGACGGTTTTCGCCAGAAGATCGAGCGCAACGGCACGCTCAACGGCGGCCAGCTGGGCGATCGGGTGCGAATCGATCCGGTCGTCAGCGTGGCGCTGCGCAGCGACGGCACCGTCGAGGACGTGATGATCGTGCGCTCGAGCGGGCATGCGGAGGTGGACGCGGCGGTGCGGCGGATCGTGCGCCTGAACGAGCGCTATGCCGCGTTCCCGCCGAATGTCGCCGCACTGTACGACGTGATCGAAGTCCGCCGGATCTGGACGTTTGCGAACGGGCTCAAGCTGCTGGAAGAAGTGCGCTGACGCCAAGCTGGTTGGGCCGGCACTACGGTTGAGCCCGGCTTTCAACGCCTCCCTGCTCTAAACCTTGCCACCTGAGCCCGGCGTTTGACGTGCGCCAAAGCCCAGCCATTGAGACGCCGTACTCTGACATGGAGGCGTTTCTTGACAGGCGATCATCATGAGATTCTCTTTTGCAAGAGCACTTCTACGGAGCTGCCCCCTGTTGATCGTATCGGCGCTGGCAGGGTGCGCCAGTGGGCTGCAGTTCCATTCCGGCGGCGCCGACGGCCGGGCGGAAGCGGCGCCGCCCACTGAAATGATCACCGAACAGCTGATCCAGGTGGAAAAGACGAAGGCAGCCCAGCAGAAGCAGCAAGACATCTCCTCCCTGATCGTCAAGAACCCCGGGCCGTACCGCATCGGCGCCGGCGACGTGCTGTCGATTACGGTGTGGGACCATCCCGAGCTGGCCGGCGCCGGCATGCCCGCCGCCGCGGCCGCCGCCGACAACGGCACGCTGGCCACCGCCGCCGCCAATTCCACACCGCCGGGCTTCGTCGTCGACCACAAGGGCCGCATCCAGTTTCCGTTTGCCGGGCTGCTGCCGGTGGAAGGGCTGACCGAGGAGCAGGCGCGGGCGCTGCTGTCCGAAAAGCTGGCCAAATACATTGCCAATCCCAACGTCACACTGCGCGTGCAGTCGTACCGCAGCAAACGCGTGTACATCGACGGCGAGGTCAAGTCGCCGGGGCTGCAGGCAATCAATGACATCCCGATGTCGCTGATGGAGGCGCTCAACCGTGCCGGCGGGCTGCTGCCGACGGCGGACCAGAGCCGCATTGCCGTGGAGCGCAGCAAGGTACGTTACGACATCAACCTGCGCGAGCTGGTGCAAAAGGGCATCGACCCCAACACGGTGCTGCTGGCGCCGGGCGACGTGGTGCGCGTCCATTCGCGCGACGAGAGCAAGGTGTTCGTGTCGGGCGAGGTGATCACGCCCAAGGCGCTGACCATGCACGACGGGCGCCTGACGCTGAACGAGGCGCTGGGGGAAAGCGGCGGGGTGAGTCCGTTGTCCGGCGACGCGCGCCAGATCTACGTGGTGCGCAAGACCGCCGAAGGCACGCGTGTGTTCCAGCTCGACGCACGCGTGACCGGATCGATCGCGATGGCCGAGGAGTTCGAGCTGCGGCCCAAGGACGTGGTGTATGTTGCCGCGTCGCCGCTGGCCAACTGGAACCGCAACCTGAGCCTGCTGTTCCCGGGCGCGTTGACCTCGGCGGTGGGCGTGACCACCCGGCCCTGACCGCAGGAGGAATCCATGACCACGCCAGGCGAACACCACCAGCTCACCCATGTCGTACACAGTCCCCCGATCCTGTCGGTGCCGGTCAACCCGTACCCCTACGAGCGGCCGGGCGACGAGCCGACGGTGGACATCAAAGGCTATTTCAATACGCTGTACGACAGCCGCTGGCTGATCGGCGGGATCACGGCGCTGATCACCTTCGTCGCCGTGCTGTATGCGCTGGTGGCCAAGCCGGTCTATGAAGACAACCTGATGATCCACGTGGAAGAGGAGAGCCCGAACGCGTCCAAGAACATCCTGTCCGAGGCGTCGTCGCTGTTCGAGACCAAGAAGGCGGCAATCGCCGAAATGGAGTTGCTGCGCTCGCGCATGGTGGTGTCGCGCGCGGTGGACAACCTGCAGCTGTACATCCAGGTCGAGCCAAAATACCTTCCGATTGCCGGCTTCTGGTTTGCCAACCAGAACAGCGGGGTGCTGTCCGAGCCCGGCCTGTTTGGCTACGGCGGCTATGTCTGGGGCGGCGAGCGGGCCGACGTGTCGGTGTTTGATGTCCCCGATGCCTGGCTGAACCGGGAATTCACGCTGACCGCGCAGGGCAACAACCGCTACCGGTTTTCCGGCGGCGGCCAGCGCCTGGTGTTCGAGGGCACGGTCGGCCAGCGCTACCGGGTGCCAACGCCCGACGGCGTGGTCGAAATCAAGGTGGACCGCATGTATGCCAAGGCGGGCGCGCGTTTTCGCATCAAGCGCATGTCGCGGCTGGGCACGATCCAGGCGATCCAGCTCGCGCTGGTGATCGCCGAGCAGGGCAAGCAGTCGGGGGTGATCGAGGTCAAGCTGCAGGGAGAGGACGCCAAGCGCATCCACAGCCTGCTGTCCGAGGTGGGGCGTGAATACATGCGCCAGAACCTGGCGCGCAAGACCGAAGAGGCGGAAAAGTCGCTGGCGTTCCTGAACCAGCAGCTGCCGATCCTCAAGCGCCAGCTGGAGCAGTCCGAGGACCGCTACAATCAGTTCCGCAATGCGCACGGCACGGTCGACCTGCAGGAAGAGGCACGCATGAGCCTGGAACAGGCGGCCGCGGCGCGCGCGCGGCGCATGGAACTGATCCAGAAGAAGACCGAGCTGCTGTCGCGCTTTACCGAGGACCACCCGGTGGTGGCGGCGATCAACCGCCAGCGCAAGGAGGTCGATAACGAGCTCGACGCGATCGCGGCCCGGATCAAGACCCTGCCGGTGCTGGAGCAGGACGAGGCGCGGCTGACGCGCGACATCAAGGTCAACACCGACCTGTACACGGCGCTGTCGAACACGGCCCAGCAGCTGCGGCTGATTTCGGTGGGCCGGGTGAGCAACGTGCGCATGATCGACGCGCCGATCGCGCCGGAAAAGCCGATCAAGCCGAACCGGCCCCTGATCGTGGCGCTGGCGGTGGTCACGGGGCTGTTCCTGGGGACGCTGATCGCCTTCACGCGCAAGGCGATCAAGGGCGGCATCGACGACCCGCAGAAGATCGAGCGGATGTTGCGCGCGCGTGTGGTGTACGCGTCGATTCCGCACAGCAGCAACCAGGACAAGCTGCTGCGCAAGGCACGCGGCGAGGGCGGGGTGCTGCCGCTGCTGGCCCAGATGATGCCGGAGGACGAGGCGGTGGAGGCGCTGCGCAGCTTCCGCGCCGCGCTGCAGTTCTCGATGCCGCACTTTAAGAACAACATCGTCATGTTCACCGGACCGACGCGCGCGCTCGGCAAGTCGTTCGTTTCGGCCAACTTCGCGGCAGTGGTGGCGGCCAGTGGCAAGCGCGTGCTGCTGATCGACGCCGACCTGCGCAACGGCCACCTTCACCGCTACTTTGGCGTCAGCCGCGAACGCGGGCTGTCGCGCACGATCACCGGTGCGCTGCCGGTGGAAGAGATCATCCACCACAGCGTGATGGAAAACCTGGACTTCATCCCGACCGGCGAGCTGCCGCCGAATCGCTCCGAGTTCCTGCTGCACCTGAATTTCGGCAGCCTGCTCGAAGCCGTCAGCCCGCATTACGACCTGGTGCTGCTCGATCCGCCGCCGCTGCTGCCGGTGTCGGACGCGCTGATCATTGGCGCCCATGCCGGGGCGGTGTTCATCGTGGCGCGCTCGGGTGTGACGACCGAGGCGCAGATCAACGAATCGATCAAGCGCCTGAACCAGGCCGGGATCTCGCCGCAGGGCGTGCTGTTCAACGACATGGCCTTGCGCCTGGGTGCCTACGGCGGCCAGTACAAGTACGGCACGCCGAGCCAGATCGGTTACGTCGCCGGCTAGCACCGCCAGCGCGTGTGGCCGACCGGAATGCGGCTGGATCGGGGGCAGGTCGTGGACGCCGGCGTCAGTGTGCAACAGGTGCCGCCGGCCGCCGCAACCTTCCCATGGCCGCGGTTGTGCGTGGCAGCGCCCACCGGCGGCACATATGCAATGCCGATACCGCCGATCTGTAGGAATTCCGACCGACGCACTTGCGGCCGTCGCCAATGATCTTCACCGGCAGCAGGCCCGTCCGCGACCCCCAAGCCTTGGTAGCGATCGCTGGCGTCGGCACTGGTAACTGATCGAGAAATTCTCGAGTCGGGCGTGGGGCGTATGGAAGCGCCTGTATCCTTCCTGTGCGTTTGATCGGCGGCGTTTGTGCGTGGCCGGCGGCGTGGCCAATGGCTCATCCGGTGACGGCGCCGCGGATTTACACCAGCCTCGCCGGGAAACCGTGATCGCATGCCCCCCCGGGGACGGTCGCCACCGACCCGGGTTTGGCAAGCGCCAGGCACCGGGCGCGGTGAGTGGCGTCCCTTACTCCGGCGACATGGCGGGCGCCTGCGCCTGTTTTGCCGGGGGCGTCAACAGCAGCCGCTTGGCGCTGGCACGGACACGGTAGGTCTGCGATTCGAACATCAGGTAGGACAGGTAGGCCACGCCCACGATCAGGACCACCATGCCGGCGTAGATGGCGTAATCGAGCGGCTTGTCGGGGGCCAGTTGATCGCGCCCGAATGCGGCGCGGCCAAGGAAGCGCAGCAAGATAATCGTGGGCACGTGGATCACGTACAGGGTGAATGAAAACTCGGAGAAGAACTGCGCGAACGCGCGCAGGCGGCGCAGGGGGCGGGAGGCGTGGTCGATCTTGATCTGCAGCGTTGACAGGAGCAGCAGGAAGGGCAGGCTGCAGACCAGGTCCTGGACGAAGGAGGCGGGCACCAGGTCGTCGTTGCTGCCCGTGATGCGGTAATAGATCGACAAGGCGCCGGCGATCGCGACCAGGGCGTAACGCCAGAAGGGGGCGCAGTCGATCCGGATCCGCGAAAACAGCGCGCCCAGCAGCCAGAGCGCAAAGTACAGGGTGATCGCCCACGGCAGGAGCGATGCGATCAGCGCGAGCGCGGCGACGCTGGCGGCCTGGCGCCACAGGCCCGGGCCGCGGAAGGCCAGCAGCAGGAGCGGAAACGCGACGTAGTACCAGGTTTCGTTGGCCAGGCTCCACAGCGCGTAGTTGCCGCCAAAGTTCTTGACCAGCACCGTCTGCAGCCCGACCAGGTTGCCGGCGAAGCTCAGCACCGAAAAGTCGTTGTCCGCCCCGAGCCCCATGGCGGCCGGGTTGAGCGCCCCGGTGATGATGCCGACGCCAACCATCACGACCATGGCCGGCACCAGCACGGTCCACAGGCGCGTGGCGCGGTCGATCGCGTAGGAGCGCAGCGCTTGCGGCTGGTTCAGCTTGTTAAGCAGGCTGCCGCCGACGAGCCAGCCGCTGACGAGGAAGAACACGACAACGGCCTGGTGTGCGAACCCGGTGATGAAGGCCAGCCCAAGGTAGTACAACGGTGGTTCCGTCACCGAACGCAGACTGGGAAACACCTCGGCCCGCAGGTGTGCTGCCGCGACCTGCAAGGCGGCCATCCCGCGCAGCAGTGCAATCAGCAGCGAATGGATCGAGTCTTCGCTCAGCTGGCTGCGCTGCTGCCAGTGGAGTGTGGGCAGGGTCAGCGGACGCATGGTGTCTCCTGTTCGCGGCACTCAGCCGCAGTGGTCCCAAGGGTGGAGCCGGTCATTGCCGGACAGGGCGAGGGCCGCGCGTGCCATCCAGTAGCCGAGCGGAATCGATTTGACCAGCCAGGCCACCCCGGCAAACGCCAGCACGGCGAAGCCGAGTCCATGCAGCGCGGGCGTGGCCGGCAAACGGCGGACGCAGCGGATGCAGCCCAGGCTGACGAGGGTGCCGATGGCCCAGCCGGCGATCGCCTCGGACGGGGTGTGCTCGGCGCCGGCCACCAGCATGGTGGCGACCAGGCCGCCCAGTACGAGGCCGGCGGCGATGGCGGCACGTTGCAATACGACCCCGTGTCCGCGTACCAGCAGGTAGAACAGGACGGGAAACACGGCGGTGGCGCCGGTGGCGTGACCGCTGAGCGCCTTGAAACCGAGCGCTGGCAAGCCCGTACCCCAGCCGAGGAAGGCGATCTTGCTGGCGCCAACCAGGCCGATACCGCACAGGTACAGCAGGCTCCAGCACAGTGCCATCCGCCAGGCGCGGCTGGCCAGCAGCCACGCCGCCACCGCCGCAGCGGCCGGCAGCGTCAGCGTGATGTCCCCCAGGTGCATGAGCGCGAGCCAGGTCATGTCGGTCAGTGTGCGATGGCCACCAGCGTGCGCCAGATGATGCGCAGGTCCATCCAGAAGCTGCGCTCGCGCACATAGCGCACGTAGTAGTCGAGCTTGGCGGGAAGGATCGTGTCGACGTAGGCGCGCTCGGGGTCGGGGGCACGGCCCAGGATCGTGCTTTCTTCCTTGTACAGGATGGAGGCCCAGTCCGTCAGCCCGGGCGCGACCGACAGCACCAGTGCCCGCACGTCGGCCGGGTAGCAGGCGACGTAGCGCGGCACCTCGGGGCGCGGGCCGACCAGGCTCATGGTTCCCTGCACGACGTTGAGCAGTTGCGGCAACTCGTCGAGCTTGTAGTGGCGCAGGAAGTGGCCGGCACGGGTGACGCGCGGATCGCGCCCGACCGTGAGCTGGCGCTGGTCGTCGGGTCGCACGACCATGGTGCGGAATTTCAGGATGTTGAACAAAATCCCGCCGCGCCCGACCCGTTGCTGGCGGTAGAACACCGGTCCGGGCGAGTCGAGCTTGACCCACAGCGCGATCAGCACGAAGAGCGGCGCCAGCACGACCAGGCCGATGGATGCCGCCAGCAGGTCGAAGGCGCGCTTGCTCATGCCAGCAACTCGTGCATCGCCGCGATGACGCGTTCCTGGTCGGCATCGGTCATGCGCGTGTACAGCGGCAGGGTCAGCATCGACTGGTAGCTGGCTTCGGCCACGGGGAACTGGGCCGGCGACAGGGCGCAGGTGTCGCGCCAGTAGGGCTGGCGGTGCAGCGGAATGAAGTGGACACTGGTGCCGATGCCGCGTAACGACAGCTCGTTGATGAGCGCGTCGCGCGACAGGCGCGCCTGCGGGTCCAGCCGCACCACGTACAGGTGCCAGGCGTGGGTACTGTCGCCGCTTGGCTGTGGCGGCAGCATTAGTGGCAGGCCGGCCAGCGCCTCGTCGTAGCGGCGCGCGAGCCGCACGCGGCGATCGAGGAAGCGGTCGATCTTGCGCAGCTGTTCAATGCCGATTGCCGAGGCAATGTCGGTCAGGTTGTACTTGAAGCCGGCCGCCACCACCTCGTAGAACCAGGCCGGCGTCCTGGAGACGTAGCGGTTGAACGCATCCTGGCTGATGCCGTGCAGGCGCATCAGGCGGATGCGCCGCGCCAGCTCGGGGTCGCGGGTCACGATCATGCCGCCTTCGCCGGTGGTCATGGTCTTGTTGGCGTAAAAGCTGAAGACGGTCACGTCGCTGTCGAGGGTGCCGACCAGGCGCCCCCGGTAGCGCGTCGGGAAGGCATGCGCGGCATCCTCGACCACCTTGATGCCGCGGGCGCGCGCCAGTTCGAGCAAGGCGTCCATCTCGCAGGCCATGCCGGCGTAGTGCACCGGGACGATGGCGCGCGTGCGGCCGGTGATCGCGGCCTGCACCGCGAGCGGCGACAGGTTGAGCGTGGCCGGATCCACGTCCGCGAAGACGGGCGTCGCGCCGAGATAGCGCACCACTTCGGCGGTGGCGGTGAAGGTGAGGGTGGGCACGATCACCTCGTCGCCCGGCCCGATGCCCAGGGCCTCGAGCGCCAGGTGCAGGCCGGCCGTGGCCGAGTTGACCGAGATGGTATCGACGTCGGCGCCGAGGTAGGCACGAAACTCCTGCTCGAAGCGCTTGGTTGCCGGCCCGGTCGTGACCCAGCCCGAGCGCAGGCAGGCGACGACGGCGGCGATCTCTTCCTCGCCGATGTCGGGCAAGGCGAACGGCAGGAAAGTGGGCGTGCCGGCGTCGGCGTGCGGTTGGTCAGCCATGGTGATTGCCTCCTGCACATGCGGTCAAGAATCGTTGTCCAAGGATGGGGTAGGTGTGGTTGGCCAGCGCGTAGGCGCGCCCGCGCTGGCCCAGCGCCTCGCGCCGCGCGGGGGCCAGGGCGAGCATGCGCAGGACGCCGTCGGCGATTGCTTGCGGATCTTCCGGCGCCACGGTCAGCCCGCAGCCGGCGTCGGCCACCGGGTCGTTGCCGGCCTCGACCGCATGGAGCACGGGGCGGGCCGCCATCATGTAGTCGATCAGCTTGTTCGGGGCAATGCCGAAGCGGTACAGGGGCTGGCGCTGCCAGCCGATGTAGGCCAGGTCGAAACGCGCCAGCAGGGCGGGCACCTGGCGCTTGGCGACCGGTTCGAAGAAATGCACGTGTTCCAGGCCCATTGCTGCAGCGCGCTGCTGCAGGGCCCTCTTGTCCGGGCCGCCGCCGACCAGCACGAACGAGACCGGCTGCGCGCGCAGCAGGCTGGCCGCGTCGAGCAGGGTGCCCAGTGCATTGGCCACGCCGTGGGTGCCGGCGTAGCCCACCACGAAACGCCCGGCGCCGCATAGGCCGGACAAGGCCCGGTCCAGCGCCGGCGGCAGTTCCTCGACCGCCGCCAGCCATTCGGCGGGGTCGGTCCCGTTGGGCACCACGTGCAGCTTGTGCGGCGCCATGCCGTGCGCCTCGAGGTGGTCGCGCACCTTGGGCAGGATCGACACCACGGCGTCGGCGTGGCGGCAGGCGTAGTTTTCGGCCGCCTGCAGCAGCATGATGAACGGGTGCCAGCGCGAGTAGCCGCCCAGCTCCATGGGCGACAGCGGCCACAGGTCGTGGACTTCGAACAGCAGCCGGGCGCCGGCCAGGCGCGCGATGCGGTGCGCTGGCCAGATATCGAGCGGATAGGTGCTCGAGGCAATGACGACGTCGGGTCGGCGTTCGGCCGCCAGCGCGCGCGCTTCGCGCAACAGGCGCCACACGAACGCGGCCATGTTGCGCACGCGCGCCGGTCCGTTGCCGGTGTAGGCGGGGGTGGCATACCAGGTGTAGTCGATGCCGTCGATGGTTTCGTCCACCCGCGTGCGCCCGCCCAGCTGCGGTCCGCGCGCGCGGATGTGCGAGTTGGCCGAGGCGACGATCCGCACCGCGTGCCCAAGGCGCACCCACTCGCGCGCGAGGTAGTAGGGCCGGTATTCCATGCCGTGGCGCACGGAGCCGGCGTAGTGGTTGATCAGCAGGATGTTCAGGCGCGCCATGCCAGCTCCTCGACCAGGCGGCGCGCGTTCAGGCGCGTGTTGTCGACCCAGTTGGTCTCCCACTGCACCGGATGGGTCAGGAACAGGATGCGGCGGTGCTGGCCGAGCGCGTCGAATGGCGACATCGGGCGGTAGTAGACCGGGTACTTGCGGTCGCTGATGTACATGTCGATGTTGCGCAGCAGCGGTTCGTCGTAGGCTTCGCATTCGATGCCGCAGTGCGCGCGCAGGCCCGGGTCGCGCAGCAGTTCGTGGTTGATGACGTTCAGGCGCCGGTTGGCAAAGTCGCCGTGGCTGGCCACGGTGGCAAGCGGCATGCCGAGGCGCTGGCGGATGCTGTCGAAGTTGCGGATGAACAGCTCGCGGATCTCGGGGAAACGCTGGCGCAGCGCGTCCGCATCGCGGATGCGGTGGCGCTTGGCGAAGTCGGACACTTCTTCGTAGTGGTAGCTCGCTTCGCTGCCGGCTGCCGCGATCTCGCGCATGAAGCCGAAGTCGAGGGTGCAGAGCCGGAAATAGTAGGTGGCGTGGATGCCGTGGCGCGACTCGACCGCGAACAGCTTTTTTGCGGTGCGCAGGTCGCTGTCGATGTCGTGCCGGTGCACCAGCACGCGCTCGGGCAGCGTGGCCGGCTGGGCGAGCGCGCGGAAGAAGTCGCGCACCGGCAACTGCGCATAATCCATTTCATTGGCCTGGCGCAGGACGGCCTCGTACTCGCCCAGGCGCGACGGCATCAGGTAATCGGCGTAGAAGCGGTGGAAGACGGTTTTCATTGGAGGCTGTATTTCGCGCGATAGGGACGAAAGCCGAGGATCTTCTTGAAGGTCTGCATGCCCGGCTGGGCGCCGAAGAAGGTGTCGTACATGACGTAGCGGACGGCCCGCTGCTCGATCATCTGGGCGACGATCTCCACCACCAGCAAATGCATGATGCCGTCGTTGTTGCGGATGCCGATCAGGTGGCTGAAACCGGCGAAATTGCCGAACAGGCCAAGATTGGCGTAGGCGACCAGCCGGTCGTGCTCGTCCAGAATGCCGTAATAGCGGAAATGCGGCAGGTTTTCGTAGGCCTGTTTTTTTTCCCGGTACTGTGCGTCCATCGGCCGGCCCTGGCGCTGTTCGAGCGAGGTATTGATGGCGTGGATGTCGTCAACGTAGCGGTTGCGGTCGATTTCGCCAAAGCGGTAGCCACGCGAACGGGCGCGCTTGGCGTGCCAGGCGCCATTGTTCTTTCCCTTGATCGCATCAAGGTATTGTTCGCGCGTGCTGCACTGGCCCAGGTCGACCAGCGCCGCGCCCATGGTCTTGTGGCGGATGATCTTGTAGCGCGGATGGGGCTTGGTGTAATAGCGGTAGACGGACCGGATATTCTCGGGATCGATTTGCTGGCGAAATTGCAGATGAGCCACCGGCAAACGCAGGAGCTGGATGAACATATTGTAGTTGTGCAATATCTTGTCCATGGCGTTAGCTCATCGATTAGCGTACACAATACGGCGTCACGCCACGCCGCTGTTTGAAGTTCCTTAAGCCTTCCTGCGCGCGCGGCCGGGTGACGGCAGCCGCGTCGTTGCGCGCTTGCGGCGGCGGGCCCGCGGTATCAGATGTGGGCATAGAAGTCCACCAGCTTGCGCGACTCGGGTTGCCAGTTGTACTTGTCGAGCACGGCGCGGCGGCCGTTCTCGCCCATGCGCATGGCCAGCTCCGGATGCAAGACGAAATGGTCGATCGCGGCCGCGATGGCGGCCGGGTCGCCGGGATCGACGCACACGCCGCAGGCGGCGCCTTCGACGATCTCGCGCCACAGCGGAAAGCGGGATGCGATCACCGGGATGCCGGCGGCCATGTACTCGAACATCTTGACCGGCAGCGCGTCGAGGTAGTTGACGACCGGGTGCAGGGTGACCAGTCCGGCGACCGCACGCCCCATGACGTGGCGTACACCAGCGCGGTCGAGGTGGCCGTGCGCAACGACGCGCTGCCAGCCGGGGTAGGCGGTCACCTCGCGTTCGAGCGCCGGCTCGGCGAAGGCCCCGGCCAGCGCCAGTCGGGCGGGCGAGCGCAGCAGGGCGCAGGCGCGCACCAGTTCGCGGATGCCGCGGATCGCGGAGATGCCGCCGACGTAGCAGACTTCGGCTTGTTTGCCGCTCCAGGCGGCGGGGGCGTCGAATTCGTGCAGCAAGGGGAAGTTGTTGACGTCCACGGTGGCGCGGTTGATGCGCAAGAACTTGTCGCGGATGAACGGGGTCGCGGCGATGATCCCGTCGAAGCGGCGGCAGGCGTAGCGCTCGTAGGCGCCGAACGAGTGCGACAGCACGCGCCCGGACAGCTGGCCCAGGTAGGGCTTGGCCAACAGCTGGGCCGGCACGTCCTCGTGCGCGTCGAACACCACTTTCTTGCCCAGCTGCTTCAGGCGCAGCCCGATCGGGATCAGTTCCGGGTCGTGCAGCTGGTAGACGTCGGCGTCGAGCGCGCGCGCGGCCGCCAGCACGCGGGTGGTGGTGCGCAGCATCCGGTTCACGCGCCCGGGCAGGCGGCCGACGTCGAGGATGCGCACGCCGTCGTCGCGTGCGGCGCCGGCGCCGTCAGCCACGACCAGGTGCACCTCATGGCCATGCTCGGCCAAGGTGCGGCACTGCTTGACGAAGATCCGGGTGTCGTGCCGCGGATGGGCCGAGGTCAGGTGCGCGATCTTTGCCATATTTCCTCTCATACATGTACTTCGAATAGGCACCGAGGGTGGCGCCGATCAGCATGTCGGTGAAGTAGTGCGAGGTCAGCAACAGCAGGATGGTGGTGCAGGCCAGCCCGAAGCCGAGCATGAAGCTGCCGCAGCGACGCGAGGCGAAGAACTCGCGCACGAACATCGGCAGCGCCGGCAGCACCATCAGCGCGCTCAGGTAGACCAGCCCGAACAGGCCGAGGTCGACCCAGGCGGACAGGATGTTGTGCGAGTAATAGCCCGGCTCGTAGCTGGCGTAATCGCCCAGCAACGGGTGGGCCGCAATGGTTTGCAGCGCGTGCACGGTCAGGTGGTGGCGCTTGTTGGCCGAGGTCGATTGCGACAGGTCGAGCAGTTCGAGGATGCGGTTGTCGGGTAGCGCGGCCAGCACCTGGTCGAAGTAGAGATTGGCCACGACCAGGGTGGCGATGGCGACCAAAATCAGCGCGAGCTTGTAGCGCGAGTAGTAGAACTCGATGATCGGCACCATGAACAGCAGGGCGACGAACTCGCTGCGCGCGGTATTGAGGAACAGGGTGACGGCGCCGGTGACGTGCAGCAGCAGCCGCAGCGCCAGCGGCCGGGTGTAGGCGATCACCGCCAGGTAGGTGAACAGGTAGGAGCGCGAAAAACCCTGGTAGGTGGCCAGGCTGTCGGCATCCTTGGCAATGCCCAGTGCGCCGAGGTAGAACACCCCGTCCACCGAGAAGGCCACCGCGATCCCCGTCATTGCGGCCAGCGCGGCCAGGCCGAGCAGGCGAAAGCGGCGCTGTTCGAAGTCGAGGTACTTGAAGATGATGAAGATGTTGACCAGGAAGTGGATCTGGAGAATGTGGTTGGCCGCGATCACGCGGTTGGCGCCGGTGGCGGCGTTGAGCACCACCACGGCCGCGAAATAGCACAGGTACAGGCCGAAGTGCAGGTCCACCAGGCCCAGCTCGCGCGGGTCGCGCCGCACGCGTCCCAGGTAGATGAAGGCCACCGGCAGCGCGAACAGGAGCGAGATGGGCGCGAAGTAGCCGCCGAGGAAGGCCCCGGTGGTGCCGGTTCCCAGCAGCGTGTGGTAATAAAAAAAGCCGGGGAACAGCAGGAAGAAGGCGGCGCCGAGCACGGTCTGCTCGAGGCGGTTGCGGCTGGCGGCGATCGGTCTCATGCGGGCACCATCCGGTTTTGCGAGTACAGCCACGACAGGTGAAGGTAGACCAGGTAGAGCAGCGAGTAGCCGAGCGTGTACCAGAGTACGTTTTGGTGCAGGCTGCCCGGGGCCAGGAAGGCGCTGACGGTCATCAGGAACAGCGCCACCTGCCACACCAGGTCGACCTTTTGCTTGCCTGCCACGAAAAACACATAGCTGAGCGGACTGGCGATAAAGTTGAGGAAGTACAGCGGGGCCAGGATGCGGGCCAGTTCGCCGGCGGCGCGCCACGACTCGCCGAAGATCCAGGCAAACAGCATCGGCGAAAACAGGAACAGGACCAGCGACGGGCCCAGCCCGAGCGCGAGCAGGATCTTGAAGGTGTAGCGGTAGGCGTTGGCGCAGTTACCGACGGTTTTGAATTCTTCCACCGACTGGCGCTTGAATACTTCGAGCACCGAGGCGGCCAGCAGCGCGACCGGGGCGTACAGCACGCGCTGGGTCAGCGCGAACAGGCCGGCGGCGTAGGCGCCGTGGCGCAGCCCGATCAGGAACAGCGGCAGCTGGCTGACCATGGCGTTGAGCAGGTTGCCCGGCAGCGAAAAGCGCCAGAAGTCGCGGTGCCGCACGAGATAGGCGCGCTGGGCGCGGTCCAGGCGCAGGCCGATCGGCGCGCGCGGCGGCTTGAGCTGCAAGCGCGCGGCGGCCAGGCCGGCCGCAAGGCCCAGGAGCTGGCCGCCGAGCAGGGCCAGCTCGCCGCCGCCCAGGTACAGCAGCACCAGTTGGCCGACCGCGATCGTGCCGGCGCCCCAGATCTTGGCGTGCGCCGCCTTGCCGAAGGCGCCGTGCGAGGTTGCGTAGGCGAGGGTGGTCTGCATCGCGGCGGTCAGCCAGGTACCCAGGCCCAGGGTGAACAGGGCGGTGAGCGACAGCCGACCGAGTGCGTGGATGCCGAGGCTGCGCGCGGCCAGCGCGCCGGAAGTGACCAGCAGCGCGGTGACGGTGGCGCTGTAGAACACGACCCGGAAGCAGGTGCGCTGCTGCTCGGGCTCGTGGTCCAGGATCATTGCGGTTTCCATGCGCAGCGTGGCGGTGACGGCCGCCACGGCGACGACGCCGAGCCACAGGCTGAAGGCCCCCATTTCTGCGGGCGTACACAAGCGCGTGATCAAGGGGGCGACCGCCAGCGGCAGGGCCTGGGCCCCAAGGGTGCCGCCCAGCACCGTGATCACATGCTTCCAGAACGTCGGCAGCGCTGCTTTCATACGGCGGCGGGTTCCCCGGCAGCTGGCAGCGCGACGCCGCAGGCGCTCAGTACCGCCAGCGCCACCTTGCGCGCGCCGGCGTCGTCCAGGTAGGGCCCCATCGGCAGGCTCATGACCCGGCCTGCCATCTCCAGCGCAACCGGGCAGGCGTCGGGGCGCGACAAGTGGGCGTAGGCCGGCTGCAGGTGCATGGGCACCGGGTAGTGGACCGCCGTCGGGATGCCTTGCGCATGCAGCTCGGCCTGTACCCGGTCGCGCTCGTCGAGCACCACCGTGTATTGGGCCCAGGCGCTGCTGCGGTCGCGCGCGTGGCCCACCAGCTGCACGCGCCCGGACAGCAGCGCGTCATAGCTGGCGGCGGCGCGCTGGCGCTGCCCGAGCTCCCATTCGAAACGGTCCAGCTTGGCCAGGACGACCGCGCACTGCAGCGTGTCCATGCGGCCACCGACGCCAACGCGGGTGTGCACATAGCGGCGCGACTGGCCGTGCACGCGGATTTCGCGCGCCGCGGCGGCCAGCGCATCGTCGCTGGTGAACAGCGCGCCGCCGTCGCCATAGCAGCCGAGCGGCTTGCTGGGGAAAAAGCTGGTGCAGCCGCTGGTGGACAGGTTGCAGCTCTTTTTGCCGCGGTAGGTGGCGCCGAAGCTTTGCGCGGCGTCCTCGATCACGGGCAGGCCATGGCGCAGGGCGATGGCGTTGATCTCGTCCATGTCGGCCGGCTGGCCGTACAGCGACACCGGCATGATGGCGCGGGTGCGCGGCGTGACCAGGGCCTCGATCAGGCCGGGGTCGATGTTGCAGGTGGCCGGGTTGATGTCGGCGAACACCGGCCGGGCGCCCAGCAGGACGATCGCTTCGGCGGTGGCGATGAACGAGAACGGGGTGGTGATCACCTCGTCGCCGGGACCGACACCAAGCGCCATCAGGGCGATCAGCAAGGCCTCGGTGCCGGACGAGACGGTCACGCAATGGCGCGCGCCGGTGCAGGCCGCCAGCGCCGACTCCAGTTCGGCCACCTCGGGCCCCATGATGTACTGGCCGTGGTCGAGCACGGCCTGGATGCGTGCGTTGATCAGCTCGCGCGAGGCTTGGTATTGCGCTTTGAGGTCGATGAATTCCATGATCGGTCGGAAAGAGTCAGCGTTGGGAGGTGGCGGGCAGCAGCGTGCAGGCGCCGCGCTCGAGCAGGTAGGTGTCGCCGGTATGCGGGCAGACGGCCTGGGCGGCGCCGGACAGCGGTAACGGCAGGCGCTCGCCAAAACGGCTGATCCAGCCGATCTGGCGCGCCGGGACCCCGGCCATCAGGGCGAACGCGGGCACGTCGCGGTTGACCACGGCACCGGCGGCGATGAACGCGTACTCGCCAATGGTGACGCCGCAGACGATGGTGGCATTGGCCCCGATGGTGGCGCCGCGCCGCACCAGGGTGCGCCGGTACTCGTCCTTGCGCACGACGGCGGCGCGCGGGTTGTAGACGTTGGTGAACACCATGCTGGGCCCGCAGAACACCTCGTCTTCGAGGGTCACGGCGTCGTACACGGAGACATTGTTCTGGATCTTGACCTTGTCGCCGATGCGCACGTCGTTGCCGACGAACACGTTCTGGCCAAGCGAGCAGGCCCGTCCGATGCGCGCGCCGGCGCAGACGTGGGCAAAGTGCCAGACGTGCGTGCCGTCGCCGAGCCGGGCGCCCTCGTCGACGATGGCCGATGGGTGGATCGTGGCCGCCATGCTCAGTACTCCAGCGGCAGCGCCACACGCTTGCCGTCGCGCGCCGATTTGTAGGCGGCAATCAGCACCTCGAGCGACTTGAGCCCTTCGCGGCCGTCGGTCTCGGGCTCGGCCTCGCCGCGCAGCACCTTGATGACGTTGTCGTAATAGAGCGGGTGGCCAAAGCCATAGACCGAGGTGGTCTGGTAGCTGGCATCGCCCACCTTGTCGTCGTCCGGGTCGGGGGCGGCAAATTCCCACTGCAGCACTTCGTTGACGGCGACGCCGCCGATGCGCACGGTGCCGTGCTCGCCGAGCACGGTGATCGACCCTTCCAGGTTGCGCGGGTAGGTCAGCATGGTCACGTTCATCGAGCCGAGCGCGCCGTTGCGCCAGCGCAGGCTGAGCACGCCCGTGTCCTCGACCTCGATGTCGCGCGCCAGGGTGGCGGTGTAGGCCTGCAGGCTTTCGACGGGGCCGATGATCCAGTCGAGCAGGTCCACGTAGTGGCTGGCCTGGTTCATGAACGCGCCGCCGTCGAATTCCCAGGTGCCGCGCCACTTGGCGCTGGCGTAGTACTCGGGCGGGCGGGTCCAGAACACGTTCAGGTTGACCATGTAGATGCGGCCGAAGCGCTTTTTCTCGACGGCACTCTTGAGCAGCTGCAAGGTGGCGTTGCGGCGGTTTTGCTTGACCACGAACAGGCGCACCCCGGCTGCGTCGGCCGCCGCGACCATGCGCTTGCCATCCTCCCAGCGCGTGGCCATCGGCTTTTCGGTGATCACATGGCGGCCGGCGCGCGCGATCTGGATCGCCTGCTCGGGATGCAGGCCGGACGGGGTGGCGACGATGAAGGCGTCGGCGTCGCATTTGGCCAGCATGGCCTCCAGGCTGGCATAGGCCTCGGCCCCGGTTTCGCCGGCCGCCGCCGCCAGCGCCCGCGGGTCGATGTCGCACACGCCGGCCAGCTCGGCGCGCTCGGCGTGCTGGCGCAGCGCGCCGATGTGGTTTTTCGAGATGCGGCCGCAGCCGACCAGGGCGAAACGGATCTTGCGGTCCGTAATGGCAGGGGGGTAGTTGCGCATGGGGCTCTCCGGTTCAGGCCTTGACGACGTTCGGCTGGCGCTCGAGGTAGACGCCGCGGGTGTCGACGATCAGGTTCGCGTACTTGCGGATCAGCTCGTAATCGAAGCCGCTGTGGGCGGTGGCCAGCAGCACCACGTCGTAAGAGGCGATCGACTGCGGCGTCAGCGCCACGCTCGACAGGTCGAAGCGGTGCTCGCGCATGCGCGGGAACACCGGCACGTGCGGGTCCGCGTAGTCGACGTGTGCGCCTTTGTCGCGCAGCAGCTCCATCAGCTCGACCGAGGGCGACTCGCGCATGTCCTCGACATCCTTCTTGTAGGCGATGCCCAGCACCAGCACGCGGCTGCCCATCACGCTGCGCCCGCGCTGGTTGAGCGCGTCGGACACCTTGCCGACCACCCAGTGCGGCATGTCGCTGTTGATCTCGCCGGCCAGTTCGATGAAGCGGGTATGCAGGCCGTACTGGCGTGCCTTCCAGGTCAGGTAGAACGGGTCGATCGGGATGCAGTGCCCGCCCAGGCCCGGGCCGGGATAGTAGGGGGTGAAGCCGAACGGCTTGGTGGCGGCGGCGCGGATCACCTCGTGGATGTCGATCTGCATCTTGTCGGCGATGATCTTCATCTCGTTGACCAGGCCGATATTGACCGCCCGGTGGATGTTCTCGAGCAGCTTGGTCAGTTCGGCGGCGCGGGTCGAGCTGACCGGCACCACGCGGTCGATCGCCGGGCCGTACAGGGCCAGCCCGGCCTCCAGGCAGGCCGCGGTCGAGCCGCCGCAGACCTTGGGGATGGTGCGCGTCTCGAAATTGGGGTTGCCCGGGTCTTCGCGCTCGGGCGAGAACACCAGGAAGACCTCGCGCCCGACCTCGAAGCCGCGCGACTCCAGCCGCGGACGCAATTCCTCCTCGGTGGTGCCGGGGTAGGTGGTGCTCTCGAGCGAGACCACCTGGCCGGGCCGCATGTAGGGCAGCAGCGCGTCGGTGGTGTCGAGCACGAACGACAGGTCCGGCTCGCGGTAGGGGTTGAGCGGGGTCGGCACGCAGATGATCAGGGCGTCCGGCTCGCCGGCGCGGGAAAAGTCGGTGGTGGCCTCGAAGCCGTTGGCACGCGCGCGCGCGATGTCGGCGGCGGAAATGTGGTTGATGTAGCTGGCGCCCGCGTTCAGCTTGTCGACCTTGGCGCTGTCGATGTCGATCCCCAGCACCTTGAACCCGACCGCGGCATAGCGCAAGGTCAGCGGCAGGCCGACGTAACCCAGGCCGATGATGCCGATGATGGCGCTGCGGTCGCGCAGCTTGGCGGTCAGCTGCTCCAGGTGGGCTGATTGGTGTTCGTCGCGCATAGTTGTCCTCTGGTGGGGTGGAAGCCGCCGCTAGATGCGAAACGGCACGAATTTCTTGATCAGGCCGGGCTCGGGTACGGCCAGTACCGGCGCTGGCGCTGTGGCCGGGGCGGCCTGCTGGGGCGTGTATTCGGTGACGATGGCCTTGACCATCGACTCGATCATGGCGCGCTCGTGGGTGTCGCAGGCCATCATCAGGCAGGTGATGCAGGTCTCCAGCACCGACGGGCGCAGCGCGTTTTCCTTCATCCGCATGATGCGTGGGTGCTCGCTGGGGAACACCACGCCCTCGGTCAGCAGCTCCTCATGCAGCTTTTCGCCCGGGAACAGGCCGACGAACTTGATCTCGATCTCGCCGCCCGGGTTCTGCGGCGTCTTTTCCGTCAGCCCGGTCATTGCGATCATGGTGCGCGCCAGGTCGAGGATCCGGACCGGCTCGCCCATGTCGAGCACGAACACGTCGCCGCCCTTGGCCATGGCGCCGGCCTGGATCACCAGCTGGGCCGCCTCGGGGATCAGCATGAAGTAGCGCGACACCTCCGGATGGGTGATGGTGAGCGGGCCGCCGCGCGCGATCTGGCGCTGGAACAGCGGGATCACCGACCCGGATGAGCCGAGCACGTTGCCAAAGCGCACCATGCAAAAGGTGGTGTGGGCGCCGTGCCGGGCCGCCGCAGCCTGGAAGATCAGTTCGGCGATGCGCTTGCTCGCGCCCATGATGTTGGTGGGGCGCACCGCCTTGTCGCTCGAGATCAGCACGCAGGTCTCGACCCGCGCCCGGGCGGCGGCCTCGGCAACCACCTGGGCGCCGAGCACGTTGTTGCGCAGGCCCTCGACGATGTTGGCCTCGACCAGCGGCACATGCTTGTAGGCGGCCGCGTGGTAGATGGTCTGGACCGCGCCGTCGTGCAGGATGCGCGCGACCAGGTCGGCGTTGCACACCGAGCCCAGGTGCGCCTCGGCGGCCAGTTCCGGGAAGCGGGTGGCCAGCTCCTGGCGGATCGTGTAGAGCGCGTATTCGGAATGGTCGAGTAGGTGCAGGCAGGCCGGGCCGAGCGTGGCGATCTGCCGGCACAGTTCGCTGCCGATGGAGCCGCCGGCGCCCGTGACCAGCACCTGCTTGCCGCGCACGCAGCGCGCGAACAGGTCCACCCGCGGCGGCACCGGCGCGCGCCCGAGCAGGTCTTCGAACTTGAGCTCGCGGATCGAGTCGCGCGGGGTGGCCTTGTCGTCGGCCAGGTCCACCAGGCGGCTGAGGATCTTGGTCGAGACCCCGGCCTGGCCGAGGCGCTGCATGATGTCGCGCAGCCGCTCGGGCGAGACCGACGGGATGGCGATGACGACGGTGCGGATGTTGTGCGCCTGCACCAGTTCGACCAGCCGGTCGGTGTGGAACACGCGCAGGCCGGCGATGGTCCGGTCGTTCAGTACATGCTTGTCGTCGAAAAAGCAGACAGGGCGGTATTCGCCGCTGTTGCGCATGGTCTGGGCCAGCTGCGCCCCGGCCTCGCCGGCACCGTAGATGGCGACCGTGTCCGAGACCGGGCGCCGGCGCGTGCTGTGGTTGCGCAGGAAGTTGCGCATGCCGATGCGCGAGGTGACCACGTACGAGAATACGATGAACCAGTAGATTGCCAGCGCGCTGCGCGGGAACATCTCGTCGTTGATCGCAAACAGCACGACGTAGGCGCACAGCACCGCCACCGCCAATGCCAGGCCGGTGACCGACAGCAGGCGCTGGTCGATGAAGCGGATCACGGCCCGGTACAGGTCGGACATGGACAGGGCGGCAATCGTCACCACCGCCACCAGCACGTACGAGGCGGGGCCGTAATGCATGGCCAGTTTCAAATCGCCGCCGCGCAGCAGCATGGCAATCAAAAAACAAAATGGCAGCGCTAGCAAGTCGATCACCACCATCAAGGCGATTTTCGTGGTCCGATGCAGGGACACCATTCCGGCGCAAAACTGACTGACGACATTCTCATTTAGCATGGACATGGCCTTGATGCTGCTCGATTTGGTTTCGTCGGCGTGAATGCTTGTACGGCGCGCTGCTCTAAGTGCCTGATTTTGAAGCGCTAAGGTCTTTTTTATTGCCTGTTTTTATTTTCCGAATTGAATTAAATTAAATGGCTGAATTCGAGTTCTTATTGCTGAGTAAGTTTATTATCGTGTCCGCTACGAATGGTGAGTTTGACAACGCTCAACGGCGAGTAGTGAATTAAATCTGCTCAGCTAATTCATTATTTTTTGGAAATGAATATCGGAAATAGAAATGGCGTTTTTATTTCCATTTTTCATTTCAAAACGGGAATATCCGGCCGGCGGGCGCTGCCCGGTTTGGCCCTGTGCTCTCTCCAGCGGCAGGGTGTAGGTGTCGCCGCGCTCCAGATAGATCACGCGCCCGTCCAGCCCGGCCGCCCCGGTGGCGCGCTGAAAGTCGGCCAGCGGTGAATGGAACATGTCGTAGTCGGAGAAATGCAACGGGATCGCGCGGCGCGCGCCAGTCAGCTGGAGCAGGCGGGCGCCGTCCTCGCCATCCATCGACAGCTTGAACGGGCCGGCAAGACGCATGCCGCCCAGGTGCAGCAGCGCCAGGTCGATGTCGGGAAAGCGCTGGCCGATCTGCGCCAGCTCGTCGAACAGCACCGTGTCGCCGGTGATGTACATGCGATAGCCGGGGCCGAACGCGCCGGGGCCGAAGTCCAGCAGCGCGCCCATCACCTCGGGCAGCAGCCAGGCCAGCGCACGCGGCCCGTGGCGCGCCGGGAGCGCCGTGATGCGCAGCCTGGCCTCGCCCTTGCGCACCGTCAGCGAATCCCACGCGGCCAGCCCGTAGTGCTGGGTGAAGCCGAGCTCCTCGAGCTGCGGCGCCGCCTCGCTGGTGGTCACGATGGGCACGTCGCGCCGCAGCCGCTGCTGGACCAGCCAGTCGAAGTGGTCCTCGTGCAGGTGGGTGAGCACCACCAGGTCCACTGGCGGCAGCGCGTCGATGCCGATGGCCGGGCTGGCCAGGCGCTCGGAGCGCAGGCCGTACCCGAGGCGCACGAAGGAGCCGCGCGGCAGGAAGTTGGGATCGGTCAGGATCGCCAGGCCCTGGTACTCGATCAGCACGGTGGCGTTGCCGATGAAGCGCACCGAGCCGCCTTGCGCGGGCGCCGCCGGGCCGGACGGCAGGGTCAGGATGTATTCGTCCGGCTCCTGTGCCCGCGCCGCGGTCCATGGCGCGGCCAGCAGCGCGGCCGCGCCCACCCATGGGATGAGCAGGGTCCGGAGCAGGACAAGCGCGGGCAGGTGCATGGAGGGTCCTTGGACTGGTCTGGCGGCCTGGTGCGAAACACGCACGGCTGACCCGTTGGAGTGCGCGCCTGCTCTTCAGTTCAACAACCCTTGATCCATCCCCAATAAACCTGCGCGGCCGGGGAGCCTTTTGCGCTGCGCGTTGTCTATTGCTGCAGCCGTGACAGCCGGAATCGTTGCGGTCTTTTCGAAGTGGGGAGGAACGCATGAGCAAGATCATCGGCATCGACCTTGGCACCACCAATTCCTGCGTGGCCGTGATGGAAGGCGGGCAGGCCAAGGTGATTGAAAACGCGGAGGGCGCGCGCACCACGCCCTCGATCGTGGCCTACCAGGACAGCGGCGAAATCCTGGTTGGCGCGCCCGCCAAGCGCCAGGCGGTCACCAATCCGCAGCACACGCTGTACGCGGTCAAGCGCCTGATCGGCCGCAAGTTCGACGATCCCGAGGTCCAGAAGGACATCCACCTGATGCCCTACAAGATCATCCGCGCCGACAACGCCGACGCCTGGATCGAGGTGGCGGGGCGCAAGCTGGCGCCCCAGCAGGTGTCGGCCGAAGTGCTGCGCAAGATGAAGAAGACGGCCGAGGACTACCTGGGCGAGCCGGTCTCCGACGCGGTGATCACCGTACCTGCCTATTTCAACGATGCCCAGCGCCAGGCCACCAAGGACGCCGGGCGCATCGCCGGGCTCGAGGTCAGGCGCATCATCAACGAGCCCACCGCCGCCGCGCTCGCATTCGGCCTGGACAAGGCCGGGCAGGGCGAGCGACGCATCGCGGTGTACGACCTGGGCGGCGGCACCTTCGACATCTCGATCATCGAGATTGCCGACGTGGAGGGGGAAAAGCAGTTCGAAGTACTCTCGACCAACGGCGACACCTTCCTCGGCGGCGAGGATTTCGACCAGCGCATCGTCGACTACATCATTGGCGAATTCAAAAAAACCAGCGGCATCGACCTGGGCAAGGACCCGATTGCCCTGCAGCGCATCAAGAGCGCGGCCGAGCGCGCCAAGATCGAACTGTCCTCGACCCAGCAGACCGAAATCAACGAGCCCTACATCGCCATGGCCGGGGGCGCGCCCGCCCACATGAACCTGCGCATCACCCGCGCCAAGCTCGAATCGCTGGTCGAGGACCTGGTCGAGCGCACCATCGAGCCGTGCCGCACCGCGCTCAAGGATGCAGGCATCCAGCCTGAACAGGTCGGCGACGTGATCCTGGTCGGCGGCATGACGCGCATGCCCATGGTGCAGGAAAAGGTGCGCGCCTTCTTCGGCAAGGAACCGCGCAAGGACGTCAATCCCGACGAGGCGGTGGCGGTGGGCGCAGCGATCCAGGGCTCGGTGCTGGCCGGCGAGCGCACCGACGTGCTGCTGATGGACGTGACCCCGCTCTCGCTTGGCATCGAGACCCTGGGCGGCGTGATGACCAAAATGATCCCAAAGAACACCACGATCCCGACCCGGCATACCCAGATGTTTTCGACCGCGGACGACAACCAGCCGGCGGTCACGATCAAGGTCGCGCAGGGCGAACGGGAAATGGTTGCTGGCAACAAGCTGCTGGGCGAATTCAACCTGATGGGCATTGCGCCCGCGCCGCGCGGGATGCCACAGATCGAAGTCACCTTCGACATCGATGCCAACGGCATCCTGCACGTCTCGGCAAAGGACAAGGCCACCGGCAAGGAAAACCAGATCACGATCAAGGCCAACTCGGGCCTTACCGAGGCCGAGATCGAGAAGATGGTGCGCGACGCCGCCGCCCATGCCGACGAGGACCGGCGCGCGCGCGAGCTGGCGGACGCGCGCAACACGGGCGATGCGCTGGTGCATGCCACCCGCAAGACCCTGGCCGAACACGGCCAGGCGCTCGATGCCGGCGAGCGCAAGGCGCTGGAAGACGCGGTGGCGCGGCTGGACGAGGCCCTCAAGGGCAATGACAAGGCCGCGATCGACAGCAGCATCGCCGCGGTCAACAGCGCCAGCCAGAAGCTCGGCGAGAAAATGTATGCCCAGCAGCAAGGTCCCGCTGCCGGCCAGGAACAGCCGGAACAGCAGGGGGCGGGGGCAGGGCGCCAGCAGGACGACGTGGTGGACGCCGAGTTTCGCGAGGTCAAGGGAGGCTAGGGCACGCGGGTTCGGTGCAGCAACGGCTGGCGGCGAGAAGGGAGACTTTGATCTGCACGAGGGCGGGGCCTGGCACCGGGGGCTAGCATCAAGACGTGGCGACCCGGAGCACGCGATGACGATCACCGTAACCCTCGAACAGCTTGTGCGCCTCGCACCGCGCATGCAGCCGCGCTACCGCGAGGCGTTTCGCACCGGCCAGGCCGCGCTCGACCTTTGGGGCATCTCGGCCACGCCGCAGCGGGTCGCGCACTTCCTGGCCCAGGTGCTGCACGAATCGCAGGCCCTGACGGTGGAGTACGAAAACCTCGATTACAGCGCCGCGCGGCTGGGGGCGGTCTGGCCCTCTCGCTTCGGACGTGGTGCGTCGCTGAGCGCGGCGGCCTACGCACACAATCCGCGCAAGCTCGCCAACCTGGTGTATGGCAAACGGATGGGCAACAGCGCGCCCGACGATGGCTACACCTACCGCGGCCGCGGCCTGTTGCAGCTGACGGGCAAGGACAGCTACGCCCGCGCCACCCGTGCCATGCGCGCGAGCGTTGCCGGCAGTCCTGATTTTGTCGCCCGCCCCGATGCCGTGCTCGACCCGCGCTGGTGCGTGCACGTGGCCGCCGCCATCTGGCAGGACAAGGGCTGCAACCAGCTGGCCGATGCGGGCGACCTGTCGGAGCTGACGCGCCGCATCAACGGTGCCGACAACGGCCTGGCCGAACGCGACGCCTGGTGCCGCAGCACCGGCGAGATCTGGTGCTAGGCCCGCTGGCGCCTGGCGCCGTGGCCCGATACGCCGGCAGGCCCGTTGCCGCTTACGCCGCCGGCGTTGCCACAGGGCGCGGCTGCGGCGCCATCGGCGGCACCACGATGTCGTCGTTCAGCCGCAGGAACTTGAAGCCGGCCAGCTTCTGCCCGTTCTTGCCCTCGCGTGCATTGCGCGCCTCGCGTTCGGCGGCGCGCGCCATGAACGACGCGAACGTCTCCTCGCGCACCTGCGGCTCGGACGAATGCAGGAAGTGCCGCTCGCCGTTCGGCCCCAGCACCACCAGGCCCACGTGCGAGGCCCAGTACTCGCCGTTTTTGGTCGAAATCACGTTGACGAAGTCGCCTTCCTGCAGCTGGCTCGCGACCTCCACCACGCGCTCCTTCGGCACGTACGACTGGCGGCTGGTCTCGACCGGGATCGACGCGTCCGTGTGGTGGCGCGTTTTCAGGAACCGGGCGCGGTCCACCGTCATGTCGTAGGTCGCCGCATTGGCCCCGGCCAGTTGCGCGCTGACGTCGGTGACCAACCAGCGGTTCTGCACGTTCCAGTCCAGCTCGGTGTAGTGGTTGCGCGTCTTCACGCCGATCACGCCGTCGCGGTAGCGGATCCGCTGCAGCATCCAGAAAAATTCCTCCCACGACTGCGACAGCGCCATCGCGTAGGTGTGCTCGGCAAAGACCACGCAGTCGCTGTGATCGAGCGAGAACATCGGCAGGCTGTCGTGTATCTCGTACGGAAATTCGCCCAGCAGGTTGAGCGTGTACGGCTGGCCGATGTTCTTGCGGCCGATGGCGGCGATGCGGTGCCGCAGGTCGGGCTCGGCCTGGTGGATGTAGCCGATGTAGCGCCCGGCCTCGCGCGGCGTCATCTGGTACAGCTGCTTGTGCAGCACCGTCTCCAGCGCTACCGGACCCGCTGGCGCAGTCGACGGGGCAGGGGCGGTTGCGCAACCGGACAGGACGGCAGAGGCGAGCAGGAGGCAGGCGAGGCGCATGGCGAAAATTAACAGTGTTGGAAAACGACAAACTAACGGCTGGGGCCGAATTTGACAATGAAAACTTGTGCATGGGCCATAACCCTATGTTCAACTGCACTCACCACATTCCTCAAGGTTATATCCCGACATGCACAAGTGATTATGGTGAAAGGTTAATTCTCGTCAATACTGTGCGCGCGGCAGGCAGAACCTGCCAATTTTTCAAAAAAAATCGCACCCAGGAGATTCATGATGTTCAAACAAACACCGCTAGCGGCCGCCGTCTCGCTGGCTCTGTGGAGCTTGTCGGCAATGCCGGCAATGGCCCAGACCCAGGAAGCCCCGATCCAAACGGTCGAAGTGACCGGTATCCGCGCCTCGATGGCCAAATCGCTGGAGGTGAAAAAGAACGCCACCGCCAACGTCGAGGTGATCACCGCCGAAGACGTGGGCAAGATGCCGGACAAGAACCTGGCCGACTCGCTGCAGCGCCTGGCCGGCGTGGCCGTGCGCACCGACTACGACGAGGCCGAAAAGGTCTCGATGCGCGGCACCAACCCGGACATGTCGCTGATCCTGTTCAACGGCCACACCGTCTCCGGTGGCGACTGGTACGTGGGCGACCAGGGCTCGAGCAGCCGTTCGACCAGCCTGTCGCTGATGCCGTCCTCGGTCCTGAACCAGGCCCTGGTGTACAAGACCTCGCAGGCCAACATCGTCGATGGCGGCATGGCCGGCACCATCAACGTCACCACCAGGAAGCCCCTGGCTGCCAAGGAGCGCCTGTCGGGCGTGGTCAGCGCCGGCATGAGCTACGCCACCCTGCCGGGCAAGAGCGCCCCGGACCTGAATGCCACCGTCAACTGGAAGAACGAAGCGGGCACCTTTGGCTTCATCGCCCAGGGCTTTGCCGAAAAGCGCTACGTGCGTCGCGACACCTCCTCGACCCTGGCCTACGGCTTCTCGAGCGGCTATGACGTCATCAACCTGAAGAACATGCCGGGCATCACCGACGAATCGCTCAAAGGCAGCGGCTACACCGCCAAGGACCTGGACGGCGTGCGCATGCGCGGCACCGCCAGCACCGAGTTCGTCGAAGGCGTGCGCGACCGCAAGGGCGGCATGCTCTCGCTCGAGTTCAAGCCGAACAAGGACCTGGACGTGACCATGACCGGCTTCTACTCCGGCATGAACGCCAACAACTACGGACGCCTGAACGCCGGCGCGTTCTACAGCATGCTGATGGGCAAAGCCGACACGCTCGGCGGCACCGGCACCAACACCAACGTCAACGGCCAGCAAGTCTACGCGACCCTGAAGAACCCGGTCATCGTGACTGAAAAGACGATGTACGGCGACACCATTCGCGTGCTCAAGGCCGCCGACATCATGTACCCGGCCGGCACGCCGCCGCAGTACATCGGCAACTCGGAAAGCTTCTACCGTAACGGCGCGCGCGCCACTTCCGGCTTCCTCGACCTGGACGCCAAGTACCGCGTCAACGACGACCTGACCGTCAAGACCCTGTTCTCGACCACCCAGGGCGTGGGCAAGACCGACGCCGACCAGGGCCTGACCTACGCCCGCTTCGGCACCGGCGCCTCGTTCTCGTATGGCGCCGTCGACCAGGCACCGTTCATCAAGTACTACGGCGCTGGCGCCAACGTGCCGGGCATGAACGCTGACGGCAGCGGCAACATGCTGATCGGCCGCACCATCTCGGGCATCAAGACCACCGACAAGGAAAACAGCCTGCAGCTGGACGCCGAGTACAAGGTCAACAAGAGCTTCATCGAGTCGATCGAAACCGGTGTGCGCTACGCCGACCACCACCGCGACAGCGCGCGCCGCTATCCGGCCTACCACACCAAGGACATCAACGCCAACGCCCCGACCAGCTACATCGGCTTCCCGGGCGACTTCGGCAAGGACCTGGGCGGCCCGGCTGGCTGGGACAACACCGGCTTCACCTTCACGCCTGAGACCCTGAAGGCCTACTTCGCGGCCAACACCAAGCCCACCAGCGACGAGTTCGAGCGCCGCGTGTTCTCCGAACTGCACGTGCGCGAACGCCAGTCGGCCGCCTACGTGATGGCCAACCTGGAAGGCGAGCGCTGGTCCGGCAACGTGGGCCTGCGTTTTGTGCAGACCCGTGAAACCGCCGACATCCCGACCCCGATCGCGCCGGGCAAGTGCGAGCGTGCGGCCCCGGGCCAGCCGGCGATCCCGTGCGCGGCCTATCCGGGCGCGGTCACCACCGCCGGCGACCTGCAGCCGTACTACGACAACACCCCGTTCAACGGCTTTACCGGCAATACGTACTACTTCGCGCACACCGACCGCAAGTTCAACAACTTCCTGCCGAGCCTGAACATCCGCTACGAGCTGTCCAAGGACATGATCGCCCGCTTCGGCGCGAGCAAGACCATCAGCCGCCAGAACTACAACATGTATGGCGTGGGCTTCTCGGGCGCGGCCTGCGATGCCCAGGGTTGCCACGTGAACGGCCCGAACCCGGACCTGCACCCGATGACCGCCAAAAACCTGGACGCATCGTGGGCCTGGTACTTCGCGCGTCGTTCGCTGGTGGCCGTGGACCTGTTCTACTCGAAGATCGACGGCTATGCCAAGACCGGCACCACCGGCGGCGCGACGGTCGAACTGTGGGACGAGCTGTCCAAGGCCGGCAAGGTCTATGCGGTCAACACCTCCTCGCAGCAGGGCGCGAAAATCGCGGGTATCGAACTGTCGTACGAGCAGCCGCTGTTTAACACCAACTTCGGCATCACCTCGAACGTCAGCAAGGCCCATACCAAGGTCGACGACGGCCGTCCGATGGTCGGCGCTTCGGAGTACGCAGCCAACCTGGGCGGCTACTACGAGGACGACAAGCTGTCGGCCCGCCTGGTGTGGAACTACCGCAGCGAGTACGTGAACAGCTCGACCGCGCCGTCGCCGACCGCGAACAGCCAGGGCATGACGACCATCCAGGGCATCCTGATGCCGTCGGCACCGACCATGGCCGCACCGGTCAAGACCCTCGCGTTCAACGCAAGCTACAGCTTCACCCCGAACCTGGTGCTGAGCTTCGACGCGACCAACCTGACCAACGTGCGCCGTGCGTACTATCGCTACAGCGAGGACGAGCAGTCCAAGCTGGACGTGATTGGCCGCCAGTTCTACCTGAACCTGAAGTACAAGTTCTAAGCCAGACGGCAGCAAACGAAAAGGGGAGCCTCGGCTCCCCTTTTTTTGTAGGGTGGGCGGGTTTCCCGCCCACGCGTTCAATTCCGGCAGGCGCCGTGGCCGCCTATGTTTTGTTTGGACGCGTGGGCGGCATAGCCGCCCACCCTGCCTGCTACTTGCAGTTCTTGAACCTGAACTCCCCGATGCGCGTGCTCCAGTTGAACGAGCCGGTCGCACGGATGTACTCCTGCGTGTACCAGAAATTGCAGTCGCCGCTCGGGTCGATCGTCATCGCGCTGTAGTCGCCCCAGCGGTTGTAGGTATCGACCTGCGAGCCGCCGCCCGACACCAGCACCGCTTCCGGCTCCAGCCGCCCCATTGGCTCGCTGCGCAGCCGGCCGGTGTAGCGCACCCCCGGCGGCGTCTTGGTGCCGGACGCACTGTAGCCCAGCGCGATATTGCCCATCCTGTCCATCGCGATGCTGCCCATCCAGCGGTCCAGGCCATCCGGCGCCCAGGTGCCTTGCTGGTACACCGCCACGCTGTCGCTGGCCGGGTTGCGGATCTCGTACCAGCGCACGCCCACCGGCCCGTCGGTGGGCGCGCCCGGCTGCTGCACCGAATGGTTCGCGACCAGCACCTCGCGGTTGCCAAAGTTGCGGTACGCGAGCCGGTGCATCAGCCGGTCGCCCAGCGCATCAAGTGCCTCGCCGGGTGCCGGCTGGCGCACGCACGGGCCGCCATAGGTGCTCGGGCAGGCGATCGTGAACGGCGCCACCGGCACCGTCACCGGCCCGTCGACCGTGGCGTTGGCGAACGAGAAGCGCCACATGAACAGGTGGTCGCCCGTGCCGTCGGCCAGGAAGTCCAGCGTCAGCATGTAGTTCGGGCTGCCGGCGGGCGGCGCTGCCGTGCCGTCCAGGTCCGACGGCAGGATCGGGCCATACGCCGTGCCGAAGTCATAGCAGCGCGCGCTCGCCGAACCGCCGGACAGCAGCGCCGCACGATCCACGCCGCAGGCGCGCGGGCCCAGGTAGCCGCCGGCCGTGGCGCTTTCGAACAGCACCCAGGTGAAGTAGATGGCGTCGGGCCAGACGCCGACCTTGGGATAGTCGGGGAACACGATGTTGCCCGCGCCATTGCGGATCTCCCACGCGTAGCGGTAGTAGCTGCCGGTCGCGTCGGCGGAGGTGGAGACGGCGATGCACTGGTAGTACGGTCCGGTGTCGGTCTTGGCCGGGTCCCACGCGAACTGGGTCAGGATCCAGCGCTTGGCCTGCTTGTCGTACTGGACGATCGGGTCGCCCCAGTTGCTGGTGCGGCAGGCGTCCGCGCCAGGGCTCCCGGTCATGCCGGCGAACAGGGCGTTGCCCGGGATCGGGCCGAGCAGCAGTGCGCCATTGGCCTTGTTGTAGATCGCAAGGCGCGTGTTCACCCACTGGACGTACTGGCTTTCGCCGACCGCGCCGTTCGGGTCCGGCGGCGCGCCTGTCCCGTCGGAGGCAATGCCGTCGATGTTCAGCAGCGGCCCGCCGGTGTACACACCCGGTGTCAGCGCGCCCTGGCCGCTGGTCAGGCTCGATGCCGGCGGTTGCCCGCGCGCGGAGGTTGGCGGCGCCTGGGTGCGCATGGCGGGCGAGATCAGGCGCAGCGGCACCACGCGGCGCGGAGCCGCCACCGCGTTCAGCGGCATCGCCTTCGCCATCGACGCCAGCGTCGGGCTCAGGTCCGCCTTGGGCAACTGGGCTTCGGTGACGGCGATAGGCGCGGCCAGCGCATGGGCGCCGGCCGCAAGCAGCGTTGCCAGAAGCAGGTTGTGTGCGTAACGAGTCTTCATCTCGGGTTCTCCCGTGCGTTAGCGTGCGAACGTTTTGCTGCGCTGCTCGCGCTTGCGCAGGCACCCGGCCAGCAGCAGGCCGCCGGCCAGCAGCGCCACCGACGACGGCTCGGGCACCGCGCTGATCACGAACGCGTGCTCGTTGCCGTTCGGGGTCCAGGTCTTACCGAGGTCATAGCTCTCCATGCCGACCGCGCTGCTGTTGCCGGCCGTGGTCTCCCACAGGAATTCGTTGGGGTCGCCCAGGTTGCTGAAGGCGCCGTTGTGCAGAACGAGCCAGTAGGTCCCGGCGCCAAGTCCGGGCACCGTCCCGAAGTCGAACTCGTTGCGGTATTCCGCCAGCCCCAGGTAGGAGCCGGTGCTGGTGCGTGTCACGCTGCTGGTGGTGCCCGAGCCGAGGATCGACCCACCGGGCGCGCTCAGGATCTGCCACGAAATGCTGCCGCGGTAGGCGCCGCTGGCCTCCAGGCTCCAGAAGGTCAGGCTGGCCGGGCTCTGGCCGGCGCCGATCGTGAAGTCGTCGGCTTGCCAGGCAAAGCCCATGTTGTTGGCGCTGGCGTGGTCCGGCGGACCGTTGTCGAAAACAGGGACGGCGCCGGCCAGCGCGGGAACGGTGCTGGCAACGATGGATGCACAAGTGAGGAAACGGCGTATCGACGCTTTCAGGTTATTCATACACGCTCTCCAGAGATGAGGGTCTCGTGCTCGTGATGGCACGATTAAACAGGAGTAGGCAGGAAGCGTGCCGAGCGGCCCGCGCGAGGGGAGGCGCTGTCGGCCAGGCCGACACAGGCGAGCGCCATGGCCCGAGTGTGAAAAGTTTCGACGCCATTGGCCGGTAGCGCACATTGTGCGTCACCTAACGGTGGCCCTCGTCCCCGACCGCTATGATGGAGGCGTGTGAGTGAGGCGCCGGCGATGCATTCGCGGGTCAAAGCCAAATATCTCAACAGGCCAGCCGGTCCGCCTCGAGGATCGGCACCAGAATCCATGTGCCGGCGCGCCCGCGGGTCGCGCCGGCCGACAAACGGAAGCGGAGGTTGCCATGTCTGCGATCAAGCACCCACCCAAGCACCTGGTCCGCGCGTATCTGGAGCGCCGTGTGCGCGAACAGAAACCGCCCCCCACCCCGGAAGAAATCCGACGCCAGCTTGGGTGGGAAATGCTGATGCCGGCGGACCTGAAAATGGCGACGTCCCGCTCGTAGTTGGGGCAAGACCGGCGCCGTGGCGCCGCCCGCAAGGGGCGCCGCGCAACGCCGCAACGTGTCAAAAGTTTCGACAAAGGAGAGTACGATGACCGCCCGAATCGGCAACAAGGACCAGGCCCAGCACCGCAGCAAGCAGGAAAAGCGCGAGACCAAGCGTGCCAACGTGGTGCGCGAACAGGCCAAACAGGCGGCAGCACGCGCCAAGTACCGCAACCAGGTCAAGGGCCGTCCACCGATGGACCTGTCCGCCAATCCCGCCGTCTGACGCGGCCCGTTCCGCTCGCAAGGCCCGCCCCGGAGAACGCGGCGGGCCTTTTTGCTGCCTGCCGTTCGCCGCCGGCTTCGCCATTCGCCGCCTTCCGTCCGCCATTCACCGAAAACCGCTTCCGCTGCCGCGCGCCCGGCGGTATCTTCTGTCCGTGTTCAACAGACAGGAGTGACCGCACATGCGCAGCAACGACTCTTACCGATGGCGCCGCCAGATGCTCTGGGGCCTGCTGCTGGTTGTCCTCGGCATCGCGCTGTTCCTCGACCAGATGGGCATGTTCGACATCGAACGGCTGTGGCATTATTGGCCGCTGATTCTTGTGGTGGCGGGGCTGAACCGCATGATCGGCTTTCCCAGTGCGCGCGACTTCACCGGCGGCCTGTGGATGACCTGCATCGGCCTGTGGCTGTTCGCCGTCTTCGAGGGCGACTACGGCCTGACCATCTATAACAGCTGGCCGATTTTCATCATCATCTGCGGCGTGGCCATGGTGCTCGAACCGGTCGTGGCGCGCCGCCTGCAGTCCAGGGAGTCCGACAATGAGAAACGATAACCCAGGCCGTACCGGCACCGGCCAGCTCGTGACGGGCGCGCTCGTCATCGCGATCGGCGTGCTGTTCCTGCTCGATAACCTCGACATCATCAACGTGCGCCATGCGATCACGTTCTGGCCGGTGGTGTTCATCGTCGCGGGACTGGTCAAGCTGTTCGACACCAGCTCGCCCAACAACTACGTGGTCGGCGGCATCCTGGTCGCGATTGGCGCGGCGCTGGTGTGCAACCGGCTCGGCCTCTTCTACCTCACCTGGGGCATGGTGTGGCCGCTGTTCCTGATCGTGGCCGGGGCGCTGTTCATGTACCGCGCCTTCGAGGCCGGCCGCCGCCGCGATGCCGCCAGCGCGCCGCAGGCCGGGACCACGTGGACGGACGCAGGCGCCAAGACTGGCGCCGGCATGCCGCCTTCGGACGCGGTGGTCGACATCAGCGCCATCCTCGGCGGCTTCGAGCGTAGCGTCACCAGCCAGGCCTTCCGCGGCGGCGACATCACCGCCATCCTTGGCGGCTGCTCGCTCGACATGCGCGGCGCCTCGATCGAAGGCGAGGCCGTGCTCAACGTCTTCGCGTTCATGGGCGGCGTCACCATCAAATGCCCTCCCGATTGGACGGTCGTGCTGCATGGCTCGCCGATCCTGGGCGGCTTCGAGGAAAAGACCGCCCACCCGCCGGTCGCCACCAAGCGCCTGGTCGTGACCGGCTACGCCATCCTGGGCGGCGTGGAAGTGCGCAACTGATGCAAGGCCCGTTCGGCGCGCGCCAGGGCAGCCTGCTGTACCTGCTGGCCTGGCTCCTGTTTGGCGTCGCGCTGGCCTGGCTGCTCGCGGCCGCGGCGGGCGTCACTCTGGGCGCCAGCCTGCTGTTCGCGCTGCCGCTCACCGTGCTCTATGGCGTGGCCGCCGGGTTCTCTTCATACTACCTGTGCCGCGCGCACCCGCTGGGCGCGGTGGCTCACTGGCGCGTGCTGGCCGCGTTCGGGTTCGCGGCCTTGTGCGTGGCCGGGCTGTGGCTGATCGCGGCCAGCCTGTGGAACGACTTGCTCGGGCAGGGCGGCATTCCCTGGAACCGCTCGCTGGCTGCCACCGTGTTCGGCCTGGGCCTGATCCTGTATGGCTTGTGCGCGGTCGCGAACTACCTGGCGATTGCGGTCGGGCGCGCCCGCGAGCTCGAGACGCGCGAGCTGCAGGCGCAGCTGATGGCGCGCGACGCCGAGCTGCGCCTGCTGCGCACCCAGGTCGATCCGCACTTCCTGTTCAACAGCCTGAACTCGGTGAGCGCGCTCACCACCATCGACCCCGCCGCTGCGCGCGAGATGACCCTGCAGCTGGCCGAGTTCTTTCGCCGCACGCTGGGGCTCGAAGCGCGCCGCCGCATTCCCTTGCGCGACGAGCTGGACCTGTTGCGCCACTACCTGGCGATCGAGCAGGTGCGCTTTGGCGACCGCCTGGCGTGGGACGAAAGCATCGATGACGCGGCGCTGGCCTGCCTGCTGCCGCCGCTGATCCTGCAACCGCTGGTGGAAAACGCGATCAAGCACGGCGTGGCGCGCCGGCTCGATGGCGGCAGCCTGCGCCTGTCGGCCGCGCGCGCCGGCTCGCTGCTGCGCATCGCGCTGGAGAACGACAGTGGCGACGACGAGGTGCCGCGCCCGGCCAGCGGCCACGGCCTGGCCAACGTGCGTTCGCGGCTCGCCGCCGTGTACGCACACGAAGCGAGCGCGCACTGGTCGGCCGGGCCGGGCACGTTCCGGGTCGAGCTTGTGCTGCCGGCGCAAACCATGGAGAGCTGAGCGATGCGTGTGCTGATCGTGGATGACGAGCACCTTGCCAGGGCCGTGCTGCGCGAGCATCTGGCGGCGCTGGAAGATGTCGAGATTGTCGGTGAATGCGCCAACGGCTTCGATGCCGTCAAGGCGATCACGGAGCTCGAACCGGACCTTGTCTTCCTCGACATTCAAATGCCAAGGCTCGACGGCTTCGAGGTGGCCGAGCTCGCGGGCCACAAGACGCGCTACCTGTTCGTCACCGCTTACGACCAGTTCGCGCTGCGCGCGTTCGAGGTGCATGCGGTGGATTACCTGCTCAAGCCGTTCTCGCGGGCGCGGCTGGAGCAGGCGCTGGCGCATGCGCGCTCGCTCGTTGCGGCACCTGCCGGCGTGAGCCCGCTGCTGTCGGAGGCGGCCCGCCGCAACGGCCCGCTCGCGCGCGTGCTGATCCGCGATGGCGCGCGCGTGCACGTCGTGCCGGTCGAGAGCATCGGTTACATCGAAGCGCAGGACGACTATGTGCGGATCAGCGCCGGCGGCAAGTCATGGCTGAAGAACCAGCCGCTGTCCGAACTGGAAGCCCAGCTCGACCCGGCGGTGTTCGTCCGCGTGCACCGCTCCTACATCGTCAACCTGGCGGCGATCCGGCGCATCGAACAGGCCAGCAAGGACAACCACTGCGCGGTGCTCGACGGCGACGTGCGCATCCCGATCAGCCGCAGCGGCTACCAGAAGGTGCGCGAGCTGATACGCTAACCCGCACTGGGCGCTCGCCCGATGCCCCACCAGCGCGGCAGCAGCTCGCGCACGCGCGGCTGGTCGAACCGGTCGTCGATCAGCACCACCACGCCGTGGTCGGCCATCGTGCGCACCACGCGCCCGGCCGCCTGCACCACCTTTTGTACGCCCGGGTACAGATAGGTGTAGTCGTACCCCGCGCCGAATGTCTCCTCCAGCCGCTGCCGCAACTGTTCGTTCACCGGGTTCACCTGCGGCAGTCCGAGCGTGGCGATGAACGCCCCGATCAGTCGCTCGCCCGGCAGGTCGATCCCTTCGCCGAACGCGCCGCCCAGCACCGCGAATCCGATGCCGCGGCCACCCGGCACGAAGCGCGCCAGGAACTCGGCGCGCTCGGCCTCACTCATGCGCCGCCCCTGCAGCCAGGCCGGGATGTCCGGGTGGCGCTCGGCAAACAGCGCGGCCGCCTGCTCCAGGTAGTCGAAGCTGCTGAAAAAAGCGAGGTAGTTCCCGGGCCGGTCGCGGTACTGGCTTGCCATCAGCTCCGCGATGGGCGCGAGCGAGGCCGCGCGGTGCTGGTAGCGGGTGGAGATCCTGCTTGCCACCCGCACCGCCAGCTGCTCGCTTGAAAATGGCGAGTCCACGTCGATCCACGCCGTATCCTCGGGCAGGCCGAGCGCATCGGCGTAGTAATGCCAGGGACTGAGCGTGGCCGAGAACAGGGTGGTGGAGTGCGCAAGCGCGAAGCGGCTCTTCAGGAACGGCGCCGGCACCACGTTGCGGATGCACAGCGCGCTGTCGCGGCCGTCGCGCGTGAAGTCGCACAGCGAATGGCTGGCGAAGGAGTCGGCCAGCCGCGCGAAGTGCAGCGCCTCAAAGTAAAAGCGCTGCAGCGCCGGGTCCAGCGGCCCGGGCTGCTCGGCCAGGTGGTCGGTGATCGCGCTGGCGGCTGCCTGCAGCGCGTCCAGCAGTGCATCGGGCAGCGCCGGCAGCACCTGGTACGGCGCGCCGTGTTCCTTGTCCAACGCCGACCATGCGCGCGTCACGCGCCCCAGCGCCTTCTTCGCCAGCGGTGGTGCTGCCGCGCGGGCGGCCCGCAGCGCGCCGCGTTCCAGCGATGACGTGAACATCGAGCGGGCGCGCGAGACCATGTTGTGCGCTTCGTCCACCAGCACGGACACGCGCCACTGGTTCGCCAGCGCCAGGCCATGCAGCATCGCGCCCGCGTCGAACCAGTAGTTGTAGTCGCCCACGATCACGTCGCTCCAGCGCGCCATCTCGCTGCCCAGGTAGTACGGGCACACCGCGTGCGCGAGTCCCACCTCGCGCAGCGCCGCACGGTCCAGCGTCACGTGGGCGAGGGCGGCCTGGCGCGCTGCCGGCAGGCGGTCATAGAATCCTCGCGCCAGTGGACACGACTCGCCGTGGCAGGACTTGTCCGGATGCTCGCAGGCCTTCTCGCGTGCCGCCAGTTCCAGCACGCGCAGCGGCGTGCCTGCTCCCAGCGTGGCCGCGGCGTCGAGCGCCAGCTGGCGGCCGGGCGTTCTCGCGGCCAAAAACAGCACCTTGTCGATGCGCTCCTGCGGCGCCGCCTTCAGCACCGGGAACAGGCTGCCGACGGTTTTGCCGATCCCGGTGGGCGCCTGCGCGAGCAGGCAGCGCCCGCTGGCGTTGGCCTGGAACACGGCCTTTGCCAGTTGCCGCTGGCCGGTGCGAAAATCCGCATGCGGAAAACGCAGGGTGGCCAAAGCCGCGTCGCGCGCGCCGCGGCGCGCAAGCTCCTGTTCGGCCCAGGCGACAAAGCGCTGGCACTGGTCCGCAAACAGCGCGGCCAGCTCGTGCGCCTCGCGCGTCTCGCGCAGCACCGTCTCCGCGCCGCTGCCGATGTCGTAATACACCAGCGCCAGGTTCACCCGCTCGAGTTGCAGCTGCGCGCACAGCAGGTGGCCGTACACGCGCAGTTGGGCCCAGTGCAGGTGCCGGTGGTTGTCCGGAATGCTGGCGAACTGGCCGCGGTAGGTCTTGATCTCTTCGATCAGGTTCTGGGCCGGGTCATAGCCGTCCGCCCGGCCGCGCACCAGCAGCGGCCCATGCTCGCCCGACAGCGCGACTTCAGCCTGATAGCCGGGGCCGCGCCGCCCAGTGACGGTGGCGTGTCCGGCGATGCCTTCCTGTGCGGTGGGCGAGGGCGTGAAGCGCAGGTCCAGGTCGCCCTGCTTGGCCGTGAACTCGCACAGCGCGCGTACCGCGACGACGTAGCTCAAGCGTTCTGTTCCCACTGCAGGTAGCACACCGCCACCGGCATCTGGTGCGTGGCGCAGTAGTCGATCCAGCGCAGCTGGTTGTCCTGCAGCCGGTCGCCCGGGCCCTTCACCTCGATCATCCGGTAGCGCCGCTCGGACGGCCAGAACTGGATCAGGTCGGGAAAGCCGCTGCGGTTGGCCTTCACGTCGTGCAGGATGCGCTCGCACCAGCGCTTCAGGTGCGCGGCCGGAATGCAGGCGAGCGCCAGCCCGATCAGCGCTTCGTCCAGGTAGTCCCAGAGCAGGAATGGGGACTGGATGCCCGCTTTCTCGACAAAGTGGCGGCAGATGGTGTCGCGGTAGCGGCCATCGTCCAGTTCGGCCAGGCAGGCGTCGAACTCGCGCGCGCGGCGCTGGTAAAAGTCGGGGCTGTGCAGGTCGGCCGGCGCGCGGTGGAACGGATGGAAGAACGCGCCCGGGATGGCACTGAAGATCGCGCGCCAGCAGAGCAGCCCGAACAGCGCGTTGGCGAGCGCGTTCTCGACGTAGAATACGGGCGCCTCGGTGCGCGCCAGATGGTCGCGCACCACGCCTTCGACCCACCAGTCGCCAGGGGGCATTGGCAGGCACAGGTCGATCCGCTCGGCCGGCGCCGCACGGCGCGGCCTGGTGCGCACATGCCCGAGCTTGCGCGCAAGGCGCGGGCCGATGCGCAGCAGGTGCTGGCGTTCGGCGTCGCTTTCCGGCGCGGCCTGGGCCTTGAGCAGCAGGGCGTGTGCCTCGGCATACTGCCCGTCCTTTTCGAGCACGCGGATCGCCCGCCCGCGCGCGCCGGGAAAACGGCAGGCCACGTACACCGCATGGGCACGCCCGAAGTCATGTTGCTTCTCGTAGTGCTGGCCTATCTTGAACAGCAGCTTTTCGCGCCGCCCGTCGATCCACTCGTTGTCCGGCGCCGCCGGGGGCAGGTCGGGGACGATCGTGTCCGGGGATTCGCCGCCCTCGAACCGCTCGCGGCAGGCATGCAGCTGCAGGTACAGGTCGATGTCGCGCCGGCTGCGAAACCCGCGCGACGCCTGCGAAAATTCGACTTGCTCGAAGCGGTAGATGCCCAGGTCCGACAGCACGAACTCGGTCCAGTCCTGGCGCAGGTTGCCAAAGAAGATCAGCCGTAGCCGGTCGCACAGCGGCTTGGCGACGATGCGCAGCGCCGTGTCCGGGCAATCGCGGTACCAGGCAGAAAACGGGCGGCTGTCGGCAAAGTCCGGCCGCAGGGACGCCAGTTGCTCGGCCTTGCGCGCGCCTTTCTGGTGCATCGTCAGCTGGAACACGAGTGCGATCTCGGGCTTGGACAGCAGCTCGAACAGTTCTTCCAGCCCCAGCACGGGGTCAAGCTCGACCCAGCCCGTGGGCAGCAGGTGGCGCGCCGCCTCGACCGGGCAGCCGATCTCTGCGTAGTTCAGCTTGCTTGCCCGGAACAGCTCGCCCTTGCGCATGACCATGCGGACGAACAGCGCACGGGCAGGGCGGGGCAGTGCGGGAAAGGCGGCGATGAACGCCCGTTCGTCCTCGACCAGCAGGTCGTCGTAGCGCAGGGCGATCCAGTCCAGGACACGCTGGAAATTGTCCAGATAGTAAAACTCGTTTTCCAGGATCCTGATCATTATTGAAACGCTACACTGTGCTTTTGTACAGTATAGCGTTTCAGGGCCCGCCTACCCAGCGGATTCGCCGCGGCTCGACTGTTCGATGTGGTTTTGCCCTGCGTTCAAGGCTGAGCCGTGGCTTTTGCGGCACACCCGGCCTCGGCTTCGCAGCCGCCGTCATTGTGTTTGGCCGAGTGCTGGATGACCGCCGAGATCAGCGCGACGTCGCTGTCCACCGGCGCACTCACAGGCTGCACCGTGCCTGCAGGCTTTTTCGGCCGGGCCAGGGTCTTGCCGTGCTGGGCGACCGCCAGCTTGCCGGCGCGCGGGCGCTGGCTTGCGCTGGCCGGGCGCTTCGGTTCGGCTACCCTGGACACCGGCGCCGCCGCGACCGCCGCGTGTCTGGTGGCGGGCTGCTCGATCACTGCCGCCGCCGCGACCGGTTTTGGCGCCGCCTCGGCGACTGCGGCCTGCTTCTGTACGCCCACCTTCTCGTCCACCACGGCAGCGTGGGTGGGCCGCGGCGCCTCCTCGGCGCTCGACTGGGCGGGGGGCGACAGCAGCACCAGCGGCGGCTCATCCTGTCGTGCCGGCGCTGGCCGTGCCTCGTCGATGATCGCCGCGTGCTGCCCGTCGCCCTCGCTGCGGGCGGGCGAGGCCTCCACCGGGGAAGCTTGCGCCACCGGTTCACCCGGGGGCAGTCCCGTATTGTCCCGCGCCAGCCAGATCAAGGTGCCGACCAGGCACACCGCCAGCACTGCGCCGCCCACGTACCAGCCCAGCCGCGCCGGCGACGCCGGACCCCGCCCAAGCCCGCGCGTGCCGTCGCGCTCGAGCATCGCGAGGATGCTTTCGTCGTTACCGCCACGCCGCGGCGAAGACATCAGGTTTGGTCGCGTGGAGTGTTGATTTTCGTCTGAAGGGCGCACGGTGCAGGCTCCTAAGATGATGCTTCCAGTTCTGATTAGAAACAATCTGGGGAATCCCATGCTGATCTTGATCGCACTTCTCTACTTTTGTGTGGTGTGTTGCGTCATTGGATTGTTCGTTTTCCCCACCGCGCGCGAGCTGATGCGTGCCCGCCTGGTGTTGATCGCGCAGCGTGCCGGACAGCGCCACTGGGCCTGGCGCCCGCAGGTCCGCGTGGATTGGCGGCGCGGCCTGCGCGCCGCCGCCAGGGCTGCCTTCAAATACATACGCCGCCACCGCGCCATGTTCGCAATCGGGGTGCCGGTGGTCGCCATCCCGCCCTTGCTTGCCCTGGTCCTGCGCAGCCCGGCGATGCTGCCCGACGCCGGTCCGACCGAGGCGCTGCCTGACGCCAAGGTCGCCGCGCTCCTCAAGGGCGAGCATCTGGTACCGCCGGTGGCGCTGCCGCCGCTCGCCTTCAGCACGCCCGAAGTCGAACTGGTGCGCCCGATGCTGGCAGACGCCAGCCGCAACTGGGGCCTGCTGCACCCGGAATTCAGCCAGCGCCTGCTGCTGGCATTTCGCATCATGCGGGAACAGCACGGTTACGAGATGGCATTGCTGGAAGGCTATCGCAGCCCGTCCCGGCAGGACATGCTGGCCAAAATGGGCAGCCAGGTCACCAACGCGCGCGCCTGGCAAAGCTGGCACCAGTACGGCCTGGCAGCCGACTGCGCGTTCTGGCGCGACGGCAAACTTGTGATCTCGGAAAAGGATCCCTGGGCCATGCGGGGCTACCAGCTCTATGGCCAGGTGGCCGAGTCGCTGGGCCTGACCTGGGGCGGGCGCTGGACCATGACGGACTTCGGCCACACCGAACTGCGCCTGCGCGGCGCGATGCGGCGCCCCGGTTGAACCGGGCGGCGCCCGCGAAATCTTGTGACCTGTCAAATTATGCGACACCGAACGGTGCCAACATTGCTTGCGAGACTTTTCCCCTCCAACTACCGCAAGCCTTCCCTATGGCCCGACTCTGGCAGTTCCTGACCGACAGCCGCGTGCTGGCCGTGATCGGCATTTCCGCCTTCGCGCTATTCCTGTTCCTGATCGCCGACACGTTTGAAATCGCGCTGATCTGGGCGCTGATCGCTGCGCTTGCACTGCTTGCGTGCTGGGGCGTGTTCTGGCTGGTCCGGCGCCAGTGGCGCAAGCGGGCGGCGGCCAAATTGGGCGAGAGCATCGTCGCCGCCGACGGCAACGGCCAGGGGCAGGGCAAGAGCGAGGTGGCGGTGCTGCGCAAGGCGATGCTCGAAGCGATCAACACCATCAAGACCTCCAAGCTCGGGCTCACGCGCGGCGCCGCGGCCCTCTACGAGTTGCCGTGGTACATGATCATCGGCAACCCGTCGGCCGGCAAGAGCAGCGCCATCGCGCATTCGGGCCTGACCTTCCCGATCCCGGGCAGCAAGGCCGTGCAGGGTGTGGGCGGCACCCGCAACTGCGACTGGTTCTTCACCACCGACGGCATTTTGCTCGACACCGCCGGCCGCTATTCGGTGCTCGAAGGCGACCGCACCGAGTGGTTTGGCTTTCTCGACCTGCTGCGCAAGCACCGGCGGCGCGCGCCGATCAACGGCATCCTCATCGCCGTCAGCGTGGCCGAACTGGCCACCGGCCCGGCCTACGCCTCGATGGAGCTGGCGCGCAGCCTGCGCACGCGGGTGCAGGAACTGACCGAGCGCCTGGGCGTGTACGCACCCGTGTACGTCGTCTTCACCAAGGCCGACCTGATCGCCGGCTTTTCCGACTTCTTCGAAGGCAGCGAGCGCGCCGAGCGCGACCGCGTGTGGGGCGCCACCCTGCGCTACAACCGCCGCAGCACGCCGCAGGACGTGCTGGCCTTCTTCGACCAGCAGTTCGACGAGCTGCAACAGGGCCTGAAAGAGATGAGCGTGGCCACCATGGCCGGCAACCGCAGCGCGCGCATGCGCCCCGGCGTGTTCACCTTCCCGGTGGAATTCGCGTCGCTCAAGAGCCAGCTGCGCGCCTTCCTCGCTACCCTGTTCGAGGAGAACACCTACCAGTTCAAGCCGGTGTTCCGCGGGTTCTACTTCACCAGCGCGCTGCAGGAAGGCGCGGTGCAGGACCTTGCATCCAAGCGCGTGGCCGGGCGCTTCGACCTCGAGCTGCCGCCGGCGGAGCAGGCGGGCGGAGCGCGCGAGGGCGAGCAGACCGGCTACTTCCTGCTCGACCTGTTCCGCAAGGTGATCTTCGCCGACAAGGACCTCGTCAAGCGCTACACCAGCCCGACTGTGGCGCGCCTGAAATACGGCTTGTTCTTCGCCGGCGCCATCGCGTTCGGCGTCGCGCTCGGGGGCTGGACCTGGTCATGGTCCGGCAACCGCCAGCTGATCGCCGACGTGCAAAGGGACCTGGACCGGGTGGTCAAGCTGCAAGAGCGCCGCGTTGACCTGCAATCGCGGCTGGAAGCGCTCGACATCCTGCAGGACCGCATCATGCAGCTGGCGAAGTACCGCAACGACCAGCCGCTCGCGCTCTCGTTCGGCTTGTACCAGGGCGACGAGCTCGATCGCAAGCTGCGCGACGAGTACTTTGCCGGCATGCGCGAGGTGATGGTGATGCCTGTTGCCGCCGGCCTGGAAGCCATGCTCGGCGAGATGAACGCCAACGCCGCGCAGCTGGACCCGAATTCGCAGGCCTCGCCGCCGTCGGTGCCGGGGCAGCCGTACCAGGACGTATCCCCGACCAATGTGGGCGACGCCTACAACGCGCTCAAGACCTACCTCATGTTGGGCGAAAAATCGCGCGCCGAGCCGGGCCACCTGAACGACCAGCTGACCCGCTACTGGCGCGTCTGGCTCGAGCAGAACCGCGGCGCCATGCCGCACGAGCAGATGGTGCGCAGCGCCGAGCGCCAGATGACCTTCTACGTCTCGCAGATCCACGACCAGGCCTGGCCGCAGATCACGCTCAAACTGGGCCTGCTCGACACCGCGCGCGAGAACTTGCGCCACGTGGTGCGTGGCACGCCCGCGCGCGAGCGCGTGTACGCCGACATCAAGACCCGCGCCGCGGTGCGCTTCACCGGCGTGACCGTGGCCCAGGTTGTGGGTGACCAGGACAAGGGGCTGGTCGCCGGCAGCTACGCGGTAAGCGGCGCCTTCACCCGCGAGGCCTGGGAGAAGTACGTGCAGGGCGCGATCCGCGAGGCGGCCAACAAGGACCTGCAGAGCACCGACTGGGTGCTCAAGACCTCGACCCATGACGACCTCACGCTCGAAGGCAGTCCCGAGCAGATCCAGAAGACCCTCACCGACATGTACAAGGCCGAGTACGCGAAGGAGTGGAGCAAATTCGTGCAGGGCGTGACCGTCGCCGACCTCAATGGCTTTGACGCCAGCGTGCAGGCGATGAACCGGCTGGGCGACCCGCAAACCTCGCCCATCGCCAGGCTCCTCAAGGTGATCTACGAGCAGACCACGTGGGACAACCCGGGCGTGCCGCGCGAGCTGGGCAAGGTCGAGCGCGGGGTGCTGGGGTGGTTCAAGGAAGTGGTCCTGCGCCGCGCCCCGAGCGACGCGCGCACGCTGGCCGACGCGGTCGGTCCCGTGGGGCCGGGCGGCGTGCAGCCGGGCGGGGCGCCAGCGCTGGGCGTGATCGGCCGCGAGTTCTCCGGCGTCGCGCGGCTGGTGGGCGCGCGCGAGAAGGAAGCTTCGCTCATGACCGGCTACCTCGACGCGCTTTCGCGCCTGCGCACCCGGCTGAACCAGCTGAAGAACCAGGGCGACCCCGGCCCCGGCGCCAAGCAGCTGATGCAGCAAACGCTCGAGGGCACGGGCTCGGAGCTGGCCGACGCCCTGAAATACGTGGACGAGCAGATGCTGACCGGGATGAGCGACAGCCAGAAGCAGGCGCTGCGCCCGCTGCTGGTGCGCCCGCTGGTGCAGACCTTCTCGATGATCGTGCTGCCGTCCGAGGCCGAGATCAACAAGACCTGGCAGGTACAGGTGGTCGAACCGTTCCAGAAGACGCTGGCCGGCAAGTACCCGTTCAACGCCGCCTCCAGGGTGGAAGCGACCAACGCCGAGATCGGCCAGTTCTTCGGGCCGGACGGCGTAGTGGCCAAGTTTGTCAATACGTCGATGGGACCGCTGGTGGTGCGGCGCGGCGACATGCTCACCTCGCGTACCTGGGCCGACATCGGCATCACGCTCTCGCCGCAGGTGGTGAGCGGTTTCCCCGGTTGGGTGGCGCCGCTGTCGTCCAACGGCGTGGCGGCTGGCGGCGCGCCGCAGACCGTGTTCCAGGTGCAGCCGCTGCCTGCGCCCGGCACGACCGAATACACGATCGAGATCGACGGCCAGCAGCTGCGCTACCGGAACACGCCGCCTGCATGGACCACGATGGTCCACCCCGGCCCGCAAGGCGTGAACGGGGCGCGCATCAGCGCCGTGACTTTCGACGGGCGCACCGTCGAGCTGCTGAACCAGCCGGGCGAATTCGGCCTGCAGCGCATGATCGAGGCGGCCGCCAGGAAGAACAAGGGCGACAACGTGTTCGAGCTGCGCTGGTCCGGCAACAACGTCGCCGTGGCCATCAACCTGAAGAAGGTGAGCAGCCCGGACGTGAACGGCAACGGCGAAACGCAGGCGCGCGGCTTCAAGGGCTTGCGCCTGCCGGAAATGATCGTTGGCCATGGCGCGCCCACCCCGGCCGTGGCCAGCCTGGGCGCGGGAGGCCGGTGATGCGCACGGCGACCGAACGTATCGGCTACTTCGGCAAGATCCCGGCCCGCAGCGACTTCATCAAGATGGCCTATGACGCGCCCGTGATGGGCATGCTCGACGAATGGCTGGCGCAGGTCATGAGCGCTCTGCCTGCCAACCCGCGCTGGAAGCTCGACTACGACGCCATGCCGCCGGTGAGTTTTGTCTTCGTCGGCCCGGCGCGGCACTATGCGGTGGCCGGTCACCTGGTGTCCAGCCACGACCAGTCGGGCAGGCGCTTTCCGTTCCTGATGATGCGTACCGTGGACGTGCCCGACCCGGTGGGCTTCGTCTCGCGCTCGCCGCTGGCGCTGGCGCCGCTGTGGACCTATTACGATGCGATGGCACCGCGGATCGTCGCATCCAGCGACCCCGGGCCGCTGCTGCAAGGGATCGCCGACGCCAACGTCGTACTGGGCGACGCGCAGCCCGAGCTGGCCAGCTTCCTGGCAAGCGGCACCGTCTCGTCACTGTCGGCCCTGCTCGGGTGCCAGGTCGAGCGCCTGGTGCTGGCCCTTGGCCTGGTGCTGCAGCCGGTCATGCACAGCCAGCCGGCGGCGGTGCACAAGAGCCTTGTCCTGCCGCTGCCCGAAGACGCCACGGCACGCTGCGCGGTGGCCGCCTTCTGGCTTGAACTGGCCGCGCCGTTCCTGCGCCGTGGCGGCTTTGACCTGGCCCTGTTCATGACGCGCCAGGACGGCAAGCCTGTGCTGGTGGTCGGCTTTTGCAGCGCCGTCGCCGAAGCCCTGCGCGCGATCATCGACCCGCTGGAGGCGGCCGATCAGCAGGTTGGCTTTGCCGACACCAGCTGGGTTGATGAGCAGCTCGGCCTGGACGTGGACGTGCGCGCCCTGGCCAGCTACCTCGACCAGCCGCAGCTGCCGCTCAGGCTCGCGCGCGAGCTGTTCCTGCAAACCTTCATCGGAGCCGCATCGTGAAGCCCATCCTCCTGTTCGCGGCAACGCTGCTTGCCGCCGGCGCCGCCTGCGCCCAGAACGCCTCGCCCATCGTCGTGACCGGCACCGTGGGCGACGAAGCCAGCAAGGCTTCGCTGCTGGCGCGCCTGCGCGAGGTGTACGGCGCGGCTCGGGTGGTCGACCAGCTGTCGGTGGGTAGCGTCGCCACGCCGGCCAACTGGAACGAGCACGTCCAGAAGCTGATCAGCCCCGATCTCAAGCTCATCACGCGCGGGCAGCTGAAAATCGACGGCAACAACGTCAGCCTGCGCGGCGACGTGGCCAACGAAACGCAGCGGCAACAGATCGCGGCAAGCATCGCCGAAAGCCTGAACCCCACCTACGTGGTCAACAACGGCCTGCGCGTGGCGGCTTCCGAGCAGGGCGTGCTCGACGCTGCACTGGCCAACCGCATCATCGAGTTCGAATCCGGCAAGGCGGCGCTGACCGACTCCGGTAAGGCGATCCTGGATCAGATGGCGGTGGCGCTGCAGAAGATCAAAGGGGTGCGCGTCGAGGTGATCGGCCATACCGACAACGCGGGCTCACGGGCCGGCAACCTCTCGCTGTCGCAGGCGCGGGCCGAGGCGGTCAAGAGCTACGTGGCAGGGCGCGGCATTAACCCCGACCTCATCTCGGTCTCGGGCGAAGGCCCGGACCGCCCGGTTGCCGACAACCGCACCGCCGAGGGCCGGGCGCGCAATCGCCGCATCGAGTTCAAGGTCATCCAGTAAGCCCTGGCGCGTAGGGTGGGCGGGACCGCCGAGGGCTTGTGCCCACGCGGTCGAATGCGCTGCGTGTGCACCGCGTGGGCTCTAGAGCCCACCCTACGGCAGCGTGATCGTCACGTTCGCCGCCCGCGGCGGCATCCTGACCACGTCGTTATAGCTGGACATGGTGACCTGCGTGTTGTGCGCCAGCGAGGCCCGGAACCCGATGTACGCCAGCAGTCCGGACAGCGCGAACACCGACCCCAGCACCCACAGCGACAAATCGCTGCGCAGCTTGTTGACCACCTGGTCGGGCCGCTCGGCGTGCGGCGCAAAGCCGCGCGCCTTGCCGCGCATGCGCGCGATCTCGTCGCCCAGGCGTGCCGTCAGGTAGTTCAGCTTGTCCGGCGCATCCAGCGCAAACCGCCCCTGGAACCCGAGCAGCAGGCACATGTGGAAAACCTCCAGCGCCTGCAGGTGCACCGCGCCCTTGGCGCGCAGGTCCTCCAGCCGGTTGAAGAAGTGCTCGCCCGCCAGCTGGTCGCCGAACACGCGCAGCTGCAGCGGCCGGGTCTCCCACGACTCGCGGATATCGTGCTGCGACGAGAGGATGATCTCGTCCACCGCCGCGCAAAAGGCGTACTTGGCCGCGGTGACGTCCTCGGCCGCAATGCCAAGCTGCTTGGCCTGGCGGTCCACGTCGCCCAGGAACTGCGTCATGTGGTCGGCGAAGGCTGCCTTGTCGTGCGGGCTTCCGCCGTTCTTGAGCAGGAAGAGGGCGTAAAACCCGTCGTACATCAGGTCGACCAGGTTCTGCGCGCCAGGGCCCAGCGCGGCGCGGGTCTTGTCGTGGACGGCCCGGCGTTCGATGTGATTGGTTGTGCTCATGCTGCGATCGCTATCAGTTCGAGTTTCAGGTCGCGCATCCCGGTCGGTACATAGATCGAGATCGCCTGTGCCTTCAACATGCTTTCGTAGAGGGCACCCTTGTTTTCAAGGATGAAGTAGTAGGTGTCCGGCCGGATCGGGATCGCTGCCGGCACCTGCGGCGAGTGGACCAGCTTCACGCCCGGCATGGCCGACAGCACGAATTTCTCCACGTCTTCCGGCGCGCCGATCTTGAAACGCAGCGGCACCACCTCCACCAGCTGCAGCGCCGGCATGTCGGCCGATACCGCCAGGTACAGCGCCGTCTGCGCGTTGATCTTGCCCGAGTCGAGCGCGCCCAGGTGGTAGGAAGGCCGCTCGTTGCGCAGCGCGATCGAGAAGTACTTCGACGAGATCACGGTATCGAGCAGGTTGCGCACGATCTCGTCGATGCGGGCAAAAGCGGGCCCGGGATCGGCATGCACGTAGGCTGGCAGGTCCTCGAGCTTGTAGCTGCGCGAATAGGTCATCAGTCCGCCCGCCAGCGTGAGCAGCTCCGAGAACAGGCGCTCCGGATGCAGGTCCGGGTGCGCCAGGTAGTGCGACAACGCCGCGTATCCGGTGCTGGCCGTGTGCAGCAGCCAGAACGCCGACATGTCGCCGCCGCGGATCTCGATCACGTTCTTGCTCGGTTCGCGGTGGTGGCCGTACAGCGCGTTGACCTTGGCCAGCAGCTTTTCCATCAGCCGCGCCAGCTGCGTGTGCAGCCCGGGTGCGCCCTCGATCGTGACCGCCGGCGGCGTGAACGATGGATCGACTTCGAAACCGCCCGTGGCCACGCGCCGCAGCCGCACCAGCGGAAAGCTCTCGTACGCTTCCAGCGGGTCGAGCTCGGACACCAGCCGCACGGTCTTCTTCAGGTAGCTCACCGGCGCTTCGGCCGCGCGCGTGTACAAGTCCTGGGTATCGCGTTCGTGCTGCACGTAGCGTGCGTCCGGGCTCGCGTGCACGCCGTCGGCGCAGTTCTCGCCGTGCGGCTTGAGCGCGGGCAGGGCGGCGTGATAGGTCACCGTCTGCACCGACGGCGCCAGCTCGGAAAGGCGCACCTGCAGCGGCAGGTCGTCGCTCTCCGGCGCGCGGTACACTTCGCCGTCCGGGAAGATCACCGACAGCTCGCTCACCCGCAACACGTCCGAGCGCAGCGCATCGTGGTCAACCGCCAGCCGGCGCACCCCCCACGAATACGGGTGGAGCGCGCTCGCCGTCTGGTTCAGCCTGGCTTCGTGGTAGCGGTCCTGCTGCTGGAAATGCTGGGGACGCAGGAACAGTCCCTCGCTCCATAGCACTTTCGATGGATGGTTCACGTCAGCCTCGCTCGCAGGGTTGGCTTGAAATCTCTAGCTTGAAGGAAATTGCAGCCTCCTCATTGACAGTGCACAGACGACAGCATCCTGAGCTCGGCAGCGGTGGCCCGCGCGCCCGCGCCCACCGACAGCGCGCACGCATGCAGGCCCACCGTCACGCCCTGGCGCTCGGCCTCGGCTGTCGGAAACGCCAGCCGCCAGCGCTGGGCGGCCGGCGCGTGGAACAGCGCCACCACCCCCACGTAACCGGCCTCGCGCGACACCTTCTCCGTGACCTCGTAGTGCTGGCCAGGCACCAGCGTGACCTCCTTCACCTCGATCAGGTCCGGCCCCAGCGCCTGTTTTTCGGCCGCCGGGTCGAGGAAGGCCGCCAGCGGCGCCTGCTCGAACGCCGCGTTCTGGCGCAGCTTGTAGATGCGCGCGACCAGGGCCAGCGGCTGCCCCGATTCGTCCACATTCAGCCTGGTCGCCGCATGCAGGCGCAATGCGATTGCCCGGGGCGGCTTTTGCGCATCGGGCAGCTCAGGCGGCTTGCGCAGACCGGTCGCTTCCAGCGCGGCGCCAGCAATCGAACCGATGCCGCCGCCGGCACAGCCGGCCAGCAGCAGGCACAGGGAACACAGGACATGCAGTCGCAGTTTCATGGGCATCGCCTTGCATTCGGTAAAGTTCAACGCTGACCTTAGCCGACTCTGCAAAACGGCCCGTGAGAAGGCGCAATGGTTGATATGAAAGAGCACAAAACCGACGAAATCACAGTCAATTGATGACCCGCAATTCCCTTGGGAACGCTTGCCGAATAATGGCCTCTGGTCAAAACGTACCGGAGAAAAAGTATGACCTTCCAGCGTGTCATTCCCACCCTCGTCTGTGTTGCCGTGCTGTCCGCCTGCGCAAGTGGTGGCCAGGGCTCGGGCAACGCGCCCAAGGCCCCGACCATCGCGGCCGCAATGTCCGAGGCCGACGCGGCGGTGATGGCCGGCCAGAACGACAAGGCCTACGCCATCCTCAAGACCGCCAGCAGCACCTTCCCGACCGAGAAGACCCCGTGGCAGCGCATGGCGCAGATGCGCTTTGACAGCGGCAACTACGGCGAGGCGATCGTCAACGCCCTCGAAGCGCTCGAGCGCGACCCGGACGATACGCTCGCCAACAGCATTGCCGCCGTGGCCGGTCTGCGCGTGTCGAGCAAGGCGCTGGCTGACCTGACCCAGAAGAACAACCTGTCCGGCACCGTGCGCAGCGAAGCGCAGGACCTGGCCAAGCTGCTGCGCGAGGCGCTCGGCGAGAAGGAGCTGGTGCCGTCCGCGAACACCCGCGCGATGGCGCGCGCCAAGGAGGCCGCGCGCCGCGCCAGCGTCGCCGCGCAGCCCAAGCCGGCCACCACCACCGCCGCCAGCAGCGATCCGTTCGGCGCGCTCAAGTGACCCGCCGGCCGGCGCGTGCCGGCCGCCCATTCCTGCAACCCTGGAGTCGACATGGCCAAAAGTGAAAGCGTGCAGAAGCGCCTGCAGAAAGTGCGCGCGCCGCGTGTGCAGATGACGTACGACGTCGAAATCGGCGACGCGATCGAGAACAAGGAGCTGCCCTTCGTGGTGGGCGTGGTGGGCGACTTCGGCGCCGACCCCAGCGTGGAGAAGAAGCGCCTGAAGGACCGCAACTTCGTCAACGTCGATGCCAGCAATTTCGACGAGGTGCTGGCCGGCGTGGCGCCGGTGGCCAACTTCCGCGTGCAGAACCACATGTCGCCCGAAGGTGGCGAGTTCGCGGTGCAGCTGCAGTTCAAGGAAATGGACGACTTCCGGCCCGAATCGGTGGTGCAGCAGGTGGCCCCGCTCAAGGGATTGCTGGACGCGCGCACCAAGCTGGCCGACCTGCGCAACAAGCTCGCCGGGAACGACAAGCTGGAAGACATCCTGTCCGAAGTCCTCTCCAACACCGAAAAGTTGGGCGCCCTGCGCAAACCGAACAAGGAGGAATGAGATGGCCGCCGTTCTACAAGAATCCGCCAAGCCGGCGGTCGAACTGGACACGTCGCTGCTGGACCAGATCGTCGAGCAAAGCCGGGTCGCCAAGTCGAGCAGCGAAAAGGAACGTGCGCGCGACATCATCGGCGAGCTGGTGACCCAGGTGATGGAGGGGACGGTGGTCATGTCGGCCAACCTGTCGGCCACCATCGACGCCCGCATCGCGGAGCTGGACCGCATCATCTCGGCCCAGCTCTCGTCCGTGATGCACGCGCCGGAGTTCCAGAAGCTCGAACGCAGCTGGACCGGCCTGCACTACCTGGTCAAAAACAGCACCACCAGCGCCCAACTGCAGATCCGCATGATGAACGTGACCAAGCGCGAGCTGGTCAAGGACTTCCAGTCGGCGCTCGAATTCGACCAGAGCACGATCTTCAAGAAGGTGTACGAGGAGGAGTTCGGCACCTTCGGCGGCGCCCCGTACGGCGCGCTGATCGGCGACTATGAGATCACGCGCCAGGCCGAGGACATCTACTTCCTCGAGCAGATGTCGCACGTGGCAGCCGCCGCGCATGCACCGTTCATCAGCTCCGCCGCGCCCGAGCTGTTCGGTATCGACAGCTTCGCGGAGCTGGGCAAGCCGCGCGACCTGGCCAAGGTGTTCGACACCGTCGAATACGCCAAGTGGAAGGGTTTTCGCGAGTCGGAGGATTCCCGCTACGTTGGCCTGACCCTGCCGCGCTTTTTGGGCCGGCTGCCGTACAACCCGGCCGACGGCATGACCACCGAAGGCTTCAACTACGTGGAGGACGTGGACGGCACCGACCACCAGAAGTACCTGTGGTGTAACGCCGCCTACGCCTTTGCCACCAAGCTCACCAAGGCTTTCGAGGACTACGGTTGGTGCGCGGCGATCCGCGGGGTGGAGGGCGGCGGCCTGGTCGAGAACCTGCCCACCCACACCTTCAAAACCGACGAGGGCGAAGTCGCGCTCAAGTGCCCGACCGAGCTGGCCATCACCGACCGCCGCGAAAAGGAGCTGTCGGACCTGGGCTTCATCTCGCTGGTCCACTGCAAGAACACGTCCTATGCCGCGTTCTTCGGCGCGCAGTCGGCGCAAAAGGCCAAGAAGTACGCCAATGAGGCGGCCAACGCCAACGCGGTGCTGTCCTCGCAGCTGCAGTACATCTTTGCCGTCTCGCGCATTGCCCACTACATGAAGGCCATGATGCGCGACAAGATCGGCAGCTTCGCGGCTGCCTCCAACGTGCAGGACTACCTGAACCGCTGGCTGACCCAGTACGTGCTGTTGGACGACAACGCCAGCCAGGACCAAAAGGCCCAGTTCCCGCTGCGCGAGGCCAGCGTGCAGGTTTCCGAAGTGCCGGGACGGCCGGGCGTGTACCGCGCCGTGTCCTTCCTGCGCCCGCACTTCCAGCTGGACGAGCTGTCCGTTTCGCTCCGATTGGTCGCGGAGTTGCCGCAGTCGACCAAGAACTAAACCTACTAACCTGAACCATGGAGTAAGAAATGGCAATTGACGTGTACCTGCAGATCGATGGCATCAAGGGCGAGTCGATGGACGACAAGCACAAGGACTGGATCGAGTGCAAATCGGTGTCGTGGAAGGTGTCGCAGCCGAAGTCGGCCACGGCATCGACCAGCGGCGGCCACACGGCGGAGCGCGTGGAAATGAGCGAAATCACGATCAGCAAGCTGACCGACCTGTCCACGCCGCTGCTGCTGCAGAACTGCGCGTCGGGCAAGACGATCCCGAAGGCGACCCTGCACTTCATGCGCGCGGACGGCAACGGCGAGCGCATCAAGTACTTCGAAGTGCAGCTCTCCAACGTGCTGATCGGCGACGTCAACCCGCAGGTGGGTGACGGCGAATTCATGCACGAAAACGTGGGCCTGAAGTTCTCGGCGGTGAAGTACATGTACACCCAGCAGAAGGTGGGCGGCGGCGCCGGCGGCAATACGTCCGGCGGCTGGGACCTGTCCAACAACAAGATCTACGCCTGACGCCAGGCTGTGTGCACTGACCGCGGCTCGAGGGCCGCGGTATTTTTTCGGAGGCGCGATGACGGGATTCGCACCTGGACTGCTGGATCGCCTGATGAGCGAAGGCGGGCAGGGCGGCGCTGGCACGCAGCTGACGATCGAGCAGCTCAAGGACAGCATCGCGCGTGACCTCGAAGCCCTGCTCAACACGCGTATCGCGATCCCGTCCCGACAATTCGACGAATACCCGCTCGCGCGCGCGTCGATCCTCAATTATGGACTGTCCGACTTCGCGGGCATGTGCCTGACCAGCGCCGAGGACCGCGAAGCCATCTGCGCCAGCCTGAAAGCTGCCATCGAGATCCACGAGCCGCGCCTGACCGGCGTGTCGGCATTTCTCGAACCGTCTGCCGATGGTGTGAATCGCCTCAGCTTCGTCATCCGCGCCAGGTTGCTTTCCCATCCCGACGCTGACCCGGTCAATTTCAACGCCGTGCTGCAGCCGTCGTCGCTGCGCTACTCGATCGCGAAGGGTGCGCGCCAGCGGAGCCAGCCCGAAACGTAAATATGGAGATGTCATGTCCTACGTAGCCATTAATCCCAGGAAGTTTGAGGACACCTCGGTCGGCAGTGGCCAGTGTGTCGCCTTCGTGCAGGCGGCCACACAGGTTGGGCCAACGCGAAATTGGACCCGGGGAAAGCTCGTCATGGGAGCAAACCTGCCTGTCGGTACCGCGATTGCCACATTCGATGAGCAGGGGCGATATGCGAACGACACGCACGGAAGATCTCACGCAGCCATCTACTTGGGACAAACCGCCGTCGGCATCCGGGTACTGGACCAATGGTCACACCGCAAAAAGCAACCAGATGGGACCGTGAAGGTGGTGCCGCATATGGTTCAGGAGCGCACCATATATTTTCAACCTCAAAGCCTGAAGGAGGTGGACGATGGCCGCAAGTATTACGTCATTGAGTAGTTTGGTATTTGCGGCATTGGCTGGCACGGCAATCCAATCCAGCGCCGGACCATTGATCGAGTGCCCGAAAACGCACAGTGACGGGTTCAAGACGGGCGTGCTCTACGATGCGGACGTGTTCCAGGGACCTCCAAAGAACGCCGCAAGCTTGATTCCAGACGAAGAGACATCCGAATGGGAACTTGAGGTCTACCAGCGCAACAGTGAACAGCGTGGAGAAAGCCTGCAATTGGTTTGTAGCTATTCAGGGATTAAGTCAACCGTCGCCATCGAAATTCCCCGGGCCGCTACCTTTTGCAAAGTCGAGGATACGAAGCGGGGCACAGTGGCGTTCTGCGGGAGCAGGTTGCCTGCGCCGACGAACAGCAATGGCAAAGTCCCCCTGTAGCTCAATGCGCTAGGTGGAAGCACCAGCAAATATAGAGGACGGTGATGGATATTAATCTCAAAACACTGATCGGCAAACTAAACGACACCACCCGCACGGCCGCAACGCGCGCCGCCAATATCTGCGTTGGGCTGGGCCAGTACGAAGTCGATGTCGAGCACCTGTTCCTGGCGCTGCTGGAGCAGCCGGCCAGCGACTTTGCGGTTATCGCCCGCCACTGCGACATCAGCGCCACGGGACTTGAGACCGACCTGCGCAACGAGATATCGCGCTTTGCCACCGGCAGCGCGCGCACACCGGTTTTCTCGAAGCACCTGCCCACGCTGTTCGAGCACGCGTGGCTGATCGCCTCGCTCGGCAACGGCGTGCCAAACCAGATCCGCAGCGGCCACCTGCTGCTTGCGCTGCTCACCGAGCCGGACCTCGCGCAGCTGGCCCAGCGTTCGTCCAAACTGTTCGCCAGGTTCCCGCTCGACCGCCTGAAGCACGACTTCGACCGGCTCACGCGCGGCTCCGACGAGGCGGCAGCCGTCCAGCAGGCGCAGGCGACGACGGCGGACCCTGTAACGGAACTGGAGGCGCAAGCCCCCGACAAGACGCCCGCGCTGGACCAGTTCACCACCTGCCTGACGCAGCGCGCGCGCGAGGGCAAGGTCGACCCGGTGATCGGCCGCGACCCAGAGATCCGGCAAGCCATCGACATCCTGATGCGGCGCCGCCAGAACAACCCCATCCTGACCGGCGAGGCCGGCGTGGGCAAGACTGCCGTGGTCGAGGGACTGGCGCTGCGCATTGCGAGCGGCGACGTGCCCGAGGTGCTGCGCGGCGTCGAGATCCACACGCTGGACATGGGCCTGCTGCAGGCCGGCGCCAGCGTCAAGGGCGAGTTCGAGAACCGCCTGAAGAACGTGATCGACGAAGTGAAGAAGAGCCTGCACCCGATCATCCTGTTCATCGACGAGGCGCACACGATGATCGGCGCGGGCGGCTCGGCCGGCCAGAACGACGCGGCCAACCTGCTCAAGCCGGCGCTCGCGCGCGGCGAGCTGCGCACGATCGCGGCCACCACCTGGGGCGAATACAAGAAATACTTTGAGAAGGACGCCGCGCTCGCGCGCCGCTTCCAGGTGGTCAAGGTCGAGGAACCGGACGAGGAAACCGCCTGCGCCATGCTGCGAGGGATGGCGCCGCTCATGGAAAAGCACTTCAATGTGCGCATCTACGACGAGGCGATCCAGGAGGCGGTGCGCCTGTCGCACCGCTACATCAGCGGCCGCCAGTTGCCGGACAAGGCGATCAGCGTGCTCGATACCGCCTGCGCCAAGGTCGCGCTGGGCCAGAACGCAACCCCGGCGCTACTGGAGAACAGCACCCGCAAGCTCGAACAGCTCGATGCGCAGATTGCCGCGCTGGCGCGGGAGGAAAGCGCCGGGGCGGACCATGCCGCGAAGCTCACCGCGCTGCGCGCGGAGCGCGCCCGGCTGGACGGCGAGCGGCAGCAGCACCAGCAGCGCTGGGAAAGCGAGCAGGCCATCGTCGCGCGCATCCACGCCCTGCGCGCCGGCCTTGAAACGGGTGAGGGAGACCGCCAGGCGCTGGCCGCGCTGCTGGAGGAACTGCGTGCACTGCAGGGCGAAACGCCGATGGTGCCGGTGCAGGTGGACGGGCACACGGTCGCCGGCATCGTCGCCAGCTGGACCGGCATCCCGCTTGGCCGCATGGTCAAGGACGAGATCAAGACGGTGATGAACCTGCAGGCGCTGCTGGACGAACGCATCCTCGGACAGAAGCAGGCGACCGGCGTCGTCGCCCAGCGCGTGCGCACATCGCGCGCGCACATGGATGACCCGAACAAGCCAAAGGGCGTGTTCCTGTTCGTCGGCACATCGGGCGTGGGCAAGACCGAAACGGCGCTCGCGCTGGCCGACCTGCTGTATGGGGGCGAGCGCAAGCTCATCACCATCAACATGAGCGAGTACCAGGAAGCGCACAGCGTCTCTGGCCTGAAGGGTTCGCCGCCGGGCTATGTAGGCTATGGCGAAGGCGGCGTGCTGACCGAGGCGGTGCGCCGCAACCCGTACAGCGTGGTGCTGCTGGACGAAGTGGAGAAGGCTCACAGCGACGTGCTCGAACTATTCTTCCAGGTTTTCGACAAAGGCGTGATGGACGATGCCGAAGGACGCCAGATCGACTTTCGCAACACGATCATCATCCTCACCTCGAACGTGGCCTCAAGCCAGATCATGCAGGCCTGCCTGAACAAGCCGGCAGCGGACCTGCCGACGCCCGACCAACTGGCCGAGCTGGTGCGCCCTTACCTGGTCAAGCAGTTCAAGCCGGCCTTCCTCGGCCGGCTGGCGGTGGTGCCGTTTTATCCGATCAACGACGACGTCCTGGCCAGCATCATCCGCCTCAAGCTCGATCGCATCAAGCAGCGCGTGGCCGACAACCACCAGGCCGAGTTCAGGTATGACGACGCGCTGGTGGATGCCGTCCTGTCGCGCTGCACCGAGGTCGATTCCGGCGCGCGCAACGTGGACACCATCCTTAACGGCACGCTGCTGCCCGAGATCGCGGACACGGTGCTCGCAACGATGGCCGAAGGCGGCGCGATCGCCCGCATCAAGGTCAGCGCGACCAAGGCGGGCAAGTTCAAGTACGCCATCGAAGCGGCGTAAGGAGGCATCATGCTCAACATCGAACAACTGCTCGCGCCCATCAGCGAGGCGCAACCCTGCGGCGAGAACCTGGCGTTCTCGCCCGAGCTGGATGCGATTGCCAATGCGCGCCGCGCGGACGATCCAACGCTGGAGCAGGGCGCGTGGGTCACCACGCTCAAGGAAGCGGACTGGAAGTTCGTCGCAAAGCGCTGCGCGGAACTGATCGAAAAGCGCAGCAAGGACTTGCAGCTGGCCGTGTGGCTGGCCGAGGCCAGCGCCAGGACGAGCGGCCTGCGTGGCCTGGCCGACAGCCTGCTGCTGATCGGCGCGCTGTGCGAACGCTACTGGGACGACGTGTACCCGTTGCCGGACGAGGGCGGGTTCGACCAGCGCATCGGGAACCTGCATTGGATTGCCACGCGCGCGCCGCAAATGATCCTCGAGATCCCCATTACCGAAGGCCCTGCAGGCCATTCGATGAAGGACTTCGAGGTCGCCCGGTCGCACGGCGGCGAGCCGGGCGAGGAGCTGGAGGCAGCACGGCGGCGCAGTTCGCGCGCCTTCTACCAGCAGCTCATGCTGGACTGCGACCACTGCGCGGCCGCGCTGGCGGACCTGGAGCGCGTGGTCGATGACCGCGTTGGGCAGGAGGGGCCAAGCCTGTCGTCAGCCAAGGCGGCCTTGCAAAGCCTGATCCATTTCGTGACGCCGGCGGCGCGCGAAGCCGGCGCGTTGCCGGAAGCCGCCCCCGATGCCCCGGTGGAGGCCGCAGACGGGCCGGCGCCGCGGGCGATTTCGTCGGGACCGATCCAGAACCGCGCGCAGGCGCTGGCGCAGCTGCGCATCGTGGCCGAGTACTTCCGCCGCACGGAACCGCACAGCCCGGTGGCCTACCTGGCCGAAAAGGCCGCCAACTGGGGCGAGCAGCCCCTGCACCTGTGGCTGCGCGCCGTCATCAAGGACGACGCGGCGCTGGCACGGTTGCATGAGTTGCTGGGGATCGAAAGCTAAGCGCTGCGATAGATATGCGCCGTCATCCCGGCGAAGGCCGGGATCCATGCTGAACACGAACACACGCGGCTGGGGCAGGCCTTGCCGCGGCGCGCCCCGCCTTTTGCCGGGACGACGTGTGTCTGCTATCCGCGCTTACTCTTCAGCCGATTTTTCGGTCGTCTTTCCCATGCCCGGCGCCACCAGTTCCGTGGCCTTGGCCACCTGTTCCTCGACCGCACGGACCGCGTCGCGCGTGGACTGGGTCACCTTTTCGTAGCCAGCGAACGCGTTGTCGATGGCGGCCTTGATGATCTCCACCGCGTTCTCCGACCCCGGCTTCACGTTCTGCGTCACATCGTGGATCAGCGCCGTGAGCGTGTTCTTCGCCTCGTGCACGTGCGTATCGGCGGCATCGCGGAATTCGCGCAGGATGTCATCGACCACCTGCTTGAGCTCTGCGCCGTAAGCTGCGGCACCCGCCATCCCCGGCTGCACGCCGGAGGAAACCGCTGCCAGCGCCTGCTGCGGATCTTTCGCCTGGCTGAGCTCCTTGCCGACCGCCAGCGCGCCCTGCGCCGAATCCTTGGCTGCCTGCAGGTTCAGTGCCACCACCTGCTGCACCCCTTGCACCGCCTTGTTGGCGAGCGCGTTGAAGGTCTGGGTCTGCAGGTCGAACAGGGTCTTGGTGGCAGATGCAAATTGTTCCGGATTCGTAAACATGGTTTCTCCCTCGGTAGAAATGCGGTGCAGCTCGATTATTTCTGGCTAATTCTTTTCGTGCAATGGCTGTCCTGATAGGGGCCCGACGCCTTTTCCCAGCCCGGCCCCAGCGGCGTCTGCGAGCAGGCGAGCTGGCCATCCACCTTGCTGCGCCATTGGAACCAGGGCGCCGGGCCGGCCACGGCGGCGGCAACATGCAAGGCGAGGAGGAGGGCGGCGACGGTCTTCATATGCAGGCTCAGCATAACCCGATGGTACGGCAAGTCAAGGGCTTGACCTTACCATCATGGGAAGGTGTATCCTGAATTATCGAGATGAGAACGGAGGGCGGCGATGTCGTGCACCGCGAGTGAAACCAGGAACCTGAACATTGGCGAAGCGGCCAAGGCATCAGGCGTGACGGCCAAGATGATCCGGCACTACGAGTCCATCGGCCTGATCGGCGAGGCGCGCCGGACCGACGCCGGCTACCGCCTCTACAACCAGCAGGATGTGCAGGTGCTGCAGTTCATCCACCGTGCCCGCGCGCTCGGCTTTTCGCTGGAGCAGATCGGCGACCTGCTCGCGCTGTGGCAGGACAAGCACCGCGCCAGCGCCGACGTGCGCGCGCTGGCGCACCGGCATATCGAGGAACTGAACCAGAAGATCGCCGAATTGGAGTCGATGCGCCGCACGCTGGAACGGCTGGCCTCGTCCTGCCACGGTGACGGCCGCTCTGAATGCCCGATCCTGGACGACCTGGCGGGGTAGGCGGACAGCCAGAAACGCAAAACGCCGCAATCCTTTTGCAAAGATTGCGGCGTTTTGCGCCGGCTGCTGCCAGAAGATTTTGGTGCCCACGGAGGGACTCGAACCCCCACACCTCGCGGCACATGGACCTGAACCATGCGCGTCTACCAATTCCGCCACGTGGGCACTGCTATGCTGCTACTACGCTTACTTCCGCGTGGGCAGAATCTGCCCACCCTACATTCTTTGGTGCCCACGGAGGGACTCGAACCCCCACACCTCGCGGCACATGGACCTGAACCATGCGCGTCTACCAATTCCGCCACGTGGGCACTGCAATGCTACATACGACAATCAATTCCGGTAGAGTTTGGTGCCCACGGAGGGACTCGAACCCCCACACCTCGCGGCACATGGACCTGAACCATGCGCGTCTACCAATTCCGCCACGTGGGCACTGCTTCAACTACGCGGCATCGCTGCCGAGGCCGAGATTATAGCGGAACCATTGCAAAAGTCAAAGACCCCCGCGAGAAATTCCCGAGCACTGTTCGTTAGGCGAATCCAGTGGTACTCCGTTACACTATGCGTGTCTACGTGTCAATGTGATCTGACGCGCCAGCCGGACTGGCGCAACTTTTGGAAAAAACAAAACGATTTGAAGCAACCTACTCATACCATTCCCAGCCGCGAGGAGATCCTCGCCGTCTTCCGCGAAACCGGCGAGGCCCTGGACTTTAACGCCCTGGCGCGGCTCCTCAAGGTCAAACCAGCTGCACAGGAAGTGCTCACGCGCCGCCTGAACGCCATGGAGCGCGACGGCCAGCTGCGCACCGACATCAGCGGCCACTATGCACTGGCCGATCATTCCGGCTTCGTGGCCGGGCGTATCAGCGCGCACCGCGACGGCTATGGTTTCGTGGTCCCGGACGACGGCAGCGAAGACCTGTTCCTCAACGATAAGGAAATGCAGAAGGTGCTCAACGGCGACCGCGTGCTGGCACGCGTCACCGGCACCGACCGCCGTGGCCGCCCCGAGGGCACCATCGTCGAGGTGGTCGAGCGCGGCAACACCCACATCATCGGCCGCCTGCTGAACGAAGGCGGGGTGTGGGTCGTGTCGCCCGAGGACAAGCGCATCAGCCGCGACGTGCTGATCGTCGGTTCGCCCGGCAAGGCCAAGGAAGGCCAGGTGGTCAGCGTGGAGCTGATCGAGCAGCCTTCGCGCTTCCAGCAACCGACCGGCAAGGTCGCCGAGGTGCTGGGCGAGCTGGACGATCCCGGCATGGAAATCGAGATCGCCGTGCGCAAGTTCGGCGTGCCCCACATCTTCTCCAGCGGCGCCACCAGGCAGGCCGCCAGGCTGCCGTCCGAAGTGCGCGAGGCCGACATGGGCGACCGCGTGGACCTGCGCGACGTGCCGCTGGTGACCATCGACGGCGAGGACGCGCGCGACTTCGACGATGCGGTGTACTGCGAGCCGGTGAAGATCGGCCGCGTCAAGGGTTACCGCCTGCTGGTCGCGATTGCCGACGTGAGCCATTACGTCAAGCCCAACGATGCGCTGGACAAGGACGCGCTCGAACGCAGCACCTCGGTGTACTTCCCGCGCCGGGTGATCCCGATGCTGCCCGAGAAGCTGTCCAACGGCCTGTGTTCTCTCAACCCGAACGTGGACCGGCTGACGCTGGTGTGCGACATGGTGGTCACCGCCAAGGGCGAGGTCGAGGCCTACCAGTTCTACCCGGCGGTGATGCACTCGGCCGCGCGCCTGACCTATAACGAGGTGGCCGAGATCCTGGCCGAACCCAAGGGAGCGCAGGCACAGCGCCGGCTGTCGGTCGTGCCGCACCTGCTGAACCTGAACGAGGTTTTCCACGCGCTGCTCAAGGCACGCCAGGAGCGCGGCGCGATCGACTTCGAGACCACCGAAACCTACATCGTCTGCAATGCGCTGGGCAAGATCGAAAAGATCATCCCGCGCACCCGCAACGACGCGCACCGCCTGATCGAAGAGTGCATGCTGGCCGCGAACGTGTGCGCGGCCGACCTGCTGATCCGCCACAAGCACCCCGGCACCTTCCGCATCCACGCCACGCCGACCGAGGAAAAGCTGAACCAGCTGCGTACCTTCCTCAAGCAGGCCGGACTGAACCTGAACGGCGGCACCAGCCCGTCCGCCGCCGATTACGCCGCGCTGATGCAGCAGATCAAAGACCGGCCGGACGCGCAGCTGCTGCAGACCATGCTGCTGCGCTCGATGCAGCAGGCCGTGTACAGCCCGGACAACATCGGCCACTTCGGCCTGGCGTACGAAGCGTATGCGCACTTCACTAGCCCGATTCGCCGTTATCCCGACCTGCTGACCCACCGTGCCATCAAGGCCATCCTGCAGGGCAAGCGCTACGAGCCGACCGACATCGACCTGTCCAAGCTGAACACCACGATCAGCAACTCGGCGCGCAAGCAGATCGCCAAGGACCGCGCGCAGGGCAAGCAGAAGGAAGAGAAGGACCTGACGGTCTGGGACGCGCTGGGCGTACACTGCTCGGCCAACGAGCGCCGCGCCGACGAAGCCTCGCGCGATGTCGAGGCCTGGCTCAAGTGCTACTACATGAAGGACAAGCTGGGCGAGCAGTTCACCGGCGTGGTGTCGGGCGTGACGCCGTTTGGCATCTTCGTGCAGCTCGACGAGCTGTACGTCGAAGGCCTGGTGCACGTGACGGAGCTGGGTAGCGACTACTTCCAGTACGACGAGGCGCGCCACGAGCTGCGTGGCGAGCGCACCGGCAAGCGCTTTGGCCTGACCGACCGCGTGAACGTGCAGATCGCCCGCGTGGACCTGGAGTCGCGCAAGATCGACCTGGTGCTCGCTCAGTCCGGGCAAACCGGTACGTATGAGCAGGCCACATCGCCCGAGCGCAAGCGCGCTCGCAAGCCGGCATCGAGCGAGCAGCCGTCGCGCTTTGCGGTCCAGGCCGACGACGAGGAAGCGCCGGCGTCGTTCAAGCCGCCGCGCGCGGGCAAGGCAGGCAGCGCTGCGGCCAGGAGCGGCGCCCGAAAAACAGCATCCAAAAAGGCGGCCCCCAAAAAGGCCACCGCCAAGAAGCCAGCATCCAAAACGAGCAGGAAGAAGAAGTAATACATGAAAAACAAAATGATTTTCGGGTTCCACGCGGTGACTTCGCGCCTGCGGCACGAGGCGTCGTCCGTGGAAGAGATCTTCGTTGACGCCACACGCAACGACCGCCGCATGCAGGACCTGGTGGCACATGCCAAGTCGGCCGGCGTGCGCGTGATGCCAGTCGAGGCCGCGCGGCTGGACAAGATCGTGGGAACCCACCGCCACCAGGGCGTGATCGCGTTCGCGGCCCAGCTGTCGCTGGCGCGTAACCTGGACGAACTGCTCGATGCGGTGGAAGGCCCGCCGTTGCTGCTGATCCTTGACGGCATCACTGATCCGCACAACCTGGGCGCCTGCCTGCGCGTGGCCGATGGCGCCGGCGCGCATGCCGTGATCGTGCCGAAGGACCGCGCGGTCGGCCTGAACGCCACCGCGGCCAAGGTCGCCAGCGGCGCGGCGGAAAGCGTCCCGTACATCACCGTGACCAACCTGGCGCGCACCATGCGCGAACTGAAGGAACGCGGCGTGTGGCTGATCGGCACATCCGACGACGCCGACAAGGGCTTGTATGAGGCGGACTTCACCGGCCCGACGGCGCTGGTGATGGGTTCGGAAGGCGAGGGCATGCGACGCCTGACGCGCGAGACTTGCGATCTGCTGGTCAGCATCCCGATGTTCGGTTCGGTGGAGAGCCTGAACGTGTCGGTCGCATCCGGCGTGTGCCTGTATGAGGCGCGGCGCCAGCGGATCGCGAAAGGCGCCTGAGTCGCGCAAACGCACTCCGGCACGTAGCTTTCGCACGTCGTCCCCGCGCAGGCGGGGACCCATGCTGAGTTGACTGGCCCGCGGCGGCGGCTCCTTTGCGATAACGCTCCATGGGTCCCCGCCTTCGCGGGGACGACGTTTGAAATTGCAGGCGAAGAAGTTTTTCGTCGGTGTGCCGCCACTCCCCGCGCCTACTCAGCCAGAATTGACCCCCCGTAAGCAAGCGTGGTCCGAATCGGCTACCATGGCCTTGTCTTGCATTCGTAACTACACCTTTATGTTCTCCAAGCTGCGCGAAGACATCAACAGCATCATCGAGCGCGACCCGGCTGCCCGCAACGGTTGGGAGGTGCTTACCTGCTACCCCGGCCTGCACGCCATCGTCATGCACGGATGGGCGCACGCCTGTTGGACGCACGGCTTCAAATGGCTCGGGCGCTTCATCTCTTACCTGGCCCGCATCATCACCGGCATCGAGATCCACCCGGGCGCAGTCATCGGCCGCCGCGTCTTCATCGACCACGGCTTTGGCGTGGTCATCGGCGAAACCGCCGTGGTCGGCGACGACTGCACCATCTACCAGGGCGTCACCCTGGGCGGCACCACGCTCACGGCAGGCGCCAAGCGTCACCCCACGCTCGAGCGTGGCGTCATCGTCGGCGCCGGTGCCCAGGTGCTGGGTGCGTTCACGGTAGGCGAGTACGCCAAGGTCGGCTCCAACGCGGTCGTGATCAAGCCGGTGCCGCCGGGCGCCACCGCGGTCGGCAACCCGGCCCACATCGTGCGCAAGGAAGAGCAGTCGCGCAGCGCAAAAATGTTCGCCGCGTATGGCGTGACCAATGGCGACGACCCCATGTCCAAGGCGCTGCGCGGCCTGATCGACCACGTCGCCCGCCAGGACGAGCAGATGGAACGCCTGTGCGCGACCATCAAGGCCGCCGGCATCGCCTGTCCCCACCTCGGCGAGAGTGATAAACTCGACCAGGCACAACTGAATCGCCTGGTTGAATAAGGAAACGCATGACCTCAGAAAACGCGGGAGCCTTCGATCCCGCCGCCCATCTCGACGCTGTCGAGCTCCGCGTGCTTGCGGTGCTGGCCGAAAAAGAAGCGCTCACCCCTGACAATTACCCGATGTCGCTCAACGCGGTCGTCAACGGTTGCAACCAGCTGTCCAGCCGCGACCCGGTGATGCAGCTGACCGACGACGAAGTGCAGGACACCCTGCAGCGCCTGATGGAGCGCAAGCTGGTCAACTGCATCACGCAAGCCGGCGCGCGCGTGGCCAAGTACGAGCACCGCATGCGCATCAAATGGTCGCTGGAACAGGACAAGCTGGCCGTGCTCACCGTGCTGATGCTGCGCGGTCCGCAAACGGCGGGCGAGGTGCGCACCCGCACCGGCCGCCAGCACGATTTTAAATCCGTGGCCGAGGTCGAGGGCGCGCTGCAGTTCCTGATCGATAAATATCCGCCGCTGGTGGCCAAGCTCGAGCGCGCGCCCGGCACCAAGGAACATCGCTACGGCCAGCTGCTGGCCGGCGAGATCGAACTGGCGCACGAGGATGCGCGCACCGGCGCCGCGGCCCCCGCTGGCGGCGGTCGCGTCGCCCAGCTCGAGCAGGAAGTGGCCACGCTGCGTGCCGAGGTCGAGGCGCTGAAGACCCAGTTCGACAGCTTTCGCAAGCAGTTCGAGTAACCTGCCCGGACCGGCGTTACTGCGCAGCGTACTCCAGCGTAATCAACGCACTGTCCGGCCACTGCTGGTTTCCGAGCGGCACCTTGTAGCTGCGCTTGTGTACGGCGAGCTTGAGCGAGCGCTCGCCGTCGGTCAGGGTGGCTGACCGCAAAGGCTGCTCCGCCTGGTACGAAAAGGTGACGTCGCCCTTGTTGGTCATGCACCAGTCCGTCGTCAGCAGGACGGTGTTCGCCAGCGCGACGATCCAGAACGGGATCTCCTCCTTCGCGATTGCCACCTCGACCTTGCATTCGAGCCGCAAGTCGCCAAGCCGGCGCACATTGTCCGCCAGTCCCGGCGTGCGGACATTGGCGCCGATCTTGTATTGCCCCTTCTTCCTGTTGAAGATGAGGTCGGCGTTCGCGTCGTACGCCGCTTCGCTGCGGGGCACCGAGAAGATGCCCTGCGCGGAAACCGGTACCGGAATCGAAAAGTCGTCGCTGGCAATGCGCAGCGCGAGGGTCGAGCCATCCTCCTCCGACAGTCCGTTGTCCGACGTGTGGCACATGCCGATGCACTTGGCGCGGTTGGCGACCACGCGAAAGCGCAACTGCGGCACGTCCGGGGCCAGGCGGTGCTGGCGGTCGAAGGTTTCCAGCCCTGCCCACACGGCGCGGTACGACTTCATCTCGGGCTTGCGCACTCCTTCGACCGGCACCGTCTGGATGTCGTCGTCCTGTGCGAACGCAGCGCCGCACAGGGCAAGGCTGAGCAACAGTGACGTTGCGTGCTTCATGCTCAGCCCTCGTCGCGCCAGCGGCGCAGGCGGATCGCGCCGAAGATCATCGCGACGCCTGCCGCAACGCCGATCCATGCGTCGGGGCCGGCCAGCGTTCCCCACGACTGCGCCACTACCGCGCCCAGGTCCAGCCCCTTGTGGGCGGTGTTCAGCAGCAGCGACGGGTCGATATCCTTGTAGCTGAACCAGATGCCCGGCACGATCCCGGTGAGCGCGCGCGCCACCACATCCTGCATGAACGCCATCAGGCCGGACATATCGCTCCCGGTGGTCTGGCTCAGCGTCAGGCTGACCCACTTGGCGATCACCAGCGTGACCAGTGGCGTGCCCACGGCCCACAGGAACACCTTGGAGCGCGCCCAGCCCGACACGAGCATCAGCCACCCGATCGTGGGGGCCGCCCACAGCGCGTACACCGGCAGCAGGCTGGCCAGGGCCAGCGGCGCAAGGTACAGCTGCGGGCTGGCCAGCACATCGCCGAACAGGTTGACGCCGTTCACCGCCAGGGCCGCGCAGGTCAGCACGACCATCAGGAGAGACACGGCGACCGCAAACGCCATCGTGATGACCGGCGTGACGATGACCGCGGTCAGCACCTTGGAGAGCACGGTCATCTCGTCGGAGGTCGGCAGCGACTTCCAGAACAGGATGCTGCGGTCGCGGCGCTCGTCGTACAGCGCGCCCAGGCAATAGAAGAACACGACGATGGCCAGCATCATGAACAGCGGGGCCGAGACGGCGAGGTAGCCGCTGGTGATCATGCTGATGACGTCGCTGCGCAGGTCCATCGGCAGCGCGCGGAATACAGTGGCCTGGTGGACCGGATGGCCATTGATGGTCATGTGCACGCCGTGCTTGGCGAGTCCGAAGATCATGCTGCTGCCCATCGTGGCGAGCAGGATGCCCGCCACCACCAGCGGTGTCCAGAACATCGATCCCTTGTGCTCCCAGAATTCGCGGCGGAGCAGCCATTTCAGCGTATTCATGCGTAGGTTCCTTTCATCGTTGCCACGAACAGGTCGGCCAGGCTCGGGTTGCGCGTTTCGCCAAGCGTGGCGAGCTGGGTGCGCGAGACGCCATCAAAGAGCATGACCGGCTTGCCGAACACGGTGCGCGTGTCGATCGGGGCGAGGGCGTTGGCGGCGGTGACCTTGTCGGCCGCGACCATCACTTCGGTGTAGCGCTCGCCGATTTCGTCCATCGAGGCCGACAGCACGATCTTCCCTTCGCGGATGAACATCAGGTCGGTGAGGATGTGCTCGATCTCCTCGACCTGGTGGGTCGTGATGACGATGGTCTTGTTCTCGTCGAAGTAATCCTCCAGCAGGTTCTGGTAGAACTGCTTGCGGTAGATGATGTCCAGGCCCAGCGTGGGCTCGTCCAGCACCAGCAGCTTGGCGTCGATTGCCATCACCAGCGCCAGGTGCAGCTGCACGATCATCCCCTTGGACATCTGCTTGACCTTCATCGACGGGGTCAGCTTGGTGTTGGCGACATAGCGCTCGGCCTTGGCGCGGTCAAAGCGCGGGTGCACGCCGGCCACGAAATCGATCGCTTCGCTCACGCGCAGCCAGCGCGGCAGGATCGCCACGTCGGCGATGAAGCACACGTCCTGCATCAGCTGGTCGCGCTGGGTGCGCGGGTCCAGGCCGAGCACCGACAGCTCGCCCTCGAACGGGATCAGGCCCAGTGCAGCCTTGAGGGTGGTGGTCTTGCCCGAGCCGTTCGGGCCGATCAGGCCAACGATGCGGCCGGCCGGAATGTCGAAGCTGATGCCGTCAACCGCGGTGCGCTTGCCGTAGCGCTTGGTCAGGCCTTTGGCGGAGAGGGCGCTCATGCCGCACCTCCGGGCTGCGTTTGCGCGAGCAGCGCGGCCGGGTCGATGCCCAGCCGGCGGATGCGTTCGAGCATGGCGGGCCATTCCTCGCGCATGAAGCGCTCGCGCTCGCTGGCCAGCAGTTTTTCGCTTGCACCTTCGGTAACGTACATGCCGATTCCCCTTCTTTTTTCCACGAGTTGTTCGTCGACGAGTTCCTGGTAAGCCTTGGATACGGTGATCGGGTTGAGCTGGTACTCCGCCGCGACCTGGCGCACCGAGGGCAGGGCATCGCCTGCCTTGAGCACGCCGTCGAGCATCATGCCGACCACGCGATCCTTGAGCTGGCGGTAAATGGGTGTGTTGTCGTTCCAGCCGACTGTCATGGGCGGCCTCCTTGGTTGGTGAAACTTCGCAATGGACCACTTCTGGTGAAGTATTGAAGTGGTGTTGTAGTGAAGTATAACAGTGACGCTGGATGTGTCAACAAAAATATTGAACGACTTGGCGCAAGGCGACCTTGCGTTGTTCAGCTAGCATTGGCTGCTTCGTTGTTACAAGGATTCCAGAGCGGCCAAACTGACGATATTGCGGGCGTTGAAGGACTTGGACAATAATCCGTACAAAGGGCCAGTGCAGGTGTCGGTCGTTGTTGTTGACAGAAATGGGAATGCGATGCCGGTCGAGTTGGGGCAACGAGTCGGCGCATCTCCGGACGGCGATTTTCAGCAGTTGATTGCCGCTGACGGAAGACCAACGGGCGACCGGATGGATCGTAGGGGGCACCCTGGTCAACGCGATTTACTTGCGCGGCGGCCCCATGCTCACCGGCCGGGAGTCACCACGCCAGAGGGCAATCCGCATTTGCCGATTTGGACGGGAGGGGAATGATGGTGCCGAAATTCACATACAACGATATTGTCCGGGTCAAAGGGGCAGCGCAGGCGCCCGGCGGGCAATTGGGCTGGATAGTGGGGGTGTTTGAGGAACGGGCAGGCACCTATTTTGACAAGTTTGCCCCTGGAGTGGTCTACACGGTCGAATTCGAGGACGGTTCGGCCACCGAACTGCATGAAAACAAGCTGGAGCCTGCTACGATCCAGGAAGGCGAACAGGCAACGCGAGCAAAATCCGCTGGATGAACCTCTTGCGGAAAGCTAGATCGCTGCGCCGTCTATCGCGTGGCGACTCAACTGGCCGGTAGTGGCAAGCTCGATCCAGCCGCCGCGTGGAGACTCCGTATCGAGCTCCCAGTCGGGCAGCACGTAGCGGCGCTTCTCGCCCAGCAGATGCAGCGCAGGCCGGTGGGTGTGGCCGTGGATGATCACGTCGGCGCCGGCCTGCTCGAACAGCGCATCGACCGCTTCCGGCGTCACGTCCATGATCTCGTACGACTTGGTCGCGTGCGCCTCGCGGCTGCCTTCACGCAGGCCGGCGATGATCTGCTTGCGCTGCGCCAGCGGCAGGGCTAGGAACTGCTGCTGCCATGCGCGCTCGCGCACCTGCGCGCGAAACGCCATGTACTTGGTGTCGGCGGTGCACTGGGCGTCGCCGTGCACGAGCGCGATCCGCTTGCCGCCCACGGTGATGACGTGCGGCTCGGCCAGGATGGTCAAGCCCGCCGCTTGCGCAAACTGCGCGCCGACGAGGAAATCGCGGTTGCCCGCAATCCAGAAGAGCGCGACGCCGCGGTCGGCAAGCGCACGCAGGGCATGGACCACGCGCTGGTGAAAGGGCGTGTCGAGGTCGTCATCGCCCGCCCAGTATTCGAAGATGTCGCCCAGCAGGTAAAGCTGCCGGGCGTGCACGGCGCGCTCGGCCAGGAAGCGGAAGAACGCTTCGGCCGTGCGCGGGTGCGATTCCTGCAGGTGCAGGTCGGAGATGAAAAGCGCGAGCGCCTGGTTTGCGCTCATACAGCCAGTGCTCGCAACGGCGCGCGCTCCATCATCAGAGGACTTCGACCTTCTCGATGACCACGGCGTCCACCGGCACGTCCGAGTGCATGCCGCTGCGGCCGGTCTTGACGGTGTTGATCTGGTCCACCACGTCCTGGCCCTCGGTCACTTTGCCGAACACCGCGTAGCCCCAGCCGTCCTGGCCCGGGTAGTCGAGGAAGCTGTTGTTCTTGGTATTGATGAAGAACTGGGCCGACGCCGAGTGCGGGGCCGAGGTGCGGGCCATGGCGATGGTGTACTTGTCGTTCTTCAGGCCGTTCTTGGCTTCGTTCTCGACGGTCTGGTCGGCCGGCTTCTGGCGCATGGTCGGCTCGAAGCCGCCACCCTGGATCATGAAGTCCTTGATCACGCGGTGGAAGATGGTGTTGGTGTAGTGGCCGGCGTTCACGTAATGGAGGAAGTTGGCGACCGTTTTCGGCGCCTTGGCTTCGTCCAGTTCGACGGTGATGTTGCCCTTGTTGGTGGTCATGCGTACGGTGGCCATGGATCGTCCTTTTTAGTTGATTGGCAATTGCGAATCCGTTATTTTACCGCCTCGGACGACTTGATGACGCTCGCGGACTTGATGACCACCGGCGTCACCGGCACGTTCTGCAGCCCGTGGATGTCGTCCACCACGACCTTAGCAATCTTGTCCACGACGTCCTGGCCTTTGACCACCTTGCCGAACACCGTGTAGCCGCCGTTGCCCTTCGGTCCCGGATAGTCGAGCCCGCTGTTGTCGCCCACGTTGATGAAGAACTGCGAGGTGGCCGAATCCGGATGATCCTCGCGCGCCATCGAGATCGTGTACGGCTGGTTGGACAGCCCGTTCTTCGATTCGTTGGGAATCGGCTTGTTGGTCGGCTTTTGCACCAGCTTGTCGGTGAGCCCGCCGCCCTGGATCATGAAGCCGTCGATCACCCGGTGGAACACGGTGCCCTTGTAGAATCCCGATTTGACGTAGCGGAGGAAGTTGTCCACCGTCTTGGGCGCCGCTTCGTGATTCAGGTCGATCACGATTTCGCCCATCGTGGTCTTGAGGGAAACTTCGGGCTCGGCCAGCGCGGCGCCGGCAACGGCCATGGCAGCCAGCGTGAGGGCGGCGCGCGCGAACAGGGAAGGGGCAGGGCGGTTCAGGTTTGGCATCTTGGCTCTCGTGTCGTGGATGTGGCGCAAAGTGCTGTCAAGTCTTTTCCCGAAAAATAAACCTGAGCCAACTGCGGCCAGTCAGGTTTTTAAGAATGCTATACTCTGCGAACAACGTCCCATTCTATCAAAACAAGAACAAGGCAGAGGGACCTGACGATCTCGACGCAAGCTCAATCGTAGCCGGTGCGCGCCTTCGCGGCGGACGTGCCCGGGTGCCGTTCCGTCCATTGCGTCGCGTTCGTTAACAACCTCAAGACTTCATGAGCCAACTAAAAATCTACAACACGCTCGCGCGTGACAAGCAGGTCTTTGTCCCGATGGTTTCCGGCAAGGTCGGGATGTATGTATGCGGCATCACCGTGTACGATCTGTGCCACATCGGTCACGCGCGCATGATGGTGGTGTTCGATTACATCTACCGGTGGCTCCGGGCCTCGGGCTACGACGTCAAGTTCGTGCGCAACATCACCGACATCGACGACAAGATCATCAAGCGCGCCGTCGAGAATGGCGAAACGCTGTCGTCGCTGACCACCCGCATGATCAAGCAGATGGACGAGGACCTGGGCGCACTGGGCGTGCTGCCGCCCACGGTGGCGCCGCGCGCGACCGAATACGTGCCGCAGATGCTCTCGATTATCGGCAAGCTGGAAGAAAACGGCCTGGCCTACAAGGGTGAGGACGGCGACGTCAACTACGCGGTGCGCGGCTTCCCGGGCTACGGCAAGCTGTCCGGCAAGTCGCTGGACGACCTGCGCGCCGGCGAGCGCGTGGACGTGAACACCGGCAAGCGCGACCCGCTCGACTTCGTGTTGTGGAAGTCGGCCAAGGAATCCGAGCCGGCCGAGGCAAAGTGGGACTCGAAATGGGGCATGGGCCGTCCGGGCTGGCACATTGAGTGCTCGGCGATGTCCTGCGCGCTGCTCGGCGAGCAGTTCGACATCCACGGCGGCGGCATGGACCTGCAGTTCCCGCACCACGAGAACGAGATCGCGCAGTCCGAAGGCGCGTTCGGGCACCAGATGGTGAACTACTGGATCCACAACGGGTTCGTGCGCGTGGACAACGAGAAGATGTCCAAGTCGCTGAACAACTTCTTCACGATCCGCGACGTGCTCAAGGAGTATGACGGCGAGGTGATCCGCTTCTTCGTCGTGCGTGCGCACTACCGCAGCCCGATCAACTACGCCGACAGCAACCTGGAAGACGCGAAGAACGCGCTGACCCGCCTGTACACGGCGCTGGCCGATATCGACCTGGGAGCCGATGCGCCGCAAGTGGACTGGAGCGAAGAACACGCCGTGCGCTTCCGCGAGGCGATGGACGACGACTTCAACACGCCGCTGGCGATTGCCGAGCTGTTCGAGCTGGCCACCAAGGTCAACAAGACCAAGTCGCTGGTTGACGCGCGCCAGCTCAAGGCACTGGGCAATGTGCTCGGCCTGCTCGGGCGCGAACCGCAGCAATTCCTGCGCGCGCCGGTCGGCGACGCCGGCGGGTTGGACGAGGCCAAGATCGCCGAAGCCATCGAGGCCCGCAAGGCAGCCAAGAAGGCGCGCAACTTTGCCGAGGCCGACCGCATCCGCGCCGAGCTGACGGCTGCCGGTATCGTGCTCGAAGACAAACCCGACGGCACGACGAACTGGCGTCGCGCATAATGGCACTGAACAAGGACAATGCGGGCGCCGCCCCGCAGCTGGACGTTCCCGCCTACTGGGTCCAGGCCAAGGCCGAGCTCATGAAGCGCGACCGCATCATGAACAAGCTGATCCCGCAGTTTGGCGACATGTACCTGCGCGGCCAACCCGACCCGTTCACCACGCTGGCGCGCTCGGTGGTCGGCCAGCAGGTGACGACCAAGGCGGCGGACGCCGCATGGGCCAAGCTGCAGGCCACCTGTCCCAAGTTCACGCCGGCCCAGGTGATCAAGCTGGGCGCGGTGCAGATCGCCGGCTGTGGCCTGTCCAAGCGCAAGACCGAATACATCCTCGACCTGGCCGACAGTTTCAAGGCCAAACGCGTGCACAGCGACCTGTGGTCCGAGATGGACGACGAGGCCGTGATCGCCGAACTCGTGCAGATCCGCGGCATTACCCGCTGGACAGCCGAGATGTTTTTGATATTTAATCTGCTCCGGCCGAATGTGTTGCCGCTTGATGACCCCGGCCTGATCCAGGGCATCAGCCAGAACTACTTCTCGGGCGAGCCGGTCTCGCGCAGCGACGCGCGCGAAGTGTCGGCCAACTGGGAGCCGTGGCGTACAGTTGCCACATGGTATTTGTGGCGTAGCCTGGACCCGGTTCCGGTAGAATAGCGCCTGACACCGCCGCGAGGGGAAATGTTTATTGCTCCGCGGCTAAGAATGATGGCCTGTTGCCTATGAGCCGTCATTCCCGCGCAGGCGGGAATCCATGCTGAGCGTGTATTCACGCGGCCTATGGGTTCCCGCCTGCGCGGGAACGACGGGCAGAAGGAGCGGGCTGAAGAACACCCGGAGGTACAATGACTAAAACAACTTTCCTCAGTTTCGAGCAACCGATCGCAGAACTCGACTCGAAAATTGAAGAGCTGCGTTTCGTGCAGGACGATTCCGCCGTCGACATCTCCGAAGAGATCGACCGCCTGGCCAAGAAAAGCCAGCAGCTGACCAAGGACATCTACGCCAAGCTCACCCCGTGGCAAGTGTCGCAGATCGCGCGCCACCCGCAGCGTCCGTACACCATGGACTATGTGAACGCGATCTTCACCGATTTCCATGAGCTGCACGGCGACCGCACCTTTGCCGACGACCAGTCGATCATCGGCGGCCTGGCGCGCTTTAACGGCCAGGCCTGCATGGTCATTGGCCATCAGAAGGGCCGCGACACGAAGGAGCGCGCCATGCGCAACTTCGGCATGCCCAAGCCTGAAGGCTACCGCAAGGCCATGCGCCTGATGAAGGTGGCCGAGAAGTTCAACCTGCCGATCTTCACCTTCGTGGACACCCCGGGCGCATTCCCCGGCATCGACGCCGAAGAGCGCGGCCAGTCCGAAGCGATCGGCCACAACCTGTACGTGATGGCCGAACTGAAGGTGCCGCTAATCGCCACCATCATCGGCGAAGGCGGCTCGGGCGGCGCACTGGCGATCGCCGTGGGCGACGCGGTGCTGATGCTGCAATACGCGACCTACTCGGTGATCTCGCCGGAAGGCTGCGCCTCGATCCTGTGGAAGACCTCGGAGCGTGCGTCCGACGCGGCCGACGCGCTGGGCCTGACCGCGCACCGCCTCAAGGCAATGGGCCTGATCGACAAGATTGTCAGCGAGCCGCTGGGCGGCGCGCACCGCGATCCGAAGCAGATGGCGCAGCTCCTGAAGCGCGCGCTGGCCGACACGCTGCGCCAGTTCCAGGGCATGAAGACCAAGGACCTGCTCGAAGCACGTCACCAGAAGCTGATGAGCTACGGTAAATTCAAAGAGACGCTGCCGGCCGAAGAGTGAGTCGTCCACACGCCGGGCCGGACCAGGCCCGGTCGATTCCCGCCAGGCTCGCACGCGTGCTCGACGCGCTGCGGGCCGAATTTCCTTCTCCCGCCATCGCCGTCGCCTTCAGCGGCGGGCTCGATTCCATGGTGCTGCTGCACCTGGCCCACGCATGGGCGCGCGAGCACGGCATTTCCCTGTTCGCCTTCCACGTCCACCATGGCCTGAGCCCGAACGCGGACCAGTGGCTGGCCCATTGCGAGCGCGCTTGCGCGCAGCTCGGCGTGCGCTTCGACCATCGCCGCGTCGCGGTGGACAAGGGCCGTTCCGGCGTCGAGCAAGCCGCGCGCAAGGAGCGCTATGCGGCGCTTGGCCAGATGTGCGTGCAGCACGGCGTGGGCCTGCTGCTGACCGCCCACCATCTGGACGACCAGGCCGAGACCGTGCTCCTGCAACTGCTGCGCGGCTCCGGGCCGGCCGGGTTGTCCGGCATGGACACGGCCAACCGGGCGCCGACCTTGCTCGGCACTGCCGACGTGGTGATGGCGCGCCCGCTGCTCGGCCTGACACGCGCTGAACTGGAAAGCTGGGCGCGCGAAGAGGCCCTTGGCTGGGTCGAGGACGAGTCGAACATCGATCCGCGCTACGCCCGCAACGCGCTGCGCCACCAGGTCATGCCGGCGCTGGCGCAGGCGTTCCCCGGCTTTCAGGAGCGGGTGGCAAGGAGCGCCGCGCACGCCCAGTCCGCCCAGCGGCTGCTGAACGAACTGGCCGCCCAGGATCTCGCCGCCTGCCTGGCGGGCGACGCGCTGTCGCTGCCGTGCCTGCGCAAGCTGAACGAAGACCGCATCCACAACCTGCTGCGCTATTGGCTGGCCCAGCGCGGCATCAGGATGCCGTCCACCTCCTGGCTGGAGCAGATGGCGGCCCAGGCACTGGACGCGCGCGAGGATGCGCAACTGCGCGTCACGCATCCCGAGTGCGAAATCCGGCGCCACCGCGATCGCCTTTACATCACGCCGCGGCTGGCGACCCTGGCCGGCATGCGCGACCCCGATGACGTCGGCGTCATCCAAAGAGAAGGGCAGGCGTTCCGCTGGAACGGCGAGGCCTCGCTTGCCTTCCCGGACTACGGCGGCGTGCTCCACTTCGACCCCGCGCCCCAAGGCTTTGATCCGGACTGGCTGCGCGCCCGGACGCTGCAAATCGATTTTCGCAAAGGTGGCGAACGCCTCAAGCCGGCCACCAACCGTCCCACGCGCAGCCTGAAGGCGCACTACCAGGCGCTCGGCGTGCCGGCCTGGGAGCGTGAACGCTTGCCCTTGGTATTCGCAGGGTATGACCTCCTGTTCGCCGCCGGTATCGGCATGGATTGCCGCCATCTTGTCAGCGAAGCAACGCAGCCGATAGCTTTACGGTGGGAAATGAAGCCATTCCTTTAAGGAATTAACATATTCTCAAAGGTTCTGAGAAATTTCGGTTTTCCCGACTTGTGATTTTGCGTTGCAGCATGCTAGAGTAGTCGTTACCTTTGATTTTACTCAAGCGGAATAACCGAATCGCTATGGCTTTAATTGTTCACAAGTACGGCGGGACGTCGATGGGCTCGACGGAACGGATCAAGAACGTCGCAGCCCGTGTCGCCAAATGGCATGACGCAGGGCACAAGATTGTGGTGGTGCCGTCCGCAATGGCGGGCGAAACCAATCGCCTCATCGGACTGGCCAAGGAAATCATGCCTCAGCCGGACCCGCGTGAACTGGACATGATCGCCTCGACCGGCGAGCAAGTCTCGGTCGGCCTGCTGGCGATGGCCCTGCTGGCGCGCGGCAAGGACGCAGTCTCCTACACCGGCTGGCAGGTTGGCATCAAGACCGACTCGGCCTTCACCAAGGCGCGCATCCAGTCGATCGACGACAGCCGCGTCAGGGCCGACCTCGACGCTGGCAAGATCGTCATCATCACCGGCTTCCAGGGTGTGGACGAAGAGGGCAACATCTCGACGCTGGGCCGTGGTGGCTCGGATACCTCGGCCGTGGCGATCGCCGCTGCCCTCAAGGCTGACGAATGCCTGATCTACACCGACGTGGACGGCGTGTACACGACCGACCCGCGCGTGGTGGAAGAGGCGCGTCGCTTGAACAAGATCACCTTCGAGGAAATGCTCGAGCTGGCCTCGCTGGGCTCGAAAGTTCTCCAGACCCGCTCGGTCGAATTTGCCGGCAACTACCACGTGCCCACGCGCGTGCTCTCGTCGCTGACCGATCCCCTGATGCCGCTGGAAGAAGAAGCGAATTCCGGCACCCTGATTTCGTTTGAGGAAGAAACCAACATGGAACAAGCCGTCATCTCCGGTATCGCTTTCCACCGCGATGAAGCCAAAATCACCGTCCTGGGCGTGCCGGACCGTCCGGGAGTCGCCTTCGGCATCCTGGGCCCGATCTCGGACGCCAACATCGAAGTGGACATGATCATCCAGAACCAGTCGGTGGAAGGCAAGACCGATTTCACGTTCACCGTCTCGCGCGGCGACTACGCCAAGGCGATGGGCGTGCTGGAGAGCGTGAAGGAGCAGCTGGGCGCGACCCGGATCCTGGGCGACGCCAAGGTGTCCAAGGTGTCGGCCGTGGGCGTGGGCATGCGCAGCCACGTAGGCGTCGCAACGCACATGTTCCAGACGCTGGCGGCGGAAGGCATCAACATCATGATGATCTCGACCTCCGAGATCAAGATTTCCGTGCTGATCGACGAGAAATACATGGAGCTGGCAGTGCGCGCGCTGCACCGTGCCTTCGAACTGGACAAGGCTTAAAAAAGTTGAAAAAAAATGGGGCGTGTTCCTTGACCAAATGAATCGTCCCCATTAATATGCGTGCTCTCGGTTCTGGAGCACCGGAGCTGAGACTGGAGGCGTGGCCGAGTGGCCGAAGGCACTTCCCTGCTAAGGAAGCATACGGGCTTAAACCTGTATCGTGGGTTCGAATCCCACCGCCTCCGCCAAGTTGAGCAAAAAAGCCGCTGCAAAGCGGCTTTTTTCATTTCTGAAGCGCCTGCGCGCTTTGACGCACTCAAATGCCGGGCGCTTGCGCCGGCTGCTGCACCATTTGGCGCGACGCGTCACGGAATCGTTCCATCAGCCACTCGGTCGCTGGACCGGTCGCGAAGTCCAGGCGCCGGATCAGCGAGAACGGATAAATCAACCGCCCCCTGTCCGCCAGCGCCAGTCGCACCAGCGTCCCGTTCGCAAGGTCTTGTTCGATGATGTGGCTTGGCATGGAGCCCCAGCCGAGCCCCGCCACCAGCAGGCGGTGCTTGGCATCCAGGTCCCCCAGGCGCCAGGTCCGCGTTGAATACACGTTGAAGTCGCGTCCCTCGGTCATCCTGCTGCGATCCGACAGAACCAGTTGGGTGTGTTCGCGCAGCGCGGTGATTGGAATCTGTTCCTCGAACTGGGCGAGGGGATGGGAAGGCGCCGCAACCACTTCCAGAACGATTGCACCGGCCGGGACGGCATCGATCTGGTCTGGCCAGCTTCCTTGCGGACCGGCGATGCCGAATCCCGATTCGCCGTCGAGCACGAGCTTCAGCACGCCTCCCAGCGCTTCCATCTTGAGCTTGAGCGCCGTCGTCGGAAACTGCACGGCAAACGCCTGCAACACCGGGACCAGCGCGGCCGACGGATACATGACATCGACCGCCAACGAGACCTCGCCTTCCAGCCCCTTGGCCAGGCCTTCCGCGCGCGCTGCCAGTTCGCTCACCAGCAGGTCCACGCGGCGCGCATCTGCCAGCACGGCGCGCCCGGCTTCCGTGAGCACAGGGCGCCTGCGCCCGCGCTCGAACAGCGCGAAGCCGAACTGGGCTTCAAGGTTGCCGATGGTGTAGCTGATTACTGACTGGGCCCGGTCAAGCGCGTCCGCAGCGCCAGAAAAACTGCCACGTTCGACGACAGCAAGAAAGACCCGCAACTGGTCAAGAGTGGGCGTTCGCTCGGCCATGGTATCGAAAATTTAGATATTAACGATCCATTGTAAGCGATTGTTTGCATGGGAGCTGGGCCATATCATTGAACCCATTACCCCAACTCATTGCAAGCAATGAAGAGTTCTATCCCGACCCGTACCACCGCCAAATATACGAACACCGCAATCGCCCTCCACTGGGCCGTTGCCGCCCTGATGGTGTGGGGCTTTGCGCTTGGCTGGATCATGACCGAGATCCACGGCATCACACCGACCAAGCTGCGCTACTTCTCCTGGCATAAGTGGATCGGCGTGACCGTGCTGGCATTGGCGCTGTCGCGCCTGCTGTGGCGGGCAACGCATCAACCGCCTGAACTGCCAGACGGGATGCACGGTTGGGAAAAGCTGGCAGCCCATGCCGGCCACGCGCTGCTCTACGTGCTGATGCTGTCGATACCGGTTAGCGGCTATTTCTACACGTCCGCGGCCGGGGTGCCGGTGGTGTATCTCGGGGTGCTCCCGCTGCCCACCTTTATCGACGCCGATCCCGCGTTGGCAAAGGTGCTCAAGGCGGTTCACATCTGGCTGAACTATGGCTTGCTGGCCGCGGTGGCAGGGCACCTGCTGGCCGTCGTCAAACACCAACTTTTCGATCGCCAGCGCCTGCTGCAGCGGATGCTGCCGTTCGGCCGGTAACGATTCAAATTTTCAGGAGGCCCAACATGTTCCACCAATCCAAAGTCCGCATGCTCGCGCTGCTTGCCGGCGTATCGCTGTCGGGAGGAGCGCTTGTAGCCCATGCAGCAGTCGATCTTTCGAAGAGCAGCTTGACCGCGACTTTCAAGCAGATGAACGTCCCGGTCGACGGCAAGTTCAAGACCGTCAACGCCAAACTTCAGTTCGATCCCTCGAACCTGCCCAAGTCGAAGGCGCAGATCGACGTCGATGTGAACAGCTTCGATCTTGGCAATGCGGAGTACAACCACGAAGTCACCGGCAAGGACTGGTTCGACGCGAAGAGCTTCCCGCGCGCGACCTTTGTGTCGAGCTCCATCAAGCCCGGCGCCAACGGCCGCTACGACGTCACGGGAACGCTGACGATCCGCGGCAAGGCAAAAAGCGTGATCGTTCCCATGCAATACCGCAAGGAGGGCGCCGCCCAGGTGTTCGACGGCGTGCTGCCGATCAGGCGCCTGGACTACGGCGTCGGCCAGGGCGACTGGGGCGATACCGCCATCGTCGCCAACGACGTCCAACTGAAATTCCACATCGTTTATACCGGCCAATAAGGCTGATCTCACCTCAGGAGTATATTTTGAAGAAGCATTCGCTCGTCGTAGCTCTGTTCGCCGCACTTTCCGTCACCGCCCTTGGTTCGGCCATGGCGGCACCGACCACCTACAACCTGGACCCGACCCATACCTACCCAAGCTTTGCGGCCGATCACTTTGGCGGCATCTCGACCTGGCGCGGCAAGTTCACCAAGAGCAGCGGCACCGTCACGCTGGACCGTGCGGCCAAAACCGGCACCGTCGATGTGACGATCGACGCTGGCTCGGTTGATACGGGTAACGTAGCGCTGGACAAGCACCTGAAAACCGCGGAATTTTTCGATGTCGCCAAATTCCCGACTGCGCATTTCAAGGGCAGCGATATCCGATTCGAAGGCGACACTCCCGTTGCCGTCAGCGGTCAATTCACCTTCCACGGCGTCACCAAGCCGCTGACCCTCAAACTCGAATCGTTCAAGTGCTTCGTCAACCCGATGATCAAGCGCGAGGTGTGCGGCGCCGAGGCCAGCGCGCAGTTCGACCGTGCCGATTACGGCGTCAGCTACGGCGCCAGCTACGGCTTCAAGACCTTGACCCAGTTGCAGATCCAGGTCGAGGGCATCAAGGCCGATTAACCGGATAGCCGCCCGGTCAGGCGGGGAGGGAAGCCGGACGCGCTGGTCGCAGCGAGTACCCTTGTCGGTACAGCGTGACCAGCGTAAGCCGGAAATTGCTCAGCTCTTCCAGCTTGAGCCTGAGCTGGTAGATCGCAACGCGGATATTGTTCATCGCGCTCGATTTGCCGGACTCGTTAAAGAACGCCACCAGCTCCGGTAACGAGATCACCCTGCTGGACCTGGTCAGGAAAAATTCCGCGAGCGCCACTTCGGTTGGACTTAACCGCACGGAACGCCCGTTCAGGGAAATCGCGCGGCGCTCGCGCTCCAACGTAATCTCGCCGCAGGCAAGCCGGTGCACGCTGCGTTGGGAGCCGGTTGCCAGCGCCAATAGCCGGAACGCGAGTTCCGCCGGGCCGAAATCGGGGAACAGCCAGTCCGCCACGGCGCGGCTGTACTGTGCCATCGATTGCAGGTTTGCTTCGCTCGACGCGATGCCAATGACCGGCACGTTGAGGCCACCTTGCTTGCGCATGTGGGAAAGACGGGCGAGCAAGGCAGTGTCGCCGCCATCGACCACCACGATTGTCAGCCCTTCCGGTGCAATTGCGAGATCCTTTTCGCTGGCCACTGCTGCCGTGTATGTCACGAAAGGCACAATTCCAGCGCGCCCCAGCAGCTCTGTTCCACGATGCACGCGCCGCGGCCCGTCGCCAAATGCTGCCTTCACCTTCGCGAAGGTCGAATGACTACCGATGATGTTAATGGCGAGATTCATCGCGATGAGTTAAGGCAGGGATGGTTGCGTTAGCGGCAGTATAGCATGGAAAAACATTAATGCAACCACGCTTGCGTTAATGTCGACCTGGATCGTCCCCGACCTCCCAGGTACAAAGTCCCTTGGTGTGCAGGCTTGCGCCCAGGCGTTGGTAGAAACGGATCGCGCCCTCATTGTTGCTCTCGACGCCCCAGCGTATGCGCGTATGGCCCGCAGCTTGCGCGACCTGTCTCGCACGCGCCATCAAGGCTTCCCCGATCTTCCTGCCACGATATTTGGCGGTGACAAAGACGTCGTCGATCATCATGAATTCGGCGCCCAGCCAAATGGAGTAATTCACCGTGTAGGAGATGTAGCCTGCAGGCTCGCCATCGAATTGGGCGAGGAGGACGCCAAATCGCGGGTCCTTGCCGAAGCCCGCCCGCCTGATCTCGGAAGGGCTGGTATGAATGTGCTGCAAAGCGTTGTGGTGCTCGGCTTCCTCCAGCATCAGCTTGTAGAAGACCTCAACGTCCTGTTCGGTCGCGGCGCGGATTTCGATCATGGTTCCTCTCAAAATGAAGACAGACTAAAAAATGCCGGGTAACGCTTGCAGGCATCCGCAAGCGCAGCCCGAATTGCGTTAAGATGCCCGGCTGACGCGTGGAATCGACGGATGAACGAATGGAACCGAGCACAAAACAAAAGCGGACCGGCGGCCGGAGTGCGCGCGTGCGCGAAACGGTGATCGCGGCGGCACTGGAAGAGCTTGCGAACAAAGGGTACGACGGCTTCAGCATCGCCAACGTGGCGAAGGCGGCAGCGGTGCACGAAACGTCGATTTACCGGCGCTGGGGAACGCGCGACGCGCTCATTATCGATGTGCTGGACGCCGCGCACATGGCCCCGATCCCGGATCTGGGAAGCCTGCATGCAGATCTTTGCAAGCTGATGACCAATTCCCGCGACTTGATGAATTCCCCGATCGGCCGCAGCCTGTTGCAGCTGGCCGCATCGGTCCAGCCCGAGGGCGCGTTTTATCCGGTCATGAAGGAATTCTGGCAGCGCCGCATTCCGGCGCTCGAAGCCGTGTTTGTGCGCGCCATCGCCCGGGGGGAATGGAATCCGCAGGTGTCGTTCCGCATGCGGCTCGATTCGCTGTTGGGCGCGGTGACATGGCGGGTGAGCGTCACCCACGATGGGGTGACGGACGATTACATCGAAGATCTCGTGTCTTTCCACTGTATTGGCGGCATTGTGGGAGCAAACAAGCAAAATGGATCGCTCGCCTGAAAAGAAGCCCCACGGCAGTCGTGGGGCCAAAGCATTGCGGGAGAGTTATCTGCTAGAGATAACGGCCGGCATCATAGTTCGGTATTGACTGTTCGCCGATGAACATTAGTGGCCGCTAAACATGGATTTCTCGCCGTGACGATCGCCATAGAATGGCCCGCACGAGCAAATACATGAGGAAGGGTCATGGACATACTGGTAGGTGTTATCCTGGGCTTGATGGCGGTCGGGAGTTCCAGGCTGGTTGGCTTTGACCGGGAACGCAGCTTTTTCCCGGTCCTGCTGATTGTGATTGCAACCTATTACCTGCTGTTTGCAGTAATGGGCAAGCAGCCAGGGGCGCTTGAAAAAGAGACCATGGCGGCAGCCGTGTTCGCCGGTATTGCAATGGTGGCGTACAAGCGCAGCTTGTGGCTCGTGCCCCTGGGCCTGGCCGCGCACGCGATTTTCGATGTCGTTCATGGGGAACTGATCGTCAATCCGGGCGTCCCGGATTTCTGGCCGACGTTTTGTCTTGGATTTGACCTGGTCGCCGCGGCCTATCTTTCGGTTTTGTTGTTGCGAAAGGAACTTCTCGCAGTGAAAGCGTTAGCGTGAATCTTGAAAATTCAATGAAATTGCCTGTGCTTGCCGCCGCCCAGTGCGCCGTCCATGATGGCGACCTTGCGCGGAACGTCGAGCGTCACCTGTGCTTCATGCAGGCCGCACATCGCCATGATGTGCAGTTCCTTGTCTTTCCCGAGCTGTCCCTGACCGGCTATCTGCCATCGCAGTCCGGCGCATTTGCGCAGGATCTTGATACGCCCTTGATTGCGCCGCTGCGCAGCTATGCGCGCGAGGCAAGGATGACGACAGTGATCGGCTTGCCCCTGCGATCCGCCGCCCATGACAAGCCGCTGATCGCGGCTTTTGTGCTGCATCCAGAGGGAGCGTTGTCCGTGTACACAAAAGTTCATCTCCATGCCGGCGAAGAGCCGCATTTCGCCCCAGGAAATGGCGGTGACCTGCTCAACCTGTGCGACACGCGCCTGGCGTTGTCGGTCTGTGCCGACTTCAGCCAGCCCTCGCATGCTGCCGCGGCAGCTCGTGCGGGGGCGGACGTGTACGTGTCCAGCGTCTTGATCAGCGAGCGGGGCTATCCTGCCGACAGCGCCATCCTGCAGGGGTACAGTCAATCGCACGAAATGGCCGTGTTGATGGCAAACCACGGCGGACCGACCGGCGGTTGGACTTCGGCCGGGCGCAGCGCCTTTTGGGATCAAAACGGGGAGCTGGTCGCGAGCACCGCAGGCGCCGGCAATCAGTTGTTGGTCGTCACTGGAAGCCACGGAAAATGGACTGGATTCGCAACGGCCGTGGCTATTCCAGAGTAGCCAGCTTCAATTGACCGGCAAGTAAAAGCGTGCGAGGTCATCCAGCGAGACCCCGTACGCATGCGCCACGCCAACGACGGTCCTGAACTGCGGGTTTTCCACTTTTCCAGACTCCAGGCGGGAAAGCACCGGCAGGTTCAGCCAGGCCGCGCCGTGCCCAAATTGCTCGGTGTGCACACGCAGGACATCCGACAAGATCATCCCGCGCTTGAGCCGAACCTGGACAAGATACTCGTGCATGAGCACTGGCTATCCCTCAGAACTTGTAGCGCAGGCCGACGGAGAGATTGTCGAGCTTCAGCGAGCCTTCATCGGCGTTGATGGCTTTGCCGTAGTATTCGTACTCGGCAAACACGGCGATTTTCTCGTCCAGCGAATAGCTCACACCAAATCCCACCATCGGGGTCACGCGGCGCGTGTCGAATACCTCGACCTTGGTGCCTTGCGTGGCCTTGCCGGTGGTGCCGGGGCGGGCGATACCCAGCTTCGCATAAGTTGAAAAATCCTTCGAAACGGCCATGCGCCCGGTCACCGCAGCGTAGAACGTTTTTGGTTCCACCGAGACGGTGGTGTCGCCAGCGGAAATCGAGGTTTTCCCGAAGTTGATATAACCGGCTTCCACGCCAAAACCGTTATCGAATTCGTAGCCCCCGAAGAGCTTCGCGCTTGTCGAGCTCATCGAAAGGTCGATCGATTCCGAGTTCATTTTTTGTTGGGTCCGGCCGACGCTGGCGCCGGCGTACGCTTCGCCCGCCACGGCGGGAGCGATGGACGACGCGATCAACAACAGCACTACTAGCTTTTTCATATGGCAGCTCCTTGAGTTTGTGAGGGATCGAACAATATCCAAACTCTGGCTGCGTGAGAAATATGATTAGGGCAGGCTAATTTATGCGCCCGATTGGCGCTACAGATTTCCCGATTCTCAATGGCTGAGTCGCATAACAGCATCGCTTTTCGGTTTTTTTATGCGCTCGATTCGCGCTTTGAACAAAAGCGGTTGGAACGCGCTTAGGCTGTTACTGCGGACACGCATCAGCCCGCCACCCGGTCCCGAACCCTCGGTGACCTGGCGCTCAACCTCAAGGAGCGAACCGTGAAAAATGTACGAAACGTCGTCATCGCAGGCCTGCTTGCCGCAGGCTTTACCGCAGCCTCGGCCAGCGCAGGCACGCTGACCTACCAGGGCGTCACGTTCACATCGAGTTGGAGTGGGAACGTCCTGAGCCTGGAAATCGACGCCGCGCACCCGACCGGGGACTGGCTTACCGCGACCACGCTGGGGGCGCTGCAAATCAAGGATATCGGTAGCTTCGACAGCGTCAGCCTGACCTCGGCCCCGGGCGATGCAATCAACTGGGCCATGTCGTCGAACGAGCTGACGGCCACCGGCTGCGACGGCGGCGCGCATGTGGGATCGAGCCTGTGCTACTCCGGCACCCACGTGTCCCTGACCGACAACATGGTGTTCCAGTTCACCTTCAGCGGCACCAACACCGACTTCACCTCGCCCCACCTGAAGGTCGAAATGTTCAATGGCGCCGGCGGCGACAAGGTTGGCAGCCTCCTGTCGCAAAACATCCCGGCGGCGCCGGTCCCGGAGCCAGACACCTACGCCATGATGTTCGGCGGGCTGGCTGCGCTGGCCGCGCTGGCGCGCCGTCGCAGGGATCGCGCCTGAAGCGAAGGACATTCGGTCATTGCCGATGGCAGCTCAAAGCCTGAGCTGCCAATATCCGACGTCGATCCAGCGATCGCATTTGAAGCCCACTTCGCAAAAGTGGGCCGCCTTGGCGAATCCCATCGCTTCGTGCAGGGCGACACTGCGTTCGTTCGGCAGGGCGATCCCGCCGATGACCAGATGGATGCCCTTTGCGCGCAGCAGGTCGATCAGTGCACGGTACAGCGCGCCGCCCCAGCCCTGGCCGTGCGCGCCGCCCTCCAGGTAGACCGACGTTTCGACCGAGTGCCGGTAGGCCGGGCGCACGCGCCATTTGGTCGCGTAGGCGTATCCGCGCACTCGTCCATCGGTTTCGAGCACGAGCCACGGCAGAGCGGCGTCGTTGACATCGTCGATGCGCCGGGCCATGTCGTCCGGTGTCACGGGTGTTTCCTCGAACGAGATCGTGGTCTGTTCGATGTAGGGGTTGTAGATTGCGGCCAGGGCTGCGGCGTCGGCGCGCGTAGCGGGGCGGATGGTTGGAGAGGTCATAGTGGTTCCAGGTTATGCAGCGCGGCCGGCGTCGTACCAGCCCCGGCTTGCATTGACGACGCGTACCACCAGCAGCATCACCGGCACTTCGATCAGCACGCCGACCACGGTCGCGAGCGCCGCGCCGGATTCAAACCCGAACAGGCTGATCGCGGCGGCCACGGCCAGCTCGAAGAAGTTCGATGCGCCGATCAGGGCCGAAGGGCAGGCGACGGAATGCTTCTCACCCGCCTTGCGGTTGAGCCAGTAGGCCAGCGCCGAGTTGAAGAAGACCTGGATCAGGATCGGCACCGCCAGCAGTGCGATCACCGTTGGCTGTTTCAGGATCGCGTCGCCCTGGAAGGCAAACAACAGTACCAGCGTGAGCAGCAGGGCAGAGATCGACCACGGCGCAATGCGGCCGACCGCCACATCGAACGCCGCCTGCCCCTTGGCCATCAGCGCACGGCGCAGCAACTGGGCGATGAGCACCGGGATCACGATATACAGGATCACCGAGACGATCAGGGTCTCCCACGGCACGGTGATGCTGGATACTCCGAGCAGCAGCGCGACGATCGGCGCGAAGGCAAACACCATGATCAGGTCGTTCAGGGCTACCTGCGACAGCGTAAAGTACGGGTCGCCGTTGGTGAGCCGGCTCCAGACGAACACCATCGCGGTGCACGGGGCAGCGGCCAGCAGGATCAGGCCGGCGATGTAGCTGTCAAGCTGGCCTGCGGGCAGCATCGGTGCGAACAGGTGGCGGATGAAGACCCAGCCCAGCAAGGCCATCGAAAACGGCTTGACGAGCCAGTTGACGAACAGCGTCACGCCGATGCCCTTGACGTGCGCGCGGACCTGGTCCAGCGCGCCGAAGTCGATCTTGACCAGCATCGGGATGATCATCACCCAGATGAGCACGCCGACGGGCAGGTTCACCTTCGCGATCTCCATGGCGCCGACGGCCTTGAACAGGGCAGGGAAGGCCTGGCCGAGCAGGATGCCGACGACGATGCACAGGCCGACCCAGGCGGTCAGGTAACGTTCAAAAAAACCCAGCGGGGCAGGGGCGCCCCGGTTGCTGCTCACCTCACATTGCACGGACATGCTTTGCTCTCTTCCTGGTTCGTTTCACAGCGGCAGATTGCCGATTTCCTTGATCGCGCGGCGCCGGGCATCCGCATCCATCGTTTCGATGGGCAGGGCCACGAAGGCCTCGATGCGGCGCTGGATCTGGGCGAACACCGTGGCGAATGCCGCGCGCTTTTCTTCATCCGAGCCGGTGACCGCGGCCGGGTCTTCATAGCCCCAGTGCGCGGTTGCGGGCCGGCCCGGCCAGAAGGGACAGGCTTCGCCGGCGGCGTTGTCGCAGACGGTGATGATGAAGTCCATGTGCGGCGCGGATGGCAAAGCGAATTCGTCCCAGCTCTTGCTGCGCAGCCCATCGGTAGGGTAGGCGGGGGCCAGCCCCTTGATCTGCTCGATGGCGAAGGGGTTGATGGCGCCGGTGGGCTTGCTGCCGGCAGAGTAGCCCGTGAAGCGGCCCTGGCCGAGGATGGTGGCCAGGGCTTCGGACATGACGCTGCGGGCGGAATTGCCGGTGCAGAGGAAGAGGATGTTGTAGGTCTTGGTGGTCATCAGGATCAGCTCAGTCAGTTGCGGCGCAGCCGTTGGCAGGTGCCGGGGTGCAGGCAGCGCCGCTGCAGCAGTTCTCGGTCAGGAAGGCGAGCAAGCCGTTCATCTTGTCGAAGTTGGCGGAATAGATGACGAAGCGCCCCTCCTGCCGGGGCACGATCAGGCCGGCGTGTGTCAACTCTTTCAGGTGAAACGACATGGAGGATGCGGGCGCGCCGAGCGCCTCGGAGATCTTGCTTGCCGCGAGTCCCTCCGGCCCGGCCTGAACGAGCAGCCGGAACGTGGAAAGGCGAGATTCCTGCGCTAGTGCGGCAAGGGCAGTGATGGCGTCTGTGGTGTTCATGCCAAACCTTTCAATTTGATTGTTCGAGTATAGTCGAATTTTTTGGCTGACAACAGCATCATTTCGACATTTCTAGAAATGTGTTGACAACCGCGAATTGCCGTTGGTATTCTTCGTTCGTCGAATCACGAATGATTTATTCGCCCATTCTTGAATGCACCGTAGGACAATACAAGGAGAAGAACGATGAGTACCGCTACGACCCTGAACAATCTTCCTGTTGCAGTGCTGGGCGCTGGCCCGGTGGGACTGGCTGCCGCCGCCCATCTGCTCGAGCGCGGGCTGACCCCGCTGGTCCTTGAGGCTGGCTCTGCCGTAGCGGCCAACCTCGCCACCTACCGCCAGGTGCGGCTGTTCTCCCCGTGGCAGTTCAATGTGGACAAGGCCGCGCGCCGCCTGTTGCTGCAACACGGCTGGAATGCGCCCGCCGACGATGGCTTGCCGACCGCCGGCGAGCTGGTGGACCAGTACCTTGCACCGTTGGCCAGCCTTCCTGCGCTGGCACCGCATCTCAAGTTCGGCCAGCGCGTTATCGCGATCACCCGCGCCGGTTTCGACAAAGTGAAGACCAAGGGCAGGGAAGCGGCGCCTTTCATTGTGCGCACGCAGACTGCCGAGGGCCCGCAGGAATTCCTGGCGCGGGCGGTGATCGACGCCACCGGCACCTGGTCCCATCCGAATCCGCTGGGCGCGAACGGCATCGCGGCGATTGGTGAAAGCGCGCTGGGCGAACGCATCGCCTACGGCATGCCGGACGTAGCGGGCCTGGAACGCTCGCGCTACGCGGGCCAGCGGGTGCTGGTCGTCGGCGCGGGACACTCGGCAGCCGGCAGCCTGCTGGCCCTGGCCCAGCTGGCGGAACAGGATCCGCGCACCAGCATCGTCTGGGCGACCCGGAGCAGCCAGCTGGCGCGTGTCTTCGGTGGGGGCGACGCCGATGGCTTGCGCGCGCGCGGCCAGCTTGGCCAGCGTTTGAAGGCGTTGCGCGATTCGGGCGCGCTGGAGATGCACGAGGACTTCCGCATCCGCGAGATCGTCGAATCCGGCGGTAAGCTGCACGTGATCGGCGAGCTGAAAGACGGTTCCGCGTCGGCGATCGACGGCATCGACCGCATTGTGTGCGCCACGGGCGCGCGGCCGGACCTTTCCATCACCCGCGAGCTGCGCGTGCGGCATGACCCCTGGCTCGAGAGCACGGACCTGCTCGCGCCGCTGATCGACCCGAATGAACACAGCTGCGGCTCCGTGCGTCCGCACGGGCACCGCGAGCTGGCGCATCCCGAATCGGGCTACTACGCAGTTGGCGCAAAGAGCTACGGCCGCGCGCCCAACTTCCTGATGGCGACCGGGTACGAACAGGTGCGCTCGGTGGTCGCCGCGCTCGCCGGGGACATGGGCGCCGCCGACGATGTGCAGCTCGAGCTGCCCGAGACGGGTGTGTGCAATACCCGCCTGGCCTACGACGACGCGGAGACAGACAAGTCTTCCGGCTGCTGCGGTGGCCCCGGGCCGCGCGGCGAGGCGCAAGACCAGTCCTCGGGCTGCTGCGGTGGCCCCGGGCCGCGCGGCGACGCGCAAGACCAGTCCTCCGGCTGCTGCGGTGGCGCCAAACCCGCAGCGGGCACCGGCACGCTTCGGCTCAGCGAGCTGCCTGCGCGCTGGTTCCGCACCCTGGCGCTCTCCGGCGCCCACTGCTGCGCATGAAGATGCCGGGAACGTCCACTGCACACGCCCGCGCAACCGTTGGCATACTCGCCGTAACGCAGATTACCTCGTGGGGGGCGCTCTACTACGCGTTTGCGGTGGTGGCGCCCCGGATCCAGGCCGAGCTTGGGATGGGGCCGGAACTCCTGTTCGGCGCCTTCTCCTGGAGTTTGCTGGTCTCCGGGTTGGCCGCCACCCCGGTCGGCGTGCTGCTCGACCGCTTTGGCGGGCGCTACGTCATGGCGGCCGGTTCCTTGCTCAGCGCACTTGGCCTGGCCTGGCTCGGCAGCGTGAGCGGGGTGGTCTCTTACTACGGCGCCTGGAGCCTGATCGGCCTTGCGATGGCGCTCACGCTGTACGAGGCGGCGTTTGCGACCATCAATCGCGAACTCGCTTCCGGCGCGCGCCGCGCCATCTCCACGCTGACCTTGTTCGGCGGCCTTGCGAGCACCTTGTTCTGGCCGCTGACGAGCTGGCTCGACGCCAAGCTGGGATGGCGCGCCACTTTCCTGTGGTACGCCGGCGCGCAGGCGCTGGTGTGCTTTCCCCTGCATTTGCTGCTCGGCCGCGGCGGCGCTGCCGGCAGGGCGGCAAGAACCGGCAGCGCGAAAGGCCATACCTTGGCCCAAGCCGTGCGGCAGCCGGTGTTCTGGATGCTGGCGCTCGCTTTTTCGGCCAACACCTTTGTCTTTTCCGCGATGGCGGCGCACCTGATTCCGTTGCTGCGCCAGCTTGGGGTGGCAGCGGGAACCGCGGTGCTGCTGGCCGCCATGATCGGCCCCATGCAGGTTGCAGGCCGGCTGTGTGAGATGGCGTTCGCACGCAGGGTGACGCCACAGGGCGTTGGCAAGCTCACGTTTGCCACGCTGCCCGCCGCATTGCTGATCCTTTACCTTGGCGGCGCGCAGGCGTCGGCCGCGGCCGCATTCTGCATCCTGTACGGGCTCAGTAACGGCATCCTGACCATTGTGCGCGGCACTTTGCCGCAAGCGCTGTTCGGCAGCGAGCACTATGGTGCGATCGCCGGGGCAATGGCAGCACCATCGCTGCTGTCAAAGGCCGCGGGCCCTTTGCTGGCGGCCATGTTCCTGCACGCCTCCGGCACACCGTCGGCGCTGGTGCTGGTGATGCTCGCGGTCTCGGTCATCTCGTTCGCGTTCTATCTGGCGGCAGTACGCGTGGCGAGCGGCCGGTCGCGCACGCTGCTCGCCGTGCCCGCGGACTGATGATATGCTGATCCGCCCAACCATCAATGACCCGATGACCAGTTCCTGCTGCGGCCCCCGCCCGGGCGCAAACGATGCCCCCGACATTGACGCCGATGACCTTGCGCGCATGTGCAAGGCGCTCGGCCATCCTGCCCGCGTGCGCCTGCTCAGGCATCTGGCGGACTATGGCGATTGCTATTTCGGGAAGCTGACCGACGTGCTGCCGCTGGCCGCCTCCACGATCTCGCAGCACGTCACGATCCTGAAAGAGGCCGGCCTGATCGAAGGCGCGTCCGACGACAAGCGTGTGTGCTATTGCGTCAACAAGGAGCGGCTGGCGCAGTTGAAGCAGGCGATCGGGCTTCTGTAGCATCCGGCTGTCGATCGTTTCATGATGCCCGTGCGGCCAAACCGGTCGCCGATTCATGAGCGGGATTCATAAGGCCAAGCAAAATCAGCCGCGTTTTCCAGTCTGGTTTGCCGCTACCATGCTGTTTTGCCAGCATGGCCCGGCGGCATGAACCAGTGCCGGCCAGGTCTTCGCAACACCTGAAAGGAATCCCCATGACTGTAAAAGCTTACGGCGCCCTCGCGGCCGACAAGCCGCTCGAATCGCTCGATATTACCCGCCGCGCGCCCGGACACCACGACGTCCGGATCGACATCGCGTTTTGCGGCGTCTGCCATTCCGACCTGCACACCGTGCGCGCGGAGTGGGCCGGCACACTGTACCCATGCGTGCCCGGCCATGAAATCGTCGGCCGCGTGTCGGCGGTGGGCGACCACGTGTCCGGCGTCAAAGTCGGCGATCTCGTCGGCGTCGGCTGCATGGTGGACAGCTGCCAGCATTGCGAGGACTGCGAAGCGGGCCTGGAAAACTACTGCGACGGCATGGTCGGCACCTACAACGGATCCACGCCGGATGCGCCGGGCCACACGCTGGGCGGCTATTCCCAGCAGGTGGTAGTCCACGAGCGGTTCGTGCTGAAGGTGCGCCACCCGGAAGCGCAACTGGCCGCGGTGGCGCCGCTGCTGTGCGCCGGCATCACCACGTATTCGCCGCTGCGCCATTGGAACGCCGGCCCCGGCAAGAAGGTCGGCATCGTCGGTATCGGTGGCCTTGGCCACATGGCCATCAAGCTCGCGCGTGCGATGGGCGCGCACGTGGTCGCGTTCACGACCTCGGAATCGAAGCGCCAGGACGCGGAGGCGTTGGGCGCGCATGAGGTGGTCGTGTCGCGCGATGCCTCCGCCATGGCAGCACGCGGCAAGAGCCTGGACCTGATCGTCAACACGGTCGCCGCGCCGCATGACCTGGACGCCTACCTTGCGCTGCTCAAGCGCGACGGGACCATGGTGCTGGTCGGTGCGCCGGCTTCGCCGCATCCGTCGCCGCAGGTGTTCAACCTGATCACCAAGCGCCGGGCGATCGCCGGCTCGATGATCGGCGGCATACCTGAAACGCAGGAGATGCTCGACTTTTGCGCCGAGCACGGCATCGTGGCGGACATCGAGATGATCCGCGCCGACGAGATCAACGAAGCCTACGAGCGCATGCTCAAGGGCGACGTCAAGTACAGGTTCGTGATCGACAACGCCACGCTGGCCGCTTGATCGATGCAGCCACAAGTGTGTACGCGTGAGATCCCGGCGCCGGCAGCCTGGGGCGGCGTCTTTGCGCTGTCGCTGGGCGCGTTCGCGCTAGTTGCCGCCGAGTTCATGCCGGTCAGCCTGCTCACGCCCGTTGCGGCCGATCTTCTCGTGACCGAAGGGCAGGCCGGGCAAGCCATTTCGGTCTCCGGGGCGTTCGCGCTCATCACCAGCCTGTCGCTGTCTTCGCTGGCGGGAAAACTCGACCGCAAACTGCTGTTGCTGGCGCTGACGATGCTGATGATCGCCTCCGGCACGATCGCCGCCTTCGCACCGAACTATCCGGTGTTCATGGCCGGCCGGGCATTCATCGGCATTGCCATCGGCGGCTTCTGGTCGATGTCGGCGGCGACAGCGATGCGGCTGGTGCCCGACCATCAGGTTCCCAAGGCGCTGGCGGTCGTCAACGGCGGCAATGCGCTGGCGACCGTGGTGGCGGCGCCGCTCGGCAGCTTTCTCGGCGCGGTCGTCGGCTGGCGTGGCGCCTTTTTTTGCCTGGTGCCGGTGGCCGCGGTCGCCCTTGGGTGGAAGCTGTTCGGATTACCGCCAATGCCCGCCCCGCGAAGGCAACACGGGCGCAATGCCGTCACGCTGCTCAAGCGGCGGGCGGTGGCGCTCGGCATGGCGGCGGTCAGCGTGTTCTTCATGGGGCAGTTCGCGCTGTTTACCTATCTGCGGCCGTTCCTGGAAACCGTGACGCATGCTGGCGCCACGATGACGTCGCTGATGCTGCTGGTGATCGGCATTGCGGGCTTCATCGGGACCACGCTGATCGGCACCTTGTTGCGGGATGGCCTGTACCGGACCCTGGTTGCCATCCCTTTGGTCATGGCGGCGGTCGCCACCGGGCTCATGGCATTCGGCGGCTCGCCCTCCGTGACCGCGCTGCTGCTCGCCGCATGGGGTCTGGTTGGCACCTCGGCGCCGGTGGGCTGGTGGACCTGGCTGGCGCGCACGCTGCCCGACGATGCCGAGGCTGGCGGTGGACTGATGGTCGCAGTGGTCCAGCTCGCGATCGCATCGGGCGCGGCGGCCGGCGGCATCCTGTTCGATGGACAGGGTTATGTGGCCACGTTCAGCGCCAGCGCAGCGCTGCTGGTGTTCGCGGCTGTTCTCGCATTCCTGGCCGCGCGCGCCGCGTCGTCGGTCCGCGACTCGAAGCAGTAGAATCGAACGTTCACCTACACCATTCATGCGCCAGATGGCACGCGAAAACATCAACGACATCCTCGTGTTCCTGGCCGTGGCGCGCGAGCGCAGCTTTACCCGCGCCGCGGCCAAGCTGGGCATGACGCAGTCCGCGCTCAGCCACATCATCCGCGCACTCGAGGCGCGCCTGGGCGTGCGGCTGCTGACGCGCACCACACGCAGTGTCTCGCCCACTGAAGCCGGCGAGCGGCTGCTGCAGAACGTGGCGCCGCGGCTGGAAGAGATCGAAGCGGAGATTGCCGCGGTCAGCGACCTGGGCGACAAGCCGGCCGGCACCATCCGCATCACTGCTACCGACCACGTCATCGATAACGTGCTGTGGCCGCGGCTGGCGGCGGTGCTGCCGGAGTACCCGGACATCCATGTGGAGATCAGCGCCGATTACCGCATGGTCGATATCGCGGCCGAGCGCTACGACATCGGCGTGCGCTGGGGCGACCAGGTGGAAAAGGACATGATCGCGGTGCGCCTGACGCCGGACATGCGCACCATGATCGTCGGCTCGCCCGCTTACTTTGCGCACCGGCCGCTGCCCGCCTCGCCCCAGGACCTGTCGAAACACAACTGCGTCGGCCTGCGCCTGGCGAGCGCCGGTGGCGTCTACGCGTGGGAGCTGCGGCACGAAGGGCGCGACCTGGAAATGCGCCCGCGCGGCCAGCTCATCTTCAATAGCGCTTACCAGATGCTTGGCGCCGCGCTGAGCGGTTGCGGCCTGGCGTTCGTGACGGAAGACCTGGCCGGACCCCATGTGCGGGCCGGGCGCCTGGTGAGCGTGATGGAAGACTGGTGCCCGTCTTTCCCCGGCCTGCACGCCTACTACCCGAGCCGGCGCCATTCATCGCGGGCGCTGGCACTGGTCATCGACGCGATTCGTTTGAAGGACTGAGCAGTCCCGAGCATCGCCGGGACCAGCATTTGAAAAGGAAAAAACATGGAACTGAAACGTGTGGGGTCGCAGCCCTCGATGAAGGGCCCCGACGAATTTTTTACTGGCAGCGTGCGGATCGACCCGCTCAATTTTCCACCCGCACCGGCGCGTGTTTCGGTGGCCAGCGTCACGTTCGAGCCGGGCGCGCGCAGCGCCTGGCACACCCATCCGCTCGGACAGACGCTCGTGGTTACCGCGGGCTGCGGCTGGACCCAGTGCGAGGGTGAGCCGATCGTGGAAATCCGCGCCGGCGATGTGATCTGGTGCCCGCCCGGCCACAAGCACTGGCATGGCGCGACCCCGACCACGTCGATGACGCACATCGCCATCCAGGAAGCGCTCGATGGCAAGAACGTCGAGTGGCTGGAAAAGGTCACCGACGAGGAGTACCTGGCCGGGCCGCCCGCCGCCGGCAGCCGTTGACGTCAGTGTGACCGGTCCGCAATCGACTGGTGCGGTTTCAGGGCCGGTTCCTCGCTGGCCCGCTCGTCCTTCATTTCGCGGCTCAGGAAGAAGTTCAGCGCCGTCCGGATGATCGCAATGGCGGCCAGCTTGCCGATCCGGTCCCAGCTCGGCGCGACCGATGTCGACAGGATGTCGGCTGCCAGCTGCAGTTCCAGCGCGAGCGTAAGGAAGCGCGCGAACGACAGCCGGATCGGGGTGAAGCTGGCTTGCTGCTTGACGGTCGCGTGCCGGACCAGGCCAACGACGACCACGGCCACGCCGGCCGCGATGATCAGGGCGCCCAGCGTCTCGACCAGCAGCCGCAGCCACTCCACGTAGTACTGTACTTGTTCCTCGACCTGGCCGAACATGCATGCCCTCCAGGCCACATGCTAGCCGAACAGGTCGTTTGAGGACGTACGATTGCTGCAGCCTGGCCGAGCCTGCGGCTCATGCCGGGGTGGTGGCGGGAACCCCCTTGCCACTGCCTGTGCTGGCGACCGAAGCCACCCCGACGGCGGCCGCATCGACCAGGTGCAGCGTCTGCGTCGGGAACGGAAATTCGATGCCGCGACGATCGAGGAAAACGTAATTCATCCAGTGATCCCTTGGTGCATTGCTGATGAGGGAGGTATTCAGGTGCGCTTGTCCGGACCGGATTTGCGCCGATTGTTCTGTGCGACTGCCGCTGGTTGTGGCGGAGCAGGAAGCTGGACGAGCTCCAGCCGGGCTCCCTGCAGCCGCACCCCGAGGCCGGCCTTGATCCGGTCCAGATCGCCATTGTCCAAGGCCGGCTGGGCCTGGATCAGGACGATCGTGACCGCCGTCGGCGCCTGGTTGCCGGCAGCCGGCGCCGTGGCGGGCGTGGACTCATTTGCCTGGGACGCAGTGTCCGGGCGGGTTGCCGCAGTGCCGTCGGCGATCGAAATCCTCTGGATGGACGGGTACTGCGCCAGCACCTCCCGAATGATCTCGCCTTGCAGCGCCTTCGCTTCCTGCATCTTCGACAGCTGCAGGTTCAGCTCATCGGCCTTGGATGCGCGGTCGCGCAGCTCGTCGATGGTGCTGTTGTACACGTCGCGCTTGAGCTCTTCACGCAGGGCCACCAGGTCGATCTTCTCCTGCCCCACGTGGCGCACCACCAGCGTCGCCTTTGAAAAACCACCTGAGCGCAGCTGGCCGGAAAGCCGTGCCTGTGCGGCCGCTGGCAGGGGCGTGCCGCCCAGCGTGACGGCCACGCGGCGCGCGCGCACCGACACCTCGCGCGAGAGGACGAAGGAGCCCGGCTCGGTCTCGAGCTCGCGCAGCACTTCCTTGCTGGTAGCGAGGAACATCTGGTCGCGCACCATGCCATAGGCAAGGTAGCCGCTGGGCAGGGCCAGCGCCAGCACCCCGATCGCGATGACGGCATGGGCGCGCCGCTGCAGCGTGGGGGTTGCTTGTTCGTGTTCCGGAAAGCCCATCAGCTTGACGAACAGGAAGGTGGACAGTGCGATGAAAAATGCGTTGATGGCGAACAGATAGGCCGCACCCAGCAGGAAGTCCCAGTTGTGCGTGGCCAGGCCGTAGCCGACGGTGCACAGCGGCGGCATCAGCGCGGTGGCGATGGCGGCGCCCGGGATCACGGTCGATTCTTCGCGACGGGTCTGGGCAATGATGCCGGCGCAGCCGCCGAAGAATGCGATCAGCACGTCCCACAGGTTGGGCGTGGTGCGGGCCACCAGTTCGGACTGCGCCTGGGTCAGCGGGCTGGCGAGGAAATACAGGCTCGAGGTCAGCACGCTCAGCACGGCAAAGATCAGCAGGCTGCGCGCGGCGCTGCGAATCAGGGCAAAGTCGCTGATGGCCGCGCCATAGCCGATGCCAAGGATTGGCCGCATCAGCGGTGAAATGAGCATTGCGCCGACGATCACGGCGGCCGAGTTGACGTTCAGGCCAACCGAGGCGATGAGGATGGCGAAGAACAGCACCCAGAGGTTGGTCCCGCCGATGCGCACGCCGGCGCGGATGCTGTGGTCGATGACGTCGTGGTCGTGCTGGTCTTGCCGGAGGTCGAAGAGGTTTTTGAGGGCATGAAACATCAATGCGGCCTTTTCTGTCGGGCGCCGCGCGCAGCGGTGCCGGTGAGAGGAGCTGCCGCGGGCAGCCGTCGAAGGCTGTATCCTAACTCAACAACTGGCCCGTGCATCAGGCCGGCAGCGGCAACAGGATCGAACGTGCGGCCTGCAGCAGCGCCGCGCCCATTCGCTCCAGCCGCGCCGGCTGGATCCGCCACGCGTGCCAGTACAGCGGAACGTCCACGTGCAAGTCCGGCGTCAGGTCCACCAGCGCTCCCGATTGCAGCATCGCCGCGCATTGTTCCAGCGGCAGCATGCCGTAGCCAAGGCCCAGGCGGATCGCCTCGGCATAGGGTTCGCTGGCCGGCACGTAGTGGAACGGATAGGCGCCTTCCGGCAGGCCAAAATGCTGCAGCAGGAAGTTGGTCTGCAACAGGTCCTTGCGGTCAAAGACCATCACCGGGGCGCGCCGCGCGGCCTCGCGGTTCATCCCGGCCGGGAACCAGCGACTGGCAAATGCCGGCGCAGCGACCATGCGGTAGCGCATCAGGCCCATCGGCGTGACACTGCAGCCGCGCACCGGCGCGGCGACCGACGAAATGCAGGCAACTGCCTGGCCTTGTTCGAGCAGGGCCGCGGTGTGGCCTTGGTTGTCCAGCACGAACTCGACCAGCAACTGTTCCTTGAGCAGGACGGGCGCGAGCGCCGGCAACAGCCAGGTGGAGAGCGTGTCGTTGTTCACCGCGAGCGCCACGCGCGCCGGACCGGCATCGTTGCCCAGTTCGGCAAGGAACTCCGCCTCCAGCAGCGCGCGCCGCCGCAGGAACTGCAGCAGCCGGATGCCGGCAGCGGTCGGCCGGCACGGACGGGTACGCACGAGCAAGGGGGCGCCCATGTCCTGCTCGAGCGCGGCAACACGCTGCGAGACCGCCGACGGCGTGATGTGCAGCTGGACTGCCGCCTGCTCGAAGCTGCCGTGGTCGATGGCGGCGACAAACGCTTCGCTGCGGCGCGGATCGATGTTCATATAATTAGTGCGGCTTATGGTTCAGTAGATTTCGTTAATATAGTTGATGCAGGAGGGCAGCGGAAGGCATGCTCGGGTTTTCGACGAGCAGAAGGAGCAAGCAGTGTTTTCCCAACAGGTTTTCGTGCAGGGGCTGGGCATGGGCGCCAGCCTGATCATGCCGATCGGCGCCCAGAACGCCCATGTGATCCGCACCGCCATCCGCGGCCGGCATGTGGGGCTGACGGTGGCCATTTGCGTGCTGGTGGACGTGCTCCTGATCGCCCTGGGGATGGCCGGCCTGGGCGCGGTGGTCGAGTCGTCGCCGCTGGTGCTGGCCGCCTGTCGTTACGGGGGCGCGGCCTTCCTGCTGTGGTACGGATTGCGGTGCCTTGGCAGTTCCTGGAAGGGTGCAGATGGACCGTCGCTGGTCGCCGGGGCGCAGTCCGGTACGGCAACGGCGGCGGTGGCCGCAGTGCTGGCCATGTCGCTGCTCAATCCGCACGTCTATCTCGATACCGTGGTGCTGCTGGGTGCGGTGGGCAGCAGCCTGGCGGCCGGTCACCGCACCTCGTTCGCGGCAGGTGCGATGGCCGCTTCGCTGCTGTGGTTCTCGGCGTTGGGGCTGCTGGCGCGGCGCTGCGCGTTCGTGCTCGGCCGGCCAGGCGTGTGGCGCGCGGTGGAGGCGCTCACCGGCGCCACCATGCTGGTGCTGGCGGGATTGCTGCTGCGTGGCTGAAGCGACTCCCGCCGCGCGCGATCAGCGCTTCAGTTGCGACAGGTCGCGCACCGCGCCGCGGTCGGCGGACGTGGTCAGCGCGGCGTAGGCTTGCAGCGCCTGCGACACCACGCGGTCGCGGTTGACCGGCTTCCAGGCGTCCTGGCCGCGTGCCTCCATCGCCGCGCGGCGCCGCGCCAGTTCGTCGGCCGGCACGCGCAGGTCGATCTTGCGGTTGGGGATGTCGATATCGACTGCATCGCCGTCCTCGATCAGGCCGATCGCGCCGCCTTCCGCCGCTTCGGGCGAAGCGTGGCCGATCACCAGGCCCGACGAGCCGCCCGAGAAGCGTCCGTCGGTGAACAGCGCGCATGCCTTGCCCAGGCCCTTGGACTTGATGTACGAGGTCGGGTACAGCATCTCCTGCATGCCGGGGCCGCCCTTGGGGCCTTCGTAGCGGATGATGACGACGTCGCCGGCCTGCACCTGGTCGCCGAGGATGGCTTCCACTGCCGCGTCCTGGCTCTCGAACACGCGCGCCTTGCCGGAGAACTTGAGGATGCTCTCGTCCACGCCGGCAGTCTTCACGATGCAGCCTTTTTCGGCGATGTTCCCGTACAGGACAGCCAGGCCGCCGTCCCGCGAATAGGCGTGCTCGCGGTCGCGGATGCAGCCGGTGGCGCGATCGAGGTCGTTCTGCGCGTAGCGCTCGGACTGCGAGAACGCCACCTGGGTCGGCACGCCGCCCGGCGCGGCGCGGAACAGCTCGTGCACGGCCGGGTCAGCGCTCCTGCGGATGTCGTACTTCTCGATTGCCTCGGCCAACGACTTGCTGTGCACCGACGGCACCGTCGTGTCGAGCAGGCCGGCGCGTGCCAGCTCGCCCAGGATGGAGATGATGCCGCCGGCGCGGTGCACGTCCTCGATGTGGAACTTGTCGGTCATCGGCGCGACCTTGCACAGGCATGGTACCTTGCGCGAGATGCGGTCGATGTCGGCCATCGTGAACTCGACCTGCGCCTCGTGCGCGGCGGCCAGCAGGTGCAGCACGGTGTTGGTGGAGCCGCCCATCGACACGTCCAGCGCCATCGCGTTCTCGAACGCGGCCTTGGTGGCGATGCTGCGCGGGAGGACCGACGCGTCGTCCTGTTCGTAATACCGTTTAGCCAGTTCCACGATCAGGCGGCCGGCGCGCAGGAACAGGTCGCGGCGATCGGCGTGGGTGGCGACGATGGTGCCGTTGCCCGGCAAGGACAGGCCCAGCGCCTCGGTCAGGCAGTTCATCGAGTTGGCGGTGAACATGCCGGAGCACGAGCCGCAGGTGGGGCAGGCCGAACGCTCGGCTTCGAGCACATCGGCGTCCGACACGGCCGAGTCGCCGGCCTTGATCATGGCGTCGATCAGGTCCAGCTTGATGATCTTCTCGTCGTTGTTGACGACCTTGACCACTTTGCCCGCTTCCATCGGCCCGCCCGAGACGAACACCACCGGGATGTTCAGGCGCATGGCAGCCATCAGCATGCCCGGCGTGATCTTGTCGCAGTTGGAGATGCACACCATTGCGTCGGCGCAGTGGGCGTTGACCATGTATTCGACCGAGTCGGCGATCAGGTCGCGCGAGGGCAGCGAATACAGCATGCCGCCGTGACCCATGGCGATGCCGTCGTCCACGGCGATGGTGTTGAATTCCTTGGCCACGCCGCCGGCTGCCTCGATCTCGCGCGCGACCAGCTGGCCCAGGTCCTTCAGGTGCACGTGGCCCGGCACGAATTGGGTGAACGAGTTCACCACGGCGATGATCGGCTTGTCGAAGTCGCCGTCCTTCATGCCGGTGGCGCGCCACAGGGCGCGGGCGCCCGCCATGTTGCGGCCTTGGGTGGTGGTGCGGGAACGGTAGGTGGGCATGCGCTTGTCTCCTGGACTGCTGAATGAATTGCCCTAGGGTGCCGCAGGCGCTGTGATTTGTCCAATATGTCGTAAGAGGCCCTGTGATTCGCTAAGCGTATCACAGGGCCGCCGGACTACCACACCCGGCACTGCTGCGCGGCCGGGCGCACCATCTTCGCATTGGCCTTGCAGCTGAAGGCGCGGCTGAACGCGGGCAGGTTCGACAGCGGGGCGTTGACCCGGTAAGCGGTCGGTGCGTGGCTATCGGACTCGACCACCTTGTGCAGGAAATCGGTGGTGTTTGCGGTGCACCAGTTCTGCGCGAACCGATAGAAGAATCGCTGGGCCGGCGAGGTGCCGCTGGCGTCGCGGCGGTACAGTTTGGCCTCGCCCAGCCTTGCCTGCAGCGCTTCGAAGGCCAGGCGCACGCCGCCGTAATCGGCCACGTTTTCGTGGTACTGGCGCTCGCCCTTCATCTTCACGCCGGGCAGCGGCTCGTGCGCGTTGGCCTGGTCGATCACGCATTGGCCCTGCTTTTCCTCGGCCTTGATGTCGGCGTCGCTCCACAGTTCCTGGTCGCGCCCATCGGCGCCGTACATATGCAGGTCGGCGACGTGAACGAACTCGTGCGCAAAGACCGAGCCGAAGATGGCGTAGTTCAGTTCGGGCGCGGCGTTGGCGTCAAAGCGCGGCGAACCGAGGTAGGCCGCGGTCATGATGATCGAGTTCGACAGCGCGTCCGGAAAGCCGTTGGGGACGACCAGGCGCGCCGCCGCCATGCCGTCGCCCACCCACGGGCTCACGATCATGTCCCAGGCAGTCAGGGAGTGTTCCTTGCCCACCCGCGCCCAGGTGCGACGCTGTTCGTAGGTGCGCGCCGCCAGCACGTTGGACAGGAAGCCTGACGCGTCCAGCGGATAGCTGCCGACTTCCGGCCATTGGTCCGGGAAGCCGATTTTCAGGTCGGTCCTGGCCAGCTTGTCCGCGGTCGCTTTCCTTCCCTCGGGCGAGAGCCATTGCGCGTCGGCCACCGCTGCCACGATGCGTTCCTTGATGTCGGAGGCGATCTTCTGCGCCGCGTCGCGCGCCTTCCAGCCCAGCACGCGGGTGGCGTATTGGCGCGAGAACTCGACCCCCATCGCGCGCACGGTGGCGTCGCGGCACTGGCCGACAGGGTTGCCCAGCTGGACGCGCAGCGACGGACTGAGGTCGCCGAAGGCCGCGTTGTAGGGCGACGGCAGTTCGCCGCGCAGCGAGAACAGGAACGACCAGCGGATGAAGGCACGCAGCTCGGCTGGCGTGCGGGAAGACAGCTCCTTTTCCACCGCCTGCACATAGGCGGGCGACGTCAGGTTGACGACACCGTTTGGCGGGGTACCGGCCAGCTCGAAAAAGTGGGCCCAGTCGATCGACGGCGCCAGTTGCGCCAGCTGGGCAAGCGTGCGCGGGTTTTCGGCCGCGTCCGCGTCGTAGCGGTTGCCCAGGTGTTTGCGCAGGGCCGCCACCATCGATGCCACCACTGCCGCGTCGCGCTTGGCGTCCTCTTGTGCCATGCCGGCGGCGGTGAAGGTGCGCTCCACGACCTGCTGGTTCCCGAAGAGGTAAGGGTTGTTGATCTCGCCGCGGTAGCGGTCCCACTGCTTGCGGTCCGGCTGTCCGCTGTACTCGAAGAATGGCTGCACGCCGATGGCGTTCAACTCCAGCAGCAGGGCCTGGATCTGGGCGGGCGACTGCGCGGCATCGATCCGGGCCAGCCACTGCTTGACGATCGCGCCATCGGACGCATTGCCGGACAGGCAGGAGGAGTAGAAGGTCTTCAGCCGTGCAAGCTCGGGGTCGCCCGACACGTCCTGGGCAAACAGGGTCTCGAAACTGTGCTCGAGATTTGCCTCGAACTGCTGGCTGATCATATGGATCGTCGGGTGCGCCGCGTCCGTCTTTGCAGTGGCAATGAAGCCGCCGCAGGCCCGCAGGTAGAAGTCATCGCATGCATCGACCGCGTTATCCATTGCCGCCAGCGAGATGACGTTGCCGGTCGCCGGCGCGGTCTTCTTGCGCTCCTGCGCGTGCGTCTTCTTGTGCGTGGCGGACGGCGCGGCGGCGTTGGCCTGCGCGCATGCGGCGCTTGCCAGGGCCAGGACAATGCCGGCGACGGCACGGGCGGATCGGTGCTGCTTTTGCATGTCGTTGTTTTCCTTCTCTCGGACGCGAAAGTGCGATCAATGGTTATCGGCGCGTCAATACCATACATTAAAATGTGAGCCAGTGGGACATCTGCATGCCACATTCTCGGGCACATTTGCGATGCGGGGCATTCGCGCTTATCCTGCGAGCGGTGCCGCCGGGCGGCGCGCATTTGCGTATCGAAGGAGCTGCATGTGAACTGGGACTATCCCGACCCCCACACCTATGCCGTGGCCGCGACGGCTGCCGACATCGATGGCCTGAACCACACCAACAACGCGGTCTATGTGAAGTGGTGCGAACAGGCGGCGTGGGCGCATTCCGAGGCGCTTGGCCTGTGCCTGGCCGATTATCACCGGCTCGACCGCGCCATGGCGATCCGCCGCAGCGAGTACGACTACCTGCTGCCCACGTTCGCCGGCGAAACCCTCCTGATCGGCACCTGGCTTGTCGCCAGCGACGGCAAGACGCGCATGCAGCGCCGCTTCCAGGTGGTGCGCCTGGCCGATGGCGCGACCGTGCTGCGCGGCTGCTGGGACCTGGTCTGCATCCAGCTGGGCACCGGCCGGGTTAGCCGCATGCCGGAAGAATTCAAGTCGGTCTACCTGCCGGCCGTCCAGGGCGAGCAAAGCGCAACATAGACAAAAAAGTAAGTTTTGCGGTTATGATTGGTTGTTGTCACCCCGCTCAGTTCATTGGAAGGTGGTCCGATGTCAGCAACCAGTTCATTGCCGGTCACGTTCAAGGCCATCATCGTCGGCGCCGGCTTTGGCGGCATCGGCATGGCGATTGCGCTGAAAAAGGCGGGGCTGGACAGCTTCGTCATCCTGGAAAAGTCGCAGGATGTGGGCGGCGTCTGGCGCGACAACGCCTATCCTGGCGCGGCCTGCGATGTTCCCTCGCATCTGTATTCGTTCTCGTTCGAGCCCAATCCCGACTGGTCGCGCGTGTTCGCGACCCAGCCCGAAATCCACCGCTACCTGCAGCGCTGCACCGATAAATATGGCTTGCGCTCGCACCTGCGGCTTGGGGCGGAAGTGCGGCAGGCCGACTATGACGAGGCGCAGGCGCTGTGGCGCGTCACGCTGGCCGACGGCACGCGCCTGCGCGCCAGCATTCTCGTCACCGCCACCGGCCAGCTAAGCCGGCCGGTCGTGCCGCGGATCGAGGGCATCGAGCGTTTCGCGGGCCCCGCCTTCCATTCGGCGCGCTGGGATCATGACGCTGCGCTGGAAGGCAAGCGGGTTGCCGTGATCGGCACCGGCGCGTCGGCCATCCAGTTCGTGCCGGCGCTTGCGGACAAGGTCGGCCAGCTCACGGTGTTCCAGCGCTCCGCCGCCTACATCATCCCGCGCGGCGACCGTGCCTATCGTGGCTGGGAGCAAGCGATGTTCCGGCGCCTGCCGTGGACCATGCGCCTGCACCGCGCTGCCATCTATCTCAAGTACGAATCCAGGGCGCTCGCGTTCACGCGCATGAAGCCCTTGCTGTCGCTGGCGGTGGGCCTGCCGTTTCGCCGGCTGCTGGCGCGCCACGTGCCCGATGCCGCGCTGCGCGCAAGGCTGGTGCCGGATTATCCGATCGGCTGCAAGCGCATCCTGCTGTCGAACGACTATCTGGCCGCGATGGCCAAACCGAACGTGGAACTGGTCACCGAGTCGATCAGGCGCATTACGCCAGGCGGGATCGAGACCGCGGACGGACGCCACCATGCGGCCGACGCGATCGTCTATGGCACCGGCTTTGCCGCGACCGAGTTCCTGGCGCCGATGCGCGTCACGGGGCGCGGCGGGCTGGACCTGCACGACGCGTGGAAAGAAGGCGCTGCCGCTTACCTCGGCATGACCGTGCCGGGCTTCCCGAACTTCTTCATGCTCTATGGTCCGAACACGAACCTGGGGCACAACTCGATCCTGTATATGCTCGAGAGCCAGATCGCGCACGTCATGCGCTGCCTCGATGCGGCCGAACGCGCGGGCGGGCAGGCGGTCGAGGTTGAACACGCGCGCTACAGCGATTTCAATAGCGGCATCCAGCGGCGCCTGGCGAAGTCGGTATGGGCCGGCTGCCGCAGCTGGTATGTGGACGCGGCAGGGCACAACAGCACCAACTGGCCGGGCTTTACGCTGTCGTATCGCTGGCTGGCAAAACGCTCCGGACTGCAGGCCTACCGTTTCAGCCGGCCGCTCGAGGGCAGTGCCGACAGGGCGGTGATCATGCCGCCCCAGGGCCGGGTCGAACGGCTGAACGCGGGCATGGTGCGGCTGCTGCTGCGTACCTGCTTCCGGCCGCTGGTGGGGCCGCCGTGGAGCGCGCGTTGGCAGCGCCTGGCCGTTGCACTGCTGTCGCCGCTGATGCCCGGCGTGCGGGGCGTGGCGCGCCTGCGCCGCACCGTCGGCACGGTCCCCGTCGAGGTCGTGACGCCAAATGGTGCGGCGGGCGAGGGCGCCATGCTGTACCTGCACGGCGGCGCTTTTTGCCTCGGCACGCCCGGCACCCACCGCAGCGTGACGACGCGGCTGGCGCGCCAGGCGCACATGCCCGTCTGGGTGCCGGACTATCGGCTGGCGCCCGAGCACCCGTATCCCGCCGGGCTGGACGATGCGCTGGCCTGCTACGACGCGATGATCGCGCAAGGACTGGCTGCGAGCCGGATCGTGATCGCCGGCGACTCCGCGGGCGGCGCGCTGGCGCTGGCGCTGGCGCTTACGCTCAAGGCGCGCGGCGAACCGATGCCGGCCGCGCTGGTGCTGGTCTCGCCGCTCACCGACCCGTCCGCGAGCGGCAGTTCGCTGATCCTCAAGCGTGCCGAGGACCCGATGGTGCGCCAGGGCTGGCTTGAACAGGGGCTCGGCTGGTACGCCTGCCCGCGTTCGGCCATGCCGCACCATCCGCTCGAGACCGACTTGCGAGGGCTGCCGCCGATGCTGGTGCAGGTTGGCGACCAGGAGATCCTGCTGTCGGACTCTACCCGGCTGGCCGAACACGCGGCGGCTTGCGGTGTGCCGTGCCGGCTCGAAGTGCATGCCGGCCGCTGGCACGTGTTCCATCTGTCGGCCTTCTATCTCCAGTCCGCAGTCGCCGCGCTGGGCAGGATGGCCGACTTCGCGCGCGACTGTGTGCTGCGCGTGCCCGAACGTGACGGGATGCGTGCAATCGGAGGGCAGCAATGAGCATGGATCGCCAGTGCGTATTCATCACCGGCGCGGCAGCGGGCATCGGCCGTGCGACGGCCCGCCTTTTCAGCCAGCGCGGCTGGTTTGTCGGCATTGCGGACATCGACGCGCCCGCGCTGGCTCAGCTTGCACAGGAATTGGGTCCATCGGCCATGCGATTCAGGCTGGACGCGACCCGCGCGGAGGAATGGAATGCCGCGCTTGGCGCCTTCTTCGACAAGACGGGGCGGCTCGACCTGCTCGTCAATAACGCGGGCATCCTGATCTCCGGGCCATTCGAGTCGAACGCGCTGGCGCGGCACGATGCGCTGGTGGACGTGAACATCAAGGGCGTGATCCATGGCTGTCATTGCGCGCAGCCGTTCCTGGCCAGGACGCCGGGCGCGCGGGTGGTCAATTTGTCGTCCTCCGCCGCGATCTATGGGCAGGCGGCGCTGGCGACCTATTCGGCCACCAAGTTTGCCGTGCGCGGGCTCACCGAGGCGCTCAACATCGAATGGCAGGACCAGGGCATCCGCGTCATGGACGTGATGCCGCTGTTCGTGCAGACCGCCATGGTCAAGGACATGGACGCGGCAAGCATCCGGCGGCTTGGCGTACGGCTCACGCCCGAGGACGTGGCGAACGTGATCTGGAAGGCGGCCCATTACCGCGGCAGCCCGGGCAAGGTGCACTGGCCGGTGGGTTTTCGGGCGAAGCTGTTTCATGCGCTGAACGGCGCCGGGCCGGACCGGCTGGCCAGGTTCATCGCACGCATGATTGCAAAGTGAGCCGGCGCGGGCAGTTGGCGCTGCCCACGCATTCGAGGTGTGTTACTTGACCGGCGGCGTATGTACCCCGGCCGAGGCTACATCGCCCAGTTTGCGGCCGTACGGGTTGGTCACGCTGTGCTCGATCAGGATGTCCACCGGCGTCACCGTGCGCCCGTAGAAGGCGTGGTTGCGCCCGTCGTCGATCGTGATGACGGTGCCGTCCAGGTTGATCCCGCCGTACAGGCCCTTGGTGCGGGTGAAGGTGACGATATCGGACGTGATCGGCGCCGCGGCGCCCGCGCCAACCGGGCCGGCCGCAATGCTGACGTCGCCGCCGAACTTGAACGAGGTGGACAGCAGTGAATTGAGCGCCTTGTCCGTCATCACCAGCGCCACCATCTCCGCCTTTTGCGCGCCAGCCTGCAGGCCCAGGCTGCCGGAGCCCATGTGGTAGAAAGCCGGACCGTTCCAGCCGCTGCCGGTGCGGCTGCGCGCGATCACCAGCAGCGGTCCGCCCGATCCGCCGACCACAAAGCCAGCCTGGTAGATTGCCGGGCTCACCATGACCGCCTTGGCTTCATGGACGTGGGTTTGTAGCCAGCTCATCTGCGGATCGCGCATGAAGTCCGCCAGCGTCTTCTCCGCGTCATCCACCCGCGCGTGGGTGTCTTCTTGCGTGGGCGTGGACTTGCAGCCTGCAACCAGCAGCGCAACCCAGGCCAGCAGCAGCACCGATGTGCGTGCAAACAATGTGGGCATCATGACCTCGCAGCGTAACAAGTTAAGAACCCGTCAGGGACTGCCTGCAGAATAGGCGAGGCGAAGCACGCTGGATATTGGACCTTCGGCCACTTTGCCGGTGCGACGGCCCGCATCCCGGACGGCCGCTGCCGTGATCACAAGCGCGCCAGATGGTTCCCGCTTCTGTCGGCTGAGCGCGCATCCCCTTTGCGGAAGCTCAAAGCGTGCAAGCGTTCGGCTGATCGCCCGTCGGCAGCCGCCTAGAATCGACGCAGATTCGTGCGACCGATACCACGGCCAAGTCCGTATCGTATTGCCGCAGGTGACAAGCATCCCGTTTGAGGCGCCGCCCGGGCAGGGCAGGCCGAAGGAAGGTTTCATGGAGTTCAGTTCCGCCCAGCCAGAGGGCGCGATCGGCAAGGCTTCACTACGCAGCTGGACGCCAGCGCTTTGGAGTGCCGCATGCTACTGGGTGGCCGCGCAGCTCGCCTCGATGCTGGCGAATGCGCCCGTGCCGCTGCCACATTTCCGGCCGGGCGGCGCGGTCCTGATGGCGGCGATGCTGCTCAACCCGGCACGGGCCTGGTTCAGCATCCTGCTCGCGGCACTGCCGGTGTCGCTGCTCGTGCAATGGCACCACGGCCTGCCGCTGGCCCTGGCCTGGTTCAGCGGGGACGCCAGTGTCGCGGTCCTCGGTGCTGCGGGAGCGCTGTGGCTGCTGCGCGGGCCGCCGCGGTTCGACCTGCTGCGCCACGTGCTCGTGTTCGCGTGTTGGTGCGCCTTCGCTGCGCCAGCCCTGGCCGCGCTGCCGGAGGCGGCCATGCTGTCCGCGGCCGGCACGGGCCCACCGTCGTTCTCGCAGGCGTGGAGCGCGCGCATGTTCGGCGGCGCGGCGGCGGTGCTGGCCATCGTGCCGCCGGCGATGGGCCTGCGCACCGGCGCGCTTGCGCGGCTGCTGCGGGACCGGCCGCAGCGCCAGTTCGAGGCGGGCCTGGCAGCCATTGCGATCGCGGTGCTCGGCGGCTGCGCGTTTGTCAGCAAGGGAGCGCCGGGCCACTTGTCGGCGCTGCTCGGCTACGCGCCGCTGCCGCTGCTGTTCTGGGTCGCGCTGCGCTTTGGCTCCCTGGGCGCCGGCCTTGCCATGTTCGTGTTCGCCGCGCTGGTCGTCGCTTCGACGGCGGCGGGCGGCGGGCCGTTCGCCAGCGATGCGATGGGCGGCGCGCCATTGCCGCTGACCCTGTTCCTGGATGCTGTTGCGGTGCCGATGCTGCTGCTGACCGCGCTGACCCAGGAGCGGCGCGGCACGCTGGCTTCGCTCAGGCACGAGCAGGAAAAGCTGGGCGTTGCGCTGGCGGCCGAGCGCAGGCGTGCCGAGCGGCTGGCGCGCGAGCGCCGCGCCCGCGCCGAGGTCGAACAGTGCGTCGCCCAGCGCACGGTGGAACTGCGGCGCGCCAACGAGGTGCTGCGCTCCGAGATCGCCGCGCGCAGGAAGGCGCTGGAAGCCGAGCGCGCCGCGGCCTCGCGCTTTTCGAACCTGTTCCGGCTGGGCCCGGACGCGATGGCGCTTGGCGCCTCGGCCGACGGAGCGCTGGTGGACGTGAACGACCGCTGGCAGCAACTGTTCGGCTATGGCCGCGACGAGGTGATCGGCCGCAGTCCCGGCCAGCTTGGCCTGTACGCCGGCCCCGACGACAGCGCAAAGGTGCAGGCCTGCTTTGGCGGGCAGGGCGCCACCCGCGACCTTGAGCTGCGCATGCGCGACCGCCAGGGGCGCGAGCTGCAGGTGCTCATGTCCGGGGTCTCTATCGGCGCGGGCAGCGAGTGCTGCTTCCTGGCGATCATTCGCGATGTGACGGGGCAGCGGCGGGCCGAGGCCGAACTGCGGCGGCAGCGCGAGCAGCTGACCCACCTGAGCCGCGTGGTGGTGCTGGGCGAGCTGTCCGGCGCGCTGGCGCACGAACTGAACCAGCCGCTGGCCGCCATCCTGGCCAACGCGCAGGCGGGCCGGCGCTTCCTGTCGCAGCCGTGCCCGGACATGGGCGAGATCCACGACATCCTGGACGACATCGTGGAAGAGGACAAGCGCGCCGGCGAGGTGATCCGCCGGCTGCGCGCACTGTTCAAGAAGGAAGAAACGGTGAAGAAGCCGCTCGCCGTTGCGGACCTGGTGCGCGACACGCTCCAGCTCACGCACGGCAACCTGGTCGAGCGCAATGTCGCCGTGGAGTTCGCGCCCGGGCCGCCGCTGATGGTGCGGGGCGACCGCATCCAGCTGCAGCAGGTGCTGCTGAACCTGGTGGTGAACGCCTGCGACGCCATGCGCCTGGCTCCGCCCGCGCGGCGCCGCATCTGCATCGCCAACGCGCTGCGGGCGGACGGGCAGGTGACGCTGACCGTGGCCGACAGCGGCCCCGGCATCGCGCCGGACATGATCGGCAAGGTGTTCGATCCCTTCTTTACCACCAAGGCCGAAGGGCTCGGTTTCGGCCTGTCGATCTGCCGCGCGATCATCAGCCAGCATGGCGGGACGATCGAGGCCAGGAACCTGGCGCAGGGCGGCTGTGCGTTCTGCATCAGCCTGCCCGTCTATTTTGGGGACAACTATGAGTGACGAAAAAACCGTGTACCTGGTGGACGACGACCCGGGCGTGCTCAAGTCGCTGGGGCGGCTGCTGCAATCGGATGGGCTGGCGGTACGCGCCTTCCAGTCGGCCGGCGAGTTCCTTGCGCAGCACGACCCCGCGCTGGCCGGCTGCATCGTGCTCGACATGCGGCTGCCGGACCTGGGCGGGCTGGCGCTGCAGCAGGCGCTGCTGGCGTCCGGCTGCGAGCGCCCGGTCGTGTTCATGACCGGCTTTGGCGACGTGGCCGACAGCGTGCAGGCGATGAAGGCTGGCGCCGTCGATTTCCTGACCAAGCCGTGCGACGACGACGAGTTGCTGCGCGCCGTCCATGGCGCCATCGCGCGGGACGAGGAGCGGCGCCGCGTATCCGACGAACTGCAGCGCATCCGCGGCCGCATGGCCTTGCTCACGCCGCGCGAACACGAGGTGATGCAGCAGGTGGTGGACGGGCGCATGAACAAGCAGATTGCGGCCGACCTGGGGGTGGCCGAAAAGACGATCAAGGTGCACCGCGCCCGCGCCATGGTCAAGATGGGCGCATCGTCGCTGGCGGACCTGGTGCGCAAGACCTTCGAGCTGGAAGTGGGCGCGGTGGTGGAGGGCCACGACAGGCCAGGGCGGCGCCAGCACTGAAGGCTGTCCCGGCGCGCCAACCGATTGGACCAACGTGCAATCGCCATTTGCGTTCCCGTCCCTTATAAGACCGCAATGGACACCCATGCAGTCAAGGTGGCGGTGGTTGACGACGAGGCCTCGGTGCGCAAGGCGCTGGCCCGGTTGCTGCGCGCCGCCGGCTACCAGCCGCTGACCTACGCCAGCGGCGCCGACTTCCTCGACGCGCTGGGGCGCGAGCGTTTCGCCTGCCTGGTCCTGGACCTGCAGATGCCCGGCATGTCGGGCCTGGATGTGCAGGCCTGGCCGCTGTTCCGGCAGGCCGGGGTGCCTGCCATCGTCATCAGCGCGCGCGACGAGCGCGAGGCGCGCGAGACCTGCATGGCCGCCGGCGCCTTTGCCTACCTGACCAAGCCGGTGGACGACCGCGAGCTGCTCGCAGCGGTGCAGGCAGCCAGCGCCAAGGCACGCTAGGACCAACGTCCAATCGACGCCTGCGCGACTGACACCGACAATCGGTGTTTGGTTGTCGTTGGCATACCTGTTGGGGAGGACGCAATGTTCATTAAACTGCTGGCCGAATTCATCGGCACCTTCTGGCTTGTCCTCGGGGGCTGCGGCAGCGCCGTGCTGGCTGCCAGGTTTCCCGAGGTCGGCATCGGCCTCACCGGCGTGGCGCTGGCGTTCGGCCTGACCGTGCTGACCGGCGTGTACGCGCTCGGTCCCATTTCTGGCGGCCACTTCAACCCGGCGGTGTCGGTCGGGCTGTGGGCCGGCGGGCGTTTTCCGGGCAAGCAGCTGGCGCCCTACATCGTGGTGCAGGTGGTGGGCGCGGTGGCCGCGGCCGGCATCGTGTACCTGATCGCGAGCGGCCAGCCCGGCTTCGACCTGCAGGCGTCGGGGCTCGCGGCCAACGGCTACGCGGCGCACTCGCCTGGCGGTTATTCGCTGGAGTCGGCGTTCCTGTGCGAGGTGGTGATGACGTTCATGTTCGTGCTGGTGATCCTTGGCGCGACGCATACGCGGGCGCCGGTCGGGTTTGCCGGCATTGCGGTGGGGCTGGCGCTTACGCTGGTGCACCTGATCAGCATCCCGGTGACGAATACGTCGGTCAACCCGGCGCGCAGCACCGGGCCGGCGCTGTTCGTGGGCGGCTGGGCGGTGATGCAACTGTGGATGTTTTGGGTGGCGCCACTCATCGGCGGGACGCTGGCCGGGGTGCTGTACAAGGCGGCGTTCCAGCGCGAGGTGCGCGAGCCGGCAGTCACCGGCGGGCTGGAGCCGGGTGTCGCCGGTGCGCGGCCGTGAGCCGTGGCCAGCCAGGCTTTTGTTGAACGCGTGGGCGGGAAACCCGCCCACTCTACGTGTATCAAGCAAATTGACAGCGGTCAACGTGGAGGGCAGGGCGGCGTGGGAGCATCGGACCTGGTCATCAGCAATCTGGGGCGGAGCGGCCGATGGACGAGCTTTTGCGCTATTTCGAAGAGGAGCTGGGCCTGTTCGGCCAGTATGCCCGTGAGTTTCGCAACCGCTTCCCCAAGCCTGCCAGCGACCTGCACATTGCCGGCGACACCTACGAAGACCCCAGCGTCGCGCGGCTGATCCAGTCGGTGGCGCTGCTCAGTGCGCGCGTCAGGAAGCGGCTGGACGACGACTACCCCAAGTTCACCGAGGCGCTGCTGGAAAGCCTGTACCCGCACTACTTGCGGCCGATGCCTTCGTACTCAGTCGCGCAGGTGACCGCGGGCGAGGCGGGGCAACTGGCCACGCTGGCACGCGGCACCGCATTGCGTTCAAACGCGGTCGAGCACACCATCTGCCAGTTCCGCACGGTGTATGACGTCACGCTGGGCGCGCTGGCGGTGGTGCACGCCGGTTTTTCGTCGATGGTGAACGCGCCGCGCTCACTGCGCCTGCCGCGCGGCGTCAGTGGCTGCATCAGCATCACGATCGCTTGCACCAACCCGGCGTCGCACATTACGCGGGATTGCGCCGGCACGCTGCGCCTGTTCGTGGACGGCGAACCCTCGCTGCGCGCGGCGCTCATCGATGCGCTGTTCATGCGTACCGCTTGCGCGTACCTGCAGCCGGAGCCGGGCGGGAGCTGGACCCGGCTCGAGCGCGTGCCGCTGCGCCTTGCCGGCTTTGCCGACGACGACGCGATGATCCCGTCGCCGGCACGCTCGCACCCGGCATTCCGGCTGCTCGCCGAGTACTTTGCCTATCCCGAAAAATTCAACTTCATCGACCTGCAGCTTGCCGAGTTGCTGCCGCTGCTGCCGGCCCGCTGCCAGCGCTTCACGCTGCACTTGGCGCTGTCCGGCGTGCCTGCCGACTCGGCGGGCGCGCGCCTGCTCGCGCCGCTGGCGCACAAGAACCTGCTGCCCGGCTGCACCCCGGTCATCAACCTGTTCGACAAGGCGGGCGTGCCGGTGCAGCTGTCGCACACGAGCGCCGACTACGCGCTGGTCGCGGACGTGGCGCACGCCGGCGCATACGAAATCTACAGCGTAGACCAGGTGCGCCTGGTGCGCGAGGGCGCGGGCGGCGGCCGCGTGACGGAATTCAGCCCACTGTATGCGGTGCGCCACGACACGGCACAAGCCTCGCCGCGCAACTACTGGCTGACCCGGCGCGATGATGCCATTGCCGCGGTCAGCCCGGGTCACGAGCTGCGCGTCTCGCTGATCGACGCCGAGTTCAGCCCGACGGCCGCCGCCGGCGCCACGCTGTCCACCGAACTGACCTGCACCAATCGCGACCTGCCATCGCAGCTGCGCTACGGCCATCCGGAAGGCGATTTGCGCGCCGACGGGCTGGCCGGCGCCTATCCGATCCGTATGCTGCGCCGGCCCACGCCCAGCTACCGCTTCGCCAGCGGGAACGGGGCACACTGGCGGCTGGTCACGCACCTGGCGCTGAACCACGCGCAGCTTACGAATGCCGGGCTGGGCGACTTCCAGAAAATGCTCGCGCTGTACGACCTGGTGCGCACGCCGATCTCGCAGCGGCAGGTCAACGGCATCGTCGGGCTCGAGCACGGTGCGGTGCGGGCGTGGGTGAAGACCTTGCCCGCGTCCACGCTCATGCCGGGCATCGCGATCCGCATGACGGTAGACGAGGAAGCTTTTGTTGGCAGCAGCCTGTACGTGTTCGCGCAGGTGATGGACAGGTTCTTCGCGCTCAATGCGCAACTCAACTGCTTCACCCAGCTCACGCTGGTGTCGGAACAGACCGGACAGGAGATCATCGCATGCCCGCCGCGCACGGCCGAGAACACGAGAGCGTGATCGAGCGCCTGCTGCGCGAGCCGGAGCAGTTCGGCTTTTTCCAGGCGGTGCGGCTGGCGCTCCTGTGGTATGCGCAGCAGGGCGTGCCGGCCGGGCAGGCGCTCGAGCGCCACCTGCGTTTCCGGAACAGCGTGTCGCTCGGCTTTCCGGCAAGTGAAATCGAAGCCGTGGCGCTGCAGCGCGGCGAGCACGAGTCCAGCGGCCAGTTGCACATCACGCCCACCTTCATGGGCATGCTGGGCACGCACGGGGCCTTGCCCGCGCACTTCACCGAACGTGTCGTGGCGTGGCAGTCGGGCCAGCAGGACGAGGCGCCGCGCGCCTTCCTCGATTTGCTGTCGAACCGCATGCTTGCGTTGTTCTACGAGAGCTGGCGCAAGTACCGGGTCGAGCATGCCGAGCGTGACGGCTTCGAGCCCCTGCTGCTTGCGCTGGCGGGCTTTTACCCCGGCAGCGCGCTGCAGAACACGGACGGGCTGTGCGACGACGCGGTGGCGTACTACGCCGGACTGATCCAGCAGCGGCCGCTGTCATCCAGGGTGCTGGCGCGCATCCTGTCGAGCTACCTCGGCGTGCCGCTGGCGGTCGAGGAAATGGCCGACTACTGGGACGTGATGGCGCCAGGCGAGCAGACCTGCCTTGGCCTGGCCAATGCGGCGCTGGGCGACACGGCCGTGGCGGGGGCGCGCAGCTGGCGGCCCGACCTGCATGTGCGGGTTCGGATCGGCCCGCTGGACCGCGCGGCCTACGAGCGCTTCCTTCCCGGCCGGGCAGGCGCGGTCGCGCTCGAAAAGGTGCTGGGCCTGTTCGGCGTGCCCACGCTGGTGTACACGGTCGCGCTGGTGCTGCGGGCCGGCGAGGCGCGGCCGGTACAGCTGGGCGGCAGCAAGCGGACACGCCTGGGCCTGGACAGTTTCATGCTCGACGAGCCTGCGCCCGCCGACCGCACCGACATGCGCTACCAGCTGCGCCCGCTGCGTCCCTTGCGCCCGCTTGGCGAGGGGGCTTGACCTTCCTACGATGGAAGGCTTTATCCTGTGCCTATCCTATGAGGAGGGCACATGCAGGACTCAGGCAATACTACCCAGACCGTTGAACTGGATTTCGGCATCGTCGGCATGACCTGCGCGTCTTGCGTGGCGCGCGTGGAGAAGGCGCTCAAGGCGGTTCCGGGCGTGACCGACGCCACCGTCAACCTTGCAACCGAGAAGGCCGCCGTGCATGCGGGCGCGGGCATCGACCCGCAGGCCCTGGTGGCGGCGGTGGAAAAGGCCGGCTACGAGGCCGTGCCGGTGGACCGCGAGCAGCCGGCCGCCGCCCCGGCGCAGCCGTCCGGCCTGCCGTCGTGGTGGCCTGTCGCCGCCTCGGCCGTGCTCAGCCTGCCGCTGGTCATTCCCATGTTCGGCCAACTGTTCGGCGCCGACTGGATGCTGCCGGGCTGGCTGCAGCTGGTGCTCGCCACCCCGGTCCAGTTCTGGCTCGGCGCGCGCTTCTACCGCGCCGGCTGGAAGGCGCTGCGCGCTTTCAGCGGCAACATGGACCTGCTGGTCGCGATCGGCACCAGCGCCGCCTACGGGCTGTCGCTGTACTTGCTGGTCAAGCACTGGGGCCACGGCATGGCGCACCTGTACTTCGAGTCCTCGGCGGTCGTGATCACGCTGGTCCTGCTCGGCAAGTGGCTGGAAAGCCGCGCCAAACGCCAGACGGTGGAGGCGATCCGCGCGCTGGAGTCGCTCAAGACGCTTGAAGCCATCGTGCGCCGCAACGGCAGCGACGTGGTGGTGCCGCTGGAGCAGGTGCGCACCGGCGACCTGCTGGTGGTGCGCCCGGGCGAGCGGGTGCCCGCGGACGGCAAGGTGATCGAGGGCGCCAGCCATCTGGACGAGTCACTGCTGACCGGCGAGAGCCTGCCGGTGGCAAAGCGGCCGGGCGACCAGGTCACCGGCGGCGCGGTCAATGGCGAGGGCATGCTGCTGGTCGAGGCGACCGCGGTGGGCGCGGACTCGATGCTGTCGCAGATCATCAAGCTGGTCGAGGACGCGCAGGCGGTCAAGGCCCCGATCCAGCGGCTGGTGGACAAGGTGAGCGCCGTGTTCGTGCCGGTGGTGCTGCTCATTTCGCTGGTAACGCTGCTGGGCTGGGGCTTTGCCACCGGCGACTGGCAACAGGCGCTGCTCAACGCGGTCGCGGTGCAGGTGATCGCCTGCCCGTGCGCGCTTGGCCTGGCCACGCCCACCTCGATCATGGTGGGCACCGGCGCGGCGGCGCGCCACGGCATCCTGATCAAGGACGCGGAGGCGCTGGAAACCGCGCACGCCGTCAAGCTGGTCGTGTTCGACAAGACCGGCACGCTCACCGAGGGCAAGCCGCAGGTGGTGGCAGTGGAGGGCGATGAACCGAATCGCGTGCTGGAGCAGGCCTGGGCCGTGCAACAGTACAGCGACCACCCGCTGGCCAAGGCGGTGGTGGATGCGGCGCGCGAACGCGGCCTGGTCCTGCCGCAGGCCAGCGAGGCCTCGGCCTTGCCGGGGCGCGGCGTGCAGGCCCGGTCGGGCGAGCAGACCCTGTACCTGGGCAACCTGCGCCTGATGCAGGAGCTGGGCGCCGCGACTGGCCCGTTCGCCAGCGCGGCCAGGCGCCACGAAGAGTCAGGGCGCACGGTGTCGTGGCTGGCAGCCAAGGACGGCACCGGCGTGCACATCCTTGGACTGGTGGCCTTTGGCGATCGCGTCAAGCCGTCTGCATCGCTGGCCGTGCAGCGCCTGGCGCAGATGGGCGTGGGCGCGATGATGCTCACTGGCGACAACCAGGGCAGCGCGCGGGCGGTGGCCAAGGCGCTGGGATTGCAGTCGTACGTGGCCGAAGTGCTGCCGGCCGACAAGGCCCGCGTCGTCACCGAGGCCATGGCGTCCGGCAAGAAGGTCGCGATGGTGGGCGACGGCATCAACGACGCGCCGGCGCTGGCGGCGGCCGACGTGGGCATTGCCATGGCCAGCGGCACCGACGTGGCGATGCACACGGCCGGCATCACGCTCATGCGTGGCGACCCGGCGCTGGTGGCGGACGCGATCGACATTTCGCACCGCACCTACCGCAAGATCCGGCAGAACCTTGGCTGGGCCTTTGTGTACAACGTGGTCGGCATTCCGCTGGCCGCGTTCGGGATGCTCAATCCCGTGATCGCGGGCGCGGCCATGGCGCTGAGCTCGGTGAGCGTGGTGAGCAATGCGCTGTTGCTGCGGCGCTGGAAGCCTGCCCCGGTGGCGCAGGTGGAACAATCAACTTCAACCCAACCAGGAGAACGAAGCATGTATGAATTGACGGTAGACGGCATGACCTGCGGCCACTGCGTGAGCCGCGTGACCAAGTCGGTGAAGGACGTGGACGACGCGGCCAAGGTGGAGATCGACCTGGCGTCGAAGAAGGTGCGCGTGGACAGCGGCGCCGGCATCGACGAGATTGCGGCGGCGATCGATGAGGCCGGGTACCCGGTGCTCGACAAGAAAGCCGCCTGAACCAACCGATAAACCCAAAACGTCGTCCCCGCGGAGGCGGGGACCCATAGGCAGCGTGCAGCTCACGCTCAGCATGGGTCCCCGCCTCCGCGGGGACGACGTTTTTGCGTTAGCAGTTCCCTTCAGTGCCCATGGTGTGCGCCGGGCTTTTTCACCGTGAGCACGGTATCGCTTTCCGAACCGCCGGCTTTCGCCCGCGGCGCCTCCGGCAATTCACCCGTCCATTCGCGCGCCAGCGTTCCCGGAGGGTTCTTGTACCAGCCCGGGTCCTTGTAGTCGCCCCGCGCCAGGCCTTCGCGCACCTTCAGCACGGTGAACATGCCGCCCATCTCGACGCCGCCGAACGGCCCTTCGCCAGCCATCATCGGCAAGGTGTTTTCCGGCAGCGGCATCTGCATGCCGCCCATCGAACCGCCTTTTTCGCCCATCACCATGTAGCCGGGGATCAGGTCGTTGATCTTTCTGGCTACGCCACGGTGGTCCACGCCGATCAGGTTCGGCACCTGGTGGCCCATCGCGTTCATCGTATGGTGCGACTTGTGGCAGTGGAATGCCCAGTCGCCCGGATTGTCCGCGATGAATTCAATGGCCCGCATCTGGCCCACGGCGACGTCCGCCGTCACCTCCGGCCAGCGTGCGCCCGGCGGGACGAAACCGCCGTCGGTGCAGGTCACTTCGAACCGGTGCCCGTGCACGTGCATCGGGTGGTTGGTCATCGTCAGGTTGCCCACGCGGATGCGCACGCGCTCGTCCTTGCGCACGACCATCGGGTCGATGCCCGGGAACACGCGGCTGTTGAAGGTCCACAGGTTAAACTCGGTCATGGTGTTGGTGCGCGGCGTGTAGCTGCCGGGATCGATGTCGTAGGCCGACAGCAGGAACACGAAGTCGCGGTCCACCGCGTGCTGGCGCGGGTCCTTCGGGTGCGTGACCCAGAAGCCCATCATGCCCATCGCCATCTGGTTCATCTCGTCGGCGTGCGGGTGGTACATGAAGGTGCCGGCATGCTTGGCCACGAATTCGTACACGAAGGTCTTGCCGGGCGCGATGCCAGGCTGGCTCAAGCCGGTCACGCCATCCATGCCGGAGGGCAGCAGCTGGCCGTGCCAGTGGATGCTGGTGTGTTCCGGCAGCTTGTTGGTGACGAAAATGCGCACGCGGTCGCCCTCGACCACTTCGATGGTCGGGCCCGGGCTCTGGCCGTTGTAGCCCCACAGGTTGGCCTTCATGCCGGGCGCCAGCTCGCGCACCACCGGCTCGGCAACCAGGTGGAATTCCTTGACGCCGTCCTTCATGCGCCACGGCAGGCTCCAGCCGTTCAGGGTGACGACCGGGTTGTAGGGGCGGCCGCTGGACGGCGCCTGCGGCGGCATGGTGGCGGCCGAGGACTGGACCGGTGCTTCGGGCAGCGAAGCGGCGCCGGCCTTGCTGATGGCCGAGGCGCCCACCATCGCGACGCCGGCGCCGGCCAGGAATGATCTGCGGGATGTCATTGCTTGTGTTCCTTGTTCATGTCGTGGTTGCCGACCTGGCTGCCCAGCGTCGCTTCGAGCGTGGCGTGGGCGACCCAGAAGTCCTTCAGCGCGTCGATGTAGGCGTTCACCGCGCCGGCCTGCTCGCGCGCGTCGGCCAGCAGTTCGAACGTGGAGGCGAGCATGCCGTTGTAGCGCAGCAGCACTTCGCCCGAGATCTTCTTGCGCAGCGGGATCACGTCGTCGCGGTAGTGGCGCGCCAGGTCGTAGGACGAGCGGTAGCCCAGGTAGGCTTCACGCGCCTCGCTGCGCGCGTTCACGGCGGCTTCGGCAACGCGGTTCACCGACTGCATATAGATCGCTTCGGCGCGCGCCACGCGGGCGCCGCCCCAGTCGAACAGCGGCAGTTCGAGCGAGATTTCGTAGCCGCGCGAGGTCGGCAGGTCGCTGCCGGTGTTGCGCACGTAGCCCAGGTCGAGCACGTTGATGAAGCGCGTCGTTTTGGTCAGGCCCAGCGCCGATGCGGTGGCCTGCGCCTCTGCGCGTGCGGCCTGGATATCGAGCCGCTGGCTGATGGCCATGCGTTCGATGTCGTTCAGTTCGGCCGGCGCGGCCGGCAGGTCGGGCAGGCGGTCCGGCAGCGCGTAGCTGGCATTCTCTCCCCACAGGCCCATGAGGCGCGTGAGCCGCTCGCGCGCTCCCAGCGCCTGGCGTTCGGCGCGCACCACGGCAGCCGCGGCCTCGGCCTGGAATGCCTGCTCGCGGGCCAGGTCGAGCTGGCTGGCGTTGCCGGCCTGCGCCATGCGGGCGGACAGCTCGGCACTGGCTTCGGCAGCCTTGTTCACCTGGCGCGCGTACGCCACGCCCTGCTGGGCGGCGACCGCCTCGTACCAGGCGCGGCGCGTTTCGGCGGCTTGCCGTTCGATGGCGGCGCCCACCAGCAGCCGCACCTGCTCGAAGCGCCGGCTTTCCAGGCGCGAGGCCAGCGGCAGGGTCAGCGCGCCGATCAGGTTGACGGTGAAGGTGCGTTCGATCTCGATGTCGCCGCCGGCGCGGGTGCGCTTGAAGTCGAGCGACGGGTTCGGCAAGCGGGACGCCTGCGCCAGGTCGGCCTGGGCGATGCCGACTTCCCAGTAGGTCGATTGCAGGCCGGGATTGTTCAGTAGCGCGATGCGTACGGCGTCGTCGGCGCCAAGCGGCTGGCGCAGCATCGACTTGATCGTGTCGGCAATCTCGCGCTTGTCGTCGTCGGTGCGCACGATGCGCGGCTCCTGGCCGATGCGTGCGCGGGTTGTGGCAGCCACCTGGCCAAAGCCGCCGTCCGGTGTGACGCTGGCGCAACCGGAAAGAACGGCAAGCGCGGCGGCGGCGGCGAGCGGTCGCAGCAAGATCTTGCTCATTGCTTCATTCCTTCGTGGTGGTGCTGGTGGGCCGGTTGCGGCGCGGCCGGCTCGGGCGCGCCCATCGTCAGCATCATGGAGTTGAGCGCGCCGACGGTCCGGTTGAGCGCCTTCCAGTTCTTGTCAGGGCTTGCGGCCGGGGCTTGTGGCTGGCCGGCCGGCACAGCGGCGACATAACGCGTTGGCGGCACCGGTGCGTCCGGATTGGCCGGATCGGGCTGTTTGTTGCCATCGGCCGCATGGGCCAGCGTGGCGAAGCCGACAGCGACGCAGGCGGCCACGCGGCGAAAGGTGGTAAAGGATGTCATGGAATCCTCGGTTCAAATACGGGCTGAAGCCGGCCGTGCACAAGCAGGGCCGGGACGAATCAGGCGCGCGCGAACCGGGGAGGTCGTTCGGGGTGTTCGGGGTCAACCGTCGGAACGTGGCCGTCGGCGAAGGGAATGGCGGTGGTCACCGGCGCGTGGGGCGGGGCGGTGGACAAGGGCTGGGCGGCGAGGGCGGCGCCCACGCAGCAGAAGGAGCAATTGCTGCACTTGCCGTCGTGGTGGGCGGTCTTGCCCTTGCAGTCTTGCGACGCCGCTTTGCCGGCCTGGCCATGATGCGCGGCCATCTTGCAGCCGGCGTGGCCCTGCATGGCATGCATGGCGGGTGCGGAATGCTCCGACGAATGCGCGCACGGCATCATCGTTGCCGAAGCGAAGCCCTGGAAGGGCACCGCCAGCAACGCCAGCCAAAGTATCAGCGATCGCAGGATTACATTCACCAGATCATTTTAGCACGGGCGCGAGTGTGGTAGCACTAGCCGGCCCCCAGCCCCGCGGACTTGAAATAGATGTGCTGGATGGCCGGGTACACGTCGCGCACCTTGGCCTCCAGCCGCTCGATCGCGTCTTCCACCTCGTCGATGGTCATGCCGCGGTTGAACTGCACGGCGGCGTTGAGCAGCACCTCGTCCGGGCCAAGCTGCATGGTCAGCAGCCGGCCAACGGTCATGATGCTGGGGTCGGTACGGAAGATCTCGCGCAGTTTGCCGGTCTGTTCGCGCCCGATGCCTTCGCCGACCAGCAGCCCGCCGGTCTCGCGGGCCAGCGTGACGGCCGCGCCGATCAGCAGCAGGCCCACGGCCACCGAGGCAGCCGGGTCGAGCCAGGGAGCGTTAAAGAGCTGGCTGAGCGCGATGCCGGCCGCGGCAATGGCCAGGCCAGCCAGCGCCGCGGTGTCCTCGATGAAGACGGTGAACACGGACGCGTTCTTGCTCGCGCGAACGGTTTGCCACAGGCTGGCGCCCGGGCGGCGCATCTCGTTGAGCTCCTTGCGCGAGACATTCCAGCTGTACGCCTCGAAACCGGCCGCGATGGCCAGCACCACATAGTTCCAGAACGGATCGCCCATCGGCTCCGGATGGCGCAGCGAATGCACGCCGTGGTAGATCGACAGGCCGCCGCCAAGCGAGAACACGGACAGCGCCACGATCAGCGCCCAGAAATAGATGGCCTTGCCGTAGCCGAAGGGATGGCGTGGCGTGGGTTGCAGCGTGCTCATCTTTTCGCCGATGAGCAGCAGCACCTCATTGCCGGTGTCCACCGCCGAGTGGATGCCCTCGGCCAGCATCGCCGCGCTGCCGGTGACCAGGGCGACGCCGAACTTGGCGCCTGCGATGCCCAGGTTCGCCAGGATTGCCGCATAAATGACCTTGCGCGAGCCGGCCTTGGAGTCCGTTTGCGCCGTGTTCTCCTCCTGCATTACCCGTTCCATTTTCCATTTGCCGTAACGCTAGTGTAGCCAAACCGGCAAGCAAGAGCATGCACCGGCGTGGCGGTCAGCGCCGGAAGCGCACATCCACGTTCACGACCGGTGCGTCCGCCTTCGGCTTCTTCGGTTTTTTGGGCTTTTTCAGGACCTGGCCGCTGGCGTTGGTCTCGGGCACGCGGTGGTCCGGCTCGAAACCGGCTTCCTCGACCCGCTTGAGGGTTTGCTTGGTCAGCTGTTCGATCGCCGCAAGCTGCTGCACCTCGTCGGCGCACACCAGCGACACCGCCTCGCCCGACGCGCCGGCGCGGCCGGTGCGGCCGGTGCGGTGCACGTAGTCCTCGGCCACGATCGGCAGGTCGAAGTTGACGACTACCGGCAGCTCCTCGATGTCCAGGCCGCGCGCGGCCACGTCGGTTGCCACCAGGACCTTGACCTCGCCGGCCTTGAAGCGTTCGAGTGCGCGCAGGCGCGCCGGCTGCGGCTTGTCGCCGTGGATGGAATCGACGCTGATGCGCTTGGCGGACAGCAGGCCCACCAGCTCCTCGACGCCCTTGCGGGTCTTGGCAAAGGCCAGCACCTGCGGCCAGCCGTGTTTCTTCATCAGGTGCAGGAACAGATCGCTCTTGCGTTTCTTGTCCACCGGGACCACCCATTGGCGGATCGCCTTGACCGTGGTGTTGCGCGGCGCGGCCTCGATGCTGACGGGGTCGCGCAGCAGCTTGGCGGCCAGCGCGTGGATCGGGTCGGAGAAGGTGGCCGAGAACAGCAGGGTCTGGCGTTGTTTCGGCAGCGCCATCAGGATCGCGTCGAGCTCGCGCGCAAAGCCCAGGTCGAGCATGCGGTCGGCTTCGTCCAGCACCAGCGCCTGCACCTGGTTCAGCTTGAGCGCGTTTTTTGCATGCAGGTCGAGCAGCCGGCCGGGCGTGGCCACCAGCAGGTCCACGCCGCGGCGCAGCTTCATCATCTGCGGGTTGATGCTCACGCCGCCATAGGCAACCAGGGTGCGCAGCGGCAGGCCGGCGCCATACGCGCGCACGCTGTCGTGCACCTGTTCGGCCAGCTCGCGTGTGGGCACCAGCACCAGTGCGCGCGTCGCGTTGCTGCTCGCCTGGCCGCCATCCATCACCAGCCGCTGCAAGAGCGGCACGGCAAAGCCGGCGGTCTTGCCGGTGCCGGTCTGGGCGGCGGCCATCACGTCGCGTCCGGCGAGGACGGCGGGAATGGCTTGCGACTGGACGGCGGTGGGGGCCTTGTAGCCGAGCGATGCGAGGGTGCCGGCGATCTGCTCGATCAGGCCGAGGGAAGCAAACGACATGGGGGTGCCTGGCGCGTAAAAAGGCGACAGTTTACCTTGCTCGAGCGGAAAAAGCTGCGGTGTTCAGGCGTGGGCCGATGCGGCCGGCACGGGCACGGTCGGCTTGACCGGCTCGTGCCTGTCCTTGCACCCGGCCGCCAGCAGGCAGGCCAGGGCCAGCGCGCACCACCGCGAAAATGGAAGGATCATGATGGTTCCTCCGGATGAAGAACCATCATAGCCGGGTGGCGCGCGCCGCGGCGCAGCGTTCAGAAACGGTAGGAGATGCTGGCGCGCAGGACCGGGTACACCTTGTACGACGAGGTGTCACCCGCCAGGCGGGCCTGCTCGGCGGCCACGTCGGAGGCCAGCGCCTTGCACACGGTCTGCGAGGTGGTGCAACCCAGGCTCACCAGGTGCACGTCGGCCTTGCCCTGGTAGTAGGCGCCCAGGTCGGCGTTGAAATGCAGGCGCTTGTCGGCGGCCAGCGGGTTGCCCCAGCCAATGCCAAGGTAGGGTGCGGCCTTGCGGAACTTGACGGTGCCGTTCAGTACGCCAACGTCCGCTGCCGTGTAGTTTTTGCCGTTGATGGTGAAGCCGCCCAGCGGGTCGGCCTTGGCATTGGCATCGAAATTGGTGCCGTTGTACACCAGGCCGCCAGTCAGGTGGAAGGTGCTGTTCTCGCGCAGGTACCAGTCGAACAGGACGTCGATAGTCTGCAGCTTGCCCTTGAGGTCGTAGTCGATCATGCCCGAACGCTTGGTCATGTCGTGCTTGAGGTAGTTGGCGCCGAAACGGCCGTTCAGGTAGGTTTCCATCGGCACCACCAGGTGCAGGCCGGCGCCGGTGGTGCCGGCATCGGCGGTCACGGCAACCTGGGCCTGCGCCGAGGCGGCGGTGGCCAGCACGGCGGCCAGGACGAGCGCTTTGTGTTTCGGGAACATCGGGTGACCTTTCAAATGTGAAATATATGACTGTGCGGCATTTTAGCCGCAGAGCCTGCCCGTGACGATCTTTGTGCAGCAACGTGTGGCGCCCATGCCGCTTTCGGGGCACGCCGGGGGCGGTTCGTCGGCGCCGGTGGGCCTTTGTCGCACCGGTGCCCACTGCGCAGAAAGGGGTTGCTAAGGTGGAAGCACTCCCACTACATTTGAGTTCATTATGATTTCAGCCACACTTTTCATTTTCCGGCTGCTGCTGTCATGCATGGTGGCGTACATCGTCTTTGCCATCGTGCTCGGCCAAACGGTGTTCCGCTACGCGGTCAACTTCGGCGGCTATGCCGTGCTGGGCGGCTTTGCGCTCGGGCTGGTGGTCCTGTCGGTTGCGTTTTCGCACGTGCGGCGGGTGCGCCTGGTGGCAGGCACGCTGGACATGGACAAGCTGGGGGCGCGCCAGCGCCGCCAGATCGAGATCCCGTTCGAGGCCGGCGAAGCGTTCGACCTGGTGGACGCGGCCATTCGCGAGCTCCCGGGTTCGCTGGTGATCGACAGCGCGCGCGACAGCCTGCAGGTGCGCGGCAAGATCAAGCGCTTCGACCCCTACGGCAATGCGCACAGCGGGCGCAACCAGGTGCTGGTGACGGTCACGCCCAATGGCGACACCGGCACCGCGATGCTGGTGTGCGAACCGGCGCGCGCCGCCTGGACCGACTGGTTCCTGGTCGATCACGGCACCAACCTCGAAAACGCCGAGGCGATCGGCCGCGCGATCACGCGCCGCGTGGCCGAGCGCCGCCGTGGCGAGCGGGCCAGCGTGCGCGACACCGTGGCCGAAAAGGAGATCGCGGTGGCGCGCCTGAACCTGCTGCAGGCGCAGGTGGAGCCGCACTTCCTGTACAACACGCTCGCCAACGCCCAGCTGCTCACGCGCAGCGACCCGCCGCTGGCCGACAAGATGCTCGGCAACCTGATCCAGTACCTGCGCCATTCGCTGCCGCGCGCGGGCGACGGCATGTCCACGCTGGGGCAGGAGCTGGAGCGCACCCAGGCCTACCTGGACATCCTGAAGATCCGCATGGGCGAGCGCCTGAGCGCGCAGGTGCAGGTGGATGCGACGCTGGAACGCCATCCGTTCCCGTCGATGATGCTGCAGACGCTGGTGGAAAACGCCATCAAGCACGGGCTGGAGCCCAAACCGGGCGGCGGCACGGTGTGGATCCTGGCGCGGGTGCAGGGCGGGGCGCTGTCGGTGACGGTGGCCGACGACGGCATGGGGCTGACCGGCCACACTGGCGGCAGCGGCATCGGCCTTGCCAACGTGCGCGAGCGCCTGCGGCTGGAATACGGCGAGCGCGCAATGTTTGCCATCGGCTCCAACTTCCCCAGCGGCGTGGCGGCGACCATCACCGTGCCATACCAGATCGCACAGGAGACGGCGCATGCTTAAATGCGTGGTAGCGGAGGACGAGGCGCTGCTGCGCGCCGAGCTGGTGGCCCAGCTGCGCGAAGCCGCGCCCGACCTGGACCTGGTGGCCGTGTGCGAGGACGGGGCGAGCGCGCTGGAGGCGATCGCCGAACACCAGCCGCAGTTCGCCTTCCTCGACATTCGCATGCCGGGCATCTCGGGCCTGGAAGTGGCGGCGGCGCTGGCCGAGGCGAGCCCGCAAACCCAGGTGGTGTTCGTGACCGCGTACGAGCAGCATGCGCTGGACGCGTTCGAGCGCGGCGCGGTGGATTACCTGCTCAAGCCCGTCGCGCCCGAGCGGCTGGCCGCCACGCTCACGCGCCTGCGTGCGCGGATGGGGCATGGCGGTCCCGATCCCCGGCTGCTCGACAGCCTGCTGCGCCAGCTTGGCCATTCGGCCCCGGCCAAGGCGCCGCCGCTGGCATGGATCACCGCCAGCCGGGGACAGGAGACGCGCCTCATCATGGTCGAGGATGTGGTGTACTTCCAGTCCGATGCCAAGTACACGGTGGTGATGACCGCGGACGGCGAAGCCCTGCTGCGCACGCCGCTGCGCGAGCTGCTTGCGGTGCTCGACCCGGCCATGTTCCGCCAGGTGCACCGCTCGACCATCGTGAACATGCGCGCGGTCGCTTCCGTCGCCCGCGATGAAGCCGGGCGAGGGCGCATCCGGCTCAAGAGCCGCCCCGAGACGCTGACCGTCAGCCAGGCTTTCATGAGTTTGTTCCGCAACATGTGAATGTGTGTAACAGCGCACGGACCTGAACGTTGCATTTGTTAAACTTCGGGGACATTGTCCTTGTGAGGAAAGCATGAAATCCCTGATCGCCGCAGCTGCCCTGGTGGCAGTTTCCGTTCCGGCCATGGCGCAGACCAACGTGAGCGTCACGATCGGCCAGCCTGGCTTCTACGGCCAAATCAACATCGGCGACGCGCCGCCGCCGGCGCTGGTGTACGAGCGCCCGATCATCATCCAGCAGGCGCCGCGCTACGTCGCCCAGCCGGTGTACCTGCGCGTGCCGCCCGGCCACCGCAAGCACTGGTCGCGCTTCTGCGGCCGCTACAACGCCTGCGGGCGCCCGGTGTACTTCGTGACCGACGACTGGTATGAGCGCACCTACGTGCCGCACTACCGCGAGGTGCATTACCGCCCCGAACCGCGCGTGGTGCGTGCGCCGGAATGGCGCGACGATGACCGCGGCGAGTGGCGCGAAGAGCATGGGCGCGGCCACGGCGAGGGCCACGGTAACGGGCACGGTAACGGTAACGGTAACGGGCACGGCCGCGGGCACTGAGCCTTAGTACAAGTTAGCTCCGATACGTCGTCCCCGCGCAGGCGGGGACCCATAGGCCGCGTGCGTTTACGCTCGGCATGGGTCCCCGCCTGCGCGGGGACGACGTTGTTTCATGGATCGGGTGTACAGCACGCTCCCGGTGTAGACTTGTCCTGTTCGCCCCGGCGGGGTAGTGGAACAGGAGGCAGGTTTGCAGAGCGAGATCGTGATCGTAGGCGGTGGCGCCGGCGGGCTGGAGCTGGCATGCAAGCTCGGGCGCAGGCTCGGGCCATCAAAGGTGGCGCTGGTCGACAGCCGCCTGTACCACATCTGGAAGCCGTCGCTGCACGAGGTGGCGGCGGGCACCCTCGACATCCACCAGGAGGGCCTGTCGTACCAGATGCTGGGGCATGACAACGGCTTCACCTTCACCCTTGGCCCCATGACGGGCCTGGACAGCACCAGCAAGCGCATCACCGTCGGCCCGGTCAGCGGCGGCGGCGAGGAAGTACTGCCGGAGCGGCACATCGGCTACGGCGCGCTGGTGCTGGCGGTGGGCAGCACCTCCAACTACTTCGGCGTGCCGGGCGCACGCGAACACACGATCTCCCTGAACGCCACCGAGGACGCCGAGCGCTTCCGGCTCAAGCTGCTGCGCCTGCTGGCGAGCGCGGACGAGCATCTCGAGGAAGGCCAGAAGAGCGGGCTGGACGTGGTCATCATCGGCGGCGGCGCCACCGGCGTCGAGCTGGCAGCCGAGCTGCGCGAGGCGTCCGGCGTGTACGCGGTGTACGGCTTTTCGCACCTGCAGGCGCGGCGCGACGTGCACATCACGCTGCTCGAAGGGGCGCCGCGCATCCTGGCGCCGCTGCCCGAGCGCGTGTCCAACGCGGCGCTGCGGCTCTTGAACAAGCGCGCCATCCAGGTGGTGACCGACTGCCGCGTGACCAGCATCGAGAAGGACAAGGTGCACGACGGGAAGGGCAACACCTATCCCGCCGACCTGTGTGTGTGGGCGGCGGGCATTCGCGCGCCCGAGTTCCTTGGCACGCTGGGCCTGCCGACCAATCGCGGCGGCCAGGTCGAGGTGGACGAGCACCTGCGGGTCAAGGGCGTGCCGGACGTGTATGCGCTGGGCGACTGCGCGGCCTGCGTGGACGGCAATGGCAAGCCGGTGCCGCCGCGCGCGCAGGCGGCGCACCAGCAGGCCGATTACCTGCGCACCACCTTCGTGCGGCGCGCGCAAGGCAAGGCCGCGCAGGAGGCGCCTTACCGTTATCGCGATTACGGCTCGCTGGTCTCGCTCGGGCATACCACCACGGTCGGGAGCCTGATGGGGGCGCTGCGCGGCGCCTCGTGGTTCGTCGAAGGTTTTGTCGCGCGCATGATGTACCTGAGCCTGCACCTGCTGCATCACCAGGCCGTGCTGGGCTCGGTACGCACCGCGGTGCTGGCGGTGGCGCGGTTCCTGATCCGGCGTACGACGCCGCTGGTCAAGCTGCACTGACGGCAGCGGCGGCTCGTATGGGCCGGCTGGACGCGTGGACGTCTTTGGTAGGGTGGGCGGGTCTCCCGCCCACGCGTTCAAATCAAGATGACCGGTGCGGCAGCGTGAGCGTCAGCGCGGCGCCGCCGTCGGGGTGGGCCGCCAGGGTGAGGGTGCCGCCCAGCACCCGCGCCCGTTCGCGCAGCAGGCGCAGGTCGTGGCAGCGAAGGTCGTGCAAGGCGTCCGGGCGCGGGCCGTGGCCGTTGTCGCGCACGGTCAGCATCGCCTGCTCGCCGTCGTCGTCGAGAATCAGCTCGGCCTGGCTCGCGTTGGCGTGGGTGGCGGCGTTGCGCAGGCCTTCCTCGGCGCAGCGCAGCAGGAGCACGCCTTGTTCGCGCGTACACTGCACGTCGTCGTCCGGCAGGCTCGCGCGTGTGGCGAGGCCGTGACCGGCGCCAAAGCCGTTCGCCAGTTCCGTCAGCGCCGCCTTGATGCCGAGGAATTCGAGCTTGTCGTTCCACAGCGCGAGCTGCATCTCGCGGTTCGTTTCGATGATCGTCGTGAGCAGCTGCTTCATCTGCGCGGCGCGCTCGCGTGCCTTGCCTTCGGCCGGCAGCTGCTGCGTGAGCAGTCCGAGGTGCATGGTCAGCGCGGTCATCGACGAGCCGAGGTTGTCGTGCAGCTGGCGCGCGAGCTGGCGCCGCTCTTCATCCCAGCAGTTGGCGAGGTGGCCGAGCAGCTCGGTCAGCTCGGCCACGCGGGCGGTGAGCTGCTGTTCCAGCTCGGTGGTCGGGGCGGGGACGTTGGTCATCGTTCGTCGGTAATGTTTCCGGGATCATACATCAGCTGTCCGGACCGCGGCGCGCGCGCAACTGTGAGTCCGCGCACATACCGCCACCGGATTTGCCGCCACCCTTGAGCTTGTGCCATTCAACCAACGAAAGCAAGGGAGCTCGTATGACCACCAAATCCAGCGCCAACCAGGACGCCATTGCCATGCTCACCGCGGAGCACCGTGAAGTGAAGCAGATGTTCGAGCAGTTCGAACAGATGACCGACCGTGCCAAGGTGAGCAAGAAGAAGCTCGCCGACCAGATCTGCGAAGCGCTGATCCTGCACACGGCGATCGAGGAAGAGATTTTCTACCCGGCCGTGCGCGAGGCGGTGGACGAAGCCGAGGACAAGCTCGATGAAGCGCTGGTCGAACACGCCTCGGCCAAGGACCTGATCGCGCAGATCCAGGAGATGGACCCGGGCGACGAACTGTATGACGCCAAGGTCAAGGTGCTGTCGGAGCAGGTGGAGCACCACGTCGAGGAAGAGGAAAAGGAAATGTTCCCGATGGCCAAGAAGGGCGGACTGGACCTGGCGGCGCTGGGCGAGGAAATGGCCCAGCGCAAGCAGGAGCTGAAGACGACGCGCTGACTGGCGACGCTCGCTTCGGTAGGGTGGGCAGATTCTGCCCACGCGTTCAACAGCCCTCGCCCGGCCCGCGCTGGATATCCCGGTCGGTCAGGCGCCGCCTGAACGCGTGGGCAGGATCTGCCCACCCTACGCAAGGCGCCAGCCTCAGGCAGCCGGGCGCACGCTCGGCTGCGCGGTGGCCTGTTCGCCGAGCGCGTCGAGCAGCAGGCGAATGTCCACCGGCTTGACCAGGTGCAGGTCGAAGCCGGCTTCCAGCACGCGCTTCTGGTCTTCCTCCAGCCCGTAGCCGGTGAGCGCGATCAGGCGCATGTTGCGGGTGGCCGGATGCTCGCGCAGGCGGCGCGCCACCTCGTAGCCGTCGATGCCGGGCAGGCCGATGTCCACCAGCGCGACATCGGGCGGCTCGGCGGTGGCCGCGGCCACGCCTTCCAGCCCGTCGCCGGCCTGGCGCACCGGGTAGTTGTAGGCGTCGAGCATGGTGGCCATCATTTCGCGGCCATCCTCGTTATCCTCGATCAGCAGCACGGTCGGCCTGGTGGCATCAAGCTGGTGGCGGCGCGGCGCCGGTGCAGCCTGCACGGCCGCGGCGATGCGCGGCAGCCGGATCTCGAACCTGCTGCCGTTGCTGTTGCCGTCGCTGTGCGCGTTGACGCTGCCGCCGTGCAGCTCGACCAGGCGGCGCACCAGTGACAGGCCGATCCCCAGGCCACCTTGTGCGCGGTCGATCGAGATCGTGCCCTGCACGAACACGTCGAATACATGCGGCAGCAGTTCCGGGCCGATGCCCACGCCGGTGTCGCTGACGGCCAGCACCACGTTGCCCTTGTCGCAGGAAACGGCGATGTCGATGCTGCCACCAGCCGGCGTGTACTTGAGCGCGTTGTCGATCAGGTTCGACGTCACCTGCTCCAGGCGCGTGGCGTCGCCCTCGACCCAGCCCGGTTCGAGCTCGACGTTGATGCGGTAGCCGGCGGTGCGGCCGGTGGCGCGGAAGGTGTCCAGGCAGGTCGAGACCAGCGTGGACAGGTCGAGGGCCTTCTTCGACAGCAAAATCTTGCCTGACATTGCGCGCGACAAATCGAGCAGGTCGTCCACGATGCGCGACAGGTGCTGGGTTTGGCGCTGGATGATGACGCGGGCGCGGGCGTTGCTTTCGGCGTGCGAGCCGGGCAGGCCGAGCAGGGCGGCGGCGCTCGAGATGGCCGACAGCGGGTTGCGCAGCTCGTGGCCCAGCATGGCCAGGAATTCGTCCTTGGCGTGGCTCTTGCGCTCGGCCGCGCGGCGCTCTTCCATTTCACGCACCAGCTGGCGGTTGGTCGCGGTCAGCTCGGAGGTGCGCTGCGACAGCTTGTCGGCCTGGCGCTTGAGCTGCTCGTTCTTGTTGGCCAGCGCAACGAACACCGAGACCTTGGCGTGCAGGATCTGCGGAATCACCGGCGTGAACAGGAAATCGACGGCGCCGCGCTGGTAGGCCTTGAGGCGGTCGATCTCGTCGGCCAAGAAGGCGGTCACGAAGATGATCGGGATGTCGGCCGAGCGCGCGCGCTGGTGGATCGCCTCGGCGGTTTCGAAGCCGTCCATGCCGGGCATGTTCACGTCGAGCAGGATCACGGCAAAGTCGTGCAGCAGCACCTGGCGCAGGGCTTCCTGCCCGGAACGCGCGGATACCACCGTGTAGCCGGTCTCGTCCGCCCATTGGTCGAGGAGGCTTGTCAGGGCCAGCAAGCTCGCGGGGTCATCGTTGACGACGAGGATTTTCGGTTTGTCGGATTTCGGCACGATGTTTCTGCTGAGGCGTAAAGAGTCGCTGGCGGTTTTGTGAAAAGCATAGCAGAGCTTTGAAAAATTGCTGAAACAAAACACGCCCTCGTTGCAACAAACCATCATATCACGACAGTGATATTTGCAAAAAAGTTATCGTGCGCGCCCCCGACCGTACGCTGCCGCACATACCCGGCGCAGGCGCTTGTGGGATAGTCGGAACGTGTCCGGTTCGACCGTGTCTATGGAGAACATGGGCCATTCTTGAAAGGACAAAAATGAACATCAATAGCATCGTCAAGGACGAATTTCGCGACAAATGCCTGCGCGACCTCGTCAATTCCCCGCTGACCGCGCTGGACGGCGTGACACTGGAGCAGGCGCAGGCGCTGCGCGTGGCGTTCGGGGTGAACACGGTGGGCGACCTGGGTGAGCTGAAGGTGGTCAAACTGGCGCAAGCGATCAAGCAGCTGGCCGTGTGCGAGATGGAAACGCCGAAAGAGGTGGCCGAGGAAGTGCTGATCGACGACGCGGTCGAGATGACCTTCCCGGCCAGCGATCCGCTCGCGGTGGCGTCGAGCGTGACGCGCATCGAGGTGCCGCCCGAGATGGTGGAGGCCAGCACCGACCACCAGAACGCGTCGGCAATCGAGGCGCACAACGAGGAAACCGTGGGCGAACCGGCGCTGCAGCATGCGCAGGTGCGCAAGGAAGAGCACAACAGCTGATCGGCCGGCTGGGTGCATTGCCTCGGTTGGCGGTAGCGTATTAAGTTAGCATCTGCACGTCGTCCCCGCGCAGGCGGGGACCCATGCGTCGCGTCCCGTCACGCGGCCTATGGGTTCCCGCCTGCGCGGGGACGGCGTTCTTGTTTGTGTGCTTAAAGACGTCCGCACCCGGCGGTACGGGCGGCCGGGCGGCGCGCAGGCAGGATCACCGGTGCGGCGCCAGCTCCTGGCTGTCGGGCAGCGCCACCTTGGCCGGCTGGCGCGAGGCGGCAGTGGTGCAGAAGCGGTTCTTGCCGCTGCGCTTGGCTTCGTACAGCGCGTAGTCGGCAATGCTGATCAAGGCGTCCACCGTTTCGGCATCGTCCGGGTACAAGCTGATGCCGATCGAGGTCGACAGCCGCAAGGTCAGGTCGTTGATGAAGAACGGCTCATTGAGCACTTCGACCAGCTTGGCGGCCGGCCCCATCGCGTCGGCCAGGCTGTGCACCTCGCCCAGCACCACCATGAACTCGTCGCCGCCCAGCCGCGCCACCGTGTCCTCCTTGCGCGAGGACGACAGCAGGCGCTGCGAAACCATCTTCAGGATCTCGTCGCCGTAGGCGTGGCCATAGGTGTCGTTGATGGCCTTGAAGCCGTCCAGGTCGAGATACATGATCGCCGCCTTGGCGTGGCTGCGCGCGGCGTGCTGCAGGGCTGTTTCGATGCGGTCTTCGAGCAGGCGCCGGTTCGGCAGCCCGGTCAGGGCGTCGTGCAGCGCCAGTTCCTGCTGGGCGCGGCTGTACTGCGCCAGTTCCTTGTACAGCAGGCGCACTTCGAGCATGTTGTGGATGCGCTTGTGCACTTCCAGCAGGTCGAACGGCTTGCTGATGAAGTCGCGCGCGCCCGCTTCCAGCGCGGCGATCTTGAAGCTCGGCTGCGCGGTCAGCGCCAGCACCGGCAGGTAGCCACCCTGTTCGATCTCCTTGAGCCCCTTCATGACCTGGAACCCGTTCAGGCCCGGCATCTGCAGGTCGAGCAGGATCAGGTCGTAGTTGTGCTCGCGGTGCAGCGGGCACACCTGCTCCGGTTCCATGGTCGAGCTGACGCACGTGTAGCCCTCCTCGCGCAATATCTCTTCCATCAGCTCGATATTGTCGGGCGAGTCGTCCACGATGAGGATCTTTGCGTTCAGGATGTCTTGTCTGCTCGGCATGCGATTTCTCTTCCAGGGGTTCGAGTTCCAGGTTGAACCCCGTCTTACCCATCTGCGTTAGTCTAGCAAACGGGGGTGAATTTCTTGTAGGACAGCGCCGCGTGCGGGGGTAGGAACATGAATGACCGCGTCACGCATGCCCTGGCCGTGCCTGGCGCTGGCCGGCGACGAGCGGCGCGGACGGGCTGACGATGCCGGCCACGGCGGCAATCAGCTCGCTGGGTTCGACCGGTTTGGAGATGTGGGCCGAAAATCCCGCTTCAAGCGCACGCAGGCGGTCCTCGGAGCGCGCGAACGCGGTCAATGCAATGGCCGGCAGGTTGCCGCCGTGTTCGCGACCGAGCCCGCGCACCCACTGCAGCAGTTCGAAGCCGTCGACCTCGGGCATGCCCAGGTCGCTGACCAGGATGTCGGGCAGGGCTTTGCCCAGCATGGCGAAGGCCTCGCGCGCGCCGGACGCGGTGCGCACCGTGGCGTGGCAGTCCGCCAGGATGCGCGCCATCAGATCGCGCGCGTCGCGGTCGTCGTCCACCACCAGCACGTCCACGCCGGTCAGGTCGCGCACCGCCATTTCGTGCGTCTGCGGCGCCGGCTGCGGCACCGGGTTGCGCCCGAAGCGCTGGTTCGGCGTCTTTGGCGGCGCCACCGGCAGTTCGATGGTGAAGCGCGCGCCCAGCCCTTCGCCGGCGCTTTCGGCGCGCACCAGGCCGCCGTGCTGCTCGACCAGGTTCTTGACGATGGACAGGCCCAGCCCCAGGCCGCCGTGGCGGCGCGTGGTGGAGGCGTCGGCCTGGCGGAAGCGCTCGAACACGTGGGTGATGAATTCGGGCTTGATGCCAAGGCCGGTGTCGCTGACGCTGATGTCCACGTGCCCCTCGCGGCGCGCCAGGCGCACCGTGACCTGGCCGCCCTTGGGCGTGAACTTGATTGCGTTGGACAAGAGGTTCCACACCACCTGCTGCATGCGCGCCGGATCGCCCGCGACCAGCCCTGCGTCCTTGTCGTAGCGGCGCTCGAGGCGGATGCCCTTGGCTTGGGCCGCCGGGCGCACGGTCTCGATGGCGGCGTCGATGAAGACGGCCGGGTTCAGGGTCTGGGTGTCGAGCAGCACCTTGCCCGAGGTGATGCGGCTCATGTCGAGCAGGTCCTCGATCAGCTGGGCCTGGGCGCGCGCGTTGCGCTCGATGGTCTGCAGGCCGCGCTGCAGGTCGGCGCCGTCGCGGCTGGCGCGGCGCAGCACTTGGGCCCAGCCGAGGATCGCCGACAAGGGCGTGCGCAGCTCGTGCGACAGCGTGGCCAGGAATTCGTCCTTCATCTGGCTGGTGCGCTCGGCTTCGGTGCGCGCCTCGCGCTCGCGCTCGAGCAGCACCTTGCGCTCATCGGCCGCCTGCTGCGCGGCCTCGTACAGGCGCGTGTTGTCGATGGCGATCGCGGCCTGGGCGGCAATGCCGGCCACGATGCGTTCGGTGCGCTCGGTGAACACGCCCGGCTCGGGGTGGCCGAAGAACATGCTGCCCAGGACCTCGCCCGAGCGCGCGACCACCGGCACGGCCAGGTAGCTGCGCACCGCCGGATGGCCGACCGCCAGGCCGAAATAGGGCTGCTGGCCGGGCTCGCGCGGCTCGTGCGCGATGTCGACCGAGCGCACCGGCCCGGTCGCGGACAGGCTGGGGCCGAACAGCGCCGTGGCCTGGTGCTCGCCGAAGCTCTCGAACTGGGCGGGCGTGGCGCCGGACATGGTGTACAGCGTGAACAGGCGGCCGTCGCCCGCCGGGCCGTGGTAGAAGAAGGCGCCGAAGCGCGCACCCGCGATGCCGGCGGCGGCGTCGGTGGCGGTCTGCAGCAGCGAGCGCAGGTCGCGCGTGGAGGCCAGCGACGCACCGGTGCTGTTGAGCAGCTCGAGCACGTGCGACTCCTCGCGCAGCGCACGCTCGGCGCGCTTGACCTCGTCCACGTCGGTGTCGGTGCCGAACCAGCGCGACACGCGCCCGTGCAGGTCGCGCACAGGGTTGGCGCGCGAGAGGAACCAGCGGTATTGGCCGTCGGCGCCGCGGATCGGGTATTCGATCTCGAACGGTTCGCCGCTGGCCAGGCAGGCCTGCCAGTGCTCCAGCACCGCAGGCAGCGCGTCCGGCTCGACCAGCCGCTCCCAGCCCCAGCCGCACACGTCGTCGGGCGAGGTGCCGGTGTATTCGTACCAGCGCTCGTTGAACCAGACCATGGCGCCATCGGGGCGCGCCATGAACGCCAGTTGCGGAATCGTGTTGGCCAGCGCGCGCAGCACTTCCTCGCTCTGGCGCAGCGTGTCCTCGGCATTCTTGCGCACCGTGATGTCCTGCACCACGCCGGTGATGCCGAGCACGTTCTCGTGTGCGGCCGGGTCGTAGTCGGCGCGGCCCACCAGTGCGATCCAGCGCGTGCCGCCGTCCGGGCGCAGCCGGCATTCGAGGTTGACCTCGGAATGGCTGGCGAAGGCGTGCAGGAAGGCGCGCCGCACCTGCTCGCGGTCCGGCTCGTCCAGGCGCTCGCGCAGCGCCGTCCAGGCGATCGAGGTATCGGCCGGCAGGTCGAACATGGCGGCGGCGCGCGCGCCCAGTGTCACCTGGTCGGTGGCGGCATCCCAGTGCCAGTCGCCCAGCCCGCCCGCGGACAGGGCCAGCTGCAGGCGCGCATTGCCGTCGATGAGGGCCTGCTGGTCGGCCTTGCGCTGGGTGATGTCCTGTACATAGATGGTCAGGCCTTCGCTGGACGGGAAAATGCGCACGCCCAGCCAGCCGTTGATGCGCGGGTAGAAGAACTCTTCGCTGACCGTTTCGCCGGCCTGCATGGCGCGGCGGCAGGCGGCTCCGAACGGACCTTGCGCCAGCTCGGGAAACTCGTCCCACAGCGCGCTGCCGAGCAGTGTGGCGCGCGAGGCGTCGGGCGCGGCCAGCATCTCGATCGCGCGGCCATTGAGGTAGGTGAGGCGCCAGTCGTGGCCCACTGCGCAGATGCCGTCGGTCAGGCTTTCGAGCATACCCTCGATGCGGGCGTTGGCGGCGCGCAGCGCCTCCTGCGCGGCGACCACGCCTTGCTCGGCGCGGCGGCGCGCGCCCACCATGCCCTCGGGCTGGTCGGGCCGGGATACCTTGCGTTGCTCGTTCACCCGCGCGCCTCCGTGCACGCACGCGCGGTGGCAAGCGACGGTGGGGGAGGGGGGCGCGCAACGGCGCCAGTGATCTGTTTTGCGGGCATCGTGCTGTTCTCGGTGGGCGCCGCGGCCCTCCAGCAGGGATGGCGCGGCCGGCGCATTGGCCGATTCTAGCCCAGCACGCCGCTGGCCCCCCACACGGTTGACCGGCTAGCGCGGGGTGCGGCGCACCCGTTCGACCTGCGCCAGCGCGCCTTGCAACTGGTCGATCTCGTAGGGTTTTTGCAGCGACAGGTAGGGAAAGTCGAGGTGGCGCAGCAGGGTGTCGCCGTAGCCGGAGGCAAAGATGACCTGGATGCCGGGCTGGCCGGCAAGCGCCTCGCGCGCCAGCTCGACGCCGGACATGCCGGGCAGGCTGACGTCGGAGAACAGCACGTCGTAATGCCCGGCTGCAAGACGCGCCAGGGCATCGTTCGGGTGGCCGACGCCCTCGGCCTCGTAGCCGAAGGCGCGCAGCATCTCGCACACCAGGTATTGCGAGTCCAGGTTGTCCTCGACGACCAGCACGCGCAGGGCGCCGACGCTCTCCTGTTCGGCTGGCTGGCTGCTGGCTGGTGCCAGGGTACACAGCACGCCGCCGATGCCGCCGCCGGCGTCGCGCAGCGGGGTCAGGTAGAGGTCGCGGGTTTCCTCGGCACGGCCGCCGGCGCGCACGAACACCAAAGCGGCGCGCGGCTGCACCGCGGGCTCGCCGCGCAGCGCGCGCTCCATTGCCTCGCGCGCGACGGCCAGCGGCGGCGGCATCACCGGCGGCACGTTGCCGCCCGGCGCTCGCCCGTAGCCGGGGCCGGCCAGCGCGCCGTAGGCTTCGTTGAACACCACCACGGGCTCGCGGCCCCAGGCCAGCAGTGCCGGCAGGGGCGAGTTGAACAGCAGGTCGGCAGCCACGCGCAGCGGCAGCGGCCAGGCGTCGGGACTGCCCAGGCGGGTGGACGACCAGTCGTAATCGGTGACGGAGCGGGCGGTAGCGCCGGATGTGGCCATGTTTCTGTTATGGGAACGTAAAGGGAGGCCAATCCTACACCAAAGACCCGGAACCCAGCACGGGGCCCGTCTTTTGTGCGTGCCCTGGAATCAGGACAAAAAAAAGCCCGCGGCTTGCGCTGCGGGCTGAATCTATTTCCCTTGAAGGAGATAGAGGAGACAGGAAGGATGATGCTGCATTGCGGCAAAGGTTTCCAATTTATATTGGTAATGGTTGCCATCATGCAGCCGAATATGGCGCGCAAGGCCGTGCAATCGTGCTCCGCTTGGTGCATCAGAGAAAATGTTCTACGATTGCAAAATATGCGAAAAAGTTTCCTGACGATCTACGTGGGCGCCGGGCTCATCGCCTTGCAGGCGATGGCCGCGCACGCGTCCGACCAGGATGAGGCGCTGGCGGACTACACGCTCGAACAGCTGTCCAACGTCGTCGTGACCTCGGTGTCGCGCCAGGAGACCAGGCTGGCCAATGCGCCGGCCTCGGTGTATGTCATCACCGGCAGCGACATCGCGCGTTCGGGCGCCGCCGCGCTGCCCGAGGCGCTGCGGCTGGCGCCGAACCTGCAGGTGGCGCGGCGCGACGCCAGCGGCTACGCGATCAGCGCGCGCGGCTTCTCGACCACGCTGTCGAACAAGATGCTGGTGCTGATCGACGGGCGCAGCGTGTATTCGCCGCTGTTTTCCGGCGTGTTCTGGGAAAGCCAGGACGTCACGCTGTCGGACGTCGAGCGCATCGAGGTGATCAGCGGCCCGGGCGGCACCGTGTGGGGCGCCAATGCCGTCAATGGCGTCATCAATATCATCACCAAGTCCGCCAGGGATACGCAGGGTGGCCTGCTCAATGCCGGTGCCGGCACCTACCAGCGTGGCGGCGCGGTGCGCTACGGCGGGCAGTTGGGCGAGGGCAGCTGGTACCGCGCGTATGCCAAGGTCACCTACGACGAAGACGCGATGGACCCGGCAAGGGGCCATGCGCAGGTCGGGTGGCGCCGGTCGCAGGCCGGGTTTCGCATCGATAGCGAGGGCCAGGGGCGAACCGTGACGGTCAGCGGCGACGTCTATGACGGCCGCTTCGGGCAGGCGCGCGCGGGCGACATCGTTACCGCCGGCGCCAACCTGCTGGGGCGCGTGACGCGCCAGCTCGACCGCGGCGGTGAACTGAAGGTGCAGGCCTACATCGACCAGACCCGGCGCGACCAGCCGGCCGCGGCCCAGCGCCTGTCCACCTTCGACCTGGAGGTCCAGCACGCGCTGCCGATCGGCCAGCGCCACCACCTGGCCTGGGGCGGCGGCTACCGCTACAGCCTGGACCGGATGACCAACGGGCCGCAGCTCATCTTCATACCGGCCGAGCGCCATTTGCAGTGGTCGAACCTGTTCGTGCAGGACGAGGTCGCGATCACGACAGCCTTGCGCGCGACCGTGGGCGTCAAGCTCGAACACAATGTTTACAGCGGGAGCGAGACCATGCCCAGCCTGCGGCTGGCCTGGAACGCGACCCCGGCCAGCATGCTGTGGGCCGGCGCCTCGCGCGCGGTGCGGGCGCCGGCGCGCATCGACCGCGACGTGATGCAGCTGGCGCCGGGCCGCACGTCCGGGCCGCCGTGGGCGGTGGCCGGCGGGCCGGACTTCGATTCCGAGAGCGCGCGGGTGCTGGAGCTGGGCTACCGCGCCCAGTTTGACAGCAAGCTGTCGTGGTCCGCAACCGCGTTCGCCAGTCATTACGACGGCCTGCGCACGCTCGAGCCGGGCACGGGGCAGGGCGCGCTGTTCCAGAACCTGGGCAAGGGCCGCGTGCGCGGCATCGAGCTGTGGGGCGCATGGCAGCCGCTGCCGAGCTGGCGGCTCAGCGCCGGCGGCGTGGTGCAAGACGTCGAGTTCAGCCTGAAGCCCGGCAGCAGCGACCTGGCGCGCCAGACTTCGCTGGCGAGCAATGACCCGCACAGCTACTGGTCGGTGAAAAGCTCGCACGACCTGCCGGGGAACCTGCGCGCCGACCTGAGCTTGCGCCACGTGGGACAGCTGCCCAACCCGGTGGTGCCGGCCTACACCGAGCTGGATGCCCGCCTGGCGTGGCCGGCCAGCGGCCGCGTCGAGCTGGCGCTGGTGGGGCGCAACCTGCTACATTCGACCCACGCCGAATTCGGCGATGCGCGCACGCGGCAGGTATTCGCGCGCTCCGTGATGCTCACCGCCGCCGTGCGGTTCTAGAAGGAGACCCATGCGAACATTGCTCCTTCCGGCCGCAGCGCGCCCCTGGCGCCAGCGCCTCGCGCAACTGGGACTGGCGTGGTGCGCGGCGGTGTTTGCCGTGCTCGCGTGCGGCGCCCAACACGCGCAGGCCGAAGCGGCGGCGTCGGGGCCGAGCCTGGAACGGCGCGTCAAGGCGGCCTTCATGTACAAGTTCCTCGGCTATACCGAATTTCCCGCCAATGCGTTCGCCGACCCGGCCAGCCCCATCACGATCCTGGTGTCCGGTTCCGACGAGATGGTGGCCGAGCTGGCCGCGCTGACGGCCGGACGCAGCGTGAACAGCCGGCCGATCGTCGTGCGCGCCCAGCGCGAGACGGAACCTGGCCTGGCGCACCTGCTGTTCGTGGCCGGCAGCGACTGCGCGCGGGCCGGGCGCGTGATCCGCGCCGTGCGCGCGCTGCTGGTGGTCACCGAGTGCGATACCGGCCTGCAGCAGGGCAGCGTCATCAACTTCCGGATCGTGGACGAGCACGTCCGCTTCGACGTCTCGCTCGAGGCTGCCGACAGCAACGGCGTCAAGCTCAGTTCGCGCCTGCTCACGGTGGCCAACCACGTTCAGAAGGGGGCGCCATGAGCAGGCTGTTCGATACCGGCACCGTGCGCGGCAAGCTGATGCTGATGGCCGTGTCGACCACGCTGGCGGCGCTGCTGGTGACGTCGGCGGCCATGTTGCTGTTCGACGTGCGCACCTTCCAGCGCTACTGGGTGGATGACCTGAACACGCAGGCCGACATCATGGCGCGCGTGACCGCCCCGGCGCTCGCGTTCAACGACGCCAAGACCGCGCAGCAGAACCTGGCCGTGCTGCGGGTGCGGCCGCAAATCCTGGTCGCGGCCGTGTACACCGCCAGCGGCGCGCTGTTCGCGTCCTACACGCCGCAGCCGGGCGACCATCCGGTGCCGGCGCGCCCCGGTGCGCCGGGCTACCGGATCGAGCGCGGCGAACTGGTCGTGTTCCACCCGGTGGTCGAAAACGGCGAGCAGCTGGGCACGGTGTACCTGCGCTCGCGCTACGGGCTGGTGGACCGGATCTTCAGTTACGGCGGCATCCTGGCGGCGGTGATGCTGGCGGCGCTGGGGGTGGCGGCGCTGGTGGCGCGCAAGCTGCAGGCCGGGATCACGCAACCGCTGCAGACGGTGACCCATGTCGCGCGCGAGGTGATGCAGCGGCGCGACTTTTCCTTGCGCGTGCCTGACCACCAAGGCGGCGAGATCGGCGTGCTGGTGGACGCCTTCAACGACATGCTGGCCGAGATCGGGCGCCGTTCGGACGCGCTGCAGCAGGCCAACCGCACCCTCGAACACGAGATGCACGTGCGCGAGCGCGCCGAGGAAGCGCTGCGCATCGCCGACAAGCGCAAGGACGAGTTCCTCGCCACGCTGGCGCACGAACTGAGGAATCCGCTGGCGCCGATCCGCACCGGCCTGGATATCCTGCGCATTCGCAGCGGCGACGCCCAGGCGACCCAGCGCGCCACCGACATCATGGAGCGCCAGCTGCGCCAGATGGTGCGGCTGGTGGATGACCTGCTGGACGTCTCGCGCATCAACACCGGCAAGCTGGCGATCAAGATGGGGCGCGTGGAGCTCAAGGCCGTGGTGAACGACGCGCTGGAAGTGGTGCGCTCGTACATCGAGCTGCACGGCCACGAGCTGGTGATCGACCTGCCCGACCGCCCGGTGTTCCTGCACGGCGACGCCACGCGGCTGGCGCAGATCCTGTCCAACCTGCTCAACAACGCGGCCAAGTACACCAACCGCGGCGGCCGTGTGTCGCTGTCGGCGCGGGTCGACGACAAGACGCTGGTGCTGGAAGTGAGCGATACCGGCATCGGCATCGCGCCCGAGATGCTGGACTCGGTGTTCGAGATGTTCGTGCAGGTCGATTCCACCCTCGAGCGCAGCAACGCCGGCCTGGGCGTGGGCCTGTCGCTGGCGCGCCGGCTGGTCGAGCTGCACGGCGGGACGATCACGGCGGCGAGCGACGGACTGGGGCGCGGCAGCCGCTTCACGGTGCGCTTGCCGATCGTGGTGGATCCGGAGCCGCCGACCAAGCCGACGCCGGCCGCGTTCATCAGTGCCGAGACCTATCGCATCCTGCTGGCCGACGACAACGTCGATTTTGTGAACAGCATCGGGGCGCTGCTTTCGGCAATGGGGCACAGCGTGGTGATCACCCATAACGGACCGGACGCGCTGACGGCGGCCGCGCGCTTCTGCCCGGACTATGCGTTCCTGGACATCGGGCTGCCGCAGATGTCCGGCTACGACCTGGCGCGCGCGGTGCGCAACCTGCCGTGCGGGCCGATGACCGTGCTGATCGCAGTGACCGGCTGGGGCCAGGAAAAGGACCGCCAGCTGGCGTTCGAGGCCGGGTTCGACCATCACATGGTCAAGCCGGTGCGCTTCGAGCAGATCGAAGAAATCCTCGGCAACCGCACCATCATCGACAAGCGTCGCCGGTAGGCGAAAAAAACGGAAGCCTTGCGGCTTCCGTTTGCATCAAGGACGATGCGAGGAGAGGCCAGGCATCAGGCCTGTTTTGCTTTGCGGCGGCGAGCCAGGAAGCCGAGCACGCCCAGGCCGCCGAGCATCATGCCGTAGGTTTCAGGCTCCGGAACCGGGGCAGCCATCATCTGGGCCGCGCCACCGAACGATGCGCCGGTGGTGCCGACCATGTTGCCGCTCACCTGGATGTAGTAGTTACCAGCCATCAGGTTGTTGGCCGACAGGGTCCACACGTCAGCCGAGCCGCTCGACTTCATCACGCCGCTGGCGATCAGGCTGCCGGTGCCGGAACCGGTACCGGTGCCGGTGTCCGAGCTGCTGGTGCCGTACAGGGCCAGGCCGGTGATGTCCAGGCCCGTGCTGGCGGTGTGGCTGATCGACGAGATGATGGCGTCCAGGCTCATCGGGGTAGTGCCGGACACCGAGAAGGTGAATTTGTCCGCAAAGGTGGCGCCCTGGTTGTTCGCACCGAGCACGTCACCAAAGAAGCCGGCGTTGTCCGTGAAGGTCAGGGTCTGCGGCGACAGACCGATGACGCTCGAGCCGGTGGTGGTTTGTGCCATGGCAGCGGTACCAAAGGTAGCCAGCACGATTGCAGCAAGCAAAGTCTTTTTCATGTCTAAACCTCTCAGAAAAACAGCCGCGTCCTGCAGCTTGGTTGTTCAAGAATCGGGGGACTTCATCGTAGCGCAGCCGTGTCCAAAATCGCCATACGCGCACGGATAAGAGCGCTTCTTCGCGGAAAACTTCCGCTAATCAAATGATTTCCGGCAGGCCAGCAAGCGAACCCGGCCTTCATAGGAGAAGCGCGTTTTTCGGCTTGAAGGAGGGAAAATTCCGGCGGTGTTGCCGAAAGAATGTCGGCCCGGTCCTACACGAAGAGAAGAGCGATTCCGGTGCGGTACGGACACTCTCGAGGGCGATTTTCTGAACGCCGGGAAAGCTTTGACGCAACGTCAGGCTTTGTCGCGCAATTTTCGCTAACTCAGCAGTGCGGAGGGGGAGGGGAGAAAAGAAAAATGGCCCAGTGTTTCCACTGAGCCATTTTTTGTATAGTTGGTGCGGCTGGCAGGAATCGAACCCACGACCCCTTGGTTCGTAGCCAAGTACTCTATCCAGCTGAGCTACAGCCGCCCGAGGCACGCATTATAGCAGCACTGGCGCAAATGGCAAAGTGCCATGGTGTGCAGCTATGCGCGGCCCTACCGGCACGGGGCCACAAACAAAAAAGGGACCAGGTTTTGCAACCTGGTCCCGATATTGTTGGTGCGGCTGGCAGGAATCGAACCCACGACCCCTTGGTTCGTAGCCAAGTACTCTATCCAGCTGAGCTACAGCCGCCCGAGGCACGCATTATAGCAGCACTGCCGCAAATGGCAAAGTGCATGGTTTGCAGCAATCCACGAACCTTGCCGGCACGGGGCTACAAACAAAAAAGGGACCAGGTCTTGCAACCTGGTCCCGATATTGTTGGTGCGGCTGGCAGGAATCGAACCCACGACCCCTTGGTTCGTAGCCAAGTACTCTATCCAGCTGAGCTACAGCCGCCCGAGCCACGCATTATAGCAGCGCGATTCGCTTTCCGGAAGCCTTAATTTCTTTCATTTCCGCAATCCGATCTGGTAGATTAAGACATCGCAATTCTGAGCGGGACGACATGTTGGCTGGCAGCAGGTATTCCGGGTTGGGACAGGGGCGGCGCATCGTGCGCTGGCTCGCTGGAATGCTGCTGGCGCTGGCCGCCGCCGGTGCGCTCGCCGCCGGCCCGCGCAGCCTGCGCTTCGAGCGCCTGGGCCTGGAGCGCGGACTGTCGCAGGAGTCGGTGCTGACCATCCTGCAGGACCGGCACGGCTTCATCTGGTTTGGCACCCAGGCGGGACTGAACCGCTTTGACGGCTACACGATGACCGTGTACCGCAACGACCCGGACGATCCCGGCAGCCTTCCCGACAACTTCGTCACCGCGTCGTTCGAGGACGATGCGGGCCGGCTGTGGTTCGGCACCAAGGGCGGGCTGGCCCGGTTCGACGAGGCGAGCCAGAAGTTCGTGCGCTACCGGCCACCCGCGACCTCGGGGGCGGCGGCGATGCTGGGGGTGAGCGCCATCTGCTCCGATGGCAGCGGCGGTCTGTGGCTGGGCAGTCCTTCGGGGCTGCGCCATTTCGATCCGGCGAGCGGACGCTTCATGACGCTGCGCCATGAAGCCGGTGACAGCGCCAGCCTGGCCGAAGATCACGTCAACGCGCTGGCCCTGGACGGCAGCGGCGCGCTGTGGGTCGGCACCGGCGCGGGGCTGGACCGGCTGCCCCGTGGCGCGCGCCGGTTCGAACACTTCCGCGTCGATCCCGGGCAGGACGCGCGCCGCAACACGATCCTGTCGCTGTCGATGGGGCCGCGCAGCACGCTGTGGGTCGGCACCCGCGCGGGGCTGGAGGCCTGGCGCCTGGGCGACGGTGCGCCACAGCGGCGCCACCTTGGCGAACAAGAGGGCATGGCCGACGTGCGCGTGCTCGCCCTGTATCACGACGCGGGCGGCACGCTGTGGGTCGGCACCGAGCTCGATGGACTGAAGTGGCGCGATCCTGCCGCGGGCCGCTTCGTCAGCTACCGCAGCGAGCCGATGGACCGCCACAGCCTGTCCGACAACCAGGTAGGCGCGATCCTGGTGGACCGCACCGGCACGCTGTGGGTGGGCACCCTGTTCGGCGGCGTGAACCGGGTGGACCTGGCCAGCGGCGGCTTTGCCCGTTACACCTACAGTCCCGGCCAGGCAGGCGGGATCGGCAGCAACAAGGTGCGTGCGGTGGCCGATGCCGGCAACGGCCGGCTGTGGATCGGTACCACCGGCGGCGGCCTGACGCGCTTCGACCCGGCCAGCGGCTTGGCCGAGCACTACCGGCATGAGGCGGGCCGCGGCGCGAGCCTGCCGGATGATACGGTGACCTCGCTGGCCAATGGCGACGGCGGCCTGTGGGTCGGCACCGCCGTGGGCCTGGCCTGGCGCGATGCGGCAAGCGGCCGCTTCAAGCCGGTGCCGCTGGGGGACAGCGACAACTACGTGCAGGGATTGCGCGTGGGGCGCGACGGCACCTTGTGGATCGCGACCCGCAACGGGCTGTTTGTGCGCGGGCCAGACGGCAAGGTGCGCGGCTGGCGCCATAGCGCGGAGGATGCGCGCAGCCTTGGCGAGAACTTCACGTATTCGGTGCTGGAAGACCGCAAGGGCGCGATCTGGATCGGCACCGACAGCGGCCTTGACCGGCTGGACCGGGACACCGGCACCTTCACCCACTTCCGCCATGATCCGGCCGATCCGGACAGCCTGCGCCACAACCGCGTGTACTACCTGCACGAGTCGGCGCGCGGCGAGCTGTGGGTCGGCACCGCCGGCGGCCTGCACAAGATGGCGCTGGGGCCGGACGGGCGCGCGCGCTTTGCGATGCTGCGCATTGCCGACGTGCGCGATACGGTGCCGGTCGGCGCGATCCTCGAGGACATCACCGGCCAGCTCTGGGTGAGCAGCACGCTGGGCCTGTCGCGGGTGGACCCGGCCACCCGCAAGTTCAAGCTGTACACCGCCGCGGACGGGCTGGTGGACGGCTCGTTCTTCGTCGGCTCGGCCTGGCGCTCGCCGCAAGGGGAGCTGTATTTTGGCGGCGTGAACGGCATGACCTCGTTCACGCCATCAGAGGTGCGCGACAACCCGTACGCGCCACCGGTCCTGATCACCGACTTCCAGGTCGATAACCGGCCGCGCGCGCTCGGCGTGCCGCCCTACGATGCGCGCGACATCACCCTGTCGTACCGCGATGCCACGTTCTCGATCGAATTCGCGGCGCTGCACTACGCCGATTCGCGCGCCAACCGCTACGCCTACCGGCTCGACGGCTTCGACCAGGGCTGGGTCGATACCGGCGCCGCCAAGCGCTTTGCCACCTACACCAACCTGGACCCGGGCCGCTACGTGTTCCGGGTCCGCGCCAGCAACAAGGATGGCGTCTGGAGCGAGGCGCCCACTTCGCTCGTCATCACCATCACGCCGCCGTTCTGGAAGACCTGGTGGTTCCGTACCCTGGCCGCCGCGCTGGCATTGTCGGCGGCGTATTGGGGCTACCGCCTGCGGGTGCGCGTGCTGATGCAGCAGAAGGACCGGCTTGAGCGCCAGGTGAGCGCGCGCACCGCGGAACTGGTGCTGCAGAAGGAAGCGGCCGAGCGCCGCAGGCTCGAAGTCGAGCAGCAGAAGGAAGTGGTGGAGCAGGCGCAGCGCAATATCGCGCGGCTGTCGGAGCTGGGGCGCATGCTGACCGCGAACCTGGACAGCGAATCGATCATGGGCACGTTGTACGAGCAGGTGCGCGCGCTGATGGATGCGCCGGTGTTCGGCATCGCCCTGGTCCAGCCGGAGCGCGGCGTGCTGGCCTACCCGTTCACGGTGGTGGGCGGGCAGCGCTGCCCGCCATTCGAACGGCCGCTGGCCGCGCCATACCAGCTGGGTGCGTTGTGCGTGGCGACCGGGCGCGAGATCCTCATCGGCGACCTGGAGCAGGAATGGCGCGACTACCTGCCGGATGCGCCCGTGGAGCGTGCCGGCGAAATGGCGCTGCCGTGCGCGCCGCTGGCCCAGGGCACGCCGCGCTCGGTGCTGATGGTGCCGGTGACAGCCGGCGCGCGCGTGCTGGGACTGGTGACCGTCCAGGGTTTCGGGCGAAATGCCTGGCGCCGCGTGCACCTGGATATGCTGCGCACCCTCGCGGCCTATGTCGGCGTGGCGCTGGACAATGCCCACGCCTACCGCCAGCTCAAGGACACCCAGGCGCAGCTGGCGGCGCGCGAAAAGCTCGCTTCGCTCGGCTCGCTGGTGGCGGGCGTCGCGCATGAACTGAACACCCCGATCGGCAACAGCCTGCTGATGGCCAGCACGCTGCGCGAAAAGACCGATGCGCTGGCCGAGCGTTTCGAGGCGGCCCAGCTGCGCCGCTCGGAACTGGAACAGTGGATCGCGGCATCGACCGAAGCGTCGCACCTGATCGAGCGCAGCCTGCACGGCGCGGCCGACCTGGTCAACAGCTTCCGGCAGGTTGCGGTGGACCAGGCCAGCGCCCAGCAGCGCCGCTTCGACCTGGCCCAGGCCTGCCAGGAGATCGCGGCGACCATGATGAAGCAGGTGCGGCTGGCGGGCCACACGCTGGAGCTGGCGGTGCCAGACGGGATCGTGATGGACAGCTTTCCCGGACCGCTTGGCCAGATCGTGATCAACCTGGTCAACAACGCCTTGCTGCACGCGTTCGAGCAGCCGGGCGGACACATGCTGTTGTCTGCCGAATCGGTGGAGCCCGGACGGGTGCGCATTACGTTCCGCGACAACGGCCGCGGCATCGATCCGGTCCACCTGGCGCGCGTGTTCGAGCCCTTCTTCACCACGCGCATGGGCAGCGGCGGCACCGGGCTTGGCCTGAACATCGTGTACAACATCGTCACCAACCTGCTGGGCGGGACCATCCGGGCCGAAGGCGAACCCGGGAAGGGAGCGCTGTTCGTGCTCGACCTGCCGCTTTCCGTGCGCGCGGCGCACATCGCAACCACCGACTAAGGGAACCATGACCATCATCACCACCATCGAAGACCTGCGGATCCTGGCCAAAAAGCGCGTGCCGCGCATGTTCTACGACTACGCCGACGCCGGTTCATGGACCGAGTCCACCTACCGCGCGAACAGCGAGGACCTTCAGAAGATCAAGTTCCGCCAGCGCGTCGCGGTGAACCTGGAAAACCGCAGCACCAGAAGCACGCTGATCGGCGAGGAGGTGGCGATGCCGGTCGCGCTTGCGCCCACGGGCCTGACCGGCATGCAGCATGCGGACGGCGAGATCCTGGCCGCGCGCGCGGCTGAAAAATTCGGCGTGCCGTTCACACTGTCGACGATGAGCATCTGCTCGATCGAGGACGTGGCCGCGCACACCACCAAACCCTTCTGGTTCCAGCTGTACGTGATGCGCGACCGCGACTTCATCCACCGCCTGATCGAGCGCGCCCGGGCCGCGCGCTGCTCGGCGCTGGTGCTCACGCTCGACCTGCAGGTGCTGGGCCAGCGCCACAAGGACATCCGCAACGGCATGAGCGCGCCGCCCAAGCTCACCATCCGGAACATGCTCAACCTCGCCACCAAGCCGCGCTGGTGCCTGGGCATGCTGGGCACGCCGCGGCGCCAGTTCGGCAACATCGTCGGCCACGCGACCAGCGTGTCGGACCTGTCCTCGCTGTCGTCGTGGACCAGCCAGCAGTTCGATCCGGCGCTGTCCTGGGCCGACGTGGAATGGATCAAGCAGCGCTGGGGCGGCAAGCTCATCATCAAGGGCATCATGGACCCGGAGGATGCGCGGCTGGCGGTCGAGAGCGGGGCGGACGCGCTGATCGTGTCCAACCATGGCGGGCGCCAGCTCGATGGGGCGCAGTCCAGCATTGGCGCGCTGCCCGCCATCGTGGACGCGGTGGGCAAAGGGATCGAGGTGCACATGGACGGCGGCATCCGCTCGGGGCAGGACGTGATCCGCGCGCTGGCGCTCGGCGCCAAAGGCGTGTACATCGGCCGCCCGTTCCTCTACGGACTTGGTGCGATGGGCGAGGCAGGCGTGACCAAATGCCTTGAGATCATCCGCAACGAGCTTGACCTGACGATGGCGTTCTGCGGACTGCGCGACGTGCGGGATGTGGACAGGAATATCCTCTTGCCCGGCAGCTTCTGAGCTGGCCCCCGTGGGTGTTCGTAGGGTGGGCAGGTTTCCTGCCCACGCGTTCAAGGTACGCGGGCGCAGCTTGAACGCGTGGGCGGGAGACCCGCCCACCCTACCAAGGCGGTTCTAGACGAGGTTTTGCGGCCGCCCGTCGGCCCAGGCTTCGATGTTATCGACCAGCATATCGGCCAGCGTCTGCATCGCCCCGGCGCTGGCCCAGGCCACGTGCGGGGTCAGGATGAAGTTCGGCAGGCGCAGCCGCAGCAGCGGGTTGTCCGGCGCCGGCGGCTCCTTGCTGAGCACATCGAAACCCGCGCCGCCGATCACGCCGTTGGCCAGCGCGTGCGCCAGCGCCGCTTCGTCCACCAGCCCGCCGCGCGCGGTGTTGATCAAGAGCGCGTTCTTCTTCATGAGACCCAGTTCGCGCGCGCCGATCATGCCGCGCGTCTGGTCGTTCAGCGGCAGGTGCAGGCTCACCACGTCGGAGGTGCGCAGCAGCTCTTCCAGCGGCAGCGCCTCCACGCCCGGGTCTTGCGGCGGCGTGCGGGTGGCCACTGCAATGCGCATGCCGAATGCGCGGCCCAGCTGCGCCACCTTCTGGCCCAGTGCGCCATAGCCCACGATGCCCAGGCGGCTGCCGGCCAGGTCCGCGATCGGGTGGTCCAGCAGGCAGAAGCGGGACGACTGCTCCCAGCGCCCGGCCTCGACGTCGGCGCGGTAGGCGGCCAGGTTGCGGCGCAGCGCGAGCATGAGTGCGAACACGTGCTCGGGCACTGCCACCACCGAGTAGTTGCGGATGTTGGCCACCGCGATGCCACGCGCGCGGCAGGCGGCCAGGTCCACGTTGTCGGTGCCGGTGGCGGCGACGGCGATCATCTTCAGCCCCGGGAGCTGCGCAATGGCGTCTTCGCGCACCGGGACCTTGTTGGTGATGGCGATGGTCGCGCCGGCCAGGCGCGCGACGACGTCGGCCGGCTCGGTGCCGGGGTAATCCGTCCAGTCGTGCTCAAAGCGCGGGCGGCGCACGTTGGCGACCAGGCTGTCGCGGTCGAGGAAAACGATATGGTGCATGGCATGCCTTTCGGTGTGTCCGCCGATTGTAGAGCATGCAGGAACGAAAAAGACAGGCCGGAGCCTGTCTTTTGGGATGGTGGGACTTGAGCGCTTATTTGTTGGTCTGTGCTTCGGCCTGGTTTTCGGCTTTTTCTGCCTTGGCTTCAGCTTTTTGCTTCTGGGTTTTCTTGTGGGCCTTGGCCTTCGATTTGTGGGCTTCGGCCTTTGCGCTTTCAACGTCGGATTTCGCTTCCGCCTCTTTCTTCTCTACCTTGGCGTTGGCCTTGGCAGCTTCCTTGGTTTCGTTGGCCTTGGCCTTGCTCACGTCCTGGTCGGCCTTGGTCGTGGTCGATGCGGCCGGGGTGGTGGTCTGGGCCGGCGCGGTGGTGGTTTGGGCAGCGAACACCGAGGTTGCGAAGAGGCCAGCGATCAGGGTAGCGACGATTTTGCTCATGGTAAATTCCTTCGGAAGTTGATCAGGGTGGGGGCACCAGGCCCCGTGCTACTGAGCTCAAAAACGGCGTGGCGCATGCCAGCGTTGACGGTTTTTACATCCGCTTACAATCGCCGCGCAGCAATGTTTCACGGTTAGATGGCGTACAGTCGCGCCCTGGCCCGCCGCGCTAGACTGGGCAGCATCGCCGTTCGCGCAGGTGCCGCCATGCCAGACGCACTCAAGGTGTACAAACAGAAGCGCAATTTCTCGGTCACGTCGGAACCGGCCGAGGGCGGCGAGCCGTGCAAGAACGGGCTGTCGTTCGTGATCCAGAAGCACTGGGCCAGCCGGCTGCACTACGATTTCCGGCTGGAGCTGGACGGCACCATGAAGAGCTGGGCCGTGCCCAAGGGGCCGAGCTACGACACGCGCGACAAGCGTATGGCGGTGCACGTGGAGGATCACCCGATCTCGTACAACGAGTTCGAGGGCACGATTCCGGAAAAGCAGTATGGCGCCGGCAAGGTCATCATCTGGGACAAGGGCACCTGGGAACCGCTCGAGGACCCACGCCAGGGATATGAGAAGGGCAGCCTGAAGTTCGAGATGCATGGCCACAAGATGCACGGCAAGTGGGCGCTGGTGCGCATCAAGAACCGCAGCGACGAGAAGCAGGAACCGTGGCTCTTGATCAAGGAAAAGGACGACTTCGCGCGCCCGGTCGAGGAATTTTCGGTCGTGGATGAAATGCCCGACAGCGTGCGCGAGCTGCCGCTGCCGCCGGACGCGATCAAGCCCGCACCGGCCGCAAGGCCGAAGGCGGGCAAGCGTGGTGCGCTGCCGGCAGGGGCCGCCAAGGCGGCGCTGCCGGACGAATTTGCACCCGAGCTGGCCACGCTGGTGGACAAGCCGCCGACCACGCCGCAGGACTGGGTGTTCGAGGTCAAGTTCGACGGCTACCGCATGCTCGCGCGCGTCGAGGGCAAGTCGGTGCGCCTGGTTACCCGCAACGGCAACGACTGGACCGGCAAGCTCAAGCCGCTGCAGCAGGAGCTCTTGCGCCTGAAGCTGGCGGACGGCTGGTACGACGGCGAGATCGTGGTCAACGACGAGCAGGGACGGCCGAACTTCGGGATGCTGCAACTGGCCTTCGACGGCTCCAACACGGCGCAGATCGTGTACTTCATCTTCGACGCGCCGTTCCTGCGCGGCTACGACCTGCGTGAGGTGCCGCTGGACGAGCGCCGCGCGCTGCTGCAGGCAGAGCTCGAGAAAAAGCCGTCCGAGACGGTGCGCTTTTCGGCCGAGTTCGGCGAGGATCCGGTGCAGTTGATGGAAGCGGCCTGCAAGCTGGGCCTGGAAGGCGTGATCGGCAAGCGGCGCGACTCCAGGTATGTGTCGCGCCGCTCGCCGGACTGGATCAAGCTCAAGTGCCAGCAGCGGCAGGAGTTCGTGATCGGCGGCTATACCGACCCACAGGGATCGCGCATGGGCTTTGGCTCGCTGATCCTGGGCTACCACGACAAGGATGGCGTGCTGCAGTACGCGGGCAACGTCGGCACCGGCTTTAACGACACGACGCTGCGCGAGCTGATGAAGAAGCTCAGCGCGATCGCCACCGACGAGAACCCGTTCCCGCCCAAGGCCGTGCCGGGCCGCACGAACCACTGGGTCAAGCCCAAGCTCATCGCCGAGGTAAGTTTTTCGGAGTGGACCAAGACCGGTTCGATCCGCCATCCGTCATTCCAGGGCTTGCGTACCGACAAGCCCGCGAAGAAAATTACCCGAGAGGAGGCGAAGAGCGTGGAAACAGTCGAACCACGGCACGAAGAGGCTGCCCCAGCGACGACAGTGCCGTCGAGCTTGAAGGTGACGCATGGCGAGCGCGTGGTGGACCCGTCCACCGGCGTGACCAAGCTGGAACTGGTGCGCTACTACGCGCTCGTCGGCGAGCTGATGCTCGAACACCTGAAGGGCCGTCCGCTCGCGCTGGTGCGCGCGCCGGCAGGCGTGGGCGGCGAGCTGTTCTTCCAGAAGCACGCGGACGTGCGCAAGCTGCCGGGCGTGGTGCACATGCCGGAAGAGCTCGATCCGGGCGACCCGCCGATGCTCGAAATCGTGTCGGTGGAAGGTATTTTGTCCGCCGCGCAGTGGAACGTGGTCGAGTTCCACACGCAGAACGCGACGCGCAAGGCCTACGCCAGGCCGGACCGGATGGTGTTCGACCTCGACCCGGGCGAGGGCGTGCAGTGGAAGGCGATGCAGGAAGCGGCGCAGCTGATGCACGCCTTCCTCGACCAGCTCGGCCTGCCGGCGTTCCTCAAGACCAGCGGCGGCAAGGGCTTGCATGTGGTGGTGCCGGTCAAGGGCAGCCTGGGCTGGGATGAGGTCAAGGGCTTCTCGCAGGCGGTGGTGCGACACCTGGCCGCCACGCTGCCGGACCGGTTTGCGTTCAAGAGCGGCGCCCGCAACCGGGTCGGCAAGATTTTCATCGACTACCTGCGCAACGGGCAGGGCGCAACGACGGCCAGCGCCTGGTCGGCGCGGGTGCGGCCGGGGCTGGGCATCTCGGTTCCGGTGGCGTGGGACGAGCTGGCGCACCTGAAGTCGGGCGACCAGTGGAACGTGCAGAACGCGCACACGCGGCTGGACAAGGGCAACGATCCGTGGAAGGGGTATGCCAGGGCGGCCAAGACCCTGACGGCGGCGATGAAGCAGCTGGGCTTAGCGCCGTGACGGCCGCACTTTGTAGGGTGGGCGGGTCTCCCGCCCACGCGTTCAGATGTCGCTTGCATCGCGAGGCGCCCAACCTTTGACTGAACGCGTGGGCAGGAAACTTGCCCACCCTACGGCCCCGCCTCAGGATTCGTTCTTGATGATGCCGCGGATGTTTGTGCACATGAGCGCGACCTGCAGCGTGATCAGCGCCCAGGCGTCGTCGTGCCAGCCCCAGATGATCCACAGGATATTGCTGAGGATGAACATCGAGAAGCCGAATACCCGCCGATCGGCGCGCTTGGAGCCGATCAGGTAGGCGGCGAACAGGGTGACCGCCATCGCAGGCCATTGGAGCAGGTCGAGCAGCTCGTCCATGCCCCCTCACGCCGCTTTCTTGCGGCGCGTTGGCGCCTTGGCGGGGGCGCTGGCCTTGGCGGCGCTGGATGTCTTGGCGGCTGCGGCGCGCCGTGCGGGCGGCTTGTCCTCGTTGGCCGCTGCGGCGCGCTTGGCGGGCGCCTTGCGCGCCTTGGGAGCGGGAGCCTCTTCCTCCTCGGCCTCGCCGGCCGGCGCGTTCCTGGCCGGTTTCTTGCCCAGGCTGGCCTGCAGCAGCGACACCAGGTCGATCACATTCGAGCTGGCCGCGCGTTCCTTCTCCGGCCCCGGCATCGTGAGCGTGTGGGTTTCGTTGGCGGCAATCTTCTTCTCGATCAGCGCCATCACGTCCTCGCGGTAGGTGTCGTGGAATTCCTCGGGGTTCCAGTCCTCGCTCATGCCTTCGACCAGGGCGGTGGCCATCTTCAGTTCCTTGTCCGAGAGCGCGGCCGACTTGGCGTTCGGCTCGGGAATCTTGAGCTCGCCCGCATCGCGGATCTCGTCGGCGTAGCGCAGCGTGTTGAGCACGATGGCGTCACCCACACATACCAGCGCGGCCAGGTGCTGCTTGACCCGGATCACCACGCGCGCAATGCCGATCTTGCCGGTCTGCTTGAGCGTCTCGCGCAAGAGCGCGTACACCTTGTCGCCGCCCTTGCCGGGCGCCAGGTAGTACGGCTGGTCGTAGTAGAGCAGGGGCACCTGGTCGGCATCGACAAAGGCGACGATGTCGATGGTCTGGGTGGCCTCGGGGTTGGCTCGGCGCAGGTCTTCCTCGGAGAGCACCACGTACTCGCCGGGCGTGTACTCGTAGCCTTTGACGATCTCGTCCCAGGGCACTTCTTTCTGGTTGCTCTTGTTGTAGCGCTTGAAGCCGACCGGCGAAAAGTCGCGCCGATCCAGCATGGTCAGGTCCAGTCCCTTGTCGCTGACCGCCGGATACATCTCGACGGGAATATGCACCAGCCCGAAGCTGATTGCGCCTTTCCACATGCTGCGTGCCATGGCCGGCCTCCTTTCCCTTACTCACCCACGGTGCCGGTGACCGGGAGGATCACGCCTGTAATGTAGCTCGAACATGCGGAAGATGCGAGGAACACGTAGGCGGGTGACAGTTCTTCCGGCTGGGCCGGGCGCTTGTAGGTGGTGCTGGCGCCGAACTCCTTGATCTTGTCGGGCGACTGGTCCGCCGGGTTGAGCGGCGTCCATACCGGTCCCGGGGCCACGCAGTTCACGCGGATGCCCTTGTCGATCAGGTTGGCGGCAAGCGACATGGTGAAGGCGTGGATGGCGCCCTTGGTCGCCGAGTAGTCGAGCAGTTTTTTCGAGCCCTTCAGGCCGGTCACGGAGCCGGTGTTGATGATGGCCCCGCCGCGCTTCATGTACGGAATGCAGGCCTTGGCCATGTGGAAGTAGCCGTAGATGTTGGTGCGGAAGGTTTCGTCGAAGCGGTCCTCGGACAGGTCGGTGATGTCGCTGGCGTGTTCCTGGAACGCGGCATTGTTGACCAGCACGTCCAGGCGCCCCCATTCGGCCACGATCTTGTCCACCGCTTCCTGGCAGAACTCCATGTCCTTGACGTCGCCGGGCACGGTCAGGCAGCGCTGGCCTTCGGCCTCCACGCAGCGGCGGGTTTCGGCGGCGTCCTCGTGCTCGTTCAGGTACAGGATCGCCACGTCCGCGCCCTCGCGCGCAAACAGCACCGCCACCGCGCGCCCGATGCCCGAGTCGCCACCGGTGACGATGGCCACCTGGCCCTGCAGCTTGCCGCTCCCTTTGTAGTGCTCCGCCATGAACTTGGGCTTCAGGTCCATCTGCGCTTCCAGCCCGGGCTTGACCAGATGCTGCTCGGGCATCGGCGGAGCCGGTTGCTGGGCGCCGGTCTGCACGGGCTGCTCCTGCTGCTCCTTCTGCATGCTGCCGTCGCGCTGGTCCTGGCGGCTCTGGATCGATGCCTGCTGTTTTGCCACGTCGTCCTGGTTTGCCATGTCGCTCGTCTCCTTTGTGCATTCGATTCCCGTAGCGGGAAAGTATTCGCGCCACAGGGGCGAAAGACGGTGCGCTCCCACACACAGCGTCGCGATTGCCTTGACGCACCCGTTCAAGCGGGGGATCGCGCCGCTGTGGCGCCGTAAAGACAAGCCGGCCCGGCGGGCGCCATTTGTTGTTGATTAATCATTGTCGAATAGCTAATATCGGTTCGTTGCGGACGGGAATCGGCCACCCGGCGCGGTTCGTATGGCTGAGCGATGGTCTTTCGCAGAAAGGGCAAGCATGAACCGGTTCCGGACGAGGCGCATGCGCGGCGCCGATGCGGTCATGGCGGCGGCCTTGCTGGCTGCGTGTCCGGCCTACGCGGCCGACGTGCATGTGAGCGGGCGCGTCGTTTATGGCGCGGTGTACCGGGTCGAGGAAAGCGACCCTGCACTGATCACCTCGTTGAACGGCGCGGCCATCGGCCTGGTTGGCCGTGGTAGCGGCGGAAACACGGACGACGCCAACCTCAACTACCGGCGCGGCGACGCCGCCTCGCGCGCGCTCAAGGCCTATTTCGACGTCACGGCCAGCGCGGGCGACTGGACGGGATTGGTGCGCGTGAAGGCGTGGCACGACTACGCCTTGCTCGGCGACGGACGTCCCTGGGGCAACTCGCCAAACGGCTACACGCCGGGCGCGCCGCTGTCCGATGCCGGGGCGCCGCTGCGTTCGCGGTTTTCGGGGCTTGCCTTTGGCGAAGCGTGGGTGCAGCAGCGCGCCACCTTCGGCGCCACCCGGCTCACGGCGCGGCTGGGCCAGCAAAACCTCAACTGGGGCACGCGCTTTGCCACCCCGGGCGGGCTGGAAGCGCTCAATCCCCGCGACCTGCCGGCGCTGCACCGGGCCGGCGCCGTGCCGCAGGAGACCAGGGTGCCCGTGCCGATGCTGTTTGGCCGGCTGGACACGGCGGGGGGCATCGCGGTCGAGGCGTACTACCAGACCGGCTTTCGTGGCAACGTCTTCGACATGTGCGGCAGCTTCTGGGCGATCAGCGACTATGTAACGGACGGCTGCAACAAGGTCATGTCCGGCCAGCCGCAGGTGAGCGACCGCGCGCGGCTGCCGCTGGGCGCCTACATGGGCCGCTTGCCCACGCCCAAGCCGGGGCGGGCGGAGTACGGGGTGTCGGTCGGCTGGCAGATTGCGCCGGGCTTCGAGGCGGCGCTGTACCACGCCCGCTACAACTCGCGCATCGCGCTGCCGAGCCTGCGCCGCAGCACGCGTCCGACCGGCCCCGCACTCATCCCGGGCGACCCGGACGGGCGCAACATGGCCTATTTCACCGAATACCCGGAAGGGCTGGCGATCAGCGCGGCGAGCTTCACGCGCAAGGCGGGCGCGAACACCGTGTATGGCGAGCTGTCGTGGCGTCCGCGCGCGCCGTTCATGATCTCGCCGGGCGACGTGGTGCCACCGTTCCTGAGCCCGACCGCAATCGCTTTGCTGCGCGAGCGCGCCAACGCGGTGCCGCCCGGCGGCTTGTTCCATGGATTCGACCTGCACGCGCTGGCGCAGGTCCAGCTTGGCGTGCAGCAGGAATGGACGCTTGGTGCAGCCGGCCTGACGCTTGGCGCGGAGGTGGTGGCCAAGCACACGCCCGGCCTGCCGGACCAGGCGCTGCAGCGCTACGGCCGCAGCGACATCTTCGGCGTTGGCCCGGTGCAAGGGGTTTGCATTCCCGCCGGCGACCCGGTCCGGCAGTGCACGCTGCGCGGCTACACGACCGCCGACTCGTTCGCCTACCGGCTGCGCGGCGAGCTGCGCCTGCCGCCGCCGGCGCCCGGACTGGCCGCCAGTGCCAGCCTGGCGTTCGCGCATGATGTGCGGGGCTGGTCGGGTGACCTGTTGATCAATGAGGGGCGCAAGAACGCCGTGGTGGCGCTGCGTTTCGAGTACCTGCAGCGCTATGTGGCCGATGTCAGCTACATGCCGGTCTGGGGCGGCGACTACAACGTGACGGCGGACCGCGACGCGCTCGCACTATCGCTGGGCATCAAGTTCTGAGATGGCGCACGCCTGCACCGGTTTGGTGCGGCGGCACCCGGCGTAAGGACGGCCAGGGCTGGCACGCATCCTGCGACAAGCGTGGTTGTTCATGATTTTTCGCTTTCGACAGATGATCCAGACCCGCAATCTGGCCGCGCAGGATGTGCAGGCCATTCTTCCCGACCTGATGGAACTGCTGGCCGACGTGGTCGAGCACGGCTCGTCGGTCGGTTTTCTCGCGCCGCTCTCGGCCAGCGAGGCGCGCGCCTATTGGACCGGCGTGGAAAAGGCCGTGGCCGAGGGCAGCCGGGTGCTGCTGGTGGCCGTGCGCAATGGCGAGCTGCTTGGCACGGTGCAGCTGGACCTGTGCCAGAAGGCCAACGGCCGCAACCGGGCGGAAGTGCAAAAGCTGATCGTGCGCAGCGATGCGCGCCGTGCCGGCGTGGCCAGCCTGCTGATGTGCGAAGCGCAGGCGCAGGCGCTGCAGCTGCGGCGCGGCCTGCTGTTCCTCGATACCGAGGCCGGGTCGGGCGCGGAGCGGTTCTACCAGTCGTGCGGCTTCACGCGGCTGGGCGAGCTGCCCGACTTTGCCTGTAATACCGACGGCGAGTGGCGCGCCACCGCGATCTACTTCAAGACGCTGTTCACGCCGGAGCGCCTCGAGCCGGCCGATTCTTAGGCCTGCTCGCGCGCCCCGTTCTTTTCGCGGGGCGCCAGCCGCACCGGGGCGGCGTTGGCCGGGTAGAGCGCTTCGTGTCCTTCGTACACCCGGGCGATGGCGGCCATGTCGGCCTGCTCGTCGCCGCTCAAGGTCATGTAATCGACCACGCTCAGTTCCTTGGCGCGGTAGTCCATGTACACCAGCAGCACCGGCACCTTGGCGGCCAGCGCCAGGCGGTAGAAGCCGCTCTTCCAGTGCGGCCGGTAGCTGCGCGTGCCTTCCGGCGTGATCGCGACCCAGCACCACTCGGAGGCCAGCATCGTCTGCGCCAGCTTTTGGGTTGCGCCTTGCGGCGCGCTGCGGTCCACCGGCACGCCGCCCCAGTAGCGCATCACCGGGCCCATCGGCCCGCGGAACAGCGAATCCTTGGCCAGCCAGCGGAACGGCAGGCCGATCGCCCACTTGCCGAACAAACCGACCAGGAAGTCCCAGTTCGACGTGTGCGGGTACACCACCGCGATGCCGTGCGGGCCGGGCAGGGGCTTGAAGCGCAGGCGCCAGCCGAACAGGTTCAGCACGCGCAACGCGGTGCGCTGGCCCCAGGTCGGCAGGTCCTCGGGGCGCAGCAGGTAATCGCTCATGGTGTCTCCGGGGCCTTGCGGCCAGATATCAGGTGTCGCCGGTGCGCACGTATTGCGCCGTGGAAATCAGCGCGAATTCTATAGCGATCAGGAATGGCCGACAAGCAAAAATACTGGCAGGGCGGGGTGCGGCGCGGGTATTATTCGCCACGTTGAAACTCTTGCATCGGAGAGCCCATGTCCACCACGATCTACCACAACCCGCGCTGCAGCAATTCACGCAACGCGCTGGCGCTGCTGCGCGAGAACGGCATCGAGCCGGACGTCGTCGATTACCTGGCCAATCCCCCTTCGCGCGACGCGCTGCGCGACCTGATTGCGCGCGCCGGCCTGTCGGTGCGCGACGCGATCCGCTCCAAGGAAGCGGTGTATGCCGAGCTGGGGCTGGACGACCCGACGCTGTCGGACGAGGCGCTGCTCGACGCGATGGTCAAGCACCCGGTGTTGATCAATCGCCCGTTCGTGGTCACGCCCAAGGGCGTGCGCCTGTGCCGCCCGCCCGAGCTGGTGCGCGAGATCCTGTGAGCTAGTGCTGCACGGCGCCGATATCGACCGCGGCGCCGCGCGGCTTGCCTTCGAAATCCTGCTCGGCGGATTCACCGCCGCGCAGCCCCTTGCCCACGGCCGGCGACCTGGCGGTGAGCCGGAAATCCGGCGTACCCTTGCGGTCGTAGGACAGAAAGCCCGGCGGCGCGGCCACGGTGCCGGTGTGGGTCATGCCTTCGTGCAGTTTCCAGTCGCCGGCGCTATTCTGGAAGACCAGGTTGTTGCGGTAGCTGTTGTGCGCGCCTGTCGCGCCTTGTTCGACCACGCCGGCCTTGTTGTCGTACACAATGTTGTTGAATACCTGGGTGCGGTCGTTCGGCCCCTGGGTGTGGTAAAAGTCGCCGCCGCCGACGATGATGCCCACGTCCGAGGCCGTGACCGTGTTGCCCGAGATGATGACGTTGTTCGCGTCATGCCACAGGTGGATGCCGGCGCCGGAAACGCGGTACACGATGTTGTTCTTCACCGACGCGGACGTGCTCACGTAAATGCCGTGCACGAAGCGGCAGCTGTCCGGCCCGATGTCATGCACGCTGTTGCGCACCACCTCGGACTTGATGCCGCGATAGTAGCCATCCACCCCGATACCCGCACCGCCGCCGCTCTCGCACGGCACGTCGTTGGCGACGTGGTGCACGTGGTTGGCGCGGATGCTCACGTACGAGCCGCCGTTGTAAATGCCCGAGAGCCATTTGGCCCCACCCTGGTACTGGCTGCCATCGATCTCGAAGCCGATGATGTCCACGAAGTTGCCACGGTTCTGCCATGCGGTAGACGAGCTTGAATTGAGCGGCGGCACGATCTTGGCGCCCCAGCGCTCGGTGGATTCGTACACGATGCGCGCCTCGGGGCTGCCGCTGGCGGTGGTCTTGAAGCCGCCGGTGTACACGCCCGGCGCCACGTGCACCGTGGTGCCCGGGGTGACCACCTGGGCCGCGCGCAGGATGGTGCGGAACGGCTCTTCCTCGCTGCCCGGGTTGCTGTCCGAGCCGTTGGGCGACACGTACAGGTTGGCGCGCACGACTTCCGGAATGACCATCTGCTCGGACGTGGTGTCGCGCATGCGGCAGGCGGACAGCATCACCATGAGGCAGCAGGGCAGCACGGTCAGCGCGGCGCGGGCGAGCCGGCCGGGGGAGGGGATTGGGGGCATGGCAAAATCCTTCTGCACGGGCACCCGCCCAGTTTTACTGACGACAACACCCACCGGTGCCGCATTGCGCAAACTTCGCTTTGCGCTTGCGCAAGCGCACGCGAGCCGTTCTGTGCGTGCGGGGTATGTTCATGCCAGCTCCAGCAGCATCGCCTGGTGGTCCGAGCCTTCTTCGCTGCCGTCCACCCGCACCTGGCGCACGCGCCCGGCCAGGTCGGCGCTCACGAAAATGTAGTCGAAGGTGAAGGGCAGGCCGGCATTCGGCGCGTCGGCGTGCAGGCCCACCGTGGGCGCGTGGCGGCGGCCGGGGTGCGCCAGCTGCCAGGCGTCGCGGTAGGGCAGCGTGCCGTCGGCAAACGAGGCCAGCATGCGCAGGTATTCGTCGGAATGCGGCAGCATGTTGAAGTCGCCGGCCAGGATTGCGGGCGCCGCGCGCGGCACCGCCGCGAACGGGCCGCCGCCCGGATCGCCCGGACGCTCGCCGACCGCGTGCGCCCACGCCTCGCGGTGCAGCTCGCGCAGGCGCTCGACCTGGGCCATGCGCTGGTGTTCCGAAAAATATTCGAGGTGGGCGGTGGTCACGCGCAGCGGGCCGCCGGGCGCCTGGAGCGTCGCTTCCAGCGCGCCGCGCGGCATGCTCATCACCTCGGGGTCGGGCGGCCAGGGCAGGGAGTGGCGAAAGCACTGCAGTACCGGCAGCCGCGAAAAGATCATGCTCCCCAGGCGGCGCCGTGTGCCCGCGGGGCCGAGGGTGTCCGTCCATACGCCTTCGACGCCAGTGTAGCCCGGCAGGCGGCGCGCCAGCGCCTGGAACTGGTCGCCCGGATCGCTGCCGTCGCGCGCGGGAAAGCCGCTCGTGACCTCCTGCACGCACAACACATCGAAATCGGAGAAACGGTCGAGGCAAGCGATAATGCGGTCAAGGTTGGCGCCACCGGCCTGGGTGCGGGCGCCCTGGATATTCCAGGTGATGAGCTTGAGCATGAACGAGCCTTTCAGTGCAGGTCGAAAAGTGAGCTCAGGCTATCGGATGACGGCAGCTGGGCCATGATGCAGCGCAGGCGTGCGCGCCGGGCGGCGTTTTTGGAGGATGCGATGTTTACGATGATCTTGATGCTCTACCTGCAGCAGGGGCTGGACGTCACCCTGCAAGGCGCCACGCCGCGCGGGCAGTTCGGCACGCGCGCGCAGTGCGAGGCCGCCGCGGTGCGGCTGCGCGGGCCGCTGCCTGTGCCGCGCGGTTACAAGGCGGCGTGGCAGGACGTGAGCTGCATGCCGATCCAGCGCAACGTGCGGGTGAACGATACGCCGCAGCCGGACCTGGCCAAGGTGTTGCGCGAGCAGCCGGCGACGGGCTGCCAGGCCGAGGGAGCGTGGCGGCGGGTGGCGGAGATGTGCCAGGGCGCGCCGCATTGAACGTGGTTTTCGTAGGGTGGGCTCTTGAGCCCACGCGGTAGCTCGCGCCGCGCGTACCATCTGGTTTTGGTAGGGGGCTCCTGCACCCACGCGGTAGCTCACGCGGCGCGTACCACCGCGTGGGCACAAGTGCCCACCCTACGCCAGCCCGAGACTATTTCTTTTTCCAGTCGCGCACAATGTCCGAGCACAGCGTTTCGCCCGCTTCCCCGCTCATGCCCAGCGTCTTGGCGCTGCCGGCGCCGGCGCGGACCTGCTCCTCGCTGCGCCACGGCGCGGGCGCGCCGACACTGCCGGACTGCCGGCAGCTCACCCGGTCGCCAACCCGCTTGCGGTACAGGACCTGCCCGTCCGGCCCGGTGTACTCCTCCAGCGATCCGGTGCGCGAATCGTCGACGTGCGCCGCGGCGATCGCGCGCTCGAACCGGTTCCCGTTTTCCAGCTTCATGGCGCCGCCGCTCTTGCCACGCAGGTCGCGGTCGATCTTGCCAACGTCGCGCCGCGCCGCGGCCAGGATGTCCCGGGCAGAAGGCGCCACCGGGGCCGGGGACGTGATGGGAGCGGGCTCAGCCGTGACGGGGGCTGGTTCGGCGGGCGTGGCACGCGCACTCACCGCAGCGGCAATGGCTTGCTTGCGCCGGCCGTCGCGTTCAGGCGAGGGGAGAGGGGCGGGCGTGCGCGCCGCCGGCGGCTTGGGCAGCAGCAGCACCGTGAACTCGCGGCGCGCTTCCTCACCAGGCGCGGGACGGCTGGCCGAGTGCAGCCACGCCCCGGCCAGCAGCGCGTGCACGGCCAGCGACACCACGAGCGGCCAGCGCCGCTTCGCGCCGCCGTGGTAGTGCAGGTCCGTCATCCGGTCAGGACTTGGGCACCGTCAGCGCATTCTTGATCGTCACGCAGCGCTGGTCTTCCTCGAGCGCATCGGCCAGCGAGCGGCGGGTGCCGGCCGACAGCGCGGTCATCTTGGCTGCCGCCTCCGACAGGCGCTTGACGCTTGCGCTCGTGCAGGCGGTCGGGATCATGCTGTACGAGTACGAGCGCATGTACACCGGGCCGGCGCTCTTGTCCATCTCGGGCAGCTTGTCCAGCCGCTCTTGCGCGCTCTGCTCGCTCAGGCCCACTTGTTCGGCCGGGAACAGGTAGCCCATCGCCGTGCGGATCTTGGAGAACGGCAGCTTGGTCTGCAGGTCGCCGGTGGTGGCGAGCCATTCGGCCTTGGTGGCCGGGTCCGGACGCACGACGGTTGCCGCCAGCGCCGCTGCCTGGCCAGCGTCGGACTTGTCGCGCGCCTGCTCGGCCTGCACCAGCTGGGCGCTGCCCGGCCAGTTGTGGCGGTTCAGCTGCTGGATGATCTTCCAGCGCAGGTCCTGGTTCACGTCCAGGCCCTCGACCTTGGTGCTGCCGTCAAGCATCGAAGCCAGGCGTGCCAGCGCTTCCTTGCTGCCGGCCAGGTCCACGTACACGCTGAACCAGCGGCGCTGGAAGTTGTCGTCGCCACGGGCGGCGGCGGTGGCGTTCCAGGCCATGTCCTCGAGCGCCTTGCCGGTCTGCTGCGCCCACGCGCCCGTCAGGCCCATCTTGCCGATGTACTCGTGCGAGGCGGTGATCTTGCCCAGCACGTCGCCCAGCAGCGTGTAATCCTTCTCCTGCGGCGCGTTGTTCAGCGCGACCGAGACGAAATCGTTGAGCGGCAACTTGCCGTCGCGCACGCCATCCCACAGGCTCTGCCACAGCATGGTGCGCAGCAGCGGGTCGCTGACGGCGGCCAGGTGGCTGCGCGCGGTTTCGAACGAGCGCTGGTCGAGCTGGACCTTGGCAAAGCCCCAGTTCTGGTAGTTCGGATAGACCAGGTCCGGGCAGGCGCTGCCCACCAGCTCTTTCACGCGGGTTTGCTTGCCCGAGTAGGTGACGGCCACGTTCTTGACCAGTTCGAGCTTGTCGCCGTTCATGCGGAAGCTGCCGACCTGCACGCGTTGCTCGCGCAGGGTCGGGAACTGGCTGGTCGCGCTCTGGTCGATGGTGAACGAGGCGATCTTGCCGCCCTGGCAGCTGTAGCTGGCCGCGATGGTGTTCACGCCCGGCTGGTACAGCCATTCGCGCGTCCACTTCGACAGGTCGCGGTGCGCGGTCTGGCCCAGCGTGCCGATGAAGTCGTCCAGCGTGGCGTTGCGGTACTGGTACTTGACCAGGTAGTTGTGCACGCCCTTGCGGAACACGTCCGCGCCGAGCAGCTGGCGCAGCTGCATCAGCGTGGCCGCGCCTTTCGAGTAGGTGATGGCGTCGATGTTGTCGAACGCGTTCTGGGTCGAGGCGACCGGCACTTCGATCGGGTGCGTGGTCGATTTCTGGTCCTGCACGTAGGCGTTGGCCTCGCGCTGTGAATAGAAGGCCTGCCAGGCATCCTTGAATTCGGTGGCCTCGGCGGTGCCCAGCACGCCCATGAATTCGGCGAAGCTTTCGTTCAGCCACAGGCCGTTCCACCACTTCATGGTCACCAGGTCGCCGAACCATTGGTGCGCCATCTCGTGCATGATGACCATGGCCAGCGTCTGGCGCTGGCCGGCCGTCATGTCGGCCTTGAACATGAAGCCGTTTTCGGCGAAGGTGATCGCGCCCGCATTTTCCATCGCGCCGTACAGGAAGTCCGGCACCAGGATCTGGTCGTATTTCTCCCACTGGTAGGGAATGCCGTAGTACTGGTCGAAGAACGCCAGGCCCGCCTTGGTGTAGCGGAACCATTCGGCCGGCTTGATCTGCGAGGCCACCGACTGGCGCGCGAACAGGCGCATCGGGTATTTGCCCGAGGTGTCTTCCCACATCTTGTAGGGGCCGGCGTGCAGCGAGAAGTTGTAGGCGGACAGCTTCTTGGTCTTCGGGAAGATCCAGCGGCGGGCACCGCCTGCGTCTTCGATGCGCGTCTCGCGCGTGGCCGACACCACCACCCAGTCGGCGGGCGCGGTCACGTTCAGCTGGTAGGTGCCCTTCAGGTCGGGCTGGTCGAACGAGGCGAACATCTGGTGCGCCGCGGCCGGCTCGAAGTGCGAGTAGGTGTAGGCGCGGCCGTCCACCGGGTCCACCATGCGGTGCAGGCCCTCGCCGTTGGTGCTGTGCAGGCGTTCGTAGTCGACGGTGACGGTGTTGCGGCCCTTGGCCAGGTCTTGCGGCGCGAGCGTGATGAACCACTGGTTGTAGTCGGGCTTGATTTCCTTGCCGTTGACGACCAGGCGCTTGATGGTGGCCTTGTCCAGGTCGATCGTGAGCGGGGCGCCGGTGTCCTTCAGGTCGAAGGACAGCGCGGTGGTGGCGGCAAAGCTCTCCTTACCGGTGAGCGTGAAATCGAGCACGTAGTCGACGTTCGATACGCGTGCAGCGCGCGCGGCGGCATCGGCCTGCGACAGGAAGGGATTCGGTGCGCGCACGGCGGTGGTGGCCGCATGGGCGCCGGCGCCAAAAGTAAATACGGAGGCAATGGCAAGCGCGATGGCGCGCGGAGCAAGCTTCTTCAAAATGGTCATCCTCTAGCGGGAAATAAATTGTCGGCAAGAATAGCACCGCGCGGCAGGATAAACGACACATATGCATTGAAAAATCTGCCGTGGCCCGGTGCTATACTGCGCCGTTCTTTTTCTTGACGAGCCCGGCTGGACGCGCGCGGGCCGGGAGTGTCGCATGAGCTGGTTTTACCTGTTGATCGCGGGCCTGCTGGAGGTCGCCTGGGCGGTTGGCCTGAAATACAGCAGCGGCTTCACGCGCCTGTGGCCGTCGGTGTTCACGCTGGTTGCGATGGCGGGCAGCGTGGGCATGCTCGGCATTGCACTGCGCCAGCTGCCGCTTGGCACGGCGTATGCGGTCTGGACCGGCATCGGCACCATCGGCACCGCGATCGCCGGCATGGTGCTGCTGGGCGAGCCGGCCGGCGCGCTGCGCCTGGGTTCGATTGCACTGATCGCGGCCGGCATCGTCGGCCTCAAGCTGGTCACGCCTGCCTGAGCGTCGCTTTCGCGGCGCAATGCCGCATTGTTTTTCCTGACGCATCTGCTCGTCGTGCCTGGCGGGAAGCACCGTACCGCAATCCAGTGTTCGTTTGATTTGGGTCGTCCGCCGTGTTTTCGCGCGCGGCGAAGATGGCAGCCATTCGCGCTTGCGGCGCGCTGACCATTTCAATCCAACCCTGGACATTTCCGATGATCTTACTCACCGGCGTGGCTGGTTTTATCGGTATGCATGTCGCGCGGCACCTGCTCGCGCAAGGCAAAACGGTGCTCGGCGTGGATCACATGGGCCCGTGTGCGGAGCCCGCGCTCAAGGAGGGGCGGCTGGCGCAGCTGCTGCCCGACGCGCAATTTCGCTTCGCCCGCGTCGACCTGGCGCAGGCGCCGGCGGTCGAGGAGCTGTTTGCCGCCGCGCGCTTCGAGTGCGTGATCCATCTTGCCGCGCAAACGGGCGTGCGCTATTCGGCCACGCATCCGCACGAATGCGTGATGAGCAACGTGGTCGCGTTCGGCAACGTGATCGAATGCTGCCGCAAGCACGGCGTGGGGCACCTGGTGTACGCCAGCAGTTCCAGCACCTACGGCGCCAACCGGCAAATGCCGTTTTCCGAGCACCATCCGGCAGACCACCCGGTGAGCCTGTACGCGGCCACCAAGCGCAGCGACGAGCTGCTGGCGCACAGCTACAGCCACCTGTACGGGCTGCCGACCACGGGCCTGCGCTTCTTCACCGTGTATGGACCGTGGGGGCGGCCGGACATGGCGCCGATGCTGTTCGCGCACGCGATCGTGCAGGGCCGGCCGATCGAGGTGTACAACGGCGGCAAGATGCTGCGCGACTTCACCTTCGTCGACGACGTGGTGGAGTCGGTGGCGCGGCTGGCCGCGCACCCGGCCACACCCGACCCAGGGTTCGATGCGGAAAATCCCGATCCGGCCACGAGCTATGCGCCTTACCGCATCTACAACGTCGGCAACCAGCAGCCGGTCGAGCTGACCGAGTTCATCGACGAACTGGAGCGGGCGCTGGGGCGCAAGGCCGAGCGGCTGCCGCGGCCCATGCCCGGGGCCGACATGGTGGCCACCTGCGCCGACACCCGCGACCTCGAGCACGCGATCCACTGGACGCCGGCCACGCCGCTTGCCACCGGCATCGACCGCTTCGTGCGCTGGTACCAGGGCTACTATGCGTGACCTGCAGCCGGCGCCGATGCCACTTCGCAATCCCACGCCGGCAGATCGCAGCGGGCCGGACCGGCTGTCGCTGGTGGTGCCGATGTACAACGAAGAGGACAACGTGCTGCCGCTGGTGGCCCAGGTGCAGGCTGCGATGGCAGCCTCGCCCTGGCCGTGGCAGCTGATCCTGGTGGACGACGGCAGCCGCGACCGCACCGCCACGCGCATCCGCGAGGCCGTCGCGCTCTGCCCGGATCGCATCGGCGCGGTCATCTTGCAGCGCAATTTCGGCCAGACCGCGGCCATGCAGGCGGGCATCGACGTGGCCGAGGGCAACATCATCGCCACGATGGACGGCGATTTGCAGAACAACCCGCACGACATCGTGCGCATGGTGCGGCGGCTGCTGGATGAAGACCTGGACCTGCTGGTCGGCTGGCGGCGCGACCGGCAGGACAATCTTTGGGTGCGCAAAGTGCCGTCGTGGTGTGCCAACCGGCTGATCGTGGCGGTCACCGGCGTGCGGCTGCACGACTATGGCTGTTCGCTCAAGATCTTTCGCACTTCCGTCATCAGGCAGGTGCGGCTGTATGGCGAGATGCACCGCTTCATCCCAACCTGGATGGCCACCGTCACCTCGCCCGAGCGGATAAGGGAAGAGCCGGTCAGCCATTTTCCGCGCGTGCACGGCCAGTCCAAGTACGGGCTGTCGCGCACCTTCCGGGTCCTGCTCGACTTGCTGTCGATGTATTTCTTCGCACGCTACCGGGCCGCGCCGGGGCATTTCTTCGGCCGCATTGGCCTGCTGTGCGGGTTTGGCGGTGCGGTCGCTCTCGGCTGGCTGGCCTGGCGCAAGCTGATGGACGGCGAGGACATCGCCAACCGCCCGCTGCTGATGCTGGGCATCCTGCTGGCCGTGATCGGCGTGCAATTCATCTGCACCGGCATCGTCACCGAAATGTTGGCGCGCACCTATTTCGAATCGAGCGGCAGGCGTACCTACCTGGTGCGCGAAGTCCTTGGCGGCGGGCCAGGCGAGGGGAGCGCGGGATGAGCAAGGACGCTGCCCCGCGCATGAACGGCGCGCGTGCGCTGTGGCTGGCCGCACGCGGCACCGCCATGCAGGCGCGGCCGATGCTGGCGGTGGCGCTGGCGCTCTACCTGGGGCTGTTTTTCCGCCTTGGCGACTTTCCGCTGTTTGACGTGGACGAGGGCGCCTTCAGCGAGGCCACGCGCGAAATGCTCGAGCGCGGCGACTTCGTCACCACCTGGCTCAATGGCGAGCTGCGTTTCGACAAGCCGATCCTCACCTACTGGCTGCAGGCGCTTTCCGTGAGCTGGTTTGGCCTCGACGAATTCGCCCTGCGCCTGCCTTCCGCGCTGGCCAGCGCCGGCTGGGTGGTGGCAGTGCTCGTGTTCACGCGCAGGCAGGCGGGGGAGGCGGCGGGGTACGCGGCCGCCTTCATCGCGGCCACCACGCTCGGCGTCACCGTGATCGGCCGCGGCGCCATTGCCGACGCGCTGCTCAACCTGTTCCTCGCGCTCTCCATGTTCGATATCTACCGTTACCTGGTCGAGCCGCGCGTGCGCTACCGGCGCCGCGCCTGGCTATGGATGGCGCTGGGCGTGTTGACCAAGGGGCCGGTGGCGCTGCTCGTGCCCGCCGCGGCGAGCCTTGCTGCGTACACGCTGCAAGGCCAGCTGGCGCGATGGTGGAAGGCGCTGCGCGACCCGGTGGGGTGGCTGATCCTGCTCGTGCTTGCCGGTCCGTGGTATTTGCTCGAATACCTGGAGCAGGGGCAGCCCTTCATCGACGGCTTCTTCCTGCGCCACAATGTCGAGCGTTTCGTGGCGCCGCTGCAGGGTCACGGCGGTGGCCTGCTGTACTACGTGCCGGTGGCGCTGCTGCTGCTCCTGCCTTACACCGGCCTGTTCCTGCGCGCGCTGCGCGAGCTGCCGCGATTGCGGGCGACGCCGCTCGACACTTTCCTGTGGTGCTGGTTCCTGTTCGTGTTCCTGTTCTTCTCCATCGCGGGCACCAAGCTGCCCCACTACCTGCTCTATGGCATCACGCCCTTGTTCATCCTGATGGCGCTGCACCGGCACGTGCTGGCGTCGCGGTGGCTGGCGTTCGGGCCACCGCTGCTGCTGATGGGCCTGGTGGTCGCGCTGCCGCACGCGGCGCGCATTTTCGGGCCGCGCACACGCAACCCCTACTACCGGGAAATGCTCAGCCAGGCAGACGTCTTTGGCGCCGAATGGCAGATCGCCGCCGCGGCCCTGATGCTGTGCGTGCTCGGGCTGGCGCTGATGCCGCGCAGCCCGCTGTGGCCGCGGCTGGCCGGGTGCGCCTTGTTGTGCGCGTTCGCGTTCGGCGGCCTGGCGCTGCCCGCCATCGCGGCCCTGCAGCAGGGACCGGTCAAGGAAGCCGCGCTGCTCGCGCGCGCCGCGCGCTTGCCGGTGCGCACCTGGCAGTTCAACGTGCCCAGCTTCAGCCTCTATCGCCAGGCCGTGACCCCGCGCGCCGATGTGTTGCGCAAGGGTGACGTCGTCCTCACGCGCAGCGACGAGCTGGCGCGCCTTGGCGAGATATCGGTGCTGTACCGCAAGGGTGGGGTGGTGCTGGCGCGCATCGAGAGTTGAGGAGACCCGATGAAAACATTTCCCCGTTCGCCATGGGCATGGGCACCGCCGCTGGTGGCCGCCATGCTGCTTGGCTGGATCGCCGCCACCGGCAGCAACCACAGCCTGTTCCTGGTCCTGAACCATGCCGGCCACCGGCTCGGGGACAACGTGTGGGTCAACTTCACGCTGCTGGGCGACGGTGCCGTCGCGCTGGCCCTGGTCCTGCCCTGCATCAAGCGCTCGCCCCAGTGTTTTTGGGCGGCCCTGATTGCCGCCGTGATCGCCACGTTGTACGTGCAGGGCGTCAAGCAAATCATCAACGTGCCCCGTCCGATCGCAGTTTTTCCGCCGGGCGAATTCTTCCAGGCCGGGCCAGCCTATCGGGCCGTGTCCTTCCCCTCGGGCCATGCGGCCGCGATCTTCGCGATCACCGGGATCTGGATCATGGGCCTGGCGCGCCATTACCTGCTGCGCGTGCTGCTGCTGGTGCTTGCCACGCTGGTAAGCCTGTCGCGGGTGATGGTCGGCGTGCACTGGCCGCTCGACCTGCTCGGCGGCATGCTGGGCGGCTGGTTGGCGGCCTGGACTGGCCTGGGCCTGTACGGGCGCTACGGCTGGAAGACGGCGGGCCTCGGCGGGCTGGCCGCGGGCGTGGTGCTGCTGGTGGTGGCGGCCTGGTTGCTGTTCAGCAGGCACATCGGCATTCCGGCCGTGCTGCCGCTACAACGCACGCTGGGCCTGGTGTGCCTGGTCTGGGGGGCGTGGGAAATGCTGCAGATGCTGCCCAGGCTGCAGCTGCGCCGCCAGTCGAAAGGGGAGTGACATGGACGAGGACCTGTGGTGGCTCGTGATCGGCTTTGGCGGCCAGGCGCTGTTCATGGCGCGCTTCGTGATCCAATGGTTCGTCAGCGAACGCCAGCACCGCAGCGTGATTCCGGTGTCGTTCTGGTACTTCAGCATCCTCGGGGCGGTGGTGCTGCTGGTGTACGCGCTGCACCGGCGCGACCCGGTGTTCAGTGCCGGGCAGCTGCTGGGCGTGCTGATCTACCTGCGCAACCTGCACCTGGTCCGGCTGGAACGCGCGGGCGCGCGCCAGCCGCAGAATTCGTCGTGAACCGCGGGTTTTGGTAGTTGTAGGGTGGGCAGATTCTGCCCACGCGTTCAAATCACGCATGCAATGATTGAACGCGCGGGCGGGAGACCCGCCCACCCTACGTCAAGCCGGCAGCGGCGCGTCCCGGTTGCGGACGGGAGCGACTCACTCGCGCCCGAACTGCGGATTCGGCCGGGTCAGGTAATACCACTCATGGTTCGGCGCGGCATTGGTGTCCGGGAACAGGATGCGCCCGCTGAACTCGGCCACCACCGGCGTGCCGTCCGCCCGCACGCCGATCTGCTCGCCCTCGGCGACCGTGTCAAAGCTCGACCAGGCGCGCGAGAACTGGTCGTTCGCATCGAGCTTGTCGTGCACTGCCACCATTGCCAGCGCTTCCATTTCCTCGAACGGTACCGGGGCTGGCTCGGGCGCGTCGATGAGCTTGAGGAAGGCGAGGGTGTTCACGATCGCGCGGTAGGCCACTTGCGGCGCCGTCGGGTCCTCGTGCTGTCCGCACTCGAGCGTGAGTGCATAGCCGCCCGTCGAGCGCATGTATTCGGTGGTGCCCATGCCGTAGCGCAGCACGGTTTCCAGTTCCGCCGCATTGCCGCGGCTGCGGCGTTTGACACCCTGGCCGTAGGTCGCCAGCCAGCCGGTCACGAAGCGGCGCACGCCCAGGCGGCGCGCCAGCGCGCGCTCTTTCTCGGCATGGCGGAACGGCTCCAGCGGGCCGTCGTTGTTGAGCGGGCCCACCATGCAGAACGGCTCGCCGTTCTTGGCGTTGAACGAGTGCAGGTCGAGCAGCACCTCGTGCTGCGCCAGCAGCGGGCACAGCCAGTTGCCCACGTGGTCCTCGAAGTCCTGCGGATCCGCCTTGGGGAACAGGTCGCGGTTCAGGTTGCGGTCGCCCGAGCGGGTGTTCTGGGCGTAGGCGAGCGGGTTGACGATCGGCACGAAGGTGACGCTGCCGGCCGCGATGTACAGCTTGCCGCTGTCGATCTCCTCCATCACGCGCAGAATGGCCTTGGTGCCGCAGGTTTCGTTGCCGTGGGTCGCGCCCATGATGATGACGCGCGGACCCTGGCCCAGGCCGGTGTAGTTGACGGATTTAAACTGCAGCTTGCGTGGGGAGCTCATGACGGGGGTATTCCAAATAAATAGCGGATTCGCTATTTTATCTGGGAAAGCCCCGGCTGGTAGCCCGAACGCTTGCGCTCGCCGGCGCAGGATGGCGCCGGCGCCACGCGCTCAGTCCAGGTCGGCCGCGTCGTGCCGCTCGGGCACCTGGTCCTCCGGCTTGCCGCGCACGCGGTTGACCTTGCGTCCGCGGATCACCGCCGGACGTGCCGCCAGCTCGTCGGCCCAGCGCCGCACGTTCTGGTACTCGTGCACCGACAGGAACTCGGCCGCGTCGTACAGCTCGCCGCGCACCATGCCGCCGTACCACGGCCAGATCGCCATGTCCGCAATCGTGTACTCGTCGCCGGCCACGTAGCGGCGGCCGGCCAGCAGGCGGTCCAGCACGTCGAGCTGGCGCTTGGTCTCCATCGCATAGCGATTGATCGGATACTCGAATTTTTCAGGCGCGTAGGCGTAGAAGTGCCCGAACCCGCCGCCGACGAAGGGCGCCGAGCCCATCTGCCAGAACAGCCAGTTGAAGGTTTCGGTGCGCGCGCGCAGCTCGGTCGGGAGGAAAGCGCCGAACTTCTCGGCCAGGTACACGAGGATCGAGCCCGATTCGAACACGCGCAGCGGCGCCTCGCCACTGTGGTCCACCAACGCCGGGATCTTCGAGTTCGGGTTGGCCTCGACAAAGCCGCTCGAAAACTGCATGCCCTCGTTGATCTTGATGAGCCAGGCGTCGTATTCCGCGCCCTTGTGGCCGAGCGCGAGCAGCTCTTCGAGCATGATCGTCACCTTCACGCCATTGGGCGTGGCCAGCGAATACAGCTGCAGCGGATGCTTGCCGACCGGGAGCGCCTGCTCGTGGGTTGGCCCTGCCACCGGGCGGTTAATGTTGGCAAACGTGCCGCCGGAGGCAGCGTTCTCCCATACCTTGGGAGGTACATATTTCGATTGTTCGGCCATCAGTCTTTCCTTCTATTCTGGCTGCGCAAGGCGCAGGGGAACCACGTTTGGCGCCGACTCGATCACGTCGGCTTCGCGGCGCTCGCGCAGGAATGCCGCCACATGGCGCATGCGCTCCGCGCTGTCCATCCATTGCGTCTGCTCGATCAGCGCGCGCAGGCCGGGAAAGGCTTCGAGCGTGTGCGGGCTGGCGTAGGCATCGACCAGCAGCTTGAGCAGTTCGCCCGGCTGGCCGCAGGAGCGGCGCGCACGCTCGTCGATGACCGAGAGCAGGGCGCGCTGCATGCGCGGCGTCGGGTTGACGATATGCGCGAATACGGCCGGGGTGTTGGCGATCGACTGGCACATGGCGCGCTCGATCGCATCGGGCTTCAGGTCCGAGGCGATGTCGAAGTACGCGCGGTCCCAGCGCGTGCGCGCGTACGCATGCCCGGGCGGGAACGCGTCGACGGTCTCGAACCCGAGCGCGCGGCTGGCGCGCGCCAGCAGGCTTGTCAGGACGGGGATCAGCGGCATGGCGGCAGGTGGCGGAGTTGGCACATGCCACAAGTGTAACGTAAGCGCGGGCCGCGCATCGCTGCACGGCCCGCGCCAGCCCATCAGGCAAAGCGCCCGGCGCGGAAGTCCTCGACTGCCTGGAACAGCTCCTGCTCGGTGTTCATCACGAACGGACCGTACTGCGCGATCGGCTCCTTCAGCGGCCGCCCGGCGATCACCAGGAAACGGCTGTCCTGCGCGGCCTTGATGCGCACGCCGTCCGCATCGGCGGCATTGTCGAGGATCGCCATGCGCGCCTGCGGCACCGCCTTGCCATCGACCACCAGCTCGCCGCGGTACACGTACACGAAGGCGTTGTGCCCGGCCGGCAGCGGCAGGTCGAAGCTGGCGCCGGCCGGCAGGTGCACGTCCAGGTACAGCGGCTCGGTGCCCTCGCGCACCACGGCCCCGGTCACGCCATGCGTGGTCCCGGCGATCACCTGCACGCTGGCGCCGGTGTCGAGCGCAAAGCGCGGCAGCGCCTCGTTCGGGATGTCGCGGTACCACGGCTCGGTCATCTTGTCCTTGGCGGGCAGGTTGAGCCACAGCTGGAAGCCTTCCATCAGGCCTTCCTCCTGCTCCGGCATCTCGGAGTGGACCACGCCGCGGCCGGCGGTCATCCACTGCACGCCGCCGTTGGTGATCAGGCCCTCGTTGCCGGCACTGTCGCGGTGGCGCATGCGGCCCGTGAGCATGTAGGTCACGGTCTCGAAGCCGCGGTGCGGGTGCGACGGGAAGCCGGCGATGTAGTCGCCCGCCTTGTCGCTGCCGAACGCGTCGAGCATCAGGAACGGGTCCAGGCGGCGCTGCAAGGGACCGGTCAGCACGCGGTTGATCTTCACGCCCGCGCCGTCCATCACGAACTGGCCACCGACCAGGCGCTCCACGCCGCGCGATTTGGTGACGCTTTCTGCTTTCAACTGCTGTGTCATGCTGTGCTCCTTGTAGTGGCGCCGCCTGGCGCCGGTGGGTGGATTACGCGAGCGCTTCGACTGCGGCGTCGGCCTCTGCCTGGCCCTTGGCTGCCGCGTCCGGTCCCATTGCCTGGCCCGGAGAATACACGAAGGTATGGTCTTTCAGGCCCAGGAAGTTCAGCAGCGTGACGATCTGCGGCACCTGCGGATCGGACTCTTTCGGGTACACGCCGCCGCGCGCCGCGGCCACGTACACCTTCTTATTCTTCAGCAGGCCTTCCGGGCCGGCCTCGGTGTAGCGGAAGGTCACGCCGGCACGCGAGACCGCGTCGAACCAGCCCTTGAGCTGCACCGGCATCGCGAAGTTGTACATCGGCGCGCCCATCACGATGATGTCCGCGGCCTGCGCTTCGGCGATCAGCGCGTCGTCCAGTGCCACGCGCGCGGCCTGCTCGGCGGTGCGCTGGTTGGCGGGCGTGAACAGGGCGCCGAGCGTCTCTTCGTCAAGGATCGGGTGCTTGTCGGCCACCAGGTCGCGCACTTTGACCTTGGCGTCCGGGTGGGCGGCGACGAGCTTGGCGGTAATCGAGTTGGCCACGCGGATCGATTCGGATTGGGCGCCGCGCAGGCTGGAGTTGAGCTGGAGGATGTTCATCTGTGCTTCCTTCTTCAGTGAGAATTCGATAGAAAGCACTTTACCAATTCCAAAATCGAGCCGGAAGACAGTAAAATGGATAACATTATTCAGCCAGTGGAACAATATGGATATCGAACCGAATGACCTGGTGCTGTTCGCCCGGATTGTCGAGGTTGGCAGCTTCAGCAAGGCGGCGCAGCGCGTCGAGCTGCCCAAGTCGACCGTCTCGCGCCGCATCTCGCTGCTGGAAGCGCGCCTTGGCGAACGGCTGCTGCAGCGGACCACGCGCAAGCTGGTGGTGACCGAATTCGGCGCCAGCCTGCTCGAGCATGCGCGCAAGGTGGCGGAAGAGGTGGAGGCGGTGGATGCGCTGGCCCAGCACCGCCAGGCCGCGCCCAGCGGCAAACTGCGCGTTTCGCTGCCGGGCGACTTTGCCAACCTGGGCATGGTGGAGGTGATCAGCCGCTACCTCGAGCGCTATCCCGAGGTGACGCTGGAGCTTGACCTGTCACCGCGCCGGGTGGACCTGCTGGCCGAGAACTTCGACATCGCGATCCGGATGGGCGACCTGCCGGAAGACTCCACGCTCAACGCGCGCCGCGTCTCGTTCGAGCGCTTCGGGCTGTACGCCGCGCCCTCGTACATATCCCAGCGCGGCCTGCCCGAGCATCCCGACGATTTGGTGGAGCACGACCTGCTGTGCATCCTGTCGCGCAACGGCGGCCCGGTGCCGTGGGTGCTCACGCGCGGCAAGGTGGTGTGGGAGCGCACGCTGCCGGCGCGCCTGACCGCCAATTCGCCCGACCTGCTGGCGCGCATCGCCTGCAGCGGCGCGGGCATTGCGGCCAGTTCCGGGCGCTTTGCCGGGCCTTACGTGGAGAAGGGGGAGCTGGTGCGCGTGCTGCCGGAGTGGGAGCTGCCGCCGAACACCGGCTGGGCCGTGTTCCCGGGGCGGCGCCTGATGGCGGCCAAGACGCGCGCCTTCCTCGACCTGATGGAAGAGATGTGCTGCAGCGAGGCGCGCCGGCGCGAGGCCGCCTGATTACGCCGTGCGGCGCGGGCCGTTCCCCATCATCTCGCCCAGCCGCACCGGGCGCTCCGGCGCCCACCCCGGATTGAACGCGATGGTGTCCTTCTTGAACAGCATGACCACCGTCGAACCGAGCAGGAAGCGCCCCATTTCCTCGCCCTTGCGCAGCACCACCGGCGGCTCGGCGCCATAGCTCCATTCGGTCAGCTGCGGCAGGCGCGGCGGGTTGACCACCCCGTGCCACACGGTGGCCATGCTGCCGACGATGGTCGCGCCCACCAGCACCATCACGAACGGGCCGCATTGCGGGTTCTCGAACACGCACACCACGCGCTCATTGCGGGCGAACAGGCCCGGCACGCCGCGCGCGGTGGTCGGGTTCACCGAGAACAGCGCGCCCGGCACATAGATCATGCGGGTCAGGCGTCCCTCGCAGGGCATGTGGATGCGGTGGTAGTCCTTCGGGCTCAGGTACAGGTTGGCGAAGCTGCCGTGCGCGAACTGCGCCGCGAGCGCAGCGTCGCCGCCCACCAGCTGGGTGGTGGTGAACTTGTGGCCCTTGGCCTGCAGGATCTCGTGCTCGTCGATGTCCCCGAACTGGCTGATCGCGCCATCCACCGGGCAGACGAAATCGGCGTCGGCCAGCGGGCGCACGCCGCTCTTGAGCGGGCGGGTGAAGAATTCGTTGAAGCTGGCGTAGCTGGCAATGTCCGCATTCTCGGCTTCCGCCATGTTCACACCATACTTGTCCACGAACCAGCGGATCAGGCGCGTCGTCATCGCCCCGCCCTTGGCGCCGGCCACGCGGCCGGCAAGAGAGGTCAGCGCCTGCTTCGGAAGCACGTATTGCGGCAGTACTTTGATGCGATCGGACACGGTCGGGAACCTTTTGGCGTGGAAGTCGGAATACGGATTATAACGGGCTGCTGTGCCGGACCGGGAATCGGTTTTCCGCAACGCCAGCCCAGTTATGCATATCCTAAAAACGAACGCTGACTGGAGAGATCACTGTGTACCACCATGCCATGTATGCATGCGGCGCGCCGCTGCGCCTGACCATCATTGCCGCCTCGCTTGCCACGGCCCTGGCCGCGCAGGCACAGGAAACCCAACCGAAGACCACGAGCGCGAAGAGCGAGGACACCACCATGCAGAAGGTCGAGGTGCGCGGCGCCGCCGATGCCTACGACCCGCGCCGCGACGACACGGCCAGCAAGGTCGTGATCACGCATGAGGAGATCGTCAAGTACGGCGACACCAGCGTGACCGATGTGCTCAAGCGCGTGCCGGGCGTGACCGTGAGCGGCTCGCCCGGCCGCGGCGGCGAGATCCGCATGCGCGGCCTGGGCAACGGCTATACCCAGGTCCTGATCAACGGCGAGCGCGCGCCGGCCGGGTTTTCAATGGATTCGCTCGCGCCCGACACGATCGAGCGCATCGAGGTGCTGCGCGCGGCCAGCGCCGAATTTTCGACGCAGTCGGTGGCGGGCACCATCAACATCGTGCTCAAGAAGGCAGTCAGCAGGGCGCAGCGCGAGATCAAGGTGGGGCTGGGCCGCGGCGCCGGCGTGACCAACCCGACCGTGAACCTGCAACTGGCCGACCGCGCCGATGGTTTTTCATGGTCGTTCCCGCTCAATGTCTCCTACCAGGATGCCGAGCGGCCGGCCCCGGCAATCGAGCACGACTACGACCTGGCCGGGAACACCATCGCACTGCGCAGCACCGACTTCGTCAACACCAACCACATCTCGACGCTCAATTCGGCACCGCGCCTGAACTGGAAGCTGGCCAACGGCGACCAGCTGACCTGGCAGAGCTTCGTGAACGTGAATCGCGTGCGCATCGACCTCGATTCGAGCACCACCGCCCAGGTCGGGGCGAACGTGCCGGTGCCGTACGTGCACACGCCGATGCACAACGGCTTCGAGATGCTGCGCTCGGACCTGAACTGGACCCACGAGCTCGCATCCGGCGCCAAGCTGGACGTGAAGCTTGGGGGCTGGGTCGGCGGCGGCTACAGCGAGCAGCACCGCTACGGATACCGTGAGGGTGTGCAGGTGTTGGACAGTATTACCGACAACCGTGGCCACGACTACAACCTGTCCTCGACCGGCAAGTACACCAACCCGCTCGGCAACGGCCATTCGCTGGGCATCGGCTGGGACGTGGGCTACGGCCGCCACAACGAGCACCGCATCCAGGAAGATTATCCGATCGCCGGCTACGGCGGGTTCGCCAGTGACGAGCGCTTTGTGAGCCAGTCGGCCCGCGTGGCGACCTACGTGCAGGACGAGTGGAACATCACGCCGCGCTGGTCGCTGTACCTGGGCATGCGCTGGGAGGGCGTGCGCGTCACCACCTCGGGCAGCGGCTTTGACACCGTGCACACCAATTCGTCGGTCCTGAGCCCCTTGCTGCAGACGCTGTACAAGCTCCCCGGCGCCAAGGACCAGTTGCGCTTTGCCGTCACCCGCACCTACAAAGCCCCCGACCTCCTGAGCCTGCCGCCGCGCCGCTTCGTCTCGGTCAACAACAGTGCGACCGAGCCGGACGTGATGGGCAACCCGAACCTCAAGCCGGAACTGGCGCTGGGCTTTGACGCCTCGTACGAACACTATTTCGCCGAGGGCGGCCTGCTCTCGCTGAGCGCGTCGCGCCGCAATATCCAGGACTTCACGCGCAACGTGATCATCCTCGATGGCGACCGCTGGGTGCAGCTGCCGTCCAACGGCGGTTCGGCCGAGACGCACTCGCTGGAGGCGGAAGCGAAGCTGCCGCTCAAGGTGCTGATGGCGGGCGCGCCGGCGATCGACCTGCGCGCGAGTGTCACGCGCAACTGGTCGCGCGTGGATGCGGTGCCGGGCCCGAACAACCGGCTCGACCAGCAGAACCCGCTGTCGGCCACGCTGGGCATCGATTACAAGGCCGGCCCGCTCACCGCCGGGGCCAGCTTCGCGCTGCGCACCGGCGGGCCGGTGCGGGTCTCGGAGCAGCAGACCGCGTACCAGTCGGTGCGCCGCGACCTGGACCTGTACGCGCTGTGGAAGTTCGACCCGAAGGTCCAGCTGCGGGTGGCGCTGTCGAACGTGCTGCGCCAGGACGGGGTCGGCGCGACCGCCTTCATGGAGCCGGGCGGCCTGGTGACGCGCACGACCACCTACCCCGGCCACATGCTCGCACGCGCCACGCTCGAGATGAAATTCTGACGACAAGCCGGGCCGGGACCATGCCATACATATCAAAAATAGTCCCGGCCCATCAATCCGCGAGGGCGTATTTAGTGGACAATACCGCAATTCCTAAATCATTGATTTCATTAGACATATGCATGTAGATGCCAAGCCGTTGCGGCTTACCCTGGTTGCGGCGGCGGTTGTCGCCAGCTTCGCTGCGCACGCGCAGGAAAGCCAGCCGAAAGGCGGGACCGAACAGAAGGCTGCGGAGTCGAAGATGCAGCAGGTGGAAGTGCGCGGCAGCGCCGAGGCCTACGATCCGCGCCGTGACGACACGGCCTCGAAGATCGTGGTCAACCACGAGGAGATCGTCAAGCACGGCGACACCAGCGTGCTCGACGTGCTCAAGCGCGTGCCGGGCGTGACCGTCAGCGGCGCCAACGGCCGCGGCGGCGAGATCCGCATGCGCGGGCTGGGCAGCGGCTACACGCAGATCCTGATCAATGGCGAGCGCGCGCCGGCCGGCTTTTCGATCGATTCGCTGGCGCCCGACGTGATCGAGCGGATCGAAGTGCTGCGCGCGGCGACCGCCGAATTCTCCACCCAGTCGATTGCGGGCACGATCAACATCGTGCTCAAGAAGGCCATCAAGACCGCGCAGCGCGAGCTCAAGCTCGGCTACGGCCGCGGTCCCGACTTCACCAACCCCACCGCCAACCTGCAGCTGTCGGACAAGGCCGGCAAGATGTCATGGTCGCTCGCGGCCAACGTCATCCACCAGGAGGCCGGGCGCGATTCGCCGGCGCTGGAAGAGGGCTACGACGCTGCCGGGCGCGAAGTGCTGCTGCGCGAGACGGCTTCGAACGCGGGCACCCACTTCGACGCCATCAACATCACGCCGCGCATCAACTGGAACCTGGCGAACGGCGACACCGTGACCTGGCAGACCTTCCTGAACGCGAACCGGTTCGCGATGGACCAGTACAGCGACGTGAGCACGCTGCTCGGCAGCGCGCCGCAGTTCCCGCACCAGGGCATGTGGATGACCAACACCAACCGGTTCTTCCGCACCGACGTGAACTGGACCCACAAGCTGGAATCGGGCTCGAAACTCGACTTCAAGCTGGGCACGGCGGTCGGCGCGCTGCGCAACGACACGCACCGCATGGCTTTCGATCGCGGCACGCCCACGCTCGACAGCGACATCTACTCGCACGGCACCGACCGCGACCTGAGCTCGACCGGCAAGTACACCAACCCGCTGGTCGAGAACCACACGCTCGCGCTGGGCTGGGACATGGGCTTCCACAACCGCAGCGACGCGCGTTACCAGAACGACCTGCCGATCGGCGCCGCGCCCGGCTTCATCCTCGACGAACACTACAACGGCCGCGTGGCACGCCTGGCCGGCTTTGTGCAGGACGAGTGGAACGTCACGCCGCGCTGGTCGATGTACATGGGCGTGCGCTGGGAAGGCATCCAGACCCGCGTGGAGGGCAACACCTTCGACACCGCGCACGCGCGCTCGTCGGTGTGGAGCCCGCTGATGCAGACCCTGTACAAGCTGCCCGGCACCAAGGCCGACCAGGTGCGCCTGGCCCTGACCCGCACCTACAAGTCGCCGGACGTGCAAAGCCTGATCCCGCACCGCTTCCTGTCGTTGAACAACAGCTCGACCGAACCTGACTTCATGGGTAACCCGAACCTGAAGCCGGAGCTGGCGCGCGGCATCGACGCCTCGTACGAGCACTTCTGGGAAGGCGGCGGCATGCTGTCGGCCAGCGTCTCGTCGCGGCAAATCAAGGACTTCACGCGCCAGATGGTGGTGTTCAAGGATGGGCGCTGGGTTGGCATGCCGTTCAACTACGGCGACGCGCGCACCTATGGCCTGGAGCTGGAATCGAAGTTCCCGCTCAAGACCCTGTTCGCCGCCGCGCCGGCCATCGACCTGCGCGCGAGCGTGAGCCGCAACTGGTCCACCGTCGACTCGGTGCCGGGCCCGAACAACCGCCTCGACCAGCAGACCCCGCTGTCGGCCACCTTCGGCATCGATTACAAGGCCGGCCAACTGACGACGGGCGCGAGCTACGCCTTCAAGAACGGCGGCCCGGTGCGCATTACGGTCAACCAGATGGCCTACCAGAGCGTGCGCCGCGACCTGGACATGTATGCGCTGTGGAAGTTCAACCCGCAATACCAGCTGCGCCTGGCATTGTCCAACGTGCTGCGCCAGGATTTCATCAACTCGGGCAGCTACGCCGACACCACCGGCTCGGTGACGCGCACCTCGATCTATCCGGGCAAGATGATCGCCCGCGCCACGCTCGAGATGAAGTTCTAACCCAGCCGCATCGCGATCGCCCCGCAGGCCACCAGGGCCACCGCCGACAGGCGGGCGGGGCCGACGCGCTCGCCCAGCACCAGCGCCGCGATCGCTGTCGCAAACAGGATCGAGGTTTCGCGCAGCGCGGCAATCGCCGCAACCGGCGCCAGCGTCATCGCCCACAGCGCAATGCCGTACGAGCCGACGGTGGTCACGCCGCCGAACAGCACCAGCTGCCCATTGGCGCGGGCGAACGGCAGCAGGTCACGGCCGCGCCTGACCACGGCCCACAGCAGCACGCCCAGCCCGGTCAGCAAAAAGATCCAGATCGTGTACGCCGCCGGCGCGCCGGAGCGGCGCACGCCGGCGCCGTCGATCATGGTGTACGAGGCGATCACGCAGGCCGTCAGCAGCGCGAACACGGTGGTGCGCCGCGCGCTGGCCGAGGTTGCGCGCGCGGTGGCGTAAAGTGCCAAAATGCCGCCGCAGATCAGGCCCACCGCCAGCCACTGCACGGTGTCGAGCCGCTCGCCTGTGAGCGGGCCATCCACCACCGCCACCAGCAGTGGCGCGCTGCCGCGCATGAGCGGATAGGCGTGGCTCATCTCGCCGCCGCGGTAGGTTTCCACCAGCAGCGCGTAGTACACCACCTGCACCACGCTCGACGCCGCGATGAAGGGCCAGCTAGCCTGCGCCGGCGCGACCAGGAAGGGCAGGGCGAGCGCGCCGACCAGGCCGCCGCCGGCGGTCACCACGACGGTGGCGAGAAAAGTATCGGATTGCGATTTGACCAGCGCGTTCCAGCTCGCATGCATCAGCGCGGCGCAGAGCACCGCGGCCATCACCAGCCCCGGGACATGGCCGCTTGCAGGGTTCATGCGCTCTCGTGGTGGCCGGCGAAGTAGCGGCGCGCGACCAGGATCGCCAGCACTTGCATGCCCGCGCACAGGTAGAAGCTGGCGCCGGCGCGCCAATCGTGTGGCGGCAGGTGGCTGACCGCGCCGATGATGGCGGTGCCCACCAGCGGCATGATGATCACGCCCAGGCTGCCCACCGACTGCAGGGAGCCCATCAGCTCACCCTGCTGGCTCGACGCCGTGGTCTTGGACACGATGGCTTGCAGCGCCGGGCCGGCGGCAAATGCGAGCAGGTTGCACAGGATGACCACGTACATCAGCCAGCCCTGGGTGACCAGGCCGTAGAGCAGGTAGGCGATCGCGCCCGAGCCGAGCCCCAGCATCGACAGGCGCACCTCGCCAAAGCGGCGCATCAGCACCGACAGCAGGCCGGCCTGCACCACCACCGCGGCCAGGCCCACGCAGAACATGGCGATGCCGTTGTCGCGCGGCCCCCAGCCGAAGCGGAAGGTGGTGTATAGCACCCAGGTCGATTGCAGCATCACGCCGGCAAAGGTGACCAGCGTGTACACGACCACCAGGCCGCGAATGTCGCGCCGTGCCGCCAGCCGCGCCAGCGCGCCCAGCGGGTTGATGCGGCTGAAGTCCACCGGCGAGCGCTGGCCCGGCGGCAGCGATTCCGGCACCATGAAGTAGCCATACACGAGGTTGGCCGCCGACAGCGCCGCCGCGAAGTAGAACGGCAGGTGCAGGCTGACGTTGCCGAGCAAGCCCCCCAGCATGGGACCGAACAGGAAGCCCAGGCCGAACGCGGCGCCGACCTTGCCGAAGCTCTTGGCACGGTTCTCCGGGCCGGAGATGTCCGACGCGTAGGCCGATGCCACCGACATGCTCGCCGAGGACATGCCGCCGATGACGCGGCCGATGAACAGGCACGCCAGGTTGGGCGCCCACGCGGTGGCGAGGAAGTTGATGCACATGCCGGTCATCGAGTACATCAGCACCGGGCGGCGGCCAATGCGGTCGCTGACCGCACCGAGCATGGGCATGAAGATGAACTGCATCAGCCCGAACACCATCGCCATCACCCCATACCACAGGGCCTGCTCTTCGCGCCCGCTCACGAACTGGCCGACCAGGATGGGCAGCACGGGAACGATCAGGCCGATGCCGAGCATGTCGATGAACACCGACACCAGCACGAAATTCAGGTTGCCCTTGGAGGCTTGTTGGGTTGCTGTGGTGGTGGTCATGTTGTCCCGGTGTAGAAATCACAAGCGCAAACGATTATCTTAACATCGGGGCAAGTTTTTTTCACTCTCCCGGTGGGCCTCCGACCCATTCTTGCGCAAAGGTGGCGCGAAAATCCATCAGCAGCTTGACACGATCTTCGGCCAGCTTGCGGCCGGACTCGGTTTGCATCATCGATGGCAGCCGCGCCAGCTTGGCCACGAAATGGTCGAGGGTGTAGGTGGCGTCGTCGAGCGGACGGTGCAGGGCGAGCGGATCGTCCGGATGGGCCAGCGGGCGGCCGAGCTGCCCGCCGACGTAGAGCACGCGCGCCAGGCCCACCGCGCCGAGCGCGTCGAGCCGGTCGGCGTCCTGCACGATCTTCGCTTCGATGGTTTGCGCCGCAATGTTGGCCGAAAAGCTGTGCGCCTCGATCGCGTGGGCGACTGCGTCGAGCAGGTCGGCCGGAAAACCCATCCAGCCGAGCTGGTGGTGCGCCAACCGCGCCGAGCGGCGCGATGCCTGGGCGCGTTCCGGGTGGTCCTTGGGCAGGTTGACCAGGTCGTGCAGGTGGCAGGCAGCCATCACCACCAGCGCATTGGCCTCGGGATGGTCCGGCAGCAGCGCTTGCGCGTTGCGCCAGACGCGCGCCAGGTGGCTGGCGTCGTGGGCGCCATCGCTACCCGCGGCGGCTGCAGCAAGCGCCGCCAAACGCGGCTGCCAGGTGGCCAGGTCGGTGTCGGGCACGCTCATGCCGCCGCCCCAGTGATCGAGGTTGCGCGCTGCGAAAGCGCATCGGCCGCCGTGTTCTTGTGGCGCGGGATCCAGCGCAGCGTCACGTCGCGCAGCTGGGCCAGCAGCGCATGGACAGTGCGCCGGTACGGCAGCAGCGCCACGGCGGCCGCGTGCTCCGGGCCGTTGACGTCGTCCACCACCACCTGGCTGTCGCCGTAGATCGTCAGGCCGTGCGAACCGAGGCGCACCGCCGCTTCCAGCAGTGCGATCAGGGCCTGGTATTCCGCCTCGCTGCTGTTGCCGTAACCGGCCTTGCGCGAGATTTCGATTACCTCGCCATCCGGGCCGTGGAGCAGGGCGCCGATGCCGCAGGCGCCAGGGTTGGGCCGCGCGGAACCGTCGAACCATGCGCGCCACGCGGTTGGCGGTGCGCTGTGCCGCAATTTGTGCTGCGCCAGGGCGGACTTGCGCTCGGCCTTGCGTCGCGCCAGCCGCTCCTGCGCGGCCTTTGCCAGTGCCGCACGTTGGGCCAGCAGTTGCGCCAGCCCGGCGGGGCCGGCTTGTTCTTCCAGCGTGGCGCGCAATGCCTGGTCGAGGGGCATGCCGGTGCGCTCGGCCAGCTTGCGGCTTGCGCTATGTTCGCGCTTGAAGGCCGCCTGCTGCAAACTGAGTAAATCGTTCATACCGGGAGCATACCCGATCGCTGGCTCAGGCACCGGGAAAATGACGCGCAGGGTGGGCAGGTTTCCTGCCCACGCGTTCAGGTAACGGGGAATAGCCAGGCCAAGGCGCAGCGGCCATGCGACCTCCGGTTGGACGCGTGGGCGGGAAACCCGCCCACCCTACCGGATTGCGTCAGTTGTAACGCCAGTCGTTCGGCGCACGGTCGTAGCGGTTCGGTACGCCGTCGTGGTCACGGTCCCAGCGGTCGCGCTCGTGCCGGCGTTCCCAGCGCTCGCGTTCCCAGCGTTCGCGCTCCCAACGGTCGCGGTCCCAGCGATCGTGGCCGTTGCCGCGCGCTTCGAAGCGGTCGGGGATGCCGTCGCGGTCGCGGTCGGGACCGTAGGGCGTCCAGCGCGCCGGCTCCATGTACCAGCCGCCATCGCGGCGGTACCACTGCGGCGCGTTGTACACGTAGCCCGGGCGCTCGGCGATCCAGTAGCCGGTGACCCACTCGTGGCGGTGGCCGCGCCACTCCCAGTGGCCGGGTGCCCACACGTAGCCGCGGCGCGGGGCGGGAATCGCCTCGTACATTGGCGCCGGCGGGGCCGAGCCGATGACGACGCTGTAGCTGGTCTGCGCCATCGACGGCAGCGGTGCGTACGCGGCAGTGCCGAGCGCGAGCAGGATGGCAAGGGAAAGGCTGCGTTTCATGAGTGGTCTCCAAAATCCATGACGGATGAACCCACTATAGCAACCGCGGCCCGCGGCGGGGCGCTTTGAAAAAGGTACTTACAACTGATACAGAAGGCGGCACAAGCGCCGCAAATATGAAGATGGCAAGGCGGGTGGAACGACGGCCGGCGCGCAGCTATGGAACTAGCGCGGCACGCGCCGGCAGCCGCGACGGATCAAGCCTTGCTCCCGGCGCGTTCGGCCTGCAGCGACGCACGTTTTTCAGCTTCGGTCATGCGCTTGGCGGACACGATCACGACGGGCATCGAGGCGGCAGCGGCGCTGTTTGCAGCCGGGGCGGCGACGTGGGCCTGGGCTTGCGGCAGCGTCTCGACAACGTAGCTCAGCGAGCCGGCGAAGGCGAGGGCGGCGACGAAAACGGCTTCCATGTGTTTGATGAGGTTCATGTTGTTTCTCCTTGCGTGTGTGGTTTCGATGTGAGCACTGTATCCAAGCGCCCCTTGCATCTCCAGCGACTTGCGACGAGCCGCAGAAAACGCGGGATAAGCTGCAGAAAATCCGGGCCGGGGCCGTGTTTTTACGTGCCCCCCGCTAAGCGTTCCCGACGGCTGCGTGGGCGGCAAGAGGTGGAGGGGCGCGGGGGATGATCGCGACCGTACTGGATGTGCTGGCTGCCAACCGCACCGCGTGGCGGCGCGCGCGCAACTTGCGCACGGCCGCGCGGTCGCGGCAGGTTGTGCGGCGGACCAGCATGCTCCCCGGCCCGCTGGGCTGGGCGGCACTTGCGGGCGTGCTGCTCATGCTGGCGGGCGCCGCGGTGATCGCCTTTCATGCCCGGCTGCTGTGGACGGTCGCGCAGCGCGAGCAGGCGCCGGCCGCGCTGGCATCATTGCGCACGGTGCTGGCTGGTGTGAGTTTTACTGTGCCGGACAAGGTGGGCATCGTCGCCGGGCAGAACGATGGCGCCATGCTGCTGGTCGCCACCGGGATGCAGGCACAGGAACCGCTGCGCATCGACCTGTGCACCCAGGTGCTCGACCCTGCACACCCGCGCCTGCTGCCGCTGCGGATCGGGCTGTCGTTCAATGAGGCGGCCGCGCTTGCCGCACGCAACGAGGCAGCAGGGCGCCCCGCCACCCTGCGCAACATCGTGCTGGGCGATGGGCTGCCGCATATCGAGATTGGCGGGGGCGATGCGCGCACCGGCCCGTTGACGCTGAGTTGGGAGGGCAGCGCGCGCTGGGTCGGCGATGACGGAGCGGCGGCCCAGGGTAACGCCACGTTCCGCCAGCAGGGCTGGCTGCTGCTCGGCGAGCAGGACGCCCTCCACCTCTACCGCCGCAAGAATGCCGCCTGTCCGCAAGCAGGTGAACTGGTGCTGCAGCGTTACCGCGCGGCGGCGCAGCCCGCGGCCAGCGCGCTCGTCACTGTGTTGCCGTTCAACGGCCCGGCGGTCATGGCCAAGCTGCCGCCCGGGCGCTACAGCGTGCCGAACAGCCCCGTGCCCACCGTGGAGGACGGCACACTGTTTGCCGAGCTGCGTGAACACGGCTTGTTGCGGCTGCGGCCGGACGGGCTGGCCGAGCTGGCGCCGCCCGACCTGGCCGCGTGGCGAGCGTTGCCAGCGCAGGCGCGCATTGCCGGCGCCGCGCAATGGGACGGGCCGCCGCTGGACAGCGACGCCCGCCGCCTGCTCGACCATCTATACCACCGCGCGGACGGCGACTACCTGCGCGAGCAGGTCCGCGTGTTCAACAGCGAGCGTCGCCTGCTCGCGTGGCGCGCGCGGGCGCTGCCCGACGGCGCGCGCTGGCTCGCAACGGCCAGCGGCGCGCCGCTGACCACCAACGCATCGTTGCCACCATCAGCCGCCCGCCTGTTCGACCGGTTGCCCGAGGGTTGGGGCCCGTGGAGCAGGGTGGCCGAGGCGGCGGAACGCAACGAGCTCGCGCTTGCGCTGCCGGCAGCCGCCAGCGCCGGCCAGACGCTGGAACTCATGCTGGCCGGCCGCATCGTCAGCGTGCGCGGAGCCAGCGTGCGTTCCCGCCAGGACGCCTGCACTGGCCGCGCGTGCCCGGCTGCCGACTCGGTGCAAAAAATGGTGCTGGACCTCGAGCCGGGTGCGCGTATCGTCACGCTGCTCGCTTCCCCGATCGACGCGGCCGGACTCGCCGAGGCGCGTTACCGGCATCTCGATGTCGTCGATGGACAGCTCGCATGGCGCGCGCTGCCGCCGGCCCAGGCACCTGTGCACGAGGCCAGTGCCAACGTGACGCTGGCCGACCGCAACGGCGTGGCGCTGTGGACGGGCGGCGAGCCCTCGGCCCTCGCCGTGCAGGCAGGCTTGGCCCCGCTCCTCGGCATTCGGCCGGGACACGTGAACAGCATCGCCGGCATGCTTGCGCGCTTGCCCGCGGCAAGCGGCGAACACAGTGCGCGCCTGACGCTTGACCTGGGCATGCAGGTCGCTGCGCAGTCGGCGCTGGAATGCATCGGCATGCGGCGCGGTGCGTGGGACGGGCGCGCCTGCCATGGCGGCAAAGCCATCCCACCGGGACGGCAGGCGGGCCTGGTGCTGCTCGATACCGAAACGGGCGAGATCCTGGCGGCCGCAGGCGCGGGCATGGCCAGCGTCGACGCCGCCAACTGGGACGAGGTGCGAAACTTCGATGCCGCCGATCCAGCAGCCAGCCCGCTGCGCCTGCCGGCCTTGCAGCACGACGGCGGCAGGGACCGCAGCCCCGGTTCGACCTTCAAGATCGTCAGCGCACTCGGGCTGGAACTGGCCGCGCAGCGCGATGCCCGGCTCGACGCGGTGCTGGGCGGGCTGCCGCTGGACTCACTGGACGCATTGGCGCGCGCGAAAGGATTCGCGTTTCGCACCGCTGCGGCCACCTATCCCGCGCAAACCGCGCGTGCGCACATCACCAATTTCCGCGACCAGGGCCTGTCGCGGCGCGCGCAGGACGGGCAGCTTGGCCTGGAACAGGCGCTCACCTACAGCCTGAACACCTGGTTCGCCTGGAGCGCGGAGCTGAGCGACCGCACGCTGTTGGGCAAGCCGGAAGGGGGCCTGCCCGACCTGCAGGCACTCGACCCAAGTGCGCTGCGTGCCGTGCGGCCGATCCTCGACATGGCATGGCGCCTCGGCTTCGGGCAAGCGATGCGCCTGGACGGCGGCCTCCTGCCCGCTGGCTACCGCTGGTCCGACTGGGACGCGCTGCAGGCCACCCCCGCCGGCATCGACCCGGTCCGCTCGCGCCACGAGCTGCGCCAGATGGCGATCGGATTGCGCATGCAGGCCACGCCGCTGCAGATGGCGGTGGCTGCCGGCGCAGTCGGGCAGGGGACGACCATCGTCCCGCATCTGCTGGCGGAACTGGACGGCCATGCCGCAAGCGCTGCGCCCGGGCAGCCGCTGGGCGTACGGCTTGACCGTATCCGCGCTGGCATGAAGGGCGTGATTGAACGAGGCACCGGCGCGGGCGCGTTCAGGGACGTCCGGTTCACCCCCCTGCGGCCCGGCTTGTACGGCAAGACCGGCACCGCCCCGACCGGCGAGCGCGACGCCGATGGCCGCGAGCTGGCCACGGTCTGGTTCACCGGCTGGCTGGAGCCGGGCAGCATGCCGGGACAGCGGCACCGGCTTGCTTTCGCCACCTTCGTCAGCCGCTCCGAGGCCACCGGCGGCGAGCACGCGGCCCCCATCGTGGCTGCCCTGCTGGACGCGCTGGGCCGGCGCACACCGGCGCACTGAACAGCGCGCCTTGCTCTTGCGTTGTATGGCAATATTTTGTCGAGTTCGCCATCGACGAGGAAGGTATGCGGTTGCCGGGAACCCGATATCAGGAGCCTGGTTGGGAACAGGTGCGCAAGCTGCTGGGGCAGTGCTCCCTGCAGGCGCTGGTGCGCTGCGATTGCGCTCGCCTGGTCCAGCCGGGCACCGAAGACGACACCATGGGCGAGTATCTCGACCTGTGCGGCGACGCGCTGCGCGCCTGCGCCGGCAGCGCGCGTGCGCAGGCGGCCGGCAACAGCTACGGCGACACGGTGCTGGAGCTGGCCCTGAGCCTGCTGTACGAGCTGCAGGCGCGGCCCGCCGACTGGGCCGGTTTTTGCGCGGCCATCTCCGGCGAGTACCGCCGCCTTGGTCCGTTCTGGCTGGGCGCGGGCGCCGACGGGCTGCTGCGCAAAAAAATCAACGACATGTACGCGCTCCTGCGCGACAAGGTGGACTCGGACAATTACCAGGTCGCCTGCGGCCGTCCGTGCAGCCCGAACCGCATGTACGCGTTCCGCATGCTCGACACCGCGCGCGGCGAAATCGCCCGCCTGCTCGACGCCTGGCGCGAGCACCGCGAGCAGGTGGGCGCCATCCTCGGCCGGGCCATCGACGCCGAACCCATCGAGGCGCGCCAGCTGCGCCAGGGCGGCCCGTGCAAGGCCGACTGGGTGCTGCGCTGGAGCGAGTCGCTGGAGCGCTTCGGCGGCAGCCCCGGTCCGCTGCACACGCGCTCCAAGCGCTTTGCCAGCCTCAAGACCAGTCCCGCAAAGATTGACGCCATGCTGCGCGAGATCGCCGAGTACGAGCACATCTCAGCCAACCGCGACCAGGACTGGCGGCTCGACGCCGACCAGGCGGCCGGCTGGCTGGACGACTACTGGCGCGTGCTGGCCGAGTCGCACGAGGTGGCCACGCCGGGGCCGGACCAGATCCTGCAGGCGCTCGAGGACGAGCTGGACCAGGTTGAACCCGAGCCGCCCGACGATGGCGCCGCACCGCCCGAGCGCGACGAGCCGATCGGCACGTTGCCGTCTCCCGTTTTCCTGTCCCCCCGCTTTGTCGACGTAGCGCTGAACGCGCGCGGCGCAGGGGCATGGGCCGAACGTGCGCTGGCGCGCGACTCGATGCCGGTGCGACTGGCCGTGTACCTGAAACTGCTGGGGCCTTTCGACGACAGCTATCCATCGGAATGGCTCGACCCGGCGACGGGCGAACTGCCGACGATGCAGCAGCTGGCCCTGCTTGCGCGGGTATCGCTGCCCACGCTGCGCAAGCGGCGCGACGCGGCGATCGAACGGCTGGTGTCGGCGCGCCGATGAGGGAAGAGGACATGAAGAGAACCGATGAACTGGACCGCAAGCTGCAGGAGAGGCTGATCACCGGCCGCCGGATGGAGGGCGATCGCCTTGTACTGCCGGACGCCGTCTTGCGCGCCGCGCTGGAAGGCACGCGCGCGCTGACGGAAAACGAACGCGCAGCGCTGCAGGCGTCGCCGTTGACGGCGCGCCGCCTGCGCGAGCTTGCCATCGCCCGCCGCGCGGGTAGCAAGGCCGTGAACGACGATGCCTGGTTCGGCAGCGGTGGCATGCTGCGCGCCGCGGACGCCGGCGTGCTGACGCGGCTGGCCACCGACGACGGTCACTGGATCCTGCACTTCTCGCAGGAGGAAGATGGCTGGCACATCTGCCTGCAACTGCTGGCCCGCGCGCCATTCACCGCGCGCCTGCTGCGCGAACGCCCGGTGCTGAGCGTGACCGATGGCGCCGGCGCCGTGCTGCTCAGGGGCCGCCTGGACGCCGACGGCGAGTGCGAAGGCCTGTGGACCGCGCCACAGCCGCCGGCACAGCACTTCCAACAGCACGGCGCCCGTTTTGCGGTGCGCCCTGAACCGCTGGCCTGAGACCATGCTCGGCCTGCTCAAGCGCGCTGCCGTGCACGTGCCCGGGCCGGGCTGCGGCTTCGTGGCCGTTCGCGTCGCGGGCCGCGTGGCCGTGCCGGATGGCTGCGGCGCCGTCATCGTGGATGGCGCCGGCCGCACGCGGCGGCAGGCCGGGGCAGAGCGCATCGTCGCCGCCGAGGGCGAAGTGGCATGGTTGTTCCATCCCGGCCCCTACCAGGCCGAGCTGACCCCGTTCGCCGCCGCACCCGAGATCGGGCTGCGCGTTGACTTTGCGGTGGACAGTCCCGACCCGCGCCTGCGGCAGCAGCGCTTCGACCTGTACCTGGCGAGCGAGGCGGTGGAGCGCGTCGAGCTGGCCGCCCTGGCCGGTGCGATGGAATCGGCGCTGCAGGTCGAACTGGCGCAAGGCCACCTTGAGCTGCCGCCGTGTGCCACGCTGGACGAGTGGAACGCCTTTCGCGCCGGTTTCAACCAGCTGATGTACACGCGCTTTGGCGTGAGCGTGGACGACTGCGTGCCGGTGGACCTTGCCGCGTCGCGCGACTATGGCCGTATGCTGGCCGAGCGCGACACCGCTGCGGTGGTCGAGAACATCGCCGCTGTCGAAGTAGCGGCGGAGCCTGCCTTTGACGCACCCGCCACCGACGCACGCGTACTGCGCCGCCTGTTCCTTGAGCTCCCCTGCCTGATGGGCGGGCTGCGCCAGGCCCCGCTGCCCACCGGGCCGGGCCAGTTTGCGCGGCAGCGCGCGCTGCTGCATCGGCTCGACCTGGCCTGCCTGTGCGCCGCCACCATGCCCGCGCTGGAGCTGGCCAGCCCGGGCCAGCCGCTCGCCGCATTCGAACAGGTTCGCCGCGCGCGCCATAGCCAGCACGCTGCGCACGCGCTTGACGAGGCGTGGGCTCTGCTGGCGCGCATGGAGCGTGCTGATGCGAATTTGACCGAAACGCGGCTCGATGAACTGGACCGCATCGTCGCCAATCTCGAATACCACTGCGTCGGCAGGCGGGCCGCCTGCGCGGGAGAACCGGCATGAGCGCGCCGCATACCGCCGAATGCCGCACCATCCTGGCCGACGGCAGCATCGCAACGCTGACCGCAACGCGCCGCCCGCGCGAGGGCCGCGCCGACGTCAAATGCAGCGCGCCGCGGCTCGACCTGGCCGAGCGCATGCAGCAGGTGGTCCGCCTGGCGCGCCACACCGAGGTGCGCTTCGACAGCCGCGACCAGGTGATGATCAGCATCGACCGCTGCCCCGGCCCCGAAGAACGCGACTGGGAGCTGGCCGCCGTGCTGGCTGACCGGATGGTGCGCGGGCTGCTGCCTGCGCGTGCGCTGCTTGCGAACGGCTGGTCCGATGCGTGGCACCTGGGCCGCATCGGCGGCCATGGCCTGCGCGCGGCCCCGGCCGACGTGCTGTTGGGCGGCCCGGACGGGCTGCCACACCTGGGCGCGCTGGCCGGCCATCCGGATCCGTCGGCGCGCGTGTCGAGTGCGCGCGCGTGGTTCCCGCTGCATAGCGGTGGCGCGGACGACAGCCTGGGCTGGGTCGAGGTGAACGTGGTGCCGGCCGAGGTGGCGGCCGAGGACGAGGAAGCGGCGATTGCCGTGCCCACCCTCGACCTGTCCGGCCAGCAGGCGGTGCGCGCGGTCTTGCTGGGCGCGCGCCACTTCGACGGGCGGGTGGGGCGCGGCTGGCGCACCACGGTCCGCTTTTCGCCGGCGCGCTTCGAGGGCAATTCGTATGAACTGGCGCTGGTGATGGCCGACCGCATCGCGCGCGGGCGCGAGTTCGTGCCGCGCGGGCGCATTCTCGCCTCGGGCTGTTCGAGCAGCTGGCATGCCGGCGTGGTGGAAGCGGTGCAGGCCGTGGCCGAGAAGTGCGCACTGCTGGCGAACGAGGCCGCGCCGGGCGACCGCGTGCTGCTGCCACGCGCCTGCGAAGGGCGCATCCCGGCCGGTTTCGGCGACCGGTTGCGCGAGCGCGGCGCCAGTTTCGCGTGCGTGGAGCGGATCGGAATCGTCTAGGCCGCACGCTTAGCGAAAACCCAATGCGCATGGTCGCGTCCGCTGCTAAAATGCAAACTTGCAATAAAAATTTGTTAATACATTGTCCGGTCGCCAGGAGATGACCATGTTCCAGATGTTCGGATTCGGCGGGGCTGCCTGCCCGCGCTGCGAGCGCAAGAACGCGGCCAGCGACGGCTATTGCGCGGGCTGCGGCCTGACCCTGGGCGCGCCCAGGAATGCGCCCGTGCTGCGCGAGAACCGCTGGATCGCCGGTCCCGACGAACTGGCGGTGTTTTTTGGCGTGCGCGAGCTCTCCGGCATTTTCGTCAAGACCTTGCGCGTGCCGGCCACGGCGCGCGCCTACATCCTGCAAGGCGACAAGGCGACCGAGGTCCCGCAGGGTGAGTACGAAATCGAAGGCTTCTTTACGCGCCTGAACCACCTGCTGCGCGACCAGCATGCCGAGATCCTCGTCACGCGCAGCGGCGCGCTGCCGGTGGAGTTTTCGTTCGACGACCTGGCCAGCTGCGAGCAGCTCCGGCTATCCGCGCGCTTTACCGTGAGCCTGCAGGTCGAGAACGTGCCCGCGTTCGCGCGCCACTTCATGACCATGCCCGGCACCATTGGCGTGGCCGAGCTGCGCGAGCTGCTGCGCGCGCCGGTTCGCCAGTTTGCGCTTGAATTTGTCGGTGCGCGCGCCATGCGCGACATGGCGGCCAACACGGCGCTGCGCGCGGAGCTCGACGAACGCCTGCAAGGCGCGCTGGGCCTGCTGCTGGCGCAGTACGGCCTGGCCGCGGTGCGGGTGGATACGCTCGAACTGCGCCACGACAAACATGACGCCAACCGCGAGCGCGTGGGCAGCCTGTGGCTGGCGGCAAGCGAACGCCAGGCCGGGCTCGAACACGCGCGCCAGCTCGACGAACTGTACGATGCCGAGGGATGGCAGAGGATACGCCGGGAAGAGCAGCAGGTCCGGCTGCGCCAGCGCCGCGCCGAACTGACGCTGGACGAGGCCGAACAGGCGCAGGCGCGCCGCGCGCGCGAGATTGCGCTGTACGGCCGGGTGGCCGAGTCCGAATCGCGCAAGCAGGCAATCGAGCGCGGCGCCGGCGACGTGCTGGCCGAACTGGAACACGACCTGGCCCGGAAGGGCGCGCACCGCGCCGGCGAGGCCGACGGCTGGGCCCATGTGCGCGTGCTGGCGCAGCTGCGCATGCGCTCCGAGCTCGCCCTTGCACAGCAGGATGCGCTGCAGGCGCGCCAACTCGCGCAGCAGCGGTTTTCGCACCAGCTGCTGCAGCAGCAGATCAGGAACAAGATCGAGCAGGCATTGGCGATCGAGGACGCCGCGCGCCAGCGCGCCGAGCTGGCCCGATTGCGCGAGGCCGAGGCGCTCGCGGCGCGCCGTGCGCGTGAACTGGACGACGAGGAGCATGCCGCCCGCCGCCAGGCACTGATTTTGGCGAACACTGCGCGCCAGCGCGAGCTGCAGCGCGCCGAATCGGTACAGGACGAGGCCACGCGCCAGAAGGTCGAGGCACTGCGCCGCACCGGCGACGATGCCGATGCGCTGGCCCGTCACGAGCGCCTGCTACGCACCATCGAGGCCGACGCCCGGCACGAGCGCGCGGTCCAGCAGGTCAGGCTCGACGCCGATGAACACCGCCACGCGCAGGCAATCGAGCTGGCCCGCTTCGAGGTCCAGCGCGCCGAGTCGTTCGGGCGGCTCGACGACGCGGCCAAGCTGGCGCTTGCACCAAGCGCCAACGCCGCGCCGCTCGCTGATTTCCTCAAGACCCGGGTGCATGCGACCATGCGCGCGGACCAGCTTGCGGCCTTGTCCGGCGTGGTCGCGGCGGCGCACGGCACGCCGGTGCTGTCGATTGCGCGCCGCTGCGCGCATGGCCACGCCGCGCGCGATGGCGACGTGTTCTGCGCGGCCTGCGGCGCCGCCCTGGGCGGATAAGCCATGCACAGCGCCATCCAGAAAATCCGCGAGCTGCGCACGCTGTACGAGGACGGCTTGCTCGGCAAGGACGAATTCGACCGACGCAAGGACGCGGTGCTCGACACTGCCTACCATGACGAGCGCGCACGGGTCTCTTCCCAACAGGCGGAGGGCACCGAGCTTGGCTTGATGGCGGGCCAGGAACTCGGCCCGCCGGCACGGCGCTACCGGCTGGTGCGACAGGTGGCGCGCGGCGGCATGGCCGAGGTGTGGCAGGCGCTCGACCTGGCGACCGAGGCGCAGGTCGGCCATGGCGCCGAGGTCGCGCTGAAGATCCTGCCGCCGCACCGCGCGCACGCCACCCACGAGGCGCGGCTGCTGATGGAGGAGGCGATCCGTGCGCGCCGCCTGGCGCACCAGCACGTGGTGCGCGTGTACGACTGGTCGCACGACCCGGCCACCGGCTGCGCCTTCGTCATCATGGAATGCCTGGACGGCGAGGACCTGGACGGCGTGCTGGCGCGCGATGGGCGCATGCCGCTGGAACGCGCGCTGGCGCTGTTGGCGCCGGTGGGCGAGGCGCTCGACTATGCGTGGGAGCGCCATTCGCTGGTCCACCGCGACCTCAAGCCCGCCAACCTGTTCCTGGGGCGCGACGGGACCGTCAAGCTGCTCGACTTCGGCATTGCCGGCGGCGCGCTGCAGGCCAGCGCGCCCGCCAGTTCGGGCACCGCGCCGTACCGGGCGCCGGAAGCGGGAGACCCGCAGCTGGCGCCGGATCGTGCGCTGGACGTCCACGCTTGCGCGGTGCTGCTGTTTCGCATGGTGGAGGGCGTACTCCCGTTCGACCGCAACCGTCGCCCTGCGGCGCGCCCGACGGTGCTGGCGGGGGCCGCGCTGGAAGTGGTGCAGGCCGGCTTTGCGGCCGAGCCGTCGCTGCGCCCGCCCAGCGTGACCGACCTGCTGCGACGCCTGCGCCGCGCCACCGCCCAGCAGGCTGCCGCCAGCGCGCTGGCGGCCGAAACGATGGCGCGGCAGCAGGAGGCGGTGGAGAGCGCACCGGCGATATCGATCCCGGCCGCGCCGCCGCAGCCGCCGCCGGCTGCCAGCGTGCCGGAGCAGCGCCGCGAGCAGGAACGCCGGACACGCGCAAGTGCCGAGGCCGAGCGCGAAGCGCGCAAGGAAGCGCTGCGCCGGCGCCTGCGCGAACACCTCGCGCAAGAAGCGCACGAGCGCGACCGCACCCGGCAGAACGCCCAGCGCCGCCCCAGCCATGCCGCGCCGCTGTCCCCGGTGGCCGAACAGATGATGAATTCGCGCCTGGCGTACGCCGCCACCGCCGCCACCCCGGCGCCCGGCCCGGCCGTGACCGAAGCCCCACGCGCGGCCCAGCAGGGCGCGGCCACGCAAGCGGCGCGCGGACGGCTGCGCGACCGCTTCCTGGATGGCAGCAGCGAGGGGCCCGAGATGGTGGTGCTCGCGCCCGGCCGCTTCCTGATGGGCTCGACCGAAGAGGAGCGCCAGGCCGCACTGGAGCTTGGCGCACGCAAGGCCTGGGTCGAGCGCGAGGCGCCGCGCCACCGGGTGTCGATCGCGCGGCCGCTGGCAATGGCGCGCCATCCGGTCACGGTGGGGCAGTGGCGCCAGTTCGTGCTCGGCACGCGCTGGAAGGGCGGCGGCGACGTGAGCTGGGCCGCGCCCGGCTTCATGCAGGGTGACGAGCACCCGGTGGTCGGCGTGAGCTGGCAGGACGCGCAGCTGTACGTGCGCTGGCTGTCGGCGCGCACCGGCAAGCGCTACCGGTTGCCGAGCGAGGCCGAATGGGAGTTCGCCTGCCGCGCGGGGAGCGCGACGCCGTTCGCGTTCGGCGCCGACATCCGTCCCGACCAGGCCAACTACGACGCCCGCTTCGCCTGGAGCGGCAGCGCGCGCGGCGTGCCGCGCCGGGGCACCACGCCGGTCGGCAGCTATCCGCCCAATGCGTGGGGCCTGTGCGACATGCACGGCAACGTCTGGGAGTGGGTGCAGGACGTGATGCACGACTCGTACGAAGGCGCGCCCGTCGACGGCAGCGCGTGGGAAGCGGGCGGGGACCAGGAGCGGCGCGTGCTGCGTGGCGGTTCGTGGCTGTACCACCCGCGCTACCTGCGCTCGGCGGTGCGCAACGGCTTTGCGGCGCGGCTGTCGAACGACAAGGTGGGCTTTCGCGTGGCGCGCGAGGTCGAGCAGGCCTGAACGACGCCGTCGGCCGGCCGCCATGCTAAAGTGGCCGTTTCGGCATCCTGCACTGTCCATGCACGACCTTCTCGATAACATCTTCTGGCAGTCCCTGAGCGGCCCGCACGCCCGCTACGCCACCGGTACCAGCAACGCGCGTCGCTACGCGCCCGGCTTTTCACCCATCGTCGGCTTCCCCGATCCCCAGCAACCGGACTTTGCGGCACTGCGCCCGTTCTGCGAACCCGGCGAGCATTTCTACTGCGACGCCTGGACCGGCCCGGCGCCGGACGGCTGGCGCATCGAGGCCGAGTCCACCATGTTCCGCATGGTGTGGGACGGCGTGGCGCCCGTGCGCGACCGCGCGCCGGATGCCGTGCCGCTGGGGCCACGCCACGCGGTGCAGGCGCTGGAGCTGGCCAGGCTCACGCGCCCGGGTCCATTTGGCCCGCGCACCATCGAGCTGGGCGACTACTTCGGCTACTTCGACGACGCCGGCAAGCTGGTCGCCATGGCCGGCGAGCGGATGGCCGCTGCCGGGCTGCGCGAGATCAGCGGCGTGTGCACCCGCCCCGACCAGCGCGGGCGCCGGCTGGCGGGCAGGCTCATGGAAAAGCTGGTGCTGCGCCAGCTCGCGCGCGGCGAGACACCGTTCCTGCACGTGATGAGCGCGAACACGGTGGCGCATGACCTTTACTTGCGCATGGGTTTTCGCGACTACTGCGAGACGGTGGTGCGCATCGTGACACCTGCCTGACGCTGGCCAGGGGGCACCGAACGGGTGTACAGTCAGGCCAACCAGAACAGAAGGAGCCCTGAATATGAGCATCATCGTCCGCCGTGACACCGCCTACCCGATGCGCCACACCGTGCTGGTGCGCGACCACGAACTGCTCGTGGACGGCACCATCGAGGAAGGCGGCGACGACGCCGGCCCCAACCCGCACGACCTGTACGACGCGGCGCTCGGCGCCTGCAAGGCGATCACGCTGGTGTGGTACGCAAAGCGCAAGGGCATCGCGCTCGAAGAGGTCGAGGTGATCATCGACCGCGACGCCAGCGGCGAGCGGCAGGGTGTGTACAAGCTCGACACCGCGTTGCGGCTGGGCGGCGACCTGACCGACGCGCAGCGCGAGGAACTGCTGGCGGTGGCCGGCAAGTGCCCGGTGCACAAGCTCATGACGCGCGTCACCACCGAAATTACCACGCGCCTCGCCTGAGCCTGCTGTCGGGGTAACGGGCGTCGGCTGCGCCCGCGTTTGCGCTAAGCTTCACTGCGAGACATCGTTTGGTGCCGACCAGTGAGGCTGCCATGAAAATTCCCGATCACCTGCGGATTCCCGTGCTCGTGTTTTCGCTGCAAGCGATTCTCTTGGCAGGCTGTGCGATGATCTTCCTGGTGCTGTTGCCGCCTTAGGCCGGTGACAGCATCGGCGCGCGCCGGCGATCCCCGACGCGCGCACGCACGCTCCAGGTTTCCGGGTAAGGTCCGCCGGCAAAGCGCGCGCGCGCCGGCATGCACGCCAGCCGGTCAAGCGCGGTGGCCGGTGCCAGCGGGGTGTCGAGCCCGGTGGCAGGGTCGCGGTGCCAGAACCCGCCGGCGCGATGGAACACGGGCGGCAGCGCGGGCCGCGCCGGTGCCGGCTCGCTCCCTGGCACCACCAGACAAAAGCTTTCCGCCAGCGCGCCGCCATCCACACGCGCCAGCACCAGCACATGCGGCAGCAAGGCCGCGACCTGCAGCTCCACGATGCCGCGCACGCTTGCCGTCAGTTCGATCCGCATTCCCTCGCGCAGCGGCACCTGGCGCCCCTTGCCGGGCCATTCGCCATCGATCAGCAGGCCGAAGCGCGACACGTCCTCGATGGTGAATCCGCCGCCCGCGGCGCGGATCGCGGCGTGGTGTGCGGAGAGCCGGCGCGTGAGCGCGTCGCGCCCGGCACCAGTTGCGGGATGATGCGCGAGCAGCACCGTTGCGGCCGGCGCCAGCGCGTCGAAGCGGCCCAGCGTCCATTCGGTGGCAGCGAACAGGCGCAAGTGGCGCGGCATGCCTGGCGTGGGCTGCGGGCTGACAATGCTGGCAGCGTCGGCCGGATACGGATGCGCCTCGCCGGCATCGGGCAAGCTGATCTCGACCAGTTCCTCGTCCCACGCGATGGTCGGCAGGCCCAGTTGGATGGGGCCGGGCGTGGTGGCGTCCAGCTCCAGCCGGGCGATGCCGGCGTTGCGCGCGGCCACGTCGATGTCCACCGTGCCGCTGGTGGTGTGCGCGTTCACGCGCGCGATCGATGATTCGTCCGCAAACACGCGCACGTTCTTGTGGCTGGACAGGAAGGCCTGGTGGATCTCGGACAGCGTGGCATCGGCGCGCGGCACCAGCACCACCAGCGAGCACACCCAGGTGCGGCTGGCCGCGCCGGCGCGCCCGTGCAGCTCGACCTCGATACGGTGCTGGCCGTGTTCGATGCCGCGTGACGAGAACTCGATGAAGGCCGGGCACCAGTTGCCATCGGCCGCGCGCGCCAGCGTTTGCTGCTGCGGGCAGTACAGGTGCAGCGCCGACTTGAGCAGCATGGTCAAGCGCGGTGGACAGTCGCCGGGCATGCCGCGCAGGTCGAGCTTGATCGCCTGCCGGCCACCGGCGGCGCGCGGATCGAAGCCGCTCACGTGCAGGTGTGGCCGCGCGGGCACGCTGTTCGCCTGGCGCTCGACCACGGGGGCGGCCTGTGGCGGCGGCTGCGGATGGCCGTGCGCGCAGGTGTCCCCGCCTGGCATCACCCAGACTGTGCAGTGCGGATGGTCGGGATCACGGCAAAGGTTCATGGCGGTAAAGCGGTTGTCGGAACGGCAAGCGTACCGGCTTTCGCTCAGCCGTGGCGCGCGGATCGGATGATTTCCCAATGGAATCAATGACCTGGCAATACGGTCTCATCTGGCGTGGCCAGCGGCCGCAGCACGAGCGCTGTCAGGTTATCGGCATACAAGCCGGACGGCGGATCCGTCTCCATTTCGTGGAACAGGGCATCGACCATGGCCGCGGCACTGGCGCAGGGCTGCAGCAGTGCCGGCCAGCGCGCGACCCAGTGGTTGGCGCCGGCGCACGACCAGAAGCCGTCGGTGGCCAGCACGTAGGCGGCGCCGGGCCGCAGGGCGATGGCGCGGCGGTCGTGCAGCGGCGCCAGCCATGGCGGCAGTTCGCGTGCGGCCAGCTCGTGCAGCGGGTCGGCCAGCACGGCCGGATTGTCGAAGGAATTGCCGAGGATGAAGGCCTGCGCAATCACTGGCCGGTGCTCGCCGTGCACCTGCTGCCACCACGTGCGTTCATCCAGCAGGCCCGCCATGGCGACAGCGGTCGCGGGCACGTGGTCGATGGTGAGCACGCTGGCGTGGCCGCCGGCGATTTCGTACAGGCGCGAGTCGCCCACGTGGTACAGCAGCGCTGGCCCGTGCGGCGGCAGCTCGAGCAGGGTGAGCGTGGTGCCCGGGCGCAGCGGCGAATGGGCAACGCGCGCGAAATGGTGCTGCAGGCGCGTGTGCAGCGCGTCCAGGTGCCGCGACAGTTCGGTGACGGTCGTGCACGGCGGCACGGCGAGCAAGCCTGTTGCGACGGCCTCGGCGGCTTCGCGTCCGTGGACATGGCCGCCCATCCCGTCCAGCACCGCCACGCGCGCGTGGCCCTCGGTCCAGCCAGCAACCCGCTGGCGGCGTGGCCGCTGGTCCGCCAGGAAGGCCGCCGTGCCGTGCGGATCGATCATCAGGTAGTTGTCCTGGTTTTCCGGGCGGCGCAGTTCGCCGGCGCCGTCGCTACTGCGCGCGGCAACGTCGAACCGGGGGCCAAAATCGAGCGGGTCCATGGTCATCTTCGGTCAGCCATCAGTGTCACTGTACGCCAGTCGGGAGCGCGGCGGTGCGGGTTTTCAATTTACAAACCAATGTGCTAAGTTTGGCGTCAAGACATGGCTCCCTGGAATCACCCGAATGCTGATACGACGACTGGAAGACGCCGACATCCCGGCGGTGGCGCGCCTGTTTCGCGCGGCGGCCCTGGAATTCATCGTGCACGAATCGCCGCCTGAGGGCGCGGCCAACTTCTTGCGCGAAAACGACGAAGAGGGCCTGCGCGGCTTCGTCCGCCAGGGGCACGTCTATCACGTGGCGCTGGCGGACGGCGAGCTTGCAGGCTTCGTCGCGGTGCGCGAGCTCACGCACCTGTTCCACCTGTTCGTGGACAAGCGCTGGCACGGCCGGGGCGTGGCGCGGCGCCTGTGGGATGTCGCGCGGCGCGCAGCGCTCGATGCCGGCAACCCCGGCTTCTTCACCGTCAATTCGTCCAACCATGCGCTGCCGGTGTATGCAGCCTGGGGCTTCGTGCCGACTGCGGAGCGGCAGTTCACCAAAGGCCTGTACTACACGCCGATGCGGCTCGAGCCGGTGGTTTAGGCGCTTCACTTGCGCGACTCGTCGGCGCGGCGCAGCCACAAGCTGCTGGCCCAGCCGCGCACGTCGCGGCCGTCGATGGGTGCGCTGATCTCCCACCAGTCGCCGGCGCGGTTGCCGGTTGCCGTCACGAGCGTTCCGGCCGGGACCACGCCCAGCCGGCGCGCGCCGACGCTGCGCGAGCTGCGCAGGTTCAGGTGGTCGTAGGTGCGGTACTCGCGGCCTGCCACCGGCATGTCGGCGGCGAGCGGTGCGGCCTTGGCCAGCGGGGCCGCCACGGCCGGCGCAGCGGGCAGCACCAGCCAGGTCAGCGCGCTGCCAATGCCCAGCGTGCCGATTGTCAGCACCGCCAGCGCGCGTGCGTTGGCGCGGCGCCACCAGCGCGCGGGCGTGAAATGGGCCGCCAGCACCAGCGTCGCAACCAGTGCGGCGGCATACGCGGCGACGGTCAATAACGTCGTGCTGGACATGGACTGTCACGCCTCAAAGCGCAGCACGTAGTGGCCGGCGACCAGGTGGTGGCCCGGCGGCAGCAGGTACGGCTGCTCGGCGCTGGCCTGCTCGACGGCGCAAACGAAGCGCAGCTCGTCGTCCAGGTGGTAAAGCGCCTGGGTCGCGGACAGGCGGCCGATGCGATAGCCATCCTCCACCGCTTCGAAGCTGAACGCATTGCGCGACAGGCCAAGGCGGTCGGCGCTCGCGGGCTCCAGTCCCGGCGCGCGGCGCAGGCAGGCAGGCGAATCGAGCACGCGCAGGGCAGCCAGCATCGGCGCGCTGCGGCCAAACACGAAGCGCGCGCCAGCTGCGATGCCCTGGCTTGGTCCGCGCGGCAGGCAGAGCAGGGCGCTGTAGCGCTCGGCCATCTGCGGCGGCGGCGTGAGCAGGCGCACCGCGTCGCTGTCGGCCGGCGTAAAACTGGCGGGCAGCACAACCTGCTGGCGTCCCGCCGCCGTGATGGCGTGGACCTGGTCGGTTTCGTCCACCGCAAAGCGGATCAGCGCGTCGTTGCCTGCGGCCGGCGCAAGCGCGCGGTCCAGTCCCAGCTCAAGCGCCACCGCGCCGGTTTCACGATAGCGCGACAGGCGTGGCAGGGCCAACGCGGCAAGGCAGACGCGCTGGCGTGCCACCGGGGCGTAGGTGGCGTCGGTTTCCAGCGGCGCGGGTCGCGCTGCCTGCCGCTGCGACGGCAGCGCGGTCTGTTCGGGCTGCGCGCGTGGCTTCCACACGGCGGGCGCCTTGGCTGGCTCGGAAGCGGGGCGCGGGGGCGCCACCGGACGCGCCTGAATTGGGGCGCTGCGCTGGATTTTCAGGAGCAGCCGGGTACCGCCGGTGCTGCCGTGCGGCCGGATGGTGTAGCAAGCTGTCGCCGCGTCGAACTGGCAATCGAACGCATCCTTTGGCCGCACCTGCACTTCCAACGGCGTGTCCGGGCCGTCGTTGACCAGCAGGACAGCGCCATCGGGGCCGAACGGCCAGTCGGGCACCGGGTAGGTCGCGCCGCGCCCGTCAAGGCCCAGCAGCACCAGGCGCTGGTTGGGGTACACGGGCCCAACCTGCTTCCACACCACACTGTCGCGCGAGGCGCTGACGGTGTAGAGCACCTGTTCGCCCGGCGAGGGCAGGTACACGGCGTGGCCGAACTTGACCTGCACCTCGCCCGGCGCCAGCTCATGTGCGCCGACCACGTCGTAGCGCACGTCGTCGTTACCGAGCAGGTCGCCGAAATCCTTCTGGTGCAGCGCCGCCAGCGATTGCGCCAGGTCGCGCACCCGGGCGCCGCGCGTGAGGTGGCGATCGTCGTCCACCTCCTCCTGTGGCAGCAGCAGCGTCACGTGCGAAAAGCAGCGCGTGGCTGCGCGGCCGCGGTGTTCGCGCGGCGAACGTTCGAGCAGGTCGCGCAGCAGGGGGCGGCGCGAAAACAAAGACAGGCCTTGCGCCTGCCAGATCGCCTCGGCATTGAACACGTCATTGACCTTGCCCAGGGCTTCATGTTGGACGTACACGGGCATCTTCAGCTCCTATCGGGGTTGGTTCGCGCTGCACCGAACGCTAGCAGGGGGCAGATGAAAAGCAGCAGGTGCGAGCCGCCCGCGGACAGAAAGCTCATCGGCTGCCCCATCACCGGGAAGATCGCGAGGTTGGTGCCCCACGAGAGTAAAAAATGGCCGAACAGGAAGGCCGCGCCGCCGCACAATGCAAAGCAGCGAAAGCGCGCGAACCACGCCTGCCGGAAGTCGCGTGCGGCCGCAGCCGCGAGCCATGCGCAAACTGCCTCGCGCAGCAGCGCCGTGACCAGCAGCGCCTGCAACAGCCACAACCCCAGCGCGGCGAGCAGGCCGTGGCGGTTCAGGAAGAAGGACGGCGCAAAATCGTCCTGCACGGCCGGTACGCGCATCACCTCGCCCGCGCCCTGGCCGAGGGTGGATACACCGAGCAGGTGGTCAGCGCCGACCCAGCCGCCATCGGCAATGGCCTGTGCGCCCAGCAGCAGCTGGCGCCCGGTGTGTGGATGGGACGCGGGGTCGAGCCAGACCTGGAAGCGGTCGGCGTAGAAGCTGAGGCGGTCGGCTTCGGCGGCGCCGGCGGTGCGCAGGGCGCCCACGCCGAGCACCGCCGCACAGGCCAAGCCCGCGAGTGCGATCCCGACGGCGCGGTGGCGCGCCGCAAACGCCCAGGCGAGCGCCATCGCGCCTGCCCAGGCCAGCAGCAGTACCAGCGGCGAGTAGTCGTCCACCTGCACGAGGGCGACCGCCAGTAGCGCGACGAACAGCGCAGCTGGCGTGAGCAAGCGCAGGCAGCGCAACAGCGCACCGGCGGATGCGCCGCCGCGGTCGAAGGCCAGCGCAAGGCAGTATGCCGCCAGCGCCGCCAGCGCTAGCTTGGCAAACTCCACCGGCTGGATATCGAAGACGCCGGTCTCGCTGCCCACCGCGACTTGCAGCGCCAGGGCCAGCAGCGCAAGCGCAGCGGCGCCCAGGAGTACTGCCTCGAAGCGTTGGCGCGGCACGATGCGGCCCCACGGCGCGATGGCAAGGCGGAACCCTGCGCCCAGTCCAAGCGCAGCCAGTGCGGCGGTCTTCTGGAAGTGGCGCAGCCACGAGGATTCCATCACACCGAGCCCAAGCTCGAGCTGGGACAGCAGCCCGATCGCGAGCAGAATCACCCCGGCGGCGGCCACCGCGCTGAAACGGCGTGGCGCGAGCAGCGCGTACCAGAGCGCCGACCACGCCAGCACCAGTGAGATGCCGGCGCCCGGCGCCGCGCCAACCCGCAGGGCTATCAGGGCCGCGAGCCCGGCGCAGGCGATGGCGGGGCCGGCGGCCCCAAGCGCGAATGCCACCAGCCGCCGGCCCGGCAGGGCCTTTGATGCGTGTAGCAGCCCGGGCGCAACGGACAGCAGCAATATCAGCACGGCTGCGGCGGCAAGCTGCCAGCGGTCGGGAACGTGCATCGTCCACGGGTCGCGCTGCTGCCAGGTCCAGCGGACGTTGGGTGGCAGGCGCACCTCTGGTCTGGCAAACAGCGCGACGTGGCTTGCCGGCCGCAGCGACAGCACGCCGGACGTGGCGAGGATGGCAAAGCGCGTGCGGCCGACCGTGATGGCCGTCGCGTCCTTGAGCGGCGCTTCGAGCCTGGCAAGGTCCTGCGGGCCGTCCCGCGTGATGATGGACAGGGTGGTCGGGCCGTTCGTCGCGAGCAGCGGGCCGTCTCGGCCGATCCGGATCGACGCGTTCGCGGGCTGCGTTCCGGCGACCCCGATCTTCAGCCCGCAGTACAGGTTCCCGCCCAGCTGGAGTGGCCGGGGGATCAGGGCGAACGCGGGCGCGTGGCGGTTCCAGGCCGCGACGAGGCGCTGCGAAACGCGAGCGTCCGGGCAACCAGGCTGCAGTACGCCGTCGCGGCTGACCGTGCCGCCGTCGTAGCGCCATCGATGTGCGCCATCGCTGAGCGTGATTGCGCGTGCGTCGGCGTTGTCGATGGTGAAGCGTTGCATACCCAACTGGAAGCGCTGGCCGGGCGCCAGGACGATCGCGCCGCTGCGGATGTCGGTGCCGTCACGGCGCAGCGTGAACGGGCGTGCGCCGGTGGCGTCGCGGACCCACCAGTTACCTCGCGCGTCGCGGCGCAGTCCCAGTTGGGCCGCGTCGGCAGACGGCGCTGCAAGCTCCTGGCGGCCGAGCGTGACCGACTCGCCCGGCTGCAGGCTGATGTCCACCCGCGATGGCAACCAGGTTGCCGGTGCGCGCAGCACGCAGGCCAGCTGTACCAGGCACAGCATGGCCAGCGCCAGCGCACACGCGCCGATGGTTCCGATACGCCTCATGCCGCGCACCTCCAGCGCTGCAGGCTGGCCGTGCGGATGTCTTGCACGGCACGACTGATGTCGAGGGCGTGGCGTGGACGATGTTCACGTTGCGGGGCCAGCAGGCGCCGCAACAGTGCCAGCGCGGGGCGGCCGGCGCCGGGCGTGTCGTCGTCCACGGCTTCAATGAAACGTGCTGCTTCGTTTCGCGTGAGCGTCGGGAGCAGCCTGCCGGTAGGCGAGCGGAGCGCGCGCGGCCCATCCGCGCTGCCGTGCAGACGGAACGCTTCGGCACAAGCGCTGCAGAAGGCAAGCGCCTCGCCGCCGGTGACGATGTAGTGAAACAGCGCGCCCAGCGCAAAGTAATCGGTGCGGCAGTCGGTCTCGTAGCGGCCGTGCGCGTCAGGGAAAAACTGCTCCGGGGCCTGCCACCGCGGCGTGCCGGAATACGGGTGCGCGCCAGCGGTTACGAGCTGGCTGGTGCCGAAGTCCGTCAGCTTCAGGTTGCCGGCTTCGTCGAGCAGCAGGTTGGCGGGTTTCAGGTCCAGGTAGCGCCAGCCGTGCTGGTGGACGGTGGCAAGCGCGTGGTTCACTTGCGCGATCCAGTCGAGGATGCGGGAAAAGGGCGGGGGAGCGGTGCGCGCGAGGTGCTGCGCCAGGTCACACTGCATCAGCTCCAGCGCGAACGCGGGCAGGTCGTCGTGGCTGCCGCTGTCGAGCATGCGCACGATATGGCGCTGGTCCCACGGCTTGAGCGAAGCGAGGAATGCGATCTCGGCCTGCACGCTGCGGGTCCAGTATTCGCGCTGGTCGCAGCCGGCGCTGTCCATGCGCGCGCGGTTGACCAGCTTGAGCGCGACGTCGCCAAAATGTCCGGGGCCTTGCGCGTGCCACAGCAGTCCGTAGGCGGAGCCGGCCAGCGGTGCGCGCAGGCGGTAGGCGCCGGCGCGCAAGGTGATGATGGTTCCTGGTTCGTACATGCCTTCCGCTAGCGGAGGGCAGCCGAAAGCACGTGCTGGCGGTGGGGAGCGGTGCGTTGAACGCGTGGGCAGCACAGCTGCCCACCCTACGCGAGTTCCCACGGTCGCCGGTAGGGTGGGCAGGTCTTCCTGCCAACGCGTCCAACCAGACGAAAAAAAGCCGCGCAGGTGGCGCGGCTTCGTTCAGCTTTTGCTTACCAGCCGTGGTGCCGGCCGTGGCCGTGGTGCCAGTAGCCGCGGCCACCTTCGATGACGACCGCCGGCTGCTGGTAGTACACCGGGCGCGGCGCCTCGTAGTACACCGGGCGCGGCGCTTCGTAGTACACCGGCGCCGGCTCGACGTAGACCGGGCGCTCTTCCACATACACCGGGCGCGATTCCACATACGCAGGCGCCGGCTGGTAGTAGCTGACCGAGCCGTACGCGCGGTTGTCGCGGTAGTAGCGGTCGTCACGGGTCGGCAGCGAGCTGCCCACCGCCGCGCCGAGCACCCCGCCGACGATCGCGCCGTCGCGTCCGCCCGCGCCGTGGCCAATGGCCGCACCCAGCGCCGCACCTACCACCGTATTCACTCCGCGATCGTCAGCCATCGCCGTGGTGGACACGGCGGCCGCGGCCAGGAGCACCGCACCAAAGCATTTCTTGTTCAACATGGCCATTTCCTCTTGCCCTACGGAGGATCAGGATGATCGCAGTTACGCCGGGGCATGGGGAAACTATAGCGCGCTGCTTTGGCGACGCCATCTGTTCATACACAATCTTACAAATCCGCACCCGATTGCAACATGCGCCCCGTTCCCCCTTGCACTTTCGGGCCCAGCCCCCCATCTGGCTCACGTCCGCTTTGCACATAGAAACACCATGCGCCGTTCGCCGCTTCCGTTTTTTGCATTACTTGTACTGTTGCACGTTTATATCGGTGCGCGCCTGCTGCCCGCGATCGAGCCGGGGCTCATCGGTGGTGCGGTCGGCGTGCTGCTGCTGGCCGCCTCGAGCGTGCTGGTGCCCGTGGGCCTGGGCGCGCCGCGCCTGAAGCGCCTGCGCTGGTCCGAGCCGCTGACCTGGGCGGCGCTCATCGCCATGGGCTATTTCTCGTCGCTGCTGGTGCTCACGCTGCTGCGCGATGTGGTGCTGGCGGTGCTCGGCCTCGCTGGCCGGCTGACGCCGCTGGTGACGCACGACAGCGCGGTGGCGGTGCCCTTGACCGCGCTTGCGGTGACGCTGGTCGGCTTCGTCAACGCGCGCCGCGTTGCGCGCGTGGTCCGGGTGGATGTGCCGATCGCTGGGCTGCCGCCATCGCTGCACGGCTACTCGATCGCGCAGATCTCCGACATCCACGTCGGCCCCACCATCAAGCGGCCGTACCTGAACGCCATCGTCAACCGCGTCAACGCGCTCAAGGCCGACGCGATCGCGATCACCGGCGACCTGGTGGACGGCAGCGTGCGCCGCCTGGCGCTGCACACCGAGCCGCTCAAGCGCCTGTCCGCGCGTGACGGCGCGTTCTTCGTGACCGGCAACCACGAGTACTATTCGGGCGCCGAGGAATGGATCGCGGAGATGCGCCGGCTTGGCCTGACGGTGCTCATCAACGAGCACGTGGTGCGCGAGCGCGACGGCGCCGGGGTGATGATCGCGGGCGTGGCGGACTTTACCGCCCACCATTTCAATCCGGCCCACAAGAGCGATCCGCTGGCTGCGGCGGCCGGCGCGCCGGAGCACGTGCAGGTGCGCATCCTGCTCGCGCACCAGCCGCGCAGCGCCGAGGCGGCGGCCGGCGCTGGCTACCACCTGCAGCTGTCCTGCCACACACACGGTGGCCAGTTCTTCCCGTGGAACCTGTTCGTGCCGCTGCAGCAGCCGTTCGTGGCGGGCCTGAACCGGGTGCGCGACATGTGGGTGTACACCAGCCGCGGTACCGGATACTGGGGACCGCCGAAACGCTTTGGCGCACCGTCCGAGATCACCCTGGTGCGGCTGGTTGCGGCGTGAAAATCTGTACATACAGCAAAGTTGTCAAAGATGCGTTATCGTGAGCGCTTTGCAACTTTCTGAAGGACAGACTCGCAATGAACCGCCGCCCCTGCCGTCTCCCCGCCCTGACCATCCTGGCCGCCTCGCTGCTGGCCGGCGCCGCCCATGCCGCCACGCCGGGCAACGATCCGGCCGCGCTCGCCAAGATCCGCGACACGGTAATGCAGAGCAACTACGCCTACGAGCGCCTGGCTGACCTGACCGACCTGATCGGCCCGCGCCTGTCCGGCTCGACGGGCGCGGCGGCGGCGGTGCAGCAGGTGGCGGACGAGCTGAAGAAGCTTGGCGCGAAGGTGACGCTGCAGCCGGTCAAGGTTCCGCACTGGGTGCGCGGCGAGGAGAAGGGCGAGCTGGTCGGCTATAGCGGCCGGCCGGACGGCGTCAGCCAGCGCATCGTGCTGACCGCGCTGGGCGGCTCCGGCGCAACGCCGGCGGGCGGCATCACCGCGCCGGTGCTGGTGGTGCACAACTTTGACGAGCTCAAGGCATACAAGCCGGCCGACGTGAAGGGCAAGATCGTTCTGTTCGACGTGCCGTTCGACCAGCTGATGGCCGACCGCGGCCTGGCCGGCAACGCCTACGGCCAGGCGGTGGCCTACCGTGGCGCCGGCCCGCGCATGGCGGCGCAGATGGGCGCGGCGGCGGCGCTGGTGCGTGCCGTTGGCGGCGCGGCCTACCGTATCCCGCACACCGGCGCGACCCAGCTGCCGGCCGATGTCAAACTGCCGGCCGCCGCCGTGTCGATCGAAGACTCGATGCTGATGGACCGCCTGTCCAAGCGCGGCCCGATCACCATGCACCTGACCCTGACCCCGCAAACGCTGCCGGACGCCGACAGCTACAACGTGATCGCCGACTGGACCGGCAGCGAAAAGCCGGACGAGATCGTGATCGTGTCCGGCCACCTGGATTCGTGGGACCTGGGCACCGGCGCCAACGACGACGGCTCGGGCGTGACCAGCGCGATGCAGGTGATCCACACGCTCAAGCAGCTCGACTTCCGTCCCAAGCGCACGATCCGCGTGATCGCCTGGATGAACGAGGAAAACGGCCAGCGCGGCGCCAACGCCTACAACGAGTCGGTCAAGTCCACCGCCGAGAAGCACATCGCCGCCTACGAGGATGACGGCGGCTCGGGCCGCCCGTTCGGCGTCAAGGCCAGCGTGCCGCTTGCCAACGTGAAGATGTTCGCACCGCTGCAGCAGGCCCTGCTGCCGCTGGGCGCCGGCGTGTTCCACCGCGAGGACGTGATCGGCTCCGGCGACCTGTTTGGCCTGGAGCGCATGGGTGTGCCGACTTTTGAGCCGGTGATCGACTCGTCGGACTACTTCAACTACCACCACACCCCGGCCGACACCTTCGACAAGGTCAATCCGGACAACCTGCGCCGCCACGCGGCCGTGATGGCGACGACCGCCTGGTTTATCGCCAACGCCGACGCGCCGATCGGCCGCGCCGCCGTGCCGGCCGAGACCGGCCGTCACTGATCGGCAGCCTCCGATCGTCGGCCGCTTGGTTCCCGCGCCCCGGCCGCGCGGGAACCGAGCCCCGTGCATGGACTCTGTCAGCGCATCACCGCTCAACGGAGGACATGATGAAACAGAAACTGGCTGGACAACGCATTGCCGTGCTGGCCGCAGACGGCGTCGAGCAGGCTGAACTGACGGTGCCGCTGGCCGCGCTGCGCGCCGCCGGTGCCGAGGTCGAGATCATCTCGCTGCACGATGGCAGCATCCGCGGGGTGAACATGGACGCGCCGGGCGACAGCTTCGAGGTGGACCGGACGGTGCACGAAGCGCGGGCGCGCGACTACGACGGCTTGTTCATTCCCGGTGGCTTCATCAATCCCGACTTCCTGCGCCAGTCGTCCGCCTCGCGCGATTTCGTGCGCGATTTCGACCACCAGCAAAAGCCGATCGCCACGTTGTGCCACGGCCCGTGGCTGCTCGCATCGAGCGGGCTGGCGAGCGGGCGTGCGCTGACCTCGTGGCCGGGTGTGCGCGACGATATGGTCAACGCCGGTGCAACCTGGCTCGACCAGGAAGTGGTGCGCGACGGTAACCTGCTGACCAGCCGCGGCCCGCAGGACCTGGTGCCGTTTATCCGCGACATGATCCAGCTGTACGCCGGCGGGCCGCCCAGCAACGGCGCGCTGCGGCGGCGCCATTCCGACCCGCAGCGCGAGGCGCCATCGTCGTTTGCCATGGCGGCCGCACACCTGATGCCGCGCATGTCGGCCGGCACCATGATTGGCCTGGCGCTGATCGGCGCGGGCATGCTTGCGTCAGGCCGCGGCAACCGGATGGGCGGGCAGCAGGCGGCCTCGCGCTAGACGTTCTGTAGCGTAGGGTGGACAAGTCCCTTGCCCACGCGTTCAAACGCAGCGTGCCGACCGCCGGCGGCCGAAAGTGACGGCGCGGTGACGGTGCTGTTCGTTGAACGCGTTGACAGGGTGAGGCTGGGCAGTGCCCAGCCGAACGCCCGCCCTGCGGGTTACCGCCTGCGGTCAAACCCTCCCTGATGCCTAGCCAATCTGGATCCGCCGCACGGCGCGCGCATTGCCGCGAAACGGCCGCCCGTACACGGTCTGGATGCCGCTGGCAAAGTTCTGCCCCCAGACCAGCTGGGCGCGCGTTTCGTGCTGCTCGCTGGACCAGTACCAGCCGCGATCGAATTGCTCGCGCAGGTTGGCAAACAGCAGGGCCAGTTCGCGCCGGGTTGGCAGGCTGCCGCCCTGCGACGCGGCCCAGTCCTGCGCGGCCGGCCAGCTGACGTCGCTCGCGCCGCCCGGCAGCAGCACCAGGTGGTGGTCGGGCTCGCCCTGCCGGCCAAGGATGAGCCCGGCGTACAGTTCGCCCTCGTTCAGTCTCTCTTTCACTTCTGCGTGATTGCCCATCGGGGTTCCTTTTCGCGTCATCGGTGGCAGCTAACTATGACTGCGGATCGCACCGCTTAGTTGCCGGGTCTGCCGCGATCTACCTCATCCAAACGTTTGATTTCTGTGAGGAAAATGGCCTTACGCATTTGTTACGCGTAAAAAATTTTTTGACGAAAACGTTGAACTTGGGAAGTTTCCGGTCCTCAAAGGTACTCATTCACTTGTTGAGGTAAGGAACCTTCCCAATGCAAAAACTTGGAAACATTGCTAAGGCTGTTCGTATCAATGCTCTGCTGTGCGCCAGCGCTGCCGTCCTGCTGGGGACCACCGGGGCAGCCTCTGCCGCAACGATCCCGGCCACGACCTATAACTACTACGTGAGCCCGACCGGCAGCGACAGCGCCGCAGGTACGAAAACCGCGCCGTTCCGTACGCTGGCGCGCGCAGCCCAGGTTGCGACCAAGCCGAGCACGACCGTGTGGGTCGCCGCAGGCACCTACACCGGCGGGTTCAAGACCACCGCCAGCGGCACCTCCAGCGCCCGCATCTACTGGGTCTCGACCACCAAGTGGGGCGCCAAGATCGTTCCGGGCTCGACCGCCAACGTGTGGGACAACCGCGGCAGCTACGTGAGCATCGTCGGCTTCGACATCGACGGCAGCACCAAGCCGTCGGTGACGCACGGCATCTACACCGGCGGTTCGTACAGCCAGATCGTCGAGAACCACGTGCACCACATCGCCAAGAGCGCTACCTGCACCAGCGCCGGCGGCTCGGCCATCGGCGTGGACAGCTACTACGGCGGCGTGTGGAACGACGTGATCAGCAACATCGTCAACGACATCGGCCCGTCCGGCTGCAAGTACATCCAGGGCATCTACGTGTCCACCTCGGGCAGCGTCAAGAACAACCTGGTGTACCGCGTCGGCGAAGCGGCGATCCACCTGTGGCACGACGCCAACCACGTGACCATCACCAACAACACGGTAACCACCTCGCACTACGGCATCATCGTGGGCGGCGGCGACTTCTACCACACCAGCGCCGGCGACAACTACACCGTGGTCAACAGCAACATCGTGTACGACAACACCTACGGCATCTCGGAGCAGGGCGTGACCGGCACCAGCAACAGCTACAGCAACAACCTGGTGTACCAGAACAGCGGCTTCAACATCTCGCTGAAGAACGGCCTGACGGCCAAGAACACGGTGTCGTCGAACCCGCTGTTCGTGGCTTACTCGCGCACCGCGACCACGCCGAACTTCCACCTGACCTCGAGCTCGCCGGCGATCGCGCGCGGCACCTCGGTTGGCGCTTACCCGACCGACATCGAGGGCAAACCGCGTAACTCGACCACGGGTTACGACATCGGCGCTTACCAGCACTGATCAGCCTGAGCTGAAGCCACAGCCCGCATACAGCGATGCATGCGGGCTTTTTTGTGCCCGGTGGAAGCAAAAGATTCCGCGAAACAATTGCCCCGCGAGACTACCGTTTCCCAGCCGGAAAAGATGGGTATGTCTTTGATACTTCAGGAAAATTTTTTCTCAAAAACATTGAACTCAGGAAGTTTCTAGCACTCAAACGAGCTCATCAACTGTTGAGTTAAGGAAGTATCCTGATGCAAAAAACTGGAACCATCGCCAAAGCCCTCCGTGTCAACGCGCTGCTGTGCGCAAGCGCAGCCGTCCTGATGGGCGCCGCCGGCTCCGCATCGGCAACGGTGTATCCGATCCCGGCCACCACCTATAACTACTACGTCGCGCCGACCGGCAGCGACAGCGCCTCTGGCAGCAAGAGCGCACCGTTCCGCACGCTGGCGCGCGCGGCCCAGGTCGCAACCAAGCCGGGCACGACCGTGTGGGTTGCCCCGGGCACCTACACCGGCGGCTTCAAGACCACCGCCAGCGGTACCTCCAGCGCCCGCATCTACTGGGTCTCGACGACCAAGTGGGGCGCCAAGATCGTGCCGGGCAGTACCGCAAACGTCTGGGACAACCGTGGCAGCTACGTGAGCATCGTCGGCTTTGACATCGACGGCAGCACCAAGCCGCGGTGACCCACGGCATCTACATGGGCGGCTCGTACGACCATGTGGTGAACAACCACGTGCACCACATCGCCAAGAGCGCCACCTGCACCAGCGCCGGCGGCTCGGCGATCGGCGTGGACAGCTACTACAAGGGCGTCTGGAACGACGTGGTCGGCAATACCGTCAACGACATCGGCCCGGCCGGCTGCAAATACATCCAGGGCATCTACGTGTCCACCTCGGGCACCGTGAAGGACAACCTGGTGTACCGCGTGGGCGAGGCGGCAATCCACCTGTGGCACGACGCCAACCACGTGAAGATCATCAACAACACGGTGACCTCTTCGCACTACGGCATCATCGTGGGCGGCGGCAACTTCTACAACAGCAGCACCGGCGACGACTACACGATCGTGAACAACAATATCGTGTACGACAACACCTACGGCATCTCGGAGCAGGGTGTCACCGGCACGCACAACAGCTACAGCAACAACCTGCTGTACCAGAACAGCGGCTACAACATCTCGCTCAAGAACGGCCTGACCGCGAAGGGCACCGTGTCGTCGAACCCGCTGTTCGTGGGCTACTCGCGCACGGCGACCACGCCGAACTACCACCTGACGTCGAGCTCGCCGGCGATCGGCCGCGGCACCTCGGTGGGCATCAACCCGACCGACATCGAGGACAAGCCGCGTAACGCGACCACCGGCTACGACATCGGCGCTTACCAGCACTGATCGGGCAGGTCCGCCCAGTCACGAAACCCGCAGGCAGCGATGCCTGCGGGTTTTTTCATGGCTGTTTGCCGCATGGAAAAGCTGTTTATGTGATTGATACGGCGGGGAAATTTTTCGGAGAAAACGTTGAACTTGGGAAGTTTCCAGCCCTCAAAGGTACTCATTCACTTGTTGAGGTAAGGAACCTTCCCAATGCAAAAACTTGGAAACATTGCTAAGGCTGTTCGTATCAATGCTCTGCTGTGCGCCAGCGCTGCCGTCCTGCTGGGTACCACCGGGGCAGCCTCTGCCGCAACGATCCCGGCCACGACCTATAACTACTACGTGAGCCCGACCGGCAGCGACAGCGCCGCAGGTACGAAAACCGCGCCGTTCCGTACGCTGGCGCGCGCAGCCCAGGTTGCGACCAAGCCGAGCACGACCGTGTGGGTCGCCGCAGGCACCTACACCGGCGGGTTCAAGACCACCGCCAGCGGCACCTCCAGCGCCCGCATCTACTGGGTCTCGACCACCAAGTGGGGCGCCAAGATCGTTCCGGGCTCGACCGCCAACGTGTGGGACAACCGCGGCAGCTACGTGAGCATCGTCGGCTTCGACATCGACGGCAGCACCAAGCCGTCGGTGACGCACGGCATCTACACCGGCGGTTCGTACAGCCAGATCGTCGAGAACCACGTGCACCACATCGCCAAGAGCGCTACCTGCACCAGCGCCGGCGGCTCGGCCATCGGCGTGGACAGCTACTACGGCGGCGTGTGGAACGACGTGATCAGCAACATCGTCAACGACATCGGCCCGTCCGGCTGCAAGTACATCCAGGGCATCTACGTGTCCACCTCGGGCAGCGTCAAGAACAACCTGGTGTACCGCGTCGGCGAAGCGGCGATCCACCTGTGGCACGACGCCAACCACGTGACCATCACCAACAACACGGTAACCACCTCGCACTACGGCATCATCGTGGGCGGCGGCGACTTCTACCACACCAGCGCCGGCGACAACTACACCGTGGTCAACAGCAACATCGTGTACGACAACACCTACGGCATCTCGGAGCAGGGCGTGACCGGCACCAGCAACAGCTACAGCAACAACCTGGTGTACCAGAACAGCGGCTTCAACATCTCGCTGAAGAACGGCCTGACGGCCAAGAACACGGTGTCGTCGAACCCGCTGTTCGTGGCTTACTCGCGCACCGCGACCACGCCGAACTTCCACCTGACCTCGAGCTCGCCGGCGATCGCGCGCGGCACCTCGGTTGGCGCTTATCCGACCGATATCGAGGGCAAGCCGCGTAACTCGACCACGGGTTACGACATCGGCGCCTACCAGCACTAAGCGGCCGCGCAAGCCCGCGTGCAATGATGCATGCGGGCTTTTTCTTCCGACGATGGAACTCGCCAGCGCCTGGCGCGTCCAACGTTGCTTTTGCACTCTTGAGGTAAGGAATCGCCCGATGAAGAAACTCAAGCATTTCGCTACGAACGCTCGCGCCAACGCCATCCTGTGCGCAGGCCTTGCCGTCCTGCTGACGGCTTGCGGCGGCGGCAACGTTGATGGCGGGCTGGGCCAGAACACGCAGTTGGCCGCCACCGCGGTGGACAGTGCCCAGCCGCAAGCGGCCGGCGCCCCGGCCGCCGAGGCGCCGGATGCGGCACCGGTTCCTGCAGAGCAGGCGCAAGTGCCGGATGCGAACGTCGCCAGCGGCGCTGCGCCCGCAGCGGCCCCCGCTTATCCCGGCAGCGATGGCGCAGCCACCGGCCAGGCTGCGGCCGCCAAGGCGAGTCCTTTCGAGATGTCGGGCTACGGCAAACCGGCTGACAGCACCGCGCCAGGCAGCGCCGAGGGCGCCAGCGGCACCCAGGGCGCGACCGCCAGCGCATCGCCCGACCTGCGGGCCGCTGCGGCTGCCAGCCCGGCAGCGCCACTGGCCCCGGATACCGATCCGGTCCCGCCGGAGGCCGGTTCGACCATGTTCTGATGCGCGCGCCGCGCCGTCCTTGAGGCGGCGCCCGCGACTGCCCGCATGCAGCGATGCATGCGGGCTTTTTTTTCGTCCTGCGCTTGCAGCCGGCCTCATGCCTTCGCTTGCCCGCCGAACTCATCCTTTGCCCTGTAGAAAAGTTGCTTATGTCCTTGATACTACAGGGAAATTTTTTCTCAAATTCATTGAACTCAGGCAGTTTCCTGCGCTCAAAGCTTACTCATTTACTGTTGAGCTAAGGAATTCTTAGGATGAAACAAATCGTCACTCTTGCATCGAACGCCCGCCTGAACGCACTGCTGTCCGCCAGCATTGCAGCACTCGTGGTGTCGATTGCACCAGCGCACGCACAGGCCGCCACCGCGACCACCAGCGTCACGGCCGCCGCCACTCCTGAAGACCAGATCACCCAACTGTACCAGTCGCTGCTTAACCGCTCGCCGGACGCGGGCGGCCTGGCGTATTGGACCTCGGTGCTGAACAGCGGCGTCCCCATCGACGTGATTGCCTCGTACCTGAAGAGCAGCGACGAATACCAGGCGCTGCACGCGGGCGACACCACCGGCGGCATCCCGGCCACCACCTACAACTACTACGTGGCGCCGACCGGCAGCGACAGCGCCGCCGGCACCAAAGCCGCGCCGTTCAAGACGCTGGCGCGCGCCGCCCAGGTCGCCACCAAGGCGAGCACGACCGTCTGGGTTGCCCCGGGCACCTACACCGGCGGCTTCAAGACCACCGCCAGCGGCACCGCGACCGGCCGCATCTACTGGGTCTCGACCACCAAGTGGGGCGCCAAGGTCGTCCCGGGCTCGACCTCCAACGTCTGGGACAACCGCGGCAGCTACGTCAACATCATCGGCTTTGACATCGACGGCAGCACCAAGCCGGCGGTGACGCACGGCGTGTACACCGGCGGCTCGAACACCGTCATCCAGGGCAACCACGTGCACCACATCGCCAAGAGCGCCACCTGCACCAGTGGCGGCGGTTCGGCCATCGGCGTGGACAGCTACTACGGCGGCGTGCTCAACGACGTGATCGGCAACACCGTCAACGACATCGGCCCGGCGGGCTGCAAATACATCCAGGGCATCTACGTGTCCACCTCGGGCAACGTTAAGAACAACCTGGTGTACCGAGTCGGCGAGGCGGCGATCCACCTGTGGCACGACGCCAACCACGTCAACATCATCAACAACACGGTGACCTCGTCGCACTACGGCATCATTGTTGGCGGCGGCGACTTCTACCACACCAGCGCGGGCGACAACTACACGGTGGTGAACAACAACATCGTGTACGACAACACCTACGGCATCTCGGAGCAGGGCGTTACGGGCAAGAACAACAGCTACAGCAACAACCTGCTGTTCCAGAACAGTGGCTACAACATCTCGCTCAAGAACGGCCTGACCGCCAAGAACACCGTGTCGTCGAACCCGCTGTTCGTTGCCTACTCGAAGACCGCCACCACGCCGGACTACCACCTGGCTGCCGGCTCCCCGGCGATCGGCCGCGGCACCTCGGTCGGTGCGCTGCCGAACGACATCGACGGCAAACCGCGCAACGCCACCACCGGCTACGACATCGGCGCCTACCAGCACTGATCGGTTGTAGGAAAGGGTTCCCGCCAGGACGGCGGGACGAGCAAGCCCGCAGGCATGCTAGCCTGCGGGCTTTTTTTTCCTCACGGGTGGGCGTCGGCCGGCTGGACGCGTGGGCAGAAACCTGCCCACGCGTTCAACTATGGCTTCCGATCTCTATTCCTCGCCCAGGGGCAGCGCGACCTGCGGCCCTTCGGCGCCGGCGCGGTTCATTTCCTTGCTCACCTTGTGCCACTCAAAGGCATCGGAGGGCAGGGCGGTGCGGCGCGCCAGTTCGATCGCCTGCTCGGGCGACAGGGTCGGATCGAGCCACAGCTTTGCGTCTTCGGCGTTGAGCACGACCGGCTTGCGGTCATGGATGTCGAGCATGCCCGCGGCCGCATCGTCGGTGACGAGCACGAAGCCGGCCTCGGCGCGGTTCTCCTCGAACGGGCCGAAATTGGCGAGCGCCAGCATGTAGAGGGGAGCGTGGTCCTTGCGGTGGATGTGCCAGGGCTGCTTCTTGCCCTTTTCGCCGGTCCACTCGTACCAGCCTTCGGCCGCCACCACCGCGCGCCCGTTCTTGAGCAGGCCGCGCCAGTAGCGGTTGGTCAGCTTTTCCATGCGCGCGTTGATACAGATGGGCACCTTGCCGTCCGCCCACTTTGCGCGGTAGCTCCAGAATACGTCGTCCACGCGCTGCTGCCCGTCCTGGATGTGCATCAGGGGGCGGTAGGTGCCGGGACAGGCGTTGTAGGCGGGCGTGGCCTCGCTGTCATAGACGGCATCGGTCCAGCCGAACACACTGGCGTAGTAACGGGCCGTCTGGCTTTGGTCGAATCGTCCACACATGCTGGCATGGTACCTCAACTGACCGGTGCGCTGCGCCGCGCGCAGGTGTTGCAAAACCAACTCGTCCGGCGCACCGTTATGCTAGAATGCGCCGCCCGCCCGGATGGTGAAACTGGTAGACACCCGGGACTTAAAATCCCGTGCCAGCAATGGCGTGCCGGTTCGATCCCGGCTCCGGGCACCAGAATTCATGCGGGTTCCAGCTGATGGGGCCGCCAGAAGAAGACCTCCCGATTTTTCCGCAAAACGGCGATTTTTCCGCAAAAATGCCGTTTCCTACCTGGTTGGCTTGACGAGCTTGCCCTTGCGGTGCCTGACATATCTCCGCGTCATGGCCGAGGTCGAATGCCACAGCTGCGTCTGCGCGGCAGCAATACCCTGCTGTTCGTCGGTGTCCGTCGCGGCCTTGGCGCGAAGGTCGCGGAACTGGAAGTTTCGGATCGCGTCCGCCAATGCCGGGTTGGCCCGCCCGGCCCCTGCACGGGCCCTGTCCATCGCACCGCGCAGCTCGTAGCGGGTCATCGGGGTGCCGTTCATCATGTTGATCAATGCGAGGCCCATCACCTTCCTCCTGCTGATGCGCTCGATGACGGCAGCCAGTTCGCCCTCGATGGCGACGCGCAGTTTGGCCCCGGTCTTTCCCTGTCGAACCGAAACGGCTCCGTCCTTGATGTCGCCGCGGGTCATCTTGAGCACGTCCGCGGGTCGCTGCCCGGTCAGATAGGCCAAGTCCATCGCGTCGCGCAACGGGGGCTCTGCGGCGGCATACACGGCCTTGTAGACCTCGTCGTCGATGTAGACATCGCGGCCGGTCTCGCGATAGCCCTTAATGCCGGCGCACGGGTTGGCCTTGCTGGTCATGCCCTTGGCGCGGGCGAAGTTCCAAATGCAAACGGATCTTGGCTTTTGCGATCGCGGGCTGGCGCCGTAACAAGCTGGCCAAACGCTTGGCCTTGCGATTTGCCAGAATCAGCGGATTGTCATAAGTTGAAGATCGTCCATCCGTGGTCCACGTCCAACTATGGGCGTCCCCACGGAGCACGCCGGGCCGGCTTTTAATTTCCACCAAGAAGAGACCGGCGGGGGAAAGCACCAGCGCATCGACCTCGTTGACTTTGCCCTCGTCATCAATGAATTCGAAGTTCGCAAGAGATCCGTCACCGAACTCCATTTCGTTCAATCGCGCGAGCCCATGGCAACCGTGGAGATTGACCTGAATACCATTCCAGGCGATGAGCTCGGTTATTCCGGCCTGGTTCAAGCGGCATTGGCGCCCTTCGCCGCTCGCCATCCACAGCTCCGTGCGACCGTCTACGTCTACCAAGGGCCGAGCATCAATTTCGGCCAGCCGGCGTATTGCGCGTTTTTTGGCGTCGCAGGTGACCGGCGCGTGCTGCAGGCATTACACGACGGGTTCTCCACCACGCGTGGACTCAAAGCGCGCTACAGCGAATCCATCGTGCAGTCGCAGGCCCTGCGCCAGTACCACCTCGAAGATGGAGAGCTTTGGCGCCCTGACGAGGAACATGTGTGGTGTGCAGGAGATGAGACTGGCGAAGCCGAAGACGTTGACGTTGAAGTTGACGGCGACGAGAACGCGCTCGCGGAGGAATGGCCCGGCGACGCCAGCACTACCGTTCCTTCCAGGCGCAGCCAAACGCCTGGCCGGTTCCGGGCCGTGCGCACTGATGCGAGCGTCGGCAGCATTTGTCGGAGTATAGAGAGTGTTTTCGGCCTGCCCGAGGGCGCGGTCGCTTTGCGTGGACCGGACAGGAAAGTGCTTCGCGCTGACGCAACAATTCGCACACTGCGTGCGCGCTGGGAAAAATGATCGGAGCAGATCGATTGCAGTGTCTTTGATGAAGGGATTCCTTGATGAGCCTGACCTGGATGGTTATTGTGGTTCTGGCGGCGCTCGCTGTAGCAGCTGCTGTCCTGATGAATGCGCGGCGCAGCCCGGGCCAGCAGCCTGCGGCCAGATCGGACTCATCGGAACAGTCCGGCGTTACCGGCTCCCTTGATGCCGCTGAGGACGCTCGCCCCCAACGCATTGTCGTCGGCGCCAGTCCCGACCGCCCGCTCATGTCGGTGCAGCTGGTTGACGAAGTACCCGTATGGGCGAATGCGTCGCCATCAAGTGCGCTGGCGGCGCCCACCGTCGAACGCATCTCGACTGTTCTGTAGGCCGTCCCTGGCCTGCTGTTGGCAAGTGAGGCCCATGGTCGCCGCTTGATGGAAGTGGTGATCAATGGTGAGCTGACTCCAGCAGCGGATGGTATCGGGTGGCGCGCTTTCGCTACCGGCCCTAATGGCATTACTGAGCACGCGCGCCTGCTTGACGCCGATAAGCTGCAAAACATGATCAACTGCGCGGCAGTTTGGCAACTGGCGTCCGTCATCGTGGCGCAAAAACATTTGGCCGATATCAGCCGAAAGCTCGATGAAATTGCGAAGGGCGTGAGAGGGATTTCTAATTTTCTCGACGATGAGCGCAGGTCGATGGTCGAGGGCGCTTACTCATGGCTTCGTCAGGCAATCGATGCAGTGACGGCGGGTGAAATGACTCCCGCTGTGCGCCATCAGCTGGAAGGCGTTGAGCGTGATCTGGAGTCGATACTGAATCATCTGATTCGTGAGTTCCGCCGGGAGCTCCTGGCGCCCGTGAAGGAAGACAGCATCGGCACCGAAGATCAGACGGATGGCCTCGTACGGAAGGCCAAGCATCTGGAGGAACTGGGGGGGACATGGAGCAGTGCTTGCGTTCGCGTGTGGCTGCCTGGCACGTGCTGACGCTGTTTCCCGGCGAGCCCGTACTGAAGAAGGTGCGGCGGGAGGCCATCGAGCGTGACGTTGGCATCGTCAAGCAACTCGCGGATGAGCTTGTTTCTAATATCTCAGCGGAGGCTGCAGCCATGTCGTCGTTCTGGAATCGGCAATCCACGATTGACGAAAGGCGCAAGCGCGTGCATGTCCAAGTCGATTCCGGCAAGAGCCGCCTGACCAATGCCGCCATCTTGTCCAACGATGCACTGGTCCGCACCGGTCGTCTTCTGGCGCGAGACGCCGGGCTGCATCGGCTATATCTTGAGATTGACCGGGGGCGTATCTGTGGCGTTCGCCATGCCATGACCGACGGCGCGGCGGTTCCGGCCGCAGCTTGAGAGCGCTCGGGTCGAAGGCATATTGCTGCGCGCTAGGCTAACTATGACGCGCGCCGCCCGCCCAGGTAGGCGGCGTTCCGCGGCCGGCCATGCCCGAGCTGGCGCGCCACATCGAGATAGGCCGCGTGCGCGGGGCAGGCGCCCTCGGCCAGCGTGATGCGGGCGGCAGCCAGTCGGCCAGTCCGAGCGCGATCGGGGCAGTCAGTTGTCGGCACATGGTGTCCTCCCGGGGTTGTCGCGGCCAGTGCTGTTTCAGGATGCCGGTGGCGCCTTGCCGTAGCGTTCGACCAGCACGGAGCGGGTTTCGGCCCATGTTGCGGCAATGTCGGTGGCGGTCACTTCCGGTTCGCCGCTGGCCACTAGCGCGTCGATTGCGGCCACGTACACCAGCGTTTTCTCGCGCACCGAGCGGCGGATCAGCGTATAGGCCGTCATCAAGGTGTCGTCCAGCGACGTCTCCGGTATCAGGTTGGGGTACGGTGCGAACGCGTCCGGGTGCGCGTCTTGCAACAAGTGCAGGATGGCGCTGCCGATGCCTTGCGTGAATCCCAAGTAGCCGCTTGCGACCATCTTGGCCAGATTCCAGCTGAATTGGTTGATGACGCCGGGGCTGTGGCGCAGCACGGTAAGGGTTGTGTCCCCGTCGCTGCGCGTGAGCGCGACGGTCAGCTTGGGTTCGAGAAATGCCATATCACGTCCTTTCAGGTTGAAAAAGCCAGCGGCAGCGCCGCCGGCCCGGGGTTGTCAGTACGTTGTCATTCGGACTCGCACGCCTTGTGCTTGCCGTTGTCGGTCACGCGGCGCGCCGTGCTATAGCAGGCGGCGCGCTTGTTGGCTGCGCGTTCGCCGCAGGCTTTGAACATGCGGAAATCCATCAATTTACTTTTATAGTACGCGTTGCACTGGGCAATCAGGGCGTCATCCTGGCGGTCGCAGATGTCGTACAGTTCGCCAAGCGTCTTGCCGCACACCTCGCTGTCCGGGATGCGCTCGTCATCGCGCTGTTCCTGCTCCTGGCCTGCCGAGCAAAACACGTGCGACCAGTTGCACATGAATTGCGGCCACAGGTATACCGGCCCGGGCAGTTCGTCGGCCGGGCGGCGCCCGATGATGCAGATGATGCCGGGGCCGCCGACCTTGCACTTGATCTTGGGGAAGTAGTTATCTTCCAGTTGTTCGACCAAGTCGACGGTGCTCATGCTGCCGTCGAGCATCGTGATCGACGAGTTGGGGGCCGGCGTGCCGTGGATTACGACCGTCGATTCGCGACCGCCGTCGTCCTCGCCGCCGCCGCCGCCACCGCCGCCACCGCCGCCACCGCCGCCACCGCCGCCACCGCCGCCACCGCCGCCGCCGTCACCGCCGTCACCGCCGCCGCCGTTGACGACGACCACCGGCCCGTCGCCGCCATCGTCGTCGCCGCAGCCGTCTATGCCCTGGTTCTGGTCGTCGCAGGCGTTGTGGCGCGCGGACCCATCGCGGCGCAGGCCCTGGCTGTACTCGACTACCGCGCGCGCCGCGCCGCCAACGGCGCGCTCGAACTCCTGTACCGCGGCACTGTCGAGGGTGGTGCCGGGCAGCGGCGTGTAGGCCAGCACCAGCGTGTCGCCCTCGGACCATTCGATGATCCGGGCTTGCGGCGGCGCCGCTTCGATGGTGGCGCACACCACGCGGTTCGGGGTCCGCTCGGTACAGACCTGCCATGGACTGCCGTCGTTCGGGCGCACCAGCGCAAGGCTCGAAAGCCGGTCATCCGCCGCGCCCGAGCGCAGTCCGGTCAGGGAGGCGGGGTAGGCACGGGCCGTGGCCAGCAGTTGCCGATTCAGCCCGGACGGTGCCGTGCCGCTAGGTGCCGGCGCCGTGCTGGCAAACGCAGCCGGAGCGGCGCTGGCGTTGGAACTGCTGCCGCCGAACGCGGTCAAGACTGCAGCCAGCAGTGCGCCAGCGAGGATCAGGTGTGACGCATGTTTCATGATGTCTCCTCCAACCTGCACAAAAAATGGGGAGCAGCGTGGTGGCTGCTCCCGATGCGAGAGAAATCAGGTCATTGATGGTTAAGTGGCCCGGGTGTCACCTCCTTTCTTACAGTCCTGCATGGTGTCGAACAGACCCAGCATGGCGGTGGCCTGATGCAGGGTGCCCATCAGTGCTTGTGCCAGCATGTGCAGCGGTAGCGGGCCGTCCAGATGGTGGGCGCGCAGGTAGTCGTGCGGGACTTCGTCCCACAGCGGTCCGGGGAACGGCGGCAGCGGTTCCATCGGGAGCGTGATCTCGAGCTGGCATCAGTCCGCGCTCAGGGCGAACTGGGCCTGGTCGGTTACGGCGAAGTGCAGGTGCGCGACCGCCGCGTAGCGGCGACGGCATTCTCTTCGCGCGGAGTGGCTTTTTTCATGGGTAGTCCTTTTGTTGTATGAGAAACAACGGATGGGCCAGTATGCCGCGGTGCCGGCGGCGCTGCAGCAGCCTGGATCAGCTGGTGAGGTTGACCGGGATCAGCGCGCGGGGCGGCCGTGGACATGGCGGCGGCGGCCACGCTCGGTTGGCGCGCAGTGCGGCGTCCAGGTCGACCACGCCCCGGGTGTGGGTGTCGCGCTCGATGTGGCCGTAGACCCAGCGCGCAGCGAGGCCATGCCGGAGCAAACGAGCGTGCGCGCATGGTCTGCGGGTCGGGCAGCGCCGCCGTGCACCGGCGGCGGTAGCTCCGCCAGCTCAACGTCAGGTCGGCGCGGCGGCGAACTGGTGGCGCAGTCCGTGCGCGGTGAGCCCGAGCATTTTGCGGGCGACCTGCAGCGGGCCCAGCGCGTGTCAGAGCGGGACCGCCCCGCTTCGGGCTCGGGCGCGCTTGGCCAATCAGTCTGCCAGGCAAAAGGGGCGACGAGGTGTACAAGCGCTGGATCAGGATGATGGAGTAGGCGGAGCCTGGGTTTTGGGACGCTGAGACTAGGTTTAGCGCGGCGAGGCTCGCAACGAGAAGATCGGCATCATCGGCGCTGACTGGAGCTAAATGTCCCATCCCTGCATTTGGCACTCGCACCGTCGGCACTTGATCGTGCGTTGACTTGGCCGGTAAAGCACTTGGTTTTATGCGAGCTCAAGGGCAGAAACTGACCGGGCTCATGAGGTGTTGTTTGAGGTGCTAGCGCAAGTATTTGATTTTGAAGCCGCGGAGCGGCCTGCAAAGCCGTTGACGGCTCGTCATGCACCTCATGCGCACACGCATCGATACACCGCCCGCGGTAGATTCGAGTGATCTTTTAGCCGGAACCAGCTGCATCGATGGCTAAGCGCGATTGACTGCTCAAGCAAATACGCTGTGACCGGCACTCATTCCCGCCGCGGCTGGTGATCTTCGACTGACCAATGGAGCGATACGGCGTCTAAGCGGCGTCGCTGTCTACCAGGGGCATCTCGGCCGCGGCGCGCGCAGCTGTGATTGCGGGCAAACGTTGTCTGTCTGTTTTGTGCAAGAATCAGGCGTCTAGTCAACCTTTGAAAGCCACTCGATGACGCTCCTGGCTGTTGCCGCACTGGTCATTATGGTTTTTGCATACTTGAAGAAGTCGCGCCGGCGCGTCAGCGCCGTCAGCGCGCCCCCGGATTACGCCGTGCAGCTATCGGAGTGGGTGGAGCTGGTGAATGTGGCAGGCGAGGCATGGGCCCGGGGCAAGCGGATCAACTGGTTGCCGCCCGAAGCGTTCGGCGACGGCGCCTGCCTCCTTACCGGCGTCATCGACCTAGCCGACGCCGACCCGGCGCTCAAGGCGGTGATCGATCGGGAACTTTCACCTGTCTACTTCGACGCGACCTGCGTGGTGGCACGGATGCTGGTCGCTGCCGGAGGCGACGAACACCTCATCCTGGGTTCGATCGATGACCTTGCCGTGCAAGAGAAACTCGCCGCGCTGTGCGCCGGCGACGAGCTGGCGCAGGCAGTGTGTGTGCAGATTTGCTCCGAGTCGATCAGCCCCGTGATCGCTAAGGACGACCGCGACAAATTCGAGCGGATTTGGCAGCAATATGGCTGACGACGGCAGCGCGTCTGGGCCCCGGTTGTGTCGCCTGAGGTACCACCGTTGCCGATAACAAGCACGCCCATGCAACAAGAACGCCCAATGCTGCGCTATCCCCCCGGTGCTTGCGTCGATGGCCTGGCTGGCGCCGCCGCCGGCGGCGTGCGCCGACCTGACGCTGCAGGCCGGCACCGACCGCGTCGCCGTCCGGTTAGTGCACGGCCACCTGCGCGCCCGCGCAGGGCAGCGCCCGCTGGCGCTCGACCGCTACTTGGCAGACCTGCGGGCCGGCGCCGAGCGCGCCAGGGCGGGCGCAGCGCTGGGGCGCGGGTGCTGGCCCACATGCGGATCCTTTCGATGGCTGGAGTGCCGAACTCGGTGAACTGCGGTCGTGCGGTGCGGTGAAGGTCTGAGCGCGGGACGGCTCGTGTCGGGCAAAGTGGGTCAGGAAATCGTTCCGCAAAACTCAGTACGAAAATCCAATTAAGAGGGAGGAGAGCGGACTAATTAGCGCGCTTTTGCGGAACGAAAAACTGGCCTAAGTCTTTGATTTTTTTAAGTTACGCTGCAGACTTAAAATCCCGTGCCAGCAATGGCGTGCCGGTTCGATCCCGGCTCCGGGCACCAGCTCTCAATCAGCCGTCTTTTTGATCGGGCGGTGTCCCGAACAAATCGTTCAGCGCGTCGAGGCTGCCCTTCGGCCGCACGTTGCTGCGCCGGCCGGCGAACTCTTCCTCGATATTGTCCCGGTAATAGCTCCACGCCGCGCCCGAGGTGGACAGCTTGCGCCACACCTCCTCGCCCACGCCGGAATAATCGATCGCGGTGCCGTCGTCGAGCTCCACGCGCAAGATGCGTTCGCGCCTGTCGTAGCCGATTGCCCGCAGCTTTCCCGCATTGATCCGCTTCATTTCCATCGCTAGCCCTCCAATGCTTGCCGGCCCACCGGCGGCTGCCCGGCCATGCGCGCAACCAGCACGACAGCGGCAAACATCAACAGGTGCGCCGCCATCGAGACAAACGGACCGTTGCCGTTACCATCGACCGACCCCACCTGGTCCATGAACTGCCCGGCAAAGTTCCAGCCCCAGTGCAGCCCGATCGCGGGCCACAGGCTCCTGCTGTAGTAGAGCGCGGCCGCATACGCCAGCCCAAAGCAGAATAGCATCAGCCATTCGACCGGGCCGTTCGACAGCCGGTAAATATGATTCAGCACGTACACCAGCGCCGAGGCAGCGATGAACACGGGGCGCTGCCCGAGCGCCGGCAGCGCGCGCATGAGAAAGCCGCGGGTGACGATATCCTCTGCCACCGAAGGAATGAAGGTGTACGGCAGCATCGCGAGCGCGGCCAGCAGCCACGCCTGCCAATCCTTGTCGGCGGCGAAGCGCACCTCGTACACCCCCAGCGCGCTGCCCGCCGCGAGTGCGCCCAGCTTGACCAGCACCGCCAGCGCAAAGCACGCCGCGAGCAGCGTCGCCCAGCCGGCCGAGCGCTGCATGTACCACGCATCCAGCCCGCGCCACCCCAGCGCCCGCCCGCACAGCCAGGCGACGGGCAGGAACAGCACCATCAGCGTGGCCGCCACCGGCATGCTGTGCAGGATGCGGGCGCCAAGCCCCTCTGGCAGCTGGTAGGCGATGAACAGGACAGCGAAGACGGCGAGCAGCCGTATTGACGACGGTGCGCTCATGGGGTGGGAAGTGGATGGCATGTTGGCGTCATTACAAAAAAGCGCAGCGTAGGCGAAGATGGTCAAGCAGTCAACACGGCCTTTGGCTCGGCCGTCGATTGGTGTAGCATGCTGGGCGGCGCCCGAGCGAGGGCGCAACGCTCTGCCCAGGACAAGAATTGAACATCACCATACATGACGAACTGCGTTCTTTCGTCGACCCGCTGACCGAGATCGAATACGCCGCGCTGGAAAAGAGCCTGCTGGCCGAAGGCTGCCGCGACGCGCTCGTGCTGTGGAACGATGTGCTCATCGACGGCCACAACCGCTACGCCATCTGCCAGAAGCACGGCATCCCCTTCAAGACCGTCCAGAACGACAGTTTCGGCTCCATCGAGGACGTGAAGCTGTGGATGATCGATAACCACCTCGCGCGGCGCAGCGTGTCCGACTTCCAGCGCGGCCTGCTGGCGATCCGAAAAAAACAGATCGTCGCGGCCCGCAAGGCCCAGCGCGCCGCCGAGGCGCCGGAGCAAGGCCAGGACGCCGAGCCTGAGGACACCTCGCCGCCGTGGAACAAGCGTGAAGACATCGCCCGCGCCGTGCGGGTCTCGCCCAACACCATCAGCCAGATCGAACGCATCCAGAAGACCGCCGCGCCGCAGCTGGTCGAGGCGATCCGCCGGGGCGACATCTCGATCAACGCGGCGGCGACCGTCGCCCAGCTGCCGGAGCCGGCACAGGTGGCAGCGGCCGCCGGCGGCCGCAAGCAATTGCAGGAAGCGGCGCGCCAGGTGCGCGAGCAGCGCGCCGCCAGCCGGCCGCGCAAGGAAGGTGACGACGGCGAGCCGGTCGATACGGCCGCGCGCATGCGCGCCGAGATCGCCGCGCTCAAGGACCGCGTGGCGACCCTGCTGACCGAGAACGAAGTACTCAAGCAGCGACTGGCCGCACTGGGCGGCGAGAGCGCATAACAACACCAACGAAAGGGACACCCCATGCTCACCTCCCGCCTCATCGCCACCGCCATTGCCGGTTGCGCTGCGCTCGGCGCCGCGCCGCTGTCGTTTGCCGCCGACACCGCGCCGGCTGTCGTCGCCAGCAAGTCGCCGTACAGCGCCGCCGAGATCGCGCGCTGGAAGAAAACCGCGGGCCGCGTGACGATCATGCGCGACAAATGGGGCATCCCGCACATCTTCGGCAAGACCGATGCGGACGCCGTGTTCGGCATGCTGTACGCGCAGGCGGAGGACGACTTGAACCGCGTCGAGCTCAATTACGTGGGCGCGCTTGGCCGCATGGCCGAGGTGGAAGGCGAAAAGGCGATCTGGAGCGACCTGCGCATGAAGATGTACATCTCGCCCGCCGACCTGAAGGCGCGCTACGCGCAAAGCCCCGAATGGCTGAAGAAGCTGATGAACGGCTTTGCCGATGGCCTGAACTTCTACCTGTACTCGCACCCCGAGGTCAAGCCCAAGCTGCTGACCCGCTTCGAGCCGTGGATGGCGCTCGCGTTCAGCGAAGGCAGCATCGGCGGCGACGTTGAATCGATCGACCTGAAGCAGCTCGAAAGCCTGTACGGCAAGCGCGAGCAAGTGGCGCTGGCCAGCCTGGACAAGGGCTTTGACGAGGAGCCGAAGGGTTCCAACGGCTTTGCCATCGCGCCCAAGCTGTCCGCCAGCGGCCATGCGCTCCTTTTGATCAACCCGCACACCTCGTTCTACTTCCGCCCCGAGATCCACGTGGTGAGCGAAGAGGGCCTGAACGCCTACGGGGCGGTCACCTGGGGCCAGTTCTTCGTGTACCAGGGCTTCAACGACAAGGCCGGCTGGATGCACACCTCCGGCGGCGGCGACGTGATCGATGAATACCTGGAGACGATCGTCGAGAAGGACGGCAAGGTGTTCTACCAATACGACGGCAAGCTGCGGCCGATGAAGGCGGTGCCGGTCACGCTGCCATACAAGACCGCGAGCGGCGGCACGACCAGCAAGACCGTCACGGCCTACTTCACGCATCATGGCCCGGTGGTACGCGCGCAGGACGGCAAGTGGGTCGCGGTGCGCATGATGTTCGAGCCGATGAAGGCGCTCGAGCAGTCCTACCTGCGCACCAAGGCCAAGGACTACAACGCCTTCTACAAGGTCATGCAGCTGCGGACCAACTCATCGAACAATACTGTTTACGCGGACGGCGACGGCAACATCGCCTACTTCCACGGTAACTTCGTGCCCAGGCGCGATCCCAAGTTCGACTGGACCAAACCGGTGGATGGCAGCACCGCCGCCACCGAATGGCACGGCCTGCACGAGGTGAAGGAGACGATCAACCTGTACAATCCGCAGAGCGGGTACGTCATGAACACCAATAACTGGCCGTTCACCGCCGCCGGCGCCAACAGCCCGCGCGAGAAGGACTACCCGGCCTACATGTGGTCGCTGCCGGAGAACGCGCGCGGGATCCATGCGGTGCGCGTGCTCCAGGACGCGAAGGACCTGACCCTGGACGGCCTGATCGCCAAAGCCTACGACAGCTACCTGCCGGCGTTCGAGCCGCTGGTGCCGGCCGTGCTGAAGGACTACGAGGCGCTGCCCGCGAGCGATCCGCGCAAGGCCAAACTGGCGGCGCAGGTCGAGGCGCTGCGCGGCTGGGACCTGCGCTGGTCGGCGCAATCGGTGCCCACCGCCCTGGCCGTGTACTGGGGCCAGGACATGGTGGCGCACGCCGCGCCCCGTTCGCGCGCGCAGGGCGTGCCCGTGGTCGACTTCATCCAGACGAGCCTGAATGCCGACGAGCGCCTTGACGCGCTAATGCGTGCCTCCGACAAGCTGGCCGCGGACTTCGGCAGCTGGCAGACGCCGTGGGGCGAGATCAACCGCTTCCAGCGCCTGTCCGGCGACGTGAACCAGCGCTACGACGACAGCAAGCCGAGCATCCCGGTGCCGTTCACCTCGGCCACCTGGGGCTCGCTGGCGTCGTTCGGCATGACCGCCAAGCAGGACACCAAGCGCATCTACGGCGACCGGGGCAACAGCTTCGTCGCGGTGGTCGAGTTTGGCCCGCGTATCCATGCCAAGAGCGTGCTGGCGGGTGGCGAAAGCGGCGATCCCAAGTCGCCGCACTTCAATGACCAGGGCGAGATGTACAGCCGCGGCCAGTTCAAGGACGTGCTGTTCTACAAGGAAGACATCGAGAAAAATCTCGAGCGCAAGTACCACCCGGGCACGTAACTGCCGTGGTCGCGTAGGGTGGGCACAAGTGCCCACGCGGTGATACGTGCCGCGTGAACACCCGCATGGGCTCAAGAGTCCACCCTACGTCAGCGCACCGCCACGGTCGCCAAACCGCCTTTCTCAGCAACATTTCCCCTTGTTATAATTCTTCGATTGATCGGTCTAGTCGGAGCAGGGCAGTGGCAAAACTCTATTTCAGGTATTCGGCAATGAATGCCGGCAAATCGACCTCCTTGCTGCAGGTAGCGCACAACTACGAGGAGCAGGGGCAGGAGGTCAAGCTCTACACCGCCGCGATCGACGACCGCTATGGGGTTGGCCTGATCACCTCGCGCCTGGGGCCGCAGCGCCAGGTGGACGTGTTCGACGCCAACACCAACTTCCTGGAAAAAACGCCCAAGGTCGGCTGCGTGCTGGTGGACGAGGCCCAGTTCCTTTCCACCGTACAGGTCCAGCAGCTGCACCAGGTGGCGCAGGTGCGCGGCATCCCGGTCATCTGCTACGGGCTGCGCAGCGACTTTCGCGGTGATCCGTTCCCGGGTTCGGCCTACCTGCTCGCGCTGGCTGACGACATCGAGGAAATCAAGAACATCTGCACCTGCGGCAAAAAGGCGACCATGAACGTGCGCGTGGACGCTGAAGGCCGCCGCATCAAGGAAGGCGAGCAGGTCAGCATCGGCGGCAACGAAAGCTACCGCCAGGCCTGCGGGCGCTGCTTCTACACGGGCCTGCACACTTGACAGCCTGGCTCGCGCCCGGCTGCGGCGCGCTTGCGCCCGCGTGGCTGTGCGCGCATGGCGACCTGCTGCTGTACCTGCTGCCCTCAGCCGCGCTGGCCTTCCTGATCTGGATCTTTTCCAGCGCCCATCCGATTTTCTTCATCTTTACCGCCGCCGGCACCCTGTGCCATGAACTGGCCCACTTCGGCGTCGGGCTGCTGGTGGGCGCCGAGCCGTCCAACCTGACCGTGATCCCGCGCCGCGCCGGCCGCAACTGGGAGCTGGGCTCGGTCACCTTCCTGAACCTGCGCTGGTACAACGCCGCCCCGAGCGCGCTGGCTCCGCTCCTGGTGCTGCTGGTGCCGCTGGCGGTCGCGGCCTGGCGCACCGAGCCGGGCTGGCATTTCCAGCCGCTGGACCTGGGCCTGGCCTGGCTGCTGGCGCCGCAGTTCCTGTCGTTCTGGCCGTCGCCGACCGACTGGAAGCTGGCGGCGCGCTCCTGGCCCTACCTGGTGGTGCTGCCGCTGCTCGGGCTGTTGCTCTTCTACTACCGCGCGCCGCTGTTTCAAATTGTAAAAACCTGAAGCGCTGGCTTAGGCGAGCCTTAAGCTCAAGGCACGAAATCGCACAACCCGGCTCTGCGCCACGCGGCTATCCTGTAGAATTGGCCGCAAGCGCCGGTTTCGGCCGGCGACTTCCACCGAATTACGCTCGGAGAGATCAAGAATGAAGAAGCATGTGTTGACGGCAATACTGGCAGTCGCCATGTCGGCCCACGTGGTCACGGCGCAGCCCGAGAAGGTCGCCGTCACCCCGCTCAAGCCGTCGGCCGAGCAGGCGCAGGCCGCGCTCTGGGCTTCGCGCGTGATGGCGCGCTACCACTACAAGGCGCTGCCGCTGGACGACGCCATGTCGGAGAAAATCTTCGACAACTACCTCAAGTGGCTCGACAGCGACAGGCTGTATTTCACCCAGGCCGACCTGAACCAGTTCGCGCCGATGCGCACCAAGCTCGACGACGCGATCAACAACGAAAACCTGACGCTGCCGTTCCAGATCTACAACGTGTACCAGCAGCGCTTCAACGAGCGCATGGCCTACGCGCGCGAGCTCATCAAGGGCAAGTTCGACTTCACGGTTGACGAGTCGATGCAGCTGGATCGCGAAAAGGCCCCCTGGGCCAAGAGCGAGGACGAAGTGCGCGACCTGTGGCGCAAGCGCGTCAAGAACGACTGGCTGCGCCTGAAGCTGGCTGGTAAGGACGACAAGGCGATCCGCGAAACGCTGGATAAGCGCTACGAGAACTACCAGAACCGCCTCAAGAAGCTCAATAGCGAAGACGTGTTCCAGATGTTCATGAACGCGTACGCCACCGCCATCGAGCCGCACACCAACTACCTGGGCCCGCGCTCGGCCGAGAACTTCGACATCGCCATGCGCCTGTCGCTGGAAGGTATTGGCGCGGTGCTGCAATCGCGTGACGACTACACCGTGATCCGCGAGATCGTGCCGGGCGGCCCGGCTGCCATCTCGGGCAAGCTCAAGGTGGGCGACCGCATCGTGGGCGTGGCACAGGGCGAGAAGGGCAGCTTTACCGACGTGCTCGGCTGGCGCATCGACGACGTGGTGCAACTGGTGCGCGGCGAAAAGGATTCGCTGGTGCGGCTGGACGTGATCCCAGCCGACGCCGGCCCGGACGGCAAGCACGTGACCGTCTCCCTGGTGCGCAAGAAGATCAACATGGAAGAGCAGTCGGCCAAGAAGTCGGTCATCAAGGTCAAGGAAGGGGGCGTGGAGCGCCGCATCGGCGTGATCTCGCTGCCGACCTTCTACCTCGACTTCGAGGCGCGCCGCCGCGGCGACAAGGACTTCAAGAGCGCCACCCGCGACGTCCAGCGCATCCTGACCGAGTTCAAGAAGGAAAAAGTGGACAACGTGCTGGTGGACCTGCGCAACAACGGCGGCGGTTCGCTGATCGAAGCGGTGGAGCTCACCGGCCTGTTCATCGACAAGGGCCCCGTGGTGCAGCAGCGCACCGCAGAAGGTCGGGTTGACGTCGAGAGCGACACCAACGCGGGCCTGGCCTGGGACGGCCCGATGGGCGTGCTGATCAACCGTGGCTCGGCCTCGGCGTCGGAGATCTTTGCCGCCGCGATCCAGGACTACGGCCGCGGCATCGTCATTGGCGAGCCGAGCTTCGGCAAGGGCACGGTGCAAACGCTGATCAACCTCGACCGCTTCGCGCCCACCGACAAGGTGCACTACGGCGAGCTGAAGATGACGATTGCGCAGTTCTTCCGCATCAACGGCGGCACCACCCAGCTGCGCGGCGTGACGCCCGACATCAAGTTGCCGGTGACGGCGGACGTGGACAATTTTGGCGAATCGTCCTACGACAACGCGCTGCCGTGGGTGCAGATCAAGCCGGCCAACTTTGCGCCAGCAGGCGACCTGAAGGACCTCGTGGCCCCGCTGCAAAAACGCCATGAGGCGCGCGTGGCCAAGGACAAGGACTTCGTGTACCTGCAGGAAGACATCGCCGAAGCCGTCAAGCTGCGCAAGGACAACCTGATCTCGCTGAACGAGGCGGTGCGCCGCAAGGAACGCGACGCGCAGGAAGCCAAGGCGCGCCAGCGCGATGCCCGCCTGGCCGGCAAGGTGGAGGACGAATCCGCCGGACCGGCCACCAAGGAAGCGCGCAACAGCGGCAAGACGCCGCTGCCGTCCAAGCCGACCAAGACCATGATCGCCAGCCGCGGCCAGGACGACGGCCTGCAGGCCGACGAGCGCAACCTGCAAGCCGAGCTGGCCGCCGAAAAGGCCGCCAAGAACGCCAAGGACGTGCTGCTGCAGGAGGCCGCCCATATCCTGGCCGACGAGTCGGTCATGCTCAAGACGGACACCCGCATGGCCTCGCGCGCGATGCCCTACCTGCCGTCTACGCGGGTGAGCGGAAACTAAGCCGCAGGCCCGCCTGCCGGCACGGTGCAACAGGAAGGCTCTTCGGAGCCTTCTTTTTTTGCCTGTACGTTCGCGCAGGACGCACCGCGAGCGACCTTTCCGACTTGTGTTGTAAATACGATGGATTGTTCATCCGCCATCATCCTTTCCCACTGGAACGTTCTTCCTCTTTTCCGATAGGAAATACCGAGCCCCGTGCTGGCGAGCTCATCCAATTGAAAATTGCCTTTTTTTTAGCTGTGCTACGATCAATCTGCCGTTGTAAAAAACACAAACTTGCACAGTTAAAGGAGCAATCATGTTAATTCGTCAGTTCATCGTGGCGGCGTTGGCGGCAAGCGCGTGTGCCGCACACGCGGACGTCATCCCATCGGCAGGAAGTGCGGGCTCGACTGCGCAGGGCGGCTTCCTGTCGAGCTGGACCGGAGCCAATGGCGCCAACATCCTCAGCTCGGGCGTCCTGTCCGGCAATGTCAGCCTGATCGGCGGCATCTCGTACGATGCCGCCTCAAAGGCGAGCGCCAGCCAGGGCACGGCAACCCTGGCGGACGTCCTGTACGGCAAGGCGAGCGCCAGCATCGGGCAAAATGCGGACGGCCAGACCAAGCTCTACTACCAGCAGGGTATTGACGGCATGTACCTGGTCGGTGCGGGACACGGCATCCTGGCCGCCATGCTCGGGCCGGGCGTGTCCGTCGTGGGCTCCAGCGACGGGGTGATCATCAGTAATGCCAAGGCCGGCGGTGGCGCGGCCGTCGGCTCGGGTGGTGGTGGTGGTGGTGGTGGATCGACTGGCGGCGGTACGGGCGGTGGTGGCTCGGGCGCAGGCGGCTCCGGCGGGGCAAGCTCGGGCGCAGGCGGAGGTGGCGGCGGCCAGGGCGGTGTCGCTGGCAACGGCGGCACCACTGGCGGCTCGCCTGGCGCAACGGTGGACCACTCGGCTGGTGGCGGGATCACCGTGACCCTGCCGGTCCCGGCCCAGGTTCCCCCGGTCGCCGACGTGCCGCCTCCGTTTGGCGGCAACCCGCAGGGTGACGACGGCGGCCAGGTCGCCGAGGTGCCGGAACCGTCGAGCATTGCGCTGGTGTTCGCCGGCCTGCTCGGCGCTGGCGGTCTGGCTCGCCGCCGCAAGCGTTGAACGGCTGACGACAGACGGATGGGCGCACGCCGCGCCCATCCATTCTGCCTGCCGGATTGATATCCGCGCATCATTTTCAGGTACAATCCCTTGTGAACGACCGTGCTTTTTTAGGGGCGGCGATAACAAGGAGACATCATGGACCTGGACTACACGGAAGAGGACCTCGCGTTTCGCGACCAGGTCCGCGCCTTCCTCGCTGAACATCTTCCCGCCGACCTGCAGCACAAAGTGCGCAGCCATTTGCGTCTGTCCAGGGACGACATCGTCCGCTGGCACAAGATCCTTTACAAACAAGGATGGGTCGCGCCGGGCTGGCCGCGCGAATACGGCGGACCGGGCTGGACCCCGGTGCAGCGCCACATCTTTGAAGAGGAGTGCGCCGCCGCCGGCACCCCGCCGGTGATGCCGTTCGGCGTGAACATGGTCGCGCCGGTGATCATGGCGTTCGGCTCGCAGGCGCAGAAGGACTACTACCTGCCGCGCATCCTGTCGTGCGAGGACTGGTGGTGCCAGGGTTATTCCGAGCCCGGCTCCGGTTCCGATCTTGCCTCGCTCAAGACCAGCGCGGTGCGCGACGGCGACCACTACATCGTCAACGGCCAGAAGACCTGGACCACGCTGGCCCAGCACGCCGACATGATTTTCTGCCTGGTGCGTACCGACCCCAATGTGCGCAAGCAGGAGGGGATCTCGTTCCTGCTGATCGACATGCGCTCGCCCGGTGTCACGGTGCGCCCGATCATCATGCTCGACGAAGACCACGAGGTGAACGAAGTCTTCTTCGACAACGTCCGCGTCCCGGTGGCTAACCTGGTCGGCCAGGAGAACAAGGGCTGGACCTACGCCAAATACCTGCTCGGCCACGAGCGTACCGGCATCGCCGCCGTTGGCCGCTCCAAGCGCGAGCTGGCCTTCCTCAAGCGCCTGGCCGCGCGCGAACAGAAGAACGGCAGGCCGCTGATCGAGGACCCGCTGTTCGCCGCCAAGCTGGCCGCGCTCGAGATCGAGCTGATGGCGCTCGAGATGACCGTGCTGCGCGTGCTCGCCAAGGCCGACCGCGCGCCCGGCCCCGAAGCATCGGTGCTCAAGGTGCGCGGCACCGACATCCAGCAGATGCTGACCGAGCTGATGGTCGAGGCGGCCGGCCCGATGGCGCTGCCGTTCGATCCGGACTACCTCGAAGGCGAGGCGGCGCAGAGTTTGGCCGGCGACGACGAGGCTGCGCCGCTCGCGTCCTATTACTTCAACTACCGCAAGACTTCGATCTACGGTGGTTCGAACGAGATTCAACGCAACATCATCTCCCAGATGATCCTGGGGCTGTGAGGGAATAACATGGACTTCGACTTCAAGGAAGAACAGCTCCAGTTTGCCGACGCGCTCAAGCGTTGGATCGGCCGCGACTACGGCTTCGAGGCGCGCGGCGCCATCGTGCAATCGGAGCACGGCACGTCCGACGCCGCATGGAGCACGCTGGCCGAGCTGGGCATGACGGCACTGCCGGTGCCGGTCGCGCAGGGCGGCTTTGACGGCAGCGCGGTGGACATGTTCGTGGTGATGCGCGAACTCGGCCGCGGCCTGGTGGTGGAGCCGTATTTTGCGACCGTGCTCGGCGCGCAGTTCCTCAAGCTCGGCGGGGGCCACGAGGCGCTGCTCGAGCGGGTTGCCGCCGGCGAGCTGAAGCTGGCCTGCGCGCTGGGCGAGCGCCAGTCGCGCCACGACATGGCCGACATCGCGACCACCGCAAGGCGCGAGGGCGACGGCTACGTGATCGACGGCGAGAAGAAGGTCGTGATCCACGGCGCGCACGCCGGCGTGCTGGTTGTCTCCGCCCGCACCGGTGGGGGAGAGCGCGACCACGACGGCATTTCATTGTTCGTGGTGCCGGCCGATGCGCCGGGCGTGCAGGTCACGGGTTACCGTACGCTGGACGGCCTGCGCGCCGCCGACGTGCGCTTGAGCGGGGTGACGCTGGGCGCGCACGCGCTGCTCGGCGCCGTTGGCCAGGGATGGGACATCCTTGACGCGGCGCTCGATTACGGCGCCGGCCTGCTGTGCGCCGAGGCGCTTGGCGCGATGGAAGCGCTGTTCGACGCCACGCTTGACTACCTCAAGACGCGCCAGCAGTTCGGCGTCCCGATCGGCAAATTCCAGGCGCTGCAGCACCGCATGGCCGACATGTTCATACACCTGGAGCAGGCCCGCTCGATGGCGCTGCTGGCCGCGGTCAAGCTGGACGCGCCGGACGCGATCGAGCGTCGCCGCGCCGTCTCCGCCGCCAAATACCGTATCGGGCAGGCTGCGCGCTTCGTCGGCCAGCAGGCGGTGCAGCTGCATGGCGGCATGGGCGTGACCGACGAACTGCCGGCCTCGCACTACTTCAAGCGGCTGTCGATGATCGAGCTCACGCTCGGCGACGCCGACCACCACCTGGCGCGCTTCATCGCGCAGCCGGGCTTTGCGCAAGGGGCCGCGGCATGAGCAAACACTGGTATTTCGAGGACTTTTATCCCGGCCAGGAGATCGACCTGGGCAAGCGCACCGTGTCCGAGGAGGAGATCATCGCGTTCGCGCGCCAGTTCGACCCGCAGCCCTTCCACATCGACCGCGAGGCCGCCGCGCACTCCATCTACGGCGGCGTGATCGCCAGCGGCTGGCACACCTGCAGCATGATGATGCGCATGGTGGTCGATGGGCTGATGTGCAGCGCGTCGAGCATGGGCTCGCCGGGACTGGACGGCGTGCGCTGGCTCCAGCCGGTGCGCGCGGGCGACACGCTGGCCGTGCGCTACCTGACCGTCAAGGTCAAGCCGTCGAACTCCCGGCCGGACCGCGGGGTGGTCTGGTCGAAGTGGGTCGCCACCAACCAGCGCGGCGAGGAGGTCTGCATCATCGAGGGCATGGGCATGTTCGGGCGACGCCCGGCTTAATCGGCGCCCGTCCGGTAGCAGTTGCGGCCGGCCGCCTTGGCGTCGTACAGCCCGGCGTCGGCCGCCTGCACCAGTTCCATCGCCGAGCTGTGCTGGCCTGGCACCACGCTGGCGATGCCCATGCTGACCGTCAGGCGGCCCGGCATGGGTGCGGCTTCGTGCGGGATCGCCATCGCTTCCAGTTCGGCCAGCAGCTTGAGCGCCACCCGCTCCGCGCCCTGCGCGCTCACCTGGGGCAGCAGCACCGCGAATTCTTCCCCGCCGTAGCGCGCCACCAGGTCCTGCGGGCGGCCGGCCGCAAGACGCATCGCCTTCGCGGCCAGTTTCAGGCTGGCGTCGCCGGCCTGGTGGCCGTAGTGGTCGTTGTACAGCTTGAAATGGTCGATATCCACCAGGATCAGCGACATCGGCTGGCGCGCGCGGGCGCAGCGCCGCCATTCGGTATCCAGCCGCTCGTCGAATGCGCGGCGGTTGGCCACCCCTGTCAGGCCGTCGGTCAGCGACAGCGCGCGCAGCGCGTCGGCCTGGCGCTTGACGGTGAGCTGGGTGCGCACGCGGGCGCGCACCACGGCCGCGTTGACCGGCTTGGTGATGAAATCGGCCGCGCCGGCCGCCAGCGCCCGCGTTTCGTCCTCCGGGCTCTTGAGCGCGGTGATGAAGATGACCGGGATGTCGCGCGTCTCGGCCGCCTGGCGCAGCTCGGCGCACACGGCGTAGCCATCCTTCCCGGGCATCATCGCATCGAGCAGGATCAGGTCGGGAAGCTGGGCGCGCGCGATCTCGAGCGCCTTTTCGCCCGACAGCGCGAACAGCACCTCGTGCTCGTCCTGCAGCGCGCCGTACAGGATCTGGACGTTTTCCATCGCGTCGTCCACCACCAGGATGCGCCCGTTCACCGCCAAGTCGGTCCAGCTCATGCTTGTATCTTCCCGTTCAATATATCCTGGAGCAGCGCCGCCGCGACGTCGAAACGCAGGGTGCCGATGGCGTCGGCGAGCGCGTCGCCGGACTTGGCATCGAGCAGGCCCGCCAGCGCCGGACGCAGCGCATCGAACTGCGCCATCGCCTTCAGGTTGTTATTGTGTAGCAGATCGAGCAGTCCGATCAAATCCTCGCGCTGGGCGCACGTGCCCGCCGCGACACCCGGCTCGGCGCCATCGCCCGCGGCGTCGATCTCGCGCGAGGCGTCCAGCACGATCGACAGCGCGGCGTCCAGGCGCGCCAGGCGCAGTGCGAGTGCGGCCTCGTCGGCGCTGCGCAGCGCCTGTTCGAAGTCGAGCGCCAGCGCCGCCACCTCGTTGGCGCCGAGGTTGGCCGCCACGCCGCGCAGGCGGTGCACCAGCTGCTGCGCGCCCTTGCGGTCGCCGCTGCGCAGCAGTTCGCGCACCTCGTCCAGGGTGCGCCCCTGCGAGCTCTCGAAGCGGCGGAACACGGCCGCGAAGTTCGCAAACGCGCCGCCGAAGCGCGGCAGCGTGGCCTTCAGGTCGATGCCGGGGATGCTCGGCGGGGCAGGCCAGGCCCCCGGCGCCGCCGCCTCCGCCGCGCCGCCGGCCGCGCGCCCGGCCACCGCCAGCAGCGTATCGACCAGCACGTCCACCTCGATCGGCTTGGCCAGGTGCGCGTCCATGCCCGCCGCCAGCGCGCGGCGGCGGTCTTCTTCCATCGCGTTGGCGGTCATGGCGATGATCGGCAGCCGGCCCAGTCCCATCGCGCGGATCGCGGCGGTCGCCTCGTAGCCGTTCATGACCGGCATCTGCAGGTCCATCAGCACCGCATCGTACTGCACGCTGCGCTCGGACAGCATCGACAGCGCCATCTGGCCGTTTTCCGCGATGTCCACCGAGGCGCCCGCGTGCACCAGCGCGTAGTTCGCCACTTCCTGGTTGATCACGTTGTCCTCGACCAGCAGCACGCGCAGGCCGGCCAGGCGTCCCGCGAGCGGGATCGGGCGCGCCGGGGCGGGCGCGGCGCCGCTGCACAGCTCCGCCACGGTCTCGAGCAGCGCGCGCCGGGTGAACGGCTTGGCCAGCAGCGCGTCCACGTGCAGGTCGTCCGCCAGCGCGGCCAGGCGCTCTCGCTCGGGGTCGGCCGCCGCCAGCGCGCAGCGCGGCAGCCGGATCGACTGGTCCGAGCGGGCGTAGGCCAGCACGCTGGCGCCGTCCAGGTCGGGCATGGCGCTGTCGAGGAAGGCCAGGTCGTAGCGGCGCCCGGCGCGCAGCAGGGCCAGCGCCGCGGCGCCGCCGTCCGCGCGGTCCACCTGCCAGCCGAACGCCTCGCAGGCACCGGCCAGCGCCGCCAGCGCGCTCGGGTTGTCGTCCGCCACCAGCACCGCCAGGGCGGGGTCGGGGCAGGGCAGCGCCGGCGCGTGCGGCGCGAGCGGGAAGGCGAGCTCGAAACTGAAGGTGGCACCAAGGCCCGGCGCGCTGTCCACGCGCAGCTGGCCGCCCATCAGTTCCACCAGGCGGCGGCAGATCGCCAGGCCCAGGCCGGCGCCGCCGTACTTGCGGCTGATCGAGCTGTCGGCCTGCGAGAACGCCTCGAACATGCGCTCCTGCTGGTCGGGCGCGATGCCGATGCCGGTGTCGCGCACCGAAAACGCGAGCCGCGCCGTGCCCGCGTCAAAGCCGGCGGCGCGCACCGTGAGCACCACTTCGCCCTTGTCGGTGAACTTGATCGCATTGGCGGCCAGGTTCAGCAACACCTGGCCCAGCCGCACCTGGTCGCCCACCAGCGAGCGCGGCACGGCGCTGTCCACGTCGAACACCGGCTCGACCCCCTTGGCCCAGGCGTTGGACGCGGCCACTGCCGCCACCGTGGCCAGCACGTCGTCCAGCAGGAACGGCTGGTGTTCGAGCACCAGCTGGCCCGCTTCGACCTTGGAAAAATCGAGCACGTCCGACAGCATGCCCAGCAGCGACTTGGCCGCCAGCTGCATGCGCTCGACGTAGCCGCGCTCGCGCCGGCCCAGCGGCGCTTCCTCCAGCAGCCGCGCCAGGCCCATGATCGCGTTCATCGGGGTGCGGATCTCATGGCTCATGTTGGCCAGGAACTGGCCCTTGGCGCTGCTGGCATGCTCGGCCTCGTGCAGCGCCTGCACCAGCCGGCCCTGGGTGCGCTTCAGTTCGGTCACGTCGGTGTACAGCACGTAGAAGCCGCGCACCGTGCCGTGCTCGTCGAAGTCGGGAATGTAGTTGCCCCACGCGTGCACCAGTTCGCCCGAGCGCATCTGCAACTGGCGCTCGAAGCTTTGCGCCCGGCCCGCCAGCACCGCATGGATATGCTCGTTCACCTGCTCCAGCTGGTCGACCGCGATCAGGGCCTGCACGCGCTCGCCGAACACCTGTTCTTCGCTGCGTCCCAGCCATTGCAGGTAGGGCCGGTTGGCGAACCGGCAGCGCAGGTCGGCGTCCCAGTAGCCGACCATGCCGGGCAGGTGGTCGGTGACGGTGCGGATGAAGCGCTCGTTGCGCGCCAGCCGTTCGCTGGTGGCGCGCAGCGCCGTCTCGGCCGCCACGCGCGAGCTGATGTCGCGCATCGTCCCCTGCATCATGCCCTTGCCGCCGATGTCCACGCTGGTGAGCACCACGTCGGCGTGGAAGGTGCTGCCGTCGCGCCGCCGGTACTGCCACTCGAAATGCGCGCCGCCGGTGTCCATCACCTGCCGCATGTACTGGCGCATCAGCTCTTCCGAACCGCGGCCGTCCGGCTGGCATGGCGGCGACACGCTCGCCGGCGACAGCGACAGCAGTTCGTCGATCTCGTCGAAGCCGAACAGGGCGGCGGCGGCGCGGTTGGCGCTGACGAAGCCCGCGCCGTAAGCGAGCAGCGTGTGGGCGTCGCCCGAGCCTTCGTACAGCGCGCGGAACAGCTCTTCGTTGTCGCGATTGCGCTGCTCCTGCAGCTTGCGTTCGGTGATGTCCAGCACCACGGCGTTGATGCCGACGATTTCGCGGTCCGGGCCGAACACCGGGTAGTAGCTGGCCAGCCAGTGCCGCATCACGCCGGGCGCCGCCGGCACCCCGCCCACGCTCTCCAGGTCCACCATCGGCCGGCCCGATTCCAGCACGCGCCGGTAGTCCAGCTCGAACTGTTCGCCGACCGGTCCCAGCACCTCGGGCAGCGTGCGGCCGATGTGCTCGGAGGCCGGGACCGCGTTGATCGCGGCAAGGTAGTCGTTGATCATCACGAAGCGCAGCTCGCGGTCCATGAAGCACAGGCCCACGGGCGCCGACGCGTACACGGTTTCGAGCAGGGCGGTGGAGCGTTCCAGTTCGGCGGTGCGCTCATTGACCAGCGTGGCCAGCCCGCGCCGGTAGCGCGCCAGCTTGCGGTCCACCTGGCGCAGCGCGTCGGCCACCGCGTCGGCCTCGGCGATCGCCATCTTGGGGATCACCACCGCCTCGCCGCGCCCGAGCGCCTGCGCCGGCCCGATCAGTGCACGCACCGAGCGCGCGATCGAGCCGCCGATCAGCCATGCCAGCCCCAGGCTCACCGCCAGCAGCGCCGCCACGCCGGTCAGGATCGCGCCGTGCGGGTGCCCCAGCATCTGCGGCGCGGCGTCGCGCGGCACGGTCACTGCCACCGTCCAGCGGTGCTCGCGCGAGCGGGCGAACGCAGCGAATTCGGCGTCCGCGTCCTTGCCGAGCGCTGCGATGCCGATGTCGCGGCGCGCCAGTGCCTGCGCCACCGCGGCCGGCAACGGCGTGCCCTGGGTCGCGGTCAGGTCGGCGTTGCTCGCCACCAGCCGCTGCTGGTTGTCGAACACCTGGGCCATCCACTGGTCCGGCAGGTGCTGGCTGGCCAGCAGGTCGGCCACCGGCTTGGGCCGCATCTGCACCGACAGCGCGTACACCACCTTGCCTTCGCGCCAGACCGGTACGATGATCGACAGCACCTGGGTCGGGTCCGGGCCGGGCGTACGCAACCCGGTTGCGACCGATTCGCCGGTGGCGAATACGCGCTTGACTTCGGCCCGCGCGCCGCCCGGCGGAATTTCGCTGCCGTAGGCAAAGCGCGTGTTGAGGATTTCGCGTCCTTCGGCGTCCGCCAGCGCAATCGCGTGCGCCGGGAATTCCGGGCGCAGCAGGTTGCGCGCGTTGGCGTGGAATTCGGCCAGCCGGCCGTGCGCGAGCAGCCAGGAATTGGCCAGCACGCGTGCCGCCGTCTCGCTGCTGGCGAGCTCGCGGTCCACTGCCGCCACCAGCGCCTGCGCCACCGTCTGCGCATCCTGCGCCACGTGCTCGCGCTCGCGCCGCCCGGCGTCGCGCGCAAACGCGACATAGCCAATCAGGATGGGCAGGGCGCACGCAAGGATGAGCGTGAACAGCTTCGACCGGATCGAAGGAAGACGTTGGCGACGGAACAACAAGGAAAACCTCGGGGATGCGCACAGCAAGGCGGGTTGCCCGATGGTAACAAACTGCCGCTTTACCGCCTAGCGCGGGGCCGTTCCCGCGCGGCGGGCGTGGATACGGCACAACAGAGTGTGACATCTGGCGCGGGCAAGGCGGATTTTCTGCACAACAGGTATTGCCGGGTGAAAATGGGCTGCGTTCTGGCATACAATGGCCGCGCGATCGTAACAGGTACGGAAAGGAACACATGGCAAGGCCCGAAAAAGTCCGGCTCGGCGAGATACTGGTCCAGCAAAAACTGCTGAGCGAGGAGCAACTTTCTGCCGCGCTGGCCGACCAGAAGCGCACGGGCCGCAAGCTGGGCCGGGTGTTCGTCGAGAACGGCTATGTGACCGAAGAGCAGATCTGCGGCGCGCTGGCGCGCCAGCTCAACATCCCGTACATCAACCTCAAGTTCTACAACATCAACGCCGACGTAGTGCGGCTGCTGCCCGAAACCGCCGCGCGGCGCTTCCGCGCGCTGGTGCTCGAAGACCGCCGCGAGACGGTGCTGGTGGGCGTGGCCGACCCGACCGATTTGTTCGCGTACGACGAGATCGCGCGCCTGCTCAAGCGCGGCGTCGAGCTGGCGGTGGTCAACGAGACCGAAGTGCTGCAGGCGATCGACCGGATCTACCGCCGCACCGAAGAGATCACCGACTTCGCGCGCGAGGTGGAACAGGACCTGGGCGACGCGTTCGTCGATTTTGGCGCGCTGGCCGCCAACCCGGGCCTGGAAGAGGCGCCGATCGTCAAGCTGCTGCAGTCGGTGTTCGACGACGCCGCCCAGGTGCGCGCCTCGGACATCCACATCGAGCCGCAGGAATCGCGCCTGCAGATCCGCTTTCGCATCGACGGCGTGCTGCACCTGCAGACCGAGGCCGACATCAAGGTCGCAACGCCGCTGGCGCTGCGCCTGAAGCTGATGGCCGACCTGGACATCTCGGAAAAGCGCCTGCCGCAGGACGGCCGCTTTGCCGTCAAGGTCAAGAACCAGCGGCTGGACGTGCGTATCTCGACCATGCCGACCCAGTACGGCGAATCGGTCGTGATGCGCCTGTTGAACCAGGCCGGCACCCGGCTGCGGCTGGACGCCATCGGGATGCCGCCGGAACTGGTCGAGCGCTTTCGCGCGATCGTGCAGCGCCCCAACGGCCTGGTGCTGGTGACCGGCCCCACCGGCAGCGGCAAGACCACCACCCTGTACAGCGCGCTGGCCGAGCTGAACTCGGTGGAGAAAAAACTCATCACCGTCGAGGACCCGGTCGAGTATCGCCTCGCCGGCATCAACCAGGTGCAGGTCAACGACAAGATCGAGCTGACCTTCGCGCGCGTGCTGCGCTCGGCACTGCGCCAGGACCCGGACATCGTGCTGGTGGGCGAGATGCGCGACCAGGAGACCGCCCAGATCGGCCTGCGCGCCGCAATGACCGGCCACCTGGTGCTGTCGACCCTGCACACCAACGACGCCGCCAGCACCCCGCTGCGCCTGATGGACATGGGCGTGCCGCGCTACATGGTCGGCGGCTCGCTGCAGGCGGTGCTGGCGCAGCGCCTGGTGAGGGTGATCTGCGAAAGCTGCACCACCGAATACCAGCCCACCGCCACCGAGCAGGGCTGGCTGCGCGCCGAGCTGGGCGAGCACGTCGAAAGCACGCGCTTCTTCCATGGCAAGGGCTGCTCGCACTGCAATGGCACCGGCTACCGTGGCCGTACCGGCGTGTACGAGCTGCTCGAGATGACGCGCCGCGTGACGGCCGCTGCCAACCACCCGGATCCGGGGCACTTCCTCAAGGTGGCGCAGATGGAAATGGCCGGGAACACCTTGCGGCGCCACGCGGTGCAGCTGGCAGTGCAGGGTCGCACCACGATCGTCGAGGCGATGCGCGTGTCGAACCAGTTCGTCGAGGAATAATCGGTGCCGTCGTTCGCCTACAAGGGCCGCGACGCCAGCGGCAAATTGATGCAGGGCGTGCTGGAAGCGGCGGACGCGAACGCCTGCGCCGACCAGCTGTTCGGCTCGGGCGTGACGCCGATCGAGATCACGCCCAGCCGCAAGAAGGCCGGAGGGGAAGGCAAGGGTATCTGGGCGCGCCTCACCGAAAAGAAGGTGACCTCGCTGGACGTGCAGCTGTTCTCGCGCCAGATCTACACCCTGCTCAAGTCGGGCGTGCCGATCATGCGCGGCCTGGCGGGACTGCAGGAATCGGCCATCAACAAGTCGTTCGCCACCGTCATCAAGGACCTGCGCGAATCGCTCGATTCGGGCCGCGAGCTGTCGGTGGCGATGAAGAAGCACCCCGCGTGCTTCGATAACTTTTATCTGTCCATGGTCCGCGTGGGCGAAATGACAGGCCGGCTCGAAGAGGTATTCCTGCGGTTGTTCGACCACATGGAATTCGACCGCGACATGCGCGAGCGGGTCAAGACGGCGATGCGTTACCCGTCCTTTGTGATGGTGGCGATGGTCGCGGCGATGGTGGTCGTGAACGTGTTCGTCATTCCGCAGTTCGAGAACGTGTTCAAGCAGATGCACGCCGAGCTGCCGCTGATGACGCGCATCCTGATCGCGACCTCGCGCTTTACCGTCGAGTCCTGGCCGGTGCTGCTTGCGCTCGCGGTCGGTGCGGCCGTGGGTTTTCGCAGCTGGATCGGTACCGCCCGGGGGCGCCTTGCCTGGGACCGTCACAAGCTGCGTATTCCGATTGCGGGCAAGATCATCCACAAAGCCACGATGGCGCGCTTCGCGCGCAGCTTTGCGTTGTCGATGCGAAGTGGGGTACCGATCGTGCACGCGCTGACCGTGGTGTCGCAGACGGTCGACAACGCATTCCTCTCCGCACGCATTGAGCTGATGCGTGACGGCGTCGAGCGCGGCGAGAGCATCGTGCGCACTGCCACCAATGCCCAGGTGTTCACGCCGATCGTGCTGCAGATGATCGCGGTGGGCGAGGAGTCGGGCTCGCTGGACGACCTGATGGATGAAATCGCGCAGATGTACGAACGCGAGGTCGATTACGAACTCAAGACCCTGTCGAGCCAGATCGAGCCGATCCTGATTATTTTCCTCGGCGTGATGGTGCTGGTGCTTGCTCTCGGCATCTTCCTGCCGATCTGGGATCTGGGCAAGGCGGCCCTGCACAAGTAGATGACGCGCGGCGGTGACAACCTGAGCGCAGTGCCGGCTTGCGGGGTCCTGCCGGGCCGAAGAGCGCAAGACGGGTTCACGCTGTTCGAATTCGCGGTCGCCGCGACTGTGCTGGCTGTGCTGGCAGGCGTGTTGCTGATGCGGATTGCGTTTTACCAGCAAGAGTCCGAGCGGGTCGCCGTCCAGCAAGTTGTTGCCACGCTGCGCACCGCGCTGGCATTGCGTGCGGGAGCCGTGTCGCCAAAGGGCGACCGCGCTGCCATGCTGCGACTGACTGAAGAAAATCCGCTGGACTGGCTTGAGCGCAAACCCGCGAACTATTTGGGCGAATATTACTCTCCGGAACTGAAACAAATGCCGCACGGAAATTGGGTGTTTGATCGACGCGACAAATGCCTGATTTATTTACTCAACAGTCCCAAAAGTTTTAGCTCTGAGGCATCAAAGTTTCTTAAGTTCAAGGTAGAATACAACGAGCTAGGAAGGCGGGCTGCGGGAGAGCGGTTCGGGCCCACAGAGGTCTCGCAAGGCGTCGCACTGATCCAATTGACTGGCGAGTCCGATGCCACAGCTGACCCATAGAAATCAATCTGCGGAGCGTTCCGCGAGATATTCATCAAGTCTGGAGAATTCAATGAAGAAAAGCTTTAACAATGCCGCACAGGCCGGTTTCACGCTGATCGAACTGATCGTCGTGATCGTCATCCTCGGTATCCTGGCCGCCACCGCGCTGCCGAAGTTTGCCGATATGAGCAACGATGCCCGCACAGCGGCTGTGCAAGGCGTGCGCGGCTCGCTCACCTCGGCTGCCGGCCTGGTGCACGCGCAGGCGATTGTCAGGGGGCAGACCGGTGCAACCGGCTCTGTGTCGATGGAAGGTGTTGCCATCGCTACCGCGTATGGCTACCCCACCGTGACTTCGATCGTCACCGCGGCCAACATCGATGGCATGACCAAGTTCACCAGCACTGACAGCGCGGTCTCCACCAACAATCTCCCGACCTTGACCACCGATGAAGTCGGTTTCCTGCCCTCGGGCGTGGCGATGACTGACACCAAGGCTGCGACCTGCTACGTCAAGTACACGCAAGCCACCGCCACGAACACCACGGCGTCGGCTAGTGCGGTCACCAGCGGCTGCTGATCAGTTGATCCAATAAAGGCAGTGACCGGCCCCGATATTCGTATTCCGGGAGTCATGTTGCAGTACTGCCAACCACGCCGATCGGGGCAAGGGTTCACGATGGTCGAACTGATCGTCGTCCTGGTCCTGGTCGGCATCCTCGGCGCCATTGGCGCCGCGCGTTTTTTTGACCGGCGCGATTTTGACGCGAGCAGTTTCAGCGACCAGGCGCGTTCGGCCTTGCGGTATGCGCAAACCGTGGCCATCGCCCAGCACCGCCCGGTTTATGCAATCCTCGACAGCACGTCCGTTCGCTTGTGTTTTGTCGCGGGAGCGACATGCGTCGGATCCGAGGTGGCGGCCCCGTTCGCCGTCAGCACCGGCGGCCCCTGCACCTCCTCGAAGTGGTATTGCGTGCGCGTCCCCCAAGGCGTGAGCGTGAGCCAGGTCGTCAGCGTCGCGTTCGACGCACTTGGCCGTCCCACTGACTCAGCCGGCAACCTGCTCGCCGCCTCGGTAACAACAAGCGTCTCCGCGGGCGCCATGACGGTCCCGATCACGCTTGAGGCCGAAACTGGTTATGTACACTAGAAAGGCCCGCCGCGCGCGCGGCGTTACCCTGGTTGAGCTGGTGTTGTTCATCGTCATCGTCAGCATTGCGGTGGCCGGCGTCCTCGGCGTGCTCACCTTCACGACCAAACATGCTGCGGATCCGCTGCGCCGCAAGCAGGCCTTGCTGCTCGCGGAGGCGCTGCTGGAGGAAGTAGAGCTTGCCGATTTCACCTACTGCGACCCCAATTCGGAGGGCGCCGAACTGGCCACTTCCGTGGCTGAGTGCAAGGTTCCAGAGAAGTTCGGCCCCGAGGGCGAGAGCCGGCCGTTCAACAACGTGAACGATTACGCCGGCTCGGCCACACCCTTCAACGACGCCAGCGGCAAGCTGGTGGACGTGAATGGCGACGACATGGGACTGGCCGGCTATTCGGCCAGCCTTCAAATCGTGCCGGAGAACCTCGGCGGAATCGCTGGGAACACGCAGGATGACCCCAACGTGCTGCGCATCAGCATCACGGTCACGTATGACAACGGCCAATCGGTACGACTGGACGGGTATCGCACGCGCTATGCGCCGCAAGTGCAATGAGGTTGCCCATGAAAAAGTTCGATCGGCCGCGCGGATTCACCCTGGTTGAGGCGATCGTCGTCATCGTGATCATCGGGATCATCGCGGGCGTGGTGGCAGTGTTCATCCGCATGCCGATGCAAGGATATGTCGAGAGCGTGGGGCGGGCCGAACTGGCTGACGAGGCCGACCTGGCGCTGCGCCGGATCGCGCGCGACCTGCGCCTTGCCTTGCCAAACAGTATCCGGGTGCCCGCGGATGGTCATGAGATTGAATTCCTGCAGACCAGCACCGGCGGGCGCTATCTCGCGGCCGACGATGGCGCTGATGATCCTGCAAACAACAAGTTCGCGCTAAACTTCGGCAATCCGAGCAGCACTTCTGTCTGGTTCACTGTCGCGAACCCCATGCCGAGCATGATCGGGCGCTTGGCCGTGGGCAACTACGTCGTTGTCTACAACTTGGGTGCCGGTTACGATCCAGCCGACGCCTACCGGCTCAACGAAAGCGACTCCGCCGGAATCAATATTGCCCAGATTACCGATGTCACGACGGACGCGGCGGGCACCAGGATTCGGATCGCCAACAATCCATTCGTTGCGCAAAATCCGCCGATGCCGTCGCCCAACCACCGGTTCCAGGTGGTCACTGGCCCGGTCACTTATCGCTGCGAGTTACAAGGTGACGTCCGGGTGCTCAAGCGCTACTGGGGCTACGGGATTGCCCGGAACCAGCCCGACCCGCCGTCTGGCAGCGGTACCAGGAGTGCCATCTTGGCCGAGCGCGTGGATAGTTGCGACAACCTTTTCCGCTACACCGGCCGGGTTGCCGGAGAGCGCAACGGCCTTGTTGTCGTGTCGCTGCCGCTCAGATCGCGCAACACGGCCGATCCGCCGATCCGTCTTGTGCATCAGGTACACGTGGACAATACGCCATGAACCGAGACTCTGACATTTTCCGTCGTGCCCGGCGCAGCGCCGGGGTCGGCATCGTGACCGCAATCTTCCTGTTGGTCGTGCTGGCCGGGCTGGGCGTTGCGATGATCACTGTGTTTACATCCCAGCAATCCGCTTCGGCGCTGGACGAGCAGGGCGCACGCGCGTACCAGGCGGCCCGGGCGGGCATTGAATGGGGACTGTACCAGCAGCAGATTGCCAGCAGCTGCGTGAAGGCGAAGACGTCGTTCGGCCTGCCTCCCGGCACTTCGTTGTCTGGTTTCACCGTTAGCGTCACCTGCGAGCAACTCGGCAACGACGAGGACCCGTTGGCGCGCTGGGTGATCCACGCGTGGGCCTGTTCCGAACCCGCTGCCGACGGCAACTGCCCCAACGACAACCCCAGCAACGCCGATTACGTGGCGCGCGAAATGGAGGTGCAGATATGAGTTGGCTCCGGCGCTTGCGTGCATGGATGGCCGTCGCATTCGCACTTGCCTTGGCCACACTGGCGCCGTGCGCGTCCGGCCAGAATGTGACGCTCCGCTCCAGCCTGGCCGGTAACCTCGACTTCACCGGCACAACGGCGACTATGCGTACCAGTGGCGGTACCGGCAGCTCCACGTGCGCGGTGCGGCGCAGTACGGACACGCTGAGCAAGACGCTGACGGGCGTGCCCCAAGGCGCCACCGTTGTCGCAGCCTACCTCTACTGGGCGGGCTCCGGTTACTTGGACCAGGATGTCAGCTTCCAGGGACAGCCCATCCACGCCGACCGCACCTATTCCGCGACTTTTCCCGGCAACGGCAATGCCTACTTCAGTGGCGTCGCCGACGTCACGAGCTTGGTCAAGGGCAATGGCACTTATACGTTCTCCGGTTTGACCATCAGTACCAGCTCGGCCTATTGCTCGGTGGAGGGCGTGCTCGGTGGCTTTGCCCTGCTGGTGATCTATTCCCACCCCGACGTACCGTTCCGCGTCTTGAACCTGTACGAAGGGTTCCGGTACACGCACTCGCCAGAGCAGCCCAGCTTTACCCTGGACTTGACCAATTTTACGGTGCCGTCTCCGCTGAACAACAATACTGCGCGCATCGGGCACATTACCTGGGAGGGCGACGACACCTTGAGCGGGCCCGGCGAAAACCTCAAGTTCAACGGTACCGTGCTGAGCGATCCGACCTTGGTTAACGGCTTACCGATCAATCCGGCGAATAACCAGTTCAATTCCAAGAGCAGCATCAACAACGATCCGGCCTCGTGGGGCATCGACTTCGACGCGTACACGATTGGGGCGCCGATCATCCAGGCCGGCGATACCAAGGCCACGACCGTGTACTCATCGGTCCAGGACCTGGTCTGGCTGAGCGCGGAGATCGTCGCGGTGCCGAACATTCCGGTGGCGGACCTGGCGCTCACGATGGTGCGCACTGGCGATCCATCGCCCGGGGCGATCGTCAACTACACGCTCACCGTCACCAACAACGGCCCCTATGAGGATGGCGGTCCGATCACGGTCGTCGACAAGCTGCCCGTCGGCATGGTCTTGCAGTACGCGTCCGGTACGAACTGGACCTGCAGCGCCTCCGGAAACACGATCACCTGCCAGTACAACGGAACAGTCGCGAACGGGCAAACATTACCGCCGCTCACGGTGAGCGCGCAGGTGGATGCCTCAGGCACAACCAGCTTTCACAACGAAGCCTCGGTCGCGACCAGCCCCAGTCGATTCGACAATACGCAGGCCAATAACACCGCGTTCGATGATTCGACCGATTCGACCTTGATCGGTGCCGAATATGTGTTCACCACCAAGGCCTGTCCCGACGGTGCGCGGATTGGCGATTCGACCACTTGTCCCCGGTTTGTCGGTCCGCTGCTCGCGGCCACATTACAACCATTGTGGGTGACTCTGCAATCCGGTGGCTATGCGGTATCGCAGTCCAATAGCAGCAACAAGTCACTGCGCTTTGCGCTTGGTTGCGTGAACCCGACCAGCGCCAACGGCAAGGTCGCGACCTTGACCACTTCAACGACCTTGACGCTGAATTCGTGTTATTCCGGCACGGTCAACACCTATGCGCAATGGACGGGCTACTTCAGTGCGGCGTTCGGCAAGACCCCGTCGGCATATATCGGGCAATTCAAGTATCCGGACGTGGGCATCATTCAACTGGATGTGCAGGAAAATAATGGGAGGAATGGCTCGGCCAGGTTTGTATCCTATCCGCAGGTGAGCTATGTATCGATCACCAACATCAACGAAAACGGCGACAATCCGGGCGGTGGGCAGCCGTTCTCGATGGCGGGCGAGCCGTTCAGTGTCGCCATCAAGGTGGCGGACGCCGACGGCAATTTTCCGCCGAATTTCGGGCACGAAGCGGCTCCTTACGGCCCGGTGAGCGTGGCGCTCGGCCCCGATCCGAGCAAGATCAGCGCCACCTTCACCGGGCCGGCAGGCGGCGTCTATACTGGCACGGTCACCTATACTGATCTCGGTAGTGTCGACCTGGCCGCGACCATCTCCGGGCAGCCCGGGCAGGGCTGGGGAACGGGGACCTATTTCGGCCATTTCGTGCCGGGCGCGACCTATACGACGAGGACCGTGGGCTACTTCTATCCCGCCTATTTCACGACGGTAGCAACCGGTCGGATGACCTGCCTGCCGCGTATGCAATGCCCGACCGGCAAGCTTGCAGGCGGTGAGGACCGCGCCATCGGCACCGCGGCCTATTCGGCCCAGCCGTTCCAGGTGGACGTGCGTGCATTCAATGCTGCAGGCACCGACAAGACGGCCCAGATGGCCAGCATACCGGCGTTCACAATCACGCTCGATCCATACAGCGCCCCGGGCCCAACTGGCATCACGGCGGGCACGCTCGCCGCCAACACGCTGCCCTCGAGCGCGACATCGTTGTCTACCTCCGCTCCGTCGTTCAAGCTGGCGGTGCCTTATGTCACTGGCCAGGCGCGTGCTGCCTGGACCGCGCCGACCTCCGCCTATGTGCGCGCCACCGCCAAGTTCAAGCGCGTGGCCGCCGCGGCGCCAGATTATTATGTCGAGAAAACTGTCACCTCAAATCGCGGGGCAGGCGGCTTGTCGAAAGAGGGGGGCGTGCAAGTTGTCGCAGGTCGCCTGTTGGTCGCCAACTCCAACGGTTCAGAACTGTTGAAGCTGCCCCTGCATGTGTATGGCCAGTACTGGACCGGAACGTCGTGGGACAACAATCCCAACGACAATACAAGCCAGGTCAAAAACATCCCATACTTTAGTAGCTGTAAGAAGAAGCTGCCAGGCGGCGGCACGGTAGACGACAGTACCTGCGGTGCGTTCGCCTTGCAGAGTCTGCCCTCAGGAACGTGGCTGCAGCTGGCCGAGGGTGGGCAGGCCACGTTCTGGCTCAAGGCCGCCGGCGCGGGCAATGCTGGAAGTGCGTCTGTGACGATGGATGCAGCACTCGCGCCGTGGCTGCCCAGCACGACCGGGAAAGTGGTGTTTGGTGTCTACAAGAGCCGGCTAATTTACATTCGTGAGGTTTATTAGCGACAAGGCTTTCCAAGCGGAAACGAAAGGTGACTATTTTCATCCGGAATACTAAATTTCCGTAAAGCCAGCCCTCACTCTTGAATATAATCAAGGCTCTACAGAACGAAGTTTAGTTCCCGCTTCACTACGCATGGGCTTATTCAAACGCAAGACTAAAAGCAACAGCTGGCTTGCTATAGCGCTACGGACTGACGGCATTATTGCCGCCAGCGTCGCTCCATCCGCCGCAGGAAAACGCGCGGTAGCCCTGGCGGTCTTCCTGCCCGGCGAGGTCGGTCCCGACGATGTTGAAAGAGCAGCCAAGGAATTGCGTGCCCCCAGCTATCGCTGCTCGACATTGCTTGCCGCGGGAGAGTACCAGCTGCTCACCGTTGACGCACCCAACGTGCCCGCCAATGAGCTCAAGACCGCGGTCCGTTGGCGCCTCAAGGACTTGCTCGATTTTCCGCCAGCCGACGCGACCATCGACGTGCTCGACATTCCGTTGGGCGCGCAAGCGGGAGCGCGGCAGCGCATCCTGTTCGTGGTCGCCGCGCGCAATACCGTCATTGCCGCTCGGCAGAAACTGTTTGCGGACGCGAAAGCCGGTTTGACGGCCATCGACATCCCTGAGATGGCCCAGCGCAATCTTGCTGCACTACTTGAGCCCGACGGGCGAGGCCTGGCGATGCTGTCGCTGGACGATGACGGCGGCCTGTTTACCGTGACCTATGGCGGTGAACTCTACCTGTCGCGCCGGATCGATATTCCGCTTGCCAACCTTGTCGATGCGGACCACGACCGGCGCCATCAGCACTTCGACCGCATCGCGCTTGAGCTGCAACGGTCGCTGGACAATTTTGAGCGCCAGTTTTCGTTCATCAGCGTATCCAAACTGGTGCTGGGCCCAAGTCCAGTCACCGGCCTCGACGAATATTTGTCGAGCAACCTCTACACCCCGGTCGAGACGCTCGACCTGGCCAGCCTGTTCGATCTGGAGCGCGTTCCGGAGCTTGCCGACAATGCTCAGCAGCAACGATTCTTCCTGGTGCTCGGTGCCGCGCTGCGCAATGAGGAACAGCCGAAATGAGCCAGCAGATCAACCTGTTCAACCCGGCGTTCCAGGAAAAGCGCAAGGCATTCGGGGCCGCTGCGATGGCGCAGGCGCTGGCCCTGCTGGTGCTTGGCGTGGCGCTGCTGGCCGGGTATGGCAGCAGGCATGCGGCGCAGCTGCAGCATCAGGCAGATGCCGGGGCCCGCAAGGTCGAGAAAGAGAAGGCCCAGCTCGCACTGGTAGCGGTCGAATTTGCGCCGCGCCAGAAGAGTGCCCCACTCGAAACTGAGCTGGCCGAGGCAGAAGGCCAACTGGCTGCACTCAAGCGCATTGCCGACGTGATCGATCGCGGCGAACTTGGTAATGCTACGGGGTACTCCGAATACTTCCGCGCCCTGGCGCGCCAGCGTGTGGATGGCCTGTGGCTGACCGGGCTGGCCATCACCGGGGCCGGGTGCGACATTGGCGTGCGCGGGCGCGCGGTCGACGCTGCGCTGCTGCCTGGCTTCCTTGGCCGCCTTACGCGCGAGAAGATCATGCAGGGCAAATCGTTTGGCAGCTTGCAGATCAGTCAGCCATCGTCCAGCGCGCAAGGCAAGGACGGCAAACCGAGCGCCACTGCGGGGCAGTACGTCGAATTCAGCCTGCAGTCCAAGCCGGAAGGGGCTCAGTCATGAAGCAACAGTGGCAGAAATTCGCCGCGCGGATCGATGCGCTGTCGCTGCGCGAGCGCGTCCTGCTGTTCGCGGCGGCGGCCACGGTGATCGTGTCGTTGGCTTACTTTACCGTGTTGGGCCCGGTGTTTCGCAAGGAGCTGGCCCTGCGCGCGCAGATCAGCCAGCAGCAGAACAACCTCGATGGCATGAATGACGAGATCGCGCGGAAGATCGAAGCCTACCAGCGCGATCCGGACGCGGCCACGCGCGCGCGTCTGGAGACGGTGAAGAGCGAATCGGCTCGATTGGGTGACAGCCTGCGCGCCATGCAGAAAGGGCTGGTGGCGCCGGAGCGGATGGGGCCGTTGGTGGACACCATCCTGCGCGCGAACGGCCGTTTGCAGCTGCTCTCCATGCGCACTCTGCCGGTCAGCTCGCTGAACGAATCCCCGGCCGCCCCGGCAGAAGCAAAAGGCGAACCGAAGGCCGGCAGCACAAACGAAGTGGCCACCAAGCTGGCTGCGATCAAGCAGGCAACCGAGGCGGGCGCTGGCGCCGTGCCGGAGGCCGGCGGCGTGCCCGCGGTCGCGCCCAAGCCCGGCAGTTTGCTGTACCGCCATGGCGTTGAGATCACGGTGCGAGGCCAATATCTCGACATGATCGATTACATGAACGCGCTGGAGAGCCTGCCGACCCAGCTGTTCTGGGGTGGCGCGCGCCTCGAGGTCGAGGACTACCCGACTGCGCGCCTGACCCTGACGCTGTACACCCTGAGCCTGGATTCGAAATGGCTGAAGCTCTGATTTTCGCGCGCCACCTGGTCGCTGGCGCCGCCCTGTCGCTGGTGGTGGCTTTTGCCCATGCCCAGTCGCTGCAGGATCCGACCCGGCCACCAGTCCTGTCGACTGCCGGCGATGCCGGCGCGGTAGCGACCGGGCCGCAGTTGCAGTCGGTGCTCATCTCGCGTCAGCCTGGCGGGCGTCACGTGGCGGTGATCGACGGTGACACTGTGCGGCTTGGCGACCAGTACAAAGGGGCGCGCGTGACGCGCATTAAGCAAAACGAAGTTGAGCTGGTACGCGGCAAGGAGCATCAGGTGCTGAAGCTGACGACGGCCGACGAAACGGATGGGGCGGTTACGCCCGTAGCTCGACGAAGATAGGACGAGAACGAGAGCACGCATGCCAATACATTTTTCCAAAGTAGGGGTGGTCATGGCCGCGCTCGCGCTGGCCCTGGCCGGGTGCCAGACTTCGCCCCGCCATGATACGTACGATGCGATCAAGGCCGACGTGGCCAAGGCTGCGGCAGCTCCGGTCGCGCCGGCCACGGTGGACGCGGCAGTCGCCGACGCCTTGCTGCCTGCACCCGCCACGCTGGCCAAGGAACTGCCGAAGGCCCGGCCGGCAATGGAGGAGCGCTTCAACGTCACCTTCAATAACGTGCCGGCCCAGCGCTTCTTCCACGCCATCGTCGCGGGTACCCGCTTCAACATGCTGGTGCACCCTGACGTGTCGGGCAACATCAGTGCCAACCTCAAGGACGTGACCATCGTCGAGGCGCTCGACGCGGTGCGCGAGATGTACGGGTACGACTACAAGATCGAAGGCAACCGCATCAGCGTCAGGCCGCCCTCGATGCAGACGCGGATGTTCCAGGTGAACTACCTGCTGGGGACGCGCCGGGGCACGTCCACGCTGCGGGTCGTGTCGACCACGGTGGCCAACGTCAACAACAATAACAACAACTCCAATGGCCAGGGCAACTACAACAACCAGAACAACCTGAACAACAACGCCGACCCGAACAACCCGAACAACCCGAACAGCCAGTACGGCCAGCAACAAGGCAACAGCACCCAGGTCAGCACCGCCACGAACAACGACTTCTGGAAGGAGCTCAAGGAAGCGCTGCAGGCAATCGTCGGCTCCAAGGAAGACGGACGCAGCATCGTGATCAGCCCGCAGTCGGGCGTGGTGGTGGTGCGCGCGATGCCCGATGAACTGCGCAATGTCGACACCTACCTGAAGGCGACCCAGCTGTCGGTGGACCGGCAGGTGATCCTGGAGGCGAAGATCCTCGAGGTGGAGCTGAACGACCAGTTCCAGAGCGGGATCAACTGGGCCTCGTTCGCCTCGTTCCGCAGCTCGCATACCAACCGGGTGTCGACCGGGTTCGTCGGGCCGGGCACCACCATGAACCCGTTGCCGTACGACGGCAGCCAGCCGGCGGCGATCACTGCCAATGGCCTGAGCGCCAGTTCCGGCTTCTCGCTGTCGAACGCCGCCGAAAATGCCGGCTCGATTTTCGGCCTGGCCTTCCAGACCAGTAACTTCAGCGCGCTGCTGTCCTTCCTCGAATCGCAAGGTACCGTGCATGTGCTCTCGAGCCCGCGCGTGGCCGCGATGAACAACGAGAAGGCCGTGCTCAAGGACGGCACCGACGAGTTCTACGTGACGGGCGTGAGCACCACCACCAACTCGAGCGCGAGCGGCAATACCACCAGCCCCACCGTGACCTTCACGCCGTTCTTCTCGGGCGTGGTGCTGGACGTGACGCCGCAGATCGATGCGAACAACAACATCTTGCTGCACGTGCACCCGTCGGTAAGCCAGGTCACCACGGTGAACAAGGGCGTGAGCCTGGGCACCGCCGGCAGCCTGACCTTGCCGATGGCCGCGTCGTCCACCTCCGAAATCGACAGCATGGTGCGCGGCCAGAACGGGCAGGTGGTCGCCATCGGCGGCCTGATGCGCCAGCTGGCCACCGACGACCAGTCGCAGGTGCCGGTCGCCGGTTCCATTCCACTCGTCGGCAACCTCTTCAAGAGCAAGAAGCGGGTCAACCAGAAGCGCGAGCTGGTGGTGCTCATCAAGCCGACGATTGTCGAAAGCGGCACCAACTGGAACCAGGACCTGCTCGACGCAGCGGGCCGCATCGAGAAGCTGGACCCGAACGGAAAGGGGCGCCGCTGATGTACACGGAACATTTCGGCTTGCGTGAGCCGCCGTTCGGCATCACGCCCGATACCAGTTACTTCTTCAGCAGCCCGCGCTCGCAAGAGGCGCTGAATACGCTGCTGGTGGCAGTGCGCAACGGCGAAGGCTTCATCAAGATCACCGGCGAAGTCGGCACCGGCAAGACGCTCCTGTGCCGCAAGTTCATGGACATGCTGGGCGAGGACTTCGTCACCGCCTACATCCCGAACCCCTACCTGGAACCGCGCACGCTGATGCTCGCGCTGGCCGACGAACTCGAGCTGCAGCTGGAGAAGGACGTCGACCAGCACCAGATGCTCAAGTCGATCACCCAGCGCCTGGTGGACCTGGCGCAGAAGGGCAAGCGCGTGGTGCTGTGCCTGGACGAGGCGCAGGCGATTCCCGTGGAGAGCCTGGAAGCGCTGCGCCTGTTGACCAACCTTGAAACGGAAAAGCGCAAGCTGCTGCAGATCGTCCTGTTCGGCCAGCCTGAACTCGACCACAACCTGGCGCTCGACTCGATCCGCCAGCTGGCGCAGCGGATCACCTTCCACTACCACCTCGGGCCGCTGTCCAAAGACGACCTGGATTACTACATTTCGCATCGGCTGCGAGTGGCCGGATTCGGCGGTGCGCGCCTGTTCTCGAAAGCCGCGGTGGCCAAGCTGTACGACGCCAGCCGCGGCGTGCCGCGCCTGGCCAACATCCTCGCGCACAAGGCCCTGATGCTGTGCTATGGCGAAGGCAAGCCGCAGGTCGGGGCCAAGCATGTGGCGCACGCGGCACGCGATACGATCGCCTCGCGCCGCCGTGTGGTGTGGCCGTGGGTGGCTGGCGCCAGCGCATTGGCGGCAGCTGTGGCCGGATTAACCTTGGTGCTGGTACGGTGAGCTTAATTAATAAAATGCTGCAGGACCTCGACGCGCGCCAGACGGCGGCGAACGAGGCGACGAACTTGTACACCAAGCCGGTCGCACGGCGCGAAGATGGTGTCCCGCTGCCGGTCCTGGTTGGCGCCGCCGTCGGCGTGGCGGTGCTCGCCGCTGCCGGCGCTTTCGGCTGGCGCTACTGGCAGAAGGCGCACCAGCCGCAGGCTGTGCCGGTTCCCGTGCGGGTTGTGAGCCTGTCCAGCGCGCCGGCGCTCGCGCCCGCGCCCGCGGCCGCCGTACCGGCTGCGCCCGCGCCCGAGCCGGCGCCCATCGCCAAGGAAGAGACGGTGGCTGCACCGCCGCCGGTGACGGTTGTTGAAGCGCCAAAGGCAGCAACGGCACCCAGGAGGCACAAGGAAAGGGACCTCCACAAGCGCGAGGCGCTGGCTGCGAAACCAGCTGCGGCCGAGGCGAAAGCGAAGGCGAGCGCTTCAGGCAAGGAAGAAACCGCCGCCCAGAAGGCCGAGACGGGCTACCGTCGCGCGCTTGCCAGCATCCAGGAGGGCTATGTGAACGAGGCCGTGGTGCAGCTGGAGCAGGCCTTGCAGGCCAATCCGCGCCACGACGCAGCGCGGCAGACGCTGGTCAGCCTGCTCATCGAGAACAAGCGCAGCGACGAAGCGATGCGCCAGCTGCAGCTGGGCCTGACGCTGGACCCGGCCCAGCCGGCGCTGGCCATGCTGCTCGCGCGGCTGCAGATCGAGCATGGCGGCACCGGCATCGATACCTTGACGCGCACCTTGCCCTATGTCGGCGCGAACGGCGAGTACCGCGCCTTCCTCGCGGGCGCGCTGCAGCGGCAGCAGCGGCACCGCGAAGCGGCCGAGCAGTACCAGGCGGCGCTGCGCAGCGCGCCGCAGAACGGCGTGTGGTGGATGGGCCTGGGCATTTCGCTGCAGGCCGAAAAGCGCGACGCCGAGGCGCTCGACGCCTTCCGCAAGGCCAAGGGCAGCGCCACGCTGGCGCCGGAGCTGCTGGCCTTCGTCGAGAACAAGATTCAGCAGTTGTCGCGCTGAGGCTTGCGGCCTGATTGCGTAGGGTGGGCTCTCGAGCCCACGCGCGCACGTGGCGCCTAAAGCGCGTGGGCACAAGTGCCCACCCTACACCTTGGCCAGCCGCTCCAGCGCCGTGCGCAGGGTCGCATCCTGCTTGGCAAAGCAGAACCTGACCACGCCCGACTCCTTGCCTTCGCGGTAGAACGCGGACACCGGGATCGCCGCCACCTTGATCTCGGCCGTCAGCCATTTGGCAAATTCCGCTTCGCCCAGCGACGAAATCGCATCGTACTTCACGCACTGGAAGTAGGTGCCGTCCGCCGGCAGCAGCGTAAAGCGCGTGCCCGCCAGCCCTTCGCGGAACAGGTCGCGCTTTTTCTGGTAGAACCCCGCCAGCTCGAGGTAGGGAGCCGGATCGGCCATGTAGCCTGCGATCCCGTGCTGCATCGGCGTGTTCACGGTGAACACATTGTACTGGTGGACCTTGCGGAACTCCGCCATCAAGGCCGCGGGCGCAGCCACGTAGCCGACCTTCCAGCCGGTGACGTGGTAGGTCTTGCCGAAGCTGGATACGACGAATGCGCGCTCGGCCAGCACCGGGTGCCGGCTCACCGATTCGTGCCGCTGGCCGTCGTACACCATGTGTTCATACACCTCGTCCGACAGCACCAGGATATCGGTGCCGCCGACGATCGCGGCCAGCGCGTCCAGGTCGTGCGCGCGCAGGATCGAACCGGTGGGGTTGTGCGGGCTGTTGATGATGATGAGCCGCGTGCGCGGCGATACGGCTGCCGCAACGGCGTCCCACGGCACCACGTAGCCCTGTTCCCCGACCTGCATTGCCACGGTGACGGCCTTACCGCCCGCCAGTTCCACCGCGGGGAGGTAGCTGTCGTACGCGGGTTCGATGATGATCACTTCATCGCCCGGATGCACGCAGCACAGGATGGCGGTGGTGAGCGCCTGGGTCGCACCGGCGGTGACGGTGATCTCGGCGTTGGCATCGTACTGGCGGCCATACAGCATCGCGATCTTGGTGGCGATGGCGCTGCGCAGGGCAGGGGCGCCGGCCATGAGCGGATACTGGTTGTGCCCGGCGCGCATGGCGGCATCGACCAGGTCGAGCAAGAGCGGATCGCAGGCAAAATCAGGAAAACCCTGGCCAAGGTTGACGGCGCCATGCTCTGAGGCCAGCGCGGACATGACGGAAAAGACGGTGGTGCCGACCGATGGCAGGCGCGATTGCAGTACTGGGGTGGTCATGATGCGGATGTCGATGTCGAGTCGTCTATTCTAGCGCGCGGCCACGGCGCGTGCCGGAGGCGGCGCAAGCGCCAGCGGCTTTGCAGACGAAGCCAGTACCGGTCAGGCGGCGGCCGCGAGCGCCTTGACCCACGCCTCGGGCGTGAGGATGCGGAACATGCCGGCCTGCGCAGTCTTGCGCGCGAGCTTGAGCAGGGCCTTGTCCTTGGTGACCAGCGCCTGCGCCGCCGCGTCGCGCGCGAGCTCGAGGAATTTCTGGTCGTCCCGGTCGGTGCAAACCGGCAGCCGGATCGCCTTCTGGTCGGGCGCCACCACCTTGATGAGCGCGTCGAAGGCTGCCTGCGCCTGCGCGCGGCTGGCCTCGTCCAGCGGCAGGTGTGGGTAGTGCAGCACCACCAGGTACTCGTCGCGGCAGTCGGCGCGCGTCACCGCTTCCACCTCGCCGGACTGCAGCCTGGCCAGGAGGGGCGCCCAGCGCGGGTCGTGGAAAACGAACAAGTCGAGGCAAACATTGGTGTCGAGGACGATGCGTTGGGCTGGAGCGGGTATCATGTCGGCAATTTTACTTGCTGGACCGCTCCAATAGCTATGCTGATCGTACTTTCACCGGCCAAATCGCTGGACCTCGACACCCCGCCCACCACCACACACAGCACCACTCCCGATTTCATCGAGCATTCGCGCGAGCTGATCGACGTGCTGCGCGCATACGCGCCTGCGCAGGTCGGGCAGCTGATGGCCATCTCGGACCAGCTGGCCACGCTCAACGTGACGCGCTACGCCTCATGGAGCGCTGACCACGCCGGCGCGCGGCAGGCGGTAATGGCCTTTGACGGCGACGTGTACACGGGCCTGGATGCGCGCCACCTCACGCCCAAGCAGCTGGACTACGTGCAGGCGCACGTGCGGATTTTGTCGGGCCTGTACGGGGTGCTGCGCCCGCTCGACCGCATGCACCCGTACCGGCTCGAGATGGGCACGCGGCTGGCGAACCCGCGCGGGAAGGACCTTTACGCGTTCTGGGGCGAACTGGTCACGCGCAAGCTCAACGAGACGATCGCGGCCAACGGCGACAAGGCGCTGGTGAACCTGGCGTCGGAAGAGTACTTCAAGTCGGTCAAGCCCAAGCTGCTCGATGTGCCGGTGATCACGCCGGTGTTCGAGGACTGGAAGGGCGGGAAGTACAAGATCATCTCGTTCTACGCCAAGCGGGCGCGCGGGATGATGGCGCGCTATGCGGCGGCGAAGGGGATACGCGATCCGCAGAAGCTCAAGCACTTCGACGTGGATGGCTATGCGTTCGACGAAGCGGTGTCGAGCGAGCGGGAGTGGGTGTTCCGGCGCCGCGTGGCGGCGTAGGATGTAGGGTGGGCTCTCGAGCCCACGCGGTCGACACGCGGCGCGTGAACTCGCGTGGGCTCAAGAGCCCACCCTACAGGCAGGTTTATTTGGCCACCGCATCCTTCGGCGCCGGCATCGGATCAGCCTTGGACCAGAACTTCCACCACTGCTTGCCGCCCGCGTTCGGGTTGATGAAGCGGCTGTTCGGGTAGTTCTTCAGGAACACGCGCTGGGTGTCGTCGCGCAGGTCCAGCATGCCCAGCTTGTCGTAGCAGCGGGTCATGATGAACAGCGCTTCCTCGCGCGCCGGCGCGTCGCTGTAGTTGGTGACCGCGTCCTGCGCCCGGTTCAGCGCGGCCAGGTAGGCGCCGCGGCGATAGTAGTAGTTCGAGACGTGCACCTCGTACTGCGCCATCGCGTTGACCAGGTACTTCATGCGTGCGATCGAATCCGGTGCGTATTTGCTGTTCGGGAACTTGTCGACCAGCGCCTTGAATGCGGCGAACGCTTCGCGGGTCGCCTTCGGGTCGCGCTCGGTGGGGTCCTGTTCGTAAATAAAGCTCAGGAAGCCGATCTGGTCGTTAAAGTTGATCAGGCCACGCAGGTAATACATATAATCCACTTGCGGGTGGTTCGGGTGCAGCTTGATGAAGCGCTCCACCGATGCCAGTGCCTCGGCAGCGTCCTGGGCCTTGTAGTGGGCGTATGCAATTTCCATCTGCGCCTGCGCGGCGTAGGTGCCGAACGGGTAGTTGGACTCGAGCTTTTCGAACAGCTTGATCGCGGCATCGTAGCGCCCGCCGTCCATCTCCTGGCGCGCCTCATCGTATAATTTCGCGGCTGACCAGTTTTTGGTTTCGTCGGCCTTATCCGGAAACAGGCTGCACGCCGACAGGCCAAGCAGGGCACAAGTAGCAACCAACACCGACAGTTTTTTTTGCATAGCGTTTTGCAAGAAAGTTTTACCGAGATTCAAGGAACGGCTGATTATAGCCGATGGGACTGACGTGATATTAACTCCACCGCCGAATTCGGCTGATTTACCCTTTGACCCCGATTTCGACGATGAGATCGACTCCGACTTCGCGCCCGCCGAGGGCGCCGACCGGTCGCCCATCACGCTCGCCCTGACGCCGGAGGTCTGCGGCCAGCGCCTGGACAAGGTGGTGGCGGCGCTGGTGCCGCAGTTCTCGCGCAGCCGCATCCAACTGTGGTTCGAGGGCGGCCACGTCACCGTGGACGGCAAGCCGGCGCGCGGCAAGGATACCGCGTACGGCGACGAGACCGTCGTCATCACGCCCCAAGCCGCGCCCGAAGACACGGCCTACACGCCCGAGCCGGTGGACCTGGACATCGTGTACGAGGACGCCGACATCATGGTCATCAACAAGCCGGCCGGGCTGGTGGTGCATCCGGGCGCGGGCAACTGGTCCGGCACGCTGCTCAACGGCCTGCTGCACCATTGCCCGCAGCTGGCCAACGTGCCGCGCGCCGGCATCGTGCACCGGCTGGACAAGGACACCAGCGGCCTGATGGTGGTCGGCAAGACGCTGGCCGCGCAGACCGACCTGGTGCGCCAGCTGCAGGCGCGCACGGTCAAGCGCGAGTACTTCGCGCTCGTCTGGGGCACGCCGCACCTGTCGGGCACCATCGATTCGCCGATGGGCCGCCACCCGCGCGACCGCGTCAAGATGGCCGTTTCGACCAGCATGAACGCCAAGCCGGCGATCACGCACTACGAGCGCATCGCCACCGGCATGCTCGACCGCAAACCGGTGAGCCTGGTGCAGTGCCGCCTGGAGACCGGGCGCACGCACCAGATCCGCGTGCACATGCAATCGATCGGATTTGGCCTGGTCGGCGACGCGGTGTACGGCAAAACGCACCTGGCCAGCGCCTTCCACCGCCAGGCGCTGCAGGCGCGCCGCCTGGGCCTGACGCATCCTTCCACCGGCGAGCACGTCGAGTGGGTGGTGCCGCTGGCGCAGGACTTTGCCGAGCTGCTCGCGCGCGCCGGCATCGAGGAACCGGAAGCCGTCTGATGACCGGGGACTCCGTCATCCATCCCGCCTGGCCCGGCTTGCCGCCATCGGTCGGCGCGCTGGCCACCACGCGCAAGGGCGGCGCCAGCACCGGGCCGTACGACGATGGCCGCGGTGGCGGCGGCTTCAACCTGGGCCTGCACTGCGGCGACGACCCGCACGCGGTTGAGGCTAACCGCGCGGCGCTGCAGTCGCTGCTGCCGGGGCGGCCGGCCTGGATCGCGCAGGTGCATGGCGTGGGCGTGGTCGATGCGGCCACGGTCGGACCAGGCCAGCCGGTGCGCGAGGGCGACGCCAGCATCAGCGACCAGCCGGGCGTTGTGTGCGCGATCATGACGGCCGACTGCCTGCCGGTGCTGTTTGCCGACCTTGACGGCAAGGTGGTCGGCACCGCGCACGCGGGCTGGCGCGGGCTGTCCGGCGGCGTGCTTGCCACCACGGTTGCGGCAATGCGCGCGCGCGGGGCGGGCGAGATCACGGCGTGGATGGGCCCGGCAATCGGCCCGTCCAAGTTCGAAGTGGGGCAGGATGTGCTCGACAGCTTCCTCGCCAACCTGCCGGAGCACGAGGTCCGGCCTTGCTTTGCGCCTTACCCCGGCCGACCCGGCAAATACCTGGCCGATATCTACTCCCTCGCGCGGCGCATCCTGGCGCGCGACGGCATCACGCGCGTGTACGGCGGCGAGCACTGCACCGCCACCGAACGCGACACCTTCTATTCCTATCGCAGGGATGGCGTCACTGGCCGGCTGGCCAGCTTGATCTGGCTCAAGTGAGCCGAGCCTTGGTCCTCAGTACTATCTAGTCTTTGGCATTTGCATCTTGCGCGGTGGCCTGCAGCTCGGCTGCGGCCCGCCGCGCACGCCTGCGTTTGCCGCCGGTAAGATAAAAAAGTATAGACATTGGCAACACGCAGTAGCCGAAAAAAGTCATAATTCCCGACAAGACGTTCGGCTCGGTCGCAGCCATCAAGGCGACGACGTAAACCCATCCGATGGCAACGATCCACATGGTTTTCCTTTGCTGACAACCCGATTTTAATCAATGGATGCTGATATGAACATGCCCGATCCCCAGGCCTTTGCAACTTCGTGGATGTCCCAGTTCACGGATCCAAGCGTGTGGCAATCGTGGATGAAGATGCCGGACATGGCCGCGCCGCCCGCCGCCAACCAGATCGCGGGGCTGCTCAAGGATTATGGCGCCGCCATCGCGCCGGCCAAGCTCGAGGAATTCCGCAACGACTACCTGCAGAAGGCGGCCAGGCTGTGGCAGGACTTCATGTCGGGCAAGACGCCCGAGCTGCATGACCGGCGCTTTTCGGGCTCGGAGTGGCAGAGCAACCCGCTCTCCGCATTCACCGCGGCCAGCTACGTGCTCAACGCCGAGTTCATGCTGGCCCTGGCCGACGCGGTGGACGCCACGCCGCGCGACCGGCAGAAGATCCGCTTCGCCGTGCAGCAAATGGTCGATGCGATGTCGCCGGCGAACTTCTTTGCCACCAACCCCGAAGCGCAACGGCACATGCTCGAGACCAAGGGCGAGAGCCTGACCAAGGGCCTGGCCAACATGCTCAACGACCTGCAGAAGGGCCGTATCTCGCAGTCGGACGAATCGGCGTTCGAAGTCGGGCGCAACGTCGGCACCACGGCCGGCCATGTGGTGTTCGAGAACGAGCTGTTCCAGCTGATCCAGTACACGCCGGTCACGCCGCAAGTGCGCGCCGTGCCGCTGCTGATGATTCCCCCGTGCATCAACAAGTTCTACATCCTCGACCTGCAGCCGGAAAATTCGCTGGTGCGCTACGTGGTGGAGCAGGGCAACACGGTGCTGATGGTCTCGTGGCGCAATCCCGACAAGTCGATGGCCAACGTCACTTGGGATGACTATGTGGAGCGCGGGGCGATCCAGGCGATCGAGGTCGCGCGCGAACTGTCCGGGCAGGACAAGGTGCACGTGTTCGGCTTTTGCGTCGGCGGCACGATTGCGGCCACGGCACTGGCGGTGCTGGCCGCGCGCGGGCAGCAACCGGCGGCGAGCCTGAGCCTGCTCACCACGCTGCTCGATTTTTCGGACACCGGCGTGCTGGAAGTGTTCGTGGACGAGGCGCAGGTGGTGCTGCGCGAGCAGACCCTGGGCCGCGGCGGCATCATGCCGGGGCGCGACCTGGCCACCACGTTCTCGGCGCTGCGGCCGAACGACCTGGTATGGAATTATGTGCAGCACAACTACCTCAAGGGCAAGGAGCCGCCGGCCTTCGACCTGCTGTACTGGAACGCGGACAGCACCAACCTGCCGGGGCCGATGTTCTGCTGGTACCTGCGCAACACCTATTTGGAAAACAAGCTCAAGCAACCGGGCCGCGTGACCGTGTGCGGCCAGCCGGTTGACCTGGGCAAGATTGCTGCGCCCGTGTTCCTGTACGGGTCCCGGGAAGACCACATCGTCCCGTGGGAGGCGGCATTCGCGTCGATGAGCCTGCTGAACCCGAAGAACGCCAAGGCCAACAAGTTCGTGCTCGGCGCCTCGGGCCACATTGCCGGCGTCATCAATCCGGCGTCCAAGAACAAGCGCAGCTACTGGGTCAATGACAAGAACGGCAAGACGCGCCCGCGGACGGCGGCTGCATGGATCGAGGGCGCAACCGAGCACAAGGGCAGCTGGTGGCCGGAATGGGCCGCGTTCCTGGCAGAGCATGGCGGCGAGCAGGTGGCGGCGCCTTCGTCGGCAGGCAACGACAAGTACAAACCGATCGAGCCGGCGCCGGGACGCTTCGTCAAGGTGCGTGCCGACGCGTAATTGCACCGTTCTGGTGCATATGATTATCGTCGTGCTAATTATATGCACCAAATTAATTGCTGCACCTGCGCGCACAACGTGGTATTTTTCAGTTTTGGCCGTCCCGCAAAGCAACATCTGATCTCGTCGTACGATCGACAGACGGCGGCTTTTTGGCAATCATTCAGTGCGCTGCGGCGCAGTATATGGACCTTGAAATGAGTAGTGCAAAGAAGAGTGCGGAACGCCTGATCAAGAAATACCCGAACCGTCGCCTGTACGACACCCAGACCAGTTCCTACATCACCCTCACGGACGTGAAGCAGCTCGTGCTGGACGCCGACGAGTTCACGGTGGTTGACGCGAAGACCAACGAGGACCTGACGCGCAGCATCCTCCTGCAGATCATCCTGGAGGAAGAAGCCAACGGCATGCCCATGTTTTCCAGCGCGGTGCTGGCCCAGATCATCCGTTATTACGGCCATGCGATGCAGGGCATGATGGGCTCGTACCTGGAAAAGAACGTGCAGGCCTTCACCGACATCCAGAACAAGTTCACCAGCGCAGCCGGCGCCTTTGGCGATGGCAAGGCCTTCAGCCCGGAGATGTGGACCCAGTTCATGAACGTGCAGGGGCCGATGATGCAGGGCATGATGAACAACTACATCGACCAGAGCAAAAACCTGTTCCTGCAGATGCAGGAGCAGATGCAGCACCAGAGCAAGGCGATGTTCGGCACCGCGTTCCCGTTCGGGCCGATGGGGACGCCGGACAAGAAGTAAGCCTCGCGCGGCGCGGAAATCTTCCACTAGTCTTAAAACCGTCATCCCGGCGCAGGCCGGGATCCATGCTGAGCGTCCGAAGTAGCAGGCGTTCTATGGATCCCGGCCTGCGCCGGGATGACGTTTTTGAGGTAACGGAAGAAGACAGGCCAACACGGCGTTTCTCGCGCTGGCACACCGGCTGTCGCCCATCCCCGCCTTCCTGTACAATCGCGGATTGCCCTGATTTCGCTGTCCGCCATGTCTGAACTCCGTCGCAATCCCGCTCCCGCTCCCACCGCCAACGGCCCGGCGCCCAAGGTCGGCTTCGTTTCGCTCGGCTGCCCCAAGGCGCTGGTCGATTCCGAGCAGATCCTGACCCAGCTGCGCGCCGAAGGCTACGAGACCGCCAAGTCCTACGACGGCGCCGATCTCGTGATCGTCAACACCTGCGGCTTCATTGACGCCGCAGTGCAGGAGTCGCTCGATGCGATCGGCGAGGCACTGGCCGAAAACGGCAAGGTGATCGTCACCGGCTGCCTGGGTGCCAAGAAGGACGCCTCGGGCGCGGACATCATCACCCAGGTGCACCCCAAGGTGCTGGCCGTGACCGGCCCGCACGCGCTGGCCGAGGTGATGGACTCGGTGCACACGCACCTGCCCAAGCCGCACGACCCGTTCCTGGACCTGGTGCCCGACCACGGCATCAAGCTCACGCCCAAGCACTACGCCTACCTGAAGATTTCGGAAGGCTGCAACCACCGCTGCAGCTTCTGCATCATCCCGTCGATGCGCGGCGACCTGGTGTCGCGCCCGATCGCCGACCTGCTGCTCGAGGCCGAGAACCTGTTCAAGTCCGGCGTCAAGGAGCTGCTGGTGATCTCGCAGGACACCAGCGCCTACGGCGTGGACGTGAAATTCCGCACCGGTTTCTGGAACGGCCGTCCGGTCAAGACCCACATGACCCAGCTGGTCGAAGCGCTCGGCCAGCTCGCCAAACAGTACGGCGCGTGGGTGCGCCTGCACTACGTTTACCCGTATCCGCACGTGGACCAGGTGATTCCGCTGATGGGCGACGGCCATGTGCTGCCGTACCTGGACATCCCGCTGCAGCACGCGCACCCCGACGTGTTGAAACGCATGAAGCGTCCGGCCAGCGGCGAGAAGAACCTCGACCGCATCCAGGCCTGGCGCAAGATGAACCCGGACCTCACGATCCGCTCCACCTTCATCGCCGGCTTCCCGGGCGAGACCGAGGAGGAGTTCGAGTACCTGCTCGACTTCCTGCGCGAGGCGCAGATCGACCGCCTGGGCTGCTTTGCCTATTCGCCGGTGGAAGGCGCGACCGCCAACGAGCTGCCCAACCCGGTGCCGGAAGAGGTGCGCGAGGAGCGCCGCGCGCGCGTGATGCTGCTGCAGGAAGAGATTTCGACGGCGCGCCTGCAGGCGAAGGTTGGCAAGACGATCCGCGTGCTGGTGGACGAGGTGACGGCGCGCGAGGCGATTGGCCGCTCCGCTGCCGACGCGCCCGAGATCGACGGCGTGGTGTACATCAAGCGCGCGCTCACGCCGGGCAAGGCCAAGCCGGCCGTGGGCGAATTCATCGACGTGGTGGTCACCAAGGCGGACGCCCACGACCTGTGGGCCACCGTGGCCTGACGCAAACGAGGACACGATGGCGAAGAAGTCCCTGCAGACCAAGCTGATCCACAGCGATTACACGGCGCCGGAAGGCTTTGACGCCTTCCCGGCCGCGATCCACCACGCGTCCACGGTCCTGTTCAAGGACGTCGCGGCGATGCGCTCGGGCGACTGGAAGAACAAGAGCGCTTATACCTACGGGCTGCACGGCACGCCGACCACGTTCACGCTGGAAGCGCGGCTGGCCGAGATCGAGGGCGGCAGCCACTGCCTGCTGGCGCCGTCTGGCCTGGCCGCGATTTCGATGATCGACCTGGCGCTCCTCAAGAGCGGCGACGACGTGCTGTTGCCGGACAACGTGTACAACCCCAACCGCGAGCTGGGCCGCTGGCTGTCGCAGGACTTCGGCATCACCGCGCGCTTCTACGACCCGCTGATCGGCGCCGGCATCGCCGACCTGATCCAACCGAACACCAAACTGGTCTGGACCGAGGCGCCGGGCTCGGTGTCGATGGAAGTGCCGGACCTGCGCGCGATCTGCGACGCGGCGCACGCGGCAGGCGCGCTGGTCGCGCTGGACAATACCTGGTCGGCGGGCCTGGCGCTGCGCGGCTTTGACCTGGGCGTGGACATCATCATGCAGGCGCTCACCAAGTACCAGTCCGGCGGCTCGGACGTGCTGATGGGCGCCGTGATCACGCGCGACCAGGCGCTCAACGACCGCATCGCGCTGGCCCATATGCGGCTCGGGATGGGCGTGTCCGCGGACGACACCTACCTCGTCATGCGCGGCCTGCCGAGCATGAAACTGCGCTTCGAGGCGCACGACGCCAGCGCGCGCAAGGTCGCGGCCTGGCTCAAGGCACGGCCCGAAATCACCCGCGTGCTACACCCGGCGTTCGAGGACTGCCCGGGCCACGAATTCTGGCGCCGCGACTTTACCGGCGCGGGCGGCCTGTTCTCGGTCGTGTTCGACGCAAAGTACACGGAAGAGCAGACCGACCGCTTTGTCGATTCGCTCGAACTGTTTGGCCTTGGCTACAGCTGGGGCGGCGCGAACAGCCTGGTGATGCCGTACCGGATCCAGGGGATGCGGCGCGACTGGAAGGACGCTGGCGTGCTGGTGCGGTTTAACATTGGTCTGGAGGACACGGCCGACCTGATCGCCGACCTGGAGCAGGCGCTGGCGCGGCTGTAAACCAATTGTTACGTTGATTATTTAACCATTTGGCCTGCCCCCGCGGGCGTGCGCCCCGGCAGCCGGGCCGAGTGTGAACCAGAATCAAGAAAGAGCCACCCTTCGAGGTGGCTTTTTTGCGCTTGCTCTATTTCCGTACGGCAACACCTGTGTTACATTCTTTCCGCATGGCAACTCAGCGCTAGTTGCCAGGCGTCCAACAGAGAGAGGAAAACACAATGACAACGATCAGCTCGTCCGTAACCACCACCCTGCCATACGATGTCGATGACCTGACCCTGACCGGCACTGCCGACATCGACGGCACCGGCAATTCGCGCGCCAACGTCATCACCGGCAACTCGGGCGCGAACGTGCTGAACGGCATGGCGGGGGCGGACACGCTGATCGGCGGCACTGGCAACGACACCTACGTGGTGGACAACGTGGGCGACGTCGTGATCGAAAACCCGGGCGAGGGTACGGACACGGTGCAGTCGAGCGTCAACTACACGCTCACCGCCAACGTCGAGAACCTGACACTGACCGGCAGCGGCAGCATCTACGGCACCGGCAACGCACTGGATAACGTCATCACCGGCAACAGTGGCAGCAACGTGCTGTCGGGCATGGATGGCAACGACACCCTGGTCGGCAACGCCGGCAACGACACGCTCGACGGTGGTACCGGCGCGGATAACATGCAAGGCGGCACCGGGGACGACACCTACGTGGTGGACAGCACGGGCGACGTGGTCACCGAGGCCGCAGGCGCCGGCACGGACACGGTCCGCTCCAGCATCAACTACACGCTTGGCGACAATCTCGAAAACCTGACCCTGGTTGGCACGGACAGCCTGGACGGCCGCGGGAACGCGCTCGATAACGTCATCCTTGGCAACAGCGGCAGCAACCAGCTGTTTGGCGACGCCGGCAACGACACCCTCAACGGCGGCGCCGGCGCGGACCACATGGAGGGCGGTGCCGGGGACGACACCTACGTGGTGGACGACGCGGGCGACCTGGTGGTCGAGGCCGCGGGCGCCGGGACCGACACGGTGCAGTCGAGCATTTCCTACACCCTGACCGACAATGTCGAGAACCTCAAGCTCACCGGCACTGCCAACATCGACGGCACCGGCAACGAACTGAACAACACCATCACCGGCAACACGGGCGCCAACGCACTTACCGGCGGCGCCGGAGACGACCTGCTCGATGGTGGCGCGGGGGCGGACACGCTTGGCGGCGGCACGGGCAACGACACCTACGTCGTGGACAACGCTGGCGACACCGTGGTCGAGAATGCCGGCGAAGGCATCGACACGGTCCAGGCCAGCGTGAGCTTCGTGCTGTCGGCCAACGTCGAGAACCTGACGCTGACTGGTGGCGCTGCCATCAACGGCACCGGCAACGAGCTCGACAACCTCATCACCGGCAACGGCGGCAACAACGTGCTCAGCGGCATGGCCGGCAATGACACCCTGGTCGGCAATGCGGGCAACGACACGCTCGATGGCGGCACCGGCGCCGACACCATGCAGGGCGGCGCGGGCAGCGACACCTACGTGGTGGACAACGCCGGCGATGTCGTCATCGAAGCGGTGGCCGAGGGCACCGACCTGGTGCAGTCGAGCATCGACTACACGCTCACCGCCAACGTCGAGAACCTGACCCTGCTGGGCACCGACAACCTGGCCGGCACCGGCAACGCACTGGCCAACATCATCACCGGCAACGGCGGCGACAACCTGCTGTCCGGCGGCGACGGCAACGACAGCCTGTACGGGCAGGGCGGCAGCGACCACCTGTTTGGCGATGCCGGCAACGACCTGCTCGACGGCGGCAGCGGCGGCGACCAGCTCGAAGGCGGCGCGGGCGACGACACCTACGTGGTGGACGACAACGGCGACCTGGTGATCGAGGCAGCCGGCGCCGGTACCGACCTGGTCCAGTCGAGTATCACCTACACGCTCACCGACAACGTCGAGAACCTGACCCTGACGGGCACGGCCAACATCAACGGCACCGGCAACGAGCTCGACAACATCATCAACGGCAACACGGGCGACAACGTGCTCGATGGGCGCGCGGGCAACGACACGATCAACGGCAATGCCGGCAATGACACGCTCATCGGTGGCGATGGCAATGACCAGCTCAACGGCGACGCCGGCGACGACCAGCTGTCCGGCGATGCCGGCAACGACGTGCTCAACGGCGGCGTTGGCGCGGACACGATGCGTGGCGGCAGCGGCGACGACACCTTCATCGTGGACAACGCAGGCGACCTCGTGATCGAGAACGCGGGCGAAGGCACCGACACGGTCCAGGCCGCCATCAGCTACACGCTCACCGACAACGTCGAAAACCTCACCCTGACGGGCAGCGCCAACAACAACGGCACCGGCAACGGGCTGGACAACGTCATCACCGGCAACGGCGGCAGCAACGTGCTGTCCGGGCTGGATGGCAACGATACCCTGATCGGCAACGCGGGCAACGACACGCTCGACGGCGGCAGCGGCGCCGACAACATGCAGGGCGGCGCCGGCAACGACACCTACGTGGTGGACAACGCGGGCGACATCGTCACCGAACTTGCGGGCGGCGGCACGGACACCGTCCTGTCCAGCATCGACTACACGCTCACCGCCAACGTCGAGAACCTGACGCTCACCGGCACCGACAACCTGAACGGCACCGGTAACGCGCTTGCCAACATCATCACCGGCAACAGCGGCGACAATACCGAGTCCGGCGGCGACGGCAACGACACCCTGTACGGCCAGGCCGGCAACGACCACCTGATGGGCGACGCGGGCAATGACCTGCTCGACGGCGGGGCCGGCGCGGACCGCATGGAAGGCGGCCTGGGGGACGACACCTACGTGGTGGACGACAACGGCGACCAGGTGATCGAGGCGGCGGGCGCCGGCACCGACCTGGTCCAGTCGAGCATCACCTACACGCTCACCGACAACGTCGAGAACCTGACCCTGACGGGCACCGCCAACATCGACGGCACCGGTAACGAGCTGAACAACATCATCATCGGCAATGCCGGCAACAACACGCTGGATGGCCTTGCCGGCAACGACACCATCGACGGCGGCCTGGGTGCGGACACCATGCGCGGCGGCACGGGCGACGACACCTTCATCGTGGACAACGCGGGCGACCTGGTCATCGAAAACGCCGGCGAGGGCACGGACACGGTGCAGGCGAGCATCAACTACACGCTGACCGACAACGTGGAGAACCTCGTCCTGACCGGCAGTACAGCGATCAACGGCACCGGCAACGCGCTGGACAACGTCATCACCGGCAACGGCGCGGCCAACGTCCTCTCCGGCCTGGACGGCAACGACACCCTGATCGGCAGCGCCGGCAACGACACGCTCGATGGCGGCACCGGCGCCGACAACATGCAGGGCGGGACCGGCAATGACACCTACGTGGTGGACAATGCCGGCGACGTGGTCACCGAGGCGGCAAGCGCGGGCACCGACACGGTCCAGGCAAGCATCGACTACACGCTCGGCGCCAACGTCGAGAACCTGACGCTGACCGGCAGCGCCGACCTGCGCGGCACCGGCAATGCGCTGGCCAACACCATCATCGGCAACAGCGGCGCCAACCTGATCGACGGCGGCGCGGGCGCGGACAACATGAGCGGCGGCGCGGGCGACGACACCTACGTCGTGGACAACACCGGCGACGTGGTTACCGAGGCGGCCGGTGGCGGCAACGACACCATCAACGCGAGCGTGACCTACACGCTGTCGGCCAACGTCGAGAAGCTGGTGCTGACCGGCGCCGCGGCCATCAACGGCACCGGCAACGCGCTGGATAACACGATCATCGGCAATGGCGCCAACAACGTCCTGGCGGGCATGGGCGGCAACGACGTGCTGATCGGCGGCGGCGGCAACGACACCTACATCGTGGATGACGCGGGGGACACGGTGGTGGAGAACGCGGGCGAGGGTACCGACACCATCCAGGCCAGCGTGAGCTATGCGCTGTCCGGCAACGTCGAGAACCTGACCCTGTCGGGCAGCGCCAGTATCGACGGCGCCGGCAACGGCATGGACAACGTCATCACCGGCAACGGCGGCAACAACCTGCTCAATGGCGGCGCCGGCAACGACACGCTGTCCGGCGGCGCTGGCAACGATACCCTCGTCGGCGGCCTTGGCGCGGATACGCTGCAGGGCGGCGCCGGCAACGACAGCTACCGGGTTGCCCTTGGCGACGGCGCTGACCGCATCATCGACAGCCAGGGCAGCGACACGCTGTACATCGGCAGCGGCCTGTCCCGCGCCAGCCTGGCCGCGGCACAGTCGGGCACCGATCTCGTGCTCATGTACGGCACCGGCGGCGACAGCGTCGTGCTGGCGGGCTGGATGGGCCAGGCCGAAGGCGTGAGCCGCATCGTGTTCGACGACGGCTCGTCGATGGACCGTCCCGCGATCCTGGCGCTGCTGAGCGGGCCGTCCACGCCGCCGGCGGCCACCGATACCGCCCCTACCGCGGTGGACGACGCGGTGACCGTGCACGAGGACGGCGGCGTGCTCGCCGTGCCGGTTGCGCAGCTGCTGGCCAACGACACCGACCCGGATACTGGCGCCGTGCTCACCGTGACCGCCGTCGGCGCATCCGCGGCGGGCGCGAGCGTCACCCTGAACGGCGACACCGTCCAGTACGATCTCGGCGGCCGCTTCCAGCAGCTGGCCGACGGCCAGGTGGCGCAGGACAGCTTCACCTACACCATCACCGACAACACCGGCAAGACCTCGACCGCGACCGTCAACGTCTCGATCGTCGGCACCAACGACGCGCCGGTGGCGGCCGGGGATGCAGGCCAGGTGACCGAGGATGGCCAGGCAAGCGCAAGCGGCAACGTGCTCGCCAACGACACCGACGTCGATGCCGGCACCGTGCTCAAGGTCGCAGCGCCGGGCACCTACGCCGGCACCTATGGCTCGCTCGTGCTGGCGCAGGATGGCAGCTACACCTACACCCTGAACAACAGCGCCGCCGGCGTGCAGGCGCTGGCGCAGGGGCAGGTGGTGACCGACAGCTTCAGCTATGCCGCCACCGATGGCATCGCTACCTCCAGCAGCAAGCTCGATATCACGGTCACCGGCGCCAACGACGCGCCGGCCGCAACGGGCGACAGCGGGCAGGTCGCCGAAGACGGCCAGCTGGCGGCAAGCGGCAATGTGCTGGCCAATGACACGGATGCCGATGCCGGCACCATGCTCAAGGTCGCAGCGCCGGGCACGTACGTTGGCACTTACGGCTCGCTCACGCTGGCGCAGGATGGCAGCTACACCTACACCCTGAACAACAGCGCCGCCGGCGTGCAGGCGCTGGCGCAGGGGCAGGTGGCGACCGACAGCTTCAGCTATGGCGCCACCGATGGCACCGCCACCTCGAGCAGCAAGCTCGATATCACGATCACCGGCGCCAATGACGCGCCCGTGGTGGCGGCCGATACCGGCGCAGTCACCGAGGACGGCCAGCTGACCGCAAGCGGCAACCTGCTGGCCAACGACGCGGACCTGGATGCGGGCACCGTGCTGAAAGCGACTGCAGGCACGTGGAAGGGCACCTACGGCACCCTGACGGTGGCGCAGGATGGCAGCTACACCTACATCCTGGACAACGGTTCGGCCGCGGTCCAGTCGCTGGCGCAGGGACAGGCCGTGGTGGACAGCTTTGCCTACTCGGCAAGCGACGGCATCGCCTCCACTGCCGGCAAGCTCGACATCACCGTCAGCGGCGCCAACGACAAGCCGGTGCTCAAGGCCGATACCGTGACCATCACCGAGGACCAGGCCAGCGCCAAGGGCAACGTGCTCGCCAACGACAGCGACGTCGATGCCGGCACGGTGCTCAAGGCGACTGCCGGCACGTTCACCGGCAGCTACGGCCAGCTCGTCCTCGCGCAGGACGGCAGCTTCGAGTACAAGCTCGATGCGGCCAAGGTGCAGTCGATGGGCCGGGGCGACACGCTGGCCGAGCACTTCAGCTACACGGCGACCGACGGCATCGAGAGCCTTGGCTCCACGCTCGACGTGCTGATCTCGGGCGCGAACGACGCACCGGTGCTGGTCAAGGCGCTGGCCGACCAGTACGTCAACTTCAACAAGTCGTTCTCGTTCACCCTCCCGGGCGGCAGCTTTGCCGATCCGGACAAGGGTGACGTGCTGACTTATTCGGCGACGCTGGCCGACGGCTCGGCGCTGCCGTCCTGGCTCAAGTTCAATGCGGCCACCGGCACCTTCTCCGGCACCGCACCGAAGGACATCGTGACGGTCGACGTGCGCGTGACCGCTACCGACAAGGTTGGCGCGACCGGCAGCACGGCGGGCAGCCTGTCGGTGTCGGACGTGTTCAAGCTGGCGGTCACCCACGGCAACGCGGGCGTGGGCAACGGCAGCGGCGACGCCGCGCCGCCGGGGCAGGACACCAACTTCAACGATGGTCCGGGCACCGGGCCGGGCAACCCGGGCGCGAAGGGCGGCACGTCCGGGCCGGGCACGGGGTTTGCGGCCGAAAACGGGACGCTCGACTGGCTCGGGCTTGACCTGGCGCGCTTGGAACAGGCGCATGGTGATACCGTCGGGATGGTGCAGCTGGTGGGCGTCGCGCAGCCGGGTGCCATCGAGCTGCTGGTCGCCTGAGCAAACTGCGATAACTCAAGCACGTCGTCCCCGCGCAGGCGGGGACCCATGCTGAGCTGGCTGTAACAAGGCTTCGCCGAAGATTGGCGAGCCTGCCCACGGGTTATGGGTTCCCGCCTGCGCGGGAACGACGTGCTCAATGCACTGGCAAGGGTTGCGCAGCCGCCGTCAGGCTTGTGCCGTCTGCCGCTGCAGTATCCGCCGGATGGTCCCGGCCAGGTCTTCGGCCGAGAACTTGGCCACATACGCATCGGCCCCCACCGAGCGCACGTGCTCCTCGTTGGTGGTGCCCGACAGCGACGAGTGGATCACCACCGGCATGTCCGCGAACCTCGCCTGCTTCTTGATGTTGCGGGTTAGCGTGAACCCGTCCATCTCCGGCATCTCCAGGTCCGTCACCACCAGGGCCACCTTGTCATAGACCGTCTTGCCCTCGGCCTCGGCGCTGGCCGCGATGGCGTTGAGCTGGTCCCACGCCTCCGTGCCGGTCTTGGTCATGATGAAGGGCAGGCCCATCGCCTCCAGCCCTTGTTCGATCAGTACGCGCGCCACCACCGAGTCGTCCGCGGCCAGCACCACCGCGCCCGGTTTGATGCGGATCTTCGCGCCGATCGTCTGCGGATTGACGTCCATCCGGTCCGACTCGCTCAGCTTGCGCAGGATGGTCTCCACGTCCAGCACCTGCGCCAGCCGCGGCGGCCCTCCAGGCTCATCCTGCAGGCGCGCGATGCTGGTCACCATGCCCGAGCCGGCGCTGTGTTCGGATGAGAGCACCTGGCCCCAGTCCAGCCGCACGATCTCTTCCACGCTCTCGACCGCAAACGCCTGGGTCGAGCGCGCGAACTCGGTCACCAGCATGATGTTCAGTCCCGTCTGCGGCTTGCAGCCGGTGATGCCGGGCAGGTCCAGTACCTGGATGATCTGCCCGCGCAGGTTGACCACCCCCAGCACATGCGCAGGCGCGCCAGCCACTGCCGTAATCTCGGGCATGGCGACAATCTCGCGGATCTTGAAGACGTTGATGCCGAATAGCTCGCTGCGCTGGGAACGCTCGTCCGCGCCAAGGCGGAACAGCAGCAGCTCGAACTTGTTGGTGCCGGCCAGATTGCTGCGCTCGTCAACTTCCTGCTGCACGGATTTCATCGTTCGCCCCGGTGTCGTGATGCTCACTCCGGGACAGTATTCCAGCCAGGCAAACTACGCCTTGCTGAAAATCATTACACGGGCATCGAACGGTTGTTGTTCAGGTCGATGAAACCGCGGATCAGGCGGTAGGCTTTCCAGATCCACGCGCCGACCGCCAGCAGGCCGGCAAGCGGGATGCCGAACAAGGTGAAGGCCAGTATCACCGCCAGGGCCATGCACAGGATGTAGATCCAGAACGAGCGGATCATCCAGGTGTGGTGGCTGTACACCAGCGTGCCAGCCGTTTCGGGCCGCTTGAGGTAGTTGACGATCAGCGGCAGGAACGACAGCATGCCGAGCGAAAAGATGAACGAGATGCCGTGCGCAAGGTAGAGGATGCGCGCCAGCTGTTTGGCGTCTTCCAGACCGCTGTCCAGGATGAGTTGCTGCGACATGAATGCTCCTTCCGGGCATCGGCCCGGCCACGCCCTCATTGTAGCAGCCGGGGATAACGTTCCGATAACAGCGCGCGGCGTCAGCCGGCGCGCGCGGCGGCCTGCTGCGTCCACGCCACGATGCTGCCGGCATCCATCGCGCCAGCCTGGCGGGCGACTTCGCCCCCGCCCGCAAACAGGGCAAGGGTGGGGATGCTGCGGATGCCAAAGCGCGCCGCCAGGTCCTGCGAGGCTTCGGTATCGACCTTCAGCAGCCGCACGTTCGGCTCCAGCCGCTGGGCGGCCTGCGCGTACGCGGGCGCCATCATCTTGCACGGGCCGCACCACGCCGCCCAGAAGTCGACCAGCACGGGAATATCGCTGCGGCTGATGTGCTTGTTGAAACGTTCGCTGCTCACGTCCACCGGACGGGCGGTGAACAGCGGCTGGCTGCACTTGCCACAGGTTGGTTGGTCGCCCAGGCGCGCTTGCGCGACACGGTTGACCGCGTCGCAGTGGGGGCAGACGATATGAAGCGGGTCGCTCATGTTTCCTCCTTTGCAACTAGATGCGTTCTTCATATTGTACGGCACGTCCAGCGCAGCGATCCTATCGCGCGCCCCTAAAATTGCCTTACAGATAAACTTTGTGTTCCTAAATGAAACATTCGAAGTTTCGTGGAATGAACAATGACGATGTCGCCCCGCCCGGCATGCGCCTGATCGGCTGTGCCGGCTGGACTCTGCCGAAAGATGCGCAGGCGGCGTTCCCGGCCGAGGGGACGCACCTGCAGCGCTACGCGTCCGTATTCCCGGTCGCGGAAATCAATTCGTCGTTCCACCGCCCGCACCGCGCCCAGACCTACGAACGCTGGGCAGCGTCGGTGCCGGACGGCTTTCGCTTTTCGGTCAAGCTGCCGCGCACGATCACGCACGATGCGCGGCTGTGCGGCGTTCAGGCGCTGCTGGACCGGTTCGCCGGCGAAGCCGGGGCGCTGGGACACAAGCTTGGCTGTGTGCTGGTCCAGCTGCCGCCCAAGCTCGCGTTCGATGCGCGTGTGGCGGAAGACTTCTTTGCGCGTCTGCAGGCCAGCTTTGGCTGCATGGTCGCGTGCGAGGCACGCCACCCGAGCTGGTTCACGGACGGCGCCACCGACCTGCTGCGCGAGCGCGCGATTACCCGCGTGATCGCCGATCCGCCGGCGGGACAGAACGGCCCGCACGTGCCGACCACGTCCACCATCTACGCGCGCCTGCACGGCAGTCCGCGCGTCTACTACTCATCCTATCCGGAGGAATACCTGTCGGCCCTGGCCGCCGACATGGCCGAGCATGTGGCGGCGGGGCGTACTGTCTGGTGCATCTTCGATAACACGGCGTCCGGCGCGGCCGTGCCCAATGCGCTCACCTTACTGCACGCGCAGGCCGGACAGGCTTTGCCTGGAAATGCCATACTTCCGGCATGGTGATGGCGACCTTCCGTTTTTATGAGGAGCTGAACGATTTCCTGCCGCGCGAGCGGCGCGGGCGCGAGTTCGCCGCGCACTGCGCGCGCGCGGCCACCACCAAGCACATGATCGAGGCACTGGGCGTGCCGCATACCGAGGTCGAACTGGTGCTCGTCAACGGCGAGTCAAGCACGTTCGAGCGCCTGATCGAGGACGGCGACCGCATCGCCGCCTATCCCAAGTTCGAAGCGTTCGACATCACCCCGCTGCTGCGCGTGCGGGAACGGCCGCTGCGCCGGCTGCGCTTTGTGGCCGACGCCCACCTGGGCGGCCTGGCGCGCTTCCTGCGCCTGGCCGGGTTCGACACCGTGTACGACAACCACATCCACGACGACGAGATCGCGGAACTGGCGGCGCGCGAGGGCAGGGTGGTGCTCACGCGCGACCGCGAGCTGCTCAAGCGGCGCACGATCACGCACGGCTGCTACATCCACGCGCTCAAGCCCGAGGCGCAGCTGCGCGAGCTGTTCGACCGGCTCGACCTGTCCGCCAGCGTGCAGCCGTTCGCGCTGTGCCTGCACTGTAACCTGCCGGTGCGCGCCGTGGACAAGGCCAGCGTGGCCGACCAGCTGCCGCCGGCGGTACGCGCACAGCATGACGAATTTACCACCTGCGACTGCTGCGGCCGCGTGTACTGGAAGGGCTCGCACTGGAAGCGCATGACGGACCTGCTGGCGCGGGCCGCCGACGTTGATCCCAACCCGAGCGCGTGAGGCGATGCCCATGTACAATCGATCCATCAACCAGAGCACACTGTGAGCCGGCCCTTGCAGCAGCTACCTTTCCCGATCCGAAACGAATGTCCGCCTGGCGCTTGCGATTGCGAGCGCGAGAAGCTGCTGGCCGACCCGAACGGCGACTATCGCCCGCTGCGCATCACGCGCAACGAGGAGCAGCGGCTGCTGGCGCGCATCGAGCGCATCTCCACCTACGAAGACCTGCTGCATGTGCAGGAGCTGGTGCGCTCGCACATCGGGGCTGCGCTGCGCATCGAGCCGGGGCCGAACGAAGTGCGCACTGTGCGCGGCATCATCATCGTGTTCGAGCACAAGCCCGGTCTGTGCAAAAAGCTGCGGCAGTCGGTGCCGGCCGCGATCCGGCGCTGCCTGGACCGCAATCCTGACATCACCTACGCCCTGCTGGACGCGCACGACCTGTTCGGCATGAGCTAACGTCACCCGTCGACCCGGCGAAAGCCGGGATCCATGCTGAGCATCCGAAGCCACCAGCAGCGTGGTACTGCGAAGTCAGCATGGGTTCCGGCCTTCGCCGGAACGACGGTGAATTTTAAGGGCGACCGCGGGACGATCCGAAGATCACCGACGCCAGCGCCGCGCCGAGCAGCACCACGCCCGCCCACTGCCACGCCGTGATCGAATCCCCAAGCACCAGCATTCCCGCCGAAATCCCGACCAGCGGCACCCCCAGGCTGAACGGGGCGACGCGGTTGGCGGGGTGGCGCTTGAGCAGCCCGGTCCATAGCGCATACGCGAAAATGGTCGCGCACCAGCCGAGAAAGGCCAGCGACGCCCATGCCTTCCACGACAGGCGCGCCGGGTTCCAGTTGGTGCCGCCCGGATCGAACGCCAGCGAGAGCAGCACGAACGGCACCACCGGCACCAGGCAGCTCCACACCATGAACGGGATCACCTCGAACTGCGGCGTGGCGTGCTGCGCGCGCCGCACCACGATGTTCGATGCCGCCCACATCGCCGCCGCGCACAGCGCCAGGACGAAGCCGGCGGGCGTGGTGGTGTTGGCGCCGTTTGTGCCCGCGTAGCTGGCGATGAAGCAGGCCAGCCCCAGCGCGGCCAGCGACAGCCCGCGCTTGAGCGGCGTGCCAACCGGCTCGCGCAGGGTGGCAAGGCCAAACAGGGCGGTGAAGAACACCTGGGTTTGCATCAGCACCGACGCGAGCGCGGCCGACATGCCCACCCGCAGCGACATGAACAGGAAGCCGAACTGGCCAACGCCCTGGCACAGGCCATACAGCACCAGCCACTTGGGCGCCATTTTGGGCGGACGCACCAGGAGCGCCAGCGGCAGCACGGCGAACAGGTAACGCCCCGCGCCAAGCTGGAAGGGCGTGAGTTCGCGCAGGCCGAACTTCATCGCAATGAAGTTCGTGCCCCAGATGAAGACCACCGCGACTGCCGCGGCGAAGTCGCGCGTGCTGAACGCCGTATGCTGCACCACGACGCCGTCAGTGCGCGTGCGCGCCGCCAAGGTAGGCGGCCACCACCTTGGGATCGTTGCGCAGCCTGTTGGCCGGTCCATGCAGCGAGATGCTGCCGTTTTCCAGCACGTAGCCGTAGTCGGCCACATTCAGCGCCGCCTGCGCGAACTGCTCCACCAGCAGCATGGTCACGCCCTGCTGCTTCAGGCGAGTGATGATGCGGAACACCTCGTCCACCAGGATCGGCGCCAGCCCCATCGAGGGCTCGTCCAGCAGCACCACCTCGGGGTTGAGCATCACCGCGCGCGCCATGGCCAGCATCTGCTGTTCGCCGCCCGACAGCGTGCCCGCCAGCTGGTTGCGGCGCTCCTTCAGGCGCGGGAACAGGTCCATGGCGCGTTCCAGGTCATGCTGCACGTCGCCTTTCGGGCGCGCGCCGGTAAAGCGCGGGAAGGCGCCCAGCAGCAGGTTGTCGGTCACGCTCATGGTCGCGAACACGCGCCGGCCCTCGGGCGAGTGCGCCAGGCCCGCACGCGCGATGCGGTGCGAGTCCATGCCCGTGATGTCGCGCCCGTCCAGCGTGACGGTGCCCGCCTTGGGCCGAATCATGCCCGAGATCGCGCGCATGGTGGTGGTCTTGCCGGCCCCGTTCGAACCGATCAGGGTGACGAGTTTGCCCTTGGGGACATCGAGCGAAATCCCGTGCAGGACTTCGACCTTGCCGTAGGCCGCTTGCAGGTTTTGAATCGATAGCATGCTGTTCTCCTTACACGGCCGCGGCGGCAGGCGGCTCGGCTTCGCTGGCCCCGCCCAGGTAGGCTTCGATCACTTTGGGATCGGCCTGCACGCTGGCGGGCGCGCCCTCGGCGATCTTCTGGCCGAAGTCGAGCACGGTCACGGTGTCCGAGATCGACATCACCACGTCCATGTGGTGCTCGATCAGGATGATGGTGATGCCGTGGTCGCGGATCTTGCGGATGATGGCCATCAGCTCGCGGATGTCCGGCGCGGTCAGGCCGGCAGCCGGCTCGTCCAGCAGCAGCAGGCGCGGGCTGAGCGCGAGCGCGCGGCCGATTTCGAGCAGGCGCTGCTTGCCGTACGGGAGATTGCGCGCTTCCTCGTTGGCCAGTTCCGACAGGCCCACGAACTCGAGGATCGCCGCGGCCCGTGCGCGCGCGGCCAGCTCTTCGCGCTTCACGCGAGGGGTATGCAGCATCACGTCCGCGATGTTCGAATCGAACGTGTGGTGCAGGCCGACCAGCACGTTCTCGGTGGCCGTCATCTCGCCGAACAGCTGCACGTTCTGGAAGGTGCGGGCGATGCCGCCCAGCGCGATCTGCGACGGCGTGCGGCCGGTGATCGCGGCGCCCGCGAACTCCACCTTGCCCGCGGTTGGCTTGTAGATGCCGGTCAGGACGTTCATCATCGTGCTCTTGCCCGAGCCGTTCGGGCCGATCAGGCCGTGCACCGAACCGCGCCGCACCGCCAGGTCCACCTGGTTGAGCGCCTTCAGGCCGCCGAACTGCATCAGCACCTGGTCGGCGCGCAGCAGGTCGCCGCCGGCGCCCTCGTGGCGCACGCCCTCGAACGGGTCGGCCTGGCCAGCCGCGACCGAGCGCGTGTGCCGCACGCTGCGGTTGAACAGGCTGCGCAGGTAGCCGACGATCCCGTCCTGCAGGTAGTACACGACGAACAGCGTCATCAGGCCAAAGATCGTCAGGCGCCAGTCCACCATGTTTTCGATGCGGTAGGCCATTACCGCCATGCCGATCGTGGCCGCAAGCGGCACCACCACGCCGCGCGGCGTGGTGCGCTTGCGCGCCAGCGCCACCGCGGACCCGATCACGGCCAGCACGGCCGCCACCACGGCGATCTGGCGGAACAGCCCCACGTCCTGCAGCAGGCTGGGGAGCATCACCACGATCACCGCGCCGATCATGGCGCCGGAACGGGTTTTGCGCCCGCCCATGATCACCGCCAGCAGGAACAGGATGGTCAGTTCGAAGTTGTAGGTGTTGGGCGAGATGTACTGCTCGGAATACGAGTACAGGCTGCCGGCCAGGCCCGCGAAACCCGCGCTGATGACGAAGGCGTACACCTTGTAGCGGTAGACCGACACGCCCATGCAGTCCGAAGCGATCGGGCTGTCGCGCAGCGCTTCGAAGGCGCGGCCCAAGTGCGACTTGAGCATGCGGTGCACGACCAGCAGCGAAAGCAGCATGAACGCCGCCACCATGTAGAAGTAGCTGGTCTCGTCCAGCACCTTGCCGAACATCTCGGGCTTGGACAGGGTGATGCCCATCGCGCCGTTGGTCAGGTCCGTCATCTCGTTGATGAGGATCTGGATGATGGTGCCGAAGGCCAGCGTCACCATCGCCAGGTACGGGCCGGTCACGCGCAGCGCCGGCAGGGCCAGGACCACGCCGAACAGCGCGGTGCCGCCGATGCTGGCCGGGACGGCGAGGTACCACGCCAGGTTGTACTTCATGATCAGGACGCCCGTGATGTACGAGCCCACGCCGAACAGGCCGGCATGGCCAAGCGACACCTGGCCGGTGTAGCCGACCACGATGTCCAGGCCGAACAGCAGGATAGCGTAGATCAGGATGGTCTCGACCAGGTGGACGTAGTACGGGTTGGTGACGAACTGCGGGAAGGCCGCGAGCGCGGCGACGGCCGCCAGGCCGATGAAAAATGTCGTCTTCATGCTCACACCTTCTTGATCGCGGCTTTGCCGAACAGGCCCGAGGGCTTCACGGCCAGCACCAGCAGCAGGAGCACCAGGCCCGGCACGTCCTTGTAGCCGGTCGAGATGTAGAAGCCGGCCGCGGTCTCGGCGATGCCGAGGATGATGCCGCCGACGATCGCGCCCATGCCCGAGGTCAGGCCGCCGATGATCGCCACCGCAAACGCTTTCAGGCCGAGCGATGCGCCCATGTTCGCGCTGGTGAGCGTGAGCGGCGCAACCAGCACGCCGGCAAACGCCGCCGTGGCCGAGGACAGCGCGTACGAAAACGTGATGACCAGGCGCGTGTTGATGCCCATGAGGCCCGCGGCGTCGCGGTCATTGGAGGTGGCGACCACGGCTTTCCCGTAGATCGACTTGCGGTTGAAGATCTCGACAGCCGCCATGATGGCGAGCGCGCCGACGATCACCAACAGCTGCATCGGCTGCACGTTCGCGCCCATCACGTGAATCGGCTCGGACGACAGCGGCGAAGGGAAGGGCAGCACGTCCTTGCCCCAGATGTTCTCGGCCACGTTCTTGAAGATGATCGCCAGCGCGATGGTGGACATGATCCAGCCGAATTCGGACTTGATGCGGATCGCGGGCCGCACGCCGATCCACTCGACGAACACGCCTTGCAGTGCGCCGAACAGCACCACCAGCGGGATCATCAGCCAGTAGCTCATGTAAGGGCCGCCGTGGATCGTGCCGACCACGGACAGGCCGACCAGCGCGCCGAGCATCAGCGCCTCGCCCTGGCCGAAGTTAAGGGTGCCGGAGGTGGCGAAAGTGAGTTGGTAACCGAACGCGATGACGGCGTAAATCATGCCGAGCGCGATCCCCGAAAAGACCAGCTGCAAAAGGATATCCATCGTTTTCCACCAAAGGGAAGGGCGCGCGTGCGCCTTCCGTCAACAGAAAAATGGCCAGCCTTGGAATCAAGGCCGGCCACTGCACAGCATTGCTACGGATGCTTTACTTGGCCAGCACGACGCGGCCGCCGCGCACTTCGCCGAACTTGGTGTTCTCGAAGTTGATGGCCTCGTGGTCGGTGTGGCTGTATGGCTTGTTGTAGGTGGTGACGACGCCTTCCAGCTTGTCGTTCAGGTTCTCGAGTGCGGCGGCGATCTTCGGGCCTTCGGTCGAGCCGGCCTGCTTGATGGCGGCGGCCAGCAGGTACACCGAGTCATAGCCCTGTGCTGCCGACACGGCCGACGGCATGCGCCCGCCCTGCGGGTTGTAGTTCTTGATGTAGGCGTCGATGAAGGCCTTGCGCTTGGGCGTGTCGCCGTCCTGGATGAAGGTCTGCGGCATGCGCGTGCCTTCGCCGTTCTTGCCGGCGTTGTCGATGAAGTTGGCCATTGCCAGCGTCCAGCTGCCGATGATGGGCACGTGCCAGCCGATCTTCTCCATGCCGTTGGCGATCTGCGCCAGCTCCGGCCCGATGCCGTAGGTGAGCACGACCTCGGCGCCGGCCTGCTTGGCCTTGAGCAGCTGCGCGGTCATGTCCACGTCGCCGATGTTGTACTTCTCTTCGGTGACCGGCTTGATGCCGCGCTTCTCGAGTGCCTTTTCCAGGTCCTGGCGGCCGAGCTGGCCGTAGTTGGTGGAGTCCGCGAGGATCGCGACCTTCTTGAACTTGCGGTTGTCCACGGCCTCGCGCGCGATCATCTCGGACTGGATGCTGTCGTTGGCCGAGTTACGGAAGACGAAGTTCTGCGGCTCTTTCTCGAACTGCTTGGTGACGATCGAACCGGTGGCCACGTTGTTCATGACCGGGATCTTGGCCTGCTGGTAGAAGCGCTGCGAGGCCAGTGCGACGCCGGTGTTGATGTAGCCGACGGTGGCAACCACGTGCTCCTTGTTGATCAGCTCCTGCGCGATCTGCACGCCGCGCTCGTTCTTGGCTTCGTCGTCGCGTTCAACGAGTTCGATCTTGCGGCCCAACACGCCGCCCTTGGCATTGATTTCAGCGACCGCGAGGCGCACACCGTCGCGCATCGACGTGCCCATTGGCGCCGAGCCGCCCGTGAATGGACCGGAGACCCCGATCCTGATGGCCTCGGCGGCCATGCCCGACATCGAAAAACCCAGTGCTACACCTGCAACCAATGCTTTCAACTTGAAATTCATTTGCTGTCTCCGTAGTGTGTTTTTGTTGTGCCGCGACGTTGGGCCAAGGCCGAGCCTGAGCGCCAATCGTTCGGTCCATTGTAGGATCGCAATTAGGCAACAGCAATTGTTAGTTTCGTTGCAACGCACCATGTGGCGCGCATGTCACCACCTGTAAGATGCGTGTAAGCAATATAGGGTACACATGGGGAACTTTGCACCAATATGGTGCAAACGGCGGCTCGAATGGGCAAAAAGAAAGCCGGCTTGCGCCGGCTTTGCTCTGCTGCTGAGGAAAACTTAGCGGTGATGCCAGCCGCCGCCTCCACGGCCGCCATGCCAGCCGCCGCCGTGGCCGCCACTCCAGTGACTCCACGAAAAGCCCAGGCCGATCGAAATCGGCGGCCACCAGTAGTAGGGGCTCGGGGCAGCGTACACGGGTGCCGGGGCGTACACCGGCGGGGCGACGTACACGGGTTGCTGGACGATGGTCGTCGGCGGCGCGACGTAAGCGGGTACGTTCGTGTAGGCCGGCGCCATGTCGGTGACGGTCACGTTCGATTCGCCCGAGGCGGCCATGCGCGCGCCGGTGCCGGGCGGAACTGGCGTCACGGACACGGTCTGCCAGCCGTTCGGATCGGCATAGCGCGGATTGTATGCATACTGCGGCTGGGTTGCGCAACCTGCAAGGCTCGCCAGCACAACGGCAATAAGTAGGGCTTTCATGTAAACGGTCCTCCTGATGTTCCCACTATAAGAACTTCGCGGAACTTTTGCTGGAGAATTACAGCTTGTTACAGGTGCGAGCCTAACCGAAACTTTTGAACGCGGCTTGAGCGCACGCGTGTTTGCGTAGCGTGGGCAGGTTTCCTGCCCACGCGTTCAGGCGGCACATGCATTGTTTGAACGCGTGGGCAGAAGATCTGCCCACCCTACGAGACCCCGCTCAGGCCAGCACGTTGAGCAGGCCGTCCAGCCCGCAGAAGTTCAGCGCCACGTCAGCCTGTGCGCGCACCACCGGCTTGGCGCGGAAGGCTACCGACAGCCCGGCCACGCCCATCATCTTCAGGTCGTTGGCGCCGTCGCCCATCACGATCGCACGGCTGGTCGGCACGCCCAGTTCGGCGCAGATGCGCTGCACCGTGCGCATCTTCTCGTCCGCGTCCACGATGCCGCCGACCACGCGCCCCGTCAGGCAGCCGCCTTCCGCTTCCAGCACGTTGGCGTGCGTGTAGTCCAGGCCCAGCCGCGCCTTCAGCCGCTCGGTAAAGAAGGTAAAGCCGCCCGATACCAGCAGCGTCTTGATGCCTGCGGCCTTCACCGACTCGAGCATCGCTTCGCCGCCCATCGACACGCGCAAGCGCTCGTCGTACACGCGCTGCAGCGCGCCCACGTCCAGCCCCTTGAGCAGGCTGATGCGGCGCGTCAGGCTGGCCGAGAAATCGAGTTCGCCGCGCATTGCCGCCTCGGTGATTTCGGCCACCTGCGGTTTCAGGCCCTGCATGTCCGCGATCTCGTCGATGCACTCGATCGTGATGAGCGTGGAGTCCATGTCCATCGCCAGCAGCGAGAAGTCGGCCAGCGTGCGGCCGGGCCGGATGAAGGTTGCGTCCACCTGCGCCGCGAATGCAGCTTCCTGCACCGCCTCGCGGGTCTCGTGCGCGTGCTCGACGTCCTCGCAGCGGATCGCACGGGGGCCAAGGACGGTGATGTGTGCCGGCCGGGCGATGGCCGCGATTTGTTCGAGCCGCGCCTGGTCGGCCTGCGGTCCCTGCAGGACCAGATTCATCTTCATGTCGTTACGTCAGTAGTTGTTTGATGGTTTGCTTGACCTGGTTCACGCGCGCGCCCAGGTCCGGCATGTTGGCCGTGATGCGCAGCTTGTCCTGTCCCGCCAGCTTGATGTGGCGGTTCTTCTGGATCAGCGTGATGATCTTGATCGGGTCGACCGGCGGCTTTTCGATGAAGTGCAGGCTCGCTGCCTCGCCGTGCGCGTCGATCTTGTTGATGCCCACGGATTTGGCCAGAATGCGCAGCCGGTGCGTTTCGATCAACGCCTTCACCGCGTCCGGCAGCTTGCCGAAGCGGTCGATGAGCTCTTCCTGCATGTCGTCGATCTTGTCCTGGCTTTCGCAGTTGGCCAGCCGCTTGTAGATCGACAGCCGCTCGTGCACGTCGCCGCAGAAATCCGACGGCAGCAGGGCCGGCACGTGCAGGTTGATCTCGGTGGTGGAAGACAGCGGGGCGCTCATGTCCGGCTCGCGGCCCGCCTTGAGCGCGCGCACGGCCTCATTGAGCATGTCCGAATACAGCTGGAAGCCCACTTCCAGCATTTCGCCCGACTGGTTCTCGCCCAGCACCTCGCCGGCGCCGCGGATCTCCAGGTCGTGCATGGCCAGGTAGAAGCCGCTGCCCAGTTCTTCCATCTGCTGGATCGCGTCCAGCCGGCGCTGCGCCTGCTTGGTCAGGCCGTTCACGTCGTTGACGAGCAGGTAGGCGTAGGCCTGGTGGTGCGAGCGGCCCACGCGCCCGCGCAGCTGGTGCAGCTGGGCCAGGCCGAACTTGTCCGCGCGGTGCATGATGATGGTGTTCGCGGTCGGCACGTCGATGCCGGTCTCGATGATGGTCGTGCACAGCAGGATGTTAAAGCGCTGCGCCACGAAGTCGCGCATCACCTTTTCCAGGTCGCGCTCGTGCATCTGGCCGTGGGCCACGCCGATGCGGGCCTCGGGTAGCAGCTCCTGCAGCATGGCGCGGCGGTTCTCGATGGTCTCGACCTCGTTGTGCAGGAAGTAGATCTGGCCGCCGCGCTTCAGTTCGCGCAGGCAGGCTTCGCGGATCACGGAGCCATCCTCGGTGCGCACAAAGGTCTTGATCGCCAGGCGCTTTTGCGGCGCGGTGGCGATGATCGAAAAGTCGCGCAGCCCTTCCAGCGCCATGCCCAGCGTCCGCGGGATCGGGGTTGCGGTGAGCGTGAGCACGTCCACCTCGGCGCGCAGCGCCTTGAGCGCCTCCTTCTGGCGCACGCCGAAGCGGTGTTCCTCGTCGATGATGACCAGGCCCAGGCGATCGAACTTCACGTCCGGCGAGAGCAGCTTGTGGGTGCCGATCACGATGTCGAGCGTGCCGTCGGCCATGCCCTTGATCGCGTTGTTCACTTCCTTGCCGGTCCGAAAGCGCGACAGCTCGGCGATGCGCACCGGCCAGTCGGCAAAGCGGTCCGCAAAGGTCTGCGCGTGCTGCTCGGCCAGCAGGGTAGTGGGCGCCAGGATGGCGACCTGCTTGCCGCCCATGACCGCAATGAACGCCGCGCGCAGCGCCACCTCGGTCTTGCCGAAGCCAACGTCGCCGCAGACCAGCCGGTCCATCGGGTGCCCCGAGGTCATGTCCTTGATGACGTTGTTGATCGCTTCCGCCTGGTCGGGCGTCTCGTCAAAGCCGAAGCTCTGCGCGAAGTTTTCGTAGTCCACGGACGAGTACTGGAACGCGTGGCCCTGGCGCGCGGCGCGGCGCGCGTACAGGTTGAGCAGCTCGGCCGCGGTGTCGCGGACCTGCTCGGCGGCCTTGCGCTTGGCCTTGTCCCACTGGCCGGAGCCCAGCGCATGCAGCGGCGCGTCCTCTGGCGAGGCGCCGGAGTAGCGCGAGATCACGTGCAGCTGCGAGACCGGCACATACAGCTTGGCGTCCTTGGCGTACTCCAGGTGCAGGAACTCGGTCTCGCCTTCGCCCAGGTCCATGCTGACCAGGCCCAGGTAGCGGCCGATGCCGTGGTTGATGTGCACCACCGGGTCGCCGATCTTGAGCTCCGACAGGTCGCGCACCATCGACTCGACCTGGCTGGCGGCCTCCTGCTTCTTGCGCCCTGCACGGCGGCCGGCGCCGGCGTACAGCTCGGTCTCGGTGATGAAGACGAGCTCCCCGCTCGACGCCTCTGACAGCTCGAAGCCGGCCTGCAGGGGCGCCACGCCCAGCGCCACCTTGGCGCCCGAGGTGCGGAAGTCCTCGTAGCTTTCAACTGCGCCGAGGTCCAGCTTGTATTCGTTGAAGTACTGCTGCAGCGTTTCGCGCCGGCCGTTCGATTCGGCGCAGATCATCACCCGCGTCTGCGTGCGCATCAGGTACGAGCGCAGGTTCGCAAGCGGATCTTCCAGGCGGCGGTTGACGGCGATGTCGGGGATCGGCGCGGACAGCTCGGATGCCTGGCCGAGCGCATCGCGCGTGATGGCCCAGCGGCCGTGCGGCTTGGCGCGGGTGAAGAACTGCTCGGCCGAGAGGAAGATCTCTTCCGGCGGGAGGATCGGGCGCTCGCGGTCGGCCTTCAGGAAGCGGTAGCGCGATTCGGTGTCGAGCCAGAAGCGCTGGATGGCGCCGTCGATATCGCCCACGAACGCCAGTGGCGCCTCCTGCGGCAGGTAGTCGAACAAGGTCGCGGTCTCGTCGAAGAACAGCGGCAGGTAGTACTCGATGCCGGCCGGCGCGATGCCGTTGCCGATATCCCGGTAGATCGGCGATCGGGTCGGGTCGCCCTCGAAGCGTTCGCGCCAGCGGCCGCGGAAGGCCGTGCGCGACTGTTCGTCCATCGGGAATTCGCGGCCGGGCAGCAGGCGCACTTCCTTCACCGGGTACAGCGAACGCTGGGTGTCGGCGTCGAAGGTGCGGATGGTCTCGATCTCGTCGCCGAACAGGTCGATGCGGTAGGGCAGGGGCGAGCCCATCGGGAACAGGTCGAGCAAACCGCCGCGGACCGAATATTCGCCCGGCGACATCACCTGCGAGACGTGGGTGTAGCCGGCCAGCGTGAGCTGCGCCTTCAGTTTCGCTTCGTCGAGCCGCTCGCCCTGCCGGAAAAAGAAAGTGTACGCGGCCAGGAAGGACGGGGGCGCAAGGCGTACCAGCGCGGTGGATGCCGGCACCACGAGCACGTCGCACTGTCCGTTGCGGATCTCGTGCAGCGTCGCCAGGCGTTCGGACACCAGGTCCTGGTGGGGCGAGAAGGCGTCGTAGGGCAGCGTTTCCCAGTCGGGCAGCAGGTGGCACGACAGCTTGTTCTCTGCGAACCACGCGATCTCGTCGAGCAGGCGCTGGCCATCGCTGGCATTGGCCACGACCACGGTCAGCATCTCCTTTTTCGCCTTGAGCTCCTGGCCCGCGACCGCGAGCGCGTAGGCGTCCGATGAGCCGTACAGGGTGGGCAGGGCGAAGCGTTGTCCGGGTTTGGGGAGATGTTTTTTGAGATCGAACGACATGCAGCGGGCGAAAACAATCAGCGGATCGGTTGTCAATTATAGACGAAGGGGATGGCGCCCGCCGCCGTGCAGCTATCCCCGGCAAGCGGATTATGGCTATACTGTCGGGCACCTTGTACTAAAACTACATATCACCGGAGACACCATGGAGCAGACGGCTCACACGCCGCCGCTGGCCCAGCCTGGCGAGGCATCGGCCACGAATACGGGACCGCTGGTCATCGTCACGATCCTGTTTTTCATGTGGGGCCTCCTGACCTCGCTGAACGACATCCTGATCCCGCACCTGAAGGGCATCTACACGCTGAGCTACATGCAGGCGATGCTGGTGCAGTTCTGCTTCTTCGGCGCCTACTTCATCGTGTCGCTGCCGGCCGGGATGCTGATCCGGCGCATCGGCTACCAGCGCGGCGCCGTGACCGGCCTGTTGATCGCCGCCTGCGGCTGCGCGCTGTTCTACCCGGCGGCGCAAAGCGGGTATGCAGTGTTCCTGTTCGCGTTCTTCGTGCTGGCAAGCGGCATCACCATCCTGCAGGTGGCGGCCAATCCCTACGTCACGGTGCTCGGGCCGGCGCGTACGGCGTCCAGCCGGCTGACGCTGACCCAGGCCTTCAATTCGCTCGGCACCACGGTCGGGCCGCAGGTGGGCGGGCTCCTGATCCTGTCCGCGGCGGGCGCTGCTGCCGGCGGCGCGGCCAGCGTGCAGGGACCGTATCTTGGCCTGGCCGCGGCACTTGCGCTGCTTGCGGTGCTGTTTGGCCTGGCGCGGCTGCCGAAGATCAGCCACGAGCAAGACGCCGCGGTCCCAGGCGGCGGATCGCTGTGGGCGCATCCCCACCTGGTGCTGGGCGCGGTCGCGATCTTCCTGTACGTGGGCGGCGAGGTGAGCATCGGCAGCTTCCTCGTCAGCTTTTTGGGCGAGCCGGATATCGCCGGGCTGTCGCACGCGCAGGCCGCGCATTACGTCAGCTTTTACTGGGGCGGCGCGCTGCTGGGGCGATTCATCGGCTTTGCCGTCATGCGCTCGGTCAGCCCGGGCAAGGCGCTGGCCGTCAACGCGGCCGGCGCCATCGTGCTGGTGCTGGTTGCCGTGTTCGGACATGGGCCGCTGGCCATGGTCGCGATCATCGCGGTCGGGCTGTGCAACTCGATCATGTTCCCCACCATCTTCAGCATGGCGCTGCACGGCCTTGGTCGACTGACGGGCCAGGGCTCGGGCGTGCTGTGCATGGCCATCGTCGGTGGCGCGCTGGTGCCGTTTGCGCAGGGCGCGCTGGCCGACCATGTGGGCCTGCAGCCCTCGTTCATCGTGCCGGCGGCCTGCTACCTGTTCATCCTGTATTTCGGGGCGCGCTTTGCGCAGCTGCACAAGAGCGCCGGGTAGGGTGGGCGGGTTTCCCGCCCACGCGTCCAGCGGTGGCATGGGTTGCGACAGCGCGCGCGGTGTTTGAACGCGTGGGCGGCAGAGCCGCCCACCCTACCTGTGCCGCCACCGATCAGAACACGGCCGTGGTGTGCCGCCATGCCGGCAGGTCCTGCACGCGGCCGAACCAGGCCATGATGTGCTGGTACTGGGCGAGCGGTACGTTGGCGCGCTCCAGGTACATCATGGGCGCGGCCATTGCGTAGTCGGCCAGCGTGACCGCATCGCCGCACACCCACTGGCGGCTTGCCAGGTGCGCGTCGAGCACGGCCGCGAACCGGGCCAGGTCGCGCTCGCCACGCGCCAGCTCCACCGGGTCGGTGTCGATGCCGTAGACGACTTTCTTCCACACGTTCTCCCACACAATGACACCGATCGCCGGCGCGAAGTGCTGGGTGGCCCAGAACATCCAGCGGTTCACGTCGGCCCGTGCAATCGGGTCCTCGGGGTAGAGGGTCTGGCCGGGCGTGCAGTCGGCCAGGTATTGCATGATCGCGCACGATTCCGTGAGCACGAAGTCTTCGTCCAGCAGCACCGGGATCTTGCTGTTCGGGTTGACCTCTTCCAGCCGGCGCCGGTCGGCCGCGCTGGCCAGGTTGATCTCGACCAGGTCGAGCTTGATGCCCAGGTGATGGGCAGCCATGGTCACGCGGCGGGCATTCGACGACACGGGGTTGTAGTACAGGTGCATCGCAGTCTCCTTGCTGGGTTGTTGATGCAGCAATGCTACGCGTAGGGTGTGACAGTTTTTGTCAGTAGTCTTGTTCGATCCCGAGCTCGGCTCGCCACTGGCGCAACAAGTCGTGGCGTGGGCGCGGATAGCGTTCCGAAGTCAGTTCCGCGTGGCCGATCCGGTCGACGCGGAAGTGGCGCAGCGCTTCGCGCAACTCGCACCATGCAGCAAGAATACGGCTCTCGTCGAAGTACGCCAGGGCGAATGGCCAGACTGTGCGCTGCGACGTTGTTCCGTTCACGTCGCTGTAGTCGATGCGCAGCTTGAACTGCCGCCGGATCGCTTCGCGCGCCGGGCCGACGAAGCGATCGGAAGGCGCGGCCTGCTGGCGCACCGGCACCCACAGGCTCATTTCGGCCATGTGATCGCGCAGGTCGCTTGGCGTGGCGGTGGCGATCTTGGCAAGCGCGCTCTTGGCCGCCGCCGCCAGCGACTCGTCGCCCTGGCGCTTGACCCAGCGCGCGCCCAGCACCAGCGCCTCCAGTTCGTCGGCGCCGAACATGAGCGGCGGCAGGAAGAAGCCGCTGCGCAGCAGGTAACCGACGCCAGCCGAGCCGTCCACCGGGGCGCCGAGCTGCGCCAGGGTCTGGATGTCGCGGTAGATCGTTCGCTCGGACACGCCTAGCTGCGCGGCCAGCGCTGCCGCCGTCACCGGGCGGCGATTGGCGCGCAGGGCGTCCATCAGCTGGAACAGGCGGCCGGTGCGGCTCATGGTCAGGCGGTGGGACGGCGGTTGGCGATCCCGAACGGCACGTGCACCATCGGGATGGTGCCGCCGGGCGCGGACTTCAGGTGGGTGAGCTGGTCGTCGAAGAAGATATGCGGCCTGAATACCGACAGCACGCGCGCCTTGTCCATCCCGCCCAGGAAAAAGGTCTCGTCGGCGGACACGCCCCAGCTCTTGAGCGTGGTGACCACGCGCTCGTGCGCGGGCGCGCTGCGGGCGGTGATGATGGCGATGCGCACGATCTTCTTGTACGCCGGGTCGCGCCGCTGTTCGCGTTCCTGCATGCGCTGCATCAGCGCCAGCTTCTGGAACATGTCGGCCAGCGGGCCTGGCTGGTGCGGGCGCGCCATGTGCAGGGTTTCGTGCGCGTGGAATTCGTCGATGCCGTCGCGCTTGAACACCAGCTCGGACTCGTCGTCCGCGATCACGCCGTCGAAGTCGAAGGCCACGCGCAGTTCCTCGTCCGCCTCGTCATCGACGATCTGCGAGGGCAGCACCAGCCCGGCCGGGTAGTCGGCGGCGATGGCGTTCTTGACGTCTTCCTCGTTCGCGGACAGGAACAGCGACACATTAAACGCGGGCAGGTAGGCGTACGGCGACTTGCCGCTCATGAAGCTGGCGCGCGTGATGTCCAGGCCGTAGTGCGCGATCGAGCGCATCACGCGCAGTCCGGTCTCTGGCGAATTGCGCGAAAAGAGCACCACTTCCACCGGCGCCTGGCGCGGGAAGTGGCGGTTGATGGTCAGGAAGCGCCGGATGAACGGGAAGGCCACGCCGCGCGGCAGGATCTCGTTGATGTGCGCTTCCTGGTACTTGCGGTATTCCTCGGGCCCGCTGTCCAGGTACACCTGGTGCGACGCGGAGAGATCGAACAGCGCGCTCGAGGACACGCCGATGACCAGCTTGTGCTCAATCTGGAACGCCATTCGGTCTCCTTCGGGTTACGGTCAGCCCGCACCGTGCGCCGCGGGGGCGACCGGCGTTGCAGGCGGCAGCGGCCGTATCGGGGCGGTCTGCGCGGGCGGCACCGCCAGCGGATGCGATGGGGAGCCCGGTGCAGGCAGCGGCGCCGCGCCCGTCTGCGGCGCTGCCGCGGGGGCGGACGCATCGCCCGGTGGCGGCAGCGTTGCCTGCTCGATGTCGATGCTCTTGAGCTCCGGCGTTTCGGCGAACTCGCTGTACACCCAGTCGTCGTTCTCGCGCACCACGCCGTCCGGCACCGCGCGTTCTTGTTCCGGCCGCTTGTTCAGCGCCACGTGCATGTAATCGATCCAGATCGGCAGCGCGACCGTGGCGCCGAACTCCTTGCCGCCCAGCGAGCGCGGCTCGTCGTAGCCCATCCACGCCACCGCCACCACGCCGCCGCCGTAGCCCGAGAACCAGCCGTCCATCGCATCGCTGGTGGTGCCGGTCTTGCCGGCGATGTCGTTGCGGCCCAGGCGCTTGGTGGCCTCGGCGCCGGTGCCGTACTTGGCCACGTCGTGCAGCATGCTGTCCATGACGAACACGTTGCGCGGGTCGAGCACGCGGTTGTCTTCGATGCGCGCTTCCGGCGTCTTGACCTCGGCCAGCACCTTGCCGTCGCCGTCCTGGATCTTCGAGATCAGGTAGGGCTGCACCTTGTAGCCGCCGTTGGCAAAGATCGCGTAGGCGCCCACCATCTGCTGCGGCGTGACCGCGCCGGTGCCGAGCGCCAGCGTGTAGTTCTTCGGCTGGCGCGCCTCGTCGAAGCCGAACTTGCCCAGGTATTCGTGTGCGTACGGCACCGAGATCGCGCGCAGCAGCCGCACCGACGCCACGTTCTTCGAGTGTGCCAGCGCGTTACGCATGGTGATCGGGCCGTCCCACTTGCCGTCGTCGTTCTGCGGCGTCCAGTTCTTCCCGGCGTCCTCGCCCGGCATCTCGAGCGGCTCATCCAGGATCATGGTGCCCGGCGAATAACCCTTGTCGAGCGAGGCCGAATAGATGAACGGCTTCATGCCCGAACCCGGCTGGCGCCACGCCTGGGTGACGTGGTTGAACTTCTGCAGGCCGAAGTCGAAACCGCCGACCATGGCGCGGTAGGCGCCGGTGTCGGCGTCCATCGCCACGAATGCGGCCGCCACCTGCGGCACCTGGCTGATCGCCCACGGGGCCTTGGCGTTCTCGCGGTAGATGCGGATCACCGCGCCCGGCGTCAGCTTGAGCGCGTCCTTGGCCTTGTCCGACAGCGCGTTGGTGGCCAGTTTCAGGCCGGCGCCGGTGATGTCGATGACGTCGCCGTCCACGTTCTCCACCTGCACCTTCGAGGGCGAGGCCGACAGCACGACCACCGGGATCAGCCCGTCGCTCTGTGGGCGCTTCTGGATCGCCTCGACGATCGCATCCTCGCGCTCCTCGCGGTCGGACGGCAGATCGATGCGCGCCTCCGGCCCGCGGTAGCCGTGGCGCAGGTCGTAGGCGAGCACGTTGCGGCGCAGCGATTCGTAGGCGGCTTGCTGGTCCGCCTTGACGATCGTGGTGGTCACCGAGATGCCGCGGGTGTAGGCCTCGTCCTTGAACTGGGCATACACCTGCTGGCGCGCCAGTTCGGCCACGTACTCGGCATGCACGTCGTATTCCTGGCCGCGGGTGTTCACGCGCAGGGTCTCGTGCAGTGCCTTCTCGTACTGCTCGTCGGTGATGAATCTCAGGTCGTGCATGCGGCCCAGCACAGCGTGCTGGCGTTCGCGCGCCCGCTTGGGGTTCACCGCCGGGTTGTGGCGGGCCGGGTTCTGCGGCAGGCCGGCCAGCATCGCCATCTCGGCCACCGACAGCTGGTCCAGTGTCTTGCCAAAGTAGGTGCGCGCCGCGCTGGAGAAGCCGAACGAGCGCTGGCCAAGGTAGATCTGGTTCATGTAGAGCTCGAGGATCTGGTCCTTGGTGAGCGCCTTCTCGATCTTATAGGCGAGCAGCACTTCGGTGAGCTTGCGCGATGCGACCTTTTCGCGCGACAGGAAGAAGTTGCGGGCCACCTGCATGGTGATGGTGGAGCCGCCGCTTGCGCCAAAGCCGTGCACCACGTTCGAGCGCAGCACGCCGAACGCGCGGAACCAGTCGATGCCGCTGTGTTCATAGAAGCGCGAGTCCTCGATCGCGAGCACCGCCTTCTTCATCATGTCCGGGATCTTCTCGATCGGGACGAAATCGCGGTGCTCCTCGCCGAATTCGCCGATCAGCACATGGTCGGCGGTGTAGATGCGCAGCGGGATCTTGGGTTTGTAATCGGTGACGGCGTCGATGTCGGGGACGTTTGGCGCAATGGCGAACATGACGTAGCCGACGGCGCCGCCGACGAACAGCAGCAGCGCGGCCAGTGCCAGCAGGAGGAAGCCGCGTGCGCGGCGGGGAGGCTGATGCAGCTTGGAGGATTTTGTCAAAACTGAACTCTCAAGGTTTGGCCTGCTCGATATCCAGGCCATTGGCGGCAAATTATAATCCGCTTTCATTCCTCTACGGCATGTGCCATAGTCACGCCTTTGCAGGATCATGGCGCTGCACTTTCGGGCGCGCCAGTCAATACTTTTCGAGGATAGCGCATGCCTTACGATCCCAGCCCCGCCTCCGTCAAGCCATACATACCCGCGTCCGCCCAGCTTCCCGAAATGACCTTCCGCGCCCTCATCGTCGGCGTGATCCTGGGGATGGTGTTCGGCGCCTCGTCGCTGTACCTGGTGCTCAAGGTGGGCCTGACGGTGAGCGCGTCGATACCGGTGGCCGTGATCGCGATTACGCTGTTTGGCCTGGCCAAGAAGTTCGGGGCGCGCGAGCTGTCGATCCTTGAAAACAGTATTACCCAAACCGCCGGCTCGGCCGGCGAATCGCTGGCCTTCGGCCTGGGCGCCACCATGCCCGCCATTATGATCCTCGGTTTCGACCTCGAGATCACGCGCGTGATGCTGGTGGCGGTGCTGGGCGGCCTGCTGGGCATCCTGATGATGATCCCGATGCGCCGCACCATGATCGTGGACCAGCACTTCGAGCTCAAGTACCCGGAAGGCACCGCTTGCGCCGAGGTGCTCAAGGCCGGCGCCACGCCGGGTTCGCGCGCGGCCGCGGGCGAGGCGCTGGACGAGAATTCGAACGAAGCGAAGGACGCGCGCCGCCGCGCCTTCATCATCTTCGGCGGCTTCGGCCTTGGCTTGCTGTACAAGGTGGTGAGCATCTCGCTCAAGGGCTGGAAGGATACCGTCAATTTCATCTTTGGCGCGCCGCTCAAGGCCGGCTCGATCGGCGCCGAGATCTCGCCCGAGCTGCTGGGCGTGGGCTACATCATCGGCCCGCGCATCGCCATGATCATGGCCGGCGGCGGCGTGCTGTCCTACCTGCTCCTGATCCCGATGATCAAATTCTTCGGCGAGCAGCTCGCGGTGCCGGTCGCACCGGGCACCATGCTCATCAAGGACATGACGCCGGACGATATTCGCAGTGCATACGTGCTGTACATCGGCGCGGGCGCCGTGGCCACCGGCGGCCTGATCAGCCTGGTGCGCTCGCTGCCGACCATCTGGCACGGGCTCAAGGCCGGCCTGTCGGGCCTGGGCAAGGCCAGCAGCGCCGACAAGTCGCTGCGCACCGAGCAGGACATGTCGTTCAAGTCGGTCGTCATCGGCTGCCTGGCGATCATCGCCGTGATCACCTTTGCAACGCCGCTGCATATGAACGTGCTGGGCGCGCTCCTGATCCTGATGTTCGGCTTCCTGTTCTCGACCGTCTCGTCGCGCCTCACGGGCGAAGTGGGCTCGTCGTCCAACCCGATCTCGGGCATGGCGGTGGCCACGCTGCTGTTCACCTGCCTGATCTTCCTGGTGATGGGCTGGACCGGCGGGCAGTACTACGTGACCGCGCTGTCGGTTGGCGCGATCGTCTGCATCGCCGCCAGCAATGCCGGCACCACCTCGCAGGACCTGAAGACCGGCTTTTTGGTCGGCGCCACGCCGCGCCTGCAGCAGTATGCGATCCTGGCCGGGGCACTTGCGTCGGCGCTGATCCTGGGGCCGATCCTGCTCAAGCTGAACGATGCCGGCACCGTGTACGTACCGGCTGCCAAGGTCGCGCCGGGCATCACGGTGGACGCATCCAAGCTGACCGCCAGCGCACAGCTGCAGGGACCGCAGGCCGCGACCGATCACAATACCTACAAGGTCTGGCAAAAGACCGACGCCAACGGCGGCCCGGCCGGCAAGTACCTGGTGACGGACGACGGCAAGCTGGCTTACCTGGTGGACCCGGGCATCAATGGCCAGTACCACCAGCGCCCGGACGGATCGGAAGTGAAGAAGTTCGACGCGCCCAAGGCCGTGCTCATGTCCTACATCATCAAGGGCATCCTCGACCAGCAGCTGCCCTGGACGCTGGTGCTGTTTGGCGTGATGATTTCGATCGTGCTCGAGATGGCGGGCGTATCGTCGCTGGCGTTCACGGTGGGCGTGTACCTGCCGCTCGTTTCGACGCTGCCGATCGCCATCGGTGGCCTGATCCGCTGGGCGGTGGACCGCCGCAATAACCAGCTGCCGCAGTACGAGAAGCTCTCCGACCACGAATGCCAGGCCGCGGGCGATCGCAGCCCCGGCACGCTGCTTGCATCGGGTTACATTGCCGGCGGCGCGCTGGCGGGCATCGTCATTGCCATCACGGCGGGCTTGATGACCGACTTCGACAACAACATGAACAAGTGGGCAGAGGCGGCCAACCCGTTCTTCGCCGGGGCCAGCGCGGATGCGTTGTCGATTATTCCGTACGCGGTGATCTGTGTGCTGCTGTACTGGGTCGGGCGCGAGAAAGCGCAGCCGTAAGTGAGCCGCCGTTCGTAGGGCGGGCGGGGTGAGGCTGGGCAGTGCCCAGACGAACGAACGCCCACGCGTTCAGGCGGCAGTGGCCCGCCTCACACCGTCACACGTACGACAGGTCGTGCTGCAGGATCGCGTCGTCCAGCCACTCGTCCACGTGGCCGAAACGGTATCCCAGCGCCGTGGCACGCGCGGTATCGAGCGCCAGCGGGGCAGGGTAATCGAAGGGCGACAGTTCGCCCGCTGTCCTTGATCCGGCCTTCAGCACCCGGGGCGCCGCGTCCAGCATCTGCGCCACCTTGTGGTACAGGTCGTGCGCGGAAAGCGCGCCGTCGCAGGCCGCGTTCACCGCTCCCTCGAACCGCTGCGCGCCGGCCCACACCAAAAAATCGGCCGCGTCCTGCGGCGACAAAAGGGAAGTCGTTGCGCGTTCGTCGGTGTAGCGCAGCGGTGCGCCGCTGCGGATCAGGTCCACATAATGCGCCAGCCGCCCGGTGAAATCGCCCGAGCCACCCAGCACGTGGGCAAGGCGCGCCGTCACCAGCGGCAGTGAGCCGTCGCGGTACAGGTAGGCCTCGGCCTGCAGCTTGCCGCTCACGTAGCTCTGCGTGGCCAGGTTCGGGTCGTGCCAGGGGTAGCTGGTGTCGATCGGTTGTGCGAGCACGTTCAGGTCCGCTTCCCTGGCCGGCTTGTCCAGCTTGCCCAGCAGGGGGCGGTACACGTCGATGGTCGAGGTCATGACGTAGCGGCCCACCTTGCCGGCGAAGGTGCGCACCGCAATGGCTGCATCCAGCGGGCTGTAGCACATTTGGTCGTACACCACGTCGTACTGCGCGTTGCGGAAGGCTGCGCGCATGGCCAGCTCGTTGCGCCGGTCCACCCGGATCCGCTCGATGCGCGCGCCAAACGGATCGGGCGCATAGCCGCGGGTGGCGATGGTGACCCGGTGGCCGGCCATCACCAGCCGCTGCACCAGCAGTTTGCCGAAAAATCGCGTACCACCGATCACCAAAATATTCTTGTTCATGTCTCTTCCTCAACCGATCAGGTATATTTTGTGCTCAGTAGTTGCTATGATCAAACGAGAAAAAGTTGGGGCTATGCGTAAGAAAAACTTAATCATGGTGCGCCGGTGAAGGCGCTGCGCAGCCTGTCGGGCCTGATCGATTTCGACTGCGCGGCGCGCTGGGGCAGTTTCAAGCTCGCGGCGCAAGAGCTGCACAAGACGCCGGCGGCGGTCAGCCAGCAGATCAAGCACCTGGAGGAGACTGTGGGCTTTGCCCTGTTCGTGCGCCACCCGCGCCAGATCACGCTCACGGACAAGGGCCAGGAGCTGGCGGTGGCTGTCGCACGCATGCTGGGCGAGCTGCGCGACAAGGTCGGCGCGCTGCAGCAGGGCGACGAGGAGGCGGTGCTGCGCATCTCCACCACGCACTCGTTCGCGATCAAGTGGCTGGTGCCGCGCATGCACCGCTTCACCAAGCTGCACCCGTCGCTGGACATCCGCATCGACTCGAACGACGCCCCGGTGGACCTGCAATCCAACAGCACCGACGTGGCGATCCGCTACGGGCCGGTGGTGGAGGGTGACCCGGCCACGCTGTTCCGCGAGCGCCTGGTGCCCGTGTATAGCCCGGACCTGCTGGCGCCGGGGCAGGGCGCGCTGACCCTGGCCGACCTGAAGGACCACCCGCTGCTGTGCGAGAAGTCGAACGAGAAGTGGCTGCAGCTACTGAACGAGAACAAGGCGCTCAAGGGCAGGTACGATTTCTCGCGCGGGTACAGCCACTGGGGCGTGCTGGTGCAGGCGGCGGTGGCGGGGCAGGGCGTGGCGCTGGTGCCATACGGGATCGCGTATGGCGACCTGGCCGCCGGCGCGCTGCGCCAGATCGCGTGCCGCAGTGCGCCGTTCGGGCATGGCTACCGCTTCCTGGTCAATCCGCACAAGGAAGGCATGAGCAAGATCCAGCGCTTTCGCGCCTGGGTGGTGGCGGAGATGGACGCGATGCGGCGCGCGATGGAAGCCTGAAACGAACGACGGCGGCCATGCGGGCCGCCGTTGTTGTCTGCAAGCGCGCTGCGCTTACTTCACGCCGTGCATCAGCTTCTGGATCAGCGGGGCGATCAGGAACAGGAGCGCGCCGGCGCCGAGCAGGGCCCAGAAACCGAAGGTGTAGCCGCCCAGGGCCGACTGTACCGACATGCCTTTTTCGCCCGAGACGAAGCTGGCGAAAATGCCGGACAGGTTGTTGCCGATGCCGGTGGACAGGAACCAGCCGCCCATGCCCAGGCCAACCAGGCGGGTCGGCGCCAGCTTGGTCACCATCGACAGGCCGATCGGCGACAGGCACAGTTCGCCCACGGACTGGATCACGTAGACCATGAACAGGGTCCAGAACGGGATCTTGCCAACCGGGTCAACCAGGAACGACAGTGCGTACCACAACAGGCCAAAGGCCAGGCCGTTGAACACCAGGCCCAGGCCGAACTTGCGCGGGATCGACGGGTTGGCGCGGCCCAGCATGACCCACACGTAGGCCACGATCGGCGCCAGGGTGATGATGGCGATCGAGTTCACGCTCTGGAACCACGCGGTCGGGAACACCCAGCCGTTGAAGTTGCGGTTGACGATGTTATCGGCCAGGAAGGTGAACGAGCTGCCCGCCTGTTCGAAGAAGCACCAGAACATCACGTTGAAGAAGAAGATGATCATCATTGCAATGGTCTTGTCGCGCGCCACCTTGCCCTCGCGGACGCCCTCGACGATCAGCATGATCGCCAGGATGATGAACAGGACCGACAGCACCGCCTGCAGGCTCTCGGCGCCGGCCTTGAGCAGCGCGTAGATGAGCGGGATCACCAGCATGCCGCCGATGACCACGTACACCATGCGCATCGGGTTGGCCAGGTTGCCGGTGGCGGCGCCAATGCCCTTGAGCTGGCGGCGGCCGAAGTAGAACCAGACCAGCGAAAACAGCATGCCAATGCCGGAGGCGAAGAACACGATCTTGTAGGCCGGGGTGTCGCCGGTGTTGAAGACGTGCTGCGCCAGCACCTGGGTCAGGATCGGCGCGATGAAGGCGCCGGTGTTGATGCCCATGTAGAAGATGGTGAAGCCCGAGTCGCGGCGCTGGTCGGTCACGCCATACAGCTGGCCGACCATGGCCGAGATGTTCGGCTTGAACATGCCGTTACCCACGATGATCGTGGCCAGGCCCATCTTGAAGATGTCCTGGTTCGGGATGGTGATCATGAACAGGCCGGTGGCCATGAAGGCCGCGCCGATCAGGATCGAGCGCTGGTAGCCGATGACGCGGTCGGCAATGTAGCCGCCGAACACGGCGCCCGCATACACGATCGCGAGGTAGGAACCATAGGTCAGGTTGGCCGTCGCCTGGCCGGACGGGTCGCCGCCGAAGAACTGGGCGACGATGTAGAGCACCAGAGCCCAACGGATGCCATAGAAAGCGAAGCGTTCCCAGAATTCGGTCATGAACAGCATCCACAGCGGTGCTGGGTGGCCCATGATCTGTTTGAACTCCGGAATAGCTTTGGCCGATGAAGTTGCAGTAGCTGCACCGCTCATGCGGTTCCTCCCGAAATAGTTTTATAAGAATATGCTTTATTAGTTTGGAAAGCCCGGGAAGGCGTTTTCCAATAGGGTCGCATTTTAGTGTAAATCGTTGAGTTCAAGCGAATTTTTTGGAGATGTGGTAATGGGCGCGCGCGTCCCTTGCGCCAACGTGGACGCAAGATGACGCGACTTGTCGTATATTGGCAAGAAAGCCGGATTGTTCCGGTATCAGCAAAGGAAAAAGAACAGATGAATCACGACGTTGTCGACACCCTGATTTCGCCGGAAGGGCGGCTCGAGATCCTGTCGAAGGCCGAGGTGGCCAAGCTGCTCGACACGAGCCAGGGCGGCCTGTACCAGATCTTCCGCAATTGCGCGCTGGCGGTGCTGAACTGCGGTAGCTCGATCGATGACGGCAAGGAGTTATTGGAGCGTTACAGTTCGTTCGATATCAAGATCATCCAGCGCGAGCGCGGCATCAAGCTCGATATCCGCGGCGCGCCGGCGATTGCCTTCGTCGATGGGAAGATGATCAAGGGGATCCACGAGCACCTGTTCGCAGTCCTGCGCGATATCGTGTATGTCAATTTCGAGGTCGTCGACAATCCCAAGTTCGACCTGGCCCGGCCCGAGGGCATCACCGACGCGGTATTCCACATCCTGCGCAACGCCAACGTGCTGCAGCCGCAGCGCAATCCCAACCTGGTGGTGTGCTGGGGCGGCCACTCGATCAGCCGCGGCGAATACAACTACTCCAAGGAAGTGGGCTACCAGCTGGGCCTGCGCGAACTGGATATCTGCACCGGCTGCGGTCCCGGCGCGATGAAGGGGCCAATGAAAGGCGCCACCATCGGCCACGCCAAGCAGCGCCTGGGCGGCGGCCGCTACCTGGGCATCTCGGAGCCGGGCATCATCGCGGCCGAGTCGCCGAACCCGATTGTCAACGACCTGGTGATCATGCCGGACATCGAAAAACGCCTGGAGGCGTTCGTGCGCACGGGGCATGGCATCGTCGTGTTCCCGGGCGGCGCGGGCACGGCGGAAGAAATCCTGTACATCCTCGGCATCCTGCTGCATCCGGAGAATGCGGAGATGCCGTTCCCGCTCGTGTTCACCGGCCCGGCGTCGGCGCGCGCGTACTTCGAGCAGATCGATGGCTTCATTGGCGCCACGCTGGGTGAAGAAGCGCAGCGCCGCTACAAGATCATCATCGACGACCCCGAAGAGGTGGCGCGCGAGATGCAGGCCGGGATCCGCCAGGTGCGCGAGTACCGCAAGTCGCGCAGCGACGCGTATTACTACAACTGGCTGCTCAAGATCGACCACGAGTTCCAGCGCCCGTTCCGGCCCACGCACGAGAACATGCGCAACCTGTCGCTGCACAAGAACCAGGAAAAGCACCTGCTGGCCGCAAACCTGCGCCGCGCATTCTCGGGCGTGGTGGCGGGGAACGTGAAGGAAGAGGGGATCCGCGCGATCGAGAAGCACGGCCAGTTCGAGATCGACGGCGAGCCGGAGATCATGGCGCCGATGGATGCGCTGCTCACATCGTTCGTCGAGCAGAGCCGCATGAAGCTGCCGGGCAAGGCGTACGTGCCGTGCTACCGGATCGTCAGCTGAGCGGTTGGCTCCGTAGGGTGGGCGGCTTGTCCGCCCACGCGTTCAAGCAACGGATGCAGTGCGGCTGTGCGATCCCTGTCTGAACGCGTGGGCGGGAAACCCGCCCACCCTACGAGTGAACCGCAACCAGGCGTCGCTCCGATCAGTCCTCGCGCCGCAGGTGCGGGAACAGGATCACGTCGCGGATGTTCGGCGAGTCGGTAATCAGCATCATCAGGCGGTCGATGCCGATGCCGCAGCCACCGGCCGGCGGCATGCCGTATTCCAGCGCGCGAATGTAGTCGGCGTCAAAGTACATCGCCTCTTCGTCGCCCGCGTTCTTCGCTTCCACCTGCGCCATGAAGCGCGCTGCCTGGTCTTCCGGATCGTTCAGCTCCGAGAAGCCGTTGGCGATCTCGCGGCCCACGATGAACAGCTCAAAGCGCTCGGTGATGCCCTCGCGGCTATCGGACGCGCGCGCCAGCGGCGACACCTCGACCGGGTAGTCGATGATGAAGGTCGGCTCCCACAGCTGCGCTTCCGCAGTCTCTTCGAACAGCGCCAGCTGCAGCGCGCCAAGGCCCGAGGTCGAGAACGGCGTCACGCCAAACTTCTTCAGCTCGGTCTTCAGGAAGTCCATGTCGTTCAGCTGCTCAGCGGTGTAGCCCGGCGCGTACTTGTTGATTGCCTCGACGATGGTCAAGCGGTGGAACGGCTTGGACAGGTCCAGCTCGCGCCCGCCATAGGTCAGGGTCGCGGTACCATGCGCATCGATCGCGGCCTGGCGGATCACGGCTTCGGTGAAGTCCATCATCCAGCGGTAGTCCACGTAGGCCGCGTAGAACTCCATCATGGTGAACTCGGGGTTGTGCCGGGTCGAGACGCCTTCGTTGCGGAAGTTGCGATTGATCTCGAACACGCGCTCGAAACCGCCCACCACCAGGCGCTTGAGGTACAGCTCGGGCGCGATGCGCATGAACATCTGCATGTCCAGCGCGTTGTGATGAGTGATGAAGGGCTTGGCCGCGGCGCCGCCCGGGATCGGGTGCAGCATCGGCGTTTCCACTTCCATGAACCCGTTCTCTTCCATGAAGCGGCGGATCGACGACATGGCCGCGGTGCGCGCCTTGAACGTGCGGCGGGTCTCTTCGCTGGTGATCAGGTCCACGTAGCGCTGGCGGTACTTGGTCTCCTGGTCGGCCAGGCCGTGGAATTTGTCCGGCAGCGGGCGCAGCGACTTGGTGATCAGCTTGAGCTGGGTGACCTTGATGGTCAGCTCGCCGACCTTGGTCTTGAACAGCGTGCCTTCCACGCCCAGGATGTCGCCCAGGTCGTAGTGGCGGAAGGCTTCCATCGCCGCTTCACCGGTGTCGTCCAGCGTCACGTAGATCTGGATGCGGCCGTTGGCGTACTGGCCGGACGAGTCCTGCAGCGTGGCGAACGCGGCCTTCTTGCCGGCTTCGCGCTTGAGCATCATGCGGCCGGCCAGCTTGACGTGCACCGGCTTGGCCTCGAGCTCTTCGCGCGAGTGCGAGCCGTACTGGCCTTGCAGGTCGGCGGCGTTATGGCTCGGGCGGAAGTCGTTGGGGAAGGCGACACCCTTCTGGCGCAGTGCCGCCAGTTTGGCGCGGCGCTCGGCCATGATCTTGTTTTCGTCGGTCGCCGCCAGCGGCGTTTGGTCTTGGTTTTCCGTGTTCATGGTGGAGTTCAGGTTTTATTGTTCAATCAAGCGGCGAGCAGGTCGTCGACGGACAGTTCGGTGAAATCGGGAGCGATGCGGATCACATTGTCGTACGCGGCAAACGCGGCGGCGTCGAGCGTGGTTGACAGCACCACCGCCGGCATCCCCGCATTCTTCGCCGCTTCCACGCCCAGCGGCGCGTCCTCGAACACGATGCAGTCGGCCGGTTGCACGCCCACCTTGTCGGCGGCGGCCAGGAACACGTCGGGATGCGGCTTGCCGCGCTTGACGTCGGCCGCGCCCACCACCGCATCGAAATGCTGGCGCAGGGCGAGGCCGTCGAGCACGAAGGCGATGTTCCCCGGAGGCCCGGAGGTGGCCACGGCCAGCGCCACGCCACGCTCCTTGGCGCGCGACAGGAAGGCGGAAAAGCCCTCGACCTCCTTGCGGTGCGGCTCGTACATCTCGCGGTAGATCTCTTCCTTCTCGTGGTTCATCGCCGCCACCTTGTCGTCGGACAGGTGTTCGCCCAGGTAGGCGCGCAGGATCTCCTTGCCCTGTCGTCCGGCGGTGGTGCGGAAGAACTCGTCCGGGTCGATCTGCACGTCCAGGCGGCGGAACAGCTCGACCCACGAGCGGGTGTGGAAGTCCATGTTATCGACGATCGTGCCGTCCATGTCGAACACAAAGGCGCGTTTTGCCTGCGTCATCAGATGCCCTGCTTGAGCGAGGCCGAGATGAACTCGTCCAGGTCGCCGTCCAGCACGGCCTTGGTGTTGCCGGTCTCGACGTTGGTACGCAGGTCCTTGATGCGCGACTGGTCCAGCACGTACGAGCGGATCTGGTGGCCCCAGCCGACGTCGGTCTTGGAGTCTTCCAGCTTCTGCTGCTCGGCCATGCGCTTGCGCAGCTCCAGCTCGAACAGCTTCGCGCGCAGCATGTCGAACGCCTCGGCCTTGTTGCGGTGCTGCGAGCGGTCGTTCTGGCACTGCACCACAATGCCCGACGGGGCGTGCGTCAGGCGCACCGCGGAGTCGGTCTTGTTGATGTGCTGGCCGCCGGCGCCGGATGCGCGGTAGGTGTCGATGCGCACGTCCGCCGGGTTGATCTCGATGTCGAACGACTCGTCCACCTCGGGGTACACGAAGAGCGACGAGAACGAGGTGTGGCGGCCGTTGGCCGAGTCGAACGGCGACTTGCGCACCAGGCGGTGCACGCCGGTTTCGGTGCGCAGGTGGCCATAGGCGTACTCGCCCTCGACCTTGATGGTGGCAGTCTTGATGCCCGCGACCTCGCCCTCGGATACCTCGAGCAGTTCGGCCTTGAAGCCCTTGCGTTCGCAGTAGCGCAGGTACTGGCGCAGCAGCATGGACGCCCAGTCCTGGGCCTCGGTGCCGCCGGCGCCAGCCTGGATGTCGATGAAGCAGTTGGCGTGGTCCATCGGATTGCTGAACATCCGGCGGAACTCCATCGCTTCGATGACTTTCTTGATGCCTTCGGCGTCGGCCTCGACCGCTTCGATCGTGGCGTCATCGCCTTCTTCGCGCGCCATGGCGAACAGGTCGGCGGCGTCCTTGAGGTCGGCGTCGGCTTTTTGCAGGGTCAGGACCACGCCTTCCAGCTCTTTCTTCTTCTTGCCGAGGTCCTGGGCGCGTTTCTGGTCGTTCCAGACGGTGGGGTCTTCCAGCTCCTGGTTGACCTGTTCTAGATCATCTGACTTCTTATCGAAGTCAAAGATACCTCCGAAGTTCGGCTTCGCGACTGGTCAGGTCGGAAAGCAGGGAGGAGAGGGCGTTGATGCGTTCAGCTTCCATGATCTTGGCGTTCTTTTCCGTAGGTTGAATCGAACCTTCGATTATACCCCACAGCGCGCCGGTTATTCCTGCCGGGAGCGCCGTTGCTTGATGCTTGCCCGCGCCGTACCGTATCATCGGCCAGTCTTGTCATCCGGATCACTCATGCGTTCCAGCCTGCATTACCAAATTTGCATCGGCCTTGTGCCCGTCCTTGTGCCCGCGCTCGTCTGCGCGGCTCCGCACGCGCCTGCCGGGGCCACGGCCACGCTGGCGGTGCTTGAAACGACGGACATCCACGCAAACGTGGTCGGTTACGACTATTACAAGCTGGCCGCCGACGCGTCGCTGGGCCTGGACCGCACCGCCACGCTGATTGGACAGGCGCGGCGCCAATTCGCCAACACGCTCCTGCTGGACAATGGCGACACCATCCAGGGCAATGCGCTGGGCGACTACCAGGCGCTGGCCCGCCCGCTGCGTTGCGACCAGCGGCTGGCGATCTACAAGGCCATGAACCGGCTCGGCTTTGAAGGCGGGGGCGTTGGGAACCATGACTTCAACTACGGCTTGCCATACCTCGCGCAAGTGACCGGCAGCCGGTTCGACGTCGATGGCGTGGACAAGACCAGGCGCTGCGCGGGGCCGGTGTTCCCCATCGTGCTGGCCAACGTGTACAGCGCCAGAACGCGCAAGCCGCTGTTCCAGCCTTACCGCATCATCGACAAGCGCATCGCGGCAACGGACGCACACGGCAAGCCGGTCACGGCAACGGTCAAGGTGGGCATCATTGGCCTGACCACGCCCGGCATCCTTGCGTGGGACAAGCGCTGGCTCGACGGGAAGGTGTACACGGAAGGCGTGCGCGAGGCGGCGGCAAAGTACATTCCCGAGATGCGCTCGAAGGGCGCTGAGCTGGTGGTGGCGATCTCGCACGGCGGCATCGACGGCGCCGACTATTCGCCGAAAATGGAAAACGCGGGCTACTACCTGGCCCAGGTGCCAGGCATCGACGCGATGCTGCTCGGGCACGCGCACGCCGTCTTCCCGGACGCAGCGAGCCGCGCGCCGCAGTTCAACCTGCCCGGCATCGACAAGGCCAAGGGCACGGTGTTCGGCGTACCGACGGTGATGGCCAGCCTGTGGGGCAAGCATCTTGGCGTGATTGGCCTGCACCTGCGGCACGACGGCAAGCGCTGGGTGGTGGACAAGGACCGGACCACCGTGGAGGTGCGCGCCACGCAGCAGGCCGATAAATCATTTGTGGCGCCAGACCCGTCGATCATGGAACTGGTGGCGCACGAACATGCCGGCACCATCGACTTCGTCAAAACGCCGATCGGCGAGACCGACTTCAGGATGTCCACGTACTTTGCGGATGTGGGCGACGTATCCGCGATCCAGGTGGTGAACGATGCGCAGGCCGACTATGTGAAGAGGTACATCGCGGCGAACCTGCCGCAGTACGCCAGGCTGCCGGTGCTGTCGATGGCCGCGCCGTTCAAGGCCGGGGCGGCGGGACCGGCGGACTATACGGACGTCCAGCCGGGCAAGCTCGCCCTGAACAATGCGGCCGACCTGTACCTGTACCCGAATACGCTGGCCGCGGTGAAGATCAGCGGCGCCCAGCTCAAGGCATGGCTGGAAAAGTCCGCCAACCGCTTCAATACCATCGACCCTGTCAGGGGGCAGGCGCAGGAGCTGGTTAACATGGGCTTCGCCAGCTACAACTTCGATATGGTCACGTCCAAGGACCTCAGCTACGAGATCGACGTCACGCGCCAGCCGGGCAGCCGTATCCGCAACCTGTCCTGGCAAGGGCAGCCGGTTGGGGACGGACAGGAATTCATCGTCGCGACCAACAGCTACCGCGCCAGCGGTGGCGGCGGCTTCGCGGGCCTTGACGGCAGCGCGACCGTTCTCGCCGCGCCGGACACGAATCGCGACGTTCTGATCGCCTACATCCGCAAGACCGGAGCGCTCAAGCGCGCCACGCAGGCGGCCCAGCGCAGCTGGCATTTCACGCCGGTGCAGACGGCCGGGCCGGTGGTGATCCGGGCCGCACCTGGCCTGCTCCAGCTGGCGCAGGATGCCGGCTTGTCCAGTCTCCGCTCGCTGGGCGCGGACGGAAAAGGCTTTGAGCTGTACAGCGTGGACCTGTCGAAGTAAGCCTACAGGCAGACCGCGTCCAGTCCTTTCATGTCGATGGCGTTGGCAGCGGCGACCAGCTGGTCCTGCTTGATGCCGTTGCCGTCGATCGTGATCACGCATTTGCCGGCCACGGCAGTCAGCTTGCCGCTGCCGTTTTCCTTGCTGTAGACGACCAGGGTCTTGCGGTCCTTGAGCGGCTGCAGCGAGGCGAAGCCGCCGCCTTCGGGCAGTTCGCCGAGCTGGGCTTGATCAAGCCTGGGCACGCTCATCGCACGATTGCCGGGACGGATGCGAACGATGTCGAGCGTGAGCCCGCTCTCGTTCTTGCCGGTGTAGGTCTGGGTCACGCCGGAGGTGTGGTCGGACATGTGCTCGGCATCGAACGGCGCGTCGGTCTTCCAGCCGGCCAGTTTCATGGGGATGAATTTGTCGAGCGCGGGGCCGGAGGGCTGCTGGCTGGCCGCGTTGGCGACCGACGCGGCCAGTGCCGCGGCCAGGCCGGCCGCGAGAAGTGCTTGCTGAGGTTTGCGCATGTCTGCTTCCTGTATCAGATAACAGGCGTGCAAGTTATCGCAAGGGTGGGGCTGCAGCCAGCCCCACCAAGGGGGTGAGTCGGTCGCGCGTCAGTGCAGGCTCTTTTTGTCGGGCTGCACCAGCACGAACGGGTGCACGACCGAGGCCCACAGCGTCGAATCGGCCACCGCCCACACCTGCGCCTGCTCGTCCCTCACCTTGTGCAGCTTGCCCTCGGCCATCCAGCGCTGCACGTTGTCCTTGTCGTCGTGCGAGATGCGCACGGCCACGTCCACCAGGTCCAGGTCCTCGCTCACGTACACCACGGCACCGGCCGCGAAGTGCTTTTCGAGTTCGCTCCATCTGATGCGGGCGGTTTCGTGGTTAACCTTGTCGTACAGCTCTTTGTCGTTCTCTGGCTTGGTTTTCATGGTGCGGCTCATAATGGTTCAGATAATCTCGATCACCGGTTCCGGCGACCCCGCCCATGTTAACCGATAGGCATCGCCCTTGCGAACATTGCCTACCAGTGCAGGCCGAAAGCAGGCGAGGTTGGTGCCGCCGGCGCGCCGCACGCTGGGGTAGATCACGCCCATCGAGCCGGTTTCGAGCAATTCGAGCGCCAGCGCCTGCGAGGTTTCGTAGCTCTTCGGGTCCAGGCACTTGGGGCAGGCGTTGGCGCCGCGCAGGTCGTGGAAGGTGGCCGTGAAGTCGGCCAGCATGCACTGGTAGCTGACGCTGTCGTCGAAGCGGTTGATCTCCTGGTACTCGACCGTTTTGTGGAAGCACACCTCGGCCAGTGCGGTTTCGGTTTCGAACGCGCAGTACCAGGCGCCGCGGTCGCCGTCGTTGAAGCGGCTGCCTTCGGGGCGCGGGTAACAGAACGCGGCGTTGATGATGCGAAAGTGCGGCACGCCGAACACCAGTTCGTCCACGCCGATGCCGGGCAGGCCGCCATACTCGCCGCGCAGGCGCTCGTTGGTGGCGTTGTCCAGGTCGAACAGGTCGCGCAGCACGTCGTCGCTTTCCGCCAGCGGCACCAGCACAGAGTCCTCGATGTCGGCAAAGCGCGACGGGATCAGGCGGCAGGTGTCAAACTGGCGCAGGTTGGTCAGTTTGCGGACGGCGCCCACTCACAGGCCCCCGCGCCGGGCGTCCAGCAGCTTGCGCACGGTCTGCATGCCGAGCAGGCCGCCGCCCAGCATGGTGGACAGCGGCGTGCGCCCGTTGAAGATGGGGTTGGTGTTGGGCAGGTGAACCCATTCGTCGGCGAGCTTGTCGCCGTAGAGGACGTGCAGGGCCTTGTAGATGCCCAGCAGGTAAGAGATGCGGGTGATCCGGTCCACTTCGAGCACGCGGTCCGGGTTCTTTTTCCATTCATAGAAGGCCGAGGACGACAGGCCGCCAAGCAGTTCGCGGGCGTCTTCGTCGCGCAGCTTCCAGGCGGCGGCAAGCCGGAAAAAGCCTTTCAGGGCCGACTGGGACAGCCGCTCGCGCTCGGCCTTGGAGTTCAGGTCGACCAGCACGGCGGGTTCGAAGCGGCTTTTGGGGTAGGCGTAGGCGAGGCTCATGGATTCCTCCGTATATGGACTCTTTATACTCCAAATTCGGAGAGTCTGCAATTGATGGTTGTCAGCCGTGTGTGACCATGACAAAATCGCAACCCTTGTCCAAATGAAAGGGTGTGTCCCATGCGTTTGAGATGGTTTTCCCTGGTTTGCGTGGCCCTGTTGACCCTCGCCGCCGCCGCGAGCGCCCAGCGCCTGTCCAATGATGAGCTGAAAAAGCAGGTGGCCGACACCGAGCGCGCGTTTGCGGCAACCATGAAGGCGCGCGACCACAAGGCATTCACGACCTTCCTCTCTGACGAGGCGGTGTTCTTTGGCGGTAACCCGAACGAGGTCCTGCGCGGCAAGGAAGCAGTGGCCAAGGGCTGGAAGGGCCTGTACATCAAGCCCGAGGCGCCGTTCTCGTGGGAGCCGGACCAGGTCGAGGTGGTCGAGTCGGGCACGCTGGCCCTCTCCACCGGGCCGGTGTATGACGCCAACGGCAAGCTGATCTCGCGCTTCAGCTCGATCTGGCGACTGGAGGCGCCGGGCACGTGGAAGATCGTGTTCGATCGCGGCACGCCGGTTTGCGATTGCAAGAAGGCTGAGGGAAAGTAAAACCGACGTCGTCCCGGCGAAGGCCGGGACCCACGGATGCTCAGCATGGGTCCCGGCTTTCGCCGGGACGACGGCAGTGGGTGGGTCAGGCCGGTTCGGCGTGTTCGACCAGCAGCTGGACCTTGGTCACGCCGTTGTATTCGTTCGCGTCCAGCCGGAACGCCACGCGCGCGCGGTCGCCCAGCCCGGCGGTCTGGCCGAACCAGATTGCGTCATAGCGCTTGCCGTTGCGTTCCAGGAGCAGCTTCAGGTGGCGCTCCTTCAAAATGCGCTGGCTGAGCACGGTGAACTCGTCGCAGAACACGGGCGGCGCAAAACCCTGGCCCCACACCTGCCCGTCCATCAGCTCGATGAAGTTCGTGCTGTAGTACGCGTCTTCCAGCGGACCGTCGGTCTCGATCACGCGCTCGAGCTGCGCTTGCGTCAGCCACGCGCGGCCCACCGCCTCGAACGCCTGCCTGAAGCTGTCCAGCGCATTGGCCCGGATCGTCAGGCCGGCCGCCATGGAGTGGCCGCCAAACTTGTCGATCAGGCCCGGCACCCGCTTTGACACCAGGTCCAGCGCGTCGCGCAAATGAAAGCCCGGGATCGAGCGGCCCGAGCCCTTGATCAGCCCGTCGCCGGCCGGCGCGAAGGTGATCGTCGGCCGGTAGAACTTCTCTTTCAGGCGCGAGGCGACGATGCCGATCACGCCCTGGTGCCAGCCCTCGTCGTACACGCAGATCGTGCTGCTGTCGGCGGGCTGGAACTCGTCCAGGTGCAGCAGGGCCGTGTCCTGCATCTCTGCCTCGATCTCGCGGCGCTTGAGGTTGATTTCGTTGAGCTGCTGCGCGATCGCCCAGGCGCGGCCCTCGTCGTCCGTGACCAGGCACTCGATCCCGAGCGACATGTCGTCCAGCCGCCCGGCCGCGTTCAGGCGCGGGCCGACGGCAAAGCCAAGGTCAAACGGCGAGGCGCTGCGCGCTTCACGGCCGGCCACGCGGAACAGTGCCGCCACGCCCGGTTGCATGCGGCCGGCGCGCATGCGTTTGATGCCCTGGGCGACCAGGATCCGGTTGTTCGCGTCGAGCCTGACCACGTCCGCGACCGTGCCGAGCGCCACCAGGTCGAGCAGGCAGTCCAGCTTGGGCTGGGTCTGCTGGTCGTACACGCCGCGCCGGCGCAGTTCCGCGCGCAGCGCGAGCAGCACGTAGAACACGACGCCCACGCCGGCCAGGTTCTTGCTGGGGAAACCGCACTCAGGCTGGTTCGGGTTGACGATCACGCGCGCGTCCGGCAGCGTGTCGCCCGGCAGGTGGTGGTCGGTCACCACAACCTCGATGCCGCGCCGCTTTGCTTCCAGCACGCCGTCGATGCTCGCGATGCCGTTGTCCACGGTGATGATGATGTCCGGCTGCTTTTCACGCGCGGTCAGTTCGACGATTTCCGGCGTGAGGCCGTAGCCATATTCGAAGCGGTTGGGGACGATGAAGTCCACGCGCGCGCCCATCATCGACAGGCCGCGCAGCGCGGTGGCGCAGGCGGTGGCGCCGTCGCAGTCGTAGTCGGCGACGATGGTCATCTTTTTACCGGCCGCGATGGCGTCGGCCAGGAACGCGGCGGCGGCGTCGATGTGTTTCAGGCTGGCGGGCGGCGCCAGCGCCTGCAGTTCGCTCGACAGTTCGCGCGGATCGGACAGGCCGCGCGCCGCGTACACGCGGGCGAGCACGGGGTGGACCCCGCCCTGGCGCAGCATCTCGGAAGTGCGCAGCGGGCAGGGGCGGATGGTGATGCGGGTGTTCAAATCAGTCGTTCCAAAGTCGGCCGGCGCCAGAATTTGCGCTGCGCCATGGCGGTGGTGGTGAATTCGGCGTGTGCGTCGCGGTGGCTCATCACCAGCTTGAGCTGTTTGATGCGGCCGGCGGCCAGGGCGGCGAGCAGCGGCGCGAACAGCTCGGATTCCAGGCGCTGCATTTCGTACAGCCAGCCGGACCAGTCGGCGGCGATGGCGGGGGCGGCGACGTTGCCGGCGATGAGCAGGGTGTCCGCTTGCGTGGCGCCGACCTGGGGCAGCGACGTCAGACGTTCAGTGGCCAAGGCGGACAGCCAGCCGGGGGATTCGAAAGCTGCGACGGTCGTTCCATTAGCGGACTTTGGAAGCTCGGCATGGGTCCCCGCCTGCGCGGGGACGACGGTCTTGGGTGAGGCGGTACTGTTTGTTGTGGCGGCGCCCCAGAGCCAGAAGGCGTTCACCGGCGGCTGGCGGCGCGATTCGCGGGCGGCGTTGGCCGGGTGCGTGTACCACAGCATCTGGATTTCGTTTTGCAGCTTGCGGTAGGCCAGCGCACGCGGGCCGGTCGGCATGCAGTCGGTCAGGTTCATGCCCACCGCCGCGTCGGGCGTCGAGGTGTCCATGCCGGCCCAGTCGTCGGCGCGCATGAACCAGGTCTGCGCGTCCCCATACTCCAGCGTGTGGCCCGCCTCCTCGACATACGGGCGGGCTGCGTCGAACAGGGCGCGGCTGTCGGCATCGTGCAGGTCCAGCTGCCGCAGGTCCGGCATCATCAGGTGGCTGCGCGCGATCTCGATATGTGACGGGTTGATAATGAACCAGGTGCCGTCCTGCGGGTCCAGGCCGAAACCGCGCATCGCCGCCACCGCAAAGCCGGGCTGGCCATGCTGTTCCAGGCCGAGCGCGCGCGCCAGCCAGACCTCGTGCGGCAGCGCGCGCGCTGTCTGGTCGTACGGCTGGCGGTGATGGGTTGCAGTGCGCGACACCAGTGCGGCAAGGGCGGGCGCCTGGAGCGAGCGCACCAGGTCGGGCGCAAATTCGGGAGCGGGCAGGGCGAACGGCAGGACGAGGGTAAGCTGAACCATGCCGTGATTGTAGGGCAAATGCCGTGTCAGCGAGTAATTCCCGTGACACGGCTGCGACAGTGGCGATCTCAGGGCGTGGCGGCCGGCCCGGACTGGTCCGGCTCGATCTCGACATCCCCGTAGGTCAGGCCAATGGCCTCTTCGTACCAGGTCTGCACCAGCGCCAGGTGCTCGCGCTCCTCGTTCAGGGCGACGGTGAAATCGTTGACCATGTCGGTGAGCTCGTGCTCGTCCGCGAGCGCGACCAGCGTTTCCCAGCCGGCCTTGTCGGCCAGCTCGGCGGTGACGATGGCGTGCAGCGACTGGGCCAGGCTGGTGCGGGGATCGTTCAGCACTTGCACCAGCCCTATCGACTCCACGCCGACCAGGTCGGCACTGGGCGTCTGCGAGGTCGGGTCGCCGCCCAGCGACTCGATGGCGTCGCTCAGCAGCAGGAAGTGCCGCGCCTCGTCCGAGCGGATCGCCTGCAGGTCCTCGATCGTCATGCTGATTTCGCCATCGAGCATGACCTCGCATTTGGTGATGAGGGCGTCGTACAGGCGTGCGCCGGTGCGCTCGAAGGCGAGCCGCTCGCCCAGCTTGTCGAGCAGGATCTGCGGGCTGTCGCCCTTGAGCATCTGCACGCCCATGCTGACCGCGCCGGTGATCGTGCCTGGCAGCGGGACCGAGCCCAGGCCTTCGGCGTCCGCGATGTACGAGCTGCGCACGTCGGCCAGCGCCGATTCGTCGCCTTCCTCGCCGCGCGCGCTGCCGTCGTCCTTGAGCATGGCCTTGGTGTCCAGTGGCGACATCTGGATGCCGGTCCGGTTCATGCCAACGTGTTCCGAATGCTGTGCCATGGTGTTCTCCTCGTTGTCGGTTGGCTCACGGTGAGATCGGGCCGGGCGCGGCACTGATCACGCCGCTGGCCGTTCCCTTGCGCGTCATTTCCGTGCCGGGCGACCAGATGTAGCCGGCCGAGACAGCCTCGCTCGGCGAGCCGTCCGAGTTGATGTAGGTGCGGTAGTGCAGCGAGGCCGCGCTTTCCCGCGCGCGCGGCACGAAGGCGGTGCCGTCGGTGCGCAAGTCCACCTCGTTGTGCAGCACGCGGCGCACGAAGTCGCGCTGGCTGCGAAATGCCAGGGGCGCGGCAAAGTCGTTGGTGATGATCTCGGCCGGGTCGCGCTTTTCGACCGCCTTGATGGCCTCGGCCGCCGTGTGGAAGTGCCCCAGCTCGTAGTCCAGGAAGCGCTCCCAGATCGCCTTGACGTGGTGATTGGTCTCCTGCTCGACGCAGCTGTAGTAGTTGTAGCACTCGGCCGCCTCGTGCAGCAGCCACTGTTCGAGCACCGTTTCGGTTGGGTCGAGCATCGACTCGTACTGGGTCACGTGCTGCTCCTCGACCGACGCGATTTCGGCGTACAGCTGGCGCGCCAGCGGGTCGGAGAAGGTGGGCCCGATGTTCATGTAGTAGTTGTGGGTCTGCGCCTCGCCGGCCACGATGGTGAGCGCGTGCAGCTTGGTCAGCATGGCGGCGCGTGTGCGGTCGTAGTGGTTGCGCAGGTCGTCCTGCGGGGCGCGGTGGTGCTCGATGGTCGGGCGGCCGGGCAGGATGTCGGTGTAGCTTTGCAGGATGTTGTTGGCGTCCTTGCCCTCGAGCCGGTCGAGCAGGGCCGCGTAGCGGTACATGTGGTCGAAGTCTTCCAGCAGGCCGAAGCGGTAGACCTGGGCCAGGTAGGGATCGGGCTCGACCTGGGCGATGGCGGCGGTGACTTCGATCGCGACCTGTTCGTAGCCGATCGTGGTTTCGAGCGGCGAATGGTCGGCGGCGAGCAGCCAGTTGACCATCGTGCACTGGTGCTGCTCGGTGCGCCGCACTTGCGCCAGCGGCAGGCGCAGGTCGGCGTTGCAGCGCGCCGCCATGTGGCCGAAGCGCAGCGCTTCCTGCTCCAGGCCGTTCATCAGGATCACGCGCACGCGGGTGAAGGCGTCGTCGTCGAGCTTGCTGATCGGCTTTTGCACCATGTCGCGCCAGGTGAAGCGCTGGTCCTCGACTCGGACCCCTTTGGAATCGAAGAGACTGAATGCCATGTTGGTTCTCCGGGTGGCAAAAGAAGCGCAGGGCCGCGCCAGCGGTCCGCGTCGTCATTCGATGCCTTGCATGGCTGGCTAGTTCAATCAATATGGGTTGGGGCTGGGTGGGTTCGTCCTCTGCCGGGCACATCGCGGACGCGCCTGCGGGCAGCCCGTACCCTAAAAACCGTCATCCCGGCGCAGGCCGGGATCCATGCTGACTTCCCGAAGTAGCCACCGGGTTATGGATCCCGGCCTTCGCCGGGATGACGGCTCGACGTTGGGAGGCAAGAGGTGACTCCGTCACTATTCGCCCGACTGCGTGCGGCCACTCAATTCAATTGTGTCAATCCCTGTCATGGTTGAGCTTTGTATGGCAAACTGCGGGGTCTGACGTTTTTGTGCCCGGACCCATGAGTCTCATCCAGAACCTGCCGTATGAATGGCTGGTCGGCCTGCGCTACACGCGTGCCGGCAAGCGCAGCGGCCGCAACAGCTTCATTTCCTTCATCTCGCTCATCTCGGTGTCCGGGATCGCGCTCGGCGTGGCCGCGCTCATCGTCGTGCTGTCCGTGATGAACGGCTTCCAGAAAGAAGTGACCGACCGCATGCTGTCGGTGCTGGCCCACATCGAAATCTTCGACGCCAGCGGCGGCATGCCCAACTGGCGCCAGGCCGAGCAGGAGGCGTTCCGCAACCCGGCCGTCAAGGGCGCGGCCCCGTTCGTCGAGACGCGCGGCATGCTGCTGCGCGACGGCGAAATGCGCCCCACCGTGATTCGCGGCGTGCTGCCCAGCGAAGAGCGCAAGGTGTCCGAGGTCGCCAACCAGATCAAGCAGGGCAGCTTCGACGCGCTCACGCCGGGCTCGTTCAACATCGTGCTGGGCTCGGCGCTGGCGCGTTCGCTGAACGTCACGGTCGGCGACAAGGTGACCATGGCGCTGGCCCAGACCCAGCCCACGCCGGCCGGCGTGCTGCCGCGGCTGAAGTCGTTCAACGTCGTCGGCGTCTTTGAAGCCGGCCACTACGAGTTCGATTCGGCGCTCTCGTTCGTGAGCCTGGAAGACGCCGAAAAGATGGAGCGCCTCGACGCGCCGTCCGGCCTGCGCCTGCGCATCGCCGACATGCACAAGGCCCCGCAGGTGGCCGAGGAGCTCAAGGGAAGCATGTCCGGCGACCTGATCATGCGCGACTGGTCCAAGCTCAACGCCAACTGGTTCGCCGCCGTGCAGACGGAAAAACGCATGATGTTCATTATCCTTACCCTGATCATCGCGGTGGCCGCGTTCAACCTTGTGTCCACCCTGGTGATGACGGTGACCGACAAGCAGGCCGACATCGCCATCCTGCGCACGCTTGGCTCGTCGCCGCGCTCGATCATGAAGATCTTCATGGTGCAGGGCGCGCTGGTGGGGATCATGGGCACGCTGGTGGGCGTCACGCTCGGCGTGATCGTGGCCCTGAACATCGACGTGATCGTGCCGTTCATCGAACACATGTTTGGCGTGCAGTTCCTGTCCAAGGATATTTACCTGATCAGCGAAATGCCGTCCGACCTGCGCTGGCCGGACGTCTTCAAGATCGGCGGCCTGTCGGTGCTGCTGGCCTTCGTCGCAACCATTTACCCGAGCTGGTCCGCTTCGCGCGTCAAGCCGGCGGAGGCGCTGCGCTATGAATAACGATGTAAGCATGATGCCAGTGCTGTCCTGCCGCGGCCTGTCCAAGACCTTCAAGGAGGGCAACTACCAGGTGCGGGTGCTGGACGGGATCGACTTTTCGGTGGCGCGCGGCGAGCGCGTGGCCATCGTCGGCGCCTCCGGTTCCGGCAAATCGACCCTGCTGCACTTGCTGGGCGGGCTCGATACGCCGACCTCGGGTTCGGTCACGCTGATGGGGGAGGATTTTGCCTCGCTGTCCGAGACCCGGCGCGGCGAGCTGCGCAACTCGTCGCTGGGCTTCGTGTACCAGTTCCACCACCTGCTGCCGGAGTTCTCGGCGCTCGACAACGTGGCGATGCCGCTCCTGATCCGGCGCGTCAAGCGCGCCGCGGCCAACGAGCGCGCGCAGGCCATCCTTGCCCGCGTGGGCCTGGCCAACCGGGTCATCCACCGGCCGGGCGAGCTGTCGGGCGGCGAGCGCCAACGGGTTGCGCTGGCGCGCGCGCTCGTCACCGAGCCGGCCTGCGTGCTGGCCGACGAACCGACCGGGAACCTGGACCGCAGCACCGCCGAGTCGATCTTCGACCTGATGCTCGAACTCTCGCGCACGCTCGGCACCTCGTTCGTGATCGTCACCCACGACCCCGAACTGGCACGCCGCTGCGACCGCGTGCTGCGCCTGACCGAGCACGGACTGCAGGCGGTCGAGGCCTAGGCGAATGTGGATCGACACCCACTGCCACCTGGACGCGGCAGAATTCGGCGCACAGGCGCTGGATGTCGCGCACAGGGCAGGGCAGGCCGGGGTGTCGATGATCGTGATCCCGGCGGTCGAGCGCGGTAACTTCGAAACCGTGGCCTCGCTTGCCGCCAGCGCCCCGAACGCCTGCTATGCATTGGGAATACACCCGATCTTTGTGCCGCAGGCGCAGGACGAGGACCTGGAGGCCTTGCGCGCGGCGGTGGAAGGCGCGCTGGACGATCCCAATTTCGTCGGCGTCGGCGAGATCGGGCTGGACTTCTTCATTCCCATGCTGTGCGAGCCGGCCATGCGCGACAAGCAGGAGCGCTTCTTGCGCGAGCAGCTGCGCATCGCGCGCGACTTCGACCTGCCGGTGCTGCTGCACGTGCGCCGCTCGCAGGACCAGGTGCTCAAGCACTTGCGCCAGATCCGCCCGCCGTGCGGTATCGCCCACGCCTTCAACGGCAGCTTCCAGCAGGCGCAGCACTACATCGACCTGGGCTTTCATCTCGGGTTTGGCGGCGCCATGACCTTTACCCGCGCGCTGCAAATCAGGCGCCTGGCGGCCAGCCTGCCGCTGGACGCGATCGTGCTCGAGACCGACGCGCCCGACATCGCTCCCGCCTGGGTGCACCCGGAGCGCAACAGCCCGGAACAGCTGCCCGCCATCGGCGCGGCGCTGGCCGAACTGCGCGGCGTGGACGAGGCCACCATCCGCAGCGCGGCGCACCGCAACGCGCTGGCCGCCATCCCTCGCCTGGCGCGCCTGCTGCCCGCCTGACCGCGTCCTGCGGCCGCGCCACTGTCCATCCATACAGTGGCGACCACATCCTTGCCATTTGGTTCAGGTCGGCAATGCTGACGGACCGCAACTGAGCTCTGCGGTATACGTGTCACCATGGTTGCTTCGAAATACACTTGAAGACAACATCAGGAGCGAGCTTTGGAGAGCACGGCCGAGTTCCTGCGGGTGCTGCAACACGAGCAATCCCTGAGCACCGCACACCGCCAGCTTCGACTGCGCCTTGCGCACTCGGACCAGCTGTCGGACGACGTGCTGCTGCCCCAGCGGGTCGAGGGTGGCGAGTCGATCTGCGACGGCCTCGAGTACCGGGTGTCGTGCGTGGCAAGCAGCCCGGCGTTGCCGCTCAAGGAACTGATCGCGCTGCCGGCCGAAATCCAGATCGTGACCGACCGCGGCCAGCTGCGCAGCGTGTGCGGCATCGTCACCGAGGCCAGGGCCGGCGACTTCGACGGCGGGCTGGCCACCTACCAGCTGGTGCTGCGCGACGCGCTGTCGATCATGGAAAAGCGCACCAACAGCCGTGTCTTCCGGTACCAGAACGAGCTCGAGATCGTGCAGGTGCTGTTCGACGAGTGGCGCCATTCCAATTCGGTGCTGGCCGGCGCCTTCGAGTACGAGCTCGATCCGCTGTTCGACATGCGCCAGTTCCCGCCGCGCGAGCAGGTCATGCAGCACAACGAATCGGACGCGGCGTTCGTGCGGCGCCTGCTCAAGCGGCGCGGCGTATCCTGGGTGTTCCGGGCGGGCCGCAGCCGCAATACTGCGGTCGATCCCGCGCACGACCTGGTTCCCGCGCATACGCTGGTGCTGTTCAACGATGCCAACAGCCTGCCGCAAAACGCGGCCGGCGCGGTGCGCTACCACCGTGACGGCGCCACCGAAAAGCGCGACACCATCACCACCTGGAGCGCGGCGCGCCAGCTGCAGCCGGGCAGCACCACGCGCCACAGCTGGGACTACAAGAACCCGTCCGGCGGCCACTTCATGCTGGCCACCGCGCGCGGCGTGGCCGACCAGGGCGCCAGCGGCAACCAGCTGGCGGCCACGCTGGACGACTACCTTGTCGAGATGCCGCACGCCGGCAACGACATCGAGGATCACTGGCGGCTTGGCCAGCTGCGCATGAACCGGCACGAGTTCCAGACCAAGTGCTTCCACGGCGAGGGCAGCGTGCGCGATTTCTGCGCGGGCGAGTACTTTTCGCTGACGGGGCATCCGGAAATCGACACCCACCCGGCGGCCGAGCGCGATTTCGTGCTGACCGAAGTGCGGCTGTCGGCGCAGAACAACCTGCCCAAGGACTTGTCCGAGCGCGTGGATGCGCTGTTAAGGCGCAACCACTGGATTGACGGCGTGGACCACGCCGCAGTGGGGGACGATGGCCAGATGCGGGTGCGCGTGAGCTTCACCGCAGTGCGGCGCGGCGTGCCGGTGGTGCCCGCGTTCGACCCGCGCACCGACCTGCCGCACCCGCAGCTGCAAAGTGCGCTGGTGGTCGGGCCACCCAACGAAGAGGTGCATTGCGACCCGCTGGGCCGGGTCAAGATCCGCTTTCCCGGCATGCGCGACGAGGACCACAAGCACGCGCACGGCGCCGGCGCCTCGAACTCCCCGGCCGATTCGGCCTGGGTGCGGGTGGCCTCCAACTGGGCCGGCAACGGGCCGGGCAGCCAGCAGCAGTGCGGGACGCTCGGCCTGCCGCGCGTTGGCACCGAGGTGCTGGTGGCGTTCCTGGGCGGCGACCCGGACAAGCCGGTCGTCATTTCGCAGTTGTTCAACCAGCGCGCGGTGCCACCGGCACTGTCGAAAGCCGGCGACCTGCCGGGCAACCGCTACCTGTCCGGCGCGCGCAGCCGCGAGGTGGGTGGCGCGCGCGGCAACCAGCTGCGTTTCGACGACACGCGCGGCCAGATCAGCGCCCAGGTGGCGAGCGACCACGCCGCGTCCGAGCTGAACCTGGGTTGGCTGACCGAGCCCAAGGCCAACGGCCACGGCGAGCCGCGCGGCGAGGGCGCCGAGCTGCGCAGCGACGAGGCGGTGGCCGTGCGCGGCGGGAAGGGCGTGCTGCTCAGCGCGCACCCGGCGCGCCACGCCATGTCGGACCAGCTGGAACGCGGCCACCTGACCGGCCTGGCCGAGCTCATGCAGGGCATGCTCGACGAGCTCTCGCGCCTGGCGGTCGCGCACACGGAAGACGAGGAAAGCCAGCCGCGGCTGGCCGAGCTGGTGGACAAGCTCAAGCGCTGGCATGAGGGAACCAACCTGTCACCGGATGGCGCGCCGGTTGGCGAGGCGCGGCAGCCGATTCTTGCCGGAGCCGCGCCCGGCGGCATCATCCTGGGCAGCAACGACAACCTGGCGCTCGGCGCGCAGACCAAGATCGACGTGGTGTCGGTCGGCGACACCGAGCTGTCCACGGGCCGCAACCTGTTCCTCAGGGCGGCGCGCAGCCTGTCGCTGTTCGTGCACGAGCTGGGCATGCGGTTCGTTGCCGCAAAGGGCGACGTGGTGTTCCAGACGCATAAGGGAAAGGTCGAGGTCAAGTCCGCGGACGAGATCAGCCTGATCGCCACCAAGGGCATTTCGATCCAGGCGCCCTTCGTTCGGATCGTCGGCGACGGCGCCCAGACCACATGGACGGCCGGGACCATCGTGCAGAAGAGTTCGCACGAACAACGGCTGGAGGCCGCCCACTTTCAAATGATCACGGGAACTGCCGGCAGTCCGGAGGTGGCGGCGGCGCCGGAATCCAGCCTGGAAACCGACGAGCGCATCATCGCCGTGGACTGGCAAACCGGCTTGCCGGCGCGGGGCCGGCGTTACATTGCCAAGCATGAAGACGGCACCACCATCGAGGGCGTGACGGACGAGGAGGGCAGGACCAGCATCCTCCAGTCGTACGCGATCGGCGACATCGAGTTTCGTCTGCTGCCCAGGGACGACAAAGGCTCATCGGGCGAGGGGTGACATGACGGAACCGACCAGGCCGTTGCCACCGCCAACCATCGACACCAAGGATGGCAGCCTTGTCGCGCACTCGGTGGCCACGCCCAGGGCGTTCAAGGTTCGCGGCTTGTTGCGGGTTCCTCCCGAGAAGGTGATCCCGGTGATTTTTGTTCCTGGGATCATGGGTACCAACCTCAAGGTGCGCCCCAACGCCGTGGTGACCAACCAGGTCGACCTCAAGCCGGGCGAAGCAGCGTGGCGCCCGCCGAATGGCCTGGTGCAGGGAATTACCGAAGTGCGGCGCTGGCTGCGGCGCGATCCGATCCAGCGGCAGAAGATCCTGAGTCCGGCGCTGCTCGACGTGGACCGCAGCGGCGACCTGCCGGAATCGTCCTTGAAGGAAGAGCAAATGCGGCAGCAGGGCTGGGGCGAAGTACACGTTGGCTCTTACGGCGCCTTGCTGGCGCGCCTGCAGGAGGAGTTGAACACCACCTTCGAGCAGTCCGGCCAGCAAAGGAAGATCTTGCCGCACTGGCGCAAGGTCATCGGCTGCGCGCCGTCGCGCTGGGGCGTGCGCAATATCGCGCCATTGACCGAGGATGAGCTGATGGTGCATGCCGCCCACTACTTTCCCGTGTATGCCGTGGGGTACAACTGGCTGCAGTCGTGCGCCGTTTCGGCCGACCGGCTGCGGGAGCGGGTCCTGGCCATCATCAAGGAATGGAATGTCGGGAACTGGACCTGCAAGCACGTGATCCTCGTGAGCCATTCGATGGGCGGCCTGGTGGCGCGCGCCTGCGCCAAGCAGATTCCGGCGCAGGTGTTGGGCGTGATCCACGGGGTGATGCCGGCCTATGGCGCGCCGGTCGCGTACCGGCGCATCGCCTGCGGCACGGAAGGGGGCCGCTTCAATCGTGACCTTGGGGACAATGTGCCCGACGAACTGTTCGCCGTGATCGCGGGGCGGACGGCGGAGGAGACCACCCCGGTCATGGCCGTGTCGCCCGGCGTGCTGGAGCTGTTGCCGAACCAGTACTATCCGGCGCCCTGGTTGAGCGTGAAGACCGTGCGGACGGTCAACAAGACGGAGCAGTACCGCGAGGTGCTCAATCTGCCGCAGGGCAACCCGTACGACTTTTACCGCGACACGCAAAGCTGGTACAGGATGATCGATCCGGCGCTGGCGGACCCGGCCAAGGATTACGCGCGCTTGCCCGGCGGGGTGTCGGCGATGATCAGCAAGGCGATCGGCACTGCGGAGCAATTTCACCGATCCGTGTTGGCGGACGGACCAGCCGCCGGCAGCAGCGAGGCCGCGGCGCAACCGGCATCGGCCGCCGCGATGCCCAGCGCAAAACCGAGGCCTTATTACCATCCCCGGACCTACGCCTATTACGGCGCGGACGAGGAGCATCGGTCGTTCGGCCAGATCCGCTGGGTGGCCGCGGAGCCAAGCGGGCAGAACCTCGTCATCACGGACAACAACCTCAAGCAAGCCCGCCTGAGCCACTGCTTTCCGGATGGGACCAGGGAGGTCCAGGTGGAGGGCCGCTTTCCGTTGCGCTTTCGTCCATGGCTGCAGGACGCAGCCGGCGACGACACGGTCCCGTACCAGTCAGGTGCCGGCGCCGCGACGGGCGTGCTGCAGGCGTTCCGGATGCAGGGCTACAGCCATCAGGGGAGCTTCCAGCACGAGGACGTGATCCTGCTCACGCAATACCTGATTGCGAAGATCGTACAGAGCCTGAAATGAAGCGTCGCTCCGGCTTTTTGCTTCCACTACAGGTTCTGCTGGGGGTGGCGTTCTTCCTGATGGCCGACGTGCTGGCCATGCAAGGCATCCATGATCGCTATAGGGTGGCGAAGATGACTGAGAAGATGAAAACATTTTGTCTTGGCCGATTCCTGATCGATCTTCCCGCCAATGCCACCGTCAGCTACGGCCCGGCCTTCATTGACGGCTTTCACCTCTGGACACGGCTGGAAGACGACGGCGAGTTCACGCGGCGGGTGGCTGCGCGGGAAACCGAAATCGCGGGCCAGATGAACAAGCTCGGCAAGAAGAATCTTGAGCTGGTCAAGACTTACCGCAGCGGGGCGTTCAACGGCAAGATGTTTGTGTTTGGCAGATGGCGCGCCGACTGGACGGAGAACGCGAAGGAACGCCACGTCGAGGCGGTCGCGGTGGAAGGATTCCTGCACGGTGAGGGCGTGAGCTTCCACTTCAGCACAGAGAATTACGATCCGGCGCTTGCCGGCGCCATGCTCAAACTGTTCGAAAAAATCGCCGTGCGTGGCGACGACGAGCTGCCGGCGCGGCCGGGATTTTGCGTCGGCCATGCGATCGTCCAGGATCCGCATCACGACCCGACCGAGCGCGCGACCCTCTTTGCCGGACTACCGGGACATCCCGACCTGGCAATCGTGTTCGATTCCACCGCCGGCGTAAGGCCTTCGCGGCCACTCCTGGCGCGCAATGCCGCCGCCAACGAGTCGCTCCCGCTGTTGATGCGGCTGCCCGTGCGCACCCTGCGCGAAGGCGGGCGCGTCATCAATGGCTTGCGTGGCGAGGAGCTGGTCGAAAAGGCGACCGAGCTCAATTTCGCCACCACCTTCAGCTTTGAATGGGAGATGTTCGGCAAGGAAGACGACGTGCACGCGCCCTTGCTTAGCCTGGAGCTGCAGACCGGCCTGAATCCCCATGCCGGCGGAAAGCCGGTGCAATCGAGCCTGACCGAATCGGCGCTGGTGCAATTGTGGGACAAGATTTCCGCGAGCGTGCGGTTACGGCCCACCACGCCGATACCGGCTGCGCCGACCCCCGCCCCGGGTGCGCAACTTGGAACGAACGCGCGCGCCGGGGAAACCTGCCCGCAGAGCGGCTGGTGGCAGTGCAGCGAAGGGGGGAATGGCGTGCGGGTATTGGGTGGCCAGCGACAGTACCTGAAGAAGGGGCAGCGCATGCCGCAGGCGCTATTGCTGCCCGCCCCGACGGTCTGGGAGAAAGTGCGCGGCATCCAGCCAAGTTTCGAGGCGAGTACGCCAACGATCTGGAAACTGGCCGACCGGCGAACGGCGTCGCGCGCCCAGGCATCGCCACATCTGGAGCAGGCGGAAGTGCCGCGCGCCGATGCGCTGCAGGCCGGCAGCGTGCTGCCGGCGGGCGCCGGCGCCAACACGCCGCTCGGCACTTACGTGAAGACGGGCGAGCCGTGCCCGGCAAGCGGTTGGTGGCGATGCGAGGAATCGGCGGCGCTGGACGGAACGCGCTGGTTCGCCAGTGGCACGCTGCTCCCGGCTGCCACCTTCCAGCTGCCGACCGGCGTGTTTGCGAAGGCAGCCAGTCCGCCAATCATCCGGCGCCGCAGCAACTGGCAGCTTTTGCGGCATGCCGATGCGCAGGGCGACGTACCCGGGGTTGGTCCCGGGGAACCGCCGGAAGCCTGACGATCTCCTTGCCTGGAGGTGTGCGTGATAGCCGCGAAGCGACTGACGAAGGTATTGGGTTCGCTATTCTTGCTTGGCTTGCTACTCGGCGCCGTCTTCGCCTTGCCGCGGCGGTCCGGAGGGCATCAGGAGGCGCTGCTTGCCGGCGAAACGAAGACGGTTTGCGTTGGCCGCTTCCTGATCGACCTGCCGGAAGGCATGCGGCTGTCACGCAGCCAAACCTTCATCGATGGCTTTCACGTCAACGCGTTTCCCGAGACAAGCGACGCATTCCGTACCCGCGTCGCGGCACGCCAGGCCGAGATCGAAGCCAAGCCGAACGAGCTGCGGCGCCAGAACCTGGAATCGGCGACACGGATCCATGTTAACGGCTTCGACGGCAAGATGTTCGTCTTCGGCCGCAACGCAAGCTACACGATGGACTATGGCAAGCGCCAGGTGCTGGAAGGCGTTGCGCTCGAAGCGCACGTGCATGCCGATGGCCTGAGCTTTGCCGTGATCGCGGACGATTACAACCCGCAACTGATCGAGAACCTGCCAAAGCTGATCCGCCAGCTGCGGCGCGTCGCCCCCGGCGTCATTCCCGCCGAGCCGGGCTTCTGTTTTGGCGAGGGAATGTTTGTCGATCCGCTGGCGGCCGACCAGGGCGAAAGCACCAGCATCTTCGTGGACATTCCCGGCCATCCTGATGTGGTCATCGCATTTTCGACGATGGCGGGCACCAAGCCGCGCCACGGACTATTGGAGCGCAGCGCGCGGGCCGCGGCGCGGGAACCGCTGTGGATGCGCGCTGCCTTCAAGACCTTGCGGGAAGGAAAGCGATCGATCAATGGACTGGCCGGGGAGGAGGTGGCGGTCAAGGTGACCGAGCTGAACTTGAGCACGGGATTCGGCCTGGACTGGGAGATGGCGGGCAACGAGACCGATGTCCATGCCCCATTCCTGCACCTGGAAATGGAGACCGGGCGCAATCCGCGCGCGGGTGGCAAGCCCGTGCAATCCAGCCTTGCGCAAGACAGCGTGCTGGAGCTATGGGACGCGATTTCCTCGAGCATTCGCCTGCGACCGTCGGCGCCAGCCAGCAAGCTGCCCGCGGACGCCCTCGCTTCCGGTCAGCCTTGAACTGGCGGCTGCTCCGGTGCGCTTGTAGCGGAACGGAGGACTGATGCGCTGTGCGATCCTCGGTTTTGTCGCGGGCGCATGGCTGCTGCAGACCTGCGCGGACCTGCCAGGCCATGCCATTCTGGCGGCTTGCATGGCGCTGGCGCTTGTGCTGGCCGTCGCACTGCGCGGTCCGCTGCGTGCAGCATTGGCTGGCGCGCTCCTGGGCTTTTGCTGGGCGGCGCTGGTTGCCGGACTGGCGCTGGGCAGCGGGCTCGCGCACGAGGAGGAGGGGCGTGACTTCACGGTCGTTGGCACCGTCGACAGCCTGCCGAATCGGTTCGAGCAGGGCGTACGCTTCAACTTCAGGGTCGAGCGCACCGAGGGTAGCGGGCCGCGGGTGCCGCCGCTCGTGGCGCTGTCGTGGTATGACGGCCTGCGCGGCGGGAACGCGGCCGAGGTGCTGCCCGGCGAGCGCTGGCGGCTCACCGTGCGCCTGCAGCGGCCGCACGGGAACGCCAATCCGTACGGCTTCGACTACGAGGCCTGGCTGCTGGAGCAGGGCGTACGCGCCACCGGCTATGTGCGCCCGTCGGGCGAGGCCAACCGGCGGCTGGATGCCTTCGTTGCCACGCCGGACAACGCGGTCGAGCGTGCGCGCTTCGCCCTGCGCGGACGCATCTTGCGCGCACTGCCGGGCAAGGAATACGCTGGCGTCATCGTGGCGCTCGTCATTGGCGACCAGCGCGGCATCGACCAGTCCGACTGGGTCGTCTTCAACCGCACCGGCATCAGTCACCTGATCTCCATTTCGGGCTTGCACATCACGATGGTCGCGGGCTTGTTTGCGCTCGGGGTCGCGGCATTGTGGCGCAGGTCGTTCTTCACGCGCGCGCAGCTGCCGCTGCTGCTGCCGGCACAGAAGGTGGCGGCAGTGGCAGGCGCCGCCGTCGCGCTGCTGTATGTGCTGCTCGCCGGCTTCGGCGTACCCGCGCAGCGCACGCTCTACATGCTGGCGGTGGTGGCGCTCGCGCTGTGGTTCGGCCGCATCGCTAGCGTGTCGCACGTGCTGTGCGCGGCCCTTGGCGTGGTCGTGCTGCTCGATCCGTGGGCGATGCTGTGGCCCGGGTTCTGGCTGTCGTTCGGCGCGGTGGCCGTGATCCTGTACGCCAGCGTGGGCCGCATCGGAGAACCGGAGACGGGCTGGCGCGGCGCGCTGCGTGCTGCCTTGCGTACCCAGTTTGCGGTGACGCTTGGCCTGGTGCCGCTGACGATGCTGCTGTTCGGACAGGTGTCGCTGGTCAGCCCGTTGGCCAATGCGGTGGCCATTCCGCTCGTGAGCTTCGTGGTGACGCCGCTGTCGCTCGCGGGCGCGCTGCTGCCCGAGCCGCTGTGCGGGTGGCTTCTGGTCCTCGCGCACGTAGCCGTCGAGCTGCTCGCGCGCATGCTGTCCTGGCTTGGCGCGCAGCCGCTTGCCGTGTGGACGGCGCCGCAGCCGCCGGCCTGGCTGTTCGGCCTGGCGCTCGCAGGAACGCTGTGGATGCTGGCCCCGCGCGGCTGGCCGCACCGCTGGGCCGGCGCGTGCGCCTGGCTGCCGTTGCTCGCGCAGGTCCCCACGCATCCCGGCGCCGGCGAGTTCAGCGTCACGGCCTTCGACGTGGGACAGGGGATGGCCCTGCTGGTCGAGACGCAGCACCACCGGCTGCTCTACGATACCGGCCCGGCCTACGCGCTCGATGCGAACGGTGGCAACCGTGTGATCGCTCCCTACCTGCGCGCGCGCGGCATCGGTGCGATCGATGCGATGGTGGTCTCGCACAGCGACACCGACCATTCGGGCGGAGCACTGGCGTTGCTGCAGGCAGTGCGCTTTGGCTGGGTCGCATCGTCGCTCTCGGCGGGCAGCGCCATCGCGCGGGCGGCGCCACATCATGTGCACTGCGCGGCGGGGCAGCGCTGGAACTGGGACGGCATCGAGTTCCAGATGCTGCAGCCCAGCGCAGCAAGCTATGCCGACACCGGCCTGAAATCGAACGCGCGCAGCTGCACGTTGCGGATCGCAGGGCAGCGCCGCAGCCTGCTCATGGCCGGGGATATCGAAGCGGCGCAGGAGGCAGCGCTTGTGTCGCGTGCGGCGGGGATGCTCGCGGCGGATGTGCTGCTCGCGCCGCATCACGGCAGCGGCACCTCGTCGACGGCGCCGTTCCTGGAGGCGGTGCACCCTTCGATCGGCCTGTTCCAGGTGGGCTATCGCAATCGTTACCATCACCCCAAACAGCAGGTGTTCGAGCGCTACGGCGTCATGGGCATCCGGCGCTTGCGCACCGACGAATCCGGCGCCGTCATGCTCGACTTTGGCGATCAGGTGACGGTGCGCGAATACCGGCGCGAGCACCGCCGCTACTGGTACGACAGCCCGTAGTGGCTTCCCTCTAATCGCACGCGGAATCTCGCATTAGAATGGCCACTTGTGTTTTTGGCACCAGTATCCATGACCAAGCCGCTGCTCCATTTCAGCCACGCCAACAGCTACCCGGCCGGCACCTATCGCCAACTGTTCGACGCCCTGGACGGGCAGTTCGACGTGCGTGCGTTCGACATGCACGGCCACGACCCACAGTACCCGGTGGACGACGGCTGGCGCGCGCTGACGGCGGAACTGGTCGCGCAACTCGAACAGCACGGGCGGCCGGCGATCCTGGTCGGGCATTCGCTGGGCGGCATCCTGAGCCTGTTGGCGGCGGCCCAGCGGCCGGACCTGGCCCGCTGCGTGGTCATGCTCGATTCGCCGGTGGTCGCCGGCTGGCGCGCCGTGCTGTGGCGCCTTGCCAAGCTGCGCGGCTGGGCCAACAAGCTCTCGCCCGCGCGCTTCTCGGAGCGCCGCCGCACGGTCTGGCCGGATGCGGCAGCCGCGTACCAGCACTTCGCATCGAAGCAGGTGTTCGCTGCGTGGGCGCCGGGCGTGCTGGCGGACTACCTGGACAACGGCCTGGTGCCGCACCCGGAGGGCGTACAGCTGCGCTTTAGCCGGGAAGTCGAAACCGACATCTACAACACGCTCCCGCATGACATGGGCGCGCTGCTGAAGAAGCCGTTCCCGGTGCCGGTAGGCTTCATCGGCGGCACGCGCTCGGAAGAGATGCGGCAGGCGGGCCTGGGCTCTACGCGCAGGCTGGTTGGCGCGAACATCGCGATGATCGAAGGCGGACACCTGTACCCCATGGAGTCGCCCCTGGTCGCGGCGCGCGAGACCGAACGGATGGTCGCCCGGTTGCTCGGCCGATCGTAAAGACTTTTACGCCGCAGGCTGCTTTTTCGCGTAAAATCGCGGGGATTTACCGCTCTCCCAGGACGTCCCGATGACTATTAAAAGCGACAAATGGATCCGCCGGATGGCACTCGAACACGGCATGATCGCGCCGTTTTCGCCGGGCCAGGTGCGCGAGGCCGATGGCCGCCGCATCATTTCCTACGGCACCTCCTCGTACGGCTACGATATCCGCTGCGCCGACGAATTCAAGGTTTTCACGAACATCAACAGCACCATCGTCGATCCGAAGAATTTCGACTCGAACTCGTTCGTCGATGTGAAGAGCGACGTGTGCATCATCCCCCCGAACTCGTTCGCGCTGGCGCGCACCATCGAGTACTTCCGCATTCCGCGCAATGTGCTGACGGTCTGCCTGGGCAAATCGACGTACGCGCGCTGCGGCATCATCGTCAACGTGACGCCGTTCGAGCCGGAGTGGGAAGGCTATGTGACGCTGGAGTTTTCGAACACCACGCCGCTGCCGGCAAAGATCTATGCCGGCGAAGGCTGCGCGCAGGTGCTGTTCTTCGAAAGCGACGAGATTTGCGAAACCTCGTACAAGGACCGCGGCGGCAAGTACCAAGGCCAGCATGGCGTGACGCTGCCGAAGGCTTGATACGTTTTATGCGGCAGGGCGCCGCAGGATGAAAAAAGGAGCCTGGCCGGCTCCTTTTTTTGTTTGACGCAGCCCGTAGGGTGGGCTCTCGAGCCCACGCGGGTGGTTACGCGGCGCGTATCACCGCGTGGGCACAGGTGCCCACCCTACGACGCCGATTACTGTTTGACGCAGTCGACGAAGTAGCCCAGCTTGCCATCCACCACGCGCTTGACCAGGCCGTGGACGTCGGTCTCGAAGCCCGGGAAGCGCTCGTTGAAGTCGCGCGCGAAGCGCAGGTAGTCCACGATCGTCTTGTTGAAGCGCTCGCCCGGGATCAGGAGCGGAATGCCCGGCGGGTAGGGCGTGAGCAGGATCGCGGTGATGCGGCCTTCCAGCTCGTCGATCGCCACGCGCTCGATCTCGCGGTGCGCCATTTTGGCAAACGCATCCGACGGCTTCATCGCCGGCACCATGTCCGACAAGTACATCTCAGTGGTCAGGCGCGCCACGTCATACTGCTTGTAGAAGTCGTGGATGGCCTGGCACAGGTCGCGCAGGCCCCAGCTCTCGTAGCGCGGGAAGGCAGCCGCGAACTCGGGCATCACGCGCCACATCGGGGTGTTCTTGTCGTAGTCGTCCTTGAACTGCTGCAGCGCCGTCACCAGCGTGTTCCAGCGGCCCTTGGTGATACCGATGGTGAACATGATGAAGAACGAGTACAGCCCGCACTTCTCGATGATCACGCCGTGTTCGGCCAGGTACTTGGTCACGATCGAGGCCGGGATGCCGGTCTCGGCAAAGCTGCCGTCCAGCGCCAGGCCGGGGTTGACCACGGTCGCCTTGATCGGGTCGAGCATGTTGAAGTTCGGCGCCAGCTTCCCGAAGCCGTGCCAGTCGTCCTCGGCGCGGATCATCCAATCTTCCTGCGTGCCGATGCCTTCTTCGCTGAAGGTGTCCGGGCCCCAGACCTTGAACCACCAGTCCTGGCCCCATTCCTCGTCCACCTTCTTCATGGCGCGGCGGAAGTCGAGCGCTTCCAGGATCGATTCCTCGACCAGCGCGGTGCCGCCCGGCGCTTCCATCATCGCGGCGGCCACGTCGCACGAGGCGATGATCGAGTACTGCGGCGAGGTCGAGGTGTGCATCAGGTAGGCCTCGTTGAAGGCATCCTGGTCGAGCTTCACGCTCTCGGACTCGCGCACCAGCACCTGCGAGGCCTGCGACAGGCCGGCCAGCAGCTTGTGGGTGGACTGGGTCGAGAAGATCATCGACTGCTTCGGGCGCGGGCGGTCGTTGCCGATCGCGTGCATGTTCTTGTAGAAGTCGTGGAAGGTCGCGTGCGGCAGCCAGGCTTCGTCGAAGTGCAGGGTGTCGATCTCGCCGTCCAGCAGCTCGCGCAGCACCTCGACGTTGTACACCACGCCGTCATAGGTCGATTGGGTGATGGTGAGGATACGCGGCTTCTTGTTCTTCGCTTCGCGCGCGAACGGGTTGGCCTCGATCTTGCGGCGGATCGATTCGGGGCTGAATTCTTCCAGCGGGATCGGGCCGATGATGCCCAGGTGGTTCCTGGTCGGCATCAGGAACACAGGGATCGCGCCGCACATGATGATCGAGTGCAGGATCGACTTGTGGCAGTTGCGGTCCACCACCACGATGTCGCCCGGCGCCACCGTGGAGTGCCAGACCATCTTGTTCGAGGTCGAGGTGCCGTTGGTGACGAAGTAGCAGTGGTCGGCGTTGTAGATGCGCGCGGCGTTGCGCTCCGAGCGCGCGACCGGGCCGGTGTGGTCGAGCAGCTGGCCCAGTTCCTCGACCGCGTTGCACACGTCGGCGCGCAGCATGTTCTCGCCGAAGAACTGGTGGAACATCTGGCCGATCGGCGACTTCAGGAAGGCCACGCCGCCCGAGTGGCCCGGGCAGTGCCACGAGTACGAGCCGTCGTTGGCGTAGTTGACCAGCGCGCGGAAGAACGGCGGCGCCAGGCTGTCCAGGTAGGCTTTCGCTTCGCGGATGATGTGGCGTGCCTGGAACTCCGGCGTGTCCTCGAACATGTGGATGAAGCCGTGCAGCTCCTTCAGGATGTCGTTCGGCAGGTGGCGGCTGGTGCGGGTCTCGCCGTAGATGTAGATCGGGATGTCCGAGTTCTTGTATCGGATCTCCTCGACGAAGGCGCGCAGGGCGGCCAGGGCGAAATTGGTCTCCTCGGGCGAGCCTTCGCCGAATTCCTCGTCGTCGATCGACAGCACGAAGGCAGCGGCGCGCGACTGCTGCTGGGCGAACTGCGACAGGTCGCCGTAGCTGGTCAGGCCCAGCACTTCCATGCCTTCCTTTTCCATCGCCGCGGCCAGCGCGCGGATGCCCAGGCCGGACGTGTTCTCGGAACGGAAATCCTCGTCAATGATGACGATCGGGAAACGAAATTTCATGGACAGCTCCAATGCGAAGCGCCGTGGGAGCGGCCAACCCCGTCAAGGAGCGGCCACCGCACACGGCACCGAAAAATAAGAAGCGGATTTTCGCAGAAAATCAGCAGTTCGGTGGAAATTTTTTTGTTAGGTTAGCTAGACAGGCATGGGGATGGCGCACCGTTGTTTTTCAGCAAACACTCGTCAACGCGAAATCGTCATCCCTGCGCAGGCGGGGATCCATGCTGAGGCTGTATCCACGCGGCTTGTGCGCCCTTCGAGATTCAGTATGGGTCCCCGCCTGCGCGGGGACGACGTGTGAAGGGCGCGGGTGCCTGTTCGGCGTCAGTGGTGCGCCGCCGCGCCACCGGCAAACAGCGCGCCCAGCGGATCGACGTGCAGGGCCGCGAACGCCCCCAGCGCAAAGCCGATGATCGCTACCACGTAGGTCGCGTTCAGCAGCCAGCGGCGGCGCGTGAGCAGCGTGATCGCCGCCAGCGAGATCGCGATCTGCTCGGCGGTGGTCGCCAATGCCCACTGGTGGTGGCGGTGCATCGCTTCCTCGGACTTCTTGTTCCACTCCTCGGACGAGGCTTCCCACTTTTCCGCGTCCTTCTTGATGTCGCCCTTTTCGGACTGGTAGCGCGCCACGTCGGCCTTGTACTTGGCCTGGTCCACGCCCGGCAGGTTGGAAGCCAGCTCGGCCAGGTTCTGCTTGTTTGACTTGGCCTGGTAGTAGTTCCAGGCATTGGCCGCGGTGGTCTTGTCGATCGCCGCGTTGTTCTTGAAGAGCGCAGCGTCGTTCTGCGTGGCGCCGCCCAGGTAGCCGAACAGCGCGCCCACCGTGGCAAGCACCGCGGTCATCACTGCGATCTTGTTGGAGAAGTTGTCGCTGCCATGGGCGACGTGTTCGACCGCATGGTCATGCGGCCCGTGTACGTGAAAACCGTGTCCGGACATTCCTGTTTACTTTCTCTTCTCGTAAGTGACAAACGAATAGTCGAAGCCATTGGCCTCGGAATGGTGGCGCTCGCGCGCGGTCTCGACCCATTGGGCGGGATCGATCGCCGGGAAGAAGGTATCGCAGCGGAAGACGTGATCGATCTCGGTGATGATAATGCGGTGCGCGACTGCCAGCGACTCGTTGAAGATTTGCGCGCCCCCGATGATGCTGGCCGGTTCGTCCGCCGCCATCGCCACCGCCTGCGCCAGCGAGTACGCGACCTCGACGCCTTCGTGGGTCCAGCCTGCGTTGCGGGTGACGACGATGTTGCGGCGCTTGGGCAGCGGGCGGCCGATCGAGTCGAAGGTCTTGCGGCCCATGATGATCGGGTGGCCGAGCGTGACGCGCTTGAAGTGCGCCAGGTCCTCGGGCAGGTGCCAGGGCAGCTTGTTGTCGATGCCGATGCCGCGCTGGGCATCCATCGCCACGACGAGAGTGATCTGAGCCATCAGACAGCCACCGGCGCCTTGATCCCGGGATGCGGCTCGTAGCCCGTCACCTCGAAATCCTCGAATTTGTAGTCGAACAGCGAGTCCGGCTTGCGCTTGACAACCAGCTTGGGCAGCGCCAGCGGCGCGCGCGACAGCTGCAGGTCCACCTGCTCCATGTGGTTGGAGTACAGGTGGCAGTCGCCGCCAGTCCAGACGAAGTCGCCCACGTCCAGGTCCGCCTGCTGCGCCATCATGTGGGTGAGCAGGGCGTAGGACGCGATGTTGAACGGCACGCCAAGGAAGATGTCGGCGCTGCGCTGGTACAGCTGGCATGAGAGTTTGCCGTCGGCGACGTAGAACTGGAACATCGCGTGGCAGGGCGGCAGCTTCATCTTCGGCACGTCGGCCACGTTCCAGGCCGAGACGATCATCCGCCGCGAATCCGGGTTGTTACGGATCTGATCCATCACCTGCGCGATCTGGTCGATATGCTCGCCGTTGGGGGCCGGCCAGCTGCGCCACTGGTAGCCGTAGATCGGGCCCAGCTCGCCGTTCGCGTCGGCCCACTCGTCCCAGATGCTCACGCCGTTTTGCTTCAGGTAGGCGATGTTGGTGGAGCCGGCCAGGAACCACAGCAGCTCGTGGATCACCGACTTCAGGTGCACCTTCTTGGTGGTCACCAGCGGGAAGCCTTCGGCGAGATTGAAGCGCATCTGGTAGCCGAACACCGAGCGCGTGCCGGTGCCGGTGCGGTCGGTCTTGACCGCGCCATGCTCTTTCACATGGCGCATGAAGTCGAGGTATTGGCGCATCGTGTTGGACTATGTAAGGACAAATTGCGATTTTAACCCAGCCGCTCAAGCGGCGAGGGCTTTGGCGAACAGCGCCAGGCCGTCGCGCACCTGCTGGTTCGACAGGCCAAGCATGTTGTCGCCAATGTAGAGCTCGACGTAGCTGGAGTCCGGCAGCGCCGCGTGCGAGGCGCGGTTGAAGATCCAGATGCCGTGTTCCTCGGCGAGCTGGTTGCGGATCGCCAGTGCGCGGTCGCGGCTGACCGGCAGGTGCAGGTGCAGCATGTTGGCTTGCGGTTCGGCCGGGTTGACGCGGATCTCCGGATGCGCACGCAGCGCCTCGTACAGGAATTGGGTGCGCTCGAAGTAGGCCGGCATGGCGGCAAGGCGCTCGTCGAACTGCATGGCCGCAGCCACCACGTAGGGTGAGCGGTGGATGACGTTGCCGCCCTGGCGCTTCATCCACTCCGAAGCACGCGCGACAAATTCGCGGCTGCCGGCCAGCATGGCGCCACCCAGCCCACCGATGCCCTTGTACAGCGAAACGTAGACCGAATCGAAGCCGGCCGCGATTTGCGCCGCCGTCTTGCCGTAGCCGGCCTGCGCTTCCCACAGGCGCGCGCCGTCCATGTGCAGGTGCGTGCCGCGCTCGCGGCAGTGGGCCTTGATCGCTTCGAGCTCGTACCAGGGCGTGATCTGGCCGCCGATCTCGCGCATCGGGATCTCGAGCGCCACCGCGCCAAGGCGGTCGGGCACCGACTGCAGGTCACAGACCGTCCAGGTGCGGTGGCGGTCGCCCACCTGCAGGGCGTTGAAGTGGCCGAGCAGCTGGTAGTTCGAGCGCTCGTGCACGATGATGTGGGAGGTCGGGTGCAGCGCGACCAGCGGACGTCCGCGGTCCTGGCAGGCCAGCCGCAGTGCTGTGACCTGGGTCATGGTGCCGCTCACGCAGAATACCGCCGCCTCGAAGCCCAGCAGCGCGGCAACCTTGCGTTCGAACGACTCGATCAGGTCACCCGCGCCGTACACATCGTGTTCGATGCCGTTGGCCTCGCACCACTCTCCCATGGCGGCAAACATCTCGGCCGGACGGCGGGCGCGGTGGCTGGTAAAGACGGTGTGGCAGCGTGCCAGCAGTTCTTGGTCGGTCAAAACGGGCTCCTTGGCAAATGGGCCATTCCGGCCCGCCGCCACTGTACACCGAAGCGGCGGACGGCGAAAGGCGGCTAGGCCTGGGTCTCGCTGGGCGCAGCCTGCAGGTGGTGGAACTGCAGCGCGGCCAGGTTGGCGTACACGCCGCCCAGCGCAACCAGCGAGGCGTGGGTGCCGGTTTCGACGATGCGGCCGTCTTCCATGACGATGATGCGGTCGGCGCGCTGCACGGTAGCGAGGCGGTGCGCGATGATGAGGGTGGTGCGACCGACCATTGCCGCTTCCAGCGCGGCCTGCACCAGCCGTTCGGACTCGGCGTCCAGTGCGCTGGTCGCTTCGTCCAGCAGCAGGAGCGGCGGGTTCTTGAGCAGGGCGCGCGCAATCGCGATGCGCTGCCGCTGGCCGCCGGACAGGCGCACGCCGCGCTCGCCGAGGAACGAGCGGTAGCCCTGCGGCAGCCGTTCGATGAACTCGTGCGCGGCCGCCATCTTCGCCGCTGCGATCACTTCGTCGTCGCTCGCCTCCGGACGGCCGTAGCGGATGTTTTCCATCGCGTCGGCAGAGAAGATGACGGTATCTTGCGGCACGATGCCGATCGCGCCGCGCAGCGTGTGCAGGTCAAGGTCGCGAATGTCCACGCCGTCCAGCGCAATGGCGCCGGCCTGCGGATCGTAAAAGCGCAGCAGCAGCTGGAACAGCGTGCTCTTGCCAGCGCCCGAGGGGCCGACCACGGCCACCGTTTCGCCGGGGCGGATCAACAGGTTCAGGTGCGCCAGCGCGGCAGTGTCCGGGCGCGACGGGTACGAGAAACTGACGTCCGCCAGCGCCACCGCTGCGCCGCCTTCGGTGCGCTGCGGCAGCGGCTTGCCATGCGCCGGGTTCTGGATTTCGGAGCGCGCGGCCAGCAGTTCGAGCAGGCGCTCGGTGGCGCCGGCGGCGCGCTGCGCTTCGCCCATCACCTCGGACAGCGCGCCAATCGAGCCGGCCACGATGGACGCATACAGGATGAACTGGCCAAGGTCGCCACCCGTCATGTCGCCCGACAGCACCGCGTGCGCGCCCAGCCACAGCACGAACACGATGGTACCGAACACCAGCACGATGGCCAGCATGGTCAGGAAAGCACGCGCACGGATGCGGCGCATCGCGGTGTGGAATGCTCCCTCGACCGAGCGGCCGAAGCGGTCAGCCTCGATGCGCTCGTGGGTGAAGGCCTGCACGGTGGGCACGGCGTTGAGCATTTCGCCGGCCAGCGCCGAGGCGTCGGCGATGCGGTCCTGCGAATCGCGCGAGAGCTTGCGCACCCGGCGGCCGAAGAACACGATCGGCACCACCACCAGCACCAACAGGCCCAGGATGATGGAGGAGAGCTTCACGCTGGTCACGAACAGCATCGCAAGGCCGCCGAGGAACAGCAGGGCGTTGCGCAGGGCCACCGAGATGCTGCTGCCGACCACGCTCTGGATCAGGGTGGTGTCGGTCGTCAGGCGCGAGAGCACCTCGCCGGTCTGCGTGGTCTCGAAGAACTCGGGGCTTTGCTGGACCACGTGGCGGTACACCGCTTCGCGCAGGTCGGCGGTGACGCGTTCGCCCAGCCACGACACGGTGAAGTAGCGCGCCGCGGTGGCCAGCGCGAGCACGGTCGCGACCGCGAACAGCGCGAGGAAGGTGGCGTCCACGTGCTTGATGCTCCTGGCGCCGGCGGAGGCGCCGAAGCCCAGGTCGATCATCTGCTTGAATGCGTAGGGGATCGCCAGCGTGGCAGCGGCTGCGACCACCAGCGCGATGCCGGCCATGAGGAACTGGCGGCGGTACGGACGAAGGAACGGGAACAGGCCGCGGAAAGCGGCAAGGCTGCCTTTGCGGGATGGCTCGGTGCCGGTGGAGCTGTCGGTCATGTGTTTACGCGTTGTTCTGTTGTTCGGTTCAAAGCTTGAGCGGCGCCACGTAGCCGGTCATTTCAAGATAGCCGTGGCCTGCGGGCGCGCCATCGAGCAGCACGCTGACCGCGCCTTCCCAGTACACGGCGCCGGTCGAGCGGCGGGAGTCGAGTTCCTGGTCCTGCTGCAGGGGGCGCAGCTGCCAGGTGGCGCCGCCCAGCGCCAGGTCGGTGGCGACCGGGTACACGGCGCCGGTGCGTGGGGATGTCCAGCGCGCTTGCGGGGTGAAGCGGACCTGGTCCGCCGCGTATTGTGCCACCGCGCCCGCGGCGTTGCGCACGGTTGCGTGCGCCCACAGTGTACCACCGCGCTTGGCGCGTATCTGGAACGCCATCAGGGCGCTGCCGTCGTCCAGGTTGGCGCCCAGCCAGTCCCACCCGGCAGCGTCTTCCTGCAACGCTTCGCTCGACCATTCGTGGTCCAGCCAGGCGGTGCCGGTCACCGCCACGGCGGCACCGGAGCGGCGCGATGCCGATCCGCTGACCTTGAGCTGCGGCTGGCTGTAGTAATAGCTGGCGTTGCGCGGCGCCGGGCCTTTTTGCGAGAAGCCGCGTTCGCCCTGCAGCAGCACGGGCTGGCCGGGCTCGAGCCGCAGGTCGAACGCCAGCTCGCGCGCATGCACCGACACGCGGTAGCTGCCGTCGGGCGCGCGCACCATCGTCCAGTCGTCGAGCTTGACGTCGGTGGTGCCGGTGCGCGCCCACGCCAGGCCAAAGCCCTCGCGCGCGCTGCGCTCGTCGTGCAGCAGGTGGCCGAGCGCCGGATCGGACAGCGCCGCGTGGCCGATGATGAGCTGTTTTGCCGCGAACGCGCTCGGGTTGGCCGGGTCGTTGCCGGTGCGGCTGCGGAAAAACGTGACCTGGAAGCCGAGCGGCTTGCCGTCCGGCGTACGCAGCCAGCCGGTTACATACCACCACTCGGTACGAAATTCAGGGTGCGCGCCAAAGTCGGCCGGGAAGACGAGGGTGCGGCCCGGCGTGACGGGCGTAAAGGTGGGCGGCGCGGCCTGGCAGCACGCGGCGGCCAGCAGCAGCAACAGGAGCAGCAGCCTTTTCACCAGTCCTCCCTTACGGCCCGCACCGGGCCGCCGGACAGCGCGTAGCGGCCGGACGCCAGCGCGGTGAGGATGGACGCCACCACCAGCACCGCCGCCACGGTGCCGATCAGCGGCCAGGGCAGGTGCAGTTGCATCGTCCAGTGGAAGGACTGCGGGTTGACGACGAACACGAGGATCAGGCTGATGAACAGGCCCAGCGCAAAGCCGCACAGTACGCCCAGCGAGGTGAGGAAGCCGCCCTCGAACGCGAGGATGCGCAGCACCTGGGTGCGGGTGACGCCGACGTGGCGCAGCATGCCGAACTCCCGCGCACGCGCGAGCGTCTGGGCCGAGAAGGTGGCGGCCACGCCGGACAGGCCGATGGCGATCGCGATCGCCTCCAGCAGGTAGGTGACGGCAAAGCTGCGGTCGAAGATCTTCAGGCTGATCGCGCGGATCTCGCCGGGCTGGGCCAGCGTGAGCGCTGGGCCGAAGGGCAGGGCGCGGATCGACTGTGCCAGCTTGTCGGCGCTGGTGCCCGGTTGGGCCCACATGGCCGCGTCGGTCACTTCGCGGTCACCGGTCAGCGCGCGGTAGTCGGCCAGGCGGACGACGACCGAGCCGGATTGGTTGGCGTAGTCGCGCCACACCCCGGCCACGAAGAACTGGCGCGGCGCGCCGCCCAGCGGTATCGAGATGCGGCTGCCCGGGTGTACCTTGTACAGGTCCTGCATGGCCTCGGATATCCAGGCCGGACGTTCGCCCGCCGGCACGCTTGCTTCCGGGCCGATCAGCGCAAGCAGCTTGCCCGGCTCGCGCAGGTCGAGGTCGCGCGCGACCAGGGTCACGTCGGGCCGGTCGGCCTGCAGCGAGACCGGGCGCGTGCGCAGGAACTGGATCTGCTGCACGCCCGGCAGTTGCGCAAGCGCCTGCTGCTGGGCTGCGGACAGAGCGCTGGTGTTGCCGCCTTGCGCGCTGCGGAGGTACAGGTCGGCAGGCAGGATGTGCACCATCCAGTCGTCCACCGACACGCGGAAACTGGCGACCATGATGCCCATTGCGACCATGAGGCTGAAGCTGGCCAGCACGCCGCCCAGGGCGATCGAGGCCTGGCCCGGGGCATTGGCCAGCCGGGCGAGGGCAAGCGTCAGGATCGGCATGCGCGCCGGATTCTTTTGCACCTGGCGGTCGAGCACGTGGAACACGGAAGCCGCCAGGCGCGGCATCAGGCCGATGCCGCCCACCAGCAGCAGCGCAATGGCAAAGTAGCCGAACAGCGGCAGCTCGAATACCGGCGGGGCGAACGTGAATGCGGCGGCGCAGGCCAGGCAGACCAGCGCGGGCCACACGCGCGACAGGCGCGCAAGCGGCGCCTCGTCATTGCCCGCCTTGAGCGCCACCGCGGGCCGGGCGCGCGCCGCTTCCAGTGCCGGGGCAAGGCAGCCGAGCAGCGCCACGCCCAGGCCCAGCGCGAAGAACACGGCCGCCGCCAGCGGAGAGAATGCCACCTGCGGCTGCACGCCCGGGAAGTAGCCGGCGCCCAGGTCGCCGCCAAAAAAGCGCAGCGCAGCTGCCGCCAGCGCATAGCCGGCGCCGATGCCGCACAGGGAACCAATCACGCCCAGCGTGGCGCCTTCTACCAGCACCTGGCGCAGCAGGCGCCGGCGTTCGAGCCCGAGCACGCGCAGCAGCGCGAACTGGCTGCGCCGGCGCAGCACCGACAGGGCCTGCGTCGAGAACACCAGGAAGGCCCCGGTGAACAGGGCCACCAGCGCAAGCACGGTCAGGTTGACCCGGTACGCCCGGCTCATGTTGTTGGTGCGGCTTTGCTGCTGCTCGTCGTTGGGCTGGCCGACGCGAAAGCGGCCGGGGTAGGCCTGCTCCAGCTCCGCCGCCAGCGCGCGTTCGAAGGCTGCCCGGTCCACGCCGGCACGCAGCTTCAGGTCGATGCGCGACAGTTGCCCGACGCGGTTGAAGCGCCACTGCGCGGCGCCGATGTCCATCACGCCAAGGCGCTGCCCGGCACGCGCCTGCACCGTGCCGGCCACGCGCAGGCGCACCGGCTGCGTGCCCGCGCGCGGGGCGACGGTGGCGCCGGGACGCGCGTCCAGCCACGCCTGCGCCGCGGGCGAAAGGAAGATCGCGTCGTCCGCGATCACATCCGTTTGCTGCCCCCTGGCCGAGGTGCCGATCAGGCCCGGCTCGACGAAGCCGGCACGGAACGGGTCCACGCCAACCACCTTGAGCGTGCCCTTGGCCTCGGGGACCGGGGCCGCCACTTCCAGCACGGGCGAGGCCATGGCGACCCCCTCGTGCGTGGCCAGCCGCGGATAGACCGATTCGTCGAACAGCGCTTCGCGCCCGGACACCTGCAGGTCGGCCTGGCCGGCGAGGCTCTTGACGGCGGCCGAGAACTCGTTGAATGCGGCAGCGTTGATCAGGTGGATGGCAAAGCCCATGGCCACGCCGACCGCGATCGCGGCAATGGCCAGCAGTGCGCGCACCGGGTGCGCGCGCCACTCGCCAAGCAGCAGCCAGCGTGACAGGAGGCTTACGCCGGACATTCCACCGCCAGCGTTTCGGCGTCGCGCCGCGCCTTGATGCGTGCCTGTTCGAGCGCTGCCCCGGTCAGCCGCGCGCGGTCTTCATCTGCCCACTTCTGGCGCAGGCGCAGCTTGCCGCAGCGGCGGCGCTGGCTGTCGGCGGCGCGCCGTTCGCGCGCTTCGGCCCGCGCCTCGCGCTCGGCGCTGGCGCGCGCGCGTTCCTGCTGCAGCTCGCGGGCGAGGCGCATTTTTTCTAGCTCGAGCAAGGCCTCGCGTTCGCGGCTGGCCGCGCTGGCGGCGCCTGGGCCAGGCGCGGGCGGAACGTTGAGCGCGACCACCTGGCCGCGCGCGCACGGCCGGTCGCCGTATTCGATCTTGCCGTCCACCGTGCATTTGAACACCGACTGTGCCAGCGCTCCCTGGCACAGCGCGCACGCGGCCAGCGCGGGAATGAGTCGCAACATGGTCATCTCCTGGTCAAAGAATTTTGCCAGGGTTCATAATGCCGAGCGGGTCGAGCGCGGTTTTGATGGCACGCATCATGTTCAATTCAACGGCCGACTTGTAGCGCGTCAGGTCGCTCCGCTTGAGCGCGCCAATCCCGTGTTCGGCGGATATTGACCCGCCGAAAACATGCACGCTGTCGTGGACGATCCGGCTGACCGCCGCCTGGTTGGCCAGGAACTCATCGTGCGACTGTCCCTCGGCCGGGGCGACGTTGTAGTGCAGGTTGCCGTCGCCCAGGTGGCCGAAGCACACCAGCTGGCAGCCGGGGAAGGCCTGCTGCAGCTGGGCCGCGGTCTGGTCGATGAAGTCGGCAATGCGTGAGATCGGCAGCGACACGTCGTGCTTGAGGTTCTTGCCGTCGGCCGCCTGCGCCAGCGGAATGTGCTCGCGAATATTCCACAGCGCACGCGACTGCGCCAGCGAGGTGGCGACCACGGCGTCGTCGATGATCCCTTGCTCGAGCGCGTCGCCGATCGCCCCTTCCAGCAAGCCGATCGCGTGTTCCTCGGATTCGTTGCTGGATACTTCGAGCAGCGCGTACTGCGCGTGCTCCTGGGCGAACGGGCGCGGCAGGTGCGGGAAATGGCGGCCGACCAGCCGCAGGCACACGTCGGACATCAATTCGTACGCGGTCAGGCTGGCGCCACAGTAGTCCTGCGCCAGCGACAGCAATTCGAGCGCGCGCCGCGGCGAGCCTGTCGCCACCAGTGCCGTGATGGTCGCCTTGGGCTGCGGATACAGCTTGAGGACGGCGGCGGTGATGACCCCCAGCGTGCCTTCTGCGCCAATGAACAGGTCGCGCAGGTCGTAGCCGGTATTGTCCTTGCGCAGGCCGCGCAGCCCGTCCCACACCTCGCCCTGGGCGGTGACCACTTCCAGGCCCAGGCACAGCTCGCGCGTGTTCCCGTAGCGCAGCACCGCCGTTCCGCCGGCGTTGGTGGACAGGTTGCCGCCGATCGTGCAGCTGCCCTCGGCGGCCAGCGACAGCGGGAACAGCAGGCCCGCTTCCTCGGCCGCATCCTGGATCTGCTGCAGGATGCAGCCGGCCTGCACCAGCATGGTCCGGTTGGCGGTGTCGATGTGGACGATGCGGTTCAGGCGGGTGAGCGAGAGCACTACTTCCAGCCCGCTGTCGTCCGGCACGCTCCCCAGCACCAGGCCCGTCTTGCCACCTTGCGGCACCAAGGGCACCCGGTATTCGCCGCAGGCCTGCACCAGTTGCGCCACCTCGGCGGCGCTGGCGGGGCGCAGGACGGCGCGCGCGCGGCCGGTGAAGCGACCGCGCCAGTCGGTCAGGTAAGACGCCATGTCGGCATGCGAGGTCAGGACATGGGACGCGCCGATCAGTTGGCGGCAGCGCTCGAGGAAGGCGTCAGTCATGCGGTACTTTCACTTTATCCAGCAACTCCTTGGCCAGTTTCTTGGCCGCTTTTTTGTACGGCCGCAGGTACAGCAGGGCGCACGCGAAAAACGCTACCGACAGGATAATCTCGCCCCAGGCCATGAAGCGGGACATCTCAGCCACGTCGGCCCAGGCGCGCACGGCGCCTTCGGCAAAATACAGCAGGATCACCATCGACGACCACTGCAGCGTGTACAGCTCGCGCTTGAGCACGCCGCGCAGCGGGATCAAGAGTGGCAATACCTTCAGGGCGAGCAGCGAACCGCCCGCGTGGATAGGCGCGACGACCATTTCCCAGGCCACGAGCCAGAATATCAGTGCGACCAGGCTGGCAATCGCACCGGCGTGAAAGAACTTCTGGTTTTCCATCACTGTGTTCCGCGCAATTTCACCGCAGCCATCGCCAGACGGCGACCAAGCGCGATGGCCAATGTCTTCTCATCTTCCGTGACCGGCTTGTCACCGTCAATACCGGCCCAATGGGTTGCGCCGTAGGGGCTGCCGCCGCTGCCGGTGTTCATCAACTCGGGATGGGTGTAGGGCAGGCCCATCACCAGCATGCCGTGGTGGAGCAGCGGGATCATCATCGACAACAGCGTTGCTTCCTGGCCGCCGTGCAGACTGCCAGTGGACGTGAACACGGCGGCCGGCTTGCCGGCCAGCGTGCCCGAGACCCATTCGGTGGCGGTGCCGTCAAGGAAGTACTTGAGCGCGGCGGCCATATTGCCGAAACGTGTGGGTGAACCGAGCGCCAGCGCCGCGCAATCGGCCAGGTCCTGCAATTCCACGTAGGGGCTGCCGCTGCGCGGGATGTCGGGCTCGGTCGCTTCGGCCACGGTGGACACCGCGGGCACGGTGCGCAAGCGCGCCTCGGTCCCCGGTACGCTCTCGATCCCCTGGGCGATGAACTGCGCCAGCTTGCGGGTGGCGCCGTGGCGCGAGTAATACAGGACGAGAATTGTCAGATTGGATGGGTTCATCGTTGGTATTATAGGGCGCTTTACAGAGTGACATGCCCGGTACGCGGCACAATTTTAGCGACTACATGCTTTCCAAGACCGTCTCATCGATTTCGCGCTCCACCACGGAAATGATCAACGTCAGCGTGGACATGGTGCGCGGCCTGACCTGGCGCGAAACCCGCGACCTGGTGCGCTTTGCGCGCCGCCGGCTGAACGAGGAAAAGCTGCCGCAGGTGGCTGGCAGCCTCACGTTCACGACCACGCTCGCGCTGGTGCCGCTGCTGACGATCGTGCTGGCGATCTTTACCACGTTTCCCATCTTCGGCCAGCTGCGCGCGGCCCTCGACACCTATTTCGTGCAGACGGTGATGCCCAAGGCGATCGCCAACACCGTCACCTCCAACCTGACCCAGTTCGCCAGCAAGGCCACCCGGCTGTCGGCCGTGGGCGCGGTGGCGCTGCTGGTGACGACCACGGCCATGATTGCCACCATCGAGCGCGCCTTCAACCAGATCTGGCGGGTGCGCCGGCCGCGGCCGCTGGTGCAGCGTATCGTCATCTACTGGGCCTTGCTCACGCTGGGGCCGCTGCTGTTCGGCCTGTCGCTGACGGTGACCTCGCAGCTGTTCACGGCCACCAGCGCTCTGGTCAAGGCGGTCCCGTTCATCGGCGCGCTGTTCTATTCGAGCGTGTCGGTGGCCATCACCACCGGCGGCTACACGCTGCTTTACATGACGGTGCCCAACCGCCCGGTGGACTGGCGCGACGCGGCCTGGGGCGGTTTGGCGGCGGCGCTTGCGTTCGAGGTCGCCAAGCGCGTGTTCGCGCTCTTCATCGGCCAGTTCCCGACATATGCGCTGATCTACGGCGCGCTGGCGGCGCTGCCGCTGTTCCTGCTGTGGATGTACCTGTCGTGGATGATCACGCTGGTGGGGGCGCTGCTGGTGGCGGCGCTGCCGGTGGTGAAATATGAACGCTGGTGGTACGAGCCGGTGCCGGGCGGGCAGTTCGTGGACGCGATGGCGATCCTCAAGGTGCTCTACCGCGGCGCGCAGATTACCGGCACCACGTTGGTGTCCAGCCCGGCGATCCGGGCGCACACGCGCATCGGCTACGACGAAATGCGCACGCTGCTCGACCAGATGGTCACGGCCGGCTGGGTCGGGCGGGTGCAGACCGACATCTCGGCCCGGGCGCGCTGGGGCAAGGGCGTGCGCGAGAACACCGACAACTGGGTGCTGCTGCTCGACCCGAGCACGCTCAGGCTGTCGGACGTGTACCGGTTGTTCATCTTCGGCGCGGCCGGAGTGGAGGCGCTGGCGACCACCGGCCCGGAACTGCTGCCGTCCTCGCCCGTGACGCTGGATACCGCGGCGCTGGCGCGCCAGGTGGAAGAGGCGGTGGAGCGCGGGCTGGACCAGACGCTGGCCGAGCATTTCGGGGACCGGCGCAAGGCGGAATAGCGAGCTGATATACCGTCGTTCCGGCGAAGGCCGGAACCCATACTGAGTTCGCTACTTCGTTGCGACGGTTGATTACCAGGTCACCTTCCCGGTCAACATCTGCCAGTACATCACCCAATCGGCCCGGAACGAATACAGCGGCTGGTCGAACGTGGCCGGGCGGTTCTTTTCGAACATGAAGTGCCCGATCCACGCCCCGCCGTAGCCGGTGACGAGCGCCACCAGCAGCCACCACGGGTTCAGGCTGTCGGCAAACTGCACCATCGCGGCGATTGCCGACGAGGTGCCGAGGAAATGCGCGCGACGGCAGCGGCGGTCGGCATGCTGGGTCAGGTAGTACGGGTAGAAGTCCGCAAAGCTGGTGTAGCGCGCCGTCATGCTGCCTCCTCGTTAGAGCTTGCTGGCGAAACCGTACAGCGCGTCGAGCACCGCGTCCGGCTGCTCGCTCATCATCTGGTGGCCCGCGTCCACGCTGGCGATTCTCCCATGGCCGATTGCGCCCGTCAGCAGCTTGGCCGAACGTGGCGGTGTCATCACGTCCTTGGTGCCGAGCACGAACAGCGTGGGGCAGCGCACCGCTTCGGCTGCCGCCTGGCCGTTGGCGTAGGCGTTACAGGCCGCAAAGTCGGTGTAGAACAGTTGCTCCGGGTTTAGCTGCGACATGCGCTGCATGAGCCGGCGGGCTCCGCCCATCACCCAGAACCCCGGCCCCGGGCACGATGGCTTGTGCGCGATGGTGGAGTGCGACCAGATATTGACCATGTCGATCGCGCGCGCTTCGTCACTGCGCGCCGTCTCGAGTAGCGCGTCGGACACCTTCATCGGCCAGGTCGTGCCCAGCAGCGCCAGGCCGCGCACGCGCTCCGGTGCGCGGTGGCTCGCTTCCAGCGCAATCAGGGAACCCATGCTGTGCCCCGCGAGCACGGCCTGCTCGACACCGGCGGCAGTCAGCAGCGCCAGCACCCAATCGGCCATCGCCTCGACGGTGGTGAGGGCGGGACCGCCGCTGCGGCCGTGGCCGGGCAGGTCCAGCGCCAGCACGGCAAAGCCGTGGTGTGCGAAATAGCGGGTTTGCAACGCCCACACCGAGTGGTCGTTCTGCGCGCCGTGAATGAAGACGATCGCCGGCAGCGATGCATCGAACGCGCGCCCGCCCGTGTAGCAGTAAGCCTGTTTGCCTTGCACCTCGAGGATCACGTCATGCTCCTTTCTGCGACAGCTTGAGCGCGCGCGCCAGGTCTTCGATCAGGTCGGCCGGGTCTTCCAGGCCCACGGACAGGCGCATTGTGCCTTCCTGGACGCCGCTGGCGGCCAGCTGGTCGGCCGGCACGCGCAGGTGCGTGGTCGAAGCAGGGTGGATCACGAGCGACTTGGCGTCGCCCACGTTGGCCAGGTGCGAGAACACCTTCAGGCCATCGACGAAACGGCGCCCGGCGGCGCGGTCGCCCTTGAGGTTGAAGGTGAACACGGCGCCTGCTCCCTTGGGCAGCAGGGTCTTGGCGAGCTGGTAGTCGGGATGGGTGTCGAGCTCCGGATACGACACCGATTCGACCGCCGGGTGGCTAACCAGGAACTCGACCAGCTTGCGCGTGTTGGCCACGTGGCGCTCCATGCGCAGGCCCAGCGTTTCGATCCCCTGCAGGATCGCGAACGCGTTGTGCGGGCTCATGACCGCGCCGAAGTCGCGCAGGCCTTCGCGGCGCGCGCGCAGCGCGAACGCGGCCACCGTGGATTCTTCGCTGAACACCATGCCGTGAAAGCCCTCGTACGGCTCGCACAGTTCGGCAAAGCGCCCCGTGCGTTCGTACGCGCGCTGCCAGTCGAAAGTGCCGCCGTCCACCAGCAGGCCGCCCATCGCGGTGCCATGCCCGCACAGGAACTTGGTCGCGGAGTGGAACACGAGGTCGGCGCCGTGTTCGAGCGGCTGCAGCAGGTAGGGCGTGGTGAAGGTGGAATCGACCATCAGCGGCAGGTCGTGCGCATGCGCCAGTTCGGCCAGGCGCGGCACATCCAGCACGGGGAGGCCCGGGTTGCCGAGGGTCTCGCCGAACAGCACCTTGGTGTCGGGCCGGATGGCGGCGCGCCAGGCGTCGATGTCGCGCGGATCGACGAACGTGGTCTCGATGCCGAAGCGCTTGAGCGTGTAGGCCAGCAGGTTGTGCGAGCCGCCGTACAGCGCGCGCGAGGCGACGACGTGCGAGCCGGCGCCGGCGATGGTGGCAAGGCCGATGTGCATGGCCGCCTGGCCGCTGGCGGTGGCAATGCCCGCCACGCCCCCTTCCAGCGCCGCGATGCGCTCTTCCAGCACCGCGTTGGTCGGGTTGGAGATGCGCGAATAGACGTCTCCCGAGCGCTCCATGTTGAACAGCGCCGCGGCGTGGTCGGAATCGGGCAGGGCGAACGAGGACGTGAAATAGATCGGCGTGGCGCGCGCGCCGGTGGCCGGATCGGGCGCACTGCCGGCGTGCAGCGACAGGGTGTCGAAGCCGGGATATTGGGGACCGCTCATGGCTGGCTCATCAATCAAGGACGGAAATGGGCCGCATCGTAGCATTTATTCATCACCCTGCGAGCCTCGACTTGCACTGATTTGGCGCAACGCTGGATTTTTTGTGGGGCATAGGCTAAATTGGTGTTGTATGAGATACAAAGAATTCAACGAAAGCAACCTCTTGCGGGCAGGGTGGATATCATGAAAGTGTCAGAGATTCTCCAGGTGAAGGGCAACATCCTGTACACCGTCACGCCCGAAACGCTGCTCGCGGACGCGGTCAGCACGATGTCGGAAAAGGACATCGGCTCGTTGGTGGTCATGGAATATGGCGACCTGGTCGGCATGCTGACTTTCCGCGAGGTGATCGCGGTGCTGGCCGCCAACGGCGGCTCGGTCGGCAACGGCACGGTGCGCCGCTACATGGACGACAGCCCGATCACCGTCACCCCCGACACCGAGGTCAACGAGGTGCGCCGCATGATGCTCGAAAAGCACGCGCGCTACCTGCCCGTGATGGACGCGCGCACGCTGCTTGGCGTGATCTCGTTCTACGACGTGGCACGCGCGGTGCTGGAAGCGCAAAGCTTCGAGAACCGCATGCTCAAGGCCTATATTCGCGACTGGCCGGCGGAGCAGGCGGCTGACGACTGACGCTAGCGGCTCAATACGTGCTGGTTGAACGCGTGGGCAGGGAAACCTGCCCACCCTACAAAGGCGGCCGCTTCACGTAGGGTGGGCAGGTTTCCTGCCCACGCGTTCAGCTGGCGCAAAGCCACCACCTTCTTATGCTTTATCCCGTCTAGGGCACGGCCAGCCAGCTGACCAGTTCATCCGGCGCCAGCGGACGCGAGAACAGGAAGCCCTGCGCCTTGCGGCAACCGAGCGCGCGCAGGATCTGCGCCTGGCGTTCGTCCTCCACGCCCTCGGCGATGATCGACAGGCCCAGGTTGCGGCCCAGCTGGATCACCATTTCCGCGATGCTGCTGCCGCGCGCCGAGCCGGTGATCTCGCTCACGAACGCGCGGTCGATCTTGAGCCGGTCCACCTGCAGCCGCTGCAGGTGCGACAGCGACGAAAAGCCCGTGCCAAAGTCGTCGATCGCGATCGACACGCCAGTGCGCTTGACCTGCGCCAGCATCTCGGCCAGCAGGTCGGGCTCTTCCATCGCCATCGATTCGGTAATTTCCAGCTCCACGTATTCGGCCGGCGCGCCGGTGTCCTGCAGCGCACGGCGCAGCATGTCGAGGAAGTGCGGGTGGCGGAACTGCACCTGCGACACGTTCACCGACATCGTGAAATCGACATGCCCCGCCTCGCGCAGGCGCACCAACTCGGCGCAGGCCTCGCGCAGCACCCATTCGCCGATCTCGGTGATCAGGCCCGAGTACTCGGCGATCGGGATGAAGCGGTCGGGCGGCACGTTGCGGCCGTCTTCCAGCCGCCAGCGCAGCAGCGCCTCGGCGCCGAACGCGCGCCCGGTCGCCAGGTCGACCTGCGGCTGGTAGGCCAGGTACAACTGGCCGCGCGCAAAGCCGCCGCGCAGGGCGTGCATCATGCGCACGCGCTCGCGGATTTCCACGCCCAGGCCGCGCGTGAAATAGAAATGGTTGGTGCCGTGCTTGCTTTTGGCGCGCTTGAGCGCGATGTCGGCGTCCTTGAGCGCGTCGGCGCCGTTGCCGTCATGCTCCGCAAGCCGCACCAGTCCCAGCGTGGCCGCCACCTGCACGTCCTGCCCGTCGATCGAGAACGGCGCCTCGAACAGGGCGGCGATGCGCGAGGGGACCACGGCGCTTGCGCTGCCCAGCACGCAGAACACGTCGCTGCCGATGCGCGCCACGGTCTCGCCGCTGGACAGGGCCGACTTGAGGCGCTCGGCCACCGCGGTCAGCAGGGCGTCGCCGAACTGGTGGCCCAGCGCGTCGTTGGTCTCGGCAAAGTGGTCGATGTCCACCAGCGCGACGATGGCCTCGGAGCGGAATGGTCCGTCCAGCGTGGCGTCGAGCAGCTCGACCAGCCGGGTGCGGTTAGGCAGCCCGGTGAGCGTGTCGTAGAAGGCCGACATGTGCAGGTGGCTGACCAGCTCGACGTTGTCCAGTCCCACCGCGACCACGCTGCAAAAAACTTCCAGCAGCTTGCGCTGGATCTCGCACATGGGCGCCGCCAGGCGCAGGCCGACCGAAAAGTCGCGTCCCGATTTGCCCGGGAAGTACAGCGCCAGGCGGCCGTCGGAAAACAGGTTGGTACGCTCGTCGAGCGCGCGCACGACCGCGTCGACGACGCTCGGGTCGTGGCGCGTGGCCGGCTCAAGTTCCAGGATATGGGCCCACGCGCCCGAACCGGCGATCACCTGCGGCAGCCCGGCGCCGGACCTGTCGCGCGCGCACAGCAGGCCATCGGCATCCTGCCCGAGCAGGGCGGCAAGCTGGGCCAGCACACCGCGCCCGAAGTCGCGCAGGCGATGCAGCGCGGTCAGCTCGGCGCCGGCGCGCACGATGCGTTCCATGCCGGCGCGGCTGGCCTGCAGGGCGCGGATCTGCTCGTAGGAGCGCACCGCCGCCGCCACGGCGGTGAACAGCTTGGTGCGGGTGAGCTCGGCCTTGGAGCGGTAGTCGTTGATGTCGTAGCCGCGGATCGCCTCCATCTCCGGCGCATAGCCCGGCTGGCCGGTACGCAGGATGATGCGCACGTCGGCGCGGCCAAGCGTCTCGCGCACGTGGCGCACCAGGTGCAGGCCGGCGTCGGCCTGTTCCATGACCACGTCCAGCAGGATCACCGCGATGTCGGCTTCGCGCTCGAGCAGGGCGCGGGCTTCGGCGGCGGAATGGGCGTGCAGGAATTCGAGCGGCCGCCCCTGCATCTCCAGGTTGGCAAGCGCAAAGGCGGTGGTGGTGTGGACGTCGGCGTCGTCATCCACCACGAGAATGCGCCAGGCCGGACCGCCGCCGCTGTCGCCGGCCTGCGGCGTCTCGGCCAGGAACTCGAGGTCGTCGCTGTCATCGATCGCGCTGGCGCGCGTTTTCGGTGCTGGCATCCTCGTGGTCTCCCTGGTTGGCTCGGCTTGGTGTTCCGGTTCAGTATAGCCAAATTGTATGCAAGCAAGTGAAGATCGTGGTCGAATTGTCAAAATATGTCCACAGGGCAACATATTTCTTGACGTAGGGGCAAAAAAAGCGCTAACCGGCCGACGGCCGCGGGCTGGTAGAATGTACGTTCCCTTTACGCATTTCTACATCATGTCCGGCAATACTTTTGGCAAGCTGTTTTCCGTTACTACCTTTGGCGAATCGCACGGGCCTGCGATCGGCTGCGTGATCGATGGCTGCCCGCCGGGGATGGCGCTGTCCGAAGCCGACATCCAGCCGGAGCTCGACCGGCGCAAGCCCGGCACCTCGCGCCACGTGACGCAGCGCCAGGAGGCGGACCGGGTCGAGATCCTGTCCGGCGTGTACGAGGGCGTCACCACCGGCACGCCGATCGCGCTCCTGATCCGCAACGAAGACCAGCGCAGCAAGGACTACGGCAACATCGCCGACACCTTCCGTCCCGGGCACGCGGACTATACCTATTGGCACAAATATGGCGTGCGCGACCCGCGCGGCGGCGGCCGCTCGTCGGCCCGGCTGACCGCGCCCGTGGTGGGCGCCGGTGCGGTGGCCAAGAAATGGCTGCGCGAGCACTATGGCACCGAAGTCCTGGCCTACATGAGCCAGCTCGGCGACATCGAGGTGCCGTTCGAGGGCTGGGAGCACGTGCACGCCAATCCGTTTTTCGCTGCCACCGGCGACGCCGCCCTGGTCGCGCGGATGGAAGAGGCGATGGACCAGCTGCGCCGCGCCGGCGACTCGATCGGCGCACGCATCAACGTGGTGGCCAGCCGCGTGCCGGTCGGGCTGGGCCAGCCGATCTACGACAAGCTGGACGCGGATATTGCCTACGCGATGATGGGCATTAATGCGGTCAAGGGCGTGGAGATCGGCGCCGGCTTTGCCTCGGTGTGCCAGAAGGGCTCGGAGCATGGCGACGAGCTGACGCCGCAGGGCTTCGTCGGCAACAACGCGGGCGGGGTGCTGGGCGGGATCTCGACCGGGCAGGACATCACGGTCTCGATCGCGATCAAGCCCACTTCCTCGATCCGCGTGCCGCGCCGCTCGATCGACAAGGAGGGCAACCCGGTGATGGTCGAGACCTTCGGCCGCCATGACCCCTGCGTGGGCATCCGTGCCACCCCGATCGCCGAGGCGATGCTCGCGCTGGTGCTGGCCGACCACGCGCTGATGCAGCGTGCCCAGTGCGCCGACGTGCGGGTGACGACCCCGAAAATCTGACCTCGATTCAGGCCCGGCTGGCGGCCACGTCGCGCTGCTCGCGCGGGTCGAGCGAACGTGCCAGCAGGGTGCGCAGGTCGTTGAGCAGCCCGAACTCGACCGGCCCGGGCGCGACTGCCTGCGCCGTGCCGCGCCAGTCGCCGTACAGGAAGCCGGCCGGGTCGCCGCGCACGCACAGCGGCAGGATCACGAACGCGCGCGCATCAAGCAGCGTGGCCTTCCACCACTGCGGCAGCTTGTTCGCAAAGCCAGGTGCGTGCGCATCCTCGATGAAGATCACGCGGTCGCTCTTGAGGGCGGCGTGGAACACCGTCGGCTCGTAGCCGTCGCCAAAGCGTAGCCCCGGGGCGAGCGCGTTGATGTCCTCGCCCAGGCCCATGCGCGCCAGGTACAGCGCCTCGCGCCGGTTGCGCAGGAAGGCGAAGCTGCGCGAAAAATCGAGCCCGCGGTGCATCGCCTCGAGCGCCAGTTCCACCATGCGCGTGCCGCCGCCCTGGGCGAGCGTTTCGCGCAGTTCGGCCGCGCCGGCCATCATGACGCGGTTGCCGGAGGCGCGCCGGCGTGCGCTGTCGGCCTGGCGCTCGCGCTTTTCCTGCGGGCGTGCCAGCGGGGCCACGGTCAGGTCGGCCGCCGCTTCCACCCGGGCCTGCGCGACCGCCTCCAGGATGCGGCGCGGCTCGATCCCCAGCATCGGACCGTAGGCGCCTGCCAGGCGCCGCACTTCGTCGGCGCCGGCCTCGTCGTCGTTCCACAGCGACTGTGCGCAGCGCGAGGACATGGTGCCGATTGCGGCCAGCCAGTCTTCGTGGCCGGCGCTGATCTGGCGCGCGGCCGGCGGCAGGCTGCGCATGCCGGCGACCAGGTTGCGCGGCAGTCCCCAGTGTTCGGCCGCCGCGCGCCCGATCGCTTCCAGCGACAGGCCCAGCAAATCCTGGGCGGCCGCGTCCTCGTGGCCGGCGCCGCGTTCCTGCAGCGCGCTCCAGCGCTCGGGCAAATAGAAGGTGACCATCATGCGGCCCAGCGAGTGCAGGATGGCGCACACCACGGCCGCCTCGGGGTCGCGCAGCGCGTGGTTGCCGGCCACCTGCTGCGCAACCATCCCGGCCAGTACCGCCTTTTCCATTTCGGCGTGGGCCTGGGCCGAATCGGGCCGGCTGCGCGACAGCTCCTCGACCAGCTTGAGCCCCAGCGCCAGGTGGCCGATGGTCTCGGTGCCAAGCACCAGCACGGCCTTGGAGACGGTGTCGATGCGCTGGCCGAAGGCGGCGTACATGCCGCTGTTGGCAAGGCGCAGCACGCGCTGGGTCAGCACCGGGTCGGACAGCACTGTCTGCGTCATCGAAAAATCGCGTTCGGCTTCGCCGCGCAGCGCGGCCAGCACCGCGCCCACCGCGCGCGTGAACCCGGGCATGTCGCCCTGGCGCCGCACGCGTTCCCACAGCAGGGCCAGGGTCGAGGCGGCGAGCGGCGAGCGGTCGGCGGGCTGGGTCATGGCGGTTACAGGCGCGATTCCGAGGGCATCAGCGCCTCGTACATGTCATCGTTCAGCGCCGCGATGGCCGCGTGCGGCGGCATCGGCTTGCCGGTCAGGTAGCCCTGCACGTAGTGGCAGCCGCGCTCGGCCAGGCATCCCAGCTGGTCCTCGGTTTCGACACCCTCGGCCACCACCGACAGGTCGAGGTGGCGCGCCAGGTCGAGCACGGCGTTGCAGATGGCGGCATCCTTGGATGAGCCGGGCAGGTCCTTGATGAAGGCGCGGTCCACCTTGAGCACCGAGATCGGGAAGCGCTTCAGGTAGGCCAGCGACGAGTAGCCGGTGCCGAAGTCGTCGATGGCGATGCGCGCTTCGCGCCCGGCCATGCGCTCGAGGATGGTCTCGGCGTGGGCCGGATCGACCATCAGCGTGCCCTCGGTGATCTCGAGCACCAGCTGGCGGCCCGGCATGCCGGAGATGGCCAGCGCCTCATCCAGCACGTCGAGGAACTTGTCGCTCCTGAACTGCCGCGGGCTGATGTTGACCGAGATGTACAGCTCGCGCCGCGCGGCCTGCTCGAATTGGCGCAGCTGCACGCAGGCGGCCTTGAGCGCCCAGGCGCCCAGCAGGTTGATCAGGCCATTGGTTTCGGCGATCGGGATGAAGCGCGCCGGCGGCACCATGCCGAGCGTCGGGTGCTTCCAGCGCATCAGCGTTTCGAAGCCCTCGATCTTGCGCGTGCGCGCGCTCACGATCGGCTGGTAGTACAGCAGGAACTCGCCTTCGCGCACCGCCGAGAACATCGCCGCCTCCAGCGAAATGTCGTGCGCCGGCGGGCCGTTGTCGCGCGCGCTGTACACCACGCAGCGCGACTTGCCGGTGGCCTTGGCGCGCGACATGGCGCAATCGGCCAGCGCCACCAGCCGCACCTCGTCCTCGGCATGGTCGGGGTAGAGCGACACGCCGACCGAGGCGCCGATGTAAATCGTATGTTCGTCGATCTCGAACGGCGACTGCAGCGCGGCCAGCAGGCGGCCGCTGACGAGCCTGACCTGCGCCTCGGTGTGGGTGCCCGGCAGGACGGCTACGAACTCGTCGCCGCTGGCGCGCGCCAGCGTGTCGCTGTCGCGCAGCGCGCGGCGCAAGCGGCCGGCGGCCATGCGCAGCACCTCGTCGCCCACCGCGTGGCCGAGCGCGTCGTTCACTTTCTTGAAGCCGTCCAGCCCGACGGTGGCAACGGCAAAGTTCTGGCCCGAGCGGCGCGCGTTGGCGATGATCACGCGGATGCGGTCCGACAGCAGCAGGCGGTTGGGCAGTTCGGTCAGCGCATCGTGGGTGGCCATGTGGCGCAGCCGCTCTTCGGTAGCGTGCTGCGCGGTCATGTCGCGGCCGATGACGAGCAGGGTGCTGTCGTCGGCCAGTCCCGGGCAGTTCGTGATGCGCAGCTCGAACCAGGTCTCGCGTTCATGCGAGCGCAGGCGCACTTCGACCAGCACCGGCTGCGGCCCGGCGAGCGCGTCGGCGATGGCGTTGCGCAGGGCAGGGCGGTCGGGTTCGGATACGAGGGCGGACAGCGCCGCCCCGCGCAGCCCGTGCGGCAGGCCGGCCAGCCGGATCGCGCCCGGGCTGGCGAAGCAGATCTCGCCGGTGGCGGCCAGCCGGAATGCGACGTCCCCGGCGGCTTGCAGCAAGCCGTCCAGCCCCGGTCGCAGGCCCTGCGTCGGCACAACCGATGAACTCGAGCGCATCGTTGGGATCCCCCATGGCCGCGGCGCCCATCGGCTGCACGCGGCATTCGGTAACGGCCAACCAAAACGAGTGTCCAATGTAGCACCCGAAGATTCCCTTAGGCATCAAAAAATCACAAGTCTCCGTGTGGTTTTCGCGCCGTTTTGATGTGGAGCAGCAACACCTTGCGCCCCCGCAGCGCCGGTCCGGGCAGGCCTTGCCTTGGTATCAACTTTCAGCTAGCCTGCTCCGACAGACCGCCGCGACGCGGCACGCCAACCAGGAGACGGCATGGACACGTTCGACACCCACGAGGTTTTCAACCAGGCCGCGCCGTTCGCGGACGTGAACCTGTTCACCTGCGACCCGGCGCTGCAGGAAGCGCTCGAGCGCGAAGGCGGCGGTTGGGCCGCCGGCGCGCTGGCGGCGCTGGGCGACAAGCTGGGGCGCGCCGAAACGCTCGACCTGGCGCGCCTGGCCAACGCCAACCCGCCGCGCCTGGTGCAGTTCGACCGCAGCGGCCGCCGCGTGGACGAGGTCGAGTTCCACCCCGCCTGGCACGCGCTGATGGCGCTGATGGTGGGCGCGGGCGCGCACTCGGCGCCGTGGGCCGAGCCCAGGGCCGGCGCCCAGGTGGCGCGCGCGGCCCAGTACCTGCTGTTCGGCCAGCTCGAAAACGGCGCCCAGTGCCCGGTGACCATGACTTACGCCTCGGTGCCCGCGTTGCGGCGCGAGGAGCGGCTGGCCAGCACCTGGCTGCCCAAGATCCTGTCGCGCGACTACGATCCGCGCGCGCTGCCGGTGGCGCAAAAGCGCGGCGCGCTGGTGGGCATGGGCATGACCGAAAAACAGGGCGGCACCGACGTGCGCGCCAACACCACGCGCGCCGAGCCGCTCGAGCCTGGCGCCGCGCGGGCGCGCTTTGGCGAGGACGGCGACGGCGCCTGGCGCATCGTCGGCCACAAGTGGTTCTTCTCGGCCCCGCAGGCCGACGCGCACCTGGTGCTGGCACAGACCGACGACGCCGGCAGCGCTGGGTTGTCCTGCTTCCTGCTGCCGCGCATTCTTCCCGATGGCACGCGCAACGCGATCCGCGTGCAGCGCCTCAAGGACAAGCTGGGCAACCGCTCGAACGCCTCGTCCGAGGTCGAGTTTCATGGCGCCGTTGGCTGGCTGGTGGGCAAAGTCGGGCGCGGCATCCCGACCATCCTCGAAATGGGCAGCCACACGCGCCTGGACTGCGTGATCGGCACCGCCGGCATCATGCGCGCCGCGCTGTGCCATGCGCTGCACCACGCGCGCGGGCGCGCCGTGTTCGGCCGCATGCTGGCCGAGCAGCCGCTGATGCAAAACGTGCTGGCCGACCTGGCGCTCGAATCCGAGGCGGCCACCGCGTTCGCGCTGCGGCTGGCGCGCTGCTTCGACCAGCAGGACGACCCGGCACAGGCGCTGCTGGGCAGGCTGCTCACGCCGGCCGGCAAATACTGGATCTGCCGGCGTGGCCCGGGCTTTGGCGCCGAGGCGATGGAAGTCGTCGGCGGCAATGGCTATGTGGAGGACGGCCCGCTGGCGCGCCTGTACCGCGAGTTCCCGGTCAATTCGATCTGGGAAGGCTCGGGCAACGTGATGTGCCTGGACGTGCTGCGCGCGCTCGGCAAGGCGCCGCTGGAAACGCATGCCGCCCTGGCGGCCGAGCTGGAGCCGGCGGCAGGCCTGGACGCGCGCTTTGATGCATTCGCCGGCAGCCTGCTGGACGACCTGGCCGCCATGCGCGTGGACGAATTCGGTGCGCGCGTGCTGGCCGAGCGCATCGTGCTGGCGGTGCAGGCGGGGCTGCTGCTGCGCTTTGCGCCAGGCTACGTGGCGCAGGCGTTCGTGGGCTCGCGCCTGCTGGCCGGGGCCGGTGGCGCTTACGGCCAGCTGCCCGAGGGCACCGATTGCGCGGCGATCCTGGCGCGCGCGCTGCCGGCATGAAGCACAAAATTCTTCGCCAAACTGAGGACAAACGGGCGCGCGGCTGGGATAATGCTGCGGATAAGCCACAACAACATCCCAGATGCCGATCATGAAACAAGACCCGCGCTTTCCCAACCTGTTCATCCTGAACCACCCGCTGATCCAGCACAAGCTGTCGCACATGCGCGAGCACGACACGTCCACGCGCACCTTCCGCGAGCTGCTGCGCGAGATCACGCTGCTGATGGGCTATGAGATTACGCGCGACCTGCCGCTGACCACCCGCAAGGTGCAAACGCCGCTCGAGACGATCGATGCGCCCGTCATCGCCGGCAAGAAGCTGGCCGTGGTGCCGATCCTGCGCGCGGGCGTGGGCATGAGCGACGGCCTGCTGGAGCTGGTGCCGTCGGCCCGCGTGGGCCACATCGGCGTGTTCCGTGACCCGGAAACCCACGAGCCGGTGGAATACCTGGTGCGCCTGCCGGACACGACCGACCGTACCTTCATCCTGTGCGACCCGATGGTCGCCACCGGCAACTCGGCCGTGCATGCGGTGGACGTGCTGAAGAAGCGCGGCGTGGCCGACGAGCAGATTATCTTCCTGGCGCTGGTGGCCGCGCCCGAAGGCGTGGCGGTGTTCCAGAAGGCGCACCCGAACGTGAAGCTGTACGTCGCTTCGCTCGACTCGCACCTGAACGACCATGCCTACATCGTGCCGGGCCTGGGCGACGCGGGCGACCGTATCTTCGGCACCAAATAACCACGGCGTCGTTTTGCCACCACGGTTGCCGGACGGTGCGGGCGGCTTTTGCTGACCGCTCCGTCCGGACCGCGCCTCGTCTCCCATCCCCCTGCAGCCCGTGTTCCCCCGTGCGCATCCAGTCGTGCGCCGTGTTTCTATCTTAATAGGCTAGAGTCTGCTTTGCCGTACCGCATAGAAACATGCGTATGATCGTTTGATCCATCGCAAATTTGACAAGTATCGATGGCCTATATTCTTCATACCGCCGACGCAAATGCAGCTCCGCGAGTTGGGTGTGAGAATTACGGAGTTTTGTATTAAATTTGCGAAAACCATGTACACGTGGTTTTTATCGGTATAATGAGGGATCGTTGGGTTCGAGGTAGTAGTGCAGTCTGTCTGTCATTTCTTTCTTGCTTCTTCAAACGATCTGAAAACGGACGAAAGTCCAACTTAACTGAAATAGGAAATTGTAATGGCAACTGGCATCGTAAAATGGTTCAATGACTCGAAGGGCTTCGGCTTCATCACCCCGGACGAGGGCGGCGAAGATCTGTTCGCTCACTTCTCGGCGATCCAATCGCAGGGCTTCAAGTCGCTGCAGGAGAACCAGCGCGTCTCGTTTGACGTGACCTCCGGCCCGAAAGGCAAGCAAGCTTCGAACATTCAGCCGCTGTAATGCTCGAATTTGCTTAGGCAAAGAAATCCTCGGAACTTCCGGGGATTTTTTTTTGCCTGTTCCATTTCTATTTCCCTTCAGAACTTCTCCAGTAATCCGGCCGGGCGTAGGCGCGGCGCAGGAAATCGACGAAGGCGCGGATGCGCAGCGGCAGGTGTCGGCGCTGGGGAAACACCGCGTAGATGTCGTTGCCCGGCGCCGAATACTGGTCCAGCACCGTGACCAGGCGCCCGGCCTCGATCTGCGCCGCCACCTCCCACATCGAGCGCCACGCCAGCCCCTTGCCGGCCACCGCCCAGTCGTGCAGGACGGCGCCGTCGTTGCACACCATGCTGCCGGCCACCTTCAGTGTCACGATCTTGCCCTTGTCGAGGAAGGTCCAGCCGCGCTGGCTGCCCTCGCTGCTGATGGCCAGGCACTGGTGGCGGGCCAAATCGGCCAGGGTGCGCGGGGCGCCGTGGCGCTTGACGTAGGCAGGCGAGGCGACGACCACCCGGTGGTTGTCGGCCAGTTTGACGCTCACCAGGTTCGAGTCCACCGGGCTGGCGATACGTATCGCCACGTCCACGCCTTCGCCGATCAGGTCCACGATGCGGTCGGACAGGTTCAGGTTGACGGTCAGGTCGCGGTGCTCGGCCAGGAAAGAGGGGATCAGCGGCGCCACGTGCTGGCGCCCGAAGCCCGCCGGCGCCGAGATCAACAGGTTGCCGGTGGCGTGCACGCTGCGTTCCGAGACTGCCGCCTCCGCCTCTTCCAACTCGCCCAGGATGCGCTGGCAATCCTCCAAAAACGCCGCCCCTTCGTCGGTCAGCGCCAGGCGGCGCGTGGTGCGCTGCAGCAGCTTGACGCCCAGCCGCGCCTCCAGCGCATCCAGGCGGCGCCCGATCATGGCCGGCGCAATGCCCTCGGCCCGCGCGGCGGCCGACAGGCTGCCCTTGGAAACGACCTCGACAAAGGTGGAAATCTGGCGAAATTTGCCCATCTGGATTTGATACAAAAAGTGAGAGATGAAGTGATCAATTGTATCGTTTAGATACGGCGGAGTGAATATACTTGAGTGATGATAAACGCGCTGCTGGCATATACTGCTTCGCAGTGCAGCACGACAGATTTCCTCAACTTTCGAAAACAGGAGCATTGCACATGGCCATCGTCACCCCAGCCGGAATGGAAATCCGGGCCGAGATCAAGCCCGGCTACGAACAGATCCTGACGCCGGAGGCGCTGGAACTGGTTGCCAAGCTGTCGCGCGAGTTCGAGCCGCGCCGCCAGCAGCTGCTGGCTGCCCGTACCGAACGTGCCCGTCGCCTGGACGCCGGCGAGCGCCCCGACTTTTTGCCGGAAACCGCGCACATCCGCGCCGGCGACTGGAAGATCGCGCCGATCCCCAAGGCGCTCGAATGCCGCCGCGTGGAGATCACCGGCCCGGTCGAGCGCAAGATGGTGATCAACGCGCTCAACTCGGGCGCGGACAGCTACATGACCGACTTCGAGGATTCGAACACGCCGAACTGGGACAACCAGATCACCGGCCAGCTGAACATGCGCGACGCCGTGCGCGGCACGATCTCGCTGGAGCAGGGCGGCAAGTCGTACAAGCTGAACGACAAGGTGGCGACCCTGGTCGTGCGCCCGCGCGGCTGGCACCTGGACGAGAAGCACGTGCTGGTGGACGGCAAGCGCATCTCCGGCGGTATCTTCGACTTTGCGCTGTTCATGTTCCATAACGCCAAGGAGCAGCTGGCGCGCGGCGCCGGCCCGTACTTCTACCTGCCGAAGATGGAGTCGCACCTCGAGGCGCGCCTGTGGAACGACATCTTCATCATGACCCAGTGCGAGCTTGGCCTGCCGCAGGGCACGATCAAGGCCACCGTGCTGATCGAAACGATCCTGGCCGCGTTCGAGATGGACGAGATCCTGTTCGAACTGCGCGAGCACAGCGCCGGCCTGAACGCGGGCCGCTGGGACTACATCTTCTCGTGCATCAAGAAGTTCAAGCTCGACAAGAACTTCTGCCTGGCCGACCGTCCGAAGGTCACGATGACCTCGCCGTTCATGCGCGCTTACGCGCTGCTGCTGCTCAAGACCTGCCACAAGCGCGGCGCCCCGGCCATCGGCGGCATGTCGGCGCTCATCCCGATCAAGAACGATCCGGCCAAGAACGAGGTCGCGATGGGCGGCGTGCGTGCCGACAAGTCGCGCGATGCGACCGATGGCTACGATGGTGGCTGGGTGGCGCACCCGGGCCTGGTCGAGCTGGCGATGACCGAATTTACGAAGGTGCTCGGCGATCGTCCCAACCAGATCGACAAGCAGCGCGACGACGTGCAGGTGACCGCGGCCGACCTGCTTGACTTCCGTCCGGAAGCGCCGATCACCGAGGACGGCCTGCGTTACAACATCAACGTCGGCATCCACTACCTGGGTGCATGGCTGGCCGGTAACGGCTGCGTGCCGATCCACAACCTGATGGAAGACGCCGCCACCGCCGAGATCAGCCGCTCGCAGGTGTGGCAGTGGATCCGTACGCCCAAGGGCGTGCTGGAAGACGGCCGCAAGGTGACCGCCGAAATGGTGCGCGCGATGATCCCGCAGGAACTGGCCAAGGTGAAGGCGGTGGCGCCGAACGGCGACAACCCGAGCTATGTGCGCGCTGCCGAGATTTTCGAGCAGATGTCGACGTCGGAGGACTTTGCCGAGTTCCTGACGCTGCCGCTGTACGAGGAAATCTAAATCGCGGAAACAGCAACCGCCGTCGTCCCGGCGCAGGCCGGGACCCATGCTGAGATCGCCTGACGGCTACGCTCGACGTCGCCAGTTGTGCATGCGATGCATGGGTTCCGGCTTTCGCCGGAACGACGGGGTGGGAGTTGGAAGTGGGCAGCTGCCGCCAAGCAGCGTCAGAAAACGTTTTTCCACTCGCGCAACGCCGCGAACACCTGTACCGGGCCGGCGCCCGGCGCCAGTTTCCCGGCCTTGACCAGGCTGTCGGCAATCGCCGGCTCGGCATAACGCAGGAAAGGATTGGTCGCCTTCTCGCTGCCGATGTTGGACGGTACAGTCGGCAGGTTCATCGCACGCTTGGCGCTCTCGTCGGCGATGCGGCGGATCAGCGCTTCGTTGCCAGGCTCGACAGCCTCGGCAAAGCGCAGGTTCGACAAGGTGTATTCGTGCGCGCAATACACCAGCGTGTCATCCGGCAACGCGGCCAGCTTGCCAAGCGAGTCCACCATCTGCTCCGGCGTGCCTTCGAACAGCCGCCCGCAGCCGCCCGCAAACAGGGTATCCCCGCAAAACACCGCACGCACGCCGCGCCGCTTGACGTAGGCGATGTGGCCCAGCGTGTGGCCCGGCACGTCCAGCACTTCCAGCTCCAGGTCCAGCCCCGGCACCGCGACGCGGTCGCCTTCGGAGAGTGGATTTGTCACTGCGACAATGCCATCGTGGCGCGGCCCGAATACCGGTACCGCATAGCGCGACAGCAAGTGCGACACGCCGCCGATATGGTCAGCATGGTGATGGGTGAGTAGAATGGCAGTCAGCGCGAGCTTGTGGCGCTCCAGCGCTTCCATGACGGGCGCGGCGTCGCCGGGATCCACTACGGCGGCATGGGTTCCGTCATGGATCAGCCACAGGTAGTTGTCCTTGAACGCCGGCACGGCGAGAACGGCAAGGCTACTTTGCGGCGGGTTCATCATCGTGTTCGATTCGACAAAGGGTAGGCATGGATAGTGCTGCATCCGAAAAATCCATTATAGCGCTCGACCACTGGCTGCAATCGCCGGCCGGCGCCTACGTGCGCGCGTGGGAACAGAGCTGCCTCGACGAGTTGACGGCGGACATCTTCGGCTTCAACGCCATCCAGATCGGCTTGCCGCAAATCGACGCGCTGGCGGCCAACCGGATGCCCAACAAGTGGCAGGCGGCAACGCGCACGTCGACCGTGGACGAGCTGGCGATTACCCATGGCAAGCAGGTCGCGGTGGCGCTGGACTTTGCCGACCTGCCGTTCGCCTCGCAGAGCCTGGACCTGGTGGTGCTGCCGCACGTGCTCGAGTTCGCGGCCGAGCCGCACCAGGTGCTGCGCGAGGTCGAGCGCGTGCTGATCCCGGAAGGGCAGGTCATCATTTGCGGCTTCAATCCGGCCAGCATGTGGGGCGTGCGCCAGGGCGTGGGCAAGATCACGCGCAGCGATTACCTGCCGGCCGCCGGCGAGTTCATCTCTTTGCCGCGCCTGAAAGACTGGTTAAAATTGTTGAATCTGGGCGAGAGCCGCAGCCATTTCGGCTGCTACGCGCCGCCGTTTCGCACCGAGCAGTGGCTCGACCGTTTTTCCGTGATGGAATCGGCCGGCCAGAAGTGGTGGCCTTACCTCGGCGCGGTGTACATCGTGCATGCGATCAAGCGGGTCAAGGGCATGCGCCTGATCGGGCCGGCCTGGAACAAGAAACCCACCAAGGCCGCGCAGACCGTGCCGGCCGCAAACAGGAATGAACGAGTCAAATAAGGGCGGCATGACGACGAAAGTAGAGATTTACACCGATGGCGCCTGCAAGGGAAACCCCGGCGCGGGCGGTTGGGGTGCGCTCCTGGTGTCCAACGGCCACGAGAAGGAAATTTTCGGCGGCGAGCTGAACACCACCAACAACCGCATGGAGCTGAAGGCCGTGATCGAGGCCCTCGGCGCGCTGACGCGCCCGTGCCAGGTGGTGCTGCACACCGACAGCCAGTATGTACAGAAGGGCATCTCGGAGTGGATTCACGGCTGGAAGGCGCGCGGCTGGAAGACCTCGACCAAGGAGCCGGTGAAGAACGAGGATTTGTGGCGCGCGCTCGACGCGGCACAGCAGCAGCACGACGTCGAATGGCGCTGGGTGCGCGGCCACAACGGCCATCCCGGCAACGAGCGCGCCGACGTGCTGGCCAACCGGGGTGTGGCGTCGGTGCGTCGATGAGCGGGCCGCGGGTTTGCTATACTCGCGACGTGCCAACTCATCCGTAACACTCCATGCGCCAGATTGTCCTCGATACCGAAACCACAGGCTTAAATCCCCGCACTGGCGACCGCATCATCGAAATCGGCTGCGTTGAAATCTTCAACCGCAAGCTCACCGGCAACAACTTCCACCGCTACATCAACCCCGAGCGCGACTCCGACGAGGCCGCGCTCGCAGTGCACGGCCTGACCACCGAGTTCTTGAGCGACAAGCCCAGGTTCCACGAGATCGTCGAGGAGCTGCGCGAGTATGTGCGCGGGGCCGAGATCATCATCCACAACGCGCCGTTCGACCTGGGCTTTTTGAACCACGAGTTCTCGCGCCTGGGCCTGCCGGAGTTCACCGAGCACTGCACCGGCGTGATCGACACCCTGGTGCATGCCAAGGAACTGCACCCGGGCAAGCGCAACTCGCTCGACGCGCTGTGCGACCGCTACGGCATCTCCAACGCGCACCGCAAGCTGCACGGCGCATTGCTCGACTCGGAGCTGCTGGCCGATGTCTACCTCGCGATGACGCGCGGGCAGAACACGCTGTCGATGGATGTGGAGGTCGAGGCGGCGATCGGGGGCGACCTGCTGGAAGCGGTGCCGCTGGGCGAGATCATCGTGCTCAAGGCAAACGCGGAAGAGGAAGCCCTCCACGAAAGCGTGCTGGGCGGGCTGGACAAGGCGGCCAAAGGCAGCTGTGTTTGGAGAAATTATTCTCAACAGGGGTGACAAACAGAAAGAGACCTGTCATAATACGCCTCGTTGAACGGGAAGCACTCCCGGATCAAACGGGAGGTTAGCTCAGGGGTAGAGCACTGCATTCACACTGCAGGGGTCGCAAGTTCGAAACTTGCACTTCCCACCAAGAATTTTAAAACGCTGCACGCGCAAGCCTGCAGCGTTTTTTGTTTGTATGGCCGGTTCATGTAGGGTGGGCTCTTGAGCCCACGCAGGTGCACCTGCCGCGTGAACAACGCGTGGGCTCAAGAGCCCACCCTACGAATCTTCCAGCAGTCACTCGAGCGCAATCTCGCCGTCGAAGCGCACCTTCAACTGCAGGCCCGCCACCTCGAGCGTCATTGTTGCCGGCAACACCGCATCGGCGGGAATCTGGCGCGCGGCCAGCGCGCGTGCGACGGCCTGTTCGATCTCGTGCTGGGATTTGACGCCCACCATCTTCAGGAATTTGCGCACGCTGAGATTCAGGGTTTCTTCGTTCATCGATTCGTCCTCCAGGTTGTGCCGGGTTAGACATCAAAAACTTATCGCAAGTTAGCTTCTTGCCCTATGATGGGCGAACCTAAAAGAATGATGAGGAGAAAACCCTTGCGACGCAAGATCCTGACGGTTCACGCCGTGCTGCTGGCCGCGCTGGCGGCGGCAAACGCGGTCCATGCCGCCCCCTCGGTCGGCCAGACCTTTTTTGAAAGCAATTGCGCCGAGTGCCATACGGTTGATCCGAAGATGGGTTCGCGCTCCGGCCCCAGCCTGTATGGCCTGCTGGGGCGCAAGCTTGGTTCGGCGCCCGGCTACAACTATACCGAAGCACTGGCCAAGGCCGGCGCGAGCGGCCGTACCTGGACCCGCGCCGAGCTCGACGTGTTCCTTGTCGATCCCGAGCAGTCAGTGCCGGGCACGACGATGCCGGTGATGGTGCCGGACAAGGCGGACCGTGAGCCGCTGATCGACTACCTGGCCAGCCTGAGCGGCCTGGCGCAGGGGCCGGCAGCGGCGGCGGGCGCGGCGGCACATGCGGACGCGGCGGCATGGGGCGAGAACAAGCCCGGCAAACGGCACCGCATCACGGCAGCCGAGCTCGTTGCGCCGTTTGCCAGCAGCAGCGCGGGCAACGGTTCCAAGCTCGCGCCGCGTCCGGACGGTGCGCTGCCGGCCGTGCCGCCCGGCTTCAAGGTGGGCATCTTCGCCACCGACCCAGAGAAGGGGCGGCTGCCGGTGCGCGCACCCAATGGCGACATCTTCCTGGCCGAACCGGCCAAGGGCCAGATCAAGTTGCTGCGTTCGTCCAACGGCGAGACCGCCGAGACCGCGAGCGTGTTCGCAAGCGGCCTCACGCGGCCGTATGGCATGGCGTTCTACCCGTCCGGCGCCCACCCCAAATACCTGTACGTGGCCAACGTGAACTCGGTGGTGCGTTTCCCGTATTCGAACGGCGACCTGGCCGCGCGCGGCGAGCCCGAGGTGGTGGTGGCGCAGCTGGCGGGGACCTCGGGCGGCCACGTCACGCGCACGCTGGCCTTCTCCGAGGACGGCAAGACGATGTTCGTGTCGGTTGGCTCGGCCACCAACTACGCCGCCGACATCGGCGCGCAGCCGCCCGAGCCGCTGGCGCAGTGGGAAGCCAGGCACGGCCTTGGCGGCGCGTGGGGCGTGGAGACCGACCGCGCCGCCGTGCTCGCCTTCGATCCGGACGGCGGCAACCGCCGCACCTATGCGACGGGCTTGCGCAACTGCGTCGGCATGCTGGTCTATCCCGGCACCGGCGAGCTGATGTGCAGCGTGAACGAGCGCGACGAGCTCGGCGACAACCTGCCGCCGGATTACGTGACGCGCGTGAAGAAGGGCGGCTTTTACGGCTGGCCTTGGTACTACATCGGCGACCACGAAGAGCCGCGCTTGAAGGGCGTGCGTCCGGACCTGAAGGGCAAGGCGATCGTGCCGGACACGCTGCTGCAGGCCCACTCGGCGCCGCTGGGCATGGTGGTGTACCACGCGCCGGCGGGCGCGAAGCACGCCTTCGCCAAGGAATACGAGGGCGATATCTTCCTGGCGCTGCACGGCTCCTGGAACCGTGGCACCCGCACCGGCTACAAGCTGGTGCGCGTGTTCATGAAGAAGGGCGTGCCGACCGGCGAATACGAGGACTTCATGACCGGCATGGTGCTGTCGGACCGCGACGTCTGGGGCCGCCCGGCGGCGGTGACGGTCGCGGCCGATGGCGCGCTGCTGGTGGCCGACGATGGCGGCGGCGTGATCTGGCGCATCGCCCCGGTGCGCTGACTCCGGCAGCGTAGGGTGGGCAGGTCTCCTGCCCACGCGTTCAGGCCAGGCGTGCTCCGCTTGCACGCGTGGGCAGGAAACCTGCCCACCCTACCGTGCGAGCTGTGTTAGCCTCCACCCATGAAGCCGGAGTGGAAAGAAGCGTTGCGTCAGGTTGGCCCCGGTTTCATCACGGGCGTTGCCGACGACGACCCGAGCGGCATCGCGACCTACTCGCAGGCCGGCGCCCGGTTCGGCACGGCCATGCTGTGGGTGTCGCTGTTCACCTTTCCCCTGATGGCGGCGGTGCAGGAGATCAGCGCGCGCATCGGCCGCGTGTCCGGCCACGGCTTGGCCGGCAACATCCGGCGGCATTATCCGCCCGCGCTGATGTACATGGTCGTGGTGCTGATCGCGATCTCGAACATCATCAACATCGGCGCCGACATCGGCGGCATGGCCGCGTCGATGGAACTGGTGCTGGGACGCGACCGCCTGCACCTGTACCCGGTTGCGATCAGCGTGGTGTCGGTCGTCGCGCTGACCCTGCTCTCGTATTCCGCCTACTCGTCGCTGCTCAAGTGGCTGGGCCTGTGCGTGTTCGCCTACGTCGGGATCGTGTTCTTTGTGCAGATACCGTGGCCTGACGTGGCACGCGACACGCTGGTGCCGCGGCTGCAGTTCTCGCATGGCTACCTGTCCATGCTCACCGCGGTGCTGGGCACGACGATCAGCCCCTACCTGTTCGTCTGGCAGTCCTCGCTGGAAGTGGAGGAGCAGCGCAACACCCCGCACGAGGCGCCGGTGCGCATTGCGCCGAGCCAGGCGCGCCAGCAGTTCATGAAGATCCGGGTGGACACCTACCTGGGCATGGCGGTGTCCAATGCCGTGATGTTCTTCATCATCCTGACCGCCGCCGTGACCCTGAACGCGCACGGCATCACCCAGGTGGAATCGGCCGAACAGGCCGCCCGCGCGCTCGAGCCGGTCGCGGGGCGCCATGCGTTCCTGCTGTTTGCGATCGGTGTCATCGGCACCGGCTTGCTGGCGGTGCCCACCCTGGCCGGTTCGCTCGGCTACGCGATGGGCGAGGCGTTCCGCTGGCGCACCGGCCTCGATTACAAGCCCTACCAGGCACGCCGGTTCTACGCGGTGATCGCGGTGGCCACGCTGCTGGGCATGGCGATGAACTTCATCGGCATTGATCCGATCCGCGCGCTGATCGCCAGTGCTGTCATCAACGGCATCCTGAGCGTGCCGCTGCTGTTCCTGCTGCTGTCGATCGCGCGCAACCCCAAGGTCATGGGCCGCTTCGTGATCCCGCGCCGGCTGGCGGTGCCCGGCTGGATCACGGCGGTGCTGATGGCCTGCTCGGCCGGGTTGACGCTGGTGGACCTTGCGCTGTCGCTGGTGTAAGGCGTGACCGGCCGAGGTCGCTTTTTGCCTTGACGGAGCAGCCACTGCCCACTTACACTCGCGCTGTTTTCATTTTTCGGGTCCACTCATGGGCACTTGTTCAAGCGACAGTTGTAGCCAGCACGAGGCTGGCGCTTCCTTGGCAAGATAACGCAGGCGTTCCCCGTCCCCTGCCGTCATCCTGCCACGGATGATGGCGTCTTTGTGTGCCGGTCCTGGCCGGCGCATCCGTATAGTCAGCAACACACGCAAAACCGGCATGGCGCGCGGCAGCGTTTGCCTGCGCGCGTGCCGGCGCACCATCGATGCCGCAAGCGCGGCCAAACGACGGGTCAACCACAGGCGCCAGAGGCGCGCCTGGGCGAGCCGCACGCGTGCGGTCAGGGATGTGTTGATGTTCGAGTTCTTCAATGTGCGGCAGGGCGGCCAGGGCAGGGCCGCACGCGGGCCCAATCGCTGGGACTGGGTGCTGCTGCCGCTGGTGCTGGCGGTACTGGCCGCGGCCGCCTACGGCGCCATGCAAATGGCGCGCCCGTTCGTGCTGGGGCAGGCCACGCCGATTTCGCTGGATGTGGCGGTGCTGCCGTACTACCTGCTGCGCACCATCCTGCGCATGTTCATGGCGCTCGGCTGCTCGCTCTTGTTCTCGTTCGTGTTCGCGGCGGTCGCGGCCAAGTACCGGGCGGCCGAAAAGGTGCTCATTCCACTGCTCGACATCCTGCAGTCGGTGCCGATCCTGGGCTTCCAGGCGATCGCGATCGCCCCCTTCATTGCACTGTTCCCGGGCAGCCTGCTGGGCGTCGAGTGCGCGGCGGTGTTTGCGATCTTTACCTCGCAGGCGTGGAACATGGCGTTCAGCCTGTACCAGTCGATGCGCACCGTGCCGGCCGAACTGTCCGAGGCGGCGCGGGTGTTCTGCCTGTCGGGCTGGCAGCGCTTCTGGCGCCTGGAACTGCCGTACGCGATGCCGGCCCTGCTGTGGAACATGATGATGTCGATGTCCGGCGGCTGGTTCTTCCTGGTCGCGGCCGAGGCGATCTCGGTGGCCGGCCAGGACATCAAGCTGCCCGGGATCGGCGCCTACATCGCGGTGGCGATCGAGCAGGAGAACGGCCGCGCCGTCGCCGCGGCGATCGGGGCGATGCTGGCCGGGATCGTGCTGTACGACCAGCTGTTCTTCCGGCCGCTCTTGGCCTGGGCCGACAAGTTCCGCTTCGAGGAGTCGCAGGGCGAGACGGCGCAGCGCTCGTGGCTGCTGGACTGGGGCCGCCGCAGCCGCTGGATGCGCCGGCTGGCGGACCGCTTCTGGGCACGCATGCGCGGCGCGCTGGGCTGGTTCGGCGGTGCGCCGGTCGTGCGGGCCAGCGCACAGGCGCCGGCCCCCTGGCAGCGCGCGCTGCCACGGTTGTGGGATGGCTTCCTCGCGCTGGCCGCCTGCTACGCCAGCCTGCGGCTGATCGTGTACGTGCATGCGCAAGTGGGGTGGGCCGAGGTCGGCCATGTGGTGCTGCTGGGCCTGGCCACGCTGCTGCGCGTGATGCTGCTCATTGCGCTCGCCTCGCTGGTGTGGGTGCCGGTCGCGGTATGGATCGGCCTGCGTCCGCGCTACTCGCAGCGCGTGCAGGCGGTGGCGCAGTTCCTGGCTGCGTTCCCGGTCAACCTGATGTTCCCGGTGGTGGTGTTCGTGCTGGTCACGTTCCGGCTCAACCCGGACATCTGGCTCAGTCCCCTGATGGTATTCGGTACCCAGTGGTACATCCTGTTCAACGTGGTGGCCGGCGCGTCGACCGTGCCCACCGAGCTGCGGCTGGCGGCCGACAATTTGGGCCTGAAGGGCTGGCTCAAATGGAAGCGGGTGTACCTGCCGGCCGTGTTCCCGGCTTACCTGACCGGCGCCATCACCGCCAGCGGCGGTTCGTGGAACGCGAGTATCGTGGCCGAATACGTCACCTGGGGCAAGACCACGCTGGCCGCCCAGGGCCTTGGCAGCTACATCAAGCAGATGACCGATGCCGGCGACTTCCACCGCATCGCGCTTGGCATCGGCGTGATGTGCATTTTCGTGATGCTGTTGAACCGGTTCTTCTGGCGCAAGCTGTACCTGCTCGCCGGCGACCGCAGCCTGTAAGGAGGCATGATGACCGAACAAATCCTGATCGCGCTCGAAGGCGTCGGCAAGACCTTCACCAGTGCCGAAGGCGCGCCGCGCCGCATCCTCGACAAGGTGGACTTCGCCCTGCAGAAGGGCGAAATCGTGGCCCTGCTGGGCAAGTCCGGCTCGGGCAAGTCGACGCTGCTGCGGATCATGGCCGGGCTGGTCCCGGCCGACGGCGGGCGTGCCAGCTATCGCGCGCGGCCAATCGACGGACCGGCGAGCGGTGTGGCGATGGTGTTCCAGTCGTTTGCGCTGTTCCCGTGGCTGACGGTGCAGCAGAACGTGGAGCTGGGCCTGGAGGCACAAGGCGTGCCGCCGGCCGAACGGGAGCAGCGCGCCGATGCGGTGCTGGAGATGATCGGCCTGGCCGGCTTTGGCGGCGCCTTGCCGCGCGAGCTCTCCGGCGGCATGCGCCAGCGCGTCGGCATCGCGCGCGCGCTGGTGACCAATCCGGACGTGCTGCTGATGGACGAGGCGTTTTCCGCGCTCGACGTGCTGACCGGCGAGACGCTGCGCAACGACATCCTCGACCTGTGGGACAGCAACCAGATCCCCACGCGCGGCATCGTCGTGGTCTCGCACAACATCGAAGAGGCGGTGATGATGGCCGACCGCATCATCATCCTGTCCAGCGACCCCGGGCGCATCGTGAGCGAGGTGGCGATCAACCTGCCGCGCCCGCGCGACGTGGACTCGCCACGGGTGCGCGCGCTGGTGGACCAGGTGTATGGCCTGATGACCATGCGCCCGGCGCCGCAGGTTGCCGCCGGCGCCGCGCCCGCTCCCGTGCAACCGGACTACCGGCTGCCCGATACCGACATCGACCGCATCGAAGCAGTGCTGGACCTGGTCGCGCAGCCGCCCTTTGACGGCCGCGCCGACCTGCCCAAGCTGGCCGAGGAAGCCGAGCTGCCCGACGAGGAGTTGTTCCCGACCTACGAGGCGATGGGCATGCTGGGCCTGTCGCAGGTGGAGTCGGGCGACATCATGCTCACGCCGCTGGGCATGCGCTACGCCGGCGCCGACCAGCAGGAGCGTCAGGAGATCTTCGGGCGCCAGTTGCTGGCCAACGTGCCGCTGGCCGCCCTGGTGCGCGAACGCCTGACGGCGGACGAAAGCGGCACCGTGTCGGAGCAGCCGTTCCTGGAACTGCTGGAAGAGCACATGGAGTCCGACGAGGCCAAGCGCACGCTGGAGATTGCGGTGGAATGGGGCCGTTATGGCGAGGTGTACGAGTACGACTACCACCTCGGGCGCCTCAAGCTGCCCGGGCTGGAACCGAAGTGAGCGTCAGCGCAGCGACAGCCCGGTGAAGGTCAGGCCGAACGCCAGGTAGCGCTCCTTGCCGCGCAGGCTGATGCGGTCGCCCAGCGCCGCGTCCAGGATGACGTCGCCCGAGGGCGTGGCATAGCGCACGCCTGCCTGGGCATAAGTGCTTCCCTGGCCATACGATTCCAGCGTCAGGCTCCAGCGTGGGCTGGCGGTCCACTCGCCGCCCAGGCCCCAGCTCGGCCCCGAGCGCGCCCCGTGCACGCGCAGCCAGCCGGCATTCACATGCACGCGCACCGCGTCGTCCATCAGGGAAAAGCTCAGCAGAGCGTTCAGCGACGCATTCGAGAGGAATCCGCTGCCGCGCCCGAACTGGTTAGCCAGCGTCATTCCGGCGCTCCAGCCGTTCGGTTCCAGCGGCCGGAACACGGTCTTTGCCAGCAGCAGGCCCGAGGTGGAAGCGTGCGCCGGGGTGGGGCGAAGTTCGCCCGCGCCCGCGGCCAGTTCCCAGTCGCCGCCAGGGTTACAGTGCGGGACCGCCCAGTACTGGATGTCGCCCGGATGGCGGTCGGTCCAGGCTTCGACCTGGCACTCGCGCGGCGCCACGATGGAAGCGTCGTCCGTGACCATCGGGCGGGCCGCGTGGACAAACGGGCATGCCAGCAGGGCGGCGGCGAGGGTGGCGGGGCGGGCGAGTAAAGACATGGTCGCGGATGATAACGCGGGGCGTGCCCAGCGTACAATATCCGGCGCTGCGCTCCGCGCACGAGTCGGGGCGGCACCACCATCAAAAGAGAACATGAAACGACCTTTGCTCGCAATTGCACTGTTGGCGGCGGCCACTGCCGCCTTTGCCGATGACCGCCAGGCCTGCGAGGCGGCGCGCGGCTCGTATGTGTCGGGGACCGTGGTCAAGGGCCCCAAGTTCACGCACGGCCAGTTCCGCAAGGGCGTGGAGCTGTCGCACACGCACCTGAAGCTGCGCGCCGACCAGGACGGCCAGGTCTATGACGTGGCGATCGACAACGTGTTCGCAAGCGGCTACCAGCCGGACCGGCCCGAAGTGCCGGCGCCGATCGACGCCATCCGCGTGGGCGACAAGCTCGCGCTGTGCGGCGAGCTGTACGACCGCGGCGTGGGCATCCATTTCGTGCACACCAATTGCGGCGAGACGCCGTCGCCGGCGCATCCGGACGGCTGGATCCGCGTGGTCGATGGCAGCGGCAGGGCCGGGCCCAACCTGGAGGCGAGCACCAACTACTGCCCGCTGTTCGGCCGCGGCGGCCGTGGCTACCGGCAGCGCGGGCGCTAGCCGCGGAAGATGTCGAAGGCTTCGATGCGCAGGATCTTGCGGATGCCGATGTAGCTCGACATGGCCGCGATCAGCACCACCATGCCGAGCGCGAGCCCAAGGTTCCCGTAGGTGATCTGCGAGGCGTAGTTCGGCAGGCGCAGCTTGGCCAGCGTGACGAGCAGCGTGCACAGGCCCACACCCAGGCCATACCCGGTCAGCGAGGTGAACGTGGCCTGGAACAGGATCATGTACACCAGCTCGCGGCTCTTGGCGCCGATGGCCTTGAGCGCCCCGAACTTGTCCAGGTTTTCGAGGATGAAGGTATAGAAGGTCTGGCCCGAGATCGACAGCCCGACGATGAAGCTGATCACGGTCATCAAGAGGATATTGGTGCCCACGCCGGTCTGGTATTTGTAGAAGTCGCTGATGCGCGCGATGAACTCGTCGCGGGTCAGGGCCAGGTAGCCCAGTCGCGTGACCTCGCGCTTGACTTGCCCGATGGCCGCCTGCGATTTCACCTCGACCAGGATGTACGAGATCGTGAAGCGCGTGGACGGGATGTACTGGATCGCGCGGTTGTAGGTGGTGTACAGCGTGGGTACGCCGAACAGGCCGCCCGCCGCCACCCTGGCGATCCCGACGATCACGCCGCGGTGGTCATTGAGCTCGAATTCGGTGCCGATGGCGGGATTTTCCAGCTTGCGGTATTCGGCGTCGCGCACCACGATGAAACCGTTCTCGCCGTAGATGTCCTGGATGTTGCCCGCCTCGAGCGGCGGGCGGCCGAACAGGGTGGTGTCGTCCAGGCCGATCACGCTCACGGACTGGAAGTGGCCGCTGCGCAGCTTGACCAGCGCGCCGCCGGTGTACATCGGAACCGCGTAGCGCACGCCGGGAATGCTGCGCACCGCATCCAGCAGGTAGTCGGGCACGGGAATGGTGTTGGCCACCGTGTTTACTGCCGGGTCCATGATCCAGACCGTGGCGCCGATGTTGGTCACGGTGGCCGAGGAGCGCTTGAGCACCCCCGAGAAAATCGAGGTCATCATCACCATCAGGAACACCGCGAAGGTAATCCCGACCAGCAGTGCGAAGAATTTGCCGCGGTCGTTGGTCAAGAGCTTATAGGCGATGCGCCAGTGGCCGGGCAGCTTCATGGCGGGGGCCCCTGCAGGCTTTGCGCGGGCAGGCCCCACCAGCCGCCGCCCAGCGCCAGGTACAGCGCCGCGCTGTCCTGCAGTTGCTGGGCGCGGACCTGGATGAAATCGATCTGCGCGCGCTGCAGCTGGGCGTCGGCCACCAGCACGTCGAGGTAGCTCACCAGGCCCGCGCGGTAGTTCGCCTCGAGCAGCGTGAGCGCCTGCCGGGCCGCGTCCAGCGCCTGCTGCTGGGCCGCCACCGCGTCGGTGTCGTGGCCCAGCGCGCTCAACGCGTCGGCCACCTGCGCGAATGCGGCGAGCACGGTCTGGCGGTAGTTCGCAAGCGCGCCGCGCCATGCCAGGACGGACGCGTCGCGCTGGTGCGCCAGCGTCCCGCCATGGAACAGCGGCAGGTCGACGATGGCGCCGGTCTGCCAGAACCTGCCGTGCGGGCCGGTCATGTGCTCGATCTCGCGGCCTTCGGTGCTGTAGCTGGCGGCCAGGCTCACTTTCGGGAACAGCGCGGCGGTGGCCACGCCGATGTTGGCGCTGGCCACGTGCAGGCGCGCCTCGGCCGAGAGGATGTCGGGGCGCCGGCGCACCAGTTCGGACGGCAGTGTGAGCGGCAGGTCGCGCGGCAGGGTGAGCTGGTCGAGCGCGAGCGGTGGCGCGCTCCATTGCGAGGGCGAGCGGCCCACCAGCGTGGCCAACAGGTGCGTGGCCTGGTCATAGCGCTGCTGCAGCGCCGGCAGCTGGGCACGGCTGCTGGCAAGCTGGCTTTCGATGCTGAGCACGTTGGAAAAGGGCGCGATGCCGGCGGCGGCCTGGGTGCGCGCGATGTCGCGCTGCTCGGCCTGGCGCCGCACCAGCTCGCGCGTGGCTGCAATCTGTGCCGCATAGGCGGCGCGCGCGATGCTGGTGGTGGCGATGTTCCCCGACAGCGACAGCCACGTCGCCAGCATCTCGCTGCGCTGGAAGTCGGCCTGCGCGCCCAGCGCCTCTACCGTGCGGCGGTTGGCGCCGGCCACGTCGAGCAGATAGCTGATCGTGCCGCCCAGCGTGAACACGTTGAACACGCCCCGCAACGCGGTCAGGCCCGAGGTGAGCGGCGCGGCCTTTTGCCGCTGTGCCGAAAAAGCCAGGTCCAGCTGCGGCCAGAACACGCCGCGGCCGGCGCGCAGCTCTTCCTGGCTTTGGCGCAGCGCGGCCTGGGCCGCCTGCAGCGTGCCGTTGTTGGCCAGCGCGGCGCGCATCATGCGGTCCAGTTCGGGCGAGCCGAACATGCGCCACCAGTCCGGGGCGACGGCGGCGCCGGGGTGGAAGACTTGCGCGCCACCGGCTGGCTGGCTTGCCGGCAGGTAGCCGCTGTCCGGCGGCGGGGCGGGGCGCACGAAATCGGGGCCGGCGGCGCAGCCGGCCAGCAGGCAGGCGGTGGCAATGGCGGTGCAGGCGCGGCGCATGGCATGCCCCTAGTTGCGCCGGCCGACGTACACGTCCACCAGCTGGCCCGGGTACACCCGCACGTCGCGCGGCCGTGTAAATCGGAAGATCACCGGCAGCACGCGCACGTCCACGCGCTCCTGGCGCTGGTTCGACAGCGCGATCTTGGGCGACACGTACGGCTGCACCCGCACGTACTGGAGCGGCAGCTTGACATTGGTGCCGCGGATCGCCATCTGCGCCACGATGTGCTCCGGCGCAGGCAAGCGGCTGATGAGGATCTCGTCGATGTAGCAGCGCACGTCGTACTGCCCGGAGTCCGCGCCCATCACCAGCGCCGGCAGCGCGCCTTGCGTGTAGCTGTCGTACACACCCTGCGGCGAGGCGTAGCTGCCCAGCGCAGCGTTCACCGACAGCACGACGCCGTCGACGGGCGCGCGCAGCGTGTAGCGGTCGAGCAGGGCGGCAGCGGCCTGGTAGGCGCGATCGGCCGCGCTGGCCAGGCGTTCCTGGTTGCGGATGTCGTAGCTCCATGCGCCGGCGCGCGTCAGCTCGTACTGGCGCTGGGCCACAATGTGCGCAGCCTGCGCGGTTTCCAGCTTGTTGCGGGCGGTGTCCAGCGCGTCCAGGCTCACCGAACGCGGTTCGATCTGGTACGAGCGCTGCTGCTTGTCGTACTGGTTCCGTGCGGTCTCCAGGTCGGCGCGCGCCTGCCTTTCCTGTGCCTGCGACACGGCCAGCGTTTCCTTGCGCGGCTGGGCGCGCAGCGCCTGCAACGTGGTGGCGGCGGCCTCCATCTGCGCGCGCAGCTGGGCAACGGTGGCGCGCTGGATGCTGTCGTCGATCTGCACCAGCGGGGCGCCCGCGCGCACGGCGTCGCCTTCGTTCACCAAAATGCGCCGGATCGTGCCCGACACCTCGGGATAGATGTTCACGTTCTGGCCGTGCGACTGGGCGCTTTCGATGATGCCGTTGGCGTAGATGCCCTGTGCGTACGGGTTCTGCGCCGGGTTGAATACCGGCGGCTGGGCCACCGTCGGCCTTCCGGTCAGCCAGGCGGTGGCAAAGGCGGCCAGCACGCCCAGGACCGACAGCAGGAAGATGAAACGGTTGTTCATCCCGTGCCCGTGGCGACCCCGGTGATGCGGCCGTCCTCCATGCGCAGGATGCGGTCCGCATACTCGAAGATGCGCGCATCGTGCGTGACGATCAGGATGCAGCGCTGGTCGTTGAGGATGTGGTCGTGCACGAAGCTCAGGATGCGGCGCCCGGTGTCGCCGTCCAGCGACGCGGTCGGCTCGTCGAGCACCAGGATCTGCGGCTGGCTCACGATGGCGCGGGCGATGGCCACACGCTGCTGCTCGCCGCCGCTGAGCTTGAACGGGGGCAGGCCGATGCGCTCGTGCAGGCCGACCACCTCCAGGTATTTCTCTGCCTCGGCCAGGGCCTTGTCCCAGTCCACGTTCTGCAGGATCAGGGGAATGGCCACATTCTCGGCCGTGGTCAGGCGCGGGAACAGGTGGTAGTCCTGGAACACGAAGCCGATGGTGCGCAGGCGGAATTCAGCCAGCGCGTCCTTGGACAGGCGCCAGATGTCGGTGTCCTTGACCGTGACCGTGCCTTCGTCCGGGCGCAGGATGCCGGAGATGATGGACAGCAGGGTGGTCTTGCCGCTGCCGGAGGGGCCGACGATGAACAGCATTTCGCCAAAGCGCGCCTCCAGCGCAGCATGGTCGACCGCCAGCGTGCGGGCCCGGCCCTCGCCGAACCATTTGACCAGTTGGGATGCCCGAATTGCGACAGCAGCCATGGTGCCCCCGCGGCAAAATCAAGCACGAGCATAGGCCCGGGCGACCGGCGCCGTTTGAGTTGAGTCAAGGTCGCCGGGCACCAGCACGTGCGCTGCGTAAAACCGTTGTGGCCTTATCATCGGTTCGCCGGCTGCCCGCCGGAACAAACGCTGGGGAGAATCCGTGTTCGGTATCGACGTGCGCACCGCCCGGGTCGTCTGGACCGCGGCCTTGGTCCTGCTTGGCCTGTATTGCATCTACACGATGCGCACGACCCTGCTGGTCATGCTGTTCGGTGTGTTCTTCAGCTACCTGGTCTATCCCTTGTTCACGCTCGCGCAACGCGCCTGCGGCCTGCGCGTGCCGCGCACCCTGGTGCTGCTGGTGGTGTTCGCGGCCGTCGCCAGCCTCATCGGGCTGGTGGGCCTGCTGTTCGGCAACCAGATCGTGGCGGAGGCGACCAACCTGGGCCAGCAGTTGCCGAAGTTGATGCAGCCGGGCGAGCTGGAGCGGCGGCTGCCCTTGCCGGCACCGCTCGAGCCGCTGCGCGTGCGGCTGGGCATCCTGCTGCAGCACCTGCTGGAGGGCGGGACGGCGCAGGCCCTGCCGGTGGTGCGCGGCCTGGGCACCAGCCTGTTCCACGCGGCGGGAAACCTGATCTACGTGGTGGTGGTGCCGATCTTCAGTTTCCTGATGATCCTGGAGGCGCCCTGGATCGAATCCTTCCTCGCTTCGCTGGCCCAGCGCCCCGATGGCAGGCTGTGGTCGAACGTGGCGCGCGGCCTGAACGACGTGCTCTCGCAGTACGTAAGGGCGCTGGCCCTGCTGGTGCTGGCCACCCTGGTCTCGTACAGCGTGGTGCTGGGCCTCCTGGGCGTGCCGTTCACACTGCTGCTGGCGGGGCTGGCGGCGGTGCTGGAAATCATTCCCGTGTTCGGCCCGCTCATTGCGGCGCTCACGATCATCGTGGTGGCGGCCTTCAGCGGTTATGGCCACGTCTGGTGGCTGGTGCTGTTCTTCGCCGGCTACCGTATCTTCCAGGACTACATCCTCAACCCCTGGCTGATGAGCGAGGGCGTGAACGTGCCGGCCATCCTGGTCGTGTTCGGCCTGCTGGCGGGCGACGAGCTCGCAGGCGTGCCCGGGATTTTCCTGTCCGTGCCGGTGATTGCGGCGCTCCGCATGTTCGCGGTGCAGGTGCGCCTGCACCGGGAGGCCCGGCTGAATGCCGGCGGCGCCACCCAAGGGTGATGTATGTATGTCTGTATGGACAGCCGTTTTATTGTTGCGCGAAAACTCATGCAGTGGTTCAATGCGGCATTTCGCCGCGCGTGGACCAGGGATTTTGGACCTGGTTTGCGCGTGCTGCGTGCCCCGCAGCGGCCAAACGGCCTCGCTGGGTATGTAGAGAATGCGATAATGTATGGCCTGCAAGGTGGAGCTGTCGTCACTGCAGTAGAAAAACTTGGGTTTGCGACAACAACAAGAACGTAAGCCGCCTATCAAATTGGAGAGACTAGTGAGTTTATTCAGAACTAAAAATCTTGATCACATGGTTGCCGCGAGCCGCAGCTCGCACAGCGGGCTCAAGAAGGTGCTCGGCCCCATGGACCTGATCATGATGGGTATCGGCGCGATCATCGGCACGGGTATTTTCGTGCTGACCGGCGCCGGCGCGGTCACTGCAGGGCCGTCGCTGACCCTGTCTTTCATCGTCGGCGCCTTCGCCTGCGGCTTCGCGGCCCTGTGCTATGCCGAATTCGCCTCCACCGTGCCGGTTGCCGGCTCGATCTATACCTACAGTTACGCCACCCTGGGTGAACTGGTTGCCTGGATCATCGGCTGGGACCTGCTGCTCGAATACGGCCTGGCCACCTCGGCGGTGTCGGCCGGCTGGTCCGGCTATTTCCAGTCGCTGATCGGCGGCCTGGGCTACCATCTGCCGGACGCGCTGTCAGCGGCGCCGGGCGCCAAGGCGGGCGTGACCACGTATTTCAACCTGCCGGCGTTCTGCATCATGATGATCCTGACCTTCATGCTGTCGCTGGGCGTGCGCGAATCGGCCCGCATCAACAACGTCATGGTGGCCATCAAGGTGGGCGTGGTGCTGCTGTTCATCGTGGTCGGCGCCAAACACGTCCGTCCGGAAAACTGGCAGCCGTTCATGCCGTTTGGCGCAAGCGGCATGATGAGCGCGGCGGCCCTGGTGTTCTTCTCGTTCATCGGCTTTGACGCGGTGACCTCGGCAGCGGAAGAGGTCAAGCGCCCCGAACGCGACCTGCCGATCGGCATCATCGGCTCGCTGGCGCTGTGCACCGTCCTGTACGTGGTGGTCTCGGCCATCATGACCGGCATCGTGCCGTTCGCCGAATTCAAGAACAACATCGACCACCCGGTCTCGCTGGCCCTTGAAGTGGCCAAGGAAAACTGGTTCGCCGGATTCGTCAGCCTGGGCGCCATCCTGGGCATGACCACCGTGATCCTGGTGATGGCCTACGGCCAGACCCGCATCATCTTCGCCATGTCGCGCGACGGCCTGCTGCCGGCCCGCCTGTCGAAGGTGCACCCCAAGTACGGCACCCCGTTCTTCGCAACCTGGATGGTCGGCATCATCTTCGCGCTGCTGGGCGCGCTGGTCCCGCTGGACGTGCTGGGCGAACTGGTCAACATGGGCACCCTGGCCGCGTTCTGCCTGGTGTCGGTGGCCGTGATCGTGCTGCGCAAGAAGCGTCCGGACCTGCACCGTGCCTTCCGCTGCCCGGGCGTGCCAGTTATCCCGGCGCTGGCCGTGATCTTCTGCGCAACGCTGATGTCGTTCCTGAGCAAGACCACCTGGATCGCTTTCCTGGTCTGGCTGGTGATCGGCCTGTTCGTGTACTTCGGCTATGCGCGCCATCGTTCGGCGCTGAACAACGCGGCCAAAGAGGCCCCCGCTGTAGCGTCCTGAACGTCGCATCCTGAAAGCCCGGGCCCGGCAGTATTGCACTGCCGGGCTTTTTCGTTTTTGGCCACGCCCGGCCGAACTGCCTGGCGCCACGCGAATCAAAACTGCTTCACATCCGATTGCCAGGCACACCGGCTGGTGTGGAAGGAGAAGCGATGAAAGCTGTTGTATTTCACGACGTCGGCGACATCCGGCTCGAGGACGTGCCCGAGCCGGCCCTGCAGCAACCGACCGATGCGATCGTGCGCATCACCGTGAGCGCCATCTGCGGGACCGACCTGCATTTCGTGCGCGGCACCTTCAGCGGCATGCAAGACGGCACCATCCTCGGCCATGAGGCCGTCGGCGTGGTGGAGCAGGTGGGCAAGTCGGTGCGCAACCTGGCGCCCGGTGACCGCGTGGTGATCCCGTCCACTATTGCCTGCGGCTACTGCTCGTATTGCCGCGCAGGCTATTACGCCCAGTGCGACATCGCGAACCCGAACGGGCCGACGGCTGGCACGGCGTTCTATGGCGGGCCGCCGCTGTCCGGCGCATTCAACGGCTTGCAGGCAGAAAAGGCGCGGGTCCCGTTTGCCAGCATTAACCTCGTCAAGCTGCCGGACGACATCAGCGACGACCAGGCGATCCTGTTGTCCGACATTTTCCCGACCGGCTATTTCGGCGCCGACCTTGCCCACATCAAGCCCGGGCACACGGTGGTGGTGTTCGGCTGCGGGCCGGTGGGGCAGTTCGCCATTGCCTCGGCCAAGCTGATGGACGCGGGGCGCGTGCTGGCAGTGGACAACCTGCCGGACCGGCTGGAGATGGCGCGGCGCCAGGGCGCGGAGGTGATCAATTTTGACGAGGAAGACCCGGTGCAGGCGGTGCGCGACCTGACCGGCGGCATTGGCGCCGACTGCGCCATCGATGCGGTGGGCGTGGACGCCGAATGCGCCCACCACGGGCCGGCTGCGGCGCAGGCGCAACAGCAGGCAGAAGCGTTCCGGCAGGAAGTGGCGAGCGTGGCGCCAGTGCAGCACCCGTCCGGGCAGAACTGGAAGCCGGGTGAAGCGCCGTCGCAGGCCCAGCAGTGGGCGATCGAGGCGCTGGCCAAGGCGGGCACGCTGGCGATCATCGGCGTGTATCCCCCCAACGATTCCTCTTTCCCGATCGGCAAGGCCATGCTCAAGAACATCACGATCAAGATGGGCAACTGCAACCACCGGCGCTACATCCCGCACCTGATCGAGCTGGTCAGGAGCGGCGGCTTCGACCCGACCAGCGTCATCACCCAGCACGAGGCGATGACGTCGGCGATCGATGCCTACAAGGCGTTCGACGAGCGCCGGCCCGGATGGATGAAGGTCGAACTGGTCAACGCGCGGCAGGGCCAGCAACCCACCCCGTAGCCAAGGCACGGCCAATCCCGTGTTCAAAAGCTTCTTCCAGGCCGGCTTCGAGTGCGCGACCGGCTACAACCGCGACGGCGAGTGGATCGACCTGATCGAGGACACCTGGCACCACCGCCACGTCGACGAAGACTACCGGCGCCTGCGCGCGGTGGGCATTGCGACCGTGCGCGACGCGATCCGCTGGCCGCTGGTCGATCGCGGCGGCGGCCGCTTCGATTTTTCCACGGTGCGCAAGCCGGTCGCGGCGGCGGTGCGCCACGGCATCGAGGTGGTCTGGGACCTGTTCCACTACGGGTACCCGCAAGGGACCGATCCGCTGGCCGACGATTTCGCCGAGCGCTTTGCCGCCTACTGCGGCGCCTGCGCCCGCTATTTGCGCGGCCGCCTGCCAGGCACGCTCTGGTTCACCCCGGTCAACGAACCGTCCTACATGGCCTGGGCGGCGGGTGACGCCGCGCACTTCGCGCCACACCTGTGCGGGCGCGCCGGCGAACTCAAGGTGGCGCTGGTGGCGGCCGCGATCCGCGGCATCGACGCCATTCGCGCCGAAGTGCCGGACGCGCGCTTCGTTCACGCGGACCCGATGTGCCGGGTGGTGCCGTGCGACGCGAGCGCGGCGGCCGTGGCGGCGGCGCACCACTTCAACGAGCGCGGCGTGTTCGAGGCGCGCGACATGCTGGCCGGGCGCCTGCGCCCCGAGCTGGGCGGCAGCCCGGCGCACCTGGACGTGGTCGGCATCAACTACTACTGGAACTGCCAGTGGGTGCTGGGCGAGCAGGGCAGCTGGCTGGCGCCGGACGACGCGCGCCGGCGCCCGTTCCGCGAACTGGCGCTCGCCGCCTGGGAGCGCTATGGCCACGAGATCGTCATTTCCGAAACCTCGCACTGGGGCGAGCACCGCGCCGGCTGGCTCGACGAGCTGGCGGGCGAGGTGGAGTGGCTGCTGGCGCGCGGGGTGCCGCTGCGCGGAGTGTGCCTGTACCCGATTTTGGGCATGCGCGACTGGCACGCGCCGCGCGACTGGATGCCGATGGGCTTGTGGGACATCGACCATGCCGGCGGCATGCGGCGCGTGCTGCACCAGCCGATGTTCAAGGCGCTGCTGCGGGCGCAGCGGCGGCTGCAGCGCCACCTGCCGGCCAGCCGCCGCGCCTGAGGCGGGCGCGGAACTGTCGCTCACCGGGCCTGCCTAATGAAACAGCGGACAGGCCGGGTCTCCTTTCCCGGCCGCGCTGATGTTGGCAGGCGGTCGATATGAACAGTTTTTATGTGCGTTCCTGGTGGGTGGCAGCGCTGCGCGGCGTGCTCGGCATCCTGTTTGGCGTGCTGGCCCTGATGTGGCCGGGCCTGACCTTGCTCACGCTGGTGGCCTTGTTCGCGGCCTACGCCATGCTCGGCGGGATCGCTTCCGTGATCGGCGCGATCAGCCATCGCAAGGTGGACGACGACTGGTGGATCCCGCTGCTGCTCGGATTGGTGAGTATCGGCGCGGCGGTGGTGGCGGTGGTCAATCCCGTGCTCACCACGCTGGTGCTGGTGATGGTGATCGCGGCCAACGCGCTGGTCTCCGGCGTGCTGGACATCGTGGCCGCTGCACGGCTGCGGCGCGAGCTGCACGGCGAATGGATGCTGGCCCTGTCGGGCATCGCCTCGGTCGTGTTCGGCGCGCTGGTGTTCCTGTATCCGCTTGCCGGCGCCATTGCGATGGTCTGGCTGATCAGCATCTACGCGATCATCAACGGCGCCCTGCTGCTGTCGTTGGCCATTCGCGCCCGCACCGTGACCGCCCGCACGCAAGCGCGCCCGGCGGTCGAGCGGCGCGTGCTGCCCGACCGGCGCATGGCCGGGGCGCATTGACGCGGAGCCGGCGATGGGCCCGTCGAGTGAATTCATCCGCTGGTTTGCCGACCTTTCCGCGGACGATGTGCCGCTGGTGGGCGGCAAGAACGCGTCGCTGGGCGAAATGTACCGCGAGCTCTCGGCGCACGGCGTGCGCGTGCCCAATGGGTTCGCGATCACGGCCGCGGCCTACCGCGCCGCGATGGAAGAAGCCGGCGCGTGGCAGCCGCTGCACGCGGCGCTGGATGGGCTGGATGCTGCCAACGTGGACGACCTGGCGCGGCGTGCGCGCGCCGCCCGCGACATCGTGTACGGCGCCGCGCTGCCTGCGCAACTGGCCGAGCAGATCGTGCAGGCCTATCGGCGCCTGCGCGACGAGTACGGGCCCGAGCTCACTGTGGCCGTGCGCAGCTCCGCCACGGCCGAGGACTTGCCCACCGCAAGCTTCGCCGGCCAGCACGAGACCTACCTGAACATCGGCGGCGAAAGCCAGGTGCTCGACAGCGTGCGGCGCTGCTTCGCCAGCCTGTTCCAGGACCGCGCGATCGTGTACCGGATCGAGAACGGCTTCGACCACTTCAAGGTGTACCTGTCGGTGGGAATCATGAAAATGGTGCGCTCCGACCTTGCCTCGGCCGGCGTGATCTTCACGCTCGACACCGAGACCGGCTTTCGCGACGTGGTGTTCGTCACCGGCGCTTACGGGCTGGGCGAGAACGTGGTACAGGGCACGGTCGATCCCGACGAGTTCTACGTGTTCAAGCCGGCCTACCGCGAGGGCAAGCAGGCGGTGCTGCGGCGCAGCCTGGGCGGCAAGGAAGTGCGCATGGTTTATGCGCAGGGCGGGCGCGCCACCACGCGCAATGTGCCGACCCTGCCGGCCGAGCGCGAGCGCTTCTGCCTGCCGGATGAAGACGTGCTGGAACTGGCCGGCGCCGCGCTGCGCATCGAGGACCACTACAGCGGCCGGGCCGGGCACCCGGTCCCGATGGACATCGAGTGGGCCAAGGACGGCGTGGACGGCAAGCTGTACATCGTGCAGGCGCGGCCCGAGACGGTCGCTTCGCGCAAGAGCGGCGCCGTGCTGGACGAGTACACGCTGGACGGGCACGCTGCCGTGCTGGCCAGCGGGCGCGCGGTGGGGGCCAAGGTCGCATCGGGCCGTGCGCGCGTGATCCACAGCGTCGGCGAGCTGGGCACATTCAGGCCGGGCGAAATCCTGGTGGCGGACACCACCATGCCCGACTGGGGCACGGTGATGAAGACGGCGGCGGCCGTGGTCACCAACCGCGGCGGACGCACCTGCCACGCGGCGATTGTGGCGCGCGAGATCGGCGTGCCGGCGGTGGTTGGCTGCGGCAACGCCACCGAATGCGTGCAGACCGGCGCCGAGATCACGGTGTCGTGCGCGGAGGGCGACCTTGGCCACGTGTACGCGGGGATCCTGCCGTTCCATAAAACCAGCACCGACCTGTCGGCCTTGCAGCTGCCGGCCACCCACATCATGGTCAACATCGGCAACCCGGACACCGCATTCCAGACCCGCTTCCTGCCCAACGACGGCGTGGGCCTGGCGCGTATGGAATTCATCGTGGCCGAGCACATCAAGGTGCACCCGATGGCGCTGGTGCATCCGGAGCAGGTGGCCGATGCGCAGGTGCGCGCGCAGATCGCACAGCTCACGCGCGGCTGGCCGTCACCGGCCGAGTACTTCGTGCGCCAGCTAGCCGAAGGCGTTGGGACGATCGCAGCGGCGTTCTACCCGAAGCCGGTGATCGTGCGCATGTCCGACTTCAAGACCAACGAATACGCGAGCCTGCTGGGCGGCCAGTGGTTCGAGCCACACGAGGAAAACCCGATGCTGGGCTTTCGCGGGGCCGCGCGCTACACCCATCCGGCGTACGCGGAAGGGTTTGCGCTCGAATGCGAGGCGATGAAGCGGGTGCGCGGCGACATGGGGCTTTCCAACGTGCGCCTGATGATCCCGTTCTGCCGCCGGGTGCAGGAAGCCGAGGCGGTGATCGCGGCACTGGGCGCACATGGCCTGGTGCGCGGGCAGGATGGGCTCGAGGTGTACGTGATGTGCGAGATCCCGAACAACGTGGTCCAGCTGGACGCCTTCGCGCGGCTGTTCGACGGCTTTTCGATCGGCTCCAACGACCTGACCCAGCTGACCCTGGGCGTGGACCGCGACTCGGACATCGTCGCCTTCGACTTCGACGAGCGCGACCCCGGTGTGCTTGCGCTGATCCGCATGACGATCGAGGGGGCGCGGCGCTGCGGGCGGCATGTGGGCATCTGCGGCCAGGCGCCGTCGGATTACCCGGAGGTGGCGCGCTACCTGGTCGAGCAACGCATCGATTCGATCAGCCTGAACCCGGACTCGGTACTGTGCACGCTACGTGAAGTGGCCGAGGTCGAGCGACGCCTCGGCATCGCACCGCGCGCCGCACAATCCTGAGCCGGCCTTCGCGCCGCCGGGCGTGGCTGCGCCCCATGGTATAGTCAGCCCGATCATGAACATCAACGGGCGGCGCCGGCGCGCGCTGCCAAAGCACAGGGAGCGGATAACGAGATGCGGATTGCGATCAGCACGGGCGGCGGCGATGCGCCGGGACTGAACGCCGTCATACGGGCGGTGGTACTGGCGGCCGAGCGCCAGGGGTGGGAATGCTGGGGCATCCGCGACGGCTACAACGGCCTGCTGGAGCCGGCACAATGCCTGGGCGAGCCGGTCATGCGCCTCACACCCGAGACGGTCTATGGCATCGGCGCGCTGGGCGGCACCATCCTGGGCAGCACCAACCGCGGCAACCCCTTGCACTACCCGGTGCGCCAGCCAGACGGCAGCACGGCCGAGGTCGACCGCGCGGACGAACTGGTTGGCCTGTTCCGGGCGCGCGGCTTCGACGCGCTGGTCTCGATTGGCGGCGACGGCTCGATGGCCATTGCCGAGAGCCTGTACCGCAAGGGCCTGAACGTGGTGGGCGTGCCCAAGACGATCGACAACGACCTTGACCACACCTACACCACCTTCGGCTTCGACACGGCGGTCGGCTTTGCCACCGAGTGCATCGACCGGTTGCACACCACGGCCTATAGCCAGCACCGGGTGATGGTGGTCGAGGTGATGGGCCGCTACGCCGGCTGGATCGCGCTGCACGCAGGGATGGCGGGTGGCGCTCACGCGATCCTGATCCCCGAGATTCCGTTCGACCCCGCGGTCGTGGCCGAATCGATCGCGGCGCGCGACGCCGCCGGCCACCATCATTCGCTGGTCGTGGTGGCGGAAGGCGCGCAGGCGCTGGGCGGGCAGCGCGAACTGCTGGCGGCCGCCGGCGCCGGACATGCGGAACGGCTGGGCGGCATCGGCGCGCGCCTCGAGCATGAACTGGCGGCGCTGACGGGCAAGGAGTGCCGCGCCGTGGTGCTTGGCCACCTGCTGCGCGGCGGCAGCCCGTCCGCGTTCGACCGGGTGGTGGCGTCCCGCTTCGGCGCCGCGGCGGTGCGCGCGCTGGCGCAGGGCCAGTCCGGGGTGATGGTGGCGCTGGGCGGCAGCGAGATCGGCACCGTGCCGCTCGCCGAAGTGGCGGGACGCACCAGGCGCGTGCCGGTGGACAGCGATACGGTGGCCACCGCGCGCGAGCTCGGCATCTGCCTGGGCGACCGGGCTGCCTGAGGGCGTTCTTTCCGAACGTTAATTTTTTTGTAATCCAGTTCTTACAACGCGGCAGCGCGCGTACCGATTTCCGGCCATGGATGGCCTCCGGATAATTGTTGCAATTGTCTGAGAGGATTTTCGAAATCGAAACGTACGCCATGAGTTCGCCCGCCGTTCTGGATGCAAGCATTGCCGCGCCGCCGTCGCGCTGCGCGGTGTCCCCGCGTGCACGTCATCTGTACTTCAAGCTGATGTCCGACCCCGGCGCGGCCGCGGTCGCGGCGCAGGCCTTCCTGCGCGAGCAGATCGATGCCGTGCGCGACATCCCCGCCGACCTGCCCGATACGCCGGCCGCGCTGGCGGCCTGGATGCGCGACCGTGTGGACGCCGTGGGCCTGCAATACCGCGACTACCTTGCGGCCCGCAAGAACGGCGCACCGCGGCGCTATTTCGGCAGCCGCGCGCACGCGCTGTACTTCCTTAAGGGCGTGGCGCCCACCAAGCTGGTGGACGGCGCGTGGCTGTACGGCCTGCTGCGCCAATGGGCCAATCCCGATGTCCGCCCGCTGATCCGGACCTATCTGGAGGAGCTGGGCGACGGGGTGCCGGGGAAGAACCACGTCACCCTGTACCGCAAGCTGCTGGCCACGCACGGCTGCGAGGGCTGGGAGCAGCTGCCGGAGCATCATTTCGTGCAGGGTGCGATCCAGCTCGCGCTGGCGCACAACGCCGGGCAGTTCCTGCCCGAGATCGTGGGCTACAACCTGGGCTACGAGCAGCTGCCGTTGCACCTGTTGGTCAGCGCCTACGAGCTCAATGAGCTGGGCATCGACCCGTATTACTTCACCCTGCACGTCACCGTGGACAACGCGGCCAGCGGGCATGCGCACAAGGCCGTGCAGGCGCTTGAACGCCTGCTGCCGCAAGTGGGCGACCGTGCGGCGTTCTGGCGCCGCGTGCTGGACGGCTACCGGCTCAACGAGCCCGGCGCCAGCACCACCTCGGTCATCGCCGAATTCGACCTGCAGGACGAGCTGGTGCGCATCCTGGCCGCGAAAAGCACCGTGGGCCGCAACCTGCACTCGGACTACTGCCGCGTGGGCGGGCGGGCGGTCAACGACTGGCTGTCCGACCCGGCCCAGATCCCGGCCTTCCTGGCGGCGCTGCAGTCGGCGGGCTGGATCAGCCGTGGCGAGGATCCGGGCAACAGCCGGTTCTGGCGGCTGGTGAGCGGCGAGCGGGCCGAGATGTTCGGCGTCTTCAGCGCCTACGAGCTGGAGGTGCTGCATGACTGGATCGCGGATGGCCAGGGCGAGACTTCGCGCCGGGTGCCGAGCCACCGGGCGCGCCAGCGCGCGCTCGACAACCTGGGCCAGCAGGAGCCGCGTGGCCCGCAGCCCGAGCGCGGCCTGATCCGCCGCCACGCGCACGAGGACGAAGGCACGGACAACGAATTGCGCGTGCTCGAACAGCGCATCGCGGGGGCGGCGAACAAGCAGGAAGCGATGGAGGTGCTGCGTGAACTGATGGGGCCAGCGCAGCACCACACCGCGCCGGGCCTGATGGCCACCCGCATGTTCGCGCGCCTGCTGGACGCTTGAGAACGCCCCCGGACAAGGAAAACCCACGTGTACATCCTGGAACAGCGCTTCCTGCGCGGACCGAACATCCACGCCGACAGCCCATGCCTGCTCAGCGTGCTCGACCTGGACGATCTGTACGGCGTCTCGAGCAAGGACATCCCCGGCTTTAACGACGCACTGCTCGCGCTGCTGCCCTCGCTGCACGGCCAGCTGGTGCCGACCGGGCAGCGCGGCGGCTTTGCCCAGCGCCTGCGCGAGGGGACCTATCTCGGGCGCGTGGTCGAGCAGCTGACCCTGGAACTGCAGACGCTGGCCGGAACACACGTCAGCTACGGCCGCACCAATCCGGCGGCCCGCAGGCCCGGGCACGTGCGCATCGTCTGCGCCTATGAAGTGGAGAGCGTGGCGCAACCGGCATTCCGGCTGGCGGTGCAGATCGCCGATGCGCTCGGCCACGGCCAGCCGTTCGACCTTGGCCCGCGCCTGGCCGAGCTGCGCGAGATCGTGGCGCGGCATGCCATCGACCCTGGCACGGCGGCGGTGCTGGCCGCGGCGCACGAGCGCGGCGTGCCGGTGCAGCGGCTGACCGAGGACGCCAGCCTGTTCCAGCTCGGCTGGGGCGTCAAGCAGCGGCGCCTGCAGGCAGGCGCCACCAGCGAGACCAGCTTTGTCGCCGCGAAGATCGCCAGCGACAAGCAGCTCGCCAGGTCCTTGCTGCAGGAGGCCGGCGTGCCGGTACCGCAGGGTGACGTCGTGCGCTCGCTGGACGAGGCGCTCGAGGTGGCGCGCTGGGTCGGCGGCCCGGTCACGGTCAAGCCGCTGGACGCAGGCGAGGGCGTGAGTGTCAACTGCAGCACCCGCGACGATATCGAGCGTGCTTATGCATTGGCGCACAACTACGCGCGGCGCATCATCGTCGAGCGAGCCGTCGAGGGCAGCGCATACCGCGTGCTGGTCGCAGGCGGCCGCGTTGTTTCGGCCCGGCGGGTCGACAAAGGCAGCGATGCTGGCCAGGACGTGACCGGGCTGCTGCCCGAGCCGACGCGCCGGCTGTGCGTGCGCGCCGCAGCAACGGTCGGGCTGGACGTGGCCGGCATCGACATCGTGTGCCGCGACATTTCGCAGCCGCTGGCGGCGCAGGGCGGGGCGGTGATCGAGGTGAACGCCGGATCGGACATCGCCCTGCAACAACATCCGGACGCCGGCGCGGCCGTGCTCGACAGCCTGATGGGCGATTCGAACGGGCGTATCCCGCTGGTCGCGGTCACCGGCACCAATGGCAAGACCACCACGGCGCTGATGATCGCGCATGCCGCGCGCATGGCCGGCCGGGTCACGGGCGTGACCACCACCCATGGCGTGTACATCAACGGCAAGACCGTGGCGGTGGGCGACTGCACCGGCTATTGGTCGGCGCGCACCGTGCTGGCCGCGCCGGACGTCGAGTTCGCGGTGCTGGAGACGGCGCGCGGTGGCATCCTCAAGCGCGGGCTGGCGTTCGACCGCTGCGACGTGGGCGTGGTGCTGAACGTGTCGCCGGACCATCTGGGGCTCGATGGCGTCGAGACCATCGAGGACCTGGCGCAGGTGAAGACCGTGGTGGCGGCGTCGGCCTCGCGCGCGGCGGTGCTCAACGCGCAGGACGCGCTGTGCGTGGCGATGGTGCGGCGGCTGAAGCCGAACACGGAGGTGGTGTTCTTCTCGATGGAGCCGGAGAACCCCGTGCTGCTCAAGCACCTGGGCGACGGCGGGCGCGGCGCCTACCTGCAGGACAACGCCATCGTGCTTGCCGACGGCAAGCGCCAGGTCGAGCTGCTGCGGGTGGAAAGCATGCCTGCCGCGTTTGGCGGCCTGGCGCGGTTTAACATCGCCAACGCGCTCGCGGCAGCCGCAGCGTTGATGGCCTGCGGCTTTTTGCACATGCAGATCGCCCGGGGCTTGTCGACCTTTGTCTCGGACGGCAAGACCAATCCGCTGCGCACCAACGTATTCGACGTGCGCGGCGTGACCGTGATCGTCGACTATGCCCACAATCCGGCCGCGTACGTGGCGATGGCGGAGATGGCGCGCGCCATGCTGCCGCGCCAGCTGGTCGGGATCGTGACGGCACCCGGCGACCGGCGCGACGAGGATTTGCTGGAGATTGGCGAAGTGTGCGGCGAGCGCTTTGACGAGCTGGTGGTGTACGACTCGTCGCTGCGCGGCCGCGCGCCGGGCGAGACGGTGGACCTGATCCTCGAAGGCGCAGAGGAAGTGGTCGGCCCATCGGACACCCTGCATCGCGAGCTCGATGTCGGCAATGCGATCCGGCTGGGCCTGTCGCTGTGCGCGCCGGGCGATGTGCTGGTGTTTTCGTGCGGCTCGTCGCTGCGCGTGTTCATCGAGGCGCTGCGCGTCACCGATCCGGAGAGCGCCGACCTGATTGCTGCGCAAACGGCGTGAACCGCAGGCTGGGCAGTCCTGCTGCCCAGCCGCTCAAGAATCCATCGCCGCGCCTATCGAGGCGCCGTGCACATCTGGCGCGTTCTGGCATTGTGCGTCGGCCTTGCAGTCCCACGTAAAGCTGCGCAGCGCATCCGTGATCTCAAGGGCGCCAAAGCCCGACGCGGCCAGCGCGCAGGTGGCGGACAGCGCCGTGGCGAGCATGTGCCGCGCGACCTCGCCGAGGGCAATCCGCATCTGGTGCACGTCGATGAGCGCCTTGTGCCGCATGCCGTCCGCGATCACCAGGGTGTGGTCCAGCAGGTAGGCGCCGCGTCCACCGCTTTCCAGGTGACGCAGCAGCACCGGGTATTCGGCGTCGAGCGAGACGTAGAGCACTTCGATGCGTTCGGTCAGGTCCGCAGCCATTGCGACGCAGCGGTCGTCCTCGGCATTGAGCACGACGGCGCGCGAGGCGCTATGGGCCACCACTGCCTGGACCGGTGCCAGGCGGTCGTCCGCTACGTTCAGCACCACTGCCACGTAGCAGCGGTCGAACGCCAGGCCATGCTGCAGGACGCCGTCGTGCCCGGTCTCGAGCACCGCGATGTCCACTTCCGGTGAGCTGAGGACACTGCGCGCACAGCGGTAGCCGGTGCAGTCGCCTTGCATGGTCTGGTCGCCGCTGATGTACACACCGTCGGTGGTCGTCATGCCGGTCCGCAGCCCGACCATGCGCGCGGCGTGGCCGATCAAAAGCGTGGTCGTGGTTGCGCCCGTGCTGCCGGAGACCGCGATCACCGGGATGCGCCCATCGTCCTCCCCGAACATCTCTTCGACGATGGCGGCACCGGCGTCGCGCGGCTTGCCATGGCTGGGGTACTGGTGCATGCGGATGCCCGGCGCTGCGTTCACCTCGATGATGCCGCCGTGCTGTTCGCGCAGCGGCCGGGCGATGTCCTCGCAGACGATGTCGATGCCGGCCACGTCCAGGCCGATCGTGCGTGCCGCGCGCACGCAAAGCTCGCGCGTCTCGTCCGGCAGCAGGTCGGTTACGTCCTCGGCGGTTCCGCCGGTGGAAAGGTTGGCATTGCCGCGCAACTGGACGTCGACGCCGGCAGCAGGCACACAGTCGGCGCTGTACCCTTGCGCGGCCAGGGTCTGTGCCGCCAACTCGTCCAGCGGGATCCTGGTGAGGACGTTGGTATGGCCGTCGCCACGCGCCGGGTTGCGGTTTTCGCGCTCGACCAGCTCGCGCATGGAGAGGTGCCCATCGCCGGTGACGAATGGCGGCCGGCGCCACGAGGCAGCAGCGACCGTGGTTCCGGTCACCAGCACGCGGTAGTCGCGGCCCGCCAGGTATTCCTCGACGATGACGCGCGGGCCGTAGCCACGCGCGTGTTCCCATGCGCGTTCGACTTCATCCGGCGTGCCGCACATCGTGGTGACGCCCTTGCCCTGGTTCGCGTCCAGCGGCTTGACGGTGACGATGCCACCAAGCTGCCGTGCCACGCGCAAGGCGTCCTCGAGGCTGTCCACGGTGGCGCCGGCCGGCACCGGGACGCCGGCCTGTTCCAGCAGGGTCTTGGTGAGCTGCTTGTTACGGGCGATGCCAACCGCGATGGCATTGGTGGCGCCGGTGATGGTCGCCTGCAGGCGCTTCTGGCGGCTGCCCCAGCCGAGCTGGAACAGGTTGGCATGGTCGAGCAGGCGCATGCTCGGAATTGCGCGCCGGTGCGCCGCCGCCAGCACGGCTGCCGTGCTGGTGCCGATGGCGTGGCGCGCGGCCGTCGCGCGCAGACGCTCGAGCGCCTCTGCCATCGGATACTGCTCGCCGCGCACCAGCGCGTTGAGCAGGTCGACGGTGGTGTCCAGCGCCAGCGCGGCCACCTGCTCGCACTCGTGGCCGCACACGATGCGGTACTGGTCGCCCTGGCTGGCGATGGTGCGGCTGAACGGGGCCGGTACGCCTGCCGCCGTTTGCAGGTGCATGGCAACCGGTTCGATGGCATCGACGATGCTCGCGCCGCTCGCCAATCGGGCGCAAGCAGCAGGCGGCAGTGCAGGCAACAGCGCCAGCAGGCGTTCCCCCAGGCCAGGCAGCATGCAAGGGCCGCCAGCTGCATCGATCTCCGCCACCAGGCAAGGCGTCGCGGCGTACAGGTTCGGCCCGCGCAGGAGGCGCTGTTCCTTGATTCTCATGAGATGGGGTTCCGCTTGGTGACGTTCTCCAGGAACTCCAGCAGCGGGGGCGGCAGCGCGCGCTCCGGTGTGTGCGCATCGTCCGGCAGGCGATATTTGCTACCCGACGGCAGCAGGTGCAGGCGCACGTCGATCAGTTCCGGCGTCATGTGATCGTGGATTTCAGCGATGTTCGTGGCCATGTGGCGGCCGTCGACGATGGTGACCGCGCCTTCGCCCAGCACCTCGATGCCGACGCCGCGCTCGACCACGAGGGCGGTGTCTTCGTCGATGCCGATGCCTTGCAGGTAAGGATTGGCGGCCACGACGGACAGCAGCCGGGCCAGCCGCTGGCGCTCGGAGAAGTGCTGGTCGATCACCACCTTGTGCAGGAAGCCCAGGCCGGCGCCCAGGCTCACCGCGCCTTTCTCGGGCTGGAGCTCGGCGCGTCCTTGCGCCAGCATGTGGCCCGACATGGCCGAGGCGCCGGCGCTGGTGCCGCCGATGCAGGCTCCGCGCAGCTTGAGTGCGGTGTGCATCTCGGCGTCGAGCGCCGTGCCGCCGATGAGCGCGAGCAGCCGCTTCTGGTCGCCGCCGGTCATGAAGATGCCGTCGGCTTCGGTGATGGCGGCGATGTGCTGTTCGTCGTTGGCGTCGCGCCGGCTCTGCAGGTGCAGGTGCTGGCACTGGCGCACGCCGATGTCGGCAAACGCCCTGTCATAGACCTGCCACATCTCGTCCGCTCTGGCGCTGGCGGCGGTGATGACGACGATGCGCGCATGCGCGCCGCCCGATAGTTCGACGAAGCGCGACAGGATCGCCTTGTCGTGCTGGCGGTCCTCGCAGCCGCCGATGATCACGAGGTGGCCGTGCGCTGCGGTGCTGTGCGGTTCGGTCTTCATCGTCCAATGATCCGCGCGTGCGGCATGTCCTCGCTCTGGTTGGTGGCGTGGCCGGCCTCCTGCCGGCTCACCGCGATCAGGCCGACTTCGTAACGCTTGTCGATCAGGTCCACCCCGCGCTGCAGCGCCTGCTGCAGCGGCATGCCGTCGGCGATCCACTGGTACACGGTGCGCGCCAGCAGATGGCGCATGATCTGTTCGCCGATGCCGGTGGCCGCCACTGCGCCCTCGGGACCGGCGTAAAAGCCCGCGCCAACGATCGGGGTATCACCCACGCGGCCTAGCAGGCTGGGGGCAGATCCACCGGTGGAGGCGGCTACCGCAAAATTGCCGTCGGCGTCGCGTACCACCGCGCCCACCGTGTCGCACTTGGCGCGCTTGGGCAGTTGCAGCGGCACGTTGTAATTCCAGAACTGCGCGAACTGGCCGTTGTCCACGCCCGGCATCGCCGGCATCGATCCGATCAGTTCGTGCAGCATCTTGCGGTGCTCCTCGCGCTGCCTGTCGCTTGGGCCGGGGTGGGGCGACAGGCCGAGGGCGCGGGCGAGCCGGTCGGCGCCTTCGCCGGCCAGCAGGCAGTGCGGCGTCTCTGCGACCGAGCGCGCCAGCAGCACCGGGTTCTTCACGTCGCGCACGCAGGCCACGGCGCCAAGGCGCCCGCGCGTATCCATGACCGAGGCGTCCATCTCGATGGTGGCCCCGTCCAGCCCCAGCGCCGCGCCGGTGCCGGCATTGAAGCGGCCATCGTCCTCCAGCACTACGATGGCCGATACGGCCGCGTCCAGCGCCTCACCGCCCTCGCGCAGGCGCTCGAGCGCGCGCTCGGCGGCGCGCTCGCAGCCGTCCTGGCAGTCCATCGGCTCGCCCACGCCGCCGTGGATGACGATGGCCCAGCCTGGTTGTTTGTTGCTCATTCTTTTGGTTCTCCATTCTGGCGTATGCACACACCAGCCGGTGCACGCCGAAAACACGATTATGCAAAAGGAGAATGTTCGGCAACATCGGTTGCCCAGCCGTGTGCGTGTAAGAGCATGCTGACAGGAACGCGCCGGGCGGTGGCACAGCAGGCTTCAAGCGAGGAAGGAGGCGCCGCGCAGCTCGCGCCGCAGTTCGGAAGCGACTTGCTGGCGCGTGGCGTCATCGACGAACGCGCCAATGGCGATCCTGGTGCCGCGCGACTCGATCTCGATCAGCGCGCGGTGGCGGTCGGGCAGGGCGATGCGGGTCCAGTACGGGTCCAGCCGCACTTGCTCGGTGCGCGCGCCCAGCACGCGCTCGATCAGCAGGCAGCGCTCGGACAGCGCAATGTGCTCCCGGTCCAGCGCATGGCGCGCGTAATGCAGCAAGGCCGCGCCGACGGCGGCCATTTCCACCAGCGCAAACGCAAACACGATCCAGATGCCTTGCAGCGCGAACACGAAAGCGATGCCGAAGCTGCCGGTGCACAGCAACAGGTACGCGGTGGCGAGCTGGCGCGGCGTCAGCGAGCAGTTGCGCTTGAGCAGCCACTCCCGCTTCATGGCGCGCTTGCTACTTGACCGCCGGCGGCGTCTCGAAGGTGTGGAACGGCGCCGGACTGGGCACGGTCCACTCCAGACCCTCCGCTCCCTCCCACGGCTTGGCCGGGGCCGGCTCGCCGCCGCGGATGTTGGGGATCACGACGAAGAACAGCCAGTACACCTGCGACAAGCCGAACAGCCACGCCCCCACGGAAGTGAGCATGTTGAAGTCGGTGAACTGGGCCGCATAGTCGGCGTAGCGGCGCGGCATGCCGGCCAGGCCCAGGAAGTGCATCGGGAAAAAGGTGACGTTCACCCAGATCAGCGAATTCCAGAAATGGAACTTGCCGCGCCATTCGTTGTACATGTGACCGGTCCATTTCGGCACCCAGTAGTAATAACCGGTAAACAACGCAAACAGCGAACCCGCCACCAGCACGTAATGGAAGTGGGCCACGACGTAGTAGGTGTCCTGCAGCTGGACGTCGATGGGCGCGACCGCCAGGATGAGCCCGGAAAAGCCGCCGATCGTGAACACCCAGATGAAGCCGACCGCGAACAGCATCGGTGTTTCGAAGCTTAGCGCACCTTTCCACATGGTGGCCACCCAATTGAACACCTTCACGCCGGTGGGAATGGCCACCAGCATGGTCGTGTACATGAAGAACAGCTGGGCCGTCACCGGCATGCCGGTCACGAACATGTGGTGCGCCCAGACAATGAACGAGATGATCGCGATCGACGCCGTCGCATACACCATCGACGCGTAGCCAAACAGTGGCTTGCGCGAGAACGCCGGGATGACCTGCGAGATGATTCCGAAGCCGGGCAGGATCATGATGTACACCTCGGGATGGCCAAAGAACCAGAAGATGTGCTGGAACATCACCGGGTCGCCGCCGCCGGCCGCATTGAAGAAGGTGGTGCCGAAGTGGCGGTCGGTCAGCACCATGGTCACCGCCGTGGCCAGCACCGGCATCACCGCGATCAGCAGGTAGGCCGTGATCAGCCAGGTCCAGCAGAACATCGGCATCTTCATCAGCGCCATGCCCGGCGCGCGCATGTTGAGGATGGTGGTGATGATGTTGATTGCGCCCATGATGGACGAGGCGCCCATCATGTGCACGGCAAAGATCGTCATGTCCATGCCCGGCCCCATCTGGACCGACAGCGGCGGATACATGGTCCAGCCGCCCGCAGGCGCGCCGCCCGGCACGAAGAACGAGGCGACCAGCAGCAGCGCGGCCGGCGGCAGCAGCCAGAACGAGAAATTGTTCATGCGCGCGAACGCCATGTCCGACGCGCCCACCTGCAGCGGCACCATCCAGTTGGCAAAGCCGACGAAGGCCGGCATGATCGCGCCGAAGATCATGATGAGGCCGTGCAGGCTGACGAACTCGTTGTACAGCTCGGGATTGAAGAACTGCAGCCCGGGCTGGAACAGCTCGAGGCGGATCAGCATTGCCAGCACGCCGCCGACCATCAGCATCGTGACCGAAAAGAACAGGTACAGCGTGCCGATGTCCTTGTGGTTGGTGGCAAACAACCAGCGGCGCCAGCCGTGCGGGTGGGCGGCTTCCCCTTCGCCGTGGACGTAACCGGGGGATCTGGTGGTGGTGCCGCTCATCGCGCTCTCCCGCAACTGGGATCGAAACTAGCGATGACTATAGCCGCGGCACCGAAGGCACGATTGGGGCGGCCTTGGCTGTTTGACGCAAATCAACCCAGGGACGGTGCACCGGAACTTCGTGGATGGCGGGCGCAGCGGCAATGCCGCGCCCGCCGCCTGGATCAGCCGGACGAGGCGCAGCTCGGGTTGCTGCCGTACGGGCTCACGTAGCCCGGCGGCGGCACGTTCTTGTCCAGGTAATCCTCGGCAATGCCGGGCAGCGTCAGCGTGGTGCGCGCGTGGCCCTCGGTCCCGGTCACGGTGCCCGAGACCGTCAGTTCGGCATCGACCCACACTGCGCGGTCGGCCGGGTAGCGCAGCAGTACGGTTGCCATGCCCATCTCGTCGGTCTTGCCGCTCACCGACACCGTCAGCGGCACGCCCGGGTCGAGCACGCCGTTGCCGTTGCGGTCGAGCGCTGCGTCGTAGATGCCGCGCCGCGCCAGGTCCTCGTTCGCGCAGGTGGCGCTGACGCCCACCGACCAGCTCTCGCCGACCTTCACCGGCGCTGTCATGAAGCCCTTGCGGTAGGTGGTGGCCCAGGCGGACGCGCTGACCGTGACGTCCTTGACCGGATTGCCGGCGTTGTCGGCCACGAACACGGCAAATTCCTTTTGCAGCACGGCCGGCGAGATCCTGGCGGTCTTGTTACCAGTGCCAACCTGGATCGACAGCGCCTTTTTGTTGACGGTCAGGCTGGCCGCGCCGGTGACCGTGGGCAGGTCGGCAAGCCGGGCCTGGATGATCGTGCTGCCGGCGCCGCCCGCGTTCGGCCCCGCAACGAAGACCACGCGCGCGGCGCCATCGCTGCCGGTCACCGCCGACAGCGGCGAGAGCAGCGCGCCGCCGCTGGGATCGGCCAGGATCGAGAACTGCACGGTGGCGCCCTTGACGGCGTTGTTGGCGGCCGTGCCGTCGCGCACCATCGCAACCAGTATGCTTTGCTCGCCGGTGCCCACCAGGGCCTGGTCGGCCTGTAGGTCCACGCGCGCGCCTGCCTGCAGGCTGGCGACGAATTCCACGCGGGTGCTGGCCCGCGTGCCGGAAGGCAGCGTGGCGTCGATGGTGGCGACACCGGCCGAGTCCGAACGCAGCCAGGTGCGCGTTGCGCCACCCGAATAGGAGAGTGCGCCGCCGAGCGGCTTGCTGCAGGCGGCGTCAAGGTAGAGCGTCCCGCGCGAGGTCGCCAGGTTCACCGTGCCGCTGGCCAGCGTGGTGCTGGTCGCGTCCACCGGGGTGCAGCTGCCGACCGCGATCTCCTTGAGCACCTCGGCGCCATTGGCGTCCGTGGCCACAGCCGGTGACAGCGTGAGCTCGCCGCCGGTGACGGTGACGCTGCGTATCACGCTCGCGCCCGCCGCGCTGACGGTGAACTGTTCGCTGCCGCGCACCGATCCGTTCAGCTGCACCGGGACCTGGCCGCGGCTGTCGGTCAGGCTGGCCATGGCCGCGATCTGGTTGCCGTTCTTGGCGCTCACGCTGACCGGCACCCCGGCAAGCGGGCGCTCGGCCGCGTCGAACACCGTGGCCGTGACGGTGGCGCTGCTGCCGGCGGCCAGGGTGGCAGGGGCGTTGAAGGAGAGGTGGGTGCCGCTGACGTTGACGACCGCGCTGCCGGCCTGGCTGCCGGCCTTGGCGCGCACCGCGATCTGGCGGTTGGCGGGCGAGCCGCCGGTGCCCAGGCTTGCCACGACCTTGCCGCTGGCGTCGCTCACCGCGTTGGCCACCGACAGGAAGCCGGAGTCGACCGAGAACTCGACCGGCACCCCCGCCACGCCGACATTTGCCGTGTTCTTGAGCAGGGCGGTCACCGTCACCTCGGTGCCGGGAAGCCCGCTGGAGGGCAGGTTGGCGCTGCTGGTGACCACGCTGACCGACGCCACGCTGGCGGCCGGATCGGCCGGCGGCGGGTTCGAGCCGGTCGGTGGCGGCAGGCTGCCGCCGCAGCCCGCCGCGCTGCCGAGCGAACAGCCGGCGCTGGCGGTGCTGCCGCCGCCACCGCAGCCGGCTGCCAGGATTGCAACGAGAAGCATGCATGCACTGGTGCGTTTCGTGTTCAAGGTAACCCCCCTAAAAGAAACCGGCTCCAAGTTCCTCAGCGTATCTTTTTGACGGAGGCAATTCTTGATAAACAGCAATAAGCAACGGCATCCATGCACGACGCGTGGGCGCAACGGCTGGGCACGGAAACGGCAGAATCTGGTAACATTGCCGCCCTTTTTGAAAGTCAGACATGGCCAAGGCTTGCGGCGTCGATTTCGGCACCTCCAACTCCACTGTCGGCTGGGCGCGGCCCGGCCTGCCGTCGCTGCTCGCGCTCGAGGACGGCAAGCCGACCCTGCCATCAGCCGTGTTCTTCAACGCCGACGACGACGAGGTGCGCTACGGGCGCGCCGCGCTGGCGGACTACCTGGAGGGCTACGAAGGGCGCCTGATGCGCTCGCTCAAGAGCCTGCTCGGCACCAGCCTGATCGACGGCCAGACCGAGGTCGCCGGGCGCGCGCTGCCGTTCCGGGTGCTGCTGTCCCAGTTCATCGGTGAACTCAAGCGGCGTGCCGAGCGCGAGGCGGGGCAGCCGTTCCGCCACGCCGTGTTCGGGCGCCCGGTGTTTTTCGTCGATGGCGACCCTGACGCCGACCGGCTGGCGCAGGACACGCTGGCCCAGGTCGCGCACGCGGTCGGTTTCGAGGAAGTGGGCTTCCAGTACGAGCCGATTGCAGCCGCTTTCGACTACGAATCGCAGATCGCCGGCGAGGAACTGGTGCTGGTGGCCGACATCGGCGGCGGCACCTCGGACTTTTCGCTGGTGCGGCTGTCGCCCGAGCGCGCCCGCCGTGCCGAGCGCCGCGATGACATCCTCGGCAGTGGCGGCGTGCACATCGGCGGCACCGATTTCGACAAGTACCTGAGCCTGGCCGCGGTGATGCCGCTGCTGGGGCACGGCAGCATGCTGGTGTCCGGCGCGCAGGTGCCGTCCAGCTACTACTTCAACCTGGCCACCTGGCACACGATCAACCTGGCGTACACGCGCAAGAGCGCCGCGCAGCTGGTCGAGCTGGTGCGCGACGCCTGCGAGCCGGACAAGCTGGCGCGCTTGCACCGGCTGGTGGAGGACCGCGCCGGTCACTGGCTGGCCATGCGCGTGGAAGAAGCAAAGATCGCCTTGTCGTCCGCGCCCGCGATCGCGCTCGAGCTGGACCGGCTGGACCCGCCCGCGCTGCTCGACCTCACGCGTGACGGTTTTGCCGACGCCATTGCCCAGGCCGTCGATGCGGTTGCGGCCACGGTGTCGGCGCTGCTGGCCGATGCCGGCGTCGATGCCGACCGGGTCGATACCGTGTTCTTTACCGGCGGCTCGAGCGGCGTGGCCGCGCTGCGCGAGCGGATCGGGGCACTGCTTCCGCAGGCGCGCAAGGTCGAGGGCGACCTGTTCGGCAGCATCGGCGCGGGCCTTGCGCTCGACGCCGCGCGGCGCTTCGGGTGAGCCATGAGCGTGTTCGATAAACCAATCGTGATGCTCGACTTCGAGACCACCGGCCTGTCGCCGGCGATGGGCGACCGCATCACCGAAGTGGCGGCCCTGCGCATCGTTGGCGGTCGCGTGACCGAGCGCTATGTTTCGCTGGTCAACTGCGGCGCCCGCATCCCGGCGTTCATCACCGCGCTGACCGGCATTTCGCAGGACATGGTGGACGCGGCGCCGCCGGCCAGCCGGGTGGTGCCGGAGCTGATCGACTTCATCGGCACCGACACGCTGGCCGCGCACAACGCGAGCTTCGACGAAAAGTTCCTCAAGGCCGAAGGCGAACGCCAGGGACGCCAGTGCGGGCACGCCCACCTGGTGTGCTCGCTCAAGCTGTCGCGCCGGGTGTTCCCGGGGCTGCCGAGCTACAAGCTGGGGCAGCTGTCGGGGCGGCTGGGCATCGCGTTTCGCAGCGCCGCCCACCGGGCCGAGGCCGATGCCGAGGTCGCGGCAGAGGTGCTGCTCCACATCGGCCGTCACCTCGGGCGCGAATACGGGCTGGGTCAGGTCGAGCCCTCGCTGTTGGCATCGCTCAACAAGGTGGCCGCAGCCAAAGTGCCGGCCTGGATGGGAAAATACATCGCCAGCCGCAGCGCCGGCGTGAGCGACGAGCCCGCTCGCGACGTTCCCATTTAACAACTCTTCCCCGCGTCCGACGCGTTTTTTATGCGTCACGGGTCAGCACGATTGTGCGCAGTCAAACTCCCGGTCCCTCCGCACACTTAAAATTTTAGCAATACTTATGAGGCCGCTTGGCCTGGTCGGTCCGATTTTTCTGCGTTTGCAACGGCCCTGGGCCGGAGGAACAGATGAACCGCCAGAATCTCTCTCGCGAGGACTATCAGCAGACGTACGTATGGTTCCGCCAGGCGGCCGAGCGGGGCGATCCGTACGCGCAATTCAACCTGGGCCTGCTGTATAAAAAAGGCGAGGGTGTGGAGCGGGACGACAGCGTGGCGTTCAAATGGATGCGCCAGGCCGCCCGCCAGGGGCTCGCGTTCGCCCAGAACCACCTTGGCGCCATGTACTACAACGGCCGTGGCGTGGACCAGAACGACGCCGAGGCCGCCTACTGGTTCCGCCGTGCCGCCGAGCAAGGGGATGCCTCGGCCCAGCAGAACCTTGGCCAAATGTACAAGAAGGGGCGCGGGGTCCAGCCCAACCCCGACATGGCGCTGGCCTGGTTCTACCGCGCGGCCGAGCAGGGCATTGCCAGCGCCCAAAACCTGCTGGCCGAATGCTACCTGCATGGGCAGGGCGCCGGCACCAACTACCCGCTGGCCATGGCGTGGTTCCGCAAGGCCGCCGTGCAGGGCAACGCGCCGGCGCAGCTCAATTTGGGCCTCATGTACAAGCGCGGCCAGGGCGTGGAGCCCAACGACGTGCAGGCGCTGTGCTGGTTCCGCCAGGCCGCTGCACAGGGCGACCCGGTGGCGCAGCGCCAGCTTGGCATGGCGTACGCCGAGGGGCAGGGCGTCAAGCCCGATCCGCTGCGCGCAATGGCCTGGCTGCAGCGCGCCGGCGAGCAGGGTGACAAGGAAGCCCAGTTTGCGCTGGGCCTGATGCTGGCCAACGGGCAGGGTGTGGAGCACGACGAGGTGCGCGCCATGACGTGGTACCAGCGCGCGGCCGAACAGGGCCACGTGCTGGCGCAGTACAACCTTGGCAACATGTACGCCAACGGCCGCGGGGTGGAGCGCGATGCGCAGCGCGCGCTGGAGTGGTACCTGCGGGCTGCCGAACAGGGCGCGGCCAACGCCCAGTTCAACCTTGGCGTCATCTACGCCAATGGACAGGGCGTCCCCAGCGACGAAGCGCGCGCTGCCTACTGGTACCAGATGGCTGCCGACCAGGGCGACGCCAGCGCCCAGAACAACCTGGGCGTCATGTACGCCAACGGGCAGGGCGTGCCGCACGACGACGTGATGGCCGTGTACTGGTACCAGAAGGCCGCCGAGCAGGGGCATGCGCTGGCCCAGTACAACCTGGGCGGCATGTACGGCAGCGGCCGCGGGGTGGAGCGCGACAAGGTGCGTTCGTACATGTGGATGCTGCTGGCCGCCGACGCCGGGGACGAGACGGCCAGCGCCAACAAGAGCATCGTCGCGCGCCGGCTGTCGCCGGCCGAGATTGGCTGGGCGCTGGACATGTCGCGGCAGTGGCAGCTCACGCACCGCAGGCTGGACGGGGAGACCGGCTGAAGGCCAAGGCGTCGGGCGGGCCTTGGCTGGGCACTGCCCGGCCTCTCCCTGCCTGCGGGTCCAACTGGTGCTTGCGCCATGTGCGGCTATTCATTCTGCCGCTGAACGCGTGGGCAGGAGAACCTGCCCACCCTACAAAAACAGAACCGTCGCGTGCCTTCCCGGGCGCAATGTTCGAGCGCTCCAATTCGCGCTATCATGCCCTCCGGCATCGCCCCGTTCAACGCCTCAAGAAAGAGAACAACATGCACCTGAGACACGCACCCGTCGTCGCCGGCCTGATCGCGGCCGTCGGCGCCGGCGCCACCACTGCGCAAACCTGCCCGCAGTACGGCGCGCCGCTGACCTACCCGGTCACGAAGAAAGTCGACCAGACGGACAACTACCACGGCACCACCGTCGCCGATCCCTACCGCTGGCTGGAAGACGCGAACAGCGCCGAGACCCACGCCTGGGTCGAGGCCGAGAACAAGGTCACGCAAGCGTATCTGGCGCAGATCCCGCAGCGCGACGCGATCCGCCGCCGCCTGACCGAGCTGTGGAACTTCGAGCGCTACTCGGTGCCGCAGCGCGAGGGTGGCCGCTATTTCTACAGCCGCAACGACGGCCTGCAGAACCAGTCGGTGCTGTACACCATGCAGTCGCTCACCGACACCCCGCGCATGTTGCTCGATCCGAACACGCTGGCGGCCGACGGCACCGTGGCCCTGTCCGGCGCCGAGGTGAGCCCGGACGGCAAGCTGCTCGCCTACGGCACCGCCGCCTCGGGCTCGGACTGGAACGAGTGGAAGGTGCGCGACATCGCCACCGGCAAGGACCTGGCGGACCACATCAAGTGGGTCAAGTTCTCGAACACCGCGTGGACGCACGACGGCAAGGGCTTCTTCTACAGCCGCTATGACGAGCCGAAGGAAGCGACCAAGCTGGCCGACGTGAACTACTTCCAGAAGCTGTACTACCACCGCATCGGCACCACGCAGGACGCCGACCAGCTGGTGTACGACCGCCCGGACCAGAAGGAATGGGGTTTCGGCGCGCACACCACCGACGACGGCCGCTACCTGCTGATCACGGCGACCAAGGGCACCGCCCACAAGTACCGCATCTTCTACAAGGACCTGGGCCGCGCAGGCGCCAAGGTCGAGCCGCTGATCGACAACTTCGACGCCGCCTACGAATTCATCGACAACGTTGGTCCGGTGTTCTACTTCGTCACCGACCGCAACGCGCCGCGCCAGCGCATCGTCGCGATCGACACCCGCAAGCCGCAGGAAGCGCACTGGCAGCAAGTCCTGCCGGAGAGCGAAGACACGCTGGTGTCGGCCCACATGATCAACAACCAGCTCGTCGTCGAATATCTGAAGGACGCACGCAGCGTGGTCAAGGTGGTGGACCTGAAGGGCAAGCTGGTGCGCGAAATCGCACTGCCGGGCATCGGCTCGGCAGCAGGCTTCACCGGCAAGCGCGGCGACAGCGAGACCTTTTACTCGTTCACCGGCTTCACCACCCCGACCACTATCTATCGCCTTGACATGAAGAGCGGGAAGAGCAGCGTGTTCCGCCAGCCGAAGGTGCAGTTCAACCCGGACGACTACGAAACGCGCCAGGTGTTCTACACCAGCCGCGACGGCACCCGCGTGCCGATGTTCCTCGTCTCGAAGAAGGGGCTCAAGCAGGACGGCAGCAACCCGACCTACCTGTACGGCTACGGCGGCTTCAACATCTCGCTCACGCCCGCCTTCTCGCCGGCCAACCTGGCCTGGATGGAGATGGGCGGTGTGTACGCCGTGCCCAATTTGCGCGGCGGCGGCGAATACGGCGAAGCCTGGCACGAGGCGGGCACCAAGCTGAAAAAGCAGAACGTGTTCGACGACTTCATCGGCGCGGCGCAGTGGCTGGTCGACCACAAGGTCACCTCGCCAGCCAAGCTTGCGATCGGCGGCGGCAGCAACGGCGGCCTGCTGGTGGGCGCGGCGATGACCCAGCGCCCGGACCTGTTCCGCGCGGCGATCCCGATGGTGGGCGTGATGGACATGCTGCGCTTCCACAAGTTCACGATCGGCTGGGCCTGGACTTCGGACTACGGCTCGTCCGAGAACCCGGAAGAATTCAAGGCGCTGGTAAAGTACTCGCCGCTGCACAACCTCAAGCCGGGGACCTGCTACCCAGCGACGATGGTGACGACGGCGGACCATGACGACCGCGTGGTGCCGGCGCACAGCTTCAAGTTTGCCGCCACCCTGCAGGCTGCGCAGGCGGGCAGCGCGCCGGTCATCATCCGTATTGATACCAAGGCTGGCCACGGCGCCGGCAAGCCGACCACCAAGCTGATCGACGAGGTGGCCGACCGCTGGGGCTTCCTGGCCAAGAACCTCGGTATGTAATGAAAGGTAGGGTGGGAGCTCGTTCAGCTGGCCACTGGCCAGCTTCACCCCCCCGCGTTCAACGGCAGTGTGGCAAGTCCGCGGCCGTCTTTAAGCTGATTGGACGCGTGGGCGGGAAACCCGCCCACCCTACATTGCGTTAGCGGTGCACCACCACCAGCAGCGCCTTCGCCTCGGTCTTGCCCGCATTGCGCACCGCATGGTTCTGGTCCGCCGGATAGCGCGCGGTGCCGCCCGACTTCACCTTGCGGGTGCTCGAGCCCACCTCGACTTCCAGCGTCCCATGCAGCACCGTCAGGTGCTCGCTGGTGCCCGGGTCGTGGGCTTGCGAAGCCAGTTCGCCGCCCGGGGCCAGCGTCAACTCATACCACTCGTACTTACCCGCCAGTTCCATCGGCCCCAGGATACGCAGCGCATAACCGGCGTGATTGCCGGGCAGGGTAGGCGTCTCGTGCGCCTCCACCACGCGGATCGTTTCCACGTCGCGCGGCTCGGATGACAGCAGTTCGCCGATCGCCACCCCCAGCGCATTGGCCAGGCGCCAGGTGATCGCGATGGTCGGGTTGGCCTTTTCGCGCTCGATTTGCGACAGCATCGACTTGGACACGCCGGCGATGCGCGACAGGTCCTCCAGCGTCAGTCCGCGCGCCAGGCGCAGGCGCTGCAGGGTGGCCCCGACTTCTGGTGGCGCATTGGTGGTAACAGTTGTTTTCATTGGCTACAACGAAAGGTGATATCTGATAGCCTGAGGAACTTGCCAAGTTCAACAGGCGGGCGTAAGATTCATTATATTGAATTTGCGTTCGACATAACGGAACGCGAACAGCAAGCCGAACTGCTGCAGGGTTCGGCAAACGGTACAGCATAGTACAACTGCCGGTCAAGCCGGCTTCCACGGACAAGGGAGATAGAGATGAGCGATCAAGCGTTCTACCAGCAGCTGCAGCAGAACCTGGCCAGCCTGCGCGAGCAGGGCCTGTTCAAGCCGGAGCGCGTGCTCGCCTCGCGCCAGGGCGCGCAGGTGGTGTCGGAGGACGGCCGCACGCTCATCAACATGTGCGCCAATAACTACCTGGGCCTGTCGGGCGACCCCGAGACCGCGAAAGCCGCCGCTGCCGCGCTGGACAAGTACGGCTATGGCCTGTCGTCGGTGCGTTTCATCTGCGGTACCCAGACCGTGCACAAGGAGCTGGAGCGCGCGCTGTCGAACTTCCTCGGCACCGAAGACACGATCCTGTACGCCGCCGCGTTCGACGCCAACGGCGGCGTGTTCGAGCCGCTGTTCGACGAGAACGACGCGATCATTTCGGACGCGCTGAACCACGCCTCGCTCATCGACGGTATCCGCCTGTGCAAGGCCGCGCGCTACCGCTACGCCAACAACGACATGGCCGACCTGGAAAAGCAGCTGCAGGCCGCAACCGAAGCGGGCAAGCGCCACAAGGTGATCGTTACCGACGGCGTGTTCTCCATGGACGGCACCATCGCCCAGCTGGACAAGATCGTCGAGCTGGCCGAGAAATACGGTGCGCTGACCCTGGTGGACGACTCGCACGCGTCGGGCTTCATGGGCAAGACCGGTCGCGGCACGCACGAGCACTGCGGGGTGATGGGCCGCATCGACATCATCACCGGCACGCTGGGCAAGGCGCTGGGCGGCGCCATGGGCGGCTTCACCTCGGGCCGCAAGGAAGTGATCGAGACGCTGCGCCAGAAGTCGCGCCCCTACCTGTTCTCCAACACGCTGGCCCCGATGATCGCCGGTGCTTCTCTCTCGGTGCTGGAGCGTATCAGCAAATCCACCGAGCTGCGCGACCGCCTGCACGAGAACACCGCCTACTTCCGCAAGGAGATCGAGCGCATCGGCTTCACCATCAAGCCGGGCACGCACCCGGTGGTGCCGGTGATGCTGTTCGATGCCCCGGTGGCGCAAAAATTCGCCGCGCGCATGTTCGAACTGGGCGTGCTGCTGTCTGGCTTCTTCTACCCGGTGGTGCCGATGGGCCAGGCGCGCGTGCGCGTGCAGCTCTCGGCCGCGCACACCCGCGAACAGCTCGACACCGTGCTCAAGGCCTTCGAGCAGGCTGGCCGCGAGCTGGGCATCATCAAACAATAAAACGATTTACACGACAAAGCACATGGAACGCATCCTCATCATCGGCGCCAACGGCCAGATCGGTAGCGAGCTCGTCACCGCGCTGGCGGACAAGCACGGCGCCGACAACGTGATCGCCGCCGACATCGGCCTTGAAAACCGCTTCGGCGCCCAACGCTACGTGCAGCTGGACGTGCTGGACAAGGCGCGCCTGGCCGCACTCGTCGCTGCCGAAGGCATCACCCAGGTGTACCAGCTGGCCGCGCTGCTGTCGGCCACCGGCGAAAAAGCGCCGCTCAAGGCCTGGACGCTCAACATGGATGGCCTGCTCAACATCCTCGAGATCGCGCGCGAGCGCGGCGAGGCCGGCAAGCCGCTGAAGGTGTTCTGGCCGTCCTCGATCGCTGCCTTCGGCCCCAACACCCCGAACGAGGGCACCCCGCAGTACACGATCATGGACCCGACCACGATCTACGGCATCAGCAAGCTGGCCGGCGAGCGCCTGTGCGAGTACTATCACACCAAGTACGGCGTGGACGTGCGCAGCATCCGCTACCCGGGCATCATCAGCTTCAAGTCGCCCCCGGGCGGCGGCACCACCGACTACGCCATCGCGATCTTCCATGCGGCGCTGCGCGGCCAGACCTACGAGTGCTTCCTTGGCCCGGAGACCACGCTGCCGATGATCTACATGCCGGACGCGATCCGCGCCACGGTGGAGCTGATGGAAGCGCCGGCCGACAAGGTGAAGATCCGCTCGTCGTACAATGTGGCCGGGGTGTCGTTCAATCCGCGCGAGCTGGCTTCGGCGATCGCGCGTGCGCTCCCCGACTTCAAGATCGCGTACAAGCCCGACAGCCGCCAGGCGATTGCCGATACCTGGCCGCGCAGCCTGGACGACAGCCGTGCGACCGCCGACTGGGGCTGGAAGGCCCGCATCGGCGTCGAGGAAATGGTCGCCGACATGCTCAAGAATATCGACGTCAGCGTCAGCGAAGCTGCGTAAGACGGCAAAGCCGCACAGACGGCAAGGGCCCGCATAGCGACGGGCCAACCATAAAACAAATCATGGAGACAGCTCATGGACATGAGCGTATTTGACCTGTTCAAGATCGGGATCGGGCCATCGAGCTCGCACACCGTGGGGCCGATGGTCGCTGCGCGCCGCTTCCTCGTCGAGGCCGGGCCGCTCGACACGGTGGTCGCGGTCGAGGCGCACCTGTATGGCTCGCTCGCGCTCACCGGCGTCGGCCACGCGACCGACAAGGCCGTGATCCTCGGCCTGATGGGCGAAACCCCGCAGTCTGTCGATCCCGATACCGTCGAGGACAAGCTCGCCGAGGCGGAGCTTGACGGCCAGCTCAAGCTGCTGGGCGTGAAGGACGTGCCGTTCACGGCGCGCTCCAATCTCATCTGGCACAAGACCGAGACCCTGCCGGAGCACCCGAACGGCATGCGCTTCGTGCTGCGCTTCGGCGACGGCCATGCGGTCGAAAAGACCTACTATTCGGTCGGCGGCGGCTTCATCACCGCGGCTGGTGAAACCCAGGCCGCACCGCAGCAGGCCGGGCGGGAGCAGGTGCCGTACCCGTTCGATACCATGACCCAGCTGCTCGCGCATGGCAAGCAGCACGGCCTGTCGATCCCGCGTATGCTGCGCGCCAACGAGTGTGCGCGCATGGGCGAACAAGACCTGGACGCGGGCCTGGACCGCATCTGGCAGGTGATGCGCGACTGTATCGCCCACGGGCTAGTCACGCACGGCCAGCTGCCGGGCGGCCTGAACGTGCGGCGCCGCGCCGCCGCGTTGTGGAAGCAGGAGCAGGACGCCGCCGCATCGGGCGTGCACCGCAACGAGCTGCCGCATGACGCGCTCAACCACGTGAGCCTGTTCGCGATGGCCGTCAACGAGGAAAACGCGGCCGGCGGCCGTGTCGTCACCGCCCCGACCAACGGCGCAGCCGGGATCATTCCGGCCGTGCTGCGCTACTACGCGCAGGACTGCCGCCCGAGCGACCCGAATTGCGGCATCCGCGACTTCCTGCTCACCTCGGCCGCCATCGGCATGCTCTGCAAGCGCAACGCCTCGATCTCGGGCGCCGAGATCGGCTGCCAGGGCGAGGTCGGCGTGGCCTGCGCCATGGCCGCCGCAGGCCTGGTCGCCGCGCTGGGCGGCACCAACGAGCAGATCGAGAATGCGGCGGAAATCGGCATCGAGCACCACCTTGGCATGACCTGCGACCCGATCGGCGGGCTGGTGCAGATCCCCTGCATCGAGCGCAACGGCATGGGGGCCATCAAGGCGATCACCGCGGCGTCCCTCGCCCTCAAGGGCGACGGCACCCACTTCGTGAGCCTGGACGATGTCATTGAAACCATGCGCCAGACCGGTTTCGACATGCAGGCCAAGTACAAGGAAACCTCGCTGGGCGGCCTGGCCATCCACGTCGTCACCGTCAACCACGCTGCCTGCTGACCGCCGGCTCATCGTCCCGGCGAGAGCCGGGACCCATGCCCCGCGCGCACAGCGGCGCAGGCACTTCCGCTCCCGAAAACGGCCCAGTGCCGGTCGAAGCACTATAATAACCCTCGACCTGAGCATCCCAACCCGATTTTCGACCCCCTATGCAATACGTCTCGACCCGCGCGACCGCCGAATCGTCCGCCCGCAATCCGAACCACTTTTCCGACATCCTGCTGGGCGGCCTGGCCCCGGACGGCGGCCTGTTCCTCCCCGCCGAATACCCCAGGGTGACCGGCGCCGAGCTGGACGCATGGCGCAAGCTCCCGTACGCCGAGCTGGCGTATGAAATCCTGCGCAAGTTCGCCACCGACATTCCGGACGCAGACCTGAAGGCCCTCACGGCAAAGACCTACACCGCGGACGTGTACCGCAACGCCCGCGCAGGCGACAACCCGGCCGACATCACCCCGCTGCGCGAACTCGAACGCGATGGCGACAAGGTGCTGGTGCTGCAATCGCTGTCGAACGGCCCCACGCTGGCCTTTAAGGACATGGCGATGCAGCTGTTGGGGAACCTGTTCGAATACGCGCTGGCCAAGAATGACGACGAACTGAACATTTTCGGCGCCACCTCGGGCGACACCGGCAGCGCCGCCGAGTACGCGATGCGCGGCAAGCGCGGCATCCGCGTGTTCATGCTCTCGCCGCACAAAAAGATGAGCGCGTTCCAGACCGCGCAGATGTTCAGCCTGCACGACCCGAACATCTTCAACATTGCAGTCGAAGGCGTGTTCGACGACTGCCAGGACATGGTAAAGGCCGTGTCGAACGACCTGTCGTTCAAGGCGCGCCAGAAAATCGGCACCGTCAACTCGATCAACTGGGCGCGTGTGGTGGCCCAGGTGGTGTACTACTTCCGCGGCTACCTCGCGGCCACCACCTCCAACGATCAAAAGGTCTCGTTCACCGTCCCGTCGGGGAACTTCGGCAACATCTGCGCCGGCCACATTGCGCGCATGATGGGGCTGCCCATCGACCAGCTGATCGTCGCCACCAACGAAAACGACGTGCTCGACGAATTCTTCCGCACTGGCCGCTACCGCGTGCGCAAGTCGGCCGAAACCTTCCACACCACCAGCCCGTCGATGGACATCTCCAAGGCGTCCAACTTCGAGCGCTTCGTGTATGACCTGGTGGGCCGCGATCCCGAGCGCGTGCGCGCGCTGTTCCGCAAGGTCGATACCGAAGGCGGCTTCGACCTGTCCGGCGCGCCGGGCAGCGACGGCGACGAGTTCGCCAAGGTGGCCGGCTACGGTTTCGCGTCCGGCAAATCGACGCACGCGGACCGCATTGCAACCATCCGAAACGTCTTTGAAAAGAGCGGGCTGACCATCGACACCCACACCGCCGACGGCGTCAAGGTCGCGCGTGAACACGTGCGCGCCGGCGTGCCGATGATCGTGCTGGAAACGGCACTGGCCGCCAAGTTCAACGAGACCATCGTCGAGGCCCTCGGCCGCAATGCGGACCGGCCGGCCGGCTTCGAGGACATCGAGTCGCTGCCGCAGAAATACGTGGTGATGAAGCCGAACGTCGACGAGATGAAGACCTTCATCGCCGCACACACGGGACTGTAACCATGGCCGAACAACCAGCTCGCAAACCCATGCTGTCCGTGCGCGAGGCGCTCGACTTCCTGCTGTCGGCCGCAAGGCCGGTAGAGGGGATCGAGACCATCCCGACGCTTGAGGCGAACGGGCGCGTGCTGGCGCAGGACCAGGCGTCCACCCTCAACGTGCCGTCCGCCGACAACACGCAGATGGACGGCTACGCGGTGCGGGCGGCCGACTGCGCCAGCGGCAGCGCGCGGCTGCATATCGCCCAGCGCATCCCGGCCGGCCATGTGGGCCAGCCATTGGCCAGCGGCGCGGCAGCGCGCATCTTCACCGGCGCCTTGATTCCGGAGGGCGCGGACGCGGTGGTGATGCAGGAACAGTGCGAGGCAGATGGCGAGCATGTCATCGTCAAGCACGCGCCCAAGCCCGGCGAGTGGATCCGCCGCACTGGCGAGGACATCGTGGCCGGTTCAGTGATCCTGCCGACGGGCACCCGGCTGCGGGCGCAGGAACTCGGGCTGGCCGCGTCGGTGGGGCTGGCGAGCCTGCCAGTTCGCCGGCGCGTGCGGGTGGCGGTGTTTTTCACCGGCGACGAACTGGCGATTCCGGGCGAGCCGCTGGCGCCAGGCGCGATCTACAACTCCAACCGCTTTACCTTGCGCGGCCTGCTGGAGAACTTCGGCTGCGAGATCACCGACTTTGGCATCGTGCCCGACTCGCTCAACGCCACCCGTTCGACCCTGCGCGAGGCCGCGCGCGGCCATGACCTGATCATCACCTCCGGTGGCGTGTCGGTGGGCGAGGAAGACCACATCAAGCCAGCGGTCGAAGCGGAAGGGCGCCTGAACATGTGGCAGATCGCCGTCAAGCCGGGCAAGCCGCTGGCATTCGGCGAGGTGCGGCGCGAGGACGGCGCCGCCTTCTTCCTGGGCCTGCCGGGCAATCCCGTGTCGAGCTTCATCACCTTCCTGCTGTTTGTGCGGCCCTTCCTGCTGCGCCTGCAGGGCGTGAGCGGTCCGGTCGAGCCGCGCACCTATCCGATGCGCGCCGACTTCGACTGGCCCAAGGCAGACCGCCGCAACGAATTCCTGCGTGCCGGGATCAATGCCGAGGGTGGCCTCGACCTGTTCCCCAACCAGGGCTCGGGCGTGCTCACCTCGACCGTGTGGGGTGAGGGCCTGATTGACAATCCGCCGGGGCACCCGATTGCGAAGGGCGAAACCGTGCGTTTTATCCCGTTCGCCGAACTGCAGCACTAGGAGCCACATGAAGATCACTTTGCGTTTTTTTGCCAGTGTGCGCGAAGCACTGGGCGTGTCGCAGGAAGGCGTGGCGCTGCCTGCTGAGGTGTCCACTGTCGGCGCGCTGCGCGATTTCCTGATCGCGCGCGGCGGTGCGTGGGCCGAGGCCTTGTCGCACGAACGCGCGCTGCGCATGGCCTTCAACCAGGTCATGTGCGAGCCCGGCACGCAGTTGCGTGACGGGGCAGAGGTCGCCTTCTTCCCGCCGGTGACCGGCGGCTGAGCTCAGCCGGCCTGGCGTTCGATCCACGCCACGATCCCTTCGATACTCCTGAATTCGGACACCGAGCGGCAGGGCAGGTCGGGGTAGCGCGACCTGAACATGCGCGACAGCGACGCGCCAGGCCCGAGTTCCAGCGCCACCGTGACGCCCGCCTCGACGGCGGCGTCCATGCACGCATCCCAGACAATCGTCTGCGCGAGCTGGCGCGACAGGTGCTCCACCGCCTGCGCCTTGTCTTCGATCCGTGATGCATCGATGCCGGACAGGACCGGGCAAAGCGGCATGCCGAACGGTGCGGCTTGCAGCGTTGCGGCGAAAGGCGCGACGGCGCCAGCCATCAGCGGGGTGTGCGATGCGACCGCCACCGGCAGCAGCTGGCACCGGCCGCCGCGAGCCACGGTCTCGCGCTCAAGTTCCAGTAACGCGGTTCGCCTGCCGCCGACGATGCAGCTGTCCTCGGCAGTGACGATGGCCACTGCGACGCCATGCTGCTCGGCCAGCGCGCGCGCCTGCTGACCCGGGAATGCGCTCACGGCCAGCATGGCCTGGTCCGGGTTCTCTGCTGCGGCCTGGTCCATCAATCCCGCCCGCGCCGCCGCGAGCTCCACCGCTTGGTCCGCTTTGAAGGCCCCCGCGACCGCATAGGTGGCTAGTTCACCGATGCTGTAGCCGGCCGCAAGCGAAGGCTGCGGGATACGGCCGCGCAGCGCTTCCCAGATCGCGAGTGTCGCGGTGACGATCAAGGGCTGGGCCACACGGTTGTCGAACATGTTCGCCTCGGTGTAGGCGGGCGCATGGCGGGCGATAAATTCGGCCGCGCGATCGTCGGCGCGTGCGAGGTCGAACATCGCCGGGCCCTGGCTGCCCTGGCCGGGACAGAGGATGAACAGGCGCGTCGTCATGGGATTGGCTGGGTGGTGACGCTGTGGACCAGGCAGGTTGCGGCCAGCAGGTCAGCTGCACCGCCGGGGGAGATACGGCTTGCCACGAACTCCCGGTGGCACTGCAGCGCTGTCTCCTTCCATGCCGGATGAGCGGTGCCGCCAAGGTCCAGAAAGGTGCGCGCGCGTTCACGCACCAGGGCCGCGCCTTCGCTGCCCGCGCGGTGGAAGACGTTCGTGTCGCTCATGTGCGCCATCAGCGTGAACAGTGTGTCGATCCGCGCGAGGTAGTGGCCGCGCCCGGCCGCAAGTGTGGCGGCCAGCGCGGGCAGGGCGACCTCGAACACGGACGGGAATCCAAGCGCCGCTTCTTCGCGCGCACCGCTTGCGCCATGCAGGGCGGCGGCGCGCAGGCCGTTCGAGGCGGCACCGCAGTCGGCGGTGTGGCCGGCCAACTCCTCGCCCCAGCTCAGCAGGAGCACGGCGCGCAGCGTCGAGGGAGTGAGCCGCATCGATTGCGCGCGTGCTCGTCCGATGGCGGCGCATAGCAATCCTACGCTGAAGATCGCGCCGCGGTGCGTATTGATGTCGCCGGTGGCCTTGAGCATGCGCTTTTCGGCCTCGATGCCGAGCTGCTTGAGCCGCCCGAACGGCGCGCCGTCGATGCCAGCCTGGCAGATCGCGCCAAAGTAGCGGCGCAGCGCGAACATGCTGCGCATGAAGGTGGCGGCGTTCATGTCGGTGTGGCTGCCGTTGTCCACCAGCGACACAAGACCCGGCTTCGGATAAAGGGTCAGCTCGGTGTACAGGCAGCGCACCGCAACGCGCGCGACCTGGGCGCAAAAGCTGCGCTGCCACCAAGGCGCGGCAGGCCAGGCGGCATGGCGGGGCGTTGCGAGGTGGGTCATCATGCCCCCAGCGCCGCAGCCAGCTCGTCGGGCGAGACCAGCCGCACCTCGTCGATGCGCTTTGCCAGTACCTTGCGCCCGCTGCCGCGCGCATCGCGCCACTCCTTCCAGGCCACAGCGGCGCCGCCGGGGAAGACGACTTCGCCGTCCAGCGGCAAGCGCTCTGCCACATGGGACAGCAGTGCGATGCCCGCGTCCAGCGCCACCTGGTCGGCCGGCGCAAACAGGACGTCGATGTCGGAAGAGGGGGTGAGGTAGTCCAGCCCGGTGAAGGCCTGCATCGCCAGCGAACCATACACACGCAGCTGCAGGTCAGGCAGCAGGCCGAGCGCGGCCCGCCACTCGGCTGGCGCGGCGTCGACCGCGCGTAGCAGCGGCAGCGCGCCAGTGCGACGGTCGATCGAGGACAAGCGCAGCTGCAGCCCAACGCGCGGCTTGATGCCGGTCTCGCGGTCAGGCGGCAGCGGAATCCCGGCGCAGACGAATCCGTCTGCCAGGTTGGCATCGTTGCGGCGTACCACGGCCGGCCAGTTTGCACGCCGCCAGCGCTCGATCGGCGCGCGCAGTGGCGCCGGCACTTGCGCCAGCGCCTCGCTCCATCCGTCCGGAGTCAGCCAGACAAGGTCATGACGCGAGTACATCACTACCCGAGATGATTGCATCGGCGACCGGCTTGGCCAGCTTGCGCCCGCCGCGCCACAGGCCGAGGGCGGCACGCTCGTCGGAGCGGTGCTCGGCAGCCATGGCTGTCTCAAGCTGCTCGGCCAGGTCGCCCGACCAGATCTCCTGCACACCGCCCATGCGCAGGTAGTTTTCGGCGCCCGGCGCAAAGACCGGGTTGCTGCCCGCAAGCTCGACGAGGCGCTCTTCCGGCACCTTGGTAATGCGCGCCATTGCGGGCAGCGCCATCACTCGGATCGTCGATTCGGGCAGCGCGTAGCAAGCGTCGGCCATCAGGCCGCTGGTAATGAAACCGCCCGACAGCGCCTGGTCGTACACCAGGCCGATCACCCGGTGCCCGCGGCGGCGCGCGAAGTCCACGCACTTGCCCAGATGCGCCATGTAGCTGTTAATGCCCAACATCTCGTCGCGGTGCCGCAGCCGCTGGCCGACCGTGTCCACCAGCAGCATGATGGCCCGCCCCGGATGCTCGCGCACCGTCTGCAGGATGAAGCGGGCCTGCGCCAGCGCGATCTCCACGCCGATCGGCGCATGCCCGGTCGTGCCGACCACGGCGACCGTTTCGCCGGCCACCTGCGCTGTCCCGCTCAGGAACAGGTCCTGCTCGTTGATCTCGTAACCGCCCGGGAAAAGCTGGTTCGCCAGGGTTTTCCAATCCATCAGTTCACTCCCACCCTGGCGCCGGCGGCCAGTTCAACGAATTCTTGCGCATCCAGCATCGGCACCTGCTCCGGCTTGGCGATGCCGAGCGCGCGCCAGATCTCCATCGGTTCAGACAGCTCGCCAAAGCGCTCCAACCGGTCTGCCAGCATGGCTTGCTCGCGTTCGAGCGCTTCCAGTGTCAGCTCGGCGCTCGCGCTCGCGTAGCGCGCCACCGCCGCAATGGCTGCTGCGCGAAAGGCGTCGGTGTCGTCCGCCACCAGCGCCTGGCAGTCGCCCAGCAGGTAGCGGTGCTTTCCGCCCGTGGTGCGCCACACCAGCGCCCGGTCGCGCGAGTCGAATTCTTCCACGCCGTTGGCGGTCTCGATCACCTCCGGTCCGGACATCGCAAGCCGTCCTTCTTCCGACATGACGACCGTGTTGGTGCAGCGCGCGACGATGCCCATGCCGCCGAAGCAGCCGTTGGCGCCGCCCACGAGAGCAATGACCGGGATGCCGGCGGCACGCGCGTCCAGCACGGCCCGCATCACCTCGGACACCGCGACCAGGCCCGCATTCGCCTCATGCAGGCGCACGCCGCCCGATTCGAGCAGCAGCACCACCGCTGCCGGCCGCTCGGCAATCGCGCGGCGCAACAGGCCGGTGAGCTTGGCGCCGTGGACCTCGCCCACCGCGCCGCCCATGAAGCCGCCTTCCTGCGCGGCCACAAAGACAGGCGTGCCGTCCAGCCGCGCGCGGCCCACCGCCACGCCGTCGTCGAACGCCACCGGCGCGTCGAGCTGGCCAAGGTGCGGGCTCACCACGCGCGCCGCCGGCGGCAGGAATTCCTCGAAACTGGCGTGATCGAACACACGTGCCAGCCGCTCGCGCGCAGTCAGTTCCAGATAGCTGCTCATTGGCTGTCCCCCAGCATGGTCTCGACCGCCTGGTCCATGCGCAGGCTCACCACGGCGGGCGTGGCGCCCATGTCGTTGATGGCGATGCGCGTGTCGGCCAGCTGCCAGCGTTGCTGGAAGTCGGCCATCACCGCTTGCCAGGTCGCGCCAAAGCCAACCGCGGCGGTACTGATGTCGATAACGCAGCCGCCGCCAAGGGGGGCCGATTCGATCAGTACTTCCAGGTTGCCGGAGCTGACGACGCCCACGACGTCTGCCTGTTTCGGCAGCTTGCGCGAGCCGCCTTCAAATCGATACGAAAGCTTTTCCATGATGTCCTTACCAGTTCCTGAAGCGGCGCGGCGGGTCGTACAGCCCGTGCGAGGCGCGCACCAGGTCCTTCATGCTGCGCGCGGCCAGCAGGTCGCGCGTGGCCAGGCGCTTGTCGATGCCCAGGTCTTCGGCGCGGCGGATCACGCCGCGGTCGCGCAGGTTCTCGACCATGCGCTTGTCGCGGCCGATGCCCACCGGCGTGTAGCCCGCCACGCCGCGGATGGCCTGCTCGCGCTCTTCCTCGCTTCGGCACAGCAGCAGGTTGGCGATGCCTTCCTCGGTCAGGATGTGGGTCACGTCGTCGCCATAGATCATCACCGGCGGGATCGCAAAGCCTGCCTGCTCGGCCAGCTCCCACGCATCCAGCTTTTCGACAAACGCGGGCTGCATGTGTTCGCGGAAGGTCTCGACCATCTGCACGACGAGCTTCTGCCCGCGCGGGATGGCGTTGGAACGGCCGCGCGCCTCGCGGCCTGCCTTGAGCCAGCCGGGGCTGGCATGGCGCCGTCCGCGCGCGTCCGCACCCATGTTGGGGGCGCCGCCGAAGCCTGCGATGCGGCCGAGCGTGGCGGTCGAGGAGTTGCCCTGCAAGTCGATCTGCAAGGTGGAGCCGATGAACATGTCGCAAGCATAGTGGCCGGCCGCCTGGCACAGCGCGCGGTTGCTGCGCATGCTGCCGTCCGGGCCCACCGCGAACACGTCGGGCCGCGCGCGGATGTATTCTTCCATCCCCAGTTCGGAGCCGAACGAGTACACCGACTCGACAAAGCCCGATTCGATCGCCGGGATCAGCGCCGGGTGCGGATTCAGCGCCCAGTTGCGGGCGATCTTGCCCTTCAGGCCGAGCGAGGTGGCGTAGGTTGGGAGCAGCAGCTCGATCGCCGCCGTGTCGAAGCCGATGCCGTGGTTGAGCCGCTCGATCTGGTACTCGGCATAGATGCCCTTGATGGCCATCATCGCCATCAGCACCTGGATCTCCGAGATCTGCGCAGGGTCGCGCGTGAACAGGGGCTCGATGTAGTACGGGCGCGGCGACTGCACCACGAAGTCCACCCAGTCCCCCGGGATGTCCACGCGCGGCAGGGTATCGACCACGCGGTTTACCTGCACGATCACGATGCCGTTCTTGAACGTGGTCGCTTCCACGATCGCCGGCGTGTCCTCGGTGTTCGCGCCGGTGTACAGGTTGCCGTTGCGGTCAGCCGCCTCGGCCGCCACCAGCGACACACGCGGCGGCAGGTCCACGAAGTAGCGGCTGAACAGTTCGAGATAGGTGTGGATTGCACCGATGTTCAGCTTGCCGGCGGCAGCCAGCTTGGCCACCCGCGCCGCCTGCGGCCCGGAGAACGAGAAATCCAGCTTCGATGCCACGCCGCGCTCGAACACGTCCAGGTGCTCGGGCAGGGCCAGCACCGACTGCAGCATGTGCAGAGCGCTGATGCGCACCGGGTCCAGCCCGGCCAGCGCCTGCGCCAGGAAGTCGGCCTGTTTCTGGTTGTTCCCTTCCAGGCACACGCGGTCGCCGCATTCGAGCACGCTGTGCAGCAGGTCCTTGATGCGCGCGGCGGGCAGCGCCTTGCCGTTCAGGTCATTGCCCAGCGCCTGGCCGGCGCGGGCCAGTCGCGCGCTGCGGTTCTGCTGCAGCGTGTTCCACACCTTCGGGGTGGCGTTCATCATGCGGCTCCCATCAGCATGTTCGGCAGCGCGGTCGAGATCGACGGGAACACACACAGCAGCACCACGGCCAGCGCCATCAGCACCACGAACGGCAGCACGCCCATGATCACGTCGCGCAGCGGGATGTCGGGCGCGATGTTCTTGATGACGAAGATGTTCAGCCCCACCGGCGGGTGGATCAGGCCCATCTCCATCACGATCGTCATCACGATGCCGAACCAGATCAGGTCGAAGCCGGCAGCCTTCAGCGGCGGCAGGATGATCGGCGCGGTCATCAGGATGATCGACACCGGCGGCAGGAAGAAGCCCAGCACCACCACCATCAGCAGGATCACCGCCAGCAGCACCCAGCGCGACAGGTGCATGTCCACCACGAACTGCGCCGCGGACTGGCTGATGTGCAGGTAGCTCATCACGTACGAATACAGGAGCGACATGCCGATGATCAGCAGCAGCATCGTCGACTCCTTGATCGTCGAGGACAGGATCGGCGACAGGTCTTTTGGCTTCCACACGCGGTACACGATCGCGATCAGCACCAGCGCCAGCAGCGCGCCCAGGCCCGCGGTTTCGGACGGGGTGGCGTAGCCGCCGTACAGCGCGATCATCACGCCGATCAGGAGGGTCACGAAGGGCAGCACGCGCGGCAGCATCTCCACCTTCTGCGACAGCGTGAAGTGTTCTTTATCCAGGTAGGCCGACTGCACGCCACTGCCTTCATAGGCCGCCAGCGCCAGGCCATATTCCTTACGTGCGCGGTACACCGCATAGCCCGCGAACAGCAGCACCAGCAGCATGCCGGGGCCGATCCCGGCCAGGAACAGGCGGCCCAGCGACTGCTCGGCGGCCACTGCATACAAGATCATGGTGATCGACGGCGGCAGCAGAATGCCCAGGGTGCCGCCGGCGGCGATGATGCCGGCCGCGAAACCGGGCGAATAGCCGCGCTTGCGCATTTCGGGAATGCCGGCCGAGCCAATAGCCGAGCAGGTAGCGGGCGAGGAGCCGGCCATGGCCGCGAACAGCGCGCAGGCAAACACGTTGGCGATGCCCAGGCCGCCCGGCACCTTGTGCAGCCAGGCGTGGATGGCCGCGTACAGGTCACGCCCGGCGGGTGACTTGCCGATCGCCGCGCCCTTCAGGATGAACAGCGGGATCGAGAGCAGGGTGATCGACGCCATCTCCTCGTACACGTTCTGGGCGATCGTGTCGAGCGACATGGGCGGCATGAAGAAGTACATGAAACCGGTGGCCACGACGCCGAGCGCGAACGCGATCGGCATCCCGGAAAACATCACCAGCAGGGTGATTGCGCCGTACAGCGCGCCTAGGGTCAAATCGCTCATGCCGTCTTCCCTTTGCCGGTAAAGTGCATCAGTACCTGCAGCAGCAGCTGCAGCGTCAGGATCGTCATGCCGGCTGCCATCATCGAATACGGGATCCACAGCGGCGGGGCGAACGTGGACGACGTGGTCTGGCCGTCCACCCACGCCTCATGGCACAGCGCCCACGCCTTCCAGGCGAAGAAGGCGCAGAACGCCGTTGAGAGCAGGTCCACCACGAACAGCCGCACCACGTTGACCCGGCGCGGCAGCACCGAAGCGAGCGCCTCGATCCCGATGTGCCCGCGCTGCGACTGGACCCAGGCGGTGCAGAAGAACGTCATCCCTACCAGCATGAACACCGATGCCTCGTCCTGCCAGTCGGTCGGCGACTTGAAGAAGTAGCGCGTCGCGACCGAGTAGGTGAGCACCAGCGAGGTGGCGAGGATGGCCAGCATCGACAGCTTCAACAGCAGCCTGTTGAAGCCGTCGAACCAGCCCGACAATACCGCCAGGGCGGTACCGTCGGGCACAGCAGGCGCAGCGGCCTGCTCGAGCTCGAAGCCATGACTCACAGGAGCTTCTCCGCAAGCGACAGCAGTTTGGCGCAGTTGGCGTTGCGCGCGGCGTAGTCCTTCCATGCCGTATTGCGCGCGATGTCCTGCCATTTCTTCAGCGTGGCCGGGTTCAGGTCGGCCACGCGGGCGCCCGCGCGCTGGTACACGGCGGCCACGGCGGCGTCATCGTCCTGCGCGGCCTTGCGCGCAAAGGTTTCGAGCTCGCCGCCCACGGCCATGATGGCGGCCTGCTGGTCCTTCGGCAGGCGGTCGAACACGGCCTTGGACATCATCAGCGGCTCGAACATGAACCAGTATGCGCCGGCGCGGCCGGTGGTCAGCGCCTTGGAGACTTCCTCCAGGCGGAACGAGATCAGCGAAGTGGACGAGGTCAGCGCCGCATCCATCGCGCCGGTCTGCATGCCGGCGTAGATTTCGTTGGAGGGCAGGGTGACGACGGCAGCGCCGGCTTCCTTGAGGATCAGGTCCATCTCGCGCGAGCCGCCGCGCACCTTCAGGCCGCGCGCGTCTTCGGGGTCGATGATCGGCTTGGAGCGCGACGCCACGCCGCCCGCTTGCCAGATCCAGCTGACCACCACGATGCCTTTTTCGGCCAGGATGCGCGCGAGCTCCTTGCCCACTTCGCTGTTCTTCCATGCCATGCCCTGGTCGTACGAGGTCACCAGGCCCGGCATCAGGCCGATGTTCACCTCGGGGACTTCGCCGCCCGCGTACGACAGCGGCACCAGCGACATGTCGAGCGCGCCCTTGCGCATGGCCGAGAACTGGGCGTTCGTCTTCATCAGCGACGAGCCCGGGTAGATCGAGAACTTCAGGGCGCCGCGCGTGCGCTTTTCCACTTCGGCCGCGAACATGCGGCACAGGCGGTCACGGAAATCGCCCTCGGCGACGCTGCCGCCCGGGAACTGGTGCGAGATCTTCAGGTTGGACGACTGCGCCCAAACCGGGTTCATCCAGAGTGGACTGGTGGCGAGCGCGCCCAGCAGGGCCCTGCGTGTCATTACCGACATATACATCCTCCAAGATGTTGAATCAGACTACCCAGGCAGATCGTGCTTCGGTCAAGCCGTATGCATCGTCCGCATTTTGTGTATACAAGAATAAACTCAACAAATACATTGTCAAGCGTTATTTAGCTTCTATAATTACAGCTCATATACAAAAGCTGATAGCAATCTACCATGAAAAGCCGCTCGGAAACATTACGCGATGCGATAGAAGAAATGATCGCGGTAGGCAAGCTGGCCCCGGGCCAGCACCTGGACGAGACCGAACTGGCCAACGCCTTTGGGGTGTCGCGCACGCCCATCCGCGAGACGCTGATCCAGTTGTCGTCGATGGGCCTGGTGGTGATCCGGCCGCGGCGGGGCGCGGTGGTGGCTGAGCTGGGGCCGCAGCAGCTGGTCGAGATGTTCGAAGTGATGTCGGAGCTGGAAGCCGTGTGCGCGCGGCTGGCGGCGCGCCGCATGACCAAGGCCGAGCAGGAAGCGCTGCTGGCCGCGCACGCCGCGTGCAAGCGCGCGGTGGACGACCCCGACGAGTACTACACGCTGAACGAGGCCTTCCACCAGGCGATCTACGCCGGCAGCCACAACCACTTCCTGATCGAGCAGGCGAGAAGCCTGTACCGCCGCCTGCGGCCCTACCGCCGGCTGCAGCTGCGCGTGCGCGACCGCGTCAGCAATTCATACGCCGAGCACGATGCGGTGGTGCAGGCCATCGTCAAGGGCGACGGAGAGCTGGCCGCGCAACTGATGCGCGAGCACGTGATGATCCAGGGGCAGCGCTTTGCGGACCTGATGGCGTCGCTCCCGCAGCTCACTGCGGCTGCCTGACTCTCGTAGGGTGGGCAGGTCTTCCTGCCCACGCGTCCAGCTGGTGCTGGATTCGCGACGGCGCCCGCGCTATCTGAACGCGTGGGCAGAATCTGCCCACCCTACGGGATGCTGTCTATTTGGGCCTTATGGTGTCACAGGCACGGCAGCCCGCGCCGCTTTTGGCCTGGTAGTAGCGCGCGCCGATGAAGATCGCGGCCGAGACGATCGCCCACGCCAGGTTGTTCCTCCAGCCGTCTGCAAACGCCGTGCCGCTGCCGGCATCAACGGCGGACAGGATCGCAAACATCGAGCCCGCGGCAATCAGGTATTGCCCGGCCCAGCGGATAAACTCTTTCATCGTCAGCCTCCCAGTTTGGACAAAAAGGTGCGCAGCGCGTCGAGCAGCTTTGCGGGCTGGTCGAACATGACAAAGTGGCGCGCGGGCGAGATCGACACCACCTCGACCTTCGGCGCCCCGGCCAGCAGCGACTTATAGAACTCAAGCTTGGCCTGCTCGGTGATGCCCACCTGGCTCTGGTCCGCCGCAAAGTAGGGCGAGATCTCCAGGATCGGCGCGCTGATCCGCGACAGGCCAGGGCGCAGATCGAGCGCCAGCGCGTCGGCCACTGCCCGCCGAACGGCCGCCGGATCACTGCGCGAGGTCAGCTCGGCCAGCATGTCGGCGCGCGTCATGTCCAGCACACCCTCGCTGCTCATATACGCTTGCTGGCCGGCGGCAAACTGCTCCTTCGAATACTGACCCTGCGCGCTGCCGGCCTGTGCGAGGGCAGCGGCGCGCTGCTCGGGCGTGTAGCCTTCGGTGCCCGGCAGCACAGGCAAGCCGTCCACTGCCACCACGCCGCCAACGAGCCCTGGGCTGTCCTCGGCCACCGCCAAGGCCAGCATGCCGCCCAGGCTGTGGCCGACCAGCACTGGCTTGTCCAGGGAGCGCGCGACGATCAGTTCGCCCAGCGCCTTGCGCACCGCCGCCAGGTTCGACGGTGCCGCGTCGCGGCCGTCGAAACCGGGCAGGGTCACCACATACACCGCCTGCTGGCCGCTGAACGCGCGCACCACGTCCTGCCACACCCACGCCCCGCTGGCCAGGCCCGGAATGAGCACCAGCGCACGGCCGCCGCTGCCGTGCCGCTCGACCCGCAGCGGCCCAACGTCGAAGCGCTCGGCGGGCGCAATGCGCATTGCGTAGGGGTTGGCCGGTGGCGCCGGCTCCGCTGCGAACGACGGCGCGGCCACGGCCACGGCCAGCGCAAACAAAAGGGATGCCTTGTTCATGCAAGTTCCTCGTCTGGAGTGAAGATCGATTCGATCGGGTGCCCGAACAGCTTCGCGATTGCGAAGGCGAGCGGCAGGCTGGGGTCGTATTTGCCGGTCTCGATGGCGTTCACGGTCTGGCGCGACACCTTCAGCAGGTCGGCCAGGTGCGCCTGGCTCCAGCCCTGGTCGGCGCGCAGCTGGCGGATGGTGTTGTTCATCGGCCCAGCACCTTGCGAGCGAGCTGGGTAATGCCGGTGGCGCCCGCCAGCAGGCACCAGACCGTGAACATCGACAGCTGCGGGTAGCCCGCGGTTTCCAGGAACCCGTAAGTGAAGCTCAGGCCGGCGGTGATCGCCGCGCCGATCGCGATATTTTCCAGCAGGCGGATGCGCAGGTACTCGTCCATCCGCGCCACCTGTCGAACGATCGCCCACAGCATCAGCACGAACCCGGCCATCGGGCTGACCAGGAGCAGGGTACGGGCGGCGCCGTCCGGCATCGGTTTGCCGATGCGCAGTGCGAGCACGATCAGCACGCAGTACACAGCCAGCGAGCCGGCCATCTCGGCATAGTAGGTCCTTGCGATCTTCTTCTCGTAGGTCACAGCGTCTCCCGGATGTAAAGTGAGCTTTACACCATGCTAGACCGCGAATGTGCCGTTGTCAAGCATCCTTTACATCGGAAATTGGCGCGGGATCGACTACAATGCGCTCCTCTCATGTCTTTCGTCTGCACCGCCATGTCCACTGCCGCTTCAAACCGTGTTCGCGCCGTCGTCATCGGCGCCGGCCCAGCCGGGCTGATGGCCGCGGAAGTGCTGGCCGCTGGCGGAGCGCAGGTGGACGTGTACGATGCCATGCCCTCGAGCGGGCGCAAGTTTCTCCTGGCCGGCAAGGGCGGGATGAACATCACGCATTCGGAGCCCTGCGAGCGCTTCGTGGCGCGTTACGGCGCCCGGTCGCAGGAGGTAGGCCGCTGGCTCGCCGACTTCACGCCGGAGCAGGTGCGCGACTGGATCCACGGGCTGGGCATCGATACCTTTATCGGTACCTCCGGCCGCGTATTCCCGACCGATATGAAGGCAGCGCCGCTGCTGCGCGCTTGGCTGCACCGGCTGCGCGAAGCGGGCGTGCAGTTCCACATGCGCCATCGCTGGCTGGGCTGGCGCGATGGCGCTCTCTTGTTCGCAACGCCGGACGGCGAGCCATGCGTGAGTAGTCCCGCGACCGTGCTCGCGCTCGGCGGGGCCAGCTGGCCGCGGCTAGGGTCGGATGGCGCGTGGAGCGCCGTACTGGCGCAAAGGGATGTGGCCGTCGCACCCCTCGTGCCGTCCAACTGCGGTTTCGATGCCGACTGGAGCGAACACTTTGCCTCGCGCCATGCGGGCGCGCCGCTGACGACGGTGGCCATCACCTTCGTGAACGCGCAAGGGCAAAAGGAATGGCGCAAGGGCCAGTTCGTGGTCACGTCCACCGGCATCGAGGGCAGCCTGGTGTATGCGCTGTCGGCGCCGCTGCGCGACCAGATCGCCGCCAACGGCAGCACCACGATATGGATCGACCTGGCGCCGGACCACGACGCGGATCGTGTCCTGGCCGAGGTCACGCACCCGCGCGGCTCGCGTTCGATGTCGAGCCACCTGCAAAGCCGCCTCGGCATCAAGGGCGTGAAGGCCGGCCTGCTGCGTGAATGCCTGGATGCGGCTGGCTACGCCGACCCGGTGCGGCTGGCTGGTGCGATCAAGGCGCTGCCGCTGGTGCTCAAGCGTACGCGCCCCGTCGCGGAAGCCATCAGCAGCGCTGGCGGGGTACGTTTCGACGCCGTGGACGGCAGCGGCATGCTGCGCGCCGTGCCAGGCGTGTTCGTGGCCGGGGAAATGCTGGACTGGGAAGCGCCAACCGGCGGCTACCTGCTCACCGCATGCTTTGGCAGCGGACGCGCCGCCGGCCGCGGCGCGCTGGCCTGGCTCAATCGCTGAAGTTCACGTCGCCATTGCCGCTGCGGCTCACGCTGCGCTGCGACGGGTTGCCGAGTACGTCGACGTTGCCGTTGCCGCTGACGGACACCGCCACCGACTTGCGGGCGTTGACCGTGCTGCTGCCGGTGCCGAACTGGCGCACATTGGCCGATTCGGCGCGCAGGTGCCGGGCATCGAGCTCGCCCGAACCCGTGGTTTCGGCCACCAGCTCCAGGCAGCTGCCCGCCAGGGTGATCGAGCCCGAGCCCATCACCTGGGCCTGAACGCGGTCGCTGTTGCCCACGTCAAGGTCCATGTCGCCGCTGCCGTGCAGGCTGACGTTGGCGCGGCGATAGCGGCCGTTGAACTTGAAGGTGCCCGAGCCATCGAGCTGCAGCTCCACCGATTCGCCCGAGAAGCCATCCACGTTGATGTCGCCGCTGCCGTTGACGCGAATGCTGTCCAGTACCGGCAGCACCAGCTCGACCTGCAGCGGGTGACGGTGCGACAGGAGCAGGCCGCGCGGGGCGATGTGCAGGCGGCCGCCGTCTACCGTCGTCTCGATGTTCGCGAGCAGGCGCTGCTCGCCACGCACCGTCATGGACGGGGTCGGACCATAGCGCACCGTCAGGTCGATCGGGCCAGAAAGTTCGATGGCCTTGACCGCCTTGGTAACCGTGCGCGTTTCACTGGCCTGCGCCCTGCGCTCGACGCTGGCGGCGGTGGTCACACCGTGGCCGCGCAGGACGAGGTACATGATGCCGACGAAGATCGCCGCGAGCACCAGCAGGCTGGAACCGATTTTCATCAAGGTGCGCATTCAGCCTCCCTTCAGCAGCGACAGGTTCATCTGCAGGTAGCGCTTGATGCCGATGAAGGTGTAGCGCGTGATGACCAGCGCCGCGAGCAGCAGCGCGATGCCGCCGATGACAAGGCCAACGCCGACCGCTGTCTGCGCGGTGCGCGAGTCGCCCTCCATGTCGTTCACGATGCGCACCGTGCCCGATTCGCCTTCCGTCAGGTCCTTGTCGTCGTCCTTGTGGAACTGCACGCCGAGCGGGCCGATCGTCACCGTGCCGGAACCCCCGCGTTCCTCGACGCGGCGGCCGTTTTCGAACACCACGTGCTTGACCGGCCCCTGGAATACGTACTCGTTGGCGCCTGCCAGTCCGGCCGCCGTGACCACGATGCCCGAGACGTAGAACGCGAAGGCGCAAGCGTAAAGCGCGGTGAGCAGGGCGCCGAACACCGCCGCCGGCACCACCATGAAGAGGTTGAAGATGGCCAGGCCCACCGCCGAGATCACCAGGCGCACCAGGTTCACGGGCGATTTCTTCTCGGTGAACGCGTTCAGGTGGGTGTTGGCGCGCAGCGTCAGCGCGATTTTCTTCGGATCGTCCAGTTCGCGGCCGATCTCTTCCTCGCTGCGACCGCTGGCGACGCCGTCCACGAAACGCTGTTCGTAGTAGGCCAGCGTTTTCGCCTGCGTCTCCGGCGGCAGGCCGATCATGGCCCGCTTGAGCGCGTCGAGGAATTCCATTTTGCCCATTGCGGCAATACTCCGGTTCAGTTATGTGCCACGGCCAGCACCGCCGCGAAGGCCGGCGCGGTACCCGCGTGCGGCGCGCCGATCAGTTCCGGCTTGACCAGCAGGGCGGTGCTGGCGGCCACGAAGAGCAGCAGGCCCAGGGTGCGCAGTCCAAGTTGCAGGTTCATTGCCATTTCATCCATACCAGTTTTCGATGATGCTACTGTACGGATGGGCCGCCGGCGCCGCCATCGGTTTGCGACAGGCTGCGTTTTTTGCGGGGCAGGGCGCGAAACGACAGGATGGCCGTCGCTGCGGCGCGTGCGCTGCGCACCGCCGACTCCAGCGTGGCCGGGTAGTCGCTGGCCGTGTAGTCCCCGGCCAGCACCAGGCCGGGAAGAGGTGTTTCGTTGGCCGGACGGACCAGGCCCGGGGTGCACGCAAAGGTCGCGCGCTTCTCGGTAATGACGCGGCTCCACACAGGCGTGGCAAGCGACGGGTCGCCCAGGCTTGCGGCCAGCTGGGCCGCTACGGCAGTGGCCAGCGCCTGCTGGTCGAGCCCGGACGCGTCACGCGCGGCACTGACCACCACCGACAACAGGCCAGCATGGCCGGCGTCGAGCTGGCCGCGGTCGAATACGAATTGCCCGTAATGGCCCGCCGCCGGGTCGTCCTGCAGGGCGCAGAACGGGAGCGGCAGGCGCAGCCCGGGCCCATATTGCAGGTAGCAGGTGGTGATCGGCTCGTAGCCGAAACCGTTCAGCTGCTCCGCCAGCGGCTGCGCATCAAGCAGCCCCGCCAGCAGGCGCGCGGCCTGGTAGGGCGGCGTGGCGAGGACGACTGCATCGAAACGCTGCCCGCCGGGCAGGAGCGTCCAGCCATCGGCGTCCCGGGTCAGGCCTTCGACACGCTCGCCGGTATGCACTGCGCCGCCGCTGCGCTGCACATATCCGGCGGCGGCAGCCGGGAACAGCGCGCCCAGGTTCTGGCGTGGCAGCAGCATGTCCGACGCGGCGCGGCGCGCGCCGAGGCTGTCGCGCAGCACCGCGAGGAACACCTTGGCCGAGGCGTGCTCGATCGGCGTGTTCAGCGCGGCCAGGCACAGGGGACGCCACATCAGGCGCACCAGGCGCTCGGTCTGGTCGAAGCGTTCGAGCAGCTCGGCCACGCTGCAGTCCACGTTCAGCTGCCAGCCCATCCAGCGCGCGCTGGTGGTAAAGCGCGCCAGGGCCAGCTTGTCCGCGCGCTCGAGGCCCTTTGCGCGCAGCAGCGCCACCAGCATGTGCCATGGCGCGGGCAGGCGCGGCGCAACGAAGTCCATGCCGCCGGAGGCCTCGGGATAGCGCATCTGCAGGGGCAGGCGCAGCAGGCCGGCGGCGGGATCGACGCCCACCAGCCGCAGCATGCGCAGCGTCTCGCTGTATGCGCCCAGCATGATGTGCTGGCCGTTGTCGAGGATGTGACCCTCGACCTCGACCGCGCGTGCCCGCCCGCCCAGCGCGCGGGCCGCCTCGAACAGGGCCACCGTGCAGCCGGCGCGCGCCAGCTCGGCGGCTGCCGCGCAGCCGGCCCAGCCGCCGCCGACGACGGCGACCGACAGGCTGCTTTTAGCCGCGCACATAGGTCTTCCACGCCAGCCACAGCTTGCGCAGCGGCGTGAGCGAGATGCGCTGGGTCAGGACGTGGAAGCGGTCGCGCTCGATCTCGTCGAGCAGGGTGCGGTAGATCGACGCCATCATCAGGCCCGGGCGCTGGGCGCGCCGGTCTTCCTTGGGCAGCAGCGCCATCGCCTCGTCGTAGTAGCCGCGCGCGCGCTCGGTCTGGAACTGCATCAGCGCCTCGAACTTGTCGCTGTGGCGCGCGTTCAGGATATCGGCCGCCGTCACGCCGAACTGCTGCAGTTCATTCACCGGCAGGTAGATGCGGCCCTTGCGCGCATCTTCGCCCACATCGCGGATGATGTTCGTGAGCTGGAACGCCAGGCCCAGCTTCTCGGCGTATTCCAGCGTCCTGGAACTCGTGGCGCCAAAGATGCTGGCCGAAAGGATGCCGACGACGCCGGCCACATGCCAGCAGTAGTTCTTCAGGCCCGCGAAGTCCAGGTAGCGGCTCTGGTTCAGGTCCATCTCCATGCCGTCCACGATCGCCAGCAGGTGCTTTTCTTGCAGGTTGTGGGTGGCCAGGTGCGGCTTGAGCGCCTGCGTCACGGGGTGCGTGGGCGTGCCGCGGTACATGGTTGAGATCTCGTTGCGCCACCACGCCAGCTTGATGCGCGCGACCGATTCGTCGGTGGCGTTGTCCACCGTGTCGTCCAGCTCGCGGCACAGGGCATACAGCGCGGTGATCGCGCGGCGCCGCTCCGGCTCCAGGAACAGGAAGCTGTAATAGAAGCTGGAGCCGCTCTGGACGGTCTTTTGCTGGCAGTATTCGTCGGGGGACATGTAAACACAAACAAATGTGGCGAATCCGCTATCTTAGCCGATGCGGGCGGGTAGCAGAACAGCAGGCTGGCCGTTCACATGCGCAGCGCGCGCCAGGCGATGGTCATCCAGTCGCCCGCGGCCAGCTTGGGGCGATGCCGGAACACGTCGTAATTGGCCTGTTCGATCGCTTCCAGGATGCGCAGGCCGCCCTGGACCACCATGCGCAGCTCCCAGCCGATCCGTCCCGGCAGCCGCCGCGGCAGCGAAGCGCCTTCCAGCATCAGCGCGCGCGAGCGCTCCACCTCGAACGCCATCAAGGCGCGCCAGCCACCGCTGGTATCGCCACGCACGATCTGGTCCTCGGCCACGCCAAAGCGCGCCAGGTCTTCTTGCGGAATGTAGATGCGGCCTTTGGCGATGTCGATCGCCACGTCCTGCCAGAAGTTGATCAGCTGGAGCGCGGTGCAGATGGCGTCGGATTCGCGCAGGCTGGTCGCGTCCGTGCTGCCGTAAAGCGCCAGCATCAGCCGGCCGACCGGGTTGGCCGAGCGGCGGCAGTAGTCGAGCAGGAGGGCGTAATCGGCGTAGCGCGGGGTGACCACGTCCTGCTTGAAGGCCGACAGCAGGTCGCGCATTGGCTGCAGCTGCAGGTGGTACTGCGCCACCACGGCGGCCAGGCGCGCAAACATCGGGTCGGCCTGCGGCTCGCCGCGCCCGATTGCATCGAGCGCCGACTCGTAGGCCGACAGCGCCGCCACGCGCTCGCCGGGCGCGGCGTCGCCTTCGTCGGCCAGGTCGTCGGCGCTGCGCGCGAAAGCGTAGATGGCCTCGACCGCCGGCACCAGGCGGCGCGGCAGCAGGAACGAAGCGACGGGGAAGTTTTCGTAGTGGTCGACCGCCATGCTGGAGGAATAAGTGATTTTGAATTCGCTGCATTATATGGCGCAGCATCGACGGGTAGGGTGGGCAGGTCTTCCTGCCCACGCGTTCAACCGGCCGCACCTCCACCGCACAATTTTTCGTTGAACGCGTGGGACCACACTGCACAGCAAAATTCGCTCCCAATCGTGTCAGAAAATCCAGTAAAATAGCCGGTTGAAGTTGTAGCCCCTAAACAGAGGAGTGCAGGGCGGCCGGTTTCACTGTCGGGCGCCCTTTGTTTTTGTGGCAAGATGCAGCAATCCTGCGCGAGGATGGCGAAATTGGTAGACGCACCAGGTTTAGGTCCTGACGCCAGCAATGGTGTGGGGGTTCGAGTCCCCCTCCTCGCACCACGAACAATTCATTTTTTTGGACGATTTTTACAATGGCAACTGCAGTCGAAACCCTGGGTAAACTCGAGCGTCGCTTGACCATCTCTGTTCCGGTCGCGGACGTGCGTACGGAAGTTGACAAGCGCCTCAAGCAGCAGGCTAAAACCGCCCGCGCGCCCGGCTTCCGTCCCGGCAAAGTGCCCCTGAAGATGGTCGCTGCCCAGTACGGCTACCAGATCGAATCGGACGTGCTCAACGACAAGGTCGGCCGCGCGTTCAACGAGGCAGCCACCGAAGCCCAGCTGAAAGTTGCCGGCTTCCCGAAAATCGAGCCGAAGCAAGACGCGCCGGAAGGCATGCTGGCTTTCGACGCCACCTTCGAAGTCTATCCGGAAGTCGTGATCCCGGACCTGGCCAACGTCGACGTCGAGACCGTCAAGACCGAAGTCACCGACGCTGAAATCGACAAGACCATCGACATCCTGCGCAAGCAGCGCGTGCACTTCCACCCGAAAGGTGAAGCAGGCGAGCACGGCACCGGCGGCGAGCCGGTGGCTGCCAACGGCGACCGCGTGACCGTGGACTTCGTCGGCAAGATCGACGGTGAAGAGTTCGCCGGCGGCAAGGCCGAAGACTACGCGTTCGTGCTGGGCGAAGGCCGCATGCTGCCGGAATTCGAAGCTGCCACCGTCGGCCTGAAAGTGGGCGAATCGAAGACCTTCCCGCTGCCGTTCCCCGAGGACTACCACGGCAAGGACGTGGCCGGCAAAACCGCCGAATTCACCATCACCCTGAAGAAGCTCGAGTGGGCCCACATGCCGGAAGTGGACGCCGAGTTCGCCAAGTCGCTGGGCATCGAGAACGGCGACATCGCCAAGATGCGCGAAGACATCAAGGTCAACCTGGAGCGTGAAGTCGGCGCCCGCATCAAGTCGCGCAACAAGGAAGCCGTGATGGACGCGCTGGTCAAGGCCACCGAGCTGGACGTGCCGAAAGTCATGATCGAGCAGGACTCGCAGCGCCTGGCCGAAATGACCCGCCAGGACATGGCCCAGCGCGGCATGGACGTGAAGAACCTGCCGATGCAGAACGAATGGTTCGCTCCCAAGGCCGAGCGCCGCGTGCGCCTGGGCCTGATCCTGGGCCAGCTGGTCAACGACAACAACCTGCAAGCCACCTCGGAGCAGGTCAAGGCCCAGATCGAGGACTTCGCACAGTCGTACGAGGACCCGAAGGAAGTGTTGAAGTACTATTACAGCGATCGCCGCCGCCTGGCCGAAGTCGAAGCTCTTGTATTGGAAGATAACGTCGTTAACTATGTGCTCGGCAAGGCGAAAGTGGCGACCAAGGACATCGCTTTCGATGAATTGATGGGCAGCAACGCTCAGGCTTAATTGCTGCAGTAAGCTGCTCTTTTCGAGCATCAGAACCGTCGTTCCCGCGGAGGCGGGAACCCATGCTGAGCGTGACGTCACGCGCCCTATGGGTTCCCGCCCCGCGGGAACGACGTTTCCAACTTACAAGGAACACAACATGTACCGTAATCCGGCATTGGACACTCAAGCACTCGGCCTCGTGCCGATGGTGGTCGAACAGAGCGGCCGCGGCGAGCGCGCATACGACATCTATTCGCGCCTGCTCAAGGAGCGTGTCGTCTTCCTGGTCGGCCCCGTGAACGACCAGATGGCCAACCTGATCGTCGCCCAGCTGCTGTTCCTGGAAAGCGAGAACCCGGACAAGGACATCTCGCTGTACATCAACTCGCCGGGCGGCTCGGTTTCGGCCGGCCTGGCGATCTTCGACACGATGAACTTCATCAAGCCGGACGTCTCGACCCTGTGCACCGGCCTGGCCGCGTCGATGGGCGCGTTCCTGCTGGCCGCCGGCGCCAAGGGCAAGCGCTTCTCGCTGCCGAACTCGCGCATCATGATCCACCAGCCGTCCGGTGGTTCGCAGGGCCAGGCTTCGGACATCGAGATCCAGGCCAAGGAGATCCTGTACCTGCGCGAGCGCCTGAACCGCCTGCTGGCCGAGCGCACCGGCCAATCCATCGAGCAGATCCACAAGGATACCGACCGCGACCGCTTCATGTCGGGCGACGAGGCGGTGGAATATGGCCTGATCGACAAGGTCCTGACCAACCGCGCTTGATGCATCCCACAACGTGTTGCTGAAAAACGCCCGGACGCGAGCACGTTCGGGCGTTTCGTTTTTATTTCGGGTAGCATGAGCGTGTCGTGCGCACTTGTTGCGCCCTCGTATTAGCGTTATATTCATAGCAATTCAACAGAATCCTGCCCCATGTCTGACAAAAAATCCTCTAGCGGCGAAAAACTTCTGTACTGCTCGTTCTGCGGCAAAAGCCAGCACGAGGTAAAAAAGCTCATCGCAGGCCCTTCGGTCTTCATCTGCGACGAGTGCATCGACTTGTGCAACGACATCATCCGTGACGAGACCTCGAACGTGGAATCGGTGGCCGGCGCCAAGTCCGACCTGCCGACCCCGCACGAGATCGCCGCATTGCTGGACCAGTACGTGATCGGCCAGCAAACCGCCAAGCGCATCCTGTCGGTGGCCGTGTACAACCACTACAAGCGCCTGAAGCACATGGGCAAGAAGGATGACGTCGAGCTGGCCAAGAGCAACATCCTGCTGGTCGGTCCCACCGGCTCCGGCAAGACCTTGCTCGCGCAAACGCTGGCCCGCATGCTCAACGTGCCGTTCGTGATCGCCGACGCTACCACGCTGACCGAAGCCGGCTACGTGGGCGAGGACGTCGAGAACATCATCCAGAAGCTGCTGCAAAGCTGCAATTACGAAGTCGAAAAAGCCCAGCGCGGCATCGTCTACATCGACGAGATCGACAAGATCTCGCGCAAGAGCGACAACCCGTCGATCACCCGCGACGTGTCCGGCGAAGGCGTGCAGCAGGCCCTGCTCAAGCTGATCGAGGGCACCATGGCCTCGGTACCGCCGCAGGGCGGGCGCAAGCACCCGAACCAGGACTTCGTGCAGATCGACACGACCAACATCATGTTCATCTGCGGCGGCGCGTTCGACGGCCTGGCCAAGATCATCCAGAACCGTTCTGAAAAGAGCGGCATCGGCTTTGCCGCCAGCGTCAAGAGCCAGTCCGAGCGTTCGACCAGCGACCTGCTGATGGAAGTGGAGCCGGAAGACCTGATCAAGTTCGGCCTGATCCCGGAACTTGTTGGCCGTCTGCCGGTCGTAGCTACCCTCAGCGAGTTGACCGAGGAAGCGCTGATCCAGATCCTGATCGAGCCCAAGAACGCGCTCATCAAGCAGTATTCCAAGCTGCTGGAAATGGAAGGCGCCGAACTGGAGATCCGCCCGGCCGCACTGCACGCCATTGCGAAAAAGGCACTGGCACGCAAGACCGGCGCGCGCGGCCTGCGCTCGATCCTGGAGCATGCGCTGCTGGACGTGATGTACGAGCTGCCGAACCAGCAGAACGTGATCAAGGTCGTGATCGATGAGAATACGATCACGAATGGCGCCAAACCGCTGATGATTTATAGCGAACCAGCAAAGGCTTCCGGCGAAAACTAAAATTTCCCGGCGCACACACAACAAAAGGGGTTGATCCGCCGAGTTTTGGCGGTACAATTTTCCTCAATAAAAGACGCAGGCTTCAATCGAAAAGCCACTCTCGCGGCGCCGTTCGCGAAGGTGGCTTTTTTCATTCCAGCGGCATCTTTTATTCGAACGACATTTGGTGCGGCAAGTTAATGATCCTTTACTTGTAGAAAATTTTTTCCCTTCGCGGCCCCTTGTTTTTGGCCGCGGGCGCCCAACATCGTCAACAAGCTTTTCTATAAGGTATGCCATGACAACTTCGAAATTAACCGAACAAACGACGCTGCCCCTCCTGCCGTTGCGCGACGTGGTCGTGTTTCCGCATATGGTGATACCGCTGTTCGTTGGCCGCCCCAAATCGATCAAGGCCCTGGAGGCCGCGATGGAGCAGGGCAAGAGCATCATGCTGGCTGCCCAAAAGGCCGCCGCCAAGGACGAACCCTCCGCCGCAGACATCTACGAGATCGGCTGCGTGGCCAATATTCTGCAAATGCTCAAGCTGCCGGACGGCACCGTGAAGGTGCTGGTCGAAGGCGCCCAGCGTGCGCGCATCGACCATATCAGCGACACCCCGAGCCACTTCGTGGCCGAGCTGACGCCGCTGCAATCGGAAATCGGCGACGATTCCGAAGTCGAAGCCATGCGCCGCGCGATCGTCCAGCAGTTCGACCAGTACGTCAAACTGAACAAGAAAATCCCGCCCGAGATCCTGGCTTCGCTGGCGGGCATCGATGACGCCGGCCGCCTGGCCGACACGGTCGCCGCGCACCTGCCGCTCAAGCTCGAGCAAAAGCAGGTGATCCTCGAGATCTTCAACGTCGCCAAGCGCCTTGAGCACCTGCTCGGCCAGCTTGAGGGCGAGCTCGACATCCTGCAGGTCGAAAAGCGCATCCGTGGCCGCGTCAAGCGCCAGATGGAAAAATCGCAGCGCGAGTACTACCTGAACGAACAGGTCAAGGCCATCCAGAAGGAACTGGGTGAAGGCGAAGAAGGCGCCGACATCGAGGAACTGGAGAAGAAGGTGATCGCCGCCAAGATGCCGAAGGAGGCAATGGACAAGGCGCAGGCCGAGATCAAGAAGCTCAAGCTGATGTCGCCGATGTCGGCCGAAGCGACCGTGGTGCGCAACTACATCGACACCCTGGTCGGCCTGCCGTGGAAGAAAAAGTCCAAGGTCAACAACGACCTGGAAAACGCGCAGAAGGTGCTGGACTCGGACCACTTTGGCCTGGAGAAGATCAAGGAACGCATCCTCGAGTACCTCGCGGTGCAACAGCGCGTGGACAAGCTCAAGGCCCCGATCCTGTGCTTCGTCGGCCCCCCGGGCGTGGGCAAGACCTCGCTTGGCCAGTCGATCGCCAAGGCGACCAACCGCAAGTACGTGCGCATGGCGCTGGGCGGGGTGCGTGACGAGGCCGAGATCCGCGGCCACCGTCGTACCTACATCGGCTCGATGCCGGGCAAGGTGCTGCAGTCGCTGGCCAAGGTCGGCGTGAGGAACCCCTTGTTCCTGCTGGACGAGATCGACAAGATGGGCGCGGACTTCCGCGGCGACCCGTCGTCGGCCCTGCTCGAAGTGCTGGACCCGGAACAGAACCACACGTTCTCGGACCACTACATCGAAGTGGACTTCGACCTGTCGGACGTGATGTTCGTGGCGACCTCGAACTCGTTCAACATTCCGCCGGCGCTGTTGGACCGGATGGAAGTGATCCGTCTGTCCGGCTACACCGAGGACGAGAAGACCAGCATTGCGCTGCGCTACCTGCTGCCCAAGCAGATGAAGGCCAACGGGCTGAAGGAAGACGAGATCAAGGTCGACGAGTCGGCGATCCGCGACATCATCCGCTACTACACCCGTGAAGCGGGCGTGCGTTCGCTCGAGCGCGAAGTGTCCAAGATCTGCCGCAAGGTGGTGAAGATGCTGCTCCTGAAGAAGTCGGACAAGAAGGTGGCCGTCAGCGCCAAGAACCTGGACAAGTTCCTGGGCGTGCGCCGCTACGACTTCGGCGTGGCCGAGAAGCAGAACCAGATCGGCCAGGTGGTGGGCCTCGCATGGACCGAAGTGGGCGGCGACCTGCTCACCATCGAAGCGGTCAACGTGCCGGGCAAGGGCCAGATCATCCGTACCGGTACGCTGGGCGACGTGATGAAGGAGTCGATCGAGGCAGCCCGCACCGTGGTGCGCAGCCGTGCGCAGCGCCTGGGCATCAAGGGCGAGGTGTTCGAGAAGAGCGACATCCACATCCACGTGCCGGAAGGCGCGACGCCGAAGGACGGTCCGTCCGCCGGTATCGCGATGACCACGGCGCTTGTGTCGATCTTCACCGGCATCCCGGTCCGCGCGGACGTGGCGATGACGGGCGAGATCACCCTGCGTGGTGAAGTGCTCCCGATCGGCGGCCTGAAGGAGAAGCTGCTGGCGGCGCAGCGCGGCGGCATCAAGACCGTCTTGATCCCGGAGCAGAACGTGAAAGATCTGGCCGAGGTTCCTGACAACGTCAAGAACAAGCTCGAGATCATTCCGGTGCGCTGGATCGAGAAGGTGCTGGAAGTGGCCCTCGAGCGCCAGCCGGCCCCGCTGGTCGAAGTGACCCAGGTGCCGGTGACGGCAACCCCGGAGGCACAAGGCGAGGTGGTCAAGCACTAAGCCGGTATCATCGGCAACTGAAGCAGGCGCCCGCGTGGCGCCTGTTTTTTTGTAGGGTGGGCAGGTCTCCTGCCTACGCGTCCAGGCGGTGCCAGGCTGGCCCGCGGGCTGTTCAACGCCGCTTGAACGCGTGGGCAGAATCTGCCCACCCTACACCCTAATTCGTGGCTCCCGGGCCTTCTGACAAGCGATGTTGCTTGACACAATCATTTCATCGCTTGTTTAATACGCGCTTGCACTTTTGCGCCAAGCCGAAAGAAGAGGGAAGAGAGTGAACAAAACAGAACTGATCGAAGAAATCGCGAAGTCCGCCGACATCACCAAGGCATCGGCAACCCGCGCACTCGACGCCATGCTCAACGCCGTGACCGAAACGCTGAAAAAGAACGACAGCGTGACCCTGGTCGGCTTTGGCACCTTTACCGTTGGCGAGCGCGCCGCGCGCACCGGCCGCGACCCGCGCACCAAGGAAGCCATCAAGATCAAGGCCGCGCGCGTACCGAAATTTAAGGCTGGTAAAGCGCTAAAAGATGCTGTAAACTAATGCTTCTTCGCTGCTGTGACAGCAGCGAGAATGTTTGGCGTGCAGAGCCTCGGGCCGCCACCGAACATGCAGCAAGTATTTTTGTGGAGCGGTAGCTCAGTTGGTTAGAGTATCGGCCTGTCACGCCGAGGGTCGCGGGTTCGAGCCCCGTCCGCTCCGCCACAAGATACGACAGAATTTGGAGCGGTAGCTCAGTTGGTTAGAGTATCGGCCTGTCACGCCGAGGGTCGCGGGTTCGAGCCCCGTCCGCTCCGCCAAATTCGAAAAAGAGGGCGAACGAGAGTTCGCCCTTTTTTTTAAGTTATGCTCCGAGAAGCGTGTCCACTCAACGAATGAATGGCTGACCATGTTTGAATTTATCCGTACTCACCAGCGCCTGATGCAGATCCTACTGGCCTTGCTGATCGTGCCGTCGTTCGTCCTGGTCGGCATCAGCGGCTACGAAAGCCGCGGCGGCGGCGCCGACAGCGTTGCTACCGTCGATGGGCAGGCGATCACGCGCCAGGAGTGGGAAGCGGCGCAGCGCAAGCAGATGGACCAGTATCGCCAGATGATGGGCCCGCAGTTCGATCCGAAGATGCTCGAGACGCCGGAAGCCAAGCAGGCGATCCTCGACAACCTGGTCGCCGAGCGCTCGATCGGCCGCGAGATCGCCAAGACCCACATGACGATCAGCGACGCCACGCTGCAAAAGACCATCCTGGGCATCCCGAGCTTCCGCAAGCCCGACGGCAGCTTTGACAAGGACGCCTACCTGGCCGTGCTGCAGTCGCAAGGCATGAGCCCGCAGATGTTCGAAGCGCGCATGCGCCAGGACATGGCCGTGCAGCAGCTGGCCGGCTCGGTGCAGGCGACCGCCTTCGTGCCGCGCAGCGTGACCACGCGCCTGTCCGACATCAACGACCAGGAGCGCGAAGTCGAAGAGCTGATGTTCCCGGTGGCCGATTACGCGTCCAAGGTCAACGTCACGCCGGAGATGGTGAAGGCTTACTACGACAAGCATCCGGATCAGTTCCAGGTGCCGGAACAGGCCAAGGCCGAGTACATCGTGTTCGATGCCGCCGCTGTCGAGAGCCAGGTGTCGGTCAGCGACGCCGAGGTGGCCGATTTCTACAACAAGAACAAGCAGCGCTTCGGTACCGAAGAAAAGCGCGCCGCAAGCCACATCCTGATCGCGACCAAGAAGGGCGCTTCGAAGGCCGAGATGGACGCTGCCAAGGCCAAGGCCGAGCAGGTGCTGGCCGAAGTGAAGAAGAACCCGAACGACTTCGCGAAGATCGCCAAGAAGGAATCGCAGGACCCGGGCTCGGCCGAGCTGGGCGGCGACCTGGGCACGGTGGAGAAGGGCGCCTTCGTCAAGCCGGTGGAAGACGCGATCTACGCGCTCAAGGAAGGCCAGGTCAGCGACCTGGTGCAGTCTGAATTCGGCTACCACATCATCAAGCTCACCTCGCTGAAGCCGGCGGCGCAAAAGACGCTGGAGGAAGCCAAGCCCGAGATCGTGGCCGAGCTGAAGAAGCAGAAGATGTCGAAGAAGTATTCGGAGCTGGCAGACATCTTCACCAACACCGTGTACGAGCAGGCCGACAGCCTGAAGCCGGCTGCGGACAAGCTGGGCCTGAAGATCGAGACCGTCAGCGGCCTGACCCGCAAGCCGAACCCGGCCCTGGGTCGCGCACCGTACAACAACGAGAAGTTCCTTACCGCGCTGTTCTCGGTTGACTCGATCAAGAACAAGCGCAACACCGAAGCGGTGGAAGTCGCGCCGAGCACGCTCATCGCGGGTCACGTGGTCGAGTTCAAGCCGGCCGCCAAGCGTCCGCTGTCGGAAGTGGAAGCACAGATCCGCCAGGTGGTGACGCAGGAAGAAGAGATGCGCCTGGCCAAGCAGGCCGGTGAAGCCAAGATGGCCGCTGCCAAGGCATCGGGCGACGCCGCTGGTTTCAGCGTGCCGAAGGTGGTCTCGCGCACCAAGGAGCCGCAGATCAACCGCGTTGCCGCGATGGCCGTCATCAAGGCGGACGTGAGCAAGCTGCCGGCCTACGTTGGCGTGGAAGTGCCGGGGCAGGGCTACGGCGTGTACCGCATCTCGAAGGTCTCGCAAGCCGCGCAGCCGGACCAGGCGCGCCGCAAGCAGGAAGCCGAGCAGATCGCACAGGTGCTGGGCCAGGCCGAGATGTACGGCTACATCGAGGCGCTCAAGCACAAGGCCAAGGCCAAGGTGACCGCCAAGGCGGCTGACCTGGGCGCGAAGAACGAAGCCGAATAAGCGCTTCTCGCTTGACGTGAAAAAGCCCGGCTGCGTGCCGGGCTTTTTTCTGGCCGTCGTTCCCGCGCAGGCGGGAACCCATGGACAGCCTGCCTTCAGGCTCGGTATGGCTTCCCGCCTGCGCGGGAATGACGGTTTGGGGACTGTGGGCTGACGTCAGTCTTCGCGCACATGAACAAAAGTCACGTCGTCCCGGCGAGAGCCGGGACCCATGCTGAGTACGCGCTGTCGGCAACCTCAGCATGGATTCCGGCCTTCGCCGGAATGACGGTTTGGGGGCTATAGGCCACCGTCAGCCTGGACGCGTGGGCGGGTCTCCCGCCCACGCGTCCAGCGAACGCATGGTCTGCCACAGAGCGGCCGGGATTCGAACGCGTGGGCGGCACAGCCGCTCACGCTACCTGGCTCGCCTCAGGACTGGTGCAGCCGGCGCGCCGCCTGCACGAAGTCCGCGTGGCTGATATCGGACATCTCCAGCACCTGCGCCTGGGGGAACTGCACGAAGTTGCGGTCGATCGAGCGCAGGTACGCCGGATCGTAGTGGTCCACCAGCAGCTGGTCCACCAGCTCGGCCATGCGACCGGTATTGGCCATCTCGTGCCACGCGTCGATCTTGGCGCGGCCATGCAGCTGCACCAGGTGATCAAGCTGCGCGTTGAGCAGCGCGGGATCCTTCATGAAGTGGTCGTAGTCCTCGATCAGCAGGCGCACCCGGTTCGGCCGCGACAGCATCAACGAGACACACGGCGAGGCGCGCATCATCTGCATGACCGCGTCCGGCACGCGCAGGTTGCCGACCTTTTTGCTCTCCGATTCCACGAACACGGGCTTGTCCAGGTCGAAGCCACGCAGCTTGTCCCAGATGAGGCTTTCAAAGCGCTTCTGCGACGGCTGCGGCTCGTCGGGCAGGTTGCCCAGCACCGAGCCGCGGTGCGCCGCCAGACGCTCCAGGTCCAGCACCTGCGCGCCGATGCCGTCGAGCGTTTCCAGCAGCCGGCTCTTGCCGCTGCCCGTGGTGCCGCACACGACACGAAACTGCACCTGCGGCGGATTGTCGAGCGAGGCTGCCACGTATGCGCGGTAGGCCTTGTAGCCGCCATCGAGCTGGATCACCGGCCAGCCGATCTTGGCCAGGATGTGCGCCATCGACCCGCTGCGGTTCCCGCCGCGCCAGCAGTACACCAGCGGCTTCCAGTCGCGTGGCTTGTCGCGCCACAGGGTTTCGATATGGTGCGCGATATTGCGGGCGACCAGCGGCGCGCCGATCTTCTTCGCTTCGAAGGCGTTCACCTGTTTGTAGGTGGTGCCGACCAGGATGCGCTCCTCGTCGTTGAGGACCGGGCAGTTGATGGCGCCAGGGATGTGGTCAAGCGCGAACTCGGATTCGCTGCGCGCGTCGATGATGGTGTCGAACTGTTCCAGCTGGGGCAGGACGTCTTCGAAGCTCAGTACGGCTGGATATTTCATTCTGATTTGATGAGGGCGGCAAACTTCGGCCAGATGTTATTGAGGATGGTCGGGTGTGCGGTTGCGAGCGGATGCAGCCGGTCCTGCTGGAACAGCGCGGGCTTGTCGGCCACGCCATCGAGCATGAACGGCACCAGCGCCGATTTGGTGTCGATTGAAACCTGCTTGTACATACCGGAAAAGCGCTCGGTGTATGCGCGGCCGTAGTTGGGCGGCATGCGCATTCCCACCAGCAGCACCTTGGCGTGGTCCCGCTTGGCCATGGCGACCATGCTGCGCAGGTTGTCCTCGGCCGCGGCCACCGGCAGGCCGCGCAGGCCGTCGTTGGCGCCAAGCTCGATCACCACCACTTGCGGATGGTACTGCGACAAAAGCGCCGGCAAGCGGGTGCGCCCGCCGCTGGTGGTCTCGCCGCTGATGCTCGCGTTGACGACCTTGGCGTCGATCTTTTCGGCCTTGAGCTTTTGCTCCATCAGCGCGACCCAGCCGGTGCCGCGCGCAAGGCCATATTCGGCCGACAGGCTGTCGCCCACCACCAGCACCGTTTTTGGTGCAGAATAGGCGCTCGCGGCGGACACCAGCAGGAGAGCGCCGACGGCAAATTTCTTGAGACTGGCAAGCATGCGTGATATTCCCGAGGCTTCAAAAACTGATGTGTCCGCGCAGGGCGGGCGGCCGCCGGCCATCGAGGTGGCCGGCCTGTCCAAGCGGGTGGCGGACGCCAGCGGCGAACTCACCATCCTGCACAACATCGATTTTACCGTGCAACCGGCCGAGACGCTCGCCTTGGTCGGGGCCTCGGGCTCGGGCAAGTCCACGCTGCTGGGCCTCCTGGCGGGCCTGGACACGCCAACCACCGGCAAGGTCATCCTAGACGGCACCGACATCTTCGCGCTCGATGAGGACGGCCGGGCCGCGTTCCGCAAGGCCAAGCTGGGTTTCGTGTTCCAGTCGTTCCAGCTGCTCGGGCACCTCACCGCGCTGGAAAACGTGATGCTGCCACTCGAACTGCGCGGCGACGACGGCGCGCGCGACAAGGCTGCCGCCATGCTCGAGCGCGTTGGCCTTTCGAGCCGGCTGAAGCACTATCCCAAGTACCTGTCCGGGGGCGAGCAGCAGCGGGTGGCGCTGGCGCGCGCCTTCGTCACCGAGCCGCCGCTGCTGTTCGCGGACGAGCCGACCGGCAGCCTCGATGCCGCCACCGGCGAAGCCGTCATCCAGCTGATGTTCGAGCTGAACCGCGAGCGTGGTTCGACGCTGGTGCTGGTCACGCACGACGCCTCGATCGCGGCCCGCTGCGGGCGCACCCTCACCATCGCCGCGGGCAGGCTCGTCTAGCGAGCCGTCGCCTCGCGCACCAGCCGGTTCAGGATCGTGCGGATCGCGCCGGGCAGTTCGCCCGCCGTCAGGCCGATCGGGCCGATGCCTTGCTCCACCAGCGCGTCCGCCGCGGCGCCATGCATCCACACCGCGCCCAGCGCCGCGGTGTAGGCGCTCCACCCCTGGGTCAGCAGCGCACCGCACACACCACTGAGCACGTCGCCGGTACCGGCGGTCGCCAGGCCCGGATTGCCGGTGGTGTTGATCGCTACGCCGTTGGCCTCGTTCTCCGCAATCACCGTCCCCGAACCCTTGAGCACGACGGTCGCGTCGAAGCGCCCCGCCAGCTCGCGCGCCGCCTCGATGCGGTCGGCCTGCACCACCGCCGAGGTCACGCCGAGCAGGCGCGCGGCTTCAAGCGGGTGCGGCGTGAGCACGGTCGGGGCCTTGCGCTGGGCCAGCTTGCCCTGCAGGTCGGCGTCGCCCGCCAGCTGGTTCAATGCGTCCGCGTCGAGCACCAGCGGGCTGTCGCTGTCGATCAGCTTAAAGAGCAGGCGGCTTGCCGCCGGGGCGTCGCCCATGCCCGGACCGGCAACCACGGTGCGGCCGCTGAAGTCAAAGCTCACGGCGTCGCGGAACATGAGCTCGGGGTGCACGCTGTCGTAGGCCAGGCCTGGATCGAGCGCGGCCACGAACACGCGGCCCGCACCCGCCAGCAGGGCGCCGCGCGCGGCCAGCACCGGCGCGCCCGCCATCCCATGCGCGCCGCCGACGATCACCACGTCGCCAAAGCTGCCCTTGTGCGTGTTCTGCGGACGCCGCGCCAGCGCCAGGTCGGACGCGAACATGCCCACGGCATTGAGCCGGGCATTGGGCGCGACGAAATGGCGCCGCTCGATGCCAAGGTCGTCCACGCGCACGATGCCCGCATGGTCGCGGCCATCGCAGGTGTGCAGCCCCGGCTTGTCGCCGATGAAGGTGATGGTGTGCGTCGCCGACACCGCGACGCGGTCGTCGTTCATGCCGACCACGGCGCCGGTGTCCGCATCGAGCCCGCTGGGCACGTCGAGCGCGAGCACCGGGCAGCCGAAGGTGTCCAGCCGCAGCGCCAGCTCCGCATGGCGCCCCTGCAGCTGGCGCGCAAGGCCAATGCCGAACAGCCCGTCCACGACCAGGCCGAGCTGCGCATGGTCCGGCAGCGCGTCGATGAAGCGCGCGCCGCTGGCCTGCGCGCGTGCCAGTGCATGCGCCGTTTCCGCCGAGGGAGAAGCCGCGCCGGGAAGGTGCAGCACCAGCGCCTCGACGCCGGCCTCGCGCAGGTTGGCCGCCGTCTCCAGCGCGTCGCCACCGTTGTTGCCCGGGCCTGCCACCAGCAAGACCGGGAGGTTGCGGTGCTCGCCAAGCAGTTCCAGCGCAAAGCGCGCCGCGGCCTGGCCGGCACGCTGCATCAGCACGCCTTCGCCAAGCGCCGCGGCGGCGGCATGTTCGATGGCGCGGATCGATTCGACACTGTAGAGCAGGTTGTCCATGTGAGTGCAAAGAAGAGGTTATTCGCCGTTGAGGTGCATTTTCGCTAAAATCCGGAGCCCGCGCGACTAGAATATGCGCTTGGTTGACTTGGCTCGGAGAAAAACATGGACTGGCAGTTCTGGATCGATCGCGGCGGCACCTTTACCGACATCGTGGCGCGGCGCCCGGACGGCCAGTTGGTGACGCACAAGCTGCTCTCCGAGAACCCCGAGCAATACCGCGACGCGGCGGTGGCCGGCATCCGCCACCTGTTGGGCCTGGCGCCAGGTGCGGCGATCCCGGCCGGCCAGGTCGAGGCGGTCAAGATGGGCACCACCGTGGCCACCAACGCGCTCCTGGAACGCAAGGGCGAGCCGACCGCGCTGGCGATCACGCGCGGATTTCGCGACGCGCTGCGCATCGCCTACCAGAACCGGCCGCGCCTGTTCGACCGCCACATCGTGCTGCCGGAGCTGCTCTACCAGCAGGTCATCGAGATCGACGAGCGCATCGGCGCGCACGGCGACGTGGTCACGCCGATCGACGAGGCAGCCGCGCGCGCCGCGCTGCAGCAGGCCTACGACAGCGGCTTGCGTTCGCTCGCCATCGTCTTCATGCATGGCTACCGCTACACCGAGCACGAGGCGGCGGTTGCACGCATCGCACGCGAGATCGGCTTCACGCAGGTCTCGGTGTCGCACGAAGTGAGCCCCCTGATGAAGCTCGTCGCGCGCGGCGACACAACGGTGGTCGACGCCTACCTCTCGCCCATCTTGCGGCGCTACGTGGACCAGGTGGCGTCCGAGCTGCCGGGTGTGAACCTCCAGTTCATGCAGTCCAGCGGCGCGCTGACCGACGCGCGGGCGTTCCAGGGCAAGGACAGCATACTCTCCGGCCCGGCCGGCGGTATCGTCGGCATGGTGCGTGCCAGCCAGCTTGCGGGATTCGACAAGATCATCGGCTTTGACATGGGCGGCACCTCGACCGACGTGTCCCATTTTTCGGGCGAGTTCGAACGCCTGTTCGAGACGCAGGTGGCAGGCGTGCGCATGCGCGCGCCGATGATGAGCATTCACACCGTGGCTGCCGGCGGCGGCTCGATCCTGCACTTCGATGGCAGCCGCTACCGCGTCGGCCCCGACAGCGCCGGCGCCAACCCGGGCCCGGCCAGCTACCGGCGCGGCGGTCCGCTCACGGTCACCGACTGCAATGTCATGCTCGGCAAGATCCAGCCGCAGCACTTCCCGCGCCTGTTCGGGCCTAACGCCGACCAGCCGCTCGACGTGGACACGGTGCGCGAGCAGTTCGGGGCGATGGCGCGCCGCATTGGCGAAGCGACCGGCGCAACGCCGGCACCCGAGGAGGTGGCCGAAGGGTTCATCCAGATCGCGGTCGGGAACATGGCCAATGCGATCAAGCAGATTTCGGTGCAGCGCGGGCACGACGTGACCGAATACGCGCTCACCAGCTTTGGCGGCGCTGGCGGGCAGCATGCCTGCCTCGTCGCGGACGCGCTCGGCATGAAGACGGTGTTCGTCCACAGCCTGGCGGGCGTGCTGTCCGCGTACGGCATGGGCCTGGCCGACCAGGGCGCCATGCGCGAGCTGGCGATCGAGCGCCGCCTGCGCGAGGTGGGCGTGGATGCGCTCGGACAGCAGCTTGCCGAACTGGGTACAGCAGCGCGCAACGAGCTGGTGGCCCAGGGTGTGGCGCCCGAACGGATCGCACTCGTCCAGCGCGTGCACCTGCGCTACGAAGGAACGGATTCGGCGCTGCTCGTGCTGTTTGCGAGCGCGCCCGACATGCAGGCGCAGTTCGAGGCCGCCTACAAGCGCCGCTTCTCGTTCCTGATGCCGTCCAGGGAGCTGGTGGTCGAGGCGATCTCGGTCGAAGCACTCGGGCGCTCCGATGCGCCGCCCGAGGCGGAGCAACCGGCTGCGCAGCGCGCGGACCAACTCGCACCCAACGAGACGGTGCCCATGTTCGGCGGCGGCGAGTGGTGCCAGACTGGCATCTACCGGCGTGATGCGGTCGGGCCGGGCGACGTCATCAAGGGGCCGGCCATCATAGCGGAAAAGAACGCCACCACGGTGGTTGAAGCGGGCTGGCAGGCCCAGGTCACGCCGTACGACCACCTGGTGCTCACGCGCGTGGAAGCGCTGCCAGAGCGGCGCGCCATCGGCACCACGGCCGACCCGGTCATGCTCGAGATCTTCAACAACCTGTTCATGTCGATCGCCGAGCAGATGGGCCTGCGGCTGCAGAACACCGCGTACTCGGTGAACATCAAGGAGCGGCTGGACTTCAGCTGCGCGATCTTCGACGCGGACGGCAACCTGGTGGCCAATGCGCCGCACATGCCGGTGCACCTGGGCTCGATGGGCGAGAGCATCAAGACCGTCATGACAGCCAACGCCGGTAAGATGCGCCCGGGGGACGTCTACGTGCTCAACGACCCGTACCACGGCGGCACGCACCTGCCGGACGTGACCGTGATCTCGCCGGTATTCGACGAGGGCGGGCGCGAGATCCTGTTCTACGTCGGCTCGCGCGGCCATCATGCCGACATCGGCGGCACCACGCCGGGTTCGATGCCGCCGGACTCGGTGCACATCGAGGAAGAGGGCGTCCTGATCAACAACTTCAAGCTGGTCGACGGGGCCGACGGCGTGCTGCGCGAAGCCGGGGCGCGGGCGCTGCTGGCCGGCGCGCGCTACCCGGCCCGCAATCCGGACCAGAACCTGGCCGACCTGCGCGCCCAGGTGGCAGCCAACCAGAAGGGCGTGGAGGAACTGCGCAAGATCGTCGCGCACTTCGGGCTGGACGTGGTGCAGGCCTACATGGGCCACGTGCAGGACAATGCCGAGGAAGCGGTGCGCCGCGTGATCACGGCGCTCAAGGACGGCCACTTCGTGTACGACCTGGACAACGGGGCGCGGATCGAAGTGGCGATCCGCGTGGACCAGCAGGCGCGCAGCGCCGAGGTGGATTTCACCGGCACCTCGGGCCAGCTCCCCAACAACTTCAACGCACCTTCGGCGGTGTGCATGGCGGCGGTGCTGTACGTTTTCCGCACGCTGGTCGACGACGAGATTCCGCTTAACGCCGGCTGCCTCAAGCCGATCAAGGTGATCATCCCCGAGGGCTCGATGCTCAATCCGCGCTATCCGGCATCGGTGGTGTCGGGGAACGTGGAGACCTCGACCTGCATCACCAACGCGCTGTATGGCGCGCTGGGGGTGATGGCGGCGTCGCAGGGAACGATGAACAACTTCACGTTCGGGAACGCGCGTTACCAGTACTACGAGACCATCAGCGGCGGCTCGGGTGCGGGCGAGGGCTTTGACGGGACGGATGTGGTGCAGACGAACATGACCAATTCGCGCCTCACCGATCCGGAGATCCTGGAATTCCGCTTCCCGGTGCGGCTGGAGAGCTACGAGATCCGCCAGGGCTCGGGCGGGGCGGGGCGCTGGCATGGCGGCAACGGCGGGGTGCGCAAGGTGCGCTTCCTGGAGCCGATGACGGCGGCGATCCTGTCGAACAACCGCATCCACGCGCCGTTCGGTATGGCGGGTGGCAGCCCGGGTGCACGCGGCGCGAATACCGTCGTGCGCGCGGACGGGCGCGTGGAGCAGCTGGGACACATCGGCAAGACCGACATGGGGCCGGGGGATGTGTTCGTGATCGAGACGCCGGGTGGTGGGGGCTACGGCACGCCGTAATCAAGCCGTCGTCCGGGCGGGCTCGCCGTCGGCCTTGGAGGTACGGTGCTGCACGCTGTCCATGGGTCCCCGCCTGCGCGGGGACGACGTTGGAGAGGCTGGTATTCGTGTGGCACGAGCGGCTTCTGCCAGCTCAGCATGGGTCCCGGCTTTCGCCGGGACGACGGTGCGTTGGGGCCTCAGGTGGCGATACCGTACTTGCGGCGTGTCGCGTTGTATTCGTCCGTGATCGGCTGCAGCCGCGGGTGCTGCGGGTCGAGCTTGCGGATCTTTTCGATCTGTTCGTGGCACAGTTCGCCCAGCGGGTGGTCCCAGCCCAGTTCGTTCATCTGGCGCAGGATGCCGCCGGTGAGCGCGAGGATGACCTTGAGGTTGTCCGGCGCGATGTGGTAAGCCTCGAGCAGGCTTTGCACCGCGCCCCGCACGTCGCCCATGTTGCGCTTCTCGTCTGCCACCCCCAGCAGCACCTGCGCCTGTGCGCTGAGCTGCTCACCGATCCCGCGTGCCAGGTCGTGCCGCCCGGCGCGCTCGAACACGGCGACCGCCTGGTCGGTCGTGACCTCGCTGTTGACGTCGTTGACGACCGATAGCATGACGTCGGAAGCCTCTGCATCGAGCTTGTGGTCCAGGCAGGAGCGCACCAGCGCCATCTTCATCCCGGACGACAGGCCGCTGGCCGCCTTCAGCGCGTTGGACGCGGCCTTGAGCTCTGCCGCGGCCGCGGTTGGGTTGCCAGCTGCCTCGTGCAGCATCGCCGTGGCATAGGCCTTGCACGCGTCCAGGCCGGGGCTGCCGCGCAGCGAGCGCTCCAGGTCGCGCACCACGCCGGTGGCCTGCTGGCTGTCGCCTTTCTTCACCAGCGCCTTGACCAGGTTGACGTGGTCCTCAGGGTTGCGGAATTCGGAATAGCGCGCCTTGGTCACCACCTGCTTGAACGACTTCTCGGCCGCGGCCACGTCGCCCGCATCCAGCGCCACTTCGCCCAGCTTGCGCAGGCGCCGCACCATGTGTGGCGAAATCGCCACCGCGTTTTCCAGCACCTCCTTGGCGCGGGCGTGCTGGCCCTCGGCTTCGTGGCAGCGCGCCAGCAGGTCGTAGGCGCTCATCAGCTGCGGGTTGGCCTTGATGAGCTCTTCCAGCGCAGTGCGCGCCTCGTCCACGCGGCCCAGCGCGAACATGGCGCGGGCATGGCCCAGGTGCGCCCAGCCGAGCGGGCGGGTGTCGAGGATCTCGCGGTACACCTTCTCGGCTTCGTCGTATTGCTTCAGGCTGACCAGCATCTCGGCGCGCAGCCGCGCGAAATCGGTGGCGTAGCGCGGGTGCGCCGCCTCGGCCTTGACGCAGGAGCGTATCGCCTCGCGCAGGTTGCCCTGGCCGATCAGCTGGAACGTGGGCAGGAAGGCCATGCGCCGCTCGACCGCGCGGCCGATGCGCTGCACCAGCGTCTCCACCGTGAAGGGCTTGAGGATGTAGTCGGTCGGGGTCAGCTCGGCCGCGCTGACGACCTTGCTGTACACCGCTTCGGAGGTGAGCATGATGAAGATCGTGAGCAGGCCGATCAGCTTGTGGTGGCGCAGGTCTTCCAGCAGTTGCTGGCCGTCCTGGCCATCGGCCACGCCCAGGTCGTACTCGCACAGGATGATGTCGTACGACTTCTTCATCAGCTGCTTGATCGCGGTCCCGGAATTGACCGCGTACTCGACCTTGCTGATGCCAGCCTGGTTGAGCATGTTCTGCAGGCTGCTGCGCATACCCGGGTTCGGGTCCACCACCAGCACCGACAAATTGCTGTGTCCTTGCATCTCTCTCGTTGCCCTCTTGGCCGGTAACGCGGGGCGCGTCCGGCTTCTTGTCAGACGCTACAATACCCATTCCTTTGTTCGCGGGCAACTATTCGAGGGGCAGACAGGGTCGGGCAGGGGCGGGCGTTGTATAATAGTGGGCTTCATCCACACCCGCAGCACAGCTGCATCAACCGACTTCCAAGCCATGTTGATTCTGCCGGGTTCCAACGCCCTGTCCGCATTTCGTAGCCAACGCCTCCTCAGCCAACTGCAAGCCGTCGCCCCCGCGATCACGGCTGTAAGCGCCAGGTTCTACCACTTCATCGACGCGAGCAAAGCGCTTACCGCCGACGACACAGCGCGCCTGACCGCGATGCTGTCCTACGGCGAGCCGGCGGCAAGCGGCCAGCAGGACGGCGCGGTCGAGGAATTCTTCGTCATCCCACGCCTGGGCACCATCTCGCCCTGGGCGTCGAAGGCCACCGACATCGCGCACAACTGCGGCATGGCGCACATCCACCGCATCGAACGCGGGGTGGGCTACACGGTCTCGCTCAAGGCCGGCGTGCTGGGCATCGGCGGCGCCAAAAAACTGTCGGAGCAGGAGGCGCCCGCCGTCGCGGCCCTGCTGCACGACCGCATGACCGAGACGGTGCTGCGCAGCGCCTCCGACGCGGCCGGCCTGTTCAGCGAACTGGAAAGCCGCCCGCTCGAATCGATCGACGTGCTGGGCAAGGGCAAGGAAGCGCTGGTGGCCGCCAACGCGGAACTCGGCCTGGCCATGTCGGAAGACGAGATCGATTACCTGGAAGACGCCTTCACCAAGGCCAAGCGCAACCCGACCGACGTCGAGCTGATGATGTTCGCGCAGGCCAACAGCGAGCACTGCCGCCACAAGATCTTCAACGCCGACTGGATCATCGACGGCGTCAAGCAGGACAAGTCGCTGTTCCAGATGATCAAAAACACCCACCAGCTGCAGCCGAAGGGCACCGTGGTGGCCTACAGCGACAACTCCTCGATCATGGAAGGCGCAAGCGTCACGCGCTTCTACCCGCGCGGCGCCGGCCACGAATACGCGCCGTCCAGCGAGCTGACCCACACCCTGATGAAGGTGGAGACCCACAACCACCCGACCGCAATCTCCCCGTTCCCGGGCGCCTCGACCGGCGCCGGCGGCGAGATCCGCGACGAGGGCGCGACCGGCCGCGGCGCCAAGCCGAAGGCGGGCCTGACCGGCTTTACCGTGTCCAACCTGCTGATTCCCGGCGCCGAGCGCGTGTGGGAGAACGCGTCGGACGTGACCGCGCGCACCGGCGAGCGCACCGAAACCGTGTACGGCAAGCCGGAGCGCATCGCCTCGCCGCTGCAGATCATGATCGACGGCCCGCTCGGCGGCGCCGCCTTCTCGAACGAATTCGGCCGCCCGGTCCTGGGCGGTTACTTCCGTACTTACGAGCAGAACGTGGGCGCGGCCGGCGCGGTGTTCGGCTACCACAAGCCGATCATGATCGCGGGCGGCATCGGCAACATCTCGGCCGGGCACACCCACAAGAACGACATCCCGCCGGGCAGCCTGCTGATCCAGCTGGGCGGCCCCGGCATGCGCATCGGCATGGGCGGCAGCGCCGCGTCGTCGATGGCAACCGGCACCAACACCGCCGACCTGGACTTCGACTCGGTCCAGCGCGGCAACCCGGAAATGGAGCGCCGCGCGCAGGAAGTCATCAACGCCTGCTGGACGCTGGGCGCGGCCAACCCGATCATCTCGATCCACGACGTGGGCGCGGGCGGCCTGTCCAATGCCTTCCCTGAGGTGGTGAACGATTCCAAACGCGGTGCCACCTTCGACCTGCGCAAGATCCCGCTCGAAGAAAGCGGCATGGCGCCGAAGGAAATCTGGAGTAACGAATCGCAGGAGCGCTACGTGCTCGCGATCGCGCCGAGCGACCTGCAGGCGTTTGCGGACATCTGCGCGCGCGAGCGCTGCCCGTTTGCCGCCGTGGGCGTGGCCACCGAAGAGCGCCAGCTGCGCCTGATCGACCCGCTGCACGACAACGCGCCGGTGGACATGCCGATGGAAGTCCTGCTCGGCAAACCGCCGAAGATGCTGCGCACCGTGGAGCATGTGGCGCGCGCATTCCCGCCGGTGGACCTGACCGGCATCGAGCTGGAAGAAGCGGCGCGCCGTGTGCTGCTGCTGCCGACCGTGGGCGACAAGAGCTTCCTGATCACCATTGGCGACCGCACCGTGGGCGGCATGAGCGTGCGCGACCAGATGGTCGGCCCGTGGCAGGTGCCGGTGGCCGATTGCGCCGTGACCGCGATGAGCTTTGACGGCTACGTGGGCGAGGCGATGTCGATGGGCGAGCGCACCCCGCTGGCCGTGATCGACGCCGCCGCATCGGGCCGCATGGCGGTGGGCGAAGCGATCACCAACATCGCTTGCGCGCCGGTGGCGGACATCTCCGACATCAAGCTGTCGGCCAACTGGATGGCTGCTTGCGGCCAGCCGGGCCAGGACGCGGCGCTGTTCGACACCGTGAAGGCGGTGGGCATGGAGTTGTGCCCGGCGCTGGGCGTGTCGATCCCGGTCGGCAAGGATTCGCTGTCGATGCGCACCACCTGGCAGGACGAGGGCGAGGCGAAGGCAGTGGTCTCGCCGGTGTCGCTGATCGTGTCCGCGTTCGCGCCGGTGCCGGACGTGCGCCGTTCGCTCACGCCGCAGCTGCGCGCCGACCTTGGCGACACCGCCCTGATCCTGGTCGACCTTGGCCGCGGCAAGAACCGCCTCGGCGCCTCGGCGCTGGCACAGGTGACGCAGCAGCTGGGCGACGCGGCGCCCGACGTGGACTCGCCGGACGACCTGAAAGCCTTCTTTGCCGCCATCCAGCGCCTGAACAAGGAAGGCAAGCTGCTGGCCTACCACGACCGTTCCGACGGCGGCCTGTTCGCCACCCTGTGCGAGATGGCCTTTGCCGGCCGCACCGGCGTGTCCGTCAACCTCGACATCCTGACCATGGAAAGCGAGCACGCGGCCGACCAGGGCGACGCCAAGAACTGGGCGACGCAGGTGGGCGAGCGCCGCAACGACCTGACCCTGCGCGCGCTGTTTGCCGAAGAGCTGGGCGCCGTGATCCAGGTGCGCCATGGCGAGCGCAGCGAAGTGATGAACGTGCTGCGCGAGTTTGGCCTGGGCGCCTGCAGCCACATCATCGGCAAGCACAACGACCGCGGCGTGGTGGAATTCACGCGCGACGCGAAGGTCATCTACAACCAGCCGCGCCGCGAGCTGCACCGCCTGTGGAGCGAAACCAGCTGGCGCATCGCCAAACTGCGCGACAACCCGGCCTGCGCCGACCAGGAATACGACCGCCTGCTGGACGAAGAAGATCCGGGCATGGCGCCCAAGGTCACCTTCGACCTGCTGGACAATGTCGCCGCGCCGTTCCTCGCGACCGGCGTGCGCCCGCGCGTGGCGATCCTGCGCGAGCAGGGCGTGAACTCGCACGTTGAAACGGCATGGGTCATGCACCAGGCGGGCTTCACCGCCGTGGACGTGCACATGAGCGACCTGATCGCCGGCCGCGCCAGCCTCGACGACTTCCACGGCATCATTGCCGTGGGCGGCTTCTCGTATGGCGACGTGCTGGGCGCGGGCGAAGGCTGGGCCAAGACCATCCTGTTCAACACCCAGCTGGCCGACCAGTTCGCGAAGTTCTTCGCCCGCACCGATACCTTTGGTCTTGGCGTGTGCAACGGCTGCCAGATGATGAGTAACCTGAAGTCGATCATCCCGGGCGCGCACGCCTGGCCCAAGTTCACGCGCAACAAGTCGGAGCAGTTCGAGGCCCGTTTCGGCATGGTCGAAGTGCTCGATTCGCCGTCGATCTTCTTTGCCGGGATGGCCGGCACGCAGGCGCCGATCGCGATCGCGCACGGCGAAGGCTATGCGGACTTTTCGCAGACCGGCGACATCAACGCCGCCATCAAGGCGCTGCGCTATGTGGACAACCGCGGCCAGGCCACCGAGACCTATCCGTTCAACCCGAACGGTTCGCCGCAGGGGATCAGCTCGGTGACGACCCCGGATGGGCGCTTTACCGTGATGATGCCGCACGCCGAGCGCGTTTTCCGCACGGTGCAGCATTCGTGGGCGCCGGATTCCTGGGGCGAGGATGGCCCCTGGATGCGGATGTTCCGCAACGCCCGCAAGTGGGTTGGCTAAACCAGAAAGCGCTTCCTCGGAAGCGCTTTTTTTTTGCCGCATTGCATCGGACGAAGTCTACGAAAGTTGACGGGGCGCAAGTTCTCCAGGGACACACCATCTACTGTCTAGGACGGCGCGCCAACCCGCTCCAGCTTGCTAAGGCCGGACGCGGTGGCGCCATGTCCGTTTCGTCAATTTCACTGGAGAAGAGCAATGCGAATCACACCACGCGCCGTTCCCGCTTCACTGCTGACACTCACCCTTGCCGCGGCATCTGCCGCCCAGGCCAGTCCCGGGTATGTGTACACCGTGGTTCCGCTCGGCGCCGGCAATGGAAGCAATGGCCGCGCGATCAACGCGGCCGGCGCTGTCGCTGGAAGCCTGATACCCGGGGTAGGGAACCACGGATTTCTGTATTCCAACGGCGTACTGACCGACCTTGGGTCCCTGCCAGCGGAAAATGCCAGCATCGCCCTCGGCCTGAACAACAAAACCGAGGTGGTGGGCGCTTCCTATACGGAGCCGATCCCCACCACCCGGCACGCCTTTGTCTACAGCGGCGGCACCATGCGGGACATCGGCTCGCTGGCCGGCGGTGCAAGCACTGCGAACGGCATCAACGATGCGGGCGCGATTGTCGGCCAGTCGGTGCTGAACGACCAGTTCCCATTCGCGTTCCTGTACAAGGACGGGGCGATGCAAAACCTGGGCTGCCTTCCCGGCTCGGACAGGAGCAGCGCGCAGGGCATCAACAGCCGCAGCCAGGTCGTCGGCACGTCCGGCGTCGGTCCGGCGCAAGGGCCGAATGGCAACCAGGCGCATGCGGTCCTGTGGATGGACGGACTGATCACGGACCTGGGGACCTTGGGTGGGCTGAACAGCTATGGCACGGCGATCAACGATCGTGGCCAGGTCGCCGGCTACTCGTCGCTGGCTGGTGACGATGGCCCGGAGGCGGACTACCGGGGTTTTATCTGGTCGAAGGGCAAGATGCGTGAGTTGGGGACGCCACCGAACGGCAGGCAAGTCCAGCCGAATGGCATCAACAACCATGCCGACGTCGTTGGCATCTACCAAAAGGGTGGGGCACAGCGTGCCTTCTTGTACGGGGTGCGCGGCAGGATGCACGACCTGACGGCGCTGGTGGACCCGGCCGAGGGATGGGTCATCACTGCTGCCTACGGCATCAATGACGGGGGCCAGATCGCTGGAGAGGCGTGCAATGCGTCCATGTCCTTCTGCACGGCCGTGCGGCTCGATCCGCTGCAGCAGGGCCGGTGGGACGACACCATGGGGGGAATGGCGCAGAGCGAGCCCATGGACGAAGGCGAATGACGGGCCAGGGCGGCGCGTCATGGGTCGCACCGCCATATCAGCGACCGGGGCGCGAAAAAAACGCCCTCGGTCGTTGGACGGGACGGCAACTCGATTCAACTGCCGGTGCCGCACGACAGCCTCTTGCGTATGTAAAGCGGCAATGTTTTCCCTTTGAAATTCAACGACTTACACTGCTGAGTTCCCACAAAATTGGCTGATTGATCACGCTGCATCATGGCTGGGAGCGCCAGCACGTCGCCGTGCGCCCCCAATCAGGAGATTTGCCATGAGTTATCTTGCTGCGTTTTGTCGTTCCCCCATGCGGTTGGCGGTGGCCATGATGGCCATTGCCGCCATCCACGCGAGCCCGGCGCTCGCACAGACTGCCAAACCCGCTGTGACGTCGACCCTGGACGTGTGCGAAGACAGCGCCACCGGCAACTGGCGCTACAGCGGTGTGGTGTCAGTCCGGCCGCCGAGCACCACGCAGACAAGCTACAGCGTGGACTATGCGGTGCAAAACGGAAGCGACCGCACCGGCTATCAGGACGTCTACAAGGTCAATACGCTGAGCGGAACCGATGGCGCGATGAGCTCGGGCGATGTGCGGGTGATTCCCTTCAGCATCAATGCGGCGCCGCTGACGCTGGGCTCCCTGCGTAATGCGGTCCGCGTCCAGTTCTACGAACAGTCCACCGATCCGAAACTGGGCGCGCTGTTCACGGCAGAAAATGACGTGGTTGCCCCGGTCTGTGGCTGCGGTCCCAAAGGCTGCACGCGCACCCAGGGCTACTGGGGCAACAAGCCCGGCGTCGTCTGGCCGAACGGGTGGTATCGCGAGATGAACTTCTACTCCAGCGGCATGACCTGGCAGCAGATCCTGGACACGCCGCCGCGCGGCAACGCCTACATCATCCTGGCCGACCAGTTCATCACAGCGGTGCTCAACCGTAACGCCGGCGCCTCGGCTCCGCAGGGCGTGCAGGACGTGATGGCAGCAGCGCGCGACTGGTTCGCCAGCGGAACCACGCTGCAAACTTGCTCGCCCGGTACGTGCGAGCTGCAGAAGACCTGGGCCGCCACGCTGGACGTCTATAACAACGGCAACTACCCGGGTGGGCCGCCGCATTGCCCTGACTGACGGGTGAAAAAAAAGGCGCCTCAACCGAGGCGCCTTTGCGGTTCTGCGCGTGAGCATCACGCGCCGGACTTTGCTTAGCGGGTAGCGCAGTAGCCCACGTCGCTGTTGGTCGCGCCGGCGGCCAGGTCCTTGTTCCAGTCCGGGCCGGACAGGTGCATGGTGGTGCCGTTCATCGTGTACTTGCCGCTCCACAGGCTGGTGATCGTGCCCTGGATGTTCGGCACATCCACCGCCCAGCTGTACACCTTGCTGCTGGTGGTGTTGGTGACGGCGATGTTGGCGCAGTAGCCGCTGGTCCAGTCAGCCGTGATCTTCACCGTCGAGGTCAGCGCACCCGGCGGCGGGGGCGGCGGCGTTTCCACCGGCTTGGCCGGACGGGTCGCGCAGAAGCCCACCTTGGTCGACTGGCCAATGTGCAGGTTCTGGCTGTAGCTCGGGCCGCTGACCGACAGCTGGCCGTTCGACTGCGACCAGGTGCCGTTCCACAGCGAGGTCACGGTGTCGGCCAGGGTCTCGGTGTAGGTCCACGGGCCGGCGCTCGGGCCGGTGTTGGTCAGCACCATGTCGGCGCAATAGCCGGTGCCCCAATCCGAGGTGATGGTCTTCTGCGCGGTGATCACCGGCGGCGGCGGCGGGTCGAGCGGGTTCGGGTTCGGGCCCGGCTCGGTCGCGTTCGGGTCCAGGAACGCTTTCTTGGTTGCCGTCAGCAGCGGGTTGTTCACGCCATCGGTGGTGCCGTAGTTGACCAGCCAGATGATGGTGCCGGCAGCGCCTTCGCCCGGACGATTCGATAGCGCCCACGCGCCCTTGGCGGCGATGGTGGCCGGCTCCTCGTACGAGATGTAGCCGCTGGTGGTGTCGGTACGCGCAGCCGGCGTGTAGCCGCCCGGATAGGTGCGGTAGCTGGTCTGGGTCTCGTTCTCCCACACGTAGGTGCCGTTGTCCAGGTAGCCCAGCTTGTTAAGCAGGGTCCAGCTCCACACGGTGTCGGTGAACGAGAAGTCGCTCATCGGGTAGCCGTCGGTCGGCTGGCCCGGCTTGACGAACGGCGGTTTGTAGTTCAGGCCGTAGAAGCCGATGCCCATGCCCACCTTCGAGCGTGGCACGCCGGCGTCTTCCAGCATCTGGATCGTGCTGGCCACCGAGGTGGGGCGCGCCTTGCTGGTAGCGGTGGTGAGCGGCGCGAAGGTGCTGCTCTCCCAGCCGTAGTTGAACCACGTGCCGGTGTAGTTCATGATGTTGTACTGGTCCACCAGGGCAGCCAGGCGCTTGACGTGGTCCGAGACCTTTTCGTAGTTCGGGTTCAGCACGCCGCCCGGGAAGGTGATGATCACCGGCTTGTCCTGGTAGCGCGGGCGCGCGTTGGCCTCAAGGCGCAGGTCCTTGATCAACGCTTCGAGCAGGGCCTGGTTCTCGGTGTCCTTCGAGTCGATGCCTTCCCAGTCCACGTCGATGCCGTCGTAGTCATGCTTGACCATGTAGTCAACCAGGTTCTTGACGAAAGTGGCGCGTACGCCCGGCAGGCACGAAGCATGGAAGGCTGCGTTCTCGTTTTCGCCGCCCAGCATGATCAGCGCCTTGGTGCCGACCTGGTGGGCACGCATGACCAGGTAGTCCTCGACCGTCTTCTCCCAGGGAACGCCCGGGCCGTGGTCGATGTCGGTTTGCGAGTCGCCACCGCCCAGGATGACGTCGCCCGGGTTGCCCTGGCCGCCGCCGCCCGGACCGATGCGCCCGAAAACGAAGTGCGTCATGGCGGTCATGTCGACGTGTTCCGGCTTCTGGTACATCGTGCTGCCGGCGAACCAGCCACCGTAGTAGCCGGTCACCCATTTGCCGGTCTGGGCCTGGGCGGCCCAGGGCGCGGTGGCGGCGATCGACAACAGCGTCGCGGCCGCGAGGGATTTGAGTTTGAATTTCATGTGGTCAGCTCCTTTTGGTTATTGCCGTAAAGCAATAGTAAAGAAGCCGCAACGGGAAATCCGTCCGAAAATTGTAATTACACCACGGGTGGGGGATGTTCTAGGTCAAGATGCATACAAATAGACGCCAATTAGGACCCAGATCGTGCGGGCAGTGTGAAACGCATAACCTCTGCTCATCCCGCCATGAGCCCGCCGAATCAACCGGTGCGCGCGCTCCCGGCAGTAGTGACCAATAAAAAGGCGCCTCCAGGGAGGCGCCTTTTCAGGGAAGGGAAACCAGGATTACTGGATCTTGGCCTTCTTCATCAGGGTTTCGCGGAACTGGGCCAGCTGGCGCTGCTGCAGGGCCTCGGCGATCTGGCCTTTGACTTCTTCCATCGGCGGGATCTTGGCGGCGCGCACGTCTTCCAGCTTGATCACGTGCCAGCCAAACTGACTCTTGACCGGGGTTTCGGTGATGGCGCCTTTTTGCAGCGCTACCATGGCCTTGGAGAACTCAGGCACGTACGAAGCCGGGCTCGCCCAGTCCAGGTCGCCACCGTTGTTGGCGCTCGAATCCTTCGATTGCTTGGCCAGGTCGTCCCACTTGGCGCCGCCTTTCAGCTTGGCGATGATGTCCTTGGCCTGCTGCTCGCTGTCCACCAGGATGTGGCGGGCATGGTATTCCTTGTCGCCCACTTGCGACTTGTAGCGGTCGTACTCGGCCTTGATGTCGGCGTCCTTGACCGGGTTCTTCTTGACGTAGTCAGCCAGCATCGCGTTGATGATGATGCTCTGGCGGGCGTTGTCGATCGCAGCCTTCACGTCGGCGCGGTTGCCGACGCCTTGCTTGTCGGCTTCCTGGATCAGCACTTCGCGGCCGATCAGGTCCTTCTTGATCATCTCGCGCAGTTGCGGCGAATCGGTGGCCTTGCCCTGGGCGACCACCTGCTTGACCAGCTGGTCGACCCTGGCCGCGGGAATGGGCTTGCCGTTGACGGTCGCAACGTTCTGCGCGAACACGGGCGCGGCAACCATCGCGGTCATGGCTAACAACAGGCGGGCTGGCTTCAAAATCATTCTTCGGATCCTATAAAAACACGAGACGTGTCGCTGCTCGCGACGAACACCGGCGGCACCCGCCGCCGGCAACGCTACATCTTACTGCACCTTTGCTTTTTTGACCATTTCATCCTGGTAGGCGGCCAGCTTGCGCTGGGCCAGCTCTTCCTGGATTTGCGGCTTCACTTCCTGCAGCGACGGCAGCTTGGCGGCGCGTACGTCGTCCAGCTTGATCACGTGGAAACCGTTGGCGGTCTTGACCGGGGTTTCAGTGACCTGGCCTTTTTGCAGGTTCTTGAAGCCGTTGGCGAACTCAGGCGGGAAGGCTGCCGGGACGGCCCAATCCAGGTCGCCGCCGTTGTTGGCCGTGCCCTGGTCCTTGGACTGCTTGGCCAGATCCTCGAACTTGGCGCCGCCCTTGAGCTTGGCGATGATGTCCTTGGCTGCCTGCTCGCTGTCCACCAGGATGTGGCGCACATGGTATTCCTTGTCGCCGGTTTGCGCCTTGAACTTGTCGTACTCGGCCTGCACTTCGGCGTCGGTGACCGGGTGCTTGGTGATGTACTCGCGTGCCAGCGCGTTGATGACGATGGTCTGGCGGGCGTTGTCCAGCGCTGCCTTCACTTCCGGCTTCTTGTCGTAGCCTTCCTTCATCGCTTCCTGCATCAGCACTTCGCGCGCGATGACTTCTTTCTTGATCTGGTCGCGCAGTTGCGGGGTGTCTTGCGCCTGGCCCTGGGCCACGACCTGCTTGACGATGGCATCCACGCGCGACGACGGAATCGCCTTGCCGTTCACGACGGCGAGGTTCTGAGCGAAGGCGGGAGCTGCGGCAACGGCGATCAGGGCTAACAGCAAGCGAGCTGGCTTAAAAGTCATTATTGATTCCTGTTGAGGGGAGGTTAGCTTGGACGGGGTTAGATTACGTTTTTAACTTCGTGTTTCAATTCTGGACGAGATTTCTTAAACCTGACTGAATTCGCCCTTACGCCAGCTCTGACGGAGCCAGCGCGGTAATCGCCAGTGCGTGAATCTCGGTAGGCATCATATCGTGCACGGAATCATACACCAGTCGGTGGCGCATGACGAGTTTGAGCCCCTCGAAGCGGCTCGACACGATCTTGACGGTGTAATGGCCGCCGCCAGAGGCAGCGCCGGGGTGGCCGGCGTGCTTGGCCGAGTCGTCGCCCAGTTCCAAAACCGCGGGCGACAGCGCCGCCTGCAGGCGTGCGCGCATGCGGTCGATGCGGGTGTCGAGGTTCATGCATCCTCCTTGATGTGCTTCGACAGGAACAGCATCTGCACGAAGATGAAAACGAAGAAGATCGCGGTGAACCCGAACAGCTTGAAGCTCACCCACGCGCTGGTGTCGGCCTTGAACAGGACAAAGGCGACGAACAGGTTCAGCAAACCCATCGCGGCCAGGAAGGCCATCCACGCGTAGCCGACGCGGTCCCACACCGCGTCCGGCAGCTGGATGTTGGCCTCCATGACCTTGCGCATGAGGTTATTGCGAAAGCCGAACTGCGCCACCGACAGCGCCAGCGCGAAGGCCCAGTACAGGATGGTGGGCTTCCACTTGATGAAGGTCTCGTCATGGAAGTAGATGGTCGCCCCGCCCATGACGGCAATGACGCCGAGCGAGAGCCACAGCATGCCATCGACCTTGCGGCCGCGCACGAGCAGGTAGGCTATCTGCAGGACGGTGGCGAGGATGCCGACGGCAGTGGCCAGCAGGATCGGCGATTGCGCCGGCGTCACGTGGCCGCCGCTGATCAGGCCGCCGAGGTATTGCGCCACCAGCGCGTGCGCCGCCTCCTGGTGTCCCTCGCCCAGTTTGAAGACGAGGAAGAACAGGATGACGGGGAAAAGATCGAACAGGAATTTCATAACTGGTGCGGCGTCATTCTCAAGCAGGTTCGAAGCGCAGTGCGGCCGAATTGATGCAGTAGCGCAGGCCGGTCGGCGGCGGGCCGTCCTCGAAGACGTGGCCCAGGTGGGCATCGCACACCGCGCAAATGATTTCGGTGCGCAGCATACCATGGCTGCGGTCGACCTTTTCGATCACGTTGGCCGGATCGATGGCGCGGAAATAGCTTGGCCAGCCGCAGCCCGACTCGAACTTGGCGTCCGATTCGAATAATGGGGTATTGCAGCACACGCAGTAATAGATGCCGTGTTCATGGTGGTCCCAGTATTTGCCGGTGAAAGCGCGTTCGGTGGCGGCATGGCGCGTCACCTGGTATTGCATCGGGTCGAGCTGGGCGCGCCATTCGGCGTCGGTCTTGGTTACTTTGTCGGTCATGGTGGTTCCAGGGTGTCAGGAGGAGCAGCTCACTTCGAGGTGGCTGGCCCAGTCGGGCGGCAGCGCCGCGTAAGACTCGTTGTCGGGTTGTTCGTCAAAAGGCTGCTGCAGTACCGACAGCAGCTTTTCGACCTCGGAAAAATCCCCGTTCTGCGCGCGCTCGATCGCCACCTGCGCCAGGTAGTTGCGCAGCACGTACTTGGGATTGGTGCGCATCATCGCCTCGCGGCGCGCCGCGTCGTCGCTGTTTTCCGTGCGCAGCCGCTCACGGTACTTGTCGGCCCATGCATCGAAGGCGGCGCGGTCGATGAACAGGTCGCGCAGCGGCGCGTCGGTTTCCGGTGCCTGCAGTTGGAGCTTGCCCAGACGCCGGAAAAACAGCGTGAAATCGACGTGGTTGTCCTGCATGAGCTTGAACGTATCGTCGAGGAATTCGCGATCGCCTTCCCGGTTGCTCGCCAGCCCCAGCTTGGCATGCAGCAGTTCGTCGATCTTGCGTGCGAATTCCGGCTGGTACACGTCCAGCGCCTCCTGCGTGTCCTCGACCGTGCCCACCAGCGGCAGCAGGGCGTTGGCCAGCGCGTAGCAGTTCCAGTGGCCGATGGGCGGCTGGTTGGCGTACGAATAGCGGCCGTGCTGGTCGGTGTGGTTGCAGATGTGGTTCGGGTCGAACGCTTCCATGAAGCCGAACGGGCCGTAGTCCAGCGTCAGGCCGAGGATCGACATGTTGTCGCTGTTCATCACGCCATGCATGAAGCCGACTGCCTGCCACTGTGCGATCAGGCGTGCGGTGCGCAGCGTGACCTCCTTGAGCAGCGCCTTGTACGGATTCGGTTCGCCCGCCAGTTCCGGGTAGAACGCCTTGATCACGTAGTCCGCCAGCGTGCGCAACTCGTCGTGCTTGTCGCGGTAGTACCAGTGCTCGAAGGAACCGAAGCGCACGAAGGAGGGCGCCATGCGCGTCACCACCGCCGCGGTCTCGACCGATTCGCGCATCACTGGCTGGGGCGACCCGGTGACCATGAGCGCGCGCGTGGTTGGAATGCCGAGCGCGGCCATGGCTTCGGAGCACAGGAATTCGCGGATCGACGAGCGCAGCACGGCGCGCCCATCGCCCATGCGCGAATACGGGGTGAGGCCGGAACCCTTGAGCTGCAATTCCATCGGGCCGCCCGGCGTGGCAATGTCGCCCAGCAGGATCGCGCGGCCGTCGCCAAGCTGCCCGGCCCACACACCGAACTGGTGGCCCGAATACACGGCCGACAACGGCTGGGCGCGCGCAGGCACCCGGTTGCCGCTGAAAACGGCAACAAAGTCTTCGTTCGCGAGCTGCTGCGCATCCAGTCCCACCAGCGCTGCCGCCGGACCGCTGGCTGCCACGAAGTGCGGGTCGGGCAGGGGAGTGGGCATCAGGCGCGTGTAGAACGCGGGCGGCAATTGGGCGAACGAATTGTCGAGCGGAAGGTCGTCGGCGGTAATAGCGATTCCAGTACAGGTGATTGCAAACGTTTGATGTCAGGATTTTACCGTACGGGGCCGATTCTATTGGGCGGTGACCTTGTTTCAAACGTGCGTTACACCCTGAAACAGCCGCCTGCTGCGGCGCAGCATCGAAAGCGGTTGACGACTGTGCCGCTCGGCATGACACTCGGCTCAGGTTATCAATATGTTCACAGGAGCGCCCATGACCGCATTTCCGATGAGCCCGCTGATCGGGCAAATGATGGACCAGCCCCTGCTCATCTCCAGCATCATCGAATTCGCCGCCCGGCATTACGGCGGCAGTGAAATCGTCTCGCGTCGCGTCGAAGGCGACATGCATCGCTACACCTACCGCGACTGCGCCCGCCGCGCGCGGCAGATGGCGCGCGCGCTCGAAACGCTGGGCGTCGAGATGGGCGACCGGGTGGGCACGGTGGCCTGGAACGGCTACCGCCACATGGAGCTCTACTACGCCGTGTCCGGCTCGGGCGCGGTGCTGCACACGATCAACCCACGCCTGCACCCGGACCAGCTGGCCTACATCATCGGCCACGCCGAAAACAAGGTGCTGTTCTTCGACCTGAGCTTCCTGCCGCTGGCCGAGATCGTCGCCGCGCGCTGCCCCACGATCCGCCATTTCGTGCTGATGAGCGACCGCGCGCACATGCCGGACAAGACCAGCATCGCCAACCTGCTGTGCTACGAGGAACTGATTGACGGCACCGAAGACGGCTACGTCTGGCCGCAGTTCGACGAAAACTCGGCGGCGGCGCTGTGCTACACGTCCGGCACCACCGGCAACCCGAAAGGCGCGCTGTATTCGCACCGCTCGACGGTGCTGCACGCGTATGCCTCGGCCATGCCGAATGCGCTGAACATCTCGGCGCGCGATTCGGTGCTGCCGGTGGTGCCGATGTTCCACGTGAACGCATGGGGACTCCCGTATTCGGTGCTGCTGTCCGGCGCGCGCATGGTGTACCCGGGGCCGGCGCTCGACGGCAAGTCGCTCTACGAGCTGTTCGAGGCCGAGCGCGTCACTTTCTCTGCCGGCGTGCCCACCGTGTGGCTGGGCCTGGTCAACTACGCGCTGCAGAACGATTTGCAGTTCTCCACCTTCCGCCGCACCGTGATCGGCGGCGCGGCATGCCCGCCGGCGATGATGGACACCCTCATCGACCGCTTCAACGTGGAGGTGGTGCATGCCTGGGGCATGACCGAAATGTCGCCGCTGGGCACGACCGCCAACCTGCTGGCCAAGCACCACGAACTGCCGACCGAAGCCCAGCGCGCCGTGCTGCGCAAGCAGGGCCACGCCATCTACGGCGTGGACATGAAGATCGTGGACGACGCGGGTGTGGAGTTGCCGTGGGATGGCGAGACCTCCGGGCATTTGCTGGTGAAGGGGCCCTGGATCATCAAGCGCTATTTCCGCGACGAGGGCGGCGACGTGCTCGAGGACGGCTGGTTCCCGACCGGCGACGTGGCCACCATCGACCCTGACGGCTACATGCAGATCACCGACCGCAGCAAGGACGTGATCAAGTCGGGCGGCGAATGGATCGGCAGCATCGACCTGGAGAACATTGCGATGTCGCACCCCGCCGTGCTGCAGGCCGCGTGCATTGGCGTGGTGCATCCGAAATGGGACGAGCGGCCGCTGCTGGTCGTGGTACGCAGGCCCGAGGCGCAGCTGACCCGCGAAGAGCTGCTGGCATTCTTTGCCGGGAAAGTCGCCAAGTTCTGGATGCCGGATGACGTGGTGTTCGTGGACAGCCTGCCGATGGGCGCAACCGGCAAGATCCAGAAGAACCGGCTGCGCGAGGCCTATCGCGAGCACAGGCTGCCCACTGTCTGACTGACCGACCGTCCCCCCGCCACCGTCGTTCCGGCGCAAGCCGGAACCCATGCTGAGCTTGATTTACCCGGGCATTGAATGATGGCCGCGTACTCGCTGGTTCAGCATGGGTCCCGGCCTTCGCCGGGACGACGGTGCACGCTTTGCATCAAAAATAATACGACCGTACTTTTATCGGTTATAGTTCAGCGATTGCACATCCAACCAGAAGAGGAAGAGACATGAGCGCCGACTACGAAGTGCGCGGCAACGTCGCCGTCATCACGCTGAACAACCCGCCGGTGAACGGACTGGGGCTCGAGACCCGCAGCGCCGCCGTCGAAGCGGTCCGCAAGGCCGGCACGGACCCCGCCGTCAAGGCCATCGTGCTGACGGGCGCCGGCAAGGCCTTCTCGGGCGGCGCGGACATTCGCGAATTCAACTCCCCCAAGGCGCTCACCGAGCCAACCCTGCACACGCTGATCAGCACGGTGGAAAGCAGCGAAAAGCCGGTCGTGGCCGCCATTCACTCGGTCGCCATGGGCGGCGGGCTGGAACTGGCCCTCGGCTGCAGCTACCGCGTGGCCACGCCGGAAGCGCAGATTGCGCTGCCGGAGGTCAAGCTCGGCATCCTGCCTGGCGCCGGCGGCACGCAACGCCTGCCGCGCCTGGTTGGCCTGGACCAGGCGATGCAGATGATCACCACCGGCACCCCGGTCCCGGCCGAGCTCCTCGCCGGCACCGCGCTGTTCGACGAAGTGTACCGGCCGGGGGCTGACTTGCTGGAGTCCGCGATCGCGTTCGCCAACAAGGTGGCGGACCAGCGCCCGCTGCCGAAGGTGCGCGACCGCAAGGTTGAGCATGCCGAGCCCGAATTGTTCATCACCCAGGCGCGCGAAGGCATCAAGAAGGCGGCCGGCCCGTTCCCGGCGCCGGTGGCCTGCGTCGAGGCCCTGATCGCGGCCCTGACCCTGCCGTTCGAGGATGGCCTGAAGGTCGAGCGCGAACTGTTCCTCAAGCTGAAGGAAACCAACGAATCGAAGTCGCTGCGCCACGCTTTCTTCGCCGAGCGCGCGGCCAGCAAGATCCCGGACGTGCCAGCCGACACGCCGACTCGCAAGATTGCCTCGGCCGCCGTCATCGGCGCGGGCACCATGGGCGGCGGCATTGCGATGAACTTTGCCAACGCCGGCATCCCGGTGACCATCCTCGAGATGAAGCAGGAGGCGCTGGATAAGGGCCTGGCCACGGTCCGCAAGAACTACGAAACCTCGGTCAAGCGCGGAAAGCTCACGCAGGACAAGCTGGAGCAGCGCATGCAGCTGGTGACCGGCACGCTGGCGTACGAGGACATCGCCCAGGCCGACATCGTGATCGAGGCCGTGTTCGAGGATATGGCGGTCAAGACCGAGGTGTTCCGCCAGCTCGACAAGGTGATGAAGCCCGGCGCGATCCTCGCCACCAACACCTCGACGCTGGACGTGAACAAGATCGCGGACGTGACCGGCCGTCCGCAGGATGTGATCGGCCTGCACTTCTTCAGCCCGGCCAACGTGATGAAGCTGCTCGAGATCGTGCGCGGCGCAAAGACCGGCAAGGACGTGCTCGCGACCGCGATGGCGCTGTCCAAAAAGCTCAAGAAGACCGGCGTGGTTGCCGGCGTGTGCGACGGCTTCATCGGCAACCGCATGCTGGAACAATACCTGCGGCAGGCCGGCTTTTTGCTCGACGAAGGGTGCACGCCCGAGCAGGTGGACAAGGCCATCGAGAAGTTCGGCTTTGCGATGGGCCCGTTCCGCATGAGCGACCTGGCGGGCAACGACGTAGGCTGGTACATCCGCAAGCGCCGCGCCGTCGAGTCGCCCGAGCTGGTGTACTCGAAGACGGCCGACCTGCTGTGCGAAAAGGGCCGCTTCGGCCAGAAGACCGGCGCCGGCTGGTACGACTACAAGCCGGGCGACCGCCACGCCTACCCGTCGCAGCTGGTCAACGACATGATCGTCGAGTATGCGCGCGAGCAGGGCATCGAGCGCCGCAAGATCAGCGACGAGGAGATCATCGAGCGACTGGTGTACGCACTGGTGAACGAAGGCGCGAAGATCCTGGAAGAGGGCATTGCGCTGCGCGCGTCGGACATCGACATGGTGTACCTGACCGGCTACGGCTTCCCGACCTGGCGCGGTGGCCCGATGTTCTACGCCGACTGCGTGGGCCTGCCCAACGTGCTGCAAGCGATCGAGAAGTACGGGCGCGGGCGCCATGGCGAGGCGTGGGCCCCGGCGCCGCTGCTGGTACGCCTGGCGGTCGAGGGCAAGCGCTTCAACGGCTGATCGTTCTCGCGCGATCATTGTAGGGTGGGCGGGTCTCCCGCCCACGCGTTCAAACGCCGCCCGCAGACACGCTGGCTCGCACCGTCCATTTGAACGCGTGGGCAGCCGAGCTGCCCACCCTACGCGTACCCGTCCTGCATTTACTTTGGTGGCCTTCCACGCTACAGTTCGTTATCTTTATATAACTGGTTGTACGCGTGAAAAATCACCTGCTGATTGCAACAGCCTGCCTGCTGGGACTGCTGGCCACGACCGGCGCCTCGCTGCCGTACCCGATCCTGCCGCCGCTGTTCGCGGCCGGCGCGGCCGATAACCTGAACCACTTCCTCGGCCTGCCGCCGAAGCTGCTGTTCAGCATCGCCTTGCTGATCAACCCGCTCGGGCTTCTGATCGGCAACGCCGTACTCGGGCCGCTGTCGGACCGGTTTGGTCGCCGCAAGGTGGTGCTGGTCACCGCCGCCGGCGCCGCGGTCGGCCATGTGCTGACGGCAGGCGCGCTGGCGATGCAGTCGTACCCGCTGTTTCTCGCCGCGCGCTTCGGCACCGGCTTGCTCGAAGGGCAGGCCCCGGTGGTGCGCGCGCTGCTGGCCGAGCGGCTCGAGGGCGACCTGCGCAACCGGGCGATGTCGCGGTTTAACGGCGCGCTGCACCTGGGCTGGCTGGTGGGACCGCTGCTGGCCGGCGTGACCATCGGCTTTGGCCTGTCGGTGCCGTTCTACGTTGCCGCAGGCGCGCTGCTGCTGGGCGCGACCTTTTGCGCCGTGGCGCTGAACAAGGAAAAGCCGCACGGCGCGGCCGTTTCGTGGTGGTCGGTGGCGCGCGAACGCCATGCGTTCAACCTGCTGCGCCACGACCAGCTGCGCCTGCTGTTCATCATGCAGCTCGCTTACACCTGCGGCGTGACCGGCTTTTACGAGTTCTATCCGCTGTGGCTGGTGGAAGTGGGCCATTTCGACACGCGCGGCATCTCGCTCGTCAACGTCGGGCTGTGCGGCGTGATGACGCTGTCGGCAGCCTTTGCGGGCGGGCCGAGCAAGCTCGATCCGCTGCGCCGTGCCAGCTTTCACGCGATCCTGGTGGCCATCCTCATCGCCAGCGTTGCGCTGGGCAACCTGTGGGTCGGCATGGCCGGCATCGTCCTCTTTGGCCTGCCGCATGCGTTCTACAACGCCACCATCCAGGGCTGGGCGGCGGATCGCTTCGGTGGCCACGGCCAGGGCGCGGTGATGGGGCTGCTGTCCACCACATTCTGCTTTGCCAATATCGTCATGGCCCTTGGTGGCGCCGTGCTGACGCTGTTCGATACGCGGCTGATCCTGCTGGCCGGCGCCGGCCTGAGTGCGTGGGCCGCCTATCGCATGCGCGCGTGGCGCTGGCAGGAAGCGCATGTCCATGCAAGCAACGCGGCTGAAACATGACGACTGGGCGCGGGCAATGCCGACGGCCCGCGCGACGCACAGCAAATTGCACGGCCAGTCGCCGACCGGCCGTGCTTGCCAGGCTGAGCACTCACCGGTCGTCACCATCGCGGCCTTGTGACGCCGGGACCGCAGGACTAACGGTGATCGCCCTTCCGGAGAGGACCCAGGCGCGCTGGCTGGGAGCGAAGCGCGGGGCCAAATAGCCATCGTTGATCTCACGGGTCACGGCAAAACGGCGGTAGGAGGTCGCTGGCAAGAACAACCTGCTGTTGTCCTTGAAGCCGTCGCTGGCGGCGTCCGGATCGCCTTCTGCCGCGGAGATCACGCCGTCACCGTTCTTGTCCACACGCTTGACCTCGGCTGCGTACGCATCGAACAGGCGCTTCGGGAAAGGTACGCCGGGCTCGAACGACGCCAGCCGCAGCCAGGTGTCGAGATAGATCTCGTTTGCCAGGCCACTGGGGATAAAGCGCTGGCGGTACTCGCGCTGGCGCTCCACATCGGCGTCAAAGCGGTCCGGATCGCGCGGCCCGGCGCCCCCAAGCGGCGCCGCCGTGTTCGGATTGTCGCCATAATCGATCGGACTGTTCTTGATGCCGGACGGTCCGGAGCCTGGAATCAACGATGACAGTTCCCCGATCTTGCCAGCTTCGAAGGTGCCTGGAATACCGCCGGTAAAGGGCAATTCGTACAGCGGAAAAATCCAGTTCGTCTGGTAATTGAACTCCCAGTAGCCGTGACAATCGGCCTGCTGCAGGCAATTCATTGCTCCCATCGAGAGCGAGATTGGCAAAACGTTGGTCTGCTTGTGCGGCCAGCGATCGTGCGGGCTTGGGAAATGCGGCTCCTTGCCGTCCAGGGTGAAGATGTGGCCTGACGTGTTGTGATGCGAACCCATCTGGTACAGCACCTTGGCGTCGGCTGCGGTAATTGTGCCGAATTGTGCGTGGCCGTCCTGTCGCGGCGCGGCGACCGGCGGCACGATCACATCGTGGATCATCCACCCTTCGTACCATCCGCTTTCATTGTTGATGACGAAGAGGTTCGAAAAGTCGGAGAACACATCGATGAAGGCCCGGATATCGCTCGGATCCGTAGGCAAGCCCGGCTTGGGCTCGAGCGCGAGCCGTACCGCGCCGATCGTGGGAAGCCCGCAGTTGCCGCCCGTCGCCGTCAGCATCGCCTTGTCATTAATTCCTGGGAACCGCGCCGTAAAGGGATTGGGTTCGAAGCCGGTGGTGTCGAGCAGGTAATACTGGAACAGCATGCTCGGCTTGTCGGCTTCTGCGTAGACCTGGAGCGGAAGGTAGGTATGCGGGCGGCTCGCCATGCGTTCCAGGCGATCTTGCAGCGGGTCGGGCAGGAACCTGACATCGCCTCGGTTGTGTACGGTTGCCACGTCGGCGGCCGCATTGGGGTTGGGATGGCAGGGTGGCGGCGGTTGCTCCGCGCGCGCCTGTGCCGCCGTGATCGTGTAGAGCAAGGTCGAAAGCCCTATTGCAAGCAGGCCTTGCCGTGCCCCGTTTCCAGACCGTTGAGTCGGTTTCATTTTGCCCTCGCTGATTTGTTTGCTTGAACTTGCGAGCCTCGGGCGGGACTACGCCTGGGTCCGCTTGTCCATTGTGTGAAGCGGATCGAGCAGGGGCTTGTGAAGTGTCAGGTTCAATGGCGCGTCATGCCAGCAAATCCGCTTTGGGTTTGTGGCGACGTAACCGGCTTTCCCTTCCGAACCAGCTTAATTCTTCCTGAGCAAGAGCCTGTTTTGCCACTGAGCCATCGGTCTGTGTGAACAAAAAAAAGCCCCGGCGTGCCGGGGCTTTGGCATTGCAGCGGAAGGATCTCAGTCCGCAGCGTAGATGTCGTTGTCCTTGGTTTCACGCACGAACAGCGCGCCGATCACGAAGGTGATGGCAGCGATGACGATCGGATACCACAGGCCGTAGTAGATGTCGCCCTTGAACGCCACCAGCGCGAACACCGTGGTCGGCAGCAGGCCGCCAAACCAGCCGTTACCGATGTGGTAGGGCAGGGACATCGACGAGTAGCGGATCCGGGTCGGGAACATCTCGACCAGCATCGCGGCCACCGGGCCGTACACCATGGTCACGTACAGCACCAGGATAAACAGGAACAGCACCACCATCGGCTTGTTGATCTGCTCCGGATCGGCCTTGGCCGGGTAGCCTGCGGCCTTGATCGCGCCGCCCACATCTTTCTTGAGCGCGGCTTCCTTGTCCTTCGACGCCTGGTCGAAGTTCAGGCCGTCCGGGGTCATGGCCGCGTTAAACGACGGCAGGACCTTGTCGCCCACCTTGATGGTGGCCAGCGAGCCCGGGGCGGCATCGACGCGCGTATAGCTCACCGAGGACGCGGTCAGCATGCCGGTGGCGATGTCGCACGAGGACGGGAACTTGGAGGTGCCGGTCAGGTTGAACTGGAAGTGGCACGATGCCGGATCTGCTTCGACCACCACCGGCGAGTTCTTCAGCGCCGTTTCCAGCGCCGGGTTGCCGTAGTGGGTGATGGCCTTGAAGATCGGGAAGTAGGTCAGCGCGGCGATCAGGCAACCGCCGAGGATGATCCACTTGCGGCCAATGCGGTCCGACAGCGAGCCGAAGAAGATGAAGAACGGGGTGGCCAGAGCCAGCGAGATCGCGATCAGGATGTTCGCGGTCGGGCCGTCGATCTTCAGCGTCTGCGTCAGGAAGAACAGGGCGTAGAACTGGCCGGTGTACCACACCACGGCCTGGCCCATCGTCAGGCCGACCAGGGCCAGGATGACGATCTTTGCGTTCTTCCAGTGCAGGAAGGACTCGGTCAGCGGCGCCTTCGAGGTCTTGCCTTCGGACTTCATCTTGGCGAAGGCCGGCGACTCGTTCATCGACAGGCGGATCCACACCGAGACGGCCAGCAGCAGCACGGACACCAGGAACGGCACACGCCAGCCCCATTCGGCGAAGTCCTTCTCGCCCATGGCGGTACGGGTGCCCAGGATCACCAGCAGCGACAGGAACAGGCCCAGCGTCGCGGTGGTCTGGATCCACGAGGTGAAGAAGCCGCGACGGCCTTCCGGCGCGTGCTCGGCCACGTAAGTTGCGGCACCGCCGTACTCGCCACCGAGCGCCAGGCCTTGCAGGATGCGCAGGCTGACGAGGATGATCGGCGCAGCAACGCCAATGGAGGCGTGGCTTGGCAACAGGCCCACGATGAAGGTCGAACCGCCCATGATCAGGATGGTGATCAGGAAGGTGTACTTACGTCCGATCAGGTCGCCCAGGCGGCCGAACACCAGCGCGCCGAACGGACGCACGATGAAGCCGGCCGCAAATGCCAGGAGCGCAAAGATGAAGGTGACGGTGGGGTCGCCAATGAAGAACTGCTTGGCGATGATCGGTGCAAGCGAGCCGTACAGGTAAAAGTCGTACCATTCGAAAACGGTACCGAGGGACGATGCGAAGATGACTTTCCGCTCTTCCTTGGTGAGCCCCGCAGTGGTAGGCATTGCCTTTCCACCGGCGGTCATGCCAGGTGTGATAGCCATTGTGTTGTCTCCGTGTAGTAATTATCCGGTTTGGATATAGCCGATCCTTCGTCAGCTATCTCGCAGTGTGGAATGTAAAACTTACACGAGTCTTGCTTGAAGCTTACGCGAATCTTACGTTGGGCTGACATTGAGCTTACTCAAAGCACCTTTTTCGGCTTTGACCTTGCTCCCCGTCGTGTTGTCGCATGCTATTCTGCAAATCTTCGTTGGGCGGACGGGTTTCCCGCCACCTTACATATGCAAACAGCTCAGTTCGAGCCCCTGTAATACGGAAAAAATATGATCAAGCACATCGTCATGTGGAAACTGAAAGACCAGGCCGAAGGCGCCGACCGCGCCACCAATGCCCAGGAGATGAAACGCCGTCTCGACGCCTGCGCGCACATCGTGCCGGGCATGCGCAAGTTCGAGGTTGCGCTGGCGCAGCCGGGGTTGGAGGCCACCTACGACGTGGTGCTGTATTCGGAATTCGACAGCAAGGAAGCGCTGGCCGCCTACGCCGCGCACCCGACCCACCAGGCGGTGGTGCCGTTCATCGGCGCGGTGCGCGAAGCGCGCCAGTGCATGGATTACGAAGCCTGATTTTTCGCGCGGAGGCCGCATGCGTACCACCCGGGAGCTGTTTTCGTTGCAGGGCAAAACCGCCATCGTGACCGGCGGCTCGCGCGGGCTGGGCCTGCAGATGGCGCAGGCGCTGGGCGAGCAGGGCGCGCGCCTCGTGATCTCGGCGCGCAAGCAGGACGAACTGGACGAGGCCGTGGCCCACCTGGCGCAGCGCGGCATCGAGGCGCAAGCGATTGCGGTGGACCTGGGGCAGGAGGCGCAGGTGCGGCCCTTTGCCGAACAAGCGGTGGCGCAGCTCGGGCAGGTCGACATCCTCGTCAACAACGCCGGCGCCAGCTGGGGATCGCCGGCCGAGGACTACCCGCTGGACGCGTGGGACAAGGTGATGAACCTGAACGTGCGCAGCATGTTCCTGCTGACCCAGGCGGTGGGCAAGCTGTCGATGATCCCGCGGCGCTATGGGCGCATCGTGAACATCTCGTCGATCGCGGGCCTGGCGGGCAATGCGCCGGGGACGATGCAGACGCTGGCTTACAACACGTCCAAGGGCGCCGTGGTTAATTTCACGCGCGCGCTGGCGGCGGAGTGGGGCCGGTATGGCATCACGGTGAACTCGATCGCGCCGGGCTTCTTTCCGTCCAAGATGACGAAAGGGGTACTGTCGACCATGGGCGAGGAACTGGCCCACGCTGCACCGCTCGGGCGGCTGGGCGACGACGAGGACCTGAAGGGCGCCGTGGTGTTGTTTGCGTCGGATGCGGGCAAGCACATCACCGGGCAGATTCTGGCGGTGGATGGCGGCGTGTCGGCGATCTGAAGTTTCGTTGATCCCTCAGTACGTCGTCCCCGCGCAGGCGGGGACCCATGGACCGCGTGACTCGACGCTCAGCATGGGTCCCCGCCTGCGCGAGGACGACGTTTTACGGCTAACTACTCAGCTACTGCCTGCTCCGGGCACAGCGGCTGCACCACGCGCTCGCTCAGCTCCGGCGGCGCGTCGGCATACAGGCGCACCACGGTGGAGGTGCGCGTTCCATACCCCGGCGAGTTGATGCACACCGCCGACAGCATGCGCTCCATTTCGATGGGCACCCCGGTTTCCGGCAGCCGCATGTCCGGCGCGCGCGTGGTATCGGCCAGCATCTCGAAATAGGCTTCCTCGGGCGCGCCCTGGCACAGCAGGCTGGCAAACTGCGCCTTGGTGCGCATCACCTTCGGCCAGGGATCGTCCAGCAGGCCGTTCGAAATCCCGTAGATGCCGGGCTCCAGCGGCTTGCCGTTGCGCGGGTCGCCCGTGCCCCGGTTCGAAAACCAGTACAGTCCTTCGCGGTCCCCGAGCACCAGGTTGAAGCCGTTGTACACGCCAGAGCCGGGGGCGATGCGCTCGATGTATTCGGCTGCGCTTTGCTCGCCCTGCAGGAAGTCCGCCACCAGCGCGCCGCGGGTGGGCGCATCGGGACGCTTTTCCTGCGGCCCGCGGATATTGGTCAGCGCGGCAAAGCGCGGCCCGTTCGGGCCATCGAGCGTCACGCCCATCCAGCTGCCGCCGCCGCGCAGGTCGCGGCCTGCGATCACCTTGGGATTTTCGGGCCAGGGACCCGCCGGCGTGGCCGGACGGTCGTAGTACTCATCACGGTTGGCTGCCGCAATCACGGGCACGCCCGGGATCACGCGCCAGGCAAAGACAATCAGGCACATGCTGTGAAATCCGTAAAAACTTCGCCGTGGCGCGCGCCGCCTTCAATCAGGTGGTGCACGCCGGCGTCACGCGCGGCCTGTTCCAGGCTCTTTGCGAATTCGTCGGTCACGGATGAATACACTTCCATCCAGGTCTGCACGCCGTTGCTTTCCGCAGGGCGGCGCTGCAGCCGTCCGGCCACACCCAGGTTGGCCTCCACGCGCGCCTGCATGGCACGAACGACCGGTTCCAGCCGCGCGGCGTTCTCCGCACGCACTTTGTAATACACGTACAGGTCGATCATGGCTTACACGTCGAGCGCGTCGAGCGGGTAGGGCATGGGCAGGAAGCGGACCTTGTCGCCGCTGGCTGCGCCCAGGTGTACGTCCTCTTCCAGCGCGGCGAGCTTCATCTCGATCAGGGCGTCCGCCCCGCCGGCGCCGTTGACGGCGGCGTTCACCACCATGCCGCAGGGCTGGTCGGGATCGGCCGTCGAGAACACTTCTTGCCCGGCCTGCGCGGCGGCGTTGTCGATGGTCGCGAGCGCGGTGCGGCGCTTGAGCTTGCCCAGGTACTGGCTGCGCGCCACGATTTCCTGGCCCGGATAACAGCCCTTCTTGAAGTTGACGCCGCCAAGGAGCTCGAGATTGATCATCTGCGGCACGAACTGCTCCTGCGTCTTGGCCGTCACCTGCGGCACGCCGGCGTGGATCGACGACAGGTTCCATGCCTGGTTGCCGCCCAGTGCCAGCGCTTCCTTCAATGCCGGCAGTGCGGCAATGGCGCGCTCGGAGCTTGCCAGCCACAGGTAGCGCGGCGCGCCAAAAGCGTCGGCCACGCGGATCACGGTGCCGGCGTCGCCGGCCACGGTCGCGTAGGGCGCCACCGGCAGCGTGCCGAACTGCTCGCGCAGCGCCGCCTCGCCCTTGCCGCCGCCGATGCCGATCAGGGCCTCGTTTGCGGGATCGAGCGTGGCATCAGCCAGCTTGGCCTTGGCGCGCAGCACGTACATCGACAGGCGCTTTTGCAGCGGCGCCTGCAGCGCGCGCGGCAGCTGCAAATAGATGGCTTCGGCGTCGCGCCACATCAGGAAGCTGCCCAGCAGGCGGCCCTTGGGCGTACAGTAGCCGGCCAGTCGCGCTTCGCCGGGCGCCAGGTGTTCGACGTCGTTGGTCAGCTGGTTGTGGAGGAAGCTGGCGGCATCGAGGCCGGCAACGGAGATCAGTCCCAGGTCGGTGACCGGTGCCACGAACCCATCGGCCAGCTCGGCGGCGCTGAGCGCGCGGCCAAAGTCTTCGACCTGGGTGGCTTCGTCAACGTGGAAACGGGCGCCGTGGGACGCAAGGTAATCTGTCCAGTTACTCATAAACTCGGTTATTTTTGCGTTTAGGCTTTATCATTACGGCCTCATTATAGAGTTGTCGAGAATTTCGCGCCGGACCCGGCGTAATACCCCTACTACCCGAATGGCACTAATAAAAAAACTCATCGTGACCGGCGTGATCGTGTCGGTCGCGGCGGCCGGGGGCTTTTCCTGGTGGGCCAAGCAGCCGATCAGCACGGCCGATGCGGTGATTCCCTTCGCTGTCGAACCAGGCAGCGGCGCCGGTGCTGCGGCGCAGCAGATCGCCAAGGCCGGCGTGCCGATCAACCCTTTCTTGTTTGCGACGCTGGCGCGCATCTCGGGCAAGAGCTCGCGCATCAAGGCCGGCAGCTACGAGCTCAAGCCCAACACCTCGCCCCGCACGCTGCTTACCCAACTGGTGCGCGGCGAGTTCGCTCAGGAATCGGTCACGATCATCGAAGGCTGGACCTTCCGCCAGATGCGCCAGGTGATCGCCGCCGCGCCCAGCCTCAAGCATGACGCGGCCGACCTGTCGGACAAGGAGCTGCTGCAGAAGATCGCACCGCAACTGCCGTACAAGTCGCCCGAAGGGTTGTTCTTCCCGGATACCTACCTGTTTGCGAAAGGCTCGAGCGAGCTGCAGATCTTCCGCCAGGCACACCAGGCCATGATGGACCGCTTGAAGGCGGCATGGGAAAAGCGCGACCCCAACCTGCCGTATGCGAATCCGTACGAAGCGCTCATCATGGCCTCGATCGTCGAGAAGGAAACCGGGCAGAAGTCCGAGCGCCCGATGATCGCGGGCGTGTTCGTGAACCGCCTGAAGGCCGGCATGCTGCTGCAGACCGATCCCACCGTCATCTACGGCATGGGCGAGAAGTACGAGGGCAAAATCCGCAAGAAGGACCTGGAAACGGACACCCCTTACAATACCTACGTGCGTGCCGGCCTGCCGCCCACGCCGATCGCGCTGCCGGGCGTGCAGTCGCTGCAGGCGGCGCTGTCGCCGGCCCGCACCGAAGCGCTGTACTTCGTCTCGCGCGGCGATGGCACCAGCAAGTTTTCCGACAACCTGACGGACCACAACAAGGCCGTCAACCGATACCAGCGGCAGGCTCCATGACGCAGCAGACCACGGCAATGCCGGGCAAATTCATCACTTTCGAAGGCATTGACGGCGCGGGCAAGTCGACCCACATCGGCTTTGTCGTCGACTTCCTGGCCGCGCGCGGCAAGACCGTCGTGTCCTCGCGCGAGCCTGGCGGCACCCGCCTGGGCGAAAAGCTGCGCGAGCTGCTGCTGCACGAGAAAATGCACGTCGAGACCGAGGCGCTCCTGATGTTCGCGAGCCGCCGCGAGCACCTGGCGCAGGTGATCGAGCCGGGCATCGAGCGGGGCGACTGGGTGCTGTCGGACCGCTTCACCGATGCCAGTTTCGCCTACCAGTCGGCCGCCGGCGGCATGGACCGCGACAAGATCATGGCGCTGGCGCAGTGGGTGCACGCCAAGCGCTGGCCCGACCTGACGCTGCTGTTCGACGTGCCGGTGGAAGTGGCGCGCCAGCGCCTTGACGCCGAGCGCACGCTCGACAAGTTCGAGCAGGAGAAGGCGGACTTCTTCTCGCGCTGCCGCAACGAGTACCTGCGGCTGGCCGGCGAGCACCCGGGGCGCATCGTCGTGATCGATTCAACGAAGAGCATCGACGAGACGCGCGCGGCCATTGCGGCGGCGCTGGAGCGGCTGCTGTGACCGCGATCTATCCGTGGCAGCAGGCCGCGTGGGACCAGCTGCAGCACATGCGCGAGCGGCTGCCGCACGCGATCCTGTTCTACGGCGCGGAAGGCACCGGCAAGACCGGCTTCATCGAGGCCTTCGCCCAGTCGCTGTTATGCGAGAACGTGCGGCCGGATGGGCACGCCTGCGGCGAATGCGCCTCGTGCGGCTGGTTCGCGCAGCAGAACCATCCCGACTACCGGCGCGTGCGCCCCGAGGCGCTGGAAGACGAGCCGGCCGCCGCCGAGGGCGAGGACGCGGACGGCGACAAGAAGAAGTCCGCCAAGAGCGCATCGAAAGAGATCAAGATCGAGCAGATCCGGTCGCTGGCCGACTTCATGAATATCTCGACCCACCGGCAGGGCTTGCGCGTGGTCGTGCTGTACCCGGCCGAGGCGCTGAACATGCCGGCGTCCAATGCGCTGCTCAAGACGCTGGAAGAGCCGCCACCCGGCACCGTGTTCCTGCTCTCGTCCAACAGCATCGACCGGCTGCTGCCGACCATCCTGTCGCGCTGCCGCAAGTTCGCGCTGCCGATGCCGGCGCACGACGAGGCGCTGGCGTGGCTCCAGGCGCAGGGCGTGCAGGACGCCGACAGCTGGCTGCGCGAGCAGGGCGGCGCGCCGCTGCTGGCACTGGCCCAGGCCGAGTCCGGCAACCGCGAGGAACTGGACGTGCTGCTGCACCTGCTGGCCCGCCCCAGTGCGGACGCCGCGCTGAAGGCCGCCGAACGGCTGTCCAAGGCGCCGCTGTCCTCGCTGGTGGCGTGGGAGCAGCGCTGGCTGTACGACTTGCTCTCTTGCAAACTTTCGGGCACCGTGCGCTACTATCCCCGTTATCAGAGGGAGCTTGCGGCCCTGGCCGCCAGCGTGCACACTGCCAATGTACTGAAGGCAATCAAGGGCGCCACCGAGCGCCGGGCCGTGGCCGACCACCCGTTGTCGCCAAAATTGTTTGTCGAAGATATGCTGCTTGAGTACACTGCGTGCTGCACATGAAAGGATACCGATGAGCGGCAACCCGAACGACACCAGCAGCCCAGCCAACCAGCCGCGGCCATCGGTGTTGTCGCTTGCCATCAAGGAAAAAGCGGCGCTGTACGCGGCCTATATGCCGTTTTTGAAGAATGGCGGCATCTTCGTGCCGACCAACAAGCCGTACAAGATCGGCGACGAGATCTACCTGATCCTGACGCTGATGGACGACCCGACCAAGTTCCCGATCGCCGGCCGCGTCGCCTGGATCACGCCGGCGGGGGCCAACAATAACAAGGCGCAGGGCGTCGGGGTACATTTCCCGGCCGACGAATCGGGCCAGCGTGCCCGCCTGCGCATCGAAGAAATCCTCGGCGCCGCGCTGCGTTCGTCGCGCGCCACGCATACCCTCTAGTCTTTTCGTTTTATGCCGTCCTACGTTCACCGCATCGCCCGCATCGAAGACCTGCCCGTCATCGTCGATATTTACAATTCCACCATTGCTTCGCGTGAAGTGACCGCCGATACCGAGCCGATCACCGTGCAATCGCGCGAGGGCTGGTATGCCGACCACACGCCGGACCGGCGCCCGCTGTGGGTCATCCATCGTGCCGACGATACCGCGGCAGCGCCGGAGATCGTGGGCTGGCTGTCGTACTCCAATTTCTATGGCCGGCCGGCGTATTCGGGCACGGCCGAGCTGTCGATCTATGTCGCGGAGAAATGGCGCGGCAAGGGCGTGGGCCGCTATTGCCTGGAAGAGGCGATTGCGTTCGCGCCGCAGGTCAAGGTGCACACCTTGCTGGGATTCATCTTCGGGCACAACAAGCCGAGCCTGGAACTGTTCCGCAAGTTCGGCTTTGAGACCTGGGCGCATTTCCCGCGCGTGGCCAACCTGGACGGCATCGAGCGCGACCTGGACATCCTGGGCAAGCGGGTGGCCTGACGCCAGCGCCGCTGGCCAGTCGGCTCAGCATGGGTCCCCGCGTGCGCGGGGACGACGTGCTGGCAATACCACCACACGAAGCGCCGTCGTCCCCGCGCAGGCGGGGACCCATAGACCATCAGCTTTGCCGCAGCGCCGGTAACGGCCAGTTTGGCGCGGTTTGCCCCCGCGCCGTACAATGGCGGGATGTACATCGATTCCCACTGCCACATCAATTTCCCCGAGCTCGCGGCGCGCATGCCCGAGGTGCTGGCCAAGATGGCCGAGAACAAGGTCAGCCATGCGCTGTGCGTGTCGGTGGACTTGCCGGATTTCCCGCAGGTGCTCGCGCTGGCCGAGCAATATCCTCACATCTACGCCTCGGTCGGCGTGCACCCGGACTACGAGGACACGCCTGAGCCCACGGCCCTGCAGCTGGTCGAGCTGGCCAAACACCCGCGCATCGTCGCCATCGGCGAGACCGGCCTGGACTATTACCGGCTCGAAGGCGACCTGGAATGGCAGCGCGAGCGCTTTCGCACCCACATCCGCGCCTCGCGCATCGCCAAAAAGCCGCTGATCATCCATACCCGTTCGGCAAGCAGCGACACGATCCGCATCCTGCAGGAAGAGGGCGCAGCGCCAAACAAGGGCGGGGTGGCCGGCGTGATGCACTGCTTTACCGAGTCGCTGGAAGTGGCCCAGGCAGCCATGGAGATGGGCTTCTATATTTCCTTTTCCGGCATTGTCACCTTCAAGAGCGCCAAGGAACTGCAGGCGGTGGCCAAGGCCGTTCCGCTTGAACGGATGTTGATCGAAACCGACTCGCCGTATCTCGCGCCGGTGCCGTACCGTGGCAAAATGAACGAGCCCGGCTTTGTGCCGCATGTGGCCGAGTTCATCGCCACGCTCAAGGACGTGCCGCTGCGCGAGGTGGCGCAGCAGACGACGGATAACTTCTTCAAGCTGTTCAACGTGCCAAGGGACTGACCATGACCACACCGCGCCGCGCCATCTTCCGCAGTTTCCTGTTCTCGGTTTGCATGCTTGTCGGCGCGGCGCAGGCCGCCACCAGTGCCCAGGTGGCGGAGTTCTTCCGGGCGGTGCAAACGGACGACGCGCGCACGGTCAAGTCGATGCTGGCCGGCGGCTTCGACGCCAACAGCCTGAACCCGGTCGGCGGCGAGCCGGCACTGGTGCTGGCGGCCCGCGAGGGCGCGATGCAGGTGCTCGACACCTTGCTGGCCCATCCTGGCACCAGGATCGATACGCCCGCCGTCAACGGCAACACCGCCCTGATGATGGCGGCCTTCAAGCACAACATGCCGGCGGTACAGGCGCTGCTGGCCAAGGGCGCCGCCGTCAACCGCGACGGCTGGACCCCGCTGCACTACGCGGCGGCCGGCGGCGACAACGAGATCGCCCGCCTGCTGCTCAAGCACGGCGCGAAGATCGATGCGCTCTCGCCGCGTGCCAGCGGCGCCTATACCCCCTTGATGATGGCCGCGCGCGAAGGCCACGACAGTACCGCGCTGCTCCTGATCGACAGCGGGGCCAATCCGGGACTGACCAATTCCGAAGGCCTGACGCCTGCCCAGCTGGCCGAGCGTGCCGGCAAGAGCCAGGTGGCTGCCGCCATCGCCGCGCGCGCCGCCCGCCACTGAAAAGCGGTCGTCGCCGCCAATCGACGAAATGGCACGGAAAACCGTGCCACCTCGGCGCATACCCCGCGTGCATTGCCTTGGATAATCCAAGATAGCAAACACACAAGCGCATGACGCGCAGACAAAGGGGAAGCCAATGCTCAATGAGCGAGAGATCGAGAGCTGCTACCTGGGACAGTTCATCCCGGTGCACTACCATCACAACATGCTGATGGACCAGAACCGCATGCACGCATTCAAGTGCGCCATCGACCATGTGGTGTTCCCCGGCGCCACGGTCCTGGAACTGGGCGGCGGCACGGGCGTGCTTTCGTTCTTCGCCGCGCAAAAGGCCGACAAGGTGTATTGCGTCGAATTCAACCCCGACCTGGTGCAGGAAGCCCGGCGTTTCCTGGCGCAGAACCAGCGCGGCGACCGCGTGGAGGTGATCCACGCCGACGCGTTCGACTACCTGCCGCCGGAGCCGGTGGATGTGGTGATCTGCGAGATGATCCACGTGGGCATGCTGCGCGAAAAGCAGGTGGACGTGATCGAGGCCTTCAAGCAGCGCTATTTCGAACGCTTTGGCGGCCCGCTGCCGATGTTCATCCCCGAAGCGGTGCTGATGGCCGTGCAGCCGCTGCAGAAAGACTACAATTTCGAAGGCTACGTCGCGCCCATCATCCAGTTCGAGGAAACGACCGTGTTCCAGTCGGGCACCGTACAGCTCGGCCAGCCGGTCATCTACAGCGTGCTGGACTTTACGACGGCGGTGGACCCGATGATCGGCTTTGACGGCCAGTTGCTCATCGAGCAGGCCGGCGAGCTGAACGCGCTGCGCTTCATCACCAAGAACGTGTTGTCCGTGGTAGAGGAGCGCGGCAGCACCATCGACTGGCTCAACCACTACATGTGCCTGCCGCTCGCGCAGCCGCTGCGGGTGGAAGCGGGCGACATCGTCCAGCTCTCGTTCCGCTACCGCGCCGGCGGTTCGATCCCGTCGCTGCAGGCATCGATCCGCACCGAGCTGGCGCATTCGGCCGCTTCCATGCCGCAGGTGGAGTTCGCGTAAGCAGGCGGGGCGGGCGCTCCCGTTCGCCCCCCGTTTTCCCCCGCCGGTCGGCCCGGCACGCCATTCGTCGCACCGCGATTGAAACGCGTCGGCCGCGCCCGTACAGTCACGCTACCGATGTTTTTCAAGTCAGGGAGCGAATGATGCTGGGTTTCCTCGTGTGGCTGCTGTTGCTGTTCCTGTGCTGGCCGATCGCGCTGCTGGCGCTCGTGCTGTATCCTGTGGCTTGGCTGGTCTGCCTGCCGTTTCGCCTGGTCGGCATCGGCGTCGAGGCTGTGTTCGCCTTGCTGCGCTCGATCGTGATGCTGCCGGCGCGCGTGCTGGGTGGCGGTTCTGTCCGCTAAGTAGTGCCTCCCAGCAGTGTGGTCCAATTAACAGACGGTCGGGTCGCGATCGCCTACTGTGATTGTTCCCTCCTTTAACACAGGAACCGACAATGCGACTGGACATTTACCGCAGGGCCGAACAGGACGGCAAATTCTCGTATCTGGCAGTGCCGGAAGCGCGCAACATCCCCGAAGAGGCCACCAACACCGACTGGGAGGTGGAGGCGCGCGCCATCGAAGTGGATGACAACGCCGACCAGATTCCCGATTACGATATCGACAACCTCTACGGCCAGATCCGCGAGAAAGGCTACGCCGTCACCTCGACCTTCCACTGACCCGACACACGCCGCCGCGCCTGTTGCGCCGGCCCGACGCAGCCGGCGGCGCGCAGCGCGGCTCCCGCCGGAACGCCCCCCGGCCCCGCTTGGGCGGTGGCGGTTGTGGTATCCTTGCGCCTCGATTAATGAAGAGGCCAGCCGTACCTGGCGGCTGCAATTGGGGGCGCGATGAAGTGGGCGGTAGTTGGTTTTCTCATTCTCTCGATCCTGCACATTCACTTTCGCGGCAGGGTGCGCCTGCCGTTCGGCCGGCAGCTGTTCGACCATTCGTCGTTCATGGCGCCGATCAATATCTGGATGCACCTGTTTTCCCGGGTGCCGAACACGCCGTTCATTCCCGTTTCCGAGTTTCCCGAGCTGGCGCCGCTGCAGCAGAACTGGCAGGTGATCCGCGCCGAGGCCGAGAACCTGGTCGCGCTGCAAAAGATCAAGGCCGCCGAAAAGAACGATGACGCGGGCTTTAACTCCTTCTTCAAGAACGGCTGGAAGCGCTTCTACCTGAAGTGGTACGACGCCAGCCACCCGTCGGCCGAGCGCCTGTGCCCTGAGACCTACAAGCTGCTGCAAAGCATCCCGTCGGTCAAGGCGGCCATGTTTGCCGAGCTGCCGCCGGGCGGCAAGCTCAACCCGCACCGCGACCCGTTTGCCGGCTCGCTGCGCTACCACCTGGGCCTGGCCACGCCCAATGACGACCGTTGCTTCATCGACGTCGACGGCCAGCCGTACAGCTGGCGCGACGGACAGGGCGTGATCTTCGACGAAACCTTCATCCACTGGGCGATCAACGGCAGCGAGAGCGACCGCATCATCCTGTTCTGCGACGTCGAGCGCCCGATGCGCTTTGGCTGGATGCAGGCAATCAACCGCTGGCTCGGCCGCACGATGATGACGGCCGCCGCCTCGCCCAACGAAAGCGGCGACCAGACGGGCCTGGTCAGCAAGCTGTTCCGCGTTTCCTACGTGATGGGCCAGTACCGCCGCCGCTACAAGGCCTGGAACAAGACCGCGTACAAGCTGACCAAGGTGGCCCTCATCGTCGGGCTGGCTGCCCTGATCTACTGGATCTGAGCCCGGGCGCGGGCCACCCCGCGCGCGGGCGGCGGGTAGAATGGTCCATCGGCCGCTGCGCCGGAGCCAACGCAGCGGTTTGTGGCTTTGGCTCTGACGATTTTTCCGGAGGCGGCATGGACCACGCTCACAAGAACTTCATCCCCCCCGTCATCGTGCGCGCGCACGACCTGGTGCGCGCATGAGCGACGCGCACCATACGGATTCGACCATGCTGGCGATGGTGCTGGAGCGGCCCGGCGAGCCCTTGAAGGCAACCAGGCTGCCGATTCCCGCGCCCGGACCGGACGAGGTGCTGGTGCGCGTGCTGGCCTGTGGCGTGTGCCGGACCGACCTGCATATCGTTGACGGCGAACTGCCGCCGCACCGGCTGCCGCTGGTTCCGGGGCACGAGATCGTCGGCATCGTTGCCGCCGCGGGTGCGCAGGTACAGGACCTGCGCGTTGGCCAGCGCGTCGGCATTCCGTGGCTGGGCGGCGCCTGCGGCCAGTGCGAGTGGTGCACGAGCGGGCGCGAGAACCTGTGCGAGTCGGCCAGCTTCACCGGCTATGACCGCGATGGCGGCTACGCCGAGTACACGGTGGCCCGCGCCGACTTTTGCCTGTTGCTGCCTGGACTGTACGACGACCGCCACGCGGCGCCCCTGCTGTGCGCCGGGCTGATCGGGTACCGGGCGTATGCGATGGCGGGGCAGGGCCGGCGGCTGGGCCTGTACGGGTTCGGGGCGGCCGCGCACATCATCGCCCAGCTCGCCGTGGGGCAGGGCAGGGAGGTGTTTGCCTTTACCCGCCCTGGCGACGAGCACTCGCAGCAGTTTGCCCGCTCGCTTGGCGCAAGCTGGGCGGGCGCGTCGGGAGATGCGCCGCCAAAACCGCTCGACGCGGCCATCCTGTTCGCGCCCACCGGTGCGCTGGTGCCGCAGGCGCTGGCCGCCAGCAACAAGGGCGCGACCGTAGTCTGCGCGGGCATCCACATGAGCGACATCCCGTCGTTCCCGTATTCTTTGCTCTGGGGCGAACGCTGCGTACGGTCGGTCGCCAACCTGACGCGCGCGGACGGTACGGCGTTCATGGCGCTCGCCTCGCAAGTGCACATCCGGACCTCGCCCGTCGTGTATCCGCTGGCGCAGGCGAACCAGGCACTGGAGGACTTGCGCGCGGGCCGCTTTGACGGTGCCGCCGTGCTCGTCCCGGGTTAGCCAGCGGGTTAGGCCGCCGCCGGCATGCCGTCTGCGGGCACGCGTGTGCACAAGGATTCAAGCGCCCACGCTGCAGCGTCAGGCGCTTGCCGTGCCGGCGCTGCTCGCCCTGGCTGCTAACGGAAGACCAGGACCGGCAAGGTGCTGTGCGTCAGCACCTTTTGCGTTTGGCTACCGAGCAGCACGCCCTTGATGCCCTTGCGCCCGTGCGAGGCCATGGCGACCAGGTCGCATCCCTTGTTGTGCGCCGTGGTGATGATGGCGGTGTAGGGCTCGTCCGCATCCACCGTGACGCTGTCAAAGGGGATGCCGGCATTGCGCGCCAGCTCTTCCACCGGCGCGAGGCATTCGGCGCAAATCCGGTCGCGGTTGCGCCGGTATTCCTCGTACGCCTCGTCCACCACGATGGGTTCGTAGCTGAACAGGTGCAAGGGCGCGCTGGAATGGAGGATGGTCAGGCGCGCGCCGATGTCGGCGGCGAAGCGGACGCAGTGAGCGGCCGCCACCAGCGATGCCGGAGACCCGTCTGTCGGAAAGAGGATGTGCTTGAACACGGTTTTTCCTTTTGCCCGAGAACTCCGAGCAGTGTGCACCCGCCCCGCACCGCGTACGTTTGATGGCCATCAATCGTGTGACCCGGCGACTAGTGCGCCATCAGCACCGGCACGGTCATTGCATCGAGGACGGTGCGGGTGACGCCGCCCAGCAGCAGTTCGCGAAAGCGCGCGTGGCCATAGCCACCCATCACCAGCAGCCCGGCTTGCTGGTCGGCGGCCAGCGACAGCAGGGCATTGCCGTCGCTGATGTCCACCCTTTCCTCGAGCACGTTGGCGCGCACGCCGTGCCGGCCGAGCCAGGCGCCCAGGTCGGCGGCATGTGCGGCAAGGGTGGCCGCGCCGCCACGCTCGAACTGCACCACGGTGACCGAAGCGGCCAGGCACAACAGCGGTAGCGCATGGCCCAGCGCGCGCGTTGCCTCGATGCTTTCGTCCCACGCCACCAGCGCCTTGCCGCCCGGCGACCACGACCGGTCGGTGTACGGCGCCAGCAACAGCGGCCGCGCACTGTTGAGCATGACGAATTCCGGCAACGCGCGCACGGCACCGGCAACCTCGTGCGCGGGGTCGGTCTGGCCCAGCACCACCAGGTCGGCGTAGCGCGACATCAGCACCAGCGCGCCCTCGGGGTCGTCCGCGACCAAACGCGGCTCGCGCGAGGCGATGCCCTCGGCGGCAGCGATTGCCTCGAACTCGTCCAGCGCGCGCTGCGCGTGCTCGTGCAGCGACGCCGCGTACGGCGACACGACGGTACGGGCGAGCGCTGCCGTGGAATCGGGAGCGATAAAGCGCGACACCCCGGTGGCCGCCACGCCGACCAGGTGCGCGCCCTGTGCGCGGGCCAGCGCGCACGCCAGCCGAACCCGGGCTGGCGCGTGCACGGACGTGTCGGCATGCACGACGATGGTCTTGTAGCGCATGAGGCTTCCTTCCGCATTCACTGAGCGGGTAAGATGATCGCTCGGGGCGCGATGCGCCGTTTGATGTAGCTCATTGGCGCGCTGGCCTGCGCCCTTACGCTGTCAGCTTCGGCCGGACGGAGGAGAATGCATGAGTGTACGCAACCTGCAGTACCTGTTCGACCCGCACTCGGTGGCCGTCATCGGCGCGTCCGATCGGCCGCACAGCGTCGGCGCTACGGTGTTTCGTAACCTGCTGGCAGGTTCGTTCCGCGGGCCGGTGTACGCGGTCAACCCCAGGCATCGCACCGTCGCCGGCCGCCAGGCCTATCCCGACGTGGCGGCGCTGCCGGCCGCGCCCGAACTGGCCGTCATCTGCACGCCCGCGCCCACGGTGCCCGGCATTATTGCGGCGCTGGCCGCGCGCGGCACGCGGGCGGCCATCATCATCTCCGCCGGTCTTGGCGCGGCCTCCGGAACGCCTGGCGTCACCTGGCTGCAAGCGGCGCTCGACGCGGCGCGGCCCAAGCTGTTGCGCATCCTCGGCCCCAATTGTATCGGCCTGATCGTGCCTGCGATCGGGCTGAACGCGAGCTTTGCCCACACCAACGCCTTGTCCGGCCGCACGGCCTTCGTCTCGCAATCGGGCGCCCTTGTCACGGGCGTGCTCGACTGGGCCAAGTCGCGCGGCATCGGCTTTTCGCGCTTCATTTCCCTGGGCGAGGGGGCGGACGTCGATTTTGGCGACGTGCTCGATTACCTTGCCGGTGACCCGCTCACCCAGTCGATCCTGCTGTACATCGAGGATGTGCGCCACGCGCGCAAGTTCATGTCGGCCGCGCGCGCGGCCGGCCGCAGCAAGCCCACCGTCGTGCTCAAGGCTGGCCGGGTGGCCGAAGGGGCCCGCGCCGCAGCCTCGCACAGCGGCGCGCTGGCCGGCAGCGACGCCGTGTACGAGACCGCCTTCCGCCGCGCCGGCATGCTGCGCGTGATGAGCACCGAGGAATTGTTTGACGCCACCGAAACGCTGGCCCATGCGCGGCGCGGCCACGGGGAGCGGCTGGCGATCCTGACCAACGGCGGCGGCCCGGGCGTGATGGCGACCGACGAGCTGATATGCGGCGGCGGGACGCTCGCCACCCTGTCCACCGACACGCTCGCGCGGCTGGATGCGCTGCTGCCGCCATCGTGGCCGCGCGCAAACCCGATCGACATCATCGGCGACGCGCCGCCCGAGCGCTACCGCGACGCGCTGCAGGTAGTGCTGGAGGCGCCCGAGGTCGACGCCGTGCTGATGATCCATTGTCCCACCGCCATTGTGTCCAGCGCGGAGATCGCGCGCGCTGTCGTACCACTAACCCGCAACACGTCCAAGAACGTGTTCGGCTGCTGGCTGGGCGGGGACGCGCTGGCGGACGCGCGGCGAATGTGGGCCAGCGCCAGGCTGCCAGCCTACGATACGCCCGAGGACGCGATCGATGCCTTCCTGCAGATCGTGCGTTACCGCCACAACCAGCAATTGCTGATGCAAGTGCCGCCGGCAGCGCCTGCCGGCCAGCAGCCCGAGCCCGGCGTCGCCCGTGCCCTGGTGCGCGCCGCGCTCGCGTCGGGGCGCCAGATGCTGACCGAGCCGGAGTCAAAAGCGCTGCTGGCAGCCTACGGCATCCCGGTGGTCGACACGCGCAGCGTGGAAACCGTCGCCGGAGCCGTCGAGGCAGCGCATGCGATCGGCTTTCCGGTGGCGCTCAAGATTCTGTCGCCCGACGTGACCCACAAGACCGACGTCGGCGGCGTGGAGCTCGACCTGCCGGACGCCGCCGCGGTGCAGGCGGCCGCGCACGCAATGGCCGGGCGGCTGGCGCATTTCAAGCCCGGCGCGCGCCTGCTGGGCTACACCGTGCAGGCGATGGCAAGGCGGCCCGACGCGCTCGAGCTGCTGGCGGGCACCGCGACCGATCCGGTGTTCGGGCCGGTGATCGTGTTCGGCCAGGGCGGTATTGCGGTCGACATCACGGCCGACCGCGCGCTCGCCTTGCCACCGCTGGACATGGTGCTGGCGCACGACCTGCTGCGCCGCACCCGGGTGTCGCGCCTGCTGGGCGGCTACCGCAACCGCCCGGCGGTGGATACCGAAGCCGTGAGCGCCGTGCTGATCCGCCTGTCGCACCTGGTGACCGACATACCCGAGGTGCTGGAGCTGGACATCAATCCGCTGCTGGCAGACCACAACGGCGTCATCGCGCTCGATGCGCGCGTGCGCGTGGCCCCGGCGCCGCCGGGCGCCGAGCCGTACAGCCGGCTGGCGATCCGGCCCTATCCGCAGGAACTCGAACGGACCGTCACCTGGCAGGGGCAGCCGCTCACGATCCGCCCGGTGCGGCCGGAAGACGCGCCGGCCCACGTCGCGTTCTTCAACCGCCTCACGCCCGAGGACGTGCGCCTGCGCATGTTCGTGCGCCTGCGCGAGCTGTCGCCCGCGCAGCTGGCGCGCTTCACCCAGATCGACTACGACCGCGAGATGGCCTTCATCGCCACTCGCGTGGGTCCGGACGGCGAGCCGGAAACGCTGGGCGTGTCGCGCGCCGTGGCCGACCCCGACAACGTGAAGGCGGAGTTTGCGGTGACGATACGCTCGGACCTGAAAGGGCAGGGGCTGGGCACGCTCCTGATGCAGGTGCTGGTCGACTACTGCCGCGACAAGGGCATCCGCGAACTGGTCGGCGAGGCGCTGGCCGAGAACGTGGCGATCCTGCGCCTCGCGGCGCGGCTGGGTTTCCACAAAACCCAGCTGCCCGGCGAGGAAATTGTCAGCATGTGCCTCAACTTGCAAGGCCCAGGCGTCGCGCGGCCCGCCGTGCCAGCTTGAGCAAATCGAACCAGAGCACGCTGCTGGCGCCAATCGCGCAGGCCGTGCCCAGGGCCGCCAGCGGCACCGGGCCGAAGTAGAACAGCTCGGCAATGAAGGGCACCAGCACCGCCAGCGCCAGGATCGCGCAGGCGGCCACGCACACCGCCCAGGCGATCGGGTTGGGCGTGAACATGGCGCCGATGCTGGTGCGGCTGCGCGAACGGTTGGAGAAGATCAGCCCCACGTCGGCCAGCACCAGCGCGCAGAAGCCGAATGCGCGCGCCTGCGACGGCTCCAGGTGCCGCACCGCCCATCCGTAGGCCAGCAGCACCGTGAGCAGCACCACCACGCCCTGCGCAAAGCCGTAGGCCAGCGCGTCGGGCCCGAGCAGTGGCGCGTCGGGCCGGCGCGGCTTTTCGCGCATCAGGTCGCGTTCCGGCGGCTCGTTTTCGAACGCGAGCGCGCAGGTGGGCGCAATCAGCAGCTCGAGGAAGACGATGTGCACCGGGTACAGGAAGATCGGCCAGCCCAGGAGCACGGGCAGCAGCGCCATGCCGGCGGTAGGCACGTGGACCGAGACGATGTAGATCATCGCCTTGCGCATGTTCGCGAAGATATGGCGGCCCAGCCGCACGCCGGCCACGATGGACGAGAACTGGTCGTCCAGCAGCACCAGCGAGGCCGCCTGGCGCGCCACGTCGGTGCCGCGCTGGCCCATCGCCACGCCGACATGCGCCGCGCGCAGGGCCGGCGCGTCGTTCACGCCGTCGCCGGTCATGGTTACCACCTCGCCGCTGGCACGCAAGGACTGCACGATGGCCAATTTCTGCTCGGGTGCGACCCGGGCGCACACGTTGGTTGTGCGCAAGCGTTCGGCCAGGGCGGCGGGGGCGAGCGCGGCCAGTTCGTCCCCGGTGACCGGTTCGCTGTCGCCAAGGCCGGCGTCACGGGCGATGTGGCGCGCGGTGGCCGGATAGTCGCCGGTAATCATCACCACGCGGATGCCTGCCCGCTGGCACTCGGCGGTGGCGGCGGCAATGCCCGGACGCAGCGGGTCGGCAAACCCGACCAGCCCCAGCAGCGAAAAGTCGAAGGCATGTGCCTCGCTCGGCCACGGCGGGCCATCGTAGGCTGCGGTCGCCACCGCCAGCACCCGCAGCCCCTCGGCCGCGAGCGCATCCACTTGCGCGAGCACACGGTCGCGCACGTCCGCGGGCAGGTGGCACAGGTCGATGATGGCTTCCGGCGCGCCCTTGGCCCCGACAGCCGCGCTGCCCTCCGGGTCGCCGACCCATGCGTGCGACACCGCGCGCATGCCGGCCGTCATGCCGAATTCGGCCGCCTGGGTCCATTCCGGGTGCAGGTGTTCGGTGGCGCGCAGCGCGCGCTGGCCAAGCCGCTGAACCGCCTTGTCCATCGGCTCGGCCGAGTCGGCGGGGCTGGCCAGCAGGGCGAATTCGAGCAAGCGGTGGTAGGGCTCCGGCAGCGCGTCGGTGGCCTCGTTCACTCTGAGCATTTGGCCATCGGCAAAGAGCGCGGCCACGCTCATCCGGTTTTCGGTAAGCGTGCCGGTCTTGTCGACACACAGCACCGAGGTGGTGCCCAGCGTCTCGATGGCGGACAGGCGCCGCGTGAGCACGTTGACGCGGGCCAGGCGCCACGCGCCGAGCGCAGGGAACACGGCCAGCACCAGCGCAAATTCCTCTGGCAGCAACGACAGCGCCAGCGCGATGCCGGCCAGCAGGGAATCAAGCCAGCTGCCGCCGGTTGCGCGGTAATAGGCCACCAGGAACACGCTGACCGCGGCGCCGGCGGTCGCAAACACGGTGATCAGGCGCCCCACCTGCCGCTCCAGCGGCGAGCGGCCGCGCCCGACATCGCTCAGCGCGGCGCCGATGCGCCCGATGTGGCTTGCCGCTCCGACCGCCGTCACGCGCAGCAGGCCGTGGCCCTGCACGACGGTGGTGCCCGAAAAGGCGTACGGCGTATCCTGGCCACCGGCGGGACCGACCGCGCCTTGCAGCAGCGCCTGCAACGCCGTGCAGGGCTGTGTGGACTTGGCCACGGTTTCCGACTCACCCGTGAGCAGCGATTCGTCCACGGCCATGCCTTCGGCGCGCACCAGCACACCGTCCGCCGGCACGCGGTCACCCTCGCGCAGCAGGCACAGGTCGCCACGCACGACTTCGCGGCTGTCGATGAGTTCCCATTGGCCATTGCGCAGCACGGTGGCCTTGGGGCTGGACAGCTCGCGCAGCGCTTCCAGCGCGCGCTCGGACTTGCCTTCCTGGTACAGGTCGATGGCGACGGTCAGCAGCACCATGGTCGCCAGCAGCGCGCCTTCGCGCGCGTCGCCCAGCAGCAGGTAGAGCAGGGCCCCGCCCGTGAGCAGCAGGAACATCGGCTGTGTGACAGCCTCGCGCACCAGCGCCCAAGCGCCGCCCCGCGCGCTTGCCGGCAATGCGTTCGGTCCTTCCGTGGCCAGGCGCTGGCCGGCTTCGTCCGGGCTTAGCCCTTCTTCGTATTCTGTGCTGTCCATCTGGCCGTCGTGCCACGCCTCCAATGCCTGAGTTGGATGCCAGTTTAGCAGACGGCGAGCGGGCGCAAACAGGTTGCGCCCGGCACTAGCGATAGACCAGCACCGGAATGTCGCTGTGCACCAGCACCTTCTGTGTCTCGCTGCCCAGCAGCACGCCCTTCAGGCCGCGCCGGCCGTGCGAGGCCATGATGATCAGGTCGCACTTGCGTTCCTTGGCTGTCTGCAGTATCGCTTCGTACGGGTCGTCCGAGACCACCTGCGCCACTGCGCAGGGCACGCCAGCGGTGCGGGCGGCATCGGTGACAAAGGACAGGTACTTGTCGGCCTGCTTGCCGGTGGCGGCCTCGAACTCCGGTTCGGTGTCCTCGAGCATGTCGGTCTTGTACGTGAACGTGTGGAACTCCGGCCGCACGGTCAGGCCGACCACCTGCGCCCCGATCTCCTTGGCGAAGCTGATCCCAGCCAGCACGGCGCGCTCGGACAGGTCGGAACCGTCCGTCGGTAACAGGATTTGCTTGAACATGATGGCTCCTCGATTGTCCATGCCGCACAGGCGGCACGCTGCAGCCGCGCGGCGACGGGCGGGCGGCGGCATCGACGAACAGTCTGGCGCGGCAGGCGGCCGAGGGCTTGATTGCGCTCAAAGTCGCGGCCTCGATCGGCCCGCGTGAATCGGGCGATGGCGTGGCGCTGGCTGCAGTTGAACGCGTGGGCAGAATCTGCCCACCCTACACGGTGCGTGTTCGTAGCGTCGGCGGGTCTCCCGCCCACGTGTTCAACCAGCGCAGGCCAGCCCGTCAGCGCGGACGCTGGCGATGGAACACCAGCGGGCTGTACGGAATCGCGGACGGGGGAGGGGAATTGAGGATGCCCGGCTTCATCGCGCCGACCACATGCATTTCGCACGGCTTGCAGTCGAAGCGCAGCGTGTAGCGTTCGCCGCCGTTCACCAGCGTCATCGGCTCGGCGCGCACCTGTCCCTGCACGCCCTGCACACCCTTGGCCTGCTTGGGGCAGAGGTTGAACGCGAAGCGCAGGCAATGCTTGGTGATCATCAGCGACACCTCGCCCGGCTCCTCGTGCGCCTCGTAGGCAGCGTCGATCAGCTGCACCCCGTGCTTGTGGTAGAACGCGCGTGCCTTTTCGTTGTACACGTTGGCCAGGTAGCTCAGCTGGGTCTCCGGATACACCGGGCGCGGCTCGGCCGGCGCCTTGCGCTGCGGACGCTCCCAGGCCGCCAGGCGTGCCGCCTCGTGAGCGGCAATTGCGTCGCGGCGTAGCGCATTGATCACGCCCGCCGGCACGAACCATGGCTGCGACAGCGCCAGCTCGACCTGCCGGGCCTCGAACATGGTGTTGCCCAGCTTGCCCAGGCTGGCGCGCAGCGCGGATTCGGCCTGGGCGGCCTCGCGCGCCGGCTGCAGCTCGATGGCGGCATGCGTCACCGTCTCGATGCCGTCCTCGTCAACGAGCGCAAGGGACAGGCCGCCCGCGTACTCGGACAACGCCAGGTCCAGCGCCACGCGCCGCTCCGACGACTTCTTCTGCAGCGCGCCTTCCCACTGGTGGTCGCGGTTGCGGTGCACCTCGGTTCCGCTCTTCAAACCCGCGAGCGTCGCCATCGGTTCGTTCGGGTACACGCGCCAGCGCTGGCCGTCCTCGCTTTCCCCGAGCAGCTCCACGCTGTTGGCCTGGATGCCGACGGTGGCGCGCTTGTACATGTAGTTCAGGCCATCGCCATTGGCCATCGGGGCGTTGGTGACCAGGTCGAAATGATCGGCGCCGATGCGGCTCACCGTCCCCAGCAGCACGCCCACGTACTTGGGCGAATCGAAGGCGCCGATATCGTCCTGGCGGCCGTTGGCGAAGTAATCGGTGTGCCCGCGGTGGAAGTTCTTGTCCACGTCCGGCGTGAACAGCACGCGCGTGCGGCCGCTCGAGGCGCGCTCAAATTCGGGACGGCGCTCCAGGATCTCGTCCAGCAGCAGCCGGTAGTGGGCCGTGATGTTCTTCACATAGCCCATGTCCTTGTAGCGCCCCTCGATCTTGAACGAACGGATGCCCGCGTCGACCAGCGCTTCCAGGTTGCGGCTCTGGTCATTGTCCTTCATCGACAGCAGGTGCTTTTCGTACGCCACCACACGGCCCTGGCCGTCGGTGAGGGTGTAGGGCAGGCGGCAGGCCTGCGAGCAGTCGCCGCGGTTGGCGCTGCGGCCGGTGTCGGCGTGCGAAATGTAGCACTGGCCCGAGAACGCCACGCACAGCGCGCCGTGGATGAAGTATTCGAGCGGCGTGTCCACCGCCTCGCGCACCTTGCGGATCTGTTCCAGCGACAGTTCGCGCGCCAGCACCAGCTGCGAAAAGCCGACGTCGCCCAGGAAGCGCGCCTTGTCGACGGTGCGGATGTCGCACTGCGTGCTTGCGTGCAGCTGGATCGGCGGCAGGTCCATCTCCAGGAGGCCCATGTCCTGCACGATCAGCGCATCCACGCCGGCCTCGTACAGCTGCCAGATCTGCTTGCGCGCCGCTTCGAGCTCGGCATCGTGCAGGATCGTGTTCAGGGTGACGAAGATGCGGGCGCGGTAGCGGTGCGCAAACTCGACCAGGCTGGCGATGTCCTCCAGCGTGTTGCTCGCGTTGTGGCGCGCGCCGAACGCCGGCCCGCCAATGTACACCGCGTCGGCGCCGTGCAGGATCGCCTCGCGGCCGATCTCGGCGGTTTTGGCGGGCGACAGGAGTTCTAGCTGGTGGTCGAGCAGTGACATGGCGGGTTCCTCGGGAGAAGCGCGGAATTATAGCGAAATCAACCACTTATTGTCAGTGGCAAGCGCGCAACCGCCATGTGGTGGCGGGCTCAGATCGCGCCCAGGGCCTTGAGCTCGTCGTAGCCCACGCGTACCGTCGGCAGCGTGATCGAGCCGCCGGTGAGCAGGCCGATGCGCAGCGCCTCGATCACTTCCTTGCCCGAGGCGCCGGCATTCTTGGCGTTACGCACATGAAAGCGCAGGCAGGTCTCGCAGCGCTCGACCACGGAGATCGAGACGCCGGACAGTTCCTTGTATTTCTTGGGAATCGCACCTTCGCCCCAGGTCGTCGCGTACATGTCGCGGAACTGCGCGGTGAATGCGGGGTCGTTCGTGCCCATCAGGTCTTCCTTCTGGGCCGGCGCCTTGTCGGCGGCTTGTGCTGCCACGCCGGCGCACAGCGCGGCGAGGATGACGAACGTGGTGCGGATGCGATGCATGCTGTCTCCTTCTGTTGTGAGAGGCAAGCATCCTAGCAACGCATTGGCAGCATAGCAACATACATACTGCAAAGAAACGCCGGCAGGCGCCGGCGTTCCCGGGGACAAAGCGTTACAGCTTGTCCGGATGCGATCCGGTCGCCTTGTAGATCGACTCCAGCACGTCCTTGCCCACGCGCGGCTCCACCTGCTTGTACACCGGCAGCATCGCCTTCTTCAGTGCCAGCTTTTCATCCTTGGTCAGTACCACGATCTGGGTCCGGCCCGATGCCTTGATCCTGGCCAGCGAGTCAGCCTCTTCCTGGGCCGCGATCTGGTTGAAGTAGGCCGTGGTGTCCTTGACCACGCCGTCCATCACGGAGCGCAGGTTCGGCGGCAAACCATCCCAGAACTTCTTGTTCGCGATGAGCACGTAGGCGTGGTAGCCGTGGTCGGTCACGCTCAGGTACTTCTGCACTTCGAAGAACTTTTGGGTGTAGATGTTCGAGTAGGGATTGTCCTGGCCATCGACCACGCCGGTCTGCAGCGCCTGGTACACCTCCGAGAATGCCATCACTTGCGGGTTCGCGCCCAGCGCGCGCATTTGCGCGTCCATGACTTTGGACGACTGGATGCGGATCTTCATGCCGCGAAAGTCGTCGGGCTTTTTCAAGGGCTTGTTGGCCGTCATCTGCTTGAACGCGTTGTCCCAGAACGCCAGGCCCTCGATGCCTTTGGCGTCAAGCTTGGCCAGCAGGCTCTGTCCCACCGGGCCTTGCGTGACCTTGCGCGCCATGTCCATGTCGTCGAACAGGTAGGGCAGGTCGAGCGCCTCGAACTCCTTCACGCCCAGCGGGCCGAACTTGGAAAAGGTCGGGGCCAGCACCTGCACCGCGCCCATCTGCAGCGCGTCCAGCTCTTCCTTGTCCTTGTACAGCTGGCTGTTCGGGTACACCTGCACCTGGACCTGGCCGTGGGTGCGCTCTTCTGCGATCTTCTTGAAGTACTCGGCGGCCTTGCCCTTCGGGGTGTCGGTGGCGACCACGTGGCTGAACTTGATGACGATCGGCGCGGCCCATGCCGAAGCGGCGCTGGCAAAGGCACCCAGCAAGACGACCCAATGCTTGAGTTTCATGTTGTCTCCTCGTGTTGTTTTGTTTTGTTTTTGCCGCCCCGCGCCACGGGACGGCATGCTGCCGGCGGCTTAGCCTTGCAGCAGTTGCGCGATCGCGTCGCCCACCTGCACGGTGTTGGCGTTGCCGCCCAGGTCCGCGGTGCGCGGGCCGTTCTTCAGCGATTGCTCGATCGCGGTGAGGATGGCGTCGTGCGCGTCGCGGTAGCGCTGGCCGTCCGCGCCCGGCGTGTCAGCCAGGAAGGACAGCATCATCGCGCCCGACCAGATCTGCGCGATCGGGTTGGCGATGCCCTTGCCCGCGATGTCCGGGGCCGAGCCATGAACCGGCTCGAACAGGGACGGGAAGTTGCGGTCCGGGTTCAGGTTGCCCGACGGGGCCAGGCCGATCGTGCCGGTGCAGGCCGGCCCCAGGTCGGACAGGATGTCGCCGAACAGGTTGGAAGCAACCACCACGTCGAAGCGCGTCGGCTGCAGTACGAAGCGCGCGGTCAGGATATCGATGTGCTGCTTGTCGACCGCCACGTCCGGGTAGTCCTTGCCGATGGCGTCGGCGCGGCCGTCCCACCACGGCATGCTGATTGCGATGCCGTTGGACTTGGTGGCCACCGTCAGGTGCTTGCGCTGGCGCGCATTGGCCAGTTCGAATGCGTATTTGAGCACGCGGTCGGCGCCGTGGCGCGTGAACACCGACTCCTGGATCACCATCTCGCGCTCGGTGCCCGGGAACATGATGCCGCCCAGGTTGGTGTACTCGCCTTCGGTGTTCTCTCGCACCACGTAGAAGTCGATGTCACCGGGCTTGCGGTTGGCCAGCGGGCAGGGCACGCCGTCGAACAGGCGCACCGGGCGCAGGTTGATGTACTGGTCGAATTCGCGGCGGAACTTGAGCAGCGAACCCCACAGCGAAATGTGGTCCGGCACCGTGGCCGGCCAGCCGACCGCGCCGAAATAGATCGCGTCCATGCCGGACAGCTGCTCCTTCCAGTCGTCCGGCATCATGGTGCCGGTCTTCAGGTAGTAGTCGCAGCTCGCCCATTCGAAATGGGTGAACTCGAGATCCAGGCCAAAGCGGCGCGCGGCCACTTCCAGCACCTTGAGGCCTTCCGGCAGGACTTCCTTGCCGATACCGTCGCCGGCGATTGCGGCGATCTTGAACTTACGTGTCATGGCTTACCTTTCAAAAACGACCAGCAAATCATACGCCCGATCACGCGTGTACAATCAGCCTGTCCGTGAATCCACCATCAACGTAATGTGAATAATCTTCCCGACCTTGGGGACCTCCGGGTCTTCGTCGAAACGGCGCGACGTGCCAACTTTGCGCGTGCGGCCGAGGCCCTCGACGCGTCCGCGGCCTACGTGACCAAGCGCATCCAGGTGCTCGAACAGAACCTCGGGGTCAAGCTGTTCCACCGCAGCACCCGCAAGGTGGTGGTGACGGAGGAGGGCGAGCGCATCTACCAGTGGGCGCAGCAGATCCTAGATGCGGTGGACGGCATGGTGGCCGAGGTGAGTGTCGGCCGTGCCGAGCCGCGCGGCGCACTGCGCATCTGCAGCAGCTTTGGCTTTGGCCGCAACATCGTGGCGCCGGCGATTTCGCAGCTGTCGGCGCGTTATCCACAACTGAAGATCCGCTTCGAGGTGTTCGACCGGCTGGTCGATATCACCAGCGAAGGCTTCGACCTGGACGTGCGCGTGGGCGACGAAATCGCACCGCACCTGATCGCGCGGCGGCTGGCCCCGAACCACCGGGTGCTGTGCGCGGCGCCAGCCTACCTGGCCCGGCGCGGCACGCCGCGTACATTGGGCGAACTGGCGAGCCACGACTGCCTGATCATCAAGGAGCGCGACCACCCGTTCGGCGTCTGGCGCCTGCGCGACGGCACGCGCGAAGAGGTCATCAAGGTAACGGGGCCGCTGTCGTCGAACAACGGCGAGGTGGTGGTGCAGTGGGCCGTGGACGGGCGCGGCATCGCGCTGCGGTCGATGTGGGACATCGCGCCGCTGCTGGAATCCGGCAAGCTTGTGCGCGTGCTGCCGGAGTTCACGCAGGAGGCCAACGTGTGGGCGGTCTACCCGTCAAAGCTGGGCAACTCGGCCAAGCTCAGGGTGTGCGTGGACTGGCTGCAGGAGTCGCTGCAGGCGTTGATCGCGCAGCGCCAGGGCTAGCGCCCCGTCGCTGCCGCTTATCGCGCCATGATCGCGCCGCGATAAAGCGCATCGGTGATGTGCTCCTGGAAGCGCGCCTCCGACGAGAACTTGCCGGGCTGGAGCTCGGGATTGGCGCCCACGCCGCTGCTCACGTAGATCATGCCGTTCTTCGCCTGCCGGTCGAACACGAACAGCGCGTTCAGGCCCCACGACCAGCCGAGGTGGCCCACACCCGTAAAGCCGCCGCCTTCCACCAGCCGGTCCCCGCTCGCGCGGCCGTTCTTCACTTCGCTCACATCGATGAAGTGCTGGTTGCCCAGGCCCCAGGCATGGTACAGGCCGTGGAAGTAGTCGCTGTCGCCGTTGCCCTCGTTGCCGGCGCCGCCCAGGGTCCACTGGCGGCTGAACATCAGGTCCACGGTCTCTGGCTTGAGCACTTGCGTGTGCTTGTCGCGGCCGCCGTTCATCAGCATCAGCATGATCTGCGCAAGCTCGTTGGCGGAAATGCGCAGGCTACCTTGCGGCCCGAAGATCGAGCCGTTGGTGCCGATCACGTAGCGGTCCAGGCCCGCTGGCCCGGCCGGGGCCTCGTTGCCGAAATCGTCGGCCTGGGCAATCCACGGGCCGTTCGGGTCCCATACCTCGTTGCCATCCTTTTCGCGCTTGCGGTACAGCGTGGCGACGTCGTTGACGTTGGCCGGGGCGAAATCAGCCAGGTAGAAGCCGGCCTTGAGCCGCATGGGGTCGAACACCAGGCGCCGCATCAGGCGGTCGAAGCGTTCCCCGCCGGCGCGCTCCATGACGGTGGCGATGATGCCCCAATTGAAGTTCACGTATTCGAAATACGTGCCGGGCGCTTGGGTGCTCGACCACATGTCGCCCTTGCCGTAAAAGCGCCCGCCGGGCACCAGCACGTCTTTGAGGTTTACATCGGGCGCCCATTTGAAGCCGCCTTCGTCGCGCAGCGACGAGGTATGCGTGAGCAGCATGCGCAAGGTGATCGGCCGGTCCGGGAAGTGCGGGTTGCGCAGGCGGTAGCCCAGGTAATCGCTGATGTCCGCGTCGAGCGACAGGCGGCCCTGCTCGACCATCTTCATCGTGCCCAGCGCCGTCACGAATTTGGACACCGACGCGATCCGGTACATGGTATTGGCGTCCGCTGGCTGCGCGGGCGCCGTCGCGGTGGCCAGGCGCTTGCTGCCCAGCTGCTGGGCATACACGATTTCGCCGTGACGGATCGCCACGACGGACAAGCTGGCCAGCGGCATCGCCGGATCGCTCACGATGGCCTGCAACTGGCGTGTCAGGCCGGCTGCCTGCGGTTCGGGCAGCGCGGCGGCCGACGCCGTGGTCGAGAGGATGGACAGGGCAAGCATCGTGAGCGCCAATTTCATGAAGTCTCCGAATAAGTTTTGATAGTGCCGGGTAGGGTGGGCAGGTCTCCTCCCCACGCGTTCAGGTGACGCCTGTTGTAGTTGGACGCGTGGGCAGCAAGCT
>NZ_JANUHB010000019.1 GCF_024756255.1 Massilia agilis | reverse complement strand
AGCGGTGCGCACTGGACGAGCGGCAGCGGCACCAGCTTCAACCTGGCCGACGGCACCTATGCCGCGGGCGTGGTGCAGGTACGCCAGACCGACCTTGCCGGTAACCTGAGCACGGCCGGCTCGAATGCGGCGGGCATCACCATCGACACCTCGGCCGCGGCGCCTGCACTAGCGCTGGCAACCGATAGCGGCACCAGCGCCGCGGATGGCATCACCAAGGATGGCACCATCAACGTGACCCTGCCGCCAGATACGGCAAGCTGGGAATACAGCGTGGACAGCGGCGCCCACTGGAGCGCCGGCAGCGGCACCAGCTTCAGCCTGGGCGTCGGTAGCTACGCCAGCGGCGCCGTACAGGCACGCTACACCGACAATGCCGGCAACCTGAGCGCCGCGGGCAGCAATGGCGCCGCGATCACGATCGACACCTCGGCCGCTGCGCCCTCGTTTGCGCTCGCGACCGACACCGGCGCGAGCAACAGCGACGGCATCACGAACAACCCGGCCGTGAATGTAACGCTGCCGCTGGACGCAGCGAGCTGGGAATACAGCGTGGACGGCGGCGCACACTGGACGGCCGGCAGCGGCACCAGCTTCAACCTGCCGGCCGGCACGCAGGCCGTGGGCCAGGTGCAGGTGCGTTACACCGACGTCGCCGGCAACCTGAGTGCGGCGGGCAGCAACGCGGCGGCGATCACGATCGACACCTCGGTTGCCGCGCCGGCTCTGGCGCTGGGCGCCGACACCGGAACCAGCAACAGCGACGGCATCACGAAGGACGGCACCATCAACGTCACGCTGGCCGCGGATGTCGCAAGCTGGGAGTACAGCGTGGACAGCGGCGCGCACTGGACGGCCGGCAGCGGCACCAGCTTCACGCTGGCCGATGGCAGCTACAGCGCGGGCACCGTGCAGGTGCGCCAGACCGACAACGCCGGCAACCTGAGCGCGGCCGCATCGAGCGCCGCAGCCATCACCGTTGATACGGCGGCCGCGGCGCCCGCGTTCGCCCTGCACAGCGACAGCGGCGCCAGCAACGGCGACGGCATCAGCCGCGACGGCACG
>NZ_JANUHB010000018.1 GCF_024756255.1 Massilia agilis | reverse complement strand
TTACGTCTTCAGCGCGTCGGACTTCAACTTCAGCGACTTCAACACCGGCGATGCGATGACCAAGGTCAGCATCTCGGCGGCGCCAGGCGCGGGAAAACTGCAGGCATTCGTCAGTGGTGCATGGCAGGATGTCGGCGCCAGCGCCAGCGTGACTACTGCGGAGATTAATCTTGGCCACCTGCGTTTCGTGCCGGTGGCCGATGCGAATGGCGATCCGTACACCACCTTCACGTACAAAGTGTATGACAACGCCAGCGCCGTCTCCAACGACGCGACGATGACCGTCAAGGTCACGCCAGTGAACGATCTGCCAGTGGCCGCCGACGGAACGATCACGACCAACGAAGACACCAGGGCCACCGGCAACCTGCCGGCAGCCACCGACGTCGAGCACGACACGATCACCTACGCCAGCGCGACCGGCCCGTCGCACGGCACGGTGGTCGTCAACGCCGACGGCAGCTACGAGTACACGCCGGCCGCCAACTACAACGGCCCGGACAGCTTCACCTACACCGTCAGCGACGGCTCGGGCAGCAATACCTACAACGTCAGCATCACGGTCAATCCGGTGAACGATGCACCGGTGCTGGCGGTTTCGCCGGTGACTGTGGCGCAGGGTGCGACCATCACGCTTACCACGAGCTACCTGAACGCGACCGACGTCGATACCGGCAACGGCAGCCTGACGTACACCGTCACCAGCGCGCCGGGCAAGGGCACCATCACGGTCAACGGCACCGCGGCGACCTCGTTCACCCAGCAGGACGTCATCGACGGCAAGGTAAGCTACACCGCCAACAGCTATGGCAGCGATCAGATCGACAGCTTCAGTGTGTCGGTCTCGGATGGGGCCCTGACGGATGCGAAGTCGGTTGGCGTCACCATCACGTCGGCCAACGTCGCACCGACCAGCACTGGCGGCGCAGTCACCACGGCCGAGGACACGAACTACGTCTTCAGCGCGTCGGACTTCAACTTCAGCGACTTCAACACCGGCGATGCGATGACCAAGGTCAGCATCTCGGCCGCGCCAGGTGCTGGCAAGCTGCAGGCCTACGTCAGCGGT
>NZ_JANUHB010000017.1 GCF_024756255.1 Massilia agilis | reverse complement strand
TCACCGGCCTTGAGCACACCGAAGGCGACATGCAGGAGCTTACGCATCATTGCGACGATGATGACCTTCGGGCTTTTCCCGGCGCTTGTCAGGCGGTCAAGGATACGTCGTCCCCAAGTTGTTTTGTACACGGTGTACATGGCCGGCATGTAGAGTCGTCTACGGATCACACTGTGGCCAAATCTGGAAATGTGGGCCTTACCGCGTACACTGCTGCCGGATTCGTGCTGACGTGGGTCGAGCCCGGCATAGGCGGTGACTTGTCGCGCGTTGGCAAATCGCCCGGGGACGAGCGCAAACGCCAGTAGCAGCGCAATCGTGCGTTCACCGACACCCGGGATGCTCTCAAGGAGCCTCTTTCGTTCGCCTAGCTCCGGATCGTCATCGATGTGATCTCGGATTTTCTTGGTCAGATTCTTGATTTCCTTGTCGAGCCATTCGACATGGGATGCAATTTCATCCTTGACGACATCGCGCGCCACTTCGAGCCGATTACCTTCCTGGATGCGCATCTCCTGGAGCGCGTCGAGGCGGAGCACCATGGCGCGTAACGCCTGTTCCTTTAATGACGGCGCCTGCCACGGTGACGGGCGATTCTCGCTGCAAAATTCGGCGATCAATTTTGCATCGACCTTGTCAGTCTTAGTCCTGACCAGCCGCGAAGCCCCAAATGCCTTGACCTGCAACGGGTTGACGACACTGACGACGTACTGGTGATTAGCCAAATACTCAGCGACGGGCTCCCAGTACACCCCGGTCGCCTCCATACAGGCATGAAGCTCTGTCACCCCATGCTTGCAAATCCACTCGCGCAGTGCCTCGAACCCCTTGGGTTCATTGTTGAAAACCTTGTGTTTATGTTTGCCGTCCGGTTGGCGCAACGCACAATCGAGCTTTGCCTTGGCGACGTCAATCCCCAGATACCACAACTGCATTTACATCCTCTTCTGATCTACCTTGCAAAATACGGGCTCACGGCAAGCCGGGCCAGAGATACTGTCCGATCTTCGATCGAGGGTGGGCAGCTGGTGCGAAATCTACGAATTGCTGGCTTGTGCCAAAGGGTGGGCTCGGCATCCAGCTGCCCGCAACCCAAGGTGCCCCTCGGGTCAAAAGTGAGCAAGAAGCTCAGA
>NZ_JANUHB010000016.1 GCF_024756255.1 Massilia agilis | reverse complement strand
GCCCACCAGCACTGGCGGCGCAGTCACCACGGCCGAGGACACGAACTACGTCTTCAGCGCGTCGGACTTCAACTTCAGCGACTTCAACACCGGCGATGCGATGACCAAGGTCAGCATCTCGGCGGCGCCGGGTGCCGGCAAGCTGCAGGCCTACGTGAGCGGTGCATGGCAGGACGTCGGCGCCAGCGCCAGCGTGACCACGGCGGAGATCAACCTCGGCCATCTGCGTTTCGTGCCGGTCGCCGATGCCAACGGCGATCCGTACACCACTTTCACCTACAAGGTCTATGACAACGCGAGCGCCGCGTCCAACGATGCGACGATGACCGTCAAGGTCACCCCGGTCAATGACCTACCGGTGGCCGCTGACGGAACGATCACGACCAACGAAGACACCAGGGCGACTGGCAACCTGCCGGCAGCGACTGACGTCGAACACAATCCGGTCACCTACGCCAGCGCGACCGGCCCGTCGCACGGTACGTTGACCCTTAACGCCGACGGCAGCTACGAGTACACGCCGGCCGCAGACTACAACGGCCCGGACAGCTTCACCTACACCGTCAGCGACGGCTTTGGCAGCAATACCTACAACGTCAGCATCACGGTCAATCCGGTGAACGACGCGCCGGTGCTGGCGGTTTCGCCGGTGACTGTGGCGCAGGGTGCGACTATTACGCTTAGCACGAGCTACTTGAACGCGACCGATGTCGACACCGGCAACGGCAGCCTGACGTACACCGTCACCTCAGCACCGGGCAAGGGCACCATCAAGGCCAACGGCACTGCCGCGACCTCGTTCACCCAGCAGGACGTCATCGACGGCAAGGTGAGCTACACGGCCAACAGCTACGGCAGCGATCAGAGCGACAGCTTCAGCGTGTCGGTCTCCGATGGCGCGTTGTCCGATGCGAAGCCGGTCGCCGTGACCATCACCTCGGCCAACGTGGCACCGACCAGCACTGGTGGCGCGGTCACCACGGCCGAGGACACCAACTACGTCTTCAGCGCGTCGGACTTCAACTTCAGCGACTTCAACACCGGCGATGCGATGACCAGGGTCAGCATCTCGGCCGCGCCAGGTGCGGGCAAGCTGCAGGCATTCGTCAGTGGTGCATGGCAGGACGTCGGCGCCAGCGCCAGCGTGACCACGGCGGAGATCAACCTCGGCCATCTGCGTTTCGTGCCGGTCGCCGATGCCAACGGCGATCCGTACAGCACTTTCACCTACAAGGTCTATGACAACGCCAGCGCCGCATCCAGTGATGCGACGATGACGGTCAAGGTGACGCCTGTGAATGACCTGCCGGTAGGCGCCGACGGTTCG
>NZ_JANUHB010000015.1 GCF_024756255.1 Massilia agilis | reverse complement strand
CAACTGTACTCAATCCATAACCAGCTAAGGTTATAGGGACAAGCCGTACGGGCAATTAGTATCGGTTAGCTTAATGCATTACTGCACTTCCACACCCGACCTATCAACGTCCTGGTCTCGAACGACCCTTCAAGGAGCTCAAGGCTCCGGGAAATCTCATCTCAAGGCGAGTTTCCCGCTTAGATGCTTTCAGCGGTTATCTCTTCCGAACTTAGCTACCCGGCAATGCCACTGGCGTGACAACCGGTACACCAGAGGTTCGTCCACTCCGGTCCTCTCGTACTAGGAGCAGCCCCCTTCAAATTTCCAACGCCCACGGCAGATAGGGACCAAACTGTCTCACGACGTTTTAAACCCAGCTCACGTACCACTTTAAATGGCGAACAGCCATACCCTTGGGACCGGCTACAGCCCCAGGATGTGATGAGCCGACATCGAGGTGCCAAACTCCCCCGTCGATATGAACTCTTGGGAGGAATCAGCCTGTTATCCCCAGAGTACCTTTTATCCGTTGAGCGATGGCCCTTCCATACAGAACCACCGGATCACTATGTCCTACTTTCGTACCTGCTCGACTTGTCGGTCTCGCAGTTAAGCACGCTTATGCCATTGCACTATTAGCACGATGTCCGACCGTACCTAGCGTACCTTCGAACTCCTCCGTTACCGTTTAGGAGGAGACCGCCCCAGTCAAACTGCCTACCATGCACTGTCCCCGACCCGGATTACGGGCCAAGGTTAGAACCTCAAACGAACCAGGGTGGTATTTCAAGGATGGCTCCACGAGAACTGGCGTCCCCGCTTCAAAGCCTCCCACCTATCCTACACAGATTGGTTCAAAGTCCAATGCAAAGCTACAGTAAAGGTTCATGGGGTCTTTCCGTCTAGCCGCGGGTAGATTGCATCATCACAAACATTTCAACTTCGCTGAGTCTCGGGAGGAGACAGTGTGGCCATCGTTACGCCATTCGTGCAGGTCGGAACTTACCCGACAAGGAATTTCGCTACCTTAGGACCGTTATAGTTACGGCCGCCGTTTACTGGGACTTCAATCAAGAGCTTGCACCCCATCATTTAATCTTCCAGCACCGGGCAGGCGTCACACCCTATACGTCCACTTTCGTGTTTGCAGAGTGCTGTGTTTTTATTAAACAGTCGCAGCCACCAGTTTATTGCAACCCTTTCACCCTTCTGCAGTAAAGCAGTCAAGCTACCGGGGCGTACCTTTTCCCGAAGTTACGGTACCAATTTGCCGAGTTCCTTCTCCCGAGTTCTCTCAAGCGCCTTAGAATACTCATCTCGCCCACCTGTGTCGGTTTGCGGTACGGTCTCGTATGACTGAAGCTTAGAGGCTTTTCTTGGAACCACTTCCGATTGCTTCGCGGCACAAGGCCACTCGTCCCGATCCCTTGAATTACGCGCCCGGATTTGCCTAAGCGCCTTCTATGAACCAGGAACTAGCTATTCCAACAGCTAGACAACCTTCCGCGATCCGTCCCCCCATCGCATCATACGACGGTGCAGGAATATTAACCTGCTTCCCATCAGCTACGCATCTCTGCCTCGCCTTAGGGGCCGACTCACCCTGCTCCGATGAACGTTGAACAGGAAACCTTGGGCTTACGGCGTGGAGGCTTTTCACCCCCATTATCGCTACTCATGTCAGCATTCGCACTTCTGATACCTCCAGCATCC
>NZ_JANUHB010000014.1 GCF_024756255.1 Massilia agilis | reverse complement strand
AGTCCGCCGGGCGCAAGGGCTTTCGAACGTAACCAGAATCGTCAGCCGAGCTTAGGCGGAGATCGCGGCGGCCTCGGCCGGTTCCCGGCTCACGACGCGATCACGGCCGGCCTGCTTGGCGCGGTACATTCGCTGGTCAGCCAGTTCAACGAGATCCTTCCAGTCCGCGGCCTGGTCGGCGCGGGACTCGGCAATGCCGATACTCGCCGTGACCCGGCCACCTTCCGGGCGCTCACCGAAGCCTGCCTTGCGCACCCGCTCGATGGCGGTTTCTGCCTGCTCGATGGTGGTGCCCGGCATAATCAAGAGGAACTCCTCGCCGCCCCAACGGGCCAGCACGTCGCCGTGGCGCAGGTGGCGGCTGACGCTTTCGGTCATCGTGATCAATGCCCGATCGCCAGCTTCGTGCCCGAACTGGTCGTTGATGCGCTTGAAATGGTCCAGGTCCAGGAACGCGACGGCAAAGGGCGCGTTGGCGCGGCGCGCGAGCGTGAAGTGCAGATCGATGATTTCGGTGCCGCTGCTGCGGGAGAACGCACCAGTCAGCGGATCCCGGATCGCCTGGCGTACCAGCGCAATCATGAAAGCGAGCTGGCAAAGGCCAGCCAGCGCGGCCACACCGGTGATCAACACCAGCAGCCAAAACGCGCCGGCAAACGAAGGCCAGTCCATCGCAGCCCAGCGCAGGTAGCCGGACACCGCCTGGCAGATCAGGATCGGGCTGGCCACAACCAGGCTTTCCACCAGGGTCAGCGGGAAAATCGACAGCCCCGCAAGCAACACGAACGGAAGGAATGCATAGCCGGCGCCGATGGCGGCAGACATTCCCGTCAGCTCATAGTAGGTGAGCAAAGTGTGCGACGCGACATAGAAGACGGTCGGGATCGCGAACAACAGCGCCATCGCGCGGTACGCATTGAAGAGGTCGCCGTTGGACCGGTAATAGACCAGCAGGCTGGCAAACGCCGCGCAGGCCGCAAAGCGCATCAAGGCGAGTTCTCGCCACAGCGGGAACGGGAAGACAATGAAGTCCACCACGCTCCACACTGGCGTGAGGACGGCAAAAAGGAACGCGAACAGCCTGACGCGATTGACGATCAGCGTTGCACGCCGGCGCGCGAGCAGGGAGAGATGGCGGTGAGGCGTGGCCAGCCAGCTCAGCTCCCCCTGGTTCAACTCCCCAGGCATCAGGCCGGTCAGGCGCTGCCAAACCATGGCAGAAAGTGGGCTCATCGATGCTTTCTCAAAAACAGACCAAGGCGACATGCCAGGGTTTGCTGCGCCACGCTTCTGCCCAAGCGAGGGTATGCAAATTCCAAGATAGCAATAATATTTAATGCGCTGCAATATGTCACGCACTGCCGCTCATGCAGTCGTGCAATCCGGAAATTTGCGGCTTGTTCGCAACATTTTGGTGCAAGCGTCAGAGACGGGCGCGGCGCATCAATTTGGACGAGCCTTCGACCGGCTCGAAGCCGAAAGCGCGGTAGAGCCCATGCGCATCCTGGGTGGCGAGCATCAAGGTGCCAACGCCTTCCCGCTCCAGCCGCTCGAGCATCGCGGCAACGAGCTGCTTGCCATATCCCCGGCCACGAAAGGCGGGAAGTACGAAAATGTCCTTGAGGTAGCCAAAGGTGGCGAAATCGGTGACGACCCTGCCGAATGCGACCTGGTCGGTACCGACAAAGCCCCCGAAGCACAGGGAGTTCGACAATGCCTTGTTGATCAACTCCCTGGAAACGCCCTTCGACCAGTACGCGTCCTCGGACAGGAATCGGTGTATCAGGACGAGGTCCAGATCGGATGCTTCGCTCGAAATTCTCATGTGCGTCATGTGGCGGCCCCAATGCG
>NZ_JANUHB010000013.1 GCF_024756255.1 Massilia agilis | reverse complement strand
AACTGAAGAGTTTGATCCTGGCTCAGATTGAACGCTGGCGGCATGCTTTACACATGCAAGTCGAACGGCAGCGCGGGCTTCGGCCTGGCGGCGAGTGGCGAACGGGTGAGTAATATATCGGAACGTACCCAGAAGTGGGGGATAACGTAGCGAAAGTTACGCTAATACCGCATACGATCTACGGATGAAAGTAGGGGACCGCAAGGCCTTATGCTTTTGGAGCGGCCGATATCTGATTAGCTAGTTGGTGAGGTAATGGCTCACCAAGGCGACGATCAGTAGCTGGTCTGAGAGGACGACCAGCCACACTGGAACTGAGACACGGTCCAGACTCCTACGGGAGGCAGCAGTGGGGAATTTTGGACAATGGGGGCAACCCTGATCCAGCAATGCCGCGTGAGTGAAGAAGGCCTTCGGGTTGTAAAGCTCTTTTGTCAGGGAAGAAACGGCTGTGGCTAATATCCACGGCTAATGACGGTACCTGAAGAATAAGCACCGGCTAACTACGTGCCAGCAGCCGCGGTAATACGTAGGGTGCAAGCGTTAATCGGAATTACTGGGCGTAAAGCGTGCGCAGGCGGTTTTGTAAGTCTGACGTGAAATCCCCGGGCTTAACCTGGGAATTGCGTTGGAGACTGCAAGGCTGGAGTCTGGCAGAGGGGGGTAGAATTCCACGTGTAGCAGTGAAATGCGTAGAGATGTGGAGGAACACCGATGGCGAAGGCAGCCCCCTGGGTCAAGACTGACGCTCATGCACGAAAGCGTGGGGAGCAAACAGGATTAGATACCCTGGTAGTCCACGCCCTAAACGATGTCTACTAGTTGTCGGGTCTTAATTGACTTGGTAACGCAGCTAACGCGTGAAGTAGACCGCCTGGGGAGTACGGTCGCAAGATTAAAACTCAAAGGAATTGACGGGGACCCGCACAAGCGGTGGATGATGTGGATTAATTCGATGCAACGCGAAAAACCTTACCTACCCTTGACATGTCAGGAAGTCCGGAGAGATCTGGATGTGCCCGAAAGGGAGCCTGAACACAGGTGCTGCATGGCTGTCGTCAGCTCGTGTCGTGAGATGTTGGGTTAAGTCCCGCAACGAGCGCAACCCTTGTCATTAGTTGCTACGAAAGGGCACTCTAATGAGACTGCCGGTGACAAACCGGAGGAAGGTGGGGATGACGTCAAGTCCTCATGGCCCTTATGGGTAGGGCTTCACACGTCATACAATGGTACATACAGAGGGCCGCCAACCCGCGAGGGGGAGCTAATCCCAGAAAGTGTATCGTAGTCCGGATCGTAGTCTGCAACTCGACTACGTGAAGTTGGAATCGCTAGTAATCGCGGATCAGCATGCCGCGGTGAATACGTTCCCGGGTCTTGTACACACCGCCCGTCACACCATGGGAGCGGGTTTTACCAGAAGTAGGTAGCTTAACCGCAAGGAGGGCGCTTACCACGGTAGGATTCGTGACTGGGGTGAAGTCGTAACAAGGTAGCCGTATCGGAAGGTGCGGCTGGATCACCTCCTTTCTAGAGTAGCACCGGAGCCTTAGTGCTCATCATCAAACGTTCACACTTATCGGCTGTTGTTAAAAACGAGAACAGTTCGGGTCTGTAGCTCAGTCGGTTAGAGCACCGTGTTGATAACGCGGGGGTCGTTGGTTCGAATCCAACCAGACCCACCATGTGTTATCAGCAACACAAACGGGGGATTAGCTCAGCTGGGAGAGCACCTGCTTTGCAAGCAGGGGGTCGTCGGTTCGATCCCGTCATCCTCCACCACTTCACTTATGTAAGACCGGGCCACCTGGTCGATGTTTTAGATAAGTGTAGTTCTCGTTCTTTAAAAATCTGGAAGAAGTAAAGTTTTCTTTAAGCGTGTGCGAGAGCACACACTTAGGGTAGAAATCTGTAACAACAAACATAGCAACACAGCTGTACTCTTTCTCTATAACGTCCTTGTTTAGTCGCAGGGGCTAAAGTTATAGGGACAAGCGAATAAGTGCACATGGTGGATGCCTTGGCGATTACAGGCGATGAAGGACGTTGTAGCTTGCGATAAGCTGCGGGGAGTGAGCAAACACACTTTGATCCGCAGATTTCCGAATGGGGAAACCCGGCCTTTTAGGTCATCTCATACTGAATACATAGGTATGTGAAGCGAACGCGGCGAACTGAAACATCTAAGTAGCTGCAGGAAAAGAAATCAACCGAGATTCCCAAAGTAGTGGCGAGCGAAATGGGATGAGCCGTTACGTGATAGTCGGACTGATAGTGGAAGCCTTTGGAAACAGGCGCCATAGCGGGTGATAGCCCCGTACACGAAATCAGACCGGTGGTACTAAGCGTAAGACAAGTAGGGCGGGACACGTGAAATCCTGTCTGAAGATGGGGGGACCATCCTCCAAGGCTAAATACTCGTAATCGACCGATAGTGAACCAGTACCGTGAGGGAAAGGCGAAAAGAACCCCGGGAGGGGAGTGAAATAGAACCTGAAACCGTGTGCATACAAACAGTCGGAGCCTCTTTATGGGGTGACGGCGTACCTTTTGTATAATGGGTCAGCGACTTACATTCAGTGGCGAGGTTAACCAGATAGGGGAGCCGTAGAGAAATCGAGTCCGAACAGGGCGACAGTCGCTGGGTGTAGACCCGAAACCAGATGATCTATCCATGGCCAGGATGAAGGTGCGGTAACACGCCCTGGAGGTCCGAACCCACTAGTGTTGAAAAACTAGGGGATGAGCTGTGGATAGGGGTGAAAGGCTAAACAAATCTGGAAATAGCTGGTTCTCTCCGAAAACTATTTAGGTAGTGCCTCAAGTATCACCATCGGGGGTAGAGCACTGTCATGGCTAGGGGGTCATTGCGACTTACCAAACCATTGCAAACTCCGAATACCGATGAGTGCGAGCTTGGGAGACAGACGTCGGGTGCTAACGTCCGGCGTCAAGAGGGAAACAACCCAGACCGCCAGCTAAGGTCCCAAAGATTGGCTAAGTGGAAAACGAAGTGGGAAGGCTAAAACAGTCAGGATGTTGGCTTAGAAGCAGCCATCATTTAAAGAAAGCGTAATAGCTCACTGATCGAGTCGTCCTGCGCGGAAGATGTAACGGGGCTAAGCCAGTCACCGAAGCTGCGGATATCCG
>NZ_JANUHB010000012.1 GCF_024756255.1 Massilia agilis | reverse complement strand
TGAGAAAGCCCGCAGACTGATGTCTGCGGGCTTTTTCGCTTTTGGAAAAGCCCCGTCAGCCTGAACGCGCTTGAGATCGCGTTCGTTGCCGACGGGGCTTTTTTGTTTTCTGTCCGGCCGGTTGGAGCGAACGCGGCCCGCGGTTTTCTTACTGGACTGTCCCGATCGATACCAGCCAGGTCAGGAAGCGATGGTGTGCCTGCTCGTCATTGCCGCCCGAAACGGTTTCGAGCTCGTCGTCAGTCAGCTCGCCCGTCGCTTGCGTTGCCAGCTTCTGCTGGATCCACTCATGGGCCTCGTCTTCATTGAAGTCGAAGCCCGCGTTGCGGCCCAGCTCGACGACATTGCGCTGGAAAGTCGACATGTCGCGTGCACCCATCAGGCTGTTGACCAGCGCAGGGTTGCGCAAGGCGTGTTTGTAGAACGCTTCGATATTTTGGATAGACATCCACTTGTCCTTTGTACCCGGGCCATGAAGGCGGGCGGTGATGGGTGCAATAAATGACAAGATATTAATCCCGGGATATTCGGTGGTCAACAAAGCGGCAGCGCGGTTTCACTTGCGCTGGTAAGTTCCCATGAGCTCGGTATGCGCAAGCACGTGCCCCTGGATTGCCTTCTCGAGCTGGGGCTTGGTCGGCCGCGCAAGGTCGGGCAACACGATGTCGAGCGCGTACAGCTTGTGAAAGTAGCGATGCCGGCCAGCGGGCGGGCAGGGGCCGCCATAGCTGGTCTTCTTGAAATCGTTCATGCCGGCGAGCGTGCCGGGCGGCAGGTCGCCCTGGTGCACTGCCGCCGGCAGCCCTGTCGCCTGTGGGGGAATGTTGTAGAGCACCCAGTGGACCCAGGTCATCTTCGGGGCGGCAGGATCCGGCGCGTCCGGGTCGTCGAGGATCAGCACGAGGCTCTTGGTGCCAGGCGGCACGCCCGACCACGAGAGCGCCGGCGACGTGTCAGCGCCATCGCAGGTATGAATGGCCGGAATGCTTGCACCGGCATGGAAATCGGCGGCGGTAAGGGTCAGGCTCATGACGGCACCTCGCATGTGGCTTTGCAGGCTTGGACAGGCGCCGCGCGCCGATGGTTGCCGGTTCGCGCCGCCGTTACCGGAAGCGGTACTGCGCCGACAAGCCCACGATCCAGTTGCGGCCGGGCGCTGCCTCATAATAGCGCTGATTGCTGTCGCCAACGATGAGCGAGCCGACGTAGCTGCGGTCGAACAGATTGTTCAGCCTGATGAATTCGCGGGTCTCCCAGCGGTTGAACGCCTGGCTTGCCTGCACGCGCGCATTCACCACGGCGTAGCCGGGCGCAGGATGGGCCGCGTTTGCATCGTCGGGATACGCGTTCGCGCTGGCGAAGGTTTCCACCGCTGCGCCGATGTGGCCGCTCGCGTCTTTCCAGCCGAGTTCACCGTACACGCTGGCGTTCGGCACACCGGGCAGGCGGCTGCCGGCGCGCACGCTGGCAAAGCCCTGATCGTACACGGCGCGCAGCAAGGTGGCGGCCAGGCGCGCGTTCCAGCCGGCGGCAAGGCCAGCGTCCAGCGAGACCTCCAGCCCCTGCCGCAGCGTGCGCGTGGCGTTGCGGTAGCTGGTGCGGCCACCGCTGGCGCTGTCGACCACCAACTCGTCATGCGTGTGCACCTCGAACACTGCAGCGTCAAGGCGTGTGCCGGGAGCGATGAGCGCCTTCGCGCCCGCCTCCAGGTGAAGACTGGTCGCGGGAGCGAGCGCAAAGTTGAAGCCACCACCCGCGCCGGAGTAGAACAGCTCGTTCAAGGTGGGCGTCTCGAACCCGCGGGCGGCGCTGGCGTACACGTTCACCGTGGGCGACAGCTTGTACAGCGCGCCCACGAAGGGCACCGTGCGGCTGTAGGTAACGCTGCCGCTGTCGTTGCCATTCGCAAGGTAGTGGTCGCGCACGTCAACGGTCAGGCGCGTGTGGCGCAGGCCGCCGGTCAGTATCCAGCGTCCGCGCTGCCATTCGGTTTGCACGTAGGGGGCGAGCGTGGACAGGTCATCGGTCTCGTCGCGCCGCAGTCGGCCTTCCACGCCAAGTTCGCTGCCCGCAAAGTTTTCGAAGCCCTTGCGCTTGTCGGTGGAGGCGCCGTATTCGAGCCCAACCGTGGTACGCAGCTGGCCGCCGGCAAGCGTGCGCTGGTCCTGCCAGTTCATGTCCACGCCGTCGAAGTCGCGGCCGAAGTCAACCACGCCGCCGGAATGCGTGGCCGGGGCCTGGAAGCCTTTCGAAAACGCCTGGTACTGGATAACTTGCCGGTTGCCGCCATAGACCGTCAGGTGCAGGCGATCCTCGCCGAAGCGCTGCTCGTAGGTCAGGCCAGCCTGGCTGTGGTCGATGCTCTTGCGCGTGTTGTAGCGCTCCGCAAAGCAGCGGGGCGGGGAAGCCGTATCGCTGGCGTCAGCCTCGCAGGCGCGCGCATCGCGGCTGAACGTTGCCCAGGTCACGCCGAGCGGATCCTGCGTGTCCGGCTGGTGCAGGGTGTTGGCGACAATGGTGAGCCGGCTGTCCGCGTTGGGGCGGGTCGTGATCTTGGCATAGCCCTGGTCGCGGGTGGCGGCGCTGTGGCGGCGGTAGCCGTCGGTCTCGAAGTGCGAGGCGTCGAGCAGGTAGCCAACCGGGCCGGCCGTGCCTTGCGCATTCAGGTCCGTCTTGCGGATACCGTCACTTCCCGCGGCGGTCGAGATGGCGACGTTCGGGGTGTCGCCCGGTTCGCGCGTGAAGAGCTGGACCACGCCACCCGAGTGGTTGCCGTACAGGGCAGAGAACGGCCCGCGCAGCACTTCGATGCGCTCGGCCATGTCCAGGTTGAAGGTCGCGGCCTGACCCTGGCCGTCCGGCATGGTGGCGGGGATGCCGTCCGTGACGAGCCGTACGCCGCGTACGCCAAACGCGGAGCGCGCCCCGAAGCCGCGCGAGGAGATCTGCAGGTCCTGCGCGTAGTTTTGCCGGTTCTGGACGACGATGCCAGGCACGCTGTTCAGCGATTCCGATGCGTTCACCCGCAACTGGGTGTCGTGGATGCGTGCTGCGTCCACCACATCGATGGCGGCAGGCAGGTCAAAACTGCTGTGCTCCGAGCGGCTGGCGCTGACGACCACGACGGTGGGCGGTGCGGCGGCTTCTTCCGGTTCGGCCGAGGTGGCCAGGCAGGGCACGACCAGCGGTAACGCCAGCGCGAGACGGGTTTTGCGGGGCAGCATACATCGGTGGGGCCAAGGCCCGTGGTCATTTTGACAGCGGACTATAGCGCACATATGGATGACCCAGCGATACGCTTGCACCAAAGCTTGTGCATCGCACAGAAAACCCTTGCGCACCCCGGCGCC
>NZ_JANUHB010000011.1 GCF_024756255.1 Massilia agilis | reverse complement strand
TCGTTCCGATTCGCATCCCGATGGCTTGACACGAAGGCGCAATTCGCCGTACAGTCAATCCATGTCCCATCAACAGCATCTGTCGACCTTCCTATCGCTGACCGGCGCCCTATCGCCGGCAGGCCTGCTACTACGCGCCTAAGCGCCGCGTAACCCGTCCGGCTCCCGCCGGCTTAGCAAGCAGTTCCAGGAAAGTCGTACCGATGTCTGTCACCCGTTCTATTCCCTCGTTCGCTCCCGCCCGGTTGTACCTGGCCGCTGGCGCACGCGCGCAGTTTCGCCTCCTGCTAAAGCTACCGATCGGTTGCCGGGCCTAGCGTTCCGTGGCCCGTCCGGCAGCCCGCCGCCACCCCCGTGCCATCAGGCTTTGACCGCTTTCAGGAGTCCCCGAACAAATGTTGAACAATCCCGCAACCAAATACCGTGCCTTCGCCCCCGTCCAACTGACCGATCGCCAGTGGCCGAACCGGACCATCACCCGCCCGCCGATCTGGATGAGCACCGACCTGCGCGACGGTAACCAGGCGCTGATCGAACCGATGAGTGTGGAGAAGAAGCTGCGCTTCTTCGAACTGCTGGTCAAGATCGGCGTGAAGGAGATCGAAGTCGGTTTTCCGTCGGCATCGCAGACCGATTTCGACTTCGTGCGCGGGCTGGTCGACAGCGGGCGCATTCCGGACGATGTGACGATCATCGTGCTGACCCAGGCGCGCGATGAGCTGATCCGCCGCACCGTCGAGTCCGTGGCTGGCGCCAAGCGGGCCTGCGTGCACATCTATAACTCGGTTGCGCCAGTGTTCCGCCGTGTTGTGTTCGGAATGGAACGCGACGAGATCGTGCAGATCGCTGTCAGCGCCACCAGCCTGGTCAAGCAGTTGGTTGCTGCCCATCCCGAAACCGACTGGCGCCTGGAATACTCGCCGGAGTCCTTCTCGACCACCGAGCTGGATTTCTCAAAACAGATCGTCGACGCGGTCAGCGCCGTGTGGCAGCCGACGCCGGAAAAGCCGATGATCGTCAACCTGCCTTCCACGGTCGAGGCCAGCACCCCCAATGTCTACGCGGACCAGATCGAGTGGATGTGCCGCAACCTCGAGCGTCGCGATGCGCTGGTGATCAGCGTACACCCGCACAACGACCGCGGCACGGCCGTGGCGGCAGCCGAGCTGGCCGTCATGGCTGGCGCCGACCGTGTCGAGGGCTGCCTGTTCGGCAATGGCGAGCGCACCGGCAACGTCGACCTCGTGACCCTGGCCTTGAATCTTTACACCCAGGGCGTCCACCCGGGCCTGGATTTTTCGGACATCGATGCGGTCCGCCAGCTGGTGGAGGAATGCAACCAGCTGCCGGTCCATCCGCGTCACCCGTACGCCGGCGACCTGGTCTTCACCGCGTTCTCCGGATCGCACCAGGATGCGATCAAGAAAGGCTTCGCACAGCAACAGGCGGACGCGATCTGGGAAGTGCCCTACCTGCCGATCGACCCTGCCGACCTGGGCCGCAGCTACGATGCCGTCATTCGCGTCAACAGCCAGTCCGGCAAAGGCGGGATGGCCTACTTGCTTGAACAGGAATACGGACTGGTGCTGCCGCGCCGGCTGCAGATCGAGTTCTCGCGCGCAGTGCAGAAGGTGGCCGATGCGAGCGGGCGCGAGATTGCGGCCAACGATATTTACGCGCTGTTCGAGCGCGAATACCTGGAGGCGAGGGCGCCGTACCGCTATGTGGCGCACCAGATGGCCGATACCAGCGGCAGCAATCACGCCGTGCGCGTTGACGTGACGGTCAGCCGCCACCAGGCCGCGCAGGCCTTGCACGGGATCGGCAACGGCCCCATCGACGCGTTCGTGTCGGCGCTGGGCCTGGACATCCGCCTGATGGACTACCACGAGCACGCCATCGGTTCCGGGGCGAACGCACGTGCCGCATGCTACGTGGAACTGCGCGTCGACAACGGACCGACGCTGTTCGGTGCCGGCATCGACAGCAATATCGTGACGGCATCGTTCAAGGCGGTGCTGTCCGCGGTGAACCGCCACATCGCCAGCGTTGGCGAAGCCGGCCCGGCGTCGAGCGCCGCCTGAGCCCCACGAACAGCGCAAAGAAAAAGCCCCGGCAAACTGTCGGGGCTTTTTTCGTTCCAGCCTGATGCCGGAACGAGCCATCACACGTTGGCGGCGTTGCCGCAAGCGCATGGTTGGCTGGGCGTACACATGCGATCCCGACGCTCCCCCGATGTCAGGCGCCAGACCGGCCAGTGCTGCCCAGTTCACAAAAAGAATGAACTCAACCGGACTTTATCCCGCTGCCGGCAGCCCCATCTGTTCGACGGCTCACACACAGCGTTTCAAAACGTAAACGCATCAGACGCCGGGATTGCGCGGCTGGTAACGATGCCGTCCGTGCACGGGAAACAGGTAGCGCCGCAAACAGCAGCAACGCAGCAGCCCCGGCAACCACGCTGAGCCAGGGGTTTTCGCTCACGACAAACAGCACCGTGAACATGTCGAGCGATAGCCCGAGTGCAAGTGGGACGAGGCCGCCGCGTATCATGATCGATGACACCTTGGCCATGTGAGGCGTGGCCTCGCCAGCGCAAGCCCGGTAATAAATGGCCGGGGTCATGATCATCGCGATCGTCACCACGACCATCGCCAGCCCCAGCACATGGCAGGCCTTGGCGTAGGTGGCGAGATCGGTAAAGCGCGCATTGAACACGGCGATAGTCTGGAACCCGAAGAGGGCTTGCACGCCGGGCAGGATGACGCGCGCCTCTTCGATTATGTTGCGCATCTCCGTATTGAGTTTGTCGTGCTCCGATTGTTGTTTCTCCATGCGGTCACAGTACGCAAAAATGGCAGGGCCATCAATACCGCACGGTTGGAAGTGCGCACCCCATGGCCGTTGAGCGCTGTCAACAACGGATGGGCCTGCCAAGCGCATGATCGCGTGATCGTTGCCCCGACATCCCCTCCAGTTCACCGACGCAAGGAGTCCTCGTGATCATTTGCCCGCCCGCACTTGCCGCGCGCAGCGCTTCGCTTGCCCGCCCATTTCTCATCCTGGCCGCCATGGCATTGGCTGCCTGCTCTCCCGAAGCCGAGGGCAGTGCGACGGTGCCGGCGCCGCAGCCGGCGCATGCCGAGCTCGCTCGCACCTCGCACGGGGTCGTCCACGTGCGCGCGCAGGACTTCCGCGGGCTTGGTTACGGCATCGCCTACGCCTACGCGGAGGATAACCTGTGCATGTTCGCCGATTCCTTGCTGACCGTGCGTGGCGAGCGCTCGCAGTTCTTCGGACCGGACGCGCACGCGACCAAGCGCGTCAAGGACGAATACGGCGCGGCGAGCGATTTTGTCGACCTGAAGAACGAAGATAGCGATTTCTTTTTCAAGGGCTACCTCGATCCGGCGGAGCTTGCCGCCGGCTATGCGGCCGCCTCGGTCGAGTCGCGCGATTTCCTCGAAGGATATGCCGCGGGGTACAACCGCTACCTGAAAGACCGGGCGGGGCATTATCCCGCCGCGTGCAACAACGTGCCTTGGGTGCGGCCGATCACCGCGCAGGACATGTACCTGGTGTTGGCCGAGAAAGCGCTGCATGCGTCCGGCGAAGTATTTGCGGCCGAAATCGTGGCCGGTGCCGTCGAAACGGGCAAGGCGGTGACGCCGGTCGCCGTGACGAGCATCGCGCACGAGCGGGATTTCATGCAGGAACGGCTTGATGAGCTGACCGGCGGCAAGCTCGGCAGCAACGCGCTTGCGCTCGGGAAGGAGGTCACCGCGAACGGACGTGGTGTCCTTCTCGGAAATCCGCACTACCCATGGACTAGCACCGACCGGTTTTACCAGGCGCACTTGACCGTGCCAGGCCGTTACGACGCGATGGGTGTGATCCTGGGCGGCATTCCGCTGGTGGTGATTGGCTTTAACCGCGACGTCGCGTGGACGCATACGGTGACGACCGCCGTTCACTTCACCACCTTCCGGCTGCAACTCGATCCGGCAGATCCGACGCACACGACCTACCTGTTCGATGGCAAGCCGATGAAAATGACCTCGCGCACCGTCAAGGTGGACAGCCTGCAGCCGGATGGCACGCGCACCTCGCGCAGCAAGACCTTCTACTTCAGCAAGCAGGGCGTCGTGCTCGTCAAGCCCGAGGCCGGGCTGGGATGGACGAGCACTTCCGTGACCGTGCTCGCCGATCCCAACCGAAACAACACGCGCTTGTTGGACCAATGGATCGGAATTGGCACGGCGCGCAACGTGCACGAGTTGAAGGCCGCGCTCGACAGGACGGTCGGGCTGCCCTGGGTGAACACCATTGCCGCCGACCGCTTTGGCGAAACGCTGTATGCCGACGCCAGTGTGGTGCCGAGGGTTGGCACGGACAAGTTCGCTTCCGACTGCCTGCTGGTTCCGCAGCTGCTGACCTTCGATGGCGCGCGCAGCGCCTGTGGCTGGGGCAAGGATCCCGGCGGCCTTGACGGGATCTTCGCGCCGCAGAACGCGCCCTGGATGATTCGAACCGACTATGTGGCCAACTCGAACGACAGCTATTGGTTGACGAACGCGCGTGCCCTGTTGGCGGGACCGGCGCCCCTTGGTTTTTCTCCCTTGTACGGCAAGACCGGGATCGAACAAAAGCTCCGCACACGCATTGGTTTCCGGCAGCTGGAGGAGGAGCTGCGCAAGCACAAGCCGCTCGGCCTCGAGGACGTGCAACGGCTGGCGTTCGCGAACCGGGTACATGCCGCCGAACTGGTCCTGCCCCAGTTGCTCCCCACGTGCAAGGACAGTCGTGATCGCACGATTCTGGCAGCCTGCAAGGCGCTGTCGGCATGGGATCGCCGAGCAGAGCTTGCCAGCCGTGGCGCGGTGCTTTTCCGCGAGTTCTGGAACAGTGCGAGTGCAATTCCAGGTAAGTGGGCAGTGCCGTTCGATCCCGCCGATCCGGTGAACACCCCAAGCGGGGTGGCGAGCCAGGCGATGCCGGCGATGCTGGGCGCGCTCAAGCAAGCCGCGCAAAAACTGCAGGGGCTCGGCATTCCGCTCGACGCCCCGCTGGGCCAGTACCAGGAGGATACCCGCAACGGCGCCAGGGTTGCGGTGCATGGTGCGATCGGCGACATCGACGGCTCGTACAATTCAATCCACATGGCAAGCCAGCTGGATGCGTCGGGCTACCACAACATCGCGTGGGGCACGAGTTATGTGCAGGCAGTCACTTTCGACGAGGATGGCCCGGTCGCTCGGGCGATGCTGGTCTACGGCCAGTCGGTTGATCCGCAGTCGCCCTGGTACGCGGACCAGGTACCGCTGTTTTCCCAGAAGCAGTGGCCGGCACTACCGTTCACCGAGGCCGCGATCCACCACGATCCACGTTACAGCGTCCACGTACTCAACGATTAGGTCGCTCCGATGCAACGCTGGTCCTTGCGGAGGAGCGGCGCGTTTGCTATAGTTCTGGTCCCCGCAGCGAGGTAGCGCAACAAAAACAAGCGGCGGGGCAAACGAAGTAACACAGGGGTTGACGAGCATCGCAAAACACCGCATAATCTCATCTCTCTGCTGCTGACGAACAAAACG
>NZ_JANUHB010000010.1 GCF_024756255.1 Massilia agilis | reverse complement strand
GAGATACGCGGCAGGGAAAGACCTTTGTGTGAGGCCGGAGCTGTGTATCTCCGCGTGGGCACAAGTGCCCACCCTACGCGAAACGAACGCTACTGCGGCCCCGCTACGCTGCGCAACTGGAACCGGTACTGGTCGTTGAACAGGAAGGTCTCGGAAAACGTCAGCGCATCGCTGTTGGCCAGCAGGCTGGCCGGCTTGGGCAGTGGGCCGCTGCGCCGCATCGAATCGACCGCCACGCGCGACGCATCGGGGTCGCGCGAGCGCTGCACCTCCACGTCCTTTACCTGCCCGTCCTTGTCCACCGTAATGTTCAGCACCACGATCGCAGGCAGCATGGGCGGCAGCCGGCCGCTGAAGGTTTGCCCCGGATTGCGCTGCATGACGTGATACGCCACCTGCGTCTTGTACGCGTCGAGGCTGGGGGAGGGCGGCGCAACCGGCGCCTGCGTGGCGTTGGGATGGAAGATGCGCGAAGCCAGCCGCGCGGTGGAAGAACTGACGGACTGGACCGAACTACATCCGCACAAGCTGGCCAGGAGGATGAGGGAAATGGCGCTCGTGCGGATGGTCGTGTTCATGGTCAGCCAAACAATCGTTGTAATTCAGCCCCAGGATCGGGCGCGCGCATGAACGCCTCGCCCACCAGGAAGGCATGCACGTTCGCGTCGCGCATGCGCTTCACGTCATCGGGCACCATGATCCCCGACTCGGTCACCACCAGCTTGTCGGCCGGGATGCGCGGCAGCAGGCCGAGCGTGGTGTTCAGCGAGGTTTCGAAGGTGCGCAGATTGCGGTTGTTGATGCCGACCAGCCTGGTGCGCAACTTCAGCGCCGCCGCCAGCTCATCACCGTCATGCGATTCGACCAGCACATCCATGCCAAGTTCCAGCGCACAGGCTTCCAGTTCCGCCATCAGGCCATGGTCGAGTGCAGCCACGATCAGCAGGATCGCGTCGGCTCCCATCGCGCGCGCCTCGTACACCTGGTACATGTCGACGATGAAGTCCTTGCGGATCACGGGCAGCGCGCATGCGGCGCGCGCCTGCTGCAGGTATTCCGTCGCGCCCTGGAAGAAATGCACGTCGGTCAGCACCGACAGGCAGGACGCGCCGCCCGCCTCGTAGCTGGCGGCGATCTCGGCGGGGCGGAAGTCCTCGCGCAGCACGCCCTTGGACGGCGAAGCCTTCTTCACTTCCGCGATCACGCCGGCGCGGCCGGCAGCGATGTTCTTGCGCAGGCTGTTCTCAAAGCCGCGTACCGGCTCAAGGCTGGCCTCGGCCTCGCGCCGCAGGCTGGCCAGGTCACGGTACTTCTTGGCGGCGGCCACTTCATCGGCCTTGACCGCGAGGATCTTGTTGAGGATGTCGGACATGATGATTTTCAGTGTTGCTTGGCCAGCGCGAGCTTCACGCCGAGCCAGACGAACAGGCCGCCGGTGGCGCGGTTGAGCCACAGCGACAGGGAGGGATTGAGCTTGACCCGTTGGCTGGCCTTGGCCGTGAACAGCGCCAGGCCAGTGGTCCACAAGGTGCCGTTGATGTTGAAAATGCAGCCGAGGATGACGAAAGCCAGCGCCTTGTTGGGCGCATCCGCACTGATGAACTGCGGGACGAATGCGAGGAAGAACACCGCCACTTTCGGATTGAGCACATTGGTCAGGAAGCCCTGCGCGAAGATCTTGCGGTAGGGGAGGGCAGGCAGCGCGACAGGCGCCGCGGCGTCACCGCGCCGCTTGCTCATCAACAGGCCGGCGGCCATGTAGAGGATGTAGGCGGCGCCGGCCAGCTTCACGACCGTGAACGCGGTGGCCGAGGTGGCCAGCACGGCGGATAGCCCCAGCGCGGCCGCGAACACGTGCACGAACACGCCTGCGCCGATGCCCAGCGCCGCCGTCACGCCCGCGCGCCAGCCTTGGGTGGCGCTGCGCGTCATGATGAGCAGGGAATCCGGCCCCGGCATGATATTCAGGAGCAGGCCCGAAACGACAAACAGGGCAAGGTCGTGAATGCCGAACATGCAGGTGCCTTAGCTGGCCGCGCCCAGCTGGCGCGTCACCTGCACGAACTGCTCCAGCTTGGCCAGTGCGGCGCCCGATTCGATGGTGGCGCGGGCCTTGGCCAGGCCTTCCTCGATCGTTGGGGTCACGCCGGCCGCGTACAGCGCGGTGCCGGCGTTCAGCGCCACGATGTCGGTCGCCGGGCCCGGCTCGCCGCGCAGCGCTTCCAGCACCTTGGCCTTGGACTCGGCGGCATTGGCCACCTTCAGGTTGCGGGTGTGGACCATGTGCAGGCCGAAGTCTTCGGGGTGGATCTCGTACTCGCGGATCTCGCCGTTGACCAGTTCACCGACCATGGTGCCGGCGCCGAGCGAGACTTCGTCCATGTTGTCGCGGCCCCAGACCACCACCGCATGCTGCGCACCCAAGCGCTGCAGCACGCGCACCTGGATACCCACCAGGTCGGGGTGGAACACGCCCATCAGGATGTTCGGCGCGCCGGCCGGGTTGGTCAGCGGCCCGAGGATGTTGAAAATCGTGCGCACGCCCAGCTCGCGGCGCACCGGCGCGGCATGCTTCATCGCCGTGTGGTGGTTGGGCGCGAACATGAAGCCGATGCCGCTTTGCGCGATCGACTGCGCGATCTGCTCGGGTTTCAGGTCGATGTGCGCGCCGAGCGACTCGATCAGGTCGGCCGAGCCCGAGGACGAGGACACGCTGCGCCCGCCGTGCTTGGCCACGCGCGCGCCCGCGGCGGCTGCCACGAACATCGATGCGGTCGAGATGTTGAAGGTGTGCGCGCCATCGCCGCCGGTGCCGACGATGTCGAGCAGGTTGCGGGTGTCGGCCATCGGCACCTTGGTCGAGAACTCGCGCATGACCTGCGCCGCCGCCGCGATCTCGCCGATGGTTTCCTTCTTCACGCGCAGGCCTATGGTCAGGGCCGCGATCATGGTCGGCGACATCTCGCCCGACATGATCTGGCGGAACAGGTGCAGCATCTCGTCGTGGAAGATCTCGCGGTGTTCGATACAGCGCAGCAGTGCTTCTTGAGGGGTGATCGGCATGGCAGGTCCAGTTTCGGTTTGGTAGGGTGGGCAGGTCTCCTGCCCACGCGGCGATACGCGGCAGGGAATTGCCTCTGCGGGGTATCGGAGCCGCGTATCACCGCGTGGGCAGCAAGCTGCCCACCCTACGGGTATCAGCGTTCGAGGAAATTCTTGAGCATCTTGTGGCCGTGCTCCGACAGGATCGACTCGGGGTGGAACTGCACGCCCTCGATGTCGTACTCCTTGTGGCGCACGCCCATGATCTCGCCGTCGTCGGTCCACGCGGTCACTTCCAGGCACGAGGGCAGCGAGGCGCGCTCGATGGCCAGGGAGTGGTAGCGGATCACGGTGAACGGACTCGGGATGTCCTTGAACACACCCACCCCGGTATGCGCAATCAGCGAGGTCTTGCCGTGCATGACCTGCTTGGCGCGCACGATCTTGCCGCCGAAGGCTTCACCGATGGCCTGGTGGCCCAGGCACACGCCCAAGATCGGCAGCTTGCCCTTGAAGTGCTTGAGCACGTCCACCGAGATCCCGGCATCCTTGGGCGACTTCGGGCCCGGCGAAATGCAGATGCGGTCCGGATTCATTTCCTCGATCTGCGCGATCGTGATTTCGTCGTTGCGGTAGGTCCGCACGTCCTCGCCCAGCTCGCCGAAGTACTGCACGATGTTGTAGGTGAACGAGTCGTAGTTGTCGATCATTAGCAGCATCTCAGATCTCCCCATCCAGGCCGTCTTGCACTTGCTCGGCTGCGCGCAGCACGGCGCGCGCCTTGTTCTCGGTTTCCTGCCATTCCATTTCGGGGACCGAGTCGGCCACGATGCCGGCGGCGGCCTGCACGTACAGGTTACCGTCCTTGATCACGCCGGTGCGGATCGCGATCGCCACGTCCATCTCGCCGCCGAACGACAGGTAGCCGCAGGCGCCGCCGTAGATGCCACGCTTGACCGGCTCGAGCTCGTCGATGATCTCCATCGCGCGCACCTTCGGCGCGCCGGTCAGGGTGCCGGCCGGGAAGGTCGCGCGCAGCACGTCCAGGTTGGACATGCCGTCTTTGAGCACGCCTTCGACGTTGGACACGATGTGCTGCACGTGCGAGTACTTTTCGATGACCATGCGGTCGGTGACCTTGACCGTGCCGGTCTTGGCAATGCGGCCGATGTCGTTGCGCGCCAGGTCGATCAGCATCACGTGCTCGGCGATCTCCTTCGGGTCGGCCAGCAGCTCGTCGGCCAGCGCGGCGTCGCGTTCCGGGGTGGAGCCGCGCGGGCGGGTGCCGGCGATCGGGCGCAGCGTGACCTTTTTGCCGCCGTCGGGCAAGGCTTCGTTGCGCACCAAAATCTCGGGCGAGGCGCCGACGATCTGCATGTCGCCGAAGTTGTAGTAGTACATGTACGGCGACGGGTTCAGCGAACGCAGCGAGCGGTACAGCGACAGCGGCGAGTCGACGTAGGGCTTGCGGATGCGCTGGCCGATCTGCACCTGCATCAGGTCACCCGCCATCACGTATTCCTTGGCCACCGCGACCGCCTTCAGGTACTCCTCCCGGCTGAAGTCGCGCACGGCCTCGGTGCGCACCGAGGCGGTGGTGACCGGCGCATCCACGCTCCGGCGCAGCATCATGCGCAGGTCTTTCAGGCGCTGGCGGCCTTTCGCATACGCTTCCGGCTGCGACGGATCGGCGTACACGATCAGGTACAGCTTGCCGGACAGGTTGTCGATCACCGCCAGCTCTTCGGTGAGCATCAGCTGGATCTCCGGCAGGCCCAGGTCGTCCTGCGGCGCGCCGCCGGCCAGCTTCTTCTCGATGTGGCGCACCGTGTCGTAACCGAAGTAGCCCGCCAGCCCGCCGCAAAAGCGCGGCATGCCCGGCCGCACCGCAACCTTGAAGCGCGCCTGGTACTGTTCGATGAATTCCAGCGGATTGCCTTCGAAGCGCTCGATCACTTCGCCGTTCTTCACCACCTCGGTCAGGTTGCCCGAGTTGCGCAGCAGGGTCCTGGCGGGCAGGCCGATGAACGAGTAGCGGCCGAAGCGCTCGCCGCCGACCACGGACTCGAGCAGGAAGGTGTTCTTGCCGGCGTCCTGGCTCTGGGCCAGCTTGAGGTACAGCGTGAGCGGGGTTTCGAGATCGGCGAATGCTTCCGCGATCAAAGGGATGCGGTTGTAGCCCTGGTTGGCCAGCGATTTGAATTCGAGTTCGGTCATGCTTTTCTCCGGGCCGCCACGAGGAGGGGGAGTGGCGGTGGTTTTTCAAAAAACCTGCCGGCGAACGAACACAGCCGGCAGCAATCATGTTGGGTCAGTTAGCCCAGGATTGCCAGCGTCGCCACAGCCAGGCCTCATGGGCGCCGGTCAGGTTGACGGTGTGTTTTTTCGTGAAAAACATGGAGTTGTGAGGTTAGTTTGTAGTGCCGTTGTGCGCTTCGATCAGTTTCGCCGCGTCAAACAGCGTGTCTACTATACCATCGGAATCAATTTCGTGTACAGGCCGTCCATGGTTGTACCCGTAAGGCACTGTCAATACGAAACAACCGGCCGCGCGCGCGGCCTGCGCGTCGTTGGAGGAGTCGCCGATCGCCACCACCTGCTGCGGCGCCAGGTCGAAGTCGCGGCAAACCTGCAACAGGGGCAACGGATCGGGCTTTTTCTTCGGCAGCGAGTCGCCGCCATAGACCAGCTCGAAGTACGGCGCCAGTCCTTTTTGCGCCAGCAGCGGGGTGGCGAAGGCGATCGGCTTGTTGGTCACGCACGCCAGGCGCAGGCCCTGCGCACGCAGCGCCTGCAGCCCTTCCACCACGCCGCCGTACAGCGCGCTGCGCTCGCCATTGATGGCCAGGTAGTGGCGCTGGTAGGACGCCATCGCCTGGTCGTACAGCGCGGCCACGCGCTCGGGCGGCAGGTCGAGCGAGAGCACGTCGCGAATCAGCTTTTCCGAGCCTTTGCCGACCATCGGTTCGATGGTCGCCTGGCTGATCGGCGCCAGGCCCAGCTCGGCGCGCATGCCGTTCAGGGCCAGCTCGAAGTCCGGCATGGTGTCGAGCATCGTGCCGTCCAGGTCGATGATGGCGGCGCGGATCGCCGCTGCGCCCGGGCGCATCAGGCGCGCACGGTCGCGAGCTGCGCGCGCATGGCGTCGATCACGGCCTTGTAGTCGGGTTTGCCGAAGATGGCCGAGCCGGCGACAAACGTGTCCGCGCCCGCGGCAGCGGCGGCGGCGATGTTGTCGGCCTTGATGCCGCCATCGACCTCGAGCATGATGTCGCGGCCCGATTCGTCGATCAGGCGGCGCGCGATGGCGATTTTCTTGAGCGCTTCAGGAATGAAGGACTGGCCGCCGAAGCCCGGGTTCACCGACATAATCAGGATCATGTCGAGCTTGTCCATCACGTGCTCGAGGCAGTGCATCGGCGTGGCCGGGTTGAACACCAGGCCGGCCTTGCAGCCGTTGTCGCGGATGAGCTGCAGGGTGCGGTCGATGTGCTCCGACGCCTCGGGGTGGAAGGTGATGATGTTCGCGCCGGCCTTGGCGAAATCGGGGATGATGCGGTCCACCGGCTTGACCATCAGGTGCACGTCGATCGGCACCTGCACGTGCGGGCGGATCGCCTGGCACACCAGCGGGCCGATGGTCAGGTTGGGAACATAATGGTTGTCCATCACGTCGAAGTGGATGATGTCGGCGCCGGCGGCGACGACATTGCGGACTTCTTCGCCGAGGCGAGCAAAATCGGCCGACAGGATGCTGGGGGCGATGCGGTAGGTGGTCATGGATTGCGGGTGCGGTTGGTCTGAACCCGTTATTTTACGCCGTTGGCGCCGCCTGCTGGCGGAACGCGCGCTGGCGCGTCATTCTGTATGATGGCGGCTTGGCGCCGGGCGTCGATCGCCCACCCTGCATAAAAGAGCAAACGGATAACACAAGGAAAACCGATGCCCGTCTACGATTTCACTGTCACGGTCAGGACCCAGTACCTGCCGGAGCAGTCCGACCCGAATCGGACCAACTTTGTGTTCACCTATTCCATCACGATCAAGAACACCGGCACTGTCGCCGCGCAGCTCATTTCGCGCTACTGGACCATCACCGACGCCAACAACCATGTGCAGCAGGTGGCGGGCCTGGGCGTGGTCGGGCACCAGCCGCTGCTGCAGCCGGGCGAACAGTTCGAATACACCAGCGGCACCCAGATCTCGACGCCGACCGGCTCCATGGTCGGGCGCTACTTCTTCGTGGCCGAGGACGGGCACCGCTTCGAAGCGCCGATCCCCGAGTTCGTGCTGTCGCTGCCCAAGACCTTGCACTGATCAGCTACCGGGCGTATCGTTTTCGCGGTGTTCGGCGCGGTCTTTGCGCCCACCGGGCTCGCGGCCCGAGAACATCGTCCACCAGACGATGAACACCAGCAGGAACAGGGCGCCAAAAGCCTCCAACATCAGTATCCACATATTCTTCTCTCACGTCTTATGCTGACGACTCGCCGCAGTTTACCCGCTTTGCTTGCCGCCGTCGCCTGGCTGCTGGCCGCATGTACCACGCCCGTGCAGCAACCGCAGCCCAAGCCGCCGGTCACGATGCCGCCGCCGGTCGGGCCGGTCGCCGTGCCCGAGGTGGCGCCGGCCAAGCCGCAACCGGCGCCCCTGATGACGCCCACCACGTTCGAGCTGCTGCCCGGCTGGCGCGACGACGACCTGCGCCAGGCGTGGCCGTCGTTCATGGCCTCGTGCAGGGCGTTGGGGAACCGCGCCGACTGGCGCCCTGCCTGCACCGCCGCGCGCGTGGTCGATGGCGGTGACGCGGGCGCGATCCGCAGCTATTTCGAGCGCTGGTTCGTGCCCAACCAGATCCGCGCCGCAGACGGTTCGGACACGGGCCTGATCACGGGCTACTACGAGCCGATGCTCCACGGCGTGCGCAAGCGGCATGGCAGCTACCAGACGCCGCTCTACCAGGTGCCGGATGACCTGCTGTCCATCGACCTGGCGAGCGTTTACCCGGACCTGAAGGGCAGGGTGCTGCGCGGGCGGCTGTCCGGCCGCAAGGTGGTCCCGTACAGCACGCGCGCCGAAATCGAACGCGCCAACCTGCCCGGCAAGGAGCTGGTGTGGGTGAACGACCCGGTGGAAGCGTTCTTCCTCGAGGTGCAGGGCTCGGGCCGGGTCAGGCTCGACGACACCGGCGAAACCGTGCGCATCGCCTACGCCGACCAGAACGGCCACCCGTACAAGGCCATCGGCCGCTGGCTGGTGGAGAAGGGCGAGCTGACGGTCGAGCAGGCCACCGCGCAGGGGATCAAGGCGTGGATCGCGGCGCACCCGGAGCGCAGGCAGGAGCTGTTCAACGTGAACCCGAGCTACATCTTCTTCAAGGAAGAGAAGCTGCCCGACCCGGGCGTGGGGCCGAAGGGCGCGCTGGGCGTGCCGCTCACGCCCGCCCGCTCGGTGGCGGTCGATCCGAAGTTCCTGCCCCTTGGCGCACCGATCTTCCTGTCCACCACCGAGCCGGGCAGCGAGGTTCCGATGCGCCGCCTGGTGATGGGGCAGGATACCGGCGGCGCCATTCGGGGCGAGGTGCGGGCCGACTTCTTCTTCGGCTTCGGCGACGGCGCGGCCGACAATGCGGGCCTGATGAAGCAGCGCGGCTCGCTCTGGGTGCTGCTGCCCCAGCCGGCCCCGCGCCAGCCTTAGTCCCTTACCTTGCGCAGGTCGCCTGCCGAGGCGGCCAGCACCAGGGCCAGCGCGCCCACGCCAACGCAGGCCAGCCCGGTGCGCACGCCAAAGCGTTCGCCCAGCACGCCCGCGAGCATCGAACCGACGGGCGCCATCGCCACGGTCAAAAAGCGCATCGTCGCGATCATCCGGCCCAGCATCGGGTCCGGCGTGACCTTCTGGCGCAGCGCGCCGTAGGGGATGTAGAACAGGGTGGCGCCAAAGTCCACCCAGAACATCGCCACCGCATACACTGCGGCGGTGGCGGTCTCGCTGCCCCACAGCGCCGCGGGTATCGCCGGCATCAGCACCCAGCCGATCGCCGAGGCGACCTGGCCCAACAGCAGGACCGGCCCCACGCCAAAGCGCAGCGTCAGCGGCTTGACGAGCAGCGAGCCAGCCAGCACGCCAACGCCGCCCAGCATCTGCGCGGTGCCCATCACGCCGGGCGCCAGGCCCAGCACGCGCAGGGCGAACAGCACCTGCAGCGCGTTAAAGCCGAAGAACATCAGGTGCCAGCCGCCAGACACCCACGCAAGCTTGCGCAGCAGGCGGTGGTTCCAGACGAAAGCCAGGCCGTCGATCATCTCGCGCACCGGGTGCGTGTCCTTGCGTTCCGGCTGCGGTTCGCGTGAACGGATCATGCGCAGGTTCACAAGCGACACGGCGAACCCCGCCGCATTGCATAGCACCGCGAGCGGCGCGCCGACCACCTGCACCAGCGTGCCGGCGATGCCCGGGCCGAGCAGGCGGGCTGCCGACTCGGTCGATGCGAAGCGCGCCTGGGCATCGACCAGCTTGTCGCGGCCGACGATAAAGGTCAGGAACACCTGCTCCGCGCCGCCGCCAACCACGTAGCCGGTGCCGATCACGAAGCCGACCGCGTACAGCCAATGAATGGAAAGCGTGCCGAACCACCATGCAAGCGGCACGCTCGCCAGCGCGATGCCAACCAAGGTGTCGCTGCACAGCATGACGGGAAGGCGCCGGTGCCGGTCGAGCAGCACGCCGACCGGCAGGCCGAACAGCAGGAACGGCAGGGTCTCGCACGCCGCGAGCACGCCCATCTGGCTGGACGAGGCATGCAGCAGCAAGGCGGCGCAGACCGGCAGGGCCAGCATGGTGATCTGTGCGCCGAAGTTGGTCAGCGCGTTGCTGAGCCACAGGTGGCGGAAGTCGCGGCTGCGCAGCTTGTCGTTGGCGGCATCGACTTCAGAGGTCACGGTGGTCATGGGCCGGGAGCGCGCGCGTGTTGATAAGAGAGCAATGATAGCAGCGCGCGTTGCCTTTTTTAACAGGGGAGGCGCTACAATCGCTTAGTTCGACAACTTACGAAAGGGTGTCCCATGCAATACGCAGACCTGCTGATCGAAAACCACGGCAAAGTCGTGGTGATTCGCCTCAATCGCCCCAAGGCGATGAACGCGCTGAACGACAACATGATGAACGAGCTGGGCGACGCCCTGTACAAGTTCGACGCGGACCCGTCCGTGAACGTCATCGTCCTGACCGGCAGCGAGAAGGTCTTCGCCGCCGGCGCCGACATCGCGGCAATGGCGAACTACACCTACGCGGACACCTATCCGGGCAACTACATCGGCCGCAACTGGGAGCACATCCTGAACGTGCGCAAGCCGGTGATCGGCGTGGTCGCCGGCTACGCCCTCGGCGGCGGCTGCGAGCTGGCGATGATGTGCGACATGCTGATTGCGGCAGACAGCGCCAAGTTCGGCCAGCCCGAAATCAAGGTGGGCGTCACCCCGGGTGCCGGCGGCACCCAGCGCCTGCCGCGCACGATCGGCAAGTACAAGGCAATGGACATGCTGCTGACCTGCCGCATGATCGATGCCGCCGAGGCCGAGCGCAATGGCCTGGTGTCGCGCGTCTTCCCGGCGGACAAAGTCATGGAAGAGGCACTGGCGATCGCCAACACGATCGCGGGCATGTCGGTCTCGGTGGCAATGGCGATCAAGGATTCCGTCAACCGCGCCTTCGAAACCACGTTGACCGAAGGCGTGCGTTACGAACGCCGCTACTTCCACGCCGGCTTCGGCACCGAGGCGCAGAAAGAGGGCATGTCTGCTTTCCTGGAGAAGCGTCCGCCGAACTTTGAAGGCAAGTGAGGGATGTCGCGGTGCTTGCCAAGATTGCAAGGCTGAAAAAAGCCCTTGCGCAGCACCGCGGCGCTTTGCTATAGTTCGGTCCCTCGCGAGAAACACGCAGCAAATCAACCGGTTGCGAAGGACTTGTGAGGTAGTGTCTGAATGACACGATGTAAAAAAGAAGTTGACGACGAACGCGAAACACTGCATAATCTCACTTCTCTGCTGCTGACGAACAAAACG
>NZ_JANUHB010000001.1 GCF_024756255.1 Massilia agilis | reverse complement strand
GGTGCCGTCGCGGGTGATGCCGTCGCTGGCGTTGGCGCCGCCGTCGCTGTGCAGCGCGAACGAAGGCGCGGCGGCACTGGTGTCGACGGTGATGGCCGCGGCGTTCGATGCCGCACTGCTCAGGTTGCCGGCAACGTCGGTCTGGCGCACCTGCACGGCGCCCGCGCTGTAGCTGCCGCCGGCCAGCGTGAAGCTGGTGCCGCTGCCGGCCGTCCAGTGCGCGCCGCTGTCCAGGCTGTACTCCCAGCTTGCGACATCCCCGGCCAGCGTCACGTTGATGGTGCCGTCCTTGGTGATGCCGTCGCTGTTGCTGGTTCCGGTGTCGGCGGCCAGCGCCATCGAGGGCGCCGCGACCGAATTGTCCACCGTGTAGCCCTGGTTGGCGCCGGTCGGGGTGGTGCTGCCAAGCGCATTACCGGCGCCGTCGGCCACGTTGTTGCCGGCGCTGATCGCCAGGCCTACTGTGCCGTTGAGCGATGCCAAGTCGCCGCCCGACACCGTGACCGTGTAGCTGTTGCCCCCCGACGAAGAGACCGACGATACCGTGGCTGTGGTGCCGCTGACCGAAAAGTCGCTCGCATCCACGCCGCTTACCGCCTCGCTGAACTGTACCTGGAACACCAGCGTGTCGGCGTTGGTCGTCGCGCCGGCGGGCGTGTCACGTGTGATCGAGGTGATGGTGGGCGCCTGGGTGTCGCCGGTGATGCTGAGCACGTTGCTGGCCACATTGACCTGGCTGGCCGCATCGGTGAAAGCGCCGGCGGCGATCTGGATGGTGGCGTTGAGCGACTGCGCGGCCGTCGGCGTGAAATCGGCGGTATAGATTTTCGGATCGCCGGAATCGAGCACGAGCGAGCTGATCGTGCCACCCGTGGCGGTGATGTCGGCGGCACTGAAACCGGTGGGCGCGCTGTTGAACGTGAACGTGATGGTCGCGTGCTGGCCCGCCGTGAGCGAGGTGGGGCTGGCGCTGATGGTGACGGTCGGCGGCGTCGAGTTGGTGGTGAAGTTCAGCGTGGTGTTGTCGGTGATGCCGGCGAACGCGTTGCCAGCCAGGTCGGTGACCGCCCCGCTGTCGATCTTGATCGCGTAGGTCTTCCCGTAGTCGAGCAACGCCGTCGGGTTGATGGTCAGCGTGCTGGCCGAAATGCTGACCTTGCCATCCGTGGTGCCCTGCGCCGTCGTGACATCGAAGGTGTCGACCACGGTGTTGGCCGCCACGTCGACGAGGTAGATTTTGCCGGTGCCGAACTTGACAGCTTCGCTGAACACGATCGTCGGCGACATGGTGGTCAGCACGCCGGTGGCATCGTCGGCCGGCGTGGAGCTCGACAGCGTGGGCGGCGTGCCGTCCGTGCCGGTCATCGAGAACGCGTAAGAGGCCGAGGTGCCGCCGTCGCCGTCGTTCAGCACCAGGGTGAAGTCGCGCTGCCCGGTAGTGGCGGCAGTGTAGGTCAGATACTTCAGCAGCCAGGTGACTCTGGCCGGCGTGGCATTCGCATTGAAATCGATGTGCAGCACGCCGCCGGAGGCAGCCACCGTCCCGATCTGCATGAAAATGGTGCCGTTGCCGCTGACGTCCACGTACACCGCTTCGCCGGCGCTGAGGCGGCCGTCGCCGCCGCCCGCGACTTTGGTGGGATCGGCCACGAAGTAGCCGTCGTTGGTCCCGCTGGTCAGGTTGATCTGCAGGTAGCCGCCGGCCAGGTTGGCGGAGTCCACGTCGGTCACGCTGACGGCCGCCGGGGCGATGTTGTCGCTGGCGGTGTCGCTGATCCCGGCCTTGAAGGTGCCGCTAAAGCCGGCCAGGTTGGCGATCAGCGGCAGGTCGTTCACGCCGGTGAGGTTGACGGTCAGGGTGGCCGTGCCGCTGCCGGAGGCGTTGCTCGCCGTGACCGTGAAGCTGTCGCTGGCATTGGCCGCCAGCGCATTGACCGCCGCGCTGTTCGGCTCGTACGTGTAGTGGCCGGTGGAACTTTGCAGGTACAAGGTGCCGTAGCTGCCCGCTTTCGACACGTCGTAGGTGACGGCGCCGATCGTCTTCGAAATGCCGGTGGTGCCACCCTGGATGCCGCGGCTGGTGATCGTCGTGCCGGACGTGATGGTCAGCGTGGCGTCGGCGCTGGCGGTGAACGTGTCGTTGGCGCTGGTATCGGTGAAGCTGATCGCGGCGGGCGTGGTGATGCTGGGCGGGGACGGGGTCAGGTAGGTCGAGCCGAACGCTTCGACTGCCTTGATGTCGTATTGCGTGCCTGTGGGCGTGTAGTTGTCGACCCACAGCGCCTTGCTGTCGGGCGTCGCGACCATCTGGCCGAATTCGCCTGCACCTTTTGTAAAGCTATCAACAACGGTGCCCGTTTTGGTGGCGATGACCCAATTTGTTGAGGAGCCCCAACTGATGGTTGAGGAGCCGTTCGGATAGTCGCCAATGAGAAAATTACCGTTCGGCAGAACACTGACGACCGGCGTATAGCTGGAGGTATAGGTTCCGATGGCGACCGGCGTTCCGGCGCCCCCGGCAAGGTTCATCTTGCTGGCATAGACCTGGTTGCTGGCGCCACTGTAGATGAACCAGTAATCGGTACCGTCGTAGGTCACCGTGCCTTTGTTTAACACATTGGCGAAGGTGGCGAGCAGCGTTTCCGTTCCCGAGCTTGAGACATACTTCACCTGTGTACCGTCGGCCGTCGCGCCGGTAGCAGGGGTCGCATACATGAAGCCGCCGCTGGGGTCGCCGGCAACGGGGACCCTGGTGTTGACGGCCGGGGCCAGGAGCTGTTTTGCCGTCTGGCCAGCGATTGGCGTGCCGTTCTGGCTGTAGTGCGTATAGTAAGATCTTTGCGTGCCATCGTCGAACCAGGTGACAATGAATGAGCCGTCACTCACCCCGCTTACCTCGTAATAGCGATAATTGCCGAGGTTGGTGGGCGCGAGGATGGTCGAGCCTTGGCTGTCAATGATCGTGACCGATGCCGCCGTGTATGCCGGATTGGCGTCGTCGCCATCGTCGACCACGATCGCAATCCGGTTCGTCCCCGCCGCCGCCACGTGAAGCGCCGAGCTGGAGGGCACACCTGACAGCGAGCTCAGCGTAACCGGGGCGGTCACCGTGCCGCCCGGTTTGACAACCGAGAGGTAGTACTGCGCTGCGCCGTATTTGCCCCAGACCACGGCCACGCCCGAGCCGTCGCCCAATATGGCCGTTCCCCAGACGATAGTGTCAAGACTCGAGTCAGTTTCGATGTTGATGGTGTTACCGAGAGGTGTGCTCATGGCGGCGATAGTCAAATGAAGAGGAAAGGTACCCGAATCGCATAAATCGCGTTCTGGATCAATGGCTTACGACTATAGCTGCACCGGTGCAACAACTGCAAGTTGTTGTCGCGAAATAACTGCATCAAGCGATGGCCTCCGGTAAGGTCCTCGTCCAAGGTAAAATGCGCGGATGACTTCCCCGACCTTCACCCACCTGCGCGTCCACACCGAATACTCGATCGTTGACGGCTTGGTACGTCTCGACGACCTGGTGGCCGCCGCCGTCAAGGACCAGCAGCCGGCGCTGGCGGTGACGGACCTGGCCAACATGTTCTGCATGGTGCGGTTCTACAAGGCCGCGCGCGGCAAGGGGGTCAAGCCCGTGGTCGGGGTCGATGCCTGGATCACCAACGACGAGAACCGCGACAAGCCGTCGCGCCTGCTCATCCTGGCCAAGAACCGCACCGGCTACCTGCAGCTGTGCGAGCTGCTGTCCAAGGCCTGGCTGACCAACCAGTACAAGGGCCGCGCCGAGATCCGCGTCGAATGGCTGGAGGCGCTGGCCACCAGCAAATCGACGCTGGAGCCGGACGTGGACCAGGCCAACGCGCTGATCGTGATCTCGGGCGCGCACTTCGGCGACATCGGCCAGGCCATCGACAACGGCGACCTGGACAAGGCCGAGCGCTGCGCGCAGCGCTGGGCGGCGATCTTCCCGAACCACTTCTACATCGAGATCCAGCGCGCCGGCCAGCCCAACCAGGAGCAGCAGGTGCGCCAGAGCGTGGCGCTGGCGTCCCGCCTGGGCCTGCCCGTGGTGGCCACCCACCCGGTCCAGTTCATCAACAAGGACGAGTTCATCGCGCACGAGGCGCGCGTGTGCATTGCGGAAGGCGAGATGCTCGCCAACGCCAAACGGGTGCGCCGCTTCAACGAAGAGATGTGCTTCAAGTCGCAGGCGGAGATGGCCGAGCTGTTCGCCGACCTGCCCGGGTCGCTGGCCAACTCGGTCGAGATCGCCAAGCGCTGCAACGTGGAGCTGGTGCTGGGCAAGCCGCAGCTGCCGAACTTCCCGACCCCGGGCATGACCATCGACGAGTACCTGGTCGCGGAAACGAAGAAGGGCCTGGAGATGCGGCTGGAGCAGCTGTTCCCCGACCCGGCGCAGCGCGAGAAGGAGCGTCCGCGCTACGAACAGCGCCTGGCGTACGAGAACGAGATCATCATCAAGATGAAGTTCCCGGGCTACTTCCTGATCGTGGCGGAGTTCATCCAGTGGGGCAAGAACAACGGCGTGCCGATCGGCCCGGGCCGCGGCTCGGGCGCGGGCTCGCTGGTGGCGTACTGCCTGAAGATCACCGACCTCGACCCGCTGCGCTACAACCTGCTGTTCGAGCGCTTCCTGAACCCGGAACGGGTGTCGATGCCTGACTTCGACATCGACTTTTGCCAGGAAAAGCGCGAACTGGTGATCCAGCACGTGAAGGACCTGTACGGCCGCGACGCGGTGTCGCAGATCGCCACCTTCGGCACCATGGCCGCCAAGGGCGCGATCCGCGACGTCGGCCGCGTGCTCGACTTCGGCTACAACTTCTGCGACGGCATCTCCAAGCTGATCCCGTTCAAGCCGGGCAAGCAGGTCTCGATCGCCGAGGCGATCGAAGAAGAGCCGATGCTCAAGGAGCGGCTGGAAAACGAGGAAGAGGTCAAGCAGCTGCTCGACCTGGCGCAGCAGGTCGAAGGCATCACCCGCAACATCGGCATGCACGCCGGCGGCGTGCTGATCGCCCCGGGCAAGCTCACCGACTTCTGCCCGCTGTACACGCAGTCGGGCGACACCGGCGTGGTGTCGCAGTACGACAAGGACGACGTGGAGGCCGTGGGCCTGGTCAAGTTCGACTTCCTGGGCCTGACCACGCTCACCATCCTCGACCGCGCGGTCAACTACATCAAGGCGCTCGACCCGGCGCAGGCCGACTTCGACCTGTCCAAGGTGCCGCTGGACGACAAGCCGTCGTACAAGCTGCTCACCGACGCCAAGACGGTCGCGATCTTCCAGCTTGAATCGCGCGGCATGCAGGGCATGCTGAAAGACGCGCGGCCCGACCGCTTCGAGGACATCATCGCGCTGGTGGCGCTGTACCGCCCGGGCCCGATGGACCTGATCCCCGACTTCTGCAAGCGCAAGCACGGCGAAAAATTCGACTACCCCGACCCCCGCACCGAGGGCATCCTGTCCGAGACCTACGGCATCATGGTCTATCAGGAGCAGGTGATGCAGATGGCGCAGATCATCGGCGGCTACACGCTCGGCGGCGCGGACATGCTGCGCCGCGCGATGGGCAAGAAGAAGGCCGAGGAGATGGCCGAGCACCGCGCGATCTTCCGCAAGGGCGCGGCCGAGGGCGGCCTGACGACCGAGAAGGCCGACGAGATCTTCGACCTGATGGAGAAGTTCGCGGGCTACGGCTTCAACAAGTCGCACGCGGCCGCGTACGCGCTGCTGTCGTACCACACGGCCTACCTCAAGGTGCACCACACCGCCGCGTTCATGGCAGCCAACATGTCGCTGGCCATGGAAGACACCGACAAGATCAAAATCCTGGTCGAGGACTCGATCGACGTATGCGGCCTGACCATCCTGCCGCCGGACGTGAACGAATCGCAGTTCCGCTTCACGCCGGAAGGCCCGCCGCAGTCGGTGACGGGCAAGCAGGTCAGGCAGATCCGCTACGGCCTCGGTGGCGTGAAGGGCGCGGGGCAGGGCGCGATCGAGGCGATCATCGCGGCGCGCCAGGAAGGCGGCAAGTTCAAGGACCTGTTCGACTTCTGCAAGCGCGTGGACCGCAAGCAGATCAACCGCCGCACCATCGAGGCGCTGATCCGCGCCGGCGCCATGGACTGCTTCGGCGTGGACCGCGCCGTGCTGCTGGCCTCGGTCGCGTTCGCGGTCGAGGTGGCGGACCAGGCGGCGGCATCGGCCAACCAGGTCAGCCTGTTCGGCGGCGACGACAGCGACCTGGTGGCGCCGCCCGAGTACGTGAAGGCCACGCCCTGGACCGACCGCCAGAAGCTGTCCGAGGAAAAGATCGCGCTGGGCTACTACCTGTCCGGCCACATGTTCGACTCGTACGAAGCCGAGGTGCGGCGCTTTGCCAAGACCAAGCTGTCTTCGCTGGAACCGTCGCGCGAGCCGCGCATGCTGTGCGGTGTGATCACGGGCCTGCGCACCCAGATGACCCAGCGCGGCAAGATCCTCATCGTCACGCTCGACGACAAGACCGCGGTGCTCGAGGTGACGGTGTACGGCGAGCTGTTCGAACAGTACAAGAACATCTTCAAGGAAGACGAATTCCTGCTGGTGGTGGGCAAGGTGTCGGAGGACCGCTTCAATGGCGGGCTGCGCATCACGGCCGAGAAGGTATACGACATCGCGGCGGCGCGCATCCAGTACGGGCACAAGCTCGAAATGGAGATCGACTGCGGCGTGGACCGGGACAAGCTGGCCGAGGTGCTGCAGCCGTACCGGGTGCAGGACGGGCTGCCGGTCAGCCTGCGCATCAGGCCGCAGGGCATCGAGTGCGTGCTGCAGCTGGGCGACGAATGGCGCGTGGCGCCGTCCGACGTGCTGACGCAGGCGCTGCAGCTGACGCTGGGCGCGAAGGACGTCGCGGTCGAGTATTGAGGACGGCAGTGCCAGCGTGGTTTGAACGCGTGGGCAGGAAACCTGCCCACCCTACGGACAACGTTTGCGCTGGCGCGCGCGTGCCTACCCGTAGAACGGCGTGAAGGCGATCCCGTGTTCGATCTGTCCGGTCACCTGCGCCTGGTTCTCGGGGCTCTCGCTGACTCGTGCCAGCACGTCGCCCTCGCTGACGCCGGCGTGCATCGCCTTGGCCCAGAAATCGACACCGTCCTGGTCCGGCGCGCGGTGCAGGACATTGCGGTAGAGCGTGTCGAGGAATGACTCGGGTGAGCGCGTGGCGCCGTACATTTTGGTGAATTCGTCGTTCTGTGTGAACGCGGTCGCCACGTCCACCAGCGACATGCCCTTGTCCATCTGCGCGATCCAGTAGCCCAGCCCGGCGACGTCGGGCTGGCGGTTGAACGCCGCCGCGTACAGGCGGTAGGCTTGGGCGGCGGTCCCGTCCAGGTCCAGCGCCAGCGCGCCGTCGCTGAACAGGATGCGTTCGATCCCAACCAGCGTGTCGGTGCCGACGGCGCCCGTCTTGTCGGCCACCGTCCAGCCTTCGGCGCTGCGCGTGACCGTGAAACCTGCGCTGCTGGCCAGGTACAGCGCCATGTCGCGCCCGGCGCCGCCGTCGAGCCGGTCGTCGCCGGCCCCGCCGCCGAGCAGGTCGTCGCCAGTCCCGCCCCTGAGCTGGTCGTTGCCATCGCCGCCGGCCAGCGTGTCGTTCCCGGCGCCGCCCTCGATCTGGTTGGCGGCCCCGTTGCCGACGATGACGTCATTGCCGGCGCCCCCGATCGCGTTCTCGATCACGCTGCTGAAATTGATCGTCACCTGCCCGGGATCGGAAATCAGCGTGCCCCGTTCGCCCACGTAGCTCCAGTAGCCCGGCTCCAGGTATAGCTGCATCGGTTTGGTCTGGCCGGATCCGTCCAGCGTGTCGATGCCGCCGCCGTCGCCGATCATCAGGCTCTGCTTGTCGCTCACGGTCCAGCGCGTGTCGCCCGCCGCCGCGGCGCTCGACGGTCCGTACAGGAACTGCAGCGCGGCGATGTCGAGCGGGCTGTAGGTGGACGCGTCCGCCTTTTCGCCGGTGTAGCTCATCACCGAAGAGACCACGTTGTCTTCGGCGGCCGGCAGGTAGGGGCCTTCGCCGACGTGGCCGAGCGAGTCGGGAGCGCCGAACGGGTGCTTCAGGCCCAGCGCATGGCCCAGTTCGTGCAGCGCCACCGCGAAGAAGTCCTGGCCGCCGTCGGCGCCCGGATGTTGCGCGTTGCCCCGATCGTTGGACGCCAGCAGCAGCACGCAGTGGGTGTCATCGTGGTGCTCGTAGCCGCCGCTCTTGTCCTGGTGGTTGTTGCCGAACACGATGGTGTAGCCGCTGGTGCTCGCGGCGTCAGTGGTCTGGACGAAATGCACGCCGACCACCGACTCGACGTAGGCCAGCATCTTCTTGGTGTACGCGACCTGGTCGTCGGTGAACGGGGTAAAGCCGTCCTGGTCGGTGGCGTCGAAATAGCTGGCTGGCGCCTGTGCAAAGCAATACTTGATGGTGCCGGTGGTGGCGATCGACACGGCCAGGTTGATATCGTTGCCGAAGGTGAGCGCGTCGATCCAGTAGGGCAGCTTTTCCACGTTGGCCGCCCAGGTCCAGTTTTCCACGCTCGGGTCGGTCTTGTACCAGTCGACATAGATGATGCCGCTGTCCTGGCCCGCCGAGTCGTAGACCCGGTCGTAGAGGCTGCGCACGATATACGTGTCGTCGCCGGCGCCGCCGTACATGCGGTTCACCCCGCTGCCGCCGTCGAGGGTGTCGTTGCCGTCGCCGGCGTCGAGCAGGTCGTTACCGTCGCCGCCCGCAAGCTTGTCGTCGCCGCCGAAGCCGCGCAGGGTGTCGTTGCCGGCGCCACCCACCAGGCCGTCCACGCCCGCGCCGCCGATCAGCATGTCGCTGCCGGCCCCGCCATCGAGATAGTCGCCGTCCGGGTCGTCCACCCACGCCTGGGTGGCGTTGTCCCACACATGGCCGCCGTCGAGCCAGTCGTCGCCGTTGCCGCCGTAGATGAGATCGTGGCCGCCATTGCCCACGATCGTGTCGTTGCCGTCGTTGCCGTAGATTTGTTCTGCGGCCGCGCTGCCCTTCATGTTGTCGTCGTTGGCGCTGCCGTCAATGCGCGGCAGCGGCGTGCCGCTTGCGTGGATGCTCATGCAGTTTCCCTAGGGCCCGGACCGGAGATCCGGTTTATTGTTATTTCCGTAGGGCAATATTACTGCACATCTTATCAATAAGCAAACTAACGACCCGATCTAACGCCGCGACACCAGCGCGCGCACGCGCGCCAGCAGCGCATTCATGGCAAACGGTTTGACCAGCAGCTCCATCTGCGGCGGCAGCGGCTCGTTCTTCATCACCGTGCCCTCCGCATACCCGGTCACCAGCAGCACCGGCAACTGCGGCCAATGCGCGCGCGCGATGTCGGCCAGCTGGCGCCCGTTCATCCCGCCGGGAAGGCCGATGTCGGTGACCAGCAAGTCCGGCGCCAGGCCCGCGTGCAGCTGCCGCAGCGCGGCGTGCGCGTCGGCGGCCAGCGCCACCGTGTAGCCGTGCATGCCCAGCACTTCGGCCATCACCGCGCGGATGTTCTCCTCGTCGTCCACCACCATCACCACGCCCTTGCCTTGCCCGCCATCGGGGGCGGCGTCCGGATGGCGCGGCTGGGTTTCCTGGTCGCCGGCCACGTGGCGCGGCAGCGTCAGCCGCACCGTGGTGCCCAGCCCGGCCTCGGAGCTGATGCGCACGTGCCCGTGCGACTGGGTGGCAAAGCCGTACACCATCGACAGCCCGAGCCCGGTGCCGCGGCCGAGCGGCTTGGTGGTGAAGAACGGGTCGAACGCGCGCGCCAGCACGTCCGGCGTCATGCCGCTGCCGTTGTCGCTCACGCTGATGGCCACGTGCTCGCCCGCGCGCAGGCCCGGGTGATGCGCCGCGGCCGCTTCGTCCAGCACCACGTTGCTGGTCTCGATCAGGAGCAGCCCGCCGTCGGGCATCGCGTCGCGCGCGTTGTTGGCCAGGTTGAGCAGGGCGCTTTCGAGCTGGTTGGGATCGCAGAAGGTGGTCCAGAGCGACGTTGCCAGCCTGGTTTCGAGCTTGATCGACGGCCCGGCGGTGTGCGTGACCAGGTCCATCATCGAGGCGACCAGCGTGTTCACGTCGGTCGGCTTGGGGTCGAGCGCCTGGCGCCGCGAGAACGCCAGCAGGCGGTGGGTGAGCGCCGCCGCGCGCTGGGTGGCGCCCAGCGCGGTGTCGATGCGCTCGCCCAGGTCGGCGGTCTGGCCCAGCCTGAGCTTGAGCTTCATGAGCTCCAGGTGGCCCGCCACCCCGGCCAGCATGTTGTTGAAGTCGTGCGCCAGGCCGCCGGTGAGCTGGCCCACCGCCTCCATCTTCTGCGACTGGCGCAGCGCGTCCTCGGCCTGGCGCAGCGCCTCGCGCTGCTGCCTTTCGGCGGTGATGTCGCGCGCCACGCCGTACAGCAGTTCGCCTTCGGGCACGATGGTCCACGACACCCAGCGGTGCGAGCCGTCCTTGTGCATCACGCGGTTCTCGTAGCGCACCAGCGGCGTGCCGCCGGCCAGCACCTGCATGTGCTGCGCCACGTCCTGCTTGTCGTCGGGGTGGACCAGGTCCATGAACGGCACGCTGGTCGCCTCGTGCTCGCTCCAGCCGAAGGTGTCACTGAATGCCGGGTTGACCGTCAGGAAGCGCCCGGTGGCCAGCGAAGCGGCCGCCATCACGTCCTGCGAAATGCGCCATAAGCGGTCGCGGTCGGCCGCGTGCGCCGCCGCCTGGTGCGCCAGGCGCTCGTTCAGGTGGCGCAGCGCATCCTCCTTTTCCTGCAGCTCGGCGATCGCCTGCACCTTGGCGGTGGTCTCGATCACCGTGCACAGGATGCCGCCGACACTGCCGTCGTCCGCGCGCACCGGGCTGTACGAGAAGGTGTAGTAGGTTTGCTCGCGGTAGCCGTGCCGCTCCAGGATGAGCGGCAGGTCCTCGAAATAGCTGGCTTCGCCGGCCAGCGCGCGCGCCACGATCGGCCCGATCGTGTCCCAGGCCTCGGGCCAGACCTCGCGCAGCGGCCGGCCGAGCGCGCATTTCTCGCCCAGCAGCGGCTGGTAGGCGTCGTTGTGCAGGATGGTGAACTCGGGCCCCCAGCCTAGGTAGCAGGGGAATTTCGAGTTGAGCACCAGCGACAGCGCGCTGCGCAGCGATCCCGGCCAGCCGTCGATCGGACCCAGCGGCGAATGCGACCAGTCGTGGGCACGGATGCGCGCACCCATGTTTCCCCCGCCGGTCAGGAACCCCAGGCCTGGCTTCACAGCTTCCATCTGCACCCGCCTTGCGAAATGTACCCGTATTGCATTGTAACCACGCGTTGCTGGCTTTTGCTGCTTTTTGCTCTTCAGTTAAGGCTGGCGTTGCAGAGAAAACACGGCGCGGAAGCAATGTTGCGCCGGGAAAATCAACCCAGTATGGGTATTTTGGGCGGGAGCGGGCGCACGATTGCGGCTAGGCCGCCGCCATGCGCTGCCACAGCTTGATGCGGCGGCTGGCGGCCCTGGCCAGTGCGAAGCCGAGGCTGTCGCCCAGGGCCAGGCGCACCTGGCGCGCCACCGCGCGCTCGCGCGCCGGGTCGGGCCAGGGCAGCGTGCCGCTGGCCATGGCGTCCAGCACCTGGCCAGGTGCGTGGAACAGGCTGTCGAGGAAGATCTCCTTGACCTGCCTGCGCGCCGCGCGCCCCTGGGCCCAGGGCAGCTGGTAGGAGTTCTTGACGATGCCGATGTAGAAATGGCAGGCCGCCGCGTCGATGAAAAGGCGCAGCGCCTGGCTGGCGCCGCGCTCGGCAAAGGTCGATTTCACCTGGCGCAGCGCCAGCGCGAAATCGAGGCACCACGCGGGCGAGATCGCGCGGGTCAGGCTGGCCGCATGCTGGCGGTAGGCGACGGCCGGCAGCGGCAGGTGGACCATGGTGGCGCATTCGGACAGCAGCCGCGACAGCACGGCCACGTCCTCGTACGCGCGCCCCGGCGGGAACACCGGCTGCGGCAGGCCCGCGTAGATGGCGCGCCGTATCACATGGGCCCAGACGTACATGTGGCGATGGGCGAAGAAGGGCGAGAGGATGGCGTCGCGGCCGGTCACGCTCTGCCCTGGCGCATAGCCCAGCGCGACGCGGCGCGTCTTGCGCTCCTTGTGCGGGTGCCACATCAGGAAGTCCCACGCGACCACGTCGGGATGGTGGTGCGCGATGGCCCGGTCCAGCGCGGCCAGCGCGCCGGGCAGCAGCAGGTCGTCCGCGTCCAAGAAACAGAGGTAGGTGCCACGCGCCTCCAGCAGGCCGCGGTTGCGTGCCGCCGCCACGCCGCCGTTCGGCTGGCGCACCAGGCGCGCGCGCAGGCCGGGGCGCTCGTCGAACACGGCCTGCGCGCGTTCGGCCGTGCGGTCGCGTGAGCCGTCGTCCACCAGCACCAGTTCGTGCGCCGCCGTCATCTGCGGCACGATCGACTGCAGGCAGGCTGCCACCAGGTCCTGCGCGTTGTACGCCGGTACGACGATCGAAACGGCCGGGCTGCCGCGCGATGCCAGCTGTGCCTGCATATGCGTACCCCCTTGCGCCGCCACGGCGCCCTCCGATAGCGGCCGATTGTAGGGGGACGCCCGGCGCGTGCGGCCGGCCTGGATCAAGGCGCGCGGCGCGGGTTGCGGGGAACGGACGGCGTCGTGGCGGGCGGCGCCGGCGGCAGGCGCTTCAGGCGGCGAGCGCGCGCTGCCACTGCTTCAGGCGGCGGCTGAGTGTCTTGCCCAGGCTGAAGGCCACGCTGCCGGAGAGCGCCTTGCGCGCCTGCAGCGCAGCCGCGCGGTCGGCCTTGCGGTCGCGGCTTGGCAGCGTGCCGCGCTCCATCGCGTCCAGCACTTGCTCCACTGGATGGAACAGCGCGTCCGCGAACAGGCGCCCGGCATGATGTCGCGCGGCGGTCCCTTCGCGCCAGGACAGCTGGAACGAGGCCTTGATCATGCCGATGAAAAAATGGCAGGCGCAGATGTCGATCTGCATGCGCAGCGCGGGGCTGGCCGGCCGCTGCTCGAACAGGTGCTTGACGTGCCGCAGGGCCAGCACATAGTCCTCGCACCAGGACGGCGACACCGCGTTCTTCAGGCTGGCCGGATGCTGGCGGTAATCCACCCCCGGCCGCGCCAGCCGGAACAGGCTGCGGCAGTCCGCCAGCAGGCCCGCCAGCGCGGCCACGTCCTCGTAGGAGCGCCCGGGCGGGAATACCGGCTGCGCCTGCTGTTGGTAGATCGTACGCCGGAACACGTGCGCCCACACATAGGTATGGCGGTCGGTGAAATAGGTGGCCAGGATCGCTTCGCGCTCGCAGGTAAGGGTGTCGGGCGCATGGCCCATCGTGACCGGATAGCTCTTGCGTGGATTGTCGGGCCGCCACATGTTGAAGTCGAACACGATCACGTCCGGCGCGTGCGCGGCGATCACGGCGCCCACGTCGGCCAGCAGGCCCGGCAGCAGGATGTCGTCGGCGTCGAGGAACAGCAGGTAGTCGCCGGCCGCCTCAAGCAGGCCGCGGTTGCGCGCACCGGCAATGCCCTGGTTAGGCTGGCGCACCACGCGCAGGCGCGCGTTCGGATACTGCGGCGCCAGCCCTTCGACCAGGGCGGCGGTGTTGTCGCGCGAGCCGTCGTCGATCACCACCAGCTCGTGCGCCGGGGTCATCTGCTGCAAAACCGGCGCCAGGCACGACTCGATGAAGGGCGCGGCGTTGTAGGCGGGGACGACGATCGACAGTTCAGGCGTGGCTGGCATATTCCGGGTCGTCCAGCTCCTGGTGGTCGCGCAGCCCGCGCTCCGCTTGCGTGGTCTTGTTGGCGGCGCGCTCGAGCACCACGCGGCGGTTGCTGGACTCCTGGTCGCGCTTGGCCTCGCGGTGCCACAAGTGGAACACCTCGGTGGCGAACGCGCCGTCCTTGCGCATCACGCCGGCGTGGTACAGGCGCACCACCAGGTCGGCATCCTCGTGGCCCCAGCCGGTGAAACTCTCGTCGAAGCCGTTGATGCGCTCGAGGTCGTCGCGCCAGACGCCCATGTTGCAGCCCTTGATGCGGCGGAACGAGAAGCGCGCTTTTTCGCGCCCGATGTCGGGCAGGGTCCACAGCAGCTGGGCCAGCTTGTTCGCTTCGCCCGACAGGCGCATGCGCAGCTTGTCGAACAGCCCCAGCGACTGCAGGTCGAGCTGGCCGGCCAGCGCGCGCTCGCTGGCCGACGGGTTGAGCAGGATGCGGCTGCCGGTGACCATGAAGCCGCGCCGCGCCAGCTTGCGGTGCTGGGCGACGAAATGGCGTTGCGGGACGCAGTCGCCGTCCACCAGCAGCACGTAGTCGCCGCTGGAGGCGCGAATGCCGCGGTTGCGCGACATCGCCAGCCGGTAGCCGATGTCCGGCTGCCATACGTGCTTGATCGGCACTGGCGAGCGCTCGCGCAGGCGCTCGATGCAGTCGCGGGTGGCCTCGCGCGAGCCGTCATCGGCGATGACGATCTCGAAATCCATATCCGTTTGCGAGAAAAACCCTTCCACCGCGGCCTGCAGCGCCTCGGGCCAGTTGTAGGTGCTGATGACAACCGATAGTGTTGGACGTTTGGTCATGCTCTTGTTGTAGTTATTGTTGTGATGATGATTCGACTACTTTCCGTGCTTGCTATGTTACCGGACCTGCCTGGCTGTGTCGCAGGTGCTCGCGCAGCCCCTTTTCGGCCTGCGTGATCTTGCGCGAGGCGCGCTCGAGCACCACGCGGCGGTTGCTGGCGGCCTGGTCGCGCTGCGCTTCGGGGTGCCACAGGTGGAACACTTCGGTGGCAAACGCGCCATCCTTGCGCTTGACCCCCGCGTGGAACAGGCGCACCACCAGGTCGGCGTCTTCGTGGCCCCAGCCCTGGAAGCTTTCGTCAAAGCCGTTGACCCGTTCCAGGTCGGCACGCCAGACGCCCAGGTTGCACGACTTGATCCGCCGCCAGGTGAAGCGGCGCCGCACGCGCAGCACGTCGGGCCAGCGCACCAGCAGCTGCAGCACCTTGTTCAGGTGGCCGGCGAAACGGTAGCGCAGCTTGGCGCCCAGGCCCAGCGTGGGCAGGGAGATATGGTCGCGCAGCACCTGCGCGGTCAGCTCCTTGCTGAGCAAGATCCGGCTGCCGGACACCATGAAGCCCGGCTCGGCCAGTGCGCGGTGGCGCGCGATGAAGTCGCGCTGCGGGATGCAGTCGCCATCGAGGAACACGATGTACTGGCCGGTGGCGGCCAGCGTGCCGCGATTGCGCACCATGGCCGCGCGGAAGCCTTCGTCGGGCTGCCATACGTGCAGCAGCGGCACCGGCGAACGCGCGCGCAGCCGGTCGATGCACTCCCGCGTGTTGGCAGTCGAGCCGTCATCAGCGATAATGATTTCGAAGTTCTTGTCGTCCTGCGCGAAACAGCCCTCCAAGACGGCTTCGAGCGCATCCGGCCGGTCGTAGGTGGTAATAACGAGCGAAATAATCGGTGAGGGCTGCATGTGTCGCTGGAGTTGGTTGGGGTTAAGGATATCCTACAAGAATATGAATGAACAATAATTTGACAAAAGCTTACAAAGCGTCGCCCTTGTGGGTCGCCGCGCTTGCCTTCTCTCTTCCTTTCCTCAGTCTCATTACCCTGTCCGGCACCAGCGCAACCAGTTACCTGTTGCTGCTGTCGGCCTTGTTGTCGTTCAAGGAGTGCCGCGCCGCGCTCGCGCGCCACTGGCATGATACACGCCTGGTTGTAACGGCATTTCTGATTAATTTCGTATTTGTGTTGCTGTGCTTCGTGCTGCGGCCCGAGGCCAGCGCGAACCACCTCGAAAAGCCGCTGCGCATGCTGCTGGCGGTATCGGCGCTGGCGCTGGTGCTCGCGCGCCGGCCGTCGCGCCAGGCGCTGTGGTGGGGCGCCGTCGGCGGGGCGCTGGCCTGCCTGCCGTTTGTGGCCTACCAGCGCTTCGACCTGGCCCAGGAGCGGCCTGGTGGCCTGATCAATGCGATCACCTTTGGCGACCTGGCGCTGCTGCTGGGGCTATTGTCGCTTGTCGCGGCGATCGACCTGCGCCACTCGCGCGCGCGCGCCGCGCTGGCGGCGCTGGGCGCGCTGGCCGGGCTGCTGGCTTCGCTCCTGACCGGCACCCGCGGCGGCCTGCTCGCGCTGGTGCCGGCGGCGGTGATTTTCTACGTGCTGTCGCGCCATGAACGCGGCGTCGGCCAGCGCGTGCGCCTGGGCCTGCTGGCCGGGACCGTTTTGCTGGCGGGGGCGTACTTCGTGCCCGCGCTCGGACTGGAGGGGCGCATGGCCGAAGGGCTGGCCGACGTGCGCGCATGGGACGGCGGCGGGAACAAGGTGACCAACGTCGGTATCCGGCTCGAATTGTGGAAGGGCGCGATAATGCTGATCCGCGACCACCCGCTGTTCGGGATCGAACCGAACCTGATGAAGATGTACCTGGGCCGCTACGTGGCCGCGGGCGCGCTCGATCCGGTGGTGCTGACGATGCCGCACCTGCATAATGCGATCTTGCAGGCGCTGGCAACCGGCGGCATTCCGGGCCTGCTGGCATGGTTTGGCATGTTTGCCGCGCCGTTCGTGTACTTCGTGCGCGCGATCGGTGCGCGCGGCGCCGCGAGTGCGGCGTTCGCGCCGGCGCTGGCGGGCCTCCTGGTGGTCACCAGCTATTTCTGCTTTGGCCTGACCGAAGTGATTTTCTGGTCCATGAAGGCCTGCCTGTTCTACGCGCTGACGGTGTTCTTGCTGGTGGGGTTCTGCCAGCTTGCAAAGGAAGAAATTGGAAAATAGTGTCATCATCAAGCGCCTGTGGGCGTACATCAAGCCCTATCGCGTGCGCGGCCTCATGTCGATGCTCGCGATGGCGCTCACCGCGGCCACCCAGCCGCTGCTGGGCAAGGCCGTCGAACTGCTGATCGACCAGGGCTTCACGCAAAAGGTCCCGTTCAGCCTGTGGCTGATCCCGGCCGTGCTGATCTCGATCTTCGTGCTGCGCGGGATCGGCACCTTCGCCACCGCCTACCTGAACAACTGGGTCATCAGCCGCGTGCTCAACGACATGCGCGCGCACGTGTTCGAGCGCCTGCTGCGCCTGCCGGTGGCGCGCTTTCACGAGGAGTCGACCGGCCGCATCATCAATACCGTGGTGGGCGACGTGCGCCAGGTGGTGGACATGATCACCTCGGTATTCGTGGCCAGCATCCGCGATTCGCTGGTGGTGGTGGGCCTGATCGCGGGCCTGTTGTATTTGAACTGGAAGCTGACCCTGGTGGCGGTGGTGATCCTGCCGCTGACGGCCGCCATCGTGCGCACCACCACCGGCCGCCTGCGGCGCCTGAACCGCGACAACCAGCGCGTGACGGCCGAGATGACCCAGGTGGTGGAAGAGGCCGCGCGCGGCCACCAGGTGATCCGCGTGTTCGCCGGCGAAGCCTACGAGCGGCGCCGCTTCCACCAGCGCAGCGAGGCCCTGCGCGGCTTCTCGCAGCGCATGACCGTGGCCTTTGCGGCCACCGCGCCGGTCACCCAGATCGCCACCGCGGTCGCGCTGTCGGTGGTGATCGTGCTGGCGGTGCAGTCGCAGATGTCGGCTGGCGAGTTCACCAACTTCGTAACCATGATGCTCATGCTGCTCACGCCGATGAAAGCGCTGGCCGAGGTCAACGGCCCGATCCAGCGCGGCATTGCCGCCGCCGAAAGCGTGTTCGAGATGATCGACGCGCCGGTCGAGGAAGACACCGGCACCAGGGTGCTGGGCCGTGCCCGCGGCCACCTGCGGTTCGAGGGCGTGTCGTTCCGCTACCCCGGCGCGCACAACCCGGCGCTGACCAACATCACGCTCGACGTCCCGGCCGGCAAGACGGTGGCGCTGGTAGGCATTTCGGGCGGCGGCAAGTCCACCTTCGTGAACCTGGCCACCCGCTTCTACGACCCGGAAGCCGGCCGCATCGTGCTCGACGGTGTGCCGTATCCCGAGATCGCGCTGGCCAGCCTGCGCGAGCAACTGGCCATGGTGAGCCAGAACGTGGTGCTGTTCGATGACACCCTGGCCGCCAACGTGGCCTACGGCGCGCGCGAGGTGGACGAGGCGCGGCTGATGGCCGCGATCCGCGCCGCCCACCTGGCCGACGTGGTGGACAAGCTGCCCGAAGGCGTGCACACGATGATCGGCGAGAACGGCATGCGCCTGTCCGGCGGCCAGCGCCAGCGCGTGGCGATCGCCCGCGCGATCTACAAGGACGCACCGATCCTGATCCTGGACGAGGCCACCTCGGCGCTGGACAACGAGTCCGAGCGCGCGGTGCAGGCGGCGCTCGACACCCTCATGGCCGGCCGCACCACGATCGTCATCGCGCACCGCCTCTCGACCATCGAGCGCGCCGACCGCATCGTCGTGCTCGAGCACGGGCGGGTGGTGGAGCAGGGCACGCATGACGAGTTGCTGGCAGCCGGCGGCATGTACGCCAACCTGTACCGCCTGCAGTTCGCCGACACGGTGGCCGAGAAATGAGCGGCCGCACCCTCGTCATTTCGCCGAACTGGATCGGCGACGCGGTGATGGCGCAGCCGCTGCTGGCGCGCCTGAAGGCCCTGCATCCCGAGCGCCCGATCGACGTGCTGGCCCCGCCCGCGGTGGCCCCGGTGTGGCGCGCGGTGGCCGAGGTGGACACCGTGCTCGAGACGCCGTTCCGGCACCGCGCCCTGCAGCTGAAGGAACGCTGGAAGTACGCGCGCCTCTTGCGCGCGCGCGGCTACCTCGATGCCTATGTGCTGCCCAATACGATCAAGTACGCGCTGATTCCCTGGCTGGCCGGCATACCGCGCCGGGTCGGCTACAAGGGCGAGATGCGTTACGGCCTGCTGAACGTGATGCACCACGACGAGCAGCCGGCGCGCCCGATGATGCCGTTCTACGCGGCGCTGGCGCAGGACCCGTCGCTGCCGGCGCCAATGGATGTGGCGCGGCCGTCGATGCGGGTGGCGCCCGAACTGGTGAGTGCCGCGTGCGCGCGGCACGGCATCGACACCGGCAACAAGCTCGTGGTGTTCGCGCCGGGCGCCGAGTTCGGCCCGGCCAAGCGCTGGCCGCCGCGCTATTTCGGCGCGCTGGCGGAGAAAATCGTGCAGGCCGACCCGCAGGCCCGGGTCGCGCTGCTCGGTTCGCCCAAGGACCGGCCGACCTGCGACGAAGTGGTGGCAGCCGCCGGCGTGGCGGCGCCGAACATCCTGAACCTCGCGGGCGCGACCAAGCTGGACGAAGCGGCCGCGCTGATCGCGCAGTGCGATGCGGTGGTGACCAACGACTCCGGCCTGATGCACATTGCGTCCGGCCTGAACAAGCCGCTGGTGGCGCTGTACGGGCCAACCGATCCGCGACACACGCCGCCATCGTCCGAGTTCGCGCGCTGGATCTGGCTGCACATCGAGTGCGCGCCATGCCAGAAGCGGGAGTGCCCACTTGGGCACCACAACTGCATGGAGAAGCTCGGGCCCGACCTGGCCTGGCAGGAGCTCAGGCCGATGCTATCGGCAAGGGTTGCCTGAAAGGTAAGTAGGGTGGGCACTTGTGCCCACGCGTCCGTTTGAGGCGCGGTGTCCCCGCGTGGGCTCGAGAGCCCACCCTGCCGGCTAGCGCCGCTGTCCCCACAGCCGGTCATTCACGGCGGTAGCAAGGAAGGTCATGAGCTCATGGCGCTTTCTCGCCTCCGAGCGCTTCTTTGACGGGATTGCCTCCAGGTCGGGCGCCTGCAGCGGGGTGCAGGCGATGCGGTAGTCGCCGTCGGCCATGCGCTCGGCGCCCATCTCTTCCCAGGTCTGGTTGTAATCGGCCAGCACCCGGCCCTTGCGCATCGCGCAGCGCACCACGCGGTTTTCGTTCGACACCAGCATCATCTGCGCGCAGCCGAACCGGTGGCCGAGCTGGCGCACCAGCGTCACCAGGAGCTGCTTGGGGCGCATGCCGTGCAGCTCGCGCGTGGCCACGCGGATCGCGTCCTGGTTGCCGGCGCTCCGGCCGCCCTGCACGCAGCCGATGCTGACCGCGTGGCTCTCGCCGCGCCACGCAAAAGTGAACGCGGCCGCGTACACCAGCTCGTCGTCCTGGCACAGCTGCAGCACCAGTTCGCCTTCGCGTTCCAGGTTGGTGCCGACCGCGCGCAGCACCAGCTGGTAGCGGGTTCCGCTCTTGCCCTCGAACGCCACCAGCGGCACGCCCGAGTGGCTGGCCTGCACCAGCAGCGGCCCAAGGCCATGTTCGAACATGAACTGGTAGTGCGACGACAGCACCGCAATGCGCGCTTCCATCGGCAGGGTAGCGGTCAGGTAGGGACGGTAGATCTTGTACAGGAAGCGCGGCCAGTTGCGCACGTACTCGGAAAAGGCCGGGTGCGAGTTGAGCAGGCCGAGCCAGCGGCGCGTGTGCTGGTAATGGGCCAGCGACCGGACCTTCAGCTTGAGCAGCTCGCGCCAGTAGGGAACCGGCTTCAGTTCAGGCGACACGCCGGACCGGATCGTGATCGATGGCTGGGCGGTCGAGATCAGGTGTTCCGCCAGCCCGGGCTCCGCGGAATAGAGCCTCATCGGGCACGCTCTCGCAGCAAGGGAACACAGGGGGGCAGGGCGGGGCGCAACAGCGGCATTTCGACGGCACTTGTAAAGTTAGGTGAGCGCTAAGTAACGCTTTGTAACTTAGTGTATCAGAACGATTCACGCTGTAAATATTTTTTATATGAAACTTGAATATCCGGGTTGGAATAGTTCTTCCGTGCAATGATTTTGTAGCGCACATGCCACCATCCTGTCGCACGCGTGTCCTGGCGTGCGCCGGGACACGCGGCAACCCTTACTGGTTCGCGTAGCTTGCCGATTCGATCGTGTTGGCGCGTTCGGCCACTTCCTGGACGAACCGGGCCAGCGCGTCGTCCAGCGGCGGCAGCAGGGACGCCCGTTCGCTGGCCAGGGCGCTGTTCCCCGGACGCCGCGCCGGCTGGCCGAAGCTGTCCCACGGCCGCGCCGTGATGCCGGCCGGGTCCAGCCCTGCCGCGATTGCCGCGCGGCGCGCCAGCTCGGCCCAGCTCACCGCGTCGCCGTTTGACAGGTGCCAGATGCCGCGTTCGCGGTCCACCAGCAGGTCGAGCGTGGCGTTCACCAGGTCCGGCACGAAGGTCGGGCTGACGAACAGGTCGTCTGCCGCGGCGAATGGCTCTCCTGCATCCAGCGCGTTGAGCGCATGGGTCACGAAATTGTGCGCGTCCCACGGGCCGAAGAAGGCGCTGGAACGGATGACCAGGGCCTGCGGGTCGGCGTCCAGCACGCGGCGTTCGGCCTCGGCCTTGCTGCGGCCGTACACGTTCAGCGGCGCCACGAGGTCCGATTCGACATAGGGCGCGCCTTTCGCGCCGTCGAACACCAGGTCGCTGGAGAAGGTCACGAAGCGCAGCGCATGGCGCATGCACGCCAGCGCGAGCACGGTCGGGCCATGCGTGTTCTCGCGCATGCAGCGCGCCGCATCCTGCTCGGCCTCGTCCACGCGCACGTAGCCGCCGGCGTTGATGACGGCCCACGGCTTGAAGCGCGCGATCGCCGCCTCCACCGAGGCCGGGTCGGCCATGTCCATCTCCTGCCGCGTGAGCACGTGGCAGGCCAGGCTGCGCTGTTCGCAGATGCGCGCAAACGCCGAGCCCAGCGTGCCGGTGGCGCCGGTGATCAGGATCGGCTGCACCGCCTGCGACCTGGCCTGGCTGCGCAGCGCGATGTCGGCCACCGCGGTGCTGGTGGCGACCGGCTTGCACAGGAAGCGGCCGGGCCGGCGCCACCAGCCCTGGCCCTGCAGCACCGGGTTGGACAGCGGCCGGTTGGTGGCCAGCTCGCGCATCATGGTGGCCACCGCGGTCGGGCGCGGCGCGGGGCCGCGTACGTCGAACGGGCCGGGCTCGTAGTAGCCCCTGCATTCGGTGACCAGGCAGTTCCAGTCGAACGAGCCAAGGAGCGCCCACACCGTCACCGCGCGCACGTCGACGCCGCCATCGCGCAGCCGCGTGGCCGCGTTCCAGATTTCGAGCAGCCAGCGCAGCTGGTCCTCGCGGTTGGCGTCGATGTGCGCCTCGGTCACCGCCAGCGGCAGGCCGTAGCGTTCCCACGCCTCCTGCATCAGCGGCCCGATGCCGGGTGTGGGCGTGGCCAGCGCGCGCGGGGTCTCGATGTCGGCGTGGTGGATGCCGCGGTAGGTGTGGCGGTGCTGCGGCGGATAGCGCTCGGGCCGGTGGTCGATCCAGCGCTCGCTGGTGACGTAGTAGTTCACGCCGATGATGTCGGGCGGGCAGGTGTTATCGCGGAACCAGAGCAGTTCGGTTTCGCCCGCGCCCGATTCGCGCAGGTAGTTCCACAGCGCGTGGCCGGGCTCCACTTTCCCGCACAGCAGGTCCCAGGCCAGCCAGCGGCGCTCGTTGTAGAACTCGGCCAGCGCCGCCATTTCGGGCGTGCCGTAGGTCTTGGACAGGTCGTCGGTCTGCACCAGCCTGGCGTTGGGATTGACTTCGCGGATCGCGCGCATCGACAGCACCACGGCGCGGCACTGGTTCAGGAGCGCGCGCACGAAGGTCTGTTCGCTGGAACCGTGCGGGTACCACACACCGCTCAGGCCCGAGAAGCGCGCCGTGGTCAGCGGTTCGTTGACCGGCGTGTAGTAGTCGACCCAGGGATAGCGGCGCGCCACCGCGCCCGCGTACTCGGCCAGCTGCTCGGCAAAGCGGGGATCGATGAGGCTGGTGTGGCGCGGGCCGCTGCCGTGGTGGACCAGGCCCACGATCGGCGCGACGCCCAGGTCGCGCAGGGCGGGCAGGCGCTCGTCCGGCCAGCTCCAGTCGGCCTTGTCGATGCCGTCGGGCGCGGTGCGTTCCCACAGCACGGGGTAGCGGATGGCCTGGATGCCGAGGGAAGCGAAGCGCTCGATGTCCTGCAGGCGGTCGGCGTGGCCGTTGCGTTCCATTTGGCTGAAATAATTGTCGCGCACTCGGTTGACCGTGCACTCGAGTCCGCCCCACAGCGCCAGTTGCGCTGCGGTTGACGGGTGACTATTGGTGCTCAGGTTCATGGGGTTCCCTGCGTTGTTGTGACGAGGGTATAGCCTAGACGGCAGGCAAGGACGGCCTGTGTGGGTTGGCGCACACAACGAGGAAGTTTCGGACAAGTCCTACGTGTTCTCGTTCTTTCAATTAATTCGCTGTGACGCGTGTTCGATGTGCGGCTTGGACTTGCGGTCGCAATCGTGGAACAATCGGCGCAACGGGAGAGCAATGCAATGTACATGGTGTACTGGACGATCGTGAACGGCGAAGAGCACGTGCCGCACGAACGCATTTTCGACACGGCCGACATGGTCGCGGCCATGCGCTTCATGGAAGAGCTGCGCCGCCGCCAGCGCGCAGGCGAGGGCGTGCGTTTCATCACCATGTGCTCCGAGCATCCGGACGTGGTGGGCCATCCGGGCGTGGACGTCACCGGACCGGAATACGACTGGAAGAAGCGGCGCCGCTAGGGGCGCAGGGCGGGGAAGGCTTGGTGCAGCGATGCCGTCCTGCCGGTGTCGATGGCGGCATAGCCGGGCAGGGCATCGACCATCGCGTGGTACATGCTGTCCTGTAGCAGTTCCACCAGCTGGCGCATCAGCGGCTCGGCCAGCGCGTCGGTGCGCAGCGCAAAGAAGTAGCGCTCGCGCGCCAATGGAATGAAGTCGAGCCCGAAGCGCGCCGCGGCCGGGCGCACGCCCAGCCCCACGTCGCCCATGCCGCTGGCAATGTAGGCCGCCACCGCAGAGTGCGTGAACTCGGCGCTGTTGTAGCCGTTGATGCTGTCGGGCGCGATGCCGGCATCGTCCAGCATCATCTCCAGCAGCATGCGCGTGCCCGAGCCCGACTGCCGGTTCACGAAGCGCACCCCGTCCCGCGCCAGGTCGGCCAGCCCCTGCACGCCCAGCGGGTTGCCGCGCGCGACCATCAGGCCCTGCTCGCGGTGCGCGATGTGCACCAGCATGTGCTGTTCCGGGTCGAGCCAGCGCAGGTAGCGCGCCAGGGTGGGCGCTTCGAATTTGCCTTCCGGGGTGTGAAAGCCCGCCAGGTCGCATTCGCGCCGCGCCAGCGCGGCCAGCGCGTCCGAGCAGGTGCGGTAGCGCAGCTCCACCGGCACCTCGATGCGGTTCAGGTAGCCGGTCAGCGCGGCCACCGCAAAGCCATGGCTGGCGTCCATGCGCAGCGTGCGCAGCCCGCCTTGCGTCAGCCTGGGCAGCTCGCTTTCCAGTTCGGACGCCAGGCTCTCCAGCGTCGGCGACAGGCGCGCGGCGATGCGGTGGTCGGCCCACACCAGCTTTTGCGACAGCGGCGTGAGCGTGGTGCCGCGCCCGCGGCCGCTGTCGATCAGCTTTTCGCCAAACAGCCGCTCCGCCTCGCGCAGCAGCCCCCAGGCATAGCGGTACGATAACCCGACCGCCTTGGCCGCGTGCGCGATCGAGCCGCTGTCGTGGATCGACAGCAGCAGTCCAAGCAGCGCCGCGGTGTCGAGCGGGGGCTCGGAATGGAAGCTGATCTCCCAGTGCGGACGGATGTGGACTCTGAGCATATGCACAAAATAGCTTATTTTTTGTTGATATGCATCATGCTACCCTGCCGGGAAATAAAAAAGGTTGTAGCAAATATATGTTCTTTAGAGCATATTAAGGTGTAAATATAACAACAAGGAGGAGACATGGCATTACTCGATATGCTGGACAAAGACCGGACCATCGCCGGCCCGATGTTCAACCGCTGGCTCGTGCCCCCCGCGGCGCTGGCCATTCACCTGTGCATCGGCATGGCCTACGGTTTTTCGGTGTTCTGGCTGCCGCTGTCCAAGGCGATCGGCATCAAGGAACCGATCGCCTGTCCGGCCGACATGGGCTTCATGGCCGAGATCTTCAGCACCACCTGCGACTGGAAGATCTCGATGCTGGGCTGGATGTTCACGCTGTTCTTCGTGTTCCTGGGCCTGTCCACGGCGCTGTTCGGCGGCTGGCTCGAGCATGCCGGCCCGCGCAAGGCCGGCGTGGTGTCGGCGCTGTGCTGGTGCGGCGGCCTGGTCATCTCGGCGCTGGGCATCTACCTGCACCAGATCTGGATGATGTGGGTCGGCTCGGGCGTCATCGGCGGCATCGGCCTGGGGCTGGGCTACATCTCGCCGGTCTCCACGCTCATCAAATGGTTCCCCGACCGGCGCGGCATGGCCACCGGCATGGCGATCATGGGCTTTGGCGGCGGTGCCATGATTGGCGCGCCGCTGGCGGACAAGCTGATGAAGTACTTCGCCACGCCCACCTCGGTCGGCGTGTGGGAGACCTTCCTGGCGCTGGCCGCGATCTACTTCGTGTTCATGATGGCCGGCGCGCTGGCCTACCGCGTGCCCGCCGCCGGCTGGACGCCGAAGGGCTGGACCGCACCGGCTGCCAAATCGTCGAACAAGATGATCACCAACCGCCATGTGCACGTGAACCGCGTGTGGAGCATCCCGCAGTTCTGGCTGGTGTGGGGCGTGCTGTTCCTGAACGTCTCGGCCGGCATCGGCATCCTCGCGATGGCGTCGCCCTTGCTGCAGGAAGTCTTCGGCGGGCGCCTGATCGGCGTGAACCTGCCCTACAACGACCTGGACGCGGCGCAGAAGGGCCAGATCGCGGCGATCGCGGCCGGCTTCACGGGCCTGCTGTCGCTGTTTAACATCGGCGGGCGCTTCGTGTGGGCCTCGTGCTCGGACTACATCGGGCGCAAGGCCACCTACTTCGTGTTCCTGGTGCTCGGGCTGGTCCTGTACGCGTCGATCCCGTCGCTGGCGCACTCGGGACAGCTGGCCTTGTTCGTTGGCTTTTTCTGCATCATCCTGTCGATGTACGGCGGCGGCTTTTCGACCGTGCCCGCCTATCTTGCCGACCTGTTCGGCACGCAGATGGTGGGCGCGATCCACGGCCGCCTGCTGACCGCGTGGGCCGCGGCCGGCGTGCTGGGGCCGAGCCTGGTCAACTACGTGCGCGAATACCAGATTTCCCATGGCGTGGCCAAGGCCGAGGCGTACGATCTGGCCATGTACATGCTGGCAGGGCTGATCCTGCTGGGGCTGGTCTGCAATGCGCTGGTGCGCCCGCTGGCGGACAAGTACTTCATGACCGAGGAGGAGCTGGCCACCGAGAAGCGCCTGGCGCACGAGCGCGACGTGGCCGCGTCCAGCGGCACCGGCAGCAGCGTGGTCGCCACCGGCGGCAGCAACCCGGCCATTGCCACCTTTGCGTGGCTGGCGGTCGGCCTGCCGATCCTGTACGGCGTGTGGGTGACGCTGCAGAAGGCGGCGGTGCTGTTCAAGTAGAGGCCGTTCGCAAGCTGGCTGAACGCGTGGGCAGAATCTGCCCACCCTACCGGTAGGGTTACCGTAGGGCGGGCAGGTTTTCCTGCCCACGCGTTCAACGAACCTTGCCTTACCAAAGAAATCTGAATCACATCAGGGACTGTCAACATGAACCACCCCGTCATCCCGATCGCCGTGCAGGGCCCGTCGCGCCAGCGCAAGCGCGAGGCGCCGCGTGGCCGCCGGGTCGATCCGCAAGCCCTGCAGGAGGTGCGCGAACTGCTGGGCGATGGCGCGCGCCGGCGCGACCTGCTGATCGAGCACCTGCACAAGATCCAGGACCGCTTCGGCTGCATCGCCAGCCACCACATCGCCGCGCTGGCGCAGGAGATGCGCCTGGCGCAGACCGAGGTGTACGAGGTGGCCACCTTCTACCACCATTTCGACGTGGTCCGCGAGGGCGAGGCCGCGCCAGCGGCGCTGACGGTGCGCGTGTGCAGCGGCCTGTCGTGCGAGATGGCGGGGGCGGCGCAGCTGATCGAGCGCCTGCCCGCCATCCTTGGCCGCGAGGTGCGCGTGCTCGCAGCGCCCTGCATCGGCCGCTGCGAACAGGCGCCGGCTGCGGTGGTGGGCCAGAACCCCGTGCCCAACGCGACCGAAGAAGCGGTCGCCACGGCCGTCGCGCTGGGCAGCACCACGCACCAGCCGGCTGGCTACATCGGCTACCAGGAATACAAGGAACAGAGTGGCTACGCGATGCTGCGCGCGTGCGTGGGCGGGGCGCGCGACCCCGAGCAGGTGATCGCCACCCTGGAAAGCTCGCACCTGCGCGGCCTGGGCGGCGCCGGCTTTCCGACCGGGCGCAAGTGGCGCATCGTGCGCGGCGAGCCGGGCCCGCGCCTCATGGCCATCAATCTCGACGAGGGCGAGCCGGGCACCTTCAAGGACCGCGTGTACCTGGAGCGCGATCCGCACCGCTTCCTCGAAGGCGCGCTGATCGCGGCCTGGGCCGTGGGCATCGAGGCCATCTACATCTACCTGCGCGACGAATACCACGGCTGCCGCGCGCTGCTGGAACAAGAGCTCGCCAGGCTGCAAGCAAACCCGCCGGTGGCGAACATGCCGCGCATCGAGTTGCGGCGCGGCGCCGGCGCCTACATCTGCGGCGAAGAGTCGGCGATGATCGAATCGATCGAAGGCAAGCGCGGCATGCCGCGCCTGCGCCCGCCCTACGTGGCCCAGGTGGGCCTGTTCGGCCGGCCCACGCTGCAGCACAATTTCGAGACGCTGCACTGGATCCGCGACATCCTGGAACACGGCGCCGACTGGTTCGCCAGCCACGGCCGCAACGGGCGGCGCGGCCTGCGTTCGTTCTCGGTATCGGGCCGTGTGCGCGAGCCGGGCGTCAAGCTGGCCCCGGCCGGCATCAGCGTGCGCGAACTGATCGACGAATACTGCGGCGGCATGCTGGAGGGGCACAGCTTCTATGCCTACCTGCCGGGCGGCGCCTCGGGCGGCATCCTGCCCGCGTCGCTGGGCGATGTGCCGCTCGACTTCGACACCCTGCAGCCCTATGGCTGCTTCATCGGCTCGGCCGCGGTCGTGATCCTGTCCGACCGCGACAGCGCGGTGGCCGCGGCGCGCAATACGCTGCGCTTCTTCAAGGACGAATCCTGCGGCCAGTGCACGCCGTGCCGTGCCGGTACTGCCAAGGCGCTCGCGCTCATCGAGCAGCCGCGCTGGGACACCGCCTTGCTGGCCGAGCTGTCGCAGGTGATGCGCGATGCGTCGATCTGCGGCCTGGGCCAGGCGGCGCCGAACCCGTTCGACTGCGTCATCAAGTACTTCCCGCAGGAGCTGGCATGAACGCGATCAACCGAACCGTACGCTTTTCGATCAACGGCCGCGAGGTCGAGGCGCTGGAGCACGAAACCCTGATCGAGGTGGCGCAGCGCGAGGGCGTCGAGATCCCGCGCCTGTGCTACAAGGAAGGCATGGCGGCGGTGGGCAACTGCCGCTCGTGCATGGTGGAGATCGACGGCGAGCGTGTGCTCGCGCCATCGTGCTGCCGCTACCCGTCGCAAGGCATGAAGGTGACCACCGACAGCGCGCGCGCCGTGGCCGCGCAAAAGCTGGTGCTGGAGCTGCTGCTGTCCGACATGCCCGAGGCCGAGTACACGCGCCACAACGAGCTGGACGAGTGGGCAGACAAGCTTGGCGTTGGCCAATCGCGCTTTGCGCGCACCAGGCGCCAGAGCGCGCCCGACCTGTCCAATCCCGCGATCGCGGTCAACCTCGACGCCTGCATCCAGTGCACCCGCTGCGTGCGCGCCTGCCGCGACGTGCAGGTGAACGACGTGATCGGCTACGCCTTCCGCGGCCAGGATGCGCTGCCGGTGTTCGACCAGGGCGACCCGATGGGCGCCTCCACCTGCGTGACCTGCGGCGAATGCGTGCAAGCCTGCCCGACAGGCGCCCTGATGCCCGCGCGCGGCGTCGCGCTGAACATCCCGGACAAGCAGGTCGATTCGGTGTGCCCGTACTGCGGGGTGGGCTGCCAGCTGACCTATAACATCAAGGACAACAAGATCCTGTATGTGGAGGGCCGCGATGGTCCGGCCAACCACGGCCGCCTGTGCGTGAAAGGCCGCTTCGGCTTCGACTACGCGAACCACCCGCACCGCCTGACGCGCCCGCTGATCCGGCGCGAGGGCGTGCCCAAGACCGGCGACTTCGCGATCGACCCCGAGCGCGTGCTCGAGGTATTCCGCGAGGCGACCTGGGAAGAGGCGCTGGCGCTGGCCGGCGGCAAACTGAAGCAGATCCGCGATACCCTCAGCCCGCGCGCGCTGGCCGGCTTCGGCTCGGCCAAGGGCAGCAACGAGGAAGCCTACCTGTTCCAGAAGCTGGTGCGCACCGGCTTTGGCAGCAACAACGTGGACCATTGCACGCGCCTGTGCCACGCCTCGTCGGTGGCGGCGCTGCTGGAAGGGATCGGCTCGGGCGCCGTGTCCAACCCGGTGATGGACGTGACGAAGGCCGAGGTGGTCATCGTCATCGGCGCCAACCCGACCGTGAACCACCCGGTTGCAGCCACCTGGATGAAAAACGCAATCCGCGCGGGGACCAAGCTGATCGTGTGCGATCCGCGCCGGCCCGAGCTTGCGCGGCACGCGCACCGCTTCTTGCAGTTCAAGCCCGACACCGACGTTGCGCTCCTCAACGCCATGATGCACGTGATCGTGACCGAGGGGCTGGTCAACCAGGACTTCATCGACAGCCGCACCATTGGCTTCGAGGAGCTGGCGAAAAATGTCGAGGACTACAGTCCCGAGCGGATGGCGCCGATCTGCGGCATCGATGCCGAGACCATCCGTTACGTCGCGCGCCTGTACGCGACCTCGAAGGCGTCGATGATCCTGTGGGGCATGGGCGTGTCGCAGCACGTGCACGGCACCGACAACGCGCGCTGCCTGATCGCGCTGGCGCTGATGACCGGGCAGGTGGGCCGTCCCGGCACCGGCCTGCACCCGCTGCGCGGCCAGAACAACGTGCAGGGCGCGTCCGACGCCGGCCTGATCCCGATGATGTACCCGGACTACCAGCGCGTGGACAACCCGCAAGCACAGGCCCGGTTCGAGCAGGCCTGGGGCGTCAAGCTCGATCCCAGGCCGGGCCTGACGGTGGTCGAGATCATGGACGCGATCGACCGCGGCGAGATTCGCGGCATGTACATCATGGGCGAGAACCCGGCCATGTCCGACCCCGACGCCAACCACGCGCGCGCCGCGCTGGCCGCGCTCGACCACCTGGTGGTGCAGGACATCTTCCTGACCGAGACCGCCTACCTGGCCGACGTGATCCTGCCCGCCTCCGCCTTCCCGGAGAAGACCGGCACCTTCACCAACACCGACCGGCTGGTGCAGCTGGGCCGCCAGGCCATCGACCCGCCGGGCGAAGCGAAGCAGGACCTGTGGATCATCCAGCAGATGGCGTGCCGCATGGGGCTTGACTGGCGCTACGGCCACGTGTCCGAGGTGTTCGACGAGATGCGCCACACGATGAACAGCATCGGCGGCATCACCTGGGACCGGCTGGAGCGCGAGGGCGCCGTGACCTACCCGTGCCAGCACGAGGGCGACCCCGGCCAGGCCGTGGTGTTCACCGAGACCTTCCCGCGCGAAGGCGGCCGTGCGCGCTTCGTCCCGGCCGACATCATCCCGGCCAACGAGCGTCCCGATGCCGACTACCCGATGGTCCTGATTACCGGCCGCCAGCTCGAGCACTGGCACACCGGCAGCATGACCCGCCGCACCGCCGTGCTGGACGCGCTCGAACCCGATCCGGTGGCGCTGGTGCACCCGCTCGACCTTCAGAAGATGGGCGTGAAGCCGGGCGAGGTGATCACCATCGAATCGCGCCGCGGCCAGGTGGCGCTGTACGCGCGCGCCGACGACAGCTCGCCGGTGGGCGCGATCTTCGTCCCGTTCTGCTACTACGAGGCGGCGATCAACCGGCTGACCAATCCGGCCCTCGATCCTTACGGAAAGATTCCCGAATTCAAGTATTGTGCGATCCGGGCGCGGCGCGGCGGGGAGGTCGCACCGCAGGGCAGCTTCGGTGGCGGCCGAGTTTTGGAGGGCATGGCACAATAGACAACATGAAACCACGCTATCGCCCGCTGCTGTCGAACGCGCGCGCCACCCTCACGCACGAGGTGCTGGCGATCGACGAACGTGGCCGCAGCTCCACCATCTCGATCCCGGCCGAGCGTCCGCTCACCGTGTACGTGGACAAGCGCGAGCTGGTCACCTTGATGACGCTCGGCGGCGCGCCCGAGGCGCTCACGCTCGGCTACCTGCGCAACCAGCGCCTGGTGCGTTCGATCGACGAGGTGGTGTCGGTGCAGGTGGACTGGTCGGTCGATGCGGTGGCGGTCGTCACCCGTCACGGCATCGCCGACGTCGAGGAACGCACCGCGAAAAAGGTCGTCACCACCGGTTGCGGGCAGGGCTCGGTGTTCGGCGGGCTGATGGACGAGGTGGACCAGATCGCGCTGCCGCCAAACGCGCGCCTGCCGCAATCGGTCGTGTACCGCATCGTCGAGACGATCCGTACCCAGCAATCGGTGTACAAGCAGGCCGGCTCGGTGCACGGCTGCGCGCTGTTTACAGGCAGCGGCGAGCTCCTGTACTTCATCGAGGACGTGGGCCGCCACAACGCGGTGGACGCCATCGCCGGCCTGATGTGGCTGGAGGGCCTCGCGGGCGAGGACAAGGTCTTCTACACCACCGGGCGACTGACCTCGGAAATGGTGATCAAGGGCGCGCAGATGGGCATTCCGTTCCTGCTGTCGCGCTCGGGCACCACGCAGATGGGGCACATGGTGGCGCAAAAGGTCGGCATGTCGCTGCTGGCGCGCTGCACCGGCAAGCACTTTCTGCTGCTGGCCGGGCACGAGCGGCTGGTGTTCGAGCCCGACCTGCTTGAAGCAGCGGCGCGACTGGCGTAATGGGACTGCTGGACGCCACGCTCGGCGCCTTCGTGCTGCTCTTCACCGGTGACGCCGCGCTGTGGAACATCATCTGGGTGTCGCTGAAAACCAGCGTGCTCGGGCTGCTGCTGGCTACACCGCCGGCGGTGGCGATCGGCTACGGCATCGCCATGCACCGCTTCCCGGGCCGCCGCATCGCCATCTGGCTGGCTCAGGCCGCGCTGTCGCTGCCGACGGTGCTGGTTGGCCTGCTGCTCTACCTGCTGCTGTCGCGCCACGGCGTGCTCGGTCCACTGCAGTGGCTGTTCACGCAGCCCGGCATCGTGTTGGGCCAGTTCGTGATCGCGCTGCCGGTGCTGCTGGCCTTTTCGCTGGCCGCGGTGCAAGCCGCCGACCCGCGCTATGCGGAGACCGCGATCACGCTCGGCGCCTCGCGCTGGCGCGTGATGGCCACGCTGCTGTACGAGGTGCGCTTTGGCGTGATGGCGGCGGTGATTAGCGGCTTCGGCCGCGTGATCTCCGAAGTCGGCTGCGCGCTCATGGTCGGCGGGAACATCGAAAACCAGACGCGCACCATTACCACGGCCATTGCGCTGGAAACCAGCAAGGGCGAATTCGCGCAGGGGATTGCGCTTGGCATCGTGCTGATCGCGATTGCGCTTTTGATGAACGGCGCGCTGATGCTGTTGCAGGGCGAGGCGCACATGGCACGGGGCCAGGTATGAGCGCGCTGCTGACTATCCGCGGCCTGCACAAGCGCTATGGCGAGCGCCAGCTGTTCAACATCGACACGCTCACCCTCGATGCGGCCAGTGCCTACGTTCTCACGGGCGTGAACGGAGCCGGCAAGAGCACGCTGCTGCGCATTCTGGCGGGGCTGGAACGGGGCGATTGCGACAGCTTCGAGTTCGACGGCAAGCTGCTGCGGCTGCACCCGTATCCGCGCGAGCTGCGTTGCGACATCGTGTACGTGCACCAGCATCCGATCATGTTCTCGACCTCGGTTGCCGAGAACATTGGGTTCGGCTTGCGCGCGCGCGGCATGCACGGCGCGGCGCTGGCGCAGGCAGTCGATCGCGCCATCGAATGGGCCGGCATGGAGCATGCGCGTGACACCGATCCCGCGCGGCTGTCGGGCGGCGAAAAGCAGCGCGTGGCGCTGGCGCGCGCCAAGGTGCTGCGGCCGCGGGTGCTGCTGCTGGACGAGCCCACCGCCAACCTGGACGGGCCGGCGCGCGAGCAGGTGATCGCGCTGATCCCGACCCTGCTCGAGGCGGGGACCACCGTGGTGATGGCCTGCCACGACCGCGACCTGATTGGGCTGCCCGGCGTGCGGCGGCTGAAGCTGCGCGACGGGCATATCGAATACCGACCACAAAAAGGAGAACACGATGAAACGCCGTAAGCTGCTTGCCTTGCTGCTGTGCGCCACCCTTGCGAGCCCGCTCGCGCTGGCGCAGAACGTGATACGCATGTCCACCACCACCAGCACCGAAAACTCGGGCCTGCTCAAGTGGCTGCTGCCGGCGTTCGAGGCCAAGACCGGCGCCAAGGTCAACGTGATTGCGGTGGGCACCGGCAAGGCGCTCGAGCTGGGCAAGAATGGCGACGTGGACGTGTGCCTGGTCCACGCGCGCAAGCTGGAAGACCAGTTCGTGGCCGAAGGCTGGGGCATCGACCGGCGCGACGTGATGTACAACGACTTCATCGTGGCCGGGCCCACCTCCGACCCGGCCCACGTCAAGGGCATGAAGGACGTGATCGCCGCGTTCAGGCAGATCGCCGCGACCAACGCGAAGTTCATCTCGCGCGGCGACAACTCCGGCACCGACGTCATGGAGAAGAACTACTGGAAGGAAGCCGGCACCAAGCCGGCGGGCGCGAACTACGTGTCGGCGGGCCTGGGCATGGGCGAGGTGCTCAACATGGCGGCCGAGATGAAGGCCTACACGCTGACCGACCGTGCCACCTACGGCGCGTACAAGGCCAAGACGGGGCTGGCGATCCTGGTCGAAGGCGACAAGCGCATGTACAACCCGTACGGGATCATCGCGGTCAATCCCGGCAAGCACCAAGGCATCAACTACAAGGGCGCGAAGCTGCTGATCGACTGGATCACGTCGCCGGAAGGGCAGGCGCGCATCGCCTCGTTCAAGCCGGATGGCGAGCAGCTGTTTTTTCCCTCGGCTCGGTAGGGTGGGCGGGTCTCCCGCCCACGCGTACAGGCGGCGCAGGCACTGATTGAACGCGTGGGCACAATGTGCCCACCCTACGGGTGCCGTACGCGTGTAATATCCCGCCATCGACAGGGATAAGGAAGCAGAAGTGAACGTACTGATTTTCGGCGCCACCGGCATGGTCGGCCAGGGCGTGCTGCGCGAGTGCCTGGCCGCGCCCGACGTTGCCATGGTCAAGACCATCGGCCGCACGCCGACCGGCCAGCGCAACCTGAAGCTGCGCGAGCTGGTGCATGCCGAGATGTGGAACTACGAGGGCATCGAGGACGAGCTTTCCGGTTTCGACGCCTGCTTCTTCTGCATCGGCGTGAGCTCGGCCGGCATGAGCGAAGAGAAGTACACGCACCTGACCTACGACCTGACCCTGAACGCCGCGCGCAAGCTGGCCGCGCTCAATCCGCAGATGGTGTTCGTGTACGTGTCCGGCGTGGGCGCGGACAGCAGCGAAAAGAGCAGCGTGATGTGGGAGCGCGTGCGCGGCAAGACCGAGAACGCCTTGCTGGCGCTGCCGTTCCGGTCGGTGTACATCTTCCGCCCCGGGATGATCCAGCCGCTCGACGGCATCAAATCGAAGACGCCGGCCTACCGCATCTTCTACACGCTGGCCAGGCCGATCCTGCCGCTGTTGCGCGCCGCCCTGCCGACGCAGATCCTCACCACCGCGCAGATGGGCCGGGCCATGCTCAATGCGGTGCGCCGCGGCGCTGCCAGCCGCGTGCTCGGCGCGCCCGAGATCAGCGCGCTGAGCAAGCCAGCGCAGCCCTGAGCGGCACGCACGCGGGAGGGGCGCGGCATGCATATGTTGCGACCGCCTCGGGAAAGCTCCATACTTCCCCGGACTTTTCACAGACCAGTCCGAAAGGAATCCCCGTGTTCTCTCCCAAGAAGAAAATCTGCTCGCTGATCGGCGCGCTTTCCCTGGCTGCCGTGGCGCTGCCGGCCTTCGCTGCCGAACCTGCCTGGGTGGCGAAGAGCAATGCCAATGCCAAGCTGCTGCTCAACGTGATCGCCAAGTATTCGCCGGAAGACGCAAGCCAGTACGGCGTGGACGGTTTCGACGAGCAGATCGTCGACCTGTCGCATGACCAGTACGCGGCGCAGATGAAGGATCTGCGAAGCGCCATCGCGGAGCTGGAAAAACGGCGCAAGGGCGAGACCGACCCGAAGGTCCTGCAGGACCTCGATATCCTGGTCACGCGCGCGCAGGACCAGATGCGCTCGATCACGCTGAACCGCAAGTACTTCATGCCCTTCAACGACGTGACCGGCATGATCTACGGTGTGGTGCAGGCCACGCTCGATCCGCGCATCCCCAAGGCACGCCAGCAGGCCCTGCTCGTGCGCCTGGAAAAATATGCGGGCATGGCGAAAGGCTACCGTCCGGTGACCGAGCTGGCCAACGAGCGCCTGCAGGAACGGCTGAAGGCCAACAAGAACCTGCTGGGCCCGTACAAGGGGGAAGTGGAGCAGGACATCAACAATGGCCCGGCGCTGATCAACGGCATAAAGGATTTGCTCAGCAAGAGTGAGCTGAAGGGCTGGGAGCCGGTGTTTGCGAAGCTGGAGCAGCAACTGACCGCGTACAACGAACAGGTCAAGACGCAGATCCTGCCGCGCGCCCGCTCGGACCACCGGCTGCCGCCCGAGATCTACGCCGACAACCTGCACAACTTCGGCGTGGACATCACCCCGCAGGAGATGATGTCCAAGGCACTGACTTCGTTTGCCGAGATCCGCAACCAGATGAACATCACGGCGGGCCTGATTGCGCGTGAGCGCGGCCTGCCCAAGTCCGACTACCTGTCGGTCATGGCCGAACTGAAGAAAGCGCAGATTCCGGCCGACCAGGTGATGCCGCTGTACACCGAGCGGCTGGCGCAGATCGAAAGCGCGGTGCGCGAACAGCACATCGTGACCCTGCCCACGCGTAAAGCCGTGATCCGCCTGGCCAGCGCTGCCGAAAATGCGCAGCAACCGGCGCCGCACATGAACCCGCCGCGCCTGCTCGGCAATACGGGCGAGTACGGCGAATTCGTCCTGACCACCGGCATGGCGCCGGACGCCAGCGGCAAGTCGCTCACCTTCGACGACTTCACGCACCAGGCAGGCACCTGGTCGCTCACCGCGCACGAGGCGCGTCCGGGGCACGAGCTGCAGTTTGCGAAGATGCTGGAAAGCGGCGTGTCCACCGCACGCGCGCTGTTCGCCTTCAACAGCGTGAACGTGGAGGGCTGGGCGCTCTACGCGGAGGCGGAAATGCAGCCGTACGAGCCGCTCGACGGCCAGCTGTTCGCGCTGCAGGCGCGTATGCAGCGCGCGGCGCGTGCCTTCCTCGACCCGATGGTCAACCTGGGGCAGATCACGCCGGCGCGCGTGAAGTCGTTCCTGATGGAGGACGTTGGCCTGTCGGAGGGCATGGCGACGCAGGAAATGCAGCGCTATACCTTCCGCGCGCCTGGCCAGGCAACCTCGTACTTCTACGGCTACCAGCGGCTGATGGAAACCCGGCAAGCGGCTGAAGTGGCGCTCGGGAAGAAGTTCAACCGCCAGGCCTTCAACGACTTCGTGCTGGCGCAGGGCCTGGTGCCGCCGGCCCTGCTGCGCAAGGCGGTGATGGAGGAATTCGTGCCGGCGCAGGCCAAGCTGTGACCGTGCCGGGCGGTCAGCGGGCAAGCCCTTCCAGCAGCTCGCTGATCGCCGGCTCCAGCGTTTCGTAAGGGATGGCGCCGCGGATCGGCACGGCCTCCTGCCAGGGAGCGTCGCCGGTCCGCAGCAGCATGATGGGCACGCCGCTGACGCCCAGCGAGTGTGCCAGCTGCTCGTCGTCCAGCACCTGCGCGGTGTAGCGCTCGTGGTCAAGCGCGTCGCGCAGCGCTTGCGCGTCCAGGCCGTTGTCGGCGGCGATCGCGCACAGCACGTCGGTCTCGCCGATGTCGCGGCCCTCTTCGAAAAATGCCCTGAACAGCGCCTCGTGCATGGCGCCGAAGCGGCCGTGCGCGTCCGCGAACAGGGCTGCTTCCAGCGCCTTGCGGCTGCGCGGCTGCACCGGCGGCAGCTTGAGCTGCATGCCGCGCTGGGCCGCCATGGGGTACACCGACTGCGCCCAGGTGGTGTTCAGGTATTCCCCGTTGGGGTCGAGCGTGGGGTTCGGTTCGGGCCGCAGCTCGAACGCGCGCCACACCACCTGCAGCCGGTCGGCAAAGCGCGCCTCGAGGCGACGGATGACCGGCAGTTCAAGGTAGCAGAACGGACAGACGTAGTCGCTCCACACGTCGATGCGGATGTCGGGAGAGGCGTTCATGCGGCCATGCTACGCGAAATTCGCGGCGGCCGCGCGCACGGATCTAGGCAGCGCCGACCAGCTCGCGCAGCTCGGGAATGGCCAGCTCGGCGGCGCGCTCGCCCTCGGTGATGGCGGCCGCGGCGCGGTGGTAGTCCATCAGCGCAAAGTTCGACAGGCGCGGGCGGATCAGCAGGTCGGCCGGCTCGCCGGCCAGCCGGCTGCGGGTGATCCGTACCTGCATGATGTGCAGGCTGATGCTCAGCACGTCGAAGATCGAGGGCATCGCGGCCGACGTCGCCGGGCCGCTCTTGAGCCGTCCCAGGCCCAGCGGCAGCTTGCCGACCAGCGATTCGAGCGCGCCCGGCGCGGGCAGCGCGCGCCAGCCCTGCGCGCGCTCGTTGTGGCGCCCCATCAGGTCCCAGTTCAGGTCCACCGCGATCACGATGTCGGCGCCCATGGCGCGGCACAGCGACACGGGCACCGGGTTGACCAGGCCGCCGTCCACCATCAGCCTGCCGTCCAGCTGCGCCGGCTTGAGCAGGCCGGGCAGGGCGATCGAGGCGCGCACCGCGTCGGTGACCGAGCCTTCGCGCAGCCAGATTTCGCGCCCGGTCACCAATTCCGTCGTCACCGCGCCGAACGTCTTGGGCAGCGCCTCGATGTCCTTGTCGGTGAAATGCGTACGGAAGAAGTCGAGCAGCTTGTCGCCGTGGACCAGGCCGCCGTCGATGGTCAGGTCCAACAGGCCCAGCACGCTTTGCCACTTCAGGCCGCGCACCCATTGTTCCAGCCGGTCGAGCTGGCCGTCGGCGTAGGCCGCGCCCACCAGCGCCCCGATCGAGGTGCCGCACACGATGTCGGGCACGATGCCAGCCTGCTCCAGCGTGCGGATGATGCCGATGTGCGCCCACCCGCGTGCCGAGCCGCTGCCCAGTGCCAGTCCGATTTTTGGCCGGTGCGTCATCAATCGGCTCACATCAGGATCACGTCGTACTGCTCCTGGTGGTAGCCCTTCTCCACCTGCAGCGAGATGCGCTTGCCGATGAAGTCGCCCAGCATCGCCAGGTGCTGCGACTCCTCTTCCAGGAACAGGTCGATCACCTCCTGCGAGGCGACGATGCGGAACTCGCGCGGGTTGAACTGCTTGGCTTCGCGCAGCAGCTCGCGCAGGATCTCGTAGCAGATCGTGCGCGAGGTCTTGACCTGGCCCTTGCCGCCGCAGGCGGGGCAGGGCTCGCACAGGATGTGGGCGAGCGACTCGCGGGTGCGCTTCCTCGTCATCTCCACCAGTCCCAGCGCCGAGAAGCCGCTGACCGACACCTTGGTGCGGTCGCGCGACAGCGCCTTCTTGAGCTCTGCGAGCACGGCGTTGCGGTGCTCGTTGTTTTCCATGTCGATGAAGTCGAGGATGATGATGCCGCCCAGGTTGCGCAGCCGCAGCTGGCGCGCGATCGCGTGCGCCGCTTCCAGGTTGGTCTTGAAGATCGTGTCCGCGAAATTGCGCCCGCCGACAAAGCCGCCGGTGTTCACGTCGATCGTGGTCATCGCCTCGGTCTGGTCCACGATCAGGTAGCCGCCGGACTTCAGGTCCACGCGGCGCCCCAGGGCGCGCTGGATCTCTTCCTCCACGCCGTACAGGTCGAACAGCGGGCGCTCGCCGGTGTAGTGCTGCAGGCGCGGCAGCACCGACGGCGTGTACACCTGGCCGAACTCGACCAGCTTGAGGTAGTTCTCGCGCGAGTCCACCTGGATCGACAGCGTCTCGTCGTGCACGAAGTCGCGCAGCACGCGCTGGGCCAGGTTCAGGTCCTGGTACAGCAGGGTGGTGGGCGGCCGGGTGCGCGCGCCCTGCAGGATCGCGTTCCAGGTCTTGCGCAGGTAGTCGATGTCGGCCAGCAGGTCGGCGTCCGACGCTTCCTCGGCCATCGTGCGCACGATGTAGCCGCCTTTTTCCTCCGGCGGCAGCAGGCCCTGCATGCGCACGCGCAGTGCCTCACGGTCGGTTTCCTTTTCGATCTTCTGGCTGATGCCGATGTGGTTGTCCTGCGGCAGATAGACCAGCATGCGGCCGGCCACCGAAATCTGGGTGGACAGGCGCGCGCCCTTGGTGCCGATCGGGTCCTTGATCACCTGGACGGTGAGCACCTGGCCGTCGAACAGCAGCTTTTCGATGGGCGTTGGCTGCGCGTTCGGGCTTTCGTGGTTGCGCGCTTCCCAGATGTCGGCCACGTGCAGGAAGGCCGCGCGCTCAAGGCCGATGTCGATGAACGCCGACTGCATCCCCGGCAGCACGCGCACCACCTTGCCCAGGTAGACGTTGCCGGTCAGCCCGCGGGTGAGCGTGCGTTCGATGTGCAGTTCCTGAACGGCGCCCTGCAGGACCAGCGCCACGCGCGTTTCCTGCGGGGTGATGTTGATGAGGATGTCTTCGTTCATGGAGCGCGCCGTTCACAATATTGTTCAGAGTGTAATCATACACGGCGGCGCGGGGATGGGGGCGTGGGTTCGTAGGGTGGGCAGCTCGTTCGGCTGGGCACTGCCCAGCCTCACCCCACGCGTTCAACCAGCGCGGACGCACTCGCTCAGTTGGCCACTCCGACGCGCTTTGAACGCGTGGGCGGGAGACCCGCCCACCCTACAGGGGTACGCCGGCCTTGCGCAGCAGGTTGGCGGTCTCGAACAGCGGCAGCCCCATGATGCCCGAGTGGCTGCCTTCGATATGCTCGACAAACAGCGCGGCCAGGCCCTGGATGCCGTAGCCGCCGGCCTTGTCGTAGGGCTCGGGCGTGGCGCAGTAGGCCTTGATCGCGTCCGGCGACAGCTTGGCAAAGCGCACGTCCGACACCTGCGTCACTTGCAGGGCCATGTCGGTGTAGTGCACCGCCACCGAGGTCAGCACCTGGTGCGTGCGGCCGGACAGCCGGCCGAGCATCTCGACCGCTTCCTCGTGATTCTCCGGCTTGCCCAGGATCAGGCCGTCGATCGTGACCGTGGTGTCGGCCGTGAGCACCGGCCGCAGCGGATGGCGCCGCATCTGCAGCACGTTCCACGCGAAGGCGCCTTTTTCGTTGGCCACGCGCGCCACGTAGGCGAGCGGGTCTTCGTTCGGGTACGCTTCCTCGCTCACGTCCACCCCGCGCGCCGGATCGCTGCGCAGCGACAGCAGTTCGAAATCGACGCCCACCTGGCGCAGCAGTTCGCGCCGGCGCGGGCTCTTCGAAGCGAGGTAGATCTTGTTGTCCAGGGGTTTGTACGGCATGCGTTGCCTCAGGCGCGGTGATAGGGGTGGTTCTGGGTGATCGACCAGGCCCGGTAAAGCTGTTCCGCGAGCATCACGCGCACGATCCCGTGAGGCAGGGTCATGCTCGAAATGCGGATCATGCCTTCGGCCCGCGCCTTGAGCTCGGGGTCGAGCCCGTCGGCGCCGCCGATCAGGAAAACGGTGTCGCGCCCGTCCTGCTGCCACTGCTGCAGCATGTTGGACAGGCCGACACTGGTGAGGTCCTTGCCACGCTCATCGAGCGCGATGATGCGCGCGCCCTTGGGCAGCGCCGCCTCGATGCGTTCGCGCTCGAGCGCCATGGCAGTGGCCGCGGTCTTGCTGCCGGAACGTTCGACCGGCTTGATCTCCTTGAGCACGATGCGCAGCTCGGGCGGCATGCGCTTCGTGAACTCGGTAAAGCCAGTCTCGATCCAGGCCGGCATCTTGTGGCCGACCGCGGCGATGATGAGCTGCATTGAGGCTTACTCGGCTGCCTTTTTCACGCGGCGGATGACCTTCTTGGCCGGTTCGGCGTCGGCGGGAGCAGCGGCAGCCTTGGCGGCACGCTTGGCCTTCACCTCGGCCTGCGCGGTCTTGGACGGCGCGACTTTCACGGTCTTGCCGACGGCGACCTTGGGCGCGGCCGGCTTTTTGGCTGCCGTGGTTTTGGTGGCAGCGGTCTTGCGCGCGGCCGGCTTGCGCTCGTTGACCGGCTTGGCTTCCGGCTCGTCCTGGTTGGCCGCCAGGTGCTTGGACTTGCTCTTCGGTGCGGCTGCTTCCTTGCCTTCGACGGTGGACTTGCGCTTGGCCGCGCCCAGCTTGACCGGCTTCTCGCCCCAGATTTCTTCGAGGCGGTAGTACTGGCGAATGGCCGGCTGCATGATGTGGACGATCATGTCGCCCAGGTCCACCAGCACCCACTCGCCGGTGTCCTCGCCTTCCAGGCCGACCACGTCGCCGCCGTTTTCCTTGACCTTGTCGCGCACCGATGCGGCCAGCGCCTTGGTCTGGCGGTTCGACGTGCCCGAGACGACGGCGATGCGGTCGAACAGGCTGGTCAGGTGCGTGGTGTCGAACATCACGATGTCCTGGCCCTTGACGTCTTCGAGGGCGTCAACGACAACCGCTTGCAGTTTTTTGATATCCATTAGCTCTTGTATAAATTATGTTGTTGAATATAGTCTAACACCACGGGCGCAACCAGCCCGTTCGCGTTGTTCCCGTGGCGAATGGCCGCGCGTACCTGCGTGGCCGAGATATCGACTGCCAGCGTGTGCGCCACGCACACGCGGCCGTGCGGCGCCGCACGGAGCTCTTCGGGAGGGCCCAGGCGCGCCGCCAGTTCCTGCGCCACCGCCGGCGGCAGCTTGTCCACCGCCAGGTCGAAACCCGGCCGCGCCGCCACCCCGATGTTGGCCACCTCGAACAGCGCGCGCCAGTCGCGCCAGGTGTCCAGTTTTTGCAGCTGGTCGGCGCCCATCAGGAACACGATCGACGCCTGTGGCCCCAGTTCCGCGCGCACCGCACGCAGCGTGTCGATGGTGTAGGTGGCGCCGTTGCGCTCGATCTCCTGCAGGTCGATCGTGACCGGAAAGCCGGCCCGCTTGAACGCCAGCTCCAGCATCTTCACGCGGTCGGCGTCGGATGCTTCCAGGTTCGACTTCTGCCACGGCCGCCCGGCCGGTACGATGCGCAGCTGGTCGGGATGCAGCAGCCGCGCGAACAGCCCGGCCAGCGCGACGTGGCCGGCATGTACTGGGTCGAAGCTGCCTCCCAGCAGGGCGACGCAGCGGTTCACTTTTCCAGCCAGTCCCGGTGCACCAGGAAGTCGGTGTAGAGCTTCGCTTCGGGCGTGCCCGGCTCGGGGCGCCAGTCGTAGCGCCATTTCACGATCGGCGGCATCGACATCAGGATCGCCTCGGTGCGCCCGCCCGACTGCAGGCCGAAGTGCGTACCGCGGTCCCACACCAGGTTGAACTCGACGTAGCGGCCACGCCGGTAGGCCTGGAAGTCGCGCTCGCGCTCGCCGTAGGGCGTCTCGATGCGGCGCTTGAGGATCGGCAGGTAGGCGTCGATAAAGCCGTCGCCCACGCTTTTCACCATCGCGAACGACTGGTCGAAACCGAGTTCGTTGAAGTCGTCGAAGAAGATGCCGCCCACGCCGCGCGGCTCCTTTCGGTGCTTGATGTAGAAGTACTCGTCGCACCACTTCTTGAAGCGCGCGTGCAGCTCGTCGCCGTAGGGCGCGAGCGCGTCGTGGCACACCTGGTGGAAGTGGCGCGCGTCTTCCTCGAAACCATAGTGCGGGGTCAGGTCCATGCCGCCGCCGAACCACCACACCGGCTCCTTGCCCTCGGCCGTGGCTTCGAAGAAGCGCACGTTCATGTGGACCGTCGGCGCGTACGGGTTGCGCGGGTGGATCACGAGCGACACGCCCATCGCTTCCCAGGCGCGGCCGGCCAGTTCGGGGCGCGCGGCCATGGCCGACGGCGGCAGGTGCTTGCCGGTCACGTGCGAAAAGTTCACGCCGCCGCGCTCGAGCACATTGCCTTCCTCGATCAGGCGCGAGATGCCACCGCCGCCCTCGGGACGTTCCCAGGTATCGCGCAGGAACGGCTTGCCGTCGACGTCTTCGAGGGCCGCGACGATGCGCGACTGCAGGTCGAGCAGCCAGGCCTTGATGGCGGCGGGGTCAGGGGCGGACATGGTGTTATGCGAGTAGAAAATTTCGGCGATTGTACACTGTGGCGTTGGGGCGTTACAAAGTTTGAGATTGCGCACCGCAACAACGTCGTTCCCGCAGCCTCAAAACGTCGTTCCCGCGCAGGCGGGAACCCATAGACCGCCTGCTATTCAGGCTCAGCATGGGTTCCCGCCTGCGCGGGAACGACGTATTTAACGTGCGGGTGTTGTTCGGTGCTGCTGTTACTTTACGCCGCGCCAGCCGATGTCGCGGCGGAACTGGGCGCCGTTGAAGTGGATCTGGTCCACCGCGTCATACGCCTGCTTCTGCGCCATCTTGACGTTGTCGCCCAGGCCCACCACGCACAGCACGCGCCCGCCGTTGGTCACCAGCTTGCCGTCCACGATGCTGGTGCCGGCATGGAAGGTGACGCACTCGGGCGTCTCGGCCGGAATACCGTCGATCACGTCGCCCTTGCGCGGGTTGTCCGGATAACCTTCGGCCGCCATCACCACGCCCACCGCGGTGCGGCGGTCCCATTCGAGCTCCACGGCGTCCAGCGTGCCGTTGCAGGCGTGCTCGATCACGTTCACGAAGTCGCTCTTCAGGCGCGCCATGATCGGCTGCGTTTCCGGGTCGCCCATGCGGCAGTTGAATTCCAGCGTGCGCGGCGTGCCCTGGGCGTCGATCATCAGGCCGGCGTACAGGAAGCCGGTGTACTGGATGCCGTCCTTGGCCATGCCCTGGATGGTCGGGTTGATGATCTCGCGCATCACGCGCGCGTGCATCGACGGGGTCACGATCGGGGCCGGGGAGTACGCGCCCATGCCGCCGGTATTCGGGCCCTGGTCGGCATCCTTCAGGCGCTTGTGGTCCTGCGAGGTGGCCAGCGCCAGCACGTTCTTGCCATCGACCATGACGATGAAGCTCGCTTCCTCGCCGGCCAGGAACTCTTCGATCACGATGCGCGCGCCCGCGTCGCCGAAGCGGTTATCCGACAGCATGTGGTCGATCGCCTGGTGCGCTTCTTCCAGCGACATGGCCACCACCACGCCCTTGCCGGCCGCCAGGCCGTCGGCCTTGATGACGATCGGCGCGCCGTTGGCGTCCACGTAGGCGTGCGCTTGTGCCGCGTCCGAGAAACTCTGGTACTTCGCGGTCGGAATGCCGTGGCGCTGCATGAACGCCTTGGCGAAGTCCTTGGACGACTCCAGCTGCGCCGCTTCCTTGGTCGGCCCGAAAATCTTCAGGCCGCGCGAACGGAACAGGTTGACGATGCCGGCCGCCAGCGGCGCTTCGGGCCCGACCACGGTCAGGCCGATGTGCTCGCGCACCACGAAGTCGGCCAGCTCGGCCGGGTCGGTGATTGCGACGTTTTCCAGCCGCGCGTCGCGCGCGGTGCCGCCGTTGCCCGGGGCGACATACACCATCTGGATGCGCTCGGATTGGGCCAGTTTCCAGGCCAGTGCGTGTTCGCGGCCGCCCGAGCCGACTACCAGGATCTTCATACTTTGCTTTCGCTGCTTACTCTTCGATGACGGCGTTGGTATAGACTTCTTGCACGTCGTCCAGGTTTTCGATCGCGTCGAGGAGCTTTTGCATCTTCTGCGCGTCCTCGCCGGTGAACACGGTCTCGACGTCCGGCTTCATGATCACTTCGGCCGAATCGGCCTTGAAGCCGGCCTTTTCCAGCGCTTCCTTGACGTTGGCGAAGTCGTTCGGGTTGCACAGTACCTCGAAACCGCCTTCGTCGTCCTGGATCACGTCGTCGGCGCCCGCTTCCAGCGCCGCTTCCATCAGCTTGTCTTCTTCGACGCCGGGCGCGAACAGGAACTGGCCGGTGTGCTTGAACATGAACGACACCGAGCCTTCGGTGCCCATGTTACCGCCGAACTTGCTGAACGCGTGGCGCACCTCGGCCACCGTGCGCACACGGTTGTCGGTCATGCAGTCCACGATGATGGCCGCGCCGCCGATGCCGTAGCCCTCGTAGCGCACCTCTTCGTAGTTGACGCCTTCCAGGCCGCCGGCGCCGCGCTGGATCGCGCGCTGCACGTTATCCTTGGGCATGTTGGCGTCGGCCGCCTTGTCCACCGCCAGGCGCAGGCGCGGGTTGGACGTCATGTCGCCCCCGCCCATGCGTGCGGCAACCGTGATCTCCTTGATCAGGCGCGTCCAGATCTTGCCGCGCTTGGCGTCGGTAGCGGCTTTTTTATGCTTGATATTGGCCCATTTGCTGTGTCCAGCCATAGTCGGAATTCCTTAGACGGTGGTATTTCGAAGTGGCCGATATTCTATCATAGCCACCTCTTGCCAAACCGCCGGGAAAGGACTAAGGAAAGAGCAGCAGGGTCCCCCACGCGACCATGGCCAGCCCCGCCAGCGTCGCGATCCAGGTGCCGCCGGGCGCCAGCTTTTCGGCCAGCACCAGGAGGGCCAGCGCGGCCGCCGCGGCCAGGTTCATGACCCCGGCCGCGAACAGCAGGGTGGCCAGCAGCGCGCAGCAGCCAACGCAGTAGCGCCCGTGCGTGACGCCCATGCGAAACGCGCCCCAGGCGCCGCGCCGCCAGCCGGTGAGCACGAAGGCCAGCGGCGTGCGGCAGTGGTGCAGGCTGGCGTATTTGGCGGGCGTCCACTGGTACACCCCGGCCGCAACCAGTGCCAGCCCGGCCACCGTGGCGTTGGTGACCGCCATGCCGTTGTCGAGCGCGCCGGCGTCGTGCAGCGCCCACTGGACCAGGGTGGCCGCGGCGGCGAACAGGGTCCACGAGAACAGGTAGCCGAGCACGAACAGGGCGGTGGCCAGGTAGGGCCGGCGCACCGCGTGGTAAAGACGGCTCACGCGCGCGAACAGCACCACCGCCGGGGTGGTGGCGGGCAGCATCATGGCCGACATCATCGCCACCCACATGGCCAGCACCAGGCCCAGCTCGGGGGCGCGGTAGGGCGTGGGCGGCGGCGGCTCCATGCTCATTGCCATGCCCGCGGCGCTGTCGACGGCCACGGGGTGCAGGGCGCGGAACACCAGCCATGCCCAGCACAGCGCCACCAGCGCCGACAGGAAGCCGATGACGACCGCCCGCTCCGAACCGGTGCGGCGCGGGACAGGCGTGAGTGCGTTCATAGCGGCCACCCGGGCGCGCGCCGGCCACGGTGCCGGCGGCGGCCAGCCGGCGCAGGGCGCTCGGGCCTGGCGCACGCTTCGTTCATGCTGCTTGTCATGTCTGGTTCTCCATGGTGAGACAGGGGGGCACGGCGTTGGACAGCGTCCCTGCGGCCGCGTTCGGGAGCTCATCCACGCGGCGCGGCGTTTCCGCTTACAATCTCCTGATGAGTACTTCGCAAGCCGCCACACCCGTCGCATCCGTACCACGCTCCGCTCTCGTCGCCGGACTCACGATCGCCGTCGCCGGGGCCGTGCTGTTTTCCACCAAGGCCGTTCTCGCCAAACTGCTGTACCGCTACCACATGGACGCCGTCACCTTGATCGCGTTCAGGATGCTGTTCTCGCTACCGGTGTTTGCTGCCGTCGCGGTGTGGAAGATGCGTACCGAGGCGCCCCTGTCCTGGGGCGACCGTGCTCGCCTGCTCGGCCTGGGGCTGGTGGGCTACTACCTGTCGAGCTACCTCGATTTCCTCGGCCTGCAATACATCTCGGTGGGCCTGGAGCGGCTGATCCTGTTCCTCACGCCGACCTTCGTGCTCCTGATTACCTCGACCTTCTTCAAGCGCCGCATCAGCCGCATCGAGTGGCTGGCGCTGGCGCTGTCGTACTGCGGCATCGTGCTCGTGTTCGTGCACGACCTGGCCGGCGGCGCGGGCAGCACCGTCGTCGGTTCGCTGCTGGTGCTCGGCTCGGCCGCGTCGTACGCGCTGTATTTATTGGGCTCGGGCGAGATGGTGCGGCGCATCGGCTCGCTGCGGCTGGTGGCCTACGCAATGTGCGTGTCGAGCTTTGCCTGCATCGGCCAGTTCTTCCTGTTGCGCCCGGTAAGCTTGCTGGTGCAGCCGATGCCGGTGTACTGGCTCTCGCTCGCCAATGGCGTTTTTTGTACTATCCTTCCTGTCTTTATGACCATGATCGCGGTCCAGCGCATCGGTGCGCCCGCGGCCTCGCAGGCGGGGATGATCGGGCCGGTCTCGACGCTGTTCCTGGGCGCGCTCGTGCTCGGCGAGCCCATCACCGCCGTGCAGCTGGCGGGAACCGGGCTGGTGCTGGTCGGTATCTACATGCTGTCGCTGAAAAAATAACCAACGGACGATCCAATGAAGCCACGCATCGCGCTGATCGCGCACGACAAGAAAAAGGACGACATGATCACGCTGGCAGCCGAGTACCTCGACTTCCTGCGCAACTGCCAGCTGTCGGCCACCGGCACCACCGGCGGGCGCCTGGCCAACGAACTCGGGCTGACGGTGGACCGCAAGCATTCCGGCCCGTTCGGCGGCGACTTGCAGATCGGCGCGCAGCTGGTCAATGGCCAGATCGATGCCGTGATCTTCCTGCGCGACCCGATGACGCCGCAGCCGCACGAACCGGACATCAACGCATTGGTGCGCGCCTGCGACGTGCACAACATCGCCTGCGCCACCAACCTGGCCAGCGCGCACCTGGTGCTGTCGCAGCTGATGGCGGCCGGCGGTCACGAAAAAACGAAGAAAGGGGCATGAACATGAAAGCCAAGGCAATCCGCATCAACCGGACCGGCGGTCCGGAAGTCATGGAATATGTTGACGTCGAGGTCGGCGAACCGGGACCGGGCGAGGCGCGCGTGCGCCAGCACGCCATCGGCCTGAACTTCATCGACGTGTATTTCCGCACCGGCCTGTACCCGATGCCGCTGCCGGCCGGGCTGGGCCAGGAAGGCGCCGGCGTGGTCGAGGCGGTGGGCGAGGGTGTCACCCACGTCAAGCCGGGCGACCGGGTGGCCTACGCGGGCCGGCCCAACGGCGCCTACAGCGAGCTGCGCGTGATGCCGGCCGACATCCTGCTCAAGCTGCCGGACGCGATCGGTTTCGAGACTGCGGCCGCGATGATGCTGCAGGGCCTGACCGTACAGTACCTGTTCAACCGCACCTACAAGATCAAGGCCGGCGAGACCATCCTGTTCCACGCCGCGGCCGGCGGTGTCGGCCTGATCGCCTGCCAGTGGGCACGCGCGGTCGGCGTGAACCTCATCGGCACCGTGGGGTCGAAGGAAAAAGCGGAGCTGGCCAAGGCTCACGGCGCAGCCCACGTCATCAACTACAACACCGAGGACATCGTCCAGCGCGTAATGGAAATTACCAACGGCGAGAAAGTGCCTGTCGTGTACGACTCGGTCGGCAAGGACACCTTCACCCGCTCGCTCGACAGCCTGCGCCCGCTGGGGCTGATGGTCAGCTTCGGCAATTCCTCGGGCGCGGTGCCGCCGTTCTCGCTGTCCGAGCTGGCCTCGCGCGGGTCGCTGTACATCACCCGGCCGTCGCTGGCGCACTATGCGGCCAAGCGCGAGGACCTGGAGGCGATGGCGGCCGACCTGTTCGACATGGTCGCCAGCGGCAAGGTCAAGATCGAGGTCAACCAGAAATTCCCGCTGGCCGACGCGGCCAAGGCGCACATCGCGCTCGAATCGCGCCAGACCACCGGTTCGACGATCCTGCTGCCATGAGAGAGTTCAGCGACGACAACGATCTGCCTTCCGAGCCGGAAGTGGGCACGCCCAAGTTCGGGCGCTTGCTGATCGTGCTGGCGCTGGCGGTGCTGATTATTGTGGCCGTCACGTTTGGGTCGGAGGCGTACTTCTCGTAAGCGCAAGCGCCACATGAACGCGTGGGCGTTCGCCCGGGCACTGCCCAACCTCACCCTGCCCACCCTACCGGTAACGTTCCGTAGGGTGGGCAGATTTTCTGCCCACGCGTCCAACGACAGCTTGCGCTGACGATCAGCTTTCTTTCTGCTTCAACTCCACCACCCGCGTGCCGCCATTGGGCCCCGGGAAGTCCTGGAACGCACTTTGCACCAGCGCCGGCATCACCTGCGGGGTCGCGCGCACACGGCTGGTGTTGTGCACCTTGACGTCGAACAGCTGCCTGCCGTCCTGGCCGGCGCGGATCGTCACCTGCAGCTCGCGCTGGTACTGGTGCACGATGCGCTCTTCATAATACGGGCCCCAGAACGGGCTGCCATAGAACGGGCTGTAGAAGCCGCCCCAGTAGTGCCGGTACGGACCGTACCAGCCCACCCGCGCACCCGGATAGAAGAACGGGTCCGCCGCCTGCAGCACCCGCACCGGCACGTCGGTCGTGGTGAAATGCATCGCCACCAGCACCGCCGGCTTGCCCGCGCCCGAGTCATGGAAGCCCAGCTTGGCCATCTGCGCGCGCACCAGCTCCTGGTAGCTGCGCCATTCCAGCGTGTCTTCCTGCGCCAGCGGCTGCTCGAAGGCGTAGCTCTTGTCCTCCATCTGCGCCGGCCACTGGTTGAAGGTGGTGACGTCGCTGCGTATCGTCGTGGCGCACCCGCCGAGCAGCAGCGTCAGGCTGGCCGCCACTGTCATGAGCACTCGTTTCATCTCTATCTCCATTCTTTACGGACTTGTTCAAGATGTAGCTTAGGCCGGGTGTTCCGTTTTTGCCGGGATATTTACCCCTGGTTACAGCGTGGATACATTGCGATACACGGAATCGGACAATGTTGCGGCAACACCTATTGATACAATACCCGCTTCATCCACCGACGAGCGGACCCGACCATGCGAACCGACACGCCCCTGACCATTTACCGGAAGGACTATACCGCACCGAGCTACCTGGTTGACACAGTGGAGCTCGGTTTCGATCTCGACCCGGCGCGCACCATCGTGGCCAACCGGCTGACCATGCGGCGCAATCCCGCCAGCGCCCAGCGCGAAATCGAGCTGTACGGCGAGGATATTGAACTGGTGGCCTTGCGCCTGAACGGCAAGGCACTGGGCAAGCGCGAGTACCGCCTCGACGGTAACCTGTTGCGCATCCCCAACGCCCCGGAAGAGGTCACGCTCGAGATCGAGACCCTCTGCGCGCCCGAGAAGAACACCGCGCTGTCGGGGCTGTACGTCTCCAACGGCAACTTCATCACCCAGTGCGAGGCCGAAGGCTTCCGCCGCATCACCTATTTCCCGGATCGCCCGGACGTGATGGCCAAATACACCGTCATGCTGCGCGCCGACAAGGAGCGCTACCCGGTGCTGCTGTCCAACGGCAACCTGGTCGAGGAAGGGATGCTTCCCGACGGTCGCCACTATGCAAAATGGGAAGACCCGTTCCTGAAGCCGTCCTACCTGTTCGCCCTGGTCGCCGCCAAACTGGTGTGCCAGGAAGAAAAGTTCAAGCTGGCCGACGGGCGCGAGGTGCTGCTGCAGGTGTGGGTGGAAGAGGGCAACCTCGACAAGACCGACTACGCGATGCAGTCGCTCAAGAAGAGCATCCGCTGGGACGAGGAGCGCTTTGGCCTGGAGCTCGACCTGGACCGCTTCATGATCGTCGCCACCGGCGACTTCAACATGGGCGCGATGGAAAACAAAGGCCTGAACATCTTCAACACCAAGTACGTGCTGGCCAACCCGCGCGTGGCCACCGACATCGACTTCCAGGGCATCGAGGCGGTGGTCGGGCACGAATACTTCCACAACTGGACCGGCAACCGCGTGACCTGCCGCGACTGGTTCCAGCTCTCGCTCAAGGAAGGCCTGACCGTGTTCCGCGACCAGGAATTCTCGGGCGACATGATCGGCACCGCCACCGGCCGCGCCGTCAACCGCATCGACCAGGTGCGCACGCTGCGCGCCGCCCAGTTCCCGGAAGACGCCGGCCCGATGGCGCACCCGGTGCGCCCCGACTCGTTCGTCGAGATCAACAACTTCTACACCGTCACCGTGTACGAGAAGGGCGCCGAAGTGGTGCGCATGTACCAGACCCTGCTGGGCCGCGAGGGCTTCCGCAAGGGCATGGACCTGTACTTCGAGCGCCATGACGGCCAGGCTGTCGAGTGCGACGATTTCCGCCGTGCGATGGCCGACGCCAACGGCCGCGACCTGGACCAGTTCGAGCGCTGGTACAGCCAGGCCGGCACGCCAGTGGTGCGCGCGCAGATGCGCTACGACGAACAGCAGCAGGCGGTGGAGCTGACGCTGTCGCAATCGTGCCCCGCCACGCCTGGCCAGCCCGAGAAACTGCCGTTCCACATTCCGGTTGCCGTGGGCCTGGTGGGCCGCGACGGGCGCGACATCCCGCTGGTGATCGACGGCCAGGAGCGCGGCACCACGACCGTGCTGGAACTGACCGGGCAAGAGCAGACCTTCCGCTTTACCAACGTGCCGCAGCAGCCGGTGCCGTCGATCCTGCGCGACTTCTCGGCCCCCGTGGTGCTGGAATATGACTACAGCGACGAGGACCTGCTGCACCTGTTCAGCCATGACAGCGACCCGGTCAACCGCTGGGAAGCCGGGCAGCGGCTGGCGATGGAGCGCCTGCTCAGGCTGACCGAAGACGTCACCGCGGGCAGCCGCCTGCAGCTGGACGACACCTTCATCGAAGCGATGCGCAAGGTGCTCACCGACGAGTCGCTCGACCCGGCGTTCCGCGAACAGGCGCTGCTGCTGCCGACCGAAAGCATGATCGCCGAGCAGACCGACGTGGTGCATCCGCTGTCGATCCACATGGCGCGCCAGTTCGTGCGGTCGTCGATCGGCAACCGCCTGCGCGCCGAGCTGCTGGCGGCCTACGACGCCAACCAGACGCCCGGCCAGTACAGCCCGGACGCCGAATCGATCGGCAAGCGCGCGCTCAAGAACCTGGCGCTGGGCTACCTGGCCGCAGCCTCGGATGACGAGGGCATTGCGCTGGCCGAGCGCCAGTTCGACGAAGCCGGCAACATGACCGACCGCGCCGCCGCGTTGGGCGCGCTGGTGCACGCGCGCGCGCCGGCCGCGCAGCGCGCGCTTCAAGGCTTCTACGACGAGTTCGAAAAGGAAGCGCTGGTGGTCGACAAGTGGTTCGCGATGCAGGCGTCCAGCCCGGCCACCGACGTGGCCGCCGTGCGGGCACTGATGAAGCACCCGGCCTTCACCATGAAGAACCCGAACCGTGCGCGCAGCCTGGTCTTCAACTTCTGCATGGCCAACCCGGTCCAGTTCCACGTCCCGGACGGCAGCGGCTACGCGTTCTGGGCCGAACAGGTGATGGCGCTGGACGCGCTCAACCCGCAAGTGGCAGCCCGGCTGGCGCGCGCGATGGACCGCTGGCGCCGTTACGCCCCGGCCCTGCAGGCGCACATGAAGCAGGCGCTCAAGCAGGTGAACGGACTGAAGAAGCTGTCGAACGACGTGCGCGAAGTCGTCAGCAAGGCGCTGGCCTGATGCGTAGGGTGGGCAGATCCTCTGCCCACGCGTCCAGACAGCGGCAGCAAACAACGATAAAGAATCCAGAACCCCCAAGCAAAGGAACCAGATGAAACGCGTCAGCCTCACGCAGCACCTCGTTGAACAGCAACGCCACAACAACGCGATCACGGCCGAACTGCGCCTGTTGATCGAAGTGGTGGCGCGCGCCTGCAAGACCATCAGCCACTCGGTCGGTAAGGGCGCGCTCGGCGACATCCTCGGCAGCGCCGACACCGAGAACATCCAGGGCGAAGTCCAGAAGAAGCTGGACGTGATCTCGAACGAGATCCTGCTCGAGGCGAACGAATGGGGCGGCCACCTGGCCGCGATGGCCTCGGAAGAGATGGAAACCATCCACCCGATCCCCAACCGCTACCCGATGGGCGAATACCTGCTGATGTTCGACCCGCTGGACGGCTCGTCCAACATCGACGTCAACGTCTCGATCGGCACCATCTTCTCGGTGCTCAAGGCGCCCGAAGGCATGGGCGCGCCGAACGAGCAGGCCTTCCTGCAGCCGGGCACCCAGCAGGTGGCCGCCGGCTACGCGGTGTACGGCCCGCAGACCATGCTGGTGCTCACCACCGGCAAGGGCGTGAACTGCTTCACGCTCGACCGCGAGATGGGTTCGTGGGTGCTCACGCAGCGCGACATGCGCATCCCGGAAGACACCAAGGAATTTGCGATCAACATGTCCAACAAGCGCCACTGGCACGCGCCGGTGCAGCGCTACGTGGACGAGATGCTGGCCGGTAAAACCGGTCCGCGCGAGAAGGACTTCAACATGCGCTGGATCGCCTCGATGGTGGCCGACGTGCACCGCATCCTCAACCGCGGCGGCGTCTTCATGTACCCGGCCGACATGCGCGACCCGTCCTCGCCGGGCAAGCTGCGCCTGATGTACGAAGCGAACCCGATGGCCATGATCGTCGAGCAGGCCGGCGGCGCGGCCACCGACGGGCACAAGCGCATCCTCGAGATCGTGCCGCACAAGCTGCACCAGCGCGTGCCGGTCTTCCTCGGCTCGAAAAACGAAGTGGAGCGCGTGACCGCCTACCACCAGGCTTGATTGATCGGCGCGTGCCGCACGTAGGGTGGGCGTTCGGCTGGGCACTGCCCAGCCTCACCCTGCCCACGCGTTCAGCCAGCGCTGGCGTAGCCAGGACACCGGGAATTTTCACGCCAAGCGCCGCCTCGCACCGCCGGGCTAGCAACATTGGCGAATTGTTTGCTAGAATATGCGTCTTCGCCGGTGTAGCTCAGTTGGTAGAGCAGCGCATTCGTAATGCGAAGGTCGTAGGTTCGACTCCTATCTCCGGCACCAACACCACAAACCCGCGTACTCGCAAGAGACGCGGGTTTGTTCTTTTCCGGCCTAACCTGTAACTGTACCCCAGCTTTCCGGGTAATTGCACTATCAATAATATCTGGTATCTTTTTCACAACCTTCCTTGAGGTTGAGGATTGCGCGGACTATTCTTTTGAGACAGGAACCGCCGCGCTCGCAGCGGGCGGAAGTACAACGGGGTCGTCGCACAACCAGCGGGAGCAAGGGATGGTGCAGCTTCAGTCAGTTGTACAAGCGCGGCCGCTCGCGTTCCGGCCGCAGCCAAGCAAGCCTGCCGCGCCGTCCAGGCGCATCGTCGAGGTCGAAAGCCTGCAGGTCATCATCAAGACCGCCGAACGCTGCAACCTGGCCTGCCAGTACTGCTACTACTTCTTCATGGGCGACGACAGCTTCGCCGGTCGCCAGCCGATCATCGGGCGCGAGGTGTGCGAGCGTATTCCTGCATTCCTGCTGCAGGGCGTCGAACAACTGAAGATCCGCGACCTGTCGATCGCCTTCCATGGCGGCGAGCCCACGCTGCAGCGCCTGCGCGACTTTGACCGGCTGTGCACCGCACTGCGGGCCACGCTGGGCCACAAGACCCGCCTGAACCTGGGCATGCAGACCAACGGCATCCACCTGCCCGACGAGTGGCTGGTATGCCTGGACAAGCACGGCGTCGAGCTTTCGTTCAGCATCGACGGACCGGCCGAATACCACGACCGCTACCGCACCGACCGCAAGGGCCGCGGCTCGTACCAGCGCGTGGCCGACAACATCGTCCGCGCCAACGATTTTTTCCGCCACCGCTCCGGCTGGACCGTTGGGTCGATCAGCGTGATGAACCATCGCTTCGACGCGCGCAAGATTTGCCACCACCTGCGCGACACCTTCGGCATTCGCAAGCAGTCCTACCTGCTGCCCATCCGCTCGTGGCAGCAGCCGTTCGAGGAAGGCGAGAGCGCGCTGGCCTATGGCGAGCAGCTGGTGGCGCTGTTCGACGCGTTCGTCGCGGACCAGTCGCTGCAGATCTACTGGGCACTGGAAGCGCTGGCCTTTTTCAAGGAAAAGCGGGTGGTGACGCAGTCGCGCCAGCTCGCCCCCGACGAAGCGTATGCCGTCTGCAAGGCGCTGGTCGTGCAAAGCAACGGCGAGCTGACCGTGGACGACGCCCTGATCTCCGCGCGCGACTGGCGCAACGACAGCCAGCCGCGTTCGATCTTCTACGACGAGCTTGCCGACGTGGTCAACTCACGGCAAAGCTGGCAACTGCTGGAAGCGAGCAACCGCCTGCCCGATGCGTGCCAGTCCTGCAGCGTGCGCAAGCTGTGCCGCGGTGGCCGGCCGGAGCACCGCTACAGCGCGCAACGCGGCTTCAACAATCCGAGCGTGTACTGCGAAGGACTGAAGCGCTACTACGGGCACGTCATCCAGTTCCTCATCAGGAACGGCTACCCGGAACAGAACATCGTCGAGAAACTCGGCCAGTAGGGCCGATCCAGCAGAAAGGAGGTGATCCGGCCAGCGACACCCACGTCTTTGCACCGCAGTTTGTCAAACAACCATAAACCTGAAAGAGGAAAATCATGGAAACCAATGACAACAATGCGCAAATCCTGATCGAACAACTGCTCATTCCGCAAGAGGTGGTGATGGCCGGCGGCTGCGAAGCCAGCCAGATCGTGGCCGACCTGCCGTATCTCATGCGCATCCCGCCTGGGGTGACGCGTTAAGCCAGGCAGCACAACAGGCAGCCCGGGCAGCGCCCCGGGCTGCGCCGCATCGTTCCCCTTCACGGGAGGGCATCCATGGGCTTCCGATTGCTCGACAACGATGGCGCGCTGGCCAATTCCGACAGCGCGCTGTTCGACATCAAGCCCGGCCGTTTCGAGGAACGGCCGTTTTTCGTCGACAGTATTTTCACGCCGCAGGAGTGTGCCGCGATCACGCGCCAGCTCGACCTGCACGACCTCGCGCCGTCGCGGATGATGGGCGAGGGCGACGACGGTTATGTCAACCTGGCGTCCCGGTCGAGCAGGCGGCTTGCGGTCGGGCAGGCGCTGAAGGAAAGCGTGTTCGCCCGCATCGACGCGGCCGTTGACAAGGCCCGCGCCGTGTTCGACATCGACGCGCGCGCCGCACTGAACCGTGAGGAAGAGGACCTGCTGCTGTACGGTCCCGGCGCCGGGTTCGGCGCGCACGCCGACAACAGCCGGCTGGCGAGCGGCCCCGGCCAGGGCACATGGCAACTGGCGCTGCCGCATCGCAAGCTGTCCGCCGTGCTGTGGCTGTCGAGCGGCGGCGAAGACTTTGCCGGCGGCGAATTCCGCTTCCTGAACATCGGCACCGAGCGCGACCAGCAGGGCATCTGCCTGCGCCCGCGCGCCGGCGTGCTGCTCGTGTTTCCCTCGCATCCGTGGTATCGCCACCAGGTGCTGCCGATCACCGCGGGGCAGCGCATCAGCTTCGTGGGCTGGTATTCCTGCGATCGCGGGGCCGGCTGACTGCCGGCTCTGTTAGTCAGCGCACTGTCGCTGCCGGCTCTTCCTTGTATTTTTTCTATTGCGGTGACGACTTGTCGTTTCCGCCCCGTCACGCCGGGCGGCGTGCGGGTTTTACAACGGCAAAAAGGCGGGGTGATCTGCCACCATCAATGGAACTTTTGCGCTGGCTTGGGGTCGCCAACACACACATCTTGACCCAATGCAAAACGCAATCGAAACATTGATGCAGCGCAGGTCACTCTCGTGCCTTCGTTTTGTTTCGGGCGGAATCGGGGAAGAATGTGGTGATGGTCGAGTATCGGTCTACTCCGCGTTGGTCTACATTTTTACGAGGGATACATCATGGATAATCAGAAGTCGAACGAGGGTAAAGCACGCGACACCAGTGCCGGCTCGGGCAGCAGCATGGGCAAGGACCAGAATGCCGGGCGCGGCAGCGCAGCCGGCAGCTCCAGCAGCACCAGCGCCGGCAGCAGCGCCGCGGGCAGCACCGGTTCGATGGGTGGCAGCAGCGCGAGCGCGGGCCAGGGCGGCAACAATGCGTCGCGCGGCACCGGTTCTTCCGGCAGCATGGGTTCGTCGGCCAGCGGTTCGTCGGGCACCTCCGCCACCGGTTCCAGCAGCGGCATGAGCGCATCGTCGGGCACCGGCTCCAGCGGCATGGGTTCGTCGTCCGGTGGTTCGCAGGGCGGCATGGGCTCGTCGGGCAGCATGGGTTCGTCCGGCAGCACCGGCGGCTCGATGAGCCCGGCCAACAGCGGCGACACCATGTCCCGCGCCAGCGGCGAGGCCCACCGCACCATCGACCAGGCGGCGCAGGCTGCCCGCCCCATGGTGGACCGGCTGGCCAGCACCGCGCACGCCGGCGTGGACCGCATGACCGGCATGCTCTCCGGCGCATCGCAATCCATGAGCGAGCGTTCGCGCCAAATGAACGAGGCTGCGCAAAACTACATGGAACAGGGGCGCGAATATGTGCGCAACAACCCGGGCCCGGCCATCGCCATGGCCGTGGGCGCCGGCTTTCTGCTGGCAAAAATTTTCAGCCGCCGCGACTGACTCCAACAGCGGTTCAGTGGTGAACTGCCCGGCCGGGTCTCCTGGCCGGGTTTTTTTTCGCGTAGGGTGGGCACTTGTGCCCACGCCGCAGCACGCGCCGCGTGACTCTGCGTGGGCTCGAGAGCCCACCCTACGCACAACTCGGTCCGGCGCTTAGCGCGTCATCTCCGGTTCGCGCGGCTTGACCGGCGGCTTGGGCCGGCGCAGGGCGCGCGCCTTGTTGGCCAGCCAGTGCTCGAGGTCGTCCACATAGGTGAACACGGCCGGCACCACCAGCAGGCTGAGCAGGGTCGAGGTGATCAGGCCGCCGATCACCGCAATGGCCATCGGCGAGCGGAAGCTGGGGTCGCCCGACCAGCCCAGGGCCAGCGGCAGCATGCCCGCGCCCATTGCGATGGTGGTCATCACGATCGGCCGGCTGCGCTTGTGGCAGGCATCGACCAGCGCCTCGAAGCGGCGCATGCCGGCCTTGCGCGCCAGGATCGCGTAATCGACCAGCAGGATCGAGTTCTTGGTCACGATCCCCATCAGCATGATCAGGCCGATCAGCGAGGGCATCGACAGCGCGCGCCCGGTCACCAGGAGCGCCACGAAGGCGCCGCCGATCGACAGCGGCAGTGCGGCCAGGATCGTCAGCGGCTGCATGAAGTCGGTGAACAGCAGCACCAGCACGCCGTAGATGCACAGCACGCCGATCAGCATGGCGATGCCGAAGCTGTCGAACAGGCCTTCCATCTCCTGCGCGTCGCCCAGGTCGGCCGCTTCCACCGATGCCGGCAGGTTCTTCATGATCGGCAGCTGGGCCGCGGCCTGGTTCGCCTCGCCCAGCGAGGTGCCCGACAGCTCCACCTCCATGCGCACGTCACGCGCGCGGTTCAGGCGGTCGATCTGCGCCGGGCCGCTTTCCATCGTGATGGTGGCCACGTTGGCCAGCATCACCGGGCCGTTTTTGCCGGGCACCGTCAGGCGGCCGATGGCATCCAGGTCGGCGCGCATCGCATCGGGCAGCTTGACGCGGATCGGCACCTGGCGGTCCGACAGGTTCATCTTCGCCAGCGCCAGGTCGTAGTCGCCGGCCGTGGCCACGCGCACCGTGGCGCCGATCGAGGCGGCGGTCACACCCAGGTCGGCGGCGCGCGCAAAGTCGGGGCGCACGATGATCTCGGGCCGCACCAGCGCAGCGCTGGAGTGGATGTTGCCCACGCCCTTGAGCGTGCGCAGCTCGCGCTCCAGCTCGCGCGCGGTGGCCTCCAGCGCGGCCGGGTCTTCACTGCGCAGCACCATCTCCATCTTGGTGCCGGTGTCGCCCGCGCCGACCGAAAAGCGCGCGCCCGGAATGTCGGCCATTTTCGCGCGCAGCGCGGTCTCGATTTCGTCGAGTGCCTGCTTGCGCTCCTTGCGTGGCACGGTGGTGATCGTCAGCACCGCGCGGCGTGCCTCGGCCGCCGCGCCGGGGTTGAAACCGTCGCCGCTGGAGCCGCCGCCCACCGAGTTGAAGATGCTCTTCACGCCTGGCACCTGCATCGCCGCCAGGCGCGCGCGCTCGGCCACCGCATGGGTTTGCGCCAGCGTTGCGCCGGGCGCCAGTTCGACCTGGATCTGCGTCTGCGAGCGGTCGGCTGCCGGCACAAAGCCGGTCGGCAGCAGGCCGGCCAGCGCAATCGATGCGACGAACAGCAGCGTGGCGCCGATCGCGGTGACGCGGCGGTGGCGCAGGCACCAGCGCATCGCGGAAAGGTAGCGAGTCATCACGCGGCCGTCCGCTTCGTTCGCGTGCGCCGCCGGCTTGAGCAGGTAGGCCGCCATCATCGGCGTGAGCAGGCGCGCCACCAGCAGCGAGGCGATGATCGCCAGCGTCGCGGTCCAGCCGAACTGCTTGAAGAACTTGCCGGGGATCCCGCCCATGAAGGCGGTGGGCAGGAACACGGCCACCAGCGAGAACGTGGTGGCAATCACCGCCATGCCGATTTCGTCGGCCGCGTCCAGCGCTGCCTGCATCGGCGTTTTCCCCATCCGCAGGTGGCGCGCAATGTTCTCGATCTCGACGATCGCGTCGTCCACCAGCACACCCACCACCAGCGCAAGCGACAGCAGCGTCACACCGTTGAGCGTGTAGCCGAACAGGTACTGGCCCAGGAACGCGGGAATGGCCGACAGCGGCAACGCGGCCGCCGCCACCAGCGTGGCGCGCCAGTCGCGCAGGAACCACCACACCACCAGCACCGCCAATATGCCGCCCTCGTACAGCATCTCCATCGACGCCTTGAAGTTCTCTTCTACGTACCCGACGTTGTCGATCACCTCGCGCAGCACCATTTCCGGGTGTTCCTTCTGCAGCCTGGCCACCGCCTCGCGCACGCCGCGCGCAACGTCGATCTCGCTGGCCCCGCGCGTGCGGAAGATCTCGAAACCGACCACCTTGCGCCCGTCCTGCTCGGCGATGGCGCGCGGCTCGGCCACGGTGTCCGTCACCTTCGCCACCTGGTCCAGCCGCACGTGGCGGCCGTCGCCCAGCGGGACGTCCATCGCCGCCAGCTCCTGCGCCGTCTTCACGGTGGCGATGGTGCGCACCGACTGCTCGGCGCCGCCCACGTCGCCGCGCCCGCCCGGTTCCTCGCGCTGCACGTTGCGCAGCATGCGCGACACGTCCAGGGCCGATACCTTCAGCGCCGCCATGCGCGCGTCGTCCAGCTCCACGCGCAGCTCGCGCGAGACGCCGCCCACACGCTTGACCGAGCCCACGCCCGGCACCGACAGCAGCCGCTTGGAGACCGCGTTATCGACGAACCAGCTCAGGTCCTGGTCGTCCGGACCGGCGCCGCCCCTGGCCTTGTTCGCTTCGGCGGTGAAGGTCAGCACCACGCGGCCTGCGGTGACGGTCTTGGTCACGCTCGGGTCGCGCATCTCGGCCGGCAGGTCGGCGCGCACCCGCGCCACCGCGTCGCGCACGTCGTTGACCGCCTCGGCCGGGTCTTTGTCCAGGATGAACTCGACCGTCACGTTGGCCACGCCATCGAGCACCTGGGTGTAGATGTTCTTCACGCCCTGCAGCGTGGCGACCGAATTTTCGATCTTGCGTGCGACCTCGGTTTCGAGCTGGGCCGGCGCGGCGCCGTCGAGCGTGGCGCTGACGGTCACGATCGGCAGCTCGATGTCGGGGAAGTCCTGGACCTTGTTGGCCTTGTAGGCGATCAGGCCGGCCAGCGTGAGCAGGGCGAACAGCATGATCGCCGGGATCGGGTTCCTGATCGAGAGAGCGGAAAAATTCATGGCCGGCCCTTCAGCGGCGCGCCAGCGCGCCTGGCGCGGCCGGCACGTTGCGCACCAGGTCGCCGTCGTTGAGGAAGCCGGCCCCGCTCACCACGATCACCGCTTCCGGGTTCAGGCCCGACACCACCTCGACGCGCTCGCCCAGGCGGCGGCCGGTGGCCACCTTCAACTGGCTCACGCGCTGGTCCGCGTTCAGGCGGAATACATACGAGAAACCGTCGCGCACGGCGATGGCCTGGGTCGGCACGGTCAGCGCGCCGGATTCGCCCAGTTCGAACTGCCCGCTGGCGAACATGCCGGCCTTGAACGGCGCGTTGGCCGCGAGCGAGGGCGGCAGGTCCACGTACACCAGCGCGTTGCGCGTCTGCGGGTCGATGGTCGGGCCGACCGTGCGCACGCGGCCGGCCAGCTCGCTGCCGTTGGCGGCCTTCACCGCCACCTTGGCGCCCGGCTTGATGCGGGCCAGCTCCGCCGCCGTCACCTCGGCGCGCCATTCCAGCCGCCCCTGGCGGATCAGCCGGAACAGCTCGGTGCCCACGCCCACCACGGCGCCCACGGTCGCGCTGCGGGCGGAGATGATGCCGCTGTCGGGCGCCACCACTTGGGTGTACTTGAGCCGAAGCTGCTGCTGCGCCAGGCCTGCTTTCGCCGCGGCCAGGCGCGCGCTGGCGGTGCGCTCGGCGGTGAGGTACTGCGTGATCTGCTGTTCGCTGAAGGCGCCGGTGTCCTTCAGCGCGCGGGCGCGCTGCGCGTCCGCCTCGGCGGCGGCCGCGTTGGCCTGCGCCTCCTGCACCGTGGCGCGCGCCTGCTCGACGTCGGCCACCACGGTCTCGGACGAGAACACGGCCAGCACCTGGCCCTTCTTGACCACGTCGCCCACGTTCACGCGCACCTCGGCCAGCTTGAGCCCGCCCGACTCGCTGCCGATCACCGCCTCCTGCCAGGCTGCGACGTTGCCGTTCGCGCCCAGTCGGATGGGCAGCGTTGCGCTTTGCGGGCGGCCTGTCGTGACGGTGAGCGCGGGCTTGGCCGGTGCGGCCTTGTTGTCGTCGGCAGCAGCGCCGGCCGAGGCCAGCACGCCGAGCAAGCACAGCGAGCAAAAAAGGGCGAGGATGGCAGCCGCACCGGGTTTGAGTCGGGTCGTGGTCATGTCGTTGTCAGTGTCAGAGCAGTTCGATGCCAAAGCGCCGCACCAGCAGCGCGAACAGGCCAAAGCAGGCCACCGTGATCAGCACGCTCGCGAGCATGGTGGGCCAGAATCCAATGCGCGCTTGCAGCGACGGGAAGGCGGCAAACATCGGCAGGGTCGGAATCACGTACCACAGCGTGTACCAGGCGTGGTTGGCCACCTTCGATTCAGGCTGTTTTTCCAGGTGCAGCCAGATCAGCGCGAGGAAGGTCACGATCGGCAGCGCGCCGATGAAACCGCCAAGGCGATCGCTGCGCTTGGCGATCTCGGAGATGAGGACCACCACACCGGCGGTGATCAGGTATTTGGTGACGAGCCAGGCCATGATGCGTGACGAAATTGAAACGAAACAGTCTACCAAATTACCGGCCACGACCGTCGTTACATTTGCTTACAGCTGAAACAACACATACCATCAAGCATCATTGAGGTCCGGTATAAATACTGAACAACCATCACTGGAAGGGATTATGAAAACCACAAAGTCCTTCATCGTCGCGCTGGTGCTGCTGGCCTGTTCGCCGCTGCACGCTAGCGCGCTCACGCCGGACCAGCAGGCCGTCCACGTCCTGAACCGGCTCGGCTATGGTCCCAGGCCGGGCGACGTCGAACGCGTCACGCAGATGGGCGTGCAGCGCTACATCGACGCCCAACTGCACCCCGAGTCGATCCCGCTGCCGCAGGACCTGAGCGCGCGCCTGGCCGCCAACGAAACCGTGAACCGCAGCGCGGGCGACGCGCTGCGCGAGTACAACGAGCTGCGCAAGGAAGTGCGCGACGAAGAGGAGGGCGCCAAACAGCGCCGCCGCGCCGCGCTGGCCAAGGCCACGCGCGAAACCGCCGAGGCGCGCCTGCTGGGCGCAATCGACAGCCCGCGCCAGCTCGAAGAGGTGATGGTCGATTTCTGGTTCAACCACTTCAACGTCTTTGCCGGCAAGGGCATCGACCGCGCGCTGATCGCCAGCTACGAGCGCGATGCGATCCGCCCGTACGCGCTGGGCTCCTTCCGCGACCTGCTGGGCGCCACCGCCAAGCATCCGGCCATGCTGTTCTACCTCGATAACGTGGTCTCGACCTCGAACGAGTTCGGCGCCGAGCAGGCGAAGAAGGGCGCCAAGGGACCGCGCGGGCTGAACGAGAACTACGCGCGCGAACTGATGGAGCTGCACACGCTGGGCGTGGACGGCGGCTACACGCAGAAGGACGTGACCGAGCTGGCGCGCATGCTGACTGGCTGGACCTTCCAGCCGCAGCGGCTGGTGCGCTTCAACGAGACCTTCCGCTTCGACCCCAAGCGCCATGACCAGGGCGTGAAGACCTGGCTCGGCCGCACGGTCGAGCCAAGCGGCCAGCGGGAAGGCGAGATGGCGCTGGACGTGCTGGCCGTGCATCCGGCCACGGCGCGCCACGTGAGCTACCAGCTGGCCCAGTACTTCGTGAGCGACGTGCCGCCGCCGGCCCTGGTCGAGCGCATGGCCAAAACCTGGATCGAGACCCGGGGCGACATCCGCTCGGTGCTGCGCACCTTGTTTGCCAGCGACGAGTTCATGGCGCCGCAGGCCGTGGGCGCCAAGTTCAAGACGCCGTACCAGTTCGTGGTGTCGGCCGTGCGCGCCAGCGGCGTGCCGGTGAAAAACGTGCAGCCGCTGATGGGCACCATGAGCCAGCTCGGCATGCCGCTGTACGGCTGCCAGACCCCGGACGGCTACAAGAACACGCAGGACGCCTGGCTCAATCCGGACGCGCTGACCCGCCGCATCACCTTCGCCACGGCGCTTGGTTCCGGCCGCATCGCGCTGTCCGCGCCGCCGCCGGACCTGCAGCAGATGCAGGCCATGAGCGCCTCCGCTGCGCTGCCCGCGCGCGCGGTTGCGCAAGGCGAGCAGGCGCCGCCCATGGGCACCGTGGCGCCTGCGCAGAACCCGCCGATGGTCACCAACACCGTGTCGGCGCAGGCCATGGCTGCCGCCGCCGCGTCGCAGCCGCCGCTCGATGCCAGCCGCCTGCTCTCAACGCTCGACGGCAGCATTTCGCAGCGCACGCTCGACACCCTGTCGCACAACCCGCCGGAACTGCGCGCGGCCATGGTGCTGGGCAGCCCCGACTTCATGCAGCACTGACCAGGAGAACAACATGAAACGAAGAGACTTCCTGAATGCGCTGGCCAGCGCGAGCCTGGTGGTGCCGGTTGGCCGTGGCGCGTGGGCCGCGACCTCGGACAACCCGACCGGCCGCAAGCTGGTGGTGGTGATGCTGCGCGGTGCGGTGGACGGGCTGAACGTGGTGGCGCCGGTCGGCGACGCCGAATACCTGCGGCTGCGCCCGACCATTGGCCTTGCCGCGCCGGGCGCCGAGAACGGCGCGATTGCCCTGGACGGCTACTTCGGCATGCACCCGGCGCTGGCCAGCCTGCAGCCGCTGTGGCAGGAAAAGAAGCTCGCCTTCGTGCACGCCAGCGGCTCGCCCGACGAGACGCGCTCGCACTTCGACGCGCAGGACTACATGGAATCGGCCACGCCGGGCCGCAAGAACACGCCGGACGGCTGGATGAACCGCCTCGTCGCCCAGCTGCCCGGCCAGTCCACGCCCAGCCGCCTGCTGGGCATTGGCCCGGTCATGCCGCGCATTTTGTCGGGGAGCGCAGCCGCCATCAACCTGCCCAACGGCGCGGCCGGCACGCGCGCCAACATCCTCGACCGGCCCAACATCGGCGCCGCGTTCGACCAGCTGTACGCGAACGACCCGCGTTTCGGCCGCGCCTACCAGGACGGCAAGAGCGCGCACAAGGAAGTGATGGAAGCGGCCGAGAGCCGCGAGATGCAGATGGCCGACCGCGGCGCGCCGCTGCCCAACGGCTTTCCCGACGATGCGGCGCGCCTTGCCACGCTGATGCGCAACGACCCGCGCATCCAGCTCGCGTTCGTGGCGCTGGGCGGCTGGGACACGCACACCAACCAGGGCGCCGGCAGCGGCCAGCTGGCCAACCGCCTGACGCCGCTGGCGCAGGGCCTTGCGGTGCTGGCCCAGCGGCTCGGCCCCCTGTTCGACGACACCACGATCGTGGTCATGTCCGAGTTTGGCCGCACCGCGCACGAGAACGGCAACGGCGGCACCGACCACGGCCATGGCAACGTGATGTGGGTGCTGGGCGGGCGGGTCAACGGCGGCAAGGTGCATGGCGACTGGCCCGGCATCGGCGAATCGGCGCTCAACGAAGGGCGCGACCTGGCGGTGACCACGGACTTTCGTGCGGTGCTGGCGCAGGTGGCAGAGCGGCACCTGCGGCTGTCGGACAAGGCGCTGGCGCAGGTCTTTCCCGCAATGCCGCAAAAGCAGGCCGGCTTCGAACTGTTCAGGGCCTAGTCCTACTCTGGGGGAGCGGCTGCGCCTACAGTATTTCTACCGTATTGCAGCGCACAATAAATCGGACTATATTGTGTACGTCTCCTCCAGTTTTCTCCGAAAACCTGGATTCTCGCCCGCCGCCTCCCAGGCCTCGCGGGCGTTTTTTTGCGCGTGCTTCGAGTAGGGTGGGCTCTTGAGCCCACGCGGTTGATCACGCGACGCGTCACCTCGCGTGGGCTCAAGAGCCCACCCTACCTTGGAATTTGCACCAATGTGGTGCGCCTGTCAGGCGTCGTCGCCCTGGAACGCCCCCGCCCGATAGGTCAGCACCAGCGTATCGCGATGCCCGTTGTCCCCGGTTGGCTGGATCGGCGTGGACTCGTGTATCACCGCCTCGTCGTCCAGCAGCAGCATGGTCCACGGCTCGAGCATGGTAAACCGCTTGCCGTCCGGGCCGTTGGCCTCGAACACGCGCGTTTCGCCGCCCTTGACGTTGTGGCGCTCAACCAGGATCACCGCGACGAAATCGACGCCGTCACGGTGCGCGCCTTCAGGCGTGGGCCGGCCAATGCCTTCGGCGGTATCGATGCGGAACTGGTGCGCCTCGATGAACCACGGCTGTCGCCCCTTCACGCTCGAACAGACCTCGCCCAGCGCGCGCAGCAGGCGCTGCCAAGCGTTGTGCGCGACGGTGGCCGGCTCGACCGGCTCGAACAGCCGGTGCATCCCGCCGTGCAGCGCGTTGTACTCGACCGGCTGCCAGTGCGCCCGGTGCGGCGCTTGCTCCAGCACGCCCTGCCGTTCGACGAAGCAGGAGTGGCGCCGCTGCCGGTAGTGGCCGCCGTCGCGCAGGTACTTGTCCGGCGCGAGCCGGTTCCAGCTCGGCGCCAGCGCGTCCAGTTCGTCAACTGTGCAGCCGGCCAGCGCGGCCACGTCCTCGGGACGGACGAGCGCGTAGCCCTGGGTGCGCAGCGCCTCGGCGATGCGCGGTAGTGGTGTAAACGGTTGTGCTGAAGTGCTCATGCAAAATAGCGTAGCACTTTTCAAACCAGGCCGTTCGGTGCCTACCAATTCCTGGTCAGCGTGATGCGCAGCGAACGCGGCTCGATCGGGTGGAAATGCACGTCGCCGCGTGCGGCGCTTTCGCTGCGCAGGCGCGAGAGGTAGTAGTACTCGACCGCCGAATCCTGCCGGTTGGCGAGGTTGAAGCCTTCAATCTCGAGACGGGTCGCCTTGTCGATGCGGTAGCCGGCGCGCGCGCCCAGCGTCATGCTCGCGCGTGAGCGCACGCTGTTGTCCTCGACCAGCGGGCGCGGCCCGAAGTAGCGCAGCCGCAGGGCGCCCGACCACGGGCCGAGCCGGTCCACCGTGAGCGCCAGCTGGCCGACGCCTTCGACCGCGCCTGGAAGATGGCTGCCGGCCGGGTCGTAGCCGCGCGAGCGCGCGTGCGCAAAGGCCGCGTCCAGGTCGAGCGACAGCCACTTGAGCGGCTTGTAGTAGTTCGAAAACTCGATGCCGACTCGCCGGCTCGGACGCCCCGCCTCGGTCGTGCCCTCGTCGCCGACGAAGGTGAGCTCGGAATCGAAGTCCAGCCGGTACAGCGACAGCGTGGTCTGCATTTTTGGAACCGCTTCGGTGCGCAGGCCCAGCTCGGCGCCGTGCGAGCGCACCAGGCCGGGCGCGCGGCCGACTGCCTCCATGGTCTTCGGATCCATGGAGGCCACGGTGCCGCGTGCGTCGTTGCTGTGAAAGCCGTTCCCGATATTGGCGTAGAACTCGGTCGAGTTCCACGGCGCGTACGCGATGGAGAGCGACGGGCTGGCGAGACGCGCGCTGGCGCGCCCGGAGTTCTGCGCCAGGCTGCTGCGCACGTCGAAGCGGTATGCGTCCGCGCGCAGGCCAAGCGTGGTGCGCCAGCGTTCGTTCCACCGCGTTGCGCTCTCGACGTACAGGCCAAGGCTGCCCTCGACCACGTGGTCTTCGCGCGTGGCGGACAGGCGCTGGCGCGCGCCGGTGCTGTACAAGCCGTTGAAGACGTTGTCGTTCTGCGCCTGCAGCCCCAGCGTCAGGCTGGAGCTGCTGGTCTCGCCGCGATGCACATGCCAGGTGTGCATGGCATCCATGCCGCTGGTCACGCGCCGGTCCGGCTGGCTGAACTGGTCGCCGTTCACCGGGTCGCTCAAGAAGTAGGTGAAATTCGAGTACAGGTCGAGCTGGTTGCGGATCAGGTAAGCGCTCACTCTCGATGCGGTATCGGCGGCAGTGCGGCGCCAGTTGCCCGACAGGCTCAGGCGCCGGGCGGCACCGCCGTCGGTGGGGTCGAGCGCATCGAAGCGGCCGAGCGTTCCCGCGTCCACTGCGCGCTGCGGAACCTGGTCGGTGGCGTTCCAGCTGCCGTGGTAGGCCATGGCCGTCACGCTCCAGCCGTTGTTGGCGTAGCCGCGGCTGTAGCGCAGCACGCCGTTGGCCTTGCGGTAATCGTCCGGGTGCGTGAACGGGCCGTCGTTGTGCAGCAGTTCCAGCGCGTACAGCAGGCTGCCGCCCGCCAGCTGCGGCGAACCGGCCAGCGTGGTGCGCACGAAGCCGTCCTGGCCCAGCGTCACGGTCGCCACGTCCTGCACCAGCCGGTTGGCGTAGGTGATCGAGGCGCTGCCGGCGGAAGCGAAATCGCCTTGCCGCGCCGAGTACGGCCCTTTGGCGTAATCCAGGCGCGTGGTGATCTCGGGGATCAGGAAATTCAGGTCGGTCCAGCCCTGGCCGTGCGCGTGGCTGCGCTGGTTGACCGGCATGCCATCGACCCAGGTGGCCAGGTCGGTGCCGTGGTCAAGGTTAAATCCGCGCAGGTAGAACTGGTTGGCCTTGCCTTCGCCGCTATGCTGGCTCACCATCAGGCCCGGCGCCGCCTCCAGCAGTTCGCCGGGGCGGTAGGCGATGCGCTGCTCGAGCTCCCTGGCGCCAATGCTGCCGCTGCTGGCGGCATCGAGGACGCCAAGCTGGCTTGCGCGGGCACCCTCGACCAGCACGCGCTGGATCACGAAGTCGTCCGCGTGGCAGGCCGCATGCATGAACAGCGCGGCCAGCGCAAAGGGCAGTGGACGAAGCAGGGGCATTGCTGCGGGCGGTCAGCGCAACGGCCGGTCGGCGGTCTTGCTGTCGAAGTTCAGTGTGCGCACGCCGCCGTTCTCGTTGATGTTGACCGTGTTGACCTGGTCCGGCAGGAAGTCGGTCATCACCTCGTCGTGCACCAGCGCGGCTTTCGATAGCGGCGTCTGCTCGGCTTCCTGGTAGATCATCACGCTCAGCGCGTCGGCCGTCACGCCGACCCAGCGCAGCGGCAGCTTGCGCTGGTCCTGGCCCTGCAGCCAGAACTGGCGCTCGATGTACTTGCGCAGCACTTCCTGGTCATCCGGTTGCGACAGGTCGAACTGGCGCTGGTACATGTTGGCCAGCAGCGCCTCCACATCGTGCGCCATGTAGGTGTGTACCACCTCGGTGCTGCCGGTGCGCGCGTTGAAGCTGATGTCGGTGATCCCGGCGTGGAAGTTGTGGGCTTGTGCGCTCACCGCAGCCGAGAACAGCACGAACGCCACCGCTTTTCGTAGGGTGGGCTCCTGAGCCCACGCGACCAGCGCACGCCGTACAGTCGCGCATCGCCGCGTGATGAACGCGTGGGCACAAGTGCCCACCCTACCGTAATGCTTCATTCTGCTGCCTTCGTTTCGCCGATGTTTTTCAGCGGCTCGTTAAAGTCCTTCATCATGTCGTCCTGCTCGCGCTTGGCCTTGAACAGCTCCAGCCGCGAGGGCATCAGCTTGCGCGGCCATGCGTTGTTGCTGGTGTCGACGTCGGCGGTCTCCAGATACGGGTCCTGGGTCAGGCCTACCATGGGTTCGTCAGTGATGACCAGCTTGGTGATCTTCTTGGGGTTGTGGCGCCAGACTTCGGCCGGCACGCGCTCGATGTACTTCTTGCCGCTGGCGAGCGTGATCTCCAGCACCAGCGGCGTTACCAGCCCGCCGACGTTGGTGAAATCGACCAGGTACAGGTGCTTGCCTTCCTTGAGCAGCGCCTTCTCCCAGTCTTCCAGCCCCGCGACCGTTTCATTGTACTTGTTGCGGTCGTGGTTGGTCACGGTGAAGTCGTCGTGCTCGTTGTAGAAGTCCTTCAGCCCTGGCTTGCCGTCCACGTAGCGCGACAGCGTGCCCTTGTTGCGCTGGTCGGTGATCGAGATCGGTTCCTGGTCGTGCTGCGCCTTCTTCCACTTCTTCTCGATTTCCGGGTCCTTGGAACTGATCTGGTACTCGCTGATGCCGTCCACGCTCACGTCAACTGGCTGCGTGCCGTAAAACCAGCCGCGCCAGAACCAGTCGAGGTCCGTGCCCGACGCGTCCTCCATTGTGCGGAAGAAGTCCGCAGGGGTGGGGCGCTTGAATTTCCAGCGCTGCGCGTACTCGCGGAAGGCAAAGTCGAACAGCTCGCGGCCAAGCACCGTTTCGCGCAGCACGTTGAGCGCGGTGGCCGGCTTGGCGTAGGCATTGTTCCCGCGCGAGAGCACCGATTCGGAGTTGGTCATGATCGGCGTCTGGCCGCGGCTCTTCATGTAGTCCACGATCGCGCGCGCTTCGCCGCGGCTGGACGGATAGTTTTCTTCCCACGCCTGCTCGGCCAGGAACTGCATGAAGGTGTTGATGCCCTCGTCCATCCAGGTCCACTGGCGCTCGTCCGAATTGACGATCATCGGGAAGTAGTTGTGGCCGACCTCGTGGATGATCACGCTGATCAGGCCGTACTTGGTGCGCTTCGAATACGTCAGCTGCCCGGTCTTCTTGTCCTTGGTCGGACGCCCGCCGTTAAACGAGATCATCGGGTACTCCATGCCGCCCACCGGCCCGTTGACCGAGATCGCCACAGGGTAGGGGTAGTCGAAGGTGTACTTGCTGTAGCTGTCGATGGTGTGGATGATCGCCGGCGTCGAGTACTTCTCCCACAGCGGATTGGCTTCCTTCGGATAGAACGACATCGCCATCACGTCGGTGCCGCCGCTCTTGAAGCCCTGCGCATCCCAGATGAACTTGCGGCTCGTTGCAAAGGCAAAGTCGCGCACGTTGGCCGCCTTGAAGCGCCAGGTCCTGGTTGTGGTGGCGCGCCCCTTTTCGGCAGCCTCGGCCTCGGCTTGCGACACGATCACCACCGGTTTGGTGGCGGTGCGCGCCTGCTCCAGGCGCTTGCGCTGCACGGCGCTCAGCACGTCCTGCGGGTTCTGCAGCACGCCGGTGGCGGCAACGATGTGGTCGGACGGGACCGTCAGTTCCACGTCGTAGTCGCCGAATTCAAGCGTGAACTCGCCGTCGCCCAGGTACTGCTTGTTCTGCCAGCCGTGTGCGTCGTAGTACGCCGCCATGCGCGGATACCACTGCGCGATCTCGAACAAGTCGTTCTTGTCTTCCTTGTCAAAGCGCTCGAAGCCCATGCGCCGGCCCAGCACGATGTTCTCGGGTAGGTTGAAGCGCCACGCCATCTTGAACGCGTAGCGCGCGCCCGGCTTCATCGGCTGCGGCAGGTCGATGCGCATCATGGTCTTGTTGATCACGTAGCGCAGCGGCTTGCCGTCGGTGTCGGTCACGCTCGCGATCTTGAAGCCGCCGTCGAAGGCGCGGCTGGCAAAGATGAAGCGCGCCGCGTCGAATTGCAGGCCGCCCTGGCCCGTACGGCCCGTCGCCCACGCCTCGCGCGACGGGTAGCTGATGATCGTGCGGTTATCCGAGTCGGCCGCGAACATGTTCTGGTCCAGCTGCACCCAGAGGTAAGAGAGCGTGTCCGGCGAGTTGTTGCGGTAGGTGATCGTCTCGGTGCCGCTGATCGCGCGCTTGGCTTCGTCCAGCGTTGCGCGAATGGTGTAGTCGGCGCGCTGCTGCCAGTACGCGTGGCCGGGTGCGCCAGAGGCGGTGCGGGTGTCGGTGGGCGTGGGCAGCAGTTCGTCGAGCTGGCGGAACTTGTCGTCGAACTGCTGGGCCGATGCGGCGAACGCGGCGAGCAGGGACAGGGCTGCGAAGCTGGCGTGCAGGCGTGTCATGGTCTGGGTTCTGTAGATGGAAAAACGGCAGCTTTTCGCAAAGCTGCCGGTGTAACTCGTAGGGTGGGCTCACGAGCCCACGCCGTATTACGCGACGGGTATCACCGCGTGGGCTCGAGAGCCCACCCTACGGACTTACTCGGCCTTCTTGGCGTCGTCGGCCTTGGCAGGCTTCAGCTTCTCGTTGAAGTCCTTCATCATGTCCTCGCCCATGCCGCGCTGCTGCGACTTGAACAGCTCCAGGCGCGACGGCATCACCTTGCGCGGCCACGCGTTGTTGCTCACGTCGGTGTCGGCGGTTTCCCAGTACGGGTCCTGGGTCAGGCTCACCATCGGCTCGTCGGTGATGACCAGCTTGGTGATCTTCTTCGGGTTGTGGCGCCAGACTTCGGCCGGCACACGCTCCACATACTTCTTGCCGCTGGCAAGCGTGATCTCCAGCACCAGCGGGCTCACGAGGCCGCCCACATTGGTGAAGTCCACCAGGTACATGTGCTTGCCTTCCTTGAGCAGCGCCTTTTCCCAGTCCTCCAGGCCTGCCATGGCTTCGGCATACTTGTTGCGGTCGTGGTTGGTGACGGTGAAGTCGTCATGCTCGTTGTAGAAGTCCTTCAGCTCGGGCTTGCCGTCCACGTAGCGCGGCAGCGTGCCCTTGTTGCGCTGGTCGGTGATCGAGATCGGCTCCTGGTCGTGCTGCGCCTTCTTCCACTTCTTCTCGATTTCCGGATCCTTGCTGCTGATCTGGTACTCGCTGATGCCGTCCACGCTCACGTCCACGTGGTCGGTGGTGTAGAACCAGCCGCGCCAGAACCAGTCGAGGTCCGTGCCCGAGGCGTCTTCCATGGTGCGGAAGAAGTCGGCCGGGGTCGGGCGCTTGAACTTCCAGCGCTGCGCGTATTCGCGGAAGGCGAAATCGAACAGCTCGCGGCCCAGCACGGTCTCGCGCAGCACGATCAGGGCCGCGGTCGGCTTGGCGTACGCGTTCGGGCCCAGTGCCGAGATCGACTCGGAGTTGGTCATGATCGGCTGCTGGCCGGCGCTCTTCATGTAGTCCACGATCTGGCGCGGTTCGCCGCGCGAGATCGGGTAATTCTCTTCCCAGGCCTGCTCGGCCAGGTACTGCACGAAGCTGTTCAGGCCTTCGTCCATCCAGGTCCACTGGCGCTCGTCGGAGTTGACGATCATCGGGAAGTAGTTGTGGCCCACCTCGTGGATGATCACGCCGATCAGGCCGTACTTGGTGCGCTTGGAGTAGGTGATCTCGCCAGTCTTCTTGTCCTTGGTCGGGCGCGGGCCGTTAAACGAGATCATCGGGTATTCCATGCCGCCCACCGGGCCGTTCACCGAAATGGCGATCGGGTACGGGTAGTCGAACGAATACTTGTTGTACTCGTTGATGGTGTGGATGATCGCAGCCGTCGAGTACTGGCCCCACAGCGGGTTGCCTTCCTTCGGGTAGAACGACATGGCCAGCACGTTGGCGCCATCCTTCTTGAAGCCCTGCGCGTCCCAGATGAACTTGCGGCTCGACGCCCAGGCGAAGTCGCGCACGTTCTTGGCCTTGAAGTGCCAGGTCTTGGTGCCGGATGCGCGAACCTTCTCTTTTGCCTCGGCTTCGGCCTGGGTCACGATGACAACCGGCTTTTTCGCCGTGCGCGCTTGCGCCAGGCGCTCGCGCTGGGCGGTGGACAGGACCGCGTCCGGATTCTGCAGCTCGCCGGTCGAGGCGACGACGTGGTCGGCCGGGACGGTCACTTCCACGTCGTAGTCGCCGAACTCCAGCGTGAATTCGCCGGTGCCCAGGAACTGCTTGTGCTGCCAGCCCATCACGTCGTAATAGGCCGCCATGCGCGGGAACCACTGGGCGACCTCGAACAGGTCGTTCTTGTCATCGAACTTCTCGTAGCCCGAGCGGCCGCCGAGCACCTTCTGCTCGTTGATGTTGTAGCTCCACTCGATCGAGAACGCGACCTTGGCGCCCGGCTTGACCGGCTGCGGCAGGTCAATGCGCATCATGGTGCGGTTGATGACGTAGTGGAGCGGACGGCCGCTGGCGTCCTTGACGCTCTTGATGTTGAAGCCGCCGTCGAACAGGCGCGCTTCCAGCATCGAGCGCATCGAATCGAACTTCATGCCGTCTTCCGGACCGCGCGGCTTGCCCCATGCGTCCTTGGAGGCGACCGTGGCGGTGGTGCGCGAGTCGGAGTTCGGCTTGTAGATGTTCTGGTCGAGCTGCACCCACAGGTAGTTCAGGGTGTCGGGCGAGTTGTTGTGATACGTGATCGTCTCGGCGCCGGTGATCGCGCGCTTGGCCTCGTCCAGCGATGCGCGGATCGAATAGTCCGCGCGCTGCTGCCAGTAGGCGCGGCCCGGCGCGCCGGACGCGGTGCGGATCGTGGTCGGCGTCGGGAGCAGTTCGTCGAGCTGGCGGAACTTGTCGTCGAATCCGCTGGACGGAGGGTCAGCCGCAATCGCGGACATGGAAAGGCACAGCGCAGCTAGGCCGATCGGCAAACGCATCATATTTACCCTGTCTTTGTCGGAGAAAAAGGAAAAAATGATTCTAAGCTGAGCTTTTCGGCAATTGTCCTTGAGAATGTAACAAAGCTGATACATGGGGCATGGCGCGCCGCACCATGTTCCATATTTGACACAGGATATGAATTCTCGGTAGTTATGTGACGGCTACTTCGAGTTGCATTCGCCGCCCGCCTTATACCGTCCAGGCCCCGTTCTCGTACACGCGCTCCTCGCCCAGGTACACCGCGTCCGTCACCGCGAACACGTCGATATGGTAGCGCGCGTCCTTGCGCTTGAAGCCGGGCTTGGGATACACGCCGTGCTTGGCGCCCAGCGACAGGTGGATGCCGCACATGCGCTCGTAGGTGCCGATGTCGTCCACCCGCCGCTCGCGCGTGAAGGCGCGGTTCAGGCCGAAGCCAAGCTCACGCACCCACACCTCGCCCTCGTCGCGCCGGATGATGTCCAGCACTTCCTGGAACTCTGGCGTGGCGTCGATCGCGTCAACCACGCGCCCGCGCTCGACCACCATCGTGATCGGCTTGTCCGGCCGGTTCGAACGATAGGAGGTGTCGCCGAACACATGCACCAGCACCGTGCCGCTGACCGCCTCCAGGTCGCGCGCCTCGGTGAACACTTCGCCGATCGGGAACTGGCCGCCGACATTGTGCATGTCGCTGTAGTCGCCCACGTTGAGCTTGGCCGGCTCGAAGGGCGAGGCGAATACCAGTTCCGCGTCGCCGCCGACCACACGGCCGTAGGGAGCCACATCGATGCGCGCCTTGAGCGCCTTGCCCACCCCGCGGAAGTACGCCGGGTCGTAAGCCAGCGCCTCGATGTAATGTTCGGCCTGCGGCCCAGGCATGCGCGAAAGGTGCACGTGCTCGATCACCTTCAGCCCCAGCTTGAACAGCTCGACGCGAATGCGGAACGCCTCGAGCCTGAAATTGGTGGACTGGACCAGCACCACCAGGTCCTTCGGCGTCATGCGCCTGAACGCGGCCAGCACTTCGTCGGCGCCGGCGGTGTCGAAGTCGATGAAGGTCGCGCCGGGCAGGTTGCGGCGGTAGGCATCGGTGAGGGCGCGCGCAAGGCCGGTGCGGGTGTCGAAGACGACCAGCGCGGCGTGGCCGGGGCCATGCTCGACGGCGATGCGCACGATGTCGCGCACGTGCGCTTGGGCCGCGTCGATGGCGTGGGCAGGCAGGTCGGGTGAAATCTGGGTGGTCATGGGAGGCGGTCCTGATAGACCTTCCATTATACGTTGCGCCGGAAGGGCTTTTCCCGCCGCGCCCGGCCCGGTGTATGCTTGTGCGCACAAGCCACCAACAGGGAGATGGACATGAAAGCGACGATCGGAGCGTTGGTTCTGTGCGCGCTTGCCGCCGGCTGCAGCCGCCACGACGCGGCGCCGGCGCAGCCGCCCGCCAACACGGCGGACGACGCCGGGGCCAAGGCGGCGCAGGCGCTGCACAAACCAATCGACCAGGCCAGCCAGGCTGCCCAGGCGATCACGCAGTCCGCGGACGAGGCAAGGGACAAACTGAAGGACGCGACCGGGGACGCCGAAAAGTAGCAGGCGGCCGCCATCGCGTAGGGTGGGCTCTCGAGCCCACGCGGTCAGACAGGTGCTACGTGCGCGCGCGTGGGCTCGGGAGCCCACCTTACGTCGTTGTCGTCAACCGGCCGCGCGCAGCTCGGGCCACTCGCCGCCCAGCACGATCGACAGGTCCACGAATTCGGAGCGCCATGCCCGTTCCAGGTCCTGCTCGACTTCCTCGATCGAGGTCTGCTCGAAGTTGCTGAAGCCACGCACGCCATACGCGCGGTTGCGGCCGTGCGCCTTGGCCAGGTAGAGCGCCATGTCCACCAGGTTGACGGCACGCTCCCACGACAGCGGCTCGCCCATCGGCGCCAGCGGGAACGGCGCAAAACCGATCGATACGTTGGCCGACAGCGGCTTGCCCTGGTACTCGATGTTGTTCGACGAGATCCCTGCCAGCAGCCTGCGCGCCACCTCATCGAGCCCGCTGCGCGGAATCGCCGGCAGGAAGGCCAGGAATTCCTCGCCGCCCCAGCGCACGATCATGTCGGTTTCGCGCAGGATCTCGCGCAGGCAGTCGGCGATCGCACGCAGGACCGAGTCGCCCGCGGCATGGCCGCAGCTGTCGTTGATGTGCTTGAACTGGTCCACGTCGAGCAGGAACAGCGCGCCCACCAGTTCCTCGCCCGAGGTGCCGACGCCGCGCTTTTCGAGCGGCTGGTAGCTGCGCATGTATTCCTGGAAGTGGCGCCGGTTGTACAGGCCCGTGAGCGGGTCGCGCACGCTCTGCTGCTTGAGCTCCAGGTTCTTTTCCTCGAGCTTGGCGTTGGCGCTGCGCACCTTGCGGTACAGGATGCCGACGATGACCGAGGACAGCGCGAACACCAGTGCGAGCAGCCACCACACGCGCTGCTGCAGTCGCCGGTTGTCGAGCTCCGCCGACTTGACCTGGTTCTCGCGCTTGAGGAGCTCGATCTGTTGCTGCTTCTTGTCGGTGTCGTACTTGGCCTGCAGCTCGAACATCTGCTTCTGGCGCCGCTTCTCGAACAGCTCGTTGGACAGGTCGCGTTCGCGGTGGTAGGCCTTGATCGCACCGGCCATGTCGCCCGCCGACTCCAGCGTCTGGCCATACTCCAGGAGCGCCATCTGCAGGGACGGCTTGTCGCCGGCCTTTTCGATCATCGCCAGGCCTTCTTCGGCAAGGCGCTTGCCTTCGCCGATGCGGCCCTTGCCGATCTGGGCCTCGCCCATGTTGATGTGCGCGACCGCCGTGATCCACGTATTGTTCAGCGCGCGGCCGGCCTCCAGGGCCTTGGCCGCGTACAGGGCCGCGTTGTCGTAATCCTTGAGCTTGAGGTAGCTGTCGGCGAGGTTGCCGAGCGTGCCGGCGATCAGCGCCTTGGCGCCGAGCTTGCGCAGCCCGGTCAGCGAGGCCAGGAGCGCCTCGCGCGCGCGCTTGAGCTGGCCGCTGTCGCGCGCCAGCGCGTATTCGCTGCGCTTGAGCAGCGCGATGCGCCCGACCGATTGGGTCTGCTCCGCCGCGTCATAGGCTTCCTCCAGCGCGGCGAAGCCCTTGTCGTACTCATGCAGGTCGATGTACAGCTCCACCAGCTGGTTCAGCGCCCGCGCCAGCATGGCCTGGTTGCCGGAGCTGCGCGCGATCGAGGCCGCCGTCTGCTTGTGCTCCAGCGCGAGCGGGAAGTTGCCCTCTTCGGCGAACGCATCGCCCGAAGTGAGCAGCGCCTTGATGCGCAGTTCCGCGTTGTTGCTGCGGGCGGCAATCTTCTCGCCTTCCCAGATCAGCTTGTGCGATTCGGGCAGTTCGCCGCGGATGAAGGCGATGTCGCCCTTGTCGAGCAGGCCCTTGGCCAGCGCCACGTCATCGCGCTGCGAGCGGCCGAAGGCAATGAGCTCGTCGCAGGAACTGTTGGCGCGGTCGAAGTTGCCCAGCTTGCGGTAGGCGATGCACAGCTGCGACAGGAACTCGGCGCGGTCGGCCCCGCCGGCGGCCTGCGTTTCCTGCTCCAGCGCCTGCAGCATGGGCAGCGCCCGTTCAGGGACGTATTGGTTCAGTTCCGCAATCTCGGCAAGCCGGTCCGCCAGCGGCACGGATGGCTGGGCGCTGGCAATCGCCGCGACGAGGCACAAGGAGGCGACCAGGCTGGTGCTGTAGCGGCGGGACCGTCGGGTTGTCGAAGCTGCCGGCATAACTCCCTCGAGAACGTGACCGGTGGCCCCGGTCGCGAGGGCACCTGCTCAAATTATATAATCGTTGCAGAGAGGAAATTCATATTTTTGTGGGTAAATACAAAAAAATACAAACTTTGTAGTCACAACACGACGTCCCGGAACCGGCTCAGGCAGCGAGCTGCTGGAGCTGGTACAGCCGCTGGTACAGCCCGCCGTCGATGCGCATCAGCTCTTCGTGGGTGCCGCTTTCGGCGATGCGGCCGTGGTTGAGGACGATGATGCGGTCGGCGCTGCGGATCGTGGACAGCCGGTGCGCAATCGCGATCACCGTGACCCGCCCGCGCAGTTCGTCCAGCTCCTCCTGCACAACCTGCTCGGTCTGGCTGTCGATGTGCGAGGTGGCTTCGTCCAGCAGCAGGATGCGCGGGCTGCCGGCCAGCGCGCGGGCGATCGCCACCAGCTGCTTCTGGCCGGTGGACAGGCGCGAGCCGCTTTCGCCCAGCGGCGTGTCGTAGCCCTGTTCGAGCGCGGCGATGAAGTCGTGGGCGTGCGCTGCGCGCGCCGCTTCCTCGATGCGTTCCTGCGGCAGGCCGCGGCCCATGTCGATGTTTTCGCGCGCGGAGGCAGCCAGCAGGAACGGGTCCTGCGGCACCAGCCCGACCTCGGCGCGAAAGCGCTCGTTGCTGATGGCGGCCAGCGGCTCGCCGCCGATCTCGATGCTGCCGCTGGCCGGGGTGTAGTAGCGCAGCAGCAGCGACAGCAGGGTCGATTTGCCGCTGCCGGTATGGCCGACGACGCCGACAAAAGCGCCTTGCGGGATCTCCAGCGACAGGTCATGCAGCACCGGCTGCCCCGGCACATAGGCGAAGTTCAGGCCGCGCACGCGTACCGCCGGCGCGTCTGGCCTAGCCACGCGCTGCGGTGCGCCGGCCGCCCGCCCGGCGGTGTGCTCGGTCGCCTCGGGTTCTGCCAGCAGGGCGTTCACGCGCGAGGCGGCCACGATTGCCTGCTGCAGGCTGCTGAACTGCATCGTAATCTGGATCAGCGGCTCCACCACGCGGGTGATGTAGCTGATGAACGCGTACAGCACGCCGACTTCGACCGAGCTCATTGCGCGCTGGCCGAAGCTGTAGATCACCACTGCCAGCAGTATCACGTTGAGCAGGTCGAGCGCGGGGCGCAGCAGCAGCGCGTTGGCGCGCAGCTCGGCCACCCGGGCCTTGTAGTGGGCGGCATTGGTGTTGGCAAAGCGCTGGCCAAAACGCCGCGCGGCGTTGTTCGCCTGGAGCACGCTCATGCCGCCGATCGACTCGGCCATCTGGCCGTTGATGTCGCTGCGCAGGGCGCGCGCGCGCGTCACGGCGGGCGCGGACAGGCGTTGGTACAACCACACGATGAACAGCACCGCCGGCACCAGCGCGAGCACGATCAGCATCAGGCGCCAGTCGAGCCAGGCCATGGCGGCGGTGGTGCCGAGCAAAACGATGCCGCTGTCCAGGATCACGAACAGCGCCTGGATGTACAGCCGCTTGACCGCCTCGGTGTCGTTGGTGACGCGGCTGACCAGCTGGCCGGTGATGGCGTGGTCGAAGAACGCCATCGGCAGGCGCAGCACGTGGCCGAACACCCATTCGCGCAGGCGCTGGACCGAGCGCATTGCCAGTCCCGACAGGCGCACCAGCTGCAGGTAGCGCAGCCACGAGGCGCTCCAGCTGAAGACCAGCACACCCGCCAGCAGCATGGCCATGCGCGGCCAGTCGGCGCGGTGCGGCAGCAGGTGATCGTCGATCAGCTTTTTGCCCAGCAGTGGGCCGAGCACCTCGAGCCCGGCCGCCACCACCAGCCACAGGATCGCCCAGGCCAGGTGCTTGCGGTCGGGGTGGGCGGCGCGGCGCAGCAGGCCAAAGGCTTGCCGGGCCTGGTTGCGGATATCGGTGCGGGAAGTTTCAGGTTGCATCCAGGCTGGCCTCCAGTTGTTGGTAGCGCCACTGGCTGGCGTACCAACCGTCTTGCGCGAGCAGTTCGTCGTGGGTGCCCGATTCGGCGATGCGCCCGTCCTTCAGCACCACGATGAAGTCGGCATTGGCCACGCCCGACAGGCGGTGGCTGGCGATGATCGCGGCCAGCTCGGGGCGCGTGCGGCGTACTTCGGCCAGGTGTTCGAGGATGCGTGTTTCGGTCCCGGTGTCCACGGCTGACAGCGCATCGTCCAGCAGCAGGAGCGAACTGTCGGCCAGCAGGGCGCGCGCGATCGCCACGCGCTGGCGCTGGCCGCCCGAGAGCGTGATCCCTTTCTCCCCCACCGGCGTGTCGTAGCCCTGCGGGAAGCGCAGGATGTCGTCGTGGATCGCGGCCATGTCGGCTGCATGTTCGATCTCGGCGCGCGATGCGCCCGGCCGCGCCAAAGCGATGTTCTCGGCGATGCTGGCCGAGAACAGGAACGACTCCTGCGGCACCCAGGCGATCGACGCGCGCAACGCGGACAGGCGATAGCCGGCCAGCGCGCGGCCGTCCCAGGTGACCGTGCCCGCTTGCGGCTCGGCCTGGCGCAGCAGCACCCGCAGCAGGGTGGACTTGCCGGAACCGGTCGGGCCGACCAGGCCCAGCGTCATGCCCGGTTCCAGCGCCAGCGACACGTTGTCCAGCGCCGGCTTGTCGCCCTCGTGGTAGGCAAAGCGCACGCCGCGCAGCGCCAGCGTGCCGCGCTCGACCCGGGTGCCCGTGCCATCGTCGGCCACCGCCAGCGGCGCGTCGAGCATCGGCTGCAGCCGCGCGAGCCCGGCCCGGCCCTGCGCCACCAGCGACAGGACCCAGCCGGCCGCGAACATGGGCCAGATCAGCTGCCCGAGGTACATCGTGAAGCTGGTCAGCGCGCCGATGGTCAGCTGGTTGTTCCACACCAGGTAGCCGCCAACGCCCAGCGTGAGCGTGCTGGCCGCGCCCAGGGTCAGGCCCACCGCGGGCTCGTAGGCCGCCTCCCACTTCTGGTTGTCCAGGCTGGCCTGTGCCGCGCGGCCGGCCAGTTCTGCGAACTGGCGCGCGCTGCGCTGCTCCAGCCCCAGCGCGCGCAGGTTGCGCACGCCGGCAAGGCTTTCCTGCACGTGGTCGTTCATGTGCGCAAAGCGCTTGAGCGCGTCGTCCGAGACCACGTAGATGCGCCCCGTGATGCGCCAGAACGCGAGCGCCATGAACGGGAACGGAATCAGCGCCACCAGCGTGAGGCGCCAGTCCACGCCCAGCGCCATGATGCCCAGCACCGTCACCAGCGTGAGCGTGCCGTCGAAACCGGCCAGCATCGCTTCACCGGCGGCCTGCTCGATCGCGTCGATGTCGTTGGTGGCCAGCGCCATCAGGTCGCCGGTGCGCTGGCGCTGGTAGAACGACGGCGCCTGCGCGGCCAGCCGTTCATACAGCTTGGTGCGCAGCTCCACGCCCAGCTGGTAGGCCGCCGAATACAGGCGGGTGCGCCAGCCGACGCGCAGCACGTAGATGGCCACGCCCAGCGCAACCAGCTGTGCGAGCTCGATCAGCAGGTCGTGGCGCGACATGCGCTGCGCCGCCAGGCCGTCGATCATCAACCCGACCTTGCGCGGAATCCAGGCGGTGCACACTGCCACGGCGACCAGCATCACCGCGGACGAAACATAACTTTGCCAGTGCCGGCGTACGAAGCCGCCGACCAGCTGTGCGAGACTCATTAATCGTTGTCCTTGTCCGGGTGGCCCAAAAACGAAAGCGGGCCGAAGCCCGCTAATTTACTATCTTTGCACCGGCCGCGCAGGCCGCCTTGGCAATTACTTCTTGCGCGCCTTGCGCGCGGTGGCCGGCTTCAGGTGGACCACGGCGGCGCCGGCCTCCACCTGCGGCTTCGGGTCGAGCACCGCTTCGATGGCGATGGGCGAGGCGGACGGCTTGGCCGCACCGCGCTTGCCGGCGACCTTGCGCACGGCCTTGGCGATCGGCTTGGCCTTGGCCGGCAGTTCGGCGGCGGCCTGGCTGTCGGCAACGGCCACCGGCTTGCTCGGCGCCGTCTGCTGCGGCTCGGCGGGGGCGGCAGGGGCAGCGGCCTGCTCTGTCTCCGGCTGCGGCGCGGGCATTTCGCCGGCGCTGCGCGACAGGTTCAGGCGCGCGTCCGTCACGATGTTGAACAGTTCGCGGCCGTACTCCAGCATCGACGACAGCTGGTCCTGGGTGGTCGAGCCTAGCGTGAACAGGTCGCGCGGGTCGCTGATCGACAACAGCCGGCGCAGGGTGGAGGCGGTGCGCTCGACCTGGGCGCGCGAGGTGCTGATGTTCAGGGCCAGCACCTGCTCGGCGGTGGCAAATGCCTGGGCGGTCAGGGAGCGGGTGAACTCGAGCTGGGCGTCGAACTGGCCCTTGCGTGCTGCGGACAACTGTTCAGAAAAAGCATTCATGTGATCCTCTTGGAGTTATGACGCGCTGCAATATTGTCTAGTGTATCGGCGTTTGTCGGGGTTGAAAAGCGCATTTTGTAGCGTTTTCGTCGCAAAATCTCGCATTGCAGCATCTTACTTGCGTTGGGCAAATTATTGTCGGCATTGAAACGGTGTGGCGCACGGTTACAATGGAGCAACCAGCTCAACCAGGGGACAACCATGCAGCTCGTGATCCGCAATGCCGCCCTGCCCGACGGGCGGCGCGGCATCGACATCGCCATCGACGGCGCGCGCATCGTCGCGGTCGCGCCAAGCCTGCCGGTGCAAGGCGCGCGCGAGATCGACGCCGGCGGCGACCTGGTCACGCCGCCGTCCGTGGACGCCCACTTCCACATGGATTCGACCCTGAGCTATGGCCAGCCGCGCGTGAACGCATCGGGGACGCTGCTCGAGGGGATCGCCTTGTGGGGCGAGCTCAAGCCGCAGCTGACGCAGGATGCGCTGGTCGAACGTGCGCTGCGCTACTGCGACTGGGCCGTGGCGCGCGGGCTGCTGGCGATCCGCAGCCACGTGGACGTGTGCGACGACCGGCTGCTGGCGGTGGAAGCGCTGCTCGACGTGCGCAGGCGGGTCGCGCCTTACCTCGACCTGCAGCTGGTCGCGTTCCCCCAGGACGGGCTGCTGAGGAGCCCGCGCGCATTCGACAATCTCAAGCGCGCCATTGCGATGGGTGTGGACGTGGTGGGCGGCATCCCGCACTTCGAGCGCACCATGGCGCAAGGCGCCGAGTCGGTGCGCCTGCTGTGCGAGTTCGCGGCCAGCCAAGGGCTGCGCGTGGACATGCATTGCGACGAGACCGACGACCCGCTGTCGCGCCACATCGAGACGCTGGCGTTCGAGACGCAGCGGCTGGGATTGCAGGGCAGGGTGGCCGGCTCCCACCTGACCTCGATGCATTCGATGGACAACTACTACGTGAGCAAGCTGTTGCCGCTGCTGGCCGAATCGGGCGTGGCGGCGATCGCCAACCCGCTCATCAACATCACCCTGCAAGGGCGCCACGACAGCTATCCCAAGCCGCGCGGCATGACGCGCGTGCCCGAGCTGCTGGCGGCCGGCGTGCCGGTCGCGTTCGGCCATGACTGCGTGATGGACCCGTGGTATGGACTTGGCTCGGGCGACATGCTCGAAGTGGCGCATATGGGCCTGCATGTGGCGCAGATGACCGGGCAAGAGGCCATGCACCAGTGCTTCCTGGCCGTGACCGAAACCCCGGCGCGCATCCTGGGCCTGGAGGACTACGGCATTGCGCCGGGCTGCCACGCCGACCTGGTGCTGCTGGACGCCGCCAGCACGGTGGACGCAATCAGGCTGCGCGCAGCGCGCCGGGCCGTGGTGCGGCGCGGCGTGGTGGTGGCAGAGGCGCCGCGCGCACAGGCGGCCCTGCACCTGCCCGGTCGGCCGCAGGCGGTGGATTTCCGGCTCGGCAGCTGAACCGTAGCGGTGCTAAGATCGCCCAACCCGCAGTATTGACGAACGTGGCCGCAGGCCAGGAACAGGACCCGCATGATCATCGCCGAAACCGAACGCCTTCGCCTGCGAACCATCACGCTGGACGAGGCGGACGTCGCCTTCCACCTCGCGCTGCTGAACGATCCGGCGTTCATCGAACATATCGGCGACCGCGGCGTGCGCACCATGGAAGAATCGCGCCACTACATCACCGACGGTCCGGTGGCGATGCACGAGCGGCACGGCCACTCGATGTACATGGTCGAACTGAAGGACAGCGGCACGCGGATCGGCATGTGCGGCCTGATCAAGCGCGACTTCCTGGAAGACGTGGACATCGGCTACGCCTTCATGCCCGAGTACCGCGGCCGGGGCTACGCGCTGGAGGCCGCGCGCGCCACCGTCGAGCACGCGCGCGCCCTCGGGATCAGGCGGCTGGCCGGCATCACAAGCCCCACCAACACCGCGTCGATCGAGCTGCTGCAAAAGCTCGGGCTGCGCTTCCAGCGCGTCATGTACAAGTCGCCGGAGGACACCGGCACCAACCTGTACCTCGCCGAACTGGCCTGACGCCGCTCAGCGCACCCGCAAGAGGCGCACGCCGTAGATGTCGAACCGGTTCGACGGCCCCTCCACGCCGCCGGCTGCGCTGAAGGTGCTGTTGCTGCGCAGGTAGCTCATGTTGTAGAAGTCCGAGAGCTCGAGCCGGTAGCTGCCGGGCGTGAGCGTGGCGGCGATCGGTGTGGAATACACCGTGGGCGTATCCGCTTTCTCGATGCGCGCGTGCGGCAGCTGCACCACACCCTCGGCCACGACTTGTCCGCTCGCGTCCTTCAGCGCGAGCCATTTCACGCCGCCGCTGATCCCCAGGTTCACTTGGTTGGCGCTATTGTGGTATCGCACCTGCACCGCATATTGGCCGGCCTGCCCGACACGGATCGCATCGACGGCGAACCGGTCGCCAAACCTGCCCCAGTCCTGGATGTGCGGCTGCGGGAAGCGCTGGCTTGGCGTGGCCAGCGGCACGCTGGACGAGACCCGCGCATCGGTGACAGGCACTTCGATGGCGGCGCCGATGCAGCGCGGGATGCCGTGGTGGCTGTAGTTGTTCGCGTCCTCATACACGGCTTCCACCGCGTAGCAGCCGGTGGCGCCGGCGTGATTGTCGGTCCATGCTCCGCTGTTGATGCCGGCGGCCACCAGCTTGCCGTCCCGGTACACGTTGTAGCGCGCATCGGCATTGCCGCCGTCCGCGATGTGGAGCACCGGCTTGCCGGCCGGCGCGCGTTCCAGGCGCGCGATCTGCGGCTCGCGCGGGCCAAAGACGGCGCGATCTTCGTCGTACGGGTTCGCGTTGACCCGACGGATTGACTGGTCACCCGCGACGAGCGCGCCCAGTTCGATGTCGATCGTACTGCCGTCCTTCAGTTCTTGCCAGGCGATGGCGGTGCGTGCCGGTTGGCCGTCGAGCATGATGCGCGCTACGCGGTAGTACCCGTTGCCCTGTTCGGCGCGTGGAAGATGCAGGCGCACTGCGACCGCCTTGCCCTGCAGGCGCAGGTTGTCGAGCGTGGCGACGCTGGACTGGCCGAACGCGCCGCGCCGCAGCCGGGCCGTGATGAAGGGCTTGATCTCGATGCCGTTTGCGGCCAGGTGAACGCCGAATATGTCCTCGATCACCATGCCAAGGTAGGCGCCGACCGACCACAGTTGCCGCCTGGAGCTGATGACCGGCCCGATCAGCGACGGGTGCTGTTCGTCGAGCAGCAGCGGCTGGCCGGACAGCCACTCCAGGTTCTCCATGTTCGACAGGTTAAGGGCGGCGCCGCGCATCAGGGTGTCGTAGGCTGCGTCGGCCACGCTCACGTTGCCGGTGCGCGCCGCGGCCCTGAGCCCGTACGCGGTGACGAACGGCCAGATCGCGCGGTTGTGATAGACAGGCATGCCTTGCTGCTGGGGCCAGATGACCGGCGCGCCCATCGGGCCGTGCGGATAGCTGGCCACGATGCTGCGCGCGCGGGCCGCGCCGGCCACCCCGGTGTCGATTGCCAGCGCCTGGCCGAGCCAGTCGAACTTGTGCATGGGCGCGCCGTCGAAATGGCCGGCGCTCAAGCTGCTGTACATGCCCGCATCGTCCAGCCACAGCCTGCGGTTGATGGATTGCTTCAGTTCGCGCGCCCAGCTTTCGTACCGCCCGGCGCGCGCCATCTCGCCCTGTTCGCGCGCCAGTTGCGCCGCCAGGGTCAAGGCTTTGTAGTGGCCCACGTTGGTGGACAGGGCCTTGGCGCTCGCCATCGACGCCAGGTCTGATGGAATCCACGCGGCATAGGACTGGTCGCGCCAGTCGAGGAAGGACTCCTCGCCCGTGTACAGGCCGGTGGCCTTGTCGAACGCGGCCAGCCGGTCGTTCTCGATCGTGTTCGACAGGGCCGTGAGCGCTGTACGGGCAAACGCGGCGCGTTCTGCCGGGGGCAGGGTGAGCAGCACCTTTTCGGCGGCATAGGCCCAGGTGACGCGGTCGGTGCTGACCGGCCAGCTGCCGCCGCTGCCGGTGTCCTGCACGACCTGCAGGCCATCGCTGCTGCCTGCAAGGTGCGGCGCGAGCGTCACGCCCGGTCGCCAACCCGAGAGCTTGAATTCGAGCGAGTTCCTCACGCGCTGCGGGTCGAGCATGGCGAGCCCCAGGTCGGCCGCGTAGGACAGGTCGCGCGTCCACACGTAGTGCCACTTCTCGCCGGTCTCGAAGCACTCGCAGGGGATCGGCGCGTTGCCGTTGTAGTTGCCATCCCTGATCTCGTGCACCGAGTCCTGCAGCATTTCGGCGCCGGCCAGCGCGAACAAGCCATCGAAGGCGAGGTTCCCGCTGCGCACGCGCGGCAGCGAGGCCGATTCGCGGTAGCGCACATGCTGCGGGCCGGGGTCGCGCAGCTGCATGGTGGTCGATTGCGTGTAGGTGCGCAGTGGCGCGGCGGGGTCATCGATTGAGAAGCGCGCGGTCTCGCGCTTGCCGTCCCAGGTGGAAAAGTCCAGCGACACAATCGGGTGCCCGGCATGCGGATCGGCCGCACTCACCGGTGCCGGACCCTCGACACGCGCGACACGCAGCACGGTGCTGGCCGGATCGGACACGTCCACCGTAAAGCGCCAGGTCGAGGTCTGCTTGACGAACAGGTAGTCCTCCGGGCCGGGATGGGTGTCCATGCGGTAGGGCTTGCCCGGCTCCACGGATACGCTGGCGGCCGGGTCGATCACCCACTCCGCGCCCCAGTCGCGGCTGCCGACCTTGAATGCGTGGTAGCCGGGGCTGACGAGGATGTCCGCCTCGTAGATGCCGTTGCCGCGCCAGGCCATCACGTTATCAAGGCCCCAGCCGTTGAAGGCGCCGCGGATGTAGATGTCGTTCTTGAGCGGCGTGCCGTCCGCGGCCAGTACCGCGGCGGGGATCAGGGCCGCGCCGAGCAGCCAGCGGAGTGGTTTCATATGAGCTTAGCGATAGTCGTTTCGTTCGACGATGCCCTTCAGGACATCGCGCCCGCGCAGCATCGGGAATGCCTCGGGGCGGTAGGCCTTCGGTTTCACGAAGTGCAGGTTGCCGATCAGGCCCGCGTAAGAAGGCTGTACCACGACGGCAGCAAGCGGCGCGCCGTCGATGCTGGCATGGCCGCTTGCGACCAAGAGCGTCGATGCCTTCCCTGGCGCGAGCGTGAACTCGACGACGGCACGGCTCTTGTCCGGACGGAGCAAGTCGAAGCGGACCTTGCGCGCAAGCTTGCCATCGAGCCGGAAGGTCCAGCGTTCTCCATGCCTGCGGTCGAAATCGACGGCAAGCGATTCACCCTGGCCAAACGGCAGGACGGCCGCAAAGCTGGTCCAGGCGGCGGGAATCGCTGGCGAGAACGCGAGCACGTCCTGCACCAGGTCCGGATGAAAACCCACATAGTCCTGGTAGGCGTTGCGCGCGTATTCGGCCACGCTCCACGACTGCGCAAACGTGCCGGACGGCTTGAGCCTGCCGCCCTCGTGCGGCAGCGCGTCCAGCAGTTCGCTCATATTGCCAAGGGTGCCGAGGTGCAGGATCTGGTCGCCCAGGTTTTGCGTCAGCCGCCATGACAAGTCCTGGTAGCCGAATTTGTTCAGCGCGGTCACGGTGAAGCCCGCGTTCCAGCCCCACACCGTGCCCTGGTGGTAGGCGGCATCCTTGTGGTGGAATGCGGGATTCTCGTGGCGCGGGTGGAAGTAGGGATCGTCCTGGCTGAGCGAGGCGATCCCGTAAGGGTAGAGCAGCTGCGAGACCGCATTGCGCGTGACCTGCGCCTGCACGGCGCGCGGCACGAAATCGTCGAACGGGATCGAGGCCAGCATCAGCTGGTTGGGCCGCAGCTTGGTGTCGCGGCTGCCGTCTTCGCGCAGGCGGTCCGCCATCGTGCGGCCGTCCCAGAACAGGCGCAGGAAGCTGGCGCGCGCCTGGTCCGCGCGCGCACTCCACTCGCGCGCATGTAGCTCGTCCCCGGCTTGCGCCGCGAACCATGCTCCTGCCTGCAGGGCGGTGTACCACAGCGCCTGGATCTCGACCGCGCGCGGGCCGCGTGCGGACCACGGCTGCTTGTTCGCGATGCGCGCGTCCATCCAGGTGTCGGCCGAATCGTGGCGCAGCAGGCCGTCGCTGTCCACGTAATTGGCGAAGGCGCCGTCGAAGTAGGGCACGGCCAGCTTGAGCATCTGCGCGGCGAATGCGCGGTCGCCCGTGTAGCGCACGTATTCGAGCGCCTCGCGCAGCATCCATGGCGTGCCGTCCACGGTGTTGTAGATGATGTCACCCAGGCCCACGCGGTTGGGGATGCGGCCATAGTCGCGCCCGCGCGGCTCGCCCAGGTTCTGGTAGTGCGCGAAATTGGCGAGCACCGCGCGCGCCTGGTCGAACTGGCCGGAGACCAGCAGCGTGCCAGGCAGGGCGATGAAGGTGTCGCGGCCCCAGTTCTCGCGGAACCACGGCAGCCCGGCCCAGATGCCGGCGCCATATTCATCGACCACGAACATATATGACGCCGCTTTGGCCCAGTTGAGCGCCTTGTTGTACTCGGCGTCGCTGGTCTGCAGCCAACTGCGGGTGAGGATCTGGTAGAGCGCGGCCTTTTCGAGTCCGATCGGGTCGCCCTGCGCGAGCGCGCGCGCCTTGCCTGCGGCCTCGTCTGCGGTGGCGGCAAACGCGGCCACGACCGTAAAGCGGTGTGCCGCAGCGGTGGTGCGCAGCACCAGCCGATCGTCATGGGTGAACGGCTGGTCCGCCGCCAGGGCCATGAACAGCGTCGCGCCCGGGCCAGGCGCGACGACGAGCACGCCGTCGCGCATCTCCACGGCGCCGCGTGTTGCCAGCAGCGGCTGCACGCCCAGTGCCTGCGCGCTCGGGCTTGTGACGGTAATCGCAAGCGCCTGCTGCTTCGACAGGAGCGCCATCTCTTCTGTTGCGCCGTTGTTAAAGCGCAGACGGTGGCCGTAGGGCAGCACCTGCTCCTGCCCGCGCGCGCGGTCGTTTTCACGCTCGCCAACCAAGCTTGTGTAGTCGCGGAAGATCGTGCCGCTCTTGAAGACGTAGCCTTCGCCCTTGCCGTGGCTGTGCGTGAAGCCTTCGTAATAGCCGGCCAGGTTGTCGCCCGCCACAAAGCGCGACTGCTGGCCAGCCGGCACGGTGATCGCCATCTGGTCGAACAGCGCATCCATGCCCGGGCGCTCGGCCGCGCCCAGCGGCAGCGCGCAGAGCGCGGCGACAGCGACGGCAAGACGCTTCATCGCGTGCCCGCAATCTGCAGGATGATTGCGGCGTGGGGCTGCAGTACCAGTTCGGTATCCAGCGCATAGGTCTTGCCGGTCAGGACATCGACACCGGATGGCGCGCCCTGCAGCATCTCCTGGAAGCGGCTGGTGGCCAGCCGGGTTTCCTTGGCGCTGGCGTTCAAGGCCACCATCACCTTGTCGTGATCGTCGTAGCGGAACCAGACGTAGGCGTCGTCCTCGGGACCGTAGTGCATCAGCTTCCCGTGGTGGATCACGGACTGCGTCTTGCGCCACTTGACCAGCTTGCGCACGAATTCCTGGGCTTCGCGCTGGCGCGGCGTGAGCCCGGTCCCCGTGAAGGCATTCACCTTGTCGCCGGCCCAGCCACCGGGGAAGTCGCGCCGGTAGCTCGAATCGTCGCGCTGGCCCACGGTGCTGGTCATCAGGATCTCGTCGCCGGTGTAGAACTGCGGGATGCGCGGCATCGTCATCACGAACACCAGGTCCATCTTGTACTTGTCGAAGTCCTCGCCCACCACGCTGTACAGGCGCGCCAGGTCGTGGTTGCCGTCGAAGAGGACCAGGTTGCCCGGGTCAGGGTAGAGATAGTCCAGCGACAGCGTCTCGTACACGTCGTTGAAGGTGTTCCAGGCCTCACCCTTGCCCGACAGCGCCTTGCGCATCGCCTCGGCCAGCGGGAAGTCCATCATGCTCGGCATGTGGCTCGCGTAGCCGTCGAAGTTGGCCTTGCCGCGCTGCCAGCGCGAGACCACGGGTGGCAGCATGCTCCATTCCTCGCCCACCATGTTCAGGCGCGGGTATTCGTCGGTCAGGCGGCGCGTGTAATCGGCCAGGAAGCGGCCGTCCGAATAGCTGAAGGTGTCGATGCGCAGGCCCGACAGCCCGGCGTACTCGATCCACCAGATGTTGTTCTGGATGAGGTAATTGGCCACCAGCGGGTTGGTCTGGTTCAGGTCCGGCATGCCGGGCGCGAACCAGCCGCGCGTGAAGTTCTCGGCATCCACGCGCGCGGCATACCTGTCCTGCACCGCCACCCGGTGGTGGTGGGTGGGCACGAACTTGCCGCCGTAGTTGACCCAGTCGGGCGTGGGCAGGTCCTTCATCCACCAGTGGCCGCTGCCGATGTGCGACAGCACCACGTCCTGGATCAGGCCGATGCCGTGCTTGCGCGCCTCGCGCGACAGGCGCAGGTAGTCGTCATTGCTGCCGTAGCGCGGGTCGATGCGGTAGTGGTCGGTCGCGGCGTAGCCGTGGTACGAGGCCGCCGGCTCGTCGCTTTCCAGCAGCGGCGTTGGCCACAGCTGGGTGAAGCCCAGGCCGGCGATGTAGTCGAGATGGTCGATGATGCCCTGGATGTCGCCGCCGTGGCGGCCGTGCCCGAGCGCGCGATCGAGCTTGTCGGCCAGGCCCGCGACGCTGTCGTTGCGCGGGTCGCCGTTGGCAAAACGGTCGGGCATGACCTGGTAGATCGCATCGCGGCTCGAAAAGCCCTGGCGCTGGGCCGAACCGGGCTCGCGCGCCAGCAGCCGGTACGCATGGTGCAGCTTGCGGCGAGCACCCTGGAACTCGATATCGAAGCTGCCCGGCGCCGCGCTGTCGTCGATGACGAGGTTGATGAACACGTAGTTACGGTTGGCCACCCGCGTGACCGACGCAATGCGCACGCCGGGGTAGGCGATGTGCGGTTCCAGGTCCGCGATGCGCTCGCCGTGCGCCATCAGCTGCAGCTCGTGGTGGCGCATGCCGACCCACCAGAATGGGGGCTCCATGTGGTCGATGGCGGGGGCGGGCGCCGCGCAGGCTGGAAGGGCAATGCTCGCAAACAGCAGGCTTGCGGCAAGTTTATTCTTGAAGTCCAAGGCGTCTCCGTTCACTCGGCTTAGTCACGCAGCAATAAAAGTAGCGTGACTACATCAATCGCCGGGTCCCATGGACAACCTGGCCCCAAGCGTTTTCGTTCGTATGGTGCTGAGAATACTATAGGAAATTGACAACATCAACGCGCGAGCGCCGCGCTTGCGCTAGTTTTGTTACAGTGCTTGCAGGCACCGATCGCCCAGCAGCGCCGTCCGAACAGCGAAAATCCTCGCACCGCTGTAGTGCAGTCCCGCCCCACGCCGGTGAAAAACAGAATGGATGTAGTACGACTACATCTGCATCTGTATATGTTTGTAGCTGAAATACAACGATAAAAGGCTTTCTCCCTAGAGAGAGCCAGAAAAGCCGGGGTATTGACGTAACATGAAGCAAGCCGCGTTGACAGTGCATCTAGTTTTAGTACAGAATCGTTGACGAACGTCTAAGAACGTTTGCTTCAGGCTCCCGCGTTGTTCTGGCCGCCGGCTGTAGTTCGGGAAAACAATAGATATCTGATGAGTGAGGGGACAAATGAATACTCTGGAAGGCAAGCGCGTCGCCAGCATCGATGGCAAGCTTGTGTTTAAGCTGAGCCCGGTGGCAGCAGGTTGCGCCGTGTTCCTGTCGGCGCTCTCCGCCAACGTGTACGCGCAGGACGCCCAGCAAGCTGCAGACGCCAATGGCGCGCCGGTCGAGAAGGTCGTCGTGACCGGCATCCGCCGCGGCATCGAAGATGCCATCTCGGTGAAGAAGAATTCAACCTCGATCGTCGAGGCGATTTCGGCTGAAGACATCGGCAAACTGCCGGACGTGAGCATCGCGGAATCGATCGCGCGCTTGCCGGGCCTGGCGGCGCAGCGGGTCGGTGGCCGCGCCCAGGTCATCAGCGTGCGTGGCCTGTCGCCCGATTTCTCGACCACCCTGCTCAACGGCCGCGAGCAAGTCAGCACCGGCGACAACCGCAGCGTCGAGTTTGACCAGTACCCGTCCGAGCTGCTCTCCGGTGTCACCATCTATAAGACGCCCGACGCATCGCTCGTCGGCCAGGGCCTGTCGGGCACGCTGGACATGCAGACTGTGCGTCCGCTGTCGTTCGGCACCCGTACCGTGGCCATGAATGCGCGAATGGAGAAGAATTCGCTTGGCGCGATCGCCAACGCCAAGTCGACCGGCAATCGCTTCTCGGTCAGCTACATCGACCAGTTCCTCGACCGCACGCTTGGTGTGGCGATTGGCTTTGCCCACCTCGACTCGCCCGTGCTGACCCACGAGACCGGCATGTACGAGCCGTGGAAGACCGACTCGCGTCCGGGCGTCCCGGCCAACACCTATATCATGGATGGCGTCAAGTCGGTGGCCCGCAGCGGCGACAACCGCCGTGACGGCCTGATGGGCGTGCTCCAGTACCGCCCGTCGCGCCAGTGGACCAGCATCCTCGACGTGTATGCTTCCAACTTCCACCGCGAAGAAACCGCCAACCAGATCGAGGTGAACCTCGGCGGCTGGAACGGCGGCTTCGACCCGGGCCTGATGTACAAGCCGGTCACCACCGCGAACGGCGTGTTGACGGGCGGCGTCGCGCAGAACGTGTACCCGCTGGTGCGCGGCATGTACAACGACCGCCACGACCAGATCCGCGCAACCGGCTGGAGCAACGAATTTACCTTTGACGGCTTCAAGCTGCTGGCCGACATGAGCTATTCGAAGGCCGAGCGCAATGAACTGAGCCTGGAGAACAATACCCAGATCAGCACCGTCTCGTCCACGCCGACGCCTTTCCTCGATAACATGACCCTGCGTTTCGGCATGGGCGGTTTCCCGACCATTGCCGGCACCCGCGACTACAGCAATCCCGCCAACCTGTTCGTGCGTGACACGATCTATGGTTCGGGCTACGGCAAGACTCCGCACGTGGACGACGAGCTCAAGAGCTTCAAGCTCAAGGCCAATATCCCGCTGGCCGGCGACCTGGCCGGCGTCATCGACAGCATCGACGTTGGCGTGAATTACTCGGACCGCGACAAGCGCAAGCGCCAGCCGGAAGGCAGCATCTCCCTCAAAGGCGCACCGACGACCATCCCGGGCGACCTGCAGTACTCGCCGGTTGACCTGAGCTTTTCGGGCTCGGGCTGGATTCCGGCCTGGAACGTGCCGGCCGTGGTGGCCAGGTACATGTCGTTCAATCCTAGCGACAGCGCGTCCTACCTGATCTCCAAGGGCTGGAACGTCAAGGAGAAGATCACCACCGGCTTCATCCAGGCCAACATCGACCACGACTTCGGCTCGGTCAGTCTGCGCGGCAATGCCGGTGTGCAGGTGCAGCGCGCCGACCAGTCGTCGTCCGCCAACTACTGGGACGGCACTGCCGCGGCCGGCAGCCAGGTCAAGCCGGTCAACGACGGCAAGACCTACACCGACGTGCTGCCGAGCCTGAACCTGGCATTTGGCCTGGCCAACGATCAGACCGTGCGCTTTGCCGCTGCCAAGCAGGTTGCGCGTCCGCGCGTGGACCAGCTGCGCTCGGCGCTGGACTTCGGTGTGAGCAATGTCGACTTCAAGCCGGGTGGCAGCGGCGGCAACGCCCAGCTCGACCCGTGGCGCGCCAACGCGTTCGACCTGTCGTACGAGAAGTACTTCGGCAAGAAGGCCTATCTGGCGGCCGGCGTGTTCCACAAGAAGCTGACCAGCTACATCTACACCCAGACCAAGACCTACGATTTCTCGAAGTACATCCCGGACACGATCGCCAAGACCCAGTACGGCAACTACACCGCGCCGTATAACGGCCAGGGCGGTACGCTCAAGGGTATCGAGCTGTCCGGCTCGCTGCCGCTGAACCTGGTTTCGCCGATGCTGGACGGCTTTGGCGTGATTGCCAGCGCCACCTACAGCGACAGCTCGATCAAGATCCAGGATCCGAGCAGCAGCATCGGCCAGGACATCCCGCTGCCGGGCCTGTCCAAGCACGTCACCAACCTGACCGTGTACTACGAGAAGGCTGGCTTCGAGGCACGCGTGAGCCAGCGCAAGCGTTCGGACTTCGTCGGCGAAATCGGCAACTTTGCCGCTGACCGCGCCCTGCGTTATGTCGTGGGCGAGAACGTGGTCGACATGCAGCTCGGTTACACCTTCGACTCGGGCATGCTGAAGAATGTTGGCCTGCTGTTGCAGGTGAACAATCTGACCAATGCCGCGTACGAAACCTACGCCGCGCGCCGCGACCAGCAGCTGGAATACCAGAAATACGGCCGCACGATGCTGGTGGGATTGAACTACAAGTTCTGATCCCGTCCTGGCCGCCCGCCGGCCATCACGCCCAAATGCCGTTCAGCCTGGCCTGAACGGCATTTTTATTTTGTGGCGCGAAAGGTTTACGCAGCTTGCCACCTGCGCGACAATGGTCGTTGCCATTGCATCTCGTTACAGCTCGCGGCGAAAGCCCGGCACCCGCACCATATGCTTCGACAGCACCTACAGGCGGCCATCGCGCTCGCCGCCATCCTTTTCGGCAATCCGGGAGCCGCGCCGGCGCAAGAGCGACCGGATCAGGCCCTTGTACGGACGCTCGCATCCGCACCGCTGCAAGTTTCCACCGCCCACGCCTGGAACGGGCGCGACTGGCTCGACCGCTTTTATGCGCCGCGCGGCTACGCGCCGGCCTGGAATCGCCAGCAGGCCGAGGCCGCGCTCGCGCTCCTCGAACAGGCCCCCGCGGAAGGGCTCGACCCCGGCGACTACCAGGCCGATGAGCTGCGCCGCCTGCTGGACGACGCGCAGGCCAGCCAGGCCCGCCGTGACGTCGCGTTCACGGCTGCCATGCTGCACTACCTGGCGGACCTGCGGCTGGGACGGGTTCGCTCCGAATACCACACCGCCGGCACGGACCCGCGCCTGGCGCACTTCGACCCGGTGGAGCTGCTGCGCGGCGCACTCGGCAAGGCTAGCCTGGCCGACGCCGTGGCAGCCGCCGAGCCGCAGGTGCCGCTGTACGGCCGCGTGAAGCAGGCGCTGGCCCGCTACCGCGAGCTCGCACGCGAGCCCCAGCCGCGCCTGCCGTCGCCTCGCAAGACGGTCGCGGTTGGCGACGTGTACGCGGCCGTGGACGAGCTGCATGACCGGCTGGTGCTGCTGGGCGACCTGGCAGGCGACGAGCCCGGGCCGCAGGACGGGCTGTACGACGCCACGCTGGCCGAGGGCGTGCGGCGCTTCCAGGGACGGCATGGCCTGCCGGAGACAGGTGAACTTGGCGCCGCCACCGTGGCCGCGCTCAACGTGCCGCTGGCCCAGCGCGTGCGCGAGCTGGAGCTCACGCTCGAGCGCTTGCGCTGGATTCCCGACCTGCCGGCCGGCCCCATGGTCGCGGTCAACCTGCCGGCCTACCGGCTGTGGGCCTTCGACCGCGCCAACCCGGCCGCGCAGCCGCTCGAGATGCGCGTGATCGTTGGCCAGGCCGTGAAGACGCCGACGCCGCTGTTCATCGGGCAGATGCGCTACCTCGAATTCAACCCGTACTGGAACGTCCCGCGCAGCATCACGCTCAAGGAAGTGATTCCCAAGCTCGAACGCAATCACGGCTACCTGGCCACCAATGACATGGAGCTGGTCGGGCAGGGCGGCGTGACGACCACGGTGAGCGCGGAAACCATCGCCGAGCTCAGGTCGGGCAAGCTGCGCGTGCGCCAGCGTCCGGGACCCAGGAATTCGCTTGGCGCGATCAAGTTCGCCATGCCCAACCCGCAGGACATCTACCTGCACTCGACGCCGAATCGCGAGTTCTTCCTCAAGTCGCGCCGGGACCTGAGCCATGGCTGCATCCGCGTCGAACAGCCGGCCGAGCTGGCGCGCTTTGTGCTGCGCAACGATCCGCGTTGGGACATCGACCAGATCCAGGCTGCGCTGCAGCCAGGCCCGACGCGCCGCGTGGACTTGCCCGCGACGGTGCCGGTGGTGCTGTTCTACGCAACGGCGCTGGCCGGGCGCGACGGCAAAGCGCTGTTTGCGCGCGACATCTACCGTCGCGATCCGCAGCTGGAGCAGGCGCTGAAAGAGCATAGCGACGCGGCGGCGTCCAAATAGTGCCCTCGGTATCGGGCCGACAGAGTAAACTGTCGGTCTTTTAGCACCGAAGAATCACTCCCATGCCTGATACCTCTCCTGCCGCGTTTGCCGAGCTTAACCTTCCCGCGTCCGTACTGAAGGCGCTTCGCGAGCTTGGCTACGAAACGCCTTCGCCGATCCAGGCCGCCACCATTCCCTTGCTGATGCAGGGGCGCGACGTGCTCGGCCAGGCGCAAACCGGCACCGGCAAGACGGCGGCGTTCGCCCTGCCGATCGTGGCGACGCTCGACATCAGGCAGCACGCGCCGCAGGCGCTGGTGCTCGCGCCCACGCGCGAACTGGCGATCCAGGTCGCCGAAGCGTTCCAGAGCTACGCCTCGCACACCAAGAATTTCCACGTCCTGCCGATCTACGGCGGCCAGAGCTACGGCCCGCAGCTGGCGGCGCTGCGCCGCGGCGTGCACGTCGTCGTCGGCACGCCGGGCCGGGTGATCGACCATATCGAAAAAGGCTCGCTCGACCTGTCGCAGCTGAAGACGCTGGTGCTGGACGAAGCGGATGAGATGCTGCGCATGGGCTTCATCGACGACGTCGAGCACATCCTGCAGCAGACGCCCGAGGGGCGCCAGACCGCGCTGTTCTCGGCCACCATGCCGCCGCAGATCAAGCGCATCGCCAAGACCTACCTGCGCGACGCGGCCGAGGTCACGGTGGCGGCCAAGACCAGCACCGCCGAAAACATCACGCAGCGCTACTGGCTGGTGGCGGGCATGCAAAAGCTCGACGCGCTCACCCGCATTCTGGAAGCCGAACCGTTCGACGGCATGATCATCTTCGCGCGCACCAAGCTGGGCACCGAGGAGCTGGCCAGCAAACTGCAGGCGCGCGGCTTTGCGGCCGCCGCCATCAACGGCGACATGGCGCAGCAGCAGCGCGAGCGCACCATCGACCAGCTCAAGGACGGCCGCATCGACATCCTGGTGGCCACCGACGTCGCCGCGCGCGGACTGGACGTGGAACGCATCAGCCACGTGATCAACTACGACGTGCCGTCCGACCCCGAAAGCTACACCCACCGCATCGGCCGCACCGGGCGCGCCGGCCGCAGCGGCGAGGCGATCCTGTTCATCACGCCGCGCGAGCGCGGGCTGCTCAAGGCCATCGAGCGCGCCACGCGCCAGCCGGTGTCGCCGCTCACGCTGCCGACGGTGAAGGCGGTGAACGAGGTGCGCATCGCCAAATTCAAGGACCAGATCACCGAAACGCTGGCCGCCGGCGGACTGGAGGTGTTCCGCTCGCTGATCGAGGAATACGAGCGCGAGCAGGACGTGCCGGCGGTGGACATTGCCGCCGCGCTGGCCAAGCTGGGCCGGGGCGACATGCCGCTGCTGCTGGAAAAGCCGGAACGCGAGCCGCGCCCGGAACCCACCTGGGACGAGCGCAACCAGCGCGCACCGCGCGGCGAAGCGGCGCCGGGCTACAAGCGTGAGCGCGTGGCCCACACGCCCGAGGCTGGGATGGGGACCTACCGCATCGAGGTGGGGCATGTACATGGCGTCAAGCCGGGCAACATCGTCGGCGCGATCGCCAACGAGGCTGGCATCAACGCCAAGCACATCGGCCGCATCGAGATCTACGACGACTTCAGCATGCTCGACCTGCCGGCCGACCTGCCGCCGGACCTGATGGAGCACCTGAAAAAGGTGTGGGTGGCTGGGCAGCAGCTCAACATCACCCGGGATGGCGAAGCGCCTGCGCCCAAGAAGGCCGGTGCGAAGAAGGGCGGCGATCGCCGCTTTGCGGAGAAGGGCAACGGCAAGAAGCCGTACCGCAAAGCCCAATCCTGATCACGTCGTCCCGCGGAGGCGGGGACCCATGCTGAGCATGGTCAGCCAGCGGCGTCAGGCGACGAGGTTGCGCAAACGGTCCACGGGTCCCCGCCTCCGCGGGGACGACGTTATTTGGTGGTGGGGGAGAACAGCCACAGCACGGCCTCCTTGAACTCACCGCTCCAGAAGCCCTCGTTGTGATGCGCCCCCGGCACGATTTTCAGCACCATGTGGTCCGCGGGCAGTCCTGTGTTGCGCACCACCTGCGCCATGTGCTGCACGTCCGGCACCATGGTGTCGCCTTCGTCCCCGCCCATCAGCATGTACACGCGCGCATCCCTGGGCAGCGGCGTGCGCGCGACAAAGCCGTATGACTGCGGCGCCGTCCAGTAGGCGGGCGAGAACACGCCGGCCTTGCTGAACACCTTGGGATACTGGTTGATCGCAAAGTGCGAGATCAACCCGCCCATCGAGCTGCCCATGATGGCAGTGTGTTCGCGGTCGGGCAGCGTGCGGTAGCTGCTGTCGATGAGCGGCTTGACGACCTTGACGATGAAGTCCATGTACTGCCGCCCTTCGGCGGGCCCGAAGCGCGGGTTGTCCCACGCATTGAGCTCGTTCATCCGCTTGTCCTGCCCGTTGTCGATGCCGACCACGATCAGTTCCAGCTTGCCCGCCTTCGCCAGCGCATCGAGCGTTTCGTCCACCTTCCATTCGCCCGCGTACGAGGTGGCGTCGTCGAACAGGTTCTGCGCGTCGTGCATGTACAGCACCGGGTAGCGCTTGTGCGAGCTGGCGTAACCGGGCGGCAGGTAGATGCGCAGCTGGCGCTGGCGCCCAAGGCCCGGCATCTCCAGCTGCGTGGGCAGCAGCGAAACCCCGGGCAGGGCGGTGGACGGTCGCGCCGGTACATCGGCCGCATTGGCTTGCAAGGCGATGATGGTGAAGGCGGCAAGGGCTGCCTTGAGTGCATTCATGGTCGTGCTCCTTTCAGTGTGCCGATACCGGCTGCGCGGCGCTCGCCGCCACGTTCTTGCTGTCGCTGACCAGGCACCACAGCAGCGCGGAGACGGCCAGGCACGCGGCGCAGATATAGAACAGCAAGCTCTTGTCGGCGGCGTCCTTGAGCGCGAAGCCAACCTGGGTCGAGAGCAGCTGCGGCAGCACCACGGACAAGTTGAACAGGCCCATGAAGAAGCCCATGCGGCTCTTGTCCACCTTTTCGCTCATCACCGCGAACGGCAGGGACACCACGGCGGCCCAGCCGATGCCGACCACCGCCATCAGCACATACAACATTGGGGCGCTGCGCGCGGCCAGCGCAATGGCCAGGTAAGCCGCTGCCATCGTCGCCACGCACGCCACGTGCACGCGCACGCGGCCAAAGCGCGCCACCAGCGGCGCCAGCACCGCCGCCGGCAGGATGAAGCCGACCACGTTCATCACCGCGAACGAAATCGCAATCACCCGCCCGGACTGGCCCGCGGCGTCGGCCGAGCCGGCGGCGACGATGTGCTGCTGGATGAACGAGATGATGTACACGAACATCGACTGCACGCCCAGCCAGGTGAAGCCGTGCGCGAGGAAGATGCGCCACAGCTGGCTCCATTCGGTCGTGGTGGCAGCCTGCGTTTCGGCCGGGGCCAGCTCGCGCGGCTCCTCGACCAGGAACATCGGCAGCACCGAGAACGCCAGCACCAGCACCACGCCCATCGAAATGAGCGCATAGTTGTCGATGAAGGCGCCGACCAGGTAGGCCATCACGCCCCAGAAGCCGGAGATGGTCTGCATCCACGTGTAGCCGCGCGTGCGCGCGTCGCCCTCGGGCGTGAGGTCGGCGATCAGCGAGCGGGTTGGGTTGAAGCTGATGTTGATCGAGATGTCGAGCGTGAGCGCCACCATCACCGCGACCACCAGCAGGTTGCCCACGCCGAGCATGCTCGCCACAAGGTCGATGCGAGGCAGCAGGAACAGCGACAGCGCTGCCAGCGCTCCACCGATCAGGATGAACGGCCGCCGCCGCCCGCCCCAGAACCAGGTGCCATCGCTGATCAGGCCGATGATCATCTGGCCCAGGATGCCCGCGGCCGGCCCGGCCGCCCACACCACGCCGATCTCGTGGATGTCGAGGTGGTATTTGGTCGAGAGCAGCCAGGACAGCGCCGAGATCTGGATGCACAGCGCGGTGCCCATCGCCGTGGCTGGCAAGCTGATGACCGTGTAGAAGAAGTTCGAGAGGCGCCTTTGCATCGGCAGCATGTGATGTCCCCGTCCTGTTGTTGTGTTGTTTGACTACAAAACGCCGGTGTGGCGATGCGGTCATCCCGATTCTACAATGGAAACTGTTCAATTGACACTCAGAAATCGCCATGTTATTTTGCTACAAAACATGGCCCAGCCTGCCAGCGCAAGACATCAAGCGCCCGAGCTCAAGGGGCGTCACCGGAGACACATCAAGTGGAAATGCAAACCAACGCGCTCAAGCCGCGCCTGTCGTTCTGGCAGCTGTGGAACATGAGCTTCGGCTTCTTCGGCATCCAATTCGGCTTTGCGCTGCAAAACGCCAACACCAGCCGCATCTTCACCACGCTGGGCGCCAACCCCGACAACCTGTCCCTGTTCTGGCTGGCCGCGCCGGTCACGGGCCTGTTGGTGCAGCCGGTGATCGGCTACCTGTCCGATAACACCTGGCACCCGCGCTGGGGCCGTCGCCGCCCGTTCTTCTTCGCCGGCGCGCTGATGGCCGCGCTGGCGCTGTTCCTGATGCCTAATTCGACCGCGCTTTGGATGGCGGTGGCCGTGCTGTGGATGATGGATGCGGCGATCAACGTATCGATGGAGCCGTTCCGCGCTTTTGTCGGCGACAAGCTCGACGAATCGCAGCGCACCGCGGGCTTCGCGATGCAGACCTTCTTCATCGGCGTGGGCGCGGTGATCGCGTCGATGCTGCCCACGATCTTTGCGGACTACCTGGGCGTATCCAACGTGCCGGTGGGCGGCGGCATCCCTGATACCGTACGCTACTCGTTCTACATCGGCGGCCTGGTATTCCTGCTGGCCGTGAGCTGGACCGTGCTGACGGCCGACGAACTGCCGCCGGAGGACCTGGAGGGCTTCAAGGTGCAGCGCAAGCACGCGCGCCGCTTTGGCGTGGCGCTGTCGGAGATTTTCGGCGGCTTCCTGCGCATGCCGCGCACCATGGTGCAGCTGGCCTTTGTCCAGTTCTTCACGTGGATCGCGCTGTTCGCCATGTGGATCTACACCACCAACGGCGTGGCCGAAAACGTGTACGGCACCGCCAACGCGCAGTCGGCACAGTTCCAGGATGCGGCCAACTGGGTCGGCATCATGTTCGCTGTGTATAACGGCGTGTCCGCGCTGGCCGCCTTCGTGCTGCCGGCACTGGCGCGCGCAACCAGCCGCAAGATGGTGCACGCGCTGTGCCTGGCCGTTGGGGGCGCGAGCCTCATCAGCCTGTACTTCATCACGCACAAAGAGACGCTGGTCCTGCCGATGATCGGCGTGGGCCTGGCCTGGGCCAGCATCCTGTCAATGCCGTACGCGATTTTGGCGGGCTCGCTGCCGGCGCGGCGCATGGGCTACTACATGGGACTGTTTAACTTCTTTGTGGTGATCCCGCAGATCTGCAGCGGCACCCTGCTGGGCTTCGCCAACAAGTACCTGTTCGACGGCCACACGATCCGCCTGCTGGTGCTGGGTGGCGCGAGCATGCTGCTCGCCGCCGTGCTGACCCTGTTCGTGACCGACAAGTCGGACAGCTGACCAGTCCTGCGCCGCGATTTTCGCTCCTGTCGTATCGTGAAGGTTTGACAACAAACCATGACGAGACCGAATCGGGACAGGAGCGAAGCATGACAATCCACACCGTAGCGACAAGCCCGTTCAGCGGCCAGCGCCCCGGCACTTCCGGGCTGCGCAAGAAGGTCACCGAATTCCAGACGCCTGGCTACCTCGAAAATTTTGTCGAAGCGATTTTCACGACCCTGGGCGACTGCTCGGGGCTTACCCTGGCGCTGGGCGGCGACGGCCGCTACTTCAACCGCACCGCGATCCAGGTCATTTTGCGCATGGCGGCGGCGCACGGCGTGGCCAGAATGCTGGTCGGGCGGCGCGGCCTCATGTCCACGCCCGCCGTGAGCTGCGTGATCCGCAAGCGCGGCGCCAACGGCGGCATCGTGCTCTCGGCCAGCCACAACCCGGGCGGGCCGCACGGGGACTTCGGCATCAAGTACAACATCGAGAACGGCGGGCCGGCGCCAGAGAAGATCACCGAAGCCATTTTCGCCAACACCCACGCGCTCACCAGCTACCGCATCAGCGACGCGCCGCCGGTGGACATCGACACCATCGGCAAAACGCGCATCGAGTCGATGGAGGTCGAGGTGATCGACCCCGTGGCCGACTACGCCGGGCTGATGGAAAGCCTGTTCGACTTTGGCGCGATTCGCGCCCTGTTTGCGCGCGGTTTCACGATGCGCTTTGACGGCATGCACGCCGCGTCTGGCCCGTACGCAAAGGCGATCATCGAGGGCATGCTGGGCGCACCTGCCGGCACCGTGATCAATGCCGAACCGCTGGAAGACTTCGGTGGCCACCACCCCGACCCGAACCCGGTCAACGCGGCCGAGCTGATCGCACTGATGGCGGGGGCAAGCGCGCCCGATTTTGGCGCCGCATCCGACGGCGACGGGGACCGCAACATGATCGTCGGCCGCAACTTCGTGGTCACGCCGTCGGACAGCCTGGCCATCATCGCCGCCAATGCGACGGTGGCGCCGGGCTACCGCGAGGGCATCCGTGGCATCGCCCGTTCCATGCCCACCTCGACCGCCGCCGACCGCGTGGCTGAGGCGCTGGGCGTGAGCTGCTTCGAAACGCCCACCGGCTGGAAGTACTTCGGCAACCTGATGGACGCGGGCCTTGCCACGCTGTGCGGCGAGGAGAGCTATGGCACCGGATCGAGCCACATCCGCGAAAAGGATGGCGTGTGGGCGGTGCTGTTCTGGCTGAACATCCTGGCCGCAACCGGCAAGAGCGTGCCGCAGCTCGTGCGCGAACACTGGCAGCGTTTCGGGCGCAACTACTACTCGCGCCATGATTACGAAGCCGTGGACCCGGCTGCCGCGGAAGACGTGATGGCGGACCTGCGCCACAAGCTCCCGCTCCTGGCCGGACACACTTACGGCGGGCACCGCATCGCGCTGGCCGACGATTTCGCCTACACCGACCCGGTGGACAAGTCGGTCGCCATGCACCAGGGGATCCGCATCGTGATGACCGACGGCTCGCGCATCGTGCTGCGCCTGTCGGGCACCGGTACCGAAGGGGCGACCGTGCGGCTGTACCTCGAGCGCTACGAGGCCGACACGGCGCGCCACGATCTCGATACGCAGGAAGCACTGGCCCCACTGGCGGCGATCGCCGAACAGATCTCCGGGCTGCGCAAGCGCACCGGCCGCGAGCGGCCCAGCGTCATCACATGATTCGACCAACCACAACAACAAGGGACCCTGAATGAAATCAACCGCTCTCGCCGTTTCGCTTGCTTTGGCCTGTGGCTATGCATCCGCCGCCCCGGCCAGGCCCTTCGCGTGGGAGAACGCGACCGTGTACCTGGTGATGACGGACCGTTTCAACAACGGCGACCCGTCCAACGACCACGCGTACGGACGGCGCGATGACGCGGCCACGCTGCGCGGCTACATGGGTGGCGACCTGGCCGGGATCACGGCGAAAATCAACGAGGGCTACTTCAACGACCTGGGCGTGGACGCGATCTGGATCACGCCGCCGGTCGAGCAGATCCACGCCGGCACCGACGAGGGCACGGGCAAGAGCTACGGCTTTCACGGCTACTGGGCGCGTGACTTCACCGCCGTCGACGCCAACCTCGGCACCGGGGACGACGTGCGCAAACTGGTCGATGCGGCGCATGCGAAGGGCATCCGCGTGCTGCTCGACGTCGTGATGAACCACACCGGCCCCGTTACCGATCAGGACCCGGTGTGGCCGGCAGGCTGGGTGCGCACCACGCCCAAGTGCACCTACAAGGACGTGAAGACCATGCGCGACTGCACGCTGGTGGCCAACCTGCCGGACATCCGCACCGACAGCAACGCCAGCGTGCCGCTGCCGCCGGCGCTGGTGGCCAAGTGGAAGAAGGAGGGCCGCTTCGAGCGCGAAGTGCGCGAGCTCGACCAGTTCTTCAAGCGCACCGGCTACCCGCGCGCACCGCGCTACTATCTGGTCAAGTGGCACGCGGACTGGGTGCGCAAGTATGGCTTCGATGGCTTTCGGGCCGACACCGTCAAGCACACCGAGCCCGGTATCTGGAAGGACCTGAAGAAGCAGGCCAGCCTGGCCTACGAAGAGTGGAAGCGCGCCAATCCGTCCAAGCGCGTCGGCGACCTGCCGTTCTTCATGACGGCCGAGGTGTACAACTATTCGATCGCCAGCGGCCGCCTGTTCAGCGAGGGCGGAGAAACCGTCGATTACTACGACAACGGCTTTGACAGCATGATCAACTTCAGCATGAAGTCGGACGCGCGCCAAAGCTACGAGCAGCTGTTTTCCAGCTATTCGGCCGCGCTGAACGGCCCGCTCAAGGGGCGTTCGGTGCTCAACTACGTCAGCTCGCACGACGATGCCACCCCGTTCGACGCGTTGCGCGAGCGCCCGTTCGAGACCGCCAACAAGCTGCTGCTGGCGCCCGGCGCTGCCCAGATCTATTACGGCGACGAGACGGCGCGGCTGCTCAAGGTCGACGGGGCTGAAGGCGACGCCAACCTGCGCTCGTTCATGAACTGGGACGAGTTGGCCGCCAATGCCCAGCGTGGCGGCTACCGCGTCGGCGACGTGCGCGACCACTGGGCGCGGCTGGGTCGCTTTCGCCACGCGCACATGGCAGTCGGGGCGGGCGTGCACCAGATGATCCAGGCCAGCCCGTACACCTTCAAGCGCACCTACGACAGCGGCGGCGTCGTCGACCGCGTGGTGGTGGCGCTCGACCTGCCGCGCGACCACCCGGTGCCGATCGCGGTGTCCGGCGTGTTCATGGACGGGCAGACCGTGCGCGACTGGTACACGGGCCAGACGGCCGTGGTCGCGGGCGGCAAGGTGCAGTTTGCTTCTGCCGGCCCGCTGGCGCTGGTCGCCCAGGACTGAAGCGGCGTGCGGCGAGCCCTGTTCTGGGGCCTGTCGTTCAGTGGTATCCTACGCGCGTTCCGGGACGAGCGTCCCGACCCACAGGGACGCAATGAGCACCGAACACGACAACGAACAAAAAACAACCCGCAGCGCATACCCGGACGGTCCGCGCCTGGTGGCCGACATCGGCGCCACGCATGCGCGCTTTGCGCTCGAGACCGCGCCGGGCCTGCTGCGCGCGGTCGAAGTGCTGCGCTGCGACGACTACAGCGGCATTGTCGCGCTGTTGCACGCCTACCTCGCGCACCATCCCGGCACGCGGATCGCGCACGCCGCGTTTGCGCTGGCCAACCCGATAAGCGGCGACATGATCCGCATGACCAACCGCGATTGGCAGTTCTCGACCGAAGCGGTGCGGCGCGAGCTGGGCCTGCAGACGCTCCTGATCGTCAACGATTTCACCGCGCTGGCAATGGCGCTGCCGGGCCTGAAGCCCCAGGACCTGATGCAAATCGGCGGCGGCCAGGCGCAGCAGCATGCGGTGGCCGGCGTGCTGGGGCCGGGAACGGGCCTGGGCGTCTCGGGCGTGATCCCGACCGTCGATGGCTTCGTCACGCTCGGCAGCGAGGGTGGCCACGTCAACTTTGCCCCGGCCGATGAGCGTGAATTCGCAATCCTGCAGTACGCCTGGCGCGAGTGGCCGCACGTATCGAACGAGCGCCTGATCTCCGGGCCCGGCCTGGAACTGATCCACCGCGCGCTCGCACAGCGCAATGGCGTGCAGGCGCCGCCGCGCACCGCGGCCGAGATCGTGAGCGCCGCGCTGGAGCAGAACGACAAGCTGTGCCTGGAAGTGCTCGAATGCTTTGCCGGCATGCTGGGCGGGGCCGCTGCCAACCTGGCGGTCACGCTGGGCGCGTTTGGCGGCATCTTCATCGGCGGCGGCATCGTGCCGCGCATTGCCGAGTGGTTCGCCGCGTCGCCGTTCCGCGCCCGCTTCGAAGCCAAGGGTCGCTTCACCGATTACATCGCCCAGATCCCGACCTACGTGATCATGACGCCCAACCCTGCGCTGTTCGGGGTGGCCACCATCCTGTCCGAGCACCTGCGCGGGCGCAGCGGCGCCAACACCCTCATGGAGCGCGTGCAGCACCTGCAGCACGAGCTCTCGCCAGCCGAGCAGCGCGTCGCCACGCTGGTGCTGGAACACCCGCGCAAGGTGCTGTCCGAGCCGATTGCAGAAATCGCGCGCCTGGCCGACGTGAGCCAGCCGACCGTGATCCGCTTCTGCCGTTCGCTCGGTTTCTCGGGCCTGGCCGACTTCAAGCTCAAGTTCGCGGGCAGCCTGACGGGCACCATCCCGGTGCGCCACAGCCAGGTGCGCATGAGCGACAGCACGCACGACCTGTCGGCCAAGGTGATCGACAACACGGTCTCGGCCATCCTCAAGTTCCGCGACCAGATGGACGTCAACTCGATCGACCGTGCCATCGACATCCTGCGCAAGGCCAGGCGGGTCGAGTTCTACGCGATGGGGAACGCGCGCGTGGTTGCGCTGGACGGGCAGCACAAGTTCTTCCGCTTCCGGATCCCGACCTCGTCGTATGGCGACTCGCACCTGTTCACGCTGGCGGCCGAGCTGCTCGGCCCGGGCGACGTGGTGATCGCGATCTCGACCTCGGGCCAGCTGCCGGAGCTGCTGGCGGCCGTGGACAAGGCACGCGCGGCGGGGGCGGATGTCATTGCCATCACCAGCAGCAAGTCGGCGCTGGCCAAGAAGGCGACGGTTTGCCTGGCGGTCGATCACAGCGAGGACAGCACGACCTTCCTGTCGATGATCTCGCGGATCCTGCAACTGCTGCTCATCGATATCATGGCGGTCGGCCTGTCGCTCGGCGCCCATGGCGAGGCGGCGGTGGAGCCGGATTCCGACCGGCGGCGGATGCTCATCTCGCACTTGGATATTTGAGCGGGGCGCGACAGTCCACCAGTACGCCAACTCAAGCACGTCGTCCCGGCGCAGGCCGGGACCCATGCTGAGGTTCAGGAGCACGCGGCGTTCGCCTCAGATGCTTGCGCTGTCGCTGGGCAGGTTCAGCATGGGTCCCGGCTTTCGCCGGGACGACGTTAGTGGTGGGTTTTCTTTTTCGGGCGCGACGCGACGGCCGTGGTTTCGGCCTCGACAAACACCACCGCCGTCCTTGGCGGAATGCTGAACGTCCCCGTAAAGCTGTCATACCCCGCGCTGCCCGCCCGCTTGTCCGCCGCGCCCGGCGCGCTGTGCACCGGATGCAGCCGCATGCGCTTGCCCTGCGCCTGCGGGTCCACGATCACGTGCGCCACCTTGTCCACGTTGACGAAGTAGCTGATTCCCTCGAAACCCGCGCCAGGATAGCCCTTGCCGTCGATGTGCGCGCCGATCACCGTCGGCTCCTGCCGCGATCCCGTGTTGAAGAAGCGCAGCCGCTGTTTGATGTCCTGCGCGCTGCGCATCCGCAGCAGCGTCGAGCTGGCGCGAATGCGCAGCAGGTCGCGGAAGGCGTCACGCGTGAACGCGATGTCGTCAGGCGTCGGCTTGATCGCCGCATTGGCCAGCAGCGGCTTGAGCAATGGCCAGTCCTTGCCGTTGTCGTCTGCCGGCGGCAGGCCGGCGCCGAAGTAGTTGTCCCGGTAGCTCCAGTCGATGCGGTTGAACCAGTCGCCCGAATTGAAGCTGTTCCGGTCGAGTGACTTCGAGCGCAGGATGTCGATCCCGGCGTGGAAGTAAGCCACGCCCTGGCTGAACGCATCGATTGCCATTCCCAGCACCTGCACGCGCGCGCGGTCCGCGCTGCTGGTTGCCACGGGCAGCTTGAGCACGTTGATGTCGAAGAGCGTCTGGTTGTCATGGTTCTCGACGTAGTTCACGGTTTCACCGGGTTCGCTGGCGTAGCCCGCAGGCTGGCCGTTGTAGTCGATCGCTGCCAAAGGCACGCTGCGGTCGTCGAGCGTGACCAGCGGGTAGCTGCGGATGGATCCGGCAAGGCCCGCGCGCACCAGGTCGGCCGTGCGCATCAGCTCCGCCGGTGGCCGCTCGGCCCCGCTGGTGTTCGGGTCGTAGATCAAGCCGTTGATGTAGCCCTGGCGCTTGATCATGTCGATTCCCGAGTCGCCCGCCGAGCCGCCGCGCACTGCGTCGCGCTCGCGGTCGTTGAAGGTGCCGATGCCGGTGCCGTTCAATGACAGCTGCGAGGCCTGCACGAAGCGCGCGCCGTCGGCCACTTCGCCGAAATTCCAGCCTTCGCCGATCAGCTGCACCTTGCGCCGCGCAGCCTTGTCGACGCGCTCCTGCAACTGCTCCATCACCGAGCGCGGCTGGTGGCCCATCAGGTCGAAGCGGAACGAATCGATCTTGTACTGCGTGGCCCACAGCGCCACCGAGTCGATCATCAGCTTGCCCATCATGAGGTTCTCGGTGGCGGTGTTGTCGCAGCAGGTCGAGCGTTCGACCTCTCCGTTGGCGTCGAGGCGATGGTAGTAGCCGGGCACGATGCGGTCGAGGACGGATTTCTCGTTCTGGCCTGCGATGAAGCTGTGGTTGAACACCACGTCCATGCCCACGCGCAGGCCGGCGCGGTGCAGGCTTTGCACCATCTCGCGCAACTCGATGATGCGGCGCGCGCCGTCGGCCGGATCGGTCGCGTAGCTGCCTTCCGGCGCGTTGTAGTGGTAGGGGTCGTAACCCCAGTTGAAGCAATCGGTCTCCGCCGTCTTTTTCACCAGCGCCTGCTGTGCGCTGCCGTCCGGCGCGCCCGCCGGAGCGGGAACCGCGCAGCCTTGTTCGGGCACGCTGCCGATGTCGTACACCGGCAGCAGGTGGATGTCGGTCAGCCCGGCTTTCGCCAGCGCGGCGAGGTGGCGCATGCCGTTCGATTCCGTCTCGGTGAATGCGGCGTACTTGCCGCGGTGCGCCGGGCTCACGCTCGCGTCGTTGATCGAGAAGTCGCGCACATGCAGTTCATAGACGACCATGTCCGTTTGCGCCTTGACGGTGCCTGGCGCCGGCGTCTTGTCCCAGTCTTTCGGCTTGAGCGATGGCGCGGCGAGGTCCGCGACGTAGCTGCGCTTTGAATCGGTCGTCAGGCTGACCGAGTACGGATCGGTGACGAGGTTGCGCACGACCCCTGCGCCGTTGACGGCCACGTCCAGCGCGTACTTGTAGTATTTGCCGTGCTGGTCCCCGGGCAGCGCCGCGTTCCATGCGCCGGTGCGGCCGTCGAACGCCATCTGGAAGACGCCGCGGGCGCGCGAGCTGCCCGTGTCGTAGAGGCAGACCGCGGCCTGCTGCGCCGTCGGCGCCCATAACGAAAAACGGGCCTGCTTGCGGCCGGGCGCGACGCCCAGGTTATCGAGCATGCCCGCCGCCGCATACAGGTCATCCAGCGCGCCCGCGGCCTGCAGGTAGGTGGCCGCGCGTACCGTCCCGTCCGGGGCCTCCTGGACCAGCACCATCTGGCCCCGGTGCAGTTCGGGCAGGCGCGCCAGGTCCGGCTCACGCACCGCGAGCACGGGGCCAGGCTGCACGTATTTGAAGCGCGTGGCCAGCGCTGGCGGGACTGCTCCCGTGAACACATCCAGCGTCAGCGCCCCCGCCGCGCCAAACACTCTGGACCCCACCGTCGCCACGATTGCCGCAGTGGGCGAGTAGTACAGCTTGAAGCTTGCGGCCGGATCCGCCCCGGGCCATTTGGCCAGCCGCCGGTCAAGCCACACAGCGCGCGCGTCGAGCTTTTGCGAGGACGCGTGCTGGACGATCTGGAACGAAGGGCTGTCGCAAGCGTCGATGGGAATCTCGGCGCGGGCGGTGCAGGCCGCGGCGACAAGGGCGAGCAGGGCAGCTGGGCGGTAAGTGCGCATGTGGTGGTGGATTACTGTAGTTTGACTACTGAAATTTTCGCCAATTGCAAGGTCAAATGGCTGCAAGTGTTTGAAATTAAGGCAGTAATTCGTATGATCTGCGTTGCCGGCCGGATTTGTAAAAAGGAATCCTCTGCTGTATATTATCTACAATTCAGTATCAACCGGACAAGCCAATGCAGAACACTTCCCCGTGGTGGCGCGAGGCCATCATCTACCAGGTCTATCCGCGCAGCTATCTCGATACCAATGGGGACGGCGTCGGCGACCTGCCCGGCATCACCAACAAGCTCGACTACATCGCCAGCCTGGGTGTGGACATCGTCTGGCTGTCCCCGTTCTTCAAGTCGCCGATGAAGGACTTCGGCTACGACATCTCGGACTACTGCGACGTGGACCCGCTGTTCGGCACCCTGGACGACTTCGACAAGGTGGTCGCCAAAGCGCACAGCCTGGGCCTGAAGATCATGATCGACCAAGTGCTGTCGCACACGGCCGAAGCGCACCCGTGGTTCGTCGAAAGCCGCAAGAGCCGCGACAACCCCAAGGCCGACTGGTACGTGTGGGCCGACCCGCTCCCGGACGGGAACCCTCCCAACAACTGGCTGTCCGTGTTCGGCGGCTCGTCGTGGCAGTGGGACAGCCGGCGCCGCCAGTACTACCTGCACAACTTCCTCACCAGCCAGCCGGACCTGAACTTCCACAACCGGCAGGTGCAGCAGGCGCAGCTCGACAGCATGCGCTTCTGGCTAGCGCGCGGTGTGGACGGCGTGCGCATGGACGCTTGCAACTTCCACTTCCACGACCGCCAGCTGCGCAGCAATCCGCCGGCCACCAAGCGCGACACTGCCACCGTCACCGACGTGAACCCGTACGGCATGCAGAGCCACCTGTACGACAAGACCCAGCCCGAGAACATCGAATTCCTGCGCAAGATCCGCGTGCTGCTCGACGAGTTCGGCGCGGTGTCGATCGGTGAAGTGGGCGCCGACGATTCGCTTGCCGTGATGGCGGACTACACCTCGGGCGACGACAAGCTGCACATGGCCTACAGCTTCAACCTGCTCACGCCGCAGTGCTCGGCTGCCTACATCCGCAAGCAGGTCGAAGACTTCGAAGCGCGCGTGAAGGGCGGCTGGGCCTCGTGGTCGGTCGGTAACCACGACAGCATCCGTGTGATGACCCGCTGGGGCGGCGACCAGCCGACGCCTGCGCTGGCCAAGCTGGTGCTGGCGATGCAGCTCTCGCTCAAGGGGACGCCTTGCCTGTACCAGGGCGACGAGCTGGCGCTGGAGGAAGCGGACGTGCCCTACGAACAGCTGCAGGACCCGTACGGCATCACCTTCTGGCCCGAGTTCAAGGGCCGCGACGGCTGCCGCACGCCGATGCCGTGGACGAGCGATGCGCCGAACGCCGGCTTCACGACCGGCACGCCGTGGCTGCCGGTCGCGCAGCCGCACCTTGCGCGCGCGGTCTCGGTGCAGGAGCAGGACGGTAACTCTGCCCTCAATTTCGCGCGCCGCTTCATCGCATGGCGCCGCCAGCAGCCGCAGCTTACGCGTGGCGACATCGCCTTCTTCGATGCCCCCGAACCCGTGCTGGCGCTGCGCCGCATGCTCGATGGCGAGCCGTCGGTGCTGGCCGCGTTCAACCTGGGTGACAAGGAAGTCAGCTTCGACTGGCCTGAATCGGCCGGCGCCGGCGACCTGCCGGGCCACGGACTGCCGGGCGCGGCCAGCGGCGGACGCGTGACCCTGCCGCCCTACGGCGCATGGTTCGGCAAGGCACGCTGATGACGACTGTCGACGCCGGCGCCGCGGCGCAGCCGGCGTTTGCCGAAGGGCCGCGGCTCGTCGCCGACATCGGCGCCACCCACGCGCGCCTGGCCTTGCAGATGGCGCCAGGCGTGTTCAGCCATGTCGCCGTGCTCAAGTGCGACGACTATGCCGGTATCGTGCCGCTGCTGCGCTTCTACCTTGCCGGCCACGCCGGCCTGCAGCTGCAGCATGCCGCGCTGGCCGTGGCCAATCCGGTCAGCGGCGACAAGGTGCGCATGACCAACCGCGCGTGGGAGTTCTCGACCGACGACGTGCGGCGCGAGCTCGGGCTATCCACGCTGCTGGTGGTGAACGACTTCACCGCGCTGGCGATGGCCATTCCCGGCCTGTCCGGCGCGGACCTGATGCAGGTGGGCGGCGGCACGCCAGTGCCCAAGGCCGTGATCGGCGTGCTCGGTCCGGGCACGGGCCTGGGCGTGTCGGGCGTGATCCCGACCGAGGACGGCTTCGTCACCCTGGGCAGCGAGGGCGGCCACGTCAACTTTGCCCCGGCCGACGAGCGCGAATTCGCGATCCTGCAGTACGCCTGGCGCGAGTGGCCGCACGTGTCGAACGAGCGGCTGCTCTCCGGCCCCGGCCTGGAACTGATCCACCGCGCACTGGCGCAGCGCAATGGCGTGGCAGCGCCGGCGCGCAGCGCGGCCGACATCCTGGCCGGCGCGCTCGAGCAGCGCGATGCGTTGTGCCTGGAAGTGCTCGAATGCTTCTGCGCGATGCTGGGCGGCGCGGCGGCAAACCTGGCGGTGACGCTGGGCGCATTCGGCGGCGTCTTCATCGGCGGTGGCATCGTGCCGCGCATGGGCGCATGGTTCGCGACCTCGCCATTTCGCGCGCGCTTCGAGGCCAAGGGCCGGTTTTCGAGCTACCTGTCTGACATCCCGACCTACGTGATCACCACGCCTTACCCGGCGTTTCATGGCGTGGCCGCGATCCTGGCCGAGCACCTGCGCGGGCGCGCCGGCGCCAATTCGCTGATGGAGCGCATCCGGCACATGCGCCCGGGCCTCACCCCGGCCGAGCAGCGCGTGGCGGCGCTGGTGCTGGAGCAGCCGCGCCTGGTCCTGAACGAGCCGATCGCCGACATTGCACGGCTTGCCGAAGTGAGCCAGCCGACCGTGATCCGCTTTTGCCGCTCGCTTGGTTTTTTGGGCCTTGCCGACTTCAAGCTCAAGTTCGCCAGCAGCCTGACCGGCGCCATTCCCGTTCGCCACTGCCAGGTGCGTGGCTCGGACAGCACGCACGACCTGTCGGCCAAGGTGATCGACAATACGGTTTCCGCGATCCTGAAGTTCCGCGACCAGCTGGACGTGCGCTCGGTGGACCGCGCGATCGAACTGGTGAGCCGTGCGCGGCGCGTCGAGTTTTACGCGATGGGCAATTCGCGCGTGGTCGCGCTCGACGGCCAGCACAAGTTCTTCCGCTTTCGCATTCCGACCACGGTGTACGGCGACGCGCACCTGCTCACGCTCGCGGCCGAGTTGCTGCAACCAGGGGACGTGGTGATCGCGATCTCCAATTCGGGCACCGCGCCCGAGCTGCTGGCGGCGGTGGACGCGGCACGGCATGCCGGCGCGGACGTGATCGCGATTGGCAGCAGCCAGTCGCCGCTGGCGCGCAAGGCGAGCGTGTGCCTGGCGGTGGAGCATGCCGAGGACAGCAACACCTTTCTGTCGATGATTTCGCGCATTCTGCAGCTGCTGCTGATCGACATTATGTCCGTGGGCATTTCGCTCGATGCGCAGCAGTCCAACGACCAGGCCGTGATGGAGCGGCGCATGCTGATTTCGCACCTGGACGGCTGAGAAGGGCGGCTAAGCATTCAAGCCGCCGGCCCCGCGAGCCCGGCATGGGTCCCGGCTTGCGCCGGGACGACGGGCAGGCGCCGCCGGCCGGAGGGAGGAGTGGCCGCCACCGGCAAACGGAAAACGGTGGCGGGAAGCGGCCAGCGGCTGCCTGCAACGATACGGTGCTCTGCCGCGACGCCTTTGTGACCGCTCAATCGTGCGCCGGGTGCCTCATTCGGACGTGTTGGCGAGCACCTTGCGCACCGTGCGCCGCCATTCGGTCAGCGTCAACAGCCTGTCGGAAAGAGGATCTTCGACCAGCACTTCACCGCCGGATTGTGCGACGAGGAAGCTGGCGCGCCGGTGCACCATATCGGGCCGGTTTTCGACAAAGCTCAGCTGCCAGTAAGGCTTGCCGTTGATGATGCGTGGCTGCGGATCGTCCTCGATGATCGCGCCATGCACCTTGCCGCGCGAGTTCTTTTCGAGTTGCTCGGACCAGGACTTGAGCTCCGGCACCTCCATCAGCGAGACCATGGCCTGCTCCTTGGTGGGCGCCTTGGCGACGGCGGCTGGCGCGGGCACGGCGGGTTTGGCCGGTGCGGGCTGCTCGCGTTTGCAGGAGGCAAGCGTGCAGGTCAGCACGGCAGCAGCGGAGAGGGCAAACAGCCTGGGTAAGGCGCGCATGGGGAGGGTTCCGTGTTTTGGCTGCGGCCATACTAAACCAAGTGCCCACCCACGGCAACGGCGAACTGGACAGGGATGCAGGTCGGCCTTCAAATCGGCATGCGGTAGCCGTAGAACTCATGGTCTTCGTTATAGCCGCCCTGTCCGGCGCCAAGATGGCTGAAATCGTCGACCAGCTCGATTGCCTCGATCCATTTGACCATCTTGAATCCAAGCTCGTTCTCGCACCTGAGTCGAAGCGGCGCACCGTGCATGAAGGTCAGCGGCGCATCGTTCATTTCGTAGGCCAGCAGGGATAATGCGTGGCGCATATTCTCGATCGAGTGCACGTCGTAATACCGTCCGCCCGCGGCGCCGTCCGCAAACGAATAAAAGACCACGTAACGCGCGCCCGGCAGCGGCCCGACCAGTTCAAGCAGCCGGCGCATCGGCAGGCCACCCCATTTGGCCACACCCGACCAGCCCTGGATGCAAAAGTGCTCGCAGACCTGCACCTGCTTGTCCATCGCCTTGATCTGCGCGAACGACAGGGTGCAGGGCCGGGCGACCAGCCCGCCGATACGCAGGCGATAAGCGGCAAAGTCCTCGCGCCGCAGTGCCTCATAGGCCGCGGAGCGGGGCAGGGTGCCGTTCAGCCAGAAGTACGATGAAATGTCGGTGTCGGCGTATTGCACACGCGGCTCCCAGCGCTCGGCCAGGCCCTTGATCCTGCCGATCAGGCGCCGGCCGGCGCGTTGGACCAGGCGCGCGTGCCTGATCGTCAGGGGCGATGCACACACCCAGGCAAGGGCGACGAACGCCATTGCCACCGCAAACAGCGCAACCCCGCGCCAGGACTCGTCGTTGACGCCGGCGAACATGAAATTCAGGTTGCGGCGCATGCCCGTGGTGAACACCAGCGTGACGTGGATGAAGATGAACAGCACGAACCAGCACATCACGAGGAAATGCACGCTTCTGGCAGCCTGGCGGCTCAATCGCCGCGACAGGCCGCCGAACCGGTTCGCGATGGCCGGACTTTGCATCAGGCCCGTGATTGCGGCCAATGGCGCGGCAATGAACACCGTGATGAAGTAGGTCAGCTGTTGCAGGGCGTTGTAGCGGGTCCAGGCTTGTTCCACCGGAAACTGCAGCGACAGGTACTGCAGTGCGGTCGAGAGTGCGTTGGGGAACACCGACCAGCTCGTCGGCACGAGCCTGTGCCATTGGTCCGTCGAAAACAGAAGCACCCAGGACACAAGGCCGTTGGCCAGCCACAGCAGGTCGAACGACAGGTGCCACCAGCGCGCCAGGCCAACCGAGTGGCGTACGCCAGGAATGCCAAGCCAGGCAGGGATGGTCACGGAGTCGTCCTTGGATGTCCACACGCGGTCTTGCGGCACGTCGCGCTGGAACCGGAACCATTCGCGGCCAGGAATCGACCCGCGCGACCAGTACAGCCGCGGGTGGTCGGCGAGAATCTGGATGCCGGACCGGATGATGAAGACCATGAACAGCAGGTTGAGGAAATGCTGCAAGCGCAGCCACCACGGAAACCCCGAGTGCACGGCGCTCGGCCAGGGCGCAAGGCCAGGATAGGTTGCCATGAAGGCGGCCACGGACGGGAGCGTGCGCACATACCGGGCGGCCACGATGGCGGCGGCCAGCAGCACGGCAAGCAGCGGCACTGCCCACAAGGTGTTGATCCAGTGTTTCCCGAAGCGGATGCGCGGCGCGATGCCATGTTGTGGCGGCAGCCACTCGTCAAGCCGCAAGCGGTCGGGAGCATTTGTGAGGCGGGCCTGCAGGGGATCGCGCCGGCTGTCCATTGCTGCCGCCGCGGTGGATCAGGCCTTGTCAGGGTGCGTACTGCTGGCGAGCAGCAGTGTGCGCAGGGCAACAGCATCATTGTGAAGCTCGTCCCGCGCGCCGTAGACCAGCGTGACGGTTCCCTTGCGCGCCAGCGCACGCAGGCGCTCGAGCGCGTCCGCATGCTGGTGCAGCTCGTCGGCATAGCGCATCTGGAATTCTTCCCAGCGCGCCGGATCATGGTTGAACCATTGGCGCAGTTCGGTACTGGGGGCGAGGTCCTTTTCCCACAGGTCGAGCGCGGCATCGGTCCTGGCGACGCCGCGTGGCCACAGGCGATCGACGAGGATGCGCGTGCCGTCGGCCGGGCTGGCCGGCTCGTAGGCACGTTTCAGCTTGATATGGTCGGCCCGGATTCGTTGGCTCAAGTCGCGCTCCTGGTTCGCGGCCCTGCCGGCGTTGGCTGCGGCCCGATGCATTCATTCTGCCACCAAGCCGGCCGGCCGGGCGTTCTTGCGGCCAGCGGTGCGCGCCCCGCGCGTTTGATGCGACTCAATCGGTCGCCCATGGCATGCCATTAGTGTGTGATGCGATGCGCGAACAAATCGCGCCAGGGAATCCGTGATGGAACACGAACAGCGGCGGCCCAGGTTCTTCAACCTGATGCAGATCCAGATGCCCGTTGGCGCGCTCACGTCCATTGGCCACCGGGTGTCCGGCATCATCCTCGCACTGTGCGTGCCGTTCTACATTTACGTGCTTCAGCTGTCCCTGCAAAGCCCTCGCGGCTATGCGCTCGCCGCTGGCATCCTCGGCCGCTTGCCGGTGAAAGCCTTGGTTGCGGCCTCGATCTGGGCCCTCGCGCACCATGTCCTCGCAGGAATACGTCATCTGCTCAGCGACGTGGACATCGGCTCGCCATTGCCGGCTGCACGGACGAGTGCCTGGGCGGTCAACTGTGCGGGCCTGGTCATCTTGCTGCTGGCCGCGGGAGCTTTGCTTTGAAAAAGGTTTTCTCCGGACTGCCGGCGTGGCTGGTGCAGCGCTTCACCGCAGTCTGGATGCTGTTCTTTCTCGTTTTTGTCTTGCTTCACATGGTGCTCGACCGGCCAGGCTCCTATGACGAATGGCATGCCTGGGTCAGCTTGCCGATGGTCCGGTTCGCTGCGGCATTGTTTTTCCTGTCCATGTTCCTGCACGCCTGGGTTGGCCTGCGCGACGTGCTGATCGACTACGTGCGCGTGCTGCCGCTGCGGCTGGCGTTGCTGGCAGCGCTGGCCCTGGTGCTGGCCGGACTGGCGCTGTGGGCCGGGCAGGTGCTGCTGCACGCCGGCCCGGCTTGGGAGGCCCGATGAAGTTTTCCATCTACCGCTACGACCCGGAGCGTGACCGACAGCCGCACATGCAAGACGTGGAGATCACGCTCGCGCCGAGCGACCACATGCTGCTCGATGCAATACTTCGGATCAAAATGCAGGACGATACGCTGACCATTCGCCGTTCCTGCCGTGAAGGCGTGTGCGGGTCCGACGCCATCAACATCAACGGCCGCAACGGGCTGGCGTGCATCACCCCAATCAGGACGCTGAAGGAGCCTGTCGTGTTGCGGCCCTTGCCCAGTTTTCCCGTGATTCGCGACCTGGTCGTGGACATGACCCAGTTTTTCGCGCAGTACCATTCGGTCAAGCCCTACCTGATCAATCCTGATCCGCCGCCGGAAAGGGAAAGGCTGCAGTCGCCGCAGCAAAGGGACGCGCTCGACGGGCTGTACGAATGCATCCTGTGCGCATGCTGCTCCAGCCAGTGCCCATCGTTCTGGTGGAATCCCGACAAGTTCGTCGGTCCCGCCGGGCTGTTGCAGGCGTATCGTTTCATTGCCGACAGCCGCGACCGGGCGACGGACGAGCGGCTGGATGACCTGAACGATGTCTACCGGCTGTTCCGGTGCCGGACCATCATGAACTGCACCGAGGTTTGTCCCAAAGGCTTGGCGCCCTCGCGCGCGATCGAAAAGATCCGCCTGCGACTGGCGGCACGTGCGTGCTGAGCCTCCCGGGGCAGGCGAATGCCGCGTATTACCGCGTGGGCACTTGTGCCCACCCTACGCAAAATAAAAAAGCCCGCAAGGCGCGAACCTTGCAGGCTTTTTCGTGAGGCGAGGCGACGCCGGCCGCAACCGGCGCGCGACGGACCTGGCAAATTACATCATGCCGTCCATGCCCATGCCGCCCATGCCACCCATGCCGCCCATGCCGCCGGCCGGTTTCTCTTCGGCGATCTCCGAGACCATGCAATCGGTGGTCAGCATCAGGCCGGCGATCGACGCTGCGTTCTGCAGTGCCGAGCGGGTGACCTTGGCCGGGTCCAGCACGCCCATCTCGACCATGTCGCCGTAGGTGCCGTTGGCGGCGTTGTAGCCGTAGTTGCCCTTGCCAGCCAGCACAGCCGACACCACGACCGACGGCTCGTCGCCGGCGTTCTGGACGATCATGCGCAGCGGCTCTTCCATGGCGCGCAGCACGATCTTGATGCCGGCGTCCTGGTCGTGGTTGTCGCCTTTGACCTGCAGGTTGGCGCGAGCGCGCAGCAGGGCCACGCCGCCGCCCGGCACGATGCCTTCTTCCACGGCAGCGCGGGTGGCGTGCAGTGCGTCTTCCACGCGGGCTTTCTTCTCTTTCATCTCGACTTCGGTGGCAGCACCAACCTTGATCACTGCCACGCCGCCGGCCAGCTTGGCCACGCGCTCTTGCAGTTTCTCGCGGTCGTAGTCCGAGGTCGCTTCTTCGATCTGCACGCGGATCTGCTTGACGCGTGCCTCGATCGCTTCAGCGGCGCCGGCGCCGTCGATGATGATGGTGTTTTCCTTGCCCACTTCGATGCGCTTGGCCTGGCCCAGGTCCTGCAGCGCGACCTTTTCCAGGGTCAGGCCGACTTCTTCCGAAATCACCTGGCCGCCGGTCAGGATGGCGATGTCTTCCAGCATGGCCTTGCGGCGGTCGCCGAAGCCCGGCGCCTTGACTGCCACGGTCTTCAGGATGCCGCGGATGTTGTTGACCACCAGGGTAGCCAGCGCTTCGCCTTCGATGTCTTCAGCGACGATCACCAGCGGACGGCCCGACTTGGCCACTTGCTCGAGCACCGGCAGCAGGTCGCGGATGTTCGAGATCTTCTTGTCGCACAGCAGGATGAACGGGTTCTCGTGGATGGCGACTTGCTTGTCCGGGTTGTTGATGAAGTACGGCGACAGGTAGCCGCGGTCGAACTGCATGCCCTCGACGATTTCCAGCTCGTCGTTCAGCGACTTGCCGTCTTCAACGGTGATGACGCCTTCCTTGCCGACTTTTTCCATCGCCTCGGCGATGCGCTCGCCAACCGAGCTGTCCGAGTTGGCCGAGATGGTGCCGACCTGCGCGATTTCCTTCGAGGTGGTGCACGGCTTGGCGATCTTCTTCAGCTCTTCGACGGTGGCGGCGACGGCCTTGTCGATGCCGCGCTTGAGGTCCATCGGGTTCATGCCGGCGGCAACGAACTTCATGCCTTCGCGCACGATGGCCTGGGCCAGCACGGTTGCGGTGGTGGTACCGTCACCGGCGTTGTCGCTGGTCTTGGAAGCGACTTCCTTGACCATTTGCGCGCCCATGTTCATCAGCTTGTCTTTCAGCTCGATTTCCTTGGCGACCGACACGCCGTCCTTGGTGACGGTGGGGGCGCCGAACGAGCGCTCGAGCACCACGTTGCGGCCTTTCGGGCCCAGGGTGACCTTGACGGCGTTGGCCAGGATGTTGACGCCTTCAACCATCTTGGTGCGGGCGAGATCGCCAAACACGACTTCTTTAGCTGCCATTGTATTTCTCCGTATTTTGGAAGTTTTTTGAACTGGGAAGGATTAGTCGACCAGGACGGCCATGATGTCTTCTTCGCGCATCACCAGCAGTTCCTCGCCCTTGACCTTGACGGTCTGGCCCGAGTATTTGCCGAACAGGACGCGGTCACCGACTTTCACTTCCAGCGGACGAACCTGACCGTTTTCTTGCACTTTGCCGTTACCCACGGCGAGGATTTCGCCCTGGTCCGGTTTTTCTGCCGCTGCATCGGGGATGATCAGGCCGGACGCAGTTTTGGTTTCCTGGTCGAGACGCTTCACGATAACGCGATCGTGCAGAGGGCGAAGGTTCATGCAAAACTCCTTTAGATTCAATGGTTTGACTTGCAAGGCGCAGCTTTGAGACAGCAGCTGCGATCCGGAAAGTGTTGTTAGCACTCACCGCTAACGAGTGCTAATTATAGGGACGATAATTCAGCATTTCAAGAACTGCTGTTGCTTGTTTGTTCTGCCTGTTTGATCGGCATCAAACCTGAACCGGCCGCCGGAGGCGAAAAAGGGTGGGTTCGCCAAGGAGCAGCCATGCACCCGAAACCAGCGCGTTTTCCCTGGGAAGAAGGCTTCCCACCGGTCCTGGTCCACGCACAAAAATCGGAGGTTACCACCCATCCCTGGTTTGCCGCCGCACGATCCGGCGACGTGGATGCGGCCGCGCTGCTGGTCGCGGACACCTGTTGTGGCCAGGTGGTGGACCGGCTGGCGCAGCTGGCCGGCAGCGAAGCGCCAATGCTGGCCGGCGTGCACGCGCAAAAGCGCGATGGCCTGAACGTGCTGCCGGATGTGCTGGCGCAGGGGCTGCAGCAATTGCTGGGCTGGCAGGTGGATACTGACATCGTGCAGGCCAATATCGTCGAGCACGTGGACGATCCGGCCTTCGTGCACCTGGCGCGCCAGGCCGTGTTCGACGGCACGGTCGAGCCGGGCAGGGCGTATGTGCTCGTGGACGACTTCATCCGGCAAGGGGGAACGCTGGCCAACCTGCGCGGTCACATCATGCGCCAGGGCGGACGGGTGCTGGGGGCGACAGTACTGACCGGCAATGCGTCGAGCGCGGTGCTGCGGCCGGGGGCCGCACTGCTGCGCGAACTGCGGGACAAACATGGTTCACTCGAAAACTGGTGGGAAGAAAACTTCGGCTACCGCTTCGACTGCTTCACCGCCGTCGAGGCCGGATTCGTTGCCGCCCACCGCGACAGCGACCACGTGCGCGCGCGGATCGAGGCGGCTTGGCGTGCGTGACGAGCCGGGGATCGGGGCCTTCGTGGTGCAGTTGAGGCTGGATCGCGTCGCCCAGCCGCGCGCGCTCTCGGCCGCCGAGATCGCGCGCTTGCGGGAAGGGCGCAGGATCGTGGCCGAGCGGGCGCGGGCGCTCTTTGTGCTGCGTACGGCGTTGCCGCCTCCGATGCATGGGGCGACTGAGCCCTGAGCCTCCGGCCCCGCCGGATGCGGGTGCTCTATCGGACGCTCTCGGTTTCTGCTTGCTCAGCATGGGTCCCCGCCTTCGCGGGGACGACGGAGCCTAGATTAGCGGTACCTGGACTAGTTAGCAGTAGCACGTCGTCCCCGCGAAGGCGGGGACCCATAGACCGGCGCCTCGGCCGCAAAGCCTCCTTGCCCCGGCGAATTCACCGCCCCTGCGGCCGTCCCAGCCCCGCCTGGTGTACTATTCGTTCCCACGCCTGCATTGCGCGCCCCAGCCCGCCGCAAAATATTGACGGAATTTCTTTTCCAGTCCTATAGTTACGAATGATTTCCGAATTCCAAGACCTATCCGACAAAATCAGCCGGCTCGCCGAGTTGACTCAGTCCCTGCGTCACGAGAATGCGCAACTGCGCGAATCCAACAAACTGCTCAGCGACGAGAACGTCGCCTTCATGCAGCGCCTGAGCGAGGCACAGCGCCGCGTCGAGGCGCTGCTGGCGCAGCTGCCGGCGCCCGAAGACGACAACGAGACCGACGAAGCCGAGGCCACCGAATGATCCAGCTCGATGTCACCATCATGGGACAGCCCTACCGCCTGGCCTGCAAGGAAGGCGAGGAGACCACGCTGCGTGAAGCGGTGCACTATCTCGACGCCAAGATGTGCGCGTTGCGCGACTCGGGCAAGGTCAAGGGCAACGACCGGATCGCGGTCATGGCCGCGCTCAGCGTGGCCGCGGAATTCCTGTCGGTGCGCTCGCCGCAAGGCCCGCTGTCGGACATGTCGATTCTGGAAGTCAAGCAGAAATTGGAGGCGATGCACCACGTGTTGGACAACGCGCTCACGCCCCAGGAAAATTTGTTCTGACGGCCAAATTCGTTTGACATGCCGCTGCAACGGAGTAAACTTTGCACTACCCTGCGGTGTTCGAGATTGCCATATATTCCTTGAACCATTCGTGTGCAACGGTTGTGGAATACGTTCGATGGGCGTGAGCGTCGCTTGTCCGACGAACCCGAAATTGATCTGACTGCGACCACCTGAACCTCAGGTTCGGGATGCCGGCAAAAACGGCACAGGCGGGGCACAAATTCCTAAGAGCGGTTGCGTCTCACGGCGCAGCCGCTTTTTTATGCGCGCACGGTTTGCGCGCGTTTGACGGAGCAAAATACGGATGCGTTATTGGTTGATGAAATCCGAACCGGATGAAGTCAGTTTCGACGATGTGCTGGCCGCGCCAGATCACACCACGGCGTGGTTCGGCGTGCGCAACTACCAGGCGCGCAACTTCATGCGCGACCAGATGCAGCCAGGCGACGGGGTCCTTTTCTACCACTCCAGTTGCGCCATCCCGGGCGTGGCCGGCATCGCCCAAGTCGCAAGCGCACCCTATCCGGACGCATCGCAATTCGACCCGTCCAGCAAATACTTCGATGCGAAAGCCACGCGCGAACAGCCGCGCTGGATTTCGGTGGACGTGCGCGCCGTTGAACAAGGCCGTTACCTGCCGTTGACCGAAATGCGCGGCGTGCCCGAACTGGAAGACATGGTCCTGCTGCGCAAAGGCAGCCGCCTGTCGATTTCGCCGGTGACCGCCGGCGAATGGAATGCGGTGCTGCGCCTGATCCGGCAGGAGGGCTGATGGACTGGGGTTTGATGCTGGCCCTGCTGGCGATGGGCACGTTCGGCGGGTTTGCCGCCGGCCTGCTGGGCATTGGCGGCGGCATGATCCTGGTGCCGTTCATCACGATGATCTTCAGCGCCAAGCATTTCGCGCCGCACCTGATCGTGCACATGGCCATTGCCACATCGCTGTCCGCGATCCTGTTCACCTCGATGTCGTCGGTGCGCGCGCATCACCTGCACGGCGCCGTGCTGTGGCCGGTGGCGCGCAAGCTGGCGCCGGGCATCCTCATCGGTTCATGGATCGGGCCGTGGATCGGCAAGCAGATGGATACGCAGTTGCTGTCGGTGGTGTTTGGCTTGTTCGTCGCGTTCTCGGCCACCCAAATGCTAGTGAACAAAAAGCCGGCGGCCCACCGCGACCTGCCCAGGACGCCAGGCATGCTGGCGATGGGCGGGCTGATTGGCGTCGTGTCCGGCCTGGTCGGTGCCGGCGGCGGCTTCATTTCCGTGCCTTTCATGACCTGGTGTAATGTCCGCATCCACAACGCGGTGGCCACCAGCGCGGCGCTGGGCTTCCCGATCGCGCTGGCCGGGACCATTTCGAATATTTACTTTGGCTGGGGCGAGCCGGGCCTGCCGCCGTATTCGCTCGGCTTCATCTATGTGCCGGCGCTGGCGCTCATTGCGCTGGCCAGCGTGACCATGGCGCCCCTGGGTGCGCGCCTGGCGCACCGGACCGCGGTGCGCCGCCTGCAACGCATCTTTGCCGGCATCCTGTACGCGCTTTCGATCTACATGTTCTGGAAAGCGGCGCAGGGCTAAGTACGGCTAACGACCTCTCGACGTACCGCCAACCGATGGGAGAGCAGGCAAGAGAAAGCTTGACGGCTGCGCAGTCAGAACAAGCACAGGAAGAACTGGCAGGCCGTATGCGCGCGCACCGATCGCAGACACACGGCCTTGTAGAGCTTTAGCCGCCGGCACGCTTCGGATGATGGCCGTGCCTTCTGAGCGTCTCCATGACCAGATCGCAGTGGTCGCCCTGCACTTCAATCACACCATCCTTCACGGTCCCGCCCGAACCGCATGCCGTGCACAACTGCTTGCGTAGCAGGGCCAGTGTGGTGGGATCGAGCGCGAGCCCTTTGACGAGCGTTACGGTCTTGCCGCCCCGTCCCTTCGTCTGGAGCATCACGCGCACCACGCCATCGCCTGTGGCCGCGGTCCTCGCCTTGCACACGCACTCCACGACGGGGCGGCGGCATTCGGGACACATGCGCCCGCCATCCGTGGAATAGACCAGGCCGCTGTTTGAACTACGCTTCATGAATTGCTCGAGAATATTATTCGTTAACCTTGCCGCGCAACGCTTTGACCTGGCCGCTGCGCGTTTTCGCGTCGAGCCGGCGTCGCTGCGACGCACGCGTGGGCCGGGTCGGCCGACGCACGAGCGGTACCTCGGACGCCGTGTCGACGAGCGCCTGCAGGCGTCGCAGCGCGTCTTCCTTGTTCTGCTCCAAGCTGCGCGACTTCTGCGCCTTGATCACCACCACGCCGCCTTGCGTGATGCGCGCGTCGCGCAGTTCCAGCAGGCGCGCCTTGACCAGCGGCGGCAGTGAGGACGCGGCGATATCGAAACGGGCTTGCACCGCGCACGAGACCTTATTGACGTTCTGGCCGCCCGGGCCTTGCGCTCGGATCGCGCTGAACTCGACCTCGGCTGGATCAATTGCTATCGTCACGACGCGCCTCGGCAACCGTCGGAAACCAGGCTCCGACTATTGGCCGACGCAAATGATCTTGGTCGCATACTCGTGCGCGTTGCTCTTCTTCTTTGCAGCCCAGAGGATAACTTCCTGGGCTTCGGCGACCGTCATCACGGTCGCTTTTTCCTTGTTTTTGATAAAGGACACGCCTTCGAATTTGCCTTCCTTGCTGCGCATTACCTTGGCGAAGACGGGCGGTTTCTTGCCGTTTTCGCCAAGTTTGTTTTGCTGGACGAGGTAGCGCTGGTCGATAGTTTCCATTCCGGACGCTGAGTGAGAAAGTTCAAAACCGCATTTTACGGCCTGCGAAGCAACTTATCAGGCCGGCACGGTGCGCTTCGTCTCGCGGCTGTATGCCCAGATGAGCATCGCAATGCCGGCCACGATCATCGGCAGCGACAGCACCTGGCCAGAGGTGATCGGCATGCCGGCAAAGGTGGTTTCCCAGTCGGGCACGCGGAAGTATTCGGTGAAGAAGCGCGCGCAGCCGTAGAGCAGCGTGTACAGGGCGCCCACCGCCAGGCGCGGGCGCGGCTTGCGCGCGAACAGCCACATGATCACGAACACCAGCAGGCCGTCGACCAGCATCTGGTACAGCGGCGACGGATGGCGCGGCCCTTCCACGCCTGGCCACAGCATGGCCCACGGCAGGCTCGGGTCGGCCAGGCGCCCCGGCAGCTCGGCATTGATGAAGTTGCCCAGGCGGCCGAAGGCATAGCCGATCGGCACCATCGGCGCGATGAAGTCATATACGTCCAGCAGGTTGCGCTTGCGCTTGCGGGCCCACAGCGCCATGGCGATCAGCACGCCCAGGAAGCCGCCGTGGTAGGACATTCCGCCGTGCCAGACCTGGAAGATCTCGAGCGGGTGCGAAAAATAGTACGCCGGCTGGTAGAACAGCACCTCGCCCAGCCGGCCGCCGAGCACCACGCCGAGCATGCCGTAGAACAGCATGTCGTCCAGGTCTTCCGCGGTCCAGCCTTGGGCGGCGATGTGCCGCTGCTTGATGCGCACCCGGCCCAGGATCAGGAACAGGGCGAAGGCGACCACGTACATCAGGCCGTACCAGTGGATCTGGACGGGGCCGATCGAAAACGCGATCGGGTTGGGCTGCGGGTGGACCAGCATGTTCAGTTCTTCCTCAAGAGTTCGATAAAACCGCGCAGCACGGGCGAGGGATTGTCGCGGCGCCAGGACAGGCCGGTCTCGACCAGCGGCGTCGGGTCCGCGAGCGCGCGGTACTCCACGCCGGGGCGCATCAGGTTGGAAACGGATTGTGGCACAAGCGCCAATCCCATGCCAGCCGAAACGAGGCTGACGATGGTCTGCATCTGTATTGCTTCCTGGCCGATGTCGGGCGTGATGCCGGCCGCGCGGAAGCACGACAGGATCGCGTCATGCAGGGCGGGCGAGATCGGGCGCGGGAAGATCACCAGCGGCAGGCGCGGCACGTCCTGCAGGCGCACCGGGCCGTCTCCTTGCAGCAAGCCGGCAGGGGTGCACAGGATCAAGGGTTCCTCGAGCACCTTCAGGTAGTCGAGCTCTGCCTGGACCTTGTCGGGCAGGGGCGGGATCAACAGGCCGGCGTCGATCCGCTGGTGCAGCAGTTCGTCCACCTGCACGTCGGAGGTGGCTTCCTGCAGGGCGATCTGGACGAGCGGGTAGGCCTGGCGGTAGCGCAGCAGGAAGGGCGGCAGCACGCTGTAGTCGGCCGAGGTGACGAAGGCCAGCGACAGGCGCCCGGTTTCGCCGGCGGCGGCGCGGCGCACCAGTTCGGGCAGTTCGGCGGCCTGGGCCAGCATGCGGCGCGCCTCCGGCAGCAGGGCGGCGCCGGCCGGGGTCAGCGCGACCTGGCGGCGGTTGCGCAGGAACAGCGGCGTGCCGAGCTGGTCTTCCAGTGCGGCGATGGCCTGCGACAGCGGCGGCTGCGTCATGTGCAGGCGCTCCGCGGCGCGGCCGAAGTGCAATTCCTCGGCAACGGTGGCGAAGTAGCGCAATTGTCTTAGTTCGATGTTCATCGGCCGGAAGATCCTTGGGTTACCTCCACCACGTCGTCCCCGCGGAGGCGGGGACCCATGCTGAGCCTGCAGGCCAGCGGCGCTTGGGTCACTACCCAACTTGTCCATGGGTCCCCGCCTTCGCGGGGACGACGTTGATATGGGTTTCGACTAATTTGACCTTTATCGATCTTTTTAGCATATCACAGGCACGCGTTGCCGCCGTTTGACTCACCCCGCGGCCCGGGGCATGCTGGCCTGAATCCCGTTTGAGGAGCCCGCCATGCCCGACCAGCCCCGCTACAACCGCCGTTCGCGCCACGTCACCGAAGGCGTCGCCCGCAGCCCCAACCGTTCCATGTACTACGCCATGGGCTACCGCAAGGAAGACTTCGACAAGCCGATGATCGGCGTGGCCAACGCCCATTCCACCATCACCCCCTGCAATTCCGGCCTGCAGAAACTGGCCGACGCGGCCGTGGCCGCCATCCGGGACTGCGGCGCCAACCCGCAGGTCTTCGGCACGCCGACCATCTCGGACGGGATGTCGATGGGCACCGAGGGCATGAAGTACTCGCTGATCTCGCGCGAGGTGATCGCCGACTGCATCGAAACCTGCGTCAACGGCCAGTGGATGGATGGCGTGGTCGTGGTGGGCGGCTGCGACAAGAACATGCCGGGCGGGATGATCGCGCTGGCGCGCACCAACGTGCCCGGCATCTACGTGTACGGCGGTACCATCAAGCCGGGCCACTGGAAGGACAAGGTGCTCACCATCGTCTCGGCCTTTGAAGCGGTGGGCGAGTTCAGTGCCGGCCGCATGAGCCGCGAAGACTTCGACGGCATCGAGCGCAACGCCTGCCCGACAACCGGCTCGTGCGGCGGCATGTACACGGCGAACACGATGTCCTCCTCGTTCGAGGCGCTCGGCATGTCGCTGCTGTATTCCTCGACGATGGCCAACCCGGACGAGGAAAAGGTCGCGTCCAGCGCGCAGTCGGCGCGGGTGCTGGTGGAAGCGGTCAAGCGCGACCTCAAGCCGCGCGACATCATCACGCGCCGCTCGATCGAGAACGCGGTGGCCGTCATCATGGCCACCGGCGGCTCGACCAACGCGGTGCTGCACTACCTGGCGATTGCGCACGCGGCCGAGGTCGAGTGGTCCATCGACGACTTCGAGCGCGTGCGGCGCCGCGTGCCGGTCATCTGCAACCTCAAGCCCTCGGGCCAGTACGTGGCGACCGACCTGCACCAGGCCGGCGGCATCCCGCAGGTGATGAAACTGCTGCTCGATGCGGGGCTGCTGCATGGCGACTGCATCACCATCACCGGGCGCACCCTTGCGGAGGAACTGGCGCAGGTGCCGTCACGGCCGGCGGACGGGCAGGACGTGATCCGGCCGCTGGACCGCGCCTTGTACGCCGAAGGCCACCTCGCGATCCTGAAGGGGAACCTGGCGCCGGATGGCTGCGTGGCCAAGATCACGGGCCTGAAGAATCCCGCGATCACGGGGCCGGCGCGCGTGTTCGACGACGAGCAGGGCGCGATGGATGCGATCCTGGGCGACCGCATCCGTCCGGGGGACGTGCTGGTGCTGCGCTATCTGGGCCCCAAAGGCGGGCCGGGCATGCCCGAGATGCTGGCGCCGACCTCGGCGCTGATCGGCAAGGGGCTGGGCGAATCGGTGGGGCTGATCACGGACGGGCGCTTTTCCGGCGGCACCTGGGGCATGGTGGTCGGGCACGTGGCGCCGGAAGCCTTCGAGGGCGGCGCCATCGCGCTGGTGCGGGAAGGGGATTCGATCACGATCGACGCGCACCGGCAGCTGATCCAGCTGAATGTGGCGGACGACGAGATCGCGCGCCGCCGTGCGGCGTGGACGCAGCCGGCGCCGCGCTACACGCGTGGGGTGCTGGCCAAGTTTGGGGCGCTGGCGGCAAGCGCGAGCCGGGGCGCGGTGACGGGGTAACGGCTGGCGTACGCTGAACGCGTGGGCAGCAGAGCTGCCCACCCTACGTGATGCGAGGGTAGGGTCAGCGCTTGTCGAAACTGTTCTTGATGCGTTCCTTGCGCCGCTTGTCGTGGTCGCGGTGCTCCTTCTTCTTGTCCAGGCCGAGCATCTTTTCGATGAACTCGAACCAGATGAAGGCAAACACCATCAGCCCCACGATGTACCACCACGACAGCTCGGCAAAACGCCAGACTTCGAAGAAACGCAGGGCGACCAGCGCGACAATTAAGAGGATCAGCGGCATAAAAACTCCTTATGGAAAATGATATTACCGCCTGGAAGTGTTACATGGCAAAATTCTGGTACAGAGGTGTGGCGTCAACGCCGCCTCTGTTTCAGTCGTTACAGGCTGTGTCGACACCGCGCCGGCGCGGTGAAACACGCTAGAATGTGGAACATCCCTTTTTGGAGATACACGATGAAACGGTCCCTGATGATTATCGCCGCGCTGTCGGCCCTGGCCACGACGAGCGCCTTCGCGCAGGACGCGGCCGCACTGGCCAAGGCCAAGAACTGCATGGCGTGCCACGCCATCAACAACAAGCTGGTTGGTCCGGCCTACAAGGACGTCGCCGCCAAATACGCAGGCCAGAAGGATGCCGAGGCCAAGCTGGTGCAAAAGGTCATGAAGGGCGGTTCGGGCGTCTGGGGCCCGGTGCCCATGCCCGCCAACCCGCAGGTGAGCGAAGCCGAGGCGCACACGCTGGTCAAGTGGGTGCTGTCGCAGAAATAAGCGCAGGCTCATAACGACAAAGCGCGCCGCACCGCAAGGTGCCGCGCGCTTTTGTTTTGCCGCTCGATTTTCGTAGGGTGGGCTCTCGAGCCCACGCCGTGCACGCGCCGCGTGTTCCCGCGTGGGCTCGGGAGCCCACCCTGCGCCGGTCAGCGGATCACGTCCATCTTGGTTTTCTTGCCGCCCTTGTAGGTGAACAGCGTCAGCGGCGCGTCCTTCAGGTCGCCGTTCTGGTCGAACTGGATGGTGCCGGTCACGCCTTCGTACTTGATCTTCTTCAGCTCGGGCAGGTACTTGGCCGGTTCGGCCGACTTCGCGTTCTGCATGGCCTGCGCCATCACCATCACCGCGTCGTACACATACGGCGCATACAGCTGCACGCCCACGCCGAAGCGCTTCTGGAAGCGCGCGCGGAAGTCGTCCATCACCTTTTCCTGCGGCCCCTTCACGCCGCCGGCTTCGGCGCAGATCACGCGGCCTTCGCCGACCGCATCGCCCGCAAGGCGCGGCAGCGCCTCGGTGCACATGCCGTCGCCGCCCATCATCAGCGCGTTGATGCCGAGCGCTTTCATCTGCTTGAGCATCGGGCCGGCCACCGAATCCATCCCGCCAAAGAAGACCACGTCGGGCTTCTTGGCGCGGATCGAGGTCAGGATCGCGGTGTAATCGGTGGCGGTGGCCTGGGTGAACTCCTTGGCCACGACCTTGACGTTGGTGCCCTTGAGGCCCTTGGTGAATTCGGTGGCCACGCCCTGGCCATAGGTGGTGCGGTCGTCGATGATCGCGATGTTCTTGGCCTTGAGCGTGTTGGCCGCATACTTGCCCAGGATGCTGCCGAGCTTTTCGTCGCTGGCCACGACGCGGAACGCGCCCGGGAAGTGCTGCCTCGTGTATTGCGGCGCGGTGGTGGCGGGCGAGATTTCGGGGATGCCCGCGTCGTTGTAGATCTTCGAGGCCGGCACCGTGGTGCCCGAGTTCAGGTGGCCGATCACGCCATTGACCTTGGCGTCCACCAGCTTTTGCGCGACCGCGGTGCCTTGCTTGGGATCGGCGCCGTCGTCTTCGGGTTGCAGCCGCAGCGTGACCTTCTTGCCATTGATGGTGAAGGGTTTGGCATTGAGCTCGTCGATCGCCATGTGCGCGGCGTTTTCCATGTCCTTGCCAAGGTGGGCGCTGGGACCGGAGATCGGGGCGACATGGCCGATCTTGACGACTTCCTGCGCGCCAGCGCTGCCGGCGAACGCCATGGCGATGGCAAGGGGGATGAGCTTGGTGGTGGACTGCATCGATAGTCTCCGGATGGATTGATCACAGCAAGGCGCGAACAGCGCCGGGAATTTTGAAAGCACCGAAAAAAGGTACAACAAATTGCCGGGTTAGCAAAGAAAAAATCGGAGCGGGCGGTGTTATTGGGTGCGGGGCATGCTGAGCATGTCGGCCAGTAGCACGCGCTGAAGGGATATCTTAAACCCGTCGTCCCCGCGGAGGCGGGGACCCATGCTGAGTATGCGGGCCCGCAGCATGTGCCGAAGCGTTACCTCAACCCCGTCGTCCCCGCGGAGGCGGGGACCCATGCTGAGCGTGAAGAACGATGGTTTCAACCTCAGTGGCTAAGCATGCGGTCCATGGGTCCCCGCCTCCGCGGGGACGACGGGTTGAGGGTGTTGGTACCGTTGGGGCGCGTGTCCGGCACGCTCGGTATGGGTCCCGGCTTTCGCCGGGACGACGGGGTGAGGGAGCTGGTACTTTTAACGTGCGCGTGAGCCTGCGCGGCCTCAGTCCCGGGCGGTCTTCAGGTGCGCCAGCTCCTGCGCCACGGCGCGGCTGACGATTTGCTCGATGGTTTGCGACAGCCCGCTGCGGATCTCTTCGGTCAGCCCGGCCAATGCGTGCTGCATCACGTCGGCCATGCTGTCGCGCAGGCGCTGCTGCAGCACGAAATCGACCCGCCCCTGCAGGTGTTCCAGGATGTGCTCGGTGAGCCGCAGTTCGAGTGCGTCCCATTCGCCGGCACTGAGCGCGGTGGCGGCGCGTTGTTCCAGCGGTGCCGCCGGCGCGGCTTCGGCAGGCGCAGCGGCCGCCGCGACCGGCTCGGCCGGCGCTTCGTCCAGCACCACTTCGGCCACCGCCGCATCGGCCGAAGCCGGCGCGCTCGGCGTCTCGCGTACGACCTCGGTCAGTACGGGAATGCTGGAATCGTCGAAACCCTGATCGTGGTTCATGGCTGTCCCGCGACAAAGTGGGTGAGGGGATAGTCCTGCTTTTTGTAGGCCACGTAGCGCTTGCGGCCGGCGGCCGCGTCCTGCTCGTCGGTGGAGATGATCTCGAACACGCGCGCAAACTGCGCAAAGTGCGCCGGCGTGCGTTGTGTGAGGTTGACCAGCATGTCGTGGTGCGGCAGCGGCGCATCGTCGCTGTCGGCCACGATCACCGGCGTTTCGCCAGCCAGCGGGTCGCCCGCCATCACGTGCGGGATGAAGTCGGTGTCGCCGATCGTCCACAGCGCTTCGTTCAGCTGCGCCGCCTGGCCGGCGTCCTCGGCCAGCAGCACCACCTTGGCGCGCGATGCGTAGGCCTTGCGCGCCAGCCGGCATGCATAGGTCAGCTTGTCGGCGATATTGGTGTGGAAGTCGATGCGCGTCATGTCAGAACTGGAAATCGGGCGTGCCGTTGATTGGCTTGGGGCGCGGCGCGAACTTGGCCTTTTCCTCAGCCTGCGCCGCGGCCTTTGCAGCGCGCTCGGCTTCTTCGGCCTTGGCCAACTCCACCGGCGACGGCTTGCGCGGCGCAGCCGGCGTGGCGGTGGCGAACTGGTAACCGCGCGGCAGGATCGACTGCGCCGGATAGCCGGCCGTGTCGAGCGCTTCGTTCCAGGCGCCGGCCGCAAAGCCGGTCAGCCTGGCGCGCCCCACCAGCAGCAGCGGCAGTTGGCCGTCACCGCCGGCTTCCTTCAGCTTTTGCTGGTCGTCGGCGTTGCCGATGCTTTTTTCGGTGTATGGAATGCCGCGCCGCTGCAGGAAGCCGCGCGCCTGGTCGCACGGACCGCAGGGCGATGCCGAATACAGCGTGACGGGGTTGTTGCGCGCGGCCTGGGCCAGCTCGAACGGCAGCGCGGGGCCAAGATCCCCGCCGTAGTTCTTCACCTCGGCCTTCTCGCGCGTGGATGCGGGCGGGGTGTCGCTGAAGTGGGTGACACCCTTGGCGTCCTTCCACTTGTACACCTGCGCCCACGCGCTGGCAGCGCACAGGAGTGCGGCCAGTGTCAGCGCCAATGTTCCAGCGATTGTGCGTCCCATTTCACCCATCCCGCCATTTATTGCTCATGCATTCCACTGTGGCGCATCAGCGCATCGATCGACGGCTCGCGGCCACGGAAGGCCTTGAACGATTCGAGCGCCGGGCGCGAACCGCCTACCGACAGAATCTCGCGCTGGAAGCGCTTGCCGGTTTCGGCGGTCAGCTCGCCACCGCCGGCTTCCACGGCTTCTTCGAAAGCCGCGTACGCGTCGGCCGACAGCACCTCAGCCCATTTGTAGCTATAGTACCCTGCGGCATAGCCGCCGGCAAAGATATGGCCGAACGAGTGTTGGAATCGGTTGAACGAGGGCGGCACCAGCACGGCGAACTTGCTGCGCACGTCGTCGATCAGCTGCTGGACGGTCTGCTCGCTGTTCGGGTCGAAGTCGTAGTGCAGGTGCATGTCGATCAACGAGAACTCGACCTGGCGCAGCATCTGCATCCCGGACTGGAAGTTCTTCGCCGCCAGCATCTTGTCGTACAGTGCGCGCGGCAGCGGCTCGCCGGTCTTCACGTGCCCGGTCAGGTGCTGCAGCACGTCCCACTCCCAGCAGAAGTTTTCCATGAACTGCGAGGGCAGCTCCACCGCATCCCATTCCACACCCGAGATGCCCGATACCGACAGCTCGTCCACCTCGGTGAGCATGTGGTGCAGGCCATGGCCGAATTCGTGGAACAACGTGATGACTTCGTCGTGCGTGAACAGCGATGGTAGCAAGCTGCCGTCCACAACGGCGGGCGGCGTGAAATTGCAGGTCAGGTAGGCCACCGGCGTCTGGATGATGCCGCCGGTGGTGATGCGGCGCCCGCGCGCGTCATCCATCCACGCGCCCTGGCCCTTGCCGGCGCGGGCATACAGGTCGAGGTAGAACTGCCCGACCAGCTGGCCGTCGCGCTCGATGCGGAAGAAGCGCACGTCGGGGTGCCACACCGGCGCCTGGTCCGGCGCGATGCTCACGCCGAACAGCGTCGAGACCAGCTTGAACAGGCCGTCCACCACCTTCGGTTCGGGGAAGTACTGCTTCACTTCCTGCGCCGAGAACGCATAGCGCTTTTCGCGCAGCTTTTCGGACGCATAGGTCACGTCCCAGGCCTGCATGTCCTCGATCCCAAGCTCGTTCTTCGCGAATTCACGCAGTTCGGCCAGGTCCTTCTCGGCGAACGGGCGCGCGCGGCGTGCCAGGTCTTCAAGGAATTCGATCACGTGCTCGGGGCTGGGGGCCATCTTCGGCACCAGCGACACTTCGGCGAAGTTGCGGTAGTCGAGCAGCCTGGCTTCCTCGTCGCGCAGCTTCAGGAGCTGGGCGATGTTGGAGGTGTTGTCCCACTTTTCCAGCTCGCTGAACACCACGCCCACGTCGGACGCCTTGGTCGCGTTGGCGCGGTAGATGGTCTCGCGCAGCTGGCGGTTATCCGCGAACTGCAGCACCGGGAAGTAGGACGGGAAGTGCAGCGTGAACTGCCAGCCGTGCTTGCCGTCCTGCTCGGCCGAGGCGCGCGCGGCCTGCTTGGCGTCGTCGGGAATGCCGGCCAGTTCCGCCTCGTTCTCGACCAGCAGCTTGTAGTCGTTGGTCGCGTCCAGTACGTTTTCCGAAAAGCGGGTCGAGATGGCGGCGTGCTGCTCCTGGATCTCGGCGAAGCGCTCTTTTTTCTCCGGCGGCAGCTCGGCGCCGCCCAGGCGAAAGTCGCGCAACGCGTTTTCGACGATGCGCTTGCGCGCCTCGGACAGGTTCACGAACTCGGGGCTCGCGCGCAGCATCTTGTATTTGTCGAACAGCGCCTCGTTCTGGCCCAGCGAGGTCCAGAACTCGGTCACCTTCGGCTGGTTTTCGTTGTAGGTCGCGCGCAGCTCGGGCGTGTCCATCACGTTGTTCAGGTGATTGACGATGCCCCAGGCGCGGCCCAGGTGCTCGGTCGCTTCTTCCAGCGGGACCACGAAGTTGTCCCAGCTGACGCTGTCCATCGGCGCTTCGAGCTTGTGCACGACAGCCTTGGCGTCGGCGATCAGCTGCTCGATGGCCGGGGTCACATGCTCCGGCTTGAATTGGTCGAAGCGGGGCAGGCTTGAGAAGTCGAGCAGGGGATTGCTGGTCGTCTCCATGTTCATACGATTCCCTCCTAAGTTCGTTGTCGCGCCGGGGAGAGCCCCATCGTTGCTTCTGTAGGGTGGGCTCCTGAGCCTACGCGCTCGTCACGCGGCGCGTATCACCGCGTGGGCTCGAGAGCCCACCCTACGTATCAGCGTTCGGCTGCTTCCAGCGTATTCATCAGCAGCATCGTGATCGTCATCGGGCCGACGCCGCCGGGCACCGGGGTGATGTACGAGGCCACTTCGCGCACCGAGTCGAAGTCCACGTCGCCGCACAGTTTGCCTTCGTCGTTGCGGTTGATGCCCACGTCGATCACGATCGCGCCGGGCTTGACCATGTCGCCGGTGAGCGTGTTGCGGCGGCCCACGGCAGCCACCACCACGTCCGCCTGGCGCGTGTGGTAGCCGATGTCGGCGGTCGCGCTATGGCATATGGTCACGGTGGCATTGGCTTGCAAGAGCAGCAGCGCCATCGGCTTGCCCACGGTGTTGCTGCGGCCGATCACGACCGCATGCTTGCCGCGCAGGTCCACACCCGTGCTTTCGATCAACTTCATGCAGCCATACGGCGTGCACGGGCGCAGGCCCGGCAGGTTGGCCATCAGCTCGCCGGCGGACATCACCGAGTAGCCGTCCACGTCCTTCTTGACGGAAATGGCTTCGATGACTTTTTGCGGGTTGATATGGCGCGGCAGCGGCATCTGCACGAGGATGCCGTGGATGGCCGGGTCATTGTTGAGCGCTTCGATGCGTTCCAGCAGCGCGGCTTCGGTCAGGTCCGCGTCGTACTTCTCGAACACGCTGTGGAAACCGACGTCGCCGCAGGCCTTGACCTTGTTGCGCACATACACCTGGCTGGCCGGGTCTTCGCCGACCAGGATCACCGCCAGGCCGGGCTGTTTGCCCTGGGCAGTAAGGGCGGCCGCGCGTTGGGCGATTTCGGCGCGCAGTTGTTGGGAAAGTTTGACTCCGTCGATCAGTTGGGCGGGCATGGTGGGATTCACTAGGCAAAAACGAAATTATAAGGCTCCGCCCCCTATTGCGCGCCGCGCGGGAGGGAAGGGGGTCATATTTATAGACCGAATGGACGCGTGGGCGGGTGGTTTTGCGTAGGGTGGGCACATTGTGCCCACGCGTTCAGCGGCGCTTCTGTACGGTCCCCCATCAAATATAGGCAAAAGCTGCCGATCCGGCATTTTTCCGCACCGCGGCAAAACCACAGCCGGTTGAACGCGTGGGCGGGGGACCCGCCCGCCCTACAGGAGATCGGCCGCGCGCACATTGTGCGTTCGCAGCATGTTGTTTCGCATTATGAAATCGCATATCGTAATTTGAAAAATAAAAGCGCTACTGCTAGAATCCAGCGGACTTTTAGCCTGTCAAAGTATTTACTGAAATTTGTAATCGCCGCCAACCACGGATCGGGTGGGGCGCCAACTCTAGGAGACGCATCAATGTCAGCTCAACTCGACCAGTTGACGGCGCTAGCCGCCAACGACCCGGATTCGCTCGAGACCCACGAATGGCTCGACGCACTGGAATCGGTCCTTGAAAACGAAGGGCCGGAGCGCGCCCACTACCTGATGGAGCGTCTGGTTGACCTGGCGCGCCGTCGCGGGGCATTGATCCCGTTCTCCAGCAATACCGCCTACGTCAACACGATCCCGGCGCACCTGGAAGAGCACTGCCCGGGCAACCTGGAGTATGAAGAGCGCCTGCGTTCGTGGATGCGCTGGAACGCGATGGCAATGGTGGTCAAGGCCAACCGCGCCGACGGCGACCTGGGCGGCCACCTGGCCTCGTTCGCGTCGCTGGCGAACATGCTGGGCATTGGCTTTAACCACTTCTGGCACGCCCCGACCGAAGAGCATGGCGGCGACCTGCTGTACCTGCAGGGTCACAGCTCGCCGGGCATCTACGCGCGCGCCTTCCTGGAAGGGCGCCTGACCGAAGAGCAGCTGCTCAACTTCCGCCGCGAGGTGGACGGCCATGGCCTGTCTTCGTACCCGCACCCGAAACTGATGCCGACCTTCTGGCAGTTCCCGACCGTGTCGATGGGCCTGGGCCCCTTGATGGCGATCTACCAGGCGCGCTTCCTGAAGTACCTGCACGCGCGCGGCATCGCCAACACCGAAGGCCGCAAGGTCTGGGTGTTCTGCGGCGACGGCGAGATGGACGAGCCGGAATCGATGGGCGCGATCGGCATGGCCGCGCGCGAGCAGCTGGACAACCTGGTCATGGTCGTCAACTGCAACCTGCAGCGCCTGGACGGCCCGGTGCGCGGCAACGGCAAGATCATCCAGGAACTGGAAGCGGACTTCCGCGGCGCCGGCTGGAACGTCGTCAAGGTCATCTGGGGCTCGAACTGGGACCCGCTGCTGGCCAAGGACAAGGACGGCATCCTGATGCGCGTGATGATGGAAACCGTGGACGGCGAATACCAGAACTACAAGGCCAAGGATGGCGCCTACGTGCGCAAGCACTTCTTCGGCAAGCATCCCAAGCTGCTGGAGATGGTCGCCAACATGAGCGACGACGACATCTGGCGCCTGACCCGCGGCGGCCACGATCCGCACAAGATCTACGCCGCTTTCAAGAAGGCGCAGGACAACAAGGGCACCCCGACCGTCATCCTGGCCAAGACCGTCAAGGGCTTCGGCATGGGCCGCTCGGGCGAGGCGCGCAACACCGCGCACCAGACCAAGAAGCTGGACGACGAGGCGGTCCGCGAAATGCGCGACCGCTTCAACATCCCCATCCCGGACGACAAGCTGAAGGAAATCCCGTTCTTCAAGCCGGCCGACGACGCGCCCGAAATGCAGTACCTGCACGAGCGCCGCAAGGCACTGGGCGGCTACCTGCCGCAGCGCCGTACCGAGGCTGACGAAAAGCTGCCCGTGCCGCCGCTGGACGCCTTCAAGGCCGTGCTCGACCCGACCGCCGCCGGCCGCGAAATCTCGACCACCCAGGCCTATGTGCGCGTGATCTCGACCCTGCTGAAAGACCAGGCGCTGGGCAAGCGCGTGGTGCCGATCCTGGTCGACGAATCGCGTACCTTCGGCATGGAAGGCCTGTTCCGCCAGATCGGTATCTTCAGCCAGCAGGGCCAGTTGTACGAGCCGGTCGACAAGGACCAGGTGATGTACTACCGCGAGGACAAGGCGGGCCAGATCCTGCAAGAGGGTATCAACGAAGCGGGCGGCATGTGCTCGTGGCTCGCGGCAGCGACCTCGTACTCGTCGAACAACCGCATCATGGTGCCGTTCTACACGTACTACTCGATGTTCGGCCTGCAGCGCGTGGGCGACCTGGTCTGGCTGGCTGGCGACATCCGCGCCCGCGGCTTCCTGATGGGCGGCACGGCAGGGCGCACCACGCTGAACGGCGAAGGCCTGCAGCACGAGGACGGCCACAGCCACGTGATCGCGGCGACCATCCCGAACTGCCTGCCGTACGACCCGACCTTTGCGCACGAAATCGGCGTGATCATCCATGACGGCCTGCGCCGCATGGTGGCAGAACAGGAAGACGTGTTCTACTACATCACGATCATGAACGAGAACTACGAGCAGCCGGGCCTCAAGCCGGGCACCGAAGAGGGCATCCTCAAGGGCATGTACCTGCTCCAGGAAGGCGACAAGGCCGCCAAGCACCGCGTGCAGCTGATGGGCTCGGGCACGATCCTGCGCGAGTCGATTTTCGCCGCTGAACTGCTCAAGAACGACTGGGGTATCGCGGCCGACATCTGGTCGTGCCCGTCGTTCACGCTGCTGGCGCGCGACGGCCAGGACGCCGACCGCTGGAACATGGTCAACCCGAACGAAGAACAGCGCGTGCCTTACGTGACCCAGCAACTGCAGGGTACGGCCGGCCCGATCGTGGCCACCACCGACTACATGCGCCTGTTCGCCGAGCAGATCCGCGCGTATATGCCGAAGGGCCGCAACTACAAGGTGCTCGGCACCGACGGCTTCGGCCGCTCGGATTCGCGCGCCAAGCTGCGCGAGTTCTTCGAGGTGAACCGCTACTACATCACGGTTGCGGCACTGAAGTCGCTGGCCGACGACGGCGTGATCTCGACGTCGGTGGTGCAGCAGGCGATCACCAAGTACGGCATCAACCCGAACAAGCCGAATCCGGTGACCCAATAATGCTCAAGGGCTAACGTTAGCGTAACCGACGTCGTTCCCGCGAAGGCGGGAACCCATGCTGAGCTTGAGTAGCCAGCGCACTATGGATCCCCGCCTGCGCGGGGATGACGATTGACTCAAACGGTAACACTAGTGGCACCCTTAGCTGATCAAAAATACGGAGCTAAAAAACATGAGCATTGTTGAAGTCAAAGTCCCGGACATTGGCGACTTCAAGGACGTTGAAGTGATCGAACTGATGGTCAAGCCTGGCGACACGATCAAGGTCGACCAGTCGCTGATCACGGTGGAGTCGGACAAGGCCAGCATGGAGATCCCCTCCAGCCATGCCGGCGTCGTGAAGGAATTGAAGGTCAAGGTCGGCGACAAGATCAACCAGGGCGACGTGGTCCTGATGGTCGAAGCCGCCGAAGGCGCGGCCGCGCCGGCGGAGCAGGCCGCAGCGCCCGCACCGGCAGCAGCTGCTCCCGCAGCCGCAGCACCGGCGCCTGCCGCCACCCCGGCGCCGACCGCGGCACCGGCGCCGGTTTCCGCTGCCCCCGCCGCTGCCGCGCCGGTTGCCACTGCGCCGGCAGGCAAGGCGCACGCCTCGCCGTCGATCCGCAAGTTCGCCCGCGAGCTGGGCGTGGACCTGACCCGCGTGCCGGGCAGCGGTCCGAAAGGCCGCATCACCCAGCAGGACGTGCAGAACTTCGTCAAGGGCATCATGGCCGGCGCCGCCGTGCCGGGCGCGGCACCAGCCGCCGCCGGCGCAGGCGTGGGCGGCCTGAGCCTGCTGCCGTGGCCGTCGCTGGACTTCTCCAAGTTCGGCCCGACCGAACTGGTGCCGCTCTCGCGCATCAAGAAGATCAGCGGCCCGAACCTGCACCGCAACTGGGTGATGATCCCGCACGTGACGCAGTTCGACGAAGCCGACGTGACCGACCTGGAGCAGTTCCGCGTCGACTCCAACGCCGCCTACGCCAAGGCCAAGCAGGCGACCAAGCTGACCATGCTGGCGTTCGTGATCAAGGCCAGCGTCGCGGCGCTCAAGAAGTACCCGCAGTTCAACGCGTCGCTCGACGAGGCCGGCGCCAACCTGATCGTCAAGCAGTACTACAACATCGGCTTTGCGGCCGACACGCCGAACGGCCTGGTGGTCCCGGTGGTCAAGGACGCGGACAAGAAGTCGATCTCGCAGATCGCCGCCGAGATGACCGAGCTGTCCGCGCAGGCGCGCGAAGGCAAGCTGGCCCCGACCGCGATGCAGGGCGCGACCTTCACGATCTCGTCGCTGGGCGGCATCGGCGGCACCGCGTTCACGCCGATCATCAACGCGCCGGAAGTGGCCATCCTGGGCCTGTCCAAGTCGTCGATCAAGCCGGTGTGGGACGGTTCGGCCTTCCAGCCGCGCCTGATGCTGCCGCTGTCGCTGTCGTACGACCACCGCGTGATCGACGGCGCCGGCGCCGCGCGCTTCACCGCCTACCTGGCCGAAGTGCTGGCCGACCTGCGCAAGACCCTGCTGTAAGGAGCGCTTGATGAGTACAGTTGAAGTCAAAGTCCCGAATATCGGCGATTTCAAGGACGTCGAAGTCATCGAGGTGCTGGTCAAGCCGGGCGACACCGTCAGCGTGGACCAGTCGCTGGCGACCGTCGAATCGGACAAGGCCAGCATGGAGATCCCGTCCAGCCATGCGGGCGTAGTCAAGGAGCTGAAGATCAAGGTGGGCGACAAGGTCAACGAGGGTTCGCTCCTGCTGACCCTGGACGAGGCCGCAGGCGCCGCCGCTGCTCCGGCAGCGCCGGCCGCAACCGCAGCCGCCGCCCCGACGCAGTCGCAGGCGCCGGCCGCGCCGGCGGCGCCGGCTGCGGCGCCCGCTCCGGCGGCGTCGAGCTACAGCGGCAACGTGGACGTGCAATGCGAGATGCTGGTGCTGGGCGCAGGCCCGGGCGGCTATTCGGCCGCGTTCCGTTCCGCCGACCTGGGCATGGACACCGTGCTGGTCGAGAAGTACGCGACGCTGGGCGGCGTGTGCCTGAACGTGGGCTGCATCCCGTCCAAGGCGCTGCTGCACGTGGCCGCTGTGATCGACGAGACCGCGCACATGGCCGACCATGGCGTCACCTTCGCCAAGCCGCAAATCGACATCGACAAGCTGCGTGGCTACAAGGACAGCGTCATCAAGAAGATGACAGGCGGCCTGGCCGGCATGGCCAAGGCGCGCAAGGTCAACGTGGTGCAGGGCGTGGGCCAGTTCGTCAGCCCCAACCACCTCGAAGTGACCGGCGCTGACGGTGGCAAGAAGGTGGTGCAGTTCCAGAAGGCGATCATCGCTTGCGGCTCGTCGGTGGTGAAGCTGCCGTTCGTGCCGGAAGACCCGCGCATCGTCGATTCGACCGGTGCGCTCGAGCTGCGCCAGGTGCCCAAGAAGATGCTGGTCATCGGCGGCGGCATCATCGGCCTGGAGATGGCCACCGTGTACTCCACCCTTGGTGCGCGCATCGACGTGGTCGAGATGATGGACGGCCTGATGCAGGGCGCGGACCGCGACGCGGTCAAGGTCTGGCAGAAGCGTAACGAGTACCGCTTCGACCGCATCATGACCAAGACCAAGACGGTGGGCGTGGAAGCGCTGGCCGAAGGCATCAAGGTCACGTTCGAGTCGGCAGAAGCAGGCGGCACTGCGCCGGAACCGCAGCTGTACGACATGGTGCTGGTGGCCGTGGGCCGCAGCCCGAACGGCAAGAAGATCGCTGCGGACAAAGCTGGCGTGGCCGTCACCGACCGTGGCTTCATCCCGGTCGATGGCCAGATGCGTACCAATGTGCCGCACATTTACGCCATTGGCGACGTGATCGGCCAGCCGATGCTGGCGCACAAAGCGGTGCATGAAGCGCACGTGGCAGCCGAGGCGGCGCATGGCGAGAAGGCCTTCTTCGACGCCAAGGTGATCCCGTCCGTGGCCTATACCGATCCGGAAGTGGCATGGGTGGGCGTGACCGAGGACGAAGCCAAGGCCAAGGGCATCGCGGTCGAGAAGGGCCATTTCCCGTGGGCCGCGAGCGGCCGCGCGACTGCGAACGACCGCACCGAGGGCTTCACCAAGCTGCTGTTCGACAGCGAGACGCACCGCATCATTGGCGGCGCGATCGTGGGCCCGAACGCGGGCGACATGATCGGCGAGATCGCGCTGGCGATCGAGATGGGCGCGGACGCGGTGGACATCGGCAAGACCATCCACCCGCACCCGACGCTCGGCGAGTCGATCGGCATGGCGGCGGAAGCCTTCGAAGGCGTCTGCACCGACCTGCCGCCGCCGCGCAAGCGCTGAGCGTTCCACAGTTGCAGACGAGACCGGGGCCGCGTGCCCCGGTTTTTTTTGGGGCGCGTACCCAAACGCTCCCCAAGATGATGGCGACAACAGTACCAGATTGCTGGTCTAATCCTGTCAGACGAAACGCGGAGGTCAAAGATGACAATCGGATTTATCGGCTTGGGCGCAATGGGCCGGGGCATGGCGGCGAACCTCTTGAAGGCGGGCGAGCCGCTGGTGGTATGGAACCGCAATCCCGGCCCGGTGCAGGAACTGGTGGACAAGGGCGCGCAGCGCGCCGCGAATGCTTCGGACGCGGGCAGGGTGGACGTGTTGTTCACCATGCTGTCCGACGACGCAGCCGTGCGCGCGGTGCTGTACGACGATGGCGTGTTCGATGCGCTGGCTCCCGGCAGCGTGCATGTGAACATGGCCACGGTCTCGGTCGAGTTCGCACGCGAGATGGCGCGGGTGCATGCGGAGAAAGGTATCGGCTACCTGGCCGCGCCGGTGCTCGGCCGCTCCGATGTGGCGGCGGCCGGCAAGCTGAACATCCTCGCCGGCGGGCCGATCGACCTGGTCAAGCGCGTGCAGCCTTATTTTGACCTGATGGGGCAGAAGACCTGGCCGTTTGGCGATCTGCCCGAGCAGGCTAATGCGGTCAAGCTGGGCGCCAATCTGACGCTGGCGCTGGCGGTCGAGGCGATGGGCGAATCGTCCGCGCTGGCGCGGGCGTACGGCATCGCGCCCGCCGATTTCCTGGACCTGCTGGCCAGCACGCTGTTTGCCGGCTCGCCCGTGTACAAGGGCTATGGCGGCATGATCGCGCAGGAGCGCTACAGCCCGGCCGGGTTCAAGCTGGCGCTGGGCCTGAAGGACGTGAACCTGGCGCTCGATGCCGGGCGCGACAAGGGCGTGCGACTGGCGGCGGGGCAGGCGGTGCGGGACAACCTGCAGCGGGCGGTGCAACAGGGGGAAGGGGAGCTGGACCTCGCGGCGTTGGCGAAGAGGTCAGCGGGTGTTTAGGGATGAGGGCTGATACGTTGCCGGTAGGAGAGCGTGCATTTCGGATCAAAGATCGAACAGGTCGCTCTGAGGATCGACTTCAAGCGGGGTAACTCGATCGATAATAATTGTGGGGCGTCTCTCAGCAACAAAGCGATTCTTGTTGTGACGCGTTATGCGGCCCTCGACCGCACACTGAAGAAACAGAGCAGGCTTGAATTGCCGCACGCTGCCGGCTGCCGGTACGCAATTGATCACGTGTCCCTTGTGTTCTAAGCCGAGCGAATTTGAGGCTTCACTACCTCTGATCAGCCGGCCTTGTATTGATATGCGCATTCCGTGCACGAGCTCGGGAAAAAGAACTTCGTCCGAGAGGTCATTTTGCTCAGTCGGGTCAAACAGTGATTTTTCAGTAGCGGTTATCGTTACCGAATCAATGCGCTCGCCTTGGACGGCTCCAATCGTCAGAAGTTGATCTTTACGTACCACAGACGTCATGCCTACCAATAGACGCGGCGGCATGCTTCGGTACCAACGATGAAACTCCATGGGAATTTCAACGTTATCACCTTGCGCGGTCTCGACAACAACCGCGTCCGTACCAAGCGTTGGCTCGATTCTCGCTAGCTCCCACGGCTTGGGATGCTTCGTCAGCTTTATGAGCCGCACGACGGTTTGCATTGCAGACATCGATTTGGAGAGAGCGTGTTTTAACCCGATGTCTTTAAAATCATTCTCGGCGAGTTTCTCTCCAGCCTTCTTCGCATAACCCAAGGTAAAAGCGCCGGCGACGGCTGAACTTGCTAGCAATACCGCTTCCCACGAACCAGCTCTTGTTAGAACGGGCACGTCGTACCGAAGCGAAGCAAAATCCGGCGATTGCTGGATGTTAAAATAACGTATTGCCTGATCTAGGCTGGTCAATGCGGACCCTGCGCTGCCCGCATCGATAACACCAGAAGAGAAAGAAGTGCCAGAGTATTTTATAAAACCGATTTCGTTGTATTGCTCAACATTTTGCGGCATCGCTTTATTCTTTCAGGAGAGTACGTCTACGGTTAACTGCCCCCAATTGTGATTAATAGTGCACTATAAATATCTTTTGCGCAACTGTCGGTAGTTGAACTTTCGGGTCTTGGAACAGTGGCTCTTCTATTTGTGGGGGAGTGCTGCGGGGAGGATATGGGGTCTTGGTGCGACAGATTGCATCTCGCGGGCTGTAGCCGGGAGGCGTTTAGTCGGCAAACGGGCAAACTTCTTTTATGAGCTGCTTCGCGTCAGATCATGTCTAAAGTCCTTCGGGTGAAGGTCTATTACATGTCATCCGCGTAGATCCTTGTCGCGTAGCCGCTAGCGAAAATACTCAGTTGGAGCGGTTGAAGGGAACCCGTATTCAGCTCGTTCCCACATAGATATGAGCTCGCGTAAAAAATGCCGCCCGGCGAAGCGCGGGGCGGCATGGTTGTTGCGCTTGGGCGCGATCAGTTGAAACTGACGAAGCGCTGCGGAATTTCGATGTTGCCCGACTGCGCGGCTGCGGCATAGGCCCGCATTTCGGCCACCACGGCGTCGAGTTGTTCCTTGCCTGGATTTTCCAGGAACCCTTTCATGCGCTCATGCAGCGCGGCCTGCTGGTCGCGCCATTCGTAGCGGGCCGACTTGCTCATGCAGCCTCCCCGCGGCGCCCCGCCTTGATCTTGTTGTCCATGACATCCTCCTGTAAAGGTCTTCAGGATGCCGCGCCGGTCCCTGCTGGTCGGTGCGATGACTAACATTGACCGTCGAGAGATCTCAGCTTTCTTTCAGCACGGCCCGGTAGAACAGCGACAAGCGCTCGTCCAGGGCGCGCTGCATTTCTTCTGGCGACTGTTTCGGTTGCGGCGACATAAAGCGCATCAGCAAGTCGCCGGCGACGCAGTTCAGCAAAAAGGTCGGCAGCGCGTCGAACGGCAGGTCGGGCCGCAACTGGGCGCGGATGTCGGGACGCGCGAAGAAGCGGCTCAGCATTTCGCGGGTCGGCTTGGGGCCGGCGTTCTCGAACGTCTCGGCCAGCTCCGGGTTGGTCGCGGCCTCGGCGATGATCACGCGCTGCATGCACAATGCTTCCGGCGCCCACAGCAGGGCCAGGAAGTGGCGCCCGAAGTCGTCCACGATCTCCTTGAAAGGGCGGGTGTCCGTCGCCATGTCGCGCACGTTGAAGAAGCGGTCGCGGCGGGACTGGATGACGGCGTTCAACAGCCCGGCCTTGCCGCCGAACTTGACGTAAATAGTGCGCACGGCTACGTGCGCCTCGCGTGCAATCGCTTCCAGGCTGACCTTGGTGTACCCCTGGCTGAGGAACAGCGCGCCCGCCGTCTCGATGAGGTCGTGCATGCGCGCCTCGACCTCGGCTGCCTTGGGCCGGCCTGCGGCCTTGATGCAAGCGTTGCTGCAATCTTGCGTTGGTTTGCTCATGGCCGCACTTTAGATCAATTAGGAATGAAATGCAATCGTTTCATTTCTTGACTTTCGGTTCGGGATGTCCAATAATGCGCCGAAACCATTTCATTTTCTGGAGTCGTTCCATGGCACAAACGCAAGCCGCAGGCGAGCAAAAGAACTTATCCGCGGTCCAGCCCGCAGCGCAGGCTGCGCCCGGCGCGCCGGCACCGGCGGGCAAGAGTCCGCCGAACAAGCGCGTGCTGGTGATCGTTGGCCTGATCGCGCTTGTGGCGCTGGGCGCCGGCGGCCGCATGTGGTACCGCAGCCATTATTACGTCGAGACCGACAACGCCTATGTCACCGGTCACGTGCACCCGGTGTCCTCGCGCATTGCCGGCGTGGTCACGCGCGTGCTGGTGGAAGACAACCAGGTGGTCAAGGCCGGCGACCCGATCGCCGAGCTGGACCCGGCTGACCAGCGCGTGCGCATCGAGCAGATCGAGGCGCAGATCGCCAGCGTGCAGCAGCAGATCGCGCAGTCCGACGCCCAGCTGGCGCAAACCCGCGCCCAGGCCCAGGCTGCGCAGGCCCAGGTGGCGCAAGCCCAGGCCCAGGCGCTGCGCGCCAAGCAGGATGCCGAGCGTTTCGGCCAGCTGTACACCGACCAGATCAAGGCCGTGTCCAAGGCTGAGGTAGATGCCGCCAACGCCGCCCGTGCCAGCGCCGCCGCCGACGTGGCTGCACGGCGCGACACCGCCGCTGCCGCGCAGGCGCAAATCGCCGCCGCCGGCGCCGGGCGCGACGTGCTCAAGGCCCAGGTCAAGGTGCTGCAGGCGCAGCTCAAGGACGCGCAGCAGCAGCTCGGCTACAACAAGGTCGTCTCGCCGGTGGCGGGGCGCATCGGCAAGCGCAGCGTCGAAGTGGGCGCCCGCGTGCAGCCGGGCCAGCAGCTGGCCGCGGTTGTGGAAGACAACGTCTGGGTCACCGCCAACTTCAAGGAAACCCAGCTGGCCGGCCTGCAGCCGGGCCAATCGGTGAACCTGGAAGTGGACGCGCTGCCGGGCCAGCACCTGGTCGGCCACGTGGAGAGCTTCTCGCCGGCCTCGGGCAACCAGTTCGCGCTGCTGCCGGCCGATAACGCAACCGGCAACTTCACCAAGATCGTGCAGCGCGTGCCGGTCAAGATCACGCTCGAGCAAGCGGACCTGAAGCGCCTGTCCGGGCGCCTGGTGCCGGGCATGTCGGTGGTGGCCGAAGTGCCGCTCAAGCAGACCTCGCAGTCGGCGCACTAAAGGACGTCCATGACCAGTTCGACCAAGAGCCTGCACACGGCCGTCCCCGGCGCACCGCCGGTCGGGACCAAGGTCGGGGCACGCACGTGGATTGCGGTCGCGGCAGGCATGCTGGGCGCCTTCATGGCGGTGCTCGACATCCAGATCACCAACTCGTCGCTCAAGGACATCCTGGGCGCGCTGTCGGCCACACAGGAAGAGGGCTCGTGGATCTCCACCGCCTACCTGTGCGCCGAGATCGTGGTGATCCCGATGACCGCGCTGTTCACGCTGGCGTTCGGCGCGCGCCGCTACCTGATCGGCACCACGGCGCTGTTCCTGCTGTTCTCGACCCTGTGCGGCGCGGCCTGGAACCTGCCGAGCATGATCGTGTTCCGCATGCTGCAGGGCTTCACCGGCGGCGCGCTGATCCCGATGGCCATGACGCTGGTGATGACGCGCCTGCCCGCCAACAAGCGCGCCGTGGGCCTGGCCGTGTTCGGCCTGACTGCCACGCTGGCGCCGGCGATGGGGCCGACCCTGGGCGGCTACCTCACCGAGCTGTATGGCTGGCCGTCGATCTTCTACATCAACTGGGTGCCGGGCGTGCTGCTCATGGCCGGCATGTGGTGGGGCATGGACCGCGAACCGCTCGACCTGTCCAAGCTGGTGGACGCGGACTGGCTCGGCATTGCGCTGATGGCGCTGGGGCTGGCCAGCCTGACGATCTTCCTGGAAGAGGGCAACAGCAAGGACTGGTTCGAGTCGGGGTTCATCCTGACCTTCGCCGCGCTGGCCATCTTCGGCATCCTCGGCTGGGTGGCGGTGAGCTTCTGGCGGCCGCACCCGTTCGTGAACCTGGGCCTGTACGGGCATCGCAACTTCCTCGTCGCGACTGCGCTGTCGGCGGTGATCGGCATGGGCTTGTACGGTTCGTCGTTCCTGCTGCCGCTGTTCCTCGGCCAGATCGCCAACTACACGCCCATGCAGATCGGCGAGGTGATCGCCTGGATGGGCTTTCCGCAGCTGCTGGTGATGCCGTTCGCCGCGGCGCTGTCTTCGCGCGTGGACAACCGCATCATGTGCTCGTTCGGCCTGGCGATGTTCGGCGGCTCGTGCGTGATGAACGCGTTCATGGATGCGAGCACCGGCTATGACCAGTTGATCGTGTCGCAGGTGATCCGCGCCATCGGCCAGCCGTTCGTGATGCTCACCCTGTCGAATTTCGCGATGCAAGGCATCAAGCCGCAGGACATGCCGTCCGCATCGAGCCTGTTCAACATGACCCGCAACCTCGGCGGCTCGATCGGCATCGCGCTGCTGGCCACCGCACTGACCAACCGCGAGCACTTCCATTCTGCGCGGCTGGGCGAGTCGGTGTCCGACTACTCGCTGGCGACCCAGCAGCGCCTGGACGGGCTGACGCAGAACTTCATCGCAAGCGGCATCGACCCCGCGGACGCGGCCAACAAGGCCATGCGCGTGGTCGATAACGTGGTGCGGCGCGAATCGTACGTGATGGCCTACAACGACAGCTTCCTGATCGTCGGCCTGGTGCTGCTCGGCTGCATTGCGGTGATCTGGTTTGCCGACAAAGTGAAGTCGCCCGGCGGCGCCCCCGGCGCACATTAAAAACATGAGAACGTCGTCCCGGCGCAGGCCGGGACCCATGCTGGGCGCGCGAACCTGCCGCGCCGGCCGTGGCACAAAAATGAAGGACCAATAATGATCAAGCCTTTCGTTCACAGCACCCTGGCACTCGCAATCGCCGCCACCCTGACTGCCTGCGGCACCGTCGGCAAGGATTTCGTCGCCCCGCAGGGAGTCGAGACCCCGGCATGGCGCCACGCCGCAACGCAAAGCGATGCCGCGCACCTGCCGGCCGCCTGGTGGACCGTGTTCGGCGACGACACGCTGAACACGCTCGAGCAGCGCGCCTTGCGCGACAACCCGAGTGTGCTGGCCAGCGCGCAGCGGCTGCTGCAGGCGCAGGCGCAGCTGGGCGTCTCGCGCGCCGGCCAGGCGCCGCAGGTCTCGGTGGGCGCATCGGTGGCCAATTCGCGCACCTCGGCCCAGACCGCGCAGGGCATCGCGCTGGGCCATCGCTCCATTTCCGGCAACGAGTATTCCTTCAATGGTTCGCTGTCGTGGGAACTCGACTTGTGGGGCCGCGTGCGCCGCGTGGTGGAAGCGGCCGACGCGCAGGCGCTGGCCGCCCAGTACGACCGCGACGGCGTCATGCTCATGCTGTCCGGTCAGGTGGCCACCGCCTACTGGCAGCTGCGCGGGCTGGACGCGGAACTGGCGATCCTGCAGGACGCGCTGACCGCACGCACCGAGGCGCAGCAGCTGGTCGAAGCGCGCTTTAACGCCGGCCTGACCAATGAGCTGGACGTCTCGCGCGCCCGCGTCGAACGTGCCAATGCCGAGGCTGACCTGCACGAGGTGCGGCGCCAGCGCAACCAGGTCGAGCACGGCCTGGCGGTGCTGGTGGGCGTCTCGCCCAGCGTGCCGCTGGTGGCTGCCGCGCCGCGCGCCCAGCTGCCGCAGCCGCCGATGATTCCGGTCGGCCTGCCGGCCAGTGTGCTTGGCCAGCGCCCGGACCTGGCCGCCAGCGTGGCGGGCCTCAAGGCATCCAATGCGCAGGTCGGCGTGGCCGAAGGCGCTTTCTATCCGTCGGTGTCGCTGACCGGGCGTTATGGCTTTGCTTCCGAGAGCCTGCACGACCTCACGATGGCCGACTCGCGCATGTTCTCGTTCGGGCCGCTGGGGCTGTCGCTGCCGCTGTTCGACGGTGGCCGCAACAAGGCCAACCTGGCGCTGGCCAAGGCGCGCTACGACGAGGCGGTGGCAAACCACCAGGGCCGCTTGCTGACGGCGCTGCGCGAGGTTGAAGACGCGCTGTCGGACGTGCAGCAGCGGCAGCAGCAGGGCGCGGTACAGGAGCAGGCGCGCCAGGCCGCCGATCGCGCGCTGGTGGTGGCGCAGGCGCGTTACGAGCGTGGCGTATCGACCTACCTGGACGTGACCGATGCGCAGCGCAGCGCGCTGGCGGCCGATCGCGCCGGCGTGCAGATCGCGACCCAGCGGCTGCTCGCATCCGTGGCGGTTGCTCGTGCGCTGGGCGGTGGCTGGACGCAGCAGGCTTCTTCGCCCGCCGTCGCGCAAGTCGCCGCCAAATAACCGTCGTTCCCGCGCAGGCGGGGACCCATAGAACGCTTGCCAGGCCTTCACAGGCCGCGTAGCCGCATACTCTGCATGGGTCCCGGCCTTCGCCGGGACGACGGTTTTGCGGGTGTGGTTAGGATTACAATGCACCGGTTGCAATCCTTAACCCAGGGACCCATGAAAAAAATTCTCGCCCCCGTCATGCTGGCAGCCGCCATGAGCGCTGCCTTTGCCGCCACCGCCCCGGCCACCCCGGACGTGCCGCAGCTGAACGCGATGGCCAAGCGCTTCTCGCCCACCGACCTGCGCGCCGACACCTCGGCGCTGTCCGCCGGCGACCGCGTCGCGATCGCCAAGCTGATCGAAGCGGCCAAAATCGTCGACACCCTGCAGCTGCGCCAGCGCTGGGCCGGCAACGAGGCGCTGTGGGCATCGCTCCAGAAGGACAAGACGCCACTGGGCGCCGCGCGCCGCAACTACTTCTGGCTGAATAAAGGCCCGTGGTCGATCATCGACGACAACAAGTCCTTCATGCCCGCCGAGTACGCCGGCATCCGCATCCCCGCCACCAAGCCGGCCGCCGCCAACTTCTACCCGGAAGGCGCGACCAAGCACGAACTGGAAGCGTGGATGAATGCGCTGCCCGCCGACCAGAAGGAGCAGGCGCAGTGGTTCTACACCGTGATACGCAAGGGCAGCGACGGCAAGTTCAAGACCGTGAAGTACTCCGACGAGTACAAGCCGGAGCTGGAAAAACTGGCCAAGCTGCTGCGTGAAGCGGCCGCCGCCACCGGCAACGCCTCGCTCAAGAAGTTCCTGAACCTGCGCGCGGACGCCTTCCTGTCCAACGACTACCTGGCCTCGGACTTTGCGTGGATGGACCTGGATTCGCCGGTGGACGTGACTATCGGCCCGTACGAGACCTACAACGACGAGCTGTTCGGCTACAAGGCCGCGTTCGAGGCGTACGTGAACATCCGCGACGCCAAGGAAACGCAGAAGCTGAACTTCTTCGGCAAGCACATGCAGGAGCTGGAAGACAACCTGCCCCTCGACGCAAAATACCGCAACCCGAAGGTGGGCGCGCTGGCGCCGATGGTGGTGGTGAACGAGGTCTATGGCGCCGGCGACGGCAACATGGGCGTGCAGACCGCCGCCTACAACCTGCCCAACGACGAACGGATCATCAGCCAGCGCGGCTCCAAGCGCGTGATGCTCAAGAACGTGCAGGAAGCGAAGTTCGACTCCACGCTGCGCCCGATCACGAAGCTGGTGCTGCGACCGCAAGACCAGAAGGACCTGGACTTCGACGCGTTCTTCACCCACATCCTCGCGCACGAGATCACGCACGGCCTGGGCCCGCACATCACGCGCAACGGCGGCAAGGAATCGACGCCGCGCCAGGACCTGAAGGACGCCTACTCGACCATCGAGGAGGCCAAGGCCGACATCACCGGCCTGTGGGCGCTGTCGTACATGATGGACAAGGGCCAGCTGAAGGATACGCTGGGGCAGGGCGCCGCGGCCGAGCGAAAACTGTTTAACACGTTCCTGGCGTCCGCTTTCCGCACGCTGCACTTCGGCCTGACCGATTCGCACGCGCGCGGCATGGCGATCCAGATGAACTACCTGCTCGACCACGGCGGCTTCGTGTCGCATGGCGACGGCACGTTCTCGGTCGACCTTGGCAAGATCAAGCAGGCCGTGGCCGACCTCGACCGCGAGTTCCTGACCATCGAAGCCACCGGCGACTACGCCCGCGCCCAGGCGATGATGAAGAAGTACGTCGTCATCCGACCGGACGTGCAAAAGGCGCTGGACAAGATGAAGGATGTCCCCAACGACATCCGCCCCGCCTTCACCACCGCCGCTTCCCTGAAATAACCGCCATGTCGTCCCGGCGCAAGCCGGGACCCATGCTGAGCTTGCGCCGCTGCGCTGTGTGCAATCCCGACACCTTTGCCTTCTTTGCCACAGCGAAAAATTTTCTCCATTTAGCAGGTTCTCCGGCCCGTAGAATTGCCTTAAGGCATTTCAACACCCCTCCGGAAACCTCGCGATGCGCAAGCTTCTCCCGTTCCTTCCGATGCTGCTGGCATTTCACGCTGCATCCGCCGCCGACCTCACCGAACAGGAAACCCGCTGGCTGCGCGCGGCCGCCCCGGTCCTGTCGTATTCGCAACAGCTGAAACTCCCGATCGACATCATCGTTCAGCCGCAGGCAAAGGCGGGCGACGTGCCGCTGGCGATGGGGTTCGACGGCGGCCGCTGCAAGCTGGTGCTGTCCCTGCGTGGCAATGCCGACGCCGAGGCGGTGCTGGGCAGCGTGCCCGAGGCATCGCGCGCCGAACTGATCGAAGCGATGGCTGCGCACGAGATCGGGCACTGCTGGCGCTACGCACAGGGCGTCTGGCATGCGCTGCCGGCCGGCTTTGTCGAGGTTGGCGAGCAGAGCGCGTCCGACCAGTCGCTGCTGGCCGAGGCCAGGGCGATCCGTGAAAACCGCCGCGAGGAGGGCTACGCCGACCTGGTTGCGCTGGCCTGGATACGGCACAGCCACCCCGGCGACTACGGCCGCATCTACGGCTGGCTCGCCTCGGTGCGCGCCACCCAGCCGGTGTCCGGCGCCGGCCACGATACCCGCGCCTGGGTGAACCTGGCCCGCGACGGCGACGCGTTCGGCGCCGCCGACAAGCCGTTCGAGGACGCGCTGCCCCTGTGGCGCAAGGGCTTGCTGACCGACGAGTAACAGCGGGCGGGTGGTTTTTTCGACAAGTGTTCGATGTCGCACAGATGACGCCGTTGCACAGGCGTTAAATCATGGTATTAACAACAACGGACGCAAGGGACACCACATGAAAACGCTCATCGCCGCCCTGCTGGCGACTGCCGCCGGCTCCAGCCATGCATTCGCACCCACCGCCGCGCTCAACCACGACCCGGCCACCTATCGTGCAGTGACCCAGAAGGCCGCCGCCGAGTACAAGGCTGCCGCCGCCAAGTGCAACGGCATGAGCGGCAATGACAAGGACGTGTGCATGGCCGAGGCGAAGGCGGCGCGAGCGCGCACCGAGTCCGACGCGCTGGCCAAATACAACCAGACCAGCGAAAGCCGCACCAAGGCGCGCGAGCGGGTGGCCGATGCCGAATACGCGGTGGCCAAGGCCAAGTGCGGCGCGATGAGCGGGGCCGACAAGGACAGCTGCCTGAACAACGCCAAGTCCACCCACACGGCCGCGCTGGCCGATGCGAAGAGCGGCCGCGACGTGAGCGCATCCGGCGCCAGCGGCAGCGGCGGCACCGTGATCGCGGGCACCGGCAACGCCAACGCATCGAAGGCCATGGAGAAGTGCGAGCAAGCCGGCGGCGACGCGCGCACCGGTTGCCTGGTCCAGACCAAGCCGGGTCCGGCAACGGCGGCGGCCCGGGCCGGCAACGAGGTTGCGGCGCACACCGAGAACGCGGCCGCCGACACGCGTGATGCGGCTGCGGTTGCGGCCGACAAGACCCGCAGCGCCGCTTCCACCGCCGCCGAGAAGACGAAGGAGCTGGCACAGGCCACGGTGGAAAAGACCAAGGAGGTGGCCCATACCGTCGCCCAGAAGACCGAGACCGCCTTGGACAGGGCTGGCGAGAAGAGCCGCGAGGTTGCCTCGACTGCGGCGCAAAAGACCGAGAACACGATGGAGCGCGCTGGCGACAAGACCCGCCAGGCCGCATCGACTGCGGCGCACAAGACCGAAAACGCGATGGAGCGGGCTGGCGAGAAGACGCGCGACACCGCGGCTACCGTTGCCGACAAAGCTGACGGCGCCACCGACACCGCCGCCGCCAACACGCGCGAGGCCGGCAAGAAGACCGCGGTCGCCGCTTCCGACACCGCTATCACGACCAAGGTCAAGGCCAGCCTGTTCAAGGAACCGGACCTCAAATCGCTGGCCATTCACGTCGAGACCGAGAAGGGCGTGGTGATGCTGAGCGGCTTCGTCGATTCCAAGGCCGAGGCGGACAAGGCGGTCAAGGTGGCCAAGGAAGTGGATGGGGTGGCCAACGTGAAGAGCGCCATCAAGGTGAAGTAGGCACCCCCGGTATGCATATATGTGACGGTTCCGCGCGCGGCTGACACACACTGTCGCGCCGCGTCCACGGAACCGCGCTTGTCACGGCACGGTTCCCGCCATCGCATGAGATGCGAGGCAACCAGTTCACCTTGCCAGCGTATAATCGAGCGGTGAACAGAATCGAAGCCTTTGGTTACATCGCCGCCCAGGCAGCGCGCGGCGACATGACCTTCCCAACCAGCGTCAATGCCGTCCTGCGCCTTCAATTGGCGCTGGAGGATCCCGATTGCCATCTGGAAGACGCAATCCGCCTGGTGCTGGGCGAGCCGCAGCTGGCGGCGCGTACCGTGGCGCTGGCGAACACCGCTGCCTATAACAGTGCGGCCGGGCCGCAAATCACCAACGTGCGCGCGGCCGTCGCGCGGATCGGCTACCGGCGCCTGCAGGCGCTCGTGGCCAGCCTGGTGGTGCGCCAGTTCGGCAGCCGCATCGTGGACCCTGGCCTGCGCGCCAAGGCCGAGCAGCTCTGGGCGCATACCGCCCACGTGGCGGCGCTGGCCGAGGCGTTTGCGCGCCGGGTCACCTTCGTCAACCCCGACACCGCCCTGTTTGCCGGCATCGTGCACGAGGTCGGCGGCTTCTACCTGCTTTCGCGCGCCGACGAATTCCCGGGCCTGCTGGACGAAGATCCCGAGAACTGGGCCGAGCTGTGCGAGGACGTGGTCAGCCGCGAGGTGCTGCGCAAGCTGGCCGTACCGGCGCCGGTGGCCGAAGCGATCGTCGAACTGCGTGGCGCGTGGCTGGGCATGCCTCCCGAAACCCTGCGCGACACGCTGCTGCTGGCCAACCAGTACACCCCCGTGGCCTCGCCGCTGGGCACGCCGCCGCCGCCACCACCGGAGCACGCCGAAAGCGCGCTCGACTTCGTGCTCGACGAAGACACGCTGCGCGACATCCAGCGCGAGGCGGCCGAGACCTTCATCTCCATGGACGGGCCGCCGCTGGCCTGAGCCGTTTGCCTGGTGTTCCCGCTTGCGGAACCAAGGCCGAAGCCAGCACTTCTAACCCGTTGGGAGGGACACCCGTCCGTCGCGAGGTGCTGGCATGTTCCCATCATGGCCGGCAAGGCTGGCTTGTTCGTTGCTGATGGCGCTGGCGGCGCTGGCCCCGGCGCGCCTGTTCGGCGCGCCCCGTGCGGTTGACCTGCCGGGCACGGCCAAGGTCGTCGTGCTCACCGTGGACGGCGCCATCGGCCCGGCCTATGCCGACTACGTCGCCCGCGGCATCGCCCGCGCCGCAAGCCAGCGCGCCCAGCTCGTCGTGCTGCGGCTGGACACGCCGGGCGGCCTGGACACGTCCATGCGCACCATCATCCGCGCGATCCTGACGGCGCCGCTGCCGGTGGCGAGCTACGTCGCTCCCGGTGGCGCGCGCGCGGCCAGCGCCGGCACCTACATCCTGTACGCCAGCCACATCGCCGCCATGGCGCCTGGCACCAACCTGGGCGCCGCCACGCCGGTTGCCGTGGGCCCGGGCGGCGCCGAGCCGGCCAGGGAAAAGACGCCATCGACGATGGAACACAAAGAGGTCAACGATGCCGCCGCCTACATCCGCGGGCTGGCCCAGATGCGCGGCCGTAATGCCGACTGGGCCGAGCAGGCGGTGCGCGAAGCCGTCAGCCTGTCCGCGGAGGAGGCGCTCAAGGCACACGTGGTCGATGACGTGGCGCCGGACCTGCCGCGGCTGCTGGCGCTGCTCGACGGCAGGACCGTGACCGTGCTCGGCCAGCCGAAAACGCTGCACACCGCGCGCGCTCCCGTCGAGGACGCGGCCCCGGACTGGCGCACACGCCTGCTCGCCGCCATCACCAACCCGAGCGTCGCGCTGATCCTGATGACCGTGGGGATCTACGGGCTGGTGTTCGAATTCATGAGCCCCGGCGCGATCGCGCCCGGCGTGGCCGGCACGATCTGCCTGCTGCTCGGCCTGTACGGCCTGCAGCTCCTGCCGGTCAACTACTCGGGCCTGGCGCTCATCCTGCTCGGGCTCGGGCTGATGGTGGCGGAAGCCTTCCTGCCCACGTTCGGCGCGATCGGCATTGGCGGCGTGATCGCGTTCGTGATCGGCGCGCTGATGCTGATCGAGACCGACCGGCCCGGCTTTGGCATCCCGCCAGTCCTGGTCGGCACGCTTGGGGTGGCGGCGGGCCTCTTGGTCACGGCAACGGCGAACGTGGCCTTGCGCACACGCCGCCGCAAGCCGGTGAGCGGGGCCGAGGCGCTGGTCGGCAGCGTGGGCGAAATGCTGGAGGGCGCCACGCGCGAAGGCTGGGCCAACATCGGCGGCGAGACCTGGCACGTCGTCACCGACACGCCGCTCGCGCGCGCCCAGCGGGTGCGCGTAGTCGCCATGCGCGGGCCCGTGCTGCAGGTGGTGCCTGAAAATGAACAAGGAGCCTGAGATGCTAATCGAGTTCAGTTTTTCGATCGGCCTGGTCATCGTGCTGCTGGCCGTGCTGCTGGCGATGTCGGTGCGCATTTTGCGCGAATACGAGCGCGGCGTGGTGTTCCAGCTCGGGCGCTTCTGGGCCGTGAAGGGGCCCGGGCTGTTCCTGCTGATCCCGGTGCTGCAGCAAATGGTGCGGGTGGACCTGCGCACCATCGTGCACGACGTGCCCAAGCAGGACGTGATCTCGCGCGACAACGTGTCGGTGCGGGTGAGCGCGGTGCTGTACTTCCGCGTGATCGACCCGGCCAAGGCCATCATCCAGGTCGCGAATTTTTTCGAGGCCACCAGCCAGCTGGCGCAGACGACGCTGCGCTCGGTGCTGGGCAAGCACGAACTCGACCAGATGCTGGCCGAGCGCGAAAAGCTCAACATCGACATCCAGCAGGTGCTGGACGCGCAGACCGACGCGTGGGGCATCAAGGTGGCCAACGTCGAGATCAAGCACGTCGACCTGGACGAGTCGATGATCCGCGCGATTGCGCGCCAGGCCGAGGCCGAGCGCGAGCGCCGCGCCAAGGTGATCCACGCGGAGGGCGAACTGCAGGCGTCGGAAAAGCTGATGCAGGCCGCGCAGGTGCTGGGGCGCCAAAGCGGCTCGATGCAGTTGCGCTACCTGCAGACCTTGTCCACGATCGCCAGCGACAAGACCGCCACCATCGTGTTCCCGCTGCCGGTGGAGATGCTGCGCTCGTTCATGGACGCCAAGGACGGCGGCTAAACGCCATCACTCCCAGCTGACGATGCCGCCCTGGTAAGCCCGTGTCCGCGCCACGATACGCTTGTCGCGCAGGAAGCGCAGCACCGCCTTCACGGCCGGCGCGCGCATCGTGCCAGGCAGGGCGGCGATGACGAATTCGCGCCGCGCCGGAATCGGCAGCGCAAGCGTGCGCACCTCGTCGGGCCGGGGAAAGACCGACAGCTCGGGCAGGATCGAAAATCCCATGCCGCGCCCGACCATGGCGGCGATGCTCGTATCGTTGGCCAGCGTGCGGCTTGGCTGCGCCGCGAAACCGGCCACACGGCAGCGCTCCAGCACCGCGGCGGCTCCCGAGCAGGCCAGCGCGATGAACGGCAGGCCATCGAGCGCCGGCCAGCCGCCGTCGATGCGCGGGGCCAGCGAGGCGGGCAGCACCAGCCGGTAGCTGTCGAACAGGTAGGGCTGCCACGCAAGCGCGTCATCCACCGGCCGCTGCGCAATGCCGATATCGGCGCGGCCCTGCAGCACCGCTTGTGCCACATCGTCGCGCTCGTCGCAGCCGTCGTCGATCTCGATCTCGATGCCAGGATATTCCAGCGCCAGTGCCTCGAGCGCGTGCGGCAGCAGGTGCGTGCCCACGCTGCGAAAGCATGCGATGCGCACGCGTCCCGCCAGGGCCTGGCTGTCGCGCGCGGCGTCGAGCAGGCTGGCCTCGATCCGCAGCATCTGCCGCGCCTTGTCCAGAACCCGGTGGCCGGCATCGGTCGGCGCCGAGCCAACGCGTGTGCGCGCGAGCAGGCGCACGCCGAGCTCGCGTTCGAGCTCGCCGATCGCGTGGCTGATGCGCGATTGCGTGCAGTCGAGCTGCGCGGCGGCCGCGCTGAAACTGCCGTGATCCGCGACCGCAACCAGCATCCTGAGTTGGCTGAGCTTCATAGCCATCGAAATCCTTCATGGATGAGCTGGCAATTATCGGGCATTTCGGTTGGGCTTGCAGCAACGCGCGGGCGAAGATGGCGGCTCGTCCACATGAAAGGAGTACCCGATGCAGCAACTGCCCGCCAACGCCGCGCTGATCGTCATCGACGTGCAGCAGGCATTCAACGATCCGAGCTGGGGAGAGCGCAACAACCCGCAGGCCGAGCAGAACGTCGCACGGCTGCTCGCCGGTTGGCGCGCAACCGGCCGGCCGCTCTTTCACATCCAGCACCGTTCGCAGCGGCCGGGCAGCCTGTTCCACCCGGACGCGCCGGGCTTTCGCGTCAAGCCGGAAGCGGCGCCGCTCGCGGGCGAACCGGTCCTGTACAAGAACGTGAACAGTTCGTTCATCGGCACCGACCTGGAACAGCGCCTGCGCGCGGACGGGATCGGCACGCTGGTCATCTGCGGCATCACCACCGACCACTGCGTATCGACGACCACGCGCATGGCCGGTAATTTCGGTTTCGAGGTGTTCTTCGCGGCCGATGCGGCGGCGACCTTCGAGCGCACAGGCCCCGACGGCCGCCACTACAGCGCGCAGCTGATGCACGATACCGCGCTGGCCAGCCTGCACGGGGAATTCGCCACGGTGGTGCCGACGGCGGACATACTCGATGCGCTCTCGCGTCGAGCGATCCGTCAATGTCCCGCGTCGCCAGGCGCGGCGGTTCCTTGAAGTCGACGCTGCAGCAGGTCCTTGGCCACCGCAAGCGCGTTGTCGGGCGTTGCTGCGATATCCGGGATGACGCCCACTCCTTCCCAATTAGTATGGGTAATTGGACTGATGGTGCGCCGGCTAGGTATCACGGCGTAAAAATGGTCGCCAAGGCGATAAGGGCGCGCGGCATGGGCTCCGCCCCAAGTCCGCTCGCCGATCACTGTGGCGCGTTTCAGCGCTTGCATCGTGTACACGAATGCCTCGGCAGCGGACTTCGTATTGGGGCCTGCCAGGATGAGGACCGGCTTCTTGCCACCATAGCGTTTGCCGTCAAGCTTATCCTGCGTCCAGTACTGTGTGGTGATGTTGGTGGCACGTTCCCAGGTGTCGTTGAGGCGGGTGCGCTCGTCAACAAAATAGCTGATCAGTAACGCCACTGAGTCTCCCCCGCCGCCGCCGTTGTTGCGCAGGTCAATGATGAGGCCATCGGTGTCAGCCAGTTCATTCATCGCCGTGGCGAACTTTTCGGATACGAGAAAAACCGGCCCGAACGAGGAAATCTGCAGGTAGCCGATATTGGGGCTCAGGTGGTCAACCTTTTCGACGCCAAGGTTTGACGCGAGGACCCTTTGGAGCACCGCAGGTGGCACCTGTTTTTCCCACTCCGCCCGCGTCTGGGGTGGCGGGGGCATTGAATCCTCGGACGGGACCGGGCGGGCACTGAAATCTACCAACATATGCTTGTCGTGGATAACGCCATCAATGTCATCCGATAGCTGTTTGGCCAGCTGTTTGCCGTCCGTGATCCCATCGTACTTGCCCTCGCGCTGGCGCTGGCGCAGGACCGCCTCGGCTTGTTTAGCTTTGTCGGGAAAAACATAGTAGGCATTTAGCTTGGCAACCAGTGCATCGACGACCTCCAATTGGGTTGCGCGATTCAGCTCTACTGTCTCCGGGGGGCTGGCGATCGCTCCGGTCATCGTCAGGATCAGCAAAGACGGTATGACAATCCATTTCTTGTTCATTTTTTCCTCTGAGTGTGGCACGCGGTTTTTGGGCAATCAGAAACGATCACGTCATCAATGAGGCAACGAAGCGGAATCAGGGTAGCACAAAACTTACTATTTGATAGCAAAAAATAGTGCGTGACTGACGCAGGTGCGATATGGGGGCGACCAAAGCTCAACGAGCGGTTTCATTGAAGGCAAAGCGGCAACCGACGCGCGAAGGTTGCCAATGAACCGGAAAAGATAGAAGACGAGGCGCCGGACGGCTCCAAGGCTGAGCTGGGGCAGTCGGAACGGCTGGATTGCCGTCGCCCCTGCGGAAGCCGGGGCCCATGCTGAGTATGCGGCCACGCGACTTGTGCCGAAGGCGCACGCTCAGCATGGGTCCCGGCGTTCGCCGGGACGACGTGCGGAGGGGGCGTCAGAACTTGTGCGACAGGCGTCTGCGCCCGTGACCATTGCGGGTCCGCTACGAGCGCCGCGCAGATCTTCGTCAAGCCTTTCTCTTGCTGGCCTGCTCGCTCTTCTGCTGGCGGTACGTTGGGCGGTATTGTGTAGAGATATTTAGTCCAGCGGCCCCAGTGGTTTGCCGTCCGCGAGGCTGTAGATGGCGACCTCGTCCCCCATCCTGACCATCCGCTTGCCCAGGCGCGGGAAGTCGGCGATCTCGGTGTCCAGATTCTCGCCGCCCATCAGGTAGACCAGGTCCTCGTCGAACGGATTGCGCATGTGGTGTGCGACCGAGGTCGGAAAGCCGAGAAAATCGCCGGCGGCGACCTCGTACTGCTTGTCGTCGACATCGGCCATGCCGCGGCCGGAGAGGATGTAGACCCACTCTTCTTCGCGATGGTGCGCGTGGTAGGCGAACGACTCGTGGCCGGCCGGGATGCGCACGATGCTGACCCCGGCGCGCTGCAGCCCGGCGGCCTTGCTCAGGTGGGTGCCGATGAGGCGCGACTTCGGATTCCATGGGTGCGAGAATTCACCCTCGGCTGACTTCACTTCGGCAGCGCGGATCAGGTGCGGGTTGCGTTCGTTGTTGGCGGACATGGCTCCTCCCTGTGGTTGAGATGAGTCGAGTGTAGCACCGACGAGCGCGCCGTCAGTCGTCCTCGCCGTGCCAGGTGAGCCGCCCGTGGCCGGCATCGTTCAGCCTGGCCACCAATCCGGCCGCCGCCACTTCCGGCAGCGCAAATGCAAGGCTCACGGCGTCGCCGTGTTCGACGTCGGCGAGGGTGGCGCCCGCAGCCTCCAGCTCGCGCCGTACCATGCCTTCCAGTGCGTACGGCACCAGGCAGCGCAAGGTCCGGGTACGCACGATGGCGATTTTATCGGCCTGCAGCAGCGCCTGCGCCACCGCGTCGGTGTAAGCGCGCACCAGGCCGCCGGCGCCCAGCTTGACGCCGCCAAAGTAGCGCACCACGGTGGCGAGCACGCCTTCCAGGTCCTGGTGACGCAGCACGTCGAGCATCGGGCGCCCGGCGGTGCCGCTTGGCTCGCCATCGTCCACCGCCGCCGACTGGCCGCCGGCCAGCAGCGCCCAACAGACATGGTTCGCGCCCGGGTGCTGCGCCTTCAAGGCAGACACCACCGCCTGCGCGCCCGCACGGTCGGCCATCGGCTGCACGCACGCGATGAAGCGGCTCTTCTTGATGACCAGTTCGTGGTGGACGGGGGCGGCGATCGTTTGCGGCATGAAGGGCAGGGCGGGTAAAACAAAAAAGGCGTCACGATCACTCGCAACGCCTTTCATGTTACTGCTAAATTCTGGTAGGCCGTGCTGGGCTCGAACCAGCGACCAACGGATTAAAAGTCCGCTGCTCTACCAACTGAGCTAACGACCCGAAGAGCTCGCTATTATAGCGGCAGTTTTGCGGTTGCGCCAGTCTTTACTGCGCGCCCGCCCTACGGCGATTTGGCCGAGGAATGAAAAAAGGGGTTTCGATTGCTCGAAACCCCTTCTTCTGATTCTGGTAGGCCGTGCGTGGCTCGAACACGCGACCAACGGATTAAAAGTCCGCTGCTCTACCAACTGAGCTAACGACCCGAAAGAGGTCGTCATTATAGCGACAGCTTGCCGTTTGCGCCAGTCCTGTTTGGGGCAGGCCGGTCAGGCCATCGCCGAGGTCACCTTCAGCACTTCCTCGGCCGTGGTGACGCCCTCGATGATCTTGAATGCGCCGGCCATGCGCAGCGGTTTCATCCCGTCGGCCATGCTCTGCTGGCGCAGCGCCTGCAGGTCGGTCTGTTCGCCGATCAGGCGGGTGAACTGTTCGGTCACGGTGGCAAGCTCGTACAGGCCGGTGCGCCCGCGGTAGCCGGTCTGGCGGCACTCGGGGCAGCCGACCGGGCGGTACACGGCGGCCGGCTTGGGCAGGTTCCACGCGCCGCCGATGCTCTGCCAGACGTCGTCGGACAAGTCGCCGCCGGTGGCCTTGCAGTGCACGCACAGCGTACGCACAAGGCGCTGCGCCATGATGCCGATGAGCGTGGCTTCGAGCAGGTAGTAGGGCACCCCCAGTTCGAGCAGGCGCATCACCGCCGACGGCGCGTCGTTGGTGTGCAGCGTGGACAGCACCAGGTGGCCGGTCAGCGCGGCCTGGATCGCCATCTCGGCCGTGGCCAGGTCGCGGATCTCGCCGACCATGATGATGTCCGGGTCCTGCCGCATCAGCGCGCGCACGCCGTCCGCGAACGACAGGTCGATGCCCGGCTGGACCTGCATCTGGTTGAACGACGGCTCGACCATCTCGATCGGGTCCTCCACCGTGCACACGTTCACCTCGCTGGTGGCGAGCGCCTTGAGGGTGGTGTACAGCGTGGTGGTCTTGCCCGAGCCGGTGGGCCCGGTGACGAGGATGATGCCGTGCGGGCGCTGGGTGAGCGCGTCCCAGCACGCCGCGTCGTCGGCCGGGAAGCCGAGCTCCGGCAGCGTCTTGACCACCACCTCCGGGTCGAAGATACGCATCACCAGCTTTTCGCCGAACGCGGTGGGCAGCGTGGACAGGCGCAGCTCTACCTCCTGCCCGGTGTTGGTGCGGGTCTTGATGCGGCCATCCTGCGGGCGGCGGCGCTCGATCACGTCCATCCGGCCGAGCAGCTTGATACGCGCGGTCATCGCGATCATCACCGCCGTGGGCACCTGGTACACCTGGTGCAGCACGCCGTCGATGCGAAAGCGCACCAGCGCGAATTCGCGCTTCGGTTCCAGGTGGATGTCGGAGGCGCGCTGCTCGAACGCGTAGCTCCACAGCCAGTCCACGATGTTGACGATGTGCTGGTCGTTGGCGTCGAACTGGCGGTCCGACTTGCCCATCTCGACCAGCTGTTCCAGGTTGTTGCGCAGCGCCGTGTTCTGGCTCGACGTCTTGTTCGCGTCGCGGATCGACTTGGCCAGGCTGAAGAACTGCGAGATGTACTGCGCGATGTCCAGCGGGTTGGCGATCACCAGTTCAACCCGGCGCCGCGAGATGCGCGCGATCTCGTGCTCCCACTCCTTGACGAACGGGTCGGCCGTGGCCACCACCAGCGTGGTCGGGGTCAGCTCGACCGGCAGCACGTTGAAGCGCGCCGCGTAGCTGGCCGACATCACGTCCGCCACCTTGGTGAAGTCGATCTTGAGCGGGTCGATGCGGATGAAGGGCAGGCCGACCTTGGCGGCGCACCACTCCGAGAGCACGTCCAGCGTCAGCAGCCGGTGCGGCGGCAGGGCCGAGGTGAGCTTGCACTGCGCGACCGCGGCCAGCGGGTGCATCGCGCCCGGCGCGTTCTTCAGGATGCCCTGGGCCTGCGCGAAGTTGGCCTTGACGTGTTCCTTGGTGACGATCCCGTCCGCCAGCAGCCACGCGAAAATGGCCTGCAGGTCGAGGCGTTTGATGCGTGGCTTGGCGTCGGAATGGTCGTCCATTTATTTTGTGGCGAGTGCCGTGGCGATGCCCTTGACCCAGGATTTGGCGGGCAGTTTGGTAGAGGCCTGGATCTGCGCCGCGCGTGCGGCCAGCGCGTCCAGGTCGATCTTGCGGCGCTCCCTGAAGCACAGCGCGACCACATTGCCTTCGTGGACTTCGGGCAGGCAGATCACCTGGTCGAACGCGAACTTCATCGCCTTGATGTTCTTGGCGAAGCTCGGATGGTCGCCGAACAGGTTCACGGTCATGATGCCGCCCGGCGCGAGGCAGGCGTTACAGGCCGCGTAGAACTCGGGCGTGTCGAGCACCGGGCCGCGCGCGGTGGCGTCGTACAGGTCGCACTGCAGCACGTCGAATGCGCCGTGGCTGGACGGGTGTAGCACAAAGTCGAAGGCGTCCATCTCGCGTACCTGCAGCCGCGCGTCGTCCTCGGGCAACTTGAACATCGAGTGGCAGATCGCGATCACCGACGGGTTCAGTTCGATGGCGGTGACTTGCGCCTCGGGGAACTGGCGGTAGCAGAACTTGGTGAGCGTGGCCGCACCCAGGCCCAGCTGGCAAATGGTGCGCGGGGCGTCGATGAACAGCATAAAGGACATCATCTGCTGCGCATATTCCAGTTCGGGCCAGTCCGGTTTTCGGATGCGCATGGCGCCCTGCACCCACTCGGTGCCGAAGTGCAGGTAGCGTACGCCTTCCTGTTCCGATAGCGTCACGGGCGCGAATTTCGGCTTGCGCACGGGACGGCGGGACGATTCGGCTTGTTCGATGGATTTTCGTTTGATGAGCATAGGACGGCCTGGGAAAACCGCCCTATTATCAGGCGACGGGTTCCCACAGCGCAAGCACTAGCAGGAACCCGGGGGAGGAGGGCAGGAACCTGCCCGTGGCGGATCGATCAGTAGCGGTCGGCGACCACCGAGACGCGCAGGTGGACGCGGTCGCCCGGGTCGCGGCTCATGATCTCGGTGTACTGGTGGCCGCGGTACTCGTAGGTCACCTCGTAGCCGGCGTTGCGGGTTTCCACCACCTCGACGGTGCGGCACTGGCGCACGGCTTGCTCCTGCACGCCCGGTCCATAGTTGCGGCCGTCGTTTTCGACATGGTCGCCCACCATGGCGCCGGCGATTGCACCGGCAGCAGCCGCAGCCACCTTGCCGTTACCGCCGCCCACCTGGCTGCCCAGCAGCGCGCCGGCGATGCCGCCGACGATCTGGCCACCCGAGCCGCGCTGCGGCTGGGCCTGCGCCTGCACGTATTCGGTGCGGCACTCCTGGCGCGGCACACGCACCTGCTCGGTACGCGGCTGGACGCGCACCACGCGGCCGAAGTCGTCGAAGTCGCCGGCATGGGCCAGCGGGAGCGCGGCGACGCTGAGGGCGGAGATCAAAAGTTTGGCTTGCAGTTTCATGGTTTACCTCGTTCTTGGGTGGTGCTAAGTCGTCAATATGCTAGTGCCACGAGCTTATGGTACTTCCAGCCGAGTACGCCGTGCGATCTGCGTGGCAACAAAATGTAACAGCAGGCATTATGCGACTTTGGCGGACAGAAGCGGGAAAATCCTTGTTAAATCAAAGGTTTTTTTGAAAAATTGGCGTTAGGAGTCAACATTCGGGTTGCTTCCACTACCACAAAACGTTACCCTTAGAAAAGTTAGGGTTTATTGGCGTGTGTAAATCAATAGCAGGAGAGTAAGTAATGCGCGTGCTCCATGGTCCGGGCGCGGGTTCCCCTCCCAACACACTAGGTCAACTTGAGGGAAAAATGAGTTTGTTGATGACAGTGGCGCCCAATCTTGTGCAGTCCATTCGTGCGTTCCGCGTCGTGGAGCTGCAGGAAGAGGCTGGCAGGCTGGGGCATCACTTCCTGTACGCGTACTGTGCCACTGCCCTGACCAAGCAGCAGGTGTGCGCAAAGATCGGCGAGAGCTTCCATTTTCCCAAGCCGTGCAGCAAGAATTTCGACGCGCTGCGCGAGTGCCTGACCCACACCATCCACAAGGCCGGGCCGCAGCCGGGCTTCATCGTCGTGCTGGAGCAATTGCCCAACACGCAAAAATTCGACAAGGAAGCGCGCGAGAACTTGCTCGACGTGTTCCGCGACGCGGCCGATTTCTGGGCGGAGAAAAAGGTGCCGTTCCGGGTGTTCTACTCGTTCGAGTGACCGTCTGATCCTTTCACCGTTGGCCATAATGACCGTAGGGTGGGCAGCTGTGCTGCCCACGCGTTCAATTTGCATGGGCGCACCGGGCTAGCGAACGCGCCGACCGGCATGCACTGGTTGAACGCGTGGGCGGGAAACCCGCCCACCCTACGCACAGCCTTGGTGCCGATGTTTCGGTTGGGCCTGACTTGACGCCTCAGGTACAATGGCGGGCTATGAAAAACATCGTGATCCTCATTTCTGGCCGTGGCAGCAACATGGAAGCAGTGGTGCGCGCCTGCCAAGCCGAGAAGTGGCCGGCACGGGTGGCCGCGGTGATCAGCAACAAGGCCGACGCCAAGGGACTCGCGTTCGCAACAAAGCACGGCATCCCGACGGCCGTCGTGTCGAACAAGGATTACCCGACGCGCGAGGCGTTCGACGCGGCGCTGCGGACAGTCATTGACGGCTTCCAGCCCGACCTGGTGGTGCTGGCCGGCTTCATGCGCATTCTGACCCCCGGCTTCGTCGAGCACTATGCGGGCCGCTTGCTGAACATCCACCCGTCGCTGCTGCCGGCCTTTCCGGGCCTGGCGACGCACCGGCAGGCGCTGGAGGCGGGCGTGCCGGAGCATGGCGCAACCGTCCACTTCGTGACGGCCGAGCTGGACCACGGTCCGGTGATCGCCCAGGCGCGTGTGAACGTGCTGCCCGGCGACACCGAAGAGACGCTGGCCGCGCGCGTGCTGGTGGAAGAGCACAAGCTCTACCCCTATGCGGTCCGCCTGTGCGTCGAGGACAGGGTCACGATCGACAACGGGCAAGTGACCGTTGCCGGAAACAACAGAATCTAAACAAGGAATTTCATGAGATTGCCTCCAGCAATTCTCGCCAATACCGAAGAGGTGTTGCGCGAGATCCTGCGTTTTACCGCGCCGGCCGACGTGACGCTGTCGCGCTACTTCAAGGATCACCCGCGCCTGGGTGGCCGTGAACGCGGCGCCGTCGCCGAGGCGGTGTATGCCGTGCTGCGCAACAAGTCCTTCTTCACCGACTTCGCCGGCTCCGGCAATGCGCCGACCATCCGCCGCCTGGCACTGCTGGGCATGGCCGAGGCGGTGGGCGCCGAGTCGCTGGGCGGCTTGAGCGAAGAGGAAAACCAGTTCCTGGCCCGCGTTGCGCAGATCGACCGCAAGCTGCTGTCGCCGCTGTTGCGTTCGAACCTGCCGCAGTGGCTGTACGACAAGCTCGTGGCCCAGTTCGGCGAGCAGGAAACGCTGGAGCTGGCGGCCGTGCTGAATACACCGGCGCCGCTCGACCTGCGCGTCAACTCGATCAAGGCCAACCGCGAGGACGTGATCGCGGAACTGGCCACGGCGCCGATCATCGCCGAGCCGATGCCGTACGCGCCGCTGGGCCTGCGCGTGCACAAGAAGCCGGCGCTGCAGAACCTGCCGTTGTTCAAGTCCGGCGCCATCGAGGTGCAGGACGAGGGCAGCCAGGTGCTGGCCCAGCTGGTGGGCGCGCGCCGCGGCGAGATGGTGGTGGACTTCTGTGCTGGCGCGGGCGGCAAGACGCTGGCGCTGGGCGCGATCATGCGCAACACCGGCCGCCTGTACGCCTTCGACGTGTCCGAAAAGCGCCTGGCCAAGCTCAAGCCGCGCCTGGCACGCTCGGGCCTGTCGAACGTGCACCCGGTGGTGATCGCGCACGAGCGCGACGCCAAGGTCAAGCGCCTGGCCGGCAAGATCGACCGCGTGCTGGTCGATGCGCCGTGCAGCGGCCTGGGCACCCTGCGCCGCAACCCGGACGTGAAGTGGCGCCAGCAGCCGCAGGCAATCGCCGAGATGCAGGAAAAGCAGCTGTCGATCCTGGACGGCGCCTCGCGCCTGGTCAAGAGCGGCGGCCGCCTGGTGTACGCCACCTGCAGCCTGCTGAACGAAGAGAACGACGCCGTGGTCGAGCAGTTCCTGGCCACGCACGACGACTTCCAGCTGGTGCCGATGAGCGCCGCGCTGGCTGAGCAGAAGATCCCGCTCGAGATGGACAAATACCTCAAGCTGCTGCCGCACAAGCACAACACCGACGGCTTCTTCGCCGCCGTGCTGGAGCGCAAACCGATGGCCGCGAAACCGGCGAAGACGCAGGCGGAAACGGAGGAATAAGCGATGACGGCCGTGCCCCTGTCCAACCTGCTGCCCGACCTGATCGAGGATCTCGCCCGGCCCGGCATCAAGTGGCAGGTGGTGGCGGTCCTCGCGAGCGCCGCGCTCGGCTGGCTCGCTGCGCGCGTGATCCGCCGCTTGCTGCCGCGCGCGCGCGACGGCGAGGGTGGCTTCCTGCGCATCGGCGCCGAGAGCTTCCTCGCGGTGCTGGCGCCGCTGATCGTGGTCGGGCTGCTGGACGCGGCCAAGTACATCCTCATCGCCAACCACATCCACATCAACCTGGTGCGGGTGGCCATGCCGGTGTTCACCTCGCTGGCGGCGATCCGCGCCGTGTTCTACTTGCTGCGCCGCGTGTTCGGCCGCAGGGGCGAGCTGGGCGCGGCCTTCGTGACGTTCGAGAAGATGTTCGCGCTGCTGGTGTGGCTGGGCGTTGCCCTCTACATCACCGGCATGTGGGACGACGTCTACGCCTTCCTCGACAGCCGCGAAATCCACCTGGGCAAGCTGCATCCGTCGATTGCGGAGATTTTGCAGGGCGGCCTGTCGGTGGTCGTGCTGCTGATGCTGGCGCTGTGGGCCGGCGCCGCGCTGGAAGAGCGCCTGATGGGCATGGCCGGCCTGCACACTTCGCTCAAGGTGATGCTGGCGCGCATGAGCCGTGCGCTGCTGATCCTCGTCGCCGTGCTGCTGTGCCTGCCGCTGATGGGGCTGGACCTGACCGTGCTGTCCGTGTTCGGTGGCGCGTTTGGCGTGGGCCTGGGCCTGGGCATGCAGCGCATTGCCAGCAACTACGTGTCGGGTTTCATCATCCTGCTCGAGCGCAGCCTGTCGATCGGCGACATGATTTCGGTGGACAAGTACACCGGCAAGATCACCAACATCAACACCCGCTATACCGTGCTGCAGGGGCTGGATGGCGTGGAAACGGTGCTGCCGAACGAAATGCTGATTTCGGGACCGGTGCAGAACCAGTCGCTGTCCAGCCGCTGCGTGCGCGGCTTCACCCGCATCCTCGTTGCGCACGGCAGCGATCTCACCGTGGTGATGCCGCTGCTGCTGCAGCAGGCGGTCGGCACGCCGCGCGTGCTGGAACAACCCGCGCCCGGCGTCGGCCTGAACCGCTTTGCGCCGGAAGGCTACGAGGTCGAACTCGGTTTCTGGATCGGGGACCCCGAGAACGGACTGGGTGGCGTCGTGTCTGAGGTGAACAAGAAGATCTACGCGCTGGTCCAGTCGGGACAGATCAAGCTGGCAACGAATGTGCTCGATGTTCGTCTGCTTGATAAAGAGCTGCCAACGCCGGTGTCGCGAATGGCGCAAACCGAGGCCACTTGATTGCTCCAGTTGGTGCCCGCGGGCAGTAGTTGCGCGTAAAATGTGAAGTGCGGCGCTGGTCGGGTTTTCGAACGGCGCGGGCAGTATCGCCATCCCCTTTGGAGCATCAATGAATTTGTTTAGCAACACCTTGCACGCGGTGCTGAGTTTCCTCGACACAGGCCTGGTCGGCCTGTCCGGCTGGGAACTCGTGCTGTACACGCTGGTCGTGACGCACATCACCATCGCCAGCGTGACCATCTTCCTGCACCGGCACCAGGCGCACCGCGCGCTGGAACTGCACGCCATTCCCAGCCACTTCTTCCGCTTCTGGCTGTGGCTGACGACCGGCCAGGTGACCAAGGAGTGGGCCGCGATCCACCGCAAGCACCACGCCAAGTGCGAGACCGAAGACGATCCGCACAGCCCGGTCACCAAGGGCGTCATGAAGGTGCTGCTCGAAGGCGCCGAGCTGTACCGCGCCGAGAGCAAGAACCAGGAAACGCTGGACAAGTACGGCCACGGCACCCCGAACGACTGGATCGAGCGCCACGTGTACACCCCGTACAGCTGGGCCGGCGTGTCGGCGCTGCTGGTGATTAACGTGGTCCTGTTCGGCGTGATTGGCCTCACGATCTGGGCCGTGCAGATGCTGTGGATCCCGATCTGGGCCGCCGGCGTCATCAATGGCATCGGGCACTTTTGGGGCTACCGCAACTACGACTGCAACGACGCGGCGACCAACGTATTCCCGTGGGGTATCCTGATCGGCGGCGAGGAGCTGCACAACAACCACCACACCTTCGCCACCTCGGCCAAGCTGTCGAACAAATGGTACGAATTCGACATCGGCTGGACCTATATCCGGATGATGGAAGTGGTGGGCCTGGCCAAGGTGAAGAAGCTTGCGCCCAAGCCCAAGCGTGTGAAGAACAAGGCGGTGGCAGACTTTGACACCCTGCAGGCCGTGATCGCCAACCGCTACGACGTGATGGCCAAGTATGCCAAGTCGGTCAAGCATGCCTTCCGCGAGGAAGTGGAGCACCTGAAGCACAAGGCCGAGCTGGAGTCGCGCTTCCTGAAATCGGCGCGCAAGCTGATGCAGCGTGAGCCGGCCAAGCTGGAAGCGCCGCAGAAGCAGCAACTGGTCGAGCTGTTCCAGCACAGCAAAGTGCTGGAGACGATGCACCAGATGCGCGTGGAGCTGAGCGCGATCTGGGAGCGTTCGCACTCGACGCGCGACCAGCTGCTGCAGCAGCTGCAGGACTGGTGCGCGCGCGCCGAAGCGTCGGGTATCAAGTCGCTGCAGGAGTTTTCGATGCGGCTGCGCACGTACGCGTAAGTATCAGCAGCTTCAATGAAAAACGGCTCATCGGGAGCCGTTTTTCGTAGGGTGGGCACTTGTGCCCACGCGTTACGTTTGAGCTGATGCCGCGTATCCCCGCGTGGGCACAAGTGCCCACCCTACGCATCGCGGCGATATTATCAATTGCAGGCCTTCGACCGCGGCCAGCCGCAGGCGATCATGCCGCCCACGTCCGGGTTCTTCAGGTAGTCCAGGTGCGCGCCGAACGGGTCTTCCAGCAGCCCGAACCAGGTCGATGAATTGGACACCAGCACGTCCGCGATCGTCACGTCGGGCCCGGCGTAGCGCGTGGGCATGAGCTGGTACGACAGCAAATCGTTCGGGTCGGTGAACGCCACCACGGCCAGCTTGGACAGGTTTTCGCGCTTGGGCGTCTGCTGCCCCGCGCGGCGTAAGGTCAGGAAGCGCTGCAGCGCATCCGGCGGGCCGAAGTTGGTGGCACCGGGTGCCAGGGTCTGCTCGGCGAGGCCCAGGATCGGCAGCTGGTTGCCGACCATGAAAACGATCGCCATCCGCTGCGCCGCGCGCTGCCCCAGTTCGTGCAGGTGCGCCGGCGCCTCGGGCCGCAGCATGTCGCTGAGCGCGTCGAACAGCAGTTTGCTGCCCAGGCTCTCGGCCACCACGATCAGCGGCCCCGGCGCCTGGTCCGAGCGCTGTTCCGTGCCTTCGAGTATCTTGGCCACCGCGTCGATCATGCTCTGCTTGATATAGACGTGGCTCTGCCCCTGGTAGATCATCGCGTCCGACAGGCAGTCGTTGAGCAGCGTGTCCTTGAGCAGCCCGTTGTAGTGCGCGCGCTTGGGCCGGCACTCTTCGTCCTTGCCGCAGTCGGTGGGTTTGCCGGTCTTGTCGTAGGCCAGCTGCTGCTTGAGCGTGGCCGACATCGGCGACCATAGCAGCGTATGGAAATTGACCAGGCCGCCCGCCGTCTTGTCCGACCGCTCCACCACCTGGATCTGGTTGGCCGCGGCCAGCGCTGCCTGGTCGGGTTCGGTGCCAGTATTGGTGCGGATGGTTTTGGTGATGTTGTCCATCGTCGCGTGCGCCCAGGCGGTGTCGTGCGTGCACATGCCGTGCACCAGCACCACGTCCACCGGCCGGGCGGCATCTTGCTGGATGACGTTGGCGATGCCGGGGAAGGGCGTGCTGTCGCGGACGACGACCGGCGAGTTGTAGGGCGTCGAACAGGCCGCCATGAGCGTGAATCCGGCGGTCATGACCACTGCATGAAGTCTCATGTCGCTTCCTCCCGAGAAAGCCGTGACCTACGGCAATCTAACCAGTCTACGCATTCTGGTTTCTGGGAAACGACGAATTGGCGTGGCGGTTGAGTTGCCTCAAATGCGTGGCCGAAAACAAAAAAGCCGCACACTTTCGTGGGCGGCTTTCTTTGTACGGAACCGGATCGATTACTTGATCTTGGTTTCTTTGTACTGAACGTGCTTGCGTGCCTTCGGGTCGAACTTGATGATTTCCATCTTGCCCGGCATGGTGCGCTTGTTCTTGGTGGTGGTGTAGAAGTGACCGGTACCTGCGGTCGATTCCAGCTTGATCTTGTCGCGGCCAGTTTTTGCCATGTTTGCTGCTCCCTAAATTAGATTTTCTCGCCGCGGGCACGCATGTCGGCGAGGACAGCGTCGATGCCCAGCTTGTCGATCACGCGCAGGCCGGCATTCGAAACGCGCAGGGAGACCCAACGGTTCTCGGATTCGACGAAGATGCGACGGTTCTGCAGGTTCGGCAGGAAACGGCGTTTGGTTTTGTTGTTGGCGTGGGAGACGTTGTTGCCAACCATCACTCCCTTCCCGGTAACTTGGCAGACACGTGCCATAGCGCACTCCTTAGTAATGTTCCAAAATCGGAAAGACGAGAGTATAGCCGGAAAACCGCCGGGGAATCAATCACTTGCGAAAAAAAATTGTTTCTCGATTCAGTTCTCAAATTTAACAATCGTAAAATCAGGTGATTCCCGTTGTAACTGCAGGGTTTACAAGGTCCGCTTGCTAGAGCTGACCGTGCTCGGCGAACGAGTGGACGTGTGGTCCGGCCACCACAAAATGGTCGAGTACACGCACGTCCACCAGGTTCAGCGCCTGCACCAGTGCGTTCGTCAGGTGCAGGTCGGCCTCGCTCGGTTCGCAGACACCAGAAGGGTGGTTGTGCGCGAGCACCACGCCCGAGGCATTGCGGCGCAGCGCCGCCTTGACCACCTCGCGCGGGTACACGCTGGTCTGGGTGAGGGTGCCGGTGAACATTTCCTGGTGGTCAATCAGGCGGTTTTTCACGTCGAGGAACAGGACGACGAAGGATTCGTGCGGCTGGCAGCCGAATTTCATGCGCAGGTAGTTCTTGGCCACGTCCGGCGAGCAGATCGCTTCGCGCGCCAGCTCTTCGTGCGCGGCGCGGCGCGCCAGTTCGAGCACTGCCTGCAGCTGGGCATACTTGGCCAGGCCCAGCCCGCTCACTTCGCTGAACTCGTCCAGCGTTGCGTGGAACAGGCGGTGCAGGCAGCCGAAATGGTCCAGCGCCTCCTGCCCGAGCGCAACCGCGCTCTTGCCGCGCACGCCCACGCGCAGGAAGATGGCCAGCAGCTCGGCGCTGGACAATGCAGCCGGCCCTTCGCGCACGAGCCGTTCACGCGGGCGCTCCTGTTCCGGCCAATCGCTGATTCCCATGCACGGCTCTCCCGTTCAAGCCCAGCGGCGCGATTGGCTGCTGCGGCGAAGCAGCATTATGGGCATGGCCGCCGTTGCAGGCTTGAACGTGGCGCAAAGCGGGTAAGGCTCAGCGCATCTGGAACAGTTCCTGGTGAAAGCGTTGTTCGGGCAAGCCCATCGCCGCCAGCCCTTGCTTGATGGATTTGCCGAATCCGGCCGGGCCGCAGAACCAGATATCGGCCTGGCGCCAGTCCGGCACGTTGTCGGCGATGCGTTGCAAATCCAGCCTGCCGTCGCGTTCGTCCCACAGCACGTGCAGCCGCACGCCGGCCTCGGCCGCATCGTGGGTGAGCCGGCCGATGGCTTGCGGATCGTAGGCCGCGGTGGTGTGGAACAGGTCGATGGCGCGCCCGTCGCGGTGCCGGGCCAGCGCCTGCATGCGCGCGATGAAGGGCGTGATGCCGATGCCGCCGCCGATCCAGATCTGGCGCCGCGCCGGGCCGTCGAAATTGAAGCGGCCGTAGGGGCCTTCGACCTTGACCGCGTCTCCCGGCTTGAGCAGCGACGGCAGCCGCCGCGTGAAGTCGCCCAGCCCTTTGACGATGAAGCGCAGCCGGCGGTCGCCTTGCCAGGCCGAGGCGATCGTGAACGGGTGCGCACCCTCGCGCCCCGGCAGGGTCAGGAAGGCGAACTGCCCGGCCTCGTGTCCCGGCCATGTGCCGTCCAGTTCGACGTCGATCGCGACCACGCCAACCACCGGTTGGTGTTCGACGCCCACGATATGGCCCGCAACCGGGTTGCGCCCGGCACGGCGCCTGAGCAGGGACATTACGGCGGCCACGCTGCCGAGCGCCATCAAGAGCGCGACGGCGATGCCGGCCGGTCCCGTCCAGTAACTGAACTTGAGCAGGAACACCGAGTGGAACACCAGCACGAGGTAGGCTGCCGCCAGCAGCTTGTGGACCGGCACAAAGCGGTTGTACGGAAAGCGTTTGATGAGCGCGAGGGCGATCAGCACCACCGCCGCGTAGAAGGCCCATTCACCGACCGATTCGGCCAGGTGGCGCTGCTGCAGGAACAGGCGCTCTACCGGGTCGTCGGGCAGCACGCGCGGCCCGCGCGCCGGGCGCGTGAGCAGGCCCAGGTCAATCAGCCAGTGCGGCGCCTTGGCAATGGCCCAGTGGCTGATCGAGAGGACCAGGCCTGAGATGCCCAGCCATTTGTGCAGCCGGAACATCTTGTCCAGCCCGCCCAGCCAGGGCTCCAGGATCACCGGCCGCACGGCAAGGATCATGGCCAGGCTCATCACGCCGATGCCGATCACGCCGGTGTTCTGCATGAGCACATCGCGCCACTGGAAAAAGGTCTGCTGGCTGGACAGGGCGCCCGGGTCGGTAGCCCACCACACGCCGAACAGCAGGACCAGGGAGCCCCAGAACACGCGCTCGATACTTCTCATGGCACAACTCCATCTTGTTTCCACAACCTGACAGCCTACGCCGCCATTTCCCCGAGGATAAATCGCTTTGCACCTTGTTACAGGTGTGGTCATGCGAAACCAAACCCAGGTCAAGAATCGCGGCTGGCTGGGCCAAAAAAAGAGGCAGCGGCGGGCGGCAGGCCCCGCCGTGGCTTACAATAAGGGTTTGCCCGCCAGAAGAACGAATATGTCCAACGCAACTACCGCAGCCGTCAACGAAACTTCCTACCTGACCCTGCATTACCGCCTTGCCGCCGCCGACGGTACCGATATCGTCACCACCTTCGGCGGCACGCCTGCGACCCTGCTGATGGGCCAGGGCCAGCTGGCGCCGTTCCTGGAGCAGCGCCTGCTCGGCCTGCCTGAAGGGACGCACCAGACCTTCACCTTGACCGCGGCAGAAGGCTTCGGCGAGCGCAATCCGGACCTGATCCAGGCGGTGTCGAAGGCGACCCTGCTCGAAAATTCGGTGCCGGACGAGGAATACAGCGTCGGCGACCTGGTCACCTTCAATGCGCCGGGCGGCGGCCAGTTCGCCGGCGTGCTGCGCGAGCTGCGCGGCGAAACCGCCATCTTCGACTTCAACCACCCGCTCGCGGGCCAGACCCTGCAATTCGAAGTACAACTGATTTCGGTTCTGTAAAGGACACGCATGGAAAACGAAATTCTGCTTGCCCAGCCGCGCGGCTTTTGCGCCGGCGTTGACCGCGCGATCGAGATCGTCGAGCGCGCGCTGCAGCAGTTCGGCGCTCCCATTTACGTGCGCCACGAGATCGTGCACAACGCCTATGTGGTCAACGACCTGCGCAACAAGGGCGCGATCTTCATCGAGGAGCTGGACGACGTGCCGGCCGGGAACACGCTGGTGTTCTCCGCGCATGGCGTGTCCAAGGCGGTGCGCCTGGAAGCCGAGGCGCGCGGCCTGAAGATCTTCGACGCGACCTGTCCGCTGGTGACCAAGGTGCACGTGGAAGTGGCCAAGATGCGCAAGCAGGGTTGCGAGATCGTGATGATCGGCCACAGCGGCCACCCGGAAGTGGAAGGCACGATGGGGCAGGCGGACGAGGGCATGCACCTGGTCGAGACGGTCGAGGACGTGGCCGGGCTGCAGGTGGCCAACCCCGACCTGCTGGCCTACGTGTCGCAGACCACGCTGTCGGTGGACGACACGGCCGATATCATTGCCGCGCTCAAGGCGCGCTTCCCGAACATCATCGAGCCCAAGAAGGGCGACATCTGCTACGCGACCACCAACCGCCAGGAAGCGGTCAAGTTCATGGCGCCGCAGGTGGAAGTGGTGATCGTGGTCGGCAGCCCCAACAGCTCGAACTCGAACCGGCTGCGTGAAGTGGCCGAGAAGAAGGGCACGCCGGCGTACATGGTGGACAATGCGGACGCGATCGATCCGAACTGGGTCAAGGGCAGGCATCGCGTTGGCGTGACGGCCGGCGCGTCGGCGCCCGAGGTGCTGGTGGCGGCGGTAATCGACCGCCTGAAGTCGCTGGGCGCGGCAAGCGTGCGCACGCTCGACGGCGCGATCGAGAACGTGACCTTCCCGCTGCCGAAAGGGCTGGACGGCGGCAAGGCCGACGCGGCCTGAATCCAAGCTGACTGCTTACGCACGTAACCCCGGCGTAGGCCGGGGTCCGGACTCGCACAAGCCGCGTTACGTCAGACTCGGCATGGATCCCGGCTTTCGCCGGGACGACGGTGATTGCACGGTGACCGAATTCCCGTCGCTCCCGCGCAGGCGGGAACCCATGCCGAGCGTACTGTCCCGCGGTCTTTGGGTTCCCGCCTGCGCGGGAACGACGGTTATATGTGAGCGGCGCGTGGCCAGCGTCGCCTGAATGCCAGCTTGGCATGGATCCCGGCTTTCGCCGGGACGACGGTAGGTGCACGGTGGCTGGGATTTATTGCATCCCGGTGGTGCACCCGCACTCCCTCCCGCACCAGCACCTCACACTGTTGCGCCGCGCCATAGTTTATTCCCGCCAATTCTTAATTTCTGATATTAGTTTTTGCGAAACCTCGCTATGATGGCAACGCTCGGAATTCTATCGTTTGCGTCATAGCGAACGGTTGCGGCAACACCACTTTGTCAGGCCAGAGCGGCACTTCGGGAACGGGGTGCCGTTTTTGTTAGTTGAAGAAAAGGCAAGCAATACATGGAGACTTTCATCCAGCAGATCCTCAACGGTCTGGTGCTAGGGAGTATGTACGCCCTGGTCGCGCTCGGCTACACGATGGTGTACGGGGTGCTGAACCTGATTAACTTCGCCCACGGCGACGTCCTGATGATCGGCGCCATGGCCGGCCTGTCGATCCTCAAGCTGCTGGAAGCTTACGCGCCTGGCCTGCCGGGCTACGTGCAACTGGCCATTGCGATCCTTGGCGCCATTCCGGTGTGCGCGCTGGTCAACGTGCTGATCGAACGCGTCGCCTACCGCCGCCTGCGCAACGCGCCGCGCCTGGCGCCGCTCATCACCGCCATCGGCGTGTCGATCCTGCTGCAGACCATCGCGATGATGATCTGGGGCCGCAGCCCGCTGCCGTTCCCGCAACTGCTCTCGTCCGAGCCGATCGTGATCGCCGGCGCCATGATCTCGCAGACCCAGGTGCTGCTGCTGGTGCTGGCCGCCGTGGCGATGTTCGGCCTGGTGCTGCTGGTCGAGCGCACCCGCCTTGGCCGCGCGATGCGGGCAGTAGCCGAGAACCCGCGCGTGGCCGGCCTGATGGGCGTGGATTCGAACCGCGTGATCGTGGCGACCTTTGGCATCGGTGCGGCGCTGGCCGCGGTGGCGGGCGTGATGTGGGGCGCGAACTATGCGTCGATCCAGTTCGCGATGGGTACCGTGCCCGGCATGAAGGCCTTCTCGGCCGCGGTCCTGGGCGGTATCGGCAACATCTACGGCGCCATGATCGGCGGGATCGTCCTGGGCATCATCGAGAGCCTGGGCGCCGGCTACATCGGCGACCTGACCGGCGGCTTCTTGGGCAGCCACTACCAGGACATCTTCGCGTTCGTCGTGCTGATCCTCGTGCTCACCGTGCGCCCCTCGGGCATCATGGGCGAGCGGGTCGCCGACCGCGCCTGAGGGAGGAATCGCACATGGCTCTCCTCACGTTCGACACCCAGCACAAGCCGCGCCAGTCGTACGCCAGCATGGCGGTGCTGCTCGCGGTGATGATCGCGTTCCCGTTCTTCGCCAGCCACTACGGCAACTCGTGGGTGCGCATCCTCGACATGGCGCTCCTGTACATCATGCTGGCGCTGGGCCTGAACATCGTGGTCGGCTTCGCGGGCCTGCTGGACCTGGGCTACATCGCGTTCTTCGCGGTGGGCGCCTACCTGACGGGCCTCTTGGCGTCGCCGCAGTTCGCCACGCTCTTGCAATCGATCGTCGATAACTACCCGGCGCTGGGCGAGGCGCTGGTGGCGATGATGGGGCCCGAGATCGTCCAGAACGGCATCCACCTGTCGGTGTGGTTCATCGTGCCGCTGGCCGCGGCGATCGCGGCGCTGTTCGGCGCGCTGCTGGGGGCGCCCACGCTCAAGCTGCGCGGCGACTACCTGGCCATCGTGACGCTCGGCTTCGGCGAGATCATCCGCATCTTCATGAACAACCTGAACGACCCGATCAACTTCACCAACGGGCCGCAGGGCATCAACATGATCGACCCGATCCGCATCGTTGGCGTGTCGCTGGCGGGCGAGGCCGGTTCGGGCGCCACGGTGAACGTGCTCGGGCTGTCCATGCCGTCGGTGAACGCCTACTACTTCCTGTTCCTGCTGCTGTGCATTGCGACGATCTTCATCACCGGCCGGCTGCAGCATTCGCGCCTGGGCCGCGCGTGGGTCGCGATCCGCGAGGACGAGATCGCGGCCAAGGCCATGGGCATCAACACCCGCAACGTCAAGCTGCTCGCGTTCTCGATGGGCGCGTCGTTCGGCGGTGTGGCGGGAGCCATGTTCGCGGCCTTCCAGGGCTTCGTGTCGCCCGAATCGTTCTCGCTGACCGAATCGATCGCCGTGCTGGCGATGGTGGTGTTGGGCGGCATTGGCCACATTCCGGGCGTGGTCATGGGCGGCATGCTGCTGGCCGCGCTGCCGGAAGTGCTGCGCCATGTGGTCGAACCGGCCCAGCAGGCGGTGTTCGGCAAGGTGGTCATCGAGGCCGAGGTGCTGCGCCAGCTGCTGTACGGCCTGGCGATGGTCCTGATCATGCTGAACCGTCCGGCCGGCCTGTGGCCGTCGCCGAACAAGGAAGACCGCCCGACCGCGGCAACCCAGGACGATGACGTCGAAACGTCGGCAGCGTGAGGGAGAAGACGATGAGTGACCAGATCCTTCTGAACATCGCCGGCGTGAACAAGCGTTTCGGCGGCCTGCAGGCGCTGACCGATGTAGGCATCACGATCAACAAGGGCCAGATCTACGGACTGATCGGCCCGAACGGCGCGGGCAAGACGACGTTCTTCAACGTGATCACCGGGCTGTACCAGCCGGACAGCGGCACCTTCGAGCTGGACGGCAAGCCGTATTCGCCGTCGGCCCCGCACGAGGTGGCCAAGGCCGGCATCGCGCGCACTTTCCAGAATATCCGCCTGTTCGGCGAGATGACCGCGCTCGAAAACGTGATGGTGGGTCGCCATGTGCGCACCCGGCAAGGCGTGTTTGGCGCGATCTTCCGCCACAAGGCCGCGCGCGCGGAAGAGGCGGCGATCCGCCAGCGCGCGCAGGAGCTGCTGGACTTCGTGGGCATCGGCCGGTTTGCCAACCGCACCGCCAAGTTCCTGTCCTATGGCGACCAGCGCCGGCTGGAGATCGCGCGTGCGCTGGCGACCGAGCCGAAGCTGCTGGCGCTGGACGAGCCGGCGGCCGGCATGAACGCGACCGAGAAGCTGGCGTTGCGCGAGCTGCTGGTGAAGATCAAGGCCGATGGCAAGACCGTGCTCCTGATCGAGCACGACGTGAAGCTGATGATGGGCCTGTGCGACCGCATCACCGTGCTCGAATACGGCAAGAAGCTGGCGGAAGGGCTGCCGGCCGAGATCCAGAAGAACCAGGCCGTGATCGAGGCCTACCTGGGAGGTTCGCACTGACATGAGCGAAACGATTCTGAAAGTCGCCGGCCTGAAGGTGGCCTACGGCGGCATCAAGGCGGTCAAGGGCGTTGACCTCGAGGTGCGCAAGGGCGAGCTGGTGACGCTGATCGGCGCCAACGGCGCGGGCAAGACCACCACGCTCAAGGCGATCACCGGCACGCTCCCGCCGTGCAAGGTGGACGGCGCGATCTCGTACCTGGGCCAGCCGCTGGCGGGCAAGCAGTCGTTCCGGCTGGTCGAGCAGAAGCTGGCCATGGTGCCGGAAGGGCGGGGCGTGTTCACCCGCATGACGATCCACGAAAACCTGTTGATGGGCGCCTACACGCGCCGTGACCAGGCGGGGATCGATGCCGATATCGAGAAGTGGTACGCGGTGTTCCCGCGGCTGAAGGAGCGCTCGGCGCAGCTGGCCGGCACGCTGTCGGGCGGCGAGCAGCAGATGCTGGCGATGGCGCGCGCGCTGATGTGCCATCCCACCCTGCTGCTGCTGGACGAGCCGTCGATGGGCCTGTCTCCGATCATGGTGGAGAAGATCTTCGAGGTGATCCGCGATGTGAGTAAGCAGGGCATCACGATCCTTTTGGTGGAGCAGAATGCGAAGCTGGCGCTGCAGGCGGCGCATCGCGGCTATGTGATGGATTCCGGCGCGATTACCATGACCGGCAATGCCCAGGACATGCTGCACGATCCGCGGGTGCAGGCGGCGTACCTGGGCGAATAGCGACCACAAGCGTTGGCACGTCGTCCCCGCGAAGGCGGGGACCCATGCTGAATGTGCTGGCTCGCGGCTCCTTCGCAGTTCGGCCAGCTCAGCATGGGTCCCCGCCTCCGCGGGGACGACGGTTTTATAGCTAACAATGAAAAACGGGGCGGAACCGCGCAGGTTCCACCCCGTTTTTTTATAAACCGTTTGGCCGATTACGCGGCAGCAGCGGTCGCCTTTTTCGCAGCCTGGTTGAACTGGGCAAAGGCGGTGTTGAAGTTCGACTCCATTGCTTCGGCAGCCTGCTTGGCGGTCTTGGTGAACTGCTCGTAGCCGGCGTTGGCGTTGCTGATCGCGGTCTTGACCGCGGCGACAAAGTTCTCCGAACCGGCCGGGGCGTTCTTGCTCACTTCGTCCACCAGCGAGATCACCTTGCGGTTCGCTTCGACGATCTGGTTTTCTGCCGCTTTCGACAGCTCTGCGCCGGCGCCCACCGCGATCGATGCGAGCTGGCGACCGTACGACAGCGCCTTTTCGGCGGTCGGCTGGGCCTGGGCGGCGGTCAGCGAGAAGAATTCTTGCGGGTCTTTCGCTTGCAGCAGCTGGCGGGCGGCAGCCGAGGATTCTTCCAGCGTGGCCTTGGCGGCGCTGATGTTCAGGTCGACCAGCTTCTCCATGCCCTCGAAGGTCTTGGAGGTGAGCGAAGACAGCATGGCGAACTGGGTTTCGAGGTTGGCCTTGGTGGCGTTCGAGAACTGCTCAGGGATTGCAAACATGTGGTTCTCCAATTCTAGGCATTGAGGGATGATTGCCGTGTACTCGGTGAGGCAGAAAACAGCGTTGCTACCTGGCGGCGCTGCGCTATGGTGCACCGCAACAGAATCAATTTTTACTGAGATTGCCGAACACGTCAAGAAGATTTTGATGCGCCGCACAATGTAAAGTTCAAGTGTTGCAAACTTGCATCGGAAACAACGCTTCCTGCATAAGAAGTAACTGCAGTGCAACACCGAGCGGCGCCGCCGCAGTCCCAACCCGCAGAGGGGCAGGATGTGCTCATGCTAGACTGCAATCTTTTCTCTCTGCTAGCTCGTCTGTGACCATCCCCGCCGCCCGCGCGACGCACGCCTGGCTCGCTCCCGTCCCGATCTTCTTCGTGTTCCTGTGGAGCACCGGATTCATCGTTGCCAAATATGGTTTGCCGTATGCGCCGCCGCTGACTTTCCTGATCCTGCGCTGCGGTGCGGCAGTGCTGGCGCTGCTGCCCGCGGTGGTGGTCGCGCGCGCCCCGTGGCCGACGGGCCGCATCGGCCACGTGGCGGTGGCCGGGCTGCTGCTGCAGGCGGGGTACCTGGGCGGGGTCTGGTCCGGCATCAAGCTGGGCATGCCGGCTGGCTTGACCGCGCTCATCGTTGGCATGCAGCCGATCCTGACCGCCTTCGCGGCGCCGCTCATCGGCGAACGGGTACGCCCGCGCCAGTGGCTGGGCCTGCTGCTTGGATTGTCCGGCGTGGCGCTGGTCGTCTATGCGAAGATCAGCCTTGCGGGACTATCGCCGGCGGCCATCGCGTATTGTGTGTTTGCGCTCCTGTCGATCACGGCGGGAACGCTGTACCAGCGGCGCTACTGCCCCCGGTTCGACTTGCGCACCGGCACCGTCATCCAGTTCAGCGCCACCGTGGCCGTGCTGGTGCCGCTGGCGGTGGTGCTGGAGGGCCTGGATCTGCGGCTGTCGCAGGTCCAGTGGAACGTCCATTTCGTCGGCTCGCTGCTGTGGTCGGTGTTTGCGCTGTCGATCGGCGCCATCTTCCTGCTGTTTAAGCTGATCAGCCGCAACGAAGCGACGCAAGTCACCAGTTTGCTTTACCTGACGCCGCCAACGACGGCCATCATGGCATGGTTGATGTTTGGCGAAGCCTTGAGCCCGGCCGGATTGCTGGGCATGGCCATCGCCGTGGCCGGCGTCGCCTTTGTAGTCAAGAAATAGGAGAAACAATGATTCACAACCCTCAGCAGGAAGCGGTCGATGCCGCGATCACGTCGCGCCGTTCGATCCGCGCGTACCTGCCCACCCCGGTCGCGCGCGAGGATCTCGAGAAGATCCTGGAGGTCGCCGCCCGCGCGCCGTCCGGCACCAATATCCAGCCGTGGAAGGTGTATGTGCTGACCGGGGCGAAAAAGGAGGCGCTGTCCGACGCGATCCTGGACGCCTACAACGATCCGGAAAAGAACAAGGAGCATAGCGAGGCCTACTTCTATTACCCGCGCCAGTGGGTGTCGCCGTTCATCGAGCGGCGCCGCAAGGTGGGCTGGGACTTGTACGGCCTGTTGGGCATCACGCGCGACAACAAGGCCGGGATGGCCCACCAGCACGGGCGCAATTTCCGCTTCTTCGATGCCCCGGTGGGCCTGATCTTCACGATCGACCGCGTGCTCGAGCAGGGTTCCTGGATCGATTACGGGATGTTCCTGCAAAACATCATGGTCGCGGCCCGTGCACGCGGGCTGGACACCTGCCCGCAAGCGGCCTTCATCCATTATCCGCGCATCATCGCCGAGCACCTGGGCCTGGGTGAGAACGAAACGGTCGTGTGCGGCATGTCGCTCGGCTGGGCCGACCCGGACAAGGTGGAAAACTCGCTGGTGACCGAACGTGAGCCCTTGGACGCATTCGTGCGCTTTATCGAGTAGGGCATACTAGCGGAGGCCGCCGCGTCAAGCTTTCCCTGCTTGTTTGACGGCGGCTGTTGCAGCTTGGCAAAAGGCGGCGTTCAATAGGAATTTCGCTTGCGCTCGCATCCTGTTTGGATACACTTTCATGCAGTACTCATCAGTTCGCATCGAGGGTTTTTCAGATGTATAAGTTTGCGTTCGCCACTGTCGCCTTCTTGCTGTTCGCCACCGAGCCTGCCGTGGCGGCCGGCACGTCCGCCAAGAGCGCTGCCAGTGCCAAGCCGGCCCGGCACCACATCCACAAGGCCAGCGCCAAGCGCAAGGACCTGGCCCAGCAGATCGCCGACGACAACCGCGAACGCATGGTGCGCCGTATCGAAATGGTCCACGGCAAGCGCAAGGTGACGTGGCAGCGCGTGCGCCGCGCGGCGCCGGCGGTGGCGGCCCTCAGCGCCGGCGACCTGGCGGGCCTGAACCTGACCCATGATCCGCTCGACCTGCGCTCCAACGTGGCCCTGGTGCTCGATCAGGAAACGTCCGAGGTGTTGTTCGAAAAGAATTCAAGCGTGGCCCTGCCGATCGCGTCGATCACCAAGCTGATGACGGGCCTGGTCGTGGTGCAGGCGCACCAGGACATGGACGAGGTGCTGACCGTGACCGAGGCCGATGTGGACCGCCACAAGTTCACGAGCTCGCGCCTGCGCGTGGGCGCGCGCATGAGCCGGCGTGACCTGTTGCACATTGCGTTGATGAGTTCCGAAAACCGCGCCGCTGCCGCGCTCGGGCGCAATTATCCGGGTGGCATCTCGGCCTTCGTGGCGGCCATGAACGACAAGGCGCGCGAGCTGGGCATGAACGACACGCACTATGTCGATTCCAGCGGGCTGTCGAGCGACAACGTGTCGAGTGCGCGCGACCTGGCCAGGCTGGTCGCGGTCGCGCACCAGGAACCGACGCTGCGCGACTACACCACGTCGCCCAACTATGTGGTGACGGCGAACGGGCGGCCCATGCGGTTTGGTAACACCAACTACCTGGTGTCGCTGCCGGACTGGAATATCGGGCTGCAGAAGACCGGCTTCATCAACGAAGCGGGGCGCTGCCTGGTGATGCAGGCGCTGATCCAGGGCCGCAACGTGATCATGGTGTTCCTGGATTCCAAGGGCAAGATGTCGCGCACCGCCGACGCGGGCCGCATTCGCCGCTGGCTCGAGGCGCTCAAGCCGTCCAGCTTCTCGGCGGCAGAGCCGGCCACCACGCTGTCGTCGGTAACGACGGCGCCGGACGTCCGCTGATTTCGTAGTGCGTAGGGTGGGCTCCCGAGCCCACGCTGTCGCACGGGCCGCGTATCGCGCGTGGGCTCAAGAGCCCACCCTACGCTGCGTGGCGGTTCAGGCCGCGCTGGCGGGGCGGTAGCCAAGCGTGGCCGAAATCTGCGCTGCGGTGCTGACCAGATCTTCCAGCCAGTCCTCCTGCAGGCGGTCGGCCGGCGCCGAAATCGACAGGCCGGCAACCAGCTTGCCGGTGTCGTCATGGATGCCGGCTGCCATGCAGCGTACGCCCAGTTCCAGCTCTTCGTTGTCGCGCGCATAGCCACGCGCGCGCACCAGCGACAGCTCGCGTTCCAGCTTGGCCAGGTCGGTGATCGAGTTCTTGTTGTGGCCCGCCAGGCCGGTGCGGGTGGCGTACGCGCGGATCGCCTTGGGCTCATCGACCGACAGGAACAGCTTGCCGGTGGAGGTCAGGTGCAGCGGGGCGCGCCCGCCGATCGCGCGCACCACCTGCATGCCCGAGCGCTCGGAGAAGGAACGGTCGATGTACACGAGCTCGTCGCCCTGGCGGACCGACAGGTTGATGGTCTGCTGGGTTTTCTTGTGTAGCGCGCGCATGAAGTCCACGGCGGCTTCGCGTACCGACAGGCGGCTCTTGACCACGTTGCCCAGTTCGAGCAGGCGCATGCCGAGGCGGTAGGTGCCCGGCTCGACCCGATCGACGAAGCGGGTCACGACCATGTCGTTGAGGATGCGGTGGGCGGTGGAGGGATGGAGCCCGGAGATCTTGGACAGTTCCTTGAGGCTTACCGGGTCCGGATAGGCGGCCAGCGCATCGAGCAAGGCAACCATGCGCTCGATCACCTGGATCGATGTCTTGGCCGGTTCTACGGTGTCCATTTTCATGATGTGGTTGGTGCACTGCAGTAAATCTGCTTCTTTATACCATATGCTGAAACGCGAAGGCAAACACTTAGCCGTTTGACCAGCATGGACTGCCCGGCCGCGCCGCGCACAGGCATAATGGGAGTAGTGCATAATCGGACAATCCATGGACAACCTGACCAGCGAATTCAAGAGCAAGAGCGGGCTGCGGCGCATCCTCAACGCTTTCTACAACTCGTTTGACGGCTTCAAGGCCGCCTGGAGCACGGAATACGCGTTCCGGCAGGAGATCCTGGTGTTCACCATTGCGACCGCGGTGGCGCTGTCGCTGCAGGTGTCGGGCTTCCAGAAGCTGGTGCTGATCGGGGTGCTGGTGGTGGTGCTGATCGTCGAGCTCATCAATTCGGCGCTGGAGGCAGTGGTGGACCGCATTTCGCTGGAGCGCCACCCGCTGTCGAAAAAGGCCAAGGACATCGGCAGCGCCGCGGTGGCGCTGTCGATCGGGCTGGCCGCGGTGACCTGGGCGGTGGTGCTGTACACCCGTTACTTCTAGCAGGTTTGCGCCGGTTCGATCTGGCGCACAATGCCGGTCCGGCTTCACGGCATGATGGCGTTTTACCCTTTCACCTGAGGAGATGACCATGAGCTTACGCTTGGGCGATACCGCCCCCGATTTCGAGCAGGATTCCTCCATCGGCAAGATCCGTTTCTACGACTGGGCAGGCGACTCCTGGGTCGTGCTGTTCTCGCATCCGGCCGACTTCACGCCGGTGTGCACCACCGAACTGGGCCTGACCGCCAAGCTCAAGCCCGAGTTCGACAAGCGCAACGTCAAGGCGATCGCGCTGTCGGTCGACCCGGCCGAGTCGCACAAGCTGTGGACACGCGACATCGAAGAAACGCAGCAGTGCGTGGTGGGCTTTCCCATCATCGCCGACCAGGACCAGAAGGTCGCCAAACTGTACGACATGATCCACCCCGAGCAGTCGCAAACCGCCACGGTGCGCACCCTGTTCGTGATCGACCCGCGCAAGAAGGTGCGCCTGATGATTGCGTACCCGATGAGCACCGGCCGCAATTTCGACGAGGTGCTGCGGGTGATCGACGCGCTGCAGCTGACCGACAGCCACAACGTGGCCACGCCGGGCAACTGGAAGCAGGGCGGCGACGTGATCATTCCGCTGTCGGTCAAGGACGAGGAAGAGATCAAGCGCAAGTACCCGAAGGGGTACACCGCGCCGCGGCCTTACCTGCGCATGACGCCGCAGCCGAACAAGTAAGCGGCTGGTAGGGTGGGCTCTTTAGCCCACGCCGTTGCACGCGGTGCGTGACAAGCGCGTGGGCACGAGTGCCCACCCTACAACCGCGAGAACACGCATAAGCAAATAAGGAAGCTGTTGTTTGCATAACGGCGGCAGCCATTTACCCTTGAGCCAAACTTGAGGGTAAATGATGTCGTTGACTTACGTTATGAGTGGTTTTGCAGTCGGCCTGCTGGTCGGAATGACCGGCGTGGGCGGCGGCTCGCTCATGACGCCGCTCCTGACGCTGCTGTTCGGCGTCACGCCATCGGTTGCCGTCGGCACCGACCTGGCCTTTGCCTCACTGACCAAGACTGCCGGCACCATCACCCACCGCTCCAAGGGCAATGTGCAGTGGGGTATCGTGCTGCGCTTGTGCGCCGGTGCCTTGCCGGCCGCCCTCGTCGCCACCTTCGCCTTGCATCAGTTTGGTGCGCTCACCCCCGCCATTGGCCTGGTGATCCGTTATTCGATCGCCGTTTCGGTGCTGCTGACGGTGGTGGCGTTGATCTTCCGGTCGCGTATGCTTGCCTGGGTGCATGCCAGCCCTGGTCGCCAGCTGCACGGGCGTGCGCTGTCGCTGGCCACCGTGCTTGCCGGCGCCGTGCTTGGCACGCTGGTGACCATTTCTTCCATTGGCGCCGGCGCGATCGGCGCCACCATCCTGCTGATGCTGTACCCACGCCTGACGCCGGCCGAAATCGCGGGCACCGACATCGCCTACGCGGTCCCGCTGACCGCCATCGCCGCCGCCGGGCACTGGTGGCTGGGCTCGATCGACTGGCTGCTGCTGGCCACCTTGCTGGTGGGCTCGGTACCGGGCATCACGCTCGGCGCCTGGGCCTCGCGCGCGGTGCCGGAGCGGGTGGCGCGCACGCTGCTGGCCGTCACGCTGACCGGTGTTGCCGCAAAGCTCATCTATTGAAGACTTCGCTACATAGCCAAATCGTCATATGCAAATGAAGAATGCTTCGTTTGGTTTATGAGTTGGCAGTGCGATGATGGGGACCCTTTAGAAGGAAATGTAATAAGGTCCCCATGTCCCTGTTTTCCGCGCCGCGCAGCAGCCCCGGCCGGGTCATCCCCGGATTCGGGCTCTCGCTCGGCTTCACGTTGTTCTACCTGGCGCTGATCGTCTTGATCCCGCTGTCGGCGGTCTTCCTCAAAACCTTTACCCTCACCTGGGATGCGTTCTGGAGCGCGGTCAGCTCGGAGCGGGTGGTTGCGTCCTATCGCCTGAGCTTCGGCGCCGCGCTAATCGCCGCCTTCCTGAACGTGATCTTCGGCGGCATCGTTGCGTGGGTGCTGGTGCGCTACCGATTTCCCGGCAAGCGCTTCATCGATGCGCTGGTAGACCTGCCGTTCGCTCTGCCCACTGCGGTGGCGGGCATTACGCTCACCGCGCTGTATTCGCAAAACGGCTGGATCGGCCAGTACCTGACCAAGTTCGGGTTGAAGGTGGCGTTCACGCCGCTGGGGGTGGTGGTCGCGCTCACCTTCATCGGCCTGCCGTTCGTGGTACGCACGGTGCAGCCGGTGCTGGAGGAATCGGAGCGCGAGCTGGAAGAAGCGGCCGCCAGCCTGGGCGCCTCGCCGCTGCAGACCTTCGTGCGCGTGGTGCTGCCGTCGATCGTGCCGGCGCTGCTCACCGGCTTTGCGCTCGCGTTCGCGCGTGCCACCGGCGAATACGGCTCGGTGATCTTCATCGCGGGGAACATCCCGATGGTGTCCGAGATCACGCCGCTCTTCATCATCACCAAGCTGGAGCAGTACGACTACGCGGGCGCCACGGCGATTGCCGTGGTGATGCTGATCGCGTCGTTCATCATGCTCCTGACGATTAACCTGCTGCAGTCGTGGGCACGCAAACGGGCGGGCAAGAAATGAGCGCGGTCATCGATCAACAAGCCGCGCCGGCCCGCCAGCAGGCGAGCACCGACCTGCTCGAGCCGGGCTGGGTGCGCTATGCGCTGCTCACGGTGGCGCTCTCGTTCCTGACGCTGTTCCTGTTCGTGCCGCTGGTGGCCGTGTTCACCGAGGCGCTCAAGGGCGGCTGGCATACCTATGTCGAAGCTATCCTCGACCCGGACGCCATCTCGGCCATCAAGCTGACGCTGATCGCGGCCGGCATCTCGGTGCCGCTCAACCTGGTGTTCGGCGTGGCCGCGGCCTGGTGCATCGCCAAGTTCGATTTTCCGGGCAAGAGCGTGCTGCTCACGCTGATCGACCTGCCGTTCTCGGTGTCGCCGGTGATCGCGGGCCTGATCTACGTGCTGCTGTTCGGCGCGCAGGGTTGGCTCGGTCCGTGGCTTTCGGATCACGACATCAAGATCCTGTTCGCCGTGCCGGGCATTGTGCTGGCGACGATCTTCGTCACCTTCCCGTTCGTGGCGCGCGAGCTGATCCCGCTGATGCAGCAGCAGGGCACCGAGGAAGAAGAGGCGGCGCTGGTGCTGGGCGCATCGGGCTGGACCACCTTCCGCAAGGTGACGCTCCCGAACATCAAGTGGGGCCTGCTGTACGGCGTCATCCTGTGCAATGCGCGGGCGATGGGCGAGTTCGGCGCGGTGTCGGTCGTCTCCGGCCACATTCGCGGCGAGACCAACACCATGCCGCTGCAGGTCGAGATCCTCTACAACGAATACAACTTCACCGCCGCGTTCGCGATCGCGTCGCTGCTGGCGCTCTTGGCGCTGGTCACGCTGGCGGTCAAGTCCTTCATCGAATGGCGCCTGCACACGGCCGGCCAGCCGGGCGCCGACGGCAATACGGAGCAATAGCATGACGATCGAAGTCCAACACATCCGCAAGCAGTTCGGCCAGTTCACGGCGCTGGACGACGTGTCGCTGCAGTTCCCGGACGGGCAGCTCACCGCGCTGCTCGGGCCTTCCGGCTGCGGCAAGACCACGCTGCTGCGCATCATCGCGGGCCTGGAACATCCGGACGCTGGCAGCGTGCTGCTCGACGGGCACGATGCGTCGCGCCGCCATGTGCGCGAGCGCCAGGTCGGCTTCGTGTTCCAGCACTATGCGCTGTTCAAGCACATGACGGTGTTCGAGAACGTCGCGTTCGGCCTGCGTGTCAAGCCGCGCAGCGAGCGGCCCAGCGAAGCGCAGATCCGCGCGAAGGTAAAGCAGCTGCTGGAGCTGGTGCAGCTGGACTGGATCGCTGACCGCTACCCCCCGCAGCTGTCGGGCGGCCAGCGCCAACGCATCGCATTGGCGCGCGCGCTGGCGGTGGAGCCGCGCGTGCTGCTGCTGGACGAGCCGTTCGGCGCGCTGGACGCCAAGGTGCGCAAGGAGCTGCGCCGCTGGCTGCGCCGCCTGCACGACGAGCTGCACGTGACCTCGATCTTCGTCACGCATGACCAGGAGGAAGCGCTGGAAGTGGCCGACCAGGTGGTGTTGATGAACAAGGGCCGGGTCGAGCAGCTGGGTACGCCGGACCAGGTGTACAACCAGCCGGCCTCGCCCTTCGTGTACGGTTTTTTGGGCAACGTGAACCTGTTCCACGGCCGCGTGCGCGAAGGCGTGCTGGCCAGCGGCAGCGTGGAGCTCGAGGCGCCGCAGCATGCGAATGTGGCCGATGCGCAGGCCGTGGGCTACGTGCGGCCGCATGATTTGGAAGTGGAGCGCTACACGCCGGACGCCGAGGGCATCGTGGTCACGCTGCGCCGTGCGCACGCGATCGGGCCGCTGGCGCAGCTGGACCTGGAGCGGCTGGATAACGCGGAGCTGATCGAGGCCGTGATCCCGAACGAGCGCTATGGCAAGCTCGCGCTCAAGGAAGGCGAACAGCTCGTGGTGCGGCCGCGCCGCATGCATGTGTTCGTGGACGAGGGGAGCAACATATGAACTTCCAGCAGTTGCGCTCCGTACGCGAGGCTGCGCGGCGCGGCTTCAACCTGACCGAGGTGGCCAACGCCCTGTTCACGTCGCAGCCCGGCGTGTCGCGCCAGATCCGCGAGCTGGAGGAAGAGCTCGGGGTGGTCATCTTCGAGCGCAACGGCAAGCGCCTGACCGGGCTGACCGCGCCCGGCAAGGGCATCCTCAAGATCGTCGAGCGGCTGCTGGTGGAGGCGGAGAACCTGCGCAACGCCAGCGCCGAATACGCGGCCCAGGACAGCGGCACGCTCACCGTGGCCGTCACGCACACGCAGGCGCGCTACGCGCTGCCCGAGGCGGTGCAGGCGTTTCGCATGGCGTTCCCGAACGTGCGCATCGCCTTGCAGCAGAGCGCGCCGGAGCATATCGCGGAGCTGGTGCTGTCCGGGCGCGCGGATATCGGGATTGCGACCGAAGGCCTGTCGGCGTTCCCGGAGCTGGTGTCGTTCCCGTGCTATCGCTGGAGCCACCTGGTCGTGGTGCCGGAAGGGCACGAGCTGCTATCGAAAACGCCGCTGCGGATCGAGGACCTGGCGACGCACCCGATCATCACTTACGACGTCGGGTTCACCGGACGCGGGCACATCGACTCGGCGTTTGTCGAGGCCGGGATTGCGCCGGACGTGGCGCTCACGGCGATGGATTCGGACGTGATCAAGCAGTATGTGGCGCTGGGCATGGGCGTGGGGATCGTGGCGTCGATGGCGTTCGACCACGGGCGTGACAAGGGCCTGCGCGCGATCGGCGCGTCACACCTGTTCGCGCCCAACGTGACGCGGCTGGCGCTGCGGCGCGGCGCGTACCTGCGCGACTATGCGTATCACTTCATCGAGCGCTTCGCGCCCAAGGTGACGCGCGGCGAGATCGAGAAGGCGCTGCTGCCGATGGGAGAGGCGGCGTAGGGCTTGAACGGCGGCCAACGCCGGCTCGTCGTCCCGGCCCAGCTAACTCAAGCACGGCGTCCTGGCGAAAGCCGGGACCCATGCCGAGCGTGGAACCACGCGGCTTACAAATATCGCGTTAGCCTCAAACCGTCGTCCCCGCGCAGGCGGGGACCCATGGACCGTTTGCACGATATGGAAAAGCGCCGACAGTCCGCGCGCTCAGCATGGGTCCCCGCCTGCGCGGGGACGACGGTTTTGGGGGCGGTGGCTTGTGCGAATGCAGGTTGGCTTCACGCGCAGCATGGGTCCCGGCTTGCGCCGGGACGACGGTTTTTTTGGGGGGGCTTGTGCGGACGCAGGTTGGCTGCACGCGCAGTATGGGTCCCCGCCTGCGCGGGGACGACGGTTTTGGGGGCGGGTGCTTGTGCGGACGCAGGTGGGCCGCACGCTCAGCATGGGTCCCGGCTTGCGCCGGGACGACGGTTTTTTTGGGGGGCTTGTGCGGACGCAGGTTGGCTGCACGCGCAGCATGGGTCCCCGCCTGCGCGGGGACGACGGTTGTGGGGGCGGTGGCTTGTGCGAATGCAGGTTGGCTGCACGCGCAGCATGGGTCCCGGCGTGCGCCGGGACGACGGTTTTACTGGCCGGGGTTGGTGTAGCGCGCGTGGATCGCGTCGATCTGGTCCAGCACGTGCTGCGGCAGCGTGATCTGCTCGGCGTCGATGTTTTCCTTCAGCTGCGCCAGGCTGGTCGCGCCAATGATGGTCGAGGCCACGAACCAGCGCGAGTAGCACCACGCCAGCGCCATCTGCGCCGGGCTCAATCCGTTGGCACGCGCCAGCGCCGCATATTCCTTGGTCGCCTCGATCACCGCCGGGCGCAGGTAGCGCGGGCTCCACGTGGGCGGGAAGATCGACAGGCGGCCCACCGCCTTCGGGTCGTCGATGTACTTGGCCGTCAACTGGCCGAACGCGAGCGGACTGTAGGCCAGGAGGCTCACCTTCTCGCGGTAGCAGGCTTCGTCCAGCAGGCTGGTTTCGAACGCGCGCGCGGTCAGGTTGTACAGGTTCTGGATGGTGGCGATGCGCGGCAGGCCCTTGGTCTCGGCCTGCTTGACGTACTCGCACACGCCCCAGGCGCTCTCGTTGGAGACGCCCACGTGCCGGATCTTGCCGGCCTTGACCATCTCGTCCAGCGCGCCCAAGGTCTCTTCGATCGCCACGCCCGGGCGCTCCTTTTCGGGCACGAACGCGTTGGCGCCGAAGATCGGCAGGTTGCGGCTGGGCCAGTGGACCTGGTACAGGTCGATGTAGTCGGTCTGCAGGCGGCGCAGGCTGTCCTCGACCGCCTGGCGCACGTCGGCCGCGCCCAAGTTGTGCTGCGCGCCGCGGATCCAGTCGATGGCCGGATTCGGCCCGGCGATCTTGGAAGCGAGGATGATCTGGCTGCGTTTTCCGCTTTTCTTGAGCCAGCTGCCGATGAAGCGCTCGGTCGAGCCCTGCGTCTCTGCGCGGCCCGGCACCGGATACATCTCGGCGGTGTCGACGAAGTTGATGCCGCGCTCGAGCGCGTAGTCGAGCTGGCTGTGGGCATCGCCCTCGGTGTTCTGCTGGCCGAAGGTCATCGTGCCCAGGCAGACCCGGGTCACGTGCAGGTCGGTGCTGCCTAGCTGGTGCTTTTGCATGGGTACTCCAATCAGGCTTTGAGGGCCGCCGCGCATTCGCGCACGAGGGCCGGGCCGGCGTAAATCAGGCCGCTGTACAGCTGCACGAGCGACGCGCCGGCGTCGATCTTGGCTTGGGCGTCGCCGCCGCGCATGATGCCGCCCACGCCGATGATCGGGATCTCGTTGCCAAGCTCCTGCTTCAGGCCGCGGATCACGGTGTTGGACAGCTCGAATACCGGCGCGCCGGACAGGCCGCCGGTCTCGCTCCCGTGGGGCATGCCTTGCACGGCATCGCGCGAGAGGGTGGTGTTGGTGGCGATGACGCCGTCGATCTTGTGGCGCAGGAGCGCGTCGGCGATGTTGCGGACCTGGTCGGCGTCGATGTCGGGCGCGATCTTGAGCGTGATCGGCACGTAGCGGCCGTGCTGGTCCGCCAGGCGCGCCTGCTCGCTCTTGAGCTGCGACAGCAGGGCGTCCAGTTCGGAAGCGCCCTGCAGCTGGCGCAGGTTCTTGGTGTTGGGCGAGGAGATGTTGACCGTGACGTAGCTCGCGTACGGATAGACCTTGCGCAGGCAGATCAGGTAGTCGTCGGCGGCGCGCTCGATCGGGGTGTCGGCGTTCTTGCCGATGTTCAGGCCCAGCACGCCGAGCTTGTCCTGGTAAAAGCGCGAGGCCTGGACGTTGGCGACAAAGGCGTCCACGCCGCCGTTGTTAAAGCCCATGCGGTTGATGATGCCCTGCGCCTGCGGCAGGCGGAACATGCGCGGGCGCGGGTTGCCCGGCTGCGCGCGCGGGGTCACCGTGCCCACTTCGATGAAGCCGAAGCCCAGCGCGGCCAGGCCATCGATGTAGGCGCCGTCCTTGTCCAGGCCGGCCGCCAGGCCCACCGGGTTGGGGAAGGTGATGCCCATGACGGTGCGCGGATCGGGCGCCGGGCGCGCGTGGTGGCGCAGCAGGCCCAGGCTTTCGGCGCGGCGCAGCGCCGGCAGGGTCAGGTTGTGGGCCGTTTCGGGGTCGAGGGAAAACAGCAGTGGGCGGGTGAGGGCGTACAGGAGCTTGTCGGACATGGGGCACTCGAAAAGGAATGCCCGACATTTTACCGTAGGGTGGGCGGGTCTCCCGCCCACGCGTTCAGATCAGGTCAATCCGGCCTGCGCCCCGGGCAGTTCCAGCGAAGCGTGAACGCGTGGGCAGGAAACCTGCCCACCCTACGGGAGCCGGTCGCGTTCAGCGGTCCAGCACGTCCCACACGCCGTCGATGCGCGCTTCCAGCGGCCGGAAGTTGATCTTGTAGGCCATCTTGGGGCTCTGCTCGATCCAGTAGCCCAGGTACACGTAGGGCAGCCCGAGCTCGTGCGCCTGGTCCACCTGCCACATGACGTTGTAGGTGCCGTACGAGGCGCCGGGCACGTCGGGATCGAAGAAGGTGTACACGGACGAGAGCCCGTCGGACAGCACGTCGATGATCGACACCATGCGCAAGGTGCCGTCCGGCTCGCGGAACTCAACCAGGCGGGTGTTGACGCGGCTTTGCAGCAGGAACTGCGCGTACTGGTCGCGGCTGTCCTGGTCCATGCCGCCGCCGGCGTGGCGCGTGGTCTGGTAGCGCAGGTAGAGCGCGTAGTGCTCGTCCGAGAACGACAGGTTGGCCACCATGGCCACCAGGCCGGCGTGGCGCTTCCAGGCGCGGCGCTGGCCGCGGCTGGGCGTGAAGTCGGCGGTGCGCACGCGCACCGGGATGCAGGCGCGGCAGCCGTCGCAATACGGGCGGTAGGTGAAGATGCCGCTGCGGCGAAACCCGTTCTTGACCAGTTCGGAATACACGTCGGCATTGATCAGGTGCGACGGGGTGGCGACCTGCGAGCGCGCCTGGCGCGCGTCGAGGTAGCTGCACGGGTAGGGCGCCGTCGTGTAGAACTGCAGCGTAGAGAAGGGCAGGTCGTTTAGGTGCGTCATGCAAATGCTCTCTTGGCGACGTGTGAGCTCATTCTAGCGAAAGTTCGCAATTCTCAGCGTTCGGCAGCGAACGGTGGCACCACTTGCCAGTCGGTGATCGCCGGCTCGCGGATGGCTGCGCGCAGGTGCTGGACGAAGCGCTCGCGCGAAATCGGCGCCGCGCCAAGCGAAGCCAGGTGCGCCGTCTCCTGCTGGCAGTCGATCATGCGCACGCCATGCTGGCGCAGGAATGCGACCAGGTAGGCCAGCGCGACCTTGGACGCGTCCGACACGCGCGCGAACATCGACTCGCCGTAGAACATGCGGCCAATGCACACGCCGTAGGCGCCGCCGACCAGCTGGCCGTCCAGCCACACTTCGGACGAGTGCGCGTAGCCCATCTGGTGCAGGCCGGTGTAGCCGTCGATGATGTCCTCGGAAATCCAGGTGCCGGGACCGTCCTTGCGCGGGGCGGCGCAGGCGCGCATCACGGCTTCGAAGCAGGTGTCGAAGCGCACGTCCCAGCGTCCGCCGGCGGTGCGGCTGCGCTCGACGCGGCGCAGCGTTTTCTTGAGGCTGTCGCTGATCTTGAAGTCATCGGTGTACAGCACCATGCGCGGGTCGGTGCTCCACCACAGGATCGGCTGGCCCTCGGAGAACCACGGAAAGATCCCGTTCTGGTAGGCCAGCAGCAGCCGCTGTGGCGACAGGTCGGCCCCGGCCGCAAGCAGGCCCGGCGCGTCGATGGTCAATGCCTCGGACACGTCGGGGAACGGCGTATTTGTCTCGAGCCAGGGGATCATGGGGGTCAGCCGGGGGCGCCGGCCATGCGCATGGGGCGCACGATGTCTTGACTATGGAAACCGTAGCTGCCGCCTTCCCTCATTTTGACGCGGTCCGCAAAGAACAGTTCCAGCGTGGTACGGATGGTCGGGAAGGCGAGCTCGTCCCAGGGGATCTCGCGCTCGGAAAACAGCTGCACCTCGAGGCTTTCGATGCCGGGCGCAAAGTCGAGGTCGCGCAGGCGGGCCAGGTAGAACAGGTGCACCTGGTGCACATGGGCAACGTTGAGCAGGGTGAACAGTTGTCCGAGCTCGATGTGGGCCCCGGCTTCCTCCTCGGTTTCGCGCACGGCGGCCTCGGCGGTGGTCTCGGCGTTTTCCATGAAGCCGGCCGGCAAGGTCCAGTAGCCGTAACGGGGTTCGATCGCGCGCTTGCACAGCAACACCTTGAGTTCGCCGTCGCCTTCCCAGACCGGGATCGAGCCGATCACCAGCTTGGGATTCTGGTAATGGATGGCATCGCAGTGCGTGCACACGTAGCGCGGCCGGTTGTCGCCTTCGGGAATGGCCAGCGCGACCGGGTGGGCGCACTCGGAACAGAATTTCATAGGTAGCGCGAGAAATGGTATTGCGCTTACTTTACACTGATTGCGCCCGCTGCGCCGCAGTTGACGGACGCGCCAACCCGGCAGTACCGCGCGTCGCATCTGCCGCCACCATGCGCGCCTGCCGGCAACAATGCGTCTTGCATGTGCGCTGCCGGAGGTCATCTGCTGCAATCGCACATCGCGGAAGGATTAAGTTTGCCTAATCCAGCGAAGGGGCGTATAATGCGAAGCATCAGACGCGGGGTGGAGCAGTCTGGCAGCTCGTCGGGCTCATAACCCGAAGGTCACAGGTTCAAATCCTGTCCCCGCAACCAGATTCAAAACGCCGCCGGTGCTTACAGCCCGGCGGCGTTTTTCATTTCCGTCCTCAAAATCGCATGCCGAGCCCGGCATACAGGCCGCCCGTCTTCAGGTTATACATGAGCTGGGTCTTCTGGAAGTCGGTGCTCAGGATGCGGTAGCCGAATTTGGCATTGATGTCCTCGTCGATGCGCCAGGTGGCGCCCAGCAAGGCCTGCCAGGTGCTGTTGCTGCCACCACCGCCATAGTCGGCGTAGATGTTGATCCACCAGTCGCGGTCGAGCCGGTGCTCGACGCGAAAGCCGGCAATGCCGTCGGTCCAGTGTTCATTGTGGCTGCACTTGACGCACGAGAACTGGGCGACGCTCTGCGGCTGGGTCACGTCGATGTCGAGCGAGGAAAAGCGCACCCCGGCCACCAGGTCGAAGTGGGTGTCCGGGTCGTTCGACAGCCGGTAGGCGCCGGCCAGCTGCGCGACGCTGTAGGTGCCATCGGGCGAAGTGCGGCCAGGCTCGCCGTGGCGCAGCGGGTCGGAGTCGCGCGACTGGCCGATGCCGGTGAGGTTGACCAGCACGCCCCAGCGGCCGCGGCCCGCGTCCATGCTGAAGCTGGCTGCGTTCAGGCGCATGTTGCCGAAACTGTCGTTGAAGTGCGCGACCGGCGCCGCCGGGGATGGCCGCAGGTAGCCACTGGCGGCGGTGGCCCACAGGGCCGGACCGACCTCGAACTGCCATTGATCGGACATGGACTCTTGCGCGTGCGCTGCCGCCACCAGCGCGAAGGCGCCGATGGCCAGGCCGGGCTTGCTAAGCGGGTGCGACATGGCGTTGCTCCTCGGACGGGGGACGCGCGCGGCCGGCGCGCCTGCTCTGCCATTTGGAGACGCCGGATGCGGCGGCGGTTGCAGCCGCCGCTCTGACAGGGATCAATGCGCCCGTGAAGCTGGTTACGGCGTGCCGCCCTGGCTGGCGCTCTCGACAGTGTAGCCGCGGCTCGTCATGCACCTGGCAAACGCGCGGTTGAAGACATCGGCAGTGTTGTTTTGGGCCATCTGGGTGCCGCCGGCGCCGGTTGCACCTGCCGCACCGCTTGCTCCCGTTGCGCCGGCGCCCGACATGCCCGCACCAGCCGCGCCGCCGGTCGATGCCGCCCCAGCAGCGCCCGTTTCACCGGTACTGCCGCTGGCGCCCATGGCACCGCCGCCGCCCGCCATGCCGCCCTGGGCGCCCGTCTGCCCGCCACCGGCCATACCGCCCTGCGCGCCCATCTGGCCGCCACCGCCGCCGGTTTGCCCGCCGCCCGACGTGCCCATGGCGCCCGCTTGCGCAGGCTGGGTGCCGGTTTCGCTGCCGGCGCCGGTTGCGCCGCCACCGGACGAACCCATCGCCATCGTCGGCGCTTCAATCGGGACGCTGGTAATACCCTTGCCCGGTTGCAGGGGCGTGGCGTTTTCGGCCAGGACGTAGGGGTCCAGTCCGGTACGCTTGCGCGCGGTGGTAACGCAGGCCGATTCGTCCCTGCTTTGCCGGTCCGCGCTCTGGCCATGGGCTGGCCGGGCCTGCGGCAGTTGCATCTGCGCCTGGGCCTGCGCCAGCGCGCCCCCGGTCGCGGCCAGCAGCGCAGCTGCCAGCGCTAAACGTATTGTTCGGTTCATGACAAAAGTCTCCTGTATCCGGTGGCGGATTGCCTGCCGCTGCATCGAATGTAGGCAAGCGGCACCGCCGCGCCAATTGGACCTTGGCCTTATCGTTTTCCCCTGAGCAGCTTCAGTTCGTTTGTCTGCGGCAAGCGTCGGCGCCCTCGATTTGCATCAAGTCCCGTGCATGCTGACGCGACAGTAGCGCACCGGCGCTGTCGAAGGAGTTGCTGGGGCTGCCTGAGGGCGCCCGTGGTATTCATGGATGCGGAGCGTGATCGATGATTACTGTTGACGAAATTAACGAAGCGTGGGGTTGGTGCGGGCTGACCGCCGTCGAAGTGCTCGGTGAAAACGCCTTCGGCAACCTGATCATCCGCGACGAGGATGGCCGGTTCTGGCGTCTGCGGCCGCAGGACCTGTGCTGCGAGCCACTGGCCGAGGACCAGGCGGCGTTCGACGCGCTGGCCTACAACCAGGCTTTCCTGAACGACTGGTACATGCCCGAGGTGGTGCACCTGGCCGAGACCACGCTGGGGCCGCTGGCGGCCGGGCGCAAGTATTGCCTCAAGATACCGAGCGCGCTGGGCGGCCATTACGGGCGCGACAACCTGGCCACCGTGCCATTGACCGAGCTGATCCGTTTTTCGGGGGAGGGCGCGCAGCAGTTCGACGGCCTGCCACGCTGGGACTGAGCGGTTCGGCCAGGCGCCAATGTGTTTGCCGCACGGGCGCTAGTTGCCGAAGGCGTGGCTCAGGCCCAGGTGGAACAAATCGCGGTCGTTCGATTCGCGAAAGGTTTTCACCCGGTGGAACGCAAACCAGGCCTTGGTGTTCTCGGACAGGTTGCGTTCGAACTGCAAGGTGATCAGCCCGTGCACGCCGGTGCGGTTGCCCTCGCGTCGGTTTTCCGCAAAGTAGGGGCCGATGCCGGCCTGGGCCGACCAGCTGGGCGTGAGCGGCTGCACGAACCAGAACTGCGCCGCCACGCCGCGCCGGTCCACGCGCACCCGGTCGTCGCCTTCGAAAATGCCCTTGAACGACATGGCCCACTTGCCGCCATACTGCTTGGCTTCGAAGATGGCGCCGTTGGCGTCCTGGGTGCCGGACTGGCTGGTGAACGAGCGGCCATACGAGGCGCCGAGCCACAGGCGGCTGCGCGCGAAGTCGGTTTCCGGAAACGGCGGCACGTCCGTGAAATGGCGGCCGATGCCGACCATCAGCGCGTCGGAATGAAAGGTGTCGCGAATTGCTACGTGGTTGTAGCCCAGCCGCAGGTGCGCGCCCTTGGCCCACCAGTCGAGCGGGTAGCACAAGGCCGCGCTGTACAGGATGCCGCGGCGCGCCTGGTCGATCTGCACGCCGCCCTGGGTGGTGGTGTTCATGCTCGTGTACGGCCCCACCGACAGTTCGGCCGTGAGCGCATCGCCGAACCGGCGGGTGTAGGTGAACTGGAAGGCGAAGCCGTCACGGTGGTTGTTGTCCGGGTGGCCCTCGTTGTAGTACACGAAGTCGATGCGCGCAGTGGATTTGCCTTCGATCGTATCCTCGCCGACGATGTGCGGGTTCAGGTCGCGGCCGGCGCGCACCTCGAAGGCACGCCAGCGCATCCCGGTGTGGCCGGTGGCCTGGGGGCCGTCGATGTGGCCGTTGCCTGCCTGGACGGACAGGTAGGCGCCGCGCTGGTCGGCGTCGAACAGTTGCGCGTACGACGGCGCACAGGCGGCGAGCAGCGGCAGCAGCAGGAGTTGCGATTTCATCGTCATGCCTTTCCCCGTGGTTCTAGCCAAGGGGAACAGTATCGCGACCGGGCTGTCAGGCGGTTTGCGCTAGGGCAAGACTAGTTCGCTTGAGCCTGCTTGCATGGATCAGCCGGCTGGCTGGTTGAGGCTGGCCCACAGGTAGGCGGCGGCCATGGTCCGGTGCGGCGCGTAGCGCGCCAGCAGCACTTCGGTGCGCGCCAGGTCGGGCTTGCTGTCCTCGCCCAGCAGGCGCTGCAGCGCCGCGCGGATCGCCACGTCGCCATGCAGCGAGCAGTCGGCGTAGCCGTAGCCGCGCAGCAGGGTGTAGTTGACGGTCCAGGGACCAATGCCTTTGACCTCCAGCAGCGCGTGCGCGGCGCGCACCGGATCGTCGTCGCGCGCGAGCGACAGTTCGCCGCTGTCCGCCAGCCGCGCCACGCGCAGCAGCGTCTCGGCCTTGGCGCGCGAGAACTTGCGGCTGGTGAGGGCGTCGAGATCCAGTCGCGCCACGTCGGCCGCCTCGGGATAGCACCACAAGCCGCTCGCGTGCTGGCGTCCGGCCTGCTGGATGAAGGTGCGGCGCAGTGCGATCGCAAACGGCAGGTTGATCTGCTGGCCGATGATCGCCCAGGTGAGTGCCTCGAACACGGTGGCCGACTGCACGATGCGCAGGCCCGGCATGCGCTGCACGACCGCGCCGAGCAGGGCGTCGCCGTGCACTGCTTGCATGAACGGTGCGGGATCGATGCGCAGGCCGAGGATGTTCAGGAGGGCCTCGTGCGCCACCGCGTGCAGCCGCTTGCTGACTTTGCCGCCGGTGTCGATGCGGCATTGCGCGGCCTGGCTGCCGATCTCCACCTCGAGTACGACCGGCACGCCGTCGAACATCACGCCCTTGCGCAGGGAGGTGGCCGCTACCTGTTCGGCGACGCACTCGCCGTCGCGGCGATGGAAGTCGAGCACGTCCTCGCTGCGGTAGGCAGCGGGCAGCGGGATCGCCAGCGTGGCCGCCATCTATTTGCCCGCGGCCACGGCCGGGGCGCGGCCGAAGCGCGGCGTGAAACCGGTGACGAGGGCGGTCCCGACCAGCACGATGGCCGCGCCGGCGACGGTGTACCAGCCGACCACTTCGCCCAGGAACAGCGAGCCCCACAGGATGCGGAACACCGGGTTGAGGAAGGTGACGGTCAGGGCCGAGGTGGGGCCGATCTCCTCGATCAGGCGGAAGTACAGCAGGTAGGCGATGCCACTGCACAGCACGCCAAGCGCGACCACGCTGGCCGCGACGGTGAGCGTGGGTTGGCCTGGCTGCGGGAAGAACGGCAGCGCAGGCAGCACCAGCAGGGCCGCGGCCCACATCGAGCCGTGGGCGTTGGCGAACGGCGCCACGCTCCTGGCCGAGCGCGCGTAGGTGGTCGCAATGCCGTAGCTGCAGGCGGCGGCGAGCGTGGCCACCAGCGCGATGCCGGCGCCGGGCTTGGCGGACACCTTGTCGAAGCCTGCCAGCACGGCCACGCCAACGGTGCCCAGCACCAGCCCGAGCGCCGTGCGGGCCTTGATCGGCTGGCGACCCCAGACCGCGCCGATGATGGCGCCCCACATCGGCGCGGTCGCGTTCACCACCGACATCACGGACGCGGACAGCGTGCGCGCCGAGAACGCGAACAGCAGGAAGGGCAGGGCGGAATTGAAGAAGCCAAGGACCAGGAAGTGCTTCCAGTTCTCGCGCAGGTTCAGGGGAGCGGCGCGGCGGCGCAGCACCAGCCCCACCACCATCAGGAACAGCGCGGCGAGCAGCACGCGCCATTCGATCAGCACGGCCGGGCCGAGCACCGGTGCGCTGATGCGCATGAACAGGAACGAGCCGCCCCAGATGGCGGCGAGCGTGACGAGTCGAATCAGGTTGGCAGTGTTCATTCTTGTTGTGTGGTGTGACCAGGCGCGTATTGTGACGACGGCCGGCGCGCGCGGCCAGCCGTTTCTTGCGTTCGAATCAGGGCAGGGTGCAGCCTGCGGTGCCAGCCGGCGCGGCCACCGCGTGCGGCACCAGCAGGCCGGCAGGGACGGCGTTCTTCACCGCCGTCATCTCGGCCAGGATCGAGATCGCGATTTCGGCCGGCGTCTTGCTGCCGATGTAGATGCCGACCGGGCCGTGCAGGCGTGCCAGCTGTTCGTCGGTGAGGTCGAACAGCTTGAGGCGTTCGCGGCGCTTGGCGTTGTTCAGGCGCGAGCCGATCGCGCCGACGTAGAAGGCATCGGACTTGAGCGCCTCCATCAGCGCCAGGTCGTCGAGCTTGGGGTCATGGGTGAGCGCCACCACGGCGCTGCGCGCATCCAGGTGTGCCTCGATCACCAGGTCGTCGGGCATCACATGCACCAGCTCCACGCCGGGCACGTCCCAGCCGCTGCGGTATTCCTCGCGCGGGTCGCACACCGTGACCCGGTAGTCCATGGCGCTGGCGACCTGCGCCAGGAAGCGCGACAACTGGCCGGCGCCGATAATGAACAGGCGCCAGCGCGGGCCGTGCACGGTCACCAGCAGGTTGCCGTCGATATGCAGCGCGCTGTCGGCGCTGGCGCTGGCCAGGCTGACCGCGCCGGTCCGCAGGTCGATGCGGCGCTCGACGGTGTGGCCGTGCGCGAGCCGGTCGAGCAGTTCGGGAATGCCGCTGGCGGCCGACAGCGGCTCGACCACCAGCTGGATCGTGCCGCCGCAGGGCAGGCCGAAGCGGCGTGCCTGGTCGGCGCTGATGCCGTAGTCGCGCAAGTAGGGGATGGTCTGGCTGATGCCGTCGCGCGCGACGCTGGCGATCAGGTCGTCCTCGATGCAGCCGCCCGAGACCGAGCCGACGATCTCGCCGCCCTCGCGGATCGCCAGCATGGCGCCCGGCGGGCGCGGGCTCGAGCCCCAGGTCTTGATGACGGTGACGAGTTCGCAGCGGTGGCCGGCAGCAAGCCAGGCGGCGGCGGTTTTCAGTACTTCGAGGTCGATGCTGTCCATGGGCGATTGCCAGTGCCGTCGATGCGGAAATGGCAATCATAGCGTAGGGTGGGCAGCTTTGCTGCCCACGCGTCCAAACAATCTCGGCACAGCCCGTGGGGCGGTAGCATCGGCGGCGCTTGAACGCGTGGGCAGCAAAGCTGCCCACCCTACGCCATCACGGAACCAGCGGCCTTTTGGAGGAGCGCTTGGTTTTCACTTCGGCGACGGCCCGGTTGATGGCAGCAACGCGCGCATCCACCGACGGGTGGTTGGCGGTGTACCCGTTGAGCACGGTGGCGGGCACGGTGGACGCAAGCCGCTTCCAGAAGTCGTCGTCGCCGTCGATGTTGTAGCCGGCGCGGGCCAGCATGTACACCGCCAGCCGGTCGGCCTGCGCGTCCATGTCGGCGGGCATGGCCTTGATGCCGCCGCTGCCGATCAGCATGGAGTCGTCCGGCTTGACGCGCACCAGGTTGTCGATGATGCTGCCGATGGTGGCCGAATTGCGCTGCGCCGCGGCGTGGCCAAGCACGTTGTGCGCAAGCCCGGTGGCGAGCACGTAGGCCAGTTCGTCGTCGCCGCGGGTGAACTCCATCATCCCGCGCGTGACCATGATGCGCTGGCCGTCGGCATAGGAGTTGACGTTGTCGGCGTTGCCCAGCTCGATGGCGTAGGCGCAGGCGCGCGTGACAGGAATCGTCAGCTCGCGGGTGGCGCCCTTGCGTTCGATGGTGAGCGGCAGCGCAGCCTGCGATGCGACCAGCGGCGCGAAGATGGCGCCGGCGCCGGACAGCGCATGGCGGCCGGTGGGCAGCGGCTTGGCGCCGGCGGCGACCAGGCCGTCGCCGACCTTCAGGCCCGCGCGCGCGGCGCCGCTGCCGGCGAGGACTTCGGTGACCTGCAGGCGCTCGTCCATGCCGAAGGCGACGTGCGCCGCTTCGTTGTATTCGCCCGGGTAGGAGTAGCGGTTCTTGGCGGTGAAGCCGAGCAGGTTGCGCGCGTGCGTCTTGCACAGCTCGGCGTTTTCGATCAGGAGCGGCGCCGCCACGTGGTACAGGCGTTCCTGCAGGGCCGCCATGCGCGTGAGGGTCTCGACGTTGGCGGCCATCTGCGGCGTCATGGCCGGCGCTTCGCGCGTGGGCTGGGCCGCGGTGGACGGGCCGGTCGGCTTCATCGGCGCCTGGGTGGCGCAGGCCGACAGCAGCAGGGCAACGGTGATTCCAAGCGCCGCGGGGCGCAGGCGATGGATGCGGCTCATGATTCTCCTCATTTATCCTTTTCCGGTGCTGCCGAAACCGCCGGCGCCCCGTTCAGTCGATTCGAACTCCTCCACCACGTTAAAGCCCACCTGCAGTACCGGGACGACGACCAGCTGGGCCAGCCGGTCCATGGGCTGCAGCGTGAAGGCCACCTGGCTGCGGTTCCAGGTCGAGACCATCAGCTGGCCCTGGTAATCGGAGTCGATCAAGCCTACCAGATTGCCCAAAACAATGCCGTTCTTATGGCCGAGCCCGCTGCGCGGCAGGATCATTGCCGCGTAGCCAGGGTCGGCCAGGTGGATCGCCAGGCCAGTGGGCACCAGGACGGTCTGGCCCGGTTCCAGCGTGAGCGGGGCGTCGATGCAGGCGCGCAGGTCCAGCCCCGCGCTGCCGGGCGTGGCGTACTGCGGCAGCTGGTCCTTCATGCGCGGGTCGAGGATCTTGATGTCGATGGATTTCATGCGTTGTTGTCAGGTAAGCAAAGAGCGCTGTTCGAGGCGCTTGGCAATTTCGGAGACCAGCTGGCGCGCCAGCACCAGCTTGGGGGCGCGCGGCAGGACCGTGTGGCCAGTTTCGTCGAACAGCACGATGCTGTTGTCATCCTGCCCGAAAGTGTGGTGGCCGATATTGCCGACCAACAGAGGAATGCCTTTTTTCTCGCGCTTGGCCGCGCCAAATTCGAGCAGGTTTTCCGATTCGGCGGCAAAGCCCACGCAGTAGGGCCATCCGGAGATGCTGGTGGTGGCGGCCACGGTGGCCAGGATGTCCGGGTTCTGCTCGAACCGGAGCTGGGGCGGCGCGCCGCCTTCCTGCTTCTTGACCTTCTGGTCGCTCGGGTTGGCCACGCGCCAGTCGGCCACGGCCGCCACGCCCACGAAGATATGCTGGCCGGGTACGGCGGCCATGACCGCGTCGTACATCTGGCGCGCGCTCTGCACGTCGATGCGGCGCACGCCGTGCGGCGTGGGCAGGGTGGTGGGGCCGGACACCAGCAGCACCTCGGCGCCGGCCTCGCGCGCGGCGCGCGCGACCGCATAGCCCATCTTGCCAGAGGAGAGGTTGGTGATGCCGCGCACCGGGTCGATCGGCTCGAAGGTCGGGCCGGCGGTGATCAACACGCGCTTGCCGGCCAATACCTTGGGCTGGAACGAGGCCACGAGCTCGTCGAGCAGGTCTTGCGGCTCGAGCATGCGGCCCAGGCCGGTTTCGCCGCAGGCTTGCTCGCCGGCGGCAGGACCGAGCACCTGGACGCCGTCCGCGCGCAGCCAGGCGACGTTGCGCTGCGTGGCCGGGTTCTCCCACATCTCCACGTTCATGGCGGGGGCGACCAGCAGCGGTACGTGGCGCGGGCGCGCCAGGCACAGGGTGGAGAGCAGGTCGTCGCAGGCGCCGTGCACGAGTTTGCGAATGAAGTCGGCCGAGCAGGGTGCGATGAGCACCGCGTCGGCCCCGCGCGTGAGGTCGATGTGGGCCATGTTGTTGGCCACGCGCGGGTCCCACTGATCGGTATAAACCGTATGTCCCGACAGCGCCTGCATGGTGACCGCGCCGATGAAGTGCGTGGCGGCCTCGGTCATCACCACCTGCACGCTGGCGCCTTGCTTGACCAGCGCGCGGCACAGCTCGGCGGCCTTGTAGCAGGCCACGCCGCCCGACAGGCCCAGTACGATCTTCTTGCCGTTCAGGTCCAGGCTCATTGGAGTGCCCCCCTCATTGCTTGTTCACGCGGCGCAGCTCGTCGAAGATGAACAGGATCGCGCCGATGGTGATCGCCGAGTCGGCGATGTTAAAGGCCGGGAAGTGGCCGAAGCCCTCCCAGTGGAAGTCGAGGAAGTCGATCACGTGGCCGTAGGCCAGGCGGTCGATCGCGTTGCCCAGCGCCCCACCCATGATCAGTGCGAGCGCCCAGCAGAACAGGCGCTGGCCGGCGGCGCGGCGCAGCAGGTAGAGGATGAAACCGACCGCGCCGATCGCGATTGCGGTGAACAGGTAGCGCTGCCAGCCGCCCTGGTTGGACAGGAAGTTGAAGGCGGCGCCCTCGTTGTAGGCCAGCACCAGGTTGAAGAAGCTGGTGATGGTCTTTTCCTCGCCGTGCATGAACAGCGTGGTGATGGTGATCTTGGTGAGCTGGTCGAGGAGGATGACGATGAAGGCGATGCCCAGCCACGGCATCAGGCTGTTGGCGCGGGAAGCGGGGGCGCTTACGAAGGCCGGTTTCTTTTTGGTTGCCATATTGTCGTTGTCAGGGTCGAGGGCCGCCCGCATCGCTTGCCGGGGTGCGGGCGGGACCGATCACTTTACGCGAAGCGGCGATCTTCGCCGGCGCCGAACAGGTTGCTCACGCAGCGGCCGCACAGGCCCGGATGCTCGTGGTGGCTGCCCACGTCGGCGCGGTAGTGCCAGCAGCGCTCGCACTTGGGCGCTTCGGACGCGGTGACGGCAACCGATTCCTCGGCCTCGCTGGCGGCCTGCAGCGCCTTGGCCTGCGAGGTGATGAACACGAACTTGAGATCGTCGTCCAGGCTGGCGAGCAGCTTGTACTTCTCGCCGGCAGCCTTGATCACGAGCTCGGCCTGCAGCGACGAGCCGATCTTGCCTGCGGCGCGCAGCTCTTCCAGCTCCTTGGTCACGGCGGCGCGTACGGCGCGCAGCTCGGTGTACTTGGCCAGCAACGTTTCGCCATCGGCCACCTGGGGGAAGGTCCACAGGGTCTGGGTGAAGATGGTCTCGTCGCTGGCCTGGTAGCCTTCGCTTCCTGCGAACACGGCCCAGGCTTCCTCGGCGGTGAAGGACAGGATCGGGGCCATCACGCGCAGCAGGCTGTGCGTCATGTGCCACAGCGCGGTCTGGGCCGAACGGCGCGCCTTGGAATCGATGGCCGTGGTGTACAGGCGGTCCTTGAGCACGTCGAGGTAGAAGCCGCCCAGGTCTTCCGAGCAGTAGTTCTGCAGGCGCGCCACGACCGGGTGGAACTCGTAGCGGTCGAAGCTGGCGGCCACGTCCTTCTGCAGCTGTTCGGTCATGGCGATCGCCCAGCGGTCGATCTCGAGCATGTCCGCGACCGGCACGGCGTTGGTGGCCGGGTCGAAGTCGGAGGTGTTCGCAAGCAGGAAGCGCAGCGTGTTGCGGATGCGGCGGTAGGCTTCGGTCACGCGCTTGAGGATCTCTTCGGACAGGGCCAGCTCGCCCGTGTAGTCGGTCGAGGCCACCCACAGGCGCAGGATGTCGGCGCCCAGCGTGTCGCTGATCTTCTGCGGCGAGAGCACGTTACCGAGCGACTTGGACATCTTGCGGCCGTGCTCGTCGACGGTGAAGCCGTGCGTGAGCAGGGCCTTGTACGGCGGGCGGCCGTCGAGCATGGAGGCGGTCAGCAGCGACGAGTGGAACCAGCCGCGGTGCTGGTCCGAGCCTTCCAGGTACAGGTCGGCCGGGAAGTGCGACTCTTCCTTGTGCGAGCCGCGCAGCACGGTGAAATGCGTGGTGCCGGAGTCGAACCAGACGTCGAGCGTGTCGCGGTTTTTTTCGTAGTGGGCGGCGTCCTCGCCCAGAACGTCTTTCGGATCGAGCTTGTGCCAGGCGTCGATGCCGTCTTTTTCGATCAGCTTGGCCACCTGCTCCAGCAGTTGCGCGGTGCGCGGGTGCAGGTCGCCGGTTTCCTTGTGGATGAAGAAGGCCATCGGCACGCCCCACTGGCGCTGGCGCGACAGGGTCCAGTCCGGACGGTTGGCGATCATGCCGTGCAGGCGCGCCTTGCCCCAGTCGGGGAAGAACTGCGTCTGTTCGATGCCCGCGAGCGCGGTCTCGCGCAGGGTGGCGCCGCCGTCCTTGGGCGTGACGTCCATGCCGGCGAACCACTGGCTGGTGGCGCGGTAGACGATCGGGGTCTTGTGGCGCCAGCAGTGCATGTAGCTGTGGTCGAACATCTTCAATTCGAACAGCGCGCCCGCTTCGGTCAGCGCGGCGCAGATCGGCTTGCTCGCCTCCCAGATCGTCATGCCGCCGAAGAGCGGCAGGGTCGAGGCGTAGCGGCCGTCGCCCATCACCGGCTTCAGGATCTCGTCGTCCTTCATGCCGTGCGCTTTGCAGGACTGGAAGTCCTCGATGCCGTAGGCCGGCGCCGAGTGGACCACGCCGGTGCCGCTGTCGGTGGTGACGTAGTCGGCCAGGTAGACCGGCGAGGTGCGGTCGTAGAACTTGTCGGCCTGGTTCAGCGGGTGCTTGAAGCGGATGCCGGCCAGCGCTTCGCCGACGGTGGTGGCGATGACCTGGCCTTCCAGCTTGTAGCGTTCCAGGCACGACTGGACCAGGTCTTCGGCCAGGATCAGCAGGATCGGCTTGCCGTCACGCTCGGCCTGCACCAGGGCGTAGGTCACTTCCGGATGCACGTTGAGCGCCTGGTTGGACGGGATGGTCCACGGGGTGGTGGTCCAGATGACGATGTAGCCGTCCCACTGCGGCAGCTTGGGCAGCGCGAACGCGGCGGCCAGCTTCTCGGGTTCGGCAAACGGGAAGCCGACGTCGATGGCCGGGTCGCGCTTGTCCTGGTATTCCACTTCCGCCTCGGCCAGCGCCGAGCCGCAGTCGAAGCACCAGTTCACGGGCTTCAGGCCGCGGTACACGTAGCCCTTGTCGAGGAGTTTGCCCAGCGCGCGCAGTTCGTCGGCCTCGTTACCGTGGGCCATGGTCATGTACGGGTTTTCCCACTGGCCGAGCACGCCCAGGCGGATGAAGCCGGCGCGCTGGCGGTCAATCTGTTCAATCGCGTAGGCGCGTGCCTTCTGCAGCACTTCGGCGGTCGGCAGGTTTTTACCGTACAGCTTTTCGATCTGGATCTCGATCGGCATGCCGTGGCAGTCCCAGCCCGGCACGTAGGGCGCGTCGAAGCCGGCGATGGTGCGCGACTTGACCACCATGTCCTTGAGGATCTTGTTGACCGCGTGGCCCAGGTGGATGTCGCCGTTGGCGTACGGCGGGCCGTCGTGCAGCACGAACTTGGGGCGGCCGGCGGCAGCCTTGCGGATGCGCTGGTAGATTTTCTTGTCCTGCCACTGCTTCACCCAGCCCGGCTCGCGCTTGGCGAGGTCGCCGCGCATCGGGAACGCGGTGTCGGGCATGTTGACCGGGTATTTGCTCTGGGGCTTGTCGGCCGCCTTGGCGGGCTTGTTCTGGACGGGTTTGCTGTTATCGGACATATGCTGTTTCAAAAGTGGATTCGGTCGTGACACACAGGTGCGCGGCGCTGGCCGCTGGGCGCGGGCGTCAAATTCGGTCGGTGGCGGTCAGGGCTCCGGCGCGCTGGGCAAACCAGGCGCGCGCCTGCTGGCCATCGTGCTCGATCGCGGCGGTGAGCGTGGCCAGGTCACTGTATTTTTCTTCGTCGCGCAGGCGGGCCAGGAACTCGACGCGCACCAGCTTGCCGTAGCACTCCTGGTGGAAGTCGAACACGTGTACTTCCAGCAGGGTGCGGCCCTGGTCCTCGACGGTGGGGCGCACGCCCAGGCTGGCGACAGCGGGCAACGGCCGGTCGGCCAGGCCATGCACCTGCACCACGAAGACGCCGGACAGGGCGGGGCGGTGCACGACGCGCAGGTTCATGGTCGGGAAGCCCAGCGTGCGGCCGAGCTTGGCGCCGTGGATGACGTGGCCGGACATCGAATACGAGTGGCCGAGCAGGTCGCGCGTGGTGTCGAAGTCGCCGCGGCCGAGCGCGGCGCGCACTTCGGATGAGGAGATGCGCAGCGGCCCGTGCATCACGGCGGGCAGGGACTCGACGTGGAAACCGTACTCGCGGCCGGCCTCGATCAGCGTCTGCACGCTGCCGGCGCGCCGGGCGCCGTAGCAGAAGTCCTCGCCGACCATCAGCCATTTGACGTGCAGGCCCTGCACCAGCACGCGCTCGGTGAACTCGCGCGGGGAGAGGGATGCGAAGTGGTCGTTGAAGTGTTCGACGATGACGCGGTCGACGCCGGCATTGTCGAGGGCGCTGAGCTTGTCGCGCAAGTTGGCGATGCGCGCCGGCGCCTTCGATTCGTCACCCATCTTGGCGGCGAAGAACTCGCGCGGGTGCGGCTCGAAGGTCATCACGGCCGCTTCCAGCCCGAGCCGCGCCGCGGCGCCGGTTACGTGCGCCAGCAAAGCCTGGTGGCCGCGGTGGACGCCGTCAAAGTTGCCGATCGTGAGCGCGCACGGGGCACGGGCCCTGTCGTTGGGAAGTCCGCGAAATACCTTCATTCGGGTGCTGGGTCAATCCGGAGCGAAATATCAGATTATACGGTCAAGTGGGCTGTTGCACAGTGATGAAGCGGGGAAAGGGCGAATTCGGGCGTGTCCAGTGGCAGGGGCGGGTAGGGTGGGCAGGTTTTCCTGCCCACGCGTTCAGCGGGAAGACGGGTAGGGTGGGCAGATTCTGCCCACGCGTCCAGCCAGCAGCAGCGCCGCCCGGGACGTCATCTTGACGCCGGCGTGTGTTGAACGCGTGGGCAGAATCTGCCCACCCTACGGGAACAGGCGAAAAAAAAGCTGCCGGCGCGGAGCCGGCAGCTTTCAGCGATGCTTCAGAACCGCGATCAGGACATCGGGTGGTTGATGGCCATGATCCAGTAACGGGCCAGGTCGGCGGCGCCTTCCTTGCCTTCCACGCCCTTGAGCGTGTTGATCGCCTGCTGTTTCTTGCCGGCGACGGCGTACGCTTCGCCCAGGTGCAGCTTGGCGTCCTCGATGTTCTTGACGGTGCCCGACTTGATCGCCTCGTCCATCATCTTCAGGCCCTTGTCGGTCTGGCCAGCCTGCACCAGGCCGTAGCCCAGCGCGACCAGGGCGTCGCCGTCCTTCTGCTTCTTGAACTCGGCTTCGTCGGTGGCGGCGTTCTTGTTCTGCTCGGCCAGGGTCTTGGCAGCCAGGTCCTTCAGGCGCTGGTGACGCGCCGCGTCCGGGCCTTGGCCGAGCGCGCCGGCCTTGTAGCCCTTGTCGATCACCTTGACGGCTTCGGCCGGAGCCTTGGCTTGCAGCACCAGTTGGCCCATTTCCATGAACTCGCTCGGCTTCTTCATCAGGTTGTTGGCCAGCTTCAGGCGGTACACGTCCACCAGCAGGCGGCCGGAGAAGCCCGGCTTGCCCTGCACGCGGTTGAGCAGGTCGTCCCAGTAGCGCGCCTTCGGATAGCTGGCGGCCAGTTTCTCGATCGTGTTGACGTAGCCGGCCTTGTCGTTCTTCTTCAGCTGCACGTTGGCCAGCATGCCCAGCTGGTCTTCGTTCAGGCCGCCGCGCTTCTCGGCGCTCTTCAGTTCGGTCTCGAGCGCGCTCCAGTTGCCCTGCTTGTAGTAGTTCTGCAGCAGGTAGGCGCGCAGCTTCGGATCATCCTTTTCCTTGAGCTGCTTTTCGATCGCGGCGTTTGCCTTGTTCAGGTCGCCACCACGCATGTAGATGCCGATCAGGCCCTCGGAGAACTGGGCGCGCTCGGTGGCCGACAGCTTGCCCGAGGCGAGCAGGGCTTCGAATGCCTTGGCGGCCTGGTCGTAGTCGCCGGCGGCCGAGGCAGCGGCGGCGCGGGTGCGCTCGATCAGGTAGGTTTCGTTCGGGGTCTTGCCGCTGACGCTGTCGAGCGAGTGCAGCCTGGCCAGCGCGTCTTTGTTCTTGCCTGCCTTCATCAGCTGCTGGGCTTCCTGCAGCGGCTTGCCGATTTCGGGGCGCACGGTTTCGGCGGCGTAGGCAGGGGCCAGGCCGACGACCGGGGCAGCAGCAGTAAATCCGAGTGCGGCCATCACGAGGCCGAGGTGTGCGAGACGGAACTTGGACATGTTTGTGAAAATCTTTCCTCAAAATAGACACGGCAGGGAAACCCTGCCGTGTTCGTCACAGTCTTAACTGCTTACTGGAACTGCTCGTTGCCAACCATACCGATCTTGGTGACGCCGAGGCGCTGGGCCGAAGCCATCACGCCAGCGACCACTTTGTACTCGACCAGCTTGTTCGGACGCAGGTGCACTTCCGGCTGATCTGGCTGGGCGGCCACATTGGCAAGCTTCGCTTCCAGTGTAGCACGATCCGGCACAGGAACATTATCCCAGAGGATAGTGCCGTCGAAGTCCACGTCGATCGTCACCACCGTCGGTGGCGTCGTCGGCGGCGGAGGGTTACCGACCGGCATGTTCAGGTTGACCGAGTGCATCTGCTTCGGAATGGTGATGATCATCATGATGATCAGCACGAGCATGACGTCAATCAGCGGCGTCATGTTCATTTCCATCATCGGTTCCGGATCAGCGTTGCTTGCTCCGGAGCCCGAGCCGACGTTCATACTCATAGTGTTTCCTTTCTGGTGACTGGTAGCCGCCGCGGCCCGGGGGCCGCGGCGAGGGACTTAGCCCTTGTCAGGCGGTTCGATGACGAAACCGACCTTCTGCACGCCAGCACGTTGTGCGGTATAGATCACGCGGCCGATCGACTCGTAACGCGTGCTCATGTCACCGCGCACATGGACTGCCGGCTGAGGGACCTTGACCGATTCTTTCTTCAGGTTCTCAAACAGCTCGTCCGTGTTGGCCATTTTCTTCTGGCCCCAGTAGATGTCGCCATCCTTGCTGACCACGATGTTCACGTCTTCCGGCTTGTTCTTGACAGGCTGGTTGACTTCGTTCGGCAGCTTGATCTGCAGCAGGTGCATCACTACCGGGCTGGTGATCAGGAAGATGATCAGGAGAACCAACATGATGTCCACGAGGGGCGTCGTGTTGATCTCCGACATCACGGTATCTTCTTCTCCGCTATCGGAGCCGACACTCATCGACATGATTAGCCAACCTTCTTAGCGCCTGCTGCAGCGTTTGCGGTGCTCATCACGCCCGACACCAGCACCGAGTGCACGTCAGCCGAGAACGAGCGGATGTCTTCCATGGCCGACTTGTTGCGGCGGACCAGCCAGTTGTAGCCCAGCACGGCCGGCACTGCCACGAACAGACCGAAGGCGGTCATGATCAGTGCTTCACCCACCGGACCTGCGACCTTGTCGATCGAGGCGTTACCGGTCATACCGATGTTGGTCAGCGCGTTGTAGATGCCCCAGACGGTACCGAACAGGCCGATGAACGGCGCGGTCGAACCGACGGTTGCCAGGAACGACAGGCCGTCTTGCAGGCGCGATTGAACCTTGTCAACCGAACGCTGGATCTGCATGGTGACCCAGGTCGACAGGTCGATCTGCTCGAGCAGGGCGCCATCGTGATGCTGGGTGGCCTTGGTGCCGGTTTCAGCGATGAAGCGGAACGGCGAGCCGTCTTTCAGGGCAGCCGAGCCGGCAGCGATCGACGGGGCTTTCCAGAACTTGGCAGCGGTTTCCTTCGACTGCTTGAAGATCTTCATCTGGTCGAGCAGCTTGGTGATGATGATGTACCACGAGCCCATCGACATCAGCGACAGGATGATCAGGGTGCCGCGCGAAACGACGCCGCCGTTCCAGACGGCCTGGAAGCCGAACGGGTTCTCTGCTTCTTCAGTGGTGGTCTTGGCAGCAGCCGGAGCCGAAGCTTCAGCAGCCGGGGCAGCCGCATCAGCGGCAGCTGCCGGAGCGCTTGCCGCCGGGGCCGAAGCCTGGTCCTGGGCGTAGGCCGGTGCGGACACCAGGGCAGTAGCCGCCGACACCGAGAACAGGACAGCCGCCAGGAGAGCGGACAAACGGGTATTCTTAAACATGCTTCCTCCAAAAATTAAAATAGACAGTTCGCTGAACAAATGACAACGAAATTTAACTAAGTGAGACGAACAGCGGTCTCGGTTAATCCAGCGTCCAGACGTACTGCACCGGCTGCCAGGTTTCTACCGGCTGGCCATTTTCAGTTGCCGGCTTGAAGCGGCACCTGCCCAGCGCTGCCTGAGCAGCCTTATCCAGGTCACGGAAGCCGCTCGACTTCGTAATCTTGGAATCTTTCACGCTGCCGTCAGCGCCAATCAGGAACGACACCGTCGACGTACCGGTCTCCTCGTTACGCAGCGACGATTTCGGGTAGTCCGGCTTCGAGCACGTATTGAAGTCCACCACCGCCGCGGTCTTGCTCGGGCCAGCGGCCTTCGCGGGGGACGGCGGGGCCGGCGGGGCCGGGCGCTGCAGCTGGTTGGTCGGCGGCGCCACGGAAGTGGCGTTGCTGATCGGGCTTTGCTGCGGCGGCGGCTGCTGCACCTGCACTTCCACCGGCGGGATGAACGGAGGCGGCGGGGCCTTCATCTCGGGCGGCGGCGGCGGGGGCGGCGTCTCGGGCGGTGGAGGAGGTTTGACGTCCTCGATGATCTTTGTTTCCACTGCCTCTGCCATCTTTGTGATCATACGCTTGCCGAGACCGTTGATGATCCCCCAGGCGACAATCACGTGCAAGACGATGACAATGGCGATACCAGTGAAATTCTTCCCGGGTTCCTTCTCGTGCGAAAAATTCATCCTGCTTTCTCCAATACCAACTCTCTCGTTTTGGTCCAACTAAACCCACAAAACACGACAAAAAACTAGGGCCGCATCCGGGACATCGCGGAATTATACCTACGAATTCTTTTTTGCACAGACATTTTTGGGGGGGCAAAAGCTCGCCTATTTCCCTGTAAAAAGGGCCTAAAAGCACGCATTCTCACGGGGTCACCCCTTGCTACAGGTCGGTGATCAGTCTATACAAATCGAGACGTCTGCATGGGGTGCTTCCTGGATGTGTAGAAGATCAGGGCGTTTTCGCCGGTTTGCCAAATTTTTCACGCCGTTTTTGCTGTTCAGCAAATATCATATGTTGCCAAAGTGGCGTTTCTACTAACTATAGCCAGTTTCAGTCGAGGGCGTCGTACTATTGAAAGTCGCTCCCCTAGGAGAGGGCATGACTTCAGGTGATAGGGTGGCAATTTATTGATATGCGTCAAAGACAACAGTGCCGCCAGGAAATAGTCTGGGCGGCGTCGGAGGACGCCGCCCAGGGGCGGCGGGGAGCCGCGGCGAAAGCAGGCCAGGCGGCCGGCTCGGGGCGCCGGACCGTGGGCGCGGCGCTGTGCTTCGGCTAACTCGGCATGGGTCCCGGCCTGCGCCGGGGCGACGGTGCAAGCGCGGGAGGGGCCGGCCAGCGAGACTTCTACTATTAGTTAACAGGGGAGAAGTCAGCGGCCCCGCTTTTCGCGGCGGCAGTCGATGAAGTTGACCACGTGCCCGCTCGGGTCCATGGTCTCGAGCCGCACGTCGAAACCCCACAGCCGCGCCACGTGCTTGAGCACCTCCTGCGCCTGCTGGTTCAGCGGCCGCCGCTGGAACTGGGTGTGCCGCAGCGTGAGCGCCCGGTCGTCGCGCGTATTGACTTGCCAGACCTGGATGTTCGGCTCACGGCTGCCCAGGTTGTACTGCTCGGCCAGCTTCTGGCGCACGTAGCGGTAGCCCGACTCGTCGTGGATGGCCGAGACCAGCAGCTTGTCCTGGCGGTCGTCGTCCAGGATCGAGAAGAAGTGGAAGTCGCGGATCAGCTTGGGCGACAGGTACTGGGCGATGAAGCTCTCGTCCTTGAAATTGCGCATCGCGAAGTCGAGCGTCTTGATCCAGTCGCTGCCGGCAATGTCCGGGAACCAGGCGCGGTCCTCCTCGGTGGGCTCCTCGCAGATGCGGCGGATGTCGCTCATCATGGCAAAGCCGAGCGCGTACGGGTTGATGCCGCTGTAGTAGGGGCTGTTGGCGGGCGGCTGGTACACCACGTTGGTATGGCTCTGCAGGAACTCGAGCATGAAGCCGTCGCCGACGATGCCCTCTTTATATAGTTCGTGCAGGATCGTGTAGTGCCAGAACGTGGCCCAGCCCTCGTTCATCACCTGGGTCTGGCGCTGCGGGTAGAAATACTGCGAGATCTTGCGCGTGATGCGCACCAGTTCGCGCTGCCATGGTTCGAGCAGCGGCGCGTACTTCTCGATGAAGTAGAGCAGGTTTTCCTCGGGCTCGGGCGGGAAGCGCTGCGGCGCATAGCCGGCGCCTTCCTCCTCTTCCTCGCGCCGCGGGATCGTGCGCCACAATTCGTTGACCTGCGACTGGGCGTATTCCTCGCGTTCCTTCTGGCGCGCCGTTTCCTGCGCCATCGACAGCTTGGCCGGGCGCTTGTAGCGGTCCACGCCGTAATTCTGCAGCGCGTGGCAGGAGTCGAGCAGCTCCTCGACCGCATCGATGCCGTGCCGGCGCTCGCACTCGGCAATGTAATTCTTGGCAAACACCATGTAGTCGACGATCGCCTCGGCGTCGGTCCAGGTGCGGAACAGGTAGTTCCCCTTGAAGAAGGAGTTGTGGCCGTAGGCGGCGTGCGCGATCACCAGCGCCTGCATCGTCAGGCTGTTTTCCTCCATCAGGTAGGCGATGCAGGGGTTGGAGTTGATGACGATTTCATACGCCAGGCCCATTTGCCCGCGCCGGTAGCTCTTTTCGGTGCTGAGGAAGTGCTTGCCGAACGACCAGTGGCTGTAGGACACCGGCATGCCGACCGAGGCGTAGGCGTCCATCATCTGCTCGGCCGTGATGATCTCGAGCTGGTTGGGGTAGGTGTCGAGGCCGAACTTGGCGGCCACGCGACGGATTTCTTCGTGCGCCTGCTCGATCAGGTCGAAGGTCCACTCCGACTGTTCGGGCAGGGCGCGCGGATGGCGGGGATCTCTTGGCATGATTGCCTCTGCTTAGCGTGTGGCCTGCTTCTTGAACAGTTCCCGGAACACAGGGTAGATGTCGGCCGGCGTGATGATCTTTTGCATGGCGAAGTTGGCATTGTTCTCGGCCACTTCGGTATATTGCTCCCACAGGTTCTGCGGCGGGCCGTCCGTGATCTCGACATAGGTGTAGTACTGCACCCGCGGCATGATGTGGTTGACCAGGATCTGCTTGCACAGCACCGAGTCGTTGTCCCAGTTGTCGCCGTCGGAGGCCTGCGCCACGTAGGCGTTCCAGTCGCCCTGGCCGTAGCGCTCGGACAGGATCTTCTGCAGCATGTGCAGCGCCGACGACACCACCGTGCCGCCCGACTCGCGCGAGTGGAAGAACTCGTCCTCGTCCACCTCGGCCGCAGCCGTGTGGTGGCGGATGAAGACCACTTCGATTTTCTCGTACACGCGTTTCAAGAACAGGTACAGCAGGATGAAGAAGCGCTTGGCGGTGTCCTTGCGCATCTCGTCCATGGAGCCGGACACGTCCATGATGCAGAACATCACCGCCTGGGTGCTGGGTTTGGGCACCTTGATGCGGTTGGTGTAGCGCAGGTCGAACGGGTCGATGAACGGGATCGCCAGCAACTTGGTGTGCAGGTGGTGGATCTTGTGCTTGAGCTCGAGCACGCGCACGTCGTCGTCATCAAAGCCGAGCTCCTGCAGGCGCTTGAGTTCCTGCTCGGCCTGCTTCATGGCCTTGCGCGTCGGCCCGCCCACCGCGATGCGGCGGCCGAGCGCGCCGCGCAGCGAGCGCAGCACGTGGATGTTTGATGGCGTACCGGACACGTTGTAGCCGGCACGCTGGTTCTTGAACTCGACCGTCTGCGCGAGCTGGGTCTTGACCATGTTCGGCAGTTCAAGATCCTCGAAGAAATAGTTCATGAATTCTTCGCGCGTGAGCTCGAAGATGAAGTCGTCCTCGGTGGTCTGCTCGCTGTTGCCGGCGCGCCCGCGCCCCGATCCGCCGCCGCCCGACTTGGGCCGGTTGATCTGGTCGCCTTTCTGGTATTCGGTGTTGCCCGGGCTGACGACCTCCCAGACGCCGCCGTGGGCATGGCCGAAGTGCGGCTCGTTCACGTCCTTGACGGGAATCGAGACCTTCTCGCCGTTTTCGATATCGGTGATCGAGCGGCCTTTGATCGCGCGCCCGACCGCATCCTTGATCTGCGCCTTGTAGCGACGCAGGAAGCGCTCGCGGTTGACCGCTGACTTATTCTTGCCTTGCAAGCGTCGGTCGATGAGGTAAGTCAAAACATGCCTCCTGGTTATCGCGGCGGGCCGGGTGCCCCGGTCCCCCTATCTTAATACGCTGCGTGGCGGCGTGTTGGCTGCGCACGGTTGCAGGCAGGGCCAGTGTGCGCGCGCAGCAGGCGCATGCACATCGGTCAATGTCCTGCGCCGGCGTGGGACACTTCCCACTCAGCCACGGCTGTGCGCTGACGCTCGGCGGTGCGGCCATGCACCCGCTGCTCGAACGCGTGGGCGGGGAACCCGCCCACCCTACGCGGGAACGGCAGGGTGGGCAGGGCGTCCTGCCTATGCGTTCAACGCATGCGCGCGTGCGCGCGCCGACAGCCTTACGACGATTTCCTCACACGCAGATACCATTCGCACAGGAGGCGAACCTGCTTGGCGGTATAGCCTTTCTCGACCATGCGGGCGACGAAGTCGGCATGCTTGTTGGCGTCTTCGGCGCTGGCCTTGGCGTTGAACGAGATCACCGGCAGCAATTCCTCGGTGTTCGAGAACATCTTCTTCTCGATCACGGTGCGGAACTTCTCGTAGCTGGTCCACGCAGGATTCTTGCCGTTGTTCGTCGCCCGCGCGCGCAGGCAGAAGTTGACGATCTCGTTGCGGAAATCCTTCGGGTTCGAGATGCCGGCCGGCTTTTCGATCTTCTCCAGCTCGCTGTTGAGCGCCTCGCGGTCGAACGACTCGCCGGTGTCCGGATCGCGGAATTCCTGGTCCTGGATCCAGAAGTCGGCAAACGTCACGTAGCGGTCGAAGATGTTCTGGCCGTACTCGGAATAGCTTTCCAGGTAAGCCGTCTGGATTTCCTTGCCGATGAAGTCCACGTAGCGCTGCGCCAGGTGCTCTTTAATATAGGAGAGGTAGCGCTGCTCGGTCTCGGGCTGGAACTGTTCGCGCTCGATCTGCTGTTCGAGTACGTACAGCAGGTGCACCGGGTTGGCCGCGACCTCGGTGCTGTCGAAGTTGAAGACCTTCGACAGGATCTTGAAGGCAAAGCGCGTGGACAACCCATTCATGCCTTCGTCCACCCCGGCGTAGTCCACGTACTCGTGCAGCGACTTGGCCTTGGGGTCGGTGTCCTTCAGGTTCTCGCCGTCGTACACCAGCATCTTGGAGAAGATGCTCGAGTTCTCGGGGTCCTTCAGGCGCGACAGGATCGCGAACTGCGACATCATGCGCAGCGTGCCCGGGGCGCACGGCGCCTTTTCGAGCGACGAGTTACGCAGCAGCTTGTCGTAGATCTTGATCTCATCGGACACGCGCAGGCAGTACGGCACCTTGACGATGTAGATACGGTCGAGGAACGCCTCGTTGTTGCGGTTGTTGCGGAAGGTCTTCCACTCCGACTCGTTCGAGTGCGCGAGGATGATGCCCTCGAACGGGATCGCGCCAAAGCCCTCGGTGCCCTTGTAGTTGCCTTCCTGCGTGGCAGTGAGCAGCGGGTGCAGCACCTTGATCGGCGCCTTGAACATCTCGACGAATTCCATCAGGCCCTGGTTGGCCAGGCACAGGCCGCCGGAGTAGCTGTAGGCGTCCGGATCGTCCTGCGGGTATTCCTCGAGCTTGCGGATATCGACCTTGCCGACCAGCGAGGAGATGTCCTGGTTGTTCTCGTCGCCTGGCTCGGTCTTGGCGATCGCGATCTGCTTGAGGATCGACGGATAGCGCTTGACCACGCGGAACTGGTTGATGTCGCCGCCGAACTCATGCAGGCGTTTGACTGCCCACGGGCTGGGAATGGTGCGCAGGTAGCGGCGCGGAATGCCGTAGTCCTCTTCGAGGATCGTGCCGTCTTCATCTTCGTTGAACAGGCCCAGCGGCGATTCGTTCACCGGCGAGCCCTTCAGGCAGTAGAACGGCACCTGCTCCATCAGCTGCTTGAGTTTTTCGGCGATCGATGACTTGCCGCCACCAACCGGGCCCAGCAGATACAGGATCTGCTTGCGCTCCTCGAGCCCTTGCGCGGCGTGGCGGAAGTACGAGACGACCTGCTCGATCACTTCCTCCATGCCGTAGAACTCGCGGAATGCCGGATATATCTTGATGACCTTGTTGGCGAAGATGCGCGACAGCCGCGGATCGAGGCGCGTGTCGACCAGGGTCGGCTCGCCGATGGCGGCCAGCATGCGTTCCGGGGCGCTGGCGTAGGTCAGGGGATTCTTCTTGCAGAGTTGCAAGAACTCGGACAGTGAATATTCCTCTTCCTTGGTACGCTCATAGCGGGCGGCGTAGTTGTCAAATATGGTCATGTGCATGTCCTCTAATGTGCTTAACAACGATCACTGTCACGGCAGTGCGTTGGCGACTGCCCAGGCCCCGGTCTTTTGGCGTACTCCTTTTTTGGGTCGCTACCGCAGTGGCGTCAGGATGCTGACGTTGACGACGGTGAGCGATTTTCTTGTTGTTGTACCGGATTTGGCTCCGGTCCCCCCGCGCATGTTGAGAGCGTCTTCTTACGTTTATGAAATTCACTATATGCCTATTGGTGCCGGAAGTCAAAGCAGTGTCGTGCGTGCCTGCATGGTGGTGGTAACCTAATGATTTTTAAGATAAAACTCCATTTTTAATTGGCCGCGAAAACGCCTTTGAATGCCCCGTTTTTGGCCCTCTTGAGGCCGCCAAAAAAGCATTTTCGGAGGCCGTTTTCACAATCCCGATTTCACAAATGGTAAGTCGATATTGCACGATATGGCCAAGCTGTGGCGCACCGTTACCGCAGCCGTTTTTGCAGAAATTCCAGAGTGAAACGAGACGTCGGCGCGCATGCGCTACACTTGTCGGCGCGCTCCTACTTAACTGATCTCTGACAGGAAAAACCTATGCTGACTGACCAGCTCCGCAACATTGTTGAACGGATGCCAAAGGCCGAATTGCACATCCATATCGAAGGCTCGCTCGAGCCGGAGCTGATTTTTGCGATGGCGCAAAGAAACGGCGTTTCCTTGGCCTATCCCTCGGTGGAAGCGTTGCGCCAAGCGTACGCGTTCACCGATCTGCAGTCGTTCCTGGACATTTACTACGCTGGCGCCAGCGTGCTGCTGACCGAGCAGGACTTCTACGACATGACCGCGGCCTATCTCGCACGCGCGCATGCCGACAACGTGCGCCACGCCGAAATCTTCTTCGACCCGCAGACGCATACCGCGCGCGGCGTGCCGTTCGAGACCGTCATCAACGGCATCTCGCGCGCCTGCCACGACTCGCCCGTGAGTGCGCAGCTGATCATGTGCTTCCTGCGCCACTTGTCCGAGGAAGAGGCGATCGCCACGCTGGAGGACGCCGCGCCGCACCGCGACAAGTTCATCGGCGTGGGCCTGGACTCGTCCGAGGTTGGCCACCCGCCGGAAAAGTTTGCACGCGTGTTCGACCGCGCGCGCGAGCTTGGCCTGCACCTGGTGGCGCACGCCGGCGAGGAAGGCCCGCCGGCCTACATCCGCAACGCGCTGGATATCCTCAACGTCGAGCGCATCGACCACGGCGTGCGCTGCCTGGAAGACCCGCTGCTGGTTGAGCGCTTGGTGCGCGAGCAGGTGCCGCTGACGGTGTGCCCGCTGTCGAACATCAAGCTGCGCGTGTTCGACGTGATGGGCAAGCACAACCTGCGCGACTTGCTGGACAAGGGGCTGGTGGCGACCGTGAATTCGGACGACCCCGCGTACTTCGGAGGCTACGTCAACGACAACTACGAGGCCGCTTTCGAGGCGCTGGACCTGGATGCATCGCATGCGAAGCAACTGGCCAGGAACAGCTTTGCGGCTGCGTTCCTGGAGCCGGAGCAGAAGCGCGCGTTCCTGGCCGAAGTCGATGCCTTCTTCGCTCAGCACCCTTAATCAACGTCGTCCCCGCGTAGGCGGGGACCCATGCTGAGCATGCGGCTACGCTACGCAGCCATTCACCGCTGACGTTCTATGGGTTCCCGCCTCCGCGGGAACGACGTGTCGGGGCTAACAATGGAAACTACCGAAGCATGTTCACCCAATCCCTGCGCATGACCTTGCGCGACTGGCGCGCCGGCGAGCTGCGCTTCCTGCTGGTGGCGCTGATTGTCGCCGTGTCGGCGCTGTCCGCAGTCGGCTTCTTCGTCGACCGCATGCGCACCGCGCTCAATCGCGATGCGCACCAGCTGATCGGCGCCGACCTGCTCGTGAGCGCCGACCAGCCGGTGCGCGCCGACTGGCGCCGCGAGGCCGAGCGGCGCGCTCTCGTGCTTGCGGACACTGTGACCTTCCCCAGCATGGCGCAGGCAGGTGAGGGCGATGCCTCGGTCGCCCAGCTCGCTTCGGTGAAGGCGGTCTCGAAGGGCTACCCGCTGCGCGGGCAAATGCGCATTTCCACCAATGCCGACGACGCCAGCGCGGCGATCGGTGCAAAGACCTCCGCGATTCCGGCGCCAGGCACGGTATGGGTGGACCCCAACCTGCTGGTGAGCCTGAAGCTTGGCGTCGGCGGCACGATCCAGCTGGGCGACAAGCGCTTCGTGATCGCGCAGCTGATCGCGGCGGAGCCGGACCGCGGCTCGGCGATCGTCAACTTCGCGCCGCGCGTGATGCTGTCGATGGACGACCTGCCCGCCACGCACCTGGTGGACGACTTTGCGCGCGTGACCTGGCGCATGCAGGTGGCGGCGCCCTCGACCAACGACCTGTCGCGCGTGGACGAGTACGAACGCTGGCTGCGCGCGCAAATCGACAGCGGCGCCGTCAAGGGCGTGCGCATCGAATCGCTGGAAAACGGCCGGCCCGAGATGCGCGCAACGCTCGACCGTGCGGACCGGTTCCTGTCGCTGGTCGGCCTGCTGTCGGCCATGCTGGCGGCAGTCGCGGTGGCGATGGCCGCGCGCCGCTTCATGCAGCGCCACCTGGACGCATGCGCGATGCTGCGCTGCCTGGGCATGACCCAGAACCAGGTCGGGTTCATGTACCTGCTCGAGTTCGCGCTGGTGGGGCTGGCTGGCAGCATTCTCGGCGTGCTGGTCGGACTGGCCGCCCACTACGTGCTGGTTGCCCTTGTCGGCAACATGATCACCACCGACCTGCCGCCGCTTTCGCTGCTGCCCGCCCTGCAGGGCATCGCGACCGGGCTGCTGCTGCTCGTCGGCTTTGCGCTGCCGCCGGTGCTCCAGCTGCGCAACGTGCCGCACAACCGCGTGATCCGCCGCGAGCAGGCCGCGCCGCGGCCGATGGCGCTGGCCACCTATGGGCTCGGTGTTGTGGTGTTCATCGCGCTGCTGCTGTGGCAGGTCGGCGATCCCAAGCTCGCCCTGATCACGGCCGGCGGCTTCCTCGGCGGCTTTGGCCTGTTCGCGCTGGTGGGCTGGCTGGCGCTGCTGGTGTTGCGGCGGTTGCGTGGCCTGTCGAAACGCCAGGGCTGGCGCTTTGCGCTCACGTCGCTGCAGCGCAGGCCCGGTGCGACGGTGGTGCAGGTGGTCGCGTTGTCGCTTGGCCTGATGGCGCTCCTGCTGCTGACCGTCGTGCGCGGCGACCTGATGAAGGCATGGCAGGTCTCGCTGCCGCCGGACGCGCCGAACCGCTTCATCATCAACATCCAGCCGGACCAGAAGCTGGCCGTGGCGCGCCAGATCCAGGACGCCGGCGTGGCGAACCCGGTGCTGTACCCGATGATCCGCGGCCGGCTCACCGCCGTGAACGGCAAGCCGGTCACGCCGCAGACCTACACCAGTGAAGACGCGCGGCGCCTGGCGGACCGCGAATTCAATCTTTCGACCATGGCGCAGATACCGGAGCAGAACGAGATCGTGTCCGGCCGCTGGTTCAACGACGGTCCCGGCGTGGCCGAGGCCTCGGTCGAACAGGGGATCGCGCGCACGCTGAACCTGAAGCTGGGCGACGTGATGCGCTTCGATATGGCGGGGCAGGTGGTCGATGCGAAGATCACGAGCCTGCGCAAGCTGGAATGGGGCTCCATGCGCGCCAACTTCTTCGTCATCATCAACCCGGCCGCCATGACGAATGCGCCGCAGACCTTCATGACCGCGTTCCACCTGCCGCAGCGCGGCGCGGCGCTGGCCAACACGCTCACGCGCGCCTATCCCAATCTCACCGTGATCGACGTTTCCGGCATCATCCACCAGCTGCAGGAGGTGCTCGACCAGGTGGTCACGGCGGTCGAATTCCTGTTCCTGTTCACGCTTGCTTCCGGTGTGCTGGTGCTGTACGCGGCGCTCATGGGTTCGCAAGCCGAACGCACGCGCGAAGCGGGCCTGCTGCGCGCGCTCGGCGCCACCCGCGCGCAGCTCGCGCAGGCGCAGCGCATCGAGTTCCTGATCGTGGGCGGGCTTTCGGGCGTGCTGGCGGCATCGGGCGCGGCTGGGCTGGGCTGGGCGCTCGCCACCTACCAGTTCAAGTTCCCGTGGTCGTTCGAGCCGGGGGTGTGGGCTGCCGGACTGGTGGCAGGTGCCGTGTGCGCCCTGGTCGGCGGTTGGCTGGGATTGCGCAACGTGTTGCGTCAGCCGCCGCTGCAGACGCTGCGCGAGGCTTGATGCTGACGCGCGCTAGCCGGTAGGGTGGGCAGCTCTGCTGCCCACGCGTTCTACGGATGCAGGCCCTGCCGCGGGCGGTATTTGGAGATGTTGAACGCGTGGGCAGCCAAGCTGCCCACCCTACCGGTGAGCCCCACGGCGCGCGGCGGCTGCGCTATCATCACAGGATGAGTGACGCACCTACCCCTTACGAAATGATCGGCGGCGAAAGCCGCCTGCGCGAACTGGTCGACCGCTTCTACGACCTGATGGAGCTGGAGCCGGAGTTTGCCGGCATCCACGCAATGCACCCGAAACCGAACGACAGCTCGCGCGAGAAGCTGTTCATGTTCCTGTCCGGCTGGCTGGGCGGGCCTGACCTGTTCATCGAAAAGTACGGCCACCCGATGCTGCGCGCGCGCCACCTGCCGTTCGCCATCGGCAGCAGCGAGCGCGACCAGTGGCTGCGTTGCATGGCCTGGGCCATGCAGGACATCGGCATCGACGAAGAGATGCAGCTGCGCCTGATGCAGTCGTTCTACAACACCGCCGACTGGATGCGCAACAAGGCCGGCTGAGCGCACATGACAGACACCCACTTCCTGATCCTCGCCGCGGCGCTTGCGGCCATCATCGTGCTGCAGCTGGTCGCGCTGTTGCGCAAAGGCGGCGGCCAGCTGGATCGGGTCGAGCGCGAGCTGCGCCTGGAAATGCAGGCGAGCGCGCAGGGCACGCGCCAGGAAGTGTCGGCCCACCTCGCGCAAAACCAGGCGGCGATCGTGCAGCAGTTGGAATCGATGCGCCAGCAGATCCAGCTGCACGCAGCCGGCGGGCGTGAAGAACAGGCGCGCGCGCTCAAGCGCTTCGCCGATACCCTCAACCAAGCCATCGCCGCCCTGACCGAATCGAACGCGCAGCGCATGCTCGAAGTGCGCTCCACGCTGGAAACCAAGATCCGCGACCTGCAGGCCGACAACGCCAAGCGCCTTGAAGAGATGCGCCAGACCGTCGACGAAAAGCTGCACGCCACGCTCGAAACCAGGCTCACCGAATCGTTCCGCCACGTGTCCGAACGGCTGGAAAAGGTCCACCAGGGGCTGGGCGAAATGCAGCAGCTGGCGGTGGGCGTGGGGGACCTCAAGCGCGTGCTCACCAACGTGAAGACGCGCGGCACCTGGGGCGAAGTGCAGCTGGAGATGCTGCTGGAGCAGGTGCTCACGGTGGACCAGTACGCGCGCAACGTCGAGACCGTGAAGGGCACCAACGCACGGGTCGAATTCGCCATCAGGCTGCCGGGCGCGGTCGAAGGTGGCGCGCCGCTGTGGTTGCCGATCGACGCCAAGTTCCCGAAGGAGCAGTACGAACGGCTGGTGGACGCCGCGGAGCACGCGGACGCCGATGGGGTCGCGCGCGCGGGCGCCGAGCTCGAACGCGCGGTGCGGCTGGAAGCGAAGACGATCTGCGAGAAGTACGTGTCGCCGCCGCAGACCACCGACTTCGCGATCATGTTCCTGCCTACCGAAGGGCTGTACGCCGAAGTGATGCGGCGGCCCGGCCTGGCCGACGACGTGCAGCGCACGCTGCGGGTGATGATCGCCGGTCCATCGACGCTGACCGCGCTGCTCAACAGCCTGCAGATGGGCTTCCGTACCCTGGCGCTGGAAAAGCGCTCGTCGGAAGTGTGGCAGGTGCTGGGCGCGGTCAAGACCGAGTTCGGCAAATTCGGCGACGTGCTGGCGGCCACCAAGGCCACGCTGGAGCGCGCCGCCAAGAACATCGAAAGCGCGGAGGTGCGCAGCCGCCAGATGGCGCGCAAGCTGAAATCGGTGGAAGCGCTGCCGAGCGAGGCGGCCCAACTGATGCTCGGGGCCGAAACGGTCGATCGCGACGAGTAAACCCAACCAGGTTCGAAGGAGCGAAGGATGCACAACCGGATTGCGCTGTTTCTCGCGGCAGGCATCGTTGCGCACGCAGCTGCGGCGCAGGACGTCGTCCAGTGTACTGTGATGGCGGATGCGGCCACCGGCGCGATCCTGATCCGCCAGGGCCAGTGCGACCAGCGGGTCACGCCGGCATCGACGTTCAAGATCGCCATCAGCCTGATGGGCTACGACAGCCGCCTGCTGCGCGACGAGCATACGCCGGCACTGCCTTTCAGGCCGGGCTATATCGACTGGCGGCCAGAATGGCGAGCGACGACCGACCCCGCGAGCTGGATGCGCGACTCGGTCGTGTGGTATTCGCAGCAGGTCACGACGGCGCTCGGGGAGGAGCGCTTCCAGGGGTACGTGCGTGGTTTCCAGTACGGGAACCAGGACGTGACCGGCAGCCCGGGCAAACCTGGCCTGACCTACGCATGGCTCGGTTCATCGCTCAAGATCTCGCCGGATGAGCAGGTCGGGTTCTTGCGCAGGCTCGTGAACCGCCAGCTCCAGGTAAGCCCGCAGGCCTATGAAATGACGGGCCGCATCACCAGGGTGGGGTACGCCAACGGCTGGGAAATCCACGGAAAGACGGGCACGGGCTTTCCGGTGCTGCCCGACGGTAGCGCGGATGACGCGCACGCATACGGCTGGTTCGTGGGCTGGGCGAAAAGGGGCGACCACGTGGTGGTCTTTGCGCGCCTGGTACAGGACCAGAAACGCGAACCGGTGCCCGCCGGCCTGCGCGTCAGGGACGGCCTGTTGCGAGACCTGCCGGGAATACTTGGTTCGCTGAAGACCGGTTGACCGCAACCGTTACGTAGGGTGGGCACTTGTGCCCACGCGGGAACGCGTACGCCAAGCGTGGGCACAAGTGCCCACCCTACGATTTTGATTTCGCGCATTAGGCCGACGCCGCCATCATCTACGATGGCGCATCATGTCCCGCTACCGCCGCGTCATTGGCAGCACCTTCTTCTTCACCGTTGTCGCGTATCGTCGGCGGGAGATCCTGTGCGACGAGCGTATCCGGTGCGCGTTAAATCAGGCCATCCGACTGGTTGCCTCGCAGCGACCGTTCGCCATCGATGCGTGGGTGCTGCTGCCTGATCACATGCACGTCATCTGGACGCTGCCTGAAGGCGACCATGATTTTTCCACAAGGTGGTCTGAAATCAAACGCTTCGTTTCAACAAATTGCGGTGGCGCCTTTCATCGTCCCGTCATGCAGACAGAGGCTGCCGTCGCTCGTCGCGAATCGACAATTTGGCAGCGGAGATTTTGGGAACATCGGATTCGTGATGAACACGACTTGGAAATTCACATGGACTATGTGCATTTCAATCCGGTTCGCCATGGATACGTGACGAGAGCGGATCAGTGGCCATTTTCGACATTTCATCGCTATGTCAGCCAAGGAATGTATCCAGTTGATTGGGGCGGCAACGCCCGGGTGAGCGGTTACGATCTCGAATAGTGTGGGGCGCGTGGGCACAAGTGCCCACCCTACACGCCGTGGATTCAGACCAATCCCTCGAACGGCAGCACGTCCACCATGTCGCCGGCCGCGACGCTGCCTTGTTCGTCATGCAGCACCACCATGCAATTTGCCTCGGACATCGAGCGCAGGATGCCCGAGCCTTGCGAGCCGGTGATGCGCACCTGCGGCATGCCGTCCTCGCCGCGCGAGAGGATGCCGCGCTGGTATTCGGTGCGCCCCGGCTTCTTGCGGATCGCGCCCACTGAGCGCGCCTTCAGCAGCTCGAGCGGCGCTTCGGCGCCCATCATGCGCAGCAGCGCATCGCGCGCGAAGAAGTAGAACGACACCATCACCGCGACCGGATTGCCGGGCAAGCCGAACAGGAAGGCGCTGTGGCCGTTCGAGCTGATGCGCCCGAACGCGAGCGGGCGCCCTGGCCGCATGCCGATCTTCCAGAACGTGACGTCGCCCAGCTTGCCCATGATTTGCTTCGTATAGTCCGCCGCGCCAACCGACACGCCGCCCGAGGTGACGATGGCGTCCGCGTTTTCGCAGGCCGCGCGCAGCGCATCTTCGAGCGCCTGCGGATCGTCGCGGACGATGCCCATGTCGATGATGTCGCAACCCAGCCGCTGCAGCATGCCGTAGATGGTGTAGCGGTTGCTGTCGTACACGCAGCCTTCGTCCAGCGGCTGCCCGATCGAGCGCAGCTCGTCGCCGGTGGAGAAGAAGGCCACGCGCAGGCGGCGCTGTACGGGCACTTCCGCCACGGCGAGCGATGCGAGCAGGCCAAGGTCCGCGGGGCGCACGATCTTGCCCTTTGCGAGCGCGGCGCTGCCGGCCTTCAGGTCTTCGCCGGCCAGGCGCCGGTTGTCGCCCACGCGTACCGTGCCCGGCGGGATGGTCACGCTGTCGTCGGTGGCAGTGGTGAACTCCTGCGGCACCACCGTATCGCAACCGGCCGGCATGACACCGCCGGTCATGATGCGTACGCATTCGCCCGGGCCCGGCGCCACGTCGGACGGGCGGCCGGCGTACGCGGTTGCGATGACGCGCAGCGTAGTCGGGACGTCGGCCGCGAGATCGCCACCGCGCAGCGCAAACCCGTCCATCGCCGAGTTGTCGTGGGCGGGCACGTTGAAGGGCGAAACGATGTCCTGCGCGAGCACGCGGCCCAGCGCCGAGCGCAGCGCGACCTGTTCGACGGCGCGCACCGGCGTGACGAACTCACGGATGATGCGCTGCGCGTCGCGCACCGGCAGGGCATTGGGATCGTAGCCGGACACGCAGCTGGCGACGTCTTGTAGGGTGGGCAGCTTTGCTGCCCACGCGTTCAAATCCGGCATGCTCTGTTCGGACGCGTGGGCAGCACAGCTGCCCACCCTACGCGCTGCCGCATCGAGCTCGTCCAGGGTATTGATGTTGCGGAACGCGTCGGCGTCGTCGAACAGCACCTCGACTGCCTTCAGGTCCTTGTACCAGCCGTCCATCTTGCGGCCGCCGGCGGCCAGGTAGCCCGACAGCACCGGCAGCAGGCTGGTTTTGACGAGGCAGAACACCGGGTGCGGCTGGCGCAGCATGCCCGGCTCCTGGGTCGCCGCGAACGCGAGGTCCGCACCTTTAGCCTGCAGCGCGGCGAACAGGCGCTCGGCCAGGTCGGGCGGCAGGAAGGGCGAGTCGCACGGCGCGGTCAGCACGTAGTCGGTGGTGGCGCGCCGCATGCCGGCCTCCAGGCCTGCCAGCGGGCCGGCAAAGCCAGGCGTGTCGTCGGGCCAGACGGGCACGCCGAAACCGGCCCAGGTGTCCAGGTTCTGGTTGGCGTTGATGGCGACCGAGGCCACCTGCGGCGCCAGGCGCTCGAGCACGTGCGCCGCCATTGGCTTGCCGCGAAACGCTTGCAGCCCCTTGTCCACGTGGCCCATGCGCGTGCCGCGTCCGCCAGCGAGGATCAGCCCACTGATCAATGCTTGTTCTTTCATTTGTTATCCGCCGATGTAGGACATTTCGACTTTTTGCGCGCCGCCGCGCAGGGTAGCAGTATGGATGGTGCGGGTCTCGGAATAGCGGTCCGCGCGCGCGCGCCACAGCTGGGCGATCGCGTTGGACATCTCGAGGTCGCTGCGGCCGTCGCGCAGGAGCGCGCGCAGGTCGTGGCCGCGGGTGGCGAACAGGCAGGTGTACAGCTGTCCTTCGGTGGACAGCCGGATGCGGGTGCAGTCGCGGCAGAAGGCCTGGGTGACGCTTGAAATGAGGCCAATCTCGCCGCTGCCGTCCAGGTAACGCCAGCGCGTGGCGGTCTCGCCGTGGTAGTTGGGTTCGACCGGTTCGAGCGGCATCTCGGCGCCGATGCGGCTGGCGATCTCGCGCGATGGCACCACGTCATCCATGTTCCAGCCGTTCGATGCGCCCACGTCCATGAACTCGATGAAGCGCAGGATGAACGGCGTGGCCTTGAAGTGGCGCGCCATCGGCAGGATCTGGGCGTCGTTCATGCCGCGCTTGACCACCATGTTGACCTTGATCGGTCCCAGCCCGGCGGCGTGCGCGGCCTCGATGCCGTCGAGGACGTCGGTCACGGCAAAGTCAACGTCGTTCATGCGGCGGAAGGTGGCGTCGTCGAGCGCGTCGAGTGACACGGTGACGCGGTCCAGGCCTGCGTCCTTGAGCGCGCGCGCCTTGCGGGCCAGCAGCGAGCCGTTGGTGGTCAGGGTCAGGTCGAGCGGGCGGCCGGATGGCGTGCGCAGGTCGCGCAGCATGCCGACCAGGCGTTCGATGTCCTTGCGCAGCAGCGGTTCGCCACCGGTCAGGCGCAGCTTTTCCACGCCGTGCTCGACGAACAGCCGCGCCACGCGCGTGATCTCTTCGAACGAGAGCAGCGATGCGTGCGGCAGGTAAGGGTAGTCCTTGTCGAACACTTCCTTGGGCATGCAGTACACGCAGCGGAAGTTGCAGCGGTCGGTGACGCTGATGCGCAGGTCGTGCAGCGGGCGCGCGAGGGCATCGTCCACGCGGCCGGTGGGCGCCTGGAGAACGGCAGGGACAGGCAGGGAACCGGTCCGCGTATCGTTCAGCATGATGATTTTTTCAGCCATGCCAATACGATAGCACGAGGCCCGCCACGGCACAGGCGGCGATCAGCGGGATGGTACCGATTTTGTAGCGGAAAAGGGCGATGCAGGCGGCCAGGCCGATGACGATGGCGGCCGGCTGGAGCTGACCGCCGGCGAAGAACACTTGCCCGCCGAAGAACACGGCCAAGCTGGCGATCACGCCGACCACCGCCGCCGAGATCGCGGTCAGCGGGGCGGTCAGGTGCAGGTTGCCACGGGTGGACTCGACCACCGGGCCGCCGGCGAGGATGAACACGAACGACGGTATGAACGTGAACAGCGTGGCCACCGCCGCGCCTGCCGCGCCAGCGGCGGGCAGGGCGGCCGGCCCGAACAGCGCATGGGTCCAGCCGCCGACGAAGCCGACGAAGGCCACAATCATGATCAACGGCCCGGGTGTGGTTTCGCCGAGCGCCAGGCCGTCGATCATCTGGGGCGCGGAGAGCCAGCCGTAATGGTCCACCGCGCCTTGCACCACGTAGGGCAGCACCGCGTAGGCACCGCCGAACGTCATGAGCGCGGCCTTGGTGAAGAACCAGCCCATCTGCGCCAGCGGACTGTGGACGCCGAACAGCCAGGCCAGCAGCAGCCACGCGGACATTGCCAGCGCGGCGCCGGCCAGCACGACGGTGGCCAGGCGGCGCCAGCTGAAGAGGGCATGTGCGGGCGTGGGCGTGTCGTCGTCGATCAGGGCAGGGCCATATGACGTGGCGTTGCCGGGATGGGCGCCACCGAGGTCGAACCGCTGTGGCGACAGGCGCGCCCCGGCAAAACCGGCCAGCGCCGCGCCCAGCACGATCAGCGGGAAGGGCATGCGCAGCACGGCGATCGAGACGAAGGCGGCCAGGGCGATCGCCGCGAGTACGGCGTTCTTGATGGTGCGGCTGCCGATGCGCCAGGCCGCGGCCAGCACGATGGCGACCACGGCCGGCTTGATGCCGTACATGACGCCGGCGACGGCAGGGACGTGGCCGAACGCCATGTAGATCCACGACAGCGCGATCAGGATCGCAAGCGAGGGCAGCACGAACAGGGCGCCGGCGATGATGCCGCCAGCCGTGCGGTGCAGCAGCCAGCCGATGTAGATGGCCAGCTGGGTGGCCTCGGGGCCCGGCAGCAGCATGCAGTAGTTGAGGGCGTGCAGGAAGCGGCGCTCGGAGATCCAGCGGCGGCGTTCCACTAGCTCGGTGTGCATCAGCGCGATCTGGCCGGCCGGGCCGCCAAAGCTGATGAAGCCGAGCTTGAGCCAGTACCAGAAGGCTTGGCGGAGCGTAACGGGCTGGGGCGCCGGCGGGTTGGGTTGCCCGCTTCTACGGATACTCGCGTGCGTGTTCATGTTCGTGCACTTTGACTCGTAGGGTGGGCACTTGTGCCCACGCGTTTCTCACACGACATCAATCAACGGTACGACGGGCCACGGCCGCGTATCGCCGCGTGGGCTCGAGAGCCCACCCTACAAAAAATTAACAGCCGCGTGGCAAGAAAAAGGGAAGCACGCGGCTTCCCTTTTTTACTTACCGCTTACTGGCGGGTGTCCACCTGGATCAGCGGCTCGTCGACCGGGGGCGGGGCCTGGCGGCGGGTGCGGCGCACCGGAGCCGGCGGTGGTACCTGGGCGGCAGCCTCCTGCGCGGCTTTCAGCTTCTCCGGATCGGTCGCGGCCAGCTGCAGGCCGGCAGCGCTCAACAGTTGATTGAGATCTGCCACAGGCGCGGGCGCAACCGCTACGGCCGGCGCGCTCACAACGACGGGCTCGGCGGGCTTGGGCTGCGCCACGGCTTGCACAACCGGTGCGGCGGGTTGCTCAACCGGTGCGCTCGGCTGCACGGCGGGTGCCTGTTCAGCCGGGGCAGCTGGTGCGACAGCAGCCGGTGCGGGGGCAGCCGGAGCCGCCGGTTTCACACCCATCAGCGCGGCGGTCGGGAAGAACCAGGTCGTCGCGCTCGGCTGCGGCACGCCAGCCGCCTTGGCCGGGGCTGCCGGGGCGGCCGCGGCAGGAGCGGCCTTGGCTGCCATCGATGCTGCCGTCGGGAATGGCCACGGTTCGCTGGCTGCGGCGCGGGCCTGTGCTGCCGGCTTTGCGCGCTTTGCCTCGGCCTGCACCTTGGCGGCTTCCTCGTCGGCAACCGGGGCGAATGCCGGCGTTGCTTCCTCCTCGGCGCCTTCGACGCCTTCGGCCTGCTCGCGCTCGCGGCGGTTGCGGTTGCGGCCACCACGACGGCGGCGGCGGCGCGGCTCGTCACCACCCGCTTCACCCTCGCCGGCCGGGCCGGCAGCGGCCACATTCACTGCATGCTCGAGCTCGTCACCATGCGGGGCGCTTGCGGTTTCAATCTCCTCGACCGGGATGGCGTTCTGGACTTCGTTCGGCTCCTCGGCCTTGGCCTCGACTGCCGGGAAGCGTTCGCCGCGTGCGCGTTGCGGGCGCTGGCCGCGCTCGCCGCGTTCGGCGCGCTCACCACGTTCCGGACGCTCGCCACGCTCGGCGCGCGGCGCTGCTGCGGCTGCCTGCAGCTCGGCGGTCTCGCGCGGTTCACGCGACTGGCGTTGCTGGCGCTGGCGGCCGCCCTTGGCTTCCGCTGCTTCAGTTGCCTTGGCCGATTCGTCCTGCGGTGCCTTGGCGACCGGTTCGCGCTCCTCGCGCTCGCGCCCACCCTTGCCGTTACGGCTGCGGCCGCGCTGGCCACGGCCGCCGCGTTCGCCACGCTCGCCGGCAGCTGCCGCGGCCGGCTTGGCCGGGGCCGCGGGCGCGGGAGCAGGTGCCACCGGTGCCGGGCCGCCAAAGAAGAAGTTGCGCAGGCGCGCAAAGAAGCCGGCTTCGGCCGGCGCGGCGGCGACCGGTGCGGGCGCGCTTGCCGGGGCGGCGGCCGGCTTGGCCGCTTCGGTGCGGTCCACCATCGGGGCCGGCTGGGCCGGGGTGATGGTCTTGACCACGGCTTCCTGGCGCGGACGCGCTTCTTCCTTCTGGCGCTTGGAGAAGCCCATGTCGGTTTCGGCGGTTTCGGCCAGGGTGTAGCTGGCTGCCGCTTCTTCCAGGCGCGGGTCATCGTGCTTGATGCGCTCGAGCTTGTAGTGCGGCGTTTCCAGGTGCTTGTTCGGGATCAGGATGACGGCGATGCGGTGGCGGTTCTCGATCTTGAGCACTTCGCCGCGTTTTTCGTTGAGCAGGAACGCGGCCACGTCGACCGGCACCTGCACGTGGATGGTCGCCGAGTTCTCCTTCATCGCCTCTTCCTGGATGATGCGCAGGACCTGCAGGGCGGACGACTCGGTGTCGCGGATGTGGCCGGTGCCGGAGCAGCGCGGGCAGGTCACGTGCGAGCCTTCGGACAGCGACGGGCGCAGGCGCTGGCGCGACAGTTCCATCAGGCCGAAGCGCGAGATTTTGCCCATCTGCACGCGTGCACGGTCGTGGTGCAGCGCGTCCTTCAGGCGCTGTTCCACTTCGCGCTGGTTCTTGGCCACTTCCATGTCGATGAAGTCGATCACGATCAGGCCGCCCAGGTCGCGCAGGCGCAGCTGGCGCGCCACTTCATCGGCCGCTTCGCAATTGGTGTTGAAGGCGGTGGTCTCGATGTCCGAGCCGCGCGTGGCGCGCGCCGAGTTGACGTCGATGGACACCAGCGCTTCGGTGTGGTCGATGACGATCGCGCCGCCCGAAGGCAGGGGCACCGTGCGCGAGTACGCGGTTTCGATCTGGTGTTCGATCTGGAAACGCGAGAACAGCGGCACGTCGTCGCTGTAACGCTTCACGCGGTGCACCATGTCGGGCATCACGTGGCTCATGAACTGGTGCGCCTGGTCGTAGATCTCGTCGGTGTCGATCAGGATCTCGCCGATGTCCGGCTGGAAGTAGTCGCGGATCGCGCGGATCACCAGCGAGCTTTCCTGGTAGATCAGGAACGCGCCCGGGGCCGACTTGCCGGCGCCTTCGATTGCGCGCCACAGCTGCATCAGGTAGTTCAGGTCCCACTGCAGCTCTTCGACATTGCGGCCGATGCCGGCGGTGCGGGCGATCACCGACATGCCCTGCGGCAGGTCGAGCTTGTCCATGGTTTCGCGCAGTTCCTGGCGCTCTTCGCCTTCCACGCGGCGCGACACGCCGCCGCCGCGCGGGTTGTTGGGCATGAGCACCAGGTAGCGGCCGGCCAGCGAGATGAACGAGGTCAGGGCCGCGCCCTTGTTGCCGCGCTCTTCTTTTTCGACCTGCACCATGATTTCCTGGCCTTCGCGCAGGGCTTCCTTGATGGTGGCGTTGCGCACGTCCACGCCTTCGCGGAAGTACGAGCGGGCCACTTCCTTGAACGGCAGGAAGCCGTGGCGCTCTTCGCCATAGCTGACGAAGCAGGCCTCGAGCGAGGGCTCGATGCGGGTGATGACACCCTTGTAGATGTTGGACTTGCGCTGTTCGCGGCCAGCCGTTTCGATATCGATGTCGATCAGCTTCTGGCCATCGACGATTGCTACGCGCAGCTCCTCCTGCTGGGTAGCATTAAACAACATGCGTTTCATTTTTATAAACTCCGCGACCCGTAGGCCGTTCCAGGCCGCCTTGCCAAAGGGCGGCAAAAGTACAAGGAAGCACGCGGGGAGGGGAGTGTCGGAGGGTGAGTATGCCCTACTCCTGCGGCGAGGCGACGCAACGCGTCGCCGCCCGCAACAGGGCGCGGATGGACATCAATCGTTATTGCCGAGCGCACTGTGCGCAACCTGCAGCTCCTGCATGCGGCCCTGTGGGCGGCACGGCCAGAAGCCGGGGCGATGTGCTAAAACCAGCCAAACCGTAGCCAGCGAACACCAAGACTTCGAAACAGGCGATAGAATCAGCCTTTATTCACGAGCCTTCTGGATGAGGCCTACATCGGGTCGGGCGAAAACGGCAAGCGTTATCGACGCCATCAACCAGCGAGCCACCGGGGGGCGGCTTGCCGGTACTTATCCTTAATTTCCAAACAATCCAATCCGGCATCCCTGGCGCGCTGCCCGGCTGCAACTGCGGTGCAACCCAAGTTCGCGCAGGAATGTGCGTACAGTTATTTCCCCATCGAGTGCATTTTTTGCGGGGCCGACGGGGACGCCCCTGTGTAAAATATCGTTTTAATTCTTACACCAGCAGAGGTTTGACCGCCGCCTGTCGATTATATATTCAAAATGAAGGACTTAAAGAGAATTTCTGGGAAGACAGAGGAAACGAAGGCGCAAAATGCTGTTGTTCCCCCTTCATCGCAGGCAGCGCAACAAGTGCGGCTGGTGACAATTACCGAGGAAGAGGCGGGGCAGCGTATTGACAACTACCTGCTGCGCGTCTGCAAAGGCGTCCCCAAGAGCCATGTTTACCGCATCCTGCGCTCCGGCGAAGTGCGCGTGAACAAAGGTCGTATCGATCAGCTGTACCGGCTGGTCGAAGGCGACGTGGTGCGCATCCCGCCGGTGCGGCTGGCCGAGCGCAGCGCGGCGGCGCCGGTACCGGGGGCCGAATTCGCGATCCTGTTCGAGGACAGCCACCTGCTCGTGATCGACAAGCCGGCCGGCGTGGCCGTGCACGGCGGCTCGGGCGTGTCGTACGGCGTCATCGAGCAGCTGCGCGCGGCGCGGCCGGAGGCGAAGTTTTTGGAGCTGGTACACCGGCTCGACCGCGAAACGTCGGGATTATTGCTGCTGGCGAAGAAGCGTTCGGCCCTGACCAATTTGCACGAGCAGATGCGCGAAGGCCTTACAGACAAGCGTTATCTTGCTGCCGTGTATGGTGACTGGCGCAACAAGCGGCAGCACGTCAAGCTTCCGCTGCACAAGTTCACGACCCCGGACGGCGAGCGCCGCGTGGTGGTGCAGGCGGGCGGGATGGAGTCGCACACCGTGTTTACGCTGCTGCGCAAGTGGGAGCGGTTCGCGTTGCTGGAGGCGGAGCTGAAGACCGGCCGGACGCACCAGATCCGTGTTCACCTGGCGTCCAGCGGCTTTCCGATCCTGGGTGACGACAAGTACGGCGATTTTGCGCTCAACCGCGCGCTGCAAAAGGCGGGGGAAGACCACGGGCCGCTGCGCAGGATGTTCCTGCACGCGCACCAGATCACGTTCACGCACCCCGATTCGGGCAAGGAAATCACCCTGAAAGCGCCCTTGCCGCCAGAGTGCGAGCGTTTCTTGGTAAGCTTGGGGCAAGCGAAGACGTAGGGTGGACATGGTCCCGTAGGGTGGGCGCTCGGCTGGGCACTGCCCAGCCTCTCCCTGCCCACGCGTCCAAACGGTGCTTGCTGTGATTGAACGCGTGGGCAGACAAGCTGCCCACCCTACAAGAGCTGCCAGGGTCCGCACCCACGCGTTTGTCGCATGGTCACAAAACCCACCTACCATTACATAATATAAAGAGGAGCTGGCTGCGATCAGCCAGGAGACATGCCAAGACAAAAATTCGACCTGATCGTTTTCGACTGGGACGGCACGCTGATGGACAGCACGGCCACCATCGTCAAGTGCATCCAGTCGGCCGCCAAGGATATCGGCGTCAGGCCACCCAGCGACCAGGCTGCGTCGCAGGTGATCGGCCTGCGGCTGGCCGAGGCGATGCAATCGGTGGTGCCGGACATCGATCCCGCCCTGTACCCGAAACTGGTGGAGCGTTATCGCTACCATTACCTGACGAAGGATCACGAACTCGTCCTGTTCGACGGCGTTCGCGACATGCTGACGGAGTTGTCGCAGGCCGGCTACTTCCTCGCGGTGGCCACCGGCAAGAGCCGGGTCGGCCTGAACCGGGCATTGAATGCGGTTGGCCTGTTGTCGATGTTCGACGCTACCCGTTGCGCGGACGAGACATTTTCGAAGCCCCATCCGGCAATGTTGCAGGAGCTCACCAGGGAATTGGGGCAGGACCTGCGCCGGACCGTTATGATCGGCGACACCACGCATGATTTGCTTATGGCAAGCAATGCCGGCGCGGTCGGCGTGGCGGTCGAGTACGGCGCCCATCCGGTGCATCAATTAGAGGCATGCAAGCCGGCGTTCTCGGCCAAGACCGTGGCCGAGCTGCACCAGTGGCTGCACGAGAACGCGTGATGGAAGAAGTGCTGATCTGCGATTCCGCGGCGGTGGAGGAGGGCGGCAAGGGCGTGCGCTTTCCGGTGGTGGCGTTTGGCGACGCGGCGACCGGCTTCGTGGTGCGCTACGGCGGCCAGCCGTACGCCTACCTGAACCGCTGCGCGCACGTGCCGATCGAGCTTGACTGGTTTCAAGGCGAGTTCTTCGAGTCGAGCGGGCTGTACCTGATGTGCTCGACGCACGGGGCAATCTACCAGCCGGACAGCGGGCGCTGCATGGGCGGGCCGTGTACCGGAGGGCGCTTGCGGCCGATCCCGGTGCGCGAAGTGGACAACAAGATTTACTGGCAGCCGGACGAGCACATCCGGCCGCCAGGACCGTAACGTAGGGTGGGCACTTGTGCCCACGCGGGGACAGGCGACTGCGGAAACCCGCGTAGGGTGGGCGGGTCCCCCTCCCACGCGTCCAACCAGCGCGTACCTGCCCCGGGGCATCGGCAGCTGAACGCCCCCTACGAGTGCAGCTGCCAGGCAAGCAGTGCCACCTGAATAGAACGAACAAGTTATGAGCGACGACATCAGCAAGGACAATCCCAACGACAGCCGGCTGGCCAAGGAGCCAAGCATTGCCAACTGGGAGCGCGACACGCTCGAAAAGCTGGTCTTCGCCACGATCAAGGAGCAGCGCGCGGCGCGCCGCTGGAGCATCTTTTTCCGCCTGAGCGTCCTGGCGCTGGCGGTGTTTGCCATCTGGACCTATTTCGACCTGGGTGGGGCAGACGTCGAGTCGCTCGGCCGCCACACCGCGCTGATCGAAATCGACGGTACCATCGACACCGACGGCAGCGGCTCGGCCGACAACGTGGTGCCCTCGCTGGACAAGGCGTTTGCCGACGCCGGCTCGGCAGCCGTTGTCCTGCGTGTCAACAGCCCCGGCGGCAGCCCGGTGCAGGCCGGCATCATCGTGGACGAGATCAATCGCCTCAAGAAGGGCTACCCGAACAAGCCGCTGTACGTGGTGGTGGACGAGATCTGTGCCTCGGGCGGGTATTACATCGCGGCGGCGGCCGACAAGATCTATGTTAACAAGGCCAGCATCGTCGGCTCGGTGGGCGTGCTGATGGACGGCTTCGGCTTCACCGGCGCCATGGAAAAGCTGGGCGTGGAGCGCCGCCTGCTGACGGCCGGGGCGAACAAGGGCTTCCTCGACCCGTTCAGCCCGCAGTCGGACAAGCAGAAAGCACACGCCCAGGAAATGCTCGACGAGATTCACCAGCAATTCATCGACGTGGTGCGCGCCGGCCGTGGCAAGCGCCTGAAGGAGACCCCCGAGATCTTCTCCGGCCTGTACTGGACCGGCGCCAAGGCCGTCGAGATGGGCCTGGCCGATGGCTTCGGCACGGTGGACACGGTGGCGCGCGACATCGTCAAGGCCGAGGACATCGTGGACTACACCTCGCGCGAAGGCCTGCCCGAGCGGGTGCTGAAGAAGTTCGGCGCGTCGGTCGGCAGCGGGGCGGTCCAGTCCATTTACCACGGCGCCGTTCCGAAAGTTCGCTGAGGTTTATCAATATCCCCTTGAAAGTTTGTGCACCCGTTCTATATTTAGAGGTGTAGGCCTTTCAAGGAGACGAAACAGAACCTCAGCCTCTTCTCATCCGTTTCGGAAACGGACTACAGGACGCACCCCGTGCGGTGCGGATCGAGAGAATTCAATTCCTCAGCAAAATTCCCTCGGGGAATAGAAAACGACGGCGCAAGCCGTCGTTTTCGTTTCAGGGGAAAGGTGGATTGCTGGGGGGGCGCCATGGTCACTCGCGCATGGCCTCGCAGGAACTTGCCTGATACCCAAGCACCGTCGTCCCCGCGAAGGCGGGGACCCATGCCGCGCTTGCAACAACGCTGCCTGACCGCCAGTCGTTTGCCCCAAAACCGTCATCCCGGCGAACGCCGGGATCCATGCTGAACCTGCACGAAGATAGAACGAAACAGCCGAGATAGCACCAGGATATACTCAAATGGCCCAGGTTTCGGCCGAATGCCCATCCGGGGAAGCCTTGGGTTCATTCGCCGCACCATCGTGCTGAACAAAGCCGCCCCCGTCCAGCCACGCCTGGAAGTCGCGCTGGGCCTGGGCCAGCCATGCCGCCCGCAGCGGTGGGTGGGCATGGTGAAGGTGGGGGAGATCCGCGCCGCTCATCCAGCGGGCCAGCGCGAGCCGGGTGGGAAACAAGGCAGACTGTTCACGAGCAATAGTCTTGCGTTCTTCGACGTTTGATTGCTGATCCTTCACAGTTTGCATCTTGGTCCTCTTATTGTTGGGGTTGACTGAAATCCTAACGATGAGTAGTCAAAGGCACACACCGTTAGTCCGATTCCTACTTGAATTTCAGTGTATCAATAGGAAGATTCTGATGCTTGAGATAAATCAAACGAGTGCAAGACACGAACTCAGCCTATTCTTGCCATTTTTATCACTTTCGGGAGTGCGGCCGTTCTGTTACAGTCTCGCCCCATGAGCAAATTATCCCTTGACCGGATCCTGCAATCGCAGGGCTTCGGCAGCAGAAAGTATTGCCGCGCGCTGATCGAAGACGGCGACGTCGCGATCAATGGCGAGGTGGAAGACAACTACAAGGCGGTGGTCGAGACCGACGGCCTGGTGCTGACCGTGTTCGACGAGGATTGGCCGTACCGCGAGCGGCTCTATATCGCCCTCAACAAACCCGCAGGCTACGAATGCTCGCGCAAGCCGAGCCACCACCCGGCCGTGCTGACCCTGCTGCCGGAGCAGTTCACCTGGCGCGAGGTCCAGCCGGTCGGGCGACTCGACCACGACACCACCGGTTTGCTGCTGATGTCCGACGACGGCGCCTTCATTCATGCCCAATCGTCGCCGAAGCGGCACGTGCCCAAGGTGTACCAGGCCACCACGGCCGAGCCGGTAACGCCGGCGCTGGTTGAACAGCTGCTGGCCGGGGTGCAGCTGCACGATGAGCCGGCGCCGCTGGCGGCCGTTACCTGCGTGCAGCGGGGCGAGCACCAGCTCGAGATCGTGCTGGAGCAGGGCAAGTATCACCAGGTCAAGCGCATGCTGGCGGCGGCCGGCAACCACTGCACGGCGCTGCACCGCTCGCAGATCGGCGGGCTGACACTGGACTCGCTCGGCATCAAGGAAGGCCAGTGGTGCTACCTGGACCAGTCGCAGCTGGACCTGCTGGTCCCTTGACTGCCGCGAATGCCGCTGGCGTAGCTGATGTAGGGTGGGCAGATTCTGCCCACGCGTTCAACCTGCAGAAGAATAGCCCGGCCTTGAGCCATCGATGTCACAACGGAAGGTGGCCAAGTTCATGTTGCGTGACCTGGTTCCTTTGACGCCGGCGCGCGATTTCCATTTCCGCTAGTGGATCCGGCAGCCGAGTTCCCACCGCTCTGGCGACGCTCGATACCACCGCGATCCCTGCAACCCACGCGCTCAAGAGGGGTGTCTTGCCGCCGCAGCAGCGCGTAACCTCAGCATCACAAGGGTTGCTAAAACCTGTGGCTGACTGCCTGCTTGCTAACTTTTGCCCGGCTCGCATGCAAATAGACGAGCGCATCCGGCATATTCTCACCAAATGTAACTCATGCGATTAAAAGATAAGAATGGCGGAAGAACAATTGACTTCCAATAAATGAACATTTGTTAGAAACTACTCGCGTCCCGTTTCTTGAAGTTTCGTTAAAAATCAGTCGCTTAGGAGATCGTGGCAACACTGGCAAGGAATAAGTTTTTTATGCAAGCCATTCATGCCAGCCTGTGGTAAATGTGCCGAAACTTACCCCATGTGAGGGGCTTTCGAAACTAAAGCTCCCCCAAAATTTCCCCTTCGCAAGCCTATCGGGTAACATAGCGGGCTGAACTATGCACGCTTGATCCTCCTCCCATTATTCAATGCCTAAGATCAAAATCAGTTTCGCGGCTTTAGCTCTGGCCGCCTGTGCCGTTGCATCGGCCCAAGAAAAGACCGACTTCAAGTCCGACCTGTTCGGCCAGGAGGCCACATCGTCGGTCGGTGAGGTGGCTCCGGGACAGGCCACGCATAAGATAACAATCACCAATGGAAGCACCGCTGACTCGGCCGCGAGCACAGCTGCGGCAGTGGCACAAACGGTTGCCAACCGCGCTCCCGAATCCGGTACCAGCGAATTCCAGAAGTTCATTGCCGAGAACACCGGGCAATCCCTTCCGATCTTCGGTGCAGAATTCTTTGCCAACGCGCCATCGACCTTCGCGCCTATTGCGAACGCACCGCTGCCTTCCGACTATCCGTTGGGGCCGGGGGACCAACTGCTGATTCGTGGCTGGGGAACGATCGATATCGATTACCGGGCGACGATTGACCGAAACGGGACCATCTCGCTGCCGACCATCGGCACCATTGTGCTCGCCGGTGTGAAAGCGGGAGATGTCGAAACCGTGGTGCGAAATGCGGTCGCCAAGCTGTACAAGGGGGTGACCGTGAACGTGACGTTTGGCCAGCTGCGTGCCATTACGGTCTACGTCGTTGGCCAGGCGCTCCGTCCGGGTACTTACACCGTGTCCAGCCTGTCGACGCTGGTGACGGCCTTGTTTGCAAGCGGCGGCCCGGGCGCGAACGGCTCGATGCGCCACGTCCAGGTCAAGCGCGCGGGCAAAGTGGCTGCCGAGCTTGACCTGTACTCGTTTATTGCAAAGGGCGACAAGTCGGCTGATATCAAGCTGCTGGACGGCGACACCATCTATATCCCGCCCGCTGGCGGATACGTGGCGTTGGTTGGGAAAGTCAATGCGCCAGCCGTGTATGAGCTCAAGACCGGCAGCGACACCATCGAGTCATTGCTGGACGTTGCGGGCGGACTGCCCGTTGTGGCGGATCCGCGCCGTGCTTTCCTCGAGCGCATCGATGCAGGAAAGAGCCATCCGCGAACGGTCGAGGAGTTCGCCCTGGATGGCCAAGGCCTCAAGCGCTCGTTGAAGAACGGCGATGTCCTCAACGTCACCTCCATCACTCCTGATTTCGCCAATGCAGTCGTCTTGCGCGGGAACGTGGACCAGCCCGTGCGCGCACCTTTCAAAATGGGTATGCGTGTGGGCGATCTCATTCCGAACCGCGAATACCTGATTACACGTTCCTCGGTCAAGCGCCAGAACAATGTGATCGCAACCGGAAACAATGAGAAGGCGACCAACGAGAGCGAGAGTTCGATCGCCGGCCGGATCGGCGGGCTGCTCGATCCGATCAACTGGGATTACGCTGTCATCGAGCGCGTCAACCGCAGCGACCTGAGTGTCACCCTGATTCCATTCAACCTCGGTAACGTGTTCAGTAATCCGAGTGGTCCGGATAACGTGCAGCTTCAGCCTGGCGACACGGTCACTATTTTCTCGCAGTACGACGTTGCGGTGCCGATGGATAAGCGCCGAGTGTTCGTGCGCGTCGAAGGCGAAGTCAAGGTTCCGGGTGTGTATCAGCTGACGGCAGGGGACACGGTGCAGACCTTGCTGGCCAAAGCCGGCGGTCCCACGTCGAACGCCTACCTGTTTGGTACGGAGTTCTATCGGGAAGCGGCGCGCCGTGAACAGCAGGCCAACCTCGAACGCGCGGCGGACAAGCTCGAGGCCCAAATGCGCAGGGAGCAGGCGTCAGGCCTGGCTAACGCGCGCGCGCTTTCAGGAGCCGACATGGCTGCGCTTCAAACGCAACGTCAGGGTGAGATGGACGTGGCCAGAGAAACGCTCTCGCGCTTCCGGCGAATGAAAGCGACCGGTCGCATTGCGTTCGGGTTGGAGCCGTCGGAGCGCTCGTTTGCCCGCCTGCCGCAATTGAAGCTTGAGAATGGCGACCGTCTGGTGGTGCCGGCAAGGCCCGCATTCGTCCACGTCTTCGGCGCGGTGAACGTCGAGGCTTCGCCCTTGTGGCGTCCGAATGCTCGCGTGAGCGATTACCTCAAAGTGGCCGGCATGACGCCCGATGCGGATACCGATAACGTCTTCGTCATGCGTGTCGACGGGACCGTCGTATCTGCCGAATCGAAAGGGTGGTTCTTCGGTGGTATCGGTGGCCTGGAGGTGATGCCGGGCGACAGCATTGTGATCCCGCAAAAGATCGACAAAGAAACCCGGTGGACCAAGTTCATGCAGGGTACCCGGGAGTGGGCGCAGATTTTTGCGAACTTCGGTTTGGGCGCGGCAGCGATCAAGACGTTGCGCAACTGACCAGGCGCGAATAAGCACGCATCATCGACAAACACACGTTGGCCAAAACAGATCCGAACAGAGCAATGAGTCAAAGCGAGAATTTGGAGCGCGAACAAGCTCCAGCACCCGGCACCGACGAGATCGGGATGATCGATCTGTTGATCGCCCTTGCAAAGCACAAGAAAGCGATTGCCGCGCTAACCGTCGCCGCAGCCGTTATTTCCCTCGGCATCAGTTTCGTCCTGCCGAATGTTTACCTTGCATCGACCCGGTTGCTGCCGCCGCAGCAGACCCAGTCCAGTGCCGCCGCATTGCTGTCGCAGTTGGGCGGCCTGGCGGGCGGCGGCGCCGCGGTGGCGGCCGGCCTGAAAAACCCCAACGACCTCTATGTCGGCATGTTGAGGAGCCGCACGATCGCCGACAGGCTGATCGCCCAGTTTGACCTGAAGAAGGTTTACGCGACCGACTCCCAGGAGATCGCGCGCAAGCGTCTGGAAACCAATACCACGATCAGCTCTGGCAAGGACGGGTTAATCCTGATCGAAGTGGAGGATGAGAACAAGAAACTCGTCGCGCCGATGGCTAACGCATATGTGGGCGAGTTGTTCCGGCTGATGAAGACGCTGGCGGTGACCGATGCGGCGCAGCGGCGCCTGTTTTACGAGCATCAGCTCGAAGCGACCAAGGACAATCTGGCGAAAGCCGAGGCCGCATTGAAGCGGACGATGGAAAGCCATGGCGTCATCAGCGTCGACAGCGAGAGCCGCGCGATTCTTGAGACGGTGGCGCGGCTGAAGGCGCAGGTCTCGGCGAAAGAGATCCAGTTGACGTCCATGCGCGCCTTTGTGACCAACACCAACCCCGATTATCGAAGGGTGGAAGAGGAACTCAATGGCTTGCGCACCGAGCTGGCGAAGCTGGAGAACGGTCGTGGTGCCGATCGCGGGGATACCGACAAGGACGGCGGGCTGGCCAACATCAAGCTTCTGCGCGACCTGAAGTACCAGCAGATGCTCTATGAAGTGCTCGCCAAGCAGTACGAGGTCGCGCGAATGGACGAAGCGAAGGACCCGTCCGTGATCCAGGTCCTCGATCCCGCAATCGAGCCGGAGCGAAAGTTCAAGCCCAAGCGTGCAGCGCTCGTGTTCGTCGCGACCGTTCTGGCCATGTGCGCCGCCATTGCGTGGGCCTTCGTGGTCGAGTTCCGCGACCTGGCCCTGAAGTATCCGGGTCGTGCGGAAAAGCTGAAGAAGCTCAAGAGCGCGTTGCGCGGCGCTTGATCGTTCCGGTGCGGCCTATTTTAAATTTAAGAGCTCTTTCGACAAGATGGATAAAGCAATTCTGATTACTGGCGCGGACGGTTTCATCGGTTCGCACCTGGTCGAGCTGATGGCGAAGGAGGGCTACAAGGTTCGTGCGCTCTCCCAATATAATTCGTTCAACAACTGGGGGTGGCTTGAGGATGTCAGCTGCCGCAACGAGATCGAGGTGGTCAGCGGCGACGTGCGCGACCCTCACTTCTGCAAGAACATTACCAAGGGCGTCGACACCGTCTTCCACCTCGCCGCCTTGATCGCCATCCCGTATTCGTACGTGGCCCCCGACAGCTACGTCGACACGAACGTGAAGGGCACGTTGAACATATGCCAGGCTGCACTCGAGAACGGCGTGCGGCGCGTCATACACACATCGACCAGCGAAGTGTACGGCACCGCGCAGTATGTGCCCATCGACGAAAAGCACCCGTTGCAGCCGCAGTCGCCCTACAGCGCCTCAAAGATCGGTGCCGACGCGATGGCGATGAGTTTCTATAACAGCTTCAAGCTGGCGGTGACGATCGCCCGCCCGTTCAACACCTATGGCCCGCGCCAGTCCGCGCGTGCCGTGATCCCGACCATCATCGGCCAGATCGCAAGCGGCAAGCGCGAAATCAAGCTGGGCGACGTGACGCCGACCCGCGACTTCAACTACGTGACCGACACCTGCCGTGGCTTCCTCGAGCTTGCCAAGTGCGACCAAGCCGTCGGGGAGACGGTGAACATCGGGTCGAACTACGAGATCTCGGTGGGTGACACGCTGAACCTGATCCGCGAGCTGATGAACTCCGATGTCCAGTTCGTCACCGATGAGCAGCGTTTGCGACCGGGCAAATCCGAAGTGTTCCGTCTCTGGTGCGACAACAGCAAGATCCGCCAGCTTACCGGCTTCGAACCGCAGTACAGCATCCGCGATGGGTTGCAGTCGACCATCGAGTGGTTCCTCAAGCCGGAGAACCTGGCCAAGTACAAAACCGATATCTACAACGTCTGAGCGCCCATGTTTGACGCACTCATCCAGTTCGTCCGCGACGAATACCAATCCGACGAGTTCATTCCACTGCACGCGCCCGTCTTTCGCGGCCGCGAGCGCGAGTATGTGCTGGAGACGATCGACTCGACGTTCGTGTCGAGCGTGGGCGCATTCGTGGACCGTTTCGAGAACCAGGTGGCGCAATACACGGGCAGCGCGCGGGCAGTGGCGACGGTGAACGGCACCGCCGCGCTGCACGTCGCCTTGCGCCTGGTGGGCGTGCAGCCCGGCGACCTGGTGATCAGCCAGCCGCTGACCTTCGTGGCCACCTGCAATGCCATTTCCTACCTGGGTGCCGAGCCGGTCTTCATCGATGTCGACCGCGCGACCCTGGGGTTGTCGCCGCGCGCACTGGACAACTGGCTCGAGGAACATGCATTCGTCGATGACGACGGGCTGTGCCGCAGCCGCGCCGACAACAAGATCGTGCGCGCGTGCGTCCCCATGCATACGTTCGGACATCCGGTCGAGATCGAGCGGCTGGTGGAGGTGTGCCGTCGCTGGGGCGTGGCACTGGTGGAGGACGCAGCCGAATCGCTCGGAAGCCTGTACCGGCAACGCCATACCGGCACCTTCGGCGCAGTCGGCACCCTGAGTTTTAACGGCAACAAGATCATCACCACGGGCGGCGGTGGCATGATTCTGGCGGACGGCGCGCTGGGCGCGCGTGCCAAGCACCTTACCACCACCGCAAAGCAGCCGCATCCATACGAATACGTTCATGATGAGGTGGGCTACAACTATCGCCTGCCTAATCTGAACGCGGCGCTGGGCTGCGCCCAGATGGAGCAGCTGGAACAATTCGTCCAGGACAAGCGCGCCCTCGCCAGCCGCTATGAAGCGATGCTCAAAGGCGGCAGCCTGCAGTTTGTGCGCGAACCGGAAGGGGCACGTTCGAATTACTGGCTCAACGCGGTGATTTGCCAGGACCGCGCCGAGCGCGACGCGCTGCTGAAGGCAACCAACGACCGCGGCGTGATGACCCGCCCGATCTGGCGCCTGATGAATCAGTTGCCCGCGTTTGCGCACTGCCGGCACGGTGACTTGAGCATCGCCCAGTGGCTTGATGATCGCGTGGTCAATCTGCCGAGTTCTCCGACCGGGATGCAAGCATGAAGATTCTGACGATCGACGACAAAGCGCAGCTGTTGCAACACAAGCTCGACATCGAGACGCTGTTCCTGGAGTGTTTCGGCGCCCGCTTGTCACTGGCGCTTTGGCACTGGGCCTACATCGACAATCCGAACGGCCAGCCGTTCGTATCGCTGTGCTACGACGGCGACAGGCTGGTGGGGCATTACGCCATGGTGCCGATGCCGCTGTCCGGGTCTGGCCGGATCCTCAATGCTTACCTGTCGATGACGACGATGGTGGCGGCCAGCCATCGCCAGCACGGCTTGTTCGTCAAGCTCGCCGGCGTGACCTATGAGGCGGCCATCGCGCAGGGCGTCGATTTCGTCATGGGCTTCCCGAACGCGATGTCGACCCCCGGCTTTCGCAAGAAGCTGGGCTGGGTCTTGCCGGAACCCGACTACGTCGCCAGGGTCACCAAGGCCGAACTGCTCGACCCGGCCGTGCTGAACCGGTTCGAGAGCCACGGGGGCTATCGCCTGGACCTGGAAGATGAGCGCACGCGGCAATGGCGAACGGCCAAGCCGGGGTGCGATTACATTTGTGAAAACGGACTGGTGTACAAGCGATTCGACGGCGGCATTGACCTGATGTATTTCGCGTCGGTCGATGCCCTGCGCCAGCTGCCGGACGATGCTGGCATCAACCTGCTACTGCCGCACGATTTCGGCCGCTTCCAGGAAAACAAGGTGTTTGACTATCAGTTTGGCGGTCTGTCGCTGGCCGGGCAGTTCGACCCCGCCGGGATCAAACGGCAGATGTGCCTATCCGATGTGTTCTGACGTATGCGGCGCATACTTGCACTAACCTCCATCCGCTCCGAGTACGACCTGATGAGCCGGGTCTACGAATTGCTTCACCGCGATTCGGAGGTCGACCTGCGCTTGCTGGTGTCCGGCGCGCACCTGTCGCCGAGCCACGGCATGACGGTTCGCCACATCCGCGCGGACGGCTTTCATGTCCTTGCCGAGGTCGAAACCCTGATCAGCGCCGACAGCCCGTCGTCGCGGCTGAAGACCGCCTCCGGCCTGTTGTCCGGCAGCGTCGACCTGGTTCGCCAGTTTGCCCCGGACGTGATCGTCTACGCCGGCGACCGTGAGGACGTGCTGATCGGCGCCATGATTGGCGGTTTCCTCGGCATTCCGACTGCCCATTTCTTCGCTGGCGACCACGCTGCCGATGGCCACATCGACAACCCCGTACGGCACGCTACGTCCAAGCTGTCGTCCGCGCATTTCGTGAGCATTCCGGAACACAAGCAAAGGCTGCTGGCACTGGGGGAGGCGGAACAGCGCGTGTTCGTGATCGGCAGCGTGGCGCTCGACAAATTCCGGCTCGAGCCCGCGCTCGACGTCACCCGGATCCTCGACAAGATCGGTGCGAAGCAGCATGCGCTCGAATCGCCGCTGGCTATCCTGATCTTCCACCCGATCGGTGCCGAGGCCGACTGTGCGGCCAGTTACCTGACCAATGCGGCGCAAGCGCTGATCGAGGCCGGCTATCACGTCTGCCTGGGCGCACCGAACACGGACCCAGGGAATTTTGCGCTGCTCACCGCGCTCGAGCAGCTCGCGCGGCAAGAGCAGGTCACCCTGTACAAGAACCTGTCGCGTGCGGAATTCGTCAACCTGTTCCGCGCCGCGAAAATTATTGTTGGCAATTCGTCAGCAGGCTTGCTCGAAGCCGCGAGCTTGAAAATCCCGGCGATTAACGTCGGCGCGCGCCAGCGTGGTCGCTTGTGCGGCGCCAACGTGCTGTTTACGGACGGCGACAAGGCCAGCGTTGCCACTGCAATTCAGACGGCCCGCAGCAGCCAGTTCCAGTCGATGCTGGCGGGCCTCGCCAATCCATACGGCGACGGCTACAGCTCTGAGGCGGCTGCGCATTTGCTCAAGACCGTGGATTTTTCAAGCCTGCTGCACAAGACAGAGGATCCGTTGCATGTCATCCAACGCCCCTAAGACCGTCCTTTGCATCGCCCCGCATCCTGACGACGAGACGCTCGGATGCGGCGCGACCTTGCTGCGCCACGTCCAGGGTGGCGATACCGTGCACTGGCTGATCATGACCGGGATTTCGCAAGCGCAGGGCTTTTCCGCCCAGCGGGTGGAAAGCCGTCGCCGCGAAATAGAACAGGTCGCCGCTGCGTATGGCTTCGCGCAAGTGCACCTGGCCGGTTTTCCGACCACCCGTCTGGACGAAGTCGCCAAGGGCGACCTGGTCGGGGCCGTGGCCAGGGTGGTTGGATCGGTGCAGCCGCATACGCTGTACATCCCGTACCGCAATGACGTGCACAGCGACCACGGCGCTGTCTTCGACGCGGCGGTCTCCTGCACGAAGAGCTTCCGTTACCCCAGCGTCAAGCAAGTCTATTGCTACGAGACGCTGTCCGAAACGGAGTTCGGCTTGCGTCCGGACGACCCCGGCTTTCGTCCGAACCTGTTCTGCGACGTTACGGCGACCCTGGACAAGAAGTTGGAGATCATGCGCATGTTTGACGGCGAAATGGGGCAGTTCCCGTTCCCGCGCAGCGCGGAGTGCATCCGGGCCCAGGCGATGCTGCGCGGCAGCCAGGCCGGTGTCATGGCCGCTGAAGCATTCATGATTTTGAAAGAAATACGATGAGCCGAGACGCTGTTTATATCATCGCCGAAGCGGGCGTCAATCATAACGGCCAGCGCGACCTCGCGTTCGCGCTGGTCGATGCGGCCGCCGATGCGGGCGCGGACGCGGTCAAGTTCCAGACCTTCGACGCCGCCAAACTGGCCTCGAAGACCGTTGGCAAGGCCGAGTACCAGAAAAAGACCACGGATGCGATCGAAAGCCAGCGCGAAATGCTCAAGAAGCTGGAACTGCCGCGCGCATGGCATTTCGAACTGCAGGCCCATTGCAGGCAGCGCGGCGTCGAGTTCATCTCGACCGCCTTCGACAGCGACAGCCTGCATTTCCTGGCCTCGGAGTTGGACATGCCGTTCTTCAAGGTGCCGTCGGGCGAACTGACCAACGCGCCGTTGCTGTGGCAGTTCGCGCGCACCGGCAAACCCCTGGTGATCTCAACCGGCATGGCCACCCTGTCCGAGGTCGAGCAGGGCTTGGCCGTGGTCGCCCATGCGCTTGCCAACGAAAGCGAGCCGCGCGACATGGACGAGGTGTGGCGCGGCTGGAGCGATCCGCGGCAGCGCCAGCGCTTGGAAGGGCATGTGACGCTGCTGCACTGCACCTCGCAATACCCGACGCCCTTGGGCGAAGTGAACCTGCGCGCGATGGACAGGCTGGCTGCGGCGTTCGGCCTGGCGGTCGGCTATTCCGACCACACCCAGGGGATCCTGATCCCGGTGGCCGCGGTGGCACGCGGCGCCAGGCTCATCGAAAAGCATTTCACGCTCGACCGCAACCTGCCGGGCCCTGACCATGCTGCGTCGCTCGAACCGGGTGAACTCAAGCAGATGGTTGCCGACGTGCGCAGCCTGGAGATCGCGTTCGGCGACGGATGCAAGGCGCCGCATGCGAGCGAGTGGAATACGCGCAAGGCGGCGCGTCAGCAGGTGGTGGCCGCGCGCGACATCGCCGCCGGCGCCGTCCTCACCCGCGATGACCTGACGACGGCGCGCAGCGGCCAAGGCCTGCCGGCGTCGGAGCTGTGGTCGCTGGTGGGATCGCGTAGTGCGCGCGCCTACTGCCGCGGCGACCTGATCGGCACATGAACGGGGTCAGGCCATTGGTCCTGCTGGGCGGCGGTGGACATGGAAAAGTCCTGCTGGCGTTGGCGCAGGCTGCCGCACTGCCGGTTGCCGGCGTGTGCGACCCGGCGTTGGCCGCGGGCGGCATCCGCGAGTGGTTCGGCGTTCCCGTGCTGGGGGCCGACGACGCCCTGGACCGGCTCGACCCTGGCGCGGTAAGCCTCGTCAACGGCGTCGGCCAGTTGCCGCGCAGCTCGCTGCGCGAGCAGGTTTTCGCCGCCGCGCGGGCCAAGGGATTCGGTTTCCCGCCGCTGGTCCACCCGATGGCATGGGTGGCGCCTGGGGTTGTGCTGGAAGAAGGCGCGCAGGTGATGGCAGGCGCGATCGTCCAGCCAGGAGCGCGGTTGGGCGCCAACACGGTGGTGAACACACGCGCCAGTGTCGATCACGACTGCGCGGTCGGCGCCCACGTGCATATCGCGCCGGGCGCCGTGCTGTGCGGCGGCGTGCATGTGGGCGACCACGCATTTGTCGGCGCTGGCGCGACGCTCATCCAGGGCGTGCGCATCGGCGTGCGCGCGGTGATCGGCGCCGGGGCACTCGTGGTGAGCGATGTTGACGAGGGCGCGCTGGTGCTGGGCGCGAAAGGGAGCGCGCGGCCCGGACGCTGATGCGGCCTCCTGCGGCGGCGCCTTTGGCGATGACGCCTGCGGACCGGCTTGTCGCGGCTCCACTTGACCGCTGTCTGTAACCGCGGCGTCGCGGAGATTTCGAAGTTGTGCGGTCCACAGCCGCCGCCCGCGAGGGCTGGCGCAACAGATCGGCTTGAGTTCGCAGCCGCGCGTGAAGGCGCGGCTGAATTTGTACGGAGTTGAATAAAAATGAAGAATTGGGAAAAAGCCCTGGTCGGGCCGGACGCCACCCTGCACGACGCGCTGCGAGTGATCGAGCAGGTCGGTTGCCAGATGGCGCTCGTCGTCGATCGGGACCGCTTCTTGCTGGGTACGCTGAGCGATGGCGACGTGCGACGTGGCCTGCTCAAGGGATTGAAGCTGGAGGACAAGGTGGTCGCGGCAATGCACGTGAACCCGACCACGGTCCGTGACAGCGAGGATCGCCTGGAAGCCTTGTCGCGGATGCGCCAACTGGGCGTGCACCAGATCCCGCTGGTTGATGCCGACGGCCGCGTGGCCGGGCTGACCACCGTCGCTGACTACCTGACCGCGCCGAAGCGCGAGAACTGGGTCGTCATCATGGCCGGCGGCCTGGGAAGCCGTCTTGCCGAGCTCACGCGAGACACGCCCAAGCCCATGCTCAAGGTCGGCTCGCGCCCGCTGCTCGAGACGATCGTGCGCCACTACGCAGACCAGGGCTTCCACAAGTTCTACTTCGCCGTCAACTTCAAGGCTGAGCAAATCATTGCTCACTTCGGCGATGGCAGCGAATTCGGGGTCGAGATCGACTACCTCCACGAAAAGCAGCGCCTCGGAACTGCGGGCGCGCTGAGCCTGCTGCCCGAGCGCCCGAGCGCGCCGATCCTCGTCACCAACGCCGACCTGCTGACAAAGGAAAATTATGGCCACATGCTCGACCGTCACGTCGAACGCGGCGCCGATGCGACCATGGCGGTGCGCAACTTCGAGATGCGCGTGCCGTTCGGGGTAGTGCGCTCGAACGACGGCCTGGTCGACGCGATCGAGGAAAAGCCCGTGCAGCACTTCCTGGTCAGCGCCGGCACCTACGTGCTGTCGCCGCGCGTGCTCGAGATGGTTCCGTCCGATCAGTTCTTCGACATGCCCACGCTGTTCGACTTGCTGATCCGGGAGCGCTTCGCGATTCATTCGCACCCGGTCAACGGCTACTGGCTCGACATCGGCCACCTGCCTGACTATGAACGCGCGAACGTCGACTTTTTCGAGGTGTTCCAATGAACGGCGCGGGATCGGCGCGCAGGCCGGGTAGCCGCTGATGCGCACACTGGTGATTGGTTACGGCTCGATCGGGACGCGGCATGCCGCTCTTCTCGAGGAGCTCGGTACGGAGGTCGCGTTGGTCAGCCGGCGTGCGGCAGCCGAACGGCCCGTGTTCGCCGACCTTGAGACGGCGTTGCGCGCGCACGCGCCCGACTACGTGGTGGTGGCCAACGAGACGTCCGGGCACGCACCAACGCTGGCACAACTGGCCGATCTGGATTACCGGGGCGTGGTGCTGGTCGAGAAGCCCTTGTTTTCAGCCGCCAGCGGCCTGCCCGCGCATTCTTTCAGCTTTGCAGGCGTCGCGTATAACCTGAGGTTTCATCCAGTGCTCAAGCGGCTCAAGAGCATGCTGGAGGGTGAACGTGTGGTGTCGGTCCATGCCCAGGTCGGCCAGTATCTGCCCGACTGGCGTCCCGGCACCGACTACCGGCACTGCTATTCGGCCAGCGCGCAGCGCGGCGGGGGGGTGCTGCGGGACCTGAGCCATGAGCTCGACTACATCACCTGGATGCTGGGCGGCTGGTGCAGCGTGACCGCCATGGGAGGGCACTTCAGCGCGCTCGAAATCGACAGCGACGACGTGTTTTCGCTGTTGATCACTACCCCGCGCTGCCGCTCGGTGTCGGTGCACCTGAATTACCTGGAAAGGGTGCCGCAGCGGGTCATCACGATCAATACGGATCGGCATACGCTGCGCGCGGACCTGGTCAATGGAACCATCGCGGTGGATGGCAAAGTGGAAGCGATCGCGGTCGAGCGCAATGAGACGTACCGCGCCATGCATGCCGCGGTGATGGGCCGGCAGCCCGACGTGGTGTGTTCCCTCGAGCAGGGCCTGGACACAGTGATATTGATCGATGCCGCCTGCGCGGCGGCTCAACACCGAAAGTGGATAGACAAGTGAACCGGATTTGTACGATTTGCGCCCGCGGGGGCTCCAAGGGCGTCCTCGGCAAGAACCTGCGCCTGATGCATGGAAAGCCGCTGATCGCCTATAGCATCGAACAGGCCAAGGCTAGCGGCTTGTTCAACGCGGTCGTGGTAAGCAGTGACTCGGCCGGCATCCTCGAGGCAGCCAGGCAGCACGGCGCCGATTTGTTGATCGATCGCCCGGCCGAACTGGCGACAGACACGGCGGCAAAGCTGCCGGCGATCCGCCACGCGGCCGAAGCCGCGGAGCGCGCGCTCGGCATGCGTTTTGATACCTACGTCGACCTTGACGCGACGTCGCCGCTGCGCAGCGCCGAGGACATTCGCAATGCGGTGGAACTGCTCGAGGCCAGTGGCGCCGGCAATGTGATTACCGCCATGCCGGCACGGCGTTCGCCCTACTTCAACCTGGTGGAGGTGGCGCAGGACGGCAGCGTGGCGCTTTCCAAGCGCCCGGCGGTCGCGTTCGCGCGCCGCCAGGATGCGCCGCCGTGCTACGACATGAATGCGTCGATCTACGTGTGGCGCCGTCCGGTGCTGTTCGGTACCGACACGATTTTCAACCCTGATACCAGGCTGTATGTGATGCCGGAGGAGCGCTCGATCGATATCGACTCGGAGCTCGATTTCGAGTTCGTCCAGTTCCTGATGAAGCGCCAGCTTGGAGAATGAAGATGAATGAGGCATTGAAAAAGAAAGTGGTGGTGGTGACCGGTGGTGCAGGGCTGCTCGGCCGCGAGTTCTGCGCGGCGATTGCACAAAGCGGCGGTATCGCCATCGTCGCGGATCGCCGGCTGGAAGACGCGCAGCGCACCGCCAGCGAGATTGCGGCGGCATACGAAGGCCGCGCCTGGGCGGTCGAGCTGGACATCACGAGCAAAACTTCGGTGCTCTCCTGCATCGCAAGCGTGTGCGACAAGTTCGGGCGGATCGATGCGGTCGTCAACAACGCTTACCCGCGCAATGCCCATTACGGGCGCAAGCTGGAGGATGTGACCTACGAGGATTTCTGCGACAACGTCGGCATGCATGTGGGCGGCTATTTCCTGGTCTCGCAGCAGTTCGCAGGCTTCTTCCGCCAGCAGGGGGGCGGGAACATCATCAATATGTCCTCGATTTACGGAGTCGTTGCGCCACGCTTCGAAGTCTACGAGGGTACGCCGATGACCATGCCGGTGGAGTACGCCGTGATCAAGTCGGGCGTGCTGCACCTTACCCGCTACCTGGCGAAATACCTGAAAGGAACCGGGATCCGGGTCAACGCGATCAGCCCGGGGGGAATCCTCGACGGGCAACCGGCCGCGTTCCTCGAGAAGTACAAGGGCCATTGCATGAGCAAGGGGATGCTCGACAAGCGCGACCTGATGGGCGTGTTGGTCTTCCTGCTGTCCGATGCTTCCGCCTACATGAACGGGCAGAACCTCACTGTGGACGACGGCTTCTCGCTCTAACACCTGACATTTTTAAGCACACCCATGAAGCATTTAGCGATTATTGGCGCCGGCCAATTAGGAAGCCGGCACTTGCAGGCCCTGGCGACGCTGCCTGTAGCGTGCGACATCACCGTGATCGACCCGGTGCAGGCTTCGCTCGAGGTTGCACGGCAGCGGTTCGAGGAACTGGAGCGCAGCCCGACGATCGCGGCTGTGCACTACGCGCAGGAGATGAATGCGCTGCCGGCGCACCTCGACTACGCGATCATCGCCACCACGGCGGACGTGCGGCTGCAGGTGTTGCGCTCGCTGCTGAACGGCCGCAGCGTCGCCGCGCTGCTGCTGGAAAAAGTGCTGTTCCAGCATGCCGGCGAATACGCCCAGGCCCGGGACTTGCTCTCAGCGTCGAACACACGCGCCTGGGTCAATTGCCCACGTCGCCTGTTCCCGGTCTATCGCGACTTAAGCGATTTCTTCGCACAAGAGCGACTGCTGTCCTTCTCCACCACCGGCGGCGGTTGGGGGCTGGGCTGCAACAGCATCCATTTTATCGACCTGTTCGCACAGTTTGCCCGCGCCGTTCCCGAACAACTGGACGGCAGGGACCTCGACCAAGGCCTGATTCCCAGCAAGCGGGCCAACTTCAAGGAGTTCACCGGTACGCTTCGGGGAATGCTCGGAAGGGCCAGGTTCGACATCACCTCGTTCGCCGACTCCAGCGCCAGGTTGCTCACCACCATCCGTGCCGAAAAGCGTGCCTGCGTGGTCGACGAAGGTGCCGGCAAGGCGTTTCTGTTCGACGGCGAGTCGTGGCATGAAAAGCTGTTCAGGACCCCGTTCCTTAGCCAGCTCGGTGGGGCAATCGCGACCGATATCCTGACCACCGGCGAATGCGGGCTCACCAGCTTCGCCGACTCGGTCGCCTACCACTTGCCGCTGCTGCAATGCCTTGGCGCGCACGCAAGCGCCGCCGATGGCACCGATCCCTCTTTTTTCCCAGTGACCTGAGTTTATTTGTTAGTCATGTCCAATTCCAATCAAGTCCTGCTGGTCGGCGCCGGTCCCATGGCGGTCGACTATGCCAAGGTGCTCACGGCCTTGGGCCGCGATATCGTCGTCGTCGGCCGCAGCGACGCATCGGCTGCGGCATTCGAGGAAAAAACCGGGATCCCGGCGATCCCCGGCGGCCTGGATGCTTATCTCGAGCGCGGCGGCACCTGCCCCGAACTGGCGATCGTCGCGGTCGGGGTCGAAGCGCTTGCCCAGACCACTTGCCGCCTGCTGGCCAGTGGCGTACGCCGGGTGTTGCTGGAAAAGCCCGGCGCCTTGACCCGGGCTGAAATCCTCGCAGTCGATGCGGCATCGAGGGAAACGGGCGCACAGGTTTTGATCGCCTATAACCGCCGTTTTTACGCGTCCACGCTGCGCGCTCTTGAATTGATAGAAGAGCAGGGCGGCGTGCAGTCGATGCATTTCGAATTCACCGAGTGGGGTCATGTGATTGCGCCGCTGGTCAAGGCACCCGGCGTGAAGCCGGCTTGGCTGCTTGGCAATTCCACCCATGTGATCGATCTCGCGTTTTACCTGGCCGGGCAGCCGCAAGTGTGGCATGGCTATACCTCCGGCTCGCTCGACTGGCACCCGGCGTCCGCAGTGTTTGCAGGCGCCGGCCGGACCGAACGCGGCGCGCTGTTCTCGTACCAAGCGAACTGGGCAGCTCCAGGGCGTTGGGGCGTGGAGGTCCTGACCGGCGAGTCACGCCTGATTTTCCGTCCGATGGAGACCCTGCAGCTCATGCGTAAAGGCTCGGTGGCGATCGAACCGGTTGCCATCGATGATCGGCTGGACAAGCAGTTCAAGCCGGGCCTGTATGTGCAGGTAAGCCGCTTCCTGGAGGGCGCGACCGAAGGATTCTGCTCGGTCCAGGAGCAGGCCGCCGTATGGGACGTGTATTGCGGTATTGCCGGCTACCAGCAGGCGTGACAGGTAACGGCGCAACGACGGCTGCGGGCACGCGATGACACCACGCTTGAAGATCCTGTTCATTACCGACTCCCTGGGTTTTCCCAGGGCGGAACCCGAGTTCGTGGGATACGACGACACTTATCTGGCGCGCCTGAAGACCCGGTTCCCGGACTGCGACTTTATCCACCAGGGCCGCGGCGGGGCGACGATCGTGGACTTGTTCAAGCACAGCGCGTATTTCCACAAAACGATCGCGCCGGATCTGGTGTTCGTCCAGGCGGGCGTGGTCGATTGCGCCCCCCGCGCCTTGTCCGTCGTCGAGCAGCAAGTCATCTCGCGCCTGCCTGTCATCGGCGGTTTGCTGGCCCGTGCTGTCAAGCGACACGCGCCCATGATGCGACGTGTACGACAGATGACCTACACGCCGTTGCCCGTGTTCGCCGACTACATGCATCGATTCGAAGAGCTGTTCTCGCCGGTGTACTGGATCGGCATCCTGCCCGTGTCGGCGGAGTACGAGTCGAAGCTGGAGGGAATGCAGCGCAGCAGCGACGCCTACAACGCAGTGCTGCGGACGGGCCGCTTTGTCGATACTGCTGGACTGGACCCGGCGACCATGATCATGACCGACCACCACCACCTGAACGCTGCCGGGCACGCGCGCATGGCAGACATCCTGGCGGACACGATTTGCGCGTACCTGTCCGCCCGAAGAGCGCCAGGCGCGTCTCCTGGCGAGCCGGCACGGCTGCGCCACAATGCCCATGCAAACTGAACAAAACAGCGCCCTGCCGAGCCAAGAGCCGAGCCCTTGCGCGCCAACGCCGGCGCGCAAGGGCATGCTGATGCTCCAGCACCTGGTCAACCACATCGGGGTAGCCGTCGCGAGCAAACTGGTTCCGGTAGCGTCGATCTTCCTGTACAGCCACATGATGTCTGTGTACGACTACGGCATCCTGAACCTGTCGGCGTCGTACCTGTGGATTCTTGGCATCGTCATGACCCTCAACCTGCACACGGGGATTGGCCGTTACGTCTACACGGCCTCCGCCGATTTCGCTGGCTTCCTGGGCACGACCTACATCGCCATCGGCGCGATCTATGCCACGCTGTGCGCGATCGTCTTGCTGAACCTCGACAGATTCGCGGCCTGGATGGCATTGCCGCGCGGCGTCGTGGCATTGATGCTGGTCGTCGTCATGGGGGCGATCGCCGAGTCGATCCTGACCCAGGTCGCCATCCATCGCCTGGACAGCAAGCGGCTCGTCCTGTGCATCGTCGCGAAGGCGGTCTCGACATTGTCCTTGAGCATGCTGCTGTTGGTGCTGATCGACACGGACAAGTACCGCGCCGTGCTGTGGGCCGATGCGCTGGTCAGCGCAGGGTTCATGCTGTTCGTCCTGTACCACCTGCGCCATGACACCCGCCTTGTCTTCCATTTTTCGCACCTGAAGTACATGGCCAATTATGCGATCCCCCTGATTCCGTACATGCTGTGCCTCACACTGCTGTCGCAATTCGACCGGGTCATGATCGATCGTTACTTTGGCAAGGAAGCAACCGGCTTGTACAGTCTGTCGTACAACGTCGGCGTCCTGACGCTCATGCTGGTAACGGCACTGCTGAACGTCTTTACGCCATCGTTTTTCTCCGCCATTGATGAGCGTAACTACCCGCGGCTGTTACGGGAATCCGACGGCATTTTTGCGCTCGGTGCGTTTGCCACGGTGTTCCTGGTGCTGTTCGGAGAAACGCTGTTCGGCTGGCTGGTTCCGGCCAAGTATGCCAGTGCGCTTGACCTCATCCCCGTTGTCGCGTTGGGCGGTCTGTGCCTGGTCGTGTTCCAGCTCTGGGCGCGGCTGATCGCGTATGCCAACAAGACATATCTCCTGTCGATCATTGCCTCAGTGGTAACGGTGACCAAGCTCGGCTTGAACCTGCTGTTGTTGCCCCGCTTTGGCTACAAGTCCGCTGCCCTGACGACGGTGCTGGCCTATCTCTTGATGAGCTTGCTTTGCGTCTGGATGGCGAATGCCAAGGTCGGGCTGTTCCGCGTGCCCATCGCAAAACACCTGGCGTATCTGGCCGGATGCACCGTCCTGTTGCTGATTTTTGCTTACGTGCCGCTGCCTGCGGCGGGCGCATTGGCCGCCAAAGCCGTGCTATTTGTTGCGGCCGCCTGGCATTTCAGGGCGCCGATCCTCGGCCTGCTGCTGGTGCGCAGCAAGCCGGTTCAGTGAAGGTGGCGCATCGATGAAACATGCACTGTATCTGCTGGCGCTGTGCGCTTTGAGCGCCCTGATGGCGGTCATGCCTTGGGGCAGCTTCTACCTGTCGCTGATCCTGGCGATGACTTACCTCTGCTACCGTCCGAACCGCGTGCTGCACCCGAACAACATGGTGTTCGCGTTCTATGGACTGTATGTCATCCTGTCGAGCTCCCTCAACCTGATACTCGAGCTCATCGATTGGGAATACGTGCTGCCCTGGGGCCAGCTTATCTTTTGGGACCGCCTTTCCAAGTACACGCTGTTCCAGGCTGAATTCACGTTCCTCGTGCTTTATTTTGCGTTCCACTTTTTTACGATGGAGCGCCAGGCCAAACCCGGCAACGACACACCGGTGCTGCACATGGAGGTGGATCAGCGGATCCTGGCAATCTTGTATGGCTGCACGGTGGCGCTGGCATTCACGTTCATCGAGGTGACCGCAGGTCTGTCCGCTTGGGTCGAGGAATACAGCTCGACCTATCTGACGATGCGCGAAGGTCATGGCCTGCTGAACGAAATCACGATCACGTTCGGCAATCTCACGGTCTTCCTTCTCGGGGTACAGACCTTCAACGCAAAGCGCAAAACCCCGTCGGTGATTGCCGCGCTGTTGTTGATGGTGCCGCTGTCGTTTATCGGCGGGGTCAAGAGCCGGTTCATCTTCCTGCTGATCATGTTTCTGTCGCCATACTTCATGCGCATGCGCTTCAACCTGAAGTACCTGGTGATCTTCACCGTTTCATTTTTCACCTTGCTCTACCTGGGAACACTCGTGCGCACTGAAGGCTTCTACGCCACCGCGCCATTTTTCCTCGAAATGATGATCGGTTATTTCAACGCGTTCCAGTTGCACGATGGCGTGGTGACGACGCGTGATCCGGCGTTGTTTACGACCTTGCTTCAAGTATTTACGAAGCCCCTGCAAATCCTCGGCTTCATCCATGACCCGGATGCCAATTTCGATATCAGCGTGATGCTGACAAAGGAGTTTTTCCCGGACCAGTGGTACCGCGAACACGCGACCCAGCAGTGGCCGCTCGATACCGAGCTTTACCTGAATTATTACGGTTTCTACCTGTCGTGGATCCCGCTCATCGCCTATGGGTACATGGTGTCGACCTTATATCGGGCCGCGGTCGTGCGTCGCAACCTGCGCCTGATGCCGATTTTCATCATGGAGTTCATCCGCATCTTCAGCACGATGCGTGGCGCGCTCATTCCGTGGGATACCTTCTTTTATGTCGCGCAATATATCGTGATCTATCTAAATTGCCGGTTGGCCCTCAAACGGGTCGATTTGTCGGCCGGCTCTTCCGGCATCCATCCATGAACACGCAACCGTCGCGACCACCGAACGTGCCGCTGTCACAGCGGCTTCTGCAGGCTCTGGAAAACGAGCGCTGCCTGGACTTGCGCTATTGCGAATTGCATCCGGAAGTGCGGGAAGAGGGCGGGCTGCCCAATTACAAGGTAATGAAGCAGGTCGCGCTCAAGCGCAAACTCGGTGGATTGTACGGCTTGGTGATCTGGGCGGCCCGCTTCGGCGTGCCCTTGAACTCGGCCCGGGAATGGATCTGCGCGCTCGTGGCGTCGCTATTCCGGTGGCGGCGCGCGAGCGCCGACGGCCACATCATATCGATGGCGCGCAATAACATCCAGCTCATCAAGAACGCATTGGCCAGCGATAAGACCAACACCGACTTCCATTTCGACGACGATTTGCTGAATCTGGGGCGGCTGGCGGCGGAGATCGGGCCGGCCGGCGTCATGCGTTGCATCGGCCAACATCTGGCGCTATTGGGAAGTATTCTCGGGCGTGACAAAGGCGAGCGTGTGGATTTGCTGCTGCATTCACGTGATGCATTCAGCCTGATCATGCTCGGCCAATACATCGACCAACATCCCGAGCATTTGTATGTCACGGAATGCCATTATCAACGCTGGTCGTACATGCTGGCCCAGAGCGCGCCGCGCTGGAAAATGGTCCAGCATGGTTTCATTGATCCGGGAATCCGCTTCAAGAATCAATGCGGTGCAGTCCCTGTCGTCTATGCCAGGGACCATTCATTTCACGGGCAATTCAGCCGCTACTATGCGGTCGGTCGCTTTCTGAACTTTACTGCGGTGGCCGGCCTCCACGAAAATCCGTTCGCCATGTCGGGACTGTTCCTCGCATCTTCCTTCCCCTCCATCGATGCGGAAATTGCGCTGATCAGGAAAATCAAGGCACGCAGCAGTGTGCCGATCATCCTCAAGATACACCCGTCCCACGCGTACGACGCCCGCAAGGATGAGCTGTTGGCGATGGCTGATTACGTCTGCAACGCGCACGAATACCCGGATTGCCGGATCTTTGTCAGTAATAACTCGTTTATGGAGTACGACTATCAATTCCTGGGCAAGAAAACCTTCGCCATTTCGCGATTCGAAAACGTGGACGCCGCGGCTGAGTCAATCATGGATAATTTGCAAACCTGATAACCAGCCTTGACAAGGAAACCTGACAGTGGCGCCGAGAAGACAACAGGGGCTGGCGGGGGCTGGAACCTGCTGAGATCGGGTATTTCCGCTATATAATGTACCGCTTGGCCTCCTGCACTCGGCCAACGGATTGAAGAAAGAATGTAGAAAACGGATCATGCAAGGACCTAACCAAAAAAGTCGCCCGTACGCGATCTGCAGCAACTGCATTATGGACACGAGCGACTCGAAGATCGTCTTTGATGAGCGCGGCTGGTGCGACTATTGCAACAACTACCACGCGAAAATCGTGCCCAACTGGCACCCTGATGAGCGTGGCGCCAAAGAGCTCGAGGCGATGGTCGCGCGCATCAAGCGAGACGGCGAGGGCCGCGCTCATGATTGCCTGATTGGCCTGAGCGGAGGCGTGGATAGCTCGTATGTCGCTTACCTGGCCAAGCAACACGGCCTGCGTCCGCTGCTGTTCCACGTCGACGCTGGCTGGAACTCGCAGCAGGCGGTCAACAACATCGAAAAGCTTGTCGACGGCCTGGGCTTCGACCTGCACACCGAGGTGATCAACTGGCGCGAAATGCAGGACCTCCAGCTGGCGTTCTTCAAGGCCGGCGTCCCGCATATCGATACGCCCCAGGACCACGCGTTTTTCGCCTCCCTGTACAACTTCGCGGCGAAGAACGGCTACAAGTACATCCTCACCGGCGCCAACTATTCCACCGAGTGCGTGCGCGAACCGCTTGAATGGCATTACCACGCGTCGGACCTGGTGCAGTTGAAGGACATTCACAGGCGCTTCGGCACACGTCCGCTCAAGACCTTTCCGCTGTGTGACATCCTGACTTTCAAGATCTACTACCGCTTCTTCAAGGGAGTGCAGGTGATGAAGCCGCTTAACTGCGTGCCCTTCATCAAGGAGAACGCGATGCAGGAGCTGGTCGACAAGTTCGGCTGGCAAAAGTACGCGCACAAGCACTATGAGTCGCGTTTCACCCGTTTCTACGAGGGCTACTGGCTCCCCACCAAATTCGGCTTCGACAAGCGTCGCGCGCACTTTTCAAGCCTGATCCTGACCGGCCAGATGACCCGCGAGGAGGCGCTCGAGAAAATCGCGAAGAAGGCCTACGACGAGGAGACCGTGGCGCAGGACTTTGAATATATCGCGACCAAGCTGGGACTCACGGTCGACGAGCTGAAGGCGCTGCTCGTCGCGCCCAATAAAAGCTACCGCGATTACAAGTCGAACATGCCGATCATCGAACTTGGCACCAAGGTATTGCGTGCGACCGGCGTGCAACTGGCATTGAACAGATGATTAAGATTGTCAATTACGGGCTGGGGAATATCAGCGCTTTCTTGAACATGTACAAGCGCATGAATATCCCGGCGGTGGCGGCCAGTACGGCCGCGGAGCTGGATGGCGCCACAAAGATCATCTTGCCCGGCGTCGGCGCGTTCGATCATGCGATGGAATTGCTGGATGCGTCGGGAATGCGGTCGACACTCGAACGGCTCGTGCGCGAGGAACAGATTCCGGTACTCGGTATTTGTGTGGGCATGCAAATCCTGGCCGACGGGAGCGACGAGGGCAACCTGGCGGGCCTCGGTTGGGTGCCGGGGCGGGTACGTGCTTTCACGGCAGAAGAAAAGTCAGCCGGACTGCCGACGCCACACATGGGCTGGAACGACGTCACGCCCCTGCGGCAAGGCGGCTTGTTCTCGGGGCTTGAGAACGACTCTCGCTTCTATTTCCTGCATTCGTATTTCTTCGAATGCAGTGCCGCCGAGTCGGTCATCGCCACAGCGCACTACGGCCTCGATTTCGCGTGCGCGGTCCAGGCCGGCAACATCTACGGCGTTCAGTGCCACCCGGAGAAGAGCCACCACGCCGGTGCCCAGCTTTTGAAAAATTTCGCGGAGTTGTAATGCTCAGACCCCGGATCATTCCCTGCCTGCTCGTTCATGACCATGGCTTGGTGAAGACGGTCTCGTTCAAGTCGCCCAAATATGTGGGCGATCCGATCAACGCGGTGAAGATCTTCAACGAGAAGGAAGCGGACGAGCTTATCGTGCTCGATATCGACGCTTCTGTCGAGAACGCGGAGCCCAATTACAAGCTGATCGCAGATCTGGCGGCGGAGTGCCGCATGCCATTGTGTTATGGCGGCGGCGTCCGGACTGTTGCACAGGCCAAACATATTATCAGTCTCGGCGTCGAAAAGGTTGCGATCAGCTCGGCTGCGGTGGAGAATCCCCAACTGGTCTCGCGAATCGCCGACGAAGTCGGCAGGCAGAGTGTTGTGGTGGTGCTCGATGTGAAAAAGCGCATGCTGAGCAAGGAGTACGACGTGTACACCCACAACGGCAAGAAAAATACCAAGTTGAACGCGGTGGAGTTCGCCAAGCTGGCGCAAGCCTCAGGGGCTGGCGAAATCGTCATCAATTCAATAGAGCAGGACGGCCAGATGAAGGGCTATGACCTGGCGCTCGCCGAGCGAATCCGGGCAGCGGTACAAATCCCGGTCACCTTCCTGGGCGGCGCGGGCTCGCTTGAGGATATCGAAAAGCTGATCGAGAAATGCGGCGTCGTCGGCGCCTCCGCCGGCAGCCTTTTCGTGTTCAAGGGCGCATACAAGGCAGTTCTCATCAATTATCCGAGCATTGGACAGCGCGATGAGCTGGTCGGCCGCGCACTACGGTGGTCCTGATACTGCCGTCTCTACCAAAAAGAAATAGGGCAATTTATGTTCGAAGGCAAAGTGCTTCTGATCACGGGCGGCACCGGTTCGTTCGGTAACGCGGTATTGCAGCGATTCCTGGATACAGGGATCGCCGAAATTCGCATCTTCAGCCGCGACGAAAAGAAGCAGGATGACATGCGCAAGCGGTACCAGAACTCGAAGCTGAAGTTCTACATTGGCGACGTGCGCGATTTTTCGAGTGTGCTCAATGCGACGCGCGGGGTCGACTACATCTTCCATGCCGCCGCGCTCAAGCAGGTTCCTTCCTGCGAGTTTCACCCGATGGAAGCGGTCAAGACCAACGTGATCGGGACCGACAACCTGCTGGAGGCGGCAATTCAGAACGGGGTTCGGCGCGTGGTGTGCCTGTCCACCGACAAGGCCGCCTACCCGATCAATGCGATGGGCATCTCGAAGGCCATGATGGAGAAGGTCATGGTGGCCAAGTCGCGGGGCCTGGACGATCGCAAGACCGTGATCTGCGGTACCCGCTACGGCAACGTCATGGCTTCGCGCGGCTCGGTGATCCCGTTGTTTGTCGAACAGGTATTGGCGGGCAAGCCTATTACCGTCACCGATCCGGCCATGACCCGCTTCATGATGACCCTGGAGGACGCCGTCGATCTGGTGCTGTACGCGTTCGAGCATGGCCGAAACGGCGACATGTTCGTGCAAAAGGCGCCCGCGGCCACCATCGAGACGTTGGTCGAGGCGCTGCTGTCGATCATGGAGAAGCCCCGGCACCTGGTCAACGTGATCGGCACCCGTCACGGGGAAAAACTCTATGAGACACTGCTCAGCCGCGAAGAAATGGCGGCGGCCGAGGACCTCGGCGGCTACTACCGTGTCCCGCCCGACCTGCGCGACCTGAACTACGGGAAGTTCGTCGAAGAAGGCGAGCAGAAGATCTCGCAGCTCGACGACTACAACTCGCACAATACCGAGCGGCTCGACAAGAACGGGATGAAGCGGCTGCTGATGAAGCTCGACTTCATTTGTGCGATCGCACGCGGCCAGGCACCGGTGCTCGACGCCTGACCGATGAAGGTGCTCGTTACCGGCGCCAACGGATTTATTGGCAAGAATTTGGTCGTGCACCTGCAGGAGCGTGCGCTTGAGGTGCTGCGCTACGTGCGCGGCGATACCGGCGCCGACCTCGTATCGCTGGTGCATCAAGCCGACTTCGTGTTCCACTTGGCCGGCGTCAACCGGCCACAGAACGAGGCGGAATTTGCTGAAGGGAACTGCGACCTGACGCGTACGCTGTGCAACGCGCTGCGCGAATCCGGCCGGGTGATCCCAGTCGTTTACGCGTCATCCATCCAGGCCGAACGGGACAATCCATATGGCGCCAGCAAGCGCGGTGCCGAGGATGCGCTGTGTGCGCTCGCCGCCAGCACGGGACAGGCCATCCACATTTACCGGCTGCCGAACGTCTTCGGCAAATGGTGCCGGCCGTATTACAACTCCGTGGTCGCAACCTTCTGCCACAACATCGTGCACGGCTTGCCGATCCAGGTCAATGAGCCCACCGCCGCGCTACGCCTGGCTTACATCGACGACGTGATTGCCGCTTTCCTGTCGCACTTGGACGAGAAGCGTCAGGGCGCCGTGTTTGAGCAGGTTGCGCCGGTCTACGAGACAACGGTTGGCCAACTGGCCGCCCAGCTCTACGCGTTCAAGCAGGGCCGCGAGGACATGATGACCGGGCCGGTCGGAACCGGTCTTGTGCGCGCGCTGTATTCGACCTACATCAGTTATTACGAGCCGGCGCAGTTTGCTTACCCGCTGGTGAAGCACGAGGACGCGCGCGGCGTGTTCGTCGAAATGCTCAAGACTGCCGATGCTGGCCAGTTTTCATATTTTACCGCCCACCCTGGCGTGACGCGCGGTGGACACTATCACCACACCAAGACCGAGAAGTTCCTGGTCATAAAAGGCAAGGCCCGTTTTCGTTTCCGGCACATCGATACCGGCGCCACCCACGAGTACTGCACGAGTGGTGCTGCGCCCGAAGTGGTCGAGACGATTCCTGGCTGGTCGCACGACATTACCAATATCGGCGACGACGAAATGGTGGTGATGTTGTGGGCGAACGAGGTGTTTGACCGCCAAAAGCCCGACACCGTGGCGTATAAGGTTTGAAGATGAAGAAACTGAAAGTGATGACCATTGTCGGCACGCGTCCGGAAATTATCCGCATGGCGCGTGTCATGGCGAAGCTGGATGAACACTGCGAGCAGGTGTTGGTCCACACTGGCCAGAACTACGACTACGAACTGAACGAGATTTTTTTCCAGGATCTCGAAGTCCGCAAGCCTGATCATTTCCTGAACGCTGCGGGAGGCAGCGCTGCCGAAACGATCGGCAAGATCATCATCGCGGTCGACGTGTTGCTCGAGCAGGTGAGGCCGGAAGCATTGCTGATCCTCGGCGACACCAACAGCTGTCTTGCCGCGATTCCGGCAAAGCGTCGCAAGATTCCGATCTTCCACATGGAAGCCGGCAACCGCTGTTTCGACCAGCGCGTGCCGGAAGAGACCAACCGCCGCATTGTCGATCACACCGCGGACATCAACCTCACATACAGCGCCATCGCGCGGGAATACCTGTTGCGCGAGGGCCTGCCTCCGGACCGGGTCATCAAGACCGGCAGCCCCATGTTCGAGGTGCTCAACTACTATCGCACCGGCATCGAGGCCTCCGATGTCCTGGCCCGCCTTGGACTTGAGGACGGTGCTTACTTTGTTGTGAGCGCGCACCGCGAAGAGAACATCGACTCGCCGGTCAATTTCGACAAGCTGGTATCCGTCTTGAACTTGGTGGCGGAGACCTACCAGCTTCCTGTGATCGTTTCCACCCACCCGCGCACGCAGAAAAAGGTCGATGCGTTGGGTGCGAAGTTCCACCCGTTGGTGCGGCTGCTCAAGCCGCTCGGCTTCAAGGATTACGTCAAGCTCCAGCTCCGTTCGCGTGCCGTGCTTTCCGACAGCGGCACGATCAATGAAGAGTCTTCCATTCTCAACTTCCCGGCGCTGAACCTGCGCGAGGCGCATGAGCGCCCCGAGGGCATGGAAGAGGCTGCTGTGATGATGGTTGGCCTCGAATCCGATCGCGTGCTCCAGGCGCTCGCGGTGCTCGAGGGCCAAGGGCGGGGGGAGGTGCGGACCTTGCGGCTTGTAGACGACTACAGCGTGCCCAATGTCGCCGACAAAGTCGTGCGCATCATCCACAGCTACACGGACTACGTGAACCGTGTCGTGTGGAAGAAATACTAGGAGGGAAGTGGCCGATGCGAATCGCCCTCATTGCGGATGCGTTCCCCCCGCTTCGCTCCTCCGGTGCCGTCCAGCTGCGCGACCTGTCGCGCGAGTTTGCGCGGCAGGGCCACGCGGTGACGGTACTGATTGCCTCACCGGAGCTGGGCCAGCCTTGGCATCTGGAGCAGTGGGACGGCATTCAGGTGTTGCGCCTGCGCACGCCGAAGACCAAGGATGTTAACTACGTGCGGCGTACGGTGGCGGAATTCTTCATGCCCTACGCCATGCTGCGCAATCTGCGCCGCAGCCCGCTCGCGCACGCAAGCTTTGACGGCGTTGTCTGGTATTCCCCGACGATCTTCCTGGGGCCGGTTGCCAGAGCCATCAAGGCCAGGAGTGCTTGCCCGAGCTACTTGATCATCCGCGATATTTTCCCCGAGTGGGCGGTGGACATGGGGCTGATGGGGCGGGGCTTGCCGTACCATTTTTTCAAGTCCGTCGCAAATCGCCAGTACCGCCTGGCCGACGTGATCGGCGTGCAGACACCTGGCAACCTGGCCTATTTCCAGGGACGCGCCGCGGCGCACGCGAACCTTGAAGTGCTGCACAACTGGCTGGCAGATACGCCGGACCGCGGCTGCAGCGTCTCGGTGCAGCGCTCGACGCTTTCGGGACGCAAAATCTTCGTTTATGCGGGCAATATGGGCATTGCGCAAGGCATGGGCATCTTGCTCGACCTGGCCGAGCGCCTGTTGCACCGCGCCGATGTGGGCTTCCTGTTCGTTGGGCGTGGCAGCGACGCCCGCCGCTTGCGCGACGATGCGGCCCGGCGCGGACTCGACAATGTGATCTTTTGCGACGAGATCGACCCCGACGAAATTCCCGGGCTGTATGCGCAGTGCCATGTTGGCCTTGTTGCGCTCGACCCGCGCCACAAAACTCACAATATCCCGGGTAAATTTTTGTCGTACATGCAGGCATCGCTGCCTGTGCTGGCCAACATCAATGCCGGTAACGACCTCGTTGGCCTGATCCAGGAAATGCGGGTAGGCCGCGTATGTACCGATAACTGCGCCGACGTGCTCGCGGCCCAGGCCGCGGAATTGCTGGCCGACCTGGAACGGGACCGTGAGGTAGCGGCGCGCTGCAAAGCGCTGGCGAAACAGATGTTTTCGCCGGCGGCCGCGGTATCCCAAATCAGTCAGGCTTTGGAATATGAACGTCAGGGTAATTTCAAACGAAATTTTGGACGAGTTGGTGCGCGCAGCGAGCCGGTCGGAGCGGACGAGGCAACACCTCAATATTCATCAGAGCTTTGAGGAACCTTGCCAGCGCCTGCTGAATGCAATTTGCCCTGACAGCTATATCCGGCCGCACAGGCATGCGCTTGACCCCAAAACGGAAACCTTATTCGCCGTGCGCGGCACGTTCGCCCTGATCCTCTTCGAGGACAGCGGCGCACCGCGCGAAGTGATCGGCTTTGGCGCCGGCGGGCGCGACGCGTCAATGAATGCGGGGGTGGAGCTTGCGCCGGGCGCCTGGCATACGGTGCTGGCGTTGACGGACGGGGCCGTGCTACTGGAGGTAAAAGCCGGCCCATTCGTCGCTACCGCCGCCAAGGAATTCGCACCCTGGGCTCCTGGAGAAAACGGCCCCGGGGTCGCCGAGTATATGAGAGTCCTGCGGAAATTGGCACTGGAGGCGCTGGATGACAGCGCAAGAATGACCTGAGTTAAGGAGCAGGGTTCCCGTCACCCCCCAGATGGGGTTATTTCGATACAGAACGAAAAATTGAGCCGCCGACATGCGTCCAGTTATCGTTCCTCACTTATAATGTACAGGTAAAACTTGCCAAATGGAAAGCCGGTAGTGTTAGCGCCCTTTTGGCTTGCCGTCTCTTGCAAGATTTCAACCGACAAGCGAGAACATTCTCTGTTGCGCGGCTGTGGCCGGGTAATTCTGATGCCAGGTTGGCGCGAGCCGATATCGGTTGACTTTATCCAGGACTAATTCATGTTTTTCGAATATTTAATCAAGCTGGGTTTTGCGGCTATGGCTGCAAGCTTCTGCATGAGCATGCTTATCGTCGTTTCGGAGCGGTGGCATGGAAAACTATCGAACGACCATGATTTAAACGGCGTGCAAAAAGTGCATACGACGGCCGTGCCGAGGGTTGGCGGTGTGGCGGTGTTGGTCGGTATGGTGGCCGGCCTGTGGATCTTCGTCCAATTGTGGCCCCAGGCGTTAAACGCCGTAAGGATTTACCGGCTCGAGGCCCTGATCGTCGTTGGCGCCCCGGCTTTTGTCGCCGGAATTGTCGAGGATATCACCAAGAAGGTTTCGGTCAAGGTCAGGCTCGCGGCGACGATCCTGAGCGCGCTGCTCGCCAGCTTCGCCCTGGGCGCTACCGTGAATGAAGTGGACATCTGGGGCATCGACCTTTTGCTGTTGGTGACCCCGATCGCGGTATGCGTGACCGCATTGCTGGTGGCCGGCGGTGCGAATGCCATCAACATCATTGACGGCTTTAACGGGCTTTCGAGCAGCACCCTGATGCTGATCGCCGCCGGGCTGAGCTATGTCGCTTGGCAAAACGGAGACGGGTTCGTGACCTTGCTCGGCGCCCTTTGCATCGGCGCGACACTCGGTTTCTTCCTCTTCAATTACCCGTTCGGCAAGCTGTTCCTTGGCGATGGCGGCGCCTATTTCCTTGGCTTTTGGGTCGCTGAAATGGCAGTGTTGCTGCTGGTGCGGCGGCCGGAAGTGAATGCATGGCAGCTGCTGGGAATCTGCGGCTATCCGGTCATCGAGGTTATGTTCAGCATCTACAGGCGGAAATTCATCAAGAAGGTCAGCCCGGGTGCCGCGGACGCCTTGCATCTTCACACCCTTATCTACCGGCGCGTGGTTTTTCCCATGGTGGCCCGGAATCCGCAGCGCCCCTGGCAGCGTAACGCCGCGGTGGTGCTGTTTGTCGTGCCGGTGGTTGCATGCAGCATTTTTGCAAGCGCGGCCTTTGGCCACAATATCCTGGTTGCAGCGGCGCTGGTCGTGGCCCAATTCTGCATTTATGTCTTGGCCTACCGCCGTCTGGTGCACGGACGCTGGACGATTCCTGGTCTGTTTGCATTTGGCAACGCGGAGGAGTCTGCCCAGCAGCACTCATGATGTGCCGGCCGGGGCGCCGCTTGCGGAGCGTCGTGGAAGCTGCGAGCGGACGAGGGTGAACCGGTTCAGTTTGCGCGCGCCGCGCGCCACCAGTCTTCAAACCAGATGGTGAAGTGGAGAAGAAGACCGGCCGCAAACAGGTAATCGGCAGTCACGTCTACATCCAAAGCGGCGCCGACGATCCCCGCAATGATCAGCACTGTCCGTAGCGTTGGGATGCTCCTGTCCAGGCTGCTTATGCAGCTCAGTCCAGCCGAAGACGGCCGACCGGGCGTTGCGAATGCTTTTCTTAGCCTTTTGAGATTCATCTGCTTTTCCTAGCGTCGGAAAGTGAAGCGAGAAGTCTTTGAACAAAGTTTAGCACAAGAGCCATTCGGTCGTGACATTTGAAGAGAATTACCTTTAAGACATCCTCCAATTTGCAATAAGATTACAACAAACTCAAGAATAGTGGCGCTTAGCGCATAATATTTTGTTCTGAATCAAAGCTCTCGCTGAGACAGCGATCCGAATCGTTTCTACCCGATCAAAAGTGGCATTCAACCTCCCCTTCACAACCAGTTGCTGCGCTTGGATACTGCTTGGTGCGGCCAGTGCCGTTAATGCATTTGCCGCTGTACCCGGAGTACGAGGACAGTCCGGATATATCAACATGCCGAACGCCGGCGTGGAACCGGACGGCACCTTCAGCGCCGGCTATAGCTTCGACAACCCGTACGGCAGTTTTTGGGCCACCGCGACGATCCTTCCCTTTCTGCAGGTGACCGGCCGGTATGTGTCGATCAACGGCATCCCGGGCTTTTCGAACGTGCCGGGCGCGTACGGCAGCCAATATGGCCGATTCAAGGATAAGGTCGTCGATGCCAAACTTCAGGTGCTGCCGGAGTCAACCTGGCTACCGGGAGTCGCGGTCGGGGCCACCGACCTGTTCGGGACGGAGTTGTTCAAAGGCCGGTACCTTGTGGCGTCGAAAGCGTTCGGAGCAGCCCGCAACATCGAGGCAAGTTTTGGTATTGGCCAGAAACGGCCGACCGGTCCGTTTGCGGCGGCCCGCTGGGCGCCGCTTTCGGTGCCCGGTCTCGCACTGGTCGCGGAATACGATGCGACCGATTACAGCAAGGACTTCCGCGCCCAATACACCGCGGCAGGGCAGCGCCGCAAGGGCCCTGCAGTGGGCCTTGAATATCGCTGGGGATGGCTCGGTGCGCAAGTGGCACGCCATCGCGAGCATTTCAGCGCCAACCTCTGGCTGAGCATTCCTTTCTCGGAACGTGAGTTCATCCCCAAGTTCCAGGAACCAGCACCGTTCCAGTCCAAGGATGCGCCAGCACGCGTGTCAGCCCAGGAGTGGCAGCAAGACCGCCGTCATGCGGCGGGGCTGGTGCAGGCATTGGTGGTGCAGGACTTCAAGAATGTACGCGTCGATTACGACGGCGCCACCATGGTGATCGCGCTGACGAACAACCGCATTTCCAGCCTGGGCCGGGCGGTTGGGCGTGCCGCCCGTACTGCCCTGGCATTCGCCCCGGAAGGCACCCGCGCGATCCGGGTCATCTACACGCGTCAGGAGCAGCCGGTCGCCACCTATGAATTCGTGGATCTGCAGCGCCTCACCGACTACTTTACCGGGCTGGTTGACCGCGACACTTTCCTGCAAACGGTCGACGTGCGTTACGCCGGACCAGGGGACGTCGTATCGGGCGACAGTGACGGGATGCTGTCAGCCATCAGGGACGACGCTCAACTGGGCGTGCAGGTGAACCACGAAGGCGATTTCGTCAAGGTGGCCTCTGAAGACAGGGAGACGAACCGCTTCAAACTGGTACCGAAGCTTTCGTTTTTCTTCAACGACCCGAGCGGCGCGCTGCGTTACGAATTGTGGGCGGCGGCGAACTATGATCGCCGGCTTGCACAGGGGCTGTACCTGAACAGTGACCTGAAGGCGACAGTGCTGGAAACCGTCTCAGGGGTGACGCAGTCGTCAAACAGCTTGCTGCCCCATGTACGCACCGACATCGCCGAGTACAAGCGCGCAGGGCGCGTCAAGCTCAATCGGCTGATGCTCAACCAGTACATGACGCCGTCGGAACGCGTCTACTTGCGCGCGTCGGCCGGCCTGTATGAAGAGATGTTCCGCGGCGTCGGCGGCCAGGCCCTGTACCTGCCGAAAGACAGCCGCTGGGCGGCCGATGTGTCGGTGGACGCGCTGCAGCAGCGCGGTTACAAAGGCTGGTTCGACAAGCGCGAATACAAGACGGTGACAGCGCTGGGCGCCATGCACTATCGCCTGCCGTACGACATCACCGTGACCGCGCGTGCCGGGCGCTTCCTGGCCAAGGATGAAGGCGTGCGCCTCGAATTCAAGCGCCGCCTTGCTTCTGGAGTTGAGATCGGCGCGTGGTACACCCGGACAAACGGCAACGACATCACCAGCCCCGGCACCCCGGCCAGCCCTTACCACGATAAGGGGCTTTTCATGTCGGTGCCCCTGAACATCATGCTCACCAAGGACTCGCAAGCCACTGCAGGGATGGCACTCGCGCCGTGGACGCGCGACGTTGGCCAGATGGTAATGAGCCCGGGTGACCTCTACGAGATGGTCGAGCAGCCCCGCCGCGACATGACGACTTATGATGGCCTGGGTAACTTCGCCGAGCGCGCAGACGAACAGCGCCTGCCGGCGGTGAACCCGCCAGTACGTGGCCTGCCGAATCCCTGGCAAGCATTCCGTTGGCGCGTTGAGCAATCGGTCTCCACCACACCCAGTTTGCCGGAGTGGGCCGATGGCGCAGTCGTCGCCGGCGCGGCGCTCGCGGCCGGAGCGCTGCTGGACAAGCCGGTCGACCGGTTCCTGCAGCGCCATGGCAGTTCGAGCGCCTTGCGCGCTTGGGGTAACGTTGGCAAGGCGATGCCGGTGGTGATGACTGGCGCAGCGGGGGCCGCTGTGTTGTTTGGCGACGCACGCGCACAGAACATCGGCCTGATCTCGCTGCAGTCCGTAGCCGGCGCCGCTGCGCTCTCAATCGCCGCCAAAAACATGGTTGGCCGCACCCGGCCGTATGAAGCAGACTCCTGCCTCTGTTCGGCGAAGCGCTCCGATTCCTCCTTCCCGTCGAACCACAGTGCAGTTGCGTTCGCCGCAGTGACGCCCTTCGCCAAAGAGTATGACGCTCCTTGGCTTTATGGCCTGGCCAGCGTCAGCGCGATGGGACGTGTCGCTTCGCGCCAGCACTGGGTGTCTGACGTAGTGGGTGGCAGCGTGATTGGTTACGCGGTCGGCAACTGGCTCTGGCGAGCGCAGCGAGACGACACTAAGTCGCAACTTGTGATTGCACCCGGAGCGCGCGAGCTGAGCGTTGCGTGGAGCGGGAGTTACTAGGTGACGCTGGTGAGTTATTCTCTGGAGCGATGCTGCTAGCTCAGCATGGGTTCCGGCATTCGCCGGAACGACGGTTCATGTTTTCTTTTTCTTGAACCGGAAATGCGCTGCTACGAAGAATTAACGCAAAGCCAAAAAAAATCGGCCGCAAGTGCGGCCGATTTTCTTTTTGCGACGGTGCAAGTGCACCGTTGGCAAGATTAGTGGTGAGTCGTGGTGCTGTTGCCGTTGTTGCTTGCAGCAACAGCAGCCGCAGCGACGCCAGCACCGATCGCAGCGACGGTGCCAACCGACAGGCCGGCGATGGCGGTCGTGGCAGCGAAGCCGGTACCAGCGGCAGCGACACCAGCGGCGGCACCAGCGGCACCAGCGGCACCAGCGGCGGCGCCAGCTGCACCGACAGCACCAGCGGTACCAGCAGCACCAGCGGTGCCAGCAGCGGCGCCGGCGGCACCGCCACCAGCGGTACCGACTGCGGCACCAGTCTGGCCGGCGGCAGCACCAGACAGGCCGGCGGGAGCGCCAGCCTGGCCGGCGGCAACACCAGCCTGAGCTTGTGCCAGAGCTTGCACCGAGACCATGCTCAGCAGAGCGGTCATGACGATCAGTTTTTTCATCGGGGATCCCTTTAATTCATTCTGAATGAGTTACCTGGTTAATACTGCAGGGCAATTCGATTATAGCAACGAACAGTTGCACAAATTCATAAAATTCAACAACAAGCAGTAAAAAGGTAGCGACTCGGACACAATCACCCCCGCCTGAGGGGGAAAAGCGCGGCCTTTGTCGGGCTATTTCAGGAATAGACAGGGGGAAACCTCGGGGATAATGCCATCTTCGAGCAGTGTCTGGACGCGTGGCGCACCAGGCACCGCGAACAGGAGCACCGAATGGCAGAAGACAGCGACGCGGAACGGACAGAACCCGCGTCAGCCAGGCGATTGGAGCAGGCGCGCGAAGAAGGCGACGTGCCCCGATCGCGGGAACTGGCAACCTTTGGAGTCTTGATGACGGCCGGCGCCGGTCTTTGGCTGACCGGCGGCAGCCTTGCGCGCCAGCTCGCCGCGGTGCTGCAGTCCGGCCTGTCGCTCGACCGCGAGCAGGTGTACAACCCCGACGTGCTGCTGCACCGCGTGTTCACCGACATCGGCACCGTGATGCTGGCCTGCCTGCCGCTGGCGGTGGCGATCATGGTGGTGGCGCTGGCTTCGCCGCTCTTGATCGGCGGCTGGCTGTTCACCGCCAAGGCTTTCATGCCGAACTTCGGCAAGCTCAACCCCATGCGCGGGTTGGGCAACATGTTTTCGACCAATGCGCTGGTCGAGCTGCTCAAGGCACTTGCCAAGACCGTGGTGGTGGCCTGCGTGGCGTGGGTGGTGGTGATGAGCCAGAAGGAGGCCGTGATGGGCCTTGCCCTGGAGCCCCTGCACTCGGGCAGCACGCACCTGGTGCACCTGGTCGGCGTGGCTTTCCTGTTCATGGTGGGCGCGCTCGGCCTGATCGCGGCGCTCGACGGGCCGTACCAGGTCTGGCACTACGCCAACAAGCTCAAGATGACGCGCCAGGAAGTGATCCAGGAATCGAAGGAATCCGAAGGTAACCCGCAGATCAAGGGCAAGATCCGCCAGCTGCAGCGCGAGATGGCCAAGCGCCGCATGATGTCGAACGTGCCGACGGCCGACGTGGTGGTCACCAACCCGACCCATTACGCGGTCGCCCTGAAGTACGCCGAAGGCCAGCGTGGCGCGCCGCGCGTGGTGGCCAAGGGCGTGGACGAGGTGGCGGCCAAAATCCGCGAGATCGCGCAGGAAAACAAGGTGGCGCTGCTGGAAGCGCCGCCGCTGGCGCGTGCGCTGTACAAGCACGTCGAGCTGGAAGAGGAGATTCCCGAGGCGCTGTACTCGGCGGTGGCCGAGGTGCTGGCCTACGTGTTCCAGCTGCGCACCTACAGCGCGCATGGCGGCCGCCATCCGGACCGCCCGACCAAACTGGCGGTGCCGCCCGAAATGGACCCGCTCGACCCGGCGGCGCAGCAGCCCGGCGCACCAAACGGAGCTGACCAATGAAACTGCCACCCTGGCTGAAGGGCCTGGCCAACCGCGGCAACAGCGCGCTGGCCGCGCCGATCCTCATCATCCTGCTGCTGGCGATGATGATTTTGCCGCTGCCGGCCTTCATGCTCGATGTGTTCTTCAGCTTTAACATCGCGCTGTCGGTGATCGTGCTGCTCACCAGCCTGTACACCGTCAAGCCGCTCGACTTCATGGCGTTCCCGGCGATCCTGCTGGTGTCCACCATGCTGCGCCTGTCGCTGAACGTCGCGTCCACGCGCGTGGTGCTCACCCAGGGCCACACCGGCGGCGCGGCTGCCGGCAAGGTGATCGAGGCGTTCGGCCACTTCCTCATCGGCGGCAACTACACCGTCGGTATCGTGGTGTTCGTGATCCTCACCATCATCAACTTCACCGTCGTGACCAAGGGCGCGGGCCGTATCGCCGAGGTGGGGGCGCGCTTCGCCCTGGATGCGATGCCGGGCAAGCAGATGGCGATCGACGCCGACCTGAACGCGGGCCTGATCGGCGAACAGGAAGCGCGCCGGCGCCGCTCGGAAGTGGCGCAGGAAGCCGAGTTCTACGGCGCGATGGACGGTGCATCGAAATACGTGCGCGGCGACGCCGTGGCCGGCATCATGGTCACCCTGATCAACGTGATCGGCGGCCTGATCGTCGGCATGGTCCAGCACGACATGGCGTTCGGCGACGCGATCAAGAACTACACCCTGCTGGCGATCGGCGACGGCCTGGTCGCGCAGATCCCGTCCCTGATCATCTCGGTCGCGGCCGGTATGGTGGTGTCGCGCGTGGCCAGCGACGAGGATATCGGCAAGCAGCTGGTCACGCAGCTGTTCGCCAAGCCCGAGGTGCTGTACATCACCGGCGGCATCCTGGGCGGCATGGGCCTGATCCCGGGCATGCCGAACCTGGTGTTCCTGTTGCTGGGCAGCCTGCTGGGCGGCGCCGCTTACCTGTTGGAGAAGCGGGGGCCCAAGCTGAAGGCCGAACAGGAGGCGGCGGCTGCCGCGGCAGCGGCCACCCAGGCCGCCGCCGCAGCGCCGGCCGAAAACGAGGAGGCGAGCTGGCAGGACGTGCTGCAGGTGGACACGCTCGGCCTGGAGGTGGGCTACCGCCTGATCCCGCTGGTGGACCGCACCCAAAGCGGCGAGCTGCTCAAGCGCATCAAGGGCATCCGCAAGAAGTTCGCGCAGGAAGTGGGCTTCCTCGCCCCGCCGGTGCACATCCGCGACAACCTGGAGCTGAAGCCGGTGGCCTACCGCATCACGCTCAAGGGCGTGGAGGTGGGCAGCGGCGAGGCGATCAACGGCCAGCTGCTGGCGATCAACCCCGGCATGGCCAGCGGCGTGCTGCCCGGCACCCCGACCACCGACCCCGCCTTCGGCCTGCCGGCCACCTGGATCGACGCCGGCCTGCGCGACCAGGCGCAGGGCATGGGCTACACGGTGGTGGACGCCGGCACCGTGATCGCGACCCACCTGAACCACATCATCAATTCCCACGCTTCCGAGCTGCTGGGGCGCATGGAAGTGCAGGCGCTCATTGACCACATGGCCAAGGACGTACCCAAGCTGGTGGAAGACCTGGTGCCGAAGGTGGTGGCGCTGTCCACGCTGCAGAAGGTGCTGCAGAACCTGCTGGCCGAAGGGGTGCACATCCGCGACATGCGCACCATCATCGAGACGGTTTCCGAGCACGCGCCGGTCACGCAGGATCCGACCGAGCTGACCTCGCTGGTGCGCGTGGCGCTGGGCCGCGCCATCGTGCAGCAGCTGTTCCCGGGGACGAACGAGCTGTCCGTCATGACCCTGGACAACCGCCTGGAGCGGCTGCTGATGCAGGCGCTGGGCACCGGCAACGACGGCGTCGGCATCGAGCCGGGCCTGGCCGACACCATCGCCCAGCAGGCCGCCAACGCCGCCGCGCAGCAGGAGGCGATGGGACTCACGCCGGTGCTGCTGGTGCCGGGGCCGCTGCGCACGCTGCTGTCGCGCTTCCTGCGGCGCGCGCTGCCGCAGCTGAAGGTGCTGTCGCATTCCGAAATCCCGGAGAGCAAGACCATTCGCGTGACCAGCCTGGTTGGCGCGCCGATGTAAGCATGTGGCGGCCGAACGCGTGGGCAGGAGACCTGCCCACCCTACGGGCGCCGCAGCGTTTCGTGTAGGGTGGCCACTTGTGCCCACGCGTTTTTCACGCGGCGAGTGCAGCGGCGTGGGCGCGAGAGCCCACCGTACGGGCGATGACACCCGGCCCGAAACTTCGCCACATGTGGGAAAATGCACGCTTCACAAGGCAGCCTCGACCCGGCTGCCGCACCACTACCCGAGGCACGCATGTACATCGTCGTAACCGGAGCCGCCGGCCTGATCGGCTCGAACATCGTCAAGGCGCTCAACGAGCGCGGCATCACCAACATCATCGCCGTGGACAACCTCACGCGCGGCGACAAGTTCCGCAACCTGGTCGATTGCGAGATCAGCGACTACGTGGACAAGCACGAATTCCTGGCGCGCATCCGCGCCCACGCCTACGACCGCCGCATCAAGGCCATCTTCCACGAAGGCGCGTGCTCGGACACGATGGAGCACAACGGCAAGTACATGATGGAGAACAATTATCAGTACTCGCTCGACCTGCTCGCATTCGCCAAGGAGCAGGGCGCCCAGTTCCTGTATGCCTCCAGCGCCGCCGTGTATGGCGGCGGCACTGTGTTCAAGGAAGAGCGCGCGCACGAGGATCCGCTGAACGTGTACGGCTACTCCAAGTTCCTGTTCGACCAGGTGGTGCGCCAAAGGGCAGGGGACCAGACCGTGCAGGTGGTGGGCTTTCGCTACTTCAACGTGTACGGCCCGCGCGAGGGGCACAAGGGCCGCATGGCGTCGGTGGCCTTCCACCACTTCAACCAGTACCGCGAAAGCGGCAAGGTCAGGCTGTTCGAGGGCCGCGACGGCTACCCGGACGGCGGCCAGATGCGCGACTTCGTGTCGGTCAAGGACGTGGCGAAGGTGAACCTGTGGTTCTTCGACCATCCTGACATCTCGGGCATCTTCAACCTGGGCACGGGCAGGGCGCAACCGTTCAACGATGTCGCCACCGCAGTGGTGAACACGATGCGCGAGCTGGAAGGCAAGGAACCGATGCCGACCGGGGAGCTGGTCAAGGCCGGCATCATCGAGTACGTCACCTTTCCCGAAGCGCTGATCGGCAAGTACCAGTCGTTCACCCAGGCCGACATGGGCAAGATGCGCGCGGCCGGCTACGAGGCGCCGTTCCTGTCCGTGGCCGACGGCGTGCGTGATTACGTTCTGAACTGGCTACATTCGCGTTGATTCGTAGGGTGGGCACATTGTGCCCACGCGTTCAAGCGGCGCTAGAACAGGCATACCGCTTGGCCGACGGCCCGCTCCGGCCGCGTACCGCAGCGTGGGTACAATGTGCCCACCCTACGAACCGATGTCGTCTGATCGGCCAAAATACAGCCCAGTTGGCGCAAAATCCGGTTTTTGCGGCTCGCGCTTATCAGCTTCACATGTTTCCGTAAGAAAACGCTGCAAATGTTTGATTTCCGGAAATAAACACCTATTTCCCATCCTTTTCCCACGATGGTTTCCGGGCGCCGTCGTCAATAATCCTGAACTAGAAGGGGCGCGTGCGCCCTTGCCGTAGCCAGAATTGACGAATGAAAGCAGCAGTCCCCAGGGACGGAGATCATTGATGAACGTGAAGAAATTTGTAGCGCCCACCTCCCGCGATGCCTTGCGCAAGGTCCGCGAAGCGCTCGGTCCCGACGCGGTCATCCTGTCCAACCGTGCGGTCAACGGCGAAGTCGAGATCCTGGCGCTGGCCAGCGACGACGTCGCCTCGATCGCCTCGCCCGTCGCCGAATCCGAAATGGCCGCGCCGGCCCCGCAGCTGCAGCTGTCCGAGCCGCAGCCGTTCATGCCGCGCCGCGTGCGCGCCGAACCGCAGCCGGAGCCCAAGCCGGCCATCGACATGGCCGCCGTGACCTCGATGGTCTCGTCCGCGATCGAAAAGGTCACCGAGGCCGCCACCGCCGAGATGTCCGGCATGATGAACGAGATGCGCGCGATGCGCGGCCTGATGGAGTCGCAGTTGGCCGAGCTGACCTGGGGCGCCAGCCAGCAGCGCGCGCCGCACAAGGCCACCGTGCTGCGCGAGATGCTGGCCGCCGGCTTTTCGGCCACGCTGTCGCGCTACCTGATCGACAAGCTGCCGCAGCACAAGGACGCGGCCGAATCGATGCGCTGGGTGAAGAACGTCATCGGCCGCAACCTGTCGGTCATGTCGAACGAAGACGCCATCCTCGGCCAGGGCGGCGTGTTCGCGCTGGTCGGCCCGACCGGCGTGGGCAAGACCACCACCACCGCCAAGCTGGCCGCGCGCTGCGTGATGCGCCACGGCCCCGAGAAGCTGGCCCTGATCACCACCGACGCCTATCGTATCGGCGCGCACGAGCAGCTGCGCATCTACGGCAAGATCCTCGGCGTGATGGTCCATGCGGTCAAGGACGAAGCCGACCTGCGCATCGCCCTGAAGGAACTGAAAAACAAGCATACGGTATTGATCGATACCATCGGCATGTCGCAGCGCGACCAGATGGTGGCCGCGCAGGTGGCCATGCTGACCGACGCCGGCGCCGAAGTGAAGCGCCTGCTGTGCCTGAATTCGACCTCGACCCACGAGACCCTGGGCGAGGTGGTGCGCGCCTACCAGGGCAGCGGCCTGCACGGCGTGATCATGACCAAGCTCGACGAAGCGGCATCGATCGGCAGCCTGCTCGACGTGCTGGTGCGCCAGAAGCTGAACCTGTGCTACATCTCCAACGGCCAGCGCGTGCCGGAAGACCTGCACCTGGCCGACCGCGCGCTGCTAGTGGATCGCGCATTCCGCGGCAAGCGCGAGCAATTGCAGGAGGCCGACCTGCCGGCGGTGATGTCGCAGACCGGCAGCGTGCATAGCGACCGCACCCTGCGCGAGGTGTCGCTTGGCTAGTTTCGACTTCGACCAGGCCGAAGGCCTGCGCCGGATGCTGGCGGGCCCGCGCCCGCGCGTCGTCACCTTCCTTTCCGCCACGCCTGAAGACGACAAGGGCGCGATGCTGGTCAACCTGGGCGCGTCGCTGGCGCAGGCCGGCAACGACGTGCTGCTGGTCGATGCCAGCCAGAGCGAGTACGGCGTGGCGCAGCGCCTGGGCGTGGTCGGCCCGACGCTGTTGCAGGTGGCGCGCCAGCAGTGCGCGCTCAACGAGATCATCCAGCAGGTGCCGCAAGGCTTTGCGCTGGCCAGCCTGGCGCGCGAGCCCAAGGGCCGCGGCCGCAGCCCGGCCTGGGTGCCCGCAGCCCCGGGCCGCGACGAGGACGAGGCGCGGCGCCTGGCCAAGGCATTCGACGTGCTGGCGCAGCAGTCCGGCGTGATCCTGGTGGACGGCCAGTTCGGCGACGCCGGCTTTGCGCTGCCGGCACTGGCCAGTTCCGAGATCGTGGTGCAGGTGTCCACCAGCGCCGCCTCGATCACCAATGCCTATGGCCTGATCAAGCGCCTGGTGCAGGCGCTGGGCCGGTGCCCGATCGGCATCCTGGTCACCGGCGCCAGCGAGGCCGAGGCGAAAATCGTTTACGCTAATATGGCATCCGCGGCCACCCGCTACCTGGCGGTCACCCTGACCTCGATGGGATCGGTGCCGGCGGACGAATACCTGCAGCGCGCGGCGCGGCTGGGGCGCGCGGTGGTCGATGCGTTCCCGCTGGCCGGCGCGTCGGTGGCGTTCCGCCAGCTGGCCGGGCGCTTTGCGCTGGCCGCGATGGCGCAGGAACAGTGGCAGGGAGGCGGCGCACATTTTGGCTCCTGAGAACATAAAAGCATAAGAACGCATGTACACGGTCAAAGGGAAAGCCGACAGGGATCACCTGCTGGAGCAGCACATGCAGCTGGTGAAGCGCCTGGCCCACCATATGAAGGCCAAGCTGCCCCCTTCCGTGGAAGTGGACGACCTGGTCCAGGCCGGCATGATGGGGCTGCTCGACGCGATCAACCGCTACGAGGAGACTCACGGCGCCCAGTTCGAGACCTACGCGGTGCTGCGCATCCGCGGCGCCATGCTCGACGAGCTGCGCAACAGCGACTGGATGCCGCGCTCGACGCGCCAGAACATGCGCAAGGTCGAGACGGCGATGAACACACTGCAGCAAAAGCTGGGCCGCGCGCCGTCCGAGTCCGAGGTGGCCAAGTCGCTCAAGATGTCGCTGGCCGAATACCAGGACCTGCTGTCGGACGGCAGCGGCCACCAGCTGATCTACTACGAAGACTTCCACGACGAGGACGGCAACGACAGCTTCCTCGACCGCTATGCGGTGGACGACAGCGACCCGCTGCGCGCGCTACTGGAAACCGACTTCCGCCAGGCCGTGATCGACGCGATCGAGGCGCTGCCGCCGCGCGAGAAGATTTTGATGGGCCTGTACTACGAGGAAGAACTGAACTTGAAGGAGATCGGCGCGGTGATGGGTGTGTCTGAATCGCGCGTGTCGCAGCTGCACACCCAGGCGGTGGCACGGTTGCGCGCGGCGCTGCGGGAGCAATTGTGGACTGGTCCAGCGTAGCCGGCCTGTTGCTGGCGCTGGCCGGCATCTTCGTCGGCCATGCCCTCGACGGCGGCAAGTTTGCCTCGCTGGTGCAGCCGGCCGCGTTCGCGATCGTGGTGGTCGGCACCGCCGGCGCCGTGCTGCTGCAGACCGAGGCGCGCACCTTCTGGCGCGGCCTGTCGATGCTGGGCTGGGTGTTCCGCACGCCGCCCAGCCAGCGCGAACACCTCGCGCGCGAGATCGAGCAGTGGAGCCAGGTGGCGCGCCGCGACGGCCTGCTGGCGCTCGAGCGCTTCATGGAGGGCACGCGCGACAAGTTCATCGAGAAGGGCCTGCGGCTGGTGGTGGACGGCATCGCCCCGGACAAGCTGCGCAGCCTGCTCGAGACCGAGCTGTCGGCGTTCGAGACGCGCCAACGCCAGGCCGCGCGCATCTGGGAGTCGGCTGCCGGCTATGCGCCCACCATCGGCATCATCGGCGCGGTGCTGGGCCTGATCCACGTGATGGAAAACCTGACCGACCCGTCGCGCCTTGGCGCCGGCATCGCGGTGGCCTTCGTCTCGACCGTGTACGGGGTGGGGCTGGCCAACCTGTTCTGCCACCCGGTGGGCAACAAGCTCAAGGCGATCGTGGCGGCGCGCGTGGCGCAGTACGAGATCCTGATCGACGTGTTCCACGACCTGGCCAGCGGCGACCACACGCGCGTGATCGACGAGCGCATCGCCAGCCTGCTGGCGCGCAGCTAGGAAGCCGGCCATGGCGCGCAAAAAGTACGAGGAGCCGGAGGAGCACCAGGACCGCTGGCTGGTCTCGTACGCCGACTTCATCACGCTGCTGTTCGCGTTTTTCGTGGTGATGTACGCGGTCTCGGTGGTCAACGACGGCAAGTACCGGGTGCTGTCGGCCTCGCTGGGCGACGCGTTCGGCGGGCGCGATGCGCAAGCGGCCAAGGCCGAGCGCACCGAGGTCGAGCCGCCGCTGCCGCTGGCCTCGATGGTGGCGCGCCGCCGTGCCGAGGCGACGCGGCGCGAGAAGGAGCGCCTGGCCGCGCTGGCGCGCCAGCTGTCGAACACGCTGGCGCCGCTGGTCAAGACCGGCAAGGTGCGCGTGACCCAAAGCGGGCGCGGCGTGTCGGTCGAGATCAACGCGAGCGTCCTGTTCGACAGCGGCGACGCCAGGCTCAATGGCGATTCGGTCGAGGCCCTGCGCGCGGTGGCTGGGCTGCTCAAGGACGACACCCACGCGATCCAGGTCGAGGGGCACACCGACAACATCCCGATCGCCAATGCGCAGTTCCCGTCCAACTGGGAGCTGTCGGCCATGCGCGCCAGCAGCGTGGTGCGGCTGTTCATCGACAGCGGCGTGGCGCCGGAGCGCCTGACCGCGGTGGGGCATGCCGCGACCGAGCCGGTGGCCGCGAACGAGGACCCGCTCGGACGCGCGCGCAACCGCCGCGTGGCGGTGACCATCATCTCGGCGCTGCCCGAGCCGCCGACCGAAGTGCCGACACGTTAGCCGCCGTGCAGGGCGGCACCCCTAGCTTGCAGTGTCCATCGATGCAGGAACTTGCTAAAATGAAATCTGACATGTCAAATTTTCATTTCCGTCGTGACACCTGATCGCCCCCCGGCTGGCCTGGCTTCCCATCCCGTTGCCCACTGGCGCCGGCTGTGCGGCGCCGTCGCGCTGGCGCTGGGCGCGCTGGTGCTGGCGCTGGCCGCGTTCGCCGCCGATTGGGCTGCCGCCAACGCGCGCGCGTTCGCCGACGTCGGCATCGGCACCGCCGCCGGCTTTGCGCTGTGCGGCGCGGCGCTGCTGCTCGATGGGCGCAGCCGAAGCCGGCGCGCGGCGGTGCGCATCGCAGGCGGGCTCACGCTGGCGCTGGCACTGGTGACGCTACTGCAGCCGCTGCACGGCCTCTACGCCGACAGCCTGCCGGCCCAGTTGCTGGCCAATGCCGACCCGCGCGACTTGTCCCCCGGCCTGTGGCCCGGGCGCATGCGTTCGGGCGCGGCCTTCGCGCTCGGCCTGGCGGGGACGGCACTGCTGCTGTTGCCGAACCTGCGCGGCCAGGCCGTGCTGCTGGCGCAGCTGTGCGGCGCGGTGGTGGCAGCGACCGCGCTGCCGTCGCTGCTGTCCAACCTGCTCGGGAACGTGCTGCTGGCCGGCGGCCGCGGGGGCTTGCAGGTGCCTGTGCCTACCGCGCTGGGCATGGCGGCGGTCGGCTGCGGCCTGTGCCTGGCCGCGCCCCGGCCTGGCTGGCTGGCCGCGCTCAAGGGGCGCGAGGACCGGCGCATCTTCTTCACCAGTTTCGCGTTGTTCGCGCTACTGTCGGTGGTGGCCAGCATGGTCGGCGTGGGCATCGTCGGGCGCTCGGCGATGAACAACTTCCAGGAAGCGTGGCTGACATCGTTCCGTTCGAACGCGTCGCTGTTCCAGTTCTCGCTCGAGGCGGCCGCGACCCAGGGCAGCGGCGCGCTCCAGTCCCTGCGCCTGCCCGTGGCCAACCAGGCCTTGGCCGGCGCACTGGAACAGGAGCTGCGCCGCCTGGGCGGGCGCGCCGGCCTGGCGCTGATCGCGCGCGACGGCTCGCCGCTGGCGCGGGCCGGCAGCAGCCATTACCGTGACCAGTTCAGCGTCACGCTGCCGCTGCCGCAAGCGCCGCGCCTGTACTGGAGCGACGGCTGGCGCCTGCTGTTCGAGGTGCCGCAGGGGCAGGACCGCCTGCTGCGGCTCGACCTGGAGCTGGCCGCCTTCAATGCACGCTTTGCCGGCATGAACGGGAGTGCCACCAGCGGCGAGATGCGGGTGTGCGCCATGCGCGACGGGCGGATCGCCTGCTTTCCGTCGCGCCTGCAGCCGGACACGGTGACGCTGCCGCTGGTGCGCGGCGACGCGCGCCTGCCGATCCAGCTTGCGCTCGAGGGCCAGACCGGCGTCGGCATCCGGCATGACTACCGCGGCGCCGAGGTACTGGCCGCTTACGGCACCATCCCGTTGGGGCTGGGGCTGGTGCAAAAGGTCGATACCGAGGAATTCTTCCGCCCGCTGCGGCGCCAGTTGTTGGCGGCGCTGGCCGGCATGGCCTTCTTGATACTGGGCGGCGCGTCGCTGCTGCAGTGGCGCACCCAGCCGCTGGTGCGCGGCCTGGTGCGCACCCGCGCGCGGCTCGATGCGATCCTCGATAACGTGCCGGCCGGCGTGCTCACCTTCGATGCGGCCGGGCGCGTGTTGTCGGCCAACCGCGCCGCCTGCCGCATGTTCGGCTACGCGGCCGACGAACTGGCCGGCGTGTCGATCGGCCGGCTGCTGGGCGCCAGGGCGCTCCCCGCAGCCCGGAGCGAGGGCCGGGTACAGCAGCTTACCGGCTACCGGCGCGATGGCGGCGAGCTGGCGCTCGAAGTGCTGTCCAACGAATTCAGGCTGGGCGAAAGGCGGCGCCACATCGCCATCGTGCAGGACGTGGGCGAGCGCGTGCGCATGGAGCAGGCGCTGCGCCAGCGCGAAGCGAGCCTGGCCCACGCGCAGCAGATGGCGCGCATCGGCAGCTGGGAGCGTGACCTGGTCACTGGCCGTTCGTGGTGGTCGGACGAGACCTTCCGCATCTTCGGCCTGGCTCCCGGCGGCGAGCCGCCGGACCGCGAGGCCACGCTGGCGCTGCTGCACCCGGACGACCGCAGCGCCAAGGTGCAGGCCGAGCGCGACGCCATCGCGCGCCTGCGCAGCTACGACGTGACGTTCCGGGCGATGCCGGCCAGCGGCCAGGTGCGCGTGATCCATTCGCGCGCCGAGGTCGAATTCGACGCGGCCGGCAAGGCGCTGCGCCTGCGCGGCACGATCCAGGACATCACCGAAAAAACCTGGGCCGACGAGCAGCTCAGGAAGCGCGAGGAAGAATACCGCGCGCTGGTCGAGAACTCGCCGGACGTGGTGATCCGCTTCGACCGCGAGCTGCGCTGCGTGTACGTCAATCCGGCGCTGGCCGCCGCCCCGGGCCTGCATCCGGTGATCGGCCTCGGGCGGGTGCTGGGCGACGGCGACAAGCGTGCCTCGGTGCCGTGGGTGGCGGCGGCGCGCCGGGTGCTCGGTGGCGGCCGGCCCGATACGTTCGAGGTGGCGGTCGACGGCGGCGGCGCGCTGTGCCACTACCAGGTGCAGGTGGTGCCCGAATTCCGCCAGGGCGGGGTGGTGGCGGCGGTGCTGGCCACCGCGCGCGACATTTCCGCGATCCGCAGCGGCGAGGCGGTGCTGCGCGAGAGCGAGCAGCGCCTGGCCGGCATCGCGGCCAACACGCCCGGCGCGGTGTTCCAGTGCGTCTGGAGCGGGGGCGAGCTGACCTTCACCTACGTCAGCGAGGGCGTGGCCCAGCTGTTCGGCGAGACGCCGGGCGCGGTGCTGGCCGACCCGCGCCGCCTCACCGGCCACTTTACCGATGCCGAGCGGCCCGGCTTCTACGCCAGCCTTGCGCGCTCGGCGCGCAGCCTGAACATGCTCAACTGGGAGGGGCGCGCCCACACCGGCGACGGTCGGAGAATCTGGGTCAACTGCCGCGCCACCCCGCGCATGGCGGGCGCGGCCACGGTGTGGGAGGGGCTGATGCTCAACATCACCGACAGCAAGCGCAACGAGCAGCAGCTGACCGAATCGCGCCAGCTGCTGCGCGAGCTGTCCGCGCACCGCGAGCTGGTGCGCGAGGAGGAGCGCAAGAAGGTCGCGCGCGAGGTCCATGACGAACTGGGGCAGGCGCTGACCGCGCTGCGCATGGACGTGGCGCTGCTGCGCATGGCCGACGGCCCACACAGCGAGGCGCTGCTGGCGCGCTTTGCGGCGATGAAGGAGGCGGTGGACCGCACCATCGGCATCGTGCGCAACGTCACCTCGGCGCTGCGCCCGGCCGCGCTCGACCTGGGCCTGAACGCGGCGCTCGAATGGCAGGTGGACGAGTTCGCGCGCCGCTCCGGGATCGAATGCGTGCTGCACGCCGACGAGGCGGACGTCGAGCTCGACGACGGCCAGGCGACGGCCTTGTTCCGGATCGTGCAGGAGTCGCTCACCAACGTGCTCAAGCACGCTGGCGCGAGCTACGTGGAAGTGCACCTGGAAGCGAGCGACGACAGCATTGCGCTGGCGGTGCGCGACAATGGACAGGGCTTCGCCGCCGAAGCGGCGCCGCAGCGCGGCAAGTTCGGCCTGATGGGCATGCGCGAGCGCGTCCTGATGCTGGGCGGGACCGTGGAGATCAACAGCGCGCAGGGCGTGGGCACCAGCATCGAGGTCCGCCTGCCGCGTAACAACCTGGGCGCGCCGGCGCTCTTAAACGAAGAGAGATGCGATGGGTGAAACGATCCGAATCATTCTCGCCGATGATCACAGCATCGTGCGGCACGGACTGAAGCAGCTGATGGGCATGACCACCGACCTGCAGGTCGTGGGCGAGGCCTCGAACGGCCAGCAGGTGCTGGGCTTGCTGCCCGGCGGCTGCGACCTGCTGCTGCTCGACCTGTCGATGCCCAACCTGTCCGGCGTGGAGCTGATCCGCCGCATCGCCGCGCGCGAGGACGCGCCGCGCGTGCTGGTGCTGTCGATGCACAACGAGGCGCAGCTGGTCTCGCGCGCGATCAAGGCCGGCGCGGCCGGCTACCTGACCAAGGACAGCGACCCCGAGACCCTGATCGCCGCGATCCGCAAGGTCGCGCGCGGCGGCCGCTACATCGACCCGGCGCTGGTGGACACGATGGTGTTCGACCACGGGCTGGGCGAGGACAAGCCGCCGCACGAGCGCCTGTCCGACCGCGAGTTCCAGATCTTCCAGCTGCTGGTGTCGGGCGACTCGGTCAACAACATCGCCGCCCGGCTGTCGCTGTCGGCCAAGACCATCAGCACGCACAAGCTGCGCCTGCTGCAAAAGATGCAGATGTCGAGCATCGCCGAGCTGACCCGCTACGCGCTCGAGCACCAGCTGATCCCGCACTAAAAAGAAAAGGGTAGGGTGGGCGGGTCTCCCGCCCACGCGTTCAGGCCAGGTTGGCAGTCCTTGAACGCGTGGGCAGGAAACCTGCCCACCCTACCGGAGGTGCTGTAGGGAAATCCCTACGCCTGCCTGCGGTTATCCTTACACCGCTTTCCAATTTCCCCGATTGTTCGAGCCCTGCAAATCACTCACCATCGGACGCTGGTGAAACTGTAAGCAGGGCAAACGAATGCGAAAACAAGGGCGGCATGCAGGCGGCCGCGCGCCGGAGCGCGCATGAAGGACCTGCGCGAAGCGGTACTGCAGGTGGCGCGCGAGATCGGCCTGACTGACGAGGAAATCGCCAGGCGCAAGGACTTTCTCGAGCTGACCGCGCACGACTGCGAGCTCCTGCGCGACGTGCAGGAGAGGATCGCGCACGACCGCGAAAGCTTTGCCGACACCTTCTACGAGCACGTGCTGTCGTTCTCCTCGATGCGCGCGCTGGTGCCCACCCAGGACGCGCAGCTGCGCCTGCAGCATGCGATGGGCGCCTATTTCGCCAGCTTGTGCAGTGGCGACTACGGCCCGGACTACGTGGCCGAGCGCCTGCGCGTGGGGCTGACGCACCAGCGCATCGGCCTCGAGCCCAAGTGGTACATCGGCGCCTATCGCAAGTACCTGGGCGAGCTGGTGCAGATCCTGGGCCGCCAGCTCGGCGACGACCCGCAATACCTGCTGGCCGCCTGCAACGCGGTGCTCAAGGTCGTGTGCTTCGACATGGGGCTGGCGCTGGACACCTACTTCCATGCCTCCCAGCGCAGCATCCTGGAAAAGCGCGCCTACCTCGAGCAGGTTATCGACGGCATGCCGGCCGGGCTGGTGGTGCTGGGACGAGACCTGCGCGTGCTCTCGATCAACCGCACGATGGCCGACATGCTCGGGGTGCCGGACGACGCCCTCGAGGGGCAGCCGCCGCTCGCCAGCCTGCTCGGATGCTCCGACCTGGAGCAGCGCGCGCTCGCGGTGCTCGAACACGGCACGCCGCTCGACCACGTGCTGTGCACCATCGACGGCGGCGCCGACGGCGTGCGCTACCTGGAATTCAATATCCGCCGCACCGAGGAGGGCGGCGCCGCGCTGCTGCTCCTGATCGGGCAGGACATCACGTTCCGCCGGCGCGCCCGCCTGCGCCTGCAGGAAAGCGAGGAATACTTCCGCCTCACGTTCACGCAGGCCGCGGTGGGCATGGCGCACATCGCGCGCGACGGCCGCCTGATGCGGGTGAACCGCAAACTGCGCGACATCCTCGGCTACGGCGAAGCCGAACTGCTGCAGCAGAACTGGATCGCGATCACCCATCCCGAGGACGCCGGCGAGGACGCGGCACTGATGACGCGCCTGGCCGAGGGCCGGATCGGCGAATACACGCGCGAAAAGCGCTTCGTGCGGCGCGACGGACGCGCGCTGTGGGTGGCCTCGAGCATGTCGGTCATGCGCGACGCGGCCGGCACCCAGCGCTTCATCGCGGTGGTCGAGGACATCTCGCGCCGCAAGCAGGCCGAGGAGGCGCTGCTGCGCATGGCCAACCACGATGCGCTCACCGGCCTGCCCAACCGGGTCTTGCTGCAGGACCGGCTGGCGCAGGCGATCGCGCACGCGCAGCGCTCGCAGCGCCAGGTGGGCGTGGTGTTCGTCGACCTGGACCGCTTCAAGCTGATCAACGACAGCCTGGGGCATGACGCCGGCGACCAGCTGATCGTGGAGATCGCACAGCGCCTGTCGGGCAGCCTGCGCGAGAGCGACACCGTGGCGCGCCAGGGCGGCGACGAGTTCGTCGTGGTGCTGGCCGACCTGGGCGGCGAGGACGACGCGGCCAAGGTCGCCACCAAGCTCCTGGCCAGCCTGTTCCAGCCGCTGACCCTGGCCGGGCAGGAGGTGTTCCCGACCGGGAGCATGGGCATCGCGATGTACCCGCGCGACGGCCAGGACAGCCAGGCCCTGCTCAAGAGCGCCGACAGTGCGATGTACCGCGCCAAGGCGCTCGGCGGTAACCACTTCCGCTTCTACAATCCCTCGCTCGACGCGCAGTCGCTGGAGGCGCTGCGCATGGAAGGCGCGCTGCAGCGGGCCTTGCAGCGCAATGAATTCGAAGTGCTGTACCAGCCGCTGGTGGCGGTCGATGGCGGCGCGATCGCCGGCGTGGAGGCGCTGCTGCGCTGGAAGCGCGACACCGGCACGCTGCTGCCGCACGACTTCCTGGCGCTGGCCGAAGAGACCGGCCTGATCGTGCCGATCGGCGAATGGGTGCTGTCCACCGTACTGGCCCAGCAGGCCGCCTGGCGCGCCGCCGGGCTGCCGCGCCTGCGGGTGTCGGTGAACCTGTCGGCGCGCCAGTTCCACGACCAGGATCTCGCGGCGCAGGTGGCGCGGCTGGCGCGCGAGGCTGGCTGCGAGCTGCCCTGCCTGGGCCTGGAGGTGGCCGAGAGCGTGCTGGCGCAGGACGCCCCGGGCACGCTGGACACCATGCGCAAGCTGGCCGCCATGGGGGTGCTGCTGTCGATCGACGACTTCGGCAGCGGCTATTCCAGCCTGGCCAACCTGCGGCGCTTCCCGATCCACAGCCTGAAGGTGGACCGCTCGTTCGTCAGCGACATCACGTCCGACCGCGACGACGCGCAGATCGTCAAGGCCGTGATCGCGCTCGCCCATTCGCTCAAGCTGCTGGTGGTGGCCGAGGGCGTCGAAAACGAGGCCCAGGTGGCGGTGCTGCGCGAGCAGGGCTGCGACCTGATGCAGGGCTATTACCACAGCGCGCCGATGACGGCGAGCCAGTTCGAGGCGCTGCTGCGCCGGGGGGCGCATGAAGCCGCGGCGGCCTGAGTGGCTCGGGGGGCGCCGCGCGTTGACGGAGGGTGAATGAACACGTCGCACCAGGATGACATGGACAGCATCGCGCCACCGGGAACCGGCGCGCGCGTGGCGTTGCTGATTGCGTTGATGGCGCTGGTGCCGGTGCTGGTCGAGCTGGGCGTGGCCCCCCCGGCGCCATGGCTGCGTCAATGGTACCTGCCGCTGCACACGGTCATGGAGTGCTTTGCCGTGCTGGTGGCGTGGCTGGTGTTTGCGGTCGGCTGGAACGGCATCGACATCCACCGGCGCGGCATGGTGCTGGTGGCGCCGGCCTTCCTTGCCGTCGGGCTGCTCGACCTGGGCCACCTGTTGTCGGTCAAGGGCATGCCCGGCCTGGGCGCGCCGGGCAGCGTGGGGCAGGGGATCCTGTTCTGGCTGGCGGCGCGCAACCTGGGCGGCTGCGCACTGCTGGCGCTGGCGCTGGTGGCGGCCCCGGCCCCGGCCAGCCGCGCGGCGCGCCGCGCCAGCCTGGCCGGCGCGCTGGCCATCACCGCGCTGGCCGGGTGGATCGCCGTGCTGCACCCGGACCTGCTGCCCGCCACCTGGACCGAAGGCGGCGGACTGACCACGTTCAAGGTCGGCGCCGAGAACATGGCCACGCTGATCGCGGCAGCCGCCGCCTTGCTGCTGCTGCGGCGCGCGCGCCGCACCAATTCGGCCGGCTGGTGGTACGCCACCGCCGCCGCGGCCGCCAGCGCCGTGCAGGGCGTGTGCTTTGCGCTCTACCGCGAACCGGACGACATGATGATCTTCGTGGGCCACGTGTACAAGGTGGTGGCCTACCTGTGCCTGTACCGCGCCGTGTTCGTCACCACCGTGATGCGCCCGTACCAGCGGCTGGCGCGCTCGGAGCGTTCGCTGTTCGAGAGCGAGAACAAGTTCCGCAGCCTGATGGAGGCGGCGCCGGACGCGATCGTGCTGTCCGATGCGCGCGGGCGCATCGTGATGGTCAACACCTGCGCCGAGCAGCTGTTCGGGCTGCCGCGCCACATCGCGCCCGGCATCCCGGTGCAGGCCTTCGTGCCGCCCGGCGGCCAGGACGAGCTGGAGGAGGTCACCTGCCGCCGCGTGCAGGGCGAGCCGTTCCCGGCCGAGGTGCGGCGCGCCAGCCTGGCCAGCGGCGACGCGCGCCACGACATCGCGATCGTGCGCGACGTGACCGAGCGGCGCCGGCTGGAGAAGGAACTGCTGCGCCAGCTGTCGCACGACGCGCTGACCGGCCTGCCCAACCGCGCGCGCATCATCGAGATGCTGGACGAGGCGATCGGCGCGGCGCGCGCGGCCGGGCGCATGCTGGCGGTGCTGGTGCTGGACCTGGACCGCTTCAAGAAGGTCAACGACGACTACGGCTACTCGCACGGCGACGCCGTACTGCGCGAGTGCGTGCAGCGCATCGGCGGCTGCCTGCGCGAGGGCGACACGCTGGCGCGCCAGGGCGGCAACGAATTCATCGTGGTGCAGCAGGGCGTGTCCGGCCGCCACGAGGCGGGCGCGCTGGCCGAGGCGCTGCTGGCGCGCATGCGCGAACCGTTCACGCCGCGCGGCCACCAGGTGTTCCTGTCGGCCAGCGTGGGCATCGCGCTGATGCCCGAGGACGAGGCGGGCGCGGCGGCGCTGCTGCACAAGGCGCAGGTGGCGATGGGCGCCGCGCGCCAGGACGGGCCGGGCCGCTACCGCTTCCACACCTGGGAGATGGAACGTGCGATCCGCGAGCGGGTGAGCATGGAGACCTTCCTGCGCCACGCGCTCGAACGTCGTGAGCTGGCGCTGCAGTACCAGCCGCGCGTGTCGATGGCCAGCAACGAGATCGTCGGGGTCGAGGCGCTGGTGCGCTGGCGCCACCCGGCGCTGGGCCTGGTCGCGCCCGGGCGCTTCATCCCGATCGCCGAGGAGACCGGCTTGATCGAGGAGATCGACATGTGGGTGCTGAACGAAGCCTGCGCCTGCGCGGCGCGCTGGCAGGCCGAGGGCCTGCCCCCGGTGCGGGTGTCGGTGAACCTGTCGGCGCGCCTGTTCCAGCAGGACGGGCTGGCGCGGCGGGTGCGCGCGGTGCTCGACGAGGCCGGGCTGCCGCCATACCGGCTCGAACTCGAGATCACCGAAAGCACGGTGATGCACGACATCCGCGCGGCGCAGATGGTGCTGCACTCGCTCAAGCAGCTGGGGGTGGCGGTGTCGATCGACGACTTCGGCACCGGCTACTCGTCGCTCAGTTACCTGAAGCGCTTCCCGATCGACGTGCTCAAGATCGACCGTTCGTTCGTCACCGACGTGATGGCCGACCCCAACGACGCGGCCATCGTGCGCGCCCTGATCGCGCTGGCGCACGGGCTGGACCTGGAAGCGGTGGCGGAAGGGGTGGAAACGATCGACCAGCTCACCTTCCTGAAGGCCAATGGCTGCGACGAGATCCAGGGCTACTACTACAGCCCGCCGCTGTGGCCTGAGCAGCTGGCGCTGATGCTGACCAGGAAAGAGCATTCAAGCCTGCATTGAGTGCCCCGTTGCTGCCGAACGTAGGGTGGGCTCTCGAGCCCACGCGAATGCACGCGCAACGTATCACCGCGTGGGCTCGAGAGCCCACCCTACGCCGGACAACAAAAAAGGCCGCACACGGCGGCCTCGGACGATGCGGAGGTGGTTCTCAGCCCAGCACGAAGCGCTTGGACGGCCCGCCGCCGAACGTCAGCCCGCCCGGGCCGTACACGGTGCTGTCGGCGTGTGCGCCCTGGGGGCGCAGTTCGGCCAGCACCTGCTGGTTGTGCGCCATGTGTTTGTTGATGAGCATGCCGTTGACGCGGTTCAGTTCCTTGGCCTCGCGCGCCGCTTCCAGCAGCTGTTCCCACTCGGCACGCGCGCTGGCCGTGCCATGCGCCGCCAGCCATGGTTCCATGCCGGCTTCGGCCGCTTCGAACCCCGCCTGCGACAGCAGCCGGTGGCGTTCGACCGCCTGCGCGGCCAGTTGCTGCACCAGCTGGTTCTTGCGCGGCGTGACCTGCGACAGGGCGTCGGCATCGGCCGCCACCAGCAGGCGTTGTTCCTCGCGCAGCAGCTCGGTGAGCGACGCCAGCAGCTGCCGCTCGGCGGCCAAGGTCGAATCAGGGGTCATGCGTCTTTCTTAGCGTTTGCGCGAATGCAGGAGGTCGCGGACGGTTTCAAGCAGGCTGTCGGCCACTTTTTCGGAGTTGACCTTGAACTGGCCGTCGGCGATGGCCGACTTGATCCGCTCCACCTTCTTGGTATCGAACGCACCCGCGCCGCCGACCGCGCCGGCCAGCGCCTGGCCCTGCGACGACAGGCTCACGGTGTCGGTCGGCGCCTGGGTCGGGGGAGCGACTGCCTTGTCCGCGCCCCTGGTGCCCGCCGCCGGCGTACCGGCCGAGGGCAAGCCCTGGTTGCCTTTGAGGGTATCGTTGATTTTCACAGCATCATCCTTGGTCTGACCGAAGCAACAAGCCCCGGCATCTGCAACCGGTAACGGCAGGCCTGGACGAAACTTTAGCACAGCATGGGATTTTTTCGCGCTGTCAGAACGATACGTCAACCACCCCGCCGGCGCGGGCGGTGCCCGAGACCACGGTGCCGTTATTGGTGCGCACCTGCACCACCTGGCCCTCGGCGGCATTGCCGAGCGCCTTGGCTTCGCTCGAGACCGAGAAGTTGCGGCCATTGGACACCAGCCGCACCGCTTGCCCCTGCTGCACCACCGGCCGCGCCTTGAGGATGTCGGTGCGCAGCGGCACGCCCGAGGCCAGCGAGACCAGCGGGGTGCGGCCAACCGCCTGCGCCATCTCGGTCAGGATTCCGTTCGGCATGGCGGCGATGTCGCCCTTTAACAACACCAGCTGCCCGGCCTCGATCGGCTGGCCCTGGGCCAGCGGGACGGCAGTGGCCACGTAGTCGGCCAGCACGCTCACCTGGGCCTGCAGGAAGATGGTCCAGGCCGGCGCGGCGCAGCGCACCCCGACCGTGGTCTTGCCCCAGGCGCGTGCGCCCGGCTGAAGGAAAGCCTCGGGCGCCGGGCAGGCCGGCAGCGCCAGGCGCGCATCGGGCGGGGTGATGCTGACCTTGACCTGGCCGGGCAGGCCGGCGGTCTGGGTGGCCAGGAACTGGTGGGCCACGGCGGGCAGGGCGGCCAGGTTCTGGCGCGGCGGCTGGGCCAGCGCAAGCGGGACGGCCAGCAGCAGGGCGAGGAAGACGGGCAATTTCATGGCAAGCGGGCCGATAGCCTTGGGCGATGCTGCCATCTTAGGGGGCCGGTCCGGGCGGCCAAACCATAAATAGGCCGGGTTTGGCGCGCCTTCTCTATCGATTGGGCACAGGCGTGCGCCCGTATGATCGAACCTGTCATAACAGGAAAAGCCCGGAAAGGCATCCCATGCTCGGCAAACTCGACGACTACCTGCGCTTCCAGGAAACCGCGCTGGCCCTGCGTGCCCAGCGCCAGGAGATCCTTGCCTCGAACATCGCCAACGCGGACACGCCCAACTACAAGGCGCGCGACTTCGATTTCCAGGGCGCCCTGCAGGATGCGCTGACCAAGCAGAGCTCGCCGGCGGGCGTGCTGGCCACCACCAATGCGCGCCATATCCCGCGCGGCACCCCGGATGGCAACACCCTGCCGGACGGCACCCAGCTCCAGTACCGCGTGCCGACCCAGAACACGGTGGACGGCAACACGGTGGACATGGACGTCGAGCGCGCCCAGTTCGCCGACAACGCGCTGCGCTACGAAGCCGGCGTCACCGTGCTCAACCAGCAGATCCGCGCCATGCTCGCGGCAGTGCAAGGAGGCCAGTAATCATGCGTTCGCTCTTTAATATATTCAACGTCGCCGGTTCGGGCATGAGCGCCCAGTCGCAGCGCCTGAACGCGGTCGCGTCCAACCTGGCCAACGCCGACAGCGCCACCAGCAGCACCGGCGAAGCCTACCGCGCCAAGCAGGTGGTGTTCGAATCGGTGCCGATGGAAAGCGGCGGCGCCGGCGTGCGCGTCAAGGAAGTGAAGGACGACCAGTCGCCTTTCAAGAAAGTGTACGACCCCAAGCACCCGCTGGCCGACAAGGACGGCTACGTCAACATGCCGAACGTGAACGTGGTTGACGAGATGGTCAACATGCTGTCGGCGTCGCGCGCGTACCAGAACAACGTCGACACCATGAACGCGGCCAAAGCGATGCTGCTCAAGACTCTCACCCTCGGCTCCTGATCAAGAGGCTCCCCATGTCCGTTACCACTTCCGCCACCGCCAGCACCAGCATGAACGAGCTGATGGCGACCATGAATGGCAAGTCCGCCACCGCCGCCGCCGCCGGCAGCGTGGAAGCCGAAACCAACAAGTTCATGACCATGCTGGTCACCCAGCTCAAGAACCAGGACCCGCTCAACCCGATGGACAACGCCCAGCTCACCAGCCAGCTGGCGCAGCTGAACACGGTTTCGGGCATCAACAAGCTCAACGCCACGCTCGAGACGCTGGCCGGCAGCTACCAGACCACCCAGTCGCTGGCTGCGACCAACCTGATCGGCAAGGGCGTGCTGGTGGACGGCAGCTATGCGGCGCTCTCCAGCGGCCAGAGCGTGTTCGGGGTGGAACTGGGCAGCGCGGCCGACAACGTCAAGGTGATCATCACCGACCCCAAGACCGGCAAGGACGTGCAGACCATCGACCTGGGCGCGAAGGACGCGGGCGTGCTGCCGCTGGCGTGGAACGGCGTGCCCGACCCGAGCAACCTGGATGCCGACGGCAAGCCGGTGGTGCTGCCCGACGGCGCCTACACCATCCGCGTGGTGGCCACCCGCGGCACCGACACGCTGACCGACGCCAAGACACTGTCGCTGGACACCGTGGCCAGCGTGACCACCAACGCCAAGGACGGCGTGAAGCTGAACCTGCCGACCAAGGGCATGGTGACGCTGGCGGACATCAAGCAGGTTTTGTAACAGGCGAACGAATTCAACCGGAGAACAAGTCATGTCTTTTCAACAGGGTCTCAGCGGCCTGAATGGCGCCGCCAAATCGCTCGACGTCATCGGCAACAACATCGCCAACGCCAGCACGGTCGGCTTCAAGGGCTCGCAGGCGCAGTTCGCGGACGTGTACGCCAACTCGCTGAACGGCGCGGGCGGCAACACCGCCGGCATCGGTTCGAAACTGGCCGCCATCGCCCAGCAGTTCACCCAGGGTAACGTCGAGGCGTCGAACAACCCGTTGGACATCGCCATCAACGGTGGTGGCTTTTTCCGCATGACGATGGGCGGCGTGGTGCAGTACACCCGCAACGGCCAGTTCTCGCTGGACAAGGAAGGCTACATGGTCAACGCCCAGGGCGCCAAGCTGACCGGCTACCTGACCGGCAGCAATGGCCAGATCCTGGCCGGCGCCCCGGTGCCGATCAAGATCGACGCCTCCGACCTCAAGCCGGTGGCCACTTCCCGCGTGGACACCCAGATGAACCTGGATTCGCGCGCCAAGGTGCCGGTCGCGATGCCGTTCGACGCCAACGACCCGAACTCGTACAACAAGCAGGTGCCGGTGGACGTGTACGACACCCTCGGCAACGCGCACGTGATGTCGCTGTTCTACGTCAAGTCGGCGACCCCCGGCCAGTGGGACGTGTACGTGGCCAGCGACGGCGTCGAGTGGCAGGCCCAGCAGGTTGCCGCCAAGGCCCAGGGCGACACCACCGCGCAGACCCTGCGCGACAAGTGGGTGGCCGACTCCAAGGCGATTCCGCCGGTGCAGGCCACCATCAGTGCCGACCTGGCGGCCTACGCGGCCCAGGCCGGCAACGTGGTGGCGGCGGCGGCCGGTGCTGCCGGTGCCGACGCCACCGTGCAGGCGGCGATCAACGCGGCCGCGCTGGCCGCCGGCGGCGTGGTCGGCTCCACCCCGGAAGACGTGGACAGGGCGATCGCCGCGGCGGTCAAGGTGCCGCCGGTGTCGGTGGGCCACCTGAACTTCGACGGCAACGGCCAGCTGGTCGCGTCGGCCTCGTCGGCCTTGCCGCTCAAGTTCCAGATGCCGGTGTTCCCGCCCAGCGGCGCCAACGCCACGCTGCCGGTGGACATCCACTTTGCCGGCTCCACCCAGTACGGCGCGGCCACCGCCGAGAAGAACCCGACCACCCAGGACGGCTACACCTCGGGCCACCTGCAGCGCTTTACCGCCGGTCCGGATGGCATCATCCTGGGCCAGTACAGCAACGGCCGCTCGCAGGCGCTGGGCCAGATCGTGCTGGCCAACTTCGAGAATCCCAACGGCCTGACCTCGCTGGGCAACAACGCCTGGGCCGAGACCTCGGCCTCGGGCACGCCGTCGGTGGGGGTGCCGGAGACCGGCAGCCTGGGCGTGCTGCAGTCGTCGGCGGTGGAAAACTCGAACGTGGACCTGACCGCCGAGCTGGTCAACATGATCACCGCCCAGCGCGTGTACCAGGCCAATGCGCAGACCATCAAGACGCAGGACTCGGTGCTGCAGACGCTGGTGAACCTGCGTTGATGAATGATCGCTAACGCACGAAACGTCGTCCCCGCGCAGGCGGGGACCCATGCTGAGTTTGCCGTTGCCGGACACGGTGCGAACCTGCACACTGTCCATGGGTCCCCGCCTGCGCGGGGACGACGTGCGAGCGCTACGGAATTGCGGAGATAACCATGGATCGGCTGATTTACACCGTCGCCAGCGGCACCAAGCACATCCTCGACCAGCAGGCGGTGGTCTCGAACAACCTGGCCAACGTCAGCACCACCGGTTTCCGGGCGCAGATCGATTCGTTCCGCGCGGTGCCGGTGCTGGGCCAGGGCCTGGACACGCGGGTGATGGTGGCCAACGACAACTCGGGCTCCGACATGTCGTCCGGCGCGCTGCAGGTGACCGGGCGCGACCTCGACGTGGCGATCAAGGGCAAGGGTTGGATCGCCCTGCAGATGCCCGACGGCTCCGAGGCCTACACCCGCAACGGCGCGCTGCAGACCAGCCCCAACGGCCTGCTGCAATCGGCCGGCGGCCTGGCCGTGGCGGGCGAGGGCGGCCCGATCACGATCCCGCCCGACGCGTCCGTGATGATCGGTGCCGACGGCACGGTCGCGACCATGCCCGCCGGCACCCCGCCGGCGATTTCGACGGTGCTGGGCAAGATCAAGCTGGTCAACCCGCCGGACAAGGACCTGGTGCGCGGCGACGACGGGCTGTTTCGCCTCAATACCGGCGCCCCCAGCGCCCCGTCCGACCCGCAGGTGACCGTTGCCGGCGGCGCGCTCGAGGGCAGCAACGTCAATCCGGTCGACTCGATGGTCGAGATGATCAACCTGGCGCGCTCCTTCGAAACCCAGATGAGCCTGTTGAAGAACGCCGAGAATAACGCCGCGAAAGCCAGCCAGATCCTCGCTTTGAGTTGAGTTGCTCTCCGCCATAATTTATCGTGCGTGGCGGGTCCCCGTCTGCCGCCGATAGGAGAACAACATGATCCGCTCGCTGTTTATCGCCAAGACCGGCCTCGAGGCCCAGCAGACCAACCTCGACGTCATCACCAACAACCTCGCCAACGTCAGCACCAACGGCTTCAAGCGTTCGCGCGCGGTGTTCGAGGACCTGCTGTACCAGAACATCCGCCAGCCGGGTGCGCAGTCGTCGCAGCAGACCACGCTGCCGTCGGGCCTGCAGATCGGCACCGGCGTGCGCAACGTCGCCACCGAGCGCATCTTCACCCAGGGCAACCCGCAAGCGACCGGTAACAGCAAGGACGTGATGATCAACGGCAGCGGCTTCTTCCAGGTGCTGCTGCCCGACGGCAGCACCGCCTACACCCGCGACGGCTCGTTCCAGATGGATGCCAACGGCCAGCTGGTCACCTCCAGCGGCTACACGATCCAGCCGACCATCACGATTCCCGCCAACGCGCAGGAAATGACGGTCGGGCGCGACGGCGTGGTCTCGGTCAAGCTGCCGGGCAGCGCGGCCCCGATCCAGGTCGGCACGCTGATGGTGACTTCCTTCGTCAACCCGGCCGGCCTGGAAGCGAAGGGCGAGAACCTGTACGTCGAGACCGGCGCTTCCGGCTCGCCCAACACCAACACCCCCGGCACCAATGGCGCCGGCGTGCTGATGCAGGGCTATGTCGAGACCTCGAACGTGAACGTGGTCGAGGAGATGGTCAACATGATCCAGACCCAGCGCGCCTACGAGATCAACAGCAAGGCGATCAACACCTCCGACCAGATGCTGCAACGCCTGTCCCAGTTATGAAACGCCTGACCGCTATCGCGCTCGTGCTGCTGGCCGGCTGCACCAGCGTGCCGACCTCGATCGTGCAGCGCCCGACCAGCTCGCGCCCGATGATGGCCGACGCCGGCGCGGCGGCGGACGGCGCCATCTACAACGCCGGCACCTACCGCCCGATGTTCGAGGACCGGCGCGCGCGCCATATCGGCGACCTGCTCACCATCAACATCGTCGAGAAGACCTCGGCGGTGAAGGCCAACCAGAGCTCGGCCAGCAAGACCGGCAGCGCCTCGTTCGGCGTGCCCGGCCTGGCGCAGGGCCGCTTGGGCGCGACGGTGGGCACCAACTCGGCCAACAAGTCCGAGGACGCCGGCAACCAGAGCAATTCGAACACCTTCAGCGGCACCATCGCGGTCACCGTCAGCGAGGTGCTCCCCAACGGCAACCTGATCGTGACCGGCGAAAAACAGGTGGCGCTGGACCGCAGCATCGAGTACATCCGCTTCTCGGGCATGGTCAGCCCCGATTCCATCCAGCCGGGCAACGTGGTGTCCTCGACCCTGGTGGCCGACGCCCGCGTCGAGTACCGCACCGCCAGCCGTATCGACCGCGCTGAGATGAACTCGATGCTGTCGCGCTTTTTCCAGTCGTTGCTGCCGTTCTGAGGACTTGACCGCATGCGCTCCCCCGTTTTCCTGATCCTGCTCGCCGCCCTGTTCGCGCTGGGCGCGCCGGCGCAGGCCGAGCGCCTGAAGGACATGGCCAGCATTGCCGGCGTGCGCGAGAACCAGTTGTCCGGCTACGGCATCGTGGTCGGCCTGGACGGCACCGGCGACCAGACCACCCAGACCCCGTTCACGGTGCAGGCCATCATGTCGATGCTGCAGCAGAAGGGCGTGACGATGCCGCCCGGCACCCAGCTGCAGCTCAAGAACGTGGCGGCGGTGATGGTGACCACCTCGCTGCCGCCGTTTGCGCAGCCGGGCCAGACCATCGACGTGACCGTCTCGTCGATGGGCAACGCCAAGAGCCTGCGCGGCGGCACGCTGTTGATGACGCCGCTGCAGGGCGCGGACGGCCAGGTGTACGCGATGGCCCAGGGCAACCTGGTGGTCGGCGGCGCCGGCGCCTCCAGCGGCGGCAGCTCGGTGCAGGTCAACACTCTGTCGGTGGGCAAGATCTCCAATGGCGCCACGGTCGAGCGCGCGGTGCCCTCGACCCTGGGCCAGGACAACCAGATCCGCCTGGAGCTCAAGGAAACCGGCTTTGCCACCGCCGCGCGCGTGGTCGAGGCCATCAACGACCAGTTCGGCCCGGGCGTGGCCACCGCGCTGGACGGGCGCGTGATCCGCGTGCGCACCCCGTCCTCGAGCGACCAGCGGGTGGCGTTCCTGGGCCTGCTCGAAGGCATCGACGTGCGCCCGGCCGCGGCTGCCGCCAAGGTCATCATGAACGCACGCACCGGCTCGGTGGTGATGAACCAGAACGTCACCCTGGATGCCTGCGCGATCTCGCACGGCAACCTGTCGGTCACGATCACCTCCGAAAACCAGGTCAGCCAGCCGGCCCCGCTGTCGCTTGGCACCACGGTCGCATCGCAGCAAGCCAAGGTGGAGCTGAAGAAGGACCCGGGCAAGGTGCTGCACGTGCAGGGCGGCGCTTCGCTGGCCGAAGTGGTCAAGGCCATGAACGCGATCGGCGCGACCCCGCAGGACCTGCTGGCGATCCTGCAGGCGCTCAAGGCTGCCGGCGCGCTGCACGCCGAGCTCGAGATCATCTAAGGTAGCCGGATGAGCATCAACAAGACCTCCGACCTGTCCTCGCGGTTTGCACTCGACGCCCAGGCGCTGGGCGACCTGAAGCAGGGGGCCAAGGACGGCTCGCCGGACGCGCTGCGCGGCGCGGCCCAGCAGTTCGAGGCCATGTTCATCAACATGATGATGAAGAGCATGCGCGACGCCACGCCGAAGGACGGGCCGATGGACAGCGAGCAGACCCGCATGTTCACCGGCATGCTCGACCAGCAGATGAGCCAGAACCTGGCCAAGCGCGGCGTCGGCCTGGCCGACGTGCTGGTGCGCCAGCTGACCGCCAACAAAGTCAATGCCCAGGCGCTGGCGCTGTCGGGCGAGGCCGGCGCCGGCGGCACCATGCCGGCCGGCCTGTCCGCCGACATGCTGATGAAGACGCCGGGCGCGCTGCCCGCGGCGGCGGAGGCCGATGCAGCCCCGGCGGCGGCATCGCGGTCGAAGGCGCCGCACGTGCGCTCGTTCCAGGACAAGCTGGCCGCGCACGCGGACGAAGCCGAGAAGGCGACCGGCATCCCGGCCAAGTTCATGCTCGGCCAGGCCGCGTTGGAGTCGGGCTGGGGCAAGCGCGAGATCCGCAACGCCGACGGCAGCCCGAGCCACAACCTGTTCGGCATCAAGGCCGGCCCCGGCTGGAAGGGCAAGGTCGTCACCGCCGTCACCACCGAATACGTCAATGGCAAGGCCCAGGCCAAGGTCGAAAAGTTCCGCGCTTACGACTCGTACGCGGAAGGTTTCAAGGATTATGCCAACATGCTCGCCAGCAACCCGCGCTACCAGCGCGTGCTGGCGCACGGCGGCGACGCGGCGACCTTTGCGCGCGGCCTGCAGCGCGCCGGCTACGCGACCGACCCGCAATATGCCGCCAAGCTGTCCCAGATTATCAAGCATTCGCTGGCGTAATTGTTAGTTGAACAAGTCAAGTTTCCGGTAGCCGTGCCGAAAACGCCTTAGGAAGGAAAGAAAAGACGACCATGGCTGGAGATATCCTCAGTATCGGCAAGAGCGCACTGTTCGCGGCACAGGCCGGCCTGTCCACGACCGGGCACAACATCGCCAACGCCAACGTGGCCGGCTACAGCCGCCAGGTGGTGGTGCAGTCCACCACCGTGCCGGTGGACATGGGTGTGGGCTTTTTCGGCACTGGCACCCAGGTGGCCCAGATCAAGCGCTTTTCGGATTCCTTCCTCGACACCCAGGTGCGCAGCTCGCAGACGGCCAAGAGCGCCTTTGATGCCTTCAACGCCCAGATCAGCCAGCTGGACAACCTGCTGGCCGACAGCAGCGCCGGCCTGTCGCCCGCGCTGCAGGCCTTCTTCAAGCGCGTGCAGGACGTGGCCGGCAACCAGGCCTCGGTGCAGTCGCGCCAGTCGATGCTGTCCGGGGCCCAGACCCTGGCCGGGCGCTTCCAGGCGATGGACGGCCGGCTGCAGGAGATCCGCGAAGGCATCAACAGCCAGATCGCGGCCAACGTCACCGTCATCAACTCCTACGCCCAGCAGATCGCCGACCTGAACGACCAGATCACCGGCGTGTCCGGCGACGGCCAGCACTTGCCGAACGACCTGCTGGACAAGCGCGACCAGCTGGTGCGCGAACTGAACCAGCATGTGAAGGCCGAGGTGTCGCAAGGCGACGGCTTCAGCCTGACGGTTTCGATCGGCAACGGCATGCCGCTGGTGGTAGGCAAGCAGTCCTACAAGCTGGCGGTGACCACCTCGCCGACCGACCAGGCGCGTACCGAGGTGGGCCTGCAAACGGCCAACGGCAAGGTTACCGTGCTGGGCGACAGCACGCTGCAGGGCGGCGAGCTGGGCGGCCTGCTCGATTTCCGCACGAACGTGCTGGACAAGACCCAGAACGAGCTGGGCAAGGTGGCGGCCGGCCTGGCCTTCACCTTCAATGCGCAGCACAAGCTGGGCGTGGATGAGAACGGCCTGCCGGGCGGCGATTTCTTCACGCTGGCCAAGCCGGTTACCACCAGCAACATCTACAACAACCAGCTCAGCAGCGCCAAGGTCGATGCCACCATCAGCAACCCGGCCGCGCTGACGGGCAGCGACTACCGGGTCGATTACGACGGCGCCAATTTCATGGTCACGCGCCTGTCGGACAACAAGAAGACCACCATCGCGCCATTTCCGCAATCCAAGCCGCAGACCATCGACGGCGTGGATTTCGCAGTGTCCGGCTCGGCTTCCGCCGGCGACAACTTCCTGGTGCGGCCGACCATCAACGGCGCTTCGGGCTTCGCGGTGGCGTTGACCGACACCTCGCAGATCGCGGCGGCCGCGCCGATCTCCGCCAAGGCGCCGGTGACCAACACCGGCACCGCCACCATCAGCCCGGGCTCGATCGACGCCAGCTTCCTGTCCGCCGCGCCGACACTGCCGATGACGCTGACCTACGACGCGGCCAGCGGCAACCTGACCGGCTTCGACCCGGCGAAGCCGGTGACGGTGACGGTGAACGGTACGAGCACCACCTACCCGGCATCGCCGCCGCCGGCCGCGCCGACCGCAATTCCCTACGCCACCGCCGGCGCGACCTATTCGCAGAACGGCATGACGTTCACGATCAGCGCCGGCGCCAAGGACAAGGATACCTTCGTCGTCAGCACCAACACCGCCACCGGCGACGTGCGCAACGCCAACCTGCTGGGCAGCCTGCAGAGCACCAATATCTTCGACAACAAGAACGCCACCTACCAGTCGAGCTATGCCAAGCTGGTCAGCTTTGTGGGTAACAAGGCGCGCGAGTCGCAGGTCAACGGCCAGGCGGCCGACGCCATGCTGTCGCAGGCGACCGCCGCGGCGCAAAGCGTGTCGGGCGTGAACCTGGACGAGGAGGCGACCAACCTGCTGCGCTACCAGCAGGCCTACCAGGCAGCGGGCAAGGTGATGCAGATCGCGTCGAGCGTATTCGACGCACTGCTGTCGATCGGACACTAATCAGCGGAGCTCCAGTCCATGCGTATCAGTACCGCCGGCATCTTCGACGCCAGCATCAACCAGATGAACAGCCTGCAGGGCCAGCTCGCCAAGACCCAGATGCAGCTGTCCACCCAGAAGCGCCTGCTCACGCCTTCGGACGACCCGGTGGCCTCGGCGCGCGCGCTGGAGGTGACCCAGTCGCAGGCGATGAACGAGCAGTTCGCGACCAACCGCACCAACGCGCGCAATTCGCTGGCGCAGGAGGATGGTGCCCTGTCGAACGTGGCCAACCTGCTGACCAACGTGAAGACGCTGGTGGTCCGGGCCGGCAACCCGGCGCTGTCGCCAACCGACCGCAACTCGCTGGCCACCGAACTGGAGGGGCGCCTGAAGGACTTGATCGGCCTGGCCAACACCACCGACGGCTCGGGCACCTACCTGTTCTCGGGCTACGAGGTCAAGACGGCGCCGTTCACCCAGACCGCCACCGGCGCCACCTACAACGGCGACCAAGGCCAGCGCGATTTGCAGATCGGCCCGTCGCGCACGGTGTCGATCAGCGATTCGGGCAGCGCGATCTTCGAGAACAACGTGGCGGCCATCGGCACCTTCAAGGCCGGCGCGGCGGCCGGCAACACGGGCGCCGCCACGCTGGACAGCAGCATGATCCTCGACCGCAGCAAGCTGACCGGGCATGACTACGCGCTGAAGTTCACGGTGACCGGCACCGGCACCACCTACGACGTGATCGACAACAGCCAGGTTCCCGCCGCCACCGTGAAGAGCGCCCAACCCTATGTGGACGGCGACCCGATCGTGTTCGACGGCCTGCAGCTGACCGTCAAGGGCGCGCCGGCCGACGGCGACCAGTTCGACGTGAACGCGATCAAGAAGCAGTCCGTCTTCACGACCCTGCAGGACCTGGTGCAGACCCTGCGCTCGCCGGTCTCCGGCACCAACGGACAGACCGGTTTGGCCAATGCGCTGGCGGTCGCCAACGACAACGTGACCACTGCCATGGACACGGCGCTGACGGTGCAGTCGTCGGTGGGTGTGCGGCTGCAGGAACTGGACACGCTGGATACGGCCGGCGACCAGCTCGACCTGCAGTATGCGAGCACGCTGTCGGACCTGCAGGACCTGGACGTGGTCAAGGCGATCTCGATGTTCTCGCAGCAGCAGAGCGCGCTGGAAGCGGCGCAGAAGTCGTTCAAGGTGATGTCCGGGCTGTCGCTGTTCAACTACATCGGCTGACGCCGGCGCTCGCCGCTCTTGGCTCAAAGGCTCCCCCGCGCGGGAGCCTTTTTGTTTTACGGCGCCACTGGCGCCTTCGCCCCGGACAGGGCGGGGATCGCTGCCTGTGCCGGCGCCTTGGTCTGGCTCGCGCGCGGGATCGCACGGCTTTCCTCGATGCCCTGGTTGAACAGGTTGACGATCGGCGTGCCCAGGTAGGGCAGCACCAGGCTGATCACCAGCAGGCCCACCCCCAGCGTGACCGGAAAGCCGATGCCGAACAGGTTCAGCTGCGGCGCGGCGCGGGTCAGGATGCCCAGCGCCACGTTGGTGATCAGGAGCGCCGCCACGATCGGCAGCGACAGCTGGAAGCCGGCGGAAAACACGCGCGCGCCCCAGCGCGCCAGCTCGAGCGGGCCATTGGCGCCGAACGGCGGCCCGCCCACCGGCAGCGTGAAGAAGCTTTCGACCAGCGCCGACAGCAGCGCCAGGTGCGCGTTCACCGCCAGGAAGGCCATCATCGACACCAGCGCCAGGAATTGGCTGATCGCCGACGAGCGGCCCGACGAGGACGGATCGAAGAAGGTGGCAAAGCCCAGGCCCATGGTCAGGCTGGCCACTTCGCCGGCCAGCTCGATGGCGGCGAACACCAGGCGCATCGCAAAGCCCATCGCCAGCCCGACCACCAGCTGCTGCAGCAGGATCAACAGGCCCGCCCACGAGCCGGGATCGATCGCCGGCATCGGCGGCAGGGTGGGCGCGACCACCAGCGTGATGAGCGCCCCCAACGAGACCTTGACCGTGACCGGGATGGCGGTGTTGCCGAACACCGGCGCGGCCGCCACCAGGCCGAGGATGCGCGTCAGCGGCCACAGGAAGGCCGCCATCCAGGCGTTCAGTTGGACCGAAGTGAAGCTGATCATGCGCGAGGCGGCGAGCCTAGCCGATCATGCCGGGGATGCCGGAAAAGACCTGGCGCATGTAGTCGAGCATGACCGACAGCATCCACGGCCCGGCGATCACCAGTGCGACGAAAATGCCGACCAGCTTGGGGATGAAGGACAGGGTGGCCTCGTTGATCTGCGTCGCGGCCTGGAAGATCGAGACGATCAGGCCGATGATGAGCGCGACCAGCAGCAGCGGCGCGGCGACCATCAGCGTCACCTCCATCGCGGTGCGGCCCATGGTCATGACGGTTTCGGGAGTCATGGCCGTTCCTAGTAAAAGCTCTGCGAGAGCGAGCCGAGCAGCAGCTGCCAGCCGTCCACCAGCACGAACAGCATCAGCTTGAACGGCAGCGAGATCACTGCCGGCGACATCATCATCATACCCATCGACATGAGCACCGAGGCGACCACCATGTCGATGATCAGGAACGGGATGAAGATCGCAAAGCCGATCTGGAACGCGGTCTTCAGTTCGCTGGTGACGAAGGCCGGGATCAGTACGCGCAGCGGCACGTCCTCCGGCCCCTGCAGGGCGGGACTATGCGAGATCTTCACGAACAGGGCCAGGTCCGACTGGCGGGTCTGCTTGATCATGAAGGCCTTCAGCGGCGCGGCGCCGCGCTGCATGGCCTCGTCCATCTGGATCTTGTTCTCCTGCAGCGGCTGGTAGGCCTCGGTATAGACCTTGTCGAAGGTCGGCCCCATCACGAACAGCGTCAGGAACAGCGACAGGCCGACGATCACCTGGTTGGGCGGCGCGGTCTGGGTGCCCAGCGCCTGGCGCAGCAGCGACAGCACGATCACGATGCGCGTAAAGCTGGTCATCATCAGGAGCGCGGCCGGGATGAACGACAGCGCCGTCATCAGGAGCAGCGTCTGGACCGGCAGCGAGTAGTTGGTGCCGCCACCGGCGGCGGGGGTGCTGGTGAAGGCGGGGATGCCGGGCGCGGCGGCGGCCGCCAGCGGCAGGAGCAGCATGCCCGCCGCCAGCAGGAGATTCTTATTTCGCATTACGTTTTTCAAGGGTCTGTTTGAGCCAGTCGCCAAAGCCGGCCGGCACGCTCGCGGCCATGCCCGGGGGCGCGGGCGGGAGCTCCTGCCTGGGCATGGTCGACAGCACGTTGACGCGGCCAGGGGAGGCGCCGACCACGATCCACTGGTCGGCCACTTCGACCACCAGGATGCGTTCGCGCCCGCCCAGCGACAGGGCGCCGACGATGCGCAGGTTGGCCGTGCCGCCCATGGCGCGCGGGCCGAAGCGCTTGGCCAGCCAGGCCAGGCCCGCCAGCAGGGCCAGCACGAAGCACAGCGCGAGCAGCGTTTGCAGCAGGCCGCCGGCGGCAGGCGCGGCGGGTGGCTGGTAGGTGGCCTGCGGCGCCGGCTGGGCCGGCGCGGGGGCGGGCGTGCTTGCCTGCGGCGCCGTCGCCACGCTGGCGCTGGTTTGTGCCTGGTCGCTTACGGCGCCCGGTTGTTGGACCTGTGCGTACGACGGCAGGCAAAGCCCGGCCGCCAAGGCAAGCGCCGCCGCCGCCCGTAGGGTGGGCACTCGTGCCCACGCGCTACGTGCGCGCGTCGCGTGTGCCCGCGTGGGCACGAGTGCCCACCCTACGAAACGGCGAATCGCTGAAATCATTTATTCAGTTTCCGCACGCGCTCCGACGGCGAGATGATGTCGGTCAGGCGGATGCCGAACTTGTCGTTCACGACCACCACCTCGCCCTGCGCGATCAGGCAGCCGTTGACCAGCACGTCCATCGGCTCGCCGGCCAGGCCGTCCAGCTCCACCACCGAGCCCTGCGCCAGCTGCAGCAGGTTCTTGATCGCGATCTTGGTGCGGCCCAGCTCCACGGTGAGCTGCACCGGGATGTCGAGGATGAAGTCGATGTCGTTGGGCGTCTCGTTGCGCGCGCCCTTGTTGGAGAAGTCCTTGAACACGGCGGCCTGCGCCGCCTGCTGCTTCTCGAGGGCGGCCGCTTCGGCAGCGGCCTGCTCGGCAATCGCCGCGCCCCAATCGTCGTCGAGGTTCTGGTCGTCCTGGGTATCAGACATTGCTTATTCTCCTGTGTTGCCACCTTGTTGGTGCTCGGCGGTCGAGAGCAGCTTCTCCACCTTGAGCGCGTACTGGCCGTTGAACACGCCGTACGAACATTCCATCACCGGCACGCCGTCCACCGTGGCCTGGATCGTCTCGGGCACGGTGATCGGCACGACGTCGCCGATCTTCATGTTGAGCAGCTCGTCGAACGTGGTGCGGCCGTGGCCCAGCGTGGCCACCAGCTCGACCTCGGCGACCTGGATCTGCTGCGTCATCAGCCGGATCCAGCGCTTGTCCACCTCGAGCGCCTCGCCCTGCAGGCTGGAGGTGAGCGCGTCGCGGATCGGCTCGATCATCGAGTACGGCATGCAGAAGTGGATCTGGCCGGACACCGAGCCCAGTTCGACCGTGAAGGTCGAGGACACCACCACCTCGTTGGGGGTGGCGATGTTGGCGAACTGGGTGTTCATCTCGGAGCGGATGTATTCGAACTGCACCGGGTACACCGGCTCCCACGACTTGCCGTACGACTCGAACACGATGTCGAGGATGCGCAGGATGATGCGCTGCTCGGTTTGGGTAAAGTCGCGTCCTTCGACGCGGGTGTGGAAGCGCCCGTCGCCGCCGAACAGGTTATCGACCAGCAGGAACACCAGGCCCGGGTCGAACACCATCAGCGCGGTGCCGCGCAGCGGCTTCATGTGGATCAGGTTCAGGTTGGTGGGCACCACCAGGTTGCGAATGAATTCGCTGTACTTGGCGACCCGCACCGAGCCGACCGAGACCTCGGCGCTCCTGCGCAAAAAGTTGAACAGGCCGACCCGCAGGTACCTGGCGAAGCGCTCGTTGATGATCTCGAGCGTCGGCATGCGGCCGCGGACGATCCGCTCCTGCGTTGCCAGGTTGTAGGTGCGAACTCCCGAAGTGTCTTCGACCGCGACGACATCGTCCTGGTCGCCGTTGACGCCCTTGAGAAGGGCATCGACTTCTTCCTGGGAGAGGAAATTATCGGCCATGGTACTGCTGCTACTGGATGATGAAGGAGGTGAACAGCACGTCGTTCACGGGCTGCTGCGGACCCTTGGCGGCGAACGGCTGCTTGACCGAGGCGACGATTTCGCTGGCCAGCTGGCGTTTGCCCTCTACGGTGTTGATCTCGGACGCGTGCTTGCCCGACAGGAGCAGCAGCACGCGGTTGCGCACGATCGGCATGTTGGCCTTGATCTGCTCCGCCGCTTCGGCATTGGCCACCTGCAGGGTGAACTGCAGTTGCAGGTACTGGTCGCCGTTCTCCGGCTGCAGGTTGACGGTGAACGGGTCGAGCTGGATGTACTCGGGCGGTTCGGCCTTGGCGGCCGCGTGTTCCTTCGGCTGGCTGGCCGACTGCACCCAGTACCAGCCCGCGCCGCCACCGAGCGCGAGCACCAGCACGGCGCCGGCGATGATGCCGATCAGCTTCTTCTTGACGTTCGGGGACCCTGCATCGTCTTTCGGGTCAGCCTTGGTTTTGGAATTCGCTTTCAAGATACCTCTGGGCTTTCAAGTGGATCGTGCCGACATTATGTCATTATCGGGAGTAACTGAGCAGCGAAAAGCCCCGAAAAGAGGGGCGAAGGGCGATCAGATCGCCGTTTTTGCGCTCTTCGTTGCCAGTCCGCTCATGCTGGTTCCACCGTGGCGCGAGCTTGGTTTGGGCGCTTGGCGTTTGGTAGGGTGGGCAGGTTCTCCTGCCCACGCGTCCAACTCACGCAAACGTATCGACCATGCCGCGCTCGCCCAGGACCGTCGTGCGCGTCGCCGTGCGCGGGGCAGCCACGTCGGAGGCCGGCGCGCTGCCGCCATCGGCCATGCGCGCGCCCGATCCGCCCTGGCCGCTCCACTCGCCCTGCGCCTGGCGCCCATCCGGCATGCCGGTGCTGACGGTTGCGCTGCCCAGCGAAATACCGCTCTCGCCCATCATCTCGCGCAGGCGCGGCAGCGCGTTTTCCAGGGCGTGCCGCACTTCCTGCTGGTTGGACGAGAAGGCGACGCTGGCCTGGTCGCCGGTCACCGACAGGACCACCTGCATCGGTCCCAGGTCGGGCGGGTTGAGGGTGAGCGAGGCGCTCTGTTCGCCGCCGGCCACCATCCATACGATCTTCTGGCCGACCTGGTTGTCCCAGGCCGGGGTGCCCACGCGCGCGCCCAGGTGTTCGCTGGCCGCGACGGCCTGCGCCACCACGGGCGCGGCCGCCGGCGCCTGGGTGGCGGCAAGCAGCTGGGCGCTTGCCTGTGCCTGTGCGTTGTCGCGGCGCTCGGCGGCGGCGGCCAGCTGCTCCAGGCGCATCTGTTCCGGTGCGGCCGCCGCGGCGTTGGCCGCCGCCGCATCCGGCGCCATGCCGGGGGCGGCGCTGGGGGCGTGCGACGGCGCCTGTCCCGCCTGCGCCGCCAGGTCCTGGCCGCTGGCGCTGGCGTTGGTGGCCTTCGCCTTGCCGGTTTCGTCGGCTGCGGCGCGGGCGGCCGCCGCCGTCGCGGTGGTGCTTGCCGATTCGGTGGCGGGGCGCTGCGCGCCGCGCATCAGGGCGGCGAAGCGGGCCGCCGCGTCGGGCGTGGCGCCTGGCTGGGCCGGCGCGGTTTCCCCCTGCGCCGCAGTGGCCAGTGCGGCAAGCTGCGGCAGCGCCTTGTCGGTCGCCGTTGCGGTGGCCTTGGCGTGTGCCGCCGGCGCAGCGCCAGGCGCGGCGGCGCCTTGTTTGAGCAACTGGTTGAAGTTGGCGACCATGGCCAGCATGTCGGCCATCGGCACCGCGCCGCTGGCGTCGGCCGCGGCGGCGCTGTCCTGGGCGGCTTCGTCCGCGCCGTCCTTGGTGCTGGCCTCGGCCGTGCCCTGGGGCTTGCTGTCGGCGTCGGCCGGCGCCGCCTGCTGTGGCTTGGCCGGCTGTGGCGGCTGGGCCGCGGCCGGCTTGTCGGCCTGGCTGGCGTGCGGCTGCTGGGAGGCCGCCTGGCTGCGTCCGCCCATCTCGCGCGACAGGGCGGCGCTGAACTGGCCATCGCCGTTGCCGGCGTCGGCGCTGGCGCGCTGCGGCGCGCCGTTGACGTTCGCGCCAGGGTTCAGGTTCAGTAATGGGTTGGTCTGCATGTCGAATCCGCCGTCAACGTTTGTAGTACACCGTGCGCGCCGCGTGGTCGTCCATCAGCTTCTGGTCGCGCTTGTTCTCCACCCTGAGCGCCTCGCGCGCCGCCCGCTCGCTCAAGGTGCGGTAGGACAGCCGCTTGCGCTCGCACTGCTGCCATGCCTTCTGCTCCAGCGCGATACGCGCCTCGGCGTGCCGCAGCACTTCCTGCTGGCCGGCGATGGCGTGGTCCAGCTTGCCCACGAAGGCCACGAAGTTGTGGTACGCGTGCGGCGTGATGCCCGCCATCTGGGCCGCGTCCAGGCGCTGCGCATATTCGTCGCGGTAGCCGAGCAGCATCTGCAGCTTTTGCTGTGCTTCTTCCACCGCGCGCCGCGCCGCGCCGACCCGCTTGGCCGCTTCGTCGGACTCGCGCTGGGCCAGTTCAGTCAGGGTATCGAGGGCTGAAGGGTTGGCCATGATGGGTCAAAGTATAGGACCCGGCCGCGCGCTTCGATCAGTGGAATAGAGAGGTAAGTTGCCCCAAGCTCTCGGGCATGGCCGAGCGCTCGTGGATTTCCTGGCACAGGAAAGCCTCGATCTTGTCGTGCAGCGCGATGGCCTGGTCGAGCACCGGATCGCTGCCGGCAGCGTAGGCGCCCACCGAGATCAGGTCGCGCGAGCGCTGGAACCGTGAGTACAGCTGTTTCAGGCGCCGCGCCGCCTGCTGGTGCTCGGTCGAGGTGATCGAGTGCATGGCGCGGCTGATCGACTGCTCGATGTCGATGGCAGGGTAGTGGCCGGCCTCGGCCAGGTGCCGGTCGAGCACGATGTGGCCGTCCAGGATACCGCGCGCGGCGTCGGCGATCGGGTCCTGCTGGTCGTCGCCCTCCGAGAGCACGGTGTAGAACGCGGTGATCGAGCCGCCGCCTTCCACGCCGTTGCCGGCGCGTTCGACCAGCACCGGCAGCTTGGCGAACACCGACGGCGGGTAGCCCTTGGTCGCGGGCGGCTCGCCGATCGCCAGCGCAATCTCGCGCTGGGCCATCGCGTAGCGGGTCAGCGAATCCATGATGAGCAACACGTTCTTGCCCTGGTCGCGGAAGTGTTCGGCGATCGCGGTGGCGTAGGCCGCGCCCTGCAGGCGCATCAGCGGCGGGCTGTCGGCCGGGGCGGCCACCACGGCCGAGCGGGCCAGCCCCTCGGGCCCGAGGATCTGTTCGATGAATTCCTTGACCTCGCGGCCGCGTTCGCCGATCAGGCCGACCACGATCACGTCGGCGCTGGTGTAGCGCGCGATCATCCCCAACAGCACCGATTTGCCCACGCCGGTGCCGGCGAACAGGCCCAGGCGCTGGCCGCGGCCCACGGTCAGCATCGAATTAATGGCGCGCACCCCGACGTCCAGGGTGGTGCTGATCGGCGCGCGGTCGAGCGGGTTGATCGGGCGCGCGTTGATGGGCGCCACTTCGTCGGTGCCAAGCGGGCCGCGGCCGTCGAGCGGGCGGCCGGCGCCGTCCACCACCCGGCCCAGCAGCTTGCTGCCCACCGGCAGGTGGCGCGCGCGGTCGCTCGGCCGGCGGCGCGGGTGCGGCACGCTGCCGGGGCGCGGCACGGCCGCCTCCACCGGGAACACGCGCGCGCCGGGCAGCACGCCTTCGACATCGCTTTGCGGCATGAGGAACAGGCGCTCGCCCTCGAAGCCGACCACCTCGGCCTCGATGCGCGCGCCGCTGGCCACGGGAATGGTGCAGGCGCTGCCCACGGCAAGGCGCAGGCCCACGCACTCCATCACCAGGCCGGCCACGCGGGTGACGCGCCCCGAGACCTGCATCGGCTCGACGAAATCGAGCACGGCCCCGCAGTCGCGCAGGAAGCTCTTCCAGCGCGCGGTGTGGACGTCAGGGGCGGCGGTTTCGCTCACGGCTCGAGCCAGTCCACGTTCTTGCCCAGCGCGTGCGACAGGCGCTGCCAGCGGGTGGCGGCCTGGGCGTCGATCTGGTTGCTGGCGGTGTCGATCTTGCAGCCGCCGCGCCCGACCTGCGCGTCCTCGACCACGCGCCAGCCGCCCTTTTCAAGCTCTTCGCCGATCCCGGCGCGCACCACCGGCGCGTCCAGCGGGTTGAGCATCAACAGGGCAGGCTGCTGCAGCACCGGCAGGTATTCGATCGCCTCGCGCACCACCGGGATGATCAGGTCGGGCCGCACTTCGAACGCGGTTTTCACCATCCCGCGCGCCAGGTGCAGCGCCAGGTCGAGCACGTCGCTGGCGATGGTCTCGTCGGCGCGCGCCACGGCCTGGCCGAAGGTGTCGGCGATGGTGCGCAGGCGCTGCAGTTCGGCGGTGGCTTCGGCGCGGCCCTGGGCCAGCCCTTCGGCGTGGCCGGCGGCGCGGCCCAGCGCCAGGCCCTCGGCGCGCGCGTTTTCCAGGATCGCGGCGATTTCCGCTTCGGTCGGCAGCTTGGGCGCGGCGACCACGGCTTCCTGCTCGGCGGCGCGGCGCGCCACGGCGGCCGGGCGTTCGTCGCCGAACGAGGCCAGTTCCCAGCGCTGGTAGGCGGTTTGGAGTTCTTTTTGCATGTGCTTTCAGCTCAGACGAACGAGTCCTCGCCCTTGCCGCCCAGGACGATCTGGCCTTCGTCGGCGAGGCGCCGCACGATCTGCAGGATCTGCTTTTGCTGCGACTCGACCTCGGACAGGCGCACCGGCCCTTTCGATTCGAGGTCCTCGCGCATCATCTCGGCGGCGCGCTGGCTCATGTTCTTGAAGATCTTGTCGCGCAGGTCCTGGCTGGCGCCCTTGAGCGCGATGATCAGCATCTCGGACTGCACCTCGCGCAGCAGCAGCTGGATGCCGCGGTCGTCGATGTCGATGATGTTATCGAACACGAACATCTCGTCCATGATCTTCTGCGCCATGTCGTTGTCGTAGTTCTTGATGTTGTCCATCACCGACGATTCCTGCTCGCCGCTCATGAAGTTGAGGATCTCGGCGGCCGCACGGATGCCGCCCAGCGAGGACTTCTTGATGTTCTCGTTGCCCGACAAGAGCTTGGTCAGCACGTCGTTCAGCTCGCGCAGCGCGGCCGGCTGCACGCCGTCCAGGGTGGCGATGCGCAGCACCACGTCGTTGCGCAGGCGGTCGGAAAAGTGGCCCAGGATCTCGCAAGCCTGGTCGCGCTCCAGGTGCACCAGGATGGTGGCGATGATCTGCGGGTGCTCGTTGCGGATCAGCTCCGCCACCGACGAGGCGTCCATCCACTTCAGGCTCTCGATGCCGGAGGCGTCCTTGCCGCCCAGGATGCGCGACAGCAGCACGGAGGCCTTGTCGTCGCCCAGCGCGCGCGTGAGCACCTGGCGGATGTACTCGTCCGAATCCAGGCCCACGGTCGAATTCAGGTCGGTCTGCTCGCGGAACGACTCGAGCACCTTGACCACCTGTTCGTGCTGCACCTGGCGCATGGTTGCCATCGCGGCGCCCAGCTTGAGCACTTCCTTCGGGCCGAGGAACTTCATCACCTCGGCCGCCTCGGCCTCGCCCAGCGCGAGCATCAGGATCGCTGCCTTCTGGATCCCTTCGTCATTCATTTGCACCCACCCATGTCTTCACTACGTTGGCCACCACGCGCGGATCGTCGCGCGCCAGGTCCTTTGCCATCTGCAGGTTGGAGCGGTAGCCCTTGGCCTGCTGGTGCGCCTCCGCCTCTTCCATCTCGGCTTCAAGCAGGGCGCGCTGCTCTTGCGCGGCCAGGTTCGGGTCCGGCTCGGGCGGCGGCTCCGCGATTTCGTCGTAGCGGCGCAGCAGCGGCCGCCCGAAGCGCATGTACAGGAAGCCGACGATGATGATCGACATCAGGTACTTGCCGACCGTGGACGCCAGCGACACCGTCTCCGGATCGCGGTACCAGGCCAGCGCCGGCGGCACCTCGGGCAGCTTGTCCACGCCTTCGAACGGCGCGTTGGTCACGTTCAGGGTGTCGCCGCGCGCGGCGTTGTAGCCCATCGCCTGCTTGACCAGTTCATTGATCTGCGCCACCACCGCCGGCGGCAGCGGCGTGGCCGATACCTTGCCGGTCTTCGGATCGATCACGCGCCGGTAGTTGACCACCACGCCCACGGTCAGGCGCTTGATGCCGCCCATCGGCTTTTGCTCGTAGCGCACGGTCTTGTCCACCTCGAAGTTGGTGGTGGCTTCGCGGTGCGTGTTGTTGGCCGGCTGCGGGTTGGCCGGCGCTTGCTGGCCGGCGGCGGTGGTGCTGCCGTTCTGCTGCGGGTTGTTGGGCTGGTTGTTCGGGTTGTTCGGCGGGTTGTTCGACAGCGCGCCCGGCACGCCCGACGCCGGCGCCGGGGCGGGCGAGGTCTCGCCGGTCTGCTGGCTGCGGATCGCCTGCGGTTCCGGCGGCGAGTTCGGCTTGTACATCTCGGCCGCGGTATCGACCTGCGCGAAGTCCACTTCCGCGGTCGCCTCGGCGCGCACGTTGCCCTGGCCGACCAGCGGCGTGATGATCGACTCGACCTGCTTGGCGATGTTGGCCTGCAGCTGCTCGACATACTTGAGCTGGTTGGGGTCGAGCTGGTGCGCGCCCGCGCCGTTGTTCGGGTCGGACAGCAGGTTGCCGTTCTGGTCCACCACGGTCACGTTCCCGGTGGTCAGCTCGGGCACGCTGGAGGCGACCAGGTGCACGATGGCCGAGACCTGGCCGCGGTCGAGCGCGCGCCCGGGCTGCAGGGTCAGCAGCACCGAGGCGGTCGGCTTTTGCTGTTCGCGCACGAACACCGACGGCTTGGGCATGGCCAGGTGCACGCGCGCGCTGGCCACCGCGCCCAGCGACTGGATCGAGCGCGCCAGCTCGCCTTCGAGCGAGCGCTGGTAGTTGACCTGTTCGAGGAACTGGGACACGCCCAGCTTCTGGTTTTCCATCAGCTCGAAGCCGACGTTGCCGCCCTTGGGCAGGCCCTGGGCGGCCAGCTTCAGGCGCACGTCGTGCACCTGGTCGGCGGTCACCAGGATCGCCGAGCCGCCCTCGGAGAACTTGTACTTGACCCCCATCTGGTCGAGCGAGGCCGTGATGGCGCCGCCGTCGCGGTCGCTGTAGTTCGAGAACAACACCCGGTATTCCGGCTGCTGGCTCCACATCCACAGCGCCACTGCCACCGCCAGCGCGACGGCCGCCACCACGCCCAGCACGATATTGCGGCCAAAGGCGGTCTGGAGAAAGGGTTGCGGCTGGTTGTCGGCGTCTTCCGCTGCTGCCATGGTGGTCTCGGGATAGGGGGATTTAAGCCGGCATTATCAGGCCGGCGGCGTGGGTTCAAAGGCCGAAAAAGAGGCGCATTTACGCCCCTGCTCGGGACTGTGGCTTGCCATCATGCTGCTATTCTGACAGCCTGAGTTCGCTTGTCCGCCGCGCGGGCAAGGCGTGCCACGACACAGGAGGATCAGATGAACATGGGTGGAATCGACAGCAGCCGGATCGAGGCGATGATGGCGCAGCTCAAGGCTGCCGCCACCCGTCCGGCCGCGTCCCCGGTGGCCGCGCCGGGCCCGGCCGCCGCGCCCAAGGCCGACTTCGCGCAGGCGCTCAAGACGTCGCTGCAGCAGGTCAGCGCGGCCCAGGAGGGCGCCGACCAGATGGGCCAGCGGGTGGCGATGGGCGACGATACGGTGAGCTTGCCGGAGATGATGATTGCGATGCAAAAGGCCAACATCAGCTTCCAGACCACGGTGCAGGTGCGTAACCGGCTCGTTTCGGCTTACCATGAAATCATGAACATGCAGGTCTGACCGGCGCTCCGGCGCCGCGGCGCCGGCTCAGCCGAGGCCGGCCAGGCGCGCGTTGCGTTCGCGCTCCAGCCGGGTGATGTAGCGCTGGACGTTGGAGAGGTTGCCGCGCGAGATGTTGACAAACATGCAGCCGAAACGGCGGCTGGTCTTGTTGTTCAGCAGCGTCACGTCGAACATGTTGCGGATCTCCAGGCCGGTGACCACCGGGCCGATGTCGGGCAGGTCGATGCGGCAGCCCTCGAAGGTGCGGCCCATGGCTTCGCCCAGCTGGTGCTTGCTGTCGAGGAAGGCGATGCCGCCGCAGCTGATGTCCGACAGCGGGAACGAGGCGGTGCCGCCGCCGAGCTCCTCGGGCAGGGGAATGATCGCGCGCACCGGGTTGGTCACCGGCGTTGCCATGCGATAGAACTCGCGCCGCTGCAGGCGCACCATGGTTTCCGGAATGTCCGCTTCGAGCGCGTTGCTGCCCTCGTATTCGGTCTCGCGCACGTTCTCGAGCTTGAACATGATGCGGATCTTGTCCAGGCTGGTCTCGCACGAGACCTTGCCGGCGGACAGGATGCGGCGGTTCTGGTCGCGGTCGATCGAGCGGTCCAGCACCAGCGTGTCGTTGTCCGGATCAACTTCCAGGATCGAGGTGACGCACACGTCGGCCTCGCCGTGCACCAGCATGCGCACGAGCTGGTTCTTCTCTGCGATCTGGCGCAGCAGGGCCACGATTTCCCTGCGCGACACCACACGGTAGTCGTGCCAGTTGTCCAGTTCCGAATTAGCCATTTGCTTCGGTCCGCCTTGTCTCTCAGTCCTGCGTTGTTATATTCGCGCCCGGCGGAAGCGCGAGCTGTTGATGATGCTGGTTGGACTCAATATGATAAAGCCACGCCAGCAGTTCCGCAATTGCTCGATAGAGCGACGGCGGAATCTCCCGGTCCAGGTCAACTTCCATCAACAGGCCCACCAGTTCGCGCGACTGGTGGACGAACACGCCGGCTTCGCGCGCGCGTTCGATGATCTGCTCGGCGACCAGGCCCTGGCCCTTGGCCACCACTTTCGGGGCGCCGTCACCGTCGTAGGCCAGCGCCACCGCATTCGGGCGCGGCCCCTTGTGCTCCTCATTCATGGCCGGCCTCGCGCGGGATCACCGCGAAGGCGGCGAGCGCAATGCCGCTCGCTTCCAGCGCGTCGGACAGCGCGCGGGCCTGGGCGCGCAGCACGCCGGCCACCTGTTCCTGCTCCGGCTCCACGCGCACGGCCACCTGGCCGGCGGCCAGCACCAGCGTCGCCTGCAGCTCGCCCAGGCCCGGGAAGGACAGGCGCAGGCGGCTTTTCCAGACCGGCGCGTCGGCCGCTTCACTTCCTGCCTCGCGCCCCGGCTCGCGCTGCGGCGCGTCGCGCCGGATCTCCCATTGCATCGGCTGGCCGGGCCAGAGCTGTCCTTGCCACGCAAGCTGGCCGGTTTCGTGGGCCGCCAGCTGCAGGTTGATCAGTTCGGCCGCCTGCGGCTCGGTCGGCGCGCCCGGGCGGCTGGCCATCTGCGGCTCGGCGGCCAGGTCCGCGATGTCGCGCTGGCCGCGCGCCCACTCGGCCACGTGCGATTCGTAGAACAGGCCGCTTTTGCCCAGCGCCTGCCTGAGCGCCGGGGCGATCGCGGCCGCGTCCGGCGTGGGGGCGGCCAGTGCCGGCGTGCTGGCGGTCACTGCCGCCGCCGGATGCTCGAGCCGCATCACCGCCGCCATCACCTCGCCGATCACCTTGCCGGCCGGGCTCAGGGTGGTGGACGGGTCGCCGGGCTGGGCCGGGTGCTGGAGTTCGGCCCCGCGCGCCGCTGCTGCCGCCTGGCTGGCGGCGGCGGCGCCGGCGGCGCTTGCCGGCGCCTTGCCGTCCGGGCGGTACAGCAGGGGGCCGGTTTCGCCGTGCGGGATGAAGGTCGCAGCCCCTTCCGCGTCCGGCTGGGCGGGCGCGGCGGCAGGCGCCTGGCCGGCGGGCGGGGCGGGCGTGGCCTCGATCAGGGCGGCGGTGCCGCCGCTGCTGTATTCAAAGGTGGGGCGCGGGTTGATGGCAACCAGCTTGAGCGGAATGTCGGAGCCGACCTGGGCCCCGGCGGGCAGCATCATGCGCGCCTGGGTGTCGGCCACCCGCACCACCGCGCTGCCGTCGGCAAGGCGGGCCAGCACGTGTGCCTGCATCGGCTTGCCGAGCTGGCCGGCGAGGGCGCGCTGGAACGCCTGCTGGCGCGGGTCGCCGAGCGCCTCGGCGGCGGTGGCCGGCCCCGGGCGGAGCACCGGTGAGATGGCGGGATCGCGGGGCAGCATGGGCGACTCCAGCGGCGCTCGGCGTTACCGGCGCCGTGCGCGGACGTTCAGAGGCCGTTTCCGGCGCCGTAGGCGGCGGCCAGCTTGCGTTCGTTGCCGGTGCTCGACAGCATGCGCGACAGCTCGGTCATCCACGGCGAGGCGAGGTCGCGGATCGCGCGGTCGTTGGCCATGATCTCATGGATGATCCTGACCTTGCGCTCGCGCGAGGCGCCGCTCAGTGGCGCCAGCACTTCGCCGGCGCGCAGCGCCTGCACCTGGTCGGCACAGCGCGATTCCAGCTCCACCATGTGGTCCCAGTCGCCGACCTTGGCGCAGGCCAGCATCTGGCCGGTCAGCTCCGACAGACCCTGGTACATCGAGATCACTTCTTCTCCGTTCATCATCACGCGCTCACAAACGAGGTGTTGCGCGGTGCGAGCGCATCGTTGCCGGGGGCGGCGGCGCTGGCCACGGCCGGTTCGTTGGCCGCGACCGGGGCGATCGCTTTCCAGGCATCGTGCAGTTCGCCCAACAGGCGCAGCACTTCGGTGATGCGTTCCGGGTCGTTGTGCAGGTTGGCCTGCAGCAGGCGCTCGATCATGTAGGCGTACAGCGCGTCCAGGTTGGCCGCGATCTCGCCGCCGGCATTCTTGTCCAGGCTGGCGCGCAGGCCGTTCTGGATGATGTCGATGCCTTTCGAGATCGCGCGTCCCTTGCCCGGCACGTCGCCGGCCTGCATCAGCTGCACGGCCATGCGCAGCGTGGTCTGCGCGCCTTCGAACAGCATCACGATCAGCTTGTGCGGGCTGGCCGACATCACGCCAGTTTCGATGCCCACGCTTGCATAGGCGCTGGCGCCTTTTTTCATTGAACCGAACATAAATATTCCTCTTGATGTCGAGCTGCTTAAGAAGACTTGGACAGATTCGAGATCTGCGTAAGTTGTTGCGTCAGGTAGGTCTGGGTCTGGCCCATGCTCGCCAGCGCCTGGTCGAGCGCGTTGTACTGGGCGCGCAGCCGCTTTTCGGTCATGGTCAGGCGGTCCTGCAGCGCGGCCTGCTGCTTGTCCAGCAGCTTGATCGATACGTTGATGCCGTCGGTCTGCGACTTGAGCATGCCCTTGGTGCCGACGTAGTTGTCGACCATGGCGCCGATCTGCTGGGCGAAGCCCTGGGTGAAGGTGACGCTGCCGCGGTTGCCGGTGGTGCCGCCCTTGATCGTGATCTTCATGCCGGCCGCGGTGCTACCGGCGGCGCCGCTGAGCACCTGGCCGGAGCCGGTGGCGTCGACACCGTCGATCGTGCCCTTCACGTCCTGGCCGTCGGTGGCGCTCGGGGTGGCGCCAAAGATGTTGGGGGCGCCGCTGCCGCCGATGGCGACCTTGGAGGCCGAACCGTAGCGGTCCGACTGCACGGTCAAGGTGCCGTCGGCCGCTGCCGACACGCTCACCGACACGCCTTGCGACGCGAAGTCCTTGCTGCTGTTGATCGCCGCCTGCAGCGCGGTGCCGAACGCGGCGCTGGAGGCGTAAGTCTTGGCGGCCACCTTGATGGTCGAGCTGACGCCATCGATCGAGACCGCGAATTCATCATTGCTGCCGGCGATGATCTGCAGGCTGGAGGGCGCGCCCGCGCCGACCAGCTTGCCTTGGGTGGCCAGCTGGCTGATGTAGAGCGAGCGGGTGCCCGGCTTGGTCGCGCTGCTCGACTCGGTGAACTCGACCAGGCTGTCGCTGGCCGTGCCGACCGACGAGAACAGGCCGGCGATGTCGTCGAAGTTGTTGGCGATCGCCTTGTTCAGCTTGCTGTCATCGACCGCCAGCGTACCGTCCTTCTGGAACGTGATGCCCAGCTGGGTGAGGTTGGTCAGGTTGCCGCCGGTGAGGCTGTCCGACAACATGCCGCGCAGCTGGCTCTCGATCGCGCGCACCGCCGGATCGCCCAGCAGCAGGCCGGCCTGCTTGGTGTCGGCGTTGTACGACGAGACGCTCTTGATCGTCTTGTTCAGGTCGTTGAAGGACTTGATGAAGCCGTTGACGGCGGCCTTCACTGAATCGGTGTCGCGTGCGACCGACAGCGTGCTGCTGCCGATCTTGCGGACGTCCAGCGTGACGCCCTGGATCGCGTCGTCCACCGTGGTCTTGGCGCTGCTCACGGCAATGCCGTTGACGGACAGCTTGGTGTCGGCCGCCGCGGCGGTCTGGGTCATGTTCTGGGTGCCGGTCGGATCATAGGCGAGCAGCCCGGCGATGGCAGCGTCGGGCGCGCCGTTGTCGCCGGCCACGCTGATCCGCATGCTCGAGGCCGCACCCGAGTCGTTCGAGGTGAGCACCAGGTGGTAAGGATTGGCACTGCCGTCCGAGACGATGGTCGCGGTGACCCCCAGCCCGGCCTTGTTGATGGCGTCGCGGATGCCTTGCAGGCTGTTGTTGCTGCTGTCGATGACGAGCGTGCCGGCCGCCTTCTTGTCGTTCACGGTGAAGGTCGGGTCCGGCGGGGTGGCGGTAGCGTCCTGGACATAGCGGCCGTCCGCCAGCTTGCCGCCGGTGATGGTGCCGAAATCGAAGGTCAGGATGGTCTTGGTGCCGGCGCCGACCGGCGCGTTCATGGTCAGCTGCCCGGCGCTGGTGATGGTCTGCGCCTTGGCCAGTTGGGTGACGTTGACGTCGTAGTTGCCGGCCACGGCCTTGGTGGTGGCGGTGCCGGTGAAGATGGTCGCGTCGCCCGAGCTGGCGGTCACGCCGCGGAAGCGCTCGGGGTCGCTGAGCGACTTGAGCGTGCCCTGGAACGAGGTGAGCGCGCCGCTGACGGAGTTGAACGCCGCGATCTTCGCCTGGTACCCCGCTTCCTTCTGCGCCAGCGCGGTCAGCGGCCGCGACTCGACCGCCATCAACTGGCTGACGATGCTGTTTACGTCTAGACCGGACGAACCGACACCGGATGTAGTGGCCACAATGCCTCCTGGCGGAAAAACTTAACTATATCCAGTTATCGGCAGCTCCCAAGCGGACTTGAGAGGGCAGTTTCCGTCGTTATTTGTCGTTTGCGCTACTTACGCTTCTTGCCGGATCAGCAAGCCCTGCAGGCGGTCGAGCGCCTTGGCGATCTCCAGGGTTTCCGCCGACGGCATCTGGCGGATCACTTCCTTGGTGCGCTGGTCGACCACCTTGACGACGGTGCGGTCGGTGTCCGGATCGATCGAGAACTCGATCTCCTGAGACAGCGCCTGCATGGATTTGTTGATGCTCTTGAGCGCCTCGTCCAGCTTGGCCTGGGGCGGTGCGGCGTCCGGCTGCTGGACGGCCTGGGCGGTGCTGGTGGCGGCGGGGGCGAGTTCGGCGCTGGCGGCCGGTTGCGCAGCCGCAGCGGGAAGCGGCTTGTCGGCCATGCGGTTAATGGTGGACAGGGTCGGACCGTTGGTACGCAGTTCCATGTCAGTCTCCTTACGAAAAAACCCCGGCGGGCGAAACGCCTGCCGGGGATCACGTCAAAGCACTGCTTGTCGGGGATTAGCCGCGCAGCAGGCTCAGGACGCCGTTGGGCAGCGAGTTCGCTTGCGCCAGCATCGCGGTACCGGCTTGCTGCAGGATCTGGCCGCGGGTCAGGTTGGCCGTTTCTGCTGCAAAGTCGGTGTCCTGGATACGGCTGCGTGCAGAGGAGATGTTCTCCGACGAGGTCTGCAGGTTGCTGATCGTCGAGGAGAAGCGGTTCTGCACTGCACCCAGGTTAGCGCGCATCGAGTTCACCTGGCTCAGGGCGCCGTCGACCAGGGCGATCGCCTTGTTGGCGCCGTCCAGGGTCGAGATATCGACCGTCGACATGGTGCTCAGGGTAGCCGAGCCGTTCGACAGGCCTGCGTCCGTGGCGCTCTGGACCGTGAAGCCGGTGCCCGAGCTCAGGGTCAGGGTGCCGCGGGTGGTTACGCCGCTGCCGTCGGCCGCGTCGGTGCCGGTGGCGCTGTTGGTGAACGAGGTCACGCCGGTAGCCGATGTGAACGAGGTAGCAGCCTGGGTACCGAACTTGTCGTCGGTGAAGGTCAGGCTGGTGCCCGAACCGCTGACCACCACGCTGGTGTTGCCCGCAGCGTACTGCGCCTGCACGGCAGCTTTCAGCGCGTCGCCGGCTGCGGCAGCGGTACCGCCGGTAGCGGCGCCGATGTCGACCTTGACGTTGCCCGAGGTCACCGAACCGCCGGTGAGGGCGAATTCATAGGTCTGGCCGCCCACGGTCACCTTGTCGCCGACTGCCAGGCCGGTACCGGAACCGGTCGCGCCGGCAGCCAGGGTCAGCACGTCGGTGCGGTGGCCGCTGGCGTTGGCGCCGGCCGACACGTCCAGGCCGATGGCGTTCTGGATCTTGTTGGCGGTCGCTGCGGTGCCGTCGCCGGTTTTCAGGTCGATGTTGCGGCCGTCTGCGGCGGTCAGGGTCAGCTGGCCGGTGGACAGGTCAGCCTTGGCGGTAACGCCGGTCAGCGAGGTCTGGGCGTTGATCGCGGTTTCCGCGTTCTTGCCTTGGGTCACAACGCTGGTGCTCGAGGCGATTGCACCGATCTTCACGCCGTTGATCACCAGGTCGCCCGATGCCAGGCCCGAACGGGCAACCAGCGCGCCGCCGGCGACCGAGTTGGTGGCGGTGGCGCTCACGCCGGTCTCGGACGACTTGGCGTTGATGGCGGCGGCTTTCGCTGCAGCCGAGTCGGCCGTGACCAGGTTGTTGCCGGTTGCGCCGGTTTGCACCGACACACCGATCTTGACCGCGTTGGCGCTGCCGCTGGAGGTGATGCTGAAGCTGTTGCCGTCGAACGCGCTGGACGACACGGCGGTACCAGTCTGCTGGTAAGCGCCGATCAGGTTGGTCGAGGCGCCGGCGACGCTGACGCTGATGGTCTGGTTGGCGTTGGCGCCGACCTGGAACTGCGAGTTCTGGAACGAGCCGTCCAGCAGGTTGATGCCGTTGAACTGGGTGGTGCCGGCGACGCGGCCGATTTCAGACAGCGCCGATTGGACTTCCGCGTTCAGCGAGGAACGGTCCGAAGCCGAGTTGGTCGAGTTGGCCGACTGCAGGGCCAGGGTGCGGATGCGCTGCAGGCTGTCGCCGATCGAAGACAAGGCGCCTTCGGCCGTTTGTGCCAGCGAAATGCCGTCGTTGGCGTTGCGGCCGGCCTGGTTCAGGCCGTTGATCTGGCTGGTCATGCGGTCAGCAATGGCCATGCCTGCTGCATCGTCTTTTGCGCTGTTGATGCGAAGGCCCGAGGACAGGCGCTGCAGCGAGGTGTTCAGCGACGACTGCGAAGTGGTCAGGTTACGCTGTGCATTCAACGACGCGATGTTGGTATTAATGACGGATGCCATGGTGTTTGTTCTCCAAACTTATTTCGGGGCGGGCGGCGTGCCCTGTTCACTTTGGTCTGCCACGCTGTTCCGTGACAATCAGACCGCTGCTGAGGTGGGTAACGTGCTTGCACCGGAAAACTTGAGTGGAAAAAATTTGCGGCTTCCCCCTCAAGTCCCGGGGATCGCGGCGTGTAATCGGCGGGTTTTGGGGAATCTTTAGGGCAAAAAAAATTTTATTTTTTTGCCGTTAAGGCCCGGCTGGCGGGGGAGATTTTTGATTAAATTGCAACAAGGCGCGTAGGGTGGGCTCGAGAGCCCACCGTACGGGCAAGCTAGCTTGCCACCACCACCCGGTTCTTGCCGGTGTGCTTGGCCTCATACATGGCCTTGTCGGCGCGCGCCATCAGGGCGGCCTGGTCCTCGTCTGGTTTCAGGATCGCCACGCCGGCCGAAAAGGTGATCAGGAGCTTGTCGTGCTCGTGCAGGAAGAAATGTGCGGTCAGCGCGCGCTGCACCCGGACCATGGTCTGGGCGGCCGCCTCCAGCGTGGTGTCCGGCATCAGGATCACGAATTCCTCGCCGCCGAAGCGGGCCACGGTGTCCACCGAGCGCAATGTCTCCTTGACCACGCGCACCAGGTGGCGCAGCGCGCCGTCGCCGGCGGCGTGGCCGTAGGTGTCGTTGAGCTTCTTGAAGTTGTCCAGGTCCAGGAGGGCCACGCACAGCGGCGTGTGGCGGCGCTCGGCGCGGGCGCGCTCGCGCTCGAACGCCTCGTCCAGCCCGCGGCGGTTCAGGCTGCCGGTCAGGTGGTCTTCGTGGACCCGTTCGCTCATCTGCTGCAGCTCGGTTTCCAGCGTGCGGATGCGCTGCTCCGCTTCCTGCACCTCGCTCTGCGCGGCCAGCATGTGCTGCTGGGAGACGAGCGCTTCGGCCTCGACCTTCTGCGCCGCGCGCACCACTTCGCCCAGCACGTCGTTCAGCTCGGCGATGTTGCCGGCCTGGCTGATGCGCTCGGCAAAGCCGCTCATCGTGGCCTGGAAGTCGCCGGTGCTGGCCGCCACCGACCCGAGCCGGTCGACGAAGGTCATCATCATGTTGCGCACGGTGAGCTTGACCTCGGCCAGGCTGTGCTTGAGCTTGCCCTGGCGGTAGATCACGTCCTTCAGGCTGCGGGTGGCATCGTCCAGCGCGCGGTGGTTGATCGGGCCGGCGATCAGTTCCTGCACCACGGCGATCTGGCCGCGCATCCAGTTGTCGTGGTCGAGCAGCTCGGCCACGTTGTCCAGCAGCAGGCGGAACAGGCGCAGCAGCAGCTCCTGCTGTTCGCCCATGTCGCCGCTGTACAGCTCGATCTGGTAGCACAGCTGCTTCAGGCGCGGCCCCAGCGCCTGCAGGGCGCTCTCGGTCACTGCGCCGCGCACCGCTTCGCCCAGCGACTCGGCCTCGGCGGTCAGCTCCGGCACCGCCGCCAGCAGGCCGGGCAGGGCAAAGCCCAGCGTGCGGCTGAGCATATCGCGCAGCAGGCGCGCTTCCGGCGCCTCGGTGCCGATCCGGTCGAGCGCGCCACCCTTGCGCAGATGGGTTTCCATCACACGCAGCAGCACCTTGGTGGCGGCGTCCCAGTCGCGCTCCTTGACCGCGCGGCGCAGCAGCACGCCGCTTTCGGACAGCTCGCCCGGCATGTCGGCCAGCCGCACCGCGAGCCCGGACAGCACCTGCACCGCGCCGGCGTCCGATGGCGGCGGCATGATGCCGGCGACCTCGTTGTACACGTCGCGGTAGGCATCCGGCGTGGGCGCGACCCGGCGCGAGGCCAGGCGGCGAAACGCTTCGCGTGCGATGTCGGCCGGATTGGCCGGCGCGGTTGGCGGGGTGGTGGGGAGGTTGGGCGGTAGCTTGTGCATCGAGGGCCAAACGTGGCGTTAACTGCTCGTTGCCGCAATGATATCACTGGTAGTTGCACCTAACCAATGAACCCGAGCAATAAATGCGGACGGGGTCGTAGGGTGGGCACTTGTGCCCACGCGTTTTCACGCGGCGCGTATCACCGCGTGGGCACGAGTGCCCACCCTACCAAGGCGCGAGGCTATTCGATCAGGTGGTTGCGGATCGCGTAGTGGGTCAGTTCGGCGCTGTTCTTGAGCTTCATCTTCACCAGCAGGCGCGCGCGGTATTCGCTCACGGTCTTGACCGACAGCGAGAGCTCGCGTGCGATGTCGCTGACCGTTTTGCCGGACGCGATCATGATCAGGGTCTGGTATTCGCGGTCGGACAGGCTGTCGTGCATCGGCGCCTCGTGGTCGGCGCCGACCTGCGCGGCCAGGGTCTGGGCCAGCGCGGCGCTGACGTATTTCTGGCCGGCGGCGACCTGGCGGATCGCCACCACCAGCTCGCGCGGCGCGCTCTGCTTGGTCAGGTAGCCGGCCGCGCCGGCTTTCAGCGAGCGGATCGCGTACTGGTCCTCGCGGTGCATCGAGAGCATCAGCACGGCCAGTTCGGGCTTGTCCTTCTTGACCTGCTTGAGCACCTCGATGCCGTTCCGGTCGGGCATGGAGATATCGAGCAGCATCACATGGCAGCGCGAGCGTGGGTACAGGCGGATCGCGTCGACCCCGTTTTCGGCTTCGCCCGCAACGACGATGTCGCGCTGCTCGGCGAGGATTTGTTTCAGACCTTCGCGGACGATCGCGTGGTCATCGGCGATAAAGACACGTATTGTTGCTTTGTCACTCATTATGGCGTGCGTCGGTTCTGCTGGCCAGGCGCGGCGGGATTGGCGCGACCAGCCTGATCTTTATTGCCACCATCGTGCCACCTCCGGGCGCTCCCGACAAGGCCAATGTGCCGCCGAGGGCATGCGCACGCTCGCTCATGCTGCGCAAACCGAACGATTGCGGCTTGAGCCGGTCGGCCGGGGCGATGCCGCGGCCGTTGTCGCGGATCGTCAGCAGCAGGTGGCGCCGCTCGCGGCGCAGGGTCACCGTCACCCGGGTGGCGCCGGCGTGCTTGGCGATGTTGGTGAGCGCTTCCTGGAAGATGCGAAACAGGGCGCTGGCGTGGTCGGGGTCGAGCGCGATGTCCTTGTTGGGCGAGCGGAACACGCAGGCGATGCCGGCCTGCTTTTCGAATTCGCGCGCCTGCCATTCGAGCGCGGCGACGATCCCCAGGTCCAGGGTCGGCGGGCGCAGGTCGAGCGCGATGCGGTGCACGGCGTCGATGGTGCGGTCCACCAGGCCGTCGAGGTAGGCGGCCTTGTCGGCCAGGGCGGCATCGGATGGCAGGCGCGCGGCCAGCATCGCCAGCGCCATCTTGATCGCCGTAAGGTTGCCGCCCAGGTCGTCGTGGATCTCGCGCGCGATGCGGGTGCGCTCCTGCTCCTTGGCCTGTTCGAGGTGCGCGGTCAGCTCGGCCAGGCGCGCGCGCGAGGCCATCAGCTCGGCGTGCTCGTTCTTGCTGTCCGTGATGTTGGTCATGATGCCGTCCCACTGCACCGCGCCGTCCGGCAGCAGCTGCGGCGTGGCGCGCAGGTTGATCCACTTGACGTCATGCCAGGCGTCGATCCAGATGCGGCCCTCCCAGTTCCAGTTGGCCAGGCTGGCCTTTGATTCCTGCATCGATTCGAGGTAGCCCTTGCGGTCCTCGGGCAGCACCAGGTCGAGGAACAGGCCGGGTTCGGCCTGCAGGCGCATGGCCGGCAGCCCGAGCAGCGCGGCGCTGGCCTCGGACAGGTAGGGAAAGCCGATCGCGCCGTCGGCGTGCAGCACGAACTGGTACACCAGGCCCGGCGTGTGGCTGACCACCGCGTTGTAGCGCGCCTGGTACTGTTCCAGGGCGGCGGCGGCGGCGTGCTCGAGCGACAGGTCGTCGCCGATCCCCAGCAGCAGCGAGCGGCCGTCGCGCACGATGCGCAGGAAGCACAGCTTGACCGGATACGAACTGCCGTCGGCACGCCGGTGGCGGGTGCGCAGCGCGACCTGGGCCCCGACCTCGTCGCCGAGCGAGGCGAGCAGCCGTTCGAGGTCCGCGCGCGCAAGGCCGGGCGCCAGGTCGAGCGGCGTCATGGCCGCCAGCTGGTCCTGGTCGTACTGGAGGTTGTGGCGCGCGGCCTGGTTGGCGTCAACCAGGTGGAGCGTGTCGGCATCGATCAGGTAGATCTCGGACGTGGCGGCCTGCATGCTGGCGGCGAGGGTGGGCGACGGGGGACTCATGGCTGTTCTGATTCGGTGGATTTGCGGCGGCGCGCGCGCCACTGGGCGATGAAGCGGCGCAGGAAGCGCGCGGTGCTGCGGCGCTGGCCCGGGCCGAACGGATGGCGGCGGTGCAGGCGCTTGCGCACGCGACGCAGCAGGCGCCGGAGGGCCTGCGCCAGGCGGCGCGCGCGGCGCCAGGTGTCGCTGGCGCGCAGGAAGGCGATCGAGCGGTCCTTGAGCCGGACGAACCAGGCATGGCAGCGTGCGAACCAGGCCAGCGCCAGCAGCGAGGGCAGGGTCAGCACGTACAGCCGGGCGACCACGGCGGCGCCGCCCAGCTTGGCCACGACCAGGGCCAGGATGCCGGAAGCCGGGTGGCCGCGCGCGATCGCGACCAGCGCCAGCACCTTGACCGGGAACAGCAGCAGCCCCGGCAGCACGAAGGCGACCAGCGCCACGTAGGGCGGCAGCCGGCGCACGCGCTCCTCCAGCGCGCGCAGCGGCGGCCAGGCGCCGATCGCGGCGGCGATGCGCGCGCCAAAGTCCCAGCACCACTCTTCGAACAGCAGCAACAGCGCCACCAGGTAGACCAGGGGCGCGAGCAGCCGGGAGCGGGTTGGGATGCTTCGTGTCATGACGGCATGATACGGCAAACATGGCGCGCTCCGGCCGGTGTGCCGCTACAATAAGGATTATGAATAAGGCATTTGTAAAAGAGTCCGACGCGGACGATGACGACGCCGAGGGCGCGGCGCTGGCCGCGGCCATTCCCGCAGGCGCCAAGAACTACATCACCCCGGCCGGCTACAAGGCGATCAAGGACGAGCTGCTGCACCTGATCGACGTCGAGCGGCCCGAGGTGGTCAAGGTCGTGCACTGGGCGGCCTCCAATGGCGACCGCTCGGAAAACGGCGACTACATCTACGGCAAGCGGCGCCTGCGCGAGATCGACCGCCGCATCCGCTTCCTCACCAAGCGCATGGATTCGGCGTTCGTGGTCGATCCGTCGGTCCACCACGGCAACGACCAGGTCTTCTTCGGCGCCACCGTCACCTACCTCAACAAGGCGGGGGAAGAGCACACGGTGACCATCGTCGGCGTGGACGAGCTCGACCCGCTCAAGGGCAAGATCAGCTGGGTCTCGCCGGTGGCGCGGGCCCTGACCAAGGCGCGCGAGGGCGACCTGATCACCCTGCACACGCCGCTGGGCGTGGACGAGCTGGAGATCCTCAGCGTCGAGTATCCCGAGCCGCAAGATCGTTAAATTTGCAAACTAGCTGGTAAAATGGCGGTTTCGCCCCCCACCAGCACACCATGAATTCCACCAATCGCGGCGCGGGCGACGCCGACGTGCTTGCCGCGCTGCGGCAGGCCACGGCCAGCCGCCACGCGGCGCTCGACGCGGGCCTGCCGCTGTCGGCCGAAGCGGCAAGCCTGGCCGACTATGTGTCCCACCTGATTCTCTTGCGCGACTGGCTGGCGCCCTTGCAGGCCTGGCTGGCCGGGGGCGATGCCGGCTTGCCCGGCGCCGACCGGCTGGCGCTGATCGCGGCCGACTTGTCCCATCCGAGCCTGCATGGGCTGGTGCCGCCGGGCGCGCAGCCGGGCGGGCGGCAGTGGCCGGCGCTCGCCAGCGCGGCCTACCGCTGGGGCGTGTGCTATGTGATCGAAGGCTCGCAGCTTGGCGGAACGGTGCTGTACCAGCGCCTGCGCGAACGATTGGCGCCGCACCCGCTCAGCTACCTGCGTGGCGCGCCCGAGGGGCCGGGGCCGCGCTGGCGCGCATTTCTGCAAGCGCTGCGCGAGAACGTGCGCAGCGGGGCCGAGATTGGGGAGGCTTGTGCCGGGGCCTGTGATGCGTTTGATGCGATGCTTGCACTCGCCTTTGCTGAGGCCAGCGCTGATTCCGTAGTTTGATGCTTTTCAACGCCTGCGAAAGCGTGCGCAGGGCCCGGACGTCTATAATCATACGGCGAGACGGCTAAAATTGGATGGCACATCATGGTGTTCAAGTCAGCAACGAAGCACGACGTCGCGAGCCGGGCGAGTGCAGGAGTGGCAAGCCAGGGGCCGGTGGCGTTTGCCGGTGACACGGGCGACATGATCCGGCAAATGCGGGCGGGCACGCCTGCCCGCGCTATCCCCGCCGTCGCGGCCAACCTTGGCGTCAGCCAGGAACGCTTGTTCGAATTGCTCCGCTTGCCCAAAAGTACGGTGAAGGGGCGCATCAGCAAGAACGAGCTGCTGTCCGCAACCGAGCAAGACCGTGTCTACCGCGCAGAACGCGTGCTGAACCGAGCTATTTCGGTACTGGAAGACGCCGCCGCCGCGCGCACGTGGCTGAACCGCGAAAATCGCGCGCTGGGCGGTGAAGTGCCGCTGGCGATGCTCGATACCGAAGTTGGCTACGAACTTGTGCTCGACACGCTAGGAAGAATCGAATTCGGGGTAATTTCGTGACGCCTGAAGGCGACCGGACCATCTGGCGGTTTGCAAAGCACACGGAGCAGTACCCCGCAACCGACCTGACCGGTGGGGGAGCGCGCCTGACGGGCGGACGCTGGAATGCGAAGGGCAAGGCCGTCGTTTACGCATCGACGTCCATCGCCCTGTCCACGCTGGAGACGCTCGCCCATCTCGGCGACAACATCGCCCTTCGAAACGCTTTCCTGGTGCGGGTCACGGTTCCTGCTGTGGTGTGGTCGGGCCGCGAGATCGTGCAGGCACACCAGCTCGATCCGACTTGGCTGGCTGAACCGCCGGGGTCCACCAGCATTCGCTTGGGGAACGAATGGCTGGCCAGCGCTCGCTCGGCCTTGCTGCTGCTCCCTTCGGTGATCGTTCCAGAAGAGTTCAATGTCCTGGTCAATCCGGCCCACCCCGAGGCCGTCCTGCTCTCGGCTGAGGTATCGCGCCAGTTCCTCTACGACCCGCGGCTGTGAGCCGGGTTGGCACGCTCACTCGCGGTTTTGGCGCGCCTATTTCCGGATTGATCGAGCAGTACCGCAGACCTCAAAACCGTCGTCCCCGCGCAGGCGGGGACCCATGCTGCGTTACCGAAGGCGCGGACGGTTGAGCCTCATCATCCGCGACCTGCTCCCAAACCCTAACGATACGCCACATGGGCCAGCCATCGTTCGTGTACATGCTCGCCAGCGGTCGTTACGGGACGCTGTATATCGGCGTCACGTCCGACCTCATTCGCCGCGTGTGGGAACATCGCGAAGAGTTCGCCGATGGGTTCACCAAAACATATGGAGTCAAACAGCTCGTCTGGTACGAGGTCCATACCGATATTGTCGAAGCAATCCGCCGCGAAAAGCAGATCAAGCATTGGAATCGCGAGTGGAAGCTCAGGCTGGTGCACGCACTTAATCCGCAGTGGAGGGATCTTTACTTTGATTTGATATGAACGCGCGCAACAAGTGTGCTGGCGGTCTATGGGTCCCCGCCTGCGCGGGGACGACGTGCGGAGAGAGCGGGCGAAAGTGAACGCTCGCGGGGCGACAGTTACGCCCGCTCGCGCTCCACGCGATTCACGCCGGCCACGCGCCGCAGGTTGCGGATCAGGTGCGCCAGGTGCACGCGGTCCTTCACCTGGATCGTGAAGCGCAGCTGGGTCATCATGTGTTCGTCGTCCTCGTCCATGCCCACATAGGTGATGTTGGCGTCGGACTCGCCGATTTCGGCCGCCACGCGCGCGAGGATGCCTTTTTCGTTGTTGATCAACAGGCGTATGCGGCAGTCGAACCGGCGATTGAGCTCCGTGCCCCACTGTACCGCGATCCAGCGGTCCGGCTCCTTCAGGCGCAACCGCTTGCCCTGCGAGCAGTCTGCCGTGTGCACCACCAGCCCCTGGTCGCGCCGCAGCTGGCCGATGATCGAGTCGCCCGGGATCGGCAGGCAGCACGGGGCCAACTGCACCGACACGCCCTCGCTGCCGTAGATCGTGACCGGGTCCAGCTCGCCGCCGGCAGCCGGCTGCGCCGCCGGCAGGGCGCCGGTCTCGTCCATCAGGCCGAAGATGTGGCGCGCCACCAGCGCCGGCATGCGCTTGCCGATGCCGATGTCCGCATACACCTCTTCCAGTGACTTGGCCGACGATTCGCCCAGCAGCTTTTCGACCGTGGCCGGCGGCAGGTCGGGCTTGATGCCCAGCACGCCCAGCGCCTGCGCCAGCAGCTCCTGGCCCAGCTCCACCGATTCGTTCAGGTTCACCGTGCGCAGGTGGTGGCGGATCGCCGAGCGCGCCTTGCCGGTGCGGACAAAGCTGAGCCAGGTGGGGCTCGGCCGCGAGTCGGGATCGGTGACGATTTCGACGATGTCGCCGTTGTGCAGCTCGGTGCGCAGTGGCTGCGGCTCGTGGTTGATCTTGACCGACACCGTGTGGTCGCCAATGCCGGTGTGGATCGAGTAGGCAAAGTCGAGCGCGGTGGCGCCGCGCGGCAAGGCGATGATCTTGGACTTGGGCGTGAATACGTACACCGAATCGGGGAACAGGTCGACCTTGACGTGCTCCAGGAACTCGGCCGAGTCACCGGTCTGCTGCTGGATGTCGAGCAGCGACTGCAGCCACGCGTGGGTGCGCTGCTGCAGGTCGCTCATGTTGGCGTCGCCGTTCTTGTACAGCCAGTGCGCCGCCACGCCAGATTCGGCGGTGCGGTGCATCTCCTGGGTGCGGATCTGGAATTCCACCGGCGTGCCGTACGGGCCGATCAGCGTGGTGTGCAGCGACTGGTAGCCGTTGATCTTGCGGATCGCGATGTAGTCCTTGAACTTGCCCGGCATCGGCTTGTACAGCCCGTGCAGCGCGCCCAGTGCCACGTAGCAGTTGGGGACCGTGTCCACCACCACGCGAAAGCCGTACACGTCCAGCACCTGCGAGAACGACAGGTGCTTGTTGCGCATCTTCTTGTAGATGCCGTACAGCGTCTTTTCGCGCCCGTACACCTCGGCCGGGAGCCCGGCCATCGCGAGCGTGTTCTTGACCGCCTCGAGGATCTTCTTGACCACCTCGCGCCGGTTGCCGCGCGCCGCCTTGACCGCCTTGGCCAGGGTGCGGTAGCGCATCGGGTACAGGTGCGAGAACGCCAGGTCCTGCAGCTCGCGGTAGATGTTGTTCAGGCCGAGCCGGTGCGCGATCGGCACATACACTTCCATCGTCTCGGACGCGATGCGGCGCTTTTTGGCCGGCGTCATGAAGCCGAGCGTGCGCATGTTGTGCAGCCGGTCGGCCAGCTTGATGAGGATGACGCGCACGTCGCTGGCCATGGCCAGCAGCATCTTGCGGAAGTTTTCGGCCTGCGCCTCGACCAGGCTCTGGAACTCGATTTTTTCGAGCTTGGACAGGCCGTCCACCAGGTTGGCCACCTGCGGGCCGAAGCGTTCGATCAGTTCGTCCTTCTTGACGTCCTGGTCTTCCATCACGTCGTGCAGCAGCGCGGCCATGATGGCCTGGGCGTCGAGCTTCCAGTCGGCGCAGATTTCGGCGACGGCGATCGGATGGGAAATGTAGGGCTCGCCGGACTTGCGCAATTGCCCAAGGTGCATCTCGTCAGAGAAGCGGTAGGCTTCCTTGACCTTTTTCAGTTCGGCGGGGGTGAGGTATTGCTGGAGCTTGTTGACGAGCTGCGTGACCGAAGCCACGCCTTGCGACGCGTCGGCGGAATCCTGCTGCGCAGGCTCCGGGCGCCTGGCCCGGGTCTTGGCGTTGCCTGCTTGAGTCGAATCCGGGGTGGTCAGGTTCATACGCAATGTCGTTCAGCCCTTGTTTGAACAGAATAACAGAATTACGGACTGACTCCCCCGGATGACCGGAGAAACTTACATCGGCACCTTTTTCAGCATTTCCAGCCCGACTTTACCGGCGGCGATTTCGCGCAGGGCCAGCACGGTCGGCTTGTCCTTGGCTTCGACCTTGGGGGTGTGGCCTTGCAGGAGCTGGCGCGCGCGGTAGGTGGCTGCCAGGGTCAGCTGGAAGCGGTTGGGGATGTTCTTGAGGCAATCTTCAATGGTGATGCGGGCCATGTTGTTCACTCCTGAATAACGATGTGATACGCGCGCTTAGGCAAGCGAGCGGGTCACGATTCTTGTTGCGCGTGGATACCCAGCTGGGCAAACAGCGAGGCGTTGCGGGCGGCCTGCTGGGCGAACCGGCAACGTGTCGCTTTGACAATCGCCTGCAGTTCGGACAGGGCGACGTTGAACTCTTCGTTGATGATAGCATATTCGAACTCGGGAGCGTGAGCGATCTCCCCGCCGGCCGCCAGCAGGCGCCGGGTGATGATGTGCGGCTCGTCGGTGCCGCGCTTGTACAGGCGCTCTTCCAGCGCGGCGATCGACGGCGGCAGGATAAAGATGCCGGCCGCATGCGGGAACTGCTTTTTCACCTGGCGCGCGCCCTGCCAGTCGATTTCCAGCAGGATGTCGGTGCCGTTCTTCATCTCCTGTTCCACGGTCAGGCGGCTGGTGCCGTAGTAGTTGCCGTGCACCTCGGCCCATTCCAGGAATTCGCCGCGCTCGGCGCGCGCGACGAAATCGTCGGCGGTGGTGAAGTAGTATTCGCGGCCGTCCTGTTCGCCCGGGCGCGGCGCGCGCGTGGTGGTCGAGATCGACAGCTTGATGCCCGGCTCCAGCGCGAGCAGGGCATTCACCAGGGTCGACTTGCCGGCGCCGGACGGGGCGGCGACGATGAACAGGCTGCCGGAATAGGCGGGGGCGGGGACGACGGACATGGTGTGGTTCCTCAAAACTTAAAACGGGTTCTGCAGGCTGTGTGGCTGCACTTGCGCTGGTTGAACGCGTGGGCAGAGATCTGCCCACCCTACGTGTCAGCGCCGGCGGCGCCGGTAGGGTGGGCGGGTCTCCCGCCCACGCGTTCAACTACCGGTAGCGATGCCGGGCGCGATTTATTCCAGATTCTGCACCTGCTCGCGCATCTGCTCAATCAGCAGCTTGAGCTCCATCGACGCATCGGCCAGCTCCTTGACCGAGGCCTTGGCGCCGAGCGTGTTGGCCTCGCGGTTCAGTTCCTGCATCATGAAGTCCAGGCGCTTGCCGACCTGGCCGCCTTTCTTGAGGATGTGGCGCGTCTCGGCCAGGTGCGCGGACAGGCGCGACAGCTCTTCGGACACGTCGATGCGGATGCCGTACAGGGTGACTTCCTGGCGGATGCGCTCGAACACTTCCTGGCGCGACAGCGCCTGCGGGTTGCCGTGCCCGGCCAGGCCCAATGCGTCCTGCATGCGCTCGACCGCCTTTTGCTGGAACTGCGAAATCACCTGCGGGATGAGCGGGGTGATGCGCTTGACGATGTCTTCCATCGCGTCGATGCGCGACACCAGCATCGCTTCGAGCGCGGCGCCTTCGCGCTTGCGGCTTTCGACGAAGGCGGCGATGGTCCTGGCGGTGAGGGCCGCCACATCGGCCTGCAGCGATTCCTGGCCGACGTGCGATTCCTCGATGACGCCCGGCCAGCGCAGCAGCTCGGCCACCGTCATCAGCGGGGCGGAGACGAAATGGCGGGTCACTTCGGCCTGCAGGCGCGCCAGGTCGGCCAGCAGGTCCTGGTTCAGCACTTGCGAGCCGCTGGCCACCTTGCGGCCGAACGACACCCGCACCTCGACCTTGCCGCGGCTGATGGCGCCCATGATCGCGGTGCGCAGGTCGGGTTCGAGGGCGCGCAGGTCGTCGTTGATGCGAAACTGCAGGTCAAGAAAGCGCGAGTTGACGCTCTTGATTTCGATTGTGAGGGTGCCGGCCGCCCCTTCGCTGGTGGCGACCGCGTAACCTGTCATGCTTGAAATGCTCAATGGATTCCCCGGTTTTTATTCTTTACAAAGAACAGATTTATCCACACAATCGCCGTGTTACGCAAGGAACCCATGGATGGCCGCACAAAATAATGCTCCCTTGCCCGATGGGCTCGAAATTGCCGGATATCGCATTGTAAAGAAAATTGCGTCCGGCGGGTTCAGTATTGTATATCTCGCCTATGACGGCGAGGGCAATGCGGTCGCCATCAAGGAGTATCTTCCCAGCGCGCTTGCGCTGCGTCAGCCCGGCGAGCTGGTGCCGACCATCGACAAGCCCAACCTGCCCATTTTCCGCATCGGCCTGAAGTGCTTTTTCGAAGAGGGGCGGGCGCTGGCGCGCATCGTGCACCCGAACGTGGTCCGGGTGGTCAACTTCTTCAAGGCGCACGACACCGTATACATGGTGATGGCCTACGAATCGGGCCACACGCTGCAGGAGCGGATCGCGCGCGTGGCGTCCAAGGGCAGCCGGCTGTCGGAAGCGGCGATCTGCCAGCTGTTCATCGGCGTGTGCTCGGGCCTGCGCGAGGTCCATGCCAACAAGCTGCTGCACCTGGATATCAAGCCGGCCAACATCTACCTGCGTACCGACGGCACGCCGCTGCTGCTGGACTTTGGCGCGGCGCGCCAGACCATCGAGACCGACTCGCCGCTGCTGCGGCCAATGTACACGCCCGGCTTCGCGCCGCCCGAGCTGTACACCAAGGGCACCCCGCTGGGGCCGTGGTCGGACATCTACAGCATCGGCGCGTCCATGTTCGCCTGCATGAGCGGCGCACCGCCGCAGCCGGCCAACCAGCGCAAGAACGAGGACACGATGCAGGCCCAGTTTGACGCGCTGGCAGGCACCTATTCGGACGAGCTGGTGGCCATGGTGCGCGCCTGCCTGGCGCTGGACCCGCTGGCGCGGCCGCAAAGCGTGTTCGCGCTGCAGAAGGTGCTGCAGGCGGCGCTGCCGAAGGCCGCCGAGCGCAAGCGGGCGGCCGGGCCGGAAAAGGGCGGATGGCGCGGCCTCGTGGGCAAGCTGGGCCTGCGCGCGCGCGGCAAGGCTGGCGGCCAGCAGACCTGAACGGAGCTTGACCATGCAGTTTTCGGTGTACCAGAAGAGCGACATCGGCGCGCGCCGCGTCAACCAGGACCGGATGGGCTACAGCTACACGCGCGAAGCGCTGCTGCTGGCGCTGGCCGACGGCATGGGCGGGCACAAGGGCGGCGAGATCGCGGCCACGATCGCGATGCAGGCGCTGTCGTCGCTGTTCCAGTCGCACGCCGCGCCCTACGTCAAACGGCCCGAGCGCTTTTTCGAAGAGGCGTTCCTGAAGGCGCACCATGACATCCTGCGCTACGCTGCCGTGCACCAGCTGTCCGATACGCCGCGCACCACGGTGGTGGCCTGCCTCATCCAGCACAACACGGCGATCTGGGCGCATTGCGGCGACTCGCGCCTGTACTGGGTGCGGCGCGGCCAGCTGCTCGGGCGCACGCGCGACCACTCGCACATCGAGTACCTGATCGCCAAGGGCCGCGCCAGCGAATTCGAGCGCAGCACCCACCCGGACCGCAACAAGCTGTACAACTGCCTGGGCGCCTCCCAGCCGCCGAATGTGGAAGTGTCGCGCCAGGCCAGCCTGCAGGCGGGCGACGTGATGATGCTGTGTTCGGACGGGCTGTGGTCGATGCTGCCGGACCATGACATCGTGCAGCGCCTGTCCACCAGGACCGTGGTACAGGCCGTGCCCGACATGATCGAGACCGCGCTGGAAGTGGCCGGCCCGAAGGCCGACAACACGACCGCGCTGGCGATCATGTGGCAGGGCGCGGGCGACGAGGCGACGGCCGCAGGCAACGACCTGATCTCGACCCAGATGCTGCCCGAGCACGAGGTCAACAGCACCATTGCCGACGAACCCGCGCCGCAGGCCGCGGACGCGGCCGATGCGTTCAACGAGGACGAGATCGAAAAGGCGATCGCCGAGATCCGCGAGGCGATCGAGAAGTCATCCCAATTACTAGACAAAGGCACACCATGACGTTCGAACAACGCCCGAGCGCTCGCGCGGTCGACCAGCTGCGCGACATCCGCCTGACGCGCCAATACACCAAGCATGCGGAAGGCTCGGTGCTGATCGAGTGCGGCGACACCAAGGTCATCTGCACCGCCAGCATCGAGGACAAGGTGCCGGGCTTCCTGAAGGGGAAAGGGCAGGGCTGGATGACGGCCGAATACGGCATGCTGCCGCGCTCGACCCACACGCGCATGGACCGCGAGGCCGCGCGCGGCAAGCAGTCCGGGCGCACGCAGGAGATCCAGCGCCTGATCGGCCGCTCGCTGCGCGCCGCGTTCGACCTGGAGGCGTTCGGCGAGCGCACGCTGCAGATCGACTGCGACGTGATCCAGGCCGACGGCGGCACCCGCACCGCGTCGATCACCGGCGCGATGGTGGCTGCGTATGACGCGTTTGCGCGGCTGGTGGCGCAAGGCGTGATCCCGGCGGTGCCGGTCAAGCATTTCGTGGCCGCGATTTCGGTGGGCGTATTCCGTGGGATGCCGGTGCTGGACCTCGATTATGTCGAGGATTCGGACTGCGACACCGACATGAACGTGGTGATGACCGATGCCGGCCACTTTGTCGAAGTGCAGGGCACGGCGGAAGGCGCGGCCTTCGACCGCGCCGCGATGAACCGCCTGCTGGACCTGGCCGAAAGCGGCATCGCGCAGCTGATTCGCCTGCAAAAGCAGGCGCTGGCCATCAACTCATAAACGTCGTCCCCGCGCAGGCGGGGACCCATGCTGAGCTCGAACTGCTCGCGGCGATCTTGCGGCCTGCCCAGCTGTCCATGGGTTCCCGCCTGCGCGGGAACGACGTCTCAGGAGGCGTGGGCCAAAGGCCGGCGCAGCAGGCTCGCCACCATCACATACAGCCCCAGCCCATACTCCACCACCTTGACCGCGTGCTGGACCATCGTATTCACGGCCGGCCCGGCCAGGTGCTCGACATTCGAGTACATGCTCGCCAGGTTCACGATCATGTGCAGCAGCACGAGCAGCCACAGACTGTTGGCGCGGTAGCGCGCCGCGGTGAACATCAGGCCGGCGCCGGTCGACATGAATGCCCACACGAATGCGTTCGCCCAGTTCCCGTCCATGAAGCCGTGAATCAGGTGCATGGACCCGAACAGCACGCCGTTGATGAGGATCGCCTGCCATTGCGGAAGGCTGAGCAGGATCACGAAGATCACGCCGCGAAACAGCAGCTCCTCGCCGAACGCGTTAAAGAGCTGCATCACCAGGTCGTCGCCGACGCTGCTCCCTTCGCGGGCGTGCACACCCATCGAGGCGAACATGAGCACCGGCACCAGGCACGCCAGGTAGAACGGGCTGGGCTTGAGGTTGCTGAATCCAAGGCGCACCTCGCGCCGCATCCCGAACAGGTGGGTCAGCAGGAGCGGCAGCAGGATGGTCGATGCGAAGGCGACCATCTTGACCTTGCCGAAGCTGGCCGGCGCCAGCGCCATGCCGGTCTTCAAAATCGCGACCGTGAGGGCAAACTGGAAGCCGGCGCACAGCACGGCGGTGAGCACAGGGCGCTTGTTGGCGAATTCGCGGAGGGACATGTCGTTTTCCGATCTGGTTGTTGTTGAACTGGCGCCACTGTAACGACGCCGCGCAGCGCCGGCCAAGGGAGTGCGACGAACTGCACGATTTCAGGGATAAGCGGTCAATACCCGGCGCGCGAGGCGAGCGCCGCGCGGCGGCGGTACAATACCGGTTTGCCCGATTTCGCTCCTGCCGCCATGACCCAACGCCTCGTCCTCGCCTCCAACAACGCCGGTAAACTCAAGGAATTCGCCCAGCTGCTCGCGCCGATCGGCTTCGAGCTGCACCCGCAGGGCGAGTTCAACGTGCCCGAGGCGGAAGAGCCGTACGCGACCTTCGTCGAGAACGCGCTGGCCAAGGCGCGTCATGCCGCGCGCCTGACCGGGCTGCCCGCGCTGGCCGACGATTCGGGCGTGTGCGTGAACGCGCTCGGCGGCGCGCCCGGCGTGTATTCCGCGCGCTACGCCGGCGAGCCGAAATCGGATGCCCGCAACAACGAAAAGCTGGTGGCGGAACTGGCGGCGCATGCCGACAAAACGGCGTATTACTACTGCGTGCTGGTCTACGTGCGCCATGCCGACGACCCGCAGCCGGTGATCGCCGATGGCATGTGGCGCGGCGAGATGGTCGATACGCCGCGTGGCGACGGCGGCTTTGGCTACGACCCGTATTTCCTGGTGCCGTCGCTGGGCAAGACCGTTGCCGAGCTGGCGCCGGAAACGAAGAACGCCATGTCGCACCGCGGCCAGGCGCTGCGCGCGCTGGTCGAGAAGCTGAAATGATCCCGATTAAACCGGTCGATGCGCGCAGCGAGCCACGCTCGCCGGCCACCGCCGCCCTCCAGTACCTGAAGCCCGGCGCGCTCAACCTGCAGGCGCTGCCGCCGCTGTCGCTGTACATCCACTTCCCGTGGTGCGTGCGCAAGTGCCCGTACTGCGACTTCAACTCGCACGAGGCCAAAGGCGCGCTGCCGGAACAGGACTACCTGGACGCGCTGCGGCTGGACCTGGAGCAGTCCCTGCCGATGATCTGGGGCCGGCCGATTCGTACGATCTTCATCGGCGGCGGCACGCCCAGCCTGATGTCGGCGGCGGGTCTGGACCGGCTGCTGTCGGACGTGCGCACGCTGCTGCCGCTGGAGCTGGACGCGGAGATCACGATGGAGGCCAACCCGGGCACCTTCGAGGCCGAGAAGTTCCGCTCGTACCGCGAGAGCGGCGTGAACCGGCTCTCGATCGGTATCCAGAGCTTCAACGGGGCGCACCTGAAGGCGCTGGGACGCATCCACGACGAGCGCGAGGCGCGCCGCGCGGTCGAGATCGCGCAGGCGAACTTCGACAACTTCAACCTGGACCTGATGTTCGCGCTGCCGTCGCAAACGCTGGACGAGGCAAGGCGCGACCTGCAAACGGCGCTGTCGTTCGCGCCGCCGCACCTGTCGATGTATCACCTGACGATGGAACCGAACACGGTGTTCGCCAAGTACCCGCCGCAGCTGCCGGGCGAGGACGAGAGCGCGGACATGCAGGATATGATTCTTGAGGCGACCGCGGGCGCCGGTTACGATCATTACGAGGTGTCGGCCTATGCGCAGCCGGGACGGCGTGCGCGCCACAACCTGAATTACTGGCAGTTCGGGGACTACCTGGGCATCGGCGCGGGTGCGCACTCGAAGCTGTCGTTCCCGCACCGGGTGCTGCGGCAGGCGCGCTTCAAGCAGCCTGCTTCATACATGGAAGCGGCGCGCGCGGGCAACCCGGTGGCGGAAGAGCACGAGATCGCGCGGGCCGACATGGGCTTCGAGTTCATGCTCAATGCGCTGCGGCTCACGGAAGGCTTCGATCCGAACCTGTTTGGCGAGCGCACGGGGATGGGCATCAACGCGATCGACAGGCAGCTGAACGAGGCGGAGGCGAAAGGGCTGCTGTACCGCGACCACAAGGTGATCCGGCCCACCGAGCTGGGGCAGCGGTTCCTCAATGACTTGCAGGAGATGTTCCTGGCCGCGTGAGGCCCGGGGTGCGTAGGGTGGGCGGGTTTCCCGCCCACGCGTCCAGATCACGCATGCACTGGCTGAACGCGTGGGCAGGAAGACCTGCCCACCCTACGACGGCGTGAATCAGAACTGTTCCCATTCGCCGCCAGCTGCCGCCAGCTCGGGCTCGCGCCGTGCCGGGCGCTTGGCGGCAGTGGCTTTCTGCGCGATGCGCCTGGTTGGCGGCGCGGTCTTTGCCACCGCGCGCGGGGCAACCGGCGCGGGCACGCTTTGTCCCGCCCCCAGCCGGAAGCGGCTCGCCGCCGCGGCCAGCCGTGCCGACTGCTCCTGCATGCTGGCCGCCGCCGCGGCGGCTTCCTCGACCAGCGCCGCATTTTCCTGCGTTGCGCGGTCCATGTGCGTGATCGCTTCATTCACCTGGTCGATGCCGGCGCTTTGCTCGCGGCTGGCCGCCGTGATCTCGGCCATGATGTCGGTCACGCGCGCCACGCTGTCCACCACTTCCTTGATCGTCGCACCGGCGCGCTGCACCAGTTCCGTGCCCTGGTTCACCTGCTCGACCGAGTCGCCGATCAGGGTCTTGATCTCCTTGGCCGCTGCCGCGGAACGCTGTGCCAGGTTGCGCACCTCCGAGGCCACCACCGCGAAGCCGCGACCCTGCTCGCCCGCGCGCGCCGCTTCCACGGCGGCATTGAGCGCCAGGATATTGGTCTGGAAGGCGATGCCATCGATGACGCCGATGATGTCCACGATCTTGCGCGAGGAGGCGTCGATCGAGCCCATCGTGTCGACCACCTTGCCGACGATCTCGCCGCCACGGCCGGCCACCGTCGATGCCGCCTGGGCCAACTGGTTGGCCTGGCCGGCGTTGTCGGCGTTGTGGCGCACGGTTGCGGTCAGCTCTTCCATCGACGATGCCGTCTCTTCCAGCGCGCTGGCCTGCTGCTCGGTGCGCGCCGACAGGTCGAGGTTGCCGCTGGCGATTTCGCCCGATGCGCCCGCGATGGCGTGGGTGCCCGCCTGGACCTCGCCCACCAGCTTGGCCAGGCCGTCGTTCATCTGCTGCAGCGCGCGCATCAGGTCGCCCACCTCGTCCTTGGGCTGGGCCGTGAACACGGTGGTCAGGTCGCCGCTGGCCACCGCCTGCGACACCTTCACGGCCGAGGCCAGCGGACGGGTGATCGAGCGCGCCAGCAAGAAGGCGCACACGCCACCGAACGCCAGCATCAGCGCGCCGAGCAGGATGCACAGCATGGTGTCGCGTTCGGTTGCCGCTTCAATGCGGTCGGCCATGTCGTCGCTGATGCGGCGCTCCAGCTTGAGCATTTCTTCGACGCCCGCCTTGTAGGCGTCGGTGGCGGGCGTGAACACTTCCTTGTAGAGGCGGTCGGCTTCCTCGAGCTTGCCGGCCTTCTTGGCGTCGATCACGGCGTTCTTGGCGGCCTGGTACTTGTTGCGCGTCTCGTTGAGTGCGGCGAACACGGATTTTTCTTCGTCGGTCACGAGCCGGCTCTGGATCTTCTTCATCACCGCGCTGCCATCGCGCGCGCCGTCGGCAATCGCCTTGGCGAAGGTCACGCCGAGGTTGGTGTCGGTGCTGCCCGCCACCATCGCGGTGCGCCACACGCCGCTCATGATGAGGGTCTTCATATCGGCCGCGAGCCGTTCGGTCACGATCGGGTCGGCCATCATCTGGCGCATCGAGGCCACGCTGCTGCGCGCGTTGAGCAAGGCGTAGGTGGTCGAGACGATCGACAGTCCAAGAATGAGGGCAAAGCCAAGGGCGAGGCGGGTCCCGATCTGCAGGTTCTGGAAATATTGTCTCATTTAATATAGTTGATATAGATGAATCGACGTTGAGACGATTATGACCGATCCCGCTCGATCATGGTGCAGAGTGTTGCATTTGGGCAAAAAATGTTGCCTGGGGCTTGACGCCGTCGCCTTGGAGTGGGAGAGAGGCAGCAGACCGGCCGGGGCAGCTGGCTCTCCTTGTATGGACGTTGCTGCGTCTGATTATGCCTGAGTCATTACGCCGTGTGCATAAGTAGTTCCCGATGGGAAATTTCTACAACACCGAGGTGGTCCAGCTTCACCCCGAGGTCGTTCCAGCCAGGGTTGCGATGGCGTGCGACAGCCCGGCCACGACGCGCGCCATCGATGTGTAGTTGAGCTTGTCGGTGGTGTCCGATGCCGTGTCGTCGTAGGGGGAGCGCAAGAAAGCGGTGTCGGTGAGCATCAGGGCCGGGTAGCCAGGGCCGGACAGGGTGAGGCCCTGCACGTAAGCTGGTGCGGCCAATCCCTGGGCCGGGAGGTCGGGGCCGGCACGAAATGCTGCCAGCGCCTGCGCGACGACCTGCGCCCAGGCACGCGTGCCGACGAAGGCGATAAAGTTGCCGGGGGCCGGGTCGTGACCGGCCGGGCCGGGCGGTCCCTCGTTGACGAGAAACGTGAACCTGACTTCGGTGCCCTGGCGCGGGTGCGCGGCCCTGAGCAGCCGTGCCAGTTCCAGCACGGCGGCCGCGCCGCTGCCGTTGTCGCCGGCACCCGGCGTCGGGCTGTAGTGCGCACCGATGATGAAGATGCGGTCCGGGCGCGCGCCGGCCGCGACGTTGGCCAGTGAGACCTCGATGTTGCGCACCACGACGCGGTCCGCCAGGTATTCCTGCCGGCGCACCCGGTAGCCTTGCTGCGCCAGCGTGTCCTCGATATAGCGGGCGGCGTGCGTAGCCGGGTTGTGTTCGCTGGACGCGATCGACTCGACGTTGGTGCGCAGGCGCGCGGCCAGCCCGGGCGTGGCGGCGCCGGGGCTCATCGTGATCACCGCCAGCAGCACGAGGATGACGAGCGCGACAATGGATTTCCAGTGTGTGGCAAGAAAGGTTCGCATGGCAGTCTGCCGGCGCGAAAGGGGCGCCGCTCAACTGGTAGACACGGCAGGCGCATCCAAGTTCGCCGCGGCGGGCGGGATTGTGAACACGAAGCCAATCAGGGGGGCGAGCGCACGGGAACGGCCAAGGGCGCGTAGGGTTGGCTCTCGAGCCCACGCCGACGTACGCGGCGCGTGAGCAACGCGGGGGCTCAGGAGCCCACCCTGCGATACGTGCGACGACAAATGAAAAAGGGTTCCGGCTTTCGCGGGAACCCTTGCAGAAGGTGAGATCTGGAACTTACGCGCCGGGCGCTGCGGTGCCGCTCCAGCCGCCACCGAGCACGCGGTACAGCGTGACCTGGTTCTGCAGCCGTGCCAGGTTGGCCTGCACTGCCGTCAGCTGGGCCTGGAACAGCGAACGCTGCGCGTCCAGCAGGTCGAGGTAGCTGGCGGTGCCGGTGCGGTAGCGCTGGTTGACCAGGCTGAAGCGGTTGGCCTCGGTGTCGGCCGAACTGCGCGCCGCGCGCAGCTGCTCGGCGAACGTGGCCTGGCCGGCCAGCGCGTCGGACACCTCGCGGAACGCGGTCTGGATCGAGCGCTCGTACTGCGCCACCGCGATGTCGCGCCCGGCCTTGGCCGAGTCCACGCCGGCACGGGTGCGGCCGAAGTCGAAGATCGGCATCGTGATGTTCTGCTGGAACTGCCAGCCATACGAGCCGCTGGAGAACAGGTTCGACAATTGCGTGCTGGCGCTGCCGCCGTTCGCGGTCAAGGCGATGCGCGGGAAGTAGGCCGCGCGCGCCGCGCCGATGTTGGCGTTGGCGGCGATCAGCTGCTGCTCGGCGGCGCGGATGTCCGGGCGCTCGGCCAGCAGGTCCGACGGCAGCCCGGCCGGCAGGTCGGGCAGGTTGGTCGCGGCCAGCGTGCTGCCGGCCGGCAGCGCGCCCGGGATCGGCTGGCCGATCAGGAGCGTGAGCAGGTTGTCGTCCTGCGCGCGCTGGCGCAGCTGCTGCTGCAGCACGAAGCGCGCGTTGTCCACCAGCGACTGTGCCGAGTCCAGGTCGATGCGCGAGGCCACGCCGTTCTCGAAGCGCAGGCGGATCAGGCGCAGCGACTCTTCGCGGGTCTTGAGTGTGTCGCGGGTGAGGGCGAGCTGCTCGTCGTCGGCCAGGGCCAGCAGGTAGGCGTTGGCGACCGAGGCGATCAGGCTGATCTGCGCCGACTTGCGCGCTTCCTCGGTGGCCAGGAACTGCGCCAGCGCCGCCTGCGACAGGTTGCGCACGCGCCCGAACAGGTCGAGCTCGAAGGCGGACACGCCGATGCCGGCCTGGTACACGCTCGTGATCGTGTCCACACCGTTGACCTGGGTGCTCTGGCGGTTGCCGTTGAAGGCCGCCGACAGCGCCGGGAACTGCTGCGAACGCGTGATCTGGTACTGCGCGCGCACCTGCTCGATGTTGGCGATCGAGATGCGCAGGTCGCGGTTGTTGGTCAGCGCGATGTTAATCAGCTGCTGCAGGCGCGCATCGGTAAAGAACTGCTGCCAGGCGATCGTGGCCGGCGCCTGGGCCGCCACCGGGTTGCCGCTGGCGTTGGTGCCGCCGACGGTCGGGAAGCTGGTGGCCACCGGCGCCGCCGGGCGCTCATACTTGGGCGCCAGGTTCACGCAGCCGGCCAGCGCCATGGCCAGGGCCAGCGGCGTGGCGAAGAGTTTGATTTTTCCAATCATATTTTTTCCTCGATTTGGGCCGCGGCTTCCTGTTCGTGCGCATACATTTTGCGCTGGCGCTCGCTGCCCTTGAAAATGCTGCGGATCACGACGAAGAACACCGGCACGAAGAACACGCCGAGCGCGGTGGCGGCCAGCATGCCGCCCATCACGCCGGTGCCGATCGCGCGCTGCGAGGCCGCGCCCGCGCCGCCGGCGATCACCAGCGGCAGCACGCCCAGGATGAAGGCCATCGACGTCATCAGGATCGGGCGGAAGCGCAGGTGGCAGGCCTTGATCGCCGCTTCCACCACCGACATGCCCTGCGCCTGCAGGTCTTTTGCGAACTCGATGATCAAGACCGCGTTCTTCGCGCCCAGGCCGATGATCGTGATCAGGCCCACCTTGAAGTACACGTCGTTGGGCAGGCCGCGCATGGTGGCCGCCAGCAGCGCGCCCAGCACGCCCAGCGGCACCACCAGCAGCACCGACACCGGGATCGACCAGCTTTCATACAGCGCCGCCAGGGCCAGGAACACGGCCAGCAGCGAGAAGCCGATCAGGATGAACACGGTCGAGCCGGCGAGGATCTCCTCGCGCGACTGGCCGGTCCATTCGAACGCAAAGCCGGCCGGCAGCTGGCCCGCCAGGCGCTCCATTTCGGCCAGCGCCTCGCCCGACGAGTGGCCCGGGGCCGGTTCGCCAGTGATGCTCATGGCCGGGTAGCCGTTGTAGCGCACGGTCTGCATCGGGCCGGTGACCCAGTGCGTGGTCGCGAAGGCCGACAGCGGCACCGGCTGGCCCTTGGTGTTGAGCGCGTTGATCTTGAGCAGGTCTCCCGGCTGCATGCGCGACGGCGCGTCTGCCTGCACCACCACGCGTTGCAGGCGGCCGGCGTTCGGGAAGTCGTTGATGTAGGCCGAGCCCAACGTGGTCGAGATCGCGGTGTTGATCGCGTCAAAGGTCACGCCCAGCGCCTGCGCCTTGTCGCGGTCGATATCGAGCGACAGCTGCGGTGCGTCTTCCAGGCCTTCCGGACGGATGCCGGTCAGCACCGGGCTCTTCATCGCCATGCCCAGCAGCTGGTTGCGCGCGGCAAGCAGGGCGTTGTGGCCGGCGCCGCCGCGGTCCTGCAGGCGGAACGAGAAGCCGGCGCCGCGGCCCAGCTCGGGAATCGGCGGCGGGCTGATCGCGAAGATGAAGGCGTCGCGCAGGCCCATCAGGCGGCCGGTGATGCGGCCGGCCAGGTCTTGCGCGCTGTGGCCGGCGCCTTTGCGCTCTTCCCACGGCTTCAGGATGATGAAGCCCAGGCCCATGTTCTGGCCCTGGCCGGAGAACGAGAAGCCGGTCACGGCCACCATGTCCGACACCTCCGGCTGCTTGAGGATGAAGTCCTCGGCCTGGTTCAGCACGGCGCGGGTACGCTCCGCGGTTGCGCCCGGCGGCAGCTGGATGTTGGCGATGATGTAGCCCTGGTCCTCGTTCGGCAGGAACGAGTTGGGCATGCGGGTGAAGATCAGCGCGACCACGGCGGCAACGACGCCGAACACCACCATGGCGCGGCCGGTGCGGCGCAGGATGCGCGCGACCAGGCTTTCATAGTCGCGGGCGCCGCGCGCAAAGCTGCGGTTGAACCAGCCGAAGAAGCCGCGCTTTTCGATGTGGTGGCCCGCTTCCACGGGTTTGAGCAGGTGGGCGCACAGGGCCGGCGTGAGCGACAGCGCCATGAAGGCCGAGAACGCGATCGAGGACACCATCACCGCCGAGAACTGGCGGTAGATGTTGCCGACCGCGCCGGCGAAGAACGCCAGCGGCACGAACACCGAGATCAGCACCACGGTCACGCCGATGATGGCGCCGGAAATCTGGCCCATCGCCTTGCGCGTGGCCAAGAGCGGCGGCAAGCCTTCCTCGCTCATGATGCGCTCGACGTTCTCGACCACCACGATGGCGTCGTCCACCACGATACCGATCACCAGCACCATGCCGAACATGGTCAGCACGTTGATCGAGAAGCCGAGCGCGAGCAGGGTCGCGAACGAGCCGAGCAGGGCGACCGGCACCACGATGGTCGGGATCAGGGTGTAGCGGATGTTCTGCAGGAACAGGTACATCACCAGGAACACCAGGAACACGGCCTCGACCAGGGTTTCCACCACTTGCTTGATCGAGATGTCGATGAACTTGGTGCTGTCGTAAGGAATCGAGTACTTCATGCCTTTCGGGAAGTACTTGGACAATTCCTGCATGCGGGCCTTGATCAGGTTGCCGGTCTGGAGCGCGTTACCGGTCGGCGACAGCTGCACGCCGATGCCGGTGGACGAGCGCCCGTTCAGGCGCGCGCTGGTGGCGTAGCTCTGGCCGCCGATCTCGATGCGGGCCACGTCCTTCAGCCGCACGGTCGAGCCGTCCGGGTTGGCGCGCAGCACGATGTTGCCGAACTGCTCGATGGTCGACAGCTGGCCGGTGACCACCACGGTGGCCGTGATCTGCTGGCCGGCGGCGAGGGGCAGGTCGCCGATCGTGCCGGACGCGACCTGGGCGTTCTGCTGGCGGATCGCGTTGTTCACGTCGTTGGGCGACAGGTTGAAGCCGACCAGCTTGGCCGGGTCGATCCAGATCCGCATCGCCTTCTCGGTACCAAACAGCTGGGCCTGGCCCACGCCGTCGATCCGCTGGATTTCAGGCAGCACGTTGCGCGAGGCATAGTCGCCGAGCGCGATCGGATCCCAGTTGGGGTCGTCCGACGAGAGGATGGTAAACAGCAGGAAGTTGGAGCGCGCCTTGTCCACGCGCACGCCCTGCTGGACCACCGCCTGCGGCAGGCGCGGGGTGGCGCGCGACAGGCGGTTCTGGACGTCCACCTGGGCCAGGTCGGGGTTGGTGCCGGTCTCGAAGCTGATGGTGATCGAGCCGGTGCCGTTGGCCTGGCTGGTCGATTCCATGTACACCATGCCGGGCGAGCCGTTCATCTCGCGCTCGATGACGGAAATCACCGAGTCTTCGAGGGTCTGGGCCGAAGCGCCCGGGTAGGCCACCGAGACCACGATGGTCGGCGGCGCCACGGTCGGGTATTGCGCGATCGGCAATTGCTTGATCGCGACGCCGCCCAGCACCATGATGAACAGGGCGATCACCCAGGCAAAGATGGGGCGGTCAATAAAAAAACGTGCCATTGGAAAATCCTGTTTCTATCCGTTGCTGCGATTAGCGGCTCGCGGCCGGTCCCGACGCCTTGGCGGCTGCGCCTTCGGCTGCGGGCGTCCACGGCACCGGCTTGACCGGCGTGCCCGGGGGCAGCATCGCGATTTTCTGGAAACCATCGACCATCACCTGCTCGCCGGCCTTCAGGCCGTCGGTGACGACCCAGTCGCTGCCCTGCTGGGACGCGATTTTGACCACGCGCGGGGCCGGCTTGTTGTCGGCGCCGATCACCATCAGGCTGTCGCCCTGGGCGCCGCCGCGGGTGACGGCTTGCTGCGGCACCAGGATGCCGTTAGGCAGCTCGGCCTGGGCCACGCGCACGCGCACGTACTGGCCCGGCAGCAGCGAACGGTCCGGGTTCGGCATTTCGGCGCGCAGGGTCAGCTGGCCGGTGCCCTGGTCCACGGTGACGTCGGAGAACAGCAGGCGGCCCTGGTGCGGCAGCGTGCTGCCGTCATCCAGCACCACGGTCACCGGCATGCCGGACGAGACGTTCTTCTCGCCGGCCTGGCGGCGCAGGCGCTGCAGCTCGGAGGCCGACTGGGTGATGTTCAGGTACACCTTGTCCAGCTGCTGGATGGTGGCCAGCTGGGTTGCCTCGGTGGCGGACACGAGCGCGCCCTCGGTGACCATGGCGCGGCCGATGCGGCCCGCGATCGGCGCATAGACGTTGGCATAGTCATAATTGATCTGGGCGATGCGCAAGGCCGCCTTGGCCGAGTTCACGTCCGACTCGGCCTGCTTTTGGGCGGCCACGGCGTTGGTGTACTCCTGCTTGCTCACGGCCTCGGCGGCCACCAGCGGCTTGTAGCGCTCGGCCTGGGCGGTGGCCGATGCCAGTGCGGCCTCGGCCTTGCCCAGCGCGGCCTTGGCCGAGTTGACTTGGGCCTCGTACGGCTGCGGGTCGATCTGGAACAGCGACTGGCCCTGCTTGACTTCGCTGCCCTCGGTGAACAGGCGCTTGAGCACCACGCCGTTCACGCGCGCGCGCACCTGGGCCACGCGGAACGCGTCCACGCGCGCCGGCAGTTCGGTCTGCAGCGCGACCGGCTGGAACTTGGTGGTGATGATGCCGACTTCGGGCGGCGGCATCTTGCCGCCGGGGGCGCCGGGCGCCGCTTCTTTCGGGCCGCAGGCCGACAGCAGGGTCAGCGCCGCCAGGGTGCTCACGGCAATCCGGGTCAGGGACAGGTGGGAGGAGTTTGCAGAACGCATTCCTTGTGCTTCCTTCTCTTCTTTGTGGACATCAGCAACAAAACCACCCCGGCGGAACGATCCTTGCTCCGCTACGGCGTCGTCACTGGCTTTTACGAAATTTTGGAGATACTATCACGGATGTATGTTTAATGTTTTCAACCAACCAAAAACCGCGGAGTAGGCATGGCCCGCAAGACCAAGGAAGAGGCGGCGGCCACCCGTGACCGCATTTTGGATGCTGCAGAGCAGTTGTTTGCGGAACATGGCGTGTCGCGCACGACCTTGCAGCATATCGCAACGGCCGCCGGCGTGACGCGCGGGGCCATTTACTGGCACTTCGACGACAAAGTGGCCCTGTTCAACGCGATGCTGGAGCGCGTGATCATGCCGCTCGAGTCGGCTCTGGTCCAGCTGGATACCGAAGACCCGCTGCGCGATTTGCGCGAGTACATGCTGGCCGGCCTGCGCAAGACGGTGCAGGATGAGCGCGCCCGGCGCGTGTTCGAGATCGCGGCGCTGAAGATGGAATTCGTCGGCGAGCTGGAGGCTGCGCGCGTTCGCCGGCACCAGTGCCTGCAGACGTGGATGGAGCGTTCGGAAGAGCGCATCAAGTGCGCGGCCGAGCGCGGCGAGTTGCGCGAGGGGGTGGTGCCGCGCGCCGTGGCGCTGACCATGTGGTCGCTGGCGGAGGGCTTGATCCGCAGCTGGCTGTTCGAGCAGGCGTTCGATTTGGTCGAGGTGGGCACGCAGGCGGTGGATGCGCAGATTAACGGCTTGCGGCGTTGAGATACAGGGAGCGTAGGGTGGGCTCTTGAGCCCACGCGCATCGACACGCACCGTGTGCCCGCGTGGGCTCGAGAGCCCACCCTACATGATGCGCGGCGGGCTTAGCGCATCGATTCGATCATCTGCTTGAGCTTGCCCGAGTCGGCGCAGAACGCACGGATGCCTTCGGCCAGCTTTTCGGTCGCCATCGCGTCTTCGTTGAGCATGAAGCGGAAGGTCTTCTCGTCCATGGCGATCTTCTCGATCGCCGCGCCCGCGTCCGGGCTCAGCTTGCGCTCGACCGTGCCGCTCGCATCGGCCAGCTTTTGCAGCAGGTCCGGCGAGATGGTCAGCAGGTCGCAGCCGGCCAGTTCCAGGATCTGCGAGGTGTTGCGGAAGCTCGCGCCCATCACTTCGGTCTTGTAGCCGAACTTGCGGTAGTACTGGTAGATGCGCTTGACCGATTGCACGCCCGGGTCGTCCGCGCCCTGGTAGTCGATGCCGGTCGACTTCTTGTACCAGTCGTAGATGCGGCCGACGAACGGCGAGATCAGCTGCACATTGGCCTGGGCACAGGCGATCGCCTGGCACAGCGAGAACAGCAGCGTCAGGTTGCAGCGGATGCCTTCGCGCTCCAGGATCTCGGCCGCGCGGATGCCTTCCCAGGTCGATGCGATCTTGATCAGCACGCGCTTGCGGTCGATGCCCGCTTCTTCATACAGCGCGATCAGCTCGCGGCCCTTGGCGACCGTCGCTTCGGTATCGAACGACAGCGCGGCGTCGATCTCGGTGGAGACGCGGCCCGGCACGTACTTGAGGATCTCGGTGCCGAACGCGATCAGCAGGCGGTCGATGATCTCGCCGGTCGAGGCTTTCGGGAAGTCGGCGATGGTTTTTTCGAGCAGCGGGCGGTACTCCGGCTTTTGCACCGCCTTCAGGATCAGCGACGGGTTGGTGGTCGCGTCCTGCGGCGCGTAGGCCTTGATCGACTGGAAGTCGCCGGTGTCGGCGACGACGGTGGTGTACTGCTTCAGTTGTTCGAGCTGGTTCATGTGCGTGTTCTGGTAGGGATGGTCGGATCAGCAATCGGTCGCGTCGAGGAAGGCCTTAAGCATCGCTTCCAGGCCGGCGCGGTCTTCTTCGGTAAAGCGGTTCAGGCTCGGGCTGTCGATGTCGAACACGCCGATCACCTTGCCGTTCTTGACCAGCGGGATCACGATCTCGGCGTTGGATGCCGAGTCGCAGGCGATGTGGCCGGGGAAGGCATGCACGTCCGCCACGACGATGGTGCGCCGCTCGGCCGCCGCGGTGCCGCACACGCCGCGCCCGAACGGGATGCGGGCGCACGCCGGCTTGCCCTGGAACGGGCCGACCAGCAGGTCCTGCTCGCGGCCGTTCTTGCCCGGCACGGTCAGGTAGAAGCCGGCCCAGTTCAGGTCCGCCAGGGTGTCGTAGACGAGCGCGGAAAACTGCGAGGCGTTGGCGACCAGCGAGGTCTCGCCTTCAAGGACGCTGGTGACCTGGCGTACCAGCAGGTCGTAATCGGGGCGGGTACTGCGTTCTGGGGAGATGTGCATGTTCGGATGTCGGACGAGCGCTTGTAAAACACGCTATTTTACAGGCAGCTCCGCAAGCTCGACGTCCGGCAGGTTGGCGAGCACCTGGTCAAAGGTGTCGTAGCGCGCGAGAACCTCGACCACGACCGGAAGCGGCTCGGCCCAGATTTCGGGCAGGTCCCGTTCCTGCGGCTCGTTGATCGAAAAGGCGAGGGCCTCGCGCGGAGGCGTAAACCGGGCATCCACGCCGGGCTTGTTGCCGCGCGCGTCGAGCCGGTACCAGCCATGCTCCTTGAGGTACACGGCGTTCAGGCCATGCAGGCAGTACGGTGCGCTGCTGGACCCCGTCGAAAGACGCTGGTAGCAGAGGCCTGCCGGAACGCCGTTCGCCCTGAGCAAAGCCGCGAGCAAATGGCTTTTTGCATAGCAGTAGCCGGTCCGGAACCGCAACACATCGGACGCTTTGCAGGTCACGGGATTGCGCTTGAAATCGACGCTGTGCTCGATCTCGTCCCGGACGAACTCGAAGCACAGGCGCACGAGGTCGGATTCGGAGCCGGCAGAGGCCTTCAGGCGACGGGCAACCGACAGCACTTCCGGGTTGTCGAAGTCGATGTACTTGCTCGAGGAAAGGTAAGGGCGCATGTGCTACGCTTGATGGTCAATAAAGCATCACTTTATCACGCAGGCGCCGGCTTGCCGGGGCAGGCTATCTGATGAGTAAAGGAGCGGATATGCGTACCACGAAACTTCCCGCAGGCGTGGACGTGCCGGTGTTAGGCATCGGCACCTGGCGCATGGGCGAGCAGCCGGAAAGGCGCCGCCACGAGCTTGACGCCCTGGTCTGCGCACTCGACAACGGGATGACCCTGATCGATACCGCCGAGATGTACGGCGACGGCGCGGCCGAGGAGCTGGTTGGGGAGGCGCTCGCAGGACGCCGGCAGGAAGCGTTCATCGTCAGCAAGGTGCTTCCGCAACATGCCTCGCGCAAGGGAACGATCGCGGCATGCGAGGCGAGCCTCAAGCGCATGGCGACCGACTACATCGACCTGTACCTGCTGCACTGGCGCGGGGGCGTGCCATTGGCCGAGACCGTCGATGCGCTGGAGCGCCTGGCCAGCGACGGCAAGATCCGCCACTGGGGCGTGAGCAATTTCGATACCGACGACATGGAGGAACTGCTGGCCTTGCCGGGCGGGCGCAACGCCCAGGCCAACCAGGTGCTCTACAACCTGATGCGGCGCGGGATCGAGTTCGACCTGCTGCCGTGGAGCAGGCGGCATGCGATGCCGGTGATGGCGTATTCGCCGCTGGAGCAGGGCGTGCTGTTGCGCGAGGCCGAGGTGCTGCGGCTGGCGGACGAATATTCGACGACGCCGGCGCAGATCACCCTTGCCTGGGTCCTGCGCGATGAACAGGTGATCGCGATACCGAAGGCCGGCACGCCGCACTACGTCAAGCAGGCACGCGCGGCGCTCGACCTGCGCCTGTCCCCGATCGACATGCAAGCGCTTGACCGGGCGTTTCCTCCGCCGCGCCGCAAGGTGCCGCTGGAGATGATTTAGCCGCGGGCGCAGGACTGCACCGGCGCACGCAGATGTGGCGGGCTATCCGATGAAGGAATCGAACTGCATGTCGAATTCCTGCAGCGCCTTCTGGGCGTTCTGCATCTTCTTGCGGAATTCGGGTCCGCGCTGCAGGGCCAGGCCCACGGCCAGCACGTCGATCACGACCAGGTAAGCAAGGCGCGCCGAGATCGGCGTGTAGGGGTCGATCGCAAACACGAGGTCGATCGGGATGAGTACCGTGGCCATGTCCGCCAGCGGCGTGCCCGAGGGCGCCAGCACGATCACGTCCGCCCCGGCGCGGCGCGCCAGCTTGGCCGAGCGCACCAGCGCCGGGTTGTTGCCGCGCTGCGAAATCGCCACCACCGCGTCGCCCTCGTGCACCAGCGCCGCGGCGATCGAGTGGATCGCGGGGTCGGTATAGGCCACCGTCGGCACGCCCGAGCGGAAGAACTTGTGCTGCGCATCGGCCGCGACGAAGCCCGACGTGCCCTGGCCGTAGAACTCGATCTTGTTGGCGCGCGAGAGGATGTCGAGCGCTTTCTGGATGGTCTCGGGGTTCAGGTTGTTGCGCAGGTCGAGCAGGGTGTTGATCGAGCGGCTGCAGATCTTGTTGACGAGGTCGGACGCAAGGTCGTCCTGCGCCGGCTGGTCGGTGGCGCCGGGCAGCGCGAGCGCGAGCCCCTGCGCCAGCTTGAGCTTGAACTCATGCCAGCCTTCGTAGCCGAGGGTGCGGCAAAAGCGCACCACGGTCGGCTCGGACACCTGCGCGCTCTTGGCCAGCGCGGTGATGTTCTGGCTGACGGTGGCGGCTGGATTGTCCAGCACCGCCAGCGCCACCTTGCGTTCGGAGCGCGACAGCGAGTCGAGCTGGGTGCGGATTGAATCGAGCAGCACGGTCTGTTCCTCGCCCTTAGTCTTCCGGCAGCGCTTCTTCGCGCCACTGCAGGCCGTCGCGCCCGATCAGCGCGGACGATGCGGCCGGGCCCCAGGTGCCGGACGCATAGGGCAGGGGCGAGTTGTCGTCCTGTTCCCAGTGGTTGAGGATCGGCTCGACCCATTCCCATGCCGCTTCCAGTTCGTCGCCGCGCATGAACAGCGTGAGCTGGCCGCGCAGCACGTCCAGCAGCAGGCGCTCGTAGGCTTCCATGCGCGGGGCCTTGAACTGCTCGCGGAAGTCCAGCTCGAGCTCGGCCTGCTTCAGGCGCATGCTGTCGCCCGGCGTCTTGGCCATCAGGTTCAGCGACAGGCCTTCGTCCGGCTGCAGGCGAATGACCAGGCTGTTGGGCTGGAAGGTGGACGTGGGCTGGTGGAAGATCGAATGCGGGATCTGCTTGAAGCGCACCACGATCTCGGCCAGGCGGTCGGCCATGCGCTTGCCGGTGCGCAGGTAGAACGGCACGCCGGCCCAGCGCCAGGTGTCGATTTCGGCCTTGAGGGCGACGAAGGTCTCGGTCTTGGAATGCTTGGGCGCGTCCGGCTCCTCGCGGTAGCCCGGCACCGCCTTGCCGTCGACGTAGCCGCCGCGGTACTGGCCGCGCACGATGTTCTGCGCAAGCGTGGTCGGGGTGAAGCGCTTGAGCGAGCGCAGCACCTGCAGCTTGGAGTCGCGCACCGCGTCCGGCGAGATCGAGGTCGGCGGCTCCATGGCGACGATACACAGCAGCTGCAGCAGGTGGTTCTGCAGCATGTCGCGCAGCGCGCCCGAGGTGTCGTAGTAGCCCAGGCGGTTGCCCACGCCGATCTTTTCGGCGATGGTGATCTGCACGTCGCTGATCCATTCGCGGCGCCACAGCGGCTCGAACAGGATGTTCCCGAAGCGCAGGGCCAGCAGGTTCTGCACCGTTTCCTTGCCCAGGTAGTGGTCGATCCGGTAGATCTGCTGCTCGGCAAAGACCTTGCCCACTTCGGCGTTGATGCGCTTGGCCGACGCGAGGTCGCGGCCGAGCGGCTTTTCCAGCACCACGCGCGAGTTCGGCGTGGCCAGCCCCGTCGCCTTCAGGTTGTCGCAGATCTGGGCGAACAGCGAGGGCGGGGTGGCAAGGTAGTACACACGCGTGATCGCCGGGTCGCGGCGCAGCGCCTCAACCAAGGCGCCATAGCTGGCCACGTCGGTCGCGTTGACCGACACGTACACCAGGCGCTGCAGGAAGCGCTCCCAGTGCTCGTCGGTCGGGGTCTCCTTGATGTGCGGCTTCGAGCTCGTTTCCACCGTTTGCAGGAAGTGCTCCTGCGACCATTCGGCGCGGCCCACGCAGATGATGCGGGCCGTCTCCGGCAGGTCCTTGCAGTAGTCGCGCGCGTACATCGCGGGCAGCAGCTTGCGCATTGCAAGGTCGCCGCTGCCGCCGAACAGAACGAGGTCGAAATCGTTGAGAGCCATGGGTAGTCGATCGCAAAGTGGGAGTGGACGCATACATGTAAATTTACTACGCAAATATGGAGTTTGCAAGAAAATTTACTACGGCTGGGTGGGAATCTGACTGGCTATGGTGCCATATCGATTGAGCAGAGGTCGCGCGAAGCGCGATCAAGGCGACTGGCGGGACGTGTGCGGTTGGTTGCGGCAATAAATTGAATATGGCGCTCACTGCGCGCGACATTGAGCCATGCCGTGCATATGCCCGAAACAACCCATTACAAACTCATCAACCGTTCATCGGCGCGTCCGGTATAGTTGGCGCGCCAGATTAACCAACACTTACGAAGGGATCCCAGATGAGGTATGCCGCGCTGCTTGCACTGTTGCTTGCCAATGCCGCCTGGGCCAACGGGCTGGACGACCTGCGCGCTGGCCTCGTGACCTTGCAAGGCCAGGGAACACTGCGCGGCACGTTCGAGGCGAAGCAGTCCGAGCGCGACCTCGACGGCAAGAAGCCGCCGCAAGACGCGCACGCCTCGGCGCAAGTGGAAGAGGAGCCGGGCACCCTGCAGATCCGCTGGGACCGCGCCACGCTCAAGCGCGCCGCCGACGAGGCCAGCCCGCCGAATGGGGCCAGGCGCAACGAAGCGCTGTCCACGCTGGTCGGCACCTCGTCCGCGCTGCGCATCGCCAACCTGGTCAACTACGCGCCTGCCTTCGTGCGCGCCCTCGATGGCGCCCAGTTGAAGTCGGAGCGCGCCGACACCTACCAGGGCAAGCCGGTGCGTGTGCTGGAGCTGGCGCTGGTGGAGCGCGGCCCTGACGAGGAGCAGATCAAGATGAAGGAGAGCACCCACATCGCGCAGGTCTGGCTGGGGGCGGACAATGTGCCGCTGGCGGCCAGCATCACGCACCGGCGGCGCGCCAAGGTCATGGTGTTCCTGTCGTTCGAGCAGCAGGCCAGGGAGGACTTCGTGTTCAGCGTGGTGGCCAATCGCCTGGTGGTGCTCAAGCGTGACGAGCAGGGCACGGCGAAGGGCCTGGGCAGCAGCACCCAGTACCACAACACCTACAGTTTCGCGCCGAAGGCTTGACCATGTCGACATCGCGAACATTGGCCTTGTCTTGCGTGGTGCTGGCGGCCCTGTCCGCGTGCGCGGCTGTGGCGCAGGAACCGGAACAGGTCGCCGAGGTGACGGTTGAAGGCATGCGCAATGCCGATCTCAAGCCTTACCGCACCCTGTGGGCCGCTCTGGACGCGTTTGACGAGCATCGCAGCCTCGCGCCGAAGGCCGAGCTGCGCGGGCGGTTCTGGCGACGCAACGCGGTGTTCGGCGAACAGGAGCGCTGGGATGGTGTCACCTTGCGGCTGGCCGGCAACGAGCATTCGCTCCCGGTGCCGGTCGCGGTCGATGGCACATTCGTGCTGCCGCGCAGCCAGGCAGCGTATGACGATGACGCAGACCTTGTCCTGAACCAGAAAAAGTCCACGGTGGGCTACGACGCGCAGGTGCGCACACCAGGCCTGGCGCCGAATGTGCGCCGCCTGGGCGACCTGCGCCTGGAGTGCGAGGTGAAGATCGCGGTCGCCAAGAAGGAGATCGGCTTCGCCCAGCGCGCCTTCTTCAACACGGTTTTCCTCGGCGGTGACTGGTGTTCGTCAAAGCGCATCAAGGTCGCCGCCTTCCTGGGGGATTGGCCGTTGAGTGCAGCGATCGTCGATCACGGTGTACGCCAGCCGTTCCGTTCCGACGGTTACAAGCTGTTCGCGCCGGTGTCCGACAAGTCGTTGTCCGATGACGCCCTGATTGAGTTCGAGTTCTGGTCGCAAGCGAGCATGGAGCGCAAACAGCAGTTCCTCGCCACCAGGCCGATAGCGTTGATGACCTCGGCGGACAACTGGAAGGAGGGCGCGCCGTTCCGCGAGCAGGAGAAAAACCGATACAGCGCCGTGGTCGACCTCAAGCGCGGCAAGTGGAAGTTCCGCCTCGAGTCGGGCGATGGTTGGCTGGCCTTTGGCGGCGCGCCGCGCGATCTGGTGGTGTCGCCAGGCGCAGACCTGGCGCTCAAGTATCACGGCGAGCGGCTGGTGCTGGATGTGGACCAGCCGGGGGCCTATGCGTTCTCGCTGGACCTGCGCGACCCGGACCACCCGCGGCTGGCGATCAGGCGTGCCGAATCCTGATCAGGGCAGGTAGGCCGGTTCAGCTTTGCCGGGAACGTCCACGCGCAGCGCGAGCAGGCGGCCGGTCAGCGGGTACTGTGCACGTTCTTCGGCCGGCCGATGATGGCTGGCGCTGGTGATGTAGAGCGTCTTCAGGTCACCACCGCCGAATGCGATCATGGTCGGGCAGCGCAGCGGCAGCTTCACTTCGCGCAGCAGCTTGCCGCCGGGGGCGAAGCACAGTACGCGGGCGCCTTCGAACATGGCGCACCAGTAGTTGCCTTCGCTGTCCACCGCCGCGCCGTCCGGGCGTCCGCCGTAGTCCGGCGCGCCCTTGTTGGTGGCGAACTGGTGGAATACCTGCTTGTTGGACGCGATGCCTGTGGCCGGATCGAAATCGTAGCGATCGATGCGGTGCGTCGCGGTGTCGGTGTGGTACATGTGGCGGCCATCGGGCGAGAAACCCAGCCCGTTCGAATTCTTCATCGTGCCGGGCCACTGCTGGCGCAAGCGCCCGCGTTCGAGCACGTACATGGCGGCGGCTTCGCCTTGTTCGTCGCGTCCGCCGATCCAGAACCGGCCTGCGGGATCGACCCGGCCATCGTTAAAGCGCATCTTCGCCGTCTCGTAAGGGGCGGGCGCGATTGGCGTGACCGCGCCGCTTACGGAATCCAGGTGGACCAGGCCCGCACGCAGCGCGACAACCAGCCCTCCGCGCTCATGGATCGCAAGCGCCGACGGTTCGCTGTCCATCTTCCACGACATGTGCGCACCGCTGGCCGGATCGAGCCGGTGCACCGCGCGGCCGTCGATGTCGACCCAATACAGCCTGCTTTCGCCGTGGTGCCACAGCGGGCACTCGCCCACCTGCATCGGCTGGTCGAACGCGACGCGGATATCGTCCATGCGCGCCTCCTCAGATGGCGGCGCGGGCGCGCGCGATCAGGCCATTGGTCGAGCTGTCGTGCAGCGCCGGCTGCGGTTCGCCCGCCAGCTCGGCCTCGATTTTCTTGGCCAGCACCTTGCCCAGCTCGACGCCCCACTGGTCGAAACTGTTCACGCCCCACAGCACGCCCTGCACAAAAGTCTTGTGCTCGTACAGCGCGATCAGTGCGCCGAGCGAGGCTGGATTCAGGTACTCCATCAGGATCGTGTTGCTGGGCCGGTTGCCGGGAAAGGTCTTGTGCGGCACCAGCCGTTCGATCTCGGCCAGCGGCAGGCCTTGCAGGTCGCGGCGCACCTCGTCCGGCGTTTTTCCCTTCATGAAGGCTTCGGACTGGGCAAAGCAGTTGGCCAGCAGGGCAGTGTGGTGATGGTGCAGTTCGTGCGACGGGGAGAGCGCGGCGATGAAGTCGATCGGCGTCACGTCCGTTCCCTGGTGCAGCATCTGGAAATAGGCGTGCTGGCCGTTGGTGCCGGGCTCGCCCCAGATCGCCGGGCAGGTCGGCGTGTCCACCGGCTCGCCATCGCGCGTGACGCGCTTGCCGTTGCTCTCCATCTCAAGCTGCTGCAGGTAGGCCGGAAAACGCGCCAGGTCCTGGTGGTAGGGCGCAATGGTGACCGACGGGCAGCCGAGGAACTGGCGATTCCAGAAACCGATCAGGCCAAGCAGCACCGGCATGTTCTCTTCGAGCGGGGCGCTGCGAAAGTGCTCGTCCATCGCGTGCGCGCCGGCCAGGAAGTCGCTGAAGTAGCCAAAGCCCACGCACAGCGCGACCGGCAGGCCGATCGCCGACCACACCGAGTAGCGCCCGCCCACCCAGTCCCAGAACGGGAACATGTTGGCCGGGTCGATGCCGAACGCTTTCACGGCCTCGGTATTGGTCGAGACGGCGACGAAGTGGCGCGGCAGCGCGCTTTCCGGTGCGCGCTCGACGAACCAGCGGCGCGCGGTCTGCGCGTTCATCATGGTCTCGGCGGTGGTGAAGGTCTTGGACGCGACGATGAACAGCGTGGTTTCCGGGGCCAGCTTCTCGAGTGCGGCGTCGATGTCATGCCCGTCCACGTTGGAGACGAAGTGCATGGCCAGGCGCGGATGGGCGAACGGGCGCAGTGCAAGGCATGCCATCTTGGGCCCCAGGTCCGAGCCGCCGATGCCGATGTTGACCACGTCGGTGATCGGCTTGCCGGTGTGGCCGAGCCATTCGCCGCCGCGCACGGCGTTGGTGAAGGCCTTGATCCGGTCGAGCACCGCGTGCACGTCGGCGATCACGTCCTGGCCGTCCACGACCAGCTTCGCGTCGCGCGGCGCGCGCAGCGCAGTGTGCAGCACCGCGCGGTTTTCGGTGTTGTTGATCTTTTCGCCGGCGAACATGGCGTCGCGGCGCTGCTCCACGCCGCGCTCGCGCGCCAGCCCGACCAGCAGTTCAAGCGTGCGCCCGTCCACCCGATTTTTTGAATAGTCTAGGAACAGGCCGGCGGCCTCCAGCGACATGCGTTCGAAGCGCTGCGGATCGGCAGCGAACAGGCTGCCCATCTGCCAGTCTTCAGCTTCGATGGCGTGGGTTTCGAGGGCCTGGAAGCTGGCGCTGCTGGTCAGGGAAGGCTCGGACATGGCGTTGGCAAAAATATGTTGTCATGAAGTGCAGATTAGCGAATCATACAGGAATTGCGCGTAAATTCACTACACTTTGTTCGTGCATGCCTGTATTGCGGTCTGGCTTGCGTTGCCTGAACGCGTGGGCAGCGCAGCTGCCCACCCTACGCGATAGCTCTGCGCGCCCGTCGCAAGTATCGCCGGCAGCTGCTTGACGGTAGGGTGGGCAGGTCTCCTGCCCACGCGTCCAGCCAGCGTTTGAAAATCCATATTCGCAAAAAAGTGTAGTAAAATTTCAGTAATCCCACACTCAAGGAACCCATCATGGCGCTGCACCCAGTAGTCGAACAGGTCACCCAGCGTATCATCCAGCGCAGCCGCGCATCGCGGCGTGCTTATCTGGCGCATCTGGAGGCAGCGCGCGTGAAGGGCGTGCAGCGCGGTGCGCTGTCGTGCACCAACCTGGCCCACGGCTTTGCCGCGTTCCCGGCCAACGACAAGCTCAAGCTGCGCGAGCAGAAGCAGCCGTCGGTGGCAATCGTCTCGTCGTACAACGACATGCTGTCGGCGCACCAGCCGTTCGAATACTTCCCGCGCGTGATCAAGGAAGCGGTGCGCGAGATCGGCGCCGTGGCCCAGTTCGCGGGCGGCGTGCCGGCCATGTGCGACGGCGTCACGCAGGGCCAGCCGGGCATGGAGCTGTCGCTGTTCTCGCGCGACACCATCGCGATGGCAGCCGCGGTGGCGATGTCGCACAACATGTTCGACGCCGGCCTGTACCTGGGCATCTGCGACAAGATCGTGCCGGGCCTGTTGATCGGCGCGCTGCACTTCGGGCATATCCCGGCCGTGTTCGTGCCGGGCGGGCCGATGACTACCGGCCTGTCGAACAAGGAAAAGGCTGCGGTGCGCCAGCGCTACGCGCAGGGCAAGGCCACGCGCGAGGAGCTGCTCGAGTGCGAGTCGCAGTCGTACCACGGCTCGGGTACCTGCACCTTCTACGGCACCGCCAACAGCAACCAGATGCTGATGGAGATGATGGGCCTGCACCTGCCGGGCGCCGCCTTCATCACGCCGGGCACGCCGCTGCGCGATGCGCTCACCGCGGCCGCCGCGCAGCAGGCGGTGAAGATCTCTCAGCAGGGCGGCCACTACATGCCGGTGGGGCAGGTGGTGGACGAGAAGAGCATCGTCAACGCGATCGTCGCGCTGCATGCGACCGGCGGCTCGACCAACCACACGCTGCACCTGGTGGCGATCGCGCGCGCGGCCGGCATCGTGATCGACTGGGACGACTTCGACGCGCTGTCGAAAGTGGTGCCGCTCCTGACCCGCATCTACCCGAACGGCGACGCCGACGTGAACCACTTCCAGGCCGCGGGCGGTCCCGGCTTCGTGATCCGCGAGCTGCTGGACGCGGGCCTGGCGCACGAGGACGTGAACACGGTGCTCGGCCACGGCCTGCGCGCGCACTGCAGGGAGCCGTTCCTGGGCGAAGACGGCAAGGTGGTATGGCGCGACCTGCCCGCGAACAGCGGCGACGAGAGCGTGCTGCGTCCGGCCTCGAACCCGTTCCAGGCCAACGGCGGCCTGGTGCTAGTGCAGGGCAACCTGGGCCGCGCGGTGATGAAGATCTCGGCCGTCAAGCCCGAGTACCACGTGGTCGAAGCGCCGGCGCTGACCTTCGATTCGCAGGACGCCTTCATGCACGCGTACAAGGCCGGCCACCTCAACCGCGATTTCGTGGCCGTGATCCGGTTCCAGGGACCGCGCGCCAACGGCATGCCGGAGCTGCACGCGCTCACCCCCGCGCTGTCGAACCTGCAGGATGCCGGCCACCATGTGGCGCTGGTCACCGACGGGCGCATGTCCGGTGCCTCGGGCAAGGTCCCGGCGGCGATCCATGTGTCGCCCGAGATCCTCGCCGGCGGCCCGCTGGGACTGGTGCGCGATGGTGATATCATCCGCGTCGATGCCACGGCCGGCACGCTCGAAGCGCTGGTGCCGGAAGACGTCTGGGCCGCGCGCAAGCAGGCCAGCGCCGACCTGAGCTCCAGCCACATCGGCATGGGGCGCGAACTGTTCACCGTGTTCCGCCAGGCCGTCAGCGAAGCCGAGCAGGGGGCCTGCACCTTCCCGCTGCCGTCGCCCATCGACACCACCGTGCCGCTGCATGAAGGGGCCGACAGCGGCGAGATCATGCCCGGCTCAGACGAAGACTTTTTGTTCAGGACCTCCAAATGACTACCATGAACCTGCTTGACATCATGCGCTCGGCGACCGTGATCCCGGTGATCGCGATCGACGACCCTGCCACCGCGGTGCCGCTGGCGCGCGCGCTGGTGGCGGGCGGCATCCGCGTGCTCGAGGTGACCCTGCGCACCGCGCATGGCCTGGACGCGATCCGCGCCATGAGCCAGGTCGAAGGCGCGATCGTGGGCGTGGGCACGCTGACCCAGCCCGAGGAATTCGCCGCCGCGCGTGACGCCGGCGCCGTGTTCGGCGTGTCGCCGGGCCTGACCCCGGCGCTGATCGAGGCGGCAAAGAAAAGCGGCCTGCCGCTGCTGCCGGGCGTGATGACCCCGTCCGAAGTGATGGCCGCGCGCGAAGCGGGCTTCCGCCAGCTCAAGCTGTTCCCGGCCGTGCCGGCAGGCGGCGTGGGCATGCTCAGCGCCATCGCCGGCCCGCTGCCGGACGTGACCTTCTGCCCGACCGGTGGCATCTCGATCGACACCGCGCCGCAGTTCCTGAAGCTGAAGAACGTGGCCTGCGTGGGCGGCTCGTGGCTCACGCCGAAGGATGCGATCAAGGCCGGCGACTGGGGCCTGATCACCGACCTGGCCAAGGCCGCCGCCGCGCTGAGCGCCGCGTAACGTGCAGCGCCGCGCGCGGGGCTTGACGCCTGGCGAAATCGCGATGGTGTCGCTGCTGTTCGGCGACGCCATCGACTGCGCGCGGGTGCGTGTGCACAACCGTCCCTATCTGCCGTTCGGCCTGCAGCCGCGCAACTGCGCCATGACGCCCAACGGCAGCATCTACTTCCACCATTCGTGCTACCTGCCCGATTACGCGCTGGCGGACCTGCCGGCCAGGCACTGGTTCATGCACGAGATGGTGCATTTGTGGTGGAAATTACACGACCCAGCATGATCCGGCTTTACCGTTCCCGCCCCCTGACCCCGGCCGAAATGGTGATGGCGGCGTTGGTGTTTGGCAAATCAATCGACTATCAACGTGTGCGGATTCATGCCCGCCGTTACCTGCCGCTGGTGCAGCCGAAGAATTGCTGCATGACGCCGAACGGCAGCATGTACTTTCACCGTTCATGCTTTCTACCCGATTACACCCGTGGCGATCCACCTGCGGTGCATTGGTTCATTCACGAAATGGCTCATGTGTGGCAACATCAATTAGGGTACGCAGTTCGTCTGCGAGGGGCGGTGCGAGTCGGGCTCTCATACGACTACGATCTGGCACCGGGTAAGGCGTTCGCCGACTTCAACATGGAGGCGCAGGGCGAGCTGCTGGCTGACTACTTCATGCTCAAGCATATGGGCAGGCCGGAGACTTTGAGCCAGCAGCGTTACCGCGACAGCCTGCCGCTGTATCAAGAAGTATTGGCTGACTTCCTTGCGGATCCGGCCAGCGTAGGGAATCTGCCCCGCGATAGTGGCCGTTGCCTGCTGCACCTAAAGCGCCTAACAAGGTCGGCCGACTACTGGCCGCGCAGTTCACGCAACTGACGGCGAAGCCGGGCGTTATCTGCGACGACGCCAACAAGAGTGATTGTAAGTAGCGTGCCCCACGCATCGTTCCCGACGTAGTGCCAGAACGCCCAAGCGGCCAACGAGCATCCGATACCAGTCGCGAGCAGCATTAGCGAGTCTTTCATTTGATGTACCCGTAGTGCTTGTAGTATTTCCGCCCTGATACTCTTGGGTCGTAGATGCCCGGCATTCGATGGAAAAGCGACGTCAGCCAAGGGCGCCCAAGGCCCCGCTTGGAAGCCTCAAAAAGAACATCCCCTAGCGAAGTTCCCCCACTTATTGTCCGGCCTGTCGCAACCGCAAGACTGCCGATGGCGGCCCCCGCATAGTAGGCGGCACCCACGGCACCCACCGTAGCCAGTTGTTCCAATCTCGTGCCCGCAAATGCCATCTCCAGTACAGTCACTTTCGTCCCGAACTTGTCGACATAGGTAAGCATGGTGCTTATTGTCCCAAGCGCAAGCTGCTGCGTTCCAAAAAGACTTTCTGGTGGTGGGTTAAGTCCGAGAGCCTCCATGTTTTCCTTAAAATACTTGTAGAAGTCTGACATTCGCCAATCTCCAAGTTGAACCGAACGCTACGCAACTACCTTGTTTGCGGACAAGTCCCAGCCGCCTGCGGTGCTGCCGCCAGCGCCGCCGCCGATTTTTTGCTGCGTGTATTTCCAAGTAACTTTGGCAAACTTCAGTCGCAAGTGCTCTTGCATTCCGCCGGTAGGGACAAGGCTCGGCTTGACGGAACCGATCAGCACGTTTTCCAGCACCATTTCGAAATACTTGACCCGTTCGCCGTTACCGTCAGCACGGAAGAACTCGAACTTGGCCTTTGGGATTGTCTTGCCCATCGCACAGTGTTGCAGCAAGAGCGGGGTGGACAGGTCGGCGAGTTTAGCCACCATGATCTCATCGAAGTCAGCCCGAGCGGACGTATGGCCGCCGCTGGTCGAAACCACGGGACTGCGCGGCTGCTCTACGCCAAAGTGCACATCCAAACATTCGATCCAGTCCTTGTGCTTGTCGTCCATCGACTCGCCACGTATGCCCTCGATTTGCAAATATGCATCGACTGCCATGCTTTTCTCCGGAGAAAGTTGTGTTAGGTGAGTATTGTTGCTCAGGGAAGCCGGGACGGCGTTGGCAGGTGTCAGCACGTCAGGCGAGGCAGATCAAGGCTCATTTCTGAAAGTTGAAATTTCTTAAAAAAATTTCAGAATCAAGGGCTTGGCTTGATGCCCGCTGTAGTTGCGGCAAATATATCTACAGTCATATCGTAGCGGGAGCGGGAGCGGGCGGCTAACAGCTGGGCCGGGTCAGGCATGACCAGCGCCACTGCCATGAAATACTGAGCCCAAGACGCTGCTCATTGGGGGATGCTTTCAGCTTTGTAATTAGATGTACAATGGAAAAGTTGAGTAAATAGCTTAGGTTGCTTAGGGGAAGCTGTGCCTGTATGACCGATGAGGAACTGAAACAACAGATGGACGTAGAGTTCTACGCGGCGACGGTTGCTGCGTGGTATTCAACGGCCCTTGAATATGACAAGAGCCTGTTCACGTTATCGGCAGGCGGGATTGGCCTGCTTATAGGTCTGATGACCGCAGTGGGTGTTAGCTCAAATGCGGTTCTGCATCTGTACGTTGCTGCGATCCTGTTCTTCTTGCTCTGCCTTTGCGTTCTTCTGGTGGTCTTCCGACGAAACAAAGTTTATCTGACGGCAGTAGTGAGGGGCCAGCAAGAAGCCGACCCCCTACTAACAGTCCTAGACGCGGCAGCAATGATCATGTTCGGTATAGCCGCCGTCCTGACGGTCATTATCGGTGTTTCGGCGGCAGTACAAACTTTTGACAAAGGAAAGAAGACAATGGCAGACCAAAAGCAAGAGCATCAACTGTCGGGCCTCAACCCGGCAAACGAGAGTTTTAACGACGTCACAGCTATTCGCAAGAGCCTCAACGATGCTCATGCTCTTCAGCGAAGCTTTGGTGGTGCGGCGGCTATGAGGCCGCAGCCTGCGACGACGCAGAGCGGTTCTAACTCGACTTCGGGTTCGGCCAGTCAAACCAATAACTCGTCTGGCTCTGGCGCTGGCGATGGCTCGGGCTCGGGGCAATCCTAACGGTTGTCGAGGCCCGTATATGCGGGCCTTTCCCACACGTACCTGATGATGAAGTCATTGAGCGGCTGGCAGCGGATCTTTCTTGTCTACGCGCTCCTGTCTGGGCTTTGGTGCTTGGGACAGGGAGCGGAGTCTTTCCGGGTTGAGGAACTTAGCATCTACCACACTTCAACTGGAATTATGGGTGGAGTGCCCCAGAGCGGCAAGTTGACTGACTTGCAGAAGAAAACGTTTGACTGGCTCCGACAGCGACAAGAAACGAACCTCAAGCGCCAGTCCATGGACTATGGGGCACGCTGGCTCGGCTGGCTTATAGTCGGTGCTGTAGCTATTGGTCTGATCCGTTTGGTGATAGACGGCTTTGCTGCCAGATCCACTACAAGTTAGCAAAGTCGATCCGTGCCTGTGACCTAACGGCTTACCGGCATCTCTTTCAATGCAACGTCATTCCGGCAGATGGCTGCGCCAGGATTGCATAGGCGTGCCACGTCTGCGCAATCAGCCGATCAAGCAGGGCGTCCCCGATCTGCACCTTGATAACTAGCTCGTTGTCGGCTTGCTGGCCTTGTCAGCCGTGATAACGATCTGCCAGCCCGGCCAACCTGCACCGCAGCACTGCGGCGCGGTTGCTACGCCGACCGCATGAGCTTGCGAATAATCAATAACTTCCGGACGGCAACACCTTACGCTAAACGTCGATCCTGATTCGACTTCCCAAGGTTGCCGCATGAAATTCCCGTTTGCCGCCTGTCCGCTCCTGCTGCTTGCCGTGCACGCGCCAGAGGCACAGGCACGCACCGGTGAAGCGGAGGTACGCGCGCACGCCAATGGCGAGCCATGCTTTACGATCTCCGAGCGTGAGGAGCGGCGCTTCGGCTCGCCGAATTTCGACAGCATCGTGGTGACCGACCCGCTGGCAAAGAAACCGGTGCTGTGGCGCATGGCCATGCCGCGGGAGCGCACCTTTCCGGTCCGGTACAGCATGTGTATTCCGTACGGCGGCCGCGTGCAGGCGCTGCCGCAGACGAGCGCCGCAGCGCTGGAGGGTGGCCGCGTGTACCGGGTGCGGATCGAGGCGCGCGCCGCGCGCGGCAGCGTGGCCGGCACCTACGAGGCGCGCTTTTGCCTGGCGCGCCAGCACGATGGCAAGCTGCTGGTGCACCACATCGGCGCGGACGACCATGAGGGGCGCCGGCTGTATGGCTGCCTGCCGCCCCTGGACTGAATCAGCGCAGGCCCTTGAGCTGGGCCTGCGCGTCGGACCGGAACTTGCCCGGCAGGGCGGTGTGGGCCACCAGCGCCTTGTCGAACTCCGACGCCGCGCGTGCCTTGTCGCCCAGCGCGAGCGCCGCGTGGGCAATGCGGTAGTGCGTGCTCGCCAGTTCCGTGACCGCCAGCGCCTGTTCGAAGACGGCGATGGCCTCGCGGTAGCGGCCTTGCTCCTGCTGCAGGCGGCCCAGGCCGTACAACCCGGCCTCGCTGTCCGGGTAGCGCTTCTGCAGCAGGTTGAAGATGCGCTCGCTGTCGGCATACTTCTTGTTCTGCAGGTAGGTGTGCCCCAACATGGCCAGCAGGTCGCGCTGCCGGTCGGCCACCACCTCGTCGTTGCCCGGCTGGACCGCGAGCAGGGCGCTCTCGGCCCTGGCGAACTGGCTGTCGGCGATGTCGATCTGGGCCTGCATCAGCTGGCTGGCCGGCGCGCTGACCGCGGCGGTCTGCCGGGCCAGGTCCTGCGCCTTGTCCTTGCCGCCGCCGACGATGCCTGGCGCCGCGTTGTAGTACTCCAGCAGCGAAAAACGCGCCTGGATGTTGCGCGGCTCCAGTTCCAGCGCCTTCTTGAACGCGTCGCGGACGGTGCCGGCGTAGCCGATGGCCGACATCATGCTCGCGTTGGCGGCCTTGGTGCCCAGCGCATTGCCCAGCGCCAGATGACAGGCTGCCGCCTGCGGCCGGGCCGCCACGCATTGTTCGCCCACTTTCACGGCTTCCTCGACGCGCAGCACGCCACTGGCGCCAAGGATGGCGTTCACCTTGGCCAGCATCGCATCGGCGTTGGCAGGGTCGCGCGCGAGCGTGGCATTGGCAAGCTTTTCGGCCTCGACGAATTTTTTGGCGCGCAGCGGCGCGGAGTATTCAGTGGCGGCGCCGGCGTGTGCGCTGGCGACCAAGCCCAGGACAAGGGCGATGATGGGGCGTTTTTTCATGGGTCTTGTTTGGTCCGGATGGTTGATCCCGAATGGTCCGGTGCGGCGCAAGAGCCCACCGGGTATGGATCAGTTTCGCCGCTTTTTGCTTTTTTGGCAATGGCGGGATTCGCTGGGGACGGTGCCCGATCCGCTACAATGGCGCATTCTTTTTCTCATTCGGACATCATGACTCAGGACGAACTCAAACAGGCGGTGGCGCGCGCGGCCATCGATTACGTGGTTGACGGCGAAATCATCGGCGTGGGCACTGGCTCGACGGCGAACTTCTTCATCGACGAACTGGGCAAAATCAAGGACCGCATCAAGGGCGCGGTAGCGTCGTCCGAGGCGACCGCGACGCGCCTGCGTGGCCACGGCATCCACGTGTACGACCTGAACGACGTGGCATCGATTTCCGTGTACGTCGATGGCGCCGACGAGATCGACGCGGCGGGCGCGATGATCAAGGGCGGGGGCGCGGCGCTCACGCGCGAAAAGATCGTGGCCTCGGTGTCGGGCAAGTTCGTGTGCATCGCCGACGGCTCCAAGCTGGTGCAGGTGCTGGGCAAGTTCCCGCTGCCGGTGGAAGTGGTGCCGATGGCGGGCCAGGCCGTGATGCGCAAGCTCACCCAGCTGGGTGGCAAGCCGGCGCTGCGCGTGAAGGATGGCGAGCCCGTCGTGACCGACAACGGCGGCCATATCCTCGACGTGGCAGGGCTGTCGATCACCGACCCGGCGGGGCTGGAGTCGCAAATCAACCAGATCCCGGGTGTGATCACCGTCGGCCTGTTTGCGCAGCGCGGCGCCGATGTTTGCCTGCTGGGCACCAGCGAAGGCGTGAAGACGCTGACCTTCTGACCGGAGGAGACCATGAAACGATTGCTCGTGTTAGCTTGCGTGGTGCTGGGCGGCTGCTCGGCGTTTCACGGCAAGGCCGATGCCGATGCGCCGGTGGCCACGGCCAAACCGGCTGCGCCGCAGCTGGTAGCGGAAGGGGTGCCGATCGAGCGCATTCCGTTCCGTCCCGGCGTGTCGTCGGTGACCGTCGAGAAGATGGCCAGGCACGAGCAATGCACCGGCGGCGAGGGCGCGGGGCTGGTGACCGAGCCGGGGCCGGTGGAGGTCTATCGCATGCAGTGCGAAAACGGGAAGGTGTTCATGGCGCGCTGCGAGATGCGGCAGTGCTCGCGGATGTAACGATTGGTAGGACCAGAGTAGCGCCTCATCCACCGCTAACTCATGCACGTCGTCCCCGCGCAGGCGGGGACCCATGCTGAGTGTGGCTACACGCTGCGGGCGCGATAACCGAAACGGTCTATGGGTCCCCGCCTGCGCGGGGACGACGTTCAAAGGGGAGAGGTGAGGCTTAGCCGCCGGTCGGCGGCACGTAGCCCGCGGCCTGGTCGGCGCCTTCGCCGAAGAAGTGCTTTTCCATCTGCGTGGCCAAGTACTTGCGGGCGCGGACGTCGGCCATGTTCAGGCGGTTCTCGTTGATCAGCATGGTCTGGTGCTTGAGCCAGCCCTGCCAGGCTTCCTTCGATACCGACTCGTAAATGCGCTTGCCCAGTTCGCCCGGCACGGGCGGAAAGTCGAGTCCTTCGGCGTCCTTGTTCAGTTTGATGCAGTGGACGGTACGGGCCATGTTGTTTGCTCCTGATTCCTGTTCGTGAAAATGTGATTATAGTGGCTTGACCAGCACCTGCGACTTGCGCTGCCAGTTATACATGTGCTGGCGGTCCTTGGGCAGGTCATCCACCGTGGCGGTGACGAAGCCGCGCTTCTTGAACCAGTGCGAGGTGCGGGTCGTGAGCACGAACAGCTTGTTCATGCCGGCCGCGCGGGCACGGTTCTCCATGTGCTTGAGGATGCGCTCGCCGTCGCCCTGCGCCTGTGCGTCGGGGCTCACGGTCAGGCATGCCATTTCGGCCATCTTCGATTCCGGGAACGGGTACAGCGCGGCGCAGCCGAAGATCACGCCGTCGTGCTCGATCACCGAGAACTGGTCGATCTCGCGCTCGATCAGCTCGCGGCCGCGCTTGACCAGCGTGCCGTCGGCCTCCAGCGGTTCGATCAGCTTGATAATGCCGCCGACGTCCTCAATTGTGGCCTGGCGCAGGCTTTCGAGGTTCTCGTGGCTGATCATGGTGCCCACGCCGTCGTGCGTGAACAGTTCCAAGAGCGCCGATCCGTCCATCTGGTAGGGCACGATGTGGGCGCGGTCCACGCCCGCGTTGCAGGCCTTGATCGCGTGCTGCAGGTAGAACGCCGAGTCGGCCGGCAGAAAGCCTGCCTGCAGCACGGCCTCGGCCTGGTGCGAGGACAGCTCGCGCAGCTCGACGCCGGCCGCGTCCTTCATCATCGGGGTCTCGCTGATGAAGATGAGTTTGTCGGCGTGCAGGGCGATCGCGGCCGATGCGGCCACGTCTTCCATGGTCAGGTTGAACACTTCGCCGGTAGGCGAGAAGCCGAGCGGCGAGAGCAGCACCAGGCTGTTTTCGGTGGCCAGGATCGGGTGGATGGTCTCGGCCGCAATCTTGCGCGTGACGCCGGTGAGCTCGAAGTCCACGCCGTCGATCACGCCAAGCGGACGCGCGGTGACGAAGTTACCTGAGATGATGCGAATGCCGGCGTGCGCCATCGGCGTGTTCGGCAGGCCCTGGCTGAAGGCGGCCTCGATGTCCAAGCGCAGCTCGCCGGCGGCCTCTTTGGCGCATTCGAGCGCGGCGCCGTCGGTGACGCGAATGCCGTTGTGGAAGCGGCCCTCGACGTTACGCAGCGCGAGCTGTTCGGCCACCTGCGGGCGCGAGCCGTGCACGATGACGACCTTGATGCCGAGCGCGACCAGCAGCGACAGGTCGTGCGCGAGCACCGGCAGGGCGCCGGAGTGCACCAGCTCACCAGGGAAGGCAACGACGAAGGTCTTGCCGCGGAAGGCGTGGACGTAAGGCGCGACGGAGCGCAGCCACTGGACGAATTGGATCGAGTTTTCCATTTGCCGAATTATAATTCGCTGCGCGTTTTGCGCACCAAATACCTGCAAAAAACAATGTCTGAACAGAGTAACAAGCCTTCGCCACCGGCGGCGCGCGCGTTTTCCCCTGATGCCAAGGGCCCGGACCAGCGACAAAAGAGCGCTGGCGGCGAGGCGCGCGCATCGCAAAACGAAGGCGGCCAGGCGCGGCGTGCGCCGCGGCCCGAACCGCGCCAGGACCGGCCACGCCGCGAGCAGGCAAGTGTTGGCAGAAAAGCCGTCGTTCCCGCGCAGGCGGGAACCCATGCCGAGCCGGCACGCAAGCGGCCTATGGATTCCCGCCTGCGCGGGAATGACGGGTCTCTTTTGGCGCAGCGGTCCGATTTCCGCAATCCGCTCCCGCCGATCATCTTCCCCGAGGAGCTGCCGGTATCAGGCCGGCGCGCGGAGATCGCCAAGGCGGTGCAGGAGAACCAGGTCGTGATCGTGTCCGGCGAAACCGGCTCGGGCAAGACCACGCAGCTGCCGAAGATCTGCCTCGAACTGGGCCGCGGCAGCCGCGGCCTGATCGGCCACACGCAGCCGCGCCGCATTGCGGCATCCTCCACCGCCAAGCGCATCGCGCACGAGCTGGGATCGCCGCTGGGCGAGCACGTGGGCTTCAAGGTGCGCTTTACCGACACGCTGCAAAAGGGCGCCTCGGTCAAGCTGATGACCGACGGTATCCTGCTGGCCGAGACGCAGACCGACCCGCTGCTCAAGGCCTACGACACGATCATCATCGACGAGGCGCACGAGCGTAGCCTGAACATCGACTTTCTGCTCGGGTACCTGAAGCAGATCCTGCCGCGCCGCCCGGACCTGAAGGTGATCATCACCTCCGCGACCATCGACGCGGACCGCTTTGCGCGCCACTTTGGCACCCCTGAGAAACCGGCGCCGGTGATCGAGGTGTCGGGCCGCCTGTACAAGGTGGAGGTGCGCTATCGCCCGGTGGAGAGCGAAGTTGTCGCGCCCCCCGGCACCGACCCGAACAAGGTCACCAAGGCCCAGGCCGCGCGCGACAAGCGCGACCTGATCGACGCGGTGGTCGATGGCGTGGACGAACTGGCGCGCATCGGGCAGGGCGACGTGCTGGTGTTCCTGCCCGGCGAGCGCGAGATCCGCGACTGTGCCGAGGCGCTGCGCAAGCACCATCCGCCGCATGTGGAGATCCTGCCGCTGTTCGCCCGCCTGTCGGTGGAGGAGCAGGACCGCGTCTTCCGCACCACCAACGCGCGCCGCATCGTGCTGGCGACGAACGTGGCCGAGACCTCGCTCACGGTGCCGGGCATCCGCTACGTGGTGGATTCGGGCCTGGCGCGCGTGAAGCGCTACAGCTTCCGCAACAAGGTCGAGCAGCTGCAGGTGGAGCCGATTTCGCAGGCCGCCGCCAACCAGCGCGCCGGCCGCTGCGGCCGCGTGGCCGACGGCGTGTGCATTCGCCTGTACGACGAGGACGACTTCAAGCAGCGCCCGAAGTTCTCGGACCCGGAGATCCTGCGCTCGTCGCTGGCCGCGGTCATCCTGCGCATGAAGTCGCTGCACCTGACCGACGTCGAGAGCTTCCCGTTCATCGAACCGCCGCAGGGCCGTGCGATCGCGGACGGCTACCAGCTGCTGCAGGAAGTGGGCGCGGTGGACGAGTTCAACCAGTTGACGCCCCTGGGCCGCAAGCTGGCCAAGCTGCCGCTCGACCCGCGCGTGGGCCGCATGATCCTGGCCGCAGTCGATAACGCCTGCCTGACCGAGATGCTGGTGGTGGCTTCCGCGCTGTCGGTGCAGGACCCGCGCGACCGGCCGATCGAGTACCAGCAGCAGGCCGACGAGAAGCACAAGAAGTTCGCCGACGAGAAGAGCGAGTTCCTGTCGTACCTGAAGATCTGGCGCTGGTTCGAGCAGGCGATCGAGCACAAGAAGAGCAACCGCCAGTTGCAGGACACCTGCCGCGAGAACTTCCTGTCGCAGCTGCGCCTGCGCGAGTGGCGCGACGTGCACTCGCAGCTGGTCACCATCGTCAAGGAGCAGGGCTGGCGCATGAACGAGGCGCCCGCCACCTACGACCAGCTGCACATGGCGCTGCTCACGGGCCTGTTGGGGAACATCGGCTTCAAGGGCGAGGACGAGCAGGGCGGCCAGTACCTGGGCGCGCGCGGCATCAAGTTCCACATCTGGCCGGGCTCGTCCCTGTCCAAGAAGCCGGGCAAGTGGGTGATGGCGGCCGAACTGGTCGAGACCACGCGCCTGTACGCGCGCACGATCGCGCAGATCCAGCCCGAGTGGGTGGAGAAGATCGGCGCGCACCTGCTGAAAAAATCGTGGGGCGAGCCGCGCTGGGAAAAGCGGCCGGCGCAGGTGACGGCGAGCGAGCGCGCCACGCTGTATGGCATCGTGGTGTACAGCCAGCGGCGCATCAATTACGCGCTGCATAACCCGGCCGAGGCGCGCGAGATCTTCATCCGCGACGCGCTGGTGGCGGGCGATTACGACACCCGCGCAGCCTTCTTCGCCCACAACCACAAGCTGGTGCGCGAGATCGAGAACCTGGAGCACAAGTCGCGCCGCCAGGACGTGCTGGTGGACGACCAGTTGATCTACGCTTTTTACGACAAGGAGATCCCGGCGTCGGTGGTGAATGGCGCCGGATTCGAGAAGTGGTACAAGGACGCGGCGCACGACAATCCCAAGCTCCTGTTCCTGAACCGCGAAGAGCTGATGCGGCACGAGGCGGCGGGCGTGACCACCGAGCTGTTCCCGAAGACGATGAACGTCACGGGCATCGAGATGGGGCTCTCGTACCACTTCGAGCCGGGCAGCGTGCGCGATGGCGTCACGCTCACGGTGCCGCTGTTCGCGCTCAACCAGATCCCGCGCGAGCGCGCGGACTGGCTGGTGCCGGGCATGCTGAAGGAGAAGGTGCACCTGCTGCTCAAATCGCTGCCGCAGAAGCTGCGCCGCCATTGCGTGCCGCTGCCCGATTTCGCGGCGCGCTTCGTGGACCGCATCACCGATGCGGGCGCCTTCGGGCGCGGCGACCTGATCGACGTGCTGATCGCGGACGTGCGCGCGCAGACCGGGGTGCAGGTGCTCACCAGCGACTTCAAGCTCGAAACGCTGCCGGCGCACCTGTCGATGAATTTCAAGGTGGTGGACGAGCACGGCCGCCAGCTGGACATGGGCCGCAACCTGGCGACCCTGCAGGCCGAGCTGGGCGGGCAGGCGCGCAAGAGCTTCCAGAAGATGGCCGAGGCGGCGCCTGCGCCCGCGCCGGCCGTGGCAGCCAGAGCGCAGGCCGGGGCAGCACCGGTGGCCAAGCAGAAGGCCGCCGCCGCGCCGGAGCCGGCGGTGAGCCAGCACACCAACATCACGACCTGGAACTTTGGCGAGCTGCCGGAGCTGCTCGAGATCAGCCAGGGCAAGCTCACGCTGATCGGCTTTCCCGCGCTGGTGGACAAGAAGACGCACTGCGACCTGGAAGTGTTCGATGACCCGAACGTGGCCGCGCGCACGCACCGCATTGGCCTGCGCCGCCTGTTCGCGCTGCAGTTCAAGGAGCAGCTCAAATTCGCGGAGAAGAACATCCCCGGGCTGCAGCAGATGGGCATGCAGTTCATGTCGGTGGGCAGCCCGGACGAGCTGCGCGACCAGATCGTGAACAAGGCAATCGACATCGCCTGCCTGCAGGATCCGCTGCCGATCGACGAAGGCTCGTTCAACAAGCGCAAGGATGAAGGGAAGGGACGCCTGGGCCTGCTGATCAACGAGATCGCGCGCCTGGTGGGGCAGATCCTGCAGGAGTTCTATGTGCTGCCGAAGAAGCTGCAAAGCCTGCCGCAGCAGGTGTCGAGCGACATCCAGTCGCAATTGCAGGGGCTGGTGCACAAGCGCTTCATCGACGAGAACGAGTACAGCCAGCTGGCGCACTTCCCACGCTACCTGAAGGCGATCAATGTGCGCATCGAGAAGTTGCGCGGCAATCCCGCGCGCGATGCGCAGCTGATGGCGGAGTGGCAGAACGCGGCCACCCAGTTCCAGCGGACTTCGCGCAACCAGCCGCTCAAGAACCTGGACCCGCGCATGGTCGAGTTCCGCTGGCTGCTGGAGGAGTTGCGCGTGTCGCTGTTTGCGCAGGAGCTGCGCACGCCGATGCCGGTGTCGGCCAAGCGGCTGCAGAAGGTGTGGGAGTCGATGCTGCGCTGATGACGGGCTGCGCTGGCGCTGGTTGAACCCGTAGGGTGGGCTCTCGAGCCCACGCGGACGTTTGCTCAGCTGTTGGCGTGAACGCGTGGGCACAAGTGCCCACCCTACGGAAGCGTTGCGATTTGCGTAGGGTGGGTGGATTGCTGCTTAGAGATCACTGCCGCCGGTACGGTCCTTGGTGCCGCGCATGCCGCCGCCGGAAGTGGAGCCAAGGTCGCTGCTCGACCCGATGCTGCTGGAACCGGCGCCGCCCAGGCTGGAGCTGCCCGCACCCGTGGTGGAAGAGCTGCCTGCCATGCCCGCGCCCATGCCGGCGCCGGCACCTGCGCCACCCATGCCGCTGACCATGCCGCCCATCGCCACGCCCGGGCCCATGCTCGGCCCGCCTGCGCGGTGCGGATCGGTGCCGTAGAAGCTGTGGATCTGGTTGGCCCAGGTGATGTCGCTCATGTCGGGCCACGCATCGGGGTTGAAGCCGGGCGCGGTTTTCAGGCGCTCCTTGTCAATGTTGAGCACGAAGCGCTTGTTGACGGTGTCCAGGTGCAATGCCTGCCACGGCACGGCAAACAGCTTTTCGCCCATGCCAAGGAAGCCGCCGAACGCCAGCACCGCATAGGCGACCTGGCCGCTGCCCATGTCGAGCATGATCTCCTTGATGTCCCCAAGGCTCTCGTCGCTGCCATTGACAACGTCGTCGCCGATGAGGGTGTCCGCGCCCATCAGGGCCGGGCCGGGGCCGGCGCTGGTTTTGTCTTTGTACATCCCATATTTGTCACGATCGATATAGCTCATGTCGTATCTCCTGGTGATGAAACTGGGGGCAAGCCGGTTGTGCAGCCGGCACAGGTTAGATGGCAGGACGGTGGCGCGTTTGAGATGCATCAATCGTGCCGGGACGGTCGCTGCCTTACGGAAATTACGGTGACTCTCCGCGCGCCCGTCGACGAAATACTGTTGTGTTATCGCCAAATGAGCGGCAGCGCACAGAGCAGGGATTGCGCGATAGCTATGCTGAAAAGGAAATCTTGGAGGCTATCAACATGTCCATCACCCCGCGCTGCAACTACGCCGGCCCGCGTGGCCAGCTGATCCCAACCCGCTCGTTCGCTTTCCTGGTCGCACGCCTGGGCGGCCTGCTGTTCGGGTGGTTGCGACGCTAAAGCGCATGCCAGCGCAAGCGCCGATGGTAGTCCTGATCACGGATCGGCGGCGTACGGTTCGATGCGGGCGCCGGCAGGGCCGGCAGCAGGACTAGGCGGCCGGGCCGTGGGCCAGCAGTGCGGCGGAGAAGGCGCTGAAGTCGTCGAGGCCACGCTTGATGATGGTGACCAGGGCCGGCAGCGGGGCGGCCTGGTAGTCCCACTCGGCGCGGCAGAATTCGCCGGTGCGCTTGAGGTCTTCGGCCAGCGCGGGATCGACCAGGCCGCGCTCGGCCAGCAGGGTGATCACCGCGCGCTCGTCCTTGGCCAGCACGCCATTGTTGCCGAGAATGTAGTCTCCCATCTCGACTGCCGCTTCCCACGCCCGGATAATATTGAGGGTGGCCGCGTCCTGGCGTGTCACGTCGGCCGAGAAGGTGGTCGGATCTTTTTCGTATTCGTCGCGCGCGCGCTTGCAGCAGCGTTCGATGGTGCCAGCCTTGCTTGTCAGTACCTCGTCGGCCATGGGTATCCTCCGGTTGTGCCTGGATCGGCTAGAGCAGGAAAAGTGCCGCTGCAACGATAGTGGGGATCAGTGCGCCCAGGAACAAGCCCACCGCCCCGATCGATTCGTCGTCAAAGCCGTTGCGTAACAGGGCCACGCCGGCCGGGTTGGGCGCGTTGGCGATCACGGTCAGGCCGCCGCCGCCCACAGCGCCGGCCACCAGCATGTACTTGGCGTGGTCGGACAGCCCGGCGATCAGCGAGCCGAGGTAGGTGAGGGCGGCGTTGTCGGTGATCGCGGTCAGGCCCAGCGCGCCGAAGAACAGCTCGGTGGGGCCAAGGCTGGACACGATCGGCTGCAGCCACCACTGCTGCATGCCGCCGAGCACGACAAGTCCGGCCAAGAAAAAGCCAACGAGCAAGCCTTCCTTCAGGATCAGCGGGTCCTGGTAGCGTTCGTACGCCTTGGTAAAGCCGAGGAACAGCATGAACAGGCCGAGGAACACGACCGGATGGTGGGCGAACTTGACCACCGCGGCCAGGAATGCGAGGTGGATCAGCGAGACCGCCAGCGGCACCGCTTGTTCCCCGGCGGGCGGCGCGCTGGCCAGGTGCTTGCGCATCAGCAGCGCCACGCCGGTGGCGTTGATCACCACCGCGAGCGCCGCGCGCCAACCGATGTGGGTGGCCATGAACGCGGTATCCCAGCCCCAGTTGGCCGCCACCATCAGCACTGGCGGCGCGGCGTAGGCGGTGAGGGTGCCGCCGATCGAGACGTTGACGAACAACACGCCGAGCGCGGCGTACTTGATCCACTCGGGCATGCCGGGACGGAACACGATCGGCGCCAGCATCAGGGCGGCAAGCGTCATCGCGGCCGGCTCGGTGATGAGCGAACCGGCCAGCGGCACCAGCGCCAGCCCCAGCCAGGCCAGCGCCAGTTCGGTGCGCACCGGCGCCAGGTGCGCGAGGGTGCGCAGCAGGGTGCGCACCGCATCGAGCACGGGACGGGAGGCTGCCACCACCATGACCACGAACACGAACAGCGGCTCGGCGTACTGGCGCGATTCGGCGTAGGCGGTGGCGGCCTGGCCGCCTTCGACCAGCGCCATGGCGACCAGCAGCACGAAGGCCCAGAAGCCGAACACGATCTCCACCTCGCCCAGCAGGTGGAACAGGCCGGCGTGGCGTGGATGGCGGTCCGCCAGTTGCTCGAAGGCCTTGGTGCTGAAGGTGTGTACGAGGGCAAGGCCGAACACGACGGCACTGATGAGCTGGATCGGGGTGGTCATGCGCCCTGCCTCCCGCATGGCAGGGAGAGGACGGGGAAATGGTGGAACTTATTTGTCATCGGTGAGTCTGGTCAACAAGGCAAGTCATTATCCACCTTTTCGCCGGGCGAGCGGATTTTCTGCCGGCACGTCGCGCACGAAACACGATAGCCCTTGCCAAAAACGGGCTCGCAGAGTACTGTATGTTTATACAGTATTCGTTCACCCATCCCGCCATGAACAGTTCCGAAACCATCGCCGCGCCGGAGGCCTTGCACCCGTCGCTCTGGCGCGCTTCGCAGCTCGCGCAGGCCGACACGCGCTGCGTCGATACCGGCCACCCGGCCCTGTCGGCGCAGCTGCCCGGCGGCGGCTGGCCCACCGGCACGCTGGTCGACCTGCTGGTGCAGCAACCCGGCATTGGCGAAATCCGCCTGCTCAAGCCGGCGCTGGCCCGGGTCGCCGAGCGCCGCATCGTGCTGCTGGCGCCGCCGCACGCACCGCAAGCCCTGGCGCTGGCCGCGCTGGGCCTGGCGCCGTCGCAGCTGGTCTGGATACGCGCCAACCGCAGTGCGGACGCGCTGTGGGCGGCCGAGCAGGTGCTCAAGAGCGGCAGCTGCGGCGCGTTGCTGTTCTGGCAGCAGCATGCGCGTGGCGAAAGCCTGCGCCGGCTGCACCTGGCGGCCCAAAGCGGCGAAACCCTGTTCTTCCTGTTCCGGCCGCTGGCCGCGGCGCAGGACGCCTCGCCCGCGCCGCTGCGGCTGGCCTTGCGCCCGGCCGCCGGCGGCATCGACATCGGCTTCGTCAAACGCCGGGGGCCGCAGCGCGACGCGCCGCTGTTCCTGCCACTCACCCCTTCCTTGCTGCAGCGTCATGCGACTCTGGATCGGCCTTTGCCTGCCCCAGCTCCCGCTCGAGGTCTTCAGCCCGAACTGGTCGGCTGACGCCGGCAGCGTCGTGCTCGAGCAGGAGCGCGTGCTGGCGGCGTCGCCCGCGGCGCGCGCGGCCGGGGTCCAAATCGGCATGCGGCGCGGCGGCGTGCTGATGCTTGAGCCCGATGCGCGCCTGCACGAGCGCGATCCCGCGCGCGAGGCCGAGGCGCTGAACGCGGTGGCGCTGGCGCTGTTGCAGTACACCCCGCTCGTCACGCTGGCCGAGGAGGCTACGCTGCTCATGGACATTGGCGCCAGCCTGCGCCTGTTCGGCGGCATCCGCAGGCTGTGCAGCCGGGTGCGCGCCAACCTGCGCGCGCTCGGTTTCACTGGCTACCTGTCGTGCGCGCCCACCGCGCGCGGCGCATGGCTGCTGGCGCGGCGCCGGGCCGGGCGTGCGCTCAAGATGGCATCGCTGGTGCGGCGGCTGGACCGCCTGCCGGCGTCCACGCCGCCGCCGGCACGGGCCTATGCCGGCTGGTTCGAGGGCATTGGCTGCTTCACGCTGGGCGACATGCGGCGCCTGCCGCGTCCCGGCCTGCAGCGTCGCTGCGGGCGGCCGCTGCTTGACCTGCTGGATGCGGCTTACGGTGCGCTGCCCGAGCTGTTCGAATGGATCGAACCGCCCGAAACCTTCCACGCGCGCCTGGAGCTGTTCGACCGCATCGAGCATGCGGACGCGCTGTTGGCGGGCGCGCACCGGCTGGTGCTGCAGCTCACCGGCTGGCTGTGCGCGCGCCAGCTGGCGGTCGAGCGCATCACGCTCAATCTCGAGCACGAGCGGGGCAGGGTGGCACGCCCGCCCACGCCGATCGAGATCGCGCTGGCCGAGCCCACCTGGCGCGACGAGCACCTGGTGCGCCTGCTCAAGGAGCGGCTGGCCAAGACGGTGCTCGATGCGCCGGTGATCGGGCTGGGCCTGCAGGCGTTGCAGCTGCAGGCGATGGCGCCGCCGTCCGAGTCGCTGTTCCCCGAGCCGGGCGGCACCGAGGAAGACCGCAACCGCGTGTTCGAGCTGCTGGTGGCGCGGCTGGGGGCCGAGAACGTGCTGCAGGCCGCGCCGCAAGCCGACTACCGGCCCGAGCTGGCCAACGCCTGGGTGCCGGTGCAGCAGAAGATCCGCCCATCGGCGCGCGCGGCGCAGATGCCGCCGGACGTGCAAAGCCTGCCGCGTCCGGCGTGGCTGCTGGCCAAGCCGATCGCGCTGTTGATGCGCGACCACCGGCCGTTCTACGGTTCGCCGCTCAAGATGGCGTCCAACCCCGAACGGATCGAGGCAGGCTGGTGGAGCGAGTCGCAAACGCGCGACTACTTCATCGCGGAGGGGCTGGACCACGCGCTGTACTGGGTGTACCGCGAGCGCATCGTCGGTTCAGGCGAGGATGCCGAGCCGCGCTGGTTCCTGCACGGCTTGTTTGGGTGATTGGTAGGGTGGGCGCTCGGCTGGGCACTGCCCAGCCTCTCCCTGCCCACGCGTTCAACTCGCGTTGGCGCGGCACGGAACGGAATCGCGGCCCATCAAACGCTGCCTGAACGCGTGGGCAGAATCTGCCCACCCTACGCAAGGCGCTCGCGCACCGGGGCTCTTATTTCAACGGTGCGAAGATCGATTCGAGCCGATCCTTCGTCCCCGCCACGCGCTCCAGGCGTGGGTAGCGCAAGCCCTCGTAGTACTCGAGCTTGATGGTCCGGAAGTTGTTGCCCTTCTTGACCAACAGCTCGATCGGCTTGTGCGACGCCTTCGCTTCGCGCACCGCGGCCTTCAGCACCTCGCCCTTGTAGGCGCGGTTGTTGACCGCCACGATGCTGGTGTTGGCCGCCAGCCCCGCGCGAAAGCCCACGCCATCCCACACCACACTGCGGATGCTGCCATCCTGCCCCACCGAGAATCCCAGTGAGTAGCTGAAGTCGGTCGCCTTGCTGCGCTCGTCCGCGCTCTTGAGGTAGTCGGTCGGCGTATCGGTGTACACCAGCTTCCAGCCGGCGCGTGCCAGGCCGTCCAGCGGCGCGCCGGGACCGTGCCCGTCCAGCCGCGCGCGCAGAAAGCTGGCCCAGTCGTAGGGCTGCACCTTGTTCAGCGTGGCCACGACATCGTCGAACGTGTAGAACGCCGGCAGGTAGCTGCCGTCGTCGATGCCGTAGAAGGCGCGCGCGAAGTCGTCCAGCGAACGCTTCTCGCCCGACATCTCGCGCAGTTTGGTGTCCACGTCGAGCCAGATCAGCTGGCCTTCCGAGTAGTAGTCCTCGCTGCGCTGCCAGTTGCCCCAGCCGATCGGACGGCGGCCGTTGATGATCGGGTCGTTGACCGTGTCCTGCATCGCGCGCCAGTCGCGGCCCTTGACGTTGTCGTAGCGCGCCGCGGTCGCGGCCAGGGCGTCGTGCGCGCCCGCCTGCGAGAACAGGCCCGAGCGCGCGGCCAGCACGTTACCCCAGTACTGGGTCTGCCCTTCGTACACCCAGAGCAGGCTGTTCTGCAGCGGCGTGTTGAAGTTGGGGACGTCCTGTCCGGCTGGCCGGCGGAACTTGCCGTTCCACGAGTGCGTGTACTCGTGCGGCAGCAGGTCGCGGCCCGCCTCGCCCTTGTTCCATTCGGTGAAGTAGCCGGGCTTGACGCCGTTCTCGCTCGACTGATGATGCTCGCGGCCGATGCCGCCGAATTCGTCCGACAGCGCAAACAGGAAATCGTAGTGGTCGTAGTGGTGCGAACCAAACAGTTTTGCCGCCTGCTGCACCATCGCGCGGTGCACCGCGATCTGCTCGGGCTTGGCTTCCAGCGCCTCCGGATTGTCGGCCACGATGTTCAGCGTCACCGGCACCTTGGCGCCCGGCGCCAGGTCGACGCGCTTGAAGTAGCGGCCGGCGAACAGCGGTGAGTCGATCAGCGTTTCCAGGTCGGTCGGCTTGAAGCGCACCTCGTTGCCCTTGCGCTCCGCGGTCTCCAGCGCCGTGCCGTACTGCCAGCCTTCGGGCAGCGCCAGGTTGGCCTGCACGGTGACGCGGCGCGCCACGTAGCCGGCCGGGTACAGCGTCACCGATGGCCACTGCACGCCGAGCATCTCGTCGGTCATCGTGATGCGGCCCTGGTTGCCCTCGAGCGGCGACAGGTACTGGTACTCGGCTTCGAGCGTGTTGGCGCCCTGCGGCACGTTGACGTGGAAGGCGAATACCTGCACCGGGTCGCGCGTCCACTCGACCGGCTTGCCGTTGGCGCTGAACTTGAGCCCGGCCAGCTGCGTGAGCGGGCCACTCGGTCCGTGGTTCCCCGGCAACCACTGCGGATACAGCAGGGTCAGCGGACCCGGCTGCACCGGAATGCTCATGCGTACGCGAAAGATCTGCTGCGACAGGTCGGTGGCATCGACAGTCAGGCAAATGGTGCCGGGATAGGCCGAGTTTCCGACCGCGGGAACGTCGGCGTGGGCCGGGAATGCGAGCGCGAGGGCAAGCGCCAGCGCGGACGCCGTACGGGCGGCGAGCGGGAAACGGATGTGTGCGGGCATGTTTGTCAGTGAAAAATGAGCGTCGGGAAAACCGGCGGGACCGGCAGCCGGGGAGTGTAGCACCGCCCGGCAAGAGCAAATGCCGCACGGAACGGATGCAAACAAAATTTAAAAGGAGGCGCGAAAAACCGTATTTCGTACGTCTTGAAAACCCCTCGACATGCCATTAGATTGGGTGCATCGGATGCTCAATGAGGTCCGACAACATATATCGCTTAACTTGAAAAGGATATTTATCATGCGTACTTTCGACCTTACTCCTCTCTACCGTTCCGCTATCGGTTTCGACCGCCTGGCCAGCCTGCTCGAACAGCGCGCGGAGGCCCCGAGCTACCCGCCGTACAACATCGAGCTGGTGAGCGAAGACCAGTACCGCATCGTGATGGCACTGGCAGGCTTCAGCCGCGACGAAGTGGAAATCGTCACCGAGCGCGACACCCTGGCCGTGACTGGCCGCAAGCGCAAGGACGACACCCAGAAAACCTTCCTGCACCGTGGCATCGCTGCGCGCGACTTCGAACAGCGCTTCCAGCTGGCCAACCATGTGAAGGTGACCACGGCTTCGTTCGACAACGGCATGCTGACCATCGAACTGGTGCGCGAAGTGCCGGAAGCCTTCAAGCCGCGCAAGATCCAGATCGCGGACGGCAACGGCAACACCCACAACGTCGAGGCGCTGGAACAACGCCAGGCCGCCTAAGACACGACGGGCAGTATGCTGAAAGAGGGCGCCTTCGGGCGCCCTTTGTGCGTCTGGCATGCGCGGCACGCATCCATCCCATGCGCACAATTTGTTTGTGCGACAAGCCGACAGGTCATAGACTCAGCTACCGGCATTTTCTTGACGAGCCCATCATGACCGACACCCCCACGCTCCAGTTCTGGTTCGAGTTCGGCAGCAACTACAGCTATCTCTCGGTGATGCGCATCGAGGCGCTGGCCAAGGCCGCCGGCGTGCGCGTTCAATGGCGGCCTTTTTTGCTCGGGCCGATCTTCAAGGAATTGGGGTGGTCCACCTCGCCTTTCGTGCTGCAAAAGGAGAAGGGCGAATACGCCTGGAAGGATGTGGCGCGCCAGGCGCGCAAGTACGGCCTGCCGTTCCGGCGCCCTTCGGTGTTCCCGCGCGTGGCGTTGCTGCCGCTGCGGGTGGCCGTGCTTGGCGCGGGCAGCGACTGGATGGTGCCGTTCTGCGAGCGCGTGATGTCGCAGAACTGGCGCGACGACCTGGAGATCAACGAAGAAGCGAACGTGCTGGCCGCGCTCGACGGGCTGGTGGACGATCCGCACGCGGTAATCGCTGCGGCGCTGTCCGACGAGAACAAGCGGCGGCTGCGCGAAAACACCGAAGAGGCCAGGGCCCGCGGCATCTTTGGCGCACCGAGCTTTTTCGTGGGCGACGAGCTGTTCTGGGGGAACGACCGGCTCGAGGATGCGCTGGCTTTTGCGCGGCAGTCGCAGGCTTCCTGAAAACGATCACGGCCGGCCGGGCAGGCACAGCGTGCGGCACCCCGTGCGTTCCTGCAGCAGCGCGAGCATGCGTCGCGCCAGCCCGCGACGGCGCCAGGCCGGCCGCACATACAACACGGTGACGACCAGCGCGCCGTCGCGACACTCGAATTCGAGCGCGCCCACCTGGCTGGCGCCCACCCAGCCGTGGCCGCGCAACGTGCCGTCCGCGGCCTGGGCCAGGTCCAGCACCAACCGGCCTGCCGCGTCGTCAGGCGTGGCGCACATATTTCACCAGGAAGATGACGCCGCTGGCGAGCAGGGCAAGCAGGAACCAGCGCCGGAACACCGCCGCGCTGATGCGAGCACGCAGCAGCTGGCCAAGGTACATGCCGAGCATGGCCGGCGCCACCGCGAGCACCGAGGCCCACCCGAGCGCGGCGTGGAACTGGCCGGTCCACAGCAGCGCCGCGCCGAGGGCCAGCGTGGAGGCGGTGAAGCACAGGCCCAGGGCCTGTACCAGCTCGTCTTTTTCCAGCCCGGTCGCCTGCACGAAAGGCACGGCCGGGATCACGAACACGCCGGTCAGCGCGGTGATTGCGCCGGTGGCCGCGCCCACGGGCAGGGCCAGCAGCCGTTCGCGCGCGCCGTCGACGGCAAAGCGCACCTGCCCAAGTCCCAGCACCGCATACGCGACCAGCGCGGCCCCGAGCAGGGCATGCGCTGCGGCCGGAGCCTGGGTGGCGCCAGCAGCGGCAGCCAGCAAGGTGCCGGCGACGATGCCCGCAACCAGCAGGCCAAAGCGCCGGGACAGGGCGCCCAGCCTGGGGCCTGCCAGCAACTGGGCGAGGTTGGTGACCAGCGACGGGATGACCAGGATGGCGGCGGCCTCCTGCGGCGCCATCAGCATGCCCAGCAGGGCCACGGCAACCGTGGGCAAGCCCATGCCGATGACGCCCTTTACAATACCGGCCAGCACAAAGACGATGAAAATGAGAGCAGACATGACGCCATTCTTGCGTACGGCGCCGTGAACGCGAAGCTGTCTTTGCCAAAGCCCGGTTTCGGCATTGCCGAAGCCTGCACCTCTCGAATGGAAAACACATGCTGCGATTCGACCTGGTTGACCTGCGCCTGTTCGTGAATATTGTCGATGGCGGCAGCATTACCGCCGGCGCGCGCGCCTCGTACCTGTCGCCGGCGTCGGCCAGCGCGCGGCTTGCCGCCATGGAGGACAGCCTCGGTCACAAGCTGCTGGAGCGCGGCAAGGGGCGGGTGCGCCCGACCGCGCCGGGCATTACCTTGCTGTCGCATGCCAGGGCGGTGCTGGCGCAGGTGGACCAGTTGCGGTCGGAGATGGGCGCATTCGGCAGCGGGCGCGCGGCCACCATCCGCATGCTCTACAACACCACCTTCGCCAGCGAGTTGCTGCCTGCGCTGCTGGTGCCTTTCCTCGCCGAGCAGCCGGCGGTGGCGATCGAGTCCGAGGAGCGCCAGAGCGTGGACATCGTGCGCATGGTCGCATCGGGCAACTGGCACCTCGGGATCGTGTCGGATGCAGTGGCGCCGCTGTCGCTGGAGACGCTGCCGCTCGCTCCGGATCCGCTGGTGGCGATCGCGCCGCACGGCCACCCGCTGGCACACGCGGGCGAACGCGGGGCGGTGGCTTTCGCGGCTTGCCTCGAGCACGACTTCGTGGGGCTGGCCGGCGACAGCGCCTTGTTCCAGCACCTGGCCGGGCATGCGGCGGCGCTGGCCCAGCACCTGAAGGTGCGCATCAGCGTGCGCGGCATGGAGGGCGTGTGCCAGCTGGTGGCCGGAGGCGTGGGCATCAGCGTGGTGCCGCGACGCGCGGCACTGCGGCATGCGCAGGACTTACAGATCGTCGAGCTGGCCGACGAGTGGTCCGAGCGCGGCTTGAGCATCTGCTTTCGCAGCCTGGGCGAGCTGCCGCAGGCGGCACGCGACCTGATCCATCACCTGCGCGAGGCGGGCCAGCGCGTGCGCTGATGCGCGCGCCCGCGTCATCGCGTCATTCGCGTACGAGGGCAGCTTCGTCGCGTATCCAGCGCATCACATGCACCACTTCGGGCGCGGGCTCGGGGTGCGCGTGCAGCAGCCAGTAGGCGTAGTCGGTGGCCGGGCCGGGCAAGGGGGCCGAAATGGCGCGCAGCCGCCCGTCGGCCAGCATCGCGGCCACCAGCGGCCGGCGGCCCAGCGCGATGCCCTGGCCGGCCACCGCGGCGTGCACCAGCTGGTCGTACTGGTTAAACCGCAGCACGGCCTTGGGGCGCACCTCGTCCCACCCCTGGCTGGCGAACCACTCGCCCCATTGCAGCCAGGGCCGGTAGGGGCCATCGAATTGCAGCAGCGTGTGGCGCGCGACATCGGCCGGGCTGGCCAACGCCTTCACGTGCAGCGACGGGTGCGCCACCGGCAGCACCGACTCCCCGAACAGGTACTCGGCTCCCCTGGGCATCGCCTCGCGCGCGCCGTAGCGGATCGCCAGGTCGATGCCTTCGCCCGCCAGGTCCACCGCGCGGTCGTTGGCGGACACGCGCACTTCGATGTCCGGGTGGGCCCGCAGGAAGGCGCCGAGCCGCTCGATCAGCCACAGTCCGGTCAGGCCGGAGGTCGAGGTGAGCGTCACCAGCCGGCGCCCGGACGGGCCTTTCACCGCGTGGATCACGTCCTGCAACTGGGCCAGCGCGCCATCGGCAGCGCGGAACAGGCGCTCGCCCTCGGGCGTGAACGCGATCGAACGATAGCCGCGCACCAACAGTTTGACCCCGAGCGCGTCTTCCAGCGCCTGCACCTGCCGGCTCACCGCCGATTGGGTCAGGCACAGGTCGCGCGCGGCGAGCGTGACGCTCATGCGCCGGCCAACGGCGACGAAGCCGCGCACCAGGTCGAGGGAAGGGAGGCGTACGAGTGGTAGTGACATGTCAGTAGCGAATGCGAAGGTGACGGGAATATCCTTTGATCGGCTCAGCAGAAAGCAGTTTAATCGACACCGGCGGCGATGCAAAGATCGCCATGTATTCACAAACGGAATGTGAGGCACGAGATGTCGAGTCAACGGAAAATGGACTGGTTGGGCCATCCCTGGGTGGTCGTGACGGCGGGCGGGCTGGTGCTCGGGCTGGCGATGGGCGTGCGGCACGCGCAGGGCCTGTTCCTGCTGCCTGTCACGCTGGAGCGCGGCTGGTCGCGCGAGGCGTTCGGGTTCGCGCTTGCGGTGCAGAACCTCGCATGGGGGCTGGCCCAGCCGTTCACCGGCATGCTGGCCGACCGCTTTGGCGCGCGGCTGGTGGTGGTGTGCGGCCTGCTGTGCTACGGCGCGGGGCTGATCCTGATGGCGCAGGCGCCCTCGGTCGCCGCGTTCACCCTGTCGGCCGGGCTGTGTATCGGCGTGGCGCTGTCGGGCACGGCCTTCAGTGTCGTCTATGGCGCCCTGAGCCGGCTGGTGGCCCCGGAGCGGCGCAGCTGGGCATTGGGGATGGCCGGGGCGATCGGCGGCATGGGCCAGTTCCTGCTGGTGCCGGTCACGCAGGGCTTGACCAGTGCGCTCGGCTGGGCCGGCGCGCTGGGTGTGCTGGGCATCGTGTGCGCGCTGATGCTGCCGTGCGCGTTGCCGCTGCGCGAGCGCACGACGAGCGGCGCCGACAAGGCACGCCAGACCCTGGGCGCGGCGCTGCGCGAGGCGTTCGGGCACCGCGGCTTCTGGCTGCTGAACCTGGGCTTTTTCGCCTGCGGTTTCCAGCTCGCGTTCATCGCGTCGCACCTGCCGGCCTATTTGGCGGACAAGCAGCTGCCGGGCAATGCCGGCGTCACCGGGCTGGCCATCATCGCGCTGGCCAACGTGGCGGGGACCTACGTGTTCGGCTGGCTCGGCGGCTTCCAGCGGCGCAAGCACGTGCTCGCGGCCCTGTACCTGGCGCGCGCGCTGGTCATGGCCGCCTTCGTGCTGCTGCCGCTGTCCACCTGGACCTTGTACGCGTTCTGCGCGGTGATGGGCTTCCTGTGGCTGGGCACGGTGCCGTTGACCAATGGGCTGGTGTCGCAGGTGTTTGGCGTGCAGTACATCGCCACCCTGTTCGGCTTTGTGTTCTTCGGCCACCAGCTGGGCGCGTTCTTCGGCGTGTGGTTGGGCGGGAAGGTGTTCGACGCCACCCATTCCTACCAGCTGGTGTGGACCATCAGCGTGGGCCTGGGCGTGGTCGCGGCCCTGCTGCACTACCGCATCGACGACCAGCCGGTCGAGCGCGTGCGGCTGGCGCTGGCATGAAGGCGCTGCGGCTCGCCCTGGCGCTGGTGCTCGCTGCCGTGCTGGCGGCCGGATTCGAGGCCTGGCTGCGGCCGGACAACGCGCTGGCCGTGGTGTCGGCGCTGTCGTTTTGCGGGTGAGGGAAGTGGTGGGGTGCGAGGCGGCCTTAGCTTAAGCATGGTTTAAGGCTGGTGTCGCAATATGCTAGTCATCGTAGCTGAAGTCACCAACCATTATCTCTTCCAAAACAGGAGCACGTACATGCAAAACGAAGGTGCAGTCACTGCCATCACCGCAAAACGTCTCACGCTGGCGCTGTGCGCGGCTGGCGTCATTGGCGGGGCGGTGGGCGCAATCGCAGTCAATCACAATAACGCCATGGCAGAAGCGGCGGCCGCCGCTGCGGCGCCGGCTGCCGTGGCGCCCAGCGTGGGCCCGGCCGACCCGCAGGTGGCGCTGCCGGACTTCACTTCCATCGTCAAGCGCAACGGCCCGGCGGTGGTCAACATCCGCGTCGTCGGCGGCACCAAGACCGGCATGCGCCGCCGCCAGATGCCCGAGATCGACGAGGACGATCCGTTCTTCGACTTCTTCCGCCAGTTCGGCGTGCCCGGCATGCCGCGCGGCGGCCAGCGCGGCGGCCAGGCCCCGATGATGATGGGCGAGGGCTCGGGCTTCATCGTCAGCCCGGACGGCGTCATCCTGACCAATGCGCACGTGGTGCGCGACGCAGACGAAGTCACCGTCAAGCTGCAGGACCGCCGCGAGTACCGCGCCAAGGTCCTCGGCTCGGATACCAAGACCGACGTCGCGGTGCTCAAGATCGACGGGAAGAACCTGCCGGTGGTCCCGCTCGGTAACACGCGCAACCTGCAGGTGGGCGAGTGGGTCATGGCGATCGGTTCGCCGTATGGGCTGGAGAGCACGGTGACCGCCGGCGTGGTCAGCGCCAAGGGCCGCACCATCGACAACGGCGGGGTGCAGTTCATCCAGACCGACGTCGCCGTCAACCCCGGCAACTCGGGCGGCCCGCTGTTCAACACGCGCGGCGAAGTGGTGGGCATCAACTCGCAGATCTTCAGCCAGAGCGGCGGCTACCAGGGCCTGTCGTTCTCGATCCCGATCGACGTGGCGGTGCGCATCAAGGACCAGATCGTCGCCCACGGCAAGGTGCAGCATGCCAAGCTGGGCGTGACGGTGCAGGAAGTGGACCAGGGCCTGGTCGATTCGTTCAAGCTCGATACGGTCGAGGGCGCGCTGGTGTCGAACGTCGAGCGCAATGGTCCCGGCGAGAAGGCGGGCCTGAAGACGGGCGACATCATCCGCAAGCTGAACGGCCAGGCGATCATCGCCTCGGGCGACCTGCCGGCGATGCTGTCGACCGCGCGGCCGGGCGAGAAGGCGGCGCTGGAAGTCTGGCGCGACGGGAAGGTCGTGCAGCTCAATGCGACCCTGGGCAATGCCGACAGCAAGGCCGACCGCGCCGAGCAGATGGCCAGCACAGCCGACAACGGCGCCAAGCTGGGCCTGGCGTTGCGCCCGCTCGACCCGATGGAGCGCCGCGAATCCGGCCTGCCGTCGGGCCTGGTGATCGAGGACGCGCAGGGCGCGGCGGCGTTTGCCGGCGTGCGCCGCGGCGACGTGCTCCTGTCGGTCAACGGCAAGCCTGTCTCGTCTGTTGACCAGGTACGTGACCTGGTAGGCAAAGCCTCCAAGTCCGTGGCCTTGCTGATCCAGCGCGGGGATGACAAAATCTTCATCCCGGTGCGGATCGGTTAAGGATCGTAAGCGTCCACTACCAGCACTGTTCAAGAACGGGGGCGTTTGATGCGGCTGCTGCTGGTGGAAGACGATACGATGATCGGCGAAGTAGTGCTCGACCTGCTCAGGGCCGAGCACTACGCCGTCGATTGGGTCAAGGACGGCGAAATGGCCGACACGGCCCTGATGCAGAACCAGAATTACGACCTGGTGCTGCTCGACCTGGGCCTGCCGCGCAAGGACGGCCTGGACGTGCTGCGCGCCATGCGCGCACGCAAGGACAGGACCCCGGTGCTGGTGGCCACCGCGCGCGACGCGGTGTCGCAGCGCATTGCGGGGCTCGATGCCGGCGCGGACGACTACGTCCTCAAACCCTACGACCTGGACGAGCTGCTGGCGCGCATCCGTGCGCTGCTGCGGCGTGCCGCCGGGCGTGCCGAGCCGGTCTTCGAATACAAGAACATCTCCGTCAATCCCGCCACCCGTGAAGTCTCGGTGGACGGCCAGCAGGTCGCGCTGTCGGCGCGCGAGTGGGCCGTGCTCGAGGCGCTGGTGGCGCGGCCGGGCGCGGTGCTGTCGCGCGCGCAGCTCGAGGAAAAGTTGTACAGCTGGCGCGACGAAGTGTCCAGCAACGCGGTGGAGGTGTACATCCACGGCCTGCGCAAGAAGCTGGGCAGTGACCTGATCCAGAACGTGCGCGGGGTGGGCTACATGGTGCCCAAGGCATGAAACGGGTAAGGAAGGTTACGCATTCGCTGCGCGGGCGCCTGTTGTGGTACCTGCTGGCCGCGATCACCATCGCCGCGGTGGCGCAGGCGTCGATCGCCTACCGCACCGCGCTGCGCGACGCCGACCAGATCTTCGACTACCACATGCAGCAGATGGCGCTGTCGCTGCGCTCGAACACGCCGCTGGCCACCAACGGGCCGGCGCCCGGCTACACCGACCCCAGCGCGGAGTCGGACGACCTGGTGGTGCAGGTGTGGACGCCGGACGGGGTGCAGGTGTTCCACAGCGTCTCTCGCGCGCGCCTGCCGCAGCGCGCGGTGCTGGGCTTTTCCAACGTGCGTGCCAACGGCACCATCTACCGCGTGTTTTCGATCCAGACGAACAACCAGACGGTGCAGGTGGCGCAGGACCTGTCGGTGCGCAGCAACATGGCGCGCAACCTGGCGCTGCGCACGCTGGGGCCGATCGCGGTGATGATGCCGATCCTGATGCTGGTGGTGTGGTGGGTCGTCAGCGGCTCGCTCGAGCCGGTGGACCGGGTGCGCTCGCAGGTGGCGTCGCGCCAGGCGGACGATTTGTCGCCGGTGTCGGAGAACGGCTTGCCGGACGAGGTGCAGCCGCTGGTGCGCGAGCTGAACCTGCTGTTCTCGCGCGTGCGCACGGCGTTCGACGCGCAGCAGCACTTCGTGGCCGACGCGGCGCATGAACTGCGCACGCCGCTGGCCGCGCTCAAGCTGCAGGCGCAGAGCCTGGAGCGGGCCGACAACCCTGAAGCACGCAAGGTGGCGGTGGCGCGGCTCACGGCCGGCATCGACCGCGCGACGCGGCTGGTCGAGCAGCTGCTGGTGCTGGCGCGGCAGGAGGCCAGCGCCACCGCCGGCGCGGTCCGGCAGGAGGTGGACCTGGCCGAGCTGGCGCGGCGCAGCGTGGCTGACCTGGCGTCGGCGGCGCAGGCCAAGGGCGTCGATCTTGGGGTGCAGCGCGCGGACGCGGTGCGCGTGCAGGGGCAGCCGGATGCGCTCACCATCCTGCTGCGCAACCTGGTCGAGAACGCGGTCAAGTACACGCCGCAAGGCGGCACGGTCGATATCTCGGTGCGCGGGGAGAGCGCGGGCGCGGTGCTGGTGGTCGAGGACAGCGGGCCGGGCATCGCGCCGGAGGAGCGCGAGCGCGTGTTCGACCGGTTTTACCGGATCGCCGGGAGCGAGGCGCAGGGCAGTGGGTTGGGGCTGGCGATCATCAAGTCGATCGCGGAGAGGCACGGGGCGAAGCTGGAGCTGGGACAGTCGCAGCGGCTGGGGGGATTGGCGGCGACGGTGACGTTTCCGCTGGCTTGATCGGGGCCGGTGCAATGTGAGCCGTCGTCCCCGCGAAGGCGGGGACCCATGGACGGTGTGCCCTGATGGAGCGGGCCGCGTGACCGCATGCTCAGCATGGGTCCCCGCCTTCGCGGGGACGACGTGCTGATGTTGATGGCAAACGGTCAGATGTCGCTTCGCGCACGCTCAGCATGGGTCCCGGCGTTCGCCGGGACGACGTGCTAGTCGCGTCAGAACTTGTGCGACAGGCGCGCGAAGTACGAGGCGCCGTTCAGGCCGAACTGCACGCTTTCATACTTGAACCCGTTGTCGGTTTCGTCCGGGTTCTGCACGGTCGGGTGCACGTTGAAAATGTTGGTGCCGCCGACCGTCAGGCGGGTCTTGTCGGTGAACGACCAGGTGAACGCCAGGTCGGCCGAGGTCTTGGACGCGTAGTGCTGGTTCGGCACCGGCGGACCGGAGAAGGTGCCCAGCGTCTGCGGACCGAAGTGGATCACCTTGAAGTCGGTTTCCAGACGTCCCAGCGTGTAGTCGAAGTCGAGCGTGGCCTTGTGGCGCGGGCCGCCTTGTTCGATGAACAGGCGCTCGCGCTCGGACAGCAGCACGTCTTCGTAGCCCTTGAGTGAGGCCGGCGCGTGCACGCCCGTCACTTCGGTCTTGCCGACGTTCAGCGCCAGGTAGGTGTTCAGCTTGCCCTCGCCGAGGGTGGCGCGGTTCGACACCGTCAGGTCCAGGCCCTGGGTGCGGGTGTCCACCGAGTTGACGAAGAACTGTGCCTGGCCCACGCCCAGCGCCGACAGCGTCGCGCCCAGCGCAGGGTAGTTGTCGGCGTCGAAGCGGCCCGACAGCACGATGCGGCCGTCGATGTTGATGCGGTACAGGTCGGCGGTGATCGAGGTGGTGGCGGTCGGCGACCAGGTCATGCCCGCGGTGTAGCTCTTCGATTTCTCTTCATGCAGCTTGGGGATGCCGGCCGCGTTGGCGACTTTGCCGCCGTTCGGCGCCAGCACCACGTCCATCGGCACGCCGCTGATGAAGTCGGTGAAGGTGGACGAGAAGTAGGCCTGCTGCAGCGACGGCGCGCGGAAGCCGGTGCTGGCCGAGGCGCGCAGCAGCACGCCGTCGGCGGCCTTGAAGGCGCCGGCCAGCTTGCCGGTGACGGTCGAGCCGAAGTCGGAGAAGTGCTCGTAGCGCACTGCCGTCTGCAGCTTGACGCGCTGGGTCACGTCGGTCTCGACGTCGATGTAGGCGGCCTGGCTGTGGCGGTTCTGGTTGGTGGCGTCGCCCGGCTGGAAGCCCGGGAAGCCCTGGCTGCCGGCGTTGCCGCCCACGCCCACGCCGTCGGCGTCGATGTACGAGCCCGGTTCGCCGGCGAAGATCTGGTAGTTCTCCTTGCGGTACTCGAAGCCGAAGGCGGCGTTCATCCCTTGCAGCACGCCCGGATAAAAGCGGCTGAAGTCGGCGTTGGTGGTGAGCTGGCGGAACGCGAAGCCGCCGGCGTCGAACGCGTTCGGGCTGATGCCCTTGCCGCCCTTGGACAGGTCGAGGTTGGCGATGGAGGCGTTGAGCGTATGCGTGATGTCGTAACGCATGCGGTTCGAGCCGTAGGTCTGCGACAGGTCCATGTGCCAGTCGTCGCCGATGGTGCTGCGGTAGCCGAAGGTGGCGTAGCGGTCGTTGATCTTGCCGTTGATGAAGGGGACGAAGCCGTCCGGGTACATGGCGGCCGAGTTGCGCGACGGGATGTCGTCCGAGCCGATGCCGCCGCGTGCCCACGCGCCGGACGAGGCGTCGCGGTCTTGCGCGCCGGCGGTCAGGTAGAACTTGCCGGGGCCGGCCGGGAATTCGCCGTTGAGGTAGACAGTCTGGTTCTTGACCTGGGTGTCGCCGATGATGCGCGGGTTGCCCGCTTCGGCGCGGTTGGAGCGGCCGCGGTCGGCGTATTCGCCGGTGATGCCCAGCACGCCGTCGGCCATCGCCACGCCGCAGTAGGCCGAGGCCAGCCAGTTCTTGCCGTCGTGCTTGGAGTATTCGCCGGTGCCGACGATCGCTTCGCAGCCCAGGTTCTTCTTCAGTTCGATGTTCAGCACGCCGGCGATCGCGTCCGAGCCGTATTGCGCGGCGGCGCCGTCGCGCAGCACCTGCACGTCCTTGATGGCCAGCAGCGGGATCGCGTTCATGTCGGTGCCGGTGTTGCCGCGGTTGCGCGCGCCGAACAGGTTCACCAGCGCGACCGTGTGGCGGCGCTTGCCGTTGACCAGCACCAGGGTCTGGTCCGAGCCCAGGCCGCGCAGGGCGGCCGAGTCAACCAGGTCGGCGCCGTCGGCGCCGGTCTGGCGCGTCGAGTTGAACGAGGGCGAGATGTAGGTCAGGCTCTGGGCCAGGTCGAACTGGCCGCCTTGTTCCGCTACCTTGGTGAGCGGGATGAAATCGACCGGGACCGGGGTCTCGGTGCTCGAGGCGTTGCCGACGCGGCGCGAGCCGACCACGCTGACGGTCGGGACGACGTCGGCGCGGGCTTGGGCTTCGCCCGTCTGGGCTTGGGCGGACGGGGCGAGCGCGGCGAGCGCGGCACCGCCGTAAAGGGCGGCCAGGACGGCCTGGCGTAGTTGCTTGGGTTGGGACACGGCACCTCCATTAGTAATGACGCCATGTTAGCCAACATTTAACGGGTGGGAACTAAAGTGTGGATATCCAGCAACACTGTAGGGTGGGCTCTTGAGCCCACGCGGTGCACGGCGCTGGAACCGCGTGGGCACAAGTGCCCACCCTACCGGTTACTTCTTCTCGTCTTTTGGCCAGGCCACGCCCAGCCAGGCGGCGTTCAGGGCCTTCTGGTCAGCGGTCGGTTTGTCGAGGGCCTTGATCTTGGCCTTGCCCTTGGGCTGCAGCACCGGGTTCAGGTCCAGTTCGCGCAGCTCGTCGCGGCGGAACAGGTGCACTTTGAACGGGCCGGCTTTGGCCAGCGACAGCTTGTCGCCCAGGTCCTTCGCGCTCACGCGCAGTCCGTTGACCGCGACCAGGGTGTCGCCGGCCACCACGCCGGCCTTCCATGCCGGGCTGTCGCGCTCGACCTCGGTCACCAGCGCCGGCTCACTGCCGTCCTTCACGCGCCAGCCGGCCCACCATTCCTGCTTGTCCTCGGCGTCCTTCGGCACGTCCACCAGGTAGCGTTCGCCCACCGTTTCCAGCAGCTTGTCGAAGGGGATTTCGGCGGTGCCGTCGACGTACTGGCTCCACCAGCCGCTCCAGTCCTGCCCGCTCACCTGCTTGAGCGCGGCCTTGATGTTGGCGGCGTCGTAGCCGCCTTGCGCCACCGAGTGCTGCGCGAACAGGATGCGGTGCACGTCTTCCAGGCCCTTGGCGCCCTTGGTTTGGCGGCGCAGTTCCAGGTCCATCGCCAGGCCCAGCAGCTGGCCCTTGTTGTAGATGTTGACCTGGGCGTTGCGCGCGCGCTCGCCGCCCTGGGCGATCCACTCGTCAAAGCTCGCTTCGCTGGCGCTTTGCTGGAAACGGCCCGGCTGGTGCAGGTAGTCGTCGATCTCCTTGGCGAAGCTGTCCATGAATTCGTCGCGCTTTTGCAGCCCGGCGCGCAGCGTGATCAGTTCTTCGAAGTAGGAGGTGTTGCCCTCGGCGACCCACAGCAGCGGGTTGTAGTTCTCGCGCTGGTAGTCGTAGGGCACCATTTCCTTGGGACGGTAGGCTTTCACGTTCCAGGTGTGGAAGAACTCGTGCGCGGCGGTGTTCAGGAAGCCGAGGTAGTCCTTGCGCTTGTGGAACATCCAGCGCGGGCGCTGGATCACGGTCGAGTTGATGTGCTCGGTCGCGCCGCCGACGCCGTCGGTGGCGTGCACGATGAACAGGTAGCGCTTGGCGAACGGGTAGGTGCCGCCGTACAGCTGGCCGGTCTGGTGCACGATCTTGTTCAGGTCGGCCACCATCTGCTTGCTGTCGTAGTTGCCGCGGCCCCAGATGGCCACGTCGATCTGCTTGCCGTCCACTTGCGAGGTGTAGAACTCGTGGAGGCCGGTCTCGATCGGCGAGTCGATCAGCACGTCGTAGTTGGGGGCGACGAAGCAGTGGGCGCCGCAGGCGCCGTTGTCCATGCCCGAGCGCGACTGCCAGCCGGCCGGCACGTCCAGCTTCACCGCCACCGGCTGGCCGCGGTAGGCGTCGGCGTACACGAACACGCCCGAGGCGTCGAGGTAGGCGTGGGTGTCGTCGATGTGGCGGGTGCGCTCGCCCAGCACGTTGGCGTACAGCTCGTACACGACGGTGACCTTGTCGCCCGGATGCGTTTGCACGCGCCAGGTGCCCTTGTCGGTTTTGGCGACCGGCAGCACCTCGCCCTTGTCGTTGACGGCCTTGAACTGGCGCACGCCGCTCGCCAGGTTCAGGATCTGGTAGCGGCCGGTGCGCCAGTTCGGCATGTGCACGTCCAGCGTGGTGCTTGGCGCGGCCGGGAAGCTGGCGCGCACCTCGGCCAGGTGCTGGGCGGCGTTGGCGATGCGCAGCTGGTAGTCGACGTCGGCATGGGCGGCGCCGAACAGCAGGGACAGGCAGGAGGCGAGGAGGGCTCGTTTCATTGATTGTTCGCTCTGGGAAAGTTGTTTGCGAAAGTGTAACTCAGGCGGGCTCGGCTGCGCCGCCGACGAGCACGGCGTTGCCTTCGAGGCGGGTGCGGATCAGGCAGTCGCGGCCGGTGGCGCGGCCCTGCAGCAGGTCGATGCCGTGGCCGAGCAGGGTGCTCAAGGCGCCGGCCGCCACGCCGGTCGCGCTGTCTTCCAATGCCGGGTCGAGGTGGTTGAAGTTGCGGCCCTCGTAGCGGCCGTCGGCGCGCCGGCACCAGGCGTAGATGCCGTTCACGCCGTGCGCCTTGCCCCAGGCGGTGATCGCGGCCAGGTCCGGTTGCAGCGCGTAGAGCGCGGCTTGGTCGGCCACTTCCACCAGCAGCTTGGGGCTGCCGACCGAGGCCACGCGCGCGCTGCTGGCCGGGGCAAAGCCGGGCACGCCGAGCAGGGCGGCCAGGTCGGGCAGGGCGGCCGGCTGCGCTGCGGGCTGCGCGTCCAAGCGCACGAAGTAGCTGTCGCCGTCGCGCGACAGCAGCAGGCGCTGGCCCTGCATCGCGGTGGCGACGCTCAAGGGCTGGTCCGCCAGCAGCACGCGCGCGGCAGCCAGCGTGGCGTGCAGGCACAGGGGGCTGCGCGTGTGCGGGTACTGGTAGTCGAGCGTGGCGGCCACGCCCGGTTCGGCCGGCGCGTCGATGAAGACGCAGGTAGTGGCGCGCTCGCGCGCGAAGGCGGCGCGCGCCTCAAGGCTGGCCGGGCCGTCCTCGATCACCAGCGCCGGGTTGCCGGCGCCCGGCGCCGCGCCAAAGCATGTCAGTTCGTGTATCTGCATTTCTCTCCCCTTCGGTTATACTGTGTTTTTATACAGTAGTTTTGTTCTCTGCAGAAATTTTAACGTTTTTGCAGCTTGCGTTCCGATGACTCCCCCGATTGCCGGCCTGCCCGCCTATGCGGAGCTGTTCTGCCTGTCCAATTTCTCGTTCCTGCAGGGTGCGTCCCATGCCGAGGAGCTGGTGGCGCGCGCCGTGCGGCTGGGCTACCACGCGCTGGCGCTGACCGACGAATGCTCACTGGCCGGCGTGGTGCGCGCCCATGCCGAGGCCAAGCGCGCCGGGTTGCCGTTTATCGTCGGCGCGCACTTTCACCTGGAGGGCGGGCCATCGCTGGTGCTGCTGGCGCAGAACCGCAATGGCTACGGCAACCTGTCCGAACTGATCACGCTGGGGCGCACGCGCAGCGAGAAGGGCACTTACCTGCTCACGCCGGGCGATATCGCCAACCCGGGCCCGGGCTTCGAACACTTGCAGGGCATGTCCGACTGCCTGGCGATCCTGCTGCCGGCCTACCCGGCGCACGAGGCGCAGCACGTGGACCGGCTGCACGCGCAGGCGGCGTGGATGGCGGCCCAGTTCCCGGGACGCGCGTGGATCGGGTTGAACCTGCTGCACCGCGCGTTCGACGACGCGCACCGCATGGCGCTGGAAGAAGTGGGTTGGCAGCACCAGCTGCCTCTGGTGGCGGTGGGCCATGTGGTGATGCACGTGCGTTCAAGGAAGCCGCTGCAGGACACGCTTGCCGCCACCCGGCTCGGCAAGCCGGTGGCTGAGTGCGGTTACGGCCTGGCGCAGAACGCCGAGCAGCACCTGCGTGCGCGCCTGCGCCTGGCCAACATCTACCCGCGCGCGGCGCTGGAACAGACGCTGCGCATTGCCGGCCTGTGCACGTTCTCGCTCGACGAGCTGCGCTACGAATACCCGAACGAGGTGGTGCCGGCGGGCGAGACCGCGGCCAGCTTCTTGCGCCGCGAGACCTACATTGGCGCCCACCGCCGCTTTCGCGAAGGGATCCCGGCCAAGGTGCAGGCGCAGCTCGAGCACGAGCTGCAGCTCATTGCCGAGATGCGCTACGAGCACTACTTCCTGACGGTGTACGACATCGTGCGCTTTGCGCGCTCGAACAACATCCTGTGCCAGGGGCGCGGCTCGGCCGCCAACTCGGCGGTGTGCTACTGCCTGGGCATCACCGAGGTCGACCCGGCGCGCGCCAACCTGCTGTTCGAACGCTTCATCTCCAAGGAGCGTAACGAGCCGCCCGACATCGACGTCGATTTCGAGCACCAGCGGCGCGAGGAAGTGATCCAGTACATCTACAACAAGTACGGGCGTACCCGCGCGGCGCTGGCCGCGGTGGTGATCAGCTACCGGCCCAAGAGCGCGCTGCGCGACGCCGGGCGCGCGCTGGGCATCGACCTGGCGATCGTGGAAAAGGTGAGCAAGACCCACCACTGGTTCGACAGCCGCGCCGACCTGCTCAACCGCCTGGCCGAGGCCGGGCTCGACCCGGAGGCGCCGGCATCGCAGCAGTGGGCGACGCTGGCCAACCAGCTGCTCGGCTTCCCGCGCCACCTGTCGCAGCACCCGGGCGGGTTCGTGATCGCGCAGGGCAAGCTGTCGCGCCTGGTGCCGATCGAGAATGCCACCATGGCCGACCGCAGCGTGATCCAGTGGGACAAGGACGACCTCGAGGAGCTGGGCCTGATGAAGGTGGACGTGCTGGCGCTGGGCATGCTGTCGATGCTGCGCCGCGCGCTCGAGCTGGTCAGCCAGCGCCACGGCACGGTGTTCGAGATGCAGGACATTGCGCCGGACGACGCCGCCACCTACGACATGATCTGCGCGGCCGACACGGTGGGCGTGTTCCAGATCGAGTCGCGCGCGCAGATGAGCATGCTGCCGCGGATGCTGCCGCGCCGCTTCTACGACCTGGTGATCGAGGTGGCGGTGGTGCGCCCCGGCCCGATCCAGGGCGGCATGGTGCACCCCTACCTGCGCCGGCGCCAGGGGCTCGAGCCCGTGCATTACCCGAGCGAGGAGATGAAGCTGGCCCTGGAGCGCACGCTGGGCGTGCCGATCTTCCAGGAGCAGGTGATGCAGGTGGCGATCCTGGGCGCCGGTTTTTCGCCGGGCGAGGCGGACCAGCTGCGGCGCGCGATGGCGGCCTGGAAGCGCAAGGGCGGGCTGGAAAAGTATTACGACCGCATCGTGCGCGGCATGCTCGAACGCGGCTATGAGCTGGCGTTCGCCGAGGCCATCTTCAGCCAGATCCAGGGCTTTGGCGAATACGGCTTTCCCGAGTCGCATGCGGCCAGCTTTGCCTTGCTGGCCTACGCCAGCGCCTGGATCAAGTGCCACGAGCCGTCCGCGTTTTTGTGCGCGCTGCTCAACAGCCAGCCGATGGGTTTCTACAGCCCGTCGCAGCTGGTGCAGGACGCCAGGCGCCACGGCATCGAGGTGCGGCCGGTGGACGTGACCATCAGCGGCTGGGAATCGACGCTGGAGGAGATTGAAGTTGCCGTCGCCCCGGCGCAAGCCGGGGCCCATGCCGAGCGGGCTGGCACGCGGTCTATGGGGCCCGGCCTGCGCCGGGACGACGGGGCGGGGGGGCAGCCGGCGGTGCGGCTCGGGCTGGCCCTGGTGCGGGGGATGAGCAAGGAGGCGGCGCTGCGCATCGAGGAAGCGCGCGCGATCCGGCCGTTCGACAGCGTGGCCGACCTGGCGCGCCGCGCGCACCTGGACCGCGCCGACCTGCAGGTGCTGGCCGCCTCCAACGCGCTCAAGCCGCTGGCCGGGCACCGGCGCGAAGCGCTGTGGCAGGCGGTGGGCGCGGTGCCGGACAAGGACCTGCTGCGCCCGGCCGCGCCGCGCGAGGAGGCGCCGGTGCTCCCCGCGCCGTCCGAGGGCGACGAGATCGTGGGCGACTACCGCGCGCAGGGGCTCACGCTGGGCCGCCATCCGCTGGCGCTGCTGCGGCCGCAGCTGCTGGCGCGGCGCTTCATGCCCGCGGCCACGCTGATGGACTACCAGGACGGCCAGCTGGCGCGCGCCTGCGGCATCGTCACGGTGCGCCAGCGGCCCGGCACCGCCAAGGGCGTGCTGTTCATGACGCTGGAGGACGAGACCGGCAACGTCAACCTGATCGTCTGGCCCGACCTGGTGGAAAAGCAGCGGCGCGAGGTGCTGAACGCGCCGCTGCTGGGCGTGTATGGCATCTGGCAGCGGCAGGGCGAGGTGCGGCACCTGGTGGCGCGGCGGCTGGTGGATATGTCGGCGCTGCTGGGGCGGCTGGATACGCGCAGCCGCGATTTCTGCTGAAGCCCCCCCTGTCGCGCAGGCGCAGCAGTTTATAAAATTTATACTTTTTATACTTTATTTATTTGGCAAGATGGTGCACGCTGGGCACATCGCATTGGAGGGAATGCCGATGAACCCGATCCAGCTATGCCTGACCGGTCTGTTGCTGGCCGCCGCCAGCGTCATGCCGTCCGCCGCGGCCGAACTGCCGGCCGCCTTTCGCGCCGGGCTCGATGCCGCGTTCCCGGACGTGGAGCGGCTCTATCTCGACCTGCACCGGCACCCCGAGCTGGCCATGAACGAGCATCGCACCGCGGCCGCGCTCGCCGATCGGGTGCGCGCGCTTGGCTATGAGGTGACGACCGGCGTCGGCGGCACCGGCGTGGTGGCCGTGCTGAAGAACGGCCCCGGACCGGTGCTCATGCTGCGCACCGAGATGGACGCCTTGCCCGTGCAGGAAAAGACCGGACTGCCCTACGCGAGCCAGTCAACCGGGCTGAATGACGGGCGGGAGGTGCCGGTCATGCATGCATGCGGCCATGACACGCACATGGCCGCGTGGTATGGGACGGCAGCGCTCATGGCACAAAGCCGCAGCGCATGGAGCGGCACGCTGGTGCTGGTGGGCCAGCCGGCCGAGGAGACCGTGCAGGGCGCGTTGGCGATGCTGCGCGACGGGCTGTTCACGCGCTTTCCCAAACCGGACTATGCGCTGACCATGCACGACGAGCCGTTCGCCGCGGCCGGGCAGGTCGGCTATCGCAGCGGCTACTTCCGTGTCGGGTACGATGCGCTGGCCATCACCGTGTTCGGCAAGGGCGGGCACGGCGCCGCGCCGGCCAACACCGCCGACCCGGTGGTGCAGGCGGCCCGGCTGGTGGAAGCATTGCAGACACTGGTCTCGCGCGAGCAGGACCCGAGCGAGCCGATGGTGATCACGGTCGGCAGCATTCACGGCGGCAGCAGGCCGAACATCATTCCCGACCAGGTGAAGCTGGGAGTGAGCATTCGCACGACGAACGCGGCCACGCGCCAGCGCGTCCTGGACGGCATCGAGCGGGTTGCGAAAGGGGTCGCGCTGGCGGCCGGTGCGCCAAGGGAGCCGCTGGTTGAAGTCACGGCGAGCGCGGCAGCGGTCTACAACGAACCGCACTTGACCGCCCGCGCGGTTGGCGTACTGCGCGACGTGCTGGGTGAACAGAACGTGGTCGAAGTCCCGGCGCGCATGGCCTCTGACGATTTCGGCAATTACGTACAGCCTGGCGTCAAGACATTGATTCTACAGTTCGGGGCGGTGCCCGCGTCCCGGCTGGCCGATGCCCGCGCCAAAGGCGTCAGCCTGACCAGCCTGCCGATGCCGCACTCCCCGCAATGGGCGCCGGACTACGTTCCCGCAATCCGTACGGCAATCACGGCAGAGACCGCTTTGCTGCTGGACCTGTTCAACAAGAAGTAACAGCTCCGGCAGTCGGCCACGGCCAGGGATACCGGCCATCCCATGCATTGGGTCAACGGCGCCCCCGGGGCGGGGGATGCCCATCCGCGCCAATGGCGCTTCTTGTCTCTTTTCGCGTCCTCTTTCTGTCTCTTTTCGTCGATTTTGAACTCGTCCGCTGCGCGAGAGTCAAATCGACAGAAAGAGACAAAAAGCGGAGCGAAAAAGAGAATGGAAGCGCCATCCGACTGCCTGCCCCCCACCCACGCGCTGCGCCGCCTTGCCGCCTTCCTTAAGGAAAGTGGCAGCAAGCTCTCACCTGCCGACGCCGCCACCATGGCCATCAATCAATGGATGGCATGCGAGCGCGGCCAGTTCACCATGCTGGCGCCAACGCCAACGCGCGGCTATCAATGGAAAACCTTGTTTTTGCCAGAGGGAACGGAACTGCGCGCAACAGTTGAGGGCGAAACTGCATATGCGCGGGTGGAAGGCGACGGCATCCGCTACCGGGGGCGCCGGGTGTCGCCGCACCAAATGCTGCTCGATCTGGGCGGCAAGGGCCGCAATGCGTGGCGCGAGGTCTGGGTGCTGCTGCCAAGCGAGCACAAGTGGTTACCGGCCGCGCGCCTGCGCCGCCTGGCCGAAGGCGAGCCGGCACCGCGCCCGGTGTCGCCGGCCGAGGCCATGTCGGCCGCTGCCGCCTGCATGTCCGAAACCCTGAAAACGGCGCTGGCACTGGTCGAGCAGGCCAACGAACAAGCCTTGCCGGCCTTCGAGCGCCGGGTTTGCCCGCAGCGGCGCGCCAGCGACGCGCTCGACGACGCGCCGCTGGACTAGGCGCCCGCTGTACCGCCGCGGCGATTGCCGCGCGGGCGCGACAAACGCGTGGCCGGTCAGAACGCTTCCCACTCCTCGTTGCCGGCCGCGACCTTCCGGGGCGCGCCCGCAATCGCTGCACGCGCCCGCGCCGGCGTCACCACCGGCGTCCCTCCCTTCGCCGCCTTCGGCAGGGCGGCCGCAGCCGTGCGCGCCGCCAACGGTGCAGCCGCCGTTGCCGCCGTTGCCGCCATTACTGCCTGGTCCAGCTTGAACACCCCCACCACCTGCGCCAGCCGGCCCGCCTGTTCCTGCATCGCGCTGGCGGCAGCCGCCGCTTCCTCCACCAGTGCCGCATTCTGCTGGGTCGCCTGGTCCATCTGCCCGATCGCCTGGTTGACCTGCTCGATGCCGCTGGTCTGCTCCTGGCTGGCGCTGGTGATCTCGGCCATGATGTCGGTCACGCGGGCGATGCTGGTCACCACCTGTTCCATCGTCGCGCCGGCCTTGTCCACCAGCCTGGCGCCGGTCGCGACCTTGGCCACCGAATCGTCGATCAGCGCCTTGATCTCCTTCGCCGCCGCGGCCGAGCGCTGAGCCAGGGTGCGCACTTCGCCCGCCACCACGGCAAAGCCGCGGCCCTGTTCACCGGCGCGCGCCGCTTCCACCGCCGCATTCAGCGCCAGGATGTTCGTCTGGAACGCGATGCCGTCGATCACACCGATGATGTCCACGATCTTGCGCGAGGATTCGTTGATCGACGCCATGGTCGTGGTGACCTCGCTGGCCACCGCGCCGCCTTCGCTGGCCACCCGCGACGCTTCGATCGACAGCTGGTTGGCGTGGCGCGCATTCTCGGCATTGTTGCGCACGGTGCCGGTCAGCTCCTCCATCGACGCCGCGGTCTCTTCCAGCGAGCTGGCCTGCTGCTCGGTACGCACCGACAAATCCAGGTTGCCGGCGCTGATCTCGGCCGACGCGGTGGCGATCGCGTCGGTGCCGCCGCGCACCTGCGACACGATCGCGACCAGGCTGTCGTTCATGTGGCGCAGCGCGCGCAGCAAGGCGCCGGTTTCGTCGCCGCCGGTGGCGTCGATGCGCCGGGTCAGGTCGCCCGCGGCCACGGTCTCGGCCAGCTCCACTGCCGCGCGGATCGGCCGGGTGATGCTGCGGGTCAGGATCCACGCGAACAGCGTGCCCAGCACCACCGTCAGCGCGGCCAAGCCCACGATCAGCCGCATGCCCATGGCCTGGTTTTGCTCGCTTTCCTTGACCTGCCCGTCCATGCTGGCGCGCTGCAGGGCCACCAGCTCGTCCAGGATCGCCATGTAGTTGTTGGCCGACGGCGTGTACTGCTCGTCGAGCACCTTGACCGCCAGTTCCTGGTTGCCCTCGGTTTTCGCCTTCATCGCCGCATTCACCGCGTCGCGGTAGCGTTTGCGCTCGACCATCATCTTCGCGTACAAGGCCTTTTCGGCGTCGCTCGTGATCATCGGCTCGATTTGCTTGATCAGCTCGGCAGTCTTGCCGGTCGTCATCGCCGCATCGTCCTTGAAGTAGGCCACCAGCGCCGGATCGCTGCTCTTGACGATGGCCGCGGTGCGTCGCACGGCCGTGTAAATGTACTTGTTCCAGTCCGCGATCATGCGTTCCTTGACGATCGGCTGCGCCATCGCCGCGGTCGCCTCGGACGTCTCGTTCATCCGCCAGAACGCGACGGCAGCGATCAGCACCGTCATGGCCAGGACCAGCGCAAAACCGATCCCCAGCCGCTTGCCGATATTCAGGTTGGCGAAAAAGCCCATTGCATCAACTCTCCAAAAACACGCCGCCAGTCGGGCGCGGGGGAAGAGTGTAGGTGCTTTGCGGAAACATGACTTGCTTTTGGGAACATTTTTCACAAAAAACATCGACGCCGACACCTTCTGTGGCGAGGAGGGAACAGTCCGTATCGCTGCGCGAACCGCCCCCGGACCGTTCGCGCCAGCGGCCCCGCCAAACCGGTGCCGACGCATGGGTGCTAACCTGCGCCCTTTGCCGGCCGCGCGCTGGCCACGGGGGCCGATTGCACTCCTGTTACGTTGACATGGAGAAGTATTGGTGGGTTTAAGGTATAATTTCAATTTCCCGCGCGTGCCGTTCGGCACCTTCAGCACAATGACCAAATTTGTCTTCGTCACCGGCGGTGTGGTGTCTTCCCTGGGCAAGGGGATCGCAGCCGCCTCCCTCGCCGCGATCCTCGAATCGCGCGGCCTCAAAGTCACCATGCTCAAGCTCGACCCGTACATCAACGTGGACCCGGGCACGATGAGCCCGATGCAGCACGGCGAAGTGTTCGTCACCGATGACGGCGCCGAGACCGACCTCGACCTCGGCCACTACGAGCGCTTCATCAGCACCCGCATGAAGAAGGTGAACAACTTCACCACCGGCCAGATCTACGAATCGGTGATCCGCAAGGAGCGCCGCGGCGAATACCTCGGCAAGACCGTGCAGGTGATCCCGCACATCACCAACGAAATCCAGGACTACATCCGCCGCGGCGCCGAAGGCGTGGACGTGGCGCTGGTCGAAATCGGCGGCACCGTGGGCGACATCGAGTCGCTGCCGTTCCTCGAGGCGGCCCGCCAGTTGTCGCTGCGCGTGGGCCGCAAGTCGGCCGCCTTCGTGCACCTGACCCTGGTGCCGTACATCGCCTCGGCCGGCGAACTGAAGACCAAGCCGACCCAGCACAGCGTGCAAAAGCTGCGCGAGATCGGCATCTCGCCCAACGCGCTGCTGTGCCGCGCCGACCGCCGCATCCCCGACGACGAGCGCGCCAAGATCTCGCTGTTCGCCAACGTCGAGGAATCGGCCGTGATCTCGGTGTGGGACGTGGACACCATCTACAAGGTGCCGCAGGTGCTGCACGACCAGGGCCTGGACGACATCATCTGCGAGGCGCTCGACATCCAGGCGCCGCCGGCCGACCTGTCGGTCTGGTCCAAGCTGATCTACACGATGGAGCACCCCAAGCACGAGGTGACCATCGCCATGGTCGGCAAGTACGTCGACCTGACCGAGTCGTACAAGTCGCTGACCGAGGCGCTGCGCCACGCCGGCATCCACACCGAATCGAAGGTCAACATCGAATACATCGACTCGGAAGAAATCGAAACCCGCGGCACCACCGGGCTGGAGAAGTACGACGCGATCCTGGTCCCGGGCGGCTTCGGCAAGCGCGGCGTGGAAGGCAAGATCCTGGCCGCCCGCTTCGCACGCGAGAACAAGATTCCCTACCTGGGCATCTGCCTGGGCATGCAGGTCGCGCTGATCGAATACGCGCGCCACATGGCCGGCCTGCCCAACGCCAACTCGACCGAGTTCGACCCCGACACCGACCAGCCGGTGGTGGCCTTGATCACCGAGTGGCAGAACCACGACGGCAAGGTCGAAAAACGCGACGTCAACTCCGACCTGGGCGGCACCATGCGCCTGGGCGCGCAGACCTGCGCGGTCAAGCCGGGCACGCTCGCGTCCGAAATCTACGGCAGCGTGGTCACCGAACGCCACCGCCACCGCTACGAGGCCAACAACTTCTACCTGCCCAAGGTCGAAGCGGCCGGCATGGTGGTAGCCGCGCGCACCCCGAACGAAGACCTGTGCGAAATCATGGAACTGCCGCGCAGCGGCGAGAACAGCCACCCGTGGTACATGGGCGTGCAGTACCATCCGGAGTTCAAATCGACCCCGCGCGCCGGCCACCCGCTGTTCACCTCGTTCATCCAGGCGGCCCTGGCACACCAGGCCGCCAACACCCGCACCGCGGCCAACATGCCCGCCGTGCAAGGAGACGCTGCATGAAGCTTTGCGGATTCGAAGCCGGCCTTGACCAGCCGATCTTCCTGATCGCCGGCACCTGCGTGATCGAGTCGCGCGAGCTCGCGCTCGACGTCGCCGGCACGCTCAAGGAAATCACCGCCGCGCTGGGCATCCCGTTCATCTACAAGTCCTCGTTCGACAAGGCCAACCGCTCGTCCGGCAAATCGTTCCGCGGCCCCGGCATGGAAAAGGGCCTGCAAATCCTGGCCGACGTGCGCAAGGAGATCGGCGTGCCGGTCCTGACCGACGTGCACACCGAAGACGAGATCGCCGAAGTGGCCAGCGTCGTGGACGTGCTGCAGACCCCGGCCTTCCTGTGCCGCCAGACCGACTTCATCAACGCCTGCGCGCGTTCGGGCAAGCCGGTCAACATCAAGAAGGGCCAGTTCCTGGCCCCGGGCGACATGAAGAACGTGATCGACAAGGCACGCGCCGCCGCGCGCGAAGCGGGCCTGAACGAAGACAATTTCATGGCCTGCGAACGCGGCGCCTCGTTCGGCTACAACAACCTGGTGTCCGACATGCGCAGCCTGGCCATCATGCGCGAGTCGAACTGCCCGGTGGTGTTCGACGCCACCCACTCGGTGCAGCTGCCGGGCGGGCAGGGCACGTCCTCGGGCGGCCAGCGCGAGCACATCCCGGTGCTGTCGCGCGCGGCGGTGGCCGCCGGCGTGGCCGGCCTGTTCATGGAGACCCACCCGAACCCGGCGGTGGCCATGTCGGACGGCCCCAACGCGATGCCGCTCGGGCGCATGAAGGAACTGCTCACCACCCTGGTCGAGATCGACCGCGTGGTCAAGCGCGCCGGCTTCATCGAAACCAGCTTCAAGGCCTGACCGCGTCGTCCCCGCGCAGGCGGGGACCCATGCTGAGCCAGCAGGCCCGTACCGTTTTCACATCCTCGGAGACCAAAAAAACCATGAGTGCCATCGTTGACATCATCGGCCGCGAAATCATCGACTCGCGCGGCAACCCCACCGTCGAATGCGACGTGCTGCTCGAATCGGGCGTGATGGGCCGCGCCGCGGTGCCGTCGGGCGCCTCGACCGGCTCGCGCGAAGCGATCGAACTGCGCGACGGCGACCCCAAGCGCTACTTCGGCAAGGGCGTGCTGCAAGCCTGCGAAAACATCAACACCGAGATCAGCGAAGCGATCATGGGCCTGGACGCCAATGAGCAAGCCTTCCTCGACCGCACCCTGATCGACCTGGACGGCACCGAGAACAAGAGCCGCCTGGGCGCCAACGCCATGCTGGCCGTCTCGATGGCCGTGGCCAAGGCCGCGGCCGAAGAAGCCGGCCTGCCGCTGTACCGCTACTTCGGCGGCTCGGGCGCAATGCAGATGCCGGTGCCGATGATGAACGTCATCAACGGCGGCGCCCACGCCGACAACAACCTGGACATCCAGGAATTCATGATCATCCCGGTCGGCGCGCCCTCGTTCAAGGAAGCGATCCGCTACGGCGCCGAGGTGTTCCACACCCTGAAGAAGATCCTGCACAGCAAAGGCCTGACCACCGCGGTCGGCGACGAAGGCGGCTTTGCCCCGTCGGTCGCCAACCACGAAGAAGCGATCAAGCTGATCATGCAAGCGATCGACCAGGCCGGCTACGTGGCCGGCCAGGACATCGCCATCGGCCTGGACTGCGCCGCCTCCGAGTTCTACAAGGACGGCAAGTACCACCTCGAAGGCGAAGGGCTGGTGCTGTCGGCCACCGATTTCACCAACCTCTTGGCCACCTGGTGCGACAAGTACCCGATCATCTCGATCGAAGACGCGATGGCCGAAGGCGACTGGGAAGGCTGGAAGATTTTGACCGACGCGCTGGGCAAGAAGGTGCAGCTGGTCGGCGACGACCTGTTCGTCACCAACACCAAGATCCTGAAAGAGGGCATCCAGAAGGGCATCGCCAACTCGATCCTCATCAAGATCAACCAGATCGGCACCCTGACCGAGACCTTCGCCGCCATCGAAATGGCCAAGCGCGCCGGCTACACCGCCGTGATCTCGCACCGCTCGGGCGAAACCGAAGACTCGACCATCGCCGACATCGCGGTTGGCCTGAACGCCCTGCAAATCAAGACCGGCTCGATGTCGCGTTCTGACCGCATGGCAAAGTACAACCAGCTGCTGCGCATCGAGGAAGACCTGGGCGACATCGCCAGCTACCCGGGCCGCGACGCGTTCTACAACCTGAAGTAAGCGACCCAAGGACCGGCCAGCACGCGCTGGCCGGTATGCGATCCATGCGCCTGATCACGCTCGCCCTGGTTGCGCTGCTGCTGCTGATCCAGTACCCGTTGTGGCTGGGGAAAGGCAGCTGGCTGACCGTATCGGACCTGGAAGCGCAGGTCGACGCCATGCGCCAGAAGACCGAGGCGCTCAAGGCGCGCAACGCCCACCTTGAATCGGAAGTGCGCGACCTGAAGGAAGGCACCGGCGCGGTCGAAGAGCGCGCCCGCTACGAGCTGGGCATGATCAAGCAGAACGAGATCTTCGTCCAGGTGCTCAAGAAAGGCGACAAGAACGCCCCGAGCATGACCCCGCAAAAGCCGCTGCCCGACACCGACAAGAAGGGCAAGCCCCTCGAGGACTAACGCCGTGGCCGACCCACTCGACACCCTGGAAGCGATCGCCGTGCACCTGGCCGACGCCTTCGAATCGGGCGACCCGCATGCGATCACGAAAGCGCTGTCCGACGTTGCCGTATCCCCCGCCGCGGCCGAACTGGCCGCCGCTGCCGGCTTCCCGCGCCAGCAGCTGGGCGACGCGCTGCTGAACGGCGAACTGCCGCTGGACATGACGCTGGCGATCATGAAGGTGATCGACCTCTACCTGCCCGGCACGCGGCCGCACTGACACCGGCACCCGTAGGGTGGGCAGCTCTGCTGCCCACGCGTTCAACCAGCGCGAGCACGGCCGCTCACGCGTCACGTATCACCGCGTGGGCAGGAAACCTGCCCACCCTACGATCACTCGATCAGCGTCTTCACCAGCACGCCCTTGGGCGTGACGCTCTCCTGCCGCACCATCACCTGCGCGCCCTTCGCGAACCAGAACTTCGACACCGTCCCCGGCCGGTTGTAATCGGTGGTCAGCACCCAGCACTCGACCGGCCCGGCCGGCCCGCTGATGCTCTCCGATCCCACCACCTTCCACGTATAGCGCTGCGGCGCCGGCCCGCCCGGATGGTAGAAATTGATGCGGAACTCCTCGCCCTCGGCCATCGGCATCGCCTGCAGGAACTCGATATCGGTTTCAAAGTTGAAGGTCGGCTCGCCCGACTCGACGACCAGGTCCTTCTGCACGTTGTCCGCCAGGTCCTTCATCCCGGTGACCCGGTCCGGCGCAAACACGAAGCCCTCGACCTTGCGCTTGCCATCGCGCTCGCTGGTGCGCTCATGCGAGATCGGCCGGAAGGTGCCCGGCTCGAACCACGAATCGAGCCACAGCGTGTACGGCCCGGGCGCCACGCCATCCCAGCGCTGGCGCACGCGCAGCAGCTGTTTGCCGTCGCGCTGCTCGAAGCGCACCTCGCGCATCCAGATGTCGATCGGCTTGTTCGACTCGCCATCGCGCACGTAGCGCAGGTAGCGGTGCACCCCCGGCTTGACCAGCGCAAAGCGCGGCAGGGGCGTACCTACGTCGATGCTATGGACGGCGGCGCCCGCGTTCAGTGCCGCGGCGGCCAGGGTGGCCAGAAGAAGGGATTTGAGGGTCGCGACGTGCATATGTGCCTTTGCCTTCCCAAAAAACAGCATTCTGCACCATGCGTTCCGACCAGATTGTCTTCAATTGCAACGGCAAACGCCGTACCGCCAACTCAGGCGACGCACAGCCCCGCCAGCACCGCCCGCGCCGGCGCCGGGATCGGCACCGGCCGGTTGCTCTTGCGGTCCACGTACACATGCACGAAATGCCCGGCGGCCGACGGCAGCGGCTCGTCATTCCGGTACAGCGCGATCTCGTACTTCACGCTCGAATTGCCCAGCTTTGCCACGCGCACGCCCACGTGCACGGTATCGGGAAACACCACCGGCGCGAAATACGCGCACCCGGTCTCCACCACGAACCCGACCACCTCGCCGCCATGAATATCGAGCACGCCGCGCTCGATCAGGAAGCGGTTCACCGCCGTATCGAAATAGCTGTAGTAATGGACGTTGTTGACGTGGCCGTACACATCGTTGTCCATCCAGCGGGTCGCAATTTCGCAAAAGTGCGGAAAGGCGGAGCGGGGCGTGTCGCGCATATTGTTGTCGTTTGTCGGGTAGGGTGGGCACTTGTGCCCACGCGTTCTCACGCGCCGCGTGCGTCCGCGTGGGCTCGAGAGCCCACCCTACGGGTTAATGACGGGTCCCGCTGGCCGGCGCCGTCGCATCGACCGTGCTGCCGCCGGCAAACAGCCGCGCGCAATCGACCTTGTCGAACGCATAGTGCTTGCCGCAGAAGTCGCAGTTGATCGACAGCGAGCCCAGGTCGGCCAGCGCGTCATCCACCTCGGCCTGCCCCAGCATCTTGAGCATGTCGCCCACCTTCTCGCGCGTGCAGCTGCAATGGAACTCGGGATGCGCCGGGTCGAACACGCGCAGCGTCTCTTCCCAGAACAGGCGCCGCATCAGCGTGGCGATGTCGGTGACGAGCATCTCGTCGCGCTTGAGCGTGCTGGCCAGCGACACCGCGCGGTTCCAGGTCTCGAGGTCTTCCTCTTCGGTGGCCTGGCGGACCTGGCCCTCCACGTTGCTGTTGCGCGGCAGCTTCTGCAGCAGCAAGCCGCGCGCGACCTTGTCGTCCGCTGCCAGCCACAGCTTGGTATCCATCTGCTCCGAGCGCAGCATGTAGTTCTCGATCACGGTCGCCATATCCTCGCCCACCAGCGGCACGATACCCTGGTACGGCTGCTGCCCCGGCACCTTGTCCTGCGGGTCGAGCGTGATCACGAAGCGGCCCTTGCCGTGCGCGTTGAACAGCTGGCTGATCGTCGCCTGCTCCGGCACCTCCACATCGGGCGCCAGCTTGGCGGTGGCGCGCACGCGCAAGGCGGCATCGCACTCGACCACCAACAGGCGCACCGCGCCGTCGCCGTGGATCTGCATCACGATCGAGCCGTTGAACTTCAGGTTGGCCGACAGCAGGGCCGCGGCCGCGACCATCTCGCCCAGCACCGCGCGCACCGCGGGCGGATAGTTGTGGCGCGCCTGGATCTCTTGCCAGGCGTTGGAAATCTCCACGAGCTCGCCGCGCACGGCGGCGTTCTCGAAGATGAAGCGTTGCAGGGTGTCCTTGTCTACTGTCGTCATTGTCTATCCGATTTTCTTGAGCTCCGCCTTGAAGCGCTGGCCGCGCGTCACGTAGTGCGCGGCATTGCTGGACAGGCGTTGCAGGTCTTCTTCCGTGAGCGTGCGCACCACCTTGGCGGGCGCGCCCAGGATCAGCGAATTGTCCGGGAACTCCTTGCCTTCGGTGACCACCGCGCCGGCGCCCACCAGGCAGCCCTTGCCGATTTTCGCGCCGTTGAGCACCACGGCCTGGATGCCGATCAGGGCGCCGTCGCCGATGGTGCAGCCGTGCAGCATGGCCTGGTGGCCCACCGTCACGTTCTTGCCCACCGTCAGCGGAAAGCCCATGTCGGTATGCATCACCGTGCCTTCCTGGATATTGCTGTTTTCCCCGATCGTGATGCGCTCGTTGTCGCCGCGCACCGTCACACCGAACCAGACCGAGGCATTCGCCTCGACCGTGACCTTGCCGATCAGGTTGGCCGACTCGGCGACAAAGGCCGACGCATCGATCTCGGGGGCATGCTCGCCCAGCTGGTAAATCGCCATAGGATGTGCTCGCGAAAGGAGAGTTAAAAATATCGCTATTTTACGCCCTCGGGTCCGCCGCCCGTCCGATTGGGGCCAGATGGGGCTGACCGGCGGGAAATCAACCGCCGGCGTATAATCCGCACGATCGTACTTTTTTATTTTGCCATGAAGCCATCCCGTTCCGATTTCATCACCGTGCGCGGCCTGTCCACCCACGTGCGCCACTGGGGCCGCCAAGGCGCGCCCAAGCTGTTCATGCTGCACGGCTGGATGGACATGTCCGCCTCGTTTCAGTTCGTCGTCGACAGCCTGCAGGGCGACTGGCACGTGATTGCGCCCGACTGGCGCGGCTTCGGCCTGACCGAGCGCGCGGGCACCGACACCTACTGGTTCGCCGACTACGTGGCCGACCTCGACTTCATCCTCGACCACTACGCGCCCGGCGAGGCGGTCAACCTGCTCGGGCACAGCATGGGCGGCAACGTGGCCGGCATCTACGCCGGCGCGCGCCCGCAGCGCGTGGGCCGGCTGATCAACCTGGAAGGCTTTGGCCTGCCGGCAACGACGCCGGAGCAGTGGCCGGGGCGGCTTGCCGACTGGCTCGACCAGCTGCACCAGCCGCCGGAGATGCGCGGCTACGCCAGCCTGGCCGAGGTCGCGGCGCGCCTGCAGAAGACCAACCCGCGCCTGCCGCACGAGCGCGCCGCCTTCCTCGCGCAGCACTGGGCGGCGCAGGACGCCTCGGGCCAATGGCAGATCCTGGGCGACCCGGCCCACAAGCAACACGGGCCGCTGCTGTACCACGTCGACGAGGTGCTGGCCTGCTGGCGCCAGATCACGGCCCCGGTGCTGTCGGTGGAGGCCGAAGACACCAACATGTGGCGCTGGATGGGCCCGAAGGAGCAGGCGCGGGCCGAGGTGGACCGGCGCCTGTCGCACCTGGCCAACGCCACCCTGCGCATGATGCCGGACGCAGGCCACATGCTGCACCACGACCAGCCGGAGCTCTTGGCGCGCATGATCGAAGAGTTCCTGGCAACCTGAGTTCGTCACAACCCCAACCCGTCGTCCCCGCGCAGGCGGGGACCCATGGAACGCTCGCACTTGGCGAAGCGCGCAAGGATCGCAAACTCAGCATGGGTCCCCGCCTGCGCGGGGACGACGGTTCTACAAATGCCGCGTTTCAAGCGGCGCCGCATCCCAGATCTCGTTGCGCCCATCCAGCCAGCGCACCGGCGCCGCGATCAGTTCCTCCGGCGTCGCATCATCCAGGCACGCCACCGCCACCGCTACGAACGGCCCCATCCGCGGCGACTCCCCGGTCGAATGCGTATGGATCCCGCACTTCTTGCAAAAGTAATGCCCGTCGCGCCGGGTGAGAAAGCGGTACTCGCCCGGCTGCGCAGCGCTGCTTAACCGAAACGCCCCCGGCGCCACCACCGCTGCCCACCAGCGCATCTTGGTACAGATGGAACAGTTGCACTTGATGGTCCCAAGGGCGAGATCGATGTCCGCCTCGAAGCGCACATCCCCGCAATGGCAGCTCCCGTGATAAGTCGTCATTCTTGTCCTTTTCTCAAGCCTCAACTGTAGCACCGCCGTAGCGAGCTCAACAGGTAGCGGCGGCCAATGCAGCGTACAATGGATGCATGATGAACGTCGACCTGCACTGCCACTCCACCGTCTCCGATGGCCTGCTCGCGCCCGCCGACGTTGCCGCCTTTGCGCGCAAGGCGGGCGTGGACGTGTGGGCGCTGACCGACCACGACGAAGTCGATGGCATCCAGGCCGCGCGCCAGGCCGCCGGCGAGCTGGGCATGCGCTTCGTCTCGGGCGTCGAGATCTCGATCACCTGGGCCGGCCAGACGGTGCACATCGTCGGCCTGCACATCGACGAGCACAACGAGGCGCTGCGCAAGGGCCTGGAGGCAACCCGCAGCGGTCGCGACCGCCGCGGCCACGAGATTTCCGCGCAGCTGGAAAAGGTCGGCATCCACAACGCCTATGAGGGCGCGCTCAAGTACGTCGGCAACCCCGACCTGATGTCGCGCACCCACTTCGCCCGCTACCTGGTCGAGATCGGCGCCTGCGACTCCACCGCCGACGTGTTCCGCAAGTACCTGTCTGAAGGCAAGCCCGGCTACGTGCCGCACCGCTGGGCCACGCTGGAGGAAGCGGTCAGCTGGATCCGCGGCGCCGGCGGCATTCCCGTCATCGCCCACCCGGGCCGCTACAAGTTCGCCCAGGTGGCGGAAGACGCGCTGTTCGACCAGTTCAGGCAGCTCGGCGGCAACGCGATCGAAGTGGTGACCGGCAGTCACTCGCCCGACCAGTACGCAACCTATGCCGAGGTCGCCCGCCGTTTCGGCTTTCTCGCCTCGCGCGGCACCGATTTCCATGGCCCGGGCGAAGCGCGCGTGGACTTTGCGCTGCTGCCGCCGCTGCCGCCGGGCCTGACCCCGGTGTGGCACGACTGGTTTTAAGCTGCGGTTAAGGCTGAGCCCTTGAATTTTCCGGGTGGCAGCCGTATCTTAGCGGCCTGTTAATACCAACCTGGCCCCGGAGGCTGCATCCATGAAGCGCATCATTCTGTTCCTCGCGACCAACCTTGCGGTCGTGCTGGTCTTGTCGATCGTCCTGAACGTGCTGGGCATCGGCCGTACCGTCGGGCCGAACAACCTGGGCGCGCTGCTGGTGTTCTCGCTGGTGGTCGGTTTCACCGGTTCGATCATCTCCCTGCTCATGAGCAAACCGATGGCCAAATGGTCGACCGGCGCGCGCGTGATCGAGCAGCCCGCCAACTCGACCGAGCTGTGGCTTGTCAACACCGTGCAGGGCCTGGCCCAGCGCGCCGGCATCGGCATGCCCGAAGTGGCGGTGTACGAGGGCGAACCGAACGCGTTTGCCACGGGCGCATTCAAGGATTCGGCGCTGGTGGCCGTGTCCACGGGCCTGCTCTCGGGCATGAACCGCGAGGAAGTGGAAGCCGTGCTCGGCCACGAGGTGGCGCACATCGCCAACGGCGACATGGTCACGCTCACGCTCATCCAGGGGGTGGTCAACACCTTCGTCGTGTTCCTGTCGCGCGTGGTCGGCTTCTTCGTCGACCAGGTCCTGCTGCGCGGGAATGACGAGCGCCGCGGCCCGGGCATCGGTTATATGATCAGCGTGTTCGTGTGCGAGATCGTGTTCGGCCTGGTGGCCTCGATGATCGTGGCCTGGTTCTCGCGCTACCGCGAGTTCCGTGCCGACGCCGGCTCGGCACGCCTGTTGAACAGCACGCTGCCGATGCAGCACGCGCTCGCCCGCCTGGGCCAGATGCACTCGGCCGACCTGCCGCAATCGATGCAGGCGTTCGGCATCTCGGGCGGCGGCAGCGGCTGGGGCGCGCTGTTTGCCAGCCACCCGCCGCTGGAAGAGCGTATCGCGGCGCTGCAGCAGCTGCGCTGACATGTAGGGTGGGCACTCGTGCCCACGCGGTTGGGCACGCGGCGCGTATCACCGCGTGGGCTCAAGAGCCCACCCTACGATTTACAAGGGTTTGAATGAGCCAGTTTTTCGAGATCCACCCCGACAATCCCCAGCCCCGGCTGGTCAAGCAATCCGCGGAGATCATCCGCAGCGGCGGCATCGTCGCCGTGCCCACCGACTCGGCCTACGCACTGGTGTGCCGGCTCGACGACAAGGCTGCCGTCGAGCGCCTGCGGCGGATCCGCGGCGTGGACGAGAAGCACCACCTGACGCTGCTGTGCCGCGACCTGTCCGAGATCGCGCAGTACGCGCGCGTGGACAACCAGCAGTACCGCCTGCTCAAGGCCACCACGCCCGGGCCGTACACGGTGATCCTGGAAGCGACGCGCGAAGTGCCGCGCCGCCTGTCGCACCCGTCGCGCAAGACCATCGGCCTGCGCGTGCCCGAGAACCGCATCCTGCTGGCGCTGCTCGAAGAGCTGGGCGAGCCGGTGATCGGCACCACGCTGCAGCTGCCCGGCGACGAACACATGCTGTCCGACCCGGACGAGGTGCAGGAGCGCCTCGGCAAGCAGATCGACCTGGTGATCGACGGCGGCGCCGGCACGCTGGAGCCGACCACGGTCATCGACCTGACCGGGCCAGCGCCCGAGCTGGTGCGGCAGGGCAGGGGCGACGCCGCCGCCTTTGGCCTGTAAGTTAGCCTTCGAACGTCGTCCCCGCGCAGGCGGGGACCCATAGACACGCCGCAGCGTCGAACAGCTGGCGTGGGCCCGCGAACTCGGCATGGGTCCCCGCCTGCGCGGGGACGACGTGCAATCGCTGGTGGCCGCCCCCATTTCCGGGCTGCCGCCGCGCCGCCTCTGATAGAATCCCCCTTTATGGATGAACTCATACGCACCATCGCAGTCTACGCGCTGCCTCTTCTCTTCGCGATCACCCTGCACGAAGCTGCCCACGGATACGTCGCCAATTACTTCGGGGACAAGACCGCCTACGTCGCCGGCCGCGTGAGCCTGGACCCGTTCAAGCACATCGACCCGGTCGGCACGGTGCTCATGCCGCTGCTGCTGTACTTCATCAGCCATGGCAGCTTCATGTTCGGCTACGCCAAGCCGGTGCCTGTCAATTTCGGCAACCTGCGCAACCCGCGCAAGCAGTCGGCCTTCGTCGCCATCGCCGGCCCCGGCTCGAACCTGCTGATGGCCCTGGGCTGGCTGATCGTCGGCCTGCTGGTCGCGGCCTACAGCGGCCCGGACGGCTTCTTGTTCGAAGTCTCGCGCGCCGGCATTCGCATCAACCTGATCTTCTTCGCGCTGAACCTGGTGCCGATCCCGCCGCTGGACGGCGGCCGCGTGGTCACCAGCATCCTGCCGCCGCGCCTGGGCTACCAGTTCGCGCAGCTCGAACCGTACGGCTTTTTCATCGTCATGGCGCTGCTCGTGACCCATGTGCTCGACTTCTGGCTGGCCGGCGTGTCGAACCTCGGTTACGGCCTGATCAACCTGATCGCCAGCCCCCTGCAACTCATCCTCACCTGACCTCATTATGTATCCCGATCGCGTCGTTTCCGGTATGCGCCCCACCGGCGCCATGCACCTTGGCCACTACCACGGAGCCCTGAAAAACTGGATCCGCATGCAGTCCGAGCTGCCTTGCCTGTTCTTCGTGGCCGACTGGCACGCGCTGACCACCCACTACGACGACCCGACCATCATCGAGAAGAGCACCTGGGACATGGTGATCGACTGGCTCGCGGCCGGCATCGACCCGTCGCAGTCGACCATCTTCATCCAGTCCAAGGTGCCCGAGCACGCCGAGCTGCACCTGCTGCTGTCGATGGCCACGCCCCTGGGCTGGCTCGAGCGCGTGCCGACCTACAAGGACCAGATCGAAAACCTGTCCAGCCGCGACCTGGCCACCTACGGCTTCCTCGGCTACCCGCTGCTGCAGGCGGCCGACGTGCTGATCTACCGCGCCACCCAGGTGCCGGTGGGCGAGGACCAGATCCCGCACATCGAAATGATGCGCGAGATCGCGCGCCGCTTTAACCACCTGTACGGCAAGGAGCCGGGCTTCGAGGAAAAAGCGCTGGAAGCGGTCAAGAAGCTGGGCAGCAAGCGCGCCAAGCTCTACACCGAGCTGCGCACCGCTTTCCAGCAGGAGGGCAAGGAAGACGCGCTGGCGCAGGCCCAGGCCATGCTGGACGAAGCGGGCAGCCTCTCGAACATCGACCGTGAGCGCCTGTTCGGCTACCTCGAGGGCAGCCGCAAGATCATCCTGGTCGAGCCGCAGGTCAAGCTGACCGAGGCGTCGCGCCTGCCGGGCCTGGATGGCCGCAAGATGTCCAAGAGCTACGGCAACGCGATCACGCTGCGCGAGGACCGCGAATCGGTCACCAAGAAAATCCGCACCATGCCTACCGACCCGGCGCGGGTGCGCCGCAGCGATGCCGGCGACCCGCTCAAGTGCCCGGTGTTCCAGCTGCACCAGGTGTATTCGGATGAGCAGACGAAGGACTGGGTCATGAAGGGATGCACCAGCGCCGGCATCGGCTGCCTGGAGTGCAAGCAGCCGGTGGTGGATGCCGTGCTGGCCGAACAGGAACCGATGCGCGAGCGTGCGCAGCAATACTTGGACGACCCGTCGCTGGTGCGCGCGATCGTGGCCGACGGCTGCGAGAAGGCCCGCAAGCTGGCCCAGGAAACCATGCGCGACGTGCGCGAGGCCATGGGGCTGGACTACAGCTGATGGATACGGCTTCGTCCTGGGTGCGCCGCTGGGCGCCGCTGGTGCCGTCGGGCGAAGTGCTCGACCTTGCCTGCGGCAGCGGCCGCCATGCGCGCCTGCTGGCTGCGCTCGGCCACCCGGTGCTGGCGCTGGACCGCGACCGACAGGCGCTGGCAGCCGCCGGCGGCCCCGGCATCCGGACCATGGAATACGACCTCGAGGCCGAAGGCGCCCCCTGGCCGTTCGAGGCCGGCCGCTTTGCCGGCATCGTCGTCACCAACTACCTGCACCGGCCGTTGATGCCGGCGCTGATGAAGTCGCTCGCCCCGGGCGGCGTGCTCGTGTACGAAACCTTCGCCGTGGGCAACGAGGTGTTCGGCAAGCCGTCGAACCCGCTGTTCCTGCTGGGCGCGGGCGAGCTGCTCGAACAGGCAAGGGAAGGGGGCTTGCGCGTGATCGCGTTTGAAGACGGCGTCACGGACGAGCCCACGCCGGCGCGCGTGCAGCGCCTGTGCGCGGCGGGCCCGGCATATGCATGGAGCGACGCAAAACTCGACCATTTATCTCGGCAGAAGCAACCATAACGGCAGGCTATCCGCTACAATCCAATTTTTATTTACCGGCACGGTCTTGAATATGATTAAGGGCAGCATAGTAGCCATCGTCACTCCGATGTTCGAAGACGGCAGTCTCGACAAGGACGGCCTGCGCAAGCTGATCGACTGGCATGTTGCGGAAGGCACCGATGCGATGGTGATCGTCGGCACTACCGGCGAATCGGCCACCGTCTCCCCAGAAGAACACTGCGAGCTGGTCAAGCTGGCAGTGGAACACACCGCAGGGCGCATCCCCGTGATCGCCGGCACCGGCGGCAACTCGACTGCCGAAGCGATCGCGCTCACCCGCCACGCCAAGGAAGTCGGCGCCGACGCTTCGCTGCAGGTGGTTCCGTACTATAACCGTCCGACCCAGGAAGGCATGTACCGCCACTTCAAGGCCATCGCCGAAGCGGTGGACCTGCCGGTGATCCTGTACAACGTGCCGGGCCGCACCGTGGCCGACATGAGCAACGACACCATCCTGCGCCTGGCGCCGGTGGACAACATCATCGGCATCAAGGACGCAACCGGCAACATCGGCCGCGGCCTGGAACTGCTCAAGGCCGTGCCAAGCAACTTCGCCGTCTATTCGGGCGACGACGCCACCGCCATGGCGCTGATGTTCTGCGGCGCCTCGGGCAACATCTCGGTCACCGCCAACGTTGCCCCGCGCCTGATGCACGAGATGTGCGTGGCGGCGATGTCGCGCGACATCCCGCGCGCCATCGAGCTCAACAACCGCCTGCTCGGCCTGAACAACAAGCTGTTCGTCGAGCCGAACCCGGTGCCGGTCAAGTGGGCGCTGGCGGAAATGGGTATGATGCCGTCTGGCATTCGCCTGCCGCTCGCGCCGCTGTCGGCCCAGTTCCACGACGTGGTGCGCGGCGCCCTGCGCGAAGCTGGCATCTCCCTGAAGTCCTGAGCCCGCACGGGCCCCAACCCAGTAACGATATGACTATTGCAAAGAACAAGCCCCTGGCCTCCCAACCTGCCGTGCGTGCGCTGACGCTGTCCGTGCTCGCGCTCAGCCTGGCTGCCTGCACCACCGTGTTCGAGTCGGACAAGGTGGACTACAAGGCCGCCAAGAAAGCCGCTCCGCTGGACGTGCCGCCGGACCTGACCCAGCTGCAGAAGGACAATCGTTACGCCATCCCTGACGGCCGTGGCGTGGCCACCGCCTCGGGCCTGCAGCAGGCCGGCCCGGCCACCGTGGCCGCTGCCGCCGAGCAGATCAGCCCGGTCTCGACCGACAAGGTGCGCGTCGAGCGCGCCGGCAACCAGCGCTGGCTGGTGGTCAAGGCCAGCCCCGAGCAGCTGTGGCCGCAGCTGAAGGACTTCTGGGCCGATTCGGGCTTCACCGTCGAAACCGAAAATCCGGCGGCCGGCATCATGGAAACCAACTGGGCCGAGAACCGCTCGAAGATCCCGCAGGACTTCATCCGCAACGCGATCGGCAAGGTCTTCGACTCGGCCTATTCCACCGGCGAGCGCGACAAGTTCCGCACCCGCCTGGAGCGCCTGCCGGACGGCTCGACCGAGATCTACCTGAGCCACCGCGGCGCCGAGGAAGTGGTGCAGAAAGAGGGCGGCACCGCCTGGACCACCCGCGCCAACGACCCGCAGCTCGAAGTCATGTTCCTGGCCCGCCTGATGGCGCGCCTGACCGGCAGCAGCAATGTGAAGGCGGCCGAAGCGGTGGTCAACAGCGCCGCGCCGGCGCCGCAGCACGCCAAGCTGCTGGTGGACCATGTGGAAGTGGACGAAGGCTTTGACCGCGCATGGCGCCGCGTGGGCCTGGCGCTGGACCGCCTGGGCTTCACCGTCGAGGACCGCGACCGCGTGCAGGGCATCTACTTCGTGCGCTACGTCGATCCGGAAGGCGCGGACAAGCAGGGCTTCTTCTCCAAGCTGCTCAGCTTCGGCAACGACGACAAGGCCAAGGAAGCGCAGCGCTACCGCGTGCTGGTCAAGGGCGCGCAGGGCGGCGCCAGCAGCGACGTGACCGTGCTGACCAACGAGGGCAAGCCCGTCACCACGCCGACCGGCGCGAAGATCCTGAAGCTCCTGAACGACGAGTTGAAATAAATTGCTCGTTGAAAAAAAACCGGCCTGCATGGCCGGTTTTTTATTTGGCGACGTCTGCGTCCACTCGCGCATTTGGAACCGTCGTCCCCGCCTGCGCGGGGACGACGTGCCAAGGTTAAAGGTTGATCCAACGGAGGCGGCGAGCCGTTCAATGATGGTGGTGTCCTGCCATCGCATCCTTGCCATGGTCGGCCAGCTGCGCCCCGAACCATTCGTGCAGTGCCGCCACCAGCTGCGGATCGTCGCTGCGGTACACCAGTTCGGCCCCGCCATCGACCTCGCGGTACGCGACCTGCACCTGCCCCGGCGCCGCTGCCTTCAGCCGCGCCAGCCCCGGCATCGCATCGCCATGGATGCGCGCAGGCGCCGAGAAATCGCCGTCTTTGAACTGCCGCGCAATCTCGCGCAGGTGAGCGCGTACCAGGCCCGTTTGGCGCGCGTCTGACGGATCCTTTGCCACCACCCGCTGCACGCCGCCGTCCGACGTCGTCGTGAACACGTGGGTGGTCGCAGTGAGCTCGAACGGCATCACCTGGGCTCCGCGCCGCGCCACCTCGGCCTGGCGCTCAGGCGTGGCCTGCTGGGCGAAAACGGGGGCTGCGGCGAGCAGCAATAATACCACCATCGATTTATTCATCTGCTACCTCTTCAAGGCATGCCAGCCAAGTGCCAATCTTACGCGGCGCCCGGCGTACAGGCGAAAAAAAACCGGCCCGAAGGCCGGTTTCTTAATCAGGAAAAGCTGATTACTTCGAAGCAGCCGGAGCGGCAGCGGCAGCCGAAGCGGCTTCCGAAGCGGCCGAAGCAGCAGCCGAAGCGGCAGCAGCAGCGTCCGAAGCTGCAGCAGCAGCCGGAGCAGCAGCGTCAGCCGGAGCAGCGGCCGGAGCAGCAGCCGGAGCAGCCTCGACGACCGGTGCCGGAGCAGCAGGAGCTTCTTCTTTTTTGCTGCAAGCAGCCAGAGCAACAGCCAACAGGGAGACGATCAGCAGGGATTTTTTCATGGGTTTTCCTTAATTAATTCAAAAGTAAGTACTGCTTGGTGCGATGAATAATTACCGGTAATTATCGCTCGTCAGGAATTCTCGTCAGCTTTCAAAACGCTAAATAGTGCCCGACAGACAACGAAACGTTCCTAACAGGATATGTTATAGCCAAATTTACTGAATCGCAATAGGAAACGATGCTAACATGGCAGGTTTTTGTGACACCGCAACATTCATTTTGTTACAAGATGCTACTGCGTTGCACAATGGGCCATCACCAGTAGTAGAACGATAAGCATTACAAGCCGGTTGCTGTTGGTTGCAGTGCAACATAAGATTCGGCCCAGATGGCGGCAAAGCGCTGCTTGGGAATCTCGGCAGCGCCGGGCGCGTCGAACGCGGCCTGGCCACGGATATGGTCGCTGTGGAAGCGCCTGAGCACATGGATGCCGTCGGCGATGCAGAACGAGTCCGTGAGCTGGCGCAGCACGCTGTTGGTGACGCGGCACTCGACGCGGTGCGAATAATCGCGGAGCAGGCGCAAAAAGCGCGGGTAATGGCGCTCGATGTGGGCCGTGGAGTGGGCCGCCAGCTGCAGCGTGCCGCTGCCGTGCAGGAAAGCGCGCAGCGCCGCATCCACGCCGCTGTCGCCCAGCGGGAAGACCGCGAAGTCCGGATCGAACAGCTGCAGCGTCACGTGCGAGCGCGCGAGGCAATCGCGAAAGCGCGCATCGAACTCGGCGTGGGTGGTCACTGGCAACAGCTGCGGTTCGGTCATCGCGTCTCTCCCGTATCAGGCAAGTTCAAGCCAGCCGTCGTGGTACCAGGTGTACAGCGCGTCGCGCACGTCCTCGGTGGCGCTGGCGATCGCGGCGCCATCGAGCGCGCGCTCGTCGGCCAAGAGGGCCAGTGCCGGCTTGTCGGCGCGCCCGGCCTGGAACGACTCGCCGTTGATGAACACGTGCTTGCCGCGGTAGAGCATCTGGGTCTTGAGCGACAGCTTCACGCCGCGCTTTTCGGCCGATTCGAGGAAGCGGCCGATTGCCAGCGGCTTGGCCGGCGGCGTGAAGAACACGTTGTGCTTCGGCTCGGACATGTACTCGCCGAGGAAGATGGCCACATCCTCTTCGTCCCAGCGCACCTTGTTCAGTTCCTCGGTGACGGTGGCCAGCATGTCGGCCGGGATCTCGGCCGGCTTGGTGGCAGGCTTGAGCGCGGGGTCGGTGTACAGCCCCGGCAGGTCGATCGAGTCGGCCATGAACTGCAGGAAGTTCTCGCCCAGCTCCTGGAAGTTCGGCACCCTGAAGCCCACCGAGTAGGTCATGCACTCGCCCTCGGCGATGCCGTCGTGGTTGTAGAGCGGCGGCAGGTACAGCATGTCGCCCGGCTCGAGCACGTACTCTTCGTCCGGCTCGAAGTTGGCGAGGATCTTGACCGGCAGGCCGTCGACGAGGGTCTGGTCGCCCCCCTTGCTGATGCGCCAGCGGCGCTTGCCGTGCGCCTGCAGCAGGAACACGTCGTACGAATCGTAGTGGGGGCCGACGCCGCCGCCATCGGTGGCAAAGCTGATCATCAGGTCGTCCAGCCGCGTTTGCGGCACGAAGCGGAACTGGCGCAGCAGCGCGTCCACGCGCGCGTCGTACAGGTTCACGCCCTGCACCAGCATGGTCCATTCGCGCTGCTCGCGTGGCGGCAGTTCGGCCAGCGGGCCGTGCTGCAAATTCCAATCGCCGTTCGCGTGCGTGAGCAGGCGCGACTCGACGTGGTTCTGGCGCGCCAGTTCGGCCAGTTTTTCGAACTTGAGCAGCGGTTTGAAATTGGGGATGGCCTGCTTGATCAGCAGGGGTTTCTTTTGCCAGTAATCGCGCAGGAACTGGGCGGGCGTCAGGTTGCCGAGGAGCTGTAATTTTTGCATGGATTCATTATAACCTTCGCCGGACAGGGGCAAAGCGGGGCTGGGGGTATAATCCGCTCCTTACAACGAAAGGATGTGCGATGAAGATTGCCAAGAACACGGTCGTGACGGTCAACTACCGCCTGTCGGACGCCCAGAACAACCTGATCGAAGAAGGCACCCAGCCGATGGTGTACCTGCACGGCGGGTACGAGAACACGCTGCCCAAGATCGAGGAAGAGCTGGACGGCAAGGATGTCGGGTATTCGTCGGTCATCCAGATCGAGCCCGAAGACGCGTTCGGCGACTACGACCCGGCCCTGATCAAGGTCGAGCCGAAGGACCGCCTGCCCGGGCCGATCGAAGTGGGCATGCAGTTCGAAGGCATGGCCGAGGGCGGCGACCCGGACGACGAGCCGACCATCTTCACGGTGACGGAAATCGCGGAAGACAAGGTGGTGCTGGACGGGAACCACCCGCTGGCCGGCATGGCGCTGCGCTTTGAGCTGTCGGTGATCGACGTGCGTGCGGCAACGGCGGAAGAGATCGCGCACGAGCACGTGCACGGCGCGCATGGCCACCACGAAGAGCACGGCCACCAGGAGCTCGACGACAGCGAGCCGGGCGACCACTTCCGCAGCCACCCTCTGCAATAAGCAACCCGGATGTTGTAGGGTGGGCAGCTTGTCTGCCCACGCGTTCAACCCAAGCGTGACACGCCGCACGGCTTGCCAACGCCCGTTGAACGCGTGGGCGGGAGACCCGCCCACCCTACGATGGCCGACTAGTCCGCCGCGTCCTTGACGGTGAACTTCGGCTCCCCATCGGTCTTCACGCGCACCTCCAGCGCACCGGGCCCCACCGACAGGTGCCCCACATTCCCGCGCCACTCGATGCCGGGCTTCGCGCCTTTCGGCAGCCCTGCGCCATCGACCAGCAGCACCTTGCCCGCGAATTTCTGCGCCAGCGCCAGCACCTGCCGGCGCGGCTCGGCGAAGCCGTCATGTCCTGCCGGCGCGCGCCGCAGCAGCGCGCGCAGCCCGGTCGGCTCCGAGAACGGCTTCAGGTCGCCTTCCGAGAACAGCACGATCGCCTCGACCTTGTCGCTTTTAGCAATCGCAAACAGGCGATTGAGCCAGAACCGGTTGGCCACCAGCCTGTCCTCGTACTCGCTGTTGCGGCCCGCCGCCGGCACATAGTGGTTGTTGTTGGAGGGGAGGTTGATCGTCGCGTACAGCACCTTGCCCACTTCCCAGTGCGCGTTCTCGGCATAGCTGCGAAAGCGCGGGCTCATCGACTGGCGCGTGAGCGCGATCTTCTTTTCGCCCAGCGACTGCGACTCGGCGAAGAACAGCTCGCGCAGCCGCGCCAGGCGCTCGATCGCGTTCGAGCGGCCGGCCGAGTTCTTGCACTCGGTCCAGTCGCTGGCCGCAGGCAGCACCACCATCGGCCGCCGCGCGTTGTCGATGAGCTCGCGCCGCTGCTGGTACAGCTTGTCCACGCAGCCTTCCTGCACGCCCTTGATCCCGGCCACTACCACGAACGCCAGCGACTTCTCGCTGGTTTCCGCGATCGCCGCCTTCAGGTGTTCTTCGCCGCCGGAGATGAAGCTGTGCCCGATCACGGCGAAGCGCTGCCCGTCCTCACGCTTGGGCGCGGCGCTGGCGGACAGCGCCAGAAGCGCGCAGGACAGCAGCAGGGACCGGGACAGCAGTTGCATCAGGCGGCCAGGCGTTTCAGTTCGTAGAGCCGCTCGAGCGCCTCGCGTGGGGTCAGCGCGTCGGGATCGATCGCGTCCAGCGCCGCGCGCACGGCGTCGGCGGCCGGTAGCGCTGCCACCGGCTCGTCCTCCGGCTCCACGCACGGCGGCGGGGCAAACAGGTCCATCTGCGAGGCGCCATCCACTGCCTGGGCCTCCAGCCGCGCCAGGTGGCGGCGCGCGGCGCGGATCACGCCCGGCGGCACGCCCGCCAGCTGCGCCACCTGCAGGCCGTAGCTCTGCGAGGCGGGCCCGTCCTGCACCGCGTGCAGGAACACGATGCTGTCCTTGTGCTCGACCGCCGACAGGTGCACGTTGACCGCGCTCGGGTGGGCCTCCGGCAGCTGGGTCAGCTCGAAGTAGTGGGTCGCAAACAGCGTGAAGCTGCGGCTCGTCTCGATCAAATGGCGCGCGATCGCCCACGCCAGCGCCAGGCCGTCGAAGGTCGAGGTGCCGCGCCCCACTTCATCCATCAGCACCAGCGAGCGGTCGGTGGCGCCGTTGAGGATCGCGGCCGATTCGGTCATCTCCACCATGAAGGTCGAGCGGCCGTTGGCCAGGTCGTCGGAGGCGCCGATGCGCGTGAAGATACGGTCGATCGGGCCGATCGTGGCGCTGGCGGCCGGAACGTAGCTGCCCACGTAGGCCAGCAGCGTGATCAGCGCAACCTGGCGCATGAAGGTCGATTTACCGCCCATGTTGGGGCCGGTGATGAGCAAGAGCCGCTTGTCGTCCGACAGCCGGCACGAGTTGGCGATGAAGCGCTCGATCTGGTTCTCGACAACCGGGTGGCGGCCTTCGACGATGTCCAGGCACGGCTCGTCCACCAGCTGCGGCGCGCACCAGTTGCTGCGAACGGCGTGTGTGGCCAGCGCGGCCAGCGTGTCGATTTGCGCCAGGCCGCGCGCGATCGACTGCAGCTGGCCGATGAACGGAGCCAGGTCGGCCAGCAGCTGGTCGTACAGCAGCTTTTCGCGTGCCAGCGCCTTGTCCTGCGCCGACAGGGCCTTGTCCTCGAACGCCTTCAGTTCGGGCGTGATGTAGCGCTCGGCGTTCTTGAGCGTTTGGCGGCGGCGGTAGTCCTCGGGCACCTTGTCGGCCTGGCCGTTGGTGACCTCGATGTAAAAGCCGTGCACCTTGTTGTACTCGACGCGCAGGTTGGCGATCCCGGTGCGGGCGCGCTCGCGCGTCTCCAGGTCCACCAGGAACTGGCCGGCGTTCTCGGACAGCGCGCGCAGCTCGTCCAGTTCGGCGTCAAAGCCGCGCGCGAACACGCCGCCGTCGCGCACCATGGCTGCCGGTTCCTCGGCGATGGCGCGCGCGAGCAGGTCCAGGCAGGCGTCCGGCGTGGCCAGCGCCGCGTGGATCTCGTGCAGCAGGCAGGTGTCGCCCGGGATGAAGCACTGCGCCACTTGTGCGCGCAGCGCCGGCAGCTGCGTGAGGCCGTCGCGCAGGCTGGCCAGGTCGCGCGGGCGCGCCGACAGCAGCGCCACGCGGGTGGTGATGCGCTCGATATCCGGCACCTGCGACAGCGTGGCCAAAAGGCTGCCCGCCGCGTCGCGCTCGATCAGCGCCTGCAGCGCCTGGTGGCGCGCGCGTGCCACCGCCTGGTCGCGCCTTGCATGGTGCAGCCAGTGGCGCAGCAGGCGCGAGCCCATCGCGGTGCGGCAGTGGTCCAGCAGCGAAAACAGCGTGGGCGACTCCTGCCCGCGAATCGTTTCGGTCAGCTCCAGGTTGCGGCGGGTGGCCGCGTCCAGCCCGATGAATTCGTTCTCGCTTTCGACGGCCAGGCTCTTCACGTGCTGCAGCCCGCGGCCTTGCGTCGATTGGGCATAGCGCAGCAGCGCGCCGGCCGCGCCGAATGCCGCACCCAGGCCGTCGGCGCCATAGCCCGACAGGGTGGCCACCGCCAGCTGGTCGAGTAGCGCCTTGTGACCCTTGACCACGTCGAAGTGCCACTCCGGCACGTGCTGGGTGTGCCCGATCGGGCTGTCTTCGAACAGGTCGCCGCCATCGTCCGCGCGCAGCACCTCGGCCGGCGCAATGCGCTCGAGCTCCTGCGCCAGGCGCGCGCCGACGGTGCGCGCGTCGCCCGAGAATTCCATCAGCTTGAGCGCGCCCGAGGCCAGCGACAGCCAGGCCAGGCCGCAGGTGGATACCTTGCGCTGGGTGAGCGTGCACACGGCCAGCAGCGGGCGCTCCGCCTTTTCGGGCAGCAGGTCGGCATCGGTCAGGGTGCCCGGCGTAACCACCCGCACCACCTTGCGCTCAACCGGACCCTTGCTGGTGGCCGGGTCGCCGATCTGCTCGCAGATCGCGCACGACTCGCCCATGCGCACCAGCTTGGCCAGGTAGGGGTCGAGCGAGTGGAAGGGCACGCCGGCCATCTTGATCGGCACCCCGTTCGACGAACCGCGTGCAGTCAGCGTGATGCCGAGGATGCGCGCCGCCTTCTCGGCGTCGTCAAAGAACAGCTCGTAGAAGTCGCCCATGCGGTAGAAGACCAGCATGGTCGGGTAGTCGCCCTTGATGCGCAGGTACTGCTGCATCATCGGCGTGTGCTTTTCCGTCGCGCTGCTCTTTGCCGCGGCGGCGTTGATCTCGTTCGGGACAGTGGTCATTTCTCGTTGTGTGGGTACGGCAGAGCAGGTTGCAAGCCAAGGGCGCCATTTTACCGCGATCGGTCCTGCTCGCCAGAGGGCGCGGCCTGGCGGTTGCAGGTTTTCGTTGTCGAATTTTTTTACACGCGGTGGCCGGAACGCCGCGACCATTTATCTAAGTGGTTGATATTGCTGGGTTTCACTTTTTTGGCACGGATCCTGCTAAGTGTTAAGCGCTTAACCCAACAGCGCAAAACCCAGAAAAAAAGGACAACAATGAAAACCAAGGTACTCAATACAGTGGTGGCCGGTGTGCTGGTGGCAGCGGGGGCTCAGGCCCAGGCGACCGTGGTGTCGACCAATTCGGTTGGCGGGATTTTCGACGGCAGCTCGGGCACCCGTACGCTCTCGGTGACCACGCACGGGACGATCCAGGACCTGAACCTGACGATCGATTTTGCCAAATGCGACAACAACGGCGCCGACGGGCCGCTGCTGGATGCGAACAACCGCTGCATCGGCAGGGGCAACGCGTTCGACAGCGAGATCGTGTTTTCGCTCACGGGCCCGAACGGGCAGCCGGTCAGCCTGGTCCAGCAGGGCACCTTCAGCAACGGTAACACGCCGGGCCTGGGCCGCATCCAGCTGACCTTCGATGACGAGGCCGTAACGACCGCGGGCGGCAAGATGCGGGCGGGTTCGTATGCGCCGGTTCAGCCGCTTTCCGTCTTCGACGGTCTGGACATGTTCGGCACCTGGACGCTGTTTGTGCAGGACACGCGCAGGGGCGATCCGCTCCAGTACTTTGGCGCGTCGCTCGACATCACCATCGGTACTGCGGCCGAGGTGCCGGAGCCGGGAACGGTGGCGATCGTGGGACTTGGCCTGATCGGCATGGGCGCGCTGCGCCGGCGCCGGCAGGTTTGAAGGGACGTTGTTCGGCCGGCGGCAGCGCCGGCTGGCATCGGGGGAGGCAGGGGCCCGCGCGAGCGGGCCTCTGCCTGTCTGCATGGCCGTCGTTCCCGCGCAGGCGGGAACCCATGCGCCGCATACTGTCACGCGACGCATGGGTCCCCGCCTGCGCGGGGACGACGTTGGCAAATTGGCGGGCTCTCTTGCTGGTCAGCCTTCGGCCACGCGCTTGGCGATGTGCGCCAGCGCTTCGTCCACCTGGTCGATCAGGATCAGCGCCAGATCGCTCTCGCCCAAGCGCGAGAGCGCGCGGTCGATCGCGACGAACTCGCCGTTGATTTCCTCGACATGGCTGGTGCGGGTGGCGCCGGCCAGGCCCTCGCGCAGCAGCGCGATCACCTCGCCGTCGGCGCGGCCGCGCTGGCACTGGTCCTGGTACAGCAGCACGTCGTCGAACGCGCCGCCCAGGATGCGGGTCTGGTCGCGGATGTCCTCGTCGCGGCGGTCGCCTGCGCCGCTGATCAGGACCAGGCGGCGCTTGGCCGGCATGGCCTCGACCGCGTTGACCAGCGCCTGCATCGCGTCCGGGTTGTGGCCGTAGTCGGCGATCACGGTCGCGCCGCGATAGTCGAACACGTTGAAGCGCCCCGGCGCGTTGTTGCTCTCGCCCTTGAAGGTCGCAAGGCCGATGCGGATCGCGTCCCACGGCACGTTCACCGCCCAGGCGGCGGCCACTGCGGCCATCACGTTCTCGACCTGGAAGCCGATCACGCCGCCACGGGTGAGCGGCACGTCGGCAAGCGCCAGGCGCTGCTCGAACTTGCCTTGCGCCGCGACCAGCATGCCGTCCTCGACGAACACCACGCGCTTGCCTTTGGCGCGGTGCATCGACAGCGGCGGGTGCGTGCCGTCCAGCGCAAAGAAGGTGACGTCGCCCTTGGTCTTCTCGGCCATGCTGGCCACCATCGGGTCGGCCGCGTTGAGCACGGCCATGCCGCCCGGCGCCACGTTCATCACGATCACGCGCTTGAGCACCTTCAGGTCTTCCAGCGTGGTGATGTAGTTCAGGCCCAGGTGGTCGCCCGCGCCGATGTTGGTCACCACCGCCACCTGGCAGCGGTCGAAGGCCAGGCCTTCGCGCAGCATGCCGCCGCGCGCGGTCTCGAACACGGCCGCGTCCACGTCCGGGTGCAGCAGCACGTTGCGCGCGCTGCGCGGGCCGCTGCAGTCGCCGCTGTCGATGCGGCGGCCTTCAATGTACACGCCGTCGGTGTTGGTCATGCCGGTGCGCAGGCCCGAAGCGCTGAGCAGGTGCGCGATCAGGCGCACGGTGGTGGTCTTGCCGTTGGTGCCGGTCACCGCTACCACCGGGATGCGTCCGTCGTCGCCGTCCTTGAACATGGTCGAGATGATCGCCTCACCCACCGCGCGGCCCTTGCCGAACGAAGGCGAGATGTGCATGCGCAGGCCCGGCGCGGCGTTCACCTCGACGATGCCGCCGCCTTGCTCCTCGATGGGCTTGAGCACGCTGTCGCAGACCAGGTCCACGCCGCAGATGTCCAGGCCCACCATGTTGGCCGCGGCGATCGCGCGCGCCGCCACTTCCGGATGCACGTCGTCGGTCACGTCGGTGGCCGCGCCGCCGGTGGACAGGTTGGCGTTGTTACGCAGCCGCACGCGCTCGCCCTTGGGCGGCACCGAGTCGGCGTTGTAGCCCTGCTTGGCCAGGCTGGCCAGCGCGATGTCGTCGAAGCGGATCTTGGTCAGCGAGGTTGCATGGCCGCTGCCGCGGCGCGGGTCCTTGTTGACGATCTCGACCAGTTCGCGCACGGTGTGCACGCCGTCGCCCACCACCGAGGGCGGGTCGCGCCGCGCGGCCGCCACCAGCTTGTCGCCCACCACCAGCAGGCGGAAGTCGTGGCCCGGCAGGTAGCGCTCGACCATGATCTCGTCGCGGAACTCGCTCGCGGTGTGAAAACCGGCGGTGAGCTGCTCGCGCGTGGTCACGTTGACCGTCACGCCCTTGCCCTGGTTGCCGTCCTTCGGCTTGATCACCACCGGCAGGCCGATCTCCAGCGCGGCGGCCCAGGCGTCGTCCGGGTCGCTCACGGTGCGGCCCAGCGGCACCGGCACGCCGGCCGCATGCAGCAGCTTCTTGGTCAGTTCCTTGTCCTGTGCGATCGATTCCGCGATCGCGCCGGTGCAGTCCATTTCGGCAGCCTGGATGCGGCGCTGGCGGCTGCCCCAGCCGAACATCACCAGGCTGCCTTCGGTCAGGCGGCGGTACGGAATGCCGCGCGCTACGGCGGCGTGCACGATCGAGCCGGTGGACGGGCCCAGGCGCACGTCCTCGTCCAGTTCGCGCAGCTGCGCCAGCGCCGCTTCCAGGTCGAACGGGGTGTCGTCGCGCGCCGCTTCGCACAGCTTCTGCGCAAGGTCCAGCGCCAGGCGGCCGACTTCCTCTTCGGTGTATTCGACCACCACCTGGTACACGCCCGGCTCGATGGTCGCGGTGGTGCGGCTGAAGGTGACCGGGCAGCCGGCCTGCGCCTGCAGGTCGAGCGCGGCCAGTTCCAGCACCTGCGCCATCGGCACCGTCTTGTCATGGCCGGTCGGCGCGAGCTGGCTGACGTGGGGGAAGCGCGTGCGCAGGCGGGTCTCGAAGCCGGGCAGGGCGGCGATGGACTCCTCGTCGGGCGTGCACTTGACGATGGCTTCCACCGAGGTATGGTGGCTCCAGAGGTTAGGACCCCGCAGGGCCCGTACGCGTGATACTTCCATAAACCTTCAATCCTTTGTGTGGTCCGCGCGCCTTTTGGCGACGACGCGGCAGCGGCGGCCCTGCTGTGCGGGCCGCTTCGTATTTTTTGTCAGTTGGTCTTTTTCGGGGTGGCGTCGAACGTGCGCAGCCCGGCGCAGATCAGGTCGGACGGCACCTCCAGCGCCCAGGCCGCGGCAGCCGCTGCCAGCAGGCTTTCCGGGTACTTGGCGGTGACCGGCTTGATCTTGGCCAGCTCCAGCAGCGGCGTCTCTTGCGCGCCTTCGGCCAGCATCATGCGGCCGTCGCGCACGAACGCGATGCGCTCGCCGCTGGCGCGGTGGCGCGCCGTCACCTCGTTGTGCTCGTCGAGCGCGTAGAAGATCACGCGGCCGTCGCACAGTTCGGCCAGTTCCACCACCGCCGGGTCGGCGGCGTTGAGCACCGCGGCGCCCTCGGGCAGGATCACGTCGACCTGGCTGCGCACCACGTTGGCGAGCGCCGCCTGGTCGCTGATGTAAAGCTCGGACAGGTCTTCGCTCTGCATGTCGGTGACCACGCCCACCGTGCATCTGTCGTAGGGCAGGCCCTCGGCCAGGATGGTGGCGGCGTTCGACTCGAACACCGCGGCCTGCACGGTGCGGTTGATCAGCAGGCGCTGGCCGGCGTCGAAGCCCATGCTGTCGCCGGCGGTGACTTCGCGCTGGTCGAGGTACAGGCCTTCGCCGTTGGCCACGCCCACGTGCTTGCCGGTCAAGTGCACCAGGCAGCCGACCACGCGCGAGATCAGGCTCGTGCCCAGCGTGCCGGTCACGCCCACCACCGGGATGCGGCCGGTCTCGCCCTCGGCGAACAGGTGCGCGATGATCGCCTCGCCGACGTTGCGCGGCGTGCCGCTCGCGGGCTTGATGTGGGCCAGCAGGCCCGGGCTCGAATTGACTTCGATGATCGCGCCGCGCTGCTCTTGCAGCGGTCGCGAGATGTCTTCGCACACCATGTCGATGCCGGCGATGTCCAGGCCGACGATGCGCGCGGCCAGCGCGGCGGCGTAGGCCACCTCCGGGTGCACGATGTCGGTGACGTCGTCCGCCACGTTGCCGTTCAACTGGATCAGCACCTTCTGGCCGTCCTGCGGCACCGATTCCGGGCTCAAGCCCTGGCGCTTCAGGTCCAGCATGATCTCTTCGCTCTCGTGCGGCACCACCGGGTTGAGCGGGAATTCCTCGGTCGGTCCGCGGCGCGGGTCGGTGTTGATCTGGCTGTCGCACAGCGCGATGATGTTCGACTTGCCGTCGCCCGTGACGAACAGCGATTCGCCGCGCGCCGCCGCCACCACTTGCGAGCCAACGACCAGCAGGCGGTGCTCGTTGCCCGGAATGTAGCGTTCCACCAGCACCGAGCGGCTGTCGCCTTCTTTCGATGCGATCTCGTAGGCCGCCGCAACGTCGGCCCGGGTCATCAGGTTCAGCGACACGCCGCGCCCGTGGTTGCCGTCGATCGGCTTGACCGCGACCGGCAGGCCGATGTCCTGCGCTTCTTCCCACGCCTCGTCGGCGCTTTTCACCACCGCGCCTTCCGGCACCGGCACGCCGCACGAGGCCAAGAGGCTCTTGGTCAGGTCCTTGTCGCTGGCAATGCCCTCGGCGATGGCGCCAGTGCGGTCGGTCTCGGCGGTCCAGATGCGGCGCTGCGCCGCGCCATGGCCAAGTTGCACCAGGTTGCCATCGGTGAGGCGGATGTACGGGATCTTGCGGTCGATGGCGGCATCGACGATATGGCCGGTGGACGGGCCCAGGCAGCGGCGGTCCACCAGGTCGGTCAGGCGCTCGACGGTGCCCTTCATGTCGAACGGCTCGTCGTTGATCGCGGCCAGCAGCAGCTCGCGCCCCGCTTCCAGCGCCGCGCGGCCCACGCCTTCCTCGCGCGTGCGGAAGGCCATCTTATAAATACCGGGCTCGCCCACCGAGCGGGTCTTGCCGAACCCGGTTTTCATGCCGGCCATGTTCTGCAGCTCGAGGACGATGTGCTCGAGGATGTGGCCGGCCCAGGTGCCTTCCTGCAGCCGCTCCAGGAAGCCGCCACGCGTGCCTACGCCACAACGGTGCTCGATGAGCCCGGGCAGCCAGGTGGTCAAGCGTTCATTCAGGCCGGGGAGGGTGTTCGAAGGGAAGTCTTCCAGTTCGCCGATGTCGAGCCAGGCTTCGATGACAGGGCGGTAAGTCCAGATGTTCGGGCCGCGCAGGTGGGTCACACGGAGAATCTTGATGTCTTTCTTCTTTGTCATGTAAAAATGTCTTCGCGGGCGGCTGCGCTTCGCGCCACCCGGCTTTGCCTATGTTTGCCTGCCTGTCCGCTACCCCACCGGGTACCGACTTTCCGTTGCGTTCTTTGTTGTATATACTCGCCGGCACGAGAGCTTACCGTGCCGCACCAATTTCTGCCAGTCTCGTTCCCTCCGATAGAATACCGTAGATTGCTCCGGCGCCCGTATCGCGCATGCTGCAGACAACGTTTTTCGGATCTGCTGAGCGTGTCGCCGTTTTGGCTTTCATTCGTACAAATCTAGTGCCTGACAAACGGGCAGCATCGATAATGACAACTCAACAACTAGTTCCCTCTTCGTCACTGGCTGCAGCTGCCAGCTCCCTGCCGGATCACTGGCAGGCCGACGTCGGAAAGAGACTTGCTCCGGGGGAAAACGTTTTAAGTAGCGTTGAGGTTGACCTCGATGCCCGCCTCCATTTCACAAAAGGGCTGCTGGTCGTCACGCAGCACCGCCTGATGGCCCGTTCGCCCGGTGAAACCGAGTGGCGCGACTGGCCCTACCGCAAGGGCCTGCAGCTGCGTCACTACGACCACGCCGGCATCGGCCACCTGGAGCTGGTCGACGAAAACGCGTTGCTGGCCGCATGGCGCTTCACGCTCGGCCAGAACCTGCAGGCGATCCGCGTGGCGGACCAGTTCCGCGACCAGGCCGAGAGCGTGGTGACGGGCGTGCCGGTGCTGCCGCCAGAACAACACATCTGCCCGACCTGCAAGGCGCCGCTCGACCCGGACGAGGACGAATGCCCGATCTGCACCAAGGTGCTGCACACGCCGCCGTCCACCTGGACCCTGCTGCGGCTGTGGCGCTTCGCGCAGCCCTACCAGGGGCAGCTGGCGATCGGCTTTTTGCTGATGCTGGCCTCGACCGGCGCGCACATGATCCCGCCGTACCTGACCATGCCGCTGATGGACAAGGTGCTGATCCCGTACCAGAACGGCCAGAAGATCGACAATTCGCTGGTCTACCTGTACATGGGCGGCCTGTTCGCCTCGGCCATGCTGGCGTGGGCGCTCGGCTGGGGCAAGACCTATGTACTGGCGCTGGTCTCCGAACGCATGGGCGCGGACATGCGCACCGCCACCTACGAACACCTGCTGCGCCTGTCGCTTGAATTCTTTGGCGGGAAGCGTACCGGCGACCTGATGAGCCGCATCGGCAGCGGCTCCGACCGCATCTGCGTGTTCCTGTCGCTGCACCTGCTCGACTTCCTGTCCGACGTCCTCATGATCATCATGACGGGCGTGATCCTGTTTTCGATTAACGCGAAGCTGGCCCTGATCACGCTGGTGCCGCTGCCGTTCATCGCGTGGATGATCCACGTGGTGCGCGACAAGCTGCGCACCGGCTTCGAGAAGATCGACCGCGTGTGGGGCGAAGTGACCAACGTGCTGGCCGATACCATTCCCGGCATCCGCGTGGTGAAGGCCTTCGCGCAGGAGAAGCGCGAGGCGATGCGCTTCAAGGAAGCGAACAAGCACAACCTGGCCGTCAACGACAAGCTCAACAAGGTGTGGTCGCTGTTCTCGCCGACCGTGTCGCTGCTGACCGAACTGGGCCTGCTCATCATCTGGTGCTTCGGCATCTGGCAGGTGTCGCAAGGCGAGATCACGGTCGGTACGCTGTCGGCCTTCATTGCGTATTCCGGGCGATTCTACGTGCGCCTCGATTCCATGAGCCGCATCGTGTCGGTGACGCAGAAATCGGCGTCGGCGGCCAAGCGCATCTTCGACATCCTCGACCATGTGTCGAGCGTGCCCGACCCCGCCAACCCGGTCAAGCTGGACAAGGTGCAGGGCCATATCGAGCTGCGCGAAGTGGGCTTCCGTTACGGCACGCGCGCGGTCAACCGCGGCATCTCCCTGGACATCAAGGCCGGCGAAATGGTCGGCCTGGTCGGCCACAGCGGTTCCGGCAAATCGACGCTGGTGAACCTGATCTGCCGCTTCTATGACGTGGCCGAAGGCGCGATCCTGCTGGACGGGAAGGACATCCGCTCGTTCGCGGTGTCGGACTACCGGCGCCACATTGGCCTGGTGCTGCAGGAGCCGTTCCTGTTCTTCGGCACGATCGCCGAGAACATCGCCTACGGCAAGCCGGACGCGACCCGTGAAGAGATCATCGCCGCCGCGCGCGCCGCGCACGCGCACGAGTTCATCCTGCGCCTGCCGCAGGGGTACGACTCGATGGTGGGCGAGCGCGGGCAAGGCCTGTCCGGCGGCGAGCGCCAGCGCATTTCGATCGCGCGCGCGCTGCTCATCAACCCGCCGATCCTGATCCTGGACGAGGCCACGTCGTCGGTGGACTCGGAGACCGAAAAGGAAATCCAGAAGGCGCTCGATAACCTGGTGCAGGGCCGTACCACCATCGCGATTGCGCACCGCCTCTCGACCCTGCAGCGCGCCGACCGCCTGGTCGTGCTCGACCGCGGGCATGTGGTGGAGGAGGGCACCCACGACGAACTCATGTCCATCGAGGATGGCGCCTACCGCCGCTTGTACGAAGCGCAGGCGCGCAACGTGGACCACGATCCGGACGATGGAAAGAAGGAATAACACAGCATGAACCCATCATTCCAACTGCGCCGCGACAGTTTCGGCAAACTGGTGTTGACCACGGCGGACGGCGAAGAGATCGTTGGCGTGGCGCCGGTGCGCTCGTTCCCGATCCAGTCGCCGTCCAAGGGCATTTCGCTGGTGCGCGACGGCGGCAAGGAAGTGGCGTGGATCGACGACCTGGCCGAGATGCCGGACGATATCCGCAAGCTCGTCTCCGAGGAGCTGGAGGGGCGCGAGTTCATGCCCGAGATCCTGCGCATCAAGTCCGTGTCGAGCTTTGCCACGCCGTGCACCTGGTACGTGGCGACCGACCGCGGCGATACCGAGTTCGTGCTCAAGGCGGACGAGGATATCCGCCGCATCGGGGAAGCGTCGCTGCTGGTTGCGGACAGCCACGGCATCAATTTCCTCGTGCGCGACATGTACCGCATCGACAAGCAAAGCCGGAAGATCCTCGACCGGTTCCTTTGATTGTCTGGCCGCATTCATTCGCGTAGGGTGGGCAGGTTTCCTGCCCACGCGTTCAGCTCCCGTTTGCGGATCGAGCAATGCATCCTGTAGTTGAACGCGTGGGCAGCAAGCTGCCCACCCTACGAGCTTCAGGCACGATCCTGCAGCACCCATCCAGCGTCCGTAGGCTCTATCCGATGCGTCAGATTGAGCTGGTCGAGAAAGCGCTCGTCGTGCGAGACCACCACCAGCGCCCCCGTCCACGAGCGCAGCATGTGCTCCAGCGCCTCGGTCGCGGCAAGGTCGAGGTGGTTGGTCGGCTCGTCCAGCAGCAGCATGCGCGCGGGTGGCTGGCCGAGCATCGCCAGCAGCAGCGCGGCGCGCATCTGTTCGCCGCCACTGAGCGCATGGCAGGGCTGGCGCAAACGTTTCGCAGGAAGACCCGCCTTGGCCAGGTGCTGGCGCAGGCGTCCTTCGCCCAGCCCGCGCGCGGCCCGTTCGAATTGTTCGAGCAGCGGCGCATGCTGGTCCAGCATCCGTAGCGACTGGTCGAGCAGCGGGCAGTGTAGCGGACGGCGAATGGTCCCGGATGCCGGCGCCAGCTCGCCCGCAATCATGCGCAGCAGCGTGCTCTTGCCGCAGCCGTTCGGCCCCGTAATCGCCAGCCGCACCGGCCCGCGCGCCGACCAGGTGAGCGGCGCCTGCCATCCCCACGGCGCGCGCACCTCGTCCAGCACCAGCGTTTCCTGCCCTTGCGGGACCAGCACCTCGTCCCGCTCCGGGAACTCGGGACACTGCAAGGCCCCGGCGAGCGCGCCGAATGCGTCCGACACTTCGTCCTGCAGCTCCTGCTGGCGGCGGGCGTGGCGCATGGCGCGTGCGCCGTTGGTCTGCTCGGCCCGGTCTTCGCGCAGGCCGAGCAGCAGCTTGGCCTGGTTGGCAGTTTTGGCGTCGCGCGCGCCGCGTGCGTTGCGCCGTGCCGCCCGCTCGGCCTGTTCGCGCAGCGCGTGCTGCTCGCGCGAGCGCTCCGTTTTGGCCCGCTCCAGCCGCGCGTTCGCGGCCTCCAGCTCGGCCCCGCGCTGGGCCTGGACCACCGACCATCCGCCGCCGTAGCGCTTCAGTAGCGGCGGGCGCGTTTCGATGGTGCGGTCCACGTTGGCGAGCAAGGCGCGGTCGTGCGTGATGAGCAGCAGGCCGCGCCCGCTGTCGCGCCAGCGTCCGATTTCGCCAGCCAGCCAGGCACGGTGCGCGCTGTCGAGGTGGTTGCTCGGCTCGTCCAGCAGCAGGAGTTCCGCTTCGCTGCAAAAGGCCCCCGCGAGACACAGCAACATCCGCTGCCCGCCGCTGAGTGAAGCAGGCGACATCGATTCGTCCAGCTGGGCACGTTCGAGCAGCGCATCCCAGCGCGCCTCGATGTCCCAGCGTTCGCCGATGGTGTCAAAGTCATCGGGCAGCGCTTCGCCCTGCGCCAGCCGCCGCAGCGCTGCCAGCGGCGCGTGCAGTCCAGCCAGTTCGGCAAGGCTGGCCGCGTCAGCGGCTCCGCTTTCCTGCGACACGCGCACCACGGGACGCGCGCGTTCGATGCGTCCTCGCGTGGGCGCGAGCTCGCCGCTCACCAGTTTGCCGAACGTGGATTTGCCGCTGCCGTTATGCCCGATCACGCCGACCGTTTCAGCGCCGATGGCCTCATTGAGATCCGCGAACAGCTGCGTGCCGTCGGGAAGAAGATAGTCGACCCCGTGCAGGGCCGCGAGTAAAGGATTCGCCATGTGATTCCTGTGGATGCGTTGAAACGCCTGCCATCGGTGGACGGCGAGGGCGGTCGGGACGCTGCATCAGCTTGCAGCGGGCATCACAGGCGCATGGGTGGAATCCTCCATTGAAGAATATGGCCGAGATTCTACACGGCGGCACCAACATAGGAAGCCCCATTGAAAGCAAATTTCACCTGACAAGCGTTGGTGAAATTTAATTTCAGAAAGATAAAACGAACTATCGCGCGCGCCACATTTAACGATTGAGTTACACTTGGGATATTTTTTCCATAATAAAGACCAGGGAATGGCTGAAGAGACAATCAACAACGAGAAGTTCCGGCGGATACTGACCCGGAACCTCGCCCTGCCGTTGGGGATGAGTGTGCTGAGCGCCGCGGTCTTTGTCGCGATCATCGCGTATTTGCTCAGCACCTTGAGCGGCGTGGAGCGTTCCGAGCGCGTGATCGGCAAGGCGCAGCAGGTCAGCAAGCTGTCGGCGGACATGGAGACTGGCTTGCGCGGTTACCTGTTGTCCGGCGAGCAGAGCTTCCTGGAGCCCTACCTTGCTGCCGGCTCGCGCTTGCAGCCCGAAACGCAGGCGCTGCAGGAGCTGGTGGGCGACCACGTCGGGCAGGGCGAGCGCGTGCGCCGCATCAAGGCCGCGCAAGCGGAATGGCAAAAGTACGCCACCGAGATGATCACCCGCCGGCGCGTGGGCCTGGACTACATCGACGAGGTCAAGAGCGGCCGCGGCAAGGTCTTCACGGACGAGATACGCACCACCTTCAACGACCTGCTCGACAACGAGCAGCGCATGCTCCAGGAGCGCAACGACTCGGCGCGCACCGTCACCACGTTGTCGGTGTTCGCCTTCCTCATCTTTACGCTGCTGGCCGGCGGCCTGCTCGCGCTGTTTGGCCGGCGCGAGTTGACCGCGCTGTCCACTTCGTACGACGATGTGCTGCGCCACGAGGCCGAGCACAACGCCGAGCTGCGCCACATGGCCTGGCTGCGCAGCGGCCAGATCGAGCTGGCGCGCCACAGCGCCGGCATCCATTCTCTTGAACCGCTGGGGCAGGCGGTGCTCGACTACCTCGTGCCCTACGTGGACGGCGTGGTCGCGGCGATGTACTTCCGTAACGACGAAGGCGTCCTGCGCCGCATCGCCGCGTTCGGCTTTGCGCACGACACCGCCGAGCATGCGGCCGTCATCCAGCCGGGCGAATCGCTGGCCAGCCAGGCCGCCAACGAGAACCGCGTCATGGTGCTCAAGGACCTGCCACCGGATTACATCAAGGTGGGATCGAGCCTGGGCGAGACGCCGCCGCGCGAACTGTTGATCGTGCCGTTCTCGAATTACGGCAAGGTCAAGGGCGTGATCGAGATCGGGTTCCTCCACCCGATGGTCGGGCGCGACCTGGAGTTCGTGAAGACCGTGAGCGACGCGATCGGCGCCGCGGTGGCTGCGGTCATGTACCGCCAGCGCATGCAGGAAGCGCTGGCCGAGACGCAGGCGCTGAACGAAGAGCTGCAAGTGCAGCAGGAAGAGCTGCGCACCGCGAACGAAGAGCTGGAAGAGCAGTCGCGCGCGCTGGAAGAGTCGCAGACCAGCCTGGAGAACCAGCGGGCCGAGCTTGAACAGACCAACGACCAGCTGGTGGAACAGGCCGCGAACCTGGACATGAAGAACGCGCAGCTGACCGAGGCGCAGGACCAGCTGCGCCAGCGCGCGCTGGACCTGGAGCGCGCCAGCCGCTACAAGTCCGAGTTCCTGGCCAATATGTCGCACGAGCTGCGCACGCCGCTCAACAGCTCGCTGATCCTGGCCAAGCTCCTGGCCGATAACGCGGCCGGCAACCTGAACGAAGAGCAGGTGCGGTTTGCGAACACCATCTACTCGGCCGGGAACGACTTGCTCAACCTGATCAACGACATCCTCGACATCTCCAAGGTCGAAGCGGGCAAGCTGGAGCTCGCGCCCGAGGATGTGTCGCTGCGCCGCACCGTCGAGGGATTGGCGCGCACCTTCGAGCCGCTGGCGCGCCAGAAGCAGCTCGCCTTCTCGGTCAACGTCGAGCACGACGTGCCGGCCATGATCCACACCGACCGCCAGCGCCTGGAGCAGGTGCTGAAGAACCTGCTGTCGAACGCGGTCAAGTTCACCGAACGCGGGAGCGTAGCGCTGGCGGTGTCGTCCACCGAATCCGGCTGGGTACAGTTTGCCGTGCGCGATTCGGGCATCGGCATCGCGCCGGAGCAGCAGGAGCGCATCTTCGAAGCCTTCCACCAGGCCGACGGCACCACCAGCCGGCGCTTTGGCGGTACCGGACTTGGCCTGTCGATCTCGCGCGACCTGACCACGCTCCTGGGTGGCACGCTCACCGTCACCAGCACGCCGGGGCAGGGCAGCACCTTCATCCTGAGCCTGCCGCGAAGCGGCGCGGTCGCCGCAACCCCGCCGGCGCCGGTCGCAACGCCCGCGCCCACCGTGGCCACGCCCGCGCCGCAGGAACCGCGCGAGGAGCGAGCGCAACTGCCGTTCACGGACGATCGCGAGCGCCCCGCTGGCGGCATGCGCACCGTGCTGGTGATCGAGGACGATGCCGGTTTCGCGCGCATTTTGTTCGACCTGGCGCACGACCTGGACTTCCGCTGCGTGGTCGCGCTCACCGCCGGCGAAGGACTGGAACTGGCCACCTCCGACAAGCCCGACGCGATCCTGCTCGACATGCGCCTGCCGGACCGCTCGGGCCTGTCGCTGCTGCAGGCGCTGAAAGAAAACCCTGCCACCCGCCATATCCCGGTGCACGTGGTGTCGAGCCTGGAAAACGGCGGCGAGGCGCTGCACCTGGGCGCGATCGGCTACGCGCTCAAGCCGACCACCCGCGAGCAGCTGGAGGAGGTGTTCCGCAAGCTGCAGCAAAAGTCGGCGCAGCAGATCAAGCGTGTGCTGCTGGTCGAGGACGACGAACGCCAGCGCGAGAGCGTGGTGCAGCTGATCGCCGACGCCGACGTGAAGATCGACGCGGTGGGTACCGGCGCCGAAGCGCTGGACCTGCTGAGAAGCGAAATCTTCGACTGCATGATCATCGACCTGAAGCTGCCGGACATGCAGGGCAAGGACCTGCTGGAGCGCATGTCGCACGAGGAGATGTGCTCCTTCCCGCCGGTGATCGTGTACACCGGCCGCAACCTGACGCGCGACGAAGAAGCCGAGCTGCTCAAGTACTCGCGCTCGATCATCATCAAGGGCGCCCGTTCGCCCGAGCGCCTGCTCGACGAGGTGACGCTATTCCTGCACAAGGTCGAGTCGCAGCTCTCGTCCGAACGCCAGCACATGCTGAAAGCCGTACGTGGCCGCGACCGCGTGTTCGAAGGGCGCACCATCCTGCTGGTCGATGACGACGTGCGCAACGTGTTCGCCCTCACCAGCGCGCTGGAGCAGCGCGGCGCGCACGTCGAGGTGGCGCGCAACGGCCTGGAAGCGCTCAAGAAGCTGGACGAGGCGCCCGAAGTGGACCTGGTGCTGATGGACGTGATGATGCCCGGGATGGACGGCCTGGAAGCGACCCGCCGCATCCGCCAGGACAAACGCTTCGAGCGCCTGCCGATCATCGCCGTGACCGCCAAGGCGATGAAGGACGACCAGGAACAGTGCCTGGCCGCCGGCGCCAACGACTACCTGGCCAAGCCGATCGACCTGACGCGCCTGTACTCGCTGCTGCGGGTATGGATGCCCAGCCTGGAGCGCATTTGAAGCAGCCGAACGACATCGACATCGAGATCCGGATGCTGGTGGAAGCCGTGTACCTCAAGTACAACTACGATTTCCGCGACTACACCGGGGCCTCGCAGAAGCGCCGCGTGCTGGTCGCGATGCGCGAGATGGGCTGCGCCACGGTGTCGGCGCTGCAGGCGCGCGTGATGCACGAGCCGGACGCGTTCGCGCAGTTGCTGCAGTTCCTGACCATCCCGGTCACCGAGATGTTCCGCGACCCCGAGTACTTCCTGGCGCTGCGCACGCAGGTGGTGCCGTTCCTGCGCACCTACCCGTCGCTCAAGGTCTGGGTCGCCGGCTGCAGCACCGGCGAGGAAGTCTATTCGCTGGCGATTTTGCTGCACGAGGAAGGGCTGCTCGAGCGCGCGCTGATTTACGCGACCGACATCAACCCCGAGTCGCTGGAGGCGGCGCGGCGCGGCGTGTTCCCGCTCGACCGCATGCGGCTCTATACCGAGAACTACCAGAAGGCGGGCGGCACGCGCGCCTTCTCCGACTACTACACGGCCGCGTATGGCGGCGCGCGCTTTGACCGCGCGCTCATCGAGAACGTGACTTTCGCGGACCACAGCCTGGCCACCGACAGCGTATTCTCCGAGACGCAACTGATCAGCTGCCGCAACGTGATGATCTACTTTAACCGGCGCCTGCAGGACCGCGTGCTGGGACTGTTCCACGAATCGCTGTGCCATCGCTGCTTCCTGGGCCTTGGCAGCAAGGAGAGCATCGAGTTCTCGCGCTACGCCAGCCAGTTCGAAGTGATGGCCAAGCGCGAGCGGATATTCCGGAAGGCGGGCGCATGAGCACGGCGCAAGACATCGAACGCGCGCTCGCGGACCGCGCCATCGAGGCGGTGGTGATCGGCGCTTCGGCCGGCGGCATCGACGCGCTGCTCACGCTGCTGCCGGCGCTGCCCGCCGATCTGCGCCTGGCGGTGGTCTGCATCCTGCACATGCCGCCCGACCGCGAGAGCCGGCTGGCCGAGCTGTTCGACGAGCGCCTGCCGCAGCCGGTGCGCGAGGCCGCCGACAAGGAATCGATTCGCCCCGGCACGATCTACTTCGCACCGCCGGGCTACCACCTGCTGGTCGAACAGGACCGCAGCTTTTCGCTCAGTTGCGAGCCGCCCGTGCACTTTGCGCGGCCCGCGATCGATGTGCTGATGGAGTCCGCCGCCGACGCCTACGGGCCGGCGCTGGCCGGCATCCTGCTGACCGGCGCCAACCAGGATGGCGCCGACGGCATGGCACACATTCGCGCCTGCGGCGGCCTGGCCATCGTGCAGGACCCGGACGAGGCCCAGGTGCCCGCCACGCCCATGCACGCCATTCGTCGCTGCGCGCCGCACCTGGTGCTGCCGCTTGCGCGCATCGCCGCGCTATTGCCCATGTTGGAGGGACCATGAGCCAAGAACCCAGCAACCTGCTCATCGTTGACGACCTGCCGGAGAACCTGCAGGCGCTCGACGCGTTGATCCGCGACGACCGGCGAGTCGTCTATCGCGCGCAATCCGGCGAAGAGGCGCTGGCGCTGCTGCTCGACCACGAGTTCGCGCTCGCGATCCTGGACGTGCAGATGCCGGGCATGGACGGCTTCGAGCTGGCCGAGCTGATGCGCGGGACGGAGCGCACGCGCCACATCCCGATCGTGTTCGTGAGCGCGGCGGGCAAGGAGCTCAACTACGCCTTCAAGGGCTACGAGACCGGCGCGGTGGATTTCCTGTACAAGCCGCTCGACCCGGATGCGGTGCGCAGCAAGGTCAGCGTGTTCGTCGCGCTCGACCAGCAGCGGCGCGAGACCCAGCGCCAGGTGGCGGCGCTCGAACGCAGCCGGCGCGAGCAGGAAGTGCTGCTCAAGGAGCTGCACGCCACGCAGCAAGAGCTGCAGCGCTCGCTGCGCATGCGCGACGAGTTCATGTCGCTGGTGGCGCACGAACTGCGCACCCCGCTCAACACGCTGTTCCTGGAAACGCAGATGCGCAGCCTGCAGGTCAGGAAGGGCAACCTGGCCGCGTTCGACGCCGAAAAACTGTCCGCGATGGTGACCCGTGACGAGCGCCAGATCAAGGCGATGATCCGGCTGATCGACGACATGCTGGACGTCTCGCGCATCCGCAGCGGCACCTTGTCGATCCGGCCGGCGCAGGTGGAGTTGATGGCGCTGCTCGAACGGGTGGTCAGCGACCTGTCGCTGCAGGCCGCCGCTGCCGGTTGCACGGTGGCGCTCACGCCGCACGCGCCAGTGGCCGGCTGCTGGGACGAGTTCCGGATCGAGCAGGTGATCGTGAACCTGCTGACCAACGCGCTGCGCTACGGCGGCAGCCGGCCGGTCGAGGTGAGCGTGCAGGACGGGCCGGGCCAAGTGCGCATCGACGTGCGCGACCAAGGCCGCGGCATCGCGCCAGAGGACGTGCAGCGCATCTTCGAGCCCTACGAGCGCGGCGCGCGCAACGGCGAGCCGAAGGGCCTGGGGCTGGGCCTGTACATTTCGCGCCAGCTGGCGCAATCGCACGGGGGCGAACTGTCGGTGCAGAGCAAGCCGGGCGAGGGCTCGGTATTCAGCCTGACGCTGCCGTGTCAGGAGGCGCCCGCCGCCAGCGTGCAGGCAGCTGCCTGAGGTGGTGGCCAGCCTGAACCCGTCGTCCCCGCGAAGGCGGGGACCCATAGACCGCGGCCGGAGTCGCCGCCGCGGGAAGTACCAGCTCAGCATGGGTCCCCGCCTCCGCGGGGACGACGGTCTCAAGGGCCGCGTGTCTGCATCATAGTCAAAATCAATCGACAGCATCTGTTCAATTCATTTTACAGATTCGCAGTGGCCGATTACACTACATCCCGTCTAGTCTTTTAACCCCCAAACAGGAGATGTCATGTCCCTTATCAACACCCAGATCAAACCGTTCAAAGCAACCGCATACCAAAATGGCAAGTTCATCGACCTGACCGAAGAGAACTTCAAAGGTACCTGGTCGGTGATCATGTTCTACCCGGCCGACTTCACCTTCGTTTGCCCGACGGAACTGGAAGACCTGGCAAACCTGCAGCCGGAATTCGCCAAGCTGGGCGTGAACGTGTACGGCGCATCGACCGACACCCACTTCGCGCACAAGGCATGGCATGACACCTCGGAAGCGATCAAGAAGGTCAACTACCCGCTGATCGGCGACCCGACCGGCGCCCTGGCACGCAATTTCGAAGTGATGATCGAGGAAGAAGGCCTGGCCCTGCGCGGCACCTTCGTGATCAATCCGGAAGGCCAGATCAAAGTCATGGAAGTGCACGACAACGGCATCGGCCGCGACGCGTCGGAACTGCTGCGCAAGGTCAAGGCAGCCCAGTACGTCGCCAACCACCCGGGCGAAGTGTGCCCGGCCAAGTGGACCGAAGGCGCCGCAACCCTGAAGCCGTCGCTGGACCTGGTCGGCAAGATCTAAGTCGTATTCCTGGTTGCCGGCACCGTCCGGCAACAACTCCGCGGGACGCGGCCGCGTCCCGTAGGGTGGGCACCTGTGCCCACGCGCAACACGCGGCAACGGGCCCCCCGGCCCCGGCCGGACCACGCAACAAACATCCCCAGTAACTTCGCAACAACAAAGGAATCCCATCATGCTGGACGCAAGCCTCAAAGAGCAACTGCAGGCCTACCTGCAACGTGTGGTGACGCCGATTGAGCTCGTTGCCTCGCTTGATGACTCGCCTACCTCGGGCGAAATGAAAGAACTGCTGCACGACATCGCAGCCCTGAGCGACAAGATCACGGTCGTCGAGAAGCGCGACGACGACGAGCGCAAGCCGTCGTTCGCCATCAACCGCGTCGGTTCGGACGTGGGCGTGCGCTTTGCCGGCTTGCCGATGGGGCACGAGTTCACCTCGCTGGTGCTGGCCCTGCTGCAGGTGGGCGGCCACCCGATCAAGCTGGACGAGGCGGTGATCGAGCAGATCAGGAACCTGGACGGCGACTTCGAGTTCGAGGTCTTCATCTCGCTGTCGTGCCACAACTGCCCGGAAGTGGTGCAGTCACTCAACTCGATGTCGATCATCAACCCGCGCATCAAGGTCACCTCCATCGATGGCGGCGTGTTCAAGGACGAAGCGGAGGCGCGCCAGATCATGGCCGTGCCGATGATGTTCCTGAACGGAGAATATTTTGGCCAGGGCCGCGCGAGCGTGGAAGAAATCCTGGCCAAGCTGGACACCGCCGGCGGCGCCCGCAAGGCGGCCGAGCTGTCCAAGCAGAAACCATTCGACGTGCTGATCGTCGGCGGCGGCCCGGCGGGCGCGGCGGCGGCAATCTACGCGGCGCGCAAGGGCATTCGCACCGGCGTGCTGGCGGACCGCTTTGGCGGCCAGGTGCTCGACACGCTGGCGATCGAGAACTTCGTGTCGATGAAGGAAACCGACGGCCCGCGCTTTGCGATTGCCCTGGAAGAACACGTCAAGCACTATGAAGTCGAGATCATGAACACCCAGCGCGCCAGCAAGCTGGTGCCGGGCAAGATGATCGAGGTGCAGACCGAAAGCGGCGCGGTGCTGAGCGCCAAATCCGTGATCCTGGCCACCGGCGCGCGCTGGCGCGAGATCAATGTGCCGGGTGAAAAGGAATACCGCAACCACGGCGTGGCCTACTGCCCGCACTGCGACGGCCCGCTGTTCAAGGGCAAGCGCGTGGCGGTGATCGGCGGCGGCAATTCGGGCGTGGAAGCGGCAATCGACCTGGCCGGCATCGTGGCGCACGTCACGCTGGTCGAGTTCGGCGGCGAGCTGCGCGCGGACGCGGTCTTGCAGAAGAAGCTCAGGAGCCTGCCGAACGTGGACATCGTCACGTCCGGCCAGACCACCGAGATCCACGGCGACGGCAAGAAGGTGAACGCGCTGACCTACACTGACCGCACCACGGGCCAGTCGCACAAGCTGGAGCTGGAAGGCGTGTTCGTACAGATCGGCCTGGTGCCGAATACCGAGTGGCTCAAGGGCACGCTGGACCTGTCGCGCCACGGCGAGATCGAGGTGAATGCGCGCGGCGAGACGTCGTTGCCGGGTGTATTCGCGGCGGGTGACGTGACCACGGTGCCGTTCAAGCAAATCGTGATCGCAGTGGGCGAGGGGGCAAAGGCGGCGCTGTCGGCGTTCGACTACCTGGTGCGCTCGTCGGTGGATGAGGTGGTTGAAAAAGCCGCAGCGTAAAGTGACGATGAAGGGGATGTGCCGCCAGTAGCGCTTGCGCGCACCTCCATCATCGGCACGTCATCCCGGCGCAGGCCGGGATCCATGGACCGCTTGCTCAAATCGCGCAGGCAGCGTGCCAGCAAACTCAGCATGCGTCCCGGCCTTCGCCGGGACGACGAGTTCGCGCGAGCGCTGGATTCACCTCCACCATCAGCACGTCGTCCCCGCGAAGGCCGGGATCCATGGACCGCTGGCACTAATCGCACAGGCAGCGTGTCGGCACACTCAGCATGGGTCCCGGCCTTCGCCGGGACGACGAGTTCGCGCGAGCGCTGGATTCACCTCCACCATCAGCACGTCATCCCGGCGCAGGCCGGGATCCATAGACCGCTGGCACTAATCGCACAGGCAGCGTGTCGGCACACTCAGCATGGGTCCCGGCCTTCGCCGGGACGACGAGTTCGCGCGAGCGCTGGATTCACCTCCACCATCAGCACGTCGTCCCCGCGAAGGCGGGGACCCATGGACAGTGTCAGGAACCGCATCAGCTGCGTTCCTGCAAACTCAGCATGGGTCCCCGCCTGCGCGGGGACGACGGAGCGTCGTTTGTTGGCAAGGCGCAAGCGCTTGCGCCCCTCAATGCACCAGCAACACCGCCGACGCATCCCCCAGCGCGCCGCTCTCGCACAGCAGCCAGGTGGCGGCGCTGGCCAGCGCCAATTGGACCGCGGTCCACGCCATGGGAATCATGCGGGTCATGATATGCTCCGGTTCTATCGCTTAGAGACGATTGCATCTTAGCCCCGCCGGCAGCGGGCAAGTATCAGCGGCAATTCCGTAGCCCTGTAGGAAAAAACCTTGTCACCCTGTATGACGCGCCCAGGGTGCCGAAAAGTGGCCTTCCTACGATAGCTGTAGGCTGCGTCCTATACCGCTGGCTTCGCTGGCCGCTTAGAGTTGGCCCATGACCCGTCACGACCCCAAACTCATGCATCGCGGCCTGCTCGCGATTCGCCGCAACACCATTCGCAAGCTGCTCCATTCCGTCTTCGGCATCGAGCACCTGCGCGACGGCCAGCAACGCGTCATCGACAGCGTGCTGGACGGCAAGGACACGCTCGCGATCATGCCCACCGGCAGCGGCAAATCCCTGTGCTACCAGATCCCCGCCCGCATCCTGGAAGGGATGACCATCGTCGTCTCGCCGCTCATCTCGCTGATGAAGGACCAGCTGGAAAAGCTGCAGGAGCTGGGCGTGCGCGCCGTGCAGGTCAACAGCAGCCTGTCGGCCGAAGAGGAGCGGGAAGCGCTGGCGGCCGTGGAGAACGGCGAGTGCGAGATCGTGTTCTGCACCCCCGAGCGGCTGGCGCAGGCCGATTTCGTCGAGGTGCTGCGCAAGGTGAAGATCGACATTGTGGTGGTGGACGAGGCGCACTGCATCTCGCAGTGGGGCCACGACTTCCGCCCCGCCTATATTGAAATGGCCGCGTCGATCGAAGCTCTGGGCCGCCCGCCGGTGCTGGCGCTCACCGCCACCGCCACCGAGGACGTGATCGAGGACATCGGCAAGCAGCTCAACCGCCCGCGCCTGCACGTCATCAACACCGGCATCTACCGCGCCAACCTGCAGTACCGCGTGCTGCAGGTGACGAACGCGGACGAGAAGTACGCCGAGGCGCTCAGGCTGGTGCGGGAAACCGAGGGCGTGGGCATCGTGTATGCCGCCACCGTCAAGGCGGCCGAGGAGATGCACCGCATCCTGGAAGAAGCCGGCGAGTCGGTCACGATCTACCACGGCCAGCTGCGCGCGGCCGAGCGCAAGGCCAACCAGGACCTGTTCATGAATGACGAGCGGCGCGTGATGGTGGCCACCAATGCGTTCGGCATGGGTATCGACAAGCCGGACACACGCTTTGTGATCCACCTGCAGATCCCGGCCAACCTGGAAGCCTACTACCAGGAGTCTGGCCGCGCGGGCCGCGACGGCAAGGACGCCGGGTGCACGCTGCTGTTCCTGCAGGACGACAAGCGCGTGCAGCAGTTCTTCCTGGTGAAGCACTACCCGACCGCCAACGACCTGCGCGCCGTGTACGACGCGGTGCGCGACGCGGCCGAGGCCGGGCCGGTGACGATCGAGCGTCTGGAGGGCGCGGTGAGCGAGCACGAGGCCAAGCTCAAGGTGTGCCTCAAGCTGCTCAAGGACGGCAAGCTGCTGCGCCAGAACCGGAAGCTCGAATACGTGCTTACGGCGGCCGAGCCGAAGGCCGCGACCTTCGACGGCCTGGCCGAGGTGTACGTGCAGAAGCAGGAACGCGACCGCGAAGCGCTCGAGCAGATGGTGGGTTATGCGGTGAGCGGCTTTTGCCGCTGGAAGCTGCTGCTCGATTACTTCTGCGACGAGATTCCGGGGTTCGACAAGTGCGGGCGCTGCGACAACTGTCTGAACCCGCCGGCCCTCGCGCTCACCGAAGAGATCGAGATCCGTGACGACGAGTTCGGCCAGCAGCCGGACGAGCATGCGCCGCCGCCCCCGGCGTTCGAGGTGGGCGCGCGCGTCAAGGTGCCCAAGTACGACGAGGGCGTGGTGGTCGCGGTCGCGGGCGACCAGGTGACCATCGAATTCCCGGACGAGGAAAAGCGCACCTTCGTGGCCGATTTCGTGGAGCCTGCCTGACCGGAAAGGAGCGCGATGGGGGACATGGTCGTCGTACGCAAGGAGGGCCTGTACTGTGTGCCCGGAGACTTCTACATCGACCCCTGGCGGCCGGTGGAGCGGGCGGTCATCACCCATGCGCACGGCGACCACGCGCGCTACGGCAGCGCGCACTACCTCACCGCCGCGCCGGGCGTGGGCGTGCTGCGTACCCGGCTGTCGGAAGATGCCTCGATCGAAGGACTCGCGTACGGCGAGAAGATCAGGCACAAGGACGTCACCCTGTCGCTGCACCCGGCCGGGCATGTGCTCGGATCGAGCCAGGTGCGCATGGAGTGCGGCGGCGAGGTGTGGGTGGCGTCGGGCGACTACAAGGTCGAGGCGGATAAGACCTGCGCGCCGTTCGAGCCGGTGCGCTGCCACACCTTCATCACCGAGTCCACCTTCGGGCTGCCGATCTACCGCTGGGAGCCGGAGCAGGACATTTTCTACGACATCAACCGCTGGTGGCGCAAGAACGCCGACGAAGGGCGCTGCAGCGTCATCTTTGCGTACGCGTTCGGCAAGGCGCAGCGCATCCTTTCCGGCCTTGACCCGGCCACCGGGCCGATCGTCTGCCACGGCGCGGTCGAACCGCTGAACCGGGCCTACCGCGCGGCCGGCGTGCCGCTGCCGCCCACCTGCATGGTGACGGACCTCGAGAAGGCAGCCTTGCGGCGCGCGCTGGTGATCGCGCCGCCGTCGGCCGCCGGTTCGCCCTGGATGAAGCGCTTCGGCGACTACAGCGATGCTTTTGCGAGCGGCTGGATGCTGCTGCGCGGGGCGCGCCGGCGGCGCAGCGTGGACCGCGGCTTCGTACTGTCCGACCACGCCGACTGGCCCGGTTTGATGACGGCTATCCGCGCCACCGAGGCACAGCGCGTGATCGTCACGCACGGCTCGATTCCGGTGATGGTGCGCTGGCTGTGCCAGCAGGGCCTTGCCGCGGCCGGCTTCGAAACCGAGTACGGCGATGAGGACGAAGCCGTGACCGCGGCGCCGCAGGCCGGGGAGGCCGCCGATGCGTGAGTTCGCGCGACTGTACGCCGAGCTGGACGAGACCACCGCCACCAACCGCAAGCTGGAGGCGCTGCAGAACTACTTTTCGCGCGCGGCGCCCGAGAACGCGGCATGGGCGGTGTACTTCCTCGCCGGCGGCAAGCCGCGCCAGGCGGTGCCGAGCAAGCTGTTGTGGCAGTATGCAATCGAGTATTCGGGCCTGGACGAGTGGCTGTTCGACGAGTGCTACCAGGCGGTTGGCGACATGGCCGAAACCATCGCCCATATCCTGCCGCCGCCGGAGCGGCGCAGCGACATCGGGCTGGCCGAGTGGATGGAACAGCGCATCGGGCCGTTGCGCGGGGCCGATCCGGGCACGATACGCGAGGCGCTGTTCGGCTACTGGAATGAACTGGACTGGCGCGAGCGCTTCCTGCTCATCAAGCTGATCGGCGGCGGCTTTCGCGTGGGCGTGTCGCGCCTGCTGGTCACGCGCGCGCTGGCCAACATCGCGGCGGTGGACAGCAAGCTGATCGCCCAGCGCCTGATGGGCTGGACCGACGGCACGGTGCGCCCGACCGCTGCAGGCTTCCTGCAGTTGATCTCGCCGCAATCGGAGGAGGAACACAAGCTGCGCGGCGGCCAGCCGTATCCGTTCTTCCTTGCGCACCAGCTGCAGGGCGAGCCGGCCGCGCTGGGCGAGGTGGACGACTGGCTGGTCGAATGGAAGTACGACGGCATCCGCGCCCAGCTGGTGCGGCGCGGCGGCCAGAATTACCTGTGGTCGCGCGGCGAGGACCTGATCACCGAACGGTTTCCCGAGCTGGCCGCGATCCGCCTGCCCGAGGGCACGGTGATCGACGGCGAGGTGCTGGTCTGGAACCATGCGCAGGACGTCCCCGCGCCGTTCGCCGAGCTGCAGCGGCGCATCGGCCGCAAGAACCTGTCGGCCAAGCTGCTGGCCGAGCTGCCGGCGGTGCTGGTCTCGTACGACTTGCTGGAACTGGATGGCGTGGATGTGCGCGCGCTGCCGCAGCACGAGCGGCGCGCGCTGCTGGAGACGCAGGTGGAGCAGGCCGCCCAGCCGGCGCTGAAGATTTCGCCGCTGGTGCACGCGCCGGGCTGGGACGCACTGGCCGAGCTGCGAGCCGGCTCGCGCGAGCGCTGTGTGGAGGGCATGATGCTCAAGGCGCGCGACGCGCGGTATGGCGTGGGCCGCACCAAGGACGTGGGCACCTGGTGGAAGTGGAAGATCGACCCGTATTCGGTGGATGCGGTGCTGGTGTACGCGCAGCCCGGCCACGGGCGCCGCGCATCGCTCTACACCGACTACACCTTCGCGGTCTGGGACGACAGCGAGGGCGAGCGCCGGCTGGTGCCGTTCGCGAAAGCGTATTCGGGTCTGACCGACGCCGAGATCGCGCAGGTGGACGCGGCGATCCGCAAGACCACGGTCGAGAAGTTCGGGCCGGTGCGCTCCGTGCGCCCGACGATGGTGTTCGAGATCGGCTTCGAGGGCATCCAGCAATCGTCGCGCCACAAGGCAGGGATCGCGGTGCGCTTTCCGCGCATCCTGCGCCGCCGCGACGACAAGCCGGTCGAGGATGCGGACACGCTGGCCACGCTCAGGGGCCTGCTCGCCGCCGCTGCGCCATGAGCAGGACAGCCGCGGAAAGGAAGGTGGATGCGTGGTTCGCCGCGCGTAGCTGGAGCGTGTTCCCGTTCCAGCGCGCGGTGTGGCACGCCGCGCTGGCCGGGCAGTCCGGACTACTGCACGCGAACACGGGCGCGGGCAAGACCTACGCCGTGTGGTTTGCGGCGCTGATGCGCGGACTGGAACGCAAGGGCGGCGGCTTGCGCGTGCTGTGGCTCACGCCGATGCGCGCGCTGGCGGCCGACACCCAGCGCGCGCTGGAGCAGTCGGCGGCGGAGCTCGCGCCCGGCTGGACCATCGGCGCGCGCACCGGCGACACGGGAGCGAGCGAACGCGCGCGCCAGTCGCGCGCGCTGCCGTCGTGCCTGATCACCACGCCCGAGAGCCTGTCGCTCCTGCTCAGCCACCCGAACGCGGTGGAGCAGTTCAAGCACCTGGACACGGTGATCGTCGACGAGTGGCACGAGCTCATGGGCAGCAAGCGCGGCGTGCAGGTGCAGCTGGCGCTGGCGCGCTTGCGCCGCTGGCGAGCGGAGCTGCTGGTGTGGGGGCTGTCGGCCACGATGGGCAACCTGGCGCTGGCGCGCGACGTGCTGCTGGGCGAGGGCAATGGCGTGCTGGTCGAGGGCGACCAGCGCAAGCAGATCGTGGTGGACACCCTGATTCCCGAGAACGTGGCGCGCTTCCCGTGGGGCGGGCACCTGGGCATCCAGATGCTGCCGGCGGTGCTCGACGAAATCGACAAGCATGCGGCCACGCTGGTGTTCACCAACACGCGCTCGCAGGCCGAGCTGTGGTACCAGAACATCATCGAGGCGCGGCCCGACTGGGCTGGCCTGGTGGCGCTGCACCACGGTTCGCTCGACCGCGAAGTGCGCGACTGGGTCGAGCTGGGGCTGAAGAACGGTAGCCTGAAGGCCGTGATCTGCACCGCCAGCCTGGACCTGGGCGTGGACTTTTTGCCGGTCGAGCGCGTGCTGCAGGTGGGCAGTGCCAAGGGCGTCGCGCGCTTGCTGCAGCGGGCCGGGCGCAGCGGGCACGCGCCGGGGCGCGTCTCGCGCGTGACGCTGGTGCCCACCAACAGCCTGGAACTGCTGGAGGCCGCCGGCGCGCGCCGTGCGGTGACGGCACGCCGCATCGAGGCGCGGCAGGTACCCAACAAGCCGTTCGACGTGCTGGTGCAGCACCTGGTGACGGTGGCGCTGGGCGGGGGCTTTCGCTCCGATGAACTGCTGGCCGAGGTGCGCGGCGCATGGTCGTACCGCGCGCTCACGCAGCAAGAGTGGCAGTGGGCGCTGGACTTTGTCGCACGCGGCGGCCAGAGCCTGACGGTGTACCCGGAGTACCGGCGCGTGCTGCCGGACGAGCAGGGCGTGTACCGCGTGCCCGATCCCGCCATCGGCCGCCGCCACCGGATGGGCATCGGCACCATCGTCTCGGACGCGTCGATCCAGGTGAAGTACATGAGCGGCGGGCGCATCGGCAGCGTGGAGGAGTCGTTCGTCGCGCGCCTGAAGCCCGGCGACCACTTCCTGTTCGGCGGGCGCATCCTCGAATTCGTGCGGGTCCACGAGATGACGGCCTTCGTCAAGCGCGCCACCGGCCGCCACGGCGCGGTCACGCGCTGGATGGGCGCCAAGATGTCGCTCTCTTCCGAGCTGGCCCATGCGGCGCTGGAAGAGCTGCGCTTTGCATCGCAGGGCGTGTTCGAAGGGCCGGAGATGCAGGCACTGCGGCCACTGCTCGAGATCCAGCAGCGCTGGTCCGCACTGCCCGACAGCGATACGCTGGTGGTCGAGAGCATGAAGAGCCGCGAGGGCTGGCACCTGTTCGTGTACCCGTTTGCCGGCCGCGCGGTGCACATGGGGCTGGCCTCGCTGGTCGCGTACCGCGTCGGGCGCATTGCCCCGATCACGTTCTCGATCGCGATCAACGATTACGGCTTCGAGCTGCTCGCGCCCGAGCCGGTGGACTGGGCGCGGCTGTTCGCCGGCGCGACTGGCGCGACCGTCGGCCTGTTCGACACCGCGACGCTGCTGGAGGACGTGCTGGGCAGCCTGAACGCGACCCAGCTGTCGCAGCAGCGCTTTCGCGAGGTGGCGCGCATCGCGGGACTGGTGTTCCAGGGCTATCCGGGCCAGCCGAAATCGACGCGGCAGCTGCAGGCCTCGTCGTCGCTGTTCTTCGAAGTCTTTCGCAAGCACGACGCGGCCAACCTGCTGCTCACGCAAGCGCAGCGCGAAGTGCTGGAGCAGGAGCTGGAACTGACGCGCCTGCGCGACACGCTGGCCGAACTGCACGCGCGGCGCGTGGCGTTTCGCGAAGTGCGGCGCGCCACGCCGTTTGCGTTCCCGCTCATGGTCGAGCGCTTTCGCGAAAAGGTCACCACCGAGAAGCTGTCCGATCGCGTGGCGCGCATGGTGCGTGAACTGGAAAAGGCGGCAGCGGCATGAATGACCTGGCGGTGGGACTGGCGGGCGAACGCGTGCTGCTGCTGGCGGAGAAGGCGCTGGTGTGGCCGGCGCAGCGCATGCTGGTGGTGGCCGATATCCACTTCGGCAAGGCCGCTGCCTTCCGCTCGCTCGGTGTGCCGGTGCCGCGCGGCACGACCACCGAGAACCTGCTGGCGCTCGATGCGCTGGTCGAACGCTACGGCGTGCGGCACATCGTCTTCCTCGGCGATTTTTTGCACGCGCGGGCGGCACATGCGCGCGCCACGCAGGCCGCGCTGCTGGCATGGCGGCGCCGCCATCCCGACCTGGCGCTCACGCTGGTGCGCGGCAATCACGACCGCCATGCGGGCGACCCGGCGCGCGAACTGGGCATCGGCTTGGTGGATGAGCCGCACAACCTGGGCCCGTTTTCGTTCTGCCACCATCCCGACCTGGCCGCGCCGGGCTATGTGCTGGCAGGACACGTGCATCCGGTCTTCGTGCTTGCCACGCGCTTTGACGCGCTGCGGCTGCCCTGTTTCGTCGTTGGCACCTCGCGCATGATCCTGCCGTCATTTGGCGCGTTCACTGGCGGCCATGTCGTCACACCCGGGGCCGGGGACCAGATCTATGTGAGCTCTGGCGAGGCGATCCATAGCGTTCGATAGCGCACCGACCCCTGGTAGTGACAGGGGGTACTTTCCTCTTACACAGCGAGGAGGACAAGATGAACGCAAGGAACAAAATTTGCGCAGCCCTGGTGGCGCTTCTGCCGCTGGGCGCGATGACACTGGCGGTGGCCCCGGCGCAGGCCCAGTCGCAGCGTGACTACGAGCGGCCGGTGATTCGCGGCTTCAACGTGGACGAGGTTCGCCGCATTGCGCCCGGCGTCGAGCTGAACTTCGACCTGTACGGTTCGCCCGGCGGCATGGCGACCATCCGTATCGACGGCGCCACCCGCAACCTGCACCTGACAGAAACCCAGCCGGGCCAGTACGAGGGCACCTATACGATCGGCGAGCACGACCGCATTCGCCCGGACAGCCCGGTGACCGCCAATCTGCGCGTGGGCAACCTGGTGGCCACCGACGTGCTGGCCGAGTCAATCCTGCGCGATGGCGCGCGTGCGGACAGCCACCGTGGCGACCTGGCGGTGGTGCCGAAGATCGAGCGTTTCAACGTGCGCGGCGCCGAAGACCTGCGTCCGGGCGACGACATGACCTTCACCGTGCTCGGCACGCCCGGCGCCAAGGTGAGCATCGCGATTGCCGGCACGCGCGGCGTGTTTTTCCTGCCCGAGGTGCGTCCCGGTGAGTACAGCGGCGTGTACACGGTGCGCAGCGCGGACCGCCTGGCCCCGGACAGCCAGGTGACCGCGACGATCCGTTCGCACGGTCGTTACTCGACCGCGGTGCTCGGCACGCCGTTGCTGGCCGTGCGTACCCTGCCGGTACGCCAGGACCGCCAGTGCCCGGACTGTGCGACGGTGGCTGCGGTCAACGTGATCGAAGTGAGCGGCAATGGCGGCTACCTCGGCACGATCGGCGGCGCCGTGGTCGGCGGGCTGCTGGGCAGCAATGTGGGCAGCGGCAACGGGCGCACGGCGGCCGAAGTGGCCGGCGCGGTTGGCGGTGCCGTGGCGGGCAACAACATCGAGCGCAACGCACGCGGCCGCAACCTGCGCTACGAGGTGGTGGTCCGCTACGGCAACGGCGCCACGCAAACGGTGACCTATACCGGCGACCCCGGCCTGCGCGTGGGCGACCGCGTGCACGTGAACAATGGCAACCTCACGCGCGATTAGCCCGCTGGCCAGCTGGCGTAGGGTGGGCAGATTCTGCCCACGCGTTCAACCAGCGTTGGCATGGCCGGCCGCGGTTTGGACCGCCCCAAAACGAAAGCCGGCTCCCGCAAGGGACGCCGGCTTTGTGTTGTGGAAGGAAGGGCTCAGACGGTGGTGGCCAGGACCTGGTCGTCGCCGTTCTGGTCCACCTCGGCTTTTTGCTTGGTGCTTTGTTTTGCGCGCGACCGCGACGGCGGCAGGCGGCGCAGGGTCTTGAGTGCTTCGGCGTCCTTGATGCCGATGGTGCGCTGGTCCACGGTGATCAGGCCGATTTCGTTGAAGGCCGACAGCGTGCGGCTGACGGTTTCCAGCGTCAGGCCGAGGTAGCTGCCGATTTCATGCCGTGTCATGCGCAGGTTGAACAGCTTGCTGGAATAGCCCATCGCGGCAAAGCGGTCGGCCAGCGACACCAGGAAGCGCGCCACGCGGGCCTCTGCCGAGAGCGCGCCCAGCATGCCGATCATGGCCTGCTCGCGCACCAGCTCGCGGCTCATCACGCCGTACATGACGTTCTCGAGCTCGGTGTGCACGCGGCCAAGCGCGGTGAGCTTTTTGAACGGCAGCAGGATCAGGTCGCAGTCGGACAGCGCCACCGCCTCGGACGCGTAGTGGCGGGTGTGGATGCCGTCCACACCGAGCATGTCGCCTTTCATCGGGAAGCTCAGTACCTGCTCGTTGCCGAATTCGTCGATGAGCACGGTCTTGAGGAAGCCCGAGTTGACGATGTACAGGGTGTCGAAGGCCTGGCCAATGGTGTGTACGCGCTGGCCGGTCTTGAACTGGACATGCTGGAACAACAGCTCTTCGCTGTTGACGGAAACGGCGGCCGGGATATGCAGCAGGTCGCAGACTTCTTTCAGGTTGGACCAGAGACGGCCCTGGCGTTGGCGGCCAGCCTCCATCGGCGAGGAATGCATGGTCGACGAGGCGGCGTTGTGTTGTTCTGACGTTGGCTGGGACTGCATGCTCATCTCCAGTAAGGGAATTCAAGGCTTCCGCAAGGGCCCACGGGCTGGGAAGCGCCCTGGTGCCGGCACCGGGTCTTCACTGCGGCATCAGGGCTGGCTCACGCAGGAAATATGGACCGCAAGCAAGTCGAAACGCTGAATTTAGTATGCCAACACGAGTTCGGCATTGATATCAGCAATGGCTGAATATGTAGGTAGGAGAGACGGTAGGGGTGTAGGAATGGTCCTACTGACAGACAACGCTACAGAGGGAAGACGGGGAGGGAGGATTTGCCGGGAGACGGGGCGGCGCGCGGTCTTGCGGACACACACGCCGACACCCGTGGCACAAAAAACGTGGCGTCGATGTCTAAAAACTTTTTTCGCTCAGGCTTTCAGCGGCGACAGCAATCGGTGGGCGACCGCATACTGTACCATCTCCGACAGCGAGGTCATGCCCATTTTCTGCATGATGCGGGTCTTGTGGGTGCTGACCGTCTTGACCGACAGGTGCAGGCTGTTGGCGATCTCGGTGATCGACTTGCCGCCCACCAGTAGCGAGAACACCTCGAATTCGCGGTCCGACAGCTGCTTGTGCAGCAACTGCTCGTTGGGCGCCATGATGTTCAGGGCCAGCTGCTCGGCCACCTCGGTGCTGATGTACGGCCGGCCCGACGCCACCTTGCGGATCGCGCCCACCAGCTGGGTGCCCGCGCTCTCCTTGGTCAGGTAGCCCTGGGCGCCGGCGCGGATGGCGCGCACCGCGTACTGCTCTTCCTCGTGCATGGTCAGGATCAGGATCGCCAGCTTGGGCGCCTCGGCGCGCACCTGGCGGATCAGGTCCACGCCGCTGCGCCCGGGCATCGACAGGTCCAGCAGCAGCAGGTCGAACCCGCCCTGGCGCACGTGAGAAAGCACCTCGAAGCCGTTGATGGCCTCGCCGACAATCTCGATGTCGGGTGCGCCGTCGAGGATGCGCTTGAGCCCTTCGCGCATGATGGTGTGGTCGTCAGCAATGACAATTCTGATCATGAGTTGAGCCCCCGAAGGTGCGGTCGCTGGAATGCGCGGCCTTGCAAAATATTATAAATACAACAAGACCAATTTGTCAAAATATCATCGTTCAAAAATACACATTGATGACATCTTTATACATTTTGCCGACACTCCTGTTGCACTTTTACGTCGCGCTCAGGTGCCCGGTTCGCGGATCAGGCGATGCACCAGCACCGGCTTGTTGGTGTGGGACAGCACTTTGTTGGTGACGCTGCCCAGCAGCAGTTGGCCCCAGCCGCTGCGCCCGTGCGAGCCCATGAAGATGAGGTCGCAGCCTTGCTGCTCGGCCACGTCAACGATCTTGAGCGCCGCGGCGTCGGAAAACGCCGTCATGCAGCTGTGCGCCAGGCCGGCCTTGTCGGCCGCGCGCATGATCGACCCCATGTATTCCTCGCCCATGCGACGCATTTGCGCCACATATTCCTCTTCGCTGGGGTAGGCCGGCGGCACGATCTCGACATACACCGGGTATTGGTAACTGGGAGCGACGAACAGGGCCAGCACTTCGGCCTGCATCTGCTGCGCGAATTTGACGCCGGCGCAGGCCGTGTGTTGCGACACGGCCGAGCCGTCGGTGGTGATCAGAATCTTCCGGTACATGCTCACTCCTCCCACACGCAACCTTCATCTGAATTGTAGTACGCATCCTGGCCTGAGCCGGTGGCAATCCGTTGAGTTCGCTCAAACACGGGCCTGCCGGGGAGCGCGAATCTAGCGGGGCATGGGCAAGTGCCGATAAACAACACTCGGCGCGGGAAATGCACCGCGAACGGATGATTGCATTGTCTCGGAATTAAGTTTTTTTGTCCAATGCACTGCGTGTATCTAACAAAGATTTACCTACGGCAACGCCACTGCTACACTCGTGTAAAAACTGGTGATGCCCCGCCGCGCAGCGCGCCAGGAGGCGTGCCGCAGCCTACGGAAATGACGCAAGCGATTGCGAAACTGATTATGGAGAAGCAGGGATTATGACCGACGCCGCTGACGATTTCGACGCACTCTTCGAGGAAGTGGCGGCGCAACGCGCAAATGCACAGGCCGCGCCCGCGGCCGCCGAGGCACCGGCCAGCGTGCCAGAAGCTGCGCCGCCGGCCAAAGCCGAGCCCGAGGACGAGCTCGAGGCGCTGTTCGACCAGGTGTCCGCCGAGCGCGCGACCGAAGCACCGCCGGCCGCACAGGCCGAAGCGGCCGAAGCAGGCGAGGAGATCCAGGGCGACAAGGCGATGTTCGAACGCCTGGGCAGCATCGTGCGCCTGCTGCACGATTCGCTGCGCGAGCTCGGCTACGACCGTGCGCTGACCGAGGCTGCCACCCAGATCAACGACGCCCAGGACCGCCTGGAGTACGTCGCCTCGCTGACCGAGCAGGCCGCCAACAAGGTGCTCAACACGCTCGACGAAGGCATGCCTGCGCAGGACGAGCTGTCGGTAAAGGCGCGCGACATGCAGCAGCGCTGGGACGACCTGTTCGCCGGCAAGCTGTCGATCGAGCAGTTCAAGGCGCTCGCCGGCGACTCGCGCCAGTTCGCGCAACTGGTGGCCGACGCCACCGACAAGGAAAAGGCGCGCCTGCTCGACATCATGATGGCGCAGGACTTCCAGGACATCACCGGCCAGCTGATCAAGAAGGTGGTCAACATCACCAAGACGGTCGAGCAGGAACTGGCGCAGCTGCTGCGCGACAACGCGCCGGCCGAAATGCGCGAGAAACTGGCGCAGAAAGAAAAAGCGGTGCCGCCGCCGCTGATGCAGGGCCCCTCCGTGCCTGACGTGGCGCTGGACCAGGACAACGTTGACGACCTTCTTGCCGAGCTGGGATTCTAATGGACGATATGCTCAAGGATTTCGTCGTCGAGGCGATGGATCTGGCTGTCAATGTAGAAGAGCACCTGCTGCGCCTCGAACGCGACCCCGACAACAAGGAAACGCTCAACGCGGTCTTCCGCTCGTTCCACACGATCAAGGGCGGCGCCGGCTTCATGGGCCTGCCGGCCCTGGTCACGGCCTGCCACCTGACCGAGAACCTGTTCGACGCGCTGCGCAACGGCGCCGTGCAGGTCACGCCGTTCGCGATCGACGCATCGCTGCAGGCTTCCGGTTTCGTGGCCGACCAGCTCAATGACCTGAACAACGGCACGCCGCCCGAGCAGCTGGCGCCGATGCCGCCGGAACTGGAGCGCATGCTGCGCGACGCGATCGAAGGCAAGGGCGCCTCGGCGCCGGCCCCCGCGGCCCCGGCCCCGGCTGCCGCCGCGCCTGCCGCCGCAGCCGCCCCGGTCGCGGCCGAGCCTGTTGCGGCACCCGCAGCAGCAAACGAAGTTGGCGAGGACGGCCTGGACTGGCACGCGATGTACGCGGCCGTGGTCCCGGCCGGTACCGCGCTGCCGCAAGAGCCGGCCCAGCCGGCTGCGCAGGCCGCCGCCCCGGCTGCTGCCGCGCCGGCCGCGGCCGCCCCGGCCGCCCATCACGATGCCGCACCCGGCAAGCCTGGCTGGGATGGCGTCGAGCGCCGCACCGGCGCCCCGGCCGCTGCCGCCGCTGCCGGTGGCGCGGCCAAGGACGAGAGCATCCGCATCGACGCCGTCAAGCTCGACGCGCTGCTCGAAGTGGCGGGCGAATCGGTGCAGGCCGCGAACCAGGCCGCCGTGCTGCTCGAACGCCTGCAGCAGTTCAAGTTCGAGGGCCAGGCCGCAACGCTGATGGCCACGCTCACCGAAACGCTCGAGCGCGCGTCGCGCTACTCGGCCGAGCTGCAGCGTGCCACGCTGGCCACCCGCATGCAGCCGGTGGGCCGCCTGTTCCAGAAGTTCCCGCGCCTGGTGCGCGAGCTGGCCAAGGACCTGGGCAAGGATGTCGAGCTGAACATCGAAGGCGCCGAGACCGAGGTCGACCGCGTGGTGGTGGACAGCCTGTACGACCCGCTGGTGCACATGCTGCGCAACGCGCTCGACCACGGCGTCGAGTCGCCCGAGGACCGCGCCGCCATCGGCAAGCCGGCCAGGGCCGTGATCTCGCTCAAGGCGTGGCAGGAAGCGAACAGCGTCATGATCGTGCTGTCCGACGACGGCCGCGGCATGGACCCGGTCAGGCTCAAGAAGAAGGCCGCCGAGAAGGGGCTCATTTCCGAGACCGCCGTGCTGTCGGACGACGAGGCCTACCAGCTGGTGTTCCTGCCGGGCTTCTCGACCAAGGAAGTGGCCTCGTCGGTGTCGGGCCGCGGCGTGGGCATGGACGTGGTCAAGACCGCGGTGGAAAAGAACCGCGGCGTGGTACGCATCGAATCGGCGCTGGGCAAGGGCACCAAGTTTGCGATCCGCCTGCCGATCGAACTGTCGATCGTGCCGACCATGCTGGTGTCCACTTCGGGCGCGCTGCTGGCGCTGCCGATGGCGGCAGTGCAGCGCGTGGTCGAGCTGCCGGAAAGCTTCATGTCGGTCGGCTCCGCGCCAGTGCTCAAGGACCAGGGCGTGCCGCTGCCGGTGCGCTCGCTGGCGCGCGCGCTGTGTTACGAGGACTGCTCCGAGCGCGTGGGCATCGTGGTCAACGCGCCGCAGCCCTACATCCTGGCGGTGGAAGCCGTCGATGGCACGGCCGACCTCGTGATCAAGCCGATGACGGCGCTGACGGTGGAAGGCATCACCGGCACCGCGCGCTCGGCCGAGGGCGAGCTGGTGCTGGTGGTCGGGCTCTCGTTCCTGATGGACGGGTGCCGCAACAGCGTGAAGCTGGCGGCGTAAGCCAGCGCGGACGCCAGCACGTCGTCCCCGCGAAGGCGGGGACCCATAGAGGCCCGAGCGGCTCGAAACGCCGCCGTGTACCTGCAATTTCAGCATGGATTCCCGCCTTCGCGGGAACGACGTGTAAATAACAACTCAGTGAAAAAGCCTGCGACTTGCCCTCGCAGGCTTTTTTTGTTTGTAACGCTGGCAACTGAAATAAATTTTATTTGCTCATGGCTGAGGTATTTGAAAGAATCGTGCAAAAGGCCGATGCTTCCGCGATGCAGCAAATATGGCATAATCGAACGAGTCTGCCTTTGCGGACAGCCGAAAGAAACGACAGCCATGTTAAAGACGCTCTACGACAAACTCTGGGACTCGCACGTGGTGCGGGCCGACGCCGACGGCACCACGGTGCTGTACATTGACCGCCACCTGGTGCACGAGGTGACCAGCCCGCAGGCATTCGAAGGCCTGCGCGAGGCCGGCCGCCCGCTATGGCGCACTTCCGCCAACCTGGCCGTGGTGGACCACAACGTGCCCACCACCGACCGCAAGAACGGCATCGCCGACCCCACCTCGCGCCTGCAGGTCGAGACGCTGGACGCGAATGCCAAGGCCTTTGGCCTTACCTATTTCAACATCAGCGACAAGCGCCAGGGCATCGTGCACGTGATCGGGCCGGAGCAGGGCGCCACGCTGCCGGGCATGACGGTGGTGTGCGGCGACTCGCACACCTCGACCCACGGCGCCTTCGGCTGCCTGGCGCACGGCATCGGCACCTCGGAAGTCGAGCACGTGCTCGCCACCCAGACGCTGCTGGCCAAGAAATCCAAGTCGATGCTGGTCCAGGTGGACGGCCCGCTGCCGCTGGGCGTGACCGCCAAGGACATCGTGCTGGCCGTGATCGGCCGCATCGGCACCGCCGGCGGCACCGGCTACGCCATCGAATTCGCCGGCTCGACCATCCGTTCGCTGTCGATGGAAGGCCGCATGACGGTCTGTAACATGGCGATCGAAGCAGGCGCGCGCGCCGGCATGGTCGCGGTGGACGACACCACCATCGAATACGTGAAGGGCCGCCCGCTCTCGCCCAAGGGGGAGCAGTGGGACAAGGCGGTGGCCTACTGGCGCACGCTGCACACCGACCCGGGCGCCAAGTTCGACATGGTGGTCACGCTGAACGCCGGCGAAATCCGCCCGCAGGTCACTTGGGGCACCTCGCCCGAGATGGTCACGGCGGTCAACGCCCGCGTGCCCGACCCGGAACTGGAAAAGGACCCGGTGCGCCGCGACGCGATGGAAAAGGCGCTGGTGTACATGAACCTCAAGCCGAACACCCGCATCGAGGACATCAAGATCGACAAGGTGTTCATCGGCTCGTGCACCAACTCGCGCATCGAAGACCTGCGCGCCGCCGCCCAGGTGGTGCGCGGCCGCCAGCGCGCGGCCAACGTCAAGCTGGCCATGGTGGTGCCGGGCTCGGGCCTGGTCAAGGAGCAGGCCGAGCGCGAAGGGCTGGACAAGATCTTCAAGGCCGCCGGCTTTGAATGGCGCGAGCCGGGCTGCTCGATGTGCCTGGCCATGAACGCCGACCGGCTGGAGCCGGGCGAGCGCTGCGCCTCGACCTCGAACCGCAACTTCGAAGGCCGCCAGGGGCAGGGCGGGCGCACCCACCTGGTGTCGCCGGCCATGGCCGCGGCGGCTGGTATCGCCGGGCATTTCGTCGATGTACGCGCACTCTGATCAAAACCATAAGAAAGGACAGAACATGAAAAAGATTCTCGCCCTCGCCATCGCCGCATTCGTCCTGGCCGGCTGCAACACCATTTCCGGTGTCGGCAAGGATGTGCAGAAAGTCGGACAAGTCATCACTGGCGCCGGAGGCAAGTAAGGCGCCCGCGCGAGGTCGCGCATAGGAAGCAGAAAACATGGATAAATTCACCGTACATCAAGGGCTGGTGGTGCCGCTGGACCGCGCCAACGTGGACACCGACGCCATCATCCCCAAGCAGTTCCTCAAGTCGATCCGGCGCACCGGTTTCGGCCCCAACCTGTTCGACGAATGGCGCTACCTGGATCATGGCGAGCCGGGCATGGACAACAGCCGCCGCCCGCTGAACCCGGACTTCGTGCTGAACCAGCCGCGCTACCAGGGCGCATCGATCCTGCTGGCGCGTAAGAACTTCGGCTGCGGCTCGTCGCGCGAGCACGCGCCGTGGGCGCTGCAGCAGTACGGCTTCCGCGCGATCATCGCCCCCAGCTTCGCGGACATCTTCTTCAACAACTGCTACAAGAGCGGCCTGTTGCCGATCGTGCTGTCCGAAGCGCAGGTGGACCACCTGTTCAACGAAGTGAAGGCCTTCCCCGGCTTCAAGCTGGTGGTGGACCTGCAGCAGCAGGTCGTGTCAACGCCGCAAGGCAGCCAGACGTTCAAGTTCGACATCGACGAGTTCCGCAAGTACTGCCTGCAGAGCGGCCTGGACGACATTGGCCTGACCCTGCGCCACGCAGACGAAATCCGCGCGTTCGAGGAACGCCACCTGGCCAGCCAGCCCTGGCTTGCCAACGTCATCTGAAAGAGAACATGAAGATCGCAATCCTGCCGGGCGACGGCATTGGCCCGGAAATCATGGCGCAGGCCGTCAAGGTGCTGAACGCGCTGGGTGAAAAGTTTGAAATGGAAACCGCGGATGTCGGCGGCGCGGGCTATGCCGCGCACGGCCATCCGCTGCCCCCGGCCACGCTGGCCCTGGCCAAACAGGCCGACGCCGTGCTGTTCGGCGCGGTCGGCGACTTCAAGTACGACAACCTGGAGCGCGCGCTGCGCCCCGAGCAGGCGATCCTGGGCCTGCGCCGCGAACTGAGCCTGTTCGCCAACCTGCGTCCGGCGATCCTGTACCCGGAACTGGCCGGCGCCTCCACGCTCAAGCCCGAGGTGGTCTCGGGCCTGGACATCCTGATCATTCGTGAGCTGACCGGCGACATCTACTTTGGCAAGCCGCGCGGCGTGCGCGAGTGCCCGGACGGCCCGTTCAAGGGCCAGCGCGAGGGCTTTGACACCATGCGCTACGCGGAAGGCGAAATCCGCCGCATCGCCCACGTGGCGTTCCAGGCGGCGCAAAAGCGCGGCCGCCGCGTCACCAGCGTGGACAAGGCCAACGTGCTCGAAACCTTCCAGTTCTGGCGCGACATTGTCACCGACGTGCACAAGGAATACCCGGACGTCGAGCTCGACCACATGTACGTCGACAACGCCGCCATGCAGCTGGTGCGCGCGCCCAAGAAGTTCGACGTGATCGTCACCGGCAACATGTTCGGCGACATCCTGTCCGACGCCGCCGCCATGCTGACCGGCTCGATCGGCATGCTGCCGTCCGCATCGCTGGACGCCAACAACAAGGGACTGTACGAGCCGTCGCACGGCTCGGCGCCGGACATCGCCGGCAAGGGCGTGGCCAATCCGCTGGCGACCATCCTGTCGGCCGCGATGATGCTGCGCTTCTCGCTCAACCGCGCCGAACAGGCCGACCGCATCGAGAATGCGGTCAAGCGCGTGCTGGCGCAAGGGCTGCGCACGCCGGACATTTTTGAAGAGGGCACCACGCGCGTCGGGACCGAACAGATGGGCGACGCGGTGGTCAAAGCGCTCGCATAGGATTCTTAAACATTCAAAGGAAGATGATGAAATTAGTAGGCCTGGTAGGTTGGCGCGGTATGGTCGGTTCCGTCCTGATGAAGCGCATGCAGGACGAAGGGGACTTCGATCACATCGAGCCGGTGTTCTTCACGACGTCGAACCCGGGCGGTGATGCGCCGAAGATGGCGAAGAACGAGACCAAGCTGAAAAGCGCCACCGACATCGCCGAGCTGTCCCGCTGCGAGATCATCATCTCGTGCCAGGGCGGCGACTACACCACCGAGATGTTCCCCAAGCTGCGCGCCGCGGGCTGGAACGGCTACTGGATCGACGCCGCCTCGACCCTGCGCATGAACGACGACGCGGTGATCGTGCTCGACCCGGTCAACCTGGACGTCATCAAGAACGCGATGGCCAAGGGCGTCAAGAACTTCGTCGGCGGTAACTGCACGGTGTCGTGCATGCTGATGGGCCTGGGCGGCCTGTTCCAGCACGACCTGGTGGACTGGATGACCTCCATGACCTACCAGGCAGCGTCGGGCGGCGGCGCGCAGCACATGCGCGAGCTGCTCACCCAGTTCGGCACCATCAACAGCGCCATCCGCCACCTGCTGGACGACCCTGCCTCGGCCATCCTCGAGATCGACCGCTCGGTGCTGGCGATCCAGCACGGCCTGTCGGCCGAAGAGACCAAGCAGTTCGGCGTGCCGCTGGCCGGCAACCTGATCCCCTGGATCGACAAGGACCTGGGCAACGGCCAGTCGCGCGAAGAGTGGAAGGGCGGCGCCGAAACCAACAAGATCCTCGGCCGCGGCGAAGCGTTCGGCACGGCAGCGACCCCGGTCGATGGCCTGTGCGTGCGCATCGGCGCAATGCGCTGCCACTCGCAGGCGCTGACCATCAAGCTGAAGAAGGACGTGCCACTGGACGAGATCAACGACATCATCGCCTCGCACAACCAGTGGGTGAAGGTGGTGCCGAACACGCGCGAAGCGTCGATGACCGACCTGACCCCGGCCGCCGTCACCGGCAGCCTGACCATTCCGGTCGGCCGCCTGCGCAAGATGTCGATGGGTCCGGAGTACCTGTCCGCGTTCACCGTTGGCGACCAGCTGCTGTGGGGCGCCGCCGAGCCGCTGCGCCGCATGCTGCGCATCGTGCTGGACAAGTAGGCGAAGCCAAGGCTTCACAACGGATGGGCGCCCGCGTGGCGCCCATTTTTATTGTTGGCAGGCAAGCGGCGTAGGGTGGGCTCTGGAGCCCACGCGGTGATACGCGGCGCGTGCGAACGCGTGGGCTCGAGAGCCCACCCTACCCATCGATTGCGATACCATTTCGCCAATGATCATGGCGAATTGACAGCGAATAACGGCGATCGCGGTGCCATCTCGTCCACAAACCCGCGCAAGCACAGGCGGTGTTGACCAGAAAACTTGCATGCTCTAGAGCATGATGTTATGTTCTTGCGACCTGTGTGGGAAACTCTTGTCCCGGCCAACCCATTCCGTCCCGACTATGCAATCCAACCGTCCTATGATCATCTCGTCCGCGCTGAAAACGCTCACCGCGTCAGTCGCCAGTGCCGTGCTGGTCACGTCTAGCGCGCAGGCTGCGGGACTTGGCAAGCTCACGGTGCTCTCGGCACTGGGCCAACCGCTGCGCGCCGAGATCGAACTGACGCAGGTCGCCGAAGACGAGGCTTCCGGGCTCGCCGCCAAACTGGCGTCGCCCGAGGCATTCCGCGTCGCGAACATCGAATTCAACCCCGCGCTGCTGTCGCTGCGGTTCGCGGTGGAGCATCGCGCGGGCCGCCAGTTCATCAGGATCACTTCGACCCAGCCGCTGAACGAGCCGTTCGTGGACATGCTGCTCGAGCTGTCCTGGAACAATGGCAAGCTGGTGCGCGAATACACCTTCCTGCTCGATCCGGCCGAGCTGCGCGGCACGCAGTCGGCCCAGGTTGGCCCGGTCGAGCCGGCACGCAGCCGCGCCGCCCAGCAGGCGCCGGCGCCGGAAGCCGCGGCCATCCCGGCCGCCAAGCCGCGTGCACGCGCCGAGCGCGCCGACGAGCCGGCCGAGCCGAAGCGGCGCGCCGCCACCGAGTACCGGGTCAAGCCGGGTGAAACGCTGGGCCGGATCGCCGCCCAGCTCAAGCCGGCCAACATCTCGCTCGACATGATGCTGGTCGCGCTGTACCGCGCCAATCCCGATGCCTTCATCGGCCACAACATGAACCGCCTGCGCTCGGGCGAGATCCTGTCGGTGCCCGACAGCGACGCGATCCGCGGCATCGGCGAAGGCGAGGCGCGCGGCATGGTGGTCGCCCACGCGGCCGACTTCAACGCCTACCGCAACAAGCTGGCCGGCCAGGTCGCCACCAGCGAGGCAGTCAAGGTGCCGCAGGCCGGCCAGAGCGCGGCCGGCAAGATCACCGCCAAAGTCGAGGAACGCCCGACCGCGGCCAACGAAGCGCAGGACCAGCTGCGCCTGTCCAAGGCCGTGCCGGCCCAGGGGGCGGGCGGCAAGGGCAGTACGGTCTCGGCCGAGGACCTGGTGGCCAAGGAAAAGGCGCTGTCCGACGCGCAGGCGCGCGTGCGCGAGCTGGAGAAGAATGTCAGCGACCTGGAAAAGCTGGTCACGGTGAAGAACCGCGCCGGCGCCGACGCCGCCGCGAATGCAAAGCAGGAAGCCAAGCCGGCGCCGGCCGCCAGCGCGCCGGCCAAGGAAGCGGCCAAGCCGGCCGCCAAACCGGCCGCCAAGCCTGCGCCCACGCCGCCGGCGAAGGCCGCGCCGCCCGAGCCGGGCCTGGTCGATACGCTGATGGCAAACATCAATTACATCGGTGCGGGCCTGGCCGTGGCGCTGCTGGCCGCGTTTGGCCTGTCGCGGCGCCGCAAGAAGTCGGCCGACGACAGCCCGGCGCACGAGCCGTCGCTGCTGGGCGTGCCGACCGAGCACACCCACTCGCTGTTCGCCGAAACGGGCGGGCAGAGCGTGGACACCAACAACAGCGTGTTCAACTCCAGCTTCGCGCCCTCGGCCAGCCAGCTCGACACCAATGAAGTCGATCCGGTCGCCGAAGCGGACGTGTACATCGCCTACGGCCGCGATGCGCAAGCCGAGGAAATCCTCAAGGAAGCGCTGCGCGCCCATCCCGACCGCCATCCGGTGCGCCTGAAGCTGCTCGAGATCTACGCCGCCCGCAAGGACCAGCGCGCGTTCGAGACCCAGGCCGCCGAGCTGTACAGCCTGACCCGCGGCGCGGGCGACGAGTGGGCGCAGGCCGCCGCGCTCGGCCTGTCGATCGATCCGCTCAACCCGATGTACGCGGCCGCCGCCGGCGCTCCCGCCCCGGCTGCCCAGTCCGACGAGGAGGCCGGCCAGAAGGCCCTGCTGTCGCAGGAACTGGAGCAGACCTTTGCCCCTGCCGAGCCGCGCGCCGCGACGGACGACGACTTCAAGCTCGAGTCCGAGCAGACCGCGCTGCCGCAGGTCGACGCCGAAGCGGTGGTGCCGCAGGAAGAGCCGAACGAGGACGAGCACGTGCTCGACTTCGACCTGGGCGGCCTGTCGTTCGAGCCGGTGTCGGCCACCGAGCCGATCGCCATGCCGGCGCCGACCGAGGCGCCGCAGGCCGACGCCACCGAGGTGCCGGACCTGGCGTTCGACGCCGCGCCCGCTACCGCAAGCGAGCCGGAGCCCTCTGGCGTGTCCGACCTGGAGTTTGACGTCGAGCCGATCGCCGCCACCGAGCCGGCCACCCGGGAAGAGGACGTGAAGCCGGCCGAAGCGGCGCCGGAACAGCCGTTCGACCTGGCCTTCGACATGGACTTCGACGCGCCGGCCGCGGCCGCGCCGGCCCCCGCCGCCGACGGCGAGCACACCGACGCGCCGGCCGGCGCGGACGACCTGGCGCTCGACCTGTCGCTCGATGCGCCGGGCCACGGCATCGACATGGCCGACCTGGCCAAGGAATTCGACCTGCCCGACCTGCCCAAGGCCCAGGAAGAGCAGCCGCACGCGGCGGACAAGGATCCGCTGTTCGACCTGGACACGATGGACTTCGGCGCGCACGACACCCCGGCCGCCACGCCGGCGCCGCAGGCGTCAAGCGAGGCTGCGCAGGACGACCCGTTCGCGCTGCCCGAACTGCCGGCCGCCCAGGCCCCGGCGGCCACGGCCAGCGCGCCGCAGTTCGACCTGTCCGACATCGACCTGGACCTGCCGGGCGGCGAAACCGCCGCGCCGGCGCCGGAAGTGGCGATGGCCGAGGCTGACGGCGAGATGTCGGCCGCCCACATGGAAATGGAAACCAAGCTCGACCTGGCCATCGCCTATCAGGAGATCGGCGACAAGGACGGTGCGCGCGAACTGCTTGATGAAGTCATCGAAGGTGGCAACAGCGAACAGGTGAGCAAGGCCCGGGCGCTGCGAGACCAGTTGGCGTGAAGAGAATCGCACTCGGTGTCCAGTACGTCGGCACCGCATGGAATGGATACCAGAAGCAGCCTGCACGCGACACCGTGCAGGACCAGCTTGAAATAGCGCTCGAAAAGTTCGCCTGCACCCCGGTCGCGACCACGTGCGCCGGCCGCACCGACGCCGGCGTGCACGCGATCGAGCAGGTGGTCCACTTCGATACCGATCTGTCGCGCGCCATGCAGTCGTGGGTGCGCGGCGTGAACGCCTTCCTGCCCGATTCGATCGTGGTGCGCTGGGCCGCCGAGGTGCCGCCTGACGCGCAGGGCAACGAGTTCCACGCGCGCTTCTCGGCGCGTTCGCGCACCTACCGCTACGTCCTGTACAACAACCCCAACCCGTCGGCGCTGCTGGCCAATCGCGCCGGCTGGGTGTTCCGGCCGCTGGACGTGGAGCGCATGCGCCAGGGCGCGCGGCACCTGATCGGCACGCACGACTTCTCGTCGTTCCGCGCCTCGGGCTGCCAGGCCAAGTCGCCCGTCAAGGACATGCACGAGGTGTCGATCGAGCGCCACGGCGACCTGATCGTGTTCACCGTGCGCGCCAGCGCCTTCCTGCACCACATGGTGCGCAACATCGTTGGCGCGCTGATCTACGTGGGCGTGGGGCGCAACGAGCCGGGCTGGATCGAACACGTCCTGGACAGCCGCGACCGCGACGCCGCCGCGCCCACCTTCATGCCCGACGGCCTGTACCTGGCCAAAATCGAGTACGATCCCAAGTGGGGCCTGCCACAGGAAAAGGGCGCGCCGCTGCCCTGGCTGTAAGAGGACATCATGCATCGCACCCGGATCAAGATCTGCGGGATCACCCGCGAAGAGGACCTGCACGCGGCCGTGGACGCCGGCGCGGACGCGCTCGGTTTCGTGTTCTATCCGAAGAGCCCGCGCTACGTGACGCCCGAGCAGTTCGCCCTGCTGGCGCGCGCGCTACCGCCTTACGTGAGCAGCGTGGCGCTGTTCGTCAACCCGTCGCCGGAAGAAGTCGAGGCGGTGCTGCGCGCCGGCCCGGTGGCGCTGATCCAGTTCCATGGCGACGAAACGGCCGGGCAGTGCGCGGCGATCGCGCAGCAGGCAGGGCGGCCGTTCGTGCGGGCCTACCGGGTAAAACCGGACACGGCCGCTTCCGATTTGCTATCATGTGAGCTTGCATACCGCGCCGCCAGCCCCTGGTTTTCGGGCCTCCTGCTCGATGCCTATGTCGATGCCTACGGCGGCGCAGGAAAGGTCTTCGATTGGTCTCTTATTCCAAAAGAGCTCGCGCCTCGGGTCGTTTTGAGTGGTGGCTTGAGCGTACAAAACGCGACTGACGCAGTCGTGCACGTACGCCCCTTTGCCGTGGACATCAGCAGTGGTGTCGAACAGGGCAAGGGGATCAAGGACGCCCGCAAGATCGCAGCGTTTGTCGCCGCGGTGCGGGCCGCCGATGCCATCACTACAAGCGAACCACACCATGAAAGAAGCCCCTGAACGCGGCGCCGCCGCACTGTTCCATACCCCCGAATACGCGCTGCCCGACGCCACCGGCCACTTTGGCCCGTATGGCGGCAGCTTTGTCGCCGAGACGCTCAGCCATGCGCTGAACGAGCTGAACGAAGCGTACGCGCGCTACAGCAAGGATCCCGAGTTCCTCGCCGAGTTCCGCTACGAGCTCAAGCACTTCGTCGGCCGCCCGTCGCCGATCTACCACGCCAAACGCTGGTCCGAGATCGTCGGCGGCGCCCAGATCTACCTCAAGCGCGAGGACCTGAACCACACCGGCGCGCACAAGATCAACAACGTGATCGGCCAGGCGCTGCTGGCTCGCCGCATGGGCAAGAAGCGCATCATCGCCGAAACCGGCGCCGGCCAGCACGGCGTGGCCACCGCCACCATCTGCGCCCGCTTTGGCCTGGAATGCGTGGTGTACATGGGCAGCGAGGACGTCAAGCGCCAGGCCCAGAACGTGTACCGCATGAAGCTCCTGGGCGCGACCGTGGTGCCGGTCGAGTCGGGCTCCAAAACGCTCAAGGACGCGCTCAATGAAGCGATGCGCGACTGGGTCACCAACATCGAGAACACCTTCTACATCATCGGCACCGTGGCCGGCCCGCACCCGTACCCGATGATGGTGCGCGACTTCCAGTCCGTGATCGGCGAGGAGTGCCTGGTGCAGATGCCGGAGATGACCGGGCGCCAGCCGGACTACGTGGTCGCCTGCATCGGCGGCGGCTCGAACGCGATGGGCATCTTTTACCCGTACATCGACGAAAAGAGCGTGCAGCTGGTGGGTGTGGAAGCGGCGGGCGAGGGCATCGACAGCGGCAAGCATGCCGCGTCGCTTACCGCCGGTGTCCCGGGCGTCTTGCACGGCAACCGCACCTACCTGCTGCAGGACGAGAACGGCCAGATCATCGAGACGCACTCGGTGTCGGCCGGCCTGGACTATCCGGGCGTGGGGCCGGAACACGCCTGGCTGAAGGACTCGGCGCGCGCGCAGTACGTGTCGGTCACCGACGACGAGGCGCTGGCCGCGTTCCACGACTGCTGCCGCATCGAAGGGATCATCCCGGCGCTGGAATCGTCGCACGCGCTTGCCTACGCGACCAAGCTGGCGGCCACGCTCCCGAAGGACAAGATCATCCTGGTCAACCTGTCGGGCCGCGGCGACAAGGACATGCACACCGTGGCACAGCGAATGGGCCTGAACTTCAGCTAAGGCGAAACCGTAGGGTGGGCACATTGTGCCCACGCGGTGATACGCGCCATTCGCAAACCACAAAACATCAATAGAAGAGAACAGCATGTCCAGAATTGAACAAACTTTCGCCGCGCTCAAGGCGCAACACAAGACCGGCCTGGTCACCTTCATCACCGCCGGCGACCCGGGCCCTGAAATGACGGTGCCGCTGATGCACGCGCTGGTCGCGGGCGGCGCCGACGTCCTCGAACTGGGCGTTCCATTTTCCGACCCCATGGCCGAAGGCCCGGTGATCCAGCGCGCCTGCGAACGCGCGCTCAAGTTTGGCATCGGGATGAAGGACGTCTTCAACTTCGTGCGCGAATTCCGCAAACAGGACCAGCAAACGCCGGTGGTCCTGATGGGCTACGCCAACCCGATCGAACGCATGGGCGCGTCGAACTTCATCCAGGGCGCCAGGGATGCCGGGGCGGACGGCGCCATCGTGGTGGATTACCCGCCCGAGGAATGCGCGGCGTTCGCGGACGAGATGAAGGCCAACGGCCTTGACCTCATCTTCCTGCTCGCACCCACCTCGACCGTCGAGCGCGTGAAGCAGGTGGCGCGCCACGGCAGCGGCTTTTCGTACTACGTCTCGCTCAAGGGCGTGACCGGCGCCGGCGGCATCGACACCGAAGACGTGGCGCGCCGCGTGGCCGCCATCCGCGAGCACGTCAAGCTGCCGATCGGCGTGGGCTTCGGCATCCGCGACGCGCAGACCGCGAAGGCGGTGGCATCGGTGGCCGACGCGGTGGTGATCGGCAGCCGCATCATCCAGGAACTGGAGAACACGCCCAAGGAGTCGGCCGCGCAGGCGGTGCGCGACTTTGTGGGCGGCATCCGCAGCGCGCTCGACGCTTGAAGCCGCCAGCCCCCGCTCGCCGGGGGCTGCGTGGCGTGCCGGCCGGTGTTCTGTCCTGAGCCAAAATGTCCAATTGCCAACATTTCCCAAGGGAACTAGAATGGACCGTTTTGCCTCCAGCTGGAAGAACACGACAAGATGCGCAAGAACCTGCCGGTCACACAGAATGAATACCATTTGGCCCCCGGGTGCCCGATCGTCTCGACGACCGACCTGAAAGGCCGTATCACCTACGTCAACCCGTACTTCGTCGAGGTCAGCGGCTTTGGCGAAGATGAAGTGATGGGCGCGCCGCACAACGTGGTGCGCCACCCCGACATGCCGCCGGAGGCCTTCGCCGACCTGTGGACCACCCTCAAGTCGGGCCGCCCGTGGAGCGGCCTGGTCAAGAACCGCCGCAAGAACGGCGATTTCTACTGGGTGCTGGCCAACGTCTCGCCGGTGTACGAAAACGGCCGCGCCGTTGGCTACATGTCGGTGCGGGTGAAGCCTGGCCGCGCCCAGGTGGAGCAAGCCGAAGCGCTGTACCGCGACCTGCGCGCGGGCGTGGCCAGGGTGAGCATTGCCGGCGGCGAGGTTGTGCCCCACGGCGTGCGTGGCCTCTTGGCGCGTGCGCGCGCGCTGTCGGTCGGCGCGGTGCTGGGCGCGGGCTTCGGCCTGCTCGGCGTGCTGGTCGGGGCCCTGGCGCTGGCCAACGGCTTGCACGGCTGGACCGCGGCGGCCGGGGCGCTTGGCCTGGCCCTGTGCGTGTGGCTGGCAGCCTGGGTGCGTGCGTCGATCGTGGCGCCGCTGTCCCATGCGCTGGACGCGGCGCGCGTGCTGGCGGGCGGCGACCTGACCGCGCAGGTCAGCGTCGGCGGCACCGGCGAGGTGCGCCAGCTCTTGCGCACGCTGCGCCAGATGAGTTCGAACCTGGTCGCGGTGGTGGGCGACGTGCGCGCCAGCGCGGTGGGCACGCGCGGCGCCACCAGCGAAATCGCAGCCGGCAATGCCGACCTGGCCCAGCGCACCGAGTCGCAGGCCGCCCGGCTGGAGGAAACCGCCTCGTCGATGCAGGAACTTGCCTCGGCCGTGGCGACCAATGCCGAGCATGCGCGCGCGGCCAACCAGCTTGCGGCGTCCGCAACCGTCGCGGCCGAGGACGGGCGCGGCGCGGTCTCGCGCATGGTCCAGACGATGCATGGCATCGACGAGTCCTCGCGGCGCATCGCCGACATCACGGCGGTCATCGACGGCATTGCGTTCCAGACCAACATGCTGGCACTGAACGCCGCCGTCGAGGCGGCCCGCGCCGGCGAACAGGGCAAGGGATTCGCTGTCGTTGCCTCCGAGGTGCGCATGCTGGCCCAGCGCAGCGCGGCTGCGGCCAAGGAGATCAAGAGCCTGATCGACGATTCGCTCGCGCGCGTGAGCCACGGCGCGGAGCTGGCCGGGCAGGCCGGGCAGACCATCGAGCACATCGTCGAGCGCACGCGCCAGGTCGCGACCACGATCGACGCGATCGCCTCCGCCAACATCGAACAAAGCGCCGGCATCGCCGTGGTCAACCAGGCGGTGCGCGACATCGACGTGATGACGCAGCAGAACGCAGCCCTGGTGGAGGAGGCGGCAGCCTCCGCCAAGGCGGTCGAGCAGGACGCCGTGCGCACCACGCGCGCGGTGGATGTGTTCAAGCTCGAGGGAGAGGGCGTGCGCCGCTAGTCGTCCTGCGCACACGCCAGCCGGGGCGCCACACTGGGCCAGGCTTGCATGGACCGGAACCGTTCGTTCCGGCCCGTGCAAGCCTGGCCCGTTTTTCTTGGTCGAGCCATGGGCGAACGCGCTTGTGGCGGACGTTCACCTTGCCGTCAGACCGCCAACACTGGCGATTTCGATAACAAGGCGTTGCACCAAGGGACAATATCGAGAGTTTCCGTTCGGCATTACTCTTTCTTGCTAGAAATTTTCATTCACCCAAGAAAGAAACACGGATGCGCAAGAACCTGCCAGTCTCGTCGAACGAGTACGTCATCAAGGACCGCCGGCCCCTCGTATCGATGACCGACCTGAAGGGGCGGATCACCTACGTCAACCCGCGTTTCGTCGAGGTCAGTGGCTTTTCGGAGGAGGAGCTGCTCGGTTCCCCGCACAACGTGGTGCGCCACCCGGACATGCCGCCGGCCGCATTCGCCGACCTGTGGGCCACCCTGAAGGCCGGCCAGCAATGGAGCGGCATGGTCAAGAACCGCCGCAAGAACGGCGACTTCTACTGGGTGCATGCAAACGTGTCGCCAGTGTTCGAGAACGGGCGCGTGGTGGCGTACATGTCGGTGCGCACCGCGCCCGCCGCGGCCCAGGTGGCGCAGGCGCAGGCGCTGTACCAGGGGATCGCGGCCGGCACTGCCAGGGTGCGCATCAGCCAGGGCGAAGCCGTGCCGCTGGGCCTGCAAGGCCTGCCGGCACGCGTGCGCGCCTGGCCGATCGGTGCCTGGCTCGGCGCGGGGCTGGCCGTGCTCGGGGCGCTGTTTGTCGGGCTTGCAGCGGCGGGCGGCATGCGCACGGGGATACTGGCCGGCGCCGCGCTCGGCCTGCTCCTGTGCCTGGCGATGGCGCTCTGGGTCCGCGCCGCCATCGTCGCGCCGCTGCGCCATGCGCTGGACGCGGCCCGGGTGATGGCCGGGGGCGACCTGACTGTCCAGGTCCACGTGCGCGGGGGCGGCGAAATCGGCCAGCTGATGCGTACCTTGCGCCAGATGAGTTCAAACCTGGTGGCGGCGGTGGGAGACGTGCACGCCAACGTGATCGGGATGCGCAGCGCCACCGCCGAGATCGCGGCCGGCAACGCCGACCTGGCAGCGCGCACCGAAGCCCAGGCAGCCAGGCTGGAGGAAACCGCGTCGTCGGTCGAGCAGCTGGCCGCGGCGGTGGCCAGCAATGCCGAGCACGCGCGCCAGGCGAACCAGCTCGCATCGCTGGCCAGCGAGGTGGCGGAGCAGGGCAGCGGCGCGGTTGCGCGCGTGGTCGACACGATGCGCGATATCGACGAGTCGTCGCGCCGCATCGCCGATATCACTTCGCTCATCGACGGCATCGCATTCCAGACCAACCTGCTGGCGCTGAACGCGGCTGTCGAGGCGGCGCGCGCGGGCGAACTGGGCAAAGGCTTTGCCGTCGTTGCCACCGAGGTGCGCGCGCTCGCCCAGCGCAGCGCCGCGGCGGCGCAGGAAATCAAGACCCTGGTGGACGACTCGCTCGCGCGGGTGCGCGACGGCGCCGGGCAGGCCGGGCAGGCCCGGCAGACCATGGGCGACCTCCTCGAGCGCACGCGCCAGGTGGCCGGCATCGTCGACGAAATCGCGCAGGCCAATGCGCAGCAGAGCGCCGGGATCGCCATGGTCAACAAGGCGGTGCATGAGCTCGACCGGATCACGCACCAGAACGCGGCGCTGGTGGTGCAAGCCGCCACGGCCGCCAGGGCGCTCGAGCGCGACGCCGCCGGGACGGCGCGGGCAGTGGGGCTGTTCAAGCTGGCGGCGTGAGTGGCGCGGCGATGCGCGCGACCACGGTGCTGGCCATCGTCGATGACGACGAGGCGTTCGCCCGGGCGCTGCGACGCGTGCTTGGCGCCTACGGCTATGCCACGGTCCATTTCCCGTCCGGCACCGACCTGGTCGCGGCGGGAGACGGCGCCTGCTTCGCTTGCCTGGTGATCGACATCGAGCTCGGTCCCCTGTCCGGCTTCGACCTGTACCGATTCCTGCGCGATCGCGGACGCGCGCCACCGGCGGTATTCGTCACCGGGCAGGGTTGCCCGGCCTACCTGCGCGAAGCGCTGGCACTGGGCTGCCTCGCGTATCTCGAAAAACCGTTCGAATCGGCTGACCTGCTGCGCGTGCTGGACCATCTGGCCTGATCGCGCGCCAGCAGCAGCCGCAAGTTTTTTTCATTCTGGAGAAGAGCATGTTTAAGAACACAACGATCAAGGCGAGGCTCATGTTCGTGATCGCCACCCTGTCGGTGCTGATGGTGATCGTCGGCGGCGCCGGGCTATCGGGCATCAAGGATACGAACGCCGCGCTGGAAACCGTGTACGGGGACCGCCTGGTGGCGCTGGGCGACTTGAATACCTTCAGCCGTAACACCCTGCGCGGCGAACAGGTGATGCTCAAGATGCTGGTCGGCGACGCGGCCATCGTCGATGCCGACCTGGACGCGGTCGAGAAAGGCTTTGCCAACGCCGAGAAGGCCTGGGCCCACTATCGCTCCACGCAGATGGCCGGGGACGAGGCAGCCACTGCACAGGAGTTCGACCAGGCGCTCGGTCCCTATCTTGCGCAAGGTGTCCGGCCATTGATCGCCGCGCTCAGGGCGCGCGACATCGAGCAGGCCAGGGGCATCGTGCGCGGCGCGCTGACCGAGCGCTTCAAGGTGCTGGGCCAGCCGATGAACAAACTGACCCAGTTGCAGATCGACGTGGCGGCGGCTGAATTTGCCCGCTCCCAGCAGCGTTACGCCGTGCTGCGCAACGTGTCGATCGCGCTGATCTGCGCCGGCCTGGCGCTGGGCGCGGCGATCGGCTTCTGGCTGGTGCGCAGCATCACGGTGCCGCTGGACCGCGCGGTGGCGGTCGCGAAGGCGGTTGCCGCCGGCGACCTTACCCAGCGCATCGAGACCGAAACGAACAACGAAACCGGGCAGCTGCTGCGGGCGCTGCACGACATGAACGAAGGCTTGCGGCGGATCGTGGACGAGGTGCGTGGCGGCACCGAGGCAATCACCACCGCCTCGCAGGAGATCGCCAGCGGCAACCTGGACCTGTCCTCGCGCACCGAGCAGCAGGCGTCCAGCCTGGAAGAAACCGCGTCGGCGATGGAAGAGCTGACTTCCACCGTCCAGCAGAACGCCGATAACGCGCGCCACGCCAACCAGCTGGTGCTGGCGGCATCGGGTTACGCGAGCGACGGCGGGGCGGCGATGGGCGACGTGGTGGCGATGATGCAGGCGATTCGCGAGAGCTCGCGCAAAATCGGCGAGATCATCGGCGTCATCGACGGCATCGCGTTCCAGACCAACATCCTGGCGCTCAATGCCGCAGTGGAGGCGGCGCGTGCCGGCGAACAGGGGCGCGGCTTTGCGGTGGTTGCGGGCGAGGTGCGCAACCTGGCCCAGCGCAGCGCGGCTGCGGCCAAGGAAATCAAGACACTGATCCAGGGTTCGGTGGAGCAGGTCGATGCCGGCGGCAAGATCGTCGACCGTGCGGGGGCGACGATGGAACGGATCGTCACCTCGATCAAGCAGGTTGCCGACATCGCGGGCGAGATCACGTCGGCCAGCGAGGAGCAGGGCGCCGGCATCGGCCAGATCAACGAGGCGATCGTGCAGATGGACCAGGTGACCCAGCAGAACGCGGCGCTGGTGGAAGAAGCCGCGGCCGCCGCGGCCAGCCTGCAGGACCAGGCTGTCGCGTTGGCCGGGACGGTGGCAGTGTTCCGGACGGGGCACGAGGCGCGTGCCGCAGCGGCGGCGCGCTCGCTGCCGGCCCTGGCCCACGCCGCCTGAGCCGCTAGCGCGCCGCCAGCTGGCCGGCGATGTGCACCAGCTCGGCGACCGAGCGCACGCCCAGCTTGTCCATGATGGACCGGCGATGGGCCTTGACCGTGCGTTCGGTGTTGCCCAGCCTGTCGGCCACCTGCTTGTTGAGCGCACCGGTGATCAGGAGCTCGAATACTTCGCGCTCGCGCGCCGTCAGGCTGTCAAAGCGGCGCGCCAGCGCGCGCCGGTGCGAGAGCGCGCCCGCCTGCTGGCGGTAGCGCGCCAGGGCCCGCTCGATCGCGTCGATCAGCGGCTCGACTTCCACCGGCTTGCACAGGAAGTCCTCGGCGCCGGCCTTGATGGTTCGCACCGAGGTGGCGATGTCGCCTTGCCCGGTAAGGAATACGATGGGCAGCAGGCAGTTTGCCAGTCCCAGGCGTTCCTGCAGTTCCACGCCGCTCATGCCCGGCATGTCGACATCGAGCAGGATGCAGCCGCCGCGCTCGTCGTCCAGTGTGGCCAGGAAGGCCGACGCGCTGTCGTAGGTGTGCACGGTGTAGCCGGCGGCGCCGAGCAGGCGCGCCAGCGCTGCCCGTATCGATGCGTCGTCCTCGACGATGTGGACGGTGCGACTGTGTTCCATCTAGTTACCTCGTTTCGTGCTGCCTGCCTGCGCAAGGGGCAGCGAAAAGCTGACCTCGGCGCCGAACGGGGACAAGTTGCGAGCCTGGATGCGCCCGCCGTGCTCGCGCACGATCGCCGCCGTGATCGCCAGCCCCAGTCCGCTGCCATGCTCCTTGGTGGTGATGAAGCTGTCGAATACCTGGCCGATGTCGCCGGCAAAGCCGGGGCCGCGGTCGGTCACGTGCAGCCTGATCCAGCCGCCCTGCTGTCCCGGCTCGTCGGCGCGGATTTCGACCACCCGTTCCGGCGGGGGCAGGGCGTCCATCGCGTCCATCGCATTGATCACCAGGTTGATCAGCACCTGCTGCAGCTGGACCGGGTCGCCCTGCACCGGCAAGGCCAGGTCGGGCATCGCCGTGCGCAGCGTGGCCTGGCGCATGCGCACTTCCGGGGCAATGAAGGTGGCCGCGTCGCTCACCACGTGGCGCATGTCGACCGGCACCGCCACCTGGTCGGTGCGCTTGAGCATGCCGCGCATGCGCCGGATGATCTCGGCGGCGCGCCGGTCGTCCCGCTTGATATCGGCCAGCGCCTCGCGCGCTTGCGCCAGTTTGGGCGGGTCGGCGCGCAGGAACAGTTCGCTCGCCTCGGCATTGCTCATGATGGCCGCCAGCGGCTGGTTCAGCTCATGCGCGATCGCGGCCGAATACACCATCGCGCTGGCGCCGCGGTTCAGGTGCGCCAGCTGCGACAGGCGCTGGCGCGATTCGGCCACCGCGCGCTCGCGGCGCGTGCGCTCGAACAGCAGGGCCAGGATCAGGAGGCTGAGCGTGACGATCAGGGCCGCGGTGCCGAGGATCTCGCCGCGGTAGCGTTCCCATTCGGTGGGTTCGCGGTAGAGGATCGTGGTGGCTGGTGGCAGCTGCCCCGGGTCCACCTTCCAGCGATCGAGGGCGCGCGCGTCGACCACCGGCCCGAAGCTGCGCCGGCGCAGCGGGATCGAGGACGGGGCCTCGCCTTTGAGCAGGCGTGCCATATCCCGCGCGCCGTAGCGTCCCAGCGCGGCCGAATCGATGCCGGCGCCGCCCACCGCGCCGGTGCCCACGAACGCGGCGTAGTCGACGAACACCGGCCGGTTCGCGCGCTGCAGCGCCAGGTTGAGGGCGAGGTAGGGATCGAAGCGGCGCCCGGTGCCGTCGAGGGTGTAGGTCTGGTGGTAGATGACGGCGTCGTCGGGCAGGCGCGAGATCGCCTGGCGCACCTGCTCCACGGGCAGGCCGCGCAGGTCGATCAGCTGGTAGCGCGCGGTCAGTGCCTGCAGTTCGTCGGCCATGCCGGGCCGGTAGGTGTCGCGCCCCGCCGGGTTGGCCACCAGCGCCACCTTGCGGGTCCGGGGGAACAGCTGGCCGATCAGGAACGCGGTGTCCGGCAGCGACAGCACCACGGTCTGGCCGGTCACGTTGGGCGGCAGCGTCATGTCCCTGACGACTTTGTCGTTGGCGCTCACAAAGTAGGTCGGCACCTCGGGCCACAGTCGCTCCGACATCAGGTAGCGCAGGGCCGGGCTGCCGGCCACCATCACCGCGTCGAACTGGACGTCGCGGTATTTGTAGCGAAGCCAGCGGGTCAGCTCGCGGCGGTATTGCGGCGAGTCGAACTGGGGCAGGTCCAGGTTCTCGCTGTAGAGCAGAACCGCGTTGGGCAGCTGGCGATCGAGCTCTTCCCGAAAGCCGCGGTACAGCGCCGTGTAGTAGGCATTGGAAGGCGCCTCGGCAATCAGGCAAAGCACGGCTTTCTGGCTGGGCGCCGCGGCCAGGGCGCTGCGGGCAAAGGTAAGCAGGAACACGGTCGCGAGCCAGGCCACACGGCGCGACCGAATGGTTACCATCGAAAAAACACTCCCTAACGCAAGAGAACGGATGCTTGGACGCGTAATGACAGCGCCGCTCGAAGTGTTGTATCAAACTACTTGTCGGAACGCAAGGTCGAAGTGGGGGAGACGATGCCGGAAGGCGTGGCCAATCGTGCCCGCGGCGCGAAGATGTCAAATGCTTAATGACGCAATTGCAATAATTCGACAAGCATGGCCGTAGCGGCTAAACTACCGCCAACTTCAAGAATTGCCGCAAAGGAGAGAAGATGAGTTGGTTGGAAAAGCTGCTGCCCCCCCGGATCCAGCGCTCCGATGCTGCCCACCGCAAGTCGATGCCCGAGGGGCTGTGGGTCAAGTGCCCGTCGTGCGAGGCGGTCCTGTACCGCGCCGACCTGGAGTCGAACCAGCACGTGTGCCCCAAGTGCAGCCACCACATGCGCATCCGTTCGCGCGAGCGCCTGGACGCGCTGCTCGACGAAGGCGGCCGCTATGAAATCGGCCAGGAGACGCTGCCGGTCGACACGCTCAAGTTCAAGGACAGCAAGAAGTACCCCGACCGCCTCAAGCAGGCGATGGACGCCACCGGCGAAACCGACGCGATGGTGGTCATGGGCGGCGCGATCATGAGCCTGCCCGTGGTCGTGGCCTGCTTCGAATTCGAATTCATGGGCGGCTCGATGGGCTCGGTGGTCGGCGAGCGCTTCGTGCGCGGCGCCCAGACCGCGCTCGAGCAAAAGGTGCCGTTCATCTGCATCACCGCCACCGGCGGCGCGCGCATGCAGGAAGGCCTGCTGTCGCTGATGCAGATGGCAAAGACCACCTCGATGCTGACCAAGCTGTCCGAAAAGCGCCTGCCGTTCATCAGCGTGCTCACCGACCCGACCATGGGCGGCGTGTCCGCGTCGTTTGCCTTCATGGGCGACGTCGTGATCGCCGAACCGAAAGCGCTGATCGGCTTTGCCGGCCCGCGCGTGATCGAGAACACCGTGCGCGAAAAGCTGCCCGAAGGCTTCCAGCGCGCAGAGTTCCTGCTGACCAAGGGCGCGATCGACATGATCGTGGACCGCCGCAAGATGCGCGAAGAGATCGCGCGCCTGCTGGCGCTGCTGCAGAACCAGTCGGCCGAAGTCGTCGCTTAAACAGTCTGTCCCCCCGGTGCGGACCCTGGTGTCCGCACCGTGCGCCCCCAAGGCGCCTCTCCACCAATCACATCCCATGCAAAACCTCCCGACCACCTTGCCCGACTGGCTGGCGCTGCTCGAGTCGCGCCATGCCGAAACCCACATCGACATGGGGCTTGACCGCGTGCGTGCCGTGAAGGAGCGCATGCAGCTCGCGTTCAAGTGCCCGGTGATCATGGTCGCCGGCACCAACGGCAAGGGCTCGACCTGCGCCATGCTCGAAGCGATGCTGCTGCAGTCGGGCTACCGCGTTGGCCTGTATATCAAGCCGCACTTTTTGGCTTTCAACGAGCGCGCGCGCCTGAACGGCGAGAACGCCAGCGACGAGCAGCTGGTCGCCGCCTTTAACGCGGTGGAAAGCGTGCGCGGCGAGGTCTCGCTCACCTACTTCGAATTCACCACGCTGGCGATCATGCACCTGCTCTCGAAGGCGCCGATCGACGTGGCGATCCTCGAAGTGGGCCTGGGCGGCCGGCTGGACGCGGTCAACGTGGTCGATGCGGACGTGGCCGTGGTCACCAGCATCGACATCGACCACAAGGAATACCTGGGCGAGACGCGCGAGGAGATCGGGCTGGAGAAGGCCGGCATCTTCAGGCCGGGCAAGCCCGCCATCTGCAGCGACCCGATGCCGCCCAAGTCGCTCATCAAGCACGCCGAGGACATCGGCGCCGACCTGTGGCTGCTCGGGCGCGACTTCAACTACCAGGGCGACAAGCAGCAATGGGGCTACGCCGGACGCGCGCAGCGCCGCAATTCGCTGGCCTACCCGGCCCTGCGCGGCGCCAACCAGCTGCTCAACGCCTCGGCCGCGCTGGCCGCGCTGGAAGCGCTGCGCCTGCAGCTGCCATGCGGCGCGCAGGAAGTGCGCGCGGGCCTGGCGCTGGTCGAACTGCCGGGCCGCTTCCAGGTGCTGCCAGGCCGGCCGGCGATCGTGTACGACGTGGCCCACAACCCGCACGCGGCCGCGGCGCTGGCCCAGAACCTGGGGAACATGGGCTTTCATCCGTTCACCTACGCGGTCTTCGGCATCATGCAGGACAAGGACATCGACGCCGTGGTCGCGCCGCTGGCGCAGTACGTGGACCACTGGTGCGTGACCGACCTGCCGTCGCCGCGTTCGGCCAATGCCGCGGAGCTGGCGCACAAGCTGCAGTCGCTGCGTCCGGCCGGGGCCAAGGACGACGAATTTTCGGCCAAAGCCTTCGCCAACCCGGGCGAAGCTTTTGCCGATGCGATGAGCCGGGCTAAAGAGGGTGATAGAATTGTGGTCTTTGGATCTTTCTATACAGTCGCCGGTGTGATGGCGGCCCGAAAAAACTCTCTACACTGACCTGACAATCGCATGGGCTTGTTCTCGTTCCTGGGCAAAAAGAACCAAGACAGCAGCGCCGAAGTTAGTGGCCGTTTTTCCCGCGCCGACGACGAATTCGCCGAGCGCGCCCGCGCCAAGCGGGCCTCGCACGCGGGCGGCGCCGCCCGCCGTGCCGGTGCCGACGATCCCGTGCTCCCCGAGAAAAAGCGTGCGCGCCGCCGCCTGGTAGGCGCCATCGCGCTGGCGCTGGCCGCCGCCGTGGGCCTGCCGATGCTGCTCGATTCCGAACCCAGGCCGCTTGCCGGCGACATCGCGATCCAGATTCCGTCCAAGGACAAGGCAGCGCCGCTGCCGATGCCGGCCGAGCCTTCCGCCTCGGCCACTGTGGCCGCAAGCCAGAGCGTGGACAAGGGCGAGGAGGTGCTCGACGCGCCACCGCCCAAGCCGGCGCCCGAGCCCAAGCCGGCGGTCCCGCCAGTGGAGGCCGCGCGCAAGGTCGCGGAGGTGCAGGCTGCGCCGGCCAAGACCGAGGCGCCCAAGCCCGAGGCCGCGCCCAAGCCGGCCGAGCGTGCCAAGGCCGAGCCACCCAAGCCAGAACACAAGGACAAGGCGGCCAAGCCCGAACCCAAGCTTGACGCCAAGGACAAGCCAGCGAAGAAGGAAGACAAGGCAGCGCCGCAGGATGCCGTGCGCGCCATGGCCATCCTCGAAGGCAAGGAAGACGCCAAGGCGCACGAGGCCGGCCAGAAGTTCGTGATGCAGGTGGCCGCGCTGGGCAACCAGGAGAAGGCCGCCGAGCTGCAGGCCAAGCTGCGCGAAGCCGGCATCCGCTCGTTCACGGAAAAGTACCATGAGCTGATCCGCGTGAAGGTGGGCCCGTACACGCGCGAGGAAGCGGAAAAGGTGCGCGCCAAGCTGGGCAAGCTCGGGTTGAGCGGCGCGCTGTCGCCGGCATGATGGGAACGGTTGGCGCGGCGTGACGATTTTTGACTACGTAGTCTTGTTCGTGCTGGTCTCGTCGGTGATCATCAGCACGCTGCGCGGCCTGGTGAAGGAAATCCTTTCGCTGCTGGGCTGGGTGGTCGCCTTCGTGCTGGCCAACGCCTATGGCGCGAAGCTCGCCCCCATGTTGCCTGGCATGATCCCGGGCGAGTCGGTGCGGCTGATCGTTGCCTTTATTGCGCTGTTCATCGGCGTGCGAATTTTGATGGGCCTGCTGAGCCTTGCGATTGCTGCGCTGGTGACCGCCACCGGCCTGTCGCTGGCCGACCGCGGGCTGGGCGGATTGTTTGGCCTGGCGCGCGGGATTGTAATCGTGCTCGCGGGCGTCATATTGTGCGGGATGACTTCCATCCCCCAACAGGCTTTCTGGAAGAACGCGCTGCTCTCGCCCATGGCCGAGACCGGCGCGCGCACTGTCAAACCCTTTCTTCCTGCTGCGCTGGCGCAGCATGTACAGTTTTGAAAATTTCTGCATCTTTGCAGTCCTGTTTTTAGGAGCGCACCATGTGTGGCATCGTCGGCGTCGTTTCGCACACCCCCGTCAACCAGCTCTTGTATGACGCGTTGCTGCTGCTGCAGCACCGCGGCCAGGATGCGGCTGGTATCGCAACCAACCACAGCAGCATGTTCTCGATGTACAAGGCCAACGGCCTGGTGCGCGACGTGTTCCGCACCCGGAACATGCGTTCGCTGGCCGGCAACTCGGGCATCGGCCACTGCCGCTACCCGACCGCAGGCTCGTCCAGCGAGGAAGAAGCCCAGCCGTTCTACGTGAACGCGCCGTTCGGCATCACCCTCGCGCACAACGGCAACCTGACCAACCAGGCCGAGCTCAAGGACGAGATGTTCCGCAAGGACCGCCGTCACATCAACACCGATTCGGATTCCGAGGTGCTGCTCAACGTGCTAGCGCACGAGCTGCAGGAAGCCTCCACCGGCTTCACGCTCGACGTGGACGCCGTGTTCAAGGCGGTCGCCATGGTGCACCGCCGCGCCCGTGGCGCCTACGCGGTGGTGGCGCAGATTTCAGGCCATGGCCTCTTGGCGTTCCGCGACCCGTTCGGCATCCGCCCGCTGTGCATCGGCGTGAACGAGACCGAGGACGGCCCGGAGTACCTGGTGGCCAGCGAATCGGTTGCGCTCGAAGGCCTGGGTTTCCGCTTCATGCGCGACATCGCGCCGGGCGAGGCGGTGTTCATCGATAACGACCGCCAGCTGCACGCGCGCCAGTGCGCCGACAACCCGTCGCTCAACCCCTGCGTGTTCGAATACGTGTACCTGGCGCGCCCGGACTCGGTGATCGACGGCGCCTCGGTGTACGCGACCCGCCTGCGCATGGGCGAGTACCTGGCCGAGAAGATCCGCAAGGAGATCCCGGCCGAAGAAATCGATGTGGTCATGCCGATCCCCGATTCCTCGCGCCCGGCCGCGATCCAGCTCGCGCTCAAGCTGGGCGTGGAGTACCGCGAAGGCTTCATCAAGAACCGCTACATCGGCCGCACCTTCATCATGCCGGGCCAGGGCCAGCGCCGCAAATCGGTGCGCCAGAAGCTCAACGCCATCCCGTCCGAGTTCAAGGGCAAGAACGTGCTGCTGGTGGACGACTCGATCGTGCGCGGCACCACCAGCCGCGAGATCGTGCAGATGGCGCGTGAAGCCGGCGCGCGCAAGGTGATCTTCGCCTCGGCCGCGCCGCCGGTGATCTTCCCGAACGTGTACGGCATCGACATGCCGACCCGCGACGAGCTGATCGCCTACGGCCGCACGGTGGAAGAGGTGTGCAAGGAAATCACCGCCGACCATCTTGTGTACCAGGACCTGGACGCGCTCAAGCGCTCGATCTCGGACGTGAACCCGGCACTCACGAGCTTCGAGGCCTCGTGCTTCGACGGCGTGTACATCACCGGGGACGTGACGCCGGAGTACCTCGACAACGTCGAGCAGGCGCGCCACAACCCCAAGAGCAAGCCGGTGGTCGAGGACGCAGCGCGCAACCAGCTCGCGCTGAACCCTCCCGTCGCCGCCGAATAACCCGTAGGGTGGGCACTTGTGCCCACGCGTGACGTTTGCACATCGTTGGCGCGTGGGACCCCCCCACCCGCCAACGCAAACGACACGCCATGAACAACACCAAACACTACGGCTTCACCACCACCATCCTGCACAACGACCGCCGCAAGCCGATCGAGCAGGGCTCGCTGCACAAACCCATCCACACCTCAGTCACCTTCGGCTACGGCGACGCGCGCCAGCTCGCCTCGGTCTTCCAGGGCAAGGAGCCGGGCTTCCGCTACGGCCGCCAGGGCAACCCGACCGTGGCCGCGCTCGAGGACAAGGTCACGAAGATGGAAGACGGCGTGGCCACCATCTGCTTTGCCACCGGCATGGGTGCAATCGGCGCGCTGTTCCAGGCGCTGCTCAAGGCGGGCGACCACATCGTTTCGTCCAGCTTCCTGTTCGGGAATACCAACAGCCTGTGGAACACGGCGGCGGGGCAGGGCGTGGACGTGTCCTTCGTGGACGCGACCGATGTGGCCAACGTGGAGGCCGCGCTCAAGCCCAACACGCGCTTCGTGTTCGTCGAGACCATCGCCAACCCGCGCACCCAGGTGGCCGACCTGGCGCGCATCGGTGCGCTGTGCCGCGAGCGCGGCGTGCTGTTCGTGGTGGATAACACCATGACCACCCCGTACCTGTTCCGTCCCAAGAACGTGGGCGCGGGCCTGGTGGTCAACGCGCTGACCAAGTCGATCGCCGGCCACGGCATCGCACTGGGCGGCGCGCTCACCGACACCGGCCTGTTCGACTGGGCCGCCTACCCGAACATCGCTCCCAACTTCCGCAAGCTGGCCCCAAGCGCGCAAGGCATGGCGCAGGTGCGCGCCAAGGCGCTGCGCGACTTTGGCGCGTCGCTCGGGCCGGAAGCGGCGCACCACATCGCGGTGGGCGCCGAGACGCTGGCCCTGCGCATGGAGCGCACCTGCGCCAACGCGCTGGCCCTGGCCACCATGCTGGAAGCCGACGAGCGCGTCGCCGCCGTGCATTACCCGGGCCTGGCATCGCACCCGCAGCACCAGGTCGCATCCGAACTGTTCCGCGCACCGGGCTCGCTGTTCTCGTTCGAGCTTCGCGAAGACATCGACTGCTTCGACTACCTGAACCGGCTCAAGCTGGGCATCCCGGCGTCGAACCTGGGCGACACGCGCACGCTGGTGATCCCGGTGGCGCACACGATCTTCTTCGAGATGGGGCCGGAGCGCCGCGCCAGCATGGGCATCGCCGAATCCCTGATCCGCGTTTCGGTGGGTATCGAGGATACGGCCGACCTGCTGGACGACTTCGGCAGCGCGCTGGACGGCGCCGCCTGATTGCGGGTGCCGGGGCGGCAAATTTCATAAATTTGTAACGCCTCTTGCAACATTTTTGCGCACGAATAGTATCTGTAGCATTGCAACCACTCGTCAGGAACAGCAATGCGACAATACCTCTTCTGCCTCGCCATGGCGGTGTGCGGCGCCGCCATGGCCGATGATCTGGCCGACGTCAACAAGCTGCTCGAATCGAAGTCCTACCCGCAAGCGGTGGCGATGCTGACCCGGATGTCCGACGCCGGCAACGCCGGCGCGCAGCTGCGCCTCGGCCAGATGTACTGGTACGGCGAGGGCGTGGCGGTGGACCGCCCCAGGGCCGACGCGCTGTTTGCCAAGGCTGCGGCGGCGGGCAACAAGGAGGCGCAGTCCGCCGTCGGCATGACGGGGGCGCGCCAGCAGCACCTAGGCGACATCAACTACTGGACCAGCACTTACGACGGCGCCGACCTGGCCAGCGGCCAGTTCGACTGCAAGGCGCCGGCGGTGCCGGCCAGGTCGACGACCAACCAGGAGATCAAGGCCACCACCGACGCTGTCAATGCGTGGAAGGCCTGCTACAACGGCTTCGTCAAGAACCTGAACGATGTTTACCCGGTTGGCAAGCGCATTCCCGGCGAGATTGCGGACCTGATGACTGATGCCGAGATGGAGCAGGCCAAGCGCCGCCTGACCGAGGTGTACGCTCGCGTGGGCGACAAGGCCAAGGTGTCCGCAGAGGCCACGCTCACCGCCTTCGACAACTGGCAGAAGGCGACCGAGGACTGGGTGCGCCAGCAGAACCTGGAAACGGCCCAGCGCCTGCGCGAAGCGGAGCTGGCGCGCGACAACGTCAACCGCAACATGCCGCAGCCGCCGAAGACGGTGATCGTCAAATAGCACTGCGGTTGAGCAGGGCGCGCCAATCTTGTTATCATCGAGCGCATCGTTCACTACCTGTGCCCGTACCGTGAAGAAGACCGCCCTGTTTTGCCTGTCCCTGTTCCTGTGCGGCGCCGCGCTGGCCGACGAGCTGGCCGATGCCAACGCGCTGTTCGCCAAAAAAGAGTACGCGCAAGCGCTGCAGAAGTACACGAAGCTGGCCAACGCCGGCAACGTCGAGGCGCAGCAGCACTTGGGCGAGATGTACTGGTACGGCGAGGCCGGCGCGGTGGACGAAGCCAGGGCGCAAGGCTGGTTCACGAAGGCCGCCGCCAAGGGTAACGCGGTGGCCATCGCCTCGCTTGAGGTGATGAAGCAGCGCGTCGCGCGCCGCGCCGACATCGACTACTGGATCAGCAAGTACGACGGCTCGGAGCTGCGCTCCGGCCAGTATCGCTGCCCCGCGCCGCGTATCCCGGCCATGTCCAAGCTGAACGACGAGATCGAGCGCGTCGGCGCGAGCGTGCAGGCCTGGCAGGACTGCTACAACCGCTTCGTCGAGCACCTGAACGAGGTGTCGCCGCTGACCAAGCTGATTCCGGCCGACGTTTCCAAGCTGATGAACAAGCAGGAGATGGAGCAGGCGACCGCGCACCTGGCGCTGGTGCACGACAACGTGGCGGAGGGGGCCAAAGTGTCGGCCAAGCTGGTGCTGGCGGACTTTGCGGCGTGGCGCAGCGCCACCGAGGCCTATGTGGCCGAGCACAACGAGATCGTGAAGGGCGGCCCGTCCGAACAGCGCCAGCGCGACATCGACGCGCGCAAGAACAACTACGCGCCGGCCGGGAAGTAAGCGCAGGGGAACGTCGTCCCGGCGAAGGCCGGGACCCATGCCGAGCGTGCGTTGTACGCCGCAACGGCCGCGAGCCGATCATACTCAGCATGGACCCCGGCTTTCGCCGGGGCGACGGTGTTCAGGCGTAGAAGCCGTAAGGGTGCCGCCAGCCGGGCAGGGCGGCGATGCGCTCGAGCCAGGCCTGCACGGCTGCCGGCACGGTGACCTGCGCCTGGTCGGCGAAATACAGGTAGCCGCACAGCGAACAATCGGCCACCGTCGGCGTGTCGCCAAGGATGAAGGCGCGGCCGTCGCTGAACTCCTGGCCCAGGCGCGCGATGTCGGCGTCAAAGCGCTGGCGCAGCATGGCCAGCACTGCCGGTTCCGCCGGCTCGAAGCGCGTGTGCCAGCGCAGGTTCGGCAGCGAAAAGCCGATCCGGTTCGCTTCCCAGAACAGCCACTCGCGCACGCGCGCCAGGCGCTCTTCCGATTCGCCGCCAAGCCGGCGCGTGTGGCCGGCCAGGTGCAGCAGGATGGCGTTGGACTGCACGTAGGGCTGGCCGTCGTGCACCAGGAGCGGCACCTCGCCGTATTTGGCCAGGCGGCGAAATGGCTCGGGACGCGCCTCGCGCGGTGTGCCGACGACGTCGATCTCTTCGAAACCATGGTCGATGCCGGCGAGCGCCAGCGCCAGGCGCACCTTGTAGGTGTGGCCCGACTCGCGGTTGCCGAAGAGGGTGATCCCGGCCAAGCTCAGTTCCAGGTGCGCATCAGGCCAACGGCCAGGCCCTCGAGCGCAAAGCCGTCTTCGGGCGTGACCTTGATGATCTTGAAGTCCGGGTTCTCGGGCAGAAGCTCGATCAGCTCGCCGGTGCGGCGGTAGCGCTTGACGGTGACGTCGTCACCCAGGCGCGCGACCACGATCTGGCCGTTCTTGGCCGTGTCCACCTTTTTCACCGCAAGCAGGTCGCCGTCGTTGATGCCGGCGTCGCGCATCGACCAGCCGCGCACCTTCAGCAAGAAGTCGGGCTTGGCCGAGAACATGGCCGGGTCCACGCTGTAGGTGGTCTCGACATGTTCCTGCGCCAGGATCGGCGAGCCGGCGGCCACGCGGCCCACCAGAGGCAGCGACATCATCATCACTTGCGGGTGCACCGGCGCCGGCTCGGGCGTGCCGACCAGGCGAATGCCGCGCGAGGTGCCGGGCGAGATTTCGATGGCGCCCTTGCGCGCCAGCGCCTGCAGGTGTTCCTCGGCCGCGTTGGCCGACTTGAAGCCCAGCTCGGCCGCGATCTCGGCGCGGGTCGGGGGAAAGCCGGTGTTCTCGATCGCCTCGCGGATGAGGTTGAGGATCTGTTCTTGCCTTGCGGTGAGCTTGAGCATGGGTGTGCGGCCGGGTTGTATAAACAGACTGGATTTTTATACAGTATTTCGGCCAGCGCAAGGGGAAATGTGGATTTTTTTGTGTTTTTTGTTGTCGAGGTGGCTCTGCTCCCCCTTGGCCCGGACATTTCCCCCGTCGTCCCCGCGCAGGCGGGGACCCATGGAAGGTTTGCAGAATCTTGAGCAGAATGCATTGGGCTTCGTGATAATTATCGACAACGCAACTGGTCTATGGGGCCCCGCCTGCGCGGGGACGACGTACGAAGGCGGGTGGTCAATGGTTGGCTTGGCGACCTATTTTGGGTTATAATCGCGGGCTTACCCCTTCCCACACTCGTCTTGACGCCGAGGTGGGCATTTGTTTAAACGTCCTTAAGGAGTGTTTCATGCGTCATTATGAAATCGTTTTTATCGTCCACCCGGACCAGAGCGAGCAAGTCCCGGCGATGATCGAGCGTTACAAGGCCACCGTGTCCTCGCGTGGCGGTAACATCCATCGCGTCGAAGACTGGGGCCGTCGCCAGATGGCTTACCCGATCCAGAAGCTGCCGAAAGCGCACTACATCTGCATGAACATCGAATGCGACAACGAGACCCTGGTCGAGCTGGAAACCGCATTCAAATTCAATGATGCCGTGCTGCGTCACCTGACCGTTAAGATGAAGAAGGCTGAAACCACTCCGTCGCCGATGATGAAATCGGTGCAGCGCGAAGACGCAGCCAAGAGCCACCGCGAGCAAGCTGCCGCTGCTCCGGCCGCCGCGGCCTAAGCCAAAGGATTCGTGAACGGGCTTTGAACCAGTTCCAGTTCACCGGCACCATCCTCGAGCGCGACATACTGCGCTACTCCCCGGCCGGCGTGCCGATTGTGTCAGCCACCCTGGCGCACAGTTCGCAGCAGGTGGAAGCAGGAGGAACGAGGCTGGTCGAGTTCGAGATCACCGCGCTTGCCGCGGGCGAGATTTCGGGCCGGTTCAGCCGGGCGGAATTGGGAGCAGCCCTGCAGTTCACGGGATTTTTGGCCAGGAAGAACCGCAACAGCAAAGCCCTGGTGTTTCACATCATTGATTTCAGTGCAGCGGCCTAAGGCCGGCACATTTTAGATACAGGAGCCTCGAAATGGCATTCGGTAAAAAGTTCGACAAAAACAAAGCTAAAGAAAAACTGAAGCGCAAACAGCAGAACCCGCTGTTCAAGCGCAAGAAATTCTGCCGCTTCACCGCCGCTGGCGTTGAGCAAGTGGATTACAAGGACGTCGACACCCTGAAGGACTTCATCCAGGAAAACGGCAAGATCATGCCGGCACGCCTGACCGGTACCAAGGCGCACTACCAGCGTCAAGTGGACACCGCCATCAAGCGCGCCCGTTACCTGGCCCTGCTGCCGTACACCGACCTGCACCACGCTTGATACGGTCGTCGACTAGATAATCCTGGAGAAAAATATGCAAGTCATTCTGTTGGAAAAAGTTGTTAACGTCGGCAACCTGGGCGACGTGGTCAAGGTCAAGGACGGTTATGCACGTAACTTCTTGATCCCGCAAAAGATGGCCCGCCGCGCGACCGAGTCCGCTGTGGCCGAGTTCGAAGCACGCCGCGCCGAGCTGGAAAAAGCTGCCGCTGAAAAGCTGGCTGCTGCCCAGGCACAAGGCGACAAGCTGACCGGCATGACCGTCACCATCGCCCAGAAAGCTGGCGTGGACGGCCGCCTGTTCGGCTCCGTGACCAACTTCGACATCGCTGAAGCCCTGACCAAGCAAGGCTTCCCGGTCGAGAAGGCTGCGATCCGCATGCCGACCGGCCCGCTGAAGACGACCGGCGAGCACCCGGTTGCCGTGGCACTGCACACCGACGTCGTGGTCGAGATCACCATCTCCGTCGTTGGCGAAGCTGCCTAAGCTGAGCGTTACGCATCAAGCAAAAAGCCGGGTTCGTCCCGGCTTTTTGTTTTTTCGGCTCGCAGCTCACGCACGTCGTCCCCGCGCAGGCGGGGACGACGTAAAAAACAACAAAGCCGCAAAATGCCGCGGCTTTGTTGTTTTTTACGTCGTTTTTATTGCCAAAAAAAACTATCTCCCGCGTTCAGCCTGCCATCCGGAGCAGGTATAATGCCGCCCATATGAACGCCCCCGCATCTGATCCGCAAATCGAAGCGCTGCGCGTCCCGCCGCACTCCATCGAAGCAGAGCAGTCCGTCATCGGCGGTTTGCTGCGCGATAACGCTGCCTGGGACCGCATCGCCGACTTCATGCATGCGGAAGACTTCTACCGCTACGACCACCGTATCATCTTCGAGCAGATGGTTCGCCTGATCAACTCGGGCAAGCCGGCCGACGTGATCACCGTGTACGAAGCGCTGGTGCAGCTGGGCAAGGCCGAGGAAGTCGGCGGCCTGCAGTACCTGAACGCGATGGCGCAGAACACGCCGTCCGCCGCCAACATCCGCCGCTATGCCGAGATCGTGCGCGACCGCGGCGTGCTGCGCCAGCTGATCACCGTGGCCGACGAGGTCTCGGCCAAGGCCTTCAACCCGCAAGGCGCCGAGGTCAAGCAGATCCTGGACGAAGCCGAATCGCGCATCTTCGCGATCGCCGAGCAGGGCGCGCGCGGGGCCCAGGGCTGGCTGCCGGTGCAGCCGCTGCTCACCCAGGTGGTCGAGCGCATCGACGAGCTGTACTCGCGCGAGAACCAGGGCGAGATCACCGGCGTGCCGACCGGCTTCATCGACCTGGACCGCATGACCTCCGGCCTGCAGCCGGGCGACCTGGTGATCGTGGCCGGGCGTCCGTCGATGGGCAAGACCGCGTTCTCGGTGAACATCGGCGAGAACGTCGCGGTCGAAGCCGGCCTGCCGGTGGCGATCTTCTCGATGGAGATGGGCGGCGCCCAGCTGGCCATGCGTATGCTCGGCTCGATCGGCCAGCTCGACCAGCACCGCCTGCGAACCGGCAAGCTGATCGACGAGGACTGGCCGCGCCTGACGCACGCCATCCAGAAGATGAACGACTGCCAGATCTTCATCGACGAGACGCCGGCGCTGAACCCGATCGAAATGCGCGCCCGCGCGCGCCGCCTGGCGCGCCAGTGCGGCAAGCTGGGCCTGATCATCGTCGACTACCTGCAGCTGATGCAGGGTTCCAAGCCGGGCGACAACCGTGCGTCGGAGATCTCGGAGATCTCGCGTAGCCTGAAGGGCCTGGCCAAGGAGCTGGGCTGCCCGGTGATCGCGCTGTCGCAGCTGAACCGCTCGCTGGAACAACGCCCCAACAAACGACCCGTCATGTCCGACCTGCGCGAATCGGGCGCTATCGAACAGGACGCGGACGTGATCATCTTCCTGTATCGTGACGAGGTTTACAACCCGGACTCGCCCGATAAGGGAACGGCCGAGATCATCATCGGCAAACAACGTAACGGCCCGATTGGTGCGGTGCGCCTGACATGGATGGGCATGTACACCAAGTTCGGCAACTACAGCGGCAACCTCGCCATCTACCAAGGCGACTAAGTCGCAAGCTGACCTTCGGGAACGCCTCGGGGGTTCGCTGGCCCAAGAGAGTTTTACAAACGGAGAATAAAAGATGTTTGGACGCCTGATGCCCACCGAGGGCAAGTTCTTTGACCTGTTCAACCAGCACGCGGCATTGTGCGTGAAGGGTGCGCAGGAGATGGTCGGCCTGATGACCAACTTCGACGACCTGGAAAACCGCACCCACGCGGTGGAGAGCGTTGAGAAGCAGGCGGACAAGATCACCTACGCCACCGTCGAGCTGCTGCACAAGACCTTCATCACGCCGATCGACCGCGACGACATCCACAAGCTGATCACGCGCATGGACGACATCCTGGACATGATGGAGGACGCGGCGCAGACCATTTCGCTGTACGACCTGCAGGCCGTGACGCCGGAAGCCAAGCGCCTGGCCGAGCTGTGCCTGGCCTGCTGCGAGAAGGTGCAGTCGGCCGTGGGCATGCTGCACAACATGGACAACGCCTCGCGCATCGTGGCCATCTGCGAAGAGATCGACCGCCTGGAGTCGGACGCCGACCACGTGATGCGCGCGGCCATGTCCAAGCTGTTCCGCGACGAGCCGGACGTGCGCAATCTGATCAAGATGAAGGCGATCTACGAGATCCTGGAAACCGTGACCGACCGCTGCGAGGATGTTGCCAACATCATCGAAGGCATCATCGTCGAAAACGCGTAAGCGGAAGGACCTATGCACACCATCCAACTGAGCATTTACGTGCTCATGCTACTGGTCGGCCTTGCGCTTATTTTCGACTTCATGAACGGCTTCCACGACGCCGCCAACGCGATCGCGACGGTGGTGTCCACGGGCGTGCTCAAGCCGCAGACGGCGGTGGCGATGTCGGCGCTGTTCAACTTTGTCGCGATCTTCACCGTCGGCCTGCACGTGGCGGCCACGGTGGGCAAGGGCACGGTCGATCCCAACATCGTGGACCATTACGTCGTGTTCGGGGCGCTGGTCGGGGCGATCATCTGGAACGTCATCACCTGGTACTACGGCATCCCGTCGTCGTCGTCGCACGCGCTGATCGGCGGCCTGGTGGGCGCGGCCGTGGCCAAGAGCGGCACCGGCGCGCTCAAGGGCGACGGCCTGCTCAAGACTGTCGAATTCATCGTGATCTCGCCGCTGATGGGCTTCGTGCTCGGCTCGATCGTGATGCTGATCGTGTCGTGGGTGTTCGTCAAAACCCCGCCGCGCAAGGTCGATACCTGGTTCCGCCGCCTGCAGCTGTTCTCGGCCGCGGCCTACAGCCTGGGCCACGGCGGCAACGATGCGCAAAAGACCATCGGCATCATCTGGATGCTGCTGATCGCGGCCGGCATCACCGCGCAGACGGCGTCGGCGCCGCCGATCTGGGTCGTGGTCTCGTGCTACACGGCGATGAGCCTTGGCACCCTGTTCGGCGGCTGGCGCATCGTCAAGACCATGGGCCAGAAGATCACCAAGCTCAAACCCGTCGGCGGCTTCTGCGCCGAGGCGGGTGGCGCGGCCACGCTGTTCATCGCCACCGCGATGGGCGCACCGGTTTCCACCACCCACACCATCACCGGCGCGATCGTCGGCGTCGGCTCGGCGCAGCGCGCATCGGCCGTGCGCTGGGGCGTGGCGGGCACCATCGTGTGGGCGTGGGTCTTCACCATTCCGGCGTCGGCGTTCATGGCGGCGATTGCGTGGTGGGTCGGGAAGCACGTGCTGTAAGCGCAGCGCGAACGCATGCAAAAAAAGCCGGGCATGCCCGGCTTTTTTCATTGTTACCGCTCGAACGTCGTCCCCGCGGAGGCGGGGACCCATGCTGAGCCAACCGGCCTGCGGCCTTCGATGTTTCGACGGCGCTGGCGGTCTATGGGTCCCGGCCTGCGCCGGGACGACGGTTTTATGGTTAGCGGCTACGCTCCGCTGTCAGCACTACTTGATGCAGACCTGCCTCACCATCTTGATGTCGGTGAACCCGCCCAGCACCTTCTCGATGCCGTCCATCTTCAGTGTCAGCATGCCGTCTTCCAGTGCGGCGGCGAGCAGGGCGGCCACGCGGCTGTGCTCGACCAGCAGCTTCTTGACGCGCTCGGTGCCGATCATCAGTTCGTGCAGGCCGATGCGGCCCCTGTAGCCCTTGTTGCACTCCGGGCAGCCTACCGCGCGGTACAGGGTGAACTTGCCCTCGCCGTCGGCGTAGCGTTCCTTCCATCCCGCCAGCACCTGCGCGCGCGCGGCCTGCGGGTCGGTCTTGAATGCCTCGGTGGCCTTGAGCTCTTCGCAAAACTCGGCCAGCAGCAGGTTCACCTCTTCTTCGTTCGGGTGGTAGGCCTGCTTGCAGCTGCCGCACAGGCGCTTGGCCAGGCGCTGCGCCAGGATGCCCAAGAGCGCATCGGCAAAGTTGAACGGGTCCATGCCCATGTCCAGCAGGCGCATGATCGACTCGGGTGCGCTGTTGGTGTGCAGGGTCGCGAACACCAGGTGGCCGGTGAGCGACGCCTCGATGCCGGTGCTGACGGTCTCCTTGTCGCGCATCTCGCCGACCATGATGATGTCCGGGTCGGCACGCAGGAAGGCGCGCATCACGCTGGCGAAATCGAGCCCCGCCTTGCGGTTGACCTGCACCTGGCGCAGGCCCTTTTGCGTGATCTCGACCGGATCTTCCGCGGTCCAGATCTTGGTCTCGGGCGTGTTCAGGTAATTCAGGATCGAGTGCAGCGTCGTGGTCTTGCCCGAGCCGGTGGGCCCGCAGACGAAGAAAAGGCCGTAGGGCTTTTCGATGGTCGCCTTCAGCCGCTCCAGGTTATACGGCAGCACGCCCAGCTTTTCTAACGGGATCGGCTCGCCGGCCGCCAGGATACGCATCACCACGTCCTCGACGCCGCCGGCCGACGGAATGGTCGCCACCCGCAGCTCGATGTCGAGCGGGCCGTACTTCTTGAACTTGATCTTGCCGTCCTGGGGCTTGCGGCGCTCCGAGATGTCGAGGTCACACATGATCTTGATGCGCGCGACCAGCGCGTTGCGGTAGCTGGCCGGGATCTCGATGTAGGGCACCAGCGAACCATCCTTGCGAAAGCGGATGCCGGTCTTGCCCTTGCCGGGCAGCGGCTCGATGTGGATGTCCGATACGCCCTGGCGGTAGGCGTCCATGATGACCTTGTTGAGCAGCTTGACCAGCTCGTTCTCGACTGCTTCCGACACCTCGGCCGGGGCGTCGCCGCCTTCGTCGTCGTCCTCCAGGCCCGACAGCAGCTCGCTCACCGAGCCGCCGTCGCCCGCGCCGACGCCGAAGAACTGGCCCACGGTCTGGTCGAATTCGGCGCGCGTGGTCACGCGGAACACGATCTTCGATTTCGGGAAGATCTGGCTGACGATGCGGCTCGCGCCCACCCGCTCGGGGTCCAGCGCCATGACCACCAGCCCGTCCTTGCCATCCTCCAGCGGCAGCCACTGGTTCTCTTCGACGTATTGCGCCTTCAGGTTGCGCAGCAGGTCCACCGGCTTGACCCGGTCGGGCCGGAACGGCTCGTAGGGCACCATGAAGAACTTGGACAGCGACTGGCCGATCGCCGAGAGCTTGACGTGGTAGTCCTCGACCAGCACCTCTTCGATGTCCCGGTCGCGGTCGCGCGCGGCGCGGGTGGCCTGTTCCAGTTCGGCGGCCGAGAGCACCGCTTCGAGCACCAGCGCGTCGTACTTGCTGCGCACGCGCTGCGGCTTCATGCGCTGGTTCAGCGCCACCGACAGCGTATCGCACAGCTGCTTCAGGCCTTCCAGCGCGACCGCCGGGAACGGGCCGCCGCCCAGGTGGTTGATGAACTGGACCACGCCCAGCAGCTCGCCGGACGGCTGGGCCACCAGCGGGGCGACCAGCATTTCGCGCGTACGGTAGCCGGTGCGCTGGTCCACGCCGCGCTGGAACTGCAGTTCGGGCGAAATGCGTTTCAGTTCCGCCTCGTCGTACACGTCCACGATGTTGATGGTCTGGCGCGACTGCGCGACCCAGCCGGCGATCGAGCTGCTCGAAATCGGCAGGCGCAGGTCGCGGAACGACGACAGGCCGGTCTTGACCTTGGAGACGATGTGGTCGCGTTCGGGCGTGACCGCGTACAGGGTGAACCTGTCGCAGCTGAACAGGTCGCAGAAGTCGCGGCCCAGGTCGAGCATGATCTCGTCCAGGTTGCCGGTGGCGTGGATGCGCGTGGTGACCGCCTGCAGCTTGCGCAGGAAGGCCAGCCGCTGGTCGGTGTCCCCGCCTTGTGGCATGGTGGTGACGGGTGCGTTCATTTACAGCTCTACCTCCAGTCCTTCGTAGGCCAGCACGACCTTCAGGCCCGCGGGCAGCTTGTGGCGCGCGAGGGCGGTGGCGAAGGCCGCTTCCAGTTCGTCGTCGCTGCGGGTGGGCTCGTGATGGGTGCAGTACAGCGCCTTGGCGCCCACCCGCGCGGCCATCTGCAGCGCCGCGTCGAAGGTGCCGTGGCCCCAGCCTTCGTGCGCCGGATACTCTTCGGCCGTGTACGAGCAGTCCACGATCAGCGCGTCCACGCCGGCCATGGCCGCGTCGATGGCCTGCTGGCGCGCTTGCGCGTGGTGCTCGAATTCGTCGTGGCGCGCATCGCCTGGTGCGTGCGGGTTGATGAAGAACGGCTCGTGGTCGCCGGTGAAGAACAGCGACTTGCCGTTGCAGCTGATGCGGTAGCCCAGGTTGGTGACCGGGTGGTTCATCAGCACGTTGTCCACCACTGCGTCGCCCACCGTGACCGCTTCGCCGCAGGCGATGGTGCGGTATTCGAGCGTGGCGTCGAGCTGGGTTTCGCTGACCGGGAAGTAGCTGTTCTGGAGCTGTACGCCCATCACGTGCTCGATGCCGTTGCCGGTCACGTCGTCGTGCGCGCCGTACAGGCGCACCCGGCTGCCCTTGACGAACAGCGGGGTAAAGAAGGGCAGGCCGTGGATGTGGTCCCAGTGGCTGTGGGTGATGAAGATGTTGGCCTTGACCGGCAGCCGGCTCAGCAAGTGCTGGCCCAGCCCGAACAGGCCCGTGCCGCCGTCGAGGATGATCAGGGTGCCGTCGTCGGTGCCTACTTCGATGCAGGTCGTATTGCCGCCGTAGCGAGCGGTGCGCGGACCGGGGGACGGGATCGAACCGCGCACCCCCCAGAAGCGGAATTTCATCAGTCATCCCCCCGGGCTTGGATAAGTTTTTTTATATTCAGAGGCTTACGCGCGGCCGTGCCCGCCGCGTCCAGCACGGGCGATGATAGCGGGTTTGTGTCCATATAGCTCCAAAAATTGCATTTTTTTATCGAACAGTGTACACGCGGGCGCATCGCCGTTACACTTGAGAAATTACAACAAAGCAACGATTTTTGGCCAGCCCGACACCATGCAAGAGCTGACTCCCGCCCAGGTCGCGCAGCGCCTGCACCTGCTTACCGAGCTGTCGGTCTCGCTGGGCAATGGCGCCGACACCGGCGAACTGCTTGACCGCATCCTGCAGGTGGCCAAGGGCATGACCGACGCCGACGGCGGCACCTTGTACCGCCCGAGCGAGGACGGCAAGAGCCTGTGCTTCCACATCTCGATCAACGACAGCCTGGAGATCTACCAGGGCGGCGCCAGCGGAAACCCGATCGACATCGCCCCGGTGCCGCTGGCCGACGCCAACGGCGCGCCGAACCTGGCCTCGGTGGCTGCCTACGCCGCCAACACGCGCCAGTCGGTGAACATCGAGGACGTGTACGAGACCGACCTGTTCAACTTCTCGGGCATGCGCGCGTTCGACAAGACCTTCGGCTACCACTCCAAGTCGTTCCTGACGGTGCCGATGGCGAATCACGAGGGCGAGCTGGTCGGGGTGCTTCAGCTGATTAACGCCAAGGACCCGCAGACCGGCGCGATACGCCCGTTTTCCAGCACCGACCAGCGCTTCATCGAGGCCCTGGCGGCGCAGGCCGCGGTGGCGCTGACCAACCAGCAGCTCATCAACCAGCTCGAACAGCTGTTCGAATCGCTGGTCAACCTGATCAACATCTGCATCGATGAAAAGAGCCCGTACACCGGGCGCCACTGCCAGTTCGTTCCCGAGCTGACCATGATGCTGGCCGAGGCCGCGCACCAGACCGGCGACGGGCCGCTCGCGCAGTTCCGCATGAGCGACGCCGACCGCAAGGAGCTGTGGCTGGCGGGCCTGCTGCACGATTGCGGCAAGCTGGTCACGCCGGTGCACGTGGTGGACAAGGCGACCAAGCTGGAGACGATCTTCGACCGCATCCACCTGGTCGATACGCGCTTTGAGGTACTGCTGCGCGACGCCGAGATCCGCGCGCTGCGCCGCAAGTGCGAGCCGGGCGCGGACATCGTCGCGATCGACCTGGCGCTGGCGCAGGAGCAGGCCAGCATTCGCGAGGACCGCGACTTTTTGCGCCGCGCGAACGTGGGCGGGGAGGGCATGTCGCCAGCCGACCAGGAGCGCGTGCGCGAGATTGCGGCCCGGCGCTGGGTGGGGCCGGACGGCATCGAGCGCGACCTGCTCGACGGCGACGAGGTGGCCAACCTGACCGTGCGCTTTGGCACCCTGACCGAGGAAGAGCGCAAGATCATCAACAACCACATCGTGGTCACGATCCGCATGCTCGAATCGCTGCCCTGGCCCAAGCACCTGAAGAACGTGCCCGAGTACGCCGGCGGCCACCACGAGCGCATGGATGGCAAGGGCTACCCGCGCGGGCTGAAGGCCGAGCAGATGTCGGTGCAGGCGCGCGTGATGGCCATTGCCGACATTTTCGAAGCGCTGACCGCCAAGGACCGGCCCTACAAGAAGGGCAAGCTGCTGTCGGAATCGCTGCGCATCATGGGCAATTTTGCCCTGAACGGCCACATCGACCCGGACCTGTTCGACATTTTCATCCGGCGCAAGGTGTACCTTGAATTCGCGCGCCAGAACATGGAGCCGCACCAGGTGGACGAGATCGACGAAAGCCTGATCCCGGGGTACCGGCCGTGAAGTTGGTCGTGGCCGGAAGGCTTCGCGCAGGGGCGACGTAGCAGATGAATCGGCTGAAAAGACTGCTGTCGAAGTACTGGACACGCTGGGCCGCGGGCCTGGCGCTGACCGTGTTCGCGGCGCTTTATCCCCTCGGGTTCTGGTCCAGCCACGTGATCGAGCGGCAGGACACGATGTGGTCGGACCTGCGGATGCGGCTGGAGGAGCCAAGGCTCGACCCGCGCGTGGTCATCGTCGACATCGACAGCAAAAGCCTGACCGAGGTCGGGCGCTTTCCCTGGAGCCGCAACGTGCTCGCCAGACTGGTCGGGCAGCTCACGCGCCACTACCATGTCGGCGCGGTTGGTTTCGACGTATCGTTCCCGGAGCCGGACAACAGCTCCGGTTACTCGGTGCTGGAAAAGCTGGCCGAGCGCGACCTGAAGGACGTGCCGGTGTTGCGCACCAAGCTGGGAGAGCTCAAGAACGCCCTTGACTACGACGGCTTGTTTGCCAAGGCGCTCGAGGGACAACCGGTGATCCTCGGCTACAACCTCTCGACCGGGCAGGCCAAGGGCGTGCTGCCCAAGCCAATCTTCACAGAAGAGGCGCTGAACGGGCGCGAGGTGTGGGCCTACAACACCGACGGCTACGAGGCCAATATCGAACGACTGCAGAACGCGGCGATGGGCGCGGGCAGCTTTACCGTGGAGCCGGACGCAGACGGCGTGGTGCGCAACTATTCGCTGGTCCAGAAGATCCGGGATGGGTACTACTCGTCGCTGGCGCTGGCCACGGTCGCGGCCTACCTCAAGGTCGAGGAGGGGGGCATTACGCCAGTGCTGCCCGAGGCCGCGCACACGCTGACGAAGGGCCAGCGGGAAAGCGGGGCGCTCGACGGACTGCTCATGTTCACGGCGGACGGGGCGCGGGAGATTCCGGTTGGCGTTGGCTTGACCACCATCGTCCAGTTCAGCGGACCTGGCGGACGCGCCGGTGGCCGGTTCCGTTATGTCTCCGCGGCCGATGTCCTGTCCGGCAAGGCCGACCCGGGCGTGCTCAAGAATGCGATCGTACTGGTCGGGACCACCGCGCCTGGCCTGGTCGACCTGCGCGCGACCCCGGTGAACAAGGAGTACCCGGGCGTGGAGATCCATGCCAACGTCATCAAGGCGATCCTCGACGGGCGCTTCAAGTCCTACCCGGCCGATGGCGCGAGCTACGAGTTCGTACAGATCCTGGCGGTGGGCGCGCTGCTGGCGCTGGTGCTCGCGGTGCTGACCCCGCTCTACCAGCTGTTGCTGGCGGCGCTGGTGTTCGCCGGATCGATTGGCTTTAACTACTACATGTACAGCCAGCATGACGCGGTCCTGAACGTGGTCGCCTGCCTGCTCCTGGTCGCGCTGCTGTTCGTGATGAACCTGGTCTGGGGCTACTTTGCCGAACATCGCAAGGGGCGGGCACTGGTATCGCGCTTTGGCGAATACGTGGCGCCCGAGCTGGTCGCGCAGATGGCCGAAAACCCCGAGGCCTACAACATGGACGGCGAAAGCCGCGAACTGACCGTCATGTTCGTGGACGTGCGCGGCTTTACCACCATCTCCGAAGGGCTCACGCCCAAGCAGCTGCGCGAGTACATCAACCTGTACCTGACCGCGATGTCCGAGGATATCCGCGCCAGCCACCAGGGCACGCTGGACAAGTACATCGGCGACGCAGTGATGGCATTCTGGGGCGCGCCGGTCGCCTTCCCCGACCACGCCAGCCGGGCGGTGGCCACCTCGCTCCTGATGCAGGCATCGGCCAAACGCCTGAACGAGGACTTCCTCAAGCGCGGCTGGCCGGAGCTGAAGATCGGCATCGGCCTGAACAGCGGCCTGATGCACGTGGGCGACATGGGTTCCGCGATCCGCCGCGCCTACACGGTGATGGGCGACGCGGTGAACCTGGGCTCGCGCCTGGAGGGCATCACCAAGGTGTACGGGGTGGGCATCTGCGTGGGCGAGGCAACCCGCCACGCCGCCCCCGAATACGTGTACCGCGAGCTGGACCTGGTGCGGGTCAAGGGCAAGAACGAGCCGGTCGCCATCTTCGAGCCGGTCGGCAAGGCGGGCGAGGTGGGCCAGGCCGAGCTGGACGAAATCGCCGCCTGGGACGCGGCGCTGGCGCTGGTGCGCGCCCAGCGCTGGGACGAGGCCGAGTCCCGCATCCGCGCGCTGGCGCTCGCCCATCCGCAGCGCGCTCTGTACCAGCTGTACCTGTCGCGCATCGCCCATTACCGGGCCAATCCGCCGGGCGACGGCTGGGATGGCGTGACCACGTTCGAAACCAAATAGCGCCGACGCGCCCGCGCCAACCGGTGTGTCACCCGAGCAACATTTGCCCGCGATGAATCCCCCTTCCAGTGGGGGAAGTGCCTTTTTTGCCCCAGAATTTTCTGACGGGAAACGTAAAGGTGTTTAGACTTGTCGCCGTATCCGTTTCAATTTTTCTATCCCCGCGCCCAGCCAGCGTGCGGCCTGAAGAGATACCAACAATAAAGAGAACGTAGAGCCAAAACTATGAAACAACGCTTTGCACGCCTGCTTGCGGGCTCGGTGCTGGCTGCGGCCGTGAGCGCCGCCTGGGCCGGCGAGACGGCCGAACCCGGAGACGTGATCCGTTTCGAAATCAGCCGTTTCGACGTCAGCGGCAACACGCTGCTTGCGCCGGCCGACGTGGAACGCGTGGTCGCGCCGTTTGCCGGCCGCAACCGCGACTTCGGCGACGTCCAGCGCGCGCTCGAGGCGCTCGAGGAGCTGTACCACGAGCGCGGCTACAACGTGGTCACGGTCCAGCTGCCGGAGCAGGAACTGAACGGCGGCGTGGTGCGCCTGCAGGTGGTGCAGACGAAGATCGGCAAGGTACAGGTCAGCGGCAACAAGGCGTTCTCGGAGCAGAACATCCGGCGCAGCCTGCCCACGCTGCAGCCGGGCCAGACGCCGAACCTGAAGCAGGTGTCGGCCAACCTGAAGCTGGCCAACGAAAACCCGGCCAAGAAGATCAGCCTGGGCCTGTCCGGCGGCGAGGCCGACGACGAGGTGGACGCCAGGGTCGAGGTGCAGGACGAACGGCCCTGGAAGGTAATGGCCAACCTGGACAACACCGGCACCGCCGCTACCGGCAAGACCCACGCCGGCGTGGTGCTCCAGCACGCCAACCTGTTTGGCCTGGACCACGTGGCCAGCCTGCAGTACACCACCACGGTCGAGCATCCGGACCAGGTGGCGGTGTGGGGCGTCGGCTACCACATCCCGCTGTATGCGCTGGGCGATTCGGTGGACCTGTTCGGCAGCTATTCGAACGTGGACTCGGGCACCGTGAGCGCCGGCCTGTTCAACCTGGCGGTGAGCGGCAAGGGCGCGGTGTACGGCGCGCGCTACAACCAGATCCTGGCGCGCCGCGGCGACTACGAGTCGCGCCTGGTCTACGGGCTGGACTACAAGGCGTACCGTAACAGCGTGCTGCTGTACGGCCAGGACTTCGGCAACAACGTCACCGTGCACCCGCTCTCCGTGGCCTACATGGGTACGCTGCCGCTGCCCGGCGCCGAAGCCAACTTCTCGATCTCGGCGGCGCACAACATCGCCGGCGGTTCGCGCGGCAGCGCCGCCGACTTCGAGCGTGCGCGCAGCGGCGCCAAGGCGGCATTCAACCTGCTGCGCTTTTCTGGCGCGTTCTCGATGGCGCTGGCCGGCGACTGGCAGGCGCGCATGCTCGCCAACGGCCAGTACACGGCCGACGCGCTGGTGCCGGGCGAGCAGTTCGGCGCCGGCGGCAGCACCTCGGTGCGCGGTTTTAACGAGCGCGACCTGGCCACCGACAGCGGCGTGCTGCTGAACTACGAGCTGTACACCCCCAACCTGTGCGGTAAGGCGAACTGGCAGTGCCGCCTGCTGGCGTTCTACGACACCGCCTACGGCAAGCGCAACCACACCCTGCCGGGCGAACTGACCAGCACCGCCATCGCCAGCACCGGCGTGGGCCTGCGCTTTGCGGTCGGCAGCTCGGCCAGCATCCAGCTCGATTACGGCCACGTGCTCAAGGAAGGCGCGTTGACCGGCACCAGCAAGAACAAGCTTCATGTCCGCGTAGGCCTGGCCTACTGAAGGGTAGAGAGATGACGACGACAACTATCAAACGCCGGCTGGTGCCGCTGCTGCTTGCGGCGTGCTTTGGCGCCGCCGTGGCTGCCCCGACCGGCCAGCAGGTGGTGGCCGGCCAGGCGACGTTCAGCCAGCAGGGCAACGTGTTCTCGATCACGAACACGCCCGGCACCATCATCAACTGGCAGAGCTTCTCGATCAATCCGGGCGAGATCACCCGCTTCATCCAGCAGGGCGCGGACAGCGCGGTCCTCAACCGCATCGTCGGGCAGGACCCGAGCCGCATCCTGGGCGCCCTGCAATCGAACGGCAAGGTCTTCCTGATCAACCCCAACGGCATCCTGTTCGGGCGCGACGCGCGCGTGGACGTGAACGGCCTGGTGGCGACGACCCTGAACCTGTCGAACGCCGACTTTTTGGCCGGGAAGAAGAACTTCAGCGCCGGCCCGACCGCTGGCGAGGTGCGCAACGAAGGCGCGATCACCACGCCATCCGGCGGGCAGGTGTTCCTGGTGGCGCCGAACGTGACCAACAGCGGCATCATCACGTCGCCCCAGGGCGATGTTGTGCTGGCCGCCGGCCACAGCGTACAGCTGGTCGATTCGCGCGACCCCGACCTGCACGTGGTGGTCTCGGCGCCCGACGACCAGGCCATCAACCTGGGCCAGGTGGTGGCGCAGGGCGGCCGTGTCGGCATCTATGGCGCGCTGGTCAACCAGCGCGGCCTGGTCAGCGCCAACAGCGCGGTGGTCGGCGAGAACGGCAAGATCGTGCTCAAGGCCAGCCGCGACACCCTGCTCGAGCAGGGCAGCGTGACCAGCGCCACCGGCGCCGGCAAGGGCGGCGACGTGCACCTGCTGGGCGCGCGCGTGGGCCTGACCGGCAATGCGCAGGTGGACGCCAGCGGCGCGCAGGGCGGCGGCAACGTGATGGTGGGCGGCGGCTGGCAGGGCAAGGATGTGCTGCTTTCCGACGCCAGCCAGACCTGGATGGGCAAGGACGCGCGCATCAAGGCCGACGCCACCAGCCAGGGAAACGGCGGGCAGGTGGTGCTGTGGTCGAATGACGCGACCGGCGCCTACGGCAGCATATCCGCGCGCGGCGGCGCGCTTGGTGGCGACGGCGGCAAGGTCGAGACCTCGGGCCACAGCCTGGACGTGAATGGACTGGCCGTGAACGCCGGCGCGGCCAAGGGCAAGTCGGGCAGCTGGCTGCTCGACCCGTACGACATCGAAGTGGTGAGCGCGGGCGCCACGGCCACTCCGGCCGACGTGGCCACGTTCGGTTCCGGCCCGGCCAGCGGCGTGGCAAAAATCGCGCCGTCGGTCCTGCAGGGCACCGGCACCAACATCATGCTGCAGGCGCAGAACGACCTGACGATCACGGACGCGCTCTCGGGCAGCGCCGACGTCACCGGCTACGCCAACCACAACATCAACGTGAACGCCAACGTGTCGGCCAACGGCAGCGTGCTGTTCGCGGCCGGGAACGGCATCAACCTGAACAGCGCGGCGAAGATCAGCAGCCAGAACTACGTGGACCTGATCGCCGACCAGATGACCCTGGCGGGCAACATCGGCGGCATCAGCGGCCGCGACCCGGTCATCAGCTTCGCCAGCCACACGCCGTCGCGCCAGATCGTGGTCGGCTCCGGCACCGCGAATGGCTCCTCGCTGTGGCTCGACGCGGCGGCGCTGGCGCGCTTTTCGGCGTATGAGCTGAACATCGGCACCAGCGCCAACACGGGTGGCGTGAACATCAGCTCCGCGCTGAACACGAGCGCGCACCTGAGCCTGGACAGCTCGGGCCCGATTGCCGTGAATGCGCCGGTGAGCCTGGGCTCATCCAGCAACTTCCTCGCGACCCTGCACGGCAACCGCGGCACCATCCTCGACATGGCTGGCCCGGTCACCGCCGGCGCCGTGTACCTGACCGGCGACGGACTGCGCATCAGCAAGCCGATCACGGCCAACACCGTCAAGGCCATGCCGCACAGCCCCGACGCCCCGATCACGCTGGGCCAGCTTGGCGAAGGCACGTTCGGGCTGGACCAGTCCATGCTTGGCCAGATCGACACGGCCGACCTCACGATCGGCGGCCTGCCGGGCTTTTTTGCGGGCCTGAGCGTGAGCAGCGCGCTCGACCTTTCCTCCCACACGTTCGGCAAGCTGACGCTGGACGCGGGCGGCGCGGCGCTGGCGCTGTCGGCGCCGTTGACGATGCCAAGCGGCGTGCTGTCGCTCAAGTCCAACCTGGCCGTCGCCCAGGGCGAAGCCGGGGCCCTGAACGTGGACCAGCTGGTCGTCAAGGGCAACTACGTTGCGCTGATGGCCCCCAACACGATCAACAAGGTGGCCGGCGCCAGCACGGCAGGCCCGTTCATGCTCAACACCGCGGGCGACGTGCACGTGGGCGATGTGGGCGGCATGTCCGGCATCAGCGCCAGCACATCGGGCCTGCGCATCACCAGCGGTGGGGCACTGACGCTGGACCGCACGCTCAGCGCACCGGAAAGCTTCGTGTCGCTGCAGGCGGCCGGCATCGGCGGCGCAGGGACCATCCGCGCCGGCCAGCTGGACATGTATTCGACCAACGGCGTGGGCAGCGCCAGCGCGTCGCTCAACACCGAAGTGAGCGTGCTGCGCGTGTCGAACAACCAGACCGGCAGCAAGCCGGTCAACATCCGCAACACGGGTGACCTGATCGTCTGGGGCGCCTACCAGAGCTCGGCCTCGGATTCGGACAACAGCGGTTCGCTCGCGATTGCGGCAACCGGCACGATGACGGTACCGAAGATCAGCAGCTCGCCGAGCTTGAGCGCGACGGCGATGATGTCCTCGCCGGGCGACGGCCGCGTGCACACCGAAAGCGGCAACATCAGCCTGACCGCGCAAAGCGGCATGACCATCGGTGGCGAGGTCAGCACCAAGAGCGGCAACATCGACCTGAAGGTCACCAGCGGCGCGATCGAGGTACACGACGGCGCGCTGGTCGCCTCGGTGTCGGGCGACATCACCGTGGCCGCCACGTCCTCGACCATCGCCACGGGCGCCTTCCAGGCCGCGCCGGGCAAGCTGCACCTGCCGTCGGGTTCGTCGGGCACGCCGCCCCCCAGCCCGACGCCGCCGACGCTGGACCAGTGCGTCGCCAACCCGGCAGTGGACGGCTGCGCCGCGCTGCTCGAAGACGCGCGCAAGACCTGCGCGGCCAACCCGACCGGCGCCAACTGCACCGCCGTGATGCCGAAGATCGACGAATGCAAGGCCAACCCGTCGGCGACCGGCTGCGACGTCGTGATCAAGCAGGACCAGGTGCAGCAGTGCGTGGCCAATCCGACTGGCGCCAGCTGCTCCAGCTCGGCCGACTACTGCGCGGCCAACCCGACCTTCCCGGGCTGCGCGGCGCTGAACGACAAGCGTGGCCAGATCGATGCCTGCATCGCCAATCCGAAGGGCGCCGGCTGCAGCGTGGTGCTGCCGACGTTTGACGTCTGCACGGCCAAGCCGGACACCTACGGCTGCGCCATTGTCGTGAAAGAGCACGACAAGGTGGCAGCCTGCGCCAAGACCCCGGGCGACCCGGCTTGCGCCAGCGTGCTGCCGTCGCCGGACGTCTGCAAGAACGACGCCAGCGTGTTCGGCTGCACTGCCGTGCTGGAGCGCCTGAAGTTCGTCGCTTGCGTGGGCAATCCGAACGGCGCCGGCTGCGACGCGATCCTGCCGCCGCTGGACGTGTGCAAGACCGACAAGACCCGCGAAGGCTGCGGCGCGGTGATCGGCAAGACCTTCGACTACTGCCTGGGCAGCCCGGGCGACCCCCGTTGCGTGGGCGTGCTGCCGACGATCTCGCAGTGCGTCAGCGACAAGACGGTAGCGGGCTGCCCGGCAGTGCTGCCGACCATGACCCAGTGTATCGCCAGCCCGACCCTGCAAGGCTGCGGCGTGATCCTGCCCAAGCTCGAGGTGTGCGCCGTCAACCCGAACCAGCAAGGCTGCGAGGCCGTGCTGCCCAAGCCGGACTTCTGCGCGAGCCACCCCAACGATGCGAGCTGCGTCGTGTTCAACCCGAACCCGACCACGGGCAGCACCGAGAAGGAAAAGGCGCCGGTGGCGGACGCGGTCCAGACCACCGTCACGCTGATTAACAGCAGCACCCAGGGCAAAACCTCGCCGGCCACCGGCGGTGGATCCGGCGCGCCGGCCACCCCACCGGCGGCTGGCGGTGGCAGCAGCGGCAGCGACGCGGACAAGCCGTCCGAGAAGCAGTCCGACAAGCAGAGCGGCCCGGCAGGCAGCGAGAACAATGGAGCAAAGAATGAGAAACCTGCGACCAAAACTTATTGCAATTGAGGCCCTGCTGTGCGCGGTGCTGCTGCTGGCCGGCAGCACTGCCTGGGCGCAGGTGGTGGGCACGGTCGCCCACTTGTCCGGACCGCTGGTGGCGAAGAAGCCGAACGGCACCGTCAAGGTGCTGGCGGTGAAATCGGAGGTGGAGAACGGCGACACGCTGGTGTCGGAGAAGAACACCTACGCGCAGATCAAGTTCGTCGACAACGGCGAAATCACGCTGCGACCGAACACGACCTTCAAGATCGAGAAGTTCGCGTATGACGCCGCCAAGCCGGACGGCGACAGTGCCTCGTTCGACCTGGTCAAGGGCGGCCTGCGCTCGGTCACCGGCCTGCTGGGCAAGCGCAACAAGGAAAAGTTCGCGCTCAAGACGCCGAGTGCGACCATCGGCATTCGCGGCACCACCTTCATTGCGCATTACGTGCCGCCGGCGAGCAGCCAGGCGCCTGGCCTGCCGGGGATGCCGCCCTCGCCGATTGGCGGCGTGCCGGACACCCAGGGACAGGCAGGACCGGTGGCGCAACCTCCCGGGACCGGCGCCGGCCCTGGCCCGGCGGCACCGCCGGTGCTGCCGCCCGGCCTGCACCTGCAGGTGACCGATGGTGCGATCGTGGTGACCAACAACGGCGGCTCGCAGGGCTTCCAGGCCGGCCAGTTTGGCTTTGTGCCGAGCGTGAACCAGCCGCCGGTGATCGTGCCGTCGAACCCGGGCATCCAGTTTGTGCCGCCGCCGTCGTTCAACGCGGGCAGCGGCGGGCCAGCGGCGTCCAGCGGGCCCGGCCCCTCGCAGGCGGTCGATTGCATCGTGCGCTGAGCCGGTTCGGCTGAACGAAAAAAGACCTGTGGGCCTTGCGGCGCACAGGTCTTCTTTCTTGTGGGGGGCGGGCTGGCGCTGGTTGAACGCGTGGGCAGAATCTGCCCACCCTACACCGGCAGGGTGGGCGGGTCTCCCGCCCACGCGTTCAACCAGAACGTACGTGGACGCGTCGCTTACAGCACGTCGCTCGCATGGTCTGCCAGGCGGCTACGCTCGCCGCGTGCCAGCGTCACGTGGCCGCCGTGGTCCCAGCCCTTGAAGCGGTCCACGACGTAGGTCAGGCCGCTCGAACCTTCGGTCAGGTACGGCGTGTCGATCTGGGCGATGTTGCCAAGGCACAGGATCTTGGTGCCGGGGCCGGCGCGCGTGACCAGCGTCTTCATCTGCTTGGGCGTGAGGTTCTGCGCTTCGTCGATGATCAGGAACTTGTTGACGAAGGTGCGCCCGCGCATGAAGTTGAGCGACTTGATCTTGATGCGCGAGCGGATCAGGTCCTGGGTGGCGGCGCGGCCCCAGTCGCCGGCCTCGCTGTCGGACTTCATCAGGACCTCGAGGTTGTCGTCGAACGCGCCCATCCACGGCGACATCTTCTCTTCCTCGGTGCCCGGCAGGAAGCCGATGTCCTCGCCCACCGGCACGGTCACGCGGGTGACGATGATCTCGTTGTAGAGCTTGGTCTCGAGTACCTGCGCCAGCCCCGCCGCCAGCGCCAGCAGGGTCTTGCCGGTGCCTGCCTGGCCGAGCAGGGTGACGAAGTCGACCTCGGGATTCATGAGCAGGTTGAGCGCGAAGTTCTGCTCGCGGTTGCGCGCGGTGATGCCCCACACGCCGTTCTTGGCGCTGCTGTAGTCGCGCAGGGTCTGGAACACGGCGGTCTTGCCGTTGATTTCCTTGACCTGGCCATAGAACGGCGCCTCGCCGTTCTTCGGCTCGAAATACACGAACTGGTTCACCAGCAGGGTCGGCACCAGCGGGCCGCTCACGCGGTAGTAGGTGGAGGAGTAACCGTTGCGGTTTTCCTGCCACGACTGCACGTTCTTGCCATGCTTGTCCCAGAAGTCGTCCGGCAGCTGGACGATGCCCGAGTACAGCAGGTCGGTGTCTTCCAACACATGGTCGTTGAAGTAGTCCTCCGCCGGCAGGCCCAGCGCGCGCGCCTTGATGCGCATGTTGATGTCCTTGGACACCAGCACGATCGCGCGCCCCGGCTGCTGCGCTTCGAGCGCGCGCACCACGCCCAGGATCTGGTTGTCGGCCTTGCCCGAGGGCAGGCCTTCCGGCAGCGCGGCGCCGTTCAGCTTGGTCTGGAAGTACAGGCGGCCCTTGGCGTCCTTGTTACCCAGCTTGGCCAGCGGAATGCCGTTTTCGATCGCGTCGTCGTCCACGTTGGCGATCAGGGCGTCCAGCGTGCGCGAGACCTGGCGTGCGTTGCGCGCGACCTCGGACATGCCTTTCTTGTGGTTGTCCAGCTCTTCCAGCGTCATCATCGGCAGGTAGACGTCGTGCTCCTCGAAGCGGAACAGGCAGGTCGGGTCGTGCATCAGCACATTGGTGTCGAGCACGAACACCTTGGTCTGGCCGGCCTTGTCGGCCTTGCGGCTGGCGCCGGACTTGATGTTGATCTCGACCGGCTTGTGCTTGGCCGGATGCGGCTGGTCGATGTCGGTTTCCTTGAGCTTGGCAGCAACGCCGCCCTTGTCCGCGCGCGCCGGGGCCTTGGCGGCCGGCGGCGGCACCTCGGCCAGCACCGGGGCGGCTTTCTTGCGCGCGCGCGTGGCCTTGGGCGCCGGCACGGCCTGGCCGCTGATCAGGTCTTCCACGTCCGCACTGGCGGCCTGGGCCGGGACGGCCGTTACCTTCGCCTTGCCGGGCTCGACCTTGGGGTAATCTTTGACGGCCAGCAGCGTGGCTGGCTTGGTGGGCATTTTGGGCAGTGGCATCAGGTTCTCAATCTAAAAAAGTCAGGAAAGCGCATGACGCGCCGGCATCCACGGATGGGGCGCGAGAGCGGTTCGGAGCTATCGGGAATCTAAGGGGGGCAACGCCGTCCGGAAAGGGGCCGGACGGGCGAACTGCCAGATTGGAATGATGCGAGTGGAGCAGGTGTCGACTCAAAATAAGCGGATAACGTCCAGCAGGTTGAACCAGGGAGCCATCCGTGTCAGGGCTGGCTCTTCAAAAATTCCAGCACTTCGTTGACGTGATCGTTGACTTTCACGCCACGCCATTCTTTCACCAATCGGCCACTAGCGTCAAATACAAACGTGCTCCGCTCGATCCCGCGGACTTGCTTACCATACATGTTCTTCATCTTCATGACGCCAAACTGGTTGCACACCAGCTCGTCCGGGTCGGAGATCAGTTCGAACGGCAGGCCCAGCTTGCCCTTGAAGTTGTCGTGCGACTTCATCGAGTCGCGCGACAAGCCGTAGATCTCGGCGCCGAGCGCCTGGAATTCGGGGTAGTGGTCGCGGAAGGCGATGCTTTCGGTGGTGCAGCCCGGGGTGTTGTCCTTCGGGTAGAAGTACAGCACGGTGTATTTGGCCGGGCGGCCTTGCAGGTTGAAGGTCTGGCCGCCGGTCATGGGGGCGCTGAAGTTCGATGGGCTGTCGGCCACGGGTCACTCCTCTAGTTTGGCGCAGGGTGAGTGGCTTCTTGCCGGCGGCGGTGCTCAAGCGCTCTGTATCACCGCGTGGGCTCGGGAGCCCACCCTACGTGTTGGTGTCCAGGACGATCAGTTCGCCCGACCGGCCCGGTACTTCGCCCCACGTGACCGGATACTCGGGCAGCGCGGCGTCTTTTATCTTGTCATGGTACTGCGCCATCGACGCCAGCTGGTAGCCTTGGGCTTTCCAACCTGTCAACAGCTGCTCGAATATGGGGGCGAGTTTTTGCCCTTCAAGTTCTGCGTGCAAAGTGTACACGTGATCGCGCCGCGCACCCTCGGTCAGCCGCAGCAGGTGTGCGCCGATGTTGCCCGTGCCGATGGTGCTGCCGCCGATCTCGCGGCCGAGCAGCTCGTCCAGCGTGGGCAGGGTGGTCGGCATCTGGATGCAGCGCCCGCCCGGGAAGCGGTAGGGGCCGGCCGCCGGGTCAACCAGCGAGCCGTCCTCGTTGAGCAGCGCGCGGCCGTCGGAGGCAAAGGCGTAGCCCATCGCGTCGTGCTCGGCAAAGGCGTGGCGGTTCATCTGCCAGCCGGCGGCGCCATGGGTGTGCGGCGGCTGGCCGAAGACCTGCGCATGGCGCTGGGCCGCTTTGCGCATCATGCGTACGGTCCAGGCTTCGTCGCGGCCGCGCACGTTGTCCTGCCACAGCACGTGGTCCCAGGTGTGGATGCCGCATTCGAAGCCGGCCGCGTGCGCGGCGCGCATCTCATCGGCCGCCTGCACCCCGATGTCGGGGCCGGGCAGCAGCGTGCCGTACATGAGGGTCTTGAAGCCGTAGTGCTCGACCACCGAGGTGCGCGAGACTTTCTTGAAGAAGCCGGGACGCAGCGCCCGGCGCAGGGCCCAGCCGGTATGGTCGGGCCCCAGCGAGAACAGGAAGGTGGCCTGGGCCCCGTGCGCTTTAAGCATGCGCACGAGGTTGGGGACGCCTTCCTTCGTTCCGCGATAGGTGTCGACGTCGATCTTGAGGACGAGGAGCGGACCCACCTCAGTCCATCAGCGCCTGGGCTGCGCCGACCTGGCCGCGGTAGGCGTCGTAGATGCCGCGCAGCGCTTCGGCCATCGTGGTCTTGGGCGCCCAGCCCAGTTCGTCGCAGGTGTTGGTGATCTTCGGCACGCGGTTCTGCACGTCCTGGTAGCCCTGGCCGTAGTAGGCGCCCGAGGTGGTCTCGGTGATCGTGACCTTGTTCGCGCCTTCGGCGTATTCCGGGTATTCCTTGGCCAGGTCGATCATCATGCCGGCCAGTTCGCGGATCGAGTAGTTGTTGGTCGGGTTGCCGATGTTGTAGATCTTGCCGGTAGCCGCGCCGTTCTTGTTCTCGATGATCTTCATCAGCGCGTCGATGCCGTCGTCGATGTAGGTGAACGCGCGCTTTTGCTTGCCGCCGTCCACCAGCGAGATGGTCTCGCCGCGCACGATGTGGCCGAAGAACTGGGTCACCACGCGCGAGGAGCCTTCCTTCGGGGTGTGGATCGAGTCCAGGCCGGCGCCGATCCAGTTAAACGGACGGAACAGGGTGAAATTCAGGCCTTCCATGCCGTAGCCCCAGATCACGCGGTCCATCAGCTGCTTGGCGCACGAGTAGATCCAGCGCGGCTTGTTGATCGGGCCGCAGATCAGTTCCGAGTTCTCGGGATCGAATTCCTCGTCGTGGCACATGCCGTACACCTCGGAGGTGGATGGGAACACCAGGTGCTTGCCGTACTTGGCGGCCGAGCGCACGATCGGCAGGTTCGCTTCGAAGTCCAGTTCGAACACGCGCAGCGGCTGCTTGACGTAGGTGGACGGGGTGGCGATGGCCACCAGCGGCAGGATCACGTCGCACTTCTTGACGTGGTACTCGACCCATTCCTTGTTGATGGTGATGTCGCCCTCGAAGTAGTGCATGCGCGACTTGTACTCGGGGTTGGCCAGCAGCTCTTCGATGCGGTCGGCCTGCATGTCCATGCCGTACACGTGCCAGTCGGTGGTTTCCAGGATGCGCTTGGACAGGTGGTGGCCGATGAAGCCGTTGACGCCGAGGATGAGGACTTTTTTCATGTGTGATCTCTTTACGAATTCGTGGCCAGTCGCTCGGACAGCTCGCCCGCGCTGATGGGGGCGCCATCGGCCAGCAGGCTGGAAATGGCCAGCGCGCGGCCGTCGCCGCAAACGCCAAAGATGCCATTATCCACCACCGCCAAGCCCGGTGGCAAACTTGGTAGATTCTGACGGGAAAGTCTTGCTCTTTCGATAATGTAGCGATGCCCGCCCACGTCGGTGAACGCGCCGGGGTAGGGCGGGGCGACGGCGCGGTGCAGGTTGTACACCTCCTGCGCCGGTTTGCTCCAGTCGATCCGGCCGTCCTCGGGCTTGCGGCCGCCGAAGTAGCTGCCCTTGGCCAGCTCGTTCGGCAGGCGCGGGGCGGTACCGGCCAGCAGGCCAGGCAGCACCTTCCACAGCGTGATCTCGGCGGCCACTTCCACCTTGCCGAACACGTCGTGGGCGGTGTCGTCGGGCAGGATCGGCACGGCGGTTTGCGCGACGATGGCGCCGGCGTCCGGCTTGACCGTCATTTCGTGCAGGGTGGCGCCGGTTTCATGGGCCCCGTGCAGCACCGCCCAGTTGACCGGGGCGCGGCCGCGGAACTGCGGCAGCAGCGAGCCGTGCATGTTGTAAGCCGGGGCCACGTCCAGCAGCTCGGCCGGCAGCATGTGGCGGTAGTAGAAGCTGAACATCAGGTCCGGTTTGGCGGCCTTGACCTGTTCCAGCAGGTCGTCGCCCTTCGCGTGTTCGGGCGTGATGTAGGGGATGCCTTCCAGCTGGCAGACCGAGATCACGGACTCGAACCAGATGTTTTCGCTGGCGCTGTCCTGGTGCGTGACCACGAGGGCGACATCGACGCCGCCGGCCAGCAGCACTTTCAGGCAGCGCACACCGACGTTGTGGTAGGCGAAGACGACTGCGCGTTTGGATGTATTGGTCATGTTTGAACCGTCGTCCCCGCGCAGGCGGGGACCCATGCTGCGCGTGCGTTCACGCGGTCTATGGGTCCCCGCCTGCGCGGGGACGACGTGCTAATGGTGGTGTTTATCGGCCGACCTGGCGCTTTTCGAGCACCACGCCTTCGGCTTCGTCCAGTTCGTGCCCTTCGCGGCGCGGCTGGCCCTGCAGAATGGTCTGCACCACGTAGCGCGGCCGTGCGCGCACCTGCTGGAAGATGCGGCCCACGTATTCGCCCACCAGGCCGATGCCGAACAAAATCACGCCCATGAAGAAGAACGCGATCGCAAACAGCGTGAACACACCCTCGGCCTCGGCGCCCAGCAGGAAGCGGCGCACCAGCAGGATCAGCACCAGCAGGCCCGAGCAGAACGACAGCGTCATGCCCAGCAGCGAAAACACCTGCAGCGGCACCAGCGAAAAGCCGGTCACCAGGTCGAAGTTCAGGCGAATCAGGCTGTAGAGCGAGTATTTCGACTCGCCGGCGGCGCGTTCTTCGTGCTCGACCACGATCTCGGTGGGCTTGCGCGCGAACTTGTACGCCAGCGCCGGGACGAAGGTGTTCACCTCGCCGCATTGGTTGACCAGGTCGATCACGTTGCGGCCGTACGCGCGCAGCATGTTGCCCTGGTCGGTGATGTGGATGTTGGTGATGCGCTCGCGCAGGTGGTTCATCGCCTTGGACGCGATGGTGCGCCACGCGGTGTCCTGGCGCTTGCGGCGGATCGAGCCGACGTAGTCGTACCCCTCGCGCATCTTCTCGACCAGCTTGGGAATCTCTTCCGGCGGGTTCTGCAGGTCGGCGTCGAGCGTGACGATGATTTCGCCGCGGGTTTGCTCGAAGCCGGCCAGGATCGCCATGTGCTGGCCGTAGTTGCCGTTAAAAAGCACCACGCGCGTCACGTCCGGGCGCTGGCGGTACTGCTCGGCGAGGATGGCGACCGAGTTGTCGCGGCTGCCGTCGTTGACGAAAATGATCTCGTAGGTGATGCCGGCCTTGTCCAGTGCCGGGTACAGGCGCTCGAACAGCTTGGCCAGCCCGGCCTCTTCGTTGTACACCGGGATGACGACCGACAGTTCCGGTTTGATGGCAAGAACGTTCATTTGGCCAGGATCCCGTTGACGGCGGCGACGACGCGCTCCACGTCCGCCAGGGTCATCGTGTTAAACATCGGCAGGGTCACGGTCAGGCGGCCGATTTTCTCGGCGACCGGGAACATCCCTTCCTTGAAGCCGCGCGCGCGGTACATGGTGAACAGGTGGACCGCCGCGTAGTGGTAGCCGGTCCCGATGTTGTACTCCTTTTGCATGCGCGTCATGAACTCGGCGCGCGTGCCGGGGCCATGGTCGGGCAGGATGATCTGGAACAGGTGCCAGTTCGAAGTGCCGAAGGCCTGGATCGGGAGCTGGGCGCCGGTCCTGGCCTCGAAGTCGGGGCCGAAGCACTGGAAGTAGTGGCGCGCGATCTTTTCGCGATGGGCATTGAACTCTTCCAGCCGCGCCAGCTGGCGCAGGCCGATCGCCGCGTTCACGTCGCTCATGTTGTACTTGCCGCCCAACACGTCAACGTCGATGCCGTCCACGCCGCTGCGGGTAACGCCCTGCAGGCGGTATTTTTCGGCCAGGCGCGCTTCCTCGGGGGTGTTCATCACCAAGCAGCCGCCTTCGACCGTCGTGATGTTCTTGTTGACCTGGAAGCTGAACGAGACCATGTCACCGATCGCGCCGATGCGCTTGCCTTTCCAGGTCGAGCCGATCGCCTGCGCGGCGTCTTCCACCACGCGCAGCTTGTGCTTGGCGGCGATGGCGTACAGCCGGTCCATGTCCACCGGCAGGCCGGACAGGAACACCGGGATGATGGCGCGGGTGCGCGGCGTGATCGCCGCTTCCAGCTTGTCCAGGTCGATGTTGCGGGTGCGCTCGTCGATGTCGGCGAACACCGGGGTGGCGCCGACCTCCAGGATCACGGCCGAGGTTGCGGGCCAGGTGATGGGCGTGGTGATCACTTCGTCGCCCGGGCCCACGCCGGCGATGCGCAGCGCGATCTCCATGGTGCAGGTGCCGGAGTTGAAGGTGCGCACCGGACGGCCGCCAAAGTATTCGGACAGCTGTGCTTCGAACGCCTGGTTCTTCGGCCCGGTGGTGATCCAGCCGGAACGCAGCACGTCGCCGACCGCCGCGATGGTGTCTTCGTCAATCGTCGGGCGGGAAAAGGGCAGGAAAGGCAGCTCAGCAGTCATATTTCTCTTTCTGTGCTAGTGGCCCGCTGAACCGCCGGTCCCGTCATTCCCGCGCCGGCGGGAATCCATGGGCCGCGTGCATGCACGCTCGGCATGGATCCCCGCCTGCGCGGGGATGACGGTGCAGGGTGTTCAGGGATGGCCAAATGTTTCACTTTGTGGCAGTCGTGTTGCCACATTTGCTTGCAAATAGGAATTTTTTGATTCCGCAGCGCCAACCGCGCATTTTATCAGGCTTGTCAATCAGGTACGCGCCAGCAGGGCAACCCCGACCATGATGACACCGATCGCCGCCAGCCGCTGCAGCGAGACCGCCTCGCCCAGGAACAGCCAGGCGCCGGCGGCGCTGACCACGTAGCCGAGCGAGAGCATGGGGTAAGCGATGGTCACGTCGGTGCGCGACAGGCCGATGATCCACACGACCAGCGACACCACGTAGCAGGCCAGCCCGCCCAGGATCGGCAGCTGGGTCGCCACCTTGATCCCGGTCTGGAACCAGTTGTCCATGGTGAGGTGGATCGCGCCGCCCAGGGCGTTGGTGCCGGCCTTGAGCAGCAGCTGGGCGGCCGCATTGAGCAGCACGCCGGTGATGATGAATGAGAAAGTGGACAGGTTCATATCGTTTTAATAGTTTGCGATGACGGTGCGGCGCGCGTCGGCCGCGACCACGCGCAGCGGCACGCCCTGGCGTTTCAGGTCGGCCAGGATGTCTTCGCGGATGATGGCCAGGTCGTGGCGGCCGCTGGCGGCGTCGGCACGCCACTGGGCGACAAAGGCCGGCACGGTCGGGATCGAGAGCTGCGGCTGCTGCTGCAGGCCGAAGGTGAATTCGTCCCAGTAGTCCACCAGCGTGACGGTGCGGCGCAGGTAGAAGGTCAGCGACTGTTCGTAGATGCCGACTGAATAGACCCTGGTTTCAGGCTTGAGTTCGGCCTGGATCGCCGGCAGCAGGTTGGTGCCGGCGCGTATCTTGCCGATCGGCTCGAAGCCGGCCAGCAGCAGCTCGGTGCTGGCAAAGCCGGCCAGGGCCAGCACCACCACCATCAGGTCGCGCTGCATCTGGCGCGCGTACAGCATGGCGACCACGCCACCGGCCGCGGCCACGAAGCCGGCCGCCAGCACCCACGGCTGGTAGGCCGCGTACAGCGCGCCTTCGCCGGCGTGCTTGGCCAGGCCAGGCATGAAGGGCACGAACCCGAGCAGGGCGGCGCCGAGCAGGGCGGTCAGGCCGCAGGTGAGCATGCGGCTCCGGCGCGTGCCCACGTCGAGGTAATTGGCGACCAGGAGCGCGGCGGCAGGGAACACCGGCAGGATGTAGCCGGGCAGCTTGGAGCTGGACTTGGTGAAGAACAGGATGATGAAGGCCAGCCAGACCAGCAGCATCAGGCGCGGGCGGAACGGGCCGCGGGCGCCGGTCTCTTCGCGCTTTGCGCCCAGCACCAGGCTTTGCACCAGCACACCGACCCACGGCACGGAACCTGCGGCCAGCAGCACGAAGAACACCCACCAAGCGGCTTCGCGGTGGTGTTCCTTGAGCAGGAAACGGTCGAAATGCTCGTGGATGAAGAAGAAATGCGGCTGCTCCGGGTTCTTCAGGCCCACCAGCACGAACCACGGGGTGGCGATGGCGAAGAACAGCAGCAGGCCTTTGCCCATGTGCAGGCGCGTCCAGATCTTCCAGTCGCGCGCCGCCAGCGTGTAGATCACCAGGATCGCGCCCGGCAGCACCAGCCCGATCAGGCCCTTGGCCAGCACCGCCAGCGCCATCCCGGCCCAGCAGGCCAGCATCCAGTCGCGGTTTTCGCGCGCCGTGGCGTCGTTGCGCTGGGCCAGCAGCAGGGCGCACAGGGAGATGGTCATCATGCCGGACAGGCCCATGTCCAGCGAGTTGATCTGGGCGCAGGCGACCCAGTAGAAGCAGGAACCGAGCACCAGCGCGGCGTAGAAGCCCACGCGCTCGCTGAACACCTTGCGGCCGGCGTGCCAGACCAGCACCACGCCAAGGATGCCGTTCAGCCCCAGCCACAGGCGCGCCTGCCATTCACCCAGGCCGAAAATGGCGAAGGTGAGGGCGTTGGCCCAGGTTTGCAGCGGCGGCTTTTCGAAGTATTTAATGCCGTTCAGGCGGGTGGTGACCCAGTCGCCGGTGGCGAGCATTTCGCGCGCCATTTCGGCGTAGCGGCCCTCGTCGGGCGGCACCAGGGTGCGCACGCCGAGCAGGTACAGGGTGGCGAGAACGAAGCTGGCGAAGAGGATCCAGAGGAGGGTTTTGTTGCGGTGCAGGTCGTTCATGCGGCCGCCGCGCCTTCGATGATCAGCGCCAGCGTGACCTTGCGGCCTTCACCCATCAGGATGTTGTAGGTACGGCAGGCGGCATGGCTGTCCATGCTCTCCACGCCCACGCGGCGGCTCGACAGTGCGGTCACCAGTTTCGGATGCACGAAGCGCTGGCGCTCGCCGGTGCCCAAAATGACCACGTCCGGCTGGTCCTGGGCGATGGCGGTGAAATGTTCGGCGGTGAGTTCCTCGAAACGGGTGACCGGCCAGGCGCGCGGCTCGACCTCGGGCATCACGAGCACGCTGAACTCGTAGCGCTTCGCGTTGATCTCGACGCCCTGGGCGTCGTAGCCGGTCACGGTCTGGTACTGCTGGTTGTCCTGGGAGTGCAGCTTCATGGGATTTGCCTCTGTGCGAAGGGCGATAGGATGCCACAAACGGGCGCAAAGCGCGACAGGACGGCCGCCGAACATCGTTCAGGCTTTTGCCCCAACGGCGGCAAAAGATGGCGGGGCGGTTGATTTAACTGGTCTGTTTGGGGCAGAATGGACTTATCGCATTGCAGCAAAACCCTTCACCCGAACCAGGAATTACCGTGCGCCCCATCCTCAAATCCAACAAACTCGACGATGTCTGCTATGAGATCCGTGGCCCGGCCATGGACCTGGCGCGCAAGATGGAGGATGACGGGCACAAGATCATCAAGCTCAATATCGGCAACCTGGCCACCTTCGGCTTCGACCCGCCGGACGAGATCGTGCGCGACATGATCCGGAACATGCCCAACGCGGCGGGCTACACCGATTCCAAGGGCCTGTTCGCGCCGCGCAAGTCGATCGTCCACTACACCCAGCAAAAAGGCATCACGGGCGTGACCGTGGATGACGTCTATCTCGGCAACGGCGCCTCGGAACTGATCGTGATGGCGATGCAGGGCCTGCTGAACAACGGCGACGAGGTGCTGGTGCCGGCCCCGGACTACCCGCTGTGGACCGCGGCGGTGAGCCTGGCCGGCGGCGCGCCGGTGCACTACGTGTGCGACGAGCAGGCCGACTGGATGCCCGACATCGAGGACATGAAGCGCAAGATCACCCCCAACACGCGGGCGATCGTCGTCATCAACCCGAACAACCCGACCGGCGCGCTGTACCCGCGCGAGCTCCTGCTCGAGATTCTCGAACTGGCGCGCCAGCACCAGCTCATCGTCTACGCCGACGAGATCTACGACAAGGTGCTGTACGACGGTGCCCAGCACGTGTCGCTGGCCTCGCTGGCCGACGACGTGTTGTGCATCACGCTCAACGGCCTGTCAAAAAATTACCGCTCCTGCGGCTACCGGGCCGGCTGGATGGTAGTATCGGGGGAGAAGAAGCACGCGAAAGACTATATCGAAGGCCTGAACATGCTGGCCTCGATGCGCTTGTGCGCCAACGTGCCCGGCCAGTTTGCGATCCAGACTGCGCTGGGCGGCTACCAAAGCATTGCCGACCTGGTCGCGCCGAACGGGCGCCTGACCCGTCAACGCGATCTCGCGCACAAGATGCTGACCGAGATCCCGGGCGTTAGCTGCGTCAAGCCGAAGGCCGCGCTGTACATGTTCCCGCGGCTGGACCCCAAGGTGTACCCGATCGCCGACGACCAGCAATTCATCTGCGAATTGCTGGCCGAGGAAAAGGTGCTGCTGGTGCAGGGCACCGGTTTCAACTGGATCGCGCCGGACCACTTCCGGCTGGTGTTCCTGCCGAATACGGACGACCTGGGTGAGGCCTGCGGCCGCCTCGCGCGCTTCCTCGACGGCTACCGGCGCCGCCACGCAATCCGCGCCTGAGAACAGAAGCAGAAGAAGAGAGAGTAAGTTGAAACCGATTAAAGTAGGCCTGCTAGGCATCGGCACCGTGGGCGCCGGCACATACAACGTCTTGCAGCGCAACCAGGAAGACATTCGCCGCCGCGCCGGCCGCGGCATCGAGATCGCCATGGTCGCGGCGCGCAACCTGGAACGCGCGCGCGGCATCGTCGGCGCCGATTGCGTCGTGGTGGACGATCCGTTCGCCGTGGTGGACAGTCCCGACATCGACATCGTGGTCGAGCTGATCGGCGGCTACGAGCTGCCGCGCGAGCTGGTGCTGCGCGCCATCGCCAACGGCAAGCATGTGGTCACCGCCAACAAGGCGCTGCTGGCGCAGCACGGCAACGAGATCTTCGCCGCGGCCCAGGAAAAGGGCGTGATGGTGGCGTTCGAGGCGGCCGTGGCCGGCGGTGTGCCGATCATCAAGGCGCTGCGCGAGGGCCTGACCGCCAACCGCATCGAATCGGTGGCCGGCATCATCAACGGCACCACCAACTTCATTCTCTCGGAAATGCGCGAGAAGGGCCTGGACTTCGCGACGGTGCTCAAGCAGGCGCAGGAACTGGGCTATGCGGAAGCCGACCCGACCTTCGACATCGAGGGCGTGGACGCGGCGCACAAGCTGGCGATCATGTCGTCGATCGCGTTCGGCATCCCGGTGCAGTTCGAGAAGGCCCACATCGAGGGCATCAGCACGCTGCAGGCGGTGGACATCCGCTACGCCGAGCAGCTGGGCTACCGCATCAAGCTCTTGGGCATCACGCGCCGCGCGCAGGCCGATGGTGTGGACGGCATTGAGCTGCGCGTGCACCCGACGCTGATCCCGGCCAACCGCCTGATCGCGAACGTGGAAGGCGCCATGAACGCGGTGCTGGTGCACGCCGACGCCGTCGGTTCGACGCTTTACTACGGCAAGGGCGCGGGCTCGGAGCCGACCGCCTCGGCCGTGATTGCGGACCTGGTGGACGTGACCCGCCTGGCCACCGTGGACCCGTACTGCCGCGTGCCGCACCTGGCGTTCCAGCCGAACGAGATGACGGACGTGCCGGTCCTGCCGATGTCCGAGATCCGCTCGAGCTACTACCTGCGCGTGTACGTGAAGGACCAGCTGGGCGTGATGGCTGACCTGACGCGCATCCTGGCCGATGCCGGCATCTCGATCGACGCCGTGCTGCAGAAGGAGCCGGGCGAGCTGCAGACGCGCACCGATATCATCATCATCACCCACCAGACCCGCGAGAAGTTCGTGGACGCGGCGATCGCGAAGATCGAGGCGCTGGAAGCGGTGGAGCGCAAGGTGACGCGCATTCGCCTGGAAAGCCTGAGCTGATCTTCCTGCTCACGTAACCCCGTCGTCCCGGCGCAAGCCGGGGCCCATGCTGAGTCTCCCGCACCGAGGCCCTGTTCGGTTCAGCATGGGTACCGGCCTGCGCCGGTACGACGTAGGTTGACCGCTCATCTCGGCGGCTTAGGCCGGACCAGGTCCAGCAAAAACTCGGTTGCGAATTCATCCACCACCTGCGTGGGCGCGAGCTCGTCCTCGTCGAGCGGGGCGGTGGTGAGCGCGACCAGCTCGCACTCGAGCTGGTCGAACAGCGCGTCGGGCGCGGCGCCGTTCAGGAGGAAGGGAAGGTTCGGCGAAGTCATCCGCGCATTTTACGCACGCTGCACCGCACAACAAGCGCCGTGACGGGTGTCGCTTGCGACGCCTCAATGGCGGTTTGCCATCATGACAGAACGCTGGTCGCGACCGGCGGAAACCGCACCGTGACCTTCAGTCCGGCGCCACTTGCGGCATCGGATAACGATACCTCGGCCCCGTGCAGCGACGCGATGTCGCGCACGATCGACAGCCCGAGACCCGTGCCGGACGGGTTCGCCTCCATGGTGGCGGCGGCGCGGTAGAAGGGCATGAACACCTTGTCGCGTTCCGCCGGCGCAATTCCCGGCCCGGAATCCTGCACTTCCAGTACCACGCCGCGCGCAGCTTGCCGCACAGCCAGTTGCACGCTGCCGCCAGGCGGCGTGTAGCGGAGCGCGTTGTCCACCAGGTTGCTCACCAGTTCGTGCAGCATCATGGCCTGGCCGCGCACGGCCAGCGTTTCGGGCGCGTCCAGCGCCAGGTCGATGTTCTTCTGCACCGCCGGCAGCGCCAGGTCCAGGCCCACCTGGCGCACCACCGCCGGCAGGTTCACCTCGCCCATGTCGCCCTGGCCGCCGTGCTCCACGCGCGCCAGCGTGAGCAGGCGGTTGGCCAGGTGGACCGCCGAATCGGTGGTGCCGGCGATCGAGCGCACGATGGCGCGCATGGCATCCGGATCGTTCTCGCGCAGGGCCAGCTCGGCCTGGGTCTTGAGCACGGTGAGCGGGGTGCGCAGCTGGTGCGAGGCGTCGGCGATGAAGCGGCGCTGGCTGGCGATCAGGTGCTGCATGCGCGCCATGGTGCCGTTGAGCGTGGCCACCAGCGGCCGCACCTCCTTGTGCACCAGCGCCTGGTCCACGTTGGACAGGTCCGACAACGGGCGCGTCTCGAATTCGTCCTTCAGCAGCATCAGCGGGCGCAGCACCAGCCGCACCGCCACCCACACCAGCGTGGCCACGGCCAGCACAAGGATCGCCTGGCGCAGCAGGGTGCCCATCAAAATGCGGCGCGACAGCGCGTAGCGTGCGTCCAGCGTTTCGCCGACCTGGATCAGCGCAATGCCGCGCATCGAATCGTCGAACACCGGCTGCAGCAGCGCGGCGATGCGCACCGGCTCGCCGTTGTAGGTGGCGTGGTAAAAGCGCACCAGCGCCGGGTACAGCTCCGAGCGCGGCACGTCGGCCGGCACGCGCGGCAGGTCGTCGTAGCCGGAGACGGTTTCGCCTTTCAGGCCGCCGACCCGGTAGTAGATGCGCCCGAGGGTATCGGTCTCGAAGCTGTCCAGCGCCACGTAGGGCACGTCCGCCACCACCTGGCCGTCGCGCATCGCGACCCGCTCGGCCAGCGCCCGGGTGGACGCCAGCAGCGAGCGGTCGTAGGCCATGTCGGCCGCGTCCATCGCGTCGCGGTATAGCGAAAAGGTGTTGAGCGCGACCAGCAGCACCAGCGGCACCAGCAGCCAGCGCAGCAGCTGGTTGCGCAGGCTGCCCAGCGGCGCGGCGCGGATGCGGCGGCCCAGGCCAAGCGCGATGCGTTTCATTGCCCCTCGCGCGCCTGCAGCAGGTAGCCGATGCCGCGCAGCGTGGCGATCGCCGCGCCGCCCTCGGGCCGGCGGTCGAGCTTCTTGCGCACGCGGTGGATGTACAGCTCGATCGCGTCCAGGTTGGCGTCGTCGTCGAGCGCGAACACTTCGTCGAACAGCTTTTCCTTCGACAGCGCGCGGCCCGGGCGCGAGATCAGCGCCTCGAGCACGGCGTGTTCGCGGGGCGTGAGCGACAGCGGCTCGCCGCAGTATTCGAACATGCGCGAGACGGTGTCGAACGCCAGCTGCCCGCAGCGCTGCACGGGCGCGGCCACGCCGCCCTGGCTGCGCCGCAGCAGGGCCTTGACGCGCGCTTCCAGCTCGGCCAGCTCGAACGGCTTGGCCAGGTAATCGTCGGCGCCCAGGTTCAGCCCCTGCACCCGTTCCTCCAGCCCGCCGCGCGCGGTCAGGATCAGCACCGGCGTGCTGCCGCGCGCACCGCCGCGCGCGCGCAGGCGGCGCAGCACGTCCAGGCCGTCCATGCGCGGCAGCGTCAGGTCCAGGATGACCAGCGCGTAGTCCTGCGTGTGCAGCAGGGCGTCGGCATCGGCGCCGGTGTGCGCGCATTCGACGGTGAGGTTGGCGTCGCGCAGGGCCTTGGACAGCCAGTGCGACAGTTCGAGGTGGTCTTCGACGAGGAGGATACGCATGGCGGCCAGTGTAAGGGGAAAGCGGGCGGCGCGAACAGGGGGCGTTGCACTTTGGCCGCTGAAAGCTGATTGAAAGGAAGCGGCCCATATAGTTCACATCGCTGTAACAAAACCATAACCACAATCAGGAGACATCGATGAAGCGCAAGCTGCTTTCGCTCGCCGTTTTTGCGGCCCTTTCCCTCGCCGGCCACGCGAAGGCCCAGACCAGCGTCCAGACCTATGGCCTGATCGACGCCGGCGTCGAATACCTCACCAATGCGGACGCAAAGGGCGGCAGTATGACGCGCGTGATCTCGGGTGGTAAAAACACCTCGCGCTGGGGCTTTCGCGGCGCCGAGGACCTGGGCGGCGGCCTGAAAGCCGTGTTCGGCCTGGAAGGCGGCATCCTGCTCGACACCGGCGCGCAGGACGGCGCCCTGTTCAAGCGCCAGGCCTACGTGGGCCTGGACGGCAAGGCCGGCCGCCTGGTGCTGGGCCGCTCGTTCACCACCGTGTATGACTTTGTCATCAAATTCGACCCGATGGGCTTTGCGCCGAACTACTCGTGGGCCACTTCCGCTTCGGCCACCGGCCCGTCGAAGTACGGCATGACGACCGCGTTCGACAACCTCATCAAGTACTCGGGCAGCACCGGCGCGCTGTCGTATGGCGCGACCGTGGGCCTGGGCGAGCAGCCGGGCGCACCGAACGACGGCCGCAAATACGCGGCTGCCGTGTCGTGGGCCGACAAGGGCTTCGCGGTGATGGGATCCTACGAGCGCATCAACGGCAATACGGTCGCCACCACCGGCAACCGCGACCAGACCTCGGCCTTCCACATCGCCGCCGACTACAAGACCAGCTCGTGGCGCTACACCGCCGCCATGCGCGGCTACAAGCTCGAATCGGGCAAGGCCGCCACGCCGGACGTGCGTGCCGACACCTACTGGGGCGGCGTGAGCTACTACACCGGCCCGTGGACCCTCACCGGCGCGGCCTACCACGTCAACGTGAAGAATGTCGCGGCAGGCAAGGATGCCGATCCGACCATGTACGTGGCGCGCGCGCTGTACGCGCTGTCCAAGCGCACCGACCTGTACCTGGCAGGCGCGCACGTGAGCGGCAAGAACGGCCAGCTGGTCGGCCTGTCGCGCGACGATGCAGGCTTCGGCACGTCGCAAACTGGCATCACGATGGGCATCCAGCACCGTTATTGACTCGCCCGCCAGGTCGATCACCTCTATCATGGCTCGCATGAAGCTGCGTAACCTGATTCCCCTGGCCCTGCTGGCCGCATGCGCGATCGCGCATGCCGGCGAGCCGGAATGCGTGATCCCGTCCAAGCCGGGCGGTGCGATGGACCTGACCTGCAAGCTTGCACAAAAAGCACTGCTGGCCAAGCCCGGCGCACCGAAGCTCAAGCTGACCTACCTGCCGGGCGGGATCGGCGCGGTGGCGTGGCACACGCTGGTGTCGCAGCGGCGCCCGGAGCCGGACACCCTGGTCGCGTTCTCGGGCGGCTCCTTGCTCAATCTTGCGCAGGGCAAGTTTGGCAAGGCTGGCCCCTCGGACGTGCGCTGGGTGGCGGCGATGGGCGCCGACTACGGCATGATCGCCGTGCGCGCGGATTCTCCGTACCGGACGCTGGGCGACCTGCTGGAGGCGCTGCGCGCGGCGCCGCAGAAGGTGCTGATCGGCGTGTCCGGCACCATCGGCAGCCAGGACTGGCTGAAGATGGCGATGGTCGCGCGCCACGCCGGCATCGATCCGAAGCAGCTGCGCTTCGTTGCGCTGGAAGGCGGCGGCGAAGCGTTCACGGCGATGAACGCCAGTTTCGTGCAGGTGGTCTCGGGTGACGCGTCGGAGGCCAAGCTGTACGCGGGCCCGGGCAAGGTGCGGGTGCTGGCGGTGCTTTCCGAACACCGGCTGCCGGGCGCGCTGGCGGAGGTGCCGACGGCACGCGAGCAGGGCATCGACGTGGTGTGGCCGATCATCCGCGGCGTGTGGATGGCGCCCGGCGTGCCGGAAGCGGACTACCGGCGCTGGGTCGAGGCCTTCGACCGGATGGAGGCGTCGCCCGAATTTGCGCAGCTGCGCACCGAGGCCGGGCTGTATCCGTTCTCGCTGACCGGCGACGCGCTGACCCAGTACATCAAGAAAGCAGTCAACGACTATACCCGGCAAGCGATGCAGTTTAACCTGGTGCGCTAGCCGGACAATCAAACCCAAGGAGACAAGATGAAATCCATTTCGAAGATCGCGCTCGCCCTCGCACTGTCCGGCGTGGCGCTTGCTGCCGGCGCGCAGGTCCCGGCCGGCTACCCGGCCACCTACCAGAAGATCATCGACGGCGCCAAAAAAGAGGGCAAGCTGGTGATCTACGGCGCGACCGACAGCAAGGCCGCGCAACCGCTGATCAAGGACTTCAACGCGCTGTACCCGGGCATCGTGGTCGAGTACAACGACATGAACTCGACCGAGGTGTACAACCGCTTCATCTCCGAATCGGCCGCCGGCGGCGCCACCGCCGACGTGCTGTGGTCCTCGGCGATGGACCTGCAGCTCAAGCTGGCCGCGGAAGGCTATGCGATGGCCTACAAATCGGTCGAAGCGCCGAAGATCCCGGGCTGGGCGGTGTGGAAGGACATGGCCTACGGCACCACCTTCGAGCCGGCCGCGATCGTGTACAACAAGCGCCTGGTTACCGGCGCCGAGGTGCCGCAGACCCACGCCGACTTCGCCAAACTGATCGCGACCGATAAATTCCGCGACAAGGTCACCACCTACGACATCGAGAAGTCGGGCGTGGGCTTCATGTTCATGACCCAGGATTCGCACGACTTCGCGCAGTTCCCGGTACTGGAGAACGCGTTCGGCACGGCCAAGGTGCGCGTGCAGTCGTCCACCGGCACCATGCTGGAGCGGATCTCGTCGGGCGAGAACCTGATCGGCTACAACGTGCTTGGCTCGTACGCGCTGGTGCGCGCCAAGACCGATCCGTCGCTGGGCGTGGTGCTGCCCAAGGATTACACGCTGATCCTGTCGCGCGTCCAGTTCATCAACAAGAACGCGAAGAACGCCAACGCCGCCAAGCTGTGGATGGACTACATGCTGTCGGCGCGCGGCCAGACCGTGATCGCCAACGACTCCAAGCTGTACGCGATCCGCGCGGACGTGAAGGGCGAGACCACCTCGGCCGAGCTGATTCGCGAGATCGGCGAGAAGAACGTCAAGCCGCTGCCGGTCAACGACAGCCTGCTGCAGTACCTTGCGCCCGCCAAGCGCATGGCCTTCCTGAAGCAGTGGAAGGAAACCGCCGGTAAGAAGTAAGACCACCCCCGTCGCCCCCGCGCAGGCGGGGGCCCATGGACCGTGTGCCATTCAGGCTCAGCATGGGTTCCCGCCTGCGCGGGAACGACGGGGATGCATTGCTGGCAGCATCAACACCCCCAATCGGATAGCTCCATGCCTACCTTGTCTTTGTCGCGCCGCCTTAACTGGCCGCGCGGGATGGTTGTCGCCCTGACGTGCCTGGCCATCTTCGTTCCGCTGTTCCTGATTTTCTACCAGAGCTTCCTGTCGGCGCCGTTCTTCATGCCCGACAAGGAGCTGGGCCTGGACGCGTACCGCTTCATTTTCGACGACCCTGACTTCCGGGTCGCGTTCCGCAACGGGATGATCCTCGCGGCCGGCCTGGCCGCGATCGCGGTGCCGCTGGGCGGCATGCTCGCCTTCCTGATGATCCGCACCGACCTGCCGGGCCGCAGCTGGATCGCGCCGCTGCTGCTGGTGCCGATCTTCGTGTCGCCGATGGTGATGGGCTTTGGCTACGTGGTCGCGATGGGGCCGGTCGGCTTCTATTCGACCTGGGCCAAGCAGATTCTCGGCTTCATCCCCTGGAACATCTACTCGTTCACCAGCATCGTGGTGATCGCGGGCCTGACCCACGTGCCGCACGTGTACCTGTACGCGTCCTCCGCGCTCAAGAGCCTGGGCTCGGACGTGGAGGAAGCGGCGCGCGTGACCGGCGCCTCGCCGTGGCAGGTGATGTTCAACGTGTCGCTGCCGATGATCATGCCGGCGCTGGCCTACGCGGGCGTGCTGGTGTTCTTCCTCGGCTTCGAGGTGTTCGGCCTGGTGCTGGTGCTGGGCGACCCGGAAGGGCACCTGGTGCTGGCTACCTACCTGTACAAGCTCACCAACAAGCTGGGCACCCCGTCGTACCACCTAATGGCAGCCGTCGCGGTGTGCCTGGTGATGGTGACGATGCCGCTCGTGATGCTGCAGCGCTGGCTGCTCAAGTCGGCCAACAAGTACGTTGCCATCAAGGGCAAGGGCGCGCGCCAGAAGCCGCTGCCGCTGGGCCGTTGGAAGTGGGTGGCGTTCGCGCTGCTGGGCGCGTGGCTGCTGTTCACGATCGTGGTGCCGATTTCCGGCATCGTGCTGCGCAGCTTTGTACAGTACTGGGGCGAAGGCGTGAAGCTCGCCGACGTGCTCACGCTGCAGCACTTCCGCGACATCATGGAGCAGCCTTCGCTCATGCGCGGCATCCTGAACACGGTGCTGATCGGCGTGGTGGGCGGCGGCCTGGCGGTGGCCTGCTACAGCGCGATTGCGCTGGCCATGCACCGCAAGCAGGACGGCATCACGCGCCTGTTGGACTACAGCGTACTGGTGCCGCGCGCGGTGCCGGGTCTCTTGGCCGGCCTGTCGTTCCTGTGGGTGTTCCTGTTCGTGCCGAGCTGGCTGGATGGCCTGCTCAAGGGGATGGACAACGGCGCGGCCCTGTGGCTGTCCGAGCACCTGGTCCCGGCGCTGCGCGAACTGCGCTCGACCATCTTCGCGCTGTGGCTGGCGTATTCGGTGGTGTGGCTGGCCTACGGCATGCGCATGGTCTCGACCGCGCTGCTGCAGGTGGGGCCGGAGCTGGAAGAGGCCGCGCGCGCGGTCGGCGCCAGCCGGGGCCGCGTTACCCGCGACATCACGCTCCCGCTCATCAAGTACGGCATGCTGGGCGGCTGGCTGATGGTGTTCCTGATCTTCGAACGCGAATACTCGACCGGCGTGTACCTGCTCTCGCCCGGCACCGAAGTGATTGGCGCAATGCTGGTGTCGCTGTGGGCCGGCGGCTCGACCGACCTGGTGGCCGCGCTCTCGTTCATCAACATCACCCTGGTGGCCATCGGCCTTGGCATCGCGCTGCGCTTCGGCGTCAAGCTGCACGACTAATTCCTCTACGAGACAACACATGAACGTTTTATCCGTCAACGACCTGCACCTCGACTACGGCAGCGGCGCTTCCGCCAACCAGATCCTCAAAGGCGTGTCGATGCACCTGCAACGCGGCGAAGTGGTAGCGCTGCTCGGTCCCTCGGGCAGCGGCAAGACCACTCTGCTGCGCGCGGTGGCGGGCCTGGAGAGCCCGCGCGCCGGCACCATCGACATCGGCGAGCGCCGCGTGTTCGATGGCGACCGAAAGCTGGAACTGCCGGCCGAGGAGCGCAACCTGGGCCTGGTGTTCCAGTCGTACGCGCTGTGGCCGCACAAGACCGTGTTCGACAACGTGGCCTATGGCCTGAAGCTGCGCAAGGTGCCGGCGCGCGAGATCGAGCCGAAGGTGAACCTGGTGCTGGCCCAGCTGGGCCTGGGGCACCTGGGCGCGCGCTTCCCGCACCAGCTGTCGGGCGGCCAGCAGCAGCGCGTGGCGATCGCCCGGGCGCTGGTGTACAACCCGCCGGTGATCCTGCTCGACGAGCCGCTGTCGAACCTGGACGCCAAGCTGCGCGAAGAGGCGCGCGCCTTCCTGCGCGAGCTGATCGTGCGGCTCGGCCTGTCGGCGCTGATGGTCACGCACGACCAGGCCGAGGCGATGGCGATCTCGGACCGTATCCTGCTGCTCAACAACGGCAAGATCGAGCAGCAGGGCACGCCGCAGCAGATGTACGAGACGCCGGACACGCTGTTCACCGCCGAGTTCATGGGCAGTAACAACCGGCTGCCGGGCACGGTGGTGCAGCGCGACGGCAACCGCGTGCGCCTGCTGGTGGAAGGCGCGGAGCTGAATGCCACCGCGCGCGGCGCAAACACCACGAGCGACGTCACCGCGCTGGTGCGGCTGGAGGAAGTGCGCATCAGCGCCACGCCGGCCGACAACGCGCTGCAGATGGAGCTGACCACCTGCATGTACCTGGGCGACCGCTGGGAGTGCCTGTTCGGGCGCGGCGACGCCAAGCTGCGCGCCTATTCGCCGCGCCGGCTCGATGCCGGCAGCTACTGGCTGCAGATGCCGGCCGAGAAGCTCTGGGCTTTCTGACGCGCCCGATGCTGCGTTCGTTCTGCCTGGCGCTGCTGGTCGCGGTGCCGGCGGCGCTGGCCTGCGTGTGGCTGGACACGCCGCTGCCGTGGCTGATCGGGCCGCTGTTCTCGACCGCTAGCGCCTGCATGCTGGGCGCGCCGCTGGCAGCACCGGTGCAGGTGCGCCAGGCCGGGCAGTGGGCGATCGGCACCGCGCTCGGCCTGTACTTCAGCGCGCCGGTGCTGGCGGTTCTGGCGCGCTACGCGCCGTGGATCGCGCTTGCGGTGCTGTTCGCGCTCGCGCTCGGGGTGGCGGGCGCCTGGCTGCTGCGGCGCGTTGCCGGTACCGACCCGGCGACGGCGTTCTTTGCGATGGCCGTCGGCGGCGCCTCCGAGATGGCGGTGCAGGGCGAGCGCCACGGCGCGCTGGTCGAGCGGGTGGCCGCCGCGCACAGCCTGCGCATCATGATGGTGGTCGGGACCATCCCGTTCATCGTGCGCGCGCTGCACGCCAGCGCAAGCCTGCCAGCGTTCGTGCCGGCCGCCAGCGAAGTGCATTACCCGGGCCTGGCCGTGCTGGCGCTGGCCACCGCCGCCGCCGGGGCGATGCTGCTCAAGCGGCGCGACCTGCCCAACGCCTGGGTCATCGGCCCGCTGGCGGTGGCGCTGGCGCTCACGGCCGCCGGCATCCACCTGTCGCGCCTGCCCGAGTGGGCGATCCGCAGCGGGCAGCTGTTCATCGGCGTTTCGCTCGGCACGCGCTTCACGCCCGCCTTCGTCCACACCGCACCGCGCTTTCTGGCCAGCGTGGCCGCGTGCACGCTGGTGGCGCTGCTGCTGGCTGCCGGCTTTGCCCTGGGGCTGGCGCAGCTGGCCGGCCTGCACTGGGGCACCGCGGTACTGGCGACCTCGCCCGGCGGGATCGCCGAGATGGCGCTCACGGCGCGGGTGCTCAAACTTGGCGTGCCGGTGGTGACGGCATTTCACGTCTCGCGCATGGTCGTAGTGGTGCTGGCCGTGGGACCCGTGTACCGGTTGTTTGCGCGGCGGTCCTGAGCCGCCTTAAACTTGGCGCCGCATTCGATGCAGATCACATAAGGCGCGCAGTTTGGCCGAAGTCCAGCTCCTTGCAAAACACCCAGTTTGGGTATCGCGCGTCGCGACCCGCCGTATTAGTATCGGCTACGCAAAAATAACGCTGAGAAACATTGTTGTTTGCCCCCGCCGAGTGCTGTAGATTACGGCCCATCCACTTTTCGCGAGCCGACGCATGAGCAAACCGAACCAGTTCACCCTGTTGAAGCAGCGGCGTTTCGCCCCGTTTTTCTGGACTCAGTTCCTCGGGGCGTTCAACGACAACCTGTTCAAGACCGCGCTGATCGTGATCCTGACCTACGACGCGGCCAGCTGGACCACCTTGCCCCCTTCGCTGCTGAACAACCTGATCCCGGGCCTGTTCATCCTGCCGTTCGTGCTGCTGTCGGGCACCTCCGGCCAGATCGCGGACAAGGTGGAGAAGGGCAAGCTGGCGCGCTCGGTCAAGTTTCTTGAGCTGGGCATCATGCTGGTCGCGGGACTGGGCTGGATGAGCCACAACCTGTGGCTGCTGGTGGCGGCCGTGGTCGGCATGGGCGTGCACTCGACGCTGTTCGGGCCGGTGAAGTACGCCTACCTGCCGCAGCACCTGAAGCAGGATGAGCTGGTCGGCGGCAATGGTGTGATCGAGATGGGTACCTTCGTCGGCATCCTGATCGGCGAGATCATGGGCGCGGTGCTGGTGGCGCAGCCGCATGGTATTGTCATGGTGGCGGCCGGCACGGTGCTGACTGCGGTGCTGGGGCTGGTTGCGTCGTGGGGCATCCCACGCTCGCCGGCGCCGGAGCCGCAACTGAAGGTGAACGCGAACTTCCTCGCGGAGAGCTGGCGCAACCTGGCGTTCTCGAGCAAGAACCGCACGGTGTTCCTGTCGATGCTCGGCAACTCGTGGTTCTGGTTCTACGGCGCGCTGGTGCTGTCGCAGTTTCCGGTGTACGCCAAGGACTACCTGCACGGCGACCACAGCGTGTTCGTGCTGCTGCTGACCGTGTTCTCGCTGGGCGTGGGGACCGGCTCGCTGCTGTGCGAAAAGCTGTCCGGCCGCAAGGTCGAGATCGGCCTGGTGCCGTTCGGCTCCATCGGCCTGTCGGTGTTCGGCATCGACCTGTATTTCGCCAGCCAGCACTACACCAACACGCAGGCGGTGGACATGCTGGGCCTGCTGGCGCAGCCGGGCGTGGTGCGCATCCTGGCCGACCTGCTGCTGCTGGGTATGTTTGGCGGCTTCTTCATCGTGCCGCTGTTTGCGCTGATCCAGTCGCGCTGCGACCCCAAGCACATGGCGCGCACCATCGCCGGGACCAATATTTTGAATGCACTGTTCATGGTGGCGGCGGCGGGCGTGGCCATCCTGTTGCTCGGCCATGGCTTCACGATTCCCGAAATGTTCCTGGTCACGGCCCTGCTCAACGCGGTGGTGGCGGCGTACATTTTCTCGCTGGTGCCCGAGTTCCTGCTGCGCTTTTTGGCGTGGATGCTGATCCACACGATTCACCGCGTGAAGACGGTGGACGCCGAGCGCATCCCCGAAGAAGGGCCGGCAGTGCTGGTGTGTAACCATGTGAGCTACGTGGACGCGGTCGTGATCGTGGCGGCCAGCCCGCGCCCGATCCGCTTCGTGATGGACCACCGCATCTTTGCCACGCCGGTGCTGGGCTGGATCTTCCGCACCGCCAAGGCGATTCCGATCGCGCCCGCGAAGGAAGACCCGTGGCTGATGGAAAAGGCGTTCGTGGATGTGGCCAAGGCGCTGCACGAAGGCGAGCTGGTCTGCATTTTTCCGGAAGGCAAACTGACCTCGACCGGCGAAATGAACGAATTCAAGGGCGGCATCGCCAAGATCGTCGGGCGCAGCAAGGTGCCGGTGATCCCGATGGCGCTGCGCGGGTTGTGGGGCAGCCTGTTCACGCGCGACCGCGGCAACGTGTTCGAGCGCTCGTTCGCGCGCGGCCCGCGTTCGCGGCTGGCGCTGGCGGTGGGCCAGCCGGTGCCGCCGGACGAAGCCACGCCGGAAAACCTGTACCAGCAGGTGCTGGACCTGCGCGGCGACTGGAAATAGTCCGGCCGCGCTGCCGCCCCTTTGATTTGCCTCAAGCACGCAGCCGACGCCTGACCGACAGTGGGGTCAGGCGCCGGCGTGCGTCGAGGGGTGAATCATGTACAAACGCATCCTGCTGCCGACCGACGGGTCGGCGCTGTCCCGCGAGGCGGTGCGGGGCGGCGTGCAGTTCGCCAAAGACTGCGGGGCGGAAGTGGTCGGTATCCATGTGGTGTCGCTGGCCGCGGGCGCGCAGCTGGACACCTGGGTCGCGCACGCGCCCCACCTGGCGCAGCGCCGCCAAGCCCTGTTCGACAAGCTGGCCGACGAATACCTGGCAGACATCACCACCACCGCCACCGGCGGCCACGTCGCCTCCACCGTCATCAAGGTCCATGCGCCCGAGCCGTGGCAGGCGATCGTGCACGCGGCCGACGACCTGGGCTGCGACCTGATCTACCTGGCCTCGCACGGCTGGAAGGGCGACCGCGCGCGCATGCTGGGCAGTGAAACGCTCAAGGTGCTGCAGGCAAGCAAAGTGGCGGTGCTGGTGCACAAGCCGGTGGCGGGGGCAGCGTGAGCGAGGACAAGGAAACCCAGAACCCGATGCGGCCGGCCCTGTGGTATTGGCTGCTGGGCCTGGTGATCTTCGTGCTGTTCCAGAGCGTGGCGGGGCTGATGTCCACGGCGCCGATTGCGTACAGCGACTTCAAGCAGTTGCTGTCCGCCGGCAAGGTCAACGAGGTGCAGATTTCGGACACCACCATCACCGGCTCGCTCAAGCCGGGCGGGCTCGATGCCATCCTGCCCAAGGACAAGGCCGAGACGCTCAAGTGCTCGCCCGATGGCGGCTGCCCGTTCAGTACGGTGCGCGTAACCGACCCCGACCTGGTGTCGGACCTGGAGGCGCAGAAGGTGCGCTATGTGGGCCAGGTCAAGAGCGAGTGGCTGGGCACGCTGCTGGCGTGGGTGTTCCCGGTGCTGCTGCTGTTCTGGCTGTGGGGCAGCGTGGCGAAACGCGGCGGCATGATGGCGGGCGGCCTGTTTGACATTGGCAAAAGCAAGGCGCGCGTGTACGTGCAGAGCAAGACCGGCGTCACGTTCAACGACGTGGCCGGCATCGACGAGGCCAAGGAAGAGCTGATCGAGATCGTCGAATTCCTCAAGAACCCGCAGCGCTACCGCCGGCTGGGCGGCAAGATTCCCAAGGGTGTGCTGATCGTTGGCGCGCCCGGCACCGGCAAGACCCTGCTGGCCAAGGCGCTGGCGGGCGAGGCCGGGGTGCCGTTCTTTTCGATCAGCGGCTCGGAGTTTGTCGAGATGTTCGTGGGCGTGGGCGCGGCGCGCGTGCGCGACATGTTCACGCAGGCGGAAAAGAGCGCGCCGTGCATCATCTTCATCGACGAGCTCGACGCGCTGGGCCGCGCGCGGGGCGTGGGCGGCACGGTGAGCGGCTACAACGAGCAGGAGCAGACGCTGAACCAGCTGCTGGTGGAGATGGATGGCTTCGACACCAACAAGGGCGTGATCATCCTGGCCGCGACCAACCGGCCCGAGATCCTGGACCCGGCGCTGCTGCGGCCCGGCCGCTTCGACCGCCACATCACGCTGGACCGTCCGGACCTGAAGGGGCGCCAGAAGATCCTGGCCGTGCATACCCGCAGCGTGACGGTGGCGCACGACGTGGACCTGGAAGAGATCGCGGCGCGCACCGCGGGGCTGGCCGGGGCCGACCTGGCCAACCTGGTCAACGAGGCGGCGCTGCTGGCGGCGCGGCGCGGCAAGCAGGCGGTGGACATGCACGACTTCGACGAGGCCGCCGACCGCGTGATCGCCGGGCTGGAGAAGAAGAGCCGCGTGATGAACCCGATGGAGAAGGAGACCGTGGCCTACCACGAGGCGGGCCACGCGCTGACCGCGGAGTACCGGCGCAATGCGGACCGGGTCGCGAAGATTTCGATTATTCCGCGCGGGGTTGCCGCGCTCGGCTACACGCAGCAATTGCCCACCGAAGACCGCTACCTGCTGAAGAAGAGCGAGCTGCTGGACCGGCTCGACGTGTTCCTGGGCGGCAGGGTGGCGGAGGAAATTGTGTTTGGCGACATGTCGACCGGCGCGCAGAACGACTTGCAGATGGCAACCGACATGGCGCGCCACATGGTCACGCAATATGGCATGAGCCAGCGGCTGGGGATGGCCACCTTCGAGCAGCCGAACCCATCGCCCTTGTACCCGGGGGCGCTGGGCGAACGGCTGCCGTACAGCGAGCGCACCGCCCAGGGCATCGACCAGGAGATCGCCACCTTGCTGTCCGAAGCGCACGAGCGGGTGCGCCAGACCTTGCTGGAAAAGCGCGAGTTGCTGGACGTGCTGGCGCACACGCTGCTGGAACATGAAACGGTGGACCGGGCGGTGCTCGACCGCCTGATCAGCGAGCACAGCGTGGAGGCCCCGGTGCGGCGGGTGCGCAGCTCGGGAGGCTGACGCAGGCTCTTGCGTTCACTGGTTCGAGAAGTGGCACACGTAATGGACAGGCTCGCTCACCTCGATCTCGAAGCTGGACTGGCCGGGCACGCGGAACTGCTGGCCGCCCTCGTAGGTCTTCCATTCGCCGTCCGGCCCGATGCGCGCACGGCACTTGCCCTGGACGATTTCCATGACTTCGGGGGTGTCGGTGCCGAAGGTCAGGGTGCCTGGCATGATCACGCCGAGGGTCTTCCTGGTCTGGTCGGGAAAGACCAGGTTGTGCGAGATGCACTTGCCGTCGAAGTAGATGTTGGCTTTTTTGGTGACGGACACGTGGTCGAATTGCGAGTTGCCCATTCCAATCTCCTGATCAAGGCGCATCCCGGCGGGAGCTTTCCCGGTTTGACCAGTTCCGGGAGGGGAGGTGCGCGCGTGAGGAGGAGCCATGCATATCCACAATGCCGATATCGCCTCGGTGTTCAGTGAAATCGCCGACCTGCTTGAGCTGGAAGAGGGCAATCCGTTCCGGATCCGCGCCTACCGCAACGCGGCGCGCACGGTGGAAACGCTGGCGCCCAGCGTCGAGGACCTGCTTCAAGAGGGGCGCGACCTGTCGGAATTGCCCGGCATCGGCGCCGATTTGGCAGGCAAGATTGCCGAGATCGTGCACGGCGGCGGCACCTGTGCGCTGCGTGAACAGCTGCGCCATGAGCTGCCGGAAGGGATCGGCACGCTGCTGCGCATCCCGGGACTGGGACCGAAACGGGTCAAGCTGCTGTACCAGGAGCGCGGCATTCATACTCCCGAACAACTGCTGCGCGCGTGCGAGGACGGGCAATTGCGCACGATCCATGGGTTGGGAGAAAAGGCGGAGCAGCGCATCCTGGAAGCGGTGCAATCGCGCATGTCCAAGACCACGCGCTATTCGATTGCGCTGGCGGTGCAGCTGATCGAACCGCTGGTGCGCTACCTGAAGCAGCACCCGGCCGTGGTGCGCGTCGAGGCGGCGGGCAGCCTGCGGCGCATGAAGGAGACGGTGGGGGATGTGGACATTGTCGTGGCGTCGCGCCGCATGGAGGAGGTGACCGCGCATTTCGTCCGGTACGAGGGTGTGGGGCGGGTGATTTCGCATGGACCCACGCGCGCGAGCATCGAGCTTGCGCAAGGGATGCAGGTGGACCTGCGCGCGGTGGAGCCGGAGAGTTTCGGCGCGGCGTTGCATTATTTCACGGGATCGAAGGCGCACAACATCGAGATCCGCACGCTGGCCCTGAAGCGCGACCTGAAGATCAACGAATATGGCGTGTTTGCGGGCGAGGCGCGTATTGCCGGGGATACCGAGGAGTCGGTGTTTGCGTCAGTGGGCCTGCCGTTCATTGCGCCGGAGCTGCGTGAAAACCGCGGCGAGATCGAGGCTGCGCGCGACGGCAAGCTGCCGCATCTGGTGCAGCTGTCGGACCTGAAGGGGGATCTGCACTCGCACACGCGGGCCAGCGACGGGCGCAACAGCCTGCGCGAGATGGCGCTGGAAGCGCAGCGGCGCGGCATGGCTTACCTGGGCATCACGGACCACGCGCGCCACGGCGGCTGGTCGGTGGACGCGGACGCGCTGGCCAGGCAGGCCGACGAAATCGACCGGCTCAACGAGGAGCTGGAAGGGATCACGCTGCTCAAGGGCGTGGAGGTGGACATCCTCGAGGACGGCGCGCTCGACTTGCCGGACGCAGCGCTGGCGCGGCTCGATTATGCGATTGCGTCGCTGCATACGGCGTTCGAACTGAGCCGTGAGAAGCAGACGGCGCGCGTGTTGCGGGCGATGGATCATTCGAGTGTTTGCGTGCTAGGGCACCCGACGGCGCGCTTGCTGACCGGGCGCGCGGCGGTGGAGCTGGACGTGGAGCGGGTGATCCGTCACGCCCGCGAGTGCGGCTGCGCGCTGGAGCTCGATTCGCAGCCGGAGCGGCTGGACCTGAACGACAGCTATTGCATGATGGCGCGTGACCAGGGCGTGCTGGTGGCGATCGACTCGGACGCGCACAGCGTGCTGGACTTCGACAATCTGCGCTATGGCATCGGGCAGGGTAGGCGCGGGTGGCTGGAGAAGCGCAATGTGCTCAACACGCGGACGCTGGGGCAGCTGAGGGAAGTGTTCGACAAGCACAGGACGGCGGTCCACTGAGGATTGCCGGGCCGATAAGCTGGATGAGAAACGAAAAGGCCAGCACGAGGCTGGCCTAAGTCGTTGATTCTATTGGTCGGGGCGAGAGGATGTAGCTGCGGCTGTTTTGAGGAGTCCTTTGGAGCGGGAAGCGACTTTTCCCAATTCTTCGGTCACTCCCTATTCAAGTCTCACGCATACTCCGCTTAGCACCACTGCTACCCCATGCATTTTCTAAAATCGTCCGGTTTCTTCCCGGCAATACTTACATTCGTTAGCCCCTATTGTTCAGGTACAATAGTCGGAGCCCGACGGAAGCCCGTTGTCTGAAAGTCCGATGATGCGCAGATTTGAAATCCTAAAACAGTTAGACGAAGACACAAGAAATAAGGTCAGAGCAATTCTCGGCGATCCTGAGGGCAATGCGATAGCCCGTCTCACCAAACTGAGAGGAAAACTGCCAAAGGGTAAGGCGGAAGTCCTGGACGCTTTGCTGAACAGTCATTTTCTTGGCAAGGCTGTCAAAAAGTCCGCTCCGTTTCCGAAAAACCCGCCTTTCGCCGATACGCTCCAAATTCGAAACAATGTCAGCCTGCCGGAAATTCTGGAGGTGATCGACAGGAGCGCCACAGCCCACTACCAGAGGCTGACTGAAGTGGGTGAGGCTCTTCACCAGATAGATGCATATTATGCGGAAAACAATCTCACGGCATGTCGTGATCGTATAATTGAGGCAATCAATACAAATGGCTGGAGTCACGCCGTACTACGACGTGCGGTTTTAATTCGAGAAAGATTGCCTCAGGATGCTGAAGATGAACTTATTGAAGAGATCGTTCAGAAGGCAAACCTTAAGGCGGCCGCAGTCATATCGCTAGTGCACACATACGCTCGGGATCAAAGTTACCTCACGATCAAACGCTCGGTCTTAAATCTCCCTGACCGCGGCGCAATAAACCGCTATAGCCGGACGCTATCTCGATTATCTGTTCAACCCTTCGCAAAAGACGGGGAAGACCTGGCTGTTTACTTATCTGAAGTTGAGAAGTGTTCTTTGATCGACGCCGTAATATTGGCTAAATTCAATTCGCATCTCTTCGCTATCGATGATTACCCGACCATTTCTCAAGTCGCGGGACGCTTAGGACGACTGGATCTGTTTCCTCGTTTGCTAGCAACTTACGACGCCGAAGCATCTGAAAGCGAGTACAACTTTTATAAGCAGAGCAGCACCTGGTTAGAGTATGAGCCGATCCGGCAGTATCGAATTCTGCTCGATAATTACTATGATTCATCAAGAGAAGATGTGGGTGATTTGCCTGGGGCGCTAGCTTCGCAGTTGCGTAATTGGGTAGGTGACACCCAATTGCACAACGTTGTCGGAAAACAGCAATTCACTAAACATCAATTCCGTGAGCTTGCCGCGCTTGAGCTTTCTGGTACAGCGACTCGTTCGGCGATCTTCAATTACTGGCTTCACCAATCCGAGGGGCAAATTGGGTTTGAAAAAGACGATTTGCTTACGTTAATGGGAGTTACCCGCGATTTGGCGCGGACGGTTCCCATCAAAGCCACACGAACTGCGGCCAAGTTAGCGACCGATAAATTGGTAAGGCTAATTTTGCTGCTGCTGTTGGGTAAACGCAGCAAGAATGAGCTGGACAGTTTCCACTTGCGCAAATTACTTGAAGAGACTGCCCTGGGTTTTCACGGCGGCTCATTGGTGGCCTTAGTAAAATCTTACGAAAACACCCATCCGTATGTCGCTGAATATATTTACGATATCGCGACCGAGGATTTTATCGCAAAGTTAACTAGATTGGCCCCGCATCGGGCTGATATTCCAGAGATTCGGGCCTCGTTGCACGAATGGATGGCCGGCTTCACGAACGATGAGTATTATCTGCAGCGGGCCCGTACCGTCCGAATTGATCATCAACTGAACCGCGTGCGTAATGAAATAGATGATCATCGAATATATGTGGATCCTTCAAGGTTCTCATCCTGGATTGAAGATGAGATGATGCTTGAGCTAAACGGTGCTTTGACTGCAAGCGGGTCCGGTAAAAAAGGCGTGTCGGTGAGTTGCGATGAGGCCGTGCTCTTGCTTGTCATGTCGCAGTGCTATAACGCGTTTTGTTCTAACTCAGTCTTTGGTATTGCCTCCTATATTGGTCGGCGTATCCGGCATGGGACTTTTCATGGCCATTTATATTCGAGCGTAATTAATTCGATAGAAAAAAATAGCAAGTTCTCTCCGCTATTTCGGCTGCCGCAGTTTTCGGCGAAGTGGAAGATTTGGAAAGACGGCTATAATCGCGCAATAGAGGAGATCATCCGCGAGCGCTTGCACGTGCATTCTAAATCGAAGCCGTTGGGTTTGCTGCTGCCGGAAGTGTATGGCCCAGCCAAGCAAGAAATCCTGGCAGCTGCGGTAAAGAGCATAAGCAACAACTTCATAGATACCAAATCCGTCAGTGGGATCGATCAGATCATAACGGATTACTGCTGGCGGCTTGCTGAACTCGATCTCGCGGCTATTGCGAAATACCTTCGGGCACAGCAGTCGGCAATCAAGAATTTGCAGTACATTGAAGATGAGGTCCTCGCGACCGTGCCGCAACAAGAACATAAGTTCGCTGATGCGTTTTACCGTGAACTGGAATTGCATATCGACCGTAAACTTGCAAGTATGTTCGGTTGGTTCAAACGGCCGTCGATTGTTGCGCCCAAAGCCTCGGTTGCCCTCTTGTTTGCCGCGACTGTCGCTGAAGTGAAGGATACAATACCTGACTTTAATCCTCGAGCTGATGACAGTAGGGGGGGGGAAATCGAGCTAGTAGGTAACGTCTACCATTTGGTCTACGATTCCTTAGCCGTCGTGGTCGCGAACGCAGCGAAGCACGGGGATCGAACCCGGCCTCTACGCACGCACTTTGAGGTTATCACAGGCAAACCAAAGAAGTTGATACTGGAAATCTCCTCGGCCATACCACCGGAGAGGAGCCCGGAAGACGTAGCTGCCGACATCGAACGGCGAAAAATGGCAGATTTCCAGGACGCCAATCTTTATCAAGGTAAGAGTGGAATTTCAAAGTTGTTACTGCTTGCCCACACGCGGGACGATTTTTGGTTAGAGCAGTATTCCGTCGTAGGTGATGAGGTAAAGGTCAGGCTAGCATATGCTCTCGAACATTGATGAAGTGTGGTGTCTCATCGTCGAGGACGATCCATTTAAAATGGAGGGTATCCGTTCTCATCTCGCCTCCATTTTTGGTGGGCGTCTTCAAGCGGTAGGATGTCAAGCGTTGGCGACGGCTGCAACCGCGTTAAGCTCACAACGTTTTGATTTAGCTATCCTTGATATGTCGATACATAGCCATGAGCCTGAGGCGGGCGCTGGCTCACCCTTCCCACTCTCGTCCGGTGGGCTAGACGTGTTATTTGAGATTACTTACCTAGGCGTCGATACCATTTGCATCATTCTCACGCAATACCCCGACATCGAAATTGAAGGTATGCCTATTCCTGTCGAGATGGCTCAACAGGAGATATTTGATAAGTTCGGCATAAACGTTGCGGGCTGTGTTAGGTATGTGGAAGACGATGAGAGATGGAAAGCCGAAGTGGCTTCTATTCTGGAGAAACTATGAAAATACTCATACTCGAGGATGAAGAGGACAAGTTCGAAGTCATCCGTGACTACATCGGGCAGGTCATCTCTGATGATTTCGAGTTGCGCCGAGTGAAGAACTGGTTAGATTACTCGCGAGCGATAGCGAGCGATAAATTCGATCTGATTCTGCTTGACCTCCTTGTCCCACGGTCACCTAAGGACGAGACTGTTGAGGATCATCTTGAGTCCTTAGTGTCTACAACGAGGGATTATGAGAGTCAGTCGTTCTTGACTCCGGCGATTGTTCTCACGCGGGCAAACTTGGATGCTGGCGACTTCGTGTACGATCTCAATAAAGTCGATATCAACGTAATTCCGTTCAATGACCACGACGACTGGAAGGAGGCACTCAAGGTCAAGATTCTCGCTGCTCAGCCACGAAAGAAGTTTGATTTCGCTATCGTCTGCGCCTTGGATAAGGAGATGGCCGCTTTCGAACATCTTGTCGACAGATGGGGGCCACTGAAGAGAATATCTGGATTGGTTTGCCGCGAAGTTCGGATAGGGAGCTCTAAAGGTGTCATCGTCAGGGCTCATCGAATGGGGCTTGTCGCTGCGGCTGTTGTGGCAACGATGGCCCTCGAAAGGTTTGAGCCGCGGTTAATCTGCATGAGTGGTATCTGCGGTGGTGTCCCTGGCGAAGTTAAGATCTATGATCTGCTCGTATCTCAAATTTGCCATCAGCATGACGCAGGAAAATGGAGTAGCTCGGGATTTAAATCTGAACACTATGATGTTCAATTGGATGTCGACGTTCACGACAAGCTCATCGAACTGTGCGCGGAAGACGACATGGGTACTTACCTAACGAACGATTTAGATCCAGCAAGATCTGAATTCCCGGAAGGTGTGGAAAGAATTCATTGCACAATTTATCCTGAAGCAGTCACTAGCAGTGGTAGTGCAGTGATCGCGGAAGAGGGAAAGACTGCGATCTTAGCGACGGGCCAACGTAAATTGGCCGGATTCGAAATGGAAATTTATTCAGTTTATGAGGCGGCTCGACATGCGTTACATAAGCCTGCATTTTTCGCTGCCAAATGCGTGGTTGATGATGGTGGAGTGAACAAAGGTGATCGATTCCATCGCATAGGGTGCCTCATTTCAGCGAAATTCATCGTTAAAGCAATCAGTGCCGGGATCGCGGATTTGCGACTCCCGCAGAGAAACCCCTGAATGAAGGATCACGCAGCTGATTGTCGTGCCCTGCAGTGTCGGGTGGGCTCGATAACACCGGCTCCAGGGGCTGGTAGGATGGAGCTTGCTTTCTCGACTCGGTTCGCACGGCAACAATCATGGGAACGCGACGGTGTTCTGCGCGGCTTCGTGTTCACCGTTACGCTTTTGCTCGAGTGATCCGAACAAACATAAGTTATCGGACCGCCATTTATGCAGCATTGGACTAGGAGGGGCGGTCGATAGGAGACATATCCGGTCTGGAAAAGACATACGAGCGAGCAGCGTCAGCGATTGTCGCGGGTTGGGGCGCAGCAAGATTTACCAAGCAATCAAGGCGGGCGCCTTCCCCGCGCCAGTCAAACTTCTCGGCCGTTCCTCAGTTTCGGTACCAACCGAAAATGATGCTTGGGTTAAGAGCGTAGGTCAGGCACGGGATGGGAAGCGCTGGGACCTAACTACCAGTTGAGCGGACAGCGCTGACAAAAACCGTCTATACGTCGTGTAAACGGACCGTAAGAAAAAAGCCGGGAGGCCCCGGCTTTTCTAACTACTTGATTTCATTGGTCGGGGCGAGAGGATTCGAACCTCCGACCACCTGCACCCCATGCAGGTACGCTACCAGGCTGCGCTACGCCCCGACGACTGGGCAGCAATTATACCAGAGACGGAGCGTTTCTTGGGTTTTTGTCATAAGGGTGCGCTTGGCGTGGCTAAGGAGCGATCGCGTTGCGTCCGCTGGTCGGTCGGGGCTAGGGCTCAAGCAGGCTACAGACCGCTTCGACAACCTGCGCCGGGGCGATTTTCGACAGGCACTCGTTGTGGCCCTGCGGGCAGACACTCTTCATGCAGAAGCGGCACGGCACGTCGTGGTAGAGCAGGCGGTTGCGCACCTGCCAGGGCGTGTGCTGGGGGTTGGTCATTGCGTACAGGTCCACCAGCGGGGTGCCGACGGCTGCGGCAATGTGGGCAGGGCCGGTGTTGTTGCAGACAACCACGGTGGCAAGCTTGAGCGCGGCGCCCAGTTCACCGAGGCTGAGCAGCCCGGCCAGCGAGTGCACCGCCACGCCGCACTGTTCACGGATCTCGTCCACCAGCGGCTGCTCGTGGGGGCCGCCGGTGAGCACCATCGGCAGCTTGATGCGCTCGTCGAGTTCACGGATTGCTTGTGCCCATTGCTCGGGTGGGTATCGGCGGGACGCGGCGCTGGCGCCGGGATGCAGCAGGATCCAGCGCTGTTCGGGGCCAACGCCGAGCCGGTCCAGGTGCGCGCGCACGGTGTCCAGGTCCGGTTCGCGTACCGTGAACGACATGCGCGTGGAGCTGGGCTTGCAGCGCACGTGGGCCACCAGATCGAGCTGGCGCCGCACTTCGTGGCGGATCACCTTGTCCGGTTCGGGGTCCGGCAGCCAGTGGGTCAGCAGCTGGTAGGGGTTTTCGTGGCAGTAGGCCAGCCGCAAGGGGATGCGCGCGAGGTAGCACAGCAGGGCCGCGGGCAGCGGGCTCTGGCTGTACGAGTTGAAGATGACCGCCGCGTCGAAGCGCTGCTCTGCGAGCGCGGCTGCGAAGTCCAGGTCCGCTTGCGGATCGTGCGCCTGGCTGGTTTTCATCCACGGCGCTTCGTAAGTGATCACGCCTTCCAGTTCCGGGACGAACGGCGCCGCCGGCGCCGCGGTGGGGGAGGTCAACAGGGTAATGGCGCGGCTGCGCCGCCGCTCGCGCAAGGCGCGTATCGCCGGCGTGCACATGAGTACGTCGCCCAGCGAGTCCAGGCGGACGCACAAGATGCGGCGCGCGTTGTCCCAGTCTGCGCTCATCGGGGTCCGCTGTGGCTGGCAATCAGCACGGCGGCGGTGTACAGGTCGGGCGCCATGCGGGTGGGGATGCGGCCGGGGCCGAGCCGCCACTCGGTTTCGTTGCCGTTGTCGATGAGCAGCGTGCGGCAGCCGGCGCGGTTGCCGGCCTCGATGTCGTGCAGGATGTCGCCGACCATCCACGATGACGCCAGGTCGATATCGTGCTCCTTCGCGGCCTTGAGCAGCATGCCGGGCATCGGCTTGCGGCAGCTGCACAAGACGGCGTACCCCGGCACCTTGCCATCGGGATGGTGCGGGCAGAAGTAAAAGCCGTCGAGCGACAGGTTTTCGCGAAACAGCAGGTCGGTGAGGCGGTCGCGCACGCGCTCCATGGCCACCTCTTCGAAATGGCCGTGGGCGATCCCGTCCTGGTTGCTGACGACATAAAACCGGTAATCGAGCCGCGACAGCAGCCGCAGCGCCGGACCGGCGCCGTGGGCCAGCATGATCTGGCGCGGCTCGACGTTGTAGGGGACGTTCTCGACCAGGGTGCCGTCCTTGTCGAGGAAGATCGCTTTTATGGCCATGAGGTTTCCTGCATTGGCAACACGGTCAGCTCCGCCACCACAGTCGACGGCGGCAGCAACAGCACCGAGCGGATCGCGGCGGCGACGTTGGCCGGGTCCTGCAACACGGCGGGGTCGAGGTCGGGGAAGCGGTCGAGCAAAAAGGGCGTCCGCATGCCGCCGGCGATGACGGCCGTGACGCGGATGTTGTGGGGGCGCAGCTCGGCATGCAGCGCGTGCGACAGGCCAAGCAAGCCCCATTTGCTGGCGTGGTAGGCCGCCGCGTTTGGCCAGGCGCGCTTGGCGGCGGTGGAGGCGACGTTGACGATGTGGCCGCCACCGGCACCGCGCATGTGGGCTGCGGCATGCTTGGACAGCAGGAAGGGGCCGTTGAGGTTGGTGCCGATCACGCGCAGCCAGTCCTGCTCGCCCAGCTCGTCGATGGGCACGGAGATGTCGGTACCGGCGTTGTTGACGAGCACATCGAGCCGCCCCATGGTATCGAGCGTTTCGTCAATCGCGCGCCGCACCGCAACGGGCTCGGACACGTCGAATGCGATCGGGTGGACCCGCGTACCGCGTTGCCTGACCCGCGCGCAGGTTTCTTCCAGCTTGTGCGCGGCGATGTCGGTGGCGACGATGTCGGCGCCCGCTTCGGCGAGCAAGGTGGCCAGCGCCAGGCCCAGGCCGCTGCCGGCACCGGTGATGAGGACGGTCTGGCCCTGCAGGGAAGGCTGCTGCTGTTGCATTTGCATCGATGTCATGCGCGCTCCTGTGGTTGGGGTTGGCTGGCGCGGTGTTCCTGCACGACGGCCGCATAGACCGCCGCCGCCTGCTGGGCGACGATGCGCCAGGTGTAGTGCTGGTAGGCGCGGCGCAGGCCGGCTTCGCCCATGTCGCACGCCAGTTCGGGGTGTTGCTGCAGGGCCGCCAGCCGGTCGGCCACCGCTTGCGGGTCGCGCGAGGGAATCAGGAAGCCGGTCACGCCATCGACCACCGTGCTCTTGATGCCGCCCACTTCGGACCCGATGACCGGCCGCGCGCACGCCATCGCCTCGACCGGGGTGATGCCGAACGGCTCGTACCAGGGGGTGGTGACGAACGCATTGGCGGCGCCGTAGTAGTAACGCAGCTCGCCGCGCGGCTTCTGGCCGGTGAAGCGCACGTAGTCGCCAATGCCGAGTTGGGCGGCAAGGGCGCGCAGGCGCGCCATTTCCAGGCTGTCGCTGCCGTGCGGGCGATCGATGTCGCCGCCCACGACGAGCAGTTCGGCATCCACCCCGTAGCGCGCGCGCAGCATGGCCACGCCCTGGATCACGGTGTCCACGCCCTTGCGCGGCACCATGCGGCCGAGCTGCAGGACGATGAATTTGTCTTGCGGCAGGCCAAGGCGCTCGCGCGCGTCCTGCAGCGGCACCGGCCACAGCTCTTCGGGGTCGAAGCCGCAAGGGGCGACCGTGATGCGCGATGGCGACGCGCCGTACAGGAGCTCCATGTCCAGCCGGTCTTGCGCGCATTCGGCGATGATGCGGTCGGCGTGGCGCATCAGCATGCTCTCGATGCGCACGCGCGCCGGCGGGAACGCGTCGGCCGCCCCTTGTGCGAGGCGGCGCACCTGGCCCAGCGCGTGGAAGGTGATGACGAACGGGATGCCCAGCACCTGCTTGAGGTGGTGCGCGACCATGCCGGACATGAAGAAGTTGGCGTGGACAATGTCGTAGAGTGCGCCCTGGCGGCGCGCGAAGCGGGTGACGAAGCGCGAAAACGTCTGGATGTAGGGCAGCATCTGCTCCTTGGGCACGTAATGCGCCGGCCCGGCGGGCACGTGCACCACGCGCACGTTCTCGCGCAGCTGCACCAGCTGCTTTTGCGCGATCGCATCGCGCCGGGTGAAGATGTCCACCAGGTAGCCTGCCAGCGCCAGTTCGCGCGCGAGGTGGGCCACATACACGTTCTGGCCCCCGCAGTCGATGCTGCCGGGCGAGGCCAGCGGCGAGGCGTGGTCGCTGACCAGGGCGATGCGGCGCAGCTCCGCGCCGCGTACGCCACCGACGGCATGCGCTTCGGTGAGTTTCATGCGGCCTCCGTGGCTAGCCGGCGCCGGCGCCGGTCACGTAACGCAGCGCCGCGTCCCAGTCGTCGCAAAAGCGCTGGATGTGGAAGCGTTCCAGTGCGCGCTTGCGTGCGCCTTCGCCAAGCTGGCGCGCAAGCTGTGGGCTTTCCAGCAGGTCGCGCATGTGGCCCACCAGCGCGGCGGGGTCGGTGTCGGCATAGCCCGAGACGCCGTTTTCGATGACGGTTGCCATTTCGGTGGTCCCCAGCGCCACCACCGGCACGCCCGCCATCATGGCCTCGATCACCGCCAGGCCCATGCTGGTGTAGCGGATGGGGCTGAACAGGAAGCGGTAGCGCGCGGCAAAGGCGGGCAGGTTCGCGTGCGCGATCTCGCCCAACCCGCCCAATTCGTCGGCGCCCATGCCTACCAGGTCGAGCGGCACCTGCGCGCGCGCCTGCACGAACAGGTCGGCGCCCAGGCGCCGGCCGCGCCGCGCCAGGTGGTTGGTGATGACCAGGCCGCGTTCCAGCTCGCCCTGGTAGCGCACCTGCGGCGGGATCACCACGCCGTGCTCGATCACGCGGGTGGGCGTGCGCCCACTGTCCCACATCAGCGCGTTGAAGGGCGTAACGTGCACCAGCAACACGTTGGGGTCATCCACCGGGTGGCGCGTGTCGGTTGGATGCCCGCGCGGCGGGTCGTGTTCGAGGTAGATGCGGGGCAGCGCGCGTTGTGCGGGGGTGAGCAGCTCGTACTGGTCCTTTTCCCACTGCGGGTCGTCCTGGAACACGATGCAGTCGAACGCGTGGTGGCGCGCCTGGTCCGCCGGCAGGTCGTGCAGGTTGTCGCCCCAGGCAATGCTGCCGCAGCGGCCGCCGTAGCCGGCTGGCCGGCCGGGTTTGGACAGGACGTAAAAGTCGTGCGGCGCCTGCGACAGGTAGTACAGGTAACTGCCGTGCGTGTGCCAGGTCAGGATGCGGAGTCGGCGCATGATCGGTGCCCCTCAGGCGAAGCGGACGCGGTAGCGGATCGCCCCCGCAACACGCCAGAACACGGCGAGCGGGGGTATCAGGGCCGAGGTGAAGACCATCTCGGCAACGTGGGAAGGGGTTTTGGCGGTACCGGTGAGGCGGCGCACGCACAGGCGCACGGTGAGCGTGAGCCAGACTGCGCCCGCGAGCGTGGATAAGAGCTTGCTGCCGGCGGCCAGCCCGGCCAGCAACGCAAGCAGCGCGGCCACGATCACGTAGTAGTCCCAGCGCGGGCCACCGCGGATTTTTTGCCGGTACAGCTGCGGATGTTTTTTGTACAGGAGTGCGTCGAACGCGACCTTGCGGATCTGGAGCACGCTCACGCCCCACGGCGCCGGCCGCACCGGGTGCACCACCAGCGCCTCGGGCGCGTGGGCGATGGTGGCCTGCATTTCGAGCAGGCGGAAGTGCAGGTCGCTGTCCTCGCGCCAGGGGCTGGTGAAACGCTCGTCGAAGCCGTCGAGCTGTTCCAGCACCCGCTTGCGGCAGAAGCAGTTGGCGGTGACGAATTCGGCGGTCTGGAGCAGGCTGGCGTCGCGCTGGTAGTCGGTGGGCCGCGCCGGCAGCGGCATTTCGATGCGGCCGCACAGCGCGTCCACCCCGTCGCCGAAGGCCGCCAGGCCGCTGGCCAGCCAGGTGGGCGAGGGCACCGTGTCGTCGTCGGTGAAGGCGATGACCGGGGCCTGGGCGATGCGCCAGCCGCGGTTGCGCGCCGCCGCCGGGCCGTGCGGGCCGGCGTTGGACACGTACACCAGCCGCGGCCCGCGGTCGAGCGTGCGCGCGCGCCAGCCCGCCACCAGGTGCAGCGTGTTGTGGTTGGGCTCGTCGTCAACGATGATGATCTCGTAGCTCGGCCCCGGCAGGGTCTGGCGCGTGAGCGCGTCCAGGCACCGGTCGAGCAGGTCGAGCCTGCCGCAGGTCGGCACCACGACCGACACCGCCGTGGCCTCGGTGTCGGTGGACGTTGTCGTTGTTGGCATTGTTCTCTCCGCTTGCTCTACGATGTGGCGCGCCGCATGTCCTGGTCCATCCGCTGCTGCAGCAGCCACAGCCGGGCATACGCCCCCTTGCGCCGCAGCAGCTCCGCATGGCTGCCACGCTCGACGATGCGCCCGCGGTCCATCACGATGATGGCGTTGGCGTTGACGATCGTGGACAGGCGATGCGCGATGATGAGAGTGGTTCGATTTCGCGACAAACGGTCGAGTTCCTGCACGATTGCGTGTTCTGAATCTGAATCAAGTGCCGACGTCGCTTCGTCGAAAATCAGGATGCGCGGGTTCTTCAGGAAGGCGCGGGCAATCGAGATGCGCTGCTTTTCCCCGCCGGAAATGTTGACGCCGCGCTCGCCCACCGGGGTGTCGTATTGGTCGGGCAGGGAACTTATGAGATCGTGCAGTTGCGCCGACTTGCTCGCCTCGACCACCTGCTCGCGGCTGCTGTCGATGCGGCCGTAGGCGATGTTGGCGCCGAGCGTGTCGTTGAACAGCGCCGTTTCCTGCGGCACCACGCCAATCGCCTGGCGCACGCTGCTCGGCCGTACCTTGGCGATGTCCTGCCCGTCGATCAGGATGCGGCCGGACACCGGGTCGTAGAACCGCAGCAGCAGGCGCGCCAGCGTCGATTTGCCGGAGCCGCTGCGCCCGACCACGGCCAGCGTTTCGCCGGGCGGGATATGGAAGCTCACATCCGCCAGCACCGGCCGCTCGGGGTCGTAGTGGAAGCTGACGTGGTCGAACACGACGGCGCCGGGGCCGGGGGACAGTGCCGGCTGGTCGGGCGTGTCCTCGATGTCGGGGCGCTCGGCCAGCAGCGCGAGCAGCCGCTCGGCATTGACCCAGGCGTCGCGCGACTCGCGGTACACGAAGCCGAGCGCATTGAGCGGCAGGCACACCTGCAGCGCGTACGAATTGATGAGCACGAGGTCGCCCACGCTCATGCCGTGCCGCAGCACCTCCTGCCCGGCCAGCAGCATGATCGCGGCAACGCCCAGCGCGATGATCGCGCTTTGCCCCACATGCAGCGTGAACAGCGCGCGCTGGTTGCCCGCGCCGGCTTCGAGCCAGCGCGCCATGATGCCGGCAAAGCGCTGGCGCTCGAGCGCCTCGTTGGTGAAATACTTGACCGTGTCGTAGTTGATCAGGCTGTCCGCGAGCTGGCCCTTGGAGCGCGCATCGAGCTTGTTCACCCGGCGCTGGTACACCACGCGGCGCGCCGTGAAGATGACCGTGAAGCCGGCATACACCAGGAAGGTGGTCACGATGATGAGGGAGAACTGGGCGCTGTAGCGCTGCAGCATGATGGCCAGCACCAGGCCGATCTCGACCAGGGTCGGCACGATCGTGAACAGGCCCACGCCGAGCAGGAAGGCGATGCCGTTGGTGCCGCGGTCGATGTCCGGCAGCAGCGCGCCGATCTGGCGCCGTGCGTGAAAGCGCGGTCCCAGCGCATGCAGGTGCGCAAAAGTCTTTTGCGCGTAGGCGGAGACCGTGCTCAGCGTCACGCGCGCAAACAGCAGGTCGCGCCATTCGTTGAACAGGGTGGAGGCAAAGCGCAGCAGGGCATAGCCGGCCAGCAGGTACACCGGCAGGGTGGCTGGGAAATTGACCTGCGAGAACGCGTCGATGATGCGCTTGAGCACCAGCGGCACCGCGACGGTGGTCACCTTGGCCGCGAGCAGCAGGATGACCGAGAAGCTGACGCGCCACCGGAACGCCGCGAGCACTTGCAGCAGCTCGGCGCCGAAGTGGCGGGGGGCGCGTGGTGGGTCTGCCGTCGAAGCCATGCACTGTGTCTCCTGAATATCTGCCACTTGGACAGTTCCGTCCGGCTTAGCTCCGTTCTGGATGTCTGTCGCGGGTCAAACACTGAGCAGTTATTTGCGGGAACCCATTCGTGCGGCTTGCAAAGCGGACACGGCGCGCTATGGTGATGCCTGTCGCGTTACAGGGAGCTGCGGGCATGATCACGCTTGGCATCAACGCTGCGTTCCACGACTGCTCGGCCTGCCTGGTCGAGGATGGCGTCGTGCGCGCCGCCGCCGAGGAAGAGCGCTTCACCCGCGTCAAGCACGGCAAGCGCCCGGTGCCGTTCACGGTGTGGCAACTGCCCTGGAACGCGATCGCGTGCTGCCTGCGCGAGGCCGGGCTGGCGATGCGCGATGTGGACCATGTGGCGTATGCCTACGATCCGTGGCTGCAGCTTGGCGAGCGCGACAGGTCGGCAGGCATTGCGTTGCCGCTCGAACCGTCGGCCGCCGGGGGCGGGGAGCCGCCATGGGAAGCGCTTGGCCTGGCCTACGTGGTCAACGCGCCGCGCCAACTGGCGGGCGGGGCGCCGCACCACCTGCGCCACCTGTTCCAGGGAATCGGACATGACGGGCCGTACCGCTGGCACTACGTGGAGCACCATCGCGCGCACGAGGCCAGCGCCTTCCTCGCCGCGCCGTTCGACGAGTGCGCCGTGCTGGTCATGGACGGCCGGGGCGAACGCGCTTGCACCAGCTATGGCGTGTTCGAGCACGGCCGCTACGCGCGCATCGGGCAGGTCGATTTTCCGCATTCGCTGGGGCTGCTGTACGAGTCGGTGACCGCGCAGCTGGGCTTCCTGCATTCGAGTGACGAGTACAAGGTAATGGCGCTGGCCCCGTTCGGCCGGCCGGTGTTCGCCAACCAGTTGCGAGAATGCGTGCGCTATCGTGGCGGCGGCAGCTATGACGTGACGGAACCCGACTGGCGCCAGCTGTTCGGACCGCCGCGCGAACCAGGCGAATCGCTTGGCCAGCGCCACATGGACATCGCGTGCTCGCTGCAGGCGGTGCTCGAGGAAACCGTGTTCGCGCTGGCCGACTGGCTGCATGTCGAGTCCGGGTCGGCCAAGCTGGCAATGGCCGGTGGCGTGGCATTGAACTGCGTGCTGAACGGCCGCTTGCGCGCGCGCGGGCCGTTTGCCCAGGTCTGGGTCCAGCCCGCGGCGGGGGACGCGGGCACGGCGCTGGGCGCGGCGCTGTGGGTCGATGCCAGCGAGCGCGGCTGGCCGGCGCGCCGCTGGCGCATGGACCACGCTTTCCTTGGGCCGGCATTCGATGAGCGCGAGATCGAAGCCCAGCTGCGCGCCGCGGGACTGGCGTTCGAGCGTCCCGACGACATCGCCCAGGCGGCGGCCGCGCTGCTGGCCGGGGGCAAGGTGCTCGGCTGGTTCCAGGGCAGGATGGAATTCGGCCCGCGTGCTCTTGGCGCCCGCTCGATCCTGGCTTCGCCATTCGACCCAGCAATGCAGGACAAGCTCAACCAGATCAAGGACCGCGAGGACTTTCGCCCGGTTGCGCCGGCCGTGCTGGCCGATGCGGCCGACCAATGGTTCGAGACCGGTACACCGTCGCCGTTCATGCTGTTCGTGGACCAGGTGCGCGCCGACAAGGCGGCACGGATACCGGCGGTGTGCCATGTGGACGGCAGCGCGCGGGTGCAGACGGTCGACGCGGCCACCAACCCGGCGCTGCACGCGCTGCTGCAGGCGTTTGCCCGCCAGACAGGCGTGCCGGTGCTGGTCAACACCTCGTTCAACACGCGCGGCGAGCCGATCGTGTGCACGCCGCGCGACGCGCTCGCGGCCTTCTTCACCAGCCCGCTGGACGCGCTGGCGATCGGGCCGTTCATCGTCGACAAGGGCAAGGGCGGGGCTGGCGCATGAGCCGCGCCCAGCGCAGGCGGGTGCTGGTTGCCGGCGGCGCCGGGTTTCTGGGCTCGCACCTGTGCCGCGCGCTGCTGGATGACGGCTGCCAGGTGCTGTGCCTGGACAGCTTTGTCACCGGACGTGCACGCAACCTGGCCCCGCTGCTGGACAATCCGCGCTTTCATCTCGTCCGCCAGGACGTGACCGCGCCGGTGCTGGCCGAGGTGGACGAGATCTACAACCTGGCCTGCCCGGCGTCGCCGCGCCACTACCAGTCCGATCCCGTGCACACCACCCGCACCAGCGTGGTCGGCGCGCTCAACCTGCTGGAACTGGCGCGGCAGCAGGGCGCGCGCATCCTGCAGGCATCGACCAGCGAGGTGTATGGCGACCCGGAGGTGCATCCCCAGCCGGAGTCCTACCACGGGCGGGTCAACGCCATCGGCCCGCGCGCCTGCTACGACGAAGGCAAGCGCTGTGCAGAGACCCTGTGCTACGCCTACCGGCATCAGTACGGCGTGGCCGTGAAGATCGCGCGCATCTTCAACACCTACGGGCCGCAGATGGATGCCGACGATGGCCGGGTCGTGTCGAATTTCATCGTGCAGGCGCTGGCCGGCGGCCCGGTCACCATCTACGGCGACGGGCGCCAGACGCGCTCGTTCTGCTACGTGGACGACATGGTCGAGGCCTTGCTGGCGCTGATGGCTTCGCCCGACGGATTTTGCGGCCCGGTCAACCTTGGCAACCCGGACGAGATCAGCATGCTCGCGCTCGCGCGCATCGTCATTGGCCTGACCGGCTCGCCGGCGGGCATCGTGCACACGCACCCCGCGGCGGACGATCCGGCCCGGCGCCGGCCGGACATTGCGCTTGCCAGCGGCACGCTCGGTTGGGTGCCGCGCACAAGCCTGGAAGATGGCCTGGCGCGCACCATCGACTACTTCGCCAGCCTGCGCACGGGGCAATGAACATGTCATCCCCTGCGAACACACAGGTGCAGGCGGGCTCGGCTTTGATACACTCGCGCCTGTAATGAGCCAAATCCGGGATGAGGGGACACAATATGAAACAACTGTATATCGGCGGCCGCTGGGTGGACGGCGCCGCCACCACCACCACGCGCAGCCCGTCCGACCGCAGCGACATCGTTGACGATTACGCCAGTGCCGGCACCGCCGAGGCCGCACTCGCCATCGAGGCCGCACATGCTGCAGCACCGGGCTGGGGCTTATCCGGCGTGCAGCAGCGCGCCGATGTGCTGGACGCGATCGGCAACGAGATCCTGGCCCGCAAGACCGAGCTGGGCACGCTGCTGGCGCGCGAGGAAGGCAAGACGCTGCCGGAAGCAATCGGCGAGGCGGCCCGCGCGGGCACGATTTTCAAGTTCTTTGCGCAGGAGGCGCTGCGCATGCGCGGCGACAAGCTCGCTTCGGTGCGGCCTGGCGTGGAGGTGGACATCACCCGCGAGCCGGTCGGCGTGGTCGGCATCATCGCGCCGTGGAACTTCCCGATTGCGATCCCGGCGTGGAAGATCGCCCCCGCGCTTGCATATGGCAACGCGGTCGTGTTCAAGCCCGCCGACCTGGTGCCGGGCTGCGCATGGGCGCTGGCCGACATCATCAGCCGTGCCGGCCTGCCGCCGGGCGTGTTCAACCTGGTCATGGGGCCGGGCCGCGTGGTTGGCGAAGCCATGCTGAACGATGCGCGGGTCAATGCGATCAGCTTTACCGGCTCCACCGCCACCGGCGAACGCGTGCTGATGGCCTGTGCACGCCGCCGCGCCAAGGTGCAGCTGGAAATGGGCGGCAAGAACCCGCTCGTGGTGCTGGCCGATGCCGATCTCGACGTGGCCATGAACGCTGCGATCCAGGGCTCGTTCTATTCCACCGGCCAGCGCTGCACTGCCTCGTCGCGCCTGATTGTGGACGAGCAAATCTACGCAAAGTTCATCGATACGATGGCCTCGCGCATGGCCCAGCTCAAGATCGGCAATGCGCTGCATGCCGGCGTGGACATTGGCCCGGTCGTGGACAGCAGCCAGCTCGAGCAGGACCTGTCGTACATCGCGATCGCCAAACAGGAAGGCGCACGTTTGGTGAGCGGCGGCGATCGCCTGGCGCTGGAAACGGAGGGGTATTTCCTGCGGCCCGCACTGTTTGCCGACTGCGAGCCCGGCATGCGCCACGTGCGCGAGGAAATCTTCGGCCCGGTCGCCTCGGTGCTTCCCGCCAAGGGCTACGAGCACGCGCTGGCGCTGGCCAACGACACCGAGTTCGGGCTGACGGCCGGCATCTGCACCACCTCGCTGAAGCATGCCACGCACTTCAAGCGCAACGCCAAGGCGGGCATGGTGATGGTCAACCTGCCGACAGCAGGCGTCGATTACCACGTGCCGTTCGGCGGCACCAAGGGATCGAGCTACGGCGCACGCGAGCAGGGCAGCTATGCGGCGGAGTTCTTCACCACGGTCAAGACCAGCTACACGTCGGCTTGAACCACTGGTAGGGTGGGTAGTTCGTTCGGCTGGCCATTGGCCATCTTCACCCCACGCGTTCAGGCGGCGCAAGCGACCATTGAACGCGTGGGCGGGAGACCCGCCCACCCTACGCAAAGCGCGTGTGCCTCACCGGCGCGGGTTCGAGAAGCCGGTATCGTCGTCCATCTTCTCGTCCGCCGACAGCTTGTTGGCGCCGCCCGGGCTGCGCGGCAAGCCGCCCGAGGAATTGTTGGACTCGTGGATGCCGATGTCGTCCCGATGCAGGTCCGCCAGGTTGTCCGGCCCGGTCAGGTGCGTGCTGCGCTTGTCCGGATACGGCCCGCTGTTGCCGGGGCTGCGCGGCAGGCCGCCGGTCACGTCGTTGGACTCGTGCGTGCCGATCTCGCGCTGATAGTTCCCCGTCTGCGAGCCGACGCGGTCGGTGCTGGCGTGCCCCTGCTGCGCCCCGCGCGGCTGCGCCATGCCCGTGCCCTGGCCCTGCAAGCTGCCCGATTGCTGGCTCATCGAGCCGGTGCGCTGCACACCTGCCGGGTCATGTTGCGGCCCGAGCTGTCCTCCGCCTTGCGTCCCTTGCGCGGTTGCCGACTGCTGTCCCATCGAACCGCCCTGGTTGCGCGGGATCGCCGTCTGCGGGCCATACTGCCCGCCGCCCTGGGTCGATTGCTGGTTGCCGTGATGAACACCCAGCGAGCCTCCTTGTAGTTCCGGCTGCGCCGCGTTCTGCGGATTCATGCGTTCGCTGGCCTGGGTGTTGCCGCTCTGGCGATCGCCTTGCAGGGAAACGCCCGCGTCCTTCGGACGATCTCCGACAGGCTCTTCCAGTTTGCCGTACGCGCCGGAGCGCTGTTCCATCGCGCGCTGGTGGCTGTCGGTGATGCCTTGCTGCGGCCCGGTGCCGCCGGTCTGCTGCGTCTGCATCGAGCCGCCGTGCAGGTCCGGACCCAGGTCCTGGGCCGGGCCGGTGATGCCGGGACCGGCGCCGCTTTGCTGCGTGCCCGCATGACCCTCCTGCTGGTTGCCGCGCTGCTGCACCGCGCCCTGCGGATAGGTGTGGTCCAGCGGCCCCTCGGCCTGGGTCTTGCCCTGCGACCCCGGGGTCCACTTCTCGTTGGCACCGTTGTTGGTCTGGTTGTTCACTTCGCTGCGTTGGTTCGCGTCCATGTCCGTTCCTTTCGAAAGAAGACAAAAGCAGGAAGCGCCGCTGACGCTGCCTGAAAACACAATGATGCGCGCCTTGGTCAAAGAGCAGTATAGGAAGACGGAAGGGCAATGTGTAGGACGGTTTCGGCCCTGTGAAATTGACGAGTGCTTTCGACACAGCATTTTCTGTCTCGTGAATTCCTACAAAGTCATCTGAAAACGTCCTATAGTCTCATCCAGCCTGCATGCCTAAGATGATTTCGACCCTCACTCATCGGCGCGAGCTGTGCGGTGGGGACCAAGGCCTGCCGCAGGACGCGGCGGTTTTTATGAGAAGAGGAGAGTACTCATGGCATCTAGCAACCAAGGCAACAAGCAAAGCGGCAGCCAAGGCAACAGCCAGAGCAGTGGCACCCGCAACCGCGGCTTTGCATCGATGGACCCGGCACGCCAGCGCGAGATCGCAAGCCAGGGCGGCAAGGCAGCACACGCGAAAGGCACTGCGCACGAGTTCACCTCGGAAGAGGCACGCCGTGCCGGCAGCATGAGCCACGGCAACCGCCAGTCGGCCAATGCGAGCTCGGGCGGCGCAGCGCGCAGCAGCAGCGGCGGCAATCGCCAAAGTTCGCGCGGCGGCAACAAGCAGTAAGCGTTACTGCCGGCCTGCGCCGGCGGCAACTGTGCAAGCAAGGACGGGGAGCAGCGAGCTCCCCGTTTTCTTTCCGTTTGCCAAACGGATGGGTTAGAATCGCTGCGCCGTTTTCCAACCCATCTACCTGAGGAATCGTCGTGAAACAAGCGGTCATCCGTCAAGTCAAGAGTATCTCCATGCAGTGCGACAAGGTCGGCAACGTGCTGCTCGCAAAGTTTTCGGCGCATGGCGCGAGCGACGTGCGCATCGTGATTCCCGCCACGATCGTGTTCTGGCTGCTCAAGCACCTGCCGGTGAACCAGGACCCGACGCTGCGCCCGCCGCCGGCCCCGTCGCCGATCCTGCAGGAAGACTGGAACGCGCCGCGCGCGGCCAGCGTGCAGTGCAAGGAATTCCCGGGCGCGCTGCGCATGAACTTCCAGGCGGAGAACATGAAGCAGGACCTGACCGTGATGCTGGACCGCTCCAACGTCGAGCTGCTGCGCCAGATTCTCGAGGCATACCGGCACGACCTGATCGACCTGGACGCCGAGTAAACACGGGCGCGAGAGGCTGGGGCGGCCGGGGCAAATCCGGTATCATGGGGCGTGTTGTGAATCATTAATTAAGGATCAGCCCATGCCCATCAAGATCAGCCAGCTTTTCGACTCCGGTGCCATCGACGTGGTAAACGCGGAGCGAGCCGACCAGATCGACCTCAACCTGCGCAGCGATTCGCACGCCGACATCCACCAGTGGTTCCATTTCCGCCTGCAGGGCGCGCGCGGCCAGGCGTGCACGATCCGTTTCCTGAACGCCGGGCAGGCCACCTATCCGAAGGGCTTCGAGGACTACCAGGTCTGCGCCAGCTACGACACCGAGAACTGGTTCCGCGTGCCGACCACCTTCGACGGCCAGGTGATGACGGTGCGCGTCACGCCTGAACTGGACAGCATCTACTTCGCCTATTTCGAGCCCTACAGCTGGGAGCGTCACCTGCGCCTGTTGGGCGAAGTGGCCGAGAACCCGGTTGCGCGCGTGCTCGACATCGGCACCACGGTCGATGGCCGCGACATGAACCTGGTGGTGGTCGGCAACCCGGCCGCCGAAAAGAAAATCTGGGTGATCGCACGCCAGCACCCGGGCGAAACCATGGCCGAATGGTTCGTCGAGGGCATGATGGACGCGCTGCTCGACAACGCCAACCCGATCGCCAAAAAGCTGCTGCAGCGCGCCGTGTTCTACATCGTCCCCAACATGAACCCGGACGGGGCAGCGCGCGGCAACCTGCGCACCAATGCGGCCGGCGCCAACCTGAACCGCGAGTGGATGACCCCGACGCCGGAGCGCAGCCCCGAGGTGCTGTGCGTGAAGAACAAGATCCACGAAACCGGCGTGGACATGTTCTTCGACATCCACGGCGACGAGGCGCTGCCGTACAACTTTGTGGCTGGCAACGAAATGCTGGCCGACTTCACGCCGGAGCGCCTGGATCGCCAGAACGCCTTCATCGAGCGCTACATGGCCGCCAGCCCCGACTTCCAGAACAAGATCGGCTACGCCGCCAGCAAGTACAACGAGGAACTGCTCACGCTGGCCTCCAAGTACATCGGCCACACCTTCAAGTGCCTGTCGCTGACGCTCGAAATGCCGTTCAAGGACAACGCCAACCTGCCCGACCTGCACACCGGCTGGAACGGCGCACGCAGCGCGGCGCTGGGCGCGGCCATGCTGCAGCCGATCCTGCAATCGCTGGACTGACCCGTGGGCGTCGAGATCGAGCGCAAGTTCCTGCTCGAAGGCGGCGCCTGGCGTGCGCTGGGCGAGCCCAGCCTGATGCGCCAGGGCTACCTGAACCTCGATCCCGCGCGCACGGTGCGCGTGCGGATCGAAGGCGACCAGGCGTGGATCACCATCAAGAGCAAGAACCAGGGCGCCGCGCGCGGGGAGTGGGAATACCCGATTCCCTTGCCTGAGGTCGCCGAACTGCTCAACCACGTGTGCGAGCGTCCGCTGATCGAGAAATATCGCCGCCGCATCGCGTTCGCCGGCCACACCTGGGAAGTGGACGAATTCCTGGGCGAGAACGCCGGCATGGCAGTCGCCGAGATCGAACTGGCATCCGAGGACGAAGCCTTCGCCAAGCCGGCCTGGATCGGCGAGGAGGTCACGGGCGACCCTCGCTACTACAACTCAAGCCTGATTCGTTTGCCGTATTCAAAGTGGAAACAACAAACATGACGAGTTTGCCGCGCCGCACCGCCCTCGGGCTCTGCCTCGCGCTGGTCGTGCGGGCCGGCTTTGCCGCCGCGCCTGCGCCGGCGCCGTACTATCCGCCGGCCCAGTCCTGGGCGCACAAGTCTCCCGCCGAGCTGGGCATGGACCCGGCCCGGCTGGCCGAAGCGGTCGCCTTTGCCCAGTCGCACGAGACCACGCGCGAGCGCGATTTCTCCGACCAGCAGGCCGCCTTCGGCACGCCGCTCGGCTCGTTGCCGACCAAGCGCGCGGCGACCAACGGCGTGGTGATCTACAAGGGCTACGTGGTGGCCGAATTCGGCGACACCCAATTCGTCGACCCGACTTATTCGGTGGCCAAGAGCATGCTCTCGACGGTGGCTGGCGTGGCACTGCGCGACGGGCGCATCGGCACCCTCGACGAGCCGGTGGCGAAACGGGTGAACGACGGCGGCTATGCTTCCGAACACAATGCGCCGATCACCTGGAAGCACCACCTGCAGCAGGAAAGCGAGTGGGAAGGCAGCCTGTGGGGCAAGAATGCCAACTTCATCGGCCACGAAGCCTTCGGCGCGGGCGAGCGCAAGCCGCGCACGTTCCAGCAGCCGGGCACCTTCTACGAGTACAACGACGTGCGCATCAACCGCTTTGCCCTGTCGCTGCTGCGCGTGTTCGGCAAGCCGGTGCCGGAGGTGTTCGAGCAGGAAGTGATGAACCCGATCGGGGCGTCGAACACGTGGAAATGGGTGCCTTACCACAACAGCTATGTCGAGCTGAACGGCAAGCAGGTGGCCTCGGTCAGCGGCGGTACGCGCTGGGGCGGCGGCATGTGGATCAACTCCTGGGACATGGCGCGCTTCGGCTACCTGTGGCTGCGCGGCGGCGCGTGGAACGGCAAGCAGATCCTGCCGCCGACCTACGTGAAGGCGGCGCTCACCCCGAGCGAGCACGGGCCGGACTATGGCTACCTGTGGTGGCTGAACACCAAGGGCAAGAACCTGCCGGGGCTGCCGTCGAACGCATTCGCGGCGCTGGGTGCGGGCAGCAACGACATCGTCATCTCGCCGGATCACGACCTGGTGATCGTGTGGCGCTGGCACGCTGGCAACCCGGCAGAGTTTGCCAAACGGGTGATCGCCGCGATCCGGTAACTGCGCAGGAAATCGCGAGAGGCCGCATTCGAAAGGATGCGGCTTTTTTTTGTGTCAAAACCTGCGGATCCGGATACCTGCAGCCGGTTTGAGGCGGGACCAGTCGATGGTCCGGTTCCATTGCGGCGGTTGGCCGATGTCAAACCTTGGTTTGCACTCGCGCCTACGCTGGGTAGGCGCCAATCAACAAGGAGGGAAAAATGCTGACCCCACGACGTGCTGCCGGGCTTCTGGCCGCTGCCGCTCTTGCCTCCGCGGTCCAGGCAGCGCCCAGGTATCCCTACAAGGTGACCGTACTCGTCCCGTTCACGCCCGGCCAGGGATCGGGAGTCGCCAACATGATCAACGACCGCGGCCTGATCTGTGGCTTCCTGAGTACCAATGCCGGCTATTGCTATTCTCATGGAAAACTAACGCAGCTCATACCGCTTCCCGGCGACACCTGGGCGATCCCCTCCGGCCTGAACGACAGGGGACAGGTGGTCGGCTATTCGTATAGCCTTGACGGGCCCCGCCACGCGGTCATCTTCGTCAATGGCGCGGCGCAGCCACTCGCGGTCAGCAGCCACGCGTACTCGGTCGCCAATGACATCAACAATGTCGGGCAGATCGTCGGCGGCCTGTCCGACGTCCAGGACGAGTCGCTTGCCTACCTGCTCACGCGCGGCACCGTGCGCTTGCTCGGCACCCTTGGCGGACCCAGGCGCATCGATTTCGCCAACAGCATCAATGACCGCGGCCAGATTGTCGGCGCCGTGTCGCAGCCCAACACGCCGCCCGAACCGGGGTACCAGGTCGCATTCCTGTACGAGAACGGCGTCATGCATGCCCTCCCGACACCGGCCGGGCACACCAGCCTGGCCACGAAAATCAATTTGCGCGGACAGATCGTTGGCGTCACCCAGGTGTACAACGGCGGCATCGAGGGCACGCGTGCCGTGTTGTGGCATAAGGGCACCATGAAGGTCCTGCTGGACCGCGTGGCCGACGCCAGGGACATCAATATCGAGGGCCAGGTGGTCGGCGGATACCTGACTGGCCCGGGCGGTTACCTGTACCAGCCGGGCAAAGGGGCCCGCGACTTGAATGACCTGATCGACCCCGCGTCGGGATTTACCATCGGCTATCCGCAGGCAATCAACGACCGCCAGGAGATCGTCGGGTACGGCTGCAACGAGAACTTGTGCGGCCCCATCCTGCTGAAACCGGTGCGCGACGGACACGGGGCAGATGACAGCGACTGAGGCAAGGATGCCCCCGCGTGCGGTTGCGCAAGCAGAATTGAAAACGGCCGCGAGGCAGGTGCATCGCGGCCGCGGAACGTCGAAACGGTCTTGTCAGTGGAAGTGCTCGGTGCCGGACGGCGTGTCTTCCGGCATCTCCGCATGCACCAGTTCGCCCGTGGGATCGGCGAACAGCGGCGCGCCGCAGTCGTCGCAATACTCGGCCACGTAGCGCTCGCTGATGCGCTTGATGTGCGCGATACCGGCCGCGTTCAGGTGCGCCACGATCTCGTTGATCGGCGTGACCGGGGCCGGACCGGCGACCGCCGGGCCTTCCATCGGCGTGCCTTCCTCGTCTTCCTGCCCGTATAGCGGCCACACGATGCCATACACCACGTCCGGCGACTGGCGCAGCGTGAAGCCGACGCGGTACTCGTCGATCTGGCCGTCGGTCGCTTCTTCGCCAAAGCCGGCGATCACGGCGCGCAAATCCGATGCTTCCACGCCCAGGGTGTAGGTCAGGTAATGCACGGCGGCGCGAATCGATACCGGGCGGATCAGCTTGTCCGCCTCGCGGCAGGCCACATAGTAGGCCTCGGGCAGCAGCAGTTCGATGCCGCAGCCGGGCAGCAGGCGCGCCACGTTCGGCGTAGCCTGCGCGCGCCACTGCTCCAGTGCATTGGCACGTTCGGCCATGAAATTAATGTGGTGCTGCGGCTCCTGCCAGCGGAAGATCGGCGCGCCCTGCGGCGCCACGATTACGGCCAGCAGGTAGCGCGTATCGGCCAGGAAGGGCGCGGTGTCCGGCGCGCGTACTGCCGGCTTGACGCTGGAACCCTTGTGCGCGGCCTGGGCCAGCTTGTGGGTCATCGCGTAGGTCTCGGCATGGGTGCGCGGCAGCTGGTCGATGGCGTACAGCGTGGGCGCCATCGCGATGCGCGTGCCTTCGGCCAGCAGGTGGGCCGAGAAGTGCGCGGTCAGCGTGCCCAGCAGGTCTGCGGCAATCGCGCCGGAGGCGATCGAAAAGCGGGTCCAGGCCAGAATGGGCGCGGCCACCAGCAGTGCCTGCCAGGCCACTTCCTTGCCGTCCTGCTGTTCGACCATGAACGAGGACTCGCTGACCGCCTCGACGCCATCCATCAGCACGTCGTAGGCCGCCAGGTCGTCCTTGAACAGGACGTTGAGCGCGGCGTCGATGCTTTCCTGGTGGTTGGTCTTGAGCAGCTTTTGCAGGTGCGTGTCCAGCTGCTGCTCCCAGGTCCGTTCCTCGACGCGGCTGGCGGCCTGCACGATGGCCTGGGCAATGCTGGAAATACGCTGGCTCTCTGCCGACAGTTTTTGGGATGAATCTTTCGCGGGGCGACGCATGGCGCTGGAAAAGTCTCTTCTAGGTAGTGATTGGTGGATATCCTCGGGCCGATGATAAACCCGTAGCCCTCTATTGTAGTTGATTCGGCCACATGCCATGAACACAACGGTTGCCGGACCGGATAGCTGCGCCGCGGGGGAAGGGGGCAAGAGCGGTCGCGGCACCGCTCCTGCTTGCAAGGATGCTACTGGCGCTCGAATGTCCAGCGCACCGTGGTGACGCCGCGCGGGCCGCGATAGGTAGCCGTTCCCGCCGGGCGGTTGCCGTTGAACGGGATGTTGCGCAGCTCCACCCCGTTCTCTGTCCTCACATTGGCGTTGCCCGCCAAATCGAGCGCTTCGATCAGGTAATAGCCCCGTTCCTGCTTGTCCGGCCGCGCCACCTCGAACGGGCTGATCATGAGCCGGGCCGTGTTGCTCTTGCGATCGACGATAATCTTGTGCAGGCAAGTTGCCATGCTGCTGCCATCGTTGGCGCCGGTGGGAATGCGCGTGGTGCCGCCCGGCCGGCCCGGGTCGAGCAGTCTGCCCTCGATCGTGCCGCAGGCAGTGCCTGCCATGAGGCCGTGCCAGGAATGGCCGCGGTCCTTGTATGGGCTGGCCGATCCGTTGGCGGGCAGCCCAGTGCGCATGGCGGAATCGACCTGCGCCATCGCGTCGGCCATGGCCTTCTGGCCAGCCTTGCACTCGGCGCTGTCGGGTGCACGGTCGCAGGTGCGTGCGATGGCGGCCATGTCCAGCTGGTTCATGCCGGCGCTTGCGCCGGCCATCGCCTGTTCGCGTTGCGCCGCCGCGCCGGCCAGGCCTGCAACGTCGTGGTCGTCGGCCCATTCGAAGCTCTCATCCGATTCCATCCTGAGGACCATGACGACGGTGCGGTGGATCGGCCGCCCGTCTTCCTTGCCCTTGAGCTCGAACTCGACGCGCAACGTGCCCTGTTCGCCGCCGGACAGATGGTCGAAGGTCGCAGCCGGCGCGCAGCTGCCGGCCATCGCCAACGGCAGCAGGAGCAAGCCTGCCACCTTACGGTGTAACTGTGGTTTGGTCATGTCATTGGAATTTCACCAGTTCGACGCGGCGGTTCCGGGCGCGCCCGTCTTCCTTGCGGTTGTCGCCCACCGGCTCGGTATCGCCCTTGCCGTCGGCCTTCAGGCGCCTGGCGTCGATGCCGCCGGCAACCAGGGCGCGCACCACGCTGGCCGCACGCTGCTTCGACAGCTCCAGGTTGCCCTTCTTGTCGCCGACGTTGTCGGTGTGCCCGACCACGGACAGCTTGAGCGAGGCATCCTTCTTGAGCAGCGCCACGACTTCGCCCACCAGCGCCTGCGACTCCGGCTTGATGGTCGCTTTGCCGGTGTCAAACAGGATGCCATTCAGGGCGATGAAGCCGTCTTTCTTGATCGCCTCGGCCATCTGGTCGGCCGAAAACTCGACCTTCTGCTCCATGGCCGCGGTGTCGATGATGGTGAGCTGGTAGCGCTCGCCCTCGTTGTCGATGTGCATCAGCATCCAGCGCTCGCCGCCGCCCGAGAGCGGCTGGCGATAGGTCGCCTCGTCGCCGTCCGGGCCGTGATAGACCAGGCTGCCGCCGTTTTTCCTGAAGGCGTTTTCGTAGTTCTTCTTCAGTTCCACAATGCTGGGATGACGGTTGCCTTCCTTGATGATGTAGTCCACGAACCAGTACTTGCCGCCCTTGTTTTCCTGACCGGCCTTCACCGGGAAGGCGACCTCGTTGTAGTCGTTGCGCTTGCTGTTATCGATGTAGAAGTTGGGGAAGCGCACGACTTCCGGATGCTCTTCGGTGCCTTCCAGGTCGGCGGGGTCCTTGCCGCCGGCGGCCAGCGCGCAGGTGGCGGCCAGGGCGAGCAGCAGAAAGGCCAGCAATTTGGTCCACGGTTTCATGTTCGGTCTCTTTCCTGTCAGTGGCAGCAGGGCGCCGCCGGTGTACATACTTGTGCAACAGGCAAGTCTAGCAAGCGGGACCGTCCAGGGCATCCCCCACGGGTGGGGGTAATGGGGGCGAGATTTAGCCTGGAGCAACGTAGGGTGGGCAGCTCGTCTGCCCGCGCGTCCAACCAGCGCATGGGCTGCCACAACGCCGCCTTTTGTTGAACGCGTGGGCGGGAAACCCGCCCGCCCTATGCGCGGCGAGGGTTAGTGGCGACGAAAAAAAAGCGCCGGACGAATCCGGCGCTCCTTGTGCAGCCCGCCGAGGCGGGCGCAGCGGTCGATTACGCGACCAGCAGCTGGCGCAGCACGAACGGCAGGATGCCGCCATGCTTGTAGTAGTCCACTTCGATCGGGGTGTCGATGCGCAGCAGGACCTTCGCTTCGGTGGTCTCGCCGTTGGCACGATGGATCACCAGGGTGCACATCTGTTGCGGCTTGATCTCGCCTTCCAGGCCCTTCAGGTCGTAGGTTTCGTTGCCGGTGATGCCCAGCGACTCGACGCTGTCGTTGCCCACGAACTGCAGCGGCAGCACGCCCATGCCCACCAGGTTGGAACGGTGGATACGCTCGAACGAACGGGCGATCACGGCCTTCACGCCCAGCAGCTGGGTGCCCTTGGCGGCCCAGTCGCGCGACGAGCCGGTGCCGTACTCTTCGCCACCGAAGATCATGGTCGGCACGCCGTCGGCGATGTACTTCATCGCGGCGTCGTAGATCGACAGCTGTTCGCCGGTCGGCTGGTGGATCGTGATGCCGCCTTCGACTGCGGAACCGTCGGCCTTCGGCGGGATCATCTTGTTCTTGATACGCACGTTGGCGAAGGTGCCGCGCATCATGATCTCGTGGTTACCGCGGCGCGAGCCGTAGGAGTTGAAGTCGGCTTTCTGCACGCCGTGTTCCTTCAGCCACTTGCCTGCCGGACCGTCTTCCTTGATCGAACCTGCCGGCGAGATGTGGTCGGTGGTGATCGAGTCGCCAAACACGCCCAGTGCGCGCGCGCCAGTGATGCCGGCAGCAGCGGCTTTCGGGGTCATCTCGAAGTCGGCGAAGAACGGCGGCTCGGCGATGTAGGTCGATTCCGGCCAGTTGTACACTTGGCCTGCCACCGACGACACGTTCTCCCACAGCTTGCCCGGGTTGTTCTTCACGTCGGCGTAGTTCTTGCGATACGCATCGGCGTCCAGTGCCAGGCGCATCAGCGCGCCGACTTCCTGCGACGACGGCCAGATGTCGCCCAGGTACACGTCCACGCCGTTCTGGTCCTTGCCGATCGGCTCGGACATCAGGTCCTTCGTCATGTTGCCGGCGATCGCGTAGGCGACGACCAGCGGCGGCGAGGCCAGGAAGTTCGAACGGATGTTCGGGTGGATACGTGCTTCGAAGTTGCGGTTGCCCGACAGGACGGCCGCGGCGACGATGTCGTTTTCGGTGATGCAGGCGTTCAGTTCCGGGGTCAGGTCGCCGGCGTTACCGATGCAGGTGGTGCAGCCGTAGGCGGCCAGCTCGAAGCCGAGCTTGGACAGGTACTGCATCAGGCCGGCTTTTTCCAGGTAGTCGGTCACCACGCGCGAGCCCGGGGCCAGCGAGGTCTTGATGTGCGGGGCGATGGTCAGGCCTTTTTCGACCGCCTTCTTGGCCACCAGGCCGGCAGCCAGCAGCACGCTCGGGTTCGAGGTGTTGGTGCACGAGGTGATCGCGGCGATCAGCACGTCGCCGTTCTTCACGCGCACGCCGTTGCTGGTCTCGTACACCTTGGACAGGTCGTCCTGGCTCTTGTTGAAGCCGTTTTCCTTGGTCGGCTTGGAGAACAGCTCGGTGAAGGTGTTCTTCACGTGGCCCAGTTCGATACGGTCCTGCGGGCGCTTCGGGCCGGCCAGCGACGGGGTCACGGTCGCCAGGTCCAGTTCCAGCACGCGGGTGTAGTCGATCTGGCCTTCAGCCGGGATGCCGAACAGCTGCTGTGCCTTGAAGTAGTTTTCGAACGCGACCAGTTCCTCTTCGGTACGGCCGGTGCCGCGGAAGTAGTCCACGGTCGCTTCGTCCACCGGGAAGAAGCCCATGGTGGCGCCGTATTCCGGTGCCATGTTGGCGATGGTGGCGCGGTCGGTCAGCGACAGGCTGCGGGTGCCTTCGCCGAAGAACTCGACGAACTTGCCGACGACCTTTTCCTTACGCAGCATTTCGGTGATGGTCAGCACCAGGTCGGTTGCGGTGCAGCCTTCGCGCAGCTTGCCTTTCAGGTTCACGCCGATCACGTCCGGGGTCAGGAAGTACACCGGCTGGCCCAGCATGCCGGCTTCCGCCTCGATGCCGCCCACGCCCCAGCCCACCACGCCCACGCCGTTGATCATGGTGGTGTGCGAGTCGGTGCCCACCAGGGTGTCCGGGTAGTACAGCGAGCCGTTCTTCATCACGCCGCGTGCCAGGTATTCCAGGTTGACCTGGTGCACGATGCCGAAGCCCGGCGGCACCACGCCGAAGGTGTCGAATGCCTGCATGCCCCACTTCATGAACTGGTAGCGCTCGTTGTTGCGCTGGAATTCCAGTTTCATGTTCAGGTCCAGCGCGTGCGGCTCGCGGAAGTGGTCGATGGTGACCGAGTGGTCCACCACCAGGTCCACCGGCACCAGCGGCTCGATCTTCTTCGGATCGGCGCCGGTCTTGGCGGCGACGTTGCGCATCGCGGCCAGGTCGGCCAAGAGCGGCACGCCGGTGAAGTCCTGCAGCACGACGCGGGCGACGACGAACGGGATCTCGTCGGTGCGCTCGGCGGTCGGGGCCCAGTTGGCCAGCTGCTTGACGTGCTCTTCGGTGACCTTCTTGCCGTCGCAGTTACGCAACACGGACTCAAGGACGATACGGATCGACACCGGCAGGCGCGACAGGTTGACGCCCAGGGCCTCGGCCAGCGCCGGCAGCGAGTAGTACTGGCCTTGCTGGCCGGCCGATAGCGGGAATTCCTTGAGCGTATTCAGAGTGTTGCGGGACATGACCTCTCCTTCAGTGGGTTTTTTTCTAGCTAATCAGTGATGAGTGACAATGGGCCGACGGATCAGCCTTGTTTCGCCTCCGGCGACGTTGCGGCCAACGGCTTGGACTGTTCGGCGCTCTTGCACTCGTTGGCCAGCTGGCGGTTCAGCTTGGAGTCGAGCAGGATACCCTTGGACGGGATGCCGATCCAGATGATGCCGGACACGGGATTTTCGAACCGCTGCGCGCCGGTGGTGGTGGCGATGCGGTTCATGCGGTGCAGCCGGTGTTTCCAGCGCAGCGCCATGTGGTCCGTGTCCTTCTCATTCGTGTAAATGGTGATCTTGTTACCGAGCTCGCAGTTGTAGTCGGTGGTGACGGTGTCGGTGATGTCCGGTTCCGGATTGTTCTTGTCGTCGAACACGTCCTTGGCCGGCTCGGCCTTTTTCGCCATGTGCTTGTGCATTTTGCCGTGGTGCGTTTCGGGCGTGGCCTGCGCGACGGGCGCAAGGCTGGCGCCCGCCAGCAGGGCGAGGCAGGCGGCGAGGGTGTGTTTCAGTCGGATGGCCATTAGATCGATTCCTTGTGGTTGAGGATTGCCGCCGCGGCCTCCGGCAGCGCAAGGCCTGCCAGCTTCGCGCGCTGCAACACCGTCCAATAATATCGGTAGCTGGCGCGGTCGTGCAAGCGGCCATGCTGGGCGATGGGGCCCCAGTTTGCCGCGATGGCGTCCAGGATGATGTTGGTCGCTTCATTCACCTCCGACAGCCGCGGCGTGAACGCCTTGATGATCGGCTTGATCTGGTCCGGATGAATGCTCCACATGCGCGTGAAACCGAACTCGCCGGCAGCGCGCTGGGCGTCGTTGGCGACCACCGCGCTGTCCTTGATCTCGGTGGTGACATTATGCGAGGCGACCTTGCCATGCGCATGAGCTGCCGCAACCATCTCCAGCTTTGCGCGCACCACCAGCGGGTGGGTGAACTGGCCGGGCGTGCGCATGGCGCTGGCGGGAATGGCGCCGAAGTGCGCCGAGACGAAATCCATGATGCCGAACGACAGGCACTCGACCTGCGGCAGCGCCGCGATCTGGTAGGCGTCATGCAGGGCGCCGTGCGTTTCGATCAGCACGTGCACCGGCAGCGCCGCGCGCCCGGCGGCCACGGCGTGGCGGTTGATGATGTCGAGCGCCTGCTGCACGTCGGCCAGCCCGCCCGGCTTGGGCAGCACCACGTAGGCCAGCTTGTGCGCGGCCTGGCCGACGATGGTGGCCACGTCCTGCTCGAAATGCGGGTGGGTCACATCGTGCAGGCGCGCGCCGATGCGGTTGAAGCGGTTGTCGTCGGAATTGATGAGCGCGGCGATCAGCTGTGCGTGCTCGGCCTCGTGGCCGGCGGCGGCGCCATCTTCACAGTCGAAGGTGATGTCGAACAGCGGGCCAAGCTCTTGTTGCAGGGCCATCGATTTGCGCATCAGCTTGTCGGAACCTGCGTAATGGTCGCAGGCCGGCAGCAGCAGCGGCTGGCGTTTGCCCTGGAATAAAACCTCGGAAGGATGCATGCTTGTGTTCGGGTGTGCGGGAGCCGCCGTGCCGCTGGATGCGGCGGCACGGCGGGTGCGGCGAACGGTTGGCCTGGCCTCCACGAACGCCGCTTGATTGCGATTACTTCAGCAGGTGAGCAACGCCGGCGCGCTCTTCTTCCAGCTCGGCCAGGGTCTTGTTGATGCGCTCGCGCGAGAACTCGTCGATCTCCAGGCCTTGCACGATCTTGTACTCGCCGTTCTCGGTGGTGACCGGGAAGCCGAAGATGATGCCTTCCGGGATACCATACGAACCGTCCGACGGCACGCCCATCGTGGTCCACTTGCCGGCGGTGCCGAGGACCCAGTCATGCACGTGGTCGATTGCGGCGTTGGCGGCCGAAGCTGCCGACGAGGCGCCGCGGGCGTCGATGATGGCGGCGCCGCGCTTGCCGACGGTCGGCAGGAACACGTCGCGGTTCCATTCCTGGTCGTTGATCATGTCCTTGACCGACTTGCCGCCGACGGTGGCGAAGCGGTAGTCAGCGTACATGGTCGGCGAGTGGTTGCCCCACACGCACAGTTTCTCGATGTCGCCGACGGCCGTGCCGGTCTTGGCAGCCACTTGCGACAGGGCGCGGTTGTGGTCCAGGCGCAGCATGGCGGTGAAGTTCTTGGCCGGCAGGTTCGGGGCCGACTTCATGGCGATGTAGGCGTTGGTGTTGGCCGGGTTGCCGACCACCAGCACTTTGACGTCGCGCGAAGCGACGGCGTCCAGCGCCTTGCCCTGCACGGTGAAGATCTGGGCGTTCGCTTCCAGCAGGTCCTTGCGCTCCATGCCGGGGCCGCGCGGGCGGGCGCCGACCAGCAGGGCCACGTCGGCGTCCTTGAATGCGGTCATCGGGTCGCTGTGCGCGGTCATGCCGGCCAGCAGCGGGAACGCGCAGTCTTCCAGTTCCATCATGACGCCCTTGAGCGCCTTCTGAGCCTTCTCATTGTCGATTTCGAGCAGCTGCAGGATGACCGGCTGGTCCTTGCCCAGCAGGTCGCCGTTGGCGATGCGGAACAGCAGCGAATAGCCGATCTGGCCGGCCGCGCCGGTTACCGCGACGCGCTTGGGGGTTTTAGCCATGATGAATCTCCAAAAGTGGGAATGAAAACGGGGCAAGCCGAGGGAGCCTGTTCGGGAAACCGAGATGATACCAAAACAGCATCCGTCAATCGGACAGCGTGCGTGCCGTGCCAGGCACACCGGCGAGCCGATTCGTCCGCGAGTGTAGTCCTGTGCTATTCCATCTGTCAATTCATATCATATGTCTTATATAAGACAGATCTCTTGACCCTTTCCTCTGGACGGGCAGGGGGTTTTGTGGTGAAATGGTTGTTTATGAACCCAGCATCGTCCAATCCGGGCGGTGACGCCGTACAAGGCGCCTCGCCAACCTTCAGTCCGCTGTATCAGCAGATCAAGGCATTGATCACGCAAAGTCTGCAGTCGGGCGAATGGAAGCCCGGCGAGCTGATGCCCAGCGAAGTCGAACTGGCTGCCCGTTTCAAGGTCAGCCAGGGCACCGTGCGCAAGGCGATCGACGAGCTGTCCGCCGAAAACCTGGTGGTGCGCCGCCAGGGCAAGGGCACCTTTGTCGCCACCCACCACGAAGAGCGCGCCCACTACCGCTTCCTGCGCCTGATGCCCGACGAGGGCGTGCCGCACCATCCCGAGAGCCGCTTCATCGAAGTCAAGCGCATGCGTGCGCCGGCCGAGGTCGCGCGCCTGCTCGAGTTGCGTTCTGGCGACGCGGTGGTCTATATCAAGCGCGTGCAGTCCTTCGACGGGGTGCCGGCGATCCTGGAAGAACTGTGGCTGCCGGGGCAGCTGTTCAAGGGGCTGACGGCGGAACGACTGGTCGAGTACAAAGGTCCGATGTACGGGTTGTTCGAATCGGAATTCGGCACGCGCATGATCCGCGCGAGCGAAAAGATCAAGGCCGTGGCGGCGGACCCGGCCGCGGCCCATCTGCTGGGCGTGGCCGAGGGCACGCCGCTGTTGTGCGCGGAGCGGGTCTCGTTCACCTACGGGGACAAGGCGGTGGAACTGCGGCGCGGGATGTACCTGACCGCGCGCCACCACTACCTGAGCGAATTGTCGTAAGGCGGTAACTACGCCGGAGGCAAGCGCCAGGACAGCCTGCGCCGTTTGCTTCCAGCGATTAAAATGTGTTGTTTATTGGAAAGCGGCAGGGGACGACCCGGTCTTGTCGCAAAAAGCCAGTAACCGATTCGGTGTGGTTGGTGCAGCCACCGAAAATCGGTAACAATGAAGGGTTCTTTACATTTGTCAGTCTAAGGGAGGTGTTGTATGTCCGAAGCCGTGAGAGAGGTTCCCAAAAAGGAGCGGCCGGAATTCCGTAATGTCAACTTTTCCGACATTACGTCTAACTATCGCATGCCGCCGTCGGCCATGGTTTCGATCCTGCACCGCGTCAGCGGCGCCGGGATGTTCCTGCTGCTGCCGTTCCTGCTCTACCTGCTGCAGGAAAGCCTGCGCTCGGAGATTTCGTTTGCCCACTTCGCGGGCATCGTCGATAACGTCTTCGTGAAGATCATCCTCCTTGGCCTGTCCTGGGCCTACCTGCACCACTTTACCGCCGGCATCCGCCACCTGTTCATGGACAACCACATGGCCCTGGACAAGGACGCCTCGCAGCGCACCGCACGCTGGGTGCTGGTGATCAGCCTGGCGCTGACCGTGCTGGTCGCCCTCAAACTGTTTGGAGTGTTTTAATGGCAAAGAATAACATCGGACCGAAGCGCCTGGTCGTCGGCGCGCACTACGGCGTCAAGGACTGGCTGGCGCAACGCGTGACCGCGATCCTCATGGTGGTCTACACCGTCGTCCTGCTCGGCGCCTTCCTCACTGCACAGAATTTTTCCTACGAAGGCTGGGCGTCCCTGTTTGCCCGCCAGTGGTTCAAGCTGTTCTCGGCCGTGACCTTCCTGGGCCTGTTCTACCACGCCTGGGTTGGTGTGCGTGACATCTGGATGGACTACATCAAGCCGGTTGGCGTACGCCTGTTCCTGCAACTCGTCACGATCGCATGCCTGGTGGCCTATGCCGTCTGGATGATTCAAATTCTGTGGAGCGTTTAATCGTGGCAGCAATCAAATCTGCAATCCCTACCCGTCACTTTGACGTAATTATCGTTGGCGCCGGCGGTTCCGGCATGCGTGCATCGCTGCAGCTGGCAGAAGCCGGCCTGAACGTGGCGGTGCTGTCGAAAGTGTTCCCGACCCGTTCGCACACCGTGGCGGCCCAGGGCGGCATCGGTGCGTCGCTGGGCAACATGAGCGAGGACGACTGGTACTGGCACATGTTCGACACCGTCAAGGGTGGCGACTACCTGGGCGACCAGGACGCGATCGAGTTCATGTGCCGCGAAGCACCGAAGGTCGTGTACGAGCTGGAACACTTCGGCATGCCATTCGACCGCAACCCGGACGGCACCATCTACCAGCGCCCGTTCGGCGGCCACACCGCCAACTTCGGCGAAAAGCCGGTGCAGCGCGCCTGCGCCGCGGCTGACCGTACCGGCCACGCCCTGCTGCACACCCTGTACCAGCGCAACGTGCGCGCCCGCACCCACTTCTTCGTCGAATGGATGGCGCTGGACCTGATCCGCGACGCCGACGGCGACGTGCTCGGCGTGGTGGCCCTGGAAATGGAAACCGGCGAAGTCATGCAGCTGGAAGCGAAGACCACCATCTTCGCCACCGGCGGCGCCGGCCGCATCTTCGCGGCCTCGACCAACGCCTTCATCAACACCGGCGACGGCATGGGCATGGCGGCGCGCGCCGGCATCCCGCTGCAGGACATGGAGTTCTGGCAGTTCCACCCGACCGGCGTGTCCGGCGCGGGCGTCCTGATCACCGAAGGCGTGCGCGGCGAAGGCGGCATCCTGATCAACAGCAACGGCGAACGCTTCATGGAGCGCTACGCGCCGACCCTGAAAGACCTGGCGCCGCGCGACTTCGTGTCGCGCTCGATGGACCAGGAGATCAAGGAAGGCCGCGGCTGCGGCCCGAACAAGGACCACGTGCTGCTCGACCTGCGCCACATCGGCGCGGACACCATCCGCAAGCGCCTGCCGTCGATCCTGGAAATCGGCCACAAGTTCGCCAACGTCGATGCGACCAAGGAACCGATCCCGGTCGTGCCGACCATCCACTACCAGATGGGCGGTATCCCGACCAACATCCACGGCCAGGTCGTCACGCCTGACGGCAAAGGTGGCGAGAAGATCGTCAACGGCCTGTACGCGATCGGCGAATGCTCGTGCGTGTCGGTGCACGGCGCCAACCGCCTGGGCACCAACTCGCTGCTCGACCTGGTGGTGTTCGGCCGTGCCGCCGGCAACCACATCATCGCGCAGAAGCTGGACCAGCAAGAGCAGAAGCCGGCGCCGGCGGACGCTGCCGACTTCGCCCTGAGCCGCCTGAACCGCATCGAAACCTCGACCGGTGGCGAAAAAGTGCAGGGCGTGGCCAACGACATCCGTGCCTCGATGCAGAAGTACTGCGGCGTGTTCCGTACCCAGGAACTGCTGGACGCCGGCGCCAAGGAAATCCTCAAGCTCGAAGAGCGCGTCAAGCACATCTCGTTCAAGGACAAGTCGAAGGTCTTCAACACCGCCCGCGTCGAAGCGCTGGAAGTGGAGAACCTGATCGAAACGGCCAAGGCCACCATGATCTCGGCAGCGGCACGCAAGGAATCGCGCGGCGCCCACGCGCACAGCGACTTCCCGACCCGCGACGACGAAAACTGGATGAAGCACACGCTGTTCTTCTCGTCGGGCAACCGCCTCGAGTACAAGCCGGTGCGCACCCAGCCCCTGACGGTCGAGACCTTCAAGCCGAAAGCACGTACTTTCTAAATAGTTTTGCGGCCGGGCCACGATCCCGGCCGCCACAAGATAGGTAAAACATGGCACGCACAGTCCAACTCAAGATTTACCGCTACGATCCGGACAAGGATACGAAGCCCTACATGCAAGACGTTACGGTCGAATGCAAGGACACCGACAAGATGCTGCTGGACGTGCTCCAGCGCATCAAGTCCGACGTCGATGACTCGCTGGCGCTGCGCCGCTCGTGCCGCGAAGGCGTGTGCGGTTCGGACGCGATGAACATCAACGGCAAGAACGGCCTGGCCTGCACCACCAACCTGAACGAGCTGACCCAGCCGATCGTGCTGCGTCCGCTGCCGGGCCTGCCGGTGATCCGCGACCTGATCGTGGATATGACCAACTTCTTCAAGCAGTACCACTCGATCAAGCCGTACCTGATCAACGACTCGATCCCGCCGGAGAAAGAGCGCCTGCAGACCCCGGAAGAGCGCGAAGAGCTCGACGGCCTGTACGAGTGCATCCTGTGCGCCTGCTGCTCGACCTCGTGCCCGTCGTTCTGGTGGAACCCGGACAAGTTCGTCGGTCCGGCTGGCCTGCTGCAAGCCTACCGCTTCATCGCCGACAGCCGCGACGAAGCGACCAGCGAGCGCCTGGACAACCTGGAAGACCCGTACCGCCTGTTCCGCTGCCACTCGATCATGAACTGCACGGACGTGTGCCCGAAGGGCCTGAATCCGAACAAGGCGATCGGCAAGATCAAGGAAATGCTGGTGCGCCGCGCGATCTAAGCGGATCGGTTTTGCTGCGGCTGGCTGGACGCGTGGGCGGGAGACCCGCCCACCCTACGACGGCCGCGGCAGAGGGTAGGGTGGGCAGCTTGCTGCCCACGCGTTCAAGCGGCAGCAGCAGTGCTGCGCAGGGCGCAGCACGTTAGCCCGCAGCAAGTAGCAAATACAGTAAAAATACCGTACTGCCCCAAACAGGCAGCCGGAGTATAGTGTTGACCCAACAACGGACTCTAGTGTGAAAACGCATCAATCGGATCCGGCCAATCGCGCGCGCCTGCGCTGGCGCGCCCGCCGGGGCCTGCTCGAGAACGACCTGATCCTCACGCGCTTCCTCGACGCGCACGAGGAAGACATGACTGACGAGGAGGTCGATGCGCTGACCCGCTTGCTGGACCTGGCGGACAATCCGCTGCTGGACCTGCTCCTGGGGAGAGCCGAGCCCGAAGGCGAAGTCGACCAGCCCCATGTGCGTGCCTTGCTGGCGCGCCTGCGGCAAGCGTAGGAAAACCCCGTTTTTTTAATTGTAGATTTCCCAACAAGGAAGCGCCATGAACATTTCTGAAACCAAAGCCACGTTGTCGTTCTCGGACGGCAGCCAGTCCGTTGACTTCCCAATCTACAAGGGCACGATCGGCCCGGACGTCGTCGATATCCGCAAACTGTACGGCCAGACCGGCAAGTTCACCTATGACCCGGGCTTCATGTCGACCGCATCGTGCCAGTCGGCCATCACCTACATCGATGGCGACAAGGGCGAGCTGCTGTACCGCGGCTACCCGATCGAGCAACTGGCGGTCAATGCCGACTTCCTGGAAACCTGCTACCTGCTGCTGAACGGCGAACTGCCGAACAAGGCGGAAAAGGAAAAATTCGTCAGCACCGTGACCCGCCATACCATGGTGCACGAGCAGATGAATTTCTTCTTCCGCGGCTTCCGTCGCGACGCGCACCCGATGTCGGTGCTGGTCGGCACCGTCGGCGCCCTGGCCTCGTTCTACCACGACTCGCTGGACATCAATGACCCGGCCCAGCGCGAAATCTCGGCCATCCGCCTGATCGCCAAGCTGCCGACCCTGGTCGCAATGGCATACAAGTACTCGGTCGGCCAGCCGTTCGTGTACCCGCGCAACGACCTGTCGTACAGCGCGAACTTCATGCACATGATGTTCAGCAACCCGTGCGAAGAATACAAGGTCAACGACGTGCTGGTGCGCGCGCTGGACCGCATCCTGATCCTGCACGCCGACCACGAGCAAAACGCATCGACCTCGACCGTGCGTCTGGCCGGTTCGTCGGGCGCCAACCCGTTCGCCTGTATCGCTGCCGGCATCGCCTGCCTGTGGGGCCCGGCACACGGCGGCGCGAACGAAGCTGCCCTGAACATGCTGAAAGAAATCGGCACCCCGGACAAGATCCCTGAGTTCATCGCCAAGGTCAAGGACAAGAACTCGGGCGTGAAGCTGATGGGCTTCGGTCACCGCGTGTACAAGAACTTCGACCCGCGCGCCAAGCTGATGCGCGAAACCTGCCACGAAGTGCTGAACGAGCTGGGCCTGCAGAACGACCCGCTGTTCAAGCTGGCCATGGAACTGGAAAAGATCGCGCTGGAAGACGACTACTTCGTGTCGCGCAAGCTGTACCCGAACGTCGACTTCTACTCGGGCATCGTGCAATCGGCCCTGGGCATCCCGGTCTCGCTGTTCACCGGCATCTTCGCGATGGCCCGTACCATCGGCTGGATCGCCCAGTGGAACGAAATGATCGCCGATCCGGAGCAGAAGATCGGCCGTCCGCGCCAGCTGTACGTGGGCGCCGCACGCCGCGACGTGCCGACCATCGACAAGCGTTAATCGCTTCTCGTCGTCAACAAAAAAGCGAGCTTCGGCTCGCTTTTTTATTGGCTTGCGCTAAAGCTTGCGACGGTTCGGTGAACAGTGGCATTTTGCGACTGTCTGGTGTGCTTTAACCATCGCCAATCGCGCCCAACATGTCTCGCACGCCCGTCGTCAGCGCTCCCGACTCCTGGCTCGAGAACCCCGACAATGGGCAAGAGCGCAGGTATGGAACCAATGGACGTCCCGAGTATGATATCGACTGGAACCACAGCCATGGATCTGGCGTTCCACATGGCCATAACTGGACCAATTACCGGCGTGGTCCTGCTGTGCAGTTGTGCGCGTACCCCCGCGGGCGAAGTCCATTAGATCGGAGCAGGTCATGAAGAGCGTTGCACTGATACTTGACCCGGAATTTGGGCAACGCATCGAGAGCGTTGCGCGGGAAATGCCTGTCTGGGTTCTTTCCAGCCGTGCGAATGACCCTGCCGTTGAGCGCGCTCGCAGCCTGCTCGGGGAGCCGGACATCACGTCGTTTTACCCCCCACGGGCAGGCGACAGGACGGCCACCCGCGCACAAGTTTTGTACGATATTGACGAGCACCACGGGTGCTCGAGCTCTTCACATCCTTACGAAGAGCTGCTGGTATTCGGAGCTGGCCCCGCCGACTTCTCGCCTGAGACGATGGAGGAGCTGGGTCTGGAGCCGGCAGGCGCCCGAAAGGACGCCTTCGTGCTGCGAAAGCGCAATGCTGCAGATTGCGCTACTGGTTGGAGAGGATGGCGCGGGCCTCGGTCCCAAGGTCAGCGGTAAAACGGCTCGACCTTGCCTTTGAGCTTGAGGAGCATCGGCTTGCCCTTGCGGTCGAGCACCTTGCCGGCGGCGACTTTGATCCAGCCTTCGCTGATGCAATATTCCTCGACGTCGTGGCGTTCCTTGTCGTTGAAACGGATGCCAATGTCGTGCTGGAAGACGGCCGCCACATGGTGCGGGCTCTTCGGGTCGATGGACAGGCGGTCGGGCAGGGTGGGTTTGGTCGTATCGTTCATGGTGAGCAATTATCCATGATTCGCGCCTTTGAGGCGAGCGCCACGCCGGCTTAGCGGCACTTGCCGCGGACCGCCGCCGCCACCCAGAACGGGATCGCCAGCAAGCCGCCGAAGAATGTGGGCTGGAATTTCAGCGCATCGGCGTGCAGGCAGTCGGGGATTTTTGATTCCGAAAACTGGCGCGAGAAGTTCTCGACCTTTTGGCCGCCGTACGCGCCTTCGTGCGCGAGCTGCTGGCCCTTCTTGTCCTCGGCCAGCGTCTGCTGAACCGCTTGCCGGATCGTCTCGTCCGTCAGCTTGGCGCGCAGCGGTGCCGGCGCCGGTGCGGGCGTGGCGCCAGGCGCCTGGGCGCGCGCTGCCGTTGCAGTCAGCGTGACGACCAGGCCGGCGGCAATGAGCGTTCGCATGTCAGGTGCACTTGCCGCGCCACTTCGCCACGATCACGAACGGGAACGCCGCGCGTAGGCCATGCACGGTGAATGGGCCGAGCATCGGCGGCTGCCATTTCAGGCCGTCCGGCTTCAGGCAACCCGGCATGCGCGCGTTGTCGAAGGCACGCTCGAAGGCGTCCACATTGGCTCGCGCCAGCACCTGGCCCCGTTCGGCGGGCGGGGTCTCGGCAAGCGCCTGCTGCACGGCGCGTTCCACCACGCTATCGGGCAGCAGCGCCGGGGGCAAGCCCGTCGGCAGCGAGTACAGCGGGAACAGGAACAGCGGCGGCGGGGCGGCGGGAACCGCCGGTTCAGCGGCCCGGGCTCCGGGCAGCAGCGCGGCGACCAACAGGGCAACGGCGGCGGCTTTCATTTGTCTGTTTGAAAAGTGTTTGCGCTACCACTCTACACCTTCCGGTGCGTAGTTTCCACGTTGTACATTTGCTCATCTGTTACAGATACAATGGTTCGCCGGCACCGCCGGACCAGAACTCTAAAAATTACCGGAGACAAGACAACATGAGGAAGCTCGCAGCACTCCTGGCCGCGTTGCTGATGGCCGCCGCCAGCCCGATGGCGTGCGCCGGCGCCGGCACCAAGGCCAATGCTTATTTCGACAATGCCGGCCGCACCGACGTGCTGGCCGGCGGCGTGCGCATGATCCCGATCACCACGCCGAAGGGCACGTTCAAGGTCTGGACCAAGCGCGTTGGCAGCAACCCGACCATCAAGGTGCTGCTCCTGCACGGCGGCCCGGGCGCCACCCACGAGTATTTTGAAGCGGCCGACAGCTATTTTCCCGGTGCGAGCGTCGAGTACTACTACTACGACCAGCTCGGCTCGGCCTACAGCGACCAGCCGGACGAGCCTTCGCTGTGGGAGATTCCGCGCTTCGTCGATGAAGTCGAGCAGGTGCGCAAGGCGCTGGGCCTGGACAAGAACAATTTTTACCTGCTGGGCCATTCCTGGGGCGGCATCCTGGCCGCGGAATATGCGCTCCAGCATGGCGACAAGCTCAAGGGCCTCATCATCTCGAACATGATGATGAGCATCCCCGCCTACAACGAGTACGCCGACAAGGTGCTGATGCCGCAGATGGACCAGAAGGTACTGGCCCAGATCCTGCAGATGGAAAAGGAAGGCAAGTACGACGACCCGCGCTACGAGGAGCTCCTGGTGCCGTACTACGAGGCGCACATCCTGCGCATGCCGAGCGCCCAGTGGCCCGACCCGGCCTTGCGCGCGTTCGCCAAGATCAACAAGAGGATCTACGTGCCGATGCAGGGCCCGAGCGAGATGGGCTCGCACAACTCCAAGCTGGAGCACTGGGACCGCGTGGCCGACCTGCCGAAGATCACGGTGCCGACCCTGGTCATCGCCGGCAAGTACGACACCATGGACCCCAGGCACATGAAGATGGTGTCGGAGAAGGTCAAGCACGGGCGCTTCCTGCTGACCAACGGCGGCCACATGGACATGTATGACGACCAGAAGGTGTATTTCGACGGGCTGGTCAAATTCCTGAAAGACGTGGACAGCGGGAGGTTCAAATGAAGCGCCTGATCGCAGCTTTCCTTCTGCTGGCCGCCAGCCTTGGTGCGCACGCGCAGCAGGCCGATGCCGGGCTCACGCGCGTCGTCAACGTCTTCATGGACGAGTGGCACGACGACGCCGCGCATGCGCGCATGGCCTACTTCGACAAGATCGCCCCGGACGGGGTGTACATCGGCACGGACAAGCACGAACTGTGGCACAGGGACGAGTTCAAGGCATGGGCGGACAAGTTCTTCAAGCGCGGATCGGCCTGGTCGTTCAAGGCGGTGCGGCGCAACGTGTACGCATCGTCCGACGGAAAGTACATCTGGTTCGACGAGATCCTCGACACGCCCAACATGGGGCCGTGCATGGCAAGCGGGGTGATCCGCAAGACGGCCAAAGGCTTCGAGATCCTGCATTACCAGCTCTCGTTCGCGGTGCCCAACGAGCTGGCGGGGCAGGTTACCAAGCTCGTCAAGGAGTTCGAATCGAAGGCCGACGCGAAACGCTGAGACTATTCGCCCCATGCTGCCCACCCTGGCCGAGTTGCCTGCGATTGACTGGAACAATCCGGCGAACCCGCCTGTTGGGCCAGATGGAAGGCCGTGGGTGTGGCGGGGCGGGCAGCCCCAAGGCGGTCCGTCTGGCGGATACACGAACCCGGCCAATCCGCATCAAAGCTTGCACCCGGATCTGAAGCATGACCCGCCTGAGGGGCCGCATTGGGACTACACTGATCGGGGGCGAGGCATCCGTTGTCGAATTTTTCCGAATGGGACGGTGAGGTCGAAATGAACCAACAAATTGAACTACACCACCTGAGCGGGACCTCGACGGTATCGTATTTCATGCATGTGCTGGACGATGCAGGCGTACCGAGCAAGGATGCAAGTGTCCTGACACTTGGCAAAGGCCATTTCTTTGGCCTGTTGCCGCCAGGGGTGCCCACGCAGCGCATCCGCCAGTTCAACCACGCGGGTATCTTGCCAGCCGGGCCGCTGGTCGAGGTTCCGGATGGCATGGTGCAAGAGGTGACACCGCCCTTCGAGGCGATCGCGCGGCTGCTCGCGAAACGGCTTGATGGCTACGAGCGCCCTGTATTGTGGGTGCACGAGCCGATGATGCAAGAAGATGAGATCCAGCGTGAGCACTTGGCATATAAACGTCTCGGCGGGCAACTCTACTTGGCCTATGACGATCTCCGGGAAAAAAAGATTGCCAAAGCGCTGCGGTTTTCAATGTTGAGCTGGCATTTCCTCGCCTTCGTGACGGATCAGACTCGTCAGGTGGAGTCGGTCGATAGCCTGCTCGCCCTGACGAAGATGATCCTGGTCGGCGCCTATGACGGCGAAAGTGTCTTGCTCTGGGAGAGGGGCGCTTAAGGCCGTCCTAATGCGCGTGTCATAATGTGAGGCTTGGACACCACCCAGGCATCACACGTGAACACCCCCTACGTCGGCCGTTTCGCGCCATCCCCCACCGGTCCGCTGCACGCCGGCTCGCTGGTGGCCGCCGTCGCCAGCTACCTGGACGCGCGCGTCCACAACGGCACCTGGCTGATCCGCATCGAAGACATCGACGAAGGCCGCAGCGTGCCCGGCGCCGCCGAAGGCATCCTGGACTTGCTGCAGCGCCTGGGCATGCAATCGGACCGCGACGTAGTGTGGCAAAGCCGCCGCAAGCACCTGTACCAGGCCGCGTTCGACCAGCTCGCCGCCAACGCCTACGCCTGCGGCTGCAACCGCCGCGAGATTGCCGATTCAAGGCTGGGATTCGGTCCGGACGGCGCCGCGATCTACCCGGGCACCTGCCGGAACGGCCTCGCGCCCGGCCGGACCACGCGCAGTTTGCGCCTGCGCGTGCCCGAACCGGGTGCGGACCTGGTCGAATTTACCGACCGCTTCGCCGGCCCCATCCGCCAGCGGCTTGCCCTTGAGTCCGGCGACTTCGTCCTGAAGCGGGCCGACGGTTACTGGGCCTACCAGCTGGCGGTGGTGGTCGACGATGCCGAGCAGGGCGTCACCGACGTGGTGCGCGGGGCGGACCTGATCGATTCGACCCCGCGCCAGATCTACCTGCAACGCCTGCTCGGCGTACCGACCCCGCGCTACCTGCACGTGCCGGTCGTGCGCAACGCAGCCGGCGAGAAGCTCTCCAAACAGACCGGGGCACTGGCCATCGCGCCGGACGACGAACCGGCCGCCGTCGCCGCCCTGCAGGATGCTGCCCGCTTCCTCGATCTGTCGCTCGAGCCCGTCGATTCGCTCGCCGGATTCTGGCAAGCAGCCGTCCCGGCCTGGGCCAGGCTGCTCTCGTTGCGCGAAGTTGCTGCTTAACCCTCCTGGTTAACCGACACGGCGCCGTGCCATGAACCCCAGCCCGGCAAGACCGATCCCCAACATTGCCCACGACGCCGGTTCAGGAATCGGCGCGGCCACCAGCCAGCCCCGGATCTCGCCAGCCGGTTTGTCGCTGGTGTGAATGTTCACGTACGCTTCGTTGGCCTTGATACCCGTCATCAGTGCGGACATGGCGGACGATGCCGTGCCGCCGTTGGATGACAGGAACCCGGAGTCGAACGAGGTGTCCAGCGCCAGGTCCAGTCCGTTGGTGTACTGGCTTGCGTGTACACCGGTCGGGAAGCTCGTGAACGGCACTGCGATCGGAGCGTTGCCGGTAAAGGCGGTGCTCGTGCAGCAGTGAACGTGGGCCTCGGTCGTTGCGCCGAGCAAGTCGCGGAACCGAGCATCGACGAACATCTTCGTTCCCGCAATGTCGATCTGGGTCAGGCCCCAGCCCGGCGAGGCGTTGGGCGGGCTTTCCAGCGGACCCGCTTCAACGGCTCGAAAGGTGGTCTGTGCCTGCGCCCCTCCCGCGGCAAAAGCGGCCGTGGTTGCCAGTGCCAGGATAGACAGAACTTTTTTCATTACAACCTCCTCTTCTTGAACAATGACTCTCCATTAGCGCCTTACCGCAGCGCTGCCTAAAAAAGTAGCATTCAGGAGAGGCGAGGCTGCACACCGTACGGCTGGGAAGTGTCGCGTGCGACTCTTCTGCGCGAAAAGCGGCATGATGTCAAAAAGTCATTTTTCCGAGGCATCACATGCGACGCATTTTCCCGGCCATATCCTTGTTCCTGGTCTCCTGTTTCGCGGCAGCGCAGGACGCCTCGCTGCTGGCTGGCGGCATGCAGGTCGATCGCAGCGGCGAGCAGTCGTTCGCGGTCAACCTGGGCTACACGCAGCGGCTCGGGAAGTACACCGCGGCGAGCCTGGAATACACCAACGAAGGCCACCCGCGGCTGCACCACCGCGACGGCCTGACGCCGCAGCTGTGGCTGCACACGGCGGTGCCCGAGCGCGGCTTCTCGTTCGCGGTCGGGGCCGGGCCGTACTACTACTTCGACACCACCACCGGCAGCGGCGCGCTGGCCGACTACCGCAACGAGCATGGCTGGGGCATACAGGCCAACTTCAGCGCCAAATACCACCTGGGCGACCAGCGCACCTATGCCGAGGCGCGCCTGTCGCGCATTCACGGCCGCAGGGAGCATGACAGCACGCTGCTGATGGTTGGCCTGGGCTACGAGCTGCGCAACTTGCCGCACGAGGTGAAAGCCGAGAACGCTGACGGCGGCGAGGACCTCATCATGGTGCTGGCCGGGCGCTCGATCGTGAACAGCTTCAAGTCGGAAAAAGCGACCGGCGGCGGCATCGAATACCGCCACACGCTCACGCCGAACATGGAGTGGAGCGTGATTGCCATGAGCGAGGGCCGCGTTGGCGTGGCCGAGCGCAAGGGCGTATCGAGCCAATTGTGGCTGCTGCGGCCATTCACCGAGCGCACGGTGCTGGAGCTGGGAATGGGCGGCTACGTGATGCGCGACCAGCTGAACCGCGACAGCGTGCGCGAGGAACCGAAGACGCACTTCGCGCCGATCGCCTCGATCGGCATGCGCTGGCGCCTGAGCCCGACCTGGCGCGCGCAGCTAAGCTGGAGCCGCGTGATCACCGATTACCACCGCGATTCAGACGTGTTCCTGCTCGGTGTCGGCAGCCTGTACTGAGCTTGGCTTGCCCGCCTGGGCCGCGCACCAGGTTTCGTAGCGTTCGAGCGCTTCGGCGTACAGGTCGAACACGCACGGGCAGCAGCCGCTGCGACAGCAGTCTTCCAGTTCGGGTTCGACGGGCGGTGTCATTGGTGCTTGTCGCCGTTGAGGATCGCCTGGATCTCGTCGCGCTCCTTCTGGCTCACGTGCCCGCGCAGGGCGGCCAGCACCAGCTCCTTGCCGGAGCCGGAAAACGCCTTGTTGATCAGTTCCTTGACCAGGCTGGTCTGCATCGATTCCTGCGGCTGCGCGGGCGCGTACACGTGCGCGCGCTGGCTCTCGTCGCGCGCCAGCAGGCCCTTGGTGTGCATCACCTGCAGCAGGCGCAGCACGTTCGCATAGGGCATGTCCGGACGGGCGGCCAGGGCCGCTTCGTGCACCTGGCGCGCGGTGGACGGGCCGAGCTGCCACAGCAGGCGCAGCATTTCCAGTTCGGATGGGGTCGGCTTGGGTGGAGCAGGGGATTTCGGCATGGGGCTAGAATAAATGATCTAGATGCGGATGTCGATCACTTGCCGCCCCCCGTCCGTCGTTCCCGCGCAGGCGGGGACCCATGCTGAGTGTGCCGGCCCACCGCGCGGACTACGGATACTGTGCATGGGTCCCCGCCTTCGCGGGGACGACGTGCCGAGGTTCGTGAGGGGCTCAATCCATGTGGTACATCCGCAGCTGGAACACCATTTTCCCATCCTCCTTTTCGCACACGCCGCGCATGTACTCGCCCTTCTTGATGTTGTAGGTGACATCGCTTCCCTCGGCCTTGCCGGCGCAGGCGGCGTGGGCACCGGCCGGCACGTCGGGCACCGGTGGCGGGGGCGGGGGCGCCGGGATGGCCGGCACCGGCGGCATCCCTGGCATCGGGGGCGGTGCAAACGCAAAGCCCCCGGGCGGTGGCGGCGGGACCGGCGGGGCCGGCGGAGCAGGGGGTACCGGCGGGGCCGGCGGCACGCACTTGCCGTGCGCCTGCTTGCATTCCACATGGACGGTGGCCGAGCTGGCGCCAGCCGCGGCGCACAACAGGGCGAACAAAACGACGGATGCGGTCTTCTTCATGCTTTTCTCCTCTGGGACTGGGCGCGGGGCGCCGTTGAAAAGCATCTTGCCGCCCAAATGTGGAGAAAAAATGAAGGCCGCTACAGATCGAAGCGGTAGCCCAGCCCGTAGATCGAATGGATCGGCTCCAGGCCCGGCGCTGCCGCATCGATCTTGCGGCGCAGGTTCTTGACGTGGCTGTCGATGGCGCGGTCGGTCACGTCCATGCTGTCGCCAAAGGCCAGGTCGAGCAACTGCGCGCGCGAGAACACCTGGCCAGGCCGGCGCGCCAGCACGGCCAGCAGCGCATATTCGCTGGGCGTCAGGTCGAGCGCTTTGCCGTGGATGGCAATGCGGCGCGATGCCTCGTCGATTTCGACGGCGCGCTGGCCGGGCGCGCCGCCGCAACGGCGCAGGATGGCCTTGATGCGGGCCATGAGCTCGCGCGGGCTGAAGGGCTTGCACAAGTAGTCGTCCGCCCCGGCCTCCAGGCCCAGCAGGCGGTCGATCTCCTCGACCCGCGCGGTCACCATCACCACCGGCACGTCGGAAAATTCGCGCAGCGAGCGGCACAGCGACAGCCCGTCCAGCCCGGGCAGCATCAGGTCGAGCACGACCAGCGCAGGTGCGGCGCTGCGCAAGGCGTCCAGCGCCGCCGCGCCATCATCAAACACCATCGGCGCAAATCCGGCCGCGCGCGCGTAATCGGCCACCAGCGCCGCCAGCTCCGGCTCGTCCTCGACGATGAACAGCTCCTGCTTCATGCGCCCTCCAGCGAAAAGCCGAGGGTGGCGCGCAGGCCGCCCAGCGGCGAATGATCGAAGGCGAGGGTGGCGCCATGCGCCTGCAGGATGCGCTGGCACAGCGCCAGGCCCAGGCCCGCGCCGCCTTGCGCGCGGCTGCGCGAAGCGTCCACGCGGTAGAAGCGCTCGCCCAGCCGCGCCAGCGCTTCGTCCGGCACGCCGGGCGCAGTGTCTTCGATGGTGATCACCAGTTTGCCGTCAGCGCGCCGCGCGTTGAGCTGCACCCGCCCGCCGCTTGCGGTGTAGCGCAGCGCGTTTTCCAGCAAATTGCCGAAGACCTGGCGCAGCCGGTCGGGGTCACCCGATACCAACGCGGAGCCGGGCGCCGGGCCGATGGCGAGGGCCAGCCCGGCCGCTTCCAGCCGCGCGCGGAACGCTTCGGCGCTGTCGCAGGCCAGCGCCCACAGGTCGAGCGGCTGGCGCTGCACGTCGAGGGCGCCGACGTCGGCGCGTGCCAGCGCGTACAGCTGGTCGATCAGCTTGTTCAGGGCCAGCACCTGGCGCAGCATCGCGGCCACGGTCTGCGCATCGGCCACGCGCACCCCGTCCTCGATCGCCTCGAGCTGGGCGCGCAGGACCGCCAGCGGCGTGCGCAGTTCGTGCGAGGTGTCAGCCACCCACTGCCGGCGCGAAGCCTCCATCGCTTCCAGCCGCTGCGCGAGCTGGTTGAAGCTGTGCGCCAGTTCGCCCAGTTCGTCGCTGCGGTCGGCCGCCAGGCGCGTGTCGAAGCGGCCCTCGGCCAGCTGCTGTGCGCCGGCCGCCAGGCGCCGGATCGGCTTGCGAAAGTGCGCCGCGAGCAGCACGGCGGCCAGCGCGGAGAGCGCGACGCTGGCCGCGGCGATCGCGACCAGGCTCGAACGCAATTGGTCGAGGAAGGCGGCGGCCAGCGCGTCGCCCGGGCGCAGCACGCGCGCCACGCGCAGGTAACCGACCGTCCTGCCGTCGGCCAGCACCGGGCGCTGGGCCGCCGGCTCCGCCCCCGGCACCCGGCCGGCCAGGTAGGCGCCGGATGCGTCGAGCAGCGTGACGCGATCGGGCAGGCCGAGCTGGTCCACGTCGGCCGGCGGCGCATGGGGTGCGGGCGGCGCCGGTGGTGCCGGTGGCGCCGGGGGAGGTGGCAAGGGTGGCAGGACCGCAGGCGCCGCGCCGGCGATGGCAAGCGCCGCCGGCGCCGGCGGTGGCGCGGGCATCTGCACCGGCCGGGGCTGTGCCGGCTGGTAGCGGCCCAGCTCGAGGCGCCGCAGTTGGTCGCCGATCCAGCGCCGCCGGGCACCTGGGTCGCGCGGAACGAAGTCCCAGCCGCCCCGGCTCCCACGGCGCGCGCCCAGGTCGTGCGACAATTCCTCCAGCCGGTCCAGTTCGATATTGACCGCGTACTCGGAGAAGCTGCGCATCACGTTATGCCGCATCAGGGCAATGCCGGCCACCGCGACCGCAAGGATCGCGAGCAGGACGGAGGCAAACAGCCGGTGGCCGATCGAAATGCGCAAGATATGGTATCCGGGGCGTCAAAACCCTGAGTGTAATGGCAACGCTTGCCCTCGGGTAGTTGCCGTTACGGCAATCTGGCGATCCGAACAAAATACGGCCGCGTAGCAAAACCGCCAAAAGATTGCCGTTTTTCCGCTGGTCGGGATGTTGCGTTACAATGTTGCGTGCTATTCTGAGCGGCTTTCCCAAGCAACGAATTCTGTCGCTTTTAGTCCTTCCCCACAACTTGATGTCTAGTAAGTGCGATCCGCTAACCGGTCAGGCCGTGTCGCGGAAGGTTAGATTAACCCGCCACAATCGCGAAACGCGAAGAAAGGTGAGCAAGAATGATGAAGCAATATGAAGGCAACTCCTACCTGTTTGGCGGTAACGCGCCTTACGTGGAAGAGTTGTACGAAGCCTACCTGAACAACCCAGGCTCCGTCCCGGACAATTGGCGCTCCTATTTCGACGCCATGCAGCACGTGCCGGCCGTCGATGGCAGCAGCAAGCCCGACGTCGTGCACTCCTCCGTGATTGCCTCCTTCGCAGAACGCGCCAAGCACGGCCCGATCCGCACCGTTACCGCCGGCGCCGACCCGGAACTGGCACGCAAGAGCGTCGCCGTCACCCAGCTGATCGCCGCCTACCGCAACCTGGGCCTGCGCTGGGCCAACCTGGACCCGCTGCAGCGCACCGAGCGTCCGGCCCTCCCCGAACTCGACCCGTCGTTCTACGGCTTCACCGAAGCCGACCTCGACACGGTGTTCAACATCAGCAATACCTACTTCGGCGTGGAGAACGCGTCCCTGCGCGACCTGCTGAACATGCTGCGTGACACCTACTGCCGCTCGATCGGTGCCGAGTTCATGTTCGTGACCGACCCGACCGAAAAGCGCTGGCTGCAAGAGAAGCTCGAGTCGATCCGCTCGACCCCGACCTTCACCGCCGAAAAGAAAAAGCACATCCTCGAGCGCCTGACCGCGGCCGAAGGCCTGGAGCGCTACCTGCACACCCGCTACGTCGGCGCCAAGCGCTTCTCGCTGGAAGGCGGCGAATCGTTCATCGCGTCGATGGACGAAGTGATCCAGCGCGCCGGTGAGAAAGGCATCCAGGAGATCGTGATCGGCATGGCCCACCGCGGCCGCCTGAACGTGCTGGTCAACACCCTGGGCAAGTCGCCGGCCGACCTGTTCGAAGAATTCGAAGGCAAGCACGCCGACGACCTGCCGTCGGGCGACGTGAAATACCACCAGGGCTTCTCGAGCGACATCTCGACCACCGGCGGCCCGGTGCACCTGTCGCTGGCGTTCAACCCGTCGCACCTGGAGATCGTCAACCCGGTGGTGGAAGGCTCGGTCAAGGCGCGCATGGACCGCCGCGGCGACCCGGAAGGCAAGCAAGTGCTGCCGATCCTGGTGCACGGCGACGCCGCATTCGCCGGCCAGGGCGTGGTCATGGAGACCCTGAACCTGGCCCAGACCCGCGGCTACGGCACTGGCGGCACGGTCCACCTGGTGATCAACAACCAGATCGGCTTCACCACCTCCGACCCGCGCGACACCCGCTCGACCGTGTACTGCACCGACGTGGTCAAGATGATCGAAGCGCCGGTGTTCCACGTGAACGCCGACGATCCGGAAGCCGTGGTGCTGGCCTCGCAAATCGCGATGGACTACCGTACCGAATTCGGCAAGGACGTGGTGGTGGACATCGTCTGCTACCGCAAGCTGGGCCACAACGAGCAGGACACCCCGGCCCTGACCCAGCCGCTGATGTACAAGAAAATCGGCAAGCACCCGGGCACCCGCAAGCTGTACGCCGACAAGCTGGCAACGCAAGGCACCATGGCCGCCGACATCGCCGACCAGATGGTCGCCGGCTACCGCGCCGCGATGGACGCCGGCAAGCACACGGTGGATCCGGTGCTGACCGACTTCAAGAACAAGTACGCCGTCGATTGGGCGCCGTTCCTGGGCAAGAAGTGGACCGACGCTGCCGACACCGCCGTGCCGCAGACCGAACTGAAGCGCCTGGCGCAGAAGATCACCACCGTGCCGGAAGGCTTCAAGCTGCACTCGCTGGTCGAAAAAGTGCTGGCCGACCGCGCCACCATGGGCCGCGGCGAAATGAACCTGGACTGGGGCATGGGCGAGCACCTGGCGTACGCCACCCTGCTGGCGTCGGGCTACCCGATCCGCTTGTCGGGCCAGGACGCCGGCCGCGGCACCTTCGTGCACCGCCACGCCGTGCTGCACGACCAGAACCGCGAGAAGTGGGATGCCGGCACCTACGTGCCGCTGCAGAACGTGTCGGACAGCCAGGCGCCGTTCACCGTCATCGACTCCGTGCTGTCGGAAGAAGCGGTGCTGGGCTTCGAATACGGCTACTCGACCGCCGAGCCGAACACCCTGACCATCTGGGAAGCCCAGTTCGGCGACTTCGCCAACGGCGCGCAAGTGGTCATCGACCAGTTCATCGCCTCGGGCGAAGTGAAGTGGGGCCGCGCGTCGGGCCTGGTGATGATGCTCCCGCACGGCTACGAAGGCCAGGGTCCGGAGCACTCGTCGGCCCGCATCGAGCGCTTCCTGCAGCTGTGCGCCGACAACAACATGCAAGTGGTGCAGCCGACCACCGCCGCGCAGATCTTCCACCTGCTGCGCCGCCAGATGGTGCGCCAGTTCCGCAAACCGCTGGTGATCTTCACGCCGAAATCGCTGCTGCGTAACAAGGACGCCGGCTCGCCGCTGACCGACCTGGCCAAGGGCGCGTTCCAGACCGTGATCGGCGAAGTGGACGAGAAGATCGAAGCGGGCAAGGTCAAGCGCGTGATCGCCTGCTCGGGCAAGGTCTACTACGACCTGGTCAACACCCGCAAGACCCGCGGCGCCACCGACGTGGCCATCATCCGTGTCGAGCAGATGTACCCGTTCCCGCACAAGTCGTTTGCCGCCGAACTGAAGAAGTTCCCGAACGCGACCGAGGTGGTGTGGGCACAGGACGAGCCGCAGAACCAGGGTCCGTGGTTCCAGATCCAGCACAACATCTTCGAGAACATGGAGTCGGGCCAGCGCCTGTCGTATGCCGGCCGTCCGGCGTCGGCTGCACCGGCCGTCGGCTACAGCGACAAGCACGTCGCGCAGCAGAAGGAACTGCTGGAAACCGCGTTCGCGAAGATCAAGGGTTTCGTGCTGACCAAGTAAGGCCACGAGAGCGCCGCGCTACCCGCGCGGCGCCTGCACACTGAACAGCGCGACGTGCGCACAGAATAATTTACGGAGTTTTTAAATGGCACAAATCGAAGTCAAGGTCCCCCAACTGTCGGAATCGGTTGCTGAAGCGACCCTGCTGTCCTGGCACAAGAAAACCGGCGAGGCCGTCTCGCGCGATGAAAACCTGATCGACATCGAAACCGACAAGGTGGTCCTCGAGCTTCCCGCGCCTGGCGCCGGCGTGATCACCCAGATCATCAAGGGCGACGGCTCGACCGTCGTGTCGGGCGAAGTGATCGCCATCATCGACACCGAAGCCTCGGCCCAGACCAGCCCGCTGCAAGTGTCGGCCGCCCCGGTCGCGGCAGCCCCGGCAGCAGCTGCCCCGGCCGCCGCCGAAACCGGCGGTTCGAAAGCCGGCGTGGCCATGCCGGCCGCCGCCAAGATCCTGGCTGACAACGCGATGAGCGCAGCGCAAGTGGCCGGCACCGGCCGCGATGGCCGCGTGACCAAGGGCGACGCCCTGGCCGCCGTGGCCGCCAAGCCGGCCGCACCGGCTCCGCTGGCACCGCAAGCCGCCAAACCGGCCCTGCAGCAAGTGGCCGCCCCAAGTGTGAACCTGGGCGACCGTCCGGAAGAGCGCGTGCCGATGAGCCGCCTGCGCGCCCGTATCGCCGAGCGCCTGCTGCAGTCGCAATCGACCAACGCCATCCTGACCACTTTCAACGAAGTGAACATGAAGCCGGTCATGGATCTGCGTAACAAGTACAAGGACAAGTTCGAGAAGGAGCATGGCGTCAAGCTCGGCTTCATGTCGTTCTTCGTCAAGGCCGCTGTCGCCGCGCTGAAGAAGTACCCGATCCTGAACGCCTCGGTCGATGGCAACGACATCATCTACCACGGCTACTTCGACATCGGTATCGCCGTCGGTTCGCCGCGTGGCCTGGTGGTGCCGATCCTGCGTGACGCCGACCAGCTGTCGATCGCCGAGATCGAGAAGAAGATCGGTGAATTCGGCCAGAAAGCCAAGGACGGCAAGCTGACGCTGGAAGACCTGACCGGCGGTACGTTCTCGATCTCGAACGGCGGCGTGTTCGGTTCGATGCTGTCGACCCCGATCATCAACCCGCCGCAGTCGGCGATCCTGGGCATCCACGCCACCAAGGACCGCGCCGTGGTCGAGAACGGCGAGATCGTGATCCGCCCGATGAACTACCTGGCCATGTCGTACGACCACCGCATCATCGACGGCCGCGAAGCCGTGCTGGGCCTGGTGGCGATGAAGGAAGCGCTGGAAGATCCGGCCCGCCTGCTGCTGGACCTGTAATCGGGAATGCGCGCTGGCCTGCCGCGCGGCGCGTGCTGACTGTGACTTGTTGAGGATCGACTGATGATCTCCGATGAAATCAAACGTTTGCACGAACTGCACCAGGCCGGCGCGCTGTCGGACGCGGAATTCGAGCAGGCCAAGGCCAGGGTGCTGGCCAGCTCCACCGTCAACCTGAACAAGGGCGACGGCACCCTGTCCGGCGAGATCAACAGCCTGCGCCGCTCGCGCACCGACCGCTGGCTAGGCGGCGTGTGCGGCGGCCTGGCGGTGGCCTCGGGCGTGGAGTCGTGGGTGTGGCGGCTGGTGTTCGTGCTGTTCACGCTCACCTTCGGCTTTGGGTTCCTGATCTACATCCTGATGTGGATTTTCGTCCCGGAAGAATAAGACCGACGGGTTCGCGCGAACCCGTCGTCCCCGCGAAGGCGGGGACCCATAGAACGCGTAGCGAAGCCGTTGGCGGCAGCGATGCCGCATGCTCAGCATGGATCCCCGCCTTCGCGGGGATGACGTGCTAGCGCAGGTGGCGCGGTTAGCAGCGCTGAACGCAAACTAAGGAAACAAGAATGAGCAACGCAAAACAATTTGACGTCGTCGTGATCGGCGGCGGCCCGGGCGGCTACATCGCCGCAATCCGCGCGGCGCAGCTGGGCTTTAACACCGCCTGCATCGACGACTGGAACAACGCCAAGGGCGGCCCGGCCCCGGGCGGCACCTGCACCAACGTCGGCTGCATCCCGTCCAAGGCACTGCTGCAGTCGTCCGAACACTACGAGCACGCCGGCCACGGCTTCAAGGAGCACGGCATCGAAGTGTCGGGCCTGTCCCTGAACCTGGGCCAGCTCCTCAAGCGCAAGGACGGCGTGGTCAAGGCAAACAACGACGGCATCCTGTACCTGTTCAAGAAGAACAAGGTCAGCTTCTTCCACGGCCGCGGCAGCTTTGCCGGCGCGGGCGAGGGCGGCTACACCATCAACGTGTCGGGCCAGACCACCGACACCCTGCAAGCCAAGCACGTGGTCGTCGCCACCGGCTCGAACGCGCGCGAACTGCCGGGCGCGGCGTTTGACGAGAAGCTGATCCTGTCGAACACCGGCGCGCTGGCGATCGACGCCGTGCCCGCCAACCTGGGCGTGATCGGCGCCGGCGTGATCGGCCTGGAGATGGGCAGCGTGTGGCGTCGCCTGGGCGCCAAGGTCACGGTGCTGGAAGGCCTGCCGACCTTCCTGGGTGCGGTGGACGAGCAGATCGCCAAGGAAGCGCAGAAGCTGTTCACCAAGCAGGGCCTGTCGATCAACCTGGGCTGCAAGATCGGTGCGATCACCAAGGGCGAGAACAACGTCACCGTGGAATACGCCGACGCCAAGGGCGAAGCGCAGAAGGCCACCTTCGACAAGCTGATCGTGTCGATCGGCCGCGTGCCGAACACCAACGGCCTGAACATCGAATCGGTTGGCCTGAAGCTGGATGACCGCGGCTTCGTCGTCGTGGACGACGAGTGCCGCACCAACCTGCCGAACGTGTGGGCGGTGGGCGACGTCGTGCGCGGCCCGATGCTGGCGCACAAAGCGGAAGAAGAGGGCGTCGCGGTTGCCGAGCGCATCGCCGGCCAGCACGGCCACGTCAACTTCAACACCATCCCGTGGGTGATCTACACCTCGCCGGAAATCGCTTGGGTCGGCAAGACCGAGCAGGCGCTCAAGGCCGAAGGCGTGGCCTACAAGGCCGGCACCTTCCCGTTCATGGCCAACGGCCGTGCGCGCGCGCTGGGCGATACCAACGGCATGGTCAAGTTCCTGGCCGACGCGACCACCGACGAGATCCTGGGCGTGCACATCATCGGCCCGATGGCCTCCGAGCTGATTTCGGAAGCCGTGGTGGCGATGGAGTTCAAGGCCTCGGCCGAAGACATCGCGCGCATCTGCCACGCGCACCCGTCGCTGTCCGAAGCGACCAAGGAAGCAGCGCTCGCCGTCGACAAGCGTTCGCTGAACTTCTAAGTTAAAGCCGGCCTTGCCGGTTTTGTAGGGTGGGCTCTTGAGCCCACGCGGCGTTACGCGACCCGTGGCGACCCGCGTGGGCTCAAGAGCCCACCCTACGTTCAAAGCATCACATCCGCCTCACCCATGAACGTACAAGAGTATTACCACCACGCGCTGAAAGAGCGCGGCTACAAACCCGACCCCGCGCAGCAGCGTGCGGTCGACCGCCTGCAGCGCGCGTACGACGAATGGGTGGCGTACAAGGGCAAGCGCTCGTCCAGCTTCAAGCGCTTGATCAACCGTCCCGACGTGCCGCGCGGCGTGTACATGTGGGGCGGGGTTGGGCGCGGCAAGTCGTTTTTGATGGACAGCTTCTATTCGGTGGTGCCGGTAGTGCGCAAGACGCGCCTGCACTTCCACGAATTCATGCGCGGCGTGCACCGCCAGCTCGACGAACTGAAAGGCGTGGCCGATCCGCTGGACGAAGTGGCCAAGCGCATCGCCCGCAAGTACCGCCTGATCTGCTTCGACGAATTCCACGTCTCGGACATCGCCGACGCGATGATCCTGTATAACCTGATGTCGGCCCTGTTCGCCAACGGCGTCACCTTCGTGATGACCTCGAACTACGACCCCGACCTGCTGTACCCGGACGGACTGCACCGCGACCGCATGCTGCCCACCATCGCACTGCTCAAGGAAAAGCTGGACGTGATGAACGTGGATGCCGGCATCGACTACCGCCACCGCGCGCTGGAGCAGGTACAGGCCTATTACACGCCGCTGGGTGCGCGTGCCGACCAGGCCCTGCGCGACGCCTGGGCCAAGCTGGCCGATACCGCCGACGAGGACCCTCGCGTGCACATCGAGCAGCGCGAGATCCGCGCCTTGCGCCGCGCCGGCGGCGTGATCTGGTTCGACTTCGCCACCCTGTGCGGCGGCCCGCGCTCGCAGAACGACTACCTCGAATTGTCGGAGCGCTTTCACACCGTGATCCTGTCGGGCGTGCCGGCGATGTCGGCCTCGCAGTCGTCCGAGGCGCGCCGTTTCACCTGGCTGGTGGACGTGTTCTACGACCACAAGGTCAAGCTGATCATGTCGGCCGAGGTGGCGCCCGACCAGCTTTACACCAAGGGCGTGCTGTCGAACGAGTTCCACCGCACGGTCTCGCGTATCATTGAAATGCAGTCGCGTGAATACATGCTGGCCGAGCGCCGCGGCGTCGCCGACTCGCTTGCCTGATGCAGCTGAAAGGACCTGATCGATGAAACCAATGGCAGCACTTCGCACCGCAGGCTCGCTGGCGATCGCCGCCGCGCTGCTGGCCGCTTGCGCGAGCGAACAGCAAGTCGCTTCCGGCCCGGCGCCCACGCCAACCGCGTCGGTGGAGCAGGCGGACCAGCGCCTGGCCGCGGTGGCGGCCGAGCGCGCGGCGATCGAGGCGCGCTTCGTCGAACGCGAACGGGTGTGCTACCAGAAGTTCTTCGTCACCCGCTGCCTGGACGAAGCCAAGGAGCGTCGCCGCAGCGCGCTCGCGGCCCAGCGCTCGATCGAAATCGAAGCCGAGCACTTCAAGCGCAAGGCCAAGGTGGAGGAGCGTGACCGCGCGATGGCCGAAGCCGAGGCGCGCTACCGCGACGAGGAAGCGCGCATGGCCGCGCAGCCGCCGGCCGCCCCGCGCCAGCCGACCGAGGAGCCGCCGCCGCGCCCGTCGCCGGTGGCCGAGCGCATCGCCAAACACAACGCCAGGCTGCAGAAGGCACAGGCGCAGGAACAGGCCGAGGCCGCCAGGCGCCAGGCCAACGTGCGCGACTACGAGGCGCGCAAGCGCGAATCGGAAGAGCGCCAACGCAAGGTGGCCGAGCGCATGGCCGAAAAGCGCGCCAAGGAAGCGAAGAAGGAAGCCCTGACGCCGCCGGCGACCAACCCGTAGGGTGGGCAGCTCGTCTGCCCACGCGTTCAAACACATCCGGATTGGCCCGCTGGCCGAACCTGCCAGGACGGCAAATCCGCCCGTCAGCGCAAAGGTTTCGCCCCCGGCACGACGCCCGGCGTTCCCTGCTGCGGCGGCTGCACCAGCTTGATGATCGCCATCGTGCAATTGCCGCCCTTGCCCTGGGCCCGCTCGCCGGCTTTGTTGATGAGCATTTCGGACGCCTGCCGCGGCGTCGCGCGGGAAATGGCTGCACCCAGTTCGGCGTCGGTAAAGAAATGCCACAGCCCGTCCGTCGCCAGCAGGAAGCTGTCGCCGGCCTTTAGCCCGACGAGGCTGCCGGTCGTGACGAACGGTTCCTTGTGGCTATTGCCCATCAGATTGAGCAGCAGTTTGGACTTGCGGTGATTGCGCGCCGCGTCCGGCGGCAGCTTGTCGCTGGCGACGAGGTGCTCGACATAGCCGGCATCGCTGGTGCGCGCCATGCACTTGCCGTTCGAGAAATGGTACAGCCGCGAATCACCGACGTGCGCCCACACCGCGTCGCCATGCGGCGACAGGATCAAGCCGACGAAACTGGCCAGCGCCTCGGTCTTGTGCGCGACCGCGTTCATCTTGATGATCATGTGGGTTTCGTCGACGATCTCGCGCAGCAGCTGGCCGAGACGCTCCACGCTGGGGCGATCGCCCGGCTTGTAGAGGTCGAACACATGCTTGGCCGTGTGCAGCACCTGCTCCGAGGCCTGCGACCCGGCCACGCCGTCGGACAGCACGGCCAGCACGTAGCCCGGTGCGCGCGCGCCGGTCAGCAGGGCCACCCGGTCGTTCTGCTGCGGGCGGTTGCCGATATGTTGCGCGGTTCCCGCTTCGATCTTGTATGAACTCATATACTTGGAGCGTTTCCGTGTCACGTCCGCCAACTTTTGTTGGCGGCAACGTCGGCGTAGATTAAACTATGCACCGAGAACCATAAATGTTGCAAGCCGTGACGTGCGGGACTGCTTGATTGTAGGCGGCAACGGTCCGCGCGTGCGGGAAGTTTTTGTAACAAAACAAAACTGTTGGGAACAGGTACGACATGGACGTCCAGGAGATCCAGCGCCGCATTATCGAACTCGATGTGGAACACCGCGACCTCGACGCGGTCATCGCCATGCTCACGCTCGACGGCCACGCGGACCAGTTGCAACTGCGCCGCCTGAAAAAGCGTAAACTACAGCTCAAAGATCACATCACCCTGCTGAAAATGCAGCTCGTGCCGGACGTCCCGGCCTGACTGCCCGACATCCCTTGACCGACCATCTTCCCGTCCCGGGCGCCGCACCAGGCGAACCCGGCCAGAGCGTTTCCGCCGCACCCGAACAGCCGCCCGGCAAATACGACGCCGAGATCGACCGCCTGTTCGGCGCGGGCGGTCCGCTCGCGCCTGCCGTCGGCACGTTCAAGCCGCGCCAGTCGCAGACCGAGATGGCCAAAGCGGTGGCCGGCGCGATCGCGAACCAGACCACGCTCATGGCCGAGGCCGGCACCGGCACCGGCAAGACCTTCGCCTACCTGGTGCCTGCGCTGCTGTGGGGCGGCAAGACCATCGTCTCGACCGGGACCAAGAACCTGCAGGACCAGCTGTTTTTGCGCGACATCCCGACGGTGCGCATGGCGCTGCGCGCGCCGGTCTCGGTGGCACTGCTCAAGGGTCGGTCGAACTACGTCTGCCATTACCACCTGGAACGCACGCTGCAGAACGGCCGCCTGACCTCGCGCGACGACGTGGGCCACCTGCGCGAGATCTCGCGCTTCATCAAGATGACCAACTCGGGCGACAAGGCCGAGCTGGCCAAGGTGCCCGAGAATGCGTCGGTATGGAACCTGGTCACCTCCACCCGCGACACCTGCATGGGGCAGGAGTGCCAGTACTACCAGGATTGCTTCGTGATGAAGGCGCGCCGCGAGGCGCAGCAGGCGGACGTGGTCGTGGTCAACCACCACCTGTTCTTCGCCGACGTGGCGCTGAAGGACACCGGCGTGGCCGAGCTGCTGCCATCGGCCAACACGATCATCTTCGACGAGGCGCACCAGCTGCCGGACACGGCGACGCTGTTCTTCGGCAAGAGCGTGTCCACGTCGCAGGTGCTGGAGCTGTGCCGCGACGTGCTGGCCGAGGGCCTGGCGCACGCGCGCGGCGCGACCGACTGGGCCAAGGCCGTGACTGTGGTGGAAAAGGCCGCGCGCGACCTGCGCCTGTCGTTCTCGCAGGACAACATGCGCCTGTCGCTGCCGCAGATCGTGCCGAGCTCCGAGTTCTTCCCGGCGCTGGACAAGCTCAAGGAAGAGCTGGCGGGCCTGGTGACCGTGCTCGAAGCGCATGCCGCAGCGGCCGAGTCGCTCGAGCAGTGCCGTGTGCGCGCGGTGGAACTGGCGGCCGCCTACGACGACTGGAAGCCCGAGCCCAAGGGCAAGGAAGTGGAAGGCGACCAGGCGGTGCTGTGGGTCGAGGCGTTCTCGTCCTCGCTGCAATTGCACAAGACGCCGCTGTCGATCGCGCCGATCTTTTCCGGCCAGCGCGCCGGCACCCCGCGCAGCTGGATCTTCACCTCGGCCACGCTGGCGGTGAAGAACGACTTCAAGCACTTCGCCAGCCAGATGGGCCTGACCGGCGAGCCTGCGCAGACCTGGCCGAGCCCGTTCAATTACGGCGAGCAAGGCATCCTGTACGTGCCGACCGGTTTGCCGGAACCCAACTCGATGGGCTACACCGACGCCGTGGTCGATTGCGCACTGCCGGTGATCGAGGCGGCGGGCGGCCGAACCTTCTTCCTGTGCACCACGATTCGCGCCGTCAACCGCGTGGCCGAGCGCCTGCGCGCCGAGTTTGCCGCGCGCGGGCTCGAGTTCCCGCTGTTCGTGCAGGGCGAGCGCGGGCGCACCGAATTGCTCGATGCGTTCCGCAACACAGGCAATGCGGTGCTGGTGGGCAGCCAGAGTTTCTGGGAAGGCGTGGACGTGCGCGGCGACGCGCTGTCGCTGGTCATCATCGACAAGCTGCCGTTCGCCCCGCCGGACGACCCGGTGCTGGCCGCGCGCATCGAAGTGATGGAGAAGAAGGGCCTGAACGGCTTCATGCACCACCAGTTGCCCGAAGCGATCATCACGCTCAAGCAGGGCGCCGGCCGCCTGATCCGCGATGTCGACGACCGCGGCGTGCTGATGATCTGCGACCCTCGCATCATCTCCAAACCCTACGGCCGCCGCATCTGGCAAAGCCTGCCGCCGTTCAAGCGCACGCGCGTGCAGGACGAAGTCGTCGCTTTCTTCAAGCATCCGGCCAGCCCGAACGATCCCGCGTAGGGTGGGCAGCTTGTCTGCGCACGCGTTCAACCGTCGCATGCACTGGTTGAACGCGTGGGCAGGCGGACCTGCCCACCCTACCGTGATTCGGCGCCAACATTCCCGTCGCAATCTTCAGAAATGCCCGCCGGCACAGGCCGCGCACGCGTGTCCGGCCCGTTTGTGCACCCGCAAAATCCCTCATCCATAGCTTGTTAGAGTCTCTGGTGCGAGCGCGCCAGTGAGCATGACTGAGGGGGGATGAAATGGCGATCCGTTACGGCTGTTTCTTCAGCTATGCACACGGCAAACACGATTTGATGAACAAGTTCAAGATCGCGCTGGCCGATGCCTTGCGTTGCTATCTCGAGCCACACTTCGACAACGAGGACGAGCTGTTCATCGACACCGAGCAGCTCGGCGGCGGCGACGACCTCGACCACAAGATCGCACGCGCCATGTGCGAGAGCGTGTGCATGATCCTCATCTACACCCCGAAGTACGAGGCGCACGCCTACACACGGCGCGAATACGCCGCCATGCGCAAGCTCGAAGAAGAGCGCGCCGCCTGGTACGAACTGCCGAGCCACCTGATCATCCCCGTGATCATGACCCAGCATCCGGACAAGCTGCCGCCGCAGATCACGCAATCGAGCCTGTACGTGGACTTTTCCCATTTCACGATGGCGACCGCCGACCTGAAATCGAACCCCGATTTCTTGCCCGACATCGACAAGATCGTCAAACGAATCGCCAATCACTACCAGCTCCAGAAAAAGAACATGCCGCCGGGACATGATTGCAACCAGTTCGTGCTCCCCGATGTCCCACCCGAGTGGCGAGAACAACCGGTTCTAACTTTTCCAAAAAAATGAGGAGCAATATGGAAATCAACCGCATTACGCTGCCGCCGATTGCCGCGCCGGGCGAGGTCACCACGTTCTACTCATTCGAAAGCGGCACCGCGCGCAGCGTGACCTTGTCCAGCATGGCCATGCTGCTGGCGAGCCGCCAGAACGCCACCGTTCCGGTGCTGATGATCGATTGGGATACCGAGGCGCCCGGCCTGCACCACCTGTTCGCGCGGCACGACGACCGGCCCGGCCTGCTCGAATACTTCGATGCCTGCCGCGAGCAGCTGCAAGGCCTGGCGCACACCCACGCCGACGAGCCGGACGAGGAGCGCGCGCGGCTGGCGCTGGAGGCAATCGACTGGGAGAGCTATGTCGAACGCGTTGACGAAAGCCGCCCGCTGTACCTGATGCGCGCCGGCCGCTTCGACGATACCTATGGCGAGCGTGCCGACCGCATGGACTGGGACGGCCTGTTTGCCGACTGCCCGGCGCTGTTTCGCAGCTTTGCCACCCACCTGACGCGCCAGTTCCAGCATGTACTGATCGACGCGCGCGGCGGGCGCTCGGCCGCCGTGTCGGTGTGCACCACGCTGCTGCCGGACAAACTGGTGGCGCTGTTCACGCCCAACCCCCGCAGCATCGAGGGCATGAGCGGCGTGGTCACGCGCGCCATCGACTACCGCTGCACGCACGAGGACGAGCAGCGCCCGCTGCTGGTGTACCCGGTGCCATACGCCATCGACAGCGGCGACTGCGAGCGGCGCCTGCTGTGGCGGCGCGGCGATCCGCACAAGGGCGTGCCGGGCTACCAGCCAATGCTGGAAAAGCTGCTGCGCGCCTGCTATGGCGTGTCGCGGCTCTCGCTCGACAGCTATCTCGACGAAGTGCAGCTGCAGCAGACGAATGCCACCGTCGGCGGCGAGCACCTGGGCCTGGTGCCCGAGCGCGATGCCGATCGCTTCTCGCTCACCCGCACGCTGGAAACCCTGCTCGACTGGATCGTGCCGGGCCGGCTGCCGTGGCAGTCGCGCGCCGAAGTCGAACTGCTGGCATCGATCGACGCGGCGCGCACCGCCTTCCGCGACGGCATCGCCACCGAAGCGGCGGTGCCGCTGGCGCGCGACCTGGCCGCGCTGGCCGGGATCTACCAGCGCCAGGGGCGCGAGCGCCTGGCGCAGGAGTGCCTGGAAGAGAGCATCGGCTTGCGCCAGCGCGTGCTCGGCGCCGACCATGCCGAAACGCGCGCCAGCCGCGCCGCGCTGGCCACGCTGCTGCGCGATTCCGGCAAGCTGCACGAGGCGCAGTTCATGATCCAGACCCTGGTGGACGACTGCCAGCGCATGGCCGGCGCCGACCACCCCGAAACGCTGGCTGCCCGTTCGGCGCTGGCGGCCACGCTGTCGCAGCTGGGCGAGTTCGAACGCGCGCTCAAGCTGCACGAGCAGATCACGCAAGCCTGCGAACAGCACTTCGGGCGCGGGCACATGGCAACCCTTGACAGCCTGGCCGGGCAAGCCGAGACCCTGACCCGCCAGGGCGAGCTGAGCCGGGGGCGCATGGTGTACGAGCGCGTGCTGGAAGGGCGCCAGCGCCTGCTCGGCACCGAACACGAGGATACGCTGCGCTGCACCCAGCAACTGGCCTCGCTGTTGTGCGAGCTGGGTGACCTGGCCAACGCGCGCAAGCTGCAGGAAGAGGTGGTGCGCGCGCGCGAGAAGCACGCCGGCCCGGACGGGGCGGCAACCCTGCAGGCGCGCGAGAGGCTGGCCGAGATCTTCGCGGCCCAGGGCGACTTGGACGCCGTGCGCAGGATGCAGGAGGCGCTGGCCCGGGCCCGCGAGCGGCGCTTTGGCTCGGAACACCCGGACACGCTGAGCATCCAGATGCGGCTGGCCTCCACGCTCAGCCAGCAGGGCGACCTGGAAGAGGCGCGGCGGCTGCAGCAGCATGTGGTCAATCTGCAGGAACGTATCCACGGGATGGACGACCAGGAAACCTTGCGCAGCAAAAAACTGCTGGCCGCCACGCTGTCGAGCCAGGGGCATAGCGTGGACGCGCGCAAGCTCGAGGAGAGCGTGCAGCAGTTCAACCGGCTGCGCGCCATCTCATCCGGGCCGCATGACCCGCACAGCGCCTTGCCGGGCCAGCGCGGCGGGCCTGGCGACCGGCGCGACCTGGGCGTTGGCGAATCGCTCGACGACAGGCTGGCGCAGCTGCAAAAGATGATGGACAGCAGCCCGCGCGAGGCCCGGGCCCTGGCCGACAGCCTGCGCAAGCCGATTTTGCGCCTGAGCGTCTCGCATCCCCTGCGCCAGCGCGGCGTGGCCATGATCAAGCGCGTGTACATGCAAGACGGCGACATGGACGCGGCGCTCGCGTTCACGCAGGACTACGCCTCGTCGCTCGAGGGCGCCCTGATCGAGGCGGCGGCGGGGCGGCCGATGGCGATGCGGTGAGCGGTGTCCGGGGCAGCGCGGGGCGCCGGCGCAGCGCCGCAACATGGTGCAAAACGTTTCTGAACGGTAAAGCTGGAGACCCAAATGTAAATTAATGTTGGAGGCAGGCGAGCGATGCGGGCATTGCTTCAGGTAAAATCTGGGGTATGCGTATCCTTATCAGTAACGACGACGGCTATCTCGCACCCGGCATCAACGCGCTGGCCGGGGCGCTCGCGGACATCGCCGAGATCGTCGTGGTGGCGCCGGACAGCAATCGTTCGGGCGCTTCCAACTCGTTGTCGCTCGACCGCCCGCTGTCGGTCAACCGGGCCGCCAACGGTTTTTATTTCGTCAACGGCACCCCCACCGACTGCGTGCACGTGGCCCTGACCGGCCTGCTCGACTACCGGCCCGACCTGGTCGTCTCGGGCATCAACAACGGCCAGAACATGGGCGACGACACGCTGTACTCGGGCACTGTCGCCGCGGCCACCGAGGCCTACCTGTTTGGCATCCCGGCGATCGCTTTCTCGCAAGTCAATCCCGGCTGGGAACATATCGATGCGGCAGCGCGCGTGGCGCGCGAGATCGTGCTGCGCCGCTTCGACGCCTTGCCCTCGCCGTTCCTGCTGAACGTGAATATTCCGAACCTGCCCTACGAGCAGCTCGGCAAGCTGGTGGCCACGCGCCTGGGCCGCCGCCACCAGGCCGAACCCGTGATCCGGTCGCAGGACCCGCGCGGCCGCGAGATATTCTGGATCGGCGCGCCCGGCGCCTGCCGCGATGCGGGCGAGGGCACCGATTTCCATGCCACCGCCCAGGGCCAGGTGTCGCTGACGCCGCTGCAGATCGACCTGACCCACAAGAGCCAGCTCGAGCGCCTGGCGCAGGAGCTGCCGTGAAGAAGGAGCGCAGCAATTTCCCGTTGCCGCTGTCCTCGGTGACCGGCCCCGCCCGCAAGCCTGCCGAGCCGGCCCGGGTGGTGGCCACCCCGCAGACCGCCACGCAGAACGCCCGCACCGCCGGCCAGGCCGGCCCCGTGCGCGCTTCGTATCAACAGGAAGCGACCGTGCGCGCGCCGGCGTACGCCCAGCCGGCTGCCCCGCGCGCCGCCGCTGCCGTCCAGCCGCCACGCGCCGCGCCGCGCGTGGCCGCGTTCCCCCAGGCCGCCCCGGTGCCGCTGCGCGGCGCTGCATTCCCGCAGCCGGCGCCCGTGCCGCAGCGTGCGCCCGGCTTTGGCGCGCCGGCGGCGCCCGTCCGGCAGGGGGCGTTTGCCCAGTCGGCCACGGTGGCGCCGCGTTCGGACCTGCAGGCCACCGAGGCCTTGCGCCGCGCAATGGCCGCCGGCGTGGCCCGGCGCGGGGTCAAGGACCACAAGGTGCTGGCCGCACTCGAAGCCGTACCGCGCCACATGTTCATCGAGCCGGCCCTGTCGGCCCAGGCTTACATCGACGCCTCGCTGCCCATCGGCCACAACCAGACCATTTCCCAGCCGTACATCGTGGCCCGCATGATCGAGGCGATGGGCGAGGGTGGCCAGCTCGGCAAGGTGCTCGAGATCGGCACCGGCTGCGGCTACCAGGCCGCGGTGCTGTCCTGCGTTGCCGGCGAGGTGTACTCGATCGAGCGCATCAAGCCCCTGCACGAACTGGCCAAGACCAACCTGCGCCCCTTGCGCATTTCCAACATTCGATTGCAATATGGCGATGGTATGCTGGGACTGCCCCAGGCCGCGCCGTTCGACGGCATCATCCTGGCCGCGGCCGGGCTGGAAGTGCCGCGCGCCCTGCTCGAGCAGCTCGCCATCGGCGGACGCCTGGTGGCGCCGGTCGGCGCCCAGAACCAGCAACTGCAACGCATCACGCGCATCGGGCCCCACGAATGGGCCAGCGAAACGCTCGAATCCTGCCATTTCGTCCCGCTGCGCCCAGGCACCGCCTGACTCTTGCACGACTCTAGACAAGATGAGAATGAAACAATTACCACGCCTAGCCCTGTTGACCCTCACCCTCGGCCTGCTCGCCGCCTGCAGCACGCCGACGCGCCAGGCCCCGGTCATCGACCGCCCGGTGCAATCCGCCCACCACCCCGTGAAACCGGCCGCGCCGGCACCGGCGCCGGCCGCCGCCAGCGAGGAATCCAAGCCGGATGCGCGTGGTTCCTATACCGTGCGCAAGGGCGATACGCTGCTGCGCATCGCGCTTGACCATGGCCAGAACTACCGCGACATCGTGACGTGGAACAACCTCGCCGATCCGGACGATATTAAGGTCGGACAGGTGCTGCGGGTGAGCCCGCCTGACCGCGTCGCCGGCGTCCAGACCAACCCGGTCCAGATGCCCGAGAAGGCCGGCCAGACGCCGTCGCGCAAGGTCGTGCCCAAGCGCCAGGAAACGAACGTGGCCGAGGCGGTCAAACCGGACAGGAACGAAAAGGCCGAGAACGTGGCCTCCGGCCCCGCGCCCGGCACCATCGTCACCGCCAACGACGACGAGCGCCTGAGCTGGATGTGGCCGGCCAACGGCAAGATTGTCGCCACCTTTGATGACGGCAAGAACAAGGGCATCGATATTGCCGGCAGGGCCGGGCAGCAGGTGATGGCGGCGGGCGCAGGAAAGGTGATGTATGCCGGCAGCGGCATCCGTGGTTATGGTAATCTCGTGATCGTCAAACACAGCAACACGTTGCTGTCGGCTTATGCCCACAACCGCGCGATCGTGGTCAAAGAGGGTGACACCGTCAGCAAAGGCCAGGTCATCGCCGAGATGGGCGATACCGACGCCGATTCGGTCAAACTGCATTTCGAAATCCGCCAGCAGGGCAAGCCAGTCGACCCCACGAGGTTCTTGCCCAGCCGTTAAGGAGGGCCAATGACGCAGCCGCATCTGGAGCACGACGCCTCGGACGACACCCCGGACGAGCCGCTCGACGACGTGTTGCTCGATGCGGACGGCAGCGCGCCCGCCGCCGAGCCGGGCGAGCAGGGGCCCGAGGGCAATGTCGTGCTCGAAAGCGTGGACGAGCTCAAGAAGATGCTCGCCGCCGAGTTGTCCACCGACACCACCCAGCACTACCTGAACCAGATCGGCTCGCGCCCGCTGCTGTCGGCCACCGAGGAGGCGCACTACGCCACCCTGGCCAAGGCCGGCGACTTTGCCGCGCGCCAGAAAATGATCGAACACAACCTGCGGCTGGTGGTGTCGATCGCCAAGCACTACATCAACCGCGGGGTCGTGCTGCTCGACATGATCGAGGAAGGCAACATCGGCCTGATGCGCGCCATCGACAAGTTCGAGCCCGAGCGCGGCTTCCGGTTCTCCACCTATGCCACCTGGTGGATACGCCAGAGCATCGAACGGGCGATCATGAACCAGGCGCGCACCGTGCGCCTGCCGGTGCACATGGTGCGCGAACTCAACCAGATACTGCGCGCCAAGTACCACCTCGAAGCGCAGCGCCACAACGGCAAGGACGCCTCCAGCGAAGACATCGCCAGCCTGGTCGGGCGCCCGGTGGAAGAGGTGCAGGACATCCTGGCGCTGTCCGAGCACGCCACCTCGCTCGACGCGCCGCTGGACAACGATCCGCAGTCGAGCCTGATGGACATGCTGCCCGGCGAAACGGACGATAGCCCCGACACGCGCGCCGAGCAGCATGAAATGACCGCGCTGGTGCGCGACTGGCTGGCCAAGCTGCCCGACAAGCAGCGGGTGGTCGTCATGCGCCGCTTTGGCCTGGACAACGACGACCCGGCCACCCTCGAGACCCTGGCCGAGGAGATGGGCGTGACGCGCGAGCGCGTGCGCCAGATCCAGCAAGAGGCGCTCGTCAAGCTCAAGCGGGCCATGGCCGCCCGTGGCGTCGTGCGCGATTCCTTGCTATGATCCCCGGTTTGCGGTTGGCTTGAGCCCTGCGTTCCTCCCGCCCGATCAACCATGCTCGTCACCGCCGTTCCCGGCCATGGGAGGGCGGTGCGTGGCGTTTGGCAGTTTGATTTCCAGTCTTCACTCACATGCAAGAAACCTTCATCGACATTAAAGCCCTCGACATGGAAGCGCGCGGCGTTGGCCACCTCGACAACGAGGACGGCACGCCGGGCAAGGTGATTTTCGTCGAAGGCGCGCTGCCGGGAGAACGTGTCAGTTTCGAGACCCTGCGCAAGAAGAAGAACTGGGAGTCGGGCCGGCTGGTCACCTTGCGCCGCGCCTCGTCGATGCGGGTCGAGCCCAAGTGCCAGCACTTCGACAACTGCGGCGGCTGCTCGATGCAGCACCTCGAGCCCACGGCCCAGGTCGCCATCAAGCAGCGCGTGCTGGAAGACAACCTGTGGCACCTTGGCAAGGTCAAGGCCGAGAACATCATGCGCCCGCTGCAAGGCCCGACCTGGGGCTACCGCTACCGCGCGCGGCTGTCGGTCCGTTACGTGGCCAAGAAGGAAACGGTGCTGGTCGGCTTTCACGAAAAGCACTCGTCCTACGTGGCCGACATGACCCAGTGCCACATCCTGCCGCCGCATGTGGCCCAGCTGCTGGTGCCGCTGCGTGACATGGTGCGCGCGCTGTCGATCTACACCCAGATGCCGCAGATCGAGGTGGCGGTGGGCGAGGAAACCACGGCGCTCGTGATGCGCAACATGGCGCCACTCACGCCGCAGGACGAGGAGCTGATCAAGGCCTTTGCCGACCAGTGGAACATCCAGTGGTGGCTGCAGCCGAAGGGTCCCGACACGGTCTATCCGTTCTATCCGGCAGATAAGGAGCTGTTCTACACGCTGCCCGAGTTCGGCATCCGGATGCCGTTCAAGCCGACCGACTTCACCCAGGTGAACCACCAGATCAACCGGGTGCTGGTGTCCAAGGCGCTGCGCCTGCTGGACGTGCAGCCGGGCGAGCGCGTGGCCGACCTGTTCTGCGGCCTGGGCAACTTCACGCTGCCGCTGGCCACGCAGGCACGCGAAGTGGTCGGCATCGAAGGCAGCACCGCGCTCACCACGCGCGCGCTGGAGAACGCCAAGGCCAATGGCGTGTCGGAAAAGACCACCTTCTACACGCGCAACCTGTTCGAAGTGACGAGGGACGACCTCGTTGCGCTGGGCAAGTTCGACCGCATGCTGATCGACCCGCCGCGCGACGGCGCCGTGGCGCTGGCGCTGGCGCTGGCCGAGCTGAAGGAAACCCAGCCAGAACTGCTGCCGCGCCGCATCGTGTACGTCTCGTGCAGCCCGTCCACGCTCGCGCGCGACGCCGGCATCCTGGTGCACCGCGCCGGCTACGTGATGCGCAAGGCCGGCATTGCCAACATGTTCCCGCACACCTCGCACGTCGAATCGATCGGCGTGTTCGAGCTCGCCGAACAGCAGGCATAAGGGTAGGGTGGGCAGAATCTGCCCACCCTACGAGCTAGACTGCCGCGCCAGCTGCTGGCGCTGCGCCGGCGTCAGCAACGCATCCATGCGCTTGTGCGCATCCAGCGCATTTTCGAACATCTGCCGCCGCAGCTTTTCGGTCGAATCGTAGGCGCGCCGCACTGCCTGCTCGTCGAACTGGCCGTTGCGATAGAACGGCGTGCCATGCATCTGGTCGTGCATCTGGTCCATCAGCGCGAACTGCCGGTTGCGCAAATCGCGCCGGATGGCTTCGATCTTGCTGCGCTGGTCGGCGGTCAGGTCGGGAATGTTGCGCCACCCGAACCCGCCCATCATGCCCGGCCCCATCATGCCGCCGCCGTAGCCGCCGTAGCCGTCCATCATGCCATGGTTGCCCCAGCCGCGGCCGCCTTGTGGCCCGGGCTGGCCGCCGGGTCCGGGCTGGCCGCTTGGCCCGGGCTGGGCCAGTGCAAGGCCGGCTGCGAAGATGCCGCCCGCAAAGACGGCCAGTGTGCGCTTGTTCATCTGCCACCTCCAGTCCTGTTACCCGCCGCCCGATGCGCGACCGGTCCCATAATGGACAGTCAGGCGGCGCGCGGGTTCGCGGTGCCTCGTTCCGTCACCCAGTAGGCCTGGCCGAGTGCGCACAAGGCCATGCCGACGGCCATTGCGCCGGTGGCGCCATGGGTTGCGTAGATCCACCCGCCGATCGACGATCCGGCCGCACCGCCGGCGAAGAACAGCGCAAAGTAGATGCCGTTCAGGCGGCTGCGCACCTCGGCGCCCAGCGTGTAGATGGCGCGCTGGCCGAGCACCAGGTTGGCCGCGACCCCCATGTCCAGCAAGATCGACGCCGCCACCATCAGGGCCAGCGACACCGGGCGCGAGGCCGGCGCCAGCATCGGCAACACGAAGCTCACCGTACCCAGCGATAGCGCAACCCCTGTCGCAATCCGCGTGTGCCCGGCATCGGCCAGGCGCCCCGCCACCGGCGAGGCCACCGCCCCCGCCATGCCGACCAGCGCGAACACGGCGATGCCGGTCTGCGACAGGTGCAAGCCAGGCCCTTGCAGGTACAGCGGCGCAGTGGTCCAGAACAGGCTGAAGGCACCGAACAAGGCGGCGTGGTAGGCGGCGCGGCGGCGCAGCACCGGCGTGGTGGCGAACAGGTGCCACAGCGACTTGATCAGCTGCGGGTAGGCCGGTCCCGCCACGGGCAAGCGTTGCGGCAGCTTGTGGTGCAGGACCAGCGCAAGGCCCACCAGCGCGACGGCCGCGCCGGCAAAGACGGCATGCCAGCCCGCATAGCCGGCCACCAGGCTGGCGAGGGGGCGGGCCAGCATGATGCCCAGCAGCAGGCCGCTGACGACCTTGCCGACGATCTCGCCGCGGCTCGCTTGCGGCGCCAGGTGGGCCGCGAAAGGCACCAGGACCTGGGCGACCACGGCGCCAAGGCCGATGCACAGCGCCGCCAGCAGGAACACCAGGGCCGACTGTGCCAGCGCGGCGGCGGCCAGCGCGGCGGAGGTGAAGGCAATGCCGGTCACGATCATGCGCCGGTTCTCAAGCCGGTCGCCCAGCGGAACGATGAACAGCAGGCCCAGGCAATAGCCAAGCTGGGTCAGCGTGACGACCAGCCCGGCCGCGCCCGGCGACAGCCCGGTGGACGCGCTGATCGGGCCGACCAGCGTCTGGGCGTAATACAGGTTGGCGACAATCATGCCCGCCGCAACGGCGAGCAAGCGGACCATTCCTTGTGCGATGCCTGGCTCGACTACGGCGCCAGCCGGCCGGTTTGCTATCAGTTGGTTCACGATCAGCTCCTCATGGTTGACTGGAAACCAGTCTATTGGAAATGTGATAGCAAATAATCGGCTTAGAATGGATAATAGAGTTCACTTTATGTGAACAAAGGGTGGCTATGGATCGCCTGCGTGCCATGACTGTCTTCGCGCGCATCGTTGAAGCGCGCAGTTTTTCGAAAGCGGCCGAAACGCTCAACTTGCCGCGCTCCGCGGTGACCGCGACGGTGCAGCGCCTCGAATCGCACCTGCAGGCCAAGCTCCTGCAGCGGACAACGCGGCGCGTGTCGCCCACGCCGGAGGGCGAGGAGTACTATCGCCGCTGCGTCGAGATCCTGGCGGCGGTGGAGAGCGCCGACGAGGCCATGCGCCAGCTGGGCACGCAGCGGCCGCGCGGGCTGTTGCGTGTGGACATGCCGGGCGCGTTGGCCCGCAACGTGGTGCTGCCGCGGCTGGGGGCATTCCGCGCTGCCTATCCCGAGATCGAACTCATGCTCAGCGTGAGCAACCGCGTGGCCGACCTCGCGCAGGAGGGGATCGATTGCGCGCTGCGCGTCGGCCAGCCGCACGACTCGACGCTGGTGGCGCGCCCGCTTGGTCAGATGCGCTTTGTCACCTGCGCCTCACCCGAGTACCTGGCGCGGCGCGGCACCCCGCGCAGCATCGCCGACTTGGCCGGGCACGACCTGGTGGTCTATTTCTCCGGGCGCACCGGGCGGCCGCTGGACTGGGATTTCGTGGTCGGCAGCGAGGTGGTCAAGGTCGATGCAAAGGCGACGGTGGGAGTCAACGATGCCGACGCCAATGTGCTGTGCGGCCTGGCCGGCTGCGGGCTGATCCAGGCGGGCGCTTACCAGGTCCGGGAACACCTGGCGCAGGGCCGGCTGGTCGAAGTGCTCGCGCAGTCGCGCCCGACGCCGATGCCGGTCTCGCTCATGTACCGCGACAGCCGGCTGGCGGCGCCCAAGGTGAGGGCGTTTTCGCAGTGGGTGCTGGAATTGTTCGGGGCCGACCCCGATTTCAATTAAAACGCCCGGCCAGGGCCGGGCGCAAAGAGGGGGAGCGGGCGCGCGTCAGTCGCGGCTGCCGGCGGTAAAGCCCAGCAGTTGCAGCAGGCTGGTGAAGATGTTGTACACGTCCAGGTAGATCGACAGGGTGGCGGTGATGTAATTGGTTTCGCCGCCGTTGACGATGCGCTGCACGTCGAACAGGATGAAGGCCGAGAAAATGCCGATCGCCAGCACCGAAATCACCAGCTGCAGTGCCGTCAGGCCAAGGAAGATGTTGGCCACGGCCGCCAGCAGCAGCACGATCACGCCGGCCGTCAGCCAGCTGGACAGGCCCGAAAAGTCGCGCTTGGACACGGTGGCAATGCTGGCCATGACCGCGAACACGCAGGCGGTGCCGCCGAATGCCGTCATGATCAGCGCCGGGCCATTGGCATAGCGCAGGGTGTAGGTCAGCAGCGGCGTGAGCATCAGCCCCATGAAGAAGGTGAATGCCAGCAGCACGGCCACGCCGGCCGCCGATTCCTTGGTTTTTTCGATGGCGGCGATGAAGCCGAACGCGATCAGCATGAACAGCAAGAAGCCCATGCCGCCGCGTAGGACCGGCACGTGCATGGTCACGCCGATGATCGCGCCCAGCACGGTCGGGACCATCGACAGCGCCAGCAGCCAGTAGGTGTTGCGCAGCACCTTGTGCCGCGTGGCCCGGGCGCCGGTAATGTCGTAACTGTTTTGGATGCTTGGGATCATGATGCCTCCGGTTTGTTGGTTGGTGACGCTTCCCGCCCAGCTTACCACCGGTTGCTGACACGGGTGTGACAGGCGGGAGCGCGGCGCCCCCAACTGTAACACTTTGCTTGACGGCAGGGCAATATCGGTGATCCGGGGGATGTATGGTAAAATCAAAGGTTGATTGAGTTCTCAACATCTCGATTTAAACCATTCTTTTTATTGGAGTTTTTACATGGCAATTGAACGCACCCTGTCGATCATCAAACCAGACGCTGTTGCAAAAAACGTGATCGGCCAAATCTACAGCCGCTTCGAAGGCGCTGGCCTGAAGATCGTCGCTGCCCGCATGGCGCAGCTGTCGCGCGCTGAAGCCGAAGGCTTCTACGCCGTCCACAAGGAGCGTCCGTTCTTCAAGGACCTGGTTGACTTCATGGTCTCGGGCCCGGTCATGATCCAAGTGCTGGAAGGCGAAAACGCCATCGCCAAGAACCGCGAACTGATGGGCGCCACCGACCCGAAGAAGGCCGACAAGGGCACCATCCGCGCCGACTTCGCCGACTCGATCGACGCGAACGCCGTGCACGGTTCGGACGCGGCTGAAACCGCTGCCGTGGAAATCGCCTACTACTTCCCGGCCCTGAACGTCTACTCGCGCTAATCACAGCGCCGTAGCTGTAACAAGCCGTAAAACCGCCCGCAGCCGCGGGCGGCTTTTGTAATACTTTAGGAAACAAATGACGACTCTCACCAACCTGCTGGACTTCGATCCCGCGCAACTCGCCGCATACTGCGCCGACTTGGGTGAGAAGCCGTTTCGCGCCAAGCAATTGCAACGCTGGATACACCAGTACGGCGCTGCCGATTTCGACAGCATGACCGACCTGGCCAAGTCGCTGCGCGAGAAGCTCAAGACGCGCGCGGAGATTCGCGCGCCCGGCATCATCAGCGACCACACCTCGTCCGACGGCACCCGCAAGTGGCTGGTGGACGTGGGCAACGGCAACGCCGTCGAAACCGTGTTCATCCCGGAGGAAACCCGCGGCACGCTGTGCATCTCCACCCAGGCTGGCTGCGCCGTCAACTGCCGCTTCTGCTCGACCGGCAAGCAAGGTTTCAGCCGCAACCTGACGGTGGCCGAAATCATCGGCCAGCTGTGGATGGCCGAGTTCGAGCTGCGCAAGACCAAGGGCATCGAGCCCGGCCCCAAGGGCGAGCGCCAGATCACCAACGTGGTGATGATGGGCATGGGCGAGCCGCTCCTGAACTACGTACCAACCGTCACCGCGCTCAAGCTCATGCTCGACGATAACGCGTACGGCCTGTCGCGCCGCCGCGTGACGCTGTCGACCTCGGGCGTGATTCCGATGATCAACAAGCTGTCGCAGGATTGCCCGGTGGCGCTGGCGGTGTCGCTGCACGCGCCGAACGATCCGCTGCGCGACATGCTGGTGCCCCTGAACAAGAAGTACCCGCTGCGCGATCTGATGGTGGCCTGCAAGCGCTATCTCCAATTCGCCCCGCGCGACTTCATCACCTTTGAATACTGCATGCTCGACGGCGTGAACGACACCGACGAGCACGCGCGCGAGCTGCTGGCGCTGGTGAACGACCCCGAAGTGGGCGTCAACTGCAAGCTGAACCTGATTCCGTTCAATCCGTTCCCGGAATCGGGCCTGGTACGCTCGAAGAACCCGCGCATCAAGGCCTTCGCCCAGATACTGATGGATGCGGGCGTGGTGACCACCATCCGCAAGACCCGCGGCGACGACATCGACGCCGCCTGCGGCCAGCTGGCCGGCGAGGTGCAGGACCGCACCCGGGTGCAGGAGCGCATGGAAAAGATGGCCGAATACAAGAGCAAGTTCGGCGCCGACTTCGGCCGCATCGTGGAGATCCGTTCTTGAGCGCCGCGCTCCTCAAGCGCGCCGCCGCCATCGTCGCGCTCGGCCTGCTGGCCGCGTGCGCGGGCGGCCCGAGCGCCGAGAAAGGCGAGCTCAAGACCGCGTCGGACCAGACCGCGGCCGAAAAGCGCGCCGGCATCCGCCTGCAGCTGGCGGTCGGCTACTACCAGGACGGCAAGTTCGAGATCGCGCTCGACGAGGTCAAGCAGGCCATCGCGATCTACCCGCAGTCGGCCGACGCCTACGGCATGCGCGGCCTGATCTACAGCTCCATGGGCGAGAACGGCCTGGCCGAGGAAAATTTCCAGCGCGCGCTCAAGCTGGCGCCGCACAGCCCGGACATCGCCAACAACTACGGCTCGTTCCTGTGCAATGCCGCCGGCAAGCCGGCGCAGGCGATCCCGTATTTCGAGGCGGCGCTGAAGAACCCGCATTACCAGTCGCCGCTGTCGGCCCTGGTCAACGCCGGCACCTGCAGCCTGAAGAACAAAGACCGCGATGCGGCCGAACGCTATCTGCTGGACGCGCTGCGTATCGCACCGGACCTGCCGGTCGTGAACACAGGGCTCGCACGGGTCTATTATGAAAAGCGCGACTACGTGCGCGCCGGTTTTTTCGTTAACCGCCTGACGGAGACGGCGAAACTCGATACGCTGTCGGCAGACGCGCTGTGGCTCGCGCTGCGTGTCGAGCGCAAGTTGGGCGACCGCAACCTGGAGGCGAGCCTGGCCGGGCAACTGCGCCGTCGCTTCCCCGGTTCGCCCGAGTTCGCTGCCTTCCAGCGCGGGGCATTTGATGAGTGAGACGACAATGAGTGAGCGGGCAGATCAGCCGGCAACGCCCGAAATCCCGAACGGCGTGCCAGGCAAGGCATTGGCGGCCCAGCGCGAAGCGATGGGCTGGACCGTGGAACAGGTGGCCGACCAGCTCAAGCTGGCGCCGCGCCAGGTGGTGGCGCTGGAAGCAGGCGACTACGCCTCGCTGCCCAGCCCGGCCGTGGTGCGCGGCTTCGTGCGCGCGTACGCCAAGATCCTCAGGCTCGACGCCGCGCCGCTGGTGGCGATGATCGCGATAGACACCCCGGAGACCGCCGTCAACACGGCCCCGGTGCGGCGCGAAAAGCCGGCCACGTTCTCGGAGTCGTCGCGCTTTCCGCTGCACGGCAAGCGCAGCAGCCTGCCGGTCGGCTGGATCGCGGCCGCCGTCGCCGTGATGGCTGCCGCGGCCGCCGCCTGGCACCTGGGCGTCTTCCGTTCCACCGTCGGCGAGGCGCCCTCCGGCTCGCCGGCCAGCACCACCGTCCTGCCGGCGCCGGCCAGCGTGCCCCCGGGCAGCGCGAGCGAGCCGGCGCAAAAGCCTGACGTGCCGCTGATTTCGGTGCCGGGCCAGAATCCGCCGGCCCCCAGTGGCGAGGCGCAGCCAGGCACTGCGCCGGCCGCCCCGGCCGCGGCGCCAGGCGCCACCGGCGGCCCGTCCGCTGCCGCGCAGCCTGCCGCCGCCCAGCCGGCAGCGCTGCAGCAACCGGTGCAGGCCGCCACCGAAACCGCCGTCGGCCCCAATTCGCTGGTACTGAACGTGCGCGAGGATTCCTGGATCCAGGTGCGCACGGCGGACGGCAAGAACCTGATTTCGCGCCTGGTCAAGGCAGGCAGCACGGAAAGCGTGACGGTCGAGCAGCCGGTCACCGTCACCGTCGGCAACCCGAAAGGCGTCAGCGCGTCCCTGCGCGGCAGCGCCGTCGAGCTGCCCATGCTGCCCGGTAAGACCATCGCGCGCGTCTCCCTGAAGTAACAGAGGAAAGCATGACTTCTTCGAACACGCCTATTGCCTCGGGCCCGCTGCCACGCCGCAAGAGCCGCGCCGTCGCGGTGTCGCATGGCGCGCGCACGGTCTGGGTCGGCGGCGACGCCCCGGTGCTGGTGCAGTCGATGACCAATACCGACACGGCCGATGCGATCGCCACCGCGATCCAGGTGAAGGAACTGGCGCGCGCCGGCTCCGAGGTGGTGCGCATCACAGTCAACACGCCGGAAGCGGCGGCGGCCGTGCCGGCAATCCGCGAACAGCTCGACAAGATGGGCGTGGACGTGCCGCTGGTGGGCGACTTCCACTACAACGGCCACCTGCTCCTGCGTGATTTTCCGGAGTGCGCCAAGGCGCTGTCGAAATACCGCATCAACCCCGGCAACGTGGGGCAGGGCGCCAAGCGCGACAGCCAGTTCGCCCAGATGATCGAGGCGGCCATCCAGTACGACAAGCCGGTGCGCATTGGCGTGAACTGGGGCAGCCTGGACCAGTCGCTGCTGGCGCGCATCATGGACGAAAACGCTGCCCGCGCGCAGCCGTGGAGTGCACAGGTGGTGATGTACGAGGCGCTGGTCACTTCCGCCATCGAAAACGCCCAGCGCGCCGAGCAGCTGGGCCTTGCCGGCGACAAGATCATCCTGTCGTGCAAGGTGTCCGGTGTGCAGGACCTGATCGCCGTGTACCGCGAGCTGGCCAAGCGCTGCGACTACGCGCTGCACCTGGGCCTGACCGAAGCGGGCATGGGCAGCAAGGGCATCGTCGCCTCGACCGCGGCGCTGTCGGTGCTGCTGCAGGAAGGCATCGGCGACACGATCCGCATTTCGCTGACCCCCGAGCCGGGCGGCGACCGCACCAAGGAAGTGGTGGTGGCGCAGGAAATCCTGCAGACCATGGGCCTGCGCAAGTTCGCGCCGATGGTGATCGCCTGCCCGGGTTGTGGCCGCACCACCTCGACCGTGTTCCAGGAACTGGCCGACAACATCCAGACCTTCCTGCGCGAGCAAATGCCCGAGTGGAAGAAGTCCTACCCTGGCGTGGAAGCGATGAACGTGGCCGTGATGGGCTGCATCGTCAACGGGCCGGGCGAATCGAAGCATGCCAACATCGGCATCAGCCTGCCGGGCACCGGCGAATCGCCGGCCGCGCCGGTGTTTGTCGACGGCCATAAAGTGGCGACGCTGCGCGGCGAGCGCATCGTGGAAGAGTTCCAGCAGATTGTGCTGGATTACGTGAAAAAGAATTACGGGACTCAACTCGAGTCCGCAGCCTAAAAATCGTCGTCCCGGCGAAAGCCGGGACCCATGCTGAGTTTGCCGACGCCGGATACTCAGCATGGGCCCCGATTTTCATCGGGGCGACGAGGGAAAGTACAAAATGTCCGAGAAAAAAGAGAAAATTGTAGCCATCAAAGGCATGAACGACATCCTCCCGGCCGACGCGCCGCTGTGGGAGCTGTTCGAAAACACCGCCGAGACCATCCTCAAGAGCTACGGCTACCAGAAGATCGTCACCCCGATCGTCGAGGAAACGCGCCTGTTCGCGCGCGCGATCGGCGCCGTCACCGACATCGTCGAAAAGGAAATGTACTCCTTCGAGGACTCGATGAACGGCGACCAGCTGACCCTGCGTCCGGAAGGCACCGCCGGCGTGGTGCGCGCCGTGATCGAGCACAACCTCGCTTACGACGGTCCCAAGCGCCTGTGGTACAAGGGCCCGATGTTCCGCCACGAGCGTCCGCAGCGCGGCCGCTACCGCCAGTTCTTCCAGTTCGGCGCCGAGGCCATCGGTTTCAGTGGCCCGGACATCGATGCCGAGCTCATCATGCTGTGCCGCCGCCTGTGGGATGACCTGGGCCTGGAAGGCATCCGCCTGGAGCTGAATTCGATCGGCAACGCCGAAGAGCGCAACCGCCACCGCGCCGACCTGATCGCCTACTTCGAAGCGAACATCGACCAGCTCGACGAGGAAGCCAAGCGCCGCCTGCACGCCAACCCGCTGCGCATCCTGGACACCAAGAACCCCAAGATGCAGGACCTGGTCAACCAGGCGCCCAAGCTGCTCGAATACCTGGGCGAGGAGTCGCTTGCGCACTTCGAGGGCTTGAAAAAGATCCTGGACGCCAATAATGTCCAGTACACCGTCAACCCGCGCCTGGTGCGCGGCCTGGACTATTACAACCGCACCGTGTTCGAGTGGGTCACCGACGAACTGGGCGCGCAGGGCACCGTGTGCGCGGGCGGGCGCTACGACCCGCTGATCGAGACCTTCGGCGGCAAGGCAACGCCGGGCGTGGGCTTTGCAATGGGCATCGAGCGCTTGATCGAGCTGATGAAGTCGGCCGGCGAGCCCGCCGCGCCGAGCCAGTGCGACGTGTACATGGTGCACCAGGGAAGCGAAGCCCAGATGCGCGCCTTCATCCTGGCCGAGCGCCTGCGCGACGCCGGGCTGGACGTGGTGCTGCACTGCGCCACGCCGCAGGGCGCCGGCAGCTTCAAGAGCCAGATGAAGAAAGCCGACGCTTCGGGCGCCGCGTTCGCCGTGATCCTGGGCGACGACGAGGTGGCGGGCAACGTCGCGGCCGTCAAGGCGCTGCGCGAAGGCGAGGAAGGCCAGCAGCAGACCAGTGTGCCGTTCGACAATGTGGTGGACTTCGTGGTTGACCAGATCGTCGGCCACGACCACGATCACGACCACGTGCACTACCACGCGTAAGATTTCCTCCAACCCAACCATTATTTGAACCAGACCGACATGGCATACGACCTCGAAGAACAAGAACAGATTGCCACTTTCAAGGCATTCTGGGCCTCCTATGGCAACCTGATCACCTGGGTGCTGATCGTCGCGCTCGCGGGCTACGCCGGCTACAACTTCTGGACTTCGCACCAGGGCAGGCAAGCAGCGGAAGCGTCGGCGCTGTACGACGAACTGCAGGCTTCGCTGCAGGCCAACGACAACGCCAAGGTGCAGCGCATCGCCACCGACGTCGAAGCCAAGTTCGACGGCACCACCTACGCGCAGATGGCGGCGCTGGGCGCGGCCAAGGCGGCGTTCGACGCGAACGACCTGAAGACCGCCAAGGCCCAGCTGCAGTGGGTGGTTGACCACGGCAACGACGAGTACAAGTCGATCGCCAAGCTGCGCCTGGCTGGCGTGCTGCTGGACGAGAAGGCTTACGACGACGCGCTCAAGCTGCTGGCCGGCGACTTCCTGCCGCAGTACAAGGCTGAAGTGGCGGACCGCAAGGGCGACGTGCTGGTCGCGCAGAACAAGATCGTCGAAGCGCGTGCCGCCTACCAGGCCGCGCTCGATGCCATGGACCAGAAGAACCCGGGCCGCCAGCTGGTGCAGATCAAGCTCGACGCGCTGGGTGTGCCGCAGCAGGCCCAGTCCGCTGCCCCGGCCAAACCCGCAGCCTGAAACCCGTAGGGTGGGCACATTGTGCCCACGCGGTGATACGTACCGTGTGAGCGGCCGTAACGGCTGGGCAAGCGATTCGTATCACCGCGTGGGCAGGAAACCTGCCCACCCTACGCACTTCGTGAGACAACAAGGTAAATAACAATATGCGCACTACACGTAAGCTTGTCGGCGTTGGCGTCCTGGCCCTGATCGCCGGTTGCTCGAGCCTGAACCCGTTCGCGTCCAAGCCAAAAGGCAACCAGCCGGCCGCACTGACCGAGCTGAAGGCGAGCATGGCCGCACGCACCAGCTGGAAACTGAGCGTCGGCAAATCGAACAACTACGAGCTGTCGCCTGCGCTGGCCGGCAACACCGTGGTGCTGGCCAGCGGCGATGGCAACATCGTGCGCGTGCAGGCCGACAACGGCAAGGAGCTCTGGCGCACCAAGGCCGGCATGGACCTGACCGCCGGCCCGGGCACCGACGGCAACCTGATCGCCGTGGGCGGCGCCAAGGGCATGCTGCTGGCATTCGACATGGACGGCAAGCCGCTGTGGAAGGCGCAGCTGTCGAGCGAAATCCTGTCGGCCCCGGCGGTCGCGCACGACATCGTGGTGGCGCGCTCGATCGACAACCGCATCGTCGGTTTCGACGCCAAGACCGGCGAGAAGAAATGGACCGTGCAGCGCCCGGCGCCGCCGCTGACCCTGCGCCTGGCGCCGGGCATGGCGGTGCACGACAAGGACGTGATCATCGCCCAGCCGGGCGGCAAGCTGTCCTCGCTGCTGATCGCCACCGGCGCCCCGCGCTGGGAGGTGGAAGTGGGCGTGGCGCGCGGCGCCACTGAACTGGAGCGCGTGACCGACATCGGCGGCGCCCCGGTGGTGTTCGACAACGACGTGTGCGCCGTGTCCTACCAGGGCCGCGTGGGCTGCTTCGACCTCACCACCGGCTCGGCACGCTGGACGCGCGACCTGTCCTCGCAAGTGGGCGTGGCCGTGGACCAGCTGTACGTGTTCGCCGCCGACGACAAGGGCGCGGTGTACGCGTTCAACCGCGACGGCGGCACCAGCGCCTGGAAGAACGACAAGCTGTCCTTCCGCGCACTGTCCACGCCGGTATCGTTCGGCCGCGCCGTGGCCGTGGGCGACTACCAGGGCTACGTGCACTTTTTGGCGCGCGAGGACGGCAAGCTGCTGGCCCGCGTGGCGACCGATGGCAGCGCCATCACCGCGAGCCCGATCGTGGCCGGCTCGAACCTGATTTTTCAAACGCAGAATGGCACCGTGACCGCGATCGCGGTGGAATAACATAATTACATGAAGCCGGTAATCGCATTAGTAGGCCGACCCAACGTCGGGAAATCGACCCTGTTCAACCGCCTGACCCGCTCGCGCGACGCGCTGGTGGCAGACCTTCCTGGCCTGACCCGCGACCGCCACTACGGGGAAGGGCGGGTGGGCGAGCGCCCGTTCCTGGTCATCGATACCGGTGGTTTTGAGCCTGTCGCCAAGGAAGGCATCATGCACGAGATGGCGCTGCAGACGCGCCAGGCCGTGGCCGAGGCCGACGTGGTGGTGTTCATCGTGGACGGCCGCCAGGGCCTGACCCCGCACGACAAGACCATCACCGACTTCCTGCGCAAGAGCGGCCGCAAGGTCATGCTCGTGGTGAACAAGAGCGAGGGCATGAAGTACACCTCGGTCACCGCCGAGTTCTATGAGCTGGGCCTGGGCGACCCGTACGTGATCTCGGCCGCGCACGGCGACGGCGTGGTGGACCTCGTCAACGAGGCGCTCGACCTGGCGTTCCAGCAGCGTCCGGAAGACGCCGAGGAGCTCGAACCGGCCGAGCGCGGCATCCGCATCGCCATCGTCGGCCGCCCCAACGTGGGCAAGTCCACGCTGATCAACACGCTGGTGGGCGAGCAGCGCGTGATTGCCTTCGACATGCCGGGCACCACGCGCGACTCGATCGAGGTGCCGTTCGAGCGCGACGGCAAGCATTACACCCTGATCGACACCGCCGGCATCCGCCGCCGCGGCAAGGTGTTCGAAGCGATCGAGAAGTTCTCGGTGGTCAAGACGCTGCAGTCGATCTCGGAAGCGAACGTGGTCATCCTGCTGCTGGACGCCCAACAGACCATCTCGGAACAGGACGCCCACATCGCCGGCTTCATCCTGGAGTCGGGCAGGGCGCTGGTGGTGGCCGTCAACAAGTGGGACGGCCTGCAGTCGGACCAGCGCGACCAGGTCAAGTTCGACCTGGACCGCAAGCTCGACTTCCTGTCGTTCGCCAAGCAGCATTTCATTTCGGCGCTCAAGGGCACCGGCATCAGCCAGCTGATGAAGTCGGTCGATGCCGCCTATGCCGCCGCCACCGCCAACCTGTCCACCCCGCGCCTGACCCGCGCGCTGGAACTGGCGGTGGAAAAGCAGGAGCCCAAGCGCAAGGGTGGCACCCGCCCCAAGATGCGCTACGCCCACCAGGGCGGGCAAAACCCGCCGGTCATCGTCATCCACGGCAATGCGCTCGATGGCGTCACCGAGCCGTACAAGCGCTACCTGGAGAAGCATTTCCGCGACACATTCAATTTGGTGGGCACCCCGCTCCGTATTGAATTGCGTTCTGGCAAGAATCCGTTTGCCAAAGAGAACAAATAACCCATAGCAGGACGACAAACGGCGGCAAAACAGGGTACAGTAGGCTTGTTTTCGCCTTCAAAGAACGTCGGTTTTGCCTCTTGAAAACCGGCGAGTCGCCTCAACTTTTAAACTACAACAACATCACGGAGCTTTTATGAGCAACAAAGGGCAACTGTTACAAGACCCATTCCTCAACGCCTTGCGCAAAGAGCACGTTCCCGTCTCGATCTACCTGGTCAACGGGATCAAGCTCCAGGGACACATCGAGTCCTTTGACCAGTACGTGGTCCTGCTGCGTAACACCGTCACCCAAATGGTGTACAAACACGCCATTTCGACCGTTGTCCCGGCCCGCGCCGTCAACCTGAACCTCGAGCAGGAAGCCGAGTAAGGCCGATGGCAGAAGCCCCCGGCACCTCCACCATGCGCGCTGCGCTGGTGGGCATCGATTTTGGGGCTGGCGATTTTTCCGCCAGCCTCGATGAGCTGTCGTTGCTCGCGCGTTCCGCCGGTGCCGACCCGATCACCACCATCACCGCCCGCCGCGCCGCGCCCGACCCGGCCTACTTCGTGGGCAGCGGCAAGGCCGACGAGATCGCCCAGGCTTGCCTGGCCGAGCAGGTCGACATCGTCATCTTCAACCATGCGCTCTCGCCCGCCCAGCAGCGCAACCTGGAGCGGCGCCTGAACGTGCGGGTCGTCGACCGCACCAGCCTGATCCTCGACATCTTCGCCCAGCGCGCCAAGACCAACGAGGGCAAGCTGCAGGTCGAGCTGGCCCAGTTGCAGCACCTGGCCACGCGCCTGATCCGCGGCTGGACCCACCTGGAACGCCAGAAGGGCGGTATCGGCCTGCGCGGCCCTGGCGAAACCCAGCTCGAGACCGACCGCCGCCTGATCGGCGAGCGCGTCAAGATGCTGCGCACGCGCCTGACCAAGTTGCGCAAGCAACATGAAACCCAGCGCCGCTCGCGTGGGCGCAACCAGACCTTCTCGGTCTCGCTGGTCGGCTACACCAACGCCGGCAAGTCCACCCTGTTCAACACGCTGACCAAGGCCGGCGTGTACGTCGCGAACCAGCTGTTCGCCACGCTCGACACCACCAGCCGCCGCCTGTACCTGGGCGGCGAGGTCGGCAACGTCGTGGTGTCCGACACCGTCGGCTTCGTGCGCGAGCTGCCCCACCAGCTGGTGGCGGCGTTCCGCGCCACGCTGGAGGAAACCATCCATGCCGACCTGCTGCTGCACGTCGTGGACGGCTCCTCGCCCGTGCGCAACGAGCAGATCGAGCAGGTCAACGACGTGCTGCGCGAGATTGGCGCCGACCACGTGCCGCAGATCCTGGTGTGGAACAAGATTGATGCCGCAGGGCTAGAGCCCGGGGTGGAACGTGATGAATATGATAAAATCAGCCGCGTTTTCATCAGCGCCCAGAGTGGCGCGGGCCTCGATCTGCTGCGCGAGGCGATCGTCGAGGCAGCAAGCGCCGGGCCCGGCCTGACGCCGTATCCAGAAGAACAGGAAGATCCGCGCGGCTTTGCGCAGGCCGGCGACGTCCTTCCATCCTCCACCCCTGTCGGGCCCCACTAAAAGCATATGCTTGCTTCAATACTAAAAAGAATCGGCATCAAGACATCGTTGAACGATCCGCGCTGGGGCCACAATCCCAAAGGAGAAGGCAAGGCCCAGGAAGGTCGTCGTCCCGGCGAAGGCCCGCCTGACCTCGACCAGCTGTGGCGCGACTTCAACGCCCGCCTGAACCGTTTGTTCGGCCAGCGCGGCGCCGGCGGCGGTGACGGGCAGTTCAAGCCCGACATGCGCGGCGCCGGCATCACCGCGTCCGTCATCGTCTTCATCGTGGCGCTGATCTGGTTTGCCAGCGGCGCCTTCATCGTGCAGGAAGGGCAGGTCGCCGTGGTGACCACCTTCGGCAAACTCAGCCACACCGCCAAGCCGGGCTTCAACTGGCGCTGGCCTTACCCGATCCAGGCCCACCAGATCGTCAACACCGGCCGCGTCAACACCGCAGAGATCGGCTACCGCAACAACGTGCGCAACCGCCAGCCGGCCGAATCGCTGATGCTCACCGACGACGAGAACCTGGTCGATGTGCAATTTGCCGTCCAGTACCAGGTCAAGGACCCGGTGGCCTGGCTGTTCGCCGGGCGCGACCAGGACGACACCGTGCGCCACGTGGCCGAGAGCGCCGCGCGCGAAGTGGTCGGCAAGAACAAGATGGACTTCGTGCTCTACCAGGGACGCGACCGCATCGCCGGCGACATCCACGCGATCATGCAGCGCCTGCTCGACCAGTACAAGCTGGGCGCACAGGTCACCGGCGTGACCATGCAGGCGGTCCAGCCGCCCGAGCCGGTGCAGGCCGCGTTCAACGACGCCGTCAAGGCGGCCGAGGACGCCGCGCGCGCCCGCAACGAAGGCGAGAGCTATGCCAACGACATCCTGCCGCGCGCCCGGGGCCAGGCCTTCGGCGTGATCCAGGAAGCCGAGGCCTATCGCTCGATGGTGGTCGAGAACGCGATGGGCAACGCGGCTCGTTTCGACGCCGTGGTCTCGCAGTACGCCAAGGCGCCGGCCGTCACCCGCGACCGCATGTACATCGACACCATGCAGCAGATCTTCACCAGTGCCAGCAAGGTGCTGGTGGACACCAAGAGCGCCAACACGCTCTACCTGCCGCTGGACAAGATGATGGACAAGACCGCCGCCCGTGATGCCGCCATCGGCAGCAAGTCGGGCCCGGTGCAGGTGCCGCAAGCGCAGCAGGCGCAGCCTCAGCAGGCGCAGCCGCAAGCCCAGCAGCAAGCCCAGCCGCAGCAGGCCCAGCCGCAGCCGGAAGCACCGCAGAACCTCGAATCGGTACGCCAGCGCGACGCGCGTAGCCGCGAATCGCAACGCGACCGGGAGACCCGCTGATGAACCGCCTCGTCACTGTATTTGTCGCGCTGTTCGTGGCGCTGATGCTGCTGTCCTCGACCGTGTTCGTCGTGGACCAGCGCCGCTATGCGATCGTCTTCGCGCTTGGCGAAGTGCATGAAGTCATCAGCGAGCCCGGCCTGCATTTCAAGCTGCCGCCGCCGCTGCAAAATGTCGTCTACCTCGACAAGCGCATCCTCACCCTGGACACGCCTGACGGCGAACGCTACACCACGTCCGAGAAGAAGGGCCTGCAGGTGGACGCCTTCGTCAAATGGCGTATCGCCGACCCGCGCGGCTTCTTCGTCAGCTTTGGCGGCGACGAGGGCAAGGTGCGCGACCGCGTGGCGCAGATCGTCAAGGCGGCGTTGAACGATGAAATCTCGCGCCGCACCGTGCACCAGGTGGTGTCGACCGAACGCGACAAGATGATGGACGTGGTGCGCGGCAAGGTCGAGGCCGGCGCCAAGCCGCTCGGGCTGGACGTGATCGACGTGCGCCTCAAGCGTGTCGATTTCGTGGACGAGATCAACGGCGCCGTGTTCGACCGCATGAAGGCCGAGCGCGTGCGCGTGGCCAACGAGCTGCGCTCGACCGGTTCGGCCGACTCCGAGAAAATCAAGGCCGACGCCGACCGCCAGCGCACCGTGATCCTGGCCGAAGCCTACCGCGACGCCGAGAAGATCAAGGGCGAGGGCGACGCCAAAGCCTCCGAGATCTACGCCAAGTCGTTCGGCAAGAACCCCGAGTTCTACAAGTTCTACCGTTCGCTGGAAGCCTACCGCGCCTCCTTCAAGAACCATGGCGACGTGATGGTGATCGATTCCAATTCCGAGTTCTTCAAGTACTTCAGGAACCCAGGTTCCGGAAAGTAAGAACATTCTTCGGACATCCAGTTTCCGGGATTCTTCAAAGGCGGCCAGGTGCCGCCTTTTTGTTTTCCGAAAATCTTTTTGCAGAGGAATTGGTTCTACCTGGACATTGTTCTCAGCAAGAATCCGGCGCCGCCCTTGATGCATGTTCAACTTATTGTCGAGGTCGCTACGTTCTCTGGCATTGGCTCAAAAGTTCCATTTTTGATTTCTCGATGATGGGTTGTGAAGCAAGTCTTCACGGAACAACAACCCATTGTGGAGGAGCAAATCTATGTTCTCGATTCCCTCGGCGCGCAAGCTGCCCGGCGTGGTGGCTTCCTTTCCTGCGTTCATCCCCTTGTTGCTGCTGGCCGGGTGCGGCGGCAGCGACCAGGCCAAGCAGCAGTCTTCGCCTCCACCCTTTGCCGACTCCGGCCCGCCCGACCAGGTGTGCGTCTCCGGCCAGCCGACCGGGCAGGCGCCGCCACCGTACCTGCTGGGCGCGATCAATTCGTCCGAGCCGGCCACGCCCCCGGCCCCGGCCACCCTGGCCGCTGTTTCCAGCGCAACCTCCGACCCGCTGGGCGAACCGATCGCGCTGGCCGACACCTATACCGGCCTGGTCCAGGGCACCCTGTACAACACCGCGGCCTGGCCGGTCTGGTGGGGTACAGGCAAGACCGTGGATACCGTGCAATGCCTGCTCAACGGAAACTGGCACAAGCACATGCTCATCTCCATCTACAAGGACGGCAAACGGCTGGGCTTTCCGGACGGGATAGGGCGGGTGCACGCGGGCTGCTACCACGCTTATGAGATGCACGTGCACGACGTGACCGGCATCATCCACATGGAAGCCGATGCGCCGCGCAACTACAACCTGGGCAACTGGTTCTCGCTGTGGGGCCAGCCGCTCGGGCGCGACAACACCGCCGGGCTGGCCGGTCCGGTGCGCTTCTACATCATCGAGAACGGCAAGATCACCCGGTACGATGGCGATCCGCACGACATCGCGATGGTCGCGCACCGCGAAATCCTGATCGTCAGCGGCAGCACGCTGTCGGTGGTGCCGAAGTACCAGTGGCCGCTAGGCATCTAGGCTGGACCCATGTCCGGGCCCGCGGCGACCGGGCCGGGACGTGGGAGATTGACAACTTACCCGCTGCGGGAACAATGTTTCCCTGCCTGCACTGCAGCATTTTCGGTTAGAATTGTCGATTCGGCGCAGCCATCGCGCGCCTCTCGCGCGTCTCAAGTTGTCCGAAGTCCAATAACTCCCGTAGTAGTCGCCCATGCCGAACTGGCTTTTGCCCGAGAATATTGCCGACGTCTTGCCGTCCGAAGCACGCAAGATCGAGGACCTGCGTCGCCTGATGCTCGATAACTTCCGCTTGTACGGATACGAGCTGGTGATGCCGCCCATGCTCGAATACGTCGAATCGCTGCTTGCCGGTGCCGGCCAGGATACCGACCTGCGCACCTTCAAGCTGGTGGACCAGCTGTCCGGCCGCTTGCTCGGCCTGCGCGCCGACATGACCACCCAGGTCGCCCGTATCGACGCCCACCTGCTCAACCGCAACACCGTCACCCGCCTGTGCTATGCCGGCAGCGTGCTGCACACCCGTCCGTCGGGCCTGCACGCCACGCGCGAGCCGCTGCAGATCGGCTGCGAGATGTACGGCCACGCCGGCCTGGAAGCCGATGCCGAGATCCAGGAACTGGCGCTGGCCTCGCTGGCCCTGGCCGGCTTCGACGACGTGCGGCTGGACCTGTCGCACGTAGGCGTGCTGCGCGCGATCCTGCTCGAGGACCCCGTCGCCAAGCGCGACGAGGCCCAGCTGCATAGCCTGCTGCGCGGCAAGGATGTGCCGGGCCTGGAAGAAATCACGAACAATTACAGCGCAACGACGCGCAACGCGCTGCTGGCCCTGCCGCACCTGTACGGCGACGTCGACGTGCTGGCCAAGGCGCGCGAGGTGCTGCCGGCGCTGCCGGGCATCACCAAGGCGCTGAGCGAACTGGCCGCGCTGGCCGCATCCGCCATCGGCCGCGCCCAGGTCGCGATCGACCTGGCCGACCTGCGCGGTTACCAGTACGAAAGCGGCGCCATGTTCGCGCTGTACGTGGCCGGCTTGCCGAACGCCGTGGCGCGCGGCGGCCGCTACGACCAGGTGGGCGAAGCGTTCGGCCGGGCACGTCCGGCGACCGGCTTTTCGCTCGACCTGCGCGAGTTGGCGCGGCTGCTGCCGACCGCCGAGCGCAAGCATTCGATTCGCGCGCCGTGGGGCAACGCTCCCGAGCTGCGCGAAAAAATCGCCGAGCTGCGCAAGGCCGGCGAAGTGGTGATCCAGAGCATGCCGGGTCACGACAACGTTCAGGACGAGTTCGAGTGCGACCGCGTGCTCGTCCTCGACAATGGAAACTGGATTCTCAAAAACTTAGGTTAAGTGTGATGTCAAATAAAAACGTGGCAAAGAATGTCGTGGTCATCGGCACCCAGTGGGGCGATGAGGGCAAGGGCAAGATCGTTGACTGGCTGACCGACCACGCAGCCGGCGTGGTGCGCTTCCAGGGTGGCCACAACGCGGGCCACACGCTCGTCATCAAGGGTCAGAAGACCGCGCTGCAGCTGATCCCGTCGGGTATCATGCGCGAAGGCGTGGCCTGCTACATCGGCAACGGCGTGGTCGTGTCGGTGCCGGACGTGATGCGCGAAATCGACAAGCTGCAAGCCGCCGGCATCGAAGTGAGCTCGCGCCTGATGATCTCGGAAGCCTGCCCGGCGATCCTGCCGTACCACGTGGCAATCGACGTCGCGCGCGAAGCGGCCCGTGGCGTCAACAAGATCGGCACCACCGGCAAGGGCATCGGCCCGGCCTATGAAGACAAGGTGGCGCGCCGCGCGATCCGTATCGCCGACATGCTCAACGAGTCGCGCTTCGCCGAAAAGCTGAAAGAGAACCTCGACTATCACAACTTCGTGCTGACCGGCTACCTGGGCGGCACCGCTATCGACTTCCAGAAGACCTTCGACGACGCGATGGCCCTGGTGCCGCGCTTGAAACCGATGGTCGGCGACGTTTCGTCGGCACTGTACGCGGCGCACAAGAAGGGCGGCAACCTGCTGTTCGAAGGCGCACAAGGCTCGCTGCTGGACGTGGACCATGGCACCTACCCGTACGTCACCTCGTCGAACTGCGTGGCCGGCAATGCCGCCGCCGGCGCCGGCGTCGGTCCCAACATGCTGCATTACATCCTGGGCATCACCAAGGCCTACACCACCCGCGTCGGCTCGGGCCCGTTCCCGGCCGAGCTGCCGACCGACCAGGGCATCGGCGAGCACCTGTCGCGCGTGGGCCACGAGTTCGGCACCGTCACCGGCCGTGCGCGCCGCTGCGGCTGGTTCGACGCCGCGCTGCTGCGCCGCTCGGTCCAGATCAACGGCGTGTCGGGCATGTGCCTGACCAAGCTGGACGTGCTGGACGGCCTGGAAACGCTCAAGCTGTGCACCGGCTACACCATCGACGGCCGCGCCGTGGACATCTTCCCGGTGGGCGCCGAGGAAGCGGCACGCTGCGTCCCGGTGTACGAAGAAATGCCGGGTTGGAAGGAAAGCACGGTTGGCGCCAAGTCCATGGACGAGCTGCCCGCTGCTGCACGCGCTTACATCAAGCGCATCGAGGAACTGGTCGGCGTACCCGTCGACATGGTTTCGACCGGTCCGGACCGCGAAGAGACGATCGTCCTGCGCCATCCGTTCGCGGCCCAATAACGACAACGTAGAGGGAATCCTGATATGACCACTCCGGTATCGACCGACAACGACCTTTGGGTATCCTGGGACGAGTACCACCGCCTGATCGAGCGCCTGGCGCTCAAGGTGTATGAATCGAACTGGCAGTTCGACATGGTGCTGTGCCTGGCACGCGGCGGCGTGCGCCCGGGCGACGTGTTCTCGCGCATCTTCGACGTGCCGCTGGCGATCCTGTCGACCAGCTCGTACCGCGAAGAGGCGGGCACCAAGCAGGGCGACCTGGACATCGCCAAGTACATGACGATGACCAAGGGCCCGCTGCGCGGCAAGATCCTGCTGGTCGATGACCTGGCCGATTCCGGCGTGACCCTCAAGAAAGTGCGCGAGCACCTGAAGGACAACTACACCGACGTGACCGACGTGAAGTCGGCCGTCATCTGGGTCAAGGGCTGCTCGGCCATCAAGCCGGACTATTTCCTGGAAGAGCTGCCGCACAACCCGTGGATCCACCAGCCGTTCGAGGACTACGACGGCCTGCGCCCGCACCAGCTGTCGGCGTGGCTGAAAAAGTTCGAAAAGTGATAAAAAAGATCGGGGTGCTTGCCCCGATTTTTTTCGAGCGTCACCTCTGTAAGTCAATGCGCGCCGCGTTCTCCCGCAGCGATCGAGGCGTCACGGCCAAGCGGCAGTAGCTGAGCGACAACGCAATCAATGCTTGTCGGCGACTCCTTCATAAAATGCGGCCGAGCGGACTTCGGTCTTTTCAAGGTTTGTTTTGTGTAGCCCCCAGAGCTCGTAGTTGACTTGAAAACAACGCTACTGCGCTCGTTACCGTCGCATTTTGGGGTAGCGAATACGAATAACCCTGAGTGCGCTCTAATAACTGATACAAGGTCGAAATATCGGTCGTCTCTTTCAGAACGCGGTTTCCTTCTGGATTGGAGAAGACAGCAAGGATTTTTCGTGGGTCGGTGCTCGGGGACGACAGTCGCCTGATAATCACTCGTGCGTATGGCTTGCCGCTTAGCATTGAATCGATTGTTGCCACCGCGTTAATCCACAGGGCATATCTGACGGAGTCCACCAAGCCAAAGCTGTCGATAGCCATGGGAAAACCTGGCTCGTGGTCAAGGAGTAGCCTCAAGACGTCTTCCTGGTGTGCACGGTTTAGTTGTCCAAGCAGTCTTGGAACGCCGAAGGTGGTGGCAAGTATTTCGTTCGCAAACTGGTTGTGCGCTTTCTCAAGCTCTCTCAACATCTCGGACTGGTCTGCAGGTGATGAAAGGCGTAGACCGTGCGCCAACTCGCCATAATAGGCGTCATCACCCAACACCTTTGCGGCATGCGCACGTTTCAGAACCTGGTAGCGATCAAGTGGATATCCCAGGCGTGAATATTCAAGTGCCGCTTCTCTTGCGATGCCTAAATCTGCTGAATCGACGAGTCCCTTGATATCATTCTCGATAAGCAGATTCTGCGGACTTCGGTCGCCGGGTGTGTACATGGACGCCAACACTCTTATCAACAATATCTTATCCTCCCGTCCCCGCGCTTTCGCCAAACTTGCCCTCACAGCTCGAAGATTCTCGTCATTCACCGGTAATTTCTTGTTCAAAACTCCGATTAGCAGCTGCTGTCCTTCCGAAGGGCTTGGGCGCGAGTTTTGATAGTGGCGAAATAAGTCGTTCGCGGACTTGTTCGACAATAAATCCGTGACGCCAGTTTGAGCAAAAGTTTGGGTCGAAAGACATGTTGACATTGCTGTCGCCCACATGGCGAAAGACTTCTTCCATACTTGAAAATGTGGTGTCATTTGGTCCTCTAGTCGCTAGCGATAAGCGGTCAGGCTTGCAAAAACTGTGTTTGGGGTTCTGATGTATGAGTTGGCGAGTGTCCTTATGAAATTTTCCCAATTAATCGCGCTCGTAGTTCGTGACGCGTATCGCCCAGGCATTGACATCGTTGCTACAACAAAACTGTCGCACCGAAAAGACCCCCGCACAGGCAGCGACCGAAATACGTCCCACGTGCCGGAATACCACGACGGTGACAAGGTATAGGTAGAACCTAGTTGTCGTTCAAGAAGCGCAAACCTGACCATGGCGGTACGCATCTGGAGTTGCTCGAAATCACGGCCGTCGTAAGAGCAGAATATCTGGTAGCAGCCAATTTCCGTAAAACCTGATGGAATATTGGCGGACGCGGTGCCCCAAAAATTATGTGTCGTGGATTTGAATTGATTTAAGGTGACTATGCGAATGCCGTTTTGGTCTTCGTCGTTAGTGACGGCCTCGATTACGTTTCCACCACCGTCAAACAGGCCGATATGACCAAGAAAGTCCCCGACTGCTACATCAAGGTCGCGGCCGACAACATCTGCCTGAAGTCGTGGATCCTTTGGTCCTGGCTCGGCCCCAATGTTCCACAGCGGTGTCCCGCCTGGGCTATAGACAACAAGATTGCCGTCGTCCTGTACTGCAAGGAATGATCCCGGATGACCCCATGTTCCGCTGTTCCATATGGGGCTCATTATTCCATTGTACTCTACGAAATTGCCGTCAGTTTGCATTGCCGCGAACCAACCGCCTTTTGCGAAGCGATAGCGTACAGTGCCGTCATTGCGATACATGACGAGGTTACCGTCTGCCTGCATTGTTAGGCTATATGTGCCAGCATAGGATCTTATTGATTGGCCCATATAGAGCTGTGTGCCCGGGCCAAGATAGTTTCCAGCTGAGCCCACTGAGCCCGCTGAGCAGATTGCTGCAAGCATTATTGATCTGAGTGCTACTAGAAAATTAGAAGTCTTTTCCTTTAGTGGCATTGTATATCCCCCCAGTTAGTTGCCAAACTGCCCTCAACACTCGATTGCCATGAAGCACTCATTCTTAGTTCGAATCGCATCGCGCTGGAGGTGTAACATAGCAAGCCGAAGCACGCCGGCATTTAACCTAACGAGGAGAACAAACGATCTGCTGCTGATTTTTGTCAGTTCAGCCTAAAATGGTGATTCGGAAAGGAAAATACTGGAGAACTTCGAAAACTGCAGCGGCTGCCATCACGATGGAGATGTACAGTTCGCGGGAATCGATAAAACCACAGGAAACGGACGCTATCTAACGACAGACCCGGCAAAAACGCATATCACCGGCAAGTGCTAGTTCGAGGGAGTCTGCTGTGCCCTTCTTACATCTGGTCCCGTCCGGCTGGGCACTCGGAAGCGGGCCGTGGGCCGGTACCGGGTAGGGACCGTAATCCCGATTGGGGCCGAGGGCGCCACAGCTTTTGGAGACGTGTTGTCTAGACGGAAGGTGAGTACGGCCACAAAGCCGACTGCAATGCTGATCATCGCAGCCACGACGCCGATTGTGGTCGCAATCATCCATTTGATCAGACTGTTGGCGACCTCGCTCAGGTCTGCCTTCGTGGCGTAGTTCGATCGAACCACGGACAGGTCTGTCTTGATGGCGGCGACGTCGTTTTCCAGTCGTTTGGTGAAGGCATTCACGGCTCCATCATAGGTCATCTGCTACCCTCCGCAAGTTTTCGCTTGGTTCCTAAATTGCGTGCGCTACCCCACAGAAACGGCGAAGTCACGGGTCTAAGCTGCGTGTATCTGAGTTGGAAAGGAGATCGCCATGCCTACCGGAGCCAGTCCGAAACGTGAACGCGAGTACAAGGAACTCGAGAACAAGTTTGAGAAGGAACACCGCTATCCCGGCCGCGAGAAGGAAGTGGCGGCGCGCATCGTGAACAAGCAGCGCGCCGAGCACGGCGAGACCAAGTCGTCCAAGTCGAAGTAGTTCCAGGGCGCCGGTATCGGCCGGCGCCTTTCCACCACGCCAGCAGACGTGCATATCGGTTAATATCGGACGATTCCATCCGATGCCGATTTGCCAATGACTCAAAGCTTTTTCCAGACCTTCATCCTGCTATTGCTGGTGACAGACCCGTTCGGCAACGTGCCGCTGTTCGTCAGCGCGCTGAACCCGGTCGCGCCCGCGCGCCGCTCGCGCATCGTGGTGCGCGAATGCGCGATCGCCTTCCTGCTCCTGCTGCTGTTCATGTTCTTCGGCCGCCACTTCCTGGCGGCACTGAACCTGACCGAAGTATCCTTGCGCATCGGCGGCAGCGTGATCCTGCTCCTGATCGCGATCCGCATGGTGTTCCCGCACCCGGATGGCGTGCTGGGCCGCACCGAAGGGGGCGAGCCGTTCATCGTGCCGCTGGCGATTCCCGCACTGGCCGGTCCCTCGGCGCTGGCCACCGTGCTGCTGTTCACCGCCAACTCCACCGAAGAAGTCGCGATTCACGTTGCCGCACTCGGTGCCGTTGCGGTGGTGTGGCTGGCCGTGTTCCTGAGCGCGGACCGCCTGCAGCGCCTGCTCGGCACCCAGGTGATGACCGCGTTCGAACGCCTGATGGGCCTGATCCTGACCGCGATGTCGGTCGAGATGCTGCTGGGCGGCGTGCGCGCCTTCGTCAAAACCTTGTAAACAGTATTGATGAAAACCTCGCTGCACGTGCCGACGGGCGAGCTGGCCGAGGCGGTGTTCGGTATCGCCTTCATGTCCACGCTGGACGAGCCGTGGCCGCCCGCGCAGCCGCGCCTGAACCGGTTCCCGGCCATGGTGTACTGCGGCGTGACGATGCTCACCGAGGGCCATGTGGCGGTGCTGGCCGACGACGACGGGGCGCTCAAGCCCATGCCGGACTGGATCGTGTTCGGTCCACGCACCCGGCCCGTCACCTCGGTCACGCTCGCCCCGCTGCGCTGCGTGTCCGTGATCTTCTACCCGGACGCGTTCGCGCTGCTGACCGGACAGGCGCCTGCGCGGCTGCAGGACCGGGACGAAGCCGCAGCGTCGTGGCTGCTTGAAGAATGGAACGACTGGCAGCCCGCATTGCGGGACAGGGCAGGGGACGAGGCTGCGCAAACGCAGTGGATCGAATCATGGCTGCTGCCGCGCTGGCTCGACGCGCGCCAGCGCTGGAACCGCACCCTCGGCGAAAGCCTGCGCCAGCTAACCCGGCGTGGGTTGGCTGCCACGGTGCGCACCCTTGGCGTGGGCGAGCGCCAGATGCAGCGGCAGTACCGCGCCCAGGTGGGGCTGACGCCGGCGCAGGCGCGCCGCCTGCAGCGCATGAACGAGGCCGTCTACGCGCTGCGCAGCGGCGCTGCCGAAGGGGACACGCTCGCCGCGCTCGCGGCCGAACTGGGCTACGCCGACCAGGCGCACATGGCGCGCGAGCTGCGCGCGCTGACCGGGCTGCCGCCATCGCGGCTGGAACAGCACATCGAATCGGATCCCGATTACTGGCCGTACCGCCTGTGACGCGCGGGCTCGCGAGCCCACCCTCACGCGCTACTCCCGTCAAGCGTCATTGGACTTTGGTCGCATTGCCGCCGTGGCCTCGCGATAAGACCATGTACCCGACATCCAGCGGCCCAGCCGCTGCGAGCACGGCACTTCCTTACCCCGACGTCGAGGTGACCAGATGGATCCAGGAACCCAGCTAGCGCGCAGCAATGATATCGGCATCAAGATCGGCCTGCTTTACCGCAAGCGCACCGAGACGGCGCTCAACGAATTCGGCGACCGCGTGCGCGCCGCTGTCGATGGCAAGGACGGCCGGGTGCCGGCGCTGCTGGCCGGCGTCGATCCGGCCAGCGCCTGGCAGTACGCCATCGACACCATGCAGCGCTCGATCCTGTTCTGGGACACGATGCGCCAGCGCGGCAACAACTTCGTCGAGCAGGCCATGCACGGCCTGCAGCCGATGCTGCACTTCCAGTTCGAGATGGTGCTGGACGGGCGCACCTTCGACCGCCCGGTCAACTACGCGCTGGTGCGCATCATTCCGCCGGAGGGCGTGACGGTCGATCCGCGCCGCCGGCCCTACCTCATCATTGACCCGCGCGCCGGCCATGGCCCCGGCATCGGCGGCTTCAAGGACGACTCCCAGGTCGGCGTCGCCCTGCGTGCCGGGCACCCGGTGTATTTCGTGATCTTCTTCCGCGACCCCGAGCCGGGCCAGACCCTGCTCGACGTGTGCGCCGCCGAGCAGCAGTTCGTGCGCAAGGTGCGCCAGCTGCACCCGGACAGCCCCAAGCCGGCCATCGTCGGCAACTGCCAGGGCGGCTGGGCCGCGATGATGCTGAGCTCATCGTCGCCGGAAGATACCGGCCCGATCCTGATCAACGGCGCGCCGATGTCGTACTGGGCCGGCGCCTGGAGCACGGGCGAGGGCGACAATCCAATGCGCTACACCGGCGGCATGCTGGGCGGCTCGTGGCTCGCGTCCTATACGGCCGACCAGGGAAACGGCATCTTCGACGGCGCCTGGCTGGTCTACAACTTCGAGAACCTGAACCCGGCCAATTCGCTGTGGGGCAAGTACCGCACGGTGTACGCCAACGTCGACACGGAGCCGCCGCGCTTCCTCGACTTTGAACGCTGGTGGGGCGGCTACTACCTGATGAACCGCGAGGAGATCGAGTTCATCACGAAGAACCTGTTCGTCGGGAACAAGCTGTGGTCGGGCGACGTGAAGTCGGCCGGCGGCAGCGCTTTCGACCTGCGCGACATCAAGGTGCCTATCGTGCTGTTCGCGTCGATGGGCGACAACATCACGCCGCCGCAGCAGGCCTTCAATTGGGTGGCCGACATCTACGGCAGCACCGACGAGATCAAGGCGCGCGGGCAGGTGATCGTCGGCCTCATGCACAAGAACATCGGCCACCTCGGCATTTTCGTGTCGGGCAAGGTCGCCAAGAAGGAGTACACCCAGCTGGTGTCGGTGCTGCAGACCATCGAGCGCATGCCGCCTGGCCTGTACGGCATGGACATCCTCGAGCACAAGGGCGAGGACGGCAAGGTCGAGTACGAGGTCGAGTTCCGCGAGCTGCGGCTGGAGGAGATCAACGCGCGCGTCAATCGCTTTTCGCGCGTGGACGAGCGCCCGTTCGAGGCGGTCGAGGCGGTGTCCGAATTCACCCAGCGCGCCTATGAGCTGTTCGCGCAGCCGGCCGTGCAGGCGCAGTCGTCCGACTGGAGCGCGCGGCTGCTGCGCCAGTTCCACCCGCTGCGCGTGCAGCACTGGGCCATGTCGGACCTGAACCCGTGGTTCGCCTGGCTCGGGCCGGCCGCGCAGGCTGTGCGCGAGCATCGCAAGCCGGTCGAGGCGGACAAGCCGGCGCGCCAGCTCGAGGAAATCGGCGCCGAGCTCGTGAGCGCCTCGCTCGAGCTGTACCGGGCGATGCGCGACGCCACCACCGAGGCCGCGTTCTTCGGGGTGTACGCCAACATGTTCGCGATGTACCTGGCCGACAAGCACAAGGCCGAGGCGGCGCGCATCAAGCCGGTGGTCGAGCCGCGCGACCTGCCATACGTGAAGGAGGCGCTCGCCTCGATCACGCAAGGCGGCTACGCCGAGGCCTTCGCCCGCGCCGGCGTGCTGCTGATGCGGCACGGCGAGCCGTTGCCGCTGTCGCGCCTGGAAACGATCGACGAACTGGCGCGCGATTACGCCGACTTCCTGCCCAAGGTTCCGCCCGAGCAGGCGCGCCGCACCCGGGGCGAGCAGGAGATCATCGCGCGCTACGAGCCGGAGCAGGCGCTGCTGTCGCTGCCGGCCCTGCTGAAGGACCCCGGCGACCGGACCCGGCTGCTCACGCTGCTCGACAAGCTGATCGCGGACCCGCGCGTGCAGGCGGTGCGGCCGAGCCAGGAGCAGGTTGCCATGCTCGAGCGGATCCGCTCCGTGCTGGGCGCGCGCCCGCCGGTGGAGCGGCGCATCCAGGCGGTGCGCTGAGCCGTTCGCCACAACCTCCTGAAAGGGAACGACATGGACAACAAACACGAGAAGTACCAGCGCCTGATCGACTACTGCCAGACGTTGCCGGCGCTGCCGACCGCCGTGGTGCACCCGTGCGACAAGAGTTCGCTTTGCGGCGCGGTCGAGGCCGCGCAACTGAACCTGATCGCGCCGATCCTGGTCGGTCCCGCCGAGCGCATCAAGGCGGTCGCCGGCGAATGCGGCGTGTCGCTGTCGGACTACCAGGTGGTGGACGCGCCGTACAGCGAAGCGGCCGCCGATTGCGCGGTGCAGCTGGTGCGCGAAGGGAAGGCCGAAGCGCTGATGAAGGGCAGCCTGCATACCGACGAGCTGATGGCCGCGGTGGTGCGGCGCGATGCAGGGCTGCGCACCGGCCGCCGGGTCAGCCACTGCTTCGTCATGGATGTGCCGGGCCATGAGAACGCCCTGATCATCACCGACGCCGCCGTGAACATTGCGCCCACCCTGGAAGAGAAAAAGGACATCCTGCAAAACGCGATCGACCTGGGGCATGCGCTGATGTTCCCCGAGGTGCGGGTGGCGATCCTGTCGGCGATGGAGACCGTGAACCCGAAGGTGCCTTCGACGATCGAGGCGGCGGCGCTGTGCAAGATGGTGGACCGCCACCAGGTGACCGGCGCCGTGGTCGACGGTCCGCTCGCGCTGGACAACGCCATCGACCCGGAGGCGGCGCGCATCAAGGGCATCGATTCGCCCGTGGCGGGCCGCGCCAACGTGCTGCTGGTGCCGGACCTGGAAGCCGGGAACATGCTGGCCAAGAGCCTGTCGTTCCTGGCCGGGGCAGACGCAGCCGGCATCGTGCTCGGCGCACGGGTGCCGGTCATCCTGACCAGCCGCGCCGACTCGACGATGACGCGGCGTGCCTCGTGCGCGGTCGCGGTGCTGGTGGCCAAACAGCGGCGCGAGGCCGGCAAGGCGATGGGGTGACGCGATGGCCGACATCATCCTGGTCGTGAACGCCGGCTCATCGAGCATCAAGTTCTGCGGCTACGAAGCCGTTGGCGCCGAGCCAAGGCCGCTGCTGAAAGGGCAGGTCGAAGGGCTGTTTACCGAACCGCACTTCAAGGTGGCCAACGCGGCCGGCGACCGTACCGAGGAGAACCGCTGGCCCTCCGGCACCGAGATCGGCCATGCCGGCGCGATCCGCTACATCGCCGAGTTCCTGCGCAATCATCGCGAAGGCCACCGCCTGGTGGCGGTCGGGCACCGGGTGGTGCACGGCGGCCTGGAATTCGACGCGCCCACCCTGGTCGATCACGCGGTGCTCGAGCGGCTGGCCACGTTGGTGCCGCTTGCGCCGCTGCACCAGCCGCACAATCTCGCGCCGATCCGCGTGCTGCTCGAGGCGCGGCCCGACGTGCCCCAGGTGGCCTGCTTCGACACGGCCTTCCATCGCAGCCAGCCCGAGGCCGCGCAGGCCTTCGCACTACCGCACGAGATCACCGCGCGCGGGGTGCGCCGCTATGGCTTTCACGGCCTGTCGTACGAGTACATTGCCAGCACACTGCCGCAGGTGGCGCCGCAAGCGGCGGCGGGCCGCACCGTGGTGGCGCACCTGGGCAACGGCGCCAGCATGTGCGCGCTCAAGGCCGGGCGCAGCGTGGCCAGCACGATGGGCTTCACCGCCGTGGACGGGCTGCCGATGGGCACGCGCTGCGGCAGCCTGGACCCGGGCGTGATCCTGTACCTGATCGACGCGCTGCAGATGAACGCGCGCACCGTGGAGGACCTGATCTACAAGCGCTCGGGCCTGCTGGGCGTGTCCGGCCTGTCCAGCGACATGCGGGTGCTGCTCCAGAGCGACGACGTGCGCGCGCGCTTTGCGGTGGAGCTGTTCATCTACCGCATCGCGCGCGAGCTCGGCTCGCTGGCCGCGGCGCTGGAAGGGCTCGATGCGCTGGTGTTCACAGCCGGGATCGGCGAGCACGCACCGCTGGTCCGCGACCGCGTGTGCCGCCTGGCCGGCTGGCTTGGCGTGGCGCTCGACCCTGCCGCCAACGCGGTGGACGGGCCGCGCATCAGCACGGGCGAGAGCCGCGTGTCCGCGTGGGTGGTGCCGACCAACGAGGAGCTGATGATCGCGCGGCATACGCTGGCCGCCACGGCGGGGCGGATATGAAGACCGTCGCGCTCGACAAAGCCGTTGCGCTCATTCCGGATGGCGCCAGCCTGATGGTGGGCGGCTTCATGGGCGTGGGCACGCCCGAGCGGCTGATGGATGAGCTGGTCCGGCAGGGCAAGCGCGGCCTGACCGTGATCGCCAACGACACCAGTTGCCCGGGGCGCGGCATCGGCAAGCTCGTCACCGCCGGCGCGGCGGACCAGTTCGTGGTCAGCCACATCGGCCTGAACCCCGAGACGCAGAGCAAGATGATCGCCAACGACATCAAGGTCGAACTGGTGCCGCAGGGGACGCTGATCGAGCGCATCCGCGCCGGCGGTTACGGCCTGGGCGGCATCCTGACCGCCACCGGCGTGGACACGCTGGCCGAGGAGGGCAAGCGCAAGATCGAACTGGATGGCCGGCAGTACCTGCTCGAGACGCCGATTCGCGCCGACTTCGCGCTGGTCGAGGCCTTCCTGTCGGACTATTACGGCAACCTGACCTATGCGTTCACGGCGCGTAACTTCAACCCGGTGATCGCGATGGCGGCCGACACGGTCATCGTCGACGCCGCCCATATCGTCCCGGTCGGGATGATTTCGCCCGACCACGTGGTCACGCCCGCGGTACTGGTCGACTACCTGGTCGCGCATTAAGGGAACCGCCATGGACGCACAGACCGTCATTGCCAAACGCATCGCACGCGAGCTTTCCGCCGGCATGCTGGTGAACCTGGGGATCGGCATTCCCACCGCGGTCGCCAACTACGTTCCCGCTGGCGTGCGCATCTACTTCCAGTCCGAGAATGGCCTGATCGGCACCGGACCGATTCCCGAGGAGGGGATGAGCCAACCCTACCTGACCGACGCCGCCGGCCAATACGTGAGCGCGCTGCCCGGCGCCTGCACCTTCGACAGCGCGATGTCGTTTGGCCTGATCCGCGGCGGCCACCTCGACGTCACCGTGCTCGGTGGCTTGCAGGTGGACGAGCAGGGGCACCTGGCCAACTGGATGATTCCCGGGAAGATGGTGCCCGGGATGGGCGGTGCGATGGACCTGGTCACCGGCGCGCGCCGGGTGATCGTGGCCATGCAGCACAGCGCCAAGGGCAAGCCCAAGATCGTGCGGCAGTGCACGCTGCCGCTGACGTCCGCGCGGCGCATCGACCTGGTCGTCACCGAGCTGGCCGTGATCTCGTTCGACGGCGGCATCCCGACCCTGCTCGAGACCGCGCCGGGCGTGAGCGTGCCGGAAGTGCTGGCCGCCACCGAGGCATCGCTGGTGGTGCCGGAGCAGGTCCCGCAAATGCAGATTGAAGGAGCGACATCATGACAAACGCAACCCCGCGCCCCATCCTCACGGGCGCCAAGGCGCTGGTGACGGGCATCGCCAACGAGCACTCGATCGCCTATGGCTGCGCCAGGGCGTTCCGCGAAGTAGGCGCCGAGCTCGCCGTCACCTACGTCAACGAGAAAACGCGCGGCTACGTGGAACCGCTGGCGCAGCAGATGGAGTCGAAGATCTTCATGCCACTGGACGTGGCCAAGGAAGACGAAATCGATGCCGTGTTCGACCGCATCGAAAAGGAATGGGGCAAGCTCGACATCTTCGTGCATTCATTGGCATGGGCGCCCAAGGACGACCTGCAGGGCGGCCTGCTGAACTGCTCGGCGCAGGGCTTCGCGCAGGCGATGGACGTGTCATGCCACTCGTTCATTCGCCTGGCCCGCCGCTGCGCGCCCTTGATGAAGGACGGCGGCGCCATGTTCACGATGACCTATTACGGCGCCGACAAGGTGGTCCCCAACTACAACGTGATGGGGCCGATCAAGGCGGCGCTGGAGGCGTCGGCGCGCTACCTCGCGTACGAGCTCGGGCCGAAGCACATCCGTGTGCACGCCATTTCGCCGGGACCGCTGCAGACGCGCGCCGCATCGGGCCTGAAGGACTTCGACCGCATGCTCAACGAGGCCGCCCAGCGCGCGCCGCTGGGCGAGCTGGTGGACATCATGGACGTCGGCTACACCTGCGCCTTCCTGGCCACACCGTTCGCCAAGCGGATGTCGGGCGAGACGCTGTACGTCGATGGCGGCGTGCACATCATGGCATGAGGCGATCATGGCCCAGCTCTGGATCGGCAACGTGGACGACAGCGCCACCGACGACGATATCCGCGACCTGCTGGTGCGCTACGGCTTTCCGGCGTTCGACGCGATCGAGCATGTCCCCGGCAGCGGCGTCCGGCCGGCGGTCCTGCTCACCTTTAACCAGGCGCCGCCGCAGGAGCTGCGCATGCTCGGCGACCGCATCCAGAACCTGTTCTGGAAGAACCGCAAGATCAACATACAGGTGATGTAGGGAGGCCGCCAATGGGGCTGCTCGACAAGATACTGCACGGTTCGCGCGAGCACGACGAGCAGCGCCGCATCGACGAGGGCGTGGCGCGCGTGCTCACGTTCTGCCCGCAGCTGCGCATGCTGCGCCAGGCCGAGGCGCGGCTTGCGCCCGCGGTTGCCATCGCGGTGCGCTACCTGGTTGGCCTGGCGCGCGAGGTGCCGCCGGTGCGCGAAGCGAGCGCGCAGGCGTGGGCGGGCGACCCCAGCATCCATGCGTTCTTCGCCTCGCCCGATGACATCGCGCCCGTCCTTTCGCGCTCGGAAGACCTGCGCGCGTTCTTTGACCATTCCCCCGGCCTGCCCGAGGCGTACGCCCTGCTCGGGATGGCGATGACCGAGAAGCACATACTTGGCGTCGCGCTGGAAGGCGAGACCATGCGCCGCGACGTGATCCAGGAGACGATCAGCTTCAGCGACCACCAGGTGCGCGTGTGCGGCCGCACCGAGCTGGAACTGAGACAGGAGATCGTGCGCCGCCTGGTAGACCAGCTGGCGCTGGAGGGCATGACGCGCTTTGCGGCCGACCAGGAGCGCCGCGGCGAGCTGGAAAAGGAACAGGCGTTGCTCAAGACGCGATTGCTGCTGCTCGAGCGCCAGGGCGTGGGGGTGCGCGCGGCGCTGGGCGACGAAGCGCGCGCCAGCGCGGCCCAATTGGAGCACCTGCGCCAGCAGATGGCCGACAACGGGCGCGAGCTGGAAGGGCTGGGCGTGCGTGCCGAAACGCTGGAGCGCCAGCTCGGGCACCTGTGCGCCGTGCTGGCCGAACCGGCGGCTCACATCTATGTCGAACGCAAGACCGTCCGCCTGAACAAGATGAACGTCGTGCTGTCCCATGACAGCGCCGAGGCGGGCGACGACATCACGTTCGAAGTGGCGCGCATACCGGCCAGTCCGCCGCGCAAGCGGGCGTTCGCGCTGGTGCGCTTCGCGCGCGGCGAGCTGCTGCCCGAGCAGAGCATGTTCGAGCGCGCGGCACGGCTGCTTGGCTGAAGCGCCGGTGCCGCCGCTCATCCGGCTAAGACCAAGGTCCAATTACCCGACAATCCCGACTGGCATACCTTGGACCCAACTTGCGGCCGCAAGCGGCCGACCTGCGCGCCCGTATGGCCGCGCCGCTGCGACGTCAACTCAATCGTTTGGCCAGGGGTATGCCATGACATGTCGATCGTTACCGCCGCCGTTTGCCGCCTGGCGCTGGCTGGCTGCCGTCGGCGCCGTTGCCGCCCTGCTGGACGGCTGCACCAGGCAGGAGGCGCAGCCGGCACCCGGTCCGCTGCAGGTCAGCGCGCTCACCGTCGAGCCGCGCGACACGCCGGTGCAGTTCGAATTCGTGGCGCAGACGCAAAGCTCGCGCGAGGTACAAATCCAGGCCCGGGTCGAAGGCTTCCTCGACCGCCGGCTCTACACGGAAGGCGACATGGTGCGCGCCGGCCAGCCGCTGTTCCAGATGGACAGGAAGCCGTTCGAGGCGGCGCTGCTGTCGGCGCAGGGGCAGCTCGAGCAGCAGAAGGCGCGCCACGCGGTGGCCAGCGCCAACCTGGCGCGCGTGCGCCCGCTGGCGGCCCGCAACGCGGTCAGCAAGAAGGAGCTGGACGACGCCATCGGCTTCGAGCGCGAGTCGCAGGCCGCGGTGCTGGCGGCCGAAGGCCAGGTGCGCCAGGCCAACCTCAACCTGGGCTACACCACGATCTACTCGCCGCTCAAGGGGCTGTCCAGCTTCGCCAAGCAGCAGGAGGGCAGCTACCTGACGGTGGGGCAGCAGGGCCTGTTGACGACGGTGTCGCAGATCGACCCGATCTGGGTCAACTTCAGTGTGTCCGAGAACCAGCAGCTGAGCTACCGCGACCAGATCGCCAAGGGCAAGCTCAGGTTTCCGGCCAACCTGCAATTCACGGTCGAGGTGGTGATGGCCGATGGCTCGATCTTTCCGCACCGCGGCCACATCAACTTTGCCGCGCCGTCCTTCGATCCGGCGACCGGCACCTTCCTGGTGCGCACCGAACTGCCGAATCCAGATGGGGTGCTGCGCCCGGGCCAGTTCGTGCGCGCCCGCGTGTATGGCTCGACCCGTCCGGCCGCGATCCGGATTCCGCAGCGCGCCGTGCAGCAGGGTGCGAAGGGGCACTACGTCTGGGTGGTCGGCAATGACGGCAAGGCCCGCCAGCGCGTGGTGGAGGTCGGCGACTGGTACGGCGACGAGTGGTTCATCAGCGACGGACTGAAGAGCGGCGAGCGGGTGGTGGTGGACGGCGCAGGACGCGTGGCGCCGAACGCGCCGCTGAAGGTGACCACGTTCGCGCCCGCGCCGGTGGTGGCCAGCACCGGCGCTGGCGCGCCGCAGCCGCGCTAGCGCCAGCCGGAGCCTTGACATGAACGTGTCCCGCTTCTGCATCGACCATCCGATCTTCGCCTCGGTGATCTCGATCATCATCACGCTTGCGGGCGCGGTGGCCATGGTCAAGTCGCCGGTCGCGCAGTACCCGGACATCACGCCGCCGCAGATCACGGTGTCCGCCACCTACCCGGGCGCGGACGCCAACGTGGTGGCGAACAACGTGGCCGCCCCGATCGAACAGCAGGTCAACGGCGCCGACAACATGATCTACATGAACTCGTCGAGCTCGTCGACCGGCAACCTGACCCTGAACGTGTTCTTCGAGATCGGCACCGACCCGGAACTGGCGCAGGTGGATGTGCAGAACCGGGTCAACCTGGCGCTGCCGCAGCTGCCCTCGGCCGTGACGGCGCAGGGCGTGCAGGTGCAGAAGAAGTCGTCGGCGTTCATGATGGTGATCGCGATCTATTCGCCCAGCGAGCGTTACGACCCGGTGTACGTGGCCAACTACGCCAACATCTACGTGCTGGACGCCTTGAAGCGCATCCCGGGCGCCAACCAGACCGCGATCTTCGGCACGCCCGACTACGCGATGCGCATCTGGCTCAAGCCCGACCGCATGGCGCAGCTGGGCGTGACCGCGGCCGAGGTGCAGAACGCGGTCGCGGCCCAGAACCAGCAGTACGCGGTGGGTCGGCTGGGCCAGTCCCCGACCGGCAAGCCGGTCGAGCAGTCGTTCACCGTCACCACCGCCGGGCGCATGACCGACCCGGCCCAGTTCGACAACATCATCATCCGCGCCGCCAGCGGCGGCGCCGCCATCGTGCGCCTGAAGGATATCGGCCACGCCGAGCTGGGCCAGAAGGACTACTCGATCCGCGGCACTTACCAGGGCAAGCCGGCCACGATGATGGCGGTGTACCAGCAACCGGGCGCCAACGCGCTGGACGTCTCCAACCAGGTCAAGGCGACGCTGGCCCAGATGAAGAAGGAGTTCCCCGAGGGGATCGAATACAAGGTGGTGATGGACACCACCAACTTCACGCGCGCCTCGATCCACGACGTGGTCAAGACTTTCTTCGAGGCGGTGATCCTGGTGGTGCTGGTGGTCTACCTGTTCCTGCAGAGCCTGCGGGCGACGCTGATCCCGGTGCTGGCGGTGCCGGTGTCGATCGTCGGCACCTTCATCGGCATGCAGGCGCTGGGCTTTTCGATCAACATGCTCACGCTGTTCGGCATGGTGCTGGCGATCGGCATCGTGGTCGATGATGCGATCGTGGTGATCGAAAACGTCGAGCGCAACATGACAGTGCACAAGCTCGACCCGAAAGAAGCGGCCCGGCGCGCAATGGACGAGGTAGCCGGCCCGGTGGTGGCGATCGTGCTGGTGCTGTGCGCGGTGTTCGTGCCGGTCGCCTTCCTGGGCGGGATTACCGGGCAGTTGTACAAGCAGTTCGCCATCACGATCGCGATTTCGGTGGTGATCTCGGGCCTGGTCGCGCTTACGCTGTCGCCGGCGCTGGCGGCGCTGCTGCTCAAGCCGGCGCATGGCAAGAAGAACTGGTTCTTCCGCTGGTTCGAGCGCAGCTTCGAGCGCATGACCGAGGGCTACGCGCGCGGTGTCGCCTTCATGATCAAGCGTTCGGTGCTCGCCTTGCTGCTGTTTGCAGGCATGATCGCGCTGTCCGTGGTAATGATCAAGAAAGTGCCAACGGCCTTCCTGCCGCCCGAGGACCAGGGCTATTTGCTTGGCGCGGTCATCATGCCCGACGCGGCCAGCCTGGACCGCACCGGCGCGGTTGGCAAGCGGGTGTCTGACTACTTCGTCACGAACCCGGCGGTGGCGGGCGTGGCCGTGATCGACGGCTACAGCCTGCTCGACAACCAGAACAAGAACAACGCCGGCACCTTCTTCGTCGGGTTCAAGGACTTCGACGAGCGCTACTCCAGCGAAAACATCCGCAGCCAGAACGCGAAAGCGGTGCTGCTGCAGGCCTACAAGGCGCTGGGCAACGACCCGCGCGGCGTGATCCTGCCGGTGAACCCGCCGTCGATCCCGGGCCTGGGCACCACCGGCGGCCTGGAGGTCTGGGTGCAGAGCAAGGGCGACAAGAACGTGCAGCAGATGGCCGCCTCCGTGGCCGACTACCTGGCCAAGGCCAAGGCGGCGCCGGAGCTGGCGCGCGTGACGGCGACCTTCAACGCCAACTCGCAGCAGCTGATGGTGGACGTGGACCGCGACAAGGCCGAAACGCTCGGGGTGCCGGTGGAAGACGTGTACGGCACGCTGCAGACGATGTTCGGCTCGCTGTACGTGTCGCAGTTCATCAAGAGCAGCCGCCTGTGGCAGGTGATCCTGCAGGCCGAGCCGGGCTACCGGCTGCAGCCGGAAGACCTCGAACGCCTGTACGTGCGCAACAAGGACGGCAAGATGCTGCCGCTGTCCTCGATCGTGACCAGCCGCTACGTGACCGGGCCCGACCTCATGACCCGCTTTAACAACTTCCCGGCCGTGAAGATCACCGCCAACGCCGCGCCCGGCTACAGCTCGGGCCAGGCCATCGCCGCGCTCGAGCGCATCGGCGCGCAGGCGCTGCCGTCCGACTTCGGGCTGGCCTGGAGCGGCGAAGCGTTCGAGGAGAAGCAGGCCGGCAGCACCTCGACCTCGGTGTTCGCGTTCGGTCTGGTGATGGTGTTCCTGATCCTGGCGGCGCAGTACGAGAAATGGTCGCTGCCGGTCGGCGTGCTGATGGCGGTGCCGTTCGCGCTGTTCGGCGCGCTGGTGGCGGTGATGCTGCGCGCTCTGAACAACGACGTGTACTTCCAGATCGGCCTGACGATGCTGATCGCGCTGGCGGCCAAGAACGCGATCCTGATCTTCGAGTTCGCGGTGCTCAACCGGGAGCAGGGCAAGTCGTTCTACGACGCGGCCATGACCGCCGCGCGCGAGCGGCTGCGCCCGATCGTGATGACATCGATCGCGTTCATCCTTGGCTGCGTGCCGTTGGCGATCGCGACCGGCGCGTCGGCCAACAGTCGCATTTCGATCGGCACCGGCGTGATCGGCGGGATGCTGGCGGCCACCGTGATCGCGGTCTATTTCATCCCGATGTTCTACTACGTGATCGAGAGCACGGTGGAGCGTTTCGGCCGCAGGAAAGCGCCGCCGGGCGAGTCCGGCGAACGCCTGCCCGCGCCGGGCGGGATTGCCGGGCACGTGCCGCACGCGCCGCATGAAGGAGACTAACAATGCGAAAAGCCCTGGTGCTGGCCACGGCCGTAACCGTCATGTCCGGTTGCGTCGTCGGCCCCGACTACCGCCGCCCGGCGGTGGACGCGCCGGCCGCGTTCCGGTTCGAGATCCGCGCTGCGAGGGACATGGCCAATACCGCCTGGTGGCGCCAGTTCAACGATCCGCAGCTGGACCAGTTGATCGTCATCGCGCTCAATGAGAACAAGGACGTCAAGATCGCCGCCGCGCGGATCGACCAGTTCCTCGGCCAGTACGTCAGCACGCGCTCGGTCCTGTTCCCGCAGGTGGGCGCGCAGCTGAACGGGCAGCGCCAGCGCTTGCCGCCGTCCGAACGGGCGCTCACGCCCGGGGCGATCGGCTCGGTCATCGAGACCTACGACGCGGCGCTGTCGCTGAACTGGGAGATCGACGTGTTCGGCAAGCGCCGGCGCCAGACCGAGGCCGCGCGCGCCAACGTGCTGGCCAGCGAAGAGGGGCGGCGCGCGACCATCCTGACCCTGGTGTCGTCGGTGGCGTCGTCGTACATCACGCTGCGCGAGCTCAATCGCCAGCTCGAAATTGCGCAGGACACCGTGGCATCGCGCCGCGCGTCCTACCTGCTGTTCAAGGACCGCTTCGAGGGCGGCACCGTGTCCGAGCTGGAGCTGGCCCAGACCAAGTCGGACTACGAGGCCTCGCTGGTCACCATCCCGCAGATCCAGGCCCAGATCGGCCAGGCCGAGGACGCGCTGTCGGTGCTGTTGGGCCGCAATCCCGGCCCCATCGAGGGAGGCCTCAAGCTGGCGGCCATGCAGTTGCCGGCCGTGCCCGCGGGGCTGCCGTCGCAGCTGATCGAGCGGCGCCCGGACCTGCGCCAGGCCGAACAACGACTGGTCGCGGCCAACGCCCAGATCGGCGCGGCGCGCGCGCAATACTTCCCGACCATCTCGCTCACGGGCCTGTTCGGCGCCGTCAGCAACGAGTTCTCCGGCCTGTTCAAGGGCGCGAACAAGGCCTGGGCGTTCGGCGCCGCGGCCACCGCGCCGATCTTCACCGCCGGCGGTATCGCGGGCAGCGTGCAGACCGCCGAGGGCCAGCAGCGCGAGGCCTTGCTGACCTACCAGCAGGCGATCCAGACCGCGTTCCGGGAGGTGTCCGATTCGCTGGTGTCGCACACCAAGGCGCGCGAGCAGCTCGCCTACCAGGAACAGCAGGTGGCCACGCTGCGCCGCTACCTGGAGCTGGCACGGCTGCGTTACGACAACGGCTACACCAGTTATATCGAAGTGCTCGACGCCGAGCGCAACCTGTACAGCGCCGAGGTGGCGTATTCCCAAACCCAGGGCAACGTGTTCGTCTCGCTGGTGAACCTGTACAAGGCGATGGGCGGCGGCTGGGTGACCGAGGCCGAGCGGATGGTGGCAACGCCGCTGGCGCAACAATGAGGAGAAGACGATGAGACGAGTGAATCTTGCAGCCGGTGCGATGGCGGTGGCGGCGGCCGCGGCGCTGGCAGGCACCGCCGGGCAGGTGCCGCAGCCGCCGGCTGCTGCGCCCGCGCCAACGGCGGGGCCGCCCGCCGCGCAAACCGAAAGCCAGCTGCGGGCCAAGCAGATCCTGCAGCGCATGGCCACGTTCCTGGCCGCAGCGCCGCGCTTTTCTGTGACAGTGAGCAACAATTACGACGTGCTGCAGGCATCCGGCCAGAAGATCGAGTTCGGCGAGCGGCGCCAGCTCGTGGTGCAGCGGCCCGACCGCCTGCGCGTGGAGGCCCTGCGCAGCGACGGTGCCCGCACCTCGGCAGTGTTCACCGGCACCGAGATGGTGCTGATCGATGCGACGCGCAAAGTGTATGCCAGCGCGCCGCAGTCCGCTGGCCTGGACGAGTCCATCGTGCACTTCGTGAGCGACCTTGGCATCCGGGTGCCGCTCGCAATGCTGCTGCTCACCCGCCTTCCGGTGGAGCTGGAGCGGCGCGTGCGCAGCATCGATTACGTCGAGCACACCGACCTGTTCGGGGTGCCCGCGCACCACCTGGCCGCGCGCGGCGACACGGTGGACTTCCAGGTCTGGGTGCGTGACGACGCGCAGCCGCTGCCGCTGCGCGTGGTGCTGACCTACAAGGAGGAGCCGGGGCAGCCCGAGTTTCGCGCGCAGTTCAGTGACTGGAACCTGAATCCGACAATCACCGCTGCGACGTTCCAGCCGGCGTTCCCCGCCGGCGCGCAGAAGGTATTGTTCGAAGCCCAGCTGGCTGCGGCGCGCGCGGCCGGGAAGGGCCGCTAGCAATGACGCGGGAGGGTGGCATGAATACGATGATGAAACGATCGGGGCGGGCGCGCTGGGCGCTGCTCGCATGTGTGGCGCTGTTCGGGCTGTCCGAGCTGGCGCAGGCCCAGCGTGGCGGCGGTCGCGGTGGCGGCGGTGGGGGGGGGCGTGGCGCGGCCGGCGGCGGCGGGGGCGGCGGCTTCTCCCGTTCCGGGCCGGCCGCCAGCGGCGGGTTCGGATCGGGTCACGCCCCGTCCTCCGCCCAGCGCTCGGGACAGGGCGGCGGCGGGCGCCAGCAAGCGGCCAGCGCCGGCGGGACCGGACAGCGGCAGCAGAACGCATCGCAAGCGCAGGCACAACGGCAGCAGAGCGCGTCGCAATCGCAGGCCAACCGGCAGCAGAGCGCATCGCAATCGCAGGCCAACCGCCAGCAGAGCGCATCGCAATCGCAGGCCAACCGGCAGCAGAGCGCCTCGCAGGCGCAGGCCAACCGGCAGCAGAGCGCCTCGCAGGCACAGTCCAACCGGCAAGCGGCGTACGGTGACTATCACTACGGTGGCTGCCACGATTGCGACGACTGGGACAGCGGCTCGGCGGCAGCCGGCTTTGTGGCCGGCGCCGTGGTGGGAGGCGCGGCTGTCGCTGCCACCACCCCGTCCACCACCACGGTCGTGGCCGCCGCGCCGGTGACGGCGGCGCCGCCATGCAGCGTGGCGCCCACCTCGGTCAACGGGGCGACATACTACAACTGTGGATCGACGTGGTACGCCGCGGGTTACGGCAACAACGGCGTGGTGTACGTGCCGGTGGCGCCGCCGCGCTGAGCGCGCGGTCGTGCAGGAAACACCAGGCACCTCGTCCCCGCGCAGGCGGGGACCCATGCCGGCCTTGCCTCGAGATTGCAGCGCGCCGGGCGGCTGCCCAAGCGGCCTTTGAATCCCCGCCTGCGCGGGGACGACGTTGGTGGTATCGCGGCTACCCCAGCGTGTACCCGCGCCCCTTCATGCAGGCCGCGTACGCGTTGTTGTAGGTCTGCAGCTGGCCCTGCTGTTGCTGCTGGGATTGCTGGTTGCGGGCGGCCTGGTTCTGCCGCGCCCTGTGGCCGCCGAGCATCGTGCCGCCCACCGCGCCCACGGCCGCGCCCTTGCCGGTGTCCCCGGCGATCGCGCCGATCGCTGCACCCCCGAGCGCGCCGCGCGCGGCCCCGCGTGCACGCTCGCCGCCGCCGACCGCCGGTCCGGTCTCCTGCGGCGGCGGGTTGGCCGCCAGCGCGGCCGGATCGACCCCGGTCTTGTTCCTGGCCCACACGTGGCACTCGCCCTCGTCCTTGTTTTGCTGCGCGGTGGACTGGCCCTTGCTCGGATAGGCGCTCGGCTGCTGCGCTGGCGCCGCCAACGGCAGCGCCAGCACGAGCAGGACCACGGCGCCGGGTTTGATCTGCATGGCGTTCCCCTTGCGTCTAGCGTGCTTCGTTCGCGGCGACCGGCGGCGGCTTCACGCCACGCAGTTCGTCCAGGCGCGCGCGGAAATTCCTGGCCCAGTAGTCGGTGATCGGCGGCAGCGCCTCCCAGGTGATCTGGTCGCCCTGCGGCAGGCGCTTGTCGCCGCGGCGCGTGACGGTGGCCGCCACCACCCGCTTGCCGCTCGGGTCCAGCACTTCCAGCTCCGCCTTGATCTCGGCCACGCGCGGGCCGCCACCGGCCGCTTCCCGGCCGACGTTATAGACCGCCTTGAACGGGAGGTAGTCGACCGCCCCCGCCGGTGGCTTGGCCGCTTCCAGCCCGGTAATCGCGCTGCGCACGCGCAGCACGTCCGGGCCCGGCTGCGTGACGACCTGGTACTCGGGCGCGAGCGCGCGCTGCAGCGATTGCTGCATCTGCGCGCCGATCCGCTGCACCACATCCGGCGGCACTGGCGGCTGGTCCTTCGGCTGGGTCACCAGCACCTGGACCGGATCGAACATCAGCTTCGTGTACGGCTTGAAGTCGGTGTTCCTGTCCACGTACAGCATCACCCCCTCACGGTCCGGCGCGGGTTTGAGCTGCGAATAGTCGCCCAGGAACCCCGACTGCGTCGTGGTCGGCTGCGAGCTGCAGCCGCCGAGCAGTGCCAGGGTGACGATGATTGCACTTGATGAGTATTTCATGATCGGTCCTTTGGCCGCCTGCACAGCGGCCTGCGGGACCACTGTAACGCGCGCACGTCATTGTTGGCATTGACCTTTGGTCCCAGCGCGACCGCGCTGCGGCTTGATGCGCGTCAACCCGGCGCGCGGGCGCAACCGTGCGCCCCGCCGTGGCCGGTACAGTAGCGCGGTCGATCCGTCGCGCCCCGCGCCATGCCCATGTCCCTGAACAAGCTGCTGCTCCTGGTGCTCGCCGCATCCGTGCTGGCGCCGTGCGCGGCCGGTGCGCAAGCGCCGGCGCGCCCGCGCATCGGCCTGGTGCTGGGCGGCGGCGGCGCGCGCGGCACCGCCCACATCGGCGTGCTCGAGGTGCTCGACCAGTTGCGCGTGCCGGTCGATTGCGTGGCCGGCACCAGCATGGGCGCGCTGGTGTCCGGCGCCTACGCCAGCGGGCTCACGCCGCAGCAAATGCTCGCCCGGCTTGGCACGGTCGACTGGCGCGACCTGTTCGACGACAATCCTTCGCAAACCGAAACCAACTACCGCGAGCGGCGCCTGTCCGAGACCTACTATCCGGGCCTGGAGTTCGGCGTCACAGACCACGGCCTGCGCATGGCGCACGGCGTGGTCGGCGGCCAGAAGATCAAGCTGTTCTTCAACACGCTGGTCGGGTCCGAGCGCGGCGAGCGCAAGATCGAGAACCTGGCGCTGCCGTTGTCGATCCTGGCCACCGACATCGGCACCGGCAACAAGGTGGTGCTGCGCGACGGCCAGTTGTCCGAGGCAATGCGCGCCAGCATGTCGGTGCCGGCGCTGCTCTCGCCGGTGCCGTACCGCGGCCTGAAGCTGGTCGATGGCGGGCTGGTGGACAACCTGCCGATCGACGAAGTCAAGCTGCGCTGCAATGCCGAGGTGGTCATCGCGGTGGACGTCGGCTCGCCGCTGTCCCGGCCCGAGGACGTCGATTCGATCGCCGCGGTGACCGGGCAGATGATCAACGTGCTGGCCGAGCAGAACTCGGTGATCTCGCGCGCGACGATCGGCCCGCGCGACGTGTATATCAAGCCCGGGCTGGAGGGCATCACGGCCGCCGATTTCGTCAAGTTCCGCGAGGGCGCCGCCAGCGGCCGGGCGGCGGCGCTGGCGGTGGCCGACAAGCTTCGGCGCTATTCGGTGACCGAGCAGCAATACGCCGCCTGGACGCACAAGCTGCGCTCGGCACTGCCGCCGCTGCCGCGCGTGGACGAGATCCGGATTGCGCCGCTGCGCCACGTGAACCCCGAGAACGTGGCCAAGCACATCGAGATTTCGCCCGGCCAGCAGCTCGACACCCAGGTGCTGGAACGCGACCTGTTGCGAATTTATGGGGATGGCGACTTCGAAAGCGTCGACTACCTGATGCAGGTGGCGCCCGGGCGCAATACCCTGCTCATCAACCCCGTCGAAAAGAGCTGGGGCCCGGATTACCTGCGCTTCGGCGTGAGCGTGGAGGCCGGCGACAAGCAGAACGATTTCCAGGTGCGCGGCGCCTACCACCGCAAGTGGGTCAACGGCTACGGCGGCGAGTGGCTGTCGGGCGCGCAGCTGGGCGAGCGCAGCAACCTGTTCACCGAGTTCTACCAGCCGCTCGATCCGCGCCAGCGCTTCTTCATCGAACCGGCCGGGGCGCTGTCGCGCGAGCGCCTGCGCGTGTACCAGGATGACCAGCGCATCGCCGAATACATCCTGCGCCAGAAGCGCGCGTTCCTGTCCGCCGGCATGAATTTCGGCGTGTTCGGCCAGGCCCGCCTCGGCTGGCTGTACCGCAAGCTCGACACCTCGATCGAAACCGGCGCGCCGACGCTGCCCACTGGCAAGGTCACGCTGCGCGGCTGGAACGCCGTGCTCGACCTGGACCAGACCGACCGCGTGTTCTTCCCGTCGCGCGGCTGGTTCGCCAGCGCCAATTATTTCAAGAATCCGGGCATGGGTTACAGCCGCCTGGGCGTCGACTTGCGCGCCATCCATACCTGGGACCCGTACGTGGTCAATGCCCGCTACTACTATTTCCGCCGCCTGGAGGGCAAGCTGCCGCTCGGCGACGCCGGCGCCCTGGGCGGCTTCTTCACCTTGTCCGGCTACGCCCGCAACCAGATCCTGGCCGGCGACATCCGCTTTCTCAGCGTGCGCGGCGAAAAGATCATCGGCCGCATGCCGCTGGGCCTGTCGGGCGACCTGCGCGCCGGTGTCTCGCTCGAGTTCGGCAGGGCGCGCGAGCGCTTCACCGAGACCCACCTCGAGGGCTGGCAGCAGGCCGCCTCGCTCTACCTTGGCGGCGATACCCCGCTCGGCCCGCTTTACCTGGGCTACGGCCATGCCAAGGGCGGGCACCACAGCATCTACTTGTTCCTGGGCTTGCCATGAGGGGAGGGCGTTGGGCTTTGGTCCAATTTGTCGGCGCGGGGCGGGGCACGACAATCGTCTCTCGTCCTGGATGCGAACGGAGGTCCCGTGCGATTTGACCGATTGATGGAACAAGTGGTCGGCGTGGTGGCCGTGCTGGTGCTGGCGGGCGGCGCGCTGATCGTGATCGCGCCCTTCATCACGGCGCTGCTGTGGGGCGCGATCCTGGCCTATTGCACCTGGCAGCCGTTCCAGCGCCTCACCCGCGTGCTGCACGGCCACCGGGTGGCGGGCGCGCTACTGGTCGGGCTGCTGATCCTGCTGGTCGTGATCCTGCCGCTGTTCTATGCCGGCCTGTCATTCTCGGCCCGGGTGCCGCAACTGGTCGGGCTGGCCAGGGAGCGCCTCGCCGCCGGCGTGCCGCCGCTGCCCGACTGGCTGACCCACTTGCCGCTGGTCGGCGCGCGCCTGGACCAGGCCTGGCAGGACATCGCCGCCCGCAATCCGGAGATGGTGGCGCGCCTGCGCGAGCTGTCCGGGCCGGTGCTGCGCGGCGCGCTCGGGGCCGCGCTGGCGATCCTGTCCGGCCTGGGCTTGATGGTGGTCAGCGTCTTGTTTGCCATGTTCTTTTACCTGAGCGGCGACGCGATCGGCAAGGCGCTGTTCGTGGTCATGCAGCGCATCGCCGGCGCGCGCGCGCCGGCCCTGCTCACGCTGATCGGCTCGACGGTGAAAGGCGTGGTGTACGGCATCCTCGGCACCTCGCTGGCGCAGGGGCTGCTGTGCGGCATCGGCTACTGGATCGCCGGCTTGCCGTCGCCGGCGCTGCTCGGGCTGATCACCTTCGTGCTGGCGATCCTGCCCGGCGGTCCGCTGCTGGTGGTGGTGCCGGGCGCGATCTGGCTGGTGCAGCAGGGCGCGCCCGGCTGGGCGGCGTTCCTGGTGGTGTGGTCGCTCGTGATCGGCATCGGGGTGGACAACGTGCTCAAGCCCCTGATCATCGGCAGGAGCAGCCCGATCCCGTTCGTCCTGATCCTGCTGGGCGTGATCGGCGGCGCGGCGGCCTTCGGGCTCCTCGGCGTGTTTGTCGGGCCCACCTTGCTGGCGGTGGCGCACGCCGTGCTGAGCACCTGGACCGAGGTGACCGCAGCGGCGGCCCGTCCGGCCGCCGGGCCTGGCGCTGCAGGCGCGCCGCCGGGCGGAGTGCCGCAGGCGATGCCCCCGGGGTTTGCGGCCGGGGCTGCCGGTGAGCAGCGCAGCCAGCCGACCTGAAGGCGAGAGGGGAGGGCCGTTCAGCGCCCGGGGCCGGAATTGGCGCGCAGCCAGGCCTCGCGCGCAATGTCGTACACCGAAGTGGGCATGCCGTGCCACTCCTGCTGGCCGCGGTAGCGCATGCCCAGCCGTTCCATCAGGCGCGAAGAATTGCGGTTGTCCGGATGGCAGATCGCGCACAGCAGCGGCGCTTGCAATTGCTCGAACGCGAACCGGGTCATGCAGCGCGCCGCTTCCGAGGCGTAGCCCTGGCCCCACTTGTCGGCCCGCAGGCGCCAGCCGATTTCGTGGGGATTGGCGGGATTAAAGCCGAGGTACTGCACCCCACCGGCGCCAATGATCTGGCCGCTGTCCTTCTCCAACAGCGACCACCACGAAAAGCCCCAGTCCGCCCAGCGCTGCTTGACGCGGCCGATCATGGCGAGCGTGGCCTCGCGGCTTTCCGGCTCACCCGTGATGAAACGCATGACGGCCGGATCGCTGTTCATCGCCGACAGGCCGTCGAGGTGTTCGTCGGCCATCGGCACCAGCCGCAGGCGGGCGGTCTCGAGGATCATCGGCCTAGCTGTGCGACTGGTGCACCGCAGTCAGCTTGCGCAGCAGCGGCAGCACGGCCAGCGCGAGCAGGGTGCAGGCCACCGCACCGATGCCCAGTTTGTTGAACAGGCTGGTGTAGATCGGCAGCGTCTGCATCGGGTCCACCAGGTTCTGTGGCACGCTCGCGTAGTTGGCCACCACGCCGCCCAGGTACTGCGAAATGCCGGTGCCGACGTAATAAGCGCCCATCATGAAGCCGCTCATGCGCTCCGGCACGTAGCGCGCAATCATCGCCAGGCCCAGGCCGGACACCAGCAGCTCGCCCAGCGAATAGAAGCCGTAACCCCAGATCATGATCCACGACGAAGTCTTGCCGCCCACGGCGAACTGGCCCGCCACGCCGTAGATGAAGAAGCCGACCGCCACCACCGAAAAGCCGAGCGCGAACTTGGCCGCGATCGACAAGTCCTTGCCGCTCTTGCCGGCCTTGGTGTAGATCCACGCCAGCACCGGCGAGAGCACCATGATCCAGATCGCGTTCAGGGCCTGGAACTGCGCCGGCGCCCAGTCGAACAGGTGCATGCCGAACAGCGAGAAGTCCAGGTCCACGTTACGCAGCGCGAACAGCGACAGCGAGGTGGACATCTGCTGGTAGAAGATGAAGAAGAACACGGTCTGCAGCGTCAGCACGAGCGCCGCGATCAGGCCCGAACGCTCGCTGGCGGCACTCTTGCGGATCAGGTGGACGAAGATGCCCAGCACCACGATGCCGGCGATGTACACGAACGCGCGCGCCAGCGCCTGGTATTCGAGGATCACCGCCGAGGCGCCGGCCACGATCACGCCACCGCCCAGCACCATGGCCAGCTTGCCGTAGTCCAGCGGCGCGCGGTCCGGCGGCGAGCCGAGATGATGGATCGTGTGGCGCATCAGCGCCACGTTGAACAGGCCCAGTACCAGGCCCACGCTGCACACCGCGAACGCGACGTGCCAGCCGAGCTCGCCGCCGTAGGTGGCGTTCACGTAGTCCTTGATCCACGGCGTGGCCAGCATCGAGAAGGTCGAGCCGACGTTCACCGACATGTAATAAATCGTGAAGGCGCTGTCGATCTTCGAGTCGTCGCCTTCGTAGTTCTTGCGCACCAGGTTGGCGTTGTTCGGCTTGAACAGGCCGTTGCCGACCACCACCACGCCCAGCGCGCAGAACAGGAACCAGGTGTTCTCGGTGGGCACGGCCATCAGCGCATAGCCAACGGTCAGGATCATTGCGCCCAGCACGGCGGTGCGCTTGGTGCCCAGCACCTTGTCGCCGATCCAGCCGCCAATCGCCGGCGCCACGTAGATCAGTGCCGCTGCCGCGCTCCACACCAGGTTCGCACGCTCGTCGTTGAAGCCGAGGCGCTGCACCATGTAATACACGATCAGCGCTTGCATGCCGTAGTAGCCGAAGCGTTCCCACAGCTCGATCAGCACGAGCGTCATGAACGAGCGGGTCGGCGAGACGGTCCGCGCTGGCAATGTTTCAGGTTTCATTTGTCTCCCTTGTCAATATGGGGGCCGCGCGGGTCCCCGCGGCAATGGGTGCGATGCTACGCGACAGAAACTGAAGATGCAATGTTGAAACGACCAGCGCAGCGGGCCGCCAACCCGGCATCCGTGCGCGGGCGTGCGCAGCCTCGGGTGTATCCTCGGCCTACCCGAGTGAGCGCAGCGGAGGATTGTTCCAAAGATGAGGAGCTGGCGTATTGCGATAGAAGAAGCGGCGCTCGATCGTTCCTGCAAGGGCGCACAGGAAAGCGGGGGCCACTGGCACCGGCCTGGCGTCCCGGCGCTGTACGCGGCCACCACTGCCGAGCTCGGCGTGCTCGAAAAGTTCGTCCACGCGGACGAAGGCGAGCAGAACCTGGTCCTGGTTGCAATCGACCTGCCCGACGATCCCTCGTTCGGCCTGGACGTGCCGGCCCACAAACTGCCACCGGGCTGGAACGCGCTACCTGGTTCCCAACCGGCCGCCGAGTTCGGCACGCGTTTCCTGCAGTCCGCCTCCCATCTTTACATGCGCGTTCCTTCGGTCATCGTGCACGAGGGAGTCAATCTCGTCATCAACCCGCTGCATCCTGCCTACGACCGCGTGCGGCTCGAGGTGGTGCGCCCCTTCAGCTTCGACCCGCGCATGTTCAAGCGCTGAGTTTTGGTGTCGGGAAACTTTACACTCGGCACTTTTACTGCCTTGTGTTAGCTGGCTAACTCATTGAAAGAAAGCATTTTTTTTCCTATTGGCACAGCTTGTGCTTTAAGTCAGTTCCGCGTACGGCAGATGCGCTCATCAAGCCGGGAAACGCTCACCAATGACAAGGAAAAAAAATGCAAACCTTGAATTTCCACTTCAAAAAAATGATGGGTCATGCAGTCGCCGCAAGTGCGATGTCCGCTCTGGCACTGGCGGCCCAGGCTTCGACGATTGAGAACGGCAACTTCACCCCGCTGATCACCTCGGGCGCGCTGCCCGATTCGCCGTCCGCGCACGTGGACGCGAACACGGCCTCGTCCGCCTTCTCGGGCGTTGTCAGCATCAACATCGTGTACCCGGACGCCAGCGGCAAGCAGCTGTCGTACATCTGCTCCGGCGCCTTGGTCGGCAAGCGCACCGTCGTCTCGGCCGGGCACTGCGTGGACATCGACGGCCACGGTACGGTGATCGACCTGAAAAAGCCGAACAACGCGGTGCGCGTGGTGTTCAACAATACCGGCGACAAGTACACCGCCATCATCAACGCCTCCAGCGTGAACATGAACCCGAATTACCAGGGCTTCGGCTACTGCCCGCCGGGCATCAACTCGTTTTGCGTGAACGATGACATCTCCGTCATCACGCTGGCCCAGGACGCCCCGGCCTCGGCCCGCAGCTACAAGATCGCCGCCAACCGGCTCAATGCCGGCACGCACATCACCATGGCCGGCTACGGCACCTCGGGCGATGGCGTCAACGGCTACTACGTCAACCCCAGCTTCCACGTGAAGCGTACCGGCGAAAACTACGTGGACCTGTTCGACGGCAACGACGAGCAGGGCTGGGGCGGCGCCAACGAAGTCTGGTACGCCGACTTCGACGGCAACGGCAAGGACACCTTCTGCAGCTTGTTCCACGCCTGCAGCCCCGTGCTGCCGAACGACCGCGAGTCCGGCATTGGCGGTGGCGACTCGGGCGGTCCGTCGTTCGTCAACATGTACGGCGAGCTGATGCTGGCCGCGAACAACACGTTCAGCGGCACCTTCAGTGGCCAGACGCCGGGCACCTTCGGCACGTATTTCGGTGGCATTCTGCTGAGCAGCTACAAAAACTACCTTGGCGCCGCCGCAGGCGAGGGCATCACTTTCGTGCCGGAACCGGGCAGCCTGGCGCTGCTGGGCCTGGGTGCGGTGCTGTTGTTGCGCTCGCGCCGACGCGTTGCTTGATCTGCCTCGCCTGCAAAAGAGACGACCTTTGACGGGTCGTCTTTTTTTTCGTTCGCGAACCACTATAGATTCTTCCTGTATGGCAACGAAGAGCGCAAAACAGGGAGAACGAAATGCGAAAAGAGGCGCCACGAGTTGGCCGCCGGCCCGCCTTCATATGGACATGGCTCGCGGTGCTGCTTGCCGGTTGTGGCGGGCCGGATGGGGGAACGTCACAACCGGCCGCCGGGGACCCGATCGATGAAAGGCTGTCTGCCGTGCTGCACGAGCAGGGCTTTACCGGCAGGGTGGAAGAGAGCCTGGAGCGGCGCCTTGGCCGCAAGCTCGATCCCAAACTGGCCGATGTGGGCAGGCTGTTGTTCTTCGACCGGATCTCGAATCTGCACAATGACAACACCTGCGCCGGCTGCCACGCGCCAACCAATGGCTTTGGCGACTCGCAGCCGATGGCGATCGGCATCCAGAGCAACCTGCTGGTCGGGCCGCACCGGCTTGGCCCGCGTAACCAGCGGCGCACGCCGACGGTGGTCAATGTGGCGTTCTATCCCAGGCTGATGTGGAACGGACGCTTTGCGGCATTGTCCGGTGACCCGTTCAACAATGCGCTCGGCTATCAGTTCCCGCTGCCGGAAGGTGTCAGCAAATTTGGCCCGAACAATTCCCGGTACCCGCACCTGCTGGTCGCGCAGGCGCACATGCCGCCAACGGAGCTGAACGAAGCGGCCGGCTTTACCGGTGTGCTGGACGGGATCAACCCACGGCTGCAGGTGTTCGACGATGGCAAGGGCATGCGCGTGCCGGGGCTGGACGCGAGCGGATGGCGCAACGATGCGATCCGGGACGTTGTGGTCCAGCGGCTGAACGCGGTGCCCGAGTACGTGCAGAAGTTCGGCGGCCCGGTGGACATCGACATGTTCGCCAAGGCGATTGCAGAATTCGAGTTCACGCTGGTGCGCGCCAACGCGCCGCTGGACCGCTTTGCGCGCGGGGACACGGGTGCGATGACGGTCTCGCAAAAGCATGGGGCGCTGCTTTTCTTCGGCAAGGCCAACTGCGTCGCCTGCCACGGGGTGCGGGGCGAATCCAACGAGATGTTCAGCGACTTCAGGATGCACAACATCGGCGTGCCGCAGATCGCGCCAGCGTTCGGCCCAGGTAAAGGCAATACGATCTTCGACGGGCCCGATGAGAACGAGGACTTCGGGCTCGAGCAGGTGACGGGCGAGATCGGGGACCGCTACAAGTTCCGCACTTCGCCGCTGCGTAACCTCGCGGTGCAGCCGGCGTTCTTCCACAACGGGGCATTCGTGAGGCTGGAGGACGCGGTGCGGCATCACCTGGACGTGATCGCATCGCTGAAGAACTACGACGCGGCGAAGGCAGGCGTGGCGCCTGATCTGGTGGGCCGCACGGCGCCGGTCGACAAGGTGAGCGCAACCCTCGATCCGAAGCTGGGCAAGGCGGTCGCGCTGACGGAGCAGGAGTTTGCCGACCTGGTGGATTTTCTGCGCAATGGCTTGCTGGACGAGCGCGTCAAGCCCGGCGAGATGTGCAAGCTGGTGCCGGACAAGCTGCCCAGTGGCCCTCAGTTCCTGAAATTCGAGGGCTGCCGGTAGGGTGGGCGGGTTTCCCGCCCACGCGTTCCGCAAGAAGCTGCGCAGCTAGTCCGGCGTTCCTTGGACGCGTGGGCAGGAGACCTGCCCACCCTACGGTCATTTTCCGAGCATGGAGACGACGTTGTCCGCCCCCGGCGCGCCAAACGCCTGCTGCTTGAGCATATGCAGCTGGTCCCGCACCTGCGCCGCCTTTTCGAACTCGAGGTTCTTCGCGTGTTCGACCATGAGCTTTTCGAGCCGCTTGATCTCCTTGCTGACCTGCTTCTCGCTCATCGCCTCGACCTTGGCGGTCTCCTCGTCTCCTTGCGCAAGTCGCTGTTTGGCGGCAGCGGCGCTGTAGACGCCGTCGATCATCTCCTTGATCTTCTTCTGCACACCTTTCGGCGTGATGCCATGCTCTTCGTTGAAGGCGATCTGCTTGGCGCGGCGGCGCTCGGTCTCGTCGATCGCGCGCTTCATCGAATCGGTGATCGTGTCCGCGTAGAGGATTGCCACGCCGTTCAGGTTACGCGCCGCTCGGCCCACGGTCTGGATCAGCGAACGTTCGGAACGCAGGAAGCCTTCCTTGTCCGCGTCCAGCACCGCCACCAGCGACACCTCCGGCAGGTCCAGGCCCTCGCGCAGCAGGTTGATGCCGACCAGGACGTGGAAGGTGCCAAGCCGCAGGTCGCGCAGGATCTCCACCCGCTCCACGGTGTCGATATCGCTGTGCAGGTAGCGCACCTTGATGCCGTGGTCGGACAGGTACTCGGTCAGCTGCTCGGCCATGCGCTTGGTCAGCGTGGTCACCAGCACGCGCTCGTCCTTGGCGATGCGGTCGCTGATCTCGCTCATCAGGTCGTCGACCTGCGACAGGGCAGGGCGCACGATGATCTTCGGGTCCACCAGGCCGGTCGGGCGCACCACCTGCTCGACCACGTTGTCGGCGTGTTCTTTTTCGTAGTCGGCGGGCGTGGCAGACACGAACACCGTCTGCCGCATCTTGCTTTCGAATTCTTGGAACTTGAGCGGGCGGTTGTCGAGCGCGGACGGCAGGCGGAAGCCGTAATCGACCAGGTTCACCTTGCGCGAGCGGTCGCCGTTGTACATCGCGTTGAGCTGGCCGACCAGCACGTGCGACTCGTCCATGAACATCAGCGCGTCCTTCGGCAGGTAGTCCACCAGCGTCGGCGGCGGCTCGCCCGGCATCGAGCCGGACAGGTGCCGCGAGTAGTTCTCGATGCCCTTGGTGAAGCCCACTTCGGCCAGCATTTCCAGGTCGAAGCGCGTGCGCTGTTCCAGCCGCTGCGCTTCCAGCAGCTTGCCTTCCTTGTGGAAGAATTCGAGGCGGTCGCGCAGCTCGGCCTTGATCGAGTCCACGGCGCGCAGCACGGTGGAGCGCGGCGTGACGTAGTGCGAGCCGGGGTACACGGTAAAGCGCGGGATCTTCTGCTTCACGCGGCCGGTGAGCGGGTCGAACAGCTGAAGCGATTCGATCTCGTCGTCGAACATCTCGACCCGGATTGCCAGCTCCGCATGCTCCGCCGGGAAGATGTCTATGGTGTCGCCGCGCACGCGGAAGGTGCCGCGGCCGAAGTCCATCTCGTTGCGCGTGTACTGCATCTGGATCAGGCGCGCGATCACGTCGCGCTGCGCCACCTTGTCCTTGGCGCGCAGCGTCAGGATCATCTTGTGGTATTCGTTCGGGTTACCGATACCGTAGATCGCGGACACGGTAGCCACGATCACCACATCGCGCCGCTCCATCAGCGACTTGGTGCACGACAGGCGCATCTGCTCGATGTGCTCGTTGATCGACGAGTCCTTTTCGATGAACAGGTCGCGCTGCGGCACGTAGGCTTCCGGCTGGTAGTAGTCGTAGTAGCTGACGAAGTACTCGACCGCGTTCTCGGGGAAGAACTCGCGGAACTCCGCATACAGCTGCGCCGCCAGCGTTTTGTTGGGCGCGAACACGATCGCGGGGCGGCCGCAACGCGCGATCACGTTGGCCATCGTGTAGGTCTTGCCCGAACCGGTCACGCCGAGCAGCGTCTGGTACATCAGGCCGTCGTCGATGCCTTCCACCAGGCCCGCGATGGCGGTCGGCTGGTCGCCTGCAGGCGGAAACGGCTGGTGCAGTTTGAAGGGCGAATTCGGGAATGTGATGACGTTCGGTGCCGGTGCGTTTGCAACGGATAAATCTGCCTTGCCTGCCATGCTTTCAGACCTTTGCTAGAATGGTAGTCCGACTGCGGCACTGCAACATGCAGGAGCTGCTGTCTATACAACCGCTGCAAACCCCAGCCAACGACCAAGTTTAACACGATGAATTCCACCGCCCCTGCCAGCCTTTTCGGCGCCATCGACATGGCACCCCGCGACCCTATCCTGGGTATTACTGAAGCGTTCAACGCAGACACCAACCCCGCCAAGATTAACCTCGGTGTGGGTGTGTATTACGACGACAACGGCAAGGTGCCGCTGCTCGAATGCGTGCAGAAAGCGGAATCCAAATTGATGGAACAGCAAGCACCGCGCACCTATCTGCCGATCGAAGGCCTGGCGCAGTACGACAAGGCTGTTCAGGAGCTCGTATTTGGGGCCAACAGCCCGGTAATTCAAGAGAAGCGTGCCGTGACCGTGCAAGCGCTCGGCGGCACCGGCGGCCTGAAGATCGGCGCCGACTTCCTCAAGCGTTTTGCCCCGGATTCGCAGGTGTACATCAGCGACCCGAGCTGGGAAAACCACCGCGCGCTGTTCGAAAGCGCCGGCTTCGTGGTCAACCACTACGCCTACTACGACCCGGCCACCCACGGTGTCAATTTCGAAGGCATGCTCGCCTCGCTCAAGTCGATGCCGCAAGGCTCGATCGTTGTGCTGCACGCCTGCTGCCATAATCCGACCGGCGCGGACCTCACGCAAGAGCAGTGGGGCGCCGTGATCGAGGCGGTCAAGGCCGGCGGCCTGATTCCGTTCCTCGACATGGCCTACCAGGGCTTCGGCTCGGGCATCGCCGAAGATGGCGCCGTCGTCGGCCGCTTTGTGCAAGCCGGCGGGCCGCTGCTGGTGTCGAACTCGTTCTCCAAATCGTTCTCGCTGTACGGCGAGCGCGTGGGCGCGCTGTCGGTGGTGGCATCGAGCGCGGAAGAGGCGGCACGCCTGCTGTCGCAACTGAAGCGCGTGGTGCGCACCAACTACTCCAACCCGCCGGTCCATGGCGGCAAGGTGGTGGCAACCGTGCTGTCCACCCCGGAGCTGCGCCAGCTGTGGGAAGACGAACTGGCCCACATGCGCGTTCGCATCAAGCAGATGCGCGATGCGCTGGTCGAAAAGCTCAAGGCCAAGGCGCCCGGCCACGACTTTGATTTCGTGCGCAAGCAAGTCGGCATGTTCTCGTACTCGGGCCTGACCAAGGAACAGGTGGCCAAGCTGCGCGCCGAGTCGATCTACGCCGTGGACACCGGCCGCATCTGCGTGGCCGCGTTGAACTCGAAGAATATCGACCGGGTCGTTGACGCAATCGCTAAAGTGCTCTAAACTCTTGGCTCTTCCGGTATGGCGACATGCCGGAGGACGTATTGATCCCTGATAGCTCAGTCGGTAGAGCGACGGACTGTTAATCCGCAGGTCCCTGGTTCGAGTCCAGGTCGGGGAGCCAGAATTTCTGGAAAGCCACGGTTGTTCGTGGGTTTCTTAATGTAGTTGCAAGAGTTTATTCCCTGATAGCTCAGTCGGTAGAGCGACGGACTGTTAATCCGCAGGTCCCTGGTTCGAGTCCAGGTCGGGGAGCCAGACAAAAAGGAGTTTCGAGCGATCGAAACTCCTTTTTTCGTTTGCGCCGCTAAAAATGCGTCCCGTAGGGTGGGCTCTTGAGCCCACGCTGTTTCGCGCGCCGCGTATCGCCGCGTGGGCTCGAGAGCCCACCCTACAGGCGCTGTCAGGCCTTGCCGCTGACCGGCTTGACCTTGCTGGCAGCCTCCCGTGCGCGCTCGCGCGCGGTTTCCGCGTTCTCTGCCGTGGCCAGCGCCACGCCCATGCGGCGGCGCGCGAAGGATTCAGGCTTGCCGAACAGGCGAATGTCCGCGCCCGGCACGCGCAGCGCGTCGGCAACGCCTTCGAACGCGATGCCCTGTTCGTCCAGGCGGCCGTAGATCACGGCGGACGCGCCCGGGCAGCGCAGCGTGGTGTTAACCGGCAGCCCAAGCACCGCCTTGGCATGCAGCTCGAACTCGCTCTGCACCTGGCTGGCCATCGTCACCATGCCGGTGTCATGCGGACGCGGGCTCACTTCCGAGAACCACACCATGTCGCCCTTGACGAAGAGCTCCACGCCGAACACGCCCAGGCCACCCAGGTTGCCCGTGACCTTGCCCGCGATCTCGCGCGAACGCTCCAGCGCCACCGTGTTCATCGGGTGCGGTTGCCACGACTCGATGTAGTCGCCGCGTTCCTGCAGGTGGCCGATCGGCTCGCAGAAACGCGTTTCGACCTGGCCGTCTGCGCCAATCGCGCGCACCGTCAGCAGGGTGATTTCATAATCGAAGTCGATGAAGCCTTCGACGATCACGCGGCCCGCATCGACACGGCTGCCGGATGCGGCGTAATCCCAGGCCTGCTTGATGTCGGCGGCGCTGTCGAGCTTGGACTGGCCCTTGCCGGACGAGGACATCACCGGCTTGACCACGCACGGAAAACCGATCTCGGCGCAAGCCTGCGTCAGCTCTTCCAGGCTGCTGGCGAAGCGGTAGGGGGACGTGGCCAGGCCCAGCTCTTCGGCCGCCAGGCGGCGAATGCCTTCGCGGTTCATGGTCAGCATCGCGGCGCGCGCCGTGGGGATGCAGGTAATCTTGCCGGCGCCTTCCAGTTCGGCCAGCTTGGCCGTTGCGATGGCTTCGATCTCGGGGATCACCAGGTCCGGCTGCTCCTGCTCGATCAGCGCGGCGAGCTGGTCGCCGTTGGTCATGTCGATTACGTGGGCGCGGTGCGCGACCTGGTGGCCCGGTGCGTTGGCATAGCGGTCCACCGCGATGACTTCGACGCCGAGGCGCTGGAAGGCGATGATGACTTCTTTGCCAAGCTCGCCGGAGCCGAGCAGCATGATCTTGGTTGCGGACGGGGAGAGGGGAGTGCCGAGGATGCGTGGGGTGCTCATGTTGAATACAGCTGAAGTTGCGGAATATTGAAACTATAGCACCCCAGCTGTGATGAGGACGGGCTGGCGCTGGTTGGACAGGCGGGCCGGAAACTGGTCCGGCCACAAGCGGCCGACCGCGAAAAACGCGTGCGGGGCTGGCAAAAACAAAATTACGCCGCTATAATGCGGCCTCCTTTCCCTGATAGCTCAGTCGGTAGAGCGACGGACTGTTAATCCGCAGGTCCCTGGTTCGAGTCCAGGTCGGGGAGCCAGAATGCAAAAGGCCGCGTGCGAACGCGGCCTTTTTTCGTTTGCGCCGCGGCGACCAGCTCAGGCGCGCGCTCGCCGCACGCGACGGCGGCGGCAGGCCACCAGAGCGAGCCCGGCCGCCAGCAGCGCCGCCGCCGACGGCTCGGGAACGGCCGACACCAGGTCGAGCCGGACCGAGGTGCAGTCCTCGGAATTTGGCCCGTTGCAGGCGATGGCAAGGATCTGGCCCTGGTCGTTGATGTCGCTCGCCGTGGCCAGGTGCCAGCCGGCCGGCAGCGTGGTGATGGCGTTCAGGTCGATCATCTTGTGGTCGATGTACAGGAAGGCCGTGAGCGGACTTTCGACGGTCGCCCCGGACTCGCCCACGATCAGCCCTAGGTTGTTGATCGCGTGCGCCTGGCCGTAGCCGCTGCCCAGCGTGCCCAGGTCGATCATTTTGCCGTCCTGGAAGAGGAACGGGTGGATCGCGCTGTCGTCGGGGCCGATGCTGGACCAGCCGACCGCCTGGCCGCAATCGTTGATGTCGTAACCCAAACTGCGCTCGCCGGTGCCGAGCGTTCCCAGGTCCTGCACTGTACCGTCCTGGTAGATGATGGCGTGGTAGAACGGATCGTTGACCGACCCTTGCCCGTTGCTGGCGTAGCCCACCACCGCGTCGTGGTTGTTGACGTTCAGGGCAAAGCTGAAGTCGCCGCCCAGCGTGGGAACGAGTTCCGAATGGCCATTACGGTAGAGGAAGCCGCGCACCGCCTCGTCGACGAACGGATCGGCGATGCCGGCCACCGAGCCGCGGTTGTTGATCGAGTAGCCCTCGGAGGTGTAGTACAGCGACGGCAGCGTGGCGTGGATGTCGACGTAGTTGCCGCCGATGAGGGCGTAGGCGGTGTTGGTGCTGAAGACACGGCCCGTCACGTCCAGGTGGTCGTTGATGCCACTGCCGGTGCCGGGCGGCACGTTGAGCGTGAGGAGGCCGCTGCCGTCCCAGATGGCGGCGCGGTTCTGGTAGGTGCCAACGACGCGGCCGGCGTTGTTCATGGGGTCGAACGGCCCGGGCTCGAACCCGGGCGGCACGAAGGTGACGGTGTACTGCGGGTCGGCGAATGCGGCCAGCGGGGCGGCCGCAAGCAGGGCGAGCGCTGCTGCCAAAAAAGGTTTTCTCGGGATCATGGCGGGCTCCTTGTGCGATGCGTGATCCAACCCAGTTTGCATGGCGTGTTCAGCCGGACTCTGCGAAAACTCAGCAGTGCTGCATGGGCGTCACCCCCGCGCACGATTGGCCTGCCAGACAGATGCAATCGACAAAAGTTGTTGTAAAATCTTCGCTTTACATTTTGCAACAATTTATGTTGTCCGGATTTGCCAGTCGCACATGATTGAAGACGATGCCAGCCACTGCTCGGTCCTGCTGATCGACGACGAGCCGTTCGCACAAGACATCATTGCCCACGGGCTGGAAAACTGTCTCCAGCACACGCTGCGCTTTGACACCAACCCCGAGCGCGCGGTCGAGCTGGCCCGGGAAGTCGACGCCACCGTGGTGCTGGTGGACCTGCGCATGCCGGACATCGACGGCTTCGCGGTCACGCGCCGCCTGCGCCTGGATCCCACGACCGAGCACATTCCGGTGATCCTGCTGTCTTCCGAGGACGATCCGGACATCAAGGCGCGCGCGTTCGCGGCCGGCGCCAACGATTACCTGGTCAAGTGGCCCGACCCGCGTGAGCTGGTGGCGCGCGTGCGCTACCACAGCGGCGCCTGCGTGGCGCGGCGCCAGCGCGACGCCGCCTTCGTATCGCTGCGCCACAGCCAGGAGCAGCTCGAGGCCAGCCAGTGGGCGCTGCACCAGGCGCAGAAGATGGAGGCGATCGGCCAGCTCACCGGCGGCGTGGCGCACGACTTCAACAACGTCCTGCAGATCATCGGCGGCAACCTGCAGCTGCTCAAGCTGATGGGCGGCATCAACGAGGCCGGGCGCGCGCGGGTGGACATGGCGCTGGCCGGGGTCGAGCGCGGCGCCAAGCTGTCCTCGCACCTGCTTGCGTTCGCGCGGCGCCAGCCGCTGCAGGCGGTGGTGCTCAACCCGGGCCACCTGCTGCGCGAGATGGACGAGATGATGCGCCGCGTGCTGGGCCCGCGCGCGCGCGTCGCCACCGAGATCGCGCCCGGCCTGTGGAGCACCACGGCCGACCCCAACCAGCTCAACAACGTGCTGCTGAACCTGGCCATCAACGCGCGCGACGCGATGGCGGGCGAGGGCACGCTCACGATCCGCGCGGCCAATGTCGGTGCCGGCAGCGCGCGGCCCGCCGGCGTGGATCCCGGCGAGTACGTGATGATCGAAGTGGCCGACAGCGGCAAGGGCATGCCGCCCGAGGTGCTCGAGCGCGCGTTCGAACCGTTCTTCACCACCAAGCCGACCGGGCAGGGCACGGGCCTGGGCCTGTCGATGGCCTATGGTTTCGTCAAGCAGTCCGGCGGCGAGATCGTGCTGGAGAGCGAACCGGGGCGCGGCACCAGGGTGCGCATCTACCTGCCGCGCAGCGACGCCGAACCGGCGCAGGCCGAGGCGCCGGCCAGTGCGCCGCTGCTGGGCGGGCTGGAGACGATCCTGGTGGTGGAGGACGAAGAGGACGTGCGCTCCTCGACCTGCGCGCTGCTGTCGGCGCTCGGCTACTACGTGCTCGAAGCGCACGACGCCGGCGCCGCGGTCGACATCGTGCAAAGCGGGCGCCACATCGACCTGGTGTTTTCGGACGTGATCATGCCCGGGCCGGTGAGCGCGCTGGAGCTGGCCGCAATCGTGCGCCAGCGCCTGCCGCACGCGCAGTTCCTGTACACCTCGGGCTACGCGGAAGGCGTGCTGTCACACGAGGGCAAGCTGGACGCCTCGGTCAACCTGCTGCAAAAGCCCTATCACCCGGACGCGCTGAGCGCGCGCATTCGCCACTTGCTGCGGCGCGCCAACAAGCAGCAGGCCGTGCCCGCTCACTTGGGCTTGACGTAACGGCGCGAGCCGGGCGGCGGTTCGTTCAGCACGGCCCAGAAGATGCCCAGGTCGGCGATCGCGCGCACGAACTCGTTGAAATCCACCGGCTTGACCACGTAGGCGTTCACGCCCAGCTCGTAGCTGCGCAGCAGGTCCTGTTCTTCCTTGGACGAGGTGAGCATCACCACCGGCTGGCTCTTGAGGGTGGCGCTGCTGCGGATCTCCTTGAGCACCTCCAGCCCGTCCACCTTGGGCAGCTTCAGGTCCAGCAGCACCACGGCGGGATTGCCCACCGGGCGGCCGGCGTACTCGCCGCGGCGCATCAGGTAGTCGAGCGCTTCGGCGCCGTCGCGCGCGATCACCACTTCGTTGGCAAGCTGGCTCTTGGATAGCGCGATGAGCGTCAGCTCCAGGTCGTGCGGATTGTCCTCGACCAGCAGGATGGGTTTGAGCATAGGTGTCTTTTACTGAATGTCTGGTTTTCGTGGAATGGCGAACGAGAAGGTCGCGCCTTCGCCCTGCACCGAGTTTGCCCACACCCGGCCGTGGTGGCGCTCGACGATGCGGCGCACGTTGGCAAGGCCAATGCCCGTGCCCTGGAAGTCTTCCATGCGGTGCAGGCGCTGGAACACGCCGAACAGCTTGTGCACGTATTCCATGTTGAAGCCCGCGCCGTTGTCGGCCACGTGGAAAATGCTCTCCTGGTCGGTCTGCTCGGCGTAGATGCGGATCACGGCCGGGTCGCGCCCGGCGGTGAACTTGACCGCGTTCGACAGCAGGTTGAACATCGCCAGGTGCAAAAAGGTCGGGTCCGCGCAGATGGCGGGCAGCGGGCCGATCTCCCACGCGATGTTGCGGCCCTGCGCCTCCAGGCCCAGCTTGTCGATGCAGGCGTCCACCATGTCGGTCATGTCGATCGTGGCTGGGCGCAGCGCCGCGCGGCCCATCTGCGAGAAGCTGAGCAGGTCGTCCACCAGCTTGCCCGCCAGGCGCGCGGACTCCTTGATGTTGCGAAGGAAGCGCTCGCGCTTGCCGGCGTCCTCGCTGCCGGCCGATTCGAGCAGCAGGTCGGAAAAGCCGACGATGTGGCGCAGCGGCGCGCGCAGGTCGTGCGACACCGAGTACGAGAACGCTTCCAGTTCCTTGTTGGCGCGGCCAAGCTCCTCGGCCAGCTCGGCCATCTGCTCGGCGCGCTCGAGCGCAATGCCCAGCAGGGCGGTGCGAAACTCGATGGTCAGCTCGATCTCGCCGCTGTGCCAAGGCAGGCTGGTGCCGCGGATGGTCTCCTGCCACGACGCGAAGCTGGTGCGCGGCGACAGCTGCACCGGGTCCCCGGGGCCGGCCGCCTTGTGGCGCGGGTCGCCGGCCCATTCGACGGTGTGGATGACCTCGGGGCGGAACCACAGCAGGTAGTGCTTGTGGATGCGCGAGATCGGCATCGCCAGCAGGCCACTGGCCACGGCCATCATCTCGCGCGCCGGCGGGTAGATCGAGGGCAGGCGGTCGGTGTGGAACACCTCGACCTGGCCGCGCATGCCCAGCCACGCCACCAGGTCCTGGATCTGCGCATGCGAGGGCGCCGCGCCGTAGGTCAGCACGCGGTCGTCGGCGACGATCGCCACCCCGCCGGCGCGTGCAAAGCGCAGCAGTTCGGGGAACACGCTGCTCATGTTGTCGACGAAGTCGGCGCCTTTGGTCAGGCCGCCCAGCATCGACACCATGATGCGGCGCACTTCGAGCCGGAACTGCAGTTCGCTCGCGTCCTCGCGCGTCTCGATGCACAGCGCCAGGATCTGGCCCAGCTGCTCGCAGGCGGTGCGCTTTTCGAACGGCACTGCGCGCGGCTCGGCGTTGTGGCACGAGATCAGGCCCCACAGCTTGCCGCGCACCACCAGCGACACCGACATCGACGCCAGCGTGCCCATGTTGCGCATGTACTGCAGGTGCACCGGCGAGACGCTGCGCAGCGCCGCGAACGACAGGTCGTTCATGTTGCCGGTGGCCGGGTTCACGGCCGGCACCAGCGGCGAAGGCGTGTAGTTGGCGTCCTGGATCAGGCGGATGCGCGAGAGCGTGTACAGGTCGCGCGCCTGGGCCGGGATGTCGGACTCGGGAAAGCGCTGGCCCAGGTACGACTGGTACGACAGGTCGCGCGATTCGGCCATCACGTGGCCGTGGCCGTCGCCGTCGAACTGGTACACCATCACGCGGCCAAAGCCGGTCACCTCGCGGATGTGGTGGGTGGCCAGCTGGGCCAGCGACTGCACGCTGGCGGCTTCGTTCACCTTGAGCAGGAAGTCGCCGATCAGCGGGTACAGCTGGCGAAAGTCGGCCGGCTCGGCGCGCCCGGCCGGCTCGAACTCGGCGATGACCACGCCGTCCCACTCGTGGGCCAGCACGTCGAAGTGGCGGCCGTTGGCCAGCGTCGTGGTGCCGAGGTAGAACGGCCGCGCGGACAGGGGGGCGGACAGGGCCGGCGCCAGGCGCGCATGGGCTTGCTCGCCGATCACCTGCGCCAGCGGCTGGCCGACCGCCGCCTCGGCCGCCACCCCGGCCCACTCTCCCAGGCTGGCGCTGGCCTGCAGCACCTCCAGCGCGTGCGACAGCGTCAGCAAGAAGCCGTGCGGCTGGATACTGCCCGGGGTGCGGATCGGTTCCTTGTCACAGGCGGACAGGTCGAGAACGGGAGGGGAAGCCTGGGTCATGAGGGGACGTGTTGCTGCGGATGAAACAAGTCACACATTTTACATGCAAAGCTTGAGAAAACACCTGGCTTCACTCTGCAGGCCGCGAGAAAAGTGTGGCAATTCGCAACATTTGCACGGAAATCACGCATCAGTTGTGGGACAATTACAAAATGACATGTTCGCCCGACTATGCCGCGCTGTTTCGCGCGTCCCCCTATCCGCATTTGCTGCTCGATCCGGGCTTGCGAATCGTGGCCGCGAATCCGGCCTATCTGCAGGTGACGGGGGCGCATGAGGGCGACATCGTCGGCTTGCCGATCTTCGACGCCTTTCCGCCCAATCCGGATGACCCGGAATCGACCAACGTGGCCGAGGTGCGCGCCTCGCTCGAACGGGTGATCGCGACCGGCAAGCCGGACGGCGCGGTGTTCGTGCGCTATTCCATCCCGCAGCGTGACGGCCACGACACGGGTTTCAAGGAGCGCTACTGGAGCACCGTGCACACGCCGGTGTTCGACGACGCGGGCCGGCTTGCCTACATTTCGCAGAACGCGCTGGACGTGACCGAGTTCTACCGCTACGACCGGCGCCGGCGCACGGCGCTGCCGGCCGCCGGCGACGCGCTCGACGCGACCGGCGACGCGGTGGAGCAGGCGCGCCGCCATGCGGCCATGCAGCGCGCCGTCATCGGCGAGCGCAGCTACCTGCGCAACCTGTTCAACCAGGCGCCGGGCTTCATCGCGGTGCTGAACGGTCCCGAGCATGTGTTCGAAATCGTCAACGAGGCCTACTACCAGCTGGTGGGCCACCGCCCGATCATCGGCAGGCCCTTGTCCGAGGCGCTGCCAGAAGTGCGCGGGCAGCGCTTTCCGCAGTTGCTGGACAGCGTGTACGAGAGCGGCAAGACATTCGTCGGGCGCGGCATGAAGGCGCACCTGCAGCGCGAACCGGACGGGGCGCTGGTCGAAGCCTATGTGGACCTGCTGTACCAGCCGCTGTTCGGCCAGGACGGCAAGGTCAATGGCATTTTCGTGCAGGGGCACGACGTCACCGAAGCGCACGCGGCCCAGCTGGCCAAGCGCGAGAGCGAGGAACGGCTGGCCGACGGCATGCTGGCCGCGCGCATGGTGGTGTGGGACTGGAACGTGGCGACGCGCGAGGTCATCTTCTCCGACAACGCCGAGCACGTGCTGGGCGCGCGCGGCGGCACCATGGCCGAGATGCATGAACACCTGCCGCTCGAAGACCGCGAGCGCCTGCAGGCGGCCCATGCGCGCGCGCTGGCCGCGCGCGGCAGCTACGCCGAGACGGTGCGCTACGTGCGTCCGGACACCGGGCGCCTGCTCTGGCTCGACGTGCGCGGCAAGGTGCGCTGCGGCGCCGATGGCAATCAGGAATCGGTGCGCGGGGTGGCGATCGACGTCACCGAGCGGGTGCGCGCCGAGGAAGACCTGCGCGACGCGCACCGCCGCAAGGACGAATTCCTGGCGATGCTGGCGCACGAGCTGCGCAACCCGCTGGCGCCGATCGCGGCGGCGGCCCAGCTGCTGCGCCACGGCCCGCCCGACCCGGCAAGGCAAGCGCAGGCGGCCGACATCATCACGCGCCAAGTACGCCACGTGGCGGGCCTGCTGGACGACCTGATCGACGTCTCGCGCGTCACCCGCGGCCTGGTGGCGATGGAGCGCGCGCCGGTGGACATGCATGGGGTGGCGGCCGATGCGCTCGAACAGGCGCGCCCGGCGGCCGAGCGGCGCGGCCAGGCGCTGGCGGTGCGGCTGCCGGACGCGCCGGCGCGCATTTTGGGCGACCACAAACGCATCGTGCAGGTCCTGTCCAACTTGCTGGGCAACGCGTGCAAATACACGCCCGAGGGCGGCCACCTGCAGCTGGAGATGGCGCTGTCCGACGGCGCGGTGGTGCTGCGCGTGGCCGACGACGGCATCGGCATCGGGCCGGAGCTGCTGCCGCATGTGTTCGACCTGTTCACGCAGGGCGAGCGCAGCGCCGACCGCGCGCAGGGCGGGCTGGGCGTGGGGCTGGCGGTGGTGCGCAGCCTGGTCGAGCAGCATGGCGGGCAGGTGCGCGCGGCCAGCGACGGGCCGGGCAAGGGAAGCACCTTCACCGTGGTGCTGCCGCTGCTGGACGGCGGCATGCAGGCCGCGATGCCCGCACCTGCCGCGCCGGCCGCCGCGCCTGGGCTGCGGGTGCTGGTGGTGGACGACAATCCGGATGCGGCGCGCATGCTCGCCATGCTGCTGGAGACCGAAGGGCACGAGGTCGCGGTGGAAAACAGTTCGGCGGCGGCGCTGCGCCGCGTTGCCACCGACGTGCCCGACGTGTGCCTGCTCGACATCGGCCTGCCCGGCATGGACGGCTACGAGCTGGCGCGGCGCCTGCGCGCGCTGCCGGCGCTGGCGGCCAGCCGGTTGGTCGCTGTCACCGGCTACGGCCAGCCGGCCGACCGCGCGCTGGCGCTGCAGGCCGGCTTCGACCATCACCTGGTCAAGCCGGTGGACCTGGCCGAGCTGTTCGGGCTGCTGCGTTCCGTTACAAAAGGCTGAGGCCGCTGTTCAACGGGGACGGCGATTTGCAAAACCACGGTGTATCATAGGATACATTTTGACCCGACGACTGGAATGCCCCACGCGCCAATGACACACAGCGAGCCCGCACCGTTGCCGTTAAACGAGATGCAGCGATTCCAATACCTCATCGCCGGCATCAACGATTATGCGATCTACATGATCGACCCGAACGGGTACATCACGAGCTGGAACGCGGGCGCGCAGCGCTTCAAGGGCTACACCGAGCACGAGATCATCGGCCAGCATTTCTCGCGCTTTTACACTCCCGAGGACCAGGCCAGCGGGCTGCCGGTCAGGGCGCTGGGGATCGCGCTGGCAGAGGGTAAATACGAATCGGAAGGCTGGCGCGTGCGCAAGGACGGCACGCGCTTCTGGGCCCACGTGGTGGTCGACCCGATCTACAACGAGGACGGCAAGCTGCTGGGCTACGCCAAGGTCACGCGCGACGTCACCGAGCGCAAGCATGCCGAGGACGCGCTGCGCGAGAGCGAGCAACGCTTCCGGCTGCTGGTGCAGGGCGTGAGCGACTACGCCATCTTCATGCTCTCGCCCGAGGGCATCGTCACCAACTGGAACGTGGGCGCGCAGCGCATCAAGGGCTATTCCGAGGAAGAGATCGTCGGCAGCCATTTTTCGCGCTTCTATACCGAGGACGACCGCAAGGCGGGCCAGCCCGAGCTGGCACTCCAGGCCGCGCGCCAGGCCGGGCGCTTCGAGCGCGAAGGCTGGCGCGTGCGCAAGGACGGCAGCCGCTTCTGGGCCCATGTGGTGCTCGACGCCATCCGCGACGAGCATGGCGCGCTGCTCGGCTTTGCCAAGATCACGCGCGACCTGACCGAGAAGAAGGCCGCCGCCGACGCCCTGGCCAAGGCCAACGCGGCACTGTTCCAATCGCAGAAGATGGAGTCGATCGGCCAGCTCACCGGCGGCATCGCGCACGACTTCAACAACCTGCTGTCGGTGCTGGCCAGCGGGCTGGAGGTGCTCAGCCTGCAAGGCGGCGGCGCGGGGCAGGCCAAGACCCTGGACAGCATGCGGCGTGCGGTGGACCGCGGCGCCGCGCTCACCCAGCAGCTGCTCGCGTTCGCGCGCCAGCAGCCGCTGCAGCCGGAAACGCACAACATCAACCGGCTCATCACCGGCTTCGAGTCGGTGCTGCGCCGCGCGGCCAACGCCGCGATCCGGTTCGACATCGTGCTCGAGCCGCAACTGGGCAGCGTGATGATCGACCGCGCGCGCTTCGAGTCGGCCCTGCTGAACCTGGTGGTGAACGCGCGCGACGCCATGCCCGGCGGCGGCGAGCTGAGGATCGAGACCTCGCAGGCCAGGCTGGGCGAGAAGGACGTGCCGGGCCTGCCCGCGGGCCAGTACGCGCGCGTGACGGTGCGCGACAGCGGCACCGGCATGTCGCCCGAGACCATCCGCCGCGCGTTCGAGCCGTTCTACACCACCAAGGAGGTGGGCAAGGGCACCGGCCTTGGCCTGTCGCAGGTGTACGGCTTCGTCAAGCAGTCCGGCGGCGAGGTGGTGATCGAGAGCGCGCTGGGAACAGGCACCGCGATCTCGATCTACCTGCCCGCGGTGGAGGGCGCCGAGCATACCGACCAGGACCACACCGAGACCGTCCTGATCGTCGAGGATGAGGCCGACCTGATGGACATGGCCACCTCGCTGTTCCTGAACATGGGCTACAACGTGCTGACCGCGCCGCGCGCCAGCGAAGCGCTGGGCGTGATGGCGGCGCGCCCGGTGGACGTGCTGTTCACCGACATCGTCATGCCCGAGATGGACGGGATCGAGCTGGCCAACCGCGTACGCGCCCTGTACCCGGACACCCGGATCGTCATCGCCTCCGGCTACCCGCTGTCCAAGCTGCGCGAGAAGCACGACAACCTGAACAAGTTCACCTTCGTTAACAAGCCTTACCGCCTGGCCGACCTGGCGCGTGCGCTGCGCATCGCGAGCTGACCATGAACCTGCACATCGACACGCCACTGCTGGCCTCCACCGCAATGGGCGCGCGCGCCGGCCAGGCGATCTGGCTGAAGATGGACGCGCTGCAGCCATCCGGCTCGTTCAAGCTGCGCGGCATCGGGCACGCCTGTGTCACCTACGCGCGGCGCGGCGCGCGCCGCTTCATCTCTTCGTCGGGCGGCAATGCCGGGATCGCCGCTGCGTATTGCGGGCGCCGGCTCGGCGTGCCGGTGCTGGTGGTGGTGCCCGAAACGGCAAGCAGCCGCGCCCGCGAGCTGATCGCGCGCGAAGGCGCCGAGATCCGCGTGCACGGCGCCTCGTTCCAGGAGGCGAACGCGCACGCGCTGTCACTGCTGGGCGAACACGACGCCTTCATCCACCCGTTCGACGATCCGCTGCTGTGGGAAGGGCACGCGAGCATGATCGACGAGACCGTGCGCGCCGGCGTGCGCCCGGACGCGGTGATCCTGTCGGTGGGCGGCGGCGGGCTGCTGTGCGGCGCGGTCGCCGGCCTGCGCCGCAACGGCCTTGCCGAGGTGCCGGTGTTCGCGGTCGAGACCGAGGGCGCCGATTCGTATGCGCAGTCGGTCGCCGCCGGCGCGCGCATCGAGCTGCCGGCCATTACCAGCATTGCCACCTCGCTGGGTGCGCGCCGCGTGTCCGAGGCGGCGCTGGCGCTGCGTGGCACGCATCGGGTGCATCCCGTGGTGCTGCCCGACGCCGACGCCGTGCAGGCGGCCTTGCGCTTCATGGACGACCACCGCATCGTGGTCGAGCCGGCGTGCGGGGTGTCGCTGGCGCTGGCCTACCGCGCCGGCGAGCTGCTGGCTGGCTTTTCGAACGTGCTGGTGATCGTGTGCGGCGGCGTGACCGCGACCGTGCCCCAGCTGCAGGCCTGGGGAGCCGCTACAGCGCAAAGATGATGTCCGCAATCCGGTCATAGACCGGGTCGGCCGACGGGCCCGGGTTGGGCCAGTTGAGGATGTCGAAGTGGTCGTAGCCGCGGTAATTGCCGAGGAAATTCCAGCTGCCCTTGAGCGCGTTGCCGTCGTAGTCGCGCACCGGATGGCCGGCGGGCGCGCGCATGCTGGCCGTGTTGACCACGCCGTCGTTGGGGAACCAGGTCTCGTCGATGCGCACGCGCCCCGGCGCGTTTTGCGTGTAGCCGCCCATGCCGTGTTGCATGGCCGATGGCACGATCCACTCGCCCGCGTACGGCTTGAAGTAGGGGATCATGTCCTCGCGCGGGTACTGGTAGCGCACGTTCTGGATCGGCGCCAGCGCGCGGTCGGTGCCGTTGCAGCACCAGCTGCCGGCCTCGGTGGCCAGCGTGCCGACCGAGAAGTAGTACACGTTGGGCGAGGTGCGCGCCCACAGGTTGAAGTCGCGCGCGCCGTCCGGCGCCAGCTCCCAGTGCGCCATGTCGTTGTCGAACATGTCGCGCAGCGGCGTGTGCAGGTTGGGCAGGAAGTCGAGGATCGCGTCGCGCAGCGTGGTGCCGTTGTGCGGCGCCGAGATCGTGGTCACGCTTTTTACCCATCCGGTCTTGCCGCCCTTGAACAGCTCGCCGTCGCCCTCGCCGGGCGCGCCATGTTCGAGCAGCTCGACCAGTGCGCGGATCGTGGTGCCGCCCTGGCTGTGGCCGATCAGGTGGATGGGGTGGCTGGCGTCCCATTGCGGGTAGAACGCGAGCGGGTAGTGTTCGGGGTTGTGCGCGGCATCGGCGGCCCAGCATTTGCCGGCGGGCTTTTGCGGCTGGCCCGGCGGATCGTACTTGACCACGTGCTGCTGGCCGTAATCGACGCAGCCGCCCTTGATCTGTGCGTACAGCTCGGCCGCGCGGTCCCAGTTGGAGCTGATCGCGCCCACGCCGGCCGCGAACACCGCGTGCGGGCCCTTGTACACCTGCATGTGGGCGGCGATGTCGCCGTAGCCGCCCCAGTACTTGAAGCCGGATTCGCGGAACTGCCCGGGGCCGAATCCGAGAAAGCCGTGCACCAGGATCACGGGATCGTTGTTGGCAGCCGCGGCGGGCAGCCACGGCGACAGCGCGGCCGCGGCCAGCAGCGCGCGTGCGACACCTTGGGCGAATCGCGACATGGGGCTCTCCAGCGGATGTGTTCAAACCTCCGACATTGTCCGGGGTCAGCCGGGGCCGTGGTTTGTTCTACATCTGAAAAGCGGGCACGAGCAGTCGCTTGTTGTGTGTCGGAAATGTAGGGTGGGCTCTTGAGCCCACGCCGTGAGAAGCGGCGGGTGGGAACGCGTGGGCTCGAGAGCCCACCCTACGCGACGTTCGAACTTAATTTGCCGACTTGCCGACCGTACCGCCCACGGCGCCCTTGGCGTCGCGGTCCACCGCCGGCGTCAAGGATGCCGTCATCGCGGCCTTGTCGGCCTGGTCGAGCTTGCCCTCGTTCCACACCACGTAGTCGTCGATCGAATACAGGTGGCAGGGCTTGCTGCTTTTGGCCGAGCAGGTGGCCAGCGCGCGGCCTTCCGGGTCCTCGCCTTCTTCGGCCCAGGTCCAGGCGCCGGTGGGCGAGACCGCGAACGCGCGCGGGGTCAGCTTGGTCAGGTAGTCGCGGTAGGCGCGGCGGCCGTTGTCGGTCAGGAAGGGCACGGCGTCCACGTCGTCCACCTTCGCGTAGTCGGTTTTGGGCGGCTGCGGCGGCTCGGGCACGTTGTACAACACCTTGGTCGGCATGCCGACCTGCTTGAGGAATTCCTCGGCCTCGGAGAGCCACACCTTTTCGCCGTCGCGGCTGGCGAGCATGCCGTGCGCGTCGCGCTTGAAGGTGCCGTACTCGACCAGCTTGCCCTGGCCGCCGGCCAGCAGGTAGGCGTCGTGCATGCGCGTGGCCAGCTCCGGCCCGAACAGCGAATCGTTGGCGCCGTACATCCACAGGCTGGGGATCTTGGCGTTGGCGCCGTAGTTGGCGTAGGCGCTCACCAGCTCGCGCTGCCACGCGCATTCCTCGTCGCGCAGGCCGCCGGCAAAGTTGAGCAGGCCGCGCACGCCCGGCAGCTGCTGGGTGCCCAGCGCGATCGTGGCCAGCCCGCCGTAGGACTGGCCGGCGATCACGATGCGCTGCGGGTCCACCCAAGTCTGCTCGCGTGCGTAGTTGAGCGCGTCGAGGATGTCGCTGGCCTGGCTGTAGCCGTTGGCGGTCATGTCGCAGCCGTGGTCGCGGTAGCGGCCGGTCGAGCTGGCAAAGCCCTGGCGCATCGGCACGATCACGGCATAGCCGCGCGCCACGAAGGCGTGCGCCATATGATAGAAGCGGTCGCGCGGCTGCTGGTCCGGGCGGCCCGGATCCTTGCCGTGGTTAATGATGAGCAGCGGGAACGGTCCCGGGCCGTTCGGCGTGAATACCGTGGTCTCCATCATGGCCTGGTGATCGGGCCCGGCCGGGATCAGCACGATGTGCTCGTTCAGGCGGTAGTCGAGCTGGAGCTCTTGTTCAATTGCCAAGCCCGGCAGCAGGGCGATTGCGGCGACGAGGGCGGATGTAATCTTGCGAACAGAAGGACGGACTCGGATCATGGAAACTCTAGGTGTCGGGGGGCGATTTGTAACAAATTGCCGAGCGGCATGAACTTGATTCTAGGCACCTAGAAAAAGCGGAGCAATATCCAATAGATCAGTTCCGGAAGTAAATTTTCGCGTGGTGCCAAATTTGCTACGGCTGGCTGGGACTGGGGACGCGCCAAGTGGACAGAAGGGCAAGACGACAGGCCGGGGAGGGCCGATGAGCAGGTTTGCGCCGCGCGACTGGCATCCGGACGAGCGCCCGATGCTGCCGGGCTCGCCGTCCACGCCCGCGCATCCGCCGCTGGTGCGTGTGGCCTATTTCCTGGTCGGCGCGCTCCTCACGCTCACGGGCGGGCTGGGCAACGCGCTGGTCACCGCCAACCTGGTCAACCTGCAGGGCACGCTGGGCGCCTACGCCACCGAGACCAACTGGCTGCCAGCCGCGTTCGTGATGACCAACGCCTCGATGAACCTGCTGCTGGTGAAATTCCGCCAGCAGTTCGGGCTGCGCGCGTTCACCGAACTGTTCCTGGTGCTGTACGCGCTGGTGACGTTCGCGCACCTGTTCGTGGGCGAGCTGGGCTCGGCGATCGCGGTGCGCGCCGCGCACGGCATGGTGGGCGCGGCGCTCTCCACGCTTGGGCTGTACTACACGCTGCAGGCCTTCCCCAAGCCGGTCCGCTTCCGCGGTACCGTGGTCTCGCTGGGCATCGCGCAACTGCCACTGCCGCTGGCTTACATCTTTTCGAGCGAGCTGCTGCAGTTCGGCGAGTGGCATGGCCTGTATGTGTTCGAGCTCGGGCTCACGTTGCTGGCGCTGGCCTGCGTGCTGGCGCTGCCGCTGCCGCCGGGCGACCACTACAAGGCGTTCCGCCCGCTCGACTTCGTGACCTTTGCGCTGTTTGCGCCGGGCGTGGCGCTGCTGTGCGCCGGGCTGACCTTCGGCCGCGTGCTGTGGTGGACCGACGCGCCCTGGGTCGGGCTGGCGCTGGCCGGCTCGCTGGTGCTGATCCTGGCTGCCTTCTTCGTCGAGCACACGCGGCGCACGCCCTTGCTCAATATTCGCTGGCTGACCAACGGCAGCATCCTGCGGCTGGCGCTGGGCATGCTGCTGGTGCGCGTGGTGCTGGCCGAGCAGGGCGTGGGCGCGGTGAACTTCATGCGGCAGGTGGGCCTGAACAACGACCAGCTGGCGACCCTGTTCACCGTGGTGCTGCTGTCCACCATCGCCGGCATCGTGGTGGCCGCGACCACCACCAGCCTGCAGCACCTGCTGGCGCCGCAGGCGATCGCGCTGGTGATCATGGCGCTGGGCGCGTTCATCGACTCGCATGCCACCAGCCAGACCCGGCCTGAACAGATGTACATCAGCCAGGGCATGCTGGGCTTTGGCGGCGCGCTGTTCCTGGGGCCGCTGGTGGTGTCGCTGATCGGGCAGGTGATCGCGAACCCCGGCAACCTGATCAGCTTCTCGGTGTTGTTCAGCCTGACGCAGAACCTGGGCGGGCTGATCGGCACCTCGCTGCTGGGCACCTTCCAGGTCTGGCGCGAGAAGTACCACTCGAACGTGCTGGTCGAGCAGCTGTCGGCGCTGGACCCGGACGTGATCGCGCGCCTGCAGGCCGGCAGCGCCGCGTTTGCGCGCGCCACCACCGACCCGGCCGCGCGCGCGCGCCTGGGCCTGTCCTCGCTTGCCGCAAGCGCCACGCGCGAGGCCAATGTGCTGGCCTATGACGATGTGTTCCTGCTCATTGCCCTCATCGCCTCGCTGCACGCGCTGTGGGTGTTCGGGCGCGGCGCGTGGCTGAGCTATGTCGCGCCACCGGCGCCGGCCGCGGCCCCCGCCGCCCCGGGCGCCAAACCAGAACCCGAACAGGTGACCGACTGACATGGCCGACGCATTGACCTCTCCCGCACCGGTCAACCCGGCCCGCAGCCTGCTGCTTAACGCGCTCATGTTCGGCAGCCTCGCGCTGGTGGGCGTGCTGATCGTGCTGTACGCGTGGAACCTGCCGCCGTTTCACAGCGCGGTCGAGAGCACCGAGAACGCAATGGTCCACGGGCAGATCACGCTGATCAGCCCCCAGCTGTCGGGCTACGTGGTCGAGGTCAAGGTGCAGGACTTCCAGCAGGTGCGTGCGGGCGAACTGCTGATGCGCATCGACGACCGCATCTACCACCAGCGCCTCGAGCAGGCGCGCGCGCAGCTGGCCACGCAGCAGGCGGCGCTGGCCAACTACGCGCAGACGCATGCCAGCGCGCAGGAGACGATCGCCCAGAACGAGGCTGCGCTGGCCTCGGCGCTGGCGCAGGAGCGCAAGGCCAGGGCCGACCTGGCGCGGGTGGAGGAGCTGGCGGCCGACGGTTCGTTGTCGGTGCGCGAACGCGACGCGGCGCGCGCGGCCGCCGCTCAGGCGTCGGCGGCGGCCCGGCAGGCCAGGGCCGCGCTCGGGATCGCGCGCCAGAACTTCACGTCCGTCGGCGTGAACCGCGCCTCGCTCGAGGCGGCCGTCGCGGGCGCCCGGGCGGCCGTACGGCTGGCCGAGATCGACCTGTCGAACACCCGCATCGTGGCCCCGCGCGACGGCCAGCTGGGGCAGGTCAGCGTGCGGCTGGGCGCCTACGTCAACGCCGGCACCCAACTGACCGCGCTGGTGCCGCCGCAGCTGTGGGTGATCGCCAACATGAAGGAAACCCAGATGGCCAACGTGCGCCTTGGCCAGCCGGTCACGTTCACGGTCGATGCACTGGACAGCGCCAGGCTGCGCGGACATGTGGAGCGCATTTCGCCCGCCACCGGCTCGGAATTCGCGGTGCTCCCGCCGGATAACGCGACCGGAAACTACGTCAAGATCGCCCAGCGCATCCCGGTGCGCATCAGCGTCGATCCGGGCCAGCAGCTGGCCGCGCGGCTGCGGCCCGGCATGTCGGTGGTGGCCAGCATCGACACCGGCGCCAAGGGGCAGCAATGAAGCTTGCTGCGGTCGTGCTGGCGGCGCTGCTGGCCGGATGCAGCCTGCCGCGCCACCCCGCGCCTGCGCCCACGCTGCAGGTGCCGGCGCACTGGCGCACCGCGGTCGGCCCGGGCGCGGCGGTGGAGCGCGACTGGTGGCAGGCCTTCCATGATCCCGCGCTGGCAAACCTGGTGCAGCAGGCGCTCGCGCGCAATGCCGACGTGCGCACGGCGCAGGCGCGCCTGCAGGAGTACCTGGCGCGCATCACGGTGGCGGCAAGCGGCCAGTGGCCCACGCTGACCGCCGGCGGCGGCCCGTCGCGCGCGGAAGCCATCGGCTCGACCGGAGCGGCCACGGTCGTGACCTCGGTGACGGCCGGCGTGCAGGCCAGCTACGAGATCGACGTGTTCGGCCGGGCCGCGGCAACCACGCGCGCAGCGCGGCTGGATTACCAATCGCAGCAGGCGCTGGCCGATGCAACCGCGCTGTCGGTGGCGGCCAATACCGCCAATGGCTACCTGAACCTGCGTGGGCTCGATGCCCAACTCGAGCTGGCCCGTGCCACGCTCGCCTCGCGCCGGCGCTCGCTCGACCTGGCGCGGCGCCAGTTCGAAGTCGGCTATTCGTCGCGGCTGGAGCTGGCACAGGCCGAGGCGGAATACCGCACCACCGCCGGCGTGTTGCCGCAGCTGGAGCGTTCGATCGCGCTGCAGGAAAACGCGCTGGCGCTCCTGGCAGGCGCGAACCCCGGCCCGGTCGCGCGCGGCCTGCCGCTGGCCGAGCTGGCCCCGCCGGCCATCGCGCCGTGGCTGCCGTCGCAGCTGGTGCGGCGCCGTCCCGACGTGGCCGCGGCGGAGAGCGCGGTTGCCGCTGCCGACGCCAGCCTTGCCGTCGCGCGCGACCAGTTGCTGCCGTCGATCCGCATCTCGGCGGCGCTGTCGGCCGCGGGCTCGAACCTGCCGGAACTGCTGAGCAACCCGACAGCCCTGTGGTCGATCGGCGGCAGCATCCTGGCGCCCGTGTTCGACGCCGGCCGCTTGCGCGCCCAGACCGACATCGCGGCATCGGTGCGCGACCGCGCCGTGTTCGCGTACGAAGCCACCGTGCGCAACGCCTTTGCCGAAACCGACAACGCGCTGGCCAGCATCCGCCGGCTGGGCGAGCAGATCACCGAAGCGGAGGCGCGCCGGGTGGCGGCGGCCGAGGCGCTGCGCATTGCGCACAACCGCTATGCGAACGGCTACGCCTCGTACCTGGAAGAGCTGGATGCGCAGCGCAACCTGTTCACCGCCGAGCAAACCGTGCTGCAGCTGCGCGCAAGCCTGCTGGGCGCGCACGTGGACCTGTACCGCGCGCTTGGCGGCGGCTGGGCTCCGGCGCGCTGAGCCGCCGTGCGCACGGCGCTGTCCAATGTGGTTAAAATGGCCAGATTGCCGTTCAACTTGTAGGAGGACTTCATGGTCAGGATTGGTGTAATCGTCGGCAGCACGCGCCCGGGCCGCAAGGCGCTGGACGTGGCCAAATGGGTGATGGACATCGCCAGGCTGCGTTCGGATGCGGCGTTCGAGTTGGTGGACATTGCGGACTTCAACCTGCCGCTGCTGGACGAGCCGGTGCCGCCGTCGATGGGCCAGTATTCCAAGCCGCACACCAAGGCCTGGGCCGAAAAGATCGGCCAGTACGATGGCTTCGTGTTCGTCACCCCCGAGTACAACCACGGCACGTCGGGCGCGCTGAAGAACGCGATCGACTTCCTGTACAAGGAGTGGAACAACAAGGCCGCCGGTTTCGTCGGCTACGGCAGCGCGGGCGGGGCGCGCGCGATCGAGAGCCTGCGCCTGGTCATGGGCGAGCTGATGGTGGCCGACGTGCGCGCGCAGGTGATGCTGTCGCTGTTCACCGATTTCGAAAACTTCGCCACCTTCAAGCCGGCCGCGCACCACGAGAAGTCCGTCAACGCCATGCTCGACCAGGTCGTCGCCTGGAGCGGCGCGCTGCAGGGACTGCGCGGCAAGCAGGGCTGACAGGGCTGCTACAATCGGCGGCCCTGAACACCCGTGCCGCCGCATGACCGCTACCGTTCCGACCCGCCGCGCCACTTGCGGCGCCTGCCTGCGCCCGCGAAGCGCCTGCGTGTGCGCGGCGGTCGCGCGTGTAGAGACGCCGGTCGAGCTGCTGGTGCTGCTGCATCCGCTGGAAGCCGGCAACGCGAAAAACAGCGGCCGGCTGCTGCACCTGTGCGTGCCGGGCAGCCGCATCGAAGTGGGCGAGGCATTCGACCCGGCGGCGCTCGAGGAGATGCTGCATGCCGGCGGCCGCGTGCCGCTGCTGCTGTATCCGCCCACGCCCGCGCAGGCAGGCGTCGCGCAGCCGCCCGGGCTCGATCGTGCGCTGCTGTCATCGCCGCAGCGCCTGCGCCTTGTCGTGCTGGATGCCACCTGGCGCAAGAGCCGCAAGATGTTGTATCTGAATCCCGCCTTGCAGAAGCTGCCCCGGCTGGCCCTGTCGGAGGTGCCGGCGTCGGCATACCGGATACGCAAGGCGCACGCGCCGCACCAGTTGTCCACGTTCGAAGCCGCGGCGTACGCGCTGCGCCAGGTGACGTGCGACGAGCAGGCATGTCAAACCTTGCTGATGGCCTTCGACAACTTCGTTGCACAACAGGCAGCGTTCGCGAATCGCGCTTGAATTCGCGGTAAGCGCGGCGTAAGATACTGTATAAACGTACAGTGCAGGTGGTGCCGTGGCAGAGCGCGAGCGACAAATTGACAGGGAGGGTATCGAGGCGCAGCCCATGCTCCCGCCGCGTCCGCTTGCCGCGCGCAAGGGGCGCGGCGCCGTCTCCAACATCCAGGGCCGTTACGAGCTGGACCAGCGCGAGCGTTTCGACGACGGCTGGGCTGCGGACGGCGAGGACGAAGCGCCGGCATTCCGTACGGTTGTCACGGACGAATACGCCAAAAGCATCCTCACGCGCAACGCGTCTCCCGATGTGCCGTTCAATGTGTCGCTCAATCCCTACCGCGGTTGCGAGCACGGCTGCATCTATTGTTTTGCGCGGCCCACGCACAGCTACCTGGGCCTGTCGCCGGGGCTGGATTTCGAAACCCGGCTGTTTGCCAAGGTCAACGCGCCGGACCTGCTGCGGCGCGAGCTGGCGTCGCCTTCGTACGTGCCCGAGCACATTGCCATTGGCGTCAATACCGACGCCTACCAGCCGTGCGAGCGGCAGCGCCGGATCACGCGCCAGGTGCTCGAGGTGCTGCACGAGTGCAACCATCCTGTCGGGCTGATCACGAAAAACGCCTTGATCGAGCGCGACATCGACCTGCTCGCGCCCATGGCCGAAAAGCGGCTGGCGTGCGCGGCCATTACGCTCACCACGCTCGACCCCGAGATCGCCCGCACGCTCGAGCCGCGCGCGGCCGCGCCGGCGCGCCGGCTGCGCGCCATCCGCACACTGGCCGAGGCGGGCATTCCGGTCAGCGTGTCGGTGGCGCCCATCATCCCCTTCGTCACCGAGCCCGAAATCGAAAAGATCCTCGAGGCCGCGCGCGATGCTGGTGCGGTTGGCGCGCATTATGTGGTGCTGCGCCTGCCCTGGGAAGTCAATCCCCTGTTCAAGGAATGGCTCGAAGCCCATTTCCCGGAGCGCGCCGCGCGCGTGATGAACCGCGTGCGCGACATGCGCGGCGGCAAAGACTACGACAGCGACTTTTCCAAACGCATGCACGGGGAGGGCGTCTGGGCCGACCTGATCCAGCAACGGTTTGCCAAGACGGTGGAGCGGCTGGGCATGGGCGGTTTGCGCGGGCGTTTCGAGAAACTGGACGTGTCGCAGTTCCGGCGGCCGCTGGTCGTGCCTCCCGCGGCTGGCAAGCAGACGGGCAACGCGACCGGGCAGCTGGATTTGTTCTGAAAGAAGCGGCTCGACCGTCGAGAGGCAGCACCCCTACGCGTGGGTCAATCTAACTCGGGGCGACCTTGGCGGAATTCACACGATTTCTTCGTACCTCAGCTCTCTGCAAAGAGCGGTAGAGTGGATCGGGCTTGTCTACGGAAAGCAATTCGGTACCACGTCTCACGGGCCGAGGCATGCTTATGGCCAAAGGGCGCGGCAGGCGGGTGTCGGTGAGATCATCCTCCAGCGCGTCATGCACCACTGTTCGCCGGAAAGCCAGCGGGTCTACACACAACCAGAACTACGGGAAGTGGCCGATGCGCTCGATCGCGCTACGGAAAGACTCGGCAATGGTACGGCCGCGCCCGAAGGACACTGACCCGCACTCACAGAAGTTAGATGAATGGCGAATTACACCAATCACAGGAACAACCTTTATCGCCAGAACTTTGTGCGAAGATCGAAACGCGATTTCGGGACGGCGTCCCAAAGATGCAGATTGCGCGAGAGTTAGGGATATCGCACTCTGTTGTACGCAAATACACCGCGCCGATGCCATGGGGAGTGCCAAGTTCGGTGAAGGAAGAAGCTAAGCGCCTGCTCGATGAGGGCAATACCATATCGCAGAGCGCTAAACGCCGGCTTGGTCGAACCCCGGATTGAATTGTCAATGGAGGACGACCGTCAACTGATGCGGGTCCAGCGTCTCTATCCGGAACTTGAAGAATGGCGGACCTATGCAGCCCAGTGGTACGGAATCGTCGAGGGGAACTTTGCGATTGCCTGCGCGGGAATTAACCGTTTCATCAACTACTTGGCCAAGAACCAGCTATTCCCACGGCCCGCAGACTACTTCCTGCGGAAAAATGCAAAGCTCATACCTAGCTTCTTCGAGTGCGAATGCGCGCAGTCCGATCATGGGGCCGCGATGAACAATTGCGTCGCTGATTTTCTCGACTGGGTCCTTATCCAGCCCGAGTTCGCAGATCTTGATGAAGATTCCCCAACGACTCTCCCCATATTCCGGAGCCCGCTGAATCGCGTTAACCGCGCAGAGCACAGACCAAGAAGAGGCTCCGAGTCGAATAAGCAAGTCATGCCTTATTGGATGATCCACGACCTGCGCCGACGGGTTGCACAGGGACCGTACTTTCGCGACTGGGTGTGGGCGCAGGGGCTAGCCGGCAAGGCAAATGTCTTCGGTGACAAGGAATCAAGCGATTTGTTTCCGGCCGATGAGGCGCGGCTCGACAAATCCGATCGCGACTGTGTGTGGCGCATCCGACAGCGCATTGATAAAGGCTCGGTGCTCGAAATGTGGAGCCCTGTGAGGTGGGTTGCGTGCTTGTTAAAGCTGCAGATCACCGCGCGCATGGGGCAGATTTGGACGAGGCTCCCCTCAACGATGCATTCGTAGGGCACGTCAATGACCAAGAACGCCTAACAAAACCTGTTACTTGCTCTGATGGCAACAAGCTCGTACACTGAGCCATGCCGACCGTCCACTATCGGCTAGGAGCGGACATTCGTAGGTGTCGGCTTTCTAGCTCTACCAAATTGGCAGGCGCCGCCGAGTGCGCACTTCCAAATCAATGGATAATATCGACAAGTTAAGCCTCGAACGAGGCTATCCTCCACTCCACCTTCATTCTGCCAACGCACAATGCAGTCAACCATCTTCGCTGTGAGTGATGACCCATTTTGCCTTTGGGAACGGGATGTGAAGCAGCGAAATCTCGAATTCCTCGACGGTTTGGATCCGGATTATTTTTACTACGTTCTAGAGACGCATTTGAACGCGGAAGACGAGAAGCGGGCCGTGATCGCGCTTCGTCAATCGCTGCACCACGCAATAGAGACGATGTTTTCATTGCTCGGCGCTTTTGTGCAGGCACCAGACTGTGTTTATGCGTGGATCGCGAAATGCTCCAATACTCAGCTCCGGGAGGTAGTAGGGCGGATAACACAAGGAGATCCAGAATTAGCTACGAAGCTAATAATTCCCGCGATCGATTGGAGGTCAATCGCAGCCGTGATCTTCGCCACGTATCTACCGGGCACAGAGCGTCAGAGCGACACTGTCGAAAGGTACGCGACTCTATGGGTAAGGTTATCGAGCGAGTTAACAAATGAAGCGCAGATCGACGAACATAACTCTTTGAAGCATGGCTTTCGCTTTCGCTCGGGTGGGTTCGCACTTGCCTTCGGTGTCGAGCCTGAATTTGGTGTATCTCCTCCAGAATCGGTAATGAGAACCTTAGGCGGTTCAACTTTTGGTGCAACTTTTTTCAAGATAGAAAAGCTCGGCCCAAAAAAGAGCAGTCCCCATATCCGGTCGCGCCGCACTTCAGTGAACTGGTCGCTGGAGCGAACGGCGCTTCTTCTTCAGCTTGCGCATATGTCCATCTGCAATGTCATATCTGCCCTAAGGATTGTTAACGGTGTTCCGCCAGCCGAATGTAAATTTTTGAGGCCTCAGCATGACTCCGATTTCGAGCGGCCTTGGCTGTACAGCACCGGAGTTACGAGCATGAATCTTGATTTCACAATTGACGAACAACGGCTCTCCGAGGTGACCAAGTCAGAGTTGCTCGAGCGGTTACGTAAAAAAAATAGGCAGGCCGATGAATGAGTTTCGCTTGGGTATCCAACTAAAGCGTCAATAACTGTAACGCGAGAAGTGGTGTCGTGCCACCAAACAGCGTCCCAATTCGCCCTGTCCTCGAAAAAATGAATAGTATGACAGCAAGCCAAGCACGAAATCATCATTGGGTTCCGCAATGTTATTTGAAGGGGTTTGCGAAAAGCCCCAGCAAGAATGCCAAGCTCTACGTCGTTGACAAAGTGTCTCATACAGCATTCACGGCTAGCCCGCGAAACGTCGCGTGTGCGCGCGACTTCAACCGGATCGACGCGGAGGGAGTAGCGCCGGACCATGTCGAATCCGGATACGCGAAGTTCGAGAGTTTGGTGGCGCCGGCGCTGCGCCGCATGAGCGACAGCCGGAACTTCGGTAACGCGGAGGACCACAACCTTGTGCTGAACCTAGTGGCTTTGTTGGCCGTCCGGACACCACGTATGCGCGAGAACGTCCGCGATTTCCATGAGCGAGTTGCCCGACAGATGATGTCTCTAACCGTTGCCAGCAAAGTGCGCTATGAAGCTACCTTCGAACGCGCGGTCGAGGACGGCTATATCGATAAGGATAGGTCGGTGAGTTACGAGGATATGAGAGACTTTGTGGACCGAGGTGAGTACACCATCGAAGTTGCCACTACGCGCCATGTCGACAACGAACTGAATCTCGTGGATACCGTTTTACCGCTCTTGGGACGGCGCACTTGGACGCTTATTCGAGCACAACCCGGCACTGGCGGGTTCGTCACTTCGGACCATCCTGTTGGGTTACAGTGGGCCGAACAAAAACCGCGTGGCTTTTTTTCGTCCCCCGGCTTTGGCTTGCGCGGCACAGAATTACTCTTCCCAATATCCCATGATTTGCTTATGGTGGGCCAATTTGAGGGAGTTGGCGGTGTACTCGAGGCAAACATGCATCAGGTGGCGTTCGCAAATACCGCCCTGATCTGGCATGCAACGCGTCAAGTATATGCGCGAGACGATAAGTTTTTCTACCTGCGCAATGATGGCGAGTTGAAACGTGGAAGTGACTTGGTGAAGGATCTCGAGCAGCAAATTCGTGTCTCCCCGCGCCGGCTTCGCTAGTTGCTGCTCGCCAAGCTGATTCATGTGCTAGACCTTGGCACAATGTCCGCCATGGAGCGTAAACCGACAATGAAATCCTGTTTGAGTGTATGCTTATGGCAACTTTAACGATGGGTGGATCATGACTAAACATCGAAACTCTCGCAAGCGCTCTCCGTTGCAGCATCAAAATCCAGCGGCACCTGGGCAAGCTGGAGAATCCTGCGATCAAGATCCTGGCATACGGCACGAGGCGACGTCGACGCTGGAGACGGCAGAGACTTCGCCGTACCCAACAAGGGCTGTACACCGCCGCGATTTCCTCTCGGCGGAGCTATTTGGCAATGAAGCGGGTGATGACGAGGACTTGGAAGTACTGAATAGTTACTTTCTTGATAAAGCTGATTTTGACCGATTCTATTCTCCAGATTGCAAACTGTCGATTGTCCGCTCGCGGAAAGGAGTAGGCAAATCGGCTTTATTAAAGCAGACATTGTACCGTCGCCAAAAAGCTCAGAAGGGCGAACTTCTAATATATGTAAAAGCCTCTGACCTGATTGCGCTGCAGGATGTGAAAACCGACACGCCCGCTGCACTTGTTTACGGGTGGCAGCAGCGAATTTGTACCCAGATAAATCTAGAGCTCGGCGCGATTCTGAATTTCGGGTTCACTGATGACAAGATGCTCCTAATCGAATCGTCGGAACTCGCTGGGTTTAGGAATAGGAATATTGTAGGCGCGCTGGTTGATCGATTAAAGATTAAAGGTTTAGGGGCTGAGGTGGAGCGATCTCGTGTCCCAATCTCAAATTCTCAAGCAGTTTTGGAACGAGTATTGGGCCAACATGAGATAACGGTGTGGCTATTTATAGACGATGTGGATTCAACATTCCTAAATACGGAGTCCGAACGTCTCAAAGCAAGCACCTTCTTTAGTGCTTGTCGAAATTTGGTGAGTGTGGTCAATGGACTGTGCATTCGAGCAGCAGTAAGAACTGACGTTTGGTCTGTGCTTGCACAGCACGACGAGGCTATGGATAAGTGCGAGCAGTATATGCTTGATCTCAGTTGGAGCACGGAAGAGACAGGAAGAATTCTACAAAATAAAATTCTGAGCTTTTTCCGAAGAACTTATCCTGATGACCCGCGTTATGCGGAGTTCAATCCTATTGAAGACGGACGTGCGATACGGAGGATTGTTTTCAAAGAACTTTTCCCTTGGGGAGCGGGTAGATTAGTAGACTCTTTCCGGCCTATTCACATCCTGTCTGCTGGGCGCCCTCGTTGGGCGGCTCAGCTCTGCAAATTGGCCGCGAAAGATGCATATCGCAGTATGAATTCGCTTATCACGGTTAATCATATTCACGATGTTATGCAGTCGTATGGTAAATTTCGCATCGACGATCTGTACAAAGAACACCGACATCAATGTGCGGTGTTAAAAGATATTGTCGAGTCGTTTAGCGGAGGGCGGAAACGATACGACACAGTACACCTTTTGGAGCATATTGCTGACAAAATAATACGGCGAATAGGAGTCCCGAACATTGATGGAGTAACTGCGCCTGATGGGCCCTTGACAGTTGCTCACTTCTTATTCAGATGTGGTTTTATCGCTGCTAGGGATGACAGCGATCCATCCGGCTTAGGTTTTGTTCACTTCGAAGACAGGCCCAATTTGTTAACATCACACGCAAATCTAGATGACGGTTTGGTTTGGGAAATTCACCCGAGTTATCGATATGTTTTGCGCATCCAAGGTAATCGTACTGCGGAAGGCTTTAGCTTTGACTAGAGCGCTCGGATAAGCAGACAGCCGAGCTGGTAGGAAGCGCCACTGCGGCCGGAGTCGCCGGGCGCACAGGGAGCGCGCTTTAGATCTGTTCGAGAACTGGATAGCAAGACCTTGCTGGCAACGATCACGCGCTGTACTTGACGACCTCGCGGACTTAGAATCTCCAGTCGAATCCTCGAAACTCCTGTTCGAGCAAGTCAGGGTCAGGCAGCCGCCTCCGATGAGCAGCGCGCAGGGCAGCCACCTCGTTCTCGATCAAAGCTTGCGGTTCCGCCAGTTGTAGTGCAAGGCGGCGACTGATGTCACTAGCGAAGTACTTTTGGAATATCGCGCGCCGCGACATACCTGGGCTAGCAGCACATTCTCGGTGTAGAGATGGAGCCCGGCACCGACCGCGAGTCCTGTCAAGACAAAGAAAACTGGCTCTTTCGTAAGCGCCCCTACGACAATAGCCGAGACCACGCCGGCAACCCACGACAGCCGGTGCAGGTGCGTGATCAGGCGCACGCGAGCTATCCGCTCGGCTCCGAGTGCTGCAAACACTTCATGCTGCAGTTCACTTTCCAATTTCCCCTCCGATGCGACGTCCCGAGTGAGCGATATTCTGTAACTTTGTGCGCCAGCACCTGGCTCTACGCCGCCTACGCCGCGCCAGCCCGCGCCAATTGCTCCCTGAGCCGTCTGTCGACATCGGACGGGAGCGGAGGAAGCCGCTGGGCGATTCTAGCGAGATCGGGGACCAAGTACTCGCGGACGCAATCGCAGAGGTAGATGAGTAACTGTGCGGCGGCTTCTGGGAACTGCACCACCAGGTCACTCTGGCGCAACGCCACCAGCAAGCTGCTGTGATCCAGTACGAGGTGCGGCGCCTGCACCGCCATTGCCACCGCCTCGGCGAACATGTCCCCCAAGTGAGCAACCCAATCTAGCATTTTCGCGATTTCACGCGCGTCGAGCGGGGAACCGACGCCGTCCAAACGCTGCTGCCAGTACCGCTTCAGCCAGCGCTCCCATAGCGCTCGTTTTGCCCCGGCGTCCATCGTGCGGAGAAAATTCCCAACGTACGCAGAGAAGGCGACTCGGTCACTGATCGCCCCGTCATGCATCAAGACAGGCAACAGGTCCTGCGTGGGGTCGTCGGCATAGAACACGGCAAGCGCGGCGCAAAATTCAATGAATCGCTGGCGTCGCGGCGCGCTCTCCTCGATACGGCGCAAGGCAGCGCCAAACGCAGGCAGCATCTCTCCTGCCAGCGCCTGGTTGAGCTGGCCCCATGCCAAGAAGCCGTCCCACGCCTGAGTGAACCTAGCGGCGTCCGAATCCGTGAAAAGTGGTAGCACCTTTTCGCGCGTCCAGACATCGTCCATACCAGACAGGAAAGCCACCTGGCTCGCGAGCAAGGCGCGGCCGTAGCCGCCTTTTGATCCCGGCTCGCTGAGCACGCTCTCGAACCAGCTCTTGTACGTGCCTGGCAGGTGCCGCTCATCGCCGGACTTCCCGTGCATGAGCACCGCCAAACTAGCAAGCCAGTATTCGACGATGACACCAGAGGGCCGGTTGATGGCAGCCGATAGCCAGTCGCGCACTTGCTGGTCAGTGTCGTTGACCTGCACTGCTTGCCAAGCACAGAACGCGACATCATTGGCCTCGTCCAGTAGCTCGAGCGCGAAGGGCTTGCCTCCATCCTTGACTAGTGCGTAAAGCAGTGCGGCGATATCAGAGCCGTGGGCGGCTTGCAGTTCTGGTCGCCTCACGATTGTGAGCAGTTCGCGCCACTCGCCGGCAGTAAGCCCGCTGTCGCGGAGTCCGCGAAACGCCGCGCCCCAAAGGTCTGAAGAGTACGCCTTGCTCGATGTCAGCGCGACCATGAGGCCGAAGCCCCACTGCGGCTGTTGTTTGCAGGCCGTGGTCACCGCCATGAGCATCCCGGGCCGGCCCGGCCCGAAAAACTGGGTGCCCTTGAAATGCAATAGCGGGTCAAGCTGGTCTTGTGCCGGCGTAGCCAGGAGTTGTTCGGGTGGCCACGGGCTCTCACTGCCGACAGAACGCGTCATGCCGCTGTAGTGCTTGAACTCCGGGTGATCCTCCGGTTCCCATTCCGGATGCCGCTGCTTGATTGGCGCCAAAGCTGCGCGGGCGTACCCGCAGTCGGGCCGCGCCTTGAGGAGCCAGGACAGCCAAGCGAAGTGCGCCCAGTCCGTCATCTGCTCCGTAGACCAGTCCACGGCGGCCGGAACCTCAATAGCAACGACGGCGTCGACCACTACCTTTCGCACCTCGTCGCTCGCCAACGGGTAACTCAGCGCGACCGCACGGTACACCTCATGGTGCTCCATGGTGCCAGCAAGACCCACACGGTGCAGTACCCAGCGTAAGCGGTCGTCAGCGGACATTCCGTCCAAGTTCGTGGTCGCGTGGATCGCGAGCCGCCGCAGCAGGGATACCGTCATGTTGACGCTCTCAAGCCAGGCGTCGACGAGCAGCGGGCGCCGGTCGGCAAGATGTTCCAACGCGTCGCGTGCTGCGTCAATGAGAACGTCAATTGGTTCTGGGAACTGGTCCTGCTCGTGCTGCTCGATGGCGGAGCGGTGATAGCTAAGCGGGTCCCATTCGTCCGATACCATGCTCCAGGTCGCCAGATCTTGTTGGATTTCTTCCAGCGATCGGGTCACTGCGGACAGCAAAGTATGGGCATTCACCGACAAGTTCGGCTTGACGTGATCGGTCCACAACTCGGAGAGCAAGTGGACATCGCAGCCCAGCACACACTCGGCGTCCAGACGGCGCGATGGAACCTCATCTGGGTCGTCGGCAACCCGATTGTTGGGGTTGAGACGAGTTTCGTGCTGGCACAGGTATAAGAAAATTTTAAGCACGAGTGAACGCTCGTCGGCCCGCGCACATTTCTTGGCGAGCCAAACCAAGTGATGTGGCTCTGCTTCCGCAGGCCGTGCCGCAAGCAGGATCGTTACCCATCGTTCTAGCGCTCGCGAGGCGAGGGGCGATTCCTGGTCCAAGCCGATCTTGAGCGCGATTGCGGTCCAAAGAGCAGCGTTCAGCCGTCCTCGGTGTATCGCAATGAGTTCGAAGAGTTCGTCAGCTTGCTCAAGGACGAAATTGTCGGTCAGCCACGTCATCAGCAGTGTGTCGCGGTCGCTCAAAGCCCCGGACCCGAACAGCGCGTCGAGGTGGCCGCGTGCACCCAGCCAGCGGAGCCACAGCGGACCACGGGCCGCGCGTAACAGAAAGCGTGTCGTATGGACTTCGCGAAGTCCCTGTTCGATTTCATCTGCCACCTCGTCGTCAACTGGCGGTACGCCGGTCCCCAATTCGGTCAGCCGCTGCTGCCAATCGAGGACTCCGCGCGAAGACAACTCGGCAAGTTTGTGGAGGCCGTCTTCCAGTTCCTTGTACTTGTTCCCCCCTTCAGCCAACCCGAACCTGATTGGTGTGATTCCGAGTGCTTTCCAGTTGCCTTCCTTTTCCGGCAGGCTCAGGGCGAATCGACCGGCAACGCTATCGGCCGGCAGGGCACGTGCAAGGTAATTCATGACCACGTCGTCGTGGCTGTAGCCTACAAACAGGACGGTATAGCGGCGGAACACCTCTACGAGAAAGCGTCGCGCCCAGCCTTCCGTCAGGTAAGCCCGGCCGAAATCGGCATCCGTGAGCACCAGGCCGGCCGGTTGGGTGAGCGCACCGTGGACATGTACGATCCCACTGAAATCGCTGCCTCGCGGCAGAGCCGGCGCCCGGTACAGGTCTGGCATTTGCCCGAATACCGCGATCGACGCGGCCCCGAAGTGGGGGTCGAAGTTTGTCGTGACGATCCTGACCCGGTCGACAGTTCCAAAAATCTTGATCAAATCTCGATGGAGCGCCTTCGGTTGGCTCTCTGGCGCGGACAACCGCTCCGCAGCACGCTTGTGGACAGGCACGCCGCGGAGGTCCAAGTGCCCGAGAAAGCGGTCCAGTGGCTCTTCTACGGTACTGCCAGTCCCGCCAGCAATGGATTCGGCCAGCGCTCGGAAGTCCGGCAGGTTCGACGGCGGCCCCATCGATACTCCGGCACCGGCGAACACGACCAGTGTACCGTCGCGGGCGGCGTCGAGTATCCGATTGTCGAAGTTGATCGAGCCGAGCTTGGGCATCACCGTCCGCGCCAAAGGAAAGGCAATAATTTCGCACAAGCATGGATTCTAGGCAAGAGGTAACCGGGCGAGGGCCACATACTACATAGTTGTTTGGGCGAGCGAGACGCCCTGTCGGGGCGACATTCAGCCAACATGGCAGTTGCAACTATGTGCATAACTGGGTAAGACGGATTGGTTGCGAGCACGGCTGCATCTATTGTTTCGCGCGGCCCACGCACAGCTACCTGGGCCTGTCGCCGGGGCTGGATTTCGAAACCCGGCTGTTTGCCAAGGTCAACGCGCCGGACCTGCTGCGGCGCGAGCTGGCGTCGCCTTCGTACGTGCCCGAGCACATTGCCATTGGCGTCAATACCGACGCCTACCAGCCGTGCGAGCGGCAGCGCCGGATCACGCGCCAGGTGCTCGAGGTGCTGCACGAGTGCAACCATCCTGTCGGGCTGATCACGAAAAACGCCTTGATCGAGCGCGACATCGACCTGCTCGCGCCCATGGCCGAAAAGCGGCTGGCGTGCGCGGCCATTACGCTCACCACGCTCGACCCCGAGATCGCCCGCACGCTCGAGCCGCGCGCGGCCGCGCCGGCGCGCCGGCTGCGCGCCATCCGCACACTGGCCGAGGCGGGCATTCCGGTCAGCGTGTCGGTGGCGCCCATCATCCCCTTCGTCACCGAGCCCGAAATCGAAAAGATCCTCGAGGCCGCGCGCGATGCTGGTGCGGTTGGCGCGCATTATGTGGTGCTGCGCCTGCCCTGGGAAGTCAATCCCCTGTTCAAGGAATGGCTCGAAGCCCATTTCCCGGAGCGCGCCGCGCGCGTGATGAACCGCGTGCGCGACATGCGCGGCGGCAAAGACTACGACAGCGACTTTTCCAAACGCATGCACGGGGAGGGCGTCTGGGCCGACCTGATCCAGCAACGGTTTGCCAAGACGGTGGAGCGGCTGGGCATGGGCGGCTTGCGCGGGCGTTTCGAGAAGCTCGACGTGTCGCAGTTCCGGCGGCCCCTGGTCGTGCCTCCCGCGGCTGGCAAGCAGACGGGCAACGCGACCGGGCAGCTGGATCTGTTCTGAAAGAAACGGCGGGATTGGCGCTCCCCGGCCGGATCGGCTACGATTGCTGGTTGGAAAATCCAGGAACAGGCTTATGGCAGAGGGCGACGCGGCAGCGCAAGTGGTCGAGAAGGTGGTGTTTGTCGGCGCGGAATCGACCGGCAAGTCCACGCTTGCTCAGCACCTTGCGCGCGAGTTCGACACGGTGTACGTGCCCGAAATCGGGCGCTTCATCTGGGAAGAAAAGAAGGGGCAGCTGAATGTTGACGACTACGTTGACATCGCCGTCAAGCACCGCCACGCCGAAGCGGAGGCGGCGGCACAGGCGCGCCGCTACCTGTTCGTGGACACCAGCGCGCTCACGACCCTGCTGCTGGGCTACTGCTTCGGCCACATCCAGCAAGCGCCCGAAGAGTTGTTGCGCTATGCGGACGACTGCAAGCAGCGCTACGCGCATCACTTCGTGTGTGCCGACGACATCCCCTACGAATACGACCCGGCGCGTGAAAACGAGGAATGGCGGGGGCGCATCCAGAAGCTGGTGCTGGAAGACCTGGACGCGCGCGGCATTCCCTACACCATCGTGACCGGCACGGTCGAGGAGCGCGCGGCCCAGGTGCGGCGCGTGCTCGAAGCACGCTGAAGGCCCGCGATGACGCCAAGGCCGCAGCGGCTGCGCGACATGAAGGGACTGGGCCCGCGCTGCGAGCAATGGCTGCCGCTGGTTGGTATCCGCACGCCCGATGAGCTTCGTGCCGCCGATCCGTTCCAGGTGTATGCGCGCCTGTTGCCGCAGGTGCCCGGGCTGGGGCTGAACATGCTGTACGCGCTGATCGGCGCAATCGAAGGGCGCAACTGGATCGACATCAAGCGTGAACGCCGCACCGAAATCCTGCTGCGGCTCGAAGACATGGGCCTGGCCCCACGCAGATCCGCGTAGCCCAACGCGTTCAACCGGTGGCGGCAGTGTCCCTATGACAGGTCTTCACGGCGCCTCACCCCGCCATGAACTCCCGCAAATGGCGCTCGATCTCAAACACATGATGGTCGAACTTGCCCAATTCGCGCAGCGCCCTGGCCAGTTCCAGCAGATACTCGCTGTTCGGCCCGCTCGGCCCGCGTGAGGCGGCGATCTGGCGTGCAATGTCGCGCTCGCTGGCCGGCCCCAGGTAAGCCGCATTCTCGTGCGTCGCAATGTACACCAGCCCCTCGGCGCTACCGGCGCCCTCGAAGCTGATCTCGGTGGCCAGGCGCAGGTAGCCGTTCTTTTCGCGATGATCCAGGTGCGCGAATTCTTCCGGTGTGACCAGGTAGGCCATCCCGTGGCACACCTGTCCGGGGTCCGGCACCAGCGTCACCACCCGGCCCGGCGCGGTCTCGGTGCCACGGTGGTCGTGCGAACCCTGCCAGAAGCGCCGCGTCCAGCCGGTGATGCTGGCCGCTCGCCGCTCGATGAAGGGGAAGTCGGCCTTGAAGATCAGCGAGCCATAGCCGAACAGCCACACGCTTTCGTGGCCGTCGAACCTGTCCATGCGCTGGTTGATCGCAATGGTGTTGTGGGACATCGTTCCTGCGTTTGCTAGAAAGGAAGGCGTATTCTAGCGCCGCCCGCGCACCAGGCGCTGGCCTTACTCGCCCTTGGCGACGAAATCGAGCAGGAAAGCAACGAACGCCTCGGCAGCCGGGCTCAAGGTCCGTTGCGGGCGCGTATGCACGAAGAACCTGCGCGTGAGCCGCGGCGCTTGCAGCTCGCGCATGCCCAGCTGGTACGGGCTCACCAGCGGCTCGGCATACGGCAGGCACACCGTCACCCCCAGTCCGCTGCTGACCATCGCCAGCGCCGTTGTCATGAACGCCACCTCATAGGCCGGCTTGAGCGTGACCTCGCGCAGTTCGCCGTGCATGTCGGCCAGCAAGCGCTCGGTGAACTGGCCCTGCAGCGAAATGAACGGATAATCCGCCAGGTCCTGCCAGGTGACCCGCTCGCGCTGTGCCAGCGGATGCCCCTTGGGAAAGACGAGCGCGAACGGCAGCTCGAACAGCAGCCGTGCGTCCAGCGCCGGCGCCGGCTCGCGCTCGGGCGCAATACCCACGTCGGCTTCGCCCGACAGCACCCGCGATGCCACGCTTTCGACGGCGCAGTCGGCCAGGCGCACCTGCACGTCAGGATGCTCAGCCTGCCATGCCGCGATCGCGCGCGGCAGTACCGTGCATGCCATCAGCTGCGGCGCGGCAATGCGCACGGTCCCTTTCTTCAGGCGCGTGTGCGCCTCAATGTTCGCAAGCGCACCGTCCAGGTCGTCGATGATCTGGCTGAATAGGGGCACCAGCTCGCGGCCGATGTCGGTGAGCGCGATCTTGCGCGTGCTGCGGTCCACCACGCGGGTGCCAAGGGCCGCTTCCAGCTCCTTGATCAAACCCGACAGGGCCGACTGCGACAAGTGCAGCAGCTGCGCGGCGAGCGTAAAGTTACCGGTCTTGGCCAGCGCGACGAAGGCGCGCATCTGGCGCAGGGTTGGATTCATAAGATAATCCGATAAATCGGGCGGAAAATACTGTTTGTATGATAGTCCGTTTTGTTCTTTAATGGCGGCAACTAACTGCATGAAGGAAACGCCATGAAACTCGCCACCCTCAAGACCGGCGGCCGCGACGGCACCCTGGTCGTCGTCAGCCGCGACCTCGTGACCTGCCAGCGCGTGCCGCACATCGCGCCCACGCTGCAGGCGGCACTGGACGACTGGGAGCGCGCGGCCCCGCGACTGCAGCAGGTGTACGAGGCGCTCAACGGCGGCAACGCGCCCGCGGCCGAGTCCTTCCTGGAAGAAGAAGCGCACTCGCCGCTGCCGCGCGCTTACCAATGGGCCGACGGCTCGGCCTACATCAACCACGTGGAACTGGTGCGCAAGGCGCGCGGGGCCGAGCTGCCGGCCTCGTTCTACACCGACCCGCTGATGTACCAGGGCGGTTCGGACTCCTTCGTCGGCCCGTGCGACCCGATCTGCGTGCTGTCCGAGGACTGGGGCGTGGACCTGGAGGCCGAGGTGGCCGTGATCACCGGCGACGTGCCGATGGGCGCCACGCCCGAGCTGGCCGCAAGCGCGATTCGCCTGGTCATGCTGGTCAACGACGTCTCGCTGCGCAACCTGATCCCGGGCGAACTGGCCAAGGGCTTCGGCTTCTTCCAGTCCAAGCCGGCCAGCGCATTTTCGCCGGTGGCGGTCACGCCGGACGAACTGGGCAGCGCCTGGCGCGACAGCAAGCTGCACCTGCCGCTCCTGGTCACACTCAACGACAAGCCGTTCGGCCGCCCCAACGCGGGCGAGGACATGACCTTCAGCTTTGCCCAGCTGGTCGCGCACGCCGCCAAAACGCGCGAGCTGGAGGCCGGCAGCATCATCGGCTCGGGCACGGTGTCCAACAAGCAGGGCAGCCTGCATGGCTCGAGCATCGAAAACGGCGGCGTGGGCTATTGCTGCCTGGCCGAGGTGCGCATGTACGAGACGATCGAGCGGGGCGCGCCCGCAACGCCATTCCTGCGCTATGGCGACAGCGTGCGCATCGAGATGCTGGACGCGGAAGGCTCGAGCATCTTCGGCGCGATCGACCAGGAGGTCGCGCACTACCACCGGAGGACCGAATGAAGCTCTACACCTACTTTCGCAGCTCGGCCGCGTACCGGGTGCGCATTGCGCTGAACCTGAAGGGGCTCAAGTACGAGGCGGTGCCGGTGCACCTGCTGCGCGGCGGCGGCGAGCAGCTGTCGGACAACTACCGCAAGATCAACCCGAGCGCGCTGGTGCCCGCCCTGCAGGACGAGCGCGGCACGCTCACGCAGTCGATGGCGATCCTGGAATACCTCGAAGAGACCCATCCCGACGTGCCGCTGCTGCCGCCTGACCCGCTCGGGCGGGCGCGCGTGCGCGAGCTGTGCCAGATCGTCGCCTGTGACATCCATCCGCTCAACAACCTGCGCGTGCTGCGCTACCTGGTGCACACCGTCGGCGCGACCGAAGAGCAAAAGACCGAGTGGTATCGCCACTGGATCAGGGAGGGGCTGGCGTCGCTCGAGGGGCACCTGGCGCGCGACCCGGGCGCTGCCGATTTCTGCCACGGCGAGACGCCGACGCTGGCCGACTGCTTCCTGGTGCCGCAGGTGTTCAACGCGCAGCGCTTCGAGATCGACGTGGCGGCCTACCCGAACATCGCCCGCATCAACGCCAACTGCGTCCAATTGCCGGCGTTTGCACACGCGCACCCGTCGCAGCAGCCAGACGCCGAGTAGCAGGCGTAGGGTGGGCAGCTTGTCTGCCCACGCGTTCAGGCAGCGTACGAATTTGCGCGCACGCGAGCGCAAGTTGCACGCGTCGGCGGCATACCCGCCCACCGTGCGACCGTATCACGCAGCCCGCAGCGCATCGACGATCTCCATGCGCGAAGCACGCAGCGCCGGCAGGAAGCCGCCGACGAAACCCATCGCCAGCGCGAACAGCAGCGACTCGGCCGCGATCGCCGGCGTCAGGCGAAAGCCGAACGCCAGCTCCGAGAACGACTGGAAGTTCGTGGTCGAGAACGACACCAGCTGCATGGCCGACGCGCACGCCAGCCCGGCCAGGCCTCCCACCAGGCCCAGCATCAGCGCCTCGACCAGAAACGCTGCCAGGATGCTGCGGCGCTGGAAGCCCAGCGCGCGCAAGGTGCCGATCTCGGCCACGCGGTTGGCCACCGATGCATACATCGTCACCGTCGCGCCGATCACCGCGCCAATCGAGAACACCACCGACAGCGTCATGCCGAGGATGTTGATGAAGGTGGACAGCGCCTTTGTCTGGTCCGAGTAGTAGGCCTGCTCGCGCTTGGCCTCCAGCGTCAGGCGCGGGTCGGTTTCGATATCCTTCTTGAAGCGCTCGAACTGCGCGCTGTCGGCCAGCCTGAGCACGATGGACGAGTAGCTCGGCCGCCGGAACGCCTGCATCAGCTGGTCGGCGTCACCCCAGATTTCGGAGTCGAAGCCGCTGCCGCCCGCATCGAACAGCCCGACCACGTTCCACTCGCGCTGGCCGAAGCGCATGCGCTCGCCAAGGCCCGCGCCATTGAAGCGCCGCGCCACGCCGGCGCCCGCCACGATTTCGGAAGAGCCGGCCCGGAACATGCGCCCGGCCACCAGCCGTACCTGCGGGCGCAGTTCGAGCGCGTTTGGCCCGACCCCGCGGATCAGCACATTGGAACGCTGGCTTGATTCGCGCTTGTCCAGCGAGATCAGCACCACCGTCTCGCGCGAGGCCAGCGGCAGCCCCTCGCGCGTGAGCGCCACCGCCGGGTGGCTGATCGCCGCATCGGCCTGTGCGCGCGGGACCGAGCTTTGCACTTCGGTCTCGGACGAGCTGCGGATCAGCACCACGTTGTCGTATTCGCCCGTGGTCACCATGGTGTCGTGCAGCCCTTCGTTCAGCATCAGCACGGCCGCGAACACGAACACCACCAGCGCGAGCCCGGCGGCGGTGAGCATGGTGGTCAGCCGGCGCGACCACAGGTTGCGCGCGACATAGCCAGGGGGGATCCTCATGCCACGCTCCGCAGGCCATCGACGATGTTCACGCGGATCGCGCGCACGGCCGGCGCAATGGCCGCGACCACGCCGACCGCGATGGCGGCCGCAGCCTGCATCAGCACCGTGAGCGGCGCGACCTCGAACACCGGGAACAGCGTGCCCATGCGCGCAGCGAACGCGACCGCCGCGGGGTAGAGCAGGGCGATGCCGAGCAAGCCGCCCGCGCTCGACAGCAGCAGCGACTCGCCGACGATGAGCGAGCCTACGAAGAGCGGCCCGAAGCCGAGCGCCTTGAGCGTGGCATATTCCGACAGGCGCTCGCGTGCGCTCATCGCCATGGTGTTGGCCATCACGGCCATGATGATGAGGATGACGACATAAGACACCAGCCGTATCGCAACCACGATCGCATCGGACATCGACACGAACGAGAGCTGGAACGCCTTCTCGGTTTCGGTCAGCGTTTCGGCCAGCGAGTTCTTGAAGGTGGCATCGATGGCGGCGCTCACCTCCGGCGCCTGGTCGGGACGCGTGATCTGCACCACGTACACGCCCACCTGGTTGGCGCGGCGCGGCGTGGTCTTGAGCAGGGTCTCGTTCAGGTAATCCCAGTGGAAGAACATCTGCGTGGTCACCGTGCTCGGCGTGCGCCCCTCGTAGATGCCGCGCACCACAAAGTCCCACTGGCCGGGAAAGATCGTGCCGCGCAGCGGGATCACGTCGCCGATCCTGAAGTGGTACTGGTCGGCCAGCTTGCGCCCGATGATGGCGCCCTTGCGGTCGCGCAGGAAGGCCTTGCGCTGGTCCGGCGGCAGGACGAAGTCGGTGTAGATGTCGAGGTAGCTTTCGCCGGACACGGCCAGCTGCGGGAAAAAGTTCTTGGGGTCCTGGTACACGCCGCCGAACCAGTTGGCCCAGGCCACGCGGCGGGTGCCGTCGATGGCGCGGATCTTGGCCGCGTACGACAGCGGCAGCGGGAACACCAGCGAGACCGCGTTGCGCGTGATGAGCGTGGTGTTCGATGCCGCGTTCGCGCCCGCGTACCAGGCCTTGACCACGGTCTGCAGAAAGCCGAAGGCGAGGGTGGCAATGACGATCCCCACCACGGTGAGCGCGCTCCTGAGCTTGTGGCGCAGCGCGTTGCGCAGGATGAGCTTGAGCCTTTGCATGGACTACGCGCCCTGCGGCGCCGCCAGCAGCTCGCCTTTTTCCAGGTGGATGATGGTGCGCGCCTGCTGGGCCGCGTGGGCGTCGTGCGTGACCATGATGATGGTCTTGCCCAGTTCGCGGTTCAGGCGCTGCATCAGGTCCAGCACCTCGCTGGCCGAGGCGCGATCCAGGTCCCCGGTGGGCTCGTCGGCGGCGATCAGCACCGGGTCGGTGACGATGGCGCGCGCGATCGCCACGCGCTGCTGCTGGCCGCCGGATAGTTCGCCCGGCAGGTGGTCCATGCGGTCGGAAAGGCCCACCATCTGCAGCGTCATTTCGGCCCGCTCGCGCCGCTCGCGCCGCGACAGGTTCGTCAGCAGCAGCGGCAGTTCGACGTTTTCGAACGCGCTCAGTACCGGCATGAGGTTATAGAACTGGAAGATGAAGCCGATGTGCGCGGCGCGCCAGTCGGCCAGCTCCGGTTCCGACAGCGCGGTGATGTCCAGGCCGGCCACGCGCAGGATGCCACGGTCCGGCTTGTCGATCCCGGCGATCAGGTTGAGCAGCGTGCTTTTGCCCGATCCCGATGGCCCCATCAGTGCGGTGAAGTCGCCGGCGGCGACCGACAGCGTGATATCGGTCAGCACCGGCACCACCTGTCGGCCGCGCCGGTAGGATTTGGCCAGGTGCTCGATCTGGACTAGCGCCGCCATCATTTTTTCGCCTGCTCGACAGGCTCGCCGTCGGCCAGGCGCGGCGGCGGATTCAACACCACCTTCTGGCCCGGCACCAGTGACTCGACTACCACCAGGTCGCCCAGCCTGCGGCCGACCGAGACCGGCTTTTCCTGCACCTTGCGGTCGGCCAGCACGAACACCACCGTGCGGCCACCGCGCCGGGCAATGGCGGCCGGCGGCACGGCGGGCAGCGGCTGCTTTTCGCCGGGGCGCAGGGCGCGCGACAGGAAGGCCACGCGCGCGCTCATATCCGGCAGCACGCGCGGGTCCAGGTGCACGAAGCGCAGCTTGACCAGCAGCGTGGCCTTGCTACGGTCCACGGTCGGCACCATGCGCGACACCACGCCGTCCAGCCGCAGGCCAGGATAAGCGTCGAGCTGGATCTCGGCCGGCTGGCCGACCGCGATCTTGGCCAGGTTCGATTCGGAGACGTCCGCCTCCACTTCGAGCGTGTCCATGTCGGCCATGGTGACCACCGCGCCCTTTGCCTCCGCGGCCGAGGAAAAGGGCGTGATGTTGTCGCCCACGTTCGCGTTTTTGGTGAGGATCACGCCGTCGAAGGGCGCGCGGATCAGCGTCTGGTCCAGCGCCACCTGGGCCGCGCGCGCATTGGCCTCGGCCGCGGCCACCGCAGCCTGGGTGGCCTCGACGTTGGCGCGCGCCTTGTCGTAGCGGCCCTGCACGGCATCGAGCGTGGCCGGGGCGATGAAGTTCTTGGCGCGCAGCTCGGCGTTGCGGCGCAAGGCGTTGGCCGCCTCCACCTGCTCGGCCTTCGCTTGCGCCAGGTTGCCGCGCGCGACTTCGACGTTCGCCCTGGCCTGGCCGAGCGCGGCGGCCACGTCGCGGTTTTCCAGCCGAGCGATGAGCTGGCCTTCCTTGACCCGGCTGCCTTCCAGCACGCCCAGCCATTCCAACCGCCCCGTCGCCTTCGATGAGATGGCGGCCTTGCGTTGCGGCGCCACGTAGCCGGTTGCGTTGAGCACGGTGAGCGCCTGGGCCGGGTAGGCCAGGGTCACATTGACGATTTCGACCGCCGGTGGCGCCGTCCAGATGCGCAGCGCGGTGAGGGCGCCGAGCAGCACCAGCGCAGCAAGCAGCCACAGCCATCGCGGAAGTTTGCGCCGCCGCCGGGCGCCAGGCTGGGCGCCACGGTCGATCGACAGTTTGGAGAGATCCGGAGTGTCCACTTCGACAACGCGTTCATACGGTCTTGCAAAGCTGGTGGACAGCGGGGCGGTAACGAAATTCCACGCGGGCGCGGCTTTTTGACTGTTGTCTGAGACGGGCCAATGGCTTGCCTCTTGCAGGCGCAGGCGCTGCGGCGCCTGCGCTCGTACGCTGGTCAGTGCTGCGTTTGCGGGCGGTCAGGCGCGGACGGGCTGGAAATCTCGTCGAGCGCATGGTCGATGCCGGCCGAGTGCTTGGTCGCCATGTCGCCAAGCGAGACGATGCCGATCATGCGGTGCGACTGTTCGTCCAGCACCGGCACGCGGCGGATCTGGACGTCGCCCATCTGGCCGAGCACCTCGTCCACGCTCTGGTTGCTGGTGCAGGTGCGCACGTCGGTGCTCATCACGTCGGCCACGCGGGTCGATTGCGGTGCCTGGCCGGCCGCGGTCGAGCGCACCGTAATGTCGCGGTCGGTGATCATGCCGACCAGCTTGTCGCCGTCGCAGACGGGGATCGCGCCGACGTTCAGCTCGTCCATCATTTGCGCGGCATGCTGCACGTTGTCCTGCGGCGAAATGGTGCGGACGTCGCGGGTCATCACATCCTGGATCGTTTGCATCTTGGCCTCCTTCTCGATTGGTTGGCGTGCCTCGTGGGGCAGGGCGCCATCATGCACCGGATCGGGAAAGGCGGACGCATGGTTGGATGCGGCTAGCAGCGGTTGAAGACCTGGTCCAACGTTGGCGCGTCGAGCAGGGTTTCGCCCCAGTGCTGCAGGTCTGCCGGCTCCGCTTCTTTCAGGCGCTCTTGGATAGAATCCGGAAGTTGGCCAAAGCGCTTTTCGAGTTGGCGGGTCAGAAGATCGCTGAGCGCCTCCTTCCGGCCTTCTTCACGGCCACGTTCCAGCCCGCGGCGTTCAAACGAATTCATGTAGGGCATGCCACGCTCCTTCTCCAGACCGTTGATGTCATCCATGAGCTGCTTCTGAAGCCCGGGCGGGAGGTACATCATCCAGTCGATCACGCTGAACAGATCAACAATCCTTTGCTTGTCCCACTTCCGCTCGTAAAGCAGCCGAGCAAGACGGAACTTGGCATCTCGCCGTTGGACATGTTGCCCTCGCGTTTGTTGCGTGAGCAGGTGCGCAGCTGTGACGAGTGCAAAAACGTTCTCGTCGCCTAGCAGCTGCTCAAGCCGAGGCGCGAAACCGTTGAGCTTGGCCGTAGGAAACCGAATTCCCATCGCGCAACCCAGAAGGGAATAGCTAAAGCTGTCGGGCGACCACTTGGCCGAGCCATCGGCCAGCACCACGAGGCTGGCGACGGGCCGACGGTAGCGATCGTAGATTCGGTAGTTGTATATAAAAACGCGTTCGGCAAAGTTACTGTCGTAGTTCCCCTGCACGTCCACGTGCACCAGCACCCATTCCTCCGCACCGTCCAGCAGGGCGACTCGTGCCAGCTTGTCCACGCGTCGCTTGCCTGTCTCGGCGTCGTGAACAACCTGTGCCAGTTCCTGTTCGAGAAAGACATGCGGGATCGTCCAGTTGATTGCCCGATAGGCGGCTGGGAAGTAGAAGGCGATGAATTCCGGAAAGTACCTTGTCAGCGCATCCTTCCACGGGGTGTCGTAATCGTCGCTCATGCTACTTCGACCAGCCCGGCACAGCTCCGTCATCTGTCGGCCAATGATCCAGCACAGTACAATTCCCTTTTCCCTCGTCTGCCACCCCCAATGCCCGCCAGCGCCATCCCCCAGCCGATCCTGTCCGCCCTCGATCTTGCCCACACCTCCTGGCGCCCGCACCTGATCAAGGGACTGGAAGCGATGGCAAAGGCAAGCCCGGCCTACCTGCCGGCGCTGGCCGACGACCACTATCTGCCAACGCGCAACCGCCTGTTTGCCGCGTTCGCGCTGCCGCTGGAGCAGGTGCGCTACGTGCTGGTGGGCGAGGGGCCATATCCGCGCGAGGAAAGCGCGACCGGCGTCTGCTTCATGGACGGCGCGGTTGGCGAACTGTGGTGCGAGAACGGCCTGTCGAAGGCGGTCAACCGCGCCACCTCGCTGCGCAACTTCATGAAGATGCTGCTGGTGGCCGACGGCCAACTCCAGAGCGGCGATTGCAGCGGGCAGGCGCTTGCGCCCGTCGCCGCCGCGGCGCGCACCAACGGCAGCATCCGCACGCTGGCCGAACTGCAGTCCAACCTGACCGGTCACGGCTTCCTGCTGCTGAACGCGGCACTGGTTTTCCGGCCCCACGTCGCCCCGGCAGTCGAAGCCCGCGCCTGGCAGCCATTCCTGCAAACGGTGCTGGCCGCGCTGGCCGACCTTCCTGCCCCGCCGACGCTCGTGTTGTGGGGCAAGATCGCCGAGCAATTGAAGAAGCTGCCGGAAACCGCGCGCTTTGCCCAGGTCTGCGCCGAGCACCCCTACAACCTGTCGTTCATCCAGCACGACGGCATGCAAAAGCTGTTCGGCCCGATGCAGCTGTTGCGTGCCCGGTAAGAAAGAAGAGGCGGGAAGGCGGCGTCGCTGCGCCGCAGCAGGAATCGCAGGCCGCCAAGACAAAGCCGGCCGAATGCGCTATACTTGACTAAATCATTCAACTAATCGGGTTTTTATCAGCCTGCAAGGCGATCCGAATTAGTTAAAGAAACGCAATATTCTAACATCAACCGGGGTTGTGATGCGTCTGACCACCAAAGGCCGTTTTGCTGTTACCGCGATGATCGATCTTGCCCTGCGCCAGGGCAAGGGCCCCGTCACGCTGTCGGGCATCAGCCAGCGCCAGGCCATTTCGCTGTCTTACCTGGAGCAGCTGTTCGGCAAGCTGCGCCGCCATGAAATCGTCGAATCGATCCGCGGCCCGGGCGGCGGCTACAGCCTGGCGCGCCCGGCGGAAAAGGTCACCGTGGCCGACATCATCATCGCGGTGGACGAGCCGATCGATGCCACCCAGTGCGGCGGCAAGGAAAATTGCCATGGCGCCGATGCCGCCACCGGCACCCGCTGCATGACCCACGAGCTGTGGGCCACGCTGAACGAAAAGATGGTCGACTACCTCGATTCGGTCACGCTGCAGGACCTGGTTGACCAGCAAAAGCAGAAAGAACAACAGAACGTCGTGGTGGTGCACCGCAACAGCCACGCCGCCGTCGGACAAGATTGAAGCAGATTGGAGTGAACTGATGAACGCGCCCCTGGACACGCAACAACTGGAAAAGAGCTTCGCCACCGCACCGCATTTTCCGATCTACATGGACTACTCGGCGACCACGCCGGTGGATCCGCGCGTGGCGGACAAGATGATCCCCTACCTGCGCGAGCAGTTCGGCAACCCCGCCTCGCGCAGCCACGCCTACGGCTGGAGCGCCGAGGCGGCGGTGGAAGAGGCGCGCGCCCAGGTGGCCGCGCTGGTCGGCGCCGACCCGCGCGAGATCATCTGGACCTCGGGCGCAACCGAGTCGAACAACCTGGCGCTCAAGGGCGCGGCCAACTTCTACAAGACGAAGGGCAAGCACATCATCACGGTCAAGACTGAGCACAAGTCGGTGCTCGACACCGTGCGCGAGCTGGAGCGCCAGGGCTTCGAGGCAACCTACCTCGAGCCGCAGGACAACGGCCTGATCTCGCTCGAACAGCTGGAAGCGGCAATGCGCCCGGACACCATCCTGGTCTCGGTCATGCTGGTCAATAACGAGATCGGCGTGGTGCAGCCGATCGCCGAGATCGGCGAACTGTGCCGCAAGAAGGGCATCATCTACCACTGCGACGCCGCGCAAGCGACCGGCAAGGTGCACATCAACCTCGAGAACCTGAAGGTTGACCTGATGACCTTCACCGCGCACAAGACCTACGGCCCGAAGGGCGTGGGCGCGCTGTACGTGCGCCGCAAGCCGCGCGTGCGCCTGGAAGCGCAGATGCACGGCGGCGGCCACGAGCGCGGCCTGCGTTCGGGCACGCTGCCGACCCACCAGATCGTGGGCATGGGCGAAGCCTTCCGCCTGGCCAGGGAAGAGATGGACAGCGAACTGGGCCGCATCAAGGCGCTGCGCGACCGTCTGGCCAAGGGCCTGATGGAGATCGAAGAGGTCTACATCAACGGCGACATGGAGCATCGCGTGCCGCACAACCTGAACGTGTCGTTCAACTTCGTCGAGGGCGAATCGCTGATCATGGCCGTCAAGGACATCGCGGTGTCGTCGGGTTCGGCCTGCACCTCGGCCAGCCTGGAGCCGTCGTACGTGCTGCGCGCCCTGGGCCGCAGCGACGAGCTGGCGCACAGCTCGATCCGCTTCACCATCGGCCGCTTCACGACCGAGTCGGACATCGACTTCGCGGTCAACCTGCTCAAGGAAAAGGTCGGCAAGCTGCGCGAGCTGTCGCCGCTGTGGGAAATGTACAAGGACGGGATCGACATCAATTCGATCCAGTGGGCGGCGCACTAAGCATCGGCACTGCTGGCACAGGTTGATTGAACGCGTGGGCAGAGGATCTGCCCACCCTACGCAAGAATTTACACCGGGAGCATCAAAATGGCATATTCGGACAAAGTGTTGGACCACTACGAAAACCCGCGCAATGTCGGCTCGTTCGACAAGGGCGATGAGGCGGTCGGCACCGGCATGGTCGGCGCACCGGCCTGCGGCGACGTGATGAAGCTGCAGATCAAGGTCAACGAGCAAGGCCTGATCGAGGACGCGAAATTCAAGACCTATGGCTGCGGCTCGGCGATCGCCTCGAGCTCGCTGGTGACCGAATGGGTCAAGGGCAAGACGCTCGACCAGGCGCTGGACATCAAGAACACCCAGATCGCCGAGGAGCTGGCGCTGCCGCCGGTGAAGATCCACTGCTCGATCCTGGCCGAAGACGCAATCAAGGCCGCCGTGGCGGACTACAAGACCAAGCACCCGGGCGCGTAAGCCCAGGAGGAAAAGATGGCAGTCACCCTGACCGAAAAGGCAGCGAAGCACATCACGCGCTACATCGAGCGCCGCGGCAAGGGCGTGGGCCTGCGTTTCGGCGTGCGCACCACCGGCTGTTCGGGCCTGGCATACAAGCTCGAATACGTGGACGAGGCCGCGCCCGAGGACGTGGTGTTCGAATCGCACGGCGTGAAGGTCTTTGTCGATCCCAAGAGCCTGGCGTACATCGACGGCACCGAACTCGATTTCGCGCGCGAAGGGCTCAACGAGGGCTTCCGCTTCAACAACCCGAACGTGAAGGACTCCTGCGGCTGCGGCGAGAGCTTCCGCATCTAAGGCTCCATGCAGAACCACTTCGAGCTGTTCAACCTGCCGGCGCGCTTCGACCTCGACCTGCCGGCCCTGGACGCCGCCTACCGCGACGTGCAGGGCCGCGTGCATCCCGACCGCTTCGTCAACGCCAGCGACACCGAGCGGCGCGTGGCGATGCAGTGGGCCACGCGCGCCAACGAGGCCTACCAGACGCTGAAGAACCCGCTCAAGCGGGCGCGTTACCTGGTCGAGCTGAACGGCATCGACCTGCAGACGGAATCGAACACGGCCATGCCGATGGACTTCCTGATGCAGCAGATGGAGTGGCGCGAGGCGCTGGGCGATGCGCGTGCCGCCAAGGACGCGGGCGCGCTGGACGAGCTGGATGCCCAGCTCAAGCGCGAGCGCAAGGAGCGGCTGGCGAAAATCGGGCACGCGCTGGACGCCGGCCAATACGAACAGGCGGCGCAGGACGTGCGCGCGCTCATGTTCCTCGACAAATTCGGCGACGAGGTGCACTACGCGTTCGAAGCGCTGGAAAGCTGAATTCGGCCGGCCGCGCCTGCGTAGGGTGGGCACTTGTGCCCACGCGGCGATACGCGGCGTGTCCCACCCCGCGTGGGCACAAGTGCCCACCCTAAAAGAACAAAACAGGTAACACCACATGGCACTCTTGCAAATCTCCGAACCCGGCATGTCGACCGCGCCGCACCAGCACCGGCTGGCGGTAGGTATCGACCTGGGCACCACCAACTCGCTGGTCGCAACGGTCCGCAGCGGCAGCCCTGAAGTGCTCAGCGACGAGGACGGACGGCCGCTGCTGCCGTCGATCGTGCGTTACCTGCCCAACGGCCACGCCAACATCGGCTACAAGGCGCAGGCCCACCGCACCACCGATCCGAAGAACACCATTGTCTCGGTCAAGCGCTTCATGGGCCGCGGCCTGAAGGACATCGCCCACGCCGAAAACCTGCCATACGATTTTGTCGATGCGCCCGGGATGGTGCAGATCAGGACCGTCGCGGGCGTGAAGAGCCCCGTGGAAGTGTCGGCCCAGATCCTCGCCACGCTGCGCCAGCGCGCCGAAGATTCGCTCGGCGACGAACTGGTCGGCGCCGTGATCACCGTGCCCGCCTACTTCGACGACGCGCAGCGCCAGGCCACCAAGGACGCGGCCCAGCTCGCGGGCCTGAACGTGCTGCGCCTGCTGTCGGAGCCGACCGCGGCGGCGATCGCCTATGGCCTGGACCACGGCAAGGAAGGCGTCTATGCCGTGTATGACCTGGGCGGCGGCACCTTCGACATCTCGATCCTCAAGCTCACCAAGGGCGTGTTCGAGGTTATGTCCACCGGCGGCGACTCGGCCCTGGGCGGCGACGACTTCGACCAGCGCCTGTTCTGCCACATCCGCGACGAAGCGAAGCTGGCGCCGTTGTCGAACGAGGACACCGCCACGCTCATGGTCAAGGCGCGCCAGGCCAAGGAGCTCCTGTCCACCAACGCCGAGACCACCGTCGAGGCGATCCTGAAATCGGGCGAGATCGTGCAGGTGACGGTCACCGCCGAAACCTTCGCCGAGATCACCCGGCCGCTGGTCACCAAGACCATCAACGCGATCCGCAAGGCCATGCGCGATGCGAACGTGTCGGTCGAGGACGTGGATGGCGTGGTCATGGTCGGCGGCGCCACGCGCATGCCGCACGTGCGCCGCGCGGTGGGCGAGTTCTTCCACACCATCCCGCACGCGAACATCGACCCGGACAAGGTGGTGGCCCTGGGCGCGGCAATCCAGGCCAACCTGTTGGCAGGGAACCGCGCGCCCGGCGACGACTGGCTGCTGCTGGACGTGATCCCGCTGTCGCTCGGTATCGAGACGATGGGCGGCCTGGTCGAGAAGATCATTCCGCGCAATTCGACGATCCCGTGCGCACGCGCGCAGGAGTTCACCACTTTCAAGGACGGACAGACCGCGCTGGCGGTGCACGTGGTGCAGGGCGAGCGCGAGCTGGTGTCCGACTGCCGCTCGCTGGCGCGCTTTGAGCTGCGCGGCATTCCGCCGATGGCCGCTGGCGCGGCGCGCATCCGCGTGACCTACCAGGTCGATGCCGACGGCCTGCTGTCGGTGTCCGCGCGCGAAACGCGCTCGGGCGTGGAAGCGTCGATCACCGTCAAGCCGTCGTATGGCCTGTCCGACGACGAAGTGGCGCGCATGCTGCAGGACTCGTACACCTCGGCCCAGGTCGATATGCAATTGCGGGCGCTGCGCGAAGAGCAGGTCGAGGCCGAGCGCATCTTGCTGGCGACCCAGTCGGCGCTGGACAATGACGGCGACCTGCTGGCGCTGGACGAGCGCACGGCGCTCGACGGCCTGATGCTGGCGGTGCGCGAGACGCTGGCCAAATCGAACGACGAATCGACCGAGGCCGGGGCGCGCCAGAACGCGCTGCATGATGCGGTGCAGGCGCTCTCGCGCGGGACCGAGGATTTCGCCGCCCGCCGCATGGACAAGAGCGTGCGCAGCGCGCTGGCTGGGAAGTCGCTGGATCAGGTATAAGACAGCCTTAAACAACGTCGTTCCCGCGCAGGCGGGAACCCATGCTGAGCCTGATTGGCACGCGGTCTATGGGTTCCCGCCTCCGCGGGAACGACGTCAGATAACCAAAGAGGTAACAGAAGTGCCACAACTCGTATTCCTGCCCCATCCGGTGTTTTGCCCCGAGGGCGCGGTCGTGGAAGCGCCGGCCGGCAAATCCATCTGCGACGTCATGCTCGAGAACGACATCGAAATCGAGCACGCCTGCGACCGCGTCTGTGCCTGCACCACCTGCCATGTGCTGGTGCGCGAAGGCTACGAGTCGCTCAATGAGCCGGAAGAGAAGGAAGAGGACATGCTCGACAAGGCCTGGGGCCTGGAGCCTGTCTCGCGCCTGTCGTGCCAGTCCATCGTGGGCACCGAGGACCTGGTCATCGAGATCCCCAAGTACACCATCAACCACGCGGCCGAAAAGAACCATTGAGGGTAGCGCCATGAAGTGGACCGACATCTCCGCGATTGCCGAAGCGCTTTACGACAAGTACCCGGACGTGGACCCGACGGCCGTGCGTTTCGTGGACCTGCACAACTGGGTCATCGGGCTCGAAGGCTTCGACGACGACCACGCGCGCGGCGGGGAAAAGATTTTGGAAGCGATACAGCAGGCATGGATCGATGAAGCGAGCTGACAAGACGAACAAGGCGCCGGCCGTGCCGGAACTGCCGCCCGAGGTGCGACCCGGCCAGTCGATCGAGCTGCTCAAGGAGCTGCACATCCTCACCCGCGACGGCAAACTGAACCAGGACAGCCGACGCAAGCTCAAGCAGGTATATCACCTGTACCAGTTCATCGAGCCGCTGCTGCAGGACGTGCTCGCACAGCACCCGGGCGTGTCGCTGGTCGACCACGGCGCCGGCAAGTCCTACCTCGGCTTCATCCTGTACGACCTGTTCTTCAAGAACCTGAACGACGGCTCGCACATCTACGGCATTGAAACGCGCGAAGAGCTGGTGCAGAAATCGACCGAACTCGCGCAGCGGCTGGGCTTTACCGGCATGTCGTTCCTGCCGCTGTCGGTGGCCGAGTCCACGAAGTCAAGCTTGCTCCCGCCGACGGTGGACGTGGTCACCGCGCTCCACGCCTGCAACACGGCGACCGACGACGCGATCGACTTTGCGCTCAAGAAGAAAGCGAAGTACATCGTGCTGGTGCCGTGCTGCCAGGCCGAAGTGGCCTCGGTCCTGCGCAAGAACAAGGGCGGCCAGCTGGGACGCAACGTGCTCACCGAGTTGTGGCGCCACCCGATCCACACGCGCGAATTCGGCAGCCAGATCACCAACGTGCTGCGCTGCCTGCAACTGGAAAGCCACGGCTACCAGGTGAACGTGACCGAACTGGTGGGCTGGGAGCACTCGATGAAGAACGAGCTGATCGTCGCCACCTACAAGAACCTGCCGCGCCGCCGTCCTGCCGAGCGGCTGCAGGAAGTGCTGTCCACGCTGGGCCTGGAAGAGATGGGCCAGCGTTTCTACAGCGGGCAAACGGCGCAGCTTGAAACTGTCACCCCCACGGAATAAGAACATGAGCAATAGCGATAACTGGATCGATCTTCGCAGCGACACCGTCACCCAGCCGTCGGAGGCGATGCGCGCCGTGATGGCCGCCGCACCCGTTGGCGACGACGTGTACGCCGACGACCCCACCGTCAACGGCCTGCAGGACTACGCGGCCGACCTGTTCGGCTTCGAGGCGGGCTTGTTCGCGCCGTCCGGCACGCAGACCAACCTGATCGCGCTGATGAGCCACTGCGGCCGCGGCGACGAATACCTGGTCGGCCAGGAAGCGCACACCTACAAATACGAAGGCGGCGGCGCCGCGGTGCTGGGCAGCATTCAGCCGCAGCCGATCGCCAACCAGCCGGACGGCTCGATCGCGCTGGCCGACATCGAAGGCTACATCAAGGCCGACGACATCCACTTTGCGCGCACCCGCCTGCTGGCGCTGGAAAACACCATCGGTGGCCGCGTGCTGCCGCAGGAGTACGTGAAGGCGGCAACCGCGCTCGCGCACGCCAAGGGCCTGAACACCCACCTGGACGGCGCCCGCATCTGCAACGCGGCGGTCAAGCAGGGTATCAGCCTGCGCCAGGCCGTGGCTGGTTTCGACAGCGTGTCGGTGTGCCTGTCCAAGGGCCTGGGCGCGCCGGTGGGCTCGGTGCTGCTGGGTTCCAAAGCGCTGATCGAGCAGGGCAAGCGCTGGCGCAAGATGCTGGGCGGCGGCATGCGCCAGGCCGGCATCATCGCCGCAGCGGGCCTGTACGCGCTCGAGCACAACGTGCAGCGCCTGGCCGAGGACCACGACAATGCCGCCCGGCTGTCGCGCGGTCTGGCCGACATCGACGGCCTGACGGTCACCACGCCGCAGACCAATATCTTCTACGTGGATATCCCCGCCGCCGCGTGCGAGCCGCTGCGCGCCTACCTGGCGGGCCAACGCATCCGCGCGTCGGTCGGCCCGCACACGCGCCTGGTCACGCACCTGGACGTGAACGCGCAAGACGTCGAGCGCACCATCGCCGCGTTCAAGGCGTTCTTCAAAGACTGGCGCGCTTGATGACCGACGAAGGCGTACGCCTGGCCAAGCGCGTCGCGACCCTGGTGCCGTGTTCGCGCGCCGAGGCCGAACGCTACATCGCGGGCGGCTGGGTGAGCGTGGACGGCGTGGTGGTCGAAGATCCCGCCACGCGCGTGACGGACACACAGGCCGTTCAAATGCTGCAGGGCGCGACTGCCGTCGACCTGGCGCCCGTGACCATATTGCTGCACAAGCCTGCCGGTTTCGCGTGCGGCGGCGATGGCCGCCCTGCGACCGACTGCCTGACGCCCGAGAACCTCGAAGGGCGCGAGCGCTTCCTGAAGCGGCACCTGGCAAAGCTCACGCTGGCCGTGCCGCTGGAGACCGGTGCCAGCGGCCTGGTGGTCTACACGCAGAACTACCATGTGGCGCGCAAGCTCGTGGACGAGGCTGACCGCTTCGAACACGAGTACGTGGCCGACGTGACCGGCAAGATGCCCGAAGGCGGCTTGGCGCTGCTCAATCGTGGCCTCACGTTCGAGGGCAAAGCCACTGGTCCGCTCAAGGCGAGCTGGCAGAGCGAAAACCGGCTGCGATTTGCGGGGAAGGGCTTCCGGCCGGGGCAGGTCGAGCATATGTGCCGCGCGGTCGGACTGAACGTGGTGGCGCTCAAGCGCCTGCGCATTGGACGCGTGCCGCTGGCAGGGCTGGCGGAGGGCCGCTGGCGCTACCTGGGCGAGTTCGAGCGGTTCTGACTAGCCCCGAACCGGCGCACCAACGGCGGGTTATTGCTTGCTTGGTTTGGGCATCGACACCAGCCGCGTCCCGGCCAGCTTATCGTGCAGGAACTGGCGGTCCTTGTCGAGGAACGCGGTCATGGCCCAGGCCACGATGCCGATGCCGATGGCAATTACCGCTTGGCCTCTCTGCAAACCTACGGCGTAGCAGACCATCAGCGCCGGCAAGAACCACCCCCACGAGAGCAGGTAGCGGATCGCCGCGATCCGGTACGGGACGCGCGCGTATCCAGGCTGCACTAGCTTAATACGCCAGGTTTTCATCGCCAGCGTGTGCCCGCTGTCTGTCCAAAAGTGAACGAAATAGGCTGCGGCGACCAGAAACAGGACGAAATTGCGGCCGTGCTGGAACACCGGCTCTTGTCGGTTTCCGGTCACGATCATGTAGATGACGGTCGCGAGCGCCTCTACCGAGGCAAGCAAGAATGCTTCGTAGACCATCGAGATGAGGCGGCGCTTGACGGTCGGCGTGGCCGCCGTCTCGAAATTATTGAGCATTCGGGGGAGGCGAAACCGGCGCGGCCGGCGTAGTCGAAGGAGTGGGCGTTGCCGTGGCCGGTGCGGCAGGTGCCGGCTGGGCCGGGGCAGGGGCGGGCGCCGCAGGCGTTGCGGCCGGCGCCTGTGCCGGCGCCGCGCCAGGCACGCAGGGCGGCGCTGCCGAGACCGGGTTCTTGGCCATGCCGGCCGGGCACCCGGTCGGGCTCTTGTGGATCGGGGTCGGCGCACGCCGGCTCGGCACCGCTGCCGCGGCCTGCTTGCGTGCCGCAGCCTCGGCGGCGAGCTTTTGCTTCTGCTCTTCGGGAAGCTGCTGGTAACTTTCCCAGGTCGAGGTCTTTTCGCCCGGCGCCAGCTTTTTGGTGCGGGTGTAGGTGTCGCGCGCCAGCTTGCGCTGCGCCGGCGTCAGGCGCACCCACTCGCGCATGCGCTCATGCACGCGCTGCTGCTCTTCGGGCGACATGGATTTGAAGCGGTTGGCCATTTCCAGCCATTTTTGCTTGCGTACCCCATCCATCTGGTCCCATTCGGTGGCCAGCGGGTCGAGCGCGGCGCGCTGCGCGGGCGAAAGGTCGCGCCAGAGCGGCTTGTCCGGCGTTTTGGCAGGTTTGGTGGCGGCAGGCTTGGCGCCGGCGGCAGGGGCCGGCGGCCGGGCTGCAGCCGCGGCCGGCTGGCCCGCAGGCGTCGCCGGCACGGGCGCGCCTGCTTGCTGCGCCACGGCAAATGCCGCCGCGCCGGCCAGCGCGAGCGCGGCCGTGCAGGCAATGGCGGTGTAACGGAAACGCAAGCCGTTTGCCCTCATTGGGTCGCGCGTTGCTGGTCCTGCCCTTGGGCTTGGGAGGCCAGATAGGCGTTGAAGCCGTGGTCGGTGTAGGCGGTCAGCGGCAGTTCGTCGGACAGCACGGCGGCATCCAGTTCGGCCAGCTCGGCAATACGCTGCTGCTGTTCGTACTGGTACAGCCCGGCCAAGCCAAACACGGCCGCCAGCAACGGCACCGCCACCGCAACGCGGCCCAGGCCGGCCATCGACAGCATGGCGTGGATGTTGAATGCCGGACGAGCCTGCTTGCGCGCCGGCGCATCGGCCTTCTTGCGCGCCACAGCGCGCGCACGCGCGGCTGCCAGCCGTTCGGTGGTCGAAGCGGGCAGGGCATCAAGATTGTCGTTCAGGGCGTGGCGGATCTTGTACGCCAGGTTGATGTCGTCCGTGTTCATAATTTAATTCCCTTGGCTTTGAGGGCTTCGGCCAGGGCGTGCGTAGCGCGAGAGCAATGCGTCTTGACGCTGCCCTCGGAGCACCCCATCGCTTCGGCCGTCTCGGCCACATCCATGTCCTGCCAGTAACGCATGAGGAAGGCTTCCCGTTGACGCGCGGGGAGTCGCTGCACTTCTTCCTCGATCAGGCGCAAGGTTTCGGCACGTTCCACCTGGTCCGCACTGGACTCGGCGGCGGCCGAGCCTTCCTCGGCTTCATAAGATGCAAGTATATCAAAATCCTCGTCTTCCTCCTCCCGGCGCCCCAGCCCGGAAAACAGGCTGACCCAGGTGTTTCTCACCTTTTCGCGCCGGAAGTAGTCGAGGATCGTGGTCTGCAGGATGCGCTGGAACAGCATCGGCAGTTCGGCGACCGGCTTGTCGCCATATTTTTCGGCGAGCTTGATCATCGCGTCCTGCACGATGTCCAGCGCCGCTTCGTCCTTTCTCACCGCATACACGGCTTGCTTGAAGGCGCGCCGCTCGACGTTCCCGAGGAAGTCGTTGAGTTCTTTGTCTGTGGCCATGCGATGAAGGGTGCGCCGAGGTACTTTGCCTGTGGCATTTGGGAAAACTGACGAATGCTAGCAAAAAACACAGCGGTATGCACAGGCTTAACGCAGCCTGCGCCCCCATCCGCCCTGGGTTTTGCACCAGTTTGGCGCGGTTCGCCCTGATTTCGAACAAAGTCACACAAGGCGCTTGACCAAAATGCTGCAACGCAGTAAGGTGTTTGTCACGCTTTGCAACCCCGAAGCCCCCAAGTCACCGGGCCAGCCACACAAGGTCTTACCCGGCATTGACTCGCTTTCATTTGTAGGCAGTTTGCTCCCACCCGCGCCACAAGCGCGAGAAATGCGCAACCGCGCCACAGACACTCACGCTAGAACGAGTTGCGACCAGCATCGGTTCACAGGGTATCTACGGGTATCTGCAGGATCGATGTGACCGCAGGAAGAAGGGAAAGCTGAGCACCTGTCGCGCCAAACGCATTTCGTTAGGAAAGAGCATCCGATCACTTCCCTGTGGGTTTTGAAAGGAATGTTATGAGTAACGAAGCAACGGCTCCCATCACGGGCGCTGAGATCGTCGTGCGTTGCCTGGCCGAGGAGGGCGTCAAACACGTCTTCGGCTATCCGGGCGGTGCAGTCCTGTATATCTACGACGCCATTTTCAAGCAAGACAAGTTCCAGCACATCCTGGTGCGCCACGAACAGGCCGCCGTCCATGCTGCTGACGCTTATTCCCGTTCGTCCAATACCGTCGGCGTTGCCCTGGTCACCTCCGGTCCGGGCGTCACCAATGCCGTCACCGGCCTGTCCACCGCGTACATGGACTCGATCCCGATGGTGGTCATCACCGGCCAGGTGCCGAGCCACGCGATTGGCCAGGACGCCTTCCAGGAATGCGACACGGTCGGCATCACGCGCCCGGTGGTCAAGCACAACTTCCTGGTCAAGGACGTCAAGGACCTGGCCTCGACCATGAAGAAGGCCTTCTACATCGCCCGCACCGGCCGTCCCGGCCCCGTGCTGGTCGATATCCCGAAGGACATCAGCATGGCCAAGACCATGTTCGAGTACCCGCGCGATATCGAGATGCGCTCGTACAAGCCGGTCGACAAGGGGCACGCGGGCCAGATCCGCAAGGCCGTGCAGCTGCTGCTGCAGGCCGAGCGTCCGATGATCTACGCCGGCGGCGGCGTGATCCTGGCCAATGCGGCGCCCGAGCTGAACAAGCTGGTCGACAAGCTCGGCTACCCGGTCACCAACACCCTGATGGGTTTGGGCGGCTACCGCGCCGGCAGCGACAAGTCGGTCGGCATGCCCGGCATGCACGGCACCTTCGAAGCGAACATGGCGATGCAGCACTGCGACGTGCTGATCGCGATTGGTGCGCGCTTCGACGACCGCGTGATCGGCAATCCGAAGCACTTTGCCACCAACCCGCGCAAGATCATCCACATCGACATCGACCCGTCCTCGATTTCCAAGCGGGTCAAGGTCGATATCCCGATCGTGGGCAACGTCAAGGACGTGCTCGTTGAACTGCTGAGCCAGCTCGACGCGACCGACACCAGGCCGAATGCCGGCGCGCTCAAGAACTGGTGGACGCAGATCAACGCCTGGCGCTCGCGCGAATGCCTGAAGTACCACCATTCGGACGAGGTGATCAAGCCGCAGTCGGTGATCGAAACCCTGTGGAAAGTGACCGAAGGCGACGCCTTCATCACCTCCGACGTTGGCCAGCACCAGATGTGGGCCGCCCAGTACTACCCGTTCAACAAGCCGCGCCGCTGGATCAACTCGGGCGGCCTGGGCACGATGGGTGTGGGCCTGCCGTACGCGATGGGCGTGCAGATGGCCAATCCGGACGCGACCGTCGCCTGCATCACCGGCGAAGGCTCGATCCAGATGTGTATCCAGGAACTTGCCACCTGCAAGCAGTACCACCTGACGCCGAAGATCATCCTGCTCAACAACGGTTACCTGGGCATGGTGCGTCAGTGGCAGCAGCTGGACTACGAGTCGCGCTATTCGGAATCGTACGTGCACTCGCTGCCGGACTTCCAGAAGCTGGCCGAGGCCTATGGCCACGTGGGCATGCGCATCACCAAGCCGTCCGACGTGGAAGGCGCGCTGCGCGAAGCGTTTGCGATGAAGGACAAGCTGGTGTTCATGAACTTCCTCACCGACCCGGACGAGAACGTCTGGCCGATGGTGAAGGCTGGCAAAGGCTTGTCTGAAATGCTGCTCGGCTCGGAGGACCTGTAATGCGACACATCATTTCCGTCCTGCTCGAAAACGAAGCTGGCGCCCTGTCGCGCGTCGTGGGCCTGTTCTCCGCGCGCGGCTACAACATCGAAACGCTGACCGTGGCGCCGACCGAAGACGCGACCCTGTCGCGCATGACGATCGTCACCAGCGGCTCGGACGACATCATCGAGCAGATCACCAAGCACCTGAACCGCTTGATCGAAGTCGTGAAGGTCGTGGACCTGACCGAAGGCCCGCACATCGAACGTGAGCTCATGCTCATCAAGGTGCGCGCGGTCGGCAAGGAACGCGAAGAGATGAAACGGACGGCGGACATCTTCCGCGGCCGCGTCATCGACGTGACCGAAAAGACCTACACCATCGAGCTGACCGGCAACAAGGACAAGCTGGACGCCTTCATTGGCGCCATCGACCGCGCCGCGATCCTCGAAACGGTGCGTACCGGCGGCTCGGGCATCGGCCGCGGCGAACGCATCCTGAAGGTGTAAGGACCGGAACGTAGGGTGGGCAGCTCTGCTGCCCACGCGTCCAACCAGCTATCACATTACTCTAAAAAATACAGGACCCTAAAATGAAAGTTTTCTACGACAAAGACTGCGACCTCTCCCTCATCAAAGGCAAGAATGTCGCCATCATCGGCTACGGTTCGCAGGGCCACGCGCACGCGCAGAACCTGAACGACTCGGGCGTGAACGTGACCGTCGGCCTGCGCCGCGGCGGCTCGTCCTGGGCCAAGGTGGAGAAGGCCGGCCTGAAAGTGGCCGAAGTGAACGATGCGGTGAAAAACGCCGACGTCATCATGATCCTGCTGCCGGACGAGAACATCGCCCAGGTGTACAACGAAAACGTCGCGCCGAACGCCAAGCAGGGCGCGGTGCTGGCCTTCGCCCACGGCTTCAACGTGCACTACGGCCAAGTCGTGCCGCGCGCCGACCTGGACGTGATCATGGTCGCACCGAAGGCCCCGGGCCACACCGTGCGTGGCACCTACGCCCAGGGTGGCGGCGTGCCGCACCTGGTGGCCGTGTACCAGGATAAATCGGGTTCGGCACGCGACATCGCGCTGTCGTACGCCATGGCCAACGGCGGCGGCCGTGCCGGCATCATCGAGACCAACTTCCGCGAAGAGACTGAGACCGACCTGTTCGGCGAGCAGGCCGTGCTGTGCGGCGGTACCGTCGAGCTGATCAAGGCTGGTTTCGAGACGCTGGTGGAAGCGGGCTACGCGCCGGAGATGGCGTACTTCGAGTGCCTGCACGAGCTCAAGCTGATCGTGGACCTGATCTACGAAGGCGGCATCGCCAACATGAACTACTCGATCTCGAACAACGCCGAGTACGGCGAGTACGTGACCGGCCCGCGCGTGGTGACCAGCCAGACCAAGGAAGCGATGCGCCAGTGCCTGAAGGACATCCAGACCGGCGAATACGCGAAGAGCTTCATCCTCGAGAACAAGGCCGGTGCCCCGACCCTGATCTCGCGCCGCCGCCTGACCTCCGAGCACCAGATCGAGGAAGTCGGCGCCAAGCTGCGCGCGATGATGCCGTGGATCGCGAAGAACAAGCTGGTGGATCAGTCGAAGAACTGATTGTTGGCTTCAAGACCGTCGTCCCCGCGCAGGCGGGGACCCATGGACAGGTTGGGCTGTCGAAACGCTTGCGACGCGGCTCGGCAAGCTCAGCATGGGTCCCGGCTTTCGCCGGGACGACGTAGTTTGCGATTCGGGTAAAAGAAATTGCAACGATTCGATACAGAAAGTAAGTACGGCTGCAAAAAACGGTATCGTATCTGGCAACGCGGCAACCGCCGCCTTTACCCGGAGAAAAACAATGTCGCCCTCGAAAATCCTTCTGTTGACCGTCCTCGCCGCCGCCTCGTCCGCGTACGCGCAGAGCGGCCCGTCCACCGCCGGCACGCTGGTGATCGTGCCCGCCTTTGGCGAAGTGAAGCACGCCAACGATGAAGCCGTGGTCACGTTCTCGGTCGAGGAGCACGACAAGGACAAGACGGCCGCCGCTGCGCGCGTGAACCGCAAGATGAAAGAGGGCACCGAACTGGTGCGCGCGGCCGATCCGAGCGCGCGGCTCAAGACCCAGGGCTACTACACGGTGCCGATCTACCAGGACAACCCGCCGCCGCAACCGCTGCAGACCGTGCAGCGCCCGCCGGTGCCGGTGGCATGGCGCGTGGGGCAGTACCTGGAAGTGAAGACGAATAACCTCGCCGTGCTGCCGAAAACCGCGGCAGCGGCCCAGAAGGTGCTGGCGATCAGCAACCTGTCCTTTGGCCTGTCGAAGGAAACGGAAAAGCGGCTCGACGATGAACGCATCGCCGAGACCTACAAGAATTTGAACGAGCGCATCGCGTCGATTGCCGCCGCGATGGGCAGGAAGCCCCAGGACGCCGTGCTCGATACGGTCGATTTCGAGGCTTCCGGCAATTACGCGCCGGTCGGTGCGGCCCCGATGCTGATGTCGGTGGCGCGCGCCAAGACGGCTGACCAGGTGCCCGAGCCCAGCTTCGAGCCGGGCGAAACCACGCTGCAAATGCGTCTCGTAGGAAAGGTGAAGTTCAAGTAACAGTATCCGTTCGCTAACAAGTCGACCCGGCCACTATAATGGTGAGGTCAGCGCCACAAGCGCGAACTTTACTTGAGAACCGACTACACAATGGCACATTTCCCCCGACGCAGAAAAGCTGCCGCCGCCATGGCGCCCAAGGCACCCCGATTCAGCCGTTTCGGCCGCAGGGCCGAGGGCCAGCGCGGCCGCGGCATCTATCTGCTGCCCAACGCGTTCACCACCGGGGCGCTGTTCTGCGGCTTCTACGCGATCGTCATGGCGATGAACCAGCGCTTCGATTACGCGTGCTGGGCGATTTTCGTGGCCATGATCCTGGACGGGCTCGATGGCCGCATCGCGCGCCTGACCAACACCCAGTCCGAGTTCGGGGCGCAGTACGACTCCTTGTCCGACATGGTCTCGTTCGGCGCTGCGCCGGCGCTGGTCATCTACGAATACTCGCTGCGCGGCCTGGGCAAGCTGGGCTGGATCGCGGCCTTCGTGTACTGCGCCGGGGCCGCGCTGCGGCTGGCGCGCTTTAACACCAACATCGAAGTGGTGGACAAGCGCTACTTCCAGGGCCTGCCCAGCCCGTCGGCGGCAGCGCTGGTGGTCGGCTTCATCCTGATGATGACCGACCCGGACATCGACGTGTCGGCGCGCCAGGTGGACTGGCTCAGCTGGACCATCGCCCTGTTCGCCGGCCTGACCATGGTCACCAACGTCCCGTTCTACAGCTTCAAGGACGTCAACTTCAAGAAGTCCGTTCCGTTCATTGTCGTTTTCCTGATCGCCCTCATCTTCGCGCTGGTGGCGATCAAGCCGGCCGTGGTGCTTTGGCCGCTGTTTGTTTTATACGGTTTATCCGGTTATGTGGTGCTGTTCTGGCGTATGGCCAAGGGCAAGCCGGTCAGCATCATCCAGACCGAGGATGAACCGTCAGACCCGAGCGAGCGCCGCTGACCGCCCACGAGGCGGCCGGGTTGCGCTCGCATTAATTTGTTATTGGAGCCGTCATGTCTGACCCGAACCGCCTCATCATTTTCGATACCACCCTGCGCGATGGCGAGCAATCGCCCGGCGCATCGATGACCAAGGATGAGAAGGTGCGCATCGCGCGCCAGCTGGAGCGACTACGGGTGGACGTGATCGAGGCAGGCTTTGCGGCCGCCTCACCGGGCGACTTCGAGGCGATCCGCGCAATCTCGTCGGTGGTGCGCGAGTCCACCATCTGCTCGCTCTCGCGCGCCAACGACCGCGACATCGCGCGCGCCGCCGAGGCGCTGGCCCCGGCCGCCCGCAAACGCATCCACACCTTCATCGCCACCTCGCCGCTGCACATGCAGATGAAGCTGCGCATGGAGCCGGAGCAGGTGCTGGAACAGGCCAAGCTGGCGATCCGCTACGCCCGCAACCACACCGACGACATCGAGTTCTCGCCCGAGGACGGCAGCCGTTCGGAAGAGGATTTCCTGTGCCGCGTGCTGGAAGCGGTGATCGCCGAAGGCGCAACCACGATCAACTTCCCGGACACGGTCGGCTACGCGGTGCCGCAAGAATTCGGCGAGCGCATCCGCCGCCTGCGCGAGCGCGTGCCCAACTCGGACAAGGCGATCTGGTCGGTGCACTGCCACAATGACCTGGGCCTGGCAGTGGCCAACTCGCTGGCCGGCGTGGCCATTGGCGGCGCGCGCCAGATCGAATGCACCATCAACGGCCTGGGCGAGCGTGCCGGCAACACCGCGCTGGAAGAAGTGGTGATGGCGCTGCGCACCCGCGCCGACTTTTACAAGCTCACGGTCGGCATCGACACCACGCAGATCGTGCCGGCCTCGAAGATGGTTTCGCAGATCACCGGTTTCGCAGTGCAGCCGAACAAGGCGGTGGTGGGCGCGAACGCCTTCGCGCACGCTTCGGGCATCCACCAGGACGGCATCCTCAAGGCGCGCGAAACCTACGAGATTATGCGCGCCGAAGATGTGGGCTGGACCGCCAACAAGATCGTGCTGGGCAAGCTCTCGGGCCGCAACGCGTTCAAGGCGCGCCTCTCGGAGCTGGGCGTGGAGCTCGAGTCCGAGGCCGAGGTGAACGAGGCCTTCGCCCGCTTCAAGCACCTGGCCGACCGCAAGGCCGAGATCTTCGACGAGGACATCATGGCCCTGGTGGCGCAGGGCGCGAAGGAGCAGGTAGGCGAGTACTACCGCTTCGTCTCGCTGGCGCAGCGCTCCGAGACCGGCGAGCTGCCGCATGCGCGCGTGAGCTTCGCCATGGACGGCAAGGAGTACACGGCCGAAGCGACCGGCGACGGCCCGGTGGACGCGATGATCAACGCGATCGAATCGCATGCCAAGAGCGGCGCCGAGCTGCTGTTGTTTACGATCAACGCGATCAGCGGCAGCTCGCAGTCGCAGGGCGAGGTCACGGTGCGGCTGTCGCGCAACGGGCGCATCGTCAACGGCGTCGGCTCCGATCCGGACATCGTGGTGGCGTCGGCCAAGGCCTACTTGTCGGGCCTGAACAAGCTGCAGTCCAAGGTCGAGCGCGTCAACCCGCAGCTGTAACCTGATTCTTAGCTTCAGCCCGTCGTCCCCGCGCAGGCGGGGACCCATAGACAGCGTGATTGCACGCTCAGCATGGGTCCCCGCCTTCGCGGGGACGACGGCTGTTCAGAGCATCGCACGCGCGCACGATTGTCCGCCTGCGCCCGGTTGTATTCCGCAGTGTTGTCCGTTATCTTTCAGGCATCTACAACAACAAGGAAAACCTGAATGACGATGATCTCCACCCTCAAGGCCTCGCTGGCCTGCGCGCTGGTTGCGGTGTTCTGTTCCGGCTGCGTGATCGCCACCGGCGGCAGCACGGACAAGGGACAAACCGGCGGCGCCAGCGAATGCGCCACCTCGTCGGACGGCCGCGCGGTCGCCTGCGGCGGCAAGGCCGCCAGCTGCCAGATGTCCAGCGACGGCAAAGCAGTCGCCTGCGGCGGACATGCCAACTACTGCCTGCGCTCGGACGATGGCCGCTCGGTCGCCTGCGGCGGCAAAGCCAACTACTGCGAAAAATCGGCGGACGGAACGGCAGTCGCCTGTGGCGGCATGGCCGGCGCCTGCTCGCGTTCGGCCGACGGCCGGGCCGTCGCCTGCGCAGGCGCGAACTAAGCCACGGGGCTTGCCGCGGCGGCTAGTGGAACTTGTCGTCCCGGTCCTGGTAGCGCGGATCGGGACCGTTCTGCATCATGCGCACGATGCCGCCGCGGTCGAACATCACGTTCATCATCGAGTACCAGACGTCGTTCTCGAGGTAGCGATAGGACCAGACCTCGTAGTCGCGCAGCGTCAGGTAAGACACCTCGGCCGGATGCCCGATCGTGCGCAGCACGTCGTCTTTGGTGGCATGGTCGATCTTGATGGTGGCGAACTTGGCGCCGGTGAGCACCTGCTCGAACCGGCTCAGGCGCCCGTCCGGGCCAATGTGCGCCATCCAGGTGTATTCGCCCATCGGTCCGGTCGCGTATTCAAGCAGCTGCCCGCCGTCTTCGGGATAGACCGCCGTCGGCCGTCCCATCTTTTCCGTCACCACCGTTGCGCTGTCGCCCTGGGAAGGGAAGTGGCGGACGATCGTGCCGCAGCCGGACAAGGCAATGGCTGTGGTGATTGTTAAAATTGCAAATTTGGCCATCTTGGCACTCCGAAAAGCCCGGGAAACCAGCCCCACGCCGTATCGGGCGTGAGCAAAATACTGGCTGCATGGGCAGTTTTCGCATATACTAGCCGGTCTGGCCCCAGGGCCGGGTTTTATCAACGTTATCACGGTGCGCTGGGTTCCGACTCTTGCACCGCATGTGAAAGGCATCATCATGACCGTAGAAAACATCAACAAAGCCGCGATCATCGCGGACAACGCACGTGGCCAGAACGATACCGGTTCGCCGGAAGTTCAGGTCGCACTGCTGACCGCACGCATCAACGAGCTGAACGGCCACTTCAAGACCCACCAGAAGGACCACCACTCGCGTCGTGGCCTGATCGCCATGGTCAACCGTCGCAAGAGCCTGCTGTCCTACCTGAAGGGCAAGGACGCCAACCGCTACCGCGACCTGATCGCCAAACTCGGCCTGCGCAAGTAATTCGATTGCGACAGACGGTTTAGTCAGGAAATGCCTGCGTCAGTTCGGCTGTCGCGGGCATTTTTTGTTTTTGCTGTTCCGTTGTTTTTGCAGTAAGGCGTGATCGGAGGAGAGCGCCCGTGGTGAGGTGAACGACAGCTCCTGAAAATCTGTCGGCAAATAGAAAGGGATTACCCATGTTTAACAAAGTTACGAAAACCTTCCAGTACGGCCAACATACCGTCACCCTGGAAACTGGCGAGATCGCACGTCAGGCATCCGGCGCCGTCCTGGTGTCGGTCGAAGACACCGTGGTGCTGGCAACCGTGGTCGCCAAGAAAGAGGCGAAACCGGGCCAGGACTTCTTCCCGCTGACGGTCGATTACGTCGAGAAAAGTTACGCTGCCGGTAAAATCCCCGGCGGTTTCTTCAAGCGTGAAGGCCGCCCGTCCGAAAAAGAAACGCTGACCTCGCGCCTGATCGACCGCCCGATCCGCCCGCTGTTCCCGGAAGGCTACCTGAACGAAGTGCAGGTCATCATCCACGTGCTGTCGGTCAATCCTGAAATCGACCCGGACATCCCGTCGATGATCGGCGCCTCGGCCGCCCTGTGCGTGGCCGGCATCCCGTTCAACGGCCCGATCAGCGCCGCGCGCGTTGGCTACATCGATGGCCAGTACGTCCTGAACCCGACCACCACCCAGCTCAAGAGCTCGAAGATGGACCTGGTCGTGGCCGGTACCGAGCACGCCGTGCTGATGGTCGAATCGGAAGCGCAGCAGCTGTCCGAAGAAATCATGCTGGGCGCCGTGGTCTTTGGCCACGAGCAAGGCAAGGCCGTGATCGACGCGATCCACGCGCTGGTGGAAGAGGGCGGCAAGCCGGAAATCGAGTGGACCGCCGCCGCCAAGAACGAAGCGCTGATCTCGCGCGTGGCGCACTTTGCCGAAGCGAAGATCCGCGACGCCTACAAGACCCGCGACAAGCAAGCCCGTACCGACAAGCTGCGCCAGCTGTCGGCGGAAGTGCAGGCCGACCTGGCAGCCGAAGCGGCCGCCAACGGCACCGAGGCACCGGACGCCGTCGAAGTGGGCAACATCCTGTTCGACATGGAAGCGCGTGTCGTGCGTTCGCAGATCCTGGAAGGCGAGCCGCGCATCGACGGCCGCGACACCCGCACCGTGCGCCCGATCTCGATCCGCACCAGCGTGCTGCCGCGTACCCACGGCTCGGCCCTGTTCACCCGCGGTGAAACCCAGGCGCTGGTGATCGCCACCCTGGGCACCTCGCGCGACAGCCAGAAGATCGACGCGCTGATGGGCGAGTACACCGACGAGTTCATGATGCACTACAACATGCCGCCGTTCGCCACCGGCGAAACCGGCCGTGTTGGTTCGCCCAAGCGCCGCGAAATCGGCCACGGCCGCCTGGCCAAGCGCGCGCTGATCGCCGCGCTGCCGGAACAGGACGAGTTCAGCTACTCGATCCGTCTGGTCTCGGAAATCACCGAGTCCAACGGTTCGTCGTCGATGGCATCGGTGTGCGGCGGCTGCCTGGCGCTGATGGACGCCGGCGTGCCGATGAAGGCGCACGTGGCCGGCATCGCCATGGGCCTGATCAAGGAAGGCGGCAAGTTCGCCGTGCTGACCGACATCCTGGGTGACGAAGACCACCTGGGCGACATGGACTTCAAGGTGGCCGGTACCGCCAACGGCATTACCGCGCTGCAGATGGACATCAAGATCCAGGGCATCACCAAGGAAATCATGCAAGTGGCACTGGCGCAAGCCAAGGAAGGCCGCCAGCACATCCTGGGCGAAATGCAGAAGGCCATGCCGCACGTGCGTACCGAGCTGTCGGACTTCGCACCGCGCCTGCTCACCATGAAGATCAATCCGGAGAAGATCCGCGACGTGATCGGCAAGGGCGGCGCCGTGATCCGCGCGCTGACCGAGGAAACCGGCACCCAGATCGACATCACCGACGACGGCGTGGTGACGATTGCTTCGGTGGACGCCGCTGCCGCACAGGAAGCCAAGCGCCGCATCGAAGAGCTGACCGCATCGGTCGAGATCGGCAAGACCTACGACGGCACCGTCCTGAAGCTGCTGGACTTCGGCGCCATCGTGCAAGTGATCCCGGGCAAAGACGGCCTGCTGCACATCAGCCAGATCGCCAACGAGCGTGTGAACGCCGTCGCCGACTACCTGAAGGAAGGCCAGCAAGTGCGCGTGAAGGTCATCGAGGCCGACGAGCGTGGCCGCCTGAAGCTGTCGATGAAGCAGGCCGAGGCTGCAGGCGCCGAGGCAACCGCGCAGTAATCGTCTCTGGCCCCAAGGCCGGCAAAACCGCCAGTGCGCAAGCCTGGCGGTTTTTTTTCAGGAGATCCCATGTCGAGCTTTACCGAATTGAAGATTCGTCCGTCGTATCCGGCGGATTTCGCCGAATTGGCCCACGTGTGGGAAGCGTCCGTGGCCGCCACGCACCATTTTCTTCGGCGAGAAGACTTTTTGCTGTTGCGGGGCATGATTATCGAATTCTTCGAGCAAGTCGATCTCGTGGATGCGACCGGCGCGGACGGCAGGATCACCGGTTTTCTCGGCACATCGGAAGACAAGGTGGAGATGCTGTTTATCCACCCGGACGAACGCGGACTCGGCATCGGCAAGGGGCTGATCCGGTATGCCATCGAGCAGCTTGGTATCCGCAAGGTCGACGTGAACGAACAGAACGAACAGGCAGTCGGCTTCTACCAGCGCATGGGATTCCAGGTGATCGGTCGCAGCGCCGTCGACGGGATGGGAAAACCGTATCCGCTGTTGTGCCTGGCTCTGGCCGACGAATAAATGCGCTGGCGCCAAGTCGATCGTCCCCTGACCAAGGTCATGGTGTTGTAAAAAATGTAACTTAGAATCGGGGTTGGCTGCGGCGACATGGTGCTTGGGTATCTGATCCTGGGCAATGTTTCTCAGCAAAGACAAAAACCCTGTATGGCGATTTCGAGCTCTCGTACGCCAGCGATGGCGCCGCATTTGGACGAAGCCGACAACCAGCTGGTCGCGGGTATCCGGCTGGTGCTGGCGATCTCGGCCTTGCTGGTGGCCATCGTCGATCATACCGGCCCCAACAAGGCCAATTCCTTCGAGCTCATCATCTTGTCGTGCTACGCGGCAGCGTGTGCGCTGGCCTGTGCGGGCAGGCTCGAATGGGCACGCGGCAAGTTGATGCACCGCGTAGACGTGGCCGCCTGCGCGGCAATGGCCGCCGCCGGCGACGACGCGGACGTGTTCGCGTTGGTGTTCCTGTTCTTCGCGATCGTCGTCGCGTCGCTGCGCTTTGGCCTGGACGAGGGCGCGCGGGTCACGCTGGCTGGCGTCGTCCTCTACAGCGCCGCGGTGATCCTCACGCATGGCGGCTCGGTGCCAGCACGCCTGTTCCTGCTGGCGGCGATCCTGCTCGCCTTCGGCCGGGCCATCGCACAGCTCGGGGAACGGCAGCTGCGGGCCGTGCGGCGCCAGGCGCTGCTGGCCGAGCTCAATCATGTCGCCAACCCGCGCTTCGGCATCGACCGCACGATGAGCATGGCGATGGAGCGCACCCGTGCCTTTTTCGAGGCCGGCACCTGCATCGTCATACTGGAAGAGCAGGACAGCGGCCGCGCCACCATGCGGGCGGTGCGCGAGGGCAGCGCGGCGGTGGCGCCGATGGAAGACATCGACGCCGGCCTCGCGCGCGCACTGCTGCCGGAACCGCGCGCGCATGTGCTGCTGTACGCAAGGCCCTCGTGCCGCTGGCCGCACGCGGCGGCGGTATCGCAAAGCCACGCGGGTGTGGGCGCCTGGGCCGCGCATGACGAGGCGCCGCTGCGCGAACTGGCCGACCTGTTGCAGGCACGGTCTTTCATCAGCGCGCCGCTGGTCTTCGGGCGCTGCCGGGGACGCATCTACCTGACCGGCGGCGCGCGCGACTTCGGGCGCGGCGACGCGCTGTTTCTGGCACGGATCGCGGCGCGCGAGCTGGCCGCCATCGACCGCATCGACGTGCTGGACCGCATCGCCACCGACGCCGCGGCGCTGGAGCGCAAGAAGATCGCGCTCGACCTGCACGATACCGCGATCCAGTCCTACATTGGCCTGCAGCTCGGGCTGGCCGCGCTGTGCCGCCAGGCCGAGCCATCCAACCCGCTGGCAGGTGAGCTCGACAAGTTGTCCACCATGGCCGCCGAGGTTGTCGTGGAGCTGCGCGACTATGCGCGCCGCACCCGCGCCGGCCCCGGCGCGGACGAACCGATGTGCATGTCGGCCCTTCGCCGCCAGGCCGCGCATGCCCAGGCCGCGTATGGCGTGGACGTGCGCATCGAGAGCCAAGGCCGGATCGAGTTCGGCGACCGTCTCACGGCCGAAGTGCTGCAGATCGTGCGCGAAGGGATCAGTAACGTCTGCCGCCACACCAAGGCCAGGCGCGCCGTGGTGTCGCTGTGCTGCGGTCATGATCGGCTGCGCATCGAGATCAGCAACGAGCATGGCGGAAAACCGCCGGCGCCGTTTCGCCCGGCTTCCATCACCGAGCGCGCGCTTGCGCTCGGCGGCAGCGCCTTCGTGCACGAGGGCCGCTTCAACGACACGATTGTCTGCGTGGAGATCCCTTTATGAACAGTGACGCCAACGACCCGGGTATTGGCCCCATCAGGGTGCTGCTGGTCGAAGACCACCAGACCATGCTGTGGGGGCTGCAGAAGCTGGTGGACGCCGAACGGCCGCGCATGGAGGTGGCCGGCACGGCGCGCACCTGCCCCGAGGCGCTGGAACGCGCCGCGCAGCTGGCGCCGGACGTGATCCTGCTCGACCTGGACCTGAACGGCGTGTCGATGATCGACTTCCTGCCCGAGCTGTTGGCCAATGGCCTGTCGCGCGCGCTGGTGCTCACGGCCGCGCACGAGACCGAGACGCTCGACCTGGCGGTGCGGCGCGGCGCGCGCGGCATCCTGCACAAGGAAGTCTCGGCCGGGCAGGTGCTCAAGGCGATCGAGAAGATCCACCGCGGCGAGCTGTGGTTCGACGCGGCCACCATGGACCGCGTGTTCGGCCAGCTGCTCCGCTCGCGCAACGCGCCCAAGCCAGAGCCCGCGCCGCACGAGGCATTGACCGCCCGCGAGCGCGCCATCATCAGCGCCGCCGTGCAGCACAGCGGCAGCGCCAACCACGAGGTGGCGCAGCGCCTGTTCATCTCGGAGCACACGCTGCGCAACCACCTGACCTCGATCTACCGCAAGCTCAACGTCAACAACCGGCTCGAGATGTATGTCTATGCGATGCGGCATGGCCTGGTCCAGCCCGAGCATGTGCGCCAGCGCGATAGCGCGGTCAGTGGGCGGCCAGGATCGGCATGATCGTGCGCACGATGACGATCATCGCCGGCCCCAGCACCACCATGATAATGGCCGGGAAGATGAACAGGCACAGCGGGATCAGCATCTTGGTCGGTACCTTGGCCGCGTGCTCCTCGGCCCGCACCTGGCGCTTGTGGCGCAGGTCCTCGGAAAACACCCGCAGCGATTCGCCGATGCTGGTGCCGAACTTGTCGGCCTGCGACAGCATCGTGGCAAACGTCCCGATTTCTTCCACGCCCGAGCGCAGGGCCAGGTTGCGCAGCGACTGCGAGCGGCTGGCGCCGGCGCGCAGTTCCAGGTTGGTCAGGTGAAGCTCGTCGGCCAGCGCGCGGCTTTTCATTCCCATCTCGTCGGCGATGCGGGCCATGGCGGCATCCAGGCCCAGGCCCGCTTCCACACACACCAGCATCAGGTCCGCCGCATCGGGAAAGTTCTCGAAGATTTCGCGGCGGCGCTCGCGCAGGCGCCACCATAGCGCCAGGTTGGGCAGGTAGCAGCCGGCCAGCGCGGCGATCATCAGGAACATCAGCACCTTCATTTCGTCCATGGCGGTGAAGGTGCGCAGCAGCAGCCAGGTGAGCGCCGCAAGCGCCACCGGCAGCACTGCCTTCAGGCCGAAGTAGATCAGGCGCGCGTCGTCGCGGCGGATACCGGCGTTGATGAAGCGTAGACGCAGCGCCGAGTTCTCCCAGTCGCCGGTGGGGGCGAGCACCCCGGCAAACGGGCCGACGGCCTGCGCCACCGTGGTAGCCCAGTCGGGCCTGGCGCCGGACGCTTCGAGTGTTTGCAGGCGGCGGTCCAGGCGGCTTGGGACCACCAGCATGAACAGGCCGGCGCAGGCTGCGGCGACAGCCAGGAAGACCAGGAAGGCAAGCATGAACATGGCCGTCTCCTTCACACGCGGATGTGGATGATTTTGCGGAGCACCAGCACGCCGAAGGCCATCGACACCAGCATGGCGCGCACGATGCTTTGCCCGAGCGGGTCGGTCCACAGCGGCGCCATGAACTCCGGGTTGAACAGGTTCAGGAAGCCGCCGATGGCGAACGGCAGCAGCGACAGCAGCCAGGCCGACATGCGTCCTTCGGCCGAGAGCACGCGCACGTGCCACAAGAGCTTCAGGCGCTGGCGGATCAGGCGGCTCAGGTTGGACAGCACCTCGGTCAGGTTGCCGCCGGATTCGCGCTGGATCAGCACGGCCACCACGAAGTAGCGCAGGTCCGTGATCGGCACCCGCAGCGACAGGTTGGACAGCGCCTGGTCGAGCGACACACCGAAGTTGACCTCGTCGTGCACCATGCGGAATTCCCCGGCGATCGGCTCGGCCATTTCGTCGCCGATCATCTGCAAGCCGGTGCCGAAGGCGTGGCCGGCGCGCAGCGCGCGGCCGAGCAGGTCGAGCGCATCCGGCAGCTGCTGTTCCAGCTTGGCCAGGCGGCGCGCGCGCCGGTGCCTCACGTACGCCAGCGGCAGGATGGCCGCACCGGCGGCGACCATGGCGCCAGCCATGAACGGCTGGTGCAGCAGGGCCGTAACCACGAGGTAGGCGATGGCGGCGCACGCGGCGCAGCCGAGGACCAGGTTGGCCACGGTCCAGTTGAGGTTGGCCTGCAGCAGGATGCGGTCGAGCTGGTGCGCGCTGGGCAGCCGCAGCAGGAAGCGCTGGAACGGCGGCAGCTCGCTCAGCATGCGATCGCGCACCAGCTGCTGCGTGGCGCGGCTGTCCGCCACGTCGGCCAGGGTGGACAGGCGCTGCTGGATCTTTTTCGCGTGCGGCCCGCGGTAGGTCTTCCACATCAGATACAGCCCTTCGAGCAGCAGGATCACCGCAATGAAGACGAGCACCGACAGCAGCGGCGGCACGTGGGCGATGGCGTTGGCGTTGCTGGGCATGGCGCTCTCCTACTGGTAGCGGCGCGCGCTGTCGAACATGGTGTCGGGCAGGGTGATCCCGAACGCGCGCAGCCGATCGCAGAACTTGGGGCGCACCCCGGTCGCCTGGAAGTAGCCTTCCACCGCGCCGTCCGCGGCAACCCCGACCTGGCGGAAGGCGAAGATCTCCTGCATCGTGATGACGTCGCCCTCCATGCCGGTGATTTCCTGGATGCTGGTGATCTTGCGGCGGCCGTCGATCAGGCGCAGGCCCTGGATCACCACCGTGATGGCCGAGGCGATCTGCTGGCGCGCGGCCTTGTGCGGCAGGTTCAGGTTGGCCATGCCGATCATGTTCTCCAGGCGCGAGAGCGCGTCACGCGGGTTGTTGGCGTGGATCGTGGTGAGCGAGCCGTCGTGGCCCGTGTTCATCGCCTGCAGCATGTCCACCGCCTCGGCACCGCGCACCTCGCCGATGATGATGCGGTCCGGGCGCATGCGCAGCGCGTTGCGCACCAGCGCGCGTTGCGTGATCTCGCCCTTGCCCTCGATGTTGGGCGGCCGCGTTTCCATCCGCACCACGTGCGGCTGCTGCAGCTGCAGCTCGGCCGCGTCCTCGATGGTGACGATGCGCTCGGCCGGCGGAATGAAGCCGGACAGGATGTTCAGCAGCGTCGTCTTGCCGGCGCCAGTGCCGCCCGCGATGATCATGTTGACCTTGGCCTTGCACAGGCCTTCGAGCACGGTGGCCATGTCCGGGGTGAGGCTGTGCAGGTCGTTCACCAGGTTGGCCATCTTCAGCGGAATGTGGGCAAAGCGCCGGATCGACATCATCGGCCCGTCCAGCGCCACCGGCGCGATCACCGCGTTCACGCGCGAGCCGTCGGGCAGGCGTGCGTCCACCATGGGGCTGGACTCGTCGATCCGGCGGCCCACCAGCGAGACGATCTTGTCGATGATGCGCAGCAGGTGCTTCTCGTCGGTGAAGCGCACCGGCGATAGCTCCAGGCGTCCCTTGCGCTCGACGAAAATCCGGTTGTAGCGGTTGACCAGGATGTCCGACACCGTGGGATCGGCCATCAGCAGCTCGAGCGGGCCAAAGCCGAGCATCTCGTGCTGGATGTCGCGGATCAGCGCGCGCCGTTCCAGCTCGTTGATCGCGGCCGTATCCTCGTCGAGCATCCGCTCGGCCATCGCCGCAATCTCGGAGCGCAGCGTTGCCGCCGGCAGCGCTTCAAGTGCGGCCAGGTCGAATTTGTCGAGCAGTTTGAGGTGGATGCGCGCCTTGATCGCCTGGTAGTCGTCACTGGTGCCGACCTCGGACGCGCGGGTGTCGTTCTTGCTGTCGACGGCATTGAGTTTTTCGCGGAAGGACATGGCTTGCTCCATCGGGATTGGTCAGCTGGCTGCCAGCTGGCGCCGCACCAGCCGCTCCAGCAGGCTGCGCGGCGCTTCCTGCCGCGGGCTGATCGTTTCCGCCAGTTGCGCCACGCTGCGCAGCACCGGGTCCGATGGCGCGCCGGTCATCAGGGCTTCGCCGTGGTCCACCGCGGCCGTGACGTGGCGGTACGAGTTGGGCACGGTATGGATGGTGAACTTGCCCAGTGCCCGTTCGATCTCGGCCGCGCCGATCGCACCCTTGCGCTCGAAGCGGTTGACCACCAGTTCAACCTTGTCCGGCCCGTAGTCGAGCGACTTGAAGATCGCCAGCAGCTTTTTGGCGTTGCGGATCGACGGCAAGCCTGCCTGCATCACGGTATAGATCCGGTGCGCGCGGTCAAGCGCCTTGATGCTCAGGTTCGTGACGGGACGGCCGATGTCGAGCACGACGAAATCGTAATGCTGCACGGCCAGCGCGAGCACCGCGTCCACATGCTCGGGGCCGATCTCCACGGCCTGCGTATGGTCCTCGGGCGCGGCCAGGATGGAAAGGCTGGGGGTGATGCGCACCGTGCACGCGGCCAGGAACGAGGCATCCAGCCGGTCGATCGCGCGCGCCACGTCGGCCATGGTCGATGGCGGCCGCTGGTCGTGCACGAACGAGAGTGCGTCGCCGAACTGCAGGTTCAGGTCGATCAGCAGCACCGACCTGGCTTGCGCCAGCTGGTAGCCCAGGCTGGTGGCAAGGAAGGTGGCGCCACTGCCGCCCTTGCACGGCATGAAGGCGAGCACCTTGCCGGTACCACGCCCCGACGCGCCGCGCAGCTTGCCGCAGATGCGCGTGACGGCTGCCTCCAGCTCGGCCTGGCTGGTGGGCGAGGGCAGCACCTCGCGCACACCCGCGCGCATGGCGCTGAGCAGGAAGGCCGGCGAGGTCTCCGCGCACAACAGCACCACCGCGATCTGCGGATGGCGCGTGGTCAGGTCCTCGATCGGGGCCAGGCTGTCCTCGCAGCAGCCAATGCCGTCCACCAGCATCAGGTCGGGCTGGTCCTGCTCGGCGACCTGGCGCAGCTTGCCGGCGCCGCCCTCGGTCAGCAGCGCGACGTGCGAGGCGGCCTGCAGCAGCTTGCCGATTTCGTTCAGCCGCACCTTGTTGGGTGAAATGGCGGCGATCTTCATGACGTTCTCCTTCCCTGTGTTTTATTGGCAGATGAGCGCGTTGTTGGGGTCCTGGCGCATCATCTCGCGCGGCAGGTGGGTGCTGAATGGCGGCAGCGAGCGCACCGGGATCACCAGCCCGGTCACCGGCGAGATCCAGCGGAAGTTCAGGCCCGTGATGGTCACCGTCACCCCTTCGCAACTGGTGGCGTCGCAGCCCGCCGGTTCCCAGGCCAGGTTGACGCCGCCGATCTCCGGCACCAGGCGCCGCATCTTGTCCAGCAACAGCGGCTGGCTGGTGGTGTCGGCACAGACGACGGCGTAGCGCGCGCCCACGCGCGCGGCCTCGGTGGCGGCGTTCCAGGTGAAGAGCATGCGGGCGAAATCGAGCACCCCGAGCAGGAACATGAAGAACACCACCAGCACCAGGGCCAGTTCGATGATCGTGGCCCCACGCTCGTTGCGGTTCATAGCGGGCTCCGCATGGTGGCGCTGATGTCGCTGAAGGTGATGGTCGCAAACCTGGCGCCGAACATGTTGGCGATCATCGGCCTGAACTGGTAGCCGGACACGCGCACCGTCACCGTGTTGATCAGCGGGTCGCTGCCCGCCGTTTGCCAGGTGGGAGCGGGCACGTTGGCCGCGCCCAGCGCGGTGTCGAGCGGCGTGCCGGTGCCGGCCAGGTTGCCGTACACGATCAGGTTGCGCGCCTCGGCGACGTGGGTGCCGGGCGTTTGCACGGACAGGTAGCGCGCGGCGTCGCGCACCGCCTTGGCGGTGGTGTTGTAGCGGTACACAGCGCGCCCCAGTTCGGCCGCCAGCAGCGACAGCACCAGCAGCAGCGGCAGGATGAACGCGAACTCGATGAGCGCAACGCCGGTTTGTCGATTGGCCATGGTGTCACCTGACGAGCACGGGCACGAGGGGGCCGCCTGTACCGCCGGGCAGGCCGCTGGGCGCGCACGGGGAGTTGGGGATGCCGGCCAGGCCACGGTATTCCAGGTTGGCCGAGTCATTCGGGCCGGTGAGCGGGTGCAGCATGAACATGCACACGAAATCGGTGACCTGGGCAGCATCGTTGATGACCGGGACCACCACCAGCCGCCGGTCGTAGCCGTACTGCCGATGCTGGCCGGAAGGACCGGGCGTGGCCAGCTTCTGGAAACTGTTTAGCTTGTTCCTGTCGCCGAAGACGATCAGGGCGCCGTCCTTCAGGTCCGTGCCCGTGTCGTCGAATGAGGCGTAGGCGGCGCGCTTGGTCACGTAGTTCTGCGCGCTTGCGGGCGAGCCCGCGGCGGGCGTTCCGTTGAAGGCGTTCTGCGGCACCGGGTTCTTCCAGTTGACGATGGTGTACGAGTAGCCGGTCTGGTCCGGATGGTTCACGCTGGGCGAGTCCGTGTTTTTGTAGATGCCGAAGCGGAAGTTCCACGGCCGGTCCACGCTGGTCTGGGCGCCGGGCGTGCCGAGGGTGTCGCCGATCTTCGTGCCGCAGTGGCCGCCCTCGGACAGCTCGGCGGCGGTTTCGCTCGCGCTCTTGCTGCCGTCCAGGTTGTACCAGCCCATCTCGCCAGCCGAGGCGCCGCCCTTGTCGAAGACGGTGACCCACTCGCCGATCTGGAATCCGAAATTGTTCGCGCGGCTGCCGCTGACGCGTGACTTGAGCGCAACGGGAATCGGGCAGGTGCTCTGCGCACTGGCGCGGGTGGCCACGGCGCTGGCCAGCACGTCGCGGCTGGTCGGATTGGCGGCGGCGTCGCCGGTGAACGCGCCCATCGCGTGCAGCAGCCACATGCGCACGCCTTGCTGGGTATGCACGCACTGCGCATAGCGCGCATTGGCGGGCACGGTGGTCGGGACATACGCGCCGTCCTTGAAGGTGATGTCGGCGGCGGCCACCTGGCCTTTGCCATCCCAGTTGGCCGACTGGAGGTTCACGCGGTTCAGGTTGGCGGCGGTGATGCCAGCGTTGCGCGCCCGCGTGAGCGCGGTGGATTGCCCGTCGAGTTCCTGGGCCGCGGCCAGCGCGCACGCATCCATCGCCGTCTGCAGCTCGGTCTTGACGATGAACAGGCGCCCGAAGTCGAACGCGATGGCCACGAAGCCGAGCAGGAAGAACAGCATGAAGCACACCAGGAGGATGACCGCGCCGGCCTGGCGCTTGCGGGCGCCGGCGCGGATTGCCTGGAGGGGAAGGGGATGCGCGCACATGGGTGAGCAAGTCGGTTGGATGGCGGGCCGCACAGGCGGCCCGCCGGCCGCCCGGTCAGGCGCACGAAGCCGAGGAGGTCAGGCAGGTGGCGACACGGGTGATGAAGCCCGAGAAGCTGGTGCCGGTCAGGTCGCGCAGTGCCACCACGAGGATGATCGACACCACGGCGATGATCAGCGCGTATTCGATGACCTGGGCGCCTTCGTCGTCGCGCACGAACGATTTGATCGATTGGCCGGCTGCTTTCAGGAGGGTTTTCATGATGTTTCCTTTCGGTTGGTTGAGTGACAAAGCTCCCGCCCTTGTGGGGAGGGTTACTGCTCCAGGCCACGGCGGTCGCCGCGGTCTCCGGATTGCTGCGCGGCCGCCCAGGGGCTGCCGCTCATTTCGAACTGGCGCCCGTGCCGCCCACGTTGATCACGTTGACGACCGGCGGCGGCGTCTTGAAGCTGTCGTGGTAGCGCGTCACCGCCTCGCGCCCGGACTGGCCGTCGATGCCCGCCGCCAGGTCGCGGTTGCCCGATGCGTTCGGGTCGATCGTCATTGCCACGCGCGCCTGGCGCACCGCGTCGCCAAAGCGCGCGTCGTAGTGCGGCGTGGCGGCGCAGCCGGCCAGCAGGGCAAACAGGGTCAGGCAAGTGGTGCGGTACATGGCGTTCTCCTTATTTGCCCGGTGCGGGTTCGGCGGCCAGGCCCTCGGCCTTGCCGCGCAGGACCGCGTCGGAGCGGCTCGGCTCGACGTGGTTGTCGGTCGGCGCCACCAACCCTTCGGCCGGCTTGACCAGGCGCGGCGTGATGATGAAGATGAGCTCCGTCTGGTCCTTCTGGAATTCGGTCGAGCGAAACAGCGCGCCCAGGATCGGCAGGTCGCCCAGGCCCGGGAAGCGGCTGATGGTTTCCGTCACGTTGTTGCGGATCAGGCCCGCCACGGCGAAGCTCTGCCCGTCGCTCAGCTGAACCGTGGTGTCGATGCGGCGCGTGGTCACCGAAGGCAGCACCGAGGTCACGCCGCCCACCGTGGTGAAGGGCGAGCCGGTCTGCGACAGTTCCGACACTTCGGACACCAGCTTGAGGTTCACCCGGCTGCGGTCGAGCACCGTGGGCGAGAACTTCAGGCCCACGCCGAATTCCTTTTCCTCGAGCGTGATGGTGGGTGCGCCGCCGTTCTGCGACTGCGAGACCGGGATGAAGATCTTCCCGCCCGACAGGAAGCTGGCCGACTGGCCACTGATGGCCATGATGTTCGGCTCCGCCAGCACGCGTACCAGGCCGTCCTTCTTCTGGGCGTCGACCCCGAACAGCGTGGCGTTGGCGCCGCGCGTGGACAGGCTCGATTTGGCCGCCGCCTTTTCGTTGCCGATCACCGCCCCGGCCGCGCCTTCGATCACCGTGCCGCGGATGTTCTGGCCGAATTTGCCGAACACGGCGGGCGCGCCGCCAAAGATGCCGGTCAGGACCTGCGAGGTGAGCCCGTCGGCCGAGGTGACCATGCGCGCAAAATCGATGCCGAACTTGTCGAGCAGCGTCTTGCTGACTTCGGCGATCTTCACCTCCAGCATGACCTGCTGCGGCGCCGTCACGGTGAGCAGGTTGACCACGCGCTTGCCATCGCCGTAGGCCGTGGCCACGCGCACCGCTTCGTCCAGCCTGGCCAGGTCGGTGACCTTGCCGGTCAGGACGATTGAATTCTCGGCGCTGCGCACCGTGATGCCGGTTTCCTCGGGCATGAGCTCGGCCAGCTTGGCCTGCAGCACGGCGGGGTCGATCGATACCACCACATCGCGCAGGTAGCAGGCGCCGTTTGCGTCCTGAAGGATGATGTTGCTGGCGCCGGCTTTTTTCCCGCGCAGGAAAAGGTCGGAGGGGCTGAGCAGCAGCACGTCGATCTCGGCCACGCCGGACGGGTCGGACGCGGCACCGGGCGCCGCGGCCGGCGCTGGCACGGCCGCCGCTGCGGATGCCGCCGGCCTGGCGGGCGCGCCCGCCAGCAGGCCGCTGGCCACGATCCGCGACACCGGCGCGGCCAGCGGGATCACCGACGCCTTGCCCAGCATGACCTGGGTGGGCGGCTCCACCAGCACCGTCTTGCAGGTCCTGGTCCCGGCGTCGGCCGCGCCCCAGGCCGGCGCCGCCAGCGTGGTGGCGACGGCCAATGCGGTGATGCGCAGTTGCGTGTTCATGGTTGGTTCCTCCGTGGCGCTTTCAGAAGCAGCTGAGGGTCGTTGCGCCGTGCTGGATCACCTCCACGCACGGGCGCTTTGGCGCTGGCGCGGCGGCCGGTGCCGACACGCGGTGCGGGCGCGCGGCCGCCACCGGGACTGCGACCGCCTGCTTATCGCCGAACAGTTCGTTCTTGGTCACGCCGCTGGTGGCCACCGGCTGCTTGTCCACCTGGTTGCGCAGCACCAGCGACAGGGTGCCCACGCTGCGCGCCAGGTCGAGCTTCTCGGCGTCTTCCAGCGACACTTCCAGCGTGACCGCGCTCACGACCTTCGGCTTGGTGTCGTCGCGCGCCGCCTCCTGCGCCACGGCCAGCACCAGCACGCGCTCCAGCACCGTCTTGCTGATCGGTTTGGGCTGCGCGCCGCTGCCCTGGTCCTGCTGGGCGTTCACCATCACGTCCACGTAATTGCCGGGCAGGGCAAAGCCGGCCACCCCGACCACTTCATTGACGCGCACGGTGATGGCGCGCTTGCCTTCCGCGATCACCGCCGACAGGCCGCCGAGCGTGCCCTGCGGCGCCAGCTTGCGTTCGAGGAGCGGCTCGCCGCGCACCACGCCGAACCGCGGCACGCGGTCCTGCAGCTCCTTGATGTCGGTGAATGCGCCAGGCGGCATGGCGCTCGCCGGCCAGTCGAGGGTGGACAGCATTTCGGGATTGATCTTGGTGCCGGGCTCGATGTCCACCGCCGCCACGACAACCTTGTTGGACGCCACGCCAGGCTGGCGCGAAACCCATCCGGTTGCGTAGGCCGCGGCGGCCAGTCCGAGGACGAGCGCGGCGACGATCAGCCCGAGTGCCTTGAGGTTTTTCATGGTGCTGCCTCGCTAAGGTTTAGACGAGCCCGAACTGACGGGCCACGATGTAGCTCGCCGTGCCCACCGCGATCGCCACGCCGTAGGGGAGCTTGCCGACCGACGGCGCGGCGCCCGGCGAGACGCCCGGATTGCCGCGCGCAACCGCCGACCACACCATCCCGCGCACCACCGTGCCGGTGTTGGCCAGCAGCCGCCCCAGCGCACCGTGCAGCAGCGACACCGCGATGGCGCCAAGGCCGCCGGCGACAACCGAGAACAGCACGGCATACAGCGTGCCCTCCATGCCGAGGAAGGCGCCGGCCATCGCCATCAGCTTCACGTCGCCCGCGCCCATCACGCCGATCGCGTACATCGGCAACATCGCGACCAGGCCAAGCAGCATGCCGGCCGGTCCCCAGGTCCACTGGGCATGCCAGGCCGGCACCAGCAGGTTGTAGACCAGCGCAAACGCCATGCCGCCGAAGGTCAGGAGATTGGGGATGCGGTAGCTGCGGTAGTCGCTGACAGCGGCCGCCGCCAGCAGGGCCAGCAGCACGCCGGTGCGCGGGTCGGTGACCAGCATCGCCAGCAGTTCGAAGAAGGCGCGGACTTCATCCATGATCGTTCCCGGTGGGTGACGGCGGTTGATCGATGGCTTCAGTCTAGTGATGCGGCCGGTCCCGCGAATCGGATGCATGTCCTGTTCAAGGGCGGCTGGGACTCCTGTTTTTCGGGGCACGCGGTAGTGCGTGCGGACCAGGAGGCGGCGCGGGCGGTAGTCGTTTTGTCCTGGTTCTGCCGCGTCCAGGCCAGGCTCGCGCAGGTTGAACGCGTGGGCAGGATCTGCCCACCCTACGCGCTCAGTTTGCCAATTGTTGAATGGCCGAATCTCTGTAACATTTCGACGGCTTATCTGTATGTAGGAGTAGTCCTACGTGTACTTACAATTTGGCAATTACATTGTTTCTTAAAATACACATATGAAATGCTCAATTGTGTCGTGGCTTTATAGAAATGGGTGGTATAGTTGGCCGCTTTTACAAATTGCCAGCAGTGTTTTGCGACTCCGCGTCACATGCTGCTTGCGCTAACTTCCCATCCAAAACAAAGAGAAGGAACCGATTGATGACCACGCAGGACTACGCCGCCCGCATCAGCCAGTTGATCCAGGACCACCAGGCAGACATCGGAACCGAATGGATCGGCCAGCTCGAGGCATTGACTGGCCGCGCCAATGCGGTCTCGCGCGAGCAGCTGCGCGCCCATTGCCAGCAATTCCTTGCCGCCTTCACAAACGCCACCCGCGGTGGCGTGCTCGACAACATCGAGCACCGCTCGTGGGACGACGCGCGCGACCTGCTGGCCGAGATCTCGTCCAGCCGCGCCAAGGGCGGCTCGACCCCGAGCGACACGGCGACCTTCGTGTTCTCGCTCAAGCAGCCGCTGTTCTCGCGCCTGCGCGACGGCTTCACGGGAGACCCGGAGGGGCTGGCCACGGCCTCGTGGACCATCAGCAGCCTGCTGGACAAGCTGGGCCTGTACACCATCGAAGTGTTCCAGAAGACGCGCGACCAGATCATCGTGCGCCAGCAGCAGGAGCTGCTCGAGCTGTCCACGCCGGTGGTCAAGCTGTGGCAGGGCATCCTGGCGCTGCCGCTGATCGGCACGCTCGATTCGGCCCGCACCCAGGTCGTGATGGAGAACATCCTGCAGAAGATCGTGGACACCGGCGCCGCGATTGCGATCATCGACATCACCGGCGTGCCGACGGTCGATACGCTGGTGGCGCAGCACCTGATGAAGACCATCGCCGCCGCCCGCCTGATGGGCGCCGACTGCATCATCAGCGGCATCCGCCCGCAGATCGCGCAGACCATCGTGCACCTGGGCGTGAACCTGGAGGACGTGATCACCAAGGCCACGCTGGCCGACGCCTTCCTGGTCGCGCTGGAGCGCACCGGCACCGCCGTGGTCCCGGCCACCAAGGCTTGAGAAGGGGCATATGGAACGCATTCCCATCCTGCGCATGGGCGACCTGCTGCTGGTGACGATCCAGGTCGACATGCATGACCGCCTGGCGATGACCCTGCAGGACGACCTCGCCGAGCGCATCGTGCGCGACAACGCCAAGGGCGTGCTGATCGACATTTCGGCACTCGACCTGGTCGATTCGTTCATCGGCCGCATGATCAGCAATACCGCCGCCATGGCGCGCGTGCTCGACGCCCAGACGGTGGTGGTCGGCATGCAGCCGGCGGTGGCGATCACGCTGGTGGAGCTCGGGCTTACGCTGCAGGGCGTGAAGACCGCACTCAACGTCGAGAAAGGCATGGCCCTGTTAGGAAAGAACGCCTTCTGATGAGCGACCAACATAACGCGGCGTTGTTCGAGAGCGTCCTGCTCGAGCGCAACCGTGCGCTGCGTACCGGCCGCACCACCTTGCCGCTCTGGACCGACGAGGACGTGGTCGGCCTGCGCAAGCAGGTGCGCGAGCGTGCCGTGGCCATTGCGCTGTCGCTGGTGGACCAGACCAAGCTGGTCACCGCGGCAAGCGAGCTGGCGCGCAACACGCTCAAGTACGGCGGCGGTGGCGAGGTGCACCTGGACAGCCTGTCGGATGGCATACGGCTGGGGATCGGGCTGATCTTCGTCGATGGCGGCCCGGGCATCGCGGACACCGCGCAGGCGCTACGCGACGGCTACACCACCGGCGGCGGGCTGGGCCTGGGCCTGGGCGGCTCGCGCCGCCTGGTCGACGAGTTCGAGATCGACAGCAGACAGGGAGAAGGCACCGCGGTGTCGGTCGTGAAATGGAAGCGCTGATCAGCTCTTTGTCGCACCAGGAGGCGGTGGCCATCAGCCACGCCAGCGACGCTTCGGCCGCGCGCCGCATCGGGCAGAAGCTGGCCGATGCGCTCGGCTTTGACGAAACGCGCGCCGGCCAGCTCGCCATCATCATCAGCGAGGCGGCCACCAACATCCTCAAGCACGCCGGGCAGGGCACGCTGTACATTGGCCCGGCCCAGTCGGGCGCGGGGCCGGGAGTGGACGTGGTGGCCGTGGACGAAGGACCCGGCATCGTCGATTTTGCGAGCAGCCTGGTCGATGGCGTGTCCACCGCCGGCACCGCCGGTACCGGGCTGGGCGCGCTGAACCGACTGTCGGATGAGTTCGACGTGCATTCCACACCGGGCAAGGGCTCCGCGTTTTTCATGCGATTATGGCGCGACGCCACGGCGCCGGCGCCGCGGCCGGTGGTGGTGGGCGCGCTGGCGCTGCCAATGGCCGGCGAGGACGAGTGCGGCGACGGCTGGGCCGTCGGCTGCCATGAGCGCGGCGCGACCCTGCTGGCGGCCGATGGCCTGGGCCACGGGCCGGAAGCGGCGGCAGCCGCCAAGGCCGCCATCGGCGCGCTCGAGCGCAACCGCGACCTCGAGCCGGCCGAGCTGATGGCGCGCGCCAACGAGGCGTTGCGCATCACGCGCGGCGCGGCCCTGGCGCTGGCCCACATCGACTGCGCGCACGACCAGCTGCGCTTTGCCGGCATCGGCAACATCAGCGCCTGCGTGTATGACGGCAAGGGGCGCCGCGCGCTGGTCTCGCACAACGGCATCGTCGGCCACAACATGCGCAAGGTGCAGGAGTTTTCGGTACCGTTCGGACCGGGCGCGCTGTGCATCATGCATTCGGACGGCGTGCAGACCCAGTGGGACGTGGCCGCCTACCCGGGCCTTGTGGCGCGCCACCCGGCGCTGGTGGCCGCAGTGCTGATGCGCGACTTCATCCGGCGCCGCGACGACGCCATGGTGCTGGCGGTGCGCCGGCGGGAGAAGCCATGAAACCGCAACGTATTCTTGTGGTGGGACTGGAGAACGAACAGGACGTGGTGCTGGTGCGCCAGCGCGCGCGCCAGGTATCGAGCCTGCTCGGATTCTCGCAGCAGGACCAGGTGCGCATCGCCACCGCGGTGTCGGAAGTGGCGCGCGCCTGCCAGCAGCGCGCCAGCGGGCGCGCCAACTTCGCTCTGTGCACTGACGGGGTACGCCAGCACCTGGAAGTGGAGGTGTGCCCGAACGCCAGCGGCGCGCGCGCGCCGGCGGCAAGCGGGGACGGCATGGCCGCGGCCCCGGAACTGGCCATCATCACCGCGCACCGCCTGATGGACGCCTGCGAAGTAAAGGAGCAGGAAGGCGGGGTCAAATGCGTCACCATGTGCAAGCTGTTGCCGGCGCAGCCGCCGATCGGCGCGCAGCAGCTGGCCGAGCTCACGCGCCAGCTGGCCGCCAGCCCGGTGGCCAACACCTACCTCGAAGTGCAGGTGCAGAACCAGGAACTGCTGGCCACGCTGGCCGAGCTGCGCGAACGCCAGGAAGACCTCTTGTCGCTCACGCGCGAGCTCGAGGACACCAACCGCGGCATCCTTGCGCTGTACGCCGAGATCGAGGACAAGGCCGAGCGGCTGCGCCGCGCCGACGAAATGAAGTCGCGCTTCCTGTCCAACACCAGCCACGAGCTCAGGACGCCCTTGTCGTCGATCCGCGCGCTGGCCAAGCTGCTGCTCGACCGCATGGATGGCGAGCTGACCGTGGAGCAGGAGCGCCAGGTGCAGTTCATCTCGCGCGCGGCGGAAGACCTGTCCGAGCTGGTCAACGACCTGCTCGACCTGGCCAAGATCGAGGCCGGCAAGGTCGAAGTGCAGCTGGCCCCGGTGGTGGTGGAAAACATGTTCCGCGCGCTTAAGGGCATGCTGCGCCCGCTGGTCGATGGCGCCAACGTGGAGCTGGTGTTCGACACCGGGGGTATCATGGAGCCGTTCGATTCGGACGAGAGCAAGATTTCGCAGATCCTGCGTAACTTCATCTCGAACGCGCTCAAGTTCACCGAGCACGGCGCGGTCACGGTGCGCGCGCGCCTGCTTGCGGATACCGACGACATCGCTTTTGCCGTGGCCGACACCGGCATCGGCATCAGCCAGGAGAACCTGCAGTTGATCTTCGAGGAGTTCAGCCAGATCGAGCACCCGCTGCAGCGCAAGAGCAAGGGCACCGGCCTGGGCCTGCCCTTGTGCCGCAAGCTCGCCGAACTGCTGGGCGGGCGGGTCGAGGTCGAAAGCACGCCGGGACAGGGATCGACCTTCACCCTCATCCTGCCGCGGCACTTTCCGCCCGCCGCCACCAGCATCGATGGAACCGAATCATGACTGCCAATCCGACCCTGATCCTCAACGTAGACGACAACGACGGCGCGCGCTACGCCAAGACGCGCATCCTGCAGAGCGCGGGATTCCGGGTGGTGGAGGCCGCCAACGGCACCGATGCGCTGGCCATCGTCGCGCGCGACGAGCCGGCGCTGGTGCTGCTGGACGTGAAGCTCCCCGACATCAACGGCCTCGAGGTCTGCCGCCGCATCAAGGCCGACCCGGCCACCGCGTGCGTGCTGGTGCTGCAGACCTCGGCCGCGCTGACCGGCCGCGACGACAAGATCCGCGGCCTGGAGGGCGGCGCCGACAACTACCTGGCCGCGCCGATCGAGGCGGACGAACTGATCGCCAACGTCAACGCGCTCTTGCGCATGCGCCAGACCCAGGACGAGCTGCGCGACAGCGAGGAGCGCTTTCGCCAGCTGACCGACACCATCGAGGACGTGTTCTGGATGTTCTCGGTGCCCGACGCCACGCCCGACTACGTGAGCCCGGCGTACGAGGCGCTGTGGGGACGCAGCCGCGCGCTGCTGGCGCAGCGCCACGACGACTGGCTCGAAGGCGTGCATCCGGACGACCGCGCCCAGCTGGCGGCGCGCTGGGCCGCATTGGCGACCGAGCCTTCGTACGACGAGGAGTACCGCCTGCTGCTCCCGGACGGCACGGTGCGCTGGGTCCGCGACCGCCTGCGCCCGGTGCGCAACGCCAAGGACGAGGTGTACCGTGTCGCGCGCATCACCAGCGACATCTCGCACCGCAAGGAGATGGAGGCGCTGCTGCGCGCCGCCGACAGCAACAAGAACGAATTCCTGGCCACGCTGGCGCACGAGCTGCGCAACCCGCTCTCGCCGATCCGCAATGCCGCCGCGCTGCTGGGCACGACCGGGGACGGCGCCAGCGAGCGCCAGGCGCGCGCCAAGGAGGTGATCACGCGCCAGGTGGACCACCTGGCACACCTGGTGGACGACCTGCTCGACGTGGCCCGCATCTCCGAAGGCAAAATCGCGCTGCGCCGCGAAGAGGTCAACCTGGGCGCGGTGATCGGGCAGGCGATCGAGACCGCCGGCCCCCTGATCACGGCGCGCGAGCACCGGCTCGAGGTGCACCTGCCGGACGAACAGATCTGGGTGAGCGGCGATCCGGTTCGGCTGGCGCAATCGATGGGCAACCTGCTGCACAACGCGGCCAAGTTCACGCCCAAGGGCGGGCGGCTGGGCGTGGTCGCCAAGCTGACCGACAGCGGCACCGTGCGCATCTCGGTGCAGGACAACGGCATCGGCATTGCCGAGGACAGCCTGCCGCGCATCTTCGGCATGTTCACGCAGGCGGCGGTGCCGCCCGACCGTGCGCCGGAAGGGCTGGGAATCGGGCTGTCTCTGGTGTCGCGCCTGCTCGAGATGCACGGCGGGCGTCTGACCGCGTCCAGTCCCGGCATCGGTTTGGGCAGCACCTTCACCGTCGAACTGCCGGTGCTGCGGGTGGAAAGCGCGCCGGCCGAGGCGCGCCGCGAGCAGGCCAGGGTGCCGGGCCGCGCGGGCGGGCTGCGCGTGCTGCTGGTGGACGACAATGCGGACGCGATGGAGATGATGGGCTTTCTGCTCGGCGAAATGGGACACGAGGCGATCACGACCCAGGACGCGCACAACATCGTGGCGCTGGCGCGCGCCCACAAGCCCGATGTCATCGTGCTCGACATTGGCCTGCCGGGCGTGGATGGCTACGAACTGGCGCGCATGATCAAGCGCGAGCCGGAGCTGGCAGCGATCCGGCTGGTGGCGCATACCGGCTACGGCTCGCCGGAAGACCGCAAGAAGGCGCTCGACGCCGGCTTCGACGCGCACCTGGTCAAGCCGGCCGAGCTGGACGACCTGGAGGCGGCGCTGCGCGGCGAACGGCGGTAGGGTGGGCACTTGTGCCCACGCGGTGATACGTGCCGCGTGCCGCGTGGGCACAAGTGCCCACCCTACGAAAAAACGCCTGCGCGCAGCAGGCGTTTTCGCATCCGGCGAACCGGCGCTTACTTCTCGCTGACGGTGAACTCGCCGAACGCCTTGAGCTGGTCGGCCACCGCGCCCTTGTCGCCCACGACCACGATCGACTGCTTCTCGGGCGCGAAGTACTTCTTCGACACGTCGCGCACCTGCTCCGGCGTGACCTTCTGGATCAGCGGCACGTACTGGCCCAGGAACTCGGCCGGCAGGCCCACCAGCCAGTTGGCGGCCAGCGTGCCCGCGACCGAGCGCTGCATCTGGTTGCTGATCAGGTAGCTGCCGGCCACGTAGCGCTTGTGCATGTCCAGTTCCGCCGGCGGCACCAGCTCGGTGCCGATGCGCTTGAACTCGTTCATGTACTCGGTGATCGCCGCGCCCGTGACCGCGTTGCGCACGTCCGCGCCGCCCACGATGCTGCCGCCGTCGCGGTTCAGGCGCGCCCCGGCCGAGGCGCCGTAGGTGTAGCCTTTTTCCTCGCGCAGGTTGATGTTCACCCGGCTCGAGAAGCCGCCGCCCAGCACCGTGCTGGCCAGGCGCAGCGGCACCTGGTCGGTGGCCGTGGCCGCAATGCCGGGGCTACCCAGGCGCAGCGTCGATTGCACGCTGCCCGGGCGCTCCAGCAGCACCCGCGCCGGCTTGGCCGCGGTTGGTGCCGCCGGCGTATCCGGCAGTGCCTTGCCCTGCACCTTCCAGTCGCCGAATGCCTGCTGCGCCAGTTTGAGCGCATCGGCTTCCTTGATGCGGCCGGTGATCACGAGCAGCGCGCGGTCCGGGCGGAAGCGCTTGGCGTGCTCGGCGCGCAGCATTTGCTCGGTGGTCGTGCTGATCGATTCCACGGTCGGCTCGGTGTGCCCGTACGGATGCTCGCCGTAGATCGCCACGCTGAGCGCGCGGTCGGCCCTGAAGCGCGGCTGGGTCTCGGCCACCCGCAGCGCCTGCAGCGCGTTGGCCTTGGCCAGTTGGACCTCTTTGGCCGGGAACGCCGGCACGCGCGCCACCTCGGCCAGCAGCGCGGCCATCTCGGCCGCGTGCGAGGCCAGGGCGTTGGCCGACACCACGATGCCATCCACAGCGGCGCTGGCGGCGACCGAGCCGCCCATGCCTTGGGCGGCCTCGGCGATCGCGCGCGAGTCGCGCTTGGCCGAGCCTTCGTTGAGCAGGCCTGCCATCAGGTTGGCAAAGCCCGGATGGTCCTTGTCGTCGGCGGCGAAACCGGCGCCGCGCACGGCCAGCACGAAGTCCACCCGCGGCAGCCCTTCACGCGGCACCACCCACACGGTCAGGCCGTTGGCCAGCGTCTTCTTGCCGATGTGGGGCACCGGCAGCGGCTTGTCCTTGGCGTAGGCCGGCATGTCGGTCGGCTTGGCGGCCGGGGCGTCGGCGTACGCGCCGGGCGCGAACAGCATCGAGATCGCCAGTGTCAGCATCAGTTTTTTCATCGATGTGCTCCTCATTTCTTGTCGCCGGCCGGCGCCGCTTTCGGGGCGGGCTTGCGGTCAATGACGGTACGGTTGGCCGGCACCAGGTAGGCGGCGGCGGCGCGCTTGATGTCGTCCGACGTCACGCCTTCGATCCATCCGGGGATCTTGTTGGCCACGTTGGCGTCGCCCCACAGGGTCTGCAGCTTGGCCAGCGTGTCGGCGCGGTTGATGAAGCTTTCCATCTTGTTGTTCCAGTCCGCGAGCATGCTGGTCTTCACGCGCTTGAGCGTGGCGTCATCCACGCCGTTCTTGGCGACTTTGGCGATTTCCTCGTCCATGGCGGCCAGCATGGCGTCGGCGCTGCTGCCGGGCTTGTAGAGCGCGAACACGGTCATCAGCGTGGGGCCGTCGTATTCCCACGGGCCGGTCAGGCCGAACAGGGTGTTGACGTTGAGCGCGATCTCGCGCCCCTTCACCAGCCCCTGGTAGAACAGCGAGGCGTCGCTGCCGGCCAGCAGCTCGGCCAGCACCGCCACGGCGGCCTGGTCGCGGCTGCCGCGCGCCGGCACCTTCCACGCCGCCGCAATCGCCGGCACCTGGGCCAGCGGGTCGCTTTGCTCGACGCGCTTTTCCTTCGTTCCCAGCGGCTCGCTGAAGTCGCCGGCGGCCGGGGTGGGGCGCTTGGCGATCGCGCCGAAGTACTTCTGCGCCAGCGCGAAGCCCTGGGCCGGGGTCACGTCGCCCGCGATCGCCAGCACCGCGTTGTTCGGGCCGTAGTAATCGCGGTGAAAGCCGCGCACGTCGTCCAGCGTGGCGCCTTCCAGGTCTTCGAAGCTGCCGTAGCCGTCGTGGTTGTTCTCCCACTTCTGGAACGCCTGCTGCGAGATGTCGAGCCAGTAGAAGCCGCCGTACGGCTGGTTCTTCACGTTCACGCGAATCTCTTCCTTGACCACGTCCTGCTGGTTCTTCAGCGTCGCCGCGTTGAAGTCGAGCGTCTTCATGCGGTCGGCCTCCAGCCACAGCAGCGGCTCGATGGCCGAGACGGGCGCGGTCTCGATGTAGTTGGTGAAGTCGGGGCGGGTCGAGCCGTTGTTGCGGCCGCCGCCACCGGTGATGGTCTTGTCGAACACGCCCTTGGGTGCGTTCGGGGTGCCCTGGAACATCAGGTGCTCGAACAGGTGGGCAAAGCCGGTGCGGTTCCTCGGCTCGAGGCGCATGCCGACGTGGTACACCACCGAGATGCCGACCGTCGGCGAGCTGTGGTCTTCCGAGACCACGACCGTCAGGCCGTTGTCGAGTTTCTTGGTCTGGACGGGCAGGGTCCACTGGTCGGCCGACGCGGCGAGCGCGAACATCGGGACAGTCAGGCCAGCCAGCAGGACAGGGAGAAGGCGCTTGCGCATGGAATTCCCTTGCAAATTGGACGTTGGTTGTGGTTCGGGCGGCGCTGCGGCCACCCCGCAGCGATCTTAACGCACAGGCATGTCAGGAAGTAATCTTTTTTCGCGGCCGGGCGGGTCCAGTCCCGCGATTCGGTCGCCCAGCCCCGCATTTTTGCAGCCTGTCGCATTCTGCCGTTTCCGGACGGGACCGCAATTTATAGTTCGATCATCGGCCCAGCATCGAAATTGCACAGAAGGAATGATCATCTGGTAAGCTTTTTCGGTAACTGGTAGTGAAGCCGGCGCCGGTCCTGGACCTGCCCGACGGACAATTGCATGACGGAGAATCGCGTGAACAAGTTTTTCAAGTTCGGCCTGGTGCTGGCCACCTTGTGTACCTTTGCCGGGGCCGTGTTCGCGGCGCCGCCTGACGTGGCCAGCGAGAACCGCCCGATCGACGCGCGCGTGGTGCGGGTCAAGACCGACGGGCTGGTTGACCTGCACATCCGCCAGGGTTCGCCTGCCTCGCTCACGGTGCGTGGTGATCCGCGCTGGCTGGAGCGCACCAGTACCGTGCAAAACGGCGACACGCTCAGCATCGACACCGAGGTGCGCAGCAACAAGCTGTCCGAGCGCTTCATCTCGCGCGAGATGGCCGGCCTGCGCGTCGAACTGACCCTGCCGCAGCTGCGCGAAGTCTGGTCCGAAAGCCTGGGCACGACCATCGTGAGCGGCTTTTCCGGCGACGAGCTGGACCTGACCCTGGACGGCGCCGGCTCGATGAACGTGAACTGCAATGTCAAGCGCCTGACGGCCAACCTTGGCGGCCTGGGCAGCATGATGATCTCCGGCCTGAATGCGGACGGGGTCGAGCTGAACCTGCGCGGCGCCGGCGGCATCACGCTGCTGGGGCGCAGCAAGTGGCTCAAGGCCGACCTTGGCGGGCTGGGCGGCCTGAATGCCCAGCAGTTCACGGCCGACAACGTGACCATCGACGTGTCGGGCCTGGGGAATGCATCGATCACCGCGCGCCAGAACGCCAACCTGTCGCTGTCGGGCATGGGATCGGTCACGGTGTACGGCAAGCCGCTGAACCACAAGGTGTCGATCGACGGCCTCGGCAAGGTCAGCTGGAAGTAGGACGATCAAGGACGCCGCAAAGGCGAGGGCAGGAACCCGTATCCAGAACGAGACATGAAAAAACTATTCGTTGCGATCACATTCGCACTAGGCCTGCATGCCACGGCGCACGCGGGCTTCACGGAAGGGGCGAACGCGTACAACGCGAACAACTACGCGCTGGCGCTCAAGGAAATCACGCCACTGGCCAAGGCCGGCAACGCCGACGCCCAGCACCTGCTGGGCTTGATGTATTACATGGGGCGCGGCGTGCCGCAGGACTACAAGCAGGCGTTCGCCTGGCACCAGAAGGCGGCAGTGCAGGGCAAGGCCGATGCGCAGTACGTGATCGGCGCCATGTACTACAAGGGCAATGCGGTGCCACAGGACCAGAAGCAGGCGGTGTACTGGTTCCGCAAGGCGGCCGAGCAGGGCCACCCGGAAGCGCTGTATGCGCTGGCGCTGATGTACCGCTACCACGTGGCCGGCATGCCGCAGGACGTGGTGATCGCCTACATGCTGTGGAACCTGGCCGCGGCCAACGGCCACGCCAATTCGGCCAACCAGCGCGCCTCGGTGGCAAGGGTGATGAGCCAGGAGCAGGTCGAGGAGGCCCAGGCCTTGTCGCGCAGCTGGAAGCCGGGCACGCCGCTGCCGACGCAGTCGAAGACCGGCGGGAATTGAGCGACTCGCTAACAAAAATACGCCAGCGCGATGCTGGCGTTTTTTTGGGGGCGCCACTTGCGTTAAGTGTTGACTTCAGCCCATGGTTCCAGCGCAGGCCAACGTCATCCCGGCGAAGGCCGGGATCCATGCTGAGCCTGCCGCTACCGCACGGCCCGCACTTCGGCAAACTCAGCATGGGTCCCGGCGTTCGCCGGGACGGCGGTCTCAACTTCAACGTGGCATTCGGTGCTGCGGTTCAGCTTCAGGCCGGGCCTTTCACGACCACCTTGCGGGTCACCGTGGTGGTGTGACCCGCGTCGTCGGTGACGCGGGCCGTCACCTGGTAGGTGCCCGGTGTGCTGTACACGTGGCTGGCGTTCACGATGCCCTCGCCACCGCGTTCGATCGCCCGGCTGGCCGGCTCGCTGCTGCCATCGCCCCACGACCAGCTGACGCTGTGCACCGCGGCCGCGTCATCGTCCACCAGGTGGGTCGAGACGAAATACGGCGTGCCGGCGGCCACGCTGTCGGGAGCCGTGATCGGCCCGACCGCCGCGCCGCAGCCGCAGCGGCCCGGCTTGAGCAGCACCAGCCCGGTGTTGGTCAGGACGACGATCGACCCGTTGTCCGAGATGGCCCTGGCCGACTGCAGCAGCATCCCGTTGGGCAGGTGCCGCACGCGCGTGTTCAGGTCGATCATGCCGGTCGCCGCGGTCCAGATGAACGCGTGCAAAGGCGCTTGTGCCTGGCTGCTCAAGTTGGAATCGCCCACCACCTGGCCGTAGTTGTTGGCAGCCCAGGCACGCGCGTTGACGCCGCCGGGCAGGGTGCCGATGTCCTTCATGCCGGTCGCATGCGTCCAGGTCATGGCGTGCTCCCCGCCGCTCGTGAAGATCTCGCCCGCGATTCGCCCCAGGCTGCTCATGCCCAGCACAAGCGACCTGTCCCCGCCGGCGGTACCGAGATCGCGGATGCCGGTCGCGCGCGTCCACAGGTAGGCGTGGTCATTGCCGCTCGCCGTGCCCGAGTTGCCTGCGATCTCGCCGAATTCGTCGACCGCGCGCGCGTCAGACCCGGTACCGCCGGGGAGTGTTCCGATATCGATGAAGCCGGTCGCGCGCGTCCAGGCGAATGCGTGGGAGGTGCCAGGCGCGACCTCGAAGTTGCCCGCCACCAGCCCGGCATCGTTGATCGCCACCGCGAACGACAGGCCCGGGCCGGGCGCTCCCAGCTCGAACCTGTGGCCCGGTCCCCTCCACAGGGTCGCGATCGGCACGCCCGAGTTCCGGTTGCGCCACGAATAGCCCACCGCAATGCCGTGGTTGTTGATGTCCCTTGCCTCGGCGACCGCGGCGTTGTCGAGCGGGCGCAGGTCGCGGATGCCGGTTCTCTTGCTCCATACAAACGGGTGGATATCGTCGGTGTTATCGACCCCGGCGCCGCCCACGACCTGTCCCTTGTCGTTGAGATTGTCCGCGAGGGAGAGGCTTGCGCCCGCGATGCCGGGGATCTTGAAGATCCGCGACCCGTCGTAGAAGTAGCCGGAGCGGTCGATGGAATAGGCCACTTGCCCATAGCGGTTGATGGCGGTGCGTTGCACGAAGCCTTCACCAAGGTTGACGACGGTGTAGAACGGCGCCGGAGGCATGGACGCCGCCTGCATGTCGGACGCGCCCACTGCGGGCTGCGAAAGTGTCGTTTGTGCGTCGGCCAGCCCGGCCAACAGCAAGGCCAACGCCAACATGGCGCGCGAAGGAGCGAAGCGTTTCTGGGTAAGGTGCCACATATATCCTCCGGTTGGAAGCTGTATTCACTGGTGTCTTATTTTCCGGTCGTGCTACCCGTACGTGCTTGGACCGCGATCGACCCAAACAGTGTCAACGGCACCGCATTGCCCATCGCCCGGCTTCCCAGGTCGTTCGGGTTCAGGTGGTCGCCGCTGTCGTACGCCGGCAGGAGGCGCGCGCCATGTGCCGGATCGCGCAGGACCTGGTCAAAGTCGATCACGCCGTCGAATTCGTCGGTCGCGCGGATCCATGTGTTGATCTGCTGGCGCACCTGCTCCCTGGCCGGCGAATACAGCGCCGAGCCTTCGAACGGCGGGAGCGTCGCGCCATAGACGGCGATACCCTTTTCGTGGGCCCGCGCGATCAGCTGCCGGTAGCCGGCAATGAGGGCGTTCTGGCTGACCGGCGCGTTCGCCGGGCTGCTGCCGATGTCCTCGATGCCCATCAGCACCGTCATGTAGCGCACCCCGGCCGTGGCCAGCACGTCGCGGTCGAACTCCGGCGCGTTGGACAGCAAGCGGTTGCCGCTGATGCCGCGATTGACCACGGAGAGGCGACCGTCGATCCCGGGTATGGGGTCGCGCACCGTCTGCAGGCGGCGGGCCAGCCAGTCGGGCCAGCGGCTGTTGGAGTCGGGCGTGGTGCGCGCGCCATTGGTGATCGAGTCGCCCAGCGTGACGATCGCCGCACCTGCGCTGTCCAGGTCCACCTCGGTCAGGAATGGCCACGACGCGATGGTGAGGGCGACCGGCATCGTGGTCGCGCCGGCGAAGTTCCCTTGCGTGGACACGTAGCTGCTCTGGGTCGTGTCGTGCGTGGTGGTGGCCCGGGCTGTACCAGGCAGGTAGATGCTGACGGCCAGGTCCGACAGCGGCGCCACGTTCAGCTCCACCGGGTCGGACAGCGCGGCCGCACCCGGGGGGATCGTGATCGACGGGGCGCCGCCGAAGGTGAGCGGCCGGTCGGTGCCGGGCACGATGCTCGCTACCGACGCCCGCACCGCGATGTCGGCCTGGCCGACACGCAATGCGGTGCTGCCCATTTCATTGGAAAGGCGGATGCGTACCCGGTTGCCGCCGATGCTGGCGTGGACCACGAGGCGCAGCGTTTGGTCGGCGAAAGTCTGCGTGCTGGACGGCTGCGGCGGGCCGGCGGGGCTGGAACCCCAGGTGGCGGTCCAGTGCTCCAGTTGCCGTTGCTGCGCGTGCGCCGCCGGCTGGAAGGCGATGGCGCTGGCCAGCAAGGCGCCTGCCAGTACCAGGGCGTGGAAAACGGGGGATTGCCGCATCATGCTTGCTCCTCTGCTCGAGCTGGCGTGGTGGCCACATGCACGTTGCATGGATCGCGTGACCAATCTAGGCAGGCTCGACCATGCGGGCAAGACATGATCGCGGGGTTTCTTGCGCTTGATCGAACCTCCCTCAAAAATCCAGTTCACTGAAGAATTTGTTTGCGGGAGAGTACAAATTCAGCACGTTCTTTCGCTTGGAAGCAACGCGGAAGAACAGCGCGCTTGGCGTATAATTGTGTTTTTCGTAACAAGGGGGACACATGCGCGCGATCGAAATTACGCAGCCGGGCAAGCCCGAGGTGCTGCAACTGTGCGAGCGTCCGCTGCCGCAGCTCAAGGCCGGCGAAGTGCTGATCAAGGTGCACGCGGCCGGCATCAACCGCCCCGACGTGCTGCAGCGCCTGGGCCACTACCCGGTGCCGCCGGGTGCGTCCGACCTGCCGGGTCTGGAAGTGGCGGGCGAAATCGTCGATGGCGACCTGGCGGGCAGCTCCTTCCAGAAGGGCGACATGGTGTGCGCGCTGGTGCAGGGCGGCGGCTATGCCGAATACTGCGCGGCGCCGCTGGCCCAATGCCTGCCGGTGCCGGCGGGCCTCTCGCCCGTGCAGGCGGCCTCGCTGCCGGAAACCTTTTTCACGGTCTGGAGCAACGTGTTCGACCGCTCCGCGCTGGCCGAGGGCGAGACGCTGCTGGTGCAAGGCGGTACCTCCGGCATTGGCGTGACCGCGATCCAGGTCGCCACCGCGCTGGGCCACCGCGTGTTCGCCACCGCAGGCACCGACGAAAAGTGCCGCGCCTGCGAGGCGCTTGGCGCCGAACGCGGCATCAACTACAAGACCGAGGATTTCGTGGCCGTGACCAAGGAGCTCACCGGCGGGCGCGGCGTGGACGTGGTGCTCGACATGGTGGCCGGGCCCTACGTGGCGCGCGAGATCGACTGCCTGGCCGACGACGGCCGCATTGCGCTGATCGCGCTCTTGGGCGGAGCCAAGGCGCAGGTGGACCTGGGACAGGTGCTGCGCCGCCGGCTGTCGATCAGCGGCTCGACCCTGCGCCCGCGTCCCGTCGCATTCAAGGCACAGATCGCGCAGCGCCTGCGCGAGCGGGTCTGGCCCCTGATCGAGGCGGGCAAGATCAAGCCGGTGATCTACAAGACCTTCCCGCTGGCCGAGGCGGCGCAGGCGCAGGCGCTGATGGAGTCCAGCACCCACGTGGGCAAGATCGTGCTGCAGGTGATTTGAGACACCGTCGTCCCGGCGCAAGCCGGGACCCATGCACAGTGCGCTACTTCGGATCGTCAGCATGGATCCCGGCTTGCGCCGGGATGACGGGACAGAAAGTGTGGTTCCAGGGCCGGCCGCGCCAGTCCTTGTTTGACCGTGACATCCACGACCGCTAGAATAGCGGGTTATTTGACTGCGGGGTTCTATGCGTCCCAAACTGGTCGTAGGTAACTGGAAGATGAACGGCAGCCGCGCTGCGAACGCAACGCTGCTGTCCGGCATTGTGGCGGGGCTCGGCGGTGCAAAAGCAAAAGCCGCGTGCGCAGTGTGCGCACCGGCGCCTTATCTGGCACAGTGCCAGGAACTGCTGGCCGGTACCCCGGTCGCCTGGGGCGCCCAGGATGTGTCCGTGCACGCGAGCGGCGCCTACACGGGCGAAGTGGCAGCGGCCATGCTGGCCGACTTTGCATGCCGCTACGTCATCGTCGGCCACTCCGAGCGCCGCGCCTACCATGGCGAGGGCAACGAGCTGGTGGCGCGCAAAGCCAAGGCCGCGCTCGACGCGGGCCTGACCCCGATCGTCTGCGTCGGCGAAACGCTGGCCCAGCGCGAGGCCAACCAGACCGCCGCCGTCGTCGGCGAGCAGCTGGGCACCGTGCTCGAGACCCTGAGCCCGGAAGAGGTGACCAAGATCGTGGTCGCCTACGAACCGGTGTGGGCGATCGGCACCGGCAAGACCGCCACCCCGGCCATGGCCCAGGAAGTGCACGCGCAGCTGCGTGCCCAGCTGAAGGTCCGTGTCGGCAAGGAAGCGGCGCAGCAACTGCACATCCTGTACGGCGGCAGCATGAAGCCGGACAATGCGGCCGAACTGATGGCCCAGCCGGACATCGATGGCGGCCTGATCGGTGGCGCCTCGCTCAAGGCTGCCGAATTCCTTGCCATCATCAACGCGGCCTGACCCTGCAAGGCCTCCTGAAAATAATCTGAAACCCCGTTAAACTTGGAATGGAATTGTAATGAGCACCTTGTTCAATCTGATCATTGTCCTGCAGGTCCTGTCGGCCCTGGCCATCGTCGGCCTGGTGTTGATGCAGCACGGTAAGGGCGCGGACATGGGCGCGGCCTTCGGTTCGGGCGCCTCGGGCAGCCTGTTCGGCGCCAGCGGCTCGTCGAACTTCCTGTCGAAGTCCACCGCGATCGCCGCCGTCATCTTCTTCGCCTGCACCCTGGGCCTGGCCTACGTGGGCAACAAGCGCCCGGCTGCCGGCACCGACGTGGGCGTGATGGGCCGCGTGACCGTGCCCTCGACCAATGCCCCGGCAACGACCGCTCCGGCCAACAACGCAGGCAACGCAGCACCGGTGCAGGCACCGGCCGCGCCGGCCACTTCCGCCCCGGCGCCGGCCAACCAGATTCCGAAGTAATCAGGCTTCTGTAAAGATAAGAAATATTGAGAAACTGTGCATTTTTCCTTGTGTCAACGCAATTTGTGCATTGAAAAAAGGTGCTAAGGCAGGGTAAAATAGCAGTCTCTTAGCCGACGTGGTGAAATTGGTAGACACGCTATCTTGAGGGGGTAGTGGCGAAAGCTGTGCGAGTTCGAGTCTCGCCGTCGGCACCAGGAATATCAGAAGCCAGCAAAGGCGCATGAGCTTCAGCTCTGCCTAAGCTGGCTTTTTTACGAGGATCAGTCGTACGATCCTGGTGTAGGGCACTTAGCCAGGGTTGCGCGATACGGCGCTGCAGTCAATGCGGCAGTTTCATTAACCGATCGTTCAAACAGGCTTCACAGTGAACCTCGAAAATTACTTCCCCGTTCTTCTCTTCATCCTTGTCGGTGCCGGTGTCGGCATCGCCCCGCAGGTGCTCGGCCGCCTGCTCGGGCCGTTCCGTCCGGACTCGGCCAAGCTCTCCCCGTACGAATGCGGCTTCGAGGCTTTCGAGGACGCCCGCATGAAGTTCGACGTGCGCTACTACCTGGTGGCGATCCTGTTTATTTTGTTTGATCTGGAAACGGCATTCTTCTTCCCGTGGGGCGTTGCGATGCGTGACCTGGGGTGGCCGGCCTTCGTGACGATGATGGTCTTCATCGCCGAGTTCGTGGTCGGTTTCTGGTACATCTGGAAGAAAGGTGCCCTTGATTGGGAATAAGCCATGGCAATTGAAGGCGTTTTAAACGAAGGTTTTATTACCACCACAGCTGACAAGCTGATCAACTGGGCGCGTACGGGATCGATGTTCCCGATGACTTTCGGCCTGGCTTGCTGCGCGGTCGAAATGATGCACGTGGGCGCCGCCCGCTACGACATGGACCGTTTCGGGGTCGTGTTCCGCCCGTCGCCGCGCCAGTCGGACGTGATGATCGTGGCCGGTACCCTGTGCAACAAGATGGCGCCGGCACTGCGCAAGGTGTACGACCAGATGGCCGAGCCGCGCTGGGTCATCTCGATGGGCTCCTGCGCCAACGGCGGCGGCTACTACCACTACTCCTACTCGGTGGTGCGTGGCTGCGATCGCATCGTGCCGGTCGATATCTATGTCCCGGGCTGCCCGCCGACCGCTGAAGCGCTGCTGTACGGCATCATCCAGCTGCAGAACAAGATCAAGCGCACCAACACCATCGCGCGCTAAATATTCCGGTTTTCACCATGACGACAAAACTCGAGACCCTTGAACTCGCCCTGAAAAATGCGCTGGGCGATGGCGCTTCCATCACGGTGGCGCTGGGCGAAGTGACGGTGGTAGTCAAGGCCGCCGACTACCTGGCCGCGATGCAGACCCTGCGCGACGATCCTGCCTTGCGTTTCGAAGAGCTGATCGACCTGTGCGGCGTGGACTACTCGCAGTACGGCGACGGCACCTGGGATGGCCTGCGCTTTGCGGCCGTGTCGCACCTGCTGTCGATCGAGCACAACTGGCGCGTGCGCGTGCGCGTGTTCGCGCCCGACGACGACATGCCCGTGATCCCGACCGTCACCGGCATCTGGCGTGCCGCCAACTGGTACGAGCGCGAAGCGTTCGACCTGTACGGCATCATGTTCGAGGGCCACGGCGACCTGCGCCGCATCCTCACCGACTACGGCTTCATCGGCCACCCGTTCCGCAAGGACTTCCCGATTTCGGGCTACGTCGAAATGCGCTACGACCCCGAGCAGAAGCGCGTGATCTACCAACCCGTGACGATCGAGCCGCGTGAAAACATTCCGCGCGTGATCCGCGAAGAAAACTACGGGATCAAATAATGGCTGAGCTTAAGAATTACACCCTGAACTTTGGTCCGCAGCACCCGGCAGCGCACGGCGTGCTGCGCCTCGTGCTGGAACTGGACGGCGAGGTGATCCAGCGCGCCGACCCGCACATCGGCCTGCTCCACCGCGGTACCGAGAAGCTGGCGGAAACGCGTACTTACCTGCAGTCGGTCCCGTACATGGATCGCCTGGACTACGTGTCGATGATGTGCAACGAGCACGGCTACGTGCTGGCCATCGAAAAGCTGCTCGGCATCGAAGTGCCGGTGCGCGCGCAGTACATCCGCGTGATGTTCGACGAGATCACCCGCATCCTGAACCACCTGATGTGGCTGGGCGCGCACGCGCTCGACATCGGCGCAATGGGCCCGTTCCTGTACTGCTTCCGTGACCGCGAAGACCTGTTCGACGTGTACGAGGCAGTGTCGGGCGCGCGCATGCACGCGGCCTACTATCGCCCGGGCGGCGTGTACCGCGACCTGCCGGACGCGATGCCCAAGCACAAGCCGTCGATCATCCGCAGCCAGAAGGCCATCGACGAACTGAACGAAACCCGCCAGGGCTCGGTGCTGGACTTCATCGACCTGTTCACCCAGCGCTTCGACGGCTACGTGGACGAATACGAGACCCTGCTGACCGACAACCGCATCTGGAAACAGCGTACCGTCGGCATCGGCGTGGTGTCGCCGGAAGACGCGAAGGCGATGGGCTTCACCGGCGCCATGCTGCGCGGCTCGGGCGTGGCCTGGGACCTGCGCAAGACCCAGCCGTACGCCGTGTACGACAAGATGGACTTCGACATCCCGGTCGGCACCAACGGCGACTCGTACGACCGCTACCTGGTGCGCGTGGAAGAGCTGCGCCAGTCCAACCGCATCATCAAGCAGTGCGTGGCCTGGCTGCGCGCGAACCCGGGTCCGGTGATGACCGACAACCACAAGGTCGCTCCGCCGAGCCGCGTGGACATGAAGACCAACATGGAGTCGCTCATCCACCACTTCAAGCTGTTCTCGGAAGGCTTCCACGTGCCGGCCGGCGAGGCCTACGCGGCGGTGGAACACCCGAAGGGCGAATTCGGCATCTACATCGTGTCCGACGGCGCCAACAAGCCGTACCGCCTGAAGATCCGTACCCCGGACTACGCCCACCTGCAGAGCCTTGACGAAATGGCGCGCGGCCACATGATCGCCGACGCCGTGACCATCATCGGCACCCAGGACATCGTGTTCGGCAGTATCGACAGGTAACGCCCACGTTCGCTAAGAAGGTAGACCAGATTATGTTATCCGAGCAGTGCTATAAAAAGATTGACCGCGAACTGGCCAAGTACCCGGCCGACCAGCGCCAGTCCGCCGTGATGGCCGCGCTGGCCCACGCGCAAGTCGAACTGGGCTGGCTGTCGCCCGAAACCATGCAGGAAGTCGCCGACTACATCGGCATGCCGGCCATCGCCGTGCAGGAAGTGGCGACCTTCTACAACATGTACAACCTCAAGCCGGTCGGCAAGCACAAGATCACCGTGTGCACCAACCTGCCGTGCGCCCTGTCCGGCGGCGAGCGCGCCGGCGAGTACCTGAAAGAAAAGCTGGGCATCGATTATCGCGAAACCACCGCCGACGGCATGTTCACGCTGCTGGAAGGCGAGTGCATGGGCGCCTGCGGCGACGCGCCGGTCATGCTGGTGAACAACCACCGCATGTGCTCGCACATGAGCCGCGAAAAGATCGACGCCATGCTCGAGGAGTTGAAGAAATGACCTGCCTGCACGACCGTCACATCAACCCGCTGATCCTCAAGGACCTGAACGGCGACAACTGGCACCTGGCCGACTACGTCAAGCGTGGCGGCTATTCGGCGCTGCGCCGCATCCTGGAAGAGAAGATCGCGCCGGAGCAGATCATTGCCGACCTGAAGGCCTCGGGCCTGCGTGGCCGCGGCGGCGCCGGTTTCCCGACCGGCCTGAAGTGGAGCTTCATGCCGCGCCAGTTCCCGGGCCAGAAATACCTCGTCTGCAACACCGACGAAGGCGAGCCGGGCACGTTCAAGGACCGCGACATCATCCGCTACAACCCGCACGCGCTGATCGAAGGCATGGCCATCGGCGCCTACGCGATGGGCATCACCGTGGGCTACAACTACATCCACGGCGAGATCTTCCAGGACTACCTGCGCTTTGAAGAGGCGCTGGAAGAGGCGCGCGCCGCCGGCTTTTTGGGCGACAAGATCATGGGCAGCGAGTTCAGCTTCCAGCTGCACGCGCACCACGGCTACGGCGCCTACATCTGCGGCGAAGAAACCGCGCTGCTCGAATCGCTGGAAGGCAAGAAGGGCCAGCCGCGCTTCAAGCCGCCGTTCCCGGCCTCGTTCGGCCTGTACGGCAAGCCGACCACGATCAACAACACCGAGACCTTCTCGGCCGTGCCCTTCATCCTGAACATGGGCGCCGAGAACTACATGGCGCTGGGCAAGCCGAACAACGGCGGCACCAAGATCTTCTCGATCTCGGGCGACATCGAGCGTCCGGGCAACTACGAAGTCCCGCTGGGCACTCCGTTCGCCAAGCTGCTCGAGCTGGCCGGCGGCATGCGCGGCGGCAAGAAGATCAAGGCGGTGATCCCGGGCGGTTCGTCGGCCCCGGTGATCCGCGGCGACGTCATGATGGACACCGACCTGGACTACGACTCGATCGCCAAGGCCGGTTCGATGCTCGGTTCGGGCGCCGTGATCGTCATGGACGAGACCCGCTGCATGGTCCGCTCGCTGCTGCGCCTGTCGTACTTCTACTTCGAGGAATCGTGCGGCCAGTGCACCCCGTGCCGTGAAGGCACCGGCTGGCTGTACCGCATGGTCCACCGCATCGAGCACGGCCAGGGCCGCGCGGAAGACATGGAGCTCTTGGCCTCGATCGCCGGCAACATCCAGGGCCGCACCATCTGCGCGCTGGGCGACGCCGCCGCGATGCCGGTGCAAGGCATGATCAAGAATTTCCGCGACGAATTCGAATACCACATCGAGCACAAGCGCTGCTTGGTGCCCGCATACATCTAAACCAGGTCAGGTAACGATCAAATGGTTGAAATTGAAATAGACGGCAAAAAAGTCGAGGTCCCGCCAGGTTCCATGGTGATGGACGCGGCCAACAAACTCGGCACCTACATTCCGCACTTCTGCTATCACAAGAAACTGTCGATCGCAGCGAACTGCCGCATGTGCCTGGTGGAAGTGGAGAAGGCGCCCAAGCCGCTGCCAGCTTGCGCCACCCCGGTGACCCCGAACATGATCGTGCGCACCCACAGCGACAAGGCCGTGCAGGCCCAGAAGTCGGTGATGGAGTTCCTGCTGATTAACCACCCGCTCGACTGCCCGATCTGCGACCAGGGCGGCGAGTGCCAGCTGCAAGACCTGGCCGTCGGTTACGGCAAGAGCGAATCGCGCTACAAGGAAGAAAAGCGCGTGGTCGCGCCGAAGGAAGCCGGCCCCTTGATCTCGATGGAAGAGATGAGCCGCTGCATCCAGTGCACCCGCTGCGTGCGCTTTGGCCAGGAAGTGGCAGGCCAGATGGAATTCGGCATGCTGGGCCGCGGCGAGCATTCGGAAATCTCGACTTTCGTCGGCAAGACCGTCGATTCTGAAGTGTCGGGCAATATGATCGACCTGTGCCCGGTGGGCGCGCTGACCTCCAAGCCGTTCCGCTACTCGGCACGTCCGTGGGAACTGTCGCGCCGCAAGTCGGTGTCGCCGCACGATTCGCTCGGCTCGAACCTGATCGTCCAGGTCAAGGGCGGCAAGGTGATGCGCGTGCTCCCGCTGGAGAACGAGGCGATCAACGAATGCTGGCTGTCGGACCGCGACCGCTTCTCGTACGAGGCGCTGGACAATGCCGACCGCCTGACCAACCCGATGATCAAGCAGGACGGCCAGTGGATCGACACCGACTGGCAGACCGCGCTGGAATACGTGGCCCACGGCCTGCGTAACATCCGCCACGAGCACGGCGCCGAGCACATCGCCGCGGTTGCCGCCGGCGGCTCGACGCTGGAAGAACTGCACCTGCTGGCCAAGGTCGCGCGCGGCCTGGGTTCGGCCAACATCGACTTCCGCCTGCGCCAGAGCGACTTTGCGCTGGACGAGGAAGTGGTGCCCTGGCTGGGCATGCCGGTTGCCGACATCTCGCTGCTCAAGCGCGTGCTGGTGATCGGTTCGTTCCTGCGCAAGGACCACCCGCTGGTCGCCACCCGCCTGCGCGCTGCCGCCAAGGCCGGCGCCAAGCTGACGATCATCAACGGCACCGCCGAAGAGAACCTGATCCCGACCGCGAAGAACATCACCGTGCTGCCGTCCGAATGGCTGGCTGCGCTGTCCGAGATCGTCGTGGCCGTCGCCGCCGCCAAGGGCGTTGCCGCCCCGGCCGGCTTCGAGGCCATCCAGGCCGGCGACGTCGCCAAGGCGATTGCCGCCACCCTGGTCGAGACCGGTGCAGAACTGCCGGGCGCCATCCTGCTGGGTAACGCTGCCGCGCAGCACCCGCAGGCAAGCAAGCTGCACGTGGCCGCACAATGGATCGCCGAGCAAACCGGCGCCAAGTTCGGTTACCTGCTGGACGCTGCCAACAGCGTCGGCGGCTACCTGGCCGGCGCCGTGGCCAAGCCGGAATCGGCCTTTGCATCGCCGAAGAAAGCCTTCGTCGTGTTGCACGCCGAGCCGGAGCTGGACTGCGCCAACCCGCAGCAAGCCCGTGCCGCGCTGGGTGCCGCCGAAATGGTCGTCGTGATGTCGCCGTTCAAGCACGGCCTGGACTACGCCGACGTGCTGCTGCCGGTGTCGCCGTTCAGCGAAACCTCGGGCACGTTCGTGAACGCCGAGGCCCGCGCACAGAGCTTCAACGGCACCGTGCGTCCGCTGGGCGAGACCCGTCCGGCCTGGAAGGTGCTGCGCGTGCTGGGCAACCTGCTGTCGCTGCCGGGCTTCGACTTCGAGACTTCGGAGCAGGTGCGCGACGACGTGCTGGGCAAGGGCGTGTTCGACGTGTCCGCGAAGCTGAACAACATCGCCAAGGTGCCGGCCGTTGCTGCCACCTACGGCAATGCCGGTTCGCTCGAGCGCGTGACCAACGTGCCGATCTACTACACCGACGCCATCGTGCGCCGTTCCGAGCCGCTGCAGCGCACCGCCGACGCCAACGCGCCGCTGGTCAGCCTGCCGAAGGCCCTGGCCGAGCAGCTGGGCGTGAAAGCGGGCGACAGCGTCAAGGTCACCCAGGGCAATGGCTCGGCCATCCTGGTGGCGAACGTGGACCCGACGCTGCCGGCGAACGCCGTGCGCGTGGCTGCCGGCCATCCGGCCGTGGCCAGCCTGGGCGCGATGTTCGGCACCATCAATGTTGAGAAAGCAGGGGAGGGCAAGTAATGGCAACGCCCGGTTTTATTGATACTCTGAACGCCACCGGCGCCGCCACCCTTGGTGGTGTGTGGCCGCTGGTCTGGACCCTGATCAAGATCGTGGTGGTGCTGCTGCCGCTGATGGGCCTGGTCGCTTACCTGACCCTGTGGGAACGCAAGCTGATCGGCTGGATCCAGATCCGTGTCGGCCCGAACCGCGTGGGCCCGGCCGGCCTGCTGCAGCCGATCGCCGACGCGGTCAAGCTGCTGTTCAAGGAAATCGTGATCCCGACCAAGGCCAGCAGCGCGCTGTTCGTGATCGGCCCGATCATGACCATCATGCCGGCACTGGCCGCCTGGGTGGTGGTGCCGTTCGGCCCGCAGGCTGCCTTGGCCGACGTCAACGCCGGCCTGCTCCTGCTGCTGGCGATCACCTCGATGGAGGTGTACGGCATCATCATCGCCGGCTGGTCGTCGAACTCGAAGTACTCGTTCATGGGCGCGATGCGCGCCTCGGCCCAGATGATTTCGTACGAGATCCCGATGGGCTTCGTGATGGTCGTGATCCTGATGGTTTCGGGCTCGCTGAACTTCTCGGACATCGTCGCCGGCCAGACCCGCGGCATGATGGCCAGCCACGGCCTGAACATCCTGTCCTGGAACTGGCTGCCGCTCTTGCCGCTGTTCGTGATCTACATCACCTCCGGTCTTGCCGAGTGCAACCGCCACCCGTTCGACGTGGTGGAAGGCGAGTCGGAAATCGTGGCCGGCCACATGGTCGAGTACTCGGGCATGTCGTACGCGATGTTCATGCTGGCCGAGTACGGCAACATGATCCTGGTCGGCGCGCTGGCATCGATCATGTTCCTGGGTGGCTGGTCGGCTCCGTTCTCGTTCCTGGAGTTCGGCGGCGGCTTCGGCGGCTTCTTCTGGCTGTTCGCCAAGACCTTCATGTTCGTATCCCTGTTCATCTGGGTGCGCGGCACCTTCCCGCGTTACCGCTATGACCAGATCATGCGCCTGGGCTGGAAAGTGTTCATCCCGCTGACGCTGGTGTGGCTGGTCCTGGTCGCTGCCGTGATGCAGACCCCGTGGAACATTTGGAAGTAAGGAAGCGCATTACATCATGGATCGTTTAAAAGACTTCTTCGGCAGCTTCATGCTGACCGAACTCTTCAAGGGGCTGGCCCTGACCGGACGCTACGCGTTCTCGCGCAAGATCACGGTGCAGTACCCGGAAGAGAAGACCCCGATGTCGCCGCGCTTCCGCGGCCTGCACGCGCTGCGCCGTTATCCGAACGGCGAAGAGCGCTGCATCGCCTGCAAACTGTGCGAGGCGGTGTGCCCGGCCATGGCCATCACGATCGAGTCGGCACAGCGCGAGGACGGCACCCGCCGCACCACGCGCTACGACATCGACCTGACCAAGTGCATCTTCTGCGGCTTCTGCGAAGAGTCCTGCCCGGTCGACTCGATCGTCGAGACCCACGTGCTCGAATACCACGGCGAAAAACGCGGCGATCTCTACTACACCAAAGAGATGCTGCTGGCCGTCGGTGACCGCTACGAGGCCGACATCGCCGCCAACCGCGAAGCCGACGCGCCGTATCGCTAATAACAAGGTCCTGGGTTAGACATGGAATTCAAAACTTTTCTGTTCTACGCGTTCGCGGTCATCATGACCTTGGCCGCACTGCGCGTCATTACCGCCCGGAACCCGGTGCACGCCGCGCTGTTCCTGGTGCTCGCGTTCTTCAACGCGGCCGGTATCTGGATGCTGCTCAAGGCCGAGTTCCTGGCGATCGTGCTGGTGCTCGTGTACGTCGGCGCCGTGATGGTGCTGTTCCTGTTCGTCGTGATGATGCTCGACATTAACATCGACCGGATGCGCGAAGGCTTCTGGGGCTACTTGCCGTTAGCCAGCGGCATCGGCGCCCTGATCGTGCTGGAGATGGGTGCGGTGCTGTGGCGCGGCTTCCTCGGCGTGAACGAGAACGCTGCGGCCAACGCCGGCAACATCGGCGGCACCAAGGAACTGGGCATGCTGATCTATACCCAGTACATCTACGGTTTCGAGATCGCCGCTGCGATCCTGCTGGTGGCGATCATCGCCGCAGTCGCCCTGACCCTGCGTAAGCGCAAGGACACCAAGGCGATCGACCCGGGCCTGGCCGTGCGCGTCAAGCGCAACGACCGCCTGAAGATCGTGAAGATGCAAGCGGTGAAAGAGGCGCCTGCCGCTCCTGCAGAAGCAAACAAGGAGGCTGCAAAATGACGCTCTCGCTCGCACACTACCTGGTCCTGGGCGCGATCCTGTTCGCGATCTCGATCGTCGGCATTTTCCTGAACCGTAAGAACGTCATCATCCTGCTGATGGCCATCGAGCTGATGCTCCTGGCCGTGAACCTGAACTTCGTCGCCTTCTCGCATTACCTGGGCGACGCGGCAGGGCAGATCTTCGTGTTCTTCATCCTCACCGTGGCGGCGGCCGAATCGGCCATTGGCCTGGCGATCCTGGTGGTCCTGTTCCGCAACCTGGACACGATCAACGTGGAAGACCTCGACAGCCTGAAGGGCTAAGCGGTTATTGATAACTCATCCTCGATTAAATAAAAGGTTCAACAATGGTGGGTAATTCTCTCGACGCTAACCTGCTCCTGGCTGTCCCGCTGGCGCCGCTCGCAGGCTCCGCGATCGCAGGCCTGCTCGGTACCAAGTTCCTTGGTAACGTAGTCGGACGCAAGGTTTCGCACAGCGCGACCATCCTGGGCGTGCTGATCGCGCTGATCATCTCGGTGCAGACCCTGATGGCGGTGATGAACGGCGCCTCGTTCAATGGCGACATCTACACCTGGATGACGGTGGCCGGCATGAAGATGACGGTCGGCTTCCAGATCGACGCGCTGTCCGCGATGATGATGTGCGTGGTCACCTTCGTGTCGCTGTGCGTGCACATCTACACGATCGGCTACATGGCCGACGACGAAGGCTACAACCGCTTCTTCTCGTACATCTCGCTGTTCACGTTCTCGATGCTGATGCTGGTCATGTCCAACAACTTCCTGCAGCTGTTCTTCGGCTGGGAAGCAGTGGGCCTGGTCTCTTACCTGCTGATCGGCTTCTGGTACACCCGCCCGACCGCGATCTTCGCGAACATGAAGGCGTTCCTGGTGAACCGCGTCGGCGACTTCGGCTTCATCCTCGGCATCGGCCTGTTGCTGGCGTTTGCCGGCTCGATGAACTACCAGGACGTGTTCGCCCAGCGCGAGCAGCTGGCAACGCTGACGGTGCCGGGCATCGGCTGGCCGCTGCTCACCGCCGCCTGCATTTGCCTGTTTATCGGCGCGATGGGTAAATCGGCCCAGTTCCCGCTGCACGTGTGGCTGCCGGACTCGATGGAAGGCCCGACCCCGATCTCGGCGCTGATCCACGCCGCGACCATGGTTACCGCCGGCATTTTCATGGTGTCGCGCATGTCGCCGCTGTTCGAGCTGTCCGATACGGCCCTGTCGTTCGTGATCGTCATCGGCGCCATCACCGCGCTGTTCATGGGTTTCCTGGGCATCATCCAGAACGACATCAAGCGCGTGGTCGCTTACTCGACCCTGTCGCAGCTGGGCTACATGACCGTGGCGCTGGGCGCTTCGGCCTACAACGTGGCCGTGTTCCACCTGATGACCCACGCATTCTTCAAGGCGCTGCTGTTCCTTGGTGCCGGTTCGGTCATCATCGGCATGCACCACGACCAGGACATGCGCAACATGGGCGGCCTGCGCAAGTACATGCCGATCACCTGGATCACCTCGCTGATCGGTTCGCTGGCCCTGATCGCCACCCCGTTCTTCTCGGGCTTCTACTCGAAGGACTCGATCATCGAGGCGGTCGCCGCTTCGGAGATCCCGGGTTCGGGCTTCGCCTACTTCGCCGTCATGGCTGGCGTGTTCATCACTGCTTTCTACTCGTTCCGCATGTATTTCCTGGTCTTCCATGGCAAGGAGCAGTGGAACGAGAAGCACCACCACGTGAGCCACGGCCACGACTCGGATGCGCACAATGAAGAAGAAGACCACGAGGGCGAACACCACCACGGCCTGCACCCGGGCGACAAGCCGCACGAGTCGCCGTGGGTCGTGACCCTGCCGCTGGTGCTGCTGGCGATCCCGTCGGTGATCATCGGCTACCTGACCGTCCAGCCGATGCTGTTCGGCGACTTCTTCAAGGGCGTCATCTTCGTGGGCGAGAACCACAAGGCCATGGAAGAGCTGGCGCACGAGTTCCACGGCGCGGCCGCCATGGGCATGCATGCAGTGACGACCGTGCCCTTCTGGCTCGCGGTGGCTGGCGTGGCCGCGGCGTACTACTGCTACATGGTCAACCGCAAGGTGCCGGAACTGTTCTATAACGCGCTGCGTCCGATCTACACGCTGCTCGACAACAAATACTACATGGACAAGTTCAACGAAGTGGTCTTCGCTGGCGGCGCGCGCGCCCTCGGTGGCGGCCTGTGGAAGGTGGGCGACCGCGGCCTGATCGACGGCCTGCTCGTCAACGGCAGCGCCAAGCTGGTGGGCTGGTTCGCCGCCATCGTGCGCACGTTCCAGACCGGTTACATCTATCACTACGCGTTCGTGATGATCGTCGGCGTGCTGGCAACGCTGCTGTACTTCTTCCCGTTCTGGCACGCATAAATCAGGCATAGACAAAGACAATGAATCAGACACTTCCATACCTGAGCCTGTCGATCTGGCTTCCGATCTTGTTCGGCGTGCTGGTCCTGGCTGTTGGCCGCGACAACAACGCCGGCTTTACCCGCGTGCTGTCGCTGATCGGCGCGATCGTCAGCTTCTTGCCGACGATCCCGCTCATCACGAGCTTCAACAATTTCGCGCACGGTCCGCAGTTCGTCGAAAAGTTGGCCTGGATCGAGCGTTTCAACATCCAGTACTACCTGGGCATTGACGGCCTGTCGCTGTGGTTCGTGCCGCTGACGGCCTTCATCACCATCATCGTCGTGATCTCGGCGTGGGAAGTGATCCAGGAGCGCGTGGCGCAGTACATGGGTTCGTTCCTGCTGCTGTCGGGCCTGATGGTCGGCGTGTTCGAAGCGCTCGATGGCCTGCTGTTCTACTTCTTCTTCGAAGCGACCCTGATCCCGATGTTCATCATCATCGGCGTGTTCGGCGGCCCGAACCGTGTGTACGCGGCATTCAAGTTCTTCCTGTACACCTTCTTCGGCTCGCTGCTGACGCTGATCGCGATCATCTACCTGTACAACCGCGCTGGCGGCAGCTTTGACATCCTGGCATGGCACGCACTGCCGCTCACGATGAACGAGCAGATCCTGATCTTCCTGGCATTCTTCATGGCGTTTGCCGTGAAGGTGCCGATGTGGCCGGTGCACACCTGGCTGCCGGACGCCCACGTGGAAGCGCCGACGGGCGGCTCCGTGGTGCTGGCCGCGATCATGCTGAAACTGGGCGCGTACGGCTTCCTGCGTTTCTCGCTGCCGATCGCCCCGGACGCTTCGCACTACCTGGCCCCGTTCATCATCACCATCTCGCTGGTCGCCGTGATCTACATCGGCCTGGTGGCGCTGGTGCAGGCCGACATGAAGAAACTGGTGGCGTACTCGTCGATCGCGCACATGGGCTTTGTCACCCTGGGCTTCTTCATCTTCAATGACCTGGGCGTGCAGGGCGGTATCGTGCAGATGATCTCGCACGGCTTCGTCTCGGGCGCCATGTTCCTGTGCATCGGCGTGCTGTACGACCGCATGCACTCGCGCCAGATCGCCGACTACGGTGGGGTGGTGAACGTGATGCCGAAGTTCGCCGCGTTCTCGGTGTTCTTTGCGATGGCCAACTGCGGCCTGCCGGCCACCTCGGGCTTCGTCGGTGAATTCATGGTGATCCTGGCCTCGGTCAAGTACCAGTTCTGGATCGGCACGCTGGCTGCCACCGCCCTGATCCTGGGCGCGGCCTACTCGCTGTGGATGGTCAAGCGCGTCGTGTTCGGCGCACCGGGCAACAAGCATGTGCTGGAGCTGACCGACCTGAACAGCCGCGAATTCTTCATGTTCGTGGTGCTCGCACTGCTCACGCTGTACATGGGCCTGTACCCGGCGCCGTTCACCGACACGATGCAGACTTCGGTCTCCGACCTGCTCGCGCATGTCGCCCAGTCCAAGCTGCCTCACTAAATGGTATTGACTCAAATGACTAACAATCTGATCCCGGTTTACGCCGAAATCTTTATGCTGGTCGCGGCCTCCGCGATCCTGCTGATCGACATGTTCCTGTCGGAGTCGAAGCGGTCGATCACCTACGTGCTGACGCTGCTTGCGCTGGCCGGTGCGGCAGTCTTCTCGTTCGCCGACTTCAACAGCGGCGCGACGACCTACACGTTCAACAACATGTTCGTGTCGGACCCGATGGCGAACCTGCTCAAGCTGTTCACCTACCTGGCCACCGGCATCACCCTGGTCTATTCGCGCCAGTACGCGACCGACCGTGGCATGCTGTCGGGTAACCTGGGCGGCGAGTTCTACGTGCTGACCCTGTTCTCGACCCTGGGCCAGATGGTCATGATCTCGGGTAACAGCGTGCTGTCGCTGTACCTGGGCCTGGAACTGATGTCGCTGTCGCTGTACGCGATGGTGGCGATGCGCCGCGATCACGCCGTCTCGACCGAAGCGGCCATGAAGTACTTCGTGCTCGGCTCGCTGGCTTCGGGCTTCCTGCTGTATGGCATTTCGATGGTGTACGGCGCGACCGGCTCGCTGATGCTGACCGACATCACCCGCATCATCGCCACCCAGGGCGCCAACCACACCATCCTGGTGTTCGGCCTGGTGTTCATCGTGGCCGGCATGGCGTTCAAGCTGGGCGTGGTGCCGTTCCACATGTGGGTGCCGGACGTCTACCAGGGCGCACCGACCGCCGTGACGCTGCTGCTGGGCGGCGCGCCGAAGCTGGCCGCGTTCGCCATGGCGCTGCGCATCCTGGTCGAAGGCCTGCCGCAGATGGCGTTCGACTGGCAGCAGATGCTGATGGCGCTGGCCGTGCTGTCGCTGGCCGTGGGCAACCTGACCGCGATCGTGCAGACCAACATCAAGCGCCTGCTGGCCTACTCGACCATTGCGCAGATGGGCTTCGTGCTGCTGGGCCTCTTGGCCGGCGTGGTCGGCCGTGGCGCGGACGCGAATGCCGCCAACATGGCCCCGGCCTACAGCGCCGCGATGTATTACTCGATCACCTACGTGCTGACCACCGTCGGCACCTTCGGCCTGATCATGATGCTGGCCCGTTCGGGGTTCGAAGCCGAAGAACTGGCCGACTTCAAGGGCCTGTCCAAGCGCAGCCCGTGGTTTGCCGTGGTGATGACCGTGCTGATGTTCTCGCTGGCCGGCGTGCCGCCGATGATGGGCTTCATGGCCAAGTGGGCCGTGCTGCAGGCGGTGACCGCCACCGGCCAGATCTGGCTGGCCATCGTGGCCGTTCTGTTCTCGCTGATCGGCGCCTACTACTACCTGCGCGTGGTGAAGGTGATGTGGTTCGACGAGCCGGCCGACACGACCGCGATCGCGACCCCGTTCGACATGCGCGTGGTGCTGTCGCTTAACGGCGTGGCCGTGGTGCTGCTGGGCGTGATGCCGGGCGCACTGCTGGGCACCTGCCTGACCGCGATCAAAGCCACCCTGGCGTCGTAAGCGTTGGACGTTTCCCTCGCAAGCTGGTTGGTCATCGCCGTCGCCCTGGTGGCGGCCAACCTGCCTTTCTTCAACGAGCGCGTGTTCGGCTTCCTGCCATGGAAAGCCGGGCAGGGGCGCACGAAACCCTTCATCGTGCGCCTTCTCGAGTTGATTGTTTTATACTTCGTCGTCGGCTTGCTTGCGCGCGGCCTCGAATCCCGGATCGGCAATGTGTTCGTGCAGACCTGGGAGTTCTATGCGATCACCGCGTGCATGTTCGTCGTGCTGGCGTTTCCCGGGTTTGTACTGCGTTACCTGCGCAAACGCCGCGGCTGAATCCTACCCGATCGGTTGAGTCGTCGTCCCCGCGGAGGCGGGGACCCATGCTGAGTGTGCGACGATGCGGCGTTTCGCTCTGCTGCACATTGTCTGTGGGTCCCCGCCTTCGCGGGGACGACATGCAGAGGCTGCGGGTGAAGTCAGCTGAAGCGGTTGGCAAACGCAGACAACGACGAAATCCCGCATGGACCACCTCAAAGAAACCCGCCTCGACGGCGAAACCGCATTTGACGGCAAGTTCCTCAAGGTCGAGCGCGACCGCATCCGCCTGCCCGACGGCGCCATCACCCATCGCGAGTTCATCCGCCACCCCGGCGCGGTGGTGATCCTGCCGCTGCTGCCGGACGGGCGCATTTTGCTCGAGCGCCAGTTCCGCTACCCCAACGACCGCGTCTTCGTCGAATTCCCGGCCGGTAAGATCGACCCGGGCGAAGACCACCTGGCCTGCGCCAAGCGCGAGCTGGAAGAGGAAACCGGCTACACGGCCCAAGACTGGCAATTCGTGTGCACCATCCACAACGCCATCGCCTATTCGGACGAGCACCTGGAGCTGTTCCTCGCGCGTGACCTGACCGCCGGCCAGGCCAAACTCGACGAGGGTGAGTTCCTCGAAACCTTCACCGTCACCTTGCCCGAGATGCTCGACATGGTGCGCCGCGGCGAGATCACCGATGTGAAGACCATCATCGGCACCTTCTGGCTGGAGAAGATCCTCTCCGGCAGCTGGACGCCTGCCCAGGCCGGCTGAGGCGTTGCGCGCAGCGCGCATAGCAGTCCTTTCTTGCGCGCGGGATGCGCCACCTCAAACCGCATCCCGATCATTTGCCGAAAGTGGAATCAGGTGGTCGCGCGTACGGCCGCCTGCGCCGGGCCGCGCGCCCTGAGCAAAGATGGCCAAGGTGAGGTACAGTCTCTTATTGATTCGGCAAAACGCACCAGACCGCAAGCATGAACCAGCCAGCTCCCCGTTACTTCGCCCTCGTGCCTGCCGCCGGTGTCGGCGCGCGCATGGGTGCGGGTTCGCCCAAGCAGTACCTGCCCATCGGCGGCAAGCCGATGCTGCGCCACACGCTCGACGCTTTCCGCTCGAGCCCGCTCATCGCGCACACCTTCGTGGTGGTCAGCGTGGACGACCCGGTCATCGACACCGTGGTGCCGCCGGACGGGGTAACGGTGCTGCGCTGCGGCGGCGCCTCGCGCCTGGAATCGGTGCGCAACGGCATGTGGGCGCTGGAAAACCAGCTGCACGCCGGCGACTGGGTGCTGGTGCACGACGCCGCGCGCCCGGGACTGAATGCCGAGCTCATCGAAAAGCTGATCGGGGAAACCGGCGAGCATCCGGTCGGCGGCCTGCTGGCGCTGCCCGTGGTGGACACCGTCAAGCGCGCCATCAACGACGAGGTGGCCACGCTGTCGCGCGACGGACTGTGGCTGGCCCAGACCCCGCAGATGTTCCGTTTCCGCCTGCTGGCCGACGCGCTGGAAGCCGCGACCGACCCGAGCACCATTACCGATGATGCCAGTGCGGTTGAAGCCCTTGGCCTTGCCCCCAAACTGGTGGAAGGTCATCCCCGGAATTTGAAAGTGACGCTGCCATCGGACATCAAGATTGTCGAGATGTACCTGGCGGCGCCTTAACCCAAGACAGACACGAACCATGGCACTTGCATCCTACAATCCAACCCCGCCGTTTCGCATCGGCACCGGCTACGACTGCCACGCGCTGGTCGAGGGCCGCAAGCTGATCGTCGGCGGCGTGACCATTCCGCACCGGCTCGGCCTGATGGGCCACTCCGACGCCGACGTGCTGCTGCATGCGATCATCGATGCGCTGCTGGGCGCGGCCGCGCTGGGCGACATCGGCAAGCATTTCCCCGACACCGACCCGATGTTCGCCGGCGCCGATTCGCGCACCCTGCTGCGCGAGGTCGCCAGCCGCGTGCTCAATACCGGCTACACGATCGGCAACATCGACGCCACCATCATTGCCCAAGCGCCCAAGATGGCGCCGCACATCCCGCACATGGTCTCGCGCATTGCCGAGGACGTGGGCGTGTCGCCGCAGCAGGTCAACATCAAGGCCAAGACCAACGAAAAGTTGGGCTACCTGGGGCGCGAGGAGGGCATGGCGGCCGAGGCGGTGGCCATGCTGATCCGGTCGGCTTGATCTGAACCATTACCGCTACGTCGTTCCCGCGCAGGCGGGGACCCATGCTGACTATGCGCTGTCGTAGCGCCGCAAGGTGCCTTGGCAGCTTGCTCAGCATGGGTCCCCGCCTGCGCGGGGACGACGTGCGTGTGTTTGCAGGAAACCCTTGATGAGTGACCACAACGAGATGAGTCCCCGCGCCGCGTGGCTGCTGATCCTGTCGGCCAGCGCGATCCTGATGATCACCATGGCCGCGCGCCTGACCACCGGCCTGTTCCTCTCGCCGATCAACACCGCCACCGGCCTTGGCATCGGCGCGATCAGCTTTGCGATGGCCATTGGCCAGTTCATGTGGGGCGCCTCGCAGCCGGTGTTTGGCGCGGTGGCCGACAAGTACGGCTCGGCGCGCGTGATCGTGGTCGGCGCGGTGCTGCTGGCCGTGGGGCTGGCGGCCACGCCTTTCGTCAGCTCGCAATGGGGTCTGATGGTCACGCTCGGCATCCTGTCCGCCTCGGGCGCCGGCGCCGGCAGCTTTTCGATCCTGATCGGCGCCACCGCCCAGCGCCTGCCGGCTGCGCGCCGGCCGTTCGCGTCGGGCTTCATCAACGCCGGCGGCTCGTTCGGCCAGTTCGTGTTCTCGCCGCTGCTGCAGGCGATCATCAACGCGGCCGGCTGGGTACAAGCGATGCTGTTCATGGCCGTCTCCACGCTGCTCACCATTCCGCTGGCCTGGCCAATGCGCGGCAAACCGCCGCACAGCGCCACCACCGGTTCCGGCGGCATCACGCTCACCGAACAGTTGCGCCAGGCGCTGCGCGACCCCAGCTACCTGTGCCTGCACGCGGGCTTCTTCACCTGCGGCTTCCATATCGCCTTCCTCGTTACGCACCTGCCGGGCGAGGTGTCGCTGTGCGGGCTGCCGGCCGGTGTGGCCGGCACCACGCTTGGCCTGATTGGCCTGTTTAACATCGCCGGCAGCCTGGGCGCCGGTGCGCTGGCCGCGCGCTACCGCATGAAGTGGCTGCTGGTGGCCATGTACGGCAGCCGCGCGGTGATCATCGCGCTGTACCTGCTGGCGCCCAAGACGGCGCTCACCTTCTACCTGTTCGCCGCCGCGCTGGGCACCACCTGGCTTGCCACCGTGCCGCCCACCGCGGGCCTGGTCGCCAAGCTGTTCGGCATGCGCTACCTGTCCACGCTGTTCGGGCTGACGCTGCTGTCGCACCAGATCGGCGGCTTCTTTGGCGCCTGGCTGGGCGGGCTGTCGATCGTCCACTTCGGCGACTACCGCTGGATGTGGTACGCGGACATCGTACTGGCGCTCGGCGCGGCGCTGGTGAACCTGCCGATCCGCGAGGCGCCGGTAGCGAAGGCGCAAGCACTGCCGGCGGCAAAGGCCTGACATGGCGCGCGACACCTGGGCCTACCGCGAGGTGGCGGTGGAATCGGTGCATGACCCGGTGAGCGGCCGCCTCGAAATCCATCCCATGGCAGGGCAGGCGTTTGCGCCGACCCTGCGCGTGCACTGCGCCCGCAAGCTCACCGACCCCGCGCTGTACCCGCCCGGCACCTGCTTCCTGCTGTCGGCCAAGCTCACCGACCGGCTGGGCGGCGAGCCCTACCTGTACGCCTGGCACGGCGACCCGGTGGTGGTGCTGACGCGCGCGCAGGCCCGTAAATTCCTCGCCGAGTACCGCCGCATCCGTATCTGATCGCGCTTGCCATCCTGCTGTTGTTGAGTATATGATTCGTATATGTTTCGTATATTGGAGGGCAGCATGGGCATTGTGAACATTGACGACGATTTGCACGACCAGATACGCAAGGCGAGCGCGGTGTCGTGCCGCTCGATCAACGCGCAGGCGGCGTTCTGGATCAAGATCGGCATGCTGTGCGAAATGCACCCCACGCTCAGTTTCAACGAGATCGTAGCGCGCGAGCTGCGTGCCGCAGGCGTTGCGCCGCAAGCGTTACAGGTGGCTATGCAATGACCAAGCGACCGGAAGAAATCGCATTGATGGCCGAATCGGGCAAGCTGCTGGCCCAGGTATTTGCCTATCTGGACGGGCTCGACCTGGTCGGCATGACGACCATGCAGGTAAACGACCTGGTGGACGACTACATCGTCAACACGCTCCAGTCGCGGCCGGCAAGCAAGGGCCAGTATGGTTTTGAGTATGCGCTGAACTCGTCCCGCAACAGCGTGGTGTGCCACGGCGTGCCCTCGGCCACCGAGTTCCTGCAAAGCGGGGACATCGTGAATTTCGATATCACGCTGGAAAAGAATGGCTATATCGCCGATTCCAGCAAGACCTATCTCGTTGGCGAGGTGTCGGCCCAGGCCAAGCGGCTGGTGCAGGTGACTTACGAGGCCATGTGGAAGGGCATCAAGGCGGTTCGCCCCGGCGCCAGGCTGGGCGACGTCGGCTATGCGATCGAGCAGCACGCCCGCAAGAACGGCTACACGGTGGTCAGGGAATACTGCGGTCACGGCATTGGCCGCGAAATGCACGAGCCGCCCGAGGTGCTGCACTGGGGCAGGCCAAAGACCGGCGTGGTGCTGCGCGAAGGCATGGTGTTCACCATCGAGCCGATGATCAACCAGGGGCGGGCCGACGTTGAAACCCAGGACGATGGCTGGGCGGTCGTCACTTGCGACGGGCGGCTGTCCGCGCAGTTCGAGCACACCGTGGCCGTGACGAACAACGGCGTGCGGGTGCTGACCTTGCGCGCCGGCGAGAAGATGCCACACTGAGCTTGCGCTTGCGGCGCCGTGCACTGCATCGTATGCGGGCGCGGTGATGCAAAAATGGTTACCATTTGTACTTCCAAGGCTCAACCTACGGGAGGAAGCAAATGGCAACGAGAAAAATCGCCGTACTGGTCGGCAGCCTGCGCAAGGAGTCGTACACGCGCAAGGTGGCCAAGACCCTGATGCTGCTGGCGCCGCCGGCGCTGGAGATGGAGATCGTCGAGATCGGCCAGCTCCCGATGTACAACCAGGACCTCGACACTGCGCCGCCGGCCGCGTGGACCGAGTTCCGCAACCGCATCCGCGAGGCCGACGGCATCCTGTTCTGCACGCCCGAGTACAACCGCTCGATTCCCGGCGTGCTCAAGAACGCGGTAGACGTCGCGTCGCGGCCGTACGGGCAGTCGGCATGGAACGGCAAGCCGTGCGCCGTCGTGAGCGTGTCGCCGGGCGCGATCGGCGGCTTTGGCGCCAACCACCACCTGCGCCAGTGCCTGCCTTTCCTGAACATGCCTTGCATGCCCGCGCCGGAGGCCTACGTGGGCGGCATCGCCGGCAAGGTCGACGCCGAGCACGTGAGCGACGAGTCCACGCGCAAGTTCCTGCAGTCCTTCATTGACGCCTTCGCACCATGGGTGGAGCGCCATGCGGACTGAAACCAACGCCACCACCCACGCCATCGGCGTCCTTCACATCGACCACATCGTGCTGCGCGTGCGCGACCTGGACGCCATGGTCGGCTTTTACGGCAAGGTGCTCGGCTGCGCGGTCGAGCGGCGCCAGGACGAGATCGGCCTGGTGCAGCTGCGCGCCGGCAGCTCGTTGATTGACCTGGTGCCGGTGGACGGCAAGCTGGGCAAGGCGGGCGGCGCCGCGCCCGGGGCCGAGGGGCGCAACCTCGACCATTTCTGCTTGCGCGTCGAGCCTTTCGACGAGGCGGCGATCCGCGCTCACCTGGCGGCGTGCGGCGTGCAGGCCGGCCCTACCGAGAGCCGCTACGGCGCCGAGGGCGAGGGACCGTCGATCTACCTGCAGGACCCGGAGGGGAACACCATCGAGCTCAAGGGCCCGAGGGCATGAACGACCAGCCATCGCCAAGCTACGTACCCCAGGCGCCGGCCTCGTACGGGCGCCCGCGCGGCGAGCTGCGCGGGCGGCTCTACGACATCATCTTCGAGTCGGACACCCCGGCCGGCCGCCGCTTCGACATCGTGCTCGTGTGCGCGATCCTGCTCAGCATCCTGGTGGTGGTGCTCGACAGCGTGCCCGAACTGGACAAAGACTACGACGGCGTGCTGTTCGCGGCCGAGTGCATGTTCACGGCCCTGTTCACCGCCGAGTACCTTGCCCGGATCTGGTGCGTGCGCCGGCCGTGGCGCTACGCGACCGGCTTCTACGGCATCGTCGACCTGCTGTCGGTGCTGCCCACGTATTTTTCGCTGCTGGTGCCGGGCAGCGCGCTGCTGCTGGACATTCGCATCCTGCGCCTGCTGCGCGTCTTCCGGATCTTCAAGCTCACGCTGTACGTGCAGGAATACACCCGGCTGGGCGAGGCCCTGCTGGCAAGCCGCCGCAAGATCATGGTGTTCCTGTCCGCCGTGGTGATGGCAGTGCTGGTGCTGGGTACCGTGATGTACGTGGTCGAGGGGCCCAAGAACGGCTACACCAGCATCCCGGTCTCGATGTACTGGGCCATCGTGACCATGACCACCGTTGGCTACGGCGACATCACGCCGCACACCAGCCTGGGCAAGCTGATCGCCTCGTTCATGATGCTGCTGGGATGGGGCATCCTGGCCGTGCCCACGGGAATCGTGACGGCGGAGATGACCCGCCAGGAATGGGGTCGGGGCGCGGCGAGGGGGCCCGCGACGCCGGCCTGCGCCGCCTGCGGGTCGCACGGGCATGCGCGCGAAGCCCGCTTCTGCAAGGACTGCGGGGCAGCGCTGCCGTCCCGCAGTCCCGCCGGCACTTAGAACTTCATGCTGGCACGCGCATAGTAGTAGCCGCCGTTGATCCCGAACGGCGAGAACGACGGGTAGAGCGTGACTGCGCCGTTATCCAGGTTGGCGCGGCGCTCGGCCAGCAGCGTCGCGTTGACCTGGTTCGGGTAGGTGTTGAACAAGTTGTTCGCACCGACCGCGAAGGTCCAGGTCTTGGACGGGCTGTACGCCAGTTCCAGGTCCGTGATCCAGGTCGGCTTGACCTCGTTCTTGTACCACACGGCGCCGTCGGACGAATCGAGCGACTCGGACCTTCCGTAGAACGCCTCGCGCAGGTTCATCGTCCACTTCCCAAGCTTCCACAAGGCGCCCAGGTTCAGGCGCATGCGCGGCGACGCGGTCTCGATGTCGGCGATGGCCGACGGGTCGAGCAGCGTCTGCGGCTGCAGCTGGGCCGGCGCCTGGTTGATCTTGGTGACCTCCACCTTGTTGTAGTTGGCGGCGGCCGACCAGTCCACCTTGCCCCACTCGCCGTAGCTGCTGTTCAGCGTGGCGACGAACTCCAGGCCCCGGCTGCGGGTGTTGACCGCGTTCGAGAAGATGTTGATCCCGGTCTGCACCACGGTCGGGTCGAGCACGTTGCCGTTGGCGATGATGGCCTTGATGACCGCCGGCGAGTTGATCGCGCCGCCCGAGCCGTACAGCGCGCCGCTGCCGACGATGCGGTCGCGGATGCTGATCTGGTAGGCGTCCAGCGTGATCGCCAGGTTCGCGGTCGGGTGCAGCACGATGCCGGCGCTGATGTTGGTCGATGCCTCGGGCTTCAGGCCATTCACGCCCACCAGCTTGGCGCCGGCGGAGTTCGGCGGCAGCTGGACGAAGGCGCTGCGCGGCGACACGTTGGTGGCCGAGTAGTATTCCTCGGCCAGCGTCGGCGCGCGAAAGCCATTGCTGTAGGTGGCGCGCACGCCGACCGCCGGCGAGAAATCGTAGCGCGTGGTCAGCTTGCCCACCTTGGCGTTGCCGAAGTCGCTGAAGTGCTCGTAGCGCGCGGCCAGGTCCACCGTCAGGTCGGTGACCGGCTTGCCCGAGATGTCCACGTAGCCGGCCTTGCCGGTGCGGCTGTGGGAACCGGCGTCGGTCAGCGAAAAGCCCGGGAACGACTGCGAGCCTTCCTTGTAGCGCGATGCGGCGTCGCCGGCCACGATCTCGTAGGTGTCGCGGCGCTGCTCCAGGCCTGCGGCCACGTTCAGGGGCGAGGCCATGCCAACGTCGAATTCACGCGACAGGTCCAGGTTGTTGGTCAGCTGGCTTGCGTGGAATTCGCCGGCCCTGAACTCGGTGGGCGTGAAGCCGGTATCGTTGAACAGCGAGACGTTGGCCGAACTGGCCACGCCGATCTTGCTCACGTCCTTGCCGTAGGTGCTCGACAGGTCGAAGCTCCAGCCCAGCGCCTTGAACTTGGCGCCGACCGTGAGCGCATAGTCCTGCTCGTTGAAGGTCTCCAGCGGCGAGAAGCCGTTCGGATAGACCTTGGGGATACGGCTGGGCATGCGGTAGTTCTCGAACGCGCGCGCCTTCTTTTCGCCATAGGTGGCAAAGCTGTACACGCTGGCGTCGTTGCTGATATCGGCCCCGAAGTTGGCGGCGAACACGTGCTGGCGGTACTGGGCGTCGCCCGAGATCCGGTTCAGGTTCGGGTACAGGCTATTGTTCTTCAGCTGCGGCTGCGCGGCCAGCGTGGCCGGGTCGGTCACGCGCGGGTCGATCCCGCCGCGGTTGGAAAAGCCGTGGAACTTCGATTCCGCGGTCAGGCTCAGGAAGGCGCCTTCGAACGGGGTCAGGCCCATGTTGGCCGAAGCATCGCCGGTGTGGCCGCCTTCGTCCATGTAGCCGCCGCCGTTCATGCTGGCGGTGCCGCCCTGGTAGTTCGACTTGAGGATGATGTTGACCACGCCCGCAATGGCGTCGGTGCCGTACTGCGCGGCGGCGCCGTCCTGCAGCACCTCGACGTGGTCGATCGCGGCGATCGGGATGTAGTTCAGGTCGGCCGCGGCGCCGCCCTGGTACGGGCCACCCAGCACCGACAGGTTCGAGGTGCCGTGGCGGCGCTTGCCGTTGATGAGCACCAGCGTGTTGTTCGGCGACAGGCCGCGCAGGCGCGCGGACAGCGTCATGGCGGCCATGTCGCTGCCGAACGCCTGGGCGTTCAGCGAGGGCAGGTTCTGCGACAGCGCCTGCATCAGGTCGGGCTGGCCGGCGCGCGACAGCGAGGTGGAGTCGAGCACCTGCACCGGCGAGGCGCTGTTCTCGACTTTCAGGCCGGTGGCGCGGGTGCCGGTCACGATCACGACACCCGCATTGGCCACCTGCGCGGCGGGGTCAGGTGTGTCGGCCGGCTTTTCTTCCGCGGCGTGGGCCAGGCCCAGGCCCGAGTGAAGGACGATGGCGGCGACGCCGCCCTTGAGGATTGCCTTTTGCATGGATTTCCCTTTTTTGGTCGAACAGTTTGTGTACAACTTCTGGAATCAGGGAGCGGCGGTGCTTACTTCTTCGCGGCCACCACCTCGATCTCGACGAGCCAGCCCGGGTTGGAAAGCGCGGCCACCTGGACCACGGCGCGTGCCGGCAGGTTGGGCTGGGCGCCGCCGAAGAACTGCGTGTAGGCCTGCATGAAGCCGGCCACGTCGGCCTTGCCGCCCTTGGCCGGATCGCCGACCAGGAACACCTGCATCTTCACCACGTCGCCCATCGACAGGCCCATGCCCTTGAGGACCTCGGCGATCTTCTTGAGCACACCCTCGGTCTGGGTCTTGGTGTCGCCGAACGCGGCGAGCGAGTTCGGGTCGGCCGACTTGTCCACCAGCGGCGGCACCTGGCCGCTGACGAAGCTGATGGCGGTACCGGCGGGCAGCGTGACTGCCTGCGCGATCGGGAAATCGGAGCCGGGGATCTTGTGGCGGACGATCGCCGGCCCGGCCGCGCTGGCGGCCAGCGGCATCAGGCAGAGCAGGGCGGCGATCAGTTTGTTTTTGTTCATGCGGTTTTCCTCCTGGGTTTTGAAAAACGGGTCAGTGCTTGTTGCCGAAGCGGCTGTGGCTGGCCGGCGGCACTTGCAGGTCGGTGCGCAGTGCGCTCACTTCGTCCTGCGTCAGCGGCGCGGCGCTGTTGCCCCAGCTGCTGCGCACGTAGCTGAGCACCTGCGCGATCTCGGCGTCATCGAGGCTGCCGCTGAAGTTGGGCATGCCGCCACGTCCCTTGAGCAGCACGCTGGCCGGGTCGCGCGCCGGCCCCTGCACGAAGCTATTGCCGGCCAGCGCGGGGAAGGCGCCGGGAATGCCTTTGCCGGTCGGCTGGTGGCAGGCCGCGCAGTTCTTGACGAACAGCGCCTTGCCGTCGAGCGTGTCGGCCCGCACGTTCGTGTGCCAGGCCACGGCGGCGGCCATCAGCGCCGACCCGATCGCGAGTTCGTGGAATTTCATGCCATGGCCCTCCGGTGGATTTGCTCGATCTGCTGCCACGCCGATTCGATGGCGCCGGCCTGCCAGCCGGTCAGGTAGCTCAGGTGCTCGCCGGCCAGCATCACCCGGCCTTCGCCTTCGAGCAGGGTGGGGTAGGCGTCCTTGCGCCCGTCGTCGGTCCATTCGGCCCAGCCGCCCAGGTTGTACTGGACGCGATGCCAGGCCACGGAGAAGGCGTTGTCGAACGAAGCGCGGTAGGCGCCGGGGAAGATCTTTTCGCCGGCGTCGAGCGCGAACTGGGCGCGCTGGTCGGGCGACAGGGCGCTGACCTCGATCGCATCGAGCGCGTAGTGGTAGTAGCCCAGCACCACGCCCTTCTTCGATTGCCAGGCCGTCGACGGCAGCGAGATCGTGTTGATCGCCTTCAGGTCGGTCAGCACGTGGCCGCCGTAGATGCGTTCGTCCTCTTCCCAGAAGCGGCGGTTCATCTGCAGGCCGATCTTGCCGACCGGGGCATAGGCCACGCCGCGGATCGCGGCCTTGAATTTGTCGGTGAAGTCGGTGTCGATCATGCGCAGCACCGACAGCGGGATCGTGCACAGGCAGTAGTCGGCCGCGATGGTGCTGACCTTGCCGCCGGCGTCCTTGTAGGTGACCAGCACCTGCTCGGCGTTCTGGCGGATCGACTGCACTTCGGCGCCGTAGCGGATGTGGCGGCGCACGCGCTTCTCGAACGCCTTGGCGATCTGGTCCATGCCGCCGACCGGCTGGAACATCGTGCCGTGCATCGGGAAGTCCTGCACCGCGCTGTACACCTTGCCCACCTTGGCGGCGAGCAGGTCGCGAAAGCCGAGCGGGTCACTCGGCGTGCCCGCGACCAGGCCGGCGCCGGGGTTGACGGCGTAACCGCGGCCGCTGCGGCCCTTGTACTGCAGCTCGGCGCCTTCGAGCGCGCCCTCGTGCTTGAGGTAGTCGAGCAGCAGCATCTGGTCGTCCTTCGTCATCTGCTGGTCGAGCAGGCCGCCCTTGACCGACTTGGCGAGCAGCTCGGACACGTGACCGCGCATGTCGGCCTTGAGCTGTTCGCCGCGCAGGCGCTGCTTCGACAGCGGGCCGGCGTCTTCCATGTACACGAACGCGTGGTCGTTCTCGTTGACCATGACTTCGAGCGGCACGTCGAACTGGCGCGTGTAGTACAGCGTCGACTGGTGGTCGAGCGGGATGCGCCACGGGCCGTGGTTGATGTACTGGCCCTGGTCGAACTTGCAGTGCTGGGTTTCGCCGCCCAGTTCCTGCAGCGCGAAACCCTTGCGCGCAGTCTGGCAGCGGCCGCCGGCGAAGTGGCGCGCCTCGAGGACCTGGCAGTCGTAGCCGAGCTTGGAGAGCTCGTACGCGGCCGTCATGCCGGCCAGGCCGGCGCCGAGGATCACGATCTTCTTGCCTTTGCCGCTGCCGCTCAGTTGCGGCGGCGCGGCGGCCTGCGAGGCGATCCCCATTCCCCATGCGTTCATCGTGTTGAGCAGCAGCGCTGATCCGCCGACCATGGCGGCACGATATAAAAATTCACGTCTTGTGACTGACCGGGCCTTGCTATCCATCCGCACCTCGATAAGTGATTGCTGAAAACGAAACTGGTGAAACACAAGAGCAAATAGCAATAGCTGTGCCAAGGACGATGAGGTCGGGAGAATTTTTTTCTTTGAAAAATAATGTTGTGCCCGCAGTGCGCCGTGCGGCGGACGGGCCGGGACGCGCGGGCGGAAAATAAAGTTTTCGCGTGGCGACTGCGGGTTGCGGACCCTGGATGGCGCTCGCGCCCACGCGCCGGGCCACGCGTTGCGTCACACGCGTTGGCGCGCAAGGTGCACGATGCAGCGGCTGACTGCCTGACGTATGCATAAACTGTATTTTTCAAGCGCCAGACTTTATTTGCGGGAGCGACCGTTCACGCGAGGCCAGGCGTGTGCGGCGACGGCACGCAAGCCCGGTGCGCGCCGCACCAGCGCGCACCGGGTTCTTGCACTACGGTTGGGAGAAGAGGTGCGTCAACGCAGCGCGCAGGCGGCGTCGCGCTCGATCCAGTACTTGAACTGGCCGAAGGTGGGGATGGAGGAGTCGTCGCGCTCGCGGAAGAAGTCTTCGAGCATTTGGCGGTAGGCGCCGCGCCGCGAGAACTCGGCATGCGTGGCAGCGTAGCGCGCCACGGCGGTGCGGAAAGTGGCGCGGATCTGTGCGTCCGCATTCAGCCCCGGTTGCGAGGCATCCTTGCGCGGGCGCCCGCGCTTGACGTGCGCGTTGGGCACGCGGATCTTGCCCGGCGCGCCGGAATTGGCGTAGTCCGGAAGCAGGGCGGCCAGCGTCTGCCCGCGCTCCCAATAACGCCGCAGGTAGCGCAGGATCGTGGCACGCGACACACCCGTTTCGGCCACACGGTGCGCGATCATTTCAGCCCGGCGGCGCGAGAGGAAGATCGCGGGCGCGCTTGCCACCAGCGGGGCGATCACCTCCCATGCCCTGGCCTGCAGTTCGCGGTGTTTCTCGGGCACCACCGCCGCGGGGCAGGCTGGTGCACCCGGATCGACCAGCAGCAGCGACAGGCGCCGTGATCGCACGTCCGCTTCCAGCATCGCCACCCGCGCCGGTTGCGGCAGCGCGCACGGCGTATCCAATTGATAGGTGAATGCGACCTCCTGTTTTGCATCGATCCACAGGATCCGCATCGTTTTCCCGTCCGGCCCGCAGGCGCGGAGCACATCGTTCGCAAGCAACATTCGAAACACTGGCAACAGTTAAGGCACAGTGCTTTATGCAAATATCGCGCCAGCAAGCGGGCTGCACCTTTATGGCAGATCAAGAGCCGCCTGGCCGTATCCCCTAGCCTTGCACCTTGTGCTGGCATGAACCATTCGCGCACCGGGATAGGGCAAACGCAGCATCCCGTTCGTGCGCGGGCAGCCTCGCGCCGCCGTGCCGGTTCCTTCCACTACCATTCACCTGGAGGCGACCCATGTATCCATTTCCGCAAGCCGTCAGTCCCGCCATCAAGAGCCACCTCGACGCCCAGGCCACGTACCTGAACGACGTGGCCAGGTCCATGTTCCATTCGTTCCAGCAGGTGTGCGACCTGAACATCCAGCTGATGCAGGCCATGCTCGAAGAGTCCGCGCAGGCCGGCAAGCAGCTGCTGGCGGCGGATGGGCAGACAGAGGTGCTGGGCGCCGCGGCGGCGCGCGCGCAGCCGGCCACCGACAAGCTGCGGGCCTGGCAGCAGCACCTGTCGCGCCTGGCGGCCGACACCCAGGTCGAGCTGGCGCGGGTCACCGAGCAGCACGCGCAAAACACTGCGCGCACGGCCCGCGCGCTGGCCGACGAGGTGGCGCGCACAACAAGCGAACAGGCCGAGCGTGGCATGCGCACCCAGCAGGAAACCATGCGCCGCGTGGCCGACCCGTTCGCCCACGCGGCTGAAGCGAGTGCGGCCCAGGCCGCGCACATTTGGACCGGCGGGCCGCAGCCGATGCAAAGCGCGGCGCAGCAGGGCGGTGCGCAACCGGCCAGCGCCCAGCACGGTTGAAGGCCGCGATACTCACGCCGCGCGCGCGGCGGCCAGGCGGGTGCTGGCGCCGTCCGCTTGCGGGCGCAGCGACGCCAGGCCGAACAGGGGGCGCAGCAGTGCGCTGCGCCGCACCGCCTCGAATATGCCGAAGCTCGCGGTGAGCGTGGCCACGACCAGCAGCATGGCCTCCAGCCCCGGCGCAAGGCGCAGCGGCTTGAGCGCGTGCGCCATCACCACGATCAGGGTCTGGTGTGCGATATACACCGGGAACACGGCCTCGGTCAGGTAACGACGCGCCACTCCGTCGCGCTGCAGGTGGCGCTGGGCAAAGCCGCAAGCCGCCGCAATGGCGCACCAGGCAAACAAGGCGTACACGGTGCGCATCAGCACCCGCAGCGCTTCCACCTGGCCTGCCGGTACCGCGTCGTCAGGCACGGCCCAAAAGATGACGGCAGCGACCCAGCACGCGGCGGAGATCCCGAGCGACACCCAGCGCACATCGCCCAGCCGCGGCCAGACCTGCGGCGCGCGGGCCAGCAGGGCGCCCAGCACGAACAGCGAGAAATAGGTAGCGTGGCTGTACCAGTCGCCGATCACGGCGTGGTTTTGCGGAAAGCGCCCGGCGAGCAGCACGCGCAGGATCGCCAGCACCAGCGCGGGCAGCACGATGATCTTCCATCCACTGAGCGAGCGCGCCACGCGGCCAGCCAGGGCGTCGAAGCGCTCGCCCAGGATGGACACCAGCGCTGCCAGGCCCAGCGTGTAGAGCCACAGGTAGGCCACGAACCAAAGGTGGTTCCAGGTTGGCATGATCAGGCAGTCGGAGCCGCGGCAAAAGCCGCCGTAGCCGGTCAGGTACAGGTGCATGAAGTCGAGGTAGCTGCCGCCGTAGCTGACCTTTTCGACCACTTCGAGGTAGGCCTGCGGCGGGACCACCACCAGCATCCCGAACAGCAGCGGCACCAGCAGGCGCGTGCTGCGCTGGCGCAGGAAGGACGTGACCTTGCTCCTGGCGAGCATGAAGCTGGACGCCACGCCCGAGACCAGGAACAGCAGGTCCAGTCGCCACGGGGACGACAGCAGCATGAAAGGTTCGGGACCGTGGCTGGCGGCAGGGCTCTTCACGTGCCAGTCCCAGCTCACGTAGTACATCCCCACGTGGAACAAGATCAGGATGAAGAACGCAATGATGCGCAGCCAGTCGAGGAAGAACAGGCGCGTTGGCGCCGCGGTGTCTGTCGTGTGCATTTGAATGGATCCGTTGGTTGGTGACGGATGCCAGAATAGGATGCGGCGCCGCCTGCGCGCGAGCGCGATGGGGCGAACCGGGAGTGTGATGGGGCGAACCGGACTACCGAGCCAGGCGTGCGTTGAACGCGTGGGCGGGAGACCCGCCCACCCTACGGGGGGCACGGGTAGGGTGGGCAGGTTTCCTGCCCACGCGTTCAGCCAGCAGCAGCGTAGCCGTCAAGCGAGCATGGAAGTCAGCGAATGGACAGCCGGGCCAGCACCCCGGCGCGGTACTGGCGGCTGCACGGCACACGGGCGCCGCCGCGCAGCACCAGCTCGCAGTCGCCCTTGTCGAGCGGGACCACGCGCTCGATCCAGTCCAGCTGTACCGCCGCGCGGCGATGGCAGCGCACGAAGCGCGCGCCAAGCTGGGCGACCAGGTTGGAGAGCGTCTGGCGCAGCAGCGGCTGGCCTTCGGCCGTGTGCAGGACCACGTAGTTGTCGGCCGTCTCGATCCACTGCACGTCCGCCACGCGCACCACGCGGGTGCCGGTGTGGCCCGGCACCAGCAACTGGCGCACCGGGTGACTGGCGCCGAACTCCGGCAGGGCCGGTGCGGCCGTTTGCAGCCGCAGGCGCTCGTTCAGCCGCTCCAGCGCGCGCTGCAGGCGCTGCACATCGAACGGCTTGAGCAGGTAGTCGATCGCGTTGGCGTCGAAGGCGCGCACCGCATACTCGTCGAAGGCGGTCACGAACACCACCAGCGGCGCAGGCGCCGGGAGCGAGGCCGCCAGTTCCAGCCCCGACAGCTCGGGCATCTGGATGTCGAGGAACAGCGCGTCCGGCTTGAGGCCGTCGATCTTCTCCAGCGCCTCGATGCCGTCGCGCGCTTCGTCGATGGCCTCCACGCCCGGCATCGATGCCAGCATGCGGCGCAGCCGTTCGCGCGCGGGGCGCTCGTCGTCAACGATCAGCAGGCGCATGGCAGGCGCATTTCGGCGCGCACGCCGAACGGGGACAGGGCGGCGAGCGAGAGGCTGGCGCGTTCGCCATGCAGGGCCGCGAGCCGCTCGCGCAGGTTGGACAGGCCGATGCCCGGCGGCGCCGCATCGGCGAGCGTGCCGCCATCATCCTCGACCGCCAGCACCAGCTGGCCGTCGTCGCGCCGGGCCGACACCACGATCGCCACCGGCTGGCGGCGGCGTTCGACGGTGTGCTTGAACACGTTTTCCAGCAGCGGCTGCAGGCTCATGACCGGAACAGGGCAGGGCAGCAGTGCCTCGTCCACCTGCCACGCGATGGTGACGCGGTCGGCGAAGCGTTCGGCCATCACGCCCGCGTAACCACGCACCAGGCGCAGCTCGGTGTCGAGCGAGGTCTCGTGGCCGCCGCCCAGGTCGAGCGTGGTGCGCAGCACGCTGGCCAGCTGCGCCAGCGTGGCGTCGGCCTTGTCGACGTCGGTGTGCATCAGCGACGAGACCGTGTTGAGCGCGTTGAACAGGAAGTGCGGCTGCATCTGCTGCGCCAGCCGCTGCAGCTGCGCCTGCTGCAGCAGGCTGTTGGCGCGTTCGGCGCGCAGCCTGGCATCCAGCATTTCGCGATACGACAGCAGGCCGAAGCGAATCACGGTGAACAGGCCGATGAAAATCGAGATCTTGACCGACTCGTAGAAGAATACGTGCGGCCATGGACCGTGGCCATAGGTTTCGCCGGCGGCGCTGTACACCGCGATGCGAATGCCGAAGGCGATCGGGACGAATGCGGCCCAGTACAGCGGGAGCCACAGCGCCTGCCGCGCGAACCAGCGCGACGGGGTGGCCACCAGCGGCTGGTAGCGCCGCGTCAGGCGGTCCTGCAGCAGCATCAGGAGGGTGGCCGCCACCATCGACGAGCCTTCCCACAGCACCGGCTTCCACAGCTTGCCGTCGTTGTTGTAGTTGGCCAGGTAGTCCTGCACCGCGACGGCCACCATCAGGCTCCAGAACAGGAGCCACGCAAGGCCGATGACGATCTTGTTGCGGTTCGAATCCATGACCGGGCAAAGTAGGGGCGACGCGGCGATGATCCTGCATTCGTGCGCCGTTGTCAAAATGGCAGAGCCGATATACTCTCGGCAGGTCCCAGCCGGAGTACGAGAAATGCCAGATGACGACGAGGTGCTTGAGTGTTCCCACCAGGCCGAGTGGGCGCAGTGGCTTGCGGCCAACCACGCCAGTTCCGCCGGCGTGTGGCTGCGCCACGCCAAGAAGGGAAACCCGCAGCGCACGGTAACGTATGCCGAGGCGCTGGAGGTGGCGCTGTGCTTCGGCTGGATCGACAGCCGCAAGCAGTCGGCCGGCGAGCTGCACTTCCTGCAGCGCTGGACCCCGCGCTCGGCCAGGAGCATCTGGTCCAAGGTCAACCGCGAGGCGGCGCTGCGCTACATCGAGCAAGGCCGCATGCAGCCAGCGGGCCTGGCCGAGGTCGAGCGCGCCCGGCGCGACGGCAGGTGGGACGCGGCCTACGATTCCGCGCGCGCGGCAAGCGTTCCGGCTGACCTGCAAGCCGCCCTGGACGCCAGCCCGGCGGCAGCGAAATTCTTCGCCACCCTCAGTTCCCAGAACCGCTACGCGATCCTGTTTCGCATCCAGACGGCGAAAAAGCCTGCCACCCGCGCGGCCCGCATCCAGACGTTCACCGAAATGCTGGCGCGCGGCGAGACCATCCACCCGCAACGCAGCGCGTAGGCCGGCATTCAGCCGTCGCCTTCGTCCTTGTCCTTGCTGGCGCGCTCCACGTCCAGGCGCGCCTTCATTGCGCCGACCTGGCCCATGAACTCGTCCACGCTGTGGTCGCGGCTTGCGCGCAGCTCGGGCGGCATCAGCACCGACATGTACAGCTCGTCGCCCAGGCGCCCGCTGCGCTGCTCGTTGGCGATGAAGGCCAGGCCCGACCCGAGCAGGCCGAGCGCCACGCAGATGAAGCCGAACCGGCGCGTGCGCTGCGGCCGCACGGTGGCAAGGTGGAACCACACCATGCCCGCGACCAGCGCGATCGCCACGTGCGAGCCGTAGCGCGTGAGCGGCTCGAGCGACCACGCATAGCCCAGCGCCGAGGTGCCCAGGCGGTAGAGCGTGAGCGCCGCGGCCCCGCAGCCGAAGATGAACAGGTGCCGCCCCAGCCGCGCATGGCGCCCGAAGAGGCGGTTGGCAAAGGCCCACATGCCGCTCCATAGCAGCGCCGCGCCAAGGCCATAAGCGACTGCCTGCAGGTAGCGGATCAGCTCGAACGACTGGGTGTCGGCCAGCCACATGAGGAACAGCGAGACCGCGCCGACCAGCAGCACGCCGGCAAAGCCGGGCAGCGCGCCTTCCCAGCGGTGCATGGTCCGGTCCAGCAGCTCCGGCGCGACCGGGTGGTCCGCCGGCCGCACGCGCAGCGAGGTGTGCCCAAGGCGCACCACGGTGTCGCCGTCCAGCAGCACGCTCTGGCTGCGCCGCCCCTTGTGCACCACGCCATTGCGCGAGCCCAGGTCGCGCAGCACCGGTGCGCCGGCCGCGCCCAGTTCCACCACGGCGTGCTGCGGCGCGACGTGGGCGTCGTCCAGGATCACATCGTTGTCGTAGCCACGCCCGAGCCGGATCGGCAGTTGCGCCAGCTGGTGCCGGTGCAGCACGTCGCCGTTGACGGCCAGCGTTTCGACGAACCACGGGCCTTTCATCGCCGCGTCCTTCCCAGCGCGGTAAGAAAGGCGCGCGTGACGCGCATGCCGTTCTCGTACGAGACCCCGGCCACGTCGAGCCGGCTTTGCAGGCTGGCCTGGTCGTCGTCGGTACTGGCGGTGAGCAGGGTGAAGTTGTACAGGCCCGGGAATTTGCGGTACGCACGCACGCAGGTCACGGCGCGCAGCGGCAGCGACTGCGTGGCCACGAACTGCTCGGTACACGAGGGGCCGGTCAGGCGCGTGTCCTTGCGGCTGCCGATGCGGTCCACGCGGAACTGGTTGGTCGCCAAGAACGCGAAGCGCAGCGGATTGAGGCTGGACGAGCGCAGGTACTGGTGCGTCATCGACACGTAGCCGGTTTGCTGCGAGTCCGAGACGTAGATTGCCGCTTCCATCGCGCAGCTGATCGCGTCTGCCGTGTAGGGCGCCTCGGCCTTGAAATTGGAGCGCCCCCAGCAGCGCACCTGGCCCGACTCGCGCACCGGCACCAGGTAGGGCCCCATCGACTTGACCGACAGCGGCTTTTCCAGCAGCCGGTCGATCATGCCGCGCTGGTGCGCCAGCAGCTGCTGGCCGATCACGGGATTGAAGTCGCGCGGCGGCGCGCGCTGGGTGGCGACCTTGTGCAGCAGCTCCTGCGCATACTTCACCGGCACCAGAAAGCTCACCAGCTCGCCGTCGCGCCGCTTGGACACGTTGACCCCGGCCACCGTGCCCGCTTCGGTCACGCTCGGCCCGCCGCTCATGCCCGAGTTGATCGGGCCGGTGAACATCAGCTGGTCATAGAAGCTGCGCGTGATGACCCCGTTGTACGCGCCTTCGGAGATCGCAAAGCCCAGGTCGAGCGGGTTGCCGAGCGAGTACAGGTACTGCCCCTGGGTGAGCTTGACCGCGCGTTCCGGCACCTTGAAGAAGCCGCTGCCGCTGCGGTTGATGCGCACCACGGCCAGGTCGTGCAGCACGTCCACGGCCAGCAGTTCGACCGGGCCGCTGTTGCCGTCGGTGTCCATGTACTCGCCCACGTACACGTCTGGGTCGAGCGCCATCTGCGACACCACGTGGTAGTTGGTCAGCACCAGGTTGGAGGTGCCGACCATGAAGCCGGAGCCCACCTGCGACTGGCTGCGGCCATTCCTCAGCAACATGCGAATCTGCAGCAGGTCGGCGCGCGCGGACGAATACAGTTGCTGCGCGGCGGTGGAAGGCGGTGGCAGGGCGCCGGCGTCCGTTTCGGCAGGGCCGGGCGCGGGTGGGACGAGGGTAGGGGGCGCCACCAGCGGCGTTGGCTCCCGGGGCTTGCCGGCAGCGTTCTTTTGTGCGGCAGACGCGCCCAGCCCGCCGGCAAGGCACGACAGTACGACAGCAATGGCAAGGCGGTTCATGCAACCCTTCGATGGCAAGTCGACAGCGCCTACTTTGCCACCAAACGGCGCAACCGCCGCACACGCTACAGCTGGCCGTCCTCCACCGGTTCGGTCACCGGATTCATCATGTGACCGAGCTTGGCAGCCTTGGTGTTCAGGTAATTGTTGTTGAAGGCGTTGCGGTTGACCAGCAGCGGCACACGCTCGACCACGTCGATGCCCAGGCGGGTCAGGGCGTCGATCTTGCGCGGGTTGTTGGTCATCAGGCGCACCTTGCGCACGCCGAACTGCTCGAGCATCGGCTTGCACAGCTCGTAGTTGCGGGCGTCCGCATGAAAGCCCAGCTGCAGGTTGGCTTCGACCGTGTCGGCGCCGGCTTCCTGCAGGCGGTAGGCGCGGATCTTGTTGACCAGGCCAATGCCGCGGCCTTCCTGGCGCAGGTACAGCAGGATGCCGCGGCCCTCGGCGGCGATCTTCTTGAGCGCGCCTTCGAGCTGGGCGCCGCAGTCGCAGCGCTGCGAGAACAGCACGTCGCCGGTCAGGCATTCGGAGTGCACCCGCGCCAGCACCGGCTCACCGTTGCCGATGTCGCCCAGCACCATGGCCAGGTGCTCCTTGCCGGTTGCGTGCTCGACGAAGGCGTGCAGGGTAAATTGCGCCCACGGCGTGGGCAGCGCGCACGACGTCACATAGTCAAGCAGCGGTTCATTGGCAGGTGTGGCGGACATCTTGGCGTTCTCTGGTTTTGTATTGCTGTAACCGCTAAGTTTACCGGAAATTCGGGTTTTCCGTGCGGATTGGGCCCCCCGCAGGCCCGGTTCATGCCGGCAGGTCGAACACGAGCAGCTCGGCATCGGCCGCATCGATCAGCCGGATCGACGGCTCGCCGGTGAGCTTGAGCGCGTCGCCCGCGCGCAGGTGGGCGCCGTTGGCCCACACCTCGCCGCGGATCAGGTGCACGTAGCCGCGCCGGCCCTTGGCCAGCATGTGCTCGACGTCGTCGTTGCCATCCATGAGCGAAGCGTACACGGCGGCATCCTGGTGGATCGTGATCGAGCCGTCGCGGCCGTCGCTGGAGGCGATCAGGCGCAGCCGGCCGCGCTTGGACTCGGGCGGGAAGTGCTTTTCCTCGTAACCTGGCGCAATGCCGGCTTTTTTCGGCTGGATCCAGATCTGCAGGAAATGCACCGGCTCGGTGGCCGAGCCATTGAACTCGCTGTGCTGCACGCCGGTGCCGGCGCTCATGCGCTGCACGTCGCCCGGGTGCAGCACCGAGCCGGTGCCCATGCTGTCCTTGTGTTCCAGCGCGCCTTCGAGCACATAGGAGATGATCTCCATGTCGCGGTGCCCGTGGGTGCCGAAGCCCATGCCGGGCGCGACCCGGTCCTCGTTAATCACCAGCAGCGGCCCAAAGCCGGTGTGGCGCGGGTCGTAATAGGAAGCGAACGAAAAACTATGTTTTGACACCAGCCAGCCGTGGTCGGCGTGGCCGCGCTCTTCGCTCTTGCGCATTTCGAGCATCTTATCCTCCGTTTCTTGGGCCGCTGCGCAGCGGGTCGAGCAGGCTGCGCAAGGCGTTGTGGTCGATTTCGTACATCAGTTCGAGCAGTTGCCCCAGTTCGCCCTTGGGAAAACCCTCGCGTGCGAACCAGCCAAGATAGTGGCCGGGCAGGTCGGCGATCTTGTGGCCCTTGTATTTACCGAAGGGCATCTCGCGGGTGAGCAGCAATTGCAGGTGTTCTGGTTTCATTGCTGCCACTTTAGCAAAGTTGGCGGGCGGTGTAGCATGGACCCCGATGGGGAGGATGCCATGGATACCGATTACGACCTCGAACGCTTCGTCACCGCGCAGGACGAGGTGTACGCGACCGTGCTGGCGGAGTTGCGCGCCGGACGCAAGCATACCCACTGGATGTGGTTCATTTTTCCGCAAGTGGCGGGGCTGGGGCACAGCGCGACGGCGCAGAAATACGCGATCGGCTCGTCCGACGAGGCGGCGGCCTATCTGGCGCACCCGGTGCTGGGGCCGCGCCTGCGCGAGTGCGCCACGCTGGTTGCCAAGCATGACGATACGCCCATCGAACAGATTTTCGACAGCCCGGACGACCGCAAATTCCAGTCGTCGATGACGCTGTTTGCCGACGTGGCGCCGGACGAGGCCGTGTTCCAGAGCTGCCTCGATCTGTTTTTCGATGGCAGGGCCGACCCTGCCACGCTTGATTTCCTTAGCAAGGAGCATTGATGACCAATCTTGTCCGCCTGCGCGACTTCGTGCGCGAATTCACCCGGCTGGTTGACAGCGGCGCCGACGAGGCGCGGATCTTCAGCGACGGGCGCGAGCTGTTGCGCGCGCTGGTCGCCGTGGACGACTGGCTGCCCGACGAATTCGCCCGGCCGCACCGCGACCGCTACCGCCAGTTCCTGCTGCACTGCGACCCGCTGGAGCGGTTTTCGGTCGTGAGCTTCGTGTGGGGGCCGGGCCAGGCCACGCCGGTGCACGACCACACGGTGTGGGGCATGGTCGGCGTGCTGCGCGGGACCGAGCGCTGCCAGGAATTCGCGCTGCCTGCCACACCCGGGCCGATGGTCTCGACCGGTTCGCACGCGCTGCCCGCCGGCGCCATCGACCTGGTCTCGCCCACCGTGGGCGACATCCACCGCGTTTCGAACGCGCTGGCGGACGGGGTGTCGGTCAGCATCCATGTGTATGGCGCCAATATCGGTGCGGTGGCCCGCCATACCTTCGACCTGGCCAGTGGCGAGCGCAAGCGCTTCGTGTCCGGCTACGAGAACGAGACCGTACCCAACCTGTGGAGGGTGTGACGCCGATGTAATGTTGTTGCGTATAATCGCCGGGTGGCATTTCGCCCTATATTAGAAAACAACAATTTATGGCTTCATCCTCAGACAACATCAGCATGGCGGTGTTCTGCGACTTCGAGAACGTCGCACTCGGCGTTCGCGACGCCAACTACGAGAAATTCGACATCAAGCCCGTGCTGGAACGGCTGCTGCTCAAGGGCAGCATCGTCGTCAAGAAGTCGTACTGCGACTGGGAGCGCTACAAGGGCTTCAAGGCCGGCATGCACGAGGCGAACTTCGAGCTGATCGAGATCCCGCACGTGCGCCAGAGCGGCAAGAACTCGGCCGACATCCGCCTGGTGGTCGATGCGCTCGACCTGTGCTACACCAAGTCGCACGTCAATACCTTCGTCATCATCAGCGGCGACTCGGATTTTTCGCCGCTGGTGTCCAAGCTGCGCGAGAACGCCAAGCAGGTGATCGGCGTGGGCGTCAAGCAATCCACCTCGGACCTGCTGGTGGCCAACTGCGACGAATTCATTTTCTACGACGACCTGGTGCGCGAAAAACAGCGCGCCGCCGCCAAGCGCGACGAGCGCAAGTCGCAGCCGCAGGCCAAGCGCCCGAGCGACGACCGCCGCAAGGAAGAACTGGAAGCACGCCGCACCCAGGCGCTGGAAATGGTCGCCGAGACCTTCGACGCGCTCGTTTCCGAGCGCGGCGACAGCGGCAAGATCTGGGCCTCGCTGCTCAAGGACACGCTCAAGCGCCGCCGCCCGGATTTTTCCGAGACCTACTACGGCTTCCGTACCTTCGGCAACCTGCTGGAGGAGGCGCAGAGCCGCGGGCTGTTCGAATTCGGGCGCGACGAAAAGTCCGGCGCCTACGTGTACCGCAGCAGCGCGGCGCCTGCCGCGCCGGCCGTCGAGCCGGTCCAGCAGGTCCAGAGCGTGCCGGAACTGGCGCTGGCCGAACAGCTTGATACCAGCGCGCTGCCCGAATCGCAGCCGGAGCCCAAGCCCGAGTCGCGCCGCCGCGGCCGTGGCGCTCGCAAGCAGGCCGGGCGCGACGAGCAGGAAATGATCGCGCGCGCCGACGAAGCGGTGCAGCACCAGGTGGCGCTGGCCCAACCGGTCGCGGCGCAGGAACAGGCGCCGGCGGAAGCGGCCGAGGCGCTGGGCGAAGCGGAAGGGCTGTCCGAACGGATCGAGGCGCCGGTCGCGCAAGCCGCCCCGGCGCCGGCCAAGGAGCGTCGCCGCTCCACCCGCAAGCCAAAGGCGGCCGCTGTGGCGGAAGCACCGGCAGCAGAGCCGGCCCCGGTCGCCGAGAGCGCGGCTGCGGTGGAGGCCACGGCCGAAGCCGCCGGCCAGGACGAGACGGCGGATGAGGGCGCCGAGGCAAAGGCCGCGCGCAAGAAGACCGCGCGCCCGGCCCACAAGGCCCCGGCACGCAAGAGCGCTCCGCGCAGCCGCCGTCCGGCCAAGCCGAAGACGCCGCCGGAAAGCGCGTAAGCCGAACGGCGCGACGCGAGGGCGTCGCTCTGCTATATTGGCCAAACCGCGCGTTTGCGCGCGCGGTTCCTGGTCGTTGCCGCAGAACCGTTAGTGCCGAGGAAGCCGCCATGCGCAAGCTCATCGTACCGCTGATCCTGCTCGCCGCCGCCATCCACGGCGTCCGTGCCGAGCCGCCCGCGCCGGCGCGCAACCACCCGCTGCTGGGCATCTGGAAGCTCGACCTGCCAGATGTCGGCTGCTCCGAAACCTATCACTTCCGCAGCGACGGCACCTCGCTCGTTACCAGCGCCGAAGAAGTCTCCGAGAGCGAGTTCAAGGTGCCGGACAAGCCCAGCGCCAAGGGCTTTTACCGGCTGGAAGACCGCATCGTGAAGGACAACGGCAAGAAAGACTGCGCCGGGCAAATCACCAAGGTAGGCACGCACGCGACCAACTTCATCATCTTCCACCCGTCCGGGGTGCTGTTCCTGATGTGCGCCGACGAATCGATGCGCGCCTGCATCGGCCCGTTCGAGCGGGTGATGGGGCAGGAGACCTGAATAAGCTTGTCTTCTCGTGCTGTAAACGCAAGGTGACCGAGTTCAAGCGAAATGACGCCAAGCCCTGGCCGCATCCATTTCAATCGGAGCCAGCTTCAGCACGCTTTCAAACACGCCAAGGATTTCGGTGTCACCGGTAATGCAAGCCGACAGAAGCTTGGTGAATTCGCACATGCGATCGAAAGTCATATCGCGGATTCTGGCACCGTGGCAGTTTCGGGGTCGTACCGCGGTCTAACGGTGACGCATTTCGTCAATCCCGCCACGGGCTTGAATGTTATTCTGGATCAGGCGGAGCATTTCCTGACCGGATGGAAGCTAAGTCAGGCGCAGCGCACTCATGTGCTCCGCACTGGAAAACTTGGAGGCGGAAAATGAGCAACGTTGCGCAGGATTACCGGGATTTGTTGCAGCGATTCCTGAGTAATCAACTTGAAGCGCAGGAATTCCAGACCGCGTATCTCGAAAAGTTTCAGAACGAGAAAAGACATCTTTCCGAAGAGCTGTACGAGGTGCTCGATGCACTGTTTGGCGACGTCGACGCGTTTTGCCCAGACCCAGAGCTGCTGGCTAAGCTGAACGCCGACCTGCCCGGCTTCTATCTCAGCGAGCCTGTTTTGAGAACCCGTGTTGAGCGCGCGTTTGCCCTGCTCGCAAATCTGCAACACATCAGTGGTGTTAAGTAAGAGCAGGGCCCCCCTACTGATTCGTGTTTGCCTTGACCACGCTACAGCCTGCGAACCGCGTGCGCGGGCTATGATGGCCCTTGTCATTGCTTCCGTGTATATTGCTGGGCGATCAACCTAGCAACGGAAACTTATGTCCCCGGCACTCCTTTTCTGCATCCTGATCGGCTATTTCGGGCTCCTGATGGCGGTCGCATGGGCCACCGGCCGCAACGCCAACAACGACAGCTTCTTCATTGGTAACAAGAGCAGCAACTGGATGCTGGTCGCGTTCGGCATGGTCGGCACCACGCTGTCCGGCGCCACCTTCATCAGCGTGCCGGGCGCGGTGGGCAACGACGGCTTTGGCTATGGCCAGATCCTGATTGGCTACGTGATCGGCTACATTGCCGTCGCCTACATCCTGCTGCCGCTGTACTACCGCCTCAAGCTCACCTCGATCTACCACTATCTCGACGTGCGCCTTGGCCGCCGCGCCTACCAGAGCGGCGCCGGCTTCTTCATCCTGTCGCGCCTGCTGGGCGCCACGGCCCGGCTCTACCTTGTGGTCAATATTCTGCAGGCCCTCATCCTGGATAGCCTGGGCGTGCCGTTCTGGCTGACGACCTTTGTGGTGCTGGGCATGATTTTGATGTACACCTACCAGGGCGGCGTGAAGACCATCGTCTGGACCGACACGCTGCAGACCACTTGCATGCTGGCCGGCCTGTTCTTCTGCGTCGGCTTCATGCTCAGCGAACTGAACCTGTCGATTCCCGAGAGCCTGGCGCGCATGCACGAGCAGGGCCTGTCGCGCGTGTTCACCTTTGACGCCGACAGTCCCAATTTCTGGCTCAAGCAGATCGTGGCCGGCGCCTTCATCGTGGTCACGATGACCGGCATGGACCAGGAGATGATGCAAAAGACGATCTCGGTGAAAACCGTCGGCGACTCGCAGAAGAACCTGCTGAGCCTGACCGCAGTGCTGGTGGTCGTGCTGTCGGCCTTCCTGTTCCTGGGCGGCCTGCTGTACCTGTACGCGCCGATCGTCGGCGTCACCGCCACCGGCGACAAGATCTTCCCGGCCGTGGTGATGGGCCATTTGCCTGCCACGGTCCAGATCATCTTCCTGGTGGCGCTGATCTCGGCGCTGTTCCCGAGCGCCGACGGGGCGATCACTGCGCTCACCTCCACCTTCTGCATCGACATCCTGGGCATCCAGCGCCGCAACGACCTGTCGGAAGAGGCCAAGGTGCGCCTGCGCCGCCACGTGCACCTGGGCTTTGCCTTCCTGTTCCTGGCGCTGGTGCTGGTGTTCAAGTGGGCGGACAATCCGAGCATGATCGGCGTGATCCTGAAACTGGCCAGCTACACCTACGGCCCGCTGCTGGGCCTGTTTGCGTTCGGCATGCTGACCCGCCGCACCCTGAACGACCGACTGGTGCCGTTTGTCACGATCGGCGCACCGATTCTTTGCGGGCTTCTTGAGGCCAATCAGAAGTATCTGCTTGGAAACTACCGTCTCGGGCTTGAACTGCTCATCGTAAATGGCATATTGGTGTTTGCTGGCCTGTTTGCCATTTCCCAGCGTGAGAAAGCCGGGTCCGCAGCCGTCACCGCTTAACTTCCCGCCAACTTTTTTGCCGGAGTTCCGATGTCCTTCAAGCCTTTTTCGATGTTGCGCCGGGGTGTGGGCGCGCTGTGGCGCGGCATTGACGCCACCCGCCGCGTGGTGCTCAACCTGTTCTTCCTGATCGTGCTGATCGCCTTCCTGTGGGCCTTGTTCGGCGGCGGCGCGCGGCCGTTGGCGCCGAAGACCGCGCTGGTGCTCGAGCTCAAGGGCCAGCTGGTGGAAGAGCACAGCGGCAGCGTGGCCCAGAGCCTGGCCGAGGGCCTGGGCGGCGAGGTGCGCAAGACGGTGCAGCTGCGCGACCTGCTCACCGTGCTCGATGCCGCCGCCAAGGACCCGAACATCAGCACCGTGCTGGTGTCGCTGGACCAGCTGGACATCGCGGGCATGGCCTCGATGCACGAGTTCGGCGCCGCGCTGGACCGCGTGAAGGCGGCCGGCAAGCCGGTGGTGGCCTGGGGCGGCAGCTACGACCAGAAGCGCTACCTGGTCGCATCGCACGCCAACGAGGTGTACGTGCACCCGATGGGCATGGTGCTGATCCAGGGCTTCGGCCACTACCGCAACTACTACCGCGACGCGCTCGACAAGCTGGGCGTGACCGTGAACCTGATGAAGGTGGGTACCTACAAGAGCTTTGCCGAGCCGTTCATCGGCAACGGCCCGTCGCAGGCGGCGGTGGAGGCGGACACCTACCTGTACAACGGCCTGTGGGGCAGCTACACGGCCGAGGTGGAGAAGAACCGCAAGCTCGCCGCCGGCACGCTCAACGCCGACATCGAGCAGCTGCCGCAGAAGATGGCGGCGGCGGGCGGCGACGCGGCCAAGGTGGCGCTGGCCGCCGGGCTGGTGGACGGCATCAAGAACAAGGACGAGGTGCGCGCGCTGCTGGTCAAGCGCGGCGCCTACGACGAGCGCATCAAGAGCTTCCGCCAGGTGTCGTTCGACGACTATTTGGCGCGCCACCCGCAAAAGCTGCTGGGCGACGCGGTCGGTGTGGTGGTGGCCGAGGGCGATATCACCGAAGGCACCGGCGCGCCGGGCACGGTGGGCGGCATCTCCACCGCCAACCTGATCCGCAAGGCGCGCGAGGACGACCAGGTCAAGGCCGTGGTGCTGCGTGTGAATTCGCCGGGCGGCAGCGCTTACGGCTCCGAGCTGATCCGGCGCGAGCTGGAGCTCACGCGCGCCGCCGGCAAGCCGGTGGTGGTGTCGATGGGCGACGTGGCGGCCTCGGGCGGCTACTGGGTGTCGATGGCGTCGGACGAGGTGGTTGCCGACCCGGGCACGATCACCGGCTCGATCGGCGTGTTTGCGATCATCCCGACCGCCGACAAGGTGGGCGACAAGCTCGGCATCCACACGGCCGGCGTGACCACCACCTGGCTGGCCGACCCCTACAACCCGCTGCGCCCGCTCGATCCGCGCTTTGGCCAACTGGTGCAGTCGAGCATCAACCACATCTACAGCGAGTTCACCGGCAAGGCGGCGCTGGCGCGCAAGACCACCGCCGCGAAAATCGACGAGGTCGGGCAGGGCCGCGTGTGGACCGGCGTGCAGGCCAAGGAGCGCGGGCTGGTCGATACCCTGGGCAGCTACCAGGATGCGCTCAAGTCGGCCGCGCGCCGCGCCAAGCTGGGCGAGGATTTCCGCGTCGCCTATGTCGAGCGCCCGGTGTCGCCGTTCGAACGCTTCTTGCAGAAGGTGGGCGTGTCGTCGGATCAGTTTATCAAGGTGCAGGTGAAGCTGGGCCTGCTGCCGGAAGGGCTGGAATCGGCGCTGCCGGCGGCCGCGTCCACCGGCGTGATGAAGGACCTGGGCTGGCTGGCCGGTGTGGCCGACGGCAGGAAGCCGTTCTCGGCGGTAACACACTGCCTGTGCCAGGTGCCGTGAATGTAGCGAGTTTGTAACGGCAAGTAGCACTGATACATGCAGCAGGGCCCCAAGGGCGCGGCACCCAGCCGCGCCTTTTTTCTTTTCTGAACGGGAAACGGAAGGGCTCGCGCTATGTACGATGCGAAACATATCGTCATGGGTCTCCGTGCTAAAGTCAGTCGGTCAACAGCTTCGCGCTCCCGCCCGGGAGCTGAACAGGATGAGCATGGATTCGACCGTCACCCCCGACAAACCCGCCACCACCACGCCCCGCACCCGCCGCTCGCGCGTGATCGGCGCCATCATCGCCGTGCTGGCCATGATCGGCCTGGCGGCGCTGGCCTGGCACCTGACGCACCAGGCGCCCGCCGCGGGCGCTGGCCCGGGCGCGGGGGCGGGCGGCAGCCGGGCGGCCGGTGGCGCAGGCGGTGCCCGCGGCGGCGGCGGGCCGGGCGGACGCGGCATGCCGGCCACCACCGTGGGCGTGGCCACCGCCGAGCGCGCCGACATCCCGGTGTACCTCGACGCATTGGGCACGGTGACGGCCACCGCCACGGCCACCGTGCGCGCGCAGGTGGCGGGCGTGCTCCAGAAGATCAACTTCACCGAGGGCCAGCTGGTGCGGCAGGGGCAGGTGCTGGCCACCATCGACCCGCGCTCGTTCCAGATATCGCTGCAGCAGGCCACCGGCCAGCGCATGCGCGACGAGGCGCAGCTCGAAAGCGCGCGCGTGACGCTGTCGCGCTACCGCACGCTGCTGGAACAGGATTCGATCGCGCGCCAGGACGTGGACACGCAGGCCGCGCTGGTCAAGCAGCTGGAAGGCACGGTCACGGCCGATCGCGCGGCCGAGAACATGGCCAAGCTCAATCTCGGCTACACCGAGGTGAAGGCGCCGATCGCCGGGCGCGTGGGCCTGCGCACCGTGGACGTGGGCAACCTGGTGAGCACGGGCGACGCCAACGGCGTGGCCGTCATCACCCAGCTCACGCCGATCGACGTGCAGTTTTCGGTGCCGCAGGATCAGCTGCAGGAGCTGCAGGCGCGCATGCGCGAAGGCGCGCGCCTGCCCGCCACGGCGCTGGACCGCACCCGCACGCAAACGCTGGCCCAGGGACGCTTCATGGCGCTCGACAACCAGGTGGACGTGCAGACCGGCACGGTGCGCGCCAAGGCCCGCTTCGAGAACGCGGACGGCAAGCTGTTCCCGAGCCAGTTCGTCAACCTGCGGCTGCAGGTGCGCACCATCGGCAACGCGGTGGTTGTGCCGGTGACGGCGCTGCGCCACGGGGCGGACGGCGACTTCGTGTATGTGCTCAATGCCGCCGAGCGCACCGTCGCGCTGCGCCCGGTCACGCGCGGCGAATCGACCGTGGACAAGGTTCAGATCCGTAGCGGGCTGCAGGCCGGCGAGCAGGTGATCACCGAGGGCGCGGATCGGCTGAAGGACGGCGCCAAGGTGGTGCTGCCGGGTGACCGGCCGGCCATGGGCGGCGCCGGCGGTGCGCGCGGTGGGCGGCGTGGCCAGGCGGGGCAGGGCGCCGATGCGCAGGCGCCGGCCGCAGGCGGAGCCGGCGCGGCCAATCCGCGCCGCCAGCGCCGCGACAACGCACAGCAGTGAGCCGACCGCAATGAGTCCATCCGGTCCGTTCATTCGCCGCCCGGTCGCCACGGCGCTGCTGATGGTGGCGATCGTGCTTGCTGGCCTGGTCGGCTACAAGTTCCTGCCGCTGTCGGCGCTGCCGCAGGTCGACTTCCCGACCATCCAGGTGCAGACGCTGTACCCTGGCGGCAGCCCCGAGGTGATGGCGCGCACCGTCACCGCGCCGCTGGAGCGCAACTTCGGCCAGATGACGGGACTGTCCCGCATGAGTTCCACCAGCGCCGCCGGCGTCTCGGTGATCACGCTGCAGTTCGGCCTGGGCCAGACGCTGGACGTGGCCGAGCAGGAGGTGCAGGCCGCGATCAACGCCAGCAGCACGCTGCTGCCGACCGACCTGCCGGCCCCGCCCGTGTACGCCAAGGTCAACCCGGCCGACGCGCCGGTGCTCACGCTGGCCATCACCTCCGACACCATGCCGCTGACCGAGGTGCAGAACCTGGTCAACACGCGCCTGGCGCTTAAGATCAGCCAGGTCTCGGGCGTGGGCCTGGTCACGCTGCAGGGCGGGCAAAAGCCGGCGGTGCGCATCCAGGCCAACACCGAACAGCTGGCCTCGTACGGGCTGGGGCTCGATACGCTAAGGAGCGCGATCACCGCGGCCAACGCCAACAGCGCCAAGGGCAGCTTCGACGGCCCGACGCGCGCCTACACCATCAACGCCAACGACCAGCTGGTGACGGTGCCGGACTACCAGAACCTGATCATCGCTTACCGCAACGGCGCGCCGGTGCGCCTGTCCGAGGTGGCGCGTGTGGTGAACAGTGCCGAGAACGTCAAGCTCGGGGCCTGGGCCAACATGAAACCGGCCATCATCCTGAACGTGCAACGCCAGCCGGGCGCCAACGTGATCGCGACGGTGGACGCGATCAAGCAGCGCCTTCCCGAACTGCAGGCCAGCCTGCCGCAGGCGGTACAGCTGACCGTGCTGTCGGACCGCACCGCCGGCATCCGCGCTTCGGTCGAACACGTGCAGTTCGAGCTGGTGCTGGCCGTGCTGCTGGTGGTGCTGGTGATCTTTGCGTTCCTGCACAGCGTGCGCGCCACCGTCATCGCCAGCCTGGCGGTGCCGATCTCGCTCATCGGCACCTTTGGCGCGATGTACCTGCTCGGCTACAGCCTGAACAACCTGTCGCTGATGGCGCTCACCATCGCCACCGGCTTCGTGGTGGACGATGCGATCGTCATGATCGAGAACATCGCGCGCTACATCGAGGAAGGCGACAAGCCCATGGCCGCCGCGATCAAGGGCGCCACCCAGATCGGCTTTACCATCATTTCGCTGACCGTGTCGCTGATCGCGGTCCTGATCCCGCTGCTGTTCATGGGCGACGTGGTCGGCCGCCTGTTCCGCGAGTTCGCGGTCACGCTGGCGATCACCATCCTGATCTCGGCGGCGGTGTCGCTGACGCTGGTGCCGATGATGTCCGCGCGCTGGCTGCACAGCAGCGCCGAGGAAAAGCCCAACCGCTTCGCGCAGCGCTTCCATGCCTTGTTCGACCGCGTGATCCACCGCTACGACCATGCGCTGGCCTGGGTGCTCGACCGCCAGCCGATGACGCTGCTGGTGGCCTTGGGCACGCTGCTGTTGACCGTGCTGCTGTATGTGTTCATTCCCAAGGGCCTGTTCCCGACGCAGGACACCGGCCAGCTGCAGGCCAGGGTAGAGGCGCGCGAAGGCATCTCGTACGAGCGCATGGCCGAACTGCAGCAGGCCGCCGCGCGCGAGATCCTGGCCGACCCGGACGTGCAGTCGCTCAGCTCGACGGTTGGCGTGGATGCGGCCAACAACACCATGCTCAACGCCGGCAGCATGCAGATCAACCTGAAGGATGGCCACCGCAACCAGGCCGACATCATGGAGCAGCTGCGCCGCCGCGTGGCGCAGGTGGCTGGCCTGGCGCTGTACGTGCAGCCGGTGCAGGACCTGACCATCGACGCCGAGACCGGCCCGACGCAGTACCGCCTGTCGATCGAGGGCGCCGACAACGCCACCGTGACGCAATGGGCGAACCGCCTTGCGCAGCGCATGCGCCAGCAAAGCCAGCTGCGCAACGTGACCACCGACGCCGGCGCCACCGGCGCGGCGGCGTTCGTCAACATCGACCGCGACAGCGCCTCGCGGCTGTCGATCACCGCGTCCAACGTCGACGACGCGCTCTACAGCGCCTTTGGCCAGCGCATCGTGTCCACCATCTTCACCGAGACCAACCAGTACCGCGTGATCCTGGAGGCGCTGCAGGGCGAACAGATGTCGCTGGACGCGCTCAATCGCCTGCAGTTGCGCACGGGTTCCGGGCAGCCGACGCCGCTGTCGGCGATCGCGACCATCAACGAGCAGCCGGCGCCGCTGCAGATCACGCACGTGGCGCAGTACCCGGCGACCACGGTCGGCTTCGATACGGCGCCCGGCGTCAAGCTCGGGCAAGCGGTGGACGCGGTGCGCGCGGCTGCGCTCGATGTCAAGCTGCCGCCGGCGGTCACGCTGACCTTCCTTGGCGCGTCCGGCGCCTACCAGGCCTCGCTCACCAACCAGCTGTGGTTGATCCTGGCCGCCGTGGTCTGCGTGTACATCGTGCTGGGCGTGCTGTACGAGAGCTACATCCACCCGCTCACAATCCTGTCCACGCTGCCCTCGGCCGGTGTGGGCGCGCTGCTGGCGCTGATGGTCACGGGGCAGGGACTGGGCGTGATCGGCATCATCGGCATCATCCTCCTGATCGGCATCGTCAAGAAAAACGCGATCATGATGATCGACTTCGCCATCGAGGCCGAGCGTGACGACGGCAAGGCTCCGCGCGAGGCGATCCACCAGGCCGCGATGCTGCGTTTCCGCCCGATCCTGATGACGACGCTGGCCGCGCTGTTTGCCGCCATACCGCTGATGCTGGGCTGGGGGCAGGGCGCCGAGCTGCGCCGCCCGCTGGGCCTGGCCATCTTCGGCGGCCTGATCGTGAGCCAGCTGCTCACGCTGTTCACCACGCCGGTGATCTACCTGGCGTTCGACCGGCTGGCGCGCCGCTGGAGCGGCCGCGCGCCGGCCAAGCCGCGCGAGGTTGGCGCATGAACCTGTCGCACTGGTTCGTCCGGCGCCCGATCGGCACCGTGCTGCTCACGCTCGGCCTGGCGCTGGCGGGCATTGCGGCGTTCTTCGTGCTGCCGGTGGCGCCGCTGCCGCAGGTGGACTTCCCGGTGATCTCGGTGAGCGCCAGCCTGCCCGGCGCCAGTCCCGACACCATGGCCACCAGCGTGGCCACGCCGCTGGAGCGGCGTCTGGGCGTGATCGCGGGCGTGAACGAGATGACCTCGAACAGCGGCAACGGCTCCACGCGCATCAGCCTGCAGTTCGACCTGAACCGCAAGATCGACTCGGCCGCGCGCGAGGTGCAGGCCGCGATCAACGCCTCGCGCGCCGACCTGCCGGCTACGCTGCGCAGCAATCCCACCTACCGCAAGGCCAACCCGTCCGATGCGCCGGTGCTGATCCTGGCGCTCACCTCGCGCACGCGCACGCCGGGCCAGATCTACGATGAAGTGTCCAACCTGGTGCAGCAGCAGATCGCGCAGGTGCAGGGCGTGGGGGACGTGGAGATCGGCGGTGGCTCGCTGCCGGCGGTGCGGGTTGACCTGAACCCGTACCAGCTCAACCACTACGGGGTGGCGGCCGAGGACGTGCGCGCCGCGCTCCAGGCCAGCAACCCGAACCGGCCCAAGGGCGCAGTCGAGGCCAACGGCACCCGGCTGCAGATCTACTCGCAGGCCAACACGCCCAGCGGCGGGCGCTTTGCCGCCGACTACCGCGGCGTGATCGTCGCGTGGCGCAACGGGGCGCCGATCCGGCTGCAGGACGTCGCCACCGTGTATGACGGCGTCGAGAACGTCAATACCCTGGGGCTCTTTAACGGCAAGCCGGCGGTGATCGTGCTGGTGACGCTGCAGCCGGGCGCGAACGTGATCCAGACGGTGGATGGCGTCCGTGCGCTGCTGCCCACCTTGCAGGCCCAGTTGCCAGGCGACGTGACGCTGCAGGTGGCGTCCGACCGCACCAATTCGATCCGCGCCTCGCTGCACGAAATCGAAATGACCCTGATGATCTCGGTGCTGCTGGTCGTGGTGGTGGTCAGCGTTTTCCTGCGCAGCGTACGCGCGACGGTGGTGCCGGCGGTGGCCACGGTGGTGTCCTTGCTGGGTACCTTCGGCGTGATGTACGCGCTTGGCTTCTCGCTGAACAATCTGTCGCTGATGGCGCTGACCGTGGCGACCGGCTTCGTGGTCGATGACGCCATCGTGGTGCTGGAAAACACCAGCCGCCACATCGAGCGCGGCATGGACCGCATGAAGGCGGCCTTGCTGGGCGCGCGCGAGGTGGGCTTTACCGTGCTGTCGATCAGCCTGTCGCTGGTGGCCGTGTTCATCCCGCTGCTGTTCATGGGCGGGCAGGTGGGGCGCCTGTTCCGCGAGTTTGCGGTGACGCTGTCGGCCGCGGTGCTGATCTCGCTCGTCATTTCGCTGACCACAACGCCGATGATGTGCGCATGGCTGCTCAAGAAGAGTACCGTCGAGCGCAAGCCCAACCGCTTCGCGCGGGCGGCCGAGCGCGGTTTTGCGCGGGTGCTGCGGGTGTACGAGCATGCGCTCGACTGGGCGCTCGACAGCAAGCTCTTGGTCATGGCGATCCTGTTGTTCGTGGTCGGCCTGAACGTGTACCTGTACGCAGCCGCACCCAAGGGCTTCTTTCCAACGCAGGACACGGGCCAGATCAACGGCGGCCTGCGCGCCGACCAGAGCATTTCGTTCCAGGCCATGCAGGGCAAGCTGCGCCAGTTAGTTAGCATCATCAAGAGCGACCCGGCGGTGGACACCGTGGTCGGCTTTACCGGCGGCTCGCGCGCCGGCGGCGGCTTCATGTTCGTGAATCTCAAGCCAGCCTCGCAGCGCAAGGAGGGCGGGCAGGAAGTCATCGCCCGGCTGCGGCCCAAGCTCGCGCGCGTGACCGGCGTGACGCTGTTCCTGAATCCCGTGCAGGACCTGCGCATGGGCGGGCGCCAGAGCAATTCGGCCTACCAGTACACGCTCAAGAGCGATAACCGCGCCGACCTGCGGCTGTGGGCCACGCGCCTGGCCGATGCGATGAAGCGGCAGGGCGCGCTGGTGGACGTGGACACCGACCAGGCCGAGAACGGCGTCGAGACCTACCTGAACATCGACAAGGAGAGCGCGTCGCGGCTCGGCATCAGCACGCGCGACATCGATAACGCCCTGTACGACGCCTTCGGCCAGCGCCAGGTGGCCAACATCTACTCCGAGCTGAACCAGTACCATGTGATCATGGGCGTGGCGCAGCAGTATGCGCAGTCGCCGCTGTCGCTGGAGGATATCTATGTGCCGGCCAAGAATACGGCAGCCGCAAGCGCGCTGCGCACCAATACCAGCCCATCCAGTGCCGCTTCCAGCACCGCCACCGCTGCCGGCGGTGCGGCCCTCAACCTGGTCAGCGGGATCGCCTCGTCCGCGGCCAGCGGAACTCCGTCGGCGCCCACCAACCTGACGGCGGCGCGCGACCCGGCCAGCGGGCAGGCCATCTCGGGATCGATGTCCACGATGGTGCCGCTGTCGGCGATCGCCAGGTTCAGCGAGCGATCCACGCCCAGTTCCGTCAACCACCAGGATGGCGAACTGGCCACCACCGTGTCGTTCAACCTGGCGCAAGGCTACAACCTGTCCGATGGCCAGGCCGCGGTGCGCCAGGCCGAGGCGGACATCGGCATGCCCAACAACGTGCGCGGCAGCTTCCAGGGCACGGCGCGGGCGGCTCAGGAATCGAACCAGCAGCAGCCGCTCCTGATCGCGGCAGCGCTGGTGGTGATCTACATCGTGCTGGGCATTCTGTACGAGAGCCTGGTGCACCCGGTGACGGTGCTGACCACGCTGCCATCGGCAGGCGTGGGCGCCGTGCTGGCGTTGTTGCTGTTCAAGATGGAGTTCTCGATCATTGCGCTGATCGGCATCTTCCTGTTGATCGGCATCGTGAAGAAGAATGCGATCCTCATCATCGACTTTGCGCTGGAGTCGGAACGCGCGCGCGGATTGACCGCCGCCGAGGCCGTGCGCGAAGCCTGCCTGCTGCGCTTTCGCCCGATCCTGATGACGACGCTCGCCGCCGCGCTGGGCGCCTTGCCGCTGGCGATCGGCTTTGGCGAGGGCTCGGAGCTGCGCCGCCCGCTCGGCATTGCCATCATCGGGGGCCTGATCGCCAGCCAGCTGCTCACGCTCCTGACCACGCCGGTGGTGTACGTCCTGCTCGACAAGCTGCGCCGCAGGGATGCGTCCGAACGCGAGCTGGTGCGCCACCCGCTCGACGACGAAGTCCAGTCCACCCCAACATGAGTGCCCCTATGCGAAACACGAAGCCGCTCCGCCTGCACCTGCTTGCGCTTGCCGCCTGCCTTGTGGCCGGCTGCTCCGTCGCGCCCACGTACCACGTTCCCACGAGCCCCGCACCGGCCCAATTCAAGGAGGCGCAGGGCTGGGTGCCGGCAGCGCCGGGCGACGCGCTCGAGCGCGGCGCGTGGTGGGACCTGTTCAGCGACCCGGTGCTGGGCCAACTGGCGGCCAGCGTGGAGGTGTCGAACCAGAACGTGGCGGCGGCGATCGCGGCCTACGACCAGGCGCGCGCGGCGGTGCAGGCGCAGCGCGCGTCGCTGTTCCCGTCGGTGGACCTGAGCACCAGTGCCGACCGGGCCGGCGGCGGCAATGCCGGCCCGTCGAACCGCTACCGGCTGGATGTTGGCGCGAGTTGGGAACTGGACGTGTGGGGACGCCTGCGCGCCAACGTGTCGGCGGCCACCGCCAACGCACAGGCGTCCGCGGCCGACCTGGCCTCGGCGCGCCTGTCCGCGCAGGGGCTGCTGGCCACCGACTACTTTGCGCTGCGCGCCACGGATGCGGCACTGGGGATCATCGCCAGCACCATCGACGCCTACCAGCGGGTGCTGCAGATCACGCAGAACCGCTTCAAGGCCGGCATCGCCGCGCACTCGGACGTGCTGCAGGCGCAGACGCAACTGGCCAATGCGCAGGCCGACCAGCAAGGACTGCTGCGCCAGCGCGCGCAGCTCGAACATGCGATCGCGATCCTGGTCGGCAAGGCGCCTGCCGAGTTCTCGCTGGCGGCCACGCCCTCGTGGCAAGTGGTGGTGCCCGAGGTGCCGGCGGGCGTGCCGTCGACGCTGCTGCAGCGCCGGCCCGACATCGCGGCAGCCGAGCGGCGCGTGGCGGCGGCCAATGCGCAAATCGGGGTGGCGCGCGCGGCCTATTTCCCCAGCCTTGGCCTGTCGGCCAATTACGGCACGGCGTCCACGACGCGCTTTGCGGACCTGTTCTCGGCGTCGAACGCGGCGTGGTCGTTCGGGCTGTCGGCGGCGCAGAGCATCTTCAACGCCGGGGCGACCAGCGCGAACGTGGCGGGGGCCGAGGCGGCGCATCGCGAGGCCGTGGCGCGCTACCGCCAGACCGTGCTGACCGCATTCGGCAACGTGGAGGACCAGCTGGCGGCGTCCCGCGTGCTGGCGAACCAGCAGGACCGGCGGCGCGAGGCGTCCCAGGCGGCGGACCTGGTCGAGCAGCAGATGCTCAACCGGTACAAGGCGGGGCAGGTGAGCTATACCGAGGTGGTCACCGCGCAGGTGACGGCGCTGAACGCGCGCAGGAACCTGGTGCAGGTGCAGTCGGACCGGCAGGCGGCGGCGGTTGCGCTGATCCAGGCATTGGGCGGCGGCTGGCACGTGCCGCAGTAGTCAAGCTTTCGCCGCTGTCGCGAGCACGTCGTCCCCGCGCAGGTGGGGACCCATGCTGAGGGTAACGAAGCCACAAGCGCTGCAGCGACTCAAGCGCTCTATGGGTCCCCGCCTGCGCGGGGACGACGTATCGACGTTAGTTGGCCAGCAGCTCGCGCAGGTACTGTTCCCACAGCTTGGCGATCGTATGGCTGCCATGCCCGCGGGTGTCGGGCGTGAGCGGCAGCACCACGGCCTTGCCGTGCTTGACGCGCTTGATCTCGCGCTCCAGGATGCCCAGCTCCGGCGGGTTGATCAGGTCATCGGCGGTGTTGACGGCGATGAGTGGCGCCTGGATCTTTTCCAGCTGCGGCTTGGGATCGTAATCCTGCGACGCCTCCAGCTGGTACAGCAGGTCGTTCGCATCGGTGCTCTTCATCGCGGCGAGCACGTAGGCATCGAGCGCCTTGTCGGTCTCGGCCAGCGTCGGCGTCTGTTCCTGCCGCAGCACCGGGTTGCTGCTCATGAAGTACAAGATCTGCGTGGCCGTGCGCAGGCTTTGCGGCTGGGCCTTGTACTCGCCACCCTGCCACTGCGGGTCGTTGCGGATCGCGTCGATCACCGTGCGGCGCCACACGCGGTTGCGTCCCGAGATCTGGTCCGGCAGGCTGGCCAGCGGCATCAGGGCATCCATGAAGCCGGGATAGCGCTCGCCCCATACCCAGGTCTGCATGCCGCCCATCGAGGTGCCCATCACCAGCCGCAGGTGGTTCACGCCCAGCGTTTCCGTCAGCAGGCGGTACTGCGCGTCCACCATGTCGTTGTAGCCGTAGTTCGGAAAGCGCGCGTGCAGGCCGTCGCTCGGCTTGGACGACTGGCCGTGGCCGATGCCGTCGGTAAGGATGATGTAGTAGCGCGACGCATCGAGCACGCCACCGGGGCGGAACAGTTCGCCCGAAAATTCGGGGCGCACGAACTGCGCGCCGGTGCCGCCGGTGCCGTGTGTGATGAGTACCGCGTTGGTCACCTTGCCTTGCGCGTCGCGCTGCGGCTTGCCGAAAGTGCGGTAGTGGAGCTTCAGCGCCGGCAGCGATTCGCCCGACTTGAAGCGGAAATCCTTGAGGATGGCATCGCCTTCGTTTGGAACCGGAACGTCGGCCGCCTGGACGGCGCTGGCGCAGATGCAGAGGAGGAGGGACGCGAGAAGCTTGGACATGTTCGTTTTCAAAAAGCCATTGCAGGGGCTGGTTACTATAGTCCAGTTTCCAATGCGTGTACGTTTGACACTGGAAATTTTTCCGCAGATACTTTTCCCGCTCTTTGCTGAGTTTCCCCGTGTATTTACGGGCTTCCCTGATCCCATCCAGCGAGATTGTTGCGTGAAAAAGAAAACCCTAGTTCTGGCCCTGTTGGCGGCGGCCTCCGCCCAGGCGGCAACACCCCCGAAATTTGATCCCCACCGCATCATCCAGGACGTGAAGGTCCTGGCATCCGACGAATTCGAAGGCCGCGGCCCCGGCACCGCTGGCGAAGTGAAGACGGTGGACTACCTGGTCAAGCAGTTCAAGGCGGCCGGCCTGCAGCCGGGCGGCGACCTGGTGAACGGCAAGCGCAGCTGGACCCAGGACGTGCCGCTTGGCCGGTTCGAGATCAAGGGCCCGGTCCAGGTCAGCGTGAGCGATGGCAAGCAGACCATGGCCCTGACCCAGGGCGAGGAGATTGCGATCCGTCCGGCCGAGAACGGGCAGGCGCAAGTGGATATCGCGAACGCGCCGCTGGTCTTCGTCGGCTACGGCGTGAGCGCCCCGGAGCGCAACTGGGACGACTTCAAGGGCATGGACCTGAAGGGCAAGCTCGCCGTGGTCCTGATCAACGACCCGGACTTCGAAACCGGGCAGGGCGACTTCGGCGGCAAGGCGATGACCTACTACGGCCGCTGGAGCTACAAGTACGAAGAGATGGCGCGCCGCGGCGCGCTGGGCACGCTGATCGTGCACGAGAGCGCACCGGCCTCGTACGGCTGGCCGACCGTGAAGAACTCGAACACCATCGTCCAGTACGACATCGTGCGCAAGGAGCCGCCCAAGGATCACGCGCCGGTCGAATCGTGGATCCAGCGCGACCTGGCGGTGGACCTGTTCAAGCGCGCAGGCCTGGATTTCGAGGCCGCGAAGAAGCAGGCGCAAAGCCGCGACTTCAAGCCCGTCGAGCTGGCCGGCATCACGCTGTCGGCGCACTTCGCGGTGGACGCGCAGGTGATCAAGTCGAAGAACGTGGTGGCGATCAAGGAAGGCAGCAAGCGCCCGAACGAGTATGTGATCTACACCGCGCACTGGGACCACCTGGGTGTGGGGCTGGCCAACGGCAAGGGCGACAAGGTGTACAACGGCGCGCTGGACAACGCGAGCGGCACGGCCGCGCTGCTGGAACTGGCGCGCGCCTACGGCAAGCAGCCCAAGCCGGCGCGCAGCGTGGTGTTCCTGTCGGTGACCGCGGAAGAAAAGGGCCTGCTGGGTTCCGAATACTACGCGGCCAATCCGCTGTACCCGCTGGCCAGGACCGCCGGCGTGATCAACATGGACGGCATGGCGCCGAACGGCCCGGCACGCGACTTTTCCATCTCGGGCGTGGCCAAGCTCGACCTGCTCGATCGCCTGAGCGCACAGGCGCGCAAGTGGCACCGCACCTACTCGCCGGACCCGAATCCGGAGGCGGGCTACTTCTACCGCTCCGACCACTTCTCGTTCGCCAAGCGCGGCGTGCCGGCGATCTCGTATCGCGGGGGCCAGGACTGGGAGAACGGCGGCCTGGCGGCGGGCAAGGGCAATGCCGAGGCCTATCGCGTGAACGACTACCACCAGGCCTCGGACGAGTTCAAGCCGGAGTGGACCTTCCAGGGTGCGGCGCACGACCTGGAACTGATCTACGCAACCGGCCGCGAGCTGGCCGATTCGGGCGACTGGCCCAACTGGTCGCAGGATTCGGAGTTCCGCGCAGCGCGTGACGAAAGCGCGGCGCAGCGCAAGTAAGCGGTAGGGTGGGCGGATTCCGCCCACGCGTTCAAAGCACGCATGCGTAGTTGGACGCGTGGGCAGGAGGACCTGCCCACCCTACGGTGCCTGGCTGTCCGGCCTGCGCGCCAGCCGGCCTGCCAGCACCGCACACACCATCAGCTGCAGCTGGTGAAACAGCATCAGCGGCAGGATGATCATCCCAAGAGCGCTTGGCGCGAACAGCACCTTTGCCATTGGCACGCCGCTGGCCAGGCTCTTTTTCGAGCCACAGAACACGATCGTGATCTCGTCTTCCTTGCTGAACCCCAGCCGCCGGCTGGCCAGCGTGGCGGCGCCGAGCATGACGGCCAGGATCAGTGCGCTGATCATCAGGATGCCGATGAGCGTGGACAGCGAGACCTTTTGCCACAAGCCTTCGTTCACCGAGTCGCTGAACGCGGTATAAACCACCAGCAGGATCGAGCCCTGGTCGAAGAATTTGAGGACCGGCTTGTGGCGGTCCACCCAGCCGCCAATCAGGGGACGCAGCAACTGGCCGGCGATAAAGGGCAGCAGCAGTTGTTCGACGATGGTGAGCACCGAATCCAGTGGCGAGCCGCCCGCCGCGCCGCGCGCGATCAGCACGCTGACCAGGAGCGGCGTGATGAAGATGCCAAGGAAGTTCGAGGCCGAGGCGCTGCACACCGCCGCCGCCACGTTCCCGCGCGCCAGCGCCGTGAACGCAATCGACGACTGCACTGTCGAGGGCAGCGCACACAGGAACAACACCCCCAGGTACAGGTCCGGCGTGAGCAGGGCCAGGGCAAGCGGCTTGATCGCCAGGCCCAGCAGCGGGAACAGGACGAAGGTGCTGGCCAATACCAGCAGGTGCAACCGCCAGTGGGTCAGCCCGGACACCAGCGCCTCGCGCGACAGCTTGGCGCCGTGCAGGAAGAACAGCATGCCGATCGCGAGCGTGGTGATGTGGCCGAACGCGACCGCCACCTGGCCGCTGGCCGGCAGCAGGCTGGCCAGCGCGACCACGACCATGAGCAGCACCGTGAACGGATCGAGCGCGAGCCGGCGCATCAGGCCGGCGAACAGGTTGTCAATACGAGGCATGCGATTCCAGGGCAATCCCATTGGGGGGAGCGTGTCATTTTAGCGGCATCGCCACAGTATGGCTGCCGGCAGCGGCGAAAGCCTGAAAATCGTTTTCACTATTTGGCAACGCGGCTATACTCGGCGGTTGTCTCATATCGTCCGCCGCGGCCTCCTGGTGCGGTGATGAATATTTTTTGACCTGGGGTCCAACTTGTTCAAATCTCTTGTCCTGCCAGTCGCCCTGCTGGGCGCAGCAACTGCCGCACACGCCGACGAGGGCCAGTGGCAGCCGCACCAGCTCCCACAGCTCAAGTCCGAGCTCAAGCGCATCGGCATCACCATTCCGGCCGAGAACCTGGCCGACCTGTCGAAGCACCCGATGAGCGCGATCGTCTCGCTGGGCGGCTGCTCCGCCTCGTTCGTCTCGCCCGATGGCCTGGTGGTCACCAACCACCACTGCGGCTATTCGGCGATCCAGCGCAACTCGACCCCGGAGCACAACTACATCGCCAACGGCTTTTTGGCCAAGACCCGCGCGCAGGAGCTGCCGGGCGGCCCGAACACGTTGGTTTACGTGACCGAGAAGGTCGAGAACGTGACCGATCGCGTGCTCAAGGGCTTGTCGCCTAACCTGTCGGGCAAGGAGCGCCACGAGCAGGTGGAAAGCCGCATCAAGGCGCTGATCGCCGAGTGCGAGTCCGACAAGGCCTACCGCTGCTCGGTGCCGGCCTTCCACCGCGGGCTGGAGTACTACCGCATCAAGCAGCTGATGATCCGCGACGTGCGCCTGGTGTACGCGCCGTCCAACCACATCGGCGACTTCGGCGGCGACATCGACAACTACGAGTGGCCGCGCCAGGTGGGCGACTTCTCGTTCCTGCGCGCCTACGTGGGCAAGGATGGCCGTCCGGCCGACCCGTCGCCGGACAACGTGCCGTACAAGTCGAAGGACTTCCTGGTCGTCTCGGCCGAAGGGCTGAAGAACGGCGACCCGATCCTCCTGGCCGGCTATCCGGGCCGCACCAGCCGCTACAAGCTGCCCAGCGAGATCCGCTTTGCGCGCGACGTGGACTACCCGGCCAAGGTAGGCGCGATCACGGCCGACCTGTCGGTCATCGCCGCCGCCACCATGGGCAACCCGAACTACAACGTGCGCTACGCCAGCGTGGTCAAGAGCGCCAACAACGTGCTCAAGAAGACGCAGGGCCTGCTGGACGGCTTCGCGCGCAAGGACATCGCCGCGATCAAGGACGTCCAGGACGCCGAGTTCCGCAACTGGTACAAGCAGCACGGCAGCGGCTCGAAGACGCTGCTGGCGGACCTGGACGCGGTGATCGGTTCCGACATGGCCGTGTCGCGCCAGGAGTTCGCGCTGAACGAAGCGACCCACAGCGACCTGCTCAAGAGCGCACGCACGCTGTACAAGCTGGCGATCGAGCGGCAAAAGCCCGATGCGCAGCGTGAGGCGGGCTACCAGGAGCGCGACGTTTCGTTCATCAAGGCGCGCCTGACGCGCCTGGAGCAGTCGTTCGTGCCGAGCGTGGACCAGGCCCGCTACGCCGCCGCGCTCACCCGTTACGCCAAGCTCGATGCGAAGATCCACCCGGCCGGCGTGGACGCGCTGCTGCCCGCGCCGGACGCGCTCGATACGCTTTACAAGAACACCCAGCTGGCCGACACCGCAAAGCGGCTGGCCTGGATCGGCAAGGACCCGGACGCCTTCCGCAAGTCCGATGACGCCTTCATCCAGCTGGCGGTGCGCATGCACGACGCGGCCAATGCGGTGGAAGAGCGCCGCAAGGAAGTGGACGGCAACCTGGAGCGCGTGATCCCGCAATACATGGCGGCCGTGATCGCGTGGAAGAAGTCGCTCGGCAAGCCGGTGTACCCGGACGCCAACTCGACGTTGCGCGTGACCTTCGGCACCGTGTCGCCGTACTCGCCGCGCGACGGCATCACCAAGGGCCCGTTCACCACCGTCGAGGGCATCCTCGAGAAGGCCACCGGCAAGGAGCCGTTCATCGCGCCGGCCTCGCTGTCGGAGGCGATCAAGGCCAAGCGCTACGACGTGTTCAAGGATCCGGTGCTGGGCACCGTGCCGGTGAACTTCCTGTCGTCGGCCGACACCACGGGCGGCAACTCGGGTTCGGCGGTGATGAACAAGCGCGGCCAGCTGGTGGGCCTGAACTTCGATTCGACCTACGAGTCGATCACGAAGGACTGGTACTTCGACAGCGCCATCACGCGCGCCATCCACGTCGATATCCGCTACATGCTGTGGGTGATGAAGGAAGTCGACCACGCCGACAACCTGCTCAAGGAAATGACGATCAAGTATCCGAAGAAGTGAGCGTGAGGCACTGAGGAAGCGGCCGCGTGGGCAACCGCGCGGCCGTTTTTTATTGTTGAATGCGCGTGTGCTTCAACGTAGGGTGGGCAGATTCTGCCCACGCGTTCAGCTCAAGCGTGCGCGCTCGCTGTCTCCGCATTGACCGACGTGCTGGAACAGGAGCGCGGCCAATGCGATAATCCTTTAGTTTGGCGCCACCGCGCCGCCTTCCCGCCCGCGAATGAACGATACACTCACCCTTGCCGGTTTTAGCACCTCGCCGCTGGAGCTGACTGGTTTCCTCCTGTCCGTGATCATGGTGCTGCTGAACATTCGCCAGAACCACTGGGGCTGGCTGTTCGGGATCGTCTCGTCGGCCACCTACGGCATCGTGTTCTTCAACGCGCGGCTGTACGGCGACGCCTCGCTGCAGCTGGTGTTCATCGCCAGCGCGCTGTGGGGCTGGTACCAGTGGCTGCGCGGCGCGGGCGAGAGCAAACTGGTCGTCTCTCGCCTGAGCGGTGCCGGCTGGGCGTGGTCGAGTGCAGCCTGGGCGCTGGGGTTCGTTGCGCTCGCGGCGTTCCTGCATGCTTTTACCAACACCGACGTGCCGCGCGCGGACGGCTTCCTGACCGCCGGCAGCCTGCTGGGCACTGTGCTCCTGGCGCGCAAGAAGGTGGAGAACTGGCATGTGTGGATCGCCGTGGACGTGCTGTATGTCGCGCTGTACATGTACAAAGGCCTGATGCTCACCGCAATCCTGTACGCGGTGTTCGTGGCGATGGCGGTGGCGGGCCTGCGCGCGTGGGCCAACATCGCAAGGGCGAGGGCATGATGGCGCACGCCACGCGCATCGTCATCCTCGGCGCTGAATCGTCCGGCAAGTCCACGCTGGCCGAGGCGCTGGCCGGGCATTACGGCACCGTGTGGGTGCCCGAGTACCTGCGCGAGTTCGTCGAGACGCGCGGCCGCGTGCCGTTCGAGGAGGACCAGTTCGGGATCGCACTCACGCAGCTGGAGCGCGAGAACGCGCAAGCCGCGCGCGCCAATCGCTTCCTCTTTTGCGACACGTCACCGCTGATGACGGCGATCTACAGCCGCGCCTACTGGAACCGGGTGGATGCGCCGCTGGCCGCGCTCGCGGCCAAACACGACTACGCGCTCACGCTGGTGGCAGCGCCAGATGTGCCGTGGGAACCGGACGGCCTGCAGCGGGACGGGATCGAGCGGCGGCAGGAAGTGCACCGCATGGTGATCGAGACGCTGGACGAACGGCGCATACCGTTCGTCCAGGTGGGAGGAGACCTGCCGCAGCGGCTGCGGCAGGTGCGGGAACTGCTGGGTTAGAAGTCCAGCTGGGCCGACACGCGGAAGGTGCGCGGGGCGCCCGGATACAGGTAGCCGCCCAGTGCCGGGGTCACGTCGCGCCAGTAGAACTTGTCGAACAGGTTGTCCACGCGCGCACGCACGACCACGTTGTTGGCGCCGGCCTTGAGCGCGTACGCGCCGCCCACGCCGAACACGCTGTAGCTGGGCACGAACACCGTGTTGGTCACGTCGAACGCCTTGCGGCTGGCGTACTGCCAGGTGCCGTCGATCTTCAGCCCCGGAACCTGCGGCACCGAGTAGGCCAACATTGCGATCGACTTGAAGTTCGGGACGTCAGTCACGCGCTTGCCGTCGATGGTCGGGTCACCCGTGCCTTCCTGCTTGGTGTTCAGCGCGGTCAGCGACACGCTGTATTCCAGGTTGGCAGCCGGCTTGCCCTGTGCCGCCAGTTCCAGGCCGCGGTGGGTCTCCTGGCCGTTGCGCACGAAGGTGTTGGCGGCGTTGGTGTACTCCAGGCCGCGGCGGATCTGGAACAGGGCAGCGGACAGCTGCAGCGCGGCGTTGACGTTGCCCTTGACGCCGAATTCAACCTGGTGCGAACGGTTCGGGCCCAGGCCCTGCAGCTCGTTGGTGGTCTGCATCGGCGCAAAGCCGCCCGGCTCCACGCCGTGGCTCAGCGCACCGTACACGTTCCATTGCGGCGTGAATGCGTACACCAGCGCCACGTTCGGCAGCAGGAACGAGTCGTCGCTCTTCTCGTGCGGGGTGGCCGGATCGACGAACTGGTCGCGCTTGAAGTTCACGTAGCGCACGCCGGCGTGCAGCGTGGTTTGCGGCGCGAGCTTGACGATATCCTGCGCGAACAGGCTGCTTTCCTTGTCGGTCAGGCGCTCGAACACCGGGCCGGTCACGCGGTCCGGGCCGACCGGCGGCACGATGCGGTTGTTCCAGATGTTGCTGGAGCCGACGAAGTCGTAGATGTAATCGCCAAACGCGTTGTGACGCTCGTTGTACGAGGTGCCGACGGTGAGCGCGTGCGAGATGTCGCCGGTTGCGAACTTACCCTGCACCATGGCCTGCGCGCCCCACGGGGTCTTGCGCTCGCCGATGCTGCGGTAGTCATACACGTCGTAGTCGCCATTGGTGCAGTAGCCCGGGTAGAAACCGGCGCCTTCGTTGGAGCAGCCGTACGGGAAGGCGGTGAAGTCGTCGCGCTTGAACCAGTGCTTGTTGGCGTTGACGGTGGCAACCCAGTCCGGCGCCAGCTTGTATTCGAAACGCAGGCCCAGGTTGGTGCTCTTGGTGTCCACCGGCTTGGCCCACGGCTGGTCGTTCAGGAACATCTTGCCCGACACGCCGGTCGGCAGCACTTCGCCGCGGATCAGCTGGAAGCCCGGCTGGGTCAGTTGCGCCTTGTGCTGGTAATCGAAGTCCAGCTGCAGCAGGGCGTCGGGGCTGATCTGCCAGTCGAAGGCACCCGAGACGAATTCGCGCTCGCCGTTGGCGCCGCGCACGTACGGGTGCAGCGAAGCGGCGGCGGCGTTGACGCGGTAGCCGAAGCGGCGGTCCTCGAAGCGGCCGCCCAGGTCCACGGCGCCGTACACGGTGCCGCGCTCGCTGTATTCGACGGTGGCCGAGCGCAGCGGCTTGTCGGTCGGACGCTTGGTCACGTAGTTGATGATGCCGCCCGGCGCCGACACGCCTGCCTGCAGGCCCGACAGGCCCTTGAGGATCTCGATGCGCTCCTTGTTCTCGAGCGGGATCTGGGTGTCGTTCGGGATGGCGATGCCGTCCTTGCGGTAGCTGGTGTCATTGTTCAGGGCAAAGCCGCGGATCGAGAACTGTTCCGCGTAGCCGACCGCATTGTAGGCGTCGCTGATGGAGGCATCGTATTTGGCCGCTTCGGTGGTCGTGCGGATCGACAGGTCCTGCATGCGGCTGCTGTCGATGGTGGTGATCGATGCGGGAGTATCGACCACCGCGGTGGTGCCGAAACCGCCGACGGCCGCGATGCCGCCGGCTTGCTTGGTGCCGGTGACCACGACTTCGGGAACGGCCTGGCCGCTGGTTTGCTGCGCGTACGCGACGCCGGAGAACGCCTGCACGACGGCGCAGGCGATGATGGTTTGCTTCAGGTTGGTTTTCATTGTGTTTGCTCGTTTTCGCGCGCCGCCGCTGGCTGCGCGCTGCTTTTTACAAAAGCCGGAGCCAACGTGGGGGAAGGGCAAACAAGATAGACGACAACTGCTTTGCGCTTTCCTTCGCTGGCATTATCCAGATCAGGTACGGAGGGTATCTCTCACCCGGAAGCAAAGCCCCAGGACCCCTAGCGAGCCGCGAGTGTATCACGAACCAGGGCGGTTCGTGGTGTGTCTGCTAATTCAAGATTGGGATGTGTTGTTAAAGCTGCGGATTTGCTGGCTTGGATTGGACGCGTGGGCAGCGAGCTGCCCACCCTACGCAAATCGCTGCTACGTAGGGTGGGCAGGTTTCCTGCCCACGCGTTCAACGGCGCTCTGATCAGAGGCAAAGCTCCAGCACCTTGCGGCTCACCTCGAGATTGACGTCGCGCTTTTCGCCCAGCTTGACCATGCGGTGCGCCTCGAGCGCCTTGAGCACCGGCTCGATCACTTCGCGGCCCAGCTGGTAGTCGGGCAGGCGCGTGCCCACGCCCACTTCGCGGAAGAAGGCTTCGGTGCGTGCGATCGCCTGCTCGATGCGGTCATTCTCGCTGCCTTCGGTGATGTGCCACACGCGCTCGGCGTATTGCAGCAGCTTGGCGCGCTTGGCCTCGCGCCGCACGCGCAGCATCGCCGGCAGCACCACCGCCAGCGTCTGCGCGTGGTCCAGCCCGTAGAGCGCGGTCAGCTCGTGGCCGACCATGTGGGTCGCCCAGTCTTGCGGCACGCCGGCACCGATCAGGCCATTCAAGGCCAGCGTGGCGGTCCACATCAGGTTTGCGCGCACGTCGTAGTCGTGCGGTTCGGCCAGCGCCCTGGGGCCTTCCTCGATCAGGGTGAGCAGCAGGCCCTCGGCAAAGCGGTCCTGTACCTTGGCGTTCACCGGGTAGGTCAGGTACTGCTCCATGGTATGCACAAACGCGTCCACGATACCGTTGCCGACCTGGCGCGGCGGCAGCGTGTAGGTGGTGGTCGGGTCCAGCACCGAGAATTTCGGGAAGACGAGCGGCGTGCCGAACGCGAATTTTTCGTGCGTGGCCTTGCGCGTGATGACGCCGCCGGAATTCATCTCCGAGCCGGTGGCCGGCAACGTCAGCACGGCGCCGAACGGCAGCGCGGCCTGCACGTTGGCGGCGCGCTTTTCGAAGATGGTCCAGGGATCGTCGTCCATGGTCGCGCCGGCGGCCACGAACTTGGTGCCGTCGATGACCGAGCCGCCGCCGACGGCGAGCAGGAAGTCGATGCGCTCGGCCTTGACCAGCGCGATCGCCTTCATCAGGGTTTCGTAAGTGGGATTCGGTTCGATGCCGCCGAATTCAAACACGGTGTGCTGCGACAGCGCCGCCTTGACCTGGTCGTACACGCCGTTGGCGCGGATGCTTCCGCCGCCGTACAGCACCAGTACGCGCGCCTGTTGCGGCACCAGGTCGCGCAGCTTGGCGATCTGTCCTTCGCCAAAGACGATGCGGGTGGGATTGTAGAAATCGAAGTTGAGCATCTGGCCCCCTTTTGTTGCCGAACAAAAGAGGGATTATCGCGCAGTCGGCTGATTCGCGCCGGCTTCAGGCCTCGGCCGGCTCGCGCACCGGCGCCGCGTGCTCCTGGTGCGCGCGCGCGTGCAGCAGGTGGCGCTGCAGGGTGCCGCGCGCCGACTCGCCGATCACGCGCCAGTGTTCGCGCCGCTGGGCCGCGCGCTTGCGGTGCTTGGACGGCATGTCGGCCAGCGGCTTGAGGTAGAACGGCAGTGCGATCAGCCAGGTGTTGCCCGGCATTTCAACGCCGCCGAGGATCTTCCAGAAGCCGTCGTAGGCGTTGGCGAAGTGCTTGACCTCATCCGGATTGTAGGCGACGTGGGCGGTGCACTTGATCGCCACCACCTGGTCCATGCCGACCGCCTGGGCCACGCCCTGCATCGCCGCAAAGCAGAAGAAGCTGGGCGAGTTGTTGGGGAAGACCTGCTCGAAGGCCTCGAACGCCTCGCCCGAATCGGTCCAGCGCCCCTGGTTGCGCGCAATGAAGGGCACCAGCGGCGCCTGCACGCCGGCCATGGCGCCGTCCATCCAGCTGAACGACAGCCGGTGCAGGCACTTGCCGTCGGCCACCAGCGAGAGCGTGAGATCGCCCTCGGCATTGGCGCGCGAGGCCATGTCGAGCCGGATCAGGAAGCGGTGCTCTTCGTGCTGGTGCTCCCACAGCACCAGCCCGCCGTCGCGGTACACCGCCTGCTTGTAGGCGGCGTTGAAGGTGGTTTCCTCGAAGTTGTAGTGCGCCAGTGCGCACTGCACCCGCTGGCGCGGCGACAGGCCCTTGACCAGGTAGTCGCGGTGGCTCAGGTGGTGGAACAGGTCGTCGTTGGGCGGCAGCGCGACATAATTGCGCACCACGTCGAGCTGGCACAGCGCCTGGTGGTCGCGGTAATACATCAGCACCCGCGACGTGCGCAGGATGCACAAGATCCAGGACGTCAGGCTGTACTGGCTGCGGCGGGCCAGCCAATGCTGTTTCAGGTGGGCGAAAATCATCGCGCGCTCCGTGGTCGCAACTGGTTGTCAGGCGTTTCTATCTTGTCTTAGCTTCAGGCCGACAAAAATGAGATTGCTCAAAAGAAACAAATTCTACATTGCAACGACCGCGCCGTGTCGTTTTTTCCCGTGGTGCTGAGCCCGGCGCGGCAAGACTAGCACGATTGGCGCGCCGTCCGAGCCGGTCCCTGTTCGATAATTGCGCCAAACCGAACGAAGCCGGAGGTGGCCCGTGACCTATGAACTTTTTTATTGGCCGTCGATCCAAGGGCGCGGCGAATTTGTCCGCCTGGCGCTGGAGGAAGCCGGCGCCCCCTACGTCGACGTTGCGCGCGAGCCGGGCGGCATGAAGAAGATGATGAAGGCGCTGGAGGATGGCGGCCATCCCGCGTTCGCCCCGCCGTTCCTGAAGGCCGGGCCGCTCACGATCGGGCAGACCGCCAACATCCTGTTGTACCTCGGCCAGCATCACGGCCTGGCGCCACAAGTGGAGGAGGGCGGGCTGTGGACGCACCAGCTGCAGCTGACCATTGCCGACCTGGTGGCCGAGGCGCACGACACGCACCATCCGGTCGCCGGCTCGCTGTACTACGAGGACCAGAAACCGGAGGCCAGCCGCCGCGCGGCCGACTTTGTCGCCAACCGCATCCCCAAGTTCCTCGGCTACTTCGAGCGGGTGCTGGGCGGGCGGGCGTGGCTGGTGGGGGGGCAGCTCACGTATGCCGACCTGTCGCTGTTCCAGGTGGTGGAGGGGCTGTGCTATGCGTTCCCGCGCGCGCTGGCGGGACTGGGCGACGAGTATCCAGGCATTGCCGCCTTGCGCGAGCGGGTGGCGGCCCGGCCCAGGATCGCGGCCTATCTCGCTTCGCCGCGCAGGCTGCCGTTTTCGGAAGAGGGCATCTTTCGCCACTACCCCGAGCTTGATCCGTAGGGTGGGCAGCTTGTCTGCCCACGCGTTCAATCAGCGCATGCGTGATCTGGACGCGTGGGCAGGAGGACCTGCCCACCCTACCGGCGAGTTGTTTTGCCATCTGGAATTGGGTTAGCATCACCGGCGGTCTGTCCGTCCATCCACTTCCAGAGGCACCATGACACAACGCCGCAAGTTCCTCATCAACGCCCCGCTTGGCCTGCTGGCCGCCACCACCGCCGTGCGCAACGACGCGCTCGCGCAGGACACGCCGCCGCCCGGCGCGCCACCGACCTTCGGCGCCACGCCCGCGGTCGGTCCCGAGGTGAGCCCGGCCACCTTCGCCGAGGCCGAAAAGCTGATGCAGGTGAAAATGACCCCGGCCCAGCGCGAGATGGCGTCGGCAAGCTGGCGTGTGTCGCTGTCGTCCACCATGGAGCGGCGCACCGGGCCGCGCAAGGTGCTGCTTTCGCCCGAGCTGGCGCCGGCCACGGTGTGGCATCCGCAAGCGGTCGCCGGCACGACGGGCGGCAAGGGGCGCTTCGTGCGCAGCCGCGCCGGCGCCGGTGCGCTGCCCGCGCGCGACGAGGACATCGCGTACGCCACCGTTGCCCAGCTGTCGCGCTGGATCGAGTCGCGCAAGCTCACGTCCGAACGCCTGACGCGCATCTACATCGAGCGCATCGAGCGCCATGACGGCAAGCTGCGCAGCGTGATCACGCCCACGTTCGAGCACGCGCTGGCGCAGGCGCGCCAGGCCGACCGCGAGATCGCCGCCGGCCGCTACCGCGGGCCGCTGCACGGCATTCCGTACGGGGTCAAGGACCTGCTCGACACCGCCGGCATCCGCACCACCTGGGGCGCAGAGCCGTTCCGCGACCGGGTGCCTGCCAAGGACTCGGCGGTCGTGGCGCGCCTGAACGCGGCCGGCGCGGTGCTGGTCGCCAAACTGAGCCTGGGCGCGTTCGCGCTCAACGACATCTGGTTTGGTGGCCAGACCATGAACCCGTGGCTGCTGGAAGAGGGCGCGTCGGGGTCGAGCGCGGGGCCGGGTGCGGCCACGGCGGCCGGCCTGGTGGCGTTTTCGGTCGGCAGCGAGACCGGCGGCAGCATCGTCAGCCCGTCGATGCGCTGCGGGGTGACCGGCCTGCGCCCCACTTATGGCCGGGTGCCGCGTACCGGCGCCATGACGCTGTGCTGGTCGCTCGACAAGCTCGGCCCGATGACGCGCAGCGTCGAGGATGCGATGCTGGTGCTGGACGCGATCTCCGGCACCGACGCGGGCGATGTGGCGAGCGTGCCGGCCAGGCTCGATTTCGACGCCGGCGCCGGCGTGCGCGGCCTGAAGGTCGGCTACTTCCCCGGCTGGATGAACGAGGCGCCGGCCACGGACGTGGACCGCGCGGCGCTGGAGCGCATGAAAAAGCTCGGCATGACGGCCGTGCCGGTGTCGCTGCCGGACTGGCCGTACCAGTCGCTCAACACGGTGCTGTTTGCGGAGGCCGCCGCCGCGTTCGAAGAGATTACGCTCGACGGCCGCATCGACCAGCTGCGCGAGCAGGTGCCGGACGCGTGGCCGAACCTGTTCCGCGAGGCGCGCTTCCTGTCGGCGGTGGACTTCGTGCAGGCCGACCGGCTGCGCCGCAAGGTGGCGCTCGAAATGGCGCGCATCATGCGCGAAGTGGACCTGCTGCTGGTGCCGTCGCTGCGCGACGAGATGCTGACGATTTCGAACTTCACCGGCCACCCGTCGCTGACGCTGCGAACGGGCTTTGTGCAGGTGGGGCAGGCGCGCAGCGACTGGGCGCCGGATCCTGCGCGCCCGCTGCCCACGTTCACGCCGCCGCGCCGTGTGCCGCATGGCGTGACCCTGATCGGGCGCCTGTTCGACGAGGGCACCATTGCGCGCGCCGGCATGGCCCTGGAAAACGATGCCGGCGTGGCCGGCGAGCGCCCGCCAGGGTTCTGAACAACACCGCCAACGCTGACGTAGGGCGGGCAGATTCTGCCCACGCGTTCAACAAGCTGCAAAGCAGTCGCAGTGCTTGACCACAGCCGGGAAAAGCCCGGCAGCGCGGCGAGCCAGCCCCTGTTGAACGCGTGGGCGGACAAGCCGCCCACCCTACCGTCCTCAGGCGTGCAGCCCGCCTTCGCGCTCGAGCCGCTTGTAGTACACGAGCGAATACGCGGCCGGCACCAGTGGCCCGGCCAACAGCAGCGCGAGCGCGACCGCCGGTTGGTCGGCCAGCGCCGCGACGAACGACAGCGCGCCGAACCCGACCATCGTCTTGGCCGCCAGCCGGTGCGTCGCGTACCACACGCGTTCGTTGGCCAGCGTCCACGGCGTGCGTACGCCGATCCAGAAGTTGCTGCGCACCTTGCCCATCACATTGCCCAGCAAAGCGATGAACACCGCCACCCCGGCCAGCATGTGGTGGGTGGTCGCTCCCGAGCCCGTGGTCACGCCCCACAGCATCACGGCCTGCGCCCAGGCCAGCATGGCGACCACCAGCAAGGCGCAGTACCAATAGGTGTCGGTGAACGCATCGACCGAGAAGCGCGCCGGCGAAATCTTCGGCAGCACCGCGAACAGCAGCAGGCTGCCGGCCATGATGCCCGGCATGAGCCAGGCGTTGGCGCGCGCGCCGTAGCGGTCCACCTCGCCGCGGATATTCCAGTGCACGGGCATGCGGTCCGGCAGCGCGCCGTACAGGGCCAGGGTGGCGCCGGCCACAGCCAGCACGAGCAGGATCGACAACAGCAGGTAGCGGTTCTTCATTGTTTTTCTCCTTTGGCGCCGCGCGCCAGGTCCATCGTCCATGCCAGGATGTCTTCCAGCACGGTTGTGTTAAGCGCGTACCAGATGGTCTGGCCTTCGCGCCGGCTGGTCACCAGCCCCGCCTCCTTGAGCACCGCAAAATGATGAGACAGGGTAGGCTTGCTCATGTCGAACCGCCCGGCCAGGTCGCCAGCCGTCATCTCTTCTTTGCGCAGCAGGTGCAAAATGGCGCGGCGGGTCGGGTCGGCGAGGGCCTTGAAGATCGAATTGCTGGCGTCCGACATAATTAGAAATTCATGTAATTAGAAAGTGATCGAAATACTAGGCGGGTCTTGGCGCAATGTCAAGCACCCGGCATTTGGGGTGAATCTTCCGGTTTCGCGTTGGTCGATTCGCACGGGTATGTCCTGGATAGTTCAACCGCAAAGGAGAGCGCAATGAGCACAAGCAATGTCAAGCCGGTTCCGGAAGGGATGCACACCATTACCCCGCACCTTGTCTGCGCCGGCGCGGCAGATGCGATCGAGTTCTACAAGAAGGCGTTCGGCGCCGAGGAAGTCATGCGGCTGCCCGGGCCCGACGGCAAGCTGGGCCACGCCATGCTGCGCATTGGCGATTCGCTGCTGATGCTGGCCGACGAGTTCCCGCAGTGGGAGTCGTTCGGGCCGCTGTCGCTGAAGGGCTCGCCGGTCACGCTGCACCTGTCGGTGGCCGACGTGGACAAGGCGTTCGAGCGCGCGCTGGCCGCCGGCGCCGCCGTGCGCATGCCGCTGGCCGACATGTTCTGGGGCGACCGCTACGGCATCGTGGAAGACCCGTTCGGCCACCGCTGGTCGCTGGCCACCCACATCCGCGACGTGTCGGCCGAGGAGATGGCGGCCGAGATGGCCAAGGCCTGCGCCTGAGCCAATCCGGCAGGCGGGCGCACGCGGCAGTATCATGTCGGCTTTCCCACGCCAGCGAGGAGACGCCCTTGAACCTGACCAGCTATGTGCGCCAGATGGCGACCTACAACCAGTGGATGAACGAGCGCCTGTACGCGGCCGCCGCCACGCTGCCCGATGCAGAGCTTGCGGCTGACCGCAAGGCGTTCTTCGGCTCGATCCTCGGCACCCTCAACCACGTGGTCAATGGCGACATCATCTGGCTTAAGCGGTTTGCCGCGCATCCGTCCAGCTGCCCGGCGCTGGCGCCGGTGGTGCCGTTGCCGCTGCCGGCCGGGCTGAACGAGCCGCGCGCCGCCACCCTGGCCGAACTGGCCGTGCTGCGCCGCCAGCTTGACGGCGTGATCGTGGGCTTTGCCGGCGAGGTGCGCGACCAGGACCTGGACACGGTGCTCAGCTGGACCAACAGCCGCGGGCAAACCTGGCACAGGCAGTTCGGCGGCGTGCTGCAGCACTTCTTCAACCACCAGACCCACCACCGGGGCCAGGTCACCACCTTGCTGTCGCAGCAGGGTGTGGATGTCGGCGCCACCGACCTGCTGCTCGTGCTGCCCGAGGTGGCCGCATGACGCCAAGCGAGATCTTGCGCATCGCCGCGTTCGCGGACGGCGACGCGGGCGGCAACCCGGCCGGCGTGTGGCTGGGCGCGTCGCTGCCCGACGCCGCCACCATGCAGCGCCTGGCGGCCGTTATCGGCTTTTCCGAAACCGTGTTCGCGGCGCCGCAGGGGGGCTTCTTTCGCGCGCGTTACTTCTCGCCCGAGGCCGAGGTGCCGTTCTGCGGCCACGCCACCATTGCGCTCGGCGCAGCGCTGGCCAGGCAGCATGGCGATGGCGTGTACCGGCTCGCGCTCAACAACGCGCAGATCACGGTGGAGGGCCGGCAGCAGGGTGCGCAGGTGCAGGCGGCGCTGCAGTCCCCGCCCACCCGCAGCCAGGCCGCGCCCGCTGCGCTGGCCGATGCCGCGCTGGCGCTGTTCGGCTACACCCGTGCTGACCTCGATCCGCGCATCCCGCCGGCGCTGGCCCACGGCGGCGCAGACCATCTTGTGCTGGCGCTGGCCAGCCGCGAACTGCTGGCGGCAATGCGCTACGACCTGGACGCCGGCCGCGCCCTGATGAATGCCCACGGCCTGGTGACCGTGGTGCTGGCCTGGGCCGAGGCGCCGCAGCGCTTCCACACCCGCAACCCGTTCGCGGCCGGCGGCGTGTACGAGGACCCGGCCACCGGCGCCGGCACGGCCGCGCTGGCGGGCTACCTGCGCGACCTTGGCTGGCCGCACGGTGGCCACATCGAGGTGGTGCAGGGCGAGGACATGGGCATGCGCTCGCGCCTGTTCGCAGACATTGGTCAACAGCCCGGGGGCTCGATCCGCGTGTCCGGCATCGCCCGCTTCATGAGCGCTCAATGATAAAAATATGTGAAATAAATTAAGGCTTAAAAGCAGGCCTGCTCCAAAGATTGACGAAGTGACAAAGAACGATAATGAAAAAATTAACCTTTTTTTCACATCGTAACCAGGAGTCCTCATGGAGCAGCACCAGCAACCGTTCAATCCGTCCCGCGGCATCCACGCCGTCGGTCCCGCCAGCGTTTCGCCTGCCACCGAGCGCCTGCCTTTCACCATTCGCCGCGTGGACGACAGCGATGCGCTGCGCAAGGCGGTGCAGATCCGCCACGCCGCCTACGCGCGCCATGTGCCCGAGTTCGCGCGCACGCTCGCGTTGCCGGAAGACGCTGACTACGAACAGGATTGCGCGGTGCTGCTGGCCGAGTCGCGGCTGGATGGCTCGCCGCTGGGCACCGTGCGCATCCAGACCAACATGTTCCAGCCGCTCTCCATCGAAGAATCGGTGGTGCTGCCGGCGTGGCTGCAGGGACGACGCCTGGCCGAGGTGACGCGCCTTGGCGTGGGCGAAGGGCGCATCGGGCGCGTGGTCAAGCTGGCCCTGATCAAGGCCTGCTTCGAATACTGCGAGCGTGACGCGATCGACTGGGCAATCGTGACCGGCCGCGCGCCGATCGACCGCCAGTACCAGCAGTTGCTGTTCGAAGACGTGTTCGACGGCGGCCAGATGGTGCCGCTGCGCCACGTGGGCAACATCCCGCACCGCGTCATGGCGTTCGAGATCGCCACCGGCGAAGCACGCTGGCGCGAGGCCGCCCACCCGCTGCTCGGGTTCTTCCGCCACACGCGCCACCCGGACATCGACATCGGTCCGGTGGATCCAGCGCGCGGTATTGCGCCGCGCCAGTTTGCACGGATGCGTCAATACAACCGTCTCGCCGAACTTGCCGCCTGAAAAACAATTGCAATAGAGCAAGAACAGGTTGTATCCTTGCGCCCTGACGCTGCCGGCCCGGTTGCCGGTGCCAGTGAACCCGCATGAGCCAGCCTATGTCCTATTCGCCGACACCGCCGCGCAGCACGCCCGCCGGACCCGTCAACCGGGCGCTGGAAGGTGTGCTGCGCCTGTTCTCGGTGTACCTGGTCCCGCTGGGGATTGCCTTGTTTTCGCTGGTCGCGCTGCTGTTCTGGAACAGCCACTACGTCGCCAGCGGCGACCAGCCGGTGGCGCTGCGCCTGCTGGTGGAGCAGGAGGCCGCGCTGGCGCCCGAGGCGGCGCTGCGCCAGCTGGCGCAAGTGAGCGCGATCGACCATTACGACAGCCGGCTGTCCGAGGCACCGGTGTGGTTTGCCTTCACCACCCGGGGCGCGCCGGGCGACGCCGACGTGGTCGAGTTCCCGTCGCCGCACATGGTGGCGATCACCTGCTGGGATCCGTACAGCATGCAGCAGCTGGGCCAGGCCCGGCGCGGCAGCGCCGAGGGCGCGCTGTCGCAGGTCAAGGCCGGCTTTGCGCTGCGCCTGTGGAATACGCCGGCCGAGGTGCTGTGCCGCGCCAGCTTCATCGGGCCTGCGCGCCTGACCGCGGTGCAGTGGCCGGTGGACCAGATGACTTTGTCGATCCAGCAGTTCCACCGCAAGTCGGGCCTGCTCGACGGCGGCATGATCGTGCTGACCTTGTTCATCCTGATTACTGCCGCGATCAACCGGCAGACGCTGTACCTGCAGTTCGCGGGCTGGCTGATCCTGAACCTGCGCGTGGGCGCGCTGTCGGCCGGCTGGGACGTGCAATGGCTTGGCCAGGCCATTCCGGCCGAGTGGCTGCTACCGGTGCGCAAAGCCACGATCGCGCTGTACGCGATGTCCACGCTGACCCTGTACCACACGCTGTTCGGCGGCTACCTCAGCCGCACCCGCTTTGCGCCGCCGCTGCGCGTGCTGCAGTGGCTGTGCGTGCCGCTGCTGGCCTGCGCCTTCGTGCTGCCTTACCGTAGCTTCTTGCCGATCATGTGGACGGTCACCGGCGCCGGCCTGGTCCTGATGACGATGGGGCTGGTGAGCGTGATCGCGCGCAGCCAGGCCCGGGTGGCGCTGTGGTTTGCCGCCTCGTTCGCGGTGACCTTCATGTCCGGGCTGGCCGAGGTGGTGTCGGCCGCGCTCAACGTGCGCGAGCTCACCGGCGTTGCCAACAGCGTCACCGCGGCGCTGGCCTCGAGCCTGCTGGCCGCGCTCGCGGTGGCCGAGCAGATGCGGCTGGAGACCGAACGGCGCATCGCCGCGCAGGCCGAGCTGGAACACGCCTACGAGGCGATGCCGCTGGGCCTGTTCACGCTCGACCTGTACGGGAACTTCCTGTCGACCAATCCGGCGCTGGCCGGCATGCTGGGCGACCCGCGCATGGTGCCGGGGCGCACGCGCTGGCAGCAGTTCTTCCCCGAGGGTGTGCTCGGCCAGCTCCAGGAGCTGGTGCACCGCCAGCAGAATGCCGAGCTGGAGATCGCCTCGCGCGACGGCGAGCGCCGCTTCCTGGTGCGCGCGACGCTGGCGCGCGGTCGCATCGAGGGCGTGCTGGAGGACATCACCGAAAAGACCAAGGCCACCGAGCAGCTGCGCTTCATGGCCAACCACGACCCGCTGACCAAGGTGTACAACCGGCGCGGGATCGAGAAGGCGTTCGAGCTGGCCGCCGCGTCGCTGGCCGCCGGCAAGCCGCTGGCGCTGGCCTACGTGGACCTGGACCGCTTCAAGCTGATCAACGATTTGTTCGGCCACGCCGCCGGCGACGAGGTGCTCAGGCAGGTGTGCGGCCGCATGGGGATGATGCTGGGCGGCGAACAGCAGATCGGCCGCGTGGGCGGCGACGAATTCGTGATCGTCATGCCCGACACCCCGGTGCGGCTGGCCGCGCTGGTCTGCCGCGGCATCGTCGACCGCCTGGTCGGTGAGCCGTACCAGGTCGGCGACAAGGCGTTCCATGTGCGCGGTTCGATCGGGCTGATCGAGGTGTCGCTCGGGATGGCGATGAAGGACGCGGTGTCGGCCGCCGACCGCGCGTGCCGCGAGGCCAAGGCCAACGTGCACGAAGGGCTGGCGGTGTACGAGCGCGATTCGTCCGCCTTCCACGAGCGCGAGGCCGAGCTGAACCTGGTCGCGCGCTTGTCCGGGCCGCACCCGACCGCGGGCCTGTTCCTCGAAATGCAGCCGATCATGTCGCTCAGGAGCCCGAACGCCTCGCTCAATTTCGAGGTGCTGCTGCGCATGCGCGAGCCGGACGGGCGCGTGATGCCGGCCGGCCCGCTGATCGACGCGGCCGAGAAGTGCGGCCAGGCCGGCGTGATCGACCGCTGGGTGCTGGCCACCACGCTGGACTGGATCGCGCAGCATGCGGAGCAGCTGCCCAACACGCGTTTCGTGTGCATGAACCTGTCCGGTGCTTCGCTCAACGACGAACGCTTCGTGCAGGACACGCTGGAGATCCTGGGGCGGCGCGCGGCGGTGGCGCACCGGCTGTGCATGGAGATCACGGAGAGTGTGGCCTTGCACGACCTGGACAACACGCGCCGCTTCATCGAACAAGTGCGCGCGTTCGGCGTGAAGGTGGCGCTGGACGACTTCGGGGCCGGCTACACGTCGTTCTCGTACCTGAAGGAGCTGCCGGCCGACGTGCTCAAGATCGACGGTAATTTCGTCGTCAACATCAACGCGCATCCGGCCAACGTGGCCATCGTCGAGGCGATCGTCAACCTGGCGGTCAACCTGGGCATGAAGACCATCGCCGAATGGGCCGAGGACGCGGCCACCGTGCGTACGCTGGCCGAGATCGGCGTGGACTACGTGCAGGGCTGGGCGGTGGCGCGCTCACAGGCGCCGGAGCGGCTGCTGGAGGCAAAGTCGTCGGCCAGCTTCATCACCGACAGCCAGGTTGCGTACCTGGTGCGCTGCCTGGACGCGGGCGTGGAGCTCGAGCAGGAACTGTTCGCGGGCCTGAACTGACCGTAGGGTGGGCACTCGTGCCCACGGGTCTGTATGAGGCGCGTGTGACGCGTGGGCTCGAGAGCCCACCCTACCAAGACGGGCAGCATTCATCGTTGCCCGTTTTCCTTCACCATCAGCTGCATGCGCGCCGCCTTGAGCGTGGCCGCGTCACGCGAGAGCTGCGCTTCCTTTGCCGTGGGCGGCTTCCATTTTCCGCGCGGGGGCAGCGGCGCCGGCGCCGGATAGCGCGCCGTGGCCGGCACCGCGGCCGGCAGCTCGTCGCCGCCCGAGCCGGTGCTGCCGGCACTGCCCGAGCCACCGAATGAGCTGTCCTGGATCACCAGGCGCTGCCCGGCCGTGCCCGGCGGGCAGGGCTGGTCGGTGAGCGTGACGTGGCCGGTGCGGTCCACGCACTTGAGGATGTCCCCGGCCAGCGCGGACGGCGCCGCAGTGGCCGCGGCCAGGATCAGGCAGAGTTGGCAGGCTTGGCGCTTCATCGCGGCTCCCGGGTTAAAACGAATGCATCCATTCTTTCGCGCGCCCGGCCGTGGGTCTGTTCGGTGCCGAACCCTGTCCACAATCTCCCGAACCAGAACAGCTGGCCGAACTCTAACGTTGCACACGGGCCGCGCCCGTCCATCGCCCGCTCGACCAAAAAACAACCGGAGAAAAACAGATGGAGAAGCTGTCGCGACGATCGTTCTTCAAAGCAGCGGGCGCCACCGCCGCGGCCATTGCCGGCAAGGCACACGCACTCCCCCATGACGAAGCGGCGCACCAGCACGCGCCAGGCCAGCGGGCCGGCGCCACAGCCGCGCCGGCCACCTACACCTTCTTCCGGCTTGATGAGGCACGCTTCATCGAGGCCGCCTGCGCCCGCCTGATTCCGGCCGACGCCAACGGCCCCGGGGCAATCGAGGCGGGCGTGCCCAACTACATCGACAAGCAGCTCGGCGGCGCCTGGGGCGCGGGCGAGCGGTTGTACCGCAGCGGCCCCTGGCAGCAGGGGCTGCCGGGGCAGGGCTACCAGCTGCCGTTCACCCCGGCCGAGCTGTTCCACAACGCGCTGCGCGCCATCAACGAGGACATCCGGCGCCGGCGCGGCACCACCTTCGACCAGCTGCCCGGTGCCGAGCAGGACGCCTACCTGCAGTCGCTGCAGACCGGCCAGCAGAGCCTGAACGGCGTGCCGGCACATACGTTCTTCGAGTCGCTGCTGGGCTTGACCATCGAAGGCTTCTTCAGCGACCCGATCTACGGTGGCAACAAGGACATGGTGGCGTGGAAAATGATCGGCTTTCCGGGCGCCTACGCCAGCTTCTACGACCTGGTGGACCAGCACGGCATGCTGTACACGCGCGCGCCGATGTCGATTGGCGAAGATGCGCGCGGCATGATCATGATCGAGCCGGTCAGCCCGCCCGCGCACGCCCCGTCGGCCGAGGCGCCACGCACCCCCACGCCGGCGCGCCGGAAAGGGGGCAAGTGATGGCTACCCGGATGAAGGAATGCGATGCCGTGCTGATCGGCGTGGGGCTGGTGGGCACCATGCTCGGGCGCGAACTGACCAGGGCGGGGCTGAAGGTGGTCGGGCTGGAACGGGGCAATCCGCAGTTCACGGTGCCCGACTTCCAGGGGCCGCAGATGCACGACGAGCTGCGCTACTCGGTGCGCAAGGGCTTCATGCAGGACAACACCAAGGAAGCGATGACCTTCCGCAACAACATCAACCAGGTGGCGCTGCCGATCCGGCGTTGGGAGAGTTTTCTGCCCGGCACTGGCCTGGGCGGCGCGGCGGTGCACTGGAACGGACAGACCTACCGCTTCCAGGATGACGAACTGCGGCTGCGCAGCCACACCGAGCAACGCTACGGCAAGAATTTCATCGATCCGGACCTGACCATCCAGGACTGGGGCGTGAGCGCCGCCGACCTCGAGCCGCACTACGACCGCTTCGAATACCTGCTGGGCACCAGCGGGCAGGCCGGCAACGTCAAGGGCCAGAAGATCGCCGGCGGCAACCCGTTCGAGGATCCGCGCTCGCGCGGCTACCCGACCCCGCCGATGAAGGAGCCGTACGGCTCGGCCATCTTCCGCAAGGCCGCGGCCAGCCTGGGCTACCACCCGTTCCCGCAGCCGTCGTCCAACCTGTCACAGCCCTACACCAATCCGGAAGGCATGACGCTCGGCACTTGCATGTTCTGCGGCTATTGCGAGCGCTTCGCCTGCGAACACTTCGCCAAGTCGTCGCCGCAGACGGTCCTGCTGCCGGTGCTGCTCAAGGACAAGAACTTCACCTTGCGTACACAGTCGCACGTGCTGCGCATCAATTTGTCGAAGGACCGCAAGCGCGCCACCGGTGTCACCTACGTGGACGCTGCCGGCCGCGAGTTCGAGCAGCCGGCCAAGATGGTCATCCTGTGCTCGTTCTCGCTGAACAACGTGCGCATGCTGCTGCTGTCGCGCATTGGCGAGCCGTACGATCCCAAGACCGGGCGCGGCAATGTCGGCCGCAACTATGCGTACCAGACGATGAGTGCGGTGCAGGTGTTCTTCGACGAGTCGGTCAACATCAACCCGTTCATGCGTTCCGGCGCCAACGGCACGCTGATTGCCGATTTCGTGGCCGACAACTTCGACCACGGCCCGCACAAGTTCATCGGCGGCGCCTATTTCGGCGACGTGATGACCAACGGGCGCCCGATCGAATTCCATCCCACGCCGCCGGGCACGCCGGCCTGGGGCGCGGCGTGGAAGGCGGCGGTGGTCAAGCACTACAACCACACCTCGGTGCTCAACGTGCACGGCAGCTCGATGTCGGCCAAGGGCAACTACCTCGATCTCGATCCCACCTACAAGGATGCGTGGGGCTTGCCGCTCTTGCGCATCACCTTCGACTTTCCGCCCAACGATCTGCGCATGTCGGCCTATGTCACCGCCAAGGCGGTCGAGATCGGGCGTGCGATGGGCGCTCGCCAGGTGGCCGGGGCCGGGCGCAAGGGGCCGTACGTGATCACCCAGTACCAGACCACCCACAACACCGGCGGCACCATCATGGGCCTGGACCGCCGCAGCAGCGTGGTCAACCGCTACCTGCAAAGCTGGGATGTGCCGAACCTGTTCATCATCGGCGCCTCGAACTTCCCGCAGAACGCGACCTACAACCCCACGGACACGGTCGGCGCGCTGGCCTACTGGTCGGCCGACGCGATCGTCCACCGCTACCTGAAGTCCCCCGGACCCTTGGTGCAAGCATGAAGACATCGATCATCTGTCCCGCCGCGCTGGCCGTGCTGGCGCTGGCAGGCTGCGCCGGCAGGGGCGGTGGCGCGCAAGACGGTGCACAGCAGCCCGACGTAGCCCAGGGCCCGGCTGTGCCGCAGCCGGGGGCGCAGGAGACCCAGGCCGGGGTGATGCAGGAACAGCAGGCGCAGGCCGGGCAGGCGCTCGCGCTCGCCCAGCCCGGCGCGGCCGCCGCGCAGGCGTTCGGCCCGCCCAACCTGCAGCTTGGCCAGCGCATCGCCACGCAGGGCGCGCCCAACGGCGTGGCCGCGTGCGTGAGCTGCCACGGCGCGCAGGGCGAGGGCAACGCTGCCAGCGGCTTCCCGCGCATTGCCGGGCAGTCGGCCTACTACATGGGCAAGCAGCTGGCGGCCTACGCCAACGGCGCGCGCGTGAGCAACCCCATCATGCTCGCGATCGCCAAGGGCATGAGCGCCGAGCAGATCCGCGACGTGAGCGCCTATTACGCGACGCTGGGCGGTGGCGCGGCGCCGCCGGCGGGCACGGGCGCTGGCGCGGCAGCCGCGTCCGGGCGCGGTGCCCAGCTGTCCATGGCCGGCGACGAGAGCAAGCGGGTGCAGGCCTGCGCCAACTGCCACGGGCCGGGCGGGGCGGGTGAGCCGCCGATCTATCCCTACCTGGCCGGGCAGAACGGCAACTACCTGACCGCGGCCATGCAGGCCTGGAAGAGCGGCACGCGCAAGACCGACCTGTCGGGCCAGATGGTGCAGATCGCCCGCGCCTTGTCCGATGCCGACATTGCCGCGCTGTCGGGGTACTTCAGCGCGCAGCCGGCGCCTCCGCCTTCAGCCACGCGGGTGAACATTGCAGCTGGTTCGAGCGCGCGGCCGGCGGTGGCGGCGGCGCCCGGCGCGCCCGGGCCGCGCACACCGGGCGCGGCTGCGGCGGGCGTGACCGGCTCGGGCAGCGAACAAGGCTCGCCGGTGACAGGGGGCGGGCAGGGGCCGGGCGGGGGCGGCGGCACCCAGGGCACCAAGCCGCCGGAGCCGCCGATCCGGCGTTGAGTTGGCGGGAGCGGCGGTACGGCGGACGGCTGGACGCGTGGGCAGGAAACCTGCCCACCCTACGGTAGCGGCTCTGATCCCGGTAGGGTGGGCAGGTCCTCCTGCCCACGCGTCCAACTAACGCCAGCACGGCCGAAGCGCCCGGCACCGGGCACAAAAAAAGCCGAACCGCTGCGACACGGTCCGGCCATTGCGTTTATCGACGCCTGCCCGATCAACCGCGGTTCGGATTGTTCGGATGCTCGTCGAAGCGGTTCGGCACGCCGTCGCCGTCGCGGTCACGCATGCCGCGTTCCCAGCCGCCGCGCTTCATCACCCACTGGCCGTCGCGCTCTTCCCACACCGGCGCGCGGTAGCTGTAGCCGTGGCGTGCGCGCAGCCACTGGCCGCGTACCCACACATAGCGGTGATGGCGATACTCGTAATGGCCCGGCGCCCACACGTAGCCGCGCCGTTCATGCGGCACCGCTTCATTGCGCGGCGGCGGCGGTGCTTCGCGCACGATGATGGTCTGGGCCTGGGCGGCGGCGGTGATGCCGCCAAACGAACTTGCGAGCAGTGCGGCAATAAGCAGTTTTTTCATGGTTGCGTCCTCCTTGAGTAGCCGTGTGATGTTCCACAGTTATAGCCCTCAGGATAGGCGCGCGACCGTGCGCTTGCACGCATTGGCGTGTAAAAAGTGTTACGAGGAATTGCGGCAGGAAGGATCGGTGACTGACGGCAACCCCGGGCCTACTGCGGCCGCTGCGCCACCAGTTGCACCTCGACCAGGAAGCCGTAGTGCAGCGCCGGCACCGGCACCACCGTGCGCGCCGGCTTGTGGGCGGCGAACACGCGCGCGTAGGCAACGTTAAACGCCGGCCAGTTCTCCACGCCCACGATGTAGGCCGTGCACTGGACCACGTCGGCAAAGCCGCAGCCGGCCGCGCGCAGCACCTTGCCGCACTGTTCGAACACCGAGCCGCATTGGGCCTCGAACCCGGCCGCGGCCGGGTCCACCTCGGCGGAGGAGGGCAGGATGCCCGACAGGAACACCAGCCCACCGGCTGCCACCGCCTGCGAGTAATGCCCGGCGGGCGCCGGCAGTTCGTGCGACTGGATGAGTTCCATCAGCCTGCCACCAGCTGCGCAAAGCGCGCCAGGTCGACGTTGCCACCGCTGATCAGGATGCCGACCCGCTTGCCCGCCACCGGCACCACGCCGTGCAGCGCGGCTGCGGCAGCCAGGCATCCGGTCGGCTCGACCACGATTTTCATGCGCTCGGCAAAAAAGCGCATGGTCGCCTTGAGCTGTTCGTCGCTGACGGTCACGACGTCGTCGACGAAGCGCTGGATCACCGCAAAATTGTGTTGCCCCAGGTGCGTGGTCTGGGCCCCGTCCGCGATCGTCTGCGGCACCGGGATGTCCACGATCTGGCCGCTGCGCAGCGACTGCTGGCCGTCGTTGCCGGCTTCCGGTTCCACGCCGATCACCTTGCAGGAAGGCGACAGCGTGGCCGCGGCCAGCGCGCAGCCGGCCAGCAGGCCGCCGCCGCCGAGCGGCACCAGCAGCAGATCGAGCTGCCCGGCGTCCTCGATCAGTTCCTTGGCCGCCGTGCCCTGGCCGCAGATCACGTCCGGATGGTCGTACGGCGGGATCAGCGTCATGCCGCGTTCCTTGGCCAGGCGCGCGCCGATTTCCTCGCGGTTTTCCTTGTAGCGGTCGTACAGGATCACTTCGCCGCCATAGCCGCGGGTGGCGCGCACCTTCAGCTCCGGCGCGTCCTGCGGCATGATGATCGCGGCCTTGATGCCCATCAGGCTGGCCGACAAGGCGATCGCCTGCGCGTGGTTGCCCGATGAGTAGGTCAGCACGCCCGCGCGCTTTTGCTCGTCGGTGAACCGGGAAATGGCGTTGTAGGCGCCCCGGAACTTGAATGCGCCCATGCGCTGCAGGTTCTCGGCCTTGAAGAACAGCTCGGCGCCGGCCATGGTGTTGGCGGTGCGCGAGGTCAGCACCGGGGTGCGGTGCGCCGCGCCCTTGATGCGCGCCGCGGCCTGTTCGATGTCGCTGTATTGCAGTTGAGCGGTCTCGGTCATGTCGTTCTTGGTTGGTATGAAATGGATTCTAGGCCGCCAGCGGCAGCGCCAGCTGGACGACCAGTCCGCCGCCTTCGCGGTTGCGCAGGTTCAGCTGCGCGTTGTGGCGGGTCAGCACGCGTTCGACGATCGCCAGCCCCAGGCCCGCGCCGTTGGCCTGGCCGCGCGCCGTATCCAGCCGCGTGAACGGTTTGAGCAGCTGGGCGATCTGGTCCTCGGGCACGCCCGGGCCGTGGTCGGCCAGCGTGATCACCGCGCGCCGGCCATGGCCGGTGGACTTGACCTGGCAGGTGATGTCGACTTCGGTATGGTCCTGGCCGGGCGTGCGCGCGTAGCGGCGCGCGTTCTCGATCACGTTGTTGATCACGCGCCGCAGGTCGATCGCGTTGCCCAGCACCTGCACGTTCGGCTCGATGTCGCAATGGACCCGCATGTTGGGCATGCGTGACGCCTCGCGCCCGATCTCGGCCAGCATCTCGGACATGTCCACCGCCGTGAAGGTGGCCGACTCGGTCGGCTTGGCGTAGTCGAGGAACTGGCCGATGATCGCGTCCATCTGCGCGATGTCCGACTGCATGCCCTCGCGCGCTTCCTGCGACAGGTTGGCCATTTCCACTTCCAGCTGCATGCGCGCCAGCGGCGTGCGCAGGTCGTGCGAAATGCCGGCCAGGATCACCGCGCGGTCCTTTTCGACCTGGGCCAGGTCCTCGACCATCTGGTTGAAGCTGCGGTTGGCCTGGATGATCTCCTTCGACCCTTTTTCCGGCAGCGGGGCCGGGCGCTCGCCCTGTGCGATCGCGCGCGCGGCTGCGGTCAGGCGCGCCAGCGGCAGGTTGACCAGGCTCGAGATCAGCGCCGCGCCCAGTACCGACAGCACGCCCACCACGCTGGCCCAGCCGATCCACTGCACCCGGGTCAGGCCCATCAGGCGGTCGCGTTCGAGCATCAGCCAGTATTTGTCGCCGTCGATGTTAAAGCTGATCCAGAAGCCGGCCACGTCGTTCACGCGGCGCGAAAAGCGCGTGTCCTCGCCCAGCTTTTCGCGCACCAGCGCCGCGATCTCGGCCATGTTGGGCGTGGAGGGCGGCGGCTCGATCTTGTCGTCCGGTTCGAGCGGCAAAATGCGGATGCCTTCGTTGGACACCAGCTCGAACAGCAGCTCGCGCCGCAGCTCGGGCGCCGAGTGCGTGAGCGCGGCCTTGGTGATGGTCACCACCGACACCACCAGTTCGGCCGTCTGCTGCACCTGCGGCCCGCGCTGGACCATGTTGATCATGCCGATCCACGAGGCCATCGACAGCGTGGTCAGCACCGACAGCAGGAAGAACGTGCGCCAGAACAGGCCGCTCCTGAACCAGCCAAGGCGCAGGAAGCGCGGCGCACCCGATTGGAAGGCTGACACTAGCGCGGCTGTCCTTCAGGGATGAACACGTAGCCCAGGCCCCACACGGTCTGGATGTACAGCGGGCTGGAAGGATCGGGTTCGATGAGCTTGCGCAGGCGCGAGATCTGCACGTCCAGCGAACGGTCGAACACCTCGTACTCGCGGCCGCGCGCCAGTTCCATCAGCTTTTCGCGCGACAGCGGCTGGCGCGCATGGCGCGCGAACACCTTGAGCACCGAGAATTCGCCGGTGGTCAGCGGCACCGTCTCGCCGTTTTTCTTGAGCGTGCGGGTGCCCAGGTCGAGCACGAAATCGCCGAACTCGAAGGTTTGCGGGGTCTCGGACGGTGCGCCCGGGATTTCGTCCGGGCCCTTGCGGCGCAACACCGCGCCAATGCGCGCGACCAGCTCGCGCGGGTTGAACGGCTTGGGCAGGTAGTCGTCCGCGCCCATCTCCAGGCCGACGATGCGGTCCACGTCCTCGCCTTTGGCGGTCAGCATGATGATCGGGGTCTGGTCGCCGGCACCGCGCAGGCGGCGGCAGATCGACAGGCCGTCTTCGCCAGGCAGCATCAGGTCCAGCACCAGCAGGTCGTAGCGCTCGCGCAGCCACAGCTTGTTCATGGCGGTCGCGTTTTCGGCGGTGACGACGGTGAAGCCCTGTTCGGTGAGGTAGCGGCGCAACAGGTCGCGCAGGCGCACGTCGTCGTCCACGACCATGATCTTGGCCGAGTGGCCGCCGGAGTGGTTGCCGGAATTCGTTTGGGTGGGTGAATTCATAGTCTGTCCGGTTTGTCAGAATTATGTCGCTATGGTAACTTCTCTCGCCGATGCGTGCGGGGCTTCCTAACCCGGCATTACATTGTGTTACAAACTTTACCCATTTGGTCTTATGCCCCTCGGGCTTTATGCATACACTGGGTACAGGTCGCAACAAAGATTATCTGTTTATACGGCATCGCGGAAGAGGAACACCATGAAACACGTGCCCATCCCAACCAGTGTATCGCCCGCCAACTTCGGCGGCATCCGGTTGGCGCGCGTGCTGTGTGCGGCAGCCGCCGCGCTGGCCGTGGTGGCCGCTCCCGCAATGGCGCAGCGCCAGGACCGCGGTGCCGACCCGCGCATGCAGGACATGCGCGGCCAGCAGGAGCAACCGCGTCCGATGCCGCAGGCCGAGCACGGCCAGCGCTTCGACCCGCGCACCTTCGATTCCCGCGAGTTCGACGAGCGCCGCATGCAGCAAGAGGCCGCCGCGCGCAGCCAGGAAGCGCGCCGCAGCGGCCGCCTGACCCCGGACGAGCGGCGCGACCTGCGCCGCCAGATCAACGAGGCAGGCATGGACCTGTATTCACGCCCGCAACACCGCTGACGCGCATTCCCCCATTTCTGGGGGTAACTTGTTGCAAGACGTTTATTTTCTATTGACACCATGTTACGCTTGTCCGGTCACCCGTTGTGCATTGTAAATATGCGGGGTTAACCAGACGACCGGAGCGTGAACGTGTCGAACATGCCTGCTGCTACAACCAACGATGGATCGCCCGCGGGCGGCGCGGCCAGCATGCCGGAGTACGGCGTGGTGCAGCGCGAGGACGGCGTGTTCCTCGACCCGTCGCTGCCGCGCGCCGGCCTGATGGCCGCGATCGACAACATCTTCGTCGCCAACAACTATTTCGCCGGGCTCGATTACGCGGTACTGCTGCGCGCGCTGTACGGCGTGGGCGCGCCATTGCCGCTCAATCCCAATGGCGACGGCTGGGTGCGGTTTGCCTTCGGCATCGTGCCGTTCGACCCGGCGCGCCGCCAGCTGTACCGCGCGGTCAAGCTGGACAAGGGCATGGCCGAATACTATTTCGAGCCGGTGTACCTGGATGATGCGGGTGACCCTGGCGGCAGCGGCGTGCCGGCCCGCCTGGACCTGGACGAATTCGTCGCCGACCTGTGGACCAAGGGCATCCGCTTCGGGATCGATCTGGACGCCGTGCGCGCCGCGATCGCGTCCAGCCAGTCGGGGCGGCTGGTGGTCGCCCGCAAGCTCGACGCGCTGCCCGGCCAGGACGCGCGCGTGATCGAGGTCTCGGACGACATCCACCGCAACGACGCGCCGCGCCAGCTCGCCAACGGCAAGCTGGACCTGAACTCGTTCCAGAACCGATTCCCGCAGATCAAGGAAGGCGTGCGGCTGCTGAAGAAGCTGCCGCGCGTTCCCGGCACAGCCGGCTATGAACTGAACGGCAACGTGATCGAACCCGCGATTCCCGCCGACCTCGACCTGCAAGCCTATTGCGGCCTGGGCACGGTGGTGCAGCGCACGCCGGATGGCGAGTTCCTGGTGTCGCAGCAGGCCGGTTTCCTGACGGTGGACCGCAAGACCAGCCAGATCTCGGTGGGCGGCAAGATCGTCAGCCACGACGGCGTCAGCGTCAAGACCACCGGCAACCTGCAGCTGTCCGGCGACTACGAGGAATTCGGCGAGATCCAGGAAAAGCGCGTGATCGAGGGCGACAGCATCACCGTCCATGCCGACGTGTTCGGCACCGTGGTCTCGCGCGGCGGTGCCGTTGTGCTCAACCGCAACCTGGTTGGCGGCACCGCGATCAACAAGCAGGGCGGCATCACGGTGCGCGGCATGGTCTCGGGCGCCACCATCCAGGCTAGTGGCGGCGACGTGGAGCTGCAGCGTGCCGAGAACTCGGTGATCTCCGGGCGCGCGGTGCGCATCGAGCACGCGATCAACTGCGAGATCGTGGGCGAGACGGTGGAGGTGGGGCAGGCCGAAGGCTGTGCCATCGCCGGGCGTAGGCTCGCGATCGATACCGCCGCGCCGCGCCGCCAGAGCGAAATGGTGGTGTTCGTCCAGGTGCCCGACAGTGCGCGCATCAACAGCGTGCTGGCCGCAACCGCCGTGCGCGCCGAGCAGCTGGAGGAAGCTGCCGCGCGCTACAAGGCCGAGGTGGACCGGCTGGCCGGGCAGCCCGACGTGCGCAAGTACATGCGCCTGGCCGCGAGCGTGCGCAAGAACGAGATCACGCTCACGCCGGAACAGGTGCCGGCGTTCCAGCGCATGGCCAAGGCGGTGGGGCCGGTGCTCAAGGAGATCGGCAAGGCGTCCGACGCCCAGAAGGCCGCCGAGCTCGAGCTGCAGCAAAGCCGCGAACTGGTCGCGCAGCTGGAACGCCAGCGCGACGGCGCCGGCGTCTCGCGGGTGGCGGTGCGCTCGGTGCAGGGCGACATCCAGGTGCGCGCGCTGAAATACGACCCCGACGACGGCAGCAGCTGGGACCTGCCGGCACGCGACATCAAGGCTCGCCTGCGTGGCAACACTGCGGGCGCGCCGCTGTTTGCCGGCAGCGCCGGCGCCTTCGAGTGGGACAGCGAGCACGCCCGCGCCTGAGTTTTTGATGTCTCCGCAGAAATATTGACAGCAGTCAACTGATTCCGCGCCCCGAGCCCGTACGATAGAGTCGCTAACAAGTGGGGGCGGGCCATGCAGAACGACACCAGCGGCGTTTCTCAGCAAATCAAGTTCCTCAGCTTCACGCTCGGCGGGCTGGAGTACGGGCTCGACTTCGGCAAGGTGCAGGAACTGCGCGTGCTCAAATCGCTTGAGCGCTTCGCGGCCGATGGCGAGATCATCAGCGGGGTGGCGGTGTCGCGCGGGATCATCATGCCGATCGTGGACATGCGCGCCGCGTTTTCGGTACGGCCGGCGCAGCCACCGAGCCCGCTCACCGATGTGATCATTCTCAAGCTCTCGTCCGGAACCATCGGGATGGTGGTGGACGGGGTGTCCGGGGTGGTGAGCTTTGCGGTTGAGCAGATCACGCCGATTCCGGGCGCGAACGGGCAGGTCGAGTACCTGCTGGGACTTGGAAGGATCGAGGGCCGGCGCCTGATTTTGGTGGACATCGACCGGCTGATGTCGATTCATCGCGCCGCAAAGCAGCCCGAGAAGGTGGTGGCGTAGCGCCGGTAAAGGTAGGGTGGGCACTTGTGCCCACGCCGTAATGCCGTGCCGCGTGCTTATCGCGTGGGCACAAGTGCCCACCCTACGGCATCAGGCAGCCGCGGTTAAGCCTTCGAGCTGCTCCTGTAACTCCAGCCACTCGCCTTCAAGCTGCTCCAGGTCGCGGCTGCAGAACGCCTGGTCGGCCACCAGGTTCTTCAGCTCGTCCTTCTTGTCCGCTTCATAGATGCCTGGGTCGAGCAGCCTGGCGTCGACGTCGGCCTTCTTCGCATTGAGCTTGGCCATCTGCTCTTCCAGCCGCTTGATGCGCGACTCGATCGGCTTTCTCAATGCCGACAGGCGCTGGCGCTCCTCGGCCTCGAGCCGCTTCTGCTCCCTGCGATCTACTGCAGGAGCCGGCGTTGGCTCGGCCTTGGCGGCCACCGACGGCAAAGGCACGGCTTCTGCCTTGCCCAGCTTGGTCTGGAACAGCCACTCCTTGTAGTCGTCCAGGTCGCCGTCGAAGGGCTGCAGGCGGCCGTCGGCCACGATCAGGAACTGGTCGGTGGTGGCGCGCAGCAGGTGGCGATCGTGCGAGACCAGCACCAGCGTGCCCTCGAACTGCGCCAGCGCCAGCGTCAGCGCCTCGCGCGTTTCCAGGTCCAGGTGGTTGGTCGGCTCGTCCAGCAGCAGCAGGTTGGGCCGCTGCCATACGATCAGCGCCAGCGCCAGGCGCGCCTTCTCGCCGCCGGAGAACGGCGCGATCGGGCTGGTGACCATATCACCCGGGAAGTTGAAGCCGCCCAGGAAGTTGCGCAGCTCCTGCTCGCGCGTGGTCGGCGCGATCTTCATCAGGTGCCACAGCGGCGATTCGTCATGCCGCAGCATCTCCACCTGGTGCTGCGCGAAATAACCAATCGACAGGCCCTTGCCCAGCGTGGCCGTGCCCGACAGCGGCGCCAGCTCGCCGGCGATGGTCTTGATGAGGGTCGATTTGCCCGCGCCGTTCACGCCCAACAGGCCAATGCGCTGGCCGATCTGCAGCGAGAAGTTCACGCGGTGGACGATCGCCTTGCCGCCCACCTTGTCGCCATGCGCGTCCAGGATCGGGTAACCGGCTTCCACGTCCTCCATCACCAGGAGGGGATTGGGCGCGGACAGCGGCTCGCGGAACTCGAACGAGAACTCGGCCGCTGCGCGCAGCGGCGCCAGCTCCTCCATCTTGGCCAGCGCCTTCATGCGGCTTTGCGCCTGGCGCGCCTTGGTGGCCTTGGCCTTGAAGCGGTTGATGAACGATTCCAGGTGCGCCTTGGTGCGCTGCTGCTTTTCGTACGCGGCCTGCGCCAGCACCAGGTGCGCGGCGCGCTGGCGTTCGAAGTCGCTGTAGTTGCCCGAGTAGCGCTTGAGCTTGCGCTCGTCGATGTGCACCACCACGTTCACGATCCCGTCCAAGAAGTCGCGGTCGTGCGAGATGATGATCAGCGTGCCCGGGTAGCGCTTGAGCCAGTCCTCGAGCCAGATGATCGCGTCCAGGTCCAGGTGGTTGGTCGGTTCGTCCAGCAGCAGCAGGTCGGAAGGGCACATCAGCGCCTGCGCCAGGTTCAGGCGCATGCGCCAGCCGCCGGAAAAACTCGCCACCGGCTGCTGCATTTGTTCCAGCGTGAAGCCAAGGCCCAGCAGCAGCTGCTCGGCACGCGACTGCACGGTGTAGGCGTCGGCGTCGGCCAGGGCGCTGTGGACTTCGCCCATCGCGATGCCGTTCTCGGTCGTGTGCGGCGCCGCCTCCAGCTGTTCGAGTTCGGCCTGCAGCCGGCGCAGGTTGACGTCGCCGTCGATCGCATATTCGATCGCCGGGCGAGGCAGGGCAGGTGTCTCCTGCGCCACGTAGGCCATGCGCCACTTGGCGGGAAAGTCGATCTGGCCCTGGTCCGGATGCAGTTCATTGCGCAGCATCGCGAACAGGCTCGATTTGCCGGCGCCGTTGGCGCCGACCAGGCCAATCTTGTCGCCCGGGTTGAGCGTGAGGTCGGCATCCTCGAGCAGCGGCTTGGTGCCGCGCATGAGGCTGACGTTCTGGAATCGGATCATCGTGCTTTACTGGAGCTGGTCGGCGGTGAGCAGGAACACCTGGTCGTCGCCCGCGCTGGTGGACAGCCAGGTCAGGCCAAGGTGGCCGAATGCGGCTTCGGCGAATTCGCGCTCGTTGCCGATCTCGACCACCAGCACGCCGTCCGGCGTGAGCCGTTCGGCGGCACCGGCGACGATCTTGCGCACCAGGTCCATGCCGTCGGCGCCGCCGGCCAGCGCGATCTGCGGCTCGCGCAGGTACTCGGGCGGCAGCTTCTTCATCGACTCGGCATTCACGTACGGCGGATTGGTCACGATCAGGTTGTACTTCTTGAACGGCACGTTCTCGTACAGGTCCGACTCGATCGGGTTGACCCGGCCTTCCAGCTTGTAGTCGCGGATGTTACGCTCGGCGACCGCCAGCGCGTCCTTCGAAATGTCCACCGCATCGACCACCGCGTTGGGGAAGGCGTCGGCCAGCATGATGGCCAGGCACCCGGAACCGGTGCACAGTTCGAGCACGTTTTCCACCGCATCCGGATCGTTGACCCAGGGGCTGAACTGGTTGGGGATCAGCTCGGCGATGAAGGAGCGCGGCACCAGCACGCGTTCGTCGACGTAGAAGTTGTAGCTGCCCAGCCAGGCCTCGTTGGTGATGTATGCGGCCGGCACGCGCTCGGTGACGCGGCGCTCGATCACGGCCAGCACCGCCAGCACCTCGTCGTGCAGCAGCTTCGCGTCCAGGAAGGGTTCGAGCTTGTCGAGCGGGAGCTTGAGCGTGTGCAGGACCAGGTAGGCCGCCTCGTCGAAGGCCTCGGCGCTGCCGTGGCCGAAGAACAGCTTGGCGGCATTGAAGCGGGTGACGGCATAGCGCAGCAGGTCGCGCGGCGTGGTGAAGGAGTCGGTAGTCATGGCCATGTTCTCGTGTTATGACGCGCCGGACAGCAGGTTTTCCAGTGTGCGGCGGTAGATGTTCTTCAGCGGATCGATCGAGCGCAGCTCGATGTGCTCGTCGATCTTGTGGATGGTGGCGTTCGTCGGCCCGAATTCTATCACCTGGGGGCAGATGCGGGCGATGAAGCGCCCGTCGGAAGTGCCGCCCGTGGTGGACAGTTCGGTCTTGATGCCAGTCTCGGCCAGGATGGCCTCGCAGACCGCGGTGGACAGCGTGCCGTGCGGCGTGAGGAAGGGCAGTCCCGAGAGCGTCCATTCCAGGTCGTAGTCGAGCTGGTGGCGGTCGAGGATGGCGTGCACGCGCGCCTGCAGCGATTCGGCGGTGCTGGCGGTGGAAAAGCGGAAGTTGAAGTCCACCGTCAGCGTGCCCGGGATGACGTTGTTCGCGCCCGTGCCGGCATGGATGTTCGACGCCTGCCACGAAGTCGGCAGGTAGTATTCGTTCCCTTCGTCCCAGCGCTCGGCAGCCAGGTCGGCCAGGGCAGGGGCCGCCAGGTGGATCGGGTTGCGTGCGAACTGCGGGTAGGCGATGTGGCCCTGCACGCCTTTGACCACCAGTTTACCGGACAGCGAACCGCGCCGCCCGTTCTTGATCATGTCGCCCAGCACGTGTGCAGAGGTTGGCTCGCCGACCACGCAGTAGTCGAGCTCCACGCCACGCTCTTCCAGCAGGTCCACCACCACCGCGGTGCCGTCCACGGCCGGGCCTTCCTCGTCGCTGGTGATGAGGAAGGCGATCGAGCCTTGGTGATCGGCGTGCTCGGCCAGGAATTCTTCGGTGGCCACCACCATCGCCGCGATCGAGGTCTTCATGTCCGATGCGCCGCGCCCGTACAGCTTGCCGTCGCGCCGGGTCGGCGTGAACGGGTCCGACTGCCACTGCTCGCGCGGGCCGGTGGGCACCACATCGGTGTGGCCCGCGAACACGAACAGGGGCGACGCGGTGCCCTTGCGCGCCCACAGGTTGGTCACGCCGTTCGATTCGATGGTCTCGCAATGAAAACCGAGCGGCGCCAGGAGTTCGGCCAGGCGCTGCTGGCAGCCGGCATCCGTGGGCGATACCGACGGCCGCGCAATCAGCTCTTCCGTCAGCTGCAGGGTGCGCGAGGGCTTCATGCCGGCGCGCCTTCGAAGATGGCACGGTACTGCGCGTCCGAGAAGCCGACCGAGAACTTGCCATCATTATCGAGCACCGGCCGCTTGATGACGGACGGGTTGGACAGCATCAGCTCGAGCGCGCTGGCCTTGTCGGTCACGGCCGCCTTTTGTGCGTCGGTGAGGTTCCGCCAGGTCATGCCCTTGCGATTGACCAGCACTTCCCAGTCGAGCTGGCCGAGCCACTGCTGCACGGTGGCGCGTTCCAGTCCCTGCTTCTTGAAGTCGTGGAAGGTGAAGTCATGGCCGTGGTCCGCGAGCCAGGTGCGCGCTTTCTTGACGGTGTCGCAGTTGGGGATGCCGTACAGGGTTCGTTTCATGGGCAGGAATGGCTGTGCTGCCGGGGCGTGCGGGCGCGCCGGCGCGAGTGATTTGGGAAGCCGCGAGGATAGCACAGGTGCCTGTTTGCCAACGGATGCTTGTCATTGGGCGGACACATCTGTAGCCTATGCTACCTCCCACCCTTGTTTCTCTGTCAATACAGCATGTTCCGTCCCGCACCGCTCCTCCGCCTGCTCGCGCTCACCGCGCTGGTTGGCTCCGCTGTCACGTCCGCCTATGCAGCGGCTCCCGTCAAGTACGAACAACCCAAACTCGTGGTGGTCATGGTCGTGGATGGCCTGCCCAACGAACAGGTGATGCGCTACCGCGACCAGTTTGGCCAGGGCGGCTTTCGCCGGCTGATGGAGCAGGGCGCGTGGTTCACCAACGCCTTCCAGGCGCACGGGGTGACGGTGACGGCGGTGGGCCACACGGCCATTTCGACTGGCGCCTACCCGTACCGCCACGGCATCATCAACAATTACTGGTACGACGCCAATGGCAAGAAGGTGTACTGCACCGAGGACGGCCGCTACCACTACCTGGGCGACGGCGAAGAGACCCAGGAGCACGACGGCACCTCGCCTGCTAACCTGCGCGTGGACACCATCGGCGACCAGCTGCGCTATGCGACCGGCAACCAGTCCAAGGTCGTCACCGTGTCGGGCAAGGACCGCGGCGCGATCCTGCTGGCCGGGAAGACCGGCACCGCCTACATGTACATGGAAAAGACCGGCGCGTTCGCGACCAGCACCTTTTACATGAACGCATATCCCGCCTGGGCCGAACACTTCCGCGCCGCGCATCCGCAGGACCGCTACTACGGCCAGTCGTGGACAAAACTGCTGCCCGACGCCGCCTACGCGGGCGACGCGCCGTATGTGGAACTGGCCAACGGCAAGCAGAGCCGCTTCCCGTTCGTCTTCAAGAGCGACAGCGGCAAGCCGGACGCCAAATACTACGAAAGCCTGAAGGGCTCGCCGGCGGTGGACGAGCTGACGCTCGAATTCGCGCGCGCCGCCATCGAAGGCGAGAACCTGGGCCGCAACCCGGCCGGCGTACCGGACCTGCTGGGCGTGAGCCTGTCGGCGCACGACATCATCAACCACTCCTTCGGGCCGGAAAGCGTGATGTCGCACGACCACCTGCAGCGGCTGGACCGCATGCTGGCGAAGTTCTTCGGCTACCTCGACAAGCGCATCGGCCTGTCCAACGTGCTCGTGGTGCTGACCGCGGACCACGGCTTCACCAACTCGCCGGCGTTCTCGCAGGCGCGCCACATCGACGCGCTGCGGATCGATCCGGACAAATTGGTCTCGGGCCTGGACAAGACGCTGGCCGACGCGTACCACGTGAACAAGCTGGTCAAGAGCTCGATGCTGCCGGAGATCTGGCTGGATGATGGGCTGGTCGAGAAGAACGGCCTGTCGCGCGCGGACGTGGAGGCGCGCGCGGCGCGCTACCTGCTGGCGCAGCCGGGCATCGCGCAGGTGTACACGCGCACGCAGTTCGAGAACGGCGGCGTGGGCCCGACGCGGCTTGGCCTCTTGATGCAGCGCGCCTGGAACCGCCAGCTCTCGGGTGACCTGATGGTGGTGCCGCAGCCGTATTCGCTGTTCACCAAGTCGCTCACCAACGCGTCGCACGGCGCGCCGTACAACTACGACGCCAACGTGCCGCTGCTGATCATGGGCAGCCGCTGGATCAAGCCGGGCACGTACGCGGGCTACACCGAAATCGTGGACGTGGCGCCGACGCTGGCGCACCTGCTGCGTGTGCGCCCGCCCGCCGCGGCGGAAGGGCGCGTGCTCGAACAAGCGCTGCGCTGACAGGGGCATGCGGCTCTCGTTTTCGCGGAATGCTCGATTTCGCACGATTCCAGCCGATTACGCCCGATAGCGCTACGAAAGCGCGCGATTTGCGCTCGAAATCGCACGCTTTGACGCCGCAACCAGCCGATTTCAGCACGATTTCGGACGATACTCAGGCCACGATATCGGGTATATCGGTTCGGATATCGTTCGACTTCGCGCTGCGTTCGAGCGTTTTCGGGCCGGGAGCGCGCGATTGCGCAGCCAAATCGGGCGCTTTCGCAGGCATATCGCGCAAAATCGTCCGGAATCGTGCGTTATCGGGCGATTGAGAGAAATCCCAGGCCCGCACCCCGCAGGACAGGCTCAGTCCAGCGCGAGGATGTGGGGGACGAAATCACCGCGCTTGAGCACGGCCGTGCACGCCGCTACAACGGCCGGGTCGAGCTTGGTGCCGCTCATGTTGGCGATTTCGCTGGCCGCTTGTTCAATGCCGAGGGCGGGGCGATAGGGGCGGTCCGACGACATCGACTCCACGATGTCGGCCACGGTCAGGATGCGCGATTCGAGCAGGATCTGGTCGCCGCGCAGGCCACGCGGATAGCCTGAACCATCCAGGTACTCGTGGTGCTGGCGGATGATCTCCGCGATCGGCCACGGGAAGGTGATCTTCTTGAGCACGTTGTAGCCGGCCTCGGGATGCTGCTTGATGAGGGCAAACTCGGCAGCGTTCAGTCGCGCTGGCTTGGACAAGATCTCCGTGGGTACCTGGATCTTGCCGATGTCATGCACGATCGCACTCAGATACAAGGCCCGGACGCGTTCCTCGTCCAGCCGCATTTCTTTTGCGATCATCACAGCCAGCTCCGCCACATGCTGCTGGTGGCCGGCCGTGTAAGGGTCGCGTTGTTCCAGCACGGCGCCGATGCCGGCAAGGGACTCCTCCAATGCCCGTTCCAGCTTGTTGGCCTGGACGGCGACGTCGCGCAACGACTGGTCGTACGCTGCCTGCGTCCGGCGGGCCTGTACGCCGTAGGCGATCGAGTCGGCCAATTCTTCGAACAGGCGCGTCTCTTCGGCGTCGAAGGCTTCCTCGTCACCGGAATAGATCGTGAGCGCGCCGACCGTTTCCCCATCCATTTTCAGCGGGATGGCCGCCGACGAATGGATGCCGAATCCGGCCGCACGTTCGCGCCAGGGCGCAAAGGCAGGCCGGGCCCGCACGTGATTGGCGATCTGCGTGGTACCTGCCTGCAGCGCGAGGCCGGACGGGCCGTTGCCGTATGGCCCCGGCGCCCAAGTGACGACCAGGCCTTCGGCGTAGGGCGACGCCACGCCTGCGGAGGCGACGATCTGCACCGAGTGCGCCTCGTCATGCACTTTCCATCCGATCCAGCTCAGGAGATAGCGCGATTCGGAGGTGATGGCTTCGCATACTGCCTGCAGCATCTCCTGCTCGCTTTTGGCATAGACGATGGCCTTGTCACTAAGACTAATCGCCCGCAATGCCCAGTTGAGCTGCTTCGTTTCTTCGAGCAGGCGCCGTTGTTCGGTGATGTCGGCGTAGATGCCGACCACCCCTTCGACATTGCCGTCCGCATCGATCACCGGGGCCTTGGTGGTTTGCACCCAGCTCTGCTTCCCGCTCGGTGACACGTACGGTTCTTCCATCGTGATCGACGTCTTCTCGTCCATCACCTTGCGGTCAGCGTTGCGATAGCTTTCAGCAAGCTCTTTCGGGAAGAAATCCAGGTCCGTCTTGCCGTGGACATCCTCAGGCGTCACGCCGATGTCGGCGGCAAAGTTCGCATTGCACGCGACGAACACGGACTTCGCGTCCTTGATGAAGATCCGTTGAGGCAGATGGTTGACCAGCGCGTAGAACTTGTTTTCGTTCAGCTCCTTGGACTGCGCCACGATGACGGCGCGGAGCATGCGGATGTACTCGCCCTCGTAGTGGCGCACCAGCTCGTCCTCGCCAAAGACTCCGACCAGCTCGCCCTGGCTGCCGAGGATGGGAATGATGGCCACGCCAGGTTCGCGCAAGAGGCGCGCGGCTTCCGCGGACGACGCGCTCTCGCGCAGGGTAGCGGTGCAGGGGTGCATGAGATCGGCGATGCCCAGGCCAGCTTCGCCACGGCCAATGGTGCGCACGACATCCTTCTCGGTGATGATGCCTGCCGGAGCGTCGCCATCGACCACGATGAGGTAGCGCTCGCCGCTGGCGGCCATTTGCTTTAACGCGTCCTCCAGCGTCGAGGCGGGCGGCAAGCGGCCGAAGCGGGTGTTCATCAAGTCCCCGACGGTGGCCATCCCCAACAGGCCGGCAACGCCGTCGATCTTGCGGAAGTCCGACTCGCTCAGCATGCCGGCTGGCCGGCCGTGCTTGTCCACCACGGGCAGGTGGTGGATGCCGTGCGCGAGCATCAGCTGGAATGCCTCGTGGACTTCAGCGTCTGCGGCGACCGACATCACCTGGCCACTCATCAGCTCGGCCACCGCTTGCTGCGGCGCGATGCCTTTCGCCAGCTGGCGCACCAGGTCGTGCTCGGTCAGGATGCCGGCCACCTCCTCGCCGCGCATCACCAGCGCGCTGGAGGCGCCGGCGGCGGTCATCCTGGACGCCGCGTCGGCGAGGGTGGTGGTGTCGTTGACGATGACGAAGTCATCGCTCATCAGCGATGCGACCTGGTGTTCGGTAAATTTTTCCGAGAGCTTCATGGGTGAGTCAAAAGTTTTTCGTCGGCGCCGCCGGCCGGGCGGGCCAGCCACTGCCAGTCGCGCTCGATGAGCCTGACGCAGGCGTTGACGACATCGGCGTCGTATTGCAGGCCCTTGCCGGCACGCAGTTGTGCGATCACGCTGTCGATGCTGGCGGCACGCCGGAAGGGCCGGTGTGACAGCATCGCTTCCACGCTGTCGGCCACGCGAATGATCCTTGCCTCGGGCAGGATCTGGTCGCCCACCAGGCCGCGCGGGTAGCCGGAACCGTCCACGTTCTCATGGTGCTGGTACACGATTTCGGCAATCGGCCAGGGAAACTGGATGTCGCGCAGGATGTCGCGCCCTGCCTGTGCGTGCAGCTTGACGAGATCGAACTCTTCGGGCGAGAGCCGCCGTGGCCGCGTGAGGATTTCGGCCGGCACCTGGATCTGGCCAACGTCATGGATCATCGCGGCGATGCCAAGTCCTTCGAGGCGATGTTCGTCAAAGCCCAGCTCCCTGCCGATGGCAACCGCCAGTTCGGTGATGCGGCGCTCATGGCCGGCGGTGGACAGGTCGCGGTGCGCCATGGCCGAGGTCAGCGCGCCCACGGTCTGGTTCAAGGTCTGGCGCAGGGCCGCGTTGGTGTCGTCCAGCGACTTCTGTGCGCAGACCAGGTTGGCGAGCATGCTCTCCAGCTCGGCCGTCTTGGCCGTCACCTGCTGGCGCAGGCTGCGGTTCCATGCGGCCAGCAGCGCGCCGCCAACGCCGAGCGCGAGCAGGATGTATCCGGCGTAGCGCAGATAGATCGGCAATGCGGACGGTTCGATCCGGGTGCCGTACCAGCGCTTGTCGATCGCCTCGCGTTCCTGCGCGCTGATGTTGTCAAACCCCTGGCTCACCTGGCGATACAGCGCCTCGTTGCCTTTGCGGACGACCCAGTGGGCGCGGGCGGAGTACAGGGGCGGGGAGTGGCGAAATGCGTCCGTTTTGCGTAGCCTGTTCAGGAAATAGTCGGCTACCGGCTGCTGGGCGCAAAACAAGCGAATGTCGCCCTTCACGGCGGCGGCAATCATGGCCTGGTGGTTGGGGTAGCGCTTGAGCGTGTCGCCCTGTGCCGCGAGCTTCTCGCCGCAGGCGTCGCCTTGCGCGACGCCGACGACGAAACCGCGCGCGGTCGCTGCGTCCACGATGCCGGTCAGCTCCTGGCTGAAATACAGCATGACCTGGGTTTCGAAGTGCGGCGCCGAAAAATCGAAGCGCGCCTCGCGCGACGGGGTACGGATCAGCGCGTCGCCGATATCGGCCTGGCCGGACGCCACCGCTTCCTGCAACTGGTCAAATGGCAGCGGCAGCAATGTGACCGAGATGTCGTTGCGCTCACCCCACAAGGTCCACAGGTCCTTGAGGATGCCCGTGACGCCGCCGGCCTGGTCGGGAATGACCCAGGGCGGGAAATTGACGGGAACCGCGACCACCACCGCCGCTTGACGCGGCGCGGCAGGTTCGGGGGCGCTGTGCGCCGCAGCAGGAACAATCCCAAATAGAAATAAGGCGACGACGGCAGCCAGGACGGCTTGACCCAGGCGCCGTGGTTGGTGCGCGTACCAGCGCATTGGTTCACTCCCTGCACGCGTATCAAGCAAGCGCTTGAATAGGATGGCTTTCCGTTGAGATATGTTTCATCATAATCCGCGGGCGTACATATGGGCAAGTTTCTGTACATCGGGACAATACTTTTGGGTCAGTTCCGTGACAATCACGGCACAAGGGCCGCGAAACGGCGCCCGGCTGCGGTGCAGGTGCCGAACCACTGCGCACCCGGGCTGGTCTTAACCTGTGTGGAAGCAGGCGAGGCAAGCATGACATGCTCGGTATTGGCAGCGGCGGCGCTGTGCGCACTCATCGCTGGCTGCAGCGCGCCGGGGCCGCGCGAGGGTTACTACGTCACCCCGGTCGACATGCTGGATGTACTCGGCACGTATCCCTTATCCAACGGTGACACCTTGCGGATCACCCGCGAGCACAACCGGTACTGGGCGCAGACCGGGCGCATCGGCAAGGTGGAGATCGTGCCGGTCGATTCGCTCGTGTTCGCGGAAAAAGCAGGCATCCTGCGCTACACGTTCACGCCGCTGCCGTTCACGACCGAGGTGCGCATCGACGGCATGGCGCCGCCGAATGCGGTACGTGCGCTGACGCGGCGCCCCACCCCTTAGGTGTTGAGGGTGAACTCGGTGAACGAGGCGCCGTCCGGCTGGGCGTCCGGCTGGCTTTCTTCCTGCTTCTTTTCCGGCCCGTTGTTGAGCAGCCAGAGCAAGTTGGTGGCCGAGTCGGCGTTGGCGATCGCTTCTTCCTGCGCCACCTTGCCTTCCTTGACCAGGTTGTAGAGCGCGGTCTCGAAGGTCTGCGAGCCCGGCGACAGGCTCTTTTCCATCGCTTCCTTGATCTCGCCGATGCTGCCTTTTTCGATCAGGTCCGCGATGTAGCGGGTGTTGACCATGATCTCGACTGCCGCGTGGCGCGGGCCGCCACCGGCCGAGCGGACCAGGCGCTGCGACACGATCGCCTTGACGCTTGATGACAGGTCCTGCAGCAGCGCGGCGCGGTTTTCAATGGGGTAGAAGCTGATGATGCGGTTGAGCGCGTTGTAGCTGTTGTTCGCGTGCAGGGTGGCCAGCACCAGGTGGCCCGACTGCGCGTAGGCCAGCGCCGCCGCCATGGTTTCCTTGTCGCGGATCTCGCCGATCAGGATGCAGTCCGGCGCCTGGCGCATCGAGTTCTTCAGCGCGGTGTAAAAGCTCTTCGCGTCCGCGCCGATCTCGCGCTGGTTGACGATCGACTTCTTGTTCTTGAACAGGTATTCGATCGGGTCCTCGAGCGTGAGGATGTGGCCGGTCTTCTGCTCGTTGCGGTGGTCGAGCATGGCCGCGATGGTGGTGGACTTGCCCGATCCGGTGGCGCCGACCAGCAGCAGCAGGCCGCGCTTTTCCATGATCAGTTCGGCAAGCACCGGCGGCAGGCCCAGTTCGCCCAGCGGCGGGATGTTGGCCGGGACGAAGCGGAACACGGCCGAGATCGAGCCGCGCTGGCGGAACGCCGACAGGCGGAAGCGCCCGAGGTTGGGGACCGACACGCCCATGTTCAGCTCGTTCTCGTTCTCGAGCTCGGCCATCTGCTCGGGCGTGCAGATTTCGGACAGGAGGGAGTGGATGTTTTCCGGCTCCAGCTTGTGCTGGTTGATCGGGATGAGGTTCCCGTTGATCTTGATGTGCACCGGCGAGTTCACCGCGAAGAACATGTCCGACGCGTTTTTCTCTTTCATCAGCTGGAACAGGCGGTCCATTGCCATTGTCGTCTCTCCCTCGTTGTCGATTCTTGTTGTGTTCGTACCGCGTGGGCACAAGTGCCCACCCTACCGGCCCACGCGGTCAGCCAGGCTCAGAACCCGCGCAGCAGCTCGTTGATGCCCGTCTTGGCGCGGGTCTTGGCGTCCACCTGCTTGACGATCACGGCGCAGTACAGGCTGTACTTGCCGTCGCTGGACGGCAGGCTGCCCGACACCACCACCGAGCCGGCCGGGATGCGACCGTAGCTCACTTCGCCGGTTTCGCGGTTGTAGATCTTGGTGGACTGGCCGATGTACACGCCCATCGAGATCACCGAGTTCTCTTCGACGATCACGCCTTCCACGATCTCGGAGCGCGCGCCGATGAAGCAGTTGTCTTCGATGATGGTGGGGTTGGCCTGCATCGGTTCGAGCACGCCGCCGATGCCCACGCCGCCGGACAGGTGCACGTTCTTGCCGATCTGCGCGCACGAGCCGACCGTGGCCCAGGTGTCGACCATGGTGCCTTCATCGACGTAGGCGCCGATGTTCACGTACGACGGCATCAGCACCACGTTCTTGCCGATGAAGCTGCCGCGGCGGGCCACCGCAGGCGGCACCACGCGAAAGCCCCCCTTGGCGAAGTCCTCGGCGCTGTAGTTGGCGAACTTGGTGGGCACCTTGTCGTAGAACTGAATGTCGCCGCTGGCCACCGGCACGTTGTTCTCGAGGCGGAACGAGAGCAGCACCGCCTTCTTGATCCACTGGTTCACGAGCCAGCCGCCGGCTTCTTTCTGGGCCACGCGCAGGCTGCCGTCGTCAAGGCCGGCGAGCACGTGGGCGACGGCGTCGCGCAGTTCGGCGCTGGCGGACGATGCGTTGATCTCGGCGCGCTGTTCCCACGCGGTGTCGATGATGGTCTGGAGTTGTTGGGTCATGATGGATCTACAAGTTGAAAATGCTGGTGCGCCCGGCGTCAGGCGCGAATCGATTGGCAGTACTGGACGATGCGGTTGGCCGCTTCCAGTCCTTCGTCCACCCCGGCCACCAGGGCCATGCGGATGCGGTTGCGGCCGGGGTTGACCCCGTGCGCGTCGCGCGCGAGGAAGCTGCCGGGCAGAACCGTCACATTATATTCGGCGTACAGGCCGCGGGCGAATTCGGTGTCCGACAGGCCGGTGCGGCGCACGTCGGCCCACAGATAGAAGCCGGCGTCGGGCAGCTCCACGTCCATGACCGGCTTGAGCAGGGGCGTGATGAGGTTGAATTTTTCGCGGTACAGCGCGCGGTTCTCGGCCACGTGCGATTCATCGTTCCACGCCGCGATCGACGCGGCCTGGATCGGCGGGGACATGGCGCCGCCGCAGTAGGTGCGGTACAGCAGGAAGCGCTTGAGGATGGCCGGGTCGCCGGCCACGAAGCCCGAGCGCATGCCCGGCACGTTGGAGCGCTTGGACAGGCTGGAGAACACGACCAGGTTGCGGTAAGGCCGCTCTCCGCCGCTGCGCCCGAGCGCATGCGCCGCTTCCAGCGCGCCCAGCGGCGCCGTGGCGCCGTGGTAGATCTCGGAATAGCATTCGTCGGCCGCGATCACGAAGCCGTAGTGGTCCGACAGCGTGAACAGCGCTTTCCAGTCGGCCTGCGACAGGGTGGCGCCGGTCGGGTTGCCGGGCGAGCACACGTACAGCAGCTGCACCCGCGCCCACACGTCTGCCGGCACGCTTTCGTAATCGCAGCCGAAATTGCGGGCCGGTTCGGAATTGACGAAGTAGGGCTCGGCGCCGGCAAGGTAGGCCGCGCCTTCGTAGATCTGGTAGAACGGGTTGGGGCAGGCCACCAGCGCACCGGGGCGGCTGCCGTCGATGACGCACTGGGCAAACGCGAACAGCGCCTCGCGCGAGCCGTTCACCGGCAGCACCATGGTGGCCGGGTCGAGCGTGGGCACGCCGTAGCGGCGCTCGATCCAGCCGGCGATGGCCGCGCGCAGCGGCTCGCCGCCATGGGTGCTGGGATAGTGCGCCAGCCCCTCCAGGCCCTGGACCAGGGCTTTCTGGATGAATGCGGGTGTCGGGTGCTTCGGCTCGCCGATGCCCAGGCTGATCGGCGCGTAGCCGGGATTGGGCACGACGCCGGAGAAAAGTTGACGCAGTTTTTCGAACGGATAGGGGTGGAGCTTCTCGAGGTTTGGATTCACGACTGGTACCGGATCTTGGGCATGCGGATGGTTTGTTAATTATAGCGCCGATAAGTTCGGGCCAACGGCCCCCTTGTTGGTGTGGATTTGCAGTAAGATGTATGTGTCCAGAACGTAGTCACCCCAGAAGCAGACCCACCGTGCCGATCAAATACGCGAGAAGCCTCACCGGCCACCGGCGCACCGTCAGCGCCAACCGTCACCTCGGACTCACCCTGGCCTTCGTGGCCGGGGCTACCAACGCGGGCGGGTTCCTCGCTGTCAAACAGTACACATCCCACATGACCGGCATGGTGTCGTCCATGGCCGACAACCTGGTGCTGGGCGGCTATGAGCTGGTGTTCGACGCGGCCGGGGCGATCCTGTCCTTCCTGCTCGGTGCGGCGTGCACGGCGCTGATGGTCAATTACGTGCGGCGCCAGCGCTTGTACAGCGAATACGCGCTGCCGCTGCTGCTCGAGGCGACGCTGCTGCTGGTGTTCGGCGTGCTCGGCGCGCGGCTGCAGAGCGTGCAGGGGCTGTTCGTGCCGATCACGGTCATGCTCCTGTGTTTCATCATGGGTTTGCAGAACGCGGTCATCACCAAGCTGTCGCATTCGGAGATCCGCACCACGCACATGACCGGCAACCTGACCGACATCGGCATCGAGCTGGGCCGGCTGATTTACTGGAATGCGGACCGCGACCAGCCCAAGGTGCTGGCCAACCGGGCGCGCTTGCGCTTGCTGGGCTCGTTGGTGGTGTGCTTCTTCACCGGCGGTGTGGTTGGCGCGATCGGCTTTGCGCGCATGGGCTTTGTCTCGACCGTGCCGTTGGCGGCGCTGTTGTGCGTGATGGCGATCGTGCCAACGGTCGACGACCTGCTGCGCGTGATCGCCCGCATGCGGAAAAAGCGCGGACCGGCGCGCGGCTAGCCCGGCTCTGCCACCTCGACCGGCGCCGTGGCCACCACCCGGTTGCGGCCGGCGCGCTTGGCCTCGTAGAGCCGCCGGTCGGCCGCCAGCAGCAGGCCGCACAGGGATGCGTGGCGCGAGGGCAGCACGCTCGCCACGCCAATGCTCACCGTGACCCAGTTCGAGGTGGGCGAGCGCGGGTTGGAGATGTGCAGCGATTCGACATCCGCGCGGACCGCCTCGGCCAGCCGTGCCGCCGCCTCGGCCGGCGTCTCCCCGAACAGCAGCACGAACTCTTCGCCGCCGTAGCGCGCCGCCAGGTCGGTCGCGCGCGCCGCGTGCCGCTGCAGCACACCGGCCACCTGCTGCAGGCAGGCGTCGCCGGCGGCGTGGCCCAGCGTGTCGTTGTACAGCTTGAAATGGTCCACGTCGAGCATCAGCAGCGACAGCGGGGCGCCGCTGCGCAGCGCGCGTTGCCACTCCTTTTCCAGGAAGCGGTCGAACTGGCGGCGGTTGGGGATGAGGGTGAGCGGGTCGGCCATCGCGGCGCATTCCAGCGCCCAGGCCGAACGCTTGGACTGGAGCTGGGCACGCAGGCGGGCGCACAGTTCGGCCACCCGGGCGGGCTTGGTGACGTAATCGGACGCACCGGCCTCGAAGCCCGCCACGATGTCGTCCGTGCCCGCGCGCGAGCTCACGAAGATGACCGGGATGGTGGAGGTGGCCGGATTGGCTTTCAGGCGGCGGCAGGTTTCCAGCCCGTCGATGCCGGGCAAGGCCAGCTCCAGCAGCACCAGGTCGGGCTGGGCGCGCACGGCAAGGTCCAGCCCTTCCTCGCCGCTGCCGGCGGCAATGGCGTTGTAGCCGCGTTCCTGCAGCAGGCTGCGCAGGGCGTCGCGGCAGGCTGGCGCATGGTCGATCACCAGCACCGTTGCTTGTCGCGCAGTGGACTCGGTCCCCAGAACCGCCATGCCGTTGCCTCGCTCAGCCGTTGGTTTTGCGTCGAGAAAATCATACCGCGACGAAACCCGGTGCGGCGGGCAACCTATAAGAACTGATAGGGAATTGTTGCGGCGCGGGTAGCGGCGCGGGGAAGGCGGCGGACGCCGGGTGGCGTCCGCGCGGGGAGGGCTGGCTTACAGCATGTCCTTGATCAGCTTGCCGAGGATGGCGACACCCTCGCGGATGCGCTCCGGCGGCACCGTCACGAACGACAGGCGCAGCGTGTTGGTGGCGGCTTCGTTGGCGTAGAACGGCGCGCCCGGCACAAAGGCCACGCGGGCCGCGATGGCCTGGTCGAGCAGCTTGAGCGCGTCGATCTGCTTGGGCAGGGTGACCCAGATGAACATGCCGCCTTCGGGGCGGGTCCAGGTGGCCTCGGCCGGGAAGTGCTCGGCCAGCGCGTCGAGCATGACCTGGCACTGGTTGCCGTACAGCTCGCGGATGGTCGGGATGTGGCGGTCGAGGAAGCCGTCCTTGATCACCTCGTGCACCACCATCTGGGTGATCTGGGCGGTGTGCAGGTCGGCCGCCTGCTTGGCCAGCTCGAGGCGGCGCACCAGCGGCAGCGGGGCGCACACGTAGCCCAGGCGGATGCCGGGGGTGAGCACCTTGGAGAACGAGCCCATGTAGATCACGCCGTCCGGGTTCATGGCGACCATGCGCGGCATCGGCTCGCCCTTGTACGACAGCGCGCCGTACGGATCGTCCTCGATCAGCGGCAGGCCCAGGCGCGCGCAGGTTTCGACCAGTTCGCGGCGGCGCTCGACCGACAGCGTGCGGCCGGTCGGGTTCTGGAAGTTCGGCAGCGAGTAGAGCAGGCGGGCGCCTTGCGCCACCGCCTCGATCGACGAGGGCACCAGGCCATGGTCATCGGTGTCGACCGATTTGAATTCGGGGCGGTACACCGAGAACGCCTGCAGCGCGCCCAGGTAGCTGGGGGTTTCGACCAGCACGCGGCTGCCTTCGTCGATCAGCACCTTGCCCAGCAGGTCCAACGCCTGCTGCGAGCCCGAGACCATCAGGATCTGCTCGGGGACGATCTTGGAGCCTCCGGTGGAGAGATAGTTGGCGATCCACTCGCGCAGCGGCGGGTAGCCATCCGTGGGGCCGTACTGCAGCGCGACGCGGCCGTTGTCGGTCAGGACCTTGTCGTACGCCTCTTTCATGCGCTCCACCGGGAAGGTGGCGGGCGAGGGCAGGCCGCCAGCAAAGGAGATGATCTCCGGGCGCTGGGTGATTTTCAGGATTTCGCGGATGAACGAGCTTTGCAGCTGTTGGGCGCGCTCCGAAAAATGCCACTGGATGGGGTTGGGATTCTCGATTTTCATACTCATCTCACAGAAGGGACCGCAGGTGGTGCTGGGCCATTATAAGCCACGCTGGATAAGCGGGCTCGGGAAAGGCCGGCGCCTGGTGGGCTCCGGCCCGGGTTATTTATGCACTGCCATCACTGCGTTGAACGTACCACCGTCGTCCCGGCGCAGGCCGCCGAGGATTCGCCGGGACGACGAAGCTGGCTAATTAATTAAGCAATTTCCACGATCATTTCGATCTCGACACACGCGCCGCGCGGCAGCGAGGCCACGCCGAACGCCGAGCGGGCGTGCTTGCCGGCATCACCGAACACCTCGCCCAGCAGCTCGGAGCAGCCGTTGGTGACCAGGTGCTGCTCGTTGTAGTCCGGCGTCGAGGCCACCAGGCTCATGACCTTGACGATGCGCTTGACGCGGTCCAGGTCGCCGCCGCAGGCTTCCTGCAGGGTGCCGATCAGGTCGATCGCCACGGCGCGCGCCGCTTCCTGGCCCTGGGCGGTGGTCTTGTCCTTGCCCAAGGTGCCCGTGTTCGGGCTGCCGTCCGCGTTCTTGGCGATGTGGCCGGAAATGAAGACCAGGTTGCCGGTCTGTACATACATGACGTAGGCGGCGGCCGGGGTTGCCGGCGCGACCAGGGTGATGTTCAGTTCTTTGAGCTTGTCGTAGACGGACATGTGCTGTTCCATTGGGTTGAGGGTTGATGCAAAAGCGATATTGTACCTGCCCCGGGCGCGCCTTCGCAGCCGTTACGCTTGACGCAGGACGGCGCCGAACAGCGCCGCGTCCACGTTGCCGCCGGTGAGCGGCAGGCCGAGGCGGCTCGCCCGCAGCCGGCCCTGGTCGCGCAGCTGCAAGGCGCCTGCCAGCGCGGCCGCGCCGGCGCCCTCGGCCAGGTTGTGGGTGCAGGTGTAATACAGGCGCATCGCCCGGGCTATCTCGTCGTCGGTCACGGTGATGATGTCGTCCACCTCGCGCAGGATCAGGTCCAGCGAGGACTGCTCCGGCACGCGGCAGGCCACGCCGTCGGCCAGCACGGTCGAGACCGGGGCATCGACGCTGCGCCCGGCTGCGAACGACAGCGCATAGGCCGGCGCGTGGGCCGAGACCACGCCGACGATCTTCATGGCCAGCCCGAGGGCGGCGCGCGCGGCGATGGCGGCGCTGATGCCGGAACCCTGGCCGATCGGCACCAGCACCAGGTCGATGTCCGGTTGTGCGCGGAACAATTCGAGCCAGTAGCTGGCCACGCCCGCGACGATGTCCGGGTGGCAGGACGGGACCATGTGCAGGCCGTCGCGCTCGGCCAGGGCAAGCGCGTGTTCCCGGCTCTCGTTGAAATCGTCCCCGTGCTCGACCAGCGTGGCGCCAAAGCCGCGCATGGCCGCGTTCTTTTCCACGCTGTTCCCGCGCGGGACGACGATGGTTGCGGCCAGGCCGTTGCGGCGCGCGCCCAGCGCCACCGACTGGCCATGGTTGCCGCGCGTGGCTGCGATCACGCCCTTCACGCCGGGCTCGCGCCCGAGCAGGCGCTCGATATAAACGAGCGGCCCGCGCGCCTTGAACGCGCCGGTGGGGGTGTGGTTTTCGTGCTTGATCCAGGCCTGAACGCCCAGTTCCTGGTTCAGCAAGGGCCAGGTGTATTGCGGCGTCGGCTGCATCATGGCATAGACGATGGCGGCGGCCTGGTCGAGTTCGGGCAGGGTAGACAGTTGCATGGGCGGTTGCGGGCTCGTTGTTGTACAGGTATCCTAGCCGTAAATACCAGTACAGTCCCATTACACTTTTTCGGATAATTCTCGTGCTGTAACGGCGAAATGGCCAGTACACCTTGGCGGATCATCATGTTCATCATCGTCGCACTTGCATCCTATCTGGCGTTTTGGCCGGTGCCCATCGAGCCGCGGGCCTGGCAAGCGCCGCAGTCGCCGGGTTACACGGGTGTGCACGCCGCCAACAGCAAGCTGGCTGGCTTGCAACGCATCGCGCTGGACGGGGAAGCCGGCCCTGAACACGTTGCGGTTGGTCCGCACGGCAAGCTCTACGCGTCGGTCGCCAGCGGGCACATCTTGCGGATGAATGCCGACGGCAGCGGCAAGGAAGTGTTCAGCACCACCGGCGGCAGGCCGCTGGGCATTGCGTTCGATGCGTCGGGCGGCATGGTCGTCGCCGACTCGGTCAGGGGACTGCTGTCGATTGCGCCGGACGGCAGCCCGACGCTGCTGGCGAACGAGGCGGCCGGACAGGCGATCGGGGTGGCCAACGGGGTCACCGTGGCCGGCTCCGGCAAGTTCTATTTCACCGATACGTCGTCGCGCTTTCCTGGCGCGCAGTGGGGGCAGGAGGGCGCGTTGCTGGACGTGTTCGAACAGTCATGCACGGGCCGGGTGCTCGAATACGATCCCGGCGCCAGGGCGGCGCGCGTGGTCGCGCATGGCCTTTGTTTTGCCAACGGCATCGTGCTTTCCGCCGACGAGCAGTCGCTGTTCGTCAGCGAATCGACGCGCTACCGCGTGCTGAAAATCGCCGTAGCGGCCGCGCAGCTCGACGTGTCCGCGCCATCAAGCCAGGCAAGCGTGGTGCTGGACAAGCTGCCGGGCTATCCCGACAACCTGACGCGTGGACTGGACGGGCGGATCTGGCTGGGGCTGGCGGGCCCGCGCAACATGCTCGACCAGATGGCCGGCCACCCGTGGATGCGCAAGCTGGCGCTGCGCATCCCGCGCGTGCTGTGGCGCATGCCCAAGCCATACGGGCACGTGATCGCGTTCACCGAAGACGGCAAGGTGGTCGCGGACCTGCAGGACCCGAGCGGCGAAACGCGGACCACCACCGGGGCGACCGAAACGGTGGATGGGCTCTACATCCACAGCGTCGATGCAACGAGCATTGGCTGGCGCCCGCGGCAATAGGAGGACGGCAGATGGACAAGGTCGCATCGGCACTGGGCGCGCCGCTGTCGCGCGAATCGGGCGAATCGCTGTCGGACCAGATCGTGCGCGCGGTGGCGGCGCGCATCGACGACCGGCACCTGAGGAGCGGCGCGCGCATGCCGTCGATCCGCCAGTTCGCCAAGGCGCATGGCGTGTCGGCCTTCACCGTGGTGAACAGCTACGACCGGCTTGTGGCGATGGGCTACCTGGAATCGCGGCGTGGCGCCGGCTTTTTCGTGCGCGAGCGCGCGCCGCTGGCGCCGGAGCGCAAGCCGGCCGAGGCCAGTGCCCTGGGCCGGCCGCTCGATGTCGTCTGGCTGATCCGCAACCTGTTCCGCCAGGCGCCGCCGCAGTTCTCGCCTGGCTCGGGCGTGCTGCCGGCCGAGTGGCTTGCCGGCCCGGCCGTGTCGAACGCGCTGCGCGCCATCGGCCGCCAGAACAGCCATGGCCTGCTGGCCTACGGCACGCCGGCCGGCTTCCTGCCGCTGCGCCAGCAATTGCAGCGCAAGCTGGCCGAACTCGAGATCGCGGCCGGGCCGGATCAGATCGTGACCACCGTGGGCGTGACCCAGGCCGTGGACCTGGTCGCGCGCGAACTGTGCCAGAGCGGCGATGCCGTGTTCGTTGACGATCCGGGATGGTTCCTGATGTTTGGCTCGCTGTCGATGCAGGGGCTGAAGGTGATCGGCATTCCGCGCCTGGCGGACGGGCCGGACATTGCCCAGCTCGCGGCGCTGGCGGCGCAGCACAAGCCGCGGCTGTACATCATCACCTCGGTGCTGCACAACCCGAGCTCGACCTCGCTGTCGGCGGCCAAGGCGTTCCAGGTGCTGCGGCTGGCGCAGGAGCACGGCTTTACGATCGTCGAGGACGACGTCTACTGCGACCTGCACCCGGGAGCGCCCACGCAGCCGGTGACGCGGCTGGCGGCGCTCGACCAGCTGCAGCAGGTGATCTACCTGGGCGGATTCTCCAAGTCGATGTCGGCCAACCTGCGGGTCGGCTTCATCGCCACCTCGCGCGAGCGCGCGCAGCGGCTCACCGACCGCAAGATGCTGTCCACGCTGACCACCAGCGAGCTGACCGAACGGGTGGTGTACAAGATCCTGTCGGAGGGCGTGTACCGCAAGCACGCAGACCGCCTGCGCGCGCGGCTGGACGCGGCGCGGCCCAAGGCGCTGCGCGAGATCGAGGCGGTTGGGCTGCGCGTACCGACCGCGCCGCCTGCCGGCCTGTTCGTGTGGGCGGATGCCGGACGCGATACGAACGTGCTGGCCGAGCGGGCCATGGCCGAGGGCATCCTGCTGGCGCCGGGCAGCTTGTTTTCGCCCAGCCAGCTGCCGTCCACCTTCATGCGCTTGAACATTGCGGCGCTGGGAGAGCCAACGGTGTGGCGCTTTCTCCAGCGCGAGCTCGATCGGCAGCCGTAGGGTGGGCTCTCGAGCCCACGCGGATTTGTCACGCATCGCTTGCAACGGCGTGGGCTCGAGAGCCCACCCTACGAAGCGGCGCCGGCGCGCTGCCTGAACCAGTTGGCGCTTGCCTCGTCGGCCGGGAAGAACGACTCCAGCCGCAGTTCGTGCACGGTCACGTCGTGCGGCGTGCCGAGGGTGGTGATGGTGGTGAACAGGTTCAGCTCGACCCCGTCCTTGCGCAGCGTGAGCGGCAGGAAGGGCAGGGCGCGGCGGTCCAGGTTGGGCACGGCCGACGCTTCGCGCATGCCCGGCAGCGCGGTCAGCTCGGCCAGCAGCGCGGCCGCTTCGCTGCCCGGGCCGTCGCCCATCGCCTCGCGCTGCACCCACTGCAGCAGGTCGGCGCCCACTTCCTCCCAGTTGGCCAGCCACGGGCGCAGGCCGTTCGGGTCGAGCGTGAGCCGGATCACGTTGACCGAGCCGTCGCGCGGGATCGGGGCGTGCGCCGGCATGCCCAGGAACCAGCGCATCATCGCGGCCGCCGGTTCGTTGGCCATGACCAGGTTCCACAGCCGGTCCACCACCAGCGCCGGGTAGGGCGCCGCTTGCCGCAGCATGAAGTCGAGCGCCTGCTTGACCGCGCCCATCTCGGGATCGGACAGCTTGCGTTCCTGGTACGCGGGCGCGAACCCCGCCGCGAGCAGCATCACGTTGCGCTGCCGTAGCGGCACGTCGAGCGTGATGCCGAGCTTGAGGATGAGCTCCCGGCTTGGCTGCGCGCGGCCGCTTTCGAGGAAGGACAAGTGGCGCTGCGAAATGCCGCTTTCGGCCGACAGCCGCAACTGGGAAAAGCCACGCTTGGTGCGCCAGTAGCGCAGGGCGGCGGCAAAGTCGCTGAAATACTGGTCGGCAGGCGCCCTGGTGGCAGTGTCCATCGTGTCCCCTTTGCGGTTGTGGCAGCCATTCTCGCGCCTATTGCCGGATGAATTCAAGCAGGTCGGCGTTGACCCGGTCCATGTGCGTGATGAACATGCCGTGCGGTGCGCCTTCGTACACCTTGAGCGTGGCGTGGGGCAGCAGCGCCGCGCTGCGTTTGGCCGTCAGCTCCAGCGGACAGGTGGCGTCGGCGTCGCCCGCAATCAGCAGCACCGGAATGTCGATGCGCGGCAGGTCGGCCCGGAAGTCGGTGTGCGTCAGCGCCGCATGGCATTCGCGCAGCGCGTGCAGCGAGGCCGTGAAGACGAGCTGGCGCAGCCACCCCTTCATCCCCTGCGGCGTTTCCTCGTACACGAAGGGCACCATGTTGTCGTCCACCCACTGCGGCAAATCGCGCACCAGTTCTTCGTTGCGGAAGGTGTCGAAGTACGCCTGGTCGATGCCGTCCGGGTTGTCGGCGGTTTGCGGCAGGTAAGGTGTCACCGTACCCAGCAGGGCCGCGCGGGCGACGCGTGCGGTGCCGTGGCGGGCGAGGTAGCGCACGATCTCGTTGCAGCCCATCGAGTGGCCGACCAGGGTCACGCCGCGCAGGTCGAGCGTTTCGATGACGGCGGCGATGTCGTCGGCCAGGGTGTCGAAGTCGTAGCCGCGGCCCGGGTCGCCGGACCTGCCGTGGCCGCGCCGGTCGAAGGCGATGACGCGCATGCCGCGGTCGAGCAGGTGCATCATCTGGTACTGCCACGATTCGGAGGGCATGGACCAGCTGGCGACAAACAGCACCGGGCGGCCCTCGCCCCAGTCGCGGTAGAACAGTTCGGTGCCGTCGGCGGCGCGGATGGTGTTGGGGCGGCAAGTCGTGGTCATGGCTGCCTCCTTACGCCACGTTGTCCAGGAAGCCGGTGACGCTGGCAAGGCGTCCGTCACCGTCCAGCAGGCCGACGTCGGTCCCGCGTGCCACCGCCGCGCCGTCGGGCGCATGCAGCGTCCACGAAAAGCGCACCGCGTCGTGATGGCCTTCCGGCTGGCCGGCCAGCTGGAAGCGAAAGCCCGGGAACTTGTCCTGCACCGCGCCGATCAGCGTGTCGATGCCCAAGTGGCCGCTGCTGGCCGCCATCGGGTCGGTGTAGGTGGCCTCGAGCGTGAAAACCCGGGCCACCTGCGCGCGGCGCGCGACCGGGTCGCGCTCGTTCCAGGCTTGCAGGTATTGTTCGGCGATGCGGTTGGCGCTGTCCATCGTGATCTCCTTTGAGAGTGGGTTGTCGATGCAAGCCATTCTCCGGAGATCCGCGCGGTGCGGCGATTACGTCCCAGGTAATAGGATTTGGCGGCGAGCGCTCAGGCAATGCCGAGCTGGCGTGCCTGCGCGGCCGAGTCGCGCGCGCCCCAGCGGCGGGTGATCTTCTCGCCACTCACCTCGAACCACTCCATCGCCACCAGTTCGTAGGACTTGCCGGTCGGCTCGTGGCCGAAGGCGGGCGCCTTGAAGGTGCCGGTCTCGGTGAAACGCGCCACCACGGTGTTGCCCTCGGCGATCATTTCCTCGATGCGCAGCTGCATGCCGTAGCCCTCGATCAGCTGGCGCCAGATGGGCGACACTTTCTCGAACACCCCTTTGCCCATCACGCCCTGGATCTGCGCGTCCTCGGTGAACAGGGCACCCAGTGCGGCCAGGTCGCCACGGTTGAAGGCGTCCACATAGCGGCGCACGACGTCTTTTGGGTCTTTGCTCATCTCGTCTCCATGGTAAATACAGCAATTTTAGGGCATTCGCCTTTCTCGCGTGCAAACACCCCTTGAAACCGCTGTTGCCATCCCCATATCGCAACGGTCCGTTTAACCCGACATTACCACGAGGAAAACATGGCTGTTGCCGAAAAAGAAACTCTTGGCTTCCAAGCGGAAGTTAAACAACTGCTGCACCTGATGATCCATTCCTTGTATTCGAACAAGGAGATCTTCCTGCGCGAACTGATTTCGAACGCCTCCGACGCGGCCGACAAGCTGCGCTTCGAGGCGATCAACAACGACGCCCTGTACGGCAACGACCACGAACTGAAGATCAAGGTCACGTTCGACAAGGCGGCCCGTACCATCACCATTTCCGACAACGGCATCGGCATGAGCCGCGAGGAAGCGATCGCGCACCTGGGCACCATCGCCAAATCGGGCACCAAGGAATTCTTCAGCAAGCTCTCGGGCGACCAGCAGGCCGACGCGGCCCTGATCGGCCAGTTCGGCGTGGGCTTCTATTCGGGCTTCATCGTGGCCGACCGTATCACCGTCAACACCCGCAGGGCGGGCGTGGACGCGTCGCAGGGCGTGCGCTGGGAGTCGAGCGGCGAGGGCGACTACAGCGTGGAGCAGATCGACAAGCCGAACCGCGGCACCGACGTGATCCTGCACCTGCGCGAGGGTGAGGACGAGCTGCTGTCCGCCTGGAAGCTCAAGTCCATCATCCGCAAGTACTCCGACCACATCTCGATCCCGATCGAGATGCAAAAGGAAGAGTGGGACAAGGACAAGCAGGAGAGCGTGCTCCAGGACGAGTTCGAGACCGTCAACCAGGCCAGCGCGCTGTGGGCACGTTCCAAGTCCGACATCACCAAGGAGCAGTACGAGGAGTTCTACAAGCACGTTTCGCACGACTTCCAGCCGCCGCTGGCCTACACCCACAACCGCATGGAAGGCCGCAGCGAGTACACGCAGCTGCTATACGTGCCGAGCCACGCACCGTTCGACCTGTGGGACCGCAACAAGCGCGGTGGCATCAAGCTGTACGTCAAGCGTGTGTTCATCATGGACGACGCCGAGCAGCTGATGCCGACCTACCTGCGCTTCATCAAGGGCGTGATCGACTCGGCCGACCTGCCGCTGAACGTCTCGCGCGAGATCCTGCAGGAGTCGCGCGACGTGCGCGTGATCCGCGAGGGTTCGACCAAGCGCGTGCTGGGCATGCTGGAAGAGATGGCCAATGCGGACGAGCAGGAACAGAAGGACAAATACAAGACCTTCTGGACCGAGTTCGGCCAGGTGCTCAAGGAGGGCATCGGCGAGGACTTCACCAACAAGGACCGCATCGCCAAGCTGCTGCGCTTTGCCTCGACCCATAACGACAGCGACGTGCAGGACGTGTCGTTTGCCGATTACGTGGGCCGCATGAAGGAAGGCCAGGACAAGATTTACTACGTGACCGCCGAGAGCTTCAACGCGGCCAAGAACAGCCCGCACCTCGAAATCTTCCGCAAGAAGGGCGTGGAAGTGCTGCTCATGACCGACCGCGTGGACGAGTGGATGCTGTCGTTCCTGAACGAGTTCGAGGGCAAGGAGCTGGTGTCGGTGGCCAAGGGCGGCCTGGACCTGGGCAAGCTCGAGGACGAGGCCGAGAAGAAGGAACACGAAGAGACCGAAACCCAGTACAAGGAGCTGGTCGAGAAGATGAAGGGCGTGCTGGGCGAAAAAGCCAAGGACGTGCGCGTGACCTTCCGCCTGACCGATTCGCCGGCCTGCCTGGTGGCGGACGAGAACGAGTTGTCGGGCAACCTGGTACGCATGCTCAAGGCGGCCGGCCAAGAAGCGCCGGAATCCAAGCCCATCCTCGAGATCAACCCGAACCACCCGCTGGTCACGCGCCTGAAGTACGAGGACGCGGCAAGCCCGCGCTTTGCCGACTGGTCGCACATCCTATTCGACCAGGCGATGCTGGCCGAGGGCGGCAGCCTGAGCGACCCGGCGGCGTTCGTGAAGCGCCTGAACGAGATCCTGCTGGCGACGCCGGCGAAGTAAGTCATCTCGCAGTAAGTGAAACGGCCGGGCAGCGATGCCTGGCCGTTTTTTTGTTTGTGTCCCCCGAAACGTGTGGAAGCAGGCGCTGTTTGCGTGTTGGCCCAAATACGTCGTCCCGGCGCAGGCCGGGACCCATGCCGAGCTTGCCGCCACGCAGCTACCTCTGCCTCACGCGCAAGCTAACTACCGGCAAGTTCAGCTTGTTCCAGATCGAAGCGTGGCGCACGCCTGACGCCGCGCAGACTCCCGCCGAGCGGCTTCCCTATGCTTCAAGCGGCTGGTTCGCATCCACTTCACCCGCAGGAGACAGACATGCAGCTTGTTGCCGCCCTCAAGAAACTCTCGGCGCTCGTCGTGTGCAGCTTGCCGCTGCTCGCGCTTGCCGACCCGCGCTACGGCGTCACCGTGATCGGCACCACCGAGGGCTCGGCGCGCGGCATCAACAGCGCCGGGCAGGTGGTGGGCAATTTCAGCATCTCGGGCGGCACCACCCATGCTTTCCTGTACTCGGGTGCCAGTTTCTTCGACCTGGGCACGCTGGGTGGGGCCAGCAGCGCTGCGTGGGGCATCAACGATGCGGGGCAAATCGTGGGCTCGGCCGACAATGGCAGCGGTATCGGGCGCCCCTTCCTCTACAGCGGCGGCTCGATGAACGACCTGGGAACGCTGGGCGGGCAGGGCGGTTTCGCGTGGGCGATCAACAATGCGGGGCAGGTTGTCGGTGGCGCAGACACGGCAGGCGGTTCACAGCATCCATTCCTGTTCTCGGGCGGGACGATGCAGGACCTGGGCACCTTGCCGGCATCGTATGACCCGCCGGCCGCTGCGTTTGCGATCAACAACCACGGCATGATCGCAGGCGCCTCAGGCACGGGCGACTTCACCCCGCCCGAAACCGCGTATCACGGCTGGGTTCGCCAGGGGAGTGGCCCGCTGGTCGATGTTGGCACCTTCGGCGGCCAGTACAGCCGTGCCTATGGCATCAATGACCTGGGCGATGTCGTTGGCGTGGCCGCCACGGCAGAGCTGCATTTCGACAACGCCTTCCTGTATTCGAACGGCATCCTGACGCCGCTTGGCGTGCTCGGAGGAGGGTATGCGGAGGCATACGACATCAACAACCTGCGCCAGATCGTCGGTGCGGCCAGCGGTTGGGGCGTGAGCGGTGGCTTTTTGTACGAGGGCGGGGCCATGCTCGACCTGACTTCGCTGATCGACCCGGCATCCGGCTGGAGTGTCTTCGGCGCCTACGGAATCAACGATCTGGGACAGATCGCCGCCACGGTCTGCAAGAACCGGGAATGCTTTGCGGCGCGGCTCGACCCGCTCTCGCCCGTGTCGGAGCCGGGGCAGCAGGCGATGCTGTGGACGGGAGTGGCGCTGCTGGGGGCCGGGGCGCTGCGCCGGCGTGGCCGCGCCATGCGCCGCTGCGCGTAGGGTGGGCGGATTCCGCCCACGCGTTCAGTCGCACGCTGCTGCGCCGCGCTGTTCGGCCTTGCCTCGAACGCGTGGGACGAAGCTGGGCAGCCGAACGAGCTGCCCACTTGCCTTTATAACTCGGTGCGCAGCGCAAACAGCTCCGGGAACAGTACCACGTCGAGCATCTTGCGCAGGTAGCTCACCCCGGCCGTGCCGCCGGTGCCGGTCTTGAAGCCGATGATGCGCTCCACCGTGGTGACGTGGCGGAAGCGCCAGAAGCGGAACGACGTTTCCATGTCCACCAGCTTTTCCGCCAGCTCGTACAGGGCCCAGTGCTTTTCGGGCTCGCGGTACACTTCCAGCCACGCGGCCTTGACCGATTCGTCGGCCTGGGTCGCCTGGGTCCAGTCGCCCTCGAGCCGCTCGCGCGCGATCGCAAAGCCGCTGCGCGCCAGCAGCATCACCGCTTCGTCGTACACCGACGGCGCAAGCAGCTCGCGCTCGAGCGCCGCATGCACCTCGGGGTTCTTCTCGTGCACCGCCAGCATGTGGCGGTTCTTGTTCCCCAGTATGAATTCAAGCTCCCGGTACTGGTAGGACTGGAAGCCCGAGGACGCGCCCAGGTAAGGCCGGATCGCCGTGTATTCCGGTGGCGTCATGGTGGCCAGCACGTCCCATGCGTGCACCAGCTGGTCCATGATGCGCGCCACCCGCGCCAGCATCTTGAACGCCGGCTGCAGATCTCCCGCGCGGATCTGCGTGCGCACGGCCTGCATTTCGTGCAGCATCAGCTTCATCCACAGCTCGCTGGTCTGGTGCTGGATGATGAACAGCATCTCGTTGTGGTTGGGCGAGAGCGGGTGCTGGGCGCTCAGGATCTGGTCCAGGCCCAGGTAGTCGCCGTAGCTCATGGCCGAGCTGAAGTCCATCCGGGCGCCGTGCCACTGGGCCGGCTGCTGCTTGTCGCTACTGGTCATGGCATTCCTTTCAGGTGACGGCGCCGCGCGCGGCAGTGATGTCGTAGGCTTGGCGGTCGAGGATGTCCTTCAGTATCGCGACCGCGTCCCACACGTCGGCAAAGCGGGTGTACAGCGGGGTGAAGCCGAAGCGCATGATGCGCGGCTCGCGGTAGTCGCCGATCACGCCACGCGCAATCAAGGACTGCATCACCGCGTAGCCGTGCGGGTGCGTGAAGCTGACCTGGCTGCCGCGCCGGTCGGGCGCGCGCGGGGTGACCAGCTCCAAAGGGTGGCCCGCGCAGCGTGCTTCGACCAGGTCGATGAACAGGTCGGTGAGCGCGAGCGATTTGGCGCGCAGTGCCTCGATGCTGGTGCGCTCGAAGATCTCGAGTCCGCATTCGACCAGGGCCAGCGAGACCACCGGCTGCGTGCCGCACAGCGCGCGCTTGATGCCCTCGCCAGGCGCAAAGCCAGGCGCCATCGCAAATGGCGACGCATGGCTCCACCAGCCCGACAGCGGGTGCGAGAACGCGGCCTGGTGGCGCTGCGGCACCCAGGCGAACGCAGGGGCGCCAGGGCCGCCGTTGAGGTATTTGTAGGTGCAGCCCACCGCAAAGTCGGCGTTGGCGGCGTGCAGGTCCACCGGCACGGCACCGGCCGAGTGGGCCAGGTCCCAGACTGCCAGCGCGCCACGCTCGTGCGCCAGGCGCGTGAGCGCCGCCATGTCATGCATGTAGCCGGTGCGGTAGTTCACGTGCGTGAGCATGAGCACCGCGCAGTCGGCGCCGATCGCGGCCGGGAGCTCGTCTGGCGAGTCCACCAGCAGCAGGCGGTAGCCGCGGTCGAGCCACGCGGTCAAGCCTTCGGCCATGTAGATATCGGTCGGGAAGTTGGAGCGCTCGGTGACGATCACGCGGCGCCGCGGGTCGGCCCGCTCCTGCATCGCGAGCGCACTGGCCAGCACCTTGAACAGGTTCAGCGAGGTGCTGTCGGTGACGACGACTTCACCTTGTCGTGCGCCGATCAGCGGGGCGAGCCGGTCGCCCAGGCGGCCCGGCAGGTCGAACCAGCCGGCGGTGTTCCAGCTGCGGATCAGGTCCTGGCCCCATTCGCGCGCGACCACGGCCGCGGCGCGCTCGAGTGCGGCGCGCGGGCGGGCGCCGAGCGAATTGCCGTCCAGGTAGATCACGCCTTGCGGCAGGTCGAAGGCGTCGCGTAGCGGCGCGAGCGGGTCGGCGCGGTCAAGCGCCAGGCAGTCTTCGCGGGTGGTCGTGGTCATGCCGGGTCTTTCGATGCAAGTGGGCGCAGGATCGCGCGCACCGGGCTCGCGTCCATGCGGGCCAGTTTCAGGGGCAGGGCGATGAGCTCATAGTCGCCTTGCGCGATCTCGTCGAGCACCACGCCTTCCAGGATCGCCAGGCCGTGCGTGCGCACCGCGTGGTGGGCGTCCAGCGTCTTGGAGTCCTGCGGGTCGAGCGAGGGCGCGTCCGTACCGATCAGCGCCACGCCGTGCGCGGCGAGCAGCTCGATGGTGGCCGGCGCGATGGCCGCAAAGCGATCGTCCCACTGGCGTTGCGGCGCCTTGTCGTAGGTGCGCAGCAGCACGCGCGGCGGAATGGCCTCAAGCCAGGGCGCCACGTGCGCGGGCTCCACGCGCGCCACGCCGATGCAGTGGATGACGCGGCACGGGCCAATGTAGGGCGCCAGGCCCACCGCATCGATCGCCAGCCCGGCCGGATCGTAGTGCGAGGGCGCGTCGGTGTGCGCACCCAGGTGCGTGGTCATCGTCATGCGGCTGACGTGCACCGGGCAGCCGTTGCCGATTTCCCAGGTGGCGCTGGCCGCGAACCGGGTATCGCCGGGCCAGACCGGGAGATCGGCCGAGATCGTCGGGCTGATATCCCAGAGGGGAGGTGTGTGCATGCAGGACCCTTTTTTGAATGCTTGAAGCCTCAACAATCCGGCTTGAGGGATGCAAGTGTAGCAAGAAACCGCGCGGCAAAGGCAAGCGTCCGGGCAAGGCGGGCCAGGTGCACCGCCGAGTTCGGGAGTAAACTGCCATGTCAGCAGGAAGCCGGGCCGCGGTGCGGTCAATGGTTCGCACATGGTAGCCGCTGCCTTGCACATATCGACCGGCTTGCAAGGCAGCTCGACTTGGTACAGACCTTATTTCAACCCCACCCGGGTATTCGTGACACGCGGGTGGGGTTACGTGACGCGGTAAACCGCTTTCATCCCATTGTCGAGCGCGACCATCGCAGCCCGGCTAGAGTCGTGCCCGTCCCAACCACTACATTCGAATCCATGAAAGCAATAATCAGCGGCATTGCCGTGACCATCGCAATGTCGGCCGACTACGCTCACGCGGAAGACGCACAGGGCTACTGGAGTGGCAACATCGGTGGCGTGTTGCAGGTCATCGTACAGTTCGACAAACCCGCGAGCGGACCTTGGGAAGCGTCAATCTCGGTGCCGGCGCAAAACCTCAAGAGCAAGGTCGAGGATGTGGTCGTCACGCCCGACCGGATCGCGTTCGCGCTGCCGCGATTCAAGGCCAGCTACCAGGCCACGTGGAACGAGCAGGCGCAAGTCTGGACCGGCACCTGGACGCAGGGGCGCACCGCGCCGCTAGAACTGAAGCGAACCAGCGCCGACGCGTTGAAGCGGAAGCGGCCCCAGGAAGAAGCGATCGCTACGAGCCCGCCGCCATATAGTAGCCAGGAGGTCAGCTTCGACAACGAGACTGCCGGCGTCAAGCTGGCGGGCACGTTCTCCGTTCCGCACGGCCACGGGCCTTTCCCGGCGGTCGTACTGGTCCACGGTTCCGGCTCGATCAACCGTGACGCGGACGTCTTCGGTCACAAGCTCTTCCTGGTCCTGGCCGATTACCTCAACCGCCAAGGTATCGCGGTACTGCGCTACGACAAGCGCGGCGTCGGCAAGTCCACCGGTAAGCTGCGGGATGCGACCATGGCGGATCTGGCCGCCGATGCCGAAGCGGCGGTTCGATATCTGCGTGGCCGGCACGAGGTCGACACCCGGCACCTCGGCATTATTGGCCATTCGGAGGGCGGCATGATCGCGCCGCTATTGGCCTCGCGCGATCCGGCGCTCGGCTTCGTCGTCATGCTGGCCGGGCCCGGCATCCGCGGCGACCGCCTGCTGGTCGAGCAACTCGAGTTGCTGGCCAGGGCGCAGGGTCAGCCGGAACGAGAAATCGCCAGAGACCGCAAGCTGCATGAGGAGGTCTTCGCGGCGATGCTTGCCGAACCAAGCTTGGAAGCGGCGAACGCGAAAGCCCGTGCCATCGTGGAGGCAGCCGAGCGCCGGGGCGAGCAGGCACCCGGGCGCGGCGAGCTGTTCGTGCGGCGCTTCGGCACGCCGTGGTTTCGCGCGATGCTCGATTATGACCCGGCGCCCGCACTGATGGCGGTGCACCAACCCGTCCTGGTCCTGAACGGGACCCTCGATCTGCAGGTTCCGGCGTCGATCGACCTGGCCGCGATTCGCACCGCGCTGCGCGACAACCCACGCGCCGTCGTGAAGGAGATGCCGGGCCTGAATCATCCGTTCCAGATGGCGAAGACCGGTGCGCCGGCGGAGTACGTCGAGATCGAGGAAACGATGGCGCCGGTCGCGCTCGACACGATCGGCAGCTGGATCGCCGCGACGATACGCTGAGCGGACCGGCTAAAATACGGCAATGGAAACAATCACACGATCGCACCGAGACGACCAGCCACTGCCGGCCGGCATGGCGACGAAGCTCGGCGGATGGTCGGGCATCGCACGCCAGTATCCGGTGTTCAGCCGGACCTGGTTCGTCTACCGCATGCGCTCCTTCCTGGTGCCGATGGTGCTGCTGACACTGGTGCTGGCGCTCGTTGGTGCTACGTCGTCGGCGCGCTTGCAGCAGCTCAGGCTCTACGTCATGCTGGCGGCCGTGTGGGTGGTGGTGGCGCTGGGATTGTCGGTCGGCCGCGCGCTCGCGGTGCTCGTGTGCCGGCGGGGATGGACGGCCCAGCGCGAGGCTGCGGGCATCGTATGCGCGCTGCTGTCCGGCGTATTGCTCGTGCTGCCACTGACGCCGTACACGCGCGCTTCTCCGCCGCCGAATGCAACCACCCTCCCCAGGCTACAGGATGCCGGACGAGAGAGTGTGGCCGGGCTGATCAACCTCTTCAGCTGGTTCTTGATTCTGGTGTGGCTGGGCGGCGGCACCGACCTGCTGGCCTACTTCAAGCAGCGGCGCATGCTGCGCGAGGCGCACCTGCTGGGCGAAATGGCGCGATACAGGCACGAACGCAATGAGGTCGAGATGCAGCTCGCCGTGCTGGCGAGCCAGGTTGAGCCGCACTTCCTGTTCAACACCTTGGCGGGAGTGCGCGCCGCCATGCTATCCGATCCGGCCCGGGGCGTCGTCATCATCGACCACCTGGTCGACTACCTGCGCTCGACGATCCCGCAGTTGCGTTCGGATCGCGCCCACCAGTTCGTATCGCTCGGTTCGCAGATTGATGCGGCACGCGCCTATCTCGGCATCATCGAGGCGCGGCTGCCGCGGCTCAGTACCCGCATCGACTGTCCGGCCGAGCTGCGCGGCGTTGCGATGCCTCCGTTGATGCTCATCTCACTGGTCGAAAACGCTGTCAAGCACGGCATCGAGCTGAAGAAAGGTCCCGGGCTGATCGAGATCGCCGCCGCGCGCAGGACGACGGATCTTGCGGATGTGCTCGAGCTCTCGGTTGCCGACAATGGCCCCGGCTTCGGCGACGGTTCGACGGGCAACGGCATCGGCCTGGTCAATATCCGCCAACGGCTGAAGCACCTGTATGAAGGCGAGGCATCGCTGGCGCTGCGCATGCGCGAAGAAGGCGGCGTGGTGGCAACCATCGTGCTGCCCATCCGTGCCATGCTCGAAGGAGCGACCTGACATGCCCACCGCGATCATTGCCGACGACGAGGATCTGCAGCGCAGGGATCTGCAGCGCCTGCTCGCATTGGCCTGGCCAGAATTGGAGATCGTCGCCAGTTGCGAGGACGGCAGCGAGGCCCTCGACGCCATCGCGCGCCTACGCCCGGATGTCGCTTTTCTCGACATCCGCATGCCCGGCGCCAGCGGACTGGAAGTCGCCGGCGCGAGCGGCGGCGGATGCCGCACCGTGTTCACAACGGCCTACAACAGCCATGCGATCGAAGCGTTCGACCTGGGCGCCGTTGACTACCTACTCAAGCCGATTATCCCGGAACGGCTGGCGCAGACTGTTGCGCGCTTGCGCGAGCAGACGGGCCGCAGTCCCGATAGCGCCGATCTGCTGCGGGCAATGGCCGAGCTCGACCAGCATCTGCGTGCGGCCGCGCGCAAGCAGCGCATCCGCTGGATCAGTGCCACGAGTGGCAACACGATCAAGGTGATCGCGATCGACGAGGTGCTGTTCTTCGAGTCAGATACGCGCTACACGCGTGTGGTCAGTGCGACGGACGAAGGCCTGATCCGCAAGCCGCTCAAAGAGTTGCAGGCGGGCTTGGACCCGGACCAGTTCTGGCAGATCCACCGCGGCACGCTGGTCGCCGTACGCGCCATCCGACGTGCCCGCCGTGACGATTTGGGCAACATCACCGTCGATCTGCGTGACCATCCGGAGCAGCTGAAAGTTAGCCAGACCTACACCTGGCGCTTCCGTAACGACGTCATTTTTCGCGCACCTTAGGGCGTTGCACTCGCGAGTACCTGGCCCAAGCAGATATTCGCCAAGCGAACCTTTCACTCGCCTGTTCGCTCATCTGCTGTACGTCGAGAGCTTGCGGGGGGGGTAAGTCATTGAAATTAAACGAAATAAAAAAAATTCAAATTTTTTTTCAAAAAACCCTAAAGTTCCCGAAACTGGTGCCGTAAATGATCCCAGATGCCCCGGAAAGGGGTGTCAACACGGTTGAGTTGCAGAGTCACCTACAATTATTCAAAAGACTCTCTCGTCCAAGTACGCTCGCCGCACACCAACGGGTCACCAATAAATTTTCAAAAGACCCCTAAAGTTCCCGGACACGGGACCGTTTACCTCAGCAAGACGCCCCAAGGGTGACGAAAAATTTTTTGGCGCAACACTCAAGTTGGTCAAAAATTTGACGTAAATCAAAAAATTCAGCGATCGCAGGACGGCCCAAGGAGTTCATTCCGCCGTGTTGCGCACACTCGTTTTCCGTCCCTTTTCATAGGGGCGCGACCACGATCCGGCAGGGTTTGTCAGACAAACTCCTACGGGTCTTCTTCGTCTTTGCCGGACGAAAAATACAGACCGCAGCCTATAGCCCAAAAGTTTCCACACAGTCAGAATGTATCTCACTGGCAACACCAAGAACGCCAGACCAACACGGATACCGGAGAGAACAATGACTGCGAACGACATGATGGCTGAAATTCGCGACGCGAACCTGAGCTACCTGATGCTTGCCCAGCAAATGATCCGCGCCGACAAGGTCACCGCGATCTTCCGCCTGGGTATCTCGGCTGACATCGCCGACCTGATCGAAGGCATGAGCAATGCCCAGATCCTGAAGCTGGCTGGCGGCAACATGATGCTGGCGCGCTTCCGCTTCGACGACAGCGCCATCCTTTCCATGCTCACCAACTACAACAAGGACCGCGCGCTGGCCCAGTCGCACGCCGCCATCCTGATGGCCGGCCAGCCGGTCGAGGAAATCGCTTAAGCCATCACTTAAGTCGTCCTCGTTACGGAGCCTGCAATGAGCAAGAAAAGCGTCGTGTCGGAAGCGCAGGAGATTCAGCTCGCGATCGAGTTGATCCAGCTGGGCGCGCGCCTGCAACTGCTCGAGAGCGAAGTGTCGCTGTCGCGCGAACGCCTGCTCAAGCTGTACAAGGAACTGAAGGGCGTGTCGCCGCCGAAGGGCATGCTGCCATTCTCGACCGACTGGTTCCTGACCTGGCAGCCGAACATCCACTCCTCGCTGTTCATCAATATCTACAAATTCCTGGTCGATCACGCGGGTGCCACCGGCATCCAGGCGGTGATGAAGGCCTACAAGCTGTACCTGGAACAGATGCCGCCGGAAGCGGGCGAGGAGCCGCAGCTCTCGCTGACCCGCGCCTGGACGCTGGTGCGCTTCTTCCAGAGCGAGATGCTCACGCTGGCCCCCTGCAGTACCTGCAAGGGCAAGTTCGTGGTCAACGCGCTGGACCTGAACAAAGATTACCAATGCGGCCTGTGCCACGTGCCTTCGCGCGCCGGCAAGACCCGCAAATCCAAGGAAGCCGCGGCGCTGGGCGCGGCGTGATTCCTGCATCCCCACCGCGGGGCGAGCGATCCGCCCCGCGCCGCCTGCTTTCCATTCCGGCGCTGCGTGCGCTGCTGATCCAGTGTGCCTGCTTCCTGCCCACGCTTGCGGCGCTGTTCGTGCTCGCGCGCCTGGGCGCCGCTCCCGGCTACTGGCATGCCGCAGTGCTGCAAGGCGGGTTCGCCGCCATCGTGACCGCGCGCGCCGGCATGGCGCGCTGGTGGGTCCTGATCCAGTTCCTGTTCCCGGTGGCCGTGCTGCTGGCGCAGGCGCTGGCGCTGCCGCCCGCTGTGTTCCTGGCCGGCTTCGTGGTGCTGCTGCTCGTGTTCTGGTCCACCTTCCGCACCCAGGTGCCCTACTACCCGTCGGGCAGGGCGGTACGCGCCGAGGTGCTGGCGCTGCTGGCCGGGCGCGAGGCGCCGCGCGTGATCGACATCGGCAGTGGCCTGGGCGGGCTGGCGCTGGCGCTGGCGCGCGCGCGGCCCGATGCGCGGGTCGAGGGCATCGAGCTGGCGCCGCTGCCGTGGCTGGCAAGCCGCCTGCGCGCGCTGGTCTCCGGCAGCCGTGCGCGCTTCCTGCGCGGCGACTACGAGCGGCTCGACTTTGGTGACTACGACCTGGTGTATGCCTACCTGTCGCCTGCCGCGATGGATGGCTTGTGGCGCAAGGCGCGGCGCGAGATGCGGCCTGGCAGCGTGCTGGCCAGCTACGAATTCGCGATCGCCGGACAGGCGCCGGACCGGGTGCTGGTCCCGCAGGGCAGCACGCGCGCGCTATACATATGGTGTTTTAAACAGATTGACGGTCAGTAACTAATCGCTATTCTTGCGGCTGTGTCTCAATAACAAGGAAAAGCATGAAACTTCGTCAGTTTGTCGCGCTTGCGGCCATGGCCGCCGTTTCCCCTTTGTATGCGGCCGATGCGGCCAGCACCGCGGTGCTGAAGCAGGCCCTCGAAGCCCAGGGCGGCGAGCAGAAGCTGCGTGCGGTAAAGACCGTGGCCTTCGAGTCGTCCGGCTACCGCAACATGCTCGAGCAATCGGAGCGCCCGGAAGGCCCCTACCTGGTGGCCTTCCTCGACATCACCGAGCTGCACGATCACGAACACAGGGCACTGCGGCGCGACGTGAAGATGGCCGTGCCGCCGGCCCAGCAATGGAACACCAGCCTGGTCGTTTCCGGTGACATGGCCATGAACACGTTCGGCGCCAACCAGGTTCCCGGCAACAGCACCGACGTGAAGCGCGCCGGCGAATCGATGGCACTGAGCCCCGAGCGGGTCCTTCTTGCCGCCCTCGATGCCGCCGACACGCACCTGGAGGCCAGGCAGGTCCTCCACGGCGTGCCGCACCAAGTGCTCGCGTTCACGCTCGACGGCGCTCCGGTGCGCATCTACCTGAACCAATTCACCCACCTGCCGTTTGCGGTGGACTACGCGGGGCCGCTGGCGCACGCGGCCTACGGCGCCTACATTGGCGACGTCGTCCAGCGCGTCACCTGGACCTTCTGGCGGCTGGACAAGAGCGGCTTGCGCTACCCGATGCAATGGGACTACCAGCTCAACGGCCTGGCTGACCGCACGCTGATGCTGCGCAAGCTGAAGGTGGACGCGCCGTTCGATCCGGCGCTGACCGCGATTCCCGAGACCGTGGCGGCGCGGTACAAGCCCCAGGCGCCGGTGCCGGGGCCGGACACCACGCCGCTGGGCGCCAAACGCACCGAGATCGCGCCCGGGATCGTGCAGATCGAAGCGTCGTGGGACGTGGCGATCGTCGACCAGGGCGACGGCCTGGTCGTGATCGAGGCGCCGATTTCGTCGAACTACTCGAAGCAGGTGCTGGACGAGGCGGCGCGCCGCTATCCCGGCAAGCGCGTCAAGGCGGTGGTCAGCACCTCCGATTCATGGCCGCACCTGGCCGGCATTCGCGAATATGCCGCGCGCGGCATCCCGATCTACGCGCTCGGGCTGTCCGAGCCGATCGTGCGCCGCACCCTGGCCGCGCCGCACACCCGGCAGCCGGACAGCCTGCAGCGAGCGCCGCGCAAGCCCGAGCTGCACTGGGTGCGCGGCAAGACCGTGATCGGCTCCGGCCCCAACCGGGTCGAGCTGTACCCGATCATGGGGGCGACCACCGAGCGTCAGATGATGGCGTATTTCCCGCAGCATCGCCTGCTGTACGGCAGCGACCCGTTCCAGAAACGGCAGGACGGCAGCTATACCGCGGCCCAGCCGGTGAGCGAGCTGGTGCAGGCGGTCGCGCGCGAGCAGCTGGCCGTGGACCGCTTCTTCATGATGCACCTGCCCCCGGCGCCGTACAGCGAACTGCTGGCGGTGGAAGGCGAGGCGGATTGAAGGCTGTCAAGAGAGGGGTAGGAAAAGCTTTACATATGGCACTTTTAGGCGACATCCCGGCCAGTTTTGCTTGCCGGGAAGCCGTTCTCAAGCTATTGTATTTCCCTACCGTAAATATTTTTTGAATTCAATACAATTTCCGGCACCAGAACGGAAAACAATGCGTAGCGGGAGCAAGGGCACTTGTTAGTCATTATCGGATACGTCATCGTGCTCGGCGCGGTGTTCGGCGGCTTCGTGATCGAGGGTGGCCACCTCGCCGCGCTGTTCCAGCCGGTGGAGCTGCTGATGATCGGCGGCGCGGCCCTCGGTGCCTTCTTCGTCGGCAATAACGGCAAGACCGTCAAGGCGACCCTGAAGGCGCTCCCGGACATCTTCAAGGGCTCGCGCTACACGCGCGAGCTGTACATGGAGCTGATGTCGCTGCTGTTCGACGTGCTGTCCAAGGTGCGCAAGGAAGGCCTGATGTCGATCGAGGGCGACATCGAGGCGCCGGCCGAGAGCCCGCTGTTCTCCAAGTACCCGGCAGTGCTGGCCGACCACCATGTCATCGAATTCATGACCGACTACCTGCGCCTGATGGTCTCGGGGAACATGGACGCGTTCCAGATCGAGAACCTGATGGACAACGAGATCGACACCCACCACCACGAAGGCCTGGTGCCGGCCACCGCGCTCACCAAGCTGGGCGACGGCCTGCCGGCCTTCGGTATCGTGGCCGCGGTGATGGGCGTGGTGCACACGATGGAATCGGTGGGCATTCCGCCGGCCGAGCTGGGCATCCTGATCGCCAAGGCGCTGGTCGGCACCTTCCTCGGCATCCTGCTGGCCTATGGCTTTGTCGGCCCGCTCGGCAGCCTGCTCGAGCAGAAGCTGGAAGAGTCGTCCAAGATGCTGCACTGCGTGAAGGTGACGCTGCTGGCAAGCCTGAACGGCTACGCGCCGGCGCTGGCAGTGGAATTCGGCCGCAAGGTGCTGTACTCGACCGAGCGCCCGACCTTCGCCGAGCTGGAAGAGCACATCAAGAAGGCCAAGGCCAAGTAAGGGCGGCAGCGTGAACCACATGATCCTGCGGAGGACATATGGCCGATGAGGGACTGCGGCCGATCATCGTCAAGCGCGTGAAGAAGGGCCACGGCGGCCACCACGGCGGCGCTTGGAAGATCGCGTACGCCGACTTCGTGACCGCGATGATGGCGTTCTTCCTGCTCATGTGGCTGATCGGTTCGACCACCAAGGGCGACCTTGAAGGCATTGCGCAGTACTTCAAGACGCCGCTCAAGGTGGCCATGTCGGGCGGCTCGGGCAGCGGCGACAGCTCGTCGATCCTGCAGGGCGGCGGCAAGGACCTGACCAAGCGCGACGGCCAGGTCAAGCGTGGCGATGTCCCGGCCGACAAGAAGACCTACGACCTGGCCGCGGCCAAGGCCGCGCTCGAGCGCGAGGAGAACGGGCGCCTGCAGTCGCTCAAGGGCCGCATCGAAATGACCATCGAGACCAACCCGGCGCTGAAGAAGTTCAAGAACCAGCTGCTGCTGGACATCACCAGCGAGGGCCTGCGGATCCAGGTGGTGGACGAGAAGAACCGCCCGATGTTCCAGCTGGCCAAAGCCGAGCTGGAGCCGTACACGCGCGAGATCCTGCGCACCATCGGCGCCGTGCTCAACGACGTGCCCAACAAGATCGGCCTGTCCGGCCACACCGACGCCACCCCGTACATGATGGAAACCGGCTACAGCAACTGGGAACTGTCGGCCGACCGCGCCAACGCCTCGCGCCGCGAGCTGGTGATCGGCGGGATGAAGGACGACAAGGTGCTGCGCGTGGTGGGCCTGGCGTCGGCCGCGCCGCTGAACCGCCAGGACCCGTTCGACCCGATCAACCGCCGCATCAGCATCATCGTGCTGAATAAGCGCACCGAGGAGGCGATCATGCGTGACGCCGGCAAGCTCGAAGTGCCGGTGCAGGAAGCGGGCCAGGTGGCGGCGGCTGCCGCCGTGGCCGCGCCGGCAGCGAAGAATTAGGCCGGAGGAGACCCGGATGACGACCAGGAAGAAAATTTTGGGATCGCACGTGAAGCGCCTGCTGTCGGGCGTGTCGGATCACGGCCGCCGGCACCTCGCCGAGGTCGAGACCGACCTGCTGCAGACCGAGCTGCTGCTGGAGGAGGCGATCGACAAGCTGACCGCCGCCTTCCTCGCGATCCACGGCGCGGTCAGCGCGCGCCAGGCGTTGGTGGACCGGCTGCTGGCGGGCGAGCAGTTGTCCGAGGAAGAGCGCGGCGCGCTCGCGCGCATGTCCGACGAGATCGGCCAGCACGTGAACCGGGCCGTGACCAGCATGCAGTTCCAGGACATGACCGGCCAGCTGATCGAACGCAGCATCCGGCGTGTCATCGGGCTGTCGGAATTCCTCGGTACGCTGGGCGCCCATGGCGCCGGCATTGTGCCCGAGAGCGGCCACGAAGAGATCGTCGACCGGCTCGGCAAGGTCAGCACGGCGCTCGCCATCCAGTCGCTCGAGCTGCGCAGCGTGCTGCGCAAGTCGGTCGAGCAGAAGCACATGGAAAGCGGCGACATCGAGCTGTTCTGAAGACGCACGAAATAACAGAAGTGACAGAAGAATCAGGAGCAAACATGGCAAAAACAATTCTCGCGGTCGACGACTCCAGCTCGCTGCGCCAGATGGTGGCGTTCTCGCTGAAGGCGGCGGGCTACCAGGTGGTGGAGGCGGTCGATGGCCAGGACGGCCTGGACAAGGCCAAGCAGCAGGCCGTGGACCTGGTGCTGACCGACCAGAACATGCCGCGCATGGACGGCCTGTCGCTGATCAAGATGCTGCGTGGCCTGCCGGCCTACCAGAAGACGCCGATCCTGATGCTGACCACCGAATCGTCCGACGAGATGAAGTCCAAGGGCCGCGCTGCCGGCGCCAATGGCTGGCTGGTCAAGCCGTTCGACCCGCAACGCCTGATCGAGGTGGTCAAGAAAGTCATTGGCTAGCCGTGCGGCCGGCCATACACACGGACGTATCATGACCATCGACATCAGCCAGTTTTACCAGGTCTTCTTCGACGAGGCCGAAGAGCTGCTCGCCGAGATGGAGCGATTGCTGCTGGGCGTCGATGTCGAGGCGCCGGACGCCGAAGACCTGAACGCGATCTTCCGCACGGCGCACTCGGTCAAGGGCGGCGCGGCCACCTTCGGCCTGAACGACATGAGCGAAGTGACGCACGTGCTCGAGTCGCTGCTGGACCGCATCCGCAAGGGCGAGATGACGCTCACCGCGCAGCACGTGGACGCCTTCCTGTCCGCCAAGGACACGCTCAAGATGATGCTGGACGGGCACAAGAGCGGCGGCGAGGTGGACCAGGAGCAGGTGGCCAACGTGCGCATGGTGCTGCACGACCTGGCCGACGGCGTCGTGCCCGGCTCGAACCACCACGCCACGCCGTCGTTCCTGCATGCCGAAGCCAAGGTGGAGCACCAGGTCGAGGGCGCGCACCGCTACAAGATCGAACTGCCCGAGGTGCCGCAGCGCGACGTGAACGCGCTGGTGGACGAGCTGGGCCTGATGGGCCGGGTCCAGGTGACCCCGATCGAGGGCGGGCGCAGCGCGCTCGTGATCACCACCCGCGAAAGCCTGGACGACATCATCGCGATCTGCTCGTTCGTGCTCGAGCCGGAAGACCTGAAGGTGTTCGAGGCGCCGCCGCTCACCCCCGAGCAGCGCCGCATCGAGCAGGAAGAGCGCGCGCGCATCGAGAACGCGCAGGGCTACGGCTTCTTCGACCCCAGCGACGAGGTCGAGCAGGTGCAGGCCGAGCTGTCCGACGACGAGCGCGGCTACGGGTTCTTCCAGCCGATCGAGGTGATCCGCGCGCAAGCGGGCATCAAGCCCGAGGAACCCAAGCACACCGCCAGCACCGCGCCCGAACCGCTCGAGATTTCCGAGGTCGCGGCCGAGAAGAAGGCCGCCGCCAAGAAGGACGACAAGGCCGCGCACGCGCACGCCGAGTCGTCCTCGATCCGGGTCTCGGTCGAGAAGGTGGACCAGCTGATCAACCTGGTGGGCGAACTGGTCATCACGCAGGCGATGATCGAGCAGCGCACCTCGACCCTGGACCCGATGCTGCACGAGCGCCTGCTGGCCTCGGTGGGGCAGCTGACCCGCAACACGCGCGACCTGCAGGAAGCGGTGATGTCGATCCGGATGATGCCGATGGACTTCGTGTTCTCGCGCTTCCCGCGCATGGTGCGCGACCTGGCCAGCAAGCTTGGCAAGAAGGTCGATTTCATCACCCACGGCGCGGCCACGGAACTGGACAAGGGCCTGATCGAGCGCATCGTCGATCCGCTCACGCACCTGGTCAGGAATAGCATCGACCACGGCATCGAACTGCCGCAAGCGCGCCGCGACGCCGGCAAGACCGACGCCGGGCGCCTGTTCCTGTCGGCCGGCCAGCAGGGCGGCAACATCGTGATCGAGGTCGCGGACGACGGCGCGGGCCTGAACCGCGAGAAGATCCTGGCCAAGGCCAAGGCCAACGGGCTGGAGGTGTCGGACACGATGAGCGACGCCGACGTGTGGCAGCTGATCTTTGCCCCGGGCTTCTCGACCGCCGAAATCGTCACCGACGTGTCCGGCCGCGGGGTCGGCATGGACGTCGTCAAGCGCAACATCACCGCGATGGGCGGGGTGGTGGACATCCGTTCGGCCAAGGGCTTCGGTACCACCATCTCGATCTCGCTGCCGCTCACGCTGGCGATCCTGGACGGCATGTCGATCCGCTGCGGCTCCGAGATCTACATCCTGCCGCTGGGCTTCGTGGTCGAGTCGCTGCAGCCGGCGCGCGAGGACATCAAGGATATCGCCGGCCAGGGCCGCGTGCTCAAGGTGCGCGGCGAGTACCTGCCCCTGATCCCGCTGTACCAGATGTTCGGCATCGAGCCGCGCTACACCGACCCGTCCGAGGCGATCGTCGTGATCCTCGAGACCGAGGGCCGGCGCGCCGCGCTGTTCGTGGACGAACTGGTGGGCCAGCAGCAGGTCGTGGTCAAGAACCTGGAATCGAACTACCGCAAGGTGGCCGGGATCTCCGGCGCCACCATCCTCGGCGATGGCGGCGTGGCGCTGATCCTGGACGTCGCGGCGTTGCTGCGTTCGTCGCGCCAGCTCACCGACGACACCGTCGTTTTATAACTCTCTGCTTGTCAATCAAAGGAAGAAAGCCATGTCCACAGTCACCAACACCTCGTCGGCCGAAGCCCACGCACGCGACGGCGCCGGCAGCGAGTTCCTGGCCTTTACCCTCGGGTCCGAGGAATACGGCATCGACATCCTGAAGGTGCAGGAGATCCGCGGCTACGAAGCGGTCACCCGCATCGCCAACGCCCCCGAATTCATCAAGGGCGTGATCAACCTGCGCGGCATCATCATCCCGGTGGTGGACATGCGCATCAAGTTCAAGCTGGGCACCCCGGTGTACGACCAGTTCACGGTCGTGATCATCCTGAATATCGGCGGGCGCATCATGGGCATGGTGGTGGACAGCGTGTCGGACGTGACCACGCTCACCCCGGACCAGATCAAGCCCGCCCCGGAAATGGGCACCGCCTTCAATTCCGACTACCTGATGGGCCTGGGCACGGTGGACGAGCGCATGCTGATCCTGATCGACATCGACAAGCTGATGTCCTCGGGCGAGATGGGATTGATCGACAAGCTGGCGGCGTAAGCGCCGCAGGCGGCAGGCACAAGGCTTGGCCCTGGCCCGCCGGCCAGGGCAGGGGCGCATGCGGCCCCGATTGAAGAAGGTAAGGCAAAGTGCCGCAACAGACACACGAGACGACCAAGGAATTCGACTTCACGCGCCGCGACTTCGAGCGGGTGCGCGCGCTGATCTACAAGCGCGCCGGGATTTCGCTGGCCGACAGCAAGCAGGAGATGGTGTACAGCCGCCTGGCGCGGCGCCTGCGCGCCACCGGCATCGGCGCGTTCCACACCTATCTGGACGAGCTGGAGGCGGGACGCATGGACCACGAGTGGGAGTCGTTCACCAACGCGCTCACCACCAACCTGACCTCGTTCTTCCGCGAGGCGCACCATTTCCCGCTGCTGGCCGAGCACGTGCTGGCGGTGCGCGCGCGCGAGGGCGGGCAGCTGAACATCTGGTGCGCGGCCAGCTCCACCGGCGAAGAGCCGTATTCGATCGCCATGACGCTGTGCGAGGCGTTCAATACGCTCACGCCGCCGGCGCACGTGATCGCCACCGACATCGACACTAACGTGCTGGCCACCGCGAGCGAAGGCATCTACGGGCTGGACCGCATCGAGAAGATGGCGCCCGAGCGGCTGCGCCGCTTTTTCTTGCGCGGCAAGGGCAGCCACGAGGGCATGGTGCGGGTGCGCCCCGAGCTGCGCCAGCTGGTCACCTTCAAGCAGCTGAACCTGCTGGAGGCGAACTGGCATCTGCAGGGGCCGTTCGACGCGATCTTCTGCCGCAACGTGATGATCTACTTCGACAAGGCGACCCAGCGCGGCATCCTGTCGCGCTTCGTGCCCCTGATGAAACCGAGCGGCCTGCTGTTTGCCGGCCACTCGGAAAACTTTTTGTACGTGTCCGACGCGCTGCGACTGCGCGGCAAGACGGTGTACGAGCTTAACCATGCGTAGCCGGACCTGGACATGAACAGCAATTTCGCCACCAATGTGTACTACGACCGCACCTTCGACTGCGACGCGGCCAAGATCCTGCCGGGCGAGTACTACTACACCAACCGCGACATGCTGATCGTGACCGTGCTCGGCTCGTGCGTGGCGGCCTGCATCCGCGACCGCGTCACGGGCCTGGGCGGCATGAACCACTTCATGCTGCCCGACGGCGGCGACAACGGCCCGGTATCGGCCTCGATGCGCTACGGGACCTACGCGATGGAGGTCCTGATCAACGACCTGCTCAAGGCCGGCGCGCGGCGCGAAAGCCTGGAGGCGAAGGTGTTCGGTGGCGGCGCGGTGCTGCGCGGCTTTACCGCGATGAACGTGGGCGAGCGCAACGCCGCGTTCGTGACGCAGTTTCTCAAGACCGAAAAGATCCCGGTGCTGGCCGAGGACCTGAACGACATCTACCCGCGCAAGGTGTACTTCTTCCCGCACACCGGCAAGGTGCTGGTCAAGAAGCTGATGCAAACCCATAACGACACGCTGGCACGGCGCGAAGCCGACTACGCCAGCAGGCTTAAGGTCGCGCCGGTTGCCGGCGACATCGACCTGTTCTGACCTGAAAGGGACTGGAAATGAAGACCAAGGTGCTGATCGTCGACGATTCGGCGCTGATCCGTGCGGTGATGAGCGAGATCGTCAATTCGCAGCCGGACATGGAGGTGGTGGGCGTGGCGCCCGACCCGCTGGTGGCGCGCGACCTGATCAAGCGCACCAACCCCGACGTGCTCACGCTGGACGTCGAGATGCCGAAGATGGACGGCCTGGATTTCCTGGAAAAGCTGATGCGCCTGCGCCCGATGCCGGTGCTGATGGTCTCGTCGCTGACCGAACGCGGCTCGGAGATCACGATGCGCGCGCTGGAACTGGGCGCGGTGGACTTCGTGACCAAGCCGAAGATCTCGATCCAGTCGGGCATGCGCGAGTACACTGATGTCATTTGCGACAAGATCCGCGCCGCCGCGCGCGCCCGCATCAAGCCGCGCACGCTGCACCCGAACGCCCCAAGCCCGGTGCTGCCGGCCTTGAGGAGCCCGCTCACGTCGTCGGAAAAGCTGATCATCATCGGCGCCTCCACCGGCGGCACCGAGGCGATCCGCGAATTCCTGATGCAGATGCCGTCGGACTGCCCGGGCATCCTGATCACCCAGCACATGCCGGAAGGTTTCACCACCTCGTTCGCCAAGCGCCTCGATTCGCTGTGCAAGATCAGCGTGTGCGAGGCCGCCGGCAACGAGCGCGTGCTGCCCGGCCACGCCTACATCGCGCCCGGCCACTCGCACCTGCTGCTGGTGCGTTCGGGCGCGAACTACATGACCCGCATCGAGCAGAGCCCGCCGGTGAACCGGCACCGGCCGTCGGTGGACGTGCTGTTCCGCTCGGCGGCGCAGGCGGCCGGCAAGAACGCGGTCGGGGTGATCCTGACCGGCATGGGCAAGGACGGCGCGGCCGGCATGCTCGAGATGAAGCAGGCCGGCGCCTACAACTTCGCCCAGGACGAGGCGTCGTGCGTGGTGTTCGGCATGCCGCGCGAGGCGATCGCGGTCGGCGCGACCCATGAAGTGGGCGCGCTGTCGGCGCTGCCGGGGATGGTGCTCGGCCACCTCGCCGCGCAGGGCGGCCGGGCGTTGCGTGTTTGATCCGTGTGCGTCATTTCGCCCGCCATTTATGGCTTGAGGGCAACAAAAATGCTATCCTTTAGCCTGCTTCCCGGCAGCGCCGAAGTCCCCACCTAACCTGAGTAAAGAGAATCGACGGAGTATTACATGGCAGATCCCAAATTGCGTTTCCTGGTGGTAGATGATTTCTCGACGATGCGCCGCATCGTGAAGAATCTGCTCAAAGAACTGGGTTACGCCAACGTCGACGAGGCCGAAGACGGCGTCCAGGCGCTCGCCAAGCTGCGCAGCGAGCCGTTCGACTTCGTGGTGTCGGACTGGAACATGCCCAACATGGACGGCCTGACCATGCTGCAGAACATCCGCGCCGATCCCGCGCTGGCCAAGCTGCCGGTGCTGATGGTGACGGCGGAAGCGAAGAAGGAAAACATCATCGCGGCAGCCCAGGCGGGCGCCAACGGTTACGTCGTCAAGCCGTTCACGGCCGCGACGCTGGACGAAAAGCTGAACAAGATCTTCGAGAAGCTGGAAAAGGCTGCGTAATGGGTGAGCAAAACGGCGTCTCGGGCTCGAACGACGAGGTCCTGAGCCGCATCGGCCACCTCACGCGCGCGCTGCATGACAGCCTGCGCGGGCTGGGGCTGGACAAACTGATCGAACGCGCGGCAAGCGAGATTCCCGACGCGCGCGATCGCCTCGACTACGTGGCGCGCCTGTCGGAACAGGCCGCCCAACGCGTGCTGAACGCAACCGACGCAGCCAGCCCGCTGCAGGACCGGATCGACGCGCAGGCTGGCGAGCTGGCCGGCAAATGGCAGGCCCTGCTCGACGGCGGGACGGAAGGCGACTGGCGCGCTCTGGCCGCGCAGACCGTGGCCCAGCTGGGCCAGGCCAGGGAGGACGCGGCCGCAACGCGCAAGCACCTCATGGACATCATGATGGCGCAGGACTTCCAGGACCTGACCGGCCAGGTGATCGGCCGCGTGACCTCGATCGCGCAGAACCTGGAGCAGCAGCTGGTGGAGGTGCTGGTCGATTTCGCGCCGGCCGAGATCAAGCGCGACCTGGACAATGGCCTGTTGAACGGCCCCCAGATCAACCCCGAGCGCAACAGCGAGGTGGTGTCCAACCAGGGGCAGGTGGACGACCTGCTCGAGAGTCTCGGCTTCTGATTCGCGCCGGGCGACCAGCTCCTTCAAGCGATGCACCAGACTAACTTCATTGTCCGCGAACCGCTGCTCGATCCCAAGCAGCGCGTGATCGGCTACGAGCTGTCGTGGCAGCAGAACGGCCAGCAGGTGACCGAGGCCGACCTCGAGTCGCTGGTCGGCTTCGTCGCCGCGCACGTGGTGGACGAGGACGACGGCTGGCTGCTGCGCGAGAAGGTGCTGTTCCTGGACGCGGTGCCGGCCATGCTGTCCACCGACGCGCTGCACGCGCTGCCGCCGCAGCACACGGTCCTGACCATCCGGGCGCAGGAGCTGAACAACCGCGATACGCTCACCGCCATGCAGGCACTGCGCGCGGGCGGGGTGGGCCTGTCGATCCGCGGCGGCGACGCCGCGCTGCTGTCCAAGAACCTGTCGCGCATCGCTTCCTACGTCGAGGTGCGCTTCACCGGCGCGGACGTGGGTTCGCAGGCGCGCGCCTACGCTGCGGCCAAGCAGTCGTCGGTGCGCATGGTGGGGCGCCCGGTGACCACCTGGGCCGACTTCGACGCCTGCGCGGCGCTGGGGCTGGATGCATTCGTCGGCAAGCTGCACCTGACGCCGCGCGAGGGCATCGAAGTCAAGGGCATGAACCCGGCCCAGACCATCATCCTGCAGCTGATGCAGATGGTGCAGAACAACGAGGACATCCCGCGCCTGGAAGCGGTGCTCAAGCGCGACCCGGCGCTCATCTACAAGCTGCTGCGCTTCATCAACTCTGCCGGTTTCGGCGCCGGGCGCGAGGTGCAGTCGCTGCGCCAGGCGATCACGCTCCTGGGCTATGCGCCGCTGTACCGCTGGCTGACGCTGCTCCTGGCCACCGCCAGCAACAGCGGCTATTCGCCGGTGCTGATGGAGACCGCGGTGGTGCGCGCGCGCCTGTGCGAACTGCTGGGCATGAAGTTCCTGGCGCGCGGGGAGGGCGAGAACCTGTTCGTGGCGGGCATGTTCTCGCTGCTGGACCGCCTGCTCGGGCTGCCGATGAAGGAAGTGCTGGACACCGTGATGCTGCCGGACGAGGTGGTGCGCGCGCTGCTCACGCGCGGCGGCGTGTACGGGCCCTACCTGGCGCTGGCCGAGGCTTGCGAGCTCAATTCCAACCTGGTGGCGTCGCTGGCGCAGTCGCTGTCGATCAGCCCGGAAGACGTCAACAAGGCGCACCTGTCGGCGCTGGCGTGGGCGCAGAACGTGGCAGCCTGAGGCCGGCTGCGGGGCCTCTGCCCAATATCGCCTGAAACGTCGTCCCGGCGCAGGCCGGGACCCATGCTGAGTGTCCGTGCACTGCACAAGCCGCGTGAAGGTAGCTTCAGCATGGGTCCCGGCTTTCGCCGGGACGACGGTTTCGAGTTAACGGTATAAACGGTTTTGCGTGGCGCAGCGCACTTACTGGTGCGCCGTCGCGCGCCGGTGCGCCGCGTCGTGCTTTTCCATGATCGACTTGATCTGCTGCTGCTTCTCCGGCGTCATGTTCACGAACTGGCATCCGATCTGCACCTGCTCGCCCAGCAGGAAGGTGCGAAAGCGCCGCGCCAGCCGGATGACCAGGTCCACCACCATCGTGTCGTCGCCGATGTCCAGCCGTACCGCGTCGAGCTTCTTGCCGACCCTCAGGCCCATCGCCTGCTGCGGCGCCGCGCGCATGCCGACGCCGCCTGTCGAAAAATCGTACAGCTGCAGCACGCGCTTCTGGCTCATCAGGATGAAGGTGGCGGTGTAGTTGCCGCCCACCGGTGTCTCGTGGCGGCGCTCGGCGCGGCGGTTGAGCACCAGGCAGGTTTCGGGGAAGGTGGCCTGTACCAGCTGGCCGGTGGCGGACAGGTCGTGCCAGTCGTCGGGCAGCTCGAACTGCAGCTTGGCGTTGTTGCCCAGCGAGGCGACCAGCACCAGCTTGTGGTCGCGCGGCAGGGTGGCGCCGCCGGCCAGGTCGAGCACGAAATGCGGCAGCTCGGGATCGACCGACTCGATGCGCGCCATGACCGGCTCGCGCGCACGCGCCGCGTGGATGGTGATCGGCTCGCCCGATTCGGCCAGTTGCGTGAGCACCTCGCCAATGTCGAACGGGTCCCGCATCTCGTGCGGCTCGTCGGATGCGGCGATCAGGCCGACCGCGTCCGACGGCCGGGGCGGGCCCTTGCGGGTGGCGATGCGGGCGGTTTCGCTGTCGATCATGGTCGCGCCTCCTTCAGATTGAACCGTGCACAGCGCAATCGTGTCTCGATTTGACACTATTGCGCTTTCCTTAACGAATTGTATTACTTCCAGGAACTTTTCGGTGCACGGTTTTGGCGCGGGCGCTCAGATTTCGAGGTTATCGATCAGGCGGGTATTGCCCAGCTTGGCTGCGGCCAGCACCACGAGCGGGGTGCCCTGGGCCAGGTCGCCGGCTGAAGGCGGCTGCAGGTCGATGCGCTTGCGGATCGACACGTAGTCCGGCTTCCAGCCGCGTTTGGCCAGGTCGTCCATGGCCTTGTGCTCGAGCTGGAACACGTCCAGGTGGCCGGAACGCATCTCGTCGGCGACAAACTGCAGGGTGCGGTACAGCACCGGGGCCTCGGCGCGCTCGGCCTCGGACAGGTAGCTGTTGCGCGAGGACAGCGCCAGGCCATCCTCGGCGCGGAAGGTCTCGGCGCCGATGATTTCGGTGGGCAGGGCGAACTGGCGCGCCATGTTACGCACGATCATCAGCTGCTGGTAGTCCTTCTTGCCGAACACCGCCACGCGCGGCTGCACGCACGAGAACAGCTTGAGCACGACGGTGGTCACGCCGGTGAAAAAGCCGGGGCGGAACTCGCCTTCCAGCGTGTTGCCCAGGTCGTCCGGCGGGCGCACGCGGTATTCCTGCGGTTCCGGGTACATGTCCTTCTCGGTCGGCGCGAACAGCACGTACACGCCTTCCTTTTCCAGCTTCTCGACGTCGGCCTGGAAGGTGCGCGGGTACTTTTCGAAATCCTCGTTGGGGCCGAACTGCAGGCGGTTGACGAAGATCGACGCGACCACCGGGTCGCCGTGCTTGCGCGCCAGGCGCATCAGCGACAGGTGGCCCTCGTGCAGGTTACCCATGGTCGGCACGAAGGCGGTACGCAGTTGGCCGCGCAGCTGGTCGCGCAGTTCGTCAATGGTGGAGATGATTTTCATGGTGATGGTGTTGCGGTGAGATGGCGCGCTAGGCCGGCGAATAGGCCAGACGCACGTAGATAGGCGCGAACGGTTCGGCCTGGGTAATTTCGATCAGCGTTTCCTTGGCCAGTTCGAGCATGGCCACGAAGTGCACCACGACCACCGGCACGCCGGCGCCGGCCTCGAACAGGTCGGCGAACTCGACGAAACGCTCCGACTGCAGGGTCCGCAAAATCGCCGACATGTGCTCGCGCACCGACAGTTCCTGGCGGCTGATCTTGTGGTGCTGGGTCAGGCTCGCGCGCCGCATCACGTCCATCCAGGCGCGCTGCAGGTCCCACGGATCGACGTCGGGCCACACGGGCGCGTTGCCCTGCTCGACGAACAGGGAAGGGCGCCACAAGTCGCGGCCCTCCTGCGGCAGCTTGTTCAGTTCCAGCGCGGCGATTTTCATCTGCTCGTAATCCAGCAGGCGCCGCACCAGTTCGGCGCGCGGGTCGTCGCCCACGTCCTCGACCAGGTCGTCCTGGCGGCGCGGCAGCAGCATGCGCGACTTGATCTCGATGAGCATGGCGGCCATCAGCAGGTATTCGGCCGCCAGCTCCAGGTTGCTGCGCCGGATCTGCTCGACGTATTCGAGGTACTGCAGGGTGACCTGCGCCATCGGGATGTCGAGGATGTTGAAGTTCTGCTTGCGGATCAGGTACAGCAGCAGGTCGAGCGGACCTTCGAACGCGTCAAGGAAGACCTCGAGCGCATCGGGCGGGATGTACAGGTCGCTCGGCAGCTTGAGCACAGGCTCGCCGTACAGGCGCGCGATGGCCTCGGCGGCCACGTCGCCGGCTGCCGCCAGCGCCTCGGGCGGGGCGCCGGGTTCAAGCCCGTCGTCCGGGCCGGGGCCGGCCGGCGCGTCGAGCGCGGCCTGGTCGGGCAGCATGGCTGTGCTCCGCCGAAGGTGCTTAGACCTTGGTCTGGTACGGGTAGGCCTGCTGGCGGATGCGCGATTCGGCGATGCGGCGCTGCTCCTCCAGCGTGATCGGGGCTTTGTCCCACAGCAGGGCGCGGCCGGCCTGCTGGCGCTCGTCCATGCCCGGGGTCTTGGCCTTGAGCTCCTTGATGAACTTGGTGTGATCGGATTCGTACATCGAGTGTTGTTTAAACAGTGCCATGATTCGAAACAGTTGTGATGCGTTGGTTGGGGTTCGCAGGGTGGGCGGGTCTCCCGCCCACGCGTTCGGGCGGCGCATGCTCTGTTTGAACGCGTGGGCAGGAAACCTGCCCACCCTACGGGAAAGCGTTTATACCGTTATTTGTGCAGCGCGTTCAGCTGGCGCGCGATGATGTCGTGGTTCAGCCACAGCACCGGTGCGATTTTTTCGGACGCGCCGTGGAACATCAGCGGGCCGGCGCCTTCCAGCACCAGCGCCGACAGGTGGTCGGTGATCAGGGTCTTCTTGTCCTTGTGCAGGGCGGTGATCTCTTCCGATGTGCCGATCGCGATGTCGGCCAGCTCCGGCGTGTTATCCATCGGCCAGGCTTCGAAATTGCGGAACTTGGCGCTGACCGCGTCCTGGTTGAAGCGCTCGATCATGTCGAGCACCGACTGCAGAGTCACGCCTTCTTCCAGGCGCTCCTGGCAGATGGCCCACTGCTGGTCGGCCCAAGCGCCGCCGCCTTCCTTCTTCAGCGCGAGCAGCAGCGGGAACAGCGGCAGCTCGACGCCGACGAAGATGTCGGACGAATTGGTGCGGATCTCCGGGCAGTTGAACACGGTGACCGGCACGCCCTGCGCCCACGCCGCCTGCGCGATCGACTCCAGGCGCATCTTGGCGTAGCCCTGGGTGTAGTTGGTGTAGGTCTGCCAGGTGTACTGGCCGCCGATCAGGATCTCGGTGCCGTGGTAGCCGTAGGCGCTGTAGCGGACCTGGCCGCCGGCGCGGGTCACGCGCTCGCGGATCGGGGCGGACGCGTCGATCAGGTACTTGAGCGTGTTGGCCGTGACCTCGTCGAAGTTCATCAGGATCAGCTTGCCCAGGTCGCTGTCGAGCAACGCGCGCGAGGACACGAAGCGCTCGCCGCGGCCCTTGTAGATGCGGTTGGCGATGGCCAGGAAGGCCTTGATCTTGGGGATGCCGCCGGCCATGGTGTGGGCGAAGAAGACGTTGGCGCCTTCCGGCACCAGCTTGTCGATTTCGGCCATGACGGTTTTTGCCGATTCGGTGAAGCGGCGCACGCCGGCCTCGCGGCAGCGCTCGATGCGCGACCAGTCCAGCTTCTCTTCCTGCCAGTTCTTGAGGGTGACCCCGGACAGCTGCTCGGTCGGGTTCTGTTCGCCCTCGGGGGCGTCCATGTCGAAGCCTGCCATCAGCGGCACGTTGATGATCTTGCCGCCGAGGCGCTCTTGCGCTTCGGCCAGCTCTTCGTCGTTCAGTGCGCGCAGCACGCCATTGTCGTCGCGGCGGCCCACCGTGATACCGATGATCGTCATGCCGGCTTTGCGCGCCTCGTCGATCAGGCCGTTCACATAGCCGCGCCCGAACAGCTCGCCGAACAGGACGAAGACGTCGCCCTTGCGGAAGACGTTCGCTTGCGGAATGTGTCGCAGTGAGGTCAATTCGGTCATAGATTAATTACCACTCAAAAGGATGAAAGACCGGGAACGGCGGTACGGAGCCCCGGATTGTTATTCTTAAAAAAGCGCATTATAACGCCCATTGTCGCGCTCGAATTGATATCGCTTTGTTAATACAGGCGCCTGCCGGCAGGCTGCATGCCGCCCCGTCCGCCATCAGCGAATGCGCATGCCCGGCTTGGCGCCGGCGATCGGCTCGAGCACGTACAGGCCCGGATCGGCCTTCTCGTCCGCCGCCGAGGCGCACAGCACCATCCCTTCCGACACCCCGAACTTCATCTTGCGCGGCGCGAGGTTGGCCACCATCACCGTCAGCTTGCCGATCAGGTCTTCCGGCTTGTAGGCCGACTTGATGCCGGAGAAGACGTTGCGGGTGCGGCCTTCGCCCACGTCCAGCGTCAGGCGCAGGAGCTTGGTCGAGCCTTCGACTTCCTCGCAGTTGACGATCTTCGCCACGCGCAGGTCGATCTTGGTGAAGTCGTCGATGCTGATTTCCGGGGCCAGCGGCTCGATGCCGCCAGCCGGCGCGGCGTCGGCGGCGGCCGGCGCGGGGGCTTCGGCGGCAGGTGCCGGCTTGTCGAACAGGTCTTCGATCATCTTGGCGTCCACGCGCTGCATCAGGTGGCTGTAGGCGCCGATGGTGCGGCCGAGCATGGTCTCGTACACGGCGGCGCCGCGGGTATCGTTCCAGGTGAGCTTTTCATCGCCCAGGAATTCGGTCACACGCGCGGCCACGTTGGGCAGCACCGGCGCGAGCATGATGGTCAGCTGGCGGAACAGGATCAGCGCGGCGGTGCACACGTCGTGCAGCTCGGCGGTCTTCTCGGGGTCCTTGGCCAGCACCCACGGCTTGTACTCGTCCACGAACTGGTTGGTCACGTCGGCCACTTCCATCACTTCGCGCAGGGCCTTGCCGAATTCGCGGCTTTCAAACAGCGCGGCGATGCTGGCCTGGCGCTCGGCGCCCTCAACGGTCAGCGCGCGGGCGATCCACTGCTTCGCGTTGTCCGACAGGGTGGTGGCAAGCTTGCCGTCGAAGCGCTTGGCGATGAAGCCGGCGCAGCGGCTGGCGATGTTGACGTATTTGCCGATCAGGTCGGAGTTCACGCGGGCGACGAAGTCCTCGCCGTTGAAGTCCAGGTCCTCGACCTTGGAATTGAGCTTGAACGCCAGATAGTAGCGCAGCCACTCCGGGTTCATCTTCAGGTCGAGGTAGCGCAGCGGCGAGATACCGGTGCCGCGCGACTTGGACATCTTTTCGTTATTGACGGTCAGGTGGCCGTGCACCGCGACCTTGAGCTTGTCGATGATCGGGTGGCCCGAGAAATTGAGCATCGCCGGCCAGAACAGCAGGTGGAACGAGACGATGTCCTTGCCGATGAAGTGGATCTGCTCGGCGGCCGGGTCGCGCAGGAAGGCGTCGTAGTCCACGCCGGTCTTGCCGAAGTAGTTCTTCAGGCTGGCCAGGTAGCCGACCGGCGCGTCCAGCCACACGTAGAAGAACTTGCCCGGCGCGTCAGGGATCGGGATGCCGAAGTAGGGCGCGTCGCGCGAGATGTCCCAGTCGGCCAGCTTTTCGCCGTGCTCGCCCAGCCATTCCGAGACCTTGTTGACCATCTCCGGCTGCAGGCGGCCCGGGGTGTTGAGCCAGTCCTTGAGGAAGTGGAAGCAGCGCGGATCGGACAGCTTGAAGAAGTACTGCTCCGACGGCTTCAGGATCGGGGTCGAGCCGGTAAATACGGAGTACGGGTTGAGCAGCTCGGTCGGCTCGTAGGCCGCGCCGCACACCTCGCAGTTGTCGCCGTACTGGTCCTTGGCATGGCATTTGGGGCACTCGCCCTTGATGTTGCGGTCGGCCAGGAACATGCCCTTGACCGGGTCGAAGAAGCGGTCAACGGTGCGGGTTTCGATCAGGCCGGCGTCGCGCAGCTTGCGGTAGATGGATTGCGACAGCTCGACGTTTTCCGGCGAATCGGTCGAGTACCAGTTGTCGAACGCGATGTGAAAGCCGTCCAGGTACTGCTTGCGGCCGGCCGCGATCTTGGCCACGAATTCCTGCGGCGTGATGCCTTCCTTTTCGGCGGCGATCATGATCGGCGTGCCGTGGGTGTCGTCCGCGCCCACGAAGTGGACCTCGCAGCCCTGCATTCGCATGAACCGCACCCAGATGTCGGCCTGGATGTATTCCATCACGTGGCCAATGTGGAAGGGGCCGTTGGCGTAGGGCAGGGCGGTGGTGACGAACAGCTTGCGGGTCATGGTCGAAACGCTTATTTGGTTAGATGAAAAAAACATTTTACCAGCAAGATGGCCCTTTCCGCGCTGTGGGCATTGCCGCATTTTGCCATTCGGTCAAGGGCGGCGGGGCCGATTTGCGCTACACTTCGCGACAATATCATCCGGAGATTTCCATGAGCATCACAGTAGAAGACGTCAAGGCAGCCCTGGGCACCGTTATCGACCCTAACACCGGCAAAGATTTCGTGTCGTCCAAGGAGGTCAGGAACCTCAAGGTCGAAGGTGGCGCCGTCTCGCTCGACATCGAGCTGGGCTACCCGGCCAAGAGCCAGCACGCGGCCATCAAGGCGGCCGTCACCGAGGCGCTGGCCAAACTGCCGGGCGTATCGAGCGTGAACGTCAAGGTCGGCTCGACCATCCTGTCGCACGCAGTCCAGCGCGGGCTGAAAGTGATGCCGAACGTGAAAAACATTATCGCCGTGGCCTCGGGCAAGGGCGGCGTGGGCAAGTCGACCACGGCCGTGAACCTGGCGCTGGCGCTGGCCGCGGAAGGCGCCAGCGTGGGCGTGCTGGACGCGGATATTTACGGTCCGTCGCAGCCGATGATGCTCGGCATTAGCGGCCGCCCGGAAACCCTGGATGGCAAGACCATGGAGCCGCTGGAAAACCACGGCGTGCAGGCAACCTCGATCGGCTTCTTGATCGACCCGGACGAGCCGATGGTCTGGCGCGGCCCGATGGTCACGCAGGCCCTGCAGCAGCTCCTGGACCAGACCAACTGGAAGGACCTCGACTACCTGGTGGTGGACATGCCGCCCGGGACCGGCGACATCCAGCTGACCTTGTCGCAGAAGGTGCCGGTCACCGGCGCGGTGATCGTCACCACGCCGCAGGACATTGCGCTGCTGGACGCGCGCAAGGGCCTGAAGATGTTCGAGAAGGTCGGCATCCCGATCCTGGGCGTGGTGGAGAACATGAGCACCCACATCTGCTCGAACTGCGGCCACACCGAGGCGATCTTCGGCGAGGGCGGCGGCGAGAAGATGTGTCGCGATTTCGGCGTGGACTTCCTCGGCAAGCTGCCGCTCACCTTGTCGATCCGCGAGCAGACCGATTCCGGCCGCCCGACCGTGGTGGCCGACCCGGACGGCCCGGTCGCCCAGGTGTACAAGGAGATCGCGCGCAAGGTGGCGATCAAGGTGGCCGAAAAGGCCAAGGACATGTCCGCCAAGTTCCCGACCATCGTCGTCAAGAACGACTGACGGAGTGCGCGTTGCGGAACTGCGGGAGCGCCTGCTGGGCCTGGGCGCGCTGCCCGAGCACGCCCAGCGCGTGCTGCGCGACTGGGTGCAGTGCGCGCCGCACGAGCGCGGGCGGCGCCGCCCGGCGGACTACCTTCCCAAGCCGGTGCGCGAGGCGCTGCCGGCCATCGACGCCGAGCTGGCAAAGCTGGCGCGGGTGGTGAGCGAGCATCCCGGCGAGGACGGCTCGGCGCGCCTGCTGGTGGCGCTGGCCGACGGCCAGACGATCGAGAGCGTGCTGCTGCCGCGCGATGGCGTGTGCGTGTCGAGCCAGGTCGGCTGCGCGGTCGGCTGCCGCTTTTGCATGACCGGCCAAAGCGGGCTGCTGCGCCAGGTGACCAGCGGCGAGATCGTGGCGCAGGTGGTGCTGGCGCGGCGCCGGCGGCCGGTGAAGAAGGTTGTCTTCATGGGCATGGGCGAGCCGGCGCACAACCTGGACAACGTGATGGAGGCGATCGACCTGTTGGGCGTGGAGGCCGGCATCTCGCACAAGAACCTGGTGTTCTCGACGGTGGGCGATGCGCGCGTGTTCGAACGCCTGCCGCAAGGCCGGGTGAAACCGGCACTGGCGCTGTCGCTGCACACGACCAAACCCGCGCTGCGCGCCGAGCTGCTGCCGCGCGCGCCGCGCATCGACCCGCGCGACCTGGTGGAAGAGGGCGAGCGCTACGCGCGGCTGTCCTGCTATCCGATCCAGTACCAGTGGACCCTGCTCGATGGCGTGAACGACGGCCAGGACGAGCTGGACGCGCTGGTTGCGCTCTTGCGCGGCAAGTATGCGGTGTTGAACATGATCCCCTACAACGCCAACGACGGCCTGCCGTTCAGGCGTCCGTCGTGGGAAAAGGCGCGCGCGATCGCGGCGCATTTGCACGGCCGCGGCATCCTGACCAAGCTGCGCGATTCGGCCGGGCAGGACGTCGATGGCGGCTGCGGGCAGCTGCGGGCGCGCGCGCTCGATGGCGGCGCGCAGCCGGTGCGCCTGGCGCGCATGCGCTAGGGACGGGCCGGGCGGGCGGCGCCAAGCCCGCCCGTTACCTGGGGCCCGCGACGTGTGGGCTCAGAACTCTTCCCAGTCGTCGCCGCCGGCCACCACGGCCAGCTTCGGCTTGCGCGCCGGCGCGGCCAGCGCACTGGCGCGCGCGCCTGCGGGCGCGACCTTGCGCCCTGTCTTCGGCGCGGCGCGCGTCGGCAGGGACTGCACCTGCGCCTGCGCCTGCGCCTGGTTGATCTTGAAGACGCTCACCAGGTCCGCCAGCTTGGCCGCCTGGTCCTGCAGCGCGGTGGAGGCGGCGGCGCCTTCCTCGACCAGCGCCGCGTTTTGCTGGGTCGCCGCGTCCATGTCGGAGATCGCCTGGTTGACCTGGTCGATGCCGCTGGTCTGCTCCTGGCTGGCCGAGGCGATCTCGCCCATCAGGTCGGTGACGCGCTTGACGCTGGCGACGATGTCCTTCATGGTCGCGCCGGCCTGGTCCACCAGCTGGCTGCCGCGCTCGACCTTGTCGACCGAGTCGTCGATCAGCGCCTTGATCTCCTTGGCCGCCGACGCTGAGCGCTGCGCCAGGTTGCGCACTTCCGATGCCACCACGGCAAAGCCGCGGCCCTGTTCACCGGCGCGCGCTGCCTCCACCGCGGCATTCAGGGCCAGGATATTGGTCTGGAAGGCGATGCCGTCGATGACGCCGATGATGTCCACGATCTTGCGCGCCGAATCGTTGATCGCACCCATCGTATCGACCACCTCGGACACCACCTGGCCGCCCTTGCTGGCGACTTCGGAAGCGGTAGCGGCAAGCGTGTTGGCCTGGCGCGCGTTGTCGGCGTTCTGGCGCACGGTGCCGGTCAGTTCTTCCATCGACGAGGCGGTTTCCTCCAGCGAGCTGGCCTGCTGTTCGGTGCGCGCGGACAGGTCCAGGTTGCCGGCGGCGATCTCGCTCGACCCGTGGGCGATGGCCTCGGCGCCGGTGCGCACCTGCGACACGATGTCGGCCAGGCTGTTGTTCATGTGGCCAAGGGCGGTGAGCAGTTGGCCGCACTCGTCGCTCGAGGTGGCGCGGATTTCCTGGGTGAGATCGCCTTCGGCCACGCGGCTGGCCGCTTCGACCGCATTGCGCAGGGGGCCGGTGATGGCCTTCGCCTGGCGCCAGGCGAACAGCACGCCCAGGGCCAGCACCAGCGCGGTCAGCGCGACAATGCGGTTGACGCTGGCCTCTTCGATGGTGGCGATGTGGGTCGCTTCCGCGTCCATTTGGGAGCGCTGCAGGGCGATGAAATCACCCAGCATCTTTTCGTAGTCCTGGGCGGCGGGGACGAAACGCTTTTCGAAAATGGCGGCGGCTTCCTCGACCTGGCCGGCGGCCTTGGCCTTCATGATCTCGTCGCGCGCGCTGATGTAGGACTTGCGGATCGAGGAGACCTTGGCGTACAGGTCTTTTTCTTCCTGCGTGGTCAGCAGCGGCTCGAGGCGCTTGACGATCTCGGTGGACTTGCGCGAGCCCTCGGCCGCGCTCTTGCTGAAGTAGCCGGACAGCGAGGGGTCGGCGCTGCGGGCGATGGCGGTGGTGCGCATGATGCCCACCGAAATGATCTGGGCCCAGTCGCTCACCAGGCGTTCCTTTTGCACCGGCAACTCGGCCATGTTGTGGCTGGCATCGGCGATGCCGTTCAATTGCCACAGCCCGACGCCGGCGATAATGATTGCCATGAGCAGCATGGTCCCGTAGCCCATGGCAAGCCGTGCGCCGATTTTCAATCTCGAAAAGCTGTACATCACTCTACCCTTTGTCTTCGTTGTTCTGCCGCGCAAGCGGTGCCAGCGGATGGCTGCCGGTGCGCGTTGTCTCTCTCTTGGCGGAAGCGGGGAGGGCGGCAGCCCGGCCTGGCCGCTTGGCGCCGGCTGGCTGACGATTTCCCTGGTTCCTGTAGGGAGACTAGCTAAAGAATTTCCGTAGCGCAATCTCTGTGACTTTTGTGCCACTGTTTCCTTTAAGAATTGCGCTTTTGGCAAGGGTGGCTGGCGCCGGGTTTTCTGATGAGTTTCTGCGCGAAAATAAACTGAGCCGGAATTTCCGTACATAAACTGGCCACTGGCTTCCACATGCCGTGCCAGATCGGGATCCCGGATGAGCAAAGCGAGTGCGCAGTGGGCCGAGCGGTACCTGTCGGCCGTCCATTGGTTCATTCCCGCGCAGCTGCACGGCGCGGCGGTGCCATTTGGGCGCGCGCAAAACGTGGTCAACGCGGCGCTGGTGGCAGCCATGTCCGGGCCGTTCTACGCGCTGGCCTACCACCTGCTGGGCTTTGACGCGGCCGCCGCCGAGATCCTGGCCTGCTGCCTGCTGATGCTGGGCGCGCCGCTGGTGCTGCGCACCACCGGCAGCATCGTGGCCGCGCGCGAGACCTTCCTGTGCGGCGTGTTCTTCAACTTCAGCTGGCTGACCTGGCACCTGGGCGGCATCGGCGCGCCCACGGCCAGCTGGCTGATCACCGCGCCGGTGGTCGCCATGTTCCTGGGCGGCGCGCGCACCGCGCTGTTCTGGCTGGCGATGAGCTGCGCGGCGGCTGGCCTGGCCTACCTGCTGCCGGCGCTGGGCACGCCGCTGCCGCCGCATCCGGTATCGGAGATGGGACTGTTGTACCTGATCTGCGACCTCGGCCTGTACCTGGTGGTGGTGGTGTTCGTGCTGCTGTTCGAGCTGACCAAGAACCAGGGCTTCGAGAAGCTGGAGCAGGCGCTTGCGCTGATCAAGGAACTGGCGATCCGCGACGAGCTGACCGGCGCGCACAACCGGCGCCGGGTGCTGGAGCTGATCGCCAGCGAAAAAGAGCGCAGCGACCGCAACGGCCGCGGATTTTGCCTGTGCCTGCTCGACATCGACTTCTTCAAGCGCATCAACGACACCTATGGCCACGCGGCCGGCGACACGGTGCTGCGCGAGTTTGCGCGCACGGTGCAGTCGATGGTGCGCGGCACCGATACCTTTGGCCGCTACGGCGGCGAGGAATTCATGCTGATGCTGCCGGAGACGCGCGCCGAGGACGCGCTGATGCTGGCCGAGCGCGTGCGCGGCGCGGTCGAGCGCATGCGCGCGATCGACGGCGCGAGCGAGATTGCGGTCACGGTCTCGATCGGCGTGACCGAGTACCGCGCCGGCGAGGAGGTGGGGCAGGCGGTGGCGCGCGCGGACGAGGCGCTGTACATGGCCAAGTCCACCGGCCGCAACCGGGTGGTGCGGCACGGCAGCGACTGCACGGTGATGCAGCCGGGCGGGCCGGCGCGCCAGAGCAAGGCCAACCAGCACGACATGGGGCTGACGGTGGCGCGCCTGATCGACAGCGCGCAGTACGACCAGCTCACCGGGCTGCTCAACCGCAGGCTGCTGCGCGACCGCTTGCGCCACGCGATGGAGCGCGCCGACCGCAACCGGCACACGGTGGCCCTGATCCTCATGGACATCAACAACTTCAAGGAAGTCAACGACGCCCTGGGCTACGAAGCAGGCGACGCGGTCCTGGCCCAGGCCGGGGCGACCATTCGCGGCTGCCTGCGCGACAGCGACAGCGTGGCGCGCTGGGGCGGCGACGAGTTCGTGGCCCTGCTCGAGGACCTGGCGGTCGAGTCGGATGCGCAGGCCGTCGCCGACAAGATCCTGGCGCGCTTTGCGCAGCCGTTCAGGACCGGCGCGCACGAGTGCCTGATCACCATGTCGGTCGGGATCGCGCTGTACCCGGCGGCGGATTGCGACCTGGATGCGCTGCTCAAGCGCGCCGACATCGCGGTGCGCCTGGCCAGGCGCTGGGGCGAGAACAGCGTGCGGGTGTACTCGGCCGACGCCAGCGAGCCGCAGAGCGAACGGCTGGCGCTCAAGACCGGCATGCGCGAGGCGCTGCGCGAGGGCCAGCTGTTCATCGAGTACCAGCCGCAGGTGGAGCTGGCGAGCCGGCGCATCGTCGGCGTCGAGGCGCTGCTGCGCTGGCAGCATCCGGTGTACGGCCGGATCGCCCCCGACCGTTTCATCCCGCTGGCCGAGGAGACGGGCCTGATCGTGCAGATCGGCGAATGGGTGCTCAGGACCGCCTGCGCCCAGAACCGGGCCTGGCGCGAAGCCGGGCTGCCGGAGGTGCGCACGGCAGTGAACCTGTCGGCGCGCCAGCTCAAGGACCCCGACATCGTCGCGCGCGTGCTTCAGATCGTGGCCGACAGCGGCGTGCCGACGCGCTGCGTGGAGATCGAGATCACCGAGGGCACCCTGATCGAGGACCTGGCGGTGAACCGGGTGTTGATGAACGAGCTGCGCCAGGCCGGCGTGCTGGTGTCGATCGACGACTTCGGCGCCGGGTATTCGAGCCTGAACTACCTGTCCGAGCTGCCGGTGGACATTTTGAAAATGGACGGCATGTTCGTGCGCCGCCTTGGCGCCACTTCGGGGCGCGCGCGCTCGTTCGCGCTGGCCGAGTCGATCGTGGACATGGCGCACCGGCTGCAGCTGAAAGTGATTGCCGAGGCCGTGGAGACCGGCGAACAGCTGGCCGACCTGTGCGCGATGCGGTGCGACGCGGCGCAGGGCTACCTGTTCGCGCGGCCGCTCCCGCCCGACCAGTTGGGCGCGCTGCTGGCGCGCCAGTATGCCGTTCCCGCCGCGCCCGCGCTTGCCTGAGCCGCGCGCGGCCCCTGCCAAGGAGAGTCCCGTGCAAGAACCATCCGTGATCGACGAGGACGATGACGATATCGAAGCGCTGGCCGCATCCGGCGCGCTGGCCGGCACCGCAGCCCAGTTCGCGCAGCCGCGCGGGGCCGACCTGGTCCGCCGCACCGAGGCGCTGGAGGCGTGGTGCGCGACGCGCGCGGCCCACGGCGTGTGGCAGTACGCGCGCGCGCTCGACGGCGCGCCGGAGCCTGTGGCCAGCGTGCGCGAGGAGGGGCTGCCTGCCGCGCGCGGGATCAACTTCGCCTCGCAGGACTACCTGTCGCTGGCGTCGCACCCGGCGGTGGTGGACGCCGCCGCCCGGGCGCTGCACGACGCCGGCCCGCACAGCGCCGGGTCCGCCGTTTTGCTGGGGAACAGCCGGCTGTCGCTGGCGCTCGAGCAGGTGCTGGGCGCGGTGCTGCAGGCGCCGCACGTGACGCTGTTCCCGACCGGCTGGGGCGCGGCGTTCGGCGCGGTCACCGCGCTGGTGCATGCGCGCGACCACGTGGTGATCGACCAGCTGGCGCACGCATCGCTGCGGCAGGGCGCCGCGGCGGCCACGCGCAACGTGGCCCCGCACCGGCACCTCGATTGCGGCCACGTGCGCGAGCTGCTGGCGCAGATCCGCGCGCGCGATCTTGAAAACGGCATCCTGGTGGTGACCGAAGGGCTGTTCAGCATGGATTCGGACAGCCCGGACCTGCCGCTGCTGCAGCACCTGTGCCGCGATTACGGCGCCACGCTGCTGGTGGACGTGGCGCACGACCTCGGCGCGCTCGGGCCGAACGGGCTTGGCGTGCTGGGGCTGCAGAACATGGTGGGCAAGGTGGACATTGTGCTGGGCGCGTTTTCGAAGAGCTTTGCGTCCAACGGCGGCTTCGTCGCGAGCAGCTCGCGCGCGCTCAAGCGCCAGCTGCAGCTGTTCGCCGGCCCGCACCTGTTCTCCAACGCGCTCTCGCCGGTGCAGGTGGCGGTGGTGCTGGAGTGCCTGCGCATCGCGGCCTCGGGCGAGGGCGATGCGCTGCGTGCCGACGTGATGCGCAACGCCTGCGCCCTGCGCGCGCACCTGGCCGAAGCGGGCATCAAGTGTGGGGGTACGCCTTCGCCGATCGTGCCGGTGGTCGTCGGCAGCGAGCAGGTGGCGCGGCTGTCGGGCAAGCTGCTGGCGCGCCAGGGCGTGTTCGTGAACCCGGTCGAATACCCCGGCGTGCCGTTGGGCGCGGCGCGGCTGCGCCTGCAGCTGATGGCAAACCACAACCTGCAGCAGGTCAGGCGCGCCGCGCAGCAGATCGAGTCGGCACTGCACCGCGCCGGCGCCCTCGTGGACGGGGTGCGGCGGCACCAGGTAGCGGAGGTGCGGCGTGCTTGACCACAGCGGCAGTGGCGTACCTGTGCCGGTCTCGCGCCGGCTGGCGCTGCACGCGCGCGCAACGCCCACGCGCATCGCCTTCACTTTCCTGCGCGAGGACGGGCGGGCCGAGGACCTGGGCTATGGCGATCTGGCGCGCCAGGTCGAGCTGCTGGCCGGCCACCTGGCAGCGCGCGTGGGACCGGGCGCGCGCGCAGTGCTGCTGTACCCGCCGGGGCTGGAATTCGTCGTCGCCTTCTTTGCCTGCCTTGCGTCCGGTGTGGTGGCGGTGCCGGCGGCGATGGCCGATCGCCGGCATGCCGCACGGCTGCGCGCCTTGCTCCAGGATGCCGATCCGGCGGTGGTCCTGACCACGGGCGACTGCGCTGGCGCGGTTGGCGCCAGCGTGGCGCAGGCCGGGGCGGCGACGCTGGATTGCCTGGCCACCGACACCGTGAGGGCAGACGCGGCGGGGCCGCTGGCGGAACCCGATCCGGACGCGCTGGCGCTGATCCAGTACACCTCGGGCTCCACGGCGCAGCCGCGCGGGGTCGAGGTGACGCACGCGAACCTCGCCTGCAATGTCGATGCGATCGGCCAGGTGTTCGGCTTTGGCCCGGACAGCGTGATGGCCAGCTGGCTGCCGCTGTTCCACGACATGGGACTGGTGGGCAGCGTGGCCGCGCCGGCGGCGCTGGGTTTTCGCAGCGTGCTGATGGCGCCTGCCCAGTTCCTGCGCAACCCGGTGCGCTGGCTGCGCGCGATCGACGACTATCGCGCCACCTGCGCCGGCGCGCCGGACTTTGGCTGGCAACTGTGTGCGCGCCGGGTAAGCGAGGAGCAGAAGGCGGGGCTGGACCTGTCCAGCCTGAAGCTCGCGTACAACGGCGCCGAACCGGTGCGCGCGGCCACGTTGCGCCGCTTCGTGGATGCGTTTGCCGGCTGCGGCTTCCGGCCCGATGCACAGTTTGCTTGCTATGGCATGGCCGAGGCGACGCTGCTGGTGGCGGGCGGCCCGCGTGGCCGCGCGCCCCGGGTGCGCACGCTGTCCACGTCGGCGCTCGAACACAACCAGGTGCGCGAGGCGGCGCCCGGCACGCAGGATGCGCGCGAGATCGTCAGTTGCGGCCCGCCGGCGCCCGGGGTGACGCTGCTGGTGGTCGACGCCGACAGCTGCCTGCCGGTGCTGCCGCGGCGCGTGGGCGAACTCTGGGTCGCCGGGCCTTCGGTCGCGCGGGCGTACCGTAACCAGCCGGACCAATCCACGCAGGCGTTTGGCGCAATGCTGGCCGAGCAGCCCGGCGCCCCGTTGGCGGGCGGTTCGAGCCGATCCGGTGCGCTGACTGCCGGGCCGTTCCTGCGTACGGGGGACCTTGGATTCGTGCTCGACGGCGAGGTGCATGTCACCGGCCGCCTGCGCGACCTGGTCATCATCAACGGCAGGAACATCTATCCGCAAGACGTGGAGGAAGCGGCCGAGCGAGCGGCCGGCTGCGGCGCGCCGAACCGCTGCGCGGCATTCGCTGTGGAGACGCAAGGGCGCGAGCGGCTGGCCGTGGTGATCGAGGCCGACCGCGCGCTGGCACGCGCGCTGCAGGGCGGGCACGGCGAGGCCACGGCCGAGGCGCTGGCGCAGCAGGTGCGCGCCGCGGTGACCCGCCAGTTCGGGGTGGCCGTGGCGACGGTGGCACTGGTGGGGCCGGGCTGTTTTCCGCGCACCACCAGCGGCAAGGTGCAGCGCGCGCGCTGCAAGGCGCTGGCGCAAAGCGGCGCGCTGCCGCTGCTGTTTGCGCGCGGCGAGCGCCTGGGGCCCGCGCCTGCACCCGCGCCGCGTGTAGCAGCGCCGCCGCCGGGCAGGGCGCGGGCCGACGCCATGATCGCCTGGCTGCGGCGCTACGCGGCGCGGCGCCTGGATTCGCGGCTGATGGACGAACGCCGGACGGTGTCGCCGCACCTGGTGCTGGACCTGGGCAACGAAGGCTTCTTCGGCTTGCAGGTGCCGCAGGCGTATGGCGGGTGTGCGCTGTCGTGCGCGGACACGATGCGGGTGCTGCAGCAACTGGCCGCGATCGACCTGACGCTGGCCACCATGGTCGGGGTGCACAATGGACTGGGCCTGCGCCCGCTGCTGCAATACGGGCCCGAGGCACTGCAGCGCGAGCTGCTGCCGCGCTTGGCGAGCGGGCGCCAGCTGGCGGCGTATGCGCAGACCGAGCCGCAGGCCGGCTCCAATCCGCTGGCGATCCGCTCGCGCGCCCGGCGCGTGGACGGCGGCTGGCATCTGGACGCGGAAAAGCACCTGATCGGCTTGGGCGCCTGGGCCGGCGTTCTCACGGTGCTGGCCAAGGGCGTGGACCGCGACGGCTCACCGCTGGGCCCGATGGTGCTGCTGGTGCCGGAGGATGCGCCGGGGCTGGCGCACGGCCCCGAGGCGCTGACGATGGGCATGCGCGCGATGGTCCAGAACACGGTGCGCTGCGAGGGCGTGTTCGTGCCGGACGCGCGCGTGTTGCTGGCGCCGGGGGAGGGCATGCAGGTCGCGCACGACGCGATGGGCTTTGCGCGCCTGGGCGTGGGCGCGCTGTGCGTGGGCGCGATGAAGCGCTGCGCCCAGCTGATGGCCCGCTACGCGGCCCGGCGCGAGGTGGCCACCGGCAGGCTGCTGGACAACCCGGTCAGCTGCGCGCGCTTGCACGAACTCACCTGCGCGGTGTGGGCGCTCGAGGCGCTGGTGGAGGCGATTGCCGCGGCACTGGACGCGCGCGAACCGCTACCCCGGCATGCCTGCCTGGCCTGCAAATGCGTCGGCTCTGAACTGCTGTGGGAGGCGGCCGACTGGCTGGTCCAGATGCTCGGCGGGCGCGGCTACCTCGAAAACAACGCCGCGCCCCAGATGCTGCGCGACGCGCGCGTGCTGCGCATCCTGGAAGGCCCGACCGAGACGCTGTACATGCACCTGGGCGGTGCCGCCGCGCCCGACAGCGGCGCCGAGCGCTTCCTGGCCCACGGCCTCGGGCGGCCAAGGCTCGCGGCCGAACTGGGGCGCACGGTGGCGTCGATCCGCGAGCGCGCCGCCGGGGCGCGCCGGTTCGCCGGGGACGGCGCGCAGGTGCAAGGGCTCGACTACCGCATCGGCGAGCTGTGCGCGTTCGCCATTTTGCTGGGCGCCGCCGAACGCCGCGCGGCGGGCGACGAAGGCGGCGCGCAGGCCAGCGCGGCGCTGGAGTGGGCGCGGGCCCGCTACGACCGGGTGCGGCGCGCCATCGCGGCCGAGCAGGACGCGGCGCACGGCTACCCGTCGGCCAGCGTGCTGCTGGAACGGATCGGCGCGTACGCGCAAGCGATCGGCGACGTCGACCAGCAGCCGGCCGGGGTGGAGCAGTTGCCCGACCCGATGCTGCGCGCGGCGGACCTGCCGCAGCCGCCGGCGCCGGCCGCAAGTCCTGCTCTGGCGCCGCGCGCGGCGGGCGACGCCATGCGCCGGCTGGTGCGCGAGAGCGTGACCCGCTGGCTGGCCAGCGACGGCCGCCCGTCCATGCCCGCGTTCGGCGACGATACCCCGTTCGCGGAGTTGGGCATCGACTCGCTGGCGACGGTGCCGATCGCGCTGGAGATCGAACAGCGCGCCGCGGTGCCGGTGGTGCCGGAGCTGCTGTACGACTACCCGACCGTCAACGCGCTGGCTGCCTGGCTGGAGGCGCAAGGCGCGCCCGCCCAGGCGGGTATTTAGCAGGCCGCAAGGGCGGGTACGGCGCGGCAGCGCAGCTGCGGCAGGGTCGCGGTAAAATAGGCGTTTTACCAATTTGCATTACGCCATGACTGTCCGCACCCGTTTCGCACCGAGCCCGACCGGCTACCTCCATCTCGGCGGCGCGCGCACCGCGCTGTATTCGTGGGCCTACGCCCGCCATTTCGGCGGCACCTTCGTCCTGCGCATCGAAGACACCGACCTCGAGCGCTCCACGCCGGAAGCGGTGCAGGCGATCCTGGACGGCATGAAGTGGCTGGGCCTGGAACACGACGAAGGCCCGTTCTACCAGATGAAGCGCATGGACCGCTACCGCGAGGTGATCCTGACCATGCTGGAGCAGGGCACCGCCTACCTGTGCTACTGCTCGCCGGAGGAAGTGGAAGCGATGCGCGAGCGCATGCGCGCAGCCGGCGAAAAGCCGCGCTACGACGGCACCTGGCGCCCCGAGCCGGGCAAGGAACTGCCGCCGGTGCCCCCCGGCGTGCAGCCGGTGGTGCGCTTCAAGAACCCGCTCGAGGGGGAGGTGACCTGGAACGACGTGGTCAAGGGCCCGATCACGATCGCCAACAAGGAACTGGACGACCTGGTGATCGCGCGCCCGGACGGTACGCCCACCTACAACTTCTGCGTGGCGGTGGACGACTGGGACATGGGCATCACGCACGTGCTGCGCGGCGACGACCACGTGAACAACACGCCGCGCCAGATCAACATCCTGCGCGCGCTGGGTGCGCCGCTGCCGGAATACGGCCACCTGCCGATGATCCTGGGCGCGGACGGCGAAAAGCTGTCCAAGCGCCACGGTGCGGTGAGCGTGATGGAATACCCGGCCCAGGGCTACCTGCCCGAGGCCATGCTGAACTACCTGGCGCGCCTGGGCTGGAGCCACGGCAACGACGAGATCTTCTCGATGGAGCAGTTCACCGAGTGGTTCAACCTGGAGCACCTGACCGCTTCGGCCGCCCAGTTCAACAACGAGAAGCTGGCGTGGCTGAACAACCACTACATCAAGCAGGCCGACAATGGCCGGCTGGCCGAGCTGGCGCGCCCGGTGCTCGAGCGCGAGGGCGCGCGCCTGCTGTCCGGCCCGGATCTTGCGGCCGTGATCGGCCTGATGAAGGAGCGTGCCAACACCGTCAACGAACTGGCGGACGCGGCCATGCTGTTCTACCGCGAGCCGAAGTCCGACCCGGAACTGGTTGCCCAGCACTTGACCGACGCGGCGCGCACCGCGCTGGGCCAGTTTGCCGAGCGCGCAAAGAGCGTGGAATGGACGCGCGCGGCGATTTCGGCCATGGTCAAGGAAGTGCTGGCTGCCAACGGGCTGAAGATGCCGCAGCTGGCCATGCCGCTGCGCCTGGCCCTGACCGGGCAGCTGCAAACCCCGGCCATTGATGCGGTCGTGGAACTGTTTGGCCGCGACACCGTGGTCGAGCGCGTGGAAAAATTCATCTAAACGCAGGATGGCTATTTGCAGATTGCAAGACTGACGCTATAATCCTGCTTCTTCGCCGGTACGGGGGTATAGCTCAGCTGGGAGAGCGCTTGCATGGCATGCAAGAGGTCAGCGGTTCGATCCCGCTTACCTCCACCAACGTCGAAGAAGCAGTTAGCAGTCCAGGGTCCCCATCGTCTAGAGGCCTAGGACATCACCCTTTCACGGTGAGTACCGGGGTTCGAATCCCCGTGGGGACGCCAAGAATGATGTGGGCATGGCCCACGCGGCTGGAAAGAAGCGTAGGGTGGGCAGATTCTGCCCACGCGTTCAACCAGCCACAAAGTAGTCGTAGTAAAAGCAGTACCATGGGGGGTATAGCTCAGCTGGGAGAGCGCTTGCATGGCATGCAAGAGGTCAGCGGTTCGATCCCGCTTACCTCCACCACGAACAAATAGCAGTCCAGGGTCCCCATCGTCTAGAGGCCTAGGACATCACCCTTTCACGGTGAGTACCGGGGTTCGAATCCCCGTGGGGACGCCAAGAATTTGGCAGCCGCAAGGCGTAGGGTGGGATTCAGGCCCGCGTCTTCAGCCAGGGCGTAGGGTGGGCAGATTTTCTGCCCACGCGTTCAAGCGGCGGCAAAGCAGTTGTAGTAAAAGCAGTACCAAGGGGGGTATAGCTCAGCTGGGAGAGCGCTTGCATGGCATGCAAGAGGTCAGCGGTTCGATCCCGCTTACCTCCACCAAGGTTTTAGGTCCCCATCGTCTAGAGGCCTAGGACATCACCCTTTCACGGTGAGTACCGGGGTTCGAATCCCCGTGGGGACGCCAGGTTTGGCAGCGTGGGCAGTGAAGCCCGCGACGCAGTAGAATAGAAGCAGTAACAGTTTTAGGTCCCCATCGTCTAGAGGCCTAGGACATCACCCTTTCACGGTGAGTACCGGGGTTCGAATCCCCGTGGGGACGCCAGTTAAAAACCGGAGCAGACCACCGTGCATGCGCGGATAGGTGCTCCGGTTTTTCTTTGCCCGTTTGCCGCCGTGTAGCGCGCTACCAGCCGCCGCGCACGGTGCCAATGCCGAACGGCAGGCCGGGAATGCCGGGAATGCCGCCCTGCGCTGCGCCCAGCCCGACCGGCTGCCCGAACGCCGCCTCGCCCATGAGCCCGACCCCGCCGATGCCGCCGAGTGCGCCAAGGCCCATGCCGGCCATGCCCTGCAGCGACTGCTGTCCGCGCCGGTCGGCGGCCATCACCGACCACCCCAGGGCCACCAGCGCGTCCGGCAAGCCGTAGCCAATGCGCGTCTGTTCGCCCAGCGTGACCCGGCGCGCGCTCATGCGGATGACCTGGAACAGGCGCTCGACCCGGTCGGCGTTCGGCGCCCGGCCCGGCCCCTGGAACGCCGGATGATGGGCCAGCACCAGCGCGGCCAGGCCGGTCACGTGGGGCGCGGCCATCGAGGTGCCGTCCCAGGCCGCGAAATTGTTTGGCGGCACCGACGAGACGATGGCCACGCCCGGTGCGCACACGTCCACGCGCGGTCCGTAGCAGCTGAACCGCGCCGTGAAGAAGCCGTCCGCATCGACGTCGCCGTTCATGGTCTGGCTGTGGTAGCTGTCGGGCGGGAACTCGCCGGCCTTGCCGATCGCGGCCACCGCCAGCACATGCGGCGACGAGGCCGGGTACTGGACCGCGTCACCGCTGTTGCCCGCCGCGGCGATGCAGGCCACGCCGAAGCGCTTGGCGCGCAGGATCTGCTGCTCCAGCGCCTCGGACGGTTCGGTGCCGCCCAAACTCAGGTTGGCCACGTCGATCTGGTGTTCGATGCAGTATTCGAGCGCCTCGATCAATTGGCTCACCTGGCCGCCGGGGAACAGCTTGCAGACGTGGATTTCCGCTTCCGGTGCAAAGCCGCGGATGCCGAAGGTGGGGTCGGCGCCACCGATCACGCCCGAGCAGTGTGAGCCATGCCCAAGCTGGTCCTGGTTCCAGGCGCCCGGATCGGTGTCTTTATCGATGATGTCGAAGCCCACGCCGATCTGCCGCAGGTTGGTGTGGCTGGTGGCTACGCCCGAATCGATCACCGCGATCCTGACGCCGCGGCCGCGGAACTCGGGTGGCAGCTTGTCCATGCGCATGGCGCGCTGGCCCCAGCCGATGGTGTTTTGGCCCGGAAAGCCTGACAAGCCGCGCCACGCGGACAGCGGGCGCAGCGTGACAACGTTCGGCTCGGTCGCGGACAAGTCGGGGTCGCGCTGGTACAAGCTCCAGAAGTCCGATTTGGGCTTGACGTACAGGCCGCGCACCGTGTGCGGGTTTTCGCCGTACATGGTGATGGTGGCGGTGCCGTCCTGCCCGGTGACGCCGCTTGCCGGCAGCAGGCTGCCGAACAGCGAGACCTCGGCCTCGGGCACGGGCGCGCCGCTGCCGTCCAGCACCAGCACGGCAAGCGACATTGCCGGGCCGGCGGTCGGAGTGAGCGAGGCGACCAGGTTCGGCTGGCGCAGGGCCGGCTCGAACAGTTGCAGGTGCTGGTCGCGCTCGACCAGCAGGCGGCCCTGGCCCTGCAGGTGCAAGTCCTGCGCCTTCTGGTCGGTCATGCGCGCCACCAGCACGCCCTCGGCGTGGCCGCCGCCCATGCCCTCGGCCAGCGGGCTGGCCGCGCGGCGGTCGCCCACCAGGCCGACCACCTCGATATCAGGCGCGGCGCGCAGGGCTTGTTCGACCGTGCTCAGCGACAGCGGCTGGAAGGCCATCGGCAGCATGCCGAGCGGGCCCATCTGGACCATCGGCTGGCGTGGCGCGACCAGGAAACGCTTCTTGCGTTCGCCCACCACGTGGCCGCGCGGCTGCCGGCTGGCGGCCGTGCCGCTCTCGGGCGGCGCACCGGCGCCTTGCGGATTCTGCGGCGCCGCGCCTTGCCCCGGCTGCGCGCCCTGTCCGCTGGTTGGTTCCTTTGGCATGTGTATTCCTTTCGATTCAGGCCGGACCGTGACCGAACAGCGACAGCGGCCGGTCCGGTTCGATCATCAATTGGTTGGTGCTGCTGAAGCGTTGCGCGAGTTGTTGCGCGGTCGCCTCGTCGGTCTGGATGACCACCGTGTGCGGCTGCTGCGCCGGGCCGATGGCTTCGACCAGCTCGATGGCAGGCTCGCCCTGCAGGCCGGCGATGAAACCCTGTAGCGGCGCGCTGTCGCCGGCGGCGCGCACGATGTAGCGGTGCTGGTTGGGTGCTTGGGGCATGGCGTATTCCTCTGGTTTGAAAAACCTCCCGCAAGCACCGCGGGAGGCCCGGTTCAGTCTGCGATCAGTGCAGCGTCTGGCCGCCTTGGCCCTGCTGGCCGGCCTGCATGCCCTGGCCGATCCCCTGGCCCGGCTGGTACTGCTGCATGCCGCCCATGCCCCGGTATTGCGAGGCGATGGCCTGTTGCTGCAGCCAGTTGCTGTACGGGTCCGCGCCGAACGGCAGCATCTGGCCGAGCTGGCCGGCCGCGCCGCCGATCGCGCTGCCCAGCCCTTGCTGGCCGAGCCAGCCGCCCACGGTGGAGCCGATCGGCTGCGCATACTGGCCGAGCAGGTTGCCGAACCAGCCCTGCGGCTGCATCTGGCCGCCGCCCATGCCCGGCTGCTGGAATTGTTGTTGCGGTTGCTGTTGCTGTTGCTGTTGCTGCTGTTGCTGGATCTGCTGCAACTGCTGCATCAGCTGTTGTTGCAGTGCCTGGTGCAGCAGCGGGTGCGACTGCATGACGGTGTGCGCCAGCAGCGGATGCTGCAGCGCTTGCTGGAGCATGGGGTGCTGCTGCACCAGCTGTTGCGCAGCCTGGGGGTTCTGCAGCGAGGCCTGCAGCAGCGGGTGGGTGGACAGCAGCTGCTGCGCCAGCGCCGGCTGCTGCGCGATGGCCTGCAGCAGCGGATGTTGCTGGAGGAACTGACCGACGATCTGTGCGCCTTGCTGCCCGCCGCCGATGCCGCCGCCATAGCCCTGCATACCTTGCATGCCTTGCATGCCTTGCGGCTGGGCGCTGAACGGCAAAATGCCGCCGAGGAAGCTGCCGGCTGCCTGGCCGATCTGGCCGCCCAGCTGGGCGTTGCCAAGCCAGCTGCCGATGCCGCTGCCGATCTGGCCGCCGAGCGGAGCGCCGAAGGTGCTGCCAAAGAAGCCTTGCGGCTGGAACTGTGGTTGTCCGTACCCTGCTTGTTGGAACTCGTTCATGATTCACCCCTTCTTGTTCAATGTGAGTGCAGCCGCCGGCCATGGGGCCTGTCACGGTCGGTCACAAGCAGCTGTGCCCGACTCGCGTTCCCTTACGCACCACGGCAAACGGCAGCGTGCGATCAAGCGCCTCACCCATCCGGTAAGGTCAGGTGTGTCAGGCGGGAGGAAGAACGCTCAAGCGGACGAATCCGCCAAAGCGCAGCTGGTACGGGGTCTTGGACAGGGTGGGGTAGGTGAAGTTTTTCGACGGGCAGGGCAAAATCGTGCTTGCCTGCCGCTGCTTGCGATGCCGCAGATGAACGGCTGCCGGCCCTTGCGCGGCGGCGCGGCAAGCGTTAATCGCGCGCGGGTCGGGTAGAATGGCGGCCCGCGCTGCCCTGGCTCCATCGACATGTCCCACACTCCACGTACCCTGGTCATCTTTTGCAAAGTCGTCGACAACTACGGCGACATCGGCATCTGCTGGCGCCTGGCACGCCAGCTGCACCACGAGCACGCGCTTGCGGTCACGCTGTGGGTGGACGACCTGGCAAGCTTTCGCCGCATCTGCCCCGAGGTGGACACCGGCGCCGCGCTCCAGCAGGTGCAGGGCGTGGCGGTGCGCCACTGGCAAGGACAGGACGGGCAGTTCGATCCGGGCGAGGTGGCCGACATCGTCATCGAATTTTTCGGCGTGGACATTCCGCCCGGCTATGCCGAAGCGATGGCGCGGCGCGCACCGCGGCCGGTCTGGATCAACTACGAGGGCCTGAGCGCCGAGGAGTGGGTCGAAGGCTGCCACCGGCTGCCGTCGATGCATCCACGCCTGCCGATCACGAAGTATTTCTTCTTCCCTGGCTTTACCGGCAAGACCGGCGGCCTGCTGCACGAGGCCGGCCTGGACGAGGCACGCCAGGCGTTCCAGTCCGATCGCGCCGCCATGGCCGCGTTCCTGGCGCGCTTTGGCGTGACCGATGAGGAGATGGACACGCTCAAGGTCTCGCTGTTCTGCTATCCGCATGCGCCGGTCGCGGCATTGCTCAAGGCGTGGGAAGAGGAGGGCACGGCGCTGACCTGCCTGGTGCCCGAGGGCGTGGCGCGCGACGCGGTCGAGGCCTTCCTCGGCCAGCCGGCGGTGGCCGGCGCGTGCGGCAAGCGGGGGCCGGTCACGGTCCGGGTACTGCCGTTCGTGCCGCAGCCGGACTACGACAGGCTGCTGTGGGCCTGCGACATCAATTTCGTGCGCGGCGAGGATTCGTGGGTGCGCGCGCAATGGGCGGGGCGCGCCTTCATCTGGCAGATCTACCCTCAGGACGAGAACCTGCACCACAAGAAGCTGCGCGCTTTCCTGCAGCGCTACGCCGGCGGCCTCCCGAGCGTGGAGCACTTCATGCTGGGCTGGAACGACGCGGCCGCGGTCGGCGACTGGCAGGCCGCGTGGCTGGCGCTCAAGGAGGACTTGCCGGCCATCGCGCGGCGCAACGCAGCGTGGCAGCACGAGGTGTTGGAAAACGGCGACCTGGTCACGCAACTGCTCAGCTTTGCGCGCTCGGCCGGGTAGGCTGGCGCCGAAAAACATGGTATGATGCCCGGTTACTGCAACCTACAAATAAACGCATACACCCTATGAAACCCGCAAAAGAAATTCGTGTTGGCAATATCATTATGGTTGACGGCAAGCCCTTCATCGTGCTGCGTTCCGACGTCAACGGTTCGAGCCGCACGGGCTTCACGTACAAGTGGAAGATGAAGAATCTTCTGACGAACGCGCCGCTGGAAAACGTGTTCCGCGGCGACGACAAGTTCGACGTCGTCATTCTCGACAAGAAGCCGGTGACCTACTCGTACTTCGCCGACCCGCTGTACGTCTTCATGGACGAAGAGTACAACCAGTACGAAATCGAAGAAGAAAACCTGGGTGATGCACTGCACTACCTGAAGGATGGCATGGAGTGCGAGGCCGTGTTCTACGACGGCAAGGCAATCTCGGTCGAACTGCCGACCACCATCGCGCGCCAGGTCGTGTACACCGAGCCGGCCGTCAAGGGCAACACCTCGGGCAACGTGCTGAAAGACGCCCGCATCGAGAACGCCATCGAGTCGAAGCAGCACACCGTCCAGGTGCCGCTGTTCGTCAGCAACGACGACGTCATCGAAATCGACACCCGCACCAACGAGTACAAGCGCATCGTCCGCGCCTAATCTCGCCGCGCGCCGGCTTGCCGGCGTAAAGACACAAGAAAGCACGCCCGGTTCGCCGCGCGTGCTTTTTTCTTTGGTGGCCGCCGCGCCTCGCTTGGACCGACAATTTTGCTGCTATTCTGTTGCCTCTACAAAATTGGAGGCAGGAATGGATCGCAGGGATTTCGTTCGAATTGGACTGGCTGCCGGCGCCTTGGCTGGCGTGGCGAATGCGGACGCGGCGGCATTGCCGGCAGCAGGCAACGGCGCGCTGCTGGATGCGGGCGTGGCCGAACAGCAGGCGGCCATGAAGGCCGGCAAGCTGACTTCGCGCGCGCTGGTGTCGCAATACCTGGCGCGCATCGCCGCGATCGACAAGGCTGGCCCCAAGCTGCACGCAATCATCGAGCTGAACCCGGATGCGCTGGCGATTGCCGAGTCGCTGGACCGCGAGCGCGCCGCCGGCAAGCTGCGCGGCCCGCTGCATGGCATTCCTGTGCTCCTGAAGGACAACATCGCCACCGCCGACAAGATGTGCACCAGCGCCGGCTCGCTGGCGCTGGACGGCGTGCGCGCCAGCCGCGACGCGCATGTCGCCGCGCGCCTGCGCGAGGCCGGCGCGGTCATCATCGGCAAGACCAACCTGTCGGAGTGGGCCAACATGCGCTCGACCCATTCGATCAGCGGCTGGAGCGGACGCGGCGGGCAGACCAAGAACCCGTATGCGCTGGACCGCAACACCAGCGGTTCCAGCTCCGGTTCGGCGTCGGCCATTGCGGCTGGCCTGGCCACGCTGGCGGTGGGCACCGAGACCGATGGCTCGATCGTGTCGCCGTCCTCGACCTGCGGCATCGTCGGCATCAAGCCCACGCTGGGGCTGGTCAGCCGCAGCGGCATCATCCCGATCGCGCATTCGCAGGACACGGCCGGCCCCATGACCCGCACCGTGGCCGACGCCGCGCTGCTGCTGGCCGCGCTGGCCGGCAGTGACGCCAGCGACGCCGCCACCAAAGAGGCGAACGCGCGCGCCGCCGACTACGGAGCGGCCTTGCGCCGCGACGGCCTGCAGGGCAAGCGCATCGGCGTGGCGCGCAACTTCTTCGGCAGTAACGACGCGGTGGACGCGATCATCGAAAAGGAGCTCGAGATCCTGAAGGCGCAGGGTGCGACCCTGGTGGACGTGCAGGTACCCAACATCGACAAGTACGGCGACAGCGAGACCACGGTGCTGCTGTACGAATTCAAGCCGGACCTGAACGCCTACCTGGCCAACTACGCGCCGCACGCGCCGGTCAAGAACATGGCCGACGTGATCGCGTTCAACCAGCAGAACGCCACGCGCGAAATGCCTTACTTCCAGCAGGAGCACCTGGTTGCGGCCGAGGCCAAGCCCGGGCTCGACGCGAAGGAATACCAGGAGGCGCTGGCCAACAACCTGCGCTATTCGCGCGAGGAAGGCATCGACCAGGTGCTGCGCGAGCACAAGCTCGATGCGCTGGTGGCGCCGACCGGCGGCCCGGCCTGGGTGACCGATTACATCAACGGCGACCATTACGGCGGCAGCTTCTCGTCGCCGGCGGCGGTGGCGGGCTACCCGCACATCACGGTTCCGGCGGGCTACACGCACGGCCTGCCGGTCGGCATTTCGTTCGTGGGCACGGCGTGGAGCGAAGCGGCGCTGATCGGCATGGCCTACGCCTACGAGCAGGCGAGCGAGCGCCGCCGCGCGCCGACCTTCCAGGCAACCGTCACCATCAAACTCTGATCCGTCGTCCCGGCGCAGGCCGGGACCCATGCCGAGTCTCCAGGCCTGCAGCCCGGTTGGAAGCCTCTTCTAGCGACCGTTCTTCGCCTTGGCGAACACCGGCCCCCACAACGGGTGCCCGTGTTCGCCCGGCTCCAGGTCGAATTTCGGATCCAGCCTGATTGCGCGTTCGAACGCGCGCTGGCACTGCGTTGGCCTGCTGGTGACGCAGTAACTGAAGGCCGTGTACTTGAGCGCGGTGACGCGTGCGTTCACCGAGCCGTTGGCGATCTCGCGCGAGGACAGCCGCTTGATCGCGCCATTGAAATCGCCTTCGTTGTACAGATGGATTCCCTCGCGCAGGGCGGCCGGCTCGCGCGTGGCGGACAGGCTTTCGGCGCGCGGGTGCGGCTGGGCCGGCGTGCTGCCGAACAGGTCGGGCATGTCGGCACAGCCGGCCAGCAGGCTCGCCGCAAGCAGCGTGGGCAGGAAGATGATTCTCATGACATACACCTCAACGTGACCGTTGGCCAAAATCGACGTCGATGCGGCCGTTGCGGTTGTTTTCCGCATCGATGCGCAGGACGCGGTCGCGGTAGTTCGGGTTCACCACGCGCACGGTGTGCTGTCCCGGCGCCAGCCGCAGGTGCTTGAGCGGCGGGCTGATGCCGCGTTCGGCGCCGTCCACGTACACGGTTCCCCACGGCTTGACCACTAGTTTGTAGGTGACGGAGGGCGCTTGCTGCGCGTCGCGCGCAGGCGCTGCCGAGGGCGCAACGGGGCGGGCAGGGGGGCTGGCGGCTGGTTCCGGTTCGATGGAGCGCGTTGTCGGAGCCGGGGGCAGGGCCGTCGTGGCGTGGTCCGGCACGGCTGGCGTGGCGGCCGGCGAGGCTGGCGCAACCGGCGCGGAGGGAGCGGGCAGCACGTGTGCCGGCGCCGCGCCGGGGCTGGCGCTGTGCGACGCTGGCACCGTCTCCGGCAAGGTCAGCGCGACGTTGTCGCCGCCATCCGCGTCGCGCAGCAGCATCCACAGCGCCGAGGCTGCGGCCAGCAGCACCACGGCCGCCAGGCAGATCAGCATCCAGCGCTGCCATTTGTCGGGGCCGAAAATGCTCGTCGTGCGCGTGGTTTCGACGGGCGCAAAGATTGGCTCGGGCGTGGCATGCGGTATGACGGCCCCCAGCGCGACGATGCCGAGCAGGTTGCGCAGCTCGGCGATCGACTGCGGCCGCTCGGCCGGGTCGGGCGCGATGCACTTGTTGACGGCGCCAACCAGCGACTCGCTGAAGCCGTCCAGGGCCTGGGTGCGCAGCAGCGTGAGTGGCTGCGGCTCCCAGGTGATAGCGTAGTGCACGACTGCGCCGAGCGCCTGCACGTCGGCCGCCTCGCCCGGCTCGGTTGTGGCGCCGTCAGCGGGCAGCAGGACCGGGTCGCCGTGCGCGTCAAAGCCGATGGTGTCGGGCGAGATGGGCGCGTGCGGCTGCCTGAGCGCGTGGTGGCGTTCGAGCGCCTGCAGGATGTTGCGGAAGATCTTGCGGCACCAAACTTCGTTCACCTGCTCCGGCTGCTGCGACACCACCTGGCGCACCGTGCGCGCAAGCGTGGGAGATCGGATTGTGCTTGGACTGGTCATCATGCAAACCTCATTTGTTGCAAATAATGCCAGATTCCAGGCGGGCGTGTCGGTGGCCCGCTCAACCGTGCGCGCCTAGGCCTCGATGAAACGCATCCGGAAGTAACGCCCCTTGAACGCCCCGTATTCCGGACCCAGCGGGCTCCCGGCGGAAAGGCGCTCGAACGCCTGCGCCGCGGCCGGGCGCGCCAGCGCAACGTAGCTGGCGAACTGGGTGATGTCGATCTTGCCGACCTGCTCGCGCGTCAGGCCCGCTTCGCCGGTCAGCGCGCCCAACAGGTCGGCGGGGCGCAGCTTGTCCTTCTTGCCGCCGGCAATGCACAGCGTGACCATCGGGGCCGGCCCGGGCGGGGCGGCATCAGGCGGGGACGGCAGCGGGTGCCACTGCGCGGGGCTGCCCTGCAGTTCCTCCACGCGCGCCACCCACTTCTTGTCGCCCGGCGTGCACACCGAAACCGCCAGGCCCTCGCTGCCGGCACGCCCGGTGCGGCCGATGCGGTGCACGTACACTTCCGCGTCCTTGGGCATGCCGGCGTTGATCACCAGGTCCAGGTCCGCGATGTCCAGGCCGCGCGCAGCCACGTCGGTGGCCACCAGCACCTGGCAGCTGCGGTGCGCGAACAGCAGCAGCGTTTCGTCGCGTTCGCGCTGTTCCAGTTCGCCGAACAGGGCGCGCGCCGAAAAACCTTGCGCGCGCAGCGCTGCCGCCAGCTCTTCGCAATGCGCCTTGGTATTGCAGAAGACGATGGCGGAAGTGGGGCGCAGGCTTGCCAGCAGCGTCGCCACGGCGGCATCGCGCGCGTCGAAACCGACTTCGTAAAAGCGCTGTTCGATGCGCGCCGCCTGCTGGCCGCCTTCCACCGCCACTTCGAGCGGATCGCGCAGCAGCGCCGCGGTGGCGGCGCGAATGTCGTCGGGGTAGGTCGCCGAATACAGCAGTGTCTGGCGCCAGGCGGGGCAGTCGCTCGCGATCGCCGCGATATCCTCGTAAAAGCCCATGTCCGTCATGCGGTCCGCTTCGTCCAGCACCAGCGTGTTCACGCGCTTCAAGTCCAGCGTGCGCTTGCCCAGGTGGTCGCGGATGCGTCCCGGGGTGCCGACCACGATGTGCGCGCCATGTTCGAGCGAGGCCACCTGCGGGCGGAATGCCACGCCGCCGGTCAGCGTCAGGATCTTGACGTTGCCCACGCCGCGCGCCAGCCGGCGCAGCTCGCCCGCGACCTGGTCGGCCAGTTCGCGCGTCGGGCACAGCACCAGGCCCTGCACCGAGAACAGCGCCGGGTTGAGCCGGTGCAGCATGCCGATGCCGAACGAGGCCGTCTTGCCGCTGCCGGTGTGCGCTTGCACGATCAGGTCGCGCCCGGCCAGCGCGTGCGGCAGGCTGGCGGCCTGCACCGGCGTCATGGCGTGGTAGCCGAGATTGTTCAGGTTCGAGAGGAAGGGCGCCGCAAGCGGCAGTGTGGAGAAGGAGGTGGACATGCGGTCAGGCTGGTGCCCAGACCGGCAAGCCGGTCAGGTCGAGGTTGTCGTCGCGCTTCCACACCGGCAGGCCGGTGGCGTCGGTCTCTTCGAGCAGCTGGAGCTGCTCTTGCTTGAGTGCGACGCGGCGCGGGCGGGTGCCGGGCTTTTTGGGTTCAACGGATTGCGGCGGCAGCGCGAAGGCGTCTTCGAAGCCAGGCAGGTCGAATGTTGCGTTGTCTTTCTTGTCTCTCATCGGGCCGCGCTGCCACACAAAACAAAAGCCCGGCTGCGAGGGACAGTCGGGCCCAGTATTTGGTTGCGGGGACAGGATTTGAACCTGTGACCTTCGGGTTATGAGCCCGACGAGCTGCCAGACTGCTCCACCCCGCGTCTGATGCCCAAATTGTATCGCGTATGCGGCCCCGGCGCAAATCGGGAACGCGCGCCGGTCATACGGCAGCGTTGCGTTTTGCGCGCAAGCGCCACAGCGACGTCACTTCGCGCGAGCGGGCCGCGTGCAGCGGGTCGTCGGCGTCGCTGGCCTTGCCGTGCACCGGGCGCGTGTCCAGCCGCGCGATCACTTCAAGGCCGGCGGCATCGATCCAGCCCAGCAGCTGCTCGCGCGTGCGCAGGCCCAGGTGCTCGGCCAGGTCCGACAGGATCAGCCAGCCCTCGCCGTGCTCGGCCAGGTGCGCCGCCAGGCCGTCGAGATACGTGCGCAGCATGCGGCTATCCGGGTCGTAGATCGCGTATTCGATGGACGAACTGGGTTTGCCCGGCAACCACGGCGGATTGCAGACGACCAGCGGCGCGCGCCCTTCCGGGAACAGGTCGGCCTTGATGAGTTCAACCTGCGCGCCAACGCCCAGCCGTTCGATGTTCTCGCGCGCGCAGCCTAGCGCCCGCTCGTCCATGTCGGTACCCAGCACCCGCTTGATGCCGCGCTTTGCTAGCAGGGCCGCCAGCACGCCGGTGCCGGTGCCGATGTCGAACGCATGCTCCGCGCCCGGCGGCAGCGGCGCCTGCGCCACCAGGTCCACGTACTCGCCTCGCACCGGCGAAAACACGCCGTACCACGGGTGGATGCGCTCGCCGAGCGCGGGAATGAAGACGCCCTTGCGCCGCCACTCATGCGCGCCGATCAGGCCCAGCAGCTCGCGCAGCGAGATCACGAGGCGCTCGCCGCTGGCCGGCCCATACGCTTCAAGGCAGGCCTCGCGCACGTCCGGCGCGCGGCGCAGCTGGATCGCAAAATCGCCTTCGATCGGGATTAGCAGCATCGCCAGCAGGCGGGCGCGCTGCAGCTGGGTCAGGCGGTGGCGGTGGAACAGTTCGGCAGGGCTGGCGGCCGGCTTGGCGGTCCTGGCACGCTTGGCGCGTGCACCCTTGTGCTCGATGCGGCGCACCAGTGCCTGCAGCAGCTGGCGCGCGTTCTGGAAGTCGCCGCGCCACAACAGGCCCGTGCCCTCCAGCGCAAGCCGGTAGGCCACATCGGCCGGCATGGTGTCGTCGGCCAGCACCACCTTTTTGGGCGCGGGCCAGCCGCTTTCGGAGTGCCACAGGGCCGAGCGGTCTTCGCCCCCCTCAGTCCAGTGGATGCGCGCGGGTTCGCTCATCAATGGTGGTGGTGCCAGTCGATGCCGCCGGATTCGAGGAAGGACTTGACCGCGTCCGGGTTGCCGGTGGCGTGCAGCTTGACCTCGCCGCAGTCGCACACGCCCAGGTAGGGCTGGATGTGCGAGCAGGCCGACACTTTCTGCAGTTGGACCTTGACCGGCTTGGCGCACTTGGCGCACTTGAAGGTCAGGAAGCGTGCTGGTTTGGTCATGATGGATGAATGCGGAAAAGGGCGCATTGTAGCATCGGCTACTGCACCGAGATGGCGCTCGCGCCGCCGCCGGCCGGGCGCACCACGATCTTCGCCGCGATCCGCTCGGTCATCTCCTGCACGTGCGAGATCACCCCCACCTTGCGGCCCTGCGCCTGCAGCGCGTCCAGCGCATCCATCGCCACCCCGAGCGTGTCGCTGTCCAGGCTCCCGAAGCCCTCGTCGATGAACAGCGATTCGACCCGCACGCGGTTGGACGAGAGCGACGCCAGCCCCAGCGCCAGCGCGAGCGACACCAGGAAGGTCTCGCCGCCGGAGAGCGAATTGACCGGGCGGACCTCGCCGCCCATGTCCTGGTCGCGCACCATCAGCGCGAGCGAGGGACCGCCCGTGTTGACCACCCGTTCGAGCCGGTAGCGGCGCGCCAGTTGCGCCAGGTGGTGGTTGGCGTAACCGAGCAGCACGTCCAGCGTGAACTGCTGTGCGTAATTGCGGAACTTCTTGCCGTCGCTCGATCCGATGAGCTCCGACAGTTTGGCCCATTTTTGCTCCTCGGCCTGCTGGCGTTCGATCTCGGCCAGCAGGGCCTGGCCCTGCGCTCGCCGCTCGTCGTCCTGCGCGGCCTGCATGCGCAGCGCCGTGGCGCGTTCGAGCAGGGCGCCGCGTTCGAGATTGACCACCGCCAGCGCCGCTTCCACGTCGTCGGCGCTGGCCAGCGCATCGGGCAGCGCGCTGCCGGCGTGCAGCTCGCGCTGTGCACGGCGCTCGGCAAGCACGGTGCCGGCGCTTGCGGCCTGCGCGTCCAGTTCGGCCAGCGCGGCGCGCGCCCGGGCTACGTCCTCCTGCGTGGTGTGCAGCAGGGCGGCCAGGGCGGCGCTGTCGGCAACCGGTTCCAGGTCCGCATGCTGCCGGGCATAGTCATCGAGCCATGCGGACAGCTGCGCCGTGGCGGCGGTGGATGCGGCATGCAAGGCCGTGCGGCGTTCGTCGCACTGGATCACGCCGGCACGCGCGGCGGCTTCGCGCTGGGCGGCTTGGGCACTTGCCGCCTGCCGCTCCGCGAGCTTGGCGCGGGCCTGCCCGATCGCCTGTGCCAGGGTCTGTTCGACTTGCTGCACTGGCTTGCCGTCGAAGAGTGCGGCGCGCTCGCCCAGCTTGTCCTTGACCTGTGCGTCGGCACGCCGGAACTGGGCCGCAGCCTCGCTGGCCAGCCGCGCCGCCTGCCCGGCATTGGCTGCTGCGGCGGCAAGCTGGACCTCCAGCGTGGCGATCTCGTTGTCGCTGCGGGTGAGCCGGTGCGACTGTTCGGTCCACGCCTTTGCCTCGGCGGCGCGGCTCGCGCGGTAGGCGTTCGGGTCCTTGCGCCATCGGGCCTGCCAGCCGTCGCTGTCGGCCTGCGACAGTGGCTGCTCCAGTTCGCGCAGGATCGCGGCCAGGGCGCTTGCGGCGGCTTCCCGCTTTGCAGCAAGCGTGTCCAGCTCTGCCTTCAGGCGCGCCGCTTCCGCTTGCGCCGCATGGGCCGCTTCCAGCAGCCGGGCATGGCCGGTGCGCGCCTTGTCGCATGCTTGCTGGGCGTTGTCGCGCGCCGCGCGTGCACGCTGTGCCGATTGTTCGTGCCGGTCCAGTTCTGCGGCTTGGTCCCGCAGTGCCTGCTGTTGTGCGGCCAGCCAGCCGGTGCGCTCGTCTTCGCCCGGCGCGGCGTGTGCAAGCGGGTGTGCCTCCCACGCCCGCGACAGCTCGTCCAGGGCCGGGACAAGGGCCGCGCGCTCGGTGTCCAGCGTGGACAAGCGCTCGCGTGCGCCCGCTGCCGCCGTGCGCTGCGCCGCCTGCGCGGCCAGGTTGTCCTGTGCCGCAGCCCGGCAGCGCACCACCTCGGCGCGCAGGCCGTCGAGCACGGCCTGCAAGCGCTCGTCCTGGTGATGGTAGGGATGCTCCAGGGCGCCGCACACGGGGCAGGCCGCGCCGTCCGCGAGCTGGGCGCGCAGGCTGGCAACGCTGTCGGCACAGGCCAGCTCGGCGCCGGCGAGGGCGCGTTCGGCCTGTTCGGCTGCGCCGCCCAGCGCCTGCGCTTGTGCCGCCGCCGTGGCCAGCGCAGTTTCGGCCTGCTGGCGCGCACTTTCGGCAGCGGTGCGCTGCTCGTCCAGCTGTGCCATGCGCTTGCGCGTGGATGACAGTGCCGACCATGTCTTCTCGAGCGTGGCAAGCTGCTCGCGCCGCGCGTCCTGCGCCTGGCGCGCCTGGCGCAGGGCCGCGTCATCGAAGCCGGCAAGCGCGTCGCTTGCGCGCTGCAGGGCTAACTCGTGCTCGCGCAGCGCGGCTGCCGCCTGCTCGAGTGCCGTTGCCGCTTGCTGCCCGGCTTGCGCGTTCGCCTCGGCGTTGCGCCCGGCCGTGGCAAGGGCCGCCGCAGCATCGGCGTCGGCTTGCGCCGCGTTGGCCGCCTGTGCCAGCAGGTTGTCCCAGCGTTCCCACTGTGTGGCCAGCGGTTCGTGGTGCGCGTGCGCGGCAAGCCAGGCAACGCCGGCCTGCTGCGCGGCGACCGCCGCCGCGTGGGCGTCGCGCTTCGTTTGCAGGATTTGCGCCGCGTCGGCGGCGCCCCGCTGCGCCGACTCCATCGCCGTGCGTGCCTGGTCGAGGGCCGGGCTCAAGGCGACGATCGCGGCGTCCAGTGCTTTGGCCGCGTCGAGCGCCGGGGCGGCGTTGCGTTGCGCGGCTTCGGCCATCGCCAGCGCCTGCGTCGCTGCCGCCAGTTCGTGCGCGGCCTGCTGCTGTGCGGTGGTTGCGCTTTCGAGCTCGCGCTGGGCATGCCCGGCAGCGGACTGCGCCTGTGCCAGCTCGCGTTCCAGCCGCTGGGCCTCGGCGAGCAATGCGCGCGCCGGCTGCAGCGCTTCCAGTGTCGCCAGGTGGCGCCGGCGCTGCGCCGCCGCGTCCACGCGCGCACGCGCCTCGGCCAGCGCATCCTGCGCCGCCGCCTCGTTGCGGGTGAGCTTGGCCAGTTCGTCGTGCCAGCGCTTCTGCTGTTCGAGCAGCGCGCGGCGCGCATCCACCGCCTGCAGTTCGAGCTCGGCCTGGGCGCGGTCGGCGTCCAGCGTGGCGCGCGCCTCGGCGGACAGCGGCACCTGGCGCGACAGCTGCTGGCTGAGTACGCGCAGCGCCTCCTGCTCGCGCTTGCAGCGCTCGAAGGCGCGCCTGGAGATGTCGCTGTACACCGCGCTGCCGGTGAGGGTTTCGAGCAGTTCGCCGCGCTCGTTTTCGTCGGTGCGCAGGAAGGCGGAGAATTCGTTCTGCGCCAGCAGCACGGCGCGCGTGAACTGCTCGAACGACAGGCCGATGCGCTGCACGATCTCGCTTGCCACCTCGGACTTGGTGCCGCCCACCGGCGCCAGCTCGGGCAGGCGATGCAGCGTCATCGCGGCGGCCTGCAGCGGCCCGCCCGGCTTGTTGCGCGAGCGGCGCACGCTCCAGCGCGCGCGGTAGCGCAGGCCGTCGTTGCCCACGAAGTCCACTTCCGCATAGCCCTCGCCCGCGCCACGCCGCAGCAGGTTGCGCGGGTCCACGGTGGACACCGGTTCGCCGTTCACGTCCGGCAGCGCGCTGGCCCCGCGCGCGCTCTTGGGCAGGCGCGGGGTGGTGCCGTACAGAGCCAGGCACAGCGCGTCGAGCAGAGTGCTCTTGCCCGCGCCGGTCGGCCCGCTGATGGCGAACAGGCCGCTGGACGCAAGCGGCTCGGCTTCGAAATCGACGCAGAAGTCGCCCGCCAGCGAGGCCAGGTTGCGGCCGCCGATGCGCAGGATCCTCATGCCGCCTCCGTGGCGCCGGCCAGCATCAGCTCGGTGAACGCGGCCAGCTGCTCGGCCGGCGCCTCCTCGCCGTAGCGCTGTTGGTACAGGCGGCGGAAGATGTCGTCAGGCTTGAGCTGGGCCAGCTGGTCGAGCGTCATCGCATCATCCAGCGGCGCGGCGGTCGCCACCTTGCGCGTCGGTTCGATCTTGGCAAGGCGCACCGGCTTGCCGGCGATGGCGGCCTCGATTTGCGCGCGCAGGCCGGGCTCGGGGCCCTCGAGCAGCACGCGCACCTCGAGATAGGGCTGGGCGTGGGCCGGAAGCTCGGGCAGGTCGAGCGCTTCGAGCGCGGCCAGCACCTCGGCCAGCGGCGCGGGCGCTTGCGGCACGCGCAGCAGCTCCACCGCGCGCGGCACGCGGATCGGCGTGACCTCGCGCACCGCGCTGCCGTCAAGGTCGATGCGCAGCACCTGGTGCTGGTAGTTCACCTCGGAGAACGAAAGCGGCAGCGGGCTGCCGCTGTAGCGCAGGTGTTCCTGCTGGCCCACGCGCTGGGCCAGGTGCAGGTGCCCGAGCGCGGCGTACGCCACGCTAGCGCCGAACATCGTGGCCGGCAAGGCTTCGGTGCCGCCGATGACGATGCGCCGCTCCGAGTCCAGCGAAGCCTGCCCGTCCACCATGTGGCAGTGACCCATGGCGACGATCGCCTGGCCTTCAGCGCAGCGCGCGCGTGCCAGCTCGATCGCCTGGCGGTACAGCAGCGCCACGCCCTGCAGGTAAGGATCGCCTTCGCTCTCGCCCTCGGTCCGCGGCACGTCGCCGGGCCGCAGGAAGGGGATCGCCAGGCACCATGCCTGCACTTGGCCGGCGCGATCGGCCAGCGGCACCAGGAGGCGCGCCAGGTCGATTTCGCCGTCTTCGCCGCGCACCACGTGGCCGACCACGGTGGCGCCGTGCGCCTGCAGCAGCGGGGCGGGTGCCTCCAGCCGGCCCGGCGAATCGTGGTTGCCGGCGATGACCACCACCTGCAGCCACGGGGCGCGCTCGCGCGCCTGCTGCAGGAAACGGTACAGCTGCCGCTGCGACTGTGCCGACGGGTTGGCGTTGTCGAACACATCGCCCGCGACCAGCAGCACGTCGGCCTGTTCGGCCACGATGGTCTCGACCAGCCAGTCGAGGAAGCACTGGTGCTCGTAGCTCCGGTCGAAGTTGTGCAGGGTCTGGCCGAGGTGCCAGTCGGACGTGTGCAGCAGGCGCATGGGAATCGAAGGGAAGGGAAGCCGGCGCTACTATAGCTCAGCCATCGGGCCGCTGCCGAGAAAAAGTCGGGAGCCCTTGACCAGCGTTGACGAAACGTTATTACAATGCTGGCATGAGCGAACTGACCCTTTCCCCCGGCGCCGCGCGCGCCCTTCACCTTCATGCGCAGGGCATGCTGCAGCCGCGCCGGCGCCGCGCCACCAAGGCCGATGTGCTGGAGGCGATTCGGCGCATGGAAATGCTCCAGATCGACACCATCCACGTGGTTGCGCGCAGCCCGTATTTCGTGCTGTGGAGCCGGCTGGGCGATTACCGGCCCGAGTGGCTGGACCAACTGCTGGAAGAGGGCAGCCTGTTCGAATACTGGGCGCACGAAGCGTGCTTCCTGCCGATCGAGGATTACGGCCTGTACCGCCACCGCATGCTCGATCCCGGCGCGATGGGCTGGAAGTACTCCGAAACCTGGATGCGCGAGCGCGCCGCCGAGGTGGCCAAGGTGATGGACCACATCCGCGCCAACGGCCCGGCGCGCTCGAGCGATTTCGAGCGCACCGACGGCAAGGTCGGCGGCTGGTGGGAATGGAAGCCCGAGAAACGCTCGCTCGAGGTGCTGTTCACTTCGGGTAAGCTGATGATCGCGCGGCGCCACAACTTCCAGCGCATCTACGACCTGGCCGAGCGCGTGCACCCGTCGTGGGACGACAGCCAGGCGCCGGCGCTGCCCGAGGTGCGGCGCCAGTTCGTGCTGCGCGCGGTGCGCGCTTTGGGCCTGGCGCGCGCGGCCTGGATTCCAGACTATCACCGTACGCGGCGCCCCCATCCTGACCCGGACCAGCTGGTTGCGCGCGGCGAGCTGCTGCAGGCGCGGGTCGAGGGCTGGGACGACCCGGTCTATATCCACCCTGAGCATGAGCAGGCCGCGCGCGAGGCCGCGCAAGGCGCACTGGCGCCAACCCTGACCACCTTGCTGTCGCCGTTCGACCCGATCGTGTGGGACCGCCGCCGCGCGCTCGACCTGTTCGGCTTCGATTACCGGCTCGAGTGCTACACCCCGGCCGAAAAGCGGCGCTACGGCTACTTCACGCTGCCGATCCTGCGGCGCGGCGCGCTGGTCGGGCGGATCGACGCCAAGGCGCACCGCCGCCACGGCGCATTCGAGCTCAAGTCGGTGATCCTGGAGCCGGGCGCGCGCGTGAGCGAGCGCTTCACGCGCGACATTGCGGCGGCGCTGCAGCGCTGCGCGCGCTGGCACGGGTGCGCCTCGGTGGAAGTGACGCATGCCGAGCCGGCCGCGTTCGGGCGGCAGCTGGCGGCGGCATTGGGCGCGTGCGCCACCGACGACAAGGTGGCCGCATGACGCTGCCGGCCGCCCCCCTGCACGCCGTCGGCGCCGACGGCCAGCCGCGCCTTGGGCGCTACGCGGGACTGGCCGAGTCCTTCGGCTGGCACACGCTGGCCGAACCGTTCCGGCGCAGTGCGCTGTGGCGCCGGCTGCACCACAAGCGCTGGCATTTCGTCGGCATCGTGACCGACGAGGTGTACTGCGCCACGGCCCTGGTGCACGTGGGCTGGGGTTCGAGCGCGTTCGGCTACGTGTTCGAGCGTGCGACGGGCCGGGACATTGCCTGCTTCTCGTCGGTCGGCCTGCCCGGCATGGGGGCGCAGGTCGGCGCCAACGCGCGCGTGCCCGGGAGCTACCGTTCGTTCTCGGAGCGCATCGACATCCTGCCGGCCGGCACCGAGGACTGGATGCTTGGCCTGTCCGCGCGTGGCCTGCGCATCGACGCGGCCTACGGCGGTGCGGCCGCACACCTGCTCGCCATCGGCCCGGCCGAGGGCGGATCGGTGCACGCGACGCAAAAGTCGGGCGCCATGACCGTGGCCGGCGTGGCCGTGGCGGGTGGCCGCCGTTTCGTGCTCGACGAGGGGGTAGCGATCATGGACTATTCCAACGGCATGCTGGGCCGCAGCACCGGGTGGCGCTGGCTGTCGGCGCACGGGCCGGACGTGGGCATCAATTTGCAGCAGGGCTATTTCGGCGGGGCCGAGAACGCATTGTGGCTGGACGGTAAGCTGTTGCCGCTGGGCGAGGCCCGTTTCGACATGACGCCCGAAGGCCTATGCGTGCGCACCGCCGACGGCCTGGTGGAGCTGCATTTCACCCCCGACGGCGAGCGCCGCGACGACAAGCAACTGCTGGTGGCCAGCAGCCGGCTGCGGCAGCAGATCGGCGTGTTCGACGGCTGGGTGCGGGCAACGCCGGATGCTGCGCCGCGCGCGGTGCGGCGGCTGGCCGGCATGGTCGAGCAGCACCATGCGCGCTGGTAACTTTCTTCTGCTGACATGATTATGGCTGCGTGGCACGTTGCAACGCCCGGCGCGGCAACAGGTTGACGCAGCGTGTAGGACCAAAGGCTAGTGGTTTGCGAAATATCAAACCTTTGCTGTCGGGGCTCTTTACACTACTAGTTCCTGCGGGCCGATGACAATAATAAAATTCCTCAAAGGTCTGTTCAAAACGACATTCCCAACCCGGTTGCTTGCCGTTCTCCCGGCAGGTGCTTGCGTTGGCGAGAATTCTGGGAGGAGACAAGATGTTAACTGCGACCTATACGCTGGTAGCACTGTCTGTGGAGCAAACCAGCGTTCGTACCAGCCTTCAATCGCTTCAGAAGTTGCTCCAGTCCAATTTCCTCCAGCAAAGGGCGCTGACCCCGGCCCAGGTCGAGATGACGTGCGACGCCCTCAAGCGCCTGTACGAGTCTTGTCATTGGCGCAAGCTCGACAAGTTCCTGATCCCGGCGGTGCGGCGCGCCACCGGCGCGGCCGACAAGCTGATCGAGGAGCTCGACGCGCTCAGCCAGGCCGCGGCCGACGCCATGGCGGCGGCGCTGCGTGTGGTGGAGAGCGCCACGCTCGACAGCGAAGCCCGGGTGCGCCAGTTCTGCGCCGCGGTCGAGCAGTTCTGCGTCGCGCTGCTGGCGCGCATCGAGCGCGAGGAACGCGAACTGTTCGAACTGGCCGCCAGTGTCATTTCAGGCGAGGCCTGGTTCGCGATCGCCAACCAGATGCTGGCGCACGATGCCTACAGGCAAGAAAGCCGGGGTGGCGAGCGCTACCCGCGGCTGGGCCGCAACTACCGGCCGCGGCCCGAGCGGCTCCAGCGGCAAGGCCCGCCGATGTCCTTCGTGCACTGAGCCAGTGCGGGGGCGTTCCGCGCGCGGCAGCCCGGCCGCGCCAGGCCGCCCATCGTTCTTTGTTATGATGGGGGTTTTGGAAGTGCGACTTCATCATGTTCGAGTTTCTCTTCAAGCGCCCGGGCGACAACAAGCCGGGCGATCCGCCGGCCGGGCAGGCGGCGCCGCCAGCACAACAGGCGGCCACGGCGGCGGGCTCGCAGCGCGAGCTGCAGGCCGACAAGCTCCGGCAGCTGGGCGGTAACGAAGCCGCTGCCGTCGAGTTCATCCTCCAGTGCGAATTCTCCGAACTGCGGCTCGCTGCCGCCGAGTTCGTCCATTCCCCCGAACAGCTCGAGCGCGTCCACAGTGCGATGCGCAACACCGACCGGCGCGTGGCCAAGCTGGCGCAGTCGCGCCTGGATGCGATCCGCCACCACGAGTCCGAGCTGCGCCGCGCCCAGGCCGCCATCGAGCAGGCGCAGGCGCTGCTGCGCGACGAGCTGCTCACGCCGAACCACGTCGCTGAACTGGACCGCAAATGGTCGGTGATCGCGGCGCCCGAGCTTACCGGCCAGTTCGAGGCCGTGCGCGCCCAGCTCGGGCAGCGCCTGGAAGCGCAGGTGGCGCTGCAGCGCGCCATGATCGACCGCCTGGCGGCGCTGCGCGCGCTGGAAACGGCAGGCCTGACGGCCGACGAGATGCGGGCGCGGCTGGCCCAGATGGAGCAGGAACAGCAGGCCGCGCTGGCCGCGCCGGAACACGCGTCGCTGCCGCGCGCGCTGGCCTCGGAATTCGCCGCCGCGCATGCGCGCCTGGCATCGAACCTGGCCACGCTCGAAGAAGGGCAGGCCGCTCTGGCCGCGCGCGACGCCCAGCTGGCCGAGTGGCTGGCCGCCTCGCGCGAGTCGCTCCAGCCCGAGGCGCTGCGCAAGGCATGGCAAAAGCTGGGGCAGCCGCCGCGCGGCCCGGTACAGGAAGCGCAGCAGCAGCGTTTCGACGAGCTGCTGGCAAGCCTGCCGCAACCCGAGCGCAAGCATAAAGAACCGGCCAACCCGCCCGCGGCCAAGGCGCCGCCCAAGGGCGCCGACCAGCACTTCCTTGACACGCTGGACGCGATGGAAGCGGCGCTGCGCCAGGGCTCGCTCGGCACTGCGGCGGACCTGGACAAGGCGCTCAAGGACAGCCGCGACAAGGGAATGCGCCTGACCAGCGCGCAGGCCGACCGGCTGGCCCACGCGCGCGCCGAGCTCAAACGGCTCTCGGACTGGGCGCGCTGGGGCGGCAACGTCTCGCGCGAGGAGCTGGTCAAGTCGGTCGAGACCCTGTCCACCCAGCAGCTGTCGATGAGCGACCTGGCCAAGAAGGTGGGCAGCATGCGCGAGCGCTGGAAGGCGCTCGACAGCATCTCCGGCCCCGCGCCCAAGAGCCTGTGGGAGCGTTTCGACGCCGCCTGCACCGCCGCCTACGCGCCGGCCGCCGCGCACTTCAAGCACCTGGCCGACGAACGCCATGCCAATGCCGCGCGCGGCCAGGCCTTGCTGGACGAAGCGCGGGCCGAGGTCACGCGCCTGGAGCAGGGCACGGCCGAGTGGAAGCATGTGGCCGGCACCGTCCAGCGCCTGCGCACCGCATGGAGCCACCTGGGCGCCATCGACCGCAAGGACAAGAAACGCCTGGACCATGAATTCGCCGAGGTGCTGGGGGTGCTGCAAGGCCCGCTGGAAGACCAGCGCAAGGGCGAGGTGTCGCAGCGCGAAGAGCTGATCGACGAGGTGGCCGCGCTCGACCCGCACGACCGCCACGTGGTGGACGCGATGCGCGCGATCCAGCAGCGCTGGCAGGAGCACGCCCGCGCGCTGCCGCTCGAACGCAAGGACGAGCAGGCGCTGTGGCAGCGCTTTCGCGCCGCCTGCGACGCCGTGTTCGCGGCCCGCAAGGAGAGCGTGCATGCATTGGACGCCGAGCGCCGCGCGCACGAATCGGTGAAGGAAGCGATCTGCGCCCGCCTGGAAGAGGCGGCGCCGCAGGCCCAGCCTTCCACCGCCAGCAAGCTGCTGCGCGATGCCGCGGCCGAGTGGCATGCGGCCGGCCCGGTCCCACGCGCGCACGAGGCGCGGCTGGAAAAGCGCTACCACGACGCCATCGCGCTGGTGCAGCACCATGCCGACACCGCGCGCCGCGCCGCCGGTGTGGCCCAGGCCAGCGCCTTGCGCGAGCGCCTGCGCCTGATCCACGAGCTCGAGGCCGCCGTCGCCGACCCGGCGCTGGACGCCGCCGCCACCGACTGGCAGGCGCGCTGGGACCAGCTCCCGGCCGTGCCGGCCGACTACGACGCCGTGCTGCGCCAGCGTTTTGGCGACGCCCTCGCGGCCACCGCCGCGCCACAGGCCCAGGCCTACGCCCGCCTGCTCGAGCAGAACCGCGCCAAACTGTTGCATGAATTGCTCCGCCTTGAGATCATTGCAGGCGTTGACAGCGGTCCGGAGTTCGCGCGCGACCGGCTCAGGCTCCAGGTGGAGGTGCTGCAGTCCTCGCTCAAGTCGGGGCACAAGCCGGCCACCACGGCGGCCGAGCTGCGCCAGCTGTGCGCGCTGCCGGCGCTGACCGACGCGCGGACCGCGTCGCGCATCGAGCACCTGCTCATGCGGCTGGCCAAGGAGGGTAAATGATCGAAGTACGGGTGCAGGCCGGGGATTTCGACCTCGGCGCCGAGGTGGCGCGCCTGCGCGCGGGTGACGCGCGCGCCGGCGCGGTGGTGACCTTCGTCGGCACGGTGCGCGACATGAACGATGGCGCCCAGGTGGCCGGCATGGAGCTCGAACACTACCCCGGCATGACCGAACGCGCGCTGGAAGACATCGTCGAACAGGCGCGTGCGCGCTGGCCGCTGCTGGGCGCGCTGGTCATCCACCGCATCGGCCCCTTGCTGCCGCGCGACCAGATCGTGCTGGTCGCGGTCGCATCCAGCCACCGCGGCGAAGCCTTCGCCGCCTGCGAATTCATCATCGACTACCTCAAGACCGACGCCCCGTTCTGGAAGAAGGAAGCGACGCCCGACGGCGGGCGCTGGGTGGACGCCCGCGATTCGGACGACACCGCCAAGGCCAAATGGGCGGCCCGTTGAGCTGGCTGGCGGTGGGGGTGGGGGCGGCCATCGGCGCATGGCTGCGTTGGGGATTGGCCGTGTGGCTGTCGGACGTGCACGCCCACGTCCAGGTGGGCACGCTCACGGCCAACCTGGCCGGCGGCTACCTGATCGGCATCGGGCTGGCGTTCTTTTCCTCGCACCCCGGCCTGTCGCCGGAGTGGCGGCTGTTCGCGATCACGGGATTCCTGGGCGGGCTGACCACGTTTTCCAGCTTCTCGGGCGAAGCCATGATGCTGCTGCAGCGTGGCCAGTACGGCTGGGCGCTGGGCCACTCGGCCTTGCACCTGCTCGGCTCGATCGGCTGCTGCATCGCCGGCTACGCCACCTTCCGGGCGATGTCGTAGGGTGGGCAGGTCTCCTGCCCACGCGTCCAACTGAAGGATGCGTCGCCGCTATGCCTGCCCTGGCTGGACGCGTGGGCGGGAAACCCGCCCACCCTACGTGGGCCTGTCCAAAATGCCACCTTGAAAACCCGCAGCCCCATCCCAACTTTGCTTCCTAGTTAAAGAACACTCACTAGGGAGTATTACCATGCGGCAAGACAAACTGACGACCAAGCTGCAAGAAGCGCTGGCGGACGCCCAGAGCCTGGCGGTCGGCAACGACAATCCTTACATCGAACCGGTGCACCTCTTGGTGGCACTGCTGAACCAGGACGACGGCGCGGCGCGCTCGCTGCTGCAGCGCGCCGGCGTGAACGTGGGCGGCCTCACGAATGCCTTGAAGGGCGGGCTCGAGCGCCTGCCCAAGGTGTCCGGCACCGGCGGCGAGATCCAGGTCGGGCGCGAGCTGATGTCGCTCTTGAACCTGGCCGACCGCGAAGCGCAAAAGCGCGGCGACCAGTTCCTGTCTTCCGAAATGGTGCTGCTGGCCCTGACCGAGGATAAATCCGAGGCCGGGCGCCTGGCGCGCGAGCATGGGCTGGCGCGCAAGGCGCTCGAATCGGCGATCCAGGCCGTGCGCGGCGGCGAGTCCGTCAATTCGCAGGACGCCGAAGGCCAGCGCGAGGCGCTCAAGAAGTACACCCTCGACCTGACCGAGCGCGCCCGCATGGGCAAACTCGACCCGGTGATCGGCCGCGACGACGAGATCCGCCGCGCGATCCAGGTCCTGCAGCGCCGCACCAAGAACAACCCGGTGCTGATCGGCGAGCCGGGCGTGGGCAAGACCGCCATCGTGGAAGGGCTGGCCCAGCGCATCGTCAATGGCGAAGTGCCCGATTCGCTCAAGGGCAAGCGCGTGCTGTCGCTTGACCTGGCGGCCCTGCTGGCCGGCGCCAAGTACCGCGGCGAGTTCGAGGAACGCCTGAAGGCCGTGCTCAAGGAGTTGGCGCAGGACGAGGGCATGACCATCGTCTTCATCGACGAGATCCACACCATGGTCGGCGCCGGCAAGGCCGAGGGCGCCATGGACGCCGGCAACATGCTCAAGCCTGCGCTGGCGCGCGGCGAGCTGCACTGCATCGGCGCGACCACGCTCGACGAGTACCGCAAGTACATCGAGAAGGACGCCGCGCTCGAGCGCCGCTTCCAGAAGATCATCGTGGACGAGCCGAGCGTGGAGGCGACCATCGCCATCCTGCGCGGCCTGCAGGAGAAATACGAGCTGCACCACAAGGTCGAGATCACCGACCCGGCCATCATCGCCGCGGCCGAGCTGTCGCACCGCTACATCACCGACCGCTTTTTGCCGGACAAGGCGATCGACCTGATTGACGAGGCAGCCTCGAAGATCAAGATCGAGATCGACTCCAAGCCGGAGGTGATGGACAAGCTCGAACGGCGCCTGATCCAGCTGAAGATCGAGCGCGAAGCCGTGCGCAAGGAGACCGACGAGGCCTCGATGCGCCGCATGGAGCTGCTCGACGAGGAAATCGCGCGCCTGGAACGCGAGTACAACGATTACGAGGAAGTGCTCAAGGCCGAGAAGGCGATGGTGCAGGGGACCACCCACATCAAGGAAGAGATCGAGCGCATCCGCCAGCAGATGGAGGAAGCCAAGCGCCAGAGCAACTGGCAGAAGGTCTCCGAGCTGCAGTACGGCCGCCTGCCGGAACTGGAGCGCCAGCTCAAGCAGGCCGAGGACACCACGGTCAAGACCGAGGAAGCCAATCCCAAGCTGCTGCGCACCCAGGTGGGCGCCGAGGAAATCGCCGAGGTGGTCTCGCGCGCGACCGGCATTCCGGTCTCGCGCATGATGCAGGGTGAGCGCGACAAGCTGCTGCACATCGAACAGAAGCTGCATGAGCGCGTGGTCGGCCAGGACGAGGCGATCACCGCGGTGGCCGATGCGATCCGCCGGTCGCGCGCGGGCCTTGCGGATCCGAACCGGCCGTATGGCTCGTTCATGTTCCTCGGCCCGACGGGCGTGGGCAAGACCGAGCTGTGCAAGGCACTGGCCGCGTTCCTGTTCGATACCGAGGAAGCGCTGATCCGCATCGACATGAGCGAGTTCATGGAGAAGCACTCGGTGGCCCGCCTGATCGGCGCGCCGCCGGGCTATGTCGGCTATGAGGAAGGCGGTTACCTGACCGAGGCCGTGCGCAGGAAGCCGTACAGCGTGATCCTGCTGGACGAAATCGAGAAGGCGCACCCGGACGTGTTCAACGTGCTGCTGCAGGTGCTGGACGATGGCCGCATGACCGATGGCCAGGGCCGCACCGTGGACTTCAAGAACACGGTGATCGTGATGACCTCGAACCTGGGTTCGCACAAGATCCAGTCGATGGACAGCGACGACCCGGCGGTGGTCAAGCTGGCGGTGATGGCCGAGGTGCGCGGGCACTTCCGCCCCGAGTTCATCAACCGGATCGACGAGATCGTGGTGTTCCATGCGCTCGATGAGAAGAACATCGGCGTGATCGCCAAGATCCAGCTGCAGAACCTGGAACAGCGGCTCGAGAAGATGGACATGCGGCTGGACGTGTCGGAAGCGGCGCTGCAGAAGATCGCCGAAGCCGGCTTCGACCCGGTGTATGGCGCCCGTCCGCTCAAGCGCGCGATCCAGCAGCAGATCGAAAACCCGCTGTCCAAGGAGATCCTGTCCGGCCACTTCGGGCCGAAGGACACCATCCGCGTCGATACCCGCGGCGGCGAGCTGGTGTTCGACAAGGAGGTCGAGCTGGCCAAGTAAAACTTGGCCGTGGATGTGAAAACGCCCGATCCGCGCAAGCGGCCGGGCGTTTTTTTGTAGGGTGGGCGGCTCTGCCGCCCACGCGTCCAACCCGAGCCTGCGGTCACGCGCGCTTGCGCCTGACGAGTCCCATCAACCCCAGCCCGCCCAGCAGGATCGCCGCGCTGACCGGCTCCGGCACTTCGGTCGGCGGCGGCGTCACCGCCGTCGGCACCGCCTGCGAGAACAGGCTGCCCACCTTCTTCGTGCCGCCGCCGACGAAGAAGTTGACCTTCACGTTTGGCTCCGCCAGGTCCAGCTTGTTGCCGGCGAACGAGAACTTGAAGATCATGTCGTCGGCCAGCGCCACGTGCGTCCCCGACCAGCAGGCAACCTTGTTGGGCTGGCTGGCGCCGCTGCATTGGTTCGCATTCAGTTCGTTCCCTTGCAGGCTCCAGCCGGCGGCTGCGCCTGGGGCGGACAGCATGGTGGCCGAGGTGAAGGTCCCGATCGACGCGATGCCCAGCGCCCCGATCGTGGTGGCATTGGTCCAGTCGCCGGTCGGGTGCGCCGCGTCGATTTCCAGCGTCAGCACGTTGCCGCTCGTGGTCGCCGTAAACGTCACGCCCTGGAAGGTGACGACGCCGGCGTGGGCGGAGGTGAATCCTGCGGCCAACAGGATGGAAAGAATGGCCCGGGTGATGGTCTTCGTCAGCATTTTTCGGTTTCCTTTAGTGTTATTGTTGCAACCAAGATTGTCATTTTGAGTTGACACCAAAACACTACTCCAATTCTTTTTTTTAAGTATTCCTGCTGGAAATCAATCGTGCGCGCCAAGCCAATAGCCTGGGCCGCGCATCAAGCTGACGCGGCGGGCCCGCCGGCAGCAATCTCCCATTTTGGCTACACTTGCTGTTCAAAAAACAAATCAGGGGGAAACCACATGGCAGAAGCAAGCTTGCGCGACGACGCTCGGGTCATCGGATTGGTCGGTATCGCGCACGGCGTGTCGCACTTTTTTCACCTGATCCTGGCCGGGCTGTTCCCTTGGATTAAGGCCGCGTTCGGGTTGAGCTATGCCGAGCTGGGGCTGTTGATGACGGTGTTCTTCGTCGTCTCCGGCATCGGCCAGGCGCTGTCCGGCTTCATCGTCGATCGCGTGGGCGCGCGCGCGGTGCTGTTTGCCGGGCTGGCGCTGCTGGGCGCCAGCGCGCTGGTGCTGGCCAGCGCGCCCAACTACGCCTTGCTGCTGGCCGGCTCGATGCTGGCCGGCTGCGGCAACGCCGTCTTCCATCCGGCCGACTACACCTTGCTCAACCAGCGCGTGTCCAAGCCCCGGCTGGCGCACGCGTTCTCGGTGCACGGCGTGTCGGGCAACCTGGGCTGGGCCGCCGCGCCCGTGTTCCTCGCGGCCGTGGCCGCCTTGTCGAACTGGCGCGTCGCGCTGGTGGCCGCCGCGCTGATCCCGTTCGGCGTGCTGGCGCTGTTGCTGCTCAACCGCAGCGTGCTGCGCACCGTCGCCGCCCCGGCTCGGCCTGCCGCCCGGGAAGAGGGCGGTTCCTTCGATTTCCTGCGCCTGCCGCAAGTCTGGATGTGTTTTGGTTTTTTCTTCCTGACGGCGGTGGCGCTGGCCGGGATCCAGAGCTTTGCCTCGACCGCGCTGGTGGCCACCTACGGCATCTCGCTGGCCGCGGCCACGAGCGCCTACACCATCTATATGCTGGCTTCGGCAGGCGGCATGGTGATGGGCGGCTTCTTTGCCGCGCGCTCCAGCAACCATGACCGCACCATCGCGTTCGCCTTTACGCTGGCCGCCGTGCTGGCGCTGCTGCTCGCGGCCGGCGTGGTGCCGGGGCCGCTGGTGGTGGTGCTGATGGGCCTGATCGGCCTGGCCTCCGGCGTGGCCGGCCCCTCGCGCGACCTGTTGATCCGCAGCGCCGCGCCCAAGAATGCCACCGGCCGTGTGTTCGGCGTGGTCTATTCGGGGCTGGACAGCGGGCTTGCGCTCGGCCCCTTGCTGTTCGGCGCGCTGATGGATGCCAGCCACCCGGCCTGGGTGTTCGTCGGCATTGCGCTGTTCCAGGCGCTGGCTATCGCCACTGCCGTCACGGTCGGCACCCGCCGCACTCCCTCCCTGCAAAACGCCTGAACCGCCGCGGTTCGGCTTTCCCCGCGCGCCGCCCCGGCGCGCGTTCCCTGCGCTGACGCGCTCCTTTCGTTGCCTGCAGTCAACTCCCACGCCGCAGCAAAACCTACCATGGGTTGAACGGGTGATCGGGCTCGGCATTTCAGATCGCGGTTACCCCATTGCGCAATGCGAAAAATGGCGCCGAGAAATCGAAGCCACATATTCCATTTTGAGAAATTTCATTTCGCATCATGGAAGAGAGAAGCTAAGTATAGGAATTTAAAGCGAAAAATTTTAGTTGTGTGTCTTATAGAAGACCTGTGCTGCTGCGCACAAGCCGGCCTATCATTTGTATCAACGGATTCGGTTTTCCAACTTCGCTTACCTCATTAGGAGAAACACCATGGCAACTCGCGAACAGCAAATCTCGGCACTGAAAAAGGATTGGGAAACCAACCCCCGCTGGAAAGGCGTTGAGCGCGCCTACACCGCCGAGGACGTCGTGCGCCTGCGTGGTTCGGTCCAGATCGACCACACCCTGGCCCGCCGCGGCGCCGAAAAACTGTGGGACCTGATCAACAATGAAGCCTACGTCAACGCCCTCGGCGCACTGACCGGCAACCAGGCCATGCAGCAAGTCAAGGCTGGCCTGAAGGCCATCTACCTGTCCGGCTGGCAGGTCGCCGGCGACGCCAACCTGGCTGGCGAAATGTACCCGGACCAGTCGCTGTACCCGGCCAACTCGGTGCCGGCTGTGGTCCGTCGCATTAACAACACCTTCCAGCGCGCCGACCAGATCCAATGGTCCGAAGGCAAAGACGACATCGACTTCTTCGCCCCGATCGTGGCCGACGCAGAAGCCGGCTTCGGCGGCGTGCTCAACGCCTTCGAACTGATGAAGTCCATGATCGAAGCGGGCGCCGCCGGCGTGCACTTCGAAGACCAGCTCGCTTCGGTCAAGAAGTGCGGCCACATGGGTGGCAAGGTGCTGGTGCCCAGCCGTGAAGCAGTCGAGAAGCTGACCGCAGCCCGCCTGGCAGCCGACGTCATGGGCGTGCCGACCATCCTGGTGGCCCGTACCGACGCCGAAGCGGCCGACCTGCTGACCGCCGACGTGGACCCCAACGACAAGCCGTTCTGCACCGGCGAGCGCACCGTGGAAGGCTTCTTCCGCGTGAAACCGGGCCTGGAGCAGGCAATCTCGCGCGGCCTGGCCTACGCCCCGTACGCCGACCTCGTGTGGTGCGAAACTGGCAAGCCGGACCTGGCCTACGCCAAGGCTTTCGCCGACGCGATCCACGCCAAGTTCCCGGGCAAGATGCTGGCCTACAACTGCTCGCCGTCGTTCAACTGGAAGAAAAACCTGGACGACGCCACCATCGCCAAGTTCCAGAAAGAGCTGGGCGCCATGGGCTACAAGTTCCAGTTCATCACGCTGGCCGGCTTCCACGCACTGAACTACAGCATGTTCAACCTGGCCCACGGCTACGCACGCCGCGGCATGTCGGCCTTCGTCGAGCTGCAGGAATCGGAATTCGCCGCTGCCGAGAAGGGCTTCACCGCCGTCAAGCACCAGCGCGAAGTCGGCACCGGCTACTTTGACGCCGTGACCCAGACCATCCAGCAGAACCAGAGCTCGACCACCGCACTGCACGGCTCGACCGAAGACGAACAGTTCTTCGACGAGAAGAAGGTCGCCTAAACGGCTTTTGCAGGGTCTTCGCCGCAGCGGGTTGTCGTGCCCGCTGCGGCGTTTTTTCGTCCGTGCTTGGGACGGCGTGGCGTTCTAAGCGATAATGCCGGATTACGGACGGGATCCCACCTATGCTCAGCTATCGCCACGCCTTCCACGCCGGTAACCACGCCGACGTCCTCAAGCACTTCGTGCAGGTGCAACTGCACAAGTACATGAACCAGAAGGACACGGCCTACACCTACATCGACACCCACTCGGGCGCCGGGGTGTACGCGCTCGACAGCGACTACGCTTCCAAGAACGCCGAGTACGCGACCGGCATCGGCCCGTTGTGGGACTGCCGCGACATGCCCGAGCCGCTGGCCGAGTACGTGGACCTGGTGCGTGCGATGAACCCGAGTGGCAAGCTGCGCTACTACCCGGGCTCGCCCTACATCGCCGAGCAGATGGCGCGCGAGCAGGACCGCCTGCGCCTGTTCGAGCTGCATCCCACCGACAGCAAGGTGCTGGCCGAGAACTTCCGCAAGCTCGAAGCGCACAAGGCCGAGCAGGGCCAGCGCGCGCGCGGGCGCCGCGTGATGATCGAGCGCGGCGACGGTTTCCTGAGCCTGAAGGCCTTGCTGCCGCCACCGTCGCGCCGCGCGCTGGTGCTGATCGATCCGCCGTATGAAGTCAAGGACGACTACCGCCGCGTCAAGGATGCGCTGGACGAGGCGCTCGGCCGCTTCCCGTCGGGCATCTACGCAGTGTGGTACCCCGTGCTGCAGCGCATGGAGTCGCGCCAGTTCGCCGACAAGCTCAAGCGCCTGCCGGCCAAGGAATGGCTGCACGTCACGCTCACGATTTCCACCCCCACGCCGGATGGCGTCGGCCTGCACACGAGCGGCATGTTCATCCTGAACCCGCCGTACACGCTCGAACCGCTGCTGCGCCAGGTGATGCCTTACCTGGTACGGGTACTGGGCAAGGATGCCGCCGCCACCTTCCATATCGAAAAGGGCACGCAAGTGACCGGCGCCGCCGCCGCGCGCACCGGCGCGGGCCCGCGCCAGCCGGTCGGCAATGCGCGCCGCGCCAGCCCGCTGGCCGGCACCGGCAGCCTGCGCCTGCCCGGACAGTCGATGCGTGCGGACGAAGACCGGCAAAAGCCGGCCGGCCCGCAGCGCGAGGCAGCGCCGGGCAATCGCCAGGCACGTCCGGCGGCACAGGGCGCGCGCCAGGAGCGTCCTGCAGTGCAGGGCAGGGAAGGCCGGCCCGCTGGCCCGGCGCGCCCCAAAGGTTTTGCCGGCCCGGGCCGCGGCGGTGGCCGTCGCGGATAAGGCACGCGATTCGATGTCGAAATGCTAAGTTTGGCGTTTATGTAGTATATTCGGTATGGGCGCGCAAAAGACACAGGCCTGCCCTTGCCGCACCTTCCGGTGTAGCAACGTTTCCGGGAGTTTTTACATGCATGCCGAAGCAGTGGCAGTCTCGTCCACGCCCTCCGAAGAATTTTTCCTGGCGCGCCAGCCCATCCTTGGCCGCGACCAGCACCTTGTGGCCTTCGAGCTGCTGTTTCGCGCCGCCGGCGAGCACGACGATGCACAGATGACCAATGGCGCGGCCGCCACGGCCGCCGTGATCTCGCACGCCTCGCAACTGGGCATGGAGCAGGTCGTGGGCGACCAGCTGGCATTCGTCAACGCCGACGAAGACGTGCTGATGAGCGACTTCGTGCGTTTCCTCCCGCCGCATAAAGTTATCCTCGAAATCCTCGAAACCGTCAAGCCAACCGAGCGGTTGCTGGCGCGCGTGGCCGAGCTCAAGCAGCTCGGCTTCAAGTTCGCGCTGGACGACGTGGTGGACCGTTCCGCCGACGTGGAGCAGCTGGTCGAGCTGGTGGACGTGGTGAAGGTCGACTTGCAGGGCATCGACCACGCGCTCCTGCCCAGGCTGGCCGCCTCGCTGCGCAGGCCGAGCAAAAAGCTGCTGGCCGAAAAGGTCGAGACCGTGGACGAGTTCAACATGTGCATGGACCTGGGCTTCGACTATTTCCAGGGCTACTATTTCGCGCGCCCGGCCATCCTGTCGGGCAAGAAGATTTCGCCGTCAGAAATGGCGATTCTGCATTTGCTTGAGCTGATCAACTCCAAGGCGGACGAGCAGGCGGTCGAGTCTGCCGTCAAGCGCGACGCCCTGATCAGCCTGAACCTGCTCAGGCTGGTGAACAGCCGTGCCGCCGGCACCGGGCGCCGTATCGAATCGGTGACCGAGGCGCTGGCGCTGCTGGGCCGCAGCCAGTTGCAGCGCTGGCTGCAGATCCTGCTCTACACCGCCCCGGGCGGCCGCGTCGAGCTCAATTCGCCGCTGCTGCAGATGGCGACCACGCGCGGCAAGCTGCTCGAGCTGATCACGCAAAAAGTGCGGCCGGGCGACGCCGCCAGCGCCGAGCGCGCGTTCACGGTGGGGGTGCTGTCGCTGGCCGATGCGCTGTTCTCGATCCCGATGGGCGAGATCCTGTCGCGGGTCGAGGTGTCCGACGACGTGCGCGCCGCGCTGCTGGAGCGCACCGGCGACTTTGGCCTGATGCTGAAGGTGGCCGAAATGCTGGAAAACGCCGAGTGCGGCAAGGTGCTGTCCGGCTTGCTCAGGAAGCTGGGCCTGACCGTCAAGGCGATGCGCGAGATCGAGCTGGCGGCGTTCGAGTGGGTGCAGGAGCTGGCTTACGAGGTGCATTAAGCACTGCGCCAGGACTTGGCTGAGACATGTAGGGTGGGCAGGTTTCCTGCCCACGCGTTCAGCTAGTGCCAGCTTGGGTTGGACGCGTGGGCAGCAAGCTGCCCACCCTACGCGCTTACTGTCCGAGCAGTAAAAACACCGTCGGCTTCTTGTGGAAGTCCGGCCCCTTGCCCGCGGCCAGCGCCGCCTTCCACTTCGCCGCCGTCATCGTGCGCACCGACTCGCTCGCCAGCGACAGGTCGGTCGCCACGCACACCAGCGTCCCCGGCTGGCATGCCGCCACCAGCGCCTCCAGCATCGCCGCATTGCGATACGGCGTCTCGATGAAGAGCTGCGTCTGTTTTTCCTTGCGCGAGCGCTGTTCCAGCTCGCGGATCCGCTTGGCGCGCTGCTCCGCATCGGTCGGCAGGTAGCCGTTGAAGGCAAAGCTTTGCCCGTTCAGGCCGCTGGCCATCACGGACAGCAACAGCGACGACGGCCCCACCAGCGGGCGCACCGGCACCCCGTGCTGGTGTGCCAGGCGCACCAGGTCCGCGCCCGGGTCGGCCACCGCGGGCACGCCGGCTTCGGACACCAGGCCCGCGTCGCGTCCGGCCAGCAGCGGTTCCAGCAGGGCGGCGAGCGCTTGCGCCGGCGTGTTCACGTTCAGCTCGGCGATCTGGATTTCCTGCAACGGCCGGGCGAGCGGATGGCGCGCGCCGACCAGCTTCAGGAAGGCGCGCGTGGTCTTCGCGTTCTCGCCGACGAAATAGTCCAGGCGCGAGGCGATCGCCTGCACCTGTTCGGGCAGGATCTGGGCCAGTGCGTCAGGCTCGGCCGGGCCGAGGGTGTTGGGGATCAGGTAAAGAGTTCCAGGCATATCGGCAAAGTGTGAGCCGTCGTTCCCGCGCAGGCGGGAACCCATAGGCCGCGTGAATGCCGGCTCAGCATGGGTTCCCGCCTGCGCGGGAACGACGGGTGGGCTAACGATACAAATTACAGGTCAAAAAATGAAACACCGGCGCGGCGCAGCATGGTGGTCAGCGCAATCAGCGGCAGGCCGGTGAGCGCGGTCGGGTCGCTGCTGTCGATCCGCTCCAATAGCGCAATCCCCAGCCCTTCGTTCTTGGCGCTGCCGGCGCAGTCGTAGGGCTGTTCGATGCGCAGGTAGGCGTCCAGCTCGGCGTCGGGCAGGTCGCGAAACGCCACCACCACCTGCACGTCCTGCAGCTGCGCGGCCTGCTCCGGGTCCGCTACCCGCCCGTCCCACAGGCACAGCGCGGTGTGGAATACCACCTCGCGCCCGCGCATCTTTTGCAGCTGGGCCAGCGCCGCGGCGTGGCTGCCCGGCTTGCCGATCTGCTCGCCATCGAGCGTGGCGACCTGGTCCGACCCGATGACGAGGGCGCCCGGCGCCCTGGCCGCCACCGCGCGTGCTTTTTCGCGCGCCAGCCGCAGCGCGGTGTCGGTCGGCGCTTCGCCCGCCAGCGGCGTCTCGTCGATGCCGGGCGCGACCGCATCGAACGGCAGCTGCAGCCGCGCCAGCAGTTCACGCCGGTAGGCCGAGCTGGATGCGAGGATCAGGCGCGGGACAGGGGAACTTGGTATCATCTCGGGCGCTCAAAAGAATTCATAAGAAAAACAGATAGTTAGGCCATCCCCAGAAGCAAAGCCGATGAATACTTGAGCCTGTTGCAACAGCGTTTGCGCCAGGCCTAAAAAAACCGTGTAAGTCTTTGACTCTTCGGGGATAAGCCTGTTATTATCGCAGGTTTTCCGGGTCCGATTTCTCCAATGAGCGCTTTTGTCATCGACGCTTTCGAATTTTGTCGAAACAACGGCTACCGCGAAGGCGTCACGCCAGTCGCTGAAATGACCCGGTTGGCGGCCGATTGCGCCGATCAGACTGGCGAGATTCGCTGGTCGATCCAGGGCGGCACGACGCCGCAAGGCTACCCGTCGCTCACGCTGTCGGTGGCCGGCACCGTGCAGCTGGTGTGCCAGCGCTGCCTGCAGCCGTTTGGCTACGAGATCGATTCGTCCACCGTGCTGGTGCTCGGGCGCGACGACGAAGAGGCAGACGAGATCGAGGAGCTGCTCGATGACGAGCGCATCGACGTGATTGTCGGCAGCAACTGCTGCGACATCCGCGACCTGCTGGAAGACGAGGCCCTGCTGGCCCTGCCGCAGTCGCCGAAGCACGAGGTGTGCCCGGATACCAGCCTGCTGGACTCCGTCAAGGCCGAGAAGGTTTCGCCGTTCGCCGGCCTGAAGAACCTGAAATCCGAATAAGCGGTACTGAGCAAGCAGTACAAGAACAAGCAGTAAGTCAAGAACGTGTCAAACGCGTGCAGTAGTCGAGTACGTCTAGCAGTAAGTGAGTAGGGCAGCGTTTTAAACGTGATTCGGCAGAGATTGCCGATGGGATACTCGATGCGCATGTATTTGCAAGTCGAATGTGTTAGAATTTTAGAACTTATGTATTAGGAGTCATCATGGCAGTTCAGCAGAATAAGAAATCCCCGTCCAAGCGCGGCATGCACCGTTCGCACGATTTCCTCGTGGCGCCGAACCTGGCTGTCGAGCCGACCACTGGTGAAACGCACCTGCGTCACCACATCAGCCCGAACGGTTTCTACCGTGGCCGTAAAGTCCTCAAGACCAAGAACGACGAGTAATCGACGTTTGTCGTAACATGAAAGCGGTGCAACGTACCTGGTTGGCGTGGCGCCGCTTTTTCTTTGTCTTCGGCTGCAATCCAAGCTTGCACACCGTCATTTTGAATACCGCCGACCCTGGCTGGCCACGAGCCATGCGCAGGTCGATTTGCGCCGTCCGCTAGGTTTGAACTGCGGCACGACCCCGACAAATGACAATTAAAATCTCCATCGACTGCATGGGTGGCGATCACGGCCCCGCGGTCACGATCCCGGCAGCCATTTCCTTCCTCAAGCAGGAATCGGAAGCGGAACTCATTCTCGTCGGCCGCGAAGACGAACTTCGCGCCGAACTCAAGAAACAACATGCCGACAGCCACCCGCGCCTGTCGGTGAAAAACGCCACCGAAGTGGTGGCCATGGACGACCCGATCGAAGTGGCGCTGCGCCGCAAGAAGGATTCGTCGATGCGCGTGGCCATCGAGCTGGTCAAGGATGGCAGCGCCAACGCCTGCGTCTCGGCCGGCAACACCGGCGCGCTGATGGCCGTCTCGCGCTACGTGCTCAAGACCATGGCCGACGTCGATCGTCCCGCCATCTGCTCGATCCTGCCCAACGAAAAGGGTAAACCCACCTACATGCTCGACCTTGGCGCCAACGTCGATTGCGAGCCGCACCACCTGCACCAGTTCGCGATCATGGGCTCGGTGCTGTGCTCGGCCATGGAAGGCATCGGCAAGCCGACCATCGGCCTGCTCAACGTGGGTACCGAGGACATCAAGGGCAACGAAGTGGTCAAGGCCACCGCCACCCTGCTGCGCGCCGACCACGAGCGCGGCGCACTCAATTTCTATGGCAACATCGAAGGCAACGACATCTTCAAGGGCACGACCGACGTCGTGGTCTGCGACGGTTTCGTGGGCAACGTCACGCTCAAGGCGATCGAGGGTCTGGCGCACTTTTTCAAGTCGGCCTTCCGCGACAACCTGCTGTCGATGCTCGGCGCGCTGATCGCCTACAAGTCGCTCAAGAAGCTCAATCCGAAGAGCTACAACGGCGCGGGCCTCCTGGGCCTGAAGGGCCTGGTGTTCAAGAGCCACGGCGGCGCCGATGCCTACGGCTTCGAATGGGCGATCCGGCGCGCCTTCGATGCCGCCAAATACAACGTGCAAGAGCAGCTCTCGACGATGATCGCCGAGCTGATGCCCAAGTCCACCCCTGCCGAAGCGCCCGGCGCAACCATCAAGCAGAGTTCAGTATGACCGTGTACAGCAAAATCATCGGCACCGGCAGCTACCTGCCGGCAAGGCGTGTGACCAACCACGACCTGGCCGCGCAACTGGCCGCCAAGGGCATCGAGACCTCGGACGAGTGGATCGTCACGCGCAGCGGCATCTCCGCGCGCCACTACGCCGAACCGGGCCAGAATGCCTCGGACCTGGCGGTCGAAGCGGCCAGGAAGGCGCTCGACATGGCCGGCAAGAGCCCGGCCGACATTGACCTGGTGATCGTCGCCAGCTCCACCCCCGACTTCCTCGGCAGCTTCCCGAGCACCGCCTGCATCGTGCAGAAAAAGCTGGGCATGACCAGCGGCGGCGCGGCATTCGACGTGCAGGCCGTGTGCAGCGGCTTCGTGTACGCGGTGTCGGTGGCCGACGCCTTCATCAAGTCGGGCGCGCACAAGAACGTGCTCGTGATCGGCGCCGAAGTCTTCTCGCGCATCCTCGATTTCGCGGACCGCACCACCTGTGTGCTGTTCGGCGACGGCGCCGGCGCCGTGGTGATGACCGCCTCGAACGAGCCGGGCATCTTGGCCACCAAGCTGCACGCGGACGGCAGCCACGCCGACATCCTGTCGGTGCCGGGCAACCTGGCCGACGGCGCGCTGGCGGGCAGCGGCTACCTGTACATGGATGGCCAGGCTGTGTTCAAGCTGGCCGTCAAGGTGCTGGAAGAAGTGGCGACCGAAGCACTGGCAGCGGCGCAGATGCAGCCGTCGGACATCGACTGGCTGATCCCGCACCAGGCCAACATCCGCATCATGAAGGGCACCGCCAAAAAGCTGAAGCTGCCCGAAGAAAAGATGGTCGTGACCGTGGATCAGCACGGCAACACCTCGGCCGCCTCGATCCCGCTGGCGCTGGACCAGGCGGTGCGCGACGGCCGCGTCAAGCCCGGCCAGAACGTGCTGATGGAAGGCGTGGGCGGCGGCTTCACCTGGGGCGCGATCCTCGCGCGCATGTGATCTGACACGTAGGGTGGGCACTTGTGCCCACGCGGTGATGCGCGCCGCGTGACCGACCGCGTGGGCTCGAGAGCCCACCCTACAAATGCGGGATGCCCCGCAACGTCCAAAAAAACGAAAGAGATAACGATGACCAAATTCGCATTCCTCTTCACGGGCCAGGGCGCCCAGGCCGTCGGCATGCTGAACGGCTTTGCCGGCAACAAGGTCGTGGCCGACACCGTGGCCGAAGCCTCCGACGCGCTGGGCATGGACATCGGCAAGCTGATCGCCGAAGGCCCGAAGGAAGAGCTGGACCTGACCACCAACACCCAGCCGGTGATGCTGACCGCAGCCGTGGCCGTGTACCGCGCGTGGATCGCCGCGGGCGGCAAGGCGCCGTCCGTGGTCGCCGGCCACAGCCTGGGCGAATACTCGGCACTGGTGGCCGCCGGCGTGATCCCGTTCAAGGACGCCGTGCCGCTGGTGCGTTTCCGCGCCCAGTCGATGCAGGAAGCGGTCCCGGTCGGGCAGGGCGGCATGGCCGTGATCCTGGGCCTGTCGGCCGACGACGTGCGCGCCGTGTGCGCCGAAGCCCAGGCTGCAGTCCCGGGCGAAGTGGCCGAAGCCGTCAACTTCAACGAGCCGACCCAGATCGTGATCGCCGGCCACACCGCGGCCGTCGAGAAGGCCTGCGAGATCGCCAAGGCCAAGGGCGCCAAGCGCGCCATGAAGCTGGCCGTGTCGGCACCGTTCCACTCGTCGCTGCTCAAGCCCGCATCGGACCGCCTGCGCGACTACATGGCCAAGCTCACCTTCGCCGCACCGCAGATCGACGTGATCAACAACGTGGACGTGGCCGTGGTCAGCGACCCCGAGCAGATCAAGGACGCGCTGGTGCGCCAGGCGGCCGGCGCCGTACGCTGGGTCGAAACCATGCAGAAGATGGCGGCCAGCGGCGTGACCCAGGTGGTCGAGTGCGCGCCGTCCAAGACGCTGATCGGCATGGCCAAGCGCATCGATCCGGTGCTGGTGGGCGAAGCGCTGATGGATCAGGAATCGCTGGAACGTGTGTTGAGTGCTCTCAACCAGGCCTGAGGGGCCGCTGTAGTATCGTGACCGTCGTTTAAGAAAGAGGACATCAATGAACCTGGAAAACCAAATCGCCCTCGTCACCGGCGCTTCGCGCGGCATCGGCAAGGCCATCGCCCTCGAGCTGGCCCGCCAGGGCGCCAAGGTGGTCGGCACCGCCACCACCGAGTCGGGCGCGGAGGCGATCAGCGGCTACCTGGCCGAGTTCGGCGGCAAGGGCGTGGTGCTGAACGTGACCAACGCCGAGCAGTGCGGCGCGGTGATCGACGACGTGGCCAAAACCTTTGGCGCCGTCACCATCCTGGTCAACAACGCCGGCATCACCAAGGACCAGCTGGCCATGCGCATGAAGGACGAGGAGTGGGACGACGTGATCGCCACCAACCTGACCGCGGTGGGCCGCCTGTCGCGCGCGGTGCTGCGCGGGATGATGAAGGCCAAGCATGGGCGTATCATTAACATTACCTCGGTGGTCGGCGCGGCCGGCAATCCGGGCCAGATGAACTACGCTGCCGCCAAGGCGGGCGTGGCCGGCATGAGCCGCGCGCTGGCCCGCGAAATCGGCAGCCGCAACATCACGGTCAACTGCGTCGCGCCGGGTTTCATCGACACCGACATGACCAAGGCATTGGGCGAGGGCCAGCACGAGGCGCTGCTCACGCAAATCCCGCTGGGCCGCCTGGGCGCGCCGGAAGACATCGCGCATGCGGTCGCCTTCCTGGCCGGCCCGCAGGCTGCCTACATCACGGGCACGACCCTGCACGTGAACGGCGGCATGTACATGAACTGATGCAAACGCGCGCCGGTTCGGGCATAGTGCCTGGTACGAACCGGCGGGGCGTATGGCAGAGTTCCCGTCTTTTAGCAGTAATTGCGGCCGAATTGGCCGCAGACGTTGAAAATAGTTTTTCGGCGCGCAAACCTGATAAAATGCGCGCACTTTCCGCAACACATACCTAAATGGAGCCATAACATGTCGGATATCGAACAACGCGTTAAAAAAATCGTCGCTGAGCAACTGGGCGTTGCCGAAGCAGACATCAAAATCGACTCTTCGTTCGTTGACGATCTCGGCGCAGATTCCCTCGATACCGTTGAACTGGTGATGGCACTGGAAGACGAGTTCGAAATGGAAATCCCGGACGAGCAGGCCGAGAAGATCACCACCGTGCGTCAAGCCATCGAGTACGCACAAGCGCACGTCAAGGCCTAAGCTGTCCAGTTTCCAGGAGAATCGCTTGAGTTCACGCAACCGTCGTGTCGTCGTGACCGGCCTGGGCTGCGTTTCCCCGATCGGCAATACCATTGCCGATGCGTGGAGTGCAGCACTCGCAGGCAAGTCGGGCATCGCGAATATCACCAAGTTCGATGCGACCTCGTTCTCGACCCGCTTCGCCGGCGAGGTGAAGAACTTCAACGTCGAGGACTACCTGCCTGGCAAGGAAGGCCGCCACATGGATACGTTTATCCATTTCGGCATGGCCGCCGGCATCCAGGCACTGGCCGACAGCGGCATTGAAGTCACCGACGCCAACGCTGACCGCATCGGTGTCATCGTCGGTTCCGGCATCGGCGGCCTGCCGATGATCGAAGCCACCAAGGAAGAATACGACAGCCGCGGCCCGCGCCGCATCTCGCCGTTCTTCGTGCCGGCCTCGATCATCAACATGATCTCGGGCGACCTCTCGATCAAGTTCGGCCTGCGCGGCCCGAACCTGGCGATCGTCACCGCCTGCACCACCGGCCTGCACTGCATCGGCGCGGCGGCCCGCCTGATCGAGTACGGCGATGCCGACGTGATGATCGCCGGCGGCGCCGAATCGACCGTCTCGCCGCTGGGCCTGGGCGGCTTCGCCTCGGCACGCGCACTGTCCTCGCGCAACGACGATCCGGCAACGGCATCGCGTCCGTGGGACCGCGACCGCGACGGCTTCGTGCTGGGCGAGGGCGCCGGTGTGATGGTGCTCGAAGAGTACGAACACGCCAAGGCGCGCGGCGCCAAGATCTACGCCGAGGTGATCGGCTTCGGCATGAGCGCCGACGCCAACCACATCACCGCGCCGGTGGAAGATGGCAGCGGCGCGTCGCGCTGCATGGTGTCGGCCCTGAACTATGCCGGCATCAACCGCGACCAGGTCAACTACATCAACGCGCACGGCACCTCGACGCCGGCTGGCGACCTGGCTGAAGTGCAGGGCATCAAGCGCACCTTCGGCGACCACGCCAAGCGCCTGGTGGTCAACTCGACCAAGTCGATGACCGGCCACCTGCTGGGCGGCGCCGGCGGCCTCGAGTCGGTGTTCACCGTGCTGGCGATCCACAACCAGGTGTCGCCGCCGACGATCAACATCTTCAACCAGGACCCCGCTTGCGACCTGGACTTCTGCGCCAACGAGGCGCGCGAGATGAAGATCGACTACGCAGTCAAGAACTCGTTCGGCTTCGGCGGTACCAACGGTACCCTGGTGTTCGCAAAGGTCTGAGTTTTCTGAACCTTCCCAGCCCGCCCTTGTCAAAAAGGGTGGGCTGATCCGCCTGGCTGTGGCCGGCGCTTCTTAATTTTTCCCTCAGTACGTTTCCTCATGTCGATTGCGGTATCCGCCATCGTCGTGCCCTCGCGCCGCCTGCGTGCGCTCGTCGCGCTCTTTGGCTTGTGCAATGCGGCGGCCGCGCTCGCCGTGGGCGGCGTGCTGCGCGAACGCTTTGCGCTGGCGCCCCTGTCCGCGCTGTTTTTCCTGGTCGCAGCAGCATGCTTGCTGCATACCGCGGCGCGGCACGGAAAGACGCACCGGATTGATGTATCTGGACTCGGGCAGCTACGCCTGACGGTACAACAGGACGTGGACGTGCAGGATGCGAGCAGCGCGCCGGCGGCAACGGGCGTCGCGCTGGTGGCCGGTTCGACGGTATGGCCGCAGCTGATGCTGTTGCTGCTGCGCGCGGATGACGGCGCGCTCACGGTGCTGCCGGTCCTGCGCGACAGTGTTGCGCCGCAGCAGTTTCGCGCGCTCGCGGTGGCGCTGCGCGCTGCCGCTGGCCGCCACGGACAAGCGCCGGCACCGGATGCCGGCGTGCCGTACCGCCCATATGCAGGGGAACACAAAATACTTTGAACTTATTGCAGCGGGCCAACTCTTAAGCAACAGGGGGCGCCGCTGCAGCCAATGGGGCATGGTCAGTGACGACAGAACGCGAGTGTGATCAATTGCTGGTCGAACGCGTCCAGGCCGGCGACCGGCAGGCGTTCGACCTGCTGGTGGCCAAGTATCAGCGCAGGCTGATGCGGCTCGTGTCGCGCCTCGTGCACGACCCGGCCGAAGCGGAAGACGTGGTGCAGGAAACCTTCATCAAGGCGTTCCGGGCACTGCGGCACTTCCGTGGCGATTCGGCGTTTTATACATGGCTGTACAGGATTGGAATCAACACGGCAAAAAATTTTCTCGTCACACAGGGCAGGCGCGCACCCACCTCGACCGAGGCCGATGCCGAGCGCGCCGAAGCGTTTGACGATGCGGACAGCTTGCGGGACATAAACACGCCGGAGTCGGTGTTGGCCAGCAAGCAAATCGCTTATACGGTCAATGCCGCGATGGAAGCCTTGCCGCTCGAACTGAGAACGGCAATCGTCCTTCGCGAAATTGAAGGATTAAGCTACGAGGAAATCTCCGAAGTGATGGCCTGTCCCATAGGCACCGTGCGCAGCAGGATCTTCCGGGCACGCGAAGTCATCGCCGAGAAATTGAAGCCCTTGCTCGATTTCCCGGTTGACAAACGTCGGTAGGTAGCGATGATCTTAAGTAAGACCAGGTGATGTTTTGATCACTTACCTACGTGATGGATAAGATGGAAACCAACAAAAAAATCCGTGAGCACATCTCCGCCCTTTGTGACGGCGAACTACCGACAGGCGACCTTGAGCTGGCATTTGCCGGCCTGCATACGGCTGACGGCCATCACGCATGGGAAGTTTACCACCGAATCGGCGACGTGTTGAGGTCGCAGGGCGCGCAAGACCTGTCGCCGGGCTTCACCGAGCGCCTTGGCGCGCGCCTGGCGGCCGAGCCGCTGCCGTCGCGCCGCCGGGCCGAGGCCGTGGCCGAGATCGAGCCCAAGCCGGCTGTCGCCGTCGCGTCGCGGCCCTGAGCGCAAGATTCCGCCTCCACGTTTTCCCCGTAGGCTGGGCTCTCGAGCCCACCGTCCGTCACGCGGCGCGTGCACACGCGTGGGCACAAGTGCCCACCCTACGTCCGTCGCTCGGCCGGAATCAGAACGCCCGACCAGAACTACAGCCGACCGCCACCCAGCCCCGCGACACGGCACAGTGATTTCGCTTACCATAACGTCAATTCCCCACCCGATCGATTGATCCTATGACAAGCAAAACTCGTAGCATGGTCCTGTCGGCGTGCCTGCTTGCGGCCACCGGCGCCTCGTTCTCGCCGCATGCCGGCGCCGCCGCCCCGGTCACCGCGCCCGCCGTGACGGGGCTGCCCGATTTCGCCGACCTGGTCGAGCACGTCGGCCCGGCCGTGGTCAACATCCGCACCACCGAGCGCATCCGCCTGGGCCAGGGGCAGGGCGACGAGGAAATGCAGGAATTCCTGCGCCGCTTCTTTGGCCAGAACGCGCCGCGCGGCCGCCGTGGCGGCCAGCAGGAAGAGATCCAGCGTGGCGTCGGCTCCGGCTTCATCATTTCCCAGGACGGCTACGTGCTGACCAATGCGCACGTGGTCGAGGGTGCGGACGAGGTGACCGTCACGCTGACCGACCGCCGCGAGTTCAAGGCCAAGGTGCTCGGCACCGACATGCGCTCGGACGTCGGCCTGCTCAAGGTGGAAGCGAGCAACCTGCCGACCCTGCGCATCGGCGACTCGAACAAGATCCGGGTCGGCGAATGGGTGATCGCGATCGGCTCGCCGTTCAACCTCGAGAACACCGTCACGGCCGGCATCATCTCGGCCAAGGCGCGCGACACCGGCGAATACCTGCCGCTGATCCAGAGCGACGTGGCGGTGAATCCGGGTAACTCGGGCGGGCCGCTGATCAACATGCGCGGCGAAGTCATCGGCATCAACTCGCAAATCGCCACCTTATCCGGCGGCTACAACGGCATCTCGTTCGCGGTGCCGATCCAGGAAGTGATGCGCGTGGCCGACCAGCTCAAGAAGACCGGCCACGTCACGCGCGGGCGCCTGGGCGTGCAGATCAGCGAAGTGACGCGCGACGTGGCGCAGGCGCTGGGCCTGGAGAAGGCGCGCGGGGCCGAGGTGGCCATGGTCGAGCCGGGCGGTCCGGCAGAAAAAGCCGGCATCAAGGTCGGCGACATCATCCTGCGCTTTAACGGCCAGCCGATCGAGACCACGCGCGACCTGCCGCGCCTGGTGGGCGCATCCAAGGTCGGCAGCCGCGCCACCGTCACGCTGTGGCGGCGCGGCCAGCAGATGGAGGTGCCGGTCACGATCGTCGAGCTGCAGGACGAAAAGCCGGGCGCCAAGCCGCAGCAGAAAAAAGCCCCGGCCGAGACCAACGCGCTGGGCCTGCACGTGACCGACCTGACGCCCGCGCAGCGGCGCGAGCTCAAGTCCGACACCGGCGTGCTGGTCGAGGCGGCCGAGGGCAGGGCGGCAACGGCGGGCATCCTGCCGGGCGACGTGATCCTGCAGCTGGACAATGTTGAGATCAAGAGCGCGAGCCAGTTCAACGGCATCGTCGCCAAGCTCGACCCGAAGAAGGCGGTGGCAGTGCTGGTGCGGCGTGAAGACGTGACCCAGTACCTGGTCATCAAGCCGCGCCAATGACGGCCCGCTTCACGCTCTACTCGCGCAGCTGGTGCCACCTGTGCGAGGACATGCTGGCGGCCCTGCAGCGGCTGGCCCCGCCCGGCCAGCCGTTCGCCGTGGACGTGGTGGACGTGGACGCCGACCCGGCGCTGGTGGCGCGCTTCGACGAGCTGGTGCCGGTGCTGTACGGGCGCCTGGACGAGCCGGAGCTGTGCCATTACTTCCTCGACGAGGCGGCAGTGCGGTCCTACCTGGAGCGAAGCCCGCGCGCCGACCAGGCCGCACCGGTTTGATGCGTCGTTCCCGCGAAGGCGGGAACCCATAGACCGCCGGTCCGGCGCACAAGCAGCAGCACCCGCACCTCGTCGTCCCGGCAAAAGCCGGGACCCATGCCGAGCTTCCGAAGCAGTTGCGCGTAGAACAGCCGCGAACGAACCGAAGTCAGCATGGGTCCCCGCCTTCGCGGGGACGACGGGGCGGTGTTGGTGGAGGCTACATCCGCCGTCTCTGTTCAAGGTCAGCATGGGTCACGGCGGGGCCGCCGACTTTCGTCGGGACGACGGCTTGAGGGACGGGCGATAGCGTCCCCGCTTGAAATTCCCCCAAAAACAGCCATTTTCCCAGCCTGGGGCACCGGGAAACCCGGCTTTCTGCCCTGAAATCCGGTAAAATGCCTGGTCCGGAAAAGCTTCTGTCCACAGCACATCAGCTTCTCGCGTTTGATAAGGCGCTCGCCAGGGGATTGCCAATCCCTCAACGGAGCGCTTTTTTCGTATTGCGGGCAACAATGCGCGGCCAGGAATGCCGCCCCCACTTGGTTTTGAGTTAGTTAATGAACAACATACGTAACTTTTCCATCATCGCCCACATCGATCACGGTAAATCGACGCTGGCCGACCGCATCATCCAGATCTGCGGCGGCCTGTCGGACCGTGAAATGGACGAGCAGGTGCTCGACTCGATGGACCTGGAGCGCGAGCGCGGCATCACCATCAAGGCCCAGACCGCCGCGCTGCAGTACAAGGCGCGCGATGGCCAGACCTACAACCTGAACCTGATCGACACCCCGGGCCACGTGGACTTCAGCTACGAGGTGTCGCGCTCGCTGTCGGCGTGCGAGGGCGCGCTGCTGGTGGTGGACGCGAGCCAGGGCGTGGAAGCGCAGACCGTGGCCAACTGCTACACGGCGCTGGACCTGGGCGTGGAAGTGATCCCGGTCCTGAACAAGATCGACCTGCCGCACGCCGACCCCGACAACGCCAAGAAGGAAATCGAGGACGTGATCGGCATCGACGCCTCCGACGCCACCGTGTGCTCGGCCAAGACCGGCCTGGGCGTGGAGGACGTGCTCGAGGCGCTGATCGCCAAAGTGCCGCCGCCCAAGGGCGACCCGGAGGCGCCGCTGCAGGCCCTGATCATCGACTCGTGGTACGACAGCTATGTCGGCGTGGTCATGCTGGTGCGTGTGGTCAACGGCACTTTGCGGCCCAAGGACAAGATCCTCTTGATGTCCACCGGCTCCCAGCAGTTGACCGAGCAGGTGGGCGTGTTCAGCCCGCGTTCGGTGCAGCTGCCCGAGCTGTCGGCCGGCCAGGTGGGCTTTGTCATCGCCGGCATCAAGGAGCTGCACGCCGCGCGCGTGGGCGACACAATCACGCTGGCGCAAAAGCCGGCCGCCGCCCCGCTGCCGGGCTTTAAGGAAGTGCAGCCGCAGGTGTTCGCCGGCTTGTTCCCGGTCGAGGCCAACCAGTACGACGCGCTGCGCGACTCGCTGGAAAAGCTGAAACTGAACGACGCCGCGCTGATGTACGAGCCGGAAGTGTCGCAGGCGCTGGGCTTCGGCTTCCGCTGCGGCTTCCTGGGCCTCTTGCACATGGAGATCGTGCAGGAACGCCTGGAGCGCGAATTCGACATGGACCTGATCACGACGGCGCCGACCGTGGTGTACGAGGTGCAAATGCGCGACGGCACCGAGATCAAGGTGGACAACCCGTCCAAGATGCCGGAACCGTCGAAAATCGCCGAAGTGCGCGAGCCGATCGTGAACGTGAACCTGTACATGCCGCAGGAATATGTCGGTTCGGTCATGACGCTGTGTAACTCCAAGCGCGGCGTGCAGATGGACATGAGCTACCACGGCCGCCAGGTCAAGCTGCGCTACGAAATCCCGATGGCCGAGATCGTGCTCGACTTCTTCGACCGCCTGAAGTCCACCTCGCGCGGCTACGCCTCGATGGACTACGAGTTCAAGGAATACCGCGCCGCCGACGTGGTCAAGGTGGACATGCTGATCAACGGCGACAAGGTGGACGCGCTGGCGATCATCGTGCACCGCGCCAACGCCGCGTTCCGCGGGCGCCAGGTGGCGGCCAAGATGCGCGAGCTGATCCCGCGCCAGATGTTCGACGTGGCGATCCAGGCCGCCATCGGCGCGACCATCATCTCGCGCGAGAACGTCAAGGCGATGCGCAAGAACGTGCTGGCCAAGTGCTACGGCGGCGACATCACCCGTAAGAAGAAACTGCTCGAGAAACAGAAAGCCGGTAAGAAGCGCATGAAGCAAGTGGGCTCGGTCGAGATCCCGCAAGAAGCCTTCCTGGCCATCCTCCAAGTGGAAGAAAAATGAACCTGCAACCCATCCTTGGGAACTTTGCCCTGATCTTGTTCGTCGCAATGGTGGTTACCGGCGTGATCTGGTGCCTGGACGTGTTCTACCTGGCCAAGAAGCGCCGCGCCGCCGCCAACGCCGCACTGGCCGCCTATGATGCGCGCAACGCCAAGGCGACCGCCGACGGCATCAAGCTCGACAACGGCAACCGCGCCGCGATCGAGGCCGCCTTGCTGCGCCAGCCGACCTGGATCGAGTATTCGGGCAGCTTTTTCCCGGTGATCGCGCTGGTGTTCGTGCTGCGCTCGTTCCTGTGGGAGCCGTTCAAGATCCCGTCGTCGTCGATGGTGCCGACCCTGCTGGTGGGCGACCTGATCCTGGTGAACAAGTACGCCTACGGTATCCGCCTGCCGATCATCAACAAGAAGATCATCGAAGTGGGCAACCCGCAGCGCGGCGACGTGATGGTGTTCAAGTACCCGAAGGATCCCAGCCAGGATTACATCAAGCGCGTGATCGGCGTTCCGGGTGATAAAATCACCTACGAAAACAAGCGCCTGACGGTCAACGGCAAGCCGGTGGACTACCGCCCGATGGACGATTACCTCGACGACGAGCGTCCGGTGTACCACAAGCAATACATGGAAATGTTGCCTGGCGCGCAACACCGTATCCTGACCATGGAAGGACGGCGTACCCTCGACCTTGGCTCGGTGGACAATTTCCCGCATCGTGAAAATTGCGACTATTCGTACGACAAATTTACCTGTATCGTACCGGAGGGCAATTATTTTATGATGGGGGATAACCGGGACAACTCTGCCGACAGCCGTTACTGGGGCTTCGTGCCTGACCAGAACATCGTCGGCAAAGCGATCGCGATCTGGATGAACTTCAGCAATCCGAAGCGCATCGGCGGTATCCACTAAGTTCGACGGGGGAAGGGCACATGCAAGGACATAAGCAGTATTTCATCAACGCGGAGCGCGGGGTTTCGCTGTCGGGCCTGATTTTCGTGCTCGCGGTGCTGGGCGTGGCCGCCGTGTTTGCCTTGAAGCTTGTGCCAACGTACATGGAATACCGCACCATCCAGGACGCGATCGTCAAGGCCAAGGCCACCGGCGGCAGCGTGGCCGAGATGCAGCGCACCTTCGACAAGAATGCGGAGATCAACAACGTCAGCGCCATCAGCGGCCATGACCTGGTGATCACCAAGGACGGCGGCGAGCCGGAAATCAGCTTCGCCTACGAAAAGCGCGTGCCGCTGGCGGGCAACGTGAGCCTGGTCATCAACTATGCCGGCACCACCGACAAGAGCGGCGTCGTGGCCGCCCAGGCCGCCGCCAGTGCCAACTGATCGTGGGCGCGGCAAGGAAGTAAACCAACGATGAATCTTCAGTTATTGCAAACACGCCTAGGCTACACGTTCCAGGATGCTGGCCTGTTACAGCAAGCCCTGACGCACCGTAGCCACAGCAGTTTGCATAACGAACGGCTGGAATTCCTTGGCGACTCGATCCTGAACTGCGTGGTCGCCTCGGTCCTGTACGAACGCTTCAATACGCTGGACGAAGGCGACCTGTCGCGCCTGCGCGCCAACCTGGTCAAGCAACAGTCGCTGTACGAGATCGCGCAAAAGCTCGAACTGTCGCAGTTCCTGCGCCTGGGCGAGGGCGAGCTCAAGTCGGGCGGTTTCCGCCGCCCGTCGATCCTGGCCGACACGCTTGAAGCGCTGCTGGGCGCGATCTTCCTCGACGCCGGCTTCAACGCCGCGCGCGACGTGATACGCGCTTTCTACATCCCGATCCTGGAAACGGTCGATCCGCGCACGCTGGGCAAGGACGCCAAGACCCTGCTGCAAGAGTTTTTGCAGAGCAAGAAGATTTCGCTGCCGACCTATAACGTGGTGGCCACCCACGGCGCCGCGCACAGCCAGGAATTCGAGATCGAGTGCCTGGTGCCCAAGCTTGGCATCCAGGTGTTCGGCCGTGGCGGCAGCCGCCGCGCCGGCGAGCAGGCCGCGGCCCGGCTGGCGCTGGAGGCGGCCGAACAGGCACTGGTGAAGACGCCGTCCGCCACCCGCAAATCGCGCCCGCGCGCCGCACAGCTTAAACTGGCGGGTATCGCGACCATCCAGCCCGATGCTCCGCCCGTCGCCGAGCCTGCCAGCGCCCCCGCGCCGCAGGCCGCCGGCACCGAGAATACTGGCGCCAGGCCGGCCACCGACACCAAGCCCGCGTCCGGCGACGCCAAGGCGCAAAAACAAGCAGGAAGCAAGTCAGCATGAACGAGGGCAGCACCCATTCGGATTTTCGTTGCGGTTACATCGCGATCGTCGGCCGTCCCAACGTCGGCAAGTCGACGCTGATGAACGTGCTGATCGGCGCCAAGGTATCGATCACTTCGCGCAAGGCGCAGACCACGCGCCACCGCATCACCGGCATCCAGACCACGGACGACGCGCAGTACATCTACGTCGATACGCCGGGCTTCCAGACGCGCCACGCCAACGCGCTGAACAAGACGCTCAACAAGACCGTGTCGAACACGCTGACCGCGGCCGACGTGGTCCTGTTCCTGGTCGAAGCCGGCACCTTTGGCGCGGCCGACCAGCAGGTGATCGACCTGCTGCCCAAGAACGTGCCGGTGGTGCTGGTCATCAACAAGGCCGACCGCATGAAGGACAAGGCACAGCTGATGCCGTTCACGCAAAAGATCGCGGCGCTGCACCACTTTGCCGCCGTGGTCCCGGTGTCGGCCAAGCTGCGTTTCCAGGTCGATGCGCTCGAGAAGGAAATCCGCACCTGGCTGCCGCGTAACGAGCCGATCTTTGGCCCGGACGACATCACCGACCGCAGCGAGAAGTTCCTCGCCGCCGAGATCGTACGCGAGAAGGTGTTCCGCCTGTGCGGCGACGAGCTGCCCTACACCAGCACCGTGCTGATCGAGAAATTCGAGCAGGAAGGCAACCTGCGGCGCGTCTTCGCCGCCATCCTGGTCGAGCGCGACGGCCACAAGGCGATGATCATCGGCGCCAAGGGCGCGCGCCTGAAGGAAATCTCGACGGCCTCGCGCCTGGATATGGAAAAACTGTTCGGTGGACCGGTGTACCTGGAAATCTGGGTCAAGGTCAAATCCGGCTGGGCCGACAACGAAGCGGGCCTGCGCGCCTACGGCTACGAGTAAGCGCAGGGGGCCGACCCACGCGCATGTCCATCCTCGACGCCGACCTTCACCCCACCGAGCCTGCCGCAACGCCAGCGCCCGCGAAAAAGCGCAGCCGTGCGCCCGCGCGCGACAACCGCGTGGCCGGCCAGCCGTCCTTTGTACTGCACAGCTATCCGTACAAGGAAACCAGCCTCATCATCGACCTGCTGACCCGCGACTACGGCCGCATCGCGGTGGTGGCCAAGGGCGCCAAGCGGCCCATGTCGCGGCTGCGTGGCGTGCTGCAGACCTTCCAGCCCCTGTCCAGTTCGTGGAGCGGCAAATCCGAACTGCGCACCCTGATCGACGCCGAATGGGTCGGCGGCATGCTGCCGCTGGAAAAGACCGCACTGCTGTGCGGCTTTTACCTGAACGAACTGCTGGTCAAGCTGCTTGCACGCGACGACCCACATCCGGCCTTGTTCGATCATTACGTGGCGACCCTGAACGAGCTGGCCCACGGCGAGCCGGCGCAAATCGTCTTGCGAAAGTTCGAACGGGCCTTACTTAAGGAAACGGGCGTGGCCGCGGACCTGTCGCGCTCCACCACCACGCGCACGCTGGTCGACCCAGGCGCAGAATATGTCGTGGACCCGGAAAAGGGCGCGCGCGAAGCGACCCCTGGCGACACCTGGCCGGTGGTGTCCGGCAAGACGCTGCGCGACATGGAAAGCGACGACTACGCGGACCCGGCCACGCAGGCGCAGAGCAAACAACTGATGCGCTTTTTGCTGGCGTATCACCTGGGCGGCGCGCCGCTGAACACGCGCCAGATATTGATCGACTTAATGCAGCTATAAGAAAACCACCATGAGCTTCCTGCAACCTGCCGGTTCCGTCATCGACCTGGGCGTGAACATCGACCACATTGCCACCGTGCGCAACGCGCGCGGCACCGTCTATCCCGACCCGCTGCGCGCGGCCCTGTTGGCCGAGCAGGCAGGTGCCGACCTGATCACGCTGCACCTGCGCGAAGACCGGCGCCACATCAAGGATGCCGACGTGCTCGCGATCCGCCCGGAGCTCACCACCCGCATGAACCTGGAAGCGGCGGTCACGCCCGAGATGATCGACTTCGCCTGCCGCGTCAAGCCGGCCGACGTGTGCCTGGTGCCGGAGCGGCGCGAGGAAGTCACCACCGAGGGCGGCCTGGACGTGCTGCGCTACTACAAACAGGTCGAGGTGGCGGTGAAGCAGCTGGCGGGCGAGGGCATTCGCGTCTCGCTCTTCATCGACGCCGACGAGCAGCAGATCGAGGCGGCCGCCGCGGTGGGCGCGCCGGTGATCGAGCTGCACACCGGCCGCTACGCCGAAGCCGAAGACGACGCGGTGGCTGTGGAGCTGGAACGTATCCGCCAGGGCGTGCTGGCAGGCGTCAGGCGCGGCCTGCGCGTGAACGCGGGCCACGGCCTGCACTACACCAACGTGCAGCCGATCGCGGCGATCCAGGAAATCCACGAGCTGAACATAGGCCACGCGATCGTCGCACAAGCGCTGTTCACCGGCTGGGAACACGCGGTGCGCGAAATGAAGGCCATCATGGTGGATGCGCGCATGGGCGTGTCGCTGGACTGACGCGATGATCTACGGGATTGGCACCGACATCGTCCAGATCTCGCGCGTAGAGGCGGCGCTTGCGCGCAGCGGCGAGCGCTTCGCCGAAAAGATCCTGGGCCCGGAGGAGCTGGTGAAGTACCATGCGCGCCGCGCCAAGAACGAAACGCGCGGCCTGCGCTTTCTGGCCACGCGCTTCTCGGCCAAGGAAGCGTTCTCCAAGGCGATCGGCCTTGGCATGCGCATGCCGATGACCTGGCGCTCCGCGCAGATGTTGAATGCGCCGAGCGGCAAGCCGGTCATCGTCTGCAGCGGCGCGCTCGAAGAATTCATGCGCCAGAACCGCTTGACGGCCCAGGTCTCGATCAGCGACGAAGCCGACTACGGCGTCGCCTTCGTGATCGTCACGCAAACCCCGTAGGGTGGGCAGATTCTGCCCACGCGTTCAAGCGGCTTAAGAACCGCCGTAGAATTACACTGTGGGCTCGTTCAGCTGGCCACTGGCCAGCTTCACCCCACGCGTTCAAGCGGCTTAAGAACCGCCGTAAAATGACATGTGGGCTCGTTCAGCTGGCCACTGGCCAGCTTCACCCCACGCGTTCAACCGGCTTGAGCACAGCCACAAACACATGAGCGAATTGATCGACAGCCCCGACGCGCAGCCCGACGCGCGCGCACAAGTATTGGCCACGGTCGCCAAGCTGCCCGACCTGCCGGGCGTGTACCGCTATTTCGACGCCAACGACGCCGTCCTGTACGTCGGCAAGGCGCGCAACCTGAAAAAGCGCGTCTCGAGCTACTTCCAGAAGAACCTGTCCAGCCCGCGCATTGCGATGATGGTCGAGAAGATCGCGCGGCTCGAGACCACGGTGACCAACAGCGAGGCCGAAGCGCTGATCCTGGAAAACAACCTGATCAAGACGCTCAAGCCCCGCTACAACATCCTGTTCAGGGACGACAAGTCCTACCCCTACCTGAAGATCACGGGCGGCGACGTGCCGCGCATGGCCTACTACCGCGGCGCGCTGGACAAGAAGAACCAGTATTTTGGCCCGTTCCCGAGCGCGTGGGCGGTGAAGGAGTCGATGCAGATCCTGCAGAAGGTCTTCATGATCCGCACCTGCGAGGACAGCGTGTATTCGAACCGCACGCGCCCCTGCCTGCTGCACCAGATCGGCCGTTGCAGCGCGCCCTGCGTGGGCGCGATCACGTCCGATGAATACAAGATCGACGTGGACAACGCCGCCAAATTCCTGCGCGGGCGCCAGTCCGAAGTGCTCGAAGACCTGGAAAAGAAGATGCATGGCTACGCGGCCGAACTGAAGTTCGAGCAGGCGGCATCGGTGCGCAACCAGATCCAGTCGCTCTCGCGCGTGCTGCACCAGCAAGCGATGGAGACCACCGGCGACGCCGACGTGGACGTGATTGCCGTGGTGGTGCAGGGCGGACGCGCCTGCGTGAACCTGGCCATGGTGCGTGGCGGCCGCCACCTGGGCGACCGCGCCTACTTCCCGACCCAGGTGGGCGAAGCGCTGGGCGAAGTGCCCATCGAGGTCGAAGTGCTGGCCGCCTTCATGGCCCAGCACTACGCCGACAAATTCATCCCCAACACGCTGATCCTGAACATCGAGTTCGACCAGCCCGAGCTGATGATGGCGCTGACCGAGCAGTGCGGCCACCGCATCAACCTGATCTTCCAGCCGCAGGGGCAGCGCCGCCAATGGCTGGAGCTGGCGCAAAAGGGCGCCGAGATCGCGCTGGCGCGGCTCTTGTCCGAGCAAGGCTCGCAACAGGCGCGCACGCGCGCGCTGGCCGAGGTGCTCGGGCTCGACATGGAAGACCTGGACAGCATCCGCATCGAATGCTTCGACATCAGCCACACCGCGGGCGAGGCGACGCAGGCATCGTGCGTGGTGTTCCATCACCACCAGATGCAGAACGGCGAATACCGGCGCTTCAACATCAACGGCATCACGCCGGGCGACGACTACGCGGCGATGCGCCAGGTGCTCACGCGCCGCTACGAAAAGGTGGCGGCGGGCGACGGCGTGATGCCGGACGTGGTGCTGGTGGACGGCGGCAAGGGCCAGGTCGAGATGGCGCGTCAGGTGTTCGAAGAGCTGGGGCTCGACATCAGCCTGATCGTCGGCGTGGCCAAGGGTGAGGGCCGCAGGGTGGGCCTGGAGACGCTGATCTTCGCCGACGGCCGCGCGCCGCAGGAACTGGGCAAGGAATCGGCCGCGCTGATGCTGGTGGCGCTGATCCGCGACGAAGCGCACCGCTTCGCCATCACCGGCATGCGCGCCAAGCGCGCCAAAGCGCGCCAGGCGTCGCGACTGGAAGAGATCGAAGGCATCGGCGCCAAACGCCGCCAGAAGCTGCTGGCGCGCTTTGGTGGCCTGCGTGGCGTGATCGACGCCAGCATCGAGGATTTGATGTCGGTGGAAGGCATCAGCAGCACCCTGGCCGAAGAAATCTACCGCCAGCTGCACTAGGTAGGGTGGGCACTTGTGCCCACGCGGGGATACGTGACCGGGAGCGTGCCGCGGAAGGGTTTCGCGAGCCGCGTACCACCGCGTGGGTTCAAGAGCCCACCCTACGGCCGCGCGAACCCAACTGGTTTAAATGGCAATAGCAAGGTAGACTATCGCCGCATCGAACATACAGATAACCCCTGCCGCGCCCCTATGCCTTTCAACATCCCGATCCTCCTGACCTGGTTACGCGTCGCACTGATTCCGCTCGTGGTCGGGGTGTACTACCTGCCGGCGAGCTGGCTGCCGCAAGCGGACCGCGACCTGGCCGCCACCCTGGTCTTCATCGTGGCCGCCATCACCGACTGGTTCGACGGCTTCCTGGCGCGGCGCTGGAACGAGACCTCGGCCTTCGGCGCCTTCCTCGACCCGGTGGCGGACAAGCTGATGGTGGCCGGCGCCTTGCTGGTGCTGGTGCAGCTCGATCGCGTCAACGCGGTGCTGGCCTTCATCATCATCGGCCGCGAGATCACCATCTCCGCGCTGCGCGAGTGGATGGCCGAAATCGGCGCGCGCAAATCGGTCGCGGTCAGCTCGCTGGGCAAGATCAAGACTGCCGCGCAGATGGTCGCCATTCCGATGCTGCTGTTCCATGGCGAGGTGCTCGGCTTTGTCGATACCAGGCTGTGGGGCGATGTGCTGCTGTGGATTGCGGGCGTGCTGACGGTGTGGTCGATGTTCTACTATCTGCGCCGTGCGTGGCCGTTGATGAAAGAGAAATCGGGTGCCGTATGAGATTTGTTTCGAGGCATCCTTGACACACAGGATAGAACCTCTATAATGCCTGCCTGTTGCGAACGAAGCAGCACAGCAAGAAAGACGAAGCGGGAGTAGCTCAGTTGGTAGAGCGCAACCTTGCCAAGGTTGAGGTCGACGGTTCGAGACCGTTCTCCCGCTCCAACAAACTTGCAGTGCAGTTCGTTTGAAACGGTTGTCGCAGAAGGTTGGATTTTCTGAGATAATCGCTGCTCCGAGATGCGGGAATAGCTCAGTTGGTAGAGCGCAACCTTGCCAAGGTTGAGGTCGACGGTTCGAGACCGTTTTCCCGCTCCAAACCTCTCGGTCGCAGTAGCAGTAACTTGTTGCACCAAATGCGGGAATAGCTCAGTTGGTAGAGCGCAACCTTGCCAAGGTTGAGGTCGACGGTTCGAGACCGTTTTCCCGCTCCAGGATCCCAAGGGAAGCCCCGGCTTCCCTTTTTGTTGATATAGCCCATAGCCGGGCCTGTCAGCAAGACTTACGATCAAGTCTGGCGAGGTAGCAAAGAGGTTATGCAGCGGCCTGCAAAGCCGTCTAGACGGGTTCGATTCCCGTCCTCGCCTCCAGATTCTCCGATACGGGCCCCTTTGGGGCCCGTTTCATTTCGGGTTCGCGACCTCACGAAAATTGAGGTGCACCTCACCGTGATACGGCCAATTTGCCGCTGGCCGTTGACGCGCTGCGTTGACACCCTGCTGTTGCGGCTGGCAGATGTCCCCGCGGGACTGCCTTCGGACCTGCTCGCGCGTCGCCCCGACGTCCTGCAAGCGGAGGCGGTCGTGCGGTCGGAGACCGTTGGCGTCGCGCGGGCAAATTTCTTCCCCAGGATTAGTCTCACCGGCGCCCTGGGCACGGCCTCGCCCGCCTCCAGATTCTCCAGGCACGGGCCCGGTTGGGCCCGTACTTATTTGTAGTCCCGGCTGTAATCAGGTGAACTTGGCCGTCAACAGCATTTATATCTCAACCTGCGTCCCAAGTTCGATCACTCGATTGCTCGGGATGTGGAAATAGTCCGCTGCGTCCCGTGCGTTGCGCGACATGGCCACGAAAATGTGCTCGCGCCATGGCGACATGCCTGCGCCAGGCGTTGAGATGATGGTCTGCCGCGCCACGAAAAACGAGGTCTGCATCGTCTCGAACGGCAGCCCCTGCGCCGCGCACAGCGCCAGCACGCGCGGAATATCCGGTTCGTCCTTGAAGCCGAAGCGCACGTTCACCTGATAGCAGGCATGCCCGAGCGGCACCACCTCGACCCGCGACTCGTCCGGTACCCATGGCTCGTCCAACGTGTGCGCCGTCAGGAACACTACGCGCTCGTGCAGCACCTTATTATGCGACAGGTTGTGCAGCATCGCGTGCGGCACGCCGTCGCTCTCGCTGCGCAGGAACACGGCCGTTCCCGGCACGCGCGCTGGCGGCGCAATGAACAGCGATTCGAGGAAGGCGTTGAGCGGGATCGCGTGCTTTTGCAGGTTCTCGAAAACCAGCTGCCGCCCGCGCTTCCATGTGAGCATCACGGTGAACAGTATCGCGCCCAGCAGCAGGGGGAACCAGCCACCGTGCAGCACCTTGAGCACGTTGGCCGAGAAGAACGCGGCGTCGATGGCGAGGAAGAACGCGGTCGCGCCAAAACACAGCAGCAGGTTCAGCCGCCAGCGGTAGCGGATCACGAAATAGGTCAGCACGGTTGTGGCCAGCATGGTCGCCGTGACCGCGATGCCGTATGCCGCAGCCAGGTTGTCGGAAGAACCGAAACCGACGACTGCCAGCAGGACGGCGATCAGCTGGCCCCAGTTCACGGCCGGGATGTAGATCTGGCCGATCTCGTGTTCGGACGTGTGCATGATTTTCATCCGCGGCAGGAATCCCAGTGCAATCGCCTGCTTGGTCATCGAAAAGGTGCCGGAGATCGTCGCCTGCGAGGCGATGACGGTGGCGATGGTCGACAGCACCACCAGCGGAATCACGCTCCAGCTCCCCAGTTGCTGGAAGAACGGGTTTTCGATGGCCTGCGGGTTCGCCAGCAGCAGGCCGCCCTGGCCAAGATAGTTCAGCGCTAGCGCCGGGAAGGCTATCCCGAACCAGGCCAGCCTGATCGGCTTCTTGCCGAAATGTCCCATGTCCGCATACAAGGCTTCGGCCCCGGTAAACGCCAGCACGACGGCGCCGAGGGCGATAAACGCAATGACCCGGTTGTCGGCAAAAAAATGCAGGGCGTGCACCGGGTTGAGCGCGGCCAGGATGGCGGGGCTGCGCACGATATTCGCCAAGCCCATCATGGCCAGCGTGGCAAACCACACCAGCATGATCGGGCCGAACCAGCGGCCGATGCCGGCCGTGCCGTGCCGCTGCACGGCGTACAGCGATATCAGGATGATGACCGTCAGCGGGACCACGTAGGGCTTGAGCGCGGGCGTCGCCACTTCCAGGCCTTCCACCGCCGACAGCACCGAAATCGCGGGCGTGATCACGCTGTCGCCGTAGAACAGCGCGGCACCGAACACGCCGATCAGGAGCAGCGTGTGGCACAGCCGCGCCCGGCTCGTGACCGCGCCCAGCGCAAGCGCCATCAGGGCCATGATGCCACCCTCGCCGTGGTTGTCCGCCCTGAGCACGAGCGTGACGTACTTGAGCGAGACGATGATGGTCAGGCCCCAAAAGATCAGCGACACCACGCCCAGCAGGTTGGCCTGGTTCAGCGCCAGGCCATGGGTGGGATCGAAGACGGTCTTGAGCGAATAGAGCGGGCTGGTGCCAATATCGCCATAGACGACGCCGATCGCTGCGAGCGTCAGCCCGGTAAGCTTGTTGTGCTTTTGCGAAGAAGCCAAATGGTTGCTCTGTGAGATGCAAAGCCGCGAGTGTACCGGCAGCCGTATAAAAATTTTGTAAAAACTGGTCGGGATGTATACGCGGCGTTGGTGGCGTGAGCGCGTCCTTTTAGAAAATTTTATGCGCGGCGGACGATCATCCGGCGCGCTGCGCGCTGATCGCCGCCCACCTGGTGGTGGTCGCGCCGATGGCAGCTAAGCCGCGGGGCTTTCGCGGCTGGCGCCTGTTCCCGGCCTGAGAAGTGGGCGCGGCGAGCCTAGAAGAGCAGGCCCGCCTCGAACAAGCCGCGCACCTGCGACCCCTTGGTGCCGTCGCTGCCGAACGCGAGTCCGGGAGTAATGTGGCGCGCGCCGACGTAGGCGATCTCTGCGCGGGCAAAAAAGTTCTTGTACTGGTAAGTCGGCGTCAGCGTCAACGACCAGGCCGCGCTGCCCGGCCCGTACAGCAGGTTGGGCGTGCCGTCGGCCGCGCTGCCCGAGGTGTCGAGGTACTCGGCGCGCGCGGCCAGTTTGAAGCCCGGCACGCGCACAGCCGCCGGGGCGGCTTCGGACCCGAAGTCAAAGCTTGCCAGCACTGCGGCCCCATACGTCGACGCGGAATCGCTGGCGCCGAATTGCGGCAAGCGCGGCACATGGCTGTATTGCAGGTAGGGCTGGATGGTCCATGGTCCGGCGATGTGCGTGTAGATCAGGTTGTAGATCTGCTGGTTGTTCTGGAATAGCGGCGTGCGCACGGTGGACACCCCGGTTTCTTTGGTATTGCCCGCGCCGATAAACGCCAGCGTATTCGTCTTGTCGATGGCGTAGCTGGCGGACCCGGAGATCCAGCTCGGATGGCTGGAGTAAAAGCCGTCGTTGATGGACAAGGCGAATGTCCAGTCGCCCTGCGCATAGTTCACCTGCAGTCCCCGGTTCACGGCATTTTCCTGGTTCCACAGCAGGCCGCGCTGAATGTTCATGTTCTGGAATGTAAACGTACTTTCTGCGCCGACCAGCGTCGGCAGCTTGCCGATCATCACCGAGAAATTGTCGGTCGGCGCAAACTTCACATAGGCCTGCGGCACGAGCGTGTAGAGGGCAGGGCTCGCGTCCGCTGAACGGACGTAGGGCACGCCGGCTACCGGGATCGAGTAGAAGGCGCCCTGCACGAAAAACTGCACCGGTCCGTCCGCCTTGTTCAGGAAGAGCTGCACATTGTCGTCGTCAAAATGCCAGTGCCGGTCACCGGGCACCACGTTGGTCTGCCATTGGCCGAACCCGCTGATCACGCCGGTCGCATACACAGGACCGGCACTGTCCATGTCGATGCGGAACGGTCGCGGATTGGCGCTCAGGGTGACCGCCAGCGGTGGCTGCAGCGCAGGCGGCGTCTCCGCCTTGCCGGGCCCGCTGCCGTCGGCAGGCTCGGTTTGGGGCCAGGCTGGGATCGTGTAAGCGCCAAGGGCGGCTGCCAGTAACATGGCCCTGCAGCTGCCCCGGCGTTGGATGGCGTGTTGGCCTCCAGCATTGGAGACCAGCATTTCTGGTTTTGCTTTCACCCAGTCCTCCGTCAGGTTGTCGCGGCTGGAGGTTAGAGCGCACTTGACGGAAGAGGTGCCGATCATCCGTCGTTCGCGCGTCCGCCTTATATACAAATCCTTTATTCGCCGCCGCTGTCTTTTTAGAAAATCTTTATGTCTGCCGGCCTAGACTGGCTCGTATTGCAGCAGTAGCTGCGCATGACGACTCATGATCAAGACATGAAAATATCGATTTTCGCGGTGGCCCTCGTCGCCACCTTTGCCCTGCCCGTGTACGCACAAGAGGTTCAGCCTGAGCATGCGTTGAGCTTCAACGCGGCGCTTACCACCGACTACCGCTACCGCGGCATCTCTCAGACCCGGCTCGAGCCGGCCCTGCAAGGCGGCGCAGATTTCACCCACAACCCGAGCGGCTTGTATGCCGGCACCTGGCTGTCGAGCATCCAGTGGACCAGGGATGCAGGCGGCAGCGGCAACGTCGAGTGGGATGTGTATGCCGGCAAGCGCGGCCAGCTCGGCGCCGACCTCAGCTATGACACCGGCGTGCTCGGCTATATCTATCCGGCCAACGGCCTGAAAGCGGTCGCCGGCTTCGCCGACGCCAACACGGCCGAGGTGTACGGCCAGCTCGGCTACAAGGATTTCTACGCCAAGTATTCGTGGTCCCTGACCAACCTGTTCGGCTTTGTCGACAGCCACCACAGCGGCTACCTGGATATCGGCGCGAATGTCGGCCTGGCCGACGGTCTAGCCCTGAACATCCATGCAGGGCGCCAGCAAGTGCGCCACAACGGGCCGGCCAGCTACACCGACTGGAAGCTGGGCCTGTCCAAGGACTGGGGCATTGTCACCGGCGCGCTCGCGCTTGTCGGCACCAATGCGGGCCAAGCGGCCTACGCATCGCCGGCCAACGGCAAATTCCTTGGCAGGCAAGCGCTGGTGGCCAGTGTCAGCAAGACTTTCTGATCCCGGCGTTTACATCGCGTTTACGCCGGGTGAGCACTTCTTTACAAAAGATTTAGCGGCGGACCGCTATGCTCTTCAAACAACAAACGGACCATTCGAGGGATTCCATGGACATCGTCTTCATCGGTGCAATCGCCGCCTTTACCGCCTTGATCTGGGCCATGGCGGCCGGTTGCGCCCGACTGGGAGAGCACAAATGACGCTGTTTTACCTGATCGGCACGCTCGCGTCCGCCGGACTGCTGGTGTACTTGCTCTATGCGCTGTTCAAGGCGGAGGACCTGTAAATGACCACGCAATCGTATGCGCTGCTTGCGCTGTTCCTGGTCGTGCTGCTGGCGTTGTCCTGGCCGGTGGGGGCGCTGCTGGCGCGCGTCGCCGGCGACGGGCCAATCGCCGGCCTGGACTGGCTGCACAAGCTCGAGCGCGGCCTTTACCGTGCCGCCGGTGTGCGCGGCGATGAAGCCATGGGCTGGAAGGCCTATGCCGCCGCGCTGGTGGCCTTCAATGCACTCGGTACGCTGTTCGTGTACGCCTTGCAGCGCATCCAGCAATGGCTACCGCTGAATCCGCAGGGCCTGGCCAACGTCAGCCCCGACTCGTCCTTCAACACGGCGGTGAGCTTCGTCACCAACACCAACTGGCAAGGCTACAGCGGCGAGCAAACCATGAGCTACCTGTCGCAGATGCTCGGGCTCACCTGCCAGAACTTCTTTTCCGCCGCCACCGGCATTGCCGTGGTGTTTGCACTGGTCCGCGGCTTCTCCGCGCGGTCGGCCAAGTCGATCGGCAACTTCTGGGTCGACCTCACCCGCATCACCGCCTACGTGCTGGTGCCGCTGTCGGTCCTGTTCGCGGTGTTCCTGACGGGGCAGGGCGCGATCCAGAACTTTTCGGCCTACAAGGAGGTGCAGCTGGTCGAGCCGGTCACCTACACCCAACCGAAAAACGGTCCGGATGGCCAGCCGCTCAAGGACGCGCAGGGCCAGCCCGTGACCGAGACGGTGACCGCCACAACCCAGACCATCGCCATGGGACCGGTCGCGTCGCAGGAAGCCATCAAGATGCTGGGCACCAATGGCGGCGGTTTCTTCAACGCCAATTCGGCGCACCCGTACGAAAATCCGACCCCGCTGTCGAATTTCGGCCAGATGCTGGCCATCTTCCTGATCCCGGCCGGGCTCTGCTTCGCATTTGGCCGTATGGTGGGTGACCGGCGACAGGGCTGGGCGATCCTGGCCGCGATGACCGCGCTGTTCGTCGTCATGGCGGCCGGCGCCCTGTACGCGGAGCAGCAAGCCCATCCGGCGTTGCAGGCGATGGGCGTGGACCAGCACATGAGCGCGCTGCAATCGGGCGGCAACATGGAAGGCAAGGAAACGCGCTTCGGCATCAGCGCATCGAGCCTGTTCGCGGCGGTTACGACCGCGGCGTCCTGCGGCGCCGTCAATGGCATGCACGATTCGTTCACCCCGCTGGGCGGCGGCGCGCCGCTGCTCTTGATCCAGTTCGGCGAAGTGATCTTTGGCGGCGTCGGCTCCGGCCTGTACGGCATGCTGGTGTTCGCGATCATGGCGGTGTTCATCGCCGGCCTGATGATCGGCCGCACCCCGGAATACCTGGGCAAGAAGATCCAGTCGTACGAGATGAAGATGACGTCCATCGCCATCCTGGTCACGCCGGTGCTGGTGCTGGCCGGCACCGCGATCGCCGTCATGGCCAGCGCCGGCAAGGCCGGCATCGCCAACCCGGGCGCGCACGGCTTTTCCGAAATCCTGTACGCCTTCAGCTCCACCGCCAACAACAACGGCAGCGCGTTCGCCGGCCTGTCGGCCAACACGCCGTTCTATAACTGGATGCTGGCCATCGCCATGTGGTTCGGACGTTTCGGCGTGATCGTGCCGGTGCTGGCGATCGCCGGTTCGCTCGCCGCCAAGCAGCGCCTGCAGGTCACCGCCGGCACCATGCCGACGCACGGCCCGATATTCGTGTTCCTGCTGATCGGCGTGGTGGTGCTGGTAGGCGTGCTCAATTATGTGCCGGCGCTGGCGCTGGGCCCCGTCGTGGAGCATCTGCAGCTTTACGCACGCTAGAAACGAATAAAACGGACCGGAGTACTCATCATGTCTCAAACTCAAGTGACCACGGCGGAACTGCCATCGCTTCCCCTGCCGCCGGGCAAGCGGCTGTCGATGTTTGACACCAAGCTCATCGGGCCGGCGCTGGTCGACGCCTTCAAGAAGCTGGGCTTTCGCACGCAACTGCGCAGCCCCGTGATGTTCGTCGTCTACATCGGCAGCATCATCACCACCATGCTGTACGTGCAGGCGCTGTCCGGTACCGGCGAAGCCCCGGCCGGCTTCATCCTGGCCGCCGCGATCTGGCTGTGGTTCACCGTCCTGTTCGCGAACTTTGCCGAGGCGCTGGCCGAAGGCCGCAGCAAGGCGCAGGCGGCATCGCTGCGCGGCCTGAAGGAAAGCGTCATGGCCAAGAAGCTGGCCACGCCCAGGCACGGCGCCGGCTGGCTGCCGTGCACGGCGACCGACCTGCGCAAGGGCAACCACTTCCTGGTCGAAGCGGGCGACGTGATCCCGATCGACGGCGAAGTGATCGAAGGCGTGGCCTCCGTCGACGAAAGCGCCATCACGGGCGAATCGGCGCCGGTGATCCGCGAGTCCGGCGGCGACTTCTCCAGCGTCACCGGCGGCACGCGGGTGCTGTCGGACTGGCTGGTCGTGCGCGTGACCACCGATCCGGGCGAAACGTTCTTGGACCGCATGATCGCGATGGTCGAGGGCGCCAAACGCAAGAAGACCCCGAACGAGATCGCCCTCACCATCCTTCTGGTGGCGCTGACCATCGTGTTCCTGGTCGTGACGGCGACGCTGCTGCCGTTCTCGCTGTTCTCGGTCGAGGCGGCAAGGGCCGGCAAACCGGTGACCATCACGGCCCTGATCGCGCTGCTGGTGTGCCTGATCCCGACGACCATTGGCGGCCTGCTGTCGGCCATCGGCGTGGCCGGCATGAGCCGCATGATGCGCGCCAACGTCATCGCGACCTCCGGCCGCGCGGTCGAGGCCGCGGGCGACGTCGACGTGCTCCTCCTGGACAAGACCGGCACCGTCACGCTCGGCAACCGCCAGGCCGGCGCCTTCCTGCCTGCGCCCGGCGTGACCGAGCGCCAGCTGGCCGACGTGGCGCAGCTCGCGTCGCTGGCCGACGAGACGCCGGAAGGGCGCAGCATCGTGGTGCTGGCCAAGCAGCGCTTCAACATCCGCGGCCGGGAGCTGGAGCATGCCAACTTCCTGCCGTTTTCGGCCACCACGCGCATGAGCGGGGTCGATCTTGGCGATCGCACCATCCTCAAGGGCGCGGCGGACGCCGTGCGGCGCCACGTCGAGGCGCACGGCATGCCTTTCCCGCCCGAGGTCACGCATCTGGTCGAGGACGCGTCGCGCCGCGGCAGCACGCCGCTGGTGGTCGCCGACGGCGGCCGTGTCATGGGCGTGGTCGAGCTCAAGGACATCGTCAAGGGCGGCATCAAGGAACGCTTCGCGGAACTGCGCCGCATGGGCATCAAGACGGTGATGATCACTGGCGACAACAAGCTGACGGCGGCGGCGATCGCCGCGGAAGCCGGTGTCGACGACTTCCTGGCCGAAGCGACGCCGGAGGACAAGCTCAGGCTGATCCGGCAATGCCAGGGCGAAGGGCGCATGGTGGCCATGACCGGCGACGGGACCAACGACGCACCGGCGCTGGCCCAGGCTGACGTGGCGGTGGCAATGAACTCGGGCACGCAGGCCGCCAAGGAGGCAGGCAACATGGTCGACCTGGATTCGAACCCGACCAAGCTGCTAGAGATCGTCGAAATCGGCAAGCAGATGCTGATGACGCGCGGCTCGTTGACCACGTTCTCGATCGCCAACGACGTGGCCAAGTATTTCGCCATCATCCCGGCCGCTTTCGTGGGCACCTACCCGCAGCTCAAGGCGCTCGACATCATGCACCTGGCCAGCCCGGCCTCGGCGATCATGTCGGCCCTGATCTTCAACGCGCTGATCATCGTCTTTTTGATTCCGCTGGCGCTGCGCGGAGTGCGCTACCGCGCGATCGGCGCCACAGCCCTGTTGCGCCGCAACCTGCTGGTCTACGGCGTCGGCGGCATCGTCCTGCCGTTCATCGGCATCAAGCTGATCGACATGCTGCTGGCGGCATTGAACCTGGTCTGAAAGGAGTCCATCATGTCTTCCATTCTTCGTCCCGCGGCCGTCCTGTTCGGCGCGCTCACGGTGCTCTGCGGCTTGCTGTATCCAGCGGTGGTCACCGGCGTCAGCCACGTTGCGTTCCCCCACCAGGCCGAAGGCAGCCTGGCCGATGTGGGCGGCAAGCCGGTGGGATCGACCCTCATCGGGCAGCCGTTCAGCGCACCGGGCTACTTCTGGGGCCGGCCGTCGGCGACCGCGCCCATGCCCTACAACGCCGCCGGCTCGGGCGGATCGAACCTTGGGCCGACCAACCCAGCGCTCACCGACACCGTCAAGGAACGGGTCGCCGCATTGAAGAGGGCCGATCCCGCGAACCGGGCGCCGGTCCCGGTCGACCTGGTGACCGCCTCGGCCAGCGGGCTCGATCCCGAGATCAGCCTGGCGGCCGCGCAATACCAGGTGCACCGGGTGGCACTGGCCCGCAACATCCCGGAACAGCAGGTGCGCGCGCTGATTGACGCGCAGCGCCAGGACCGCGTGCTCGGGCTGTTTGGCGAGCCGCGCATTAACGTCCTGGCGCTCAACCTTGCGCTTGACCATAAGGTTGCGCGGCCGGAGTAAGATGAGCGCATGATTCTTCCGACCGACGAACAGCGGCGCGATCCGGACGCCTGGCTCGCGCAGGTGCAGGCGCAGGAGCGCCGGGCCGCGCGCGGCAAGCTGCGCGTGTATTTTGGCGCGTCGGCCGGCGTGGGCAAAACCTACGCCATGCTGCTGGCGGCGCGCGAACTCCAGGCCGCCGGCCGTACCGTGTTGGTCGGCGTGGTCGAAACCCATGGCCGTGCCGAGACCGAATCCTTGCTCAAGGGGCTCGAGGTCCTGCCGCGCAAAACCGTCGACTACCGGGGCAAGGCCTTGACCGAGTTCGACATCGACACCGCGCTGCAGCGCCATCCGGAACTGGTGCTGGTCGACGAACTGGCCCATTCCAATGTGCCGGGGTCGCGCCACCCGAAGCGATGGCAGGACATCGAAGAGCTGCTCGACGCCGGCATCGACGTGTTCACGACGGTGAACGTGCAGCACCTCGAAAGCCTGAACGACGTGGTCGGCGGCATCACCGGCGTGCGCGTGTCCGAGACCGTGCCTGACACCGTGTTCGACGCCGCCAACGAGGTCGTGCTGGTGGACCTGCCGGCCGACGAACTGCTGGCACGGCTGAAGATGGGGAAGGTGTACCAGGCCCCACAGGCCGAGCGCGCCACCCTGAACTTCTTCCGCAAGGGGAACCTGATCGCGCTGCGCGAACTGGCGCTGCGCCGCACCGCCGACCGCATCGAGGACGACGTGCGCGCGTACCGGGTCGAAAAGTCGATCGATACGGTCTGGAAGACGGGCTGCGCGCTGCTGGCCTGTATCGGCCCGGGAGCCGACGCCGAGCGCGTCGTGCGCAGCGCGGCGCGGCTGGCCGGGCAACTGGGCGCGGACTGGCACGCCGTGTATGTTGAAACCCCGGCCTTGCAGCGTCTGCCGGCGGCTGCGCGGGAAGCGACCTTGAAGGCGCTCAAGCTGGCGCAAGAGCTCGGCGCCATCACGGCCGTCCTGCCCGGCGCCGAATTCGCCGTAGCCGCAGTCGAGTATGCGCGCAGCCACAACCTGTCGAAGATCGCCATCGGGCGTGATCCCCGCGCGTGGCCGTGGCGCCAGGCGCGAAGCCGCAGTTTCGCGCGCCTTGCGCCGGACATCGACCTGATTGAGGTCGCGGAATCAAACGACAGTGGTGCCGCCGTTGCCCCGCCCCGGCGGCTGGCAGTCATCGGCAGCCACCAGCGCAAGCTTGATCACCTGTGGGCGGCGCTGGCAGCCCTCGGCATGGCGCTGGCCGCCACTCCCACGATCGCTTATCTCGACCTGGCTAACATCGCCATGCTGTTCCTGCTCGTGGTGCTGCTGGTGGCCGTGCGCTGGGGCCGCGGCCCGTCGGTCACCGCGACTTGTGTCGGCGTGGCGTGCTTCGATTTTTTCTTCGTCCAGCCGCGCTTCACCTTCGCGATCTCGGACTTCCAATACCTGGTCACCTTCACCGTCATGCTCGCCGTGGGCCTCATCACGGGCCACCTGACGGCCGGCCTGCGCTTCCAGGCACGGGTCGCGTCCCAGCGTGAGGCACGTGTGCGCGCCTTGTACGAGTTTGCGCGCGCGCTGTCCGGTGTCCTGCAGACGGAGCAGATCCATGAAGCGACACGCGAGACAATCCAGTCTTCGTTCGGCGCCCGCACAGTATTGCTGCTGCCGGACGCCGAGGGCCGCTTGCAGCTCGCGTCCGCCGAGGACGTTGCTGTCGCGGTCGATCTCGGGATCGCACAGTGGGCCTATGACCATGCGACCAACGCCGGCATGGGAACTGACACCTTGCCGGCCAGCGGCGTGTTCTACCTGCCGTTGATCGCGCCCATGCGCACGCGCGGCGTGCTGGCCCTCGAATCGGACGAACCGCGCTGGCTGCTGGTGCCGGAGCTGCGGCGCCAGCTCGACACATTTGGCGCGCTGGCCGCCATCGCGCTCGAACGCGTGCACTACATCGACGTCGCGCAGGACGCGCTCATCCGGATCGAGTCCGAGCGGCTGCGCAACTCGCTGCTGGCGGCGCTCTCGCACGATTTGCGCACGCCGTTGACGTCGCTGGTGGCGCTGGCCGAATCGCTCGCAGTGTCCGCGCCCTCGTTGTCGGAGCAGCAGCGCCAGATGACGCAGGCGCTGCGCGACGAGGCGACGCGCATGAGTACGATGGTCTCGAACCTGCTCGACATGGCGCGTATCCAGAGCGGCGAAGTGAAGCTGAACCTGCAGTGGCAGCCGATCGAAGAGGTGGTCGGGAGCGCGCTGCGCGCCTGCCGCTTTGCGCTGTCCGGGCATCAGGTCGTCACGCGTGTGCCGGCCGACCTGCCGCTGGTGCGGTTCGACGCCGTGCTGATCGAGCGCGTGCTCTGCAACTTGCTGGAGAATGCGGGAAAATATACGCCGCCGGGCAGTACGTTGACGCTGTCGGCTCAACTGCACGGGGTGTGGCTGAACATCCTCGTGGAAGATAACGGGCCCGGCCTGCCGCCTGGGCAGGAAGAGGCAATTTTCGAGAAGTTCACGCGGGGCGAGCGTGAGTCGGCCAAGCCGGGCGTAGGTCTGGGCCTGGCCATTTGCCGAGCGATCGTGGAGGCCCATGGCGGTACGATCGGGGCCAGCGCGCGTCCGGAGGGCGGGGCGGCGTTCCTGTTCACGCTTCCGCTGGGGATGCCGCCTGCCATGCCGGCACTGGATGACGAGTTGGAAAACGAGGAAGAGCGCGAGGAAGAGCGTGACTGATCTTGCGAGTGTAACGCTGCTGGTGGAGGATGAACCGCATATCCGCCGTTTTGTCCGGGGTGCGCTGGAGCACGAGGGGTGGCACGTGCACGAAGCGGACGGCTACCGGCGCGGCCTGATGGACGCCGGCACCCGAAAGCCAGACCTGGTCATCCTCGACCTCGGTCTGCCCGATGGCGACGGCGTCGACTTCATCGCCGAACTGCGCAGGTGGTCGGCGGTTCCGGTCATCGTGCTGTCGGCCCGCGTCAACGAAGTAGAAAAGATCCGTGCGCTCGATGCGGGCGCCGACGACTATCTCACCAAACCGTTCGGGGTGGGCGAGCTGCTGGCGCGTGTGCGGGCATCGCAGCGGCGCCAGCGCTCGCCCGCGGCCGACGATGCCGGCCGCATCAGCTTTGGCGACGTGACCGTCGACTTGCAGAATCGCCGCGTCACCAAGGCGGGTGTGGTGGTGCGGCTGACCCCGACAGAACACCGGCTGCTCGCAGTCCTCGTCGGTAATGCAGGCAAGGTCCTGACCACACCCCAGCTGCTACGCGCGGTCTGGGGTCCGAACCAGTCCGAGCACGCGCACTATCTGCGCATCTACATGGGGCACCTGCGCCACAAGCTGGAAGACGACCCGGCGCAGCCCCGTTTCATGATCACGGAAACGGGTGTTGGCTACCGCCTGCAGCTTCCGTGAACCGCCCGTTTTGCGCGAGCTCATGTGGTTATTTGAGCGAGCTCGTGAGGTGTTAACTGAGGTGCTATCGCAAGTGATTGATTTTAAAGGGCTGCAACGCCCTGCAAAGCCGTCTAGACGGGTTCGATTCCCGTCCTCGCCTCCAGAATCAGAACGGGCCCCGAGTGGGGCCCGTTTCGTTTTGGGGGCACACCGCGCGAACGGTGAGGTGCACCTCACTGTGCCCCCCGAATTCCCGCCACGCGTCCACTGCACCCCAGCTTCGGCCTTCTCTAAGGAAGCTGCCATAGTTGGCTATACTGCATGCGATGTCGATTCTGAAGGAACGTACGTGTTGAACCAATGGATGATTGCCTCCGCCGGTGCCCTGAAGACGCTGGTTTTCGTGCTGGACCTGGGAGGCACGTTTGTGTTTGCGCTCAGTGGCGCGCTGGCGGGTGTCAAACGCGGGCTCGATTTCTTCGGGATCGTCGTCCTGTCCTTTGCTGCGGCCAGTTCCGGAGGGATCGCGCGCGACCTGTTGATTGGCGCCACGCCGCCTGCTGCCATCAGCGACTGGCGGTACCTCGTGGTGGCCCTGTTCGCCGGCACCATGACCTTCTTTTGGCATGCCGCAATCGAGAAAGTGCATGATTCCGTCCTTGTGTTCGATGCCGCGGGCCTGGCCCTGTTCGCAGTTGCCGGCACACAAAAGGCACTGGCGTTCGACCTCAACCCCGTGATGGCTGCCGTCCTCGGGATGGTCACCGGCATCGGCGGCGGTATCGTGCGCGACGTGCTGCTCAATGAAGTGCCCGCCGTGTTGCGAGCCGAGATCTACGCCGTGGCCGCGCTGGCTGGCGCCATGGTCGTGGTGGTGGGCTACTTGTTGTCGTTGCCGACCACGGCAGTCGCGCTGGTCGGCGCCTTCCTCTGTTTCGCGATTCGCATGCTCGCCCTTCGGCGCAAGTGGCAGTTGCCGCGGGTACCGCGCGGGCGCTAGTACCTTTGTAATCGGGCACGCCGGCGGCAAGGGCTATACTGGATCGCATCTCCGTGATCGGGAGGCGTGATGAATATCCAGCATACGCAAGCCATCGACGGCGTCCTTTCACCTCTCAAGGGCCTGCTTCCTGCACTTGAGGCGCTCTACACCGATGTGCACGCTCATCCGGAATTGTCGATGCAGGAAGCGAGGACGGCGGCGCTGGCGGCGGATCGCCTGCGCGCCGCGGGCTTTGACGTCACGACCGGGGTGGGCAAGACCGGCGTGGTCGGTTTGCTACGCAACGGCCCGGGCCCGACCGTGATGCTACGTGCCGACATGGATGCGCTCCCGGTCCGCGAAATGACGGGCTTGCCGTATGCCAGCACGATCACCGCGCAGGACCGCGATGGCGCAACGGTTCCCGTGATGCATGCCTGTGGACACGACATGCATGTGGCCTGGCTGGCGGGCGCAATCGCTGTGCTGGCCCAGGCACGCCATGCCTGGAGCGGGACATTATTGGCAGTGTTCCAGCCGGGCGAGGAGACGGCGGAAGGCGCGCGGGCGATGATCGACGACGGCTTGTTTGCCCGGTTTCCGAAGCCGGATGTCGTGCTTGGCCAGCACGTCATGGTTGGCTGCGCAGGGGATATCGGCGGCCGGACCGGCACCATCACCTCCGCTGCCGACAGCCTGCAGATCCGCCTGTTCGGACGGGGCGCCCACGGCTCCATGCCACAGTCGAGCATCGATCCGGTGGTGATGGCTGCCGCAACGGTGCTGCGTCTGCAAACCATCGTGTCACGCGAACTTTCCCCCAACGAAGCGGCGGTGGTCACGATCGGCGCACTCCAGGCCGGGACCAAGGAAAATGTGATTCCGGACGAAGCGATCCTCAAGCTGAACGTCCGAACATACGACGAGAACGTGCGCAAGCGTGTACTGGGGGCCATTGAACGGATCGTCAATGCCGAGGCGGCAGCATCCGGCGCGCCCAAGCCGCCGGAAATAACCCCATTGGACAGCTATCCGATGGGCTCCAACGATGCCGATGCGAGCAAGCGCATCGTCGAGGCCTTCCGTGCCTATTTCTCGCCAGACCGCGTTCACGTAACGGGACCCACTTCAGCAAGCGAAGATTTCGGATCGTTTGGACAGGAGTGGCACGTCCCATCGGTATTCTGGTTCGTGGGTGGCGTCGACCCCGGGGTGTACGCCAAGGCCAAGGCCGCCGGCGAAATCAGCAAGATCCCAAGTAATCACAGCCCATATTTTGCGCCGGTAATTCACCCGACCTTGGAAACGGGCGTCCAGACACTGGTGGTCGCCACGCTGGCATGGTGCGGGCGTGGCGACGGTCTGCAGTGCGCGGCGTCACCGGACGACAGCAATAACACGCACGGCGGCGTGTAGCAGCAGGTTCAGCCCTGTCGCGCCAGTTCGGCCAACCGCTGGCAGTCCACAACCAGGCGGCGTTCGTCCACATTGGTCACGCCCAGCAGCAAACCGCGTGGTTGTGGGGCGTGCGCATACCAGGGGGACAACGGTGTTGGCGCAAGGCCGAACGACAGTGCACGCAGCGCAAGGTCCACGTCCGACACGGGAGTGCGTAGCCGTGCCAGCACCGCCATGCCCGCCGTCGCCTGCACATCGAGCACATCCGCGGCCACCTCGCGCAAACAGCGCACCAGCGCCTGCCGGCGCGCGGCATACAGCCGCTTCATGCGGCGCAGATGGCGAAGGTAATGCCTGTCACGCAGAAAACTGGCGACGGCGCATTGGATGGTCGCGGCCGGCGCCGGCGCCAGGCAGGCTGCCAGGTCGCCGAAGCGGGCCACCATGTCCGGCGGCACGACCAGGAAGCCCAGGCGCAAGGCCGGGCTGATCGTCTTGCTGAATGTGCCGCAGTGAAGCACTTGCCCGTCGTCGAGCGACGCCAGGGCCGGGGCGGCCCGACCTTCCAACTGCAGCTCACTCAAATAATCGTCCTCGACGATCCAGGCGTCGTTGCGGCGGGCCCATTCAAGCAATGCCAGCCGGCGGGCCAGCGACATCGTGACGCCAAGCGGCGCCTGTTGGCCCGGGGTGACGACAGCCAGGGCCGCATCGGCCGCGATACCAATGCCGGCCGCGATATCCAGTCCTTGATCGTCCACAGGGACCGACGCGGTGGCCATCCCTGCCAATGTCAGCGCGGTGCGCGTCAGTGGGAACCCGGGATCCTCGACCCAGGCCTTCTTGCCTTCCAGTCCGAGGCCGCGGATCGCCAGCCCGAGCGCTCCCGAAAAGCCGGCTGTGACCAGCACCTGCGACGGGCTGCATCGAATGCCACGGGCAATGGCCAAATAGGCCGCGATTTCGCGTCGTAAATCGGGCTCGCCACGGGGATCCGGGTAGCTGACCGCCGCCAGCGCAGTGCGGCGGGCCTCGCGGGTAACGATGCGCGACCACAGCTTATAGGGAAACGCATCCTGGGCGGGCACGCCCATCTGGAACGGCAGCGGCGGCTTGCCAAAGTCGCGGAAGAGATCGAGCATCGTTGATGGCCGCGGTGTCCATTCCGATGCACTGGACAGCGACGGGCGCTGCGCCACGCGCGTGCCGGCCGCGCCCAAGCCTACGGCCAGCTGCTCATCGATAAGTCGTTCATAGGCGATGCGCACCGTGCCACGCGAGACGCCCAGTTGCGCGGCCAGGTCGCGCCAGGAAGGCAGCTTTGCATTGGCCGCCAACTTCCCTGATTCAATGGCCTCGCGCACTGCAGTGTAGATCTGCGTCGCCAGGGGTGTCTTCTTGGAGCGGTCCAGACCGATGGAAAGGGAAGTCATCGTTCATGGTACATCGAAACGCGCAAATCTTGGCACTGTTTTTGGGCCACGCACGGGCGCAAGCTGTGGCCTGCGGAATCAACCGCGTGAACCAAACCCGAGCCGGCACGATCGCATGGAGCGATGGCCGCTCACCGAAAGGAGATATCGAATGACGCAGCGCATGGATTACAACGCGGCCACACCGGCCGGCATGAAGGCAATGGGCGGGGTCTACGGCCACATCCTGCAAAGCGGACTGCCGAAGTTGCTGATCGACCTGGTCTATCTTCGCGTTTCGCAGATTAACGGCTGCGCCTACTGCATCGACATGCACTCGCGTGACCTCTTGAAGGAGGGCCTCGCGCTCGAGAAGCTGGTCCTCGTTCCTGGCTGGCGCGAGGGCGGATCATTGTTCGATGCAACGGAACGCGCGGCACTTGCCTGGGCGGAGACCGTGACCCTGGTCGCAGAAACGGGTGTTCCGGACGAAGACTATCGCGCGGCCGCCGCAGTGTTCGGTCAACAACAGTTGGCTGATCTTACGATTGCGATTGGCCTGATGAATGCCTATAACCGGATGGCGATCAGCTTCCGGGCAGTCCCGGCAGCGGTGGCCAGCCATGAGCGGCGGTGATGCGATGAGCAACCCTGAGATGTTGGGCGTGAAGGTGCCGGACAGTAGCATCGCGCGCGACATTACCCAGCTCGTGTGTGACACCGAAAGCGACATGCTGTTCCAGCACTCGCGGCGCGTCTTCTATTGGGGCGCGATGATCGGGCAACGCATGGGCCTGAAGTTTGACCCTGAGCTGCTGTACGCCGCCGCCATGTTCCACGATATCGGCATCACGCCTCGTTACCACGAGAGCCAGCTCCGCTTCGAGGTGGACGGCGCGAACGCGGCGCGTGATTTCTTGCGTGGGCGCGGAATCGCGGCCGCCGACGTGGAGAAGGTGTGGCTGGCCATTGCGCTGCATACGACTCCCGGCATTCCCGAACACATGCATCCCGAGATCCGCCTGGTGCAAGCGGGCGCGGGAATGGACATGACTGGACGGGGATACGAAGATTTTACGGAGGAGGAGCGCGCGGCCGTTCTTACCGCCTGTCCCCGCGGCCATGATTTCGCACGGGACGTGATCGACACGTTTTATGACGGGCTAAAACATCGGCCTGCCAGCACCTTCGGCACGTTCAATGACGATTTTCTCGCAGCGAAGGATCCTGCCTTCAGGCGCGGCAATCTCTGCACCATCATTCTTGGATCACCCTGGCATTAATCGGTCCTGTGCTCGGTGCACGGCCGCCCAGCGAACCAAGCTTGTCCGGATTGCGCACCATATAGATCGCAGCGATGCGGCCATCGCGCAGCTCGAATGAACTGACCGAATCCGGAACGCCGTCGCGCCAGGTCAGCAAGCCCGGTTCGCCGTTGACCATGATGATCTCGTGGCGTCCTCGTTCGGTCCACTTGCGCTCGATGCCGGCCACCAGGCGCGCCACGCGTGCCGCGCCTGCCACGACGCGCACCGTGGCCCTGACCTTGCCGCCGCCGTCGCCGGTATAGGTGGCGTCGTCGGTGAGCAGGGCCAGCACCTGCTGCGGGTCGTGCGAGCGTGCCGCCTCGATGAATCGTCCCAGCAGTTCCAGGTGCGCTTCGCGCTCGACCGTAAAGCGTGGCCGCGCCGCGCGCACCCGCTCGCGCGCACGCTGCAGGATCTTGCGGCACGCGGCCTCGGTCTTGCCCACCATGGCAGCCACCTCGGCGTAGTCCACGTCGAATACCTGGTGCAGCAGGAATACCGCCCGTTCTTCCGGGCCAAGGCGTTCGAGCATCAGCAGGAAGGCGGTCGAGATGTCGCTTGCCAGTTCCACCGCCTCGGCCGGAGAAGCCGCCTGCGATTCGAGCAGCGGCTCGGGTAGCCAGGGGCCAACGTAACGCTCGCGCTCGGTCATCACGCCACGCAGGCGGTCGATCGACAGCCGCGTGACGACCGTGACCAGCCAGGCCTCCGGGGTGTGGGCGTCTTGCGCCCCGCGCATGTGCCAGCGCAGCCAGGCTTCCTGGACGATGTCCTCGGCTTCCGTGCGCAGGCCGAGCATGCGGTAGGCGATCCCGAACAGGCGCGGGCGCAGGTGGTGAAAGGTGTCGGTTGCGGTGTCCATGTCTCTCTAGACGGGTGATGTGCTGCGCGTGTGACAGGTCCGGGGAAAAATAATGCGTGGCCATCCTGTCACAAGACCGCCGTCACTGTCGTCTAAACAGTGCGAGCCGCTGGACGAAAGCCGCGTCCTGCTGGGATACAATGACACGAAGTTCAACATGAAGAAAGGAGGCCGCCGTGTGCAATTCAATCCTGCCGGGTGAAACGAGGGCCTTGCTTTCGACGTGGCGATCGCATGGGCGTCGCTCGGTGGATCATCCACATGTCATCGATCGAGCAAACGACTACCATGCAAGTCATACCTACCCTGTATTTTCCCGGCCTGTGCGCCGAAGCGATTTCGTTCTACCGTGAGCACCTTGGCGCCGAGGTGCTGTTCCAGCTGACGGCCGGCGGCGCGCAGCCGGAATATCTGCCGCCCGGAAGTCCCGGCAAGATCATCCGCGCCGGGCTGCGCATTGGCGACACCGTGGTGTACCTGTCCGAAGGCCATCATGGCGGCGTGCCTGCTTTCCAGGGCGTTTCGCTTGCGCTCCACCTGGCAAATCAGCACGAGGCCGCGCGCATCCTGCACGCTCTGGGTGCGGGCGGTTCCATCCGTGTCCCATTGCGCGAGACGGCTTGGGCTGATTCCTTCGGCGCTGTTACTGACCGCTACGGCGTGTACTGGACGGTGGAGGTTCAAGGGGCACGCCAGCGCGCTGTTTAGTTCCTCGTAGCGCGCAAGGAGAATGCCGCAATCGGCCGCGGCATTCTCGCCGCGCCTGCACCCCGGCGCCAGCGTCAGGCCGGGCTGTCTTTCATGTACACCAGCCCCCAGTTGTGCCCATCGAGGTCTTCGAACCCATAGCTGTACATGAAGCCATAGTCCTCCGGCGGGTGCGGGGCCTTGCCGCCGTTGGCGATGGCCCTGGCCACCAGCTCGTCCACCTCCTGCTGGCTCTCGCAGCTCAGGCAGAGCAGCGCTTCGGTTTGCTCGTGCGCGTTGATGATGGCCTTCCTGGTCAGGGTCTTGAAGAAGTCCTCGGTCAGCAGCATCGCGAGAATGCTGTTCTCCGAAATCACCATGGCTGCGCCATGCTCGTTGGTGAACTGCGGGTTGAACGTATAGCCCAGCGCGGAGAAGAAGGCTTTTGACTTCTCCAGGTCCTTGACCGGCAGGTTCACGAAAATCTGCTTGTTCATGGTGATTCCTTTTCAGGGGTGAAAATACCTTGTCGAACGGGGAAGCATGAAATCGACACGCGGCGCCGCAATTTTTCGATCTGATGCGCCGCCTTGCAGGATTGTCATCAAACTGACACAGCCGTTCGCTACATTCTTGGCCATCCGCGGCAGAGCGCCGCTACCGTCTCTACGACCAAGGAGCCACAGAATGACCCAAGACCACGACCTGTCCCGCCGCCGCATTATGCGCCTGTTCGGGGCAGCCCCAATGCTGCCGTTCACTTCGTTTGGCGCCGGCGCGTTGCTCGCCGGCTGCGGCAGCGACAATGGCCCGGTTGCCGACGCCACGCCGCCCGCGCCCGTCAACCTGGCCAGCGTCACCTTCAGCGCCACCCCCGCGCCGACGCTCGCCAACGCGGCTGCCATGGCCACCACCAACGTGGCCTCGACCATGACGGTCAGCTTCAGCGACAGCAGCAAGATCGATTTCAAGCTGTCCTACCAGCCCTTCTTCATCACGGGCGACATGGTCGCGGACGGCAAGGGCGGCAAGATCCTGGCCGGCGGCTACTATGACATCAACAACAAGCCGATCATGGACACCACGGTGGCCGGCAAGGAGCGCCAGTTCTTCTCCGATTCGCCGGACGGCACCTCGCTGCTCTCCGTCCCGAATGCGACGGTGCCCGGCGTGAAGGGCAATACCGTGTTCGCGGTGGTGCAGTTCGAGTACACCACCTGGGCCCAGGACGGCGTGACCGGCATGTACGGCCGCCTGCCGTCGCCGATCGCGATCCTGACGCTGGATCAGGACCGCACCACCGGCAAGCTCTCGCTGGTGAAGTACTACAACGTGGACACCTCGGGCGCCAACGGCCTGTGGATCACCTGCGGCGCCAGCCTGTCGCCGTGGGGTACGCACCTTTCGAGCGAGGAATACGAGCCGAACGCATTCACCGCCGATACCGACGCCCAGTTCAAGGCATTCAGCAAGAACCTGTACGGTAGCGAGACCGCGGCCAAGGCCTACAACTACGGCCACCTGCCGGAAGTGACGGTCAACCCGGACGGCACCGGCTCGATCAAGAAGCACTACTGCCTGGGCCGCATCTCGCACGAGCTGGTGCAGGTGATGCCGGACAACCGCACCGTGTTCATGGGCGACGACGCCACCAACAGCGGCTACTTCGTGTTCGTGGCGGACCGCGAGAAGGACCTGTCCTCGGGCACGCTGTACGTGGCCAAGGTCGGCGCCGGCTTTTCGCTCGACCCGGCAGCGCCGGCAGCGCCGCTCACCTGGATCAAGCTCGGCTCGGCCACCAGCGACGAGATCCGCGCGCTGGCCAACTCGCTCAAGCCGACCGACATCATGTCGCTGAAGACGGCCGACCCGCAGGACCCTGCCTACAAGAAGATCGTCGTCAACGGCAAGGTCGAGTGGATCAAGATCAACGCCGGCATGGAAAAGGCCGCCGCCTTCCTCGAAACGCACCGCTACGCCGCATTCGTGGGCGCGTCGATGGGCTTCACCAAGATGGAAGGCACGACTGTCAACATCAAGGGCAAGGTGGCTTACTCGGCGCTGCAGAACTGCGTGACCTCGATGGTCGCCGGGCACGCGCTGAATGTGCCGGGCAACGGCATCTCGATTCCCAAGATGCTCGATGCGGGCGCGGTGATGGCCTTGAGCCTGAAAGGCGGGCAGACGGATACGGACGGCGGCGCGATCAACAGCGAGTGGATGCCGGCCGATACCAAGGCGCTCCTGGTGGGCGAGGACCTGGCTGCAGCGGACGCGCTGGGCAACACCGCCAACCCGGAGCGCATCGCACAGCCGGACAACCTGAAGTTCTCGGAAAAGATGCGTACCCTGTTCATCGGCGAGGACAGCAGCCAGCACGTGACCAGCTTCCTGTGGGCCTACAACGTCGACACGAAGGTGCTGACCCGCCTGATGTCGGTGCCGGCCGGCGGCGAATCGACCGGCCTGCATGCAGTCGATGAGCTGAACGGCTGGACCTACATCATGAGCAATTTCCAGCACCCGGGCGACTGGGGCTCGGCCCACGCCGGCGTCAAGGCAACGCTCGACCCGCTGGTGCGCGCGAACTACAAGGACAAGTTCGGCGCGGCGGTCGGCTACCTGACCGCGGACGTGAGCCAGGTGAAGCTGGCGAAAGCGTAAGCCTCACCGGTTGAGGCTTCAAGGCGATCGCGCACGGCAACGGGCGCGATCGCTAGCGCTCGTGCGCGACGCGCGCCGCGAGCATCTCGAGCAGGGCCAGCCCGAACGGCCAGTCGCCCAGCTTCGATTCGGCGTTGATGTGCCCAAGGGCGCCAGCGTTGACGAATTCGCTTCCCCATTGCTGGGCCCAGTCGCGCGCGCCGCCGGCCGACAACCACGGGTCATTTTCGCTGCCGACCACCACCGACGGCACCGGCAGCGGGCCGAGCGCAAGCGCGCGCTGCAGGCCGAACTTGGCCGGGTCCGCCGGCGCGACCAGCAGCGCGCCCGCCAGCTGGGGAACGCCGGCCGCAATGCGGTGCACGGTTGCAAGGCAGCCGAAACTGTGGGCGACCACGATCGTTGGCCGCGCCGAGCGCTGCAAGGCATCGGCCACCTGCGCCGACCAGGCAGCCAGGTCCGGGCAGTCCCAGTCTCGTTGCCCGATCCGCTCGAACCAGGGATGCAGCGTTTGCCAGCGCGTCTGCCAGTGGCCCGCGCCGCTGCCATTGAGCCCCGGCGCGACCAGCACGCGAAAATCCTGCAACTGCGAACCCATCTCGTCTCCTTACCGCTGCATGCCCCAGCGCCGCACCGTCAGTCTTTCAATGGTGCCGAACACGAGGTTTTCAACCACCAGGCCGACGATGACGACCACCGCGAGCCCGGCAAACACCTTGTCGGTGTAGAGCTCGTTGCGGTTCTGAAAGATGTACCAGCCCAGCCCGCGCTCGCCAGACGTGCTGCCGAAGACAAGCTCGGCGGCGATCAGCGTGCGCCAGGCAAACGCCCAGCCGATCTTCAGGCCGGACAGGATCGACGGCAGCGCGGCCGGCACCAGCACCTGCCACACCAGCGCCAAGCCGCGCAGGCCGTACTGGCGTCCGGCCATGCGCAGCGTCTCGGGCACCGCGCGAAAGCCGGCGTAGGTGTTCAGGGCCAGCGGCCACAGCACCGAATGGACCAGCACGAACAGCAGGCTGGCCTTGCCCAGTCCGAACCACAGGAGCGCAAGCGGGAGCAGGGCGATCGCGGGCAACGGGCTGAGCATCGAATTCAAGGTGTCCAGCAGCTCCTGGCCCAGCCGCGTGGTCGCCGCCAGCGCGCTCAAGGCCAGCGCGCAGGCGGCCCCGATCAGGTAGCCTTGCAACAGTATGCCCAGCGAGGCGGCCAGGTTGCCGGCGAGCTCGCCCGAAGCAATGCCGGATGCCAGCGCCCTGGCGGTGGCGACGAAGCCGGGCAGCATCAGCTCGTTGCCCTGCCAGCGCGCGGCAGCCTCCCACAGCACGGCCAGCGCCGCCAAAATCAGCAGCCGGCGCGCCACCGTCACATGGGCCGCGCGCAGTAGCGGGGATGCAGGTGCGGCGTGCGGTGGCGCGGCGTCCGGCACGCGCTCGTATTCAGGCCGGATCGGCGGGGACAGCGGCGCGTTCATCGTACGCCCCCGATCGCGGCATCATGCGCGGCAGCGTGTGCTTCCTGGGCCCCGAACAGCAGGCCATGCACGCGCCGCACGGCTGCCTGGAACTCGGCGCCGGCGCTGTCCAGGTCGAACTGGTGGCTGTTGATCTCGGCGCGCACCTGTCCCGGGTGCGGCGACAGCAGCAGCACCCGGTTGCCCACCACCAGCGCCTCTTCGATTGAATGGGTGACGAACAGCAGGGTGAAGCGCACCTCGTCCCACAACGCGGCCAGCAGCTCCTGCATGCGGCGCCGCGTGAGCGCGTCGAGCGCCGCGAACGGTTCGTCCATCAGCAGCACTTCCGGCTGCATCGCCAGCGCCCGTGCAATCGCGACGCGCTGTTTCATGCCGCCCGAGAGCGTGTGCGGATAGGCGTCGGCACAATGCGCCAGCCCGACCTTGTGCAGCCAGTAGCTGGCCGCGGCCTTGGCCTGGGCGCGGCTCGCGCGGCCGCTGGCCAGCAGCGGGAACATCACGTTTTGCTCCACCGTTTTCCATTGCGGCAGCTGGTCGAATTCCTGGAACACGGCAATGCGATCAGGACCGGGGCCCAGTACCGGCTTGCCGTCCAGGCTGATGCTGCCTTCGGCCGGCGCCACGAAGCCACCCACAGCCTTGAGCAGCGTCGACTTGCCGCAGCCGGAAGGCCCGAGCAGGACGAAACGGTCGGCGCGGTGCACGTCGAAGCTGACGCGGTGGGTGGCGCGCACGGTGCGCCCGGCGGCGTTGTATTGCAGCGTCAGGCCGCGTGCGCGCAGCAGCGGTTGCGAGACCTGCAGGGCTTGCACGTTCATGTTGTGTGATCCTTGTCAGCTGCCGTTGGCGGTGGCGGCATCGTCGAAGAAGTAGTCGCGCCAGCTGCGCGGCTGGTGCTTGATTGCCCCGATCCGGTACAGGAACTGCGCCAGCGTGAAGGTGTTTTGCGGGACCACGGTGAACTGGACCTGCGGGTCCTTGATGGTCTTCACCAGCAGCGCGCGGTCGATGCCGCCCTTGTTGACGCGCAGGTAGGCATCGGCTGCGGCCTCGGGATTGGCGCGGATGAACGCCGCCGCCTCGGCCAGTGCCGCGACAAACGCGGCGTAGGTCTTCGGGTTCTCGGCGCGGAACTTCTCGGTCGCGTACAGCACCGTGGCCGAGCTGGGGCCGCCCAGCACGTCGTATGAGTTCAGCACCACGTGCGCGCTGCGGTTCTGCGCCAGCTCCTGGTCCTGGAACGGTGGCGAGGCGAAGTGGCTGGTGATTTCGGTCTTGCCGGCGATGACCGAGGCGGCGGCGTCCGGGTGCGGCAGCGCCTGGGTCAGGCGGTCGAGCCGGTTGAATTCCTTCTCGCCCCACTGTTTTGCGACGGCCAGCTGCAGGATGCGCGCCTGCACCGACACCGTGACCGCCGGCAGGGCAATGCGGTCCTTGTCCGTGAAATCCGCCAGCGTGCGCACCGCCGGGTTGTTGCTGACCAGGAGGTAGGGAAAACTGCCGAGCGATGCCACGCCCTTGACGTTCTGGCGGCCGTGGGTGCGGTCCCATACCGTGAGCAGGGGCGCGACGCCGGCGCCGGCCACGTCGATGGCGCCCGAGAGCAGCGCATCGTTGACGTTGGCGCCGCCGGACAGCCTGGTCCACTCGACCTGGATGTCGACGCCGCGCGCCTTGCCCTGCTTTTCGATCAGGTGCTGGTCCTGCGCCACGTTCAGCAGCAGGTACACCACGCCGTACTGCTCGGCGATGCGCAGCTTGCCCTCGGCGTGGGCGCTGGCTGCCGATAGCAGGGAGGCCGCGAGCAGGACCGGCGCGAGCGCACGGCGCAGCCCTTGTGTAAAGGAAGAACGGGACGTCATGGTCAGGCTTTCGTGATCAGGTAGAAGGGGGTATCGCCCTCGATGGTGGTGCGGTACAGCTTGCGGCGCTGGTTGTCGGGGCAGCCGGTGGCCAGGTGCATGACCGAGCGGTTGTCCCAGAACAGCAGGTCATGCGGCTGCCAGCGGTGGCGGTAGATGAATTCGGGGCGCACCGAATGGGCGAACAACTGGTCCAGCAGGTCGCGGCTCTCGTCTTCCGGAATGCCCAGGATGCGGGTGGTGAAGTGTTCGCTGACGAACAGCGCGTTGCGGCCGTTTTCCGGGTGGGTGCGCACGATCGGGTGCGCCACCGGCTTGACCTCGGCGACCTGTTCAAGCGTCAGCGCCGGGCGCCAGGGGCTGCGCTCCCGCAGCTCTTCGTAGTTGGCCAGGTAGCTGTGCTCCGCATGCCGCCCTTCGACGGCCCGGCGCAGCGCCAGCGGCAGCTCGTCCCAGGCCCGGTGCATGTTGGCGAACAGCGTGTCGCCGCCGGTGGCCGGCAGCTCCTGCGCATGCAGCATCGAGCCCAGGCTCGGCAGCGCCTTGTACGACAGGTCGGAGTGCCACATGCGCCCGGCGTCGCCAAGGCCGATCGGCTTGCCGTTTTCCTTGATGTTTGAGACCACCAGGATCTCCTCGTGGCCGGGCAGCTGGAACTGGCGCAGCACATGGATCTGCAGTGGGCCGAAGCGGCGGCTGAAGGCGATCTGCTGCTGCGGCGTGATGTGCTGGTCGCGGAACACCAGCACATGGTGGTCGAGGTGGGCACGGTGGATGCGCGCGAATTCTTCGTCGGGGAGCGGCGCGTGCAGGTCCAGGCCGAGCACCTCGGCGCCGAGCGCCGCATCGAAGCGGCGGATCGCGACCGGCGCGTGCGCTAAAACGGATTGGGGGAGGGCAGACATGATGATTCGCTGGCAGTTGTGACCTGGGCCATTCTAGGTATGCCAGGCAGCCAGGCCAACGAATCAAAACGCGCATCGATAGACGCGCCGCGCATCAGGCCGGAAGTGTTTATCGATATGCGTTTTTTGCCGGGTTGATGCCCGGCTCCGGCCTACAGCGCGCGCGTTCCCGCATTGACCATCTCGGCCGGGTAATAGCGGCGGTAGGCGTTGAGCAGCGCGTGGTTGCGGTTGGCGGCGCGGATCGCTTTTTCAAGGATCTTGCGGTCCGCCTCCGGGATGCGATTGGACAGGTACAGTCCGCCGTACGTCCACGGCAGTTCATCGAGCGGTTCGATCCGCAGGTTGGTCGCGATGTCGCTCACCCGCGGATCGACGACGGCCGCGCCGTACAGCGCGCTGGCGGGCATGATCGTCACGTCGGCCATGTTTGCTTTCAGCAGGCGCGCGACCTCGAGCGGATCCTTTTCCACGAGCAGCCGATGCTGGTCCTTCAGCTGATCGACCGCTTGCCTGTACGCCGGGCCGTAATCGAAGCCGCGCACCGCAGCCACGCGCAAGGCCGGCGTGGCCAGCAGTTCGGCCAACGAGTGGATGGCAGGGCGCGTGCTCCCCTTGAGCGACACCATGACTGACCTGGTTTGTACCAGCGGAATGAAAACGCCGAACTGATCGCGCTTTTCCGAGTGCGTGGAAGCGAGCATCACGTCCGCGTCGCCCTGTTCGAACATGAATTCGAGGCGCGCGCGCGGGACCTGGGGCATGTGCAGCCGGCAGCCCGCGCTGGCGGCTACCTGCTCGATGAACTCCACGAAGGCGCCGCCCGCCTTGTCGCCGTCCAGGGTCACCGAGAATCCCATGGGCGCGACCGGGACCTCCAGCGGGCGCGAGCAGCCGGCACTGGCCATCGACGATGCTATCGATAAAAGCAAAACTGTTAACAATCGAACGAGAGCCATCTGTTACTCAAAGGTTGAATGCGATCTGCCGCGTATTGTATCCGGTGCGAATGTCGTCAATTGCTGGCAATAGCAGAGTTTAACCCCGCAATTCGCCTTCAAGTGTCACGAATTGTTGCTTGGTGCACAGAAGCGGGGCGGCGCGGCCCGCAAGCCGCGGGTTGATTTCAACGGTGCAACACTTGATAGAATGCAGCCCATGCGTACCTCATTTGCCCTCGCCATGCTTGTCTTGTCCCTTGCCTTGTCCGGTTGCGGCACCCTGCGCACCGCCAGCCAGCTGGAGGACGGCGCCGGCGCCGAGGCCGCCCGCCTGTGGGACCGCTGGATCGAGGCCGGCGGCGACATCGCCACGACCACCACCTGGTCGCGCAAGGTCGCGCCCGGCGTTTCGGTCGCCGAGGTCGAGGAAGCGCTGGCCAGCGTGGCCGCCGAGGACAACGTGAAGGAGGTCGGCATGCTGCCGCTGTCGCGCGAGCTGGAAGCGCGCACCGGCAAGCCACAGCGCTTCCTCAAGGTCTATTCCTACTGCAACCCCGAGACCGCGCGCCAGATGGTGGACTTCAGCCCGGCCATGGCGGCCTACCTGCCATGCCGGGTCACGCTGGTCGAGCAGGCCGATGGCCTGTGGCTGTACACGCTCAACCTGGACATGCTGATCCACATGGGCCGCAAGATGCCGCCGGAGCTGCGCGCCTCGGCGCTGCGCATGCGCGGCACGATGGTCAAGTTGCTCGATCGCGGTGCGCGCGGGGAGTTCTGAGGAGCAAAAAATTTCTTGACATAAATTATGAAAACTCGGCAATATGCGCATATAGTCATATAGTAAATCGTGCGGCACGTATCGCACGAATGAGGAGACGAAGTGCGCCGTTGCCTGGTGTTGGTGGTCATGTTGCTGGCCGTTTGCGGCCTGCCGTTGGCGCAAGCCGCGGAGTCGATCGCGCTCACGCCGGTGCGCATTTCGGCACATGCCTGGATGTTCCAGGGCGAGGCCGGCATGGCCAGCCAGGCCAACAAGGGCTTCATGTCCAACGCCGGCTTCATCGTCACCGGCGACGGTGTGGTCGTATTCGACGCGCTCGCCACCCCTGTGCTGGGCCAGGCGATGGTCGATGCGATCCGCAGGATCACCACCGAACCGATCCGCCGCGTCATCGTCAGCCACTACCACGCCGATCACTTCTATGGCCTGCAGGCGCTCAAGGCGCAGGGCGCGCAGGTCTGGGCCCACGCCAATGGCAAGGCCACCCTGGCATCGGACGACACCCGCAGCCGCTTCGAGCAGCGCGTTGCCGACCTGGCCCCCTGGGTCAATCGCGACATGAAGCTGCTGCCGGCCGACCGCTGGCTGGCGCTCGCGCCCGGCGGCGAAGAGCGCTTTGCGATGGGCAAGCTGCATTTTCGCGTGATCGATTCCAGCGGCGCGCATTCGCCCGAAGACATCATGCTGTACGTCGAAGAGGACCGCCTGCTGTTTGCGGGCGACCTGTTCGTGACCGGCCGCATCCCGTTCGTCGGCACGGCCGACAGCGCGCGCTGGCTGGCGGCGCTCGATACCATGCTCGCGACCGATCCCGCGATCGCCGTTCCCGGCCATGGCGCGGCCTCGCGCACACCCGCCACCGACATCGCCTTCACACGCGACTACCTGCGCTTTTTGCGGCAGACGATGGGCGACGCGGTAGCGGCCATGACGCCGTTCGACGAAGCCTACGCGGCGACCGACTGGAGCCGCCTGCGCGATTATCCGGCGTTCGAGCAGGCCAACCGCATCAACGCTTACAACACTTACCTGCGCATGGAGCGCGAAAGCCTGGCGCCGCGCCAGCCGTGAAGGAGAGGACGATGAAAATAGTGCGCATCCTGGTTCTGGCCCTGCTGGCATGGGTCACCTTTGGCGCGGCGGCACGGCCGCTTTCGACGGGCGCCGCGCCCGCGCCGCGCGAGGAAAAGGTGGTGTACCACATCACCGACGCCAAGCTCGCGACGGGCGCGCTGAACAACATCCGCAACCACCTCAAGGCCAGTCCGGGCGTGAAGATCGTGGTGGTGGCCAACGGCGCCGGCATCGATTTCCTGCTCGAGGGCGCCACCAACGCCAACGGCAACCCCTACGACGCCACGGTGCAGGAGCTGGTCATGCGCAACCGCGTCGAATTCAGGGTCTGCAACAACACGCTGGAAGCACGCCACATCGACAAGAGCCGCGTGATCCCGGAAGCGACCATCGTGCCGTCCGGGGTGGCCGAGGTAACACGCCTGCAGCTGGAGGGATATGCGTACCTCAAGCCGTGACCGCGCCGCCGCCGTTGCCGGGGCCTTTGCTTTGCCTGTAACATCAGCGCTTTCATCGTCCCCCCAAGCAAACATGGATTCGAGCGGCAGCCAGGAGCTGGAACAGCTTTTCGAGGAAGTCTCGCATTACTTTGCGCTGCTGTCGCAACCGACGCGGCTGAAGATCCTGTACGCCGTGTGCCAGGGCGAGCGCTCGGTCAACGACATCGTGGCGCAAGTCCAGTCCACCCAGGCCAACGTGTCGCGCCAGCTGAACATGCTGTACCGCGCGCGTATCCTGGCGCGCCGCAAGGATGGCGCCCAGGTGTACTACCGCATCGAGGACCAGCGCACCGTTGAGCTGTGCAAGTCGGTCTGCGGGCGCGTGGCGGCACGCAGCGGCCGCGAAGTGCCCGGCGTAACAAGCTGAAGTTTTCAGTAGCAAGTGGTTCCAGAGTTTTTTGCAACAAACATATGCTGATATAGGCATATGCGCACATAACGATAGTTTGGTGGAGACGAGATGACAGACCGCAGCAAAACAGGACGCGTGCTGCGCGCGCCCGAGCACTTTGTCGACCCGGGGCTGGCCCAGGCCATCACCCGGGACGGACTGAACGAAGAACGGCGCGGCTTTTTGCGCAAGGGCTTCCTGGCCGCCAGCGCCGCCGTCGGCGCCGCTGCCGCCACTCCGGCGCTGGCGCAGGTGGGCGAGGGCGACCCGGCCATCCTGACCCTGCCGCCGCATTCGACCTCGTTGGGCAAACCGGTCGCGGCCAACCCCTACGGCGTGCCGTCCAAATACGAAGGCAACCTGCAGCGCCGCGAATCGCCGGGCCTGACCCGGGTGTCGCAGGCGTCGGTCGCGTTCACCCCGCTGCAGGGCCTGTTCGGCATCATCACGCCGAGCGGCCTGCACTTCGAGCGCCACCACCAGGGCTGGCAAGACATCGACCCGGCCCAGCATCGCCTGATGATCAATGGCCTGGTCAAGCAGCCCAAGGTGTACACGATGGACGACCTGATGCGCCTGCCGTCGGTCTCGCGCATGCACTTCATCGAATGCGGCGCCAACACGGCCATGGAATGGGGCAACGTGGCGGTGCCGACCGTGCAGTACTCGCACGGCATGCTCAGCTGCAGCGAGTTCACCGGGGTGCCGCTGTCGGTGCTGCTGGAGGACTGCGGCTTCGACAAGAAGAACGGCAAGTTCGTGCTGGCCGAAGGCGCGGACGGCTCGTCGATGACGCGCACGATCGACATGTCGCGCGCGCTGGACGACGTGCTGGTCGCATGGGGCATGAACGGCGAGATGCTGCGCCCCGAGAACGGCTACCCGCTGCGGCTGGTGGTGCCGGGCGTGCAGGGCGTCTCGTGGGTCAAGTGGCTGCGCCGCATCGAAGTGGGCGACCAGCCCTGGGCCAGCAAGGACGAAGCGGTGCACTACATCGACGCGATGCCGGACGGTTCCTACCGCCAGTACACCTCGATCCAGGAATGCAAATCGGTGATCACCACGCCGTCGGGCGGCCAGACCCTGGTCGGCCAGGGCTTCTACAACATCACCGGCCTGGCCTGGTCCGGGCGCGGCAGGATCAAGCGGGTGGACGTGTCGGCCGACGGCGGGCGCACCTGGCGCACCGCGCGCCTGGAAGGCCCGGTGCTGCCCAAGTGCCTGACGCGCTTTAACATCGACTGGGTGTGGGACGGCGGCCCGTGCGTGCTGCAGTCGCGCGCGGTGGACGAAACCGGCTACGTGCAGCCGAAGATCAACGAGCTGCGCGCGGTACGCGGTACGCGCTCGATTTATCACAACAACGCAATCCAGTCGTGGCAGGTGGCCGCATCGGGGGAGGTATCCAATGTCCAGGTCTACTAAGCTGCTGCTGGCACTGCTGCTGGCGGCCGGCGCCGCGCAGGCGCAACAACAGTTCCCCCACATCGGCCGCCCGGCCACGCCCAAGGAGGTCGCGTCCTGGGACATCGACGTGCGCCCCGATTTCAAGGGCCTGCCCAAGGGATCGGGCACGGTGGCCAAGGGCATGCAGGTGTGGGAAGGGCGCTGCGCTTCCTGCCACGGCACCTTTGGCGAATCGAACGAGGTGTTCACGCCGATCATCGGCGGCACCACCGCGGACGACATCAAGACCGGCCACGTGGCCGCGCTCAAGACCAACCGCCAACCGCAACGCACCACCATCATGAAGGTGGCCACTGTCTCCACGCTGTGGGACTACATCCACCGCGCGATGCCGTGGACCGCGCCCAAGTCGCTGTCCACCGACGAGGTGTACGCGGTGGTAGCCTACATCCTGAATATGGCCGAGATCGTGCCGGATGACTTCACGCTGTCCGACCAGAACATCGCCGAGGTGCAAAAGCGCATGCCCAACCGGAACGGCATGACCACCGCGCACGGCCTGTGGGACGTGAAGGGCAAGCCGGACGTGCACAGCGTGGCCTGCATGAAGAACTGCGCGCCAACCGAGCTGCATTCGACCCTGCCGGAGGTGTCGCGCAATGCGCACGGCAACCTGGCGCAGCAGAACCGCACGTTTGGCCCGGTGCGCGGGGTGGATACCACCGGCAAGCCGGCGCCGGCCGCCGCGGCAATCGCGCCGGCCCGCTCGCCGGCATTGGCGATCGCCGAGCAGAACGCTTGCCTGGCCTGCCATGACATGAAGAACAAGCTGGTCGGCCCCGGCTTTGCCCAGGTGGCCGAGCGCTACAAGGGCGACGTGAAGGCGCCGGCCGCGCTGGCGGCCAAGATCAAGGCCGGCGGCAGCGGCAACTGGGGCCAGGTGCCAATGCCGCCGCAGTCGCAGCTCAAGGACCTGGAAGTGCAGCAGCTGGTGGCCTGGATCCTGGGCGGCGCCAATTAATCAGGAAGTACGACGACAGTCGCGCGCCGCGCAAGCGGCTTTACAACGAGGAGAGCAGATGAACCAAAAACGACGCGAACTGTTGCGCATTGCAACAGTGATGGGCCTGGCGATCAGCGCCGGGATCATCAAGCCCAACGCAGCCATGGCTGCAGACTGGAACAGCAGCGGCTTCGATGCCAAGAGCCTGGCCGACGCACTCAAGACCATCGGTGCGGAAGGCGCCGCGATCAGCGCCGACGTCGCCGTCAACGGCCCGGCCATCGCCGAGAACGGCGCGGTGGTGCCGGTGCAGGTGACCAGCAGCCTGCCGGGCACCGAGTACATGGCGATCCTGGTGGAGAAGAACCCGAACCCGCTGTCGGCCGCGTTCACGCTGCCGGCCGGTACCGAAGCGGCGATCAGCACCCGCATCAAGATGGGCGGCACCTCCAACGTGCACGCGCTGGTCAAGGCCAACGGCAAGTGGTTCATCGCCAGCAAGGAAATCAAGGTCACGCTGGGCGGCTGCGGCGGCTGATGCCGGCGCCACCATCCATCCGTCAACCAAACAATCAAGGAATCGAACATGGGTAACCCGATGCGCATTCGCGCAAGCGCCAGCGGCGACGTCGTCGAAGTCAAAGTCCTGATGCGCCACGACATGGAAACCGGCCAGCGCAAGGACGCTGCCGGCAACGTGATCCCGGCCCACTTCATCCAGAAGCTGGTCGCCAAGTGCAACGACAAGGTGGTGCTCGACTGCCTGCTGGGCACCTCGGTCTCGAAAGACCCCTTCCTGTCGTTCAAGTTCAAGGGCGGCAAGCAGGGCGACAAAGTCAGCATCAACTGGGTCGACAACACCGGCGACAGCCGCACCGACGAAACGGTCGTCGCGTAAGCAACCACCACCGCAGGCGTTTGGCCAGGGCGGCGCAGAACCGCCCGGCCGCACTTCAAGGAGAGAACATGAGACGCACAAGCATGTTGTTGACCGGCGTGGCCGGACTGGCTGCAGCCAGTTTCGCGCTGGCGCAGGACCAGGGCGACGAGATCGCGAAGTACCGCGAGCTGCTGGCGGACGGCAATCCCGCCGAGCTGTGGGAAATGCGCGGCGAAGAGCTGTGGAAGGCCAAGGCCGGACCGAAGCAGGTGTCGCTGGAAGCCTGCGACCTGGGCAAGGGCCCGGGCGTGGTCAAGGGCGCTTACGCCGAGCTGCCGCGCTACTTCAAGGACACCGGCAAGGTGATGGACCTGGAGCAGCGTCTCATGCATTGCCGCATGACCCTGCAGGGCTTGAGCGCGGAGCAGGCGAGCGCAACGCCGTTCGGCAGCACCGGCAAGCCGTCCGACATCGAGCCGATGGTGGCCTACATCACGGCGCAGTCGCGCGGCGTGAAGATGAACGTTTCCACCCGCCACCCGCAGGAAAAGCGCGCCTACGAGATCGGCAAGCAGCTGTTCTTCTACCGCGGCGGCTCGCACGATTTTGCCTGCGCCACCTGCCACAGTGCCGACAAGATGCGCATCCGCATGCAGGACCTGCCGAACCTGACGGCCAAGAAGGACGCCCAGTCGGCCTACACCAGCTGGCCGGCCTATCGCGTGTCGCAGGGCGAAGTGCGCACCATGCAGCACCGCCTGAACGACTGCTTCCGCCAGCAGCGCTTCCCCGAGCCGATGTACGCATCGGAAGCGATCACCGCGCTGACCATGTTCCTGGCAGCCAATGCCAACGGCGGCGTCTATAACGGCCCCGCGCTCAAACGCTAAGGAGACTGCGATGAACCAGTTGAAGATGGGGGCCGCGCTGGCCCTGCTGCTGGGCTGCGGCACGGTGTTCGCGGCGGAGAACTATGCGGCCGCTGCCGCCAGCCTGCTCAAGTCCGATTTCAAATCCAAGGGCCCGGCCACGGTGGAGCGCGTGGGCAACCGCGACGACGTCCAGCAGGCCTGCAGCGCCGACAAGCCGCTGGCGAGCGCCAAGGCGCAGGCGCTCCAGGCGGCGCAGCTCAAGACCGTCAAGGAGCCGGCCGACGGCAACTACCTGGGCGACTGGAAGGCCGGCGAGAAGATCGCCCAGAATGGCCGCGGCATGCAGTGGTCCGACAAGGTCGGCAGCGAAAACGGCGGCAACTGCTACGCCTGCCACCAGCTGACCAAGGAAGAGATCTCGTTCGGCAATATTGGCCCGTCGCTGTACCAGTACGCCAAGCTGCGCGGCACCAGCGCCGAGATCGTGAAATACACCTGGGCCAAGCTGTACAACGCGCAGGCCTTCAATGCCTGCTCGCGCATGCCACGCTTCGGCCACAACGAGGTGCTGACCGAACAGCAGTTGAAGGACGTCATGGCGCTGCTGCTCGACCCGCAATCGCCAGTCAACAAGTAAGCAAGGGAACGCAATGGGTCTGAATCGCCGTGAATTCCTGCAAGTGATGGGCATCGCCGCGGCCGGCGGCATGGCGCTCGATGCGCCAGCCGCGCTGGCCGCACCGTCCGCAGGCCAGCTGTACGACGTGCCGCGCTTTGGCAATGTGCACTTCCTCCACTTTACCGACTGCCATGCGCAGCTCAAGCCGATCTATTTCCGGGAGCCGAGCGCCAACCTGGGCGTGGGCGCGGCCAGCGGCCACGTGCCGCACCTGGTCGGCGAGCAGCTGCTGCGCCAGACCGGCCTGAAGCCCGGCAGCGCCGCCGCCCACGCCTTCACCTGCCTGGACTTCGAGAAGGCTGCGCACACGTACGGCAAGGTGGGCGGCTTTGCCCACCTGTCCACGCTGGTCAAGCGCATGAAGGCCGGCCGGCCGGGCGCGTTGCTGCTCGATGGCGGCGACACCTGGCAGGGCTCGGCCACGGCCTTGTGGACGCGCGGCCAGGACATGGTGGACGCCTGCCTGGCGCTGGGCGTGGACGTGATGACGGCGCACTGGGAGATGACGCTGGGCGACCAGCGCGTGAAGGAAATCGTCAATAAGGACTTCAAGGGCAAGGTCGATTTCGTCGCGCAGAACATCAAGACCACGGACTTCGGCGACCAGGTGTTCCCGCCCTACGTGATCAAGGAAATGAACGGGGTGCCGGTGGCCGTGATCGGCCAGGCCTTCCCGTACACCCCGATCGCCAACCCGCGCTACATGGTCCCGGAATGGAGCTTCGGCATCCAGGACGAGAACATGCAGGCCATGGTGGACGAAGCGCGCGCCAAGGGCGCCAAGGTGGTGGTGGTGCTGTCGCACAACGGCATGGACGTGGACCTGAAGATGGCCTCGCGCGTGCGCGGCATCGATGCCATCCTCGGAGGCCACACGCACGATGGCGTGCCGCAGCCGGTGATCGTCTCCAACGGCGGCGGCAAGACGCTGGTGACCAACGCCGGCTCGAACGGCAAGTTCCTCGGCGTGCTCGACTTCGATGTCCGCGACGGCAAGGTCTCGGATTTCCGCTACAAGTTGCTGCCGGTGTTCTCGCGCTTCTTGCCTGCCGACCGCGAGATGGAAGCGCTGGTCACCCGCGTGCGCGCGCCGTTCGAAGCAAAGCTGAACGAACAGCTTGCGGTCACCCAAGGCACGCTGTACCGGCGTGGCAACTTCAACGGCAGCTTCGACCAGCTGATCATCGATGCGCTGCTGGAATCGAAGGGCGCCGACATCGCGTTCTCGCCGGGCTTCCGCTGGGGCACCTCGCTGCTGCCGGGCAGCCCGATCCTGATGGAACACCTGATGGACCAGACCGCGACCACCTATTCGTACACCACGCTCACCGAAATGACCGGCGCCACCATCAAGACCGTGCTGGAAGACGTGGCCGACAACCTGTTCAACCCCGACCCGTACTACCAGCAGGGCGGCGACATGGTGCGTGTGGGCGGCATGACGTATGCGATCGAACCGGCGGCGAAGATCGGCGCGCGCATCCAGGACATGCGCCTGAACGGCAAGCTGATCGAGGCCGACAAGAAGTACAAGGTGGCCGGCTGGGCGCCGGTGGCCGAAGGCGCCAGCGGCACGCCGGTGTGGGATGTCGTCGCTGGCTGGCTGCGCGACAAGAAGACCGTGGCGCCGCGCGCCATCAACACGCCACGCCTGATCGGGGTGCAGGGCAATCCGGGGCTGGTTGCATGAAGTTCCGCGCCGCCCGCTGGCTCAGTTGCCTTGCCGGGTTGGTGTTAGCCGGGGCCGCCCACGCGGCCACGGTGCCGGCGCCCGGCCAGCAGGTGGCGCTGCCGCAGCTGGCCGCGGCGGCCGGTGTGTCTCCCTCGCTCATGCAGGGCAAGGTGGTGGTGGTCGCGTGGTTCGCGTCCTGGTGCCCTTACTGCATGCACGAAGCGCCGCAACTGCAACGCCTGTTCGCGGCCAACCAGGACCGTATCGTGGTCGTCGGGGTCAACGTGGAAAAGGGCGACCCCGGGCAGGCGGCCAAGGTGAAAGAGTGGGTTGCGCGCTTTGGCTGGACCTTTCCCGTGGTGCTGGACGGGACGGCGCTGGAACGCGTGACCGGCAAGCCCAAGGGCATACCGTCGATGGTGGTGCTGGGCCGCAGCGGTGTGGTCCACCAGGTCGAGTCGGGTGAAATGCTGGACGAGGACTTCGAAGACATCGCCGCGTTTGCACGGCGGGAGGTGCCATGAACTGGCGCCGTGCCTTCGCCGCGCTGGCTCTGCTGGCAGCCGGCAGCGCCAGCGCCAGCGCTGCACCGTCGCTCGCCCCGTTGGCCGACTGGGAGGCCGATAGCCGCCTTGCCGCGCGTGCGGGCCGCCCGCTGGTTCTGTTCTTTACCTTGCCCGGATGCCGCTTTTGCGAGGACGTGCGACAGCGCTACATGCTGCCGCTGGTGCGCCAGGGCCAGTTGGTGCGCGAAGTCGTGATCGGCAGTGCGCAGCCGGTCGCGGGTCTGGCCGATGCAAGCGCGCAGGATGCGGTGGCGCGCAAGTTCGGCGTGCGTTTCGCGCCGGTCGTGTTGCTGGTCGATGGACAGGCGCGCAAGCTGGCCGACCCCATCATGGGCGGCGATACCGCGGGCTTCTACGGCGGCTACCTGGACAACGCGTTCGAGCAGGCGCAGCGCGCGCTGGGGCGACGGGCAGACTGAAGCCACCCGTGCCGTGCGGGCTCGTGTGCTAGCATTGCCGCTTTGCAACTAGAACCAGACACGGAGACAATTGATGCAGGTCGCAGCACGGCTTTCCGCACTCGCACTGGCGCTTGGCGCCGCCTTTGGCACCCCCTTTGCCACCGCCCAGACTTCCACCACCGCAGCCGAGGTGGCGCGCCTGCTGGCCAGCCCCGCGTTCAAGACCGCTGCGGCGACGCTCGACAAGGAGCATGGCCGCATCGTCGAAGACGGCATCAGGCTGGCCGAAATCCCGTCGCCGCCGCTGAAGGAAGCGGTGCGCGCGCAGGCCTACGAGAAGATGTTCAGGGAGGCGGGCCTGGCCGACGTGAAGATCGACGAGGAAGGCAACGTGCTGGGCATCCGCAAGGGCGCGCGCGGCGACGGCAAGTTCGTCGTGGTGTCGGCCCACATGGACACGGTGTTCCCGGCCGGTACCGACGTCAAGGTCAAGCGCGAGGGAACCAAACTACGCGGGCCCGGCATCGGCGACGACACCATGAGCCTGTCGGTGCTGCTCGGCTTTATCCGCGCCATGAACGCCGCCCACATCAAGACCCGCGACGACATCCTGTTCGTCGGCACCGTTGGCGAAGAAGGTCCGGGCGACCTGCGGGGCGTGCGCTACCTGTTCACCAAGGGCCAGTACAAGGACAGGATCAAGTCCTTCTTCTCGGTCGAGTCGGGCGGCGTGGACAGCATTACCAATGCGGGCGTGGGCTCCAAGCGCTACCACATCACCTTTAATGGACCGGGCGGCCACAGTTTCGGCGCCTTTGGCCTGGTCAACCCGATGTTCGCGCTGGGGCAGGCGGCGAGCGAGTTCTCGCGCACCAAGGTGCCGGCATCGCCCAAGACCACCTACAGCATTGGCCTGATCGGCGGCGGCACCTCGGTCAACTCGATTCCCGTGTCGGCGTGGATGGATGTGGACATGCGCTCGGAGTCGCTGGTTGAACTCAAGCGCGTGGAAGACCGGCTGCTCAAAGTCGTGCAGGAGGCAGCGGACGGCGAGAACTTCGCCCGCTCGACCAAGGAAGGCAAGATCACCGTGGAGGCAAAACTGATCGGGGACAGGCCGGCTGGCAGCACGGCTGTCGATTCGCCTTTCGTGCAGACGGCGGCGGCAGCGGTGGAAGCAGGTGGCTACAAGGTGGCGTACCGCAGCAGTTCCACGGACTCGAACATGGCGATGAGCCTGGGTATTCCGGCGCTGACGATCGGCCGCATGGGCCCGGACAAGGGCGGCCGCGCGCACTCGCTGGACGAGTGGATCGATGTGGAGAAGGGGCCGATGGTGAAGGCCATGACGACCTGCCTTTCGATCATTCTGGCGACCACCGGGGTGGAGACGGACGCGCGATAAGACTGGTAGGGTGGGCTCTCGAGCCCACGCGGTGTTCACGCGGCGCGTGTGTGACGCGTGGGCTCGGGAGCCCACCCTACCGATAATCAGGCGCCCAGTTCAGCGGCCAACTGCGGCACGACCTCGAACAGGTCGCCCACGATCCCGTAATCGGCCACCGAGAAAATCGGTGCTTCCGGATCCTTGTTGATCGCAACGATCACCTTCGAATCCTTCATGCCGGCCAGGTGCTGGATCGCGCCCGAGATGCCAACCGCAACGTAGAGCTGCGGCGCGACGATCTTGCCGGTCTGGCCTACCTGCCAGTCGTTCGGCACAAAGCCGGCATCCACCGCAGCGCGCGACGCGCCCATGGCTGCGCCCAGCTTGTCGGCCAGCGGCTCCAGGATCTTGAAGTTCTCGCCCGAGCCCATGCCACGGCCGCCGGACACGATCACCTTCGCGGCGGTCAGCTCCGGACGGTCGGACTTGGCCAGCTCGCGGCCCACGAACGAGGACTTGCCGGTGTCGCCAACCGGCGCCAGCGTCTCGACCGAGGCCGCGCCGCCGGTAGCGGCAGCGGCATCGAAGCCGGTGGTGCGCACGGTGATCACTTTCACCTTGTCGCTCGACTGCACGGTGGCGATGGCGTTGCCTGCATAGATCGGGCGCTCGAAGGTGTCCGGCGAATCGACCTTGGTGATTTCCGAAATCTGCGCCACGTCCAGCTTGGCGGCCACACGCGGCAGCACGTTCTTGCCGAATGCGGTGGCGGGAGCGAGGATGTGCGAGTAGGCAGCGGCGACGGCGAGCGCCTGTTCGGCCACGTTCTCGGCCAGGCCGTCGGCAAAGCAGGGCGCGTCGGCAACCAGTACCTTGGACACGCCGGCGACCTGTGCGGCCTGCTGCGCGCTGGCGCCGCAGTTGGCGCCCGCGACCAGGACGTGGACCTCGCCGCCGCACTGGAGCGCGGCGGTGACGGTGTTGAGCGTGCTTCCCTTGAGCGAAGCGTTGTCGTGTTCAGCAATGACGAGTGCGGTCATGATGGTTCAGGTCTTTCGATTCAGATTACTTTGGCTTCGAGGCGCAGCTTTTGCACCAGCGTGGCGGCATCCGGCACCTTGATGCCTGCCGAGCGTTTGGCCGGCTCCACCACCCTCAAGGTCTTCAGGCGCGGCGCCACGTCCACGCCCAGGTCGTCCGGCTTGACGGTGTCGAGCACCTTCTTCTTGGCCTTCATGATGTTGGGCAGCGTGACGTAGCGCGGTTCGTTCAGGCGCAGGTCGGTCGTCACCACCGCCGGCAGCTGCAGCGCCACCGTCTCCAGGCCGCCATCCACCTCGCGGGTCACGATGGCTTTGCCACCATCGATCTCCAGTTTCGAAGCGAACGTCGCCTGCGGCCAGCCGAGCAACGCAGCCAGCATCTGGCCGGTCTGGTTGCAGTCGTCGTCGATGGCTTGCTTGCCCAGGATGATGAGCTGGGGCTGCTCCTTGTCGGCCAGCGCCTTGAGCAGCTTGGCCACGGACAGCGGCTGCAGCTCGGCGTCGGTCTCGACCAGGATGCCGCGGTCGGCGCCGATGGCCATCGCCGTGCGGATCGTCTCCTGGCACTGCGACAGGCCGCACGAAATGGCCACCACCTCGGTCGCCTTGCCGGCTTCCTTCAGGCGCGTGGCTTCCTCAACGGCGATCTCGTCGAACGGGTTCATCGACATCTTCACGTTGCCGATATCGACGCCCGAGCCGTCGGATTTGACGCGCACCTTGACGTTGTAGTCGACCACGCGTTTGACCGGAACCAGGACTTTCATTTTCATCTCCCTCAGATTTTTTGTGATGGCGTCAGATGACGCCCTTGTCGCGCAGCGCCTTGATCTCTTCCTCGGCCATGCCGCCCAGCGTGGACAGCACGTCCTGCGTGTGCTGGCCGAGCAGGGGCGGGGCGGTGCGATAGGCGATCGGCGTGCCCGAGAACTTGATCGGGTTGGCCACGGACGGCACTGTGCCCGACTGCGGGTGCGGCAGGTCCACCTTCATCTTGCGGTGCTTGACCTGCGGATGCTCGAAGGTCTGCGCGATGTTGTTGATCGGGCCGGACGGCACGCCGGCCGCTTCCAGCGGGGCCACCCATTCGGCGGTGGTGCGCGTCAGCAGCACTTCCTGCAGCATGGGTACCAGCACTTCGCGGTTCCTGACCCGGTTGGCGTTGGTCGCAAAGCGCTCGTCCGTGGCCAGTTGCGGGCAGCCGGCGATGTCGCAGAACTTGGCGAACTGGCGGTCATTGCCAACCGCAAGGACCAGGTGGCCGTCGCTCGAGCGGAACACCTGGTAGGGCACGATGTTGGCGTGCGCATTGCCCTGGCGCTTGGGGATCGCGCCGGACACCAGGTAGTTCATGTTCATGTTGGCCATGGCCGCCACCTGCACATCCAGCAGCGCCATGTCGATGTACTGGCCCTCGCCCGACTTGTGACGGTTCTCCAGTGCCGCGAGGATGGCGACGCTCGAATACATGCCCGTCATGAGGTCCGAAAAGGCGACGCCAAGCTTTTGCGGGCCGCCGCCAGGGAGGTCGTCGCGCTCGCCGGTGATGCTCATCAGGCCGCCCATGCCCTGGATGATGAAGTCGTAGCCGGCAAAGGTGGACATCGGGCCGGTTTGGCCGAAGCCGGTGACCGAGCAGTACACCAGGCGCGGATTCAGTTCCTTCAGGTGGTCGTACGACAGGCCGTAGCGCGCCATGTCGCCCACCTTGTAGTTCTCGATGAAGACGTCGCTCTCAAGCGCGAGCTTGCGCACGATGGCCTGGCCCTCGGGCGTCGAAATGTCCAGGGTGACGGATTTCTTGCCGCGGTTGGCCGACAGGAAGTAGGCCGACTCGCGCGTGTCCTTGCCGTCCTGGTCCTTCAGGTAGGGCGGACCCCAGGCGCGGGTGTCGTCCCCGCTGCCCGGGCGCTCGATCTTGATCACCTCGGCGCCGAGGTCCGCCAGCAGCTGGGAGGCCCAGGGACCGGCGAGGACGCGCGTCAGGTCGAGGACGCGGATATGTGACAGTGCTCCCGACATGAGAGGTTCTCCTTTCAGACTCGTTCGATGACGACGGCCAGGCCCTGGCCAACGCCGATGCACAGGCTCAGGACCGCATAGCGGCCGTTGCGGCGTTCCAGTTCGCGCGCCGCGTTCAGCGCCAGGCGCGCGCCCGATGCGCCGAGCGGGTGGCCGACCGCGATCGCGCCGCCGTTCGGGTTCACGCGCGGGTCGTCGAACGCCACGCCCATCAATTTGAGGCAGCCGAGCATCTGGGCCGCGAAGGCTTCGTTGATCTCGATGACGTCCATGTCGGCCAGCGTCAGGCCGGCGCGCTCGAGCGCTTTCGGGATCGCGTAGGCCGGGCCCACGCCCATGATGCGCGGCTCCACGCCAATCGCGGCGCCGGCCAGGATGCGTGCCATCGGCTTGGCGCCGGCCTTCTCGCCCACGGCGCGGCTGCCGATGAACATGGCCACCGCGCCGTCGTTCACGCCCGAGGCGTTGCCGGCGGTGGTCACGCCGCCTTCGGACAGGGCCCTCAGTTTCGACAGCGATTCAAAGGTGGACTCGGGGCGGGGATGTTCGTCTTCCGAAACGACGCGCGGCGGGGTCTTGCGGCCGGTCGGCACTTCAACGGGCATGATCTCGCCGGCCAAAAAGCCGCTCGCGCGCGCCGCTTCGAAGCGCGCTTGCGACAGGGCGGCAAAGCGGTCGACGTCTTCGCGGTTCAGGTCCAGGTCGCGCGCCACGTTGTCGGCGGTCTCCGGCATCGTGTCGTTGCCGTATTGCGCGGTGATGCGCGGGTTGGGGAAGCGCGCGCCGATGGCCGAGTCGAACACCTTGAAGTCGCGTCCGAAGGCCGACTCGCTCTTGGCCACGACGAACGGGGCACGGCTCATGCTCTCCACGCCGCCGGCGATATAGAGCTCGCCTTCGCCGCTGGTGATGGCACGCGCGGCATCGAGCACCGCGGCCAGGCCGCTGGAGCACAGGCGGTTGACGGTCTGGCCGGGAATGGTGTGCGGCAGGCCGGACAGCAGCACCGCGTGGCGCGCGATGTTGCGGCTGTCTTCGCCGGCCTGGCAGGCGCAGCCGAGGATGACGTCCTCGATCTGCCCCGCTTCGAACGGCGAGGTTTCCACCAGCTTGCGGATCACGGAGGCGATGAGGTCGTCCGGACGAACCGGGGCCAGCGCGCCGGCGACACGGCCGAAGGGGGTGCGCAGGCCGGAGTAGAGATAAGCGTCGAGCATTTATTTGTTCCTTGAGGTAGGCGTAGGGTGGGCTCTCGAGCCCACGCGGTTGCACGCGCCGCGTGTACACGCGTGGGCACAAGTGCCCACCCTACGAGTTCAGTTATCGGGTGTAAGCAGCGACACCCCCAGCATGGCGCGGCGCTTGAGCCACGGGCTGGGACGGTAGCGCGGGTCGCGGTAGAAGTCGAACAGGCCATCCAGGATGCGCAGGATGGTCGGCGCGCCCAACGCGTCGCCCATCGCGAGCGGACCTTTCGGGTAGCCCAGGCCAAGCGTGACTGCCTTGTCGATGTCTTCCGGCGTCGCGATGCCTTGCTGCGCGATGTCCGCGCCAATATTGACGATGGTGGCGACCACGCGCTGGCACACCAGGCCCGCGCTGTCGCGCACCACCGAGACCGGCACGCCGTCGGACGCGAACAGCCCGTGGGCGGCGTCACGGAAGGCGTTGGCGGTCAGCGGCGTGGTCATCAGCGTGCGGCGGCCGGCCAGGAACAGCGGATCTAGCGCCACGGTACGGGCCGGGTCGAGCTGCGCGGCGACGGCGCAGCTGGTGGCATCCTGCCCCACCGGCAGCACCAGGCACAGCGAGCTCTCGGCAGGGCGCTCGCCCGTGTCGCGTGCGGCGCCAAGCTGGTCGAGCAGCTCGCTCACGGCAGGGAAGGCCGCTGCATCCGCCGCGCCCAGCCACACCGGGGTAGAGGTACGTGGCGGCACCGCGGCTTCGGCCACGTCCTGCTTTTGGCCGTCTTCGTAGCGGTAGAAGCCGCGCTGGCTCTTGCGGCCCAGCAGTCCGGCGGCCAGGCGCTGGCGCGCGATGGGCGAGGGGCGGAAGCGCGGTTCCTGATAATACTGGTCGTAGATCGATTCCATCACCGGCTGCGACACGTCCAGCCCGGTCAGGTCCAGCAGCTCGAACGGACCCATGCGAAATCCCGCGGCCTGGCGCAGGATGCGGTCCACTTCCGGATGCGGCGCGATGCTCTCGCCCAGGATGCGCAGCGACTCGGTCAGGTAGCCGCGGCCTGCGTGGTTGACGATGAAGCCGGGGGTGTCGCTGGCGCGCACCGGGGTGTGTTTCATCTGGCGCGCGATCGCGACCAGCTGGTCGGCCACCGAGGCGTCGGTCAGCGGGCCGGCGATCACCTCGACGATCTTCATCAGCGGAACGGGGCTGAAGAAGTGGAAGCCCGCCACGCGGCCGGGCGCCTTGCAGGCCGCCGCAATCGCGGTGACCGACAGCGACGAGGTGTTGGTCGCCAAAATGCAGTCCGGGCCGACCACGGCCTCGAGCTGCCGGAACAGTTCCTGCTTGACGTCGAGCTTTTCGACGATCGCCTCGACCACGGTCGTGCACGGGGCCAGGTCGGAAAGCGACGCGGCGACGGACAGGCGCGCGCACGCATCCGCGACGTCCTGCGCGCCGATCTTGCCTTTGTCGGCGAGCTTTTGCAGCGTGGCGGCGATGGCGGTGCGCGCTTCTTCGGCGCCGCCCGGGCGGCTGTCATGCAGGATCACGGGAATGCCGCCCTGGATGGCGATCTGGGCGATGCCGCGGCCCATCAGGCCGCAGCCGACGATGCCGAGGAGGGAAGTTGAACTCATTGCTTATTGTCCTGTGTAGCTGGGTTTGCGTTTCTCGAAGAAGGCGCGCATGCCTTCCTTCTGGTCCTGGCTGGCGAACAGCAGGTGGAAGGCTTTCCGCTCGAGCATCAGCGCGGCGTCGAGCGAGGCATCTTGCCCCGCAAGCAACACTTCCTTGATCTGGGCCGCGGCCAGCGGCGGCATGGCGGCGATGGTGCGCGCCAGTTCCAGCGCGCGTTCCTGCACCTTGGCGTCTTCCACCACCTCGCTGGCCAGGCCCGCGGCAAACGCTTCGCGGCCGCTGATCGGCAGGCCGGTCAGCAGCATCTTCATCGCCTGGAACTTGCCGATGGCGCGGGTCAGGCGCTGGGTGCCGCCGGCGCCGGGCATGATGCCGACCTTGATTTCGGGCTGGGCGAACGAGGCGTTCTCACCGGCCACGATGATGTCGGCATGCATGGCGAGCTCGCAGCCGCCGCCCCAGGCATAGCCGTTGACCGCGGCGATCACCGGCTTGGGACAGCCGGCGATGGCCTGCCACAAGCGTTGCACCTGGCGCAGGTGCATGTCGATCGCGGAAGCCTCGGCGATGTCGCGCAGGTCGGCGCCCGCCGCGAAGACCTTGTCGCCGCCGGTGACGATGATGCAGCGGATGTCGGGGTCCTGGCCGAGGGCCGTGAAGTGCTCCGCCAGTTGCTGGCGTACGGACTGGTTGAGCGCATTGCGTACTTCGGGACGGTGAATGCACAGGCTGGCGATGCCCGGTTCCGGGCGGGAGAGGAGAATCTCTGTCATGGTGAGGTGGTTCGCACCGCGAACCGTGGGTTCGCAAAAGGATGAATGCCAGCCAGAATATTTAAAGTTTTCCGGCTTGTAAAGGGCCGGGCCGCGCGGCTCGGTTTTCGAGCAAGCAGCGGTCCGCTTGGCGGAACGGGCCGCGTGCAATCAATGCACGGTTGACAATTTTTCGTGGCGAAAAAGCCGCGTGGTTCGCAGTGCGAATCAGCGGTTTGAAAATACTTGACATCATCAGAAATGATATGACAGCATCCGTTCCCATAAAGACCGGCGAAACCCACGGCAACAAACACAAAACAGGAGCAGTCATGAGCGAAACCGATATCGAACATTTCGACGATGATGGGCAGGGGAAGGACCGTCAATTTGTGACTGCGCTGGCGCGCGGACTGGAACTGCTGCGCTGCTTCAAACCGCGGGAACGGTACCTCGGCATCACCGAACTGGCGCGCCGTTCGGGCATTCCCAAGCCGAGCGTGTCGCGGCTGGCGGGCACCCTGGCCAAGCTCGGCTATCTCGATTTTTCGGCCGAGCTGGGCAAGTACCGGCTGGGCGCCGGCGTGCTGTCGCTGGGCTACTCGATGCTGTCGAACGTGGATGTGCGCGAGGTGGCCAAGCCGTTCATGCAGGAGCTGGCCGAGCACTCGCAGGCGTCGGTGTCGATCGGCATGCGCGACCGCCTGAGCATGGTGTACGTGGAATCGATCCGCAGCAGTTCGCCGATCATCCTGCAGCGCGGCATCGGCACCCGCCTGCCGATCGCGACCACCGGCATGGGCCGCGCCTATCTGGCCGGCCTGCCCGAAGAGGAACGAAATTTTTTGCTGGACCAGATCCGGCTGCGCGCCGGCACCGAGTGGCCGCAGGTCAAGGCCGGCATCGAGCAGGGCCTGCGCGATTACGCCGAGCGCGGCTTTTGCATTTCGATGAGCGACTGGGACAAGGCCACCTCCGGCGTGGGCGTCCCGTTCACCAATCCCGACGGAACGGTGATCGCCTTCAACTGCGGTGGTCCGGCCTTTATGCTCACCCGCGAGCTGCTCGAGAACGACATCGGGCCGCGGCTGGTGCAACTAGTTAAACGTGTTAGCGGCGCAATGGGCCGCATTTAGAAGGAAGAAGCATGATTCGCGATCAAGAAACCCTCAACGTCCTGCTCGACACCCTGTCCCGCTTCGTGCGCGAACGGCTGGTGCCGGCCGAGAACGAGGTGGCGGAAACCGACCAGATCCCGGCCGACATCGTGGCCGAGATGCGGGACATCGGCCTGTTCGGCCTGTGCATCCCCGAGGAATACGGTGGCCTGGGGCTGACGATGGAAGAGGAGGTGCTGGTCGCCTTCGAGATCGCCAAGACCTCGCCGGCGTTCCGCTCGCTGATCGGCACCAACAACGGCATCGGCTCGCAGGGCCTGATCGTGGATGGCACCGAAGAACAGAAGAACCACTACCTGCCCAAGCTTGCCTCGGGCGAACTGATCGCGTCGTTCGCGCTCACCGAGCCGGGCTCGGGTTCGGACGCGGCCTCGCTGCGCACCAGCGCGCGTCGCGATGGCGACCACTACATCATCAACGGCACCAAGCGCTTCATCACCAACGCGCCGGAAGCGGGCGTGTTTACCGTGATGGCGCGCACCAACCCGGACGTCAAGGGCGCCGGCGGCATTTCGGCCTTCATCGTCGAGAAGGGCACGCCGGGCCTGGTGATCGGCAAGACCGACAAGAAGATGGGCCAGAAAGGCGCGCATACCAGCGACGTCATCTTCGAGGATTGCCGCGTGCCGGCCGCCAACATCATCGGCGGCAAGGAAGGCGTCGGCTTCAAGACCGCGATGAAGGTGCTGGACAAGGGGCGGCTGCACATCGCCGCCATCTGCGTGGGCGCCGCCGAGCGCATGCTCGACGATGCGCTGCGCTACGCCATGGAGCGCCAGCAGTTCGGCAAGCCGATCGCCGATTTCCAGCTGATCCAGGCCATGCTGGCCGACAGCAAGGCGGAAATCTACGCGGCCCGTTCCATGGTGCTCGACGCGGCCCGCCGCCGCGACAGCAAGCAGGATATTTCGACCGAGGCCGCGTGCTGCAAGATGTTTGCCTCGGAAATGTGCGGCCGCGTGGCCGATCGCGCGGTGCAGATCCACGGCGGCGCCGGCTATGTCTCGGAGTACGCGATCGAGCGCTTCTACCGCGACGTGCGCCTGTTCCGTATCTACGAGGGCACGACCCAGGTCCAGCAGCTGGTTATCGCCCGCAACATGATCAAGAACGCGCAGATGTAATCCCGAATTTGCAATTGTCGCGCGGTGCTTCCAACGCCGCGCGTGTCTTTTCCCGGAGGAGAAATGGAAGTAGCAGCAAACCGCGCGGTAGTCACCGCGGAAAATCAAAAAATATGGGTTGCCGTGTTCATCTTTGCGTTCCTGGCACTGATGATCGATGGGGCGGACCTCATGTTCCTGTCATATAGCCTGTCCAGCCTGACCAAGGAATTCGGGCTCACCAAGGTGCAGGCCGGCACCCTGGGCAGCGTCACCCTTGCCGGCATGGCCATCGGCGGCATCTTCGGTGGCCTGGCCTCGGACCGTTTCGGCCGGGTGCGCACCGTGGTTGCCACCATCATGCTGTTTTCGGTGGGTACCGCGGCACTGGGCACCACCCACAGCTTTGAACAGTTTGCCGCGTTCCGCTTCCTCGCCTCGCTCGGCCTGGGCGCCGTGTACGTGGTGTCGAACACGCTGATGGCCGAATACGTGCCGACCGAGCGCCGCACCACGGTGCTGGGCAGCCTGCAGGCCGGCTGGTCGGTCGGCTACGTGGTGGCCACGCTGCTGGCCGGCTGGATCTTGCCGACCTACGGCTGGCGCTGGCTGTTCTACATCGCGATCATCCCGGTGGTGCTGGCCGTGCTGATGCAGCGCATCGTGCCGGAACCGGCCTCGTGGGTCGCATCGCGCCAGAAACTGGCTGCCGACAAGGCCGCCGGCATCGTCAGCCGCGTCAAGAAGGAAAGCGCGATGAAGATCATCTTCGCGCACCCGGGTCACCGCCGCATGTTCATCATGTGGTCGCTGGCCGCCGGCTTCCTGCAGTTTGGCTACTACGGCGTGAACAACTGGATGCCGACCTATCTTGAAAAAGAACTGCACATGAACTTCAAGGCGATGACCGGCTACATGGTCGGCACCTATGTCGCCATGATCCTGGGCAAAGTCGTGGCCGGCTGGATGGCCGACAAATTCGGCCGCCGCGCCGTGTTCGCCTTCGGTGCGCTGGGCACCGCCGTGTTCCTGCCGGCGATCGTGTTCTTCCATTCGCCGGAAAACATCGTGTACCTGCTGATCGTGTTCGGCTTCCTGTACGGCATTCCGTACGGCGTGAACGCCACCTACATGACCGAAAGCTTCGAGACCTCGATCCGCGGCTCGGCCGTGGGCGGCGCCTACAACGTCGGCCGCATTGGCGCGGCGGTGGCTCCGGCCTGCATCGGCTACCTCGCCACCAACGGTTCGATCGGCCTGGGCTTCCTGGTGATGGGCGCGGCGTACTTCCTGTGCGGTATCGTGCCGGCGCTGTTCATCAAGGAAAAACAGTACGACCCGCAGCAGTAATACCACTGCCTGTTTTGGCCGGCCCCTGCATCGCGCTCGGGCCGGCTTTGTCTTTTATATGGAGCAGCCATGACCATTTCGCTATCCACTTCCCAATTCCAGCCGACCGAGATGTATTTCCTGCTGCGCGACTCCGTCGTGCCGCGCCCGATTGCCTGGGTCTCGACCGTGTCGGCGGACGGGGCGCCGAACATTGCCCCGTTCAGCTTCTTCAACGTCGTTTCGCCGTATCCGCCGGTGCTTGGCTTCAGTTGCGGGCCGCGCGGGGACAACCATGCAGGCGCGTGGATACCGAAGGACACGTACACCAATATCCTGGCAACCCGCGAGTTCGTGGTGAACATCGTGCCCGAGCAGCTGATGGACGAAATGGTCCGCACGGCGGCCGACCTGGCGCCGGGCGACAGCGAGTTTCGTTATGCCGGCCTGGCCGAGGCGCCCAGCGCCATCGTCAAGCCGCCGCGTGTGGCGCGCGCACCGGTCGCGTACGAATGCAAGCTGTACGACATCGTGGATGCCGGCGCGAACAAGTGGATCATGGGCAGCGTGGAGTACGTGCACATCGACGAGGCGGTGTACGTGGGGCGCAAGGGCGAGCAGGACCACCGCATCGACCTGCTGGAAAGGCTCGAGACCCGGCCGGTGGGGCGGCTCGGGCGCGCCAATTACGTGCGGGTGCGCGAGGTGGAAACCCGCTTGCGCCGCGACGGGCCGAACAGCTGAGTATCTGGCGCGGCGGCGCATCTCATGCCGGCCGCGTCGCGTCGCCCCGGCAATCCGGCATTGCCACATGGCCGGCCGGCTCCCTTTGTTCCAAAAACAGACATTCGGTCACGTGTAAGTATTGCCTTTCGGAAATGGTTGATCTATTATCCATTATTGCCCTACGGCAATTCTGTTTAAAGATGAGAAACTAACCAGGGACGAACATGAGTGAGCTTGCAGCCAAAGGCGACGGGGAATTCCTCGCCTTTGCACTGGGCGGGGAAGAGTACGGCGTCGCGATCCTGAAGACGCAGGAAATACGCGGCTATGACGCCGCGGCGGTGACACGCATTGCCAATGCGCCGGAATACATCAAGGGCGTGATCAACCTGCGCGGCAGCATCGTTCCCATCGTGGACATGCGCATCCGCCTCAACCTGGGAACCCCCACCTATGACCAGTTCACCGTGGTCATCATTCTCAACATTCGCGGAAGTGTGGTCGGCATGGTGGTCGATCGCGTGTCCGACGTCATTGCGCTATCGCAGGCGCAAATCAAGCCGGCGCCGAGCATGGGCACTGCCTTGAATGTCGATCATCTCATCGGCATCGGTACGCTGGACGAGCGCATGGTGGTTCTGCTCGACATCGATGCGCTCATGTCGGGGACCGACACCGGGTTCATCGAAAAGATGGCCGCTTGAGTCCCCGGTAAGTAGGGAACAGGTGGCTATCGCATCTTTTCTGCGGTTCCTGGGCCTGCGGGTGCGCCGGGCGCCGCCGGCGACGCAAGCTGGCGCGGAAGTGGAAGCGCTGCGTGCACAGGTCGCGTCGATGCAGGCGCGCTTCGACCTGATCCGCCAGGCGACCAGCGACGGCCTGTGGGACATGGAAATCTGCAGTGCCGATCCGATCGATGGCGACAACCCGTTCTGGTGGTCCGACCAGTTCCGGCGCCTGCTCGGCTTTAGCGACGAACGCGATTTCCCGAACGTGCTTCGCAGCTGGTCGTCCCGGTTGCACCCGGACGACGCCGGCCCCACCCTGGCGGCCTTTGCCGCCCACGTCCATGACCGGACCGGCAGGGCGCCGTACGACGTGACGTACCGGCTGAAGTGCCGCAACGGCGAGTACCGATGGTTCCGCGCCCAGGGCAAGACGATCCGCGCTGCAGACGGTACCCCGCAACGGGTCGCAGGCGCGCTCACCGATCTCACCGACCGCAACGCCATCCTTGGGCTGAAGCGCTTTTCCGAGGATATCATCGCCAACCTTCCGGTCGGACTCATCGTCGCGGACGAGAGCCTGCGCATCATCCGGGTCAATCGCGCGTTCCTGGAAATCTTCGGGATGCAGCAGGAGGGCAGTGCGCTCGCGCGCGCCCTCGATGCCGTTTTCCGCAACCCTGGGTTGCGCGAGGAGGCCCAGCGCGTCCTGCGGGACGAGTCGACACGCCAGGGCATCGCAACGGAGTGGGGCGGCAAGCGCTTGCGGGTTGCGCTGGCAGGAATCCGCGACGCGGAAGAACGGCGCCGCTTGCTGGTGATCACCGAAGACGTGACCGAGAAGCAGCGGCTGCGCGAGGAAGCGCGCGCGCATGTGGCCCGCGAGCGCGACCAGCTGTCGCTGCTCGACAAGGCCACCGACGCCATTCTCGTACGCGGCATCGACCACCGCATCCAGTTCTGGAACAAGAGCGCGGAGCGGCTGTACGGATGGACGTCGAAGGAGGTGCTGGGACGGTCGGAGGTGGAACTGTTGTATGAGGAGCCGTCCCAGTTCGCCACGCTCACCGGCGAATTGCTCGAGCACGACGAATGGCGCGGCGAACTCGTGCACCGGCGCAAGGACGGCAGCAGCTTCGCGGTCGAAAGCCATTGGACGCTGGTGCGCGGCGAAGACCAGCAACCCCAGTCGGTCCTCGTGATTAACACCGATATCACCCAGCGAAAGGCGACGGCGGAGAAGATCGAATATCTGGCGCTGTATGACATGCTGACCGGCCTGCCGAACCGCAGGCTGTTTGCCGACCGGGTGGAACAGGCGCTCATGAACGCGCAGCGTCATCGGCGCACGCTGGCTGTCATGTTCATGGACCTGAACCGCTTCAAGGAAATCAACGACACGCGCGGCCACGGGGTCGGCGACCAGGTGCTGGTCAAGGTGGCCACGCGGTTTCGGGCAGCATTGCTCGGTGACGAGACACTGGCGCGCCTGGCAGGCGACGAATTCGTGGTGGTGGCCCAAACCGACGACGCGCACGCGGGCGTCCTCATCGCGGAGCAGCTCGAACAAGCGCTGGCCGAGCCGGTCGTCACCAGCGGCGGGACCTTTTCCGTTGGCGTGAGCATCGGCATCGCCTTCTATCCCAGCGACGGCACCACCAGCGAGGACCTGCTCAAGTGCGCCGACATTGCCATGTACCGCGCCAAGGCAACCGGGGCGGGACACGTCTGCTATCGGCCTGAGATGGGCTCGGAGCTGGCCGAGCGGATGGAGCTGGCCAGGAAACTGCAGCGCGCGCTGAGCGAGGATAAGCTGGAGCTGCATTACCAGCCGAAGGTTTGCCTTCGCACCGGCAAGCTGGTCGGCGCGGAGGCGCTGCTGCGCTGGCATGACCCGGAACGCGGATGGATCAGTCCCGCCACGTTCATACCGGTGGCCGAGGCGCGCGACATCATCGGCGTGCTCGGCAAGTGGGTGTTGCGCCAGGCGTGCCGCCAGCTGAAAGCATGGCAGGACGCGGCGCTCGCCTTTCCCGGACGGCTCGCGGTCAACGTCTCCGCGCGCCAATTGGACGAGGCGGGCGTGGCCGACAGCATCCAGGCAATCGTTCGGGACGAGGGCCTGGCGCCGTCCGACCTCGAACTGGAGCTGACCGAAAGCGGCGTGATGCATCACGTGGAACGCGCGATCGAGATCATGAAAACGCTCAAGCGCGCCGGCTTTGCGCTCGCGATCGACGATTTCGGTACCGGCTATTCATCGCTGTCGTACCTGAAGCGCCTGCCGGTGGACAAGCTGAAGATCGACATGGCGTTCGTGCGCGACATGCTCAAGGACCACCACGACCGCACGATCGTGACGACGATCATCGGCATGGCGCGCAACCTCGACCTGGACGTGATCGCGGAGGGCGTGGAAGAAGTGGCACAGGCCGAAACCTTGCGCGCGATGGGCTGCGACGAGGCGCAGGGTTACTACTTCGGCCGACCGGTCACGGCAGAGGTGTTCGCCCAACAATGGCTGACGCCGGCGATGCAGGCTGCCTGCGTGGAGTGAGCGCGGCCAGCCGCCGTGCGGGGCGCGCCGGTGTTGGCGCTATACTGCGCGGATGCGCATTCAGCTTTTCTCCGATATCCATCTCGAAACCGATCCCGATTTCTTCCCCAGGATTGCCGACGACACGGACGTGGTCGTCCTGGCGGGCGACATCGGCTCCTACCAGCAGGGCTCGCGGCTGCAATCGGACGACTTTGGCCTGTCGCGGTTCGTGCCCTCGCGCCCGGGCGTGCGTGTGCTCTTCATTCCGGGTAACCACGAGTTCGACGGGCTCGAATACGTCGAGGCCTACCAGCGCCTGCGCGAGATTTGCGCGCAGCTCGGCATCCTCTGGCTCGACCGCGAGGTCGTCACGCTCGGCCACGTGCGCTTTGTCGGCACCACCCTGTGGACCGATTTCGATGCGCTGATCCGCGACGAGCCCGACCTGTCGCGCCAGATGAAGCTGCGCACCAAGGCGTTCCGCGCGGCCAACTGGTATTTGAGCCGCAATTCGACCTTCGTGGCGGGCGAACCGGTGCTGGCGGAGTCGATTCGGGACATGGCGCTGGAATGCCAGGACTGGCTGCGCGCGGCGCTGGCCGCTCCGTTCGACGGCAAGACGGTGGTGGTGACGCATCACGCGCCGAGCCTGAAAAGCGCCGACCCGCGCTATGGCCTCACGCCCGGTACCGCCGGCTTCTGCAACTCGCTGGACGATCTGTTCCCGTACGTGGACCTGTGGATGCACGGGCACCTGCACTGCATGAACGACTACCTGGTCGAGGGCCGCGACAACGGACGCCCGTGGTCCTGCCGCGTGGTGGCCAACCCGCTCGGCTACCAGCGCAAGGGCGAGCAGGCAGCCTTTCGCGAAGACCTGGTCATCGAGCTATAGCCGGGATCCTTCGATCGTCAGCGCCAGGTCGTCGCCAGTTCTTCGGTGGCTTAGGCAGGCCGGTTGGAGGCCAGGTCCCAACCGCCAATTGTGCTGCCGCCGGAACCGCCACCAATTTTTTGTTGTGTGTAGGTGTAATTCGTTTTCGAGAATTTTAGTGACACTTGTTCCTGCAGGAACCCGCCCGCGTCGATCCCGGGATGAATTGAGCCTATGAGCACGTTCGTCAGCACGATCTGATAGTACTTGATCGGCGTGCCGTTGCCATCGGCTCGCATAAATTCAAAAGTCGCTTTCGGAATCGTCTTCCCCATGGCGCAGTGCTGCGCCAAGATCGGCGAGGCCAGATCGACGAGCTTGGTGAAGACGACGTCTTCCATTTCCACACGTTCCGCAGTATGCCCCCCACTCGTTGACGCCGTGGCACTCCGCGGCTGGACGATTCCCCAATGCACTGACTGGCATTCCATCCAATCTTTGTGCTTGTCATCTTGGGATTCGCCTTTGATTCCGTCAATTTGCAAATAGACGTCCGTAGCCATGCTCTTCTCCCTAGTTGTCGAACTATCCCTGCAATGGTGGACGAACACAGCTGGGTCTGCTTGAGATGCATCAAATGTCAGCTTTGTCGAAATGATAAATTGACGCCTTCCCTCCGTGAAGGAGTCCGTGATGGCACCGAAGACGCTTGATTCGAGCGCAAGGCCGAACGCTCAAATGAAGATGAGCCCAGATGCACTTTCAGAGATGCGCAATACCGAAAAGGTTGTCTTGAGGTATTACAACGATTTGGGGAGGAGAAAAGGAAATTGCACTTGGGGTATCGGATTCAAGGCACACAAAGGAATCTGCACGCCGGCGGAGCTGAAGCGCATGGTGAGCGCTCCGTCGGTCGACGTCGAATACGCCAAGCGCGTTGCAGAGGCGGAGCGGCGCGTCAAGGTAAAGGTCAAGGTTGAACTGAGCCAGGCGCAGTTTGACGGGCTGGTCAGCTTTACATACAACACATCAAATAGCGCGAACGAACGAGTCTATCGCGCCCTGAATGACCATGATTTCCCCCAAGCCGCCCGGATAATTTCTGAATCTGTCATGGTAAAGGACCGGAATAAATGGAAATTGGCCCCGGGCCTGATACCGCGACGCGCCAAAGAAAGCGCGCCATTTCGGGTTGCAGCGGATGCCGATAATTCGGCAGGAAGACGCGAGTAGGGGCGAGTGATGTCATCTCTCCGATGCTCCACTTTGCGTCACCACGTCCAAGCGGCAGCGATGGCGACCGCGATTGGGCTCGCCGCCAGCGCCCCATCCTATGCTGGCCAGGCAGGACACGAAATAATCGGAAACTGGAAGTTCACGTCTGTCCTTGATGGCGTCGACATTGCGCAGATGGACGAAAAGCAAGCACAACATTTGCTTGGTCGAGTTATGACCATACGAAAGGACGGAATTCGATTTGGCGACGAAAGATGTGGGGCGGACGATTTTGAAGTTAAACGGGTTGAGCCAAATTTATATCTGGACAGCGAGGCACGGATAAGCGCGGCGAAATTGTACTTGCCGAACCCGGTCACCGTGGTCGATACCGGGTGTACGCAGGTCTTCATCAAGAAGCCAAACAAAGTTGTAATATTTTGGAATGGCTTCTTTTTCGATGCGGTAAGAGTTCCTGATTCGCCTGGCAGTAAGCACCGCTAGCAGGTGCAAAAATAAGAATATGCGCGCCGCCTTCCGCCAGGATCTCGCATAAGTTGGCGCGACCTATTCGATCGTCAGCGCCAGGTCGCGCCCCGCGGTGGCGCTGTGGCCGGCAAAGTCCGCCGCAAAGATCCTGAGCACGTAGTCCCCCGGCGCCAGCGCGTCGGTCTTCCAGCTGCCGGGCGCCACCTGGCCGTCGCGCAGCGTGTTGGTGATGGCATAGGCAAAGCGCGTGAGCTTGCTGCCATAGACGGTGATGCCGCTCTGCGGCGCGTAGAGCAGCTTGACCGCCTCGCGGTTGCGCGGCAGGCGGTTGTACACCTGCGTGATCAAGGGCTGCTCGAATCCGGCGAGCGGCTTGCCTTCCGCGTCCAGCAACTGGTAGCCGAGCCGGTACAGGCCCAGCCGGCGGCGCGCCAGGTTGTCGTCCATCTGGTCGTAGGCATCGACCACGATCTGCAGTGCGCCGGCCGAACGCGGCACCAGCAGCCGCTTGCCGCGCCGCGCGCGCAGCGGGTGATTGCCGCTGTCGTACAGGGTTACGCTGTCGATGTGCGGGGCGATGCTGTCGCTGATCCCGACGAAGGGCAGGGCGAGCGGATTACCGTGCGGGCCGCCGGGGTAGTACTCGAGGTGGACGTGCGCCATGCCGTTGACCGTGCCCAGCACGTCGCCCACCGCGAAGCGGGTGCCGCGCCGCACGCGCACCCGCTGTGCCTTGCCGCGCTCGTCCCGCTGCACGTCAAAGCGCGGGTCCAGCGCGCGGCCGCGGGTGTCGCGCCCCACCCGCATGTGCACGTACGACAGGGCACCGACGCCGATGCCTTCGCTCAGCGTGCCGAAGCCCCAGTTCGCGAGCGGATCGGTCACCTTCGATGGCGCGACCGCCAGCACCGGCTGGCCGACGTCGGCGCGCACGTCCAGGCCCGCGTGGAAGTGGTCGCGGTTTTCGCCATCGTAGCTGCCGCGCACCTCGCCCATCAGCCCCACCACTTCGTGCTTGCCGAACTGGGGAGCGAGCGGCCAGGGCATCGGTTCCGTGCGCGCGGGTTCCGGCGGCGCAGCCTGGGTCGCCGGCATCTTGTCCGGACGCGCCGCGCCGAGGCGCTGGATGCGCAGCGCCAGTGCGTCCGCCACCAGCAGGCTGCCATCGTGCTGCAGGGCCAGGCCGCGCGGGCCGTACAGGCGCACCGCGCCGTCGCTGCCGTACTCGGATGCGAGCGCCGCGTCGGCATGGCGCAGCGCGTGGTAGGTGCCATCCTGCGCCAACTGCAGGATGCGTCCGCCCGAGCTGGCTGCAACGTAGAGATAACCGTCCCGGGTCAGCGCCAGCCCCACCGGCCGGCGCAGGATGGGGCGGCGTTCTTCCTCGGGCGCGGCGGCAAAGGTGCTGACCGTGCCGTCCTTGCCGATCTTGCGGATGGCGTTGTTGCCGGTGTCCGCCACGTACAGCGTGCCGTCGCGCGCTACCGCGATTGCGGTCGGCGTGTCGAAGGCGGCATCGCCGGCCGGGCCGTCCGCCTGGCCCGGATGGCCGGCACCGGCCACCGTGGTGACGCTGCCATCGGGCGCGATGCGACGGATGCGGTCGTTGTAGGTGTCGGCCACGAACACGTTGCCGGCGCCGTCCACCGCCAGCCCCACCGGACCGTTGAAGCGGGCCTGGTCGCCCTTGCCGTCGGCAAAGCCTGCCGTGCCGTTGCCGGCGATGGTGCTCACGCCACCGTCAGGCGCAATGCGCCGGATCGCGTGGTTGCCGGTGTCGGCCACGTACAGGTTGCCCTTGCTGTCGAAGGCCAGGGCAGAGGGCGTGTTGAACGCTGCCTGCGCGCCCGGCCCGTCGGCGAAGCCCTCGCGCCCGCCGGCTATCGTGGTCACCGCGCCGTCCGCGCCGATGCGTTTGATGCGATTGCTGTCGCCACCGTCGGCCACGAACACCGCGCCGTTGGCGTCCACCGCCAGGCCGAACGGGTCGCTGAAGCGGCTCTCCGCCGCCGCGCCGTCGCCTGCAACGGTGGAAATCCAGGCCTGCCAGTCCGGCTTGGTACGCCCGCCCAGCGGGTGCAGCACGGCCTGCAGCGCCCGCTGGCCCGTGCCTGGCGCCTGCCAGGCACGGTAGGCAAAGACGCCGATGAGCGCAACGACGATGGCGCCGATCCCGGCGATGATGATTTTTCGGTTCAATTGCTTTGGTGAAACGGAATGTGAAAGCAGCAAGATTACCCGAAAGGTGATCCGGGCGCCGCCCGGCGGCGGCTCGCGCGACAATCATGGGGGACTCAACCGAACCGGGGTGCATGTTGGAGAAACCGCTCGTCTGCACGATCGGCCACGCGACGCGGCCGATCGAGGAATTCATCGGCCTGCTCAAGGAGAACGGCATCGGCTGCCTGCTCGATATCCGCACGGTGCCGCGCTCGCGCCACAATCCGCAGTTCAACCGCGACACGCTGCCCGGGTCGCTCGCCGCCGCGGGGATCGAGTACCGGCATATTGCGGGACTGGGCGGGCTGCGCCACGCGCGCGCCGATTCGCCGAACAAGGGCTGGCGCAACGCGTCGTTCCGCGGCTATGCCGACTACATGCAGACGCCCGAGTTTGCGCACAATGTCGATGAGCTGGCCGCGCTGGCGCAGAGCGTGCCGTGCGCGCTGATGTGCGCCGAGGCGGTGCCGTGGCGTTGCCACCGTTCGATGGTGGCCGATGCGCTGGTGGTGCGCGGCATCCCGGTCGAGCACATCATGGGACCGCACAAGCGCAAGCCGCACGCCCTGACCCCGTTCGCGCAGGTGGACGGCACGCGCATCACCTACCCGGCGCCGGAGGGCGAGGCCTGAGTCAGTGCGCCATCAGCACCGGCATGGTCATTGCGCGCAACACGGTGTCGGTGGCGCCGCCCAGCAGCAGCTCGCGCAGGCGCGCGTGGCCGTAGCAGCCCATCACCAGCAGGTCGGCGCCGGTTTCGCCGGCCAGCGCAAGCAGGGCCAGTCCGGCATCCACGTTGGCATGCCGGACCAGCACCTCGGCCTTGACCCCATGCCGCGCGAGCCAGGCGGCCAGGTCCGCCACGGGATGCACGCCGTCGGGGCTGTCCAGCTGCGGCGGGTCGAACATCGCCACGGTGACCTGCTCGGCACGCGCCAGGATGGGCAGGGCACTCGCCACGGCGGCCACTGCCTCGTTGCTGCCGTTCCAGCCGACCAGCGCGCGCCGGCCGGCCGGCCCACCGGTGCTGGTGTACGGGACCACCAGCACCGGGCGCGCGCAGTTGAGCACCACGTATTCGGGCAGGTCGGCCACGACCAGCGAGGTGGATTCGGCCGGGTCGTTCTGGCTGACCACTACGAGGTCGCAGAACGCTGCGCGGCGCGCCAGGCCGTCCTCGGGCAGGTCGCTGACGAGCTGGCGCTCCCAGCTGGGCACGGCGGCAGAGCGCACGATGTGCTCGAATTCGTCCAGGCAGCGGTTGGCGCCGGCGTAGATCGGGTCGAGGTAGCCGTGGATGATGTCACCCGGCGTGCTGGGATACTCCGCGCAGACGTGGCGCGAGATGCCGGTGGTGGAGATGCCCACCAGGTGCGCGCCAAAGTCGCTGGCCAGGCGCGCGGCGCAGGCAATGCGGTTGGCGGCGTGCGCGGACGGGTCGGCATGGACGAGGATGGTTTTCCATTCCATTGCCGTTCCCGCTCAGATGACGCGCTGCAGCGGGCGCGTGCGGCCCCGGCTTGCGCAACAGGCCCGGGTGGCCGTGCGCGGGATGGTGGATCTGGGCGCGGCGAGCAAGGCCTGGTCGATCGCGGGCCGGTGCATGCGCAGGAAACGGGCGAGCAACACGACCGCCTCGCGCGCCAGCACGGCGTCGCCGCTTTCGATGCGCGAGGCGGCCTGGTGCAGGGCACACAGCACGCGCGCATGCGCTTCGCGGTGCTGGCGCAGCGCGCGGCAATTGGTCGCTTCCATCACCTGTTCCTCGACGCGGAACGACTGCTCGAGGGCGGCCACCAGGTTGACGAAACACTCGGCTGCTTGCTCGTCGGTGGCGCAGGCGAGCGCGTTCATGCGCTGCGCCACGGCGCGGCGGCCTGCGCTGATTGCGGCCGCGAGCGGCCGTGCGTTGGTGGGTGATGCCGGCAGATCCATTTGTGCCCTCGTTCCAAAGCGGTTAGAAGGCGCGCGGGCGGCCGGGTTCCACGCTTATGATGCGGCGGCGCCGTGGGCGCTGGCGGCGGAAAGAATCGAGCGGTTGCGTCCGCTTCCCTTGGCGAGATAGAGCGCGTCGTCGGCATCCCTGAGCAAGGACTCCCAGTCGCCCATTGAAGGATGGAGCACGGCGACACCGATGCTGATCGTGAAGGACAGCGTGCCCTTGCCGCTGTCCACGCGCTGCGTCTCCACGCTCCTGCGCATGCGCTCGGCGCAGGCCATCGCTTCCTCGGCGCCGGTTTCGGGCATGATGCAGACGAATTCCTCGCCGCCGAAGCGCCCCAGCAGGTCGGCCTCGCGCAGGCTGCCCATGCAGGTCTTCACCAGGTGCCGCAGCACGTTGTCGCCGGTTGCGTGGCCGTACAGGTCGTTCACGCGCTTGAAGTGGTCGATGTCGATCATGGCCACCGCCAGCGGGTGGGTGTGGCGCCGGGCCAGGGCAACGGCACGCTGCCCCAGTTCGGCCAGGTAGCCGCGGTTGGCGGCGCCGGTGAGGCTGTCGTGGCGCGCGTTGTGCAGCAGCCGCTGCTCGGAACGGAAGGCCTGGCGCCGGAAGGCCCCGACCACGACCATGATGGCGGCGGCCAGCGCCACGGCAAACCCATAGAGCAGGGCCGAATTGATCAGGCCATACGGCGACAAGCTGGCTGCACCCAGCACCAACAGCAGCAGCGACGGCACCAGCAGGATGCGCACGAAGGCGGCGCCGGTGAGCGCCACCAGCGGCACCAGGAACACCGAGGCGGCAATGCCCGCCAGCCCGAGAAGGATGCCGTTGGGCAGCAGCGAGGCCGCGACGATCATTGCGCTGGCGTGCGTGGCATAGACGAAGCCGGCGCGCTGCACGGCGCTCCAGCGCAGGCGGTGCTGGCGGTAGCCAACCGAGCCGAGCAGGACCAGCGCAATGCGCACCGGGGCAGTGAGGGCGACCCTGCCCGGCGCGATCCAGTAGTCCCACAGCACGAACAGGATCACGGTGGCGCCGAACAGGGCGCCGCAGGCGGGCAGCATGTTGGCCACCGTTGCATTGTGATGTGTTTCAAGCGCGTGCTCGTCGTGTTCGGGCAGGCGCTCGCCCAAGGGTATGCCGAACGGCATGATGCCCTCCTGCCGGTCCATGGGTGAGAGACCACGGCGGCGGCGGTGAGTTCGGACAGACGTGCTGCTCGGCCTCAGGCGTTTGTCGTGGCGGGGGCGTGCGTGGTACGGTATGCTGGTCGGGTGATTGAAGGGCAGGCAATGGCAGAGGGCAGGCTGGAACAGCAGGCGGCGCTGGTCGGGGCGCTGGCCGCGCAATTGCGCGCGGCCGGGGTGGCGGTGGCGCTGTACGAAACCCACGTGTCATGGGTGCTCGTGGCCGGGGCAGACGCGTACAAGATCAAGAAGGCGCTCAGGCTGGAGTTCCTCGATTACGCCACGCTGCCCTTACGCCGGCACTATTGCGAGCAAGAAGTCGCGCTGAACGCCGCGCTTGCGCCGGGCTTGTATCTGGGCGTGGCCGAGATTGGCGGCACCCCGTCAGCGCCACGGCTTGGCGCGGCGCCAGCCATCGAGGTGGCGGTGCACATGCGCGCCTTTCCGCAGTCCGCCTTGTGGAGCGAGCGGGTGGCGCATGGCCAGCTTGGGGTGGCCGAAATCGACCAGTTTGCCGCGCTGCTGGCGCGGTTCCATGCCGGCGCTGCCCGGGCCCCGTCCGGCTCGCCGTGGGGCGAACCCGGCGCGATCGCGCGGGCCGGAGAGCGCAACGTGGACGAGCTGCTGCCCTTGGCCGGGGGCAGTGCGCAGGTTGACCGGCTGGGCCGGTGGCGGCGGGACGAAGCAGTGCGGCTGGCGGGGTGCTTCGAACAGCGGCGGCGTGCCGGCGCAATTCGCGCCTGCCATGGAGACCTGCATTGCGCGAACATCCTCACGCTGGACGACAGGGTGATGGCGTTCGACTGCATCGAGTTTGACGCCGCGCTGCGCTGGATTGATGTGCTGCACGACCTTGCCTTCACGCTGATGGACTTGCACCAGCGTGGCCAGGGGCGGCTGGCGGCGCGGCTGCTGAACGGGTATCTGTCCGAGGGCGGCGACTACGCGGGGCTTGCGGTGCTGCGTTACTACGTCGTCGAGTGCGCCCTGGTGCGCGCCAAGGTTGCCCTGTTGCGCGCGCGGCAAAGCGAGCCCGGGGACGGCGAGGCGGGGCGCCTGCTCGACACCGCGCTTGCGGCGGCCAGTACGCGGCGCGGGGCGGTGATCGTGATGCATGGATGTTCGGGCAGCGGCAAGTCGAGCATTGCGCGCGAGCTGGTCGAGGAACTGGGCGCGGTGCAGATTCGGTCCGATGTCGAGCGTGGCCGCACGGCCGGCGTCGATCCGCACTGCTACGACCGTGCAAGCAGCGACGCGGTCTATGCGCGGCTGCGGGTGCTGGCCGGTGCGGTGGTGGATGCTGGTTATCCGGTAGTCGTCGATGCCTGCCATCTTGCGCGGGCAGAGCGCGACGCCTGCGCACGGCTGGCGGACGAACATGGTGTCCCATGGGTCATCGTGGACGTGAGGGCCAGCGTGGCAACGATGCGCGCGCGCATTGTGCAGCGGCGCGCGGCGGGGCGTGACCCGTCGGAGGCGGACGAGGGCGTGCTTGCGCTGCAGCTTGGTAGCGCCGAGCCGCTGGACGCGTCGGAGATGGCGCGCACGGTGGTGGTGGATACGGAGTCGGCGGGCGCCGTTGAAAGGCTGCGGGCAAACGTGGAGCGCTTGCTGTCGGGTTGACTAAGGCAGACAGGAGTAGGGTGGGCAGATTCTGCCCACGCGTTCAACGACAGCTTGCCGTGCCGATCAGTGTGCGCTGGCCTGTCTGCGTTGGCTGAACGCGTGGGCAGGAGGACCTGCCCACCCTACGCCACGTGACGTCGCGGGGCACGGATCGGGGCCGTCGTGGCACTGCGTTCCTCACGCCGCCGCGCACCGAATGTGCTCCTCCGCCAGCTGCAAATACTGCCCCGCGCGCCGCATCCAGTGCGGCGAATGCCGGAACCGTTCGTCCAGCAGGTGCCGCGCGGCGATCAGTGCGCGGGTGCTGGCGCGGCAGCTCTGGTAGAAGTGCAGCAACTCGCCCGGCACGGCGTCACCGGACAGCGCGGCATATTCCTGCAGCAGCGTCTGGCCGGCCACGCGCGACCCCAGACGCTCGCACTCCATGGCCAGGAACGCAAGCTCGTCGGCCGGATCGCCCAGGCGCAGCATGCGCGAAAACTCCAGGCAATCGATCACCGCGACCGGCTCGCCAAGGAAGACGTGTTCCGGCCGCAGGTCGCCATGGCCTTCGATAATGCAGCCGGAAAGAACCCGTTGATCCAGCAGCGCCGCCAGCCGGTCCAGCGCCGCGTGCTGGTCGCGGGCCAACTGGCGCACGTGGCCGGACGGCAGCCCGTACAGCGGCGAGGCCAGTCCGCGGCGGTTCGCTTCGATCTGCAGGCGAAACCGTTCGCGCCAGGCGGCGCGGTCCACCGCTTCGGGATCCAGGCTGCGGTAAAACGCCACCAGGCGCGCGGCCAGGCGGCGCAGGTCGCCGTCGGCCAGCGTGCCGTGCGCGAGGGCGTAATCGAGCATGCGCTCGGCCGGCAGCCGCCGCATGCGGACCAGCCAGTCCACGATGCTGCCGCGCCCGTCGATGCCCAGGTGGCCGCGCCGGTCGCAGGTGAGGGTGGCCAGGCCCAGGTAGATGCCGGCCGCCAGCCGTTCGTTCAGCTTGACTTCGGCCAGGCAAAAGCGGTGGCGCGCGGTGAGGGTGCGAAAGTCGAGCAGCTCATGCCGCACCGGCTTTTTCAATTTGTAGACGTGATGGTCGAGCAGGAACACCCACGACATGTGGGTTTCGAGTGCCTCGACCCGGAAGGTGGGTTCGGGGTAGTTGCCCGGCGCACGCAGGAAGGCGACCTTCGCTTCGAGCCCGGGCGTGGTGCGGCGTGGGGGCGGCCCGCAGGCGGGCCGCGCCCAGTTCACTGGCTTGCTGCGGCCGAGCTCTCCGGCACGTGCAGCTTGCCGTTCTCGGCGCGGGGCCGCAGCACCATGACCGGGATCGTGGAGTAGGCCAGCACGTTCTGGGTGACGCTGCCGGCCAGCAGCTTGGACAGCCCGCGGCGGCCGTGCGAGGCCATGAAAATCAGGTCGCAGCCCTGTTCCTTGGCCACATGGATGATTTCGTCGGCCGGCGCCATCGACACCGCGGTCAGCGCCGTGCATTCCAGGCCGGCGGCACGGGCGGCCTTGGCCACCTTGTCCACGGTCTGCTGCGCCAGTTCCTGCAGGGTGCGGGTTTCGAAGCCGGGGTCGATCACCATCGCGCCTTCGGCGGCAGGGACCATCGGATACGGTTCGGCGATCGACAGCGCGACGATCTGCGCTTGGCACAGGCGGGCAAAGTCGATGGCGGAGGTGACGGCCTGGTTGGACAGCTCGGAACCGTCGGTGGGGACGAGAATCTTCTTGTACATGGTTGTGTGCTCCTCGAAAGTGCCTGGTCAGTCTGTGCGCCGCGTCACGGGAAGTCCTTGATGTACGTCAAATCCTCCATTGCTGCAAGCGCGGCTGCAGGCCGGTCAAAATCGAAAGCTGCGCCCGGGTGGACGTGGCATCGGAACATGACAGGAGAGCAACATGGCCACCAACCTGACCCGGTTCGACCCGATCGGCGAACTGCGCCGCATGACGCCGCTGCGCGCCTTCGAGGACATTTTCAGCGACCTGGCCCCGCGCGGCGGCGCGCGCGACCTGCAGGAAATACCGATGATCGGGCTCGACGTGTCCGAGAACGACCAGGCCTATACGGTGCGCGCCGAAATCCCGGGTGTCAAGAAAGAGGACATCAAGGTCGAGGTGCAGGGCAACCGCGTCTCGATCAGTGCCGAAACGCGGCGCGAGGACCAGCAAAAGCAGGGCGAGCGCGTGGTGCGCAGCGAGCTGTACTATGGCCAGCAGCAGCGAACCTTCACGCTCGACCAGGACGTGGACGACGCCAAGGCGAGCGCCCGCTATGTGGACGGCGTGCTGGAGCTGAGCCTGCCCAAGAAGGCGCCCGGCGGCGCCAGCAAGGTGCAGGTGAGCTGAGCGCGGGCCCGCTTTACAAGCCCAGCTTGCCCGTGCGGTCGGCGAGCCGGCTGTGGCCAGGCGCGCTTGCCGGCCCCGGCCGCGCGAGCGCCACTGCGGACAAGCGCGACCGGCCTTTGACGCTCTGCACCAGGGCCAGGTAGGCCATCAGCAGCACCGGCAGGGCCAGCCAGTACAGGGTGGGCAGGGGCACAAAGCCGAGCACGGGCGCCAGCGGCGAGCTTGGCAGCCAGAGTCCAAGCAGGCAAACCAGCATGGTGGTCGCCAGCAGGGCGTTGCTGGGCCGGCTCTGGACAAAGGGCAGTTGGTCGGTACGGATCACGTGCACCACCAGCGTTTGCGACAGCAAGGACTCGACGAACCAGCCGGTCTGGAACAGGGCCGGCTGGCTGGACGCGCCCAGCACGAACCACAGCAGGCCGAAGGTGGCGTAGTCGAACAGCGAGCTGACCGGCCCGAGCACGAACATCGCACGCCGGATGTCCGCCGTGTGCCAGCGGCGTGGCTGGCGCAGGAAGTCAGGATCAACCCGGTCGCTGGCCAGCGCCGTTTGCGACACGTCGTACAGCAAGTTGTTGAGCAGGATTTGCAGCGGCGCCATCGGCAGGAAGGGCAGCAGCAGGCTGGCGCCAACCACGCTGAGCATGTTGCCGAAGTTGGAGCTGGCACTCATGCGCAGGTATTTCACGATGTCGCCGAACACGCTGCGTCCCTCCAGCACGCCGCGGTGCAGCGCCACCAGGTCCTTTTCGAGCATGATGATGTCGGCCGACTCCTTGGCGATGCTGGCGCCGCTGTCCACCGAGATGCCGACGTCCGCGCTCTTGAGCGCAATGCTGTCGTTGATGCCATCGCCCAGGTAGCCGACCACGTGGCCGGCGTCCTGCAGGGCGCGGATGATGTCGGCCTTCTGTTGCGGCGTCACCTTCGCGAACACTGAGCCGGCTTCGGCGCGGGCGGCAAGCTGGGCCGGGGTGATGCCGTCCAGGTCGTGGCCGAGCACGGGCGCCTGTACCGCCAGCCCGACGTGCCGGCACACGCTGTAGGTGACTGCGTCGTTATCGCCGGTCAGCACCTTGATCGCGATGCCGGCCTGTTCCAGGGCGCGCAGCGCGGCGGCGGCGGTCTCCTTGGGCGGGTCGAGGAAGGCAATGTAGCCAGCCAGCACCAAGTCGCGCTCGTCTTCGGTTGTCAGGGTGTGCGGCCCGGGCGGCAGTTCGCGCACCGCAACCGCGATCACGCGCATGCCGTCTTCGTTCAGGCGCCGCACCACGTCCGCCAGCACGACGCCGTGGGCCGACTCGAGCGGCTGGTGGTCGTTCTCGCGCTGCACATAGCGGCAGGCCGCCAGCACTTCCTCCACCGCGCCCTTGCAAATCAGGAGCCGCTGGCCGTTCGGGCGCGCCAGCACCACCGACATGCGCCGCCGCGCAAAATCGAACGGCAGCTCGTCCACCTTCACGTAGCCGGCGCCCTGGCGCAGGTGCTGCACCTGCGCGTGTTCCAGCACGGCCAGGTCGAGCAGGTTGTGCAGGCCGGTCTGGTGGAAGCTGTTGAGCCAGGCATATTCCAGCACGCGCTGCGAATCGTTGCCGTCGATGTCGACGTGCCTTTCCAAAATGACGCGGTCCTGGGTCAGCGTGCCGGTCTTGTCGGTGCACAGCACGTCCATGGCGCCCAGGTTCTGGATGGCGTTCAGGCGCTTGACGATCATGCGCTGCCCGGCCATATCCAGCGCGCCGCGCGCCAGGTTGATCGTGACCACCATCGGCAGCAGCTCCGGCGTCAGCCCCACGGCCACCGCGACTGCGAACAACAAGGCTTCGAGCCAGTTGCCCTTGTCCAGGCCATTGACCAGGAACACCAGCGGCATCATCACCAGCATCGCCCGCAGCATGAGCTGGACGAAGCGGTCCATGCCACGGTCGAAGTCGGTGAGTTCGCGCGCGCCGGCGGCAGCAGCCGCAATGGCGCCAAAGCTGGTGTGCCGGCCGGTGATCGCGACCACCGCGGTGGCGCTGCCCGACAGCACTGTGCTGCCCATGAAGGCGATGTTGGGCAGGTCCGGCAGGCTGTCCGGCGGCTGGTCGACGGGGACGGCGAATTTTTCGACCGGCATCGATTCGCCGGTGAACGCGGCCTGGCTGACGAACAGGTCGCGCGATTCCAGCAGCCGCAGGTCGGCCGGCACGCTGTCACCGGCTGACAGCTGGACCAGGTCGCCCGGCGCCAGGCTGGCCAGGGCTTCCTCGTGCCGCTCGGCGTTGCCATCCGGGCCGGGCCGCAGGACGGTGACGGTGGTCCGCACCATCGCAGCCAGCGCCGCGGCGGCTTTGTCGGAGCGGTATTCCTGCACAAAGGTCAGCAGCGACGACAGCACGACGATGACGGCAATTACCAGCGCCGGCAGGGCCTGGCCGCTGACCAAGTTCAATATGGCCAGGCCAAGGAGCAGCAGTGACAGGGGACTGGCCAGCACGTGCACAAAGCGCAGCGCGGCGCCCAGGCGCGGCGCGACCGCGACCGCGTTTGGCCCGTACAACCCCAGCCGGCGGGCAGACTCATCCGCCGTAAGGCCCGCGCGTGCGCTCGACAGGGCCGCCAGTGCCGCCTCGGGCGCAAGCCGTGCCAGCTCCGGCAGGGCTGGAACCGGTGCGGCGTGGCCGGGGCCGGGCGGCTCAGGCGCACGCATCTACGGCGTGATCGCGACCTTGAGCACGCCGTCGCGTTGCGCGCCGAACAGCTCGTAAGCCTGCTCGATGTCGGATAACCGGAAGCGGTGCGTGACCAGGGGCTTCAAATCCACCCGGCGCGCGCCGATCACATTCATCAGCCGGCGCATCCGTTCCTTGCCGCCGGGGCAGAGCGTGGTCACGATCTTCTGGTCGGCCAGGCCGGCCGCGAAGGCGTCCATTGGCAGCGCCAGCTTGCCCGAGTACACGCCCAGGCTCGACAGGATGCCGCCCGGCTTGAGCACGCGCAGGCAGCTTTCGAAGGTCTGCTGGGTGCCCAGCGCCTCGATCGCCACGTCCACGCCGCGCCCGCCGGTTTCGCGCATGATCTCGGCCACCGGGTCGGCGCGGTGGAAGTCGATCAGGTGGTCCGCGCCCAGCCGGCGTGCCATGTCGAGCCGCGTGTCGATCCCGTCCACCGCGAAGATCCGGGTGGCGCCGCGCAGGCGCGCCCCGGCGGTGGCGCATAACCCGATGGGCCCTTGCGCGAACACGGCCACGGTGTCGCCAATGCGGATGCGTCCGCTTTCGGCGCCGCCAAAGCCGGTGCTCATGATGTCCGGGCACATCAGCACTTCCTCGTCCGACAGCTCGTCCGGCACTGGCGCGAGGTTGGCGTTTGCGAATGGCACCACCACGTACTCGGCCTGGCAGCCATCGATGGTATTGCCGAAGCGCCAGCCACCGGTGGCGTGGCCGGTGCACTGGGCCTGGTGCCCGTCCAGGCAGAAGTTGCATTGCCCGCAGGGCGTGATGGCGCCGGCGATGACGCGCTGGCCGACCTGGATGCCGTTCACGCCCGGCCCCAGCTCGGCCACCGTGCCAACCAGCTCGTGGCCGATGGTGCGCCCGGGGTCAACCCGGTATTCGCCCTTGAGGATGTGGATGTCGGTGCCGCAGATCGTGGTGGTCGTGACCTTGACCAGCGCCTCGCCGGGACCCGGGGTGGGCACGGGCTTTTCGTCGAGCACGATGCGGCCGGGGCCGCGGAACACCGCTGCTTTCATCATGCGCATGGTGGTCTCCTGTTCAGTGGCGGAGCGCATATGGTTTCGACCCGACGTGGGCGGCGTGGTTTGCGCGCCGCTTTGTGCCCGGTCAAATGCTGGACGCAGCACCTGCATAGGCTTGACACCTGATGCCACGGAGGTGCGATGGAGCGAGCGGCGTCGGCGCTGCTGACGGACCTGTACCAGCTGACCATGCTGCAATCGTACCACCGCAGCGGCATGGATGCGCAGGCGGTGTTCGAATTCTTCGTGCGCAGCCAGGGGCCGCGTTCGTTCCTCGTGGCTGCCGGCCTGGCGCAGGCGCTCGACTACCTCGGCACACTGGCAGTCGATCCGGTGGAGGTGGAGCAATTGCGCGCGCTCGGGCGCTTCGATCCCGGGTTCCTCGCTGCGCTGGCGGGCTTGCGCTTTACCGGCGACGTCGACGCGGTGCCGGAAGGCACGATCGTGTTCGCGGGCGAGCCATTGCTGCGCGTGCGCGCGCCGCTGCCGCAGGCCCAGCTGGTCGAGAGCCGGCTCGTCAACCTGTTGCATTACCAGACCATGGTCGCGTCCAAGGCGGCGCGCTGCGTGCTCGCCGCGCGCGGCAAGCGGCTGGTCGATTTCGGCATGCGCCGTTCGCACGGGGCGGAAGCCGCGCTGCTGGCCGCGCGCGCCACCTGGCTGGCCGGCTTCGACGGCACGGCGACGCTGCAAGCCGGCCTGCGCTTCGGCATTCCCGTGTTCGGCACGATGGCGCACTCGTTCGTGCAGGCGCACGCCAGCGAGCAGCAGGCCTTCGAGGCCTACGCCGGCGCCTGCCCGGAGCATGTCACCTTCCTGATCGACACCTACGACACCGAGGCCGCCGCGCGGCTGGTGGCGCAGATCAGCCCGGGCCTGGAACGGGCCGGCGCGCATGTGGAGGCGGTGCGCATCGACAGCGGCGACCTGGGCGAGTCGGCGCGCCGCGTGCGGGCCATCCTCGACGAGGGCGGCTGCCGGCACATCGGCATCTTCGCCAGCGGCAACCTGGAAGAGGCGCAGGTCGATGCGCTCGAGCGTGCCGGCGCGCCGATCCAGGGCTATGGCGTGGGCACGCGCATGAACACCTCGGCCGACGCGCCCTACCTGGACTGCGCGTACAAACTGGTCGATTACGCGGGGCGGCCGACCTTGAAGCTTTCGTCCGGCAAGGCTACCTGGCCGGGCGCCAAGCAGGTATTCCGGCGCCACGGGCCGCGCGGCGAGATGCTGTCGGACCTGGTCGCGCTCGAGGGCGAGCAGGACAGCGGATTGCCCCTGCTGCAACCAGTGATGCGCGCCGGCCGCCGCATCGATGCGCACGGCGGCTTGCCGGCCGCGCGCGCATTGCTGCGCACCCAGCTCGATGCGCTGCCGGCGCCGCTGCGGCGGCTTGACGAAGTGGCTGCCTATCCTGTGATCGTGTCCGAGGCCTTGGACGCGCTGGCGCGGCAGGTGCGCGCGAGCCTGAACCCGGCGCCGCGCCAGCCTGCGCACGGCTGATGTGGCGCAAGCCCGGCCTGGCGCGGCACCCTAAGCTGTGTCCATCGCCGAACCGGCTGTCCCGTCATCCCATGCTCACCGATACCTTGCAACTCTTCGTGTTGAATGCCAGCCGCCAGTTCGGCGAGCAGGTCGCGCGCTGGCTCGGGGTGGCGCCGGCTGCGCACGAAGAACGCGAGTTCGGCGATGGCGAGCACAAGGCGCGCGCGCTCGACAACGTGCGTGGCAACGACGTGTTCGTGGTGCAGTCGCTGCATGGCGATGGCAACTTCAGCGTCAACGACAAGCTGTGCCGGCTCCTGTTCTTCATCGGCGCGCTCAAGGACGCGGCCGCCGCGCGCGTCACGGCCGTGGTGCCCTACCTGGCTTATGCGCGCAAGGACAGCAAGACCAACCCGCGCGACCCGCTCACGCTGCGTTACATCGCCACGCTGTTCGAGGCGGTGGGCACCGATTCGCTGCTCACGCTCGACGCGCACAACCTGGCGGCCTTCCAGAACGCCTTCCGCTGCGGCACCGAGCAGCTCGACGGGGCAAACCTGTTCGCCAAGCACTTCATGCCGCTGCTGCACGACAGCGAGGTGGTGACGGTGTCGCCGGACACTGGCGGCGCCAAGCGCGCCAACCGCTTTCGCAAATGCCTGGAGGCGGGCCTGGGCAAGCCGGTCGGCACCGCCTTTTGCGAAAAATACCGCAAGGCCGACAAGCTCACCGGCGAACTGCTGGTGGGGGAGGTGGCCGGCAAGACCGCCATCTTGTACGACGACATGGTCAACAGCGGCCACACGCTGGCGCGCGCCGCCCAGGCCTGCCGCCAGCAGGGCGCCACGCGCGTGTTTGCCGCCGCCAGCCACGGGCTGTTCAGTCCGGGCGCGGCGCACGTGCTCAATGGCGCCGGCCTCGATGCGGTGGTCGTCACCGACAGCGTGGCACCGTTCCGGCAGGACCAGAGCCTGCCCGAGCACCTGACCGTGCTCAGTTGCAGCGCGCTGTTCGCGGAAGCCATCCGGCGCATGCACAACGGTGGTTCGGTCTCGGAGCTGTCGGCATGGTGACGCCACCTGCGCCACCGCGGGTGAGCGTGATCCTGCCAACCTACGGCCACGCGCACTTCATTGCCCGCGCGCTGGACAGCCTGTTGGCGCAGTCGCTGGCCGCGTGGGAAGCGATCGTGGTGGACGACGGCGCGGACGACGACACTGGTCTCGCGGTCGAGCCCTTCCTGGCCGATGCGCGCATCCATTACGTGCGGCGCGAGGCCAACGGCGGGCTTGGCGTCGCGCTGAACACGGGCCTGGCGCAGGCGCGCGCGGCGCTGCTGGCCTACCTGCCGACTGACGACGTGGTGTACCGCGACCACCTCGCCCAGCTGGCGGCCTGCCTGGACGACGAGCCCGACGCCGTGCTCGCATTTTCTGGCGTGCGCCATCATTACAACCGCTACGCCTTGGGACCCGTTCACGGCAGCTGGCTCCAGCTGGTGCAATGCATGCACCGGCGCACCGCCCTGCGCTGGACCGAGCGCGACGAGCTGGAGTCCGACGACCTCGAACGGCTGTTCTGGGGCCGCCTGCGCGCGCTTGGGCGCTTTGCCGGCACCGGGCAGGTCAGCTGCGAATGGGTGGATCACCCGCTGCAGCGGCACAAGCTGATGCAGGAACCGCTGGGCGGCATCAATCCGTTCCGCGCCTTCTACCGCGTGAGCCAGCCACTGCGGTTTCACACCAGCTGCGGCAACGCTATCGACGAGGTGGAACAGTACCGCGCCCAGCGCATGCGGCCGGCATCCACGCCATCGCCCGACGGCTTGAGCATCGTGCTGGCCGGAGAACTGGCCTACAACGCCGACCGGGTGCTCGCGCTGGAGGAGCAGGGGCACCGGCTGTACGGGCTGTGGACGCGCACTCCGTACTGGTTCAACACCGTCGGCCCGCTGCCGTTCGGCCACGTCACCGAGCTGCCGCAGCGCGGCTGGCGCGAGGCGCTGGCGCGCATCCGGCCGGACATCATCTACGCCCAGCTCAACTGGCAAACGGTCCCGTTCGCACACGAGGTGCTGATGGCCACGGCCGGCATCCCCTTCGTCTGGCACTTCAAGGAGGGACCGTTCATCTGCCTGGAAAAGGGAAGCTGGCCGCAGCTGGTCGAGCTATACCGCTACGCCGACGGCCGCATCTTCAGCAGCCCCGAAATGCGCGACTGGTTCGACACCGTGGTGCCCAAGCTGTCCACCACGCGTCCGTGCCTGGTGCTGGACGGTGACCTTCCCAAGCGCGACTGGTTCACGCAGACGCGTTCGCCCTTGTTGTCCGCGCGGGACGGCGAGGTGCACACGGTGGTGCCCGGCCGGCCCATCGGCCTGCACCCGCCCACGGTCGCCGAGCTGGCGCGGCACAAGGTGCACCTGCACTTCTACGGCGACTTTACGCACGGCCAGTGGCGTGACTGGATCGCCCAGGCCAAACAGCTGGCGCCTGGCTACCTGCACCTGCACGCCAACGTTGACCAGGCGTGCTGGGTGGAAGAGTTCTCGCGCTACGACGCCGGCTGGCTGCACGCCTTTGCCAGCGACAACGGCGGCGAACTGCGGCGCGCCAACTGGGACGACCTCAACTACCCGGCGCGCATCTCCACGCTGGCGGCGGCCGGCTTGCCGATGATTCAGCGCGACAACGAGGGCGCGGTGGTCGCCACGCAGGCGCTGGCGCGGCGCTTCGGCCTGGGCCTGGCGTACCGCTCCATCGACGAGCTCGGCGCCATGCTGCACGACGGCCAGCGGATGCGCCAGTTGCGCGAGCAGGTGTGGTCGCAGCGGCTGCAGTTTTGTTTTGACACCCATGTGCCGGCGCTCGTGGCGTTCTTCCGGACCGTGATCGAGCTCGCGGAACCGGGGCCGCGCCGGCCGGCTTGAGCAGATGGTAGCGGCCGGCAGCCGGTGGTCGCAGTCGGGCGCCGTCGGTGGCTCGCGGTGGCTGGCAGCGGCTGGCACGGCCATGCCGGTGCCAGGGCGCCGCGCGCGGCGCCCAGATGGCGCATGGCCCGCCATGCCAAAGCTCTGTGAGCGGTTTGTTGAAAGTGGGACTAATCCGACGCCATCAGCACCTCTGCGGCCGGTTGCGCGGCAGGGTGCTCGGCGTCTGCTTGACGCGCGCTGGTATCGGGCGCCGCGGGGGAGGCGGACACCGGGCTGGTTGCCGCAGGGTCCGCATGTTTGACAAGTTTTGCGTCGGCCCGCTGGGCGTCCGTGCGCGCGGCTTTGGCCTGCTGTGGTTGGGCGTTTCTTGCCGCCTCTTGCCTTTGCTGTTCCAGCACCTGCGGGATCGCAGCGCCGGTCAGCACGCCGAACGGGGACGCGATGGCGCAGGCGGGCAGGGCGAGCAGCAAGGTGGCAAGACGCGCTTTCATGTCATCTCCGGGATTTGCAACTGGAAATATTAATCCTTTTTTTGAGCAGGAGCTGCCCCAGCGCTCAAACATGTGCAAAAAAGTTCAATGCCCTGTATGCGCATCCAGTCCAAGCACGTCGCCGCGCGGGTAGCCCCAGCCAGGCACCGCGAACGTGCAGCCGCCAGCCGACAACCCGGGCGCCACCGACAGGGTCGAAAAATTCACGCCGCCCGGCGGGCCGAAGCGGGCATCGGTGGCCAGGTCGTCCTGCAGGGACGGCGCGCGGGCAAAGCGCAGCCAGGCGTCCACCCGGCAATCCTCTTGCTGCAGCGCGCGCAGCCGGGCGAGCGGCATGCTCTGCGCCCACTGCCAGGCCAGGCTGGCTGGTCCCGCTGGCGTCCCGGCGGCCGGGGCCGGGCCTGCGATACGGGCGGGGCAGGATTGCGGTGGCACCAGCTCCGGCGCAAGGCTGATTAACCCGCGCCGCAGCCGCAGCTGGCCGGCCTGCCGGTCCAGCTCCACCGCCACGAACGACCAGCAAACCGGGTTGGCCGGAAAGGCCGACATGGCCGCGTCCACCAGCTCGCCCTGCCGGGGCTGGGTGGCCACCAGCGCGCGCGCGCTCCGCACGGCCAGCCCCTGGCTCGCGACAAACAGCGCGGCCAGCGCAAGTCCCAGCCCCAGCGCGCTGCGGCCCCGCACGCGGCTGCGCCATTGCAGCCAGGCGAGCGTCACGCCGGCCAGCGCCAGGCCGGCCAGCGATCCCCACTGCAAGAAGCCGAGCGCCGTGAACAGGACCGGCAACGCCACCAGCATCGCCAAGGCGGCCCGCCGCGCGATTCCCGGACCGGCGAGTACGGCAAGCGGGGCGCCGAGCACGATCCAGAAGACAGGCTCGACAATGAACACCATGTCGCCGTATAGCCAGCGCGTATCGAACGGGAAAAAGGGATGCACGCCATACACGTTCAGGTAATCCATGCCCAGGTGCAGCGCCAGCCCGGCCGCGACCAGGCCGACGGTGGCGCGCAGCGTGGCCCGGCTTTCCCGCAACAGCGCGCGGGCGGCGGGCCACAGCCACAGCAGCGCCAGCAACAGTAGCGCCTGCGGCAACAGGCCGGCCAGCGTGTGCGTGTGGCCGCGATGTTGCAGCAGGTAGCCGAGCGGCTGCGGCGCCAGCGGCGTCAGCACCAGGTCGAGGTCGGGGAAATTGCTGGCCACCCAGCACGACACCAGCAGGAGCCGGTGGCGGGTGCGGGCCCGCCCGGGATCGGGCTCGGGCGCGAGACTGCGGTCGACAAGTTCTGCCAGGGCGAGGCCGGCAAGCGAGTGGCTGATGTTATCCATCCCGCAATATTACCTGTCGGGTGGCGTGGGGAGGCAGCGCCGTGGCCCGCTTGCCGGGTCTTTTACGGCCGCGTGTCGCCGCGTGGGCACGGTGTTCCCACCCTACGCGTCCTGCTTGTTACGCTCCAGCACGAATGCTGCCACCACGCCCACGAAGCCCTCCGGCAGCACGAGCTCGTGGCAGCGCGCCGGCAGCGCCAGCCCGCTCCACTCGGTGAGCTGGCGGCCGTGGCATTTCAGGCGCGCCTCGTGCTCGGTCCACGCGCGCGCCAGCAAGGCGGGGCGCCGCTCGGGCGCGCTGGCTTCGAGCAGGTCCAGCACGTGCGGCGGCAGGTAGTCGCGCGCCACCTGGCGCCAGTCCGGCGCCTCCTGCACCCGCATCAGGTCCACCCCCGCCAGGCCGCGCGTATGAATCGCGGCCACCGACAATGGGCCGTCATGGCTGATCGAAATCCCGGGCGGCGCCATGCCCGCCGCGCCCAGAAACGACACGGCGGGCGCACGCCCGGCCGAAAAATGGATCATGATCTGGTCCACCGCCAGCCCGTACAGCTGGGCCAGCGCCTCGCACAGCGCCTGCCGGGTGCGGCGGCGCGCCGCCTGCCGCTCGCCGTCCCCACGCACGCCGATCACATACAGGCCGTTTTCCCGTGGCGCCAGCTGTGCCGGCCACCATGCCACTTCCACTGGCGCTTCCATCATGACCTCGCCAGCGCGGCTGGAAGGCCGGCCCAGCTGGTCGCGGCCGGAATATGCTCGCCCTTCATCACCAGCGTGAGCGGACCAAGGCGCGCATTGTCGCCCACCCGCGCGCTGTACAGCACGGCGCTCCTTGGGCCCAGGTACACGCGGCTGCCGATCTCCACGTGGTCGATCTTCATCACGCGGTCCTCGAACAGGTGCGTTTGCGGGCACGACAGCGCATTCAGTTCGCTGTAGTCGCCAATGTTCACGCAGTCGAATTCGGTGATGTCGGTCGTATCCATGTACACCCCGCGGCCGATGCGGCAGCCCAGCAGCCAGAACGCCAGTGGCAGCCATGGCGTGCCGCGCAGGTAGCGCATGAAGTTGGGCACCGCGATGCCCTCGTACAGGTTGGTCACGCCTTCGGACAGCCACACGAACGGCGTCCACATCGGCGCGGCGCGCTTGCGGTAGCGGCCCAGCAGCACCCACTTGAGCAGCGCCACCAGCAGGTAGTTGCCCACGCCGTAGGCCAGGCCGACCAGCGCCAGGTCCAGTACCACCTCGCCCCAGCGGCCGGCGCCGGCGATCGGCATCAGGTCCAGCACCACAGTGTAGCCGACCGCGATCACCACCGCATGCGGCGCGACGATGCGAAATCCCTCGACCAGCGCGCGGCCCAGCCGGCGCAGCGGCGACGGCCGGTAGGTCAGTTTTTCCGGGTAGCCGCTGACCTGCTCGCGCGCCGGCAGGTGGATCGGGGGCGAACCCAGCCAGGTGTCGCCGCTCTTCATCTGTGCGTTGCCTGGCGCGTGCGTGTGCACGCCCACCAGCACGTGCTCGGGCAGCACGGTGCCGTCCGGGATGTAGCTGCCGTTGCCCACGAAACTGCGGTGCGACACCACGGTCGGCTGCATCGTCATCCAGCCGCCGTCGATCTGTTCGTCGCCCAGCATCACCGCGTCGGCGATGAAGGTCTCGTCGCCGAGCGTGAGCATGTCGGGAACCACGCCCAGCGCGGTCGAGATCTCGGCATCGCGCCCGACCTTGGCGCCCAGCAGCCGGTACCAGAACGGCGCGAACACGGTCGCGTAGATCCCGTGCAGCACGTTCAGGCTCGACTCCTGGATATGGCTGACCAGCCACTTGGCGCAGTAGGTCCGGCTGTGGATCGGCGAGCGCCCCGGCGAAAGGCGCGGCAGCGCGCCCCAGCGGATCGCGGCCGAGACCAGCGCCGTGAGCACGATCAGCACCGCGCTCGCCGGGAAGGCCAGCACGAAGTAGCGCGCCAGCTGGATGGTCACGCTCGAACCCTGCAGCCAGTGCAGCTTGTCCTGCTCGTCGAACCAGTCGATCAGCACGAAGCTCGGGAACACCGGCATGAAGAACAGGGTGGCCACCGCCACCATGCCGGTGACGAAGAATGCCGCCTCGGCCGCCAGCCGCGCCTTCGACACGCGCGGGCGCGGCGGCAGGCTGGCCGGATCGAATGCGCCCGCATCCACCGCGGGCGAGCCGCTCCACACGCGCCCATCCGGCACGGCGGCGCCGTCGGGCAGCGCCGACTGGCCCTCCAGGTGGCCCTGCCTGCCCACGCGCGTGTTCCCTTCCAGGATCGCGTACGAGGCCACGCAGGCGTCGTCGTCCAGGCGAATCGCGCCCAGGCGCAGCCAGCCGCGCTCCACGCGCGCGTTCTCGAAGTTGACCGCATTGCCGACGCTGACGTTGTCGCCGATCGACAGCAGCTCCGGCGCGCGCAGCGTCATCGATCCGATCACCACGTCGCGCCCGACCTTGGCGCCAAGCGCGCGCAGCCACCAGTTGTACAGCGAGGACCCCGACAGCAGGTAGCTCGGCGCCGACTCGACCAGCCGGTCCGCCAGCCACCAGCGGTAATAGGTCACGCCCCACAGCGGGTACGAGCCCGGCTTCAGGCGGCCGGCCACCAGCCACTTGCCGGCGATCGCCACCGCGAACTCCATCAGCGTGGCGAGCAGGAACACGAGGATCGAGGCGGCGATCGCGCGCGCCACCGAGTCGCCCGGGTCGCCGGTCAGGAAGTGGTAGGTGAAGAACGGCGCCAGCCACTGCGCCATGCGCAGCGTCACCAGGCCCGGCACCGCGGCCAGCTGCGCCAGCCCGCACAGCCAGCGCTTGCCTGCCGGCGGCGGCGTCCATTCTTCCTGCGCGCTGCCGGTGCCGGCCGATTCGCCCAGGGCGGCGGCGATCAGGCCGATTTTGCGCTGCTGGTAGATGTCGCGCACGGTCATGTGCGCAAAGCGCGGATCGGCGCGCAGGCTCGACGCCAGGCGCGCCGCAAAGAACGAGTGGCCACCCAGGTCGCTGAAGAAGTCCAGCTCGCGCCGGATCGGCTGGCCCGGGAACAGCTTCCCGAGCGCGGCAAACAGCGCTTCCTCGGCCGGCGTCTCGGCAATGTCCGAGTCGGCCGCATCGCCCGCCGGCGGCGCCGACAACGGCATCGCCTTGAGCGCCTTGCGGTCGATCTTCCCGGAGGTCAGGCGCGGCATCTCGGCCAGCTGCTCGAAACGGCTGGGCACCATGTACGGCGGCAGCCGCGTCGCCAGCTGCTGGCGGAGCGCGGACGGCGCCAGCGCCTCTTCGCTCGCGCCGTGCTTGGGCACCAGGTAGGCGACCAGCCGGTCGATGCCGTCGTCGCGGCGCAGCAGCACGGCGGTCGTGCCCACGCCTTCCAGTTGCGCCAGTACCGCTTCGATCTCGCCGAGTTCGACCCGGAAGCCGCGGATCTTGACCTGGTCGTCGGTCCGGCCCAGGCACACCACCTCGCCATCGTCGAGGATGCGCGCCAGGTCGCCGGTGCGGTACAGGCGTGCGTCGTGGTCGCCGACGGACCAGGGATTGGGCAGGAATTTTTCGGCGGTCAGGTCGGGCCGGCCCAGGTAGCCGGCGGCCAGGCCCGGCCCGGTGATGCACAGTTCGCCCGTCTCGCCGCGCGGCAGCAGCGCCAGGCCGCCCGGCTCGCCGCCGGCCGCAATCACCAAGAGGCCATAGTTGGGCAGCGGCTTGCCGATCGTGACCGGGCGCCCCGGCGCCAGCCGCGCCAGGCTGGCCGACACCGTGGCCTCGGTCGGCCCGTAGGTATTGAACATCTGGCGCCCGGGCCGCGCGTAGCGCTCCACCACGGTCTCGGGGCACATCTCGCCGCCCAGGTTAATCAGGCGCAGTGACGGCACGTCTTGCGCGAACAGGGCCAGCAGGGTCGGCACCGCGTGCAGCACCGTGACCCGGTTCTCGTCCAGCAGGCGCGGCAGCGCCTCCGGGTCGCCGGCCGCCTCGCGCGGGCCGATCCACAGCGTGGCGCCGACCAGGTACGAGATCCAGATCTCTTCGAACGACATGTCGAATGCCACGGAAAAGCCCTGGTACACCCGGTCGCTCTCGCGTACGCCCAGCACCTCGTTCTCGCTGCGCAGGAAGTGGCAGATGCTGCGCTGGCTGATCAGGATGCCTTTCGGCTTGCCGGTCGAACCCGATGTGTAAATGACATAGGCCGGCGCGTCTGGCGACACCGCGCCGCGGCGCTGCGCCACGAAGCCCTCCGGCGGCGCGGCCAGCAGGTCTTCGGCGGTGAACAGCGGGCGGTCCAGTTGGGCCAGCTGCGGCGCCATGCCGGCGCTGCTGACCAGGCCCGCGGCCCGGGCGTCTTCCATGCACACCAGCAGCCGCTCGGCTGGTGTGTCGGCATCCACCGGCAGCCAGGCGGCGCCGGCCTTGGCGATTGCCGCCTGCATGACCAACAGTTCGATCCCGCGCGGCAGCCACAGGCCCAGGATGTCGCCGGGCCGGATGCCGGCCTCGAGCAGGCGCGCGGCGGCCAGGCCGGCCAACCGGTCCAGTTCGGCATAGGTGATCTGGCGCTCGCCCTCGATCAGCGCAACCTGGCCGGGCACACGCCGGGCGGTCGCTTCGAGCAGGTCAGCAAGGATTTCTTCGCGCAGCAGTTCGGGCTGCGCCGGGCCGTACAGCACTTCAGGATGCCGTTCTGCAAGGGTGAGGTCACTCATCAACGGCGGGGAATTTGAAACAGGCACATCCGTGAGAGCGTACAGCATTTCGCTCGCGCGTGAGGCTTGGCCACGGACTTTTTCTTCTACAAGCATGTTTTAGAGAATTTTTTGATCTAGATCAAGAATACGAGTCTGACATCAGGCTTACACTGCGGCACTTTCAGTGCTCCCGGGCAATAAGGATAGTTGTGCGCGAAAACATGCCGGTGACGGCGACCGAGTACCTGCTGCGGGACGGGCAGTGCATCGTGTCCAAGACCGACACCAAGGGGCGCATCACCTACGTCAACCCCACCTTTGTGGAGGTGAGCGGGTTTTCGGAACAGGAGGTCCTGGGCAAGGCGCACAACATCGTGCGCCACCCGGACATGCCCCCCGAAGCTTTCGCCGACCTGTGGAAAACGCTCCAGGCCGGCCAGCCGTGGACCGGACTGGTGAAAAATCGCCGCAAGAATGGCGATTTCTATTGGGTTGTTGCCAATGTGGTACCGGTTCGCGAAGGTTCGCGCACGGTTGGCTACATGTCGGTACGCACCAAGCCGGCGCGCGAGCAGGTCGAAGCCGCCGACGCGCTGTACCGCCGGATGCGCTCGACCCCGGCCCATGGCATCGTCCTACGGCATGGCAAGGTCGCGCCCACCGGGTTGCGGGCGCGGATTGCCGCCTTGCGTGGCCTGCCGTTCAGCGACCGGCTCGCGCTCCTGATGGGTGGCCAGGCCGTGCTGATGGCTGCGCTCGCCGTGGCCGCCGGCGACACGCTGTGGCGCGTGCTCGCGGCACTCGGCGCCGCCGTGACGCTGGCAGCGTGGTATGACTTGCGGCGCAGCCTGGTGCGGCCGCTCGCCGCCGCCACCGATGCCTTGTACGCGATGGCCGGCGGCGACCTGGGCCACGCCTGTCCGCAGGGCGGCAGCGACGACATCGGCCGGCTGCTGGCCGCGTTGCGCCAGCTGAACGTGAACCTGACCGCGCTGGTCGGCGACGTGCGCGTGAACGTGCGCTCGATCGAGGGCGCGATGCGCGACATCGCGGCCGGCAATGCCGACCTGGCCTCGCGCACCGAGTCGCAGGCCGCCAGCCTGGAACAGACCGCCGCCAGCCTGCAGCAGATCGCGGCGGCGGCCGGGCAGGCCACCGAAAGCGCGCGCCGCGCCGACGAGATGGTCAGCGGCGCGGCCGGGGTGGCCAGCCGCGGCGGCCAGGCGGTGGAGCGCGTGGGCGCCACGATGGGGCGCATCAGCACCTCGGCCAGCCGCATCGTGGACATCATCGCGCTGATCGACGGGATCGCGTTCCAGACCAACCTGCTGGCGCTGAACGCCTCGGTGGAGGCGGCCCGGGCAGGCGAGGGCGGACGCGGTTTCGCGGTGGTGGCGGACGAGGTGCGCGCGCTGGCCCAGCGTTCGGCCGGCGCGGCGCGCGAGATCAAGGCGCTGATCGAGGAGTCGGCCATGCAGGTCGAGCAGGGCAGCGCGCTGGTGGACGAAGCCGGGCGCACCATGCGCGACGTGGTGGTGGCGGTGCAGGGCGCGGTGGCGGTCATGAACGACATCAGCCGCGCCAGCGCCGAGCAGCACGACGGCATCGACCAGGTCAATGCGACAATGGGCGCGCTCGATACGATCACGCGCCAGAACGCCGCGCTGGTCGAGGAATCGGCGATGGCCTCGTCCAGCGTTGCCGAAGACGCAACACGGCTGGTGCGGGCGGTCGCGCTGTTCAAATTGGCGGAAGAAGGTTACATGCCCACTCCGACTCCGACATATTTGATGCACGTCAAGGAACTGGCTGAGCCGGATCAATAAACTTTTACATAATCGACCCGAGCCGCACCCTGCGGCCGGCATCCAGCAGGAGCCTCCCACAAATGCACTCAAACGTCATCCCGGTCGCGGCCAGCCCGTCGTATTCGGCTGCCTACCAGTCGGTTGAATTCGATGCAGAGCTCCTTGGCCGGCTGGCCAAGTCTGGTCCCCGCTATACCTCCTACCCGACCGCCGACCGTTTTTCCGAGTCGTTCGGCTACCGCGATTACCTGCAGGCGGTCGCAGGCGTGCGCACCCGGGGCGGCGCCAAGCCGCTGTCGCTGTACCTGCACATCCCGTTCTGCGATACCGTCTGCTACTACTGCGCCTGCAACAAGATCGTCACCAAGAACCGCGAAAAGGCCGCCACCTACCTCGCCTACCTCAAGCGCGAAGTGGAGATGCAGGGCCTGCTGTTCTCGGGCATGAACGAAGTCGAGCAGCTGCACTTCGGCGGCGGCACCCCGACCTACCTGTCGGATGCCCAGATGGGCGAGCTGATGGCCCACCTGCACCGGCTGTTCCGCTTCGCGCCGGACGGCGTGGGCGAATACTCGATCGAGGTGGACCCGCGCACCGTGACGCCCGAGCGCGTCCATTCGCTGCGCGAGCAGGGCTTCAACCGCATCAGCCTGGGCGTGCAGGACTTCGACCCCGAGGTGCAGAAAGCGGTCAACCGCATCCAGCCGGAAGGCGAGACCCGCTCGGTGATCGACGCCGCCCGCGGTGCTGGCTTCCGTTCGGTCAGCGTCGACCTGATTTATGGCCTGCCGCGCCAGACCGTCAAGACCATCGGCGAGACGCTCGACAAGGTCGTCGCCTGCAGCCCGGACCGCATCGCGGTGTACCACTACGCGCACATGCCGCACCTGTTCAAGCCGCAGCGCCGCATCAATGAGTCCGAGCTGCCGTCGAGCGACGCCAAGCTGGCCATGCTGTCGCTGTGCATCGAGCGCCTGTCCAAGGCCGGCTACGTGTACATCGGCATGGACCACTTCGCCAAGCCGACCGACGACCTGGCGGTGGCACAGCAGCAGGGCCGCCTGCACCGCAACTTCCAGGGCTATTCGACCCACTCGGACACCGACCTGGTGTCGTGCGGCGTGTCGGCCATCAGTTCCGTGGGCGCCACCTACAGCCAGAACGTCAAGACGCTCGACGCCTACTACGACCTGCTCGACCGCAACGAGCTGCCGATCGCGCGCGGCATTCGCTTGACGATGGACGACGCGCTGCGCCGCACCCTGATCCAGAAGCTGATGTGCCAATTCGAAGTGTGCATTCCGGCGCTCGAGCAGGCCTTCCCGATCCAGTTCGACCAATACTTCGAGAGCGAGCTGGCGCAGCTGCGCGAGCTCGAACGCGATGGCCTGGTGACGCGTGACGCCGAATGGATCACGGTGACCATGAAAGGGCGCCTGTTGATCCGCAACGTGTGCATGGTGTTCGACCGCTACCTGGCCTCGCGCGGCAACGGGCCGCGCCACTCGCAGACCATCTGAGCGGCGCATGGCCGGCATCAACCTGTTCCCCATGTTCATGGTGGGCCTGCTCGGCAGCGTCCACTGCGGCGCCATGTGCGGCGGCATCGTGAGCGCGCTCTCGCTCGCGCCGGCGCGCGCGAGCACGCCCGCGTTCCCGGTGCCGGTGCGCACGGTGACGCTGCAGTCCAGCCTGCCCAACGTATTCGCCTACAATGCGGGGCGCATCGGCAGCTACATGATCGCCGGCGCGCTGGCCGGTGGCGCCGCCGGCAGCGCGCGCTCTCTCGCCGGGCTGCCGGCGCTGCAGGCGGGCGGCTTCTGGCTCGCCAACCTCATGCTCATCGCGCTCGGCCTGTACCTGATGGATGCCTGGCGCGGCCTGGCCTGGTTGGAGCAGGGCGGGCGCGCGCTGTGGCGCCACGTGCAACCGCTGATGCGCCGGGTCGGCCCGCCCGACACCCCCGCCAAGATGCTCGCCACCGGCTTTTTGTGGGGCTGGCTGCCGTGCGGGATGGTGTACAGCGCGCTGGTGACGGCGATGCTGACCGGCTCCAGCGCTGCCGGCGCCTCCGTGATGCTGGCGTTCGGCCTTGGCACGCTGCCGATGCTCGTTGCGCTGGGCGCGGCCGGGGCCCAGGTGCGCGCCTTCCTGGCGCGGCGCGCCGTGCGCGTGGCCAGCGGCGTGGTGGTGCTCGGGTTCGGCGTGCTGGGCCTGGTGCGCGCGGCCGGCGGCCTGCCGCAAAGCTGGCTGCACACCCTGTGCATCACGCCGGGAGTGGGCGCGTGAACGCGGTCCCGAAACCGGTGGCGTGCTTCCACTGCGGCGAGCCGGTGCCGGCCAACAGCCGCTGGGAGGCGAACATCGACGGCAAGCCGCGCCCGATGTGCTGCCCCGGTTGCGCTGCCGCGGCCCAGGCCATCGCCGACGGCGGCTTTGCCGACTATTACAGCACCCGTACCGAATACGCCGCGCGCCAGGAAGACGCGGCCGCCGATGCGCCCGAGCTGGCCCTGTACGACGAGGATCCGCAAGCCACCGAGGCCGTGTTCTCGGTCGAAGGCATGCGCTGCGCGGCCTGCGTGTGGCTGATCGAGCGGCGCCTGGCCCACCTGCCGGGCGTGGCCGACGTGGCCCTGAACGTGGCCACCGAGCGCCTGCGCGTGCGCTGGGAGCCCGGCCAGTGCAAGCCCAGCGACATCGTGCGCGCGGTGCGCGCGATCGGCTACGGCGCCTATCCTTACGACGCGAAACAGCACGGCGAGCAGCTCGAACGCGCCCGCAAGAAGCTGTTCCGCCAGCTGTTCATCGCGGGCCTGGCGATGATGCAGGTGATGATGTATGCGGTCCCGGTCTACATGGCCACCGACGGCACCATGGACGCCAGCATGGAGGCGCTGATGCACTGGGCCTCGTTCGCGCTGACCGTGCCGGCCGTGTTCTACTCGGCCCAGCCGTTCTTCCGCGGCGCCTGGCTCGACCTCAAGCGCGGCATGCCGGGCATGGACGTGCCGGTTGCGCTGGGCATCGGCGCGGCCTTCGTGGGCAGCCTGTGGGCGCTGGTGACGCGTTCGGGCGAGGTGTACTTCGACTCGATCACGATGTTCATCTTCCTGCTGCTGGGCAGCCGCTATTTCGAGCTGGGTGCGCGCCGCAAGGCCGCGCGCGCGCTCGAGGGCCTGCAGCGGGCGCTGCCGGCGTCGGCGCTGCGCATGCCCGGCTATCCGGTTGAACGCGCGACCGAGCTGGTGGCGGCCGGCGCGCTGCAGCCGGGCGACCTGATCCTGGTGCAGCCGGGGCAGGCGGTGGCCGCCGACGGCGTGATCGTCGAGGGTGCGACCGAGGTGGACCTGGCGCTGTTGACCGGCGAGAGCCGCACCCAGCGCAAACACGCCGGCGACGAGCTGCCTGGCGGCGCGGTCAACGCGGCGCAGGCGATCGTGCTGCGCGTGACCACCGCTGCGCGCGACAGCACGCTGGCGCTGCTGGTGCGCCTGGTGGAACGAGCAGGGCAGGGCAAGCCGCAGCTGGCGCTGTGGGCCGACAAGGTCGCCGCCTGGTTCGTGGCCGCGCTGCTGGTGCTGACCGTGATCGTGTTCGCGGCCTGGCACGTCATCGACCCGTCGCGTGCCTGGGCGGCCGCCATTGCCGTGCTGGTGGTCTCGTGCCCGTGCGCGCTGTCGCTGGCCACGCCCACCGCGCTGGCGGCGGCCACCGACCGCCTGCTGCGCCGTGGCGCGCTCGCCGTGCAGCCGCACGTGCTCGAGACGCTGGCGCGCGCCACCCATGTGGTATTCGACAAGACCGGCACCCTGACGCTGGGGCGTCCGGAACTGCGCCGCACGGTGGCGCTGGACGCGGCGGGCGAAGGGGAATGCTTGCAGCTGGCCGGCGCGCTGGAAGCGGCCAACGCGCACCCGATCGCGCTGGCGATCCGCGCCGCGGCCGGCCCGGTGCTGGCGGCGGCGCAGGAACTGGAATATGTGGTCGGCGAGGGTGTCGAAGGAACGATCGCGGGTGTGCGCTACCGGCTGGGCAGCGCGGCGTTCGTGGCAGGTTTGGCGGGGAGCCAAGAGCCGGCGGGTGGCGATACCGGCGCCACCCGCGTCTGGCTCGCTGCACCGGGCCGCTGGCTGGCCCGGTTCGAGCTGGCCGACGGCTTGCGGCCTGAAGCGCGCGAGATCGTGCGCCGCTTCCACCAGGCCGGCCAGACGGTGGTGCTGCTCTCCGGCGACCAGCAGGAAGCGGCCGCCGCCGTGGCTGCCGAGCTCGGCATCGACGAGGCGCTGGGCGGGCAATTGCCACAACAAAAGCTCGACTACGTGCGCGCTTTGCAGCAAAATGGCGCGGTGGTCGCGATGGTGGGCGACGGCGTCAACGACGCGGCGGTGCTGCGCGGCGCGGACGTGTCGTTTGCTATGGGCAACGGCGCGGCGCTGGCCCAGCTCAATGCCGATTGCGTGCTGCTCGGCGACGGCCTGGGTCCGCTGGCCGATGCCGCCGATACCGCGCGCCGCACCCTTGCCGTGATCCGCCAGAACCTGGCGTGGGCCACGGTGTACAACCTGGCCGCAATCCCGGCCGCCGCCTTCGGGCTGCTCAATCCCTGGCTGTCCGGTATCGGCATGGCGGCCAGCTCCGCCCTTGTGGTGGGCAACGCATTACGCCTCAGAAGGGGAAAGTGATCATGGAAGCGCTGTATTTACTCGTGCCGCTGAGCATCATCACGGTAGGCATCGCGATCTGGGTGTTCTTTGGCGCGTCCGACAGCGGCCAGTTCGACGACCTCGAAGGGCCGGCCATGCGCATTCTCCGCGACGACGACCACGCGTAACCGGTAGCGCGTAGCGTGGGCAGATTCTGCCCACGCGTTCAGCCCGTGCGAGCTGCCGCCCGCGGCCTGGGCGGCAAAGGCGAGGCCCTGCGGCTTCGCCCCTCAAATCTGCGGCGGCGCGCCCGTCGCCCGTCGTTGTTCTTTTTCTAACATCTCCTGGCATTCGATGCAGGTCTGCACCGTTGGCGTAGCCAGCAGGCGCTGCTCTCCGATCTCGCGCCCGCACTCGACGCAAATGCCGTAACCGCCCGACTCCAGCCGCCCCAGCGCGGCGTCGATGGCGTGCAGCAGCGCGCTCTCGTGGTCGGCCAGGTGCTCCTCGTTGTGGCTGATCATCTCGGCCTGCGGCCGGTCCTCGTTCTGCGCCGTGTGTGCGCCCGGGCCGATGGCAGGGTCGTCGCCGTACACCCGCGCGCGCACCGCGCCCAGCAGGTCCTCGCGGCTCTTGGTGAGCTTGCGCTCGACTTCGGCATGGAGTTGGGGGGAAATAGGCATCAGAATCGTCCTGTGAGCTTTAGTCAAAGCGTCCACACCGAGTGTGGCGGGCTAGCCTGTCCAGATTCTTGATGCATCTCAAAACTGCGGTCGCAAAATTCGGGAACTAAGAGCGAATATTGTTGCATGGGGACACATTCCCATAACTCAAGTGTTGCCGAACAATTTGATTCACATCAAGGATTTTTGCGGTGCGGAAAACTACTCTGCTACCGTCATCTTTTTGAATCCTTTCAGGAGAGCATCTTGGACAGCAGTCTAAACTATAACTACAAGATCGTGCGCCAGTTTGCGATCGCCACCGTCCTCTGGGGCGTGGTCGGTATGCTGGTGGGCGTCTTCATCGCGGCCCAGCTCGCATGGCCCGCATTGAACTTCGACACCCCGTGGCTGACCTACGGTCGCCTGCGTCCGCTGCACACGAACGCCGTGATTTTCGCGTTCGGCATCAGCGGTCTGTTTGCCACTTCGTACTGGGTTGTCCAGCGTACCTGCCAGGTGCGTCTGTTCTCCGACAAGCTGGCCGCCTTCACCTTCTGGGGCTGGCAGCTGGTGATCCTGTGCGCGGCCGTGTCGCTGCCGCTGGGCTACACCCGCGGTAAGGAATACGCCGAGCTGGAATGGCCGATCTCGATCCTGATCGCAGTGGTGTGGGTTGCCTACGCTGTGGTGTTCTTCGGCACCATCATCAAGCGCAAGGTCCAGCACATCTACGTGGCGAACTGGTTCTTCGGCGGCTTCATCCTGGCCGTGGCCATCCTCCACATCGTCAACGGCATGTCGATGCCGGCTTCGTTCATGAAGTCGTACTCGATGTACGCCGGCGTGCAGGACGCCATGATCCAGTGGTGGTACGGCCACAACGCAGTGGGCTTCATCCTGACCGCGGGCTACCTGGGCATGGTGTACTACTTCATCCCGAAACAGGCCGAGCGTCCGGTGTACTCGTATCGCCTGTCGATCGTGCACTTCTGGGCACTGATCTTCACCTACATGTGGGCCGGTCCCCACCACCTGCACTACACCGCGCTGCCTGACTGGACCCAGTCGCTGGGCATGGTCTTCTCGCTGATCCTGCTGGCACCGTCGTGGGGTGGCATGATCAACGGCATCATGACGCTGTCGGGCGCCTGGTACAAGCTGCGTTCCGACCCGATCCTGAAGTTCCTGATCGTCTCGCTGTCGTTCTACGGCATGTCGACCTTCGAAGGCCCGATGATGTCGATCAAGACCATCAACTCGCTGTCGCACTACACCGACTGGACCGTGGCCCACGTGCACGCCGGCGCCCTGGGCTGGGTTGGCTTCATCACCATGGGTTCGATCTACTACCTGATCCCGCGTCTGTCGGGCAAGAAGCAGATGTACAGCGTCGGCCTGATCGACCTGCACTTCTGGCTGGCCACCATCGGCATCGTGCTGTACATCGCCTCGATGTGGATTGCCGGCGTGATGCAGGGCCTGATGTGGCGCGCAGTGAACCCGGACGGCACCCTGACCTACACCTTCGTCGAAGGCGTCAAGGCCACCTTCCCGTACTACGTGATTCGCGTGACCGGCGGCTCGCTGTACCTGACCGGCATGCTGATCATGGCCTTCAACACCTGGAAGACCATGGCCGGCACCAAGTCGGTGGACCAGCCGATCCCGGCACTGAAACCGCATGACCACGCCGCTGAAACCAGCGCCGCCGTCCACGCTTGAAGCAGGAGAGAAGCATGAAATTTTCGCATGAGTGGATCGAGAAGAACGCCGCGCTCTTGATCGGTCTGATTGTCCTGGTCGTCTCGGTTGGCGGCCTGGTCGAAATCGTCCCGCTGTTCTTCCAGCATTCGACCACCGAGCCGGTGGCCGGCTTGAAACCGTACTCGCCGCTGCGCCTGGCCGGCCGCGACATCTACATCCGCGAAGGCTGCTACAACTGCCACTCGCAGATGATCCGTCCGTTCCGCGCCGAGACCGAGCGCTACGGCCACTACTCGGTCGCCGGTGAATACGTGTACGACCACCCGTTCCAGTGGGGTTCCAAGCGCACCGGCCCGGACCTGGCCCGCGTGGGCACCCGCTACTCGGACGAGTGGCACCGCACCCACCTGAACAACCCGCGTGACGTGGTGCCGGAATCGAACATGCCGGCCTACCCGTGGCTGTCGCAGAACAAGCTGAACCCGGCCGACATCGTGCCGAAGATGCATGCGATGCAGCGTATCGGTGTGCCCTACACCGAGCAGGAAATCAAGGATGCGCCGACCGAACTGGCCGACAAGACCGAACAGGACGCGCTGATCGCTTACCTGCAGGGCCTGGGCACCCAGATCAAGACGAGGAACTGAGATGGGATTTTTCGACACCGCGAGCAGCGTGATGACGGTGGTCTCGTTCATCACCTTCATCGGAATCATGTGGTGGGCGTTCACGCCCGCCAACCGCGGCAATTTCGAGCAGGCGGCCAGCCTGCCGTTCGCCGAGGACGACAAGGCAGCAGGGGAGAGTGCACATGTCTGACTTTATTAACGAGTTTTGGAATTACTACGTCGCGCTGATCACCATCGCGAGTATCGCCGGCTGCGCGATCCTGCTGTGGACCCAGTCGCGCTTCAAGGTCAAGCTGGACGAGAACGGCAAGCCGCAGGCGACCACCGGCCACGTCTGGGACGAGGATCTGTCCGAGCTGAACACCCCGATGCCGCGCTGGTGGATGATCATGTTCTGGCTGACCATCCTGTTTGGTGTGATCTACCTGGCCCTGTACCCGGGCCTGGGCAGCTACGCCGGCAAACTGGGCTGGAAATCGACCTCCGAGTACCAGGACGAGCTGAAAAAGGCTGACGCCGAGTACGGCCCGCTGTTCGCCAAGTACGCCAGCCAGGACCTGAAGGCAGTGGCCGCCGACCCGCAGGCCCACGCCATCGGCGAACGCCTGTTCCTGACCTACTGCGCGCAGTGCCATGGCTCGGACGCCCGCGGCAACAAGGGCTTCCCGAACCTGACCGACAACGACTGGCTGTACGGCGGCGCGCCGGAAACCATCAAGGAGACCATCATGAACGGCCGCCATGGCCAGATGCCCTCGATGGCCGCCGCACTCGGTTCGGACAGCGACGTCGAAGCCGTTGCCCACTACGTGCGCAGCCTGTCGGGCCTGACCGCCGACCCGGTCAAGGTCGCCTACGGCAAGCCCAAGTTTGCTGCCTGCGCCGCCTGCCACGGCATGGATGCGCACGGCAACCAGATGATCGGTGCGCCGAACCTGACCGACAAGACCTGGCTGTACGGCGGCAGCGCCGAGACGATCATGGAAACCATCCGCAAGGGCCGCAACAACACCATGCCGGCCTGGGGCGAGTTCCTGGGCGAGAAGAAGGTGCATGTGCTGGCTGCCTACGTGTGGAGCCTGTCGAACAACCCGGCGCAAGCCGCAGCAGCGCCGGCAGCGCAATAAGTTATGAACGCGCCCAAAGAAGCGGTCATCAAGATGTACACCAAGGGCGAGGATATCTATCCTCGCGAGGTGAAGGGCCGCTACGCAACACTGCGTTGGCTGTGTGTCTGGCTGACGCAGCTTGTGTTCTACGGGTTGCCCTGGCTCCAATGGAACGGCCGCCAGGCCGTTCTGTTCGACCTGACGGCCCGTAAGTTCTACTTATTTGGACTGGTGCTGTGGCCGCAAGACTTCATCTACCTTGCGGGCCTGCTCATCATCTGCGCCTACGGGCTGTTCCTGGTAACAGCCGTCGCAGGGCGGGTGTGGTGCGGCTTCGCCTGCCCACAAACCGTATATACAGAAATATTCCTGTGGATCGAACAAAAGATCGAGGGCGCGCGTAGCGCCCGAATTCGTTTGAATCGCCAGCCTTGGAATGCTGAAAAGATTGCCAAAAAGAGCGCCAAGCACGCCGCCTGGGGCGTGGTCGCGCTGTGGACCGGCTTCACCTTCGTCGCCTACTTCACCCCGCTCAAGGCGCTGGTGAACGAACTGGTCAGCTGGTCGTTCGGCCCGTGGGAGACCTGGTGGATCTTCTTCTACGCGTTCGCCACCTACGGCAACGCCGGCTTCATGCGCGAGCAGGTGTGCAAGTACATGTGCCCGTACGCCCGCTTCCAGAGCTCGATGTTCGACCACGACACGCTGGTCATCACCTATGACGCCAAGCGTGGCGAACCGCGTGCGCCGCTCGGCAAGAAAGCCGCGAACGGGGCCGCAGGCGACTGCATCGACTGCTCGATGTGCGTGCAGGTCTGCCCGGCCGGCATCGACATCCGCAATGGCCTGCAGTACGAGTGCATCGGCTGCGCCGCCTGCGTGGACGCCTGCAACAGCGTGATGGACAAGATCGAGAAGCCGCGCGGCCTGATCCGCTACGCGACCGAGCACGCGCTGGTAAACGGCTTGACCAACAAGCAGGCAGCCAAGCGCGTGTTCCGTCCGCGCGTGCTGATCTACACCGGCCTGTTGGGCCTGATCATCACCGCGTTCTTCGGCACGCTGGCGCTGCGCACCCCGCTCAAGATGGACGTGATCCGCGACCGCGGCTCGATGGGGCGCGAGGTCGAGGATGACCAGATCGAGAACGTGTACCGCCTGCAGATCATGAACACCGGCGAGTCGTCGCACCGCTTCAAGCTCAAGGTCGAAGGCCTGGAGGGCGCCAAGGTGGTGGAGAACGACGTGATCGAGGTGCCGGGCGCAACCACGCGCGGCGTCGCAGTGCGCGTGCGTGTCCCCGAACACGCAGGCAAGCACGGCTCGAACAAGATCGAGTTCGAACTGACCGGCATCGACGACCCCTCGCTGCATGTCGAGGAAAAGGCCGTCTTCATCGTGCCCAGATAACCGAAGGAGCAAATCATGAATCCGAATTCGCAAACCCTGGGCTCGATGCCGCAGCCGCCGTGGTACGCGCAGCGCTGGCCGTGGCTCCTGATGCTCGGCCCCGCCACCGTGGTGGTGGCCGGCGCGGTCACCACCTGGCTGGCGGTGACCCGTCCGGATGCGCTGGTGGTGGGCGACTACTACAAGCAGGGCCAGGCCATCAACCAGGACCTGCGCCGCGACCGCGTGGCGGCCGGCATGCGGCTGGAAGTGCAGATGCGCTTCGACCCGCAGGCGGGGCGACTGGAAGGCACGCTCACCGCTGCCGGCCGCCCGTTGGGCACGCCGTTCAAGGTGATGCTGGCGCACCCCACCATTCCCGAGAAGGACATGACGCTGGAAGCGGTTCCCGATGCAACCGGCCACTTCTCGATCGTCCTGCCGGCGCTCGAACGCGCGCACTGGCAGGTGGTGGTCGAAGCTGGCCAGAAGGACTGGCGCCTGGCCCACAGCTGGGACTGGCCGAAGCACCGCGAGCTCGACATCAAGGCCGACGCTCGCTAAGCGCAGTTTCGCAACATGAGGTTCCTGCGGGGAGCCTGGCCAGCCGCGGTGGTGGCTGCCCCCACCCCCGCCGTACCCGGGTAACGGCCCGGGCCACCCGCAGGGCCTCATCGATGCGAACATCCCGCCGCTCCGATTTTCCCCGTAGGGTGGGCAGATCCTGCCCACGCGTCCAGCCTGCCGCTGCGCTGCCCAACGCGCCGTCTGGCCCCTCCGTCAATACAGACTCGTCCCCGGTTCCGTGCTAGATTCTGAGCGGCAATTCCTCATTGCCAACTATCAGAATAACCACTACGCCTAGAGAGACGCCCGATGTCCACCTTCCGCCCGCGCGCCCTGCGCACCGCGCTCGCCACCCTGTTCGTTCCCCTGATGCTTGGCGCGGCCCTGCCGCCGGTTGCGCTCGCCGAGCCGGCCGTCAAAGCGGCCGCCGTCAAGCCCAATGCCGCCTTCAACCTGTGGGCCGACAAGTTCGCCGAAGACTGGGTGCGCCTGAACCCGCAGCTGGCGACCAGTACCCAGTACTTCTCGGGCAAGGAACAGGACGCGCTCGACCGCCAGCTGACCCCGATCACCGATGCGCAGCGCCGGAAGGTGCGCGCGCTGGCCCGCGCCGGCATCGCCAGGCTGGACAAATTCCTGGCCGGCCCGCTGGACGGCGACCAGCGCATCTCGGCAGCGACCATGCGCTGGTCGCTGCAAAAGACGGTCGAGGGTGAACGCTTCGAGGACTATAACTTCATCTTCTCGCAGTTCAGCGGCGTGCACGTTTCGCTGGTCAATTTCATGACCCAGACCCACCCGCTGCGCCGCGCCGCGGACGTGGACAGCTACCTCGCGCGCCTGGACCAGGTCGCCACCCGCATCGACGAAGCGCTGGCGCGCGGGCGCGCCGCCGCCGCCCGCGACCTGATCCCGCCGCGCGTGATCCTCGAACGTGCCCAGGACCAGGTCAACATCTTCCTCAAGCCGGAAGCGGCGCAGAACGTGCTGGTGACCTCGCTGGAAAAGCGCAGCGCGAGCCTGTCGGACCTGGGCCCGGAGGCGCGCGCCGCCGCGATCGCCCGCGCCACCCGCGTGGTGCAGGAGAAGATCATTCCCGCCTACGCCCGCGTGAAGGACTTCATGGCCGAGATCCACCCGCGTACCGGCAACGTGGTGGGCATCTCGCGCCTGCCCGATGGCGCTGCCGCCTACCAGCACTACCTGTCCAACTTCACCAGCACCAGCCTCACCGCCGAGCAGATCCACGCGATCGGCCTGCGCGAGGTCGCGCGCATCGAAGCGGAGATGGACAAGCACCTGCGCGAGCTGGGCTACAGCGAGGGCACGGTCGAAGCGCGCATGAAGCAGCTCGACGCCACCTTCCAGCCGAAGGGGGAGGGCGACCCGCGTCCCGAGCTGCTGGCGCGCTACGCCGGCATCGTCAAGGACGCGCAGGCCCGCAGCGAAAGCCTGTTCAACCTGAAGCCTGCCGCACCGGTGGAAGTGCGGCGCGAACCGGCGCTGACCGAGCCATCGGCCTCGGCGCACTATTCGCTGCCGGCGCCGGACGGCAGCCGCCCGGGCATCTTCTGGGTCCCGATGCGCGGGCCCAAGTTCGACATGATCCGCATGCGCAGCCTGTCGTACCACGAGGCGGTGCCGGGCCACCACTTCCAGCTCGCGATCCAGCAGGAGCAAAAAGGGCTGCCGAAGTACCGCGCCAACCGCATCTTCGGCGGCGGCAGCGCGCACAGCGAAGGCTGGGGCCTGTACGCGGAGCGCCTGGCGGTGGAGCAGGGCTGGTACCAGGGCGACGTGCCCAGCCTGTTGGGCGCGCTCGGCTCCGAACTGTTCCGCGCGCGCCGGCTGGTGGTGGACACCGGCATGCACGCCAAGGGCTGGACGCGCGAGCAGGCGATCGACTTCGGCATCAACAAGGAAGAGGTGGAGCGCTACATCGCCTGGCCGGGCCAGGCCAACGCCTACATGATCGGCATGCTGCGCATCCTCGAGCTGCGCGAGGAGGCAAAGACGGCGCTCGGGGCCAAGTTCTCGCTGCCGGCCTTCCACGACGTGGTGCTACGCACCGGCTCGGTGCCGCTGGACGTGCTGGGCGACGTGGTGCATCGCTGGATCGAGCAGCAGAAAAACACCTGACGCCATCTCGCCACTACCCTTTGTACCGTCGTCCCCGCGAAGGCGGGGACCCATGCTGAGTATTAAAGCCGCGGGCTCGCACATTCGGCATGGGTTCCCGCCTGCGCGGGAACGACGTATCTTAGGCTAACAAATAAAAAGGGGTTCCTGCCTGCGCATGGAACCCCTTCGTTTTTTATGCGGCCGGCATCACGCCATCGGGCTGCACTGCTCCGTCCCCGCCGCCATGGCCTTGAGCTTGCCCGGATCGAGCAGCGTCACTTCGCGCTTGTCCACCGCCAGCCAGCCCTGCTTCTTAAAGCGCGACAGCAGCCGGCTGACGCTCTCGATGGTCAGGCCCAGGTAGTTGCCGATATCCTCGCGCGACATGCGCAGCTGGAAGGTGTTGGGCGAATAGCCGCGTGCGGCGTAGCGGGCCGACAGGTTGATCAGGAACACCGCAAAACGCTGCTCGGCACGCATGTTACCCAGCAACAGCATGACATTCTGCTCGCGCGTGATTTCCTGGCTCATGATGCGGTGGAAGTGGCGCAGCAGCGCCGGCACCTCGCCGAACAGCTCTTCGAGGCGGTGGAACGGGATCTCGCACACCTCGCTGTCTTCCAGCGCGACCGCATCGCAGTAGTGGCGGTCGCCGCTGATCGCGTCCATGCCCAGGAGCTCGCCTGCCATCTGGAAGCCGGTGATCTGCGCTTCGCCCGCGGCATTGATGTGGTAGGTCTTGAAGTGCCCGAAGCGCACCGCATACAGGTTGCGGAACGGCTCGTTCATCTTGTACAGCGGCTCGTCGCGCTCGAGGCGGCGGCGCTTGCCGATGATCTGGTCGAGGCGGTTGATGTCACAATCCTCGAGGCCCATCGGCAGGCAAAGCTGGTGCATGCTGCACGCAGCGCAACTCTTCTTCAACGCGGTGACGTTGAGCGTAGTGGGGTCTGCCGAGAACGTGAGAGGTTGGGGCATACGGTAAAAAAAAGGTGTGGGATCGAACAGATTATAACGGCCTCGTCGGCCGCCTGCCGGGAAAATTGTCGGCGTCCTTGTATCTCGGGAAACAAAACTGTGGCGAAATCGCCCGGGTGGCTTGACAACTTCGCCAGCCTTCTCCGCCGCGCGCGCCGGATCGGGAGGACCGGCAACCGTGCGCGCCGCCGCCCGTGGTAGATTTTGCACGGGTCGCGAAGGGGGAGAGCTCATGTTCGGACTGACGGCGGTGGACCTTGCGCGCTTGCAATTCGCGTTCACGATGTCCTTCCACATCCTGTTCCCGGCCATCACCATTGGCCTGGCCAGCTACCTGGCCGTGCTCGAACTGTGCTGGCTGCGCACCGGCCGCCAGGTCTTTCTCGACCTGTACCACTACTGGATCAAGATCTTTTCGGTCAACTTCGGCATGGGCGTGGTGTCGGGCATCGTCATGGCCTACCAGTTCGGCACCAACTGGAGCTTCTTTTCCGAGTTCGCGGGCGGCGTTGCCGGCCCGCTCCTGAGCTACGAGGTGCTGACTGCGTTCTTCCTGGAAGCGGGCTTTCTCGGGGTGATGCTGTTCGGGTGGAACCGGGTCGGCCCCGGCCTGCATTTCCTGGCCACCTGCCTGGTCGCGCTGGGCACGCTGGTGTCCGCCACCTGGATTTTGGGGGCCAACAGCTGGATGCAGACCCCGCAAGGCTACGAAATCGTCAATGGCAAGGCGATCCCGGTGGACTGGATCGCGGTGATCTTCAACCCCTCGTTCCCGTACCGGCTGATGCACATGGCCGTGGCCGCTTTCCTGTCCACGGCGCTGTTCGTGGGCGCGACCGGCGCCTGGCATCTGCTCAAGGGCAATGACCAGCCGGCCGTGCGCACCATGCTGTCGATGGCGATGTGGATGATGACCATCGTGGCGCCGATCCAGGCGGCGATCGGCGACGCGCACGGGCTCAACACGGCCGAGCACCAGCCGGCCAAGGTTGCCGCCCTCGAAGGGCACTGGGAAAACGGGCCGCCCGAGCAGGGCATGCCGCTGATCCTGTTCGGCATGCCCGACATGCAGCACGAACGGACCAATTACGCGCTGGAAGTGCCGCACCTGGGCAGCGTGATCCTCACCCACAGCTGGAACGGGCAGCTCAAGGGTCTCAAGGCCTTCCCGCGCGAGCTGCGGCCCAACGCGCTGATCGTGTTCTGGAGCTTTCGCCTCATGGTCGGGCTGGGCCTGTTGATGATCGCGCTCGGCTTCTGGAGCCTGTGGTTGCGGCGGGGAGGGCGCCTGTTCGGCAACCGCGCCTTCCTCAAGGCGGCGGTGGCGATGGGCCCGGCCGGACTGGTGGCGCTACTGGCCGGCTGGGTCACCACCGAGGTCGGGCGCCAGCCATGGGTCGTGTACGGCGTGATGCGCACCGCCGATGGCGCCTCGGCCCACGGGGTGGCGCCGCTCGCGCTCACGCTGCTGCTGTTCGTGGTCAGCTATGTGTTCGTGTTCGGGGCCGGCTTTGCCTACGTGCTGCGGCTCGCGCGCAAGGGGCCGCAGCGGTTCGACATGCGCCAGCCGCCCGAGGGCGGGCCCGGCCGCGAGCGTACCCCCATGCGCCCGCTTTCGGCGGCCGAAGAGGGCCCGGACGAGGGCCTGCCGCTGCCCGCCGCCAAGGGCGCCACCGGGAGCTGACCATGGGTGTGGATACTGCCTCGATCTGGGTCGTCATCATCTTTTTCGCGGTGTTCATGTACGTCGTCATGGACGGCTTCGACCTGGGCATCGGCATGCTGTTTCCGTTCGTGCGCCATCGGCACGACCGCGACGTGATGATGAACACCGTCGCCCCGGTGTGGGACGGCAACGAGACCTGGCTGGTGCTGGGCGGCGAGACGCTGCTGGCGGCCTTTCCGGTGGCGTACTCGATCATCCTGTCCGCGCTGTACCTGCCGCTCATCTTCATGCTGGTGGGCCTGATCTTTCGCGGCGTGGCCTTCGAGTTCCGCTTCAAGGCGCGCGAGCACGAGCGGCATATCTGGGACAAGGCCTTCATCGCCGGTTCGTTCGTCGCGGCATTCTTTCAGGGCGTGGCGCTGGGCGTGTTCCTGGAAGGCATCCCGGTGTCCGGCCGCACTTACGCCGGCGGCGTGCTGGACTGGCTGGCGCCGTTCCCGCTGCTGGCCGGGGCAGGGGTGATCCTCGCCTACGCGCTGCTGGGCAGCACCTGGCTGATCATGAAGACGGAAGGGGAGCTGCACCGGCGCATGATCGAGGTGGCGGCGCCGCTTGCGGGGCTGGTGCTGCTGGCGATCATCGCGGTGAGCATCTGGACCCCGCTGCGCCACCACGACGTGGCCGAACGCTGGTTCAGTTTCCCCAACATCGTGTTCCTGTCGCCGGTGCCGCTGCTGGTGCTGGCCGCGCTGGCGGTGCTGGTGCATTCGCTGCGGGGCGCGCCGCACCGGGTGCCGTTCCTGATGGCGCTGTCGCTCGTGTTCCTGGGCTACAGCGGCATGGCGATCAGCATCTGGCCGCACATCGTCCCGCCCACGATCACCATCTGGGAAGCCGCGTCCTCGCCCTCCAGCCACGGCTTCCTGCTGGTGGGCACGCTGTTCATCATCCCGTTCATCCTGATGTACACGGCATGGTCGTACTGGGTGTTTCGCGGCAAGGTACGCACCTCGGAGGGCTACCACTGATGCGGCCACGCATGCGCCTGTGGCTGGGCCGCGTGGGCTGGCTGGCCGCGCTGTGGGCGGGCGGGGTGGCGGCGCTGGCCGCCGTTGCGCTGCTGCTGCGCGTACTGATGCAGGCGGCCGGCATGCACCGCTAGCCACGCGCCAGGACCGCCGATTTTATCGGTGATTTCCGTGCACGCCAACCGTGCGCGCCTCGGACAGGGGACTGGATAAACTTCCCATGTACCTTTGCTAACGGGAGAACTGCCAGTGCACGTGCAAACTGCGCAACCCGGCCAGCGCGATGCAGGCACGCTTGGCGTGCCGCTTCCCCTGCCCGGCGAGGACCAGGCGCGCGCCGACCTTTACGGTCTGCTTGCGCGCCTGCTGTTTGTCCCGCCGGATGCCGGCCTGCTGGCCGCGCTGGCCACGGCCGAGCCGATTTGCGCAGACGGCAGTGCGGCGCCGCTGGAGCAGGCCTGGCACAAGCTTGCGCTGGCGGCCTCGGTCACCGAGGCGGACGCGGTGGCGGACGAGTTCAACGCGCTGTTCGTCAGCATCGGCACGCCCCGGCTCAATCCCTACGAATCGTTCTACCTGTCCGGCTACATCAACGACAAGCCGCTGGCCGACCTGCGCGCCGACCTGGCCGGGCTGCGCCTGGCGCGCGCCGGCAACGCGGGCGAGTTCGAGGACCATCTGGGCGCCATGTGCGAGACCATGCGCATCCTCGTCACCGGCGCCCCGGGCCTGCCGCGCCAGCCCTTGTCGCGCCAGAAGTGGTTTTTCGAGCGGCACATCGCGCCCTGGCATGCGCGCTGCCTGGCCGACATCGCGGCCGACGAACAGGCCAGCTTCTACCGGCTGGTGGCCGCCTTCGCGCAGGCATTTTTCGCGGTCGAGGCCGAAGCCTTTGCATTCGAGGAGAGCATCGATGACTGAGCAAGAGCAGCACGGGGCCACCGCCGCGCCGGCCGGCCCCGATCCGCAGCGCCGTGGCTTTCTCAAGGCGCTGCCGCTGGGCGCGCTGGCTGCCGCCGTCGGTGGCGTCAGGGCGGCCGAACCTGTCGCGGCGGCCGCGCCGGCGCCGGCAACGCAGGCCAGCGGCGGCTATCGTGAAACCGAACACATTCGACGTTATTACCGTACCGCCGCCTACTGGTGAGCGCGGCGAAGGAGTGGGCCATGTCCCTGGTGAAGATCACGCGTGAAAGCGGCGCAAAGCGCAGGAAATTCCTCGTTGGCGCGGGCGTCGCGGCGGGCGCCGGCGCCCTGGCGCGGCACCTGCCGTTCCGGGTGATCGAGCCGGTCTCCGCCGCCGACCCGGCGCCGCCGCCGGCCAGCAGCAACACGGTTGTCAAGCATACCGTCTGCAGCCACTGCTCGGTCGGCTGTTCGGTCGATGCGGTCGTCACCAACGGCGTCTGGGTGCGCCAGGACGCCGCCTTCGATTCGCCGATCAACATGGGCGCCCACTGCGCCAAGGGCGCCTCGGTGCGCGAGCACGCGTTCGGCGAAAAGCGCCTGCGCTATCCCATGAAGCTGGTTAATGGAAAGTACGAACGCATCTCGTGGGACCAGGCCATCAACGAGATCGGCGACAAACTCATCCAGTTGCGCCAGCAGGCCGGCCCGGACGCGCTGATGGTCATCGGCAGCAGCAAGCACAACAACGAGCAATCGTATCTGCTGCGCAAGTGGGTCTCGATGTGGGGCTCGAACAATTGCGACCACCAGGCGCGCATCTGCCACTCGACCACGGTTGCCGGCGTGGCCCAGACCTTCGGCTACGGCGCGATGACCAACTCGTTCAACGACCTGCACTACAGCAAGGCCGTCATGTTCATCGGCTCCAACCCGGCCGAGGCACACCCGATCTCGATGCTGCACTTCCTGCACGCCAAGGAGCTGGGCGCCAAGATGATCGTGGTGGACCCGCGCTTCACCCGCACCGCGCGCTTTGCCCACCACTACGTGCGCGTGCGTCCGGGCACCGACATCCCGCTGGTGTGGGGCATCCTGTGGCACATCTTTAACAACGGCTGGGAAGACAAGGAATACATCGCGGCGCGCACCTGGGGCATGGAAGACGTGCGCAAGGAAGTGGCCAAGTGGACGCCGGACAAGGTCTCCGACGTGACCGGCGTGCCCGAGGCCACGGTGCGCATGGCGGCCGAGGTGCTGGCCAAGAACAAGCCGTCGTCGGTGGTCTGGTGCATGGGCATCACCCAGCACCACATCGGCACCGCCAACGTGCGCGCGCTGTGCATCCTGCAGCTTGCACTGGGCAACATCGGCGTGCAGGGCGGCGGCGCCAACATCTACCGCGGCCACGACAACGTGCAGGGCGCCACCGATGTCGGCCCCAACGGCGAGTCGCTGCCCGGCTACTACGGCCTGGCCGAAGGCTCATGGAAGCATTTCGCCAACGTGTGGGGGGTGGACTACAACTGGCTGCTGTCGCGCTACGGCTCCAAGGAGCTGATGGAAAAGCCTGGCATCACCGTGTCGCGCTGGTTCGACGCGGTCAACGAGCAGAACCAGTACATCGACCAGCCCAGCAACCTGCGCGCCGTGTTCTACTGGGGCCACGCGCCCAACAGCCAGACGCGCCTGCCGGACATGAAGGCGGCGATGCAAAAGCTCGACATGCTGGTCGTCATCGACCCCTATCCGAGCATGACCGCCTCGATGCACGGCCGCGAGACCGGCGTGTACCTGCTGCCGGCGGCCTCGCAGTTCGAGACCCAGGGCTCGGTCACCGCATCCAACCGCAGCCTCCAGTGGCGCGAGCGGGTGATCCAGCCCATCTTCGAGTGCAAGACCGACCACGAGATCATGTACCTGTTCGCCAAAAAGTTCGGCTTTGCGGACGAGCTGTGCAAGAACATCAAGGTGGTCAATAACGAACCGGTCATCGAGGACATCCTGCGCGAGATTAACCGCTCGTGCTGGACCATCGGCTACACCGGCTGCTCGCCCGAGCGCCTGAAGCTGCACATGGAGAACAAGGCCACCTTCGACCCGACCACGCTGCGCGCCGAGTACGGGCCGTGCAAGGGCGACTACTACGGCTTGCCGTGGCCATGCTGGGGCACGCCGGAAATGAAGCACCCGGGCACGCCCATTTTGTATGACCTGCACAAGCCGGTGATGGAAGGTGGCATGCCGTTCCGCGCCAACTGGGGTGTGGAGCACAACGGTTCCTCGCTGCTGGCGGCGGACGGCTCGACCAATGCCGGGTCGCAGATCGATACCGGCTACCCCGAGTTCGACCACGTGTTCCTGAAAAAGCTCGGCTGGTGGCAGGAGCTCACGCCCCAGGAGCAGGCACTTGCCGAGGGCAAGAACTGGAAGACCGACCTGTCCGGCGGCATCATCCGGGTGGTGATGCAGCACGGCTGCGCGCCCTACGGCAATGCGCGTGCCCGCTGCAATGTGTGGAACTTCCCCGACCCGGTGCCGGTGCACCGCGAGCCGCTGGTCACGCCGCGCCGCGACCTGGTCGCCAAATACCCGACCTACGACGACAAGGCCAATTTCTGGCGCCTGCCAACGCTCTACAAGTCGGTGCAGGACGTCGATTTTTCCAAGGACTACCCGCTGATCATGACGTCCGGCCGGCTCGTCGAGTTCGAGGGCGGCGGCGAAGAGACCCGTTCCAATCCCTGGCTGGCCGAGCTGCAGCAGAACATGTTCGTCGAGCTCAACCCCGACGACGCGGCCCAGATCAACGCCCGCCTGGGCGACTACGTGTGGGTCGAAACGCCCACCGGTGCACGGCTCAAGGTGATGGCCATGGTGACCCAGCGCGTGCCCAGCGGCATTGTGTGGATGCCGTTCCACTTCGGCGGCTGGTGGATGGGCGACGACCTCGAGCGCCACTACCCGGATGGCGCAGCCCCGATCGTGCGCGGTGAGGCGACCAATACCGGCTGGACCTACGGCTACGACGCCGTGACGATGATGCAGGAAACCAAGGTGTCGCTGTGCCGCGTAGTACGCGCGTAACGGCGGACAGGACAGGGGGGACGACATGGCTGCCAGGATGAAGTTCATTTGCGACACGGAGCGCTGCATCGACTGCAACGGCTGCGTGACCGCCTGCAAGAACGAGCACGAACTCGCATGGGGCATCAACCGCCGCCGCGTGGTGACGATCAACGACGGCGTGCCCGGCGAGCGCTCGATCTCGATGGCCTGCATGCACTGCACCGACGCGCCGTGCCTCGCGGTATGCCCGGTCGAATGCATCTACCACACCGAGGACGGCATCGTTTTGCACAGCAAGGACCAGTGCATCGGCTGCGGCTACTGCTATTACGCGTGCCCGTTCGGCGCACCGCAGTTCCCCGGCACGGGCCTGTTCAACCACCGCGGCAAGATGGACAAGTGCACTTTCTGCGCCGGTGGCCCGGAACCGGATACGTCCGAGGCCGAGTTCAAGAAATACGGCCGTAACCGCATCGCCGAAGGCAAGCTGCCGCTGTGCGCCGAGATGTGCGGCACCAAGGCCCTGCTGGGCGGGGACGCCGGCATCATCGCCGACATCTACCGCCAGCGCGTCGAAACCCGCGGCTATGGCCCCGAGCTGTGGGGCTGGAAAATCGCCTACGGCAAGCCGAAGGGCGGCGGCGAGATCAAGACCAAGGGCGACGGCCCGCGCGAGAACCAGAACCTGAACGACTCGCAGAACGACGTGGGGAGGTTCCCGACATGACCCTCGCCCGACTCGCTTTGGCGCTGCTGCTGCCGGCGGTGCTGTCCGGCTGCCTTGAGGTCAAGCAGCATCCGGCGTGGAAAAACGGCCAGTATGCCGGCAAGCACGACGATCGCCAGTTCCAGCGCCTGTTCCACAACGACAAGCTGGCATGGTTCGCCGCGATCTCGAACCGCAACAGCAAGCAGAACGAATACAACCGGGCCAACCCCTAGCAGGAGGCTGACATGCGAGCTACCAATTTTGCCGTGCGCGCGCTGCTGGCCCTGGTGCTGGCCCTGCTGCTGCCGGCCGCCTGGGCCGGCGTGCCCAACAACCGGGCGCAGCCGGCCTATGCCGAAGAGCAGACCATCATGCAGGCCGAGCAGGGCTCGCGAGCGCCAGAGCCCGGACTGGCGTCGGCCGAGTCGGGCCGGGTGCACATCGACCGCCACTTCCTCGGCCAGTACGGCGCCGCCGAGGGCGACGTCATCCTCCAGCGCGGCGGCAACACCTGGCGCGTGCTGCGCAACGGCCCCATCGGCACCACCGCCGGCACCCTGTTCGTGCTGGCCCTGGTCGGCATCGGCCTGTTCTACCTGGCCGTTGGCACGGCGCGCCAGCAGCATCCCGATTCCGGCCGCAAGATCGTGCGCTTTTCCAACTGGGACCGGCTGGTGCACTGGACCACCGCGATCAGCTTCCTGCTGCTCGCGTTTACCGGGCTCATCATCCTGTTCGGCAAGGTCGTGCTCAGGCCCTGGATGGGCGCCCAGGTGTTCTCGGTGCTGGCCTACTTGTCCAAGTACGTGCACAACTTCTTCGGCCCGCTGTTCATCCTGTGCTCGCTGGTAATGTTCTTCACCTTCCTGCGGCGCAACTTCTTCAACCGCCTGGACTGGCAGTGGTTCCGCGAGGGCGGAGGCATCGTCTCGCACAAGCATGTGCGCGCCGGCTTCTTCAACGCGGGTGAAAAGGCCTGGTTCTGGCTGGGCATCACCTTGCTCGGGCTGGTGATGTCGATCACCGGACTCATTCTCGATTTCACCAACATGGGCCAGACCCGCTACATCCTGCAGGTGGCCAACTACTTCCACATCGGCGGCGCCACGCTGTACATCATCGCTGCCATGGGCCACATCTACATTGGCACGCTCGGCACCGAAGGCGCCTACCACGCCATGCGCTACGGCACGGTGGACGAGGAATGGGCGCGCCAGCACCACGAGGCCTGGTACGAGCAGGTCAAGGCGGGCGGCGCGCCGCCGGTGCCGCCGGATGGCCGCCGCATGCCGCCGCCGTCCACGCGGCCTGGAGCGGCAACATGAGGGCCGCGATGAGAGCCTTTCCCTGGGTTTGCCACGCTGCCGCCTTCGCGCTGTTGCTGGCGACGGCGGGGTGCAACCGTGACCGTGCAGACGCGGCGGCCGGCGTGCGCCAGACCAGGTTCCCCGGCGAGGTGACCGCAGGCGGCGGCACCAGCGGGCAGGTACTGGCGCGCACCGCCAAACCGACGACCGACGCCACCTACGCCGGCGGCACGCCAGGCATTGCCGGCGGCGCCGGCGGCACCTCGGGCGGCGCGGCCACGTCCGGCACGGTCCAGGAATCCGGCCAGGGGCCCAGCCAGGGCACGTCCCAGCCGGCCTCGGCCGGGCGCCCGGGCACCAACCTGCCGCCGGGCGACATGGGCAAGCCGGCCACTCCCGCCCCCAGCGAAACCACCGGCGGTGCGGCAACCCACCGCGACGCCGGGCAGGGCGCAGCCCCCGGTCAACTGGGCAGCGGAGGAGGCAAGCAATGAAGACGACATCACTGGCGTTCACGCTGGCGTTGCTGGCACTGGGCAGCGTCGCCAATGCGGCGCTGCCGCCGCCCAGCCCGGCGCAGGCGCAGGCCGCCGCCGCAAAAAAAGCGGCCGCCGACGCCCAGGCGCAAAAGGACAAAGAGGCCCTGATGGCGTCGATGGATGCGATCGCCGGGCGCTGGCGCTCGCGCGCCGCTGGCCAGGGCTGGCACACCAACCCGTCGGTTGCGATTGCGGCGCCGGCGGCGCCCAGCGCACCGGCGGCCGGCGCCGCACCGGCCGGCCAGCCCGGCGGCAAGCCTGGCCCGGCCGCGCCGGCCGTGCCCATTCGCAGCGAAAAACTGGGGACGGCGCCGCCGAGCGCCGACGTCAAGAAAAAACCGTGATCACCACGCAAGCCTGGAGAGACCGATCGTGAAGATGGCAAGCATGCCGATCGCCGTGCTGATGCAGCGGCGCGCACCCAGCCACCGCTGGGCCGACGACGCCTGGGCGGCCGTCGGTGTCGTTCCCGACCGCGGCAGCCTGCCGCCGCTGCACGTGCTCAGCGAAAGCCCGCAGCGCGACTACTACCTGGTGTCCGGGCTCGAACTGGAGCTGTACACCGACGAAAACGACGGCTACTACGAAAACGCGGTGGCGCCCGAGTCGAAGATCTTCGTCCTGTGGCGCATGCAAGGGGGCCGCGCCATACCGGTGCGCGCCTCGGTCAGCTATGTGGAGGGCACGCGCATGTTCGACTCCGGCGAAAGCGCGGACGGCGTCGCCATGCCGGCCGAGATCCACGCCTGGCTCTCGGCCTACCTCAACGAGCACTACCGGCCCCGTCCCCGCCGTGGCCGCGAACACGGATAAGGCGCCGGCCATGAGCAAGGAAGGCTTCCTGCGCCGCTGGTCGCGGCTCAAGTCGCAGGGCGCGCCGGCCGAAGCAGACAGCGCCGGCCACGCCCCGTGTGCGCCCGGCGGCCAGGCCGGCGCAACGCGGCAAAGCGCCGACGACGCGGCCGCGTTCGACCTGCCACCCGTGGCCCAGCGCGACCCGCACCCGCCCGTCGTTCCGCGCGCGCCCGAACCGGTGCCGCCGCCACGCCTGCCCACGCTCGACGACGTGGCCTTGCTCGGGCCGGATTCCGACTTCTCCGTCTTCATGACGCAGGGCGTGGACAAGACGGTGCAGCGCCTCGCGATGAAAAAGCTGTTCTCCGACCCGCACTTCAGCATCATGGACGGCCTGGACGTGTACATCGACGACTACACCAAGTCCGCTCCCGTCTCGCCTGGCATGCTCGCCTCGCTCGCGCATGCCAAGAACCTGTTCGCCCGCTTTGCCAGCGACGATGCCAAGCCCGGCCAGGGCGAACCCGGCGCCGGGCCGCAAGGCGGGCAGGGCGGCCCCAACCCACCAGAACAAGACGACGCATGAACATACGATTGATGGCGCCTTTCCCGGCCGACCCCGCACAGGAGCAGCGCGACCTGCTGGCGCGCGCCGCCGCGCTGGCCGCAATGTCCGCACTGCCCGAGCCCGACGAGGTGGCCAGCGTGACCTACCGCTCGGCCGGACGGGTGCTCGTGGTCGGCAACGCGGCGCACGCCCAGCTTCACGCCGACCGGCTGGCGCAGTCCCTGCCGGTAACGCTGCTGCTGACCGACGCCGAGGCAGGCGAGCTGCCCGCGCGCGCCTACCCCGTCTTTGCGCCGCGCGCGGTGGCCGTGGCCGGCTGGCTGGGCGCGTTCGAGGCGCGCTGGCAAGCCGCTGGCCAGGCGCCGCAGCAGGGCAGTTTTGACCTCGTGCTCGACCTGTCGGCCAGCCCCCTGATCGCCACCCACCAGCACCCGCACGGCTACTACGCGCCGGGCCACAGCGAGGACGCGCGCCACGCCGCGGTGGACGAGCTGCTGGACATGGTGGGCGAATTCGAAAAGCCGAAGTACTTCAGCTACAAGGAGCGCCTGTGCGCGCACAGCCGCAACCAGCGCAGTGGCTGCAGCGCCTGCATCGACATCTGCTCGGCGGGCGCGATCGCACCGGCGGGCGAGCGCATCCGGGTCAACCCCTACCTGTGCGCCGGCTGCGGCGCCTGCACCACGGTTTGCCCGACGGGCGCGCTGGCCTATGCCTACCCGGGCGCGAGCTACACCGGCACGCGGCTGAAGGCCGCGCTGCGCGCCTTTGCCGAGGCAGGCGGGCGCGATCCCGTCGTGCTGCTGCACAGCCAGGCCGATGGCGCCGCGCTGCTCGCCAGCCACGCCGGCGCGGGCGGTGCCTTGCCCGGCCGCGTGATCCCGCTTGCGCTGCACCATGTGGCCTCGACCGGCATCGACGTCTGGCTGTCGGCGATGGCCTACGGCGCCGCCGGCGTCACCGTACTGCTCACCGGCGCCGAAGCCCCGCAATACGCCGCCGCGCTCGACCAGCAGATGACCATTGCCCAGGCAGTGCTCGACGGTTTGGGCTATGCCGGGCCGCATCTGCAGCTCGCGCGCGCCACCGCACCGGACGAACTGGACACCGTGCTGCGGCACGCCCCGCGTGGCGCCGTACCGTCCGAGCCCGCCACCTTCAACCTGGCACTGGACAAGCGCAACTCGCTCGACTACGCGCTCGACCACCTGCTGCGCCACGCGAGCGTGCCCGCTACCGAGATCGCGCTGCCGGCGGCCAGCCCGTTCGGCGCGCTGCAGGTCAATCGCGATGCCTGCAGCCTGTGCATGGCCTGCGTCGGCGCCTGTCCGTCCGGGGCACTGCAGGACGGCCAGGCGCTGCCCCAGTTGCGCTTCATCGAGAAGAACTGCGTCCAGTGCGGCCTGTGCGCCGACACCTGTCCCGAAAACGCCATCACGCTGGTGCCGCGCCTGTCGTTTGCCGAGACCCGCAACCAACCCGTCGTGCTGAACGAGACGGAGCCCTTCAATTGCATCCGCTGCGGCCAGCCGTTCGGCACCCTGCAGATGATCGAGAACATGCTCACCCGCCTGTCCTCCCACCCGGCCTTCGCCGATCACCTCGACCGCATCCGCATGTGCGGCGACTGCCGCGTGCGCGACATGATGCAGCCCGGCGGCGAACTGACGGTCCAGCTGCGCCGGCCCGTGTAAGCTTGCCGTAAGCGAGTATGGCCACGATGGGACTGCACAATGTACGATAGCGTACACAGCGGGACGGCAGGCCGCCGTACCCGCCAAGAATAATGAGCGCACAGGAGACCCACATGACCCCATACCAGCGCTTCGTAGAGGCGCGCGACTTCCTGCAACGGCACCGCACCGACTACGAGACCGCTTACCGCGACTACCGCGCGCCCGAGCTCGACACCTTCAACTGGGCGCTCGATTTCTTCGACCAGGAGGCCAAGGACAACCAGCGCCCCGCGCTGTGGGTGGTGGGCGACGACGGCAGCGAGCAGAAGATCTCGTTCGCCGACATGTCCTCGCGCTCGCACCAGGTCGCGCAATACCTGTACGAGTGTGGCGTGCGGCGCGGCGACCGTGTGCTGCTGATGCTGCCCAACCGCGTCGAGCTGTGGGAGATCATGCTGGCCGGGATCAAGCTCGGCGCGGTGCTGGTGCCCACGACCATGCTGGTTTCCACCGCCGACCTGCAGGACCGGCTTGACCGCGGCGCGATCCGCCACGTGATCGCACAGGCGTCCGAAGCCCGCAAGTTCGCCGGCCTGCAAGGCAGCTTCACCCGCATCGCCGTTGGCGGCAGCGCCGAGGGCTGGCGCGACTTCGAGGACAGCCGCGCCGTGACCACCGTGTTCACGCCCGAAGGCCAGACCATGGCCGACGACCCGCTGCTGCTGTACTTCACCTCCGGCACCACGGCCAAACCCAAGCTGGTGCTGCACAGCCACCAGAGCTACCCGGTCGGGCACCTGTCCACCATGTACTGGATCGGCCTGCAGCAGGGCGATATTCACTGGAACATCAGCTCGCCCGGCTGGGCCAAGCACGCGTGGAGCTGCTTCTTCGCGCCCTGGAACGCGGGCGCCACCATCTTCGTGTACAACTACGAACGCTTCAACGCGCGGGCAGTGCTCGACGTGGTCCAGCGCTGCGGCGTGACCTCGCTGTGCGCGCCGCCCACCGTGTGGCGCATGATGATCCAGGAAGACCTGTCCAAGTGGAAGCCGCCGCTGCGCGAGCTGGTCGGCGCCGGCGAGCCGCTCAACCCCGAAGTAATCGACCAGGTGGCCAAGGCCTGGGGCATCCACATCCGCGACGGCTTTGGCCAGTCCGAAACCACGGCGCAGATCGGCAACCCGCCGGGCCAGCCGCTCAAGCCCGGCTCGATGGGCCGGCCGCTGCCCGGCTACCGCATTGCCCTGCTGGACGCGGACGACCAGCAGGTATTTGAGGGCGAAATCTCGGTCGCGCTCGACCCGCGCCCGCTCGGCCTGATGCTCGGCTACGAGGGCGACGAGGCCAAGATGGCCGATGTCATGCGCGCCGGCTACTACCACACCGGCGACACGGCGACCGTGGACGAAGATGGCTACTACTTCTACGTCGGCCGCAACGACGACGTGTTCAAGTCGTCCGACTACCGTATCAGCCCCTTCGAGCTCGAAAGCGTGCTGATCGAGCACGACGACGTGCTGGAAGCGGCGATCGTGCCGAGCCCGGACCCGGTACGCCTGTCGGTGCCCAAGGCCTTCGTCACGCTGCGCCAGGGCGTGGAGCCGAGCCGCGAGGTGGCGCGTGCCATCTTCGCGTTCGCGCGCGAGCGGCTGGCGCCGTACAAGCGCATCCGCCGCATCGAGTTCCGCGAGCTGCCCAAGACCATCTCCGGCAAGATTCGCCGTGTCGAGCTGCGTAAGCAGGAAGCCGGGCGCGGCGAGGGCGGGGCGGCCGGCGTGGAATATCGCGAGGAGGAGTTCGGCAACTGAGCGTCCGCAAGGCCGGCGCAAGCGCAGTCAGTATCGTGTAACGCAGCACGCCAACGACAAGGAGAAAGCATGCCCACGATTTCGCGTATCACCCCATGCCTGTGGTTCAACACGGAAGGGGAAGAAGCGGCCCGCTTCTACACCAGCATTTTCCCCAATTCGCGCATCACGTCGCTCACGCACTACCCCGCGGTTGGGCAGGAGCTGCACCGCCGCGAGGCCGGTTCGGTGATGACCGTCGCATTCGAACTGGACGGCCAGCAGTTCACCGCGCTGAACGGCGGCCCGGCCTTCAAGTTCACCGAGGCGGTGTCGATGCAGGTCTGCTGCGACACCCAGGACGAGGTGGACCACTACTGGAACCGTCTGTCCGAGGGCGGCGAGGAGCGCGAATGCGGCTGGCTCAAGGATCGCTATGGGATGTTCTGGCAGATCGTGCCGCGCGTGCTGATGGATACGCTGGTCGAAGCCGAGCCGGCGAAGGTCGAGCGCGTGTTCGCCGCCATGCTAAAGATGCGCAAGATGGACGTGGCCGAGCTGCGCCGCGCACTGGCCGGCTAGCTCGTAGGGTGGGCGGGTTTCCCGCCCACGCGTTCAATCAGTGCTTGTTTGGATTGAGCGCGTGGGCAGGAGACCTGCCCACCCTACGAAACCAGGTGCAATCGCGCCGCCTGCCGCACAAACCCCGCAATCTCGTCCTTGAGCGCCTTCGGCTCCACCACATACGAGCGGTGCGCCTCGGCCTGCAGCATGCGCACCAACTGCAGCGAATACATCACGGTGGCCTGCAGCTCGTACGTCCCGTCCCCACGCTTGACGATGCGCTGGTCCGCCGCCATCGGCGTTTCGCGATAGCTGTCGCACAGCGCCTGCCCGTCCGCATTATCCGCAAAGCGCAGCCTGAGCGCGATCTTCCCCTTGTCGAAGAACTGCAGCTGCCCGTTCCCCAGCGCTGCCTCCAGGCTCGGCAAGCCGCGCGCCACCGGCTCCTGGCGACGCCGCGCCACGCGCCGGACGCGGTCGATCCGGAAGGTCTGCACCGGCCCCGGCGCGCGCTTGTGCACGTTCTCCTCCTTCACCGCCAGCAGGTAGAAGAACAGCCCCTGCTTGACCAGCCCGACCGGATGCAGCCGGTACGCCGTCTCGCCGCTGCTGCGCGCCGTGCGGTAGGCCAGGTCGAGCTGCTCGCCATGCAGCAGCGCCTCGTTGATCTCCTGCAGGTGCGGCATGTTCAACTCGGGCGGCCGCAGTGCCGGCCCGTCCGCGATCACGCGCACACGCTCGCGGAACTGCGCCTGCGGCTGGTTCGCATGCATGGAAAGCACCCGGTTCGACACTTTCAGGTACTGCATCAGCGATTCGTACGCCGAGGCCGGCATGAAGAACTTCAGCTCCTGCTCCACGAGGCTCAGTAACAACGCGTCTTCATTGGACAGCGTACGAAACAGCAGCGCCTTGCTGTTGGGCGTGTGGCTCCAGCGCGGCACGCGGGCGTCGTCTTCATCCATCCCCTGCTGCAGGTCCACGCCGATGCCGCGCCACACCGAGCCCACCGCGTCGATCGCCTCCAGGTCGCGCTCGACCGTGCGACGGCCGCAGTCGAAGCCGCTCGCATTGAGGTAGTCGGTCAGCTCGCCCACGGTGCGCCCGGCCGCGGGCGAGTGCCCGACCGGCAGCCGGTCGAGCAGGGCGATGCGCCGCGCCAGGGTTTGTTCGCTTGCCTGTTTGCCTTTTCCGCTCATGTTTTTTTCTGCGTCACATATTGTCGCGTATCGACTATAGCATGAGCACATCAGACAAAACACAAGAGGAGAACACAATGAGCATCCGATCCGTGACCCAGGTACGCCGTTCGCTGCTGCGCGGCGCATTCGCCCTGATTGGCCTGGCCGCCGGCACCGCTGCCCAGGCCCGCACCGCGCCCCGCGCGCGCCGCCGCTCGCGCGACGAAATGCTGTACGAGCAGGCCTTGAACCTGGTGCAGCAGCACTTCGACCAGCACGGCGACGTGATCGCCGGCCCGGTCTCGCTGCTGCAGCGCCAGTACGAACTGGGCTACGGCCAGGCGCTCGAACTGGCCGGGCAGCTCGAGCAGGCGCAGGTCTGGACCGTGTTCCGCGACGCCGCCGGCATGCGCTGCGCGCGCCGCCAGATCCGGGTCTAGACCGGCTGCGTTAAGTGTGCGCGGTGGCGCGGACGATTCTTCCATAATACGGGCAGTTCAACTCTCGCCTGCGGCATCATCGTGTTCATGTCCACCACCGCAAAGCCGGGCGCGCGCAAGGCGCCGCCGGCGTACGAAGTCAAGTCTTCACCGGTCCACGGCAATGGCGTGTTCGCCAGCCGCAAAATCCCGGCCGGCGAGCGCATCGTCGAATACAAGGGCGAACGCATCAGCTGGGACGAGGCGATCGAGCGCGCCGAGCGCCGCGGCGGCCCGGTCAACCACACCTTCTATTTCAGCCTGCACGACGGCCGCGTGATCGATGGCGGCAGCCATGGCAACCAGGCGCGTTTCATCAACCATGCTTGCTCCCCCAACTGCGAGGCGTATGAAGAAGACGGGCGCGTGTACATCCACGCGCTGCGCGACATCGAGGCCGGCGAGGAACTGAACTACAATTACGCCTTGATCTACGATGAGCGACACACGCCGGCGCTCAAGCGCCTGTTCGAATGCCGTTGCGGCACCGAGGGCTGCACCGGCACGATGCTCGCGCCCAAGCGCCGCCGCGGCAAGGCGGCGTAACGAACCGCCAGGGAGCTCATGAAATCCGTCGTCCGCAGCCTGCTCGAAACAGACCTCTACAAGTTTACGATGTGGCAGGCGCTGCTGCACCGGCATCCCGGCGCCCACGGCGAGTACGAATTCTGGTGCCGCAACCAGCCCGAGTTCCCGCTGGCCGAGCTCAAGGAAGAGGTGGAACGCGAGCTCGACCACCTGTGCTCGCTGATGTTCACCGACGAGGAAGTGGCCTACCTGCGCGGCCTGCGCTTCATCAAGAGCGACTTTGCCGATTTCCTCACCGTGTTCCGCTTCCAGCGCAAGTTCATCACCGTGGAAACGGACGGCCCGCACCTGCGCATCAAGGCCGTCGGCCCGGTGGTGCACGTGATGGGCTTTGAAATCTACGTGCTCTATATCGTCAACGAGCTGTACTTCCGCCGTTTTGAGCAAGCCCCGGCGCTGGTCGAAGCCCGCAAACGCCTGGCTGGCAAGATCGCCGAGCTGCGCGCCTTTGACAAGGAGCCGCACCGCAGCAACCCGTTCGAGTTCTTCGACTTCGGCGTGCGCCGCCGCTTTTCCGGCGACTGGCACGACGAGGTGGTGCGCACGCTGGCGCGCGAGGTGCCGCAGTACTTCAAGGGCACCTCCAACGTGCACCTGGCGCGCAAGTACAACCTGGTGCCGATCGGGACCATGGCACACGAGTACATGCAGGCCTTCCAGTCGTTCGGCGTGCGGCTGCGCGACTTCCAGAAGGCCGCACTGGAGGACTGGGTGCAGGAATACCGCGGCGACCTGGGCACTGCGCTGACCGACGTGGTGGGCATGAACGCCTTCCTCAACGACTTCGACCTGTACTTCGCCAAGCTGTTCGACGGCCTGCGCCACGACTCGGGCGACCCGGTGGAGTGGGGCGAGAAGGCGATCGCGCATTATCACAAGCTGCGCATCGACCCGCGCACCAAGCGGCTGGTGTTCTCGGACAGCCTGTCGGTGCCCAAGGCGCTGTCGCTGTACCGCCATTTCGGCGACCGTATCATGACGGGTTTTGGCATCGGCACCAAGCTGACCAACGACACCGGCATCGAGCCGCTGAACATCGTCATGAAGCTCGTGCGTTGCAACGGCCAGGCGGTGGCCAAGCTGGCCGACACGCCGGGCAAGTCGCAATGCACGGACGAGACCTTCCTGGCCTACCTGCGGCAGGTCTTCAACCACTACGTCTGACAGCATGCATTGCGCATGGCGCTTGACTCCCGGCGCGGCTGCGCTAGGATGGGCGCCAGTCCACCAACGCCAGGAGAAACGCATGAAGTTCCGCTGCCTGTTCGCTGTCGCGGCCTTTGCCGCAACCCTTGCCCATGCCCAGGACAACAACGTCAACGAAGCAACGGCCGCTGCGGAAAGCTGGCTCGCCCAGGTCGACAAGGGCGACGTCGCCGGCTCGTGGGACAACATCGCCAGCGCGTCGCAAAAGATGGTGAGCAAGGCGGACTGGGAAAAATCGGTGCGCGGTGCGCGCGACCCGTATGGCAAGCCGGTGTCGCGGCGGCTGGCGACTGCGGTGGCCACCCGGGCGCTGCCTGGCGCGCCGGAAGGCGAATACGTGGTCATCCAGTACAACACGAAGTTCAACCAGCTGCCCGCCAACCAGATTGGCATCGAGACCGTCACGCCCATGCGCGACAAGGACGGCAAGTGGCGGGTGTCCGGCTACTACATCAAGACGGTGCCGCATAACGAGCTGAAGGACTGAACGCGGTACCGTAGGGTGGGCCGCTCTGCTGCCCACGCGTTCAAACAGTGCGGGCTCTGCCTGAACGCGGCCTTCAGACCAGTTCTCGATCAGCACGTAGGGTGGGCACTTGTGCCCACGCGTTCTCACGCGCCGCGTATCGAACCGCGTGGGCTCAAGAGCCCACCCTACGGGAAGTCGCTTACGCGTGCGCCGTGGCTCGCTTGCGCGGTGCCGGTTTGGGTTTGGGCGGCGCGGCCGCTTCGTGCGCCAGCCGCTCCTCCAGCAGGGCCAGCACCGCCGCCTCCTCGGGATTGAGCTTGTGCAGCTCTTCTGTCAGCTCCTCCCCGGCGCGCTCGCGCAGCACCTGCAGCGTCGCGCCTTCCAGGTAGCTGTCCAAAATCGCCGGGTGCACGTAGCACTTGCGGCACACCGTCGGCGTGTTGCCCAGCTTTTCGGCCACTTGCTCGATCGCGCGCACCACGTTCTTCTTGGCCTGCGCCTGCGAGTCGAACTTCTCGAACTCCTGCAGCGCCATCGCGGCCAGCACCGTGCCCGACCAGGTGCGAAAGTCCTTGGCCGTGTAGTCCTCGCCGCTGATCTGGCGCAGGTATTCGTTCACGTCGCTCGAATCGACGGTGCGCGTTTCGCCGTCGTCGTCCACGTACTCGAACAGTTCCTGCCCCGGCAGGTCGCGCGTGCGCTGGATGATGCGCGCCAGCCGCCGGTCGTGCACCTTGACCTTGTGGTACACACCGCTCTTGCCGCGAAAGCGGAACTCGACGTCGCTGCCGTCGATGCGCACGTGGCGCCGCTGCAGCGTGGTCAGACCGAACGATTTGTTGGTGCGCGCGTACTCCTCGTTGCCGACCCGGATCATCGTCGTCTCCAGCAGGTACACGATGGTCGCCAGCACCTTTTCGCGCGGCAGGCCGGGCAGGGCCAACGCCCGGTTGACCTCCCGGCGGATCGCCGGCAGGGCCTCGCCGAACTTGATCATGCGCTCGTACTTGACCTCGTCGCGCACCTCGCGCCACGTGGGATGGTAGCGGTATTGCTTGCGCCCGCGCGCGTCGCGCCCGGTCGCCTGCAGGTGGCCGTTGGCAAGCGGGCAGATCCACACGTCGGTCCACGCCGGGGGAATGGCGAGCGACTTGATGCGCCGCAGGACGTCCTCGTCGGTGATCGTTTCGCCCTTGGGGTCCACATAGCGAAAAGCCTCGCCCGCGCGCTCGCGCCGGATGCCAGGCTTGCTGTCGTTCACGTAGCGCAGCCCGGCGGCCCGGGCGGCAGCGGGCGGGTCGGCGTTCGCCACCGGGCTGGCCAGCGGCAGGTCTTCGCTCTTCATGGTGTGGGGTGCGAAAATGGGCGAGAGGTCTGGCCGATCTTACTCGCTCGCTTGCGCGCGCACCGTTCGCAACATAACTTTGTCAGCGATAACGCGCTTCCACCAGGTCGATTTCGCGCAGCAGCTTGCGGGCGGTCTCGTCCGAAATGCGCTCCTCGCGCGCCAGCTGCAGGATCGTGTCGCGCTCCGCGTGCAGCGCCACCAGGCGGAAGTCGCGCTCGGACTGGTCGGCCATGCGCACCTTGGCCGGGTCCATGCTGCCGGCCACGCCGCCGGCCAGGCGGTGCTCGTAGATGCCCATCACATGGTCCGCCGCGCTGCTGTGGATCTCGGGATCGATGTGCTGGTGCGCCTGCTGGTGGCTGGACTGTTCGACCGCCGCGATCGCCGCCACCGCCGCCTCGTGGCGTGCAAAGTCTTCCTGCGCCGCGTCGGCCGGCTCTTCCGGCAGCTTGAGCGAACGCAGCAGCGGCGGCAGCGCCACGCTTGCGAGCACCAGCGACACCAGGATGACAGATGCCGCGAGGAAGATCGCGAGATGGCGGCCGGGCAGGGGCCGGCCGTTCGCCAGGGTCAGCGGCAGGGTCAGGATGCCGGCCATCGTCAATGCGCCGCGCACGCCGGCCAGCGAGGTGGCCAGCACCAGACGGAACTTGCTCACGTTCACATGATGGCCCTGGCGCTTGGCGCTGAGCAGCGTCAGCCGCAGCGAAACCCAGACCCAGATAAAGCGCAGCAACAGCAGCCCCAGGCTGACCGCGAGCGCGGTGGACGCCAGTCGCCACAGGCCGCGTTCGCCACCGCTGGCCTCGGCCGCCCGCAAGGCGCCACTGATAATGTCAGGCAATTGCTCGCCGAGCAGGACGAACACGATGCCGTTGAACGCGAACTGCACCGAGTCCCACACCACGGCACGGCGCACGCGGGTGGTGGCCAGCGCGCGCCCGCTCAGTTCCACGTAGCTCATGGTGATGCCGGCGGCCACCGCGGCCAGGATGCCGGAGCCCTGCAGGCGCTCTGCGACCAGGTAGGCGCCGAACGGCGTGAGCAGGTTGATCAGGACCGGCGAGCCGCTCTCTTCGCCAAAGCGGCGCGACAGCGAGCGCTGGGCGTACGAGATCGCCAGCGTGATGGCCACGCCGCTGGCAATGCCGGCCAGCGCCACCCACAGGAAGGTGACCGCGGCCGAGGCCAGCGAAAAGTGGCCGGTGATGGCGGCCGCGACGGCAAAACGGAAGCACACCAGGCCGCTGGCGTCGTTGAGCAGGGCCTCGCCTTCCAGGATGTGCATCAGGCGCGGCGGGATCGGCACCCGGCTGGCGATCGACGATACCGCGATCGGGTCGGTGGGCGCGACGATGGCCGCCAGCGCAAACGCCACCGCCAGCGGCATCGACGGCACCAGCCAGTGGATCAGGTAGCCGGCGCCGATCACCGTGAACACGACCAGGCCCAGCGCCAGTTCGAGGATGGTGCTCTTGTCGCGGAACAGGCCGACCTTGGGGATGCGCCAGCCATCGAGGAACAGCAGCGGCGGCAGGAACAGCAGGAAGAAGATGTCCGGCTCGAGCGTGACGCCGTGCCCGAACACGCCTTCGATCACGGCGCCCAGTGCAATCTGGACCAGCGGCAGGGGTAGCGGAAACGGCAGCATGCGCACCACGTAGCCGCTCGCCACAACCGCCAGCAGCATCGCCAGCACCAGTTCAACCGAATCCATGCATTCCCTCCTTGATAGTCAGGATGATAAAGGAATGCGAGGATGTGTTGGTCACCATTGCTATGAAAACCCGTCGTCCCGGCGAGAGCCGGGACGACGGTGGTCTGGATGCTGTTGGCTAGAGCGGCGGGCGGTCGAGTGCGGCCGTGTGCGGCACCCGCACCGAAGCGAGCAACTGCGTCAGCTGCACCGTGTTCACCGGCTTGACGAGGTAGTGGTCGAACCCGGCCAGCGCCGAGGCCTCGCGGTCCTGCTGGCGGCCGTAGCCCGTCATGGCCACCAGGGTCGCGCCGGCAGCCTGCGGCGTCAAGCGCAGCCGCCGTGCCAGTTCGTTGCCGTCGAAGTCCGGCAGCCCGATGTCGAGCAGGCAGACCTGCGGCCGGAACGCGCGCGCCAGTTCCAGCCCTTCGGCCGCGCGGTGCGCCACCCGCACCGCGTGCCCGGCCGCCTCCAGGAACAGCTGCAGCGTGTGCGCCGCGTCCTGGTTGTCGTCCACCAGCAAAATGCGCAGCGGCTCGGCCGGCGCGCCGCGCCGCTCGATCGCCGGCAGGGCGGGCGCTTGCGTGGGCGCGTGCTCTTCGTGGCGCGGCAGGCGCACCGTGAAGATGCTGCCCTTGCCCAGGCCGGCGCTGTAGGCGCGCACGCCGCCGCCGTGCAGCTCGACCAGGCTCTTGGCCAGCGCCAGGCCCAGTCCCAGGCCGCCTTGCGAGCGGTCCGGCGTGCGCTCGGCCTGCGTGAACAGGTCGAACACCCGCTCGACCAGCGCCGGCTCCATGCCGATGCCGTCGTCCGACACAGAAATCACGTAGTCGTCGTCCTCGCGCGCCAGGCGCAGCTCGATGTGCCCGCCCTCGGGCGTGTACTTGGTCGCGTTGCCCAGCAGGTTGGCCACCACCTGCACCAGCCGCTTGTGGTCGCCCTTGACGATGGCCGGCTCCTGCGGCAGGTCGATCACCACGCGGTGGCGCCGCGCGTTCACCAGCGGCCGGATCTGCTCGGCCGCGTCTTCCACCACCTTCTTCAGGTCCAGCGCCTGGGTGGACAGCGACACCAGCCCGCGCGTGACGCGCGAGACGTCCAGCAGGTCGTCCACCAGGCTGGTCATGTGCTCGACCTGGCGCGCGATGATCGCGCAGGTCTGCGTGATCTGCGCGCTGTCCGAGTGCAGCAGCTTGAGCAGGTGGGCGCCGGTGCTGATCGGCGCCAACGGGTTCCTCAGCTCGTGCGCCAGCATCGCCAGGAACTCGTCCTTGCGCTGGTCCGCCGCGCGCAATTCGCGCTCGGCCAGGCTGCGCGCGGTTTCCTTCTTCTGCAGCGCCTCGGCCATCTCGTCCAGCGCCTTGGCCAGGTTGCCGATCTCCTCGTGCCCGTACTCGATGCCGGTGCGGGCATCGAGCTTGCCGGCGGCGATGCAGCGCGCCGTGTCCATCAGCTTGCGCACACGCTGCACGATCAGGATGTCGCCCGCCAGCCAGGCCGCCAGCAGGGCCAGCATGGTGGTGGCGGCCAGCGCGGCCAGGGACATGAGCTGGTCGTGGCGCGCGGTGTACGTGATGGTGTCGGTCGGGATGCCGATCGAGACCGTGTAGTCGGTCAGCTGCGGCGCGCCTACGTGCGCGAACGCGTGCAGGCGCTCGACGCCATCGTCGCCCTTGAGCACCAGCGACTTGCCGTTCGCATGCGCCATCCCTTCCAGCATCGGCTGCGAGATGGCGGTGCCGAGCCAGCGCTCGGGCTCGGGCCGGCGCGAGATGATCTGGCCGCGCGCGTCGGCCGTGGTCAGCACCGAGCCGGGCGGCAGGCTGATGTCGTTGACGAAGGTGTCCAGGTCGGCCAGGTCCATCGCGGCGAACACCACCGCCACAACCTGTCCGTCGTGGTTGATGACCGGGTAGGTCAGGTTGATCGTATGCTTGCGTATCACGCGCCCGAACACGTAGTCGCCGGCGACGAAGCGGCGCTCCGAAATGGCGCGCTTGAAGTGGCTGCGGTCGCCCAGGTTCACCGGGTGCAGCAGCGGCACCGCACTGCAGCTCACGTCGCCGTTGAGCTGGATGAGGCCGAAGTTGACATAGCCCTCGTTGCGGTCCAGGACGTCGGCCAGCAGCGCGCGGCAGCGCTCCTTGGGGCCGAGCAGGTCCGGCACGCTGGCCAGGTCCACCAGGATCTGGCGCGCCGCCTCGATCGATTGCGCTTCGTTGGCCGCGGCCAGCCGCGTGAGCCGGCGCAGGTTTTCTTCGGACGCCTTGACCGCCTGCTCGCGCTCGCGCACGCCGTTCACCACGGTCATCACCGCGATCGGCGTGATCGCCAGCGCGACCAGCAGCATCAGCCTGCTGCGCAGGCTGTTCAGGCGAAGACTGCCCAGCGAGAACTTCATCGTTGCTTGGCGCGCGCGTAGTCGTCGCCAAAGGCGATGATACGGCGGATGCCTTCCTCCAGCGTCGCCACGTCGTCCGAGATGTAGCCCAGGCGGATGTAACCCGGCACGCCGAGCGCGTCGCCCGGCATGACGGCCACGCGCTGCTCTTCCAGCAGGCGCTCGGAAAACGCCACCGTCTCCATCGTCAGCGAGCGGATGTCGCCCCACAGGTAGGGGCCGGACGCCGGCGCGTGCATGTCGATCCACGGCACTTCGGCGAAGTGCCTGACCGCCAGGTCGCGCCGCGCGCGGTAGTCGTCCATCATCTCGCGCGGGGTGCCGCAGGCAAAGGCGGCGTCGGCCGCGATCTGCGAAATGTGCGATGCCGCCGCAGTGATCGGCCCCTGCAGCGTTTCCATTGCGCTGACCACTTCCTTGGGCGCGAGCGCAAAGCCCACGCGCCAGCCCATCATGGCGTAGCTCTGCGAGGCCGAGAAGATCGTGACCACGCCGATCTTGCGCCAGTCGCCGATCGCGGCAAAGCTGGTGTGCCGGCCCTCGAACGCGAGGTGCTCGTAGCTCTCGTCCACGATCACTTGCGCGCCGGTGCGTTCCACCCACGCGCGGATGTGTTCCAGCTCCGCGCGCGTGAACACCTTGCCGGTCGGGTTGTGCGGGTTGTTGATGATGACTACCTTGGCCGGCGCGATCGCGTCCAGGAAGGCCGGCGTGACCTGGTCCGGCAGGTCCACCAGGATTGGGGTAAGGCCCAGCAGCTGCGCGGTGGCCACGTAGGCCGGCCAGTGCGGCTTGAAGATCACGACCGCATCGCCCGGGTCGGTCATCACGTACAGCGACTCGTACAGCGCCTGCTTGGCGCCGCAGGTGACGATGATCTCCTCGCTGCCGGCTTCGATCTCGTTCTCCTTGCGCAGCTTCTCGCGCAGGTGCTCGCGCACCTGCAGGGCGCCGACCACGCTGGTGTAAGGCATGGTGCGCTCGCGCTCGACTGCCTGGGCGACCGCGTCAAGCACCGGTTTCGGCGCCGGGAAGTGTGAAATGGCGATCGAAAAATCGATCACCGACTCACCCTGGTTCCGCAGCGTTTCCACGCGGCCGTGCATGGCAGTGGTGGCGAGCGGTCGGGAAGAGGCAATACGGTTGGAGATTTTCATCTTGCATTAACGATAAGTGTTTGATGATTCGGGCTTTTTCCTGACCTCAAGCCCGGCACGGCGGGTTTCCGGATTGTACTAAATTAAGAAAATCCCGTCCTTCAATTGAAGCGCGGTCTTAGTTGACACCTAAACTAGTTATCCATGTAATATTCCTGATGACTACAAACAGGGGATGAACAATGAAAATCGTGTGCGTTGGGGGCGGGCCGGCCGGCCTGTATTTCGCGCTGCTGATGAAAAAGCAGGACCCGGCACACGACATCACGGTCATCGAGCGCAACCGCCCGTATGACACATTCGGCTGGGGCGTGGTGTTCTCGGACCAGACGCTGGGCAACCTGGTTGCCGCCGACGAGCCCACCGCGCGCTCGATCCTGCAGTCGTTCAATCACTGGGACGACATCGACGTGCACTTCAAGGGCAGCACCGTGACTTCCGGCGGCCACGGCTTTTGCGGGATCGGGCGCAAGCGCCTGTTGAACATCCTGCAGCAGCGCTGCGAAGAACTGGGCGTGCAGCTCGTGTTCGAGACCGATGTGCAGGACGACCAGGCCATCGCCACGCAGTACGACGCGGACCTGGTGATCGCCAGCGACGGCATCAACAGCCGCATTCGCAACCGCTACGCCGCCACCTACCAGCCCGACGTGGACGCTCGCCACTGCCGCTTTGTCTGGCTCGGCACAAAGAAGAAGTTCGACGCCTTTACCTTTGCCTTTGAAGAGACGCCGCACGGCTGGTTCCAGGCGCACGCTTACCAGTACGACGGCGACACGTCCACCTTCATCGTGGAGACGCCCGAGGAAGTCTGGCGCGCGGCAGGACTGGACGAGATGGAGCAGCCGCAGGCCATCGCCTTTTGCGAACGGCTGTTTGCGCGCTACCTCGACGGGCAGCCGCTGATGGCCAACGCATCGCACCTGCGCGGTTCGGCCATGTGGATCCGCTTTCCGCGCATTGCCTGCCGCGCGTGGGTGCACTGGAACAGCATCGGCGGGCGCCGCGTGCCGTTCGTGCTGATGGGCGATGCGGCGCACACCGCGCACTTTTCGATCGGGTCGGGCACCAAGCTCGCGCTGGAAGACGCGATCGAACTGGCGCGCTGCTTTGGCCGCGGCGGTGCGCTGGACGAGGTGCTGGCCGCCTACCAGCAGGCGCGCGCGGTCGAGGTGCTCAAGCTGCAAAGCGCGGCCCGCAATTCGATGGAGTGGTTCGAGAACGTGCGCCGCTACACGGCCATGGAAGCGGAGCAGTTTGCATATTCGCTGCTCACGCGCAGCCAGCGCCTGTCGCACGAGAACCTGCGCCTGCGCGACCCGGCCTACGTCGAACGCGTGGAGCAATGGATCGCCGCGCGCGCCTACGCCCAGGCCGGCCTGCCGGTGCCGGCGACCAGCCGCAGCATCCCGCCCATGCTCACCCCGTTCAAGGTGCGCGGCGTGGTGCTCAAGAACCGCATCGTGGTCTCGCCCATGGCGCAGTACTCGGCCGAAGGCGGGCTGGTGGGCGACTACCACCTGATGCACCTGGGCGCACGCGCGTTCGGCGGCGCGGCGCTGGTGATGGCCGAGATGACCTGCGTCTCGGCCGACGCGCGCATCACGCCTGGCTGCCCGGGCATGTACACGCGCGAGCACACGGCGGCGTGGAAACGCATCGTCGATTACGTCCATGCCAACACCGATGCCGCGATCGGCATCCAGCTCGGCCATGCCGGCGCCAAGGGATCGACCCGCCGCGCGTGGGACGGCATCGACCAGCCGCTGGAAGCGGACAACTGGCCGCTGGTATCGGCATCGAGCCAGCAGTACATCGAGGGCGTGTCGCAGGTCGCGCGCGAGGCGAGCCTGGAGGACATGGAGCGTATCAAGGCCGACTTCGTGCGCGCGGCGCGGGCGGCGGCCGAGGCGGGCTTCGACTGGCTGGAGCTGCACTGCGCCCACGGCTACCTGCTGTCGAGCTTCATTTCGCCGCTCACCAACCGGCGGGTCGACGCCTACGGCGGCTCGCTCGAGAACCGCTGCCGCTATCCGCTCGAAGTGTTCGCCGCGGTGCGCGCCGCGTGGCCGCAGCACCTGCCGATCAGCGTGCGCGTCTCGGCGCACGACTGGGTTGACGGCGGCATCACCCCAAGCGACGCGGTCGAGGTGGCGCGGCTGTTCAAGCAGGCCGGGGCCGACCTGATCGACTGTTCGTCCGGCCAGGTGTCCAAGCAGGAGAAGCCGGTGTACGGACGCATGTTCCAGACCCCGTTCGCCGACCGCATCCGCAACGAGGCCGGCATCCCGACCATTGCGGTGGGCGCGATCTACGAGGCGGACCACGCCAACGGCATCATCGCCTCTGGCCGCGCCGACCTGTGCGCGGTGGCGCGCCCGCACCTGGCCAACCCGGCCTGGACCTTGACCGAGAGCGCGCGCATCGGCTATACCGACTTGCCCTGGCCGAAGCAGTACCGCGCGGCCAAGCTGCAGCTCGAACGCAACCTCGAACGCGAACGCCAGCTGGCCGCCGCGAACAGCGGCTTGAGTCCGCAGCAGATCGCGGCGCGGCTGCTCGAGGGATGATTATCTGACAGGAGACCACATGCGATACCTTGCAGGCGAACCGCACGAGCTGCCCGGCAACCGCACCAACCTGGGCGGCTACCACGCCCGCCACTTCCTCTTCACCGTCGCGGCCGGCGTGGCCACGCTGACCCTGAACCGGCCCGAGCGCAAGAATCCGCTCACCTTCGAATCCTATACCGAGCTGCGCGACCTGTTCCGCGAGCTTGCCTACGCCGACGACGTCAAGGCCGTGGTGCTGGCCGGCGCGGACGGGAACTTCTGCTCGGGCGGCGACGTGCACGAAATTATCGGCACGTTGACGAAGCTCGACATGCCGGGCCTGCTCGCGTTCACGCGCCTGACCGGCGACGTGGTCAAGGCCATGCGCGCCTGTCCGCAGCCGGTCATTGCCGCCATCGACGGCGTGTGCGCGGGCGCGGGCGCCATGCTGGCGCTGGGTTCGGACATCCGCTTTGGCACCGCGCGCAGCAAGACCGCCTTCCTGTTCACCCGCGTGGGCCTGGCCGGTTGCGACATGGGCGCGTGCGCGCTGCTGCCGCGCGTGATCGGGCAGGGCCGCGCTTCCGAATTGCTGTACACCGGGCGCAGCATGGGCGGCGAGGAGGGCGAGCGCTGGGGCTTCTTCAACCGCCTGTGCGCGCCGGACACCTTGCTGGCCGACGCGCAGGGCTTTGCGGCTTCGCTCGCCGCCGGTCCCACGTTCGCGCATGGGATGACCAAGAAGATGCTGCAGCAGGAATGGAACATGGGCGTGGACGAGGCCATCGAGGCCGAGGCGCAGGCGCAGGCGATCTGCATGGCGACCAACGACTTCCACCGCGCCTACCACGCATTCGTGGCAAAGGAAAAACCGCAATTCGAGGGCGACTGATGGCCGATACCGCCTACCTCAACTGGCCCTTCCTGGAGCCGCACCATGCCGCGCTGGCGCGCGAGCTGGACGCCTGGGCCGCGGCGAACGTGACGGGACACCACGGGGCCAGCGTGGACGATACTTGCCGTGCGCTGGTGCGCAGCCTTGGCCAGGCCGGCTGGCTGCGCCATGCGGTGGGCGGCACGCGCTACGGCGGCGTGGGCGAAGCGATCGACACGCGCGCCATCTGCCTGTTGCGCGAGACGTTGGCCCGCCACAGCGGTCTTGCTGACTTCGCGTTCGCGATGCAGGGGCTGGGCAGCGGGGCGATCTCGCTGTTCGGCACCGACGAGCAGAAGCAGGCCTACCTGCCGCGCGTGGCGGCCGGCGAGGCGATCGCCGCGTTCGCGCTGTCCGAGCCCGAAGCCGGCTCGGACGTGGCCGCGATGCAGTGCGCAGCACGGCGCGATGGCGACGACTACGTGCTCGACGGCGAGAAGACGTGGATTTCCAACGGCGGCATCGCCGATTTCTATGTCGTCTTTGCCCGCACCGGCGAGCAGCCCGGCGCGCGCGGTATCTCGGCCTTCATCGTCGACGCGGGCATGGCCGGCTTTGCGATTGCCGAGCGCATCGACGTGATCGCGCCGCACCCGCTGGCACGCCTGCGCTTTGACGGCTGCCGCGTGCCGGTGAGCCGCCTGATCGGCGCGCCAGGGCAGGGCTTCAAGGTCGCCATGGCCACGCTCGACGTGTTCCGCACCTCGGTTGCGGCGGCGGCGCTCGGTTTTGCTCGGCGCGCGCTGGACGAAGCGCTGGCCCGCGCCGCCTCGCGCAAGATGTTCGGCAAGACGCTAGCCGACTTCCAGCTCACGCAGGCCAAGCTGGCGCAGATGGCGACCGGCGTGGATGCGGCCGCGCTCCTGACCTACCGCGCGGCCTGGCTGCGCGACCAGGGCCGGCGTGTGACCAAGGAAGCGGCAATGGCCAAGCTGACCGCGACCGAGACTGCGCAGCAGGTCATCGACAGCGCGCTCCAGATGTTCGGCGGGCTGGGCGTGGTGAGCGGGCAGCCGGTCGAGAGCCTGTACCGCGAAATCCGCGCGCTGCGCATTTACGAAGGCGCGAGCGAAGTGCAGCAGCTGATCATCGCGCGCGAGCTGCTGGGCGAACGCGGCATCAAACCAAGCTAAGGAAAGGCGACAGATGGAGATCCTGAACCCGGCCGGATGGCCGCGCCCGAAGGGCTATTCGAACGGCGTGGCCGCGCGCGGGCGCGTGGTGTGCGTGAGCGGCATGGTGGGCTGGGACGCGCAGGGCCAGTTCCACACCGACGACTTCGTGGCCCAGTGCCGCCAGGCGCTCGAGAATATCGTGGCCGTGCTGCGCGAGGCGGGCGCTGGGCCGCAGCACATCGTGCGCATGACCTGGTACGTGCTGGACAAGCGCGAGTACCTGGACGCCGGCGCGGCGCTGGGCGCGGCCTACCGCGACGTCATCGGCCGCCACTATCCGGCGATGAGCGCGGTGCAGGTGTCGGCGCTGATGGAGGACCGGGCGCGCGTGGAGATCGAAGCGACCGCAGTCGTCCCCGACTGAGCGCCGCCGGGGCGCCGATTCTGGTAGGGTTGGCCCCATCGTCAAGGATGGAGCGGCCATGAACACCCAGATCGTACGCATATTCGACAATTACGACGCGGCCCAGCGCGCGCGCGCCGAGCTGATTGCGTCCGGCTTTGCCGGCGAGCGCGTGCAGCTCAAGGTCAAGGAGGACGAGGCGGGGCCGGCAAAGTCCAACTTCACGGTCGGGAACGACCCGAACGTGGTGGGCGGGCAGGCCTACAGCCGCACCTATGCGCCCACCAGCCAGGTGGAGTACTTCATGATGACCGTGCTCGCCAACGACCCCGGCGAGGCCGAGGGCGCCGCGTCGATCATGGCGCGCCACGGCGCCACCAGCGGCGACCCAGCGCAGCAGCCGCCGCGCCGGTAGGGCGGCAAATGCTGACGTAGGGTGGGCAGCTCCGCTGCCCACGCGTTCAAGCGCCGCTCGCCCGCCGACACTACTTACGAGTTCAAACGCTGCCTGGACGCGTGGGCAGCGCAGCTGCCCACCCTACGAAACCCGCAACTTAGCTCCAGCTCAGGTCCACCTTACTCAACGGCAGCTCCCGCACCCGTTTGCCCGTCGCCGCGAAAATCGCATTGCACACGGCCGGAGCCAGCGGCGGCAAGGCCGGCTCGCCCAGCCCGGTCACCGGATAGTCCGTCTTGAGGAAGTGCACGTCGATCTGCGGTGGCGTCTCGGCCATACGCAGCAGCTTGTACTCGTGGAAATTGCTCTGCACCACGCGTCCATTCTCGATATTCAGCTCGGGGTACATCAGCGTGGACAACCCGTCGATGACCGAGCCCTGCACCTGGTTCTCCGCGCCGGACAGGTTGACGATCTGGGCGCCGATGTCGGTCACCACGACCACGCGGTCCACCTTGAGCTTGCCCTCGCGCGAGACCGTGACCTCGGCCACTTCCGCGATGTAGCCGCGATGGCTGAAGTGGAAGGCAATGCCCTGGCCCTGGCCGCGCGGGAACTTGCGCTTGCCCCAGCCCGACTTCTCGGCCACCTCTTGCAGCACATGCTTCATGCGCGCCACGTTGTAGGGCACGCCGCGCTCGCCGGTGCCCGGCACGATGTCCTTGTCGCCCAGCAGTTCAAGGCGGAACTCGAGCGGATCGCGGCCCGCCGCGTGGGCCAGTTCGTCGATAAAGCTATGGAACACCCACGCGAACACGTTGCTGCCCGGTGCGCGCCACGGCCCCATCGGGATGCTGCATTCCAGCGCCGTCTGCTCCAGCAGGCAGTTGGCCACCCAGCGGCCCGGGAACTCGTCGCCCGACAGGCTGCCGCCGCTGCCCGGCTGCAGCACGCTCTTGCCTTCACGCTCGACACGGTTGGCAAAGGTGACGAAATGGTTGTGCCATCCGACCAGCTTGCCCTGCGCATCGATGCCGCCGCGCAGGAAGTGGAAACCGCCGGCGCGGAAATGGTCATGCTGCAGGTCATCCTCGCGTGTCCAGGTCAGCTTGACCGGCGCGCCGACCTTCTGCGCAACCGCCACGGCTTCGACGATGAAGTCCGAGCTCAGGCGACGGCCGAAACCGCCGCCGCTGCGGGTGATGTGCAGTGTGATGTTGTCCTTGGGGATGCCGAAGGTGCTGGCGACCAGCGCCTGGCCCGCCCCCGGGTTCTGCGTCGGCGCCCACAGTTCCACCGTGCCGCTGGCCGGCTTGAACCAGGCGGTGCAGTTCTGCGGCTCCATGCTGGCGTGCGAGATGAACGGGTAGCGGTAGGCTGCTTCCACTTGTTTGGCGGCGCCGGCGATCGCATTTTTCGCGTCGCCATCCTGGCGCAGCATGGTCGTGCCCGGCTGCTTGGCCGCGGCTTGCGCTGCGGCCGCAAAGCCGGCCCAGCTGTGCGCGGCGCTCGCGCCTTCGTCCCACTCCACCTTGAGCTGCTTGCGCGCGCGGAAGGCTGCCCAAGTCGAGGTCGCGACGATCGCCACGCCCGGCACCAGGCCGTTCAGGTTGCTGGTGCCCTCGACGATGAAGGCGTCCTTCACGCCCGGCATCGCCTTGATCTCGGCCACGTTGAAGCTCTTCGGCTTGCCGCCAAACACCGGGCACTTCGCGTACACCGCGTACAGCATGCCGGGCAGTTGCACGTCGATGCCGAACAGCGGCTTGCCGGTGACCACGGCCAGGTTGTCCACCCCGCCAATGCGCGTGCCCAGCAGCTTGTAGTCGGCAGGGTTCTTGACCTTGACCTGCGCCGCGTCCGGCACCGGTAGCTTGGCCGCGGTGGCGACCAGTTTGCCGTAGGGCAGGCGCCGGCCGCTGGCCGCATGCACGACGGCGCCGTTCTCGGCGTGGCAGTCGGCGGGCGACACATTCCACGCCTGCGCCGCCGCCTGGACCAGGATCGTGCGCGCGGTGGCGCCCAGCTTGTGGAAGGGTTCGTAGTTGGTCGGCGTGGAGGTCGAGCCGCCCGCGCCCTGGCTGCCGTAGGCCGGGTTCAGGTCGCCCTGGACAATGTGCACGTCGCGCCATGGCACTTCCAGTTCCTCGGCCAGCACCATCGGCAGCGAGGTCTTGATGCCCTGGCCGATTTCCGGCTGCTTGGACACCAGCGTCACCTTGCCGGTGCTGTCGATACGGATGAAGGCGTTCGGCGCGAATTCCTCGGGCCTGGCGCTCACCGCAGCCAGTACGCCATCGGCATACATGCCAATCACGAGTGCGCTGCCGCCAAGCGCGCTCTGGCGCAAGAAGTTGCGGCGCGACGGGGAGGGGGGAAGCGTGGTCGTCATTTCTTGCCCTTTCCGTTGGCGGCGATCTCGGCGGCACGGTGGATGCCGGCGCGGATGCGGGTATAGGTCGCGCAGCGGCACAGGTTGCCGTCCATCGCGCTGTCGATCTGGGCGTCGGTCGGCTGCGGATGCTGCTTGAGCAGGGCGCTGGCGGTCATGATCTGGCCCGCCTGGCAGTAGCCGCACTGCGGCACGTCCAGTTCCTGCCACGCTTGCTGCAGCGGGTGCATCGCATGCGGGTCAAGGCCTTCGATGGTCGTGATCTTCTTGTTGCCCACGCTGGACACCGGCGTCAGGCACGAGCGGGCAGGCTCACCGTCCAGATGCACAGTGCAGGCGCCGCATTGTCCAACGCCGCAGCCATACTTGGTGCCGACCAGGCCCAGTGCATCGCGCAATGCCCACAGCAGCGGGGTGTCCGGTTCCACGTCAACGGCGCGCAGCTTGCCGTTGATGTTCAGCTTGTATTTACTCATGATTGACCTTGCCCGAGGATAACTGCGCACATGCTAACGAAATCGTGGCTGGGTGGCTAGATGCATGTAACGGATCGCGAAATATTGCCCGACAGTCTTTGTATTGCCGGGCCTCATTGAGCCAAACGAGGAACCGGGCTTGAGCGTTGATGCCGATCAATCCATGGTCAAGTTTGCTGAACTAGAGACCCGCATGCTTCTACCCTTGAGCAGGTAGCCAGAGCTACGGCGCGTTCCGGCCCGCGCTTTTAACCGCCGGTGCACAACTTAAATCGGGAGGCCCCAATGAAATCGCATGCGCTCGCTTCCGTACCAGCGCTCGCCCTGTTGATGGCCGGCGCGCCGCTTGCCCACGCGCAGGACAACATGGTCAGCATCACCAACAACGACGCCAGGGCAGCAGCGGCCTACTGGACCCCGGAGCGGTTCAAGGCCGCCAAGCCGATGCCGATGCCGCACGCCGCGCCCAACGCAACGGTGCGCGAGGAACCGGCCGGGGCACCGGCTGGCAAGGTCGAAGCCAGCGACGGCCGCGCTCCCGCCGAGAACCTGCGCGCGTCGCCCCAGCGCCTGTTCAAGCCCGATATGGCGCCGGGCCGCAGCAATGGCGAGGTGATGACGCCGGGCGCCGTCGGCACTTTCGGCGCGCACTACACGAGCACGCGCGTGTTCCCCATGTTCACCGGCACGGCCTCGCCGTTCTCGGCCGACCGCGCCTACCCGTACATCACGGTCGGCAAGCTGTTCTTCTCGATCAATAACGAACCCTACGTCTGCTCGGCCTCCGTCATCCAGCACCGCATCGTCGCCACCGCCGGCCACTGCGTGCACAGCGGCACCTCGCAGGGCTTCCACAGCAACTGGGTGTTCGTCCCGGCCTTCCGCGACGGCACCGCGCCGCTCCTGGTCTGGAACTGGCGCGCGGCGATCGTGACCGGCACCTGGGCCACGGGCGGCGGCACCGTGCCCAATGCCGCCGACTATGCCATGATCGAGTTCGGCGACCAGAACGTGAACGGGCGCACCTTCGCCCTGGGCGACGTGACCGGCTGGCTCGGCTGGCAAACGCTCAGCCTGTCGGCCAACCACACGTCCAAGCTCGGCTACCCCTGCAACCTGGACAGCTGCCAGAAGATGCAGGACGTCACCAGCGGCGCCTTCCGCAACACGGCGCCCAACAACGTCGAGTACGGATCGGACGCGCTGGGCGGCTCCAGCGGCGGACCGTGGGTGCAGAACTTCCAGATCCTGCAGACGGGCGGCGGCACCGGCTCGAACACCGGCTCCAACCGGGTCGTGGGCGTGACCTCGTACATCTACGTCCCATCCGACCCGAAAGTGCAGGGGGCCTCGATCCCCGACGGCCGCTGGGTGAGCATCTTCAGCACCCTGTGCTCCCGCGTCCCCGGCAACTGCCTGTAAGCCCGATACGGCGTCCCGGCGCGAGCCGGGACCCATGCCGGGCTCGCCGCCTGTCGATTGCTTTGTAATAATGGCATCAGTGCCGTACTATTACGAAGCATCATTTCCTGGCGGAGAGACGGATGGGCGACTTCATCAACACGGCTGTCAACTGGATCGGCAACCTGCTCGGGCCGAACCCCGACTGGAAGCAGGCGCTGTTGACGGCGATGACGCCCGTCTTCATCGTCGCTTTCATCATCGAGCTTGTGCGCGCGGGGCGTCGCCGCCAGCTGGGGCAATTCCACTGGAAGGAAATCGGGGCCAACATTGCGCTGGGCGCCGGCTACCAGGTGATGGAGGCGCTGGCCTGGATCGTGGCAGGCGGCGCCACCTTCGCGTGGTTTTACCAGTACCGGCTATTCGACATCCCGGTCAACGCCTGGACGGTGATACCGATCTTCGTGCTTGTCGAATTCTGCTATTACTGGTTCCACCGCTGTTCGCACCGGGTGCGCTGGTGGTGGGCGGCGCACGTGCCGCACCACAGCGGCGAGACCATGAACTTCACCACCGCCATGCGCCAGAGCGTGCTCAATGCGGTGGTCGGGATCTTTGTGTTCTACCTGCCGCCGGTGCTGCTGGGCGTGCCGCCGGCGGTGGTGATGCTCATGCTCGCGATCGACCTGAGTTACCAGTATTTCGTGCATACCGAGTCCATCGACAAGCTGCCGGCGTGGTTCGAGTACGTGTTCGACACGCCGTCGAACCACCGCGTGCACCATGGGCGCAACCCGCAGTACATCGACAAGAACTATGGCGGGGTGCTGATCATTTTCGACCGCATGTTCGGTACCTACGAGCCGGAGGTGGAAAAGGTCGAATACGGGATTCCGCGCCAGATACGCTCGTATAACTTCTTCGTGCTGAACTTCCACGAGTTCGTGGACATGCTGCGCGACGTGCTCGCGCCAGGGCCGCTGTGGCAGCGACTGAAGCATTTGTGGATGCCGCCGGACTGGAAGCGGCCGGGGCATGAGCCGGTGCATACGTGGACGGTGGAGCGCAAGGAGGCGCCGGCGGACGGCGCGGGCGAGGCGCCGGTGGCCAGGCAGGCGTGATTTGAACGCGTGGGCACGAGTGCCCACCCTACGTGTCGCACAGTCAGTAGGGTGGGCACTTGTGCCCACGCGTTCAACCAGCGCTGGCCGGCCTCAAACGCCTTCCGGATACGTCTCCGGCGGCTCGCCGGTATGCCACCCACTCGTGGGATCGAGTGGCTGCACGGCCGTGGTGGTATCGATGTGGATCACCGCATCGAACTGGCGCGGCATCTCGGCCGAAAAATAGTGGCTCTGGCGTTCGGTGCGCGGCAGGTAAATGACGCCGATCGCGCGCTCCAGCCGGCTTTTCATCAACGCGTCGCGCGCGCGGCCGGGCGTTCTCAGCGGCAAATAAAAGCGCGGCAAGCCCACCCGGTGCAGCACTTCCTCGTAACTGTCCGGCATGCCCGGGCGCACGCGCTTGCGCTCGGCCGGTCCGTCCCATTCGGACGCGGCGGTCACCCAGCCGTCGTAGGTCGAAAAGCCGATCAGCCGCGCGTCGTCGCCGTAGGCCTTGCGCGCCAGCTCGCCCACGTTCCATTCGCCCGCATCGCCCATTTCGGTGGCGCGCGCGTCGCCGATGTGCGAGTTGTGCTCCCACACCACGATCTTGGCCTGCTGGCCGCCGCGCGACAGGTGGCGCGACAGCGCGTCCAGCGTCTCGGCCATGTGCTTGTCGCGCAGGTTCCAGGACGAGACGCGGCCGCGGAACATGGTGCGGTAGTATTCCTCGGCGTTCTTGACCAGCCGGGCGTTCTGCTGGGCATAGAAGAACGCGTCCTCGGCATGGCCGCCGTCGGCCTGCACGTAGTCGAATGCGCGCTGCTGGAGTTCCTGCAGCTGCGCGATCACCCCCTGTTCGCACGATTCCGACATGCCGATGCCGGTGGCGTAGCCGTAGTGCTGGCTGTCCTCGAAGTAGTGGTCGAAGCAGCCGTAGCGCTTGCGCGCCTGCCCCGCGGCGTTGGGATCGACCTTTTCCAGGTAGCGCAGCACTTCCTGGATCGAGGTGAACATGCTGTACAGGTCCAGCCCGTAGAAGCCGACGCGCTGGCTGGGATCGCGCAGCGCATTGTGCCCGCGCAGCCACTCGATGAAATCGGCCACGTCGGTGTTGCGCCACATCCAGCTCGGGAAGCGCTGGAACCCGCCCAGAGACTGCACGGCGTCGGCGTCCTTCACGTCGCCGCGCACGTAGCAGTTGGCGCGGTAGGCGTCCGGCCAGTCGGCCTCGACCGCGACCGCGTTGAAGCCCTTGTCCCGGATCAGCCGCTCGGTGATGCGCGCGCGTTCTTCGTAGAACTCGTGCGTGCCGTGGGTGGCTTCTCCCAGCAGCACGTAGTGGGCGTCGCCCACCAGGTCGAGCAGGGCGTCGTAGTCGGCGTGCGCGCCCGTCAGCGGCTGCGCCGCCGATGCGATGGCGGCCGTGAGGCTTGCGGTTGCGGTCGTCATGGTGCGCCTAGTGCAGGAAACGGCTGATGAAGCCGCCCGAACGCGCCGTCTCGCGCTGCATTGCGCCGCCGCGCTCGATCAGGGCCTTCATGCGGGCCAGGTCGTCGTCCATCTGGCGCTTGGGGTCCGAGCCGATCAGGGAAGCGATCTGGTGGCCGATCGCACCGGCCGGCGGGGTGTACGACATGCGCACCGTCACGCGCGTGCCGCCGCGGCTGGGCTCGAACTGCACCGAGCCGGACTGCGGGATCTCGGCGCCCGGCTCGGTGCGCCAGGCCAGGCGGTGCGGGCGCGAATGCTCGGTGAGCTTGGCGTCCCATTCGAATTCGCTGCCGGCCGGGCCGCGCACCACCCAGTGCGAGCGTCCGCGGCCGAGGTCGCGCACATCGACCACATGTGACATGAAGCGCGGGAAGTTCTCGTAGTCCGCCCACAGGTCATACACTTCCTCGGGCGAGGCATCGATGTGCAGCGTCTTTTCCAGGTCGACGGTGCGGCCCAGTGCGCGGCCGGCGACGAGGCTGCGCAGCGGCTGGCCGCCCATGCCGCGCGCCAGCATGGCGATGCCGGCCAGGCCGATTGCCATGCCGATCGGCGAGCGGCGCATCAGCCCGTACAGGCCCAGCAGGCCGCCGCCCACCATCGCCGAATTGCGCAGTGCCGGCGTCCAGTCACCACGGCTGCCCTGCATGGACTGCTGCACGCGGCTGGCCATGTCGCTGGCGCTGTGCGTGGCGCGCGCCATGGTGTCGGACAGCGCGCTGCTGGCCTGGCGCCCGAAGCGCGAGGCCGATTCGCCAAGCGACGCGGCGCCGTCCGGCCGCCCCAGGTGGCTCACCTTGTCCCAGGCATTGCCCAGCATTTGCCCGCCCTGGCGACCCATGCCGCGCACGGCATCGGTGGCCTGGCTGCGGCGGGCGTCGCCGCGGTCGGGGTCGAGCATGTACATCAGGAGGGCGCCGGCGGCGGCGCCGCCCAGCCATTTACCAAGGTCAAGTCCCACGTCGGTCATTTGCTTCATGTTGATTCCTTTCGTCAGGGTTCGTCATGGTGTCGGCGTGGCGGCTGTCCTGGTCGCGCCAGGCCATCGCCAGCAGGTCCTGCACTTCCTCGTCGCTGGTCTGGTCAAATTCGCTGTACCACTGGCTCACGGCGCGAAAGAACATGGGCGTGGACAGGCAGACGAACTGGTCCACCCGCTGCGCCATCTCGGCCGCGGTGTCGGGCGGCGCCACCGGCACCGCCACCACCACCTTGCCGGCGCCGTGCTGGCGCGCCACCTCGACCGCCGCCATCATGGTCGAGCCCGTGGCGATGCCGTCGTCCACCAGCACCACGGTGCGCCCGCGCAGCGCCACCGGCGGGCGGTTGCCGCGGTACTTGCGCTCGCGCCGCACGATCTCGGCCGCCTCGCGCGCGGTGATGGCGTCGATCTGCGCCGCCGTCACGCCCATCTGGCCCGGAAAGCCGGGCTGCAGGTAGCGCACGCCGCCGCTGCCGATCGCGCCCATCGCATACTCTTCCTGGCCCGGCATGCCGAGCTTGCGCACGATGAGCAGGTCGAGTTCCACGCCCAGCGCCAGCGCCACGGCAAACGCGACCGGCACGCCGCCGCGCGGCAGGGCCAGCACAACCACATCGGGCCGGTGCGCATACATGCCCAGCCGCTGGGCCAGCAGCTGGCCGGCCTGGGCACGGTTCTTGAAGCGGACTTCGTCAGACATGGTCAGGCTCCCGGCACGAATGGGTGCCTGTTGGACCGTCGCCCGCGGCGGTGGTTGCGGCACACCGCGGGCGCGTTGCGTGGAGGCGCCCGCGCGCTGGCGGGCGTGCGAGCGTTACTGGATGGTCAGGCGGCGTGCCTCTGCGCCCTGTTTTTTGGGCAGGGTCAGGTGCAGGATGCCGTCTTCCAGCCGGGCTTGCGCGGTGGCGTCGTCCACCTCCGTCGGCAGCATGAAGCTGCGCAGGAACTTGCGTGCCGAGCGCTCAGAATACACCACGTTTTCGCCCTCACGCTGTTCGTTTGCCGTGCGGCATTCGCCCTCGATCGTCACCCGGTCGTGCTCGATCGAGACCTTGATGTCGTCCTTCTTAACCCCGGGCATTTCGGCTTCGATGTCGTAGCCCTTGTCGTTCTCGCGCACGTTGATGCGCGGGCTGATCGTGTCTTCCGCGCTCCAGCCGCCACCGGCGCCGCCAAACGGTGACAGCATGTCCTGGAACATGTTCTGCACGAGCCGGCCGAACTGGTCTTCAACCGAGCCCGGGCGCCAGGCCGACAGCGGGGCGCTTCTCCTGATGAGATTCATGACAGCCTCCAATCTGTTGTTGAATGACACTGAACACGCGGCGGCCAATGCCGCCACTGTCATTTATAGGGCAGTGAAAAATGTCTTTCAAGGGTCGCGACGGTGGCACCACGCAGTTCTTTTCTGGCCGATTCGCAGTACTGTCTTTGATACGGAACAGTAGGCTTGCGCGCGCCGTGAATCCCGATTTGTCCGAACGGTCAGAAGCAGCAAAAGGAGGAAACAACGTGAACGAGACATTGCTGAGATCGTGGTGGATGCCGGCCCTGCGCGGCCTGGTCACGGTGGCGTTCGGCCTGCTGGTGTTGCTCGACATTGCGCTGGTGTGGCTGGTGGCCTTGTTTGCCGCGTACGCGCTGCTGGCGGGCGCGGTGTGGGCGGCCGGGGCCTTGCACAACCGCCGTGCCGATGCGCGCTGGCGCATGCCGTTCATGCTGGGGGCGCTGGGTATCGGCATCGGCACGCTGGCGCTGGCGCGGCCGGTGCGCACCGAGCTGGTGCTCATGGTCCTGATCGGCGCGCATGCGCTGGCGACGGGCCTGCTCGACATGGTGGCGGCGCTGCGGCTGCGCAAGTTCATTCGTGGCGAGCGGCTGTTTGCCCTGTCGGCGCTGACCTCCATCGTGTTTGGCATTGCGGTGGCGGCGGCGCCGGATGCCGGGGCGGGCGCGCTGGGGCCGCTGGTCGGGATCTATGCGCTCAGCAGTGGCCTGGCGCTGTTCGTGCTCGGCATGCGGGTGCGAGCGTGGGCGGTGCGGAACATGGCGCCAGGAACCGAACTCGCGGCGCCTGCGTAGGGCTTTCGTAGGGTGGGCTCTCGAGCCCACGCGTCGGCACGCGGCACGTATCAACGCGTGGGCTCAAGAGCCCACCCTACGCCGCATGCGCGGCCGGCGCACCGGTGCGCTGCGCCGGCGTGCCAATCGCCACCTGCACCGCGTCGTCCACATCGTTCAGCCAGACAAACTGGAGCTGGCGCCGCGCTTCGTCAGGAATCTCGTCGAGTTCCTTCTGGTTGCGTGCCGGCAGCATCACGGTCGTGATGCCGGCGCGCAGCGCGGCCAGCACCTTTTCCTTGATGCCGCCCACCGGCAGCACCAGCCCGCGCAGGCTGATCTCGCCGGTCATCGCCACGTCGCTGCGCACCGGCGTGCCCATCGCAAGCGAGGCCAGCGCGATGAACATGGCCACGCCCGCGCTCGGCCCATCCTTCGGGATCGCGCCCGCCGGCACGTGCACGTGCACGTCGCAGCGCCGGAACACGTCCGGGCCGAGCCCGAAGGTGCCGCCATGCGCCTTCACCAGCGTGAGCGCGGCCTGGGCGCTTTCCTTCATCACTTCGCCCAGTTGCCCGGTCAGGATCAGCCGCCCGTTGCCCGCCACCCGGCTCGCTTCGACAAACAGGATGTCGCCGCCCACCGGCGTCCACGCCAGGCCCGTGGCCACGCCCGGCAGGCTGGTACGCATCGCCACTTCGCTTTCGTATTTGCGCGGGCCAAGGATCGCGGGCAGGTCCGGGGCGTCGATCGCCATGCTCTCGGCCGAGCCCTCGGCAATGCGCACTGCCGCGTGGCGGAACACGGCGCCGATCTCGCGTTCAAGGCCGCGTACGCCCGCTTCGCGTGTGTAATCGTCGATCAGGGCGCGCAGCGCCGCATCGGTGACGTTCACCTGGTCGGCGGTGAGCCCGTTGGCCTGCAGCTGGCGCGGCACCAGGTAGCGGCGCGCGATTTGTTCCTTTTCCTGGCTGGTGTAGCCCGGCAGCGAGATGATCTCCAGCCGGTCGCGCAGCGGCCCGGGCATGGTGTCGAGCATGTTGGCGGTGCAGATGAACAGCACCTGCGACAGGTCGAACGGCACCGCCAGGTAGTTGTCGCGAAAGGTCGAGTTCTGCTCGGGGTCGAGCACTTCGAGCAGCGCCGCGTTGGGGTCGCCATGCAGGCTGGCGCCCATCTTGTCCACTTCGTCGAGCATCATCACGCAATTGCGCGTGCCGGCCTTGCGGATGCCCTGGATGATGTTGCCGGGCAGGGCGCCCACGTAGGTGCGGCGGTGGCCGCGGATCTCGGCCTCGTCGTGCACGCCGCCAAGCGACACGCGCGCGAACTTGCGGCCGGTCGCGCGCGCGATACTCTGGCCGAGCGAGGTCTTGCCCACGCCCGGCGGCCCGACAAAGCACAGGATCGGGCTCTTGCCGTGCGGGTTGAGCTTGCGCACCGCCAGGTATTCCAGGATGCGCCGCTTGATGCGCTCGAGCCCGAAATGGTCCTGGTCGAGAATCGCGCGCGCCTGCGCCAGGTCGATCGTCTCGGCCGGCGGCTCGGCCCACGGCAGTTCGGTCAGCCACTCCAGGTAGGTGCGCAGCATCGAGTATTCGACCGAGGCCTCGGAGGTCTTTTCGAGCCGCCGCATTTCCTTGAGCGCGTGGGCCTGCGTGTCTTCCGGCATGTGGGCATGCGCAATGGCCTGGCGCAGGTCGGCCAGCTCGGTGTCGCCGCTGTCGTCCTCGCCCAGTTCGCTCTGGATGGTCTTGAGCTGTTCGCGCAGCATGAATTCGCGCTGCCGCTCGTCCATGCGCTGGCGCGTCTGTTCGTTGATCTGGCGCGACAGGCGCAACACTTCGATGCGGTGCGCCAGGTGCTCCAGCACCTTTTCCAGCCGCCGCTTCAGGTCCAGCGTTTCCAGCAGGTCCTGCTTTTCCTCGGCGCTGATGTCCATCAGGCCGGCCACGAAGTCGGCGTAGGCCGCCGCCGACGTCAAGGCCTGCAGCGCGCGCGTGAGCTCGGCCGGCACCTGCGGCAGCAGGCCGAGGATTTCGTTGGAGCGCTGGCGCAGCTGGATGAACAGGGCCTCGATCTCGGGCCGCCGGTCGTCCTGCTCGGGCAGCAGGTTGGCGCGTGCCAGGTTGAACGGGTAGCCTTGCAGGTACTCGAGTGCGCCGAAGCGCTGCTGGCCCTGGCAGACGATGTGGTGGGTGCCTTCCTGCGTGGTGACGTAGCGCACGATGGTGGCCACGGTGCCGATCCGGTGCAACTGGTCCGGCCGCGGTGTTTCGGCGGCGGGGTCCTTTTGCAGCACCACGCCGATCGGCCGCTCGCTGCGCGCGGCTTCCTGTGCGGCGGCAATCGAGGCCGGGCGCCCGATGCTGATCGGCGAAACCATGCCGGGAAACAGCACCAGGTTGCGCACCGGGACGATGAGCAGCGCGTCCGGGGGCAAGTCGAAGCGCGGCGCAGGCGGTGCGGCGTCGGTTGGGTTGTCGTTCATGGCGCGCCTTCCAGCTTGTCCAGCGTGAGGGTCAGGCAACCGTCGGCCAGCACCCGCGTGCCCAGCCGCAACATTCGCCCGGGCAGCTCGATGCGGCGCTCGAAGTGGCCATAGGGCAGTTCGAGCCGGTGGATCAGGCCGGCCGCAGCCGCCGGTGGCTGGCGGCGCTGGCCGCGCACGAGGATGGCGTGGCCGTCGATGTCGATCTGCAGCTGCTCGGCGCTCACGCCCGGCAGCGCGACCACGATGATGAACTGGCGTGCCGTTTCGAACACATCCACCGGCGGCTCCCAGGTCGGGCGCGCCTGGCCGGCGGCGCCAAGCTGGAAGAAGCGCCGGTGCAAGCGGTCCGCGCGCTCGAGCATTTCCAGCGCCTCGCCCCACATCCAGACGGTTGGGTCGCGCACATGCATGACGCTCTCCACGCGGTTCGGAAAGCGGGTTTGACCGGAGCGGGGGCGGTTCGTTCTGGACTATTCGAGCTGGCGGCGGTGAAAGCGCAAATGGTGCTCGATGAAGGTCTGGATGAAGTAGTAGCCGTGGTCGTAGCCGGGATGAAAGCGCAGCTCGAGCGGCTGGTCGGCCTGCTCGCAGGCGAGCGCGAAGTCGTCCACGTTCAGCTGCTCGGCCAGGAACTTGTCGTGCAGGCCCTGGTCGATCAGGATGCCGTTGGGGAAGGGCGTCTTCATCACCAGCATCAGCTCGGTGGCGTCGTAGGCACGCCAGGCTTCGCGCTCCGCGCCAAGGTAGCCGCCGAATGCCTTTTCACCCCACGGGCAGCGGCCGGGCGCGGCGATCGGCGCGAACGCCGACACCGAGCGGAACAGGTCCGGATTGCGCAGCGCCAGCACCAGCGCGCCGTGCCCGCCCATCGAGTGGCCGAAGATTCCGCAGCGGTTGGGGTCGGCCGGCAGCTCGCGCATCACCAGGTCGCGCAACTCCAGGATGTAGCTGTACATGCGGTAGTGGCGCGCCCACGGCTCCTCGGTCGCATCGACGTAAAAGCCGGCCCCGGCGCCGAAGTCCCAGCTGTCGGTTTCGCCGGGCAGGTTGGCGCCGCGCGGGCTGGTGTCGGGCGCCACCAGGATGATGCCTTCCTGCGCCGCCACGCGCTGGGCGCCGGCCTTGGTCATGAAGGTCTCTTCGGTGCAGGTAAGGCCGGCCAGGTAGAACAGGACCGGCAGCTTCTTGCCTTCTGCCTGCGGCGGGAGATACACCGAGAAGCGCATCGGCAAGCCGATGGCGGCCGAATCGTGGCGGTAGAAACGTTGCAGGCCGCCGAAGCAGGCGTGTTCGCTGATGAGTTCTGGCATGGTGGTGTCGTCAATGGTCAATGCCGCAAGTATGCCCTTGGCGGACGCGGCATGCCAACAGCGCACGCAATCAGACCAGGTGCAGCGCGCCGAGCAGGGCGCCCGCGCCCAGCACCCACAGGATGTGCAGGCGCGTGCGCCAGATGACGAGCATGCTGGCCGCCGACAGCAGCCCCAGGCGCCAGTTGGCGCTGCCTGTGCCGCCGGCACTGGCCAGGATCCAGGCGGTGGACAGCAGCAACGCGATCACGATCGGCGCCATGCCCAGCTTGAACGCGCGCACCGCGCGCAGTTCGCGGTTGCGGTGGCCCCATTGCGCGGCCGCGTAGGTGAGCAGGGTGGAGGGGATCATCATGCCGAGCATGGTGGTGGCCACGCCCGCCAGTGCCAGCAGCGGGCTGCCGGCGTTCATGCCCACGTGCCAGCCCATCAGCGCGACGAACAGCACGTTCGGCCCCGGTGCGGCCTGCGCCAGCGCGATCGCGTCGCTGAACTGTTCCTGCGTCAGCCAGTGGTGCTGCTCGACCAGGAAGCGGTGCATTTCGGAAGTGGTCGAGATCGCGCCGCCGACCGACATCAGCGACAGCATCAGGTAGTGCGCAAACAGGTTGAGCCAGTCGTGCCAGGCCAGCACGATGTGAAGCGGCGCGCTCGTCATGCCAGCCTCCGCCATGCGATCACGCAGCCCAGGCCGCCCAGGCCGAACAGCACCACCGGCAACGGCCAGTGCAGCAGGGCCACCAGCGCAAAGCCCACGACGACGATGGCCGCGATCCAGCCGCCCGGGATCGGGCTGCGCTTGAGTGCCGGCAGCATCTTCAGGCCGGCAGCCGCGATCAAGCCGGCGGACACGGCCGCCATCCCGCGCAGCGCACCGACCACGGCCGGGTTGCCGGCGAAGCGGTCGTGCAGCAGGGCCAGCAGGATCACCAGCACCAGCGGCAGCGCCAGCATGCCGGCCAGCGCGGTCATGGCGCCGGCAAAGCCGAAGTAGCGCGCGCCGATCATCAGCGACAGGTTGACCACGTTCGGGCCGGGCATGATCTGCGCGACCGCCCAGTCCTCGATGAATTCTTCCTGCGTCAGCCAGCGCTTGCGCTCGACCAGCTCGCGCTGGACGACGGCGAGCACGCCGCCAAAGCCCTGCAGGGCAAGCAGCGTGAAGGAGATGAACAGGTCGGCAAGCGAGTGCGGGCGAGGACGCGGTGCTTCGGCGTCGAGCGTTTCGGGACGCGGTGCGGCGGAGAAGGTCATCCGCGCATTATCGCGTCCGCCAGCCGTCCTGTCCAACCGCTAGCCGCCGCCGATGCCTTCGACGATGCGGCCGGAACCGCCGCACATGGGGCATTGGCGCCCGTCGGCCAGCTTGCCGGTGCCGTTGCAGGCCGAGCAGATGTCTTCGCCGGTGCCCGGGGTGCCCGGCAGGGCCGCGTCGCCGGGGTTGGGGGACGGCTCGGGAGTGGTTGCCATGGAAACTCCTCGCTGTGATCAGGTGGACGAGGGCATTCTAGGCATCTGTCCAACGAGGCGGCGCGCCGCTGGACAGAGTGATCGTGTGGCAACGTCGCCAGATATTTTTGGCTTCGATGGTGAGCTGATATTGACATTGAACCGTGCAGATGAATACTCGTTACCAACGCGCTACCACGCTCTACTTTTGAAGGAGTCGCGATGGATCAATCTTTGTACGAAAACATCGGCGACCCGCAAGTTGCCGTTCCTAACGTGCGGCGCGACCACCGCTGCCACGCGATCGTCGAGCACGGCATCCTGATGCAGCAGAGCGGCTGCACGGTCTCGGCGCTCGAGTACCTGAAAGCGCGCGGCGTGGCGCCGGAAGTCATTCGCCGCGTCTTGCTGGAGCCGCAGCGGCGGCGCGCGCAAAGCTGAAAGTTTCCACTTACATAAGAAATTCGATAAAAAAAATACATCGAATTCGCTGGCGCCCGGGCCGCAGGATTGCCTGGTTATGCACAAAAATTTCGTTTTTTTAACTCGCCGAGATTTTTGCGAGGCGATACCGCGGGTGCTGCCAAGTGCTTGATTTTTAATGGCACAAAATCTGCCCGTCGGATGGGCAGTTTGTTGAAACCCGCTCCAGTACGCGCTTCTGGCCTGTCAAGGGGGCGATTTTCCACATCGTTATCCACAGTGTTTGTGGATATCCGAAAAAACGCTTTTAAAACCGTGACTTAGCTTCGCTGGAGCGATGCACTGCGTGCGCTGGCGCACGGACGATTGACCGGAAGTTTGCGTTATCACAAGAAAATTTTCTTGCGATTCTGCTTGCGCTCGGCTACTGGACAAATGTACAGTTATGCCACCTGTTTCCAACACGCCAGCCGATGCAAGAAGCCGCCGTTGCCCGCGCCCCCGACGATCCGTTTGCCGCCCTCAACCCGCAGCAACGCTCTGCCGTCGAGCACGACATCGGCGCGCAGGACCCGCGCCCGCTGCTGGTGGTCGCCGGCGCCGGCTCGGGCAAGACCAATACGCTGGCGCACCGCGTCGCGCGCCTGATCGGGGCGGGCGCGGATCCCCAGCGGATCCTGCTGCTGACCTTTTCGCGCCGCGCCGCCAACGAAATGACCCAGCGCGCCGGCCATGTGCTGCAGCGGGTGCTGGGCACCGGGCTGTCGGCGGCCAGCCCCACGCTGCCCTGGGCCGGCACCTTCCACAGCATCGGCGCGCGCCTGCTGCGCGAATACGCGGGCCGCATCGGCCTGTCCGACTCGTTCACCATCCACGACCGCGGCGACTCGGAAGACCTGATGGGGCTGGTGCGCCACGAGATCGGCCTGTCGCAGGGGCAGAAGCGCTTTCCGCTCAAGGGCACTTGCCTGTCGATCTATTCGCGCGCCGTCAACAGCCGCGAGCCGCTCGACCTCGTGCTCAAATCCACCTTCCCGTGGTGCGCGGAGTGGGAGGCGCAGCTCAAGACCCTGTTCGGCGCCTACGTCGACGCCAAGCAGGAGCAGAACGTGCTCGATTACGACGACCTGCTGCTGTTCTGGGCCGAGATGGTGTCCGACCCGGAGCTGGGCGCCGAGATCGGCGCGCTGTTCGACCACGTGCTGGTGGACGAATACCAGGACACCAACCGGCTGCAGGCCGCGATCCTCACCGGCATGAAGCCGGACGGGCGCGGCGTGATGGTGGTGGGCGACGACGCGCAATCGATCTATTCGTTCCGCGGCGCCACCGTGCGCAACATCCTCGACTTCCCGCAGCAGTTCTCGCGCCCGGCCGAGGTCGTCACGCTCGACCGCAACTACCGCTCGACCCAGCCGATCCTCGATGCGTCCAACGCCGTCATCGAACAGGCCGTCGAGCGTCACGCCAAAACGCTGTGGACCGACAAGCTGTCGTCCGCCAAGCCGCAGCTGGTGCTGATTCCCGACGAAGCGGAGCAGGCGCGCTGGGTCTGCAACCGCGTGCTGGAGCACCGCGAGGCAGGCATTGCGCTGACCCAGCAGGCCGTGCTGTTTCGCGCCGCCAGCCACAGCGCGGCGCTGGAACTGGAGCTGATGCGGCGGAACATCCCGTTCGTGAAGTTCGGCGGGCTCAAGTTCCTGGAAGCCTCGCACATCAAGGACGTGCTGGCGGTGCTGCGTTTCGCGCAGAACCCGAGCGGGCGCATGGCGGGCTTTCGCGTCGCGCAGATGATCCCCGGGATCGGCCCGGCCACCGCGACCCGCCTGCTCGATGCGATGTCCGAGGCGGCCGATCCGCTGGCGGCGCTCGAGGCCTTCGCCGCGCCTGCCAAGAGCGCCGAGGACTGGCAGCAGTTCGTGGCCTTGTACCGCGCGCTGCGTGCGCCGGGGCTGCGCTGGCCGGCCGACATCGAGCTGGCGAAGAACTGGTACCTGCCGCACTTGGAGCGCATGCACGACGACGCGCCGGTGCGCTCGGCCGACGTGGAGCAGCTCGCCGCGCTGGCCGGCGGCTACGGCTCGCGCGAGAGTTTCCTGGCCGAGATTACGCTCGACCCGCCCGAGGCGACCAGCGACCGCGCCGGGCCGCCGCTGCTGGACGAGGACTACCTGATCCTGTCCACCATCCACTCATCGAAAGGGCAGGAGTGGCGATCGGTGCACGTGCTGAACGTGGTGGACGGTTGCATTCCGTCGGACATGGCCACCGGCAGCATGGAGGAGATCGAGGAAGAGCGGCGCCTGCTCTACGTGGCCATGACGCGCGCCCGCGAGCACCTGCAATTGGTGGTGCCGAACAAATTCTTCATCAAGCAGCAGTCGCAGATGGGCGACCGCCACGTGTACGCACAGCGCACCCGCTTCATCAGCCCGGCCATGCTCAGGCACTACGAAGAGTGCGTCTGGCTCGACGCCGCGACCCTGCACCAGCGTAAGCCGATGCCCGAATCGGTGCGCATGCTGGTGCGCGACCGCGCCCGCAACGCGTGGAAGTAACAGGTGGTAGGGCGCGCGTGTTGATGACTTATCCCCCGCTGTAGGAATTTGTAGGAATCTACCGCATATTTCGCTAGGACTATTTCTCTTGGATCGCGTAAGTCCTTGATTCTATTGGGGCGAAATTTTGCCTTCAGAACGGGCAAAGTGTCGAAACCCGCATGAAATCTGGGGTTCCGGCCTGTCAAGTGGGCCTTTTCCACACAGTTATCCACATTTTTTGTGGATATCGAGAAATAACGCGGAAAATCAGTAGCTTAGCGATTTTCCGTTGCCGCTTGGATATCATTCTGCAGCCGATGCAACTCGGCCAGAAAGCGCTCGGCCGCGAGCGCCGGCGCCCACGGTTCCCATGCCTTGCCGCCATACAAAGCGACCAGCGGATCGGCGGCCAGCACCGTCGAGCGGATTTTCAGAGTGCGCCGCACTTCCTGTTCCGACCAGCCGGCAATGTGCACCGCTTCGCTTGCGGCGGCAACGCGGTCGGCTTGCTTGTGCTTGCGGTATTCGCCGGGTGTCCATGCGGGCAGGCCGTAGCGCAGGAAGACGGCCTGCTCCAGCCGCTGTGTGAGCGCGCGGAATCCCTCGCCCAGGAAAGGCTTGATCACCGAGATCGCGTCAAAGCCGAGCAAACCTTCCTCGGCGTCATGCAGCAGTTCGCGCAACTCGGCTTCCGGCGACAGCGTGCCGCCGGCGGCGCGGCGCAGCAGCATGACCGTGATCGAGTGCTGGGCCACCGACAGCGGCAGTGGCCATGCGGAGTGCCCGCCCCAGCGATAGGTGCGTGCCAGGCCCAGCGCCAGGTCGGCGTCGTCCCAGTCGAAAGGCGTGGGGTCGAGCAGGTCAAGTCGTTTGCCGGAGGGCATGCGCACCCAGGCGCGAGTCGGCTGGGGCATCAGTTGGCGGTGCAGGTCTTCGTCATCACAAGATTTTACACGCCGCACCCGTCGCCATGGGGTGGGGTGGTGGTCGTCCTCGGCGTGATAAAAAAACAACATCAGCCTTTGTCGCGGAAACACTTGTTGCCAGCCGGACCGTGTTTCTATAGTCTTTTGGCAACTTTCTGCTCAGGTCACTGTTGGTCTTCTCATCGGAGGAATCATGTGCTGCTGGCGTCTTGTTTTCCCTCTCTTTCTCGGAGCGTTCCTGTCTGGTTGCCATTCGATCCCAACCAAAGAAGAGCGGGCTCGTCTCGACAGCGCAAGAGAGCAGTGTAATTACGTGAACCTGGGCGGCGCACAGCTGACCCTGAAAGCGGTCCCGGTGGTCAATGGCAAAAGCCTGAACGAGATCACGGCGAAGCTGGGTAACAATACCAAGTCGGACTACGCGCTGTTCGCCGCCCTGTGGCATCAGGACGCCTGCATGATCCAGCGCCTGGCCCCGTCAATGGATTTCAACAAGGTGTCGCAATGGGACGAGATCATTGCGGACGCGTTTGCCGCGGTACCGAACCAGATTCCAGGCGACCACGCCGCCAAGCTCGAGACGATCCGCAAGTTGCGAAGCGAGTATTTGGCGCGGCTGGACGGCAAGGACAAGACGAAAGGGCCATTGATGCCCGATTATCTCTACCTTGCTGCCATCCCGGCGGATAACTTCCTGAACATTACTGAATTTCACTCGGAAATCGCGCTTCCCGATGGCGCCGTCATCAAGGGAACAAACCTGGCGAAAAGCGCACTGAGCGCCGATCTTGGTCCGGGCGAGTTTTCCAACGAGGTGCGCCCGGCGCTGCAGGTCATACGATCGAATCTCGCCGCTTATGCCTTGGGCCACGCTACGGAGCAAGAGATTCTACAGGCCACTGTCACGTCGATCTTTAACGTCGCGACCAACAAGGTCCGGCTCGCGGAGCAACCCGCCGGCCCCGCTGGTGAGACAAAGACACCCGCGAGCAGCCAGCCGGTGACCGCAGGTGCAGCAGTTCCGGCCACGCCGGCCAATGCGGCTGGCGCGACCGCGGGCGCGCAGCCCGCCCCGGCGGCCGGTTCGTAGCGCGCGATGGCCGCCACCAGTCTCGCCGTCGCCATCCCGCTGGCCATTGCCGTCTATTCGGGGTGGCAGCAGCACAAGGCATGCATTGGCGACCAGGACCCGCGCCCGGCCGTGGAGAGCTTTTGCTCGGGCCTCAGGCAGTCCCTCAACGAAACGTGCTCGGCCATGCTGGCGGTGCCTTTGCCGGGGAATTACTTCCAGTTGAAGCTTGGGGAGACGATCAAGCCGGTGAAATTCGACGATTTCACCAAGGAGACGATCCGCGAAACGTACAAGGCGTGCACGAATTTCTGGGGCGGCGATCCGGCATGGAGCTACCCGCGATTCCTTGCGTACATCAACGAGCGCGCCTCGGTGCTGGATCTGTTGCTCGCCCAGGTCAAGCTGCCGGCGACCAGGGCGCAGACCTTGGACGCGCTGGCCGGGCAGGGCGCCAGCCCGGCGGTGGCACCCGAGCCGGTTACCAAGACGATCGACAACATATGCCAGGCAACAGGCGGCTGCCCCGAGGGTGGGGCGGGCGCGCCTGGTCAGGGGCTCAGCGAGCCCGAGGTGAAGCAGATCGTCAATACCGAGGTGGCGCAGCTGGGCGCGGAGCTGCGCGATGCGTTGGACGCCCGCGTTGCGCGGGCTAACGCACGGGTTACCGACCAACTGGTCGAGATGCGCGTGGTGCTGAAGGATATCCTGAAAGGGCACGGCACGCCGCCGCCCGGCAAGCAGCTGGTGGCGGAGGTGGCATTCGACACCGGCAAGGCCCAGATCAGTCGCCAGGACTGCGACGGCTTGGCGCGCCTGGTTGCGTCCCGCTGGCAGGCGGGAGCCGAGATCTCGGTGATCGGTTCTGCCGACTACCGTGGAACCGCGGCTGCCAACCAGCACCTGAGCGACATGCGCGCTTCACAGGCAGCCGCTTGCCTGTCAAACCATGAGCGCTTGCGTGGCGTTCCGGTGCACGCGCATGGCGACGGTGTCCTCGGAACCCTGCCGTCGAGCATGAGCCTGGCGCGCAAGGCCGCAATCTACATCGCAACGCCGGTCGAGCGCACGGCGGAATAGTCATCGACAGCGATATTGATTTAGGCAAACACAGCGCTAGATCGACAACAATACACTGGCCTGAATGCAATCCTTAGTGGGGAGGGCAAGATGGCACAGGTCCAGAAGATCGCGATCCTCGGTGGGGGCGCGGGCGCACTGGCGGCGGCGTTTTACCTGAGCGGGCAGGCGGGATGGCGCGAGCGCTACGACATCACGATCTACCAGCAGGGCTGGCGCCTGGGCGGCAAGGGCGCGAGCGGACGCAATCCCGGTCTGGCGCAGCGCATCGAGGAACATGGCCTGCACATCTGGTTCGGCCACTACGCCAACGCGTTTGCGCTAATGCGCGCGGCCTACGCCGAGCTGGCGCGGCCGGCCGACGCGCCGCTGGCCACCTGGGCCGAAGCCTTCCACCCGCAGGACTACATCGCGCTGGCCGAGCAGGCCGGGGCCGGCTGGCAGTTCTGGAACCTGGTGCTGCCGCGCCGCCCTGGCGAGCCTGGCACGGGCAGCGATCCGGTCACGCCGTGGGCGCTGGCGCTGGAAGCGATCCGCGCACTGCGCCACTGGCACGACAGCTTGCGCACGCTGGCGCCGGGCGGGGTGGAGGACGCCGCGTTCGACACCCTGCTGTCGCTCGCGCACGGCATGCCGCGCCACCCGCGTGACCACACCACGCATGACCGCGCCGCGCTGGGCCGGGCGCTGGAACGGGTGCGCGGCCATATCGACAGCTTGCGTGCGCTGTCGATCGACGGCGGCCAGGTGCAGCGACTGCTGATTGCGCTCGATATCGGTGCGACCGTGCTGAAGGGGATGCTGGCCGACGGCGTGTTCACGCGCGGTTTCGGGGCCATCAACGACGAGGACCTGCGCGCCTGGCTCACGCGGCATGGCGGCGATGCGCGCCTGTGCGTGGACTCCACGCCGATCCGCGCATTGTACGAGCTGCTGTTCGCGTTTGAAGACGGCGACCCGGCGCGCCCCAACCTGGAAGCCGGCACCGCGCTGCGCTGGATGCTGCGCATGGCCTTCGCCTACCGTGGCAGCGTGATGTACCGGATGACCGCCGGCATGGGCGACGCCGTGTTCGCCCCGTTGTACCAAGTGCTGGCACGGCGCGGCGTACGGTTCGCATTCTTCCATCGGGTCGAGGAACTGGTGCCCGACGACGATGGGGTGGGCGAGATCGTCCTGACCGAGCAGGCGATACTGCGCACCGGCCGCTACGATCCCCTGGTGGAGGTGAAAGGCCTGCCGTGCTGGCCGGATGCGCCGCTGTGGGGCCAGCTCGACGCAGGCCAGGCCGCGCTGATGCAGGAACACCGGGTGGACCTCGAATCGTATTTCAGCGACTGGCCGCGCATCTACCGCGAAGCATACGGTGCGCCGCTGCCGCGGCGCGTGCTGCGGCGCGGGCGCGACTTCGACCATGTGGTGTGCGGGATCCCGGTCGGCTCGCTGCCGCTGGTCGCGCCGCGCCTGCTGGCAGCCAGCCCGGCCCTGCGCGCCGCCGCCAATCGCTTGCGCACCATCGCCACCCAGGCCTGCCAGGTGTGGCTCGACCGCAGCGTTGCCGAGCTGGGCTGGACCACGCAGCCGAATGGCCAGCAGCCAGTGCTCACGGGCTTCAGCCAGCCCTACGATACCTGGGCGCCCATGGACCAGGTGCTCGCGCGCGAGGACTGGCCGGGCGGCGCCGCGCCTTCCAGCGTATCCTATTTCTGCGGCGTCTTCCCGGCGGGCGAACTGCCGCACCAGTCCGACAGCGCCTACCCGGCGCGCAGCAACGAACAGGCCAGGCAGAACGCGATCGAACTGCTGGCCGGGCGCATCCGGGGCTTATGGCCAGCGGGCTTCCAGTGGCAATGGCTGCACGACCCGCTGCAGGCGCAGGGACAGGCGCGCTTTGACCGCCAGTTCTGGCGCGCCAACGTCGATCCGTCCGAGCGCTATGTGCTGTCGGTGGCGGGCAGCAGCGGCTACCGGCCGGTGGCTGGCGGCTCGGGGCTGACCAACCTGTACCTGGCCGGCGACTGGCTGCGCACAGGGCTGGACTCGGGCTGCGTGGAGGCGGCGGTGATGGGCGGGATGCAGGCGTCGCGCGCCCTGTCCGGCTTTCCTGCGGTGGTCGAGGCCGAGAGCGATTTCCGCGAAGGAGGCGGCACATGGGCGAGCACCTGAACCGCATCGAATGCGACGTGCTGGTGGTGGGAGGCGGCATCAACGGCGCGGCGATCGCGCGCGACGCCGCCGGGCGCGGCCTGCGCGTGGTCCTGTGCGAAAAGGACGACCTCGGGCAGCACACCTCGTCCGCGTCCAGCAAGCTGATTCACGGCGGGCTGCGCTACCTCGAGCACTATGCGTTTGGCCTGGTGCGCAAAGCGCTGGCCGAGCGCGAGGTGCTGCTCAAGAGCGCGCCGCACATCATGCGGCCGCTGCGTTTCGTGATGCCGCACGATAGCGGCCAGCGGCCGGCCTGGATGATCCGCGCCGGCCTGGTGTTGTACGACCGCCTCGCGCCGCGCGAATTCCTGCCCGCCTCGGAGAGCGTGGACCTGATCGGGCATGCGGCCGGCAAGCCGCTCAAGCGCAGGTTCGCGCGCGGCTTCGTGTATTCGGACGGCTGGGTGGACGACGCGCGGCTGGTGGTGCTCAATGCGCTCGATGCCAGCGAGCGCGGCGCCACCATCCTCACGCATACGCTGTGCAGCGCGGTGGAGCGCCACCCAGGCCACTGGTCGGCCACGCTCAAGCACGCGCTGGGCCAGACCCGCGTGAACGCGCGCTGCCTGGTCAATGCGGCCGGGCCGTGGGCAGCGCGCTTCCTGCACGGCGCAGCCGGCGCGCAGGGCGGCGCGCTGCGGCTCATCAAGGGCAGCCACATCGTCGTGCCGCGCCTGTTCGAGCATCAGTACGCCTACATCTTCCAGCACCCGGACGGCCGCATCGTGTTCGCGATTCCCTACGAGGGCGCGTTCACGCTCATCGGCACCACCGACGTGGACTATCGCGGCGACCTGGACAAGGTCGCGATCAGCGCCGACGAAACGAGCTACCTGTGCCAGCTCGCCAACCGCTATTTCGTGCGCCAGATCGGCCCGGGCGACGTGGTGTGGAGCTATTCGGGCGTGCGGGCGCTGGTGGAGGATGCGGCGTCGAGCGCGGCGGCGGCCACGCGCGACTACCGGCTCGAGCACGACACGCACGGCGCGCCGCTGCTGTCGGTTTTGGGCGGCAAGCTCACCACCAGCCGCAAACTGGCGGAGCAGGCGGTGGACTGGATCGCGCCGGCGCTCGGTCGGCGCGCGGCGGCGTGGACGGCGCAGGCCTGCCTGCCGGGCGGCGACCTGATGGGGGCGCAGCCGGCCAGCCGCGCGGTGCTCGAATTCGACCTGTGGGTCAAGCGCCAGCAGGCGCGCTATCCGTGGCTGCCGCCCGCGCTGCTGCTGCGCTATGCGCGCGCTTACGGCACGCTGATCGAGGTGTTGCTGGCAGGCCGCAAGTCGGTGGCCGACCTGGGCGAGGAGATCGCGCCGGGGCTGTACGCCGCCGAGGCCGAATACCTGTGCCGTCACGAGTGGGCCGCGAGCGCGGAAGACATCCTGTGGCGGCGTTCCAAGCTGGGCCTGCACCTGCCGCCGGGCGCGGCGCGCCAGCTCGATGCTTGGCTGGACGCGCGCCACCGGGCGCAGGCGGGCGCGGGCGCGCCTTAGAAAACCCGCCTGGCTGTCATCAGCGCCGCTGGATCGGGTAGGGCGTCGTGTCCACCACCGTCACGGCGTCGAGGTCACCGACGAATTCGATCTTCTGGTTGGCGTTTTGTGCCGGGTCGAACCTCAGCACCTTGCAGTTGCCGACGGTGGCGTCGGCGGTGGGCATGTCGCCCACGAACACGACGCCATCGGCAGCGAGGAAGCAGGCCTTCAGGCCGTCGTAGCGGACTGCGCGCAGGGCCGCAAGTTCCGCGTGCCCTTCCGGGATCGCATCCTGTGCCTTGCGCACCGTGTCGATCGCTTCCTTGACTTCGCCGTAGTACAGGTAAGGACGCGGCCCGTCGCGCAGGCGGATGACCCAGGCCGCGCCAACCAGGTTGCGCTTGCCCTGTTCCTTGAACACCAGCGTCGCGTCCTGCCGGTCGGAGGGCAGCCGGGGCAGCAGGAAATAGCCGCCGCGTGCTACCGGCACGGCTTGTTTGAAGTCTTTGCCCGCGAGCGCCAGCGCCCAGCCCTGCGGCGTCCAGGCATCCTGCTCCGCTTCGCTCAGGTCGTCGAAGGAGAGCCGCCAGACGAAGTTGACCAGGCGTGCCTGTCCGGGCAGGTCGGCCTGCAGGCGCAATTGGCGCTTGAAGTTCCATCCATACGCGAGATTCGACAGGTTAGTGGGCGCTGCGCTTTCGGCGGCGCCTTGCGTGGCGCGCTCGCCATCCTCGTGCGCGGCGCTGGGCACACTGGCGGGCGAGGGCGAGTCAAGGTAGGTCAGGTAATCGGCGCTTTCCACCACGGTCACGATGTCGAGAGGCCCCTCGAATGCGATGGTCTGGCCATTGGCGGCGCTGACACTGTCGAATTTCAGGATGATGCAGTTGCCGACGCTGCCATCGGCGGCAGGCTTGCCATCGACCAGCGTCCTGCCGCCGCCGGCAAGGAAACACGCCTTGAGCGCATCGTATGTGCCGGTGCGTACCAGCTTGAGGCCCGACTTGTGCAGCGGGATCGCGCCTTGTACGGCGCGGATCTCCTTCAGCGCCTGTTTGAAGCTGGCATAGGTCAGGCGCTGGTCGGCCCCGACGCGCACGCGCCAGGCAGCGCCAATATGGCCCTGCAAGCTCTGCTCGCGGAACATGATGGTCGAACCCTGCAAGCCGACAGGCAGCGCAGGCAGTACGAAATAGCCACCTCGCGCGACCGGCACGGTCTGCTCGAAGTTACTGCCGACCAGCGCCACCGCCCAGCCCTTCGGCACCCAGGCGTCCTGTTCGGGCAAAGTGAACTCGGTGAACAGGATACGCCAGGAAAAGTCGACCACGCGTGCCTGCGCAAGCAGGCTACCCTGCAGCAGCTTCTGGTTGTCGAAGACCCAGCGGTACTCGAGATCGCCCGGATTGATGCGCGCCTTGATCCTGACGGTTGCCGGTGCAGCAGCTTTGTCCTCGGCCGGCGCGCCCGCGGCATGCGCGTGCGCTGCGAGCGCCAGCGCGCCTGCGAACAGGGCGCTCGACACCCGCAAGCGCACCTTAATCGGCACTGTGGCTGGCGAGCCAGGCGTCGATCTGCGGCAGCCGCTCGGTGCGCACCTTGATCCGGTCGCGGATGGCGGCGATCGCCGTCTCCGCGTCGCGGCGCGAGGTGGGGGCCAGGTGGGCGCCGGCGTACGCGTTCAGTTTGTCGATCATGGCCGGATCAAACGAGCCGTAGGCCAGCCGCGGGAAGTAGCGGCTGCGCGAAGTGGCGTCCACCCGCGCGTTCACCTGCTCGATGTGCTTGATCGCGAAGTCGAAGGCCATGTCTGGATGGTTTTCCGCGACCCGCGCCAGCATGCCCGCGCTGTTGGTCGCGCCCGGCTCGTCGGTCAGGGCCAGGTCGAGCGCGCGCTGGGCCAGCGTCTTGTCCTCGGTTGCGGCCAGCAGCTCGTACAGGCGGTCCTTGATCAGCGGAGTCTTCTCGGCCACCGCGGCGGCGTGCAGCTTGTCCCAGGTGGCCGCGTCCGCGTGCTGCGCGACGACGGCCAGGATCACCTTGCGCAGCGGGCCGGGCACCGCATCGGGGTCGCTGCCGCTGGCGGCGTAGCGCCGGCGCGCTTCGCCCACCACGGCCGGGTCGCCCAGTTTGCCGAGCGCGGCGATCAGGGTGGCGCGCAGGTTGGCGATCGGGGTCGCTTCGCCCGGGCGGGCGATCCACCCCACCTGCGCCATCACCGGCGCCAGGCGCGCGATCGCATAGCTGTCAAAGTGCTTCTGGCGCGCCGGGTCGCCGTCGTACAGGCCGTGGATATCGCTGAACACGTCGGCGATGCGGCGCCACACCTGCGGGTCGGCCGACAGCGGCGTGGCCGCAGCCAGGTCGAGGAAGGACGCGGCGTTCTGCAGCCCGGCCAGGCCCAGCGCCCAGCTGTCGGCCAGCATGCCGATCTGGTCGATCGGCGCGAGCTTGACGAACCCGGACGTGAGGTCTGCGAATTGCTTGGGCGCGTACAGCGTGCGGTAGTAGCCGCTCTGGCCTGCATTGACGACCACCGCGCCGCCGCAGCCGGGCAGGGTGATCGCACCCTTGCCGCCGGTGACGATCGCGCGGCCCTGCTTGCCCGAACCGAGTGCTTGTGCAATGACCGGGACTCGCCAGGACAGCGGCTTCTTGTCCGGCTGGTCGCGCGAGTATTCGCCCTGCGCGAGCTTCACGACCGTGGCGCCGTTCTTGCAGCTGATGTCCTCCACGCGAATCAGCGGCACGCCCGGCTGCAGCGTGAAGTCGTGCGCGATCGCGGTGATCGGTTTGCGCGCGGCTTTTTCCACGCTCTTCCACAGGTCGTCCGAGACGGTGTTGCCGTAGGCGTGCGCCTTCATGTACGCGCGCACGCCGCTGCGCCACGCGTTCTCGCCCACATAGCCCTCGAGCATGCGGATCACCGCTTCGCCCTTCTGGTAGGTGATCGCGTCGAACGCCTGGCTGGCCTGTTCCACGGTCTCGATGTGCTGCACGATCGGGTGGGTGGTGGCGAGGGCGTCGCGGTACATGGCGTCGTCGCGGCTGTTCACCGCTTCCAGCGCGGTGTTCCATTCAGGGTGCAGGCGAGCGGTGGTGCGGCCCTCCATCCAGGATGCGAATCCTTCGTTCAACCACAGGTCGTCCCACCACGACATCGTCACCAGGTCGCCGAACCACTGGTGTGCCATCTCGTGCGCAGCGGTGGCGAACACGCCCTGGCGGTCGGCCTGGGTGGAGAACGACGGGTCCACCAGCATGGCATATTCAAAGGTGAAGATCGCGCCCCAGTTTTCCATCGCGCCGAAGAACTGGCTGCGGCCCGGACCCGCCACGTTGTCGAGCTTGGGCAGCGGGTAGCGCACGCCGAAGTAGTCGTTGTACTCGCGCAGGACCGCCTTGGACGAGTCCAGCGCAAACTGCGCCTGCGCGGCGCCGCCCTTGCGCGTGACCACGCCCAGCTCCACGCCGTCCACCGTCATGCGGGCGCGCTCGAAGTCGCCCAGGCCAAAGAACAGCAGGTAGGTGGACATCTTCGGCGTGGCCGCGAAGGTCACGCGTGTCTTGCCACTGCCAAGGTCTTCCTCCTTCGTGATCGGCATGTTGCTGACGGCCATTTGGCCGGTCGGGACCACGGCGGACAGCGCGAAGGTGGCTTTATAGGCCGGCTCGTCCCACGAGGGGATCATGCGGCGCGCGTCCGAGTTCTCGAACTGCGTGTAGAGCGCGCGCTGCTTGCCTTGCGGGCTGTCGTAGTCGAGGGAGAACAGGCCCACGGCCTGCGTGCCGATGGCACCGGTGTAGTCGAGTGTGAGCTTGTAGGCGCCTTTTGCGATCGGCTGCGCAAAGGTGAAGGTGGCCGTCTGCGCATTCGCGTCCACCGCGACCTGCGCGCTTTGCGCGGCGCCGCCAGCGGCCGGGGTCAGTGTCGCGGCGCTGAATTTCATGTCCAGCGCATTGAGGGTGATCGTGGTGGTGGGAGCCTGCACGGTGAGGTCCACGACCACGTGCCCGGCAAAGGTGCCGGCCTTGGCATCGGGCGTGATCGACACGTCGTAGTGGGTTGGCACCACGCCGCGGGGGAGCTGGGTGGTCGCAAGCTGCATGGCTGCGGCAGGGGCCGGCGCGGCGATTGCGGGGTGCGCGGACAGGACGGCAAAGGCGGCGGCGACGGCTGCCGGGATGAGCTTGCGATGCATGGGCTACCTTCCGAATATGTACGTTGAATAGGCGCGGTGCCAGCAGGCGCCTCGCGCAATCTAAAGCGAAATCGGCGGGCATGTCAACGAAACAAGTTGGCGAGCACGCGACCGTAATTACGTCTATGATTTAGCTCTTCCGTGATGCACGCGATGAAGCACCAACCACCTGAAAGGAGACTTCATGAAGCTATACATCAGCAAGTTAGCGCCCAACCCGCGCCGTGCAGTGATCTTTGCGGCCGAGAAGGCGGTTCCCAATCTCGAACTGGTGCAGGTTGACCTGTTCAACGGCGAGCTGCGCAGCCCTGAGTTCCTGGCCAGGAATCCGCTGGGGCGTGTGCCGGTGCTGGAGCTGGACGACGGGCGCATGCTGTCGGAAACGCGCGCGATCTGCACTTACCTGGAAGGGTTGTATCCGCAGCCGAATTTGATGGGCGAGGGCTTCGAGGAGCGCGCCTTCATCGAGATGGTGGACCGCCAGACCGAGCTCTATTTTTTCCAGCTGATCGCCAACTGCCTGCGCCACTCGCATCCGGCGCTGGCGCCGCTGGAGCAGCCGCAGTTCGCGGACTTCGGCAAGTCGCAGGGCGAGAAATTCCTGGCCGAAGCGCGCCGCCTGGATGGGGTGCTGGCAAAGCAGCAGTACATCGCGGGGGACCGCTACACGATCGCTGACATCACCGCGTTCTGCGGCTATGAGTTCGCGCGCGGGATGATGAAGTTCAATGCCGGCGAGCTGGGCATGGAACACCTGCAGGCATGGCGCGACCGCGTCGCGGTACGGCCGACGATCGGCAAGCCCTGACCAGGTGCGCAGCCCCAGCACGGATACAACTGTGCTGCGGTCGCCTGTCACCGCGTGGGCACGATGTGCCCACCCTACGAATGCGACACGCTACCCGACTCGCTTGTACCACGGCGCGCCGGGCGCGAGCTGCAGGTAGCGGTCGCACAGCGCGTCGGATGCGGTGAGCGGCTTGTCGATGCCGAGCACGCCGAAGGGCGCCAGGCTCTCGTGGAACAGGCGCAGCACACGCTGGCGCAGCACCGGCCCAAAGTCGGGCAGGGCGCGGCAGCAGACGATTGCCTGGAATTCGTTGAACGATGCGTCCGTCACCAGGCTGTACTGCGCCCAGGTGATGTGGCTTTTCAGTTCCGGCAGCAGGCTCGCGCGGTCGCCGGACACGTCGAAGTACTCGGCGAGCTTGCCACCGCCGCCGCTGCTTTCGTAATCCTGCTGGTAGCGCGCCAGTTCGGCGGCCGGCAGCGTGGCGTCGCGTGCCTCGGCCAGCATTTCCTCGTTCGATACCGTGGCGTACACCTCGGTACGCGCGGCCAGGTTGGCCTCGGCCAGCAGAATCGCGAGGGACCACGCCTCCCCAACGCCGGCACATTCGGCCAGCCACACGCGCGGCAAGGCCGAGCTGCGCAGGGCCGGCACCAGGACCTCGCGCAGCTGGCGGGCGTGCTGCGGTTCGGCGAACGGCGCGCACGGCTCCACCGCCAGCGCGCGCATGACCAGGCCCGCGGCGCCGCCCTGGTGCAGCACGCGTTCCTGCAGCGCCGACAGCGTGCCGACCTGCAGCGCGCGCATCGGCTCCCCCAGCTTGCGCCGCAGCGCCGGGCGCGCATAGCCGCGGAAATCGACGCCGTAACGCTGGAACAGCGCCTCGAGCAGCAGCTCGATCTCCAGGTCTTCGGTCGCGACCCCGGCCGCGAAGGAATCCCAGGCCGTCAATGCAGCCACACCCGCATCAGCGACAGCAGCTGGGCCACATCCACCGGCTTGGTGATGTAGTCCGAGGCGCCGGCAGCGATGCACTTGTCGCGGTCACCCTTCATCGCCTTGGCGGTCAGGGTAATGATCGGCAGCGACTTGAACTTGGGGATGCGGCGGATTGCGCGCATCGTGTCGTAGCCGTCCATCTCCGGCATCATGATGTCCATCAGGACGATCTCGATGCTCGGGTCCTTCTCCAGCACTTCGATGCCGTCGCGGCCGTTTTCGGCGAACAGCACCTGCATCTGCTGGCGCTCCAGCAGCGAGGACAGCGCGAAGATGTTGCGCAGGTCGTCGTCCACGATCAGCACCTTGCGGCCGGCCAGGCCGCCGTCGGCCGCGTGGATTTCTTCGAGCATGCGGCGCTGCGTCTCGGGCAGGCTGGCGTGCGAGCGGTGCAGGAACAGCGCCGTCTCGTCCAGCAGCCGCTCGGGCGAGCGCGCGTCCTTGATGACGATGGTCTTGGCGTAGCGCTTGAGCTTGGTGACCTCCTTGCGCGTCAGGTCCTGCGCCGTGTAGATCACGATCGGCAGGTCGCGCAGGCGCGGGTTCTGGCCGATCTGGTCGAGCAGGTCGAAGCCGGAGATGTCGGGCAGCGTCAGGTCCAGCACCATGCAGTCGAAGCGGCCGTTTTCCAGCGCCGCGAGCGCGCTGGCGCCGTCGTCTGCCGTGACCAGCTTCAGGTCGGCGGCGCCGATCAGCTGCACGATCGCGTTGCGCTGGGCCTGGTCGTCCTCGACCACCAGCAGGCTGCGCTTGCCACCCATCAGGAACTTCTGGATGCGGGTGAATTCTTCCTGCAGCTGCTCGCGCCCGACCGGCTTGTTGATGTACGAGATCGCGCCCTGGCGCAGCGCGCGCTCGCGCTCGCGCAACGAGGACATCACGTGCACCGGGATATGGCGTGTGTTCGGGTCGCGCTTCAGGCGATCGAGCACGGTGAAGCCGTCGATGTCGGGCAGGTCCAGGTCGAGCAGGATCGCCGACGGCAGGTAGTCGCGCGCCAGCGACAGCGCCGAGTCGCCGCGATGAGTGACGATGCCCTTGAAGTTCTTCTCGCGCGCGAATTCGAGCACCACCTTGGCAAAGCGCTCGTCGTCCTCCACGATCAGCACCGACGGGTCGCCCGGGGCGATCAGGCCGCGGTCGTCGAGCATGGCCGCGTATTCCACCAGCGCGGCGGTGCCGGCCGGGGTTTCGACCGTCACCACTTCGGTGACCTCGGCCGGCTCCACCAGCTGGGGCGTGCCGGCGTTCTGCTGGGGCGGGGCCAGGCGGGCCGGCTGCGGCTGGCGCGCCAGCTCGTAGTTGACGAAGCCGGCGCGGTTGTACGGCAGGTACAGCGTGAAGGTCGAGCCGACGTTGACCATCGACTCGACGCGGATCTCGCCGCCCAACAGGCGCGCCAGTTCGCGCGAGATCGACAGGCCCAGGCCCGTGCCGCCGTACTTGCGGGCGGTGGAGCCGTCGGCCTGCTGGAATGCCTCGAAGATCAGCTGCAGCTTGTCGGACGGGATGCCCACGCCGGTGTCGCGCACCGAGAACGCCACCACGGCGTCGGCCAGCGGCAGGTTGGGGTGGTCCGGGCTCCAGCCGGTATCGACCATGCTGATGGTGAGCGCGACGTGGCCGTGGCTGGTGAACTTGAAGGCGTTCGACAGCAGGTTCTTGAGCACCTGCTGCAAGCGCGTGGTGTCGGTCATCAGCGCGGTCGGCAGGTTCTCGCCCAGGTCCACGGTAAAGCCGAGGTGCTTGGCCTCGGCCATGTGGCGGAAGGTGCGGTCCACGTAGTTGCGCAGGTTGTTGAAGCGGTACTCCGACACGTCCAGCGTGACGGTGCCCGACTCGATCTTGGACAGGTCGAGAATGTCGTTGATCAGCGTGAGCAGGTCGGAACCCGAGCCGTGGATGGTCTTGGCGAACTCCACCTGCTTGGGCGACAGGTTGCCCTCGGGGTTGTCCGACAGCTGCTGCGCCAGGATCAGCAGCGAGTTGAGCGGCGTGCGCAGCTCGTGCGACATGTTAGCCAGGAACTCGGACTTGTACTTGGAGGACAGCGCCAGCTGGGTCGCCTTTTCTTCCAGCGCCAGCTTGGCCTGTTCGACCTCGCGGTTCTTGCGCTCCACCTCGATGTTCTGCTCCGAGAGCAGGCGCGCTTTCTCCGCCAGCTCCTGGTTGGTCTGCTGCAGTTCCTGCGCCAGCGACTGCGACTGGGTCAGCAGCGACTCGGTACGGCTGTTCGCCTCGATGGTGTTGAGCACCACGCCGATCGATTCCATCAGCTGGTCGAGGAAGGACAGGTGGGTGTCGGTGAAGCGGTCGAGCGAGGCGATCTCGATCACCGCTTTCACCTGCTGTTCGAACAGGATCGGCAGCACCACGATGTTGGTCGGCGGCGCCGCGCCCAGTCCCGACGAGACCACGATGTAATCGCGCGGCACGTCGGTGAGCCAGATGCGGGTCTTCTCCAGCGCGCACTGGCCGACCAGGCCTTCGCCCGGCAGGAACGAGGTGGGCAGCTTGCGGCTGGAACGGTAACCGTAGCTGGCGATCATGCGCAGGCGGGCGTCGGTCTCCTGCGAGTCCATCATGTAGAACACGCCGTGGTGCGCCGAGACCAGCGGGGCCAGCTCGGACAGGATCAGCTTGGTCACGGCCTGCAGGTCGCGCTGGCCCTGCAGGAGGCGGGTGAAGCGCGCCAGGTTGGTCTTGAGCCAGTCCTGCTGCGCGTTCTTCTGCGTGGTCTCCTTCAGGTTGCGGATCATCTCGTTGATGTTGTCCTTGAGGTAGGACACCTCGCCGCGCGCTTCCACCTGAATGCTGCGCGACAGGTCGCCGCGCGTCACCGCGGTTGCCACCTCGCCGATCGCGCGCATCTGGTTGGTCAGGTTTGCCGCCAGTTGGTTCACGTTCTCGGTCAGGTCCTTCCAGGTACCGGCCACGCCGGACACGTTTGCCTGGCCGCCGAGCTTACCTTCCGTACCCACCTCGCGCGCCACGCGCGTCACCTCGGACGCGAACGAGGACAGCTGGTCCACCATCACGTTGATGGTGTCCTTCAGCTCCAGGATCTCGCCCTTCACGTCCACGGTGATCTTCTTGGACAGGTCGCCGCGCGCCACCGCCGTGGTCACCGCCGCGATGTTACGCACCTGGCCGGTGAGGTTGGACGCCATGAAGTTCACGTTGTCGGTCAGGTCCTTCCAGGTACCGCCCACGCCCGGCACATAGGCCTGGCCGCCGAGCTTACCTTCCGTACCCACTTCGCGCGCCACGCGCGTCACCTCGGATGCGAACGAGGACAGCTGGTCCACCATCACGTTGATGGTGTTCTTCAGTTCGAGAATTTCGCCCTTCACGTCCACCGTGATCTTCTTGGACAGGTCGCCGTTTGCCACCGCGGTGGTCACGTCCGCGATGTTACGCACCTGCGCCGTGAGGTTACCCGCCATCGAGTTCACGCCGTCGGTCAGGTCCTTCCAGGTGCCCGCGACGCCCGGCACGTTTGCCTGGCCGCCCAGCTTGCCTTCCGTACCCACCTCGCGCGCCACGCGGGTCACCTCGGACGCGAAGGAGTTCAGCTGGTCCACCATCACGTTGATGGTGTTCTTCAGTTCAAGAATCTCGCCCTTCACGTCCACCGTGATCTTCTTGGACAGGTCGCCGTTCGCCACCGCGGTGGTCACGTCCGCGATGTTACGCACCTGGCCGGTCAGGTTACCCGCCATCGAGTTCACCGAGTCGGTCAGGTCCTTCCAGGTGCCGGCCACGCCCTTCACCTGCGCCTGGCCACCGAGCTTGCCTTCGGTACCCACCTCGCGCGCCACGCGGGTCACCTCGGACGCGAAGGACGAGAGCTGGTCCACCATCACGTTGATGGTGTTTTTCAGCTCGAGGATCTCGCCCTTCACGTCCACGGTGATCTTCTTGGACAGGTCGCCGTTCGCCACCGCGGTCGTCACCGCCGCGATGTTACGCACCTGGCCGGTGAGGTTCGCCGCCATGAAGTTCACGTTATCGGTCAGGTCCTTCCAGGTGCCGGACACGCCCGGCACATAGGCCTGGCCGCCCAGCTTGCCCTCGGTACCCACCTCGCGCGCCACGCGCGTCACCTCGGACGCGAACGAACGCAGCTGGTCCACCATCACGTTGATGGTGTCCTTCAGCTGCAGGATTTCGCCGCGCACGTCCACCGTGATCTTCTTGGACAGGTCGCCGTTCGCCACCGCGGTGGTCACTTCCGCGATGTTACGCACCTGGCTGGTCAGGTTGCCCGCCATCGAGTTCACCGAGTCGGTCAGGTCCTTCCAGGTGCCGGCCACGCCTTTCACCTGGGCCTGGCCACCGAGCTTGCCTTCGGTGCCGACCTCGCGCGCCACGCGCGTCACCTCGGACGAGAACGAGGCCAGCTGCTCCACCATGGTGTTCGCGGTCATCGCCGCGCGCAGGTACTGGCCCTTGAGCGGGTGGCCGTCCACTTCCAGCGCCATGGTCTGCGACAGGTCGCCCTTGGCAACCGCGCCGATCACGCGCGCCATTTCGGTGGTCGGGCGCACCAGGTCGTCGATCAGGGTGTTGACCGAGCTGATGATGGTGGCCCAGCCGCCCGTCACCTCCGGCACCGTGGCGCGCTGGGTCAGGCGGCCCTCGCGGCCCACCACGCGCGACACGTCCTTGACCGAGTTGACGATCTTTTCCTTGGTCTCGATGATGTCGTTCAGCGTGTCGGCAATCTTGCCGGCCATGCCGGTGTAGTCGGACGGCATGCGCGCGGTGAAATCGCCTTTTTTCAGTGCCATCAGCGTCTGCAGCAGGAGCCTTAAATCAAGCTCTTCGGCCATTTCGGTCATGTTGTTCATCGATATCTATCCTCGGAGTGTAGACGGCGCTGTTGTTCGCAGGGGAGGGGCCTGGTAATGAAAACTGTTAACTGCGGGAGTGTCACAAGATACTCTCGTGCCCGGCAGAGTCAAGTAACGGAACGACTTGTTGCAGAATGGTTGTCGAAATTGCAATTTAGCAACTGTGATCCGGGCGAGCGTAGCTGAAATCAGTATGTGACGGCGCACGATTGCCGGGGCTGCCAGTAGCCGTTGCTCTCATGCAACGCCCGCCGCGCCCCGGATGGTTGTAAAATTGTATAAAAATAGTAATTTCTGATGCGCACTGATTACAACTCATCTAGGATGGTGTTGTTGTATTGACAGCATCCATCCTCACTATGGTCGCAACGACACAACTGGTCGAGCTGCTGGAAAGCGCGGATCCGGCGCAATGGAGCCGGAACCTGGTTGCACTCGCGCGCAGCGCCGGCTTTGACAGGGTGCTGTACGGGATGGTGCCATCGCGCCACGCCAAGCTGGAGAGCGCCTTCCTGATGAGTAACTACGCGCCGGCCTGGCGCGAACGTTACGACGCCAACCGGCTGGCCTACGTCGATCCGACGGTGACCCATTGCGCGCAGAGCAGCCTGCCGATCGTATGGAAGCCGGAAACCTTCAGTGCGCCCGCGCAGCGCGCCCTGTACGAGGAAGCGTGCAGCTTCGGGATCCGGCTCGGGGTGACCCTGCCGATCCATGGTCCGGGGGGAGAATTCGGGGTGATCAGCTTTGCCTCGGATGCGCCGGCCGATGCCGGTTCCGTACGCGACATCGAGCGGGCGATGCCGGCGTTGTCGCTGATCCGCGACTATGCGTTCCAGTCTTCGCTGCGCTTGTCGGCGCAGGCGGCGGGCCACGAGCCGCCGCCGCGGCTCACCAAGCGCGAGCTGGAAGTGCTCAAGTGGGTGATGGCGGGAAAATCATCGTGGGAAATTTCCCGCATCACCAATTGTTCCGAGGCGACTGTCAACTTTCACATGGCCAACGTGCGCCAGAAGTTCAACGTCAACACCCGCCAGCAGGCGGTCGTCAAAGCGATCGCCATGGGGCTGGTCAACCCTGAAGATCTCCGTCGCTGAGCTTGCCGTTGACGTAGAGCTTGAGCAGGATCGCCACCGGGGCCGGAATCGACAACCCGGTCTCGAAGCGGCTGCCGCTCGACTGCGTCACGCCGAAACGGCCCCAGAATTTCTCCTGGCTTTCGCGCTTGCTGATCCGCAATTGGCGCAGGTCGGTCAGCGGAAGCGGGCGTACCGGCTCGACCGCCGAACCCAGGTTGATGCCTGCAGTGTGTTCGTCCATCCTTGCCTCGTATCCAAAATCGTTCGCCATTGCATCACCTCTTTTTGAAATTTGCAATGAGCGAGTATTTCAGAGCGGCCCGCCCCTAGCCACCTAGCAAGCTTGCTAGTACTCATCTCTCCCGATTTGCATGATCCTTGGTATGCACCTTGCATAGTTCAAATGTCATTTAAACAACCAAAAGGGGAATGTCATGGCACTGCAAATCAAGATCGCGGCACGGCGGGATTTCAAATCGAAGGACCTGTGGGAAATGCACGCGCTGCGGGCGAAGGTGTTCAAGGGACGGCTGGGCTGGGAAGTGCCCGTGCTGTCCGGGATGGAGATCGATGGCTACGACGCGCTCGAGCCGATGTACATGATGATGCGCGAGGCCGGCGGGGCCCTGCGCGGCTGCTGGCGCCTGCTGCCGACCGAGGGGCCGTACATGCTCAAGGACTCGTTCGCCCAGCTGCTGCACGGGCAGCCGGCGCCGAGCGACCCGCTGGTCTGGGAGCTGTCGCGCTTTGCGATCGAGACCGAGGGCTGCGGGCCGTTCGGGTTTTCGCAGGTGACGATGGAGTCGATCGCAGCGATCATCCGCTATGGCCAGGAGGCCGGGTTGACGCGCTACGTCACCGTCACCACCACCGCGATCGAGCGCATGCTGCGGCGCGCCGGGGTGGTCACGCAGCGGCTGGGCGATCCGGTGCGCATCGGGATCGAGACCGCGGTCGCGCTGTACGTCGAGATCGAGCCGACCTGCGCGGTGCTGTTCGATACCCGCATCGCATCCTGACGCGGCGCTCGCCGGCGGCGCCTGGCGTGCCGCCGCGTCCGGCATTGCGCTTATACTGGGGTCTTTGCCGACCCCAAGCCGGAGCGCGACGCCAATGCCTTCGATCACCCGCAGCCTGCAGCCTGCTCCGGCCAATCCCGCTTCGCGCCTGCGCTTGTGGGCCGGCGGGGTGGCGCTGTCGCTGCTGGTCGGGGGGCTGCTGTACCTGCTGACCGCGCGCGAGCTGGAGCAGGACGCGCAAAGCCGTTTCGAGGTCGCCGCGCACGACGCCCAGCAGCGCCTGGCCAGCGCGGTCCAGTCCTACACCGGTGTGGTGCGCGGGCTGGCCGCGCTGTTCGAGGCCGGCGACGAGGTCACCCGCGTCGAATTCAGGCGCTACGTCGCTTCGCTCGACCTGGCGCACAGCCTGCCGGCGCTGGAGGCGGTGTCGTGGGCGCCGTGGGTGCAGGACGCGCGGCGCGATGCCTTCGTCGCCTCGGTGCGGGCCGACCGCAGCATCGACCCGCGCGGCTACCCCGACTTCGACATCAAGCCGCCGGGGCGCCGCCCGGGCTACGCCGTGATCACCTACATGGAGCCGCTGGAGCCGTACCGCGACAAGTTTGGCAACGACATCGCCGCCAACCCGGCCGTGGTGCGCGCGCTGGAGGAGTCGCGCGATGGCGGCGGGATCAGCGCGACCAGCCAGCCGCTGCAGGTGTCCCGGCCCACCCCGCACATTGCGCTGGGCATGCGCATGCCGGTGTATGCCGGGGGCGAGGTGCCGCCGACCGTACAAGCGCGGCGCGCGCGCTACATGGGCTCGGCCGGCGTCAGCTTTTCGGTGCCGGCGCTGGTCGAGCGCGCGCTGGAAGGCTACGGACCGCAGGTGCTGGCGCTGGCGCTGTACTCCGCCGGCCCGGGCAAGCCGGCCGGGCCGCTTGCGGTCGCGCGCGGCGACCGGCTGCTGTACCGCTCGCCCGCCGGGCCAGCCGGCGAGCGCTTCGAGACGGTGCTGCCGGTCGATTACAACGGCATCCTGTGGAAGGCCAGCTTCTCGGCGCTCAAGAAGGACATGTACGCCGGCTTCGACCGGCGCCTGCCGTGGCTGGCGCTGGCCGCCGGCTTCGTCGCCACGCTGCTGGTGTACGGCCTGTTCGTCAAGCTTTACTGGACCGGGCGCGGCGCGCTGGCCCAGCGCGCCCTGCTCGACACGGTGCTGGACAATCTCGACGCCTACGTGTACATGAAGGACCGCGAGCGCCGCTACCGGTACGTGAACGCCAAGGCTGCCGCCGCATTCGGCCGCAACGCCGAGCAGGTGCCCGGGATGCTCGACCGCGAGCTGATGCCGGCCGGGCAGGCCGACCGTCTGTGGGCGCGCGACGAAGCCGTGTTTGCGCTCCGGCGGCGCGTGGCCGAACAGATCGAATTCGTCCACCACGACGGCAGCGTGCACCAGCTGTGGAGCGTGCGCGTGCCGGTGGTGGCCGATGGCCAGGTGGCCGCGGTGCTGGGGGTGGCGACCGATGTCACCGAGCTGCACCAGCTCAAGGCCCAGGCCGACGCAGCCAACCGCGCAAAGAGCGAGTTCCTGTCCAACATGAGCCACGAGATCCGCACGCCGATGAACAGCATCATCGGCATGACCCACCTGGCGCGCCAGGCGGCACAGGAGCCCCGGCTGCGCGATTACCTCGACAAGATCCGCCACTCGGGGCAGCACCTGCTGGGCATCATCAACCACCTGCTCGACTTTTCCAAGATCGAGGCCGGCAAGCTCGAGCTGGAAGAGCTCGACGTGTCGCTCGACCAGCTGATGCGCAACGTCGGCGACCAGCTCGAGGAGGCGGCCGCCGCCAAAGGGCTGCAGCTGCGCTTTGACGTGGCCCCGGATCTGCAGCGGACGCTGCGCGGCGATCCGCTGCGGCTGGAACAGGTGCTGCTCAACTTCACCGGCAACGCGATCAAGTTCTCCGAGGGCGGCGTCGTCGGCGTAAGCGCCCGCAGCCTGGCGCGAGAGGACGGGCACACGCTGGTGTGCTTCGAGGTGCGGGACCAGGGCATCGGCATCGACCCGGCCGAACTGGATAAATTGTTTACCCCGTTCCACCAGGCAGACACCTCGACCACGCGCCGCCACGGCGGCACCGGGCTGGGGCTGGTCATCAGCAAGCAGCTGGCCGAGCTGATGGGCGGCAGCGTGGGCGTGGACAGCGTGCCGGGGCAGGGCAGCACGTTCTGGTTCACCGCCAGGCTGGCCGATGCCGGCGAGGCCGCAGCGGGACCGGCGCAGGACAGCGAACGCGTGCCAACGTCAATCGCCGGCGCGCGCATCCTGCTGGTCGAGGATAACGTGTTCAGCCAGCAGGTCGGGCGCGAACTGCTCGAGCTGGCGGGCGCCCGGGTGACGGTCGCCGCCAACGGCAGCGAGGCGCTGGACATGCTCGCCTGCGCGCCTTTCGATTGCGTGCTGATGGACCTGCAGATGCCGGTGATGGACGGGATCGAGGCGACGCGCCGGATCCGCGCCGATGCCGCGTTGCGCGACACGGTGGTCATCGCCATGACCGCGAACGCCAGCGTCGAGGACCGCGCCCGTTGCCTGGCGGCTGGAATGAACGATTTCGTCACCAAGCCGGTAGCGCCCGAACAACTGGCCGAAACGGTGGCCCGTTCGCTGGCGCGGCGCGGGCAGGCAGCGCCCGCGCGGGCCGCGTCCCCGGCCCGCGAAAAGCCCACGGCCAGCGCGGGCCTGCTCGACACTACCTCGCTTGCCGCCGCGCTGGGCGGCGACCGCGACAAGATGCGCAAGTTTGCGTTCCTGTTCCTCGACAGCGCGCGCGAGGGGCTGGCCGAGATCGACGTGGCGCTGGCCAGCGGCGACCTTGAGCGTGCCGCCGCCGCCGCGCACCGGATCAAGTCCTCGGCGCGCACCGTGGGCGCCAACAGTTTTGGGCTGGTGTGCGCTGACCTGGAAACGCAGCGCGAGCGCGGCGCGCTGGCGCAGGCGCGCGCGCTGGCCGCCCGGTTGCGCGGATTGCACGCCCGGCTCGAGCGCCAGATCGGCGCCGAACTGGGAGCGCGCGCCACCGACACGCGCTGAGGAGGCTGGCATCGACCGGGCCACTGGCCCCGCGGCGATATTGACGGGATTATACGGCCGGGCCTGAACCCTACCATAGCGGCCGCGAAGATAGTATCCTGTGCGACCAGGCTGCCCAACCATATACGAATGTCCCAACCGCTCACTCCCGGCTTGCTGATTTTGCACGGCAACCAGATGGAACTGCTGCGCGAAGCCGTGTTCGACTGGCTGCGCAACCACCCGCTCGGCCCGCTCGAGCAGGAGACCATCCTGGTGCAGTCCAACGGCGTGGCCGAGTGGCTGAAGATCGCGCTGGCCGAGGAGCTGGGCGTGTACGCGGCCACCCAGGTGGCGCTGCCCGCGCGCTTCCTGTGGCAGGCCTACCGCGGCCTGCTCGGGCGCGAACGCGTGCCGTCGATCTCCCCGTTCGACAAGGGGCCGCTCACCTGGCGCCTGATGCGGCTGTTGCCGGCGCTGCTGGCCGACCCTGTGTTCGAGCCGCTGAAGCACTTCCTCGGCGACGGCGACCCCGAGCGGCGCCTGCAGCTGGCCGAGCGGCTGGCCGACCTGTTCGACCAGTACCAGGTGTACCGCGCCGATTGGCTGGCCGACTGGGAGTTGGGGCGCGACCAGTTACGCCGTCCGGGAGGCGAGCCGATGCCGCTGCCGCCGGACCAGCGCTGGCAGGCGCAGCTCTGGCGCGCCGTGCACGCGAGCCTGGACGCGGCGCTGCGCGACACCGGCCGCGCCACCATCCACGAGCGCTTTGTCGCGGCCAGCAGCGCCGGACTCGCGCCGGCCGGCCACCTGCCGCGGCGCGTGGTGCTGTTCGGGATGTCGGCCCTGCCGTACCAGACCTTGCAGGCGATCGCCGCGCTGTCGCGCTACACCCAGGTGCTGCTGGCCGTGCCCAATCCCTGCCAGTTCTACTGGGGCGACATCATCGAAGGCCGCGAGCTGCTCAAGGCCGCGCACCGGCGCCAGCGCGCGCGCGACGGCATCGACCTGGCCAGCGTGCCGCTCGAGGAACTGCATGCCCACAGCCACCCGCTGCTGGCCAGCTGGGGCAGGCAGGGCCGCGACTTCGTGCGCATGCTCGACGAGTTCGACGGGCAGGAGCGCGAGCGTTTCGGCAACCTGCGCGTGGACCTGTTTTCGGAGGGCGAGCGCGGCACGCTGCTGTCGCAGGTACAGGCCGCGGTGCGCGACCTGCTGCCGCTGCCGGAGCACCCGCACGTGCCGCCTGATCCGGCCGACCGCTCGATCGAATTCCACATCGCGCACAGCGTGCAGCGCGAGGTCGAGGTGCTGCACGACCAGCTGCTGTCGCTGTTCGCGCAGGAGCCCACGCTGCGCCCGCGCGACGTGGTGGTGATGGTGCCGGACATCGACACCTTCAGCGCTGCGATCCACGCCGTGTTCGACCAGCACAAGCGCAGCGATCCGCGCTACATCCCGTTCGAGATCGGCGACGTCAAGGACCGCAGCGTCAACCCGCTGCTGGTGGCGCTGGAATGGCTGCTGCGCCTGCCGCAGCAGCGCTGCCGCCAGAGCGAGGTGCGCGACCTGCTCGACGTGCCCTCGCTGGCCGCCCGGTTCGGCCTTGATGAAGACGACCTGCCCACGTTGGCGCGCTGGATCGAGGGCGCGGGCGTGCGCTGGGGGCTCGATGGCGCGCACCGCGCCGGACTGGGCCTGGGCGCGGCGGGCGAGCAGAACGCGTGGATGTTCGGCGTGCGCCGCATGCTGCTCGGTTACGCCAGCGGGGCGGGGGCCAGCTTCCACGACATCGAACCGTACCCGGAAGTGGGCGGCCTCGATGCCGAACTGGCCGGCTCGCTCGCGCAGCTCATCGAGTCGCTGCTGGCATGGCGCGACACGCTGGCGCGGCCGCACCGCCCGGCCGAATGGGGCATGCGCGCGCGCGCGCTGCTCGCCGCGTTCTTCAAGGCCCACGACGAGGCCGACCGCCTGATGCTGCTCGACCTGGACAAGGCGCTCCAGTGCTGGCTCGAATTGTGCGACAACGCCGGCTTCGACGAAGCGGTGCCGCTGGCGGTGCTGCGCGAGGCCTGGCTCGGCCAGATCGACGAACCGACGCTCAACCACCAGTTCGTGTCCGGCGGCGTCACCTTCTGCACCCTGATGCCGATGCGCGCGGTGCCGTTCCGGGTGGTGTGCCTGCTTGGCATGAACGACGGCGACTTCCCGCGCCGCGCGCAGCAGGCCGACTTCGACCTGCTGGCCGTGCCCGGCACGGGCCGCCCGGGCGACCGCTCGCGCCGCGACGACGACCGCTACCTGATGCTCGAAGCGCTGCTCGCCGCGCGCGACAAGCTGTACGTGAGCTGGGTCGGCCGCAACGTGCGCGACAACACCGAGCAGCCGGCATCCGTGCTTGTGTCGCAGCTGCGAGACTACCTTGCCGCCGGCTGGGACCTCGACATCGCCAGCTTGAGCACCGTGCACGCGCTGCAGCCGTTCAGCCGTGTGTACTTCGAGCGCGGCGGCCTGCCCACGTATGCAGGCGAATGGCGCGCCGCCCACGCCGCACAGGAGAACGGTGCCGACGACGCGATCCCGCCGTACGAGCTGGAGCCGGACTACAGTCTCAAGCTGGGCGAACTTGCCCAGTTCGTGCGCCAGCCGGCCCGCTACTTCTTCCGCCGCCGGCTCGGCGTGTCGTTCGCGGCCGAGGACGTGGTCGGCGAGGATGAAGAACCATTCGCACTGGATGCGCTGCAGCGTTACACGCTCGAGGACCGGCTGCTCGACGACGCCGGCCACCCCGAGCCGGAGGACGACGTGCGCGCCACGCTGGTGCTGCGCGCGGACAGCCTGGCGCGCCAGGGCCTGCTGCCGATCGGCCTGGTCGGGCGCCAGTGGCAGGCCGAACTGGTCGAGGCGCTGGTCCCGGTGCGCACCGCCTGGCTCGCCCTGGTGGCGCGCTATCCCGAAGCGGCGCCCAAGCGCGCTGTCAGCCTGGCGCTGGATGGTGTGCGGCTGGACGACTGGATCGACCGCCTGCGCTCTGGCGCGGCCGGCGACACCGCATGGCTGATGCAGATCTCGTCGAAGGTGCTCACCAAGGACGGTGCGCCGCGCGGCGACAAGCTGGTCGGCTGCTGGCTGCGCCAGCTCGCGGCCAGCGCGGTGGGCCAGCCGGTCACCGGCTACCTGGTGGCGCGCGATGCGCTCGTGACCATGCGTCCGCTCGCCCGCGAAGCCGGGCAGGCCGGCCTGGCCGCGCTGATGGCCCTGTGGCGCCGCAACCTGGACGCGCCGCTCGCGGTGGCGTGCAAGGCGGCGCTGGCGCAACTGCTCGGCGGCGATGCGCGTGCGGCGTACGAAGGCGGCTTCGAACGCCAGGGCGAGGTCGAGCAGGACCAGTGCCTGGCACGCCTGTGGCCGGACTTCGCATCGCTCACCGCCAAAGGCGAATGGGACGCTCTTGTCGAGCAGCTGTACGGGCCGCTGGTGCAATGGCTCAAGGAAGACATCACCATCACGACGCATGACGGAGGCGCGCAATGAGCGAGCTGCTGGACCCGCTGCGTTTCCCGCTGCACGGCTCGCGCCTGATCGAGGCGAGCGCCGGCACCGGCAAGACCTGGACCATCGCCGCGCTATACCTGCGCCTCGTGCTCGGCCACGGCGGCGCAGACGGCTTCCCGCGCCCGCTGCTGCCAGCCGAAATCCTGGTGATGACCTTCACCCGGGCGGCCACGCGCGAGCTGTCCAACCGCATTCGCCAGCGCCTGGTGGACGCGGCCGCGTATTTCCGCGGCGAGGGCGAGGCGAACGATGGCTACCTGCGTGCGCTGGCGGAGGCTTACCCCACGCAGGCCGAGCGCAACGTGGCCGCGCACCGGCTGGTGCTGGCCGCCGAAACGATGGACGAGGCGGCCGTCTTCACCATCGACGCCTGGTGCCAGCGCATGCTGCGCGAGCACGCTTTCGACAGCGGCAGCCTGTTCGACGAAGAGCTGGTGAGCGACGAGCGCGCGCTGTTCGAGGACGCGGCCCACGACTACTGGCGCCAGCACGTGTACCCGCTGGACAGCCGCGCGCTGGCCGCGGTGCTCGAGTGCTGGGGTGACGTGCAGGTGCTCAAGCAGTCCGTGCGCGAGCTGGTGCCGCGCTACGAGGCGATGGGAGCGCAGGCCGGCGAACCCTTGCCGGTGCTGGTGCCGCGCCTGCAGCGCGAGCAGCAGGCGGAGCTGGCGCGCCTGAAAGAAGGCTGGGCCGGCCGTGCCGCCGAGATGGAGCAGTGGATCGCCTCGCTGCGCGCGGCGAACCCGAAGTGCTTCAACGGTAACAAGATGCGGGCCGATTCGCTTGCCAAGTGGTTCGAGGCCTTGCGCGTGTGGGCGAGTGACCCGGTGGCGGTCAAGCCCGACCTGAACGACACCGCGTGGTCCCGGCTCACGCCGGACGGCATCCACGACGCCTTCGCCAAGGACTACCGCACCGACATCCCGGAGTGCTTCGAACGCATGCCGGAACTGCGCGGCGCGCTGCAGGCGATCACGCCGCTGTCGCACGCGCTGCTGCGCCACGCGGCCCAGCACATCGCGCGCCGCATGGCCGAGCTCAAAGAGCGCAATCGCCAGTTCGGCTTTGCCGACATGCTGCACCGCCTGCGCGACGCGCTCGAAGGCCCGAATGGCCAGGCACTGCGCCGCCGGATCGTGGCCCAGTTCCCGGTCGCACTGGTGGACGAATTCCAGGACACCTCGCCCGACCAGTACCGCATCTTCAACCTGCTGTACCGGGTCGGGGACAACGACCCGTCGCTGGGCCTGTTCCTGATCGGTGACCCGAAGCAATCGATCTACGGCTTTCGCGGCGCCGACATCCACAGCTACCTGGCCGCGCGCCGCGCCACTGCGGGCCGCCACTACAAGCTCGGCACCAACTTCCGCTCGACCGAAGGCATCGTCGAGGCGGTCAACCAGCTGTTCCTGCACGCCGAAAACGGCTACGCCGCCGGCGCCTTCCGCTTCAAAAAGGAACACGAAAACCCGCTGCCGTTCGATAAGGTGGACGCCAACGGCCGCAAGGAACGGCTGGTGGGCGTCGATGGGCCTTACCAGGCGCTGGCCGTGGCCTGCTGCGAGCAGGAAGACCTGAAAGCCGACGACTACCGCGAGTTCTTCGCCCACCACTGCGCCGAGCACATTGTGCAGCTGCTGAACGACCCGCAGGTTGGCTTCCTGCGCGAGGACGGCGTATTCGTGCGCCTGAAACCGGCCGACGTCGCCGTGCTGGTGCGCGACCGCAACGAAGCCAACGCGATCCGCCGCGCGCTCCAGCAGCGCATGGTGGCCAGCGTCTATTTGTCGGACAAGGACTCGGTGGTCGAAAGCGAGGAAGCGGCGGACGTGCTGCGCTGGCTGCGCGCCGCGGCCAACCCGCTGGACGGCGCGCTGGCCCGCGCGGCGTTCGCAACCGCGACGGCGCGCCTGCCGCTGGCGGAACTCGCGCGGCTGGCCGCGGACGAAGTGGCCTGGGAAGAGCGCGTCGAGCAGCTCAAGGCCCTGCACGTGGCCTGGCAGCGCCAGGGCGTGCTGGCCATGCTGCGCCGCTTCATCCACGAGCTGGAGCTGCCGGCGCGCCTGCTGGCCGAGCCGGGCGGCGAGCGCCGCCTGACCAACCTGCTGCACCTGGCCGAACTGCTGCAGGAAGCAAGCCGCGAACTGGATGGCGAGCAGGCGCTCGTGCGCTGGTTCGCCGAGCAGGTGGAAGGCGCAGGCGAGGGTGGCGACGAGCGCGTGCTGCGGCTGGAAAGCGACGCCGAGCTGGTCAAGGTCGTCACCGTGCACAAGTCCAAGGGCCTGGAATACCCGCTGGTGTACCTGCCGTTTGCCGTCACCGCGCGCAAGGTGGAGGGCAGCCGCCGCAGCTTCGTCGAGTTCGTGCACGAAGACGGCACGCGCAAGATCGACCTGGCGCTGGCCGAGGAGGCGGTGCTGGCGGCCGACCGCGCGCGCCTGGAGGAAGACCTGCGCCTGCTGTACGTGGCGCTCACCCGCGCCAGCCATTTCCTGTGGCTGGGCGTGGCCGCGCTGGCCAGCCGCAAGAAGGGCCAGAACCGGCTGCACGAATCCGCGCTGGGCTACCTGCTCACCGGCGGCGACCCGATCGCACCGGGCGACTTGCGCGCACGCTTCGAACACCTGCGCGCGGGCCTGTCCTCGATCGAACTGCACACGCTGGAAGCGGCGCAGGGCTGCACCGTGCTGAACCGGGTGGAAGAAAAACCGGAGCTGATCGACGCCCCCGTGTACCGCGCCCGCTTCGAGCGCGACTGGACGGTCGGTTCGTTCACCTCACTGGCGCGCCAGGCCAGCGCCGCGCCCACCCGTGCACAGGACGAGACCCTGCTCGAGGAACCGGCCGGCGAAGTGCCGGCGCCGCAGGCGATCGAAGACGTGCCGTGGCACCGCTTCCCGCGCGGTTCGGTTCCGGGCAACTTCCTGCACGAGCAGCTGGAGTGGATGGCCCAGGAGGGCTTCGGCTGCATCCACGACCCGCATTTCGACGCCAGGCTGGGGCAGCGCTGCGAGCGTGCCGGCTGGGCCAACCGCAAGGACGACGCCATCGCCTGGCTGCGCGAAGTGGCCGGCACCGTGCTGCCGCCCCTGGGCGCCCCGCTTGCCGCGATTGATACCCTGATGCCCGAAATGGAGTTCTGGTTCCCGAGTGACCGGCTGGCGGTGGACCAGCTGGACCGCCTGTGCCGCGAGCGCCTTTTGGCCGGCATCGACCGGCCGCGCCTGCCGGAGCGCGAACTGCACGGCATGCTCAGGGGCTTTGCCGACCTGGTGTTCGAACACCAGGGCCGCTACTGGGTGCTCGACTACAAATCCAACGCGCTCGGTCCGGGCGACGCGGCGTACACGCGGCGCGCGATGATGGGGGCAATGGCCGACCACCGCTACGACATCCAGGGCGCGATCTACATGCTGGCCCTGCACCGGCTGCTCCGGGCCCGGCTTGGCGCGGCCTACGAGCCGGCGCACCAGCTCGGCGGCGCCGTGTTCCTGTTCCTGCGCGGGATCGCCAACCCGTCCACGCGCGGCTGCTGCCTGCTGGAGCCGGATCTCGAACTCCTAAATGGCATCGACCGACTGCTTGGCAAGGAGGCCGCATGACGAGCGCCGACAAGCTCTGGCTCGAAACCACGCGGCTTTCCGAGGCCGGCGAGCTGCGCCGCCTGTCCGGCGCCTTTGCCCGCTTCATCGCCTCGCTTGGCGAGGCCTCGCCCGCGGTGTTGCTGGCCGCGCTGGTGCTGTCCGAGATGGAAGGACAGGGCCACAGCTGCCTGCCGCTGGCGGACCTGGCGGCCGGGCCGGGCGAGCTGCTCGGCTGGCCCGACGGCCAATGGCAGGCGCTGGCACAGGCTGCCGGACCGCTGCCGAAGAACCCGAGGGCATGGCACGCCGAGCTGGCTGCGTGTGAACTGGTCGGCCAGGCGGGCCAGTTCGATTACGGCCAGCCGCTGGTGCTCGACGGCGAACGCCTGTACCTGCGCCGCTACTGGAAAGACGAGATGGTGGTGGCCAAGGCGATCCGCGCGCGTGCGCTCGCAACGCGCCCGGTCGACGAGGATCAGGTGCGGCACTGGCTCGACGTGCTGTTCTCGTCGCGCTCGGACGAAAAACCGGACTGGCAGAAGCTGGCCTGCGCGATCGCCCTGCGCGGTTCGGTGGCCGTGATCACTGGCGGTCCGGGCACCGGCAAGACGTACACCGTGGCGCGCCTGCTGGCCCTGCTGCTGGCAATGGCGGGCGAGGACGCCGGCAGCCGCCGCATTGCGCTGGCCGCGCCGACCGGCAAGGCGGCGGCGCGCCTGAAACAATCAATCGACAAGGCGCTGGGCGACCTGGCCGCGCGCGTCGAGGGCGAGCTGCCGCTGCGCGAGCTGGCCGAACGCATGGGGGCAGCGCGCACGCTTCACAGCCTGCTCGGCGCGCGTCCCGATAGCCGCGCCTTTGCCCACCATGCCGGCAACCCCCTGGACGTGGACGTGCTGATCGTGGACGAGGCGTCCATGGTCCACCTCGAGATGATGGCCGCGCTGCTCGACGCGCTGCCCGCGGGCGCGACCCTGATCCTGTTGGGCGACAAGGACCAGCTGGCGTCGGTGGAGGCGGGCGCGGTGCTGGGCGACCTGTGCCACAACGCGCAGGCGGGCAACTACACGCGCGCGACGCAGGCCTACGTGGAAGCGGCCAGCGGCGAGGCGATTCCCGCGCAATACACGGGCGAGGGCGCCCCGCTCGCGCAGCAGACCGTGATGCTGCGCCACAGCCGCCGCTTCGGCGGGCCGATCGGCCAGCTGGCACTGGCGGTGAACGCGGGCGACACCGGGCGCGCCGAGGCCGTGCTGCGCGCCGGGCCCGGCCCGGTGCGCTGGATCGAGAACGCCCAGCCGCAGCAGGCGGTGGCGCTGGCCGTTGGCGGCTACCGGGGCTACCTGGAGCTGCTGGCCAAGGGGCCGGATGGCGAGCACCAAGCCTGGGTGCGCAAGGTGCTGCAGGCCTTCGAGGCATTTCGCATCCTGTGTGCGGTGCGCGAAGGGGAGTGGGGCGTGGCGGGCCTGAATGCGGCCATCGAGGAGCGGCTGGAGGCGGCCGGGCTGGTGCGTCGCGGCGGCGAGTGGTATGCCGGCCGGCCGGTCATGGTCACCCGCAACGACTACGGCACGCGCGTCTTCAACGGCGACATCGGCATCACGCTCGCGGACCCGGAGCGTGCGGGCTCGATGCGCGTGTACTTCCTGGAGGGCGACGAGGTGCGCAGCGTGCTTGCGACCCGGCTGCGCGACGTGGAGACGGCGTATGCGATGACGGTGCACAAATCGCAGGGCTCGGAGTTCCGGCACACGGTGCTGGTGCTGCCGCAGGACCGCGGCGGCATCGTCGCGCGCGAGCTGGTGTACACCGGGATCACGCGGGCGAGCAGCGAGTTCACCCTGATCACGCCGGCAGGGGCGGGGCTGGCGCAGGCGATTGCGCGGCGTACGCACCGGGCCAGCGGGCTGCGCGAGCTGCTGGGTTCTTAAGAAGACCAAGAAACGTAAGCGCCGTCGTTCCCGCGCAGGCGGGAATGATGCCACCGGCATCATTCCCCCCATAGACCGCGTGCTGGGAGCTTCAGCATGGGTTCCCGCCTGCGCGGGAACGACGTGTTAGAGCCAGCAATCAAAAAAGGCCAGCGGGTGCTGGCCTTTCTCATGCGCGGCAACGCCGATCAGCGATGACGGCGGCGCGCCTTCACATGCTTGACGCGGCGCGTACCGCCGGCGCTGGCCTTTGCACGCGGCGCGTTCGCGGCAAACGCGGTCGAGCTGTTGTCGCCCAATACGTAGCGGCGGATGTTGAGCGCATCGAGCACGCGCACCGACGAGGCGCCCGCGTTCAGCAGCACCATGGTCGCGTTCTTGCCGGCGGCCTTGACCTTCATGATCAGGCAGCGGCCCGCTTCCTGCGTGTAGCCGGTCTTGGACAGCCCGATGTCCCAGCCCTTGGCGCCCACCAGGCGGTTGGTGTTGTGGTACTCCACCTCACGGCCCTTGATGTTGATGATGTCCTTGGGATCGGTGGTGATGCGCGTGATCTCCGGGTAGCGCGAGGCGGCGTGCGCCATCTTCACCAGGTCTTCCGCGGTCGAGCGGTTGGCCGGGTTCAGGCCGGTCGGCTCCTCGATCGCGGTCTGGGTCATGCCCAGCGCGGCGATCTTGCGCTTGACCGCAGCCTTGAATGCCGCCGGGCCGCCCGGATAGGTGCGGGCCAGCGAGGCGGCGGCGCGGTTATCGGACGACATCAGCGCCAGCTGCAGCACGTCGCGGCGCGGAATGGTCGCGCCCACCGGCACGCGCGAGGTGCTGTGCTTGATCACGTCCACGTCCGATTGCTCAATCTCGATCGGCTCGTCCATGTCCTGCTTGGCGTCAAGCACGACCATCGCGGTCATCAGCTTGGTCAGGGAAGCGATCGGCATCAGGCGGTCTGCATTCTTTTCGAGCAGGACCTTGCCGGTATCGTCTTCCACCACAAGCACCGATTGCGATCCGAACGGCACCGCCACGGCGGCGGCAGCCGAGAACGACATCAGTACTGCGGCGAACAGTTTTTTCATCATAGTCGGGTAAAAGGGGGTGACGGATAAAACTGCCATAGTCGGCAGTGAAATACATCTGTCTGTTGAGAAACTACTTTAAGTTGGAAGATAGCACCAAGCATGCGCTATGTCTATGGCGCACGGGAAAAAAGCAAGCTCTTCGCTAAAAAATGTAACAAAAAAAGGCCCCGCATGCTGGCGGGGCCTGGTTTTTGCCGGTCGGACCGGCAGTTTGCTTATTTCGACTGGTAGATTTTGTCGAATTCGCCGCCGTCGTCGAAGTGTACCTTCTGGGCCTTTTGCCAGCCGCCGAACACGTCCTGCACGGTGAACAGGGTGATCGGCTTGTAGTTGCCAGCAAATTTCTTCATCACGGCTTCGTTACGCACGCGCAGGAAGTGCTGGGCGCCGATGGTCTGGCCGGTTTCCGAATACAGGAAGTTCAGGTAGTCGGTCGCTTCCTTGCGGATGCCCTTGCGGTCCACGACCTTGTCCACCACGGCCACTGGCGACTCGGCCAACACCGACACGGTCGGGTACACGACCTCGAAGTTGTCGCCGAATTCCTTGCGCACCAGGTTGACCTCGTTCTCGAAGGTCACCAGCGCGTCGCCGATCTGGCGCTGGGTGAAGGTGGTGGTGGCGGCGCGGCCGCCGGCGTCCAGGATCGGCACGTTCTTGAAGATGCGCTTGACCAGGTCACGCGCCTGCGCCTCGTTGCCGCCTTTCTTCAGGACCGAGCCCCAGGCCGCAAGGTAGGTGTAGCGGCCGTTGCCGGCGGTCTTCGGGTTCGGGATCACGACCTGTACGCCCGGCTTGGCCAGGTCGGCCCAGTCATGGATGCCCTTCGGATTGCCCTTGCGCACCAGGAACACCATGGTCGAGTAGTAGGGCGCCGCGTCGTTCGGGAACTTCTTGGCCCAGTCCTTGGCCACCAGGCCCTTCTCGGCCAGGAAGTCGATGTCGTTGGCCTGGTTCATCGTCACGACCGAGGCCTCCAGGCCGTCTGCCACCGCGCGCGCCTGCTTGCTCGATGCCGCGTGCGACTGCTTGATGGTGACGTTTTCGCCGGTCTTTTTCTTGTATTCGGCAACGAAAGCCGGGTTGATGTCCTTGTACAGTTCACGCGCCACGTCGTACGAGACATTCAGCAATTCGACGTCTTTTGCGTTGGCCGACACGGGCAGCGCTGCGGCCAGTGCCAGGCCAAGGAGCACGCGGCGCAGGGAGGAGAGGGGAGTGGTCGTCATATTGTTCTCGCTATCAAAACTGTGGAAACAATTCATGTTCCGAAAAATCCGGTCCGAACGGAACGACAGTTTTGTCATATGCTTAGAAGGTGGGCCGATATGCATGCGCTCACAGCAGCCATTCGCACTACAGTGTATAGTTCGCGCAATCGGTTACGCCGAAAGTCCATGGTTTTGTTTTTTCTTGCTGGAAGAGATGGGTATCGAAATTCGACAAGCATTGTTAAGTGACGCACCAGCCGCCTGCGCGCTGCTGCGCCGCTCGATCGCCGAAGGTTGCGCGCCGGACCACCTGGGCCAATCCGATATCCTCGACAACTGGCTCGGCAATAAAACGCCGCAAACCGTTGCCACTTGGTTTTCCACCCCCAGCAACCACGCAGTCGTGGCCGAGCGCGACGGCCAGCTGCTGGGCCTGGGCCTGTTGACCCAGGCCGGCAAGGTCGCCCTGTGCTATGTGCTGCCCGACACGCTGCGCGCCGGCGTCGGCCGCGCGCTGCTGGGCGCGCTGGAGCAGCAGGCGCGCTGCTGGAACATCAGCAAGCTGCACCTGCACAGCCCGGCCTCGTCCAGCGCCTTCTTCGAGCGCCACGGCTACGCCAACGCCGGCAAGGAAAAGGCCTGCTTCGGCCTGGAGTGCGACCTGATGTGGAAGAGCCTGAAGACCGATGGCGCCTGTGACCCCGCCGCCCGCAAGCGTTTTTGCAACTGCAGCGGCGAATAACACGCCGATATCCCGCCATTCCCTTTTTTCCGCTGAGCCATTGCGTTATAGTACGAACCTCGCAATGTTGAGTACGCCATGGCTTCACGCAGAGAATTCCTCCAGCACGGCATCAGCCTGACCGCGCTCGGTGCCCTGTCCGTCCCTCTGATCGGTTGCGCCAACGCCAGCGCAGCCCATAAGGCATCGCCCAAGGTCGTTGCCCGCGCCCAGCCGCAGCCGCTAGAGCCGGCCGGCACCACCAGCATGGCGCCCCCGCCCGACCTGTTCGACGCCCAGCTATTGGACCTGGACTTCTGGGTCAAGCCGCGCACGCTGACGGTGGTCCGCCCGCAGAGTGGCGAAAAGGCGCGTGTGCTGTACTGGAAGGACGGCGACATCATCGACTCGGCCTACCAGGAACTGTGCCACCTGCTGCGCGACGTGAACGGCAAGGCCACCATCCCGATCGACCCCAAGCTGCTTGAAACGCTGTGGGGCACGCAAGCCTTCATCGCCCGCTACGGCATGGAGCAGCCGCTCGAGATCCTGTCCGGCTACCGCACCCCGGCCTCCAACAAGCGCCTGATCGAATCGGGCGTGCCGGCCGCGCGCCAGTCGCTGCACATGTCGGGCAAGGCGGCGGACATCCGCATCGCCAGCCTGAACGAGGAAGTGCTGGGCGGGCTGGTCAGGAGCTTTCGCAAGGGCGGGGTCGGGTTTTACTACCGCTCCGGTCCCAAGGGCGGCTGGATCCACACCGATACGGGCCTGAACCGCACCTGGCAGGGCTGAACGCGCCCAAAACTTGGGCGATAATTCGTTGTCACATGCTTGGTCCGGCCTTGCGCCGGCCGGCCGTTTTCGCAAAGGAGACAGTGATGGCAACGATGAATGCACCCACCATCGACCGGCGGCAGATGCCCGAACGGCGCGTGTCGCTGCGCGAGGGGCGGGGCTCGGTGATGTCCGCGCTCGACTATATTGCAATGGCCCTCTTGATCATTGGCGGGCTGAACTGGGGCATGATCGGGATATCCGGCATCGACGTGGTCGCCAGCGTGTTTGGCGCCGACAGCGCCGGCAGCCGGCTGGTGTACACGCTGGTGGGCCTGGCGGCCCTGTATTCGATCTATCTGGCCGCCAAGATGGCCACGACCAGGCGCTTGTAGGGGCGCCGCTTGCGCATCGGCCTGATTTCCGACACCCACGGCCTGCTGCGGCCGGAAGCGCTCGGCTTTCTGGCCGGGGCCGACCACATCATCCACGGCGGGGACATCGGCGCTCCGGATATCCTGGCCCAGCTGGCGGCCATCGCGCCCCTGACGACGGTGCGCGGCAGCAACGACACGGCCCCGTGGGCGCGCGCGCTGCCCGCGACCGCGCTGGTGCGCTTCGAGGACGTGGCCGTGTACGTGATCCACGACCTGAAGGAGCTGGCGATCGATCCGGTGGCCGAAGGCGTGCGGGTAGTGGTGGCGGGGCACTCGCACAAACCGGCGCAGGCCGAGCGCGACGGCGTGCTGTACGTAAATCCCGGCAGCGCCGGGCGGCGGCGCTTCAGCCTGCCGATCGCGCTGGGCGAGTTGATCGTTGACGGTGCAAGCGTCAGCGCCCGGATCTGGACACTGTAGGGTGGGCAGGTCTTCCTGCCCACGCGTTCAACCAGAACGAGCGTCGTGGCGGAGCGTGCCCTGACCTGCCCGCGCTTTCAACCGAGCGGGCGGCAAATCCGCCCACCCACGGATCACTCGTAAGAATAGGGTGGCAACGGCACCCGGTCCTGCTCCTCCTTGGCCAGTTCGTCCAGGTCCACGTGCTTGTCCCACAGCAGGTACCACCCGTGCTGCTGGTCCTTCTCGACCGCCGGATGCTGGTGGACATAGCCGCCAAGGAATTGTTCGAACTCCGACACGTAGCCGCCGTGCCGCCGCTGGTAAGGCTGTTGCGCTTTCATGACGATCTCCCTCCCTGAGTGCTATGACCAGCCGGCAAGCGCCAAGTTCGGGCGGACGGCGAAGGATGGCCGGGCGCCGCGAAATGCCGTACGATACGCGGCTTCAAGATTTCCCAGCCGCACCGCCATGACTGCACCGATCGACAAGCCGCGCTTTCGCCCCGTTCCGTGGACGCCCCTCGAGACGCCGCAGGACGTCGAGCTGTGGATCGAGGAGCACAACATGGCCATGCAGGAGCTGATCAGCCCCAAGGAGACCGGCTACGGCGTGCGCTTCACGCTCGCGCCCGGCGGCGAGGTCGTCATGCAGACGGGCGCCGACGCCGTGATCCTGGACGTGGAGCCGGACGCGGAATGGATTGCGCCCCTGATCATCGCCGCCACCGCGGCCGAGGCGCCGAAGGGCCGGATCTGGGTGCTGCCCAGCGACAAGCTGGTCCAGCTCATCATGGGCCTGTCGAGCCTGGTCGAGAGCACGACCCTCGTCAGCGGGCACAAGTTCGGCACGCGCACCCGCAACGTCTTGTATTGACGGAACTTTTGCTTCGCACGGGAAGCGGTTTTCGGTTATAAAAGCGTACTCAAGCTTTTTCCGGAGAAACTTGGTGACCGTGATGCGCAAGGATTCCCTGAACACCCTCCGCCGCCATGCCCTCAAGGCTGGCGCCCTGCTGCTGGCCGCCGGGCTGGCCCTGCCGGCCAGTGCCGCCGACCTGCTCGATACCGTCAAGGCACGCGGCAGCTTGCGCATCGCGCTGGAAGGCACCTACCCGCCGTTCAACTTCAAGGACCAGAAGACTGGCCAGCTGAGCGGCTACGATGTCGAGGTGGCCCGTGTGCTGGCCGCAAAGATGGGGCTCAAGCCGGAGTTCATCAGTACCGAGTGGTCCGCGATCCTGGCGGGCCTGTCCACCGGCAAGTACGACGTGATCATCAGCCAGGTGGGCATCACGCCCAAGCGCGAGGAAACCTTCGACTTCTCCGAGCCGTACACCTACTCCAGTCCGCAGCTGGTCCAGCGCAGCAATGACCGCGTCAACTACGCCAGCCTGGCGGAGCTGAAAGGCAAAAAGGTCGGCGTGGGGCAGGGCACCGTGTTCGAGCAGCAGATCAAGACCGTCCCGGGCGTGGAGGTCAAGAGCTACCCGGCCACCCCCGAGACCCTGCAGGACCTGGCCTTCGGCCGCATCGACGCCGCCCTGAACGACAGCCTGATGGTGCCCTTCCTGCTGAAAAACTCGCGCCTGCCGATCCGCGCCGGCACCCGCGTGGGCGTGGTGTCGAAGATGGGCATCCCGTTCCAGAAGGGGAACCCCAAGTTCAAGGCAGCCCTCAACAAGGCCATCGCCGAGGCCACCGCCGACGGCAGCTTGAAGCAGATTTCGATGAAGTGGTTCGGTACCGATGCCAGCCGCCCGGTGCAGTAAGGCGGGCGGATGAATCTGTTCGAGCTGCTGCGCGAAGCCGCGCCGGTGATGCTGACCGGCGCCGGCTACACCCTGCTGTTTGCCGTGGCCGCCATGCTGGGCGGCCTGGTGCTCGGCTTTCCCACCGCGGTGATGCGGATCGCCCCGTGGGCGCCGCTGCGCTGGCCGGCGTCGCTCTACGTGAGCGCCATGCGCGGCACACCGCTGCTGGTGCAGCTGTTCGTCATTTACTATGGCTTGCCCAGCGTGGGCATCGAATTCACCCCGGTCACCGCCGGCATCCTGGCGCTGTCGCTCAATGCCGGCGCCTACCTGTCCGAAAGCCTGCGCGGCGCCATCCGCAGCATCGGCGTCGGCCAGTGGCGCGCCAGCTACAGCTTGGGCCTGACCTACGGCCAGGCGCTGCGCTACGTGGTGCTGCCGCAGGCGCTGCGCGTGGCGGTGCCGTCGATGAGCAACACCCTCATCAGCCTGATCAAGGATACCTCGCTGGTGTCTGTCATCACCATGACCGAGCTGATGCTGGCGACCAAGGAAGTGATCGCCACCACCTTCCAGCCGCTGCCGCTGTACATTGCGGCTGCTTGCATCTACTGGGTACTGAGCCTGGTGTTCGAGCAGGTGCAGCGCTACGCCGAACAAAGGCTGAACCGGGCCCATCAGCAACACTAGGTTGGGCGCGTTAACCCCAAAACGTCGTCCCGGCGAAGGCCGGGACCCATAGGCCGCGTGAACTTCCGCTCAGCATGGGTTCCGGCCTGCGCCGGAACGACGGCTAAAGATCCTTACATGTTGGGGTAGTTCGGCCCGCCGCCGCCTTCCGGCGTGACCCACACGATGTTCTGCGTCGGGTCCTTGATGTCGCAGGTCTTGCAGTGCACGCAGTTCTGCGCATTGATCTGCAGGCGGCCCTTGCCTTCGTCCGTCTTGACGAACTCGTACACGCCGGCCGGGCAGTAGCGCTGCTCCGGTCCTGCGAAGCGGGCCAGGTTGACTTCCACCGGGACGTCCTTGTTCTTGAGCGTCAGGTGCACCGGCTGGTCTTCGGCATGGTTGGTGTTCGAGATGAACACCGACGACAGGCGGTCGAAGGTCAGCTTGCCGTCCGGCTTGGGATACACGATCGGCTTGAACTCGGAAGCGGGCTTGAGGCACTCGTGGTCGGCGTGCTGGTGGTGCAGCGTCCACGGCGCCTTGCCACGGAAGACGATCTGGTCGATGCCGGTCATGATCGAGCCGACCACCAGGCCCTTGGCCATCCACGGCTTGAAGTTGCGTGCCACGTGCAGCTCTTCGTGCAGCCACGACTGCTCGAACGCGGCCGGGTAGCTCGCCAGCTCGTCGTGCTGGCGGTTTTCGCCCAGCGCTGCAAACGCCGAGTCTGCCGCCAGCATGCCGCTCTTGATCGCCGCATGGCTGCCCTTGATGCGCGAGGTGTTCAGGAAGCCGGCGTCGCAACCGATCAGCGCGCCGCCCGGGAACACCAGCTTGGGCAGCGATTGCAGGCCGCCCGCGGTGATCGCGCGCGCGCCGTAGGAAATGCGCTTGCCGCCTTCGAAGAAGGTGCGGATCGCCGGGTGCGTCTTGTAGCGCTGGAATTCCTCGTACGGCGACAGGTAGGGGTTCTGGTAGGCCAGGCCCACCACGAAGCCGACCGCGACCTGGTTGTTCTCGAGGTGGTACAGGAACGAGCCGCCGTAGGTGTCGTTCTCCAGCGGCCAGCCGGCCGTGTGGATCACCAGGCCCGGCTTGTGCTTGGCCGGGTCGATCTCCCACAGCTCCTTGATGCCGATGCCGTAGGTCTGCGGGTCCTTGCCCTTGTTCAGGTCAAACTTGGTCATCAGCTGCTTGCCCAGGTGCCCGCGCGCGCCTTCGGCGAACAGCGTGTACTTGGCGTGCAACTCCATGCCGAGCTGGAACGCGTCGGTCGGCTCGCCTTCGCGGTTCACGCCCATGTTGCCGGTAGCAACGCCCTTGACCGAGCCGTCATCGTTGTACAGCACTTCGGCCGCCGGGAAACCCGGGAAGATCTCGACGCCCAGCGCTTCGGCTTGCTGGCCCAGCCAGCGCACCACGTTGGCCAGCGAGACGATGTAGTTGCCGTGGTTCTCGAAGCACTTCGGCACGGCAAAGCCCGGCGTCTGGTAGGCCTTGGATTCGGTCAGGAACAGCACGCGGTCTTCGGTGACCGGGGTGTTCAGCGGAGCGCCCAGCTCCTGCCAGTTCGGGATCAGCTCGGTGATCGCACGCGGGTCCATGACGGCGCCCGACAGGATGTGGGCGCCGACTTCGCTGCCTTTTTCCAGCACGCAGACGGATACTTCCTGTCCCTTTTCTTGCGCCAGTTGTTTCAGGCGGATGGCGGCGGACAGGCCGGCAGGACCGCCGCCGACGATCACCACGTCATACTCCATGGCTTCGCGCGGTCCGAATTGTTCAACGAGGGTGGTGGTCTCGGTCATCTTCTTGTAGAGTTAAAAAATTTAAGCACGAGTGTGCGTCTTTTTAGTGGGGATTGCAACTTTGACCGTTATTTTACGGGGATAATCAGAGCTTGGACTCTAATTCTGGCAATTTGTGTAATGATGATGGCTTCCCAACCGAACATCCTTAAGCAGCAACAGGAGCCACCACGTGGGCATTGAAGTAAATTTTGAAGGCAAGATCGCGCTGGTTACCGGCGCCTCCAGCGCATTGGGCGCACGCTTTGCCAAGGCGCTCGCGGGCGCGGGCGCGCAGGTCGTGCTGGCCTCGCCGCACACCGAACGCCTCAAGGAACTGCGGGCCGAGATCGAGGCCGATGGCGGCGCGGCGCACGTCGTGGCGCTCGACGTCACCGATCTTGCCAGCATCAAGGCTGCGGTCGCGCATGCCGAAACCGAGGCCGGTCCGCTCGATATCCTGATCAACAACTCGGGCGTTTCCACCACCCAGCGGCTGATCGATGTGTCGGAGGAAGATTTCGGCTACATCATGGACACCAACCTGCGCGGCGCCTTCTTCGTGGCGCAGCAGGTGGCCAAGCGCATGATCCTGCGGGCCAAGGCCGACACCCGCAAGCAGCACCGCATCGTCAACATTGCCTCGGTCGCGGGCCTGCGGGTGCTGCCCCAGATCGGCGTGTATTGCATGAGCAAGGCCGGCGTGGTGCAGATGACCAAGGCCATGGCAGTGGAGTGGGGCAAGTATGGCATCAACGTCAACGCCATCTGCCCGGGCTTTATTTCCACCGAGCTGAACGAAGAATACTTTGGCACCGACAACGGCAAGAAGCTGCTCGACATGCTGCCGAGGAAGCGTCCGGGCAAGCCGGAAGACCTCGACGGGCTGCTGCTCTTGCTGGCGGCCGAAGAAACCCATTTCATCAACGGAGCGATCATCACCGCGGACGACGGCATGACGGCGCAATAGGAAGCAAAGAAACAGAAAGCATGAGCAACAAGAAGCAGGTACACGTCATGCGGATGCCCATCCGCTGGGGCGACATGGATGCAATGGGGCACGTGAACAACACGGTGTATTTCCGCTATATCGAATCGGCCCGCATCGCGTGGCTGGAAGAGGCGGGCGGCACGCCGGACCCGGGCAGCGTGACCGAGGGACCGGTGATCGTGAGCGCGCAATGCTCATTCATCAAGCAGCTGAAGTATCCGGGTGAAATCGAGGTGACGACCTATGTCGGCCCGCCGGGGCGTTCCAGCTTCGACGTCACGCACGAGATCCGCCTGGTGGGGCCGGATGGCAAGGCCGGCGACCTGTACGCGCAAGGCGGCGCCAAGGTGGTGTGGGTGAACTTTGCTGCCGAAAAGTCCGTGCCGGTGCCGGACGCGGTGCGCGCCATGCTCCCTGCCGCCTGATTGCTCCGCCGCAGTAAGCCTGGCGCTTATCCTGCATATTAGCGGGAGACATGCCCGACGCGGTAGACCGCCGCGCCTTTCGCCAGTTCCAGCGGCAGTTCCTCCCAAAGCCGGAACCGTACCAGTGTCCAGGTGGTCGGTTCGTACCCGGCGACGGCCGCGAGTGCCTTGGCCTCGCTGACGCAGGATTGGGCGAGCGCCGTTTCCGCGGCACGCAGCTGCTCCAGCCCCGTGTGCGGGGCAATGGCAAGCCGCTCGCTCGTGGCAAAGCGCGCACGCTCGATGCCGGGTGCAAGTTCCGCATGCCATACCGACCAGGTAGCGACGGAAGGCCACCCAAACGACTGGGTGAGGGCAACGAAGCCGGGGCCGGACAGGAAGTCGTTCATGCCAGCCGGCCCGTCCCACAGATAAAACGGGGCGTAGCGATTGTCGCTGGCGCCGCGCTCGCCCTTGCGCGCGCTCAGGTAGGCCTTGAACACCAGGCCGGGGAAGCCGTCCGTCATGCTTCCTTTTTCCGCGATGCGGCGATCGATGACCGACATGTCATAGTCTGCCGGCAGGACAAAGCTGTACTGCATTGAGATCATTGCGACTCCATCATGGCTGGGTAAGTTGGTTTGCTGCCAAGCCGTTGCCGAAAGACCAGTCCTCGGCAGCCGTCGTGTTGATGACCACCATCACGTCTTCAGGCCGGATGCCGGGCGCGGCCGCGAGCAATTCGCACAGGCGGCGGTACAGGGCCTGCTTGGCTGTGGCTGGCCGCGGTTTGCCGGCGGTGATGCAGATGAGGACGAAGCCGTCGGAACGGGGACCGCACAGGTAGTGGCGGTCGAAGATGAGTTCGTTCGGCGCGCATTGCTCGATGACCTGGAAGCGATCCGTCGGCGGCGTGTCGAAGGCCTCAACCATGGCGCGGTGCACGTTGCGCGAAAGCTGGTCCAGGTAGTCGTCGGACTTGCCGCGCAGGAGGGAAATGCGAACGTAGGGCATGGCGCGCTCCCTCAGGCCGGTTTGCCGGCGCAGGCCTTGTGCAGCAGCTGGACGGCGCTGGCGGCCGTTGGCCATCCCGCATAGAAGGCGAGGTGCGTGATCGCCTCCGCCAGCTCGTCGCGCGTCACGCCGTTCTCGAGCGCGCGCTCCAGGTGGAAGGGCAACTGTTCGAGCCGGTAAAGCGCGACCAGGGCGGCCACGGTTACCAGGCTGCGGTCGCGCTTGGACAGGCCGTCGCGCTCCCAGATATCGCCGAACAGCACGTCGTTGGTGACTTGCGCCAGCTTGGGCGCGAGCGTGGCCATCGCCTGCTGCACTTGTTCTGTGTTTGTACTCATCATGCCTCCTGCGCTAGTGATTGACGGGGCAATGGTATTACTCGAAAATAATCCTGAAAATCGGATAATTTCGAATCGACCATCCCGAATAACCGGACGATCAGATGAGGCGAGTGAACTTCGACCTGGACGCCATGCGCACCTTTTGCCTTGGCATGGAGCTGGGCAGCTTTGCCAAGGCGGCGGACCGGCTGGGCCGTTCGACCTCGGCGGTCAGTGCGCAGCTCAAGAAGCTGGAGGAACAGGCCGGCACGCCGCTCGCGCGCAAGGCCGGGCGCCGCCTGGTGCTGACCGACGCCGGCGAACTGCTCTTGAGTTACGCGCGGCGCTTGCTGGAGTTGAACGACGAAGCATGGATGGCGCTGGGCAGTGCCGACCTGGCCGGCGCCGTCAGGCTGGGTTTGCAGGAGGATTTCGGCGAGCACATGCTGTCCGAGATGCTGGGGCGCTTCGCCCGCACGCACCCGTCGGTGCGCATCGAGGCGCGGGTGGGCCGCAACGCCGACCTGATCGCGCGTATCGAAAAAGGGGAACTGGACCTTGCCCTTGCGTGGAATGCGGGTGACACGACCGCGCACATGCAGGAGGTTGGCTCCTACGCACTGCAGTGGATCGGGCCGTCCGATGCCTCATTGCTGCGCTGGCAGCCTGGTCGCGAACCGCTGCCGCTGGTTGCCGTCGATGGCCAATGCGTGCTGCGCAAGCTGGCCACCGAAGCGCTGGACCGGGCCGGCATTGCATGGCGGCTGGCGTTCACCAGTCCAAGCCTGGGCGGCGTCTGGGCCGCGGTTGCTGCGGGACTAGGTGTCACTGTCAGGACCGGCTTTGGGCTGGCGCCGGGCTTGCGCATTCAGGCGGGCGCCAATGCCGGGTTGCCGGCGCTGGGCACCATTGGGCTGGCGCTGCACCGCTCGGCGGCGGAACTGGGCACGCCAGCACAACGGCTCGAAGCGATCATCCTCGACAGCATCCGCGACGCGCAGGCGCGCATGCGTTGACAGGGTTCAGCGCGTCACGCCGACCAGCTTGTGCACGAGTTCGGATGATGTGGACGCGGCAAACTTGCGCATCAGCTTGGCGCGATGCATTTCCACCGTGCGCGGCGACAGGTCGGTCTCGCGCGCGATCACCTTGCTGGTCTTGCCTTCCACCAGCAGGGCCGCGATCTCGCGCTCGCGCGGGGTCAGCTCCGCCGTCACCGGGCGCTTTTCGCTCACGTCCTCGAAGGTCCACACGCCCGCGCCCAGCGGCTCGCTCGGGTTGAGCGCGCGGCCGGTGACATGGCACCAGAACAGCTCGCCATTGCCACGCCGCATGATGCGTTCGTCCGAGTAGCGGCCACGCGCGTTCATGATCGGGATGATGCGGTCGCCCGTGCGCAGGAACTCGTCCATGGTGGGGTAGAGCACGGCGAAGGACTGGCCGTCCAGCTGGCCCTTGTCGTAGCCGAACATGGCGGCCAGCGCGTGGTTGCACGACTGGATCACACGGTTCACCGAGATGCACATGCCCACTGGGGCGTGCTGGAAAATCAGCTCGTAATCAATGGCGTATGATGCGTTCATCTGATGCAAATCGTGTCGTCTCCGAATGCCGTGTTGCCGGTATTTCTACGGTATTGTGCTTTGCACGGGCGTATTTTATGCTGAGATTCTACTCTGCAGTTACAAAGAGCGTTCTGCTTAACTATTAAAGGGACGGGTATGAATAAAGTTTATCCTGATGCGGCATCGGCGCTGGCCGGTATCGTCAAAGATGGCCAGACCATCGCCGTGGGCGGCTTCGGCCTGTGCGGCATTCCGGAGGCGCTGATCCTTGCGCTGCGCGACTCGGGCGTCAAGGACCTGACCGCCATCTCCAACAATGCCGGCGTCGATGGCTTTGGCCTGGGCATGCTGCTCGAAACGCGTCAGATCAAGAAGATGATTTCGTCCTATGTTGGCGAGAACAAGGAGTTCGCACGCCAGTTCCTGGCCGGCGAACTGGAGCTGGAATTCACGCCGCAGGGCACGCTGGCGGAAAAGCTGCGCGCCGGCGGCGCCGGCATTCCGGCCTTCTTCACCAAGACCGGTTACGGCACCATTGTCGCTGAAGGCAAGGAAGTGCGCGAGTTCGATGGCCAGATGTACGTGATGGAACACTCGCTGGTGCCGGATGTCTCGCTGGTCAAGGCCTACATGGCCGACAAGGCGGGCAACCTGGTGTTCCGCAAGACCGCGCGCAACTTCAATCCGAACGTCGCCACCGCAGGCAAGGTCTGCATCGTGGAAGTCGAAAAGCTGGTCGAGGTCGGCGAGATCGACCCGGACCAGGTGCACACCCCGAGCATCTTCGTGCACCGCATCGTTCACAACCCGAACCCGGAAAAGCGCATCGAACAGCGCACCGTGCGTTCCAACTAAGATCAGCTTTCGGAGACAAACATGGCATGGACTCGTGATCAAATGGCCGCGCGCGCGGCCCAGGAACTGCAAGACGGTTTCTACGTCAACCTCGGCATCGGCCTGCCGACCCTGGTGGCCAACTACGTCCCCAGCGGCATCGAAGTGTTCCTGCAGTCCGAAAACGGCCTGCTCGGCATTGGCCCGTTCCCGACCGAGGCCGAAATCGACGCCGACCTCATCAACGCCGGCAAGCAGACCGTGACGGCGCTGCCTGGCGCGGCCTACTTCAGCTCGGCCGATTCGTTCGGCATGATCCGCGGCGGCAAGATCAACCTGGCCATCCTCGGCGCCATGCAGGTGTCCGAGCGCGGCGACCTGGCCAACTGGATGATTCCGGGCAAGATGGTCAAGGGCATGGGCGGCGCGATGGACCTGGTGGCCGGCGTCAAGCGCGTAGTCGTGGTGATGGAGCATGTCGCCACCGCCAAGGACGGCTCGACCTCGCACAAGATCCTGGAGAAGTGCGACCTGCCGCTGACCGGCGTGGGCGTGGTGGACCGCATCATCACCGACCTGTGCGTGATGGACGTGACCGCCCACGGCCTGAAAGTGGTCGAGCTGGCGCCGGGCGTGAGCAAGGAAGAGATTGCGGAAAAGACCGGCTGCGAGCTGCACTTCGCTGTCTGACCGGCAGCAGCCGGCATCAAAGAGCCGCACCGGGCTACTCGCCGGTGCGGTTTTTTTTGGCGCGGTACGCGTTAAGTTTGGACGTCGTTCCCGCGGAGGCGGGAACCCATGCTGAGTGTGCATCCGTGCGGCTTTTGCATGGGCAGCGTGAGGCCGATGTTCAGCATGGGTCCCCGCCTCCGCGGGGACGACGTGCTTACGTCCACACTTAACACCGACAGAGCTTTTTTTGCTTCAGAGTTTCATTTCCAGGCTCAGGCCAGCGCGCATCACGCCGGGCTGGAAACTGGTCTGGCGCGATAAACCCTCCGTATCCAGATAGCGGCGGTCCGACGTGTTGTCCACACGTAGCAAGTTCGCCAGCGACAGGCGCAACTGGTAGCGTGCGTCGAGCTTCCACAACAAATAGGCGTCGAGGTCGCGGCGCGCTTGCTGGCGCTGGCTTTGTGCTTCCGAAATCCGGACCCAGCCATTCTTTTGGTAAGCCAGGCTTGAACCAAAGCTCAGGCCGCCTTTTCGATAATCGAAGCCGACCGTTGCCGACAACGGCGTTTGCGCGTCGAGCCGGTTGTTGGGGCCGGGCACGGCGGCCACGCGCGACCAGTTGCGGCTGGCGCTGGCGCGCACGTCCAGGCCATTGAGCCCGGGATTGAGCAGCCTGAGCGGCAGCTTCAGCTCGGTCTCGAGCGAGCGCACCTGTGCGGTGCCGTCGTTCACGGGCTGGTAGACCCAGCGGCCCGAAGCGTCCAGGTCCAGCCGCGTGCGGATGTAGTCGGTAATGGCGCGCCGCGACGCGTTGACCGAGAACAGCGCGCCCGGCGCCCAGAAGTGTTCATAGCCCAGGTCGATGCCGGTGGCCAGCTCCGGCCGCAAGTTGGGGTTGCCGCCGGAATCGGGGCTGAACCGGGTATTGGTGGCGGACTCGAAGCGCCGCGCCGTCAGCTCGTTGGTGGTGGGGGCCTTGTAGGTGCGGGTCAGGGCCAGCCGCAGCTGGCGGCCGCTCGCACCCGGGAACTTGTACAGCGTCTGCGCGACGGGGCTGAGCACGTGGTTGCGCGATGTCGTTGCGACCAGTCCCGTGCCTTCGCTGTCCGTCTGCACGCCCTCCCAGCGCGTGCCCAGGTACACCGACCACTGCTTCGTCACATTCCATTCGTCCTGCACGAAGCCGGCGAGCCGGCTGATACGCGGCTGGAAATATTCGACGAAGTGGACCACCGGGGCGTCCGCCAGCTGCTCGCGGCGGTCGCGCGTTTCATCGCTCTTTTGCACGCTGGCGTCCATGCCGGTGGCCAGCGCGTGCCCGTCAAACAGCGAACGGGTGAACTTGCCGCGCAAGGAATAGCGGCTGGTGCGGTTGATCGTGTTCCAGTCGCGATCCAGGCGCAGGGCCCGGCCTTCGGTGTAGCGCAGGGTATCGGAGTCGTTGTCGTTCCGGCCGCGCTCGACGGAGAGCGCCAGGTCGAGCTTGCCGCCCGCGCGCTTGGCGATCCAGTTGATTTCGCCGCGTAGCATGCGCTGGCTGCCCGGGGTGTGGTCGTTTCCTTCCATCCATTCGGGCGCAGGGAAGCTGCCGACCAGGTTCCGGGTCTGCCAGCTGCTGTTCCAGCGGGAACGGAAGGTTTGGCCGCCGGCCTGCAGGTTCAGTTCGTCGCCGCTGTCGAACTTCCATGACAGGCGCGGGAACAGCGCCAGGCCACGGCTGGAGCCGGTGCCACGAAAGCGCGATTCGCGCAGTTGGCGCACCTCGCCGGAGGGCAGGGTAAATTCGTCCGCGCTGGTGCTGTCGATCAGGTTGCGGTTGGCGAACAGCGAGCCGTTGAGGAACCAGGACGCGTTCCCGCGCTTTTCCGCCCAGGTGCCTCCCACCGTTTCGAACTTGCTCTGTGGCGAATTCATGATGCCGATGCGCAGGTCGCGCTGCGGCTTGGATACCATCTTGCGCAGCACGATGTTGATCGTCCCGGCGATCGCCTGCATCGAAAATTCGGCGGTGGCCGCGCGCATGATCTCGATGCGCTCGATCTGGTCGGGATCCAGGTTATCCAGCGAAAAGCCCGGAGGCGGGCGGTCGCCGTTCACGAGGATTTGCGTATAGCCCGCGCCCAGCCCGCGCATGCGAATCACGTTGCCCGTCACGGTCACGCCCGGGGCGCGCTTGAGGACCTCATAGACATTGCTGTCGCCGTACTTCGTCAGCTCCTCGTGGTTCAGCACCGTTTTGCTCGCGGTGTCGTCGCGGCGCGGATCGTAATTGCTTGCCGAGCCTTTCACCTCGACGCTTTGAATCGGCTTTTCCTTGGCCTTTTCCTTGTCGTCTTTTTGCTCGCTGCTGAGCGCCGTGGCCGGCGTCGTCGTTTGCGCCATCAAGGCGTGGGGAACGAGAACAGATGCGGCGAATGCCAAATGGGTAGGTTTGAAAAACATCGGGGCAGGATCTGTTGGTCAGCCGGCAAGCTTAACCGACTGTTGACGAGCAAACAACCAAAACTGCGGCTCCCGTAGCGGCGGAAACCGCACCACATGTTCAGCTGTGCGACCACACGTACTGCACCTGCGTCCAGCGCTCGACCGGTGTTCCGTCCACGGTGGCTGGCTTGAACTGGCATTTGAGGATCCCGTCGCGCGCCGCTTCGTCCATGGCCGGGTAGCCGCTCGATTTCAAAATCTTCGCTTGCCTGGCCTTGCCGTCGGCGCCGACCAGAAAGTCGATGGTGACGGTGCCGTCGTGGCCGGCGCGAAAGTCCTCGTCGGGCCAGTCCGGCTTGGCGCAGGACTGGAACAGGACGACTGCTTTCGTTGCGCCATCGTCGGGAGCGGTGCGCGGGGTTTGTGCGCATGCGCCGAGGATTGCGGTTGCCAGCGCGGTGGCGACAATCCGGAGCTTGCGGTAGGGCGAAAGGCTGCTGCCTGTCATGGTGTCTCCTTGTTTGGTCGAGGGAGGCGGAGCCGGGGCCCGGCTCGGGCCAGAGCTAGACTAGTCGTTCTAGACAATGTTGTCTAGAATAATTCGATGCAATTCGTCGCGAATTAGACACAGAAGTCTAGGATGGCGCCCAAAAAACGCCGGTCGTGCCGGCGTTCAGGGTTCGGCGGGCTTACGTCGCTAATCCAAGGTCCACACGTACTGCAGGCGCATCCACTCCTGCACTGGCTCGCCGTCAACGGTGGCAGGCTTGAAGCTGCACTTGTCCAGGGCAGTGCGCGCCGCCTCGTCAAGACCGGGGTAGCCGCTTGACCGCAGCACCCGCGACTCGACTGGCTTGCCATCGGCGGAGACGAGGAACTGCAGGGTCACGGTGCCGCGATTGCCGGCTGCCAGGTCGGCCTTCGGGTAATGCGGCTTGGCGCAGGAACGAAAATCCGCGAGCGCCCGGGTGTGCAAGTGCGCCGGCGCGTGCCGGGGCAACGCGGCTGCGTTCGAATAGACGACGGCAAACGCTGCTGTCAGTCCCAGCACCGGGATCGCCGCCTTCCAGCTCAGGGCATGGCGATCGGGACTCACCAGCCGCCTGATCCGGTCAACGAGATCGCCGCCGCTCGCCGCTTGCGCCAATGCGCACGACGAGAACTGGACGCGCTCGAGCTCGGAAAGTGCGCGCGCCAGTCGGCGCGGCTCGCCGATCACGTCAGCAGCAAGTGCATCGGCAATTTGCTCGCGCTCGGCGCGGATGCGGCCGGAAATCCACCAGACCGCCGGGTGGTAGAACAGCAGGATCTCGGCCACGTTCTGGCCCAGGTTGACGAGGTAATCGAGCCGCTTGACGTGCCCCAGTTCGTGGGCGAGCAGCGCTTCGAGCAGGTCCGGCGGCATGCCGGAAACGAGCGAGGCCGGCACCAGCACCACCGGACGCCACCAGCCGGCGGTAATGGGGCTGGCGAGGTGGTCCACGATGCGCAAGCGGACCTGCCGCCCGATCCCCATGCGTTCCGCCAGCAGCGACAGACGCACTTGCAAGGCCGCGTCAGTGCCGCAGCGCGCGCTCGCACGGCCGATCCAGGCCAGGCCAAGCGCCATGCGCAAGGTGAGGGCGCCGACACAGCAAGCCCAGGCGCCAACGAGCCACGGCAGGTGCGACTGCAGGTAGTCCAGCAAGCCGGTGGTGGAGGACAGTGCTGCCGCAATGCCCGCGCCCGCCGCGTACAGCTGGACCGTGCCCCCGGGCGCGGGAGCCGTCACGCGCAGCGCCAGCCCGATCGCGGGCCACAGCACGCAGCCCAGCAGGCCCGCACACGCGGCCAGATACCGCAGTTGCGGCCGCGCGTTGCGCAGCGCCGTGAGCGCGATGCCGGTCAGGCAGGCGAGCAGCGTGCCCTGCCAGACGAAATGGATCAGCGTCCACCCGGTTGCCGACAGCAGCTGGTAGGCGGCCGGCGTCATTGCTTCTCGTCCTTGAGCAGGTGTTCGATCTCTTCGCGTTCCTTCTTCGAGATGCCGGTCTTGAGCGCGGCGAGCACCAGCGCCTTGGCCGAGCCCGAGAAGGCGCGCTGCATCAGGTCCTTGAGCAGGTTCGTTTGCAGCGAATCCTGGGTGTAGGCGGGCGCATACACGTGCGAGCGGCCCGCCTCGTCGCGGATCAGCAGGCCCTTGCCGTGCATGATCTGCATGAGGCGCAGCACGGTGGCGTAGGTGACGTCCGGCCGGTCATGGAGCATCGCTTCATGGACCTGGCGCACGGTGGCCGAGCCGAGCGGCCACAGGGTTTGCAGAAGATCGAGTTCGGCCGGGGTCGGCTTTGGCAGGGCGGGTTTCTTGGCCATGGTGTCGGAAGATCGTTACGTGTACGCGGCTTTAGCGTAGCGTGACTAGAACGGCGCGTCTACAACTATTTTGAACAGCAGCTGCTTGCGAGCGCGGCCGGTCGCGATTATGCTAGACATGGTTGTCTAGAAAACTCATCCAAAGGAGACATCATGCTCAAGAAGGTTTTGGCGCTGGCCACCCTGCTGCTCGCACCGCTCGCGGCCACCGCGTCGCAATTGCCCGACTACCCGTTCATCCACATCACCGGCACCGCCCAGCAGTACGTACAGCCGGATATGGGGTCCATCGATTTCGAGGTGATCGCGGCCGATGCGGACCCGGCGGTCGCGCTGAAGGTGGTGCAGCAACGCGTGGCCGAGGTGCGCGCGCTGGTCCAGGCGCAGGGGCTGGAGGAGGAAAGCCTGGAAGTGCGCAACGTGCGGCAGGAGCTGCGCAAGAACCAGCGCGGGGACGGCCCGGCCGTGGTCGAGGTCAAGTGCGTGGTGCACCTGGACGTGCACGACCTGGCCAAATGGGCAGCGCTGGCCAACGGGCTGCTGGGGATGGAGAACCTGGACAGCTTCGCGACCGCGTTCGATACGAGCGAGCGCGAAAAGATCGAAGCGGGCCTGGCCGCCGACGCGGTGCGTGACGCCAGCCGCAAGGCGGGGACGCTGGCAGCCGGCCTGGGGCGCAAACTGGGGCCGGTGACGGGACTGAGCACCGGCGCGCTCAGGAACCTGGGCAACGCGATGGGTCTGGTCGCCGCCGATTTCGGGTTCCGCCGCAAGGAAGCGCCGCAGACGCAAGGCAGCGGGCGCGACAACCTGGTCAACGTCGTCATGGTCCCGATGGCGCTGTCGGTGGACGCGATTTTCCGACTGAAATAAAAAAGCGCCGGACTGGCCGGCGCTTTTCAGATGGGCAGGGAAATGATCAGGCCGCTTTCTTGCGCTCCGGGTACAGTTCCTTGTCTTCCTCCAAATGGCTCGGGTGCTTCAGCTCGCGCTGCAGCGTCTCGTGGTCGAGCTCGTTTTCCCACTTCGACACCACGATCGAGGCCACGCCGTTGCCGATGAAGTTGGTCAGCGCGCGGCATTCGCTCATGAACTTGTCGATGCCTAGGATCAGCGCCATGCCGGCCACCGGGATGGTCGGCACGACGGCCAGCGTTGCCGCCAGCGTGATGAAGCCGGCGCCGGTGATGCCCGATGCGCCTTTCGAGGTGAGCATGGCGACAACCAGGATGGTCAGTTGCTGGCCCAGCGTCAGGTCGGTGTTGGTGGCCTGTGCGATGAACAGCGCGGCCATCGTCATGTAGATGTTGGTGCCGTCCAGGTTGAACGAATAGCCGGTCGGGACAACCAGGCCGACGACCGATTTCGAGCAGCCAAGTTTTTCCATCTTGCGCATCAGCGCCGGCAGCGCGCTTTCCGACGAGCTGGTGCCCAGCACGATCAGCAGTTCTTCCTTGATGTAGGAGACGAAGCGGAAGATCGAGAAGCCGGTGAAGCGCGCGATCAGGCCCAGCACGATGATGACGAACAGCGCCGAGGTCAGGTAGAAGGTGCCGACCAGCTTGGCCAGCGGCAGCAGGGCGGCCACGCCGTACTTGCCGATGGTGAAGGCCATGGCGCCGAACGCGCCGATCGGGGCGGCTTTCATGATGATGCCGACCACGCCGAAGATGGCATGCGAGAGCTCGTCGATGAACTTGGTGACCGGACGGCCGCGCTCGCCCAGGATCGACAGCGCAAAACCGAACAGGATCGAGATCAGCAGCACCTGCAGGATGTCACCCTTGGCGAATGCGTCCACGAAGGTGTTCGGGATGATGTTCATCAGGAAGTCGACGGTGGACAGCGACTTGGTCTTGGCGGTGTACTCGGCGATGGCCTTGGTGTCCAGGGTGGCCGGGTCCACGTTGAAGCCGGCGCCCGGTTGGATCACGTGCGCGACGATCAGGCCGATGGCCAGCGCAAAGGTCGAGACGACTTCGAAATACAGCAGCGCCTTGCCGCCGACGCGGCCGACTTTTTTCATGTCCTGCATCCCGGCGATGCCGGCGACGACGGTACAGAAGATGACCGGTGCGATGATCATCTTGATCAGTTTGACGAAGCCGTCTCCCAATGGCTTCATCTTGGTAGCAAGGTCAGGGTCGAATACACCCAGCAGCACGCCAACGATAATGGCGAACAGCACCTGGATATAAAGGACTTTATAAAAAGGCTTTTTCATGACAGCTCTTCAAGCGAATTGTTGATCTCGGCATGATGTCCGAATTGAAGAGGGCGGGCTATTGTGGAAAACCCGCACGGGTCATGCTACGCCGCGTCGCCGTTTGCCAGCGCGCGATTGCGCGCCTAAAAAATACCGTGGTGAGTGCTGTGGCTAACGTAGCGTGGGCAGCTCTGCTGCCCACGCGTCCAGCGAACGCTGAAAGAGGGGAAAGGTATTTATTGCGGGCGACGATAAACCATTCCGCCCTTCATCACAAAGCCAACCTTGCGCAGCGCCGCGATGTCGGCCGTCGGGTCGCCGTCAACGGCCACCACGTCGGCCAGCGCACCTTGCTTGAGTGCACCCAGATCCTTGGACTTGTCGAGGATGTTCGCCGCCACCACCGTGGCCGCGCGCAGTGCCTCGGTTGGCGTCATGCCCAGCCGCACCATCCATTCGAGCTCGCGCGCATTGGTGCCGTGCGAGAACACGCCGACATCGCTGCCGTTGCCGATTGTCACGCCCAGCTTGCGCGCCAGCTGGAACGCATGCATCGCCTGCTGCATGCCGGCGGTCGGCGCGCCGCCGCGGGTGTAGTGCTGGAAATACTCGCCGATGGCTTCCGGCGCGGTCAGCGTCGGCACGTAGGCGGTGTGGCGCTCGGCCATCAGCTTGAAGGTGGCTTCGGACGCGCCGTAGCCGTGCTCGATCGTGTCCACGCCGGCCAGCACTGCCATGCGGATCGCCTCGTCGCTGCTGGCGTGCGCCGCCACCTTGCGGCCGGTGTTGTGCGCGGTTGCGACCATCGCCTTCATTTCATCCAGCGTGAAGGTCGGGCGCGTACTGCCGTCGATGCCGGTGCGGTAATCGGCGTAGAACTTGATCCAGTCCGCGCCATGCGAGGATTGCTCGCGCACCGCCTTGACGGCCTCGTCCACGCCGGTTGCTTCCTGGGCGCCGTAGGGCAGCTCCATGTCCGGGCGATAGTTGCGCTCGGCAGGTCCGTAGCTGGCGGTGGCGACGATGGCCTTGGTTGCCACGAACAAGCGCGGGCCGGGCAGCACGCCTTCGTCGATCGCGCGCTTGATGCCCACGTCGGCGTAGCCGGCGCCTTCGGTGCCCAGGTCGCGCAGGGTGGTAAAGCCGGCCTGCAGCGTGTCGGCCGAGTGGCGCGCCGCCAGCATGACGCGGTAGGCGGGCGCTTCCTTGATCACCTGGTCATCCCAGGTGGTTTCGTTGTACGGGTGCAGCAGGACGTGCGAATGCAGGTCGATCAGGCCCGGGATCAGGGTCTTGCCCGGCAGGTTGATGCGCTCGGCGTCAGCCGGGGCTGCCACCTTGTCCGCCGGGCCGACGGCCTGGATGCGGCCTTGCGACACCAGCACCGCCCAGCCCTGGTGCGGCGCGCCTTCGCCGGTCCAGACACGGTCGGCCGTCAGCAGCACCGGATGGGTGTCGGCCGCGTGCGCCGCGCAGGCCAGCAGGGTGAGGGTGGTCAGCGCAAGTTTCTTGGCCCAGGTCCGCATCGTTGTCTTCCCGTAATAGTTATGATCGCGTAATCATAACGGAGGGCAACGTGGGCGTCTGTAATGACGCCAGGCGGCGTGCGGGGATCAGCCGGTGGTCGTGCCGCCGGCGCGGTGCCGCGCCAGGCGCGTATCGACGCGTGGGCAGAATCTGCCCACCCTACGAGATCGCGGGTTGGTCTTACTGCGCGACCCAGCCGCCGTCCATGTTCCAGGCCACGCCGCGCACCTGGTCGCCGGCCGGGCTGCAGAAGAACACGGCCAGCGCACCCAGCTCTTCGGGCGTGACGAACTCGCCGGACGGCTGTTTTTCCGACAGCAGCGCCTTTTTAGCCTGCTCGTTGCTGACGCCGTCGCGCGCGGCGCGGTCGTCCACCTGCTTTTGCACCAGCGGCGTCAGCACCCAGCCCGGGCAGATCGCGTTGCAGGTGATGCCGGTGTGGGCGTTTTCCAGCGCGGTGACCTTGGTCAGGCCGACCACGCCGTGCTTGGCCGCGACATAGGCCGATTTGCCGGCCGAGCCGACCAGGCCGTGCACCGAGGCCACGTTGATGATGCGGCCCCAGTTCTTCTTCTTCATGCCCGGCAGCGCGCAGCGGGTGGTGTGGAAGGTGGAGGACAGGTTGATCGCGATGATCGCATCCCAGCGCTCGACCGGGAAATCCTCGACGTTGGCCACGTACTGGATGCCGGCGTTATTGACCAGCACGTCCACGCCGCCGAACTTCTCTTCGGCGAACTTGATCATGGCCTCGATCTCGGCCGGCTTGGACATGTCGGCGTTGTGGTAAGCCGTTTGTACCCCAAACTCCTGGGCCACGCCGGTGCGCAGCTGCTCGATTTGCTGCGCGTCGCCGAACCCGTTGAACACGATGTTGGCGCCCTGTGCCGCGAGCGAGCGCGCGATGCCCAGGCCAATGCCGGAGGTCGAGCCAGTGACGAGAGCCGTTTTACCGCTTAACATCTTGGAGTTCATGTTGTCCTCTGTTGTGAATGGTGTGATCAGGGGGATGCTTCAGAATTGGTAGAATTCTAATCGCAAAAGCCCGGTAAAATATCGGGCTGCTAACAGCGCAGGAACAAATTTTGTTATCGGGGAGGCCATGAGCGAAGCAAGGATCAAGAGCGTGCTATGCAGTTCGCCCGCAGGCCTGCACCACATGGCCTACAAGGAGTGGGGCGATCCGGCCAACCCGCGCGTGCTGGTGTGCGTGCATGGCGTCACCCGCGTGGCTGACGACTTTGACCACCTGGCGCGCGCCTTGTGCGGCCATTATCGGGTGGTCTGCCCCGACGTGGTCGGGCGCGGCCGCTCGGACCGCCTGCGCGACCCGCAGCACTACACCGTGGCCCAGTACGTGGCCGACATGGTCACCCTGATCGTCCGCGTTACCGCCGGCAGCGCGGACGAGAGCGTCGATTGGTTCGGCACCTCGATGGGCGGCCTGATGGGCATGATGCTGGCGGCGCTCGACGGCACGCCGGTGCGTAAGCTCGTGCTCAACGATATCGGCCCGGTGCTCGACCCGGTGGCGCTGGCGCGCATCGGCGAGTACATTGGCCAGGACCTGCGCTTCCCGAGCTTTGCGCACGGCGCCGCTTTCGTGCGCGAGGTGTCCAGTTCGTTCGGCCCGCACAGCGACGAACAGTGGGACAAGCTGGCCGGTGACGTGCTGCGCCAGGCGCCGGACGGCAGCTGGGTGCGCCACTACGACCTGGCGCTGGCCGAGCCGTTCAAGGCCATCACCCCCGAGGTTGCCAAGGCCGGCGAAGCGGGGCTGTGGGCCGCGTACGACGCGATCCGCTGCCCGACCCTGCTGGTGCGGGGCGAACTGTCTGACCTGCTGTCGCGCGAGACCGCGCAGCAGATGGCCGCGCGCGGCCCCAGGCCGAAGCTGGTCGAGGTTCCCGGGGTGGGCCATGCGCCGACCTTCATGAACGAGGACCAGATCGCCATTGCGCGAGATTTTTTAATTGGCTGAAAAGCCGCTGTATAACGAGAGAATATGGAAATCAAACGACTGCACGTGGGCAAACGCCTGTCCGAAATCGCCATCCACAACGAAACCGTGTACCTGGCCGGCCAAATCGCGGACGACACCGCACAAGGTATCGAAGGCCAGACGCGCGAGGTGCTGGCCAATATCGACCGCCTGCTCAACGAGGCTGGCAGCGACAAGACCTGCATCCTGATGTGCCAGATCTTCATCACCGACATGGCCAATTTCCCGGGCATGAATTCGGTGTGGGACGAATGGGTCGCCCAGGGTCACACGCCGCCGCGCGCCACCGTCGAGGCCAAGCTGGCCAACCCCGCCTGCCTGGTGGAGATCGTCGTCACCGCTGCACTTCGCTGACACGACGATGGTTTCAATCGCCGCGCTAGGCGACGCCACAACCCAGCTGGTCCAGGGCTTGCGCCCCGAGGACGAGGCACGCGTGCGCGCCGCGCTCGACTACGCCGTCGATGCGTACGGCGAGCGCCTGGCCACCACCGGCCAGAACGCGTTCGAGTTTTCGCTCGGCGTGGCGGGCACGCTCGCCTATCTGCGCAGCGATGCGGAGAGCCGCATCGCCGGCCTGCTGTTCGAGCTGGCCCTGATGGAACCGAAGGTCGCGGAAGGGCTGGGCGAACGCTTCGGCCTGGAAGTGGCCGACCTGGTGCTGGGCGTGCACCAGCTGATCCGCCTGCGCGACCTGACCGCTGCCCAGCAGCCGGTCGGGCGCGGCAAGAACGCACAGCAGCAGGCCGTGGCGCAGGTCGAGACCGTGCGCAAGATGCTGCTCGCGATGGCGTCGGACATGCGCGTGGTGCTGGTGCGCCTGGCTTCGTGCGTGACCTCGCTGCGCTACTTCGCCGAGCAGAAGCGCTTCGACGAGGTCACCCGCACCTATGGGCGCGAGGTGCTCGACCTGTACGCGCCGCTCGCCAACCGCCTGGGTATCTGGCAGCTCAAGTGGGAGCTGGAAGACCTGGCATTCCGCTTCATCGAGCCCGAGACCTACAAGCGCATCGCCAAAATGCTCGAAGAGAAGCGCATGGCGCGCGAGGGCTTCGTGCAGGGCTCGATCGACCGGCTGGAGCGCGAGCTCAAGGCGGCCGGCATCAAGGCCGAGGTGACCGGACGGCCCAAGCACATCTACAGCATCTGGAAGAAGATGCGCGGCAAGGAGCTCGATTTCTCCGAGCTGTATGACGTGCGCGCGTTCCGCGTGATCGTGGCGGACGTGAAGACCTGCTACACGGTGCTGAGCATCGTGAACAACATCTGGACCCCGATCCCGAGCGAGTACGACGACTATATCGCGCGGCCCAAGGCGAACGGCTACCAGTCGCTGCACACGGTGGTGACGGCCGAGGACGGGCGGCCGCTGGAAGTGCAGATCCGCACCCAGGAGATGCACAACTTCGCCGAGTACGGCATCGCCGCGCACTGGCGCTACAAGGAAGAGGGCGGCTCCAACTTCAAGAGCCAGAAGTACGACGAGAAGATCGCGTGGCTGCGCCAGCTACTGGCGTGGAAGAACGACGTGGCCGACAACGTGGCCGAGCACGAGGACCAGCAGCGCGAGTGGGTCGAAAAGCTCAAGGCGACCACGCTGGACGACCGCATCTTCGTGCTCACGCCGCAGGCGCGCGTGCTCGAGCTGCCGGTGGGCGCGACGCCGATCGACTTCGCCTACCACCTGCACAGCGAGATCGGCCACCGCTGCCGCGGCGCCAAGATCGACGGCGTGATGGTGCCGCTCAATACGCCGCTCAAGAACGGGCAGACCTGCGAGATCATCACCGCCAAGGGCGCGCCCGGCACCGCCGGCCCGTCGCGCGACTGGCTCAGCCCCGGCTACGCGGCCAGCAACCGCACGCGCACGAAGATCCGCGCGTGGTTCCATGCCGCCGACCAGGCCGCGACGCTGGCGCAGGGACGGGCGCTGGTCGAGAAGTCGCTGCAGCGCGAGGGCAAGACCGCGGTCAACCTGGAAGCGCTGGCGCACAAGCTGGGCTTTGCCAAGCTGGACGACCTGTTCATCGAAGTGGGCAAGGAGAAGTTCAGCCTGCGCCATGTCGAGGCCGCGCTGCACGAGCAGCCCGAAGCCGCGCCCGTGGTCGAGGACACGGCGGTCGTCAACAAGAGCCGCTCGTCGAGCGTGGAGCAGGGCGCCAAGTCGGGCGTGCTGGTGGTCGGCACCGAAGGGCTGATGACCGTGCTGGCCCGCTGCTGCAAGCCGGCGCCGCCGGACCCGATCGTTGGCTTTGTCACGCGCGGCAAGGGCGTGTCCATTCACCGCACCAGCTGCAAGAACTTCCAGGAGATGCGCGCCAAGAATCCGGAGCGCGTGATCCAGACGGAGTGGGGCGAGGCGGGCGTGGACACCGTGTACCCGGTTGACCTGTTCATCATGGCCAGTGACCGCCAGGGCCTGCTGCGCGATATCTCGGAGGTGTTCTCGCGCGAGAAGATCAACGTGATCGGCGTGAACACGCAAAGCTCGAAAGGGCAGGCGCGCATGGTCTTTACCGCCGAAATCGGCTCCACCGGGCAGCTGCAAAAAGCGCTTGGGGCGATCGCCGAGGTGCAGGGTGTGCGGGAGGCGCGGCGGCAATAAGGAGGCGGCATTTACGCACCCCCGTAGCCGTCGTTCCGGCGCAAGCCGGAATCCATGCTAAGTAGTCGTCCACGCGACAGCAGCCCGGGCAAAGGACAGCGCGCCGTCGTCCGCTGACTCGCCGTCTGCCCGTTCCGGTTTCGCTGATTCCCGGCCGGCTTGCTCCAAAAAAATGTATTATTTGTCAATGCGTCGATTACCCACCCTGACCACCAACCCACGCCTGCTCGGCGCGCGCATTGCGCGCTACCTGCGCAGCTGGTGGTACATGATCCACCTGGGCGCCGTCGCGCTGGTGATGTCGTTCACGCCCTCGACCTGGAACCGCGCCAACCGCCTGTCCACGTCGCGCTACATCTACGCCAGCACCTGGAAGGTGCTGCCCTGGTTCACGGTGCTCACCGCGCTGATCGGCCTGGTCGTCATTCGCATCGTGCTCGTCACCGCGCGCAGCTACGGCCTTTCTCAATTCGCGCTGGAGATGGTGGTGCGCGTGCTGGTGCTTGAACTGATTCCGCTGTCGGCGGCGATGTTTGCCGCGCTTCGTTCCAGCATGGCGTTCGATGCCGCCGCCCTTGGTTTGGCGCGCGCCGGCATGCCAACGCAAGTGGCCAGCGAAGAGGCGGTGCGCCAGCTGCGGCGCGACCTGGTGCCGCAGGTGCTTGCCAACGCTTTTTCGGTCCTGAGCCTGGCGATGACCAGCGGGACCATTGTGCTGCTGCTCGCCTACCTGAACGTGTACGGACTGTCGCCGTGGGGCGTGCCGGACTACACGCGCACGGTCGGCCGCATCTTTGACCCGATCGTGAGCATCGGCTTTGCGCTCAAGACCGTCCTGTTCGGCCTTGCCGTCGCGCTGGTGCCCACGGCGGCGATTCTGGAATTGCAGCGCTATCCGCGCCGCCTTGCATCCAACGTGCAGCCCGGCGCGCTGCGGCTGCTGTTCGTGCTGCTGGTGATCGAGGCAGGGTCGCTGGCCATCAAATACATCTGAAAGACCCGAACCATCATGACCGACCACACTCCCGACGAACCAGCCCACGTGGAAGCGAAGGCGGCGATCCTGCTCGTGCTGATGGGCGCGCTGATCGTCGCCTTTGTGCTGTACGTGATGTACGCGCGCGGCGTGTTCGAGCCGACCCAGCGCCTGATCCTCGAGACCGACAACTCCGAGGGCGTGGCCCCTGGCATGGACCTGAGCTTTGCCGGCTTTCCGATCGGGCGGGTGACGCAGGTTGAGCTGTCCAAGGAGGGCAAGGTGCAGATCCTGATCGACGTGCCGCGCAAGGACGCCAAGTGGCTGCGCGTGACGAGCGTGTTCACGCTGGAGCGCAGCCTGGTGGGCGAGACACGGCTGCGCGCCTACAGCGGTGTGCTCACCGACCCGCCACTGCCGCCCAACTCCACGCGCGCGGTGCTGCGCGGCGACGTGAGCGAACAGATTCCGCGGATGGTCGCGAGTGCGCGCGAGCTGCTCGAGAATCTCGTCAACATGACGTCGCCCGGGTCGCACATCGACACCACGCTGGCGAACGTGGATACCGTCACCGGCCGCATGGCGGGGCGCTACGGCATCCTTGGCAGCGCGCTTGGTGGTGATGCGGAAGCGAAGAAGATGCTGCAAACGCTCGACCGCGTCAATGCGTTGATCGCCAAGGCGGACCAACGCGTGTTCGGCAAAAACGGCGTGATGGACGACACGCAAGGCGCGATCCGCCAGCTTAACGGCGTGTTGTTGGATGCGCGGACCACGCTGCAGAAAGTGGATGCGGTGCTGGTGGAGGCGCAGGGCGTGGCCGCCAATGCACGCAGCGCCACCAGCGACCTGGGGCCGCTGCGCGGCGAAGTCGAGGCCAGCCTGCGCAAGGTGAACCGGCTGGTTGACGAGATCAACCGCAAGTGGCCGTTCGCACACGAAACGGAGATCAAGCTGCCATGATGAAGATGCGACTTTTGGCTTTGCTGCTGCTGGCCGGTTGTGTCAGCAAACCCGTGCCGCCGTCGTGGCAGACCAACGCGCATGATGCGATTGGGGCGTTTACGGATGCCTATCTGTCCGGCGACACGCGCGTTGCCGATGCGGAGTTTGGCCGTGCGCGGCTGGCGGCGTCCAGTACGGGCAGGGCCGACGAAGTGGCCCAGGTTGAACTGGTGCGCTGCGCGGCGCAGGCTGCCAGCCTTGTGTTCGAAAGCTGCCCCGGCTTTGCTGCGCTGGCTGCGGACGCGACGGCCGCGCAAAACGCCTACGCGGCCTATCTCGACGGGCGCTGGCAGGGCCTGAAACCGGAGTTGTTGCCGGAGCAGCATGCGGCGGTGGTGCGCGGCGGCCAGATCGCGGAGGTCAAGGATCCGCTCGCGCGGCTGGTGGCAGCAGGGGCGGCGTTCAAGGCACAGCGGCTGGCGCCGGAGGGCATCAACGTCGCGGTGGATGCGGCATCAGGGCAGGGCTGGCGGAGGCCGCTGCTGACGTGGCTTGGCGTTGCGGCCAAGCGGGCAGAAGCCGTTGGGGATGCCGCTCAGCTGGACAGGATCCGGCGCAGGATAGCGCTGGCGTCAACGGAGCCGCTGCCCGCCGCGCACAAGTGAACATCGTGTGCCAGGAGCCTTCGCTCTTGGCTATTGCCGGCTGAAGTTTTGAATCGTCGCTATCAGTGTCGCGCCACAACTCGTTTTATGGCCGTCATAGGCCACGGCGATCCCGTCAATGGTGTGGGTCTGGTCGCCCTCGACAATTGTGCAGTTGTCGTGGCCGGGAATAGGACAGCTGCAGACATCGCCAACGCGTGCGACAGCGATACCATCAACCGTGAAATGGTTCGCGGTCACGCTGACGACCTTGCCTCCATGCGACGTGGAGTCGCCCAAACGGATCACATTAGGCATCGCTCATCCCTTTTTCGCTGAGTCTTCGTCGTGACCGCCTTCGGCGGAACCATTGCGCGCGTCGTTTGAGGAGGTGTCTTTGGGGGCGACTTGAGCGAGCTTCGGCGGGGCCTCGCCGTATTCAACAAGCTGCCACACCGTCGCTCGTCGGTAACTTGGCCGTTCGCCCCTGAGCTTTTGCCAGATCGAGGGCTCGCCGGCTAACACCACATGGGGCATCTGTTGTCCGGCCTGGAAATGCTGGCGTGCGCCACCTTCTGTTCCGTCTGGCTCGCTTGGCTGCCACCAGCCTGTTTGCGGGCACACGCGGCCGGTTGCGGCGAGTTCTCCGAGTGGGCGGAGCGGTGGCGTGTCAGCTTGGCGGGTCTTTACCGCCGTTCCGCTTGTCGGTCGAACCCGGATTGTGCTGGTGATTTTGTCCCATACTGCGACGGCTTCTTCATCTGTCAGGCTGGGCTTGATCGCCCCCGCGAGGTTGTCGGCAACGCCTGTCTGCATTTGTATTTCGGCGTACGGCTTCAGCGGGTCCGACGGTACACCCCTGAAGTCCATCGCGAAATCGTGTATGCCGTGTACTTCGGCCTGTTCCGGGGAATGCGACAGCGCTTCAAAGCCGTTCAGCCATTCATGGATCTGACGTGGCCCTCTGCGAAGCATCTTGGTCTTCAGCAGCGGATTGTTGGGATCCTGGGCTTTTTGGTTCTTCTCAAGCCGATCGAGTCGCCACTCAAGAGAGTTGCTCTTCGTATAGTTGGGATTCGACGGTCCGACAAAAATCGACAGGTGAGTGTCGGGAAACTCTTTCAACCGGAATCCGATACGAATGAGTTCCGCAGGTTTCTCTTTGGCTGCGGGATCGTCAGGCAAGAAGGCGTGTGCAATACAGTTCCCAGGCTCGGTGGGGATATCGGTTTCAGCGCGAGTCTGCAGGCGCCGGGCGATACTCTTCATGAGCGCTACAGTTTCGTCTTGATCCTCTCTTAACGGCCGCGCATCGATGAAAACTCCATCATTGTTCAAACTGAAGTAGCCCTTGATTTTAAGTCCATTAATTGACTGGAAATCCTCATACCCAACAATGATTCTGCCTCTCGGCTGAGCCACGTCGTCAATTGATAACAGCAAGGGCACGTCGCCGTGATTAATCGCCTTCTCGCTCTTTAGCTCGTCAATGAACTTTCTTGAGAGGTCTTGTACTTTATCGATGCCGTTCGGAAAGATGCTTATCCCAAGCGAAACATCAGTCTCACCCCATGCAACGGTCGTTGAGGATGGCACATCGAGCATGAAACGTCCAAAGCATACAGTCTTGGTCTTTTGAAACAGGGCCTGCAGGCGTGGCGTGAGTGGGGTCATGTTCGGCGCCTTCCATTCCTTGTGGGTGTGATCGCAGCCGGTTGCAATAAAGAATGCCACTGCGGCAGATATAATCCGAAGATGTCTATACGCGGCCATAAAGGTTCCTTTCAGCATTTCCATCTGGCCTGCTGAGCAATGCGAACGATGCTGTATAGAGTCGAATCGATGGCGCGACGATTTTTGTAGCTTGACTGGTGCTCATATCCGATCTGGCGAAAGATCCCCCTGAAAGAGCCACTTTGAAGCTGGTAATCGGCAGATTTGGCGGGAACGGTCTGATCGCCGATTGCCGACGGGGGAAGGATAGTGGCACATATCGGGTCAGGTACCTCAAAATCGGTTATGGGTTTGAACGTCTTGACGTTACGACCTAATAGATCCCACCGGACGAGCTCGACCTTTCCTTGCAGAGTGTCGCTAAGAATTGGCCAATCTCGCCAACCAGTTGGGTCAGCGCAATTGTCGTTGATTTCCCACACCACTTCCCCGTAGCTCGGCCGCGCTTGATCGGCGCCATAGTGTGCATAACTGTTGGGGTGAAACGTGTGGGCGATCTCGCGGTGGAAGCTTTGTGCCTTATCGAGGTATTCATGGGTCCTTGCGCGTGTTCCGCCGCCGCGATGAGGAGGTAGCCCTGCAGGGTTAATCCATTTTTCCTGTAACATGGAGTACCACTTCCCGCCCACCTTGTAGATTTCACTGTAGGGATCGCCCTGTTTCGGCCAAGCATCCAGATCTCGACCGTTATGCCTGACACGAAGCCAACCATTTCCGTAAGATTCCGTGGGTAGCAATTCAAGCCCCCCTTGAGCATTGGCCAACACTGCTGTTACCTCGTCGCCGCAATTGCCCGCGACTTTGGCTCCGATGCTTGCTTCGACGCCGGACATCATTCCGTAGTCCTCGAACCCGGCCCTCATGCGCCTGTATGCTGCCGGAGCGCCGATAGCAGGCATCACTCCATGAACGATCCCCAGAACCTTGTCCTGCAAGTTGCCGTACTTGGGATGAACCAATGCGCGCCCGACCAGGCCGCCCATAGAGTGGGTGACGACGATCACCTGATTGCACTCATACCCCGACTGGTTAAGATCGTTCATCAATCGATTAATTCGACGGGCGACGATCTTTGCGCTGTCACCGTTGGATTGGAGCCAATTGTAGCCAAAGGCGTACACTGCAAACCAACAGCCGGAAGCAACCTTTCTAATGTCGTCCTCGGTCAACGGGTGTTGAGGCAGGCTGCGATCTGCCCTCCAAGAAAGGTGTGGATCGACACCGACAACATCGCGCCACTCGGGCCGCAGCTTTCCATCGGAGAATGTATTATTCAACCGCGATTCGAGATGCTGTAATAACTCGCCGTAGCTTTTGAAGTAGACCTCTCCCCAGCCTCTCGCGCTAGCCTTTTGAACCGCGGTATGACCGTTTGGTAATGCCGACGGGTCATCCGTTAACGTAGGTGATTGGAAGCCCTTGGCGAGCGTTACGTTCGAGTGCCGCACGTCACCACTCACATCGGACGGACCAGTGGGATCGTAAATGTCCACAGTCGTTTGCATCGGATCTAGCCTTAGCTGACGTGTTGAAGCACTGTCATTCGAGGCACTGCCTATGTTCGTTGGCCCGAGAATGTCCGGCCTCCACGCTATATTGTCGCTTTGATGGAGCTCTTCTTGTCGCTGCGCGCTCATGCGCAAGTTCGATCCCATGATCCCGGGCAGGAAAATGATTGGCAGGACGCGCGTAGGAAGAAACCTGGCGCATTGCGGCCTTTTGTCCTGCTGGGGTGTCGCGAAGCCGTCGGCTTTGCGTGCGGCGCCTTGGTTTTGTTGCGCGGGCAGGGGATATTCGCGAGTCGTCATTCTATTGGGCGAGAAATCAATGGGAGGTATCAATCGTCAAGTGCTTCAATTGTGTAGTGACCAAAAGGAATTTCCGTCCTAAAGCGCTCGGTTCGCCCAGTTTCATCGGTGCGCCCTTCGAAAGTGCGTCCATCCTCTGTCTTGATGCGATAGCGCTGATTCTTCATGGGCTCGTCCGTTCCGACCCAACGCAGAACGGTCTGCTGATCGTGAGCCAGCTCGCTCTTGGGTAGCGTCACACCCGGCGGGCTGCCGCTTCCTGGGCCAACGTGCGCAAACTTTGCCGACTTGATGGTGTGATCGCCGCTGCTTTGCTGCGTGATCGCGCCACCGCCAATGTCCACCTGGGCGCCCTTGGCAACGAAACGCACCTTCGGCGCCTGCAGCACTATTTCGTCGTTGGCGGTCAGCACAATCTTTTTCGCGGAGGTCAGCTCGATATCGTCGCTATGCGCCTGCATCTCCACCTTCCCGCTGGCCGCGACCAGTTTGATGCCGAGCCGGTGCGCAAACAGGCTGATGCTTTCGCCAGCGCGCGCAAGCAGTCTTCTGCCAACCGACAGCTGCGTATTGCCAATGCTGACCATATCGACATGGGTCTGCGCGCCGATCGCGATGTTGTCCTGGCTGGCGATTGCGGCGCCGGCAGGCGCGGACAGCGCGACAATCGGTTGGCCGCCGATACCTGTGCCGCCGCTTTCGGTATTGCTGCCGGCTTCCCACTGCTTCAGGTAACCGATCAATTGCTTGAGTTCCTTATCGTCGGTGTCATCAGCGTGGTGCGTTGCCGCCAGTTGGGCCAATTGCTGCTGCACACCTTGCAGGGCCTCCGCCAACCCGATCAGTTCCGCACGATCGAGTTGTTTGCCGCTGGCGGCTTGCCGAGCCGCAGCACTGATCAGAACGCCTTGCGCGCCCCGAACCACAACAGCCTGGTCGCTGCGCAGCTCGGCACCTTCGCCGCGTGGATCGCCCTGGCCGTCGCGCCGCGGGTGGGTGAGCCAGCCAAGATTCAGTTCGCTATGGCCGTGCTCCGAAGACAGCTGCGCGTTGATCTGCCCGGGCGTGTCGTCCAGTCGAAGCTGGTTGTAGCGCGTACCTTGTATTTCCTTGCTCTTGATGCCGGCGAGGTACTTGTTTCCAGGCAGTGTTCCGATGTGGCTGAACGAAGGCGGGCGAGCGGCGCCGCCATAGACCCCTGCCACGATGATTGGCTTGTCCGGATCGCCGCCCAGGAAATCGACAATGACTTCGTCGCCTACGCGGGGCAGGGTAATCGCACCCCACTGACTGCTGGCCCAGTTGCTGGCGACACGCACCCAGGCGGAGTCGCGGTCGCTGTCGCTGGCGCCCGCTCCCTGTGCGTGGCTGTGATCTTCTGGCCGGGTGCCCAGAAAGCGCACCTTGATGCGGCCATATTCGTCGCAATGTACTTCTTCGCCAGCCGGTCCGACCACGATCGCGCTTTGCAGCTGCGGGCGGGGCAAGTCAACACGGGGATCGAATGCAGGAACGATCGGGATGCCGCGGCGAACGCACGCAAAGCGATTGGTATAGCGCATGCCGCGTTCTTCGCTTGCCTGCTGCAGCGCGTTACCGGACTGCTTGTCATCCCACCTGTTCAGCGCAAACAGCCGCTTGATCTTGTCATCAACGGTTTTGGGCAGGTTGTTTTCCGCATCTACCTCGAGCCGTGTGACGACGAACTGGCGCTCGTCCTCGGGATGGGTGTCGATCTCGTGGTGCCCGGAGAGGGCAACCCACTGTCCCACGCACAACGCGCGCACGCTGCCTTCACCGTAAAAGCACTTGGATTCGTACTCGTGACGCTGCATGCGCAATTCGCCGAGTTTCCGGTAATCGTCCCCGTTGTCGCCGGCGTGGGGTACGTCCACCAGATAGTCATCCAGACTGAATGCGAACTGGTTGCCCGTGATTCCCTGGTCAACAAGAGAGGACGCCTGGCTTGTCATGGGCCGGGCATGCATGTAATCCCAGCTTTGGCGGTTGACGCAGCCGGGTTTCAGTGTACGTACAGGACTCCACTTGGTGATGGTGTCTCGTTGCTCGGTGCCGTCGTCGCGGTGATAGCGCACGGTGCCGGCCGCATTTCGCTGCAATCTTGAGGCGTCGTCGAAAAGCACCAGGGCATGCCCGGGTATGTCCTTGCTTTGCAATTGGCTGGCTTGCCCGGGCCGGATGAACCAGGCGATGCCCCGCCGTTTCCACAAACGGCAGAGAAAGGCAGCATCGGACTCGTTGTGCTGCAGCGTAAAGCCGCGCGCTGGATACGTGCCAGCGATCAAAGACCAATCCACCTCGAAGGATCTGGCCAGCACAGGATTTTTTTTGCGCCACTCGTTCAGAATGACCTCGGTAATGTCGAGTTCATTTTGATTGCGGAAGACGCGGGTATTGGTGCGCAGTTCCATCAGCGCCAGCGCATCGCGTACCACCAGTTCGTAGGTCGCCAAGCCCCCATCGCTTTGGCCGGCTGCGGCCTGCGCCACAATGCCACAGACCGCGCGTAGTTCGCCGCGATCCGTCACAAACTGGAGTTCAACGGGTAGTGCGATGAAGTCCTTCAGCGGGAGATCGGCGCGCGGCGACACGCACAGGAGCCGGTATTCCAGTCCGCCGCACAGCTTTTCGTTCCCGGTCACGCGTTTCACCAGCAAGACGTCGTCGAGCACTTGCCGCTCTTGCGACATGCGCAAACGAATTGGCCGATTCGCTTCGGTAAAAATCCCGTACACCTCGTTCAGGGCTCTCAGGTCCATCCGAATTCCCCCGGCAGATCAAGAAAGAACAGCCAGCAGTTCCAGCTTCAGTTCCTTGATCCCGGACGGCACATAGATCGAGATCGACTGCGCCTGCAGCATGCGCTCGTACATCTGGCCTTTGGTGTCGAGCAGGAAGTAGCTGGTGTCTGGCCGAACGGGTACTGCGGCGGGCAACTGCGGCGCATATTGCAGGCGCACGCCGGGCAGGGCGGAGAGCACGCACTTTTCGACGTCGTCCGGTGCGCCGACCTTGAACCGGCGCGGCACTGCTTCCACCAGTTCCAGTGCCGGCATGTCGGCCGACACGGCGATGTAGAACGCTGTCTTTTCGTCGATCTTTCCGGAATCGAGCTTGCCCAGGTGGTAGGACGGCCGCGTCTCGGCCAGCACGATCGCGAAGTATTTGGACGAGATCACCGTGTCCAGCAGTTCGCGGATGATCAGGTGCAGCTTGGTGAACGATGCGCCAGGATCAGCATGCTGGTAGGCCGGCAGATCGGATAGTTGCCAGCTCTTCGAGAACGTCATCAGCTCCCCGGCAATGCCAAGCAGCTGCTCAAACAGCCGCTCCGGATGCATCGCCGGCTGGTTGACGTAATGCCTCAGCCGGGCACAGGCGGCGCTGGCCGTATGCAGCAGCCAGAACGAGGACATGTCGCCCGAACGGAATTCGATGACGTTGCGGCTGGGCTCGCGCTGGTGCCCGTACAGCGCGCTGACCTTGGCCTGCAGCGCGTCGAGCAGGCGGCGCAGCTGCAGGAACAGCGGTTGGGCCGCACCAATGGACACGCAAGGTGGCACGAAGGCGCCGTCGAGCTCAAACCCGCCGGACGCCGCACGCCGCAGCCGGAGCAACGGAAAGCAAGTGTAGGAATCGCGCGGTTCGAATTCGGATACCAGCCGTATGGCACGTTTGAGGTAAGCCAGGTGAATGGATGCAGCTTGCGTGTACAAGTCCGGCGTTTCCTCGCTTGCCTGCACAAAGCGCATTGCGTTCGATGGTTGCCCCGGCTGGGCGAAATTTCCGCTGAACGGTTTCAGGCCGGGCAGGGCGGCGTAGAAGGTGACAGTTTGATGTTGCGGCGGCAGCAGTGCGAGGTCCACCGACTCGGGCAGGTCGTCCGCCTCGGGTGCTTCGACCAGCTCGCCGTCCTGGAAGCGCAACGACAGCTGGAGCACTCGGAGCACGTTGCTGGCGAGCGCATCGCGGTCCACCTTCAACTGCTCGACGCCCCAAGCATACGGATTGATCGTGCTGATGCTCTTGTGCAGCCGGTGCTCGTGATACTGGTCCTGGCGCTGGAAGTGCTGGGGCCGCAACAACAGGCCCTCGCCCCAGAGTACTTTGCAGGTCATTTTGCCGGCCCTCCTGTCTTGTTTTTTCTATTTGTTGATTGAGCGTCAGATTCGAACCATAACGTTTCCGCCGTGCCTTTTGCACACCAACAATGGCCATTGTTGCGGTCGGTCAAAGTGAGTGTGCACCCCGGCCGCACTGCCTGTTTTTTTGCGTAAGGCTGTGCAAAGATGCGAGCTTGTGTCAGCGAGGAGAGGTGCCAATGAAGGGGTACACGCCTGGATTGTTCGACCGCCTGCTGGGCGTGCCGGTCCGTGGTGCCGGCGGGGGCAGCGTGTCGCGCCTGTCGGTCGAAGACCTGAAGGAAGCTGTCGCGCGCGACCTCGAGGCGCTGCTGAACACGCGCTCGGCACTGCCGGAAGATCTGCTCAACGGCTACCCGGAGTGCAGCGATTCGATCATCACCTACGGGCTGACGGATTTCGCGGCCCGCTCCCTGTCCAGTCCGGCCGACCGCGCCTACATCTGCAGCTGCATCGAGCAGGCCATCACGCGGCACGAGCCGCGGCTGCGCAAGGTCCGCGCCTTGCTCGAAGTGCGCGAGGAGTCGGTGAACCGGCTCACCTTTTCCATCTCCGCCATGCTGGTGGCCAGGGCCTCGGAAGAGCCGGTCCAGTTCGACGCCGTGCTGCACCCGTCCACCTTGCATTACAGCATCACCAGGGCGGCCCGGGCGGCGGCAGAGGGAGCCTGAGCGTGGAGCAACTCCTACCGTATTACGAGCGGGAACTGGGCTACCTGCGCCACGATCTGCGCGAGTTTGCGGAGCGCTATCCCAAGATCGCGGGGCGCCTCCTGATCAGTGGCGAGGTCTGCGAAGACCCGCATATCGAACGCATGATCGAGTCGTTCGGGCTGCTCAACGCGCGCATCGCGAAGCGGCTCGACGACGATTACCCCGAATTCACCGAAGCGCTGTTCGAGGTGCTCTATCCGCACTACCTGCGGCCGTTCCCCTCGTGCTCGATCGCGCGCATGGAGCGCGATCCGGCCAGCAAACAGGCGGCGGCTGGCGTCATTCCACGCGGCACACAACTGAATACGCTGGCAGTACGTGGCACCGCCTGCATCTTCCGCACCGTGTATCCGGTTACGGTGGCGCCGCTCGCACTCACTGATGCATCATTCGCGCCGATCATCGACACGCCCGAAGCGATCCAGGCGCCGGCCGGGGCAACTTCGAGCGTGAGCCTGACCATCGCCTGCACTGAACAGCTCGCCCTGTCACAACTGGGCATGTCGCAGCTTCGGGTGTTCATCGACGGCGAGCCTTCGTTCTGCGCTGCGCTGCGTGACGCGCTCTTCATGCGTACCCTGGCGGCTTACGCCGAGGCCGACGGTTGCGGACGCTGGGTCCAATTGCCCGCGATTCCGGTGCGCAGCGCGGGCTTTGACGACAATGAGTCACTGATCGACTTTCCCGCGCGTTCGCACGCCGCGTATCGGCTGCTGGCCGAGTATTTCTGCTTTCCGGAAAAGTTCAATTTTTTCGACATCGACCTGGCCGCGCTCACCGCGACGATGCCACCTGGCACTCGCAGGATGACCCTGCACCTGGCGCTCGCCGGCATGCGCGCCGATTCGAATACCGCCCGCATCTTGGGTTCACTCTCGAGCAACAACCTCCTGCTGTACTGTACGCCTGTCGTGAACCTGTTCCAGCGGTGTGGCGAGCCTATCCGGCTGACCCACGCCACCGCGAGCTATCCGGTGCTGGGCGATGCACGCCGCGCCTTTGCCTTCGAGGTCTATTCGATCGATTCCGTGAACCTGGTGCGCCAGACGCTGCAAGGCGAAACGGTGGTGGCGTTCTCGCCGTTTTATTCGCTCAAGCACGGACAAACGCCGGAACAACATGGCCATTACTGGGCGATGCGGCGCGACGATGTGATGGCCGAGAAGAGTCCGGGCCACGAAACACAGATCTCGATCGTCGATATCGACTTCGACCCTGCCGAAGTGGAAACGCACACGCTCAACGTCGAGCTCACCTGCACCAATCGCGACCTGCCGACAGCGCTCGCGTACGGCCAGCCTGGGGGCGACCTGTTCCTCGAGGGATTTGGCCTCAAGCGTATCAACTTCCTGCGCAAGCCCACCCCTTCCTGCCGCTTCGAGCGCGGCCGCGGCGCGCACTGGCGCCTGATTTCGCACCTGGCGCTGAACCACCTGTCGCTCAGCGACGGCGGGGCGGACGCCTTGCGCGAGATGCTGTCGATGTACGACCTGACCGGCTCGCCGTGGTCGCAGCGCCAGATCGGCGGCATCGTGGCCGTGTCGCAACAGCCAGCAACGGCCTGGCTGCCCGGAAACCCGTTCGCCTGCCTGGTGCGCGGCGTGCAAGTGCGCATGACGATCGAGGAGGAGGCGTTTGTCGGCAGCGGCATCTACGCGTTTGCCCATGTGATCGAGCGCTTCCTGGCGCTGTATGTGCACGCCAACAGTTTTACCCAACTGGTCCTCCTGTCCGCCAAAAGCGGGGAAGAATTATTGAAATGTGCGCCACGCAGCGGCGATTTGAACCTGCTGTAATCGAACGGCTGTTCACCGAGCCGTACCGCTTCGACTATTTCCAGGCGGTGCGGCTGCTTGAGTTATGGCTGCGGCGCCGCGGCTTGCCCGACCGTGACCTGGTGCCGCGCTTCTTGCGCTTCAAGAACTCAACCTCCCTCAATTTTCCCGCCAGCCAGCTCGAGGCGATCGAGACCGAACCGCGCGGCCTGGGGCGCGATCCCGGCTCGCTGGACGCGGCCGTGCGGGCGCGCACGCTGCGGTACGTGCGCATCACGCCTGCCTTCATGGGATTGTTGAGTGGGAATGGTGCCTTGCCGGTCCATTACACCGAGCGCATCGCCGAGCACGAGGTGGTCCAGCGCGAAGAGGGGCCCCGCGTCTTCCTGGATGTGTTTTCGAACCGCTCGCTGGCGATGTTTTACGAGGCGTGGCGCAAGTACCGGCTCCCGTTCAAGTACCAGCTGACCGGCAAGGACGAGTTCCTGCCTTTGCTGCTTGCGCTGGCCGGGCTGGGCCATGAGGCGCTGCGCAAGCGCCTTGCCGGGCCGGAGGATGGCACGGTGCGCGACGAAACACTCGCCTACTTTGCCGCGGCCATCCGGCACCGGCCCACGTCGGCATTGCAATTGGCTCGCGTGCTGTCCGAGTACTTTGGCAAGCCGGTGCAGGCCGAGCAGTTCATCGGCAGCTGGTACGAGGTGCCACTGGCGCAGCAGACCGTGCTCGGCAGCATGGATGCGGTGCTCGGCGCGGGCGCGATGGCGGGCGCCCGCGTCTGGCAGCGCCACTTACGTCTGCGCCTGGTGATCGGCCCGCTCGACGCCGCCGGCTTCAGCGCGTTTCTTCCCGGCGGGCAGGCCGCGCGCGCGCTGCGTAGCCTGCTCGCGTTGTTCACCGGCGTCTCGCTCGAATACGAGATCGAACTTGTGTTGCGCGCTGCAGATGTTCGGCCCGTGTCGCTGGCTGATGGCAGCCTCGGGCGCCTTGGCTGGGATGCGTTCATGGTGTCTGGTCCGCAGGCTGGCGACCGCAACGACGTTTGCTATCTGATGCACGCCGTGTAGACCGAACTTGCAGCTGTCATCCTGGCGAATGCCGGGATCCATCGACAGCCTGCAAATTCGCATAGTCAGCATGGGTCCCGGCGTCCGCCGGGACGACGGCGTTGTTTTTGCTTACGGCTAGGCCATGTCCGCGGGCGCGCGCCGGAAGGCCCGCGGCAGGCGGTTGTGGATGCGCGTTGCCGCCACCGCCGCCTGGCCGGCGGCCACCGCGATCTGGTTGAGCCCGCACACCACGTCGCCAATTGCATACAGGCCCTGCACCGTGGTGCACTGGTGCTCGTCCACGACCAGTTCGGCGCAGTCGCTGGTTTGCGCACCGAGCGACACCGCCAGTTCCGACCGCGCCACCTCGCCCAGCATCGGGTAGAACACCTCGGCCAGGTACTCCGCACCATCCTGCGTGTGCAGCACCGGTTTCATGTCCTCGCTCATGGTCACGCCCAGCAGCGGCGAATCGACGTAGCGCACGCCGGCTTCCTTCAGCCGATCGCGATCGTGCGCATCCAGCACCAGTTCCGGGCCGCGCTCGAACAGGGTCACGTCATGGCTGAAAGTACGCATGAACAGTGCGTGGCCGACCGGGTTCTTCTCGGCAGTTGCCACCGCGATTTTCTTGTCCAGCACGTCGTAGCCGTCGCACACCGGGCACAGGCGTACCGCACCGGCGGCCACGGCTTCGCGCCAGTTTTCGATGGGCAATCCCGCGTCCGCGATGCCGGTGGCGATGAGCACGGTGCGCGCCTTGAGCTGATACTCGCCGCCGTCTTCGTCGTGGTACTCGGCGGTGAACAGGTCGTCAGCGCGCCCCAGGCCCATGATCTCTCCGCGCATGACGCGCCCGCCGTAGTGCTCCAGCTGGCGTTCGAGGTTTTCCAGCAGCTGCCCGCCGTTCACACCCATCGGAAAGCCGGGGTAGTTGTGCGACACGGGTATCAGGCGCAGCCTGCTGCGACCCTTGTCCACCAGCGCGATGTTGCGCGTGAAGCGACGCAGGTAGATGCCGGCGGTCAGGCCGCCGGGGCCGCCGCCAACGATGAGCGTGTCAAAGACATGCGATGCGGGAATGAGCGGGGTCATTGCCCGATTATCCGGAAAAGCGACCGGCAAGGCGTATCGGCATTCGCCGCGCGGCCGGGTAAGAACCCGCTTACAGGTGAGCGTGCGCCTCGGGCTGCAAGGTCACGTGTTCGATGCCGTGCTTGGTATGCAGCATCTCGCGCACGGCGCGCAGCACGGCAGGCCACTCGGCCAGGTCGCGGATCTCGAGGTGGCCGATGAGGGCAGGGTGCCCGGGCGACATGTCCCACACATGCAGGTCGTGCACGGAAAGCACGCCCGGCACCTGGGCCATGTCCTCGCCCACCGCCAGATAGTCGATGTGATGGGGCACGCCTTCCATCAGGAAGTGGTACGACTCGTAGAGGATGCTGTAGGTGGATTTGAGGATCAGCAGCGACACGAAGATCGACAGCAGCGGGTCGATCCGCACCCAGCCGGTGAAGTAGATGACGGCGCCCGCCGCGATCGCGGCCACCGAGCCGAGCAGGTCGCCGAGCACGTTGACCAGCGCGGCGCGGGTGTTGATGCTCTGTTCGTCGCGCGAGAGCACCCAGGCGACCAGGATGTTGATGGCCGCGCCGATCGCCGCCACCACGAGCACCGTGCCGCCCTTGACCGGCTCGGGCGTGCTCAGGCGCTGCACTGCTTCGTAGATGATCCAGCCCACCAGGGCCAGCATCGCCAGGCTGTTGACGAAGGCCGCCAGCGCCTCGGCGCGCACAAAGCCGAACGAATGGCGCGCCGAGGGCGGGCGCTTGGCGATCATCTGGGCCAGCAGGGCCAGGCCAAGGGCAGCCGCGTCGGTGACCATGTGGCCGGCGTCCGAGATCAGTGCAAGCGAATTGGACAGGAAGCCGGCGACCACCTCGATCACCGCGAACAGCAGCGTGAGCCCGAGCGCGAGGGCCATCGCGGTCTGGCTGCGTGACTCGATGAAGTGGGCATGGCGCGCATCGCCGTCCAGGTGGGCGTGCAGGTGTGCGGAGGAGGTCGCTTGTTCGGGCATCGCGGGCATGATGGTTTTCGCAACCGGCAAGTGTACTGGAAATCGGGTGGCTGCGTCCTCGGCACCGTTTTTCATTCGTTTAACTTTTTGCAGTGCAACGCTTGCGCAAGCAGGGAGGTGTCCTTATAATGGCGGCTCACGGGCGGTTAGTTCAGCTGGTTAGAATACTTGGTCGACATCCAAGGGGTCGCAGATTCGAATTCTGCACCGCCCACCAGAACACTCAAGTAAGAGCGAGAAAGGCACCGACGGTTATGACACCGCGAACTACCATGTTGTTGTGGGAGAATCGCTAGACGCGGTATCGGTGTTCTTTTGCTCAACACTCTGAAGAAAACGCGCCTGGTGCGCGTTTTTTTTCGTCTTTTTGTTTCCAGTCTTTCGAATCGAAGTCTTTAACCGGCGCCCGTAACAGCGCCACATGGAGAGATCACTATGCTTAACGTTCGACTTCCCGATGGTTCCGTCCGACAGTTCGACGGTCCCGTGACCGTGGCCCAGGTGGCGGCGAACATCGGCACGGGCCTGGCCAAGGCTGCGCTCGCCGGCAAGGTCGACGGCAAAGTGGTCGATACCTCGCACCTGATCGACAAGGATGCCGACGTCGCGATCATCACCGACAAGGATCCGGAAGGCCTGGACGTGATCCGCCACTCGACCGCCCACCTCTTGGCCTACGCCGTCAAGGAGCTGTTCCCGGACGCGCAAGTGACCATCGGCCCGGTGATCGAGAACGGCTTCTACTACGACTTCTCGTACAAGCGCCCGTTCACCCCGGAAGACCTGCAGGCGATCGAGAAGAAGATGGTCGAGCTGGCGAAGAAGGACGAGCCGGTCACCCGCTCGGTGCTGCCGCGCGACGAGGCGGTCAAGTACTTCAAGTCGATTGGCGAGGACTACAAGGCCGAGATCATCGCCTCGATTCCGGCAAACGAAGACGTATCGCTGTACAACGAAGGCAAGTTCACCGACCTGTGCCGCGGCCCGCACGTGCCGTCCACCGGCAAGCTGAAGGTATTCAAGCTGATGAAGCTGGCCGGCGCCTACTGGCGTGGCGACTCGAACAACGAGATGCTGCAGCGTATCTACGGCACCGCCTGGGCCAAAAAGGAAGAGCAGGAACAGTACCTGCACATGCTGGAAGAGGCCGAGAAGCGCGACCACCGCAAGCTGGGCAAGCAGCTGGACCTGTTCCACTTCCAGGAAGAAGCCCCGGGCCTGATCTTCTGGCACCCGAAGGGCTGGACCGTGTGGCAGCAGGTCGAGCAGTACATGCGCAACAAGTACCAGGTCAACGGCTACAACGAAGTGAAGGCGCCGCAGATCCTCGACGTGACCCTGTGGCAGAAGACCGGCCACTGGGACAACTACCGCGAAAACATGTTCACCACCGAGTCGGAGAACCGCTCCTACGCGCTCAAGCCGATGAACTGCCCGGGCCATGTGCAGATTTACAACGCCGGCCTGCGCTCCTACCGCGACCTGCCGCTGCGCTACGGCGAGTTCGGCCAGTGCCACCGCAACGAGTCCTCGGGCGCGCTGCACGGGCTGATGCGCGTGCGCGGCTTTACCCAGGACGACGGCCACATCTTCTGCACCGAAGACCAGATCGCCGGCGAAGTGACTGCCTTCCACGCCCAGGCGATGCAGGTGTACGACGACTTCGGCTTTGCCAACATCGACGTCAAGATCGCGCTGCGCCCGGATAACCGCATCGGCTCGGACGAAGTGTGGGACCAGGCCGAGGAGGCGCTGCGCTCGGCCCTGCGTTCGTGCGGCGTGACGTGGACCGAGCTGCCGGGCGAGGGCGCGTTCTACGGTCCGAAGATCGAATACCACCTGAAGGACAGCCTGGGCCGTCCGTGGCAGGTTGGCACGATGCAGGTGGACTTCTCGATGCCGGGGCGCCTGGGCGCCGAGTATGTGGCGGAAGACAACACCCGCAAGGTGCCGGTCATGCTGCACCGCGCGATCGTCGGCTCGATGGAACGCTTCATCGGCATCCTGATCGAAAACCATGCCGGGGCGCTGCCGCTGTGGCTGGCGCCGGTGCAAATCGCGGTGCTGAACATCTCCGACGCGCAGGCCGAATATGCACAGCAGGTTGCCGCTACCTTGCGCAAATCGGGGTTCCGCGTTCACGCTGATTTGCGGAACGAGAAGATTACTTATAAAATACGAGAGCATTCCGTCCAAAAACTGCCGTACATCCTGGTGATTGGCGACAAGGAACGGGATGCCAACACTGTGGCCGTACGTGCGCGTGGCAATGTCGATCTGGGCGTGATGCCGGTCGACGCACTGTTGGAGCGCCTCCAGGGCGAGGTCCAATCCAAGGCATAATAGGCACCGGCCGTCCCTACCTTAACATTCAAAGGAAACAACATAGCTACTGACAAGCAGCATCGCATCAATGGCGAAATCAACCACCCGGAAATGCGTTTGAACGGGGTGGACAACGAGCCGCTGGGCATTGTGAGCCTGGCTGAGGCGTTTCGTCTGGCTGAAGAAGCGAACGTGGACCTGGTGGAGATCGCGCCCAACGCGAACCCGCCGGTGTGCCGCCTGATGGACTACGGCAAGTTCAAGTATTCGGAGCAGAAGAAGGCGCACGAGGCCAAGCTGAAGCAGAAGGTCATCCAGGTCAAGGAAGTCAAATTCCGTCCTGGCACCGACGAAGGCGACTACAGCATCAAGCTGCGCAACCTGATCAAGTTCCTGGAAGAAGGGGACAAGACCAAGATTACGCTGCGCTTCCGTGGCCGCGAAATGGCGCACCAGGACATCGGTATGCGCATGCTCGAACGCCTGCGTGGCGATCTGGAGCCGTATGGCCAGGTCGAACAGTTTCCCAAGCTCGAAGGCCGCCAGATGATCATGGTGGTTGCGCCGAAGAAGAAGAAGTAAGCTCCGCGACAGTACGCCAGGGCCGGGCCCGGGTTGCAGGCATTGCCTGTGACCCGGCCCGGCCTTGTTTTTTTTGCCGACCGCAGTGACCCGTCGTCCCCGCGCAGGCGGGGACCCAAAGACCGCTGGCACTGGTCGGAGCTTGCGCCGCAGGCCCGCATGCTCAGCATGGGTCCCCGCCTGCGCGGGGACGACGGCGCGTCAGGGGCTCGATCGCGCATTGCTGAGTCGCAACGCCATTAGCCAATCTCGCGTGACCTGTGCTAGAATCCTTGGTTCCTGTTTTTCGAAACAGGTTGTAGTGGCCCGGCGGCTCCCGCTGCGCGCCGCTGCAAGACAAGTGAAAGCAGGCATCCAAGCGCAGCAAGGGCTGCCACCTGCAATCCTGTCCGACATGGAGCTGCCTGAGAGGGCAGAACACTCATGCCAAAAATGAAGACCAAAAGCTCGGCGAAAAAGCGTTTTCGCGTGCGTCCGGGTGGTACCGTCAAATCGGGTATGGCGTTCAAGCGTCACATCCTGACCAAGAAGACCACCAAAAACAAGCGCCAACTGCGTGGCACCCGTAACATCAATGCGTCGGACGTGACGAGCGTCTACCGCATGATGCCGTCTGCTGTTTAATCTCACACTAAGGAGCGAATATGCCTCGAGTAAAACGTGGGGTTACTGCACGTGCCCGTCACAAGAAGGTTCTTGAGCTTGCAAAAGGCTACCGTGGCCGCCGCAGCAAGGTATTCCGTATTGCCAAGCAAGCAGTCATGCGCGCTGGCCAGTACGCTTACCGCGACCGCCGCAACAAGAAGCGCGTCTTCCGCGCCCTGTGGATCACCCGTATCAACGCAGCTTCGCGTTCGCACGGCATGACCTACAGCGCGTTCATGAACGGCCTGAAAAAGTCCGCGATTGAACTGGACCGTAAAGTGCTGGCCGACATGGCTGTGCACGACAAGCCGGCTTTCGCCGCGATTGTCAACACGGTCAAAGCAAAGCTCGCTGCCTAAGCGATCTGCGCAATGCATCACCAGCGCCCGCCGGCTAGCCGGCGGCGCGAAAAGAGCGGGGCAGGGTGCAAACCACTGCCCCGTTTTTGATTGTGGCGCCTCCAAGCCACCCTAAAAAACAGGAACAGAACAAGATGAACTCGCTGGAAGAACTCGTCGTCTCGGCCCAGTCCGATTTCGGCGCCGCGCCGGACGCCGCCGCGCTCGAAAACGCCAAGGCGAAATACCTGGGCAAGACCGGCCAGGTCACCGAGCTGATGAAGGGGCTGGGCAAGCTGGCCCCCGAGGAGCGCAAGGCCCAGGGCGCCCTGATCAACGCCGCCAAGGAGAAAATCGAGCAGGCGCTGACGGCCCGCCGCGACGCGCTGGCCAACGCCCAGCTCGAGGCGCGCCTGAATGCCGAGTCGATCGACGTGACCCTGCCGGGCCGCGGCGCTTCCCGTGGCGGCATCCACCCGGTGATGCGCACCTGGGAGCGGGTCGAGGAGATCTTCCGTTCCATCGGTTTCGACGTGGCCGACGGCCCCGAGATCGAGACCGACTGGTTCAACTTCACCGCGCTGAACAGCCCCGAGAACCATCCGGCCCGTTCGATGCAGGACACCTTCTACGTCGAGGGCAATGACTCCACCGGCAAGCCGCTCTTGCTGCGCACCCACACCAGCCCGATGCAGGTGCGCTACGCGCGCACGCATACGCCGCCGATCAAGGTGATCGCGCCGGGCCGCACCTATCGCGTGGACAGCGACGCCACCCACTCGCCGATGTTCCACCAGGTCGAAGGCCTGTGGATCGGCGAGAACATCAGCTTCGCCGACCTGAAGGCGGTGTACCTGAACTTCGTCCAGGCCTTCTTCGAAACCGACGACCTGCAGGTGCGCTTCCGCCCGTCGTACTTCCCGTTCACCGAGCCGTCGGCCGAGATCGACATCGCGTTCGGCTCCGGTCCGCTGAAGGGCCGCTGGCTCGAAGTGTCCGGCTCGGGCCAGGTGCACCCCACCGTGATCCGCAACTTCGGGCTCGACCCGGAGAAGTACATCGGCTTTGCGTTCGGCTCCGGCCTCGAGCGCCTGACCATGCTGCGCTACGGCGTCAACGACCTGCGCCTGTTCTACGAAGGCGACCTGCGCTTCCTGAAGCAGTTCAACTAACACCACCACCCAGGCAGAACTATGCAATTTTCCGAAAAGTGGCTCCGTACGATGGTCGATCCGAAGATGACTTCGGACGAACTGGCCCACCTCTTGACGATGTCCGGCCTTGAAGTCGAAGAGATCGAGCCGGTCGTGCCGCCGTTCTCCAACGTGGTGGTGGCCCAGGTGCTGGAAGTGGCCAAGCATCCGGACGCCGACCGGCTGAACGTGTGCAAGGTGGACGTCGGTACCGGCACCTTGCTCAACATCGTCTGCGGCGCCCCCAACGTGCGCGCCGGGATGAAGGCGCCGTGCGCCATGGTCGGCGCGGTGCTGCCGCCGGGCGCGGACGGCAAGCCGTTCCAGATCAAGGTCGGTAAACTCCGCGGCGTCGAGTCGCAGGGCATGATGTGCTCGGCGCGCGAACTGAAAATCTCCGACGAACACGGGGGCCTGCTGGAGCTGCCCGAAGACGCGCCGGTCGGCACCAATATCCGCGACTACCTGCTGCTGAACGACCTGAAGTTCACCATCAAGCTGACCCCGAACCGCGCCGATGCGCTGTCGGTGCTGGGCGTGGCGCGTGAAGTGTCGGCCCTGACCGGCGTGCCGCTGTCGGTCCCGGCCGCGCGCGCGGTGCCGGTCACCACCGACGAAATCCTGCCGGCCAGGATCAGCGCGCCGGACCTGTGCGGTCGCTTCACCGGCCGCGTGATCCGCGGCCTGAACGCGAAAGCGGCCACGCCCGACTGGATCAAGCGCCGCATCGAGCGCAGCGGCCAGCGTTCGGTCTCGGCGCTGGTGGACATCTCCAACTACGTCATGCTCGAGCTGGGCCGCCCGTCGCACGTGTTCGACCTGGCCAAGATCCACGGCGGGCTGGACGTACGCTGGGGCCGCAAGGGCGAGACGCTCAAGCTCCTGAACGGGAACACGATCGAGGTGGACGAAACGGTGGGCGTGATCGCCGACGACAAGGAAATCGAATCGCTGGCCGGCATCATGGGCGGCGACTCGACCGCCGTCACGCTCGACACCACCGACATCTACCTCGAGGCCGCGTTCTGGTGGCCCGATTCGATCCGTGGCCGCGCGCGCCGCTACAACTTCTCGACCGACGCCGCGCACCGCTTCGAGCGCGGCGTGGACTACGCCACCACGGTCGAGCACATCGAGCGCATCACCGCGCTGATCGTCGAGGTCTGCGGCACCGCCAGCACCAGGGTGGGCCCCGTGGACGACCAGTCCGTCAACCTGCCGCAACCCAAGCCGGTGACCATGCGCACCGCGCGCGCCAGCAAGGTGATCGGCATCCCGTTCACCGACGAGCAGGTGGCCGACATCTTCACGCGCCTGCACCTGCCGTTCACGCACGAGGCGGGCCAGTTCCACGTCACCGCGCCGTCGTACCGCTTCGACATCGAGATCGAGGAAGACCTGATCGAGGAAGTGGCGCGCGTGTACGGTTTCGAGAACATCCCGTCGCTGCCGCCGGTGGCGCCGACCGCCATCCTGGCCCAGCCGGAAGAGCGCCGCTCGCTGTTCGCGATCCGCCACCAGCTGGCCGACCTGGGCTACCAGGAAGTGGTCAACATGAGCTTCGTCGAGGCCGAGTGGGAGCGCGATTTCGCCGCCAACACCGACCCGATCAAGCTGCAGAACCCGATCGCCAGCCAGATGAGCGTGATGCGCTCGAACCTGGTGGGCAGCCTGCTGGCCAACGTGCGCTACAACCTGAACCGCAAGCAGAACCGCGTGCGCCTGTTCGAGGTGGCCGCCGTGTACCAGCGCAGCGAGCAAGTCCAGGACGGTCCGCTGTCGGTGGCGGGCATCAGCCAGCCCAAGCGCGTGGCCGCGATCGCCTACGGCCCGGCGCTGGACGAGCAGTGGAGCGTGCCGAACCGTGCCGTGGACTTCTTCGACGTCAAGGCCGACCTCGAGGCGCTGTTCGCGCCGCGCGTGGCGCGCTTCGTGAAGGCCGAGCACCCGGCGCTGCACCCGGGCCGCTGCGCCGCGATCGAGCTCGATGGCCAGCCGGTCGGCTTCATCGGCGAACTGCACCCGCGCTGGCTGCAGAAGTACGAACTGCCGCAGGCGCCGGTACTGTTCGAGGTCGATGCTGCTGCGCTGCAGCAGCGCGTGGTGCCGAACTATGTCGAGATTTCGAAGTTCCCGGGCGCCTCGCGCGACCTGGCGCTGGTGGTCAAACAACAGGTTGCGGCGCAGGAGATTCTCGATGCCTTCGCTGCTGAGGTACAATCGAACCCGCTCGGTCGGATCGTGCAAGCCGTTGTTTTATTTGATGAATATCGCGGCAAAGGATTGGAAGCGGACGAAAAAAGTCTTGCTTTCCGCTTTAGCTTGCAAGATACTCAATCGACGCTGCAGGACGACGCCGTGGACGCCATCATGGGTGCGCTGGCCGAGGCCGCAAAACAAAAACATGGCGCGCGTTTGCGTGCATAACGTGTCCGAAACCTCGTTTGATCTGAAGGCAGGGCTTCAAAATTAACAACAACGACATCGATTCGGCCGTCCTCCAGGAAGCGCTGGCGGCCGACCTGCATCGCGCGATGCAGGTCGCGCGCACGCGTCAGGAGGCCGAGAAAGCATTGCCGACCCTGACCAAGGCCGAGCTGGCCGAACTGCTGTTCGAGCAGGTCGGCCTGAACAAGCGCGAGGCCAAGGACATGGTCGAGACCTTTTTCGACGAAATCCGCAACGCGCTCGAGCGCGGGGAGGCGGTCAAGCTGTCGGGCTTCGGCAATTTCCAGTTGCGCGACAAGCCTCAGCGGCCCGGCCGCAACCCCAAGACCGGCGAAGAGATCCCGATCACGGCGCGCCGCGTCGTGACTTTCCACGCGAGCCAGAAACTGAAGGGCATGGTCGAGGAGACCAGCCCGTCGCTGTCGCGCGCTGCCTGATTTGAATGATGAACGACCGTCCGACCAAGCTAGAACCGACGACGCTGCCGCCGATCCCGGCCAAGCGCTATTTCACGATCGGGGAAGTCAGCGAATTGTGCGGGGTCAAGCCGCATGTCCTGCGCTACTGGGAGCAGGAATTTACCCAACTTAAGCCAGTCAAACGCCGTGGAAACCGCCGCTACTACCAGCACCACGAAGTGCTGCTGATCCGGCGCATCCGCGAGCTGTTGTACGAGCAGGGCTTCACCATCAGCGGCGCGCGCAACAAGCTCGACAGCCGCGGCAGCGAAGACCCCGGTGTCGAGGTGGCGCACGAGGAGCAGGCCGCCGGCATGCTCGATCCGGCCGCGCTGCGCGACGAACTGCTCGCCATTCTCGACCTGCTCAAGCACGGCCCGCGGGCAGCCTGACTCAGGCATTCGTGCGCCTGTTGATCGGCGGCGCTGGAGTGCTAGAATGTCACATGCGGTTTTGCTGAATCAACGCATTGACACGGGCGTGAGGTTCAGCCTCGGCTCTTTCCTGCCTCAGGAAACTTTAAGGGAAGACAATGATACGCGTTGCCATTTGTGACGATCACCAGATAGTACGAGCGGGCTTCAAGCAGATTTTTTCGTCGTCCGGCGAGTTCGACGTTGTGGCCGAAGGCGCCACCGGGCGCGAGGCCCTCGACATCGCGCGGCGCGAGATCTGCGATGTGCTGCTGCTCGACATCGCCATGCCGGACCAGAGCGGGATCGACATCTTGCGCACCATCCGCCAGGGGCAGCCCAACCTGCCGGTGCTGATCCTGTCGGGCTACCCGGCGCAGCAGTACGCGCTGAACCTGTTCAAGATGGGCGCCAACGGCTACCTGAACAAGGAATGCGACGCCGACGAGCTCAAGACGGCTGTGCGCACCGTGTACCAGGGGCGCCGCTACGTCAGCTCGCAAGTGGGCGAGTTGCTGGCGCAAAGTTTCGACCGCGACCCCAACACGGCGCTGCACACCGAGTTGTCGGACCGCGAGTTCCAGGTGTTCCTGCGCCTGGCCAAGGGCGCGACCGTGTCCGACATCGGCAATGCGCTGTCGTTGTCGATCAAGACCGTGTCCACCTACCGCACCCGCATTATGGAAAAGATGGGGCTGCAGTCGAACAGCGACCTGACGTACTACGCGATGAAGAACAACCTGCTCGATTGAGTGGAAGGGACGAGAGTCCTCCAGCTGAGCGGCCGCAATCGCGGCCGTTTTCTTTTCTACCCGTAAGACCGTCATCCCGGCGCAGGCGGGGATCCATGCTGAGCGCGCGGGACTGTTGCGTGTCCGGACTTGGGACACGGTCTATGGATCCCGGCCTGCGCCGGGATGACGTCGATAAAAGGTGGTGGGTAATCTCTTGCGCCGGGGGCTTCAAGCGGGGTTCGTGGCTGACCCACAAACAGCAAGCGCCCCGAAGGGCGCCTGCTGTTCATCACTGTCGAGTGCCGCCTTTTGCACGGGCGACGTCGTGTTGGCAGCGCTTACCGCGCCACGTCCATCAGCAGCCGGTCATATTCCGACTTGGCGACCTTGTAGCATTCGCCCGCGTATTCTTCCAGCCCCGCACGGTCGAGCACCGTGATGTTGCCGCGGCGGTACTGGATCAGTCCTTCTTCCTGCAGCTTGCCGGCGGCGGCGGTGATGCTCTCGCGCCGCACGCCCAGCATGATCGAGATGAGCTCCTGCGTCACCTTCAGCTCGTTCGAGGGCGAGCGGTCCAGGCGGTCCAGCAGCCAGCGGCACAACTTTTGTTCGATCGAGCTGTGGCGCCCGCCCACGGCGTTCTGCGCCATCTGGGCGAACAGGGCATTGGTGTAGCGCATCAGGAGCTGCGGCAGGGCGCCGCCGCGGTTGAAGGCGTCGCGCAGGTACTGGGTCTTGAGGCGGTAGCCGTAGCCGGCGCTCTGCACCACCGCGCTGCAGGTGGCGCGTTCGCCCATGAACAGCGACACGCCGACCGCGCCCTCATGGCCCACCACGGCGATCTCCGTGGTTGCGCCGTCTTCCATCACGTACAGCAGTGAGACGATGGCGGTGGTCGGGAAATACACGTACTCCAGCTTGCTGCCGTATTCGAACAGTTCCTTGCCGAAGGGCAGCGGGACCAGCTCGAGGTGCTCGAACAGGGTTTCCAGGTCTTGGCGCGGAAGGGCGGCGAGCAGTTCGTTCTGCTGGGTGCCGCTGTAGCTGACAACCGGACGGGACGCAGTCTTCAGTTCCTCCTTGGTGGAAGGAATCTGGTTGACCGCTTGCGCTTTTTGCATGGCACCACCAAGTTGAGCGTTGTTCATTTTATGTCCTCGTAATCTTCTACTTGCTTCGTTGGCGAGGGGAGCTCGTCTTGACGTTTCCCCATCGCGATGTGTGTATATTGAAGCTATAGTCCGGTGCCGAACATAAGATTAGCAGTCGCACCAATGTAGGCTCTCAGCATAATGTTTTGTCAGTCCAGTCCTACTGGAGCAGGCCCCCAAAACGGCCCGTTTTCTTGGGCGCGGGCAACGATTTAGCGCATAATGGGCGGCTCCAAAACAACTCAGCACTAGGCATGCAAATCCTGCTCGTGGAAGACGATGCCGTCCTTGCAGACGGCCTGGGCCGTGTCCTGCAAGCACAGGGGATCGGGGTCGAGCTCGTCCACGACGGCGTGCGTGCCGACCAGTTGCTGCAGGCGGGCAGTTACGCCGTGGCAGTGCTCGACATCGGCCTGCCCGGCATCGACGGATTCGAAGTGGTGCGCCGGCTGCGCGCGCGCGGCTCGCAGCTGCCGGTGCTGCTCCTGACCGCGCGCGACGCGGTCGAGGACCGGGTGCACGGGCTGGAGCTGGGCGCGGACGACTACCTGGTCAAGCCGTTTGCCACCGCCGAGCTGGTGGCGCGGATCCGGGCGCTGGCGCGCCGCAATGCGCCGGCACCGCAGGCACTGTCGGCCGGCCGGCTGGTGCTGGACGTGGCCGCGCGGCGGGCCCGCATCGGCGACAAGCCGGTCGAGCTGTCGGTGCGCGAATGGGCGGTGCTTGAATACCTGCTGCAGCACAGCGGACGGGTAGTGTCCAAGCAGCAGATCATCGACGCGATCCAGCCCTGGGGCGACGACCTGACCCTGAACGCGGTCGAGGTGTACGTGTCGCGCCTGCGCGGCAAGCTCGAGGATGCCGGCGTGGTCATCCGGACCATCCGCGGTTTCGGCTACCTGTTCGATATTTCGGCATGAGCAGCATTCGCCTGCGGCTGCTGAAGTGGCTGGTGGGGCCGGTCGTGCTGGTGAACCTGGGCGCGGCGCTGCTGGCCTACGAGCTGGCGTGGAAGCCGGCCGAACTGGCCGCCATCCAGCCGCAGCCCGGCGCCACCGTTGTGTCAACCGCCCAAGAGATGCAGCCAGCGCCAGCGGCGTCGAGCGTGGCGCGCAGTGCCCAGGCACGCGCGCAGGTGCGCAGCGCCGTGTTGCGCACCCTGGTCCTGGTCGAGGTGCTGGTGTGCCTGGCGCTGGCGGGGCTGGTGTGGTTTTCGGTCACCAACGGCCTGGCGCCGCTGGCGCGCCTGCGCGCGAGCCTCGACCGGCGCGGCAGTGCCGACCTGGAGCCGCTGCACCAGGATGGCCTGCCGCAGGAACTGGTGCCGGTGGTCGATGCCTTCAATGACCTGCTGGGTCGCATCGGCGACAGCGCGCGCGCCCAGCACGAGTTCCAGGCCAACGTCGCGCACCAGCTGCGCACGCCGCTGGCGGGCATGAAGCTGCAGCTGGAATGGCTGGCGGCGCGCCACCGTGACGACCCCGAGACCGGGGCCTCGCTCGCGCTGATGCGCCAGGCCAATGAGCGCCTGATCCGCGAAACCAACCAGCTGCTGTCCCTGGCGCGTGCCGAACCGAGCCGCTTCGAGGCCGCGCGCGTGGAGCCGCTGGACTTGGCGGGGCTGGTGGAGGAAGCGGTGCAGGCCTTCGTCGTCCAGGCCGTCGCGCGCCGCATCGACCTGGGCTTTTCGCTGGCCGCGGCGCCGGTGCGGGGCGACCGCTTCCTGCTGCGCGACCTGCTGGACAACCTGGTGGACAACGCCCTGCGCTACACGCCGCCGGGCGGGACCGTCACGGTGCGGGCCGGCGTGGAGGGTGGCGTGGCGCGGCTGGTGGTGGAGGACAATGGCCCCGGCATCGCGCCCGAGCAACGCGCGCGCGTGTTCCAGCGCTTCGTCCGGCTGGACCAGAACACCACCGGCAGCGGATTGGGCCTGGCGATCGTGCGCGACATCGCCCAGGTGCACGGCGGAGAGGTCGAGCTCTCAAGCGGCGCGGGCGGGAAGGGCGCCGTGTTCACGGTCCGCTTCCCGCCCGCCTGAGCCCGGCAACGCCTCAGCTGCCCGAGATGTAGGTGTAGCTGCGCTTGCGCTTGGACTTGATGGCCGGGCGGTGCAGCTGCGGCCCGATCGCCGAGCTGGCGCCGGACGTGCCCGCCGCACCCTCGTCGGTGCCGCCTTTCTGCACCGCGCCAATGATCACCGACACGGCCTTGTCGCCGACCGGCACGCTGGTCGCCATCACCGGCGACGGCGGCAGGCCGCCGCCGACGAACGGCGACGAGCGCTGGCCGCCGCAGCTGCCGCCCACGTTGATGGCGCCGGAGCCATTGAGCAGGTTGACCCAGTAGCCGCGCGCTTCGCCCAGCGCCGTGGAGCAGGTGGCCGTGTTGGGCGGGATCGGACGGTTGGTGCTGAAGGTGACCATGCCGCCGGCGATCAGGGCCGAGGTGACCACCTGTTCGCCGCGCCCGTACTGGTTCAGGTCCATGAACCAGCCCTTCAGGTTGGACGAGGGCAGCACCAGCGGCGTGTCGCAGCTGTCCTTGGAACTGTAGTCCTGGAGCTGGCTGTCCAGGTTGATGGCCGGGGCGTCGTCGCCGGTGATGGACAGGTCATCCTTGTACACGTAGAAGCGGTTGGTGACCGGGGTGGTGTAAGGATATTGCTCCTTGAGCGGGTGCTCGCGGTCGCCGCTGCCGATGGCCAGGTACACCTTGCCGGCCGAGTAGAGTAGCGCCGGCGCAAACAGGAACTTGCGCGCGCCGCCGGTCGTGTACGCCACCTTGCGCATGGTCCAGCCTTCCTTGGCCAGCGATCCGTGCAGCGCGGTGTTGTCGACAAAGTCGATCCGGTAGATGTTGCCGCGCGTGTCGGCCGCATACAGGTAGTCGGGCATGCCGTCGTTGTTCACGTCCACCATCGCCACGTCGGCTGCCACCGCGCCCTCGGTCTCGAACGGTTCGTGCAGCAGCGCCCCTGTCAGGCCGTTGAGGATGTAGATGAAGTGGCCCTTGTTGCCGCAGTTAGGCGCGGACAGGTTGGCGTCCTCGCAGGCATCGTAGCCGCCGCCGAACGCGACCACCGGGGTGCTGCTGGAAAAGCCCTTGACCAGCGCCACGCTCGGGGTGGACCAGGTCTGGCCGATGCCGCTCATGTTGGCGGCGCAGTCGTTGTCGTTGGCCAGGTCGGCGCAACCGCTGCGCCACTTGTAGACCGGCGCGTCGGGGTTGGTCACGTCGAGCGCGTAGATGCGGCGCCCGCCGCGGCGCATGCCGGCGTAGATCCAGACCTTGGAGTTGTCGGCGTTCTGGTACAGGCCAACCGAGCCGTCGAAGAAATAGTCCTTGGCCTGGGCCGAGACGCTTGACGCGAGCGTCGGGTAGCTGATCATCGGGCTGTTGTCCTTCAGCCGCTGCAGCCGGCCGAAGAACTCGGGCGCCACGAACGACCAGGCCTCGACGCCGCTGTCGGCCTTGACCGAATGCAGCGCGCCGTCGTTGGCGCCGTAGAACACGCGCACGCCACCCTTGTCCTTGCCGTAGTTCACCGGCAGCGGGCGCGAATGGATCACGTCACCATGGATCGACGGCCGCGTGGTGCCTGCGCCCGCCCTGTCGTTGTTGACGTCTTCGCCGCGGATGAAGGCAACCAGGCTGGCATCGAGCCCGCTGTTGGCGGCCGTGAAGTCGACCAGCGCGGTGCCGGACAGCGTGTACATCGTGCGCGAGAGCGCATAGCTGGCCGCCGCGCCGCCGACATTGCCCGCGCGCAGCACCTCTGCGGCGCCGCCTTTTTCCACCAGCGGGCCGTCCGGCGCGTCCGAATACTTGTTGAAGGCCGAGGTGGTGCAGCCGCCCGCCGGGTCCGGGTTGACGCCCAGGCCGCTCCAGTAGGTGCCGCTGTCGGTGGTCCAGAAGCTGGTGGCGCAGGGCGTGACGAAGCCGGTCAGCGAGTTGATCGCCAGCTTCCCGTTGGCGTCGCCCAGGTCCACGCCGCTGCCGGCTGCCACCAGCTGGTAGCGCTTGAGATTGCCGAACCAGCGCGGCAGCGCGCTCGGGTCCGGCCGGAACATGCCGATGAACACCTGGTTCTCGTTCTGGGCGCGGTTGGTCGCGTTCACCGGCAGGCTGGTCGAGGCGAAGCTGGTGTTCACCGCCTGGATCTCGACGATGATCTGCTTGAGCGCGTCCAGGATCGCCTGCTCGTTCTTGGCCGCGAAGTACTTGCCGCCGCCGGCCTTGGCCATGCTCATCATCAGCGAGGTCTGCACCGCGTTGGGCTGTTTGTTGTACACGTCGATGGTGTAAGTGGTCACCGAGGGCCGCACGCTCGAATTGGCGACCGGGATGCCCTTGTCGTGCATCATGCGCGCCCATTCGTCGGCATTGTAGGTGGCCGTGTCGGTGGTGGAGGTGGTGGTCGGCACATCGACCAGCTCGATGTTCACGCCGTCGACCTTGTAGGCGCTGGTGCCCGGCGGGCACGAGGCCAGCGTGTTCGAGGTCGGGGCGTTGTTGTAAGTGCAGCTGACGTTGGTGCCGGTGCACGAGCTGGCATAGTCGCTGGTGCTGGTCGGGCCGCTGGCATAGCATTGCGCGGTCGGGCCGAGCACCGCGGTGCTGGTATACGGCGGCGTGGTGGTGCTGTTGACGGTGGTGGGCGTGACCGTTTGCGTGACGTTGTATTGGCGCTTGACGGTCGCGGTCTGGGTGATGGTGATCTTGTAGTCGGTGTTGCCCGGGCAGCCCTTGTTGTTGCTCTGGCGCTCGCCAGAGTAGGTGCAGGAGCTGTTGGTCGGGCAGGTCAGCCCGCCGAAGTCCGAGGTGGTCGCCGGGTTCCAGTAGCCGGTGCCGGTGCCGACCCCGGAGTAGCAGGCGCTGGAGGCGGCGCTGCTGGTGCTCTGGACGGCCGTCCCCACCGGCCCGCCGACGGTGTAGCTGCAGCTGTAGCTCGTGGTCGCGGTGTTGTTGCCGCTGGTGGTCGTGGTGGTGGCCGGGCAGGTGAGGCTGCCATGGTCGGTATTCGGGTTAACGTCGCTGGCCGAGCCGTAGTAGCCGGTGGTCGTGCCGGTGGAACTGGTCACCGTGCCCTGCACCGGTACGCCGGGCGCGGTGGTGGCGGGGTGGAACACCGACTGCACCACGGTGTAGGACTGGGTGCCGCTCGGGCAGGCGATCGGCGAAAGGTTGGCGGTCGGGTCGCCGATCACGCAGTCCTCGGTGAAGGTCGAGCACTGCGTCTTGAACGAGAGCAGCTCGGCCTTGGCGTCGGTCGCGTTCGCATAGCAGGCCGCCGTGACGCCCACATTGGTGCGGGTTGTCGTATTCTGGGTCGTGAAGTTGGGCAGGCCCAGCTGTTTGACAGGGATGATGCTGCCGTCGGCGTTCTTGTTGCCGTTCAGCTCGTTCAGCTTGGCCGTGTTGGCCGCGCTGTCCTTGGTCGGGCCATTCGAGTCGGCGTTGCCGATAAAGATCACGAAGGTCTTGCCGCAGGTGCTGTCGGCACTGATCGGGGCCGCGAAGGTGGCATATGGCGAGGTGTAGCCGGCATTGTCCGCTTTGCTGGCGAGCACTGCGCCGGGCGAGTACGAATTGCCGCCGGCGAAGTAGTTGTACACGTCATACATCAGATTGCCGTAGGCCGTGTTCGAGTTGCGCTTTTCGGTGGCGCCGTTGATGTCGTTGTAGATCGTGTCAAGCTGGGTCGAAAAGCTGGCCTTGGCGGCGGCATCCATCGGCCGCACCGCTGAGCGGATGAAGCCGCCGTCGTCATTGGCGGTGCCGCCGGTGACGAATTCCATCAGGCCGATGTTGGTCTTGTCGTCCAGCGTGGCCACCAGGTTGCGGATGGCGCGCGCCTCTGCCTGGCCCTGCTGCAGCCCGCCCGGCCACTGCTGGCTCTGGCGTGCCCAGTTTGACGTGTTGTCCAGCACGATCAGGATGCGCGGGTTGGTCGAAGTGCCGCCCGAGGTGCCGGTGAAGATGTCGATGTCGTCGGCGGCCGCCTTGATCGGCGACCACGACAGGCCGGCCGAGAGCGACAACGCCAGGCAGGTGGAGAAAAGATTGCGTTTCATGGCATCCCTGTTCCGGTTCAGTTGGCCGCGGCCGCGGAGGCCGGCGTGCAGTTGGTAACGATGTCGTCCGTGGCCACGCGTACGGACACGCCCTGCGTGACCTTGACCGAGGCGTCGGTGACCACGTCGGTCGCCACCGCGGTGATGTCCCAGGTGGTGTTGCCGCATTCCGAGCTGCCGGTGGTGGCGCCGGCCACGCCGAAGAACTGGCTGCTGCCGACCGCGCAACCGGCGTCTTCCGAGTCTTCCAGGTTCAGGTTGCTGTTCAGGATGGCCTGCGCCTTCACGCAGGCCGGCGACGGGGTGAGCGTGACCTTGATGTCGGTCTTGCCGTCGCCGTCGGTGTCCACGCAGCGCTGGTTGGGGGCACCGCAGGGGTTGGCCAGCGCGGCGTCGGGCGTGTTGAAGAAACGGGTCGAGCTGATCGTCTCCTCCAGCACCTGGTAGGCGGCCGAGACGGCCTGCTCGCGCTGCTGCATGTTGCTGACGATTTGCAGGTTGGAGTTGCCCAGGGTGATGCTGGTCAGCGCAAGCAAGGTCAGCAGCACCAGCATGATGAGCGCCATCACCAGCGTGATGCCGCGTTCGCGGTGTAGCATCGGCGCGCTCATGGTTGTTTCCTTCCGATCGGGTTGGGCATCGGCACCAGCGACTGGAATACGTGGCGCTTGAAGCTGTCGTTGGCGGCGGCCTGCACGTACTCGCTGCCATCGGCGTTGTGGCCGAGCTTGTACTGGCGGGTGTCCTTGTAGCCAAGCGTGGCTTCGGTGTTGCGCGCGACCAAGCTGAGCCGGACCGTCAGCACGTTGTGCCAGTTGCGCGGCCCGCAGCTGCCGGAGCTGCAGCCGGCGGCAACGCTTGGGTCCACCGCATTGGTCGGGTCGGCGCTGACCATGTCCACCTTGCCGTCGCCGTTGGTGTCGATGCCGTATTCGAGCTGGAGGTTTTCGATGCCTTCGGCGAGCGGCACGGGCACGAATTGCAGCCCGCCGTCCACCAGCTGCAGCTCGGCGCGCTTGAGGGTGGGGATGTGGTCGTTGGGCTGGTCGTTGTTGGCGACGTAATAGATGTGGGTGATGAAGCGGCGCGTCACCGCCGCCGTGGTGCAGTCGCGCCCGGTGCGGGTGAGCTTGGTCGCGTCGGTGTCGAGCTGGAACCAGTTCTCGGGGATGGTCGTCATGGCCAGCTCGGTGCTGCACAGCGAGGCCTGGAACAGCGGGCCGGCCACGTCGTCGCAGTCGGCGCTGCCGGTGGTGCACCCGCGCGTATGCCGCACCACCAGCACGTCGGTACCGCTGCGCACGTCCGAGATGCAGCCGGGGGCGCTGCCGTCGTAGCCTTGCACGTGCAGCGGCAGCGCCACCTTGATCGCAGCCAGGTCGGTGGCGCAGGGATCGGCCAGCGCGGTCGGCTCGCCCAGCGGGGTCGGGTCGAACTCGCCGTAGAAGCCGGCGTTGCGCAGGTCGGCGGTGATCACGTCAATGCCGTAGCGCCCGTTCTCGATCTGGCGGTTGGCCTTTTCGATCTCGGCTTGGGCGCGGCTGTTACGCACGAACAGGCTGGTCATGCCGGCCAAAATCAGCAGGCCGATCGCCACGGCCACCATCAGTTCGGCCATCGTGAAGCCGCGCGCGCGGCGCGGCAGGGGCAACTTGGGGGTAGGCTTCATCTCGGTTCCTCAGCTGCAGCTGGGCAGGCCGACCGCCACCTGCACCGAGATGGCGCGCCGGTAGCTGTCGTTGTTGCCGTAGGCGTTGGCCCCGCAGGCCAGACTTTGCGTGCGGGTCGGGTGCATGCCCTGCCAAGCCACGGTCAGGCGGTAGATGCCCGGGCGGCACACGCCGGCCGACGCATCCTGGGCCTGGATCTGCTCGATGCAGCCGCGCGCGCCGATCATGGCGCCGGTGTTGGCGGTGCCTTGCACCTCGGCCGCGCCCTTGAGCGCATTGCTCCATTCGCACATGTCGCGCACCGACGTGGCCTTGTCGGCATCGGCCGCCGCGACCAGCGCGTCGCAGTCCGCCAGGCCGGGGTTGGTGGTGCTGGTGCCCAGCGGGGTGCTGGTGCCGGTGACGTAGTCGGCGGCCGCGTCGCCATTGCTCATGATGCGGGCGCGCATGTCCTGCAGCAGCACGACTGCCTGGGCGCGCTGGTAGGACTCGATCGTGCCGACCTGGGCCTTGGCCTGCAGCGCCGCGATCCCGAGCAGGCCGAAGGCGAGCAGGATGACGGTCACCAGGACCTCGACCAGGGTGGTGCCGCGCTGGCGGGCGCGAAGGCGTGGGGAAGGTGGGTGCATGATGGTCAGCAGGCGTCGTTTTTGAGGTAGGGCCGGCCGCTCAGGTCCACCGTCACGCAGCGGTGCTTGGCGGCGTTGGCAAAGGAGATGTCGAACGACACCGACTCCGTGGCCCTGATCCGGCCGTTGGGCAGGTACACCACCGAGGACGGCCCGGTGACGGTGGCGCCGGTCAGCGGGTTGTGCACCTCGATCGGGTGGCCGGTATCGCTGGGGTTGGGGATGCGCCAGCCGCTCGGCCAGCTGCCGGCCGTCTCGGGGCGCAGCGTCACCGCCGTGTTGCGCTTGATCGCTTCGCTGCGGGCGCGATTCAGGGAGGTCAACAGGTCGCTGCTGGCCGAGCGCGCGCGCTGCCCGGCGATCAGCGCGGTGACCGCGGGGGCGGCCGTCGCCGCCAAAATGGACATGATCGCGACCACGGCCAGCAGTTCGGGCAGGGTGAAGCCGTGCGCGGCGCTCGGGCGGGTTACCATTTGTCGGTCGGGGTCTTCTGGCCGGCGTCGTTGATCGTCAGCGTCACGTCGCTGGCCTGGATGGTGCCGACCTTGGGCGTGGCGATGATCTTGAAGCTCGGCGGCGGGCCATCGGAGACTTCGAACGACACGTCGTAGTTGTCGCTGACGGACGGCGGGGTGGTGGTGCCCAGCTTGGCCACGGTGTCGGCGTAGGCGCGGTTGTCGGTCAGGTACTGGGTTTCGGCCTGTGCCAGCTCCATCAGGTGCGCCTGCGCCGCGGCCCGGTTGCCGTTGACCCGGTACTTGCCATACGCCGGGTAGGCGATCGCGGCGAGAATGCCGATAATCGCGAGCACGACCATCAGTTCGATCAGGGTGAACCCGCGCAGGCGGGCGGATGTCAGGCGAAGGCGCTGCTGCATGGTGGCGCTCCTTGAACGGATGGCTGGAAATGTTGCTCAGTATAAACTTTCAAGCTGTCAAATGCCTGAAAACAAGCTGACAAAATGCTGACAAGCGCGCACCCGGGCCGGGCCTGGGCCGGCCGGGCAGGGCGACGATGGCGCGGTTTCACACAAGCGCGCCGCGAGCCGGTAAAATCGAGGGTTTTGCAAGGGCCACAGGATGGCCGAGACTATGGCTACCGATCACGCAGCAACGACTCCAGACACCCAGGACGGCAGCGCCGCCAAGCAGCCCGCGCAGATTGCGCGCGAGGTGGCGCGGCGCCGCACCTTCGGCATCATTTCGCACCCGGACGCGGGCAAGACCACGCTGACCGAAAAACTGCTGCTGTTCTCGGGCGCGATCCAGCTCGCCGGCACCGTCAAGGCCAGGAAGAGCGGGCGCCACGCCACGTCCGACTGGATGGAGATCGAAAAGCAGCGCGGCATTTCGGTGGCCAGCTCGGTGATGCAGTTCGAGTTCCGCGACCACGTGATCAACCTGCTCGATACCCCGGGCCACCAGGACTTCTCGGAAGACACCTACCGCGTGCTGACCGCGGTCGACTCGGCCCTGATGGTGATCGACGCGGCCAAGGGCGTGGAAGAGCAGACCATCAAGCTCCTGGACGTGTGCCGCATGCGCAGCACCCCGATCGTGACCTTCATGAACAAGCTCGACCGCGAAACCCGCGACCCGCTCGAGCTGCTCGACGAGGTCGAGTCGGTGCTCGAGATCGAGTGCGCGCCGGTGACCTGGCCGATCGGCATGGGCAAGAGTTTCCGCGGCGTGTACCACCTGCTCAACGACGAGGTGATGCTGTTCCGCGCCGGCGAGGAACGCGCCGACGGCGCCTTCGAGATCGTCAAGGGCATCGACAACCCCAAGCTGATGGAAATGTTCCCGCTCGAAATGGAGCAGCTGAAGATGGAAGTGGAGCTGGTGCACGGCGCCTCGCACCCGTTCGACCTGCAGCGCTTTTTGGACGGCATCCAGACCCCGGTGTTCTTTGGCTCGGCGATCAACAACTTCGGCGTGCGCGAGATCCTGTCCTCGCTGGTGGACTGGGCGCCGCCACCGCGCGAGCGCGACGCCACGGTGCGCAAGGTCGAACCGGTCGAGCCGCGCTTTTCGGGCTTCGTGTTCAAGATCCAGGCCAACATGGACCCGGCGCACCGCGACCGCATCGCCTTCCTGCGCGTGTGCTCGGGCCGCTTTGAAAAGGGCATGAAGGTCAAGCATTTGCGCCTCTCGCGCGAGGTCAAGCTGTCGCAGGTGGTGACCTTCATGGCGTCCTCGCGCGAGCAGGTCGAGGAAGCCTACGCTGGCGACATCATCGGCCTGCCCAACCACGGCAACATGCAGATCGGCGACAGCTTCTCCGAGGGCGAAATGCTCTCGTTCACCGGCATCCCGTATTTTGCGCCGGAGCTGTTCCGCGTGGTGCGCATCCGCAACCCGCTCAAGACCAAGCAGCTGCAGAAGGGCTTGCAGCAGCTGGGCGAGGAGGGCGCGGTGCAGGTGTTCAAGCCGGTCCTGGGCAGCGACCTGATCCTGGGCGCGGTGGGCGTGCTGCAGTTCGAGGTGGTGGCTTCCCGCCTGCTCAACGAATACGGCGTGGACGCGATGTTCGAAGGCGCCAGCATCAGCAGCGCGCGCTGGGTCAGCTCGGACGACAAGAAGGCGCTGTCGGACTTCGAACAGGCGCTGGCGCCCAACGTCGCGTACGACGCGGCCGGCAACCTGGCCTACCTGGCCACGTCGAGCGTGAACCTGCGCCTGACCGAGGAACGCTGGCCCAAGCTCAAGTTCCACGCCACGCGCGAGCACGCGGCCAAGCTGGACTGATACCCCCGGCGGGCACGTTCGGCTGGCCGGCGGCCGGCTTCACCCCACGCGGTTCACAAGCGCCGCGTGGGCACAAGCCGTCCGGCGATCCGGCCCGCTTTGTGCCACTTACTTTTCCGCCGGCAGCGCGGACGAGTGGTGGGTGGTGATCAGCCACCTGGCACCATCCCAGCGGTAGGTGTAGGTATAGCGCGCGTGCACGACCGCGCCGGTGCGCGCGAAGGTGAACGTGTACAGCCCGGCGTCCACGGCCGAGTTGCAGCCAAGGTAGACGCGCCGCAAATCGATCTTGCCGGACGGGCCGTTCTCGAGGAAGTGCTTGAAGTAATCCTCCCGGTCGGCGGTGGTAAGACGCGGCCGGGCCGAGACCGTGGCAAGCAGGATCGATTGCTCGGCGTAGTTGGCGGCCACCTGGCGCGGGTCGCCCGTCTGCAGCGACTGGTTCCAGCGGTCGAACAGGGCCGCAATTTCTTGCTCGGACGTCGGCTTGCAGGTTTGTGCCTGGGTGGGCTGCTGTCCATTCGGGGAGCCGATACTTACGGCGCAGCCGGCGAGCAAGACGCTGGCGATGGCAGTCAGTGGCTTCATGGCAGTTGACCTCCTATTTGGCCGGCGTGGCCAGCGGCTTGCCTTTCTCCACCACGTACACCCCGATCAGGTGCATCGGCGCGCTGCCGTCGTTGCGCAGGTCGTGCACCTTGCCGGCCTTGACCACGAATGCTTCGCCTGGCTTGAGCTTGCGCGGCGCTTCGCCATCGACCAGGATCGCGCCGTCGCCATCGACGAGGTAGCTGATCTCGTCACCCGGATGGGTGTGCCGCCCGGCGTGGCCGCCCGCCGCCAGTTCGGCCTTCACCACCACGGCTTCGCGCCCCGGCTGGGCCACGTCGGCGCGCTCGACGATGGTGCGCTTGAGCGCCGGCGGCGGCGCGGCGGGCGATTGGGCCAGCACCGGCAATGCGGCGCCCAGGCCGAGCGCGCACAACGCGCCGGCTAATGCTCTGGAACAGGGTTGCAGGGCCATGGTCGTTCCTTTCGAAGTCAAGGGGTTCCGCCGGATGGGGCGTCACTCCTTAGACCTCGCGTCGGACCGCAGTGCGGCCGATCCGGCCGTTACTTGACTGGTGTCGCCAGCGGCTTGCCTTTCTCCACCACGTACACGCCCAGCAGATGCATCGGTGCGGCGCTGTCGTTGCGCGCGTCGTGCACGCGGCCGGCCTTGATCACGAACGCATCGCCCGCCTTGAGGTGACGCGGCGGTTCGCCGTCGACCAGCAACACGCCTTCGCCCTCGGTGACGTAGCTGATCTCGTCGCCCGGGTGGGTGTGGCGTCCCGCCTGCCTGCCCGGCGCCAGTTCGACCCGCATCACCACCGCTTCGTGGCCCGGTGCGGCGACGGCGTCGCGGAACACCTCGACGCGCTTGAGCGCGGGGGCGGGATCGTCGGCCTGGGCCAGAACGGGTGCGGCGGCAAGCAGGCCGAGGGCGCACAGCGCGCCGGCGAAGGTGGCTCTTTGCAACGTCATGGGTCGTCCTTTCGAAAAGAGGGGCGGAACCATTGCATATCCTAGCGCGCCGGCGGCGTGGCGCGACGGGCCACGACAAACGCATCGACGATGCTGCCGATCCAGGCGGCGACCAGGATGAAACCGCAGAGCGTGAGCAGCGGCGAGCCGCCGTCCTGTGCGTGCAGGCGCGCGGCGATCGCGGCAGGGTCGGGCGCGAGCGTGCCGGCCAAAATCTGGTCGACCATGCGCGAAGCCTGCGTGGTGATGTCGTCCACATAGACGGCGGCGGCCAGCAGCGCCGGCACGAGGAACAGCCCGGCGCGGCGCGGCCGGCGCAGGTACAGGTGGCCGGCACCCGGAAACACGAAGGCGGACAGCAGGGCGGCGGCGAGCGCGCGGTTCATCGATGATCCTTTTCAAATGCCGGTGCCGTTTGACCGGTCTCAAATTCCCATTTTGCCGGACAGCGTAGATTGGCTCAATGCGCTTTGGAAATTACGCCCAAGATATCGAGCCCAGTGCCATGAACATCCCGGCCAATCGCCAGTGCGGCCGGCGCGATGCGCGGCCCCGGCCACGGTGGAGGAAGCCATGCTCGCGCGCCTGAAGATCGGTCCCAAGCTGCTGCTCGCGCCCGGCGCGGTGCTGCTGCTGCTCGTTGCGCTGTCCTGTGGCGCCTATTATGCAATGGTGCGCCAGAACCAGTCGCTGGAAACCATTGTGCAGCAGCGCGCGGTGCACATGCGCGCCGCGTCCGACCTGGTGGCCACCGCGCAGAAGGCCCATGCGGACAGCTACCGGCTGCTGTCGTGGATCAGCGGCAGTTTTCCGCGCCGGCGCACCGATCCGCTGGTGGTGCAGATCGAGCGCCAGCACGGCGCGCTCGAGCGCGGCTTTGCCGGACTGGCCGAGATGACCCCGGCCAGCAGCCCCGAGCGGCGCTACGTGGACCAGGCGGCGGCGGCCCATCGCCTGTACGTGCGCGCGGTGCAGGACGTGATCGAGATGTCGCAAAACGACCAGTCGATCAGCGCCAATGCCATGCAAAAGGCCGACGATGCATTCACCGTGGTGGCGCAGCGCCTGACCGAGTTGTCGCGCATGGAGCAGGAGCTCTCCGAGAAGGCCTCGGCCGAGGCGGCTGAAGACTACCGTGTCACCTCCACCCTGATGCCGGTCGTGATCGTGCTGTCGATCGCGCTGTCGCTGGCGATCACCATGGCGGTGCGGCGCTCGCTGCTGCAGGAGATCCGCGGGATCGGGGCGGCGGCGATCGACCTGGCCAGCGGCGACCTGACGGTCAAGCAGCGCGTGTACGGCAACGACGAGATCGCCCAGACCTCGCGCACGCTCGACGCCAGCATCCGCAACCTGAACGGCACCTTGCGCACGATCCTGGAGTCGGCACGCACGATCGGGTCGGCCTCGCGCAACATCGCGCTGGGCGACCTGAACCTGTCGACCCGCGCGGTGTTCCGTGCTACCTCGCTGGAGCAGGCGGCGTCCTCGATGCAGGAGCTGGCGGCCACGGTGAACCTGACGGCGGACAGCGCGCAGACTGCCAACCGGCTGGTGGAAAACGCCTCGACGGTGGCGCAGCAGGGCGGCAGCGTGGTGGACCAGCTGATGCACACGATGGAATCGGTCAAGGGCAGCTCGCGCCGGGTGGCCGAGCTGGTGGGCGCGATCGACGAAATCGCCAACGAGACCGGGACGCTGGCGCTGAACGCGGCGGTGGAGGCGGCGCGCGCGGGCGAGCACGGGCATGGCTTCGCGCAGGTGGCCAGCGACGTGCGCCAGCTGTCGCTGCGCGCCAGCGCGGCGGCGCACGAGATCCGCGCGCTGGCGGTGCAGTCGGTGGCGCAGATCGAGGGCGGCACCGCGTGGGCGGCCGAGGCCAGCCACCGGATGGCGCACATCGCCAGCTCGGTGCAGCAGGTGGGCACCATCATCAGCCAGATCAGCAGCGCGAGCGTGGAGCAGGCCAGCGGGCTGTCGGAGGTGAACCAGGCGATCGTGCAGATGGACCAGATGACGCAGCGGAACTCGGCGCTGGTCGAGGAAGCGGCGGCGGCCGCGCGCACGCTGCAGATGCAGGCGCTGACCTTGTCGAAGGCGGTGTCGGCGTTCCGGCTCGACGAGGCGCTGGAGGAGAAGGGCGCCGCCGCCGGCAGCACGGACGAGGATGAGCCGCCGCCGGTGGTCCACAACCGGCGGCGCACGCCGGGGCATCCGCATTTGCGGCTTGCTTCGCGCCGCGATTAAAGACCGCGACCCCAAAACAACGTCGTCCCGGCGAAAGCCGGGACCCATACGCCGCGTGAGTACACGCTCAGCATGGGTCACGGCGGGGCCGCCGAGGATTCGCCGGGACGACGGTTTTTTGGCTAACTACTTACTCGTAGTCGCTGATCGGCGCGCAGCCGCAGAACAGGTTGCGGTCGCCGTACACGTTGTCGGCACGGCCGACCGACGGCCAGTACTTCTGCTTGCGCAGCGACGCCACCGGGAACGCCGCCGCCTCGCGGCTGTAGGCATGCTTCCACTCGTCGGCCGTGATGACCTCGGCGGTGTGCGGCGCGCCCTTGAGCGGGTTGTCCATCTTGTCGTACTCGCCGCGCTCGACCTTGGTGATCTCGGCGTGGATCGTGATCATCGCCTCGATGAAGCGGTCCAGCTCCGCCTTCGATTCCGACTCGGTCGGCTCGATCATCAGGGTGCCCGGCACCGGGAAGCTCATGGTCGGGGCGTGGAAGCCGAAGTCCATCAGGCGCTTGGCCACGTCCTCGTTGCTGATGCCGGTCTTGTCCTGCAGCGGGCGCAGGTCGATGATGCACTCGTGCGCCACCAGGCCGTCGTGGCCGGTGTACAGCACCGGGTAGTGCGGCGCCAGGCGGCGCGCGACGTAGTTGGCGTTCAGGATCGCCACTTCGGTGGCCGCGGTCAGGCCGGCGCCGCCCATCATCGCGATGTACATCCACGAGATCGGCAGGATCGACGCCGAGCCGTAGGCCGCCGCGCTCACCGCGCCGATGCCGTCCTCGTTGCGCGCGTAGCCGGTCGAGCGGTGGTTCGGCAGGAACTGCGCCAGGTGCGCGCCCACGCCGATCGGGCCCACGCCCGGGCCGCCGCCGCCGTGCGGGATGCAGAAGGTCTTGTGCAGGTTCAGGTGGCTGACGTCACCGCCGAACGAACCCGGGGCCGCCACGCCGACCAGCGCATTCATGTTCGCGCCGTCGATGTACACCTGGCCGCCATGCGAATGGACGATGTCGCACAGTTCCTGGATGCCTTCCTCGAACACGCCGTGGGTGGACGGGTAGGTCACCATCACGCATGCCAGGTTGGCGCTGTGTTGTTCTGCCTTGGCCTTCAGGTCGGCCAGGTCGACGTTGCCGTTGGCGTCGCACGCGGTCACCACCACCTGCATGCCGGCCATGGCAGCCGATGCCGGGTTGGTGCCGTGCGCCGACGACGGGATCAGGCAGATGTTGCGATGGCCTTCGCCGCGCGACTCGTGGTACTTCTTGATGACCAAGAGGCCCGCGTATTCGCCCTGCGAGCCGGCGTTCGGCTGCAGCGACACGGCGGCGTAGCCGGTGGCGGCGCACAGCATGTCTTCGAGCTGGCCGATCATCTCGCGGTAGCCCACGGTCTGGTCGTTTGGCGCGAACGGGTGGATGTTCGAGAACTCCGGCCAGGTCACCGGGATCATCTCGGAGGTCGCGTTCAGCTTCATCGTGCACGAGCCCAGCGGGATCATGGTGCGGTCCAGCGCCAGGTCCTTGTCCGCCAGCGAGCGCAGGTAGCGCAGCATCTCGGTCTCGGAGTGGTAGCGGTGGAAGGTCGGGTGCTGCAGGTAGGCGCTGGCGCGCGCGAGCTGGCCCGGGAACTGGTCGGCCACCTTGGCGTCGAGCGCGTCGATGTCCAGCGCCGGGGCGTTGGCCACGCCGGCCGCGAACACCGTGTAGAGCGCGGCGATGTCGTCGCGGGTGATGGTCTCGTCGATCGACACGCCGACGTGGCCGGCATCGACACGGCGCAGGTTGAAGCCGTGCTCGATCGCGGTGGCGTGCAGCTCGGCGGCGCGGTCGGTCTTGACGGTCAGGGTGTCGAAGAAGCTGCCGTTGGCGAACTGGTAGCCCAGCTGCGACAGGGCGGCGGCCAGGATGGCGGTTTGGCGATGCACGCGGCGTGCGATGCGCTGCAGGCCTTGCGGGCCGTGGTACACGGCGTACATCGAGGCCATCACGGCCAGCAGCACCTGCGCGGTGCAGATGTTCGAGGTGGCCTTTTCGCGGCGGATGTGCTGCTCGCGGGTTTGCAGCGCCAGGCGGTAGGCCTGGTTGCCCTGCGCGTCCACGGTCACGCCCACCAGGCGGCCCGGCATGCTGCGCTTGTATTCGTCCTTGGTTGCCATGTAGCCGGCGTGCGGGCCGCCGAAACCGAGCGGCACGCCGAAGCGCTGGCTGTTACCGACCACCACGTCGGCGCCCCATTCGCCCGGCGGCGTGAGCACGGCCAGGGCCAGCAGGTCGGCAGCCACCACCACCATTGCGCCGGCGGCATGCAGCTTTTCGACAGCGGCGCTGTAGTCGCGCACTTCGCCGTTCACGCCCGGGTACTGCAGCAGCACGCCGAAGCAGTTGTCCACCTCGCCCACCTTGTCGGCGGCGACCGTTTTCACTTCCACGCCCAGCGGCCGGGCGCGGGTCTGGACCACTTCCAGGGTCTGCGGCAGCACGTCGTCGGCCACGTAGAACACCTTCGATGCCGACTTGCCCACGCGCTGGATCAGCGTCATCGCTTCGGCGGCGGCGGTGCCTTCATCGAGCATCGAGGCGTTGGCGATGCCCATGCCGGTCATGTCGGTGATCACCTGCTGGAAGTTCAGGATCGCTTCCAGGCGGCCTTGCGAGATTTCGGGCTGGTACGGGGTGTAGGCGGTGTACCAGGCCGGGTTTTCAAAGATGTTGCGCAGGATGACCGTCGGCGTATGGGTGCCGTAGTAGCCCTGGCCGATGACCGACTTCATGACCTTGTTCTTGTCGGCCAGGCCGCGCAGCTTGGCCAGCGCCGCTTCTTCCGGCATCGGCTCGAGGAACTGGCCCAGCGCCAGCTCGCTCTTCTTGCGGATGTTGGCCGGGACGATGGCATCGATCAGCGCAGCGCGCGAGGCGTAGCCAAGGGTCGACAGCATGGCTGCCTGTTCGGTGTCGGACGGGCCGAGGTGGCGCGGGATGAAGCTGTCGCGGGCTTCAAGTTGGGTCAGGCTGGTGCGGGTCATGATAGGCGGAGATAACGAAAATCTTGGGCCGTCGTCCCCGCGCAGGCGGGGACCCAAATGCTGAGGTCGCTGGCCTGCGGCGGTCGAATGTCTGACGGCGCAATCGGTCTATGGATCCCCGCCTGCGCGGGGACGACGTGCTAAAGCTCGATGGTGCTGCTAAAACGGCACCGGCGCCATCGCGGCGCCGGTGGTGTTCATTAATGGTTCTCGGTCACTTTGCCGTACGCTGCCGCGTCGAGCAGGCCGTTGACGGCATTTGCGTCGGCGGGCTTGAGCTTGAACAGCCAGGCGGCGTAGGCGTCGGCGTTGATCGAATCCGGCGCGTCGGCGGCTGACTGGTTGACGGCGGTGACGGTGCCCGACACCGGGGCGTAGATGTCGCTTGCGGCCTTGACCGACTCGACCACGGCAGCGTCGTCACCGGCGGTGAACGACTTGCCGATCGCCGGCAGCTCGACGAACACGATGTCGCCCAGCGCGTCCTGCGCGTACTCGGTGATGCCGACGGTGAGGGTGCCGTCGGATTCGACGCGTACCCACTCGTGGGACTCGGTGTATTTCAGGTCGGCTGGGATGTTCATGTGTGGCTCCTGGTTGTTAGGTGTCGCAAAAGTATAAATTGTTTGTTCTTCGGGCCGGGCAAATCAGGCGGCCAGGATCTTGCCGTTGCGGACGAACGGCAGCTTGACCACCGAGGCGGCCAGCTTCTTGTCGCGGATCTCGACGTGCACCGTGTCGCCGACGTTCACGTCCAGCGGCACGCGCGCCAGCGCGATTGCCTGCTGCATGGTCGGGCTGAAGGTGCCGCTGGTGATCTCGCCCGCGTTGCCCGAGGCTGCCACCACTTTCTGGTGGGCGCGCAGGATGCCGCCTTTTTCGCGCAGGATCAGGCCGACGAAGTTGGCGCGCTGGCCCATCTGCTGCAGCGCGGCCTTGCCGATGAAGTCGCGCTCGGAGACCAGGTCGATGGTCCAGGCCAGGCCCGCGTCCAGCGGGTTGACGGTTTCGTCCATGTCCTGGCCGTACAGGTTCATGCCGGCTTCCAGGCGCAGCGTGTCGCGCGCGCCCAGGCCAGCGGGCTTGATGCCGGCGGCGGCCAGCGCGTTCCACAGCGCCTCGACCTGCGTGCTCGATACGCCGAGCTCGAAGCCATCTTCGCCGGTGTAGCCGGTGCGCGCCACCATCACTTCACCAAACTGCGTGTCCTTGACGATGACCGCGTTGAAGGGCTTGAGCGGCTCGGACGGGGCTTTGGTCGCCGGCAGCACTTCCCACACCTTGGCGCGGGCGTTCGGGCCCTGCACCGCAACCAGCGCGATCGGGTCATTGCCGTCGCGGCGCTGGGTGATGGTCAGGCCGCTGCCCGTCTCGGCGTTTTGCTTGGTGATCCAGGCGACGTCCTTCTCGGCGGTGCCGGCGTTCACGACGAGGCGGAACCAGTCCTCGCTGAAGTAGTACACGATCAGGTCGTCGATGACGAAGCCCTGCGGGTTGAGCATGCACGAGTACAGTGCCTTGCCCGGCACCTGCAGCTTATCCACGTTGTTGGCCAACAGGCCGCGCAGGAAGGCGCGCACGTTGGCGCCCTTGATGTCCACCACGCACATGTGCGACACGTCGAACATGCCCGCGTCAAGACGCACCGCGTTGTGCTCTTCGATCTGCGAACCGTAGTTGACCGGCATGTCCCAGCCGCCGAAGTCGACCATCTTGGCGCCGGCGGCGCGGTGTACGGAATTGAGCGGGGTCGCTTTGAGCGTCATGGAATCCTCAGGGCAGGTGAATAGGGTACATGCACGACACACCGCGTGATGCGGCCCGCGTGCCTTCGCGCCCCTCTGTCCTTGGTACCTGAGAGATAGCGGCTGTGCGCCGCCTGCCCCTTCGGTGGGCCGCGTTCGCGGCCGCTCTCCAGAGTTAAGCCGGCCGCGCGCTGCGCCGCCGTCCCTTGACCGGTCCTTTTGCCTGAGAGTTTTTGGGTGATGCCCCTTCGGCGGCCGCGTGCGCGACCCTCTCCCGGTCAAGACTGTGGAGGATATGCCAGCAAGACCCTACTGTCAACTCGGAAAGCCGAGTTGCCGGGAGGTCAGTACCAGCGCACGAATGAGGACGGGCAAAACCGGCATCGGGACGTCGTTTGTTAAACTACCGTCTAACACTTTTCGAGCAGGGAAAATGATGAGCGAAGAGCAAGCAAAGCAATGCAAGGAAGGCTGGTACACGCTGTCCGGCGACGTCAACAGCGACATGGTGCACCGGGTGTTCGAGGCGGTGGCGATGATGACCGAGGATGGCATCGAACGGGCGCACATTTTGGTGCAGTCCAACGGCGGCTATGTCAGCGACGGGCTGTGCCTGTATAACTTCCTGGCCAATTCGCCGATCGAGTTCGTCATGTACAACGGCGGCGCCGTGGCGTCGATTGCCGTGATCACGTACCTGGCGGGCACGCGCCGCTACTGCAGCGAAACGGCGCGCTTCATGGTGCACAAGTCGCACGCCACGGCCTCGCCCGGTTCGCGGCCGGATGCGCTCAACATCATCGTCGAGGGCCTGCGCGCCGACGATGCGCGCACCGAATCGATCCTGCGCAAGCACATCGAGCTCACGCCCGAGCAGTGGGGTATCCACCAGTATTCTGACCTGCACCTCAATTCGCGGGACGCGAAAATTGCCGGGATGGTGGATGACATCATGGATTTTGCGCCGCCAAAAGGAGCGGTGCTGCGTAATATCTGAGCGCTTTTCCTTTTTGCCAAATAATTCGCGCTATTGCCGCCGAGTTTTTTATTGTTCAATTAACCCGGAAATCAACATCATAAAAAAAGCCCGCCGAAAATTCGACGGGCTTTTTGTTAAGTAACGACCAGCTTAACGCTTGTTGTCGTTCTTGTGGCTTTGACGGCCGGCTTCCGCATGCTGCTCGCGGGTACCGCCGCGCATGCCCGAGCCCGAGCCGCTGCCCGATTTCGAGCCGCCCGAGCCCGACTGGCTGTTGCCGTCGTTCTTGTGGCTCTGGCGACCAGCCTCGGCGTGCTGCTCGCGGGTGCCACCGCGCATGCCCGAGCCCGAGCCGGAGCCCGAGGAAGCCGACTGACGGTTGCCGTCATTCTTGTGGCTCTGGCGGCCGGCTTCCACGTGCTGCTCGTGAGTACCGCCCTGGGTGCCTTTGCTGTTCGAGTTCATGATCATTCCTTTCAAAAATGGAAAATGTCTTACTCGCCAATTTCTGCCGGAGAAAATATATCGCCAGCAGTTTTCGGTGATGAAATGATGCGAGCCGAGCCGTTAAATCGGTATCGGATCATTTCTTGAGCCCGTGTAGGACATTCTCTATCGATCACACACTCATTATTCGAGGCAATTGATAACAGGAATATTAAAACTCTTCCCAATCCGATTCCTGGACGGCGGCCGGGGCCGCGCCGTTGGCCCGGCGCCGCGGCGCGGCGCTACGGGCCGGACGCGGCCGCGCGCTGGCATCGGCGGCATCGGCGGGCCTCGGGCGGGCCGGCGCCTGCTTGACCGGCGCCTGTGCGCCTGCAGGGGCGGCTTGCGTGGCCGGGACGGGGAGCCTGGTGCGCTCCGGCGCGGCCGGGCCGCCGAAGGCCGTCACCAGCCGGGTCAGTGCGTCGGCCTGTTCGCGCATGGATGCGGCAGCGGCGGCCGATTGCTCGACCAGCGCGGCGTTCTGCTGGGTCGCGTGGTCCATCGCGGTGATGGCCTGGTTGACCTGGTCGATGCCGCTGGTCTGCTCGGCGCTGGCGTCGGCGATCTCGCCGATGATGTCGGTCACGCGCTTGACGCTGGCGACCACCTCGTTCATCGTGTTGCCGGCCTTGTCCGCCAGCTCCGTGCCGGCGTTGACCTTTTCCACCGAGTCGTCGATCAGTTCCTTGATCTCCTTGGCCGCCGCCGCCGAGCGCTGCGCCAGGCTGCGCACTTCCGAGGCCACCACGGCAAATCCGCGTCCCTGCTCGCCGGCGCGCGCCGCCTCGACCGCCGCGTTGAGCGCGAGGATGTTGGTCTGGAAGGCGATGCCGTCGATCACGCCGATGATCTCCGCGATGCGCTTGGACGATTCGTTGATCGAGGCCATGGTGCCGACCACTTCCGACACCACCGCGCCGCCCTTGACCGCCACTTCCGATGCCGACACGGCCAGCTTGCTGGCCTGGTGGGCGTGGTCGGCGTTCTGCCTGACGGTCGCGGTCAGCTCTTCCATCGACGAAGCGGTTTCCTCGAGCGACGAGGCCTGCTGCTCGGTGCGCGCCGACAGGTCCATGCTGCCGTGGGCGATCTCGCCCGTGCCGCGCACCAGCGATTCGGCGCCGGTGCGCAGCTCTTGCATCATCGCGGCCAGCTTGTCGTTCAGCTGCAGCAGGTGGCGCAGCAGCGTGCCGGCGTCGCCGCCCTGGTCGGTTTTCAGCGCGCCGCCGAGCTCGCCGCTGGCAAGCCGCCCCGCATACCGGGCTGCTTCGCGCAGGGGATGGGCAACCTGGGCCGCGATCCACAGCCCGAGGAGGGTACTGGCCACCAGCCCAAGGCCGATCGCAACGGCTGCGTAGGCCTGGATGCCGAAGATGTCGGCATGTAGCTGGTCCCGCGCTTGCGCCGCGGCGCTCGCGCGGCCCGCTTGCAGCCCAAGATCCCCGATATTGGCAAGCTGCGCGGCCAGCCAGGCCGAGAGCACGGCGCCCAGGCTGAACGCGAGCAGTACGCCACCGCAGATCATTATTTTGTTGTCAATTTTGCGGATCGATGTCATCGCAGGTTTCCTTCAGGTCGAGGAGGGGACCATGTTATGTTAAGGAAACGCGACTTCTGGCCATTGCGGCTAGTCAATACGGTGGCTGGCAAGCCGGGGAACGCGCGCTTGGGCAAATCGGCCGCCTCAGGTATAGTCCGGTTCGCTTTGGTGTTCGACCGGGCGGGCAGACGGCGGCAGCGGGCCGGTCTAATGGGTCGTTCGAACGGGCCAGTCAAGGGCGGCTGTGCCCCTCTGTACTTGGCCGAAGAGCAAGCAACAGATGGTATGATAGGTCTTTTAACGATTCCCAGGCTGCCTTAGACAACGTGCGACTATCCTCCATTAAATTGTCGGGATTTAAGTCATTCGTCGATCCGACCAATTTCCAGGTACCAGGCCAGCTGGTTGGCGTGGTCGGACCGAACGGATGCGGCAAGTCGAACATCATCGACGCCGTGCGCTGGGTGCTGGGCGAATCGAAGGCTTCCGAGCTGCGCGGCGAGTCGATGCAGGACGTGATCTTCAACGGCTCCACCCACCGCAAGCCGGCCGGGCGCGCCTCCGTCGAGCTGGTGTTCGACAACAGCGCCGGCAAGGCGTCCGGCCAGTGGGGCCAGTATGCCGAGATCGCGGTCAAGCGCACGCTCACGCGCGACGGCACCTCTTCGTATTTCATCAACGGCCAGCCGGTGCGCCGGCGCGACATCCAGGACATCTTCCTGGGCACCGGCCTGGGGCCGCGCGCCTACGCCATCATTGGCCAGGGCATGATCGCCCGTATCATCGAGTCGCGCCCGGAAGAGCTGCGCGTGTTCCTCGAAGAGGCGGCCGGCGTCTCGAAATACAAGGAGCGCCGGCGCGAGACCGAGAACCGCCTCGCGGACACGCGCGAGAACCTGACGCGGGTCGAGGATATCCTGCGTGAGCTGAACGCCAACCTGGAAAAGCTCGAGGCGCAGGCTGCGGTGGCCAACCGTTTCCACCAGCTGCAGGCCGACCAGGAAGAAAAACAAAAGCTGCTCTGGCTGCTGCGCAAGAACGAAGCGCAGGCCGAGCAGAAGCGCTATTTCGGCGAGGTCGAGGCGGCCCAGACCGCGCTGGAAGAGCAGACGGCCAAGCTGCGCCACGTCGAGCTGGAGCTGGAGCAGATGCGCCAGGCCCACTACGCGGTGGGCGACCGCCTGCACCAGGCGCAGGGCGCGCTGTACCAGACCAATTCCGAAATCGGCAGCCTGGAAGCGCAGATCAAGTACGTGATCGAATCGCGCACGCGCCTGCAAAACCAGCTCGGCACCCTGGCCGCGCAGCGCGACCAGTGGCTGGCGCAGGGCCAGGAGTTCCAGGAGCAGCTGGAAGAGGCAGAGATGCGCCTGGAGGAACTGGCCGCGCGCGCGGAAGGCGCCCAGATCGCGGTGGAGGTGCACAACGAGCGCCTGCCCGAACTGGACGCGGTGTGGCGCGCGGCGCAGGACAAGACCAAGGAGTCGCGCGAGCGCATCATGCAGCTGCAGCAGCGCATCGAGCTGTCGTCGGCGCACCAGCGCAACGCCTCGAACATCCTGGCCAACCTGGCCGCTCGGCGCGAGCGCCTGCAGCAGGAAAAGAACGGGCTGAACCTGCCCGACAGCGCGCACCTGGAAAACCTGCGCATGCAGCTGGAGGAAAAGCAGCAGGCGCTGGAAGAACAGGCCATGCTGCTGGAGGAAGCGGCCGAGCAGCAGCACCGCGTCGAGGAAGAGCGCGCGGCCTCCCACAAGGCAGCGCAGCAAGAGACCGCGGCCAATGCGCAGCTGGAAGCGCGCCTGTCCGCCCTCAAGCAGCTGCAGGAGCGCGTGCAAACCCAGGGCAAGGTGCAGCCGTGGCTGCAGAAGCACGAGCTCGACAAGCTGCCCAAGCTGTGGCAAAAGCTGCAGATCGAGGACGGCTGGGAGACCGCGCTCGAATCGATCCTGCGCGAGCGCACCGGCGCGCTCGAAATGTCCAACATCGACTGGGCCAAGGCCTTTTTCAGCGACGCGCCGCCCGCGCGCCTTGCCTTGTATGCGCCGCTGCCCGCCGGGCCGCAAGCGGCGCAGGTGCCGGGGCTCAAGCCCTTTGCCGGCCTGCTCAAGCTGAACGACCCGGGCCTGCGCGGCCTGCTCAACGACTGGCTGCACAATGTGTTCTTGGCCGACGATGCGGCTGCCGCTTTCGCCGCGCGTTCCCAGCTGCCGGCCGGCGCGTGCTTTGTCACGCGCCAGGGCCACGTCATCACGCAGTCGAGCGTGCGCTTTTATGCCGCCGACGCGGAGCAGGACGGCATGCTCGGCCGCCAGCACGAAATCGACAACATCTCGCGCCAGCTGCGCGCGCAGGTGCTGCTGGCGGACGAGGCGCGCGCGCGCGCCGTGCGCGCCGACGCGGCCGTGGCCGACCTGTCGCGCCGCCTGCAGGAAGCGCGCGCGAAGGTCAGTGGCCTGACCCAGCAGGTGCACGCGCTGCAGATCGACGTGGTCAAGCAAAGCGAGATCGAGGCGCGCTTTAACCAGCGCAGCACGCAGATCGACGCCGACCTGGCCGAGATCGCGGCGCACGAGGCACAGCAGAAGCAGGTCCAGGCCGAGGCCGAAGCCGAGTTCGAACAGCTCGACATGGAGCTGGCCGAGCTGCAGGGCGCGCACGAGGACCGCCAGACCGAGTTCCTGCAGAAGGAGCAGGCGCTGAGCGACGCGCGCGACAAGCTGCGCGAGCTCGAACGCAGCGCGCAGGAGGCCGCGTTCGCCGAGCGCTCGCAACGCAGCCGCATCGAGGAACTGCGGCGCAACATCGCCACCGCCGGCCAGCAGGCCGCGCAGGTCGCCGCCAGCATCGAGTCGGGCAAAGCGGAGCTGGCGGCGCTCGAATCGGGCAGCGCCAACGAGGGCTTGCAGGAACTGCTGGAGCGCCGCACGCAGCAGGAAAAGGCCTTGTCCGACGCGCGCCACGAACTGGACCAGATCACGCAGCAGCTGCGCCAGGCCGAAGAATCGCGCATGGCGGCCGAACGCAGCCTGCAGCCGCAGCGCGACAAGATCACCGAAATGCAGCTCAAGGAGCAGGCCGCGCGCCTGAACCAGGAGCAGTTTGCCGAGGCGCTGGCCGCAACCGGCGCCGTCGAGGCCGAGCTGGCCGACAAGCTCAACCCGGACATGAAGCCGTCCTACCTGCAGGGCGAGGTGACGCGCCTGACCAATGCCATTTCGGCGCTGGGCGCGGTCAACCTGGCCGCGGTCGACGAACTGGCCCAGGCCACCGAGCGCAAGCGCTTCCTCGACTCGCAGAACGCCGACCTGCAGGAGGCCATCACCACGCTCGAGGATGCGATCGCGCGCATCGACAAGGAGACGCGCGACCTGCTGCAGGACACCTTCGATCGCGTCAACCAGCACTTCTCCGAGCTGTTCCCGATCCTGTTCGGCGGCGGCCAGGCCAAGCTGGTGATGACCGGCGACGAGATCCTGGACGCCGGCGTGCAGGTGATGGCCCAGCCGCCGGGCAAGAAGAACGCCACCATCCACCTGCTGTCCGGCGGCGAGAAGGCGCTGACCGCGACCGCACTGGTGTTCTCGATGTTCCGCCTGAACCCGGCGCCGTTCTGCCTGCTCGACGAGGTGGACGCGCCGCTCGACGATGCCAATACCGAGCGCTTCTGTCGCATGGTCAAGCGCATGTCGGACCAGACCCAGTTCCTCTTCATCTCGCACAACAAGATCGCGATGGAGATGGCCAACCAATTGATTGGTGTGACGATGCAGGAACAAGGTGTATCGCGCATCGTGGCGGTGGACATGGAGTCCGCCGCGAACTTCGCACAAGAGGCACAAGCAGCATGACTGATTTTCAAATGAGCCTGATCGCGGCTGGCGGCGTGTTCGTCGTTGGCGTCATTAGCTACAACAAATGGCAGGAGTACAAGGCCAGGAAGAGCGTCGAGCGGGCGTTCTCGTCCGATCACGACGACGTGCTGATGCGCGCGGACGGCACGCCAATGGCGCGCCAGGAGCCGGTGCTCGACCTGGGCGTGGCCCCGGCAGGCGAGGGCGTGGTGCTCGAGCCTTCGCTGGGAACCACCGGCATCGCCGACGAGGCGGCGGCGGACGCTCCGGCGGCGCCGGTGCACCTGCCTGGCGCGGCGCCCGATACGCCCCCGGCCGAACTGGCCGAAAGCCTGGTGGACCCGCTGATCGACTGCCTGATCCCGCTCGCGCTGGAGCTGCCGGCACGCGGCGACAAGCTGCTGCCGGTGCTGCAAAAGCTGCGCCGCATCGGCAACAAGCCGGTGCACTTCATCGGCCTGCACGTGAACGGCGACTGGGAGCCGATCGTGCACGGCGGCGTGTACACCAAGCTGCAGGCCGGCGTGCAAATGGCCACCCGCACCACGTCGCTCAACGAACTCGAATACTCCGAGCTGGTCACGCGCCTGCGCCCGCTGGCCGACGAGATCGGCGCCGAGCCCGAGCTGCCTGACATGATCGAAGCGGTGGGCGAGGCGCGCAACCTGCACAAGTTCGTGGCCGGCCACGACGCCCAGCTGGGCGTGAACCTGCGCTCGAACGGCGCGCCGTGGGCGATGGCCACGCTGATCGGGGCACTCGAGAACCAGGGCTTCGACGTGCGCCCCGACGGCCGCTTTGCGATGCCGGACGGCGACGGCGGCGTGCTGTTCACGCTGTCCACCAACGTCACCCTCGGCTCGGACACCACGTCCAAGCTCACCCTGCTGCTGGACGTGCCCTGCGTGGCCCCGGCCCGCGACGGCTTCGGCAAGATGGTGGCGTGTGCCAAGGCGCTGGTGCAGCGCCTGGACGCGACCATCGTGGACGACTACGACCAGCCGCTGCTCGATCCGGCGCTGGACGAGATCAGCGGGCAGGTGCAGGAGTTCTACCAGGAGATGGAAGCGGCCGACATCCCGGCCGGTTCGACGCGCGCGCTGCGCCTGTTCAGCTGAGGAAGCTGGCGTGCACAAGGAAGACGACAAGAAGCGCATGGCGTGGCTGGTCGAGGAGCTGAACCGCCACATCTACAACTACCATGTGCTCGACGCGCCGACGATTCCCGACGCCGAGTACGACCGCCTGTTCCGCGAACTGCAGGAGCTGGAAGCGAAGCATCCGGACGCGGTGTCGGTCGACACCCCGACCTCGCGCGTGGGCGCGGCGCCGATCCCGGAATTTTCCCAGGTGACGCATGCGCTGCCGATGCTCTCGCTGAACAACGGCTTTTCGGACGAGGATATCGACAACTTCGACCGCCGGGTGCGCGAGGGCCTGGGCCGGGCCCAGGTTGCGTATGCGGCCGAACTGAAGTTCGACGGCCTGGCGATCAGCCTGCGTTACGAGGATGGGGTGCTGGTGCAGGCCGCCACCCGCGGCGACGGCTACACCGGCGAAGACGTCACTGCCAATATCCGCACCGTGAAGGTGATCCCGCTGCGCCTGCACGGCGCCGGCGTGCCCGACGTGCTCGAAGTGCGCGGCGAGGTCCTGATGTTCAAGCAGGACTTCGAACGCCTGAACCAGCGCCAGCGCGACGCCGGCCAGAAGGAATTCGCCAATCCGCGCAACGCCGCTGCCGGCAGCCTGCGCCAGCTCGACCCGCGCGTGACGGCCCAGCGCAGCCTGCGCTTCTTCGCCTATGGCATCGGCGTGCTCGAAGGCGCCGGCATGCCGCAGTCGCACTCGGCGGTGCTGGACTGGTTCGAGCAACTCGGCCTGCCGGTGTCGAAGGAGCGCGCCGTGGTCGATGGCTGCGAAGGGCTGCTCGGCTACTACCGCGCGATCGGTGAAAAGCGCAAGTCGCTGCCCTACGAGATCGATGGCGTCGTGTACAAGGTGAACAGCCTGGCCGACCAGGCCCGGCTCGGCTTCGTGTCGCGCGCGCCGCGCTTTGCGCTGGCCCACAAGTTCCCGGCCGAAGAGGCGCTGACGGTGGTGCAGGCGATCGACGTGCAGGTGGGCCGCACCGGCGCGATCACGCCGGTGGCGCGGCTGGTGCCGGTGTCGGTCGGCGGCGTGACCGTGACCAACGCCACCTTGCACAACGAGGACGAGGTGCGCCGCAAGGACGTGCGCGTGGGCGACACGGTGGTGGTGCGCCGCGCCGGCGACGTGATCCCCGAGGTGCTCTCGGTGGTGCTGGAACGCCGTCCGCACCCGGCGCCGGCGGTCTATGCCTTGCCGAAGGCGTGCCCGGTGTGCGGTTCGCACGTGGTGCGTGAAGAGGGCGAGGCGGTGGCGCGCTGCTCGGGCGGGCTGACCTGCGCGGCGCAGCGCAAGGAAGCGATCCGCCACTTTGCCGGCCGCCGCATGATGGACATCGAAGGCCTGGGCGACCGCTACATCGACAGCCTGGTCGAGTGCGAGCTGATTCACGGCGTGGCCGACCTGTACCGCCTGACGCTGGACGACCTGCTGGCCATGAAGCGCGCCGCCGACGAGCGGGACGGCACCACGCCCGAGACGGTCAAGCAGGGCAAGATCGCGACCAAGTGGGCGGACAACCTGCTGGCCGCGATCGAGGCCAGCAAGCGCCCGCCGCTCGAGCGCCTGCTGTTCGCGCTGGGCATCCGCCACGTCGGCGAGTCCACCGCCAAGACCCTGGCCGACTGGCTGGGGAGCCTCGCGCTGGTGCGGCGCGCGCCGGCCGCGCTGCTGCGGGTGCTGCCGGACATCGGCGGCACCGTGGCCGAGGCGATTGCCGACTTTTTTGCCGAACCGAAGAACCAGCAGGCGCTCGACGCGCTGCTCGAGGCGGGCGTGCAGCCGCAGGGCGAGCACCCGCCGAAGGCGCAGCTGCGCGAGCGCCTGGACGAGGTCACGCTGCTGGCGGCCCTGGACATTCCCAAGATGACCGAACCGCGCGCGCGCCAGCTGCTGCAGGACGGGCGTACGCTGGACGATCTTGCGCACCTGAAGATCTTCAGCGTGTTCGGCCTGCCCGATGCGCTGGTCGAATCGCTCGAGCTCTGGATGGCCACCCCGGGCAACCGCCAGGTGCTGCAGGCGACAGCCGGGCTGCGGCGCGAACTGCTTGCCCAATTGCCGCTGCAAGCGGCGGCGGGCGACGAGGGGCCGCTGGCGGGCAAGACCTTTGTGCTCACCGGGACGCTGCCGACCCTGTCGCGCGACGAAGCCGGCGCCATGATCGAGGCGGCGGGCGGCAAGGTGTCCGGCTCGGTGTCGAAGAAGACCAGCTTTGTGGTCGCCGGCGCGGAGGCGGGCAGCAAGCTCGCCAAGGCCGAGCAGCTCGGCGTGCCGGTGCTCGACGAAGACGCGCTGCGCGCCATGCTCGCTGGGAGTGATGGAACATAATTTTGTAGGGTGGGCAGGTTTTCCTGCCCACGCGTTCAGCTACGGCATTCGCGCCCGCGACGCATGCAGCGATTGAACGCGTGGGCAGAAATCTGCCCACCCTACGAGCGAATACAGGACAACAACGATGACGACAATCAGGAAGGCCGTATTCCCGGTCGCCGGCCTGGGCAGCCGCTTTCTGCCCGCCACCAAGGCGCAGCCGAAGGAAATGCTGCCGATCGTGGACAAGCCCCTGATCCAGTATGCGGTCGAGGAGGCGGTTGCGGCCGGCATCACCGAGATGATCTTCATCACCGGCCGTAACAAGCGCGCCATCGAAGACCATTTCGACAAGGCCTACGAGCTCGAGTCCGAGCTGGAGGCGCACGGCAAGCAGGCGCTGCTCGAGGTGGTGCGCGGCGTGATCCCCAAGAACATCACCTGCATCTACATCCGCCAGTCCGAGCCGCTGGGCCTGGGGCACGCGGTGCTGTGCGCGCGCCCGGTGGTGGGCAACGAACCGTTTGCGGTGCTGCTGGCGGACGATTTCATGGATACCGACGCCGGCAACAAGCCCGTGCTGGCGCAGATGACCGAGCTGTACGAATACGAGCGCAGCAGCCTGCTGGCCGTGCAGGACGTGCCGCGCGAGCACACGCGCCAGTACGGCATCGTCAGCGCGTCGGCCTATCGTCCCGACCTCGAAGTGGTGTCGGGCATCGTCGAAAAGCCGCAGCCGGAGCTGGCGCCATCCACGCTGGCGGTGGTGGGCCGCTACGTGCTGTCGGGCGCGATCTTCAATCACCTGGAGCACCTGGGCCGTGGCGCCGGCGGCGAAATCCAGCTCACCGATGGCATCGCCGCGCTGATGGCGCAGGAGCGCGTGCTGGCCTACCGCTACGCCGGACAGCGGTATGATTGCGGCTCCAAGCTCGGATACCTGAAGGCGACCGCCGCCATCGGTCTCAAGCACCCGGAGACCGCCGAGGGCTTCCGGGCCTTCCTCGACCAGCTGCAAAAGGAGCAGGGCCGGCCATGACTGTCCGCGAGATCCTGAAGATGGGCGACCCGCGCCTGACGCGCGTGTCCGACAAGGTCGCCAGGTTCGGCACGCCCGAACTGCACGCGCTGGTCGCCGACATGTTCGAGACCATGCACGCGGCCAATGGGGCCGGGCTGGCCGCGCCGCAGATCGGCATCAACCTGCAGCTGGTGATCTTCGGGTTCAAGCACAACCAGCGCTATCCCGATGCGCCCGAGGTGCCCGAGACGGTGCTGATCAACCCGGTGCTGCGGCCGCTGTCGGACGAGATGGAAGAGGGCTTCGAGGGCTGCCTGTCGGTGCCCGGCCTGCGCGGCAGCGTGCCGCGCTACACGCGGCTGCATTACGAAGGCTTCGACCAGCACGGCAACTGGATCAGCCGCGATGCCGAGGGCTTTCACGCGCGCGTCGTACAGCACGAGGTGGACCACCTGCTGGGCATCCTGTACCCGATGCGGATCAAGGACTTTTCCCGCTTCGGCTTTACCGAAGTGCTGTTCCCCGACCAGGCGCCAGGAGACGACGATTGAAGCGATTGCTTGAGCGCGGCGCGGCCGCCTTGCTGTGCATCCTGGCCCCGCTGGCACATGCGGGCGACCTGTTCACCGCCATCGAGCCCGAACCGAAGAGCGAGTTCTGGCTCGACAGCGGTTTTCTCACCGGGCACTTCAACCGCGACAAGGACCTGAACGGCGCCAACCGCGGGCTGGGCGCCGAGTATCGCTTCGGGGGCACGGCCTCGGCGGCGGTGGGCCGCTTCTACAACAGCGATCGCGCCTGGTCGAGCTATGCGGGCGTGATCTGGCAGCCGCTGGCGGTGGGCCCGGTGCGTCTGGGCGCGGCGCTGGCGGCCTTCAATGGCTATCCGCACATGCGCGATGGCGGCTGGTTCCCGGCCGCGGTGCCCACGGCGACCGTCGAGTACCAGCGCTTTGGCGTGAACGTCGGCTTTGTCCCCAGCTACAAGGACCGGCTCTACGGCGGCATTTCGGTGCAGCTCAAGCTGAGGCTGTGGTAAGCCTTTCAATGTAAATTGTTTCTTTTTTGTCGTTCAAGCATAACAATCGGGCTATAATCGCCCGACTGTGTGGCCTGTGGCTGCCCGGCGGTACCACCTATTCTTTCCCCATGCATGGATAAACACGACGACAAGCGGCAGCAACTGCTCGTTGCAATGACGGCGAGCTGCGGCGCGGGCGCCCGCGATGGCACAGGCTCGCTGCTGCAACCGTGGTCGCGCCTGGCGCGCAACCTCTGCCCGCTCATCGGGGAGAGCGGCTTCTGCGCCCTGTTCGGCAGGGCTGCACGGCTCGTATCGGCGCGCTTCGAGTGGATCGCCATTCCCTCGTTCAAAACGATCGAGGCGCTGCTCACGGCGCTGGGCGAGCGGCTGGCCAGCGTGAGCGCCGAGCAGGCGCGCGCGGCCAATATGGCCCTACTCGACACTTTCACCCGGCTGCTCGCCGACCTCATTGGCCAAGCGTTGACGATCCGCCTTTTACACTCGGCTGCGCCAGGCACGGGTGAGCAGAATGCACAGGAGCAGAAGTAAATGACCGATAAAGTAATGCTGCGAACGTTGAACACAGGCGTGCCCGGTCTCGATCTGCTGCTCGGCGGGGGACTGATCGAGTTCTCGTTCAACCTGATCGCGGGCTCGCCCGGCTGCGGCAAGACCACGCTGGCACACCAGATCATGTTCTCGCTGGCCGGGCCAAACTGCCGCGCGCTGTTCTTCACCGTGCTCGGTGAGCCGCCGCTCAAGATGCTGCGCTACCAGCAGCAGTTCGGCTTCTTTGACCTGGACAAGGTCGGCAGCTCGATCCGCTACGTCAACCTGGCCGAGGACCTGCGCGCAGGCGACTTCTCCGGCGTGCTGGAGCGGATCATGAAGGAGGTGGAGGATTTTTCGCCGTCGCTGGTGTTCGTGGACTCGTTCCGCTCGGTGGTGCAGACTGCCAAGGGCGGCCTGGAGGGCGTGGCCGACCTGCAGGCTTTCGTCCAGGAGCTGGGCACGCGCATGACGAGCTGGCAGGCCACCACCTTCCTGATCGGGGAATACAGCCAGTCCGATGCCGAGGCCAACCCGATCATGACGGTGGCCGACGGCATGATCGCGCTGGCGCAGTGGCAGGAGCAGAATTCCGTGGTGCGCAAGATCCGTGTGGTGAAGATGCGCGGCCAGGCCCACATGGCTGGCTGGCATCCGCTGCGGATCACCGACGACGGCTTGCGCATCTATCCGCGCCTGCTGCCGCCGCTGGCCGACGACCGCGTGGCAGGCAGCCCCATCGAGCGCGAGGTGCGCCGCATCTCGACCGGGGTGCCGGACCTCGACCAGCTGCTGTGCGGCGGCCTGCCGCAGGGGCACAGCGCGCTGGTGGTCGGTCCGACCGGGACCGGCAAGACCATCCTTGGCACGCGCTTCCTGCAGGAGGGCGTGCGCCAGGGCGAGAAGGGCGTGGCCATGTTGTTTGAAAAGGGAACCGCCCGCTTGCGCAATGCACAGCTGGCGGACATGGTCCAGGCGGGGCAGGTGCGCGTGATCGAGAGCCGTTCGCTCGACCTCACGGTGGAGGAACTGCTCGACGACCTGGTCTGCGCCATTGCCGAGACCGGCGCCACGCGCGTGGTGATCGATTCGCTGTCCGAGTTCGGGCTGTACCTGGCGCCCGAGGTGCGCGGCGACTTCCGGCGCGCCGTGTTCCGTGTGCTGGCCTCGCTGGCCAAGGGCGGCGTGACCGCGATCGTCACGGTCGGCCTGGAAGACCGCTTTACCGACCTGCGTTTTTCGTTCGACGACATCTCGTTCCTCACCGATGCGGTGATCGCCATGCGCTACGCGGAAGTGGAGGGGCGCTTGTGCAAGCTCATCTCGGTGGTCAAGGTGCGCGGCAGCGCGCACAGCAACGAGCTGCGCGAATACCGCATCACCGACCAGGGCATCGAGATCGGCGTGCGCCCTGGCTACACCGGGCTGCTGTCAGGCTCGCCAACCAGGACCGGCGACGGCCATTGAGAGAAGGCATGGGACACGTGAACGACGAAGGCTCCGGCTCGCAACAGCGCGTCCCTGCAGGCTCCAAAGGGGAGCCACCGCAATCGCATGCCGCGCTTCGCGCGCAGGTCGAATCGCTCCAGCAGGAGCTGGCCGTCTTGCGCGTGGTGGCGCGCGAAAAGGCGGAACTGGAACTGACGGCGGCCCAGCTGCGCGAGGCGAACCAGAACCTGGTGCTGGCCACCGTCACCGCCCAGAGCGGGCGCGACGATGCCGAGGAAGCCAACCGGCGCCAGACCGAATTCCTGGCCATGCTCGCACACGAGTTGCGCAATCCGCTCGCGCCGATCGGCACCGCCGCCGCGCTGCTGCCGCGCACTGCCGGCGACGATGCCAGGGCGCTGGAGCTGGCACAGGTGATCGGCCGCCAGGTCTCGCACATGGCCCACCTGCTGGACGACCTGCTGGATGCGGCGCGCATCAGCAGCGGCAAGATCACGTTGTCGCTGCAGAGCGTGCTGCTGGACCAGGTGATCGAACAGGCCGTGGAAACGGTGGCCCCGCGCGTGCGCGAGCGCACCCAGGAGCTCGCGCTGACGCTGCCGCGCGAGCCGCTGGTGCTGCACGCCGACAGGGTCAGGCTGACCCAGGTCTTCACCAACCTGCTGTCCAACGCCTCCAAATACACTCCCGAGGGCGGCACGATCCGGCTATCTGCCGTGGCCGATGCCGAGCAGGCGGTGGTCACGGTGCAGGACAACGGCACGGGCATCGCGCCCGGGTTGATGCCGCACGTGTTCGACCTGTTCACGCAAGGGCCACGCGCGCTGGCGCGCACGGAGGGCGGCCTGGGCGTGGGCCTGAACGTGGTGCGCAACCTGGTCGGCATGCATGGCGGCCGGATCGACGCCTACAGCGCGGGCGAAGGGCAGGGCAGCCTGTTCACCGTGGTCCTGCCGCTGCCCGAGGGCACGCTTGCGCCGCCGCGCGAGGTGCGCACCGTGCGGCGCGGGCGCGCTGCGCCGCTGCGCCTGCTGCTGGTGGAGGACAACCGTGACGCCTGCGAGACGCTGAGCCACCTGTTGGTACTGGAAGGGCATGAGGTGCAGGTGGCTTACGACGGCAAGGCCGGGCTGGCCGCGGCCACCGGCGGCGAGTTCGACGCACTGCTGTGCGACATCGGACTGCCGGGCCTGGACGGGCTGGAACTGATCGCCAGCCTGCGCCGCGCGCGCGGCGGCAAACCGCTGTACGCCGTCGCCCTGTCCGGCTACTGCCAGGCCGAGGACCGCAGCCGCGCGCTGGCCGCGGGTTTTGACGAGTATTGCGTCAAGCCGGTGAACACCGAGGCCTTGCTCGGCCTGCTGGGCTCGCGCGGGCGCGCGGCGGCTTCCGGCTGAGCTCAGGCGGGAGCCGCCGCCGGGATGCGGTGGGCCGCGGTGCACGACAGCACCCCGGCCACCAGCAGCGCCACCGCCGCCAGCTCCGCCGGCGCGGGCGCGCGCCCTTCCCAGAAAAAGCCGTACAACAGCGCAAACAGCGTCTCGAACAAAATCATCTGCCCGGTCATGGTTAGCGGCAGCAGGCGGCTGGCGCGGTTCCAGAACGCGTTGCCGAGCACCGACGCGCAGATCGCCACGCCGGTCACGATGGCGCCGAAATACAGCCATTCGTCGGTGCCGTGCGCGCGCGGCGCAAATGCGAAGGCAGGCACGGCAAGCAGCAGCGATTCGGCGCCGGTGACCACGCCGGTGAGCAGGCTCCATTCGTGCGACGTCACGTGGTCCAGCCGCCCGAGCCAGCGGCTGTTCTGCACCGCGTACACGGTCCAGGAAGCCAGCGCGCCCAGCGCGCACAGCAGGCCTTCGAGCGAGCCCTGGCTTGATCCCTGCAGCGAGTGCCAGCCGATGCACACCATGCCGGCGGAAGACAGCATCAGCGACGGCAGCAGGCGCGCAAACGGCACCGCACCGTGCTCGCGGCTGCCGACGATCGTCACCGTCACCGGCAAGAAGCCGACGATTAGCGAGGTCATCGCAATGCCGCCGACCTGCACGGCGCGCGCCAGCAGCACGAAGTAAAGGATATTGCCCCAGAAGCTGAGCCAGGCAAGGGCGCGCCATTCGGTGCGGGTCAGCACGCGCGCCAGGCGCCGCCATGCGGGGGCGATGAGCGCCACCGACACCAGGCCGTAGGCGAGGTAGCGGCCAGCCGACAGCTGCAAGGGCGTGAAGTTGTTTGCCAGCGCGGGCGCAAGGAATACCAGGCCCCAGAATGCGCCGGCCACGGCGCCGCAACCGATGCCAAGCCAGGTGTTTTTCGATACTGTCACGTGCGCGGATCTCCTGAAATCGCCGGTCTGTCCTCACCTGGCGAAATCGTGTCGGGATCTGCTGCAGTTCGGCCTGTAACGCGGGCTGGCAAAAAGTGTATCAGAGGGCGCGAACGTTTGCTGGCCGCGGATCAAGCAATGCCGTTGCGGCCGTGCCGGCGAAACGCGGCGCGCTGGTCGAGGCGGTCGTAGTAGGCCCGCACGGCGGGCAGCTCTGGATGCGCGAGCGGCGTCATGGCCCAGCGGTTCACGGACAGCCCGAGCACCACGTCGGCCAGCGTGAACGCGTCGCCGCACACGAAGGGGCCGCCGCGTTCGAGCTGGCGCTCGAGGATGTGCATGTGGCGGTTCCAGTTCGCGATGCTCGCCTCGATCGCGGCCGGGTCCTGGTGCGCCGGGCTTTGCCGTACCAGCGCCATGAAGGCGTAGCGCCACGCGTTGTTGAGCTCCGTGGCCTGCCAGTCCATCCACTGCTCGACGCTGGCGCGCCGCGCCGGTTCAAGGGGCAGCAGGCGCGTGTCGCTGGCGCGGCCGGCCAGGTAGCGGCAGATGGTGTTCGACTCCCACAACACGAAGCCGCCATCCACCAGCACCGGCACCATCGCATTGGGGTTCAGCGCAAGGAACGCCGGCGTATCCGTGGCACGGTAGCCGGCGCCCCAATCCTCCTGCTGGTACGGCAGGCCGAGCTCCTCGCAGCTCCACAGCACCTTGCGCACGTTGATCGAGCTTTGCTTGCCGAGGATCCTGAGCATGGACTACCTCTGCTGCGCATAGGGGCTCTTGCCGCCTTGCGCGATGAAGGTGTCGATGCGCGCCTCCAGCACCGGCAGCGGCACGGAGCCCAGCTGCAGCACCGTGTCGTGGAAGTTGCGGATGTCGAACTTCGGTCCCAGCGCCTGCTCGGCCTTCGCGCGCGCTTTCTGGATCGCCATCTCGCCCAGGTAGTACGACAGGGCCTGGCCCGGCCACGAGATGTAGCGGTCCACTTCGGTCTCGATCTCGTGGTCGGCCAGTGCGGTGTTCTCGTGCATGTAGGCCTGCGCCTGTTCGCGCGTCCAGCCCTTGGCGTGGATGCCGGTGTCCACCACCAGGCGCGCGGCGCGCCAGGCCTGGTAGCTCAGCATGCCGAAGGTCTCGTAGGCGTTCTCGTAGATGCCCATCTCCACGCCCAGGCGTTCGGTGTACAGCGCCCAGCCTTCGCCAAAGGCCGAGATGTAGGCGCGCCGGAACGGCGGCAGGCCCTTCTGCTCCAGCGCCACCGGCATCTGGAACGCGTGGCCCGGCGCCGATTCGTGCAGCGTCAGCGCCGGCAGCGAATACAGCGCGCGCGCCGGCAGGTTGTAGGTGTTGACGAGATAGACGCCAGGGCCGCCGCGGCCGGCGGTGTAGTAGGGCGCCTGGTCCGGCGGCACCGGCACGATCGCAAAGCGCTTGCGCGGCAGGTAGCCGAAGTACTGCTCGGCCTTGCCGTCGAACTTCTTGGCGACCCAGGCGGCGCGCATCAACAGCTCCTCCGGGGTCTTGGCGTAGAACTGCGGGTCGGTGCGCAGGAACGACAGGAAGGCCGCAAAGTCGCCCTTGAATCCGGTGGCGCGGATCGTTTGCTCCATCTCGGCGCGGATCTTGGCCATCTCGGACAAGCCGATCTGGTGGATCTGGTCCGCGGTCAGCGAGGTGGTGGTGTATTCGACGATCTTGGACTGGTAGTAGGCCTTCCCGTCCGGCAGGCTCTCGGCCGCGAGGGCGGTGCGCGCATTGGGCATGTACTGCTCGCGCATGAAGGCGAGCATGCGGCGATAGGCCGGCTGCACGTCGTCGCGGATCGCGGCGGCGGCGTCAAGGCGCAACTGCTCCTGCTCGGCCGCCGGGATCGAGGCCGGCATCGCCTTGAACGGGGTGTAGAAGATGGTGTCCTGCGGCGTCTTCGCCTCGGCAACCGTCGCCAGCGGCGCGTCGCGTCCCGCCAGCGTCACCTTGGGCGGGGTGAAGCCGCGCGCCAGGCCGGCGCGCATGTTCGCGGCCTCTTCGTCGAAATAGCGCGGGAATTCGTGCAGCTGGCTGATGTAGTTGCGGTATTCCTGGACGCTCTTGAGCGGGTTGCGCGTCATGTAGGCCACGTTGGTCCAGAAGCTGCTGTCGGCGTTGACGGGCTGCTCGTACTCGCGAAAGCGCAGCGCCTCGGCCAGCGCCGCTATCTGGGCGCGGTACACCGCGTAGTTGACGCGCTCATCCTCCGACAGGTCGGCCGGGCGGATCGCATCGAGCTCTTTGAGCACCCCGGTCCAGTAGGCGAGCCGCTCCTGCTGCGAGCGCGCGTCCACGTGGGGCAGGGTGGGCTGCACGCCGGTGGAGTCTTCCGAGCGGGCCAGGCGCTGGGACTGGCGCCACTTCCATTCGGCGGTGTAGATCGACTTGAACCGTGCGTCGGCGGCGGTTGCGGCATGCGCCGGCAGCGTGGCCGCCGACAGCACGCCAGCCGCGAACAGCGCGGCGAGCAGCTTCTTTTCCATTGTCCCCTTCCGTGCCGCACCGCGGCGAGTGATTGTTCGGACAATTGTTGCCCGGCCGGGCAAAAGAAGCAAGACGCCGCGTGTCGGTCAGCGCTTCACGCGCGCCAGCGGGTCGTTCGCGTTCCAGGCCGGCATGGCCGGCGCGTTGGCAACGGCGTAGCCCAGGTTGAGCGTGAACTGCGCCTGCTGCACCATGCCCGACAGGTCCCATTTCGGGTTGTATTCGTCGGTGATCTGGTGGTAGCGCTTGGTGAAGCCGACCATCTCTTCGTGCGAATGGCCCTGGTCGTGCGCGAATTCGAAGCTGCCGTCGCCCGAGAACACGGCCGAACCGACATTAAACGCCGGCACGCCGGCCTTGGCGAACGCGAAGTGGTCGGCGCGGAAGTAGGCGCCGCCCAGGTCCGGCACCGGCGGCGCGAGCTTCAGGCCCATCGCCTTGGCCACTTGTGCGGCCGTGGTATGGAGGGAACTGCGTTCGCTGCCCGGCACGCCGATGTCGCGGGTCTTGCCGACGAAGTTCATGCTGTCCAGGTTCAGGTCGGCGGCGGTTTTCGCCAGCGGCCACAAGGGATGCTGCACGTAGCCGTGCGCGCCGATCAGGCCCTGCTCCTCGGCGCAGGGCCACAGGAAGATCTGGGTGCGGCGCGCCGGATGGGCAGCCGCGGCCTGCGCCATCGCCAGCAGCGCGGCCGCGCCCGAGGCGTTGTCGATCGCGCCGTTCCAGATGTGGTCCGGCTTGCCGTTGCCGGTGTCGATGCCGAGGTGGTCCCAGTGCGCCGAATAGACCACCGCCTGGTCCTTCAGTTTCGGGTCGGTACCTGGCACGATGCCGGCCACGTTGTACTCGTCCACGTTGCGCACCGCGCTTTTCACGTGCACGCGCGCGCTCGCGCCCAGGTCCACCGGCTTGAAGCCGCGCACCTCGGCCTGCGCGCGCAGCGCGTCCAGGTCCTTGCCAGCGGCGGCGAACAGGGCGCGTGCGGCGTCTTCGTGGATCCAGCCCTGCAGCGCATTGCCCGGGCCGGCGAGGTGGAACTGCTCGTGCGAGAAGCCGTTGGCCGGCACGCTCCACGGGTACGAGGCGGAGGCCTCGGTGTGGATCAGCAGGATGCCGGCCGCGCCCTGGCGTACCGCTTCTTCAAATTTGTACATCCAGCGGCCGTACCAGGTCAGCGACTTGCCGCCGAAGCGGTTGGGCTCCGCGGCGGTCGGCTGCGGGTCGTTGACCATCGCAACCAGGAGCTTGCCCTTGACGTCCGTGCCGGCGAAGTCGTTCCAGTGCTCCTCGTCGGCGTGGATGCCGTAGCCGACGAATACCACCGGCGCCTCGAAACTGGTTTCACTCTGTCCGTTGGCGTTGCCGAACACGACCTCCGTGCCCAGGTTCGGCGCGAGCGTCTTGCCGCCCACCGAAAAGCTCACCGCGCTGCCCGGCAGCGTCTTTTCGCCGACCATCGCAACCTTCTGGCGGTAGCTGTCGCCGTTGGCCGGTTTCAGGCCGACCGCCGCCGCCTGCGTCTCGAGGTAGCGCACCGCCAGTTCGCCGCCGCGCTGCCCGGTGCCGCGGCCTTCGAGCAGGTCGTCCGCCAGGAAGGCCAGGTGGGCGCGCAGCGGCGCCTCGGCCACCACGGGCTGGCTGGACGCCGGCGCGGCGAAAGCGGGCAGGGACAGCGCCAGCGCGCAGGCGGTGGCGGACAGGCGAAGCGGGAGCAAGCGGGTCATGCGTTACCTTTGTTGTTGTGGTTGTGGAAAATCAGCGGGTCAGCACCCGGGCCAGCCGGTCCACGGCTTCCTGGATGCGTTCGTATTTGGTGGCGTACGAAAAGCGTACGTGCTTGCGCGGCGCGGCAAAGCCGAAGTCGTCGCCCGGCACGATCGCAACATGGGTGTCGTTCAGCACCGACCACGCGAACGCCGTGCTGTCGCCGGCGTCCTTGTGCGCCAGCTTGTCGATTTCGGCGTACACGTAAAAGCCGCCGTCGGGCATGACCGGCACGCCGAAGCCCAGTTCGCGCAGCGCCGGCACGAAATAGTCGCGGCGGCGCTTGAGCTCCAGCCGCCGCGCTTCGCAAATGGCGATCGATTCGGGCGCAAAGCAGGCCAGCGCCGCGTATTGGGCGATGGCCGAAGGGCAGATGAATAGGTTCTGCGCCAGCTTTTCCAGCACCGGCACCAGGGCCTCGGGCACCACCAGCCAGCCCAGGCGCCAGCCGGTCATGTGGAAGTACTTGGAGAAGCTGTTGACGGTGATGACGTCGTCGCCATAGGACAGGGCGCTGACGGGCGCGCCGTCGAAGGTGAGGCCCGAATACAGCTCGTCCACGACCGAGAAGCCGCCGCGCGCGCGCACGGCCTGGATGATCTCCTGCAGCTGCGCCGGGGTCATCGAGGTGCCGGTCGGGTTGGACGGCGAGGCGACCACCACCCCGCGGGTGCGCTCGCCCCAGCTTGCGGCCACCTGGGCCGCGGTGAGCTGGTAGCGCGAGTCGGCGCCGCAAGGCAGCAGCACCGGCTTGCCCCCGAAGGCCGACACGAAGTGGCGGTTGCAGGGATAGCAGGGGTCGGGCATCAGTACCTCGTCGCCCTCGCCCACCAGCGCGGCGCAGGCCAGCAGCAGCGCGGCCGAGGCGCCGGCCGTGACCACGATGCGGCGCGGGTCGATGGACAGGCCGTAGGCGCTGGCGTAGTGGCCGGCGATCGCTTCGCGCAGGGCCGGCAGGCCGAGCGAGACCGTGTATTGCGTATGCCCGGCGCGGATCGCGTCGATCGCGGCCTGCGCCACCGGTTCGGGCGCGGTGAAGTCCGGCTCGCCCACGCTCATGCTGATAATGTCGGCGCCGGCCTGCTTCAGGTCGGCCGCGGCCTTGACCATTTCCATCACGCGGAAGGGCTCGATCGCGTCCACGCGCTGGGCCAGCTGCAGCGCGCGCGCGGCCTGCAGCTCAAGGTTGTTCGGTGCGTTCATTGGGTCTTGCTGGATTGGGAATCCTGCCATCTTAACCGAAGCGGGTAAGCGCCGCAGCTCACGCGGCAGCGGCGCTGCCGTCGTCCGTGCCGTGCCCGGCCTCGTCGCTGGCCACCAGGCGCACCGGCGGCGCGGCCAGCAGCGCGCGATCGATCAGCTGCCCGCGCGCCAGCAGGGCGGTGCACTCGGCCGCCGGCAGCGGGCGGCTGGCATAGTAGCCCTGGATCTGGTCGCAGGCGTAGCCGTGCAGGGTACGCGCCTGTTCCAGCGTCTCCACGCCTTCGGCCACCACCTTCAGGCTCAGGTGGTGGGCAAGGCTGATCACGGCCTGGGTGATGGCCGCATCGTCGCCGTCCTCGGGCAGGTCGCGCACGAAGGCACGGTCGATCTTGAGCGTGTCGAGCGGGAAGCGCTTCAGGTAGGCCAGGCTCGAATAGCCGGTGCCGAAGTCGTCGATCGACAGGTTCATGCCGAGCCGCTTGATGGCGGCCAGGGTGGCCGCTGCGCTTTCCGGATCGGCCATCAGCAGGGACTCGGTGAGTTCGAATTCGAGCAGCTGCGGGTTTGCGCCGGAAGCGCCGACGATGCGCTCGATCACCTGCGCCAGGTCGGCCTGCTGGAACTGGCGCGCCGACAGGTTGATCGCCACCGGCACCGGGGCCGCGCCCTCGCGTTCCCACAGCAGCAGCTGGCGGCACACCTGGCCGATGATCCATTCGCCCACCGGGATGATGATGCCGGTGTCCTCGAGGATGCCGATGAATTCGAGCGGCGGCACCAGGCCGCGCACCGGGTGCTGCCAGCGCAGCAGCGCCTCGAAGCCGGCCAGCCTGCCGGTGGCCAGGCTCACCTTGGGCTGGTAGTGGAGCACGAACTCTTCGCGCCGCAGCGCTTCGCGCAGCTCGGCTTCGGTGCGCAGGCGCCGGGTCGCGTCCTCGTTCATCACGGGCATGTAGAACGAATGGGTGTTGCGGCCCGCCTTCTTGGCGCTGTACATCGCATTGTCGGCGCTGCGGATCAGGGCCTCGGCCGCTTCGCCGTCGCCCGGCCAGGTGGCAATACCCACGCTGGCGGTCGCGTACACCTGCTGGCCCTGCACGCGGTAGGGCCGGCCCAGCGCCTCGACGATGGCGGCAGCCACGGCGCGGCTCTCGCGGCGCTGGGCGGCGGCCGGCAGCACCACGGCGAACTCGTCGCCGCCCAGGCGACCGACCACGTCGCCCGCGCGCACGCAGTCCAGCAGGCGGCGCGCGGCCTGCACCAGCAGTTCGTCGCCGGCGGTGTGACCCAGCGTGTCGTTGACGTCCTTGAAGCGGTCCAGGTCGATCAGCAGCACCGCGCAGCTGTCGGCGCGGCTCTTGGCGCGCGCGATCGAGTCGTCCAGGAAGCGCGTCAGGCGCCGCCGGTTGGGCAGGCTGGTCAACTGGTCGTACTGGTCGAGGAAGGTCAGGCGACTCTTGGCCTCGTGGCGCTCGAGCGCGGTCGCCACCAGGGTCGCGATGCTCTTCAGGAAATCGGTTTCCACCGGCGTAAAGGTGCGCTCGCCAATGTCGTACACGCCGATTGCGCCGAACAGGCGCGTGCCGCGGAAGATCGCCACGTCCAGTCCGCAGCCGACCACGCTGGAGGCGCGCAGCGGCGCCGACCATGGCAACAGGCCGGGCTGTCCCTGCGTGCGGACGGCGGCCTGGCAGTCGTACACGGTGCCGTTCATCTGCGACGGCCAGCCCGCGACCGCGCGTGCGATCGCCACATTGCGTTCGGTGTCCGCTTCCAGCAGCACCGCAAAGCGCGTGTTCAGGCCCTGGGCGGCGGTGGCCGCGGCCTGCGCGAACAGTTCGTCCAGCATCGAGGCGTGCAGCGCCTTCTGCCCCAGCGCCGCGATCAGGGTCTGGCGCCGCGCGTTGTCCAGGATCGCTTGTTCAAAGTCCTTGCGCGCGGTGATGTCGATGTCGATGCAGATGTACTTCTCGACCGCCTTGTCGGCGCCCAGGATCGGCACCACGGTGCGGAACCACTGGGTTTCGCCCTGGGCGCCGGATACCGTCACCTCGCCGGTCCAGACCAGGGGCGAGGGCACCCATGGCAGGCCGCTGGCGTTGGCCGGGCGCCCGATGGCGGCCAGTTCCATGCCGGCCAGCGCCTCGCGCGCGATCCCGCAGCAGCGCACGAACTGCTCGTTGGCGTCCACGATGCGGCCCAGTTTGTCCACCTCGCACATGCTGGCCACCTGGTCCATCGCGCGCTTGTGCTCGAGCAGCGTGTGCATCAGGTGCGCGATGCGCTCGCCATACTGGTTGCGCAGGCTGGCGGTGGTGCGGTTGATGGCGTTGATCGCGTCCTGGATCTCGGCCGGTGCATCGTCCAGCAGCGGCGCCTCGGCCGTCACTTCGCCGGCCGATACTTCGTTCTCGAAGTGCTGCAGGCGCTGCAGGTTGGCGAGCCAGCGGCGCAGCATCGAGCGCATCAGGAAGTAGCAGGCCAGCGCAAACGCGGCCACCAGCGCCGCGGTCTGCACCGCCACCTCCCACAGCTGCGCGGCGATCGCTGCTTCGTCGATGGCCAGGTGCAGCACGCCGATGCTTTGCCCGCCTGCCTCGACCTTGCGCACCACGTCGGGCATCCTGCGGTCGATGGCGTGCACCAGCCACGCGGGCGCGCCCGGCCCTTTGGCCGGCGGTGCGGCGAGGACGGTCATGCCGCCAGGCCCGCCAAACGCGGCGCTCTTGAGCGGCGAGCCGGCCAGCGCCAGGTGCATCACCTGCTCGACGCGGGTGGCGTCGCCTTCCAGGCTTTCATGGGCGATGGCTTGCGCGGTGATGTCGGCGATGGTGTTGGCGGCCTGGTCGGTGTCGGCCAGGCGCTGGCTGAACTGGTATCGGTAGAACATCCCGAGGCCGAACAGCAGGAACACCAGCATGCACAGCCCGAACATGGCAAATACCCGGCCGCTGAGGGAGCGTGGCAGGAACTTGTGCGGGATTAGGGTCATGGGAAGTCGCCCCGGTGCCGCGATGATCGGCCCGGGCGGAGTATTACTACATGTGTTGCAACAATATAACACATTCTCACGTGCAACCGCCCGCTGTGGCCCCGGCCGCGGCCAGAATCCCCGAAATGCGACGGTCTGTGGCGTGCGCCTTTACAAAACTTAACAGTTCAGTTCAGAACTGCTCGTCCGGCGCCAGGTAGCGCCACTGGCCGGGCGGCAGCTCGCCCAGCTTGACGCGGCCGATGCGCACGCGCTTCAGGCCCACGACCTTCAGCCCGACCATCTCGCACATGCGGCGGATCTGGCGCTTCTTGCCTTCGCGCAGGGTAAAGCTGAGCTGGTCATCGTTCTGCCAGCGCACCTTGGCCGGCAGCAGTGGTTTGCCGTCCATCCACAGGCCATGGTTGAGCTTTTTCAGGTCGGCATCGGGCAGGCGGCCGGGCCGGGTGTACTGCACCCGCACCAGGTACTCCTTCTCGATCGAGGTGTCCTCGCCGATCAGCTTTCTCGCGATGCGGCCATCCTGGGTCAGCACCAACAGGCCCACCGAGTCGATATCCAGGCGCCCGGCCGGGACCAGGCTTTTCAGCTGCGACGGATGGAACTGCTCGGGCGAAGGGTCGGCGCTCCAGCGGTTTTCCGGCTTGACCAGCACCACGGCCGGCTTGTAGCCGTCCTCGGCCTGGCCGCTGACGTAGCCGACCGGCTTGTGCAGCAGCACGGTCACGCGCCGCGCCTGCTGGGCCTGGGCCTGGCGTTCCACCGTGATGCGCTGCGACGGCAGCACCTTGCTGCCCAGTTCGGAGACCACCTGGCCGTCCACCCGCACCCAGCCGCGGGCGATCCATTCGTCGGCCTCGCGGCGCGAGCACAGGCCAAGTTCGGACATGCGTTTGGAAAGGCGGAGCGGTTCAGTCATCGGTACTTGCAGGGGAAGGTTAAATCTTGAGTGCTTCGAGCAGGTCGGTCTCGAGCTGCACCTGGGTGCGCGGGTTGGACAGGGGGGCGCCGTCGATCAGGAACACGTCCTCGACGCGCTCGCCGAGGGTCATGATCTTGGCCGTGTGCAGGTTGATGCGGTAGCGCGTGAGCACCAGCGCCACCGAGTACAGCAGGCCGGTGCGGTCGTTGGCCGCGATCGACAGCACGTAATACTGGCCGCGTTCGTCCGGGCGCAGCTCCACGGTCGGCTGGATCGGGAAGGTGCGCGACAGGCGCGACAGGCGGCCGCGCACCGGCGGGCCCAGCGGGCTTTGGCGGGTCAAGAGCTCGGTCAGCTCGTGCTCGATCAGGTTGATGATGTCGCGGTAGCTGCCGGCGAAGGTCTGCTCGGTCACCAGGAAGGTGTCCAGCGCATACTTGGTGCGCGTGGTGTGGATCTTGGCGTCGAGGATCGAGAAGTTCTTGCGGTCGAAGTAGCTGCAGATGCGCGCGAACAGGTCGGGCTGGTCCTTGCAATACACGGTCACCTGCAGGCCTTCGCCAATGGGCGCCAGCCGGCACTTGACCACCGGGCGGGCGCTGTCCACCTTGTCGTGCAGCGCGCGCGTCTGCCATGCGATGTCGGAAGCATCGTGGCGCAGGAAGTAGGCCACGTCGAGCTGGTCCCACAGCTGTTCGTGCACGCTGGCCGACAGGCCGAACAGGCGCAGCGTGGCCAGCGCCTCCTGCTGGCGCGCGCGCAGCTCGCGGTCGGCGGAGGGCGGCTCGCCGCCCAGCACCCGCAGCGTGATCTTGTACAGGTCTTCCAGCAGCTTGGCCTTCCAGGCGTTCCACACCTTCGGGCTGGTGCCGCGGATGTCGGCCACCGTCAGCAGGTACAGCGCCGAGAGGTGGCGCTCGTCCTTGACCAGAGCGGTGAACGCGGCGATCACGTCGGGGTCGGACAGGTCCTGCTTCTGCGCCACCTGCGACATCGTCAGGTGATGCTCGACCAGGAACAGCACCAGCTCGGTGTCCTGCTCCGACAAGCCATGCTCGAGGCAGAACTGGGCGGCGTCCACGCGCCCGAGGGTAGAGTGGTCGCCGCCACGGCCCTTGGCGATGTCGTGGAACAGCGCGGCCACGTACAGCAGCCAGCGGTCGCGGAAGTTGGCGATCAGCTGGCTGCAGAACGGGTATTCGTGCGCGTGCTCGGGCATGGTGAAGCGGCGCAGGTTACGCACCACCATCATGATGTGCTGGTCCACGGTATAGGCGTGGAACAGGTCGTGCTGCATCTGGCCGATGATGTTGCGGAAGGTCGGCAGGTAGCGCCCCAGGATGCCCAGGTCGTTCATGCGCCGCAGCGCATGCACCAGCCCCTGCGGCGCCTGCAGGATGCGCAGGAACAGGCGGCGGTGCTCGGGGGCGGCGCGGAAGGCCTCGTCGATCTGCTTGCGCGCGTGCCACAGCGCGCGCGTTGTGCGCGCCGTCATGCCCTTGATGTCGGGGCGCTCGGTCATCACCACGAAGATCTCGAGCACGGCCGACGGGTTGGCCTGGAAGGTGTCGTCGCGGGCGATGTCGATGAAGCCGTTCACCTCGTTAAAGCGCGGGTTGACCGGCATCGGCACCGTCGGCTGCGGGAACAGGCGCGCCTCGATGTTCTGCAGCAAGATGGTGTTGAGCTGGGTGACGGTCTTGGCGGCCCAGTAGTAGCGCTGCATCAGGAATTCGCTGGCGCGGCGGGCGTCGGCCCCGTCGGAGTTGGCCAGGCCAAAGGTCTCGGCGATCGCGGTCTGCACGTCGAACAGCAGGCGGTCCTCGCGGCGCCCGGTGTGCAGGTGCAGGCGCACGCGGATGTCCTTGAACGCGCGCTCCTTTTCCATCAGCTGGCGCGCTTCCTCGCGCGTGATCAGGCCGCGCGTGGCCAGCTGGCCCCACGAGTTGGCCAGGCCCGCGGCCTTGGCCACCCACAGGATCACCTGCAGGTCGCGCAGCGCGCCCGGGCTCTCCTTGCAATTGGGTTCGAGCGCGAACGCGGTGTATTCGTACTTGGCGTGGCGCAGCCGCATTTCGGCGGTCTTGGCCTGGAAGAAGGCCTGCGGGTCCATCGCTTCGCGGTAGCGCCGCTGCAGCTGCGCGAACAAGGCCTGGCTGCCGGTGACCAGGCGCGCTTCCAGCAGGCTGGTTTGCACCGTGATGTCGGCCTCGGACTCGACCATGCATTCGTCCACGGTGCGGATGCTGTGGCCGATTTCCAGGCCCAGGTCCCAGAGCAGCTGCACCAGTCCCTCGACGCGGGCCTGGGTCAGGGCGTCCAGCGGCGCGCCCAGCAGGATCAGGACATCGACGTCGGAGTAGGGGAACAGTTCGCCGCGGCCGTAGCCGCCCACGCCCACCAGCGCCGTGTCGGCCGGCAGCCCGGCGGCCTGCCAGGCCTCGGCCAGCACCGCGTCCACCACGCGGCGCAGGCCGCGCAGCAGCTTCTCGGGCTTGCCGTCATGGCGGAACTCGGCGATGACCTGCTGGCGTTGGGCCTTCAGCTTTTGCTTGAGCCGGGGGCGCGCCTGGTCGAGCAGCGCGGCGACTGGCATGTCAGGCCGCCGCTTGTGCCTTGGGCTGGATGATGGCCGGCGGGGGCGGGGTGCCGGCCGACTTGGTCAGGATTTCGTAGCCGGTTTCGGTCACCAGCACCGTGTGCTCCCACTGGGCCGACAGGCTGCGGTCCTTGGTCTTGATGGTCCAGCCGTCCGGCATTTCGCGGATTTCGCGGCGGCCGGCATTGATCATCGGCTCGATCGTGAAGATCATGCCCGCTTCCAGCTTTTCGTGGGTGCCGGGGCGGCCGTAGTGCAGCACCTGCGGCTCTTCGTGGAACACGCGGCCGATGCCGTGGCCGCAGAACTCGCGCACCACGCTGTAGCCGTTCTTTTCGGCGTGCTGCTGGATCGCGTGGCCGATGTCGCCCAGGTGGATGCCCGGCTTGACCATCGAAATGCCGATCCACATGCACTCATAGGTCACGTCCGACAGGCGGCGCGCCAGGATCGACGGCTCGCCGACGAAGAACATGCGGCTGGTGTCGCCGTGGAAGCCGTCCTTGATGACGGTGATGTCGATGTTGAGCGCGTCGCCGTTCTTGAGCACCTTGTCGCCCGGGATGCCGTGGCAGATCACGTCGTTGACCGAGGTGCAGATCGCCTTCGGGTACGGGGTGTAGCCCGGCGGCGCGTAGTTCAGCGGGGCCGGCACCGTGCCCTGCACGTTGACCATGTACTCGTGGCACAGGCGGTCGAGTTCGCCCGTGGTCACGCCCGGCTTGATGAAGGGCGTGATGTAGTCGAGCACTTCGGAGGCCAGGCGGCCGGCCACGCGCATGCCTTCGATTTCTTCCGGGGTTTTGATGGAAATGGACATAGGGGTCACAATCAGGAAAAGGAAAGGCACGGCCGCGCGCCAAGGGGCCGCACCGTGCTAAAAATTCATGCCATTATACGGCATCTTGTCCGGGGCTGCCCCGGGACGCGGCTGGCGGCCGGGGCAGGGGCGCGCGCATGCTTGAAAAAGACCCCGAATCCGGCTAGAATCTCGGGTTGCTTGATTTCACTTCGAGCAACGCCCTCAAAAGCGTCTTTTTATCAAATCGCGAACAGCGTCCGACAAAGGGTGCCTGCAAAGGTGACTGGGCCTGTTCAAGACTTAACCCTGGAGAAATTCAATGTCCGTTACTATGCGCGAAATGCTGGAAGCCGGTGTGCACTTCGGCCACCAGACCCGTTTCTGGAACCCGAAGATGGCCCCGTTCATCTTTGGTCATCGCAACAAGATCCACATCATCAACCTGGAAAAAACCATGGCGATGTACCAGGATGCGATGAAAACCATCAAGCAGATCGCTGCCAACCGCGGCACCATCCTGCTGGTGGGCACCAAGCGCCAGGCCCGCGACATCATCGCCGCTGAAGCGCAACGCGCCGGCGTGCCGTATGTTGACCAGCGCTGGCTGGGCGGCATGCTGACCAACTTCAAGACCATCAAGACCTCGATCAAGCGCCTGAAAGACATGGAAGCTGCCATCGAGTCGGGCGAAGTCGACAAGATGTCGAAGAAAGAAGCCCTGATGTTCAACCGCGAGCTGGACAAGCTGCAAAAGTCGATCGGCGGCATCAAGGACCTGAACGGCGTGCCGGACGCGATCTTCGTCGTGGACGTCGGCTACCACAAGGGCGCCGTCACCGAAGCCGGCAAGCTGGGCATCCCGGTCATCGGCGTGGTTGACACCAACCACTCGCCGGAAGGCGTGACCCACGTGATCCCGGGCAACGACGACTCGTCGAAGGCGATCACCCTGTACGCACGCGGCGTGGCCGATGCGATCCTGGAAGGCCGTGCCAACGCGACCAACGAAGTGGTCGAGATGGTCAAGGGCGGCGACGAATTCGTCGAAGTTTCCGAGCAAGCATAATTGCAGGGCAGGCCGCGCGCCTGCCCACTGACCGAAGGGGGGCCTTGCCTCCCCTTTTTTTAAGCAGAACAAACGCGGCACGCGCCCTGCGCGGTCCGCACCCTGGATACCAATTTAGGAGAAAACAACATGGCAGCGATTACTGCAGCGATGGTTGGCGAACTGCGCGCCAAGACCGACGCCCCGATGATGGAATGCAAAAAAGCACTGACCGAAGCCGAAGGCGACATGGCTCGTGCCGAAGAGATCCTGCGCGTCAAGCTGGGCGGCAAGGCATCGAAGGCCGCAGCCCGCATCACCGCTGAAGGCGTGGTGGCCGCTTACATCGCCGGCAACGTCGGCGCGCTGGTCGAAATCAACAGCGAAACCGACTTCGTCGCCAAGAACGAAGAGTTCCTGGCCATGGCCAACCTGGCTGCCAAGCTGGTCGCCGAGAACAACCCGTCCGACGTCGCTGCCCTGTCGGCCCTGCCGGTGGACGGCAAGACCTTCGACGACGTGCGCACCGCGCTGATCGGTAAAATCGGCGAGAATATGACCGTGCGCCGCTTCAAGCGCTTCGACACCAGCGCCAAGCTGGCTTCGTACCTGCACGGCGCGCGCATCGGCGTGATCGTCGAGTTCGACGGCGCCGACGACCAGGTCGGCAAGGACGTGGCGATGCACATCGCCGCGATGAAGCCGGTCGCCCTGTCGTCGGAGCAAGTGCCGGCCGAGCTGATCGAGAAAGAGCGTTCGGTTGCCCAGCTCAAAGCCCAGGAAGACGCCGACAAGGCCGTCGCCGAAGGCAAGCAGCCGCAATCGGCCGAGATCGTCGCCAAGCGTATCGACGGCTCGGTGCAGAAGTTCCTGAAAGAAGTGTCGCTGCTGAACCAGGCATTCGTGAAGAACGACAAGCAGTCGGTCGAGCAAATGCTGAAAGCGGCCAACGCGAACGTCAAATCGTTCGTGATGTACGTGGTAGGCGAGGGCATCGAAAAGAAAGTCGACGACTTCGCAGCAGAAGTCGCAGCACAGATGGCTGCTTCCAAGCAGTAAAATGGAAAACGGGCCGCGAGGCCCGTTTTTTTAGCCTATGGCCCCTGAGCCGTCATCCCCGCGAAGGCGGGGATCCATGCTGGGCCAACTGGGTAGCGGCCCGTGCAGTACTGCAATAGGTCTATGGGTCCCCGCCTCCGCGGGGACGACGTGGAAGCGGCACGGGCCAAAGAAGTACCTCCATCGCCTCCGGGCAGATGAGGCCGCCACCCGCGGCCAGACCCGAATTTCGTAACAACACATTAAGGAGCCCGCACCATCATGACCAAACCCGCCTATCAACGAGTCCTCCTTAAACTGTCCGGCGAAGCGCTGATGGGCGATGACCCGTTCGGCATCAATCGCGCCACCATCGAGCGCATGGTCGCCGACGTGGCCGAAGTGGCAAACATGGGGGTACAGTTGGCGGTCGTGATTGGCGGTGGCAACATCTTCCGCGGCGTGGCGCCCGGGGCGCAGGGCATGGACCGTGCCACCGCCGACTACATGGGCATGCTGGCCACCGTGATGAACGCGCTGGCCCTGGCCGATGCCATGCGCCAGCAGGGCATCACCGCGCGCGTCATGAGCGCCATCGCGATCGAGCAGGTGGTCGAGCCCTACGTGCGCCCGAAAGCGCTGCAGTACCTGGAAGAAGGCAAGGTCGTCGTGTTCGCCGCCGGCACCGGCAACCCCTTCTTCACCACCGACACCGCGGCCGCGCTGCGCGGCTCGGAAATCTCCGCCGAAATTGTTTTGAAGGCAACCAAGGTCGATGGCGTATATACTGCCGATCCGAAGAAGGATCCGCACGCCACCCGCTATGAATCGATTTCGTTCGACGAGGCGATCTCGAAGAACCTGCAGGTGATGGATGCGACCGCATTCGCCCTGTGCCGCGACCAGAAGCTGCCGATCAAGGTGTTTTCCATCGTCAAGCCGGGTGCGCTCAAGCGCGTGATCATGGGCGAAGACGAAGGTACACTGGTACACGTTTAACAGAAAATTTAAGTTTAGAACTCAGGAGAGCAGCATGTCTGTAGCTGACGTGAAGAAGAACGCCCAGGATCGGATGAACAAGTCGATCGAGACCCTGAAGAGCGACCTGGCGAAGGTCCGTACCGGCCGCGCCCATACCGGCATCCTCGACCACGTGATGGTGGATTACTACGGTTCGCCGACCCCGCTGTCGGGCGTGGCCAACCTGACCCTGCTGGACGCGCGCACGATCGGCGTGCAGCCGTGGGAAAAGAAGATGCTGGCCGTCATCGAAAAAGCGATCCGCGAATCGGACCTGGGCCTGAACCCGTCCTCGTTCGGCGAGATGATCCGCGTGCCGACCCCGCCGCTGACCGAAGAGCGCCGCAAGGAAATGGTCAAGCTGTGCAAGTCGGAAGCGGAAGACGCCAAGATCGCCGTGCGTAACATTCGCCGCGACGCCAACGAACAGCTCAAGAAAATGGTCAAAGACAAGGCGATCTCGGAAGACGAGGAGCGCCGCTCCCAGGACGAGATCCAGAAGCTGACCGACAAATTCGTGGCCGATATCGACAAGCTCGTTGGGGAAAAAGAAAAAGAAGTCCTGACCGTGTAATCCTGGCGCCTCGCGCGTCCGCAGCGGACCGGCCTGGCCAGTATGGCCCGCCCGGTCCGTCCTTTCTTTTTGTATCGCCTCCGGGTCCCGATATATGATTTTCAAAAGTTCGACGACCGCAGTTCCCGAGACGCCGCTGGTGCCGCGCCACGTCGCCATCATCATGGATGGCAACGGGCGCTGGGCGACCAAGCGGCTGTTGCCGCGCGTGGCGGGCCACGTCAAGGGCGTGGAAGCGGTGCGCACCGTGGTCGAGGCATGCGTGGAGCGGGGCATCGAGTACCTGACCCTGTTCGCGTTCTCCTCCGAAAACTGGCGCCGGCCTGCGGAAGAGGTGTCGCTGTTGATGCGCCTGTTCGTCACCGCGCTCGAGCGCGAAGTGTCGAAGATGCACGCCAATAACATCCGCCTGAAGGTGGTGGGCGACCTGTCGCGCTTCGACCCCAAGCTGCAGGAGATGATCGCCGGCGCCATGCGCAAGACCGCCAACAACACGCGCTTGACGGTGACCGTGTGCGCCAACTACGGCGGCCGCTGGGACATCATGCAGGCCACCGGCAAGATGGTCGCGGCCCATCCCGGCGCCACCGAATTCACCGAAGAGATGCTGGCGCCGCACCTGGCCATGGCCTACGCGCCCGAGCCCGACCTGTTCATCCGCACCGGCGGCGAGGAGCGCATCTCCAACTTCCTGCTGTGGCAGCTGGCGTACTCCGAGCTGTACTTCACCGACACCTTCTGGCCGGATTTCGACAGCCAGTCGCTCGACGCGGCGATCGCGTCCTACCAGAGCCGCGAGCGCCGTTTCGGCCGCACCGGCGAACAAGTGGCAAAGAAAAGCTGATGCTGAAAACCCGGGTCATCACGGCGGTCGTGCTGCTGGCAGTGCTGCTGCCCATCCTGTACTTCAACAACTACACGGCGTTTGCCGTGGTGGCCACGGTGTTTTTCGGCGCGGCGATCTGGGAAGCCTTCCGGCTGTTTAACCCTGCCTCCAACAGCGCCCTGGTGGTGGCCGGTTTCTGGACCGCGGCGTTTGCCTATGGCTTTTTCGTGCAGGGACCCGGCAACCTGACCTTCTGGTTCGCCATCAGCGTGCTGATCTGGCTGCTGCGGCTGGCGCCTTCGCTCAAGATCGGCCTGCCGCCGCTGGATGCGGGCGGCAACACGCTGCTGTCCGTGACCTACGCGATCGCCATCGTCGGCTGCTTTGCCGCGATCGTCGCGCTGTTCCTGCATTCGCCGCTGTACCTGCTGTCGGTGATGGCGCTGGTCTGGATCGCCGACATCGGCGCCTACTTTGCCGGCAAGGCCTTCGGCAAGCGCAAGCTGGCCCCGTCCATCTCGCCCGGCAAGTCGTGGGAAGGCGCGGTTGGCGGCGGCATCGCGGTGCTGGTCATCGCCTCGCTCACCGTGCTGTTCGGCGGCCAGGCCCTGGCCGACACCTTTGCCGCGCGCACCGTGGCCCGGCTGGGCTGGGCCGCGCTGCTGGCCGTACTCATCCTCATCGTCGCCGCCAGTGTGGTGGGCGACCTGTTCGAATCACAGCTCAAGCGCCGCGCTGGCATGAAGGACAGCAGCAACCTGCTGCCTGGCCACGGCGGGGTGCTGGACCGGATCGACGCACTGATCCCGGTATTGCCATTGGCGGCGTTGATCGGCGCCTGGCTCTAAAAGGAGCTTCACAATGCAACGCATCACCATTCTCGGCGCCACCGGCTCGATCGGCGCCTCGACACTCGACGTGCTCGCGCGTCATCCCGAAAAATACCAGGTCCATGCGCTCACCGCGCATGGCCGCGTGGACGAACTGGCCGCGCAGTGCCGCGCGTTTCGCCCGGCGCGCGCGGTGGTCGGCACGGCCGAAGCCGCGCAGCGCCTGGCGCAGTTGATTGCCGACCTGCCGGTCAGCGTCGAATACGGCGCGCAGGCCCTGTGCGACGTGGCCGCGAGCCCCGACACCGACACCGTGATGGCGGCCATTGTCGGCGGCGCCGGCCTGGCGCCCACGCTGGCCGCTGCCCGCGCGGGCAAGAAGGTACTGCTCGCGAACAAGGAGGCGCTGGTCATGTCCGGCCAGCTGTTCATGGATGCGGTCAAGGAGCACAAGGCCACGCTGCTGCCGATCGACAGCGAACACAATGCGATCTTCCAGTCGCTGCCGCAGTCGTACGCGCGCCAGCCCGGCGCGTCCGGCGTGGCGCGCATCCTGCTCACCGCATCGGGCGGTCCGTTCCTGAACCGCGCCGTCGACACGCTCGAAGACGTGACGCCCGAGGAAGCGTGCAAGCACCCGAACTGGGTCATGGGCCGCAAGATCTCGGTGGACTCGGCGACCATGATGAACAAGGGCCTGGAGGTGATCGAGGCGCACTGGCTGTTCGGCGCGCCGGCCGAGATGATCGAGGTCGTGATCCACCCGCAATCGGTGATCCACTCGATGGTCTCGTACGTGGACGGTTCGGTGGTGGCGCAGCTGGGCAACCCGGACATGCGCACCCCGATCGCGCACGCGCTGGCCTTCCCCGAGCGGATCGAGTCGGGCGTCGGCCAGCTCGACCTGACCCAGATGGCTTCGCTGCAGTTCCACCGTCCCGACTACCAGCGCTTTCCGTGCCTGGCGCTCGCCTTCGAAGCCCTGCGCGATGGCGGCACGGCCCCGGCGCTGCTCAATGCCGCCAACGAAGTGGCGGTGCAGGCCTTCCTCGAGCGCCGCATCGGATTCCGTGACATCGACCGCGTGATCGGCCGCGTGATGGACGAGATCCCGCATGGCGCCGCCTCGTCGATCGAGGCCGTGATGGAACAGGATGCGCGCGCCCGTGCCGCGGCCGAGCGCGCGGTCGCGGGTCTTGCGAGGGCTTGATGCCATGAACCTCATTTATACCGTACTGGCTTTCCTGCTGGCCCTGGGCCCCCTGGTGGTGTTCCACGAGCTGGGGCACTACGCTGTCGCCCGCCTGTGCGGCGTGAAGGTGCTGCGTTTTTCGGTCGGCATGGGCAAGATCGTCTGGATGCGCCGCTTCGGCCGCGACCAGACCGAATGGGCGCTGTCGGCGCTGCCGATCGGCGGCTACGTCAAGATGCTCGACAAGCGCGACCCGTCCACCGCGCCGCGCGACGAGACGGAGCTGGCGCGCGAATTCACTTCGCAAAGCGCGGCCAAGCGCATGGCCATCATCGCCGCCGGACCGCTGGCCAACTTCCTGCTGGCGATCGTGCTGTTCGCCGCGCTGTTCATGCATGGCGTGCAGGAGCCGAGCGCACGCCTGTACGTGAACCCGAACGCCAGCGCCGCGTACCAGGCCGGCATGCGTGCCGGCGACACCGTCACCGCGGTCAACGGCGATCCGGTGCGCTCGCTGTCCGAGCTGCGCTGGGAGATCCTCAACGCCGCCGTGGACAAGCGCGAGGCGCAGCTCGAACTGCGCGGCGCCGGCGGCGGCAGCTACCGCGCCACCATCCCGGCCACCGCGATGGCCAAGCTGGACGTGGACAGCGACGTGCTGGGCGCCTTGGGCATGGACATGTGGCGCCCGCCCGCGATGCTGGGCGAGGTGGTGGCAGGCGGCGCGGCCGCGAGAAGCGGCCTGCGCAAGGGCGACCTGGTCACCGCCATCGACGGCAAGCCAGTCTCCGACTGGGTTGCGCTGACCCAGGTGGTGCGCCAGTCCGCGGGGCGCGTGCTGCGCCTGTCCGTCACCCGCGACGGCACGCCGATGGAAGTGGCGGTCACGCCCGATCGCGACGAGGCATCGGGGCGCGGCATGATCAAGGCCATGGTCGGCGTGCAGCCAGAGATCGTGACCGTCAGCTACGGGCCGCTTTCGGCGCTGCGCCACGCGGCCAGCGAAACCTGGGGCCAGGCCACCATGATGCTCAAGATGATCGGCAAGATGATCACCGGCGAAGTCTCGCTGAAGAACGTGGCCGGCCCGATCACCATTGCGGACGCCGCGGGCCAGAGCGCGCATGCGGGATTGTCGGTCTTCTTGCGCTTTATCGCCTTCATCAGCATCAGTCTGGGTGTAATGAATCTGTTACCAATTCCGGTTCTGGATGGTGGCCATTTGCTGTATTATTCGCTGGAAGTTTTGACAGGGCGCCCCGTGCCCGAACGGATCGGAGAGATGGTCCAACGCGCGGGGGTAGGCCTGCTGTTCATGCTGATGGCGCTCGCCGTTTTCAACGACCTTGCGCGGCTGCTGTAGGGCTGCACCAGCGCAGGCGTTAGAATACGCCGTTTGTCCGATGACTGACCCATTGAATAACCCCAATGAAATTACAATCGAATAGTTTTGCCCCGCCGTTCATCCGCCGCAGCCTCATTGGCGCCGCCGTGCTGGCCGTGTGCGCCAGCCAGGCGCAAGCCGCCGCCCCGTTCAAGGTCAAGGACATCCGGGTCGAAGGCATCCAGCGGACGGAAGCGGGCACCGTGTTCAGCTATCTGCCGGTGCGCGTGGGCGAAACCTTCGATGACGACAAGGCCACCGCTGCCATCAAGGCGCTGTATGCGACCGGCTTCTTCAAGGACGTGCGCCTGGAAGAAGAAAACGGCGTGCTGGTCGTGCTGGTCGAGGAACGGCCGGCCATCGCCTCGGTGGACTTCACCGGCACCAAGGAATTCGAAAAGGACATGCTGGTCAAGGCGCTCAAGGAAATCGGCGTGGGCGAGACCAAGATCTTCGACAAGGCCTCGGTGGACCGCGCGGAGCAGGAGCTCAAGCGCCAGTACCTGTCGCACGGCCTGTATGGCGTCAAGATCACCACCACCGTCACCCCGATCGAGCGCAACCGCGTGAACATCATGTTCAACGTGGACGAGGGCGACGTCGCCAAGATCAGGCAGATCAACATCGTTGGTAACAAGGCTTTCAGCGACAAGCAGCTGCGCGAGCTGCTGCAGTTGTCCACCTCGGGCTGGTTCACCTGGTACTCCAAGGCCGACCAGTACTCCAAGACCAAGCTGACCGGCGACATCGAAGCCATCAAATCCTGGTACCTGGATCACGGCTACCTCGAGGCCAACGTCGAATCGACCCAGGTCGCGATCACGCCGGACAAGAAGGACATCTACCTGACCATCAACATCACCGAAGGCGAGAAGTACACCGTCTCCAGCGTGAAGCTCGATGGCGAGATGTTCGGCCGCGAGGAAGAGCTGCGCCAGCTGATCCTGCTGCGCCCGGGCCAGACCTATTCCGGCGCCGCACAAGAGGCGTCGAACAAGCGCATCGCCGCGCGCCTTGGCACCTTTGGCTATGCCTTCGCCAACGTGACCGCCAACCCCGAGATCGACCGCGCCAAGCGCCAGGTGGCCTTCACCTTCTTCGTCGATCCGGGCAAGCGCGCGTATGTGCGCCACATGACCATTTCGGGTAACACCACCACCCGCGACGAAGTGATCCGCCGCGAGTTCCGCCAGTTCGAAAGCTCGTGGTACAACGCGGACAAGGTCAAGCTCTCGCGCGACCGCGTGGACCGCCTTGGCTACTTCAAGGACGTCAAGGTCGACACGCCCGAATCGCAGGGCACCTCGGACCAGGTGGACGTGAACTTCGAGGTCACCGAAAAGCCGACCGGTAACTTCATGATCGGCGGCGCATTCTCGCAGGCCGAAAAGTTCACCTTCACGGCCTCGGTGCAGCAGCAGAACTTCGCCGGCAGCGGCAACACGGTCGGCGTCGAACTGAATACGTCCAAGTACAACCGCACGATCGCGTTCTCGCAGACCAACCCGTACTTCACCGACGACGGCATCTCGCGCGCGTTCCAGCTGTACCTGCGCACCTCGCGCCCGCCGGCAGCCTACGTCGGCTCGTTCACCGTGCGCCAGCAGGGCGGCAACATCACCTTCGGCGTGCCGTTCTCGGAAACCGACACCGTGTTCTTCGGTATCGGCGCTGAGAAGACCCTGATCGAGACCGACGAGACCAGCCCGCCGCTGTACCAGCAGTTCGTGGCCCAGAACGGCGGCCCGGCAAACGGCGTGGGTACGGCCCGCACCTACGCGATCCCGCTGACCGTGGCCTGGGGCCGCGACTCGCGCGACAGCGCCATCACCCCGACCACCGGCCGCTACCAGCGCGCCAACCTCGAGGTGGACGCGATCGGCGACTCCAAATACTACCGCGCGATCTACGAACACCAGTGGTACCGCCCGCTCACGCGCTGGATGACGCTTGCCCTGCGCGGCGAGGCCGACTACGGCCACGGCATCGGCGGCCACCCGTACCCGATCTTCAAGAACTTCTATGCAGGCGGCATCGGCTCGGTGCGCGGCTATGAAAGCTCGACGCTGGGCGTGGTCGACCAGTTCAACAACCCGCTGGGCGGCACCAAGCGCGTGATCGGCAACGCCGAGCTGCAGTTCCCGTTCCCGGGCAGCGGCACCGACCGCAGCCTGCGCTGGTTCGTGTTCACCGACGGCGGCCAGGTCTGGCAGGAGAAAACCAAGCCGCGCTTTAACGAGCTGCGCTACTCGGCCGGTATCGGCCTGTCGTGGATTTCCCCGGTCGGCCCGCTCAAGTTGAGTTATGCTAAACCCTTGAACTCGCTGCCGGGCGACCGCCTGGAGCGCTTCCAGTTCCAGATGGGTACCGGCTTCTGACCCGACGGGGCCAATCTGATCCTACGTTTGCGGAGAACTATGTTGAAAAAATCGATTGCCTCGCTGCCCAGGAGCCTCGTGTTCGCGGCCTTGTGCGCGTGCTCGCTGGCCCAGGCGCAAACCGCGGTCGCGCCGAGCCGCATCGGTGTCGTGTTCACCGAGCGCCTGATGACCGAGTCCAAGATGGCGAAGGCGGCCGACGCCAAGATCCAGGCTGAATTCTCCAAGCGCCAGAAGGCCAACGAAGAGATGGTGGGCAAGCTGAAGGCCGCTTCCGAGAAGTTCGACGCCGATGCCCCGCGCATGAGCGACCTCGAGCGCACCAAGCGCTCGCGCGAGCTGTTCGACATGGAAAAGGACGTGCAGCGCATGCAGCGCGAGTTCCAGGAGGACCTCCTGCAGCGCAAGAACGAGGAGCGCGCCGCGATCGCCCAGAAGGCCTACAAGCTGATCGAGCAGATCGCCGAGCAGGAACACCTGGACGTGGTGCTGCAGGAAACCGCGTGGTCGAGCCCGCGCGTGGACATCACCGACAAGATCCTCAAGCAGCTCGACAAATAATACGATTTACACTGAATTGGAATAACCAGGATGGGCACTCGACTGGCTGAATTGGTCGAACGCTTCGGTGGGCATTTGGCGGGTGACCCGAATATCGAGGTGACCGGCATCGCCCCGCTCTCGGATGCGGGCGCTACGCACATCAGCTTTCTCTCGAACAGCAAACTGCGCGCACTGGCGGCGCAGAGCAACGCCGCGGCGCTGATCCTCTCGCCGCTGGACGACCCGACCGTGGCCGCCACCTATACCGGCGCGCGCATCGTCACCAGCAACCCGTACGCCTACTTCGCCCGCGCGGCGCAGTATTTCGTTGCGCTCGAGGCGATCAAGCCCGAGCCGGGCATCCACCCGAGCGCGGTGGTCGCCGCGAGCGCCAAGATCGATCCGTCGGCGCACGTCGGCCCGCATGCCACGGTCGAGGAGGGCGCGGTCATCAAGGCCGGCGCCGTCATCGATGCCGGCTGCTTCATCGGGCGCGAGGCCGAGGTGGGCGAAGGCACGCACCTGTTCGCCAACGTCACCTTCCACGCGCGCTGCAAGATCGGCGCGCGCGGCATCATCCACTCCGGCGCCGTGATCGGCGCGGACGGCTTCGGCTTTGCCAACGAGGCCGGCGTGTACATCAAGATCCCGCAGACCGGGCGCGTGCTGATCGGCGACGATGTCGAGATCGGCGCCAACACCTCGGTGGACCGCGGCGCGCTGGCCGACACGGTGCTGGAAGACGGCGTCAAGCTCGACAACCAGATCCAGATCGGCCACAACTGCCACATCGGCGCGCACACCGCCATGGCCGGCTGCGTGGGCGTGGCCGGCAGCGCCAAAATCGGCAAGCACTGCACCTTTGGCGGCGCGGCGATGGTGCTGGGGCACCTGGAGATCGTCGACAACGTCCATATTTCGTCGGGCACCATGGTGTCGCGCTCGGTGCTCGAACCCGGGCAGTACACCGGCTTTTACCCGCTGGCCAAGAACGCCGAATGGGAAAAGAGCGCGGCCATCGTGCGCAACCTCGCGTCGATGCGCGAGAAGATCCGCACGCTGGAAAAAACGATTAAAAAACTCACAGAAGACAAATGACCACTACCGAAAGCAAGACTCTCGACATCAACCAGATCAAGGAATACCTGCCGCACCGCTACCCGATGCTGCTGGTGGACCGCGTGGTCGACTTTGAACTGGGCAAGCGCATCACCGCGATCAAGAACGTGACCGCCAACGAGGAGTTCTTCAACGGCCACTTCCCGCACAAGCCGGTGATGCCGGGCGTCTTGATGATCGAGGCGATGGCGCAGACCGCGGCCATCCTGTCGTTCATGACCATGAACGTGAAGCCGGACGCCAATTCGGTGGTGTACTTCGCCGGCATCGACGGCGCGCGCTTCAAGCGTCCGGTGGAGCCGGGCGACCAGCTCAAGATGGACGTCGAGATCCTGCGCGTGGCGCGCGGCATCTGGAAGTACAAGGCCGTGGGCAGCGTGGACGGCAAGGTTGCGCTGGAAGCGGAACTGATGTGCACCATCCGCGGCGCCGCCGAAACCCAGATGGCGCGTCCTGAACAGCCGGCGGGACAGTAAATGACCAGGATTCACCCGAGCGCGATCGTCGATCCCAAGGCGGAGCTGGACAGCTCGGTCGAAGTCGGCCCGTATTCGATCATCGGCCCGCACGTGCGCATCGACGCCGGCACGGTGGTGGGCCCGCACGTGGTCATCGAAGGCCACACCACGATCGGCCGCGACAACAAGTTCTTCCAGTTCTCCTCCATCGGCGCCGCGCCGCAGGACAAGAAGTGGAACGGCGAACCGACGCGCCTGGAGATCGGCAACGGCAACACGATCCGCGAATTCGTCACCTTCAACCTCGGTACGGTGCAGGACAAGGGCGTCACGCGCCTGGGCGACGACAACTGGATCTCGGCCTACGTGCACCTGGCGCACGACTGCCAGGTCGGCAGCCACACGATCTTCTCGAACAATGCGCAGCTGGCCGGCCACGTCGAGGTGGGCGACTGGGCGATCCTGTCGGGCTACTGCGGCGTGCACCAGTTCTGCAAGATCGGCGCCCACGCCTTCATCGGCATGTACACCAGCCTGACGCAGGACGTGCCGCCGTTCGTCATGGTGGCCGGTAACCCGGCTGCGGCCAAGGGCATCAACGTCGAGGGCCTGAAGCGGCGCGGCTTTACGCGCGAGCAGATCGACGGCATTCGCGCCGCCTACAAGTCGATCTACCGCGCCGGCCTGACGCTGGAAGAAGCCAAGGCAGTGCTCGAAGAGCAGGAAGCGGCCTCGCTCGAGGCGGCGCCGCACGTGCGCGCGATGCGCGGGTTCCTCGACGCGGCGGCCCGTGGCATCGTCCGCTGACATCTCGCTCGCACTCGTCGCCGGCGAGGTCTCCGGCGACATGCTCGCCGGCCGCCTGATGGCAGGCCTGCGGCCACATCTTCCCAACGCGCGATTTTCCGGCATCGGCGGTCCGCGCATGATCGAGCAGGGGCTGGTCTCGAGCGTGCCGATGGACACGCTCACCGTGCGCGGCCTGTTCGAGGTCATTCCGCGCTACCGCGAGATCAAGGGCATCCAGAACCGGCTGCGCGACCAGCTCATCGCCGAGCCCCCGGCCGCCTTCATCGGCGCCGACTATCCGGGCTTTAACCTTGGGCTGGAAGAGCAGCTGCGCGCCGCAGGCATCCCCACCGTGCACTTCGTGAGCCCGCAGATCTGGGCCTGGCGCGGCGGGCGCATCAAGAAGATCAAGCGCGCCGTCTCGCACATGCTCGTGATCTTCCCGTTCGAGGAGCAGATTTACCGCGACGCGGGCGTGCCGGTTACGTACATCGGCCACCCGCTGGCCGAGATGATCCCGCTACAGCCGGACGTGGCGGGCGCGCGGCGCGCGCTCGGCCTGGCCGAGGACGCGCGCGTGGTCACCGTCATGCCCGGCAGCCGCATGGGCGAGATCAAGTACCTCACCGAGCCGTTCATGCGCGCAGTGCGCATCCTGGCCCAGCGCGACCCGCAGCTGAAGTTCGTGATGCCGATGGCGGGCGAACGGCAAAAGGCCCTGTTCACCGAACTGGCGGCCAAGGCGGGCCTGTCCGACGTGCCGGTGCAGGTGGTGGACGGCCAATCGCACACGGCCATTGCGGCGGCCGACGCGGTGCTGGTCGCCTCCGGCACGGCCACACTGGAAGTGGCGCTGTTCAAAAAGCCGATGGTGATCGCGTATAAAGTATTCGAAGCGTCCTGGCAGATCATGCGCCACATGGGCTACATGCCGTGGATCGGGCTGCCGAACATCTTGTCGCGCGAGTTCGTCGTGCCCGAGTTCCTGCAGCACGCTGCGAAGCCCGAAGCGCTGGCCGACGCCGTGTGGCGGCAGCTGGAGGACACGGCCGGCCGCGAGCGGCTGGCGCAGCGCTTCACCGACATGCACCACAGCCTGCTCAGGAACAGCGCGGCCGAGAGCGCCGAAGCCGTCCTGCGTGTGATTGGCCAAGCATCATGAGCAAGAAGATCAATTTCTACCCCGGCCTGCCGCCCCGGCTGCGCCCGTTCACGCTCGAGGACATCGTGTGCGGCGTGGACGAAGCGGGCAGGGGACCGCTGGCGGGCCCGGTCTTCGCGGCCGCCGTCATCCTCGACCCCAAGCGCCCCATCGAGGGCTTGAAGGACTCCAAGCAGCTGACCGAAGCGCGCCGCAACGAGCTGGCGCCGAGAATCAAGGAATGCGCGCTGGCGTGGGCGATTGCCGAGTGCTCGCACCAGGAGATCGACAGCCTGAACATCCTCCAGGCGACCATGCTGGCCATGCGCCGCGCGGTCGAGGCGCTGGCCACGGTGCCGACCATTGCCCTCATCGACGGCAACCGCTGCCCGCCGCTCTCGATCAAGGCCCATGCGATCGTCGAAGGCGACGACAAGGTGCATGCGATTTCGGCCGCCTCGATCCTGGCCAAGACCGCGCGCGATGCCGCGCTGGTGGCGCTGCACGAGGTGTACCCGCAGTACGGCTTTGACCAGCACAAGGGCTACTCGACCCCGCTGCACCTGGAGCGCCTGCGCGAACACGGCCCGTGCCCGGTACACCGCCGCTCGTTCGCGCCAGTGCGTGCGCTGATGGAGCCAGACCTGTTCGCGGACCTATGAAAACCATCACCTCGCGCGACAACGCGTTCTACAAGGAACTCAAGCAGCTCGCCACCAGCTCGCAGGCGCGGCGCAAGGCCGGCCAGAGCCTGCTGGACGGGGTGCACCTGTGCCAGGCCTGGCTCGACCTGCGTGGCGCGCCGGTCCACTGCGTGGTGTCCGAAGGCGTGCTGGCCAACCCCGAAGTCGACGCCGTGGTGCGCCGCTGCGAGAGCCTGCGCGCCCCCGTCACCGTGTTCCCCGATGCGCTGTTCGCGGCCATCAGCCAGGTCGAGCACGGCATCAACCTCGCCTTCGTCGTGGCCACGCCGCGTCCGGCGCAGCCCGGCGCGCTGGCGCAGTCGGCCGTGCTGCTGGACGGCGTGCAGGACCCCGGCAACGTCGGCTCGATCCTGCGCAGCGCCGCGGCGGCCGGGATCAAGCAGGTCTTCTGCAGCGCCGGCACCGCGTTCTGCTGGTCGCCCAAGGTGCTGCGCGCCGCGATGGGCGCCCACTTCGTGCTCGAAATCTTCGAGAACGTGGACCTGCCGCAGCTGGTGCGCGATGCGCGCGTGCCGGTGCTGGCAACCAGCGGCTACGCCGCCGAGCGCCTGTACAGCCTGGACCTGAAGCGCGACGTCGCCTGGGTGCTTGGGCACGAAGGGCAGGGCGTCACCGCCGAAGTGCTCGAACTGGCCACGCACCGGGTCGCGGTGCCGCATGCCGGCAAGGTCGAGTCGCTGAACGTGGCCGCCTGCGCCGCAGTGTGCTTTTTCGAGCAACTGCGCCAGAACCAAAGCTAGACGGCAGCTTGCTGCTCGGGTTACTCTTGCGCCTAGGCAATCTGGAGCATCGATGGATATCGCGCATTTGCATTTTCTGGTAGCGGAAGCAGACCCGGCGCAGCGCGCGGCGCTGAAGGACATGCTCGGCCATCTCGGCGCGAGCCGGGTGACCGATGCGCCCGATGGGCACACGGCGCTGCGCTTCTTCCAGGGCGGCTTTTCGCCGGCGGCGGACGTCGCGATCATCGACCTGGACCTGCCGGGCATGGACGGCCTGGAGCTGATCCGCAACCTCGCCGGCCTGGACTGCCACAGCAGCGTGATCATGACAGGCAAGCAGCCGCCCGCGCTGATGTTCTCGGTGGAGACGCTGGCCCAGGTGTACGGGCTGGAGCTGCTCGGCACCATCGCCAAGCCGGTCACCCTGGCCAAGCTCAAGACGCTGCTGGACAACTACGCGCCGCCCGCGCCACCGGCCGAGACGGCGGGCGGCCCGCGCTTTACGTTCACCGACATCGGCGTGGGCCTGCAGCGGCGTGAATTCGAACCCTTCTTCCAGCCCAAGATCGAGCTGGCGACCGGCCAGGTCAAGGGCCTGGAAGTGTTCGCGCGCTGGCGCCATCCGGAGCACGGCGTGCTCACGCCTTCGTCCTTCATCCACGCGCTGGAAGAGAACAACCGCATCGATTTCCTCGACTGGAGCATGATCGAGCTGTCGCTGGAACGCTGCCGCAAGCTGCATGACCAAGGCATCCCGATCTCCATCTCGATCAACCTGGCGCCGGAAACGGTGGCGCACCCGGCCTTCATCCGCCAGGTCAGCGCCGCGCTTGGCCGCCACCGGCTGCTGCCGGATTACCTGACCTTCGAGATGCCGGAGTCATCGGTGCTCACCAGCGACCCGGACTTCATCGAACGGCTGGTGCGGCTGCGCATGATGGGCTTTGGCCTGGCCATCGACGACTACGGCACCGGCCGCTCGAACCTGCAGCTGCTGGCGCGCATTCCGTTCTCGGAGCTGAAGATCGACCGCAGCTTCGTCGATGGCGCGTCCAAGAAACGCCCGCTGGGCACGGTCCTCAAGTCCTGCCTGGGCCTGGCCCACAACCTGGACCGCATGTCGGTGGCCGTGGGCGTGGAAACCCGGCAGGACTGGGACTTCCTGCAAGGGCTTGGCTGCACCTACGCGCAGGGCTACCACATCGCCAACCCGATGGAAGCGTCGGCCTTCCCGGGGTGGCTGGAAGACTGGCGGCACTTTTTCTGAGGCTGTCGGTAGGGTGGGCAGATCTTCTGCCCACGCGTTCAACTACTGCTGGCATGAACGCTCATTGTACGGATCGCTGAACGCGTGGGCAGGAAAACCTGCCCACCCTACAATGCGTCCGCGCGCCGCTCAGGAGTTGTTCCGATCCGGCTTAATCTCCTGCAGGATCGTCGTCGCGATCTCCTCGATCGACTTGGTGGTCGAGGACAGCCAGCGAATCCCTTCGCGCTGCATCATCTGCTCGGCCTCGTTGATCTCGTAGCGGCAATTTTGCAGCGATGCGTATTTACTGCCCGCGCGCCGCTCGTTCCGGATCTGCGACAGGCGTTCCGGCGAAATCGTCAGCCCGAACAGCTTGTGCCTGAACTCCGGCAGCGCCGACGGCAGCCTGCCGCGTTCGAAGTCGTCCGGAATCAAGGGGTAGTTGGCCGCCTTCAGCCCGTACTGCATGGCCAGGTACAGGCTGGTCGGCGTCTTGCCCGAGCGCGACACGCCCACCAGGATCACGTCGGCCTCGGCCAGGTTCTTGTGCGACTGCCCGTCATCGTGCGCCAGCGAAAAGTTGATCGCCTCGATGCGGTTCTTGTACTCCTCGGTGTCCACCGTGTTGTGGATGCGCCCGATCGTATGGGTCGATTTGACGCCAAGTTCTTGTTCCATCGGCGCCACGAAGGTCTGGAACAGGTCCATGTGCATGCCGTTGGCGGCCCGGATGATCGCGGACAGCTTGGGCGTGACCAGGGTCGAGAACACAATCGGTCTCTGCTGGTCTACCGAAAAGACCTCGTTGATGCGGCGCGCCGCATCGTGCGCCTTGTCGATGCTGTCGATGAACGGCAGGCGGATTTGCCGGAACCGCATCTCGAACTGGCTCAGCACTGCGTGGCCGAATGTTTCTGCTGTGATACCGGTTCCGTCCGATACAAAAAAGACAGTTCTGGTGGACGTGGGGAGCGCTTGGGGGGTATCGGCCGTCATTTTCAAAATTTTGTTTGTTCAATGCGCACCAAATCTCCAGACTTGTGCGCTGTAAATCCTAGCTGCCCGGAGTACAATGCTGGGCAACGGTTTTTGCATTGTGCTGCACGACGCGAAGAATAACAAGAAAACACCGTCGTCCGGCCAGGCACGAAAGATTTCCATCATCATAAGGTGTTTAACCATGACTAACTTGTCAAATGCAGCACTGCAAGTGCCGCAGGCGGCGGACGGCAACGTCTACGTCGCCTCGTTCGAGGACCTGCGCATGACCGACGTCGAGTCGGTCGGCGGCAAAAACGCGTCCCTGGGCGAGATGATCAGCCAGCTGGCCCACGCCGGCGTGCGCGTGCCGGGCGGCTTTGCCACCACGGCCGCGGCCTTTCGCGACTTCCTCGGCCATAGCGTCGATGGCGGCCCGTCGCTGGCCGACCGCATCGCCAAGCGCCTGGAAAACCTGAACGTGGACGACGTGCGCGCGCTGGCTGCGGCCGGCGCCGAAATCCGCCAGTGGATCGTCGACACCCCGTTCCAGCCGCGCCTGGAGCAGGAAATCCGCGGCTTCTACGATCGCCTGGTGGCCGATTCGACCACCGAAATGTCGTTCGCCGTCCGTTCGTCGGCCACCGCCGAAGACCTGCCGGACGCTTCGTTCGCGGGCCAGCAAGAGACCTTCCTGAACGTGGTGGGCATCGACAACGTGCTCGAGGCGATGAAGCACGTGTTCGCTTCGCTGTACAATGACCGCGCGATCTCGTACCGCGTGCACAAGGGCTTCACCCACGCCGAAGTGGCGCTGTCGGCCGGCGTGCAGCGCATGGTGCGCTCCGACCTGGGCGCATCGGGCGTGATGTTCACGATCGACACCGAGTCGGGCTTCAAGGACGTGGTCTTCATCACCTCCAGCTACGGCCTGGGCGAGACCGTGGTGCAGGGCGCCGTCAACCCTGACGAATTCTACGTGCACAAGCCGATGCTCGCGCAGGGCAAGTGCCCGGTCATCCGCCGCAACCTCGGCTCCAAGCTCATCAAGATGGAGTTCACGCCCGAAGCCAAGGCCGGCCGTTCGGTCAAGACGGTGGACGTGCCCATCGAGCAGCGCAACCGCTACTCGCTCAAGGACGACGAGATCATCGAGCTGGCCAAGTACGCGGTCATCATCGAGAACCACTACGGCCGTCCGATGGACATCGAGTGGGGCAAGGACGGCCGCGACGGCAAGCTGTACATCCTGCAGGCGCGTCCGGAAACCGTGAAGTCGCAGCAGAAGGCGGGCGACGCGCAGCAGCGCTTCACCCTCAAGGGCAAGGGCACCGTGCTGGCTTCGGGCCGCGCGATCGGCCAGAAGATCGGCGCCGGTCCCGTGCGCGTGATCCACGACCCGTCCGAAATGGAACGCGTGCAGCCGGGCGACGTGCTGGTGGCCGACATGACCGACCCGAACTGGGAGCCGGTGATGAAGCGCGCCTCGGCCATCGTCACCAACCGCGGCGGCCGTACCTGCCACGCAGCGATCATCGCGCGTGAGCTCGGCGTGCCGGCAGTCGTGGGCTGCGGCGACGCCACCGAAACGCTCAAGGACGGCACCTTCGTGACCGTCTCGTGCGCCGAAGGCGACGAGGGCAAGATCTACGACGGCCTGCTGGAAACCGAGGTGACCGAGGTCTCGCGCGGCGAACTGCCGCCGCTCAAATCGAAGATCATGCTCAACGTCGGCAACCCGCAGCTCGCGTTCGACTTCCAGTCGGTGCCGAACGCCGGTGTGGGCCTGGCGCGCCTCGAGTTCATCATCAACAACAACATCGGCGTGCACCCGAAGGCCATCCTCGAGTACCCGAACATCGACCCGGACCTGAAGAAGGCCGTGGAATCGGTGGCCCGCGGCCACGCATCGCCGCGCGCGTTCTACGTGGACAAGCTGGCCGAAGGCGTGGCGACCATCGCCGCCGCGTTCTGGCCGAAACCGGTCATCGTGCGCCTGTCCGACTTCAAGTCGAACGAGTACAAGAAGCTGATCGGCGGTTCGCGCTACGAGCCGGACGAAGAGAACCCGATGCTGGGCTTCCGCGGCGCCGCCCGCTACCTGGCCGAGGACTTTGCCGAGTCGTTCGAGATGGAATGCGCGGCGATGAAGCGCGTGCGTAACGACATGGGCCTGACCAACGTCGAACTGATGGTGCCGTTCGTGCGCACGCTGGGCCAGGCCGAGAAGGTGGTCGATCTGCTGGCCAAGAATGGCCTCAAGCGCGGCGAGAACGGCCTGCGCCTGATCATGATGTGCGAGGTTCCCTCGAACGCGATCCTGGCCGACCAGTTCCTGCAGCACTTCGACGGCTTCTCGATCGGCTCGAACGACCTGACCCAGCTGACCCTGGGCCTGGACCGCGACTCCGGCATGGAGCTCCTGGCCAAGGACTTCGACGAGCGCGACCCGGCGGTCAAGGCAATGCTGTCGATGGCGATCAAGGCTTGCCTGGCACAGGGCAAGTACATCGGCATCTGTGGCCAGGGCCCGTCCGACAACCCGGACTTCGCGGTCTGGCTGATGGAGCAGGGCATCGAGTCGATGTCGCTGAACCCGGACTCGGTGATCGACACCTGGCAGACGCTGGCCAAGCTGTAAGCTGCACAGCCGCGTAGGGTGGGCAGGTTTTCCTGCCCACGCGTTCAAGCGGCGTCGGCGTGATCGCTCGATCGAACAAGCGTACGTTGATTGAACGCGTGGGCAGACAAGCTGCCCACCCTACCAGACAGGCCTTCGCGATGGTTTCGTGCGCATGGTGAACAAACAACGAATCGGTTGACTCCCAGCCAAAAGGCGTTACACTGGCTGCGTCACAGTTGTTTGATATAAAAACATCATAAAAAGCATAGCCCATCGTAGCGAAAACCCTCGTAGCCCTTGCGGGCCGCGGGGGTTTTTGTCTTTGTGGGGTACCTGAACAGTGGGAGGTTGTAATGTCTGATTGGATGAACTGGTTGGTAGCGGCGGGCGTGGTCGTGATCCTGGAGCTGTTCTCGGGCACGTTCTACCTCTTGATGATTGCAATTGGCCTTGTGTTCGGGGCGCTGGCGGCGCTGGTGGGCGGCTCGATTCCCATGCAGGCGATTATCGCCGGCGTCATCGGCGTGCTGGCCACGGGCCTGTTGCAACGCAGCCGTTTCGGCAAGCCTGCCAAGGCCAATGCCTCGCGCGACCATAACGTCAATCTCGACATCGGCCAGCATGTGAGCGTGCCCGAATGGGAAGGCGGCAAGGCCCGCGTCATGTACCGCGGCGCGTTGTGGGATGTCGAACTGGGGCAGGGGGCATCGCCGCACCCCGGCGAGTTCAAGATCGTCGAGGTCCAGGGCAGCCGCCTGATCGTCTCCAATCCATAAGAAAACCGTATAAATAATAATCATCCATAAGGGAGTCCCATGGAAATCTCGTTCGGAACGGTCGCGCTGGTCATCTTCATCATTGCGCTTGTCTTCGTCTTCAAGACCATCCAGGTGGTGCCGCAGCAGCACGCGTGGGTGGTCGAGCGCCTCGGTAAATACCATGCGACCCTGGCGCCGGGCCTGAACATCGTGGTGCCGTTCATCGACCGCATCGCGTACAAGCACATTCTCAAGGAGATCCCGCTCGACGTGCCGCCGCAGGTTTGCATCACCAAGGACAACACGCAGCTGCAGGTGGACGGCATCCTGTACTTCCAGGTGACCGATCCGATGCGCGCCTCGTACGGCGCGTCCAACTACATCCAGGCCATCACCCAGCTGGCCCAGACCACGCTGCGCTCGGTGATCGGCCGCATGGAGCTGGACAAGACGTTCGAAGAGCGCGAGCACATCAACACCACCATCGTGAATGCGATCGACGAGTCGGCCGCGAACTGGGGCGTGAAGGTGCTGCGCTACGAGATTAAGGACCTGACGCCGCCGGCCGAGATCCTGCATGCGATGCAGGCCCAGATCACCGCCGAGCGCGAAAAACGCGCCCGCATTGCCGCCTCCGAAGGTCGCCGCCAGGAACAGATCAACATCGCGGACGGCGAGAAGAACGCGGCGATCGCGCGCTCGGAGGGCGAGAAACAGTCGGCCATCAACCGCGCGCAGGGCGAAGCGGCCGCCATCGTGGCGCTGGCCGATGCAAGCGCCACTGCGCTGCGCCAGGTGGGCGCTGCGATCCGCGAGCCGGGCGGAGCGGACGCGGTGAACCTGCGTGTGGCCGAGGAATACGTGAACGCGTTCGGCAACCTCGCCAAGACCAACAACTCGATCATCGTGCCGGCCAACATGGGCGACATGAGCACGCTCATCGCCAGCGCAATGCAGATCGTGAAGGCGCAGAAGTAATGCAGGTGGTGGTCATCACCGGCGGATCGGACGGCATCGGCGCCGAAATTGCGCGCCAGCTCGCTGCCCGTCATCGCGCCGATGTGGCGCTGGTGCTGGCCGCCCGCAACCCCGAGCAGCTTGCCGCCGTTGCCCGCGAGTGCGAAGAACTGGGCGCCCAGGCGCTGGCGGTGCCCACCGACGTGTCGGTGCGCGAACAGTGCCAGCAGCTCATCGCCGCTGCCGTCGGGCGCTTCGGCACGATCGACATATTGATCAACAACGCCGGGCGCTCGGCTCACGCTCTGTTCGAAGACGTGGCGGACCTGGGCTGGTACGAAGACCTGATGCGCGTGAACCTGTGGGGCAGCGTCTGGTGCACCCAGGCCGCGCTGCCGTACCTGAAGGCCGCGCGCGGGCGCATCGTGGCCGTGTCGTCGCTCGCGGGGCTGGTCGGCGTGCCCGGACGCACCGCATACAGCGCCACCAAGTTCGCCATGGCTGGGTTCTTCGAAGCCTTGCGCGCCGAGCTCAAGGGCGCGGGCGTGAGCGTGACGGTTGCCTATCCCGGCGTGGTCGCCACGCGCATCCGCCATCGCGGCTTCAACGCGGCTGGCCAGGCGCTGGGCGAAAGCCTGCTCAAGGAAGAGGGCGCGATGACGGCAGCGCAAGCCGCGCGCCTGATCATCGACGGCATGCAGCAGCGCCGGCGCGAGGTCGTGATGACGACCAAGGGTAAACTGGGGCGCTTCATCAAACTGGTGGCGCCTGGCTTGGTCGAGCGCATGGCGCTCGCGGCCCTCAAGAAGGACGCCCGGCCGCGCTGACAGCGCCGGGCATGCACGCATCAATTCGTATGACTCAACGACGCATCCTTGCCGCCATCCTGCTCGTGATGGTATTAGACGGTTTTCTCGACGCGACCTATACGTGGCGGGGCGGTTCGCAGCCGCTGGCATGGAGCGCGCCGCTCACGCTGGTCTTCAGCTTCCTCACCTTCCTGTGGTACCGCCGGGACAGCGACCAGTACGGCTACCGCCGCAGCCGCGGCCTGAACGTCGCCATCATCCTGCTCACGCCGTTCGCGGTGCCGTACTACCTGCTGCGCAGCCGGCCCGCCGGGCACAAGTTGCGCGCGCTGCTCAAGTGCGCCGGGTTCGCGCTGCTGATCGTGCTGTCGGCCGCGCTGGGGATGGTGCTGAGCGGGCACCCGCTCTGACTTGGCGTTTAAGCATCTTTAAAGAATGCTCGCGTATAAAGACACCCATACCAACTCAACAGGGAGTCCTGCGATGAAAAACTGGGTCCGCGATAACAAGAGCTTCTTGATGACGCTGTGCCTGATCGGCGTGTTCCGCTCGGCGGTCGCGGAGATCAACGCCATTCCGTCCGGCTCGATGCGGCCCAATCTTCTCGAAGGCGACGTGGTGCTGGTCAACCGCACCGCGTACAACCTGAAGGTGCCGCTCACCGACAAGGTGCTGGCCCGGCTGGGCGACCCGGCCTGTGGCGACGTGGTCACCTTCCACTCGCCCAAGGATGGCGAACGCCTGATCAAGCGCGTGATCGCGCTGCCGGGGGACGTGGTCGAGATGCGCAACGAGCGCCTGATCATCAACGGCAAGCCCGCAGGCTACGAAGTGCAGGGCGTGGCGCGCGAGTCGATCGGCGGTGGCCAGGTCGATGCGGTGCGGCTGGACGAGACCGTCGGCGGCAAGCACCACAGCATCCAGCTCCTGCCCGAGATCGACGCCGCGCGCAGCTTCGGCCCGGTGACGATCCCGCAGGACCAGTACCTCGTGTTGGGCGACAACCGCGACAACAGCGCCGATTCGCGCTACATCGGCCTGGTGCCGCGCGAGCTGTTGATCGGCCGCGCCGAGCGTGTGCTGGTCTCGGCCGATTACCTGGGCAACTGGCTGCCGCGCCCGGGCCGCTTCGGCATGTCGCTGCGCTGACAGGCGCCGCGTAGGCGTAGGGTGGGCACTTGTGCCCACGCGATGGTCACGCACAACCCGCGTGGGCACAAGTGCCCACCCTACGGCTGAAGGCCGGCGCGCTAGTCGTGGCCGTGCTCGCCGGGCGCCACGTCGATGCGGCCGTACAGTCCGTGCTGCTCGTCCTGCGGGCCGGACGCAAAGAACAGCGTGTTGGTCGGCTGCTGCTGAACGCCGTTGCCGAAGGCGATCCCCCACAGGCCGTCAATGCGGATCGGCCTTCTGTGCTCGTCGAGCAGCCGGCCTTCCCAGTGGCCGGTGTCCAGGTCGTAGGCATTGATGATGCCGTTGCCGAAGTTCCCCACCAGTAGCCGGTTGCCGAAGTGGCCGAAGCTGGCCGGCGCCAGCGCCATGCCCCACGGCGCATTCAGTTCGCCGCGCGAAATCAGGCGCCGCACGAAGTGGCCCTGCGGGTCGAACACGCTGACGAAGCCGAAGCCCGGCCCGGGCACATCGTCCTCGGCGTCGGCGTCCTGCTTGGCATAGCTAACATAGATATCGCCGGCGATGGCCTGGATGCCGAACGGCGCGTAGCCGGACGGGATGGCCGGATCGCGGAACGCGCCCGGCCCCAGCAGGATGGGATTGAATGCACCGTCGTACACGTCGACCTTGTTGTTGTGGAAGTCGGTCGCGTAGAGCAGGGGACCGCCGCCGTTGCCGCTCAATGCCAGTCCCTTGTAGATGGCGCCGGTGTTGTTGATGACGCGGATCGCGGTGGTGGGCGCCACGTTCGGCGCCCATGCCGAAATGCCGCCGTCCTCGCTGGCAAAGATGAAGCGCGCCGGGCCCGATACGCGGTCGTGCGTGACCACGAATTCCGGGCCGCCATAGAACACGATCCCGGTCGGGTTGCCGGTCTTGTTGCCCGGGGCCGGCGGAATCGTCACGACCAGCGGCTGCTTGTTGCCGTTGCCGTCGTACAGCGTCGAGACGCCGGTGCCGTTGTCGGCCACCCAGGCCACGCCAAACGGATTGAACGCCAGCCCCCAGGCGTTGACCAGTTGAGGGTCATGGTGCTCCGCGGGGATCGCCGCGGTGTCGGAAACGAGGTTGCGCTGATGGTAGCGGCCCTGCGTGGCGCAGCCGGCAGTCATAGCAACGACGGCGCACGTGCCAAGTGCCAGGGCGAGCCTGCGATGGATGATGTTCATGATTAAGTCCTCCTGAGCGTGTTCAGACGAGCACATCAGTACTGATCTTCGTACGCGCGGGCGGCATCGCGTTGAGCGAACCCAATGGCAGCCTCGGGTGTATTTGCGCGAAAGCCGCTACAATCGCGGATTGCTTTCGAGGAATTTCCGCAGAGGACAAGGCTGTATGCATAAAATCCTGACGGTGGTGCTGGCGTGCCTGGGCATGGTCGGCGCGCTCGCGATCGACACCTATTTGCCGTCGATGCCGGCGATCGGCCGCCTGTTCGGCGTCGGCCCGGTGGCCGTGCAGCAGACACTGAGCGTGTTCGTTTTCTGCTTTGCGTTCATGATGCTGTTCTACGGCACGCTGTCGGACTCGTTCGGGCGGCGCCCGGTGCTGCTGGTAGCGTTGTCGGTGTACGTGCTGGCCTCGATTGGCGCGGCCTGTGCGCCCACCTTCGGCTGGCTGCTGGCGTGCCGCGCGGTGCAGGGACTGGCCGCGGGTTCCGGTTCGGTGATCGGGCAGGCGATCGTGCAGGACCGCTTTGCCGGGCCGCAGGCGCAGAAGATGATGTCGCACATCATGATGGTGTTCGGCCTGGCGCCCGCGATCGCGCCGGTGCTGGGCGGCTGGCTGCACGTGACCTTTGGGTGGCGCGCGACCTTCGTGTTCCTGGCCGTGTTCGGCGCGCTGATGGTGGTGCTGTGCCTGCGCCTGGTGCCGGAGAGCCTGCCGGTCGAGAAGCGCCATGCCTTCCACCCGGTCGCCATCGCGCGCAACTACCTGATGGTGCTGCGCCACACGCGCTTCTTGCTGCTGTCGCTGTCGGTGGGCCTGGCCTTTGGCGGGCTGTCGCTGTACATCGGCTCGGCGGCGAACTTCGTGATGGACATCCTGCACTTGCCGGAGACCGCGTTCGCATGGCTGTTCATCCCGCTGATCGGCGGCTCGGTGATCGGCTCGGCCTGGGGCGGCAAGCGCGCCGGCAGGCACACGCCCGAGCGCATGAAGTGGATCGGCTATGGCGCCATGGCGCTGGCCTGCATGCTCAATGTCGGCTACACGGCGCTGTTCGCGGCCGCGATCCCGTGGGCGGTGCTGCCGCTGGCGCTGTTCACGTTCGGCCTGGCGGTTGCCGCACCGGCGCTGCAGGTGATGGCGCTGGGGCTGTTCCCGCACCACCGCGGGCTGGCCTCGTCGATGCTGTCGTTCATCCAGATGATGTCGTTCGCGCTCGTGTCCGGCCTGGTCGCGCCGCTGCTGTTCGACAGTGCGTTCAAGCTGGCGTGCGGGGTGACGGTGGGGCTGGTGCTCAGCTTTGTGAGCTGGCAGGTGAGCCTGAAGTTGAAGGAAGAGCAGCCGGCGCCGGTGCCCGCTGAGCTAACCTAAGCACGTCGTCCCGGCGAAAGCCGGGACCCATGCTGAGCTTGCACAGAGCCGCAAAGACAGCGAGCCGGCACACTCGGCATGGGTTCCGGCCTCCGCCGGAACGACGGTGTTGATTGTATGTGGCCGCTTTAGCGCTTGTGGACTTTAAGCGCCTTCTCCACTTCACGCTTGGCGTCGCGGTCCTTCTCGGTGGCGCGCTTGTCGTGCTGCTTTTTGCCCTTGGCCAGGCCGATCTCGCACTTCACCCGTCCGGCCTTGAAGTGCAGGTTCAGCGGCACCAGCGTGTAGCCGGAGCGCTCGACCTTGCCGACCAGTTTGTCGATCTCCGCCTTGTGCAGCAGCAGCTTGCGGCTGCGCAGCACTTCGGCATTGCTCCAGGCGGAGGTGGTACCCAGCGGGCTGATGTGCGCGCCGAACAGGAACAGCTCGCCGCCGCGTACGAGCACGTACGCTTCCTTGATCTGTACCCGGCCCTCGCGGATCGCCTTGACCTCCCACCCTTCCAGCACCAGGCCGGCCTCGTAGCGGTCCTCGATGAAGTAGTCGAAAAAGGCTTTTTTATTGTCAACAATGCTCATGAAATAGCTAAATGGCGCGGGTCGGTTAAACTAACGTTGTCGCGCGCGCACAGGCGCACATGGCAACATCCCAACATCATAACAAACGGTTGACCAATGGCAGTAGTACACAAGTCAGTTTTCCTCGGATACAGCGCCGAACAGATGTTTGACCTCGTGGCAAAGGTCGAAGATTATCCCAAGTTCCTGCCCTGGTGCGGCGGGGTCAAGCTGATCGAACGAAGCGAGGACAAGCTGGTCGCCTGCCTGCAGATCAATTTCCACGGCGTCAAGCAAAGCTTCACCACCTCCAACCACAACGAGCGCCCGACCCTGATGAAGATGCACCTGGTCGATGGCCCGTTCCGCATGCTGGAGGGCACCTGGAACTTCAAGGCACTGCGCGCGGACGCGTGCAAGATCGAGTTCGACCTGCACTACGAATTTTCGAGCGTGCTGCTGGAACAGCTGATCGGGCCGGTGTTCGGCATGATCGCCAACAGCATGGTCGATTCGTTCTGCAAGCGCGCGGAGACGGTTTATGGCTGAGCCGCTGCAAGTGTACCTGTGTTACGCCACGCCGGTGCGCGAATACGTCCGCACGATGAAGGTCGAGTCCGGCACGACGATCGGCCAGGCGATCGAGCAGAGCGGGGTGCTGCAAGAGTTCCCTGAAATTAACCTGTCCACCGCGGCAGTTGGCGTGTACGCGAAAAAGAAGACGCTCGATACGGTGCTGCGCGAGCGCGACCGCGTCGAGATCTACCGGCCGCTGGTGGCCGACCCGAAGGACTCGCGCCGTCGCCGCGCCGCCAAGAAGGACGCGGCGCCCAAGGCTTAATTGCAGTCCGCCAGGATGGCGTTGACCTCGGCCGCACGCCTGGCGCGCTCGTCGTCATTGAGGTAGCGGCGCTCGCCATCGGCGCCGGTATCGACCATGCGAATGCCCGAGTCGAGCATGGCCTTGTAGCGCCGTGCATTGTCGCAGCTTTGCGCCTTGGCCTTGGCCTTGGCGGCGTCCGCCGCCGCTTTTTCCTCCTGCTTGGCGCGCTCCTGGGCGCGCTTGCGGTAGTCCGCCTCGCGGTCGGCCAGCGTGGGCGCGGCGTCGGCTTTCGGCGCTGCTTGCGGCGGCTGTCCTTCGCCCGCCGGCGCATCGTCGGCCCGCTTGCCCGGCGCCTTCAGCACCTTGGCCGCAGGCACGGTGGCGGGCGGCGGACGGTCCGAGTAGTGGCGCACGCCTTTGTCGTCGATCCACGCATACTGGGCGTGGGCGAGGCTGGCGGCGAGCAGGGTGCCCGCTGCCATCAGGCCCGGCAGGGCGGCGCGGAGTGTCTTGGTCATTGGCGGTTTCCTTCGAGAACTACGGGGATTTCGCCATGAAACGAGGCCGCTGTCAATTGCGCACGAGCTCGCTACTGAAGGCAAAAATAACCGCCGAGCGGGCATTTCGCAGCAATTTCGCGACGCAATCCGTGACTTTCTGTATAATTCACTTTTGCGCCTATAGGAAAATGCTATGCGTCTAATCCAAAAAGCACTCACGTTCGATGACGTGCTGCTTGTCCCGGCCTACTCGAATGTTCTTCCGGCCAACACCTCCCTCCGCACCAAGCTGACCCGGAATATCTCGCTGAACATTCCGCTGTTGTCTGCTGCCATGGACACCGTCACCGAAGCACGCCTCGCGATCGCGATGGCACAAGAGGGCGGCATCGGCATCATCCACAAGAACCTGAGCCCGAAGGACCAGGCGCGCGAAGTGGCCCGCGTCAAGCGTTTCGAAGCCGGCGTGCTGCGCGACCCGATCACGATCCCGCCGGACATGAAGATCCGCGAAGTGCTGCACCTGGCGGCGCAACACGGCATCAGCGGCTTCCCGGTGGTCGAGGGCAAGAAGGTGGTGGGCATCATCACCAACCGCGACCTGCGCTTTGAAGAGGACCTGGACGCCGAGGCGCGCGCCAAGATGACCCCGCGCGAAAAGCTGGTGTACGTGAAGGAAGAGGCGGACACCGCCGAGGCCAAGCGCCTGATGAACAAGCACCGCCTCGAGCGCGTGCTGGTGGTCAACGACGAATTCGAACTGCGCGGCCTGATCACCGTGAAGGACATCCTCAAGTCGCACGAGCACCCGCTGGCATCGAAAGACGCACGCGGCCAACTGCTGGTCGGCGCCGCAGTGGGCGTGGGCCCGCGCGACGAGGAACGCATCGACCTGCTGGTGAAAGCCGGCGTGGACGTGCTGGTGGTGGATACCGCCCACGGCCACTCGCAGGGCATCCTGAACCGCGTGAAATGGATCAAGGATAACTACCCAGGCGTGGACGTCATCGGCGGCAACATCGCCACCGCGGCTGCCGCCCTGGCGCTGGTCGAGCATGGCGCGGACGCGGTCAAGGTCGGCATCGGCCCTGGCTCGATCTGCACCACCCGTATCGTGGCCGGCGTGGGCGTGCCGCAGATCACCGCGATCGCCAACGTGTCCGAGGCACTCAAGGGCACTGGCGTGCCGTGCATCGCCGACGGCGGCATCCGCTTCTCGGGCGACATCTCCAAGGCCCTGGCAGCCGGCGCGCACACTGTGATGATGGGTTCGATGTTTGCCGGCACCGAAGAGGCGCCGGGCGAAGTCATCCTGTACCAGGGCCGCAGCTACAAGGGCTACCGCGGCATGGGCAGCCTGGGCGCAATGGCCGAAGGCTCGGCCGACCGCTACTTCCAGGAATCGCAGTCCAAGGCCGAGAAGTTCGTGCCGGAAGGCATCGAAGGGCGTGTGGCGTACAAGGGCTCGGTGCTGGCGATCATTTACCAGCTGGTCGGCGGCGTGCGCCAGTCGATGGGCTACTGCGGCTGCGGCACGATCGAAGAGCTGCGCGAGAAGGCCGAATTCGTCGAGATCACCTCGGCGGGCATGCGCGAATCGCACGTGCACGACGTGACCATCACCAAGGAAGCGCCGAACTACCGTTCGGAATAAACACGACTGCGGCGCTGATGCGCCGCTTCTTGTATCGACTTTCGTAGGGTGGGCAGGTATCCTGCCCACGCGTTCAACCGGCTTTGGCATGGTGGCCGCCTGCGCACCCGGCGCTTGGACGCGTGGGCAGGCAAGCTGCCCACCCTGCAACCCCGGATTTACCACTATCTCTTGCACCCCATGCACTCCAAAATCCTCATCCTCGATTTCGGTTCCCAGGTCACCCAGCTGATCGCGCGCCGCGTGCGCGACGCCGGCGTGTTCTCCGAAGTGTTCCCGCATGACGTCAGCGACGACTTCATCCGCAACTACGGCGCCGCCGGCGTCATCCTGTCCGGCAGTCACAACTCCACGCTGGAAGGCGAATCGCCGCGCGCGCCGCAGGCCGTGTTCGAGCTGGGCGTGCCCGTGCTGGGCATCTGCTACGGCATGCAGACCATGGCCATGCAGCTGGGCGGCAAGGTCGAAAACGGCAAGGTGCGTGAATTCGGCTACGCCGAAGTGCGCGCGCGCGGCCATACCAAGCTCCTGAACGGCATCAACGACTTCGTCACCGACGAAGGCCACGGCATGCTCAAGGTCTGGATGAGCCACGGCGACAAGGTGCTGGAAATGCCGCCCGGCTTCAAGCTGATGGGCTCCACCGACAGCTGCCCGGTGGCCGCCATGGCCGACGAAGACCGCCATTTCTACGCACTGCAGTTCCACCCCGAGGTGACCCACACCACCCAGGGCGAGGCGATCATCGGCCGCTTCGTGCACGAGATCTGCGGCTGCAAGTCGGACTGGAACATGCCCGACTACATCGGCGAAGCGGTCGAGAAGATCCGCGCGCAAGTGGGCAGCGACGAGGTGATCCTCGGCCTGTCCGGCGGCGTCGATTCGAGCGTGGCCGCGGCGCTGATCCACCGCGCCATCGGCGACCAGCTGACCTGCGTGTTCGTGGACCACGGCCTGCTGCGCAAGGACGAAGGCAAGATGGTCATGGACATGTTCGCCAAGAACCTGGGCGTGAAGGTGCTGCACATCGATGCTTCGGAGCAGTTCATGGGCCACCTGGCCGGCGTGACCGACCCCGAGCAAAAGCGCAAGATCATCGGCCGCGAATTCGTCGAGGTGTTCCAGGAGCAGGCCCAGAAGCTCTCGAACGCGCGCTGGCTGGCGCAGGGCACGATCTACCCGGACGTGATCGAATCGGCAGGCAAGGGCAAGAAGGGCCAGACCATCAAGAGCCACCACAACGTGGGCGGCCTGCCGGAGACGTTGAACCTCAAGCTCCTGGAACCGCTGCGCGAACTGTTCAAGGACGAAGTGCGCAAGCTGGGCGTGGCGCTGGGCCTGCCGCACGCGATGGTGTACCGCCACCCGTTCCCGGGCCCGGGCCTGGGCGTGCGCATCCTGGGCGAAGTGAAGCGCGAGTATGCCGACCTGCTGCGCGAAGCGGACGCGATCTTCATCGAAGAACTGCGCAACACCCCGTTCGAAGCGCCGATGGTGCCGGGCATCGACGCCGGCAAGGCGCCGGTGAACTGGTACGAGGCGACCAGCCAGGCATTCGCCGTGTTCCTGCCGGTGAAATCGGTGGGCGTGATGGGCGACGGCCGCACCTACGACTACGTGGTCGCGCTGCGTGCCGTGCAAACGCTGGACTTCATGACCGCGCAGTGGGCGCACCTGCCGCATGATCTGCTGGGGCGGGTGTCGAACCGCATCATCAACGAGGTGCGGGGCCTCAATCGCGTGGTGTACGACATCTCGGGCAAGCCGCCTGCGACGATTGAGTGGGAATGATTTGATGTCTGGTAACTGCTGGCGCTAACAGGCAGTAAAACACATCTAAGCCCGTGATTTCACGGGCTTTTTTGTTATTTTGTCTGGCACTGTCTGGCACTGTCTGGCAACGATTGGCACGGTTAAGCAATGTTTTTTCATGGCATTCTTAACGGTATGATCTCGCAACGATGCCATGATCGGCGGTCGATACCATGCGAAGGCGCTGAACGCTGTCATGGTATCGAAATTGTGGCGCACGGGGTGACCCCGACGCGGATGCAGCGTGCCCCGCTTCTGCCGATGCGAGCGCAGCCGGGCTACACCCAGATCACAGGCTCCGATCTCACGGGGGCGGTCGGGATGCAACCAGTCTTCGCCTAAAATTTCCAAGTACTTTTCCGGTCGAAGATCACTCTAGATTAATAACTCAAGGAGAATGATCCGGCTTCCTCAAGTACAGCGTTGCCGCAGCGGTTCCGGACAAGTTGAGTTAGCTGGAACCGGAAGCTATCAATGAGCCCAAGTTCGGTAACGAAGTAGCCGCTTGCTTGCAGACAGCAATCGATATTGCCAAACTTAAGGCAGGCGTCACGCGCATTTATCCTAACGAGAAACTTCAAGTTTTCACGAGCTATCGAGCAATGAAACCCGCTTGTGCGTGGATATTCGTTAATAGCGCCCGCACTGATTTCGCATTGCTCTGCGCGGCCGTCGTTCACGAAATTAGAAACGACGGCAAGCCACTCTTCAAGTTGAGCAACCGAAATCTCACATTCGATAAAGGTGTGCAGGCTGGGCCTGTTCAGGCTCGCCTGAAGGAGCCCAAGGCCCGGCTCGGTTTCTTGATAAGAGAGTACGAAGCTTGCCGTCATATAGTCCAAAAAACTAGCATTTGGATCAGTTTTGCTTGATTCCCAGACAGCCGTATTCGAAAGAATTTTTAAATTTTACTTGTTGTATCACGCGTGTGTTGTCATTGTACATGTAATGGATCTGGATGCGGAAAACGTAGACAACATTCGTTTCACGATTCCAAGAGTGCTTGATATTTTCGGTCTGCCACTTGTGCCAGCCTGGCCCTGAGTATAGCGGGTCATTTAGCGTAATCGGGACGATCGTGCCAACTGGGCCATCATGTGTGACTTTTGATATCGTTTCATCCGCGAAGAGAACTTCGTTAAGACAGCCAGCGCTGAAGCGATTGTTGGACATGGCCTTTCCTCTGGTTTTTGAAAGGTCGCGAGGCGATTTGCCGGAAGCGACCTCGGTTGGCAATCTGATGGAAATGTCGGAGCGGGCAGGGACCTGCAAGCAGGTTTGCTCAGCTTAAGCGGGTCGAAGGTGCCCTGTACCACGTCACGACGAGGGGCGACCGCCGCCAGGCGATTTACCGCGATGATGCAGATCGAGCAGCGACGGGCTCAGGTCCGGCAAGGCGAGCAGCGACGGCGTTAGGTCCAGCAGCGACGGGGTCACAGCAGCGACGGGGGCACAGCACGGCAGCAGAGACGGGGTCAGGTCCGGCAAAGGAAGCGACGGGATCAGGTCCGGCAAAGCGACAAACTGGAACTCAGACGAAGTATCCAGCGCGCCAAGGGCGCCATGGGCCAGATCAGGCAAGGCAACAAACTTGAACTCAGGACAAATGTACGAAGACATGCGCTATATTGTCGAGCGCAGTGCATAGGCAGCTGTTCGCCAATTAAGGCGCGCTGAGCGCCGAGGTGAAGGCCGAGCTGCAACTCAAGCGCATCTGGACGGTCGGCGCGGACGACGACCTTTGAGCCGACGGCCGCATCAGTCGTCGCCGAGTCGCCGGAAGTCGAAGTGGCGACCACAGGCGAAGTTGCTGCGCCGCGTTCATAACCCAGCGGCGGTGGCGATACGGGATCAGGCCGCGTGTAGCGGAAATTTGTCCCTCGAAAGTTCACGGCCTGTGAGACGGACGTCGCCAGTTCGGTCGCGGCAGCATCTGCATGCTGGACTCGCTCGTTTCATGGCTGACTGCATGAAACGAACGCTCGCGGCCCGCCGCATCAACGCTGGCGATCGCGAACCGGCGTACCTCGATTCTTCCGAACCCTTAACCTTCGTCGAATTTTGCGACGGTCGCAACATCGGAGACAGCCGCCTGGCATTCCAGTTGCGATACCCGTATGCTCGCGTCAATCGAGTGGGAGTGAGCGCGGGGCGGTGAGCAGCCCGCTCCAAAGGTAATTCAGCAGGCCGTTGATCATTTCGCCAATGATCAACGGTCTTTTTATTTCATGCGCCGCCCCGGTGACCCGGCCGCCCGCTTGCTGGCCCCGGTGACAGTGGCCACTATAGATGACGCCGACGGCCCGGCAGCCTATGCCGCGCGGCCGAAACCACCGATAATAGCGGGCTGTATCCTTTTGCGCAGCGGTTTGGAATTCCCACATGGAAATTAAGGTTAACTTTCTCGACAAGCTACGTCTTGAAGCCAAGTTCGATGACTTCACGGTGATAGCCGACCAGCCCATCCGCTACAAGGGCGATGGCTCGGCGCCTGGTCCGTTCGACTACTTCCTGGCCTCGTCGGCCTTGTGTGCGGCTTACTTCGTCAAGTTGTACTGCGACACTCGCAATATCCCGACCGAACATATCCGCCTGTCGCAAAATAATATCGTCGACCCGGAGAATCGCTACCAGCAGATCTTCAAGATCCAGGTCGAGCTGCCGCCGGATATCTCCGACAAGGACCGCCAGGGCATCCTGCGCTCGATCGACCGCTGTACCGTGAAAAAAGTGGTGCAGACCGGGCCCGAGTTCGTGATCGAAGAGGTGGAAAACCTGGATGCGGATGCGCAGGCCCTGCTGACATTGCAGCCTGATGCTGACGCGCGTACCTATATCCCCGGCAAGGATCTGCCCCTGGAGCAGACCATCGCGAATATGTCCGGCTTGTTGGCGGACCTCGGCATCAAGATTGAAATCGCTTCGTGGCGCAACATCGTTCCCAATGTGTGGTCGCTGCATATCCGCGATGCGCACTCGCCGATGTGCTTTACCAACGGCAAGGGCGCGACCAAGGAAAGCGCATTGGCCTCGGCTCTTGGCGAGTACATCGAGCGCGTGAGCAACAATCACTTCTATGCCGGCGTCTTCTGGGGCGAGGAGATCGCCAACGCGCCGTTCGTGCATTACCCGGACGAGCGCTGGTTCAAGCCCGGGCCCGGCGATGCGCTGCCGGACGGGATCCTGGATGCGTACTGCCTGGAGATCTACGATCCGGAGGGCGAGTTGCGCGGCTCTCATCTTATCGACACCAATTCGGGCAACGTGGACCGGGGTATCGTGTGCCTTCCGTACGTGCGGCAGTCGGACGGCGAGGTCGTGTATTTCCCGTCCAACCTGATCGAAAACCTGTACGCCAGCAACGGCATGAGCGCTGGTAATACGCTGGCCGAAGCGCAGGTGCAATGCCTGTCCGAGATTTTCGAACGTGCGGTCAAGCGCGAGATTATCGAAGGCGAAATCGCGTTACCCGACGTGCCTCAGGACGTGCTGGCGAAATACCCCGGCATCGTGGCCGGGATACAGGCCCTTGAAGAGCAGGGCTTCCCGGTCTTGGTCAAGGATGCATCGTTGGGTGGAACCTATCCGGTCATGTGCGTCACGCTGATGAACCCGCGCACTGGCGGTGTTTTTGCCTCGTTTGGCGCACACCCGAGCTTCGAGGTGGCCCTGGAGCGCAGCCTGACGGAATTGTTGCAAGGGCGCAGTTTCGAAGGACTGAACGACTTGCCCCAGCCAACCTTCGCAAGCGAGGCCGTGACTGAGCCTAACAATTTCGTCGAGCACTTCATCGATTCCAGCGGGGTCATCTCGTGGCGCTTTTTCAGCGCCAAAGCGGATTTTGATTTCGTCGAATGGGATTTCACCGGCGAGGGCGAGAATTCCAACGCACAGGAAGCCGCAACCCTGCTCGGCATCCTCGACGAGATGGGCAAAAATGTCTACATGGCGGTGTACGATCAGCTGGGCGCGACGGCCTGCCGGATCCTGGTGCCCGGCTATTCGGAAGTTTATCCGGTCGAAGATCTCGTCTGGGATAACACCAACAAGGCGCTGTTGTTCCGCGCCGATATCCTGAACCTGCATCGCCTGGACGATGCCGCCCTGGCGGCGCTGCTGGATCGCCTCGAGAACAACGAGCTGGATGAGTACTCCGACATCGCCACGCTGATCGGCATTAAATTCGACGAGAATACGGAATGGGGGCAGTTGACCGTCCTCGAGTTGAAGCTGCTGATTCACCTCGCCTTGCAGCAATTGGAAGAGGCGCACGAATTGGTGGGGGCCTTCCTGCAGTACAACGACAATACCGTCGAGCGCCGATTGTTTTGTCAGGCGCTGAACGTGGTACTGGAGGTGGTGCTCGACGACGACCTCGACTTGGACGATTACGTGGTCAACTTCCGCCGCATGTATGGCAACCCGCGGATGGACGCGGCGCTGGGCTCGGTGGACGGCAGCGTGCGCTTCTTCGGGCTGACGCCGACGAACATGCAGCTGGAAGGGCTCGACAAGCATCACCGTCTGATGGATAGCTACAGGAAACTGCACAAGGCGCGCGCCGTCGGATAAGCCACGCATGTCCAACGCAGCGCTGACCGTTTCGCGGATTCTCCACGCCGGTTACCTATTCGAATGCGACGGCACGCGCATCGCATTCGATACCATCTTCGAAAACCCATTCAGCCGCAACTGCCACGCATTTCCCGACGTGCGTTTCGACGAAGATCAGATTCGGCGCCAGCGCTTCGACGCGGTATTCATTTCGCACTTTCACGACGATCACTGTTCGCTCGAGAGCCTGGATCTGCTGGACCGCGCCACGCCACTCCACATCTACTGCATCTTCGACGAGCTGTTCGACATGGTGCGCCAACTCGGTTTCACCAGCGTACATCCATTGCGCCTGAATGTGCCGGTGGCTGTGGGCCCGTTCGTGGTGGTGCCGCGCGAAGCCATGGATGCCGATGTCGACTCCATGTTCCAGGTGAAGGCTGCCGGGCTGAACGTATTGAACGTCGTCGATTCCTGGATCGACGACACCACGCTCGCCCAGCTGGTTCGGGAAGGGCCATGGGATATGGTACTGTGGCCGTTCCAGACGATGCGCGAGATCGAAGTGCTGGCGCCATCGCGCGCGGTACCGGCGCCCCCGTCGCTTCCGCAGGAGTGGATTGACCAGCTGCGCGCACTCGACCCGCGTTACGTCGTCCCGAGCTCGTGCCAGTTTTTGCAGGAACCATGGTCGTGGTACAACCGCGCCTTCTTCCCGATTTCCTATGCCCGGTTTGCGCGCGAAGTATCGGCGGCGCTGCCGACGGCCCAGGTGGTGCGCCTCGATCCTTCGGTTTCGGTGCTGATGGACGCCACCTCGCTGCGCCCGGCGCCGCCGTTATCGTGGGTGATCCCGGTCGGGGAGCAGGATGTCGATTACGCATACGAAGGCCTTGCAGGCGTGCCGGACACCGCCGATATCGCACGACGCTTCGCACCGCTGACCGAGCTGCAGCATGCGCGCATCATGGATTACTGCCGCGCGGGCCTGCTCGAAAAATATGGCGCGGTGGATGCCTCGTCCGACTATTTCGACCGGCCCCGCATCTGGCAACTGTCGATCTACGACCACGCAGGCCAGGTCACGCGCTTCCGCTACCGTTTGGAGCCCGGCGGTGCGGCGCATCCCGATGATGGAAGCGCACCGCTGGGCTGGACCACCGACATTCCGGCCGCGAAGCTCTATGCCGCGCTGGAGCTGGGCGAGTCGCTCACGTCGATGTACATGCGCATCAACGACACGGTTTTCGATGCCGCCATTGAGCGCGAGCTGACGCACGCGGAGGTGGTCGACGATCCGCTGATCCGCTGCTTGTTCAGCGACGCCTTCGGAGCCTACCAGGCGGCCCAGTTGCACCGGCTGCTGGCCCGCGCGCCCTGGCCAATGAACAGTCACCCGTAGATCAGAATAGACAATGTCCACATATCACGACGACGGGCAAGCGTCCGGCACGACGCGCCTGCCACCCCGTCCGCCGGCCCCGGACTCTACCTCGGCCGACGAAGCGCTCGCCCGCAAGCAGGCGCGCGAGCGCAGGGACGCCCAGATCCGGGGCGTCACCTCAATCGATGCGATGCGCGATGCGCTCAAACGCGCTGCACGAAGCTTGCCTTCCATCGACGCGGTCCAGCGCCTTGGCCGGCTCGACGCCGGCGCCTTCGAGCAGCGCGCCGCCCAAGGCCTGCCGTTCCTGATTCCCGGTCTGGCCCGTCGCTGGCCACTCTCCGCGCTCACGCCGCAAACGCTGCGCGAGCGCTTCGCGACGCTGCCGGTGCGGGCGCGTGTCGGCGACTACGTCAACACGGCGTTTGCCCCCGACCGGGCCATGCACGACATGTCGATGCTCGAATACCTGGACCTGGTGGCAGCGGGAACGCCCGGGTTGCCTCCCTATCTGGGCAACCTGGAACTGCGCGAACTGAACCGTTTTTGTTACTGGCCCGCATATCTTGCGAAGCCCGGGCCGCCGCGCTTCTGGCTGGGCCCGGCGGGTACGGTGACGCCGCTGCATGCGGACTACGACGACAACCTCTTCGTGCAGGTATGGGGATCGAAGCGGATCCTCCTGGCGCCGCCGCACCATGACGAGTTCCTCTATCCGCGCGAGGCGAATGCGCTGCTGTTCGGTTCGCCGTTCGACCCCGAAGCGCCGGACTTCGACAAATTCCCGTTGGCGCGCCGCGCGTCGATCATCGAATGCACTGTCGATCCCGGCGACCTGCTGTATGTGCCGGCCGGATGGTACCACCAGGTGCGCGCGCTGACGTTTTCACTGTCCACCAACCGCTGGTCGCGGGCGATGCCGTTGGCGCTCGACGGTGTTGGGCGCGAGAACGCCGGGAGATGAACTGAATCCGCCGTATGAAGCGTTACCCGGCCAATGCAGACCGGGCTCCCCCGATCAGTCGACGCCCGCCTCTTCGATTTCGCTTTGTGAGTAGCGTCTGGGTGGCATGCCGACGTGGCGGGTGAATGCGACACCGAACGCACTGACCGACCCATAGCCCACGCGTTCCGCGATGTCCGCGATCTTCAGTTCCCGGCGCCGCAGCAGCTGCCTGGCGAGCGCCATGCGCCAGGCCAGCAGGTATGCCATCGGCGCCACGCCGACGGCCTGGCTGAAACGCTCGAAAAAAGCCGAACGCGACATGGCAGCCGCGCGCGCCAGTTGCGCGATGTTCCACCGGGCGGCGGGGCGTTCGTGCATGGATCGCAGTGCTATCGCCAGCTTCGGGTCGGCCAATCCGCGCACGAGACCTGCGGACGCGGCAGTGCTCGCTGTCGATCTCAGCGCCTCGATCAGTAGCACTTCGAGCAAACGGGACAGCACAATGTCGCGCGCGGGCCGATCGGCGCGCGATTCATCGCCAACCATCTGCACCAGGGTTGACAGGCGCTGTTCACCGCGTATGTGCACGTAATGCGGTAATAGCGATACGAGCAACGCGGAATCCGGCGAGCCGAATACGCAGTTCCCTACGAGCATGCGCACATCCACCGGACCATCCGGATCGCCAACGCGCACGCCACCCGGTATCGGCGTGACCTGCGTGGTGATCACTTCATCCGCGCGCGGCGGCTGGCGGTCGAGGCTCGACGTTGCGAAGTTGCCGGCAGCGGGGACCAAGGCAAAGTCGCCTTCGTTCAGCGTGATCGTCTCGCTGCCCGACTCCCCGTCCACCGTCAGATGGCAACCGCCTTCGAGTACGACGAAATAGAACGGGCGCCCCGTTTCCGTGCGGCGCACGGCCCAGGGCGCGGACCCGACGACTAGCTTCGAGAACGGCGCGCCGGGTTCCAGCAAGGACACGACTTCCGCCAGTGGATCGATCATTGGACGATCTCGACAAAAATATGGATGGAAAAGTATAGCCTGTCCTGAAGCTTGTCTCTATCGTAGACGCATTGCCAACTCGATGGAGTCTTGATGTCTACCATGTCCACTGTTCTGATCACTGGTTGCTCGTCCGGTTTCGGCCTCGAAACCGCACGGCTCTTTCTCGACCGGGGCTGGCGTGTCGTCGCGACGATGCGCACGCCGAATGATTGCTTGCTACCGCAGTCGGAGCGGCTTCGCATCCTGCCGCTCGATGTCACGGACGCCGAAAGTATTCGCCAATGTATCCAGGCGGCTGGCCCAATCGATGCATTGGTGAACAACGCCGGCGTGGGCCTGCTGGCGCCGCTGGAGGACATTCCGCTGGCGAAGGCCCGCGAGGTTTTCGAGACCAACACGCTCGGCACAATTGCAATGACGCAGGCGGTGTTGCCGCAGTTTAGGCAACGGGGCGCCGGAGTGGTCGTCAACGTGACCTCGAGCGTGACGCTTAAATCGTTGCCGCTCCTGTCGGTTTATACGGGCAGCAAGGCGGCGGTAAATGCATTCACGGAATCACTGGCACTGGAGCTCGCTCCCTTCGACGTTCGCGTACGGCTCGTCCTGCCAGGACGTTCCCCAGAAACGAGTTTCGGCGACAACGCGCGCCGGTTGATGGGGGAGGGCGTGCACGAGGCCTATGCCGATTTCAGGCAGCGCGTGTTTGCCGCGGTTCGGAACAGCGACGCACCGGTGACGCACGCGCACGATGTCGCCGAGGCGGTGTGGCGTGCGGTAACTGATCCTGCTGCTCCGTTGCGGGTGCTGGCTGGGGCCGACGCGCTTGCGCTGGCGGCGGGACCGGAGATCAACAACAACGACCTCAAGGCGATCGTCGCACGATTCAACCGCGAAGTGATCCAGGACGGCAACCGGGAATCTTTCGAAGCACTCATGGCGCCGGATTTCGTGAACTGGTCGGCGCCGAGCGAGGCGCTACGTGGCGCTGAGACGATGTGGAAGACGTTTTCGACCGTATTGCGCCCTGCAATCGGAGATCTGCAGGTGCATATTCATGAGCAACTCTGCGATGGCGACAAGGTGATCACCCGAAAAACAATCTCGGGCAAGCATGTTGGTCCGTTGCTCGGCGTCGAAGCGACCGGCAAGGATATTGCAATCGATGTGACCGATATCGTTCGCGTACGCGACGGTCGCTACGTTGAGCATTGGGGTATCAATACGCTGGCGGCAGTCGTCGCACAACTTCGGCAAGGGTGATGGAATGTGCTCGCTTTTCAATTACTCATCTGTTTGAGTTTACCTAGGCCGTTGATCATTCGACTCTCGGGTGCAACGGCCTCTTTCCTGCAGAGGTGCGCCATTGGTGGTGCTGTCGGGCGCTAAAACATCACTCTACGCGTCGTGCCATCACAATTCCCGAGTTGTAGCTATCGAAAATGATGTCTGGCTGCCCATCTCCGTCGATGTCGGCAACGGCGACATTGGGTGGGTACATGGTGTCGAAAAGCTGGATGTAGATAACGTCAGAGAATTCAATCCCGCGGTTGGCGTTACCGCCGACCACTGAAAAGAAGTTTGATTGTTGAACGGGGTCGTCACCGACAAGCAGTAGGTCCGGTACGCTGTCCCGGTCCAGGTCTTCAATTGCAAACACAGTGGCCTGGCTTCCGATCGGCGCGCGAAAGTCCCTGCTCAGGCTGCCGTCTGCCATCACGCTGTAACCGAATACCTGGTTCTGCCAAGGACCTGTTCCGATTGTTCCGGCGGAGAACACTAGTTCCGACTTGCCGGTACCGTTCCAATCGATGATCTTCATATTCCTGCAATAGTCTGCTTCCGTACAAAAGCCAAGCGTTCGGTCGGTTTGCGTTGGGTCCGGCGAAAACACTCCCGCTGTCCGCTGAGAGTAAACCAATAGTTCGTTCGTGATCCCCGAGTTATTGGGCTTAGCGAAAATCCGGTTGACGATGAGTTCGCGCTTCCCGTCGTGGTCCAGATCGGCGACGCCGAATTCATAGCTGCCTGCTGGCAGCGTTACCGGACTGAGCATCGCGAAACCAGTCGCCTTGCGCAGAAGGATCTGGAAACCGCCGGTTGCCTGGTCGATTGCTTGCTGGTTGCTGCCCACCAGGTCCATTTTGCCGTCGCCATCCACATCCAGGGCCACCAAATTTTCGGTGTAATTTGTCTTGATAAACTGGGTTGCGGCGAATTTTCCGTCGGCACCGGCCTTGAAAACGCGAATGCCGGCGGTCGCGGGATCGTCGGGACGGAATTCCGGTACAAGCAGCTCTGGCCTGTTGTCGCCGTCGATGTCGATTGGTATCAGATTGTTGAAATACTTGCTGGCCGCGCTCTGGTCAGCGAGAAATTCGAGTTTTTGCGACTTCACGAATTGCCCGCTTGCGCTCTGTAGATAAATGTTGAGGGTGTAACCGTTGGGGGCGAACAGGTCGGGCCGGTACAGCGCTGCGAGCTCGATCAGGTCAGGTCGGCTGTCGCCATTCACATCCGCGACGACGATGCGCGGCAGGTCGCCATTGAACACGCTCGGGTCGGCAGGCGTTAACTTCTTCGATTCATATACTCCGAACACCGTCTTGAAGTTCGCGACGTAGTCGTTTTGCAGCACGCTGCCGTCCGCCGCAGTCGCTCCGGCCTTGATCGTGAGGCGGTAGTTCTTTCTAGTGTGAAGCTTTGTAATTGGCTGGACCCACAACGCTTGTCCGGACGGAGTGACCTTTATCGCAATCTGCGTGTTGCCATCACTCAGCAGAACCCGATCGGCGCCAAGGCCAGCATCGCTCAGGTTTGCGTTGAACGTAAGCATGAGTGCCGCGTCCAGTGCAACGCCGAGCGCTTGGTCAGGCACATTGCTCGCGACAACTTTCAGTGACGCGGTCGGCGGCGGGGAACCAGAGCCGTCGTTTCCGGTGCCGCTGTTGCCTGAAGTGCTCGCGCCGGCACCTCCGCCGCCGCATGAGGTCAGCAACGCAGCGACGAGGAGCATTGCAGAACCAAGTACTATCGTCGGGGACGTGTGCATGCGTATTCCTTGTTGAAATGGTTGAAGGTGGGTTCGTGGATGCTTGGTTCTGAGCCGCACATGAAAGCGCCCGATCATAACCAGCGCCCGCCGCGCCCGCCTCGACACTTCTCAACAACCCGGCAGTAAGCGCGACTTCACGCGCTCGAACAGAAGAGCAAGAAGCTGTTGAAACGCGCTAATATTGACAGTTCGAATACAGTTCGGCTCTGACGACAGGAAGCACGCGTGTAAAGTTTAAAGATCGATCGGCCAGATCTGACCCCAGAGCGTTCGCAAGAGTTAGGAGAACACTGATGAAGAAAAGCCTGTTCGGATGCCTTTTTGCGCTTCTGCTGCATGTGCCGGCCGGCGCCAGCAACTCACTCTGGATCACCAACGTCAAGCTGGTATCGCCGGAACGACTCGACATGGTCGAGCCGGGCAGTGTGCTCATCGAGGATGGGCGCATCGTCAAGGTCATGCGTGGTGCCCGGCAGCGGCCCCCGGCCGGCGCGCGGCGCTTCGATGGCAAGGGATACTTCCTGACGCCGGGATTGATCGACTCCCACGTGCACCTGCAATCGGTTCCCGGCATGAGCTTCGAGCAGATGGGGGAGAAGGCGAAACTGGCGCAGGAGTACTACAAACAGCTTCCCCGCTCGTTCCTGTACTACGGTTACACGTCCGTCATCGACTTGGCGGTATTCGATGTCGGCTTCATCGATCGGCTGCGGCGCGCGCCGCTGCGCCCGGACGTGTTCCATTGCGGGTCGCCGCTGGTGTTGGCCAACGGATACCCGATGTCGTACTTTCCGCCGTCCCAGCGGTTCAAGGTCTTCCCCAATTTCATCTACGATCCGGCTCAGGCCGCAGCCATTCCAGCAGAATATGCGCCGCGAGAACACACGTCGGCGGTGGACGCGGCGAGGGCCAAGGCATCAGGCGCGGTCTGCATCAAGACCTTTTTCGAGCACGGTTTCGGCAGCCAGCACAGCCTGCCGGTGATGAGCCGCGAGGTGTATGGCGAGGTCCGCAAGGCAGCATCGGCCAACGGCATGACGCTGGTGACGCATGCAAACACGCTGGAGGGGCAGGGTTTTGCGGTGAACGGTAACACCGACGTGCTCGCGCACGGCATGTGGCGCTGGGACCGCCTGAACAACGAACAGGTGCTCCCCGCCGAGATCCGCGCGGTGCTGGACCAGGTGATCGCCAAGGGTGTCGGCTACCAGCCCACCATCCAGGTGCTCTACGGACTGCGCGCTTACGTCGATCCGGACTGGCTGGGTGACCCGCGCATCCGCAAGGTCGTCCCCGCATCGCTGGCGGCGTGGTTCCATACACCGGAAGGCAAATGGTTCCGGCAGGAGGCGGCCGGCGGCGAGAGCGACGAGGACGCGCGGCGGGGGCTCGACGTGCCGTTGCGTCACGTGCGGCAGGTCGTCTCATATCTCGCTTCGAAAGACGCGAAGATCTTGTTCGGAACGGACACGCCGTCCGCCCCAACGTACGGCAATTTGCCGGGGCTGAACGGCTACCTTGAAATGCAGAATTTGCGCGAGGCGGGCATGACCCCGGCCCAGATCTTCAAGGCGGCGACCATCAGCAATGCGCGTGCATTCGGCCTCGCGGCCCAACTGGGCAGCATCGAGCCGGGCAAAACGGCCAACCTGTTACTGATGAGGCAATCGCCACTCGAGGATGTCCGCGCGTACGATACGATTGTCACCCTTTGGGTCGGCGGCAAGCAGGTCGAGCGCGAGCAGCTGGCGGCGGATCATGCCAGGTAAAAGGTGCCGTGCAGGCGAGTTCGATTTCCGTCCTCGCCTCCGGATTCAGGGACGGACCCCCAAGAGCCTGGGGATGTTCGGTACTTACCGCTGCGCGCCGTCGCTGCTGCGCGAGGCAGGCAGCTCATCCTGGACTGGCGCCGGCCGGGCCGCCGCCGGGGAAGCGGGCTGACGCTGCATCGAAACTGGTTGCGTCTCCCGCAGCGCGCCGCCGCGAAGCTGGTTGCCAGAGCCGGGCACGGAGCGCGACATCAACGGCCGCTTCACGCCGGCAGCAAAGTCGCTGGGGCGGTTCAATCCGGTAGCCACCACGGTCACTCGCATCGCGTCGCCCAGCGTTTCGTCAAAGACTGCGCCGAATTTGATGATGGCGTCGTCGTTGGTCTGTGCGCAGATCGTGTTCATCACCAGCTTGGTTTCGCGCAGCTTCAGCGTTTCCTCGGATGCGGCGATGTTGACCAGCAGGCCGCGCGCGACGCGAAGGCTCGAGCCATCGAGCAGAGGACACGAGATTGCCTCTTCTGCCGCCTTGACGGCGCGGTCCTCGCCGGAGTGTTGGGCGGAACCCATCATCGCCATGCCGGTCTGGCGCATCACCGTGCGAATGTCCTCGAAATCGACGTTGATCAGCCCGGGCACGGAGATGATTTCCGCGATGCCGGTCACCGCCTTGCTCAACACCTCGTCAGCGGCGGCGAACGCCTGCTTGTGCGTGATATCGTCACCCAGCACTTCCTCGAGCCGGCTATTGAGGATGATGACGAGCGAATCCACGCATCTGGCCAAGGTCGCAATGCCTTCTTCGGCCACGCGCCTGCGCCGCGGGCCTTCGAATTCGAAGGGCTTTGACACGACGCCCACGGTCAGGATGCCCAGTTCGCGCGCCACCTCGGCGACCACGGGTGCGGCGCCGGTGCCGGTGCCACCACCCATGCCGGCGGTGAGGAACACCATGTCGGCGCCCTTGAGCGCGTCGGCGATGATGGTGCGCTCGCGCATTGCGCTTTCGCGCCCGACGATCGGGTCGCTGCCGGCGCCAAGGCCGCTTTCGCCAAGCTGGATTTTCTTTTCGGTCTGGGTGTTCGACAGTGCCTGCGCGTCTGTATTCGCGCTGATTAATTCGAAGGCGGACAGTCCGGAGGACGCCATATGGTTGATGGCGTTGCCGCCGGCACCGCCTACGCCGACGATCTTGATCACCGGCTTGAGTGGGGAATTTTGTGCTTCGGACAAGGAAGACTCCGTTTGAAGTAAGTGCGCTCGGCCAGCCGTGAAACTGGCACCGAGCGCGCTGGCTACTACTGAGTCCACTAGACTACTTGCTGAGGCGCGCACGCGAAAGGTTATAAACGTTACATTCGAAAGCATTTGTAAGAGCACGTGCAATCGCGGCGAAAGCCTCGCGGCAAAGCAGCCTGGCCTGCGGGGCTCAAATCGATCGCTTGGTCCGATCTGGGCGATACTGCAACAAATCGTCGAGCAGGCCGGGGCCGGCCGGACGCCAGCTGAGGCGCTCCCGCGTCAGCCGGCTCGAAGCTGGCAGGTCAAAGCCGACGAACATCGTCATCCAGCCGAAATGAGCCTGGGCTTGTTCGGCGGTCATGGACACCGCCGGAATGTCCAGCACGCGGGCGATGGTTTCAGCGATGTCTTTCATCGGCACGCCTTCCTCGGCCACCGGGTGGTAGCGTTCGCCGGCCGTTCCCTTTTCCAGCGCCAGCCGGTACAAGCGCGCCGCGTCGCGCACGTGCACGGCGGAGTAGCGGTTGCGCCCGTCGCCGATATAAGCCGAGATTCCTGTTGTTCGGGCGACGTCGATGGCTGGCGAGACCAGGCCGAAGCGGCTCGTGTCGTGCACCTGCGGCAGCCTCACCACGCGCACGTCCACGCCGGTGGATGCCACAGCGGCGCCGGCCAGTTCCGATGCGATGCGCGGGTTGGGATGCTCGAGGTTCAGGACGGTCTCGACGCCAGCTTGTCCGGGCGCTGGAATGCCCATGCCCACGCCCGAGGTGATGATCAGTGGACGGGCGGAGCCTGCCAGCGCTTCGCCGAGCGCCGTGATCGCGCGCCTGTCCTTGTCGCAGTTGGCCTCGAAATGCGTAAAGTCGTGGTCGAAGGCCAGGTGGATCACCGCGTCACATTGGGCGGCGCCGGTGCGCAGCGTGTCCGGGTCTTCGAGCGTGCCACGATGCGCTTGCGCGCCCTTGGCGGCGAGGGCGGCGGCGCCGGCATCGGAACGGGTGAGGCCAAGCACCTGGTGGCCCGCGGCAAGCAACTCGTCGACAACGCATGCGCCGATGAAGCCGGTCGAGCCGGTAACGAATACGAACATGGAACTTCTCCTGGATGGGATGCGGGCTGATAAGATAAACAGACGCCCCTTCGCGGAAAAGCAGAGACCTTATACAGGTATCGGAACTAACAGGATGCGCATGCCCGCCACGAACGACAACCCGCTGGGAACCTACCTGAAGGACCGCCGCACCCGGCTCGATCCGGTGGCGCTGGGCTATCCGTCAGCGCGCCGGCGCACGCCCGGCTTGCGCCGCGAAGAGGTTGCGCAGCGCGCCAACGTCAGTCCGACCTGGTACACATTCCTTGAGCAGGGGCGCGGCGGTGCACCTTCGACCGAGGTGCTCGAACGCATCGCGCACGCGCTGATGTTGAGCAGCGTGGAACGCGAACACTTGTTCCTGCTCGCGCAAAACCGGCCGCCGCAAGTACGCTATCAGGAAAGCGAGGGCGTCACGCCGCGCCTGCAGCGGGTGCTCGACGCGCTGGTGTCGAGTCCCGCGCTGGTCCGCACGGCGACGTGGGACGTGATCGCCTGGAATCGGGCCGCCGCCAAAGTGCTGACCGACTACGGAGCGCTACCGCCGGCGCGCCGCAATGTGTTGCGGATGATGTTCCTCGATCCGCAAGTGCGGGCGGCACAGCCGGATTGGCACAGCGTCGCGCGTGCGATGGTGGCCGTGTTCCGCGCCGACGCGGCGCGCGCGGGGGCTTCCGGGCGCATGGCCATGCTCGCCGACGAGCTGGGTGCAGCGAGCCCGGAGTTCGCAGCCATGTGGCGCGACAACGATGTCAGCAGCCTGGGCGAAGGCATCAAGCACATCCGGCACCCGGTCTGCGGGCTGATGGCGTTCGAGTATTCGTCGTTCGCCGTCGATGGCAGCCCGGGCCTGGGCATGGTGGTGTTCAATCCGGCGACGCCGGCTGACGTGGAGAAGGTCGAGGCGCTGCTCGCGGCGTGATGTGCGCACAGCGGCAAGCCGGGGAAGTGGCGAAACAGGGGCATCCTCGAAGTCACTGACTGGTCACATTTGGTCACTAGAGTCGAGGGATTTATTGTTGTTCCATAAACCTCGACCAGCCCCCCACGATCATGTCCGACGACCGCTTTGCCCGTACCCAGCTTGCCCTCCTGATTTCGATTGCTTTCGCTTGCGCGCCGTCCCGCGCGGCCAGCGACGACACGCCGGCGGAGGTTGCCGCGCCGGTCGCCACCGTCGTCGTCTCGGCCAAGAGCGGCGACTACCTCGGCAACAACACGGCTTCCGCCGTTGCGCCGACCCAGGCCAGCCTGACCGCCACCGAACCGCAGTCGATCATCACGCGCGACTTCATCGAACTGTCGGTGACCCCGACCACCGAGTACAGCCGCATCGTCAACGTCGCCCCAAGCGTTTCGGGCGATTCCAGCAACGGGCCGGGCCTGTCCGAAACCAAGACCACCATGCGCGGCTTCTCGGACGACCAGTACAACATCACCTTCGACGGCATTCCCTGGGGTGATACCAACAACCCGGCCCACCATTCGACCTCGTTCTTCCCCGGCTCCACGATCGGTGGGGCCATCGTCGAACGCGGCCCGGGCAATGCGGACAACCTGGGCTATGCGACCTTTGGCGGCTCGATCAACCTGTACTCGAAAAAGCCGCAGAAGGACCAGCAGTTCAGTGTGTTCGGCTCGGCCGGCACCTGGAACACCGCGCTGGCGGGCTTCTCGTACGAAAGCGGGCGCCTGCCGGGCTTTAACAACGGCACGGTGCAAGCGAACTTCCAGCACCTGAAGTCGGATGGCTACCTGAGCCTGAACAGCATCAAGAGCGACAACTACCTGCTCAAGGTGCGCCGCGCGGTGGGCGACGCTACCGTGATCACTTTGTTCGCATCGGCGAACCGCATCAAGTATGTCCAGCCGGATAACAGCAAGGGGCCGACCCTGGCGCAGGTGGCGCTGCACGGTAAAAACTACAGCCTGAACAACGACCCCGCCAGCTTCAACTACGCCGGCTACAACCACACCGCCAAGGACACCGATTTCAGCTACCTGCGAGCGGAAACCAACTGGGGCAGCGGCTGGAACACCGACAACCAGCTCTACTCCTACGCCTACGACAACGAGACCATCTCGTCGACCGACCCGACGGGGGCGACTGCGCCGGGTACCAAGGTTGGCCCGGCCGGCAACAAGGACATTCCCGGCATCGACAAGCGCAACAAGTACCGCGTGTACGGCGACATCTTCCGCTTGAATAAGCAGTTCGATGCCGGTGTGCTGCGTACCGGCGTCTGGTACGAATACTCCGACACCGACCGCCACCAGTACGACCTCGACCTGACGCTGGGTGGCGTGCGCGACCCGCGCGAGACCAAGCCGGCGCCGGTCCAGAATCCGAGCGTCCTGTTCGACCAGCAATCGACCATCCACAACCTGCAGCCGTTCGCCCAGTTCGAATGGGCGGTGACGCCGGACCTGACCGTGACGCCCGGCGTCAAGTACCTGCGGATCACGCGTGCGGTGGACGCCGATGTGAACCAGACCACGCGCCTGCCGCAGCATACCTCGGTGGACTACCACACCACCTTGCCGTTCCTGACCGCCAACCAGCAGCTGTCAAACAGCCTCGCGGTCTATGCCCAATACGCGAAGGGATACCAGATCCCGGACCTGAAGTCGTTTTACATCGCCGACCCGACGAAGAACAGCTCGGATCCGCAAAAATCGGTCAACTACCAGCTCGGCGTGGTCGGCCAGTCCGACGCCCTGACCTGGGACGTGGATGTGTACAAGATCGATTTCACCAACAAGTACGTGTCCAACGGCCTGGGCGGCGCCGACGCGGCCTACATCAATGTCGGCGGCGCCACCTACAAGGGGCTGGAGGCACAGGCCACCTGGATGGTCGGGAACGGTTTTGCGCTCTACGCCAACGGATCGAAAAACAAGGCGACCGCCAACGACACCGGCAAGACCATCTCCGGCTCGCCCGACATGACGGCCGCGCTGGGCTTGCTGTACAACGCCGGCCCTTGGTCCGCTTCGCTGATCGGCAAGCGCACCGGCGAAGTGCGCCAGGCCGACTATGACCCGGCCAAGCCGCTGGCGTACGACACCTACCTGACCAAGGCGTACACCAACACCGACCTGTCGCTCGCTTACCGCTTTACCCGGCCGGGCATGGGCATCAGGATGCTCAAGCTGCAGCTGAACGTGTTCAACCTGTTCAACCACCAGGACGTGACCTCGATTTCGCCGGCGAAGAACGTGGCCTATGACCAGTACACGTTCCAGGCGCCGCGCAGCTTCCAGGTGTCGCTCAAGGCGGACTTCTGACCAATGCGTAGCTACGCCTGGTTGTTGGTGTTCGGGCTGGCCGGGTGCGCATCGGTCACGCCCGATTCCGCCGTGGAGCATGCCTATCTGGTGCGCGCGCACGGGGCCTCGTTGATCGCCCGTGCGCTGGTGCGCTCTGCGCAGTGTCCGGCGATGATCGTCGACGGGCAGGCGCTGCCGCTGCAGGTGCGCGCCCCGGCCGGCGAGGTGCCGGCCCGTCCGGTTGCACAAGGCCTGACCAAGCCGGCCCGCTTTGACCTGACCGTGTGCGAGGCGGCGCTGCCTGCTGGGGCGCACAGCGCGCGCGTCGGGCCGTTCGCATTGCCGGTTCCGGTGTCGGCGCCGCAGCGTATCGTCGTCATTGGCGATACCGGCTGCCGCATGAAGCAGTCCGATGATGCATTCCAACCCTGCAACGACAGCGCAGCGTGGCCGTTCGCAAGGCTGGCCCGCAGTGCGGCCGCACAGAAGCCGGACCTGGTGATCCACGTTGGCGACTACCACTACCGCGAAAGCCCTTGCCCCGCGGGGCAGGCGGCATGCGCAGGCAGCCCATGGGGCTTCGGCCAGGACACCTGGACCGCGGATTTGTTCGAACCCGCGCGACCGCTGCTGCAGGCAGCGCCGTGGGTGTTCGTGCGCGGGAACCACGAGTCGTGCGCGCGCGCAGGGCAGGGCTGGTTTCGCTACCTTGATGCTGCGCCCTGGGTCGCCGCCCGTTCGTGCGACGATCCGGCCAACGATGCCAAAGCCGCGCACAGCGACCCCTTCGCAGTGGACCTCGATGGGCAGGCCCGGCTGATCGTATTCGATTCATCCGAACAGGCCGGCGCCGGCGAGGTGTTCGCGCGCGAGTTCGCGCAGGTGGACGTGCTGGCGCAGGGCGCGGCGCACGCGGTTTTTGTCAGCCACCATCCCGTCCTTGGCCTGGGCCTGCCGGGCAAGGGCGTGCCGATTCGGGTGGCGAGCAAGGGGATGCTGTCGTCGCTGCAGGCCGCGCGCGGGGGCGCGCTGTTCGCATCCCCGGTTGACCTTGCGTTGCACGGGCACGTGCACCTGTTCGAGGCGCTCGGCTTCACCGCGGGCGGCACGCCGACCTTCGTCCTTGGGAACAGCGGCTCGATGACGGAAGGCGCATTGCCGGACCAGCTGCCACCGGGGGCTGGCGCAATCGGCGAGGTGCGTCTCGATGCTTTCCATACGCGTGCCGGCTTTGGCTTTGCGCTGCTCGAGCGGGCCGGTTCCGGTTGGCGCCTTACGGAATTCGACGAGAACGGCGCCGCCGCGCTTGTATGTATGACGTCTGCGCCAAGCCTGCACTGCGACAGGGCTGGCCAACGCCCGCCCAGCCACTGAGGCACAGCGGGCGTCACGGACGTGACATATTCGCGCTGTACAGTGAAGACCGTTTCAACAAGCGCGGGCTTCCGCCTTCCGCATGGCGCAGAAAAAGCTTCTACTGTTAAGTGCTTCGGCCGGGGCGGGGCACATGCGCGCGGCCGAAGCCTTGCGGGCCTACGCCTGCGAGGCGGACAGCCAGATCGACGCGGCGCACCTGGATGCGCTGGCCTTCGTCAAACCGCACCTGCGTAAGGTCTATGGCGACGTTTACCTGTCGCTGGTGCGGCGCGCGCCATCGCTCTGGAGCCAGCTTTACCGGCTCACGAACGAGGCCAGGCCCGGCGGCTGGCCCCACCGGGTCCGGCGCCGGATCGAGGAAAATGCGAGCCGGGGACTGGTCCGCAAGATCGTCGCCATGGCGCCCGACATCATCGTCTGCACGCATTTCATGCCGGCCGAGCTGCTGTCGCGGCAACTCGCCGCAGGCGGCCTGGCCTGCCCGGTGTGGGTGCAGGTGACCGATTTCGACCTGCACCGGATGTGGGTGCACCCCAACGTGACAGGGTACTTTGCGCCCAATGATGAAGTGGCCGCCCGGCTGCGGGCGAGCGGCGTTGCGCGGGATGCGATCCACGTCACCGGCATACCGATCATGCCCGCCTTTTCGCGCCCGCTCGAGCGCAACGCCTGCGCGCGCGAGATCGGGCTCGACCCGAACATGCAGACCGTCCTGCTGATGGGCGGTGGCGCGGGGCTCGGTGGACTGTGCGGCATCGCGCGGCAGTTGCTGGGATTGCCCTGGAACCTGCAGGTCATTGCCATGGCCGGCAAGAACGCTGCCGAACTGGCAGCACTGGAAGCGCTCGCGGCGCAGTATCCCGGGCGGCTGGCGCCGCAAGGTTACACCGACCGGGTCGAGCGGCTGATGGCGTGTTCCGACCTGGCCGTGACGAAACCGGGCGGCGCCACCACGGCCGAATGCCTGGCGATGGGCCTGCCGATGGTGCTGGTTGCGCCGATCCCCGGACAGGAGGACCGCAACGCCAACTACTTGCTCGAGCACGGAGCGGCGCTGCGCGCGTATGACGCGGCGGCGCTGGATTACCGCATCCTTCGGCTGTTGCAGGATCGCGCCGCGCTGGAGGCCATGCGGCGCAAGGCCCGGTCCCTGGGCCGGCCGCACGCGGGGGCCGCGGCGACAGCCGCCATGTTAAGAAAGTCGAACCCGGAATATGTTCTTCGCTGATGCCGCGCTGGCGGCCCAAGTCTTGCTGCCGCTGGGCGCGGTCGCCGTACTCGCCTGGCTGTTCGCGAATGCCGAAATCCATATCGAAGGCGATGCCGGCTGGGCCGCGGCCCTGCCTACCTGGCGCATCGAGGAGCACTGGCTGCTCGATATCTTCTGGGGTGGCCGCCCGCTCACGGGTTACCACGTGTGGGTGTTCTCGTTCGTGGGGTTCGTGTTCCACTTCCCGCTGTTCTTCATGGCGCAGTGGTCCCCGCAACTGGAAGCGCGCGTAGCGGCCTGCGTCATGTTCTTCTGGATCGTCGAAGACTATTTGTGGTTCGTCCTCAACCCGGCCTTTGGCTGGCGCCGCTTCAAGCCTGCGTACGTGCCCTGGCATAAGCGCTGGGTGCTCGGGGCCCCGGTCGATTACTGGATGTTCGGTGGACTGGGCGCGCTCCTTTACTGGCTCTCGTTCTGACCGGCAGCCGGTTCAGTCGAGCGCCAGCGCATGGCGCACCCGGCGGCACAGCTCGTCGGGGGTACGCGAGATCACCTCACCGGGAATGTCGAACTTGGACGTCAGCCGGTTGTGATCTTCAAAACCGTAGGACACCATGAACGGGTGCATGCCGGTCTTCACGGCGGCCACGTAATCCTTGTGCTCGTCGCCGCACACGTACGCGAGCGCCGGATTGATGTCGAAGCGCTTGCGCAGCGCGCGGAACTGGTCGGTCTTGGTTTCGCTCAGGGGGACGTGGGCGATGAAGTCGAGCGCCTCGAGGTCGACATCGTGTCGCCGGAACAGCTGCCCAAGCGTTTGCAGCGGCTGCCGGGTAATGTTGCGGGTGACGAGGCCCACCATGACATCCGGCGCCGCAACCAGCGCCCGGATCAAGTCGGCAATGCCATCGTACAGGCGCGCTTCGGAACGGTAGACCTCGGTCAGGGTATCGACGATCTTTGCGCGGCTGCCCGGGCGGATGTTCTTGCGAATGATCGACGGGAACTCTTTTACCCCGCCCAGGTACTTGAACAGATGGTGGCGCTTCTGGAAATTGATCTCGTCACCGAGCGTCAGCCCGTGCTGGGAGAAGGCGGCTTCGATCGCGGGAAAGGCGTCGATGGTGGTGCCGTCCGCATCCAGGATGACAAGGCGTTTGCGGCTGTTGAACATGGCCTGATCCGTGCTTGTGGTTGTCGAATCGTTGCGGGTGCAACCCGCCTGATTGCGATCATGGAGCACGGCTGTTACATGCGTATGACAAAGCGCCGGCAGTCAGAAGCGGTGGGCCATGGCATCAGTCCGTCCGCAGCCCATCCCTGTGTTGCTATAGCGCAACCATTGCGCCTTCACGGTCGAGATATGCATGCCGGAACGCGAGTATCGATGGACTATGAAATACATATGCGTTTAGAGTTTCGGCTTGTAGGACGGTTCCTACTGTGACAGCCTTCCCATCGCTCTCTATGAAACTCTCTTTCCGTGCAAAGCTGTTCCTTCCACTGATCATCAGCTGGGTCTGCCTCATGGTCGTGATGATATTCAATCTCACGCAAACCAAGGCATTGCGCCTCGACGAGCGCAAGGCCCAATTGCGCAACGCCGGCGACATGGCCTTGTCGATCACGAAGGAATACGGCGATCTTGCGCAGACAGGTGCCATGCCGGAAGACGAAGCAAAAAAGCAGGCCCTCGCGCGGATCAAGAGTTTGCGCTACGGGGAGAATGGATACTTCACGGTCCTGGACTCCCATCAGGTCCTGATGCACCCGATGAAACCGGCGCTGGTAGGAACCGACCCGGCGGCATTCAAGGATCCGGATGGCGTGCAGGTGTACATAGACGCCCTGAACGCCTCGCGCGATGGCGCCGCCGGCTTCACCACCTACAAGTGGGCCAAACCGGGCGATGACAAACCTGTGCCTAAGCTGGCCTACGACAACAGCTACAAGCCATGGGGCTGGACATTCATGACCGGACTCTATATCGACGACCTGGACGCGGCGTTTCACCGCGATCTGGCCGTCGCCGGGACGCTGCTTGGCGTCATCGGGATCGGCCTGACGCTGGGCATTGTCCTGATCGTGCGCAACATCGAGCGGTCGATCGGAGGCGAGCCTGAGCTTGCGGCTGAGATTGCACGTCAAATTGCTGATGGCAACTTGAATGTCGACGTCGTGACCCGACCGCGCGACCAGTCCAGCCTGTTGTATGCGATGAAGAACATGCGCGGCAACTTGGCGGGCATTGTCAGCAGGGTCCGGACCAGTACCGATACCATCGCCACCGCCTCCAGCGAAATCGCTGCCGGTAATCTTGACCTGTCGTCACGAACCGAACAGCAGGCGAGTTCGCTCGAAGAGACTGCTGCGTCGATAGAAGAACTCACGTCGACCGTCAAGCAAACCGCCGACAATGCGCGCCACGCCAATGAGCTGGCCGTGACTGCTTCCCGCATTGCACAGGAGGGCGGAAGTGTCGTCGGCCAAGTCATCGATACGATGGCGGCGATTAACGAGTCGTCGAAGAAGATCGTCGACATCATCAGCGTGATCGACGGCATCGCTTTCCAGACAAACATCCTGGCACTGAACGCAGCGGTAGAGGCGGCTCGCGCGGGTGAACAGGGCAGGGGCTTTGCGGTGGTCGCGAGCGAGGTGCGCAACCTGGCCCAACGCTCCGGCGCCGCGGCCAAGGAGATCAAGGGTCTCATCGGCGACTCGGTTGAGAAGGTCAACACGGGTGCGCAGCTGGTGGACCAGGCCGGCACAACGATGGGCAGCATTGTCGAGAGCGTCGAGGGCGTTGCTACCATCATCAGCGAGATCATGAATGCCACCCAGGAACAAACGGCCGGGATCGCTGAGATCAACCAGGCCGTTGCCCAGATGGACCAAGTCACGCAGCAAAATGCAGCGCTGGTCGAAGAAGCCGCGGCCGCGTCGGAGTCGATGCAGGAACAGGCCTCGCAGTTGGCCGAAGTGGTCAGCGTGTTCAGGCTCGACCGCGAGTTCTCAGGACAACTCGCCGCCCGGCCGCAAACGCCGGCCAAGCCGATCATCGCGAAGCCGGCAAGGACAGCCCTGCCGACCAGCAGGAGCGCGATGCCTGCGAGAGGTCGCGCTGCCCCGGCCTCGAAAGCTGCGGCTGAGTGGGAAACGTTCTAACGCTTCCACAATGGATGGTCAGGTCCGCACATAGCTGCTATGTTGGATGAATAGAAACGTCACTGCGCGAGGCGGGGAAATCAGAACCGGCGCGCGTTGCTTTTCCTGTGTTCGGCTGCCTCCTGCAGCAGCGCTGCGGCCTCGGCGCTGTCCTTGGCGGTGAGGCTGTCGCCTGTTTGCTTGACCAGGGCCAGCTGCTGGATCGCGGCCGGATATTCCAGGTCGGCGGAACGCTCCAGCAATTGGCGCGCCTTTTTCGCATCAAGCGGCACGCCGTCGCCGTCGGCGTACGCGTTCGACAGCAGGAACATCGCGTGCGCGTTGCCCCCGTTTGCCGCGACCTCGAGCCAGCGAACGGCCTGGTGCTTGTCCAGCGCAACGCCGCTGCCGTTCTTGTACATCAAGGCCAGGGCGAGCGCGGCCTTGGGGTGACCGGTGGCGCCTGCAGCGCGGTACCATTGCGCGGCGATGTCCAGCGCATTGCGGGCCCGTTCCAGTTCGCCCATCTGGAAAGCGGCTTCGGCGTCTCCGCTTTGTGCCGCCTGGCGCAGCAGGCCCACCGCCGCCTCGGCCATCTCGGGCCGGTTGCGGTACAGCAGCGCCAGTTCGCGCTGCGCGACCGGCATGCCCTGGTTGGCCCAGCTGGCAAGGCGCTGCTCGGCCTGGTAGTCGCCGCGCTGGCTGGCGCCCATTGCCAGCAATTCGATCTGGTCGGCCGAGGGCTTGCCGGTGCAGCCCGCAAGCGCGAGCTGGAGCGAGCAGGCCGCAAGCAACAGGCCGGTTCGGATTCTCATCAGGTTTTCCTTAGGAATGAGGCGGGGAGCGAGCTCCCCGCCTTGCGCCTTACTTGCTCAGGTCGATGGCGTACTTCGCAAAGCCATTCGCGTCCAGGCCGCCTTCAGCCGTCACGAGCGCCAGGCCTGCCGCCTTGGCCAGGCCCAGGTGCCCAGGCGCCGAACGCAGGACGACGGGGCCAGCCGTTGCCACCTTGACGAAGCTCCAGCTGCGCGCGCTGCCGTTGCTGCCCAAGGTCACCTTGCCGCTGGTCTTGCCCAGCTGTTGCAGGTAGTTGCTCACCACCGACTGGTTCGCGTCCGGCGACTTGATGATGGTCTTGCTGCCATCGATGCCCGGGAAGTTGCCGCCACCGCCGGCGCGGTAGTCGTTGGTGGCCACCACGAAGTCGTCGCCATCCTGTACCGGCTTGCCCAGGTAGGTGAGGTTGACGATGCGGCTGCCGACCGGCTTGGTCACGTCGATCTGGTATTGCAGGGCGTTGTTCTCGGCATAGAACACGTCGTAGTTGTAGATCGTGCCGTACGAGGGAACCAGGTCCTGCTCGGCGGCCTTGGCCGGGTCGATCTGGGCGAATTGCTTGGCCGCGGTCTCCAGCCAGGCTTTCAGGTCCGCGCCCTTGATCTTCACCGCCTGCAGGTTGTTGTTGCTGTACAGGTAAAGGTCGCCCGGGTTGCGGACCTGCAGACCGAACGGCGATGCCGGGGTCGCGCCCGGGGCCACGTCGGTGAAGTCCGACGGACCGTTGCGGCCGGCCTTGAACGGGGCGCTGCACGAGATGACCGGGATGTTGCGGTAGCTCGCCAGGTCGGCGCTGGTGGCGATCATGTTCTTCACATAGTCGAGCTGGGCCTGGTTCACGAGCTGGATCGCGGTCACGTCGCCGACCAGCGAGAAGTACGACGACATCTCGAAGTCGGTGGACACGCCGAGCGGTTGCTTGGCGTAGGCGATGGTGGCCGCGTGTTCGGCCGAGACGGTGCCGGCGATCGCCGGGTCCGCAGCCACGCTGGTGGTGCCGTCCTTGTACTTGTAGCCGCGCGACTCGACCGTGGTCTGGCCCTGCTGCACTACCCACTTGCCGCCCTGGTAGGTGAGGGTCATCTTGATGATGCCCAGGCGCCGGCCCCAGCTTTGCGCCATCACGGTCGGCACACCGTTGACGAAGCCCTTGACGGCGTCGATGTTGGCGGACGCCGGCAGGGCCGCGAACGACGGGTCGAGCGCGGGCGCGCCCGGCTCTTTACCCTTGGGGAAGACCAGGTGCGAGTGGCCGATAAGCAGCGCGTCGATGCCGGTGCCGGCCAGGTGGTAGCTCTGGTTTTCCATCTTGGGGCTGTACGGGCTCGGGTCCAGGCCGCCGTGCGACAGCGCCACCACCAGGTCGGCGCCCTTGGAGCGCATTTCGGGAATGTACTGCTGGGCGGCTTCCTTGGAGCCGGTGACGGCCACCTTGCCGGCCAGGTTCTTCTGGTCCCAGTCCATGATCTGCGGCGGCACGAAGCTCATCACGCCGACGTTGATCTTCACCTTGGTCGTGGTGCCGTCCGGCTTGGTGGCGGTGAAGTCGCGCGGCAGGATGGTGTAGGGCTGGAAGATCGGCTTGTTGGTCGCCGCGCCGGTCACGTTGGTCAGCACCAGCGGATACGACGGGGCGCCGCAGGTGCCGGCCGGCTTGGTCACGCCCGGAATGCCGAAGTCGGTGTTGGTGACCTGGCTCAGGAACGGCAGGCCATAGTTGAATTCATGGTTGCCCAGGCCGCCCGCGTCGTACTTGATCGCGTTCATGGCCTTGTGCACGGCCAGCGTCTGCGAGCAGGTCACGGGCGAGGCCACCGCCTGCAAATCGGCCAGCAGCGTGCCCTGGATGACGTCGCCGTCGTCGAGCAGCAGGTTGTTCGGGTTTTCGGCGCGCGCCTGCTGGATCAGCGTCGAGGCCCGGTCCAGGCCAAGGGTCGCGTCGTCGCTCAGCGAATAATAGTTGTAGCCAAGGACGTTCGAGTGGATGTCGGTGGTCTCGAGCAGCGCGAGGGTGACGGTCGTACCTTCCGCGATCGCGGGCGGCTGGTTGGGCGAGGAGGAGTCGCCGCAGCCGGCAAGGCCAGCGGCGGCCAGTGCCGCGAGCAGGACGTGATTCGTTTTCAAGTGCAATCCCTGTGGTGTTGTTAAGAACGGCAGGGACTGTAGCTTCGCTCTGTGACGATGTGATGACGAAATGCAATGTCATTTGGAAAACCTCAGGTCACGGCGGTGTCATATTCGGGGGCTACAGTCCGGCGCATGGAACACGCGACCGTACTGAAAACGTCATCGATTTCCCCCGCGATCGCTCGCCCCGGGCAGCGAGCCGAGGCCTATTTGAATCGCGAGCTGTCGATGCTCGAATTTAACCGGCGCGTGCTGGCCCAGGCCGAGGACCCGGCAACGCCGACGCTGGAGCGGCTTCGCTTCCTGTGCATCGTCAGCAGCAACCTCGATGAATTCTTCGAGGTGCGCGTGGCCAGCCTGCTGGCCCAGCACCAGATGGAGGGCGCCGGCCCTGTTCCGCCGGAACTGGCGGCCACCATCGAGCGTGCCGCCACGGAGTGCCGCGCGCTGATCGAACGGCAGTATGCGCTGCTCAACCAGGACATTTTGCCGGCGCTGGCAGGCGAGGGCATCCAGCTGCTCAACCGCAGCGCGCGCAATCCCGCGCAGCGCGCGTGGGTCAAGCAGTTCTTCGACAAGGAGGTGCGGCCGCTGCTCACGCCGGTGGGGCTCGATCCGGCCCACCCGTTCCCGCGCGTGATCAACAAGAGCCTGAACTTCATCGTCGAGCTCTCCGGCAAGGACGCCTTCGGCCGCGGTACGGGCATTGCGATCATGAAGGCGCCGCGTGTGCTGCCGCGCGTGATCCGCCTGCCGGACGAGCTGTCCTCCACGCCCGGCGCCAGCTACTGCCTGCTGTCGTCGGTGATCCAGGCGCACATCGCAGAACTGTTTACCGGACGTGAGGTGCTGTCCTGTTCCCAGTTCCGCGTCACCCGCAACAGCGACCTGTGGGTGGACGAGGAAGAGGTCAAGAACCTGCGCCAGGCGCTGCAGGGCGAGCTGCACGGCCGGCAGTACGGCTTTGCGGTGCGGCTGGAGGTGGGGCGCACCTGCCTGCCGCACCTTGCCGATTTCCTGCTCGAGCAGTTCGGCATCGACCGCTCGCGGCTGTTCGTTGCGGACGGCCCGGTGAACATGGTGCGCCTGCTCGAAATCGTCAACGGGCCGGCCAAGCCGGCGCTGAAGTACCCGCCGTTCGTGCCGGGTTTTCCGGCCAAGCTGGGCAGCCGCGACATCTTCAGCCTGCTGGACAAGCAGGACGTGCTGCTGCACCACCCGTTCCAGTCGTTCCAGCCGGTGATCGATTTCATCCACAGCGCGGCGCTGGACCCGAACGTGGCGGCGATCAAGCAGACGGTGTACCGCGCCGGCATGAACTCGGAGCTGATGGAATCGCTGATCGGCGCGGCGTTGCGCGGCAAGGAGGTCACCGTGATCGTGGAGCTGATGGCGCGCTTCGACGAAGAGGCCAACATCAACTGGGCCGAGCGGCTGGAGCAGGCCGGCGCGCAAGTGGTGTACGGCGTGGTGGGCCTGAAGACACACGCCAAGATGGCGCTAGTGATGCGGCGCGAGGCGGGTGGCCTGCGCAAGTACGCGCACCTTGGCACCGGCAACTACAACCCGGCGACCGCCCGGCACTACACCGATTTCGGCCTGCTGACGGCCGATGCCGCCATCACCGACGAAGTGAACGAGGTGTTCCTGCACCTGACCAGCATGACGCGGCCGCGCCAGCTGTCCAGCCTGTGGCTGGCGCCGTTCTCGCTGCACAAGGAACTGCTGCGCGCGATCCGGAACGAAGCGGCCATTGCGCGCGATGGCGGACGCGGGCACATCATCGCCAAGATGAATTCGCTGACCGATGAAACGGTCATCCGGGCGCTGTACGCCGCGTCCGGCGACGGCGTGAAGATCGACCTGATCGTGCGCGGCGCGTGCGCATTGCGGCCGGGTGTGCCCGGGCTGTCGGAGAACATCCGGGTGCGCTCGATCGTGGGCCGCTTCCTCGAGCATAGCCGCGTGTACTACTTCCGCAACAACCTGGCGCATGACGTGTACCTGGGCAGTGCGGACTGGATGAACCGCAACCTGTTCCGGCGCGTCGAAGTCGCCTTCCCGGTGCGCGCGCCGGCCCTCAAGCGGCGTGTGATCCGCGAGGGCTTGCAGCCGTACCTGAAGGATAACGTGAATGCATGGGACCTCGGCGCCGACGGCCAGTACCGGCGCCGCAAGCCGCGCGCCAAGCAGGCGCGCTACAGCGCCCAGCTGGTACTGGCGCAATTGCTCGGCAATCCGGGCGCGTAAGTTGGCGAAAGGGGCGGCATGGAACTGATCTTGTGGCGTCACGCGGAAGCCGAGTTGGCCGCGGCCGGGCAGCACGACGCGCAGCGCGCGCTGACGGCGAAGGGCCGGCGCAACGCCGCGCGCGTCGGCGCCTGGCTGGACCGCCAGCTGCCGGCGCATTGCCGCATCCTGTCCAGCCCGGCCGTGCGCTGCCGCCAGACCGCGGAGGCGCTCGGGCGCAAGTTCAGTTGCGACCATGCGCTCGCGCTGGACTCCAGCGCCGCGCAAATCCTCGCCGCGAGCGGTTGGCCGGCGCACCGGCTGCCGGTCGTCGTGGTGGGGCACCAGCCGCTGCTGGGGCAACTGGCGGCGCTCATCCTCACCGGCCAGGAGCACGACTGGAAGATCCGCAAGGGCAGCGTGTTATGGCTGAGCCGCAAAGGGGAGGCGGAGGCACCTTACATCCGCTTGTCCGCCGGCCCTGACCTGATCGGCCGGCTGCGCTAGACCATCCGCACGGAACAGGGACGACCGACCTCGTTCCACGCCGCGCGCTCCTTGTCGAGCCAGGTTTCAACCGTCGGGTGGCGCGCCGTCCAGCTGGCCGGCGCGCAGATCTCGATGTCCGCTTCCATGCGCAGCCTGAGCTCCGCAAGCTCGCGCTTGTCGACGTGGGCGTGCATCAGCATGGTGGCAAGGCGCAGCGCCAGCACCGCGCGCGCGGTTTCCGGGTCCGCCAGTTCGGCCCGGATCTTGCGCAGGTTGCCCTTCTGGCCGAGGACCAGGGTCGCCATCGCGCGCTGCTCGCTGGTCGTAAAGCCCGGCAGGTCCGCGTGCTCGACGATATAGGCAGCGTGCTTGTGGGCGCCGCTGTGCGACACGGCCAGGCCCACTTCGTGCAGCATGGCGCTCCAGCCCAGCTGCCGCTGCAGGTGCGCCTCGCGCGGCCCCAGCCTGGCATGCAGTTCGCAGGCGAGGGTGGCTACACGCGCGGCCCGCTCCTCGTCCACCCCAAAGCGCCGCATGCAGGCAAGTACCGCCTGGTCGCGGCGGTCATGCTGGTTCGCGCGCAGTTCAAGGTCGGACAGCACGCCAAGCCGCAAGCCGGCGTTGATCGCGTTGACCCGTTCGATGCCCAGTTCCTGCATCACCGCCATCAGCACCGACAGGCCGCCCACCATCACCGGCACGCGCTCCGGCTTGATGCCGGGCAGGTCGAACGCGGCCACATGGCCCAGGGCCACCAGCACGTCGCGCAACGCCTTCAGGCTGGGCATGCTCATGGTGCCGTCGCCGATGCCGTTGCGGCCGATGACCTCGGCGATCGCGCGCATCGTGCCGGACGAGCCATACACGGCATCCCGCGGCTGGGCGCGGTACCAGTCGGCCGCGTCCTCGAAGCGCGCGCGCGCCGCCAGCACGGCGGCCTTGAAGGCGGCGGCGGTGATGCGGCCGTCCGGGAAGTACGCGGTGCTCTGGTCATGGGTGCCGACGGTGAACGATTCCACCGCCTGCACCTGGGCGCCCTGGCCCAGCACGATCTCGGTGGAGCCGCCGCCGATATCGACGACGAGACGGCGCTCGGCGGCGTCGTCCAGTGCGCGGGCCACGCCCATGTAGATCAGGCGGCCTTCCTCTTCGCCGGAAATGATCTCGATGGGGTGGCCGATCGCCTGCTCGGCGCGCGGCAGGATGTCCGCGGCATTGCGCGCCAGCCGCAGCGTGTTGGTGGCCACCACGCGCACGGCGTCCAGCCGGTATTCGCGCAGGATGCCGCCGAACTCGGCCAGGCAGCGCAGCGCGCGCGCAATGGCCGCGTCGTCGAGCATGCCCTGCGCGTCCAGGCCGGAAGCAAGGCGGATCGGGTCGCGCGCGCTGCGCACGATGCGCATCCGGGAGCCGTCGGGCTCGCCAATATGCAAGCGAAAACTGTTGGATCCAAGGTCAACTGCAGCAAACATGAGTACTCTTTCTTTAGCGGGCGCAACCGTCGCGCCAGGGACAGCGCATGGGGCTGGCCGCCAGTATGACATCGGAATATGACAGGAATGCGCCGTCGCCTGTCCCCAGGACGTGCGCAGCCGGCATGGACGATGGCGGGCGGACGACGTCGCGGTCGGCGGGGGCATATGTGTCGCGAGATCGAGCCGGTTTTATACTCTGTCGCTTGCATGCCACTACGTCAACGCTGTTTGCATCCTTGCAATTTCCAAAATGCATTCAAATTGACTACAATCGGCAGCCGTACCATCCATCCGCACGGCGCTGGGTGTTACTCGAGCGCTCGATCCGCATGTCGCCGGCTCTCCCACGCGGCCGGGCGATGCCAACGCAAGGTTCCGCCGGACGACCTTTTCCCACCGTTCTTTGGTGTCATGCTTAGTACCCAGGTCATTTTCCTCATCGCTGCGCTGTTATGCTTCATGACCTTCCTGGTCCTGCTGGGGGTGTCGACCGGGCGCATCGACGGCATGCGGCAGATCCGGCTGGCGGCGTTGCTCGGGATTGTCGGCAATATCCTGTATGCATTCGGCAGGGAGTTGCCGCCCTTGCTGGCTTACGAGGCAGCCAACGCGGTCTATGCCGCTGCCTCCGCCTCGCTGTTCGTGGGGTATCGCCTGCTGTTCAAGCGGCGGGCCTACGCGCGGGCCGCCGCCGTGTCGGTGGTGGCGTTCACGGCGCTGATCGCCATTTTTCACTACGGGTTCGATTCGTTCGTGGCGCGCAGCTCCGTGGTGTCGCTCTACCACGCGGCCCTCGGCGCCGGGATCGCGCTGACCCTGATCCGCTGCCGGTCGCAGTGGGACAGGCCGTTCTACGTGAAGCGGTTCATCCTGTTTGTCTGCAGCATGAAGGTGCTCGGCCACGTCACGCGCGTGGCCTGGCAATTCCTGGGGCCGGCACAACCGACGTCGTTACTGCAGCCGAGCGCCGGGTCGATCTTTTTTCTCAGCGTGGCAACCGTCGGCTTGCCGGCACTGGCCTTTGGCGGCATGCTGCTCGCGCATCGCAGGATTGTCGAATTCGCCCAGGAGGCGGCCGACCACGACTACCTGACCGGTGTCTTGTCGCGCCGCGCGTTTTCCAAGATCGGCGAACGTGAGCTGGGCCGGGCGTCGCGGACCGGGCGCCCGTTGTCGCTGCTGCTGATCGACCTGGACCACTTCAAGCCGATCAACGACAACTATGGGCATGACGCGGGTGACCGGGCCCTGGTCGCGTTCACGCTCAATGCAGAAAAGGTCTTGCGGGGCATGGACTTCCTGGGGCGCATCGGCGGCGACGAGTTCGCCGTCTGGATGCCCGAAACGGACCTGGCGGCGGCCACGGTGGCAGCGCATCGCCTGCGGCGGCGCGTGGCCGCCTTGGGCAAGACTGGCGTGCTGCCCGGTGTTACGCTCAGTATTGGCGTGTCGGTGCTGCGCGACGGCGACTCCCTGGAATCGGTGATGAAGCGTGCCGACGTGGCGCTTTATGAAGCCAAACGAAATGGCCGCGACCAGGTGGTGACCGAACCGGAAGGCGGACAGCCCGCTGGCGAATGCGTGACACCGCAAACCACCCGCACGAAAACCGGGTCAACGGCGACTTGAGTGTTCCCTGCCCAAGCGCGCTCGATGCGCGTTGGCCGTGGCCGCAAACCGGGCCTTCATCGACCGCCGGTTTGCTCATGTGTGATAATCAAATTGTCCAGCCGTTGGTGCTTGCGGCGACTTTTTGGAGAACCTATGTATTCACGAATTCTTGTGCCGCTCGATCGCAGTGCGACAGCTCTTTGCGCGCTGGAGCAGGCGGCCGTGCTGGCGCGCCTGAGCGGCGGTACGATCGTCCTGTTGCACGTCGTCGAGGAGCTTGATCACGCCACCGGCTTCGAGCCCGCCAAGGTGTACACCGAGGAGGTCGAGCCCACTTTCCTGGCGGCCGGACAGGCGATGCTCGAGGAAGCCGCGGCCCGCCTGCGCAAGGACGGCGTGACCGTGGAGACGATTCTGCGGCAGAGCAGGGGTGAACGCGTGGCCGCCCTGATCGTCAGGGAGACTGCCGCCGCCAACTGCGACATCGTCATCATGGGCACCCATGGCCGCCACGGTATTGGCCGCGTGCTGCTGGGCAGCGATGCGGAGCAGGTGGCGCGCCTGTCTCCCGTTCCCGTGATGTTGGTGCGGCATGCGCAGGCGCGGCCCGACTCGGGCGCAGGCAGCTGACACACCAGCGCGCAGCGGCCCGCCCGGGTGACCGCTGCGCCGGGCCAGCACGCTGGCCAAAAACCTCACACCATCTGCACGATCGTCTTGCGGAACCGCGCCAGCGACAGGCCGAACAGCACCGAGCCGATCGCCGCCAGCGCCAGCATCGAGGGCCAGGCGATCGCCAGGCCGGCGCCGCGGAACAGGATGGCCTGGCTCAGGCTCACGAAGTGGGTCGTGGGCGCGAGCGACATCAGGTAGCGCACCGCGTCGGGCATGCTCTCACGCGGGGTGATCGCGCCGGACAGCAGTTCCAGCGGAATCAAGGTCAGCATCAGCAGCAGGCCAAACTGCGGCATGCTGCGCGCGAGCGTGGCCATGAAGATGCCCATCGACGTGGTGGCGAACAGGTGCAGCGCCACGCAACACAGGAACAAGCCCAGCGACCCCTCGATGCGCACCCCGAGCGCGCCTTTGATCACCACGGTGAGCGACACCAGCGTGGCGACCATGACGATCAGTCCCATCGCCCAGACCTTGGACAGCATGATCTCGGTGGGCGTGACCGGCATGACCAGCAGGTGTTCCACCGTGCCGTGTTCGCGCTCGCGGATCAGCGCCGCCCCGGTCAGGATGATCGACAGCATGGTGATGTTGTTCGCCAGTTCGCTGATGGAACCGAACCAGGTCGGATCGAGTGCCTGGTTGAAGCGCTGGCGCACCGTCACCTCGACCGGGCTGGCCGCGCTGCCACGGTAGCGCTGCAGGAATTCGCCGACTTCCCCCAGCACGATCTGCTGGATCCAGCCGCTGCCGGTGAAGGCCTGGCTCATCCGGGTCGCGTCCACTGCCAGCTGCACCTGTGGGCTTCTGCCGGCCAGCACGTCGCGCTGGAAGTCGGGCGGAATGTCGAGCACGAAGGTATAGGTGCCTGCGTCGAGCGCGGCGTCGACTTCGGCCGGGGTGATGCGCGCGGGCGGCGCGAACTGGGGCGGGTAGAACGCGGTGACGATGCGCGCGGACAGCGCCGAATCGTCCTCGTCCACGATCGCGATCGCGGCGCGGTGCAGTCCCTCGGGCGCGGCCGTGGCGGCGATGTACAGGGCCGCCGTGAAGGTGTACACGATCAGGAGCAGCAGCCCGGGATCGCGCCACAGGCTCCACAGTTCCTTGACGCCCAGGCGGTAGATGTTGGAAAGGCGCGGCATCTTACTTCTCCTGCTTCTTGAGCAGCGCAATCGCGGCGGACAGCACCACCGGATAGGCCAGCGCCATCGGCCACATGGCGTGGTACAGGTCGGCCAATCCGAGCGCCTTGTTGAACACGCCGCGGCTGATGTTGAACATGTGGCTGGCCGGGTACAGCTCGCCGATTACCCGCCCCGCGCCCTCGAGTGAGGAAACGGGGTTGATCAGGCCGGAGAACTGGATCGCCGGCAGCATGGTGCCGATCAGGGTAAAGAACATGGCGGCGATCTGGCTGCGTGTCAGTGCCGAGGCGAGCAGGCCGATGGCGGTGGTGCCCAGCACGTACAGCAGCGTGGCCAGCGTCAGCGCGCCGAAGCTGCCGCTGACCGGCACCCGGAACACGGTCACTGCGGCTGCGCACATCAGCAAGAAGTTGAACATCGCCATGGCGACGTAGGGCATCTGCTTGCCGATCAAGAATTCGGTGCGCGTGGCCGGCGTGACGTACAGGTTGATGATGGAGCCAAGCTCCTTCTCGCGCACCACGGCCAGCGCGGTCAGCATGGCGGGCAGCATCAGCAGGAGCAGCGGGATGACGGCGGGGACGATTGCAGGCAGGCTGCGTACGTCCGGGTTGTAGCGAAAGCGCGTCTCCACGGTGGCTGGCATGGCCGGCGTGGGCATGCCGCGTTCGAGCGCCTGTCGCATCAGCCAGTGCTGGTGCAGGCCCTGCACGTAGCCGGTGATGGTCTCGGCCCGCTGCGGCATGGCGCCATCGACCCAGATCCCGACCTGTACCTGGCGGCCGTGGGTGAGGTCGCGCGCAAAGCCGGGCGGGATTTCGACTGCGAGCGATACGTCGCCGCTGCGCATGCGGTAGTCCAGGTCCGCATAGTCGCGTAGCGGCGGTGTTTGTGTGAAGTAGCGCGATCCGGCGATGTTGAGCACGTAGTCGCGGCTCAGCGCCGTCGCGTCGCGGTCCAGTACCGCAAAGCGCAGGTTTTCCACGTCCATGTTGATGCCGTAGCCGATCACGAACATCAGCAGCAGCGAACCGACCAGCGCCAGCGTGCGGCGAATCTTGTCGCGCTTGAGCTCGAGCGCCTCGCGCCACAGGTAGCTGACCATGCGGCCCAGGCTGCGCTGCACTGCGCCATGCCTGGACGGGGCGGCTGGGGCGGCGACGCTTTCCGTCGGGGTTGCTGGCGTGTCGGGGGCGCCGCCAGCATCGCGCAGGAAGGCGATGAAAGCCTCTTCGAGCGTGGCCGTGCCGCGCGCGGCGACCAGCGCCGACGGGGCGTCGCAGGCCAGCACGCGGCCGGCGTGCATCAGCGAGATGCGGTCGCAGCGCTCGGCCTCGTTCATGAAGTGGGTGGAAATGAAGATCGTCACCCGGTCCTTGCGCGCCAGGTCGATCATCAGGCGCCAGAAGGCGTCGCGCGCCAGCGGGTCAACGCCGGAGGTCGGTTCGTCCAGGATCAGCAGTTCCGGCTTGTGCACCATCGCCACCGCCAGCGACAGGCGCTGGCGGATCCCGAGCGGCACGCGGTCGGGGAGGGCATCGAGCACGTCCTGCAGGTCGAAGCGCTCGGCCATTTCGGCCACCCGCGCGTCGATCTGATCTTCGGGAACGTGGAACAGGCGCGCGTGCAGCACCAGGTTCTGGTGCACCGTCAGTTCGCCATACAGCGAGAACGACTGCGACATGTAGCCGACGCGGCGCCGCGTTGCCAGGTCGCGCGCGTCCACCGGCTGGCCGAACAACAGGGCCTGGCCGCCGCTGGCCGGCAGCAGGCCGGTCAGCATTTTCATGGTGGTGGTCTTGCCGCAGCCATTGGAACCGAGGAAGCCGAAGATCTCGCCGCGCCGGATGCGAAAGCTCACGTGGTCCACGGCGGTGAAGTCGCCGAAGCGCATCGTCAGTTCCTTCGCCTCGATCGCGATTTCATCGTCACCGCCGGCGACCATCGGGGGCACGTGCAGCGGCGCGTAGCCGGCACGCTCATCTTCCGGCAGCAGGGCGATGAAGGCCTGCTCCAGCGTGGCGCTGCCGGTGCGCTCGAGCAGTTCGGCGGGCGCGCCGGTCGCCAGCACGCGGCCCGCGTCCATCGCGACCAGCCAGTCGAAACGCATGGCCTCGTCCATGTAGGCGGTGGCCACCATCACGCTCATGCCGGGGCGCTCGGCACGGATGCGCGCGATCAGGTCCCAGAACTGGGTGCGCGCCAGCGGGTCCACGCCGGTGGTCGGCTCGTCCAGGATGAGCAGGTCCGGGTCGTGGATCAGCGCGCAGCACAGGCCGAGCTTTTGCTTCATCCCGCCGGAGAGCTTGCCGGCGGGGCGGTCGAGGAAGGGGAACAGGCCGGTGCTGCGCGTGAGCTGGTCGATGCGGCGCCGGCGCTCGGGGCCGTCGTGTCCGAACAGGCGCCCGAAGAACTGCAGGTTTTCTTCCACCGACAGGGTGGGGTACAGGTTCTTGCCCAGCCCCTGCGGCATGTAGGCGATGCGCGGGCAAACCTGTTCGCGGTGGCGCTGTTCGGCCATGTCGCCGCCCAGCACCTCGATCCTGCCGTGCTGCATGCGGCGCGCGCCCGACAGCAGGGCGAGCAGGGTGGACTTGCCAACGCCGTCCGGGCCGATCAGTCCCACCACGCAGCCGGACGGCACGTCCAGCGTCAGCCGGTCCAGCGCCCGGGTCTTGCCGTACTCGATGCTGACATCTTCCAGCCTGGCGACGCAAGCAGGCTGGCTGGCGTGCGTCATGGCGTTACCTTGGCCGCCACTTCAGCAGGCCATGGTGCTTTCGGGTCCAGGCGGACCCAGGCTACGCCCGGCAGGCCGGTCTTCACTTGCTGGAGGTGTGCTTCCAGCAGCTTGCGGTCGATCCGGGCCTTGACCCGGAACATCAGCTTCTGGCGTTCGCTGGCGGTTTCCACCGTCTTGGGCGTGAACTGGGCGGTGCTGGCCACGTACGACACCCTGGCCGGGATCGCGTATTGGGGCACGGCGTCGAGCACCACGCGCACCTCGGCGCCAAGGCCCACCCGGCCGGCCACGGTTTCGGGCAGGAAGAAGGTCATGTACACGTCGGCCAGGTCGACCAGGTTGAGCACCTTGCCGCCGGCGCCGAGCACTTCGCCCGGCTGGGCCACGCGGTATTGCACCCGTCCGGCGCGCGGCGCGGTCAGCACCGTATCGGCCAGTTCGGCGTCGATGCGCGCGATGGTTGCGGCCGCTGCCTTTTCGTTGGCCTGCGCACTGAGCACCTGGGTACGCGTGGCGTTCACCGCGGCCTGGGCCGCACGCACCTGTGCCCGCGCCGCGGCCAGCGCGGCCAGCGTGCCGTTCACCCGGGCGCGGTCGTCGTCCAGTTCCTGGCGCGACGATGCGCCTTCGTTGGCCAGGGTCTCGGAGCGGGCCAGCCGGCGGCGCGCGGCGTCCAGGTCGCTTTCGCGCTGGCCGACCAGCGCCTTCGCGGCCAGCTGGTCGCTTTCGCGCAGGGTCACTTCGGCGCGCGCGCCTGCCAGGGCAGCGGCCGCCTGCTGCTGGCGCGCCACCGCTTCCTCGCGCTGGGCCTGCATGCTGCGGGTATCCATCCTGGCGAGCACTTGCCCGGCCTTGACGAACTCGCCTTCCTGCGCCGTGATCTCGCTGATCCGCCCTGGCACCTTGGTGGCTACGTCAACTTCGGTGGCTTCGATGCGGCCATTGCCCTTGACGAAGCCGTCAATCTTGTCGCGCTGCGAGAACGGCCCCCAGTTCACGAAGGCCCACGCGGCCACAGCGGCGACGAGCGCTACGGGCACCCACAACTTCAGTTTCTTTTCCATGGTTTTGTATTGTAGAAGACTAGTCATCGGATGGCGCCCGCGTCAGTGGCCGGCAAGCGCTGGGCGCCGCCGCCGAGCGCGCGGTACAGCGCCACCTGCGCCGACAGCTGCTGCCTGCGCAGCTGCACCAGCTGCTGCTCGGCGCCGAAGCGCTCGCGCTCCGCGTCCAACACCTCGAGGTAGGCGGCCGCGCCGCTCTCGAAGCGCAGTTGCGCCAGGCGGGCGCGCTCGGCCTGCAGCACCAGCGTGGCGCGCGTGGCCTCGGCCTGGGCGGCCAGCCCGCGCCGCGCGGCGAGCGCGTCGGCCACGTCGCGGAAGGCGCCCTGGATCGCCCGCTCGTATTGGGCCACAGCCTCTTCGCTGCGCAGCTGGGCCACCGACAGTTGCCCCTTCAGGCGCCCTCCATTGAAGATCGGCAGCGCGAGCGAAGGCGCAAAGTTCCAGGCCCGGCTGTCGTCGTTGAACAGCTCGTTGAGCGAGGTGCTGGACGCGCCCGCGGTGGCGGTGAGCGCAATGCGCGGGAAGAACGCGGCGCGTGCGGCCTGCACGTTGGCGTGGGCGGCACGCAGCTGCTGTTCGGCAGCGGCGATGTCGGCGCGCTCGAGCAGCAGGTCCGACGGCAGGCCGGGGGCGGGCTCGCGGGCCAGCGGCACGGTGCCCAGGGCGTCCAGTGCCGGCGCGAGCGTGACCGGGGCGCCGGCCAGCAGGTCGAGCACTGCGCCTTGCTGCGCGCGCGCCTGCTCCAGCTGGGCCACCTGGGCAATCGCCTGCTGCTGCAGCAGCTCGACCTGGGTCAGGTTCAGGCGCGACGCGGCGCCCAGTTCGTAGCGGCGCCGGAAGATGCGCACCGTCTCGTCGCGCAGTTCGCGCGTGCGCCGGGCCAGCGCCAGCCGCTCGTCGATCTCGCGCAGGCCCAGGTAAGCGTCGGCGACTTGCGCGATCAGGCTCACCGTGGTGGCGCGGCGCGCCTCATCGCTGGCCAGCCAGCTTGCCAGCGCGGATTCGTTCAGGCTGCGCAGGCGCCCCCACACATCCAGTTCCCACTGCGAGAAGCCGATGCCCGCCTGGAACTGGTTGCCCATGATCGGGCGGCCGATGAAGCTCTGCGCCGGCGGCACCAGTGCGCGCGTGGCTTGCAGGCTGCCGTTCACCACCGGCAGCTGTTCAGCGCGCTGGATGCCATAGGCGGCTGCGGCCTCCTGCACGCGCAGTGCCGCTGTGCGCAGCTCGCGGCTGTTCTCCAGCGCCACGCCAATGACGCGGCGCAGTTCAGGGTCCAGGAAGAAGTCCTGCCAGCCCGGCTGCGGCGCCACGGCCGCAGTGTCGCGGGCCTGCAACGGCTGCTCCGGATAGGTGGCGGGCACGGGAAAGCCGGCGGCCGGTGTGGCGCGCGGCAGCGGCGCACACGCGGCAAGGCTCAGGCAGACCGGCACGGCCGCCATCGCCGCACGCAAGCGCCGGCGCCCCGGCCGGTGCGCCTGGCTCTGTTTTGTTATTTGATCCATCTGTTTTTGTTCATTCATGGGTGTGTGGCAGCGCTCAGGACCTGAGCTCGTTTACCGCCGCACGGGTTTGCTGCGCGATCACCGCTTCTTCGTCGGCCGGCAGTACCCAGACCGCGACCGCGCTGTCCGCCGCATCCAGGCGCGGGCCGCCGGCCGCGTTGGCGGCGGGGTCGAGGCGCACGCCAAGCCAGGCCGCCTGCTCGCAGACGCGCGCGCGGATCTCGGGCGCGTGCTCGCCGATGCCGCCGGTGAAGACCAGCACGTCGAGCCCGCCGGCGGCAGCGGCAAGCGAGCCGAGTTCGCGCCCGATGCGGTACACGAACACGTCCAGCGCTTCGCGCGCGGCCGGCTCCTGGCTTGCCATCAGCTCGCGCATGTCGCCGCTGATCCCGGACAGGCCCAGCAGGCCCGACTCCTGGTACAGCAAGCGCTGCATCGCCTGCGGCGTCATCTGCTTTTCCTGCAGCAGGTACAGCAGCAGGCCGGGGTCGATGCTGCCGCAGCGCGTCGCCATGGGCAGGCCGTCGAGGGCGGAAAAGCCCATCGTGCTGGCCACGCTCCTGCCGCCCACCATGGCGCACATGCTGGCGCCGCTGCCCAGGTGCGCGGCGACGACGCGCCCGCCGGCGCGCGGTTCCAGCGCCGGCAAGGTATTGGCCACGTGCTGGTACGACAGGCCGTGGAAGCCGTAGCGCAGCACCTGCTGCTCGGCCAGCGCGCGCGGCAGCGCGTACAGGCGCGACACGCGCGGGCTGCCCAGGTGGAAGGCGGTGTCGAAGCAGGCCACTTGCGGCAGGTCCGGATGCAGCTTGGCCATGGCCTGCATCGCCGCCAGGTTGTGCGGCTGGTGAAGCGGCGCGAGCGGGTTCAGCGCGGCCAGTTCGGCCAGCAGGGCCGGCGTGACCAGCGCAGGGCCGGCGTGCGCGTTACCGCCGTGGACCACGCGGTGGCCGATGGCGGCCAGCCGCGCCGGGGCAAGGTGGCCCTCCACCCAGCCGATCACCGCCGCCAGTTGGTCGGCATAGCCGTTGATCCCTTCCAGCGGTCGGTCTTCGGTAAGCTCTCCTTGCGGCGACCAGGCGAGCAGGCGGTGCTGGTGGCCGCCGCTGTCGATCTCGCCGCGGCTGGAAAGCGCGAGCGCATCGCCGCGCTCCACGAACACCGCGAACTTGATGCTGGACGAACCGGCGTTGAAGCAGGCGTATCCCTTCATGGCGTACCAATCACGCCTGGCGTGGCCTGGTGGCGCGCGAGCAGCGCCGCCAGCGCGCACGAGGCCAGGCGCGCCAGCGGCCCGTCGGCGCGGCTGGTGAGCATGATGGGCACGCGTGCGCCGAGCACGATGCCGGCAATCTGGGCGTCGGCCAGGTATTCCAGCTGCTTGGCGAGCATGTTGCCCGCTTCGAGGTCGGGCACGACCAGGATGTCGGCGCGCCCGGCCACCGGCGACACGAAGCCCTTGGTGGCCGCCGCTTCGGCCGACACCGCCAGGTCGAACGCCATCGGCCCGTCCACGATCGCGCCGCTGATCTGGCCGCGTTCGGCCATCTTGCACAGTGCCGCCGCCTCGATGGTGGACGCGATCTTGGGATACACCGTCTCCAGCGCCGACAGGATGGCCACGCGCGGCGCCGCGATCCCGAGTGCGTGCGCCAGGTCGATGGCGTTCTGCACGATGTCGCGCTTGTCCTCCAGCGTCGGATAGACGTTGATCGCGGCGTCGGTGATCAGCAGCGGGCGCGGATAGGTGGGCACGTCCATGGCGAACACGTGGCTGATGCGGCGCGCCGTGCGCAGGCCGCTGTCCTTGGCGACCACGGCGCGCATCAGCTCGTCCGTGTGGAGCGCGCCCTTCATCAGGGCCTGCACCTCGCCGGCGCGCGCCATGGCGACCGCGGCCTCGGCCGCCGCGTGACTGTGTTCGGTCGATACGATGCGCAGGTTCGCAAGGTCGATGCCGGCGTCCGCCGCGGCGCGCCGGATCTTCGCTTCAGGGCCGACCAGCACCGGCTCGATCAGGCCCTCGCGCGCCGCCTCCACCGCGCCCAGCAGCGAGACCGCGTCCACCGGATGGACGACCGCGGTGCGCACGCGCGGCGCGTTATGCGCTGCGGCCAGCAGTTCGCGGTAGCGTCCGCCGGGCTCGTGCAGGCGCACTTCGGGCAGCGCCACGCGGGGACGCGCGACTCTCTCGGCCGGGGCAATGACCTCGGCGGTGCCGGCCACCACCTGCTCGTGACGCTGGTTGGCGACCACGCAATCGAGCGTGACGCGGCGCTTGGCCGGATCGAGCGCGGTCACGGTAACGCTGACGGTGACGCTGTCGCCCAGGCAGACCGGCTTGAGAAAGCGCAGCGACTGGCCGAGATAGATCGTGCCCGGCCCCGGGAGTTGGGTGCCCAGCACGGCCGAGACCAGCGCGCCGCTCCACATGCCGTGCGCGACCACCTCGTGGAAGGTGTCGCCGCGTGCGTATTCGTCGTCCAGGTGGGCCGGGTTGACGTCGCCCGACATCACGGCGAACAGTTCGATGTCCCTGCGGGTAAGGGTGCGGGTCAGGCTGGCGCTGTCGCCAACCGCCAGCTCGTCGAAGGTGCGGTTTTCGATCATGTCCATGGTTTCAGCGCTCCAGCACGTACTGGCCGGGCGCGGCGCAGACCGGCAGATAGCCCCGGCCAGCGGCCCCCATGGTCGGTGGCGCGGTCCGGCCGCTGGAGGATGATTCCAGCCAGTCGGTCCACGCCGGCCACCACGAGCCGTCGCGCTGGGCGGTTGCGGCCACCCAGTCGTCCGGCGCCAGGTAGGTGTCGCCATTGGTGCGGCGCGCCAGCCGGTAGTGGCGGTTGCGGTGGCCCGGCTCGCTGACGATGCCGGCATTGTGGCCGCCACTGGTCAGCACGAAGGTCACGTCGGCGCCTGCCACCAGGTTGATCTTGTACACCGACTTCCACGGGGCCACATGGTCGGTCTCGGTGGCGACCACGAACATGGGAACGTGGATGTCGGCCAGCGCGACCGGGGCATCGTCGATGCGGTAGCGTCCCTCGAACAGGTCGTTCTTCAGGAACAGGCGGCGCAGGTATTCGCTGTGCATGCGGTAGGGCATGCGCGTGGCGTCGGCATTCCACGCCATCAGGTCGTTCATCGGCTGGCGCTTGCCGAGCAGGTATTCGTTGACCACGCGCGACCACACCAGGTCGTTCGAGCGCAGCAGCTGGAAGGCCCCGGCCATTTGGCGCGTCTGCAGGTAGCCCTGGCGCCACATGATGTCCTCGAGGTAGTTCAGCTGGCTGTCGTCGATGAACAGGCGCAGTTCGCCGGCCTCGGTGAAATCGGTCTGGGCCGCGAGCAGCGTCATTGAATGGATGCGCCGGTCGCGCCGGCCCGCGAGCCAGGCCGCGGCGATCGCGAGCAGCGTGCCGCCCAGGCAGTAGCCGACCGTGTTGATGCCGCGGTCCGGAACGATGGCGGCCACCGCGTCGAGCGCGGCCAGCACGCCCATGCGCAGGTAGTCGTCCATGCCCAGGTCGCGGTCGGCTTCGACCGGGTTGTGCCACGAGATCATGAAGACCGTGTGGCCCCGGTCCACCAGGTATTTCACCAGCGAGTTCTGCGGCGACAGGTCGAGGATGTAGTACTTCATGATCCAGGCCGGCACGATCAGGATCGGCTCGGCATGCACGTCGGGCGTGGCGGGCGAGTACTGGATCAGCTCGATCAGGCGGTTGCGCAGCACGACCTGGCCCGGCGTGACCGCCACCTGCTGTCCCGGCACGAATTGGTCGGCCCCGGCCGGCGGCTGATTGAGCAGCATGCGGCGCCAGTCGTCGGCCAGGTGGGTGGCGCCGCGCACCAGGTTCTGGCCGCCTTCCTGCAGCGTCGCTTCCAGCACTTCCGGGTTCGTGGCGATGTAATTGACCGGCGAGAACATGTCGAGTGCCTGGCGGGCGACGAAGGAAACCACTTGCTCGTGGTGCGGCGACACGCCGCCAATGCCGGTGGTCACGTTGTACCACCACTGCTGGTTCAGCAGGAATCCCTGCTGCATCACGTTGAATGGCCAGCGCTGCCAGCCCGGGCCGCTGAAGCGGTGGTCCTGCGGCAGCGGCGCAATGCACGGCTCGGTGCCGCCGATGGCCGCACGGACGGCATACTCGCCGAAGCGGCCGGCCTTGCTGGTGGCCTTTTCGCACAGGCGCGCCCATTTGCCGGGCGATTGCGCCAGGTGCAGCGCCCAGTCGGTCCAGGCCAGGGCCATGGCGGCTGGAGAAATGCCGGAGGTGAGCCGGCCGAGGGCGGCGTGCAGCACGCGGTCGGTTCGGCTGGGCGTTTCGATGTCGTCACTGGAGCCCATTGCGGGCGCGGTGGCGGGGAGGGCGGTGCGAGCGGGGGGGAGTACGGCAGCGAGATTCAGCTTGAGCTTGTCCATGCGTGTACCTTACGTTCTTGATCCGCGTCAAATCCTTGACATGGATCAAGATGCTAACACTTCCGGTATTATTACCTAGAGAAAACCTTCTAAATTTCGTCTAATTGCCGCGAAAAACGATGGTCTTGTTCCCATCGACGAAAACCCGGCGCTCGATGTGGAACTTGACGGCGGCGGCCAGCGCCAGGCATTCGTTGTCGCGGCCCACGCGCACCAGTTGTTCCGGCTTGTAGCTGTGATCGACGCGGGTGACGACCTGCTCGATGATCGGGCCCTCGTCCAGGTCCGGGGTGGCGTAGTGGGCGGTGGCGCCGATCAGCTTCACCCCGCGGTCGTAGGCCTGGTGGTAAGGCTTGGCGCCCTTGAAGCCGGGCAGGAAGGAGTGGTGGATGTTGATGCAGCGGCCGGCCAGCTGGCGCGACAAGTCGTCGGACAGGATCTGCATGTAGCGCGCCAGGATCACCAGTTCCGCGCCGGTCTCATCCAGCAGTTCGAGGATGCGTGCCTCCTGCCGCTGCTTGGTGTCGCGGGTGACGGGCAGGTGCACGAAACGGATGCCCTCGCGTTCCACCATCGGCCGCAGGTCCTGGTGGTTCGACACCACCGCCGTGATTTCCATGTTCAGCTCGCCATTGCGGCGGCGGTACAGCAGGTCGTCCAGGCAGTGGTCGTATTTGGACACCATGATGACCGTCTTGACCGGCTCGGCCGGGTCGTAGATGGCCCATTCCATCTCGAGCTGGCCGGCCACTTCGGCCGGGAACTCCGCGCGGATCTGCTCGATGCCGATGTCGGCGGACATCGGCCGGAAGACCGCGCGCATGAAAAAGCGCTGGGTCGAATCGTCGTCGAACTGCTCCAGCGCGCAGATGTAGCAGTCGCGCCGGGCCAGGAAGCCCGATACGGCGGCGACGATGCCAATGGCCGCCGTGCAGCTGGCGGTAAGGATGTATTGCTTCTGTGAGGGTTGTTGCTCGATGGTGCTCATGCTCGGTCCAGGGTCCAGGTGTCTTTACTGCAATGCAGCAAGATTACCATGACGCCTGCCGAGCATGCTTCCCGGTTGCAATCTTAGCGCCCGAGCGTCCCCAGCACAGCCAGGCTCATCGCCTGCGCGGCCGTCTTGATCGAGGGCTCGGGCACCGGCGCATAGTAGGGCGAGTGGTTGAACGCAACGGGCTTGCCGTTGGTGCGTTGCGCGTCCGCCACCGCCTGCGGGTCATAGATGCCGGTGAAGAAGAACATCGAGGGCACGCCTTCGTTGACGAACTGCGAGAAGTCCTCGCTTGCGGTCATCGGCGGCATGCGCTGTGCCTTGTCGCCGAACGCGGCCTTGAACACCGCCTCGGTCTTTTGCACCAGCGCCTCGTTGTTGACGACGGCGTCGCCGCCGCGGCCTTGCAGCGACACCTCGGGCGCGGGCGCACCGGCCATGGCCGCCGATGCATTGGCGACGCGCCGCACGCCATCGAGCAGTTTGGCGCGCACCTCGGGCTTGTACGAGCGGATCGTGCCGCGGACCACGACGGTATCGGGAATGATGTTACCGACCGTGCCGCCCTGGATCGCGCCGATCGTCACCACGCCGAACTCCTTCGGGTCCTTTTCGCGGCTGATCACGGTCTGCACGTCGGTCACGAAGCGCGCCGCGATCGCGATCGGGTCGATCGTCTTGTCCGGTGCCGAGCCATGGCCGCCGCGGCCCTTGAACACGATTTCCAGCGCATCCGAGTTGGACGAGACCGGGCCGGCGTTGTAGCCCACGGTGCCATAAGCGAGCGGCCACGAATGCAGCGCAAATGCGTAGTCCGGCTTGCCGAAGCGCTTGAACAGGCCATCGTCCAGCATGGCGCGCGCGCCGGACACGATCTCCTCGGCCGGCTGGCCCACGAACATCAGCGTGCCGCTCCACTGCGACTTCAGTTCGACCAGCGTGCGCGCGGCGCCCAGCCAGCTGGCCATGTGGATGTCGTGGCCGCAGCTGTGCGCCACAAAGGTGTCGCGGCCGTCGCTTTGCGCGCGCGCGTGGCTGGCGTAGGGCAGGCCGGTCTTTTCTTCCATCGGCAAGCCATCCAGTTCGGTACGCACCAGCACCAGCGGGCCCGGGCCGTTGCGGTAGATTGCGACCACGCCGGTCTTGCCGACCTTCTCGGTCACCTCGAAGCCCAGCTTGCGCATCTCGGCCGCCAGCTTGCCGGCGGTGCGCGCTTCCTGGAACGCGATCTCCGGATGCGCATGCAGGTCCTTGTACACCCCGTCCAGCCAGGGGTACATGGCGTCGATGCGGGAGCTGACCTGGGTCGAGAGCGCTGCGGGAGCCGCTGCGTGGGCGGCGGGGAGGGCGGAAAGCAGGATGGCTGCGATGGCGAGGCGGGAAAGTCGCGTTTTCAAGGAGATCCCTTTCTGGGTCGGCTGGCTGCGGGTTGAGCAGCGGTTAGCCTAACACAGCAGGACAGGGAATTCCTGCGGCTCAGAATCGCAGCTCGCGTTCGGCCAGCGCGCTCCCCCAGTCGCGGATGATGCGCCGGTACTCGACCCCGACCTTGCGGATGCGCCGCTCCAGGTCGAACAGGCCGCAGCTGTTGACGTGGCCCAGCTGCTCGCGCAGGTCCATGTCCCAGTCCACCTGGTCGGTCAGGCTGTACCAGGTGAAGCCGATGATCGGAAAGCCCTCCTGGCGCAGGCGCAGCACGTTGCCCCATTGGCGCTCGAGCCAGTGGGCCGCGTTCAGCAGCTGGAAGTGGTTGGTCTCGGTGTGCATGATCGGCAGCCGGAACCGGCTGTAGTACTGGCGCGTCAGCCCGTAGTACCCCAGCACGTTGACGCGCCTGGTGCTGCCGTCCGCGAACACGGCCATTTCGCTGGTCTCGTAGTAGTCGGTGCCCATCACGCACCAGGGACGAATGGTGCGGTTCATGAAGTAGTCGAACTTGTCCAGCGACAGCCCGTTCTCGACCAGGTAGCGCAGCATGACCGCGGAAGGCGGATGGCTGTAGTTCAGGTCCAGCGACAGGAAGCGGCGCTCGTTCAGGTGGGCGGTGCGCTCGACGGCGGCCGGGTCGTGCGGGTGGTAGTAGCGCGTTGATTCGCTCTGCACGAACCACACCGTGCGCACCGCGCGGATCGCCTCGCTGGCGCGGATGTTCGCCTCCACGCAGTTCGACAGCGCCGTGACGAACGCGCGGTGGTCGCGCAGCTGCTCGTTCCAGTAGCCGAACAGGGCCGAGTACTCGGCGGTGATGAGCATCTCGTTGACCGGCGTGTACATCCACACCCACGGGTAGCGGCGCGCGAACGCCTCGGCGTATTCGGCGAAGTAGCGCGGAAAGTCCGGGTTCTGGAAGTTGCCGAGCCAGTCGGGCAGGCCGAAGTGGCACAGGTCGGCGATCGGCTCGATGCCGAGCCGGCTCAACTCGGCAAAAGCCTCGTCCGCAAATGACCAGTCGTACTGGCCGGGCGCGACGTGGGTGCGGTAGTAGGGCGGACCGAAGCGCAGGCAGCGCAGGCCCATGTCGTGCACGAGCCGGAAGTCCTCGCGCCAGCGCTGGTAGTGGCCGCAGGCAGCCATCTCGTCCACCCGGCGCGGCTTGCCGTCGTGGCCGGTGACGATGGGCGCGCTGTTCTCGATGCCCGTACAGAACGAGAACGAGCGCGTCAGGTTGTCGGGGTTGGGATGCGCCGGCAGGCGCGACGTGCTGGACATGGGCACACCTCGGAGTCGTTCCGTCAGACCGCTTGTGGCCGCAGTGGTTCAGCCGGCGTGATTTGGTACACTGCCGCTTTTGTTGTGCGGGACTGAACATGGCGGTATCTGGCGAGCTGCGCGCACGCGCGCTTGAATGTCTGGTGGAGACGGACCCTGCTGCAAAGACAGCGGGCGTGGCGGCACTGGCTGCGGCCAGCGCGAGCGGCGCGGCGCACCTGGACAGCGCGGCCGTCCTGCACCCGGGCGCCGCCATTCCGGGGCGTCCGCCGCGCCCGGAGCTGGTGCCGCCGCGCCTGGTGGGGCGCCGCTCGATGGCGACCGTCGAGGGCCGGGCCATGCTCATCCACGCGCTGGCGCACATTGAATTCAATGCGGTGAACCTGGCGCTGGACGCGATGTGGCGCTTCCCCGGCATGCCGCCGCGCTTTTACACCGACTGGCTGCGCGTGGCCAAGGAAGAGGCCGCGCATTTTTCGATGCTGTCCGCGCACCTGCAAACCCTGGGGCACCAATACGGCGATTTTCCCGCGCACGACAGCCTGTGGGAGATGGCCGAGAAGACCCGCGGCGACATCCTCGCTCGCATGGCGCTGGTGCCGCGCACGCTCGAGGCGCGCGGGCTGGACGCGATTCCGCCGGTACGGGCCAAGCTGGCCCAGGCCGGCGACCTGGCGGCCGCCGCGATCCTGGACGTGATCCTGCGCGAGGAGGTTGGCCATGTCGAGATCGGCAACCGCTGGTACGGCCACCTGTGTGCGCTGCGCGGGCTGGACCCGGTGCCGACCTACGCAGAGCTGGCCACGCGCTACGAGGCGCCCGTGCTCAAGGGCCCTTTCAATATCGAAGCGCGCCGCCAGGCGGGCTTTACCGAAGCCGAGCTGGCGCGCTTCGCGTGAGGGCGGCTGCTTTGCGCTAAGCTGTCGCAACGATGAGCGAACAAGCAAACGCGAATGGCAGCGGTGCCGGCTTCCTGCTGACCCGGCACTGGCGCGACCTGGACGATGGCGTGCAGGTCGAATTCTGGCTCGCGACCGACGAGGGGCCGCGCCTGGTCCGGCTTGCGCCGCAGGCCGCGGTCGCGTTCATCCCGCAGGAGCAGCGCGCAGCGGCCGAGCAGCTGCTGGCGCGCGAGCGCGGCTGGGAGCTGCGCGAGCTGGCGCTGTCCGACTTCCGGCACCGCCCCGTGGCAGGCCTGTACTGTCGCCAGTACCGCCAGCTGCTGCGGCTTGAAAAGCGCCTGCGCCAGCACGGCATCGACGTGTACGAAGCCGACGTGCGCCCGCCCGAGCGCTACCTGATGGAGCGCTTCATCACCGCCCCGGTCGAGTATTCCGGCCAGGCCGCTGCCACCGATCCGGCGCTGCTGGACGCGGGGCAGTTGAAGCCTGCCGCCGGCTACCGGCCGCGCCTGCGCACTGTGTCGCTCGACATCGAGACCACGTTCCAGGGCGAGCTCTATTCGATCGCGCTGGAAGGGTGCGGCCAGCGCCAGGTGTACATGCTCGGCCCGCCGAACGGGGAGGCCGGCGCGCTCGACTTTGCGCTCGAGTACTGCGAGACCCGGCGCGACCTGCTGGTCCGCCTGGAGGAGTGGATGGCACGGCATGACCCGGATGCGATCATCGGCTGGAACCTGGTGCAGTTCGACCTGCGCGTGCTGCAGCAGAACGCCGAGCGCGTACAGCACCTGCTCCGCCTTGGCCGTGGCGGGGCGCCGGTCGAGTGGCGCGAACACAGCAGGCAGGAGCACTTCTTCGTGTCGATTCCGGGCCGGCTCGTCATCGACGGCATCGAGGCGCTGCGCTCGGCGACCTGGAGCTTTCCGTCCTTTAGCCTGGAGCACGTTGCGCAAACCCTGCTGGGCGAAGGCAAGGAGATTGACAACGCCTACGACCGCATGGACGAGATCGACCGCATGTTCGCCGAGGACAAGCCGGCGCTGGCACGCTACAACCTCAAGGACTGCGAACTGGTCACCCGCATCTTCGACAAGACCGGGCTGATGGCCTTTTTGCTCGAACGCGCGAGCGTGACCGGCCTGGCGGCCGACCGCAGCGGCGGGTCGGTGGCGGCATTCGAGCACCTGTACATGCCGGTGATGCACCGCCAGGGCTTTGTTGCGCCGAACATCGGCGACGTGGTGGGCGGCGAGAGCCCGGGCGGCTTCGTGATGGATTCGCGCTCCGGGCTGTACGATTCGGTGCTGGTGCTCGACTACAAGAGCCTGTACCCGTCGATCATCCGCACCTTCCTGATCGACCCGGTGGGCCTGGTCGAAGGGCTGTGCGAGGACGAAGCCGGCACCGTGCCCGGCTTTCGCAACGCGCGCTTCTCGCGCACCAAGCACTGCCTGCCCGCGATCGTGCGCCAGGTGTGGGAGGGCAGGGACGCCGCCAAGCGCGAGCGCAACGCGCACCTGTCGCAGGCGCTCAAGATCATCATGAACTCGTTTTACGGGGTGCTCGGCTCGCCCGGCTGCCGTTTCCTCGACCCGCGGCTGGCCTCGTCGATCACCCTGCGCGGCCACCAGATCATGCACCGCACGCGCGAGCTGATCGAGGACCAGGGCTACCAGGTGATCTATGGCGATACCGATTCGACCTTCGTCTGGCTGGGGCGCGCGCATGAGAGCGAGGACGCCGAACGGATCGGTCGCGCACTGGTCGCGCACGTGAACGACTGGTGGCGTCGCCACCTGCGCGAGGAATATGGCCTGGACTGCGCGCTCGAGCTGCAGTTCGAGCGGCACTTCCGCCGCTTCCTGATGCCCACTGTGCGCGGTTCCGAAGAAGGCAGCAAGAAGCGCTACGCCGGGCTGGTGACCAGGCCTGACGGGCTGGAGGAGGTGGTGTACAAAGGGCTGGAGACCGTGCGCACCGACTGGACGCCACTGGCCCAGCAGTTCCAGCAGGGGCTGTACGAGCGCATCTTCAAGGGCGAGCCGTACCAGGAATTCGTGCGCGACTATGCCCAGCGCACGCTGCGCGGCGAACTGGACGAGCTGCTGGTGTACCGCAAGCGGCTGCGCCGCAAGCTCGACGATTACGAGCGCAACGTGCCGCCCCACGTGCGCGCCGCGCGTGCGGCCGACGAGTTCCACCTCAGCCAGGGACGGCCGGCGCAGTACCGCAACGGCGGCTGGATTCGCTACGTGGTCACCACCGCGGGGCCGGAGCCGCTGGAGACGCGGCGTTCACCGATCGATTACGAGCACTACCTGAGCCGCCAGCTCGAGCCGGTGGCCGACGCCATCCTGCCCTTCCTGGGCGACTCGTTCGCGCGCCTGACCAGCCGGCAGCAGGAGCTGTTCTGAGCCGCTTCAGCCGGCGGCCCGAAAGTCGTTGACCACGAACTGGCGTTTGCCGCCGGGCGCGCGCGCCAGTTCCGGCACCTCGGCCACTTCCATCTCGAAGCGGGTGCCCCAGTGCTCCAGCGGCGCGGCGAGCAGCTCGGCCTTTTGCTCGGGTGTCAGCGGCCCGTTGCGCGGCACCACGGCAATGGTCAGCTTGCCCGGCTCGCGCTGGCGGATCTGGCACGACCGCACAAAGTCCCAGGTGCCCGCCTCCAGCGCAATGGTCAGGCCGGGCAGGCGGTTGCCGTCGCGGTCGAGCACGAACTCGTGCACGCGCCCCAAAATTTCGGGGCACTGGCCGTGTTCGTCGATGTCGGCAAAGTCGCCGGTGCAGTAGCGGATCAAGGGCATCACCTCGTTCCATGCCGAGGTGCCGACGATCTCGGGTTGGCCGTCGCTGGAGAGCCGGGTCTCGGTCCAGCCGTAAAGGGACTCGAACTGGTAGGCGCTGGTGTGGCCGCGCTGGTGGTGCGCGAACGCGAGGTTGGTGCGTTCGGTCAGGCCGTAGCTGATCGAGACCGGGCAATCGAACACGCGGCCGACGAGCGCGAGCTGCACCGGCGTGGCCGGCTCGGAAGCGAGCAGCACGCCCTTCAGCCGGAACTGCAGGTCGCCAGGCGCAAGCAGTTCGGCCAGCGACAGGGCCGCGCTCGGGTAGGCGTGGATGAATTCGGGGCGAAAGCGGTTCAGCGCGTCGACGATGCTCGCCTTGTGCGCAGCCTGCAGGTGGTTGGGCGAGACCATCAGCCGGTTGCCGAAGCGGTAGCAGGGCGCGTCGTCCAGCGGCCGCGCCGAATCGGCGCCCAGGCGGGCGTAGCGCGATTTGTCGAAACTGAAGCCCAGGCGCCCCCAGGCGTGGAAGTAGAACGCCTTTTCGATATCGCCCTGGCGCTTGTCGCGCCACACGCCGATGCCGGTGCCGGACGAGCCGTGGCTCTGCGCATACACCAGGAAGCGCGGGTTCACGCGATCGTCCACGAAGTCGCGCTGGCATTCCATCACGTCCTGCTTGCCGATGTAGGGGAAGCGTTCCAGCAGTTCCGCCACCGGCGCATGCGCAAGCTCCGCCGGGCGCAGCGACACGCGGCGGCGGTACCAGGGAACGTGGGCCACCGCGCTGCCCAGCACATGGCGCAGCCGGTGTTCGGCCGCCGCGCGCTGCACTTCGGGCGGCGCGGCAAGCAGGCGCCGCACCGCGAAATGGTCGGGGTGGTACAGCAGCTTGGCCGGCACCACACCGCGCCAGCGATGGTAGAGACGAAGCAGTGTTCCCTTCGCGCGCTCGTAATCCATGCCGTCCACCTCTCCCGCAAAAGCCAAAGTCGGTCCAAGCTCAGTCGTCGAAATCATGGTAGTGCCTGTCTTGTTTGCGTGTCGCACAAATGGCCGAGTCCGCTTGAAGCGTCACGGGATCAGCATCGTCATCTCGGCAAAACCGAGCCAGCCGCGGTCGAGCAGGTCGACGCGGGCATCCGAATAGGTGAAGCTGAACTGCTGGGTATGGGTGCGGTTGTGCGGCTCGGTTCCGCTGCGCTGGGTGTACTGCGCCACCACGTACACGGCCTGTCCCAGCACCGCCTCGACCGGGAACTGCGCCGGCGACAGCGCGTTCGGGTAGCGCCGCGCCGCGCTTTCGGGGTAGCTGGGCGGCTGCTGGACCCTGTACACACCGGGATCGGACAGCGGGGCATAGTCGATGTCGGTGACGCCGCCGAGCTGGTCGGACACGCGGCAGACCAGGTCCGGATACGGTCCGCGCGACAGGTAGGTGTGCACGACCGGCACGCCGTCGCCGTCCGGCGCAATGCGCACCAGGTCGCCCTTGCCGTCGCCGTTGACGTCGCCCACCAGCACCAGTCCCGCGTCGCCCATCATGCCGGCGCCGTTCTCGCTGTGGCGCCGGAACAAGCCCGTTGCGGAAGCGGCGTACACGGTAAACATGAGCTCACCGTCATCGGCGCGCCAGGCGTTGAGCAGCTGGGTCTGGCCGCCGCCGGTAAAACCGATCGGATGGAACTGGCCCGGCGCGAAGCCCTGGCCGTGAAAGCTGCTGTCGGGGCCTGCGACGAAGCCACCCGCGCCGTCGGCGAAAAAGGTGCGCAGGTGCAGCAGCGCTCCGTCCTCCGTTTGTTCCTGCCACGCCTGGACCAGGTCCATCATGCCGTCGCCATTGACGTCCAGCGGCAGGAAGGCGAGGTGGCTGGCCAGGTCGATGGTGGCCAGCACGGTGTCGCGCCGCGCCGCAAAGTGCACCCGGTCCACCGCGCTGGAAACGGAGAGGTAGGCGGTGAGGTGTGTCTTGCCTTGCTCGTCGGCCCAGGCGCGCACCAGGTCGACCATGCCGTCGCCGTTCACGTCCATCGGCCACAGGGCGAGCTGGCGCGCGGGCTGGGCCGGGTCCTCGGTGGGGCTCACCAGCGCCTGGCTGAACACCGCGGTGCCGGCTGCGCCGGGCAGGGACAGGTAGCTGCGGAAGTAAAGCAGCTGGCCGCGCCGCGGGTCGGCGTGGCCGTAGGCTTCCACCAGGTCGAGGCGCCCGTCGCCGTTCACGTCCATCACGAAGAATCCGAGGTGGTGCTCGCTCCAGGCGTCGCCCGTATCGTGCACGGCCAGCGCATCGAACGACGCGCCGTTGGACGCGAAGGACGCCAGCACCAGGTTGCCGCTGTGCGGGTCGCGGTAGGCCACCAGCAGGTCGGCGCGGCCGTCACCGTCCAGGTCCGCCGCCAGGATCCGGTGCTCGTTCGGGAACACGCCGAGCGGGCAGATGGCGCCGCAGTCGTAGGCGCCGTTGCCGTCGGCCAGCCAGGTGGTCGCGTTGAGCCGGCCGCGCCCGTCGATCCAGAGCTGGACCAGGTCGGTGCAGCCGTTCCCGCTCACGTCCATCGGCAGGAAGCCGGTTGTCTGCGCATGCCGGCCGAGCGTCACCAGCGCGGCGGCGTCGAAACCGGGGACTGGCGTGTCCTGCCAACCGATGGTGATGAGCTGCTCGAAGCGGCGCGCGCCATCGGACGCGCTGCGCTCGGTGACACTGCACAGGCGGCTCTGGCGCGTGGCGGCGCTGCAGCCGTAGTCCAGGTCGTAGCTGTGCACCAGGGTGGAGGCGTCGAGCCAGGTGTTGATCTGGGCGAGGCGGTACAGGGTGGCCACGCCACAGCCGGCGGCAAACGCGGTGATCGGGTCCGGCCGCTCCTCGTAGGTGAAGGTGATGATGCTGCCCGGCGCCGCCTCGTTGCATGCACGGTAGCTGATGCGGTCCAGGTAGTACTGCCCGCAGTCCGCCGCGCCCTCCACCGGCGTGGTGGTGTAGTGGTACTCGACCCGGTTGCCGTGCAGGTCTTCCACCGAATGCAGCGCCCACACGCGCACCTGCCCGCTGCCGTGGGCCTTGATGCGGCTGTCCGGCGAGGCGCCGTAGGTCCAGATCTCGCCATCCATCATGACGGTGATGAACCCGTCCTCCACGGTGCCGCCGGCGCGGATCTGCTTCCACTCGTGCATCTGCGTGTGGTACAGCGTGCCGGGCTGGCCGTAGTCGCCGTCCACGCTGATCAGGCGCTGGCCGTCCAGCGCCAGGCGGTCGCGCGCGTCGTAGTTCACCGAACCGTTGAACCCGTCCACCGCGTACGTGGCCTTGGTGCGGGTGATGGACGACAGGCCGCCAATGCTCCAGCCCACACCCAGCGCCCCATTCGGCTGGCGGTGGCTGTACACCAGTTCGAGCCCGGGCCGCATGCCGGTCAGGCTGGCCGGAGTCGGCAACACCAGGCGGTAGGTGGCCTGGCCGCTCGCATCGACATTGAAGACGCCTTGCGGCAAACCGCGGCCGGACAGGGGAAAGTCGGAGTGCATGTTGGTGGACACGATTACCTGAGCGAGAAGTGGTTCTGGATGGCGCGGCAGATCGACAGCGCCAGGAATTCCTGCTGCGCGATGCCGAACGGGAGGCCCGCATCGAATTGCTCGGACATGGGGATGCACAGGGACAGCCGGTCCACCAGCCGCACGGTCGTTCGCAGCCGGTCGCCATCGATGCGCAGGCTGGCTTCGACCACATGGGTCGCGCCGGCGGCGCCGGGACCGTAGGGAACGACCTGGGCGCCGAACACGCAATGCAGGCGGTGCTCCAGTTCGGCCTGCAGTGCCTGGGCGCACTCGGTCGCGGCGCGGTGCGCGCCCACGCTGCGCAGCGGAGCCACGGCCAGGCGGCGCACGTTCAGGGGTGTCGGGGGGAACTTGTCGGGACTGGCGGGCAGGGCTTGCAGGGTGTCGGCGGACGGGGTGACCGCAGGCGGGCAAAGGGTGCGCAGGCGTTCGCGCAGGCGCTCGGCCAGGACGCTTTGCGCGGCATCGGGCCGATGGGGGCTCCCGCGGTTTGCACGCTCGACCGGAAATGGGGACACGGTGGCGCCTCCCGGCGGAACGTCCGGTGCTTGCGGTCGCCGGGCCGTGGGACGCCGGGCATCCAGCGCGACGACAGCGCTTTCGAGCGCAGCCGAACCGTAACTAAAATTCAATGTTTTGTGCATTTTGGAAATTATTTTGTTGGCAAGCTGTCTGATGCCGGATAAACTCTAGCCCTAAAGCAATAAATAAACCTTCCGGTTTCCTTCCGGTTTTCAAGTCCTTGATTTGCTTGGATTTCTAGCGACCCTGCGCAGGCTTCCAGGCGTTCGGAGAAGATGACGACAGAGCAGTTCCGCTTCGGGGAATGGGACGTCAGCCGCGCCGGCAACAGCCTGCAGCGCGGTGACGAACGGTTCCAGATCGAGCCGCGTGCGATGGACGTGCTGTTCGCGTTATGCGCTCGTGCCAACGAAGTGATCAGCACCGAAGAGCTCCTGCTCGAATGCTGGGGCAGCACCGTCTACGGCGACAATCCGGTCCACAAGACCATCACCCAGCTGCGCCGGGTGCTGGCGGACAGCGCCGCCAATCCCTCTTATATACAAACGATTCGCAAACGCGGGTACCGGGCAATCGCGCCGGTCAGTTTTGGCGATCCTGCCGTCCAGGTACAGCCCGGGAGCTGGCGCGACGGTTCCCCGTTCCGCGGCCTGCAGCCGTTCGACGCGGAGCATGCGGCCATCTTTTTTGGCCGGGACACGGCGGTCAATGCGCTGCGCTCCTCGCTGGCCGGGCAGGCGCGCGCGGGGCGGCCGCTGGTGGTGGTGCTGGGGCCGAGCGGCTCGGGCAAGACCTCGCTGATCCTGGCCGGGCTGGTGCCGGCACTCATGCGCGAACAACGGGCGGGGGAGCCGCATGCGCTGTCTTCGGCCTTCATCGACCTGGGTGAATTGCACGATGGGCAGGTGTTCGCAGGGCTGGCCTCGGCCATGCTGGACTGGCAGTTGGGGGACGATGCCGTGTTCGGCGGCGAGAGCGGGGTGTCGCTGGGGCGCTTGTTACAGGCCGACCCGGCCGAGGTGGCCGCGCGCATCGACAAGGCGCTGGGCGCCCGTGGCGCAGGCCGGGACCACCGGCTCGTCGTGGTCATCGACCGCTTCGAGGCCTTGTTCACCCATCCGCAGGTGACCGCAGCGCAGCGCGAGGCGGTGGTTTCGGCGCTCGATACGCTGGCGCGCGCGGGCCGGGTGATGGTGATCATCGCCTGCCGCAACGACTTCTACCCGCGCATTGCCGAATTCCCGCCGCTACTGGAAGGGAAGGCCCAAGGCGCCCATTTTGACGTCGAGCGTCCCAGTCTTGCCGAGATCATGCAAATGATCCGGCTGCCCGCACTGGCCGCCGACCTGACCTACGGCGTCGATCCGCAAACGCAGGAACGCTGCGACGAGCTGCTGGCGCGCAGCGCCGCCGCAAGTCCCGATTCGCTGCCGCTGCTGCAGTACACGCTGCAGGAACTGTACCGGCTGCGCAGCCCGGCGGGCGAGCTGTCGGTGGAGGCATACCACCGCATCGGCGGGCTGGAGGGCGCGATCGGCGCGCGTGCCGAGGAAGTGATTGCCGGGCTCATGGCGGGCCAGGTGGCGGCGCTGCCGCGCGTGCTGTCGCTGGTGGTGACGGTGTCGGCGGACAGCGAGGCGGTGACCAGCCGGCGCGCGCCATGGTCCGCGCTCAGGTCCGACACCGAGCGTGAGTTGGTCAACGCGCTCGTCGATGCGCGGCTGTTCTTGAGCGAGTTGGTCGACGGCGAAGGGGGCTTTGGCGTGGCGCACGAGGCGCTGCTGCGGCGCTGGCCGCGTGCGGCCAACTGGATCGCCTCGCACCGCGACGGCTTGCAGGTGCGCTCGCGGATTGCGCAGTGGACCGCGCGCTGGGCAGTTGAAGGGCGGCGCGCTGACCTGCTGCTTCCGCACGGTAAGCAGCTGGACGAGGCGCGCGGACTGCTCGATATGCACGAATTGTCGCTGTCGGCACTGGAGCGCGAGCTGATCGACGCCTCAACGAGGAAAGCCAAGCGCCGAGATCAGGTCAGACTGATGGTCATGGCGTCCATTGTGATCCTCGCGGTGCTCGCCGGCGCCGCATCGCTCGTCGCGTTTTCTTCGAAGCGCGTTGCGCAACAGCGGCGGGCAGAAGCCGAAGGGCTGATGGGCTTCATGCTTGGCGATTTCGCGGACAAGCTCCGACCGCTCGGGCGTCTTGATCTGTTGGATTCGGTGAGCGGGAAAGCGCTCGAATACCTTGCGGTCAATGACGACAGCAACGCGGCCTCGCAGACAAACCGAGCAAAGGCGCTTCAAGTAATCGCGGAAGTGAGCTACGCGCGGAGCGACGCGAAGGCGGCGATATCAGCGCTCGATTCGGCCCGCGCCATCCTGCTGCGTCAATTGGTGGGGGGGGGCCAGAACTGGGAAGTCGTCAAGGGGTTGGGGGGCAATGCATTCTGGCATGGACAAATTTATTTGAACCAAGGCGATATGGCGCGGGCGGAGGAACAGTTCAAACTGTACCAGCAGTACACCGACCGCCTCAATCGGATTGACTCGAACAATATCGAAGGATGGGTCGAGCAATCGTATGCACATACTAATTTAGGGCAACTGGCACTCAAGCGCGGAAACCTCGACCGCGCCGCGGCCGACTTCGCGGCATCGATTGAACTGAAACAGCGGGCACTCGTACTCAGACCGAACGATAAAACGCTGTTGGCCGAACTTGCCAACAGTCTGTCGTGGCTGGCTAGCACTCGTGAAGCGCTTGGAGCGCTCGAGGAGGCCCTGCGGCTTTACAACCACCAGGTAGAGGTGGTATCCCGACTTTACGAAAGTTCGCCAAGTGACTCCCTTTGGGCAAAAAATACCGCAGTCGCGCTGCAACGTCGCGGATGGTTGAAGGCGATGATGGGGCAGACCGGGGGCGGGATCGCCGATCTTACGGAGGCCCAGCAATTGCTGCAGGCTGTCGTGTTACGGGAGCCAAAACATCGCGTTTGGGAGATTCTACTGACGGGCGTTCGGTTTGAGCTTCTACGCGTTCAGCTAGCTGAGGGCAGCCCGTCGGTGCTTCGTTCACTGCATTCGGTCGCCGAAACTGCCAAGAGACTTCTCGTACTTGATCCAAAGTCCCGCGAGTCTGCCCTTACGCTCGCGCTCGCTTACCAAAATATCGGCGTCGCCGCGCTTAGCTCTGGACGATACGAGGAGGCGACTATGTTCCTCTCGCAGAGTCTGGAAAGCCTTCAAGTGCTTTTCGCAAGCAACCGTGACCAGATCCGCTACCGGGGCGATGTGGCACGGACGCTCGTATTTCTAGGGCAAGCAAATGCCGGGATCGGCAATACAGTCGAAGCGAAACGGGCTTGCGGCTCGGCTCTTGAGCTACTTGACGAGAGCATCAAGGGTTCGGACTATCGTCTATTGGACCCGTGGGTTCGCGCGCAACTTTGTCTTGGCAGAATGGCAGCGGCAGCAGCCGGACATGAGCGACTGAAATCGATCGGTTACCGGGAGGCCTCATACAGCCGTTTTTTCTCAACCCATCAAAAGAAGGAGTCACTAACTAATGGCCATTACTAGCAATACCGATTCGTCCGGCGTTGTTCCCGCGCCGGAATTTCATAACATTACGGTTGTAGTTGAGCCAGTATCGGATGGCAGCGGCAACGCCGGCGGCGGTAAGTGGAAAGTGACCTGTACGCCGTACTCGTCTCCCGTGTTCACTGGCGATGCGATCCTGAACTATCAACTGGTTGCACCGACTCCATCGGGTATTGTATTTGCAGGTTATGAGGCATGCGCGCCGCTGCCAGGTCGTCAGCTTAGCAAGCCCTCCATTTCTGTGGACGGCAAGATGATGACCTTCAGTGATCGAAACTCGAAGGGCGAGGTAATCCTTGTGACGCTCCGTTTTAAGGACATCATGGAAATTCTCTATGATCCGGAAGTACCCAACGATGGCGTACATTAATCCACTCGGCGCTACGCTTACAAACTAGGAGTACAAGACCATGCCAGAAGTACCAAACGACGGGACGCGTTTAACAAGCGAAACTGCGGCTGCGACCGATACGACGCTAAGCACGCCCGCTCTTGCCCTGCAAGCTGTCGAAATCCAGACGAATCCAGTCGAAGCTGAGCTTATCGGTGTGCCGGTTGTGGCAGTCTCGGGCGGGTAGACGCCAGCTCACCGCGGGTTAATCCGAGTTTAGATTTTAAGAGGAGGTTTTTATGCCAGAAGTACCAAACGATGGACCGCACTTCACTACTGAAGTCACTACGGTGACGAGCGAAGTGTCAAGCGTACAGGCCAGCGACATTACATACGTGACTGGTGACATCCAGAACATGGAGCCTGTGGTGGAGATTGTCGGCTCAGCTGCGACACCAGTGCTGGGTACTTAGAGTAACAGCCGATCGACCGCGGTTGTTGAGGTGACTTGCGCGGATGATTCCGCCGCTACGATTGTAGGGGTGCCGGCCGGTTAGAAATCGTCCCGCAACACCAAACTGATCCAAGTGTCCTATCCCCCGGTGGTCATACCGGCCGATCGAGCGACCTAACGACAGCAACATATAGCCAGCGCGGGCAACACAGCCGCGTTGGCTTTTCTATGCGATGCTTCCGCGCCAGGACACGCTGCCACTGTCGAGGTGCGTCCGGAACGCTTCGGCGCAGTCGTATCAACGATAATCCCCCGATGGAACTCGAATTCCTCGGCACCTCATCCGGTACGCCCACCAAGACGCGCAATGTCTCCGCGCTCGCGCTGCGCTCGCCTTTGGCGGGCCGCTGGTACCTGGTCGACTGCGGCGAAGGGACGCAACACCGCCTGCTGCACACCAGCCTGTCGTTGATGGGCCTGCGCGCCATTTTCATCACGCATGTGCACGGCGACCACTGCTACGGCTTGCCGGGCTTGCTGGCGAGCGCGGGCCTGCTCAACCGCACAGACGAACTGCTGCTGGTCGGACCCGCAGCCATTGCCGCTTTCGTCCAGGGCGTGATGGAAACGACGCAGCTCGGCCTTCCGTACCCGCTCGCCTTCCTGCCGGTCGAACAGGGCATCCCGAACGGCCTGCTGCCGGACTTCGAGGTGCGCGCCACGGCGCTGTCGCACCGGGTCCCCTCGTATGCCTATTCCTTTACCGAATCCACTGTGGAGCGAAAACTCGACGCAGCCCGGCTCAGGGCCGATGGCGTGCCGCGCGGGCCCGCGTGGGGCGAGCTGCAGCGCGGGCGCGATGTGAGGCTGGCCAACGGTCGCGCGCTGCGTGCGCAGGACTATCTTCTACCGCCCCGCAAGCCGCGCACGATCATCATTGGCGGCGACAACGATACGCCGGAACTACTGGCGGACGAAGCCGTCGGCGCCGACGTACTGGTGCACGAGGCAACCTACACCGAGGAGATACTGGAAAAGGTGGGGCCGGCACCGCAGCACAGCACGGCGCGCCGAACAGCGCGTTTTGCTGCCGACGCGAACATTCCGAACCTCGTGCTGACCCATTTCAGCCCACGCTACCAGCAGCACAACGGGCCACAAACCTTGGCCGACGTGGAGCGCGAGGCGCGCGCCGCCTATCACGGCAACCTGTTCCTGGCGAATGACCTCGACAGGTTCAGCCTGGACAGGCAAGGGCGCCTGTCGCGCATCGCCCAAGCCGGATAATTACTGCACCCGGCGCACCTTCGGCGACTGGTTGGTACCCTCGATCTCCAGGAAAATGGTGCCGAAGAAGTTGCGCGACACCTTGACCTTGGGGTTTTGCAGCGGCGCCAGCACGGCTTCGCTGCCGTCGACCACTTTCCAGACCTGCCCGTTGGCCAGTTTGATCTGCGAACCGGGGCGCCAGCCGTCAAAGGTGCCGGCGATCGTGCTCTCGATCGATTTGGGCTGCTCGTCGGCCTGCTTCTTCACCGCTTCCATGCCAAAGTTTTGCTCGGGCGTCCGCGACGGCGCGGCAGCCGGCGCTGCGGCCAAGGCGGCGGTGGCCGGGGCGGCCTGGCCAAGCGGGATCGCGTCGTAGCAGCTCAGGCGGGTGGCGGCGTCGGCCAGCGCGCGGCATTTCTGGAGCGCGGCGTCATCGGCAAACGCGGCGCCGGATACGAGCAGGAGCAAGTACAGGGCTTTTTTCATCGTCTTTCCAACCAGATGCGCGTACCACACCGGTACGGCTGGGGACGATTATAGCGTCAAGGCAACCTGTCGTTGGCGAGGAAGGCCCAGGCCACCGTGATGACGATGGTCCCGGTGAGCGTGACGCAGGACCAGGTGAAGAACCACGCAGACACCATGCTGGCCTGCAGCGCGCGCTCGAACAGGCAGCCCATGCCGAAATCGAACGCCGTCAGGATCGACCAGCGCCGCAGGTACACGGGCAGGAACTTGCACATGCGCCGGTTGTGCTGGCGGGCGGCATGTCGCTCGATGCGGTTGCGCGCGGCGCTGACGTCCGCGAACAGCCAGTCGAAGAACATGAAACGGTAGAGGAGCCGCCAGAACGGCAACTCCGGCTGTTCTGCGGCAGGTGTCGGCTTGTCGGTCATCGTGCTGCGCCTGAATGCTTTTCCTGCATACTAAGCCGAAGCCGCACGCGGCACGATGACAAATGGCCAATCGTGCGTTGCGCGCGGCATCATTGCAGGGTGCACAGCACCAGTTCGGGATCGGCGTTGATACGCAGTGGCAACGCGCTGCAGCCGATGCCGCGGCTGACGATCAGCGGGCCGTTGGCGAACTCGTACCTACCGTAGCAATGGTCGCGCGACAAGGGGCCGCGCGGGCGCCTGACCGGCGTGCCGTTCGCGAATGCGATCTGGCCGCCGTGGGTGTGGCCGGCAAAGCCGACATCGAAGGTCTCTGCCAGGTTGCACATGCCGTCGGGCGAATGCATCAGGTAGATGCGCACCGGAGCGGCCCCGGCAAACGCGGCGCGCGGCGAGGGCGCCCCGGTCCAGGGATCGTCCACGCCGCAGATACTGACCATGTCGAAGGGGGCCGGCAGCGCAAGGTTGCGGTTCACCAGCACGTGCACGCCGGCGTCCTGCAACGCGGCCTGGATCGGCTCGCGGCCGTGCCAGATGTCGTGGTTGCCCATGACCGCGTAGGCGCCAAGCGGCGCCAGTTCGGCGGCCCGGGCGAACAGGCCGCGCAGCTGGGCGATGTGGCGCGCGCCGAGCGAGACGTAGTCGCCACCGAGCAGCACCACGTCCGGCCGCGCCGCTTCGAGCTGGTGCGCGAGTGCGTCGAACAGGGCCGGGTGCGTGGTCGGGCCGGCGTGCAGGTCCGATGCGAACGCGATGACCAGCGGCGCAGGCAGGCGCTGCGCCGCGTCCAGCGCCAGCGCGTGCCGGGTGATGCCCAGGTTCCCGTGCCAGCCGCGGCGGTAGCTCCACGCGGCGACCTTGCCGTCCATCAGCAAAGTGTCGATCAAGCGTTCGACGCCGTAACGGATCGGGCGGCGACGGTGCTGGCCGGGCGCGCTCATGGCGGTTGCACCGTGAATGCGCCTTCGACGGCGATGCGGCCAGAGCAGACCGCGGTGTATGCGCTCCCCGCGGGATCAGCGAACAGGCGCACTTCGCTTTGCAGCGGCACCGGCGCGCGGAAGCGGGCAGAGATGGCGGTGAGCCTTGCGCCGCTGTCTTGTTCGAGTGCGGCACAGGCCCGGGCGACCGTGTGCATGCCGTGGATGATCGGTGCGCGCAGCCCCATCAGGCGGGCGGACCAGGGCCACAGGTGGATCGGGTTCCAGTCGCCCGAAATGGCCGCATAGGCGCGGCCGGCGGATGCGTCGACGGTCCAGCTGGCAATCTGCGCGCCGGGGACGGGTTCCTGGTGCCGGGCGTCCTTGCGCGCAGCGCGCACGCCGCGCACGGCCACGTAGTCGCTGCGGCAGGTGAACCTCGTCTGGCCGTCCTGTTCGCCTGCCGTGTCGAGCACGACGTGGATGGCGCCGCTGGGCTTGGGCGGCGCGATTGCGACGCTGGTGGTGATGACGAGCGGCCTGCCGGCATCGACCCGGCAGTGCTCGGTGATATCGTTACCGGCGTGGATCATGCCCGCAATGCGGAAAGGAAAGGCCGGGTCGAGCATCGTCGCCATGTGCGCGCGCTGGGCGACCAGGTAGTAGAACGTCACCGGCAAAGCGTCCGCGGCAAAGCCGAGGGCGGCGTTGTAGCGCTGCAGGTGAGCGGTGTCCAGGTGCCCCGCCTCGTAGCGCGTGCGCAGCGCGCCAGCCGCCCGTTGGGAACCCGCGTGCTTGAAGAGGGCGCGCGCCAGCAGCAGGGCGTTCAGCGGCGGAAGCGGGGCGGTCTGTGTCGGCGTGGTCATCCCGGGCAAAAGAGGTTCGAACAGCCGCATCGTACCCGACCCGGCTGCGAACCTCCAGTTTGCCCGGGCATACCGGATCAACGCGAACGCGTCCCGCCCTGGATGTTGGGGTTCGCTGCGGTCTGGCTGTCCTCGCGCTGCTGCTCGGCGTCGCCCGGGCCGGACAGCGATCCGCCCTGGCCGCTCTGCTGGCTTTGCTGTCCGCCCTGGCCGCCCTGCGCGTTTTGCTGTCCCTGCTGCTGGCCGCCCTGGCGGCTGTGCGGTCCGCGTACCCGGCTGCCCAGCGCGGGTGTGTCGCCGTGTTCACCCAGGTCCGCATTCTGCAGGTTGCCTGCGTCGTTACGGCTCGGCATGCCTACGCCCCCGTCGCGGCCGCCGGTGTTCAGGTTGCCCGTGGTCCCGGTGACGCCCGCTTCGCTGGTGCCAATCCCGCTCAGCTCGTCATAGTTGGCGCCCTTGACGCCCCTGCCTTTGTTCTCAGCCATGGTGACCTCCTGTCTGGTGAAACGGACAAACCTTGATGGTAGTCCCGTGGGCGCCAGGGCCAATCGGAAAACGGACGTGGACTTTGTGGGACCGGTCCTACAAATTCTTCTCTTGGTCTATTTCCCTTATGACAAAAGGGGATTATTATTGCCGGATGGAATTTCTCAACGGAGCATCATGACCGGCCAACCCACCGCCAAGGAACGCATCCTCGCCCGTGCCAACGCCGACTACCAGCCCGAGCTGGTGGCCGTCGATGCCGAGGCCATTGCCCGCATGCCCGCGCGGGCCGACCGCTTCAGCCACATGGCCGTTGGCCTGTTCGGCAAGCCGGCCGGCCAGACGCCGGAAGGCGCGGCTGCCTACAGCATTGCATTGAACAGCCTGAACTTCATGTTCTGGACGCCGACCACCGACGGCATCACGCGCTACCACTGGGGCGATGAAGGCGGTGCGCACGGCCTGAAGGCGGCGCTGGACTATGCATGGGGCGAGGAGCCGACGCCGGCGCGGCTGCGCGAACTGCTGGGGTCGGGCCAGGAGCAGGCGGTGCTCGACGTGCTGGGCGAGATTTCGCTGGCGCGGCGCCGGGCCCAGTTCCTGCGCGAGGTGCTGGCGGGCGAGCGCCTGGAGGAGGCCGCGGCCGAGCTGGTGCAGGCAGCGGGCAGCGGCAACCTGACCAGCGATGACGCCGAGCGGCTGGCCCGGCGCTTCCCGATGGCGTATGGCCAGGACCCGTACCTGGTGCGGGCCCAGCTGGCGGTAATGTGGTACGCCGGGTTCCTGCGCGAGCAGGGTAGCGAAGTCGATTGCGACATCACGGTGGCAGCCAGCTACCAGATGCCGCGCGTGATGCGCTCGATTAAGGTGCTCAAGTTCGACCCCGCGCTGGCGGCCAAGATCGACAGCCACACCCTCATCATGCGCGAAAGCGACGAAGAGCGCGCGATCCGCGCCGCCACTGTGCTCGGCTGCCAGATGCTGGCGCGGCATGTGGGGGTGTCCGAACATGCGATGGTCAATGTGCTGTGGCAGAACCGGCATGCGTGCGGCACGATTCCTTACCACCTGACGATCACGACGGATTACTGACTGCGGCCAGCTCTGGGGGCGCGGGCGGCGAACACACTGCTTGAACGCGTGGGCAGAATCTGCCCACCCTACGCGTGCTGACCGAGGCCAGCCCAAGGGGCGCGGGCAGCGATCCCACTGTCTGAATCCCCGTCGTTCCGGCGAAAGCCGGAACCCATACGCCGCGTGAATTTTGGCTCAGCATGGGTCCCGGCCTGCGCCGGGACGACGGGCGAAATGTGCGGCGCGACGCGTGGGCAGAATCTGCCCACCCTACGTGGCTAATGCGCGGCACTGACGGCTCAGTGGCCGTGCTGGCGCTCGTATTCGTCGGCTTCGGCCTTGGTCTTGTGGATGATGCCGTCCGGGTGCTCGGGCGGCGTGTACAGCGTGTACAGCCGCATCGGGGCACTGCCCGAGGTGTTGATCACGTTGTGCTCGGTGCCGGCCGGGATCACGACCGCCACGCCATCTTCGAGCGCGTGCTTTTCGCCGTCGAGGATGGCCACGCCTTCGCCTTCTTCCACGCGGATGAACTGGTCGTGCCCTTCGTGGCGCTCCATGCCGATCTCTTCGCCCGGCTGCAGCGTCATGATCACGAGCTGGCTGCGGGCGGTGGTGTACAGCACTTCACGGAAGTTGTTGCCCTCGAGGGTCTTCTGTTCGATGTTGATGCTAAAGCCCGACATGGTCGCTCCGGTCGCTGGTTGAACTGATGCCGATTGTATCGGAGCCGGCAGTTCCGTGCCGGGTTCAGTCGCGCGCCAGCGGTCGCACGTATTCGAGCAGGCTGACCAAGAGCTTGCCCGGTTCCTCGAACTGCACCAGGTGCGACGAGCGCTCGAACCACACGCCTTTCTTGTACGGCGCCTTCACCTTGTCGAGCCAGGCAGCGGTCGGCTGCGACGGGGTCGAATAGTCGTGGCGCCCCATGAACATCAGCACCGGGATCGGGAACCGGGTCACGCCCTTGAAATCCACCTCGAGCATTTCGTCGATGACGCTGCCCAGCGTGAGCAGGCTGCCCTTGTCGATCGCGTCCACGGCGGCCTTGTCGTATTCCGGCGAGAGCGCCGCCGCGTTGAAGTAGTAGCCCGATTCGCTGCGGAAGGCCGACAGGCCGCCGTAGTACTGCGCCCACTTGCGCGCGATGATGATGCGCTCGCGCGTGATCGGCTGGTTGCCGGGGTAGGGCGCGATGGTGGCCAGCTCGTCCAGCGCCGCCTGGTTGTGCGCGGCGCGCGCCTGCTGCAAGCCGTGGTCGAAGCTGATCCGCTCGTTGTCGTGCGCGTTGATGACCTGGCCGATGCCCACGTAGGCGTAGAACAGGTCGGGCCGCGCCAGCGCCGCCTTCATCGCCACGATGGTGCCCCAGCTGTGGCCCACCAGGATCACCTTGCGCTTGCCGTAGCGCTGGGCCACCTGCTGCGCGATCTCGACCGCGTCCTGGACGTAGCGGTCGATTTTCAGGGTCGGCTTGACCGTGGCCGGGTCGCTTTCGAGGTAGGTCTTGCCGGCGCCGCGCTGGTCGTAGTTGACGACGGTGAAATACTCTTCCAGCGGACGCTGGTAGGTCCACATCACCGGCGCCGCCGGCGAGGCCGGGCCGCCGTGCACGAACAGGATCACCGGGTTGGCCTTGTCCTGGCCGCGCACGTACAGCCATTGGTCGATGCCGCCGATGTGCAGCTTGAAGTTTTCCTGGATGCCCGCGGGGCTGACGATGCGCCCGAGGTCGCCGATGACGTCGCGCGGCGGCGGTTCGGCGGCCAGCGCAAACAGGGGCAGGGCAAGGAGCAGCAGGCAGCGGTACAGCGTGCGGATCATGGGGGCCTCGTCGGAATGGATGGGGCTGCTAGTGTAGCAGAGCAATATTGACAACGCTGGACCACGCGGATCGTGCGCCACGATCAACCTTGCCGTGTTAGTGTTATTTCCTTGTGGAAACTTCGCGAGGAAGAGCGCATGGAGAACGAGATCAGGGAATCGGTCATGGATGCAATCGGCAATACGCCGGTGGTACGGCTGGAACGGCTGTTTCCGGCCGCGGACGTGGTCGCCAAACTCGAATACATGAACCCGGGCGGCAGCATCAAGGACAGGATGGTGCGCTACATGTTGCGGCACATGCCGGAGGGCACGACGCGGCTGGTCGAGAGCTCATCCGGCAACACCGGCGCCGCGCTGGCGATGGCCAGTGCCGTGCTTGGGCTGGAGTGCGAGGTTGCGGTGCCGGAGTGCACCAGCGTCGAGAAGGTCCGGCGCATCGGGGCCTACGGCGCGCGCGTTCACCTGTGCGCGCAGGCGAGCGGCGAGGGGGATTACCACGCCGTGGCGCGGCGCATCGCGGCCGAGCGCGGCGCCTTTCATCTGGACCAGTACGCGTCCGAGCTCAATCGGCTGGCGCACTACCACGACACCGCGCCGGAGCTGTGGCGGCAGCTCGGCGGCGAGCTCGACGTGTTCGTGTGCGGCATCGGCTCGGGCGGCACCATTTCCGGCATCGGCCGCTACCTCAAGGAGCGCAACCCGAACGTGCGCGTGATCGGCGTGGAGCCGCTGAACTCGTCGTATCGCAAGCTGGTGACCGACCGCCCGGCCGCGGGCGAATTCGACACCGTGATCGAGGGCGTGGGCAAGCGCGAGCCCTCGCACAGCTTCGACCCGGCCGTGGTGGACGACGTGGTGCAGGTGCCGGACGGGCAGACGCTGGCCTGGTGCCGGGCGCTTGCGACCGAGGAGGGCATCCTGGCCGGTGGCTCGAGCGGTTGCGTGGTGGCCGGCATCGCCGAGATCCTGCCGCGCTTTCACGGCGCGCGGGTGGCGGCGGTGCTGCCCGATTCGGGCGCCTACTACTTGTCGAAGTACTTCTGACGCCTCGGGGCGTTGCGTAATGAAGTTGAGCTTTTCATACTTTTTCGTGTTTCGGAGAAACTATTGTGTAAGATAGCTGGCTGTACCGCACTCCCGGTTTCCCCTTGAGCACACTGAGCCTCCTTCTCGTCACGGCCGCCATGTCGGCCGTCATGCTGCTGGTCCTGTCGTCGCTGTCGCGCAGCGAGGTGAAGGGCATCCGCTGCTGGGCGCGCGCCAACTGGCTGGCGGTGCTGGCGCTGCCGCTGTTCGCCGGGCGAGGCGTGCTGCCCGACCTGGTTTCGATCGAGCTGGCCAACGGGCTGTACCTGTGGGCCATTGCGACGATGCTGGTGGGCTTTCGCAGCCACCTGGGAGTGCCTACCGGCGCGCGCGCCCTGGCTGCCTGCGCCGTGCTTGCGCTGGGCGCGCTCACCATTTTCCACTACGCGATCGAGTCATTCCCACTGCGCGTGGTGGTGGCCTCGCTGTTCCACGGCGGGTCCACGCTGGCCATCGGGCTGGCGGTCCGGCGCGCGCTGGGCAAGGCGCCGGCACGCTATCCCTACGTGTTCACCAGCGTGGCGGCGTTCGTACTGGCGAGCGGCCATGCGGTGCGGGCGGCCGTGTCGCTGGCCCAGCATGCGGGCATGGCGCCGCTGTTCGACGCGGCCACCTGGACCCTGATCTTCTTTTCGCTCGGTACGCTCGCCATGCCGCTCCTGACGCTGGGCGCGGTGATGATGGCCAATGCCGACATCGTGGCCAGGGCCAGGTATGCGGCGGACCACGATTACCTGACCGGGGCCTGGTCGCGGCGCGCGTTCTTCAACCTGGCCGAGCACGAGCGCGCGCGCGTGACGCGAAGCGGCGCCGAGCTGTCGGTGCTGCTGTTCGACGTGGACCACTTCAAGCGCATCAACGACACCTTCGGCCACGCGGTCGGCGACCGGGTGCTGGAGGACATCGTGCGGCGCACCGCGAGCGTGATCCGCGAGGCCGACTGCTGCGCGCGCCTGGGCGGGGAGGAATTCGCCGTGCTGCTGCCGGACGCATCGATCGAAACGGCGAGCTCCGTGGCCGAGCGCCTGCGCGATGCGCTTGCCCATTCGCCGCTGCTGCTGCCGCCCACCGTGGTGGTGGCATACACGGTGAGCATCGGCGTGGCGCGGCTGGAGCCCGGCGAAAGCATCACCGCGCTGCTGTGCCGCGCCGACCGCGCGCTGTACCTGGCCAAGGCCGCGGGCCGCAACGTGGCCGTGTGCGCCGCCGCGGCGTGCGATGCCGAGGATGCGTTGCGCGCGCACCCGGCGCCAATGACGCTGGCGGTGAGCCAGGTGTTAGCGGGCGACCAGCAGCTTTAGGCCGAGCGCAACGAAGATGCCGCCGGCCAGGCGGTCGAGCCACATGCCGGCACTGGGCCGCCTGGCCAGCCACGCGCCAACCGATCCCGAGAAGAAGCCGAGCAGCCCGAACAGCAGGGCCGCCTGTACCGTGAAGATGATGCCCAGCGCCGCCGTCTGCAGGTTGGCGTGGCCGTGCGCCGCGACCACGAACTGCGGCAGGAAGGACAGGAAGAACAGCACCACCTTGGGGTTGATGGCGTTGGCCAGCAGCCCTTTGGCGAACAGCGTGGACAGCGGCTCGCTGGCGGTGACAGTGGCCGCCCTGGCGCCGCCGCGGCTGCGTAAGGCCTGCAGGCCGAGCCAGACCAGGTACAGGCCGCCCGCCACCTTGAGCAGCGTGAAAGCGGCGGGCGACGCGGCGATCAGCGCCGATACGCCGAGCGTGGCCAGCACGGTGTGGCTCAGGCAGCCCAGCGCGCAGCCCAGGCCAAAGGCCATGCCGCGCGCACGGCCCTTGGCCATGCCGATGCCAAGTACCATCATGTTGTCCGGTCCCGGCGACAGGGTGATCAGGACGGCGGCGGTGAGAAAGCCAAGGACTTGTTCGATCGAGAGCATGTTGCGTCGCTTCAGGCGGCAAACGGCAGCAGCAGGGCGTGCTGGGTGGCGGTGTGCAGGTCGCGCCACACGCGGCCGATCTCGCTGCGGCCGTCGCAGGCGGACAGGCCGCACAGGGGGTACAGCTCGTCCACGGCGCGGCGTGCGGCCTGCACCATGCGCAGCGCCACCTCGTGCAGGTTGCGGATGTCGGCCTCAAGCACCTGCTCGCGGCGGCACACCTGGTCCCACATCCGGTCCAGCAGTGCGTAGAAGTGCTCGCGCAGTTGCGCAAGTTCAGCGGGGCCGTCGGCCAGCGCGCTGGCCACCTGCGGCAGTTCGGCCAGCGGCTGCCTGGTCACATGATGGCGCCGCTGCCCGATGACGTCGCGCGCAAGGCCGATGAAGTTGGCGGCCATGCCGGCCATGTTGGCGCCCAGCGTGACGAAGGCGAGCGACAGGAACGGGAAGCGGTACAGCGGGCCCTCGGCCACCGCGCCCTCGGGCGTCAGGTCGAATGCCTGGTGCGCGCCGGCGAACACGCCCTCAAGGCTGAAAGTGTGCGAAGCGGTCGCCTTCTGGCCGATGGTGTGCCAGTTTTCGTGCACCGTCACGTCGGATGCGGGCACGATGAAGGCGCGCATGCGCGGTGCGCCCGCCTCGTCCAGCAGCGGCTGGCCGTCGCGGCGCAGGATCGCGTTCATCGTGAAGTGCGTGGTCATGGGCGCGCCGGTGGCAAAGTCCCAGCGGCCGGTCAGGCGATAGCCGTCGCCATCGACGTCGGCATGGCCCGAGGGCGCGCCGCTGCCGCCCAGGCACAGGCCACGCGTGGCCATCACCTCGCGCGCGTAGGCCGGCGGCAGGAAGCCGGCAAACCAGGCGGCGCCGGCGCACAGCGTGACGGTCCAGCCGGTGCTGCCGTCGGCGGCGGCAATGGCTTCCTCAAGGCGCACCGCCTGCGGCAGGGGCAGCTCGGCGCCGCCGACGGAGCGGGGCGCCAGCATGCGCAGCCAGTCGCGGGCGTGAATCAGTTCCTGCACCGGCGCGGTCAGCATGCCGGCCTGCTCGGATGGGCGGGCCTGGCTGCGGATCAGGGCGGCGTCGGCGGGGGAAAGGGTGTAGTCGGTGTCGGGTACTGCTTGGTCGGGCATCTTCAGGTCCGGTGATGTGTTACGAGACCGACAGCGCGGTCATGCCATGTTCGCCCAGCCGCACCGCGACCGCGCCGCGCGCCACCATGCGGTCGATGGCGCGCGAGCCGTCGCCCGGGTGCACGTCCACGGCGCGCATCGCCTCGGGCACGATCAGGGTCTCAAAGCCTTCTTCCAGCGCGTCGGTGACGGTGTTCAGCACGCAGTAGTCGGTGGCCAGGCCGCACACCGCAACGCGCGTCACGCCGCGCGCGCGCAGCTGGCTGGCCAGCGTCGTGCCGTTGAAGGCGGAATAGGCGTCGGCTTGCGCGGTGTCGGCCTTGGAAATGACGATGGTGTCGTCGGGGAAGGCCAGTTCGGCGGAGAATTCGGCGCCGTGGGTGCCGGCCACGCAATGCGCGGGCCACGGCCCGCCCTGCTCGCGGAACGAGCAGTGGTCGGCGGGATGCCAGTCGCGCGAGGCAAAGATCGGCAGCTTGCAGTCGCCGTACAGCGCGAGCAGGTGGTTGATCGGGGCGATCACCTCGTGCCCTGCCGGCACACCCAGGCTGCCGCCGGGCAGGAAGTCATACTGCATGTCGACGACGATCAGGGCGTCTCCCTTGCCGAGTTTTATCGCGCTCATGGTGGTTCCGGTCAAATGGTTGGCGGGCAGGTTGCCATTGTAATCGTTCCGGCGTCCCGGCCCGAAAGTCAGGCGTCGAGCTCGACCCAGGTGGGCGCATGGTCGCTCGGCTTTTCGCGCGCGCGCACGTTGCGGTCCACATCGGCGGCGCGCAGCGCGGGGGCCAGCGCGGGACTGAGCAGCAGGTGGTCGATGCGCAGGCCCGCGTCGCGCCCGAAGGCATTGCGGAAGTAGTCCCAGAAAGTGTAGATCGTTTCGTCGGGGTGCATGGTGCGCAGCGCGTCGGTCCAGCCCTGGTCCACCAGGCGCCGGAAGGCTGCGCGCGTCTCGGGCCGGAACAGGGCGTCGTTGACCCAGCGCTCGGGCTTGTACACGTCCAGTTCGGTGGGCATCACGTTGAAGTCGCCGGCCAGGATCACCTTCTCGCCGCTGGCGATCAGTTCGGCGCCGCGCGCGATCAGGCGTTCGAACCACGCCAGCTTGTAGTCGAACTTGGGTCCGGGCGCCGGGTTCCCGTTGGGCAGGTAGAGGCAGGCGATGCGGATCCCGTTCACGACCGCCTCGATGTAGCGGCTTTGTTCGTCGGCCGGGTCGCCCGGCAGGCCGCGGCCCACCTCCTGCGGCTGGCAACCGCGCGCGAGGATCGCCACGCCGTTCCAGCTCTTCTGGCCATGCCAGATCGCGCCGTAGCCGGCCTCGCGGATCGCATCCAGCGGGAACTTCTCTTGCGGCGCCTTGAGTTCCTGCAGGCAGGCCACGTCGGGCCGGGTTTCGTCCAGCCACTGCAGGAGGGCGGGCAGGCGGCTGCCGATGCCGTTGACGTTGAAGGTGGCGACACGCATGTTTACTCCGGGATGTTATTGATTCTCCAATTTTGCCTGCAGGTTGCACTGTCGTGACGCACGCGTCAAGAGACGGTTCTTGTTGGCCGGTTGGCAATTGCCTATACTCGACAGCTCGATCGACTCTGCACTGGGATCAAGATGCCTGCTTGCCGCAAACTCATCGTGTCCACCGTTTTGCTGGCTGCGCAGGTGGCCGCGCATGCCGCCGAGCCGCTGGTCATCCGCATCGGCCTGGCCGACGCGCTGACCGGCCCGTTGTCGCACTTCGGCAAGGACGACGAGAACGGCGCGCGCATGGCCATCGACGAGCTCAACGCGCGCGGTGTGACGATCGGCGGGCGCAAGGCGCGCTTCGCGCTGCTGGTGGAGGACGACGCCAGCGAGCCGCGCATCGCAACCACGGTGGCGCAAAAACTGGTGGACGCGAAAGTGAACGCGGTGATCGGGCACGAGACCTCGGGCACCAGCATCCCGGCGTCGCGGATCTATTTCGATGCCGGCATACCGCAAATCTCGACCTCGGCCACCAGCCCGAAGTACACCGAGCAGGGCTTCAGCACCACCTTCCGCACGGTGAACAACGACAAGCAGCTGGGACGCGCGCTGGGACGCTATGCGGGCAAAAGCATGGGCGTCAAGCGCCTGGCCCTGATCGACGATCGCAGCGCCTACGGCCAGGGCGTGGCAAGCGAATTCCTCAAGGGCTTCCAGGAGGCTGGCGGCACGGTGGTGGCCAAGGAATTCACCAACGACAAGGCCACCGAGTTCGGTGCCATTCTCACCCGCATCCGCGCGGCGCGGCCGGACATGGTGTTTTTCGGTGGCATGACCCCGGTCGCGGCGCCGATGCTGCGGCAGATGAAGTCGCTCGGCATGGGCAGCGTGCGCTTCATGGGCGGCGATGGCATCTGCACCGAGGAGATGACCAGCCTGGCGCAAGGCGCCATGGGCGACGGGCAGGTGCTGTGCGCCGGCTCGGGCGGCGTGGAGGACGCGGAGCAGGCCGCCTTGCAGCGCTTTCGCGCCGCGTACCGCAAGCGCTACGGCATCGACAGCCTGATCTATTCGCCCTACGTGTACGACTCGGTGATGACGCTTGCCGCCGCCATGGAGAAGGCCGGCTCGGCCCAGCCCGCGCGCTACCTGCCGGTGCTGGCGAAAATCGAATACAAGGGCATCACCGGCCCGATCGCGTTCGACCAGCACGGCGACATCCGCAACGGCACGCTGACGCTGTACACGTTCAGGAACGGCCAGCGTGCGAGCCTGGGCGTGATCCGGTAAATACGGCTGTTGCTTTATAGCAGGCGCGTCTTTCGATATTGCCAATCGATCCTTCTGGCGCGCCCGCGCATCGCCTATACTCGACGGTTCGATTCAACAGCCGTCTGGAGCAACCATGGTCATTCGTCGTAAAGTTCTCGTATCCGCCGTCGCACTCGCCCTCGCCGCGGGGGCCGCGCAGGCCCAGCAGCAAGTGGTCAAGATCGGCCACGTCGCTGCCGTGTCGGGGCCGCTGTCGTACTTCGGCAAGGACAACGAGAACGGCGCGCGCATCGCCATCGACGAACTGAACGCCAAGGGCGTGACCATCGGCGGCAAGAAGGTCAAGTTCCAGCTCATGGCCGAGGACGACGCCGGCGAGCCGCGCAACGCGACCGTGGTGGCGCAAAAGCTGGTCGATGCCAGGGTCAACGCCGTCATCGGCCACGAGACGTCCGGCACCACGATCCCGGCGTCGAAGATCTACCACGATGCCGGTATCCCCGAAATTTCGGCCGCCACCACCAGCCCGAAGTACACCGAACAAGGCTTCAATACGGCGTTCCGGGTCGTGGTCAACGACAAGCAGCTGGGCCGCACGCTGGGCCGCTACGCGGTGAAGAACATGGGCGTCAAGCGCGTGGCGCTGATCGATGACCGCACCGCGTACGGCCAGGGCATCGCCACCGAATTCGTCAAGGGACTGCAGGAGGCCGGCGGCACGGTGGTGACCAAGGAGTTCACCAACGACAAGGCCACCGAGTTCGGCGCGATCCTGACCAAGATCCGCGCTTCGCGCCCGGACATGATCTTCTTCGGCGGGATGAGCGCGGTGGCCGGGCCGATGCTGCACCAGATGAAGGCGCTCGGCATGGGCAATCTGCGCCTGATGGGCGGCGACGGCATCTGCTCGGACGAAATCGGCACGCTGGCGCAAGGTGCGATGGCGGACGGCCAGGTCGTGTGCGCCGAGGCCGGCGGCATCGAGGATTCGGCCAAGGCCGCGCTCGAGAAGTTCAATGCCGGGTACAAGAAGCGCTTCGGGATCGACGTGCAGATCTACGCGCCGTACGTGTACGACTCGATCATGACCATTGTGGACGCGATGGTGAAGGCCGGTTCGGCCGAGCCGGCCAAGTACCTGCCGGTGCTGGCGAAGATCGAACACAAGGGCATCACCGGCACCATCGCTTTTGATGCGCGCGGCGATATCCGCGACGGCACGCTGACCCTGTACACGTTCAAGAAGGGGCACCGCACCACCATCGCGGTGACGAAATAAGCTGGCGTAGGGTGGGCGGGTTTCCCGCCCACGCGTTCAACGGTGGCGTGCGCCGTGGCCGTGCATGCCCTTGCTGGACGCGTGGGCAGGAGACCTGCCCACCCTACGTGATCATTTTGCCGGGGATTTCAGCATCGACGGGTAGCCCGCGTCCTCGGTCGCCTTCTTCAGGTCGTCCACGGTCGCCTTGCTGTCGTCGTACACGATCACGGCTTCGCGGCGCTCGTAGCTCACCTTCACCTTGGACACGCCCGTCACCTTGTTCAGCGATGCCTTGATCGTGATCGGGCAGGTGGCGCAATCCATGGTGGGGATGTTCAGCGAAACGGTCTGCTGCTTGGCCAGCGCAAGGCCGGGCACGAGCAGGAGGGTGGCGATAAGCAGGTTGGCCTTCATGGTTCGGCTCAGTAGAAAAGTGGTGCGATCAGGGGAAAGCCCAGCAGCAGCGCGACAAACACGGCGCAGGCGATGAAGATGCGGCGCGTGGCCGGCCGCGTGGTGGCACAGGCGTCAGTACCGCATTCGCCGGCAGGACGCAGCACCAGGTAGCCGGCCCAGCCCATTGCGCCAAGCGCCAGCGCGATGAACAGCGGCGTGACCGGCTTGAGCGCGACCAGGTTGGCCATCCACGCGCCGGTCACGCCCAGCAGCACCAACACCAGCGGCAGCACGCAGCAGGTGGAGGCGAGCAGGGTCGAGACCACCGCAAGCCCCATCAGCCGCAGGCCGAGGTGCTCGCGCGAGGGGGCCGCCTTGGCCGGTGCTGCTTGCAGGTTCATGCCGGTTTATGCCTTGATTTCGCGGGCGGTGATGGTGTACTTGAACGAGTCCGGATCGAGCGGGTCGTAGGCTTCGCCGCCGGTCTGGGCCTGCGGGTACATCAGGAAGCCGAGCTTGGCGCCATGCGCGCCTTGCAGCTTCACGTCGTGCGCAAAGTTGTAGCCCATCCAGTTGCCTTCCCAGCCGCCGAACAGGCCGGCCTTGACCGGCGCGACCACGGCGTTGTCCGGGTCCTTGATCCAGGTGTCGGTCTCAAGGCGCATCACCTTGCCCACGTCCGCCGGGTCCATTGCGACCCAGCCGTGCTTCTTCAGGTACACCTCGGCGCGGCAGTGCTGTGCGCCTTGCAGCGCGGCGCTGTTGCCGCTCAATTGCTTGTAGCCGAAGGCCGATGGCGCCAGGCGCACGCCGTACACGTCGCGCGCGGGCACGCCGGCGGCGCGGCACAGGCCGACGAACAGGCCGTTGATGTCACCACACTTGCCGCCGAAGTTGCCGGTCTCGAGCATGGTCTTGATGTCGCCGGTGCCGCAGCCGCGCACCTTGGGCTCGCGGAAGGTGTTCAGCACGATCCAGTCGTAGATGCGCTGGACCTTTTCGTCGTCGCTGCGGGCGCCCGCCACGACCTGGTGCGCGGTCTTGCGCACGATGCCGTCGGTGGGCATCAGGTCGGTCGGCTGCAGCCACATGCGCAGGTCGGCGGCCGATTCGGTCGCGGCGGGTGCGGCCTTCCAGTCTTGCGCGCGGTCGCGCGTCTGCACGCGGCTGGCCACTTCGAGCACCGGCTTGCTGGTGCCGTCGAATTCGGCGACCAGGTAGCGCGCGCCAAAGCGCGGGTCGGCCGCCATGCGCATCGCGGTGGCGTTGCCGGACCAGTTGTTCGTCAGCGAACGCTGCCATTCGGTGTCGATCGACGGCAGCGGCACCCACACGGTGGAGGGCGCGGTGCCGTGCGTGAGCTCGATGCGGGTGACGACGTCGAAGGTGCGCCAGTCGCCCGGACGCGGCTCGAAGCGGCGCGCGGCTTCCTTGGCCAGCAGCGTGGTCGGCAGTGCGCCGAACAGCATTGCGCCGGAGGCGGCCTTGAGCACGGCGCGGCGGGTCATCTTGCTCTTATCTTGCATGGTTGAACCTTTCCCTGTTCTTGGTTGTTTTTATTGCGCGAGCATCTGGTCAAGCGCCTCGCGCACGCGCTTGTCGTTGGGGGCGATCGCGCCGATCACACGCCAGCGCGGCTTGCCGTCGCGGCCGATCAGCACCGTGGTCGGCATCACGCCGCTGGTCCAGCGCTGGAAATGCTCGCCGCTCTTGTCCAGCAACACCGGGTAGCCGAACTGGTGTTCGCGGGCGAAGCGCTCCACGGTCCAGCTCGGCTCCTTGTAGTTGACGCCGAGGACGACCAGCCGGTCGCCAGCAGTGGCCGCGATCGTGTTGAGCGCGGGCAGCTCTTCAATGCACGGGCCGCACCAGCCGGCCCAGAAGTTCAGCACCACCACCTTGCCGCGCAGGTCGGCCAGGTTCCATTGCTTTCCGTTCAGGTCGGTCAGGGACAGCGGCGCTGGCGCCAGCTTGGCCGGCCACGGGCGCAGTACGCTGTCGGGGGCGGCAATCGCGCTCGAGCAGGCCAGCAGCAACGGGACGATCCCGCATGCCGTGCGGTGCAAGAACTTGACGCGCATTGAACTCAGATACTCCCGCTGTGCTACGAAAAATGCCCGCTATTTTAGCAGATCAGGCCTGGCGGGTCGGCCGGGAATGCGCGCCAGCCCTTGTCACGCGGCGCGCAGGACGCATATCTCTTGATGCAAACGAGACAAGGAGGAGATCATGGCAACTGGAGACGAACGCAAGGACAAGCCGGGACGGCCTTACGACCAGATCACGCACGACGGCACCAGCAGTGCCGGCAGTGTCGGCCCCGGCGGTACGGGCGACCTGGGCGGCGCGGCTGGCGGGCAGGGCGGATCGCGGCAGTCGGAGACGCGCACGGATGACCTGCTGGCGGGTGAAGCCGGGACGCAGGGATTCAGGCCCGAGCAGGCGGGTGAACTGCAGACCGGGATGGGCGGTATCGGCAGCATCAGCCATGGCAACCGCCAGTCGGCCCCGGAAGGGCAATCGGGCTCGGTGCAGGGCGCGCGCGACCGCGAGAACGAGCGGGAGGCGCCGGGCGGCTCGGAACAGCACGGCCGCAAGGGCTGAGTGCCGGCGCGCTCCCCGCTGTTAGCGCAGCGCCTGCCGGGCGGCGGCGCCGTACTGTGCGACCGCGGCCTCGCGAATGAACTCGGCGGTCGCGTCCGGCTGGGTGATCGGCAGCATGTGGCCGGCATCGAGCAGGCTGAGGCTGGCGCCGGGCACCTTGTCGACCAGCGCCTGGCCGTTTGCGCGCCAGTCGAGGATCTTGTCGTTCAGGCCGTACAGCACGCGCACCGGCAGGCGCAGCTGGCTGTAGCGCGCCTCCAGTGCCGGCAGCGTGTGCTCGAGCGCCTGCAGGTCGCTCGATGAGGACAGGAAGGCGCCCGGGCGCAGGCTGAGCAGGCCGCCGCCGCGGGTGGCGAAGTCGGCCGGCACCGGTTCCGGACCGAACACGTCGGCCAGCACACGCGCGCTCTGGATGATCGACATGGGCGTGGCGAGCGTCCATGCGACGATCTTGCGCGCCAGCGCCGAGCGGATGGTGAGGCCCTTGAACGCGGGCGGCACGTCGCCCGGTGCATGGGTGAGCGGGGCGATCAGCGCCAGCGCGCCAACCTGCTCCGGGTGGTCGAGCGCCAGCGTGAGCGCCACGGTGCCGCCGAACGAATGGCCGACGACCAGCGGCCGGTCGAGCTTGAGCTCGTTGACCAGCGCGGAGATCGCGTTGGCCTGCGCCGTTGCGCTTGCGCTGGTGGCGGCATCGCGCGTGGAGTAGCCCGAGCCGGGGCGGTCCACCATGATGACGCGGTAGTCCGCAGCCAGCCGGTCGAGCAGCGCGTAGCTGAAGTGCGCCATCTGGCCGGCCAGGCCGTGGATCATCAACAGTGGCGGGCCGTTGCCGGCCTCGCGCACGTGCAGGCGCGCGCCGGGCACGTCGATGAAGCGGCCGGCCGGGCGCAGCCAGGCTTCGATCCGCCTGGCGGTGCGCCAGGTGAACAGCGCGCTGGCCGCCAGCACCATTGCGATGGCGCCGGCAACGAAGAGCAGCAGGTGTGTGGTCATGCCCTGATCGCTTTCCTGAGAAGGTTCCAGTAGCCGACCGGAGCGAAGCGCTCCAGCAGCGATACCATTTTCGCATCGTTCCCGACCAGGATGCGGGCGCGGTCGCGCTCGATGCCCCGGACGATGATTTCGCCGGCCTGGTCCGCCGGCAAGCGCAGCATCGCCTGCGCGATCTTGCGGCCGCGCTCGGCTTCTGCGCGCGGGGCGCCCGCTGGAATGCGCGCGTTCTGGGCGATCGCGGTGGCGACCCCGCCGGGGTGCACCACCGCCACGCTCACGTTGGTGCCGGCCAGCTCGTGGCGCAGTGCGTTGGAAAAGCCGCGCACAGCGAACTTGCTGGCCGAGTAGGCGGCCTGGCCCGGCGGCGAGATGATGCCGTAGATGCTCGACAGGTTGACGATGCGCGCCTGCTGGCTGCTTCTCAGGACCGGCAGGAAGGCCCGGGTCATGCGTACCACGCCGTGGAAGTTGACCTCCATGAGCCAGTCGAAGTCTTCCTCGCTGACCTGCTCGAACGTGCCGCCGAGGGCCACGCCGGCGTTGTTGATGAGGATGTCCACGCCGCCGTGGGCCGCGCGCACCGTCTCGGGGAAGGCGCGCACGGCATCGCGACTGGCGACGTCGAGCTGGTGCCAGGTGGCGCGCACGCCGTACTCGCGGGCCTGCAAGGCCGTGTACCTGGCCCCTTCCTCGTTGATGTCGGCCAGTGCGAGATGGCAGCCGCGGCGCGCCAGCGACAGCGCTGTCGCGCGTCCGATGCCACCACCTGCGCCGGTGATTACTGCAATGCGTTGGGCCAGTTTCAAGGCATGTTTCCTTTCCGTCCAAAGTGCATGACGCCGTCGGCCAGGCGGCCGAAGCGGATCATCAAGAGGTCCTGCAGGTAGTTCTGGTACACCTGCCAGGGTTTGCGGTCGCCCTGCTTGGGCAGCATGTCGATCGCGCGCTGCACGTAGCCCGAGGTGAAGCTGACGAAGGGCTGGGCCCCGGCCTCGTGGCCGCGCCGCGGCACGGCGATGGCGAGCTTGCGGCGGTCCATGTAGCGCAGCAGGCGGCACACCCAGGCGGCGGTCAGGTCGGCCTTGAGTGTCCAGGACGCGTTGGTGTAGCCGAAGGCGAGCGCCAGGTTCGGCACATCCGACAGCATCATGCCCTTGTACGACAGCGCCTCGCCCGGCTTGAAGGGCTGGCCGTCGATGCTGATGGCGGCGTCGCCCAGCACGTTCAGCTGCAGGCCGGTGGCCATCACCACGACGTCGGCCTCCAGTTCCTGGCCCGACGCGAGGCGAATGCCGGTTGGGGTAAAGCGATCGATGGTGTCGGTGACGACCGACGCGCGTCCCTCGCGGATTGCGCGGAACATGTCGCCGTCCGGAACCACGCACACGCGCTGGTCCCACGGCTTGTAGCGTGGGGTGAAGTGGGTCGCCACGTCGTAGTCGCGGCCCAGGTCCTTGCGCGCCAGCGAGACGATGCGGCGCTTGACTTCTTCGGGATACTTGCGCGCCATCCGGTACAGGAACATGCTCTCGGCGATCACGCGCCAGCGGGTGACCGCATAGGCGAGCTTCTCCGGCAGCAGGCGGCGCCAGCGCGCGGCGAATTCATACTCGGACGGCCGTGACACCACGTAGGTGGGCGAGCGCTGCAGCATGGTCACGTGTGCGGCGCGTTCGGCCATCGCGGGCACCAGCGTCACGGCGGTGGCGCCGCTGCCGATGACGACCACGCGCTTGCCGCTGTAGTCGAGGTCCTGCGGCCAGAACTGCGGCTGCACGATGGTGCCGGCAAAGCTGTCCTCGCCCTCGAAGCTGGGGCGGTAGGCCTTGTCGTAGCTGTAGTAGCCGCTGCACATGTAGAGAAAGCGGGTGCGCAGCAGCCTGCTTTCGCCGGTCTTGCTGTCGCGCGCCTCGACGCTCCAGCAGGCATGCTCGCTCGACCAGCTCGCGGCGACGACCTTGTGGCCGAAGCGGATATGTCGGTCGATCCCGTATTCGCGCGCGGTTTCGCGCACGTAGTCCAGGATCGACGGCCCGTCTGCAATCGCCTTGGACGCCAGCCAGGGCTTGAACGCGTAGCCGAGCGTGTACATGTCCGAGTCCGAGCGGATGCCCGGATAGCGGAACAGGTCCCAGGTACCGCCGATGGCGTCGCGCGCTTCGAGGATCGCGTAGCGCTTGCCCGGACAGCGTTTGTGCAGGTGAACCGCCGCGCCGATGCCGGACAGGCCGGCGCCGACGATGATGACGTCGAGGAGTGGCTCCTCGGGTGGAGAGGATACGGCTGTCATGTGGTGTCTCTTGTTGTAATTATGGTGTGTGACACTGTACATTGTCAGAAATCCGGTTGCAACAACCTGTGCCAAAATAGAGGGATGACTCCAGACTCTTCTCCATCGCGCCCGTACCGCGGCGTGGCCCCCGATGAGCGGCGTGCGCAGCGGCGCCGGCGCCTGATCGAGGCCGCGGTGGCGGTGTACGGCGAGCGCGGCTACCGGCAGGCGACCGTCAAGGCGGTATGCGAGGCGGCCGGGCTCACGGAGCGCTATTTCTACGAATCGTTCGCCAACAGCGACGAGCTCCTGATCGCCGGCTTTAACGCGGTGACGTTCTCGGTCGTCGGAGAGGTGCTGGCGGCGGCGCAAGCCGCGGGACGCAGCCGCAGGGAGCGTGCGCGCGCGCTGCTGGGCACATACTTTGCGGCGCTGCAGCGCGACCCGCGTTCGGCGCGCGTGTTCCTGGTGGAGATGCGCGGCGTGAGCCGTGAAGTGGACAAGGCCTTCGACGCGGCGCTGCGCGACGTCGGGCGCCAGGTCGCGCGCGTGGTGGCGCCGCCGGGCAGCCAGGACGACGAGCTGCTGCAGGCCGGCGTGATCGGCGGGGTGATCCACATCGCGCTGCGCTGGATCGAGCAAGGCTATTCGCCGGCGCTGGAAGAGGTCACCGAAACGGCCCTCCGGCTGGGCATGGTGCTCGCGCGCGCGTCCAGCACGCCCTAGGCGGGTCAGAAGTTGCAGTAGCCGGCGCCCGGCACGCCGCGAAAATCCATCCGCCCCACGAAGTTGTTGTGGAACGCGTCCCAGGTACTGCGGTTGCCATTGGCGACCAGCGCGGCATTGAGCGCGCCAAGCGTGGCCTGGTGCAGCCTGGTCTCTTCCTGGGTGTAGGTCGGCGCGAAGTTCTGGATCACGTAACCCCGGTAGAACAGCAGGTTCACGCAGCGCATCTGCGGCGACTCGGTGATCGCGGCATTCACGATGATGCCGGTTGCGACGTGGTCGGTATGGTCGCCGGGGTTCCAGCGCGTGTCCGGGTCCTGCGTGTTCAGGTTGACCATGGCGGCGGCGCGGTTGTTGATCCTGACGATCTCGCGTATCACGTCCTTCAGCTCGGCCAGCGTGTAGGTGTTGACCGGGTTCAGGCTCGTCACCATCCCGAGCCGGCCGGTGGCCAGCTGCTGCAGGCTCATGTCGTCGGGCAGGTTCAGGTGGTACATCACCACGTTGCCCATGTGGACAGTCTCGATGGCCTTGCCTGCGATGAGTTCGGTCGTCCTGAGCGGCACCGGGGCCGGCACGTCCGGGTTCAGGCCCTGCCAGAAATGGACGATGGACTCGAACGCCCTGAGCCTTGCGCGGTAGTAGGGAATGCGCATGGTGTTGTTGGCGTAGCCGGTGCCATTGGCGGCGTCGCCGGCCGTGGTCAGCACGAACACGGTCGGGTAGCCGGTCGCCACGTCGGTGGCCGCGTTCTTGTGCATCATGAGCGGCACGTCGTCGGGATGGGCGGCGATGAACAGGGCAGAGCGGGCGGGAGCAATGAGGATTGCCGCGAGGGCGAGGAAGGCGGCCACGCTACGTTTGAGGGAGATCATTGGAACCTCCGGAAGCGGGAACTGGTTGCAAAGTTGCTAATCCAGTCTAGGGTTCCGGAGGCGGACGGCTGTTGTGCAACGTCGAGCGACGTTGTGCTACTGATCAAACGTGTTGATCAAAGCGCTTGATTTATTTTCGTGCGGAAAGGAGTCCCGTGGGGCGTAGGGTGGGCAGATTCTGCCCACGCATCCAGACAGTGCTTGCGCCGACTGGGCCGCCGACGAGTTGAGAGGCAATGCGTGCGTCGCCTGGACGCGTGGGCGGGAGACCCGCCCACCCTACGAGAACCAGCGCCCGGAGCGGGCGCTCTTGGGGCTCAGATGTGCAGCGCGTGGCCCAGTGCGCGCAATGCCGCTTCCTGCACCGCTTCGCCCAGGGTCGGGTGCGCGTGGATCGTCCCCGCGACATCCTCGAGCTGCGCGCCCAGTTCGATCGACTGCGAGAACGCGGCCGACAGCTCGGACACGCCGCGGCCCACCGCCTGCCAGCCGACGATCAGGTGGTTGTCCTTGCGCGCAACCACGCGCACGAAACCGTCCGTGCTTTCGATCGTCATGGCGCGGCCGTTGGCCGCGAACGGGAAGCTGGCCGTCGTGCATTCCAGGCCATTGCGCTCGGCCTCCTGCGGCGTCAGGCCGACCACCACCACCTCGGGGTCGGTGTAGCACACCGCGGGAATCGCGCTGGGAGCAAAGTGGCGGCGCTTGCCGGCGATGATCTCGGCCACCATCTCGCCCTGCGCCATCGCCCGGTGGGCCAGCATCGGCTCGCCGGTGATGTCGCCGATGGCCCAGACGTTGCGCATCGAGGTGCGGCACTGGTTGTCGATGCGGACCGCGCGACCGTTCATGTCCAGCAGCAGGCTCTCCAGGCCATAGCCCTCGGTGCGCGGCTTGCGGCCGACTGCGACCAGCACGCGGTCCGCTTCCAGCTGCGATTCGTAGCCACCGGCGGCGCCGCGCACGCGCACCGCGTCACCGGCTTCGGTCATGCCCAGCACGCTGGTGTTCAGGTGCACCTCGATGCCCAGGCGCTTGAGCGAGGCCGCGACCGGCTTGACCAGCTCCTCGTCGTAGGCAGGCAGGATGCGGTCCATCGCCTCCACCACGGACACCTGCGCGCCCAGCTTGCGGTAGGCGATGCCCAGTTCCAGGCCGATGTAGCCGGCGCCCACTACCACCAGGCGCTGCGGCAGCGCTTCGGGCGAAAGCGCCTCGGTGCTGGAGATGACAGGGCCGCCGAACGGCATGAACGGCAGCTCCACGGCCTGCGAGCCGGTTGCCAGCAACAGATGCTCGCAGCGGATGCGCATGCTGCCCTCGGCCGCACCAGGTTCGGTCACCTCGACCGTCTTGCCGTCCACAATGCGCGCCCAGCCCTTGATGACTTGCACGCCGTGCTTGCGCAGCAGGGCGCCCACGCCACCGGTCAGGCGCTTGACGATGCCGTCCTTCCATTCCACCGTGCGGGCGACGTCGATCTCCACGCCGGACACGGCGATGCCGAGCGGCGAATTGTCGGCGTAGTGGCGGGCCTTCTCGAATTCCTCGGCCGCGTGGATCAGGGCCTTGGACGGGATGCAGCCGATGTTCAGGCAAGTGCCGCCCAAGTGCTCGGCCTCGACCAGGATGGTCGGGATGCCGAGCTGACCGGCGCGGATCGCGGCCACGTAGCCACCGGGGCCGCCGCCGATCACGAGCAGGGTCGTCGAAACAGAATTCATATGCTCATTCCACAAACAGGGTTGCCGGGCACTCGAGGTAGCCGCGGATGGTTTGCACGAACTCGGCGGCCACCATGCCGTCGATGACACGGTGGTCGAACGAGGACGACAGGTTCATCGTCTTGCGCGCCACCATGCCGCCGTTCCTGATCACCGGCTTTTCGACGATGCGGTTCACGCCGATGATCGCCACTTCCGGCCAGTTGATGACCGGGGTCGTGACGATGCCGCCCAGCGGCCCCAGGCTGGTGATGGTGATGGTCGAGCCGGAGAGCTCTTCGCGCAGCGCTTTGCCGTTACGCGCCGCGTCGGCCAGGCGCACGATTTCGGAAGCGCTGGACCACGGGTCGCGCGCCTCGGCATTGCGCACCACGGGCACCATCAGGCCGGTGTCGGTCTGGGTGGCGATGCCGAGGTGGACCGGGTTGTAGCGGGTGACCACGCCGGCGTCGTCGTCGTAGCGCGCGTTCACCTCGGGGAACTTGCGGATCGCGAGCACCACCGCGCGCATCAGCAGCGGCAGCAGGGTGAGCTTGCCGCGCTCTTCGCCGTAGCGGCTGTTCAGTTGCGTGCGCAGCAGTTCCAGTTCGGTGACGTCGACCTCTTCCACATAGGTGAAGTGCGGGATGCGGCGCTTCGCTTCCTGCATTTTCTCGGCGATCTTGCGGCGCAGGCCGATCACCGGCACCGCCTGTTCACCCTGCAGCTCGGCGTAGCGCGTGTCCGCGCCGCCCATGCCGCCACCGCCGCGCTGGCGGGTTTCGACGTAGGCGTCCAGGTCCGCGTGGGTGATGCGGCCGGCCGGACCGCTGCCCATCACGTATTGCAGTTCGATGCCCATGTCCCAGGCGCGCTGGCGCACGGCCGGTGCGGCCAGCGGCTTTTCGCCGGCGGGGCGCAGCGGGAGCACGGAGGCGGAGGGGCGCGGGGCAGCCGCAACCGGGCTTTCGGTCGCCTTGCGGGTTTGCGCCTTGTCGCTGGACGCGTGGGCAGCGGAGCTGCCCACCCTACCGGTTGGCTTGCCTTCGGCGTTCACCGCAACGGGTTCGCCGGCTTGTTGTTCGGCCACGGCGTCTTGTGCCGAGACCGGGGCCGGTGCTTTGTCCTTGTCGGCGCTGTGGTTGCCGGCGCCTTCCACTTCCAGGCGGATCAGCTCTGCGCCAACGGCCAGCGACTGGCCCACCGCGCCGCCCAGCGAGGTCACGGTGCCGTGCACCGGAGACGGGATTTCGACGGTGGCCTTGTCGGTCATCACGTCCGCCAGCACCTGGTCTTCCTTGACCGTGTCGCCGGGCTTGACGTGCCATTCGACGACTTCAACTTCCGCAATGCCTTCGCCCAGGTCGGGCATTTTGATTACATGAATGCCCATATCACCTCTCCATCGCACGTTTGAATGCCGCGCCCACGCGGTCGGGGCCCGGGAAGTACGCCCACTCCTGAGCGTGCGGGTACGGGGTATCAAAGCCGCACACGCGCTCGATCGGCGCTTCGAGGTGATAGAAGCAGTGTTCCTGCACGAGCGCGGCCAGTTCGGCGCCAAAGCCGCTGGTCTTCGTGGCTTCGTGCACGACCACGCAGCGGCCGGTCTTGTTGACCGAGGCGACGATGGTCTCCAGGTCGAGCGGCCACAGGGTGCGCAGGTCGATGATCTCGGCGTCGATGCCGGTCTCCTTGGCGGCAGCCTCCGACACCCAGACCATGGTGCCGTAGGTGAGCACGGTCAGGTCCGAGCCGGGACGGAACACAGCTGCCTTGTCGAGCGGGATCGTGTAGTAGCCTTCGGGGACTTCGCCCATCGGGTGCTTGGACCATGGCACCACCGGACGGTCGTGGTGGCCGTCGAAGGGACCGTTGTACAGGCGCTTGGGTTCGAGGAAGATCACCGGGTCGTCGTTCTCGATCGAGGCGATCAGGAGGCCCTTGGCATCGATCGGATTGGACGGCATCACGGTGCGCAGGCCGCACACGTGGGTGAAGAACGCTTCCGGGCTCTGGCTGTGGGTCTGGCCGCCGTAGATGCCGCCGCCGCAGGGCATGCGGATCGTGAGCGGGGCCGAAAAATCGCCGGCCGAGCGGTAGCGCAGGCGCGCCGCCTCGGACACGATCTGGTCGGTCGCCGGATAAAAATAGTCGGCGAACTGGATCTCCACCACCGGACGCAGGCCGTAGGCGGCCATGCCGACCGCAGTGCCCACGATGCCGCCTTCGGAGATCGGCGCGTCGAACACGCGGGTCTTGCCGTACTTGGCCTGCAGGCCGTCGGTGCAGCGGAACACGCCGCCGAAGTAGCCCACGTCCTGGCCGTAGATTACGGTATTGCTGTCACGCTCGAGCATCACGTCCATGGCGCTGCGCAGCGCCTGGATCATCGTCATCGGCACGACCTTGCTTGGTTTGTCATCGTCGCGTGCCACGTTCACACTCCCAGTTGTTGGCGTTGCTGGCGCAGGTGCTCGGGCATGTCCTTGTACACGTCCTCGAACATCGTTGCGGCGCTCGGCACGCGGCCGTCGATCAGGGTGCCGTGCTGCTCGGCCTCTTTTTGGGCGGCGAGCACTTCGGCTTCCAGTTCGGCCTGTACCTTGTCATGTTCCTCGTCGCTCCACCAGCCCTTGTTGGTCAGGTGTTTGCGCAGGCGGGCGATCGGGTCGCCCAGCGGGAACCACGACCAGTCGTCCGCGGGGCGGTAGCGCGACGGGTCGTCGGAAGTGGAATGGGGGCCGGCGCGATAGGTGACCCACTCGATCAGGGCCGGACCATGGCCGCCGCGGGTGCGCTCGGCAGCCCAGCACGAGGCCGCGTACACGGCCAGGAAGTCGTTCCCGTCCACGCGCAGCGAGGCGATGCCGGTGCCCACACCGCGGGTGGCAAAGGTGACGCTCTCGCCCCCAGCGATGTGCTGGAAGGTGGAGATGGCCCACTGGTTGTTCACCACGTTCAGGATCACCGGCGCGTTGTACACGTGGGCGAAGGTGAGGGCGGTGTAGAAGTCCGATTCGGCGGTGGCGCCGTCGCCGATCCAGGCCGATGCGATTTTTGTGTCGCCCTTGATGGCCGAGGCCATGGCCCAGCCGACCGCTTGCGGGTACTGGGTGGCCAGGTTGCCCGAAATGGTGAAGAAGCCCTTTTCGCGTACCGAGTACATCACCGGCAGCTGGCGGCCCTTCATGGGGTCTGCCTCGTTGGACAGCAGCTGGCAGATCATGTCTTTCATCGGGTACTCGCGCGCCATCAGCAGGCTTTGCTGGCGGTAGGTCGGGAAGTTCATGTCGCCGTCCTTGAGCGCAAGCGAATGGGCGGTGCCGATCGCTTCCTCGCCAAGGGAGGTCATGTAGAACGACAGCTTCTTCTGGCGCTGGGCGATGACCATGCGCGCATCGAAAATGCGCGTCTTCATCATCGTGCGCAGGCCGAAGCGCAGCGTTTCACGGTCGAGGTCCGGGGCCCAGGGTCCGACGGCATTGCCGTCGTCGTCGAGCACGCGGATCATGGTGGAGGCAAGGTCGCCCGTTTCGGATGGCAGTACGTCGATGGGTGGACGACGCACCGATCCCGCGGGGCTGACCTGCAGGTATGAAAAATCAGTCTTGCAGCCGGGCCGGCCGGATGGCTCCGGTACATGCAGCGACAGAGGCTTACTCTGGCTCATAAATACGCTTCTCCCTTGTGAGGTGACTTGCGGCAAGCGCGATGATAAAGCGTCCAGCAGCGCACGAGTGGCGATATCGCAGATATTTTCATGTTGCTATGCAGCATGCATCCAGGGCGTGCGCGGCCTGATCGCGGTAAAGTTGCTGCATGAACGAGCCGATTTGCCCGCTGTGCGGGCGTGCCCTGGGGACGGAGAACATCGACCGGCACCACCTGGTGCCGAAGACCTACAAGGGAAAAGAGCAGTTCCCGGTGCACAAGATCTGCCACCGGAAAATCCATTCGGTGTTCACCGAGAAGGAGCTGCGCGACCGCTTCCACAGCTGGGAAGCGTTGCGCGCGCATGAGGATATCCGTACGTTTATCGAGTGGGTGGCGAAGAAGCCGCCGGGGTACTACGCGCGTACGGAAACGTCGAAGCGGAAGGCGCGGTAATGCCAGCAGGCGTTGGACGTTGGTTTCGTAGGGTGGGCGGGTTTCCCGCCCACGCGTTCAACTGACGTCCGCGCTGACGCGTTCCGGTGCGGTGTCCACGCTGCGCTGGCGCAGCCAGTAGCCAACGCCCAGCACCGCCAGCCAGGCCGGGATCAGGATGACGGACACGCGCAGCTCGGGCGTGATCCACATGATCACCAGCATCGCGGCCAGGAAGCCCAGGCACAGGTAGTTGGTGAGCGGCGCAGCCGGGCTGGGGAAGCCGGTGGCCGCGCCAGCCGCGCGCTTGGCGGCCCGAAAACGCAGGTGGATCCAGCTGATCATGCCCCAGTTGATGACCAGTGCGGACACGGTCAGCCCCATCAGCATGCCGAACGCTTCGCCCGGCATGAAGTAGTTCAGGCACACGCAAATGCCGGTGACCAGTGCGGACACGCCCAGCGCCAGCACCGGCACCCCGCGCCCGTTCACGCGGAGCAGCGCGCGCGGCGCATTGCCCTGCGCGGCCAGGCCATACAGCATGCGGCTGTTCGAATACACGCCGCTGTTGTACACGGACATGGCCGCGGTCAGCACCACGATGTTGAGCAGGTTGGCAACCATGTCGCTGTTGAGCGCATGGAAGATCAGCACGAAGGGGCTGCCGCCGGCCGCGACCTTCTGCCATGGGTACAGCGACAGCAGCACGCCCAGCGCGCCGATGTAGAAGATCAGGATGCGGTAGATGGCCTGGTTGGTCGCGCGCGGGATCGAGTGCGACGGGTCGTCGGCCTCGGCGGCGGTGATGCCGATCAGCTCCAGCCCGCCAAAGGAGAACATCAGCATCGGGATCGCCATCACCAGCCCGCCCACGCCGCCCGGGAAGAAGCCATCGCGCCACAGGTTCGTTACGCTGGCTTGCGGACCGGCGCCGCCGGACAGCAGCAGCCACAGGCCGAACACGATCATGCCCACCACCGCCACCACCTTGATGAGGGCGAACCAGAACTCCATTTCGCCGAACGCTTTTACGTTGAACAGGCTGATGGCGTTGATGACGGCGAAAAACGCCAGCGCCGAGACCCAGGTCGGGATGCCCGGCCACCAGTACTGCACGTAGATGCCGACCGCCGACAGCTCGGCCATGCTGACCAGGACGTACAGCACCCAGTAGTTCCAGCCGGTGACGAAGCCGGCCAGATGGCCGCAGTATTTGTTGGCGAAGTAGCTGAACGACCCGGCCACCGGCTCGTCCACCACCATTTCGCCGAGCTGGCGCATGATGAGGAAGGCGATCATGCCGCCGATCGCGTAACCGAGCAGCACCGAGGGGCCGGTCATCTTGATCGTTTGCGCCACGCCCAGGAACAGGCCGGTGCCGATCGCGCCGCCGAGGGCGATGAGCTGGATATGGCGGCTCTTGAGCCCGCGTTTGAGTCCTTCTTTTGGTTCTGACATATTCACCCTCGGCAATAGCTGAAGGTTCGGATTCTAAAGCACGCGCGGGCCGAGCGGGTAGCGAAAGCGGCCGCCCCCCCGCTGGAAGGGGCGCGGCCGCCATGCGTGATGCTTAGCGCTGCAGGATCGAGGCCACGTTGCCGTAGCCGGGCGTGGTGAAGTTCTGGGCAATGGTGGCGGTGTACCCGGCGGTGCCGGCGCTGGTCTGGGTGATGGTGGCCAGGTTGTCGTGGCCGCCCTGGCGGATGGTCGCCGTGTTGGTCTGGTCGGCCGAGAAGCCGTCACCCACCGAGGTGATGCGGCCGGTGTTGTGGTTGCCGTGCTGGATGATGGTCGCATCGACGAAGCTGCCCGTCACGTCGATGGTGGCGACGTTGTTGTTGCCGGCCTGGTCGATCGTGGCCGAGTTGGAAGAGCCTTGCTCGGTGATCCGTCCCACGTTGCCCACGCCGTCCTGCTTGACCGTCGCCTGGCTCGAGTTGGCTGGCAGGTCGATGGTGGCAAAGTTTGACGAGCCGTTCTGGTGAATCGTCGCGCGCGGGTCGATGTTGTTCGGTTCGTTGATCGTGGCGACGTTGTCGTTGCCGGTCTGGCGCACCTCGGCGGTGGCGCCGATGGTGTTGTTCTGGTTGACGGAGGTGATATTGCGCAGGCCATCCTGCTCGATGTTGATGTGGAGTTCGTGTATCCCGCTCTGGTCCACGTCGGCCACGTTGTCCGACCCGCGCTGCACGATCGTCGTATGCGAGCCGTCGGTGTCCTGCTTGACCCGGGCGATCTGGTTGTTGCCGTATTGGGTGACGGCCGCGTGCGCTTCGTAGCCGGTCTGCTCCACGGCTGCATAGTTGTTGGTGCCGATTCCCTGCAGGATGTCGGCGGTGCTCTCGAACGAGACGACAAACCGGCCCTGCGTGATCTTGGCAGTGCTCAGGCTGCCCTGTTGGGTGATGGACGAATTGTCCGAAGCGATGGCCGGCAGGGCGTTCAGGGCCAGGACGGTGCATGCAAGTGCGGCGAATGGCTGCTTCATGGTCGGTCTCCAGTGGTGAAAGTGATGAAGGATCAGCTCTTGCGCGCACCGCGGTCCGCCGGCGCGCCTTCCTCGTTCAAATAGGTTTCGATCAGCGGGTTGGACCAGTCTTTCTCGTCCTTGAGCTGCCAGCGCCCGTCCTTCAGCCCCTGCACGACCAGGTGCACGACCGCCGCCTCGATCGCCTCGCGCACGCACAGCTGGGCCGGCTCGTTGCGGGTGGTGCCGGCCTCGAACTGGGCCAGGTCCTTGAAGTTGACGAACTTGAAGACGCTCGGGTGCAGCTCGTACGAATAGATGGTCTTGGTGGTCGAAACGGAGTTCAGCACCTCGCCGGTGCGCACGTCCACGCTGCGCAGGGTGACGGTCACCTGGTCCACGCGGTACTGCGAGGAGGCCCCAATGCCAAGAAAATTGGCGCCAACGCCGCCGGTGCGCACGTTGGTCTCGTAGGCCGTGATGCCGCCCTCGACCAGGATGGCCGCGGGCACCAGCTGCGGCATCGCGACCGGCGCCGGCGCGGCGTTCGCTTCCTTGGGCGACTCGAGCGCGCGCGCGATCTTGCGCTCGGTGAGCAGGTCCTGCAGGTTCTCGCGTTCCACCGGGGTGAACCAGCCGGACGCCTGCAAGGCGCCGAGCAGCAGCGAAGCCGCGCCTTGCGTGACGGCGGTGGAGAACGAGCTGTCGGGGGCCGCCTTGTACTGGCCGGTCTGGTCGCGGAAGCCGTACACGGCCACGCTGATCTTGCCGCGCGGCGGCGGCAGGCGGGCCAGGTCGCGGGTGACGGTGGTGGCCGGGGTCAGGCGCGCGCCAGCCTTGGCCGCGGACGGGGCGTGGGCGCAGCCGGTCAGCGTGACGCACACCAATGCGCCGGAGAGCGCGGCGAAAAGCCTGATGGCGGGGCGAGCGGATTTCATTGTCCACCTATCTGGAAGGTCGTCGAGGCGCCGGTGGTCTTGTCGGTGGTGGTGATGGTCAGCACGCCGCCGCCGGAATCGACGATGGTGATGCGAAAGTTGCCCGTGTCCACCGTGCCCGGCTGAAGCTTGCCGTTCTGCCCGATCACCCCCGACATTGCCGCCGCCGACAGCTGGCCGAGGATCGAACGTTCCAGCATGTCGGTGAACTGTTCGAGCGGCGATTTGTCGAGCAGCGAATTGCGCGCGGCGAGCGGGTCCTTGTGTTTGTTGGTGGCCTGCGCGCCGGCGAGCAGTCCAGGGCCGTTGAGCGGGCTGCCGCCGAATGCGGGGTTGACGGGCGTGTACACCAGCTCGGTTGCGCCGGCCGGGAGGACGGCCGCGCAAGCGCTGAGCACGGCTGCGAGGTACAAGTGTCTGGCCATGTGAACTCCTTGTTGCTGCTAGATTTCGTCGGGCGCGAGGTCGCCGTCGGCTGGCAACAGAGGCTGGACCTGGCTGGCGAGCGCCGCTTCGTAGGCCGCGTCCACCGCCTGCGCGGCCAGCGGGCGCACCTGCGCGCGGGTGGGCGGCAGGAAGGCGCGAAACAGCAGACGGCCGGCGTGCTCGACTTCGATGGTGGTGCCGCGCGCCGCGGAGGGACGCTCGCGCACGAGGACGGCATAGCCGGCCACGCCCGGCTTGTCCGCCCACATCGCGGCAAAGGCTGCGTGGAACTCCTGCCCGGCGACCGTGACCGTCTGGTTGACGAGGATGCCTTCGACAGGATCTTGCGCAGCGACATAGCCTGCAGTGGCCACGCTGGCGAAGAGCAAGGCCACGGCGGCAATTGTGTTGACCGCGACACGCCACATTTGCCGTCCCCGGTATTAGCGCTGCACGATGCGGGCGTAGTTGCCGCCACCCGGGAGGAGGTTGTTCTGCGCAATCGTGGCAGTCAGGCCATTGCCAAGCTGATCGATTTTGGCCCAATTGTTGCGCCCGCCTTGTACGATGGTGGCGAAGTTGCCGTCACCGGCCGACGTGATGAAGGCCTTGTTGCCGGTGCCGGTCTGCGAGATTTGTGCGGCGCTGGTGGTGCCGGTCAGGTCGATCTCGGCGACGTTGTTGCTGCCGGTTTGGTCGACGATGCCGGACAGCCGCGAGCCGCCGTGCACGTTGATTGCCATCGAGTTGTCGTTACCCACCTGCCTGCCGCCCGCCTGGTTTTCGTCGCCCGAGAGATCGATGTCGGCCACGTTGCCGGTGCCATTCTGGAAGACCGTGGAGCCGAGTATCGTTCCGCTCGGCTCGTTGATGCTGGCCTTGTTGTTGGTCCCCAGCTGTGTGACATCGGCGAAAGCGTCGGGCACACCCTGGGCGATCGTGACGGAGTTGCCCGTGCCTTCTTGTCGGACCTTGGCGGTGCCGCCGATGACTTTCTGCGCCACGTCCGCGGAGTTTCCGGCCCCGCGCTGAAAAATGGTGGCGCTGCCGCCAGCATTGTTCTGCACGATGCGCGCAGCCTGGTTGTCGCCGGCCTGGTCAATCGAGGCGTCGGCTTTTTCTCCGGCCTGCTCGATGATGGCCAGGCTGCCTGAGCCCCGCCCTTGCGTGATCTGGGCGTTGGCGCCTACGGGAAGGTTGTCCTGCTTGATTGTTGCGGTGCTGTTGCTGCCTTGCTGATCGATGGACGCGGTTTGCTGGCCGAGCGCCGGCAGCGCCAGCAGCGCCGCGGTGGCGAGAGCGAGTACTTGAAGTGGACGTTTCATGGTGGTGCTCCTTGCAGGAGGGTAATTGTTTCGCGATCGCATTTTTCCCTGAATAATCAATGGCATACGGTTGTCGCCTTGTCTAGTATTGGCGAGGCCAACGCAACGCCGCTTGGCGCAGCTTAAGAACGGCTGAGTTGACCATATGACGTAGCGCAACAACGCGGGGTGCCATATCGTCTACACGTTTTGATTTATCTCAACTGGCACTTGGGCGCCTCGGAAACAATGCCGGGATACCCGTTCGGCGTGCCAGCCCAGGCCGCCGTCGTTCACCAAGGAGACTGCCGTGCGCCCGACATCCCGTGCCGCCTTAGCCCTCATGACCTTCGCTGTCGCCGCCAGCATGCATCCAGCGCGGGCCGACGAGACCTGCAATTCCCCCTACCTGTCCAACCTGATCAAGGGGCAGGAGGACTACCTGTACGTGTGGACGCTGGGCGTGCCCGGGATGGGTGACGGGTCGGACAAGCTGGTGACGGTGGACGTGAACCCGCGCTCGAAGCAGTTCGGCAAGGTGATCGCCCAGCTGCCCGTCGGCGGGCGCGGCGAGGCGCACCATGCAGGCTTCACCGACGACCGCCGCTTCCTGTGGGCGGGTGGGCTGGACGACAGCAAGATCCACGTCTTCGACATCCACACCGACCCGGCCAAACCAAAACTGGTGAAGACCATCACCGACCTGCCCGCCAGGAGCGGCTACGTTGGCCCGCACACGTTCTACGCGCTGCCGGGGCGGATGCTGGTCGGGGCGTTGTCGAACACCAAGGACCACGGCGGCGTCACCGGAATGGCGTTGTACAACAACAAGGGCGAATACATCACCAAGTATCCGCTGCCCACCAGCATGGGCGGCGACGGCTATGGCTATGACATTGCGATCAACCCGGCGAAGAACGCGATGCTCACCTCCAGCTTTACCGGCCACACCAACTACATGATGGACTTGGGCACGCTCATCAAGAACAAGACCGCGATGGGCAACTTCGGCAACACGATGGTGTTGTGGAACCTGAAGGCGATGAAGCCCGAAAAGGTGTTCAAGGTGCCGGGCGCGCCGCTGGAAATCCGCTGGTCGCAGCATGAAGGCGACGGCTGGGCGGTGACCGCGACCGCGCTCACGTCCAAGCTGTGGCTGGTGAAGAAGGACGCACAGGGCCAGTGGCAGGCCAGGGAAGTGGCCACCATCGGCGACCCCGCCAAGACGCCGCTGCCGGTGGACCTGTCGCTGTCGGCCGACGGCAAGGGGCTGTGGGTGAACACCTTCATGGACGGGACCACGCACCACTTCGACCTGTCGAACCCCGAGGCGCCGAAGGAGGACTATGCCAAGCACACCGGCTCGCAGGTGAACATGCTGTCGCAAAGCTGGGACGGCAAGCGCCTGTACGTGAGCAGCTCGCTATTGGCCAACTGGGACAAGAAGGGCGCGGACAACGAGCAGTTCGTCAAGTTGTATGCGTGGGATGGCAAGGAGCTCAAGGAAGTGTTCCAGCTCGACTTCGCCAAACTCGGGCTGGGCCGGCCGCACCACATGAAGTTCGGCGCCGCCGCGTCGCAGCGGGTGGCCGCGGCGCGGGAGTAGGTGATGGCCGGGCGCAGGCTGGGCCGCGCGGTGCTGGCCGGGCGCGCCGCCCTCGCGCTCGGGCTGCTGCGCGCGGCCACGGAAAGCTGCGCACCGGCGCAGGCGGCCACGCCTGGCCTGGCGCTGATGCTGCCGCCGCCCGGCAGCTACCGGCTCGAACGCATCATGCGCGCGCCGGAGGGCGTGGTGCTGGACAGCGACGGCGCGGTGCGCCGGCTTTCCGAGTTCACCACCGGGAAGGTGACACTGTTCTCGTTCATCTACACCTACTGCACCGACGCGCGCGGCTGCCCGTTGGCCTACGCGACGATGCACAGCGTGAAGCAGGCGCTGCTTGCCGACCCGGTCCTGGCAGGGCAGGTGCGATTCGTGAGCATGAGCTTTGACCCGGAGTACGACACACCGGCCGCGATGCGCAGCTATGGCGGCGAGGATGCGCGCGACCGGCGCCCCTTGCGCTGGTACTTCCTGACGGCGCGTTCGGGGCGCGAACTGGCGCCGATGCTCGACGGGTTCGGGCAGGATGTGCGGCTGGCCATGCAGCCGCCGGGGCAGCGCGCGCCGGTCTTCAGCCACGTGCTGAAGGTGTACCTGCTGGACCGGCGCGGTTACGTGCGCGAGATCTATTCGACCTCGTTCCTCCATCCCGACGTGCTGGTGAACGATATCCGCACGCTGGCGATGGAGCGCTAGCGGCGGCGCGCCACCATGCCGATCAGGGCCGACGGGCCGATGTGGCGCGAGCCTTCGCTCAGCTGCGCCTCATACTCGCGCAGCTCGACCATCTCCAGGTCCGCAAACGCTTCGCGCAGCAGCGCGGGCGTGTACAGGTGCTCGAGGATGCCGGGCCCGCCGGTGTTGTAGTCCAGCTGCTTGGGCGTGTACCCCTGCAGGACGAGGTAGCCGCCGGGCTTGAGCGCGCGCGCCATGTTGGCGAACAGCCGCTCGCGCATTGCCGGATCGGCGAACTGGATGAAAATCGCGACCACGTAGTCGTAGGCCTGCGGCTCCCAGTTCCAGCCGTCGCAATCGGACACCTGGTAATTGACCGCTACGCCGCCCTGGCGCGCCAGCTCGCGCGCCTTGTCCACACCGACGGGCGAGATGTCGAATGCGTCCACGGCCAGGCCCTGCCGGGCGAGCCAGACGCTGTTGCGGCCTTCGCCGTCGGCCACGGCCAGCGCGCGCTTGCCCGGCTCGAACAGGGCGCGCTGGCTGGCGAGGAAGGCGTTCGGTTCGGTGCCGAACACATAGCCCGGCTGGCTGAAGCGCTGGTCCCAGGTGGCCGCCGGCTCCGGAAATTGTCGGTCATGCGCCATGGGACAGCCCCAGGTTGCGGTTGGCAGGCACGGCCACGTCGATCAGCTTGGGCCGCGGCAGGTTGAGCGCGGCCATCAGCTGCGCGAATTCGTCGCGGCTGCGGTTGGCCAGGCGCGCGTTGTGGCGCTTCTCCCAGCCGATCGTGGAGACCGACTGGCCCTTGTAGTCGTGGCCCGGCCACATGCGCGTGTCCTCCGGCAGCGCGAACAGCTTGTTCGTCACGCTGTCGTACAGGGCGTCGGCGCTGCCGCTCTGGAAGTCGGTGCGCCCGCAGCCGTCGATGAGGAGGGTATCGCCGGTGAATACGTTGCCGCGCCAGACGTAGCTCATGCTGCCGGCAGTGTGGCCCGGCGTGTGCAGCACCGAGATCGTCTCGCCCGCGCCAAAGCGGATCACGTCGCCGTCGTTCAGCTGCACTTCGGCCGGCGGAATGCCGCAGCCGCTCGGCACGCAAGCCTTGGCGCCGGTCAGCTCGCGCAGCTTGCCGGCCGAGGTCACGTGGTCGGCGTGGGCGTGGGTCTCGAGCACATAAGCGAGCGTCAGGCCGAGGCGCCGGATATGCGCCAGGTCGCGCTCGAGGTTGTGATCGACCGGGTCGATGATCACCGCCTCGCGGCTGTCCGGGCCGCACAGGATGTAGGTGAAGGTCGATGACTCGGCATCGAACAGCTGGATCGGGTTGATGTTCATGGTCTCTCCTCAGTCCTGATTCTAATCTGCTTTTACCAGACGGCCTTGGCGATCATGCCCAGCGCCACCGCGCCCGAGATCGCGCCAAAGCCCGCCTGCAGGTGCGGCCCGGCCAGCCGCGCGGCCACGGCGCGCCCGCCCAGCATGCCGGCCAGCGCGCCGCCCGAAAAGGGCAGGGCGACCGCCCAGTCCAGCTGGCCGGCGATGGCGCTTGCGACGACGCCGGTGGCCGACACCAGCGCGATCACGGCCAGCGAGGTTGCCACCGTCGATTGCATGTCCAGGTCGGTGTAGCGCTGCAGCGCCGGCACCATCACGAAGCCGCCGCCCACGCCAAGCAGGCCCGAGAGCAGGCCCGCCACCACGCCGGACAAGGCAAGCGCGCGGGCGCACGGCGCGGTCCAGATGAAGCGGCCGGTGGCGGCGTTGCGCACGCACGGTCGCGCGGCGTGCGGGTGTTCGGCCGGCTGCTGGCCGCGGCCCAGGCCCTTGGCCAGCGCGCGGTAGCCCACGTACAGCAGCACGATGGCGAACAGCACGCTCAGCCAGCGGTTGTCGATGCGATGCGCCAGCAGCAGGCCCAGGGGCGAAGCCAGCATGCCCGTTCCGGCCACCAGCCCTGCGGCGCGGTAGCGGACGATGCCGGCGCGCAGCCCGAGCAGCGCGCCCAGTGCCGCCGCCATGCCCACTGCCAGCAAGCCGATCGGGGCGGCCTGCACCAGCGCGATGTGCGCCCCGAACACCAGCAGCGGGACGGCCAGGATGCCGCCGCCCGCGCCGGTGAGCGCGAGGATGATGCCGACGACCAGGCCGAGGACGAGGGCGATCATGACCGGGTCGCTGCGCGGCCGGCGCGCGGCAGCCGCTCGAGCACTTCGAACAGCGCCATGCCGGCGATCATCGCGATCACGAAGATCGCAGGTTTCGCGCCCAGCGTGACCGAAGCGAGCGCCGGGCCCGGGCAGTAGCCGGCCAGGCCCCAGCCGGCCCCGAAGGCCAGGCTGCCGAGCACCAGCCTGCGGTCGATGTCGCGGGCGGTGGGCAGGCGCATGGCCGCGCCCAGGATCGAGCGTTCGCGCTTGCCGGCAAAGCGGAAGGCGACCGTGCCGACCGCGATGGCGCCGGCCATGACGAAGGCCAGCGACGGGTCCCAGTTGCCGCCAAGGTCGAGGAAGCCCTGCACCTTGCCGGGGTCGGTCATGCCGCCGACGATGAGGCCAATGCCAAAGACAAGGCCGATGATGAATGCGCTCAGGATCTGCATGGCTGGTTCCTTAAAAAACGTGGCGAATGACGAACACGGTGACAAAGCCCGCCAGCATGAAGGCGGCGGTGGCCACCAGCGAGCGCGGCGACAGGCGCGACAGGCCGCACACGCCGTGGCCGCTGGTGCAGCCGGAGCCGTAGCGCGTGCCCAGGCCGACCAGCAGGCCGGCGGCGATCAGCGTGCCGGTGCCGGCATCGACGCGCGCCTGGGGCAATGCGTGGAACAGCGCATAGGTGGCCGGGGCGAGCACCAGCCCGAGCAGGAAGGCGACGCGCCAGGCCGAGTCGCCGGCCGGGCGCGTGAGCAGGCCGCCCAGGATGCCGCTGATGCCGGCGATGCGGCCGTTGAGCAGCACGAACAGCGCCGCCGCCAGGCCGATCAGCAGGCCGCCGGCGAGCGAGGCCAGCGGGGTAAAGTGCGTCCAGTCGATGTTCATTTGTTGGCTCCTTGGTTGGCGCCGCAATACAGGTCGTAGAGGACCTGCATCACGGCCTGCGCCTCGCGGCTGGTGATGCTGTAATAGATCTGCTTGCCCTCGCGCCGGGTTTGCACGAGTGCTTCGTCGCGCAGCACGCCCAGTTGTTGGGACAGGGTGGGTTGCTGGATGCCGAGGGCTTGTTCGAGGTCGCTCACGCACTGCTCGCCCTGCGTGAGCTGGCACAGCAGGAGGAGCCGGTCGGGATTGGACAAAACCTTGAGCAGGCCGCGCGCCTGTTCAGCCGCGGCGCGCATGGCGTCGATGTCGAGGGTGTCTTTATTCACGGGAATCTCGCACTGATCGGGATGGTTCATGGCACTCAGTATATCGCACGATAATCTATCGTGCAATAGAGTATGTCTGTACGCGACCGCTCGCTCCGTGTTGCAGGTTGGCAACTATACAAGTCCGCCCCTTGTCCATACTAGTTTCCTGCAGGTAATATCTGCGTTCTTTTTACCAAGAGTTCCACGTGAGGGTGCGGGAGGCGCTGTGCCGCCCGGCGTTTCGCTAATGAAAGGTGGTCAATGAAGTTACGTAGCAAGATCGCGCTGGGCATGGGCCTGGTGTTCGCCGTATTCTCGATTGCACTCGGCGTGGCCATCTGGGGCATGCGCAACGCGACCAGCCAGTTCGAACGATTCATCGACCAGGACCAGGTGGTCCTGACGGCGAGTAATGGGCTGTATGCGCAGGGACTGCAAATGGGGCAGGCGCTGCGCAACATCGTCATGGCGCCGGACAACCGCAAGGCGTACCAGAACCTGGAAGACTCGCGCAAGGGCTTCCGGCAGACGCTGGACGAGGCCGGGCGGTTTGCGGCGAACGATGCGGACATGGCGCGCACGCTGGCCAAGCTGGGCGAAATGCACCAGCGCCAGCGCGCTTTGCAGGACGCGCTGGTGGCCATGTCCAAGGACGACCAGCCTGGCGCCATCCAGAAGCTCAATGCCGAGGAAACACCGCTGTGGCGCCAGATGCGCGCCGAGCTGCTGGACCTGATCAAGATGAAAAGCGCGGTGGTGGGCGAGCGCAAGGCCGCGCTGTCGGCGCAGACCAACCGCCTGCTGGCATGGAGCCTGGCGCTGGCTGCCTGCGCCCTGGTGGCCGGAGGCGCGATCGCGTTTTGGCTGGCGCGCGACATCATGCGGCGCCTGGGCGGCGAGCCCGATTACGCGGCTGCTGTCGCGGCAGCGATCGCAGCGGGCGACCTGACGGCGCACATCGAGATCGACGACGAGGATAACCGCACCAGCGTCATGTACGCGATGCGCAAGATGCAGCAGGGACTGGCGCAACTGGTGAGCAGGGTGCGCGAAGGGACCGATGCGATCACCACCGCCTCTGGCGAAATCGCGGCCGGCAACCTCGACCTGTCGGCGCGCACCGAGCAACAGGCCAGCGCGCTGCAGGAGACTGCCGCGTCGATGGAGGAGCTGACCGTCACGGTGCGCCATAACGCCGACTATGTACGCGAGGCCAATGACATGGCTGCGTCCGCATCGGCGGTCGCGCTCAAGGGGGGCGATGCGGTGGCCGAGGTGGTGCAGACCATGGGTTCGATCAATGCCTCGGCCAAGCGCATCGTGGACATCATCGGCGTGATCGATGGGATCGCGTTCCAGACCAATATCCTGGCGCTGAACGCGGCGGTGGAAGCGGCGCGCGCCGGCGAGCAGGGACGCGGCTTTGCCGTGGTGGCGTCGGAAGTGCGGGCGCTCGCACAGCGCAGCGCGGCGGCGGCCAAGGAGATCAAGGAGCTGATCGGCGAATCCGTGCACCAGGTCGAGAACGGCAGCAAGCTGGTGCACACCGCCGGCAGCACGATGGAAGAGGTGGTGGAAAGCGTGAAGCGATTCTCTGCCATCATGCACGAGATCGCGCAGTCCGGGCAGGAACAGAGCTCGGGCATCGCCCAGGTCAGCCATGCGATCACGCAGATGGATTCGGTGACCCAGCAAAACGCCGCACTGGTCGAGGAAGCGGCGGCGGCAGCGCAGGCCATGCAGGAGCAGGCGGAAGCGCTGCTGTCGCTGGTGGGGACGTTCCGGCTGGTGCAGGATGTGCGGGCGCCGGCCTTGACGGGTCGGGCCGGACGGGCGCTGCTGGCGGGGCCGGCGGCGTGACGCGGATTTGACTTGTCCTGGGGGTGTTGCACGCGCCGCGGGCGATGCCGGCCTGAGCTGGACGCGTGGGCAGGAGAACCTGCCCACCCTACGCGGACCCCGCTCAGGAGCGCAGGTAGGCGTAGCCTTCGTGCTGGCGGCGGATCAGTTCACCGACGCCCGAGGGCACGTAGCCGGCTTCGGGCAGCATGTCCTTCGGCTCCAGGTGCATCGCGCGCATGGTGTTCTGGCAGGCCACCAGCTTGATGCCGGCGGCCGCCGACTCGGTGATGCGCGCGGCCACTTCCGATCCGGCCTTGAGCATGCCGATGCCGGGGCCGAGCACCACGATCTCGATCACCGTGTCCTTGCCCAGGTCGGCCGCGGCGTTCCTGGCGTTGTTGAGCGTGAGGTTCCACTTGTGCGGGTCGGCGTCGCTCACCTGGATCACGACTTTGTACGGGCCACCGGCCCGGGCCGGCTCGGCGGCGGCAGCGCCGGCGCACAGCGCAGCGGCGGCCGCTGCGGCGAGGGACTGGGTGACGAGGGTGCGGCGCTCGTTCGAAGGCTTGGTCATCGTTTGTTCTCCAATTGTCGAGTCGCGACAGTCTAGCGCGTTTGCCCGTCCTGCGGCATGTGTGCCGGCCCGGTGCGCCTGACCAGCAGGCGGTCGATACGGTTGCCGTCCATGTCGACCACCTCGAACGCGAAGTCATCCCACCCGAAGTGTTCGCCCGGCCGCGGAATGGTGCCGAGCTGGTAGAGCACGAAGCCGGCCAACGTGTGGTAGTGCGCTTCGTCCTCGCCCGGAAAGGGCGCATCGGTGGCGAACAGGTCGCGGAACCGTTCCAGCGACATGCCGCCGTCGAGCAGCCAGCTGCCGTCCTCGCGCTGCACCGCGTCCGGTTCGGGCATGCCGGTCACCGCCGGCACCTCGCCCACCAGTGCGCCCATCATGTCCGCCAGCGTGACCATGCCCTGGATCTCGCCGTACTCGTCCACGATCAGCGCGAGCTCGGCGCGGTTCTGCTTGAACAGTTCGAACGCGTCCATCACGCTCACCGATTCGGGTACATACAACAGCGGCTTGACGGCCGCGCCGAGGTCGATCGCGCTGAGTGCGCGCGCCCGGATCGCCTGCGAGAACAGGTCGCGCGCGTGCACCACGCCCAGGATCTGCGAGCGCTCGCCCCGGTACACCGGATAGCGGCTGTACGGCGAGGCGGCGATGCGCGCGAGGTTGGTCTCGATGCTGTCGCCAAGGTCGAGCAGGTGCAGGTCCACGCGCGGCGTCATCAAGGCCTTCAGGTTGCGGTCGTCCAGCCTTAGTGCGCGCGAGACGATGTCGTACTCCATTTTTTCCAGCACGCCGGCCTGGCTGCCTTCGCGGATCATGCCCGAGATCTCTTCTTCGGTCGGCGTCTCGTCGCGCGGACGGTGGATGCCCAGCAGGTGCGAAAGGAAGTCGGTGGCGGCGGTCAGCACCTTGACCAGCGGCGCCATCAGTGCCGACAGCGCGCGCAGTGGCGGCGCGGCCAGCGTGGCCAGCTGTTCCGGGTACTGGATCGCGATGCGCTTGGGGACCAGTTCGCCTAACAGGATCGAGGCAAAGGTGATGGCCACCACCACGGTCACCAACGCCGCCTCGTGCGCGTACGGGTCGGCCAGGCCAAGGGCGGCAAAGCGCGGCCCCAGGCGCGCGGCCAGCGAGGCCTCGCCGTAGGCGCCGTTGAAGATGCTGATGAGGGTGATGCCGATCTGGATGGTGGACAGGTAGCGGCTCGGGTTGTCCGCCAGTTCGAGCGCGGCACGGGCGCCGACGCTGCCGTCGCCGGACAGCTTTTCCAGGCGCAGGCGGCGGGCCGAGACCATGGCCAGCTCGGCCATCGCAAGCATGCCGTTCAGCACGATCAGGCCGAGGATGATCAGGACGTCGCTCATGGCCCCGCAAGGTGCCGGGCTTGCCGGGCCGGCGGCCGCTGCGCCGGGATGGCGCGCAGCACATCATCGCACGGGCGGCGTGCCGCCCGGCACACAACTGGCTAGGGCTCCAGGCGGAAATTCTTGCGGATGCCGGCCCAGCAGTCCGCGTAGTCACGCTGCAGCTGCGGCGAGGTCAGCGCGTACTCGGTAGGCTGGATCACGTGGCGCGTCTCGAACATGAAGGCCATCGTGTCGGCCACCTTATGCGGGCGCGTGGTGTCGGCCGCGCTGGCCTTGTCGAAGGTGGCGGCGTCGGGGCCGTGGCCGCTCATGCAGTTGTGCAGGCTCGCGCCGCCGGGCACGAAGCCTTCGGCCTTGGCGTCGTACTCGCCGTGGATCAGGCCCATGAACTCGCTGGCGACATTGCGGTGGAACCAGGGCGGGCGGAAGGTGTCTTCGCCCGCCAGCCAGCGCGGCGGGAAGATCACGAAGTCGATCGTGTCCACGCCCGGCGTGTCGGAAGGCGCCTGCAGCACCAGGAAGATCGACGGGTCCGGGTGGTCGTAGCTGATCGAGCCGATGGTGTTGAAGTGGCGCAGGTCGTACTTGTACGGCGCGTAGTTGCCGTGCCAGGCCACCACGTCGAGCGGCGAGTGCCCGATCGGGGCGCGCCACAGGTTGCCGCAGAACTTGGCCACCAGCTCGAACTCGCCCTCGCGGTCCTCGTAGCGTGCCACCGGCGTGAGGAAGTCGCGCGGGTTGGCCAGTCCGTTGCTGCCAATGACGCCCAGGTCCGGCAGGCGCAGCAGGGCGCCAAAGTTCTCGCAGATGTAGCCGCGCGCCTGGCCATCGGGCAGCGCTACCTGGAAGCGCAGGCCACGCGGGATCACCGCGATCTCGTGCGGCCCGACCTCGACCAGGCCAAGTTCCGTGGCAATCGACAGCCGGCCCAGTTGCGGCACGATCAGCAGTTCGCCGTCGGCGGAGTAAAAGAATCGGTCCGTCATCGGCTTGTTGGCGGCGTACAGGTGGATCGCACAGCCAGACTGGCTTTCCGGCGAGCCGTTGCCGGCCATGGTGACCAGGCCTTCGACGAAGTCGGTGGGCGCGTCCGGCATCGGCAGCGGGGACCAGCGCATCTGGCTGGGCGGCACCGGCACCTGGCCGAAGTGGCTGACCATGCGGCCGTTGGGCATGCGGCTGAACTGGCCGTGCAGCGCGCCGGGGCGGATGCGGTACATCCAGGTGCGGCGGTTGTGCGCGCGTGGGGCGGTGAAGGCGGTGCCGGAGATTTGCTCGGCGTACAGGCCGTAAGCCACGCGCTGCGGCGAGTTGCGGTGCTGCGGCAGGGCGCCGGGCAGGGCTTCGGTGGCAAATTCGTTGCCAAAGCCGGACTGGTAGCCGTCCTGGGGCTGGGTCATGGCGGTCTCCTCCAAATTTGAGTATTTGCGGACACTCTACGGCAAACGGGATTGATTTACGACATGAATGGCAAAATGTACACTATTGATTTGCGAAATATCGTTGGACGCGTGGGCAGGGTGAGGCTGGGCAGTGCCCAGCCGAACGCCCACCCTACGCGATGCGCACGTAGGGTGGGCGGGTTTCCGCCCACGCGTTCAGCCAGCGCCTGACTGACCCGTCTTTATGATCGAGCCAAACAATATCGACCTGAACCTGCTTGCCGTCTTCCAGGAGGTGTACCGCGAGCGCCAGATCTCGGCCGCCGCCAAGCGCCTTGGGCTGACCCAGTCGGCGGTGAGCAATGCGCTGGCGCGCCTGCGCCGCGTGTTCAACGACGAACTGTTCGTGCGCACGGCGCAGGGCATGCAGCCCACGCCATTCGCGGAGCAGGTCGCCGGCCCCGTCGGCGCGGCCATGGCGCAGGTGGCGCTGGCGCTGAACCAGCGCAGCCAGTTCGACCCGGCCACCAGCGAGCGCCGCTTCGTGCTGGCGATGACGGACGTGGGCGAGGTGCACTTCATGCCCGCGCTGATCGAGCGGTGCCGGGCGCTGGCGCCGCGCGTGCAGCTCAGTTCCGTGCGCGCGGGCAGCATCGCGCTCAAGGAGGAGCTCGAGACCGGCCGGGTGGACCTGGCGGTCGGGCCGTTCGACGGCATCTCGGAGGCGCTGTTCCAGCGGCTGCTGTTTCGCCAGCCGTACGTGAGCATGTTCCGCAAGGGGCATGCGCTCGGGCGCGGCAAGGTGACGCTGGCGCGCTTTGTCGCGGCCGAGCACTTGCTGGTGGACGCGACGCACGCGCCTTACGACCGCATCAACCAGTTGCTGGAACAGGCGGGCGTGGGCGGCAATTCGCGCTTTCGCGTGCCGCATTTCACCGCCGTGCCGTACATCGTGAGCACGGGCGAACTGGTGGTCACGGTGCCGCTCAAGCTCGCCGAGCGCGCGGCGGTGCCGTTCGGGCTTACCTGGATCACGCCGCCGCTGGCGTTGCCACAGCTGCAAACCAATCTGTTCTGGCACCGGCGCTTCAACCAGGATCCGGGCAACCAGTGGCTGCGGGCATTGGTGGTGGAGGTGTTTGGCGAATGAGCTGGCCAGCGCCTTGTTCGCCAACCTATACAATAGGCGCCAGTCTCACTATTTGCGTTTCGAAGGACCAGCATGATCGCGGCTTTTGCCATCATCCTCATCTTCCAATGCCTCGGCGAGGGCGTCGCCTTCCTCACCGGGGTGCCGATCCCGGGTCCGGTGATCGGCATGCTGCTGCTGTTTGCGGCGCTGCTGGCGTGGCCGCGCCTGCAGGAGCTGCTTGAACCGACCGCCTCGGAGCTGCTGCGCCACCTGTCCCTGCTGTTCGTGCCTGCGGGCGTCGGCATCGTGGTGGCGGCGGCGAGCGGGCGCGGACAATGGCTCGCCATCGGGGCCGCGCTGGTGGGCAGCACGCTGCTGACCCTGGGCGTGACCGCATTCGTGATGCAGGCCCTGAGCCGAGTAGGCAAGGAGCAGGGCGATGTTTAGCGAGATCACTTCGTTCTGGGTGTACTTGTCGGCCTCGCCGCTGCTGGGCCTGACGCTCACGCTGTGCGCCTACGTGGTCGCCCACGCCATTTTCGTGCGGGCCAGGTTTTCGCCGCTGGCCAACCCGGTCGCCATCGCGGTGGCCCTGATCGCGCTGGTGCTGGCCGGGTCCGGCATGTCCTACCAGCGCTATTTCGCGGGCGCCCAGTTCGTGCACTTCCTGCTGGGACCGGCCACGGTGGCGCTGGCGGTGCCGCTGGCGCGGCTGTTCCCGCGCATGCGCCGCTCGCTGATCCCGATTTCGTGCGCGCTGCTGTCCGGCTGCGTTACCGCTATCGTGTCGTCGGTGGTGATCGCGCGCCTGCTGGGGGCCACCCCGCAGCTGGCGCGCACCCTTGGTCCCAAGTCGGCCACCACGCCGATTGCCATGGCGGTGGCCGAGCGCCTCGGCGGCCTGCCGGCGCTGACGGCGGCGGTCGTAATCGTCACCGGCGTGTTTGGCGCCATCACGGGGCGCTTTCTCTTTAACGCGCTGCGCATCCGGTCGATGGAGGCGCGCGGCTTTGCGCTGGGCGTCGCCGCGCACGGGATCGGGACGGCACGCGCGTTCCAGGTCAATGCCGAGGCTGGTGCCTTTGCCGGCCTGGGCATGGGCCTGAACGGCGCACTGACCGCGCTGCTGGCGCCGTGGCTGGTGCCGCTGGTGCTGCGCTGGATGTAGACGCGCGGAACGGGACGCAGCCCGGCCGCGCGGCCGGGCTATCATCGGCTCGACAGCCATCACAGGGAGGCTGCGATGCCGACTCATCTTTGGCGGCCTGGCGCCGTGCTCGCGCTGGCGGTGGCGGGCCTGGTCCAGGCGCAACCGTTCCAGCCGCAAATCGCCGCGACCGCCGCCGAGCAGGACCGCTACCCGCAAGGCCGGCCGGCTTTCCCGCGCGGCGTGACCGGGCTGCCGGGGCTGGTCTATGCCACCGATCCGGGCTACGCCCCGCTCAGGCTCGACTTGTACCTGCCGCCCGGTTCCCCGGCCACCGCACCGCGGCCGCTGGTGGTGTTCGTGCACGATGGCGGCTGGCACGGCGGATCGCGCCGCACCAACGGGGCGTTTGCCGACTGGCCGCTGGCACTGGCGGCGCTCGCCTCGCGCGGCTACGTGGTCGCGTCGATCGACTACCGGCTGGCGCCGCAGGCGAACTTTCCGGCGCCGGTGCAGGACGTGAAGGATGCGCTGCGCTGGCTGCGCAGCAAGGCGGGAAGCTACGGCATCGACCGCTCCAAGGTGCTGGTGTGGGGCGCGGGGGCGGGTGCCCACCTGGCGGCACTGGCGGCGGTGTCATGCGGTGCCGCAGGGCTGGACCGGCCCGCCAGCGGCGTGCGGCCGAACCCGGCCGTCGGCGCCGCGGCGACGCCGCCGCCACCGTCGGACGAGTCGGCGTGCGCGCGCGCAGCCGTCGCCTGGTACGGCGCCTACGACTTGCTGGCCCTGCGGTCCATGCCGCAGGCAAACAGCTTCCTTGGCTGTGGCACGGCCAATTGCGACCCGCAGCGGCGCCTGGCCAGCCCGGTGAACTACGTGGACGCGAGCGTGCCGCCGTTCCTGATCGTGCACGGGATGGAAGACACGTTCTTCGCGGTGTCGCAGGCGTCCACGCTGGACCGCGTGATCCGCGCGCGCGGCGGCAGCGACGAGCTGATCCTGCTGCCCGGCGTCGGTCATGCCTTCATCGGCAGCAGCGCGGACGCGACGCGCGCGGCGTCCCAGCGCGCGTGGGAACGCACGGTGGACTTCATCGCACGCATGCTGCCCCCGGCCGGGCCGTAAGGGCAGGCGCTCAGGCGTGCTTTTGGCCGAACTTCTTGACCGCGAACAGCGTGCCGGCCACGCCCAGCGCGATGGCTGCGGTGCTGCCGGCAAAGCCGAGCACGGTGTTGGCGGCGATTTTTCCGGCCTTGGGCGTAACCAGCTCGAGCCGCCGGCGCGTCATCTGCGCGCCCAGCTCGGACAGGCGCTCCTGGCCAAGATGCTCCTCGGCCTGCGGCAGCAGCACGGTTTCCTCGTCGGCCACGTGGTGGATCACCAGTCGCATCAGCTCGAACATCAGGCGGTCGTGGTCGGGATCGTCTGCCTCGGTGTTGCGCAGCAGGGCGATGACGTTGCGCATCTGGTCGTGCTCGGACGGGCTCTTGGCGATCACGTGCTCGTCGCTGGTAATGCCGCGCATGACCGGGTAGAAGAGTTCCTCTTCCAGCCGGGCGTGGATGTCCACCGCGTCGCAGATGGTCTCGGCGAGCGCCTTCTTGACCCGTGCCGGCTTGTCCCGGGTGTACTGGTGGAAGGTCACCATCACGTGCGAGTGATCGAAACGGATCATGTCGGTGATGGTCGGGCTAAGCTTGTTCAGAGAAAACATTTTGCATCTCCGTTGAGCGTCGAAGACACCATGCTAGCCCCCGGCGCGCGTGCCGTCAGTAGGACAGCAGGCTATCGTGCTGTCGGCATTTTGCCGGGAAAGTTCCAAAAATCGGCTGAACCGACGCGCGGGGCGCTTGTCTTACTGGTTATTTCCCAAAACGCAATCGGTTACCCAGCGCATGGCTGAACAAACGGCGACCGCATCCGTCGCCAGACTCGAGGACGTGCTGATCACCGGCGAACTGTCGGCGCGGCCCGCGCGCGCTCCCGATTACCGGGCCGAGAGCCAGGCGCTGGCCGCGCTTGGCAGCGAGATGGCGGCGCACCCGCACGGGGTGCTGCACAAGCTGGCCGAGATCGTGCTGGCGCTGTGCCACGCCGACTCGGCTGGCGTGAGCATCCTCGAACCGGATGGTGCGGCGGGACAGTTCCGCTGGCGCGCGGTGGCCGGTGCGTTTTCGCCCAACCTGGGCGGCACCATCCCGCGTGACACCAGCCCGTGCGGCGTGGTCATCGAGCGCAACGGGGTCATGCTGTTCCGCGACCCCGGGCTGGTCTTCCCGCGCCTGCGTGGCGTGCAGCCGCGCATGCACGAGACGCTGCTGGCGCCGTGGACGGCCGGCAGCCAGGTGGTCGGCACGGTATGGGCGATCGCGCATTCGCCGGACCGGCACTTCGACCCGGAAGACGCGCGCCTGCTGCAAAGCGTTGCCAGCTTCGCCTCGGCGGCGCACCAGCTGGTCACGGCGCGCGACCAGGCCGACACGGCGCGCGTCGCGGTGGAACGCCAGGCCGCCGAGCGCACGCGCGAACTGGGGCGCAGCAACGCGCTGCTGCGCGAGCAGGGCGAACAGATCAGCCAGGCCGGGCGCGACGCGCGCGAGCAGCACGCGCTGCTGGCGGCGGCCATGGGCATCGATACGGTCGGGGTGCTGTTCTTCCGGCTCGATGGCAAGGTACTGGCGGCCAACCGTGGCTTCCAGCGGATGAGCGGCTACAGCGAGCAGGAACTGGTGCAGGCGGTGAACTGGGCCACGCTCACGCCCGCCGAGTTTTGCGCCGTCACGCGCGCCGCCGCGGCTGAGCTCCAGGAGACGGGCCGCACCGCGCCCTACGTCAAGCAAATGGTGCGCAAGGACGGCACGCGCTGGTGGGGGCTGTTCGCGCCAACCAGGCTGTCGGGCAGCGGCAAGCAGTCGAAATGCGTCGAATTCATCCTTGACATCACCAAGCAGAAGGAGACCGAAACAGCGCTGCGCGCGAGCGAGGAGCGGTTCCGCGCGCTGGCCGACGGCTCGCCGGCGCTGATCTACCAGTTCGACGCCAATGGCGCTGCGGTCTTCCTGAACCAGCGCTTCGCCAACGTCACCGGGTGCGATACCGAGGCGATGCTCGGCACGGGCTGGCTGGCCCTGCTGCATCCGGACGACGTGGCGCCGATCACCCGGGCCGTGGGCAAGGCGATCCGCGAGCAGGTACAGTGCCAGCAGCGCATGCGCTTTCGCAGCGCAGCCGGCGACTGGCGCTGGTTCGAGTCGCACTCGGTGCCCTGGTACGGCGGCAGTGGTGATTATCGGGGACTGGTCGGCATCGCCATCGACATCACCGACGCGGTGCAGGCGGAGCGGGCGCTGCGCGCCGCCGACCGGCGCAAGGACGAGTTCCTGGCCACGCTGGCCCACGAGCTGCGCAACCCGCTCGCACCGATCAGCAACGCCGTGCACCTGCTCGGGCGCCCGGACGGGCGGCGCCGGGCGGATCGCCTGATCGGGATGGTCGAGCGCCAGGTCAAGCACATCGTGCGGCTGGTGGACGATTTGATGGAGGTGTCGCGCATCACGCGCGGCAAGCTGGAACTGCAGCTGGCGCCGGTGACGCTGGACGAGGTGGTGCGCGGCGCGCTCGAGATCAGCCAGCCGGCGATCGACCAGGGACGGCACCGGCTGGCGGTGTCGTTGCCGCCGGAGCCGGTCACGCTCATGGCGGACAAGGTGCGGCTGGTGCAGGCGTTCGCCAACCTGCTCAACAACGCGGCGCGCTACACCGACCCGGGCGGCGCGATCGCGCTGGCCGCGTGCCGCGCCGGCGACCAGGTCGTGGTGGCAGTGCGCGATACCGGCATCGGCATTGCGCCGGACCAGCTGCCGCGCGTGTTCGAGCTGTTCGCGCAGGTGCAGCGTGAAGGCGCACGCGGCATGGGCGGGCTCGGTATCGGGCTGACCATGGCGCGCAGCCTGGTCGAGATGCACGGCGGCTCGGTGGCAGTGGCAAGCGACGGGCCGGGGCGCGGCAGCGAGTTCACCGTGCGCCTGCCAGTCGCCGCGAAACCGGAGGCGGTCGCCACGGGCGAGGGCGCCGGTAAGGAGCACGCGCCGCTGGCCGGGCTGCGCGTGCTGATCGTGGACGACAATCGCGACGCTGCCGACTCGCTGGCGATGCTGCTCGAGGAAGAGGGCGCGACCGTTGGCGTGACCTACGACGGGCCGGCCGCGCTCGCGCGCGCCCAGACATTTGCGCCGCGCGCCGTGCTGCTGGACCTGGGGATGCCGGGCATGGACGGCTATGAGGTGGCGCGCCGCATGCAGCACGACCCGGCGCTGGGCGAGCCGCTGCTCATTGCACTCACCGGATGGGGCCAGGACGCCGACCGCCGCGCCACCAGCGCCAGCGGGTTCGACTACCACCTGACCAAGCCGGTGGACTTGGCCAGGCTGACGATGCTATTGCGGGAGCGAGGTTAGCAGCTCGCCTTCGACCCCGGTGCGTGTGCCCAGTTCGCGGCACAGCGCACGCATGCGCTCGATGATCCAGTCGCGCGCCGCCACGTGGGCTGGCGCGGTGCGGCAGTCCTCGATGAACAGCGGCCGCATCGCCAGCTTCAGCACCCGCCGGGCGTCGAGGTCCAGCTCGAACAGCAGCTGGTGGTCATTGCGAAAGCCGGCGTCCACGTAGTAGTCGTCCACCAGGTCGCCCGCCGCGTAGATGATCGGGCAGCCGGCGCGCCACTCCACGCCCTGGAACACGTGGGCGCTGTGGCCGAACACGATCTTCCAGCCCATGTCGATGGCGGCGTGGGCCAGGCGCCGGAAGCGTGGCGACGGCCGCCACACCATGTTCGGGCCCCAGTGCAGCGACAGCACCGGCCAGTCCGTGCCGGCCTCCACCAGCGTGGTGAGCGCGGCGCGCAGGTCATCCGCGGCGCGCGCTTCGTCCTCCAGGTCGATCCAGGCGATGCCGGGGCGGTCGTGGGCGGCGGCGAAATCGCTCTGGTGGTCGCAGAACGCCGCCATGCCGAAGCGGATGCCGGCGCGTTCCAGCAGGGCGGGGCGCAGCGCGCCAGCGAGGTTTTCGCCGGCACCGGCGTGCGTAATGCCGTGCGCGTCCAGCGCCTGGAGGGTGTCGCGCAGCCCTTGCACGCCAAAGTCGAGGGCGTGGTTGTTGGCCAGGCTGACAAGATCGATGCCGGCCTCGGCCAGCGACAGCACGGCCGCGGGCGGGGCGCCGAAATAGAAGGCCTTGGGCTCACCGGGCCAGGGCGTGGTGGACGCGGTGATCGCGCATTCGAGGTTGACGATGGCCAGGTCGCTACCTGCCAGCGTGGCCGCCAGTGGGCCAAGCGGGTAGCCGTGGCCGAAGCGGGAGATCGCCTCGCCCACCAGCCGGCCGAGCATGGCGTCGCCGCCGAACACGAGCCGCAGGGGCCGTGCGGCGTCCATCGGTCACCCGGCCGGGCAGTGGCTGCGGAACCAGTCCGTGGCCAGGCGCGCCACCTCTTCCAGCGTGCCGCGCTCCTCGAACAGGTGGGTTGCCCCGGGCACGATGACCAGCTCCTTTTCGCAGGTCATTGCGGCCAGCGCGCGGCGGTTCAGGTCGATGACGAGGCTGTCGTCGCCGCCCACGATCAGCAGGGTGGGCGAGCGCACCTTGCGCAAGGCGTCGGTCCCGGCCAGGTCGGGCCGCCCGCCACGCGACACGACGCACGCCACCGCATCCGGCCGGGCCGCTGCCAGCCGCAGGGCCGCCGCCGCGCCGGTGCTGGCGCCGAACAGGCCGATCAGCAGGTGCCCGACCTCCTGGTTGGCCGCGAGCCAGCTCGCGGCGTCGTCCAGGCGGCCGGTGAGCAGGGCGATGTCGAAACGGTTTTCCGCTGCCAGGTCTTCCTGCGGCGTGAGCAGGTCGAGCAGCAGGGTGGCGATGCCGGCCTTGCGCAGCTCGCCGGCGACGTAGTTGTTGCGCGGGCTCAGGCGGCTGCTGCCCGAGCCGTGGGCGAACAGGACGATGCCGGTGGCGTTGTCGGGCACTTCGAGCATGCCTTCCATGACGGCCGCGCCGGTGGGGATGGTGACAAAGGTTTGCTGCGCCATGGTTGGTCTCCGTACCGTGTCCTTTGGACCGGCGCGGGGGCGCGAAAATTCGGCTCGGCGGTGCGGGGGCTGCCCGCACCGCGGCCACGCATGCGTGTGCTGAACGCGTGGGCAGAAATCTGCCCACCCTACAAAAGCCGCGCTTAGTCGCGGATCTCGAGCGCCCGGTTCAGGCTCAGCGCCGCCAGCGAGCCGACCGCGCCGGACAGCAGGTACAGGCTGACGTAGCCCAGGCCAAAGTTGGCCGACAGCCCCAGCGCGACCAGCGGCGCGAACGCGGCACCCACCAGCCATGCCAGGTCCGATGTGAGCGCGGCGCCGGTGTAGCGGTACTTGCGCTGGAACTGGGCCGTCACCGCGCCGGCGGCCTGGCCGTACGACAGGCCGAGCAGTCCAAAGCCCACCAGGATGAAGATGTCCTGGCCGCTTTCGCCACCGTCGATCAGCGTCGGCACAAAGGCCGAGAACACCGCGATCAGTGCCGCCGTTGTGCCGAGCGTGGTGCGGCGCCCCAGCTTGTCGGCAATCAGGCCCGACGCCAGGATGCCGACCGCCGCCACGCCCGCGCCCCACATCTGCAGTTGCAGGAATTCGGCGGTCGGGCGCGTGTCGTAGAGCTGGATCCACGACAGCGGGAACACGGTGACCAGGTGGAACAGGGCGTAGCTGGCGAGCGCCGCCATGGCGCCGATGGCAACATTGCTGCCTTGCTCACGGGTCAGTTCCAGCACCGGGGCCGGGTCGAGCTCGTGCGCGTCCAGCAGGCGCGAGTACTCGGTCGTCGAGACCAGCCGCAGCCGAGCGAACAGCGCCACCACGTTGATGGCAAACGCCACATAGAACGGGTAGCGCCAGCCCCAGACCAGGAAGTCCTCGGAAGACAGGTTGGTCAGCAGGTAGGAAAAAAGACCGGCTGCGATCAAAAATCCCACCGGTGCGCCAAGCTGCCCCAGCATCGCGTACCATCCCCGCTTGTTTTCCGGCGCATTGAGCGCGAGCAGCGACGGCAGGCCGTCCCACGAACCGCCCTGGGCGACGCCCTGGCCGATGCGCAGCAGCGCGAGCAGCACGATGGCGGTGGTCCCCAGGCTGGCGTAAGTTGGCAGGAATGCAATTCCAGCAGTCGCGGTGCCCAGCAGGAACAGGGCGATGGTCAGCTTGATCTCGCGGCTGAACTTTTGCTGGATTGCCATGAAGATCACGGTGCCGATCGGGCGCGCGATGAAGGCCAGCGCGAAGATCGTGAACGCGTACAGGGTGCCGTCGAGCCGGTCGGCAAACGGGAAAAACACCGCCGGGAACACGAGCGCCGAGGCGATGGCGTAGACGAAGAAGTCGAAGTATTCGGAGGCCCGCCCGATCACCACGCCGATGGCGATTTCGCCGGGGTGGATCTCGGCGTCGCGCGCATTGATGTTGCGGGCGCCGCTGCAGGGATGGGTAATGGGAGCGGCACCTGCACCGCCGTATTGCGTCGTGCTTTGCATATCTTCGTCTCCATATTTACTTGTTTTACAGCCCGAGGTTTCACCCCGAAAGTGATGCTGTGTGACAAAGGGTGAGACAAAACGTCCAATGTGCAGCCCGGGCCGTTGGCAGTACAGTAGCATGTTCTCATTCCCATGTAACGTCCTATACAAGCATGATTCCATTGACCGTCCGTCGCGGACTGGTTCTGACCCCGTTGTTGCTCGCTCTTGCGGGCTGCAACACCGTGGTGCTGAACCCTTCCGGTGACATTGCTAAACAGCAGGCAGACCTGATCACCGTGTCGGTGCTGCTGATGCTGTTGATTATCGTCCCCGTGATGTTCCTGATTGTCCTTTTCGCTTGGCGTTATCGAAAAGGCAATACCAGTGCGAAGTACGAGCCCGACTGGGACCACTCGACCAAGCTGGAACTGGTCATCTGGGGTGCCCCGCTGCTCATCATCATCGCGCTGGGCCTGATCACCTGGATCAGCACCCACAAGCTCGACCCCTACCGTCCGCTCGAACGGCTCGACGCACACCGCCCGATCGCCGCATCGACCAAGCCGCTGACGGTGCAGGTCGTGGCGATGGACTGGAAGTGGCTGTTCATCTATCCGGAGCAGGGCATCGCGACGGTCAATGAACTGGTGCTGCCGGTGGACCAGCCGGTGCGCTTCAAGATCACCGCGACGACGGTCATGAACGCGTTCTACGTGCCGGAACTGGCCGGCATGGTGTACGCAATGCCGGGCATGCAGACCGAGCTGAACGCGGTGCAGAACAAGCCGGTGGTCTCGCGCGGCCTGTCGGCCAACTACAGCGGCGCCGGCTTCTCGGACATGATCTTCTCCTACCGTGGCGTCCCGCAGGCCGATTTCGACCAGTGGATCGCGCAGAAGAAGGCCGGTTCGGGCAACCTGAACCGCGCGGACTACCTGCAGCTGGCCAAGCCGAGCGTGAAGGAAGCGGTGCGCTCGTACGCGCAAGTGGAAGACGGCCTGTACAACGCCGTGCTGAACCAGTGCGTTGCGGCCGGCACCGTCTGCCTGAACCGCCAGATGGCCGACGACGCGCGCCGCCAGCAAGAAGCTGCCACCAAAGAGTCGCACAAGGAAGCCGGGGAGAAGGTAGCCCAGGCCGAGATCTGCACGACACCTGACAAAACCTCTGTGAAGTAACCATGCAAGACTTTGACTTGACCAAGCTGATTTTCGGTCGGCTGAGCTGGGAAGCGATTCCCTACCACGAGCCGATCCTGCTGGGCACCTTTATCATGGTTGCCCTGGGTGGCCTTGCCGTGCTCGGCGCGCTCACCAAATTCAAACTGTGGGGTCCGCTGTGGCGCGACTGGATCACCTCGATCGACCACAAAAAGATCGGCATCATGTACATGGTGCTGGGCCTCGTGATGTTCCTGCGCGGCTTTGCCGACGCGCTGATGATGCGCGCGCAGCAGGCATTCTCGTTCGGCGACGCCCACGGCTTCCTGCCGCCGCACCACTACGACCAGGTCTTCACCGCCCACGGCGTGATCATGATCTTCTTCGTGGCGATGCCGCTGGTGACCGGCCTGATGAACTACGTGGTGCCGCTGCAGATCGGCGCGCGCGACGTGGCGTTCCCGTTCCTGAACAACTTCTCGTTCTGGATGACCACTTTCGGCGCCATCCTGGTGATGGCCTCGCTGTTCGTGGGCGAATTCGCGCGCACCGGCTGGCTGGCCTACCCGCCGCTGTCGGGCATCCTGGCCTCGCCTGACGTCGGGGTGGACTACTACATCTGGTCACTACAGATTGCCGGTGTCGGCACGCTGTTGTCCGGCGTGAACCTGATCGTCACCATCGTCAAGATGCGTGCCCCCGGCATGGACCTGATGAAGATGCCGGTGTTCACCTGGACCGCCCTGTGCACCAACATCCTGATCGTCATCACCTTCCCGGTGCTGACCGCCGCGCTGGCGATGCTCGGCGTGGACCGCCTGTTTAACGCCCACTATTTCACCAATGAGCTGGGCGGCAACGCGATGATGTACGTGAACCTGATCTGGATCTGGGGCCACCCCGAGGTGTACATCCTGATCCTGCCGGCCTTCGGCATCTTCTCGGAAGTCGTCTCGACCTTCTGCGGGAAGCGCCTGTTCGGCTACACCTCGATGGTGTACGCGACCTGCGTGATCATGATCCTGTCGTACCTGGTGTGGCTGCACCACTTCTTCACCATGGGTTCGGGCGCATCGGTCAACTCGTTCTTCGGCATCTCGACGATGATCATCTCGATCCCGACCGGCGCGAAGATCTTCAACTGGCTGTTCACCATGTACAAGGGCCGCATCCGCTATGAACTGCCGATGATGTGGACCATCGCGTTCATGATCACCTTCATCATCGGCGGCCTGACCGGCGTGATGCTGGCAGTGCCTCCGGCCGACTTCGTGCTGCACAACTCGCTGTTCCTGATCGCGCACTTCCACAACGTGATCATCGGCGGCGTGCTGTTCGGCCTGTTCGCTGGTGTGAACTACTGGTGGCCGAAGATGTTCGGCTACAAGCTGGACCGTACCTGGGGCGTGCGCTCCTTCTGGCTGTGGTCGATCGGCTTCTGGGTCGCCTTCACGCCGCCGTACATCCTGGGCTTCATGGGCTATACCCGTCGCATGTCGCACTTCGATAACATGGACGACCAGTGGCTGTTCCGCATCTCGCTGTTCGGCACCCTGATGATCGCCGCCGGCATCGGCTGCCTGGTCATGCAGATCCTGGTCTCGGTCCTCAAGCGCAAGGAACTGCGCGACGTGACCGGCGACCCGTGGGATGGCCGTACGCTGGAATGGTCGACCTCGTCGCCGCCGCCGGACTACAACTTCGCGTTCACCCCGGTGGTGCATGACAACGACACCTGGGCCGACATGAAGAAGAACGGCTACCAGCGTCCGCTGAAGGATTTCGTGGCGATCCACATGCCCAAGAACACCTGGGCCGGCTTCGGCATCGCAGCGATCTCGGCGGTGTTGGGCTTCGGCGTCATCTGGCACATGTGGCTGCTGGTTGGCCTGTCGTTCCTCGCGATGATGGCCGCCATCATCAAGCACACCTTCGATTACAAACGCGATTACTACATCCAGGCGGACCAGGTTGTTCGCACGGAAAACGCACGTACCGCACTGCTGGAAAGCCATGTCTGAAATTAACGCAACTGCTGGCGGCGTAGCCGCCGACAACAGCTCGCGCTACTTCGTGCGCGAGCATCATCCGGAGAACGGCACGCTGCTGGGCTTCTGGATCTACCTGATGAGCGACTGCCTCATCTTCGCCTGCCTGTTCGTGGGTTACGCCGTGCTGGGCCGCAACTATGCGGGCGGCCCGACCGGCGCCGAGCTGTTCGAGCTGCCGATCGTGGCGCTGAACACCGCGTTCCTGCTGGTGTCGTCGATCACCTACGGTTTCGCGATGCTGTCGGCGCAGAAGAAGAACGTGAAGGCCACCCAGCTGTGGCTGGTCGTCACCGGCATCTTCGGCGCCTGCTTCCTGGGCCTGGAGCTGACCGAGTTCGCCACCCTGATCCACGAAGGCGCAGGCCCGTGGCGCTCGGGCTTCCTGACCTCGTTCTTCTCGCTGGTGGGCACCCACGGCCTGCACGTGACCTTCGGTATCGTGTGGCTGGTGACGCTGCTGTTCCAGCTTGGTAAGCACGGGATCACCCCGGAAAACTATCGCCGCCTGGCCTGCCTGTCGATGTTCTGGCACTTCCTGGACGTCGTCTGGATCGGCGTGTTCACCTATGTCTACCTGATGGGAGTATTGCCATGAGCGATCATCACCACGCACACGGCCACCACGGCCATGACGATCACCTCGAAGCCCACGGCAGCCTGAAGGACTACACGATCGGCTTCATCCTGTCGGTGATCCTGACCGCCATCCCGTTCTGGCTGGTGATGGGCCATGTTGTGCCGCCCGCCACCACCAAGGTCGTGATCCTCGGCTTTGCCGCGGTCCAGGTGGTCGTGCACATGATCTACTTCCTGCACATGAACTCGAAGTCCGAGGGCGGCTGGAACATGATGGCGCTGATCCTGACCGCGATCCTGCTGGTCATCGTGCTGTCCGGTTCGCTGTGGGTCATGTACCACATGAACGCCAACATGATGCCGACCATGGACGCCGGCCAGGCCATGCACAACATGCCATGATGGCCAACGATCAGCCAGCGGCGCGCCCCATGCGCGGCTTTCTCCTGCGCGCTGCCGCGCTGCTGCTGATCGTCCTGTTTGCGGGGCTGGGAACCTGGCAGGTGCAACGCCTGCAATGGAAACTGGCCCTCATCGAGCGCGTAGAGTCACGCGTGCACTCGGCCCCTGGCGCGCCACCCCCTCCGGCGCGCTGGGGCCAACTTTCTGCAGCTTCCGACGAGTACCGGCGCGTTCGCCTGGCCGGTCACTATTTCTACGAATTCACCACCCCCGTGCAGGCCGTGTCCGACCTGGGCAGCGGCTACTGGCTGATGACGCCGCTGTGCACCAGTGACGGCTACATCGTGCTGGTCAATCGCGGCTTCGTGCCGGTCGAGCAGGGCGGACCCGCACACTATCCGGCCCGCGCCGCTGACGCTGCGCACCAGTGCGCGCGCTTCTCCGGTGCGCCGGGCGCCGACATCGTCGGGCTGGTGCGGATCACCGAGCCCAAGGGCGGCTTCCTGCGCGAGAACGATCCGGCCCGCAACCGCTGGCACTCGCGGGACGTACAGGCCATCGCAAAAGCGCGGGGGCTGTACAATGTCGCACCATACTTCGTCGACGCGGCCAAAGACCAGGACCCGGCAGGCGCGCCGGACCATCCGGTTGGCGGCCTGACCGTGATCTCCTTCCATAACAGTCACCTGGTTTACGCCTTCACCTGGTATGCGCTGGCCCTGATGGTCGCCGGCGCGTGGTGGTGGGCGGCGCGCGGCGGCGCAAGTCGGGAACATTGACCCGTCGGGCGGACAGCAATCCGCGCACCGACGGGCGATTGCCAGGTTAAGGATGATGCGGAAAGAGACACCCGTTTTAGAAAAGCCAATCGCGGCCGCAGAGCCGTCGGCACTTGCCGCCAACGTCGAATACGCGGCAGGCCACACCAACATGCTGCAGCTGATCGAGCTGCGCTGGATCGCGGTGGTCGGCCAGGTCACGACCATAGCCGGTGCCATCCTCGTCTTCCACGTCAAGCTGCCGCTGGTGCAAATGCTGCAGGTGCTGGCCTGCCTGATCGCGTTCAACATCGCCAGCCACCTGCGCTGGCACGAGCGCCGGCCGGTCACCAACCGCGAGCTGTTCCTCGCGCTGCTGGTGGACGTGGGCATGTTCACGCTGCAGTTGTACCTGTCGGGCGGCACCACCAACCCGTTTGCCTTCCTGTACCTGCTGCAGGTGATCATCTCGGCCGTGCTGCTGGAGGCGTGGTCCACCTGGACCATCGTCGGCATCACGCTCGCTTGCCTGGCGGGCCTGGCCGTGTTTGCGCGGCCCCTGGCGCTGCCGTTCGACCATGCGCGCGGCATCGGCAGCCTGTACGTGCAGGGCCTGCTGGTGTGCTTTGCGCTCAATGCCGCGCTGCTGGTGATCTTCGTTTCGCGCATCAGCAATACCCTGCGCACCAAGGCGGCCCAGCTGGCGGACCTGCGCCAGCGCGCGGCCGAGGAAGACCACATCGTGCGCATGGGCCTGCTGGCATCGGGCGCGGCCCACGAGCTGGGCACGCCGCTTGCCACGCTGTCGGTCATCCTGGGCGACTGGAAGCGCATGCCCGAGTTTAAAAAGAATCCGGAGCTGCTCGAAGAGATCGGCGAGATGCAGACCCAGCTCAAGCGCTGCAAGAGCATCGTCAGCAGCGTGCTGCTGGCGGCCGGCGAGACGCGCGGCGAGTCGGCGGCGCGCACCACGATCCGTACCTTCCTCGACCAGCTGGTGGACGACTGGAAGGCGAGCCGGCCGGTGCATGGATTCACCTACGACAACCGCATCGCGGACGACGTGCGCGTGGTGTTCGACTCGGCGCTCAAGCAGATGATCGACAACGTGCTGGACAACGCGCTGGAGGCCTCGCCCGAATGGGTGGGACTGGACGCTTGCGTGGAAGAGGGCGTGCTCAAGCTCGCGGTCAGCGATGCCGGGCCCGGCTTTGCGCCGGCGATGCTGGCCCACTTCGGCAAGCCCTACCAATCGAGCAAGGGCCGGCCCGGCGGCGGACTGGGCCTGTTCCTCGTGGTGAACGTGGCGCGCACGCTGGGTGGTTCGGTGTCGGCCTCGAACCGGCCGGAAGGCGGCGCCGAGGTCAGGCTGACCTTGCCGCTGTCGGCCATCGCCCTGGAACAGGAGCGCGCCGATGTCCAGTGAACGCCTGCTCCTGATCATCGAAGACGACGAGGCGTTCGCCCGGACGCTCGCGCGCTCGTTCGAGCGCCGCGAGTACAAGGTGATCGTCGCATCCGGCCACGACGAGGCGGCCGAGCTGCTGGCCGCGCATTCGCCGGGCTACGCGGTGGTGGACCTCAAGCTCAAGGGGAACACGTCCGGGCTGACGTGCGTGCAGATGCTGCACCAGCACGATCCGGACATGCTGATCGTGGTGCTGACCGGCTTTGCCAGTATCGGCACGGCGGTGGAGGCGATCAAGCTGGGCGCGGTGCAGTACCTGGCCAAGCCGTCCAACACCGACGACATCGAGGCCGCCTTCGGCCACGTCGCCGGCAGTGCCGAGGTCGAGGTGACCAACCGCTCCACCTCGATCAAGACGCTGGAGTGGGAGCGCATTCACGCGGTGCTGGCCGAGACCGACTTCAACATCTCGGAGACCGCGCGGCGCCTGGGCATGCACCGGCGTACGCTGGCGCGCAAGCTGGAAAAGCAGCGGGTCAAGTAGAGTTGGCGGCGAACGCTTGAATCCGTAGGGTGGGCTCTCGAGCCCACGCCGTATGCACGCATCACGTACATGGCGCGTGGGCACAAGTGCCCACCCTACGACCAGGCGTTAGCGCGAGCCGGCAGGGCGCGGCGGCGGTTCGGTATTTACGCGCTACAATACGCCCATCCCAGTCACCGATCCGGCCGCCACGCGTATGGAGCCATTTGTCGCCGAGCTGTCCCGCCTTTACCGCATCGCCTCGACCACGCCGGTCGAGCAGTTCGCGGACTGCGCGCTCGAGCAGCTGCGCGAGTGGATCGATTTCGACGGCGCCGTATTCGGCTTCGGCGAAACCGGCGCGGACCGGCTGACGATCGGCAGCTGCGCCATCTACAACCGCGACGCGGCGATCGTTGGCGAGTATGCCGCCGTCTCTGCCGCCGATCCCACCACACGGCGCTTCCTGCAGGCGCCGGGCGTGGTGGCGAACGTGGACACGCAGGCCGACTACAGCGCGCACGATGCGCAAGTCAAGCGCTTCGTGCGCCGCCACGACATCCGCCACCTGCTGCTGCTCGGCGAACCGGCGGCCGTGCCAAGCCACCTGCGCTGGATCGTCCTGTACCGCGGCACCCGGACCGGCTTTGGGCCGCACGAGTCGGCACGGCTGTCGGCCGCATGGTCGCACCTGCTGTGCGCGCTGGACCTGAACCGGACCCGCGCGCTCGACCTGCATGCGCTGTCAGGCGCACCGCGCGCGGCGGCGCTGGCCGGCCCCAACGGCGCGATCGAAGCGGCCAATCCGCTGTTCGTCGAGATGCTGCGGCGCGAGTGGCGCAACGCCACGCCTGCCTTTCTGCCGCCGGCCCTGTGCGAGGCGATGCGCGGCCCCGGCCCCTACGTGGGGCGCGAGATCGAGGTGTATTTCACGCGCAAGGGCGACTACACGTTGTGCCAGGCCGCTCGCCTGGGCGCGGAGTCCAGGCTCAGCCCGCGCGAGGCGCAGGTGGCCCGCTGCTTTGCTGCAGGCCAGGATTACAAGACGATCGCGGCGCTGCTCGGCATCTCGCCCAACACTGTGCGCGCCCAGCTTGCCAGCGTGTACCGCAAGCTGGAAATCAACGACAAGGCGATGCTGGCCGCCGCGCTCTCCCAAGCCCCCGGCAACTGACGCCGGCACCCGGCCCGCATGCGGCCGCGCATAGTGCATTTGCATGATTCCGGTTTTCCCTCCGCCGCTTTACTGTTATCTCCGCCTTCATCCGCTTGGGGGCGCAGATAACCATAAAACGAACGGAGACCATCATGACGCAGGCGCGACGCCTCATTCCACTGCTTTTCCTGACACTTGCCATCGGCCTTGCGGGCTGCGGCGCCGGCGACCAGGGGGCGCAAGGGCCGGCGGGGCCCGCCGGCGCAACCGGGCCGGCAGGGGCCAATGCCGACGCTATCGCCACCATTGGCGAGGGCGCGATCATCGTTGACGGCGTGGCTGCGGGCGATCCGAAGGAAAGCATCTATGTCCGCAAGGTCGGGCACGGACCGAAGACCATCGTCCTCATCCCCGGTAATAACACCTCCGGCGTCGCCTTCGACGGCATGCTCGGCTATTTCCGTTCCGTCGACGCGCTCAACGACGCCTATACCGTGTATGCCTTCGATTACCGGGGCAGCGGCAGGTCCAGCTACAACAAGAAGATCACGTCGCTGAAGGACTTTGCGCTCGATTTCGAGAAGGTGATGAACAAGATCACCGGCTTTCCGACTTCCGGCGTGACCCTGGTCGGCTACTCGATGGGTTTTGGCGTCGCGCTGGAGATGGTGATCGCCAACCCGGCGCGCTACGGCAACGTGGTCAGCCTGGCTGGCATCGGCACGCGCGGCATTCGCGTCAGCTTCAATGCCGGCCAGGCGGGAACCGACGCGGCGGGCCATGCATGGGCCAACGGCGACTGGGTGACCGTGACGAACGACGCCGCGGGCCTGGCCGGCACCGAGTTCCAGCAGCGCTCCTGGCAAGGGGACCAGCGCACCTACGCGAACGTGCAGGCGACGTGGGACGCGGTGGTCTATAACGACGTCCTGAAGTACGACATCAGCAAGGCCTTCACGGCGGCAGCGGTGACCGACCCGGCCTTCCGCGCGGCGCCGAGCTACGTCAATTCGCTGATGGACGGCTTCAACATCCAGTACATGCCGGAATCGCTGTACTACTCGCACAAGTTCAACGTCTCGCCGACCGACGTGGTCAAGGGTACGCCCAATGCCGACGGCAGCCTGGTGACGATCCCGGGCGACGGCCGGCTGGCGTCGCTGTTGACCGGGAAGCGCGCGCTGCTGGTGAAGGCCACTACCGACTTTGCGACCTGGCGCGGCGACCAGGTCATCTACGACAACTACACGGCCACCTCGAAATACGACCTCAAGCGCGCCGGCGCCGACGTCACCGCCGTGATGATCAACCCCAACCAGGGCTTCGACCACGGCTTTCCGGTGGCGCATCCTCTGGAGACGGTGCGCCTGATCGATGCCTTCATCAAGGGGAATGTCACTGCCGGCAGCGCGGCCAGCGCCTTGGGCAATGCGGGAGTTGCCGTGTATCCGAATGCGGAAACGACCTGGGAGACCGCCACGTTCACCGGGTTCTGACGGGCAGGGCCGGGCGCCGCCATGGCGCTGGCGACGCCGGATCGGGCAGGCCTACTGCGCTTCCTTGAGCCGGCGCGCGCCTTCGAGCAGCGGATGCCAGCCGAACACGAGTGTCATCATGAAGGTGTCGATGCGCGGGTCGGCGCTGGCTGCCTGGGCCAGCGTCGACTTGTAGCCCACCGTCAGGTTCAGGTTTTCGTTGATCTGGTACCCGAAGGTCAGCCCGAAGCCGAAGTTATTGAGTTTCTTCCCGCCGACGCCGTTGATGCGTGATTTGCCACCTTCGTAATAAGTGGCGTCGAGGGCGCCCCAGAACGATTCGGTCAGGTCGCGCGTCAAATGCGCGTCCAGCTGGAACAGCGGGTCCGTTTTCAGCGTTTGCCCGACAAAATCGGTGTTTTTGCCAAAGAACCAGACTGCGGGCAGGAGCTCGAGGGTCGTGCGCCGGCCCGGCACCCAAGGCCCGAACTGTACGACCATCGGTGCGCCCAGGCGGCCATACCATCGGTTTTGCCCAAGATTGAGTGGCTGGCTGCTGTCGTACTGGCCCAGCGGAATCGCCAGGTCGGCCAGCAAGTCGAGTGAGAAGCCAGGTTCATAGCGCAGGATGTCCGGAATGATCCTTTGCGCCGTTGGCCCGATGACGTTGACGTCGAACTCGAGCAGCGGGTCGCCGTATCCGTTGGCCGCCTTGTTAAACGACTTGCCGGCAACCGTCACTTCGCCGGACACCCGCCCCATCGGCGCCAGGATCGCGGCCATGGCCGAGCGCTCACCGAGCGCGAAGGTGCGTGCATAGCCGGCGATCGCCAGCGTGGCATCGACGGCTCCCCCGGGCAAAACTTGATGGGAGGGATCGAACGGGTTCGTGTTGCCGCTCAGTGAGTTGAAGATGATGGGCGTTCCGTTGGCGCCAACCAAGGACTTCCAGTAGAAGCGCGCGGGCACCTGCCCCTGCGCCTGGAGCGGAAGAAGCGCCATGGCCATCATGATGAGGGCGAGTCGCAACCACGCAGGCAGGCTCGCCATGTTGCTGCCATTTTTCATGGGATCTCACCCTTCTTGTTGACCGATCGTGGCCGCAGGACGATCAGGGCCTGGGTTCGGCCACCATCTCCTTTGGTGGGACAAACTGGCGCTTGTAGATCAGCGGCGGATAACCCGGGTCGTCCCGGAAGCGCTCCGGCAGCGTGTCGGCCAATCCCTCGAACGGCGAGCGGTTGGGCAGGATGACGTTATTCGCTTGCACGTAGCCCTGCCAGAGGGACAGCAACGCCTTGAGCTTGTCCGGGCGCTGTGCCGCAAGATCGGTGCGCTCGGCCGGGTCCGTTGCGAGGTTGAATAACTCCCAGTCGCCTTTGCCAAACGATTTCCACTCCCAGCGCAGCTTCCAGTCGCCCTGGCGGACGGCGCGATTGCCGAACAGCTCCCAGGCCAGGTAATCGGCCTCGCTGCGGGGAGATTCCACCTTGCCCGCCAGCAGCGGTAGCCACGACTTGCCGATCAGCGGCGGCAGCGTACGCCCGTCCTGCGTTCGCGGGTAGGCGGCGCCCGCGACCTCGAGCAGTGTGGGCATGATGTCGGCCACGTGCATGAGACCGCGGTTGATGCTTCCTTTGGCGCGCTTGACCACCGGACCGCTCACGATCAGCGCGTTGCGGATGCCGCCTTCGGCGAGCCATCCCTTGTATTGGCTGAAGGGGGTCATCGATACCTGCGCCCACATCGCGCCGTAGCCGACGTACGAGCCCGGATCGCCCCAGGCGTTCGGGCTGGTCTGCGACCATTTGCTGGCCGCGAAAAGGAAGTCACGGGTGCCAGGCTTACCGGTGATCATCTGGAACAGGTCGGTGCCTTCGGCGCCGTTGTCGCCGAAGACGATGAAGATGGTGTTGTCGTACTCGCCGATCTGCTTCAGGTGCGTGATGAGCCGTCCCACGTGGTAATCCATGTTTTCCATCATCCCGGCATACAGCTCCATCTTCTTGCCAAGAATGGCGCGGGTCGCCGGTGCGAGCACGATCGGGTCGGGCAGGAACCACATCCGCTCCGCTAGTCGCGTGCCTGGCGGCATGATACCCAGTTCGATTTCCCGTTTCAGTCGCGCCTGCCGCACCGCATCCCAGCCAATATCGTATTGGCCCACATGCCGGGTGCGCCATTCCTGCGGCAGGTGATAGGGATCGTGTGGCGCCTGGTGGGCGACATAGGCGAAGAAGGGTTTGCCGTCACCGCGGTGCGCGTCGATGTAGCCGATCAGCTTGTCGGTATAGGTCTTGGTGGCGTAGTAATTGTCGGGAAGGCGCGACAGGTAGCGGCCGTCCTCGGTGAACACCGACTTTGGCGAGGCACCGCTCAGGTTCGTCATGTCCCAGTAGCTGCCGGCGCCATCGAGCAGCGAGAAGTCGCGTTCGAAGCCGCGGGACGCCGGGATCTGGTCAGGCGCCTTACCCAAGTGCCATTTCCCGACCATGTAGGTGTGATAGCCCGCTGCCTTCAGCAACTGCGGCAGCGTGGCCACGCGTTTGTTCAGGTAGCCTTCGTAGCCGGGCACGCCGCGCTGGTTAGGCGCGGTCCACTCGTCCATGTTGCCAAGGCCGTTCAGGTGGGTGTCCACGCCGGTGAGCAGCATCGCGCGGGTGGGCGAGCAACTGGCGTGCGTGTAGAAGTTCGTGAAGCGCACACCGTCATTGGCCAGCGCGTCGAAATTCGGCGTGTGGATTTCGCTGCCGAACGATCCCATGTCGCAAAACCCCATGTCGTCGCCCAGGATGATGACGATGTTCGGTCGCTTTGCTGGCGCCTGCGCGCTCGCCGGCGCAGCCTGCAGCGCGCCCACGGCGGCGGCGAGCACGGTCATGACAGTGAACTTCATCGGTCCTCCACCATGGATTGCCTGCTGGTGCTTGCTCACGTGCGCAGCGTACACCGTCATCATTGCGCCCCTTTGATCGCACGCATCTGTCGCAACCGAGCGGCTCAGGCGGGCGGGCGTGCACGCCTTGCCACCTGGCGCACGATGTTGGGCATGTCGCGCTGGATGTGCGAGAAAAATGCCTTCAGGCCGGCGCAAAGGTAGTTCAGGTTCGGTTCGCCGGACGGCGCGCGTACCAGCCGGTTCTTCGGGCATTCGCCCCAGCACAGCGTGAGTGAAGGGCACTGGCGGCAGTAGTCCGGCAGCGTGTCGCGCTTGGCGAAGCCGAATTGCTGCTGGCGTGCCGAATAGGCCATGTCGCCCCAATGGGTCTGGCCGATGTTGCCGACACGGTATTCCGGGTACACGTAATGGTCGCAAGGGTATACGTCGCCGTTGTGCTCGACAGCCATGGACTTTCCGCAGAATTGCGCGGTGACGCAGCGTTGCGCGGGCAAGCCCATTGACTGCGCGACCGCGGTCTCGAACAAATCCACGTGAACCTTGCCGTAATCCCGGCGGTACCAGTCGTCCCAGACCTTGCACAGGAAGTGGCCCCAGTCGTCCGGGTCCACCGACCAGTCGGTGACGATCGAATCTGGCATGCCCGGTCTTGCCTGCGCGGTTCCGGCCAACGGAAGCAGGCCGGGCTCCCAATGCTGCGGCGCGACGGTGCGAAACGCCTTGGGCTCGACGCAGGGGATGAACTGAAGGCGGCGTGCGCCGAGCTCGCGCGTCAGGAACCGGTAGACGTCGAACGGGTGCCTGGCGTTCTCGCGGTTCACCACGCACAAGGCGTTGAACGGTACGGCGTGCTGGCGCAACAGGCGCGCGGCGGCCACTACTTTGTCGTGCGTTGGCGTGCCGCCCTTCGTCAACCGGTAACGGTCGTGCAGGCGTTGCGGGCCATCGCAGCTTAGCCCGACCAGAAAGTTGTGCTGCTTGAGGAAGCGCGCCCACTGCACATCGAGCAACGTGCCATTGGTCTGCAGGTCGTTGGAAACGCGCTGCCCCGGCTTCCTGTAGCGCGCCTGCAAGGCGACCACCCGGTGGAAGAACGCCAAGCCGAGCACGGTCGGTTCGCCGCCCTGCCAGCTGAACACCACCTCTTCGCCGGTCTGCGCCTCGATATATTGCCGTATATGTTGTTCGAGCATGTCGTCCGTCATCCGCGCTTGCGGCGGCTGCTCGCGCAATTGTTCCTTGTGCAGGTAGTAGCAGTAGGTGCAGTCCAGATTGCACGAGGAGCCAACCGGCTTGACCATTGCATGAAAACGGTGCTGCATGCCCTGCGGCTGTGCTGCCAGTTGCACCGCCGGTTGCGGCGCCTCGGCGGCTTGCCGCAAAGGGTACAGCGTGACGGGCCTGGTGTGCATGGGGCGCGCACCTCGCGTGGGTTGGATGCGGCCACGATAGCAGGGCCGGGGCGCGGCGCGGCGCAGGCACAACACACGTCTGGCCGACGTCAAACAAGGAGCGGATCGTGCGCCCCAAAGTGTGCACTGGCAGCACGCACGGCGGCGCGCATGACTGTTGTGCTTGTCACGGTTTGGTGCGAGCATGTATGCGTGCTTGCCCGCTGAAAGAGGGGGGCGCGCTGTTTGGCCTGGAATACAACGACAACGGATTCGGGAGGCAGACATGGGTAGCGAGAAGGACGATCCGCACAGCCGGCAGCGGCGCGCGGTATTACGGCAGGCCGGGGCACTGGGGGCGGCCTGGTCGCTCGGCGGGCTTGCAGCGGACGCGCTGGCCGCGCCCCCCAGGACGGTGAATCTTGGCTTTGACAACGGCGAACGTGAGCTGGTGGCCTATCCGCAAAAGCGGCCGCTGATCCTGCTGACCAGCCGGCCGCCGCAGCTCGAAACGCCGTTTGGCGTCTTCAACGAAAACATCATCACCCCCAACGACGCGTTCTTCGTCCGTTACCACTGGAGCGGGGTGCCCACATCGATCGATCCCGGAACGTACCGGCTGCACGTGGGCGGCAACGTGAACACGCCGCTCGAACTGTCGCTCGCGGAGCTCCGGCAAATGGGTGGCATGGAGCTCACCGCCGTCAACCAATGCTCCGGCAACAGCCGCGGCTTCTTCCAGCCACGCGTGAACGGCGGCCAGCTCGGCAACGGGGCGATGGGCAACGCGCGCTGGACCGGGGTGCCGCTCAAGACAGTTCTGGAGCGCGCGGGCCTGAAGGCGGGCTCGGTGCAGGTGTCGTTCAACGGCATGGACATGCCACCGGTTGCCGGCGGTCCCGACTTCGTCAAGGCGCTCGACGTCGACCACGCCATGGACGGCGAGGTCATGCTGGCCTACCTGATGAACGGGGCCGACCTGCCGGTGCTGAACGGCTACCCGGTACGCCTGATCGTGCCCGGCTATTACGGCACCTATTGGGTCAAGCACGTCAACGATATCCAGGTGCTCGACAAGATCTTCGACGGGTTCTGGATGGCATCGGCCTATCGCATTCCCGACAACGCCTGCGCCTGCGTGCCGCCGGGTACCTCGGTAGCGAAATCGCGCCCCATCGGCCGCTTCGACGTGCGCTCGTTCATCACCAGCGTGGCCAACGGCGCGAAGGTGAAGGCCGGGCAGGACCTGGTGCTCAAGGGGATCGCGTTCGACGGCGGCTCGGGCATTGCCGAGGTGGCCGTGTCCGTCGACGGCGGCAACACCTGGCGCACGGCGCGCCTGGGCGAGGACCTTGGCAAGTACTCGTTCCGTGCGTGGAGCGCGAGTGTGCGGCTACCCAAGGGCGCGCACGACCTGAAGGTGAGGGCGGTGAGCCGCATCGGGCAATCGCAGCCGATGGCGCCGCTGTGGAATCCACCGGGCTACATGCGCAACGTGGTCGAGACCACGCGCGTGACCGCTGTCTGAGGAGGACGCCATGAACATCAAACTTGTCGGTGCCGCGCTTGCGGTGCTTGCGTGCGGTGTGGCTGTGGCGGTCGAGATCCAGCTGCCGCCCGATGCGACGGCTTACAAGCCCAGCCAGCTGCCGGGTTACCAGCTGGTCCAGCGTAACTGCATGACCTGCCATGCGGCCGAATACCCGGCCACGCAGCCGCCCAGTTCCAACCGGGCGTACTGGGAAACCACGGTGAAGAAGATGAAGAAACCGTTCGGGGCGCAGTTCGACGACGCCGATATTCCGGCGATGGTCGATTACCTGGTCAAGACTTACGGGAACGAGCGCAGCGGGGCGGCGCCCGCGCCGAAAAAAGGTGGTTCAACGTAGGGTGGGCTCCCGAGCCCACGCGCAAGACACGCGGCGCGTGAAATCCGCGTGGGCACAAGTGCCCACCATACGGGATGCGTTACCAGCTGTACCCCGCCTTCACGTAGTAGAACCGCCCATTGAACCCGTTCGGCGCGAACCCGCTGTAGCGCGAAATGCCGCCGTTGTTCAGGTTCGCCTTCGAAGTGATCTCGGCCGGGTAGCGGTTGGTCACGTTGTCGATGCCGGCGGCGAGCCTCCAGTTGCGGTCGATCTTCACGCTGCCCGACAGGTCCAGCACCCATTGCGGGTCGTAGGTCTGGTCCAGCGTGGCGTCGTTCTGCGGCACGGTAAAGCTGCCGTAGCGCGTCACCACCGCGCGCGCGTTCCATGTGCCGCGGGTGTAGTCGCTGGACAGGCTCAGCTTGTCCTTGGGCGAAGCGACCGTCACGCGGTTGATGGTCTGGCGGTCCACCAGCAACAGCTTGTTCTGGGTGAGCAGCGCCGGGTTGTCGGCGACGTGGCGCACCGCGTTCTGGTTCCAGTTGTAGCCGAGCGTGAAGTCCACGCGCGCGCCCTGCGACAGCGGCAGGCGGTACGTGCTGACCACGTCCACGCCCTTGGTGCGGGTGTCCAGCGCGTTGGTGAAGTAGCGCGCCGCGCCGATGTAATAGCCGCGCGAGGCCATCTGCGCCTTGAGCGCGTCCGGCAGCGGCAGGTTGGCCGAGAACAGGATGCGGTCGTCGATGTCGATGCGGTACAGGTCCACCGAGGTGCTGAAGTTCTTCGACGGCTGGTACTGCAGGCCCAGGCTCAGGTTGCGTGCCTTCTCGGCCTTGAGCGGCTGCGCGCCGAGCACCTGCGCGGCCGGGTTGGTGACGGCGAAGGTGCCGGTCTCGATCGGCGTGTTCACGCCATTGATGACGAAGAAATTGGTGGTCGTGATCGTGTAGTACTGCTGCGCCAGCGACGGCGCGCGGAAACCGGACGAGGCGGTGCCGCGCACCGAAAAGTCGGGCGTGACCGCGTAGCGCGCCGATGCCTTGGCCGAGGTGGTGTCGCCAAAGTCGGTGTAGTGCTCGTGGCGCACCGCCACCGAGCCGGCCAGCTTGTCGGTCACGTCCGCTTCCAGGTTCAGGTACGCGGACTGGTTGCTGCGGCCGTTCTTGCCGGCGTCCGTGGCACGGAAGCCCGAAAAGCCCTGCGAGCCGCCGCCGGTGTACGACGCCTCTTCGCCGGCGCCGATCTCGTAGCTCTCGTGACGTGCCTCTAGGCCGAGTGCGACGGTCAGCGGGCCATGCAGGAACGACACCGGGATCTCACGCGCCACGTCCAGGTTGGCCAGGGTCTGGCCGAACTTCAGGCGGCCGGCGTAAAAGTGGGTCGGGCTGGCCGCGCCCAGGCTCTGGTTGATCGTGTTGTCCAGGTCGAGCGAGAACTCGTTGCTGCCGTAGTTCAGGCTCGCGTCCCAGCGCCAGCCGGCCAGTTCGCCGCGCAGGCCGGTCACCACCGACTTGTCGGTCGAGGTGCTGTCTTCCAGCGGCAGGAAGCCTTCCGGATAGATCGTCGGCGAGCGCAGCGCGGTGCCGACGTAGGCCGTGCGCCAGGTGGCCGCGGCCGAGGTGTAGCGCTCGCCGTAGTTGGCAAAGCCGTACCACTCGATGTCGTCGTTGACGCGCACCTGGCTGTTGACGAACAGCGTGCGCGGACGGCTCTCGGGGTCGCCCAGGCGCTGGGTCACCTGGCCATAGCGTGGCTCCTTCGGGTTGCGGAAGTCGGCCCCGGCGCGGTTGGTCGGGTCCTTGTCGGCCGCCTCCAGCGCAATGCGCACCCAGCCGCGGTCGCCCAGCTCGAAGCCGGTCGAGCCGCGCAGCGTCACTTGCCTGCCGTCGTGCTGCTGGTACTGGCCCCAGCCGGCTTCGACGTCGCCGCCCTTGGCGCCTTTTTTCAGGATGATGTTGATGACGCCGGCGATCGCGTCCGAGCCGTACTGCGCGGCCGCGCCGTCGCGCAGTACTTCGATGTGGTCGATCGCCTCCAGCGGGATCGCGTTCAGGTCCACCGGCGCCGAGCCGCGGCCCAGCGTGCCGTTGACGTTGATGACCGACGAGGCGTGGCGGCGCTTGCCGTTCACCAGCACCAGCACCTGGTCGGGCGACAGGCCGCGCAGCTGCGCCGGGCGCACTGCGTCGCTGGCGTCGGCGCCGGACGGACGCGGGAAGTTCACCGACGGCAGGATGCGGCCGAGGACGGTGGCCAGCTCGGTCGAGCCGGTGGCCTGCAGTTCCCTGGCGCCGATCACGTCGACCGGCGACTGCGAATCGAGCGTACGGCGGTTCTTGGAGAAGGTGCCGGTGACGACCACCGACTGCATTTGCGCGCCGTCGTCGGCGGCGGGTTGCTGGGTTTGCGCGCTGGCGTTCAGGCCGAGCGAGCCGATCAGGCCAAGCACGAGCAGGCTCGGTGCGGAGTGGTGCTTACTCATCTTTCGAGATACTTTCTTCTTCTGACAATTGCGAGGGGGATGCGAAGATTAGCAGCCTCATCATTCGCCGCGCCAATATTGTTTGCTTGTTTGCTTATGCGGATTCCGCGATAAGGCCCGGTCCCCAGCCAGGATGAGGCTGGACCGTTGTGGTAAATTGCCATTTTTGTTTCCTTAGTGGCCATGATCGTTTCCTTGACCCATTCGCGCGGGCTCACGCTCCTTTCCCTGTCCTTGCTCGCGGGCTGCGCCTCCTTCCACGTCGAGCCGCAACCGGAGGCCGCATTCGTGGTGCTGGGCGAGCAGGGCGCTGCGCTGGTGCGCGCGATCACGAGCCAGCCGGCCTGCCCGTCGATGGCGGTGGACGGCAAGGCGGTAGCGATGGACGTGCGCGCGCCGCTGCAGGCGATTCCCCTGCGCCCGTCGGGCAAGCCTCAATCGGCGTCGAGCGCGGTGCTCACCTGCGAACGCGCGCTGCCGCACGGCGTGCAGGAGGTGCAGGTGGCCGGCCGCAGCCTGCCGCTGCCGCGCGCCGAAGCAAAGCGCATCGTGGTGATCGGCGACACCGGCTGCCGCATCAAGGGCAAGGAGATCCAGGACTGCAACGACGAACAGGCGTTCCCGTTCGCCCGCATAGCGGCGGTCGCCGCCGCGTTCGGTCCGGACCTGGTGGTGCACGTGGGCGACTTCCACTACCGCGAAGACCCGTGCCCGGCGGACCACAAGGGGTGCGCAGGCAGCCCGTATGGCTACGGTTGGGATGCATGGAATGCGGACTTCTTCCAGCCCGCACGCCCGCTGCTGCACGCGGCGCCCTGGGTCATGGTGCGCGGCAACCACGAATCGTGTGACCGGGCGGGGCAGGGCTGGTGGCGCTACCTCGATCCGCGCCCCTTGCTGCAGCACCGTGCCTGCGACGACCCGCGCGACGACGCGCTGGGCGACTACAGCGACCCGTACGCGGTGCCGCTTGGCGCCGGCGCGCAACTGCTCGTGCTCGACACGGCGAACACTTCCCACAAAGGTTTCAAGGACGGCGACCCGCGCCGCGCCATCTACGCAGACACGCTGCGCAAGGCCGAAGCGCTGACTCGCAATGCCAGCTACAACATCGCTGTGGATCACCATCCGCTCTACGCGTTCGGCGCGACCACCGAGAAATCGGGCGCAGTGCGGCTGTTCGGGGGCGACGCCGGGCTGGTGCAGGCGTTTGGCGACGTCACCCCGCGCTACCTGCCGGCCAGCGTTGACATGCTCCTGTCCGGCCACGTGCACCTGTGGGAGCAGGTGAGCTTTGCGAGCGACCACCCGACCCAGTTCGTGAGCGGCTTTTCCGGCACCGCCGAAGACCTGGTGCCGCTGCCGGCCGCGGTATCGCCGAGCCAGACCCCGACCCCGGGGGCAGTGGTGGCGCACATGAGTTCGTGGATCGACGGCTTCGGCTTCATGACCATGGAACGCACCGGCGCGCGCGACTGGCTGGTCAAGGTGTGGGACCGCGACGGCCGCGTGCGCAACAGCTGCACCGTCAATGGCAGCAAGTCGGTCTGCGAGGTGGCGCAGGTCAAGTAGGACTAGTCCTACATTGGTACAAATCTAGTTGCATCGAAGCTACGGATCAGGCAGTATAGCGCTGTTGGGGCGTTACCTCTCCGGGTGACCCGCTCGATCAGCGATGAGGGGCTGTTGTGCTTACCTCTTGCGCCCCCGGCCACTGCCGGGGGCATTTTTTCCGCGATCGGCCAGCAATCCCGCCAGCTCTACGGATTTGCCCGCATGACCGACCTGATCTCCCTTGCATCCCGCCTCGCCTGGCCTCTGGCACTGACCCTGGCCTGGATGGCGGGTGAACTGATGTACCGCTTTTCCGGCATGCCGCGCATCGCCGTCTATGGCCTGGCCGGCTTCGTGTTCGGCAACGTGGCCGCCGGCTACCTGCCGCCATCCGAGGCGCAAGCCTTCATGCTGTTGGCCAATCTTGGCTTCGGCCTGATGCTGTTCGAGCTTGGCTACCGCATCAACCTGCGCTGGCTGCGCAACAACCCGTGGATACTCGCCACCTCGCTGGCCGAAAGCGTGTGCACCTTCGCCGCCGTGTACCTTGTCGCGACCTATTGCGGTACGCCGCCGCTGGCCGCCGGGCTGCTGGCCGCGCTGGCCATGTCGACCTCGCCCGCCGGGCTGCTGCGGGTGTTGAACGAGCAGGCCAGCTCGGGCCAGGTGACCGAGCGCGCGCTGCACCTGTCCGCGCTGAACTGCGTACTGGCCGTGTTCGCGTTCAAGGTGGTCGTCGGCATCGGCGTGTTCCAGACATCCGGCGACCTGGCGCACGCGGCGTGGAGCAGCCTGGTCGTGCTGGCCGCGTCGGCGCTGCTTGGGGCGCTGTTCGGCATGGCAGTGCCGCTGTGGCTGCGCCGGATCGACAACGCCGCGCGCGACGCCACGCTGGCCTTTGCGATAGCGGTGTTCCTGCTGGTCGTGATCACCCATGTGCTGGTGTTTTCGCCCGTGCTGGCCGCACTCACTTTCGGCATCGTCGCGCGCCACCGCCGCATTGCGCTCTCGCCGGCGCAGCGCAACTTCGGTGTGCTGGGCGACTTGCTGTCGGTGCTGCTGTTCTTCTTCGTGGCCACCACGCTGTCGTGGGATCAGGTGGCACGCGGATTTGCGCTGGGCCTGTTGCTGGTGTTGGTGCGCGCCCTGATCAAGGTCGCGGTCTGCACCGCGTTTGCGCGCGTGTCCGGCATCACCGCGCGCAAGGGCGCGTTGTCGGGACTGGCGCTCACGCCGATGGCGGTGTTTGCGATTTTGCTGCTGGAGCAGACCCGCCGCCTTGGCGTGGACCTGTTCCACAGCCTGGCGCCGCTGGCTGCGATCGCGCTGCTGCTCGAGGTGGCCGGGCCGCTGGTCACGCAGCGCGCCGTGCTGCTGGCCCGCGAAGCACGCAGCGTGCGGGAGGAATGACATGCCGCTTGAACGATTCGCCACTTCCGATTCGCTGACCATGGGCGTGGAGCTGGAACTGCAGCTCGTGAGCCTGTCCGACTTCGACCTGGTGGCCGCCTCGCCGGACATGCTGGAGCTGCTCGGGCGCGCGCCGTTCCCGGGCAACGTCACGCCCGAGATCACCGAGAGCATGATCGAGATTAACAGCAGCGTGCATACCGGCCACGCGGGCCTGTTGGCCCAGCTGCGCGAGATCCGCGACCGGCTTCTGGCGGCGGGCGACCGGCTCAACGTGGGCGTGTGCGGCGGCGGCACGCATCCGTTCCAGCAGTGGTCGCAGCGGAAGATCTTTTCCAAGCCGCGCTTTCGGCAGGTGTCGGCGCTGTACGGCTACCTCGCCAAGCAGTTCACGGTGTTCGGCCAGCACGTGCACATTGGCTGCAGCTCGGGCGACGAGGCGCTGTTCCTGCTGCATTCGCTCAACCGCTACATCCCGCATTTCATCGCGCTCTCGGCGTCCTCGCCGTTCCTGCAGGGGTATGACACGTTGTTCAACTCGGCGCGCCTGAATTCGGTGTTCGCGTTTCCACTGTCGGGCCGCGCGCCGTTCCTGCTGCGCTGGGAAGACTTCGAGCGCGACTATTTCGCCCGCATGGAAAGCACCGGCATCGTCAAGAGCATGAAGGACTTCTACTGGGACCTGCGCCCCAAGCCGGAGTACGGCACCATCGAGCTGCGCGTGTGCGACACGCCGCTGACGGTGGAGCGGGCCGCGGCGCTGGCGTGCTACCTGCAGGCGCTGTGCCGCCACCTGCTCGAACGCAAAGAGCCGGCGCCGCGCGAGGACGACTACCTGGTGTACAACTACAACCGCTTCCAGGCGTGCCGCTTCGGGCTGGACGGGACCATCGTGCATCCGCAGACGCACGAGCAGATGTCACTGCGCGAGGACATCCTGACCACGCTGCGGCACCTTGAGCCGCATGCGCAGGCGCTGGGCAGCGAAGCGGCACTGGACCATATCTACCATGAGGCGCATGCGGGCAGCGACGCTTACTTCTTGCGCGACGCGTTCGCCCAGGCCGGCAGCGCCGAGGGCATCGTGGACGCGGCGCTGCAGCGGTTTCGCGGGGAAGGGGAGGCGTGACCGGGTCAGAGCTGGGCGAGCGGCACCGCGGCGCCGGCCTCGTCGGCGGCGAGCGCGGCGATCAGCTTGTCCAGGTCCTGTTCCAGCCGCGCCAGCGTTTCGGGGTCGAGCGCGGAGAGCGCATCGGGCAGCACGCCGGCAAACGGCATCGGCGCGCTCTTGAGCACGGCCTCGCCTGCCGGCAGCAGGCGCAGCGCCACGCTGCGGCGGTCCAGTCCCTCGCGCGCGCCCACGACCAGGCCGCGCTCGACCAGCGCCTTGATCAGGTTGCTGGCGGTGGACTGGTGGATGTCGAGCTCGCGCGCGAGGTCGGTGACGCCAATGCCGGGCTGGCGCTCGATCACGGCCAGCGCCCACAGCTGGGCGCCGCCCACGCCCGCCTCGCGCTCGACCTGGCGGAAGTGGGTCTTGACCGCATTGAAGACGATACGGAACTGGCGCAGCACGCGCGTGGACGGCGCCAGCGCGTCGTCCTGATTTTGGATGAAATCAGTCATGGGCGAATGATATAGGAAATTGTCGCGCCACCCCGCTTTCCAGCCGTCCGTGCACCATGGCCCGGGGCCCAAAGTGAGGTGAACAACCGTCAGTTGCGCCGTCCTCGGCTATACTTGCTGCTCTTATCAGTGATGCAGACAGGGTAAAGACAAGTGGCCGAGGACGACAACACAGGCAGCCGGCTCAAACGCCATGGAAAACGGCTGTTCGACGCGGCCCAGGTTTCGGCCCGCAACGGCTACCAGCTGGCGCAGGGCAAGCTCCAGAATCGCACCCCGCTCCAGCGCGCCGCGCTGGTCACCCTGTGGAGCCTGCTCGCGCTGATCGTGCTCGGCACGCTGTACATGCTGCTGCTGGTCCCGCTCACGCCGGGCATTTCGGACCTCAAGCAGGCGCGCGTGGCCCGCCCCACGGTGATGCTGTCGGCCGACGGGCGCGAACTGGCCAGCTTCGAGCAGGGGCTGCAGGAGCGCGTCAAGCTGTCGCAGATTTCGCCGCACGTCATCAACGCGCTGATCGCCACCGAGGACCACCGCTTCTACGACCACCACGGGGTGGACTTCACCCGCATCGGCGGGGCGCTGGTGGCCAGCCTGCACGGCGACACGCAGGGCGGCTCGACCATCACCCAGCAGCTGGCGCGCAACATGTTCCCCGAGGAGATCGGACGCTCGCGCAGCCTGAATCGCAAGCTCAAGGAGCTCATCACCGCGATCAAGATCGAGAACACCTACAGCAAGCCCGAGATCCTTGAGATGTACCTGAACACGGTGCCGTTCCTGTACAACACCTTCGGCATCGAGATGGCGGCGCGCACCTATTTCGGCAAGCCGGCCGCCCAGCTGGACATCGTCGAGAGCGCGACGCTGGTGGGCATGCTCAAGGGGACCAACTACTACAACCCGGTGACCAATCCCGAGCGCTCGGTCCAGCGCCGCAACGTGGTGCTGGGCCAGATGCTCAAGCAGGGCGCGTTCTCGGAAGCGCGCTACAAGCAGCTGCTCAAGCGTCCGCTGCGCGTGCACTTCGCGCGCCAGACGGCCGAACGCAATACCAAGGAAAACCACTTCACGGCCTACGTGCGCAAGTGGCTGATCGATTGGGCCGACGAGAACGACTACAACCTGAACCTGGACGGCCTGGTGGTGCGCACCACGCTCGACTACGACCTGCAGCAGGCCGCGCAGCGCGCGGTCGAGCGCCAGGCCGCGGCGCTGCAGGCGGTGGCCGACGTCGAGTGGGCGCGCGCCCAGCCGCCCGGCGGCAGCTCGACCGGCCTGTACACCGACCTGCACGGCAGCGTGGCCCCGTTCGACTATTTCTGGCGCTCGCACGCCGACCTGCTGGACCAGTTCGTGCGCGAGTCCGGCGCCTACCGCCGCGCCGTCGACGGTGGCGAGGCGCCGGCGGCCGCATTCAAACGCCTGAAGGCCGACCGTGATTTCATCGCCAAGCTGAAGGCAACCAAGACCCGGCTCGAGGCAGGCTTCGTGGCCATGGATCCGAACACCGGCGAGATCAAGGCCTGGATCGGCAGCCGCGATTTCCAGCGCGAGCAGTACGACCACGTGGTGCAGGCGGCGCGCCAGCCGGGGTCCACGTTCAAGCCGATCGTCTACGGCGCGGCACTTGAACGCGGCATCACGCCCGACCATCCGTATCTGGACGCGGTGATGGACATCAAGGCTGCGGACGGCACGATCTGGCGGCCGACCGACATGAGCGGCACCACCGGCCGCCAGATGACGCTGCGCGACGGTCTTGTGTTCTCGAAGAATACGATCACCGCCCAGGTGATGCAGGACGTCGGGCTGCCGCCGATCGTCAAGCTGGCGCGCGACATGGGCATCCGCGAGAGCAAGCTGTCGCAGGTGCCCTCGCTGGCGCTGGGCACAAGCCCGGTGACGCTGCTGGAGATGGTCAACGCCTACTCGACCATCGCGGCGCAGGGCAGCTATCGCCGGCCGGTCTTCATCAAGAGCATCTCCGACCGCGATGGCAAGGTGATCGCCCAATTCGACAGCGGCAAGCCTGAGCCGGCGTTGTCCAGCGCGTCGGCAGTCACGCTGATCGACATGATGCGCGGGGTGGTCAATCGCGGCACCGGTACGGCCGTGCGCTACCGCTTCGGCATCAATGCGGACGTGGCGGGCAAGACCGGCACCACGCAGAACAATGCCGACGGCTGGTTCATCCTGATGCATCCGAACCTGGTGGCAGGCGCCTGGGTGGGCTTCAACGACACGCGGGTGGCGATGCGCAGCAGCTACTGGGGGCAGGGCGGCCACAACGCCGTGCTCCTGGTGGGCGACTTCTTCAAGACGGCGCTCGACAGTGGCAAGCTGGACGCGCGGGCGGTCTTCCCGGGCGGGCGTCCGCCACCGCCGGTGCAGCGTAACCAGGAGCCTGAGCCGGACATGGAAGAGCAGCCGAGCGACCTGCAGCAGGACGGCGCGCCGCCGCCGCAGCCGCCGGTACCGCAGCCGCCGCCCGAAGAGGATGAGCCGCCGGCCCAGACCCTGCCACCGCCGCCGGAGAACGCGCCGACGCAGGGGCAGCAGTCCGGTTCGGACCTCTAAGCCCCTGGAACCGCTCTCTTGGCACGTCGTCCCCGCGAAGGCGGGGACCCATGGAACGTTTGAACAGCCAGGGCAGTGGTTACGGGCCACCCGGGCCCGGCATGGGTCCCCGCCTTCGCGGGGACGACGGTGGCGCGGGCACTTTAGTGCAGGCTGCGCACGTTCCCCGCGCCGCGCTTTTCGCCGCTGGATGCCTGATCGTGCACCAGCATGGTCTGCGGCGGCGTCGAGGTCGAGATACCCTGGTCGATGAACATCTGCATCGCCGCGAGGATGATGGCCTGCTGGGTATCCATGAACTTGATGTAGTCCGCCGTCAGCATCGTGTAGGCCACCTCGAACTCGATGAAGTTCTGGTCGAGCGACTTGACGTGCGCACGCTCGAAGTTCACCTTATCTTTCGTCTCGACGATGTGCTTGAGCGCGGGCGGCACCTTGGCCACCAGCTCGGGCGGCGTGGTCGGACAGGCGCGCAGGCTGAACTGCACGTGGCGCGTTTGCATGCGCTTGAAATTGTGCACCGTGTTCTTGAGGATCTCGGCATTCGAAATGACGATCTGCTCCCCCGACAGCGCGCGGATTCGCGTGGTCTTGAGCCCCACGTGCTCGACGGTGCCGGAAAAGTCATTCACCGCCAAAAAGTCGCCCACCTCGAACGGCTTGTCCACCGCAATGGCGAGCGAGGCAAACAGGTCGCCCAGGATGTTCTGCACCGCGAGCGCGATCGCGACGCCACCGATGCCCAGGCTGGCGACAAAGGTCGTCACGTTGATTCCCAGGTTGGACAGCATCGCCAGCGCGAACACGGTCCACACGCTCGTTTGCAGCACCCAGATCATCAGCGTGTGCGCGACCGTGACCTGGTCGTCCTCGGCGCCACGTCCATGCTGGCGGAAGTAGCGCCGCGCCGTGACCGCAACCGCGCGGTGCAGCCATAGCGCGAGCTGTGCGCCAAGGGTGATGAACCACAGGTGGCGCACCCGCTGGTCCCACGGCGCCGGCAGGTCGAGCACCGACAGGCCGATCAGCAGGGCGGTGGCGACGATCGCCAGGTTGCTGGTGCGCGCCAGCGTCTGGCGCAGCACCTCGGCCACCGGCCGGTGCGCGCGTTCGTCGGACAGTTTGCAAACGCGGCGCCGGAACAGCAGCAGCACGGTGTGGATGGCGATGAAGCTGACCACTGCCGCCGCCAGCGCGAACAGGGCGTTGGGCAGGGTGATGTTGAGGGATGAGACGAATCCGCGGATATCCAAGGCGGCCTCCTTTCAAAAACGGCGACGCCGGCCGGCAGCGCATCATGGCGCTGCGGGGCGGCGTCGCGGGAATTACCGGATGGGGTGGGGCGGCGCGGGTCAGCGCTTGAGCTGTTCGCGCACGGCGGTCACGCTGTTGCCCGCCTGCGCGACAGCACGCGCCAGTTCCTCCTGCGAGACGCCGAGTTCGCGGGTCCAGTACTTCACTTCCCAGGGTTCGTTCATGTTGATGCGCGAACGGTCCTGCTGCCCGCGCTGGTTCAGGTCGTCTGCCATGATGTCCTCCTGAATGATGAGCATGGGCCCAGCATGCCATGGCGGGCGTACACCTTCCGTTCGCTGGCGAACGTTCAGGCCGCTTGGTCGTAGGGTGGGCGGCTCGTCCGCCCACGCGTTCAACTACTCCATGAATGACCGCTCCCGGATGCGCTGGCTCCGTTTGAACGCGTGGGCGGGAGACCCGCCCACCCTACGCGAAACGCGTGTTTTGAGGTACGCTTGCAATATCAGCACTATCAGGAGCCAATCCGCATGACCAAGCCTTACGAAACGGCCCAGCCCGAGCGCAGCGCCATCGACGCAATGCCGGGGCCGATCGCCCTTGATTTCGGCACCAACTGGTGCGGCTACTGCCGCGCAGCCGAGCCGCTCATCGAGGGCGCGCTGGCCGACCACCCCGGCATCGAGCACATCAAGGTCGAGGACGGACCTGGCCGGCCGCTGGGACGCTCGTTTCGCATCAAGCTGTGGCCGACCGTGGTGGTGCTCAAGAACGGGCAGGAAGTCGCGCGCGTGACGCGCCCGGCCGATGCCGACGAGGTACGCGCCGCGCTCGCCAAGGCGGCCGGCGCATGACGGCGGCCACCGCAACGCGCCCGGTCAACCGCCCGGCGACGGTGCTGTTCGCCAGCCTGGCCGGCACCACCATCGAATTCTTCGACTTCTACACCTACGCCAACGCGGCCGTGCTGGTGTTCCCCAAGCTGTTCTTCCCGGCCAGCGATGCCGTGGCGGCGACCATGCAGTCGTTGGTCACGTTCGCGCTGGCCTTCCTGGCGCGGCCGTTCGGCTCGGCCCTGTTCGGCCACTTTGGCGATCGCATCGGCCGCAAGGCCACGCTGGTAGCGGCGCTGCTCACGATGGGTATCTCGACGGTGGTGATCGGCCTGCTGCCGACCTATGCCGACATCGGCATGTGGGCGCCGGTGCTGCTTGCCCTGTGCCGTTTCGGCCAGGGCCTGGGCCTGGGCGGCGAGTGGGGCGGGGCAGTGCTGCTGGCCACCGAGAATGCGCCGCCGAGCCGGCGCGCGTGGTACGGCATGTTCCCGCAGCTGGGTGCGCCGATCGGCTTCTTCCTGTCGTCCGGCGTGTTCCTGCTGCTGTCGCAAACGCTGTCCGACCGCGAATTCTTCGCTTATGGCTGGCGTATCCCGTTCCTGGCCAGCGCGCTCCTGGTGCTGGTGGGCCTGTACGTGCGGCTGACCCTGACCGAGACCCCGGCCTTCCGCGACGTGCTCGACCGCAACGAGCGCGTGCGCGTGCCGGCGTTGACGGTGTTCCGCGAACACCGCCGTCCGCTCGTGCTGGGCACCTTCCTCGCGGTGGCCACCTTCGTCGTGTTCTACATCATGACGGTGTTCACCATGAGCTGGGGCACCAGCGCGTTGCACTACTCGCGCAAGGAGCTGCTGTTGCTGCAGCTGTTCGCGGTGGTGTTCTTCGGGCTGACGATCCCGCTGTCGGCGGTGCTGGCCGACCGGCGCGGCGCGCGCATGGCGATGATCGTGGTCTCGGTGCTGATCGCCGCGTTCGGCCTGTTCATCAAGCCGCTGTTCGGTTCCGGCCACCTGACGCTGGTGACGGTGTTCATGGTGCTGGGCCTGTCCCTGACCGGCCTGACCTATGGCCCGCTGGGCACCTTGTTGTCCGAGCTGTTTCCCGCATCGGTGCGCTACACCGGTTCGTCGCTCAGCTTCAACCTGGCCGGCATCCTTGGCGCCTCGCTGGCGCCCTATATCGCGATGACGCTGGCCACCAACCATGGCCTGCAATACGTGGGCTACTACCTGAGCGCCAGCGCCTTGCTCAGCCTTGGCGCGCTGCTGCTGACCGAGAAGACCCCCGCGGGCGCCGCGTTGCGCTAGCGAGCGCCACCCGCGCACGCTTGAGCTTGCGCGGGCGATGGCCTATGCTGGAAGCACACCAGCGGAGGTGATATGGACGCTTTGCTCAACCTGCTTGCGCGGATCCTGATGTCCCAGATCTTCATCGTCTCGGGCTTCGGCAAGATCACCGGCTATGCCGGCACCCAGCAATACATGCAGGCGGCCGGGGTGCCCGGCTTTCTGCTGCCGATCGTGATCCTGGTCGAGTTGGGCGGCGGGCTTGCGCTGCTGTTCGGTGTCAAGGCGCGCTGGGCGGCGCTGCTGCTGGCCGGGTTCTCGCTGGCCTCGGCCTTGCTGTTTCACCTGCACCCCGGCGACCAGATGCAGATGATTAACTTCATGAAGAACCTGGCCATGGCCGGCGGACTGTTGATGGTCACGCGCCATGGTGCCGGGCGGCCGTCGCTGGACCACCGGCTGGAACGCTCGCCCTGATCCGGGTCAGAACGAATAGACCATCGTCAGCGAGGTCTGCGTATCGGTGTTCTTCTTGTCGGCCGGGACGCTGGTGTCGTTGCGCAGGCTGAAGCCGGCCTTCATCTGCATCGTGCCGTTGATCTTGGTGCTGATCGAGGTCTCTGCGATCGAGTGCGTGTTGGACGTGCCGCGCTCCACGCTCACGTTCTGCACGAACCAGGCCGACGGGCTGACGGCCCAGCGAAACAGCGCCGCGCCGCGCACCGTCACGCCGCTTTCGCTTTCGCCGATCGAGTGCACGCCGTGGAAGTAGCCCGGGCCGATCTCCACGTCGAGCGTCTTGTCGTCCGTCTTGTACCACTGCGAACCGTAACCGACCGCCAGGCTCGAATAGCGGGTGTAGGCGCCGAACTTGTCGTCCACGTGCGAACCGAGCACGAAGGCGCGCTTGCCTTCCTGGAGCAGCTTGAACGCGGCCTTGGCCGACAGCGTGAAGCGCTCGGCCGAGCGCTGCTTGACGCGGTGGCCGTCGTCGGTGGTGACCTCGTCTTCCTTGAAGTAGCCGCTGGCGATGTACTCGTTGCTCCAGTTGGCCGATTCGTGGCGCGCATCGACCTTGCCGGTGAACGAGGTGCCGGTGGTGTTACCCGACGTGGTGATCGCGCCCATCTCGGCCGAGGTGAACCAGCCGCCATCCGGCAGCGTGGTGGGCGGCTTGACCGTCAGCGGCGCGTGCACGTTGATGGTCTCGCCCGGCTTGGCGGTCGGGACGGGATCGGCCAGCTCGTCGGCCAAAGCGGGAATGGAAACGGCGGCGGCGAGCGCCAGCGCGAAAAGCGATTGAGATTTCATAGGCATCCGTGCGGCTGGCGCATGCGCCGCGCCGAGCGCGCGGCGGGGCCAGCCCGTCTTTCGTGAGTCGCCCGCCCGGCTTGGAGCGCGCGTGGCGCGCCGTGCGGCTGAGTTCACATTGTAGCCCGAAAGACGAGCCGGCGCGACCGCCGGCGATGCCTTTTGTCAGGTGCCGATGTAGACGATCTTGAAAGCGAACAGCGCGGCGATCACCCAGATCACCGGCTTGACCTCGCGTGCGCGGCCGGTCAGCAGCTTGAGCACCGCGTAGGTGATGAAGCCGAATGCGATGCCTTCCGCGATCGAATACGTGAAGGGCATCAGCAGCGCGGTGATCGCGGCCGGAATGCTCTCGGTGGTGTCCGCCCATTCGATGTCGACCAGGTCGCGCAGCATCAGGCAGGCCACGAACAGCAGGGCAGGCGCGGTGGCATAGGCCGGCACCACGCCGGCCAGCGGCGCGATGAACAGGGCGGCCAGGAACAGCACCGCAACCGTCAGGGCGGTCAGGCCCGTGCGGCCGCCAGCCTGCACGCCGGCCGCGCTTTCGATGTAGGCGGTGGTGCTCGAGGTGCCCAGCATCGAGCCGGCGAGGATCGCCGCGCTGTCGGCCAGCAGCGCCTTGTTCAGGCGGTCCATCTTGCCCTCGACCAGCAGGCCGGCGCGGCTGGCCACGCCCATCAACGTGCCGGTGGCGTCGAACAGTTCGACCAGGAAGAACACCAGCACCACATTCAGGATGCCGCTGGAGAGGGCGCCCGGGATATCCAGCTTGAGCAGCGTCGGGGCGATCGACGGCGGCGCCGAGAACACGCCATGGAAGACGTTCCCGCCGAAGAAGAACGAAAGCACGGTCACGACGATGATGCCAATCAGGATGGCGCCCTTCACGCGTAGCTTGTCGAGCGTGACGATCAGGAAGAAGCCGAGGATTGCCATGATGGCCTCGGGCTTGTGCAAATCACCCGCCTTCACCAGCGTGGGTTCGCTGCCGACCACGATGCCGGCGCTCTTTAACGCAATCAGCGCCAGGAACAGGCCAATACCCACCGTGATGGCGGTGCGCAGCGACTTGGGGATGCCGGCCACGATCATGCCGCGCAGGCCCAGTACCGTGACCAGGATGAACAGGCAGCCCGACACGAACACGGCGCCCAGCGCCGCCGGCCAGGCGATGCCCATGCCCAGCACCACCGCAAACGCAAAGTAGGCGTTCAGGCCCATGCCGGGCGCCATGGCGATCGGGTAGTTCGCGTACAGGGCCATCACGGCCGATCCCAGCGCGGACACGAGACAGGTGGCGACGAACACGGCGTCTTTCGGCACGCCGGCCGTGCCCAGGATCGACGGGTTGACGAAGATGATGTACGCCATCGTCAGGAAGGTGGTCAGGCCGGCGATCAGTTCGGTGCGGACGTTGGTGCCGTTCTCTCGGAGTTTGAAAAGGTTTTCGAGCATGGTAGCGATCTGTGGTGGATGAGCGGCCGCGCCCGGCGCGATGACGAAAGCATAACATCGTTTCACTATCGCATTGTCCGGCGGCGGCGCGTGGCGGAATTCTACCTGCTGGCCCTTGAAAGTTCGACAAACCGGCGAAAAATTTCTCGGTTTCGCCGGCCGAACCGCGGCGAGGTGGATTTGATACCATGTCGGTTTGATCAAACTGTCGGACTCCCATGCCCCGTAACAAGCGTCCCCTGCCGAGAAAGTCAAACAACACGCCGCAGCCCAATCCCGACGCGCAGCTGCGCGAGCTGTCGATGCTCGCGCTCACCGTCATCGAGCGCGGCGAGGCCGGCACGGACAGCCCGCGCGAGGAGGAGCTGCTCACCCTGGTGCGGCGCGCGCTGCGCCGCAAGCATGACGAGGTGCTGTATGGCGCCGTCGAATTCACCAAGCTGTCCGACCCCGACGCCTGCCGCTACCTGCGCGACCGTATCGAGGAAGAGGCGGCCAGCCAGCGGATCCGCCGCGAAGGCGCGCCCGAGCTCGAAATCGACGCGTTCCTGGTGCCGCTGTTCGTGCGCAGCATCGGCGGGCTGAAGGAAGACCAGGTGTTCCAGGACGAGGCCGCGTTCGACGAGCTGGTGCGCAGCTTCAAGCGCGATGGCCTGGAAAGCGAACAGGCCAGCGTGGTGCTGGTGCGCCACCTGTACGACCTGGAGGAAGTGAACGCGATCACCTACGGCACGCTGCACGAGATCGTGCGCGAGGCCGCCGGCTCGATGACGTCGAAGAAGCCCACCCCGGTGCCGCTGCTGGAAGCGTCCATGCGCGGCTGGAGCGGCGAGGACTTTGCGCCGGACGACGAGGCGATGGAACTGCGCTTCCTGTTCGGCTTTTCGCTTAAGCGCGCCGACGACCCGTTCTATGAGGTGCCGGAAGACGAGGCGGGCAGCGAAGCCTATTTCGACGCGCGCATGGAGCGCTACCGCGCGTGGACCCGGCAGGCCGCGCCGCTGCTCAAGCGCTGCTTTGCGGCCGTGCCAGACGCCCTGGAGGTCAACTTCCTGTACCAGGACCTGTTCTTCGGCGCCCGCGCCCAGGGTGCAGAGGAGTTGGCGATGCTGGTGTCGCTGGCCGAGGTCAACCATGTGCTGGGCAAGCATGCCCTGGCGCTGGAAGATGCGCGTGCCGTGGTCGCGGTGCTCGACGGCGGCGAGAACGCGCTGCTGCGCACCAACCTCTATCGCGGCGACGAACTGGTTGGCACGCTGGACCGGCCGATCGACCTGTCGGCGGACCTGGGCGAAGAACTCGACACGATGTGCGAGGCGCTGCTGTCGTTCGGTGTTGGCGTGGTCGAGACGGCGGCCGACTTCACCGAGGAAGGCCAGCCCGAAGGCGCCGAGCGCTTCGAATCGGCCTGAACCGGTTTTGTAGGGTGGGCGGGTCTCCGCCCACGCGTACAAACCATCTCCGCGTAGTGGCCCGGCACGCCCGTGTTGAACGCGTGGGCGGGAAACCCGCCCACCCTACGCATCCCATTATTCGCCGCCGCTTCCCCTCGCGCGTACGCGCGCGCCCGCGCACGCTTGCGCACATGATGAGTTTTCGTAGTGTTTTTTCTTGAATCGTTGTAGGACTGGGCCGACATTCGGCTTCCGGCCTAGGCAGCCTCTCCTATGAAACGCCTGTTGGCGGTACATACATTCCATTTCCACAGGGAAAAATTGCAATGTATAAATGAAAATCTTAGAAAAGTAGCATGTTACGATTTCCCGGTCTGGCGTGGTTCGGCCAGGTGCCACAAGCCCTCGTGCCGACGACCCGCGCAGCAACTCCCAGATCAATCAAAACAGCCACAAAGGCGAAAGGAAAACTGAACATGCCGACCCTGATCGTGTTTTGCCACTTGCGTTGGGATTTTGTGTTCCAGCGCCCACAGCACTTGATGACGCGCCTGGCGGAACACTACCAAATCCTGTTTGTCGAGGAACCGGTCTATCACGAGGGGCAGGCACACCTGAAGAAAACGGCGGTTGCGCCGAACATTACGGTGTGCCAGCCGCATACCGCGATCCATGCCCCGGGCTTCCACGACGACCAGATCCCGACCCTGCAGACCCTGCTGGCGGACCTGGTGCCCGAGGGCGAACAACCCGTCGTCTGGTTCTACACCCCGATGGCCCTGCCGCTGCTGCAAGGGCTGCACCCCGCGCTGGTGGTCTATGACTGCATGGACGAACTGGCAGCATTCAAGAATTCGCCGAAACAGCTGCTGCAGCGCGAGACCGCGTTGCTGAACATCGCCGACCTGGTCTTCACCGGCGGCCCCAGCCTGTACGAGGCCAAGAAGGAGCGCCACAACAACGCGCACTGCTTCCCGAGCAGTGTCGATGCCGCCCACTTCCGCAAGGCGCTCGACCGCGCCAGCAGCCACCCGAGCCAGGAACCGTATGCCGGGCCGCGCCTGGGCTTTTACGGCGTGATCGACGAGCGTTTCGATACCGAGCTGGTCAAGGCCATGGCCGAGGCGCATCCGGAATGGAACATCGTGCTGGTCGGCCCGGTGGTGAAGATCGACCCGGCCGCGTTGCCGCGGGCCAGGAACATCCACTACCTCGGCCAGCAGGACTACAAGGCCTTGCCGCAGTTCCTGGCGGGCTGGGACGTGTGCCTGCTGCCGTTCGCCTTGAACGAATCGACGAAGTTCATCAGTCCGACCAAGGTGCTCGAGTACATGGCAGCCGAGCTGCCGGCGGTGTCCACCCCGATCACCGACGTCAAGGTGCCGTATGGCGACGTGGTGGCGATTGCCGAAACGCCGGAACAGTTCATCACTGCCTGCGAGCGTGCGCTGGCCGCGTCAAGCGAGCAGAAGGCCGCGATGGCGCGGCGCATGCGCGAGATCGTCGCCCGCACCTCGTGGGACAACACGGCAACGAGCATGCACCAGCTGATCCAGGCCACGGCGCCGGGCAACAAGGCGCACCGCCTGGTGGCGCACGGCGGCGACGCCGGTGCGCAGGTGAACCCGCTGCCGGTGCAGGCGGCGCAGAAGTCGTCTTACCGCAACGTGATCATCGGCGGCGGCCCGACTGGCCTGTCGGCGGCCTACCACCTGGGCGCGGATACCGTGCTGCTGGAGCGTAACCAGACCATTGGCGGCTGGTGCCGCTCGATCGAGGACAATGGCTTCACCTTCGATTACGCCGGCCACATCATGTTCTCGAACGACCCCTACGTGCTGAAGATGTACGAGGTGCTGCTGGGCGATAACGTGCACTGGCAGAACCGCGAGGCCTGGGTGTACAGCAAGGGCGTGTACACCCGCTACCCGTTCCAGGGCGCGCTGTACGGCCTGCCGCCGACGGTCATCACCGAGTGCGTGATGGGGGCGATCGAAGCGCGCTACGGCGTGGACGAGGCGGCCGAATCGCTCGATGCAACTCAGATCGAGGATTGCTGCGCCGACGGCACCACCGACGTGTGCAACACCGACAAGTCGGTCAAGGGCCAGGTCCGCAACTTCGAGCAGTTCATCTACAAGGTCTGGGGCAAGGGCATCGCCAAGCACTTTGCGATTCCATACAACCGCAAGATCTGGACCGTCCCGCTGACCGAGATGGAAACCTCGTGGCTCGGCGGACGGGTGCCGCTGCCGAACCTGGAGGAAATCATTTCCGGCGCGCTGGAGCCGGTGGCCAAGCCGATGGGCCCGAACGCGCGCTTCGGCTATCCGCTCAAGGGCGGCTTCCAGGCGCTGATGGACGGCTTCAAGCCGCACATCAAGGGAAAAGTCGAGACCAATGCCGACGTGGTGCAGGTGCTGCCGCGCGAGCACGTGGTGGCGCTGGCCGACGGCCGCCGCTTCCGCTACGACAACCTGGTCTCGACCATGCCCTTGCCGGAGTTGGTCAAGCTGATCGGCGACGAGGCGCCGGAAGAGGTTCGCGCCGCGGCCAAGGGCCTGCGCCATGTGTCGATCCGTTGCGTGAACATCGGCATCGACCGCGTGGCAACCGACAAGCACTGGATCTACTACCCGGAAGACACGATCTTCCACCGCATCTTCGTGCAGGGCAATGCCAGCCCGCAGTGCAACCCGCCGGGCGGCTTCGGCTTCACGTGCGAGATCTCGTACTCGCCGTACAAGCCGCTGCCGGTCGATGGCGACGAGCTGATCGCACGCGCGATCGAGGACTGCCGCAAGGTCGGAATGATCCAGCCGGGCGACAAGATCCTGGCGGCCAACCAGGTGGACATGCCGATTGCCTATGTGTTGTATGACCACAACCGCGCAAAGAACGTGGAGACCTGCAAGGCCTGGCTGAAGCAGTTCGACATTACCCTGGCCGGCCGCTACAGCGAGTGGGAGTACTACAACTCGGACCACGCCCTGCTGGCTGGCAAGAAGGCGGCCGACACGGTGCTGGCACTGCAGGCCGCCGCCGACGCGGCGCAGGCATCGGCCGCGCCAAAGCAGGGGCAGCAAGCACAGGCCGAATAGGGGCGCATGTTCGTGCTTCTGCCCGCATGCGGTCGTTGAACGCGTGGGCGGAATCCGCCCACCCTACGAAGGGCCGAGACCGGTAGGGTGGGCAGATTCTGCCCACGCGTTCAACCAGCCTGGATGATGCCCCGCCTCAAACCGTTTCCCATTCCTCCGTCTGCAGCGCCAGGCGCGGTGACGCTGCCGGCTGCGCCACGCTCAATTCGCGCTGCGCAGGGGCGGCTTGTTCATCGATCCGGAACACCTGCACCAGCTCGGCCAGCCTGGTCGCCTGTTCCTGCATTGCTTCGGCCGCAGCCGCCGCCTCCTCGACCAGAGCGGCATTTTGCTGCGTGGTTTGGTCCATCTGCGCGATGGCCTGGTTGACCTGCTCGATTCCGGAAGTCTGCTCGTAGCTGGCAGTGGTGATTTCGCCCATGATTGCCGTCACGCGCTCGACGCTGGACACGACCTCCTTCATGGTTGCCCCGGCCTGGTCCACCAGCCTGGTGCCGGCTTCCACCTTGCCCACCGAGTCGTCGATCAGCTGCTTGATTTCCTTGGCTGCCGCCGCGGATCGTTGCGCAAGCGTGCGCACCTCGCCTGCCACCACTGCAAAGCCGCGCCCTTGTTCACCGGCGCGCGCCGCTTCCACGGCCGCATTCAGGGCGAGAATATTGGTTTGAAATGCAATGCCGTCGATCACGCCGATGATGTCGACGATCTTGCGTGCCGAGGTGTTGATCGAGCCCATTGTCTGCACCACCTGGCCCACCACTTCACCGCCCTTGGTCGCGACGGACGAGGCGCTGCCCGCCAGCTTGTTGGCTTGCTGGGCGTTGTCGGAATTCTGCTTGACGGTCGAGGTAAGTTCCTCCATCGACGAGGCGGTCTCCTCGAGCGAGCTGGCCTGCTCCTCGGTGCGCGAGGACAGGTCCAGGTTGCCCGCGGCGATCTGGGCCGAGGCGGATGCGATTGCGTCGGTGCCGTTGCGCACCTGCCCGACGATGGAGGCGAGGCTGTCGCGCATGCTTTTCATCGCGAACAGCAGGCTGGTCTGGTCGCCGGGGCGCAGATTGATCTCGGTCACCAGGTCGCCCGCGGCAATGCGTTCGGCGATGGCCGCCGCGTGTGCCGGTTCGCCGCCCAGCTGGCGCGTCAGCAGGCGCGTCATGGTGACGCCCATGATGATGCCGGCGCCCAGCCCGCACAGCACCAGCACCAGCATGGTGGTGCGGCTGGTGGCGTACAAATCGGCGCTGGCCTGGGCCACGCGCGCGGCGTTGGTTTCCTTCAACCGGCTCAGTTCGCCCAAGGTTTCGGTCACAGGGGCGAGCGTGGTCGAATAGGTGCCAAACAGGAAGGCGATGGTGTCGCTGCGTGCTTGCAGCGGCTCGGCGCGGATGCGCTTGACCAGTTCATCGGCCAACGGCAGGTAGGCTTGCAGCTGGTTGTCCAGTCCCCCGAGCAGCGCCTTGCCGCGCTCGGTGACGAACAGGGGACGGGCCTGCGCCAGGTTCTGCTGCAGCAGGTCGCGTTGCTTCTGTGCATCCTCGAGGTATTGGTTGCGCAGCTGCTCGGTCGGGGCGAGCAGGGCATTGCGCAGGGCGCGTCCCAGGTTGGTCAGGCTCAGGTTCGCGTCCTTGATCCTTGAGACGCCCACCAGTTCCTGTTTGTAGATCACGTCGGATTGCTCGTTGAGCTTGCCCATGTTGCGAATACCGATGCCGGCAACCACGGCGCCAATCAGGGCGACGATGATGAAACCAAACAGCAGTCTGGTGCTGATCTTCACATCTTTGAACAATTTTTTCTCCAGCAGAAAAGCAAACGGGTGTACCAGGCGGCACGGCCGCGAAGCGAGCGCTTCGCCAAGCGTGATGAGGGATCGTCGTGGCGCAGCGCCGGGCAGCGCCGCGAATTCAACCAGATCAAGAATACGGGGCTGACATTACGTTGTGCTTACGGCCCGGTCACACGCGCAAAGCGCCATGCAACACAGTTATGCAATTGTTCACGCGGCTCCTGCATGCGCCCCGTGGCGCCGTGTGCGCTTCACGCTGCGGGCACGATGTTCTGGTTTTGCCGGAACAGGTTGTGCGGGTCGTAGCGTTGCTTGATGGCCTTGAGCCGCGCATAGTTGCCGCCGTATGCGGCAGCGATGCGTCCGCCTTCGTCCTGCGTCATGAAATTGATGTACACGCCGGTGCTGGCGTACGGGGCGGTCTCGGCGAAGAAGGTGCGCGCCCAGCTGATGCACGCTTCATCCTCGCCCGGCGCGGTCCAGCGGCCGTGCACGTTCATCACGTACAGCGCATCGCGGTGCGGGTAGGCGATGGCGTCGGCGGCCAGACGCGACGCCTGCCCGCCGAGCAGGCCGAGAAAGATTTCGGTATGGGCCGACGGCAGCGCGCCGGCGTGGCGCACCACGGTGTCGATGGCCTCGTCGCCCAGGTCGGCGAAGTTGTGCGACTTCCAATAATTGCGTGCGCCTGGCGCCAGCATCGGGTCGAAGATGCGCTGCCAGGCCACGTAGGGCATGGCGCCGGCCATCTCGCCGTGCGGGTTGCCGAATGCGCGCACCAGGTCCAGCTCGGCGCTCACGTCGTCCGGGGGCAGCGGCGAGAAGAAGGCCATGACGACAACCTCGTTGCCGTGTACGTTTTCCGGCAGGAAGGGCAGGGGCGGGGCCTTGCGCAGCACGGCCCACACGCTGACGTCGTCGCCAAGCTGGGGCACCAGGTTGCGGTAGCGCGTCAGCACCTGGCGCGCCTGGTCGAACGGGAACACGATCAGCGCGGCGGTTACCAGCGGCCCTACTGCGTGCAGGGCGAACTCGAAGGTGGTGACGACGCCGAAATTGCCGCCGCCGCCGCGGATCGCCCAGAACAGGTCGGGGTGCTCGGTGGTGCTGGTGCGCAGCAGCTCGCCGCCGGCGGTGACGATCTCGGCCGACAGCAGGTTGTCGGCGCTGAGCCCGTACTTGCGGCTCAGCCAGCCAAAGCCGCCGCCGAGGGTGAGTCCGGCCACGCCGGTCGTCGAGTTGATGCCCAGCGGCGTGGCCAGGCCAAACGACTGCGTCTCGTGGTCGACGTCGGCCAGCAGCGCGCCGCCCTGCACCCAGGCACGGCGCGCGCTGTTGTCCACGTGCACCGCGCGCATGCGCGACAAATCGATCACGAGCCCGTCGTCGCACAGCGCGTTGCCTGCGATGTTGTGGCCGCCGCCGCGCACGGCCAGGCGCAGGCCGTTGTCGCGCGCAAAAGCCAGTGCGGCGCGCACGTCGGCGCTGTCGGCGCAGCGCACGATCAGCGCCGGGTGCTTGTCGATCATGGCGTTCCAGATTTGGCGCGCGCTGTCGTAGCCGGCGTCGGTGCCTTGCAACAGGTCGCCGCGCAATTGCCCGCGCAGGCCATCAATGGCTGTTTCCTGTAACGTGTTCATCATCCCCTCCTGTGGCTGGGGCGCGTTTCGCTCCAACGGTGCGACAGTATCGCGCGCGGCGCCGCGCAATTGGACGCCCGGGCCTTCGGTGCTGATGCCCGAAGCGCCAACTTTGAGAGGGATCATGGATGCATGCGATGTTCGGAAGGCCGCGCAACACAATCGGCGGCCGGACGCAAAAAAGCCGGCGCGGGCAACCGTATTCCAGTGTGCCCGCGCCGGCGTTCTTCAGGCGCCCTCAACGGGCGCCCTCAGTGATGGCGATCAGCGACGGCCGCCGTGGCCGCCGTTGTTGTTGCCGCCGCCTTGGTTGCCGGCATTGTTGCCGCTGCCCGAGCGCGAGCCCGAGTTGCTGCCGCTTTGCTGGTTGCCGTCGTTTTTGTGCGACTGGCGGCCGGCTTCGCGTGCTTCTTCCGAATTGAATTCGTGGGCGTGGCCCGAAGCGTGTGCTGCGCGGCCGCCCTCCGAAGCGATCTCACGCTGCTTTTGCGGATCCATCGAGGCAAAACCGCGGTTGCTGTTGCCGCCGCTTTGGTTGTTGCCGCCGTTACCACCTTGGTTGTTGCCACCTTGGTTGTTACCGCCTTGGTTGTTCGATGCCATGATCGTTCTCCTTAATCGAATCGTTCGAATGGATTACTGCGTCCCCTGCCGGATCAGTGTCAACTGACAGGCCGATCGGGGAGAGGCGAGGTCATCTTAAGCGGGGGAAGGGTAGGACAGAATAGGACAGGGCAGGGCAGCCTTGTAGGATGAGTCCGGCTAACTTGCGCAGAGAAATCTAATGCCTCATCGCACGGTCGGACACGGGCGCGACAGGCGCGGGGCCGGCACGCGCGCCGATGTCGCCGGGCTGCCGGTCGAACACGCGCACGATCGACATGGGATGCGCGAACTGGATATGTTCCTGTTCGAAGCGCCGGTAGAGCGCAAGAAAGATTTCCTGTTGTGTGTCCAGGTGCGCGAACCAGTCCGGGCTGCGAAACACGTACACCACTTCGTAGTTGAGCGACCATTCGCCGTAGGACATGAAGTGGCAATGCTCGAAGTCCACCGGATGCGCGCCGACGATCTCGCGGATGATGGCCGGCACCGCGCGCAGCTTTTCCTCGGGCGTGCCGTAGGCGACGCGCACGGTGAAGGCAACGCGGCGCCGTTCCAGTCGCTTGTGGTTGTGGATGCGGCTCTTGAGCAGGTCGCCGTTGGAGAACACCACTTCCTCGCCGCCCAGGCCGCGCACGCGGGTGGTCTTCAGGCCGATGTGTTCGACCCAGCCGAGGACGTCGCCGACGATGATGAAGTCGCCCAGCTCGAACGGCTTGTCGAGCATGATCGACAGCGACGCGAACAGGTCGCCCAGGATGTTCTGCACCGCCAGCGCCACCGCGACGCCGCCGATGCCCAGGCTGGCCACCAGGGTGGTGATGTTAAAGCCGAGATTGTCGAGCACCATCAGGAACGCGACGACCCACAGCGACAGGCGCAGCACGAAGCACAGCACGGCGCTGGAGGCGCGCCGCCCGCCGTCGCCGGGTGCGTTGTTGCGGTAGCGGTCGCGCCATGCGCGCAGGCCCACGTCGCCCCACACCGCCGCTTGCAGCAGCAGGACGGTGATCGCGATCCGGGTGAGGATCAGCGCCGGGTGCGCGCGGATTTCCAGGAACTGCGCGCCGATGTAGGCGCCGACGGCCAGGATCGCGAAAGTGTGGGTGGACGCGAGCACGGCGACGACCAGGTCGTCCAGCGTGGTCTCGGTGCGCCCGGCCAGCTTGCGCAGCCGGCACAGCATGTAGTAGCGCAGCGCGTACAGCACCGTCAGCGTGACGGCACCGGCCAGCAGGGCGGCGCTCCAGCGTTCGATTGAATTACCCCAGAACACAAAATCCATGCGGTCCCCGACGGTGTCAGCCTTTTGAAGGGGCATAGTGTGCGGCGATCCCGCGGCCGGGGTGCGCACAATTGACATTCGGAAGGGCCGCGCATACATTGCCTTTAGTGCATCGAATATGCCACCCGCGGGCCATGATTGCCGACATTCAAACAAGAATCTTGCTCGTCGACGACCAGCCTGCCAACCTGACCGTCCTGGCGACGGTCCTTGCCGACCTGGGACCGCAACTGGTGGCGGTCGATTCCGGCGAAAAGGCGCTGCGCGCACTGCTCGAGCACGAGTTCGCGCTGGTGCTGCTGGACCTGCGCATGCCCACCATGGACGGGTTCGAGACCGCGCGCCTGATCCGCGAGCACCCGCGCACGCGTTCGGTGCCGATCATCTTCATGACCGCTGCCGAGGAGCCGGCGTTCCCGGTGGACGAAGCCTACGCGCTGGGCGCGGTCGACTACCTGACCAAGCCGGTCAACCCGGCGGTGCTGCGCGCCAAGGTCTCGGTGTTCGTCGACCTGTACCGCAAGAACGCCGAACTGGCGCGCCTGATGACGCGGCAGCACCAGGACGCTCTCAGGAAGCGCGACCAGCGCCTGCGTCTCATCCTCGACAATGTGCGCGACTACGCTTTCATCGGCACCGATGTGGAGCGTCGCGTGACCGAATGGGAAGGCGGGGCCGCGGCGATCACCGGCTGGAGCGCGCAGGAGGCAATCGGGCGCAGCGCGGACATGCTGTTCGATGCGCAGGAACGCCAGGCCGGTGCGCCGGAAGACGAAGCGCGCCGCGCGCTGGAGAACGGGAACGCCCAGGACCGGCGCTGGCACCTGCGCCGCAACGGCAGCCGGTTCTGGGCAGACGGCGTGATGGTGGCACTGCGCGACGAGGGCGGCGGATTGCGTGGCTTTGCCAAGATCCTGCGCGACGCCACCGCCGAGCGGCTGGCCGCCGAACGGCTGGCGCAGAGCGAAAAGCAGCTGGGCGAGAGCATGGAGCGCTTCGCCCTGCTGCTCGAATCGGCGGGCGAGGCGATCATCGGCCTGGGCATGGATGGCACCTGCACCTTCATGAACGCGGCCGGCGCGGCCATGCTGGGGTTTCGGCCGGGCGAGCTGCTCGACACCAATGTGCACGAGCGCATCCACCACCATCGCGAGGACGGCTCGCCGCACCCGGTAGAAGAGTGCCCGATCCTGGACGCGGTACGCAACGAGCGCGTGCTGCGTGGCGAGGACGTGTTCTGGCGCGCCGACGGCAGCATGGTGCCGGTGGCGTTCTCGGTGCACCCGATGATCGTGGGCGGGCGCGCCACCGGGGCGGTGCTCACCTTCACCGACATCACCGGGCGCCGCCAGGCCGATGCGGAGCGCGAGCGCCTGAACCGGGAACTGCGCACGGCCAACGACCGGATGATCGACATCTTCTACCGCGCGCCCGCATTCATGGCGGTGATGCGCGGGCCGGAGCACGTGTTCGAGATGGTCAACGAGCGCTATCTCGCGCTGATCGGCGCGCGCGAGGTGATCGGGCGCCCGGTGCGCGAGGCGCTGCCCGAGGTGGAAGGCCAGGGCTTCTTCGAGCCGCTCGACCAGGTGTACCGCACGGGCGAAGCCTACGAGGGCAGCAACGTGCGCATGCTGCTGCAACCGGACGGCGCCGGCGACCGGCTGGAGGAGCACTTCGTCGACTTCATTTACCTCGCGCTGCGCGAGCCGGACGGCAGCATCGCCGGCGTGCTGGTGCATGGCGTGGACGTGAGCGAGCGCACCCGGGCCAACCTGCTGGCGGTCGGCCAGCGCGGCGCGCTCGAGCTGGCGGTGACCGATGCGCCGCTGGCGGACGTGCTGGACGTGCTGGCACACACCGCCGAGGACTATGCCGGCGGGGCCGCGCTGGCCGCAGTGCAGCTGGCTGAGCCGGACGGCGTGCACCTGCGCCACGCGGCCGCCCCATCGCTGCCTGCAAGCCTGCGCGAGGCGTTCGACCGCCTGCCGGTGGCGCCGCTGTCCGGCAGCAGCGGCGCGGCGGCCTGGCGCGCCGAGCCGGTGGTGAGCACCGACATCGACACCGATCCGTTATGGGAGTCCCTGCGCGAGGTGGCGCTCGAACACGGCCTGCGCGCCGCGCACTCGGTGCCCATCCTGGCGCCGTCGGGCGCGGTGCTGGGCACCTTCAGCTGGTACTTCCGCGAACACGGCGCACGGCCGGCGCACGAAACCGAGGCGATGGCGCTGCTGGCCAACACGGCCTCGCTGGTGATCGGGCAGCGTCACGAGGCGCAGGAGCGGCAGGCGGCCGAGGAGCGCTCGCGCAACATCCTGGAGAGCATGAGCGAGGGCTTCCTGGCGGTGGACCGCGAATGGCGCGTGACCTACGCCAACCGCGCGGCCGAGGAAGTGGCGCAGATGAGCCGTGAAGAGATGGCCGGCGGCGTGTTCTGGGAGCTGTTCCCGCACGTGCGCGGCACCGTGCGCGAGCAGGCCTACCGGCGCACCGCGGCCGAGCGTGTGCGCACGCGCATCGAGGCCTACCTCGACCCGCACGGCCGCTGGTTCGAGATCAACAGCTTTCCCACGCCGGACGGCGGCATCGCGCTGTACTTTCGCGACGAGACCGAAAGGCGCCGGGCGGAAGAGGACATCCGGCGCCTGGCCGCGCTGGCCGAGCAGTCGTCCGACTTCATCGGGCTGTTCACGCCGGACGCCGGCGGCATCTATCTTAATCCGGCCGGGCGCGCGCTGGCCGGGCTGGCGCGCGATGCCAACATCGAGGCCTGGCGCCTGCTCGATTTCGTGGCGCAGGACAGCCGCGATTTTTTCCGGAACGAGGTGCTGACTGCACTGACCGGCACCAAAGCCCAGTGGGAGGGCGAACTGCGCTTTGCGCGCGCCGGCGGCGGCGCTACCTTCCCGGTCTATTTCAAGGGCTTCGTGGTGCGCGATGCGGCCGGCCACCACCTGGGCCTGGCCACCATCACGCGCGACATCACGGGCCAGAAGGCGGCCGAGGACGAGTTGCGACGGGTCGCGGCGGACTTGTCCGAGGCCGACCACCGCAAGAGCGAGTTCCTGGCCACGCTCGCGCATGAGCTCAGGAATCCGCTGGCGCCGATCCGCACGGGCCTGGACCTGCTGCGCATCGGCGCCGGCAACGCACAGACCGCCGAGCGCGTGCACGACATGATGGAGCGCCAGCTCGGGCACCTGATCCACCTGGTGGACGACCTGCTCGACATTGCCCGCATCACGCGCGGCAAGATCGAGCTGAAGAAGGAGCCGGTGGACCTGCGCGCGGTCGTCGCCACCGCGCTCGAGACCAGCGCGGCCATGATCGAGGGCAGCGGGCACACGCTGTCGGTGCAGCTGCCCGACGAGCCCTTGATGCTGGCGGCCGACGTCACGCGGCTGGTGCAGGTGTTGTCCAACCTGCTCAACAACGCAGCCAAGTACACGCCCGCCGGCGGCCATGTGGGGCTCAAGGCATGGCGCGAGGATGGGCAGGCGGTGGTCGAGGTGTCCGACAGCGGCGTGGGCATTCCGCCAGAGGCGCTGGGCGCCGTGTTCGAGATGTTCACCCAGGTGCGCGGCAGCATCGATCGCGCCCAGGGCGGGCTCGGCATCGGGCTGTCGCTGGTGCGCCGGCTGGTCGAGCTGCATGGCGGCCGGGTGAGCGCGGCCAGCGCCGGGCGCGGCAAGGGCAGCACGTTCACGGTGCGCTTGCCGCTGCGCCAGGCGCAGGCCGGCGCCACCGGCGCGGCCGCGCCGCACGCCGCCCACGAACCGGATGCGCGACCGCTGCGGGTGCTGGTGGTGGACGACAACGCGGACGCCGCCGAGAGCCTGGCCGAACTGCTGGGGCTGCTGGGGCACACGGTCAGGGTCGCCCACGACGGACCGCAGGGCTACCAGCTGGCCAGGGAGTTCCGGCCGGACCTGGTGTTCCTGGACATTGGCCTGCCCGGCATGTCCGGGCACGAAGTGGCGCGCGCGATCCGCCGCACCAAGGGCCTTGAGCGCGTGGTGCTGATCGCGCTCACCGGCTGGGGCGCGGCGCGCGACATGGCGCGCTCGCACGAGGCGGGCTTTGACCAGCACCTGACCAAGCCGGTCAGCTTTGAAGCGCTGGAGCAGGCCTTTGCCGCGGCCTGGGAGGCGCGCCGGTGAGCGCCGGCCTGTCGTGCGGCGTGCTGGTGGTGAGCCCGCGGCGCGAGCTGCTGCTGTGCCATGTCACGCATACCGCGAAATGGGACATCCCCAAGGGCATGCGCGACCCGCACGAAAGCACGCTGGAGGCGGCCATGCGCGAGCTGTACGAGGAAGCCGGCATCGCGTTCGCGCCTGCGCGCTTCGAGGATCTGGGTGAGTTCGCGTACCGGCCGGCCAAGCGCCTGCACCTGTACAAGGTGGCGGCACAGGGCGAGCTGGAGAGCCTGGAGCAACTGGCCTGCACCAGCTTCTTCCCGCACCGGGTCACCGGCAAGCCGACGCCGGAGGTCGATGCGTTCCGCTGGGCCGGACGCGGCGAGATCGCGGCCCTGTGCTGGCCGCGCATGGCGCAGGTGCTGCTGTCGCTCGACTGGTAGTTCAGGCCGCGGTGGCCGCCACTTTGGCGAGCACCTGCTCGATCGCTTCGATCGTGGCCGGCTTGGTCAGGTGTTCGTCAAAGCCCGCGCTGGCGCTGCGCGAGCGATCGAGCTCGCCGCCCCAGCCGGTGAGCGCCACCAGCATCACGTTGTCGAAGTTGTGGTCGCGCCGGATCGCACTGGCCACTTCGTAGCCGGACATGCCCGGCATGCCGATATCAAGGAACACCACTTGGGGGCGGAAGCTGTGCATCATGCGCAGCGCCTGCGCTCCGTCGTTGGCGACCGGCGCCGCGTGGCCCATGACGTCGAGCAGGGCGGCCAGGGTTTCGGCGGCGTCGCGGTTGTCGTCCACCACCAGCACCCGCAGCGCAGAGGCGCTTTGCTGGGCGGCGTTCGGCAAGGCAGCGCCGGACAGGGCGGGTGCGCCCTGCGGCGCAAGCGGCAGCCGCACGGTGAACACGCTGCCGGCGCCGGGCCCCTTGCTCGAGGCGACCACCGTGCCGCCATGGAGCTCGACGAAGCTGCGCACCAGCGACAAGCCGATGCCCAGCCCGCCGTGCGGGCGGAAGTCCTCGGCGCCGACCTGGGTGAACATCTTGAAGACGTCGGCCAGCGCCGCCTTCGGGATGCCGACGCCGTTGTCCGCCACCGTGATCACGGCCTCGGCGGCGTCGCGCCTGGCCGACAGCGCAATGTGCCCGCCGCGCGGGGTGTACTTGGCGGCGTTGTTGAGCAGGTTGCTGACGACCTGGGTGATGCGGGTGGGATCGGCGAACAGCGGCACCGGCTCGGCAGGCAGGGCCAGTTCGAGCTGGTGGCGCGAGGCTTCCACCAGCGGCATGCTGGCGTCCACCGCACCCTGCAATACCTGCCCGAGGTCGATCCACTCGCGCTTGAGCTCGACCTGCCCGCGGGTGATGCGGGCCACGTCCAGGAGGTCGTCCACCAGGTGCACCAGGTGGTCGAGCTGGCGGTCCATGATGGCCTGCACGCGTTCCATGGTGGCCGCGTCGCTGCCGGCGCGGCGCATCAGCTGCAGGCCGCTCCTGATCGGCGCCAGCGGGTTGCGCAGTTCGTGCGCGAGCGTGGCCAGGAACTCGGTCTTGAGGCGGTCGGATTCGGCCAGGTCGGCCGCCAGGCGGCGCAGCTCTTCCTCGGCATGGCGCCGCTCGGTGATGTCGTTGAACAGGACCGCGACGCGGCGCAGGGCCGGTGCGCCGATGCGGGTGGCGTACACGTCGTACCAGCGTCCCAGCGCGCGCGCTTCGTGGGTAAAGCGCACCGGCTCGCCCGTGAGCGCGACGCGCCCGTAGATGTCGAACCAGTGCTGCTCATGCGCCGGCGCCAGCGTGCGGATGGTCTTGCCGACCGCGTCTTGCAAGCCGGTGTGGGCGACGAAGGCCGGATTGACCTCGAGGAAGCGGTAATCGCAGGGCAGTTGCTGCGCGTCGAACAGGACCTCGATCACGCACACGCCTTCGTCGAGCGATTCGAACAGGGTGCGGTAGCGTTCCTCGCTGGCCGCCAGCTGCTGTTCGGCCTGGATCTGGCGGGTCGCGTCGATGATCACGCCGCGCAGGCGCAGCGCGCGCGCGTGGCGGTCCAGCTCGACCCGGCCGCGCGCGATCACCCAGCGCCAGCCGCCCGGCGCGCGCAGGCGGAAGGTGGCGTCGTACGTGGCGCCCTCGCGCATCGCCTGGTCGAGCTGGGCGCGGGTGGCGGCCACGTCGTCGGGATGGATCGCCGCGAACCAGCGCGCCAGCGGCGCGCCGTCCAGTTCGGCCGCGGGCACGGCGAACAGGGCGCCCATGCGCGCGTCGGCATGCACGTAATCGGCCTGCACGTCCCAGGTCCAGGTTGCGACCTCGGCCGCCTCGATGGTCGCCTCCAGCCGCGCGCTCGTTTCGAGCAGGGCCGCCTCGGCATGGCGCCGTTCGGTGGCTGTGGCGAAGGCGTCGAGGTAGAAGCGGGCCTTGGCCTTGAGGATGGCGGGCGAGATCGGTTCGGTGACCACGGCGATGGCGCCCGCTTCGTACAGCGGTTCGAGCGGGAACCCCGGGTCCGGCGGCACGCCGAGCACCACCACCGGGGTCTGGCTCGACCGGGGCGTGGCGCGGAAGGTGCGGATGGCGTGCAGCAGCTTGTCGGTGTTGCCGGAGTAGCCGGCCAGGATCAGCGCGAATTCATTGTTGCGCAGATGGGCGAGCGCGGATTCGGCCGAGTCGGCGCGCACCAGCATTTGCCCCAGCTCGCGCGACACGGTTTCGATCACCGGATCGGAGACCGGGCGGTCGCAGACGAACAGGATATGGCCTTGGTCGGGGCGGTTCACGGGCGGCCGCTGCCTTTCCGGGGGCGCGCACACGCAAGGCCGGCCGTCGGCAGGGCAAGGTGGCGGACGGCAGGGGGCGGGCATGGAATGTTCATGTACAGCTCCACACAATAGGAGCGCCGCGCAGCCTTGTCAACGTCCGCGCCGGCGCGCTCAGCGGGTTGCCGGCGGCACTTCGTCGTCGTCTGGCTGGGCGGCGCCCGGAACGCGCGGGGCGGCGTGCTCGGGCGCCTGCCCGATGTGCCGCGCCGCGTCGGACTGCTGGTCGAGGTTGACTTCTTCGGCCACGTCGAAACGGCCGTCGCTGTCGTCCTTTCCTGGGGGCAGCAGGTTCTCCGAGCGGTTCGGCTGGGCCGAGCCGCCGCCTGCGTTGCCCCGGTCATGCTGGTCGGTGCTTGCCATGCTGTCCTCCATGCGCGGGTGATGGGCGCGATTATCGCGCGATGAAGGTTTGGCAAGGCGCACGCTAGCGCGTCTTCGCGCGCGGCAGGTTCTTTTCGAGGATTGCCCACAAGATCAGTCCATACGCCAACAATCGGATCAGGTAATGCAGCGGCGAGTCCTCGCCGCCGTCGTCGTGCAGCGCCGAGTACACCCGGTGCAGCCCTTCGATGAAGAAGGACAGCGCGAAATACAAAAAGAAGCGGTCGCTCGTGTTGCGCCAGAAGCGCAGGAAGAACAGGGCGATGACCAGCGAGGCCATCGCGATCGCGCCGGTGAGCAGGTCGGTCATGGCTCATTCCTTCTCATAGATCAGGCCGTACAGCAGGAGCAGCAGGGCAAGCAGGGCCGAGCCCAGGCGCCCGAACAGGAAGTCGATGTCCGGGAACACCACCTTGTCCAGCAGCAGCAACAGGTTGTTCAAGGTCATCACCGCAAAGCATGAGCCGCTCCAGAACAGCAGGCGGTGGCCGGTACGGCGGTAACTGCCGAACAGCAGCCAGCAGCAGGCCAGTGAGGTCAGGGTGCACAGGATGTAGATGGTTTCCGCCACGTCAGGAGTCCTTTCGCCATCTGAAAGCGTCGGCAAATTGCTGCGCCTTGCGGTCGAGTGAGGAGTGGATCAGGTTGGTGACTTCGACGAGATGGCGTGCGTACAGCTCGGCCAGCGCGTCGATGCGCGACTGCAGCGCCGGCGACGCCGGCTGGTAGCGGTAGCAGCCGGTGGCGGCCGGCTCGCACGGTCCGGCCATGCCGGCCGTGCACAGCGCCTCGAGCAGCCCGTGCGCGACCCGTTCCGAGATGTACAGGCGGCGCGCCAGCGTGTCGGCATGCCACTGCTGGCGGGGATCGGCCCGCAGCAGCAACAATGCCTCGAGGAAGGGGACTGACGGAATGCTGGTAAGCACGAAGCGCCGCAGGTCCTCCGAGAATGTGGCTCTATCCATCGCCAGAAGTTCCGGTATGGAAATATCAAAAAGAATCGGATTCTAGAGCATCAAGGAAAGCTCTGCCTTTTCAATCGTGCGCGCCGTGTTGTGGATGGCACGCCAGGCAATTGTATCTTAAATGTAAATTGTGTGTCAGAAAAATATTTCCTCGAAGTCACATTGCTGGGTTGTAAAATTCTGCGTCGCACGAATCCAGAGAAATATGCTGTCTCCGAAACTGATGCTCGCCGCCGCGCTGCTGTCCTCGTTTGTGGGCGTTGCCGTGGCCGGCGATTGCCCGTCCCATTACGTCGGCGGGCGCCTGCCCGAAATCCACAACCCCAAGCTGGCGAACGGTACCCGCGAACTGTGCTATGGCGAGTTCGGGGTGATGCATTCGGGCGTGACGCGCACCCCGCTGTGGTCCGCCGAACACCTGCGTGCCGAGAACGTGCTGGCCGCCCAGGGCCTGACGCGCGAGAACACCTTCCATGCCGAACCGCGGCTGCCGCCGGCGCAGCGCGCGGAACTGGCGGACTACGCGCGCAGCGGCTTTGACCGCGGCCATATGGCGCCCAACGGCGACATGCCGGACCGCGACAGCCAGCACGAGAGTTTTACGCTGGCCAACATGGTGCCGCAGGATGGCGACAACAACCGTCATGTCTGGGCCGGCATCGAGGGCGCGGTGCGCAAGATGGCGAAGAAGGAGGGATCGCTGTACGTCATCACGGGACCGGCATTCCTGGGCGCCCAGCTGCGCAAGGTGGGTAACGTGATCGTGCCGAGCCATTTGTACAAGGTGGTGTACAGTCCCCGCCAGCAGGCCGGCGCGGCATGGTTCGTCGCCAACGAGGCCGGCGCAGAGCCGCAGGTGCTGTCGATCCCGGAGCTGGAGCGCATGGTCGGCATCGACCTGTTGCCTTCGCTGAGCGCACAGCAGAAGGAGCGCATGCTGCGCCTGCCCAAGGTGCGCCAGGGCGAGCGGCGCCGGCTGTAACAAGGAGAGGTAATGGCAAACAAGAAGAGTTCTTTTGTGCCGTTTGCAAACGAAGCGGACGTGCTGCAGGTCGGCGGGCTGACCGCCGAAAACCGGCTGGACCGGATCACACTGTCCGGCGACATCGACCTGACGGCCGACCAGGCAGGCCTGGCTGCCGCCCGGGTGCTGCACGAGCTGCTTGGCAAGGTGGTTGCGGCGCTGGAGGGACGCGATCTGCCCGAGCGCTTGCCGCCGCCAAACGTCAAGCGCGTGGACAACCCGTTCGCGTAGGGTGGGCAGGTTTCCTGCCCACGCGTTCAGGCGGCCCAGGCAAACCACACAGGCGCCACCACTGTGAATGCATGAACTGAACGCGTGGGCGGGAGACCCGCCCACCCTACACGGCGCGCCGGGTCCGGGCGGCTAGCGCTCCAGCACGTAGGTGCCCGGTGCCGCCGCCAGCGAGGGACCGACCGGGCGCGCCGGCACCCGGGCGCCACGCGTGTGCCGGCCCAGCCAGGCAGCCCAGGCCGGCCACCACGAGCCGTCGTGCAGGCGCGCCTCGGCCAGCCAGGCATCGGCGTCGATGTAGCAGTCGCCGCGATGGCGATCGAGGCTGTAGTAGTGGCGTCCCCGGTGGCCCGGCTCGCTGACGATGCCGGCGTTATGCCCGCCACTGGTGAGCACGAACGAAACGTCGCAGCCGGAGAGCAGGTGGATCCGGTGCACTGAACGCCAGGGCGAAACGTGGTCGGTGATGGTTGCCACCGCGAAGATCGGCAGTTCGATGTCGGTGAGCGCGATCGGCTTGCCGCCAACCCGGTAGCGGCCCGCGAACAGGTCGTTGTGCAGGAACAGGTGGCGCAGGTAGTCGCTGTGCATGCGGTAGGGCATGCGCGTGGTGTCGGTGTTCCATGCCATCAGGTCGTTCATGGGTGGGCGCCGCCCCAGCAGGTATTGCTCCACTGCGATCGACCACACCAGGTCGTTGGTGCGCAGCAGCCGGAATGCCCCCGCCATTTGCCGGTTGTCCAGGTAGCCCTGTTCCCACATCAGGTCTTCCAGCCAGGTGACCTGGCTTTCATCGATGAAGAGCTGCAATTCGCCGGCCTCGGAGAAATCGGTCTGCGCCGCCAGCAGGGTCATGCTGCCCAGGATCTTGCGGTCGGCACAGGCCAGCGCCGCCGCCGCCATCGACAGCAGCGTGCCGCCCAAACAGTAGCCGGCGGCGTTGATCGGCTGCCCGGGCACCAGCGCGCGCACGACGTCGATCGCGGCCAGCACCCCGTCCTCGAGGTAGTCGTTCAGGTTCAGCTCGCGGTTTTCCGCGGTGGGGTTGTGCCACGAGATGATGAACACCGTGTGCCCCTGCTCGACGAGGTAGCGCACCAGCGAGTTGTGCGGCGACAGGTCGAGGATGTAGTACTTCATGATCCACGCCGGCACGATCAGCACCGGCTCGGCGTACACGGTGGGGGTGGCGGGCTTGTACTGGATGAGTTCGATCAGGCCGTTGCGGTACACCACTTCGCCGGGGGTGACGGCGACCTCGTGGCCAGGCCGGAATTTTTCGGCGCCGGCGGGCGGCTTGCCGGTCAATGCGCGGTGGATGTCATCCACCATGTAGCCCGCCCCGCGCACGAAATTGAGGCCGTGCTCGGCGATGGTGGTGGCCATCACCTCCGGGTTGGTGGCGACGAAATTCAGCGGCGACACCATGTCGAGCAGCTGGCGCGCGGCGAACGAGACCACCTGCTCGTGGTGGCGGGTAACGCCGTCCACGCCGGTGGTGGCGTTGTACCACCACTGCTGGTTCAGCAGGAAGGCTTGCTGCAGCAGGTTGTACGGCCACTGCTGCCACAGCTCGTTGACGAAGCGGCGGTCTTGCGGCAGCGGCTTGATGCAGGGCGGTACCTGCATGCCGAGCGAGCTGCGCACCGCGTAGTCCCACCACCGGATGTCCTTGTGCCAGGCCTTTTCGGCCAGGCGCTGCCATTTGGCGGGCGCCTGCGCCAGGTGTAGCAGCCAGTCGAACGCGGCCAGCGCCAGGCTGGTGGGTGAAATGCCGTGCGTGGCGTGGCCGATCAGCGCGTGCAGCAGCCGGTCCGCGTCGCTTGGCGGCTCCGGCACGCTGGTGTGCATGGCGACCATGTCCTGGTGGCGCTGGGCGCCGCCAATTTGCGGCGGCGGCCAGGGGATACCGGGGATCGGCGGTGGCGTTTCCATGTGTTCTCCCAACCCGTGCAAGGCGCGAGGGATCCAGCATCGCGCGCGGAGCTGGCGCAAACTTGATCGGTCTCAATGGTGCGCGGCACAAGGCGGCTTTGGGGTAATCTCGGTCGGTCTCGCGCAACCACTTCGGAGCCCGTTCGATGGCAGACAGCCCGCAGCAGCAAGCCGAAAGCGATGCGCTCAAGGTTCCCGTGATCGAGGAACAGCTCGCACTGGACACACGCACGGTCGACACCGGCCGCGGCGTGCGCATCCACAAGACCGTGGCCGAACATCCGGTGGCCATCGACGAACGCCTCATTCACGATGAGGTGGACGTGCGCCGGGTACCGGTCGACCGTGTAGTCGGGGCCGGCGAGGCTCCCGCTGTGCGGTACGAAGGCGACACGCTGGTCGTGCCGGTGCTCGAGGAAGTGCTGGTGGTCGAGCGGCGCGTGCGCATCAAGGAAGAGCTTCACATCACGCGCAACCGGCGCGAGGAGCGCCACCAGGAAACCGTCATGGTCAGGTCGGAGCAGGTCAGCATCGAACGCTTCGACGAAGCGGCAGCGCCACTCCCACCCCGCTAACCCAAGGAGGAAATCATGCAACATACACTCATCGCCGTGTTCGACAACCGCGCCGACGCCGACCGCGCCCAGGACGACCTGCTGATGGCCGGCTTCAAGCGCGACTGCATCAAGATCTCCAACAGCGACCCGACCGGGATCACCGACAGCGTTTCGGGCAGCACCACCGCCACGGCAGCCAACACCGGGACCGAGCATGAAGGGCTGGGCGCGAGCATCAAGCACTTCTTCGCCGATATCTTCGGCACCGACAACAGCGAGCACGCACAGCGCTACTCCGACGCGGTCAGCCGCGGCCACCACGTGCTGACCGTCACCGCCGACGATGAGCCGGAAGTGGAACGCGCCGCCGACATCGTCGAGCGCCACGGCCCGGTGGACATCGACGAGAAGGCGGCCGAATGGGCGGGCGGCGCCGCGATCGGCCATCCCGAGTCGATGCGCATGAGCGGGGCCGGCGGCATGCAGCAGTCGGGCGCCACCTCGCTGCAGTCCGAGGGCGACCGCAACCTGTTCGCGCAGCAGTCGCTGAACGAGGATGTGCCGATGGGCCAGACCTACCAGGAGCCGATGTCGCGCAGCGGCGAGTCGCTGCAGGGTTCCACGCTCGGCGGTTCGCAGCAGTCCGAAGGCATGCAACTGGACAGCACGCGGGGCAGCACGCTGCGGCCCGAAGCCGGTGTCCTGGGCGCCGAGCAGCGCGACACCGGCCTGTCCGGCTCGCTGCAGCGGGACACGTCGAGCCAGGCCATCCCGGTGGTCGAGGAACGCCTGAAGGTGGGCAAGCGCGAAGTGCAGCGCGGCGGCGTGCGCGTGTTCTCGCGCGTGGTCGAGCAGCCGGTGAACGAGAGCATCGGGCTGCGCGAGGAGCATGTGAACGTCGAGCGCCACCGCGTGGACCAGCCGCTGTCGCCGGGCGACACCAGCGCGTTCAAGGAGCAGACCATCGAGATGCGTGAGACCGCCGAGGAACCGGTGGTCGAAAAGAGCGCACGCGTGGTCGAGGAAGTGGTGGTCGGCAAGCAGGTGTCGCAGCGCGAGCAGCAAATCCGCGACACGGTGCGCCACACCGAGGTGCAGGTGGAAAACCTGGGCGCGCGCGCGTCGATGCTGAGCGATGACGACTATTTCCGCCGTCACTGGACCAGCAACTACGGCAGCAGCGGCGGCAGCTACGGCGATTACGCGCCGGCCTACAGCTTCGGTTCCGACATGGCGCGCGATACCAGGTACCGCGGCCGCAAGTGGGATGAGGTCGAATCGGACCTGAAGAGCAGCTGGGAGGCGCGCCACCCGGGCCAGTCGACGTGGGAGCGCTTCAAGGCATCGGTGCGCGAGGGCTGGGACCGGATCACCAACGACGAGGCCAGCCGTTCGCACTGGAACAGCAACTATGCCACCAGCGGCGGCAGCTACGACGACTACGCGCCGGCCTATGACTACGGCTACCAAATGGCGCGCAGCGACAAGTACCGTGGCCGCAAGTGGGACGAGGTCGAGTCCGACCTGCGCAGCGACTGGGACAGCCGCTATCCGGGCGAGTCCGGCGCATCGAGCTGGGAGCGGTTCAAGATGGCCGTGCGTAATGGCTGGGATCGTCTGACTTCCTGAGTCAACCCAGGTCGTCTGCCATCGAACCGTCGTCCCCGCGCAGGCGGGGACCCATGCTGCGCTTGCGCTCGGGCTGGCCTTGCCTCGGGCACGCGGTCCATGGGTCCCCGCCTTCGCGGGGACGACGTTGTTTTAGGCCGGTTCGGAGATGGGCAAGCTGATCCGGTTGCGCCCCATGTGCTTGGCCCGGTACAGGGCCGCGTCCGCAATCGCCACCAGCTGGCTCGCATCATTTTCAGGCGATGCGATCGCGGTCGCGGCGCCAATCGACACGGTCACGTGCTGGGTAGGCGCCAGCCGGTTCGGCACCTGCAGCTTCTCGACACGGCAGCGGATGCGCTCGGCCACGATGGCGGCACCCTTGAGCGACTGGTTGGGCAGGATCACCGCGAATTCTTCTCCGCCGTAGCGCGCCACCAGGTCGTTGGCGCGCATCTCGCTTGCCACCGCGGTAGCGATGCGCTTGAGGCATTCGTCGCCACCCAGGTGCCCGTTGGCGTCGTTGTAGGCCTTGAAGTTGTCGACGTCGACCATCAGCAGCGACAGCGGCTGGTGCTGGCGCAGCGCGCGTGCCCACTCGGCATGCAGGGTGTCGTCAAAGCAGCGGCGGTTGGCCAGGCCCGTCAGGCCGTCACGCGTGGCCAGCTGTTCCAGCGCGATCTGCGCCATCTTCTCATCGGTCAGGTCGCGCAGCGTCTCCACCACCGCCGACAGGCGCCCGTGCTGGTCGTAGATCGGGCTGGCGTCCGCGGCCAGGTAGCGGCGCCGGCCCATGCGCGGCATGTCGCACCAGCTTTCGGCCGACAGGTTGGCGCCAAGCGGCTGCACCTTGGCCTGGCGCGGATAGATCTGGCGAATCTCCTCGGTCCGGTTCTGGATCACGAGGTCGGCCAGCGTGGGACGCGGTTCTTCGTAGAAGGTGCGCCAGTGGTTGTCGGTGCCGACGATCTCGTCGGATGGCACCCCGGTCAGGCGCTCGCAGGCCCGGTTCCAGATCATGACCCGCGAGTTGGTATCAAGCACGAACACCGGGATCGCCAGCATTTCCATCAGCTGGTTGGCGAACGCGCGGTCGTGCGGTTGGGCGGAGGACTCTATCAGGCGGGACATTGTTGTTGTGCTGGTCATGAGCCATCCTCGTTGTCTGTCCGTTGAGCAATCAATTGACTGCTGACAAGTCGGATTTTGCTACCCGGAAGTGTTGGGATTCTTGATCCCGAGCAAGGAAGGAACCGGTCGCGTTCACCGCACCACGGTTTCATGCGCGAGGGGTAAGGACAGCGCCAGCAGGGTCCCGGCGTCGGGCGCGCTCTCGACCAGCAGGTCGCCGCCCACCGCGCTGATACGCTCGCGCATGCCGGCCAGGCCGCAGCCATAATGCGCCGGGTCGGTCGGCATGCCCACGCCGTTGTCCTGGATGCGCAGGCACACGCAGCCTTCCTCGCAGGCCACGCGCACCCAGACCTTGGAGGCATGCGAGTGGCGCGCCACGTTGGTCAATGACTCCTGCAGCACGCGGTACAGCACCACGTCCAGCGCCGGCTCGCGCTGGGCCAGCTCGAGCGCATGCTCGTCGGCGATGAACTCGTGGGTGATGCCGGAAAGGCGGCTGAACTCGCGCACCTGGCGCTGCATGGCGCCGCACAGTCCTTCGCCGAGCGCGAGCGGTCGCAGGTCGTTGAGCACGGCGCGCAGCGAACGCAGTGCGTGGTCGAGCGTCCCGGCCAGCATCCCCAGCTTGTCGTGGATGGCCGGGTGCAGGCCTTTGGTGGAAACCTGCAGCAGCGACACGTCGATGCGCAGCGCGAGTAGCGTCTGGCCGAGGTCGTCGTGGATGTCGCGCGCGATGCGGCCGCGTTCGGTGTCGCGCTCGCGGCCCTGTTGCTGGACGAGCCGGGAAAGCACGGCGTGCGTTTCCGAGAGCGCCGCTTCGGTGTCGGCACGTTGCTGCTGCTCGGCATACAGCTTCGAGCGCAGGCGTTCGACCTCTTCTTCGATCCGGAAACAGCGGCGCAGCAACAGGCAGCACGCGCTCGCCAACGCCACGACCCACAGCAGGCAGGCGCCAGCCGCGGTCGGGACTTCCCAGGCGCTGGCCTGGGCTTCATTCCACGCCAGGCAGAGGAGGGCGGGGAGACAGACAGTTCGATGGGACAGGTGGGCCATGGCATACCTTCCGACGTTGATCAGAACTTTCTGTTGACCAACATAGCGTGCCGGCGCCGGGCGAATATTGTTCGTAATCAATCGGTTGCCGAGTATTATTCCTAGTCACTGTCGGCGAATGCGCCGGCGGGAGCTCGCTGCGCAGGACGTTCCCGCGCTATAATGGAGGGTTCTCGAAAGGCTCAGCGTGACTTACAGCATCAAAGAAATCTTCTACACCTTGCAGGGCGAAGGGGCGCATGCCGGCCGGCCGGCCGTGTTCTGCCGCTTCTCTGGCTGCAACTTGTGGAGCGGGCGCGAAAGCGACCGTGCCAGCGCCATTTGCACGTTCTGCGACACCGATTTCGTCGGCACGGACGGCGAGCGCGGGGGGAAGTTTCGCGACGCGCCAGCGCTGGCGGCGGAAATCGACAGCCTGTGGCCGGCCAGCTACCCGGCCAGCAAGTACGTCGTGTTCACCGGCGGCGAGCCGCTGCTGCAGCTGGACACGGCACTGCTGGAAGCGATGCACGCGAAAGGCTTCACGGTCGCGATCGAAACCAACGGCACATTGCCGGTGCCGGCGGGCGTCGATTGGGTGTGCGTGAGCCCCAAGATGGGCTCGAAGCTGGTGGTGGAGAAGGGCAACGAAATCAAGGTCGTGATCCCGCAGGCCGGGCAGGACCTTGCCGCTTACGAGGGGCTCGACTTCGACAACTTCTACGTCCAGCCGATGGACGGGCCGCTGGCCGAGTTCAACACGCGCCTGGCGATCGAGACCTGCCGCCGCAACCCCAAATGGAAGCTCAGCCTCCAGACCCACAAACTGCTACAGATTCCCTAAGCCATGCTGACGATTACCCGCAAGCTCGAGTTTGACGCCGGGCACCGCATCCCCGACCACAAGAGCCAGTGCCGCAACCTGCATGGCCACCGCTACACGCTTGAGATTACGCTGACCGGCGCCGTCATCAATGCCGAAGGAAATTCCGACAACGGCATGATCATGGACTTTTCCGACATCAAGGCGCTGGCCAAGCAGCACCTGGTGGACGTGTGGGACCATGCCTTCCTCGTGTACGAAAAGGATGACAAGGTGCGCGAGTTCCTCGCCAGCCTGCCGGACCACAAGACGGTCGTGATCGACCGCATCCCGACCGTCGAGAACCTGGCGCAGGTCGCCTTCAATATCCTCAAGGGCGCCTACACCGACCGCTACGGCACCGGCCTGCGCCTCACGAAGCTGGTGCTGCATGAAACCCCCAACTGCTGGGCCGAGATCGGCGATGCCTGATTCGCGCTTCATGCAGCTGGCCCTGGACCAGGCACGCCTGGCGTGGGCCGTGGGCGAGGTGCCGGTGGGCGCGGTCGTCGTGCGTGACGGCGAGGTCATCGCGACGGGCTACAACCAGCCGATCGGCCGGCACGACCCGACCGCACATGCCGAGATCGTTGCGCTGCGCGCGGCGGCCGAGAAGCTCGGCAACTACCGGCTGCCCGGCTGCGAATTGTACGTGACGCTCGAGCCGTGCGTGATGTGCTCGGGCGCGATGATGCATGCGCGCCTTTCGCGCGTGGTGTACGCGGCGGTCGATCCCAAGACCGGCGCCTGCGGCTCGGTCGTGGACCTGTTCAAGCAGGAGCAGCTCAACCACCACACCGAGGTGGTCGGCGGTGTGCTGGCGGACGAGGCCAGCGCCATGCTCAAGGGTTTTTTCGCGGAGCGCCGCGCCAGCGCGCGCCGTCCCGTCACCGAGTAGCGCGCCGCACGCGGCGCGAGCGCCGCCGATTTGTCGAAAATGCTATGCTGGTTTCACATCGCCCTCGGGCGAAGGAGACCACGTTTTGCATTTGCGTTCACACGTTCGGCGTGCGCGGCCCTTGCGGGCTGGCGGGGCGCCGTTCCAGCTGCCATGCCTACCCTGACCGCCAACGGCATCCGCCTCGCATTCGACACCACCGGCGACCCCAAGGCCGTGCCGCTGCTGCTCATCCACGGCATCGGCATGCAGCTCACCGCGTGGCCTGAAGAATACGTCGACGGCCTGGCCGAGCTGGGCTTCTACGTGATCCGTTTCGACAACCGCGACTGCGGCCTCTCCACCAAGTTCGAGCAGGCCGGCACGCCCAACCTCATGCTCTCCTGGCTCAAGGCCAAAATCGGTTGGCCGATCTCGCTGGCGTACACCATCGACGACATGGCCGAGGATGCGGTCGGCGTGCTGTCCGCGCTGGGCGTGGCGCGTGCCCACGTGGTCGGGGTGTCGATGGGCGGCGTGATCGGGCAGCTGCTGGCGGCGCGCCACCCCGGGCGGGTGCTGTCGCTCACCTCGATCATGTCCAGCAGCGGCCGGCGCGGTTTGCCGGAACCGTCGCGCGAGGTGCGCAAGGTGGTGCAGCAGGCGCTGGCCAAGCCGCCCGACTTCGACACTGCGGTCGAGCAGTCGATTGCAGTGCTGCGCAAAATCGGCAGCCCGGCTTACCCGACCACCGAAAAGCAGCTGCGCCGGCGCGTGGCACGCCAGCTGCGCCGCAACTGCTGCCCGAGCGGCGCCGCGCGCCAGTGGCTGGCCGTGACCGCGGCCGGCGAGCGTTGCGACCTGCTGGCGCAAGTGAAGGCGCCAACGCTGGTGATCCATGGCGCGGCCGACCCCTTGCTGGCACTGGCGCACGGTATCGATACCGCGCAGCGGATTCCCGGCGCGCGCCTGGAGATCATCGAGGGCATGGGTCACGACCTGCCGGTGCAGCTGGCCGAGCGCATCCTTGCCTTGATTGACGAACATGCCCACGGTAAGATGGCACCGGACTCAACACCCCGGCTATTCGTCAAACAGTGATCACCAAACAAATCGGCATCGCCATTGCCGGCACCGGCGGGGCTGCGCCCGACTACGCCGCGGTCGAGCGTGGCGTGGAGCGCCTGCGCGCGCAGGGCATCCTCGTTCATAACTTCGCCTCGCAAGAGCAAGTGCACCAGCGCTTTGCCGGCACCGATGGCGAGCGCCTGGCCCAGCTTCATGGCGCCGTGGCCGATCCGGACGTCCAGGTCGTCATGGCGCTGCGCGGACAATACGGCATGACGCGGCTGCTGCCGCACATCGATTACGAGGCGATTGCTGCCAGCGGCAAGATCATCGTCGGCTACTCCGACGTGACGGCGCTGCACATGGCGCTGATGGCAAAGACCGGCGCACAAAGCTATGCGGGGCCGATGTTCTGCGGCGACTTCGCTGTGGACGCGTGGGAGCCGTACACGCAGGAGCAGTTCTGGCAGTGCCTGGCCGGGCCAACCCACAGCGTTCTTGGCGCGGCATGCGGTAACCCGCAGGTGGCGCTCGAGGGCAGGATCTGGGGCGGCAACCTGGCCATGTTCGTGTCGCTGCTCGGCACCGAATACTTCCCGCGCATCGACGGCGGCATCCTGTTTTTCGAGGACATCGCCGAACACCCGTACCGGGTCGAGCGCATGCTGCTGCAACTGCACCAGGCCGGCGTGATCGCGCGCCAGCAGGCCGTGGTGCTGGGCGATTTTTCCGCGTACCGACTGAGCCCCGCCGACAACGGCTACGACTTCGACGCGATGCTGGCCTATCTGCGCCAGACGCTGCCGGTGCCGGTGCTGACCGGGCTGCCGTTCGGGCACATTGCGCGCCGCGCCACGATCCCGTTCGGCGCACTGGCGCGGCTGGTGTCCGACCCTGATGGTTTTACCCTGACGCTGTCGGAGTATCCGACGGTGCGTCATGCCTAGCGCTCTTGCCCCGCTCGACTACTACCGGGCGACGTGCTCGCCCGATTCGTACCCCACGCTGGACGGCGCACGCGAGTGCGCCGTTTGCATTATTGGCGCCGGGTTTGCGGGCCTGGGAACGGCATTCGCGCTGCATGAGCGCGGGGTGACGGACGTGGTCGTGCTGGAGGCGCAGCACGTGGGCTTTGGCGCATCCGGGCGCAATGGCGGCTTTGTGTTCGGCGGTTTTTCGCTCGACGAGCGCGCGTTGCTGGCGCAGGCTGGCCCGGATCACGCGCGCGCCCTCTACGGATTGACGGTGGCGGCCGTCGACACGATCCGCGAGCGCATTGCCCGCCATGGCATCGCCTGCGAGGCGCGCGAGGCCGGCGTGCTGCTGGCGAACTGGTTCGACGACGACCGCGTGCTCGATGAGCGCCACCGCTTCATGGCCGAGCACATGGGCGCGCAGTGGCAGCGCATCTCGCGCGCCGAGCTGAGCGAGATGCTGCTGACGACGCGCTACCACGGCGCCTTGCTCGAGCCGGCGGCCTTCCACTTCCATCCGCTGAAGTACGTGCAGGGGCTGGCGCGCGTGCTGTCCGGCCATGGTGTCGCGATCCATGAGCACAGCCGCGCGGCACGCGTCGAGCGCGCGGGCGACGGCTGGCGCATCGCGACCGCGCGCGGGCAGGTGAGGGCGCGGGAAGTGGTCATGTGCTGCGGCGGCTATCTGGGGCGCCTGCAGCGCAAGCTGGCGTCTTGCGCGTTGCCGATTGCGACCTATGTGATGACGACCGAGCCGCTGGGCGAACGCCTGGGCGAGGCGATTCGCACGCACGCGGCCGTGTACGACACGCGCTTTGCGTTCGACTACTACCGCGCGCTGCCGGACACGCGGCTGCTCTGGGGCGGGCGCATCGCGGTGCGCGACCGCGATCCCGCGGCCGTGTCGCGGCTGCTGTACTGCGACATGCTGAAGGTGTATCCGCAGCTGGCCGGCGTGCGTGTCGAGCACGCATGGAGCGGCATGATGAGCTACGCGCGCCACAAGATGCCGCAGCTCGGGCGCCTGCCTGACGGGATGTGGTACGCGATGGGCTTTGGTGGCCACGGCGTTGGGCCGACGACGCTGGCGGGTGAACTGCTGGCCTGCGCGATATTGGGCGACCCCGAGGGGATGCGACGCTTCGAGCAGTGGGGCTTGCCGTCCACTGGCGGCCCCGCCGGAAAACTGGCGGCCCAGCTCGTGTATTGGTACCATGAGCTGCGCGACCTGATGCGCTCTTAGCCGAACAGGGATTTGAGCGCTTTGGGTGCAACCTGAGTGAACAGTCCGAGACCGATTATCCACATGATCAGGCTTGTTTTCGCCTCCAGCACGTCGGCTTTCGTCGCATAGTTCGCCTTGATTACCATGAGGCCCTGCTTGAGGTCGGCCAGCTGCTTAGAGATGTCGCGTTCGAACGAATCCACGTTGAGCTCCTTTCGTTTGAGGGGACTACAAACAGTTTACGCTCCCTTGAAACGGGGCGTTTGATAAGGACGCATGCAGTAGATGGAACTTCAAACCCGCAGTGAACTGGCAGCCCCGCGCATGCCGCGCGCGATCTGGATACTCGGCTGCGTGAGCATGCTGATGGACGTGTCGTCCGAGATGATCCAGAGCCTGCTCCCCTTGTTCATGGTTGGCGCGCTGGGCGCCAGCGTGCTCACGGTCGGCGTGATCGAAGGCATGGCCGAGGCGACTGCCCTGATCGTCAAGGTGTTCTCCGGCGTGCTGAGCGACTACCTCGGCAAGCGCAAGCGGCTGGCGGTGATTGGCTACGCACTGGGCGCGTTCACCAAGCCGGTGTTCGCGATTGCCCCGACGGCGGGCGTGGTGCTCGCCGCGCGCCTGGTTGACCGCGTGGGCAAGGGCATTCGCGGCGCGCCGCGCGATGCGCTCATTGCGGACGTGACGCCGCCGCAGCTGCAAGGTTCCGCCTTCGGGCTGCGCCAGGCGCTCGATACGGTGGGCGCGTTCGCGGGGCCGCTGCTGGGCGCGGGGCTGATGCTGGTGTGGGCCAATGACTACCGTGCCGTGTTCTGGCTCGCGATCGTGCCCGGCTTGCTGTCGGTGGCGCTGCTTGCGTTCGGTGTGCGCGAGCCGGAAGGCGCGGTGGAAGGGCCACGCACCAACCCGGTCGCGCGCGCCAACCTGGCACGCATGCCGCGCCGTTACTGGTCGGTGGTGGCGATTGCGGCGGTGTTCACGCTCGCGCGCTTTTCGCAGGCCTTCCTGGTGCTGCGCGCCCAGCAGGTCGGCATCGCGGTGGCCCTGGTGCCGCTGGTGATGGTGGCGATGAACGTGGTGTATGCCGGCAGCGCCTATCCTTTTGGCTGGCTGGCCGACCGCGTGGATCATGCCAAACTGCTCATGGCCGGGCTGGTGGTACTGGTCGCTTCCGACCTGGTGCTGGCGCAGGCGGCCGGATGGGGCTCGGTGCTGGCAGGCGTGGTGCTGTGGGGTGTCCACATGGGCATGACGCAGGGACTGTTCGCGGCAATGGTGGCGGGCGCAGCGCCGGCAGACCTGCGCGGCACCGCGTTCGGCATCTTCAACCTGGTCAGTGGCGTCGCCGTGCTCGCGGCCAGCGTGGTGGCCGGACTGCTTTGGGAGCGGCTGGGGCCGGCCTTCACGTTCTATGCCGGCGCGGCGTTCGCGGTGGCCGCGCTCGCGGCGCTGGCCGCGCGTCGGCAGGCGCCGGCAATGGTAGAATAGCCGGTTATCCGAAAACTTCCGCTTTCAAGGGTTTTACCGTGCTCAGTACAGCGAACATCACGATGCAGTTCGGCGCCAAGCCGCTGTTCGAGAACATTTCCGTCAAATTTGGCGAAGGCAACCGTTACGGCCTGATCGGCGCAAACGGCTGCGGCAAATCGACTTTCATGAAGATCCTCGGCGGCGACCTCGAACCGTCGGCCGGCACCGTCATGCTCGACACGAACGAGCGCCTGGGCAAGCTGCGCCAGGACCAGTTCGCGTACGAAGAGATGCGCGTGCTCGACGTGGTCATGATGGGACACACCGAGCTGTGGAACGCGATCAGCGAGCGCGACGCGATCTACGCCAACCCCGAGGCCACCGACGACGACTACATGCGCGCGGCCGAGCTGGAAGGCAAGGTCGCCGAGTACGACGGCTATTCGGCCGAGGCGCGCGCGGGCGAACTGCTGCTGGGCGTGGGCATCGCCTCCGACCTGCACCAGGGGCCGATGAGCGCGGTGGCGCCGGGCTGGAAGCTGCGCGTGCTGCTGGCGCAGGCGCTGTTCTCCGATCCGGACATCCTGCTGCTGGACGAACCGACCAACAACCTGGACATCCACACGATCCGCTGGCTCGAGAACGTGCTCAACGAGCGCAACTCGACGATGATCATCATCTCGCACGACCGCCACTTCCTGAACCAGGTGTGCACCCACATCGCGGACATGGACTACGGCACGCTGAAGGTCTATCCGGGCAACTACGACGACTACATGGAGGCGTCCACGCAGGCGCGCAACCAGCAGCTGGCGAACAACGCCAAGGCCAAGGAGAAGGTGGCCGAGCTGCAGGACTTCGTGCGCCGCTTCTCGGCCAACAAGTCGAAAGCCCGCCAGGCTACGTCGCGCCTGAAGCAGATCGACAAGATCAAGATCGAGGAATTCAAGCCGTCCTCGCGCGCTTATCCGTTCGTGCGCTTCGAGGGCGAGAAGAAGCTGCACCGCCTTGCCGTGGAAACCGAAGGCCTGTCCAAAGCCTACGACCACCAGATCTTCAAGAACTTCTCGATCATGGTCGAGGCAGGCGAGCGCATCGCGATCATCGGTGCCAACGGCGCCGGTAAGACGACCCTGCTGCGCTGCATCGGCAGCGGCGACATCACCGGGCTGTCGGCTGACAGCGGCACCGTGAAGTGGGCCGAGAACGCCAACGTTGGCTACATGCCGCAGGACCCGACCGAGGAATTCGCCCAGGACGTGAACCTGACCGACTGGATGGGCCAATGGACGCAGGAAGGCGACGATGACCAGGCGGTGCGCTCGATCCTGGGCCGCCTGCTGTTCGGCGGCGACGAGGTGAAGAAGTCGGTGCGCGTGCTGTCCGGCGGCGAAAAAGGCCGCATGATGTACGGTAAGCTGATGCTGGGCCGGCACAACGTGCTGCTGCTGGACGAGCCGACCAACCACATGGACATGGAGTCGATCGAGTCGCTTAACATCGCGCTTGATAAGTACGCGGGCACCCTCATCTTCGTGTCGCACGACCGCGAGTTCGTGTCGTCGCTGGCCACCCGCATCCTGGAGGTGAAGGACGGCCAGGTGATCGACTTCCGCGGCAATTACGAAGATTACCTGTCGAGCCAGGGCATCGACTAACCGAAGCCGCTACAATCGACACGTCGTCCCCGCGAATGCGGGGACCCATACTGAGCGTCCGGGCCAGCGGTCCATGGGTTCCCGCCTTCGCGGGAACGACGGTCGAGGCAGTCGTCAATGGCCACGTCCTCAATGTGAGATCATTCGGACATGAACATCCAACCCATCAAAACCTTCGAATACGACCGTCCCGCCGCTGGTGCCGCATGCACCGCGGAGGCCTGGGCGCGCGTGCCGGCGGCGCCCACTGCCGAGGAGCGCGCCGCGCTGAAAGAGCGCATCCGCCGCCTGCTCAAGGAGCGCGAGGCGGTGCTGGTCGCGCACTATTACGTGGACGCCGACCTGCAGGACCTGGCAGAGGAAACCGGCGGCTGCGTCTCCGATTCGCTCGAAATGGCGCGCTTTGGCCGCGACCACCCGGCCAAGACCCTGGTGGTGGCCGGCGTGCGCTTCATGGGCGAGACAGCAAAGATCCTCAGCCCCGAGAAAACCATCCTCATGCCCGACCTGGACGCGACCTGTTCGCTCGACCTGGGCTGCCCGGCCGACGAGTTCGCGGCGTTTTGCGACCAGCATCCGGACCGCACCGTGGTCGTTTATGCGAACACCAGCGCGGCCGTCAAGGCGCGCGCGGACTGGATGGTGACCTCGTCGATTGGCCTGGACATCGTCAAGTACCTGCACGAGCAGGGCAAGAAGATCCTGTGGGCGCCCGACCGCCACCTGGGTGCTTACATCCAGAAGCAGACCGGCGCCGACATGCTGCTGTGGCAGGGCTCGTGCCTGGTGCACGACGAGTTCAAGGGCATCGAGCTCGACCTGCTGCGCGCCGAGCACCCGGGCGCCAAGGTGCTGGTGCATCCGGAGTCGCCCGCTTCCGTGGTGGCGCAGGCCGACGTGGTGGGCTCGACCACCCAGCTGATCAACGCCGCGCAAACGATGGACGCCACCACCTTCATCGTGGCGACCGACAACGGCATCATGCACAAGATGCGCATCGCCGCGCCGGGCAAGCACTTCATCGTCGCGCCGACCGCGGGTAACAGCGCCACCTGCAAGAGCTGCGCGCACTGCCCGTGGATGGCCATGAACGGCCTGCAGAACCTGGCCGATGTGCTCGAAAGCGGCAAGAACGAGATCCACGTCGATCCGGAGATCGGCCGCCAGGCCAAGCGCGCGATCGACCGCATGCTCGATTTTGCGGCGGCCAAGAAAGCCAAGGCGCTGCCGACCGGCGCGCTGGAACAGGAAGGCAAACTCTTTACGGGGATCGGTCCGGCATGAGCAAGCTGAAAAATCCGCACAACCAGTTCAGCGACAAGCTGCAATCGGCATTCGAACAGAACATCCTGGCCGCGCTGCTGGAAGACGTGGGCACCGGCGACGTCACGGGCCGCCTGGTCCCGGGCGACTCCCGCGTGCAGGCGCGCGTGATCGTGCGCGAGCAGGCGGTGCTCTGCGGGGCGCCGTGGTTCGAAGGGCTGATGCTCGCGGTCGACCAGGACATCGAGATCGACTGGAAGTTTGCCGAGGGCGACCTGATGGCGGCCGACAGCGTGGTGTGCACGATCGAGGGTTCTCCGCGTTCGCTGCTGACCGCCGAGCGCGGCGCGCTCAATTTCATGCAGCTGCTGTCGGGCGTGGCCACCGCAACGCGCAGGTATGTGGATGCGGTTGCCGGCACCAAGGCGAAGATCCTCGACACGCGCAAGACGCTGCCGGGCCTGCGCCAGGCCCAGAAGTACGCCGTGCGCGTGGGCGGCGGCGAGAACCAGCGCATGGCGCTCTACGACGGCATCCTGATCAAGGAAAACCACATCGCGGCAGCGAGCGGCATCACCAAGGCGCTGCAGGCGGCGGCTGCGCTGGACGCGGGCGTGCCGGTGCAGATCGAGGTCGAGAGCCTGGACGAGCTGCGTGAAGCGCTGGCGGCCGGCGCGACGTCGGTCCTGCTCGATAACTTCGACCTGGGCATGATGCGCGAGGCGGTGGCTGTGAATGCGGGCAGGGCGCTGCTTGAAGCGTCGGGCGGCATCAACATGGATACGGTGCGGGCGATTGCCGAGACGGGCGTGGACCGCATTTCCATCGGCAGCCTGACCAAGGACGTGCGCGCGACGGACTACTCGCTGCGCGTGATTGGCTGACCTGCACTGAGCCTCAAACTGCGTCGTCCCGGCGAACGCCGGGGGCCATGCGTTTTTATCGAATCCGGACAGTCAGCATGGGTTCCGGCTTGCGCCGGAACGACCGGTAGGGTGGGCACTTGTGCCCACGCGGTCATACGCGCGACTGATCCGGGGTAGAACGTGGGCACAGGTGCCCACCCTACGGGTTCAGACCCCGCTTTCGCTGGCCCGTGCCAGCGCTTCGGCGCGCGGGTTGCGGATCTGGACCGGTTCGCCCACCTGGGCAGCCATCGCGTCGATCGCCTCCAGCACCTTTTCCGGATGGGCGTAGTGGGTCATGTGGCCAACGCCCGGCTCCAGCGCCAGCTCGCCTTCCGGCACCCGTTCGCTTAAACGCTCCGAGTTGTGGCTGAAATCGGCCATCTTGTCGCGCGTGCCGGCGATCAGGGCAACCGGCACCTTCAGCTCCGGATACCGCCTGGCCAGCGCCATTGCGGCCGGCACCATCAGCGCGCTGTCGGCAGCAACCGCGCGCAGCTGCTTTGGCCGAACCATCATCCATGGCGGCAGCTCGCGAAAGCGCTGCGGCACCGGCTGCGGCGAGAACATGAACTTTGCCATCAGCGGCCAGCGCAGGCGCCAGAGCAAGGGCGACACCGTGTAGCGCAGCAGGTCGCCCAGGATCGGGATCGCGGGCGTGGACAGCATCGGCACGTCCAGGCGCAGGCTCGGGTAGTAGTAGCCGGACAGCAGGACCAGCCCGCGCACGAAATCGGGCACCTCCAGCGCCATCGACAGCGCCACCAAGGTGCCCCACGAGTGGCCGACCACGATCGCCGAGTCCACGCCTATTTCCTGCAGCGCGTGGTGGAGCAGGCGCGCCTGCGCCTGGGGCGTCCAGACCGTCGCGCGCGGCCGCTCGCTGTAGCCGTAGCCGGGGCGGTCGAATGCGATCACCCGGTAGCGCTCGGACGCACGCTCCACAAGCCCGCTGTGGTCATAATCTTCCGCGCTCACCATGTTGCCGTGCAGGAGAACCAGCACCGGTCCCTGGCCGCGTTCGATGTAGTGCAGGCGCACGCCATCGACCTCGATGAATTTACCCTGTGGCGGATGCTCGCGCTCGACCTGGCGGGTCTTGGCGCGCACATACAGGAACGAGGCCGCCAGGCCCACGCCGGCCAGCAGGGCGGCGTTGCGCCAGCCGTTTGCGCGGGCGCCGCGCGGCAACATGCTGCTCATGGATTCGCTCACAGTACTCCTCCTCGTGTGTGGTCAGGTGCGGTGGCGCTTGCGGGCTCCCTGGGGTGTAACAGCTGGGGCACGAGCGGCAGGATGCGCTCGGCCGATTCCTCGATCTTGAGGTCGATCAGGTGGTCGGCGCGCGTGCGGCCGAGGTTGAGGGCGGCAATCGGTTTTCCCTGTTCGGCGGCCATGCGGCAGAAGCGGTAGCCGGAGTACACCATCAGCGACGAACCGACCACCAGGAGCGCGTCGGCCGCCTCCATCTGCGCGAGCGCACACGCCGTGCGCGCGGCCGGGATGCCGTCGCCGAAGAACACCACGTCCGGCTGCAGCGTGCCGCCGCAGTGCACGCAGGCGGGCAGGTTGAAGTGTTCGAGCGCCTCGGGTTCAAGGTCGGCGTCGCCATCGGGCAGGGGCGTCGCCAGGGTGGCTGCCACTTCGGGATTGGTTTCCAGCAGCTGCGCCTGGACGAAAGCGCGCGGGAACCGGGCCTGGCAGGACAGGCAGACCACGCTGTGGATGTTACCGTGCAGTTCGAGCACGGCGTGGCTGCCGGCTTGCTGGTGCAGGCCGTCCACGTTCTGCGTCAGCAGCGCGCCGATGCGCCCGTTTGCCTCGAGCATGGCAAGCGCGCGATGGCCGGTATTGGGCTGCGCCTTGGCCAGCGTGGGCCAGCCGACCATGCTGCGCGCCCAGTAGCGGCGCTGGACCGCGGGCGAGCGGCGAAATTCCGGGCCCTGGATCGGCTGCCTGCCGCGGCGGTTGCCGTCGCGGTCGCGGTAATCGGGAATGCCGGAGGCGGTCGACAGCCCCGCCCCGGTCAGCACCAGCGTATTGGGGTGCCTTGCGAGAAAATCCGCCAGCGCGCCCGCGTGGTCTTGAACGGTGAAACCTTCGGCCATCGTGTTACTCCTCTCATCGGATGGGATCGTAACATCGTTGCCCGCGGGACCAGAACACCTTTCCTGTCGATATGGAACAGCGCTCAGCCCTGGCGTGAAGACCAGGCGATGCCGCCGACGATCAGCACGAACGCGAGCGCATGGTACAGGCGCGGCGGCTCGCCCAGCAGGGCCGAGCTGAAGAGGGCCGTGAACAGCGGCGTGAGGTTGATGAAGAAGGCGCCGATGTTGGGGCCGGCGCGCATCACGCCGGCGCCCCAGCAGCGCATCGCGACGATTGCCGGGCCGATGGCGACGTAGGCCAGGGCCGCGACGACCGGCCAGCTCCAGGCGATGTGGATGCCGGAAACCGCCCATTCGGCGCCGGTGGCCGCGGCCGACCACAGCACGCCGTAGCCGACCTGCACCAGCAGGAACGCGGCCCAGTCGGCGCGCAGCGCCGGTGCGTCGGTTTTTTGCAGCAGCATCCAGCTGTAGAACGACCAGGCGATGGTGGCGAGGATGGTGTACAGGTCACCCACCACCAGACGCAGCGCAGCCAGCTGCTGCCAGTCGCCGCGCGAGAGCACCACCAGCACGCCGGCAATCGACAGGATCGCGCCGGCCACCTGGCGCGGGCGCACCGGCACCTTGAAGAAGTAGCGGCCCACCAGCATCATCCACACCGGCATGCCGGATGCGACCAGGGTCACGTTGATCGGCGTGGAAGTGTGCAGGGCCAGGTACAGCAGCGAGTTGTAGGTGCCAACGCCCAGCAGCCCGAGCATGCTGTAGCGGCGCCAGTTGGCCAGCACGCCGCTGCCTTGCGCAAAGGCGGCGCGGCCCAGCGGCAGCAGCACCACCAGCGCGATGGACCAGCGCAGCAGGTTCAGCGTCATCGGCGGCACCGCGTCGCGCACCAGGCGGCCGACCACGGCGTTGCCGGCCCAGAGGATGGGCGAGACGGTGAGCAGGACGATGGTCGAGAGGGACAGGTTACGGTTCATTCTTGTGAAATGAGTCGAACAAGGAGCGCCTTGTGGGCAACCCGCCATTGTGAGCGGTGGACGGGCGCGCCGTCCATGATCTGGTTCAGGTTGTTGTTGGTCGGCCCGACCCGCAGCGGGCGGTCATGGCCGGCATCTCCCGGCGCTCGCCGGGAGTCCGATCCCGGCGGTGCCGGGAACGACGTGCGTTAGCGTCGCGGTGGCGTCAGCACCGAGGGCAGCGCCTTGGGCAAGGTGTCCGGATAGTCGCGCGAGTAGTGCAGGCCGCGGCTCTCCTTGCGCGACAGCGCCGAGTTGACGATCAGCTCGGCCACGGCAACGAGGTTGCGCAGCTCGAGCAGGTCAGGCGTGATGCGGAAGTTGCGGTAGTACTCATCGATCTCGTCGCGCAGCAGCGAGATGCGGTGCTGTGCGCGTTCGAGGCGCTTGGTGGTGCGCACGATGCCCACGTAGTTCCACATGAAGCGGCGCAGCTCGTCCCAGTTGTGGGCGATGACCACTTCCTCGTCGGCGTTGGTGACGCGGCTTTCGTCCCATGCCGGCAGGGCCGGCGCTTCCCTGGACGGCATGGCGGCGATCTGCTGGGCGCAGGCGCGGCCGACCACCAGGCATTCGAGCAGCGAATTGCTGGCCAGGCGGTTGGCGCCGTGCAGGCCGGTGCAGGCGGTCTCGCCGACCGCGTACAGGCCCGGAATGTCGGTGCGCCCGGCCAGGTCGGTGACCACGCCGCCGCAGGTGAAGTGCACCGCCGGCACCACCGGAATCGGCTGCCTGGTGATGTCGATGCCCAGCTCGAGGCAGCGCGCGTAGATGGTCGGGAAGTGCTCCTGGATGAAATCGGCGCTCTGGTGGCTGATGTCCAGGTGGACGTAGTCCAGGCCGCGCTTTTTCATCTCGAAGTCGATCGCGCGCGCCACCACGTCGCGCGGGGCCAGCTCGCCACGCTCGTCGTGCGCGGGCATGAAGCGGGTGCCAGCGGCTGCGCCGGCTTCGGGCGGCAGCTTGAGCAGGCCGCCTTCGCCACGCACCGCCTCGCTGATCAGGAAGGACTTGGCGTAGGGGTGGTACAGGCAGGTCGGGTGGAACTGGATGAATTCCATGTTGGCCACGCGGCAGCCGGCGCGCCAGGCCATCGCGATGCCGTCGCCGGTGGCGGTGTCGGGGTTGGTGGTGTACAGGTACACCTTGCCGGCGCCGCCGGTGGCCAGCACGGTGTGCTCGGCCTCGAAGGTCAGCACCTTGCCGCTTTTTTCGTCCTGTACGTACAGGCCGTGGCAGCGCGGCTGGCCCACCAGGTGCGGCGCGCCGCCGTGGACGCCCTTGGCGGTCAGCTTGTCGGAGGTGATTACGTCGATCGCGCAGTGGTGCTCGAACAGCGAGATGTTCGGGTGCGCGCGCACCTTCTGCTCGAGCGTCACCTGGACCGCGTGGCCGGTGGCGTCGGCGGCGTGGATGATGCGGCGCTGGCTGTGGCCGCCCTCGCGGGTCAGGTGGAAGCCCAGCTCGGCGGTCTCGTCGCGGGTGAAGGGCACGCCTTGTGCGATCAGCCATTCGATCGCGGCGCGGCCGTGCTCGACGATGTAGCGGGTGGCCGCCTCGTCGCACAGGCCGGCGCCGGCCACCAGGGTGTCGGCGATATGCTGGTCGTGGCTGTCGCCGGAATCGAGCACCGCGGCGATACCGCCTTGCGCCCAGTTGCTGGCGCCGTCGAGCAGCGCTTTCTTGGAGATGACCGCGACCTTGCGCGTCTCGGCCAGGTGCAGAGCCACCGACAGGCCGGCCAGGCCACTGCCGACGATGGCGACGTCGAATTTCATGTTAGTACGCAGTTTTGGACAGAAGCATCACTATAGACGATTTGGCGCACACTCGCCCAGTAACCCTTGGCAGGAAAAGTTGCTAACAGTCAATATTGGGGCCAGCAAGTTGCGCCATCATCCCCCTGCAGGCTGCGGGCACCGCCCCGGCCGGCAGGGGGAGGAGGCGGCGATGGCAAGGCGAAAACTGCTGGTGGTGGAGGGCGATGCGGAGCTGCGCCGTGCGTTGCGGCAGCACTTCGAGCACCTCGAGGTGGTCGTGGCCGATTCGCGCGAGACCGCGCTGGCGCAGGTGCGCCGGCACGAGCCGCCCGCGGTGCTGCTCGACCTGTGCCTGCCGCCCGAGCCGGACGTCACGGTCGAGGGCCTGGCCGCGTTGCGCCAGATCCTGGCCGAGGCGCCGGACACCAAGGTGGTGGTGCTGGCCCCGGGCCGGGATCATGCCAGCGCGCTGGAAGCGATCGGCAGCGGCGCCTACGACGTGCACCACAAGCCGTGCGACCTGGCGCTGCTGTCGCTGGTGGTCGAGCGTGCCGCCGTCCTGTACGCGCTTCAGCAGGAGCACCGCCGCACGCAGCAACTGGCGCCGGATTCGCCGCTGGCGGGCATCGTCTCGCGTGACGCGGCCATGCTCAAGCTGTGCCGCGACGTGGAGCGCGTGGCGTCGACCGCCGCCACCGTCATGCTGTTGGGCGAATCGGGCAGCGGCAAGGAGCTGGTGGCGCGCGCACTGCATCGCATGAGCGGGCGGGCTGACGCGCGCTTTGTGGCCATCAACTGTGCCGCGATTCCCGGTGACCTGCTCGAGAGCGAGCTGTTCGGGCATGAGAAGGGCGCCTTCACCGGCGCGGGCCAGCAGACCCTGGGCAAGATCGAGATGGCCAGCGGCGGTACCTTTTTCCTCGACGAGGTGGGCGACATGGCGCTGGCGCTGCAGGCGAAGCTGCTGCGCTTCGTGCAGGAGCGGGTGATCGAGCGGGTGGGCGGGCGCGCCGAGATCGCGGTGGACGTGCGCATCGTATGCGCTACGCACCAGGACCTGAAGGCGCTGGTGGCGCGCGGGGCATTTCGCGAGGATTTGTACTACCGGCTGTCGGAGATCGTGCTTGCGATACCCGCGCTGCGCGAACGCGTCGGCGACTGCGCGCTGCTGGCGCACCACTTTCGCAACCTGTGGAGCGCGCGTACCGGGCGTGTGCCGATGCGGTTTACCGACGAGGCGGTGGCGGCGATCGAGGCTTATCGTTGGCCAGGTAATGTGCGCGAACTCGAAAACTGCATCAAGCGGGCCGTGATCATGGCGGACGGCCCATTGATCGGCGCCAGCGACCTTGGCCTGCCGCTGCCCGGGCAGCCCGGGCCGGACGTGAACCTGCGCCGGGCGCGCGCCGCGGCCGAGTACCAGGCGATGGTGTGCGCGCTGGCTCGGGCGGACGGCAACATCGCGCGCGCGGCCGAGCTGATGGGGGTCTCACGCCCGACCGTGTACGACCTGATGCACTACCACGGGATACGCGGGTGAACGCGCTACCAGGACATGATCCAGTTGGCGCTGGCGTCGGCCACCTCGTCGCGCCAAGCGCTGCTGGTAAAGGCGTGGTCGGCCTGTGCCACCTCAACGCAGCGAAAGCGCGCATGGTGCCGGGCCAGCACGCGCGCGAAATGGCGGGCTGCCAGGTCTTCGCCGCCCAGCACCAGCAACAGGCGGCCCGGAAAGCCGTTCAGGCTGTCGGCGATGCGGCGCGGCAGCGCCGTGCGGTGCGCGCCGCCGCCCATCCGGCGCCACTGCTCGCGCAGGGTACCGGCGCGTTCGGCCAGCCCAAGTTCGCCGCGCGCCACCTTTTTCCAGAACGCCACCTCGCCCAGGCGCGCCAGGTAGTGGTGGCGCAGCGGCTCGGCCGGGTCGTCGACGGGTCGGCCCGGCAGCGGGTTGAGCAGCACCAGGGCGCACACCCGCTCGTCCAGCGGCGCGTACAGGGCCGCGGCCAGCGCGGCGTCACCCAGGCCGAGGATGACAATTTCTTTCATCTCCGGCACCTGGGTGGAAAATTCTTTTATCGCTGCCCGGATGTCGTCTTCGATGGCGTCGAACGCGCGCGGCGCGCCCTCGCTGTCGCCCATGCCGCGGCGGTCGAAGCGCATCATCGGCAGGCCGCGCTGGGCCAGCACGCGCGAGAGCAGGGTGAACTGGCGGTGGCTGCCGATACGGTATTGCTCGCTGTCCGCCAACATGAGCACACCACGCTGCAGCGGGCGCTCCGGCACATCCACCACCCCGATCAGGCTGCTGCCGTTGCAGTTGAAACGCAACGCGCGCTGGTCGATTTTCATGGCTGGCTCCCGAACACCTCGCTGGTGGCGTCCAGCAGGGCGGGACATTCGATCACTTCGTCATTCCAGGCGTGGGGGCCGGCTACGGGATGGAACTGGACCCGCACGCCGTCGCGCGCCCAGCGCGCGGCCAGCCGGGCCACGTTGGCTTCGACCCGGGCGGGCGCCGGCTCGGGATTGGCGAACCAGTGGACGGTACAGGGCGGCAGGCGCAGGTTGGCGGCGTCGCAGCCGTCGATGGCCTTGACGAGCGGGATCGCCACCTCGTAGCCGCCCACCTCGATGTGACCGTGCACCGCCAGCTGGGCGCGCAGGGCGGCGGTGCTGCGCGCGGTGCCGGGCGCCTTGCCCTGCAGCTGTGCCGCAAGGCGCAGGCGCAGGAATTGGTTGATGCAGGTACGCCCGTTGGTGAACGGTTGCCACAGGATGATGCCGGCCGGCCGCAGCTGGGCCGCGCAGTCGAGCGCCAGCAGGCCGCCCAGGCGCACGCCCCACAGGTGCAGCGGCCCGCCGCCGGTGCGGTCGAGCAGCCAGCCGGCGGCAATGGCCAGGTCGCTCTTCCACAGCTCCCAGCGGCCGGAATGGAAGTCGCCACAACTGTCGCCGCAGCCGAACAGGTCGAACTGCAGCACGGCGTAGCCCATGGCAGCGAACGCCCGCGACTGCAGCGCGGCCATGCGCCGCGATTTGTTCATTTCTTCAGCGAACGCGTGCACGTGCAGGATTGCGCCGCGCGGCTCCACGCGCGGGTTGGGCGCATGGTACACGCTGAACCGCGTGCCGGGCTCGGCATCGAAGAAGAAGGGCTCCACGCGCGGCGTGGACAGCAGCGGGGCATTCATGGTGCAAGTGTCTCCTGCACGGGCTCGGGCGGGCCGCCGCGGGCCCCGGCACGCGGCGCGGGGCGAGGGAAGTGCACTGGTTGTCGGAGCCGGTTGGTCATCTTAACGCTCGTGCTTTTATGTTAATTAGACACCCCCGATGAGCCCGGGCCTTGATGGGCCGCAAGCGTCCTCCCCGCGCCATTCTTGAGAAGACGCAATGAGCCGTCCGCGCTTTTTGCGAATGATGAATCTTTACTTGGAGCATCTAGGGAGGGACGATGGCCCTGCTCGTCCAGGAACTGATCTACGAGGCCGCCAGCCGCGACGCGGATGCGCCGGCGCTGCGCTATGCCGGCGCACGCATCGGCTACGGCGCGCTGGCGATGATGGTCGAAGCGGCGGGCGGCGGCCTGCGCGCGCTCGGTGTGCGCGCCCATGACCGGGTGGCGCTGTGGCTGCCCAAGCGCGAGGAGGCGGTGGTCGCCCTGTTCGGCGCCAATGCCGCCGGCGGCGCGTTCGTCGTGCCTGATCCGGCGCTGGCCGCGCCGCAGGCGGCGGCGCTGCTGCGCGACTGCGGCGCGCGGGTGCTGGTGACGACCAGCGAGCGGCTGGCCACGCTGGGTTCCGAGCTGGCGCGCTGCCCCGACCTGGCGGCGGCAGTGGTGTGCGGCGCGCCCGGCCCGCTGCCTCCGGGGATCGAGGTCGTGCACTGGGACGAGCTGCTGCGTGCTGGCTCCGGCCGCGCTGCGCCGGGCGGGGTGGACGACGACATGGCGGCCCTGCTGTACCTGCGGCACGGGGCAAGGCCATCGGCCATCATCCTCACGCATCGCAACGTGGTGGCCGCGGCGCGCACGCTGCAGCGCGCGTTGCGGATTGGCGCGGACGACCGCCTGCTGGCCGCGCTGCCGCTGTGCGTGGACGCCGGGCTGCACCAGCTGACCACCGCCTTCACGGCCGGCGCCAGCGCGGTGCTGCTCAATCCGATGCTGGCGCGGGACGTGGTGCGCGCGGTCGAGGACGAAAGCGTGACGGCGCTGGCTGCGTTGCCGCCGCTGTGGACCGAGCTGGCCGAACTGGCATGGCCGGCTGGCGGCGGTTCGCTGCGCGTGGCCGTCAATGCTGGCGGCTCGCTGCCTGCGGCGAGTGTGGCGGCCCTGCGCCGCAAACTGCCGCGCGCGCGCATCGTGCTGCTGCATGGACAGCCGGAGGCATTTCGCGCCACCTGCCTGGCGCAGGAAGAGTTCGAGGGCCACGGCGATTCGATCGGCCGCCCGCTGCCGCAGGCCGGGGTGCTGGTGCTGCGGCCGGACGGCAGTCCTTGTGCGGCCGGCGAGCCGGGCGAGCTGGTGCAGCGCGGCCCGCTGGTGGCGCGCGGCTACTGGAACGACAGCGCCCGCACGCGCGACCGCTTCCGCACGCTGCCTGCCCGTCCTGGTGCGAGCGTGCGCGAGACGGCGCTGTGGACCGGAGAAACGGTGAGCGCCGATGCGCATGGCTACCTGTACCCGGCGCGGGCCGGCGAAGAGATCATTTGCACCGGCGGGCGCCGCGTGCGCGCGGCGGAGGTGGAGGAAGCGCTGTACGCAACCGGCTTGGTGGAGGAAGCGGCGGCGGTCGGCATTGCGCACCCCGCGCGCGGCCAGGTGATTGCGGTGATGGCGAGGGCGAGCACGGGGCTCGCCATCGATTCGGGCCAGCTGTTCGAGGCCTGCCGCGCGCAGCTGCCCGGGCACATGCTGCCGGCGATGCTGGACCTGCGGCGCTCGCCGCTGCCGCGCGACGCCGGCGGACGGATCGACCGCGCCGGCGTGGCGGCTGCACTGGCTCCGTTGTTTGGCGAGGTGGCGCCATGAGCGGCCTGTGCGGCTGGTTCTCGCGCGAGCCGGCGGCCCTGCCGATTGCGCAGATGGCGGCGCCGCTGTGTCGCTTCGACCAGGCGCCGCTGCGTACGGCGGCCCACGGCATGGGCGCGGTGGCGCTGGCGGGCGGCCTGGATTGCGCCAGCCTGTACCACGAGGACGGACTGCTCATCGCGCACTGGGGCGAACGGGTGGACGCGCTGGCCCGCCTGTGGCGCGCGCACGGCGTGAAGGCGTGCGCGGCGCTGTCGGGGCAGTTTGCGTTCGCGCTGATCGACGAGCGGCGCGGCGAAGCGCTGCTGGCGGTGGACCGCGCGGCCTCGCGCCCGCTGTACTACCAGCTGGTCGGGCACACGCTGGTGTTCGCCAGCTCGACCGACGCCATGGTGCTGCATCCCGGCGCCGGCCGCGAGGTCGACCCGCAGGCGCTGTACAACTACCTGTATTTTCATGCCGTGCCGGGCTCGATCTACAAGGGCCAGCGGCGCCTGGCGCCGGGCGAATACGTGCACCTGCGCGCCGGCCGCCTCGAGCGCACGCGCTACTGGCGGCTGCGCTTTCACGAGCGCCAGCCGGCCACCAACTCCCCGGTGCTGGCCAGCGAGCTGCTGGACACGATACGCGGCGCCGTCGAGTGCTGCGTGGGGCAGCAGCGCACCGGCGTGATGCTGGGCGGAGGTCCGGCCAGCACGGCGCTGGGTGCGCTGCTGGCCAATGCCAGCGGCCAGCGTGTCCCGACCTTTGCAGTGGGCATCGGTCCGGCCGGGCGCGCCGCGTTCGAACACGCGCGCCAGGCGGCGCGGGCGCTGGGCTTCGACCACCACGAACGCGTGATCGGCACCAGCGAGGTGGCCGACGCGATTGCCCAGCTTGGAGCGGCGTTCGACCTGCCGTGCGGCGACCCCGCGGCGCTGGCTGCCTACTACTGCGCACTGCTGGCACGCGAGAGCGGAACGCAGCGCCTGCTGACCGGGCAGGGCGCCGCGGAACTGTTCGGGCGTCGCGCCTACTATGCGCGCCAGTTGCGGCTGGCGCGGTACGAGCGCCTGCCGTCCGGGTTGCGCCAGCTGCTGATCGAGCCGCTGCTGTTTCGGCTGGCACGGCGCGTGCGGCGCGGCCCGTTGGCCATGGCGCGCGAACATATCCGCCAGTCGATGATGCCGCTGCCGGCGCGCCTGCAGCATGCCAACCTGCTGCACGGGTACGGCCCGGGGGAAGTGTTCGAACCGGGCTTCCTGGAGCTGGTCGACCCGACCGCGCCAGCGGCGACGGTGGAACAAAGCTGGTGGCTGGCGCAGGGGCGCCACCCGCTCAACCGCATGATCGCGCTCGACCTGCAGTACCGGTTGGGCGAGCGCGGACTGCCTTCGGTATCGCGCGCCTGCGACATGGCCGGCGTGGCGGTGCAGTTCCCGTACCTGAACGACGCCCTGGTCGCGTTCGCGGCGCGGCTGGACCCGGCCGCGAAGGAGGCCGGCGCATCGGCGCATGGCCTGTTCTGCCAGGCGCTGCAGGCCACGCTGCCACGCCGCAGCCTGCACGTGCGCGGTTACGGGCTGGCGCCGCCGGTCGGGCAGTGGCTGCTGTCGGACCCGCGTCTGAGAGCGATCGCGTTCGACAGCCTGTCGGCGCTGCGCGAGCGCCATATCGTGCGCGCCAGCTTCATCGACCAGCTGCTGTCCCAGCGGCTGGCGCAAGATCCGCCGCGCCACGGGCGCATGGTGTGGATGCTGATGATGCTGGAGCAGTGGTTCGCGCAGCGGCGCGCGCAGGCCACAACAGCGCCGGCGCCAGCGCACGCGCCCGCCACCGCACGGACTTAGGCGAGCCATGCGCGTTGCGCTGCTACCCGATCCGGTTCTGTTCCAGCGTCCTGGCGGCCTGCGTACGCAGGTGCGCGAGACGCTGGAGGCGCTCGCGCGCCAGCAAGTCGAGGCGGTGCTGGTGGCAGGCGGCATGCCGCGCGGCGGGTTCGACCTGCTGCATGTGTTTGGCGCGGCGCGTGGCAACGCCGCGCTGGTCGAGCAGGCGGCGGCAAGCATGCCGGTGGTGCTCACACCCCGCGTGTCACCCGCGTGGACGAGCGCAAACGGCACCCGGGCGCGGGTGGCCGACCGCGTGCTGGGCAACCGCACGTCGTGGGACTTCGATACCGGCTACGCCCAGATCCGGCGCGCGCTGCGCTGCGCCACGCACGTCGTCGCCCAGGGGGAAGCCGAGCGTACCGCAATCTGCCGGGCATTCCTGATCGACGCGCAGCGCGTGTCGCTGGTTCCAAACGGCGTCGCTCACCGCTTCTTCGTGGCCGGTGGTGCGCTATTTCGCGAGCGCCGGCGCATCGCGGGGCAGTTCGCGCTCATGGTTGGCCAGGTGTCGCCGTGGCATGGCCAGCTCGAGGTTGGGCGCGCACTGGCCAGGCTGGCCGTGCCCTTGGTGGTGATCGGCGAGGCGCACGGGCGCGACACGGGCTACCTGCAGGCGCTGCGTGCCCTGCGCACGGTCACTTGCATCGACGCCCTGGCCCACGATTCCCCGCTGCTGGCCAGCGCTTACGCCGCCGCGTCGGCGCTGGTGCTGCCACCACATGGCGCGGGACTTCCAATGGCGGCGCTGGAAGCGCTGGCAGCCGGGACGCCCGTCGTGACGGCAAGCTCGCCGGGGCACTGGTCGGAGACGGCAGGCGTGCGCAAGGCAAGCGGCGAAGGGCCTGACGCGCTCGCGATCGCAGTCTCGGCGCTGCTGCACGAGCCCTTGCCGCGGGAGGGAGTACGGGCCGGCGTACGTGTTTTCAGCTGGGATGCGGCGGCCGCGCGGCTCGCCGCCTTGTACGCAGAGCTGCTCGCGGCGCGGCGCTGAGGGCGCTCAAGCCCGCTGCGGCGCCGCGCTGGCCTGGCGTGCGAGCGCGTCGTACACGGCCAGGTAGCTGCGCGCCATCGCGGGCAGGCTGTGGTGGGCGATCACCTGGCTGCGTGCGCGGGCACCGTGGCGCGCGCCCATCTCGGGGATGCGGCAGTAGTCCGCGATGGCGGCGGCCATCAGGTCGGGCGACGTCGGCGGTACCAGGATGCCGGTGAAGCCGGGGTGCACCAGCTCGTTGCTGGCGCCGACCGTGGTGGCGACCACCGGCAGGCCGGTCGCCATCGCCTCCAGCAGCGCGTTCGAACCGCCCTCGGCAACCGAGGGCAGCACGAACAGATCCATGGCGCGCAGCAGCTGCGCGATATCGGCCCGTTCGCCGGGCAGCCAGGCCTTGTGCCCGGCCCCGGCACGGTTGAGCATGGACTGGCACTCGGCGCGGCACGGCCCGTCGCCGATGATCATCAAGCGCAGGCGCTGGTGCGCCGGGTGCGGCGAAGCGATCAAGCGCAGGAAGGCTTCCACCAGCGTGGCGTGGTTCATGGCCTCGTCCATGTGGCCAACGCTGCCGATCACGTAGGCGCTGTCGTGCATGAACCCGGCCGGCCCGACCGCGGCCGGCGGGCCAAGGCGCGGGTGGAACTGCACACTATCGACGCCGTTGGAAATGTGGGAGACGCGGGCCGGCTCGGCGCCTACCTGGTCCACCAGCCAGCGCTGCAGGTCGGAGCTGACCGCGATGAAGTGGCCGATCAGGGGCCGCAGCAGGCGCCGCAGCAGCCGGTGGCGGGGTGCTCCGCCGTCGTCACGCTCGCGGCCGTGCTCGGCGTGCACGCGCAACTTCACCCCGGCCAGCGCGGCCACCAGCTGGCCTTTCAGGCCGCTCAGGTTGCGGGTGTGGACCAGGTCCGGCTGCAGGGCGCGCAGCGTGCGGAACATGCGCAGGTAGTGGCCGAAGTCGGCGCCGTCGCGCTTGTGCAGGTTGATGATCGCAACGCCGCGCTCGCGGATGTCGGCGTGGTAGCTGGCGCTCTCGCTCAGGCACACGATTGCATGGCGGTAGCGCTCGGGGGGCATGTGCGCGATCAGGTTCACCAGGCCGGTGCCGGCACCGCCAGCGTCGAGCTGGCTCACCAGGTGCACGACCAGCGGCGGCGCATCGGCGTGCTGGCTCATGGTTGCGCTGCGGCCGCGACGAAGGTGGCCGGTGAGGGAAGGGCGCTGTGCATGGCGGACGGCCTCCTGTCGTTGCGCGTGGGTCGCTCGGCGATTGAAGCAACGATTATATGGCCGCCTAAACGCGCGTATCTGCCGCTCGGCAGCGCCGTTGACACCCGTCAAGAGCGGCAGCGCAAGCGTCGCGCGCGCACCGTATGCTTGCGGCAAATTTCCGTCGAGCTTGACGCATATCCATACGGCAAACGAAGGGGCATTCCGCACGGAACCCATGCATTGCCGCGCTTGTCTGAGACCCCATTACGCCATGAACGGAGGAAGAGAAAATGCGGGTTGAGGAGCAGCCAATCGTTTCGTTCCAGGTGCCGGCCAGTGCCGTCGGCGCCAGCCAGCTGGAGTGTCGTCAGGACGCGCGCACGGCAGGCCTGCAGCAAGTGAATGTGCACATCGATGCATCGGCCGATGGGCTGGCGGCCGCCGGCAGCCTGCTGCGCCGGATGTACGCCTGGCGCGGCTACGCGCTCGCGGACGGGATGGGGCACGCCAACCGGATCACGCTGGTGGCCGAGACCGGCGGGCTGGCGATCGGAACGATGAGCCTGTGGTTCGACCGGCAGGGCGCGCTGCCGGCCGACGAAGAGTTCGGCGACCGCCTCGACCTGCTGCGCGCCCAGGGGCGGCGCTTGTGCGAGCCGTCGCGGCTGGCGATCGACAAGGGCATGTCCAAGCGCGTGTTCGCGGCGCTGATCCACGTCTCCTATATTTACGCGCACCATATCCAGGGCTTTTCCGACTACGTCATCGAGGTCAACCCGCGTCATGTGACGTTCTACAAGCGCATGCTCGGCTTTGCCGACTTCGGCGGCGAGCGCGCGTGTGCCCGCGTGGGCGCGCCCGCCGTGCTGCTGCGCTTGCCTCTGGAGCAGATGGGGGCCCAGATACGCCAGTGGGGCGGGCTGATGGAGCAGCATGGCGGCGAGCGCTCGTTCTATCCGTATTTCTTTGCGCTGCGCGAGGAGGCCGGGATCACCGCGCGCCTGGTGGCCAGCTGCGTGCAGCGGAGCGCGGCATGAACGCGGTCACGGAGACGCACGCGATCGGCATTCCGGCGCAGGGCGTGCTGGAGGCGATGGCGCAGGTGGTGGGCGCGTCCAACCTGGTCGTCGAACAGGCGGCACTGGCCGGGTACGCAGCCAGCACCGCGGCACGCCCGGTGTGGCCGCTGGCGGTGGCGCGCCCGGGCTCAACGCAGGAAGTGGCGGCACTGGCGCGACTGGCCACGGTGCATGGGGTGGCGCTGTACCCGGTCAGCACCGGCAGGAACTGGGGGTACGGCGACGCCTGCCCGGTGGGCGGCGGCCAGGTGCTGCTGGACCTGTCGCGCATGAACCGGATCGTCAAGGTGGATACGGAACTGGCGTATGCGGTGATCGAGCCCGGCGTGACCCAGCAGCAGCTGTCGGACTACCTGCGCGAGCAGCAGACCGGTTTGTGGTGCGATTGCACGGGCGCGGGGCCGGACACCAGCTTCGTCGGGAATATCCTGGAGCGCGGCTTCGGCCATTCGCCGTATGGCAACCGGCTGCAGCACGTGGCCGGCATGCGTGTGGTGCTGGCGAGCGGCGAAATCCTCGACACCGGCTTTGGGCACTATCCGCAGGCGCGCACTACGCACCTGTTCCCGTACGGCGTGGGCCCTTTTCTCGACGGGCTGTTCACGCAGTCGAACTTCGGCATCGTCACCCGGCTGGGGATATGGCTGATGCCGCAGGCGCGCTGCATCAACCACTTCCTGTGCTCGGTGCCGCGCCATGCGGATGTGGCGTTGCTGGTCGATGCGCTGCGCCCGTTGCGGCTGGACGGGACGCTGCGCAGCATCGTCCACATCGGCAATGACCTGAGGGTGATCTCCGGCGGGCGTACGTTCCCGCATGCGCTGGCGGGCCTGGCGTCGTCGTTGCCGGACGAGGTGCGGGCGAAGTTGCGCGGCGAGGCTGGCGTGGGGGCCTGGACCGCGTCCGGCGCGCTGTATGGCAGCCTTGAACAGGTGGCGGCGGCGCGCAAGGCGCTGCGGCGGGCGCTGGCGCCGCTCGGGGCCAAGCCCGTTTTCATCACGCCGGGCGCACTGAACACGGCGCGGATGCTATCGCGCTTGCTGGGGTTCTCGCGCGCAGGTCAGGTGTTGCGGGCCAAGGTGGCACTGGGCGAATCGCTGCTGGCCATGAACCGGGGCGAGCCGAACGGACGCTTTCTTACGGGAGCGTACTGGCGGCGGCGCGGCGGGGTGCCGCAGGACTTCCCGCATGGGGCCAACCCGGCCCGCGACAATTGCGGCATGCTGTGGGTGTCGCCGGTGTTGCCGATGCGCGGGGCGGACATGCTGGCGGTGCACGCGCTGGCCGAGGCGGTGTTCCGCCAGTACGGCTTCGACCTGTTTGCGACCTTCAGCATGATCAACGAGCGCGCGCTGGGCGGGGTGCTGACCGTCGCCTACGACAAGGAAGATCCGGACGAGGTGGAACGGGCGCATGCCTGCTACCAGGAGGTGTTCACGCGCTGCATGAATGCAGGCTACATTCCCTACCGGGTGGGCAATCATTCGATGGGGGAGCTCGATCCCGAAGGGGACGTGTACTGGAAGACGGTGGCGCGTATCAAGGCGGCACTGGACCCGATGGGGACCATTGCGCCAGGGCGGTATGAGCCGACGCCGGTGTGCCGGTGAAGGTATCCGATGAACCTCCGGCGGGCGCTGCGCCGGCGCAGCGGCTGGCTGAACCCGTGGGCAGGGAGAGGGTGGGCAGTGCCCAGCCGAGCGCCCACCCTACCAGGCGCATCGTTTCATTCAATCCAGCCATTGGCCAGCTCGTAGGGTGGGCAGGTTTCCTGCCCACGCGTCCAACTGGCCGTAGTGAAGCTGATCCTGCGCTTTATGAGGGGCGGCTGTCCCGCCACGCTAGAACCCAACCTTGCGCGCCGGCAGCACCCGCACCACGCCACGAAAGTCCACCGTATGCAAGGACACAGGCCGGCGCCAGATGCGCGTGACGTACTCCATCACGCGCTCGGCCTGCTGCAGGTCGAGCCCGCGCCCGTCGTGCAGGTAGTCATGGCGCAGGTCGAGGCTGCCGTCGGCGCCCACTTGCTGCACCACCACCGTGGGCGCACCATAGTTGTATTTCGGCGCCAGGATCGCCTCGCGGATTGCGTGGATGTCGCGGCTTGCGATCTTGGTTTCGCCATCCTTGCGTGTCTCGTAGACAAACAAGTCGAGCTTGTCGGCCAGCTCCTGGTCCAGGTAGTTGCGAATGAAGCCAAAGTCGTCTTCGTCGCGCACGATCTCGCGCGCCTTGGCCAGCCCATGCTTGTCGATGATGTGCTCCCACATCGAAAAGCCGAGGTGGTAGGGGTTGAGCGAGAGCGCCAGCTGCTGGCCGCTCGCATACGGGCGCACCACGTCCGAATGCGACTTGATCGCGGCCAGGTACAGCTCGTGCGGCAGGAAATTGGCCTCGCGCAGCAGCCGGGCGTGCCAGTACGAGGCCCAGCCCTCGTTCATGATCTGGCAGGCGAAGATGGGGTGGAAGTAGTAGGCCTCCTCGCGCACCGCCAGGAAGATGTCGCGTTCCCATTCCTCCAGCTCGGGCGCATAGTGCGCAATGAACCACAGCAGGTCGCGCTCCGGCGCCGGCGGCAGCGGGCTGCGCTGTACCGGTCCCGCCGGTGGCGGCGCCGCGGCCTCGCCGGGCAAGCGCGCAAAGCGGTCGCGGAAGACGTCCGGCGGCGGCTCGGTGGGCGGCGCCATGAAGGCGGGATACAGCGGCCGGTGCAGCGGCTGGTCCACGTCGATGTGCGGCTCGAGCGCCAGCGCCGCGTCCAGCACCGCCTCGACCGCCTCCTGGCCGTGCGCCGTCAGCGCCTGCTCCAGCCGGTGCGCGCGTCCGGCACTTTGTTCCAGGATGTGCCCGCCGGCCATGTCCATGAAGCGCGCGAACAGCTGGTTGTTCTTGGCAAAGTCGGCATGGCCGAGCACGTGGGCCGTGACCAGCGTGTTTTCGGCCAGCGAGTTCTGTTCCAGCATGAAGGCATTGCACGGATCACCCGGAAACATGACCTCGAAGATGCGTGAGTGCCCCATGTGCTGGCGCACCAGCTGGTGGATGTAGCGCACGCCGAAGGACCAGTGGCGCATCCGGACCGGCAGTCCGTACACCGCGATTTCGACCATGAAATTGTTTGGCACCAGGTCGAAGTTCACCGGGTGGTAATCCAGGCCCAGCTCGCAGGCGAGCGCCTCGAGCCGGCCGGTGTACTCCGCCAGGCGCGCGTGCAGCTCGCTCATGGCAGCACCTCGGCCGGCTGGTCCTCGGACTGGTCGCTGAAGAAGCGCCGCAGCGCGCGCCAGACATCGTCGGAGTGCGCCAGCACGCTCGATCCGACCGGCAAGCCGCGCCGCTCCAGCTCGTTGCACATGCGCCGCATCTCGGTCTCGAGCGCGCGCGGCACGCCGGGCAGGGTTTCGATGTAGCCGATGTAGTTGAGCATGCCGGCCAGTTCGGTCAGCGTTTGCGTGGCCGAGGCCCGGTCCTCGGTAAAATTTTCGCCGTCCGAGGCGTAGAACATGTAGATGTTGTTCTGCGCCGCATTCATCTCGGCGTTGATGGTGTCGAGCACCAGCCGGAACGCGCTGGAGGCGATGGTGCCGCCGATGCCGGACACCTGGAAGAAATCGGCCTCGCCGAATTCCCACGCGTGGGTGGTGTGGGCGATGAAACGGGTTTCCACCTTGCGGTACTTGCGCCGCACACCCTGCAGGGCGAAAAAGAAGAAGGACTTGGCCAGCTTGCGTTCCAGCTGCGTCATGCTGGCCGAAACATCGATCACGAAGAAAATGACCGCACTGGTGCTCGGCCGCGAGCGCGTGACCAGCTGCCGGAACCGCAGGTCCTCGTTGGTGAACGGTACCGGGTCCTGCTGCACCGCGCGCCGCTTGATCGCCTCCTTCACCGTACGCCGGCGGTCCAGCCGCGAACGCGCGCCGCGCTTGTCCCAGCCCTCGCGCACCAGTTCCAGTTCGTCGATGCGCGCGCTGGACTTGGGCTTGAGGTCGGGCAGCTTGAGTTCTTCCCACACCCAGTCCATCACGTCGTCGATAGAAAACTCGAGCAGCAGCTTGACCTCGCCGTCCTCGTTGCCGCCTTCTCCCGGCTCCATGCCGCCTTCATCCTCGGGCTGGGCAGGTGCAAGCACGTCGCCCGGCTTGCCCTTACCCTGGCCGGCGCCGGTTTCGGAACGTCCCTCAGCCAGCCGGAAGCGTGCGTGTTCCAGCAGGCGCACCGGCACCTGCACGCTGCGATCCTGCGGGCCGGTGATCAGGTCCGGGCCGGCGATCAGCTCCGGCAGGTGCTTTTGCACCGCTTCCCGCACCTTGTCGTTGTGGCGCAACCAGTCCCGCGCACCGCGCGAAAACAGGTCGTACCAAGCCGTGTTCATCGTTGTCACGCCGCACCTCCAGACAGGTTCCGGCTGTTGTTCGGCTATTCTTGCGCCAGCAGTGTCGTCACATAGTTCAGGGCCTCGCGCGCGCTGTGCGCGTCGTAGCCGTATTCGTCCACCAGCCGTTTTTCGACGGCCGAGATCTTGGTCCGGATTTCCTCGTCCGGCCGCTTGGCCGAGCTCACCAGGCGCAGTACGTCGCGCCGCTGTTCGAACAAGTACTGCTGCACGGCATCGTTGAGCTGGATATGGCTCTCCAGCCCGAACTTGACGCCGCGCTTGTAGGCACCCATCGCCTTGCGCACCACCTCCTGCCGGAAGGACTGCTTGCCGGACTCGGAAATGTGGATCTTTTCCTCCACCGCGCGCAGGAAGCGCTCGTCCGGGCGCCGCTCCTCGTTGGTGATCGGATCCTTGATGGTGCGGTTGTCGAGCATGGCCTCAACTTCGTCCAGGTATTTGTTGAGCAGGTCCTGCGCCTCCTGCTCGAACGATACGAACAGCGCCTTGTGCACGTCCTGCTTGACCCAGCGGTTGTAGAAGTCCTTGCGGGTGAGCACCAGGTAGTCGACCCACTTGCGTTTTTTCTTGGGGTCGATGCGGGCGTCGTTTTCGATCCCGTCTTTCAAGGCAAGCAGCACGTCCATCGTTGACAGGCTCTTCTGGTTCGACTGGATGATGGCATTGGACAGCGCGTTGATCACAAAGCGCGGCGACACCCCCGACAATCCCTCATCGGGCGCCTTTTCCTTCTCTTTGACCCGGCGCACGTCGGCACGGTTCACCCCCTCGACCTCTTCGTCGGCGTGGATGCGCACCTTCTTGACCAGCTCGACCTCCTTCTCGTCGCTGTCCTGGATGCGCGACAGGATCGCGAACACGGCCGCCGCGTGCAGCACGTGCGGGTCCAGGTGCACGTCGCGAAAGGCCGGCGCCGCCGAGGAGATGAGCTTTTTGTAGATGCGCGCCTCTTCCTTGTAGTTAAGAGTGTAAGGCACCTGGATGATGACCATGCGGTCGAGCAGGGCCTCGTTTTCGCTCTCCTGCAAGAATTTGCGAAATTCCGCCAGGTTGGTGTGCGCAAGAATGGTCTCGTCCAGGTAGATAAGCGGAAAGCGCGACACCTTGACGTTCTTTTCCTGCGTCAGCGTGAGCAGCAGGTAGAGGAACTCGCGCTTGACCTTGAGGATCTCGATCATTTCCAGCACGCCGCGGCTGGCTGCGTACACCGCGCCGGACCACGACCAGGCGCGCGGGTCGCCCTCGTCGCCGTACTGGGCCACCTTGGACAGGTCCACCGAGCCGACCAGGTCGGCCAGGTCGGCCGTGGTGGGGTCGTGCGGGGCGTAGGTGCCGATGCCGCTGCGGCCGGACTCGGAAATGAAGAAGCGCTCCACCGGCATCTGCATGAAGTCGCCGTCGTACTGGTCCTCCAGCCGCGCCCGGCAGTGGGGACAGATTTCGCCGCTGATGTCGATGCCGTAGGTGTTGCGGAAGGAAGCGCGCATCGTGTGCGGGATCAGGTGCAGCGGCGACTCGTGCACCGGGCAGCCGGCGATGGCGTACAGCGCGCCTTCTTCGGTGTAGCTGTATTCCTCCAGCCCGCGCTTGAGCAGGATGACGAGCGTGGACTTGCCGCCCGACGGCGGGCCGAGCAGCAAGAGCAGCCGGCGCCCGACCTCGGACCCGCTGGCCGCCGCCTTGAAGTAGTCGACGACGCGGTCGATCGCCTCGTCGATGCCGAAGAGGTCATCCTCGAACAGCTTGCAGCGGAAATGGCCTTCGCCATCGTCGATGCAGGTGGCGCGGATCATGTCCCAGATGTACTGGTGCGAGCTGCGTGCCACTTGCTGCGGCGCCAGCGGCAGGACCTTCTCCATGAACTCGGAAAACGGCCCGGACCAGTGCCCGGCCCGGTGCTGCCGGGTGAACAGGCTCAGGCTCTTCAGGAAATTGTCCTGCTCGTCCCAGGGACGGGCAGGGAATTCTTCGCCAGGTAGCGTCACGTTGCCTCCGTATTCCAGACAGGCGCGCGCGAACGAATCGCGCGCCGCGCGAAGCCACAGTATCGGCGCGCGCTACGGGCAGCAAATGAGCCGCGTCAATGTGAGAGACCGAACCTTGCCGCTGCGGCGACAAGGGGCGCGGCAGCAGGGGCTCAGAAGCTGGCGTTGACGGTCAGGCGCAGCGCGCGCGGCGAGCCCGGCGTGATGTTGCTGTCGCTGTTGGCCGACGCGTAGTAGCGCTGGTCGAGCAGGTTCTCCACGTTCAGCTGGGCCTGGTAGTGCTTGTCGATCCGGTAGTACAGCGCCGCGTCCAGGCGGGCAAAGCCGGGCAGGGCGACCGCGTTGGAGGTGGAGGCAAACACCCGGTCACGGGCCACGATGCCCACGCCGGCGCCGAGCGCATTGCTGAAGTCATAGCGGTTCCACAGCGACAGCGTGTGGCGCGGCACCTGCGCCACCGTACGGCCGGCCGGCACGTTGCCGGACGCGGCGGTCAGTTTGGCATCCTGCCACGCGTAGCCACCCATCACGCTCCATGCCTTGGTGATCTTGCCCTGCAGCCCCAGCTCGACGCCTTTGCTGCGCTGGCCGTCGACCAGGTAGGTGCGTGCGGGATCGACCGGGTCGGTGGCCAGCACGTTGCTGCGATCGAGCCGGTACACGGCTGCCGTGGCCGACAAATTCGGCAGCACATCCCACTTCGCGCCCAGCTCCACGTTGCGGAATTTTTCCGGATCGAATGCGGCGTTGGACGGCGTGAGCGAGGACAGCTGGTCGCCCGCGCGCGGCGCGTAGGCCAGGCTGTAGCTGGCATACAGCGACATCGCGCGCACCGGTTTGTACACCAGGCCAACGCGCGGCGAGACCGGGGTATCGGTGATGTCGAAGCGCCGGCCGCTGCGGTGGTCGGTGAAATCGACCTTGAAGCGGTCGTAGCGCAGCCCGACGATGGCCTGCCATTGCGGCGAGAATTCCAGCTGGTCCTGCAGGTAGGCGGACGCCGCCGTGGCCACCCCGTGGTTGTCGGCGTCGGTTGCCGACTGGCGGAAGCTGACGCTGCCCACCAGCCAGGGCGCGGCGGCCGGAACGGTGGCGGACGTGCCGCTGAAGTAGCCTGTGTTGCGGTAGTTGTCCGTCACCTGGCGGCCGTACTCGATGCCGGTCGCGAACTTGTGGCGCAGGCCGAGGGCATCGACGCTGAAGTTGAGGTCGGTCTGGTTGAACAGGTTGGTGCGGTGGGTGGCGTTGTTGTATGCGCCGAGCGTCAGGGTCGGCACGCCGTTCTTGAGTGTCACCACGCTGCCGGCGTAAATGTTCTGGTAGAACTTGTCGTAGTCGGCGTAGCGGGTGCGGTTGCGCAGCAGCACGCCGTTGCCGAAGTCATGCTCGACCAGCGCCGAGTATGCGTTCACGCGCGACCACGTCGGGCTTTGCGCGGCGTCGCCAAAGAAGGTGGCCGGGTCGGTCTCGTAGGGGCGGCCATTAAATCCTGGCACGCCGCGGTCGGCCACGCGCTCGTCCTGGAAATGTTCGTAGCCGAGCACGATGCGGGTGTTGTCGCCCGGGGCCAGCAGCAGGGTGGGATTGATGCCCTTGCGCTTGTTCGACACACCGGCGCGGTAACTGCCGGAGTCATCCACCAGCGCATTGAGGCGCACCGCCGCGGCGTCGCCGAGCGCCTGGCCGAGGTCGACGCTGGCCCGGCGGTTGCGCCACGAGCCCACGGTCAGCGACGCGTCGCGCACCGGCGTCCACACCGGCTCCTTGCTGACCCGGTTGATCACGCCGCCGGCGCCGCCGCGGCCGAAGATCATGGCGTTCGGGCCCTTGAGTGCCTCGACCCGCTCGATGTTGTACAGGTCGCGGTAGTACTGCACGTCATCGCGCACGCCATCGACAAAGAAGTCGCCGGTGGTGCTGTTGCCGCGCATGACGGCGGTGTCGCGGTTGCCTTCGCCCTGGGCGGTGACCACGCCGGGCACGTAGCGGATCACGTCGGCCATGCCTTGCATCGCCTGGTCGCGCATCAGTTCGCTGGTGACGACCGTGACCGCCTGCGGGGTGTCGCGCAGCAAGGTGTCGGATTTGGTTGCGGTGCTGCTGGATTTGGCGTCGTAGCCGCGCTCGGCGGAGCCGACGATGGTCACCTGCGGCAGCGGCGCGTCGTCGTCCGCCAGGGCTGCGCCGGCGTACCCGGCAAAGATGGCGGCAATGGCCAGGCGGAGGGGAGTATTGGTCTTGTTCTTGGACATCGCAGCTTTCCTTAAACGCAAATGAGAATTATTCGCATTATGTATCAGGAACTGTTCAGTTGCAAGTCCTCAATCGCGCACAAGGTTGGACTGCGCACCGTGGCGGCGACGCGCCAGCGCTAACATGCAGGCTTCCATGAACCGAGGAGGAATCACGCCATGACCACCCCGACCGACTCCGGCCACGTGGCGGCGCTGGCCGACAAGCTCGGCCCCGTCCGCTTTGCCATGTTCACCACTGCCGACCAGCACGGCCACCTGATCAGCCACCCGATGACGCTGCAGCTCACCGACGACAGCGGCGGCCTGTGGTTCTACACCGCGACCACGGCCCCGCTGTGGGAAAACATTGCCCACAATCCGGAAGTGAACCTCAGTTTTGCCCGGCCCGACGACATGCTGTTCGTGTCCGTGAGCGGCCGGGCCGAGCGGGTGGTGGACCGCCAGCGCATTCGCGACCTGTGGAACGTGGGCGTGCAGGCCTGGTTCCCGGCCGGGCCGGACGACGAGCACCTCGTGCTGGTCCGTGTGGACCCGCACGCGGCCGCGTATTGGGATTCGAAAGAAAGCAAGATGGTGCGGCTGTTCGAGTACGCCAAGGCCGCGTTCACCGGCAACCGTCCGGACGTGGAACCGGGCGAGCACGGCACCATACCGCTCGATTGAGCCTGCGGCGATGGCCGGGGGCGGCCGCGTTGTTGCTTGCAGAAAATTGCCCCTCTAGTTAGAGTACCTGCTTCTTCAACAAGGAGCAGGCATGTCCAGTCAAGGCAGGGCGCAATGACGCCGCTGGAAGTGGCGGCGAACGCGTTCACGGCGCTCGCGATCGTGCTCGCCGGGCGCAACAACGTGCACACCTGGTGGACCGGCATCGTCGGCTGCACGCTGTTCGGCGTGCTGTTCGCGCAGAACCGTCTTTACGCGGACGTGGTGCTGCAGGCGTTTTTCGTTGGCACCAGCATCTTCGGCTGGTGGAAATGGGTCCGTGGCGGCGACGCGGGAAGCGCATTGCCGGTCACACATGCGAGCCTGGCCAGCATTTTGTGGACCGTCCCCGCCGGCGTGCTGGCCACTGCTGCCTACGGCGCGCTCCTTCACTACTACACCAACGCCTATTCGCCGTTCTTCGACTCGGCCGTGCTGGTCTTCAGCGTGATCGGGCAGATCATGATGATGCAGCGCCGGGTCGAGAACTGGGCCTTCTGGGTGCTCGTCAATACCATCGCGGCGCCGCTCTACCTGAGCCGCGGCCTGGCGCTGACGGCGGCCTTGTATGCCGGCTTCTGGGTCAACGCACTCGTGTCCTGGCACACCTGGCGCAAGCTCGCCGCGCGCACCCGCCAGGAGCAAGAACTGGTTTCCGTCACCACCGCTGTATCCATCGAAAGCACGCACACATGAAATTGACCCGCCTCTTTGCCGGCCTGGCTGCCGCCGGCGTCCTTGCTTCGTCCGCTCTCGCCGCCGACCAGGTGGTCGCTATCCGCGCCGGCAAACTTGTCGATGTGGTCAAGGGCGAGGTGCTGCGCGACCAGACCATCGTCGTGAACGGCGAGCGCATCGCGGCTGTCGGCCCATCCGGGTCGGTGCAGGTGCCGGCCGGCGCGAAGACCATCGACCTGTCCGGCGCGACGGTCTTGCCCGGCCTGATCGACATGCACACCCACCTGACCGGCGACCCCAACCTGCATGGCTACAAGTCGCTGGGCGTGTCCGATATCCGCTCGGCACTGTACGGCGCGCGCTCGGCAAAGGTGACGCTGGAGGCGGGCTTTACCAGCGTGCGCAATGTGGGCGCGAGCGGCTTCGGCGACGTGGCGCTGCGCGATGCGATCGACGAGGGCGAACTGCCGGGGCCGCGCATGCGGGTGTCTGGCTACGCCATCGGCATCATGGGCGGGCACTGCGACAACAACCTGCTGCCGAATGATTTCCACTACGTCGAGCGCGGCGTGGCCGACGGTCCGTGGGAAGCGCGCACCAAGGTGCGCGAGATGGCCAAGTACGGCGCCGACGTGATCAAGATCTGCGCCTCCGGCGGCGTGCTGTCCAAGGGTGACGAGCCGGGCGCGCAGCAGTACACGCTGGAAGAGATGAAGGCGATCGTGGACGAGGCGCACAAGCTGGGCCGCCGCGTGGCGGCGCACGCGCACGGCGCATCGAGCATCCGCGACGCGATCCTGGCTGGCGTGGATTCGGTCGAGCATGCGAGCCTGATCGACGATGAGGGCATCCGCCTTGCACGCGAAAAGGGGACCTGGCTCGTCATGGATATTTACAACGACGACTTCATCCTGCAGGAAGGCGCCAAGGCGGGCATGCTGCCCGAGTCGTTGGCCAAGGAGAAGGCGCTTGGCCAGCTCCAGCGCGACAACTTCCGCAAGGCGTTCAAGGGCGGGGCAAAAATGGCGTTCGGCACGGATGCCGGCGTGTACCCGCACGGCGACAATGCGCGCCAGTTCTTCTACATGGTCAAGTACGGCATGACGCCGATGCAGGCGATCCAGGCCGCGACCATCAACGCTGCCGACCTGATGGGCTGGAAGGACCGTGTCGGCTCGATCAGCGCCGGTAAATACGCGGACATCATCGCGGTCAGTGGCGACCCGACCGCGGACCCGGCCGAGCTCACGCGCGTGCGCTTCGTGATGAAGGGCGGGGCGGTGTACAAGGCTGATCCGGTTCGCTGAGCATGGTAGGGTGGGCAGGTCCTCCTGCCCACGCGTTCAAGCAGCTCATGCACTGGCTGGACGCGTGGGCAGGAGGACCTGCCCACCCTACGGGCTACCGGCTGGGCTTGCTTGGCCGCTCCAGGTCGGCCGGCTCCTGGTTGGCCCCGGTCTCGGGCGTGCCCAAGCCGGTTGCTTTCGGCCCGGCCTGGTCGCTGCGGGTGTCCTGGAATCCACGCCGGCCGGTATCCAGGGCCTCGCTGTCCGCCGACTGGCGCGGCTGCTCCTCTTGTTGCGCTCCCTGACAAGCGTCGTTACGGGTTAATCCGGCGCCGCCGCTGCCGCCTGTCTCGGCCATGGTCTCGTGGGTCGGGGTCGAGCCGGCTTCGCCGCTGGTCGGTCCGCCAACGCCGAGCGTGGTCGAGGGGGCCGTCTGGCCGCTGTTTCCTGATCGGTTGCCGCTCATGTCGCTCTCCTGCAAGTTGCCGATGCCCCGATTATGCGCCCCGTGCGCGCCGCCGGCAGTCAGCGCGCGTAGCGCAGCGGCGTAGGAGGGGGCCGGGACTATCATTTTGCGTTGCAGCATGCTAGAGTTCGTCACATGATGTGTTCGGTCCGGAAATTCGTCGCGCTGCTCATGTTGGTCGTGGTCACGACCAACGTGTTCGTCTGGGATTCCAGCAGCACGCGCATGGCCCACCAGATCAGCCATATCAGCCAGCTGGACCTGGGTGCCGGCAACCACAGCCACCCGTGCCTGGACGCCGCCCATTCGCTGGGCAAATGCAGCGTGCTGCACCAGGTGCTGCACGCGGTTGACCATCTCCAGTACTTCGCCAACCTGGCAGCGCACGCCGCGATCGAGCTGCAGAGCGCCGGTCTTGGCCGGATTGCTTTCCCCGAGCGGGGGTATGCGCTTGCCACGCTCGAACCTCCCTACCGCCCTCCAAGCGAGCAGGCCGCCCGGGCCTGATCGCCAGCTTCGTTCGTTTTTTCCTGCGGGTGCTCAGGCCGTGTCGCGGCATGGCTCGGATAATCGTCCGAGCCACCGCTTCCGTTGCCGTTCGCAATCGCGCGCAGCCAGCCGGCTGGGCGCAGAAACGCCGGCCCGTGCACTGTCGTATTGGAACAAAACATGAAGAATCCGGTATCCCTTTTCCTGGCCACCACGCTGGCCTGGTGTCCCCTTGCGTTCGCTGCCGAGCCAGGCGCGGCGATTCCCGTTAGCGCCCAGCAGATGCAGGCGCTGGGCATCACGGTGCAGCCGCTCAAGCGCGGCGCCGCGTCCGGCGAGGCCACCGTGCCCGCGCGCGTGGTGCTGCCGCCCGGCGGCGAGCTGGTGGCCAGCGCGCCCGTTTCCGGGCTTGCCGTGCAGGTGTACGTACAGCCCAACCAGTCTGTGGCCAAGGGCGCCGCGCTGGTGCGCATTGCCAGCCCCGAGCTCGGCACGCTGCAGCTGAACCTGATGCAGGCCGCCAGCCGCGCGGCCCTGGCCCAGCGTACGGTGGAACGCGAACGCGCGCTGTTCGGCGAAGGCATCGTGGCCCAGCGCCGCTTGCAGGAAGCCGAGGCGGTCCAGGCCGAGGCGCGCGCGGCGCTGTCGCAGGCACGTTCGGCCTTGCGGCTTGCCGGCATGGCGCCGGGCGCGATCGAGCGCGTTGCCGCCGGCGGCAAGCCGGACGATTCGATCACCGTCGCTGCCGCCGCGTCCGGTGTCGTGACCAAGGTCGAGGTGCGCCCCGGCCAGCGGGTCGACGCGTCGACCGCGCTGGTCGGACTGGCGCGCCTGGATCGCCTGGTGCTCGAGATCGAGGTGCCGGCCGCCGACGCGGCGCACTGGCCGGCAGGCGCACAGGTCGGCATCCAGGGCCGCAAGGCCAAGGCGGTGGTGAAAGGTACGAGCCCGCTGGTGTCGGCCCAGACCCAGACCACAACGGTGCGCGCCGAGCTGGCGGGCGGCGCGGACGTGCGCCCGGGCGAGCTGGTTGCGGTGCAGGTGCCGCAAGGCGCGGCCGGCAACGGTTGGGACGTGCCGCTGGCCGCCGTGGCGCACGTGGGCAAGCAGGGGTATGTGTTCGTGCGCACCAGCAGCGGCTTCGAGGCACGCCCGGTGAGCGAACTTGGCAGCGCGGGCCAGCAGGTGCGCGTGGCCGGCGCGCTCAAGGAAGGCGACTCGCTGGCAGTGTCGGGCGTGGTGGCGCTGAAGGGCGAATGGCAGCGCGGAAAAGGGGGGCAGTAACATGCTGTCTCGTCTTATCCAGGCCTGCCTGGCGCAGCGCCTGTTCGTGGCGCTGGCCGCGCTGATGCTGGCCGGCTTCGGCTGGCACTCGTTCAGCCAGCTGCCGATCGACGCCTTCCCCGACGTGTCCAGCACGCAGGTGAAGGTGATTATGAAAGCGGCGGGCATGACGCCCGAGGAAGTCGAGACCCGGATCGCGGTGCCGATCGAGGTCGAGATGCTGGGCATCCCGCGCACCAGGCTGCTGCGTTCGGTGACCAAGTATGGCCTTGCCGACGTGACCATCGACTTCGAGGACGGCACCGACATCTACTGGGCGCGCCAGCAGGTGAGCGAACGCCTGTCCGGCATTGCCGACGTGCTGCCGCCATCGGCAACCGGCGGCATGGCCCCGATCACGACCCCGCTGGGCGAGATGTTCATGTTCACGGTGGACAGCAAGGACATGTCGCTGGCCGAGCGCCGCACGCTGCTCGACCGGGTGATCCGCCCGGCCCTGCGCACCGTGCCTGGCGTGGCCGACGTGAACTCGCTGGGCGGCGCCGTGCGCGCGTTCGAGGTGGTGCCGGATGCGGCGGCGATGTCCGCGGCCGGCGTCAGCCTGGCGCAGCTGTCCGACGCGATCCGTGCCAATAACCGCAACGACGGCGCGGGCCGCCTGGGCGAGGGCGGCGAGGTGCTGCTGGTGCGCAGCGAGGGCAGCATCGCCACCGTCGAGGACTTGGCCGCCGTGGTGGTCGCGGTGAAGAATGGCGTGCCGGTGCGGCTTGGTTCGCTGGCCGCGGTGCGGGTCGGGAACATCACCCGCAACGGCGCCGTGACCCGTAGCGGCGCCGGCGAGGCGGTCGAGGGGCTGGTGCTGGGCCTGGCGGGCGCCAACGCGCAGCAGGTGGTGGACGGCGTGCGCGCCAAGATCGCCGAGCTGCAGCCGACGCTGCCCAAGGGCGTCACGCTCAACGTGTTCTACGACCGCGCCTCGCTGGTGGAGCGCGCGGTGCACACCGTGTCCTCGGCACTGCTGGAAGCAACCGTGCTGGTGATCGTGCTGCTCGGGCTGTTCCTGGGTAACCTGCGTGCGGCCGTGACGGTGGCATTGGTGCTGCCGCTGGCGGCGCTGGTCACGTTCATCCTGATGAACATGTTCGGCATGTCGGCCAACCTGATGAGCCTTGGCGGCCTGGCCATTGCGATCGGCATGCTGGTGGACGCGGCGGTGGTGGTGGTCGAGAACATCGTCCAGCACCTCGGCCACGATTCCGCGCAGGGCCGCTTGCCGCGGCTGCACGTGATCTACCGCGCCGTGCGCGAGGTGGCGGTGCCGGTCACGGCCGGCATCCTGATCATCGTGACGGTGTTCCTGCCGCTGCTGACGCTGCAAGGGCTGGAAGGGAAGTTCTTTGCCCCGGTGGCGCTGGCGATCGTGTTTGCGCTGGCCGGCTCGCTGGTGCTGTCGCTGACGGTGATCCCGGTGCTCGCGTCCTGGCTGGTCAAGGCCGGTGCGCACGCCGAGCCCTGGTTGCCGCGCAAGCTGCTGTCGCTCTACCAGCCGGTGCTGGACTTTGCGATGCGGCGCCAGCGCGTGGTCGCGGTGGTGGCGGCAGTGCTGCTGGTGCTGGCGGGCGTGCTCTACACCCGCGTGGGCAAGACCTTCATGCCGACCATGGATGAGGGCGACCTGATCGTGGGCATCGAGAAGATCCCCTCGATCGGGCTGGAGCAGAGCGTGGCGCTGGACCTGAAGATCCAGCAGGCGATCATGAAGCAGGTGCCGGAGGTGACCGGGATCGTCGCGCGCGTTGGCTCCGACGAAATCGGCCTGGACCCGATGGGCCTGAACCAGACCGACACCTATTTGCTGCTCAAGCCGCGCGGGCAGTGGCGCATGAAGTCGAAGGATGAACTGATCGACGCTGTGCGCAAGGTGCTCGACCAGCTCCCCGGCATCAATTACAGCTTCACCCAGCCGATTGAAATGCGCGTGTCCGAAATGATCGTCGGCGTGCGCGGCGACATCGCGGTGAAGGTGTTCGGCCCCGACCTGGACAAGCTGAACGAATACGCCAAGGGCATCGAGTCGGTGCTCAAGACGATTCCCGGCAACCAGGACGTGTACACCGTGCAGAACGGCGGCGTGCAGTACCTGCGCGTGGTGGTCGACCGGCTGGCGGCCGGGCGGCTCGGCCTGTCGGTGGACGAGATCCAGGACGCGCTGCGTGCCCAGGTCGAAGGCCAGCAGGCGGGCAATGCGATCGAGGCCGGCCGCCGCACCCCGATCGTGGTGCGTGCCGGCGAATCGGTGCGGCTGTCGCCAGCCGGGTTCGAGCAGGTCCGCATCACCACGCGCGATGGGGCCAGCGTGCCGCTGTCCAGCGTGGCGCGCCTGGAGCGAGCCGAAGGCCCGGTCAAGATCGACCGCGAGATGGGCAGCCGCTACAGCGTGGTGGTGGCCAACGTGACCGGGCGCGACCTGGTCGGCTTCGTCGAGGAAGCCAAGGCGGCGGTGGCGCGCAAGCTGCCGCTGGCCTCCGGCTACCGGATGACCTGGGGCGGCCAGTTCGAGAACCAGCAGCGCGCTGCGGCGCGGCTGTCGATCGTGGTGCCGGCGGCGCTGGTGCTGATCTTCATCCTGCTGTTCACCACCTTCGGATCGGTGCGGCAGGCGCTGCTGGTGCTGTCGATCATTCCGTTCGCACTGGTCGGCGGCATCGTGGCGCTGTGGGTCACCGGCGAGTACCTGTCGGTGCCGGCATCGGTCGGGTTCATTGCGCTGCTCGGCATCACGGTGCTGAACGGCGTGGTGCTGGTGAGTTACTTCAACCAGCTGCGCGAAGCCGGCATGCCTCTGGTGGAGGTGGTGGTACATGGGGCGCGGCGACGCCTGCGTCCGATCATGATGACGGCGTCGATCACCGCGTTCGGCCTGATCCCGCTGCTGCTGTCGAGCGGCCCGGGGTCCGAGATCCAGAGGCCGCTTGCGATCGTCGTGATTGGCGGCCTGGTGTCGGCCACCGCGCTGACCTTGCTGCTGCTGCCCATACTGTATTTGCGCTTCGCGTTTGCGAAGCGGGAGGAACAACATGCCTGATATTTGCCTGACTTTGCTCTGCCATGCGGAGCTGGAGGAGCGGGTGCTCGATGCGCTGCTGCTCACTCCGCAACTGACCATTTTTACCAGCACCCCGATCTTCGTCCACGGGCTGGCGCACTCGGGCCTGGAAGAGTCCGAGCAGGTGCTTGGCCGTGCCGACTGCGTGCAGGTGCAGGCGCTGATGCCGGAGGACGCGGGGCGCGAAGTGGTCGAACGTATCAAGATCGAGTTTGCCGGTGCGCGCATGCGCTATTGGCTCACGCCGGTGATCGCCTCGGGAGCATGCGCATGAAACGACTGATCTTGATCGCGGCCCTGGCCGCGGCCGGCGTACATGCCGAAACGCTGCCCTCGATGCCTGGCCTGCTGCCGGAACCCGTGGCGCATCCCTTGCTGGTGAACGATGCGATGGTGGCGTCGGCGCGAGCCGACGCCGCAGCCGCGCGCGAGGATGCGCGGCTGGCGGAGGGCTCGCCCTACGAGTTCACCGCCCGTCTCAACGCGCAAAAGCGGCGGCTGGACGTTGGCCCGCAATACAAGGAATGGAACGTCGGGATCGAGCGCACGCTGCGCTTGCCCGGCAAGGCGCAGGCCGACCGCAGCATCGGGCAGGCCTTCATGGCCGAGAGCGACGCCGTGTACGGCGAAGCGCTGCACGAGGCAGCACGCGTGCTGCTGACCCTGTGGCTGGACTGGGCACAGGCCGAACGTGCCGTCGAACTGGCGGCGCGCAACCTGGTGGCCGCGCAAGAGAACGCCGATGCCGTCGACAAGCGCGTGAAGGCGGGCGACGCGGCGCGGCTGGACGCCAGTATCGCCCGTGCCGACCTGGCCGAGCAGGAGCGTGCGGCCGTGGAAGCCAAGACGGCCGCCGCGGTGGCGTGGGCCCAGCTTAACGCCCGCTTTCCGGGCCTGAAGCACGAGCACGCCGTGTTGCCCGAACCGCAGCCGCTGGCGCGGCCGCTGCAATTCTGGCGCGAACGCATTTTGGCCGAAAGCGACGAGCTGAAACTGGCCGCCGCAGCGCGTGACAAGGCGGCAGGACATGCCGCCCGGGCGCGCGCCGAGCGCGTGCCGGACCCCACGGTCGGGGTGTACACGGCATCGGAGTTCGCTGGACAGGAACGCTTCACCGGGGTGATGATCAGCGTGCCTATCCCGGGCGCGCGGCGCAGCAGGCTGGCCGACAGGGCAGTGAGCGCTGCGGAGTCGGCGCGGCAGCTGCACCAGGCCAAGCTGGTCCAGCTGGAGGCGCATGTCGCGTCCGAAGTGGCGACCGCCGAAGGCGCGTACGAGGCCTGGCGCGCTGCCCGCACCAACGCTGCCTCGATGGGCGAGAACGCGCGACTGGCGACCCGCGCCTACGCGCTGGGCGAGGCGGACCTGCAGTCCTTGCTGGCAGCAAGGCGGCAGGCCAATAGTGCGGCCCTGAGCGCGCTCACGGCGCAGGTCACGGCGGTGCACGCGCAGGCTGCGTTGATGGTCGATGCGCACTTGGTGTGGGGGCTGGGCGAGGAGTAGGAAAAAGGTGCCTGCTTCGATCTCCGGCGCTGGCACCTGGTGTAGCGTGGGCAGCTTGCTGCCCACGCGTCCTACCGGTGCGTGGATGACCTGACTGTATGGCTTCGTCGTTCGGCCGACCGTTGGCGAGCCAGAGTTCGAGCGACGCACCTTCTGGCTGGACGCGTGGGCAGGAGAACCTGCCCACCCTACGGAATAGTCGTGCGGCCAGGGCGCACGCCCTCTCAAGCCATGATTTGCCGGCGTGTTGCGTCCGACGACCCGGTAGCCAGACTTGCTGGCCACCACTATATCGTGCGGCCTCGGCGCTTTCGCTGTGATAGGGTCGGGGACATGAGGTTATCTGTTGGTGCAATCCTGCTGGGCCTGGCGTTAGCCGGTGCCGAGCCCGCCACCGCCGTGGTTCCTGCCGCTTCAAAGCCTGCGTGCGCGGGCCACGCGCAGCGCGGGAGCGCAAGCGCGAACGCAAAGGGACGGACGAGCGGTGGCAACCGCGTCATCGTCCGCGGCAAGAACCAAGGGTGTCCGCCGGCGCGGCAGACACCACCAGCCCGTTCCCCGGCTTGCGCTCCTTGCTGCCCCGGCACGTCCGCTCCGCCAGCGCGCGGCGCGGAACCGTCCTTTGGCGAGGTACCTCCGGCGGCAATGATGCCACCCGCCGAATCGTTCGGCGGCAGCATTCCCCCCGGGGGGCGTTCCTCTCAATCGCCGGACGACCCGTGCGCCGCACCGCGCCGGTCCCGCTAAGTCCACCAGGACTGTTCCGCGCAGACAGCCATCATCCACCCGTCAATGACACGAGGAGAAAGACAATGGATCGTCAGCAATTCCAATCTTGTATCGAAGCCTGCAACGACTGTGCCGATGCCTGCGACCTGTGCGCCGCATCCTGCCTGCAGGAGCAGGACGTGAAGGCAATGGCGCGTTGCATTGCGCTTGACATCGACTGCGCGCAGATGTGCCGCCTTGCCGCCGGCGCGATGGCGCGCGGCAGCGAGGTGGCCGATGCGATCTGCAATGCCTGCGCGCACATTTGCGAGCTGTGCGCAGACGAGTGCGCCAAGCATCCGATGCAGCACTGCCGCGATTGCGCGGATGCCTGCCGTCGCTGCGCAGCCGAATGCCGCCGGATGAGCGGCGCGCAGGCCAGTGGCACGGGCGCCGGCACCGGGTCGCACGCCCACTAAGCGCTGACCCGGACTTTTCGCCCGCAAAGCGCGTATCTAGCGGGCGGCCGCCCCGCCCGCGCCCGACAGCGCCTGCTTCAATGTGTCGCTGTGCGGGCTGCTCACCTTGCCGCTCACCACATCCTGTACCGTGAGCGCCTTGCCGTAGTAGGCCTGGGTCGCCTTCTGGTTGTAGCGGATGTCGTTGATCGCCAGCGTGGCCACATTGCCGAACAGGCCTTTGGAGCCGGTCCAGACGACGACGTCGCCGGCGCCAGCCTGGCCCTGGGCCTGCGCGCGCCAGTTCACGACGGTCAGGCCTGCGTCCGCGCTCAGGTTGAAGTTGTTCTTTTGCCGGAAGCTGTTCAGGGCCTTGTCGTTCATGAGCAGCAGCGCCACCGGCCCGCCCTCGACCCCGGCCTGCAGCCCCACGCTGATGCCGCCGGTGTTAAAGAAGGCCGGGTCGCTCCAGGTGCCGTCGGTACGCTTTTCGGAGAATACGCCGGCGCCACCGGCTGCGCCCAGGCCAAGGGCCGCGCGGCCGTAGCGCGGCATGATGTAGATGCCGCGTGCCTGGGAAAGCAGCCGGCTGATGCTGGTATCGGACGCGAGCGTGCGGACCACGGCCGCCGCGTCATCCACGTGCTTGATGGCAGTGGAGGCGGCGCTGCTGGTGCCGCCCGTGCTGCCGCTGCTCTGCTGGCTGGCAGAGCTGCCTTGCGCCAGCGCCGGCTCGCCCAAACCGGCCAGCATGATGAGGCCGACGGCGGACAAGACGGCCCGTCTGGTGGGTAGGTGTAATTTCATGCCGATCCTCCTTTCTTCGAATGGCTACGCCTCGATCGGGGGTGTCAGCCTTCGAGGATAAGGGGAGGGAACCGCATGCGTTTGATCCGGCTCAGGCGTGCCGGCCGGGCGGCATCGGCGTCGCGGCGAAACCACCGCTCCGGCGCGAGACGTCTTTACAGCGAACGTTCGCGGGCATAGGCTCGTTGCACGATGACATACCGCGTGGCCGCAGCTGCCGTGCTGTTCCTTCACCTTGCGTTCATCCTGTTCGTGATGGCAGGCGCCTTGCTTGCCGTACGGCGCCGCTGGGTGCTGGCCGTGCACTTGCCAGCCGCGCTGTGGGGCGTGTGGGTGGAGCTGGGCGATGCACCTTGTCCGTTGACCGGCATCGAGAACTACCTGCGCCTTCGCGGTGGCCTGGCCGGCTACCGCGAAGGCTTCATCGAGCACTACCTGCTTGCCGCGATCTACCCGAGCGGGCTGGATCGGGAGCTGCAGCTGGCGCTTGCGGCAGCCGTGCTGGCAACAAATGTTGTGCTGTACGCGCTGGTGTTGCGCCGGCGGCGGCGTGTTCAGACGGGAAGCTCGGAAGTGCCGCCGGCCGATGAGCCGTAGTTCTGCAGGTCGCCGAACTCCAGCCGCCGCTCCTGGAGCGCGGCGAGGATGCGCGCCAGTTGCTCATCGTTCGGCACGATGTACACCATGGCCTGGTCGATCTCGTTCTCCCAGCGGTGGCCATACGGCACCGCGTCCTCGCGCATGACCTTCGCGACAAAGCGGCCGTCGCGCAGTTCGCCAAACAGCGTCACCATCGGGGTGGCGGGCGTGGTGTTCTTGACTGTGATGCTCATTCAACTCCTCCTCGCAAAGATGAAACGGTTCAGTCCTCGGCACCGGTCTCGTCCGGCGGACCGGCTTCGCCGGCCGGTGAAATGTCGGGCGCACGGGCCAGCGGCGTGAGCGCCGGGCCTTCCAGCACTTGGCCATCCGGCCGGAACCTGCTGCCGTGGCAATGGCAATCCCAGCTCGTCTCGGCATCGTTCCACTGCAGGTCGCATCCCATGTGCGTGCATTTGGCGCCCACGATGAGCACGCGGCCATCCTCGCAGCGGTAGGCAGCGAGCTTCTGGCCAGCGTGCTCGAGTTGCCGGCTTTCGCACAGCGGCAAATCGTCGAAGAGGTCGCGTGCCGCCCGGTCCAGCGGCAGCACAGCGGACGGCGCGGCTTCGGTGTGCTCACGCGCGAAGCCCTCGGGCCGCTTGCCGTTTGCCAGACGCGACGGGCTATAGAGGTCGTCCCACGGCGTAGGCCGGCCTAGCATCTGCTGCGCCACCATCATTCCGGCGAGCGTGCCGTAGGTCAGGCCGTCACCGGAGAAGCCGGTTGCGATCCACGTGCGCGCGCTGTCCACGTTCCTGCCAATGGAGGGCAGCAGGTCCTCGGACCGGTAGCGCTGCGCGGACCAGCGGTAGTCGACCGGGCCCAGCTTGAAATGCGTACGGGCGTAGCGCTCCAGCGCGTCGAACGGGTGGGCCGTCGCGTGCACATGACCGGTCGGGTGCGCCGCGCCGACGGCGACCAGCCAGGCTATCCCGCCTTCCGTGAAAAGGCGCAGCGAGTAGTTGTCCTGCCCAAGCACCCAGTAGATGCCCGGCTCTGGCAACACGTCCTCCAGCCGCAGGGCCACCGCGTATTCACGTACCACGTCCAGCTTCGATTGCACGAGGTGCACGCCGACCGGCGTATGGGTGGCCAGCAGGATCCGCTCGCATCGCACCGATCCTTCCGGCGTGCGGATTTCGCCGTTGGCATCGTCAACGGCCAGCGCCGGGGTGTTTTCGAACACCAAGCAGCGATCGCCCACGATGTGCTGCGCCAGCTGGCGCACGTAATCGAGCGGCTGGAACTGCGCCTGGTTCTCCACGCGTAGCGTGCGCCGCGCGGGCAGGGGCAGGGGAGGCGCATCCACCAGGCGCGCCTGCAGGCCCGCGGCCTGTGCTGCCTTGTGTTCATCTTCGACCGCCCTGGCGGTCTCGGGTGTGCTGGCGATCAGGTGCCACGGGGTGCGGGCGAACGCGCAATTGAGCGACAGTGCCTGGATCGTCTGCTCGACTGCCTCGACGGCCGAAGCACGCGATTCGGCCACGGCGCGCATGGTCTCTTCGCCGCGCCGCCGTGCGATCTCGCGCAGGCCCATGTCGGTCAGCGCATACAGGTTGCCGGTGGAGTGGCCGGTGCTCGATCCGCCGATGCGGTGCGCCTCCAGCACGGCGACGGTCTTGCCACCAGCCGCGAGCAGCATTGCGGCCGTCAGGCCGGTGATGCCGGCGCCGACCACCGCCACGTCCACGGCGATGTCGGTCTGCAGCGTGGGCAGACACGCCATTTTCACGGCTGTTCCTTGCCACAGTGATGCGGTATCCATGTTCGCTCCCCGGCGGTGTGTCGCACCAATCATCATTCCAGCAATCGCGATGCCGTGGCGCTGCATTGCCCGCCACCACTTACCGAGGCGTATTGACGTGCATGTAAGGACTGTACTAACGGGCAACTCTTGTTTATCGTCTTGGATTGTCCCTGTGCCTGACTACCGGTTGATGTCTTGATGCTCAAATCCACGAACACCAGCGCGCTGCGCGCTGCCTCCCGCAAACTGCTGCTTGGCGCCCTGGTCGGCGACGTGCTGTGCGCCGGATGGGCTATGGCGCAGCAGGCGCCCGCCGCCAAACCAGCCGTACAGCAGCCTGTGCAGGCGGACACCGCCAACGGCAACAGCGGCGAGGTGCCTTCGGTGACGGTATCGGCGGAGCGGCCCACCAACCGCATCGACCGGCAAGTCTATGACGTCAAATCCGATGCCAGCAGCACGAACGGGACGGCGGCGGACGCGCTCAACAACGTGCCCTCGGTGTCGCTTGACCCGGACGGCACGCTCAGCCTGCGTGGCAGCACCAACGTGCAGATCTACATCGACGGCAAGCCCTCGGCCATGTTCCAGGGCGAGAACCGGGCGGCTGCGCTGCAGGCACTGCCATCGGAAGACATCGAATCGATCGAGGTCATCAACAACCCCGGCGCGCAATTCGGCAACGAGACGGGTGGGGGGCCGATCCTCAACATTGTGATGAAGCGCACGCGCAAGCCCGGCGGATTCGGAGTCGTCAATGCGAACGGAGGAACGGCAGGGCGCTACAACTCGGCGGTATCGGGCACCTTCAACAGTGGTCGCCTCGGCCTGCAGGGCGGGATCAATGTGCGCCATGACGGGCGCAACTCGGTGAGCCAGGTCGAGCGCGAGCGGGTCAATCCTGCCACCGGCGACGTGACGCGCAGCGCGCAGGCGTCCAGTTCAGCCGGGCTGAACGACTCCGCGGGGCTGAACGGCAGCATCAAATACAACCTGGGCGACACGGACACGCTCAGTGCCGCTGTCTCGTGGCTGGGGCGCACCAACGACGCCAATGCGGTGGACCGCTATCTTGGCTTTGGTCTTGATGGCGGCACGGTCAGCGACTACCAGCGCACGACCACGCGCGGCGGCGACAGCCGCAACTACACGGTCAGCACGCATTGGGACCGCAAGGGCGAGCTGCCGGGCGAAATCTTCAAGCTGGACCTGCGCGTTTCGTCAGCGCGCAACGCCAGCGACAGCGACTATGCGAATGCCTACAGCGTGCGCCCGCCAGGTACGCGCGACAGCCGCAGCCAGCAGGCCAACGACAACACGACCCGGATCTCGGACTTCAGTGGCGACTACGAGCGGCCCGGCGACACGGGCGTGCTCAAGCTCGGTTTCAAGGCGATCGCACAAAGGAGCGGCGTGGACGCGCTGTATGAGGATATCGATGTGGTCACCGGGTCCGGCGTGGTCAACCCGCGCCGGACCAACAGCTTTGAACTGAACCAGCACAATCTGGCAGCGTACGCGTCTTACCAGCTGCGGCTGACCGACCGGCTTGGCGTGCTGGGCGGACTGCGCACCGAATACACGCATGTGGACATCGACCAGGTCACGTCGCATAGCAACGCGACCAACCATTACGTGAACGCCATCCCGAGCGCGTTTGCGACCTACAAGCTGACGGACGATACCAACCTGCGGCTGGCGTACGCGCGGCGTTTGCGGCGTGCCAGCGCAGCCGAGCTCAATCCGTTCGTGGTTTACCGGGACGAGCTGAACGAATCTGCCGGTAATCCAAGCCTGAATCCGGCGCTGACCGACTCGTTGGAACTGGGGCTGGAATCGCGCCTGATGGGCTTGGAAGCGAACCTGCGCGGCTACTACCGCAGGGACAAGGACGCGATCGTGTACCGCCGCAGCTTCGTGGGTGATGCGGTGGTGCTGACGCGGCCGGAGAACGGCCCCGGCTCCCGGGCGGGCGGTCTTGAGTTCACGCTTGGCGGCAAGGTCACGCCGCGATTTTCGATCAACACGAGCGGCAACCTGGCGCATATCGAGCAGCCGCAACTGGACGCGACTGGCGCGGACGTGCGCCGCAGCGCGACCTCATTGAGCATGCGTGGTCGCTTCAACGTCGAGTTGACCGACGTGGATCACTTGCAGGTCGCGCTGAACGGACAAGGCAAGGCGCTGACCGGCCAGGGCTACCGCCAGCCGACGTCGTTCACGAACGTCAGCCTGCGCCACAACATTACGCCGGCGCTGTCAGTGGTGATCAACGTGACCGACATCTTCAACACACAAAAGATCGAGACCGTGACCGATACCGACACGCTCAGGGAGACCAATCTGCGGCGGTTCGACGGACGGATCGTTTATCTGGGGCTGTCGTGGCGGCTTGGCGGGATGGCCAGTGTCGGGCGGGGCCCAGTGCGCAACTGAGAAGCCAGACGGGCAGGTGAAAACAGGCCGCTGGTTCGGGATATCGCATTTGACATAATATAGATTATGCGAAGTCGCGAGTAGGAGCTCAGGTGTAATGTCCCGGTTCAAGATGTCCGGCCAGATGGCGCTGAGTCCGATCCGAAATGCCTACCACGCCTTCGGACCGACGTAAGCGCGAAGACTCCGCGAAATCCATCGCAGGTTTGAGCTTCGTCAGCGGCCACACATCTGAACTTAGCCTCAAACATCACCAACACGCCGTGATCGTATCGGTTAATCGTGCTATGCCAAATCTGGTGCTTGCGTGAAGTAATAATGCCCACCATGTAGGATGACCAGGACGTTCCCATTATTTGCGTTGTTGGCCACAGCGCCTTGGGCGTTGAAATTGCCCTGCGTGGTCACAACGGTAACGTTTCCGTTGATGTTATGGTGAAGTGCCAGCCGGTTTGTTATTTCTTGAATCAGCCCTGGCAACATTGGAAGCTGGCCATGTGCATTGAAATGGCCATTCTGCGCACTGTGATTGTTCAACCAGGCTCGAATTTCAGCTGCCGCCTGCTCTGTAAGTGCAACGCCAAAAGCGCCCGCTATGGCAAAGATCAGACAATTGTTGCCGTGCGACCCGCCATAATGCGCTTCAACGCCATTTTGCTGAGCCAATTGTTGGACTTCATGCGGCAGGTACGGTTCATACTCATCATCATCCTCACTGTCGGATGCTTGATCGTTTGAACCAGTGTACAGTTTGCTTTGCAGGTCAGCGAGCCTTGGCAGGTGACCCATCAGTTCGTTCAGGATTTGTTCAATGCCGTGCCTGATTTGCTGTTCTGCCCCACGCCTTCCGGCGTTATGGAATTGAATATTGCTATGCATTAGCATCACAACGTTGGCGATTGCTCGCTTGATCAATTTGATGTAAAACAGATACGCGATTTTTTGTACATTCCGGGCCATTTTCGTGGATGGGAATTCCACATCCGTGCCCTGCAGGAACGAGCTTATGTCAGCATGCGCTTGTTCTAGATTCTTGTTTTCAACCGCAGTCAGGTGCGTTCGCTTCCTTGATTTGGTTCCTTCTTGCCTCGCACCTTTGGATCTTTGCTTGTTCTTGGCGGCCAAGTACGCTTCTTTATGCGCCTCGGTCGCAACCGCTGTCAGCCGCCCATCCAGGAATAGTTGCGTGTCCTCGGCTGTTTTCGTTATAAAATCTGGATTGGCGGACAGCTTATCCAGGAAGTTTTTGAAAACGCTGTGCACGCCTTTGTAATCCGTACCGGCGCTCTTGTCCGATATTGTTGGTGGAAAGTTTACGTCAAGTGTCGGGCCGAGCGTAGTTAGCCAATGGTCTGATTGCTGTGCTTGCGTAAATGGAGCGTAGATTGCGGACTCTGGGACAATTTGGTTAAAATTTGACAAGTACTGTGCCTCGTAAAGGTCATGAACAGTCAGGTTTTTCTCCAATTTGTCTTTTCTCTGGTATGAGCTCTTGATGTAATCGTCGGCTTGATGAAAAGGGAGCCCGCCACTTGCATCAACAGAAAATTCATGTTTTTCACCCGAGGCATACGGTCGTTTGTTGAAATCTTCCTTTGGTGGTGCTGGCTGCGCCAGCGTGCCATAGGCGCGCGTCCTTTCGTCGAGCAGCTTACGGTACCCTTCTGACGGTTGTTCTCCTTTTGGCAGGGAGGGAATGTCCGAGAAAAAATCCCTGAACTCTTGATCTCTGATCTTTCCGTGGGCTGAATACGGTAGATCGTCTTTCTCCATTTCCTCATCTTCTCTGAGCGTATCCACGCCATTGAAGCCAGTGAAATCAGCGTGTACGCGGTATGCGCGGTCGCGTACCGGGTTCAGTGTGACCTGGGCTGGTTGGCCGACCCTATTCCACGTACCGTCAATCCCGCGCTCAATGACAAAGCTCTCGCCATTGTCTGCCGTAAGGCTTACCCTTCCGCCTGACATTGTGCTGGTTTGTCGGTAGACTTTGTTTGTGTCCGTATCTGTCCACAAGAACGTCTGATTATCCTGGACGAACACACCTTGTATCACCTGTGATGGTTCGGCCGTACCAGTTTGCGTTGCCACATGCCCCACTTGTCCTAGCGCTTGCCGGTTGTCCGCAAGCGGTGCGAAGCTCCTTGTGCTGTTTTTTGCTGGTTCCTGCGAGTTCCGCATCTGTATCGCTTCAGGCCGATTGTCCACATGCTGAAATGGGGAAGAATCTCGCTTTTGCTCATTCCTGGCCTTGCCAGTGGCCGATGAGCTCTGACTACCCTGACTTTTCTTGTCTGCGTACGTTTGCATGGCTGACTCTTTTCGGCTTGCACTTCGGTTGGACCACACCGGGATAAAAATATGTCGACCAGAATGAGGACTCCGCGAGAAGCAGCGGAACCCCAGGGTTCACCAGGGTGCCGTGCGGCAAAATGAGCGGATCAAAGGCGCCCTAGCCCCGACCTCCGGCATGTTTGCCATGCGCATCCGTGGTAGTTGCAATAATGGAATTGTACGCCCGCTCGGCGCAGAGGTGCAGAGCTTGGTCCGCCGCCGGACATGTGAACGTAGCCTCAACAACAGGCCCGACACGCGAACGACCGCCGCGTGCCACTTTCGTTCCTTCGTGCAGGCGACGCCGTTGGTGTGCGCGCCCGTTCAGGCGCCGTCAATCCACAGCGGCAGCTCGACGAAGCCGCTTGCCGGATACACGGCGTTTACTGGTGCCGCATCTGGAGCCGGCGCGATATTTTGCACGCGCGCCAGAAGTTCCTCGACAATGATGCGCAACTCCAGGCGCGCCAGTGGTGCTCCCGGACAAACGTGGATACCTGCGCCGTACAACAGATTTTTCGACGGATCCCGGTCCAGGCGGAATGTTTCTGGTTCGTCAAAGACCGCTTCGTCGCGGTTGGCCGATGCCCACATCAAGGTGACGCGTTCCCCGGCGGCGAGCTTCTGTCCGCCGATCTCCACGGGCCGGGCCAGGACGCGCCGGTTCGATATCAGCGGCGCATGAAGGCGCAGGATTTCGTCGATGGCCGACGGTACCAGCGCGGGCTCCCTACGCAACTGCTGCTGCAGCGCCGGCCAGGTTGCCAGGTAATGCGCAAGGATGCCGACGCTCGCCGCGATCGTGCTGAGCTCACCGACAGTCCAGTTGCGCAGGATGCTGATGATTTCCTCTTCATCCAGCGGGCGCCCGTCCAAGTGCTCGCGCAACAGGCTGGTCGTCAGGTCGGCTGGCGCGCTTGCGCCCGCGCTGCGGCGTACCGCCAGCAGTTCGCGTATGTAGCCGTCGAACTCGAAGGCAACCGCTTCCATCGCCGCGCGATCGCGCGCCAGCGTCGCCGCATGGTTCTTGCGAGTCCAGCGTCGCAGCGGATCGTGCAGTTCGCCTGGCCAGCCGAGAAACGCAGACTGAACCCGCAAGGCATAGTCCTCGGCGAACGCGCTCATGAACTCGACTTCGCCGGAGTGCGGAAGGCTTTCCACCAATTCGACGGCGATGGCGCGGCACGCCGGTTCGAACGCCTGCATGCGTTCTGCGTCGAAATAAGGCTCGATGATGCGCCGGTATTCGGTGTGCTGCGGCGGATCCATGCCACTCGGAACGGCGAGGTGGCTTGAGACGGCACTGCTGAATGTGATGGGGTCGTGCAGCGCGCGCGTAACGTCGTCATGCCGAAACAGCGACCAGTTCAGGTAGTCGCTGTGGGCCACCGGGCACCGGCGCCGCATCTCGTCATAGGCCGCGATCTGATCCTGAAGCACCGCTTCGGACCGTGGGTCCCATTCGGGGCTTGGTTTACTGTCCATGATTCCAGCACAACATGCCGCGCACCTCGGCCGCGTACACGTTCCCTTTAGGATGTTAGTGACCTAAAGATTGTATCGGATGGAAATGCGATCGCAGGCGCTGATTGCGAAATGCTTGATCTGGTGAATGGAATCGGCGTCGCTTGAGCGACGGCAGGCATTACTTACGCCGTCACCGGCGCAACCGGCATTCCGCGCGCAGCCCCGAGCAGCCGCACCAGCCGCCTGGCAAGCCGCGACAAGGCCCACGCATAAGCGTATATCAACGCAACCACCAGGGCGAACAGGGCAAACAGCAGCGGCTGTGGCTGGCCTGCGATCGGCACGCCCCAAATCCTGCTTGCAGCTGCCACGGCGAACATCATGAGCGGGAAATGGCAGGCGAAAATGACCGAATTTGCGGCCGGAAATCCTCGAGTGAGCCGCCACAGCAAGACCGAACGGCGGTCCCGGTAAATCCTGCTGCTACCCAGCGCGAGCAGCAGGCAGGTCAGCCCGATGCCGAACTGGAGGTCGAGCAAGCTGCGAACCACCAGCACATACTGCTCCGGGACCTCGGACAGGTGCGCCCCGACCACACGCGATGTCAGCAGGCTCGCCACGAAGAGCACGAGCGCCCTGCCCCGGCTTAGCCGTTCCTGCAACCGCAAACGGTAGTGATAGACGGCGGCACCCATCATCCACAACAGCAGGTAGCCCACGAACTCCGGGGCCAGCACGGAGCCGACGACCGCGACGAATGATCCGAGCACCGCGCCCGTGCGACGACGCGTGGGCAGGATGAACGCGGCAAAGGCCAGGTAGGCCCAGCATTCGTACGCCAGCAGATAGAGCATCGAATTGCTGCCAAGGCCGGGAACGATGAAGCGTTGGACCGGCAGCAGGTTTTCCGCCACCGCGCGCAGCGAAAAATCAGGCGTGAACTGATCGAAATAGGCGTAGGTACCCGTGGAACGCAGCTCGCAATGACCGGTTAGGTCCAGCAAGCCGCCAAGCAGCAGGCCGGGAACCAGGAATGCGTAGAACCACAAGGCCTTGTGGGCGATATCGCGCCACGCGCCGGCACCCTGCAATTTCCATCGGCGCAGGGATAGCCCGCCCAGCAGCATGCCGCTGACCAGCATGTACAGCACGAACCCTTCGTGCCCCAGGCTGGTGCCAAAATAGAACAGGTTCAGCAGCACGCCCTTCTCAGCCACGTCGTCGTACGGAGCGAGCAACAGAAAGCGCACGTGATAGAGCACCACCGCGAATGCGGCCAGCCAGCGCCACCAGCCCAGCATCGTCACAAAATGCTTGTTCACGCAAGAACCTCCAGGCCAGTGGACACCGGTGCCGCAACCACACCCCAAACTAGCACCGGACCGAGCCGCTGCCTTGATCCACGCTGACGAATTGTTGGGAACCCCGCCGGACCCAACGAATCCAGCGCCACTCCATGCCTGCTCGGCAAAAGCATGAATCTCGAAAGGCGCCGGGAAGACACAATATTTGAAGGCAGAAATTCCTGGCATTAACATTCATTTACAGCAGAATCAGCCATAATGAGAGGCGGCCTGAAGTGGCCGACCGTGTTTCCAACTGACGGCATCCAATATGCATCGACAATATCGTGCAGGCCGCATGCGCCTGTACGGAACCTGCCTCCTCGCAATGCTGGGCGCGGGTTGCGCAACGCACCGGCCGATGGCCGGCCCCGAGTACCAGGCGCCGCAGCTGCAGGCGCCCGCGACCTGGCACGGCGCTACCGAATCGGCCGGCCTCACGCCTGCCAGCCCGGCCCTGCTGGCGCAGTGGTGGCGGGTGCTGGGCGACTCCCAGCTCGACACGCTGGTGGAACAGGCACTGGCGGCCAATGGCGACGTGCGGCTGGCAGCAGCGCGCGTGCGTCAGGCCCGTGCGGTGCGTGTGCAGGCGCGCGCCGGCCTGTTCCCGACCTTGACAGCTAACGTGTCGCCTTCCACGCGCAGCGCGTCCACGAGCGGCGTGCGCGCCACCTCCACACTGTACGAAGCAGGCTTTGACGCTGGCTGGGAAGTCGACCTGTTCGGCAAGAACGGCCGCACGCTCGAGGCGGCCGGCGCCGACCTGGAGGCCAGCGAGGCGTCGCTCGCCAACGTGAAGGTGTCGCTCGTCGCCGAGGTCGTTCAGGGTTATGTTGACCTGCGCAGCTACCAGCAGCGCCTGGCCATCGCCCGCGAAAACCTGGCCAGCCAAACCGAGACCGTGCAGCTGGCGCAGTGGCGCAACCAGGCCGGCCTTGTGAGCACCAGCGACGTTGACCAGGCCGTGGCCAGCCGCGAGCAGACCCGCGCCTCGATTCCCGACCTGGAAACGGCGATCGCCAATGCCCAGAACCGGCTGGCCGTGCTGCTGGCGCAGCAGCCGGGTGCCTTGCGATCGGCGCTGCAGGAGCCGCGTCCCCTGCCCCGGGTTCCCGCCAGCGTCGCGGTTGGCATTCCCGCCGACGCGCTGCGGGCCCGCCCGGACCTTGCTGCCGCCGAGCGCAGCCTGGCTGCGGAAACCGCCCGGGTCGGCGCACAGATGGCGCAGCGCTACCCGAGCCTGAACCTGTCCGGCTCGATCTTCTGGCAGGCCGCTTCGCTCGGTGCACTCGGCACGGCCGATACGCTGGTGCGCAGCGCCGCCGGCTCACTGGCCGCCACGCTGTTCGACGCCGGACGGCTGCGCAGCGCGGTCGAGGTGCGCAGCGCCGTCCAGGAGCAGGCGCTCATCGCCTACCAGAACGCGGTGCTGTCGGCGCTGGAAGAAGTCGAGGACGCGCTGGTGGCCTACACCGCCGCGCGCGACCGCCTCGAGGCCCGCACCAGCGCGGCCGATGCGGCTGCCCGCGCCGCCACCACGTCGCGCCAGATGTACCAATCGGGCCTGTCCGACTTCCAGCGCCTGCTCGACGCCGAGCGCACCCGTCTTTCCGCGCAGGACGCGCTGGCCACCGCGCAAGCGGCCCAACTGTCCGCGCTCGTGGCCCTTTACAAGGCACTCGGCGGCGGATGGCAGCAGGCCTGACGTCTCCCCTCTTCCGGAACCGCAAGCATGACAACCAAAGTTAGCGACGACACCAAGGACAAACTGCAGCGCCTGCTCGACGACGCCGCCGCCGGCACTTCCGGGCATGCCCGGCGCCGCTGGCCCATGATCGCCGGCGCGCTCGTCGTGGCGGCGGCAGTGGTGGTGTACCTCGCCACGCGCAGCGCCGGCCCGACGGTCAAGTACGTCACCGAGCAGGCCACAATCGGCGATCTCGTCGTCACCGCATCGGCCAGCGGCACGCTGGCGCCGACCAAGTCGGTGGACGTGGGCAGCGAGCTGTCCGGCACCCTGGCTTCGGTGCTGGTGGACGAGAACGACACCGTGAAAAAGGGCCAGCTGATGGCGCAGCTGGACAAGTCGCGCCTGAATGACACCGTGTTCAAGTCGCGCGCCGCGGTCCAGGCGGCCGAAGGCCAGGTCGCGCAGGCCCAGGCCACCGTAGCCGAGGCGCGCGCGTCGCTCACGCGCATGCGCCAGGTGTCCGAGCTCTCGGGTGGCAAGGTGCCGGCACGCACGGAACTGGAGGCAGCGGAAGCGGCCCTGCAGCGCGCCATCGCCAACGAGTCGACCGCGCGCGGCCAGGCCGCACAGGCCCGCGCCACCCTCAAGACCGACGAGACCAACCTGACCAAGGCTGACATCCGCTCGCCGGTCGACGGCGTGGTACTGACGCGAAAGGTCGAACCCGGCAACACCGTAGTGGCCGCCATGACCACGCCTGTGCTGTTCGTGGTGGCGGAAGACCTGACGCGCATGCAGCTGCAGGTCAAGGTGGACGAGGCCGACGTGGCCACCGTGCGGCCCGGCCAGCCGGCCAGCTTCACCGTGTCCGCATGGCCGGGGCGCCGCTTTCCGGCCGCGATCCAGCGCGTCGGACTGGGCGCGACCACGACCGATAACGTGGTCACCTACAAGACCATCCTCGACGTGGTGAACAAGGACCTGGCGCTGCGACCGGGGATGACGGCCACCGCGTCGATCGTCACCGCGCGCCGCGACAAGGCGCTGCTGGTGCCCAATGCCGCCCTGCGCTTCGTGCCGCCGCAGTCGGGCCAGGCATCGCAAGGCGGCTTCGTGAGCCAGCTCATGCCCCGCTTTCCTGCGGCGCCGCGCCGCGCCGCCAAGCCGCTCAACGGCCAGGCGCAGGTCTGGGTACTCGGTGCAAACGGCCCGCAGCCGGTCGGTGTGCACACGGGCGTGAGCGATGGCCGCCATACCGAAGTGACCGGCGGCGAGCTGAAAGCCGGCATGGCGGTGATCACCGATTACGAAGAGGCGGCCAAGTGAGCGAGCAAGAGGCGCCGCTGATCGAACTGCGCGCCATCACCAAGACCTTCGGCGAAGGCGCGGTCGCCTTCCAGGCCTTGCGCGGCATCGACCTGAAGATCGCCGCCGGCGATTTCGTGGCGGTGATGGGGCCAAGCGGTTCGGGCAAATCGACGGCGATGAACATTCTCGGTTGCCTGGATTCGCCGACCTCGGGCGAATACCTGTTCCGCGGCATCCACGTCGAACGGCTCGACCGCAACCAGCGCGCCCTGCTGCGCCGCGGCTACCTCGGGTTCGTGTTCCAGGGCTTTAACCTGCTGGCCCGCACCTCGGCGCAGGAGAACGTGGAGCTGCCCCTGCTCTACCGGGGCGAACCGCCCGAGCAGCGCAGCGCTGCGGCGCGCGCCGCGCTGGACATGGTGGGCCTGGACGGCTGGGAGGACCACACGCCGGCCGAACTGTCCGGCGGCCAGCAGCAGCGCGTGGCGATCGCGCGCGCCATTGTCACCAAGCCGCTGGTCCTGCTGGCCGACGAACCGACCGGCAACCTGGATTCCAAGCGCAGCCACGAGATCATGCAGCTGATCGCCGACTTGAACCGCGAACAAGGCATTACCGTCGTCATGGTCACCCACGAGCCGGACATGGCCCGCTACGCGCACCGCATCATCCACTTCATCGACGGGGCGATCGACAGCGAGACCGTCAACGAGGAGACCGCCAATGCTCGGTAACGCCTTGCTGGTGGCGCTGCGCGAAATCCGCCGCAACCTGCTGCGCTCCTTCCTGACCGTGCTGGGCATCGTGATTGGTGTGGCGGCCGTCATTACCATGGTCACGCTGGGCAACGGCGCGACCCAGATGGTGTCCGACCAGATCTCCAGCCTCGGCAGCAACCTGCTGATGGTGCGCCCCGGCCAGCGCATGGGGCCGCGCGACGGCGCCCGTCCGCCCAACTTCAAACTGGCCGACATCGAAGCACTGCGCTTGCAACTGAGCGGGGTGAAGGCGGTGGCGCCGGCGGTGAGCCGCACCTCGACTCTTGTCTCCGGCAACAACAACTGGTCTTCCGTGGTCAACGGCACCACCAACGACTACTTCATTGCCGGGAACTGGAAGCTGGCCGCGGGCCGCGAGTTCAACGAGGACGAGGAAAAGGCCGGCAAGGCGGTCTGCGTCATCGGTAACACGGTGCGCAAGCAACTGTTCGGCAGCCAGAACCCGGTCGGCGCCCAGCTGCGCGTGAAGAACTTCTCGTGCGAGATCATCGGCCTGCTGGCTTCCAAGGGCCAGGGCGCGATGGGGATGGACCAGGACGACGTGGTGGTGATGCCGATCGCCACCGTCCAGCGCCGCATCACGGGCGATACCGATGTGGGCACGATCCTGGTCTCGCTGCGCGACTCGGCACGCACGGCGCAGGTGATGAAGCAGATTAACGCCCTGCTGCGCGAACGGCGCCGCCTGGCGGAGAACGAAGACGACAATTTCAACGTCATGGACACCAAGCAGATCGCCGACACCCTGTCGGGCACGATCCGCACCATGACCGGGCTCTTGGGCGCAGTGGCGGCGGTCAGCCTGCTGGTGGGCGGCATCGGCATCATGAACATCATGCTGGTGTCGGTGCGCGAGCGTACCCGCGAGATCGGCATTCGCCTGGCGATCGGCGCCCTGGAGCGCGAGGTGTTGCTGCAGTTCCTGATCGAGGCGGTGGTGCTGTCCGGTTTCGGTGGCCTGATCGGCATCGCGATTGCGCTTGCAGCCTGCGTTGGCCTGGCGGCGCTGATGCACATGCCGTTCCTGTTCAGCCCCTCGATCAACCTGACCGCGTTCGTGTTCTCGGCCGCGATCGGCATCATCTTCGGCTATTTTCCGGCGCGGCGGGCGGCGCACCTGGACCCGATCGAGGCGCTGCGGCACGAGTAGAACGCGCCGGGGCAGCCCGGCGCTTGCGTGCTACTTGGCCTTGCGCGACGACCAGTGCACATGCGTGATCAGCCAGCCGTCGCCGTCGCGCTCGAGCAGCACCGTCTCGGTGCCGAACAGGTGCACCGGCCGGCCCTGGTGGCTGCCCGTGGTCTCGGTCTCTCGGCGCACGACGGCGAGGTCGCCTGACGCCTGTTCATGCTGTTGCAGGATGCGCATCGTGGTCGTCTTTGCGAACGCCATGTCCGCAGGCAGGTGGTGCGCCGCATATTCGGCGCGAGAGCGCTCGACGTAGCCGGACTCGTAGATGTCCACTGCCGGCGCGAGCAGCGCGCTGGCCTGCGCCATGTCACCACGCTTGAGCGCCTCGTGGAAGCCGGCGACGGTTTCGGCCGGCGTGGTGGCGAACGCTGGCACGGATAGTGTGGCAAGGGCGACGAACAGCAGCTGGCGCATGTGCACTCCTCAACGAGAATGGAAGTGGACGATCATACAACAAGGCGTAGGGTGGGCGGCTTGTCCGCCCACGCGTTCAGGCGCGCTCAAGTTCGCGGCAATGCGTGCCTCGGTTGAACGCGTGGGCGGGAACCCCGCCCACCCTACGGATCAAGTGCCTTCCCGCTTGCGTCGTCTTAAAAGGAGGTAGGCGGCCGGCACCACGAACATTGACAGCAGCGGCGCCGTGATCATGCCGCCGACCATGGGGGCGGCAATGCGCTGCATGACCTCCGAGCCCGTACCCGAGCCGATCATGATCGGCACCAGCCCCGCCACGATCACCGCAACGGTCATCGCCTTCGGCCGCACGCGCAGCACGGCGCCTTCGGTCACCGCATCAAGCAGGTCCTGTTCGCTGGTCTTCCCAAGCGCGACGCGCCCTTCCCATGCGTGCTTGAGGTACAGCAGCATGATGACGCCGAATTCGGCCGAGACGCCGGCCAGCGCGATAAAGCCCACGCCACTGGCCACCGACAGGTTGTGCCCGAGCAGCCAGAGAAGCCAGGCCCCGCCGGCCAGCGCGAACGGCAGCGTGGCCATGATCAGCAGCGCCTCGTCCAGCCGGCGGAATGTGGCGTAGAGCAGCAGGAAGATGATCGCAAGCGTCACCGGCACCACGACGCGCAGCTTGGCGGACGCGCGCTCCATGTACTCGAACTGCCCCGACCACGCGATCGAATAGCCGGGCGAGAGCTTCACCTCGCGTGCGACTGCCTGCTGCATCTCGCGCACTGCCGAGCCCAGGTCGCGGCCGCGGATGTCGACATACACCCAGCCGGACAGCCTGGCGTTTTCGCTCTTGAGCATGGGCGGTCCGTCAGCGATGCGGATGTCGGCCACGTCGCCCAGCGCGATCTGGGCACCGCGCCCGGTCAGCACCAGCAGCTGGCGCAGCTTGTCGACCGAGTCGCGCACCTCGCGCGGGTAGCGCACGTTGATGGGGAAGCGCTGCAGCCCCTCGACGGTCTCGCCCACATTGTCGCCGCCAACGGCTGCCGACACGATGCCTTGGACGTCCGCGATGTTCAACCCGTAACGCGCCGCGCGGTCGCGGTCGATGCGGATATCGACGTAGCGCCCGCCGTTCAGGCGCTCGGCCAACGCCGACGAAACGCCGGGCACCTTTTTGACGGCGGCCTCGATCGCGCTGCTCAGGCCGTCGATCTCCGCCAGGCTGGCGCCCGAGACCTTGATCCCGACCGGGCTCTTGATTCCGGTGGCGAGCATGTCGATGCGGTTGCGGATCGGCGGCACCCACACGTTGGACAGTCCCGGTACCTTCACCACACGGTCCAGTTCTTCGGTGAGCTTTGCCATCGTCATGCCCGGCCTCCACTGTTCGCGCGGCTTGAACTGGATAGTGGTCTCGAACATCTCGAGTGGCGCGGGATCGGTGGCCGACTCGGCGCGGCCGGCCTTGCCGAACACGGTGGCGACCTCCGGCACGGTCTTGATCAGCCGGTTGGTCTGCTGCAGCAGCTCGGCCGCCTTGCCAGCCGAAAGGCCGGGCAGCGCCGACGGCATGTACAGCAGGTCGCCCTCGTCCAGCATCGGCAGGAACTCGCCGCCCAGCCGGCTGACCGGCCACACGGTGGCGGCGGCCACGAACGCGGCCGCCACCAGCGTTGTCTTGGGATGGCGCAGCACGGCGGCGATCAGCGGCCGATAGCCGGCAATCAGCGCGCGACTAATCGGGTTGCGCCGCTCGTCCGGAATGCGCCCGCGAATGAGGTAGCCCATCAGCACCGGCACCAGCGAAATCGATAGCCCGGCCGCTGCGGCCATCGAATAGGTCTTGGTGAACGCGAGCGGTGCGAACAAGCGGCCTTCCTGTGCCTGCAGCGCAAACACGGGCACGAACGAGAGCACGATGATCAGCAGCGAGAAGAACAGCGCCGGGCCAACTTCCGCCGCGGCGTCGCCGATCACGCGCCAGCGCTCTTCCCCGTTCAGGTCAGCACCCGGGTGCGCGTGGTTCCATGCCTCGACATGCTTGTGCGCGTTCTCGATCATGACCACGGCGCCATCGACCATGGCTCCGACCGCGATCGCAATGCCGCCCAGCGACATGATGTTGGCGTTCACGCCCTGGTAGTACATGACGATGTAAGCGGCCAGCACACCCAGCGGCAGCGAGACGATGGCCACCAGCGCCGAGCGCAGGTGGAACAGGAACAGCGCGCACACCAGGGCGACGACGATGAATTCCTCCACCAGCTTGTGCTCGAGGTTGTCGACCGCGCGGTCGATGAGGCCGGAGCGGTCATAGGTGGTCACCACCTCGACGCCCGGCGGCAGGCTGGCCTTCAGGCTGGCGAGCCTTTCCTTGACGGCGGCGATGGTTGCGCGCGCGTTCTTCCCGGAGCGCAGGACCACCACGCCGCCTGCCACCTCGCCTTCCCCGTTCAGCTCCGCGATCCCGCGCCGCATCTCGGGGCCAACCTGGATGCGGGCGACGTCGCCCAGGCGCACCGGCACGCCGGCCGCGTTGGTCGACAGGGGCACCGCGCGGAAGTCGTCCAGCGAGTGCAGGTAGCCGGTGGTGCGCACCATGTACTCGGCTTCGCCCATTTCCAGTACCGAACCGCCGCTTTCCTGGTTGGCCCTGGCCAGCGCGTCGAGCACCATCGCGTGAGTGACGTTGTAGGCCCTCATCTTGTCCGGATCGAGCACGACCTGGTACTGGCGCACCATGCCGCCGATGCTGGCCACTTCCGACACGTTGGGAACCGTCTTGAGCTCGTACTTGAGGAACCAGTCCTGCAGCGCACGCAGTTGCGACAGGTCGTGGCGCCCACTGCGGTCCACCAGCGCGTACTCGAACACCCAGCCGACGCCGGTGGCGTCTGGGCCGAGCGCGGGGCGGGCCTGCTGCGGCAGGCGCGACTGCACCTGGTTCAGGTACTCCAGCACCCGCGAGCGCGCCCAGTACGGATCGGTGCCATCCTCGAACAGCACATACACGAACGAGTCGCCAAAGAACGAGTAGCCGCGTACGGTCTTCGCCCCCGGGACCGAGAGCATGGTGGTGGTCAGCGGATACGTCACCTGGTTTTCGACGATCTGCGGCGCCTGGCCAGGCCAGGTGGTGCGGATGATGACCTGCACGTCCGACAGGTCGGGCAGCGCGTCCACGGGTGTGCGCCCGAGCGACCACGTGCCCCACCCGGCCAGCGCCACAGCGGCGAGCAGGACGAGCAGGCGGTTGGTAATCGACCAGCGGATGATGCGGGCGATCATTGGTGCGCTCCGTGCTCATGGGACGCTTCTTCAAGCATGGCTTGTGCCCCATGTTCGCCGTGCGCGGCGTCGCCCTGGCCGGTGGCGTGGTCCGCGCCGTGTTCGCTGCCGTGCTGCGCAGGTTCATGGGCAGGAGGCGGCGCAGCCTTCGCTTTGCGTTCGATGCCCATGATCTGGTAGCGCCCATCGGGGCGGGCCTGCACATCGAACGCTACACTGTCGCCCACCCGGATCCCTGCCGGCAGGCCACCGGCCGGCGGCACGAAGCCCATCGTCATCGGCCCCCATCCAAGCGTTTGGATGGGCCCGTGCGAGATGGTGACTTCATCCGGACCGATCTTTTCGATCTTGCCGATACCGTGGTGCGTGGCGGGTGCGACGGTCGCGGGCTTTGTTTGCGTGGCCCCTTCCAGGCGCCGCACGGCGCCGCGCAAGCTGGCTTCGGAGTCGATCAGGAACTGGCCGGAAGCGACCACCCGCTGCCCTGCGGAGAGACCCGACAGGATTTCCGTGTCGCCGTTGGCCTCCGTGCCGACGCTTACCTCCATCGGCATGAATTTGCCGTCGCCTTGCGCCACGATGACGACGGTGCGCGTGCCGGTCTGGATCACGGCTTCGGACGGAACAACCAGCGCTTGCCGGCGCCCGGCGCCGGTCACGCTGATGTTGGCGAACATGCCGGGACTCAGCTTGCCGGCGGGGTTGGCAATCTCGATCCGCGCGACCAGGGTGCGCGTGCTTGGATCGACCTGCGGCAGCAAGGACTCGACCTTGCCGCTGAAACGCTCGCCGGGATACGCCGGCGTCGTGACCCCGACCGCGGTGCCCGGCCGCACCTGGGCCGCGGCGTTTTCGGGCACTTCGGCGTTGACCCAGACGCTGGCTAGTCCGCTGATCGTCATCATCGGCGCGCCGGCACTGACCGTCATGCCCTCGCGCGCCGGCAGTTCGCTCACCACGCCGGTGGCGGGCGCCGTAACGGTCACCCGCTTGATCACCTGGCCGCGCGCGGCCACCTGGCGGATCTGCTCGTCCGTCATGCCGGCCAGGCGCATGCGCTGCTGCGCCGCTTCCAGCAGGCCCGCGGACTGCGTGGCGCCCATGCGGCGGATCGACAGGTATTCCTCCTGCGCCGCCACCCAGTCTGGCACGTAGAGGTCCAGCAGCGCCTGACCCTTGCGCACGCGCTCGAGCGGGGCGCGCACATACAGCCGCTCGACGAAGCCGCTGCTGCGCGCCTGCACCAGCACGCGTTCGCGCTCGTTGAACGCGATATTGCCGACCAGCCGAAGGCCGCCGCCCATCTGGCCCTGGCGCACCTCGGCGAAGCGAATGCCCAGGTTCTGCTGCACGTCGGGACTGACCTTGACCGTTCCGTCGGCGCCCTGCTCGTCCGCGTACACGGGCACGAGGTCCATGTCCATGTACGGCGATTTGCCGGGCTTGTCGAAGCGTTTGCCGGGGGCCATGGGGTCCTGCCAGTACAGGACCTTGCGCCCCGATTCCGGCGCGGCGGCCGGCGCATGCGCGACCGAACGCTGGCCAAGGCGGTAGGCGCCAAAGCTGGCGCCGGCCAGCACGAGGGCCGCGGCTGCGGCTGCAATCACGCGGCGGTTCATGGCGCCTCCGGCTTGTTGAGGTTCGAAACGGTGTTCATCTGGCTGGTCGGGAATAGAAAGTTCAGGCGGGCCCACAGGCGCGCGGTGTCGGCCTCGAGCTGCAAGGACTGCAGGCGGGTCTCCAGTTCGTCGCGGCGCGCGGCGATGACGTCGGCCAGTGCGGACTTGCCGCCCCGGTAGGCGGCAAGGAGCGCGTCTGCCCGTTCGTGCGCGAGCGGCAGCAGTTCGGTGCGGTAGCGGTCCATGCGTTCCAGGCCGGTGCGCCACTCGCCGACCTGGTTCGCGGTTTCGGCGGTGTGCATGCGCAGCGCCTCGTCGCGCTCGTCGCGCGCCTGGTCGGCCAGCGCGAGGCGTGCCGCAATCTCGCGGTCCTGGCGGTGCTTGCGGTCCCATTGCAGCGGCACCGCAACGCCGAACGAGACCATGTTCGGGTAATCCGGGCCGCGCTGCTGGAACGCCAGTTCCACGCGCCAGTCCGGGCGGCTCTCGGCGTCCGCCAGGCGGGCCTCGGTGCTGGCCAGGTCAGCGGCGCGGTTCAGCACGCTCACCTCCGGGTGGTGTTCGAGTTGGTGCGGCAGGGTGTCCGGGTCGTGGCGAATGTGCGTGAGATCCGGGCTGCCCGCGAGCGCGAGACCAGGCAACTCGCCAACCCAGCGCACCAGCGTCGTGCGGGCGCTCTGACGTTGCCGCTCGATCGCGCTCGCGCGGTCGTGCACCATCGCCAGCGCGCTGCGGGCGGCGAGCAGGTCCGCGCGGCTGGAGCGGCCGCCACGATAGGCCGCATCCACGGCCACCACCAGCGCCTCGGCCTGGCCGGCCTGCTCGGCCACGACCTGCGCCATCTGCTCGAAGTAATACAGGTCCAGCCAGGCCAGCGCCGTGTCGCGCTCGACGGCGCCGGCGGCGGCCACCTGCTCGGCGCGCGTCTTGTTGGCCACACGCTCGTAGCGCTGGGCGCGAAGGTCGCGCTTGACGCTACGTGTAAGCTCCTGTTCGATGCCGATGCGCCGCATCGTCATCGAGTCGCGGCCCAGCGAATACCTGTCGGGACCGCTCAGCGGGACATTCTCGACGCCCGCCTTGAGCATGGGGTCGGGCAACTGGCGCGCGGCCGCGGCCAGCTCCTGCGACGCCGTCACCGCCGCGTCCTGTGCGCGCAGCTGCAGGGAGCGGCCGAGCGCGCGCTGTTGCGCTTCGGGGAACGTCAGGCCGGTGCCGGACGCCATGGCTGGGCCGGCGAACGCCAACGCCAGCACCGCCGGCGCAAGCATGGCCGGCGTAGTGCGGCGCCGCAGCGCCGCGAGTCGAATTCGGGAAAACATGACATCTCCAACTTGCAATGAACGGCCGCAGTCCCGGTATCAACGGGACCATGGGCTAGCGAGCAAGCTGAGATCTAATTGCGCAGGCAGCAGTTCCGGATCGGAATCGGAGGCGAACTGCTGGCGGTCTCCAGGAACGAAGCTGGCGCCTCGAGGTTGAGCGGGAGCGGCGTCTCGACAGCGGAGATGGCGAGGACGAGGGATGTCGGAACGAACGGCGCCACCGGCGGCTGCGCCGGCAGGTCGAGCGACTGCGCCTTGGACTGGCCATGCGCCTCGCACAGGTTGGGACTTTGCTGGTCGTGCGGGGTGCAGCAGTCGGAATGGGCGACTTGCATTGCCACCGGTTGTTCGAGCGCGCGCGCCACCTGCGGGCAGTCGTAGCCCGCCAGGGCCAGCTGCGTGAACAGCAGGCTCACCAGGGCCACCAGGGCGGCCAGGAAGCGAATGCGGCGTGTGTATCTCATGGCGTTTACCGGCGCCACCTTAGCACTGTTGCAGCTGGCTGTCGAGCAGATTGCATTTTCATTTACTTGCCGCCGTGCCGCGCAAGCGCAGCGCATTGGTCACGACCGAGACGGAGCTCAGGCTCATCGCGAGCGCGGCCAGCATGGGCGAAAGCAACTGGCCGGTGACCGGATACAGCAGGCCCGCCGCGACCGGAATGCCCAGCGCGTTGTAGACGAACGCGAAGCCAAGGTTCTGGTGCATGTTGCGCACGGTGGCCACCGAAATGGCGCGCGCCCGCGCGATCGCCCTCAGGTCGCCCTTGACCAGCGTGACGTGCGCGCTGTTGATGGCCACGTCGGTGCCGGTGCCCATGGCGATGCCCACGTTGGCCTTGGCCAGCGCCGGAGCGTCATTGATGCCGTCGCCCGCCATGGCCACCACCCTGCCCTCTGCCTGGTAGCGCTCGACCAGGGTGAGCTTGTCCTGCGGCTTGACTTCGCCATAGACCTCGTCAATGCCAAGCCGCTCGCCTACCGAGCGCGCCGTGGTCAGGCCATCGCCGGTCGCCATCACGACCTTCATGCCCGCCTCGCGCAGGGCGGCCAGTGCTTCTGGCGTGGTGAACTTGATCGGGTCGGCCACCGCCAGCAGCCCGGCCAGCTGGCCGTCGCGCGCCAGGTACATGACGCTTGCGCCTTCCTGGCGCAGGCGCTCGGCCTGCTCGCGCAGCAGCTGCCAGGCCACGCCGGCGCTGTCCATCAGCACGGTATTACCAAGCACGACAGCCGCGCCGTCGACAGTGCCGCGCACGCCGATGCCGCTGGACGACTCGAACGAGCCGGGTTTCGACAGCCGCAGGTTGCGGCGCCGCGCTTCGGCCACGATGGCGTGCGCCAGCGGGTGCTCGCTGCCCTGGTCGATGCTGGCGGCCAGGGCCAGCACCTGGTCCTCGCTCCAGCCGGGTGCGCCCACCACGGCCGAAAATGCCGGCTTGCCTTCTGTGAGCGTGCCGGTCTTGTCGACGATGAGCGTATCCACCTTGCGCAGCGCTTCGATGGCTGCGGCGTCCCGGAACAGCACGCCCTGGGTGGCGGCCTGCCCGGTCGCGGCCATGATCGACATCGGCGTGGCCAGGCCCAGCGCGCACGGACAGGCGATGATCAGGACCGAGACCGCGTTGACGAAGCCGAACACCCAGCTGGGCTCCGGGCCGTAGATGCCCCAGACCAGCAGCGTCAGCACGGCCAGCGCCACCACGATCACGACGAAATAGCCGGCCACCACATCGGCCAGCCGCTGCATCGGCGCGCGCGAGCGCTGTGCCTGCGCGACCATTTGCACGATCTGCGACAGCATGGTCTGGCCACCCACCTTCTCGGCACGCATGATGAGGCTACCACTGGCGTTGATGGTGGCGCCAATCACCCGGTCGCCCGGGCGCTTGGTCACCGGAACCGGCTCGCCGGTCAGCATCGACTCGTCCAGCGCGCTCTCGCCCTCCAGCACCACGCCGTCGACCGGCACCTTTTCGCCGGGGCGGATGCGCAGCGTGTCGCCGATGTGAACGTGGGTGAGCGGCACGTCTTCTTCGCTGCCGTCCGCGCGAATGCGGCGCGCAGTCTTTGGCGCCAGGCCGAGCAAGGACTTGATCGCGGCCGAGGTCTGCGAGCGGGCCTTGAGCTCAAGGATCTGGCCCAGCAACGTGAGCGAAATGATGACCGCGGCGGCCTCGAAGTACACCGCCACGCGGCCGTGCATGACAAACGACGCCGGGAACAGGTGCGGCGCAAACGTGGCCACTACGCTGTAGCCATAGGCGGCCGTCACGCCGGTTCCGATCAGGGTCCACATGTTCGGGCTGCGCTGCGCGATCGAGGCGGCGCCGCGCCGCAGGAACGGCCAGCCGGCCCACAGCACCACCGGCGTGCCGAGCGCGAACTCGATGTAGCTTTGCCCGGCCAGCCCGCCGGGGAACAGGCGATGCCCGGCCATGGCCAGCACGGCCACAATGACGGTGAGCGGCAAGGTCAGCCAGAACCGGCGGCGAAAGTTCACCAGCTCGGGATTCGGCCCTTCTTCCAGCGTCGGCAACTCCGGCTCGAGCGTCATGCCGCAGATCGGGCAGTTGCCGGGCATCGGCTGGCGCACCTGGGGGTGCATTGGGCAGGTGTAGATGGTGCCGGGCGCGGCCGGGGCCGGCTCTGGAGCCTGGGCCGCGGCATCCTGGTGATGGTGGTGCCCAGTATGGGCGGGGGCGCTTGCGGTGGTCTGCTCGCCGGCGTGGCTGTGGTGCTGATGCTCGTGCTCGTTCATCGATCGGCTCGCCCAAGGGATGTGATTGTGCGGATACTGTAAGCCAGATTGCCCTGTGATTGGGCGCAGCGGCACGGCTCGACTTTGCAGGTCGCAGGGCTATGGTCCGCTATCCTATTGATCCAAGGAAACAGATTCCTTGATTTGTATCAACCCCAGCCCAGCTTTTACGGGCCTGCCGGGGCCATGCTAGAATCAGATTGTGAACGCAATCGTCAAGGCATTTTTCGTTTGGCTGATGTTGCTCGCAGTGCCATTCCAGGGCTTTGCGGCGGCATCTGCGGTGCTGTGCGCGCCGCTGCCAGTGGCGTCAGTGCAGGACATGGCCAAGCCCGCCACGGACCAGCATGGGACCGTGGCTGCCGGTGGTGAGAAAGCAAGCGCGGCCGCACACCCGCATCACCATGCCGACGGCAAATGCGGCGCCTGCGCCAACTGCTGCACCGGCGCCGCCATCACACCGTCTTTCGTGCCGGCTCTGCCGGTCCACCCCGCCCGGCTGGTGTCCACGCCAATGGCCGCGCACCGCCTCGTCTCTGTCGATCTCGCCCTGCCCGAGCGACCTCCCCGCGCCTGACCGTTCCCTCGGCACGATGCTGCAGCCGGGACAATTGGTCCCGCCGCGCCCGCTCATCGTGCCCGCGTATCCCGCAACACGGTCGCGTCGACGCGGCCGTGAACCACGAACGTATCACGCAAGGAGCTTCACATGACTCGCCTATTTACTCTCGCCGTCGCCGCCGGCGGTCTCGTAATCGCCTCCGCCCAGGCTGGCGCCCAGATGCAGGACCACGCGCAGATGCAAGCGCAAATGCACGCACAGCACCAGGCCGCGCCTGAACAAGCCGCGGCCGAGCTGTCGTCCGGCGAAGTGCAGAAAGTGGACAAGGACACCGGCACGCTGACCATCCAGCACGGGCCGCTCGTCAACCTGGGCATGCCGGGCATGACCATGGTTTTCAAGGCCAAGGACGCTGCGATGCTCGGCCAGGTCAAGGTTGGCGACAAGATCCGTTTTCGCGCCGAACAGGTGAACGGTGCGTTCACCGTCTCTAAACTGGAACCGGTGCGCTGACCGGGCTTGCGCGGCCCCGGTGGTGTTCTGTACGCTGCCGGGGTTGATCTGCGTTTTATCGATTTTTGGTCCGGAGAAGAGATGTCCCTGAAACGACTGTCCATTGCTGCCGGCATCGCCGCCAGCGCCTTTGCTGCCACGGCCGCGCACGCCCACGCCAGGCTCGAATCGTCCGAGCCGCTGGCCGGCAGCGTCCTTGCCAGCGCCCCGAAGCAGCTGCGGCTGGGCTTCAACGAAGCGCTCGAGCCTGCGTTCAGCAAGATTCGGCTCGTCGACGCCAGGAATGCCGAAATCGCGCTGCCGCGCGCCCAGGTCGACAAGGCCGATCCGACCGCGATGACGGCGCCGCTGCCGGCGCTGCCGGCGGGTACCTACCGCGTGCAATGGACGACCATGACCCATGACGGCCACAAGACCAAGGGAGACTTCACCTTCCAGGTCAAGTAGCGACATGGGCGTTGACATCGCAATACTGCTGAAGGTGGTGACGGTCCCGCTGTACCTGTTCGCCGCGGTTGCCGCCGGCGCCAACATGGCGGTGTTCTGGCTGGCGGATGCGCGGTCGCCGTGGGCGGTCGGGCAGTTACCGTCGCTGCGGCGCTGGGCAGCGGGCGGTGCGCTGCTCGCGCTGTCGGCATCTGTTGCGGCGCTGTGCGCGGAAGCGGCCGAAATGGCCGAGGTGCCATTGTCGGAAGCCATGCCGGCGGTTGCGACGATGCTCGCCTCCACCCATTACGGGCTGGCCTGGTCCATTGGCGCGGGTGCGCTCGTGGTCGCGGCCGTGCTGCCGCTCCTGCTGCGCGCTCGCGGCGGCGGCACCATCGCCTTCGGTGCACTGGCGGTCTTCTGGTACAGCCGCAGCATGGTCAGCCACGCATCGGGCAACGGGGATGCCAGCCTGCCTGTGCTGGTGGACTGGCTCCACCTGGTCCTCGTCAGCGTCTGGCTGGGTGCGGTCGTCATCGCGGCCCTGGTGGCATTGGCGAGCCGGCGCGACGTGCAGGAGAAGGACAGGCGCGAACGGGCTGCTTACGTCGCCGCGCTGAGCGCCTCCGCCACGATCGCGCTCGTCGGTATCGTCATCACCGGACTGGCCAGCGGCTGGCACAACCTGCGCAGTCTCGATGATTTGCTGGGCACCCCATACGGCAACGCCCTGCTCGCCAAGCTGGCCCTGGTCGCAGTAGCGGTGCTGCTCGGTGGCGTGAACCGATTCATCGTCATGCCGCCCTGGATCCTGTCCGAAGGCGCAGGGCGCCCGGCAGCGGCGACCTTGCCGCGCCGGTTCCGGCTCGTCTTGCAGATCGAAGCCACGATTTTGATTGCCGCGCTGGCCATGGCGGTGGTCCTTGCGGCTACCCCGCCGCCGGGCGCGGCGACGTAGCCACACACATACACTTTAGGAGAAGGAAAATGTTTGCACAAACAATTCGCAAGACCCTGCTCGCAGCCCTGGTTGGCCTGCCGGTCCTGGCCTATGCCGCAACGCCGGTGATCGACGTGTACAAGAGCGCTTACTGCGGCTGCTGCGAGGCCTGGGCCAAGCACCTGCGCGACAGCGGCCTGAAGGTCGAGGTGCACACCGTCGCCAACCCGTCGGACGTGCGCGAGAAGATGGGCATCCCGAACAACCTTGGCTCGTGCCACACCGCGACCGTGGCCGGGTATGCAATCGAGGGTCACGTGCCGGCGCAGGAGATCAAGCGCCTGCTGGCCACGCACCCGAAGGCGAAGGGCCTGGCGGTGCCCGCGATGCCGGCCGGCTCTCCTGGCATGGAAGGCCCGCGCAAGGACCCGTTCGACGTACTGCTCGTGCAGAACGACGGGCGCACGACGGTGTACAAGCACTACAACTAAGATGGCGCGTGCCTGGAAC